>CAVPWB010000001.1:0-435994 GCA_963709335.1 uncultured Pseudomonadota bacterium
CAGAAAAAGTAGCGCCGAGCGTCGCGATGTTGGCTTTTCGACGATCCCTATGGAAGCCGGGCGAGAACTGTCTTCATCAGTGATTCGAGCGCTGGACGCATCGAATCCGCCGACCTGCCCTTAGGCGCGTCGAGCGATAGTGCGAGCGTATGGTTGCCGGATTTCGCGACGAGGAACGCGACGTTACCTTGAGACTCGTTGTCCGGCTTCGGGTAGAGCAAATAGGCGCGCTCCCCGACGCCTGAGAGTGGCGTCTGCGGTTCCTTGTCCTTCTTGAAGCCCTTCAGCGTTGACTCCCATGCCTCCCACGACTTGGGTCCTGAGTAGACTTTCAGCTCACCGATTCCGACATTACAGATCCAGCCACCCTGGCCGGCGGGCTCCGGATCAACGTACGGATCGCCGCCTGTGGCCTTTGTCAGGTCGGCGCGCGTGATCAGGGAACAGGCCTGAACACCATCGACGGGCGCCTTTCGGCTCAGTTCCTTTTCAGATTGCGCGCGCGGCGTTTGCGCAGTTGCCGGAATCAGCGCCAAGCCCAACGCAATAGAAATACTCGCATGTGCAAACAACGTCAGCTTGGTATTCATCGCATCCTCCCGTGAATCCCATCATCAAGAATGGCAGCTCACATTCTTGTCGAAAACGAATCCGCATCCTGTCGCAAACGTTTTACAGCGCGCACGGCGATCTCGTGCCGCTCGGCAACGTAACGCGCCTTTCCCCCACTTTCCGGTTACGGCGTTGCGGCAGCTTCATCGTAACGATTTGCCCGATTCGAGCGCGTGGTGCGTCGGGGCGGGTTGGTGGTTATCGACGGCTGCGCCGAATGGCGAATAGGATCGCGGCAGTTTAGGTAAAAGGCAGGGACCGGCAAAAAGTTAGGGAGCGTCCTGACGGAAGCTCCCTAAGCCGTTGCATTTGGTCGGGGCGAGAAGATTCGAACTTCCGACCCCCTGCACCCCATGCAGGTGCGCTACCAGGCTGCGCTACGCCCCGACGTGACTATGATTATACCGGTCGCTCAGCGATCGGGCGTCAGCAGCTGGCGGATTTCCTCGAGCTCGAGACGCAGCGTCGCCGCATCGAGCGCGCGCGTCGCCGAAGCGGGTGCGATGGCCGTCGACGGACTCGTCGCACGCGCGGCCGCGCGCGGCTCGACGCCTTCGGAATCGAGCCGGTGCCGCGCACCGTTGATCGTGAATCCCTGCTCGTACAGCAAATCGCGGATGCGCCGGATCAACAACACTTCGTGATGCTGATAGTAGCGGCGGTTGCCACGTCGCTTGACGGGCTTGAGTTGCGAGAACTCCTGCTCCCAGTAGCGAAGCACGTGCGGCTTCACTGCGCACAAGTCGCTTACCTCGCCAATCGTGAAATACCGTTTGGCGGGTATCGGGGGCAGGGCGGCCTTAGCTCGGTTGGCTTCGGGCATGGTTCGCCGCTTCGACCATGGCCTTCAACTTCTGGCTCGCGTGGAACGTGACGACGCGGCGGGCGGTGATCGGGATCTCCTGGCCGGTCTTGGGATTGCGGCCGGGTCGCTGAGGCTTTTCGCGCAGCTGGAAATTGCCGAATCCCGACAGCTTGACGCTGCGGCCCTCCTCGAGCGCCGTCCGGATCTCTTCGAAGAAACGCTCGACCATGTCCTTGGCCTCGCGCTTGTTGAGTCCCAGCTGTTCGAATAGAAGGTCGGCCAGCTCGGCTTTGGTCAGCGTCATGGGGAGGTCTGCGATCTCAAGGTGGCACCGAACCGGTCTGCAAGTACCGTGAGAATCTGCCCCACGATGCGATCGCCGTCGGAGTCGGTCAAAGTACGTTCAGTATTCCGCATAACCACAAGAATCGCAACGCTTTTCCTGCCGTTCGGCAGCTCGTGGCCGCGGTAGACGTCGAAAACGTCGAACATCTCCACTTCAGGTTGCTTGAGTTCTCTAACAACCTTAAGTAGTTCTGCTACTTCAATGTTTTCATTGACAACTATGGCGATATCTCGTCGCAATGACGGCAGCCGGGAGACCATGCGCGCGTCGGGTAACGGTACTGTCGTCAGCGCTGCGAGGTCGAGCTCGAAAACGCTCGGCGCCGTGGGCAGATCGAAATGGCGCACGAGACGCGGATGCAGTTCGCCCAACCACCCCGACGGCACGCCATTCACGCTCACCGACGCGCTGCGGCCGGGGTGCAGCCACGGCAGCACCTTCTTGGTCGTGGCGATCGACAGCGGCGCGGCAAGCGCTTCGAGATCGCCCTTGACGTCGAACAGATCGACGCCGCGCGTGCGCACCCCCCACTGCTCGGGCGCGCTGGATCCGAACGCGAGGCCACCGATGCGCAGCGGCTGCGCGAATCCATCTCGTGCGAAGACGCGACCGACCTCGAACACGCGAACGCGCGACAGCTTGCGTTTCAGGTTGGTCTGCAACACGCCGATGAGACCGGGCAGCAGCGTCGTGCGCATCGCGTCAAGATGAGCGGCGATGGGGTTCAGCACTGCGAGGGGTTTGCCCGCCGGGTCGAGCGCAAGCTCGTCGCCGACAGCGACGAAGCTGAACGTGATGATTTCCTGCCAGTCGCGAGCGGCGAGCATGCGGCGCAACGCGAACGCGCTGCGCCGTGCATCGGGCGACGGCAGCATCGTTTGCACGTGCGGGCGCGGCGTCTCTGGAATCTCGTCGTAGCCGTAAATGCGCGCGACCTCCTCGACGAGGTCCTCCTCGATGGCGATGTCGAATCGGTACGACGGCGGCGTGACGGTGAAGTCGTCGCCGCTTCGCACGTGGGGCAGGCGCAGTCGCGTGAAGATATCGGCGATCGCATCCGGCGCTACGGCGATGCCGAGCAGTTTCGTAACGCGCGCACTACGCAGCCGCACCGGAGGACGCGCTGGAAGCGTGCCGATCGCATCGGTGAGCGGGCCGGCGCGGCCGCCGCAGATTTCGAGGATCAGTTGCGTCGCGCGCTCCACGGCACGCGGGCCGAGATCGAAGTCAACGCCACGCTCGAAGCGGTGGCCGGCGTCGCTCTGGAAGCCGAGGCGCCGCATCTTGCCCTGGATCACCACGGGATTCCAGAACGCACCTTCGAGATAAACGCTCGTCGTGTCGTCGGCGATGCCCGAATGCTCGCCGCCCATGATGCCGGCGAGGCCGAGTGGCTTCACGGTGTCGCAGACGAGCAGCAGATCCGGTTCGAGCGCCAGCACCTGGCCATTGAGCAGCGTCAGCGTCTCGCCCGGATGCGCGAAGCGCACCACGACATCGCCTTCGAGCAATCGGTTGTCGTACGCGTGCAGCGGCTGGCCCAGCTCGAGCATCACGTAATTGGTGATGTCGACGATTGCGGAGATCGAACGAATCCCGCAGCGTTCGATTCGCGACTTCATCCACGCAGGCGTTGGCGCACGCGCGTCGATGCCGTCAATGACCCGCGCCGCGAAACGGGGGCAGGCCTGGGCGTCCTCGATCCGCACGTTGCGCGTCGTGGCCCCCGTCACCGGCACCATGACGACGTTCGGCAGCGACAGCGGCGCACCGGTTATCGCGGCAACTTCGCGCGCAACACCGGTGAGCGACAGGCAATCCGGACGATTGGGGGTGAGCTTGATCGTGATCAGCGCATCGTCGAGCGCGAGCGCTTCGCGGAGATCTCGACCGAGCGGCGCGTCTGCCGAAAGCGCGAGGAGCCCGCTCGCGTCGTCGGACAATCCGAGCTCGCGCGCCGAGCACAGCATCCCCTGCGATTCGACGCCGCGCATCGTCGCGCGACGGATCGGCTGGCCGCCGGGCAGCACCGCGCCTTCGAGGGCGCATGGAACGCGCATGCCGGCCGCGGCGTTCGGCGCGCCGCAGACGATTTGCAGCAAATCACGGTGTCCGACGTTGACCGAGCACACCCGCAGGCGGTCCGCATCAGGGTGCGGCGCAACGCTGACGATCTCGCCGACGACGACATTCGCGAACGGCGGTGCGGCGGGTGCGACGTTCTCGACCTCGAAGCCCGCCATCGTCAGCTTGTCGCACAGCGCGGCCGTGTCGATCGGCGGATCGACGAACGCGCGCAGCCAGGCTTCGGAGAATTGCATTTACGCGAATTGCCGCAGGAAGCGGAGATCGTTCTCGTAGAAGAGGCGCAGGTCGTCCACGCCGTAGCGGAGCATCGCGAGCCGATCAGGCCCCATGCCGAACGCAAAGCCCTGCCAGCGCTCGGGATCGATATTCACCGCGCGCAGCACGTTGGGATGCACCTGGCCCGCACCGGCGATCTCGAGCCAGCCGCCATCGCCGAAGCGCATGTCGATTTCCGCCGACGGTTCGGTGAATGGGAAGAACGACGGACGAAACCGCAGCGTCACGTCGTCGCGCTCGAAGAAGTTGCGCAGGAACTCGCTGAACACGCTTTTCAGGTCGGCGAACGAAACGTCGTCGGCGATCCACAGGCCTTCGACCTGGTGGAACATCGGCGAATGCGTCGCGTCGCTGTCGACGCGGTACACGCGACCCGGCGCGATGATGCGAATGGGCGGCGCATGCGTTTCCATCCAGCGAATCTGGATCGGCGATGTATGCGTGCGCAGCACCATGCCGCCTTCGACGTAGAACGTGTCGTGCATCGATCGCGCCGGGTGATTCTCGGGCGTGTTGAGCGCGGTGAAGTTGTGGAAGTCGTCTTCGATCTCCGGACCGTCGGCGACGTCGAAGCCGAGCGCGCGAAACAGCGTTTCGATGCGTTCGAGCGTGCGCGTCAGCGGATGCAGGCCGCCAACATCGCGCCCGCGGCCAGGCAGCGACACGTCGAGCGCATCGGCGGCGAGCTGGGCCGCGAGTTTCGCGTCCGCAAGTGCCAAGCGGCGCAACGTGAGCGCATCCTCGAGCCGCGTCTTCGCCGCGTTGATCCGCGCCCCCGCGGTTGCGCGCTCCGTCGCCGGCAACTTGCCGAGCGATTTCAGCTGCGTAGTGAGTGCGCCCGCCTTGCCGAGGTAGCGAGCTTTCGCGTTTTCGAGCGCAACCGAATCCGCGCACGCCGCGAAATCAGCCATTGCCTCGTCGACGATGCGGGACAGATCTTCCATTGGCGCTGCACTGATGCTCTGCGACAAAAAAGGGAGGCAACTCGCGCCTCCCTTCGCCGGTCACCGTTCCGCTTGGAATCGTGCCGCGATCCGAAGCGTTCGGGTCGGGCGAAGCGGGGGTACGTTCCTGTTCTACGTCAACGACGTCTTCGCCTGCTCCGCGATCTTGCCGAACGCAGCCTTGTCGTGCACGGCGAGGTCGGCAAGCACTTTGCGATCGATGTCGATCGATGCTTTCTTCAAGCCATTCATGAACGCGCTGTACGTGAGGCCGAGCTCGCGGACAGCCGCGTTGATACGGGCGATCCACAGCGCGCGGAACTCGCGCTTCTTCTGCCGCCGGTCGCGATACTGATACTGACCGGCCTTCATCACCGCTTCCTTGGCGATGCGATAGACGTTCTTGCGCCGGCCGCGATAACCCTTGGCCTGCTCGATGACCTTCTTGTGCCGCGCGCGCGCGGTTACGCCACGTTTGACTCTTGGCATGGCGGCTCCTTACGCGTACGGCAGCATCGCTGCGACGGCGTTGGCGTTCGTCGCATGGACGCTCGTCGAGCCGCGCAACTGCCGCTTGTTCTTGGTGGTCCTCTTGGTGAGGATGTGGCGCTTGAACGCCTGCGAGCGCTTGATCGAACCGTTTCCGCGAACGCGGAAGCGCTTCTTAGCGCCCGACTTGGTCTTCATCTTCGGCATGATGCCGTTCCTTTATTTGCTGCCCACCGCGGTGCTCTCCGGCTTCGGAGAGGCTTTTGCGCCCTGTGGCGCACCGTCTTCGGGCTTGTCCGGGTGATGCGTTTTCGGCAACGTCTTCTTCGGGGCCAGCAGCATCACCATTTGCCGTCCCTCGAGTCTCGGAAACTGTTCGACGATCGCAACCGGTTCGAGATCGCCGCGGATCCGCTCGAGCAGGCGGACACCGAATTCCTGATGCGCCATCTCGCGACCGCGAAACCGCAGCGTCACCTTGGCCTTGTCACCTTCGGACAGGAACCGGGTGAGATTGCGAAGCTTGATCTTGTAATCGCCTTCGTCCGTTCCAGGCCTGAACTTCACTTCCTTGACCTGGATCTGCTTCAGCTTGAGCTTCGCTTCGTGCTGCTTCTTCGCTTCCCGGTACTTGAACTTGCCGTAATCCATGATCCGGCACACCGGGGGCTTGGCCGTCGGGGCGATCTCGACCAGGTCGAGCTCCGCCGCTTCCGCCTTGGCGATCGCGTCGACCAACGACACGATGCCGAGCTGCTCGCCGTCCACGCCCACGAGTCGAATCTCGGGGGCATTGATTTCGCCGTTCAGTCGCTGTTGCTGCTTGTCAAGAGCTATTGTGCAATCTCCATAACGTTCAAAAAAGAAAAGGCCTGACTACTGAAGGCCTTTCTCGGGTTGCGCTTCGCGCAGGAAGCGCTCCAGCAAGGACGCGACGGGCATCGAGCCCAGATCCTCACCGCCACGATTGCGCACAGCCACCGTGGAAGCCTCCTGCTCCTTATCGCCGACGATCAACTGATAGGGTAGCTTTTGAAGGCTATGTTCTCGAATTTTATAGGTTATTTTCTCATTGCGCAAATCGGTCGCCACGCGCAGGCCGCCGGCTCTGAGTGCGTCCGCCACCCGCACGGCGTAATCGTGGTGGCGGTCGGCAATCGTCAGTACCACCGCCTGGACGGGGGCGAGCCACAGCGGCATCGCGCCGGCGTGGTGTTCGATCAGGATGCCGATGAACCGCTCGAGCGAGCCGACGATCGCGCGGTGAAGCATGACCGGCGTATGCCGGGTGTCGTCGGCCGCCACGTATTCGGCGCCCAGCCGCCCAGGCATCTGGAAATCCACCTGCATGGTTCCGCATTGCCACGAGCGGCCGATCGAGTCCTTGAGGTGGTACTCGATCTTGGGGCCGTAGAACGCACCCTCGCCGGGCAACTCGGTCCACTCGACGCCGCAGGCACGCAACGCGTCGCGCAGCGCGTGCTCTGCGCGGTCCCAAGTGGCGTCGTCGCCGAGCCGCTTGTCCGGACGCAGCGCGAGCTTGATCGTGATCGCGTCGAAGCCGAACACGCGATAGACGCCGAGCGCCACATTGTTGAACGCGGTCACCTCGGGCTCGATCTGTTCCTCGGTGCAGAAGATGTGGCCGTCGTCCTGCGTGAATCCACGCACGCGCATCAGCCCGTGCAGCGCGCCGGAAGGCTCGTTGCGGTGGCATGCGCCGAACTCGCCGTAGCGCAGTGGGAGGTCGCGATAGCTGCGCAGGCCCGTGTTGAAGATTTGCACGTGACCGGGGCAGTTCATCGGCTTGATCGCCAGGTCGCGCTTCTCCGACTCGGTCGTGAACATGTTGTCCTTGAAATTCTCCCAATGCCCCGAGCGCTCCCATAGCGAGCGGTCGAGGATCTGCGGACAGCGCACTTCCTGGTAACCGCTGGCGCGATAGACGCCCCGCATGTACTGCTCGACCTGTTGCCAGATCGACCAGCCCTTCGGATGCCAGAACACCATGCCCGGCGCCTCGTCCTGCAGGTGGAAGAGGTCGAGCTGCCGGCCGAGCTTGCGGTGGTCGCGCTTTTCCGCTTCCTCGATGCGCATCAGGTACGCGTCGAGATCCTCCTTCTTCGTCCACGCGGTGCCGTAGATCCGCTGCAGCATCTCGTTGCGCGAGTCGCCGCGCCAGTACGCGCCGGCGACCTTCATCAGCTTGAAGACCTTCAGGCGCCCGGTGGACGGTACGTGCGGACCGCGGCAAAGGTCGACGAACTTGCCCTCGGCGTACAGCGATATCGGCTCGTCGGACGGAATCGACGCGATGATCTCGGCTTTGTAGTGCTCGCCGAGCGACTGGAAATAGCGCACCGCCTCGTCGCGCGCCATCAGCGACCGCGTAACGGGTTCGTTCTTTTTCACGAGCTCGCTCATCTTGCGTTCGATCGCCTCGAGGTCTTCGGGCGTGAACGGTCGCTTGAACGCGAAATCGTAGTAGAAGCCGTCCTCGATGACGGGGCCGATCGTGACCTGCGCGTCGGGGAACAGTTCCTTCACCGCATAGGCGAGCAGGTGCGCCGTCGAGTGGCGGATCACGTCGAGGCCTTCGGCGTCGCGCTCGGTGACAATCGCCACGGCGGCGTCGCTTTCGATCACGTGCGACGTGTCCACGACCTTGCCATCGACCTTGCCGGCAAGTGCTGCTTTCGCGAGACCAGGGCCGATGGACGCGGCGAGTTCGGCAACGGTGACCGGACCGTCGAAGGGCTTGACGGTACCGTCGGGCAATCGAATCTTCGGCATGACGACCTCTCGTACGAGAACCGGATTCCCGCGCGCCCGCATCGGGCCCGCAACGATCAACCGGTCGCTGAAATGAAAAAGTGCGGCGGGGCCGCACTCTTCATCGGGACGGACAGCAAACCGTCAGCGCGAGCAGGCACCGCGTCTGGCTACGCCGATCCTCCACGCGTTCGCGGTGTCATAACCATGCCTTCGTCGCCATCGACGTCGTGATGCAAGAAGAATTGGTAGGCGCGATTGGACTCGAACCAACGACCCCCACCATGTCAAGGTGGTGCTCTAACCAGCTGAGCTACGCGCCTGCAAACGCTGCGCATTTTAGCTTAACGCGATTGGCATGCCAACCGCCGACGCTACGAACGTCGCGAATGCCCGGCGTACACTCGATTGCAGGCGCAATTGAGTTCCTCATCCAGTGCAGAAGTGGAAAGCAGTCATCCTGCGGAACGAGGGGCGGCGGTCGGCCAACAGCGGTCGTGGTGATCTAGGCTCAACACCGGTCATTCGCTGAGTTCCAATGCGGATCTGTCGACGCGGCGCGCATTGCCCACCCTCCGAATTCGACGCCGGACGCATCGCGCCTTGGGTGCACGCCTTCAAGTGACTGTCGGAGGTGTCGACGCGTCGAGCGGCGGTTTGACACACGCCAACGCGTGCGCTAAAAGGAATCGGAGTGTCCCCTCGACGCTCGCGCAAACGCCAGTTGGCGGAGGTCGCTCGTGCAAGACGGTGTGCCGCACTTCACCAAGGCGCAGGAACTGCGGAGCTTCCTGTTTCTCTCCGTTGTCATGGCACCGGTGATCGCCGGTGCAATGGTCGCCAGCTGGGGATTCCTCGTGTGGATGTATCAGCTCGTCGCTGGGCCGCCCGGCAGCTGACGTTCGCCGTGGATCCTGATCGTCGCGCAGTGGACTCCCGAGGAATCACCGACATGCACGACGAATTGCATATCACCAGCCTGGTGGTGCATTCGACCCCTAAAAAGGTTGCGTGTGTTTCGGCGTCCATCGCCTCAATCCCGGGCGCGATGGTCCATGCAACGTCTCCCGCGGGCAAACTCGTCGTCACGCTCGAAGCGAGCTCGGGCGACGAGATGATGTCCAGAGTGTCGAGCATCCAGCGTGCCGACGGCGTGCTTTCGGCTGCGCTCGTTTATCAGTGCGTCGACAGCCTCGAATCCATGAACGAGGCGCTTCCCGATGCCGACCACTAGAAGGGCGTTCATCCGACAGACTGCGGCGGCAGCCGCGGCCGCAGTGGCCGGTGTGAGCCTGCCCGGCCTCGCGCAAGGCGTCGACACCCCAAAGGACGCTGCGGATCTCAAGTGGTCCAAGGCGCCCTGCCGCTTCTGCGGGACCGGCTGCGGCGTGATGGTCGCGGTGAAGGACAACCGCGTGGTTGCCACACGCGGGGACGCCGACGCGGAAGTGAACCGCGGGCTCAACTGCGTCAAAGGGTATTACCTGTCCAAGATCATGTACGGGGACGATCGCCTGAGGACACCGCTGCTGCGCATGAAGAATGGGCGGTATGCCAAGGACGGCGAGTTTGAGAGCGTGTCCTGGGACATGGCCTTCGATGTCATGGCCGAGCAATTCAAGCGCGTGCTGAAAGACAAGGGGCCAACCGCCGTCGGCATGTTCGGATCCGGCCAGTGGACGATCTGGGAGGGCTATGCGGCGCTGAAGCTGATGAAGGCCGGCTTCCGGTCGAATAACCTCGATCCCAATGCGCGGCACTGCATGGCATCCGCGGCAGTCGGCTTCATGCGCACATTTGGCGCCGACGAGCCGATGGGATGTTACGACGACATCGAGGCAGCGGACGCGTTCGTGCTGTGGGGCTCCAACATGGCCGAGATGCACCCCATCCTCTGGACGCGCGTGACCGACCGCCGGCTGAGCGGTCGCAACGTGAAGGTCGCCGTGCTGTCGACGTTCGAGCATCGCTCCTACGAACTGGCGGACATCCAGCTCACGTTCACGCCGCAATCGGATCTGGCAATCCTCAACTACATTGCCAATCACATCATCAAGACCAATCGCGTCAACCGCGATTTCGTCGACAAACATACGTCGTTCCAGCTCGGGAATGCCGACATCGGCTATGGCCTGCGTCCGGAGCATCCGTTGCAGTTGCGCGCCAAGAATGCCGGCGACGCCGGTGGCTCCAAGCCCATCGGCTTCGACGAGTACGCCAAGTTCGTCGCCGCCTACGACCTCGACTCCACCGCGAAGCTCACCAATGTTCCAAAGAATCGCCTGGAGGCGCTCGCCGAGCTCTATGCCGACCCGAAGGTCAAGGTGATGTCGTTCTGGACCATGGGCTTCAACCAGCACACGCGCGGCGTGTGGTGCAACAACCTGGTCTACAACCTGCATTTGCTCACCGGAAAGATCTCGACGCCGGGCAACAGTCCGTTCTCGCTGACGGGGCAGCCGTCGGCCTGCGGTACGGCGCGCGAGGTTGGAACCTTTGCCCATCGACTGCCGGCCGACATGGTCGTTACCAACCCCAAGCATCGCGCCGAGGCCGAGCACATCTGGAAGCTGCCGGAAGGAACGATTCCCGGCGTGCCGGGTTATCACGCGGTGCTGCAGAACCGGATGCTCAAGGACGGCAAGCTCAATGCCTATTGGGTGATGGTGAACAACAACATGCAGGCGGGCGCCAACCTGATGCAGGAAGGCTACCCGGGCTACCGCAATCCGGACAACTTCGTCGTGGTATCGGACGTCTATCCGACGGTCACCACGCTTGCTGCCGATCTCGTTCTTCCGGCAGCGATGTGGGTCGAAAAGGAAGGCGCCTACGGCAATGCCGAGCGACGCACGCACTTCTGGCACCAGCTCGTGACCGCGCCAGGCGAGGCACGCTCCGATCTCTGGCAGCTGATGGAATTCTCGAAGCGCTTCAAGGTGGAAGAGGTGTGGCCGGCCGAGCTGCTCGCGAAGATGCCGGCCTATCGGGGCAAGACGCTATACGACGTGCTCTACCGCAACGGCCAGGTGGATCGGTTTCCCGCTTCGCAGGCGGAGTCCGGTTACGAGAATCTGGAAACCGCGAGTTGCGGCTTCTACGTGCAGAAAGGGTTGTTCGAGGAGTACGCCCAGTTCGGTCGCGGACATGGCCACGACCTCGCGCCATTCGACACGTATCACCAAACGCGCGGCCTGCGCTGGCCCGTAGTGAACGGCAAGGAAACGTTGTGGCGGTATCGCGAAGGCGCCGATCCCTATGTGAAGCCAGGTGCCGGCTTCCAGTTCTACGGATTCCCCGACGGCAAGGCGCGGATCTTCGCACTGCCCTATGAGCCGCCGCCGGAAATGCCGGACAACGAGTATCCGTTCTGGCTGTCGACGGGCCGCGTGCTCGAGCATTGGCATTCCGGCTCGATGACCCGCCGGGTACCGGAGCTCCATGCGGCGGTCCCGAACGCGGTGTGCTACATGCATCCCGAGGACGCCGCCGCGCTGGGCGTTCGGCGTGGCGTGCAGGTGGAGATTGCATCGCGACGCGGCAGCATGCGAACCCGCGTCGAGACGCGCGGGCGCAACAAGCCTCCGCGGGGATTGGTGTTCGTACCGTGGTTCGACGCGAGCCAGCTCATCAACAAGGTGACGCTGGATGCGACCGACCCCATCTCGTTCCAGACGGACTTCAAGAAGTGCGCGGTGAAGATCGTCAAGGTGTGAACACCGAACCGCAACCCCCATGCGCCTTCGTCTGATAATTCCGATCTTCGCGCTATTTGGGTCGCTGGCGTGGGCCGCGCCCGAGGAGGTCGCCGTCGATGCGATGCGCGGCCCGGTTGCGATTCCCGACGCCACGCAGCCGCCTCTTCTGCGCAACGCCGTGAACGACGACGTGCGAAAACCGCGCAATTACGAGTGGCAGCCGCCGATCATTCCGCATCGCGTGGATGGCTATCAGATCGACAAGAACTTCAACAAATGCCTCGACTGCCACGCGCGCGGCAAGACGGCATTTTCGCAGGCGATCCCGGTCAGCGCGACGCACTACATCGACCGCGGCGGCATCGTGCTCGACCACGTGTCGACGCGACGGTATTTCTGCATGCAGTGTCATGTGCCGCAGGAGCCTGTGCAGCCATTGGTGGGCAATTCCTTCCGTAATGCCGGCGCCGCGGGTGGCGAAGCCCAGCCGGCGCCGCGCGCGCCGGCAAGATAAGCACCGTATCCGGCATGCTTGCCCTCATCCGCCGCTACTGGACGATCATCCGCCGGCCCAGTGTGCATTTCAGCCTGGGCTTCCTGACAGTGGGCGGCTTCATCGGCGGCGTCGCCTTCTGGGGCGCCTTCAACACCGCCATGGAATTCACCAATACCGAGACGTTCTGCACCGGTTGTCACGAAATGCACGACAACCCGTATGCCGACCTCAAGAGCACTATTCATTACACGAATCGCTCCGGCGTGCGCGCGATGTGTTCCAACTGCCACGTTCCGCACGAATGGACCGTCAAGATGGCGCGCAAGATGCAAGCCTCAAAGGAGGTATGGGGCAAGATCTTCGGAACCGTCGATACGCCGGAAAAGTTCGAGGCCAAGCGACTCGAGCTCGCCCGCCACGAATGGGCGCGTTTCAAGGCGAACGACTCACTGGAATGCCGGAATTGTCACAACTACGACTACATGGACTTCACGCGACAGAGCGTCCGCGCCCAGAACATGCATTCGACTTATTTGGCCAATAAGGAAAAGACCTGCATCGATTGCCACAAGGGCATTGCGCACAGGCTCCCCTACATCCCGCCGGGTCAGGCGCCTACCGATACTCCCGGGCAGATCGTACCGAAGGAAGACGCCAAAGCGCAGGCGCCGTCGATCAGTAGTGCGGGCAAATAGCTAGCCGCTCGTACAGCGTGCTTTCTTCCCTCGAATAGACCTCGAAGGCCCATTAACAATATCGCGTTAACAGCAACGATACTCCGATCGGAGTATCGACTCTAAACCGCTGGCAGGCTAGAAGGCCATAGTTCCATGCGCCTGCGCTGCCGCTGCGTGGGTCTCTAACAAAAGGCTATGCAACCCAGAGGGAGCCACCATGAATGTCACCAAGCACCTTGCCGCGGCATCCTTTGCTCTTGCCGTGGTAGCAACGGCGGGCGCCTTGGCTGCGCCGCCTGGCTCCTGTCGGCACACTTACAATACCTGCCCCATTCGGGTCGTCCCCGGTACTGGCTTGGTCTTGGGGTGCCTCCAACAGTGGCAGTTCACACATAGGCGGCGGGGGCGGCGCGGGGAAGGTAAATATGCAGGACGTTTCCCTCACGCGCTACGCGGACGGGCAATCTCCGCTGTTTTTCGATGCGGTAGCGAGAGGACAACACCTGCCCACGGTCGTGCTTGTGGACGGCTTGATGACTATCACGCTTACGGACGTCCTAGTCAGCAGCTATTCGACCGGGGGCTTCGCCGACGGCAAGGACCCCAAGCAAACGTCGCCAACCGAGAACATTACATTTAACTTTGCGAAAATCACCTACACGGTAAACGGAGCAACAAAGTGCTTCAACATCCCGACCAACACATCCTGCTAGCGAGACAAAGCGTGATCGCACTGTTGCCGCTGAAGCGGTGGCTGAGCGTCACTGCCGCAACCGCCGGTCGATCATTAACTCATTGGTGGCGGCGGGGGCTCGGAACGGAACCGGATCTATTTTCATGGCGGCCTTGCCGACCGTTCGACGTTCGTTGACGCTTGCTGCAGCGACTACTGATCACCGAATGTCGCGTGAAGCACCACCGCCACAACGGCGGGCATCGAGTTGCCGATTATGATCGCGATAGACCTGGATTGTTGCTTCCGCGGATTCGACGCCAGCGAACGCCGATACTGACTGATGCGATAACCAGCGGAGGCAAATCGTGCGACGAACTTGGGGCTCGGCGCTCTCAGGCGTGCACGATCGGACCCCGCGCTCCCGAATCACCCGCCATCTGTTTCAGGGCGGGCAGGTCGAGAAGCTTCACCAACCGGCCCTGAACCTGCAGCAATCCACCGGCCTGGAAACGCGAAAGCAGACGACTCACTGTCTCCAGCTGCAGACCCAGGTAGCTACCAATGTCTTCCCGCGTCAATCGCAGCATGAACTCGGTCGCCGAGTAGCCGCGTTCGCGGTAGCGCTGCGAAAGGTCCAGCAGAAAGACCGCCAGTCGCTCTTCTGCGCGAAAACTTCCCAGCAGCAGCATCAGGTTGTGTCCGCGCACGATTTCGGTCGCGAGCACCTTGTCGAGGTTGCGGTGCAGCGGTGCCAGGTGACGCGCAAGCTCTTCCAGGCGGTCATAGGGCAACACGCACACTTCGGAGTCCTCCAACGCGACGGCCTGACCCGCATACCGGTCCGATGCTATGCCGTCCATCCCGACGATGTCGCCAGTCATGTGGTAACCGGCGACTTGCTCATGGCCTTGCTCGCCGAGGACGGTCGTCTTGCACGAGCCCACGCGGATCGCATGCAGCGCCGAGAATGGGTCACCGGCACGATAGAGCGCAGCACCTTTCTTAACATGGATACGCTCGGTCACCAACGCGTCGATCTGTTGCAGCGCATCTTGATCGACGCCGACCGGCAGGCAAAGCTCGCGCAGGCTGCACGTGTGGCAATGCACCTTGATGTGGTGAAGCGACAGGGATCCCTGAGGACCCGCTATCGATGGCCGTGCGTTGCTCGCAAGAGCCGACATCGCGCCAGTGCCGAGGTTCGGATGAGGCAGTTTAACCCCATCCTGCACAAAGGTTGTCAAGACGTAGCCGGTCACGCGTCCCGGCGAGGCGATACCGCCAGCGGGCTGGCCGTTGACGCTAGCCGCGACCGAGCTTACTTCGGCACGTCAGCTGGCTCCGACTTCACCGTATAGTTGATACCGTTGTCCGCGGGCGCGGCCATCTTCACGACCTTGATGAAGCCATGCCCCATGCCTTGGCGGACGTATTGCAGTCGTTCACGACTGCCGTATAGGCACCGTCGAACGCCTTGAAATCTTCGCTTGGTTAGCTTTGTTGACCGGAGCAAAGATGTCGTCGTAGAACCCGTTCCAGACCTTGTATTGGGTAGGGTTCGTCACGCTGGTTGATGTGGATCAACGGCGTTATCCAGCGATGCGCTAGTCTACGAGCTGCAGGAGGCCCATGGACATTCCAGCCCATCGCCGATGCATATGGGTCGGCCCTTATTGCGCGCGACGCCACGCTCACGATGCCACGGGCAGGCGGTCTCGCAGCTTACCTGCGTTTTCACCTGCGGCTGACGGCGTCGCGTCGAAGCCGACGACGAGATCCGTAGCCGCGGCTCCAAATGGGCGGCCATACACGGGTGAACGCATTCGTCACCCGCGCCGAGCAGCTCTATGGACGCCAGCCTGCGTGGTAGTGCTGAGGCGGTTGGGCCTGGCGGAGCGCCGTTGCATTCACCATATTCGATAGGAGCAAAGCCCATGGCCAATCGAGATCGACTTGAAGTGGTGCGCCAGTCGAAGCTGGCGGCCGAGCTAACCGCAGAAGAGTGCGGCGTGCTGAGCAACCTGGTTACGTTGCGCGAGTTGAAGGACGGCGAGGTTCTGGTCAGGGAGGGGGAGTCGGACAGCCATCTCTATGCGATCGTCGACGGTCTACTCTGCGTGGTGAAGAATGCCGGCAGTGTCGATGAGGTCACGCTCTTTTCCATCGGGGCGGGCGATTTCGCCGACGAGCTCAGCTTCATGGATGACACGTTGCACTACGCGTCGCTCGTGGCCCGCGGTGCCACCTGCGTCGTTGGACTAGAGCGCGAGAAACTCGAATCGCTGCTCGCAAGCCATCCGATTGTCGTGTACAAGGTCATGCGCGCAATCGTGAAAGCGGTGCACCAGATCCAGGCACAGCTATCCATGCAATCGGTCGAGTTGACCAACTACATCTCGAAGCTGCACGGACGCTATTGACCGTCGGTTCGGAAGGCAACGACCGGCGCGCGGGCCACTACCG
Source organism: uncultured Pseudomonadota bacterium (assembly GCA_963709335.1). GTDB lineage: Bacteria > Pseudomonadota > Gammaproteobacteria > Burkholderiales > Casimicrobiaceae > VBCG01. The sequence continues at coordinate 16,343 of CAVPWB010000001.1, forward strand.
GTCGGTTCGCGATCGCGCCGTGATCAATCGGCGGCGAGCGACTCGCCCACCAGTTCGGCAATGTCGCGAATCTTCACGTTGTCGGCCTGCCCGAGTGCATTGACCCCATCCTGCAACATGACCGCGCAGTACGGGCATGCGGTTGCGATCGTCGTCGGGGAACGGGTTAGCGCCTGCTCGACGCGCGTCACGTTGATACGGCGCCCAATCTTTTCATCCATCCACATCCGCGCACCTCCGGCACCGCAGCACATCGCCTTGTCGCGGGCGAGCGCAAACTCGAGCGGCACATCGCTGCACGCAGCGCGGAGTGCGCGGCGAGGCGCCTCGTACTCTCCGTTGTGGCGCCCCAGGTAACAGGGCTCGTGGTAGATCACTTTCTCGAACGCAGGGGCGAGCATCAAGCGACCCCGCTCGATAAGCTGCGCGATCAGCTGCGTGTGATGGATCACCTCGTAGTGGCCGCCGAACTCGGGGTACTCGTTGCGTAGCGTGTTGAACGCATGCGGATCGCAGGTGACGATGCGTGTCACGCCCAGGCGATTCAGCGTCGCAACCAGATTCTTCGCAAGCAGCTGAAACAGCATTTCGTTACCCGCCCGCCGCACCGATTCACCCGTGGATGTCTCGGCGGCGCCGAGGATACCGATGCGGACGCCCGCACGTCGCATCACGCCCACGAAAGCTCTCGCGATCTGCTGCGCACGCGGGTCGAACGACTGGGCCGACCCCACGTAGAACAGCCAGTCGAGATCCTCGATTTCTTCGGCGGTGCTGACCACCGGCAACGCGAGCCCCTTCGCCCAATCACCGCGCTGTTCTGCCGGGAACGCCCATGGATTGCTTTGCACTTCGTAGGCGTCGAACACCGCCTTGAGTTCTCGCGGGAACTTGCCCTCGATCATCACCTGCTGCTGTCTGAGGCGGTAGAACCTCGGCAGGTGCTCGAGTTCGATCGGACAGGCAGCCTCGCAGTACCCGCAAGTCGTGCAGGCCCAGAGTGTCTCCTCGCGAATGATCGCAGGAACGATTGCAGGCAATTGATCGGCGCCGCTGTCGACGATGCGGCTGCGCTCCGCCAGCAGGTGACGTTTCAGGTCGTCGAAAACCCATTTGAGCGCAAGCGGCTTGCCGGTGATGAACGTGGGGCAGGCATCCTTGCAGCGGCCGCATTCCGTGCAGGTGAACGCGTCAAGCGCATCCTTCCAGTGCAGATCGGCCGCGGTTCGGACGCCGACGGGCACGTCATCGCCGTCCGCGTTCTCCATCAGCTTGTCGATGTCGACAGTCGGTACGCGGTTCGACGCCGTGCCATCGGCAAAGTACAGGGCCGGCAACGCGGTGACGATATGAAAGTGTTCGCCGGTCGGCAGCAGGACCAGGAATATAAGCACCGTGGCCACTTGTGTCCAATAAAACAGGTGCTCCCCCATATGGAGCATCGGCGCAGTCAAGCCGGCGAGCCCGCGTGCGATTGCAGGCCCGACAACGGCATACCTGGCTTCATCTGCAATCCCACCGTTGTTGCTTGCCCCAACGGCGTAGCGAAAGCCGTCGAACAGGAAATCCGTGATCATGATTGCCGCGATCAGCGATAGGATCACCAGCGCCTCGCCGTTGCGCTCGAGCCGCGCAGGTTTTTGTACGAGTCGCCTGAAGAACGCGTAACCAACCGCAAGCAGCACTGCGACCTCGACCCAGTCCTTCAGGCATGCAAACGCCACGCCGAATGCGCCCGGATACACGAACGTCGCGTCGTAGCCGATGACGATCAGCTGAAGCTTTCGCGCGAGCAATGCGAGAAAGCCCGTGAAGATCACGGCGTGCATGATCCCGGGCTTGCGCTCGCCGCGAATCATCCTTGATTGAAGAAAGCCGTTCCGAGCGACGCGCCACAGGCGCGCGGACGCGTTATCCCATCTGGATTCGCCGCTCAGTGCAAACACGATGGCAAGCTTCCGCCAGGCAAGGACGGAAAACGCCGCGAACGCGGCCGCCAGCATCACCGTGATCCCGATGCGACCCACGGGCCTATCGACTCCGCCTTGTGCGCTGTCCGCCGTCGCGCCGCCGGCGTCGCGCTTACTGCTGCGTCAGTGTGAAAACGTGTACGTCGCGAGCAGGTACACGATGTTCGCGTTGTAATTGTTGAACGCAAGGTAGCCGTTCAGGTAGCTCTGCGCCGTGTTGGTGGTGACGCCGGGTGACGGAATCGTGTTCTGATAGCCGTCGTAGGCGGCGTCATTGTAGCGCCAGCGCTCGTACGCGTATCCGAGCGTGAACGACCAGTTCTTGTCGTACGCGTAGATCCCCTTCAGGTTGAACGACGTACGCTTGGTATCGTCGTACGCGGTGATCGGCAGCGGATTGCCGAAGTTGTTCTGGCTGGCGATGTCGGCCCCACCGTCGGTCTCGTAATAGAGGAGCGACCCCTTGATCATCAGGCGCTCGGTCGCCGGCCAGTCGGCGCCGAAGCCGACGACCCAGTTGTGGTCCCGGTTTCGCGCGGACCAGTTGAATGACGACGACGAGGGCGGAGCGCTCGGATCGAAGCAGTTCGGGCCGGTCTTGCTATCGCACGAGCCGACGCCGACGTTGCGGTGGTTCGAATCGTACGTGATGCGCTCGTAGTCGCCGAAGCCGGTGATGCGAACCTTCGAGGGATCGCCCCATGACGCGCTGAGATAGATGTCCTCGCGCCGGTCGGACGTCCGCCCGAGCGTGATGTCCTTGTATTTGTTGTCCTTCCACGTCGTCTCGAGCGAGAAGTCGAGCAGCGGCATCGGGCTCCAGTCGCCGATCAGCTTGATCTCGTTGCGATCGACACTCGAAAGGTCGATCCGCGACGTGAAGCGCTCGAGGAAGGCAGGATCGTTGGCGTCCACGCCCGCATTGCCCAGCAGGAAATCCGAGCGGCGCTGGAAGTACGTGTACTTCAGGCGTCCGCTGAGGTTGGGCAGGGACGTGTTCTTCCACTCGACGAACAGGCGGTTGGTCCGGATGTTGTCGTAGTCGTGCCGGTTCTGGTCGATATGCCAGTAGTCCCAGCCGACACCGAGGCGGTTGTTCGGCAGGAATCGCCAGTAGGCGTCGACACCCGCGTTGTTCTTCGTGAACTCGAACATGTCGCTGACGCAAGGTCCTCCGCAATCAACGAACGAGTCCGATGAATAGACCACGCTGGTCGAGTCGTTGCTGCGCTTGTAATAGTTGTAATAGACGCGCGTGTCGACGGACTTGACCGGATGGGACGCGAAAGCCGCGGTGAAGGTCTGGTTCTGGATCTTCCCGTTGAACGTATCGACGTTTGGCAGCGTCGGGCCGAAGGCGGGGTTGCCGGTGCTGTTCAGGGCGGTCTGCGCGAGCGTGGCGTCGCTCTTCGTTTCCTGCCACGTGTAGCGTGCCGCGAACGTCGAATTCCACGGCAGGCCGCGGTACGTGAGGTTGGCCGCGATCTTCTGATACTGGTTGTCGGGCGCGAGATACGTGGTGTCGACGTTGTTGTTGAAGAACCCGTTGTTCCAGGTGAAGGTCTGTAAATCGTTCTCGAACTTGCTGTACAGGTAGCTCAACGAAGCGGTCAGGTTGCCGCTGCTGTAGCCGCCCTCGGCGCTCGCGTTCTTCGTTTTGTATTGGGTCGGGAAGATCAGATCGGTGAAGCCATTGCCGGGGCTGGTGCCGTTGGCGCCCGAGCCGATCTTGGTGCCGTCGAACTCGACCTGATTGAGGTCGACACGGAAATACCACGGCGCGAGCCCCTGCCACTCGAAGAAGCCGCCGTTATCCGTGCGCTTGTAGCCGATGTCGAGCGAGTTCCACGTGGACGGATCCGGCTGCGGGAACGTCGTGGTGAGTTGTCCCGAACCCGCCCCGGTGAACGGCGTCCGGCCATCGAAGAGGAAGTTGTGCGGCAGCGAATCGCTGTAGATCTTGTACTTGAACAGATCATAGATTCCGCCGCGCAGCATCAGGTACTGGTCGTCGCGGCCGAAATTCTCGCCGTAGCCGTCGAACCACGTGCGGTCCCTGCGTCCGCGCACGAAGATGTTCGACAGGGCGCCGTTGCCGAGGTCGCGGTATTCCTCGAACTTGGAAGCGTCCTTCGTGTCGTGGGTCGAGTTGTAGATGCCGCCCAGGGTGGCGGATCCTTCGACCTGCCAATTGGCGTCCTGCGCGAACACCGGTGACGCGATCAGCAAGAGCGCGGGAAGTTGTGCGCAGATTGGTTTCTTGCTCACGTTGCCCTCCCCGCCTCACCGCAAGAAGAAGCGACCCTTGCTGCCGGGCGCGTTCGATCCATGAATAGCGTTGTGACAGTTCACGCATGCCCGAGCGATGAAGCGCGTGTTGACGCTCGCATTCGGTGATCCGTCCGGAAGCTTCCAGGCCGCGCCGCCGCCGTAGATACTCCCGGGATGGCGGGCCGCGTCGTGGCAATCCTGGCACAGGTTCGGCGCGTGCTCGTTCAGGAGCTTGTAGTGCGAGGAGCCATGCGGGTTGTGGCAGCTCGCGCAGTTCTCCTCGACCGGTGGGTGGGAGAACACGAACGGTCCGCGCTTGTCGGCGTGGCAGCTCAGGCACTGGTCGTTGACCGATGCATTGCGCAGCATCACGGGGCTGATGGCGCCATGCGGATTGTGGCAATCGGAGCACTTGATCTTGCCTTCGACGATCGGGTGATGCGACGGCTTCAGGGTCTGCGAACGGATGTCCTGGTGGCACGTGCCACAGACTTCCGATTCGTTCGGACGGAAGGTCGTCTGGAACGGTGCGATGGTCGGGTTGCCCGACCTCCCGTGGATGCTGTGGCAGTTCGAGCACGCGACGTCGCCCAGCGCATGCTTGCCCGATTCCCAGAAGGCGAGTTGCCGATTCGTCGAATGGCAGGCGAGGCAAACCGCCGTTTTCTCGGCGGCCGTTCCGGATTTGATCAGGTTGGCCGGCTTGCTCTTGGCCGGATCCTTCAGGTGCTCGGTGGCATCGCCGTGGCAGGCCTGGCACATCGAGCCGGTGGCGTCATTCTTCGCGCCGTGCGCGGCGAACGTGATGGACGTGTGCTTGTCCTCGTGGCAATTCGCACAGATGGGAGTGACGTCCGGCCGCTTGGCTGCGGCCGGCGTGGCGTCCGCCGCTTGTTGGGCGAGGGCTGTTCCGCCGAAGCTCGCGAGCAGGACCGCGAATCCGCACGCCGCAACTGAGGTACCGAGCCGCATGACGTTCCCTTCGCGTTGGGGCGAGTGTCGCGAGGACACGGCGCTCAACCCGCATCTTGAAAGAATCCCCCGTTTGTCAAACGCCGGGGATGATCCAGATCAACACTTGCGAAGTCGTCACGCGCGCTTTCTTCTTTTTGTGGGGACGCCTTCTTACGCGCCGAGGCTAGACGGCTTTGGAGCACGCGAAGCAAGCCCTGATCCTCACGCGGCCAGCCTTCCGGGCAAATACCCGGCGAGCAGCGTCATGTATTGCGCGCGCAGCAGGTCACCCACGTCATCGAGCCGGTCGACGCTTTTCAGTCCGCGGATCGCGGAAACGGAGAGATGCCCGTTTTCGCCGAGCCATCGCTCGAGGCCGCCGGTGAGCGTGCGCATGTACGCCGGTCCGTGGCGAAGCAGAGCCGACGCCGTCATCACGGCGTTAGCCCCCACCAGCAGAAACTTGACGACCTGGTCGGCGGTTTCGACGCCGCCCGTTCCGGCGAGTGATCGATCGAGTCGGCCCGCAAGCAGTGCAATCCACAGCAATGCGGGCCCCGCTTCGTGCCTGGAGCTCAGCGTCAGTTCCGACTTGACGGCCAGCGTGGCCAGGTCGAAGTCGGGCTGGTAGAACCGGTTGAACAGCACGAGGCCGTCGCAGCCGGCGTCCGCCAGCTGCCGTGCGATGTTGCCGGTCGAGCTGAAGAATTGCGACAGCTTCACGGCGACGGGGATCTTCACCGTGCGCTTGACCGCGACAACGGCCTGGACGTAGCGCGCCTCGACGTCCTGGCCGCTCATCGTGAGATCGGTCGGGATGAAATACAGGTTCAGCTCGAGGGCTGCCGCACCCGCCTGTTCGAGCTTCGCCGCGTAGGTTGTCCATCCTTCCAGCGTCACCGCATTGAGACTGGCAATCACCGGAATGTCGACCGAGGCGACTGCCCGCTGCAACGTGTCGAGGTGCCCCGAGGTGCCACGGTCGTAGTTCGCCAGGTCGGGGAAGTAGCTGCCTGCCTCGGATTGGCTGTACGAGCCGTGATCGGTGTACATCGCGTACGCGGTGTCCTCGGCCTTGATTTGCTCCTCGAACAGCGACGGCATGACCACGGCCGCCGCTCCCGCGTCCTCGAGCGCGCGAATACCATCGACGGTGGCCGTCAGCGGCGAGGCCGACGCAATGACCGGATGCTCGAGCCGCAATCCGAGGTACGTCGTCGACAGGTCCATGGCTACACGTTCTCCCAATGCGGAAGGAAACGGCTGCCGTCGCGCGCGGCGAGGTCCTCATAGAGCTTGTACCGCTCGTCGAGCGCGAGTTGCGCCTGATGCAGCATGTGGCCGGCTTCGCCCGGATTGGTCTGCTCGACGATCTTGAAGCGCACTTCGCGCGCGCGGTATTCGTCGAGCGGGATGCGCGGGCGCGTCGAGTCGAGACGAAAGGGATTCATCTCGCGGCGGCGCATCGTCGGATCGAAGCGGAGCAGCGGCCAATGACCGCTCGCGACGGCGCGCGCCGCCTGTTTCATTCCGTGTCGCATGTCGGTACCGTGCGCGATGCATTGCGAATAGGCGAGGATCAGCGACGTGCCCTCGTACGCCTCGGCTTCGCGAAACGCGATGACCGCCTGCTCGTTGTTGGCGCCCATCGCGACCTGCGCGACGTAGACGTTGCCGTAGGAGATCGCCATCATCGCGAGGTCCTTGCGTGGGACCTTCCTGCCGGCGGCGGCAAACTTGGCCGAAGCTCCGAGCGGCGTTGCCTTCGATGCCTGTCCGCCGGTATTGGAATAGACCTCGGTGTCGAGGACGAGCACGTTGACGTTGCGACCGGTCGATAGGACGTGGTCGAGCCCGCCGGATCCGATGTCGTACGCCCAGCCATCGCCGCCGACGATCCATACCGAGCGCGGCACCAGGTAGTCGGCCAGGGCGAGGAGGTTGCGCGCGTCGGCATCGTCGATCGACGCGAGCTTGAGCTTGAGTGCCGCCACGCGCTCGCGCTGTACGCGGAAATCCGAATCGAGCGTCTGTGGTCGTGCCTCGAGCAGGGCGCTGACGAGGTCCTCGCCCAATCGCGGTGCCAGCTTTCGCGCCAATCCCTTTGCAATCTCGGCCTGTTTGTCGATGGCCATCCGATAGCCGAGGCCGAATTCTGCGTTGTCCTCGAACAGCGAATTCGCCCACGCCGGCCCGCGTCCGTCCGCTCCGGTCGCCCAAGGCGTCGTGGGCAGGTTGCCGCCGTAGATCGACGAGCAGCCGGTCGCGTTGGCGATCTGCAGCCGATCGCCGAACAGTTGCGAAAGCAGTTTCAAGTATGGCGTCTCGCCGCACCCGGCGCAGGCACCCGAAAATTCGAACAGCGGCTGCATGAACTGCACGCCGCGCACGTTCGCGAAGTTCACCCGCGTCCGATCGGCCCAGGGCAGCTTCTCGAAGAACTCGATGCTCGCCACCTCGTCGTCGAGATGCGTCGAGGCGCGGCTTCATGTTGATCGCCTTGACCCGGTCGTCGGCCGGACTATGTGCCGGACAGGCCTCAACGCATACGCCGCAACCGGTGCAGTCCTCGACGTAGACCTGAAGCGTGTACGAGGAATCGGGATATCCGCGCGCATTGATCGGCGCGGCCTTGAACGCGGCAGGCGCGTCCGCGAGACGTCCGCGGTCGTAATACTTCGCACGGATGACGCTGTGCGGGCAGACGATCGAGCACTGGCCGCACTGGATGCACAGGTCGGGTTCCCAGATCGGCACTTCTTCCGCGATGTTGCGCTTTTCGAATCGCGTCGTCCCGGTCGGGAACGTACCGTCGATCGGCAACGCGCTGACGGGCAGTGAGTCGCCGCGACCCTCCATCATCACGGCGATGACGTTGCGCACGAAGGCGGGCGCCGAGTCCGGCACCATCTTCGCGACGGCATGCGTCCCGGTCGCAGCGTGGGGCACCGCGACTTCGCGCAGGTTGACGAGCGCATTGTCGATGGCCGCGAAGTTCTTCTTGACGATTTCCGCCCCCTTGCGGGCGTAGGTCCGTTCGGTTTCCTGCTTGATCGCGGCGATCGCCTCGTCGCGCGGCAGCACGCCGGACAGCGCAAAGAAGCACGTCTGAAGAATGGTGTTGCTGCGCGAGCCGAGACCCAGGTCGAACGCAACTCTCGACGCGTCGATGACGAACAACCGCAGATGCTTGTCGATGATCTGTTGCTGCGCCCTGCGCGGCAACTCGTCCCACACGGCGTCGGCTGCGTACGGGCTGTTGACGAGAACCGTGGCGCCGGGCGCCGCCGCGACAAGCACGTCCTGCTTGAACAGGAAGTCGAACTTGTGTACGCCGACGAAGCTGGCCGACTTCAGCAGGTACGGCGCGCGCACGCGCTTCGGGCCGAAGCGCAGATGCGAAATCGTGTACGAGCCGGACTTCTTCGAGTCGTAGACGAAGTAGCCCTGCGCGTAGCGGCGGGGATCCGCCGCGAGGATCTTCACGGAGTTCTTGTTGGCGCCAACCGTTCCGTCGGCACCGAGGCCGTAGAACAGCGCACGCACGACGTCGGGCGGCTCGATGTCGAACCCCGGATCGACGGCGAGGCTCGTGTGCGAGACGTCGTCGGTGATGCCGACGGTGAACCCGTGTCTGGAGTCGGGTTTGTCCAACTCGTCGAAGACCGCCTTGGCCATCGCCGGATCGAAGTCCTTCGACGACAGGCCGTAGCGTCCGCCGATCAACCTCGGCATTGCGCCCCACGTTCCGGACGCGACGGCCTGCGCGAACGTGCCGAGAACGTCGAGGTATAGCGGGTCGCCAAGCGCGCCGGGCTCCTTCGTCCGATCGAGCACGGCAATCGACTTCACCGTCCGCGGCAGCGCGGCAAGAAACGCGTCGGCGTGCCACGGGCGGTAGAGCGTCACCTGCAGCACGCCGGTCCGCTCCCCTTGCTCGTTCAGGTACGTGGCCGTCTCGTCCAGCACCTCGCAGCCCGACCCGATGGCCACGACGACACGCTCGGCGTCCGGATGGCCGGTGTAGCGGAAGAGCCTGTACTGTCGGCCGGTCACGCCGGCGAAGCGGTCCATCACGCTCGTCACGATGCCGGGAAACCGCGCGTAGAACGGATTGACCGTCTCCCGCGCCTGGAAGAACGTGTCGGGATTGTGCGCAGTGCCGCGCACCACCGGTCGCTCCGGCGAAAGCGCACGTTCGCGGAATGCTCGCACCTGCTCATCGTCGATCATGGCCCGGATCTGCGCGTCGGGGATGACCGCGATCTTGTTTTCCTCGTGGGAGGTGCGGAAGCCGTCGAAGAAGAAGATGACCGGCACGCGCGACTCGAGCGTCGCCGCCTGCGCGATCAACGCCAGGTCGTGCGCCTCCTGCACCGACGCCGCCGCGAGCATCGCGAAGCCGGTCATCCGCGCGCTCATCACGTCCGAATGATCACCGAAGATCGACAGCGCCTGGGTCGCGAGCGCACGTGCCGCGACATGGAACACGCAGGGCGTCAGCTCGCCGGCGATTTTGTACATGTTGGGCAGCATCAGCAGCAGGCCCTGCGACGCCGTGAATGTCGTCGTCAGCGCACCGCTTTGCAGTGATCCATGCACGGCGCCCGCTGCGCCGCCTTCCGACTGCATCTGTTGGACGACCGGCACGTTGCCCCAGATGTTCTCGATTCCCTCGGCGGCCCACGCGTCGGCGAGCTCGGCCATCGTCGACGATGGCGTGATCGGGAAGATCGACGCGACCTCGTTGACGCGGTAGGCGATGTGCGCGGCCGCCGTGTTGCCGTCCATGACGGCGCTCTGGATGCTGGACATGCGTTCGCCCCTGTCTGGTGTCACCCGCGGACGGCGAATTTACCGGGCATCAGCAATGGTGCAACTCGCCCCGTCGCCGCTGCAGGTTCGGCGACCATTTCGATGGCGTGGCACGGACACTGCTCGAAGCACACGGCGCACCCCGTGCACAGGTCGTAGTCGAAGCGGTAGAAGCGCCCCTTGCCCAGCTTGACGATCGCCTGTTCCGGACACGATGCGTAGCAGTTGTCGCACTCGAAGCAGTTGCCGCAGGATAGGCAACGACTTGCCTCGTAGCGTGCTTCCGTTTCGCTAAGACCGGCGACCACCTCGTCGAATCCATGCCGCTTCGCCGCAGGCGTCTGCAATTGCTCGCGTCGGTCCGCATCCAGGAAGACGGGAAGGTTGAGCGCCTCGAAAGGGACGACGTCGGATGTCGGCGCCTTCGAATAGTGCTGTCCGCGCAGCCAGGCGTCGATGTTGCGTGCGGCCTTCTTGCCGTGGCCCACGGCGGCGGTCATCGTTCTCGCGCCGCCGATCATGTCGCCGCCGGCGAAAATGCCGGTGGAACCTGTTGCCATATGGTCGTCGACTTCGACGACATTCCCGCGCGCGATCCGAACACCCGGGAGCGTCTTCAGGAATTCCAGGTCGGAATGCTCGCCGACCGCCAGCACGAGTGAGTCGGCCTTCAGCCGTTCGTACTTGCCGGTGCCGACCGTTCCCGATCCATCGGGCAGCATCTGCATCTGCTCGACCATGAGCTCGTCGTTGCCGAATTGCTTGACCGTCGACATCCATTTGACCTTGACGCCCTCGGCGAATGCCTCGGCCGCCTCCTCGGGGTGCGCCCTCATGTGCTTGGAATCGGAGCGGTAGATCAGCACCGCTTCCTCGGCACCCAGGCGCCTCGCGACCCGCGCCGCGTCGACCGCGGTGTTGCCGGCGCCGACGATGCCGACGACGCGTCCAAGCTTGGGCGGCTTCCCTTGCTCGACCTGCTCCAGCAAGTCGAGCGCGTGGATCATCTTGCCGCCATCCATCGCCGGAATGTCGAGGTGATTACCGACCTGCGCGCCGATCGCGAGGAATACGGCGTCGAAGCGCCCGGCGTTCTTCTCCGCGAGCACGTCGTTGACGCGGTAATTGGAGACGATCGTCACGCCCATCGCCTGGATGCGCGCGATCTCCTGCATCAGTCCGTCGCGCGGGAGCCGGTATTGCGGGATCCCGTAATGCATCATTCCGCCGGGCTCCGGAGCGGCATCGCGGATGACGACGTCGTGGCCCATCCGCCGCAAGTGATAGGCGCACGACAATCCGCCGGGACCTGCGCCAACGACCAGCACGCGCTTGCCCGTCGACGGCATGACCGGCACCCGCCAACCTTTTTCGTTGGCAAGGTCGCCTAGAAAGCGATCGAGCGAATGAATGGCAACCGGGGAGTCGAGGAATTGCCGGTTGCACGCGCTCTCGCAGGGGTGATAGCAGGCCCGGCCGTGCGTGCCGGGCAGCGGGTTTTGCTCCATGTACTTCTGCCAGGCCTCCTGGTAGCGCCCCGCTTGCGCGAGGTCGAGCCATGCCTGGATGTTCTCGCCCGCCGGGCACGCGTGGTTGCACGGCGGCAGCAGGCTGACGAAAAGCGGCCGCTGCCAGCGCTGGGCGTTCGTGCCCTTGGCGATCGTCGCTTTATAGACCGGCGTCAGGTCCTTCGGGATGAGGCTCATTGTCTACGCACCTGTGGGGCGAGGGGTCACGCGGGCGCCACGCCGGCACGGAATGACCGACATCGTGCGTACGCCCTGGGCACCATGGATCAGTACACCTTCGATATCGGCGGTCGCCGACGGTCCCGTCATGAACACCGAATAGTCGGCCGTGAACAATCCCGGATGCTGGTAGGCGCGGTGCATGTTCGTGACGATCGCCTGCGGATCGAGCAAGACGATCAGATGTTGCGACAGGAAACCCAGCGCACTGACGCCAAACTCGGCGTCCGACAGCCATATCGATCCTGTTTCTGCGACGCCGAACACCGCACGCACAACACCGACGTCCACATCGTGAAGGTCTCGGGGTGCGCGTATCGAGTCGATCGGGCGGTTGCCCTTCACCTCGGGAGTGGCCGAACAGACGACTTTCGCATCGGGAAAAAGTGCGTGGACCTGCGCGTCGAGGTCCTGATCGTCGGCGGCGGGCACAAACCGGCCGCCCATTCGCGACAGCGCCGTCCTGAACGCGTCAAGCGAAGCTGCAACGCCCGCGTCGAACATCGGGACGTTCGGCAACGGTCGCGGCGCAGGCTGGTTCTTGCGCACGCGGTCAAGGATCTCGTGCCGGCTACTCATCCCCGGCCGCCGTTCTTCACGCGATGCTCGAGGTACCACTGCCGGAATGTCGATGGCGGTGCCTGCGGGACCTCGCGCTGCAGCCCCCAGGCGTTGAGGCGGTTGTACAGCATGAATCGCGGCAGGTGCTCGACACCCGCGCCCGCGGTCTCCACCGCCGCGCGATACAGCCGCGGACTGGACAGCACCTTGCCGGCGATCTGCATCGCCTCTTTCTTGATCATCGGCAGCTGATTACGCTCGCTGATGATCTGACGCCATTTGTAGATCTGTTCGTGGATGTTGATCCGTACCGGGCACACGCTGGTGCAACTGCCGTTCAACGTCGATGCGAACGGAAGCGAGCTGTATTTGCGCAGGTTGAACGTCGGATCGATGATGACGCCGATCGGTCCCGAATACGTGGCTCCATAGCTCAATCCGCCACTCCGCCGGTAGACGGGGCACGTATTCATGCAGGCTCCGCAGCGGATGCATTTGAGCGAGTACCAGAAATCGTCCATGCCGAGCCGTTCCGAGCGGCCGTTGTCGACGAGCACCACGTGCATTTCGGTGCCTTTGCGCGGCACGCGGAAGTGGGAGGTGAGCTGCGTGATCGGTGACCCCAGCGCGCTTCGCGACAGCATCCGGACGAAGACGCCGAGATGCTCGATCCGCGGTACGACCTTCTCGATGCCGACGGAGGCAATGTAGAGAGGTGGCAGGTGAACGCTGAGATCGGCGTTGCCCTCGTTGGTGCACACGACGATCGACCCGGTCTCCGCGACCGCAAAGTTCGCACCCGTCATGCCCGCGTCCGCGCGCAGGAAGTATGGCCGCGTGTGCTGCCGCTGACTCTCGGCAAGGTAATGGACGTCGCTGTTCTTCGGATCGGTGCCGATCGTTTCGGAAAAGACGCGCGCCACGTCGGCGCGCAGCTTGTGCACGGCTGGTACGACGATGTGGCTCGGCGGCTCGTCATCGAGCTGCTGGATGCGCTCGCCGAGGTCGGTTTCCATGATCTCGATGCCGCGGGTTTCGAGAAACGGCCGCATGTCGCATTCGTCGGTCAGCATCGACTTCGCCTTGACCAGCGTGCGTGCGCCGCGAGAATTCATGATCTCGAAAACGATCTGGTTGTGCTCGGCAGCGTCCCGTGCCCAATGCACGTGAACGCCGTTGCGCGTCGCGTTGGCCTCGAATTCCTCGAGGTAGTCGGCGAGGTGGGTCAGCGTGTGTTCCTTGATCTCCGAGGCCAGCGTCCGGAGCGCCTCCCATTCGTCGAGCTGTACGCTTTCGCGGTCGCGCTTCTGCCGCAGGTCCCAGAGCCTGCGATCATGGAATTCGATGTGATCCTTGGCCTTGATGAAGTGTGACGATGCTTCAGCGTGGTCGATGCGCTTCATGCCTGGGCTCCGTTCAGCACTTGCGCGACGTGAATGAACTTGATCGGAAGCCCGAGCCGCTCAGCACAACCCTTCTGGTGCATCATGCAGGACATGTCCGCCGACACGATGTACTCGGCGCCGGCGCGATGGTGGTCGTTGACCTTGTCGTAACCCATTCGGGCCGACACCGGCTCCTCGAACACCGAGAACGTACCGCCGAAGCCGCAGCATTCGTCCGGCCGTTCCGGCGTGACGAACTCGATCCCCTTGATCTTGGACAGCAGGCCCATGGGCTTGGAGAAATACGGCTCGTCGATCTCGGACGTCTTGGCCTCGCGCAACGCCCTCAGCGTCGAGCAGCCGTTGTGCAGGCCGACCTTGTGCGGGAACGACGCCCATGGGAACGCCTGGACCTTGACGACGTCGTGCAGGAATTCGACGAGCTCGTAGATATTCCGGCGGACCTTCGTGACCTGCGGCGTCTGCGGGATCGCCGTCAGATGGTCGCGAACGTGGTGAACGCAGCTTCCCGAAGGCCCGACGATGTAATCGAAACCCGCGAAGTTCCTGACGAACAGTTTTTCCGTCGCCGCCGCCTCGGCGTGGCAGCCGCTGTTGGCCATCGGCTGCGCGCAGCAGGTCTGGTCCAGCGGATACACGACCTCGATGTCGAGTCGTTCGAGCAGTTCCAGCGTGGCGACGCCGACCTCGGGAAAGAAGGCGTCGATGTAACAGGGAACGAAGAGCGCGACCTTCATCGGCCGGAAGCCATGGCTGCGTGTCGGTGGGACGCCGCCTTGGCCGTCGCGTCGCCGTCGCTGGAAGTCACGCGGGCGCATTCGTCGACGAGGTGGATGATCGATTGATAAGGGAATCCCGAGTATTCGGAAAGACCGATCTCGCACGTACGGCTCGTCGAGTAACCGGTCGAGCAGCGCACCGGCAGCGCCTCGTGCAAGTGCCGCAGCGCGTGTTCGTTCAGCTCCGGACGATTGAAGCCCTTGTCCCCGGCGAAGCCGCAGCACAGCACTTCGTCCACCTTCACCACGTCCGCGCTGCAGCGTTGCGCGATGCGCTCGAGGCGATCGACGGTCCCCATCTTGCGTACGCTGCATACCGGGTGGATGGCGACGGAGGTCGCTTTGCGCTCGATCGTGACGCGGGGCAGGACCGTGTCGTGCAGGAACTCGATGCTGTCCTGGACCGCGAGTCGTTCACCGAGGTAGCGCTTCATCCGATAGGCGCAGGGGCTCGTGTCGAACACGATTGGCAGGCGCCCGCCGTTGCTCGCGTCGCGCAACGCCGCTTCCAGCTCGGCCGACTTGCGGTCGGCCGTCTGTGCGAGGCCCTTGCTCTCGAACGGCTGCCCGCAGCACAGCTCGGCCAGCTCCCGCGGGTAGACCACGTCGAAACCGGCCTTCGCGAACAGTCGCTCGGCCGCCACCGGCAACGAATCGACGAGCGGGGAGCCGCGCTGCGCGCCGATGTTGCGCGCGGCGCAGCTGGGAAAATAAACGACGGCATCGCCGCCATCGCCCTGCAGCGGTGCGCGCCGCGCCGGCGTGAAGTGCACGGCCCGCCCCAGTGCAGGCGACCACTTGGGCAGTGCCCCACCCGAGAGCTTGCGCAACTTGTCGAGTGACGCCTGCATCACCCGCGTGCCAACGAGCCCGTGCAGCGCGTTCGCTCCTGCCAATCCGAATCGCACCGCCGCGGTCGTAACCGCGTAGTGGTCGGCGACAAGGTCCGCGGTGCGCCGTGCGAGCGGGCTTGCCCGGCGTCCGCGCAGCGCCTTGATCAGAATGCCGGTCTCGATGCCGACCGGACAGGCGGTGGCGCATAGTCCGCAGCCAGCGCAGGTGTCGATCCCGTGGTAGTCGTAAAGCCGATGCATTGCGGACGCCTGGGCGGGGTCCGTTCCATCGGCTTCGAGGCGTGCGATTTCCCGCCACCCGACGATGCGCTGCCGCGGCGACAGCGTAAGCCGGTGGGACGGACACTTGACCTCGCAAAAGCCGCACTCGATGCACTTGTCGGCAATGGCATCAGCGGCCGGCAGCGGCTTCAGGTGTTTGACGTGCGCATTGGGATCGTCGTTGAGGATCACACCCGGGTTGAGCAGGCCGCGCGGGTCGAACAGGTGCTTGATGGCTCGCATCAGTTCGTACGCTTCCGCACCCCATTCGAGCTCGACGAAGGGCGCGATATTGCGACCGGTCCCATGCTCCGCCTTGAGCGACCCGTCGTACGTCGCCACGACCATTTGGCACAGCTCGGCCATGAACCCGCGGTAACGCTCGACTTCGGACGCGACGTTGAAATCCTGCGTGAACACGAAATGCAGGTTTCCTTCCAGCGCGTGGCCGAAGATGATCGCGTCGGCATAGCCATGTGCGGTCAGAAGCCCTTGCAGGTCCAGCGTCGCCTCGGCGAGGCGAGGAACCGGGAAGGCGACGTCCTCGATGATGACGGTTGTCCCCACGTCGCGCATCGCACCGACCGACGGAAACATGCCCTTTCGCACATTCCACAGACGGGCGCACTCTTGTGGATCGGTCGAGAATCGCACCGGCTCGGCCGTGTGGAGCGCTGCAAGCACCGCTTCGATCGCGCCGACCTGCGCGGTCAGCGCATCCGGATCTTCAGCACGGGTTTCCACGAGCAGCGCCGCGCCACCCGCCTGCAGCGTACGGATGCTTGCGGGCATGCCCGGCTTGTTCTCGACGGAGTGGAGCGCGGCGCGGTCAGCGAGTTCCACGGCGGCCACCGGTGCACTCTTCAGCGCGATGACGGCGCGACAGGCGGAGCCCAGATCGTCGAACAGGATCAGTGCGCTCGCCTTGCACGGATACTCGGGCACCGTACGATAAGTGATGTCGCTGATGAACCCCAGCGTTCCCTCCGAGCCGATCAGCAGGTGCGCCAGCACGTCGATCGGATCTTCGAAGTCGACCAGCGCATTCAGGCTGTAGCCCGTCGTGTTCTTCATTCGGAACTTGTGCCGGATGCGCGCGGCGAGTCGCTCATTGTCGCGGGCACGCCGCGCGAGCGCGTCGAGGGCGCGCACGAAATCGCCTTTCTGCGCGAGAAACGCGGCGCGGCTTGCGCTGTCGCGCGTATCGAGGACCGTGCCGTCGGCGAGCACGATGCGAATGCCCGCCAGTGTGTGATAGCTGTTCTGCGCGGTTCCGCAGCACATTCCGCTGGCGTTGTTGGCGGCGATCCCGCCGATCATCGCAGCGTCGATCGACGCGGGGTCCGGCCCGATCTTCCGGCCGCGGCCGGCAAGCCGGACGTTGGCGACGGCCCCGATCACGCCAGGTTGCAGCGAAATGAGCTGCGCGTCGTCGCTGATCGCGCACCGGCGCCAACCGTCACCCAGCAGCAGCAGCACGGAATCGGTGATGGCCTGTCCGGACAGGCTTGTTCCGGCGGCGCGAAACGTCACCGGCGTGTCGAGGCTCGCACAGGTCGCCAGCAGACGCCTGACTTCGTCCTCGGTCTCGACGACGACCGCGATGGCGGGGACGAGCCGATAGAAGCTCGCGTCCGTCCCCCACGTCAGCAGACGCAGGGGATCGGTGATCAGCCGGTCGTCCGGAATGAACGCGGCCAGCGACGTATGCAGCGCACGGTACGACTCGGGCGACATCGGATGGTCCGCTACTCAGTCCTGCCGAGTTGGCACCGTCATCAACGAACCACCAGCATGGTGAACGGATAGACATACGCCTGGGCCATGATGAGCACCCCCATCAGCGCCGCCAGCGCGAGGCTGTGGAAGAACACATAGCGCAGGATCTCGCCTTCGTGACCGTACCACTGAGTCGCCGTCGACGCCACCACGATGCTTTGCGCGTCGATCATCTTGCCCATTACACCGCCCGAACTGTTGGCGGCCGCCATGAGAACGGGCGAGAGACCGAGCTGTTCGGCCGATACCCGCTGCAGCCCCCCGAATAACACGTTCGACGACGTATCGGAGCCGGTCAGCGCGACACCGAGCCACCCGAGCATCGCGCCGAAGAACGGATACATCCAGCCGGCGTGCGCGAACGCCAGGCCCAGCGTCGAGTCGAGGCCCGCACCCTTGGTCGTGAATCCGAGCGCCAGCATCGCCGCGATCGTCAGCAGCGAGAACCGCACGAGTTTCAGTGTCTTGCCGTAGGTCTGGATCATCGTCGGGATCGTCAGTCCCATGACCAGCACCGGCGATGATCGCGGCAATCAGGATGCCGGTGCCCGTGGCCGACAGCCAGTTCAGCACGTAGACGGCGGCTTCGGGCGTGGGCTTCGTCACCACGGGCGGTACCCGCACCACCAGGTTGTGCAAGCCCTCGATGGGGAAGCGGGGTGCCGACAGCCCGTTCAGAAGCTCCTTGACCTGCGGCAGACCCCAGGCAAAGACGAGCACGCTGAGGATGGCCCATGGCGTCCACGCCTTCAGGACTTGAGCGCGCGAGAAGCCATGTCGCACCGCACCGGCTTCCGCTTGCGCATACGACACGGTCGCCCCTTCCCGGGACGTGCTCGTCCACACCGCTTTCGGATGCCAGACTTTCAGGAACAGCGTCAGCGCGCCCATCGAGGAGATGGCAGCAATCACGTCGACCAGCCAGGGTCCGTGGTAATTCGAGACCAGGAATTGGGGGATGGCGAACGAGACGCCTGCCACCAGGATCGCGGGCCAGATTTCCATCATGCGCCGAAAGCCGACGAATGCCCAGATCAACCAGAATGGCACGAGGACCGAAAAGAACGGAAGCTGGCGACCGACCATTGAGCTCAGCGCTTGCAGATCGAGCCCGGTGACTGCCGCGAGCACGACGATCGGCGTACCCAGCGCGCCAAAGGCGACCGGTGCGGTATTGGCGATCAGCGAGAGTCCTGCCGCGGCGAGCGGCTTGAATCCGAGCCCCATCATGATCGCGGCAGTCACGGCCACCGGGGTCCCGAAGCCGGCCGCGCCTTCGAAGAATGCGCCAAAGCAGAACGAGACCAGAAGCAGCTGCAGCCGTCGGTCGGTCGTAATGCCCGTGATGCTTTTCTGCAGTACGTCGAACAAACCAGCCTGGTTGGTCAGCTGGTACATGAAAATGACGTTCAGCACGATCCAGCCGATCGGGAGCAGGCCGAACAGCGCACCGTACAGCGCCGATTTCCCGGCCATCTCCGCCGGCATGTGGTACACGAGAATCGCGACCGCCAGCGCGACGATCAGACCCCATATCGCGGCCCAGTGTGCCTTGATATGGAAGAACGCGAGACTTCCGAGCAGCACGATGATCGGAAGTGCTGCGACTATCGTTGAGTAGACCTGATTGCCAAGGGGATCGTAGATCTGTGACCAGCTCATCGTGTGCCCTTTGCGGTTGGCGGAGCCTTCAAGACCGGTGGACAACAACCTGATCGAAGCGAGGGGCGGTCGCTGTGACTGGACTAGGTGACCGAACTACGCAATCGGCCACGACACTCCTGTCCGTTGAGCAAAAGCGCTCAGCGACGTCGGCGCAACTTACTACCCAACCGGCCCCCCGGGCTTGATCCAAGTCATGCATTGGTGTCGTAGGTGCCGTCCGATGCCGTTGCCGACCGTTGATCCAAGTCAAACGCGAGCTGTGCAACGGCGCTTACTCTAGGCCGGCGTTCGAACGCGAATGGACGTCCATGCGTCGTGCACGCCATGTCGCCCAATGCCCACAATGAATCCCTACATTGCCTTCATCCTGTACCTGATCGCGATCCTCGGTTTCGTGGGCGTAACGTTGTTGATGAACCGAATGCTGGGTCCCAAGCCAGCGGCATCGGCCATGAAGCTCGAGCCGTTCGAGTGCGGCGCAACGCCGATCGACACGCACAACGTGCGGCCGATGCCGATCAAGTACTACGCGGTCGCCGTTGCCTTCCTGCTGTTCGATCTGGAGACGGTGTTTCTCTACATCTGGGCACTCGGGGCGCAGCCGCTCACCGGGTTCATGTTGCTGACATTTTTCATCTTCGCTTTCCTGCTCGTGGCCATCCTGCTCTACGTCTACAGCGCGAGGTTGCTGGAATCGGTGACCGATTGAAGGCCACGTGATGGGTCCGTCGACGATTCCGATCCGCGCCGCGAGGGAACACTCGCCCGCATTCGAGTATTTATCGACGAAGAAGGACGAGCTCGTCGGCTGGGCGCGCAAGTTTTCGCTGTTTCCATATCCGTTCGTGACCGCGTGCTGCGCGATGGAATTCATGGCGGTGAGCTCGTCGCCTTACGATACCGACCGCTTCGGCGCCGCGCTGCCTCGCTTTTCCCCCCGCCAGTCCGATCTGCTGATGGTCGTCGGCACGCTGACGCACAAGCAGGCGCCCATCCTGCTCAAGGTCTACGAGCAGATGTGCGAGCCGAAGTGGGTGATGGCGTTCGGTGCCTGCGCCACCAGCGGCGGGTTCTACCAGAACTACGCCGCCGTCGCGGGCATCGACAAGATAATTCCGGTTGACGTCTACGTGCCCGGATGCCCGCCGCGGCCCGAGACGGTCATCGACGCCATCATGCAGCTGCAGGACCGGATCGCGCGCTCGCACCATCCGATCCTAACCGACCGTTTCTGACGATGGCCGCACCGTCGCCTGATCAGATTCGTCGTCTGCTCGACGTTGCGCCGGATGCCCTTGCCGTCTCGCGCGGCACGCTTGTGCTGATGCTGGAGCCGGCTGATCTGCTGGACACGGTGCGCCTGCTGAAAAGCGAGCTCCAATTCGATCTGTTCCTCGACGTCACGGCCGTCGACTGGCCCGAGCGCACCCCGCGCTTCGACGTCGTCTACCACTTCTATTCCACCGCACATTTCTCGCGCATTCGGCTGAAGCTGCCCGTTCCCGCGGCGGATCCGGTCGTCGACTCGCTGACGACACTGTATGGCTCGGCGCATTTCATGGAGCGCGAATGCCACGAAATGCACGGTATCGGGTTTCGCGGCAACGATGACTTGCGGCCGCTGCTGCTCTACGAGGGGTTCAAGGGCCATCCGCTGCGAAAGGACTATCCGAAGCAGCACGAGCAGCCGCTCGTTCCCTACCGCGAACGCGTGACGCCGATGCAAGCAATCACGCTGCCCAACCCGGTCCGGCCGAATTTCGCGCCGATACCGGCGGCGACGTCATCGTGAACATCGGACCCTCGCATCCGGCCACGCACGGGACGATCCAGGTGATCGCGGCACTGGACGGCGAGAAGGTCCGCCGCGTGGACGTCCACTGCGGCTATCTGCATCGGGGGTTCGAGAAGGAGTGCGAATCCCACACGTGGACCAACCTCATCCCCTACGTCGATCGGCTCAACTACTGCTCGGGCCTGATCAACGACTTCGCGTACTGCGAGGCGGTCGAAGCGCTGATGGACATCGAGATCACGCCTCGCTGCCGCTATCTGCGCACGCTGCTCTCCGAATACTCGCGTATTGCCGATCACCTGACGTGCATCGCAGCCTCGCTGATGGAGCTGGGCGCGATGACCGCATTCCTGTACCTGGTGATGATCCGCGACTACATCTACGAGCACCTGGCGGCGCTCACCGGAGCGCGCGTCACGTACACGTACGGGCGCATCGGCGGGCTCGCGCAGGACCTGCCCGATGGCTGGCTTTCGCGGCTGGACGAGATACTCGATCAATACGAGGATTTCACCGGCCGGATCCACGGGCTGATGGACCGTAACCGGATCTTCATCGACCGCACCCGCAACATCGGCGTGATCTCGTCGGAGGATGCGGTCAGCTGGGGATTCACCGGCCCGATCCTGCGGTCCACCGGCGTGCCGCGCGACCTGCGCAAGGACACGCCTTATCTCGCGTACGCCGAGCTCGAGTTCGAGGTCCCCGTCGGAATCAACGGCGACAACTACGACCGGTACTACGTGCGGATGCGCGAGATGGACGAGTCGGTGCACATGATCCGACAGCTGATGGACATGCTGCCGGACGGTCCGATCAGCGTCGACGACCGCCGCTGCGTGCTGCCGCCGAAGCATCTGGTCTACAGCGAGATCGAGTCGCTGATCAACCATTTCAAGCTCATCATGGAAGGTCCGCAGGTGCCTGCGGGCGAGGTTTACACGGCGCACGAGGCGCCGAACGGCGAGCTGGGCTTCTACCTGGTGAGCACCGGCGGCGGCATGCCCTACCGCATGCACGTGCGCTCGCCGAGCTTCGTTCACATGGGAGGCCTGCATCGGCTGCTCGAGGGTTACCAGCTGGCCGACATCATCCCGACGTTCGGCTCGGTCAACATGATCGGCGGCGAGTGCGATCGATGAAGCACCTGGTCGCCGAGTTCGACGCGATCCGCGCGCGCTTCCCGTCCGGCTTCGATTCATCGCTGGTCGTGCCGTTCCTCCGCCGCATCCAGGAGGATCGCGGCTACGTCGCCGACAGCGACATCGATGCGCTGGTCGACTATCTGCGCGTGCCTCGCATCCAGATCGAAGAGGTGCTGAGCTATTACACGCAATTTCGCCGGAAGCCGATCGGGCGCTGGCACGTTCAGGCGTGCCGCAACGTCTCCTGCTCGCTGCTCGGCGCGGACAGGATCGTCGACCACCTGACGCAGAAGCTTCGCATCCGGCCCGGCGAGACGACCGGCGATGGCCGGTTCACGCTTTCGACGGTCGAGTGTCTCGCCTCGTGCGGGACCGCACCGGTGGTGATGATCAACGAGACGTGCCACGAGTGCGTGACTCCCCAAAAGCTCGACGCGCTGCTCGAGACGCTGACCTAGCATGTCGAACTCCAAGCTGCTGATGACTTTCCCGGTTTCCGCGACCTCGCACACGCTGGTCGAATACCGTGAGCGCGGCGGCTACGCGACGCTGGAGAAGGTGCTGCGGCAGATGACGCCGACCCAGGTGAGCGCCGAGGTCACCGCGTCGGGCATCCAGGGACGCGGCGGCGCGGCGTTTCCCATGGGCAGGAAATGGGGCGTCGTCCATCTGAACGACGGCCAGCCGCATTACCTGTGCGCCAACGCGGACGAAGGCGAGCCGGGCACGTTCAAGGACCGCTGGATCCTCGAGAACGCGCCCCACTTGCTGGTCGAGTCGATGGTGATCGCGGCGTACGCATTGCAGGTGCGCAACGCGTTTGTCTACATACGAGGTGAATTCGATTTGCCCTATCGACGTCTCGCTGCGGCGGTCGACGAGGCGTATCAGGCAGGCTACCTCGGCGAACGGATACTCGGAACCGATGTTTCGTGCGATCTCGTCATCTACCGCGGCGCCGGCTCGTACGTATGCGGCGAAGCGTCCGCACTGCTGACGTCCATCGAGGGAAGGAAGCCCTATCCGCGCAACCGCCCACCGCGATTGACGGTCCGTGGACTGTATCAACGGCCGACCGTCGTCAACAACGTCGAGACGCTCGCCAATATCGTCGGCATCGTCGCGCACGGCGCGCAGGCGTTCAGGGCCGTCGGCACGGCGAAGAACCCCGGCACGCGCCTGATCTCCATCTCAGGACACATCCGCCGGCCAGGCGTGTACGAAATCGAGATCGGTTATCCGTGGTCGAAGTTCATCTACGAGGACTGCGGAGGCGTATCCGGCGGCCGCCAGCTCAAGGCGGTCATTCCGGGCGGCATATCGACGAAAGTGCTGACGGCGGCCGAGATCGAACCGCTGCATCTCGACAATCAGGAGGTCGAGGCTGCCGGGTCGTCGCTCGGTTCAGGCGGCATGATCATCATCGCCGAAGGCACGTGCATGGTGCGCCTGCTGCAGGTGATGCTGCGCTTTTATCACCACGAGTCCTGCGGGCAGTGCACGCCGTGTCGCGAAGGCATGGGATGGCTGCACCGGATCATCGACCGAGTCGTTGCGGGTGACGGCCGGCCGGAAGACATCGAGCGGCTCTACCAGATCTCCACCTGGAACGACGGTACGACCATCTGCGGCATGGGCGATGCCGCCGGTTACGCCACCAGCGGCATCCTGAACAAGTTTCGCGACGAGTTCGAGTACTTCATCGACAACAAGCGTTCGCGCTTACACGGAAATCTGGAATGCCTCGCATCTTCATAAACGGTCAGCCGATCGACGCCGAGCCACAGCACACGGTGATGGAGGCGGCGCTTGCGAACGGCATTGTCATTCCGTATTTCTGCTGGCACCCGGAATTGTCGATCGCCGGCAACTGCCGCATCTGCGCGATCCAGATCGAGGATCGCAGCTGGGTGGAGATCGCGTGCAACATGCCGGTCAGCGAAGGCTTGCGCGTGCTCACCGATTCCGACCCGGTGCAGGCGTATCGCAAGTCGATCATGCAGCTGATGACGCTCAACCATCCGGTGGATTGCGGAATCTGCGACAAGGCGGGCGAGTGCACGCTGCAGGACTATCACTACCTGTACAACGGCTCGCCGTCGCTGTCGCGAGACGTCAAGGTGCGATCGACGAAGTTCCATCCGCTGTCGGAACGGATCGTGCTCGACAACGAGCGCTGCATCCTGTGCTCTCGCTGCGTACGCTTCACGCGTGAGATCTCGAAGTCGAACGCGCTCGGCATCGTCCAGCGCGGCGATGCATCGCTGGTACGAGCCGCCGAAGACCGGCCGCTCGACGCCGATCCGTACTCGGACAACGTGATCGATATCTGTCCGGTCGGCGCGCTGCTGTCGCGATCGTTCCTCTACCAATCGCGCGTCTGGTACCTGCAGCCGACACCGTCGATCTGCCCCGGCTGCGCACGCGGGTGCACGGTCAATATCTGGCACCGGAAGGCCGAGTGGAAGCTGAACGCACTCGACCCTGCGAAGAACGTGCGCATCGAGCGCGTGACGCCGCTGGAGAACCCGTCCGTCAACGGGCCATGGATCTGCAACAAGGGACGCGACCTCATGCGGATCTTCGAGCGCCCCCGGGCCGGGCACGCGATGCAGAAGGGCGGCGTGGTCGACCTCGAGACGGCGATCCGCAGCGCGCGGCGCCTGATCGACCATGCGGCGCACCCCGTGGCGTTCGTGTCGAACTGGGGCTCGAACGAGGAACTCGCCGCGTTCAGGCAGGCGCTCGGCGCGCGCTTCACGACGTTCGTCAAGCAGGACTGGGCGGCGCAGCCGGGAGAGCCCATCGAGGACGACTTGCTGATCCGTGCCGACAAGAATCCCAACACGCTGGCAGCGCGAGCGCTGTTTCCGACCGCCGACGATGGCGGCGCGCTGGATCGGGCGACCGACCTCGTGCTGGTGTGGGGCGAGGGATTCGACTTCGCCCGCGTACCGCGCAGGCGCAGCGATCATCTTCCTGAATGCGTACATCGCGCCGGAGAACAGCGACGCCGATGTATTCGTTCCGATCAGCATCCAGACGGAGCGTCGCGGTCACTACACGAACTTCCAGGGCACCGTCAGCGCGTTCGAGCCGTGCTTTACGAAGAATCCATCCATCGCCGACGCCGAAGCGTTGTTCGCGTCGCTGGCAGTTCCCGAAGTCGAGCCGGCGTGATCCAGGATCTCGTCATCTACCTGCTGTACATCGGCTACGCCGTGGCCGTGCTGCTGGTGTTCGGAACGGTGCTGACCTGGGTCGAGCGCAAGCAGGCGGCGGTCATGTCCGATCGCATCGGCGCCAACCGCGCATACGTCCGCATTCCGTTCACGAAGGTGCGGCTGATCTGGCTGGGACTGTTCCATGGCCTTGCCGATGGCCTGAAGATGATGCTGAAGGAAGACTTCAGGCCGAAGACCTACGATCGCTTCGCGTACGCGATCGCGCCGTGGGTCGTCTTCACGCCGGTGCTTCTGGTATTCGCCGTCATCCCGTTCGGCGGAACGCTGGTCCCCGCCGAACTCCTTCGTGCACTACCGTCGGCCGCCGCGTGGTTCGGGGACAGGACGTATCCGCTGCAGATCGCACGGCTGGACGCGGGCCTGCTGGTGGTGTTCGCCTTCGGCGGACTGACGATCATCGGTGCGATGCTGGCAGGATGGTCGTCAGCGAACAAGTTCTCGATGCTGGGTGCGCTGCGCGCCGGTTCGCAGATGATCTCGTACGAGCTGATCATGGGGCTGACCGTGCTCGGCCTCATCGTCATCTACGGCAGCGTCGACCTCGGCATCATCGCGAGAGCGCAATCCGGGGTATTGCTCGGTTTCCTGCCCGCGTGGGGGCTGTTCTACCAGCCATTGGCGGCGGTCCTGTTCATGACGGCGGCCATTGCCGAGAACAAACGGATTCCGTTCGACCTGCCCGAGGCGGAGTCCGAGCTGATTGCCGGCTACTTCACCGAGTACAGCGCGATGAAGATGGGCCTGTTCATGTTTGCCGAGTTCATCGAGATCGCCATCATCGGTGCGCTGTTCACGACGCTCTTCCTCGGCGGCTACAACCTTCCGTTCATGGCCGACGACGGATTCACGCTGCCCGGCGGGCATGTCGTCGCACTCGGCCACGGTACGGTCGTCGTCGTCCAGATGCTGGTCTTCCTCGCCAAGGTGATGCTCGTCTGCAGCTTCCAGATCCTGGTGCGGTGGTCGTTGCCGCGCTTTCGCTACGACCAGCTGCTGAAGTTCGCCTGGAAATTCATGTTTCCGCTGGCGCTCGCGAATCTCGTCGTCACGGCGATCGCGGTGTGGGCGGTTCGGACCTGAAAGCAATCGCGTTGAGCAGAAAGCCCTATCGGCGCAAGGAGTACTGGAACCGCCCGACGATGACGTGGTGGGAGCGCGCGTACCTGTTCGAAATACTGCGCGGCCTGGGCATCACCGGCGGGGTCTTCGTCAGGAACATGTGGCGCTGGATGACGCTGCGGAAAGGTGCGCTGACCACCTACTATCCGGAGGAGACGCGGTCCGACTATGCGCTGCGTAACCGCGGCAAGCATGTGCTGACGCAGCGCCCGGACGGCCGGCCGCAGTGCATCGCATGCAATCTCTGCGCGACGATATGCCCGGCCAAGGTCATCGAGATCGAGGCGGCGTTCGATCCCGAAGACGCGGCGCATCCGAAGTATCCAGCCCGTTTCGAGATCGACTATTCGCGCTGCATCTTCTGCGGCCTGTGCGTCGAGGCGTGTCCCGAGGACGCGATCCGGATGGTGAAGGAAGTGCCGAACCTTCCGACGCATGACCGCAGCGGCCTGTGGTTGTCGCTGGACGAGCTGCTGACGTGGAACCCGCAAAGCGACGTGGCGAAGCCTTACCCGCCGGGGCCTGAACGGAAGCCGGCGCAGCGAGCATCATGATCGAGACGCTGCTCCTCTACCTGTTCGCCGGATCGGCACTGGTCGCCGCGGCGCTGATGCTGGTGTTGCAGCACCCGATGCGCGTGGCGCTCGCGCTGGTCGCCGTGATGTTGTCGCTGGCCGGCGTCTACGCGCTTCTCGGCGTGCACGTGATCGCCGTGTTCCAGGTGCTGATCTACGTCGGCGCGGTGATGGTGTTCATCGTCTACGCGATCATGCTTCTCGACGTGCGCGAGCATTCGGTCAGGCGGTTCTCGGCGTGGCTGGTGCCGGGTATCGCCGGCCTGCTCGTGTTCCTGGCAATCGTCGCGCACGGCATCTGGCACGATCTGCCGGTTCCGTCGGCGGCGGCAGCAGGAACGCGCTTCAACCTGAACGAGTTCTCGCGGGCTTTCCTGAGCGATTACTGGCTGCATTTCGAGCTCACGTCCGTGCTGCTGGTCGCGGCCATCGTCGCCGCGCTGGCGGTGCTCAAGGTCGGCCGTCGCCCTCATGGATAGCGTGCAGATGCTGATCGCCGTCGCGATGGCCCTGTTCGCGCTGGGCCTGCTCGGCGTCATCGTTCGCCGCAACATGCTCGTGATGCTGATGTGCATGGAGCTGATGCTGAACGGCGTAAACCTGAGCCTCGTGACATTCGCGCAGCAGATGTCGTCCGCGGCGGGGGCCGTGCTGGTCTTCCTCGTATTCGTCGTGGCCACCGCAGAGATCGCGATCGCGATTCCCATCGTGCTGCTGCTCGTGCGCCGCAAGCACGTCATGGATCTCGGTGCCTACGCGGACTTGAAGGGATAGCCGGTGTCATACGCGCAGAGCCTGTTGGTGGGACTACCGCTGGCGGGCTTCCTGTTGAACGGGCTTGCCGGGAACCGCCTGGGCAAGCGCTTCGTGTCCATCGTCGGATGCGGGCTGCCGATCGTCGCTTTCGGCGTCGCGCTGCAGTGCCTGGCGGACCTCACGGCTCGCGGCGGCACGCCACTCGTCGAGACCGCCTATGCGTGGACGGTCATCGGCGGGCGATCGTTCGAGATCGCGTTCTACTTCGACCGCCTTACCGCTGTCATGGCACTCATCGTCACCGGCGTCGGCTCGCTGATCCACGTCTATTCGATCGGGTACATGAAGGACGATGCGAGTTACGCACGCTACTTCGCCTACCTGAACCTGTTCCTGTTCTTCATGCTGATGCTGGTGCTCGGCAAATCGCTGCTCGTCCTCTTCGTCGGGTGGGAAGGCGTGGGGCTCGCGTCCTATCTGCTGATCGGCTTCTGGTTCGAGGACGCCGACAAGGCGCGCGCCGGCAAGAAGGCGTTCATCACCAACCGCATCGGCGACGCGGGATTCCTGCTGGGAATGTTCGTGCTCTTCGAGGCGTTCGGCACGCTGGACATGGATGTGATCAATGGCGCGTTCCTGGGTGGCCCCGTTGCCGCCGTTTCAGCGAGCCTCGTAGGAATCCTGCTGTTCATCGGGGCTACCGGCAAGTCGGCGCAGATACCGCTGCATGTCTGGCTGCCCGATGCGATGGCGGGACCTACGCCCGTCTCGGCACTCATTCACGCGGCGACGATGGTCACCGCCGGCGTCTATCTGGTTGCGCGGATGTCCGGCATTTACCTGCATGCGGCGGAAGCGAGTGCAATCGTCGCTGCGATCGGCGCGACGACGGCGTTGTTCGCCGCGACGATCGCGATCGTGCAGACGGACATCAAGAAGGTTCTCGCCTATTCGACGATATCGCAACTGGGATTCATGTTCGTAGCGCTCGGCGTGGGCGCGTATGGCGTCGCCATATTCCACGTCTATACGCATGCGTTCTTCAAGGCCTGCCTGTTTCTCGGCGCGGGGAGCGTCATTCACGCGCTGGGCGGCGAGCAGGACATTCGGAAGATGGGCGGCCTCGCACGCAGGATTCCTGTGACGTTCGCGACGTTCGCCGTGGCGACAGCGGCGATCGCCGGCCTTCCTCCACTTGCGGGCTTCTTCTCGAAGGACGAGATCCTGTGGTTCGCGTTCGCGAGCAGTCGCGGCGGCTCGCCGCTGCTGTACGGTGTCGTGGCGGGCACGGCACTGCTGACGGCGTTCTACATGTTTCGGCTGCTGTGGCTGACGTTCTTCGGCGCGACGAGGATGGCGCCGGAGACTGCACGGCACGTCCACGAGTCACCGGTGGCAATGACCGGCGTGCTCGTCATCCTGGCGGTGCTGTCGGCAATCGGGGGCTTTCTTTCGGTGCCGCACTATCTCGAGCCGCTGTTGCCGCTGCCATCCGTAGTGCCGGAGCTCGAGCATCTCGAAACGACGCTTGTGTTCATATCGGTGGCGCTCGCGCTGGCGGGCCTGATCGGCGCCGTGTTCCTGTACGGCGGCAACGGCGAGCGCGCCGCTCGGCTGGGTAGCAACTTTCCACTGCTGCACCGTGTGCTCTTCGGCAAGTACTTCGTCGATGAAGCCTACGATCGGCTGATCACGCGGCCGCTGTACTGGATATCGGACCGCGTCTTCCTGCGCTTGGGCGATCAGCGAATCCTCGACGGGTCGCTCAATGGCCTTGCCGCACTGGGTCAGCGCGGCGCGGCGCTGCTTTCGAGGATCCAGACCGGAAGCCTGCATCTTTACGCATTGCTCGTCGTCGCGGGCATCGTCGCCTCTCTGGCATGGAGCTGGCGTCATGGCTGATGCGGTGCTGCTCAATATCGTGCTGTACCTGCCGCTGCTCGGTACGGCAGCGCTGCTGGCGGTGCCGTCGCGGCGGGAGGATGCGGTTCGGCAGGTGTCGCTCGCAGTAATGCTGGTCCAGTTCGCCATCACCGCGTGGCTCTACTGGCGGTTCGATCCGGCCGCCGGCCTGCAATTCGAAACCCGGATCCCCTGGATACCGGGCTGGGGCGTGAACTACCAGATCGGACTCGACGGATACAACCTGTTGCTGGTCCTGCTGACGGCGTTCCTCGGCCCGCTGGTCGTCGCAGGCTCGTTCACGGCGATCCACAAGGACACCAAGCTGTTCTACGCGATGGTGTTCCTCGTGCAGTTCGCGATGCTGGGGGCGTTCGTCGCACAGGACCTGTTCCTGTTCTATCTGTTCTGGGAGGCGATGATGATCCCGATGTTCTTCATCATCGGGATCTGGGGCGGTGAACGCCGGATCTACGCAACGCTGAAGTTCGTGCTCTACACGGCCTTCGGGAGCATCCTGATGCTCGCCGCCGTCATCTACCTCGTCTACTCGCTGTATGCATCGGCGGGCGTGGCGTCGTTTGCGTTTGCCGACCTGTACCGCGTGCGGCTGCCGCTGCCCGTACAGACGCTGCTGCTCGCCGCATTCGGGCTGTCGTTCGCGATCAAGGTGCCGATCGTGCCATTGCACACATGGCTGCCCGACGCACATGTCGAGGCGCCGACCGCCGGATCGGTAATCCTCGCCGGCGTACTTCTCAAGATGGGCACTTACGGCTTCATGAAGCTCGGCTTCCCGCTGTTTCCGGATGCCACGCAACTGCTCGCGCCCGTCATCAGCACGCTCGCGGTCGTCAGCATCATCTACGGTGCGTGCCTGGCACTCGTGCAGAACGACATCAAGAAGATCATCGCGTATTCGTCGATCAGCCACCTGGGGTTCGTGATGCTGGGTCTCGTCAGTCTCGAGCTGATCGGCATCCAGGGCGCGGTGATCCAGATGGTGAGCCATGGCCTGGTGGCCGCTGGCCTCTTCCTGCTGGTCGGCATGATCTACGAGCGATGCCATACGCGCGAGCTCGCGGCGTACGGCGGATTGGCCGCCGTGATGCCCGTGTACTCGGTGTTCGTCGCGCTGTTGACGCTGGCCGCAATCGGACTTCCGACGACCAGTGGCTTCACCGGCGAATTCCTCGTGCTCCTCGGTGCCTTCACCGCTGCGTGGCCACAGTACGAGCGCGGCGTTGCCTATCCGCTCGTCGTCAGTGCAAGTGCCATTGCCGGCGTGGTGCTGGGCGCGCTGTACATGCTGTCATTCGCACAGCGGTTCCTGTTCGGCGCCGTCAAGGCACCCCATCAGCCGCTGCGCGACATCGACTTTCGCGAAAGGATCATTCTCGCGTCGCTTGTCGTCGTCGTGTTCGCGCTCGGCATCTTTCCCGCAGAGCCGATGCGCAAGACCGAGCTAGCCGCCCGCGAGTTCCAGCAACTGGTCCTGACAAGCCGGACGGGGACACGCGTGGCCGATGTCCGCGTCACTCCCGGGCCACAGCGCGCGCCCGCTACCGAATCGGCATCGAAGCCGACGATTGTGCCGCGATGAGCTGGGTCAACATCCTCTTCGCGATGGCGCCGGAGAACATCCTCCTCGCGGGCATCATCGTTCTGATCGGCCTCGAGGTTGCCGAAGCCGACGAGCGCAGTGCGCTTGCCGTCTCGCTGATCGCGCTGGTCTCCGCGTGCTTCGTCGCGACCTGGCTTGCGATGAATGGCTACGCGTTCGATGCGTTCCCCGGCCATTACTCGGTCGATGGATCGACGTTGCTGGCGAAGGCGATCGTCCTCGCGCTGGCCGTGCCGGTCGTCCTCGTTTCGCGTGACGAGACCGACCAGCGGCAGTTCCACATCCTGCTGGCCGCATCCCTTTATGGCATTTGCCTGCTGCTGTCCGCCGACAGCTTCATCACGCTGTTCCTGGGGCTCGAGCTGATGTCGCTGCCGGTTTATGCGCTCGTCCTGCTGGCGTTCAGGCGTCCTGAGAGCGCGGAAGCCGCGCTGAAGTACCTGGTATTGGGCGGCACGGCGACGGCAACGTTGCTGATGGGCGTTTCGCTGCTCTACGGGGGCAGCGGATCCCTTGCGCTCGCGGCTTTCGGAGATGCGTTGCGATCGACAGACACGATGGCGCGCGTCGCGGTCGTCATGATCGTCGTCGCGTTCTACCTGAAGGCTGCGGTCGTACCGTTCCATGCATGGGCGCCGGACGCCTACGAGGCGGCCGCGATCCCGGTCACCGCGTACATGGCATCGATCATCAAGGCGGGGGTGCTGTTCGGCGCGGTGCGGCTGTTCGGTGCGGCGAACGTAACAGGCCCCGTCGTGGATCTGCTGGCGTTGCTGCCGCTGCTCTCGATCGTCTGGGGCAACCTCGCCGCGATGCGTCAGCAAAGCTTTCGCCGCATGATCGCCTACTCGTCGATCGCGCATGCCGGATACCTGTTCTACGCGTTTCTGGGTGATGCCGCAGGACGATTCCAGGCGGTGGCCTTCTATGTCGTCGCGTACGGAGCGATGAACCTGCTCGCGTTTGCTTCGCTTCCCGCGCAGGACGATGACGCAGCCAGGGACCGCCTCGAGAACCTCAGCGGCCTGTACCAGCGGCACCCGTTCTCCGCGGTGATGATTGCAATCGCGCTGCTGTCGCTTGCCGGAATCCCGCCGTTTCCCGGATTCGTTGCCAAGTTCCTGATCTTCAGGAATGTCATGGCCGCCGGCTTCACGCTGTATGCGGTACTCGGGCTGATCGCGAGCTACATGGGAATCTACTTCTACCTGCGCGCGATCCAATACTTGTTCATGAGCCCGGAGGCACCCGTCGCCCGCCGGGGTACCCCACATCCGCTGGTACTGGCCGCGATGGTGTTGTGCCTGATGCTGGTGGTGCCGCTCGGGATCTTCCCCGGATGGTTCATCGCGCGGCTGTGACACGTCGAACCATGGGATGCTTCGAACGGAGGGCCGCGCAATGTTCAGGAAGATCCTGATTCCCACGGACGGCTCGGCGGTGGCCCGCAAGGCGGTCAATGGCGGCGTTGCTTTCGCGAAGGCCATCGACGCCGCCGTGGTTGCGTATTGCGCCACCGAACCGATCGAGCGTATCTACTACGCCGAAGGCTCCGGCGCGCGGCCCGCTACCGTCAAGGCGCTCGAGCGACGCTACGTGGAGCAGGCGCAGCGCTACCTCGACGAGATCGCGAAGAAGGCGCGCGCCGCCGGCGTCATTTGCGAGACGGTCATCACGCGGCCCGCTACGCCTTACCAGGGGATCCTGGCCGTGGCTCGAAGCCACAAATGCGACGCGATCTTCATGTCGTCGCATGGCCGCGGCGGCATCGCATCGCTGATTCTGGGCAGCGTTACCCAGAAGGTGCTCGCGCATTCGAGCGTTCCGGTCATCGTCTACCCGTGACGCGCGCGATGCTGTAGACGCCGCGCTGGTAAGCAAGCCGGGCTGACGAGGGCGCGTTTTCGGGCGCTACGCGCCAGCCCGCTTGGCCGCCGGTGAGTACGTGTCGAGAAGTTGCAGCCGCGTGGCCTGCAGACGCTCGGCGACGACGCCGAGCAGGCGATGCATGAAGACGAAACCGAACTGTGGATCGCGCTTGCAGGCTGCGAGCAGGTCGCCGCCGTCGAAGGCGAGCGCTTCGGTCCGCTCGAGTCCCCGCGCCTGAAAATGCTTTCCGCGCCCCATCAGCAGCGCCGACCAGCCCAGCTCATGGCCGGCCGACAACGTCTGCACGCGGAACGTATGGCCCGGCGCCGCGATCTCCAGTGCAATGAGCCCCGAAACGATCAGGTAGAAATCCGAGCAATCGTCGCCTTCGCGGAAGATCACCTGGTCCCTATCGAACCGGACGCGTGTGGCGAGCAACGCGAGCTGCTCGACATACTTCGACTGGAATTCCTCCACGAACGGATGCCTCTGCAGCATTCCGACAACGCCTTCGGTCATGGTGGAAGCCCGTCCTTTCGAGCAGCAGTCGAGTCGATTGGTGGCATTACAACATCAATCGGCCGCATAGGCGACGTAATGGGGTTCGAACATGCGTGCCTTGACGAAAGCCAGCAGATCCGCGGGCTCGGTTGCGCGCGCGAAGCCCTGGCGGTACGCGACCACGGCGACGGCCGTTGCGATGTGAGCCGACACGTCACGGATGCTGCTCAGCGGCGGGTAAAGGCTACCCTGATCGAGGTCCTCCTGCGTGACCAGCGCGGCGAGCGCGCGCGCGGCCGCCATGAACATTTCGTCGGTAATCCGTGTGGCTCCCGTCACGATGGCGCCCAGGCCTACGCCAGGAAAGATATACGAGTTGTTGCCCTGACGCGGCACGAACCTTCGACCTGCGATCGTTACGGGGTCGAACGGCGATCCGCACGCGAATATCGCGCGGCCGTCGGACCACCGATACGCCTGTTCCGCCGTGCACTCGGATTTCGACGTCGGATTGGATAGCGCAAACACGATCGGGCGAGGATTGATCGATGCCATCGCGCGCACGACCTCCTCGCTGAAGGCGCCCGCCACTGCAGCCACGCCGATGAGCGCCGTTGGCCGCAACGCGCGGACGGCGTCGTTCAGCGTGGCGACGGCAGCGTGGTCATGCGCATACGGCAGCTTGTGCGAGGCCAGCGCACTTCGCGCACGGACGACCAGACCCTGCGAGTCGAACAGCCAGCATCGCTTTCGCGCGGCGGCTTCGTCGAGCCCTTCCGCCATCATCGCCGCCACGGTGAGGTCGGCAATGCCGGTCGCTGCCTCTCCCGCGCCCTGGAACAGCAGCATCTGCTCGCCAAGCGTGCGCTTCGTGATGCGCAGCGCCGACAGTATTCCAGCCAGCGAAACCGCCGCAGTGCCCTGGATGTCGTCGTTGAACGTGGGAATCCGATCGCGGTATTTCTGCAGCAGTCGAAATGCGTTCTGGGTCGCGAAGTCCTCGAACTGGATGACGACGCCTGGGAAAAGCTCGCGTGCGGCGGTGATGAATTCGTCCACCAGAGAGTCGTATTCGGCGCCACGCAATCGCGGCTGCTGAAGCCCCAGGTAGAGCGGGTCCTCGAGCAACTTCTGATTGTTGGTGCCGACGTCGAGAAGTACCGGCAGGCAGGCATTGGGAGGAATTCCCGCACACGCCGTATACAGCGACAACTTGCCGACGGGGATGCCCATGCCGCCTGTGCCCTGGTCGCCCAGTCCCAGAATGCGTTCGCCATCGGTGACGACGATGATTGCAACGTCGCGTCGCGGCCAGTTGGCAAGCACGCGCGCAACGGATCCGCGATCGGCCGCACTGATGAAGATGCCGCGCGGCCGCTGGAAGATATGCCCGAACTGTTCGCACGCCTGACCGACGGTGGGCGTATAGACGATCGGCGTCATCTCGTCGGGATGGTCGATCAGTACCCGATAGAACAGCGTCTCGTTGCGGTCGTGCAGCGCCGTCAGGTTGATGTACTTGTCGAGCGGCGTCGGCTTTCGCCGGAAATTCTCCAGCACGCGCTCGACCTGCTGTTCCTGCGTAAGCACGCGGGGGGGCAGCAACCCGCGCAGCCCCAGCGCATCGCGCTCGGCCTCGGTGAATGCCGTGCCCTTGTTCAGCATCGGATCCTGCAGCAGCGTTGCGCCCTTGGACAATGGAGCCGAGCCCACAGGTAGCGGGGGTGAACTGGCGTTCGTCACCGATGTTCCTTTCTGGTTACGCAGAACGGGCGTCGGCGGACTTCAGGGTCATGGCCGATGGCGTCGTTCAAAGCGTTGCGGATTCTGAAGAGCGCGATTGCGCCTCGCATTCGAGCTGCCTTGCAACAAGGTCGGCGTTGAGGTCCAGGAACGTCGTCTGCCCGAGGCCGTCCGCGGCGGCGTCCTCGAACAGTTGTCGCAGCGACGTGGCGGGAATCGCGCGCCCTCCGAGGCCTGCGATGACGGTATGGGTGTTGACTGGCAGACCCGACAGCGCCTCGCGTACGCCGTCGGAGACGATGCCGCTCAGGCCGACGGCCAGTGATCGTTCGATGACGACAACGCGCCTGGCGTGCTGGAGCGCGTCACGCAGCGCGCACGACGGAAACGGCCGAAACGAGCCGATGCTCACGCACCCGATGCGTGCTCCTGCCCTGCGCAATTCGTCGACGGCATTGCGTATCGTGCCGCAGACCGAACCCAGCCCGACGACAACGGTTTCCGCGTCATCGAGTCGATAGGTCTTCAACAGTCCGCCGGACGGCCGGCCGAACTGCGCGCGGAAGTCATCGGCGAGCTTCGGGATCGCCGCGAGCGCCCGCAACTGCTTGTGATGCGCGAGATAGCACCTTTCCATGAACGTCTCGGGACCGGCCATGACGCGCGTGGAACGGACGCCGACCTTTGCCACGGGCCGATATCCGTACCGCGGCAGATAATCATCGACCTGACGCTGAGCCGGGACGTCGAGGCGATCGCAGCCGTGGGCAAGCCGGTAGCCATCGATGCACACCATGACCGGGCACGCTATCGCTTCCGCGAGGCGGAACGCCTGGATGTGGAGATCGAGCGCCTCCTGGTCGGTTTCCGCGTAGAGCTGGATCCATCCGGCATCGCGCATCGGCATGCTGTCGGTATGATCGTTCCACGTGTTGGTGGGCGGGTTATTGGCGCAGTCGCCGACGGTCATCACGATTGGCAGGCCAAGACCCGCTGCGTCGAACACGGCCGCGGCCATCGACAGCAATCCCTGGCCCGCCGTGACCGTGTACGTCCGCGCCCCTGCGCCCGAGGCCCCGATCGCCACCGACATCGCGGCGGCATCCGACTCGACGTCCACGACGTCGCACCCCGCCAGCGTGCCGTCGATCGCCATCGCGCGGAGGGTGTCGAGGATGCGGGGATGCGCCCTGTCGGGGTACGCACAGATCATCTGCGGCCGGCATCTCGAGATGGTCTCCGCGAGCGCCGCGCAGCCGTCGGGCCGCTCAACCATGATCGTGATCCGGGTCGGCCTTTCCCCCAGGAAGCCTAAGGATCCTCTGCACAATCCGAATGGAGCACGTTTGCGCGAGGCGGCGCACGGCCGCGTCGCGCCAAAACTTCGCCGAACCGCCCGACATCACGCCCTGGTCAGCATGACCGCGCGTGCTAATCTGGAACATGATGTTCTCGTCGAATCGACAGTCCGTTCGCGCGGCCATTGCCGGCGAGCGCTGCCGACGAGCCTTCATTGTCAGGAGTCGTCCGTGTGCGGTGCAAGTGCTGTCGACGACTATGTTGATGCAAGTCAATAGCGGCTGCTCCGCCGATGGATACGCTGGCGTTCGACCTGTCGGCGACCGTCCGCTGTGTCCGCCATCCGGCAGTCGCCTCGCCCCCCTGCATGCGACGGAGCGGTCATGGACTCGAGTACCAAGATCATCGCGGGCGCGGGCCTGACCGACCGCGATCGCAAGAGCCGCTGGCCCGCCCGGTTCGATTTCGCGCAGAGCGCGAGCGGACTGCTGCTGGTGCTGTTCATGTGGGGGCACATGTTCTTCGTCTCGTCGATCCTCATCT
The DNA here is from genome assembly GCA_963709335.1 of uncultured Pseudomonadota bacterium. Taxonomy (GTDB): domain Bacteria; phylum Pseudomonadota; class Gammaproteobacteria; order Burkholderiales; family Casimicrobiaceae; genus VBCG01. The sequence continues at coordinate 53,522 of CAVPWB010000001.1, forward strand.
CGAGAGGACGCGATGTGGACGATCACCAAGTTTTTCGAAGGCTATTTCCTGTTCGGCACATCGTATCCGGCGATCGTATCGATCGTCGTGGCGGCGGTGATCCTTCTGTTCGCAGGTCACGCGTTCCTTGCGCTGAGGAAGTTTCCCGCCAGCTACCGCCAGCTCGCGACCTACCGGGGACACATGCGCGTGATGCAGCACGAGGACACGACGCTGTGGTTCTGGCAGGTGTTCACGGGCTTTGCGTTGTTCTTCCTCGCGTCCGTGCATCTGTACCTGATGCTGACGCGTCCGGACCGCATCGGGCCCTTCGAGTCCGCCGACCGCGTGTGGTCCGACACGATGTGGCCACTCTACCTGCTGCTTCTGCTGGCGGTCGAGTTCCACGGCGGCATCGGCATCTACCGGCTCGCGATCAAGTGGAACTGGGTTGGTGGTGACGATCCAAACGCCGTTCGGCGGCGCCTGAAGGCGATCAAATGGGCGATCACCGTCTTCTTCCTGGCCCTCGGGCTTGCAACGCTGGCCGCGTACATCAAGATCGGCATCGAGCACCAGGACCACTATGGTGAGCGCTACGTGCCGGGCTCGCTGACGAAGCCGGTCACCGGCCGGCCCTGATGAACATCGTCTATACCGACGTGCTCGTCATCGGCGGCGGTCTCGCCGGGCTGCGGATGGCGATCGGTGCCAAGCGGCGCGGCCACGACGTGACGATTCTCTCGCTGGTTCCACCCAAGCGCTCGCATTCGGCGGCGGCACAAGGCGGCATGCAGGCGTCGCTCGCCAACGTCATCAAGGCGCAGGGCGATAACGAGGACGTGCATTTCGAGGACACGGTACGCGGCAGCGACTGGGGCGCCGATCAGCGCGTCGTCAGGATGTTCGTCAACACGGCGCCCAAGGCGATCCGCGAGCTGGCGGCCTGGGGCGTTCCGTGGAGTCGCGTCAAGAAAGGCGAGCGCGACGTAGTCATCAACAGCAAGAAGGTGACGATCACCGAACGGGACGAGGCGCACGGATTGCTCGCGCAGCGCGACTTCGGCGGGACGAAGAAATGGCGCGCGTGCTTCGTGTCGGACGGTACCGGCCACGCGATGCTGTACGCGATAAGCGACCAGACGATCGCCAACTCGATTCCCGTGCATGAACGTACCGAAGCGCTGGCGCTGATTCATGATGGCGGTCGCTGCTACGGCGCGATCGTGCGCGATCTGACGACGGGCGTGCTGTCGGCGTACGTGGCCAAGGCAACGGCAATTGCCAGCGGTGGAGCGGGTCGTATTTACCGAGTGACCACGAACGCCGTCATCTGCGAGGGCATCGGCACGGCGATCGCGCTCGAAACCGGCGTCGCGGCGCTGGGCAACATGGAAGCCGTGCAGTTCCATCCGACAGGCATCTTTCCCGCAGGCATCTTGGTGACCGAGGGGTGCCGCGGCGACGGCGGACTCCTGCTCGACGGTGCCGGGCACCGATTCATGCCGGACTACGAACCCGAAAAGCGTGAGCTCGCCTCACGCGACGTCGTGTCACGCCGAATGGAAGAGCACCTGAAGAAAGGCAAGGGTGCGAAGTCGCGTTTCGGCGATCACCTGTGGCTCGACATCACGCAGCTGGGCAAAGCGCACATCGAAGGTAACCTGCGCGAGGTCAAGGAGATCTGCCAATACTTCCTGGGGATAAACCCCGTCACCGATCGGATTCCCGTCCGCCCTGCTCAGCACTACACGATGGGCGGCGTACGCACCGGGCACACCGGTGAGAGCGCAACGCTCAGGGGTTTGTTTGCTGCTGGAGAGGCTGCATGCTGGGATTTGCATGGCTTCAACCGGCTGGGGGGCAACTCGGTGGCGGAGACCGTCGTCGCCGGCATGATCGTCGGCGAATTCATCGCCGATTTTTGCGATCGACCCGACAACGACATCGACATCTCGACAGGCCTGGTCCACGAATTCCTGCATCGCGAGCAGGCCAAGATCGAGCATCTGCTTCATGGCAACGGTGCCGAAGATGCAACGGCACTGCGCGTGGCGATGCAGGAAATCATGACGGCCAACGTCGGCATTTTCCGCAATGGGCAGGACCTGGAACAGGCGGTCGACGTGTTGCAGGACCTGTTGCGACGCAGCCGCGACATCGGGGTCAAATACAAGGCACCCGGCGCGAATGCCGAGCTGGTCACCGCGTACCGCGTGCAGAAAATGCTCAAGCTCGGCCTGTGCGTCGCCCTGGGCGCGCTCACGCGTACGGAAAGCCGAGGCGCGCATTTCCGCGAGGATTATCCGCAGCGCGACGACGCGCGATGGCTGAAGCGCACGCTCGCGACATGGAAGAACGAAGCGGACACGGTGCCGACGCTCGAGTACGAGCAGCTCGACGTCATGGCGATGGAACTGCCACCCGGGTGGCGCGGGTACGGCGCAAAGGATTACATCGACCATCCCGACACCCCGCAACGCGCAGCGTCCGTCGACGCGCTCCGCAAGCAGATGAACGGCGCCGATCGCTTCGCCACGCAGCGCTCGTTGATGCCGTACGAGCACATGCTTCCCGAACGACTGCGCGGGGCCAACGAGCGCCTGGACGAACCACTGGACGACGCCGATCATGGCAGACACTAAGCCGATAGCGTTTGCGAACGGCGGGGCGCGTTCCGCGCCTGCCGAAACAGGTCAGGGGGTCGCTGCGAGCGGCGAGACTGCATCTGGCGGACCACCTCGTCGGTTGCAGATCAGCATTCTTCGCTACAACCCGCAAGAGCCGGGCAGTACGCCGCGGATGCAGGCATACGACCTCGAGGAAGCGGACGGGATGACGCTGTTTATCGCGCTTACCGAGCTGCGCGAGAAGCAGGATCCGTCGTTGCATTTCGACTTCGTGTGCCGGGCCGGCATCTGCGGCAGCTGCGCAATGGTCATCAACGGTCGTCCCGGTCTCGCTTGCCGGACGTTGACCAAGAAACTCGATCGCACGATCACGCTGGCTCCGCTGCCGGTGTTCGAGCTGATCGCAGACTTGTCCGTCAACACCGGCAAGTGGATGCGCGCGATGAGCGAGCGGCTCGAAACGTGGGTGCATCTGAAGGAAGAGGAGATCGATCTGTCGCGAATGGAAGCGCGAATGGAGCCGGAGCTCGCCCAGAAGATCTACGAGCTCGACCGCTGCATCGAGTGCGGGTGTTGCGTGGCAGGCTGCGGAACGGCGCGGATGCGCGAGGATTTCGTCGGTGCGGTCGGCTTGAACAAGATGGCACGGTTCCGCCTCGATCCACGCGATCAACGGACCGATGCCGACTACTATGAATTGGTCGGCGACGACGACGGCGTGTTCGGCTGCATGTCGCTGCTCGCCTGTCATGATGTGTGTCCGAAGCAACTGCCACTGTCGACACAGATCGCGTTCATCCGCCGCAAGATGATCGCCACCGGATGGAAGTAGACGGGGGCAAGATCGTTTCGGCAGCGGATGCCGTCAGAGTCATTCGCGATCGCGACACCGGCGGGCTTCGTCGGTATCGACTTCGCCGCAGAAATAGCGTGTGCGCGGGAACATCGCTTCCTCGACCGCAACGGGTATGACTCTTCGTCCGCCGGCACCCCTCGCGCCCTCACCTTGATCTATCCGGCAGGACAGCGCGACGGTCACCAGCGAGACTCAACCATCTCGGTCATCAGGGACTCCTCCGGCGCGCGATCGGCGGTCACTGGGGCCTGGTGAAGCTGCAACAGCTCGCGGTTGCGAATCGCAACCCGTTATACGACAAGCAATTTCTTGTGGATGAAGCTCGGTAACGCGCTGCGCAGCCGCAACGCCGCTCCGCGCATCTACGGACGTGCCGACGAAGCGCGTATGCACCTGCTCGCTCGACGAGAGCTCGCGTGCGTGAAATGATGATGACGTGAGCTCCGCCCGGAGGATCGACGTTGCTGATCGCATTGCTGTCGGATATCCACGCGAATCTGGAAGCGTTGCAAGCGTGCCTCGGACATGCGCACGATCGGGGCGCGAGCCATTACGTGTTCCTTGGCGATTTCGTCGGCTACGGCGCGGATCCAGGCAGCGTGGTGGAGATCATCTCAAGGTACGTGGCGGACGGCGCCCTGGCGGTCAAAGGCAATCATGACGAAGCGATCGAGACCATTGACGGCTATTTCAACGATGCGGCGAAGGCGGCTCTCGAATGGGGTCGCGCAACGCTGAGCGCAGCTCAGAAGCAATTCCTCGCGTCGCTTCCGCTGATCCTGCGCCAACAGGACGTTTGCTATGTTCACGCTTCGGCGGAACGGCCGGAGCGCTGGGATTACATCGACAGCAGGTCGGCAGCCGGGCGCTGCGCGACCGCGGCGGGGACCACGTATACGTTCTGCGGTCACGTCCATGATCAAGTGTTGTTCTTCGAGACCTCGCGCGGACCGATGCGTGAGTTTCGGCCGTCGCCGGGCATGCCGATTCCTGTGCATGGACATCGCCGCTGGGTAGCGATCGTCGGCTCGGTCGGCCAGCCGCGCGACCGCAATCCGGCGGCTGCCTATACATTGTTCGATCCGGCGCGGCAGGAGGTCACGTTCTGCCGTGTCGTCTACGACGCGGCGGCCGCGGCTAACAAGATCCGCAGGTGCGGCCTGCCGGCTTCCCTGGCATTCCGTGTCGAGCTGGGAATATGACGGGATCGGTCGGGACGACGGTGACGCACGATCGCGTGCAGTCTGGGGCGATTCTCGACGGCTATCGTGTCGATGATCGCATTCACCGGGGGGGCACTGGCTCGGTCTACAGTGCGACCGCCCCCGCCGACCATGATCCTGGTTTTCCGATCGTAATCAAGGCGCCTTTGCTCGGCCGGGGCGAGTCGAGCATCGGTGTCGACAGCTTCGAAATGGAGCAGATGATCCTGCCGGTGCTGGAGGGCACCCACGTGCCGCGGTTCGTCCAAGCGGGCGACGTGGCATCGACTCCCTATATCGTCATGGAACGTATCGATGGTCAGCCACTGTCCGAAATCATCGCGCTTGCGCCACTTCCGCCCGATGATGTCGCGCGGATCGGATCGGCGCTGGCCGACGCCATATCCAGCGTGCACGCGCAGGACGTGATCCACTTCGATGTCAAGCCCGAGAACTTCATTTTGCGACCGAATGGAGAAGCGGTACTGCTCGATTTTGGCTTCGCCCGGCATGCGCGATATCCGGATCTCCTCGCCGAAGAACGGGAATTTGCCGCGGGCTCCGCCGCCTACGTGTCTCCGGAGCAGTTGCAGGACGATCGCAGCGATCCCCGCAGCGACATCTTTTCACTCGGCGTTTTGCTCTATGAAATGTCGACGGGCAAGCTGCCATTCGGATCACCGCAGACACTGGCCGGCCAACGCGATCGCCTTTGGCGGGAGCCGGTGCCACCGCGCGCAGTCAACCCGCAAGTCCCGCCCTGGTTGCAGGAGGTCGTTTTACGTTGCCTGGAACCCGACCCCGAGAAACGTTACCTCTTCGCGGCTCACGTCGCGCTCGACCTTCGTAACCCGGAGCAGGTCGAGTTGTCTGCCCGCGCTGAACGTACGCAGCCGTCGGGCTTGCTGCGACACGTTGCGCGATGGTGGGACCAGCGGCACGGCAGGCATCTCGACAGCAGACAGGCGTCGGCCGCGAGACTCGCGCCCTCGATCATCCTGGTCGCAGTCGATACCGAGCATCCGGATGACGAGCGTCACTCGCCGTTGCAATGGGCAACCAAACATATGATCTCGCTGAATCCGGAATACCGGCTGATGTGCGTGTCGGTCATCAAGAGCGCACCGGTAGGGGAGGGCCCGCTCGACATCGAAACGACCGCCGGCAAGCACTTGCAGCACAAGATGCGATTGCGGCACTGGGTGGAACCGCTGCGTGTACCGGCGTCCCGCATTTCACTGCACGTCGTTGAGGCCGCCAACGCGGCTGACACGTTGCTCAGTCTGGCACGGGCCAATCACGTCGAGCTGATCATACTTGGCGCGCCGGTGCCGTCGCGTACGAAGATCGGATGGTGGCGTTCGGTCGCGTCGACGGTTACCGCCAATGCGCCGTGCAGCGTCCACATCGTGCGGGTTCCGGAGCGACGGTTGAATCTGCGCGCGGTCGATCGTTGACGGTCGACGGACGCGCCATGCGATCAGGCGACCGACGATCGGCCACGTCTCGTTGGCCCGATCCTGTTGCCCGTCGCGATGAAGCTCGGTCTCGACCCCGTGCATTTCGGCATCATGATTGTCGTCAACATGGAAGTCGGCAGGTGCCATCCGCCGGTGGGGCTCAACCTGTACGTTGCGTCGGGCATCACGAAGATGGGCATCACCGAGCTCGCGATCGCGGTCCGGCAGTGGCTGCTGACGATGCTCGTGTTCCTGGTGGTCGTCACCTACTGGCCCGCGCTGTCGATCTGGGTGCCGAAGACATTTGGCATGATGTGAAGCGTTGGGCGCCCCGATCCTGCTGGCGCTATCGATCCAACCGTGGAAGATTGGGACGAAGATGCAGACACGGCTCGAGCATCCCCAGGCAATGCTGCTCGTCGTGCCCAACTGGACGCTACCCTGCGCGATATCGCTCGTGATCGGCGTATTGGACTGCAACTGCGTGAGTCCGCGTTGCGCCTATGATCCGGGGTAGGGGCACGTGGGATAGGCCTCACACTTTCCACCCTCGGCACTCAAACGTCACGCGTCCGAAAGTGTGGCACCTGCGCGGATCTAAGCAGCAGCAACTGCCGGGTGCCGACGCGGCGCGACCTGGGATTTTGCCGGTGATGCTCAGAACACTAACCGATCACCCCGCTTCAGCGCATCCAAAGGCCGATCGGCGACACCTTTGCGCAGCTCTTGCAGTATCAGTTGCTCGTAACCTGGTTTCATGTGCGTCACCAACAATGCTATCGAACTCGGCAACGATGCGATGTCCTCGAGCAACGAGCGCGGCGAGTAGTGCATGGACCGCTGCGCGATTGCAGATTGGGCATCGGGAAACGAGCAGTCGACAATCACCTTACTGATCCACGGCTCTCCAGCGACGGCGGCCCACATTTCAGGCGAAGAGGACATGTCACCGGAAAACAGGAATGCTGCGCGCCCATTGTCGACCAGATACGCCACCGAAGGGACCGTGTGCTTTACCGGATACGCGGTGATGCCCCGGATACCCAAGCCGAGACGGGCAAAGGGAGGTAACGGTTCCCAATGCAAGACCGGATGCTCAGCGTTGGGCACAACAGCGAAATCCGGCCAGAGCATCCAGTTGAACAGATGCTTGTTGAGCGTGTCGATCACCGACTGGCTCGCGTGAACAATGACCGGGCCTTGCCTCCTATCGAGCACGGCATCCAACAAGAACGGCAAGCCAGCTACGTGATCGAGATGGCTGTGCGTAAGAAATATGTGGTTGATGCGGACGAGTTCCTCCATCCGGAGTTCGGAGATGCCGGTACCTGCGTCGAGCAGGATATCGTCATCCAGTAGTAGACAAGTAGTCAGCCTTTCGACTCCACCTATACCGCCCGCGCAGCCGAGAACAGTGAGGTTCATTTTGGCGACCAAGTGTAGGTCGGACTTGTAAGCGATGGCCCCTTAGCGTCGCGTATATTGCGCATACACACGTACGGTGCACTCATTCTGATTTAACCAGACGCAATGCGGGCGGTCGATTGGACGAAGGTGTCGGGCGACACCTTTGTGCAATGGATCCGATGCCCGGTCTGCCGTTCAATGAACTGCCGCAACGCGGGCGGCGTTTTCGGCCACCGGCGACGGCTGGCATAGAACATTGGCAAGGCAGCACGATGACACAGGATCTGATCACGCTGCACCGGCAAGCGGATTTGGATCTAGCAACACACTTACATCAGCTGGCGTTCAAACCTCACTGCGGTGTCAGAAGGAGTTTCATGCTGCTAAAACGTCGGATGCTCATTGCGATCTGTCTCTTCGCCCTTGTCGGCTTGGCCACCCAGGGCAAAGCGCAGTCACCGCAGGCAATCGCGGAGCGCTACGCCACTGCGAACGGTGTGCGGCTGCACTACCTCGTCGCAGGAAAGGGTTCGCCCGTCATCTTGCTACACGGCTATGCCCAGAACAGCCACATGTGGCGTCCGCTGATGAAGGAGCTGGCAAAGACCCACCTCGTAGTGGCGCCTGATCTCCGCGGCTTTGGCGACTCGGCCAAGGCCGAATCAGGCTACGACAAGAAGACGATGGCCCAAGACGTGCACGCGCTGGCGCAGTCGCTCGGCATTCAGAAGGCGGGTGTAGCGGGGCACGACATTGGGTTGATGGTGGCCTACGCTTACGCCGCTCAGTATCCCGCTGAAGTCGACCGTCTCGCGCTCATGGACGCGTTTATCCCCGGCGTCGGCGATACCACGGACCTCTTCCTGTTGAAAGACCTATGGCATTTTCACTTCTACGGCAAGACACCGCTCGCGCTTGTGCACGGGCGCGAGCGCATCTACTTCGAGCACTTCTGGAATGACTTCGCGGCCGACGGATCGAAGTCTGTCTCCGAAGCCGATCGTCGCTTCTATGCGAAAAAGTACGCGCAGCCGGGAGCAATGAAGGCAGGGATGGAAGTCTTTCGCAACTTCGATCAGGATGCCAAAGACAACGCCGTGTTCGCGACAACGAAGCTAACCATGCCGGTGCTGGTGCTAGGCGGGGAGAAATCAGGCGGCGAGTTTCTCATCTCGCAGGGCAAACTGGTTGCGACAAATGTTGAAGGGGTGCTTGTGTCGGGCTCGGGTCATTGGCTCATCGACGAGGCGCCCGACCAGGTCATTCCGAAGCTCGTGGAATTTTTTGGGCGCTAGACATCTTCTACATCGGCAGCTCAAAGTCGGTCTCCAAGCCACTATCGCTGCGAGCGCTGCGCGAATCTGAACCTCGCGCAAACGACGTCATTTGCAGCGTATCAGGAGGATGTAGGTCAATACTGAATTCCGGTCCATATTAACGACCGCAACGGAGACTCACTATGAACACTATCAAGACCAAGGATGGCATTCACATTTTTTATAAGGACTGGGGGCGCGGACAGCCAATAGTGTTCTCGCACGGGTGGCCGTTGAGCGCGGACGATTGGGATGCCCAGATGATGTTCTTCTTAAACCATGGCTTTCGCGTTGTCGCGCACGACCGCCGGGGTCACGGGCGTTCGTCGCAGACGCCCGATGGTCACGATATGGATCACTACGCTGATGACCTCGCGGCGGTCACCGCGCACCTCGACCTGAAGAACGCCGTTCACGTGGGCCACTCGACCGGGGGCGGCGAGGTCGCGCGTTACGTGGCGCGTCATGGCGATAATCGCGTTGCCAAGGCCGCACTCATCAGCGCGGTACCACCCTTGATGGTCAAGACGGCCGCGAACCCCGGAGGCCTCCCCAAGGAGGTCTTCGACGGATTTCAGGCGCAGGTCGCTAACAACCGATCGCAGTTCTATCGTGACCTGGCTTCAGGTCCGTTTTACGGCTTCAACCGGCCAGGCGCCAAGGCATCGGAAGCCATTATTCAGAATTGGTGGCGTCAGGGAATGGGGGGAAGTGCCAAAGCACACTACGACGGCATCGTGGCGTTTTCACAAACGGATTTTACGGCGGACCTGCAAAAGATCGCGGTCCCCACGCTCGTGATGCACGGCGACGATGATCAAATCGTTCCCTATGCGGACTCCGCGCCGCTGAGTGCCAAACTACTGAGGAAGGGAACGCTGAAAACGTACAAGGGCTTTCCACACGGAATGCCCACGACGGAAGCCGGTACGATCAATGCTGATCTCTTGGCATTCATCACGTCGTGAGCCTTTGGTCGAACGGCTCAGGCCTTAGCGACAGGTTGGCGATCCGCGAGCCAATGCGACGATTTCGTCGCCGTGCCCTCGACCATGAACGCCTTCGCGCGTTGCTGAATCTCGCGATCGGCGACGCTGACCCGTTCATGCTGGCGCAGATGCTCGACCCACGACTCGTCCATGAAGCACTCATTGAAGCGGCTGGGGTCGGCCGAGTCGTGGAACAGCTCCCAGAAGTAAGCGCCGTTTCGGCGACGCATCTCGCGCACCGACTGCATCGCCGCTATGAATTCGGTACGTTTGTCGGGCTGGACGCGGTATTCGATCGTGACCAGAACAGGCCCGCTGTCGGGCTCGGGTAATTCGGCCAAAACAGGCGCCGGCCAATGCGACGACGGCGTGAAATCGAGCACCTCGTGTCGGCCCAGCTTGAATCTCCAGGTCAAGCCAATGGCGCCCGCCATTCCCAAAGCAGCTGTCGTCAACGTAGCCGGGATGCCGACGTGCGCCGCAACCTGTCCCCACAAGATGCTTCCCAACGCCATTCCGCCCATGAAGACCATGACGAAAGCCGCCAAGCCGCGCGCGCGTACCCATGCCGGCAACGTCATCTGGGCGGCGACCTGCAGCGCCGACAGAATGGATATCCAGGCGACGCCCGTCGCGAGCATCGCCACGGCCAGCAGAGGTAGATTCTGCACATGGCCCAGCATGAGTGCCGCCACCGCATAGAGTGCGCTCGCGCCGGCGACCAGCGCATCGCGCGAGAATCTTGCGCGGGCCCTCGGCAGCAGTAGGGCACCGCCCACTGCGCCGATACCGATGCACGTGAGGAGCAGGCCGTAGATTTCGGGGCCCATCCCCAGTTCGCGCCGGACGATCAGCGGAAACAGCGACCACGTTGCACTCGCGAACACGAAAAACGCGCTCCCGCGAATCAGCACGATTTGCAGCGCGCGCGTGTGCGTCACGAAGCGCAGGCCGACGCGTATGGCACTGACGAAGCGCTCGGCAGGCAGCGAGCTCTTGCGCCGCTCCCGGCGCCAGCGTACGAGCACCGCGAGAATTCCGATGTAAGAGAGTGCATTCAGTATGAACACGAGCCACGCGCCAACGGCGGCGACGAGGACGCCAGCGATCGCGGGCCCGATGGTGCGGGACACATTGATCGCAATGCTGTTGAGCGCAACCGCGGAAGGAAGGTCCTCGGGGGGAACCAGTTCAGGAACGATGGCTGCCCACGCCGGCATCACCATCGCGGTGCCCACGCCGAGCGCGAACGTGAAACCCAATAGCATCCATGGCGTCATGACGTTCAGCCACGTCAGAATGCCGAGCGCCGCGGCGATCACCATCAGATAGACCTGAGTGGCGATCAACAACCTCCGCCGGTCGACGATGTCGGCTATTGCGCCGGCGGGCAGCGCAAGCAGCATGACCGGCAGGCTGTCGGCCGCTTCGACCAGGGCGACCAGCGACGGCGACGACGAGAGGGAGGTCATCAGCCACCCGGCGCCGACGTCCTGCATCCATGTGCCCACGTTCGACACGATGGTCGCGATCCACAGACCACGGAAGAGGCTGTTCTTCAGCGGGCTCCATGCCGACTGAACAACAGGTGCGACCGCGGTGGATGCCTGTTGCGGAGCCGGTGCTGATGTCATCGCGACACAGCAGGCTCGGCAAGCGTTGCCAGATACTGGTGTGCCAGTGCGACCACGGCGGCGCCCTCGCCGATAGCGCCTCCCACGCGTTTAACGGAGCCCGATCGGACGTCGCCTACCGCGAAGACGCCGCGTACGCTCGATTCCAGCGAAGCGGGTGGTCGCGTCGACGAGGGTTCGCCGCTTGCCTGACCCGTAAGCACGAAGCCGTGTGCGTCAAGGGCAACACCGCAGTCCGCGAGCCATTCGGTCTCGGGATCGGCGCCCACGAAGAGAAAGACGTATCGTATCGGTCGCGTTTCCTCCGCGCCGTCACGACCTTTTCGCCAGGTCACGCTATCGAGATGACCAGCAGCATCGGCGTGAAGGCGCGTGAGCTCGGTATGGGCATGCAGCGTTATGTTCTGCGTCGCGGCAATGCGATCGATCAGGTAACTGGACATGCTGGCGGCCAGGCCCGGCCCGCGTACGAGCATGTGAATCCTGGCCGCATGGTTGGCGAGGAATACCGCCGCCTGTCCGGCTGAATTGCCACCACCTACCAGAACTACTTCCGCGTTCGCGCACATTTTCGCTTCGAGCGCGGAAGCCCAGTAGGACACACCCAGGCCTTCGAACTCGCTTAAACCAGGAACCGGTGGCCGTCGGTAGCGCGCTCCGCTGGCGACCACGACGGCGCGTGATTTGATTTCGCGTCCGTCGGCAAGTTTGATCGACATCGGTTCATCGACGGATTTACGACGGCAGCGCAGTGACATCGCCTGCGCCGGTATCAGGATCTCGGCGCCGAATTTCTGCGCTTGTACGTATGCGCGACCGGCCAGTGCTTGACCTGAAATGCCCGTGGGGAATCCAAGATAGTTCTCGATTCTCGCGCTAGCCCCGGCCTGGCCGCCAAATGATCGGCAGTCGAGAACGACGACATGCAGGCCCTCCGACGCGGCGTAGACGGCGGTGGCAAGTCCCGCCGGACCCGCACCGACGATTGCCACGTCGAAGACATCGTCGTAGGCCGCATCGCCAACCAAGCCGAGACATCGTGCGAGAGCAAGTTCAGAAGGATTTAATAGGACCGAACCGTTGGGGCATACGGCTAGCACGTCGGCGAGCGCCGCGCCGTACTGCTCGGCCAGTGCCGCGGCTGCAGCATCATGCGACGGATCGACGACATGATGCGGCTGGGCATTGCGCGTAAGGAAGCTTTGCAGCTTGAGCACTTCCGGCGACTGCGGTTGCCCGATCAGCACCGGTCCGGTCGCGCCTGCCTCGATGAGCGCAACGCGTCGGAGAATGAGAGCGCGGACGATGCGCTCGCCGAGGTCGGCCTCGGCGATGATCAGCGCGCGCAGCTGGTCGGGCGGGACCAGCAGCGCATCGACGTCTTCGTCCGCATCAGCGTCAACTAGCGCGGAACGGCCGGAAAGTTGTGCGACTTCCCCGAGGAATTGCCCGCGACCGTGCCGGAGGATGGGCACGACCCGACCCAGGCCGTCACGCTGACTGATGGCGACCGTGCCGCTCAACAAGACGAACATGCCCGGCCCGGGCTTGCCGGCCGCGAAGAGGCGTTCGCCCCGTTGGTAATGTCTCGGAGTGCCGAAGCGCCGGATGCGCGCAATTTCGGCATCGGTGAGCGCTGGGAACATCTGCTCACGCCGGGCACGCACGGGCGCCGGGACTTCGCCGCCCATCAGAAATTCGGAGTTATGGTCAGTCACGGGTCCTCGCTTTAGCCGCCGTGGACAAGGACGAGCCGGAGCAATATTGCATGGACGCCCGCGGCGAGCGTATGAATGCGAACCCCGGCTGATGTGTCGCACCGGCGAGAGAAGGCGATGTTCCTCCGACGGGCAACCGAAGAGCTGCGGCCACGGCGGCGGATGTCAGTACGCGTCTACGCTAATCACGGCCTGGGCAAACGCCTGCGGCGCTTCCTGCGGAAGGTTGTGTCCGATCCCGCCTTTGATGAGGCGGTGAGAATAGTGGCCCGAGAACTTGTTCGCGTACGCGGCAGGCTCGAGATGCGGCGCACCGTTGGCATCGCCCTCTAGCGTAATCGTGGGCACGGCGATCACCGGGCTTGCGGCAAGCTTCTTGTCCAGCGCTTCGTACTTCGCTTCGCCCTCGGCGAGCGCAAGCCGCCACCGATAGTTGTGGATCACGATGCTGACATGATCCGGATTGTCGAATGAAGCGGCACTGCGATCGAACGTCGCATCGTCGAATTGCCACTTGGGCGAAGCGAGGTGCCAGATGAGCTTCGTAAAGTCGTGCCGATTCTTCTCGTAGCCGATGCGGCCGCGCTCCGTGGCGAAATAGAATTGATACCACCATTGCAGCTCCGCTGCGGGAGGCAAGGGCATCTTGCCCGCTTCCTGGCTGCCGATCAGGTATCCGCTCACCGACACCATTGCCTTGCAACGTTCCGGCCAGAGCGCAGCGACGATGTTGGCGGTGCGCGCACCCCAGTCGAATCCGGCGAGCGTCGCTTTCTCGATCTTGAGCGCATCCATGAAGGCGACGAGGTCGACGGCGACCGCAGAGGGCTGGCCATTGCGAAACGTCTCGCTCGCCAGGAAGCGCGTAGGACCGTGCCCTCGCACATACGGCACGAGCACCCGGTAGCCCGCCGACGCAAGGAGCGGTGTCACATCGACAAAACTGTAAATATCGTAAGGCCAGCCATGAAGGAGAATGACCACCGGCCCCGTTGCCGGCCCTGCTTCGGCGTAGGCGATCCTCAACACGCCGGCGTCGACCTCCTTCAAGGGTGCGAAAGACTTGTTCGTTCCAGGCCGGACGGGTTTAGCCTTGGTCGCCTGCGCGCTTGCCGGGCGTGCGATCGCAAGTTCGGCGGCAGCAATCCCCAGAATTGCGGTGCTCACAAAGTTACGACGCCCACGATTCACGCCGTCGTGCATTGAGGTCTCCTTCGTTGGCCAACCATTGGTAACGACGTCGTCGTGCCAGGACGGCGACGCAATAGTCTTGTTGACGAGCACCATCCCGCGACGCGCGATGCGCGGTCTGACCGATGGTGCAATGAAACTCCGCGCTTCGATCTGAATCCATTGGACAATGGTATCGGATCGCCATCGCAACCAGCGCGAGTGACGCCGTTTGCTGATAGACCCTTTTGAGCTAGCTCATTTGCTTCGCTGCGGGTAGTCATCCGAGATTGCCGAGACGGACCACCTCCCGGTAGCGAGTTGCCACGGTCGAAGGAGGAAATTGCCATGAATCGGCGCCCGGAATCGGGAACGCTTTCGGTCTCCGTGAGCCCTAGCGATCACACCCAGGGTCCGGAAGCCGCCAGCGTCACGCTTGTCGAATATGGGGACTTTGAGTGCCCCAACTGCGCTCAGGCCTATCCTGCGGTGAAGATCCTGCGAAAGCATTTTGGTGAACACGTCCGGTTCGTTTTTCGCCACTTCCCGCTGCGGGAAGTGCATCCCCACGCAGAGCTGGCTGCGGAAGCGGCAGAAGCGGCCGGCGCGCAACACAAGTTCTGGCGCATGCACGATTTGCTGTTCGAAAACCAGCTAGACCTCAAGGCGAAAAGGCTTCGACAATTTGCGGACCAAGCTGCGCTCGATCTCGAGCGCTACGACTTCGAGATAAATGATCACGTGCACTTGCAGCGTGTACAGGAGCATATCGAGGGTGGGACCCGCAGCGGCGTGCGATCGACTCCGACGTTCTTTGTCAACGGAGTTTTGCGCGACGTGTCTTTTGGGCTCGAACGCCTGCAGCAAGCGATCGACGCCGAAATCGGACGCCTTTCGCGGGACCCCTGATAGTGAGGAGCCTTCGCCGCCGCGTCCATGATGACCACGGCAACATCCGGCGCCGCCAGCGCCCAGTGCTTGCCGCGGTCGTTGCGAAAGCGCGCAGTCGGAAAGTGCGTAGCGCAAACGATGTCTGCCTTCATCGGCGGGAATCTGCCATGTACAGCGCAGCGTCTTTGACTGATTCTTCAGGAGTCCTCCCGCGCTCGCGCGAGACGATGTAGGCGGCGTACCACCCCGACCAGTGATGCTTCGGAGCAGTTGCCTGGTACGCGCCATGACGCTCCTCCGCTTCCCGCAGAAGCGGGATCAATGTGGCGACGTCCATGCTCGTGAGTCCGCGTCCGGGGAGCCGCGTCTTGATCTCCTGGAGAAGCCAGCTGTTGCCGTCCGGATCGCTGAACGTGGCGAACGTCCGATAGCTGGCATGATCGGGTGCAGGCCCACTGACGCGACCGCTCGTGCCTTTGGGCTGGAACTGAGCTCCTGGCGTTTCCGCATGGAACAGCTCGCTGATTGCGACACCGCGGGCAGCGAGTGCCTCGCGTGCAGTCTCGATATCCGAGATGACTAGGTAGAGGCCTTGGGCCGAGCCAGGCGGAGCCGACGTAATGTTTGTACCAAATTGGACCGAGCACCCCGAGCCGGGCGGCGTGAGCTGGACGACACGAAAGCCATTATCGAAGGCGAAGTCGGCGTCAAGCCGCCATCCCAGACTTCCGTAGAACCGCTTGGCGCGATCGACGTCGGACACTGGCACCACGACGACCTCGAGTTTCATGTCAACCATCCCACCGTTTGGGATCCGCGTTGTGCGTTCGTTGCTCAGCTGTGTGCTCATGGTGACATTCGCTGGTTGACTGTTGAGTGGCTTCTCGGTCGCGCTTTGGCAGTTGCTTTCGCCGCTAGCTCGGCCAGGCTCCCGCCCAGAATGCGGTTGAAGGCTGGGAACGGGTGTATGACATCGGCGAGCGTCGTCAGCGGAATGCCGAGCTTGACCGCCAGCACGAGCTCGCCCAGGATCTCGCCGGCACGCGGAGTGACCAGGGTTGCGCCGATCAGCACGCCGCGCTCGCGGTCGCCGACCAACTTGAGCGCGCCGCCGTGAAAGTCGTGGATGTAGCCTCGCGCGCTCTCGGCTGGGTCGGCAGTGGCGACGACGACATCGATGCCTTTCGCGAGCGCCGCCGCCTCCGACAGCCCAACCGAAGCAATTTCCGGATCGGTGTAAGTAACGCGAGGCACCGCGGTGTGATCGGCCCTCGCGTCTATACCGCGCAGTCGGCGCGCAACCACTTGCCCGTGGTAGTAGGCGAGGTGAGTAAACCCACCCAGTCCCGTGACGTCTCCGACTCCGAAGACACCAGCGCGCGCTTCGAGTGTGGTTGCATCCACCTTCAACCAACCGTGCTCCGTCCGTTCGATTCCGGTTGCTTGCCAGGCTTCTGCGTTAGGGCGCCGGCCCGTGGCAATCAGCAATCGGTCGGCCGATACTGCGGCCCCGGACCTCAAATGGACGACGACCGCGGAGCTCGGCGAAGCAGCGGAACGCAATGGTCCCGTGGATTGGCTTTCGACGGCCACACACGGGTCTCCCATTATCAGCGTGATGCCGTCCGCCTCCAAGTGAGACCGCAGCGCTGCTCCAGCCTCGGGTTCCTCGAGGCCAAGAAACCTCGGTCCCGCTTCGATTACAGTCACTGCGGAGCCGAGACGCGCGAACGCCTGTCCCAGCTCGACTCCAATGGCACCGCCGCCGAGAATGGCCAGCGATGCCGGCAGTTCGCTCGGAAGCGTCGCCTGGCGGTTCGTCCAGTACTCGACGGTTGAAAGCCCTGGGATCGGCGGGATCGCCGCAGTGCTGCCATTGGCGATAACGATCGAGCGACGCGCGATGAGCTGCTCGCTTCCCACCTCAACGGTGCGCAGATCCGTCAGTCGTCCTTCTCCTCGAAAGAGCTTGGCGCCGGCTGCCTCCAGCGCGGCGGCAGGTCGGCTGTCGTCGAGGTTGCGAGCGATTGACCGCGCGCGTTCGGAGACTTTGGGGAAGTCAACGGTCCATTCGACGCGCGAGGCCGCGAGCAGGCGAGCGCGGCCGGCTTCGCTCAATGTTTCGCCTGAGCGAAGCAACGTTTTAGAGGGCACGCAGCCCCAGTACGGACACTCGCCCCCGACGAGTTCTCGCTCGACAACCGCCAGCGTCAGCCCGCTATCCTGAAGTCCTGACGCGATAGCTTCTCCAGCGACGCCGCCACCGAGACACACAACATCGAACTCGTACGGCAATTCCCCACCTCCCTGTGCCACGTCCGAAAGGCGCCACCCCAACGGCCGAGCACGAGTTGCGCAGCAAGTGTCCGCAACCCCATCGCGCCGTCCTGTATCTCGCCCTGCAATCCCACCAGACGCGGCGCGCGCGGTCGATTGGACTATGGTATCGGTTCGAATGTCCCCAAAGTGCTTGATAGTATGGACTCATCAGCGGACAACATAGCTTGCTCGTGCCAGTGGCATCGGCGCGATACCATCGTCCGATGGATTCGCCTCCACGTTTGCGGTGTGATCGAAAGCATTCTGGTCTTGCGACTCGAGCGAGTTGGAGACGCGGCCCGCCCGGGCTGAACCGTCTCGTAGCCGATTCAAGCGCCCGCCGGGAGAGCGCGACGAACGAAGGAGCTTCCACTTGCCAGTGAACCAACACCTACTCGCGGAGAAGCTGGCCGACGTCGCTGCTGTCATTGGAGGCGCGAACGATTTAGTTCGTGCTTTCGATTTGTTTGTCCGTACCGCAAGCGACTACGCGGTGGTTCGTATCAATCCCATTCTTTTCGCAGAACAACGAGGGTTCGCGACCCGAGCGGTGGTCCAAACGTTCCTTCACGCGCGCAAGGTGGGGCTGCTCACGATGGAGTGGCAATACGTCTGCCCCGGCTGCGGCCAGATCATTGAGCGGCTCAGCTCGCTCACTAGCGC
Source organism: uncultured Pseudomonadota bacterium (assembly GCA_963709335.1). Lineage (GTDB taxonomy): Bacteria > Pseudomonadota > Gammaproteobacteria > Burkholderiales > Casimicrobiaceae > VBCG01. The sequence goes on from CAVPWB010000001.1 coordinate 71,756, forward strand.
GGCCGCCCACGCCTTCTGTCAGGTCTGCAGCGCGGTGCAAGATGCTGATCTGAGCGATTTCGTCGAGGTCACCTTTAGCGTTGCGCCTGAGGTGCGGCGATCGCGTTACCACGACCCGTGGTCGCTCGATCCCGACGAGCACTTCTTCAACTATCGTTTCACCCAGAGTGCTGTCGTGGACGACGGGTCTCCGCTTCGTGACCATCTGCGCCGCTGCGCGGTCGTGTGTACCTACGTTGAGCCGCGCACGATGCAGGCGTTCCAGTTGGTTGCGAAACCACGCTTCCTGTGGCTCACCAGCGGACCCGCTCTGGTGGTTGGAGGGGCTCGCACCGATGAATGTCAGATGTTCGCGCTTGAGTACACAGGCGCGCGGAGCAAAGGATTCCGCGCCGACATTGCCGCTGGGCCCGTGCGAATCGAGTTCACGAATGCAACCGACGAGCGCTATGCACTGATGATTACCGACCTACCCGATCATTACGCGTTGACGATGACACCGTTCCTCTCGGGGACCCAACTGCTTTCGAACCAGACGTTCCGAGAACTGTTCGGTGCCGAGACGATTACGTCCGGCGAGGGCCTCGCCATCAAGCGCCTCACGCTGCTCTTCACCGACCTGAAAGGATCCACCGCTCTCTACGACAGCGTTGGCGACATGAAGGCGTTCGACCTTGTTCGACGGCACTTCGGTTATCTGCAGGAGTGCATTGCGCGGAACTCGGGAGCGCTGGTGAAGACGATTGGCGACGCGGTGATGGCCACCTTCGTCGATCCGCGCGACGGTCTGCGAGCCGCGCTGGAGATGCGGGCACGAATTGCGCGATTCAACGCGGACGCCGGCGGCGATTTGATCGGTATCAAGATTGGTCTGCATGTCGGTGCATGCCTCGCTGTGACACTCAATGACCGGATCGATTACTTCGGGCAGACGGTGAACATCGCCGCCCGAGTCCAGCGTCTCGCGGGTGCCGGGGAGATCATAGTCACCGACGACATCTTGACGCTACAGGAGACCGCGGAGATCGTGACCGATCTGCCAATCACGTCAGATAACGTGCAACTCAAGGGGATCGTCGGGGACGTCCGCGTGCATCGCATTTACCCACCACCGGCCTAGCATGCGCCCGCCTCGGACCAGCGTTTCGATTCTTCCCAGCGTCCAACCATCCGAAGCGCGACAGCCGAACCCGTGCCAACGGTCAACGCTTCTGATAGGGATGGAAGATGTGGTCCTTAGCCTTCACGACCACATGGCACGCATGTCCGCAGTCTGAGGGACTGGGATCGGCCGTGAACTTGTCGGGGGCGGCATCGTAGTTGAACAGCGCGTATCCCCAGCCCCCGCTGTTAGGAAATCTCTTGGCGTCCTTTTCGATGACGAAAGCCTGGGTGAACACGTCTGGCACATCGACGACGAAGGGGGCCTCCGTGCTCTTCTTCGGCTTCCACTGAAGCTTCACAATTTTGGAGCCGTCCGGGAAAGGCTGGCCGTTGCCTGGAATGCCGGCCTTGTACGCCTTGATCATCGTCGGGTTGGCGACGATCACCTTGAGCACTTCATCGGTCCGGGCGGAAGAGACCACCGCCCAGTCCTCGTACCCATTGAAGTCGGAGAACGCAATTCCGCTCGGCGACTTCAGTGAGTACTTGTCCTGCGCGTACACGGCCGTGCCGCTCAGGACGGCGAGCACTGCCGTGGCTACTGCAACAGTGAGGTTGCTGCTGTGCTTCATGGCGGGTCCTTTCTTAAACTATCTTTGGTGTCATCCGCCCACTGCTACGGTATGTTGTCGACGGTAATGTGCAGATGACCGATGAGAGCGGAAGGCTCTCCCCAATCCCGCGTGTCGGATAAGAGTCGAGATGGGCCGCGGCCCGTTCGGAGCTGCTCGATGTGCTCGCCGCCGTCACAGCCCGCAGGCTAAACCGCGAACGACGGTTGCAGCAATAAGCAAATGGGCGCGCTCCGTCGCTTTCCTGACTGCGACCGGACCGGCCGCGTAGAACGGCGCCAGCGCTGCGGTGCTGGACGTCGGGCGACGTCGCCAGGTCGGCATGCGGTAGCGTCGCGCCTGGTCTCTCCTGCGTCGCCTGTTGCAGCGCGAATAGGTGCATTTCCGCAAGGTCGGCACGTTCGGTCGCTTCGCCGTTTTGGTTCGTCAACCCCGTCTTTTTCGAACGCTGGGAAATTGGCCTACATCCGATTCGGATTGGGGATGCTGGTCTTAACCGCGTTCCCGACTTAACTTCCAAAAAAGTGAACGGAGGAAAGCATGCCGATAAAGCCACAGGTGACGGTCGAGCCGCGCCCCGACGGACGTTGGGCAGTTCAAACGGACACAGCTCAGCGTGCCGACTCTTTGCATGACCGGAAGAGTGATGCGGTTAGGCGCGGGCGCGAACTCGCACAAAACAAGCAGACGGAGCTCGTGATCAAGGGCGCAGATGGTCGCGTGGCCGGGAAGGACAGTCACGGGGCGGACCCGCCCAACATTCCGGGTTGATCGCTTGACTTGGTTGTCGCTGGCGAGCGGTATTGATCTTGGTGACTTCCGTCTCATAGATCGCGCTCTGGTCAATATCAACGAGGACCGCGAGGTGAGGTATTGGACGGCAATTTTCCGGTGCTCGACGACACAACTCTCACCGCGATTGCTGCGGTCGGCACGAAGCCGGAATGAGTCCGAGCGTATCTCACGAGAGCGAAGTCTTGACTAGCCGATGAGCTGTGGAAGGCGGACGTCGGTGCTCGTGCCGAGCAGCACACGGCGCCGCAGTCACGCTCGCGTCCTACACTGCACCCCAGGGTCTTGAAGGCGAACTGCCATTACAAGGCAGGTTGCTTTCCGCTGTGCTGAAGGGCCTTGATAATCTGATAGATCGAGGTCGGCTTGATGAGCACATCGTCGAAGCCAGCGTCTGCCGTTTTGGAATGCGTCTCGGCGTTGTCCGGCCAAGCCGTGTTGGCGATAAGCCTGATCTGCTTGCCGTAGCCCTCGCGCAATCGACGCGCCACCTCCAAACCGTCAATCGCCGGCAATTCGAGGTCGACGAGGGCGACCTCCGGCCTGGAGCGCTCCGCCTCGGACAGGGCGGCTTCGCCATCGTGCGCGATCAACGTGCCGTACCCGATCGAGCGCAGGACCTCAGCGACGGCATGTGCGAGGGCGGGATTGTCTTCGACGATTAAGACGGTCGGCACCGCGAAAAACCTGTAGACGTTTCTGTTGTGAGCCATGCTGCCCTCGCTTTCGCGGCACGGCAATCAGCATTCCATCGGTCGCGTCGTAGGAATACTCGGACGATCGACCGCACGGACGGCGATTGGTCGGTTTGCTATTCCGCGAGAAGCTCCATCGCCCCAAACTGTCCGACCAGCAGTGCGAGGCCGACTTGGCGCTTGGGTGGTGAGCAAACGCTCGCGAGGTAAAGCTCGACCATGAACGGCTCGGCCTCCGCGAATGCGGGGGAGAAGTAGAAGTGCGTCTCGCCGGTCGGATGGTCATACCGAAGGAACGCGGCGGCGCTCGCTCGGGGCCACTCCGGCCGTTGCAGAAACGTCTGGTAGTTGGCCCGAATGCTGTCGGCGACAGCGAGCGCCTCTGGACTCGGACGATGAAAAGTGAACCAGGGCACTGGGGTACCTCCATTCAACCTTGTACACCGAATGACGTCACATCCGGTGCACGCGCGTACTACGTGCCCCGTGAGTGTCAACCGGTCGCCCCGAAGTCAGGGCGCTTACTGGATGAACGAGCGCCGGATTACAGTCCGCCCCATCACGGCGATGCGGGCGGTCGACCACCGGCTGCAATCGATTGCAGCCGTTGATGGCATTTCCCCATCGACGTAAAGCCGGTGTTCGATCGCCGCTGGTGATACGCGCATCGTGGACGATCGTCGAGCGATCGTCGACTAGGGTCAATCTAGCGAGGGTCGGACTGGAAATAGGGACAGTTGCTCTGCGAATACGGCTTCGAGTTGCTCCCTCGTGAACGGCTTGAGCAGGGGAATGACGCCGATTGATGTCACCGACTCGATCTGGTCGTAAAAGCCAGTGGTCAGGATGATCGGGAGCCCCGGCAATTGGGCGCGTACGAGGCGCACCAGTGTTAAGCCGTCCATTTCCGGCATGACGACATCAGCAAAAAGTAGGTCGATTTTTTCGCCAGACGCGATCACTCGCAGAGCAGCTTCCCCGGACGACGCGCTTACGACGGTGCAGCCGAAGACTTGGGCGATGACCTGCGAGAATGCCTTGAGCGTTGTATGGTCGTCCTCGACGACGAGCACAGTGAACCTGCGGAGTGGCAGCGGCGATGTCATGCGATTCTTCTCAGCCCATCCCATGCTACACCTGCACTGGCGCGGCGGATGAGCGCAGCCCGCGCGCTGGACCGACAGGTCGCCGATTAAGCCCCCACTTCGCGGGCGACCCGCTGCGGATTGCGTTGGTAAAGCCCTAGGCGCGCTCGGACCAACTTTCGGCGGTGTTCCACGAATAGCTGGGCCCGCATCTCCGAGGCGCTGATCACGCGAGTTGACTGGGCCGTTAAGCGATCGGCGGTGACTGCGTCGGCGACGGCCGCGCCGACGTGGACCGCGCCAGCAATGTCCTACAGAGCGGTGCTGCTCACACTGATTCCCATCACCGGAACTGCCGCGTACGCTAGATCGCTCGGAGGCGGGCACCTCGCCCGCCGCAAGGAGTCCTCACCATGAGCAACCCCTGCATCTCTTCCACAAAGGTGACGGGAACCGCGGTCTACAACGCAAATGGCGACAAGCTGGGCTCGATCGACGACGTGATCATCGACAAGGTTTCGGGCCGAGTGCGCTATGCGGCGCTTGAATTCGGCGGCTTTCTTGGGGTAGGCACGGATCGCTACCCGCTGCCGTGGACGATGTTGAAGTACGACACCCGTCTGGACGGCTACGTCGTACCGCTCCAGAAGGCGCAACTCGAAAACGCCCCGCGCTATCAGCAGACCAGCATGCCCACCTACACCGAGGACTACGGCCGAAAGATCTACGACCATTACGGCGCTGCTTGGGAATAACAAGCTGCTTCTACGGGCGGCGACGCGGGAACTCAGTAAACGGCCCGCTTTTCTGTGGGCCGTTTTTGTATTTCGGACGCCGCAGTGAGGCGCTCCATCTTCTGTCGGGAAGCGAATGGTCGCGGGGCCGAAGCCCCGATCTCGATACCAGTGCGGTGTGACAGGGCCTGTTCCAAGTTCCGGGTCATTGAGCAGTAGAACCATCTGCCCGTCGGGTTCTGACGAGACCGGAGGACGTCACTCGCAGGCGAAGCAGTGACGGGCCTTCTCGCACCACTGGCGGCGGTCCGCCACCATCGGGTCCACCCCGATCCAGCCGGTCGATCCGGACGGTAACATTCTTCATGTAAACAATGCGTAGGTTCAGTGTCCGCTGACGTGCATATCGGATTTTGGCGAGTTGCCAAGTCGTGCCGCATGCGGTGGAATTTCTTTCGCTCACATTCGAGTTTGAGGAGACACACTGTATGCCTACATCACGTGGTAGGACGCAAGATCGAAGACTCGTCGCCGGGGGTCAGGCGCACGAAGTGCGTACGAGGACAAGAAGTTCGGAGTAAAGCCGTCCGCGGTGAAAAAGGCCGTTGGCAAAGCGGGGAACTCGCGCAAGAAGGTTGAGGCCCAGCTAAAAGGGTGATGGGTTCGCGTCGGACATCGTATTTCGACGCGACCCAAACAAGAGATTGGAGGTTAGCCCGCGGCACGTCTGATGGCCAGGATATTTTTGACGCTACGGGGAACGCATGTATTTATCGAAGCAGGAAGCGTTACAGGAGATCGGGCTCGCCATTGCCCCGGCGTTTCCGGCCGATGCGCGGTTTATCGCTGCGGACGAACTCACCGCGATCAGCGTGAAACTAGACAGTGGTCGGATAATCACCGTCCGCTTTTCACGGTCGGTTTTGAGAAAATACGCAAACGCCAACCCGCCATCGCGGCAACGGGCTAAGCTAGTGATCCGATCGCTATGCGAAGAACATCTGCTGGGTCCCGGCAAACGGTCTGGGCATCGAGTCATCGAGGCTGAGACAGGGTTGGAGAAGGCCTTGAACCGATCTCCTTTTACGGTCGAAGTTGCAGGCGGTTAGGCTGGCAGCGGGTGGAGGTAAGAGGATGTGTACACGGTTGCAACAGGCCGCTGCCCGGGCTATCTTGCACCGATGGAGAACGACCGGCCCCTCTGCGGCTTTGTCGTCTTGGTCGTGGAGGACGACGCCGACACTCGCGAGTCGCTAACAGCGCTGATACGCGAAGGGCTGGGCTGCAGGGTGCTTAGCGCGTCTTCCGGATGCGAAGCGCTCGAGATTATCGATTCGAAGGTGCGCGTGGATCTCGTGTTTTCCGACATCATGATGCCGGCGATGGACGGTCTCACGCTGATCAATGAAGTGCGGAAGCGTCGCGCTCAGATTCCGATCGTCCTAGCTACAGGCATGACGACGGTTCTGGATGACGCATTGGAACGCGGCGCAATTGCGTTGGTTAAGCCATACACGCTCGACCAGCTCGGGGCAGTGTTCCGAGATCAGCTCGGCGGAAATCCCCGAACTCCCTGAGGCGACGAACCCACGCCGCAGCATTGTGCCGCGCTCTGATCAGGCTTTCGTCAGGCGCCCGATCGTCTCGACAATGGCGTCAAACGGCGAAGGTTTAAGCAAGATCGCGTCGAAATGAGCCGCGAGTAGCTGTTCGGAGATAGAGCCCTCAAGGTATCCCGTGAAGGCGATGATCCTTACCCTGCTGCCGTGCGTCTGGCGCATCCGCCTGGACACTTCAATGCCATCCATCTCGGGCATTCCAATGTCGAGGAGCACAACCTTGGGCGGGTCCTCGGACGCTTGCCGTAAGGCGCTCCTGCCATCGTAGGTGACCCGGACATCGTGCCCCAACTGCGCGAGCAACGTCGCCACCGCGTCTGCGGCTTCGGGGCTGTCGTCGACGATAAGTATTTTTGCCAAGGGAACAACGGCTCGCGCCGACGTAAGGCGGTCCCCGGAGTGTCCCTATACCGACTTGCCACCGCTATAGGGGCAAGCGACAAACGTTCGTAGGAGAGTGCCGACTGTCCCGGCTCGCTAGAAGGCGTCGGTCAAGCGTTCGAGACGTACCTGCGAAGAAATAGTGATGTCAGGAACGACTCTCGCTCGTCAATGCGAGGCGGCTTTGCAAGGTGCGGCTGCATCTCCGGCGGCAACTCCTGCATTCCCATCACCTCCGCGTGCGGCACGATCTTCCATGGCGTGAAATAGCGTGCTCCCGGATCTACGTTCCATTTCCGGCGGCCCAATGATCTCCCATTCGGAGTAGCGCGCCGCGATTCCGTGCCGTTCGGCGGCGTAGCGCGCCATGACCTACTTGCCCGTCACTCGGTCGCGGTAGCGGAAGGAAAAGAGTTCGAGGCGCGGCATGCTCCCAGGATGCGGCGTCGGACGCGAAGCGTGCAACGAGTATCGACGACGGTCGCATAGGAAGGCCGCGCCGAACGCCGTTCTCTGCCTAGGCTGGGATTCGGAGGAAAGCATGCCGAGAAAGCCACAAGTGACGGTCGAGCCGCGCCCCGACGGACGTTGGGCGGTTCAAACGGACACAGCTCAGCGTGCCGACTCTTTGCATGACCGGAAGAGTGAGGCGGTTAAGCGCGGGCGGGAGCTAGCAAGAGACACGCAGACCGAGCTCGTGATCAAGGGCGAAGATGGTCGCGTTGCCGGGAAGGACAGTCATGGGGCGGACCCGCCCAACATCAGTGGTTGATCGCTCGGGTTGGTTAGCGCTCACGAGCGGCATTGACCTTGGTGATTTGGGTCTTATTGATCGCGCTCGCGTCAATATTAACGAGGGCCCTGAGGTGAGGTATTGGACGGCAATATTCCGTTGCACCAAGGCGCAACTAGTTGCCGCGATCGCCGCGGTCGGCACTAAGCCTGAGTGGGTTAGAGCGCATCTCAAGCGAGCGAAGGTGTGATTAACGCCTAACGCGGCTTCAGTGCACCATCCCCACATAGCGCTGGTCCAAAACAGCTGATGCCGAATTCGGGAGATCAGCGCAGCAAGACGAACGTTCCTGCCATTGTGCAAGATGCCATCGACGGCCGATTGATCATCACGTTCGCCGATACGCGCCCGCTCACGCTCAGCCAGCTACTCGCGACCTCGCTCATCGCGAACGTGCCGTTCATCCCGTCAATGCAGCTCACCGTACCGTCCACCCGTCCAAGCACACCTTGCTGCGTCCAAGTGCCAGTCCAGGTACAAGAGTTCTCCCCGTTTTCCGTTTCCTGATACTGAAACTGCGTTCCTGATTGCCTGATTGTTCCTTGGGTGGCGGATGTCGTCGCGAAGTTATCCGCGGGACAGTCCCAGATGAAGTAAGAAACGCCGAGGTAGTTACCCGACAGGTCGTCGTTGACCAACGTTTGCCGAACGACGGCCTTCGACACGCTCACACCATCGATCGTGTAGGTAAGGGTGCCGGACACGGCATCAGCCGGGCTGAACGATGCCGTACCGGCTCTTCGACGAGTGACGCTCGATTCATTGAACGGGCCGCCGTAATAAGGACCGGTGGTAACGACAATATCGCCAGTGAAGATCGGCTCGCCTAACATACTGTAGCCGGTCTTCGATAGCTGTCCGGTAACCCACGTTGGCTTTGAATCGGTGCCATAGATGAAGAACGTCAGGAAGAGTGTTGATCCTTGTTGCGCAATGTTGACACCCCACCCCGATTCGTTCGGGTCCCACCACAAATCGTTGTAATTAACAGTAGCGGTCGTGGCTGGGACGCTGCCTGCGAAGAACATCATGAACAGGGCGACGATCGCGGTGGCGTGCGTGGTTCTCATGAACCCTCCTTGACGCGCTCCATTGTTCTCGCGCGCATCGGTCATTGCGTAGCAGTCTTGCCCTGCGTGCTTTCTTGCTGCGCCAAGAAAGCTATGACTTGGCGCTTCCCCAACTTACGAAGGTGCGAGAGTTTTGCGATCTGATCCTGGCGCGGGCGCGCTTTGCCACTTTCCCAGTTATAAACGGACTGTGCGCTAACGCCCAGCACCTTCCCTAGACCTTCCGCGGATAGCCCTAGGCGGTCGCGCTGCGACCTCACTCCCTTCGCGACAAAGCGCACTTTAAGTTCGGGCGCGTTTGCTTGCGGAGCCGACGACGCGCTTGACGGGCGGCGCATCAGTGATTTGACTTGGCGCTCGAGCAGCACGACCTGTCGCTTCAGCAGTGCAATGTCGCGCCGATGAACCGCGGTTGCCTTCTTGGTCGGATCTACTTGGGTCCGGCTCTGTTGCCGGGAAAGTCTCTTTATCTCGTCACGCAACGCAGTTGCGATGTTGGGCATTTCGCCTCCTCCGGGGTTAACTGTACAAAAGTACCAAACTTGGCTTTTTGGACGTCAGTGGCGTAGGCTTCATACGCTATCTGGCGGAATGCCGCAGGAGCAGGTAAGACGTGGCTCCAACTGGCACTTAGTGTGAAGAGTCGCGGACAGAACATGACGTCGTCCCGCGTCCCCGTCGCCGCACGTTTACACCCAGGTCGTTGGCAGGTATGTCTGGGCTTCTAGACGTCGAGGCGTCAGGTGCGTCGAGTCCCTGCTGCAAAGCGATGCAGGGGATGGGGTGCCCCGCGCTCGCCATGGGTGGCTGCACGGCGGCGGCTCCCGGCGCATCTCCAGCACAATCCAATTGACGCACCCGACGACTCGCCGAGCCAATAGTCGCAAGGGCTTTGGATGCGCAAGTGCGCGTCCGGGCGTCGAGTGCGCTCATGGGGCTACGGTGTCTACACGACGCATGCGCAGTCCATCCCGGTGTCCGGCGTGTGCGGTAAGGGCCGATTTCGTGGCCCCTGCGATGCCGGGTTTTCACCCGACTGTCGTCCCGAAACGCGCCGTCGTAGTGTGCGAGTGAAACTGCGTAAGTGCGGTCGATCGACGGCGCTATCGACCCTAAGCAGTCGTCGACATCCGCAAGAGCGGCCAGTCAACTTTCTACATCACCGGCCGTTGATTCCGTGACGCAGGAATAGCGTCAGCGCGCGCCCAGAGGGTAACACCAAAACTGCCAAGTCGCCTTTTGTTGCGGACGGCGATCCTGGTGTGCAGCCTGAACTCTTTTCTATGAAAGCACAAGAGCGCGTGTAGATGACGGATGTTGCTTGACGAAGCGGCTGTTATTGGCCGAACGTGATGTTACCCACGAAGAATGGACAGTCGATCAAGCGCTGGTTGATGCCTCGAAAGCCAGCGGAGCCACGTAGTTGATGGTGGAGTGGCGACGCAGGCGGTTGTAGAAAACTTCCATGTAATCGAACAGGCTGGCGCGTGCTTGGTCCCTGGTCTTGTAGTCGCAGTGCATTACAAGCTCCGTCTTCAGAGTGTGGAAGAAGCTTTCCATCGGCGCGTTGTCCCAGCAATTCCCTTTGCGGCTCATGCTCTGGCGAATCCCGTGTTTCCTAATGAGATCCAAGTACAGCGACGTAGCGTAGGTTGAGCCTCGATCCGAATGTACGAGCTCGGGAACGCCGCGTTGGGAAATGGCCATAGCGAGTGCATCGGTCGCCAGCTGGCCTCCCAGCGTGTGGCTCATGGCCCAGCCCACAATAGCCCGCGAGTACACATCCAGAACGGCCGCCAGGTATAGCCAGCCCTCGCGTGTTGGGATGTAGGTCACGTCGCTGAGCCAGCAAGCATTGGGCCGCTCGGCTTTAAAGCACCGCCTGACCAAGTTCGGGAAGACCTCTTTGGTATTGCGCGAGTCCGTCGTTACCCGGAAGCGCCGGATCGCCCTGGGCACAATCTGCGCTCTGCGCATCAGTTTGGCGACTGTGTTGCGACAGCAGGCAATTCCCTGAACCGAGAGTTCCGCGTGTACTCGCGGCGCGCCATACGTCTGGCGGCTGGCAAGGTGGACGTCCCGGATCTTGGTGGTCAAAGACGATTGCCGCTGATCCCGTGCGCTGGGCGACCGGCTCCGGGCTGCGTAGTACCCACTGGGCGAAACGCGCAAGGCCCTACACAACGTGCGCACTGCATACTGCCGGCGCTGGCATTCGACAAAGGCGTACTTCATCTCGACGCCTTCGCGAAGTAGATGGCCGCTTTTTTTAAAATCTCGTTCTCCTCCCGCAGCCTCGCGTTCTCACGCCGGAGAGTCCCGAGGTCTTGCTCGGCCGTGGCCAGCTCTTGCTTGGGAACGCCGTTGCGCTTCTCTTCTTCGAAGTCCAGGCGCCACTGGCGCAACTGGTTGACCCGAACGCCCAGTTCCCGCGCCACCTTGGCCTTGGTCTTGTCGCCAATGGCAGCCAATCGAACCGCTTCAAGCTTGAACTCCCGAGTATGGTGCCGGCGTTCCTTGCGTTCCATGACACAGCCCTCCTAAGGCATTGTGCCTGTCTGGAACTGTCCTCGAAACGTGGGTAACTTCAAACGCGGACTAATCCCCTTACGGCCGAAGTCGACTTTAACGCTCGTGCGCGGTCAACCCTCGATCGACAGAAGGTTCGATCATGGCGCAGCCCGCTTCGCCGCTGGCGCGCCTCCAATGCCGTTGAAGCCGGCCGACCCGCGCATGATGCTGCCCGCCAATTGCCGAGCAACGCTTCGCACTCGACGGGCCGACTTTCCACTGGAGCTTCGCCAGGCGAACGCGGATGGCGGCTTCTTCGTCGGCATAACATGCCGCAATTCTCGCACTAGAGCGCCGAGTCCGGTTACGTAGCGACGGCAATCAGTCGGCGCCCAGTCAGCGAATCTGTCGGGCGCGGACCGGCTGACGGAATGCCTACGCCGGTTGTCTTTCCGCGCCTTTAGCACGTTAAGTAGGGTGTGCCGGTTGATCAGATTCCCGCGGTGGTCTGTTTGCGGACGAACGCTTCCGCCGCTGTGGGTCCTTTCCATCCGCGAATTTCTGGATTCTTCGCCGTAAAGAAGGTCGTGCTGAGAAAGAACTGCGCCAATTCTTCGCGCGCTCGTCGCGGAAGATCTCTGGCGCGATCGAATTCAAGCGGGCCGTTCCAGTTAGGAGCAGCAATGACACGATTGTTTTCTACGCGCCGGCCATCTTTCCCCTTGTCGGTCACCACGACCAGGCCGAGAAGCCGGCATGAAAGAACGACGCCGGGATAGGTCGAGGCATCATGAATTACCAAGGCGTCGACTGGGTCGCCGTCGGCTGCGCGCGTGCCCGGAATAAATCCCCAGTCATAGGGATACGAAACTCCAAGGGGTAATGCGCGCGACACCATAAAGGTGCCGAGGTGCTCTTCGTACGTCAGTTTGACAGTCGACCCTTTTGGCGACTCCACCACGACCCGAAACGTACCATCGGAGTCGCGCGGTGGTAGTTCGATCAACGATGAAAAGGCCATTTCAACGGCCTCCCCGAACGCGCGGCAGTATCAACCAGAGAACGAACAGCAGCCCGAATGAACCAACCGCTGCCGCGGCGCCGTAAGGAGAAACTGCTGGTAACGCCTGCGCCACCACGTAAACGTCAAGACTGAGGGCGACCATCAGTGGCACCAGCGCGCCGGCTATCAGCCATGACGACAGATCGACGAAGTCCTTGGTAATTCGGTTGCTATCGATCTGACGGTGATATGCGGCAGGTGTCATCACAAGCCCTATCGCCAGGACCACGAGCACGATCGACGCAAAATGCAGGCGTTGTTCGGCTTCGGTCAGTCCTGTGGCGAACCGATCGCTGAATACCGCAATTAGTTGAAATCCAAACAGCGCCTGAATGCCCGGCAAAACTGTGCGTGCTTCGTCAAGAATGTGAGTAGCCTGGTCTTTTAGCGACTCAGGCTGCGAATCCGGCTGTGGAGGTGTGCGGTCGTCATTCGGCAAAGACGCCGCCTGCAGATACCGCGTCGTAACGTCGGGAGGGGAGTTGGCGAGATCGTGCTGCGACGTTGTCGAGGGATCGCCTGAACTATGCGGCTTCGCTAATGGCATCGTGCAGCCTGCGATCGGTCGCCTATTCGGGACGTCTGTGTTCAAGCGGAATCAGCAATGCTGCGAGCCTGGCGACCGCTCTAAACGGCTCCCCACCGCGGTCCCGCATGCAGTGGAATTCTGGGTCCAATAGCTCACTTCGTGTTTGTGTCGAGGTTTACCCGCGTTCGATCCTGCCCGCTGCGTGGCTTGTGTCGTTAGCCAAAGCGTCCCCGCTTGGTGGCTGTACCTTAGCGTCTCGAACGCGCAAGCGCAGTCGCTAACCGGCCGAACGTTTTGTAGGAGTCCGCCGCGAGTTGAACTGCAGCTCAAGTTCAGCAAAGGGGTACTAATCGCTACGCCTTGATGGCGCGTCACTCAGGGGAGTCGCCGTGCGAGCGCAGTCAACTGCAACCTCGCGGGCAAGCGGATCTTGTTTCAGCGAATTACCAGCAGTTCCGAGGATCGCGCTTGGCCTCGAGGTTGGCTGAGCTCTCGCACGTAGCCTATCCGCGTTGCCGTGCAGGCGACGAAGGAGGCGCCCCATTTCGCGGATACTGTCACGCAATGAAAACCGGTCCTGTACACGCCGCTGCGCTGCCGCGCCCATCGCGGTTCGGCGCGCGGGATCCCGCATCAGCTCCGCGACAGCCTGCGCCAATCGATGGGGCTCGCCGGGTGCGGCAAGGAGACCGGTGGTCCCCACCTCCACGATTTCGGGCACTCCCCCGACCTGCGTCGCTACGGTCGCCAGCCCGGCAGCCATCGCCTCCATCAACGCGAATGGCATTCCTTCAGTGGCAGAGGTGCTAACAAGCAATTCGAGCGAGTGATAGACGGCCCGCATTTCGCACTGAACCCCGGCGAAATGTACGCGACTACCGAGGTGGAGGTCGTTGACGAGCGTGCGCAGCTCGCCAAGCAAGGGTCCTTCGCCAACGATAACGAAGTGCGCATCCGGGAACGCGGGACGAAGCAAATCTGCCATCCGCACGAAGACATCGGGAGCTTTTTCCGGCGATAGCCGTCCGACAAAGCCGATGAGTGGATGCGCTTTGGAGATGCCGAGGAGGTCGTGCAAATGGCGCCTGGTCTGCACGCAGGCAAAATAGTCGCAATCCACGCCGTTGTGGATCAGGTGAACCCGATCCGCTGGGAGGCCTGTCCCAATTGCGTGCATGTAAGCGTTCTGGCAGACAACCGTGAGATGGGTGAATCCGAGCTGACCAATTTCCAGCTCACGCATGGGCACGCTGCGTCCGTGAATCGTTGCCACAGCTGGAACGCCAGTAATGCTCGACAACAGGCTCGCAAGCAAGTGCGCATTGGGGAGGTGCGCATGCAGGAGTTGAACGCCATGCATGCGAACCAGCGTCAGGGCGAGTTGGAGTGTTTCCCAGTGCAGCTCTTCCCGAATCGGCGCGATATAGATTTCGGCGCCGGCCTTTCTGAGATCATCCGTGAGTCGACTTTCGAACGGACACAGACAAAGAATCCGGAAGTCTTCCGCCGGGAGTCGGCGTACCAGGTTCAGGACGTACGATTCCATACCTCCGACGATGGCATTACCCAGGATCTCCAACAGATGGATTGGTGCTCTGCCACCGTCGCCGTCGCGCACGCTATGTCCTCAGGGCCGATGGGAAGTCTCAACGGACATCAAGGCCCAGCCACGCCGCCGCCGTGCCGCTCATTACCCGTTCCCTAGCAGATTCATCCATTCCGAGCAGGTTAAAAAGTGCGTCAACTTCTGCGATCGCACTGCGGATATGCTCGCCACTGCACGGGAGGAAGCGATCGCTGCCGAATTGCAGCAGCGCGGGGGTGAGTACGGCCAGCGCCTTTCGTAATACATCTTCGCGATAAATCGGCGGCGCGCCGAAGGAAATGTCGAAGCGAAACTGGCTCGAATCCGGATTTATGCCATTGATCAGATCGATAAGACCAACAGCATTCGCCTCATCACACCACGGCCACCCAAGATGGGCGAGCGTGACGCGCAGGCCGGGATGCTCCCTGACCGCCTCGAAGAACGCGGGCCGGCAGTAACGACTTGATCTTCCATCTATGAAAATACCGCTGTGAAAGAGTATCGGCACCTGCAATTGTGAAGCCGTCGCGTAGACGTCGTGGGCGCAATCATCGTAGGGAAACCATCCGCTCGGCACCATTTTCGCCCCCCGCAGCCCGAGTGATTCGACCGCCTCACGCAGGTCGCTGGCCGCGCCATGGAGGGCTGGGTTGATCACGGCCAAGCCGATCAAACGATCTTCGTGACCGGACACGAGTGAGGCGACGTGTCGGTTCGCCCTGTGCAGCAGCGAGCGATCGTCGTAGCGGTAGGGCGGATCCAGAAAGGGGGCCAGGAGTACGCCGACGTCTACATCGGCATCATCAAGCGCTCGCAAAACATCGCAGTCGTTTTCGCGACCCGAGCAATGGAGGTGGGCGTCAATGATCACGGGATCGAAATTTCAGGCAAATGCTTCAACGTTCCCGGCGGTTTTCAGGGGCAAGGTGTCAGTTCGTGTGGGCAACGGGACTCTGCGGTCAAAGCCACGTACCGCGCCAGCGAAGACGCAAGCGATGGCATCAGCATCGAGCGGCTACTCGTAAGTGCGCTGTAGCGAGGACGCCTGGCAATGAAGTCGAGCGCGGTGCTGCGGCAATGGACCAGCGAGCGCGCGCTTACGTTCGCGCCATCGGCGACGCGCATTGCCAGCTCGGACCAGGTAACTGCATCATTGTTAGTCAGGTGCCAGATGCCCGCCGCTTCATCGACGAGCAGGTCCAGTACCGTGTTTACGAGGTCGGGAACGTAAGTCGGCGATACCACGAGATCGGTCGCGGCCAGGAATGGCTTTCCGGCCCGCAGCGCGCGCAGGACAAGCGTGACGTAGTTGTATTCGTCCCAGGGCCCGAAAAAGGCACTCGTCCGCACGACGAGTGCTCCGGGGTGGCGCTCGAGGACGCGGCATTCCGCCTCCGCCTTGCTGCGACCGTACACGTTCAGCGGCGCTGGTGTGTCGCCTTCGACATAAGGCTCGCCACGCTCGCCGTCGAACACCAGATCGGTCGAGAACGTCGCCAGCGCAACGCCGTCACGCGCGCAGAAGGCAGCGAGGTTTTGCGGGCCCAGTGTATTTTCCCGATAGCAGAGGTCAGCTTCGTATTCGGCGTCGTCGACGCGAACATATCCGGCCGCATTCACGACGGCCCAAGGCTCGTACATTGCGAGCGCTGCATCGACCGAGTCGGCATCCGCGATGTCCAAATCACTCCGGCTGAGCAGAACGTGCTGGAGGCCACGTTGCTCGCATATGCGTGCGAATGCCCGGCCAAGCGTCCCGGTTGCCCCCGTGATCAGGATCGGCCTCGACGGCTCTGCACTGGGCGAAAGATTCGCCGTCGTCGCCGTATCGTCCACGTCGACGGGCGTGGCGTAGAAGCGTCCTGGGCGCTTCCACCATCCGTGTCCCGATAGCACGGGATGGCCCGGTGCGGCTCCGCAGGCGAGCGACTTGGCAAGCGCGGCAATTGCGGTCGGCCGCGGCGGCGTCGTGCGTGCATCGAACGCGCCCGATTCGTAGTAGCCGCGGCATTCGGTCGCCAGGCAATTCCAATCGAACGTACCAAACAACGCCCACAGCGTAACGGCGCGCACGTTGGCGCCGGCCCGATTCACCGCTTCGGCCGCATGCCAGATTTCAACGATCCAGCGCAACTGGTCTTCACGCGTCGAGTCGATGTGTGCCTCGGTGACTGCAAGAGGCAATCGATAGCGTGTCCACGCCTGCGCAAGCAGCGCGTGTATGCCGGGCGTCCTCGTGAGGCAACGTACGGCCTCGACGTCGGCGTAGCGGTGTAGCCCGTTGCCGCCGTGATAGCGAGCAGCGTAGGCCCCAAGATCTTCCGTGATGTAGCGCTCGCTCGTCACGTAGTGATTGACGCCGATGAGATCGGGTGGACACCTGTGTTCAACGAACCACATCAGCGCAGCCTCGCTCGCGCCGCCGCAATCGATCAGCCAGTTCCAGAGCGCGTGATGGTGATCGACCGTCCCGCAGAGCAAATCCCACGCAAGCCATCGCCGCTCATTGTTGAAGGTGGCCTGGTCGCGTAATAGCGGCGTGCTGTACGTTGCGCCGAGGTCGTCCGTCTGGACCAGCTTCGCCTGGGGATTCGTCGCACGGATCGCGCGCATGGCGAGGATGACCGCCCGGCACTGCGCGAGCAAGGCTGTCGTAAAGGCGCGGTCGCTGCGTTCGTGCGGGTACCAGACACCGTAAAGGCCGCTGAAGAGCGCCGTGGTGAGCGGCTCGTTGACGGGCGTGTAGTGATCCACCCATGGGTAGCGCGAGGCAACGCGCATGGCGTAATCGGCAAGCTTGTCCGCGAAATGCGGATCGACGAGGCTCGTGTGCACCGGCCCGCTGCCGTGATGCAGAAGCCCCACGATGGGAATGATCCCGAGCTCGCGCAGACGGGCTAGGCGCTCGTCGGACCACGTCCAGTCGGGTTCCTTGCCAAGTTCCGGCATCGTGCGCTCCCAGAGCACCGGGTAGCGCAACGTGCGGATGCCGAGCTCGGCGCAACGGTCGAGGTCGGTCAGGCGAGCATGATGCCCGGACCGGTCGAGCTGGCTGTAATAGCGGTCACCGACGCGATTGTGCGTCGGCTCTATGCCTCCCCACAGCTCCAGCGCCGCGCGATCGTGTTGCGTCGCTTGCGCGCTGCCGTGGCCGTCTGGCATCCCGGAACCCTACGCAATGCCGGGTCGCGGAAGTGCGCCCAAGGCGACAGCACCGGCGTGCGGGCGCATGCGTGCCGGCGTGTCTTCGATCCGATGCGGTGTTTGCGCGCCGAGGCGTGCGACGAGCGTCTCGGCGGCCTTCAATGCCGCGCCGACGCATTGATCCATGTTGTAGTAGCGATACTGGGCCAGGCGCCCCACGAAGCTCACGTCCGGCGTTGCTTTCGCCAACTCCTCATACCGCTTGAATACCGCTTCGTTTTCCGGCCGCGGAACGGGGTAGTAGGGGTCTCCTTCGTCGCACGGAAACTCCCTCACGATGGATGTGCCGCGCGCCTTCTGACCCGTCAGATGCTTGAACTCGGTGATCCGCGTGTAGCGGTAGTCGTTCGGGAAGTTGACCGTACCCACGGGCTGGTACTGCAGCGCGGGCAGGTGCTCGTGGCCGAACTCGATCGAGCGATACGGTAGCTTGCCGAAACAATGGTCGAAGTATGCGTCTATCGGTCCCGTGTAGACGATATGCCGTGCGCGGATGCGCTGGCGAACCCGAAAGAAATCGACTCCGACTTCGACGCGGATGCGGGGATGGTCGAGTATCCGCTCGAACATGCGCGTGTAGCCGTCGAGCGGCATATGCTGAAACGTGTCGGTGAAGTAGCGGTCGTCGTGATTCGTGCGAGCCGGCACCCGGGCCGCGACGGAAGCTGATAGCTGTGAAGGCTCGAGTCCCCACTGCTTGCGCGTGTAACCACGGAAGAACTTGTCATAGAGGTCGCGTCCGACCGCGTCGAGCACCACGTCCTCGCTGGTCTTGATCGGCGAACGTCGCTCCCGTACGGATTCGAAGAACGCACCAATCGTCGCTTCGGTAAGCGACAGGCCGTAGACGCGATTCACCGTATCGATATTGATGGGCATCGGCACGAGCACATCACCGACTTTCGCCAGTACGCGGTGCTCGTAGAAGCGCCATTGCGTGAACCGCGACAGGTATTCGGCGATTCGCACGCCGTTGGTATGGAAGATATGCGGACCGTAGGGGTGTATCAGGATGCCGTGCGCATCCTGAACGTCATACGCGTTGCCGCCGATGTGCGGCCGCTTGTCGACGACCAGGACGTCGAAACCATGGCTCGCCAGTCGTTCGGCGACGACCGAGCCCGAGAAGCCCGCACCCACCACGAGGATGTCTGTTTTCATGGCGACCTGGCTCAGCTCGTGGCAACCAGTCCCGGTGCGATCGCCTGCCTCGAGCGGACCGCGGCAAGGACGTGTTCGCGCATCGCTTCAACGATGGCGTCCCAGGTGGCGCCTCCAGCGCGCTTGATGCCGCGTGCGATCAACTCGGCGTCCGGTTGTGAGCACGCCTGCGCTGCAAGTGCAATGAACTCCGCATGGGTATCGCCGACCTGGACGATCGGGGCGAAATGACGCACGACGTCGGCGACCGCGGTCGAGATCACCGGCTTGCCGGCGGCCATGTATTCCAGCGTCTTCGTCGGGTTGATGTTTTCGGTCGCGTCATTCAGTGCGAACGGCATCAGGCAGGCATCGAAACCTTTGGTGTACGCCGGCAGATCGGCGTAATCGCGCTGCCCGAGCCAGTGCAGATTGGGACGCATGGGTAGCGTGGCCGGGTCGACCTTCGCGTAGGGGCCGATCATCACCACGGATCCGCTGTCGAACGCGCTGGCGAGTGATTCGATAAGCCCGTAATCAAGCCGCTCGTCGATCACGCCGAAATAGCCGAGGATTGGACGCGGAAGCGACGCGATGTCGGCGGGAATCTGCGTTTCGGAATCGCGTGCCTTGGCGTAATGGGCCAGGTCGACGCCGCATCCGTACAGATGAACGTTGCGGTGGTGGCGTTGCTTGCGCGTGAACAACTGATAGCCGCCGGTAAAGACGACGTCGGCGGCCCCGAGCAACGTAGCCTCCCGCGCCGGCAGGTCCGGCGGCGCGAACCGGAATTTCGCGAGCTCGTCCATGCAGTCATAGACGACGGCCGCCGTGTCGAACTTACCCAGCATGGCCGGTGCCACCATGGGCGAATAGAACCAATGGATAGCATGGCCGAAACGCCCGGCCAGCAACGGATGATCATTGAACGCGCGCTGCAAGTGCGGCAGCAACGCGGCCCATTGCGCATCGACGGGCAGTCCTTCCGCGCGGTACAGCGTCGGCACGATGCGGACGACATTCGGAAACGGCTCGCTCACTGCGAGGCGCGTCTCGCCATCATCGGTCAGCGGCTCCTCAATGAAAGCGATGCGATGGCGCGCAGCTAGTCGGACGAAGATCTGCTGGGGCCGTTGCCAGACGAAGTCCCACCTCAGGTGGCAATGAACGATGATCGGAAGGGCATTGTTGGATGCGTCTGATGTAGGGGCGTGATTGAACTGCAAGGCAAATGGACTTGAAGCGGTCTGCACGATTGGACTTTATTCATAAAGTATCGGACGTGACGTAAGCAAATGACGGGCCTGCCGATGCCTTACTGCTGTGCCGAGCACAGATCCGCGACCATTCGGTAAAACCGGGCGGCATGCGTGTAAAGACGAGCGCGTTCGCGCGCGATAGTCCTGATCGATTCCCGATCGGCAACGCCCGTTTTGGACGCGCAACTAATTTGGCATCGGCTAGAAACCGGGATTCACTCTTGAAAAAAATAATCGCCATCGCGCCGGACGCTCGTCAGGCGGCGCCCGGAATATAAGTGCGCGAACGCCCCGTGGCTTCCGCGATCTTTTCCAGCGGAATCTTCGGCGTGCGGTCGGCGAAGAGAAGGCCGTTGATTTCCTGGAACGTGTCCGCGAACTGCGTGTAACAGAAGCCGCTGAATAGCGGTGCATCGACGACGGCGAAGACCAGGGCCCGGTAACGCGCCCAGAATTCTTCGGCGGTTGAGGCGGTGGAATACCCCCATGCACCCTTGTTGGGTTCATCCGCAAGCCCGACCGCAAGCGCTGCCTTCGCGAACGCGATGCCGCCGAACTCGGTCAACATGATCGGCTGACCACGATGGGGATAGCCATCGAGGGTGAGGATCCGTCCGCCGGGCCGTCTGCGGTCGAAGAGGTCGGCCGGATCGACCTTGGTTCCGTAGCGCTGTTCGATGTGCTCCGGGTTCGGGTCGTAATCGTGGATTCCGATGATGTCGGTCGCGCTGCTTTCCCACCCGTCATTACCGATCACCGGGCGTGTCGCGTCGAGCGTCTTGGTCAGGTGGTAAAGGCCCTCGACCGCGTGGCGCTGCTGCATGAGCGTCGGCAACTCAGGCACGCCCCACGACTCGTTGTACGGCACCCACACGACGACGCAGGGGTGGCTGTAATCGCGATCGATCACTTCGGCCCATTCGCGCAGCGTGCGGCGCACGGCGACCGGTGTGAAGCGATACGCCGAAGGCATTTCCTCCCATACGAGGAGGCCCAGTCGATCCGCCCAGTACAGATAGCGCGGGTTCTCGATTTTCTGGTGCTTGCGCACGCCGTTGAAGCCCATCGCCTTCGCGAGCTCGACGTCGCGCCGGAGGGCATCGTCGCTTGGGGCGGCCATCAGCGTTTGGGGCCAGTAGCCCTGATCGAGGACGAGACGCAACAGGTAAGGACGGCCATTCAGCATAAAGCGGTCGCGCGAGATCGTCACCGCGCGCAGCGCCGTATACGAGCGGACCTCGTCGATGACCGTATTCCCTTGCGTCAGCGTGATCTGCGCATCGAGCAGGGTGGGACGCTCCGGGCTCCACAGCAGCTCGTTGCGATAGTCGTCGATGCCGGGGTCGGACAGAATGATCCGGCGGTCGACTTCATGACTGACGACGCGGTACACATCGTCGGCGAGGACTCGCTCGCCGTGAGCGAGCTTTACGCGGAGTGCAAGCTCCGGTGCAGGCGTGCCGCTGATGCGCGCTTCGAACGTGAACGCAAAGCCTTCTACGTGCGAGGTCCAGCGGATCTGCTCGATATGAATCGCCGACACGCGCTCGAGCCAAACGCTCTGCCAGATGCCCGTAGTGCGCGGATACCAGATGGCATGCGGCTCGATCTGCCAATCCTGCTTGCCGCGCGGCTTGGCAAGGTCGTGCGGGTCGTCCTCGACGAGGACCGTTACCCTTTGGCGGCCCGACGGGTCGAGGGCCCCGGTGATGTCGGCGTGAAATGGTGTGTGGCCGCCTTCATGGCTCGTGATGTAGCGGCCGTTGACCCAGACACGCGCAAGGTAGTCGACCGCGCCGAAATGAAGAATGACGCGACCGTCACCGCGTGGCAGGTCGAAGTCGCGCTCGTACCAGCACGCCGCGTGGAACGACGTATCCGCGATGCCGCTCGCCTCCGATTCAGGAGGGAAGGGCACGTTGATCGTCAAAGGCCACTCGTCGATCTGCGATGGATCCGAGTAGCGCCGATCGCCATCGAATGCAAAGCGCCAGTTGCCGTCGAGGCACATCCAATGCGTACGCTGCAGTTGCGGGCGGGGATAGGCAGGCGTGCGGGTCTCCACGAAACGACCTCCGGAACATTGCTGCGGTAAGCGAGATTCGGGATGATACGAAAAAGAGTCGGAGGTTATCGATGATGACGCCCTATGCACGCTATCCGAGCCTTGCCGATCGTGTCGTCATCGTCACGGGGGGCGCGAGCGGCATCGGCGCAAGCATGGTCATGCATTTCGCGGAACAAGACGCCAAAGTCGCGTTTCTGGATATCGACATCGACGGGGGTAACGACCTGGCATCAGCGCTGGCGGAGCGCGTGCGGCACCCCCCGCTGTTCCTCGGCTGCGACCTGTGCGACATTGGTGCGCTGCAGACGGCCATCGAACGAGTCCGGTTGCACTTCGGCCCGGCAAGCGTGCTTGTCAACAACGCCGCCAACGATCGGCGCCATGACCAGGCAGCGGTCTCGGTTGAGAGCTTCGACAGGGGTATCGCCGTCAACCTGCGTCATCAATTCTTCGCCGCGCAGGCTGTTGCACCGGACATGCGCGCCCTTGGCGGGGGTTCGATCATCAATCTCGGCTCGATCAGCTGGATGATCAAGGAGGGCGCCATGCCGGTCTACACGACTTCCAAAGCAGCCATTCAGGGATTGACGCGCAGCCTCGCGCGAGCGCTCGGTCCGCATGGCATCCGAGTAAACACGCTGGTCCCGGGCTGGGTGATGACCGAAAAACAGCTCCGCCTGTGGGTTGACGAAGGGGGTGTCCGGCGAATCGAAGAGAATCAATGCCTGCCGGGGCGGCTGGAACCGGCGGATGTGGCACGGATGGCGCTATTCCTCGCGGCCGACGATAGCAGGATGTGCGCGGCCCAGGACTTCATCGTCGACGGCGGTTGGACTTAGGAGGGCACCCGCGTCTCGCGGCGCATTTATCAACGCAAGCCGCTGCTGGGCGGTTTCTCGCATACGCCATTCGCCTCCACGACTCCCAGCATCGACCCGACGTGCGAATCGCCACTTACAACGTTAACGGGATCAACGGCCGCCTGCCTCGCCTGCTCGAATGGCTTGCAGAAACGCGCCCGGATGTGGTCTGCCTGCAGGAGCTCAAGACCGACGACTCCAAATTTCCGGCGCGTGCCCTCGCCGACGCGGGATACGGCGCCGTGTGGCACGGACAGCGTGCGCACCACGGGGTGGCGATCCTCGCGCGAGATGAGACGCCGCGCGAAGTTCGGCGCGGTCTGCCGGGTGATCCCGCAGATGCGCAGACCCGGTATCTGGAAGCTACAGTCCGGGGCCTGGTCGTGTCGTCGGTCTACCTACCGAATGGCAACCCCCAACCGGGGCCCAAGTTCGATTACAAGCTCGCGTGGTTCGAGCGCCTCATCGCGCACGCGCGAGTCCTCTACGCTGCAGGCGCGCCAACGGTGCTGGCGGGGGACTTCAACGTCGTCCCGACCGACCGCGATATCTACAACCCATGGTTGTGGCGCTGGGACGCGGTGATGCAGCCGGAGAGTCGGGACGCGTACAGCCAGCTACTGGCGCAGGGCTGGACGGATGCCACTCGCCGCCTGTATCCCGACGAAAGGATCTACACGTATTGGGTAAATGCGCACGCGTTCAGTCGCGACAAGGGGTTTCGCATGGACTTCTTGCTGCTCAGTACCGAAGCGACGTCCAGGTTGATTGCCTCCGGCGTCGACGCCGCCTACCGTGGCAGGGAGAAACCAAGCGATCACGCGCCCACTTGGGTTCAGTTATCCGAGGCCTCGAACGAGCGTTGAAACGCGCAGGTAGTGAGCAGCCTCATGGCCAGGCCACAAGCGAGCAGCTCGTTTGCGCGGCGAAAATGCCGTCAGTACCTGCGCGTAGCCGGAGTTTGTCTACTTTCTTGCAGATGACCCCTTGGGTTTGTGCTGCGACGTTACGGCCTCGTCGGGAGCAGAGTCGTCGTCGTCGAGGATGCCGAGCTCCTCTTTCAATTCTGCTTTACGAATGGCCAGCTCCTCCCCAAGTGACGCGCTGTCGATGTCGGCTTTTCGCGCCTTGGAGAACATCTCACCTTCTTCCTCCTTGACGTGGTGGTCGATGTACTCGCCGAGCACCGTAACCGTAGCGTCGTAGTGATCGCCGCCCACTTCCAGCTGCTCGAGTTGCGCAATCAATTGCTTGGCGCTCGCGTGTTCGACATCCGCCTCGTCCATCAAGTCCTCGTCGTCGATGGCGTCGCGCAAGGCTGGATAAAAGATCTCCTCTTCGATTTGCGCGTGGATGGTTAGCTCATTGCAGATGGTCTCGACCAACGTTGCCTTCTGGTCGTCTTCCCCCTCGTCCTTGAGCGACTCGAATTCCTTGAAAAGCGACTTGACGCGTTTATGGTCCGCGGTAAGGAGCGCAAAAGCGTCTTGATTCGTGGTCGTCGAAGATGACTTGTCGGATGATTTGGGACCGGTCTTTGGCATGGTGAAATCCTCAAGATTGATGATGGCCGGACTACGCCTCAATTGCGGCAGGGATCAGGCGGTAGTCCCCGACTTGCGGGTGACCAAGTGATAGATGGCAAGAACAATGACTGCGCCGACCACCGACCCGATGAAACCGGCCGGTTCACCCGCGTTGTACAGGCCCAATGCCTGACCACCATAAGTGGCGAGCAGCGAGCCTACGATTCCTATCGCCGCAGTGATGAAGAATCCACTCGGATCTCTTCCCGGAGTCAGGAACTTCGCGACCAGTCCGACGATGAAGCCGATCAGTATTGCCCAAATCATGACGAATCCTTTGCAAGGTAGGTTGTCGATTGCGGTTGGCCCGCCTGTTAACCAGCAGTGCGAAGGAAAAGCACGCAGCATGCCGCTGCGATAACTGCAAGGAAATCCGGGGCATCAGCGTCTGCACCCATTGCTTCTTGGAGAAATTACATGTGGATGTCGGGAAGCTTTACGACTTGGCCTGACCACCGCGTGGCAACGGGGCTAGCCCTCGGCGGGTTTCCCCGCCGGCAGCTCATTGCCGTCACTCGAATAGCCGGGTGGAACGTAGAAGTTGAGCGTCACCAGGTTCTGGTCGCCGTCGTTACGAATTTCGTGACGGTCCCCGTGCTCGATGAGAAACAGCGCAGCCGGGGCGAGACGATAGCGGCGCCCGTTAACGATAGCGATTCCGGTACCTCGAATCACCAAGAGCCACTGATCGGAGCCGCGATGGCGGTTCTGGCTGCTGCCTTCCGATTCTCCAGGCGTCAACACCATCTGGGCCGCTTGCGATCGGCGATTTCCCAAAACGACGTTGAAGCCCTTGCCGAACCGAAGAGCTTTATGCTTCATCGAGGACTCCTACTCGAATCGGTGAATATTGACCAGCCCCGCGGTGGGATAAATCGGTGTACCCAGCTAATCGTTGTAGGACGATTGCCGAGCGTCGAGACAGGTGGCGTTGCCGCAGTTGACCTCAACAGCCATGCGAGACGTACGCATGGGGATCCGCGGCAAAGCAAATCTTGCCGGCGAAGTCGACCGACTCAGGTAATTGTTGCCGCGCTCGACAGCATCGAGAGCGCGCACGCTACCGCGGGCGAGCTTCGCGAAGGTGAGCGACGCTCGGTCGCGCGTGGTATGGAATCTGCTCGCAGATCTGCGGGACGGTGCGCGATGTAATGCTGCGCCCGCTCACTTTAACGACCGCAAGGAGCTTCCACAATGTCGAACGCTAACCACGTCGAGTCTGCTGCTCGGCTTGCGGCGTCGCTCGCCCTGGTGTTCATGGTCAGCGCATACGGACAAACGACAGGCAGTGGCGCTGCTACGAATGTCAAATCCCCCCCGCCATCGACGCGAGAGTCTGCGTCGGCCTCCCCGACGAGCAAGGCTTCCAAGAATGACGATCTGACGCGCAGTGACCGCACCTTCATGACGAAGGCAGTGCAGGGCGGGTTGGCGGAGGTTGAGCTGGGGCGGATCGCGGCGCAAAAGGCCACGGATCCGCAGGTGAAGCAATTCGCGCAGCGCATGGTCGATGATCACGGCAAGGCGAACGACAAGCTGAAGCAGGTCGCGACCAGCAAGAACCTCACGCTCCCGACCGATCCGCCTTCGAATGCCAAACGCGAAGAGGACAAGCTCAACAAACTCTCGGGCGAGCAATTCGACAAGGAGTACATGAAACACATGTTATCGGACCACAAGAAAGACGTGAGCCTCTTCCGCTCCACCGCGAAGTCAGCGAAGAACTCCGACGTCAAGCAGTTCGCTTCGGAGACACTGCCTACGCTCGAGCAACATTTGCTGATGGCGCAAACCATCGCGAAGTCGAAGTAGCTCCCGTACCCCGCATACCCGCGCTCTGGCGCCTATCGCCGCAAACGATGGCCGACACCGTATCCGATGCTCTGATCGCTCGCCTTGCGGCTTGGGGCGTGCGCCGTATTTACGGCTACCCGGGTGACGGCATCAACGGCGTTATCGGCGCGCTCGACCGCGCTGCCGACAAGATCGAGTTCGTCGAGCCGCGGCACGAGGAAGCGGCGGCGTTCATGGCCTGCGGCCACGCCAAGTTCAGTGGCGAGGTCGGCGTCTGCCTCGCGACATCCGGCCCGGGAGCCGTGCACCTGTTGGCCGGTCTGTACGACGCCAAGGGAGATCATCAGCCCGTGGTCGCAATTGTGGGCCAGAAGAGCCGTGTGTCGCTGGGTGCGGACTTTCAGCAGGAAATCGACCTCGTCTCTCTGTTCAAGGACGTCGCGCACGAGTACGTGCAGATGGTGACCACGCCAGTGCAGATGCGCCACGTCGTCGATCGCGCGTTTCGCATCGCACGTTCCCGTCGGACGCCAACATGCATCGTGCTGCCGCAGGATATCCAGGAGGCAGCGGACGCTAAACCGCGACATGAGCACGGCATGACCCATTCGGGTCCTGGCTACAGCCCACCCCGCGTAGTGCCGCATGCTGCCGACCTGCAGCGCGCTGCCGACGTTCTGAACGCCGGCAAGCGCGTGGCAATCCTGATCGGGGCGGGTGCTGCCAACGCTGCCGAAGAGGTGGTGAGCGTAGCCGACAAGCTTGGCGCGGGTGTAGCCAAGGCACTCCTCGGGAAACCCGTGCTTCCCGACGATCTTCCGTTCGTCACGGGCGGCATTGGACTCCTCGGCACCCAGCCCTCGTACAAAATGATTGAGGATTGCGACACCCTGCTCATGGTCGGGTCCGGGTTCCCTTACACCGAGTTCCTGCCCGAGGAAGGCAAGGCGCGTGGCGTGCAGATCGATATTGACCCGCGCATGCTGAGCCTGCGCTACCCGATGGAAGTGAATCTGGTCGGCGACAGCGCAACGACGCTCACCGCGCTCCTCCCGCTGCTGGAGCATAAGAAGGACCGCAGTTTCCGTGACGATATCGAGCGCAACATCGCAAAGTGGGAGGAGACTCTCGCCAAGCGCGCGGCCCAGGACGCGACGCCCATCAATCCGCAGCGCGTGTTCGCCGAATTGTCGCCGCGCCTGCCCAACGATGCGATGCTCGCGTGTGACACGGGGACGACCGTGCACTGGTATTCGCGCAATCTCAAGATACGTACTGGCATGCGCGCGGCGCACTCGGGCACGCTGGCGTCGATGGGTGCTGCCATACCGTATGCAGTCGCCGCGAAATTCGCGCATCCCGAATTGCCAGCGCTGTGCTTCGTCGGCGATGGCGCGATGCAGATGAACGGCATCAACGAGCTCATTACGGTGGCGCGCTATTGGAAGCGCTGGCGCGATCCACGCTTTGTCGTGTTCGTGATGAACAATCGCGACCTCAATATGGTGACTTGGGAGCAGCGGATTCTTGCGGGCGACCGTAAGTTCGAAGCATCGCAGGAACTGCCCGATTTTCCTTACGCCGCATATGCCCAGTCAATTGGACTCGGTGGGTTCCGCCTCGACGATTCGGACCGCATCGTGGTCGCGATCGAGGACGCGCTCGCGGCCGACCGACCATACGTGCTCGAGGTCATCTGTGATCCAAACGTTCCACCGTTGCCGCCGCACGTATCGGCCAAGCAGATTCGAAACTACCTGGTGGCCCTTGCGAAGGGTGATAGCGATGCCGTGCGAGTGGTACGGGCGTCGATCAAACAGATCTTCGCGTAAGGCGTCCAAGCTGCCTCATCGAAATTGCAACTCGCCGGTAACTGTTGCAGGCAGGTGCGGCAGCAGTACCGAAAAATGGCGCCGCCCGGTAAGGCGCAAGACGAAGTAAGGGGCGGTGAAAGATACTCACGAGATGGACACGTCGCGCCGAGGTGGCCTGCGTGGCCCGGAGTTCAGGCGGCGTCGTAGCCCCATCGACGACGCGAGGTGACTTTGATTTCGCTACGGTTGCCCTACAGGGTCTGAACGTACTGATTATGGTGTCCGATGACTCTTGTCCGCCATGAGCAATCGCGTCCTCATAATCATCGATTTTTTCAATCCGAACGGTTTCTCTGAGACCCCCAGGCTTGCCGGCCCCGCACTGGTGGCGGCGCGACGGACGGCTGCGCTGAAAGTTCGCCTGCGTCGAGCGCGCGTGCCGGTGATCTATGCCAACGATAACTTCGGTCAATGGCAATCCAATTTCTCGATGCTAGTCGCGATTTGCAAAGGCCTCTCAGGAGAAGCCGGGCAGATTGCCGACATGCTTGCGCCCAGACCCGCCGATTGGTCGCTCCTCAAACCGCGCCATTCAGCGTTCTATGGGACACCGTTGGAGTTCATGCTCGATGAGCTCGGTGCACGCTCGCTCGTTTTGACGGGAGTCATGACGGACTCGTGCATCACGATGACAGCCGCCGATGCCCACATGCGGAAATTCGATGTGTGGATTCCCCGAGACTGCGTGGCGTCGGGTTCGCAGGCGCGAACTCGCGCCGCCCTCCTTCAACTTGAGCGCGTCGCCGGAGCGAAGAGCGGATCGAGCCTAAGTGGTATTCCACGCTAAGGGATTGGTCAGTGTCCTACTTCAGTACCAGACGCGGCCGACTTACTCACGTACGAGCCGGGCGGAAATTCCACGCTAAGGCGTTTTCGTGACCGCGCGGGAGGGGCAGATGGATACGACGAGCGGGACGGTGATGGCGCGCAGCAGTTTCGGCGTGCGCGACGTGTTAAAGGATCCGAAGCAACTGTGGCAATTGCTGAGAGACTCGGTCTCTGCCTGGATCGACGACTTTGCGCCCAGCATGGGTGCGGCGATTTCGTATTACACGGTCTTCTCCATTGCGCCGCTGCTCCTGATCGTCATCTCGGTCGCTGGCTTGGTCCTCGGCCAGGAAGCCGCGTCAGGGCAAATCTTCGCGCAGCTGCGGGGATTACTCGGCGAAGACGGCGCGACGGCAGTCCAGGGCATGGTCGAGAGTGCCAGCCTATCCGGAAAAAGTTTTATCGCAACGACGATTGGCGTGGTGACCTTGGTCATTGGAGCCACGACCGTTTTCAGCGAGCTTCAATCAGCCCTCGATCGCATCTGGGAAAGCCCTGCTGCTGAGAAGCAGGAAGGGATCTGGAATCTGCTGCGATCACGCGTGCTGTCGTTCGGCATGATCCTCGCGATAGGATTTTTGCTGCTGGTCTCGCTTATAGTAAGTGCAGGACTGTCGGCACTTGGTTCCTGGTGGGGTCCGATGTTTGGCGGTTGGGAGATTCTGCTCCAGGCCGTGAACTTCGTCGTCAGCCTGGTCGTGATAACCGCCTTGTTCGCGCTGATCTACAAGTTCCTGCCGCGCACGAAAATCGGATGGCACGACGTGTGGATCGGTGCGGGTGCGACGGCACTGCTCTTCACCCTTGGAAAATTTCTGATCGGTCTATACATCGGAAAGAGCAGTGTTGCCTCCGGCTTCGGTGCAGCAGGCTCGCTCGTCGTCGTGCTGGTGTGGGTTTATTACTCCGCCCAGATCTTTTTGCTCGGCGCGGAGTTCACCTGGGTGTACGCGTTCCGGCATGGATCGCGCCGCGGCGAGACAAAAGCCGATACCGTTGCCGTGGAACATCGCGCTATTCCCACGAAGAGCGACGCGGCCGCCGCCAACGGTGAAGCAACGCCGTACGAGTCGGTGCTGACACCGTCCGCCATACTGAAGCGACCATCATTGAAAGCGCAGGTGCTTAGCGCCGGGATAATGATTGCCGCAGCCGCGGCGTTTGAGTGGGCATTTGAGCATATGGCCCAAAGGATGGAGCGACCTAATCCTTTGCGCCGAGCGCCATGGTGGCGTCACTGGCTCCCGTTTGGTCAGAGGTAGACAGTGTTACTGAGGTTGGAGAAAGCTAGAGAACAAAACGCTACGGCTGATCGCCGAGCGTCGAACGCCATGAAGGACTGCCTCCGAGTTGGATTTCAGGTGACGACGGCATCGAAATTTTCCCGCAGTTGGGAGCACTCCCTGTAGAACCGCTGGCGCCGGGGATATCGAGGGGACGGGTCGGCAGCGGAGTACCCGGGCTGGACGAAATGTTGGGAGGCGGAGGATATCCAGCGGGGAGCGTGACAGCCATTAGCGGCCAATGCGGCGAAAAAGGCTGCGCAGCGCTCTTCAAAGGCGGGCATCGCCACAACCGACGCGAGGCCGTCAAGTGTTCCGGGAATTGCGTCGACTCGGTGTAACCACCTTGTTCTCCGTTCGGGCGACCCCCGACGGAACGGCGCTTCCCCCCGGGCGCGAGGTTGCGCCGCTGGCCGACAACAGCCTGCGGGTGGATGTGAGGCAGCGCGGGGCTAACGTCGTTCGGTCGGTCTCCATCTCGAAGGTGCAGGCGAGTCGACATGACCCGACTTCCCACGAGTTGGAACTGACGACTGCCGGTCTGCGGGTTGGAGCGTCGCTCGACAATCGGCGTGGCGAAACATAGTCCCTGATGGCGCGCTTACTGATTGTCGAAGACGAGGAAGCCGCAGCCGACGCGCTGGCGGCGTTGCTCGAACTTGACGGCTTCGACGTGACCCGTGCTCCCAACGGAAAACGTGCAATTGAAATGCTTGCGCAAGTGCGCCCCGAATTGATTATCACCGACTACATGATGCCCGTCATGGATGGGATCGAGATGGCAAGGAGTATCCGCGCGACTCCGGGGTACGCTGACGTGCCCATCCTGATGACCAGTGGCGTATCGGAATCGGCCTTGGAAACCCATGCGTCGCTTCTCTCCGCATTTCTGCGCAAACCCTTTCGAATTGAAGCGCTCTTGGCCACCATAGACCGATTGCTTTCCCACGATGGCGATCAAATCCGAGACTCTTGACATACTGTGACTGCGTGAGCTCGCCCAAACGGCGCATCTTCGACAACGACCTTGCGGCGGCGAACGGCGGCCCCGTTGTCAGTTGGCGCCGACTTGTGATTCAGCCAATTGCCTACAGCAAAGACATGCCGTGCGTACTACGTTCGCTCGTACATCTGCGAAACGAAGTCAATCAGTTCGCCCCGAGCAACGTAAAGGAGTCGCAATGACAACTGATAAGACTACGAAGAGAAGCGGGACGAGCGCCCGCAAGACTGCGCCAAAGAAGAGTGCGCGAAAGAGTGCTGCGAAGAAGAGTGCTGCGAAGAAGAGTGCTGCGAAGAAGAGTGCTGCGAAGGGCGCTGCGAAGAAGGCGTCGGCCAAGACGATCGCGCAGAAGAAGGTGAAGGAGGTCATGCACGAGCGTAAGGCAGGTACGCTCCGTAGCGGGAAATCGGGAAAGAAAGTAACGAGTCGGAAGCAGGCAATCGCAATCGGTCTGTCCGAGGCACGTAAGGAGGGCGCCAAGGTGCCGAAAAAGAAGAGCTAGAGGCGGTTGCGCGAATTGGGTGGCGAAAGAACACCTCACGAACAGCGACCCCGATCTGGCAAATTGAGCTTATTGAACAAGCTCGCCGCGTCTTAATTGCCAGTCCAGGCACAGCCGCCGCTTCATTTCGAGGCCCCGGTTGGCATGGAGATGCCTTGGGTAGGCGACGAAATTCAATTTCCTCACTCGCGTCGGAAGGGCAATGCCGCGCACGGAAATCGCGGCGTCCGATCGCATATACGATCCATCAGAACGCGTCCGAAGCCGCACTCGCGTGAAGTGAAATTACGCAAGGCGCATGGTCTCGTCACGTCTTCGCAGGTATGCGCGGGGGTGCGAGCCACCGGCCCACAATGATCAGTCCGACGATCATATAAGCCATGCCGCCCGGCACCCACATGATCAGCCCTCCGAGCTGCTGATCCTCCAATGCGGAGAGCCCGAACGGACGCGTTCCGTCGATGACGTACCAAGGCGAAGGCGCGAACGTCAGGAGCGCACCCAACGCGCTGGTGTGGAGCATGGTCGTGAAGAGCGACGCGATGGAGGATCCCGTCGGATTGCGCGCGCGCCCGGCGACAACCGTGTACCAGTAGGCAAGCGCGGAGCCGAAGAAGCAGCCGTGCTGCAGGATATGCACGACGGGATTCAGCAGCGCTGCTCGAAAAAGGAGCGGCAGATGCCATAGCCAAACCGCTAGTGCGTGCAGCATCCATGCACCGAGCGAAAGCGTCGTCAAGTAGCCGATCGCCCGAAACATCGTCATCTTCGCCGCCACGGCGAAGAATCGGCGCGCGGGTCGGGTTAATGCCCACGTCCACGCTTCTACCGGCCGCCCAAGGACGATCAAAGGCGCCGCGACCACCATCAGCACCTCGTGCTGGACCATGTGAATGGCGAAGGATCGGTCCGCCAACGCGTCGATTGGCGACAACAGACTGGCGGCGAGAGCGGCCCAACCCAGAGCGAAGTTCACCGATTGGCCCCGTCGAATGCCGCGACCGACCCCTGCCTTCCGCCAGAGCGCAATAATTCCCTTGGCGTACAGCAAGGCGCCGACCACGATCGCGCCGATTAGCACAACGCGGAATCCCTGCTCGACTCCGCCACGCGCGACTTCGCTGGCATGCGCGAGCGCCGGGCACGGCGCAAGCAGCGCTAGGAGCAAGGAAGCTATGCGATACACGACGAGATCATCCAGGTCGGAATCCACATCGCTGTAATCGCAACCGCCGACAGCACGGTGATCGTCGTTGCGATACCGGCAAGAAAATGAAACTGTACGGGTGCCTCGGCTGCACTCGCGGACATCGCGGTCTCGCGCCAGCGTAGCCAAGCGCTCACTGCCAAAACCGCCAAGATCAACAAAAAGGCAGCATGTGAAAGATGGACGATCCATGTATTCTGGTTCGCACACGCCCAATGCACCAGTGCGAACGCGATGATCTGATCGGTCAGTGCGAGCACGGGCGCCACGATGAGCGCGACCCAGATGCGCACGTCAGAACCTCGCCCCAAAGTAGATCACCGCGTAAATGGGCAGCCACGTCAGCACGACGAAATACCAGTAACCGCAATTCTCGGCGATGTCGACGAATCGCTTGCCTTCGAGCGGCTTGGCGTACGTCACCGCCGTCAACACGAACGTGTCGGCCACGTCGGTCACGAGGTTGAACGTATGCAGTCCCATCAACACCCAGACCGTTGACCCATAAGCCCCGTCATCCCAGCGTACGTTGAGCACGGTGAACTCGAACCAGCGCACGACGCACAACGCGACGCCAAAGGCGGAAGAGAAGTACAGCCACAGCCTGACGCTGCGGATATTCCTGTCGGCCGCGGCCCGCTGCGCGAGCCGGTTGGGCACTGCGCTGACGAGGATGACGGCAAGGTTGATCGTGCCGAACAGGAGGTCCGGTGAGTGGCCACCGTCCGGCCACGCATTGGAGAGACTGCGCAAATAGAAGTAGATGACGATCATGAAGCCGAAGGCGACGCCTTCGATCGCCATCATCCCGGCGTTGCCCCACCACATGAGGCTTCGGTGAGCGAAGCCGTAGCTCGGCAGTCCGCCCACGTCGAGCGCATCGCCCCGGCGTATTACCGGCACGCTGGCGGGAATGAATTCGCGCCGCGTCACGGCTCCTTCTCCCAGGTCACTTCCTCGATAGCCTCCTTCTTATTGGGCCAATACCAAGCGATGAACGCCATCGCTGGCGGGATCAATCCCCACGCAAATCCAGGCACCGACCAGATCGACCAGACAAGCCAGAGCGTCACCGCCAGCGCCGCGACGAAGGGCCAAATCTCCGGCCCTGGATAGGCATATCGTGTATCCGGCACCGCGTCGATTACAGTCGTCGTCAGGCCCTCGCGAATCTCCGCTGACAATCCGCTCACGTGCGTCACGTCCCTAGAGGGCATCCAAAGCGGCTCGCGCGACGAAACGACGGGCAACGCGAAGAAGTTGCAGGCGGGTGGGGGCGAGCTCACCGACCATTCGAGCGTGCCTCCGCCCCAAGGGTCGGCGGTTGCCCGCTCACCCTTGATAAGACTGCGTGCGACGTTGAACACGAACAAGAGCATGCTGAAGTCGTTGATCACCTGGCCTGCCGCCGAAAGGAAGCTCAGAAAGCCCCAGCCGGTCTCGGGGCCGTAGGTATAGATGCGCCTGGGCATCCCCTCGAGGCCGAGAATGTGCAGCGGAAAGAACGTCAGATTGACGCCGATGAAGAAGATCCAGAATTGCCATTTCCCGAGCCGGTCGCTCAGCATTCGCCCGGTGATCTTCGGAAACCAGTAGTAGATGGCCGCGAAGAGTGGGAAGACGGCGCCACCGATCAGCACGTAGTGCAGGTGCGCGACGACGAAATAGGTGTCATGGACCTGGAGATCGAGCGGCACCGAGCCGAGCATGATGCCGGTCAGACCGCCGATCAGCAGAATGAAGAAGAAGCCGAGCACGAAGAGAAACGGCGTCCGCATCACCAGCCGGCCGGACCCGATCGTCGCAATCCAGCAGAAGATTTGCAGTGCGGTTGGAATCGCGATCATGAAGCTCATTGCCGTAAAGAAGCTCTTGCCGAGCTCCGGCACGTTGGTCGCGAACATGTGATGCACCCACAGCCCAAACGACAGGAAGCCAGTGGCGATCAGCGACAGCACGATCGCGTCGTGTCCGAACATCGGACGGCGCGCGAACGTCGGGATTACGGCGGAAATAAATCCGAGCGCAGGAACGAAGATAAAGTAGACCTCCGGATGCCCGAAGAACCAGAACAGGTGTTGCCATAGAAGCGGATCGCCTCCTTCGGCCGGATTGAAGAAATGCGTCCCGAGCATGCGATCGAATTGCACGAGGTTGGCGGCAAGCATGACCATCGGCATCGCGAAGATGATCATCACCGACGTGACGAGTGACGCCCAGACGAACAGCGGCATGTGCCGCAGCGTCATTCCCGGTGCGCGAAGCTTCAGGATCGTGGTCGTGATATCGACCGCGACCATCAGGCCCATCGCCTCGCTGTACGTGACGAGCATGTTCCACACGTCTACGCGCTTGCCGATGCCGTGTTCGGGCCCGGCGAGCGGCACATAGGCGAACCAGCCCGCGTCAGGGCCTGTGTTGGTCAGGAACCCCCCGAACAACAACAGGCCGCCGATGACGTAGAGCCAGTAGGCGCAGGCTGTCATGCGCGGGAAGGCCGTGTTCCGCGTGCCGATCATCAGCGGCACGATGTAAAGCGCGAAGCCCTGCATCACCGGCACGGCGAACAGGAACATCATCGTCGTGCCGTGCACGGTGAAAAGCTGGTTGTAGAAGTCGGGGCCGAGCAGATGGCTGTCCGCCGTTGCGAGCTGATGGCGCATCAGCCCGCCCATCACGCCAGCCGCTCCGAAGAAGCATAGCGCCGTGACGACGAAGCGTAGCCCGATCGTCTTGTGTCCGTTGGCCTTCAGGAAGCCGATGATGCCCTCCTTGTCGGTCCACGTGCGCTCGAGCTCGGCGGCGGCCGCTGACCCGGGACCCGCACCATCCCGCAAAAATCGGCGTGCGGCTGTTTTTGACGGGTCTTTGTTGCTTGCACGTCTTCGCGAGCCCGGCGTGGACGGGACCGATCCACTCGCGGTAGTCATTGCAGCGACCCGAGATAAGCGGAGAGCGCGACCAGGTCCGCCGGCGCGGCGGCCAGCGGTGGCATGTCGACGCCCGGCTTGTAACGCTGCGGATCCGCGATCCAGTGCGCGCGCGAGGCGGCGGTGTTCTCCAGGGTGCCGGCGCCGAGCCACGATCGGCTTCCGACATGCGTCAGATCCGGTGCGCGGCGACCCTTGGCGCCGGTCCCCGCGATCGTGTGGCACATCGCGCAGCTTCCGTGCTCGACGAGATCGCGGCCCCGCTGCTGCTGCGCAGTCGACGGCTCAGTTGCAGGCTGACGCTGAACGGCGAGCCAGCGCTCGAAGTCGGCAGGCGCATCCGCGACGACGATCAGTGCCATGTGCGCGTGCTGATAGCCGCAGAATTCCGCGCATTGGCCCCGGTAGACGCCTGGCAGATCGGCGCGAAACGCGATCGTCGACTCCCGTCCGGGGATCAGATCCTTCTTGCCGGCCAGGTTAGGTACCCAGAAGCTGTGGATGACGTCGTCGGCACGCAAACTCATCAACACCGGTCGCCCGACCGGCACGTGGAGTTCATTGGCTGTCGCGAAGGTTAGCGCGGGATCCCGTGGGTCGTAGCGCGCCTCCCACCAGAATTGATGCCCGATGAGATCGATGCGGACCGCGTCGGTGAGCGGCAGCGTGGCAATTGCGCGATCGGCGATAAGGCTCGCGAACAGCAGCACGAAAAGGAGCACGGAAGATACGGCGAGCGCAGTGCCGACCGATCGCCGCAGGATCGTGTCCTTGCGCGGGTGATCGGTGGCGTCGGGCGACGTTTGCTCGGTGCCGCGCGGCGCACGCCACACGGCAACCGCCAGCACGACGATGACGGCCACGAACACAAGGGTGCAGGTGACGAGCATCACGTTCCACAAATCGAACAGCGCGGCCGCTTGCGGGCCCGCCGGGGTGCGAACGTCGTGGATCCCGTTCATTGGGGCCGACCGCTGGCCGACGAGGGCTTTTGGGTCTCCGGTTTTTGCGAGTCCATGAACGACTCGGGCGTACGCGTGAGGAATGCGTCGTCACGGTTGGGGGCAGCGTCCTGCGGGGCGAGGCCGGCCATCGACCGCACGTAGGCGGCGAGCGCCCAGATCTGATCCTTCGGTATTCGGTTGCCAAAAGCAGGCATGCCATTTGGCCGCCCCTTCGAGATCGTCTCGAAAATGGAGGTCGCGTCGCCGCCGTAGCTCCATACATCGTCCATCAGCGCGGGGCCTGAGCCGCCGCCGCCATTGGCGTGGCAACCGCTGCAGTTGTACCAGCCCCAAAGCTTCTTGCCCGTCGCCAACGCGTATGCATTGCGCTCGTTGTGCGCGATCATCGCGGCGGCCGTCTCGGCGTCACCGATCTCCGCGCCCGGCGCGGGTCGGGGGAAGTCGCGCGACTCGCGTTCGCACCCGGCGATCGTCGTCAGTCCGAACACGACGATCAGCCATGCGCGGCGGCGAACGGACATCATCGCTGCGCGGACGGCGCGCGACCAAGCGGCAGCAGCGGAACGTCGTACTCGGTTAGTACGGCGTCGATCCGTGACCTCTGGCGGACGAGCGCGGTGTTGAGCGCGTCGCGCAGAGCGCTCGCGTCGTCACGCACCCCGATGGCGATCGCAAACGATTCGGGCAACGGATTTTCGTCTGGCGCCGGGACGACGTCGATCGGCACGGAGGCGCGTCGCGCGTAGTATGCCGCCGCAGGACCCCACGCGACCGCGATATCGACCTGACCGTTCGCGAGCGCGTCGATGATCCGCTGGGACACGGGCACCGCGCCGTAGACTGGAAACCCCGCGACGTTCTCCACAATGCCGCGTCGAGCCAGCGCCGATGCCGGCGGTACCGCGGCATTGTCGGTGCCGATCAATGGAACGCCGATCCTGCTCGCGCGAATGCGCATATCATCGAACGAGGAGACTGGCGCGCCCCAGTCGGTCCGCGTGACGAACACGTAGGTCGATCGATAGTACGGAATCGTCGTCGCCGTCCGCGCAGGGTCGGCCGGTACCCCCATCAGCACGTCGCAAAGCTGCGCGCCGAGTGTCTTGCGCGCGACGCCCCGTCGCAGCGGTTGCCACCGATAGACGAGTCGGGCACCCATGTCTTGCGCGACGAGCGCGGCAATCTGGTTTTCGAATCCGCTACCGTCCTGACGCGAGAACGGCAAATTGTCCGGGTCGGCGCATACGACGAGATCGCGCGATTCGACTCGTCCGCAGCACGCGAGCAAAGCCAACGCGCACGCCCGGGCATGCTCAAGGAAGCGCGAAGACATACAACATGCCTCCCTTGGTCGTGCGCTGCTTCAGGTCGCCCATGACGTTCGCCATTCCGCCGGCGGCGCTTCCATCGCGTGTATCGAGATCGCCGGAGACGACCGCCCCGGCCCATCCACCGACACCGGACAGCACTGCGATGTATTGCTTCCCATCCGGACCGCGATAGGAGATCGGCTGACCGACGATTCCCGATCCGGTCTTGAACTGCCACAGGAAGTGCCCGTCTTTGGCGTCAACCGCCTTGAACCAACCGTCCATCGTGCCGTAGAACACGACATCGCCCGCCGTGACGAGCGTGCCGCTCCAGACCGGCAGGTCTTCCTCGATCACCCAACGCGACTTTGCACTTGCTGGATCCCACGCCGTCACAAGTCCGCGCTGACCGCCTGGTCCGGGCTTGATCTTGACGATCGACCCGACATACGGCGTTCCGACGATGTAGCTGGTTTGCGTGGCCTCCTGGTCCTGACAGAGATTCTGGTGCGGAATGTAGAGCAACTGAGTGCGGGGCGAATACGCGGAGGGCTGCCAATCCTTGCCTCCTGGGGATGCGGGACAGATGTCGCGCACCACGATGCCCGTTCGCTGTAGTTTGGCGCTGGCGTAATGCAGCGAACCCGTCTCGAGATCGACGCCGGTGGATGTGTTGACCGACACGAACGGGGTTGCCGATAACACCTCGCCGGTCGAGCGATCCATCACGTAGACGTAACCGTTGCGATCGGGATGGACGAGCACCCTTCGCGGCTTGCCGTCGAACACTAGCTCGACGAGTACGCTCTCGTTCACCGCGTCATAGTCGAATTCGTCATGCGGGCTCAGCTGATAGAACCATCGCGCCCGTCCCGTCGACGCGTCGCGAGCAAACAGTCCCGACGTGAACTTGTTGTCGCCGGGTCGCTGCTCGGCATTCCAAGGCCCGGGGTTGGAAGTGCCGTAATAGACGAGATCGAGATCAGCGTCGTAGGAGATCCATCCCCATACCGTGCCGCCACCGATCTTCCATGCGTCGGAAGGCCACGTGCTGACGCCGAGGTTCGCGCCACGATCTTTGGCGTAAAACGGCTTGTAGTCGACACCGATCAACACGTCTCGATCGGGTCCGGTGCTATAGGCGCGCCAGAGCTCTTTTCCGCTCGAAGCATCGAGTGCGGTCAGCCAGCCGCGCACGCCGTATTCACCGCCGCTGTTGCCGATCAGGACACGACCCTTGACGACGAGTGGTGCCATCGTCCGCGTTTCGCCCGCGCGGATATCGCCTGACCGATACCGCCACAGTTCCTTGCCGTTCGACGCATCGAGCGCGATCGTCTGATTGTCCAGCGTGTTTAGGAAAACCTTCCCATCAGCGTAAGCCAGCCCGCGATTGACGACGTCGCAGCACGCGACGCCTTGGGCGAACGCCTCCGGCTTGGGCTCGAACCGCCAGCGCAGGGGCGCTCCGGGCTGCGAGAGGTCGAGTGCATAGACGACGTTGGGATAAGGCGTGACGATGAACATCGTGCCGCCCACCACGATCGGTGCGGCCTCGTGCCCGCGCACGACGCCCGTCGAAAACGTGTACGCGAGCTTTAGTGTCGCAACGTTGGTGGGTGATATGTCGCCCAGCGGTGAGAAGCGCGTGCTTGCGTAGTCTCGTGCCGCCATAGGCCAATCGCCGGCGTTAGTGGATGGCGTGTTCGTCGCGCCCTGTGCGAGTGCGGCCAATCCGACGGCGATTGTCAGGCACAGTGCGGCGCGACTGATCGTGCGCACGGTCGGGCGATTGGCTGCAGTCGTGGTCATGCGGCCCCCCGCATCTATTCTGTCCTGGCGCGTCGTGCGCAAGCATGAAACCGCCGCATGTTGATCAAACAGCAGCGCGTTGCGCGTTATGTTGTAGGAATGAACCTACACGGAAAACTGGGGGTGCTAGCTAGCCGGAAGGACGCAGAGCGTGGAGCGTTTTGGACAAATCGCCCTGGTCTTCAGGAATTCGTTGGACGACCGCGTCACTCGAAGCACTGGTCAAGCGATCGAGAAGGCCATAGACCTCTCACGGCACAACAGGACGCCGTTTTTTTACTAGACCAAGTCATCCGCCCGACGCCAGGGGTTCCGCGCCTTTCTATGATGACTCCTCTTGCGGCAAGACCGCGATCAAACGCACGACGTGGGGTGACGCGACGATCTGGATGGTGGCGATAGGTAAATTTGCACGTCCGGGACCGCGTGCGGTCGGGAGTGGAAGCCTGGCGCGTCATCTGACAGCACACGCTGTCCGCGTAGCTTCATCCCTTATGGACAAGCTCCCGCACCGGGGACAGCGCTTACCGAGTGCCACGGTTCTTTCGCATTCTGCGACACACCACGGTTCCCGCTTCGGCTGCGTCCTTGTCCATGCCCGGCATGTCCAGTCGCCGTTCGTCCTCGAACATGTTGGCCGCCGAGCATCGACCAGCCGTGCGATGGCCGGTCAGAGTCGTTGTCCACCTCGGCTTTCGCCCGCGCGTTCGCCTGCCTCCGTGCCGAACGCGTGAGCCCGCCGGCTGCGGATTGGCGCATCAGCTGCCGACTGTCTGAAACGGATTCCCGAAGCGAAATGAACCCGTACGTGATTCCTTCCAGTTTCTCTAATCTCCGGTTGTACCTCCGAATACGAGAGCCGCCGCCCGCAACGCGAGGGGCGGCGGCTCGTCTTAGTCCTAGCTCACCTTGATGTCGATCCGGCGCGGCTGTGCATGCTCGGCCTTCGGAATGCGGAGGCTGAGCACGCCATGTTTGAGCTCGGCGGACACCTTACCGGTATCGAGCTCCTTGGACAGCGTGAAGACTCGCCTGAACCGCGGCACGCTGACCTCGGCATAGGTCGCCTCCATGCTTTCCGGCATCGCGATGCTCACCTCGCCCTCTATCGTCAGCGTGCCGGCCTCCACCTGCAATTTAAGCTTTTCCTTGGGCACGCCGGGCAGATCGGCGCGTAGCGTAATGCCGGCGCTGTCTTCGATTACGTCCACCGGCGGCATCAGGGCCGCGTCGCTGCGCTGCCCGGCCTCGTTGCGCGTCGCCGCATCAGTGCGCGAAGCCTCGTTCCGGGTGACTGCGGTCGTATCGTTCATGGTTGATCCTCCGTGGTTATTGGACGGCGATGCGACGTGGTTGGGCCGATTGATGGCGCTTCACGTGGACGTGCAGCACTCCGTCGCGATAGTCGGCGGAAACGGTATTGGGGTCCACATCGTCCGACAAGCTCACCACCCGCCGGAACCGGCCGCTAAAACGCTCATTGATGTGCACGGCGGCTTTCTCATCGTCTCCGGAAGGCAGGTCCGGGGTCCGCTCGCCGGCGATGGTCAGCAGGCCCCGGTCCAGATTCACTTCCATTGCGGCTGGATCGAGCCCTGGGGCAAAGGCATAGATCTCCACGGATTGCGCAGTGCCGCCGACGTTTAGCGCGGGAAAGCCTCCGCGTCCAATGCCGCGGATGCTGGGGGACAGGTCGAAGGCTTCCTGCATCTCGCGCTGCATGCGATCCAGCTCGGCGAATACATCGCGGGCAAACAAGGCTCGGTACATAGAACTCTCCTCTGTTGGGTTGAGCCAAGCGCCCCGGCACGCGCCGCGGCGCCTCCGATCCTTGATTTAGGAATTCGTCCTCAAATTTTCAATACCCTGACGTTCGGCACGGCGCACCGCCGCCGCCATTCGATCTGCTTCAGGCGGGCGCAGGCGATAACCCCAGCGACCTGGGCGGGATTTCAAAGGGTCGCCATTCTCGGTTTGCTCTCGGCGATAAACGGGGACGTCTGGGAGACGCGCTGATTCAGGTTGAGGTTGCGATAGCTCGCCTCGGCGGATGGCAGGCGCTTGCCGTCCGCGGCCATGCGCAGTAGCTCGTGTCGGTTGATGAATCCGCAGTCGTAGCCCGGATTGGCGGCGCGCACTGCGGCCTCGCTAAATGGGTCAAGCGTATCGGGCGCCTGCCAAAGGAACAGCTTTGCAAGCGGATCCACGCCAGTTTTCACGTCGTCGATCAGCATCGACAACAGGTCCGTGTCTCTCGGAGCCTGCGTACTATCCAATTCGGGTCAGATTGCGCTGCGGGTCAGGTTCTCCCAGGAGGCAGGGCAGGCGGGGGTCGGAATCGAACCGGCGTCCACGGCTTTGCAGGCCGCTGCATGACCACTCTGCCACCCCGCCAGGAGTGGGGCGCGACCGCCGAATTGATTGCCGTCGCGCAAACGAAACGGGAGAGCTCTTTGCGGGCTCTCCCGTAAAACTGGAGCGGGAAAGGAGTCTCGAACTCCCGACCTCAACCTTGGCAAGGTTGCGCTCTACCAACTGAGCTATTCCCGCGGAGGAGTGCAATTATAACATCGCACGCCGACGCTTCAACCCACCCTCAATGCGAGGTGAAGCGCACGGTCGGTCAGGCCGTCGCCGGAGCAGGAACCGGCACGTGGCCGAGGACCGCCGCGATCGAATCGGCGACGTACTCGATGTTCTTCGAGTTGAGCGCCGCCACGCAGATGCGACCGGTATCCACGGCGTAGATCGAGAACTCGTCGCGCAGCCGCTGCACCTGTTCGCGGTTGAGGCCGGAGTAGGAGAACATGCCGCGTTGCTTGCGGACGAAGTCAAAGTCCACACCCGGCGCGCGTTCGGCGAGCTTCGCCACCAGCGCCTCGCGCATCGCGCGGATGCGCTCGCGCATGCCGCCGAGCTCGATCTCCCAGATCTCACGCAACTGCGCACTGGTGAGCGCCATCGCGACGATCTGCCCGCCGTGCGTGGGTGGATTCGAGTAGTTGGCGCGCACGATGCGCTTCACCTGCGACAGCACGCGCGCGGCCTCGTCCTTGTCGCTGGCGACGATCGTGCACGCACCGACGCGCTCGCCATAAAGCGAGAACGACTTCGAGAACGAGCTCGAGATGAACAGCGGTCCGGACGTTGCAGCGAACTTGCGCACGACGATGCCGTCGGCGTCGATGCCGTCCCCGAAGCCCTGATACGCGAGATCGAGGAACGGCACGAGCCCGCGTGCGCGGACAGTCGCAAGGATCTCGTCCCACTGCTCCGGCGTCGGATCTACGCCCGTGGGGTTGTGGCAGCACGCGTGCAGCACGACGATCGTGCCGCTTGCCATCGCATTCAGCGACGCGCGCATCGCGGCGAAATCGAGGCCGTGCGTCGCCGCGTCGTAGTACGGATACGAAATCACTTCGAAGCCCGCGGCCTCGAACAGCGCGCGGTGGTTCTCCCAGCTCGGCGTGCTGATCGCCACTTTCGCACCGGGCGCGAACTTGCGCAGGAAATCCGCACCGACGCGCAGGCCACCGGTGCCGCCGAGTGCCTGGACGGTGACGGCGCGGCCGAGCGCCACGATCTCGCTATCCGTGCCGAGCAGCAGCAACTGCACGGCCTTGTCGTACGCGGGAATGCCGTCGATCGGCAGGTACGTGCGCGGCGACGCCTTGTCGGTCATCTCGCGCTCGGCGCGCTTCACGCAATCGAGCAGCGGCACCTTGCCGTTGTCGTCGACGTAAACGCCGACGCCGAGGTTGACCTTCCGCGGATTGGCATCCGCGTTGAAGGCTTCGGTAACGCCGAGAATCGGATCGCGCGGCGCGAGATCCACGGCGCCGAACAGTGACGCGGCAAGCGGAGCGTTCATGGTGAATCCGGTAGTGTTCGAAAACACGCTATTGTACAGCGCGTGAATGCCCGCCTTGTGGAACCGGGCGGCGTACCCAACGTCCGGAAGTCGCTCCCGTCGAGCGCACGCATTCCGATCTCATTCCGATGGCCCGTTCCGATACCCGTCTCGAACCAGCACCCAAGATTCCGCCCGTTACCGCGTTGAAGACGGTCGCCCGTATCGGGCGCTTCCTGCGGCCGTACCGGCGCGAGGTGATCTTCGCCGCGATCGGTCTCGTCGTCGCGGCCGGCGCGGTGCTGGCCGTCGGCCAGGGATTGAAGTTCGTCGTCGATCGCGGATTCGCCGCGTCGAACACCGCCGAGCTCGACCGGATGCTGGCGCTGATGCTCGGCGTCATCGTCGTGATGGCCGGTGCGACGTACATGCGGTTCTACCACGTGTCGTGGCTCGGCGAGCGCGTCACGGCCGATCTGCGCCGCGAGGTGTTCGACCACCTGCTCGATTTGCCGCCGACGTTCTTCGAGTCGACGCGCACCGGAGAAGTGATCTCGCGGCTCATCAACGACACGACGATGCTCGAGACGGTCGTCGGGTCGAGCGCCTCGATGGCGATTCGCAACTTCCTGCTGATGGTCGGCGGCCTCGTGATGCTGACGCTGACGAGCGCGAAGCTGACGTTGCTCGTGCTGGCCGGCGTGCCGCTCGTGGTGGCGCCGATCGTGCTGTTCGGCCGCCGCGTGCGCAAGCTCTCGCGCGCGACGCAGGATCGCGTCGGCGACGTCGGTGCGTTTCTCGA
Source organism: uncultured Pseudomonadota bacterium (assembly GCA_963709335.1). Taxonomy (GTDB): domain Bacteria; phylum Pseudomonadota; class Gammaproteobacteria; order Burkholderiales; family Casimicrobiaceae; genus VBCG01. The sequence goes on from CAVPWB010000001.1 coordinate 116,629, forward strand.
CGAATCGCTGCACGAGATCCGCACCGTCCAGGGGTACGGACACGAGGCGCGCGACCGCACCGACTTTGCGGCGCGCGTCGAAGCGGCGTTCGCCACGGCGACGCGTCGCGTACGTCAGCGCGCACTGCTGGTTGCTGCCGTCATCGTGCTCGTGTTCGGCGCCATCGGCGTGATCTTGTGGATCGGTGGGCACGACGTCGTCGCCGGCCGGTTGAGCGCCGGCCAGCTTTCGGCATTCGTGTTCTATGCGGTGCTGGTAGCGGGCGCCGTCGGCTCGATCAGCGAGGTTATCGGCGACCTGCAACGCGCCGCAGGTGCGACCGAGCGGCTGTTCGAGCTCCTCGCCGTGCAGCCGGCGATCCGGGCGCCGGCGAATCCGGTGCCGATGCCCGTGCCGGGTCGGGGCACCGTCACGTTCGACGACGTGACGTTCCACTACCCGTCACGCCCCGACACGCCGGCGCTCGAACATTTTTCGCTCGACATTCGCGCCAGCGAGAAAGTCGCGCTCGTCGGCCCGTCCGGTGCCGGCAAGACGACGGTGTTCCAGCTGCTGCTGCGATTCTATGATCCGCAAGCGGGCGACGTTCGGATCGACGGCGTCGAGTTGCGCGCGGCCGAGCCCCGCGACGTGCGCCGGCAGTTGGCCCTCGTGCCGCAGGATCCGGTGATCTTCGCGTCGACCGTGCTGGAGAACGTTCGCTACGGGCGTCCCGATGCGACCGACGCCGAAGTGAAGGCGGCGTGCGACGCCGCCTATGCGACGGAATTCATCGAGCGGCTGCCCGATCGCTTCGACGGTCTGCTCGGCGAGCGCGGCGTGAAGCTGTCCGGCGGTCAGCGACAGCGGCTCGCGATCGCCCGCGCGATCCTCGCCGACCGGCCGATCCTGTTGCTGGACGAGGCCACCAGCGCGCTCGACGCGGAAAGCGAACGGATCGTCCAGCGCGCCCTCGAGCGGCTGATGGCGGGGCGCACGGTGCTGATGATCGCGCACCGGCTCGCGACGGTGCGCCATGCCGATCGGATCGCCGTCATGGAGCGCGGTCGCATCGTCGCGCTGGGCACGCACGACGCGCTCGTCCGTGACAATCCGCTGTACGCGCGTCTTGCGGCGCTGCAGTTCGTCGTGGGCGATGCGCCGTCGATCGCCGAAGAGTCGCTTCCTGAAATGAAGTAATTGCGACACCGTCGGGGTGGCTGGCGCTGACGCTGTGGCTGCCCCAGCACTCCCGGGCTCAGCTGACACGTAGCCCGTTGCCGGCATCGCCGCTGTTGGGCAGTTGTGTAAAGTAGCGGCTGGCCACCGCGTCCGGCTCGGCCGGACAGCAGGATATTCCGCCAGAACGGCGCCGGATCACCGCTGTCCAAAGCCGTGCCCCTCGCTGCGAGCGTCGCTTTCGCTTCCATCGATCGCACCGCCTCCCGGCAACTGCCCCCAATCGCATCGGCCGGCCTCGGGCCGGAATCGACAACCCGATGAAAGACTGGCGCGACGAACGCCGCTCCCGACACGACGTCATCACGATTCCGGTCCTCTGGCTGGCGATCGTGCTGTCGCTGTTGGTTCACCTCGCGGCGTTGTGGAACCTGCTGCCGCGAGTGCCGTTGCTCGCGAACAATGCGTTGGCGCCCGGCGACGAGGTGTCGGCGCCGTTGACGGCCACGCTCCAAGGCCCGTCGACGCTCGTGCCGGAATCGCGGCCTCCGGTGGTCGTTGCGGAGCAGGCCCCCACGCCGCCGACGCCGCAGGTGCGTCCGAAGCCTGCGCCCAGGCCGCTGCCGCGCAGACCGTCACCGCCGCCCGCTGCGCCGCCGCTCACCTCCCCATCGTCACCGGTGACCATCGCGCCACCCGTGGAGCCGCAACCCGTGCCGCCTCCGCCCGTGGTACCGCCGGCACCGCCCGCACCGGCGCAGCGGACCCCGCCACCGACCGACTTGTCGGCCTTCATCGCCGAGCGTCGTCGCGCACGCGGCGAGCCGGATCCATCGCAGGGCAACACGGCCGACGCACCCGAAAGCGACATCGCGCGCCGCGATCGGATCGTCGCGCAGAATCTCGCGTCGGTGAACACGCGCGATTTCGGCAAGGGCACGCGCAACAGCGGCGGCATCTTCCAGATCACGAAGCTCGGCTCTTCCGACGCCGAGTTCACGTTCTTCGGCTGGAACAAGGACATCAACCGGCGCGCCCAGCAGCGCATTGAAGTGCGGCAGGGCGACAACCCCGACATCCGCATCGCCATCGTCCGCGAGATGATCTCGATCATCCGGCGCTACGAGAACGAGGACTTCGTCTGGGAGTCGCACCGGCTTGGTCGCAACATCACGCTCTCCGCCCGCGCGCAGGACACGCGAGACCTGGAAAACTTCATGTTGCGCGAGTTCTTCGACGATGCCGGGTTGCGCCAGTGAGGTCCGCCCCCACATGCAGCGGATCGGGCGTGGACCTGGGTCGTTCGAGCCTTCGCACGCTGCGTTCGTCCAGACCTTAAAATGCCCGGTTGCCCGGTCCCTGCACGAGAGTCATGATCGTTACCTTCCCCGACAGTCCTTATGAGCTGCATCAGCCGTTCGAGCCCGCCGGCGATCAGCCCGAAGCGATCGAGAAGCTGGCCGAGGGACTTACCGACGGGTTGTCGTTCCAGACGCTCCTCGGCGTCACCGGCTCCGGCAAAACCTACACGATGGCGCAAGTCATCGCGCGAAGCGGCCGCCCGGCACTGGTGCTCGCGCCGAACAAGACGCTCGCAGCACAGCTTTATTCGGAGTTTCGCGAGTTCTTCCCGAACAACGCCGTCGAGTACTTCGTCTCGTATTACGACTACTACCAGCCCGAAGCGTACGTGCCGTCGCGCGATCTCTACATCGAGAAGGACAGCTCGATCAACGAGCACATCGAGCAGATGCGGCTGTCGGCGACGAAGGCCATCCTGGAACGTCCCGACTGCGTGATCGTCGCCACGGTGTCGGCGATCTACGGCATCGGCGATCCGACCGAATATCACAGCATGATCCTGCACGTGCGGCAGGGCGACAAGCTGTCGCAGCGCGACGCGATCCGCCGGCTGACCGAGATGCAATACCAGCGCGCCGAGCTCGACTTCAGGCGCGGCACGTTCCGCGTGCGCGGCGACGTGCTCGACATCTTCCCCGCAGAGAACGCCGAGAGCGCGGTGCGCGTATCGCTGTTCGACGACGAGGTCGAGTCGCTGCAGCTCTTCGATCCGCTGACCGGGCACTTGCGCCACAAGATGGCGCGCTACACGATCTTCCCGTCGTCGCACTATGTGACGGGTCGGCAGAAAGTGCTCGACGCGATCGAGGCGATCAAGCAGGAGCTCGTCACGCAGAAGGACTTCTTCGTCGGACAGATGAAGCTCATCGAGGCGCAGCGGATCGAGCAGCGAACGCGCTTCGATCTCGAGATGATGTCGGAGATCGGCTTCTGCAAAGGGATCGAGAACTATTCGCGGCATCTGTCGGGCCGTGGCCCCGGCGAGCCGCCGCCCACACTGATCGATTACCTGCCGTCGCGGGCACTGATGTTCGTCGACGAAAGCCACGTGACGATCCCGCAGGTTGGCGGCATGTACAAGGGTGACCGCGCGCGCAAGGAGAATCTCGTCAACTTCGGCTTTCGCCTGCCGTCGGCGCTCGACAACCGGCCGCTGCGGTTCGACGAGTTCGAGCGGTTGTTGCCGCAAACGATTTTCGTGTCTGCCACGCCGGCCGACTACGAGCAGAAGCATGCGGGGCAGGTCGTCGAGCAGCTCGTGCGGCCTACCGGCCTCGTCGATCCGGTGCTCGACGTGAGACCCGCGGCGACCCAGGTCGACGACCTGCTGTCGGAGATCAACCTGCGCGTGGCGCGCAACGAGCGAGTGCTGGTGACGACGCTGACGAAGCGAATGGCCGAGGATCTGACCGACTATCTCGGCGAGCACGGCGTCAAGGTTCGCTACCTGCACAGCGACATCGACACCGTCGAGCGCGTCGAGATCATCCGCGACCTGCGGCTCGGCGAGTTCGACGTGCTCGTCGGTATCAACCTGTTGCGCGAAGGCCTCGACATCCCGGAAGTGTCGCTCGTCGCCATTCTCGACGCGGACAAGGAGGGGTTCCTGCGCGCCGAGCGGTCGCTGATCCAGACGATCGGGCGCGCGTCGCGGCACATCAACGGCAAGGCAATCCTGTACGCCGACCGGATGACCGACTCGATGAAGGCGGCGATCGGCGAAACGGAGCGGCGTCGCGCGAAGCAGGTAACGCACAACGCGCGGATGGGGATCACGCCGAAGAGCATCGAGAAGCGGATCCGCGACATGATCGACGGCGTCTACGACATCGACGAGGAGCGCACCGTGCAGAAGGCGGCGCAGGTGCGCGCGAAGTATGCGGCGATGCCCGAGAAGGATCTCGAGCGCGAGCTGCGGCAGATCGAGAAACAGATGCTCGACGCCGCCAAGAACCTCGAGTTCGAACGCGCGGCGGAACTGCGCGACCGGCTCTACAAGCTGCGTGAAGCGCTGTTCGGCGTGGCGCTGCCGACCGAGACGTAAGTCGCGCCGCGTGCGCGCATCACTTGCTCGCGCCGTTGCCCTTCGCTGCGCGCATCGCGACGTCGACGTCGAGGTACTTCCAGGAGAACCCGAACGCCGACGGCCAGTAGCCCTGCAGCCACGGGTAGTAGAGCACGTTGCCCACCCCGTACGTGTGCAGGATCATCGGCATGTACGCCTGCGAAATGTCCGACATCTTGCGTGCGAGCGATATGCGCGCCGGGCCCGCGGGCGTGCGCAGGAACTGCTCGTAGGCGGTGTCGTAGGCGGCCTGCTTGAATTGCGACGGGTTGGTGTCGCGCGGCGACTGGCCCCACAGCGTCTGCAGGATCTGGTACCCGGAGGGCTCGAGCGACCGGTAGCCGAGGTTGAACATCGGCAGCTTGCCGCTGCGGCTCATGTTCAAAAGCTCGGCGAACGTCTGCTGCTGCACCTGCATCCTGATGCCGATCGCATCCATGTTCTTCTTCCATAGCGTGTCGGCCTCGCGGTACCACGACTCCGGAAGCGTGCCGCGAACAACCGTAAGCGGCTTGCCGTCCGGCGTCTCGCGATAGCCGTCGCCGTCGCGGTCCTTGAAGCCGAAGCGGTCGAGCAGCGCACGCGCGCCGGCCGGGTCGTAGATGGACTTGGCGGGCAGCGACGGGTCGTGGCCGCTGACCCCCGGCGGCAGCAATTGGTTCGCAGGCAGCGCATTGCCGGCGAAGAGCACGCGGATCAACTCGTCGACGTCGAAGCCCATTCCGATCGCGCGGCGCAGCGCGATCTGCTGTGTCGAATAGCCGCCGACGGCCGGATCTTCCATGTTGAAGTACGTGAACGTGACGCTCGGCGAGCCGAAGCGGACATGCTTGATGCCGCGTTTCGCGAGGTCCGGCCGCAACTGGCCGTTTTCCAGCACGCGCTTCGTGTCGTCGCCGCCGAGCGCGATGAAGTCCAGGTCCCCCTGCGTGAACGCGAGGATCTCCGGCTGCGATTCCTCGATGATGCTGATCTCGATGCGGCCGATCTGCGGCAGCGTCTTGCCGCGCATGTTGCGCACCAGTTCCTGCTGCGGTGCGTCGGCGTTTTCCGGGAAGCGGACCGTGCGGTAATTCGGGTTGGCCTCGAGAACCACGCGCGACGCGCGCCGCCATTCCTTGAGGCGGTACGGTCCTGTCCCCACCGGCTTGCTCATCACATCGGCGCCGGCGGCTTCGATCGCTTCGCGCGCAACGGCCATCGACGGCAAACCGGCGAGCCGCTCGAGCAGCGTGTAATCGGGCTGCGCCAGGCGCATCACGACGGTGTAGCGATCCGTTGCCTGCAGCCCTTCGATGCGGGCATCGTAGTCGAATTTCGCGTTCGGCTTGCGCGCCGCATCGACGACGGGACGCGCCCCGACGATGAGGTCGGTCAGCGCGGCGTCGCCACCCTGGCGCAGATTCGGGTCGAGCGACCGCTTGATCGAGTAAACATAGTCGGCGGCGACGAGTTCCCGCGGCTTGCCCTTGAAGACGGGGTCGTCCGCGAACAGGATTCCCTTCTTCACGCGCATCGTCCACGTGCGGCCGTCGTCGGTGATCGCGGGCATCGCCTCCGCGGTGTTCGGAATCACCTTCGAGCCCGTGGACAGGTACTCGAACTCGTACATCGCCTCGAAGATTGCAGTCGTGACGCGCGTCGAGTAGAGATCCGTTCCCTGCTGGGGATCGAGGCTCGTGATGTCGTTCATCGAGATGCGCAGCACCTTTTTCATGTCCGCGCCGGCATTGGCCGCGCCAGGCAGCAGGGCGAACAGCGTCAGCGCGATGGACATGACCCGCAACATGTGGAGTGGCCCGATCACCATGAATATCCCTGAACGAGAACGATCAAACGCATGAGCGCCGCGCGCGACCCTATACTTGCAGTTTGCGCCGGCGCCGGATTGTCGTTATGCCGGTGCCGCGGCACCGCTGGCGTGCGAAAGGCGGATGATCGCACGATCGCCGGCGGCCGTTCGCGCCCCAACGACGGAGGGATCTGGCATGGTGCTCGAAGGAAGGGTGGCGCTGGTAACGGGAGCGGCAAGTGGCATCGGCAAGGCGATCGTACGGCGCTTCGCGCAGGCGGGTGCCCGCGTGGTCGTCGCTGACATTGGCCTCGACGCCGCGACGGCAACGGCGCGCGAGATCGGCGGCCATCAGGAGGCGCTGGCCGTCGCGATGGACGTCACGGACGAGACGCAGGTGAACGAGGGTGTCGCGAAGACGGTTGCGGCGTTCGGCGGCGTCGACGTGCTCGTCAGCAATGCGGGGATTCAGATCGTCCACCCGCTCGAGGAATTCAGCTATGCCGAGTGGAAGAAGATGCTGACGATCCATCTCGACGGCGCGTTCCTCACGACCCGGGCCTGCCTGCCGCACATGTACAAGGCCAACCGCGGCAGCCTCATCTATATGGGCTCCGTGCATTCGAAGGTCGCCTCCGTGCTGAAGGCGCCGTACGTGACGGCGAAGCACGGCCTGATCGGCCTCGCGAAGACGATGGCGAAGGAGGGTGCCGCGCATGGCGTCCGGGCCAACGTCATCTGTCCCGGCTTTGTGCGCACGCCGCTCGTCGAAAAGCAGATTCCCGAGCAATCGCGCACCCTCGGGATCTCCGAGGAGGATGTCGTGAAGAAGGTGATGCTGAAGGACACGGTCGACGGCGAGTTCACGACACTCGACGACGTTGCCGAGGTCGCGGTGATGTTCGCGTCCTTCCCGACGAATGCGCTGACGGGCCAGTCGCTGGTCGTCAGCCACGGTTGGTACATGCAATAGCGCGCAGCCGGTCGGCACGTCCGGCCTGACGGATGACGACTTCGCGGAGATCGACGCCGTTGCGCGGAAGCGTCAGCGCGGCGTGCTCGCGTGCGGCAACTTCGCGCTGACGGTGGTCCTGCTGCAGAAGTTCGCCGAAGCGGCGGCGAGGCTCATTCCGCAATGGGAGATCATCGACTATGCGCACGACGACAAGGTCGATGCGCCGAGCGGAACCGCCCGTGAGCTCGCATCGAGGCTCGCGAAGATCCGCGCGCCGCAGCCGACGATTCCGCTCGATCGGACCGTCGGACCGCGCGAGGCTCGGGGTGCGACGCTCGCGGGATCGCAGGTTCATTCGATCGGCTTCCGGGGTACGTGATCAGCGCCGAGGTCATCTTCGGCATGCCCGACCAGAAGCTCTCGATCCGCCACGATTCCGGCAGCAGCGCGCGGCCTTACGTCGACGGCGCGCTGCTTGCGATCCGCAAGGTGTCGACGCTCGTCGGCGTACATCGCGGCCTCGATTCGGTACTCGATCTCTAGCGCCTTTCCGCAGCGCGCGAAACAAACGAAACAAGAGTGCGTGGCCGCTGAAGTCTTGCGGTCGTCATCGCTGCCTAGACTGTCGATTCGACGCGCACGTCCGGATACATGCCGGCCGGGCTTGCTTATCCGGTCAGGCGCGTTTCCGGCGGTGAAATCTCACTCGCGCGGCGCAATCACATAATCCTGGGAGCTCAAATGAAGTCAAGATTCTGGCTTGTACTGTTGGTCGCGATGGGTGCGTTGCTGACGGGCGTGACCGCGGCGGATGCCCAAGTACCGTCGGGCGAGCGGCAACTCGGCAGGACGATCATCGAGCCCGGCTACGACGATCGCACCGGCGAACTCATCTACATCATGACGCCAATGGGCACGCCGTCCCCGTCGCACGCCAACGCGCACGCCATTTCACCGCTGTTCATCGTCGTGTATCCGAACGCGGCGGCCGATGCGGTAGGCACGATGAACTGCGCCCACGAAGGCGGCGATAACTGCGGCGACCATGGCCCTGGCATCGCCGATCTCGCGCAGGCGACGGTCCCGAATGTCTATGGCGACGGCGTCTGGGGACACGATCACATCATGAACGGAACCGGTGGCAGCGATTTCAACGTCACGTGGCAGGTGGTCGTCGTGCTGTTCACCAATCTCGATGCAGCGAAGACGCACATCACGACCGAAGTGCAACTCGACGCCGCCATCGACGCGGGCGACGCTTTCTCGATCGTCACGCCGACGATCCTGCACGCCAACATGGTGGCGAAGGCGACGTACGACCGGGCGAAGGCGCTGCCGCCCGCGCTGTAACACGAGTTTCGCCACGCAGAGGCAGGATGGTTCGAGGGGTCCGGGCGCCCGCGTGTCTTGCGGCTGCCCGGATTTTTTTGCGGAAGCGTGGGTGAAGAGCCCTAGAATCGGGCATGGACGCGCCCGTGCCGCCCGCGGTTCAACAGGCGTTCGATCGCGAACGCGCGGTTGCGTCTGCGCGCGCCTCGTCCGACGCGGCCGTCGTGCGTTCGGAGACGGTTCACATGTACGGCCGGCTGGCGACATTGCAACGCGACGTCATCGCGCAACGCAGCGTCGACGTCGCCTGCGAGCGTGGATGCCATTACTGCTGTCACCTGCGCGTGGAGATTCGCCCGCACGAGGCGTTCGTTCTCGCCGAGCATATCGCCGGGCGCTTCAGCAATGCCGAGCGCGCCGCAACCATCACGCGCATCGAGGCGAACCTGCAGCGCATCGCACCGCTGTCGGCTGCGGCACACGTTCGCGCCGGCATTCCATGCGCATTGCTCGATGAGCAAGGAACCTGCTCGGTGTACGACGCGCGGCCCGCAGCCTGCCGCAAATACTATTCGGTGTCGGTATCTACGTGCCGCAACGCATTTCTCGACACTTCCGCACCTCTGACCGGCGAACTCGAGAACGAAGCGGTGCGCCTGGCGGGTAATGCCGTGGCGCTCGGTCATGCGCAGGGGCTCGAGGACGCGGGCTTCGACGCGGCGCTCTACGAGCTTCACCATGCGCTACTCAAGGCGTTGACGGACCCAAAAGCGGCCAAGCGCTATCGGCAGCGCAAGAAGGCCTTTGTCGACGGCAAATAGCGACGCCAGCGGGCGCCCGCTGCAATGCCAACCGGCGCGAGACACTGCGATCGCGCGTCGGCGCGATCGGTTAACCTATCGGGTTCGATCCATCCTGCGACCTGCCCATGAGCACCTATCACGCCCCGCTGGCCGAAATGCAGTTCGTGCTGAACGACCTTGCCGGACTGAGCCAGGTGGCCTCGTTGCCCGGGTTCGAGGACGCGACGCCCGACACGGTGACGGCAGTCCTCGAAGAGGCCGCCCGGTTTGCGACCGAAGTGCTCGACCCGCTCAATGCGACAGGCGATCGCGAGGGATCGAAGCTGCTGGCTGACGGGACGGTCAAGACGCCGGCCGGGTTCAAGCCCGCCTACCGGCAATTCGCGGAGAACGGGTGGAACGGACTCACGAAGCCGGTGGAGTACGGCGGCCAGAATCTGCCGCAACTCGTCGCGACGCCAGTGGAGGAGATGTGGCATGCGGCGAACATGGCGTTCGACCTGTGTCCGCTGCTGACACAGGGCGCGATCGACGCGATCGAGCTTTGCGGAACGCCCGAGCAGAAGGCGAAGTTCCTGCCGTCGATGGTGTCCGGCGCATGGACGGGCACGATGAACCTGACCGAGCCGCAGGCAGGCTCCGATCTCGCGGCGGTGCGCACGCGCGCCGTTCCGCAAGGCGACGGCACCTACAAGCTCTTCGGGCAGAAGATCTTCATCACGTTCGGTGAGCATGACTTTACCGACAACATCATTCACCTCGTGCTTGCGCGCACGCCGACGGCCCCTGAAGGCGTCAAAGGCATTTCGCTGTTCCTCGTTCCGAAGTTCCTCATCAACGCCGATGGCTCGCTTGGCGCGCGCAACGACGTGCATTGCGTATCGCTCGAGCACAAGCTCGGCATTCACGCGAGCCCGACGGCCGTGCTGGCGTACGGCGACAACGGGGGCGCCACCGGCTATCTGATCGGCGAGGAGAACCGTGGCCTCGAGTACATGTTCATCATGATGAATCAGGCGCGCTTCTCGGTGGGTATGGAAGGTGTCGGGCTGTCGGAGCGTGCGTACCAGCGCGCGGTCGCATACGCGCGCGATCGCGTGCAGGGCAAGGCGCCGGGCGCTGAGAAGGCGGCCAAGGCGGGTCCGATCATCGATCATCCGGACATCCGGCGGATGCTGATGACGATGCGGGCATACACCGAAGCGATGCGCGCCGTCGGCTATGTCACGGCCGCCGCCGTCGACAATGCGCGTCACGCGCCCGACGCGGCGACCCGCGCGCAGCACCAGGCATTCGTCGACCTGATGATCCCGATCGTCAAGGGTTGGTGCACGGAGACGGCGCAGGAAGTAACGTCGCTGGGCGTGCAGGTGCATGGCGGCATGGGATACATCGAGGAAACCGGCGCCGCCCAGCACTACCGCGATGCGCGGATCATCACGATCTATGAAGGCACGACGGGCATCCAGGCCAACGACCTGATCGGACGCAAGACGGCCCGCGACGGCGGCGCCACCGCGCGGCTCGTTGCCGCGCAGATCGACAAGGTGTCCGCGCATCTCGCGTCGCAGGCCGATTCCGCGCTGAACGCGATCGGCCTGCGGCTCGCGGCGGCAACAGCGTCGCTGCAGTCGGCGATCGACTGGGTGGTGCAGACGTATGCGACGCAGCCGCGCATCGCGCACGCAGGGTCGGTGCCGTACCTCAAGCTGTGGGGATTGGTCGCCGGCGGCTGGCAGCTCGCCCGCTCGGCGAAGATCGCCGCCGACCGGCTGCAAGCGGGCGACGGCGATCCAGCGTTCATGCGCGCCAAGATCGCCACCGCGCGCTTCTATGCGGAGTGCCTGTTGCCGCAGGCCGATGCCCTCGCGCAATCGGTCGTCAACGGCAGCGCCACCGCGCTGGCGCTGTCCGCCGATCAGTTCTGACGGTCGGCGACGGAACCGGCGCCGCGCTCCGGCGTCTACGCCAGCAGGGCGCACGTGGGCGCCGACCGCAACGGGTACTGCATGTCGCACGTGATTCGATTCGTACGGGCGCTCGCCGCGTCTCTGCTGTTTGCCGCGCTTGGCACTCACGCACAGACGTTCAACGACGTTCTCGGCATCGTTCCGCCAATCGCGCCCGGCGCGTATCCGGTGGGCTGCAGCAACGTCGAGCAGGACTTCTCGCGCCTGATGGGCGGCGATGCACAGGCGTACTGGGAAGGACGCGGGGGCGGCGGCACCGGTTACGTCACGGACCTCCTCGTCGATCCGGCGCATGCGTTCGTCGTGAACGTGTCCATGCCTGACGACCGCGACTTGTATGGGGACTTCCGCAACCGCACGCTCGCATACGTCAACCTGGTCTGCTACCCGACAACGGACACCAATCCCTACGCGGACTACGCATTGCCGAACGGCAAGGTCGTGCCGCACATGCAGCGCGGCGGACAGCCCCCCATCTTTGCGGTTGCTCGCGAACGCTTTCCCGTGCTGCTGTTCTCGCACGGATTCGGCGGCAGCCCGATCTCCAGCGACTACATCGAGGCGCTCAAGCTGTTCGCGAGTCACGGCTATGTCGTCGTCGCACCGTTTCATGGCGACTCCCGCTATGTCGATGCGCGCATCAGCACGCTCGACGACCTGCTGCGCGCCATCCTGGACTTCCAGAATTACACGGCGATGCAGGCGGCCCGGCCGCAGTCGCTCAGCCGTGCGCTCGACGTCGTGCTCGCCGACCCGAGCTTCGCGGCGCGGATCGACCCCACCCGTATCGGCGGTTTCGGTGCCAGCGCCGGCGGCGAATCGATGCTGCTGATGCGTGGTGCGAAGCTGACCGTGTCGGTCGATATGGCGTCGAAAAGCGTGATCGACGACACGCGCCTGAAGGCCGCCGTCGGTTACGTCCCGTATTTCGGCCAGCCTTTCTTCCCGGCGTTCGGCCGGGACTCGCAAGGCCTCGAAGGTATCGACCTGCCTTACCTCGCGATTTCCGGTGGTGCGGACACGACGGCGCCCGCGGAGGTAACGGCGCAAGGCATGACGCTCCTCACCGGTCCGAAACAGTTCGTCGTCCTGGACGGCGTCCGGCACGGTTTCGACGTCGCGTCGTCGGACGACATCTTCACGTGGTCGCTCACCTTCCTCGGCGCCTACGTCGACGACGATCCGCTCGCGCGGGCCACGAGCGCGCGAATGACCAAGGTTGCCGGCGGCGGCGACGACGTACTGCTGCTCGACCGCTGGCAGCCGCTTCCGCCAGGCACGGGAGAGGCGCTTTCCGTCGAGTACTACAACGCGTCGCTCGATCACTACTTCATGACGGCGGATGCGAACGAAGTGTCGATTCTCGATGCCGGCATCGCGATTCCGGGCTGGCAGCGCACCGGCTACACGTACAAGGTTTATCCGCCGGAAAGCACACTCGGAACGGCGGCATGCCGGTTCTTGGGCAAGCCGGGCGTGGGTCCGAACACGCACTTTTTCACGATTCTCGCCAACGAATGCCAGGACGTGAAGAACAACCCGCTGTGGATTTTCGAAGGGCTCGTGTTTCGCACCGAAGGTCCGGATGCGATCGGCGCGTGCGCGGCCAATCGCATCCCGGTGATCCGCATGTACAACAACGGCAAGGGCGGGCAGGCGAACCACCGGTATCTGACGAGCCACAGCGAAGTCGGCGTCATGCTCGGCCAGGGCTGGATGGTCGAAGGGCCGGTTTTCTGCACACCTCCGTAGCAGGTCTCCCGGTGTGGCGGTGCGATCCCGGCTTCCGACGAATGGCAGCGCGCCCGGGCTCCCGTCCGATAGTCCTTGAATTCGGCTGCACTCGCGTGGCATTCTTACGGGATGGACGGCTGACGGGCCGTCGCGGCGGTGGCAGGGGAGACTGAATGTCGATCTACAGTGGCAGCAGGCGTGGCTGGAAGGACCTGAACGACGTCGTGCAGCCGATTGCAAAGCGCATGCAACCTGCCGCGGCCAACACGTCGGCGCTGCATGATGTGAACGACTGGAGCGCCGTGCGCAAGGCTCGCCCGGCCGAGCACCTGCTGCCGCTCACCGAGAAGTGGTTCGACGGGTTTCCGCCCGACCGGGCGCCGTGTGCGCTCGCCAGCCAGTATCCGCGCGTCTGCAACCTGATCGCCGTGCTCTGGAACGACCATCGCGGCGCGCCCGAACTGTTCGAGGATCTCTTGACTGACCGGCGCGGGGGCCGGGCCGGTTTTCCGCCGGCCGTGCGCCGCGACCTGCACGGCGTGCAGGAGTTCTGGTACAGCGGCGCGCTGAAGCTCTGACGAGCGGCCGGCGGACGGTCGCGCCGCCGGTAGTGCTCGGTCGTCTCCTCGCTCTACCAACCCGCGAGTGCGTGCAGGCGGTCGTATAGCGCCGGCGTGCTCGCCAGCACTGCGCCGCCCGCGCGCAGCCCGGCGGCACCCGGATAGCGCAACGTACGTCCACCCGCTTCTTCGACCAGCAGCAGGCCGGCACTCGCGTCCCACGGGTGCATGTGCGGCTCGAGGTAGGCGTCGAAGCGGCCTGCCGCCACGTGCGCGAGCATCAACGCGCCCGCGCCGTGGTCCTTCACCTCGGCACCTTCCTCGATCAGCGTGCGGCGCAACTCGAGGCTCGCGTCGATGTCGTGGCGCTGCACGTATCCCTGAACGATCAGCGCGCGATCGAGCCGCGCGCAATCGGATACGTGCATCGGCGCACCGTTCAGGGTTGCGCTCCCGCCGGCCGTCGCGAAGAACAGCTCGTCGTGCGGAGGATCGTAGACGGCGCCGATGATTCGCCGGCCGGCGTCGATGAACACGATCGATACGCACCAGTAACGCACGCCGTGCACGAAATTCAGCGTGCCGTCGATCGGGTCGATGATCCACGCGCGTTCGGCGACGGCACCCCCGGATTCCTCGCCAAGCATCGTGTCATCGGGAAACGCCGCCACGAGCGCGGCACGGCAATGATCTTCGACGGCGCGATCGGCGATGCTCACCCAGTCCTGCGCAACACCCTTCGACTCCGGCGTGTAGGCGAGCTCGCGACGGAAATAGCGCAGGGCGAGCGCGCCTGCTTCGCGTGCAAGGCGCGCGGCGAAGCGCGCGCGCGCGTCGATGTCAGTGGCGTTCATCGGATTGTCCGGGTGGGATCAGCACGACGCCGTGGCGGGCGAGCTCGAGCGACACTGTATCGCCGACGGCAAACGGGTGCTCGACTGCCGTTGCCACGGCGAACAGCGCGCCGATGCCGGTGTCGAGCGTGTATTCGATGACGCCGCCGAGGTACACGGCCTTCCGCACGATGGCGGCAAGCGGCGTCTCGCCTGCGGGTCGCAACGCGATCGACTCAGGCCGGATCGACAGCTCGACGTCGCCGTCCGGCAATCCCCGATGGGGTAACGACAGCGTCACGGGCCCCAGCCTCACATCGCCGAGCGTCCCATCGCGACGCGCGAGGATGCCGCGGGCGCGATTGGCATCGCCCATGAACCCCGCGACGAACGGGTCGCGCGGTTGCTCGTACAGCTCGCGCGGCGCGCCTTCCTGCGCGATGGTCGCGCGGTTCATCACGATGATCCGGTCGGACACGGCCATCGCTTCCGCCTGGTCGTGCGTGACGTAGACGACCGTCAGTCCAAGACGCCGCTGCAGGTCGCGGATCTCGTCGCGCATCTGCCGGCGCAGCCGCGCATCGAGGTTCGACAGCGGTTCGTCGAACAGCAGCACCAGCGGTTCCAGCACCAGCGCACGCGCGACGGCCACACGCTGCTGCTGGCCGCCGGAGAGCTCGGAGGGCAGCCGCTCGTCGTAGCCGTCGAGGCCGACCTGTGCAAGTGCTGCGCGCGCCCGCTCGTTCGCCGATGCGCGCGCCATCTTGGCCACGACGAGGCCGTAGCGGACGTTCTCCAGCACGCTCATGTGCGGAAACAGCGCATAGCTCTGGAATACCATCGACACGTCGCGCTCGGCCGCCGGGACGTGCGAGACATCGCGGTCGCCGATGCGGATCGTTCCCGCCGTCGGCAGCTCGAGCCCCGCGATCAGCCGCAGCATCGTCGTCTTGCCGCACCCCGACGGACCGAGCAGCGTCACGAGCGACCCCGCCGCGATGACCAGCGAGACGCGATCGACGGCCGTCACGTCGCCGTAGCGCTTGGTGACGTCGCGAAACTCGATCGAGGCGGCCTTCATCGACGCGTCACGCCGCCGTTGCCCCGAGCTGCGCGACTCCGGGTACAGGTGCCGCCGCAACGCCGGCCGTCCGCCGACCGAGCCGCCGCTCGCCGACGATCATCTGGATGATCCAGATCGCGCCGAGCATCAGGACGACGAGCGCCGAGCTGTACGCGATCGCGACGCCGTAGTCGCCGTTGACGACGCGATTGATGATGTAGGTCGTCGCCCATTCGTATTGCGCGGACACGAGGAAGATCACCGCCGACACCGTCGTCATCGAGCGGACGAAACTGTAGACGAGCGCGGCGATGACGGCTGGCTTCAACAGCGGCAGCAGGATCGTGCGCAGGACGGTGAAACCGCGGGCGCCGAGCGTTGCCGACGCCTCGTCGAGACTGCGGTCGATCTGCGTCATCGACGCGATACCGGCGCGCACGCCCACCGGCATGTTGCGGAACACGTTGCAGACGACGAGGATCAGCGCCGTACCCGTGAGCTCGATCGGCGGCACGTTGAACGCGAGGATGTACGAGATGCCGATCACCGTGCCGGGAATGGCGAACGACAGCATCGTGCCGAATTCGAACAGCGACTGGCCGGCGAATTTCTGCCGCGTGAGGAGGTAGGCGGCGACAAGTCCCAGTGCGGCGGTGATCGGCGCGGCGATCGCCGAGAGCTTCACCGTCGTCCAGAACGAGCTCCAGCCCGCGCCGGCCCAGATCATCCCGTTCGGACCCCATTCGATGCCGAACGCCTTGATGTAGTGGCGCAGCGTCGGCGTGAAATCGCGGCCCCATGTCTCGACGAAGCCGCCGGCGAACGCGGTGGCGTAGATTGCGATCGTCAGCACGATCCAGGGCAGCGCCAGCGCATAGCATGCGCGGCGCGCGCCGTCCGGCAGCAGCGCCGGCAAGCCGGCGTCGCCTTTGCCGGTCATCGACGTGTACACCTTGCGCCCGAGCACGCGGCGCTGGACGACGAACGCCGCAAGCGCGAACAGCAGCAGCAGGATGCCGAGCGTAGCCGCACGTCCCTGGTCGAGCTGCGCGCCCACGACGGAAAAGAATACTTCGGTCGACAGCACGTTGAAATTGCCGCCCAGCACGATCGGATTGCCGAAGTCCGCGATCGACTCGATGAACGTGATGAGGAACGCGTTCGCAAGGCCCGGGCGCATCAACGGCAGCGAGATATCGACGAACGTGCGGAGCCGGTCGGCGCGCAACGTCTGCGCAGCCTCTTCCAGTGACGGAGCGATGCCCTCGACGACGCCGATCAGCACCAGGAACGCAATCGGCGTGAACGCGAACACCTGCGCGATTAGCACGCCGGAGAGGCCGTAGATCCACCGCGTCGGCTCGATGTGGAATGCCCATTCGAGCGCGTGGTTGACGAGCCCCGACCGGCCGAAGATCAGGATCAGTCCGAGGCCGATGACGAACGGCGGCGTGATGATCGGCAGCACGGACAGCGTGCGCAACGCTTTCTTGAAGCGGAAGCCGGTGCGCGTGACGATCAGGGCGAACGCGAGGCCGAGCGCGGTCGACGCCGTTGCGCACAGCACCGCCAGGATCAGCGTGTTCCACGCCACGCCACAGCCCGACTGGCCCGCGACGCAGCCGAGCGACCAAATCTTCGGCGTGAAGAGCCGGTCCGAGAACGCGTCGAGCGACAGCGCGCCGTGCGCGTCCTGCAGCGCCTGTCCGACGATCGCCGCCACCGGATAGAACGTGAACATGGCCACGAGCACGCTGACGGCCACGACGCAGCATGCCACGAACGGATCGCCCCTGAATGCGCCACGCTCGGCGATGCCGGTGGCGAACAGCATCGCGAAGGCCGCAGCCGCGAAGGCGGCGCCAAGCCCCAGGCCGGTCTGCGCGACGGACACCGGCCCCAGCAATGCGACGAGCCACGCGTGCGACAGGCCACGCGGACCGATGGCGAAGCCTTGCGCGAGCAGGTACAGGAAGCCGAGTGCGCCGACGGCGATCATCGCGCGGGCGCGGAGCGTGCGCTTCGCGATCGAGATGCAGGCGAAGGCTGCGACCAGCAGGATCGCGAGCGGGACGAGCCACGTGCGACCGTGCGCGACGATCTGGACCAGCGCGGGTGCATTGGCATGGCCGGCATAGTCGCGGAGCCATGCGACGCCGAGGACGCTGTCCTGCAGCGCATACCACGGGGCGGCGATGAATCCGAGCGTGCCGACGGCGAGCCAGCCTCGCGCGAGCCGGCTCGCGCGAGTCATCGCGGCGCCGAGTTGATTTCCTTCTCCCAGCGCTCGAGCAGGCGCTTACGCTCGGCGGACGAGCCGTATTTCGCGAAGTCGTAATCGATGACTTTGATCGACGTCATCGGCGGCACCTGCGGCGGCAGCGCGACGCTGCGATTGGTCGGGATCGCGTATTCCTTCACGTCGAGGCCGACTTTCTGACCTTCGGGCGACAGCGACCAGTCGACGAACTTGCGCGCGGCTTCGAGGTTGCGCGCACCCTTGATGATCGCAACCGATCCCACTTCGTAGCCGACGCCTTCGCACGGCAGCACGGGCTCGACCGGAAAGCCGCGGACGATTTCGTTGATCACGCCGTGCAGCACGGTGCTGCCGATCGCTGTCTCGCCGCGCGTGACGGCCGTCATCGGACCGATGCCGGATCGCGCGTACTGATTCACGTTGGGGTGTACGGCGCGCAGGTATTTGAACGCTTCGTCCTCCCCGAACACCTGGACAAGTGTCGCGAGCATCAGGTACGCGGTGCCCGACGAGTTCGGATTGCCGAGCATCACCTCACCCTTGTAGGCGGGGTTTACGAGGTCCTTCCAACACTTGGGAACGGGCAGCTTCTTCTTCGCGAAGAGCTCGGTGTTGTAGCCGAGCGCGATGATGCCGCCGTAGACACCCGACACGCGACCCTTCGACAGCTCGGTGATCCGTTGCGCCCAGTCGTAGAGTTGCGCGACGTTCGGCGACCGGTATTCGTCGAGCAGCCCTTCCTCGGCGGCCTGCAGGTACGCATCGGCAGGGCCCGCCCACCAGATGTCGCCCTTGGGGTTGGCGGCTTCGGCCTTCACTTGCGCGAACATCTCGCCGGTGGCCTTCTGCACGACGGACACGCGCGTGCCCGTCGCCTTTTCGAAGCCCACCGCCATGCCCTGGCACCAGGCGGTGTTGGGCGAGCTGCAATAGAGGTTGAGCTGGCCCTGCGCGGCGGCTACCAGCGGTGCGCAAAGCGCCAGGGCTGCGAGGAATCGGATCATGACGTGAGGTTGGTCCGGTGAGTGCGGCAAGCGGTAATATTCCGGATGCCGATCACACCGTCAACTCGAGGGTTGGGCCGGCCGCCATCATGCCTGACGAACCCACCATCCCCGTATCGCCGTCGCACGAAACGCTGATCGGCGCGATCCGGCGCTATCTCGCCACGCATCCGGCGGCGGCCGATACCGTCGAGGGCATTGCCGGCTGGGCGGTCGGCGCGGTCGCATCGGTCACCGCCGACGAAGTGCGCACGGCGCTGACGCACATGGAAGCGCGGGGCGAGGTCGCCAAGCGCCGCGAGGCCGGCGGCGCCGAGGTATTCGCGCGCACCGACGCTCCCGCCGATGCGCACGTCGGAACGGTCCGCATCGGTGTCGATCTCGGCGGCAGCAAGACCGAGATCATCGCGTTCGACGGCGAGGGTCGGCAGCAATTGCGCCGGCGCGAGTCGACGCCGTACAACGACTACGACGCAATCCTTTCACTCGTCGCGACGCTCGTTGCCGATGCCGAGCGCGAATGCGGCATCGCGCCAGGTGGCGCCACTGTCGGCATCGGCACACCGGGCTCGCTGTCGCGCGCAACGGGCCTGTTGCGCGGGTCGAATTCGGTCTGCCTCAACGGCATGCCCGTCAAGCGCGATCTCGAAGCGCGGCTTGGCCGCACGGTCGCGATCGCCAACGATGCCAATTGCTTCGCGCTATCCGAGGCGACCGACGGTGCGGGGCAGGGTGCGCGGGTCGTGTTCGGCGCCATCCTGGGCACGGGGGTTGGCGGTGGCATCGTCGTCGACGGTCGCGTGCTCGAAGGCCGCAACGGCATCGGCGGCGAGTGGGGCCACAACCCGCTGCCATGGCCCAATGACGACGAGCGTCCGGGCGCTGCGTGCTTCTGCGGTCAGCACGGCTGCATCGAAACGTGGCTGTCGGGACCGGGTCTCGCGCGCGATCACCAGGCGCACGTTCCGGGCGATGCGTCGCTGGCGTACGAGATCGTCGCGCGCGCGGCACAGCACGACGCGGCCTGCGATGCGACGCTCGCCCGCTACGAAGAGCGGCTCGCACGCGCGCTCGCGCACGTGATCAACATCCTCGATCCCGACGTGATCGTGCTGGGCGGTGGCTTATCGAACGTCGACCGCTGGTACAAGTCGGTGCCGCGGCTCTGGTCGCGCTGGGTGTTCAGCGACCGCGTCGACACCGCGCTCGTCCGGCATGCGCATGGCGACTCGAGCGGCGTTCGCGGCGCTGCCTGGCTCACCGCGTCGTGACGCGGTAACCGCGCAGCGGCGCCGGCCCGCGGCGTTGCGCCGGCCCGCTTCAGCTTAGGCGGACATCCGTTTGCCGAAACCGGCATCGCGCGCGAGCACGATCGCCTGCGAACGGTTCTCGACTTGCAGCTTTGCGAAGATGCTCGTGATGTGATTGCGGACCGTCTTCTCCCGCAGGTCGAGACGGGCACCGATCTGCGCGTTGTCGCAGCCCTGGGCGATGAGCTCGACGAGTTCCCGCTCGCGCGGCGTCAGCGTTGCGAACAGCGGATCGGCCGTCGGTTCGGCGGGCAGGAACGCCCGCACCTCGTCGCGCCATCGCGACCATGCGGGCTCGGTTGCGAGCAGCAGATGGTTGTTGCTTTCGAGCGGCGCGAAGCGCGCGCCCGGAATGAGGCTCGCCATCCGCCTGCCCTCGGCAAACGGCACGCGGGCATCGCGCGTCGAATGAAGCACGAGTGTTGGGCACCTGACTTCAGGCAATTTGCTCGTGACGTCGATCGCGTTGAAAATGCGCATGAAGCGGCCCGCGTTTGTGGGCGACGTCGAAATCCGCTCGAGCTCGTTGAACCAGCGGTGTTGCTCGGGTGTGCCGTCCGGGATGAATTGCGTCGTGAAAAACTGGCGAAACGCCGGGTTCTCGCGGCCCCAGCCGAGTTCGGCGAGCCGGATGATCGTTTCCGCCTCTTCGCGCTGCTCCTGCGTGTCGGACCACTTCGACCGGCCGCGCGCGTATCCGCCGTGGAGGATCAGGTGGCTGACGCGCTCCGGATGCCGTACGGCGAACTCGACGGCGATCGACGCACCCTGCGAGATGCCGAGCAGCGGAAAACAGTCGACGCCGATCGCATCGACAACCGTCTCGAGATCCTTGACCCACGCCTCGAACGACAGGTCCTCGACATTCCAGTCGGACAGCCCGCATCCGCGTTCGTCGTAGCGGACGAGCGTGTGCGCGCTCGACAACTCGTCCAGCAGCGAGCTCCAGACCGGGCTTTCCCAGTCGAACTCGAGATGGCTGAGCCAGTTGGCGGCCTTGACAAGCGTAGGTCCGCGGCCCGACGTGGCATAGGCGATGCGAACGCCGTCGCTACCCGTGCAGAAGCGAATTTGTTGTCTCTGGTTCGGCATGCCTCACCGCCCGCAACCCACCCGTGATGTTAACGGATGCGAGCGAAGGTGAGGCGGTTGTAGGCTACTTGGCGCCTGTTTCGTGTGTCGCAGGTCAGAAGAACATGGCGGCTACGCGGCCTTGCGGACCAGCGGCTCCAGCGTTTCGACACGACGGACGAAATCGACGACACGTTCCGCAAACGCAACGGGATGCGTCACGGGACCCATGTGGGCAAGACCCGGTATGCGCTCGAGCGTTGCGTGAGGCAGCGTGCCTGCAAGCAGTTCGGCGATGCGGATCACGGGTGCGCGCGTGTCGCGGCCGACGATGCACAGTACCGGGATGCCAAGGGCGCGGAACTGCTCGAGCTTGACCGAATCGCGAACCAGCGAGTCGAACTGCGCGCCAATCACGGCCATCCGCGATGCATGGCCCATCTGGCGCGACGGCGGAAGAGAGTCCCACGTGCCGGCGCCGGACCAGTAGTCGATGAAGATCCGGGCAGCGATGTCGGACATGCCTGCGCGCACATGGCGGCGCACGCTGTGGGCGACTTCCCATATTTCCGCCCCGGGGCGGCCGCGGCCGTAACGCTCGTGCAGGACGCTGAACAGCACCGGCTCGTAGACCGTCAGGCTGCGGATGCGCTCCGGCATCGACAGAGCTACGCGCAGCGCTGTTGCGCCGCCGTACGAGTGGCCGACCAGGTGGACGCCGCCGCCGATCCGGTCGCACAGCTTGCCGATCCGCGCGATGTCTTCCGCGAAGATCCTCTCGCCGGCCGACGGCGATGCGGGACCGAGTCCGTGTCCGTGCAGATCGGCCGCAACGACGTCGACGTGCGGTGCGCTGTATGACGCGAGCGGCGCCCATTGCCCACCGGAGCTCGAGCTCGCGTGGAGTGCAACGATGACGGGACGGTCGCCCAGGCGGCCGGCATTGGTGTTCAGGTTCATATGTGTCTCCACAAAGTCGATTGATCCGTAATTGACGAGCGCGCCTCGTGGGCACGCATTGCCGCCCGCCGCAGGCCACGCGACGGATATCCGTCGCTCCATTCGAGTGCACGCACGTCGTCGAAATCGCGGTTGCGCGCGTTGGCCCATTGCAGCAACTCGGATACGCGTGCAAAGCCACGGCGCAGCGCCGCAATGAATCGCGATCCGCTCGGCAACAATCGCCGGCCGGTGCCCGTCGACGTAGCGGTCTCCACGAGCGCCGGCGGCACCGCGCCCGCGTGAACCTCGAGGACGACCGACGCCCCGTGCGACGCCCCGGCCAGCGTCGTGCCGTCGAACTCGAGCGTCACGTCTGCGCCGGTTCCAAGCACGGTGTCATTGGCACTGCCTTCCTGCGTAATCCAGACGATGCCGCCGGCGCAGCGAAGCCGTGTGCCACGGCCGTCGCGAATCCGCAGCACCATGTCCCCTTCGAGGCGGACAGAGGCGCGTTCGGCGATGGCGCTCATGCCGCCCTCGCGTGGGGAGCGAGCGGCGCCAATGCCACCTCGATCCGCTGCATCTGCGCCGGCGTGATCTTGGCGGCGAGCGCCGTCGTGAACCGCGGCTCGCTGGCGCCCGACAGGATGTACTGCCACCGGTACGCACTCAGCAGCGTGCGATCCACGCGATCGGCTTCGCCCGCCGTGAGCTCGCGGCCGCAGGTCTTCACGAACCATTCGCAATCGGCGTGCGCCTGCGCCTGCACGATTCCATCGACCGCGCCGATGAGCTCGATCAGCTCGTCGACCGCCGCACCGCGGGCGGATGGCGAAAGCGCCGCGTCCTCGCGTTCCCATTCGAGCTCGTCGACGATCACGTGTTGCGACTCCTCGCGCCAGTGATGCAGCATCACGTCCTTGAACAGCGACGACAGGGCGGGATCAGGTGCGATGCTCTGCCGGTAATGTGCGAGCACGAACACTTCGATGTGGCAGATGAGCGCGAGCACGGCCCACGTCGACTTGCCGAGCACGACGGACGCGACGGCATTCGCTTCGGGGACGAACCGATAGCCCGCGGGCATTCCGCTGGCCGCCATCAGCTCGAGCCGGCGAAACATTTCCTGGTGCTTGAGCTCCTCGTCGGTGAAGCGGACGAGCGCCTCGACGGCGTGCTGGTCGCCGAGCCAATGGCCGCGGCTGACGTCGAGCATCTTCGCGCCGATGAATCGCTCGACCAGGCCGAACATGTTGGCGTACGTGCGTCCTTCGACCTGCGACAGGTATCGGCGCTCGGCGGGCGTCAGGAACAGGAGCGCGCCGACGCCCGACATGCTGTCGGGAAGAAACTTGGTGCCGAAATCGAATCCGCGCCCGCGAAACACGTCGCGATCGATATCGAAGCGCACGCGCTTCGACAGTTCGACCGGCTTCGCGTATCGGCTTGCCGGGCTCGACAGTGACTTTGAAGCTTGCAACGACGTTTGCATGGAATTTATCCGACCCTTTTCCAGGTATGACGGTTGGAACAGCGCTCGTGGCGCAGCGGATTGCGGTGCCGCTTGGACCGCCATGACACGCTGCTCGCCGACGAGTCTAGGTTCGTTCGACGGCACCGGTGCTTCACGACGGGTGCTGCGGTGTTTCATTTGTTTCACTGTGGATCAATCCGCATTCGCGGGTCCGGCAATCGATGGAGGCGATTCTGCGGGCGACACCGGTCGGCGTCGTGAGGCGGATGTCCCGAACCTGGGACAGGAACGCCGGTTTACGGCGCGGACGTAGGACAGGTGTCCCCTTTTGGCGAATATTCCGCACGGTTCGGCGTACCCGGTTCGCCTGTACGCACGAGATCGCCTTTCGGCGTCTGTCTTACAGTGGCTGGCAGGCCTCGCCGACAGCACCACCACTTCCGCGCACGTAAGGTAACGGCTGGTGCATCCTGGATGCATTCATCGGAGGAATCGCATGAGCAACTCACTGAAGGCAGCGATGGGAATCGTCGGCATGGTCGTCGCCACACACGCTGCGGCACAGGTGACCTTTTATTCGCGCGACGGGTTTCGCGGCGAGTCGTTCATAGCCGACCGCCAGATCACGAACATGGAGCGCACCGGATTCAACGATCGCGCACAATCGGCGGTCGTGCAGAGTGGGACGTGGCAGGTGTGCGAGGACTCGCGCTTTGAAGGCCGTTGCGCCGTCCTCCAACCGGGCGAATATCCATCGTTATCAGACATGGGGCTCGGTCGCGAGATTTCATCGGTGAGGGCCGTCGAGCAACGCTACGGCGCCAACGATGATCGCCGCTACATCGCGCCGGAACCGGCGTACGTCGCACCCGCACCGGCCTATGCGGCACCGCCGCAGACGTACGACTACCGCAGGCGCGGAGACGAGCGGTTGTTCGAAGCGCAGGTGACCTCAGTGCGTGCCGTCGTCGGTCCGCCGGAGCAGCGCTGCTGGGTCGAACGGCGCGAAATCACCGGCAACGCCAACATTCCGGGTGCCATCGTGGGCGGCGTGATCGGCGGCGTGCTTGGGCATCAGATCGGCGGCGGACGCGGTCAGGACGTCGCAACGGTCGGCGGTGCCGTCGCAGGTGCTGCGATCGGCAGCAACGTGGGCCGGGACTCGGGGTACGGAACCGACGTCCAGCATTGCACGGACGTGTCGCGTAACGACCGGCCGGATTATTGGGATGTGACGTACGTGTTCGACGGCCTCGAGCATCGCGTGCAGATGAGCAACGCGCCGGGAGCGACCATCACCGTCAATCGCGCCGGCGAGCCGCGCGTCTGATCGGGCTCACCGAGGGCAAGAAAAGCGGCCTTTCGGGGCCGCTTTTCATTGCCGCTACATGCTCGTGTAGTTCGGTCCGCCGCCACCCTCGGGCGTCACCCAGTGGATGTTCTGCGTCGGGTCCTTGATGTCGCACGTCTTGCAATGCACGCAATTCTGCGCGTTGATCTGCAGCCGCACGCCGGTCCCCGACGACTCTGCAGCCGCATCGCTCGACGCGCCCGCCGCCGCAGCGGGCGCTGGCACGAATTCGTAAACGCCTGCAGGACAGTAGCGCGCTTCGGGTCCCTGGTACTCCCGCCAGTTCACGGCGACGGGCACGCGGGCATCGCGCAATTGCAGGTGCACGGGCTGGTCTTCTTCATGATTCGTGTTGGACAGGTATACGGACGACAGCTTGTCGAACGTGATCGTCCCGTCGTACTTCGGATAGGCGATTGCGGGCATTTCCGCGGCGGGCCGCAGCGTTTCGCTGTCGGCGTGCCGATGATGCAGCGTCCAGGGCACGAGCGCCCCCATGCCGAGATCGTTGAGCCACATGTGCGCGCCGCCGTGCAGCGTGCCGAGCCACATGCCGAAGCGCAGGCCGGGCTTTACGTTGCGAACCTTGTACAGATCGTCGTATACCCACGACCTGCGCCACGATTCGCCGTAGTCGGAGAGTTCGTCGTGCTTGCGATCGTTGCCGAGTGCGGCGAACGCGGCCTCGGCAGCCAGCATCCCGGTCTTCATCGCGTTGTGCGAACCCTTGATCCTCGGCAGGTTCACGAAGCCGGCCGCGCATCCGATCAGCGCGCCGCCGGGAAACGTCAGCCGCGGCACGGATTGCAAGCCGCCCTCGTTGATCGCACGCGCACCGTATGCGAGCCGCTTGCCCCCTTCGAGCGTCGGCCGGATCGCCGGATGCAGCTTGAAGCGCTGGAACTCGTCGTACGGCGACAGATGCGGATTCTCGTAATTCAGGTGAACGACGAAGCCGATCGCGACGAGATTGTCGTCGAAGTGGTAGACGAACGACCCGCCTCCCGTCGACGCATCCAGCGGCCAGCCTTGCGTGTGCACGACGAGACCGGTTTGATGACGCTCGGGCGCAACCTGCCACAACTCCTTGATGCCGATCCCGTATTTCTGCGGGTCGACGCCGTCGCGCAGCTTGAAGCGCTCCATCAGTGCCTGCGACAGCGAGCCGCGGCAACCTTCGGCGAACAGCGTGTAGCGTGCGTGCAGTTCCATGCCCTGCTGGTATTCCGGCTTGTGCGTGCCGTCCTTCGCCACGCCCATGTCGCCGGTTGCGACGCCGCGCACGTGCCCGTCGTCGTCGTAGAGAACTTCGGCAGCGGCAAAGCCCGGGTAGATCTCGACGCCGAGCGCTTCCGCCTGCTGGCCAAGCCAGCGACAGACGTTGCCGAGGCTCACGATGTAATTGCCGTGATTGCTCATCAGCGGTGGCAGCAGCCGGTTCGGGATACGGTAGGCCTTGTCCTGCGACAGGATGAGGAATCGGTCCTCGGTAACCGGAGTCTCGATCGGCGCCTGCTGCGCCTTCCAGTCCGGAACGAGCTCGTTCAGCGCACGGGGGTCGATGACGGCACCGGACAGGATGTGCGCGCCGATCTCCGAGCCTTTCTCGAGGATGCACACGGACACTTCGCGCGAGGCCTGTGCGGCGAGCTGCTTCAGGCGGATTGCAGCCGCAAGCCCCGCCGGACCTCCGCCGACGATCACTACGTCGTACTCCATCGCTTCGCGCGTCATCGACACCACCTCGGCGGTCCAGTGCGCGACGTCCGCACCTGAGCGTCAATTATAATGACGTCATCACTCAACCGACGTGGTGTGACGACGTGCAGGGTCAGCGTGTCCTGGTTCATACGACGATGCAGAGGATTCGCTGGAGCGACATGGATGCGCTCGGCCACGTCAACAACTCCGTTTATTTCCGGTACATGGAACAAGCTCGGGTCGAATGGATGTATTCGCTCGCGGATGCGCTCGCGCCCGAAAACGGAGCGTTGGCGGTCGTCGTCAACGCATCGTGCAATTTCAAGGTGCCCCTCGTCTACCCGGCCGACGTGGAGGTGCGCATGTACCTGGGAGATCCGGGTCGCACGAGCATCGGCAGCTACTACGATCTTTCCGTCGCTGGCCAGCGCTGCGCGGACGGCGCGGCGCGAATGGTGTGGACCGATCGAGAGACGGGGAAGCCGGTACCGCTGCCCAAGGCTGTCGTCGCACCGCTGCGCGCGGCGGCCGATTGACCGGCGGGCAGCCTTGCGAACGCTGCGGCGCGCGTCGATGACAGCGCGCTCACGATGAACCTGCTCGCGATCGTCGCGGCACTGGCGCTCGAGCAGTGGCGCGCGTTCGAATGGCGCGGCGCCGTCGAGCGCGCATTCCTGTCCTACGTGCGCGGCATCGAGCAGCGATTGAACGGCGGCACGTTCGGCCAGGGATCGCTCG
Organism: uncultured Pseudomonadota bacterium; assembly: GCA_963709335.1. Classification (GTDB taxonomy): domain Bacteria; phylum Pseudomonadota; class Gammaproteobacteria; order Burkholderiales; family Casimicrobiaceae; genus VBCG01. The sequence goes on from CAVPWB010000001.1 coordinate 144,105, forward strand.
CCACGGCGCTCGCGATCGGACCTCCGGTCGTCATCACCGGCCTCGCGTGGTGGATCGCCAATCACATTCATCCGGCGCTCGGGTTGCTTGTCAACGTCGGTGTGCTCTACCTGCTGATGGGGTTCAGACATTTCAGCCATTCGGTATCGGCGATCGTCGCCGCGCTGAAGGGTGGCGACATCGCCGCGGCGCGCCGCGCGCTCGCCGAGTGGCGGGGCGGTGTCGCAGCGGACATCGCGAGCCAGGATGTCGCGCGACTCGCGATCGAGCGCGGACTCGCCGACGCGTACCGGCAAGTGTTCGGCGTGCTGTTCTGGTTCATGGTCTTGCCGGGTCCGGTGGGTGCCGTGCTCTACCGCGCGGCGGTGTTGCTCGCGGACGAATGGAAAGGCGTTGTCCCCGGCGCCGATGTCAGTGCGCCGGTCCGGTCGCTTTCCGTGTTCGGCGAGCCCGCGCGGCAGTTGCTGCGGTGGGTCGACTGGATTCCCGTGCGGCTGACGGCGCTGTCGTTCGCCGTTGTCGGCGATTTCGAGGACGCCGTCTATTGCTGGCGCACGCAGGCGAGCGCGTGGCCGGTCGCCCACGGCGGATTCACGTACGGAATACTGCTCGCGACGGGCGCGGGTGCGCTCGGCGTGCAACTGGGGGGCCCTGTGCATGCGGCGGGCGGCGACATCGATCCGCGGCCCGAGATCGGCGTCGGCGATCCCGTCGAAGCGGACGTACTGCCTTCGGCGGTCGGCCTCGTATGGCGTGCGCTGATCCTGTGGCTGCTGCTCGTCTTCCTCCTGTCGCTCGCGAACTGGGTGCCGTAGCGGCGGCGATGCTTCGTTGCGGTGGCGCGGATCGGGTGTCAGCGCGCCGGGTTGTTCGCCGCGCGGGTCTCCTGCAGCAGCGTTTGCAGCAACTGCACGCGCTGCGGCGCGACCGTGCCCGCCGCCACGGCGGCCTGCACGGCGCAGCCTGGCTCCCGATCGTGCCGGCAGTCGCGGAATCGGCACTGCGGGATGAGGTCGCGCAACTCGACGAACGCGTTCTCGATTGCTTCCGACGTGCAATGCGCCAGGCCGAACACCTTCATGCCGGGTGAATCGACGACCCATCCGGTGTCCCCGGGCAATCGGTAAAGCGCGGTTGACGTAGTCGTGTGGCGACCGCTGCGCAGCGCGTCGGAGATCGCGCCGATCCGTGCGGCCGCGCCGGGAAGGAGCGCGTTGATCAGCGTCGATTTCCCCATGCCCGACTGGCCGATGACGACGCTGTGCTGCCCGTCGAGCAATGGGCGCAATGCGGCGATATCGCGCGTTGCGGCGATCTGCACGCTGGCGTACCCGAGCGCCGCGTAGGAGCCGAAGCGGGACGCGAACTCCGCCGCGTTCGGCAGATCCGACTTGTTCAGCACCAGCACGAATCGGCAGTGCTCGGTTTCCGCGGCGACGATCCAGCGATTCAGCAGATGCTCGTCGACGGGCACGTCGGGTGCGATCACGCCCAGCACCTGCGTCACGTTGGCGGCGATCAGCTTTTCCCTGAATCCATCGGAGCGATAGAGCAGGCTCACGCGCGGCTCGATCTCCACGATCGCGTCGCCGGAGGCCTCGCGCGCGACGCGAACGCCGTCGCCGCATGCGAGCGTCAGCGAACGTCCCTTCAGCACGCATGCGATCGTGCCCCCTGCATCGAGCTCGACGATGTAATGGCGCCGGTGCGCCGCAACGACAACGCCGGGCGCAAGATCGGGGCCGGCGGGCGGCGCGCGATCCGCGTCGGCCCGCGCCGGCGTCACCCGGCGAACAGGCGATCGGTCTTCGCCGCGCAGATGACGTCGTTGCGAGTCACGCCGCCGGCGTCGTGCGTCGACCACATGACGACGCAGCGGTTGTATGAGACGCGCAGTTCGGGATGATGGTCCTCTCGATTGGCGATCCACGCCAGCGCGTTGACGAAGCCGATCGTCGCGTGGAAATCGGCGAACGCGAACATCTTCTCGATGCACACACCGCTGCGGGACCAGCCGTCCAGCGCCGGCGCTGCTGCAGCGAAATCGCCCGGGGTTAGCCGTGGTGCACCGGCGTGGCAATGGAGCGCGGCGAGTTCGCCAGTCGTCGTGGGAAGTGGATCGGAGGGCTTCATGGCTTGAACCGATAGTAGCGTTGATTGAGCCACGCGACGACGTCTTCTTCCTCGTCGGGGAAATAGCCGGTGGCAAGCTGCGTGTTGCAAAAGGCGACCTGCGCCTGCAACTGCGCGGGCGTGCGTACGCGCCGGTCGTCGCGCGTGTAGATCCGGTCGGCATCGCCGACGAGCCGCACGTGGCAGGCGTTGCAGTCGCGGTCGACGAGCGCATGCCCGCGCTGCGGGTCGCCATTGGCGAACGGTGCGGCGGACTGCGCCGCGGCAATCGCGGCTACCGCGCCTAACACGCATGCGGCCGCGGCGCGTAGCGGCGACATCGGCTAGGCCCTAGCCGGCCGCAGCCAGCGTCTGCAGCCGCGCGACACGGATGGCGGCAGGCGGGTGAGAGTCGTAGAACGCCGAATGCAGCGGATCCGGCGTCAGTGTCGCGGCATTGTCTTCGTACAGCTTGATCAGCGCGGCGATCAGCGCCGTTGCCGATGCGTGCTCGGCGGCAAACTGGTCGGCCTCGAACTCGTGCCGGCGAGAATAAGCGGCCGACAGGGGTGCCAGCGCGAAGGTGAACACGGGTAGCGCCAGCATGAACAGTGCGAGCGCGACACCGGGGCGGGCCATCGCGGCGGCGACGTCGTGCTGCGGGATGCCGAGCCCCGTGTAGAACCAGGAAGCGTCCGCGAGCCATGCGAGCAAGGCCAGCAGCGCGAGCGACAGCAATGCCGACCAGACGATGCGCTTCACCACGTGACGCCGGCGGAAGTGGCCAAGCTCGTGCGCCAGCACTGCCTCGATCTCCTCCGGCACGAGTCGCGTCAGCAGCGTGTCGAAGAACACGACGCGCTTGGCGCGGCCGAACCCGGTGAAATACGCGTTGCCGTGCCCCGAGCGTTTGGACCCGTCCATGACGAACAGGCCCGATGCGCGAAAGCCGCAGCGGTTGAGCAGCCGCTCGATCCGTTCGCGCGCGTCGCCGGCAGGCAGCGGTGAAAAGCGGTTGAAGAGCGGCGCAATGACGGTCGGATACAGCACCAGGATGAGCAACTGGAAAGCCATCCACGCGAGCCACGCGTAGAGCCACCACCAGATGCCGGCGCTGCGCATCAGCCACAGCACGAGCAGCACGAGCGGCACGCCGAGCACTGTAGCCACGCCAATGCCCTTCGCAAGATCGGACAACCAGACGGACAGCGTGGTGCGGTTGAAGCCGAAGCGCTCCTCGATGCGGAACGTGCGCCACCACGAAAATGGCAGGCCGACGATTCCACCGATGACCGCCACGCCGATCAGCAACACGAGATCGCGGACGATCGGCGGCGCGGCCAATGCCTCGGTGGCGGCGAAGAGCGCCCCCAATCCGCCGCCGAGCGTGATCGCGACGAGCACGATTGCGTCGACGCCCATCTCCAGCATCCCCTGGCGCTGCTTCGCGATGGTGTAATCGGCCGCCTTGCGATGCGAATTCGCATCGACGCGGTCGGCAAACGCAGGCGGCATCGCGTCGCGATGCGCACGGACGTGTGCAATCTGGCGCGCGGCGAGCCAGAAGCGGATGCCGAGCGATGCGATCAACGCAACGACGAATGCAATCGTGAACAGCGAAGGCGGCACGGGGGTGGGCGCCGGGAATCGATCAGCCTCGGCGCTATGCTAAATTGAACGGCTCATTTTACGCTCACCGCCCATGCCACAGGACGCCAACCGGCTGATCTGGATCGACCTCGAGATGACCGGCCTCAAGCCCGACACGGATCGGATCATCGAGGTCGCGCTCGTGATCACCGACCACGCGCTCGAAACGGTGGCGCAGGCGCCCGTGTTCGTCGTTCACCAGGATGACGTGGCGCTCGACGCAATGGACTCGTGGAACAAGGCAACGCACGGGCGTTCGGGCCTGATCGACAAGGTGAAGGCGGCCACGATGACGGAATCGGACGTCGAGTCCGCCGCGCTCGAGTTCCTGCGCGAGCACATTCCGGCGAAGGCGTCGCCGATGTGCGGCAACACGATCTGCCAGGACCGCAGGTTTCTCGCCCGGTTCATGCCGGCGCTCGAGGACTGGTTCCATTACCGCAATCTCGACGTGTCGACGCTGAAGGAGCTCGTGCGGCGCTGGAAGCCCGAGCTGATGAAGGGCATTCCGAAGGAAGGCAAGCACGAGGCGCTTGCCGACATCCTCGAGTCGATCGCCGAGCTGCGCTATTACCGCGAGCATTTCCTGAAGGTGTAGCGTCGCGCACATGGCAATGAATTTCTGCAGCAATTGCGGCGCGGCGACGCTGGAGTTGCGCATTCCCGACGGCGACACGCTTGCAGCGGCGCGTCTGCGCGACGTGCGGGACGATCCACTACGAGAATCCGAAGATCGTCGCCGGCTGCCTGCCGGTGTGGGGCGAGCGCGTGCTGTTGTGCAAGCGCGCGATCGAGCCGCGCCATGGCCTGTGGACGCTGCCGGCGGGCTTTCTCGAGAACGGCGAAACGCTGCAAAGCGGCGCACTGCGCGAAACGCTCGAGGAAGCCGACGCGCGGGTCGAGCTCGGCGATCTCTACACGGTCATCAGCCTGCCGCAGATTCACCAGGTTTACATGATGTTCCGCTCGCGCCTGCTCGATCTCGATTTCGGGCCGGGCACGGAGAGCCTCGAGGTCCGGCTGTTCGACGAAAGCGAGATTCCGTGGGCCGAGCTCGCGTTTCGGACGATCGCGCGCACGTTGCGCAATTTCTTTCTCGATCGCCGGCTCGGCGCGTTCAAGCTGCACGTCAGTTCGATCGAGCGGCGGGCGCCGTTGCCTCCCGATCTGCTCGCAGCGGGTTGATTCCGCCGCTTCGTTGCGACCGTCCGGAAACGCCGATTTCCGGTACCATTCCCGTCATCGTAGAACAAAACATTGAAGGAGGAACAATGGCCAGATCCGTCCGTTATCTTGCGTCGATTGCGGCACTTGCGCTGGCCGCAATCTCGTTTGCGCCGGCTGCGCTTGCGCAGGCGTCGACGAAAATCTCGATCACGACCGGCGGCACCGGCGGCGTCTATTATCCGCTCGGCGGCGGGATGGCGAACGTGCTGTCGAAATACGTTCCCGGCTTGCAGGCGACGGCAGAGGTCACCGGCGGTTCGGTCGATAACCTCAAGCTGCTCGGCACCGGCAAATCGGAGGTCGGCTTTGCGATGGTCGACGCCGTGAGCGACGCCGCACAGGGACTCGACAAGTTCAAGGGTGCGAAGGTCCCGGCACGCACGCTGATGGTGCTGTACCCGAACCGGATGCAGGTGGCGACGATCGAAGGCAGCGGCATCAACGCCATGGCGGACCTCAAAGGCAAGCGTGTTTCGACCGGCTCGCCGGGCAGCGGTGTCGAAGTGATGGCGCTGCGCGTGCTGGAGGCGATGGGTCTCGATCCGAAAAAGGATATCAAGCAGGAACGATTGGGCGCAGCCGAATCGGTGAACGCGATCAAGGACCGCAAGATCGATGCGTTCTTCTGGGTCGGCGGCGTGCCGACGGCCGCGCTGACCGACCTCGCCGCGACGCCCGGCATCAAGATGAAACTCATCGATCACGCCCAATACGTCGACGCGATGAACAAGAAATACGGCCCGCTCTACGTGAAGGCAACGATCGCGCCCAACAGCTATTCCGGGCAGGACAAGCCGGATGCCAACATCGATGTCTGGAACGTCCTCGTCGTCTCGGACAAGATGAGCGACAAGATGGCGTATGACATCGTGAAGACGCTGTTCGAGCACAAGCCCGAACTCGTCGCCGTCCACAAGGAGGCCGAGAACATCGACCTCAAGAATCAGTCGATCACAACACCCGTGCCGTTCCATCCCGGCGCGAAGAAATATTTCGAAGAACACGGCATCAAGATTCAATGAGCCCGGCGGCGCCGGCGGAGCCGAGCGACGCAGCGGTCACGGACGAGCGTCTTCGCAAGGCCGCTGAGTTCGTCGAGGAGGAAGAGGGTGCGGTAAGCCGGTTTCGCGGCTGGCTCGGGACATTCACGACGGCAGCGCTCGTCGTGATGAGCGTGTTCCACCTGTACGCGGCGCTCGAGATCGTGCCCGCGCAGGTGTTGCGGCCGGTTCACGTCGGCTTCGTGCTCGTCCTCGTGTTCCTGCTATTCCCGATAGCGGGTCGTTATCGCAACCGCCTGATGTGGTGGGACGTCGTCTGTGCGGTTGCCGGCGCCGCGACCATCGTCTACCTGCTGCAAGGCGGCGACGAGTTCTGGGACCGTAACACCACACCGTCGGACGCCGACGTCGCGTTCGGCGTCGTGTTCGTGCTGCTCGTGCTCGAGGCGTGCCGGCGCACGTCGGGATGGATCATCACGATCGTCGTAGCGAGCTTCATCGCCTACGGATTCGCGGGCCCGTGGCTCCCGGGGCAGTGGGCGCATCGCGGCTACGACGTGTCGAGCCTCACCGGGTTCATGTACCAGACGCTCGAAGGCATTTTCGGCACGGCGGTCGACGTGTCGTCGTCGCTGATCATCCTGTTCACGATCTACGGCGCGTTCCTGCAGCAATCAGGTGCCGGCAAGTTCTTCCTCGACTTCAGCTTCGCCGCGATGGGTGGCAAGCACGCGGGCGCGGGACGTACCGTCGTGCTGGCGTCGTTCCTGCTCGGCGGCCCTTCGGGATCGGGTGTGGCCACGACGGTGACGATCGGCTCCGTTGCCTGGCCGATGCTCGCGCGCTCCGGTTACCGTGCGGAGCCAGCGGGCGGACTCCTCGCAGCCGGAGGACTCGGCGCGATCATCTCGCCGCCGGTGCTCGGTGCCGCCGCGTTCCTGATCGCCGAATTCCTGAAGATCGGATACCTCGACGTCATCCTGATGGCGACGATCCCGACGGCGCTCTACTACATCTCGCTGTTCCTGATGGTCGAGCTCGACGTGCGGAAGTTCGGCATGCGCGATGTCCCGATGCAGTCGACGCAGACGGTGTCGTCGCTGACGCGGCGCTACTGGTTCCACTTCGTGTCGCTGATCGCAATCGTCGTATTCCTCGTGCTGGGGTTCTCGCCGCTGCTGTCGGTGTTCTGGGCAACGGTCGTGACGTTCGCCGTCAGCTTCCTCGACCGCGCGAGCGCGATGCTGCCGCCGAAGGTCGTCACTGCATTGAAGGACGGATCGCTGCAGGTGCTGAACGTCGCTGCAACGTGCGCGGCGGCGGGCCTCATCGTCGGCGTCGTCGCGAAAACCGGACTCGGACTCAAGTTCAGCGCGATCGTCATCGACTACGCCGGCGGCAGCTTGTTCCTGACGGCGCTGTACACGTCGCTCATTGTGTGGATCGTCGGGCTTGCCGTCCCGGTGACGGCGAGCTACATCATCTGCGCCGTCATCGCCGCGCCCGCGCTCATCAAGCTCGGCGTGCCCGACTTCGCCGCGCACATGTTCATCTTCTACTACGCGGTGCTGTCCGAAGTCTCGCCACCGACGGCGCTGTCGCCGTTCGCGGCGGCGGCGATCACCGGCGGGGATCCGTACAGGACGACGTTGCAGGCATGGAAATACACGCTGCCTGCGTTCGTCGTGCCGTTCGTGTTTGTGCTCGATCCGGCGGGCGTTGCGCTGCTGCTGAAGGCGCCGCCGCACGGCTCGTGGCCTGAGGTTGCGTGGATCACGATCACCGCGTGCGTCGGGATCGCAGCACTTGCCACCGGAACGCAGGGCTGGCTCTTTCGACGCTGCGGCTTGATCGAGCGCGCGATCCTGATCGTCGCGGGCTTGGCACTTGTCTATCCGGCTCCGGCGAGCGACGTCGTCGGCATCGTCGGCGTCGTCGCCGTTGCGCTCTGGCAGAAACTGCGGCGCACCGCGCCGGCCTGACGCCCATCGCCGCGTCCCGCGCGAGCCGTAAGGCGATCGCCGGTCAGGACGGCGCGACGATCTTCACCTTCGCATCGGCAAGCGCGCGGTGCAGGTGCGTGACGTGCTCGTGCCCGGTCGTTTCGACGACGCAAACGACGCGAACCTCCGACAGGTCCGGGCCCGAGAATGCACGGTCGTGCACGATCTCCTTGATCGATGCGCCGGTCGACGCAATGATCTCCGCCAGGCGTGCGAGACCGCCCGGACGATCGCTGATCGATACGGTGAACCGCGACAGCCGGCCATCGGCCACGAGCCCGATCTCGATGACGCGATCGAGGATCGTCAGGTCGATGTTGCCACCGCACAGCACGAGCACGACGTCGCTGCCCTTCAGTGAATCGAGCCTTCCGGCAAGGAATGCGGCAAGCGGTGCAGCGCCCGCACCCTCGACGACGCTTTTCTCGAGCTCGATCAGCCGCAGCACTGCGAGCGCGATCGTCGCCTCGTCGACGGTCACGACCTGGTCGACGACGCGGCGCAGGATCTCGAACGGACGCGCGCCCGCCTGCGCGACGGCGAGGCCGTCGGCGAGCGTATGCGACAGCGCCACCGGCACCGGGTGCCCGGCGGCCAGCGCCGCCGTCAGGCACGCGGCGTGATCGGGTTCGACGCCGATGACGCGCACGCCGGGCTTGCGCGCGGCAACGACGGTACCAATGCCCGCGAGCAGACCGCCGCCGCCGACCGGTGCGACGATCGCCTGCGCGGTCGGCGTCTGCTCGAGGATTTCGAGCGCGATCGTGCCCTGGCCGGCGATGACATGCGCGTTGTCGAACGGATGGATGAACGTCAGGCCTTCGCGCGCGGCGATCGTCTCCGCCTCGGCGCGCGCTTCGGACAGGTCGGCCCCGTGCAGCACGATCGTCGCGCCGAGCTGGCGGCAGTTCGTCACCTTGATCAGCGGCGCGAACTTCGGCATGACCACGGTGACCGGAATGCCGAGCAGCGCGCCGTGGTAGGCGATGCCCTGCGCATGGTTGCCCGCCGAGGCGGCGATGACGCCGCGCTCGCGCTGCGCGGCCGACAGTTGCAGCAGCGCGTTGCGCGCGCCGCGCTCCTTGAAGCTGCCGGTGCGCTGCAGATAGTCGAGCTTGCAGTAGATGTGCGCGCCCGTCAGTTGCGACAGCGGAATCGACTCGACGCACGGCGACTCGTAGATGCCGCCGCGAATGCGCTCGCGCGCCGCCTCGATGTCGGCGAGCGTAACTGGAACGTCGGCGGCGACCGTGGCGCTGTTCATGCGAAGGGCAACTCGACGCCGGGCTTCGCGGCCGTGAGCACGCGGCGGAACTCGTGCTGGATCCGCGTCAGTGCCGCCTGGTCGTCCGCCTCGAAGCGCAGCACGATCACCGGTGTGGTATTCGACGCCCGCGCGAGTCCGAATCCATCCGGATACTCGACGCGCAGTCCGTCGATGCGGATGACGTCCGACGCGCCGGGAAAATGCGCGTCGGCCTGCAGCCGGGCGACGAGCGAGTGCTGCTCGCCCTCGGCGCAACCGATGTTGAGCTCCGGCGTCGACACCGCGTCGGGCAACGCATCGAGCACCGCCGCGGGGTCGGGATGGCGCGACAGGATCTCCAGCAGTCGCGCGCCTGCGTAAAGGCCGTCGTCGAAGCCGTACCAGCGTTCGCCGAAGAACGTATGGCCGCTCATTTCGCCGGCGAGGGCCGCGCCGACTTCCTTCATCCGCGCCTTGATCAGCGAATGCCCGGTCTTCCACAGCATCGGCACGCCGCCATGTTCGACGATCCATGGCTTCAGGTTGCGAGTCGACTTGACGTCGTAGATGATCGTCGCGCCCGGCGCGCGTGTCAGCACGTCGGCGGCGAACAACATGAGCTGCCGGTCGGGATAGATGATGTTGCCGGCAGGCGTCACGACGCCGAGCCGGTCGCCGTCGCCGTCGAACGCGAGGCCGAGCTCGCAGTCGCCCTGCGCAAGCCGGCGCCGCAGATCCTCGAGGTTCTTCGGCTGGGACGGATCCGGATGATGATTGGGGAAATTGCCGTCGACGTCGCAGAAGAGTTCGACGACGTCGCAGCCGAGACGCCGATAGAGCTCGGGTGCGAACGCGCCGGCAACGCCGTTGCCGCAGTCGATCGCGATGCGCATCGGACGCGCAAGCTTGATGTCGCCGACGATTCGGTCGAGATACGCACGCGAAACGTCCTCGGCACGCAGCGCACCGTCGCCGCTTGCGAGGTCGTCCCTCTCGATCCGCGCGCGCAATCGCTGGATGTCGTCGCCCGACAGCGTCGTCGCGTCGATGACCATCTTGAGGCCGTTGTAGTCGGGCGGATTGTGGCTGCCCGTCACCATCACGCAGCATCCGGTGCCAAGGTGCTGGGCGGCGAAATATGTCATCGGCGTCGCGACCATGCCGACGTCGATCACGTCGACGCCCGCGCTACGAATGCCGTCGCTCAGTGCCGCAATCAGCTCGGGTCCGGACAGGCGACCGTCGCGTCCGACGGCGATCGTGTCGCGCTTGCGCTCCCGCGCGAGGCTGCCCAGCGCGCGTCCGATCTTCTGCACGATGGACGGCGTCAGTGTTCGGCCGACGATGCCGCGAATGTCGTAGGCTTTGAAGATCTCGGGCGGCAGCATCGGTGACTCGGGGCGTCTTCTAGGCTGGCGAAGCGAAGTAGTGTAGCAACCGTGCCGGCAGCCAGCCGACGTGACCCGGAAAGCGGCCGCTCGCGAATCCGACGTGGCCGCCGTGCGCGGGCTGCTCGAGCGTTATCGACGCCGACACGTCGCGAACGGTCGGCAGCGACTCGGCGGGAATGAACGGATCGTTGCGCGCGTTGAGCACGAGTGTCGGTACCGAGACATCGCGCAGCCACGGCTTCGACGATCCGCGCGTCCAGTAATCGGCGACGCCGGCAAATCCGTGCAGCGGTGCCGTGACGGCATCGTCGAATTCCCACATCGTTCGCACGCGACGCAGTCGCGCGGGATCGAGCAGTCCCGGGAAACGGCCGGCCATCGCGATCGATTTCGGCTTCAGCGACGATAGGAAGTAGGCGGTGTAGATGCGATTGACGCCTCGGCCGATCGAGATGCCGGCGGCCATCAGGTCGAGTGGCGCCGATACCGCGGCGGCGCTCGTGACGGTCTGCGGTGCCGCGGATCCCTGTCGACCCAGCCAGTTGAGCAATGCGCTGCCGCCGAGCGAAACGCCGACGGCGTGAAGCGGAATCGGGTGCGGGACGGCGCGTCGAATCGCCGCGAGCATCGCGCCGATCTCCTGATGGTCACCCGAATGGTAGGCACGGGGCAGGCGATTCGGTTCGCCGCTGCAACCGCGAAAATGCGGAACCACGCCGCGCCAGCCGGCGCAAGCAGCGGCTACCAGCAGCGAACGCGCGTAATGCGAGTCGGAGCTGCCCTCGAGGCCGTGGAACACGACGACGATCGGCGCGTCCGCCGATGGCGCATCGAGCCAGTCGAAGTCCCAGAAGTCGCCGTCCGCGGTTGCGATGCGCTCGCGTCGAAGCTCGACGGATGGGCGACGCAGCCGATACGGCCAGATCGTCTGCGCGTGCCCGCCGGCCAGCCAACGCGGCGCGCTATACGACTGGGGCGCGACGAGGACGTCGGCGGTCTCGTGGTGGCGCTGCGCGAACCCCCGCGGCGTACGGCCCCGCATGGAATGAATCAAGCGGCGACGCCGTGCTCGCGCGCGAGCTTCGTGCGCTTTTCATAGCTCTCGCGAGCGATCGCGACGTCGTCGAGGAACGGCCGCAGCTCTGACAGCAGCAGCGCCTGCGGCCCGTCGACCAGTGCCTTGGACGGATCCGGATGGAAATCGACGAGCACGAGATTGGCGCCGGCGATGACACCCTGCGCGACGACGTGGAAGATGTCGAGCAGCCCGTCGGGCGCGCGGGCACGCGTGCCGACCGAGTGGGACGGGTCGATGGCGACCGGCATCCGCGTCAGCCGCTTGACGACGGGGACGTGCGAAAAGTCGACGAAGTTGCGATGCGGATCGCCCATGTTGGTCTTCATGCCACGCAGGCAGAAGACGACCTTGCGATTGCCTTCGGTGGCCAGGTACTCGGCGGCGTTCAGCGACTCGTCGAGCGTGATTCCGAAACCGCGCTTGATCAGCACCGGCAATTCCTGCTGCTTGCCGACGAGCTTCAGCAACTCGAAGTTCTGCGTGTTGCGCGTGCCGATCTGGAGCATCACGCCGGTCGCGTTTCCGGTCGCCAAAAGGGCGGTGCGAATCTCGTCGACGTGCGATTCGTGCGTCACCTCCATCGAGATCACGCGGATGCCGAACTTGCCGGCGAGGTCGAACACGTACGGCAGGCACGACGCGCCGTAGCCCTGGAAGGCGTACGGCGACGTCCGCGGCTTGTACGCGCCCATCCGCGTGCAGACCTGGCCGTGATCGCGCAACGCCTTCATCATCGCCTCGACGGACTCCCGCGAATCGACGGCACACAAGCCGGCGAAGACGTTGACGCTGTCCTGCCCGAACTGCACGCCGTTGTATTCGAACGAGGCCGGCCGGTCGTCTCCCTGCTTGTGGCGGCCGAGCACGCGGTACGGCTCCGACACGCGCACCACTTTGGCGACGCAGGGCAGCACCTGCATCTGCTCGATCGTCAGCGCCGCGGTGTTGCCGATCAGATAGATCTCGGTCAGCGTGACCTCGCTCCCCACCTCCCGGTGGACGCGAAACGTGACGTTCGGGAGCCGCTCGAGTTGCGTGGTGAGCATCCGGTAATCGAGTCCCTCCGGGCGGGTGTTCGGTTCGAGTACGAGAATCATTGGATTCGAGCTTCCCTAGTAATTTCAAACACTTGCATATTGTACCCGCGATAATCAACGGCCGCTCGCGGGCCATTCAATTGTCATGTTGCACCGCAAGAGGGTACAGGCGCAACAAGCCGCAAATCGGTGTCAGCGATTTCGTTGCTCCGCCCGTTACCGTTGCCGTAGACTGAACTCACTGTCTACGCCGGCACCCCCAAGGCGCGGGCCAGCACCTTCAGGCAACTCGACCAAACCTGCAACCAACGACCGAGGCATTCCCATGAAGCGATTGTTTTCACTGGCCATTGTCGGCGCGCTTGCTGCCGTGGCGACCCCCGCGTTTGCGGAAAACGCGCAACAGGAGCGGATGAAGACCTGCAATACCAAGGCGGCGGACAAGAAGGGCGACGAGCGCAAGACGTTCATGAAGGAATGCCTCAGCGCCGAGAAGAAGACGTACGACAACAAGATGGGCGCCTGCAACACGAAGTCGAAGGGGATGAAGGGCGAAGAGCACAAGAAGTTCATGTCGGATTGCATGAAGGCGACGGCATAAGCAACCGCTGATCGATCTCCGAATACGGCCGTGTGATTCCTGTCCGCACGGTCGCAATTACAAGGCCGCACCCGTTGCGGCCTTGTTTTTTGGGCGGCCGCAACGTCGCTGCGCGTGCCGGGCAGATCGGGCACGACCGGCGCTACGCCTTGCGGACGAGAAGTCCCTTGAGGTAATCGCCTTCGGGAAACGCCAGCGCCACCGGATGGTCGGCGCAGGGGCCGAGCCGCCCGACGATCGCGGCATCCGCCGCGGCGTCGAGTGCCGCGCCGGCGACGATCTTCTGGAACAGCGACGCGTCGATCCCGCCCGAGCACGAGAACGTCGCGAGCAGTCCGCCGGGCGCGAGGAGCTTGAGCGCGAGCAGGTTGATGTCCTTGTATGCACGCGCCGCGCGCTGCGCGTGCGCCGCCGTCGGGGCGAACTTCGGCGGGTCGAGCACGATCAGGTCGAACGCCGCGCCGCGATTGCGCAACTCGCGCAGCTCGCTGAACACGTCCGCCTCGGACCACTCGGCGCGACGCGCATCGAGCGCCGGATTCAACGCGAGGTTTGCGCGCGCACCGCGCAACGCGTCGGCCGAGCTGTCGATCGACCGCACCGACGCGGCATCGCCGGCCAGCGCGGCGAGCGTGAATCCGCCCGTATAGCAGAACGCATTCATCACGCGGCGGCCGCGTGCGTGGGCGCCGACGATGGCGCGGTTGTCGCGCTGGTCGAGATAGAACCCGGTCTTCTGCCCGCCGACGACGTCGACGCGGTAGCGAATACCGGCTTCGACGATATCGACGATTTCGGGCAGGGTGCCGCGCAGCACGCCCACGCGGGGCGACAGACCTTCGAGCAAGCGGACCTCGGCATCCGACCGCTCGTATACGCAGCGAGCGCCGGTAGCGGCGACGAGTGCGTCCGCAATCGCTTCGCGCCACGTATCGGCGCCCGCCGACAGCAACTGGACGACGATCGTGTCCCCGTAGCGGTCCGCGATGACACCCGGCAACTGGTCCGACTCGCCATGGACCAATCGGCATGCCGTGTGGGCGGCGTCGAGCAACGGCTGGCGTGCGGCGCAGGCGCGCGCGATTGCGTTCGCGAAGAACGACGCATCGAGGGCCTGCGTCGAATCGAACGACCATGCCCGCGCACGGATCTGCGACAGCGGCGAGTAGGCGGCTCGGGCGAGGAACGCGCCCGCTGCATCGACGACGTCGACGGTCGCACCCGCCGCGGGGTCGCCATCGACGCGTTCGATGGCGCCGGAGAACACCCACGGATGGCGCTGCACGAGCGACCGCTCGCGTCCCGCCTTCAGATGAACGACTGGGCCAGACGCAACCCCCGCGGCACCGCGCCTCGCGCCGGGCGTGCTCGCGGCTGCAACGCGCGCGGCGCGGATGCGGGTCAAGTCGGCGGCTTCAGCCGACGATGGTGCCAAGCAGGTGACCGAGGACGTAAGTCACGCCGCCCGCGAGGCCGCCGAGCGCCAGCATCCGTGCACCCGAATGAACGGCGTGCCGGCCGGTGAACAGCGACAGCGTGGCACCGACGCTGAACAGTCCGGCAGCGGTGAGCCCGATCGACCAGCCAAGCGCGTTGGCGCTGCCGCCTGCGAGCCACGGCAGCAGCGGCACGAGCGCGCCCGCGGCGAATGCGCACAACGAACTCGCTGCTGCGCCGAGCGGCGAGCCCAGCTCGCTTGGATTGAGGCCCAGCTCCTCGCGCGCCAGCGTGTCGAGCGCGTTTTCAGGATCGGCGACAAGGCGCTTCGCCAGCCGGTCGGCCTGCTTGGGCGGCAGGCCCTTGGCGGCGTAGATCAGCGCGAGCTCCTGCGCCTCGGCTTCCGGATATTGCTTCAACTCGTCACGTTCGAGCGCGATCTGGTACTGGTAGAGCTCGCGCTGCGATTGGACGGACACGTATTCGCCGGCCGCCATCGCAAACGCCCCGGCGGCCATCCCGGCCACACCGCTCATCACGACGACCTTGAGATCCGACGTTGCGCCGGCAACGCCGAGGATCAGGCTGGCATTCGACACCAGACCGTCGTTGACGCCGAAGACGGCTGCGCGGAGATTTCCGCCGCCGCCCAGGCCCCGGTGACGACGTTCGAAAACGGCGCCGGCCGGCGGCAGCGCGTGGCCGGCTTCGGAGGGCATCGCCGCCCCATATACGGCCATGCCGCGTACTTTCATCGCCGCCAGCACGTTCTTGAGCCGCCGCGGCCCGAGCCACTGCACCAGGCTTGCGACGAGGCGCGTACGTGCGTCCGGCACGAACGGGCCCGGCGCTGGATGGCCCCGCGACGTGAGCTGTGCGCGCCAGATCGTTGCCTGCGCTTCGGCCTCCCCGGCGAGGCGCCGGAACAGCTCGGCGCGAACGGTGCCGTTTTCGGCATCGGCACACACGCGATACAAGAACGCGGAGCGCTGCTCTTCGGTCCAGGATTCGAGCGGATTCATCGTGGCACCGCTAGGCTGTCGCCTGCTCGATCCGCTCGATCACGTCCGGCGTGAGCTTTGGCACGACGGCGAGCGCCTTCAGGTTCTCGACGACTTGCGCAGGCCGGCTCGCCCCGGTGATCACCGTCGACACGTGCGGATTCTTGAGACACCACGCGAGGGACATCTGGGCGAGCGTGCAACCGAGCTCTTGGGCGATCGGAACGAGCTTTTTGACCTTGGCAATCCCGGTCGGTTCGAGGATCCGCTCGGCGAGCCATTCGAGACCCTTGATGGCCGCACGCGAATCCGCGGGCACGCCGCTCGCGTACTTGCCGGTCAGCACGCCCGATGCGAGCGGGCTCCACGTCGTCGTGCCGAGCCCGATGTCGCGATACAGTCGCGCATATTCCTGCTCGACGCGCTCGCGATGCAGCAGGTTGTATTGTGGCTGCTCCATCACCGGCTTGTGTAGGTGATGGCGCTCGGCGATCTGCCACGCCGCCATGATCTCCGCGGCGCTCCATTCCGACGTGCCCCAGTACAGCACCTTCCCGGACTGGATCATGTCGTGGAACGCGTACACCGTTTCCTCGATCGGCGTCTCGGGGTCGGGCCGATGGCAGAACGCGAGGTCGACGTGGTCGAGACCCAGCCGCGCCAGCGACCCGTCGATCGCCTGCATCAGGTATTTGCGATTGAGCGTGTTCTTCTCGTTCGGCCCGTCGTGCAGGCCCCAGAAGAACTTGGTCGAAACGATGTACGACGAGCGTCGCCACGCGAGCTTGCGCAGCGCGTCGCCCATGATCGTCTCCGACTGGCCCTTTGCGTATACCTCGGCGTTGTCGAAGAAGTTGACGCCGCCGTCGCGCGCCGCAGCCATGCATTCGCGGGCGAGGCGATCGTCCATCTGGTTGCCGTACGTTACCCAGGAGCCGAACGACAACTCGCTGACTTTCAGTCCCGAGCGGCCGAGGCGCCGGTAATTCATCGTGGTCATCGTGCAGACGCGAAGGTGGCGTTTGACGGCGGAACCGGCACGTGACCGGGAGCGCCGGCGAATTGAATGGATGGGTGCGATTGCGACGCCGGCCTGCGGTGCATCGACGCATTCCAGCTAGAATCGCGCCCTCATTCTACTCCGCAGGAATCGCCAATGGCCGCACGCCGGACATCATCCGCCCGCAGCAAACCTCCGCTCGACGTCGATGCGTTGTGGGCATTGAAGCGGATTGGCGCGCCGACGCTCGCGCCGGACGGGCGCCTTGCGTGCGCGCCGGTGACGTCGTTCTCGTTCGACCGCAATCTCGGCAGCACGGAGCTGTGGCTGTTCGCGACCGGCTACGGCAACGGCGCTGCGCCGGGGAAGCCGCGCCGTCTCACCGCCGGTGACAAGGACAGCGATCCGCGCTGGTCGCCCGACGGATCGCGGATTGCGTTCACCGCCAAGCGCAAGGACGACACCGAGGCGCAGATCTACCTCATAGCACCCGACGGCGGCGAAGCGACGCGCCTCTCGAACATCGCAACGGGCGCTGCGGCAATCAAATGGTTTCCCGACGGCAAGCGGATCGCCTTCGTCTCGTGGGTGTGGCCGGAGTTGCGCACCGAAGCCGCGCAGGCCAGGCGCGTCGCGGAGAAGAAGGAAGCCAAGGTCACGGCACACCTGACGGAGCGAGGCGAATATCGCTTCTGGGACCACTGGCTGACGGATGGCCGCGAGCCGCATCTGTTCGCGTGCGACATCGCCACCGGACGCTGCGAGGACCTGCTGCTGGGCACCGGCATCGCGCTGCAGCCATGGGATCCGACGTCGGAGCATTACGACATCGCCCCTGACGGCCGCGAGATCGCGCTGACGATCGATCCTGCTGTCGAGCCTGCCATGATGAACCAGTGCGACATCGTCGTCGTCGACCTGAAGACGCGGCGGGTGAAGAACATCACGTCGGACAGCGGACTTTCCGACGAGCATCCGCTCTATGCGCCGGACGGCACGTCGATCGCGTATCACGCGTTCGACACGGCGCGCGCGTTCAACGACCAGGGACAATTGCGGATACTCGACCGCAAGTCACGTCGGTCGCGAACCCTCGCGCCGGACTTCGATCGCGCGACCAGTCACCTGCAATGGACGCCCGATTCCGCCGCGTTGCTGTCGCTGGTCGAAGATCGCGGCCGCGTCGGCTTGTGGCGACACCCGGCGACCGGCGCTGCGCCCACGCAGATCGTCGGCGGCGGTGTGCTGTCGGGGTTCGCGCGCGCGGCGAATGGCAGCGTGCTTGCCTACGTGCGCGACACGGCCCGGCACCCGCCTGCGCTCTTTGCGGCCCGCGGCGACGGCAGCGGCGAGCGGGCGATCGAAACGCTCAATCGCGCGATCCTCGCGCGCCATTCGCTTGGCGACGTGCGCGAGTTCACGATCAACGGCTGGAACGGCGAGCCCGTGCAGATATTCGTCACGTATCCGCCGGGGTTCGATCCGAAGCGCAAGTGGCCGCTGATGCATTCGATCCACGGCGGGCCTCACGCCGCGCACCACGACGGATGGCATTTCCGCTGGAACACGCAGGTGTTCGCCGGGCAGGGCTATGTCGTCGCGGCGGTCAACTACCACGGCTCGTCCGGATACGGCCAGAAGTTCCTCGAAACGATCACCGGACGCTACGGTGAAAAGGAATTCGCCGACACCGAGGCCGCGACCGACTATCTGCTCGCGCAAGGTTATGTCGATCCGCAGCGGTTAACGGCCACTGGCGGCAGCTACGGCGGCTTCATGGTCGCGTACATGAACGGCCACACGGACCGCTATCGCGCGTTCGTGTGTCATGCCGGCTGTTACGACTGGGTCAGCATGATGGCCACCGACGGTTACCGGTTCTTCGCCAAGGAGCTCGGCGCGTTCCACTGGGACGACGAGGCGATGGTGATGGGCCAGTCGCCGCACCATTTCGTCAAGGATGCGAAGACGCCGACGCTGGTGATCCACGGCGAGCTCGACTATCGAGTCCCCGCGACGCAGGGACTGCAGTACTTCAATTCGCTGAAAGCCAAGGATGTTGCCGCGCGGCTCGTCTATTTCCCCGACGAGAACCACTGGATACTGAAACCACAGAATTCGCAACTCTGGTACCGCGAATTCTTCGCGTGGCTCGCACGCTTCGCGCCGGCGAAACGGCAGGCGCAGGCGGTTCCGAGAGCAGCCGACAAGGCCGCGGCACAGGCGACGGCCCGGACGCGGGGACGGTAAACGCAGGCGGTCGCAACGTGGCCGCTCGCTACTTGCGCGCGTTTTCCAGCCGCTCGGTCCTTTCCTGACAGGCGACGCAGCGCTTCGCCGCCGGGTAGGCGACGAGGCGCGCGTATGGAATCGGATTGCCGCAGTCGGCGCACTCGCCGTAGCTGCCTTCGTCGAGACGCGCCAGCGCCTGCTCGACGTTGGCGAGCTCGGTCAAGTCGCGGGACACGAGTGCGATGTCTTGCGCGGCCATGGCGTCGGCGGCGGCCCAGTCGTCCGTCTCCTCCATCCGGTTGCGCAGTCCCACGAGGCGCGGGTCGTCCTGCGTCCGAAGGTGCGAGGCGACGTCTGCCCGCAGATCGCGCTGCCGGGTGCGCAGCGCAGCTTCGAGCGTGGCGCTCTGGCTGGCGGTGAGCGGCGAAGGCGACGAATCGTTCATCGTGCGTCCATTATCGACCAGTTGTCGGTTCCGTGCATCTCGTGGACGAAAGGTGCTCCCGGCCCTTGAATCGGCTGGCATCGACCCTAGATTGGTGATGCACCGGCGGAAGCGTCCCGCGCAGCGGAACGGCCCGCCCAATCATTCGCTCGATCACGAAAGGGAACGAACCATGGCCAGTCTGCAGATCTACGATCCATTCACCGATACCGCCGTCGAAACGTTGTTCCGTAATTTCCTGCGCCCCGACCGCGGCGACCGTGCAGCGCCGCAAGGCATTCGCGTCGACGTCGCCGAGAACGACAAGGGTTACGTCGTCTACGCCGAAATTCCCGGTGTCAAGAAGGACGAGATTCACGTCGCCATCGAAGGCAACCAGGTGACGGTGGCCGCCGAAGTGAAGCCGCTCGTAGCACCCGCGGAAGGCACGCGCGTGCTGCGTACCGAGCGCTACAACGGCAACGTCTACCGCAGCTTCACGCTGCCCGTCGAGCTCGACGAAACGTCCAGCGAGGCGAAGTACGACAACGGCGTGCTCGAATTGCATCTCGTCAAGAAGCCCGCCACCGCCGGCCGCAAGCTGACGGTGCAGTAAGCCTCACCGCAGCGCCAATACCCGTTGCGCCGGCGGCACCGCCGGTGCAACGGTGAGCTGTTGCGCGCAGAAGGTATCGTTCCGCGCATCGAGTCCCGCGCGACGCTTAGCGCGTCCGGTGCGCCGGGTACTCCTCTTCGATGTTGTCGCGGTAGTAGCTCCACGGCGACGACGCGGTGCTGAAGCGCCGCCAGACCTCTCCCGGCACACCCGTGTATTCGAACGTGCCCGCCGTCAGCTCGACGACGAGCTTGCGCGCGCGCTCGTCGTAGCCGGCGGCACGCAGGCCGCCGCCGTTCATCTTCTTCATCTCCATCGCTGCTCGACCCGTTGCGCGCCGCGATCGGCGCGCGAGGATGTTGCCGCGTCCCTCCGGGCTCCGCAACCGGTACGGCGCTGCCCGTAACATTCGTTACAACTTGCCGAATGCCGTAACAAACGTTACAGTAAGCCGCCTCGTCCGCGAAACGCCGCAGATGACCCGAAACGCACTTGCCCGCATCGACACGCAGTTCGACGACCTGTCGAACGCCTTGCAGAAGGCTGCGCGGTGGGCGGCGGATCACCCGGCCGACGTCTGTTTCCTGTCGCTGCGGGAGCAGGCAAAGCGCGCCGACGTCGTGCCCCCGACGATGACGCGACTAGCCAAGGCGCTGGGGTTCGGCTCGTTTCGCGCGTTCCAGGACGATTTTCGCGACCACGTCGCCTGGGGCTCGGCGAACTTCGCATCGCGGGCGCGCCGGCTGCAGCGCCGCACGCGCTCCGGTGCGGCCGACGTCGCGGCGCTCGAGCATCTGCAGGCGTCGAACGTCGAGGGCCTCGTCGCGCTCAATTCTCCCGAGCGGCTGCAGCGCGCGGCGCAATCGCTGCTGCACGCCCGCTCCGTCGCGTTCCTCGGCTTTCGCAGCTGCCACAGCGTCGCGCTGCACGCGCAATACCTGTATTCGATGCTCGTCGGTGGTGGCGTGCTGCTGCAGGACAGCTACGGCACACTGACCGAGGCGATCGCAGCACTCGCCGGCGACGGTGTGCTGGTCGCGATTGGCCTCGCGCCGTACTCGCGGCAGACGGTCGAGGCGACGCATCGCGCCGGCAAGCAGGGCGTCAAGATCGTCGCCATTACCGACTCGGAGCTGTCGCCGCTCGCACGGGCCGCCCGCGAGCGCCTGTTGTTCGAGCCTGCGTCGAGCTCGTTCTTCCATTCGATCGTCGCGGCGCACGCACTCGTCGAACGGCTGATGGCCGAGGTCGCGGCGTGCGGCGGCCGCAAGGTCGTCACGCGCCTCCGCGCACGCGAGACACTGTTGCGCGAGACCGGCGCCTACTGGCACGCAGGCGATGGCGGCCCGGGAAAGTCACGATGACCCGATTGATGCATCGGAATCTGCGCACCGTGCCGCCTGTCGTCGCTTCGGCGTCGGGCATAGAGATCGTCGATACGGATGGCAAGCGCTATCTCGACGCGAGTGGCGGCGCCGCCGTATCGTGCCTGGGCCACGCGCATCCGGACGTGCTCGCGGCGATCGACGCGCAGATGCGTCGCGTCGCCTACGCGCATTCGAGCTTCTTCACGACCGACGTCGCCGAAGCGCTCGCCGACACGCTCGTGGCGACTGCGCCGCCGGGCCTCGAGCACGTCTACCTCGTCTCTGGCGGTTCCGAGGCAATCGAGGCCGCGCTGAAGCTCGCGCGCCAGCACGCCGTCGAGATCGGCGAGCCGCAGCGCAGCGTGTTCATCGCACGGCGGCAGAGCTATCACGGCAACACGCTGGGCGCACTGGCCGTCGGCGGCAACGAATGGCGGCGGCGCGAGTTCGAGCCGCTCCTGATGCATGTCGAGCGCGTATCGCCGTGCTTCGAATACCGTGAGCGGCGCGGCGGCGAATCGCAGGACGCCTACACGGACCGGCTGATCGCCGAGCTCGAGAGCACGATCGAGCGCGTCGGCCCCGAACGCGTCATCGGCTTTTGCGCTGAAACCGTCGTCGGTGCAACCGCCGGCGCCGTGCCGCCCACACCCGGCTACTTCCGCCGCGTGCGCGACGTGCTCGATCGCTGCGGCGCGCTGCTGATCCTGGACGAAGTGATGTGCGGCATGGGTCGCACGGGGACGATGTACGCGATCGAGCAGGAAGGTGTCGTTCCCGACATCGTCACGATCGCCAAGGGACTCGGCGGCGGCTACCAGCCGATCGGCGCGCTGCTCGCGAACGAGCGCGTCGTCGCGCCGATTCGCGACGGCAGCGGCGCGTTCCAGCACGGGCACACGTATATCGCCCACGCGACGGCTGCAGCGGCGGCGCTCGCCGTGCAGCGCGTCATCGCGCGCGACGGCTTGCTCGCGGCCGTCCGCAATCGCGGCGATTACCTCGAGCGCGCGCTGGCCGCGCGCTTCGGCAGGCATCCGCATGTCGGCGACATCCGCGGGCGAGGCCTGTTCCGCGCACTCGACCTCGTCGCGGATCGCACGACCAAGGCGCCGTTCGACCCCGCGCTGCGGCTGCATGCGCGCGTCAAGGCCGAAGCGATGCGCGCGGGCCTGTGCGTCTATCCGATGGGCGGCACGATCGACGGCGTTCGCGGCGATCACGTGCTGCTCGCGCCGCCGTACATCGTCCGCGAAACGGAGCTCGACGAGATCGTCGCGCGCCTTGCGCAGGCGATCGACATCGCGGTGAGCACGGCAGTCCGCGACGGCGGCGCGGGGAGCCTTTCACCACCCGGTACGGAGGACGAATCATGATGCTGCACATCGCTCGATTGCTCGCGCTCGGCTTGTCGATTGTCATCGCGACGCCCGCACCGGCGCAGCCGCTGACAGGCGTGCTGAAGCGGATCAAGGACTCCGGCGAGATCACGCTCGGCCACCGTGATGCGTCCGTGCCGTTCTCCTACCTCGACGACAAGCAGCAGCCGGTGGGCTATTCGATGGACCTGTGCCTGCGCGTCGTCGATGCTGTCAAGGCCGAGCTCAAGCTGCCGGCGCTGAAGGTCATCTACAACCCGGTGACGTCGGCCAATCGCATTCCGCTGATCGCCAACGGAACGATCGAGCTCGAATGCGGCTCGACAGTGAACAATGTCGAGCGGCAGGCGCAGGTGGCGTTCAGCGACACGACGTTCATCGTCTCGACGCGCTTCATCGCCAAACGCGACGGCAATCTCAAGACGCTGGCCGACCTGCGCGGCAAGACGGTCGTCTGCACTGCGGGCACCAACACGCTGGCGCGCGTGAACGGCCTCAACCAGAAGCAGAACCTCGGCATGACGATCCTCACGGGGAAGGATCACGCGGAGTCGCTGCTGATGGTTGATTCGGGCCGCGCGGCGGCATTCTTCGAGGACGACATTTTGCTGACGGGGCTTGCCGCGAACTCGCGCGATCCGGCGAGCTGGAGCATCGGCGCCGAGGCCTACAGCATCGATCCTTATGCACTGATGCTGCCGCGCGGCGATGCCGCGTTCAAGGCACTGGTCGATCGTGCGCTCGTCGAGTATTTCAGGAGCGGTGCGATCATGGCGACTTACGACAAATGGTTTGCGAAGCCGATCCCGCCCCGTGGGGTGACGCTGAATTTTCCGCTGTCGGCACCGCTACGCAAGGCGTTCGCGACTCCGACCGATTCACCCGATCCGGCCAGCTACGAATGACGACGCGAGGCGATTGCCGGAGCGGTGTGACAATCTGCGCCGAATGACGACCGACCGGTTGCCGCCGTTGTCGCCCGACGCGTTGACGGATGCGCAGCGGCTTGCGGCCGACGCGATCGTCAACGGTCCGCGCGGCGCGCTGTACGGTCCGTTCGTGCCGCTGCTGCGCAGTCCCGAGCTGATGGAATGCGCGCAGCGGATGGGCGAGTACCTGCGCTATCGCAGTGCACTCGGCCAGCGATTGTCGGAGCTCGTGATTCTGCTGGTCGCGCGCGAGTGGGACCAGCAAGTCGAGTGGGCGATCCATGCGCCGATCGCCGTGGCCCTTGGCATCGATGCGCAGATCGTCGAGGCGATTGCCGTGGGACACCGGCCGGCGCGGATGTCCGACGACGAGTCGCTCGTCTACGACTTCTCCCTCGAAATCATCCGGCGGCGCGCGGTCGGCGACGCGACGTTCGGGCGCGTGCGCGAGCGCTTCGGTGAGCAGGCACTCGTCGACCTGCTTGGGCTGAATGGCTACTACACGTTCCTCGCGATGGTAATGAACGCGGCGCAGACACCGGCGCCTGATTCCGCCGCACGACCGCTCCCGCCGCTGCCCATCCACCGTTGACCGCGGCACTGTGCCGGTACGGACGAGCGCGTGCGGGGTCCGACTGGCGCCGTCGCGCCCGATGCTACGATGGCCGCCCGTTCTCGTCGCGCGGAAATCCTGTCGATGGGCTCATGGCGTTGTCATCCGCTCGCAATGCTTCGCGTGCTGCTCTGCATTTCGTTCGCGCTGGCGCTTTGCGCCGCGCCGTCGCGCGCCGCCGACCCGGCGAAGACGCTTCGCGTAGCGCTCAGCATCGCCGAGACGACGTTCGACCCGGCCTTCGCGTCCGATGCGGCGTCGGACGACATCATCGGCGCGATCTTCGACGCGATGCTCGACTACGACTATCTGGCGCGCCCGGTGAAGCTCATCCCGCGTGCGCTCGAGGCGCTGCCCACGGTCGAGGATGGTGGCAAGGCGTATCTGTGCAAGGTCCGCAAAGGGATTTACTTCACCCCCGATCCGGTGTTCAAGGGCGTGCGCCGCGAGCTGACGGCCGTCGATTTCGCCTACGGGATCAAGCGGATCCTCGATCCGATCGTCAAGTCGCCGTGGGTGTGGATGCTGGAAGGCAAGCTGCAGGGCGGCGACGAGGCGCGTACACGTGCAACGAAGAGCGGCCGATTCGACTACGACGCGCCGATCGCCGGCCTCGAGGTCGTCGACCGTTACACGCTGCGGATTCGCCTCAACGCGCCGGACCTGCGTTTCCCGTACGTGCTCGCGCTGCAGAATGTGGCGGCGCAGGCGCGCGAGGTCGTCGAGGCATACGGCGCTGACATCGGGGCGCATCCGGTCGGCACGGGGCCGTACATGCTGGGCGAATACCGGCGCAGCAACCGCATCGTCCTCGTTGCGAATCCGACCTATCGGGAATCGCGCTACGAGCCCGCCGGTCCGATGCCGGAAGCGTCGCAAGCCGTCGCGGCGGCGCTCAAGGGCCAGCTGCTGCCGCTGACGTCGCGCGTCGAGGTCAACATCATCGAGGAAGGCCAGGCGCGCTGGCTCGCGTTCATGAATCGCGAGCTCGATTTCCTCGACATCCTCCCCGTCGAATTCACCGAGCAGGCGCTGGACGCCCGCGGCAACCTGCTGCCTGATCTCGCCAAGCGGGGCATCGTGCACGACGTGCTGCTGCGCCCGAACACATGGTGGTTCTATTTCAACATGGAGGACCCGGTGGTCGGCGGCTACACGCCGGAAAAGATCGCGCTTCGCCGTGCGATCGCGATGGCTTACGACAACGCCGACGGGATTCGCGTGCTGCTCAAAGGCCGCGCAGCACCGGCCAACGGGATGATCCCGCCCGACATCGCGGGCTTCGACCCGACCCTCAAAACGCAGGCGCAGCTCTACGATCCGGCGCTCGCGCGCGCGCTGCTCGATCGGTTCAACTACAAGGATCGCGACGGTGACGGTTATCGCGAGACACCAGACGGCAAGCCGCTCGCGATCGAGCGCTGGTCGGCGCCGAACTCGGGATCGCGGCAGAGTGACGAGCTGTGGAAAAAGAACATGGATGCGATCGGCATCAGGCTCGTGCTGAAAAAGGACCGGGTTCCCGAGCTGCGGAAAATGGCGCGCGAGGGCAAGATCCCAATGCGCAGCGACGGCTGGAATGCCGACTATCCCGACGCCGAGAACTTCATGCAGCTGGTCTACGGTGGCTCGGGACCGGACAACAATTCGCGCTTCAACCTGCCGGAATTCAACGCGCTCTACGAACGCGCGCGCACGCTGGCTGACTCACCGGAGCGCACGAAGCTCTTCGACCGGATGACGGAGCTCGTCATCGCTTATGCGCCGCTGCGCTTCACGTTCCACCTGCTCGAGGACAACGTCCGCCATCCGTGGGTGGGAACGTACGTGCCACATCCGATCCGGTCGCAGTCGTGGCAGTACATCGACATCGATCCGGCGCTGCGCGCGCGGACCAAGTGAGCGTCATTCCCGTCATTCCTTCTTGGGGATCTCGTACGGCTTGCACTTCAGGTGAAGGACGGTCTGCTCGCGGGTGAGATCGAGCTCCATCCCTTTGCCGCGCAGCTCCATCAGGCCGTTCAGATAACGGATGCCGGACCCGCTCGGCACCTGGTAGAGGATCACTCGCGTACCGTCGGGCATCAAGAGCCGCGCCTCGGCGTCCTCGAAGCGGACGACGATCCGCTCGTCGGCGTTGGTGCAGACGACGGTGTTCTTCGCCGCTTCGAGCTCTTCCTTCGTGGGTCCCTGCTGTTGGCAGGCGGCCGCGAGGGCCGCAGCGAGCAGCAAGCGACAGCGTCGATCGATGGATGGGCATGCGCGAGCTCCGTGGAGGCAAACCGAACCAGCATAGCATCGGCGGCGCGCGCATCGACCGTCAGGCAATCGAGTAGCGCGGCCGCGCGACCTTGCGCCGGAACCGGATGCTCTCCGGATACGACAGCACTTCGATCTGCCGTCCGTCGCGATTCGCATCCTGCATCGACTGCCACCATTTTGCGTCGAGAAGGTCGGCATGGAACGCGAGAAACGCGCGCCGCACTTCGGGATCGGTCAGCAGGAACGTCGCGAATTCCTCGGGAAACACGTCGTGCGGTCCGACCGGATACCAGACTTCGTTCGACAGCTCGTCGACGCCTGCCGGCGGTGTCGGGATCGTCCGGAAGCGGCAATCGGTCAGGTATTCGATCTCGTCGTAATCGTAGAACACGACACGGCCGTAGCGAGTGACACCGAAATTCTTGAACAGCAGGTCGCCGGCGAAGATGTTGATCGCCGCGAGCTCCTTGATCGCGGTGCCATAGTCGCGTATCGCGCGCATTTTCGCGCCGTCGTCGGCGCCGCGGATGAACAGGTTGAGTGGCGCGAGTCGCCGCTCGATGTACACGTGCCGGACGATCACGTGACCGCCGTCGAGCTCGAGCTGCGACGGAATTGCGGCCTCGAGCTCCGCCATCAGCTCGTCGGTGAATCGATCGCGCGGAATCGCGACGTTTGAATATTCGAGGATGTCGGTCATGCGGCCGGCGCGATCGTGGTGCTTGACGAGCGCGTACTTCTGCTTGACGCGCGCCGCATCGGTGTCCTTGCTCGGCGCAATCCGGTCGCGGATCACCTTGAACACGTACGGATACGAGGGCAGCGTGAACACGCACATCACCAGCCCCTGGATGCCGGGCGCGGCGACGAAGCGGTCGGTCGAATGCTTCAGGTGATGGAGGAAATCGCGGAAGAACAGCGTCTTCCCGTGTTTCTGCAGACCGAGGATCGTGTAGAGCTCGGACGCCGTCCTGTCCGGCACCATCGTGCGCAGGAAGTCGACGTAGGCGGACGGCACCTCCATGTCGACGAGGAAGTAGGCGCGATTTGCCGAGAACAGCAGCGCGAGCTCAGCGGGGTCGGTCAGCAGGGCGTCGACGTACAGCCGCTCGTCGCTGCGGCGTTTGATCGCCGCGACGAACGGATACGTGTGCGCGCTGTTGACGATGCGGCCTACGACGTAGGCGGTCTGGTTGCGGAACAGCAGGCTCGACAGCACCTGGATCTGGAAATTCGCGTCGATGACGAACGGCCGCGGCAGGCGGCGCCGCATCGCCGACAGCACGTGGATGAGGTCGGTGCGGAAATCGTCGAAGCGCGACGCGAGCTTCAGGTCGAGCACGAGGTCGATCAGCGCCGCGCGCAGGCCGTGCCTCCGCGGGTAATAGCAACGATATGACGGCGCGCCGTCGTCGAGATATTCGGTCGAGACCGCCGGCCGGACGAACAGGCACTGATTGTGGAAGTACGTCCGATGCAACAGCTTCGAGGACACGGTGTTGAAGAACGTCTCGGCGCACTCCGGCTGTCGATGATCGACGAGCAGGGCGATGAAGCGCTGCTTGACCTGTGCCCAGTACGCGTCGTCGCCGCCGCCGGCGTCGCCGAACCCGAAGTCACGCTCGATGCGCTCGACCGTCTCGGCGACGCGTCGATCGTAGAAGTCGATCCGATCGCCGGCGACGTGTCCGATCGCAAGCCAGTTCCCCGCCTCGAAATAACGCTTGGCCGCGCGCGCGCATTCGCGAAACAGCGCGTAATGGCGATCGAAGCCCTCGACGAGCACCCTCGCGATGACATCGGGCGACGCTTCTGCCGCGCGCCGCTCGACGACTGCGTTGCGCGGCGCGACGTCGTTCATGCGCGCGGCCGGCGGCGCTGCGCCGCGCTCAGTTGCCCTTGGCTTTCTCGATCTGCGCGTTGTATTCCTTGACGCCGTCGTTGTATTCGTTGATCGCGTCGTTCGACGCCTTGACGTGCGGCTCGGCAAGCGCTTGCTGCTCGTTGATGAACTTCTTCAGGCAGTCGACGTATTCGACGTACCCCTTCTGCCAGTTCTTCCGCTGGTTGTCGCTCGCGAGGCCGCCGGGAAAATCACCCGGCTTCGCGCATGAATGCTTTGGCGTGGGACCGGCGGGTGCCGCTGCGGGTTGCTGCGCCAGCGCGCTAGCGGCCATGCCGGCCAGCGCAACACTGGCGACGATCCTGCTGATTCGGTGCGTCATGTGAGGCTCCTGGAAACGGTGCGCCCGCATTCTACCCTCGCAGGGGCCTCAAGGCGTCGCGCTATCGATCGTGCCAGAGCGCCAGGGCCTGCAAGCCGACCGAGATCAGGTCGATGCCGATTCCGAGGTCGGACTCCCGGCGGTTGCGCGCGAGCTCGCGCTCGACGTTGGCGATCGCGATGACGCCATCGCCGGTCAGCGGCTTTGCTTCGGTGCGTCGCGCCTCTGCCGAGTCGAGGGCAGCGAGCGCCTTGCCGACGGCGTCCGGATCGAGCAGCATCACCGGCGCGCCGCAATACGGGCACACCGCGGAGCGGTCGAGCGCGACAGGTCCGCCACAGCTGACGCAGCGCACCGTCGAGACGGTTGCGCGAAGGCGCGTGACTTCGCTCTCCTCGATCGGGCGGATGAAGTTCTTTTCACGCAGGAATTGCGCATAGGGCGTGAACCTGCCGTGCCCGCGGCGGCACCGGTAGTACGTGAAACGCGTCGTCTGGTTGACGTCGCGCGTGAGAGTGAGCGGCGTCGTACAGCGCGGGCAGGGCAGCAATGCGGGAAAGGCTGCACGCTGTTGCGGACGGGACGCGCTGATCGCGCGAAAGAGCTCGATCAGCGCGCCGGGCGTCAGCTGCTGGCTCTCGGTTGCGTCGAGCCACAGCGCCTGGCAGTTGTCGCACGCGTCGAGCGTCAGCGGCGCGAGCGGGGCTCGCGCAAGCTCGAGCGGCCGCATCGACCCGCCGCAACCGGGGCAGGTCAGCAGCGCCACGCCGCGATCACATTGCGCGCAGAACGGCTTGCGGGCAGTGCAGCCAGTGAACTCCCTTGTTCTCGCGTCGTGCGGAGCGCTCGACCTGGTCCATCTGGTCGACGTTGCAGACGACGCGCCCGTCGACGTCCGCCTTGGTGAGCGGTTCCGGCGTGCAGCCTGCCGTCAGGATCACCGCCGCCATGATTGCCGTGAGCGAGAAGATTCGCATCATCGTCTCTCCTTTCCCGCGGCGCGCCCGCGGAACGTCGAACCCGACGCAACACCGGCCGCATCGGCGGCGTCAGCGCGCGTTGAACGTATTGCAATCGCGCGGGTCACCCGATTGCAGTCCGGTGCGGAACCAGCGGGCGCGCTGCTCGGCAGAGCCATGCGTGAACGAGTCCGCCGGCAGCCGGCCCTTGCTGATCTGGTCGTCACCGACGGCCGCGGCCGCCCGCAGTCCGCTTTCGATATCCTTGGCGTCGATGATGTTGCGCTTCTGCGAAAAGAAGCCCCATACGCCCGCATAACAATCGGCCTGCAGCTCGAGCCGCACCGACAGCGCGTTACGCGTCCGCTCGTCGGCGCGCTGCGATTGCGCGTCGAACTGGCGCATCGTGCCGAGCAGGTTCTGCACGTGGTGCCCCACTTCGTGCGCGATCACGTACGCCTGCGCGAAGTCGCCCGGCGCGCCGAAGCGGTTGTGCAGTTCGCTGAAGAACGTGGTGTCGAGATAGAGGTCGTGATCTGCCGGGCAGTAGAACGGACCGACCGCTGAGCTCGCCTGGCCGCATCCCGAACGCGTCCCTCCGCGATAGAGAACGAGCTTCGGCTTTTCGTAGCGCTGGCCCATCGCCTGGAAGATCGCGCCCCAGACGTCCTCGGTATCGCCGAGTACGGCTTTGGAGAAGTCGGTATTGACGGCCGCCGGTGATCCGGCAGGTGCAGAGGGTGCACCCGCGCCGGTTTGCGGACCGTAACCCGGCGGCGCCGACTGCTGCGGCGGCGCCTGCACGGAGCCGCTGTCGCCGCCGCCCATCATGCCGAGCATTTCGAACGGATTGATGCCGAAGAGCATGCCGACGATGACGAGAATGATCATCGCGCCGCCGCCAAGGCGCATCCCACCAAACCCAAGACCGCCGCCGCCGCCGCTGCCTTCCGGCATGCCGCCCGTGCGGTCCTCGACGTTGTCGCTGCGCCGGTAATCGCCCCACCGCATCGTTGTCCCCTCGAAAAGTCAGCGTCGCACGCGATCGGCGCACGTACACGTCTTGAATGCGCCGATTATACGGTGACCTGCAGGCCCGCCGCGGTTCGTCGCGGTGGTGCGTGCAGCGGCGAACTCGACGATCACGGCTTCAGTGCGCGATAAAGGTACGGCAGGCTGACATCCATCCGATAGTCGATCGACGAGTGATTGTCATCGAATTCCTCGTACACATGCGCAATGCCGTGCTGAGTCAGCCGCTTGGACAGCACGCGCGCGCCGTAGTGCAGATGATATTGGTCGCGCCAGCCGCAGTCGACATAAATGCCGCGCATGGATTTGAGATTCCGTTTGCACGACGCGACAAGATTGACCGGATCGTTGCGCTGCCAGCGGCGCCACCGCGCCGGAATGAGCTCACCGGTTTCGAGGTTGAATGGCAGCCGGAAGCCGAGCGGGGTCCGTGGATCGGGATCGTAAGTAGCAGCCATCGCGAGGTTCATCAGCGCGTGCACTTCGCCGTCGGCGAGCTTGTCCTTTTGCCAGATGTGCTCGAGGAAGCGCTTGACGCGGCCGTCGTCGACGCCGGACGCGGTCTCGCGCTCGTCGCGTAGCACGTCGACGCGTCCGGGCATGCGTCGCCGCCTGCGATAGCGGTCGAGCTCGTTCAGCGTGCGCGGCCAATCAGTGAAGTAGCAGAAATCGAACAGCGCGTCGCCGGAATGGTCGGCAACGGCGCCCCAGTGCTCTGCGTGACGCATTGCGTGAATGATCGCGCCATAGCCGCCCGACGACTTGCCGAAGCAGCCGCGATGCTCGCGCGACGCGAGCGTGCGAAACTGTCCGTCGACAAACGGGATCAGCTCGCGCGTCAGGTAATCCGCGTAGCGACCGATTGCGGACGAGTTCACGTACTGGTTGCCCCCGAGCGACGTGAAGCAGTCGGGGAACACCACGATCGTCGGCCCCATCCGCCGTTGCGCAATCAGCCGCGCGATCCGCTCAGGGACGTTTTCGTCGAACGGCCGCCAGTTGAGATGCGCGAGGCCCGAGCCCGTGAAGCCGACGAGGTCGAACAGCACTGGAAAGCGTCGTCCCCGACCTGCGCTGCGGCCCCG
Organism: uncultured Pseudomonadota bacterium; assembly: GCA_963709335.1. Taxonomy (GTDB): domain Bacteria; phylum Pseudomonadota; class Gammaproteobacteria; order Burkholderiales; family Casimicrobiaceae; genus VBCG01. Next base: position 176,012 of record CAVPWB010000001.1, read on the forward strand.
CGTGACGCCCTGGTCGTAGCCCGGCGGCAGCCACACGGCAACCTTGCGCAGATGCGGATCGCCGAGCGCGTTCCCGGCGAGCATCTTCGAATCGTAATCGAGCACGACGACTTGCCCGGTGGATTTCGACGTCGGCTTTCGGCTCATGTCGCTCGCGGGTCGGGTGGACAGCGGCAGATTGTGCCGGTCCGACCGCCGGGCGGCAACGGCAATCCGGGTTTGCGCCGGAGAGGCCCTAGAATCCGCTCTTTTGCGCGATTCATCATGACTTCTCCGATCCAGCCATCCACATCGCCTTCGCTCGCCGCGATCAGCCGCGGCACGCTCTTCACAAGCTTTCTCAAGATGGGACTGCTCGGATTCGGCGGCGTGCTGCCATGGGCGCGGCGCGTCATCGTCGACGAGCGGCGATGGCTCGACGATCGCGAGTTCGCCGAGCTGATCGGGCTGTGTCAGGTGCTGCCAGGACCCAACGTCGTCAACCTTTCCGTCATCATCGGCTCGCGCAGTCACGGTCCGCTTGGTTCGCTGATCGCGGTGTCCGGCATCCTGTTCGTCCCGGTCGGGTTGATGCTGGTGATCGCAACGTTCTACGCGTCGGTCGCGCACGAGCCGATCGCGCGCAATGCGATCGCCGGTGCTTCAGCGGCCGCTGCCGGGCTGATCATCGGCACGGCCGTACGGCTGCTGCTGCAGACGCGTCCGCCCGTGCGGGGGCTGCTGACGGGCGGCGCGGCATTCGTGGCGGTCGGCGTGCTGCAGTGGCCGCTGCTGTGGGTGATCGTCGTGCTGATCGTCCTGGGCGTGGCCGCCGAGTGGCGAGCGTCGCGCGCGATCGAGCCAAAGCGGTGAGCGCAGCACACGTGCGCCGCGGGAGCGCGCGCCGATGAGTACCGCGGAAATCCTCGTCGAAATCGCGCTTCGCTTCGCAACGTTGTCGCTCGTTGCCATCGGCGGCATCAATGCGATCCTGCCCGAGATTCATCGCGTCGTCGTCGATGTCGAAGGCTGGATGTCGAGCGCCGAGTTCGCGGAGCTGTTCGCGCTCGCCCAGCTTTCGCCAGGCCCCAACGCGATGATCGTCGCGCTGGTTGGCTGGAAGCTCGCCGGCGTTGCCGGTGCGCTCGTCGCCACGCTCGCCGCCTGCGGACCGTCGTCGATCGCCTGCTACGTCGCGTGGCAATGGGCCGATCGGCTGCGCCAATCGAGAGTGCGCGCGATCGTCCAGCGCGCGCTGGCGCCGATCGCGATCGGTCTCATCCTGGCAAGCGGCTACACGCTGGCGCTCGGCGCGGATCGCTCGCCGGGCGCAGTTGCGTTGACGGTAGTCGCGACGGCCGCGCTGGCGTTTACGCGCATCAATCCGTTCTGGATCCTGCTCGCGGCGGGTGTGGCCGGCGTCGCGGGTCTCGCCTGACGAACGTGCGCTAGGCCTTCTTCCTGATCATCGTGCCGCGACAGCGCGGTGCACCGCAACGGCACTCGTAGTTCGCCAGGAGTCGCGGCGTGCGCCGGCCCGGGACGTTCAGGTTGTAGTCGTACGACAGCTCTTCGCCGGCCTCGATCGACCGCTTGGCAGCGATGAATACGCGGCAATCGTCGTCTTCGTACGGCTCGCAATTGGGACGACAACTGTGGTTGATCCAGCGCGCCGCATTGCCGCCGCGGCCCGCATCGATTACGCGGCCGTCGTTCAACTCGAAGAGGAACGTGTGATATGGATTGTTCGGGTCGCTGTCCGGCAGCTCGTCCGCGGCTTCCATCGAGACGCGACGGCCACGATACTCGACGATGTCAGCACCCTTGGGGATCGTTCGCGTCGCAAACACGCCGCGACCGTGGATCGGGGAGTTGCGAACGGCATACGCCGACTTCTTTTTGGCGGGCGCCTTCTTCGCGGCGGATGGCGTGCCGCGTGCGGCTTTCGTTAAGCGCTTCGGGGTGGCGGTCTTGGCGGGCATCGGTGTGAACCTTTTGGCGAGCGGCGATTGTCGCACGCCGGCCCATGCAGTCGCCGTGCGCGCTTGCGAAGTGGATGCGTCAGTCGACCTTCGGCGGCGCGCGCGGCGCCACCTCGGTGACGATGGCGCGGCCTTCCAGCCGGTCGATATTGGCCAGCGACGGGAAGAGCCTCATCCACACGAACACGACGACGAGCGTGCCGATGCCACCGATGACGACGGACGGCACGACGCCGAACCATGCCGCCGTCACGCCTGATTCGAACTCGCCGAGCTGGTTCGACGTGCCGATGAACAGCGAGTTGACGGCGCTGACACGGCCGCGCATGTGGTCGGGCGTCTGCAGTTGCACGAGCGACTGGCGGATGACGACGCTGATCATGTCGGACGCGCCGAGCACGAGCAGTGCGACCAGCGACACCGCGAACGATTCCGATAGGCCGAACACAACGGTCGCCGTGCCGAACACGGCCACGGCCGCGAACATCTTGCGCCCCGCGTGGCCTCGCAGCGGGTGATGTGCAAGCCACAGTGCCACGCCGAGCGCGCCGACCGCCGTGCACGAGCGCAGCAGCCCGAGTCCCCACGGCCCGGTGTGCAGGATGTCGCGCGCATAGATCGGCAGCAGCGCCGTCGCGCCGCCGAGCAGCACGGCGAACATGTCGAGCGATATCGCACCGAGCACCGCGGGCTGGCGGCGGATGAAACGAATGCCTTCGAGAACCGACGACAGGCCCGGTGCCGATGCCGGCGCGCGCCGCCGCTCGATGCGGATCAGGAAGATCATCAGCCCGGTCAGCACGAACAGCGCCGTGCTGACGGCATAAACGGTTGCCGGCCCGGCGACATAAATGATGCCGCCGAGCGCCGGCCCGGCGATGATCGCCGTCTGCCCGGCCGACGCGTTCGCCGCGATCGCGCGCGACAGCAGTTGCGGTGGGACGAGCGCGGGGAGCAGCGCCTGCATCGTCGGCATCTGGAACGCGCGCGCAGCCCCGACGACGAATATCAGCGCGAAGATGACGACCTCGCTGATGACGCCGAGCGCGCTTGCGATGCCGAGACCCAGCGCCGCGGCAGCTTCGGCGAGCATGCAAAACTGCAATACGCGGCGGCGATCGAAATGGTCGGCGACATGGCCCGCGACGAGCACGAGGAAGAACGACGGCAGAAATTGCGCGAGGCCGACGAGCCCGAGGTCGAGCGCACGCCCGGTCAGCGTGTAGACCTGCCAGCCGACGGCGACGGCGAGCATCTGGTGGGCGATCATCGCAAATACGCGCGCGAGCCAGAACAGCACGAACGGGCGCTCGCCCATCAGTGTCGGCTCGCGCGGGCTCGCAGGACCAATCGTCGTCATTGCGCGGCGCCGGTGTCGATCAGCGTCAATATCACGGGCATCGACAGTGCGGCGATCGCCGTCGTCAGCACGATCGCCGACGCGATCGCGCCCGACAGCACGCCGAACTGCCGCGACATCAGGTAGACGTTCGCGCCGATCGGCAGCGCCGCGAGCATGACGACGGCGGCGGTTTCCAGCGGCGGCAGCACGAGAATGCGCGCGAGGCCGTATACCGCCGCCGGTTGCGCGACGAGCTTCAAGAATGCGATGGCAAAGCTCTGTCGCCACTCGGCACGAATGCCGAATTCCGCAAGGCCCATGCCAAGTGCAATCAGCGACAGCGGTACCGCTGCCTGGCTCACCATCGACATCGTCTGGTCGAGGATGTCCGGCAACGGGAGCCCGAGAAATCCGAATGCGGTGCCGGCCAGGATGCTCGCGACAATGGGATTCGTGATGACGCCGTGGACGGTCTTCAGCAGGCTGCGCGCCGACAAATCGCGGTGACGCGCCCATTCGACCGAGATCGTGACGAGCGTCCACAGCACGAGCGAATTGAACACGACAACCAGCGACACGGCGGGAAGCGCCGCCTCACCGAGCATCACCTTTGCGATCGGGATGCCGAGCAGCACGAGGTTCGAGAAGATGCCACCCATCGCGAATACCGACTGGCCGACACCGTCCATGCGGAACAGTGCAGCACTCGCGATGCGACCGATGACGTAGACCAGCAGGCAACCGCCGAAGAACGCCAGCAGCAGACGCGCATCCACACGCGGCAGCCGCCCGAAGTCGCTCATCAGCCGGAACAGCAGCGTCGGGACGGCAATCGTGAACACGAACCGTGTCAATGCGTCGGAAGCCGTGCGTGGCCAGCCGAAGCGCGACAGCGCATAACCCAGCAGGACGAGCAGGAACAGCGGCGCCGTCAGTCCGGCGACATGCAGCAGCATCGCCAACGCGAGGGCGAGCTCAGCGGCCGCGCGGGCCGATCAGCGCGAGGAACTCGTCGCGTGTTGTCTCGGAATCGCGAAATGTCCCCAACACCGACGACGTCACCATTTCGGAGTTCTGCTTTTCCACGCCGCGCATCATCATGCACAGATGACGTGCCTCGATCATCACGCCGACGCCGCGCGCGTCGATCGAATCGAATACTGCCTGCGAGATCTGCTCGGTAAGCCGTTCCTGCAGTTGCAACCGGCGGGCGAACATGTCGACGAGCCGGGCGAGCTTGCTTACGCCGAACACGCGGCCCGTCGGGATATAGCCGATGTGGCAGCGTCCGAAGAACGGCAGCATGTGGTGCTCGCAGAGGCTGTACACCTCGATGTTCTTCACGATGACCATGCTGTTGGTCGACTGCGTGAAAATGGCGCCGTTGATCAATGCCGTGACGTCGGTGCGGTAGCCGGAAGTCAGGAATGCCATCGCCTTCGCGACGCGCTCGGGTGTCTTCAGCAATCCTTCGCGTTCGGAGTCTTCGCCCAGCGCCCGCAGGAGTTCACGCGTGAGTTGCTCGATCTTCTGCACGTCGATTGTCATATCGGTGAGGCTTGGCACGCTGCGGGTGCCGGCCGTTGACGGGGGAGGGCAGGAGTATGAGAGATTGGACGGGCTTGCGCCATGTCGCGCGTTTGGCTGCCCCCGCGACCGGCTGTCTTGTAAAAATGCGCATCCCGGTCATCGGCGCCCATTTTGCATGCACGATGTACGATGAGGTTTATTGCCATCGGCGCCGGGAGCGATCGCCATCGACCCGGCCGGCATCCGGAGCACCGCTGATGAGTCGTCCGGAGGACTGCCTGTGAAGTGCGCGAGCTGCGGCCAGGACAACCCGGCCGGCGCACGCTTTTGCGTTCACTGTGGCACCGAGCAGGTGTCGACGCCCATTGCGGTGGCGGCGGCAGCGAACGCGGTACGGCCTAGAAGCCCGGTGCCGCAGGCAGCCAATGCGCCACAGGCGGCCAACGCGCCGCAGGCAGCCAACGCGCCGCAGGCGGATGCTTCGCGCACGACCGGACGACAACCGCGGGCCGAGCGGCCGCGCGCGACGCGTCATTTCGCGGACGCGTGGGGCCCCGACACCCAAGCTCCGGCATTCCCCGCCGGCAGCGATCCGTTCGAGGTCACGGGCGGCCCGTACACCGGCACGCCGCCGCGGATGTCGGCGCCAACGCCTGCCGCGATCCCCGTTTATGCCGCGCATCCGCGCCGCCTCGGTATCGCCATGCTGCTCGTCGCCCTTTGCGTCATCGTGGCATTGATCGCCTTCGTCGCCTGGAAGACACGCGCGGGCGCGCCGGCGGCGCCGCCTCCTGCCGCGGAAATCAGCGACGATGCAAGCGTGATGTCGGCGTTTCCGCCGGATGCCACGCCCCAACGACCTGCGCGCGCCGGAGCTCCGCCGGGGCGCGGGTCGCCGCAAGCCGCTTCGGGTGGTTCGGGTGTCGATGCCCCACCGACCGGTGGCGCATCCACCGCCGACGGCGTCGCCGCGCATCCACCGGTGGAGATCAAGCCGCTGCCCGCCAAGCCGGCGCGCAAGGCGGCCGTTGCAACGGCACCAAAGAGCCCGCCGCCAGCCCCGCCGGTCGTCCAGCCCGAGGCTGCACCGGCACCTGCACCGCCGCCCGTCGCCGCAGCGCCGCGGAAGGCAGCTCCCGCCGTCGACCGGTGGGTGCTGATGGCCGAAGAGCTGTCGCGCTGCACGCGCGAGGATTTCATTTCGCGCGTCATCTGCGACCAGCGCGTGCGGTTCCGCTATTGCGATGGTTACTGGGGTAAGACGCCACAGTGCCCGGGCAACCCGGTTCCCGAACGCGGCCAGTGACGTAGCGCTGTCGTTCGCGGCACGCGGCTGCGCTCGCCTGTCGACGCTAAAACAAGTCGCACCCTGCGCGTGACGGCGCATGCCGTAGGTGCATCCCTACAGTCAATTCCGCGCGAAGCCGATGATGCGGATCCCGCGATAGCGTCTACCCTCGATGCATGTCGAGATCGCCACCGACGGTGTGCGGTCCCACGTGACAAGGGAGAGAACAATGACTCGTATCGTTGCCGGCGTATTCGATGACGGGCAGTCAGCAGCGGCGGCTGCGCACGCGTTGCGCGAAGCGGGTTTCGAAGCCGCGGACCTCGACCAGTTCGCGCTGAATCCGCCGGGACGTCACAATCGCTTGCCGCTCGGTGGCGACGAGGATGCCGATGCGAAGGCCGAAGGCGGCGACAAGGGTGCGATCACCGGTGCGGCGATCGGCACGGCCGTCGGTGCCGTCGCCGGGTTGGCCGCGATGCCGCTGGTAGGACCGATTGCCGTCGCCGGCGGTGCGGCCGCCGGCGCCTATGCAGGGTCGCTGGCCGGCGCGGTCGAGAAGATGGGCGACGACGAACCGGCGCCCGAACTGCGGCCCGCCGGTGTGATGGTCGCCGTCAATACCGACTCGGACGAGGATCAGGACACCGCCATCAGCCTGTTGCGCAACCGCGGCGCCCAGATGATCGAGCGCGCCGACGGATCGTGGCACAACGGAAAGTGGGTGGATTTCGATCCGGTGCGTCCGCCGGATATCATCGAGTCGAACGTCGCAACGACCCGGCATGGGAACGGAGCGCGGCCATGAAGCGCCTGCTGCGGTCGGACGGCCGGTCGCTTACGCGGCCGCCCACGTTGCGCCACATGCAGGAGGGACGCTGGGGCTACATCCTGGCGTGGCTCGTCGGCGTGCCAGTGCCGATCCTGATTCTCATCTACCTGCTGCGCGGCTGCACTTAGCGGCGCCTCTGCGCGGCCGCACTTAGCGGCCGGGGAGGGCCGGGTCAGCGGAGTCCGGCGGGATTACCCGCGGCCCACGAACGGCATTTTCGTCGCCATCACGGTCATGAACTGCACGTTCGCGATGATGGGCAGGCTTGCCATGTAGACGACGGCGCTGGCGACGTGCGCGACGTCCATCAGCGGCTCGATCGCGATCTCGCCATTGGCTTGCGGCACGCCGGTGGCCATTCGGGCGGCCATTTCGGTTGCCGCGTTGCCGATGTCGATCTGGCCGCACGCGATGTCGTATTTGCGTCCGTCGAGGGACGTCGATTTGGTTAGGCCGGTGATCGCGTGCTTCGTCGCCGTGTAGGGTGCCGAGTTGGGCCGCGGCGCGTGCGCCGAGATCGAGCCGTTGTTGATGATGCGACCGCCGCGGGGCGTTTGCGCTTTCATGATGCGGATCGCGTGCTGGGTGCACAGGAACGCACCCAGCAGATTGGTATTGATCACCGCCTGCAACGTTTCGACCGGCAGGTCCTCGAGCGGCACAGCCGGTGCGCCGGTGCCAGCGTTGTTGAACAGCAGGTCGAGCCGGCCGAGTTTCTGGGCGACGCCATCGAACAGCGCCGATACCGAGGCGGGATTGCCGATGTCAGTGACGATGGGAAGCACGTCGCCGCCGCGGCTGCCTGCGGCGCGCACTGTCGAATCGAGCGCGTCGCCACGGCGTCCCGCAACGGCGACGCGGTAGCCGTTTTCCAGCAGCGCGAGCGCCACTGCCTTGCCGATCCCGCTTCCGGCACCGGTGACAATTGCAACCTTGCGTTGATCGTTCATCGGCCTTGGTTCTCCTGCGACGTCCGGGACACTAGCACAGCCGGGCTGCGTTGCGCTTCGTCGTCCAATCGCTTGGTGCGCTCGTGCCGCTTGCGGCCGCCCGGCGGCGCGAACAGCGTCGGCGGCGCGATCGCGTTGCCTTGCGCGAAGTCGACGCCCACGCTGCGCAGCGCTTCGAGCGTCGCCGCCGTTTCGACGGACTCGGCGATCGTCTGCTTGCCCATCACGCGGCCGATCCGGTGGATCGCCTCGACCATCGCTGCATCGACAGGATCGTGCAGCATGTTGCGCACGAAACTGCCGTCGATCTTGATGTAGTCGACCGGCAGTTGCTTCAGATAAGTGAACGACGAGACGCCGACGCCGAAATCGTCGAGCGCGAAGCGGCACCCCGGCTCCCGCATCGCACCGATGAATTCAGCAGCTTTCGACAGGCTCGTCACCGCCGTCGTTTCGGTGATCTCGAAGCAGATCGCGCGGTGCGGAATGCGGAAGCGCGCGAAGCTCTCGCGCACGTAGTCGAGAAACTGGTCGTCGCCGATCGATGCGCCCGAAAGGTTGATCGCATAGGTTCCGGAAAGCGCGCTCGCGTCGCCCGCAGCGCGGCGGTCGGCCAGCAGCCGGAACGCCGTGCGGATTACCCAGCGGTCGATCGACGGCATCAGGTGATAGCGCTCGGCCGCCGGGATGAACGTGATCGGCTGGATCAGCTCATCGTTCTCGTCGATCAGCCGCACGAGCAGTTCCTGGTGCAGCACCTCGGTGCCCGTCGAGTGCATCGCGTGCATCGGCTGCGCGTACAGACAGAGCCGGTCCTCGGCCAGCGCGCGATGCAGCCGGTTCACCCACTCCATCTCGCCGCGCCGCAGCGCGACTTCGTCATCCTCGGGGCGATAGACCTGGACGCGATTGCGGCCCTTGTCCTTCGCGAGGTAGCACGCGGCGTCCGCGGCCGACAGCACGCTCGCGAGCGTATGCGGCCCTTCGGCCAAGTTGACGAGACCGATGCTGACGCCGATCGTGAACGAGCGGTTCTTCCACGCGAAGCGGAAATCGACGATCGCCTTGCGCAGCGCCTCGGCGATCCGCAGCGCGGGCGACGGCGGGCAATGCGGCAGCAGCACGCCGAACTCGTCGCCGCCGAGGCGCGCGAGCACGTCGCCTTCGCGCAACCGTGGCCGCAAGAGCGCGCCGACCTGGCGCAGCAATTCGTCTCCGGCAGCGTGGCCGCTCGTGTCGTTGACGACCTTGAACTGGTCGAGATCCAGATACAGCACCGCGTGCTGGCCTTCCTCCGCCTCGCGATGCTCGACGGTCGCGCGCACGCGCTGCTCGAACTCGCGGCGGTTGAGCAGACCCGTCAGCGGATCGTGGCTCGCCAGGTTGGACAGGCGCGCCGCGTACTGGCGCTCGCGACTCATGTCCTGCACGACGAGAACTGCGCCCACGGTGCGCGCCGTGCGATCGCGAATCGGTGCGACGCTGTAGTCGATCGCGATCGATTCGGCGCCCCGGCACAGCAGCACGACGTTGCCTTCGGCTTCGATGGCGCTGGCTTCGCTCAGCGCACGGGCGACCGGATCGGCGATCGGCGCGCCGGTCGCCTCGTCGACGACAGCGAACACTTCGGCGACGGGGCGCTGGTGCGCTTCGGCCAGCGGCCAGCCGGTGAGCCGCTCGGCGACGGGGTTCATGAACTCGATGCGGCCCGCCGTGTCGACGGTGACTACCGCGTCGGCGATGGACGCGAGCGTGACCTGCGCGCGCTCCTTCTCCTCGAACAGCAGCGCTTCCGCCTGGCGGCGCTTGCGGATGTCCGACAGCGAGCCGACGAAGCGCTCTTCGCTCGCGGCAAGCGCGTCCTGCAGGTTGCGGCGCTGCGTGAACAGTCTGCGCAATGTCACGCTTGCAAGGGCGACGACGCTCAAGCTCGCGATCAGCCTGACGACGAGCACCATCAGGCGTGCAGAAGGATCCGCCGGATCGAGCAGGAAGTCCGTGAGCGCGATCGCGACCAGCACGACGACGATGCAGATGAATGGCCAGATCGTTCTGAACAACGACTGCACGGCCGGCTTTCGTTCGCCGCGGCCCGCATTCGTCGCAAGCAGCCGAAGCTCGGACGGATCGTTGATGTCGCGCGCGTCCATGCTCAGCCGCCCGCCGCGTTCGACGCGACGCCCGCCATGTCGCCGAGTCGCGCATCGTGCGTGACCGCGGCATCGGCCATCGCGCTCTTTACCCGTGCCGGTGCCTGCGCGGTCAGCGCGATCCACGAGGGGTGGCGCGCCGCCGATGTCCAGACGGCCCAGTGCAGCGCCGAAAGTGCCGCAGGGTCGGCGATCAGCTGATTCTTGTCGGCGCCCGATAGCACACCCAGACCGTCACGTAGCGCACGCTCGGCGATTGCGGTGCTCTGGAAGTCGCGATTGCCCGCTGTGCCGGTGCGGCCCACCGCCTGCGCGCAGATCAGCGCATTGGTCACGGGGTCGACGATCGCAGTCGCGACATCGGCGGGCTGGGGCGCGTGGTGCCAGTAGCGTCGCGTGGCGCGGATGACCGGCGGCGGGTGCGACTCCTCGGGAATCAGGAAGTATTTGCGCCGTCGCAAGCGGCGCCCGAGACCGATGCGGCTCGTCAGCACCGACAGCGGGATGGACAGGATCAGTGCGCCGACGACCGGCAGCAGCCACCAGAGGTAGGACGGATTCAACCACCAGACGATCGCTGCCCACAGGACGCCCACGAGCGTATGGGTGCCGTGACGCGCCACCGCGTTCTTCCAGCCGGTTTCGTTGTCGTCGCGCGGCGGCGACTTCCAGCGCACGGCGCGGCCGGCGAGCGCCATCGTCACGAACTGCGTGTGGAACAGCATCCGGATCGGCGCGAGCAGTGCGGAGAACACCATCTCGCAAAAAAGACTCAAGGCGAGGTGCAGCCGCCCGCCGTGCGGTTGGGGGTCGGCCCACGCGATGCGCAGCGCTGCTAGCACCTTCGGCAGGAACAGCAGCGTGGCCGTGGCCGAGAACAGCGTGATCGCCCATTCGGGACGCCACTCGGGCCACAGCGGAAACAGCTGATACGGCTCGACGAAATACTGGGGCTCGCGCAGCGTGTGGATCGCGAGCAGCACCGTCGACAGGATCAGGAACAGGAACCACAGCGCAGCCGACACGTAAGCCATCACGCCGGTCATGAAGACGGCGCGGTGCGCCGGGTGCAACCCGCGCATCCAGAACAGCCGGAAGTTCATCAGGTTGCCCTGGCACCAGCGGCGGTCGCGCGACAATTCGTCGATGAGGTTGGGCGGCATTTCCTCGTAGCTGCCCGGCAGGTCGTACGCGATCCATACGCCCCAGCCGGCGCGCCGCATCAGCGCAGCTTCGACGAAATCGTGCGACAGGATCTCGCCCGACAGCGCGCCGCGTCCGGGCAGCCGGCCGATCGCGCAATAGCGGATGAACGGTGCGACACGAATGATCGCGTTGTGACCCCAGTAGTGCGATTCGCCGAACTGCCAGAAATGCAGGCCGGCGGTGAACAGAGGTCCGTACACGCCCGTGGCGAACTGCTGGACGCGCGCGTACAACGTGTCGCGACCCGCGGCGCGCGGCGCTGTCTGGACGATGCCCGCGTCCGGATTGGCTTCGGCGATCCGCACGAGCGATGTCAGGCAATCGCCGGTCATCACGCTGTCGGCATCGACCACGATCATGTAGCGGTACTTGCGGCCCCAGCGCCGGCAAAAATCGGCGATGTTGCCGCTCTTGCGCTTGATTCGGTGCTGGCGCCAGCGATAGAACACGCGTCCAAAACCATCGACGCTGCGGCACAGCGCGAGCCACGCGTCGAGCTCGGCGACCCGCGTGTCGGCGTTGCCGGTGTCGGAAAGCACGTAGAAGTCGAAGCGGTCGAGCGCGCCGGTGCGCCCGAGCGATTCGTACGTGGCGCGCAGGCCGGCGAACACGCGCTGGACGTCTTCGTTGCAGATCGGCATCACGACCGCGGTGCGCGCATCCGGCGGAATGTCGATCGCCGCCGTTCCAAGCTGATGGCGGGAGATCGCGTAGCGGTCGTTGCCGCGCGCTAGCAGCCAGAAGCCTGCGAGCGCCGTCCAGAAGCCGGCGGAAATCCACGCGAACAGGATCGCGAACAGAATCAGGATTGCAATCTCGATCGGCTCGCGTCCGTGATACGGAAGGATCCGGATCATGTAGTCGGTCGCGACGACCGTCTGGCCGAGGATCAGCGCCGCCAGCAGTATCCGTCGCCGCGACGCGCGACCGCGCCAGCGGCCGCCGGGATCGCGCTCTTTCCTGGCCGGCGGGTGCTCGTCGACCCCGATGGTTGCATCGCCGGACGGTGGCAATGCGCCGGCGCCGCGCCCGGACGCAGCGCTGCCGAGCCAACCGTGCGGTGCCATCGGGCTTCGCGCGAGCCGCGGCGTCGTCTCCAGCCGCTCGCGGCCCTGCACGTCGTGCGTGACCGGCGGCTGGTGCTCCCCGCCGCCGACGGCGAGTCGCAAGCGTGCACCGATCGTCGCGTGGGCGGCGTTGGCGGCGGTGGCCGCATGCGAAGCGAGCATCGCGTGCACGCGGGCGAGCGCTCGCGCAACGGTTGCGCCGTGCGCCAACGCGTCGGCGAATAGCAGCGCACGTCGTTCGCCCGACAGCGGCAGGCGCGCGAGATACCGCAGCAGCACGTCCGCGACCGCCGGTACCGCGTTCAATTTACCGGGAGGATGTAGCTCCATGTCTCGGAAAGCGTCGTGGCGCCGTTGCGCAGGAACGCACGCAGCTCACCCGGCTTCTTGTCGTCCTGCCGCTTCATGCGGATCGTGAGCCGCCACCCGCCGGTAACGTCGTTGCGATAGGCGTTGGTCTCGAGGATGTCGAGGTTCTGGTCCGCGCTCACCACGCCCTGCACCGGCGTCTCGGGCGCGAGCTTGCGCAGTGACGGTCCCTCGAAATCGACGATCAGCGAAATGCTGTCGTCGGGCTTGCGCAGATAGCCGTGGCCGCGGCGCGTTTGCGCGACGTAACCGAGCGATGGACGCGTTTCATTGTCCTTCTGCCATAGCATCCGGTATTCGTAGTCGAACGGTTGCTGCGGCGCCGGCGCAGTGTCGGGCGAGAAAAACACGACGATGTTGTCGTTGGTCTCGTCGGGTGTCGGGATTTGCACGAGCTCGATACGCCCCGCGCCCCATTTGCCCTTCGGCTCGATCCAGGCGGACGGGCGCGTCTCGTAGCGCGCCTCCAAGTCTTCGTAGTCGGAAAAGCTGCGATCGCGCTGCTGCAACCCGAAGCCGAGCGGATTGGTGACCGCGAACGATGTCACGAGCAGCCGCTTCGGATTGACGAGCGGACGCCAGATCCACTCGCCGGTGCCGTTCTGGATCGACAGCCCGTCCGAGTCGTGCACTTCGGGGCGGAAATCGTCGATGCCGACGCGATGGTTCTCGCCGAAATAGAACATGCTTGTCAGCGGCGCGAGCCCAAGCTTTGCGACGTTCTGCCGCAAATAGAGTTGCGCGCGCACCTCGATCACCGTGTCCTGTCCAGGCTTCAGCACGAAACGATACGCACCGGTGGCGCGCGGCGAATCGAGCAGCGCATACAGACGCAATTCGCGCGCCTGCGGATCGGGTCGCTCGATCCAGAACTCTGTGAACAGCGGAAACTCCTCGCCGGACATGAGCGCGGTATCGATCGCGAGGCCTCGCGCCGACAGGCCGTAGCGCTGGCCACGGCCAAGCGCACGAAAATAGCTCGCGCCGAGGAACACCAGCACTTCGTCCTTGTACTTCGCCGAATTGATCGAGTAGTGGACGCGAAACCCCGCATAGCCAAGGCCGTTCAGCGCCTTCGGATCGAGCGTGTTGGCGCCGTAGTCGAAGAGCTCCGGGTCGAAGCGAATATCGTGTACGCCATCGGGCGCGATCTCATGCAGCCGGACCGGATAGTTGTAGTACAGCCCCTGGTGGAAGAACGCCAGCTCGAACGGCAGCTTCGCCGAGCGCCACATCGCGCGATCCGGCTTGAAGCGGATGTCGCGGTACTGGTCGTACGTGAGCTCCTGTAATTCCTTCGGCAGGTTGACATCGGGTTTCTTGTACGACGAGGCAGCGAGTTGCCGTGCGCGCGATCCGACGTCGTCGAAACCGAACGCCGCGCAGGTGGCGGCGAACAGGAACGCGGCGAGCGCGACCGTGAGGCCGCGCAGTGCCGCGAATCCAGCGCGCGTCAGAAGCAGACCCGACCGCCGAAATGGCGACCGAAACCGCCGGCGCATACCGACGGGCCCCAATACGCGTAAGGTCGCGGTCCGTAGTAGTACGGGTAATACGGCACGGCCGGACCGTAGTACGGTACGTAGGCGGGCGCAGGGTCGACGGCGTAGTAATCCGGTGGCGCGCCGTCCCGATAATCGGGCGGCACGCTTTCGCGATAGTCGGGTGGTACCGGCGGATAAGCGCCGGCGTCAGCAGTCGTTGGCGGCATCGGTGCCGGCCTCGCCGCTGCGATTTGCCGCGCGATCTGCCATTCACGCCACTGCACGAGGCGCGCCGCTTCGTCGGCGGTGATCTCGTTCCGCGCGACGCGCGCGTCCGTTGCGCGACGATAGCCATCCATTTGCGCCGCAAGTTCCTGCGATTGCGGTTGTGTCAGCGACGGCAGCGGCGGCGGTATCGATTGCGCCGATGCAACCGGTGAGGCGATGCCCAGCGCGAGTGCGAATCCCGAAAGTGCAAACAGATGTTTCATTTCAAGCTCCTGGCTTCAAACGCCCGCATTTGTGAGGCAATTCGACCATTTCGTAGCGGGTAGGGTTCGCAACGTCGCGCAACATGATACATCGCCATCGCACGAGCTTTTCGTCGTCGAAACGATGTCGTCTGGCGGCGACGTCCGCGGGCCCGTGTCAGCGGATTGCAAGCGCGCCGCGTTACGGTGGTGCGATGTTTGCGTACCCTGGTTCTGAATGCAAGCGACGGAGGAAACGGATGCACGCAGGTGTACCGATTACAACGGGAGAGCGCATCTCCGTGTCGCGCGTAGGAAACCACTCACAGGTCGATGAGGACAACAACGATGACTAGAACCAATGCATTGCCCGCCTGGACGCGCCTCGTTGCGCTCTTCGCAGCATTGTTCGCGGGCACGATCGCGTATGCACAAGCGCCGCAGCCTGAGCCTGACGATCCGCCGGTGCGCGTCGGCCGCATGTCCTTCGCGAACGGCGAGGTGAGCTACGCGCCGGCCGGCAGCGACGAATGGGTGCAGGCGCAGGTGAACCGCCCGATCGTCACCGGCGACCAATTGTGGGCCGACAACAACTCGCGCGCGGAACTATCTGTCGACAACAGTTCGTGGTGGCTCGGCGAGCAGACCAGCGTGACGGTGTCGAACCTCGACGATCGCATTGCGCAGTTCCAGTTGCAGCAGGGCACGCTCGAGTTTCGCGTGCGCCGGTTGCCCGACGGCAACATCGTCGAAGTGGATACGCCCAATCTCGCGTTTACCGTGTCGCGGCCGGGCCAGTATCGCGTCGTCGTCGATCCACAGGATGGTGCCACGACGGTCAGCGTGCGCTCGGGCGGCGCCGATGTTTATGGCGAAGGCGCGTCCTACGCGGTTGCGAGCGGCCAGAGCTACCGTTTCTATGGCACCGACCTGCGCGACAGCGAGCTTGCATCGCTCCCGCCACCCGATGCGTTCGATCGCTTCGTCGCCGAACGCGATCGGCGCTACGAGCGCAACGTGTCGGTGCGTTACGTGTCGCCGGAAGTCGTAGGCTACGAAGATCTCGACACGTACGGTACGTGGAGCGCACAGCCGACGTACGGCAACGTCTGGTTCCCTCGGACGGTCCGCTCCGGCTGGGCGCCGTACCGGGAAGGCCACTGGGCGTGGATCGATCCGTGGGGCTGGACGTGGGTCGACGATGAGCCGTGGGGCTTCGCGCCGTTCCATTACGGACGCTGGGCCTACTTCGATCGCGGCTGGGGCTGGGTGCCGGGTCCGCGAACGATTCGCCCCGTGTATGCGCCGGCGCTCGTCGCCTTTGTCGGCGGATCGGGCTTCAGCATCTCCGTTTCGTCAGGCCCGGCGATCGGCTGGTTTCCGCTCGGACCGCGCGACGTCTATCGGCCGCCGTATCGCGTGAGCAGCAACTACTTCCGCCAGGTCAACGTCAGCAATACGGTGATCAACCAGGTCAACATCACCAACGTCTACAACAACTATCGGACGAACACGAACGTCACGCAGGTCAACTACGCGAACATGCGCGCGCCCAACGCCGTCACGGCGGTGCCGCCGGCTGCGTTCGCACAATCGCAGAACGTGGGCCGCGCCGCGGTCGCGCTGCCGGCAGCGGCAATTGCCGCAGCACAGGTTCAGCCGGTTGCCCGCGTGGCGCCCGCGCGTACCGCGTTCGTAGGTGCCGCACCGGTTGCGCGATCCAAGCCGCCGGCCGCGTCCGTTCAGCGAGCGATGGTCGCACGTGCCACTCCTCCGCCGGCGCCCGTGCCCGATGCGCAGAGGCTGCAGGCACTGGAAAAGAATCCCGGCCAGCCGTTGTCGCCGCGCGAGTTGCAGCAATTGCGGCAGACGGCGCAGGTCCCGGCCCGCACCGTCAAGGTCGTGGAGCAGGCAAAGCCGGCTGCGACGGCTGCGCCGCCCGCGCGGCCTGCGGGTGAGGGCGCGGCGCGACGTGCGCAGAACGCCGGCGGTGCGCCGGGTGCAGCGGGTCCGGGACAACCGGGTACCCCGGGGGCCGCAGCACCCGGGCGGCCTGCCACGCCGGCCGCGGCCGCACAGCCCGCCGCTGCACAGCCCGCCGCGAAGGGCGCTGCATCCACTGCAGCGCCCTCCGCCGAGCCCGCACCGGGATCGCCGGCCGCTGTCCAGCGCGACCTGCGCCGCGGATCGCCCAACGCGCCGGGTGCACCGGCCGGCGCGGCAAGCCAGGGTGAACCGGCCACCGCCACGCCACCGGTTGCCCGACCGCCCCAAGCGCGACCTGCGCCGCAAGGCCGGCCCGAGTCGACTCCCGGCGCGGTTACACGGCCGCCCGAAAGCGCTGCGCCGAGTACTCGGCAGCAGCAGCAGGATCGGGCCAACGAGAACCGCGTGACGCCGCCCGCGCAGCCGCCGGCCCAGTCGCAGGGGCAGGGGCAACCGTCCGCGGCGCGGCAACAGCAACTCGATGCGCAGCGGCAGCAGCAGGAGGCTCGCCAGCAGCAGCAACAACAGCAACGGCAGCAGGCGGACCAGCAACGGCAACAGCAGGAGGCCCGCCAACAGCAGCAGCAACAACAGCAACGTCAGCAGGCGGACCAGCAACGCCAGCAGCAGGAGGCTCGCCAACAGCAGCAGCGGCAGCAGGCGGACCAGCAACGGCAGCAGCAGGAGGCCCGTCAACAGCAGCAACAGCAGCAGAAACAGCAGCAGGCGGAGCAGCAACGGCAGCAGCAGGAGGCCCGTCAGCAGCAGCAACAGCAGCAACAGCAGCAAAAGCAGCAGCAGGCGGAGCAGCAACGGCAGCAGGCGCAGCAACGTCAGCAGGAAGCGCAGCAGCGCCCACCGCAGCAGCAACCGCAACCCCAGCAACAACAGCAACGGCAGGAAGCGCGGCCGGCGGCGCCCGCGCGCGGACAGCCCGAGAAGGGCAAGGGCAACGACGGCAAGGACAAGGACCAGCAGTAGGCATCGGCAATCGAAAAACAAAGGCCCGCGTCTTTGCCGGACGCGGGCCTTTGCACATGCTGCGGCGCCCGTGCGCCGCGATCGATCCCGTGGCTAGTGCTGCAAGTTCGCTGGCCGGACTTCGAGCTTCACGGCCGGGTCGGGCGATCGACCGTCAGCGAATCGACATTCCCGACGGCGGACCGCCTACGGACGGCCCGCCGCCCCCGGTCGCGCGCGGCACGGTGATTTGCGGCATCTTGATACCGCCGGTGCTCGTCGCAGCCGCCGGACTTGCCGGTGTGCCGTACGGAGTCGCCGAGCGCATTCCGGCGACGATTTCCTCGACGGACGCCGGGCCGCTTCTCGCGCCGTTGCGCGCGCGGTCGATGGCGGGACACTTGTCGGTGTCCATCGCGATCAGTTGCTGTCCCTGCGCGCGGAGTGCTTCCCGGGCGGCAATGCCGTCGTCGCTAAGGTCGACAGGCGGGAGTGGACCCTGGTAGGTCACTTCGTTCGACCGGTCCACCAGCGCATAGCAGGTGGATGCGGCTACGGGTGCGGACGCCCCGATCGAGGCGGCGGCTGCGATTGCGATCGCTAAGTCGGAAACCCGCATGATGTGCTCCTTGGAATCGCCGTGATGTCGGATCGACCCATCGTAAGCTGCGGCGGCGGCGCAGGGCAACGGATTTTCCCGGGGAGCCGGCAGACGGCGTCCGTGGCGTGGGAAAAACGCCCAATACCGCATCCACCGTCCGGGGCATCCGCCGCGGTGGACCCACCGGAGCGATCGCGCGGCTTGCGAAAGGACGGCTTACACTTCCAAGGAATCCAGCAACAGTTCGGGAGGCGCTCGTCATGAATCCAGTCCGATCCGTCGCGCTGCTGCTGGCGCTCGCCGCCAGCGTCGCCTCGGCGCAAACGCCGACGTATTTCTCCGTCACCGCCGGGGCTCATCCGCACGACGTCGCCGCGACTCGCGAACCCGGCGGGCCGGTCTACTACACGGCGCAGATGACCGGCAAGCTGGGCATCCTCGATCCTGCTACCGGCAAGGTGGACGAGGTTCCGCTCGGCAGGAATTCCGCGCCGCACGGCGTGGTCGTCGGCCCCGAC
Source organism: uncultured Pseudomonadota bacterium (assembly GCA_963709335.1). Taxonomy (GTDB): domain Bacteria; phylum Pseudomonadota; class Gammaproteobacteria; order Burkholderiales; family Casimicrobiaceae; genus VBCG01. The sequence goes on from CAVPWB010000001.1 coordinate 194,726, forward strand.
GGTGCCCCCTGGATCACCGATGGCGGACAGAACGCGATCGTTCGCGTCGATCCGAAAACGCACGCGGTCACCGTGTGGAAGCTGCCGGCGTCGGCGCCCAGCGCCAACTTGAACACGCTGACATTCGATCGCCGGGGCAGGGCGTGGTTCACAGGGCAAAGCGGCTACTACGGCCGCGTCGATCCCGCGACGGGCGACGTTCGTGCCTGGCGTGCACCCCGGGGCACCGGACCGTATGGAATCACGACGACGCCGTCCGGCGACATTTACTACGCATCGCTCGCAGGCAGTCACATTGCCCGCATCGACGTCGAGACGGGCGAAGCGACCGTAATCGAGCCGCCCACCCCCAATCAGGGTGCGCGACGCGTGTGGTCCGACTCGAAGGGCAACGTGTGGGTAAGCTACTGGAACACGGGACAGGTCGGCCGCTACGATCCGGCAACGAAGACGTGGCGCGAGTGGAAGCTGCCTGGCGACGCCCGCACGTACTCGGTCTGGGTCGATCCTGACGACCGCGTGTGGCTCACGGACTGGTCGACGAACGCGATCGTCCGCTTCGATCCGGCCACCGAGCGTTTCACCAGTTATCCGTCGGACAAGACCGGCGCGAACGTAAGGCAGATGCTAGGACGCGCCGGTGAGGCATGGGGTGCCGAATCGGGGACCGACCGGCTGGTGCGGATCGCGACCCATTGAAAGCCGGCCGCCCGTTGGTGGGCGACCGGCACTCAGTCGAACGCGAGCCTCGTCGTCAGCGCGGTGGCGGATTGCCGGGGAGCACCCGGAGCCATCCGCGCGGGCACGCCTGCACCGACGGGTAATACCCGCTGTCGGGGCAGTAGTACTGCGCTTGTGATTGGGGCGCGGTGTTTCCGGACGGCTCGACGTAATTCTGTGTCGAGTCGTAGGATGCCGGGCCGTCGTAATACGTCGATGCGGGGTAATACGTCGATGCCGGGTAGTACGTCGAGGTCGAGTAGTACGGGTAGCCGTAGTAGCCGTAATACGACGGCCCCCACCAGTACCACGGCCAGCCGAAGCCCAGGTACACGTTGCCGTAGCCGTAGTACCCGCGGCCGCCATACCAGCCGTGGCCGCCGTGCCAGCTTCCCCCATGTCCGCCGTGCCAGCTGCCGCCGCCGTGTCCGCCGCCGCCGTGACCGCCGCCCCAGCTTCCGCCGCCGTGACCGCCGCCACCACCGCCTCCGCCGTGTCCTCCCGCTGCCTGCGCCCCGATCGTCGCAACACTCGCGACGGCAGCGATGAGCAGCGTGACCAACGTTTTCCTTGTCATGATTGCCTCCGGATCAGCACATTCGTTGGATCGTTTGAACCCGCCTTCCGTTCGCCAACGCGTGCACCCACCAAAACGCTTGTCCCCGCGCCGCCGTTGACCGGGCCACGGAGCTGTTACGAACTGTTGCCAGTTCGCTAGGAATAACGCGGGTCGAGCGCATCGCGCAACCCGTCACCGACGACGTTGAATGACAGTACCAGCAGGAAGATCGATGCGCCGGGCCAGATCGCCATCCACGGGGAATTGTCGATGTAATTCTTCGCGGTATTGAGCATGCTACCCCAGCTGGGCTGCGGCGGTTGCTGCCCGAGGCCGAGGAACGACAAGCTCGCCTCCGCGATCACTGCTGCCGCGATCGCGAGCGTCGCCTGAACGAGCAGCGGCGGCACGATGTTCGGCAGCACGTGCCGGATCGCGACGCGCCACGGCGCGTTGCCGATCGCGCGTGCCGCGAGCACGAAGTCCTCGGCCTTGACCGCGAGCGTGGTGCCACGCGTGAGGCGAATGAAAACGGGCGTCGCCGAGATGCCGATCGCGATCATCGCGTTGGTCAGGCTGGGTCCCAGAAAGGCCGCGAGCGCGATCGCAAGGATCAGGAAAGGGCACGCGAGCAACGCATCGGTGACCCGGGAGATCAGCATGTCCGTCATCCCGCCCGCATAGCCCGCCAGCAGACCGATCGGCACGCCGACGGAGATCGAGATCAGCACGGACACCACGCCGGCCAGCAGCGAGGCGCGCGCTCCGTACACGATGCGCGACAGCACGTCGCGGCCAATCTCGTCGGTGCCGAACCAGTGCGCGACGCTGGGTGCCTTGCGCACGGTCGCGAAACTGGTCGCGATTGGATCGTAGGGTGCGACCACGCTCGCGCCGAGCGCCACGACGACGAACCCCGCGATCACGGCGAGCCCGATCGATGCGGCCGGGCGCCGCAGCAATCGGCGCAGGACTTTCGAGCGCGGCACCGCGCGCGCCGTCTGCGCAGGCCCGGCCGCCGACTCGTCGGCGACAGCAGTGGACGGGAGCATCACTGCACGCGGATCCGCGGATTGACGATCGCGTACGCGACATCGGCGACCAGGTTCAGGACGATGTACGCCGTCGCGGTGAACAGCACGACGCCTTGCACGACGGCATAGTCACGGTTGAACACCGCGTCGACGATCAGCTTGCCGAACCCGGGAATCGTGAAGACCTGCTCGGTCAGCACGGCACCCGACAGCAGCGTACCGAACTCGAGCGCACCCAGCGTGATGATCGGAATGAGCGCGTTGCGCAGCGCATGCTTCAGCACGACGTCGCGCTCGAGCACACCCTTGGCGCGCGCCGTGCGCACGTAGTCGGACGACAGCACCTGCAGCATCGCGCTGCGCGTGTGCCGCATCAGCACGGCTGCGATCGCGTTGCCGAGCACGAACGCCGGCATGATCATCGACGCCAGGTTTGCTCGCCAGTCCTCGAACGGGCTCACGTAACCCGACGCCGGCAGCCAGCCGAGCGTCACCGAGAACAGCAGGATCAGCATGATGCCGAGCCAGAAATTCGGCGTCGACAATCCCCACAGCGCGACGACGTTCGCGCCATAGTCCCACGCAGTGCCGCGCTTGACGGCGGATACGACGCCGGCCGGAATGCCGATGACGAGCGCGATGACGATCGCGATGCACGCAAGCTCGAGCGTCACCGGCAGCTTGTCGGCGATCAGTCCGCGCACCGGCTGCTGCAGCCGCAGCGATTCGCCGAGGTCGCCGTGCAGCACGCCGCGCAGCCAGTACAGGTAGCGGACGGGAAACGGCTGGTCGAGATGCATCGTTTCGCGCAGGTGCGCGATCACCGTCGGGTCGCGCTCCTCGCCGGCAAGGATCATCGCGGGATCGCCTGGCAGGAGTTGCTGCAACCCGAATATCAGCAGCGAGACGAAGATCAGCGTCGGGATGATCGTCGCGATGCGGCGGATGATGAACGTCGTCACGGCGGCACGGGACGTCCGGCGTGCGTCGCGGTTCGGGGGACGCTATTTGAAGCGGACGCCCGTTACGCGCACAAGGCCATCCGGTATCGGCCGCAAGCCTTCGATCTTGCTCGCGTACGCCCACAGCCAGTGCCGGTGGTAGAGGTAGACGATTGGCCGGTCCTTCAGCACGATCGCCGCGAGCTCGCCGAAGAGCTTCGTGCGCTCGGCGACGTCGCGCGTCGTCCGCGACCGATTGAGGATGTCGTCGACTTCCGGCTTGCAGTATCCCGCGTAGTTGAGCGGTTGCTTGCACCCGTCGAAGCTGAAGATGTTGCCGTCGGGATCGGCGCGTCCGCTCCAGGCGAGCACGTACGCATCGAACTGACCCTTGTCGGCGAGATCGAGCGACGTCGCGAACTCGGTCGACTGGATCTTTATGTCAAACCCGGCTTCGCGGGCCATCGCCTGCACGACCTGCGCGATGCGTTGCGCGTCCGCCGTCGTCGGCGTCATCAGCGTGAACGACGGATTCGTGACGCCGGCCTCCTGCAGCAGCGCTTTCGCCCGCGCGAGGTTGCGCGCGGGGATCGGCACGGTCTTCGCGTAAAACGGGTTCGTCGGCGCGACCCACTGGTTTCCCGCGTCGCCTTCCCCGTCGTTCGCAACCTGCACGATGCCGTCGCGGTCGAGCGCCAGCTCGAATGCCTCCCGCACGCGAGGATCGCGGCCCAGCGGATTCTTCTGCGCGAGGTCGCTCTTGCCGAGATTGATCGTGATGCCCTGGTAGCCGATCTCGGTGATCTTCGTGAGCCGGAAGCGCGAGTCGGCCTTCACCTGCGGCACATCGGATGACCCGAGGCGTTCGATGAAGTCGAGCTGCCCGGATCGCAGGTTCGCGAGGCGTACCGTGGAGTCGGGAATCGGCAGGAACACGACGCGATCGAAATGCACGTCACCCTTGTTCCAGTAGTTGGCATAGCGTTCGAGCACGATACGATCCTGCGCGACGCGCTCGACGAACTTGAAAGGACCGGCGCATACGGGCTTGGCGCCGAATTTGTCGCCCGCGGCCTGCGCTGCCTTTGGCGAGACGATCATCCCTGCGCGGTCCGCCAGTTGCGCGAGCAGCGGCGAGAACGGCGCCGTCAGGTTGAGACGCACGGTCGCTGCGTCGACGACGTCGACGGTCGCAAGCGGCGCAAGCTCGCCGCGCCTGTTGGAACCGGCCATTGTCTTGTGGCGCTCGAGGCTGTACTTCACGGCTGCAGCGTCGAGTTTCTCGCCGTCGTGAAACGTCACGTCCGGGCGCAGCTTGATCGTCAACGCCTTGCTGTCGGCCGACCATTCGTAGCTGGCGGCGAGTTGCGGGACGATATTGAGCTTCTCGTCGATGTCGAACAACTTGTCGCAAAGCGCGGCGAACACGATCCGGCCGACGAAGCTTCGCGCGAGCGTCGGATCGAGCACGTCCGGATCCTCGGCCAGGCCGATACGCAGCGTCTGCGCATGCGCATTGATGACCGACAGCAGCGCGCATACGACGATCAGCGCGCAGCGACGAAAGCCGTTGGGCATGGCGGTTCTCCGCAGTTCGACGAGGGACGCGCGCGGCAAACCCACTCTGGGTCTGCGGCCGGCGCAAAATCAGCATAGCATGCGACCCACGGTGCGCTCGCCGACGGACATTTCGGGGAACTCGCCGCGGCAAAGCGGGTCCGTCCGTTGGCCCGCAGACGGAGTTCGAAGGCGTCAGCGTTTTGTCCAACGTTATGTCGCGCCCGGCTCTCGAAGGTACTACTTTCGCGTCTACGCGCTGGACCAATTCTCGCTGAGCGGGGAGCTCTGTATGAACCGCGTTTGCATCCATGTCGTTGCGTCCGTAGTTCTCTTCTCGGCGTCAGTTCAGGGAGCGTCGCCCGATCTCAACCAGCATGGCCTGACGGGATCATGGTATGACCCCGCGAAGAGCGGACAAGGCATCGAGCTCGAGGTCTTTCCCGATCTCATAGCACCCGGTACGTCGCTTGTTCAAGGCGCCTGGTTCACGTTCGACAGCGCGCCGGTCGGCGCGTCTGACCGGGAGCGCTGGTACACGTTCAACGGGAACGGCCAGAGCGGCAGCGCCAGCGTCCCGGTCACGATCTATCAGAACGTCGGCGGCAATTTCGATGCGCTCCCGATAACGCAACCAACCGCGGTCGGCTCGGGAACGCTTGCGTTCTCGGATTGCAGCAATGGGACGCTCAGCTACACGTTCACGGACGGCAGCGGTCGCACGGGGTCCACCCCGTTGACCCGCCTTACGCCCAATGTCACCTGCGCGACGGACGCAGCCTCGGGCACCGACGCCGACTTTGCGCTATCGGGCAATTGGTTTGCACCGGCAACATCGGGGCAAGGCGTCGTGCTCGAACTCAACCCAGGTTCACAATCGCTGCTACTGACGTGGTACACGTATGCACCTGCGGGCCAATCGATGGGCCCGTCCGGTCAGCGATGGTTTGTGGGCCTGCAGAAGCCCTACGTCCCGGGAACGCGGTCCTTCGCGCTTCAACTGTACGAGACCACGGGCGGCCTGTTCGATCAGCCCACGAATCCGGCGCCTTCAAGCGTGCCGGTCGGCACCGCGAACCTGGCATTTGCAAGCTACGCGGCGGCGCAACTCGATTACGCGTTTACCGGCGGCAGTAGCGCTGGAAAATCAGGCAGCATCGGGTTGGTGCGCGTCGGTCCCGTCCCGCCGGGATCTACTGCGCCCCCGAGCGGGCCGGGCCCGGTGCCGACGTGCGTCGTTACGCCATCCGATAGCACGCCGAACGTCGGCAGCTCCTTGACCCTCACGGCAGTTTGCAGCAATTCGCCGTCGGTGTTCACGTGGACCGGTTGCACGAGCGCGATATCGACGTGCATCGCAACGTCAGCCGCAGCGGGGCAGGTTGCGTATTCGGTCGTTGCGCGCAATGCCGCGGGTCCGAGCGCACCGGCGAGCGTCACCGTCTCGTGGGAAGCGGCGGGTGCGGTCGCGACCTGCACGCTGGCGCGCACGTCGCAAACCGATCCGCCGCTCGTCAACTCGAGCGTCGTGCTGGCCGTGACATGCGACAAGGTCGCCGGCAGCTACACGTGGAACGGCTGCTCGAGCACGAGCAACATCTGCATCGCGCGCGAAACGACGCCGGGACCCCATACGTACTCGGTGTTCGTCCGCACGTCCGCAGGGGCGAGCAATCCGGCGACGATGACGCTGGGCTGGGTATCGAGCCCGCCATCGCCACCGGGCCTGTGCGCGCAGTTCCCGAGCTACCTGTGGAGCGACGTTGGCAGTCAGAGCGCGCGCGTCGAGAGCGCGCGGATGATCAACCCGCCCGCGTTCGCATGGAACGGCGCCTGGACGGTGCGATTCGTCGTGCCGCCGACGATCGGCACGCGCGTGGGTCGATTGTCGGCGGCCGAGTTTGCCGGCGAGCCGACGGTGCGCGAGGCAACGATCTCGAAGATACCGTGCGATTTCCGGGCGACCGACCCGTCCGGAACCAGCGGTCCGGTGTCGCGTGCGTCGGGAATATCCGTGACCAACTTTTTTACGGCCGATCCGTCGCGGCCCGGCTACCCGGTGCTGCAACCGGGTGGCACGTACTACTACAACCTGCGCAACTTCAACCCGTCGAGCGGGACGATTTCCTGTCCGTCGTCGCCGGGCCGCTGCGATGCGTTCATCGAATCGTTGCTTCCACGGTGACACGCGGCGGCGCGACGTGGAGGCAGCGCCGCTTCACTGGTTTTCCGCGTCGTTTTGAGGTAAAAGTCATCGACGGACGATCGGTCCGCACCCGACGCTAGCGAGGACGCCCACTTGGCCAAGCCCAACTTCGAGTTTCAGAAACGCCAGAAGGAACTGGAAAAGAAACGCAAGAAGGAAGAGAAGAAGCAGAAGAAACTCGATCGCGCGGCCGCCGAATCGCCGGCACCGGAACCCGGCGCCACACCGCCCGAGTCGACGTAACGCCCACGGCGGGGCGCTCGCGCGGCGCTCCTCAGCCGGTTTTGCGCCAGACCGTCGCGAGCCAAGGCTGCTGCGACCGTGGCAATCCCGCAGGCCGGAAGTACTCGTCGAGCAAGACGAATCCCGCGTCCGACACGTAACGCGCCCACGTCGCCGGGGCGTGGTATGCGCCATACCTGCCGCGATTCCAGCCTTCCTCGTCATCGCCGTGGGGGTTCGACGCGAACAGCACGCCCCGCGGCTTCAGCGCCAGGTGCAGTTCGGCGAGCACCCGCGGCAACTCCGACGCCGGCACGTGAAACAGCGATGCGTTCGCGTAGATGCCGTCGAAGCGCTGCGGCGGAAGGTCGAGGTGCAGGAAATCCTGCTGCAGCACTTCGCAGCCGCTCTGTTCGCGTGCCATCGCGACGAAGCGCGCAGCGCCTTCGAGGCCGACGGCGACGTGGCCTCGTGCAGTCAGCGTGCAAAGATCGCGACCCGGCCCGCAGCCGAAATCCAGCAGCGTGAATGGCGGCCGACCTTCGATGCGTTCGAGCAGCGCGTCGATGTTCTGGCGGACGTCATGATCGCGCGTCGCCTGCCAGAACGACTCCGCCTGGCGATCGTAGTGCTCGAGCGTGGCGCTCGATATTCGCGTCAGGTCGGCCGCCGGCGGCGCGGCGTTCGGCCCCTTGGTCATCGGCTGTGCGCGACCGTCGTCGTCGCGCCATCGCGTGCCGCAGCCGGCAGCGCACGCGCGAGCACGCGGATGGCGTGCACGGCGTCGCGGCGACGGTCGTTGCGCGTCCCGTCGGCAATCTGGTGCCGGCAACTCGTGCCGTCGGCGACGATCAGCGTATCGGCAGGTGCGTTGCGCACCGCCGGCAGCAGCGACAGCTCCGCCATTCGCATCGACACGTCGTAGTGGTCGACGCCGTAGCCGAATGCGCCGGCCATGCCGCAGCAGCCCGACTCGACCATCTCGACGTCGAGGCCGGGAATCCAGCGCAACGCCGTGACGACGTGGCCGGCGACGTCGAACGCCTTCTGATGGCAGTGCCCGTGCACGAGCGCGCGGCGCTCGGGCAGCGCGTCGAGTGCCAGCGTCAATCGTCCCCCCGCCTGCTCTCGGACGAGGAACTCCTCGATCAGCATCGCGCGCCCCGCGAGTTCGCGCGCAGCGTCACCCAATCCGAGCACCAGGAATTCGTCGCGCAGCGTCAGCAGGCACGACGGCTCGAGTCCGACGATCGCAGCACCGCGGCGCACATGCGGCACGAGTGCGTCGATCATCCGCTTCGCTTCGCGCCGCGCCTCGTCGACGAGGCCGTGCGCCAGGAACGTGCGGCCACAGCACAGCGGCCGCGATGCATCCGCTGCCATCGGCGCGGCGATGGCCACGGAAAAGCCGGCTGCCCGCAGCACCTGCAGCGCCGAATCGGCATTCTCGGGCTCGAAATAGCGGGTGAACGTGTCGACGAGCAGCACGACGTCGGCGTTCGCATCCGTCGCAGCGCTTTGGCGCGCGAACGGGTCGCGGCGCCATTGCGGCAGCGAGCGCGCGGCGGCAATGCCCGTCGGCCGCTCCATCAGCGCCGCGAGCGCCGGCGACCGGTTGCGCAGGTTCAGCAGCGGCGCGACGCGTGCGGCGAGCGATGCCCAGCGTGGCAGATAGGCGAGCAGCCGGTCGCGCAAGGGCACGCCGTGCTCGCGCTGCCATTGATACTGGAACTCGATCTTCATCCGCGCCATGTCGACACCGGTCGGGCATTCGCGGCGACAGCCTTTGCAGCCGACGCAAAGATCGAGCGCGTCGCGCACGGCGGTCGACGCGACGGACGGGCCGAGCGCACCCGACAGCGCGTGCCTCAGCGTGTTGGCGCGACCGCGCGTCAAATGGATCTCGTCGCGGGTTACGCGGTAGCTCGGGCACATCGTGCCGGCGTCGAACTTGCGGCAGTGGCCGTTGTTGTTGCACATCTCGACCGCCTTGGCGAACCCGTGCGCCGGATCGCCGCCGCTGCCGGGCGGACTCAGCGCGCCGGTGCGCGGATCGTTCTGCACGTCCCACGCGGTCCAGTCGAGGCCCGTGTCCAGTGCGAGCGTCCGATGCGCGGGCGGAAACCGGAAGAGGCTCGCGTCGTCCATCCGCGAAGGGCGAACGATCTTGCCCGGGTTCATCACCCCTGCGGGATCGAACAGATCCTTGATCGCTTCGAACGCGCGTGTGAGTCGCGGTCCGAACTGCCACGCGACCCATTCGCTGCGCACGAGTCCGTCGCCGTGCTCGCCCGAGTACGCACCCTTGTATTCGCGGACGATCGCCGACGCCTCCTCGGCGATCGCGCGCATCTTCTGCGCGCCGTCGCGGCGCATGTCGAGGATCGGCCGCACATGGAGCGTTCCCACCGATGCATGGGCGTACCACGTGCCGCGCGTGCCGTGGCGGCGGAATATTTCGGTGAGGCGGTCGACGTATTCGGCGAGGTGCGCGAGCGGGACGGCGCAATCCTCGATGAACGACACCGGCTTGCCGTCGCCGCGCAGGCTCATCATGATATTGAGGCCCGCCTTCCGCACGTCCCACAACGACTTCTGCTCGGCGGCGAGCGGGACCTTGACCAGATGCCGCTCGAGCCCGTGGTTGGCCAGCACATCCTCGAGGTCGTCGAGCCTGCGCAGTGTCGCCGGCGCATCGTCGCCCGTGAACTCGACGAGCAGGATTGCGTCGGGCTCGCCCACCAGCGCACGCTCGATCACCGGACGGAACGACGGATTGCTACGCGCAAGGTCGATCATCGTCCGATCGACGAGCTCGACCGCGGATGGCCCGAGTGCTACGAGCTCGCTCGTCGCGGCCATCGCCGCATGCAGCGAGCCGAAGTTGACGACGCCGAGCGCGCGGTGACGGGGCAGCGGCGCGAGCGACAATGTAAGCGTCCGCGTCCATGCGAGCGTGCCTTCGCTGCCGACGAGCAAGTGCGCGAGGTTGACGCTGCCGTCCGCCGTGTACGGGCGCTCGCTTTGCGGGTTGAACACGTCCGCGTTGTAGCCGCCCACACGCCGCATGACACGCGGCACGACGCGCGCGATCTCGTCGTGCTCGCGCTCGCCGATCGACCGCAGCGCCGCAACGAGCTCGCGCACTCGGGGCGGCGCGTCGTTCATGTCACGCTCCGGTCCGAACCGCGCTTCGGTCCCATCCGCGAGCCGGACATCCAGTGCAGCGACGTTGTGCACCATATTGCCGTAGTACAGCGAGCGCGAGCCGCACGAGTTGTTGCCGGCCATCCCGCCGAGCGTGGCCTGCGCCGACGTGCTGACGTCGACCGGGAACCACAGGCCGTGCTTGCGCAGCCAGCCGTTCAGTTCGTCGAGGACGATGCCCGGCTCGACGGTGACCGTCTGCGCGGATGCATCGAACGCCACCACGCGGTTCAGGTGCTTGCTGTGGTCGATGACGAGCCCGGCACCGACGGTTTGCCCGCATTGCGAGCTGCCGGCGCCACGCGCAATGATCGGCACCCCGAGTGCCGTGCAGACCTCGGTCGCAGCGCGCACGTCGTCGTCGCTCGCCGGGACGAGGATCGCGAGCGGCTGCACCTGGTAGATCGAGGCATCGGTCGCGTAGCGCGCGCACGACGCGGCGTCGGCCATGACGGCGCCGGAGACGACTTTCGCCAGCCTGACGGCCACATCCTGGCCTGGCCTGTTGGCGTGGAAGACGAGCGGCTGGGGCGCGGGAGCGTTCATGGGGTCAAGGTGTGTACGCTAGCAGTCGCTGGCCGCGCACACCGGTGATAATGTACGACGGGCGAACGCAAGAGACCCGGACCAAAGCCAATTGACGTCTTAGGAGGAGCATCGCGATGAACACGTTCACGAGCAGGTGGGGCGCGCTGGCGATCATGCTGATGAGTGCGCCCGCGATTGCCTGGGAGCCGACGAAGCCCGTCGAGATCGTCGTCGCCGCCGGCGCCGGCGGCGCGTCTGACCAGATGGCGCGGATGATGCAGGCTGCGATCCAGAAGAACAAGCTGATGAACCAGCCGATGGTGGTGTCGCTGAAAGGCGGCGCGTCGGGCGCCGAAGCGCTGATGTACATGAAGTCCAGCGACGGCGACCCGAACAAGGTGCTGATCGCGTATTCACTGATCTACATGCTGCCGCTGGCGGCCAAGATCCCGTTCAACTGGCGCGATTTGACGCCCGTTTCGGTGATCGCGATGGACCAGTTCGTGCTGTGGGACAACACGACGCTGCCGTACAAGAACGTCAAGGAGTTCGTCGCGGCGGCGAAGACTGCGAATCCGCCGTTCAAGATGGGCGGCACGGGCTCGAAGCGGGAGGACCACGTCCTCACGGTCTTCATGGAAAAGAAGACCGGCGCGAAATTCGCGTACCTGCCGTACAAGTCGGGTGGCGAAGCCGCGACGCAACTCGTGGGCAATCACACGGCGGCGAACGTGAACAACCCGTCCGAGAACCTCGAAGTGTGGCGGGCGGGGCAGGTCCGCGCGCTGTGCGTGTTCGACAAGGAACGGATCGCGTACAAGACGAAGGTGACCGACACGATGTCGTGGAACGATATCCCGACCTGCAAGGAAGAGGGTCTCGACATGCAGTACCTGATGCTCCGCGCGATGTTCCTGCCGGGCAAGATGACACCGGAACAGACGGCCTTCTACGTCGACCTGTTCAAGAAGGTCACGCAGACGCCCGAATACAAGGAATACATGGAGAAGCAGGCGCTGAAACCCGTGTTCCTGACCGGCAAGGAGATGCTGTCGTTCCTCGAGGAGGACGATACGCTCAACAAGAACCTGATGATCGAAGCGGACTTCGTCGCCCAGTAGCGGCGCGTGCCGTCGTCTCGACGCGCTCTTTCCCGACCGGGGAAGGGCGCGCACGTCCTTTCCTTGCGCGACGCTGATGGCAGCCACTGAATCCGAGATCGTCGTCGACGACCCGGACGCGCCTTCCGGCACGTCGGCGCCGGTGACGAGCACTCGCAGCGTCGAGGCGGTCGTCTACGTCGTGCTGCTGGCGCTCGCGCTGCTGCTCGGGTTCGACAACTGGCGCAGCGGCATGGGCTGGGCGAAGGACGGCCCGCAGAGCGGCTACATGCCGTTCTACCTGTGCGTGATCCTCGCCGGCGCGTCGCTGTGGGGCCTTGCGCGGATCGTCGTCCTGCGCAGGGTCTCGTCGAAGCCGTTTGTCACCCGTGACCAGCTGCGGCGCGTCCTGCAGGTATTCGTGCCGACATTCGTATTCGTCGCACTCGTGCAGGTTCTCGGCATCTACGTCGCAAGCCTGCTGCTGGTCGCAGGCTTCATGCGGTTCATCGGACGGATCGCGTGGTGGAAGTCGCTGCTGACGAGCGTGGTGTTCGCGCTGATCATGTTCGTGACGTTCGAGATCGCTTTCGACGTCATCATGCCGAAAGGCCCGATCGAAGCGCTGTTCGGCTTCTAGGCCCTAGATCGCGCCCGAATGGAGGCCGTCACACTGCTGTTGCATGGCTTTGCCGTCCTGCTGACGTGGAAGACGCTCGCGCTGATGCTGGTCGGACTGCTGCTTGGCATCTTCGTCGGCGTGCTGCCGGGCCTTGGCGGACCGAACGGCGTCGCGATCCTGCTGCCGCTGACGTTCACGATGGATCCGACGTCGGCGATCGTCATGCTGTCGTGCATCTACTGGGGCGCGCTGTTCGGCGGTGCGATCACGTCGATCCTGTTCAACATTCCCGGCGAGGCCTGGTCGGTTGCGACGACGTTCGACGGTTATCCGATGGCTCAGCAGGGAAAGGCCGCCGAGGCGCTGACCGCGGCCTTCACGTCGTCGTTCATCGGCTCGTTCGTCGCCGTCGTGCTGATCACGTTTCTCGCGCCCCGCATCGCGTCGTTCGCCTTGCGCTTCGGGCCGCCCGAGTTCTTCGCCGTCTACCTGCTGACGTTCTGCTCGTTCGTGGGCCTCGGCCGCGAGGAGAAGCACAAGACGGTCATCTCGATGGCGCTCGGGCTGCTGCTCGCTGCCGTCGGGATGGACACGGTATCGGGCAGGCTCCGGATGACGTTCGGCTTCGACCCGCTGCTGCGCGGCGTCAACTTTCTCGTCGCCGTCATCGGCCTTTTCGGCATCAGCGAGATCCTGCTGACGATGGAGGAGCGGCTGGCACTTCGCGGCCACGCGGCGGCGATCAGCCTGCGCGTTGTGCTGAAGGTGTGGCGCGAGTTGCCGCGCTACTGGGTGACGCTGGTGCGGTCGTCGGCGATCGGGTGCTGGCTCGGCATCACGCCGGGCGGCGCGATTGCGGCATCGTTCATGGGCTACAACCTCGCCAAGCGATTCTCGAAGAATCCCGAGACGTTCGGTCATGGCCGCATCGAAGGCGTGTTCGCGCCGGAGACCGCCGCGCATGCATCGGGGACGTCGGCACTGCTGCCGATGCTGGCGCTCGGAATACCCGGCTCGGGAACGGCGGCGATCCTGCTCGGCGGTCTGATGGTGTGGGGCTTGAACCCCGGTCCGCTGCTGTTCGTCGAGCACAAGGATTTCGTGTGGGGGTTGATCGCATCGATGTACCTCGGCAACGTAGTCGGCCTGATCATCGTGCTGACCACGGTGCCGATCTTCGCGTCGATCCTGCGCATTCCGTTCGCCGCGGTGGCGCCGATGATCGTCGTGTCATGCGCGATCGGCGCGTTCGCGATCCAGAATGCGATGTTCGACGTGTGGCTGATGCTGCTCTTCGGCGTCGTCGGTTACGTGTTCAAGAAGATCGGCGTTCCGCTGGCGCCTCTTACGCTAGCGCTCGTCCTTGGCAATCGCAGCGAGGACGCGTTCCGGCTGTCGATGATCGGTGCCGGCGGTGACCTCGGCGTGTTCTGGTCGAACGGTCTCGTCGGCTCGATCACCACGCTCGCGTTGCTGCTGCTGTTCTGGCCGCTGCTGTCTCGGCTTTTCGAAACGGCCGGCCGCATCCTTCGGCGGGCGCCCGCGTCGTGATGCCGACGTTGATCGACGTGCAGTCGGCAGGTCCGATCGCGACGGTCGTCCTCGATCGGCCCGACAAGCTCAACGCGCTGACGAAAGGCATGTGGCAGGCACTCGGCGATGCAATCCGACGGTTGTCGGCCGACGGTGAACTGCGGTGCATCGTCGTTCGCGGCGCGGGCGAGCGCGCATTTTCACCCGGCAACGACATCGCGGAGTTTGCGCTCGAGCGCGCGAACTCGGCGCAGGCGCGCGCGTACGGCGCGGTGATGCACGCGACGCTGCGCGCACTTGCTGACTGTCCGGTGCCGCTGGTCGCGCAGATCCATGGCATTTGCGTGGGCGGCGGCCTCGAGATCGCCGCGATGTGCGACTTGCGGATCTGCGGCGCGTCGAGCCGCTTCGGAGCACCCGTCAAGAGCCTCGGTCTGGTGATGGCGCACGCCGAGATGGCGGCGCTCGTGCGCCTCGTCGGTACCGATGTCGCGCTCGAGATCCTGCTCGAGGGTCGCATCTTCGACGCCGCGGAGGCGATGTCCAAGGGACTCGTTACCCGGGTCGTCCCGGATGCGGACGTGGCGGGCGAAGTCGCGGCAGCGGCCACGCGCATTGCCGAAGGTGCGCCCCTCGTCGCCCGCTGGCACAAGAAATTCGCGCGCCGGCTGGCCGATCCGGCGCCACTTTCGGCAGGCGAGGCGGACGAGGGTTTCGCATGCTTCGACACCGACGACTTTCGAGTCGGTTATGCGGCGTTTCTCGCGAAGCGGAAGCCCGAGTTCACCGGCAAGTGAGCGCCGCACCCGATGCTCGATGCGATGACTGAAGCAACGCACGGTTCCGAGCATCCCGGCCCGCTGCGCGGAATGCGCGTGCTCGAGCTCGCGCAGATCATGGCGGGGCCCACGTGCGGCATGCTGCTGGCCGACATGGGCGCAGATGTCGTCAAGGTCGAGAAGCTCCCCGGCGGCGACGACTCGCGCGGCTATCGCGAACCGCGAGTGAACGGCGTGTCCGCCCCGTTCATGATGCTGAATCGCAACAAGCGCGGCATCGCGATCGACCTGAAGCAGCCAGCGGGCCGCGACGTGCTGTTGCGGATGGTGCGCAACGCCGACGTGCTGACCGAGAACTATCGCCGCGGAACACTGGAGAAGCTCGGCCTCGGCTACGACGTGCTTGCGGCGGCCAACCCGGGGTTGATCTACTGCGCGATATCCGGCTACGGGCGCGACGGTCCCTATGGCGACAAGGGCGGGTTCGACCTGATCGCGCAGGGCTTCGCAGGCCTGATGGCGATCACCGGGGAACCGGGCGGGCCGCCGGTCAAGACGGGCAGTCCGGTGGCGGACATCAATGCGGGAATCCTCGCGACCGTCGGCATCCTGGCCGCGTACGTCCACAAGCAGCGGACCGGGCAGGGGCAGGTCGTCGACACGTCGCTGATGGAAGCCGCGCTGCAGCAGACGTACTGGCAGGCGGCAATCCACTTCGCCACCGGGGTGTCGCCGGGCCCGACCGGTTCTGCGCATCTGCTGACGGCGCCCTACCAGGCGTTTGCCGCCAGCGACGGCTGGCTCAACATCGGCGGCGCGAACCAGGCGAACTGGGAGCGTATCGCCGACGTGCTGGGCCATCCGGAATGGCGCGACGACGTCCGTTTCGCCAGCAATTCGGCGCGCATGGAAAATCGGGACACGCTGGTGGCGCTGATGAACGCGATTCTCGGCGCCCGTACGCGAGCAGAATGGATCGACGCCTTCGAGCAGGCGGGCGTGCCGGTCGGCGCCGTGCAGTCGATCGGCGAGGCGTTGGCGCATCCGCAAACGCTGGCGCGGGGAATGGTGGTAGAAAATACACACCCGCAGGCAGGCGCGACGAAGACGCTTGGATGTCCGATCCATTTTTCGGCGACGCCGACACGCGTCAGCCGTGCCGCGCCGATGCTCGGCGAGCATACGCGCGAGCTGCTGCGTGAATACGGTTACTCCGCAACGGAGATCGCTTCGCTCGAAGCAAAGCGCGTTGTCGAATCGATCAATGCGGTGGCTTTCGGCCCGGTTTCCGGCGGGGCGTAAATAGCGAACGCACCCGCCATCAGTGTCGAGCGCGTGTGGGCGATAATGGACTTCATTGTGAGGTTCCTTTTATTTATCGAGCATCTCCCAGCACCTTGCCGTGCGGGTCAAAAGAAGTATCTATAAACAATGACTTGTAGTGCGTCGTAACGCGAGTTGAAGTCATCCAAATTGCCAACGCGCTGTTCAGTCCCAGGCCTGAAAGTGCACTTCTGAATTGACGACTCCCAATGGAACTTTCACCCGTTCAGCGACGAATTCGCGATTTCTATTTCAAGGACGGGCTTGGGGCTGGATCCGACGTCACCCATGTCCATCGCGCGGCTCTCGTGCCCGAACAGCAGTTGTTCTCGCTCGCCCACCTTCGGCGGCATTTGAACGACCCGCTGCTCGATCTCGATTACCTGAACCTCTTCCAGGCCGGCAAGCCGGTCGACCTTTCGCCGGCACGCCTGTACAAGCTCGTGCAGAAACGCAAGATCGCGTTCGTCGACAAGCGCGTGCTGCAGGCACATCTCGAGAATGGCGCCGCGTGCGTGCTCGAAGGGCTCGACATCCTCGAGCCGGAGATCAATGCGCTCGCGACGGCACTCGACCGCGGCCAGACAGCGACTTTCTGCAACGCGACGGCGTTCTTTTCGCAGCAAGGCAACGAAGCCTATCGCGGCCATGTCGACACCGACGACGTGCTCGTCATCCACATGGCGGGCGAGAAGCGCTGGAGCCTGCATCGACGGCAAGCGCCGCGGCGGGTGAACCTTGCCGATCTCGAACCCGCGCAGATGGGTCCGGTCGAAGCGGAGGTCGTCATGCGGCCCGGCGACCTCATGTATCTGCGCAACTACGTGCCGCACCGCGTCGCCACGCTGTCGCCCTATTCGCTGCACGTCTCGTTCGACCTGTGCAATCGGCAGGCGAGCATCGAGGCCGCGCTGCAGCTGCTGCTGCGGCATTACGATCGCGATTCGAGCCCGCGGGCAACACCTCCGCTTGCGGACCTCGACAAGCTCCACAAGTTGAGCCGCAGTCCTGCGTATGCGGCGGATCTGGCGAACGTGCAGGCCGGCGAGGATGCCGGCCACGCGGAATTCCGCGCACTGCTCGCCAGCAACCGGGTCACGTTCCTCGATCGTCTGCTGCAGGCGGATCGCGCGCCGGCGACGACGGGTCCGGCTGCAACCGATAGACGCACTTGATACCGTCCCAGTTCGGGTTGATCGTCGCGAGGTCGATTTCGAAGACCGGCTCGAGATCGGTGCCGAACGACGCGACCTTGTTGACGCGGATGTAGTGGCCTTCAGGGGCTTCGGCCAGCGCCATCGCGTGACGCGCCAGATAGTCGGCGAACGGCATCAGCGTTGCACCTTTCCAGATCTCGACAAGCCGCGCATATTCCGGCGGCAATCCCGGCTTGAGCTCATCCGCGTCGATCTTCGCCAGGCCATCACCTCGCAGCACCCGAATCGTCTCCCGTAACACGTCGATCTTGCGGCCGAAGTACAGCCACGCAACCTGGCTGTAGACGACGTCGAAATAGCCGTCGGCGAACGGCAGTCCGTCTGCGATGTCGCCGTACGCGATCGTCGGCAGTTCGCGCGCGCCGTCCGGCACTGCGTCGAAGATGCGCCGGTCGGCGGCGTTGCGCGCCAGGATGTCGGCGTTGCCGTCGTCGTAGACGCGGTTCATCCCGTGCAATTCGACGCGCGTTCCGTACCGCGCGCGCAGCTCGAGGAGCGCCGTACCGTAGCCGCAGCCGAGTTCCAGGATCCGCACGATGTCGCCTCGCGCAAGGCGCGCGTCGATTTCCGCCGTAACGCCTGCGACACGCAGGTCCACGTCGTGCAGCCCGCGCGCACGATGTGCGAGCTTGGCGCGATAGTGGGCGTCGCGGACCATTGCCGATCGTGCCGCGTGTCAGCGCGGCACAGGCGCCGCGCGCGGCGGGTCGCTAGCCGCAGCCGTTCGGTCCGCGGCCGCGAGCAGCGCCGTCAGCGTCGCCGGATCGGCGATCGCATGGTAGGTCACCGGCTCGCTGCGGCCCCGCACCGTCACCGTGTGCTCCGGAAAACGCGACAGATCCACAGCGGCCGCGCGCGCGCATGCCGACGACACTACGAGCGTGCAGCGCCGGCGCTTCGTTTCGGCCTCGAGGCGGGAGGCGACGTTGACCGTGTCGCCGAGTGCCGATAGCAGCGGCGTCGCCGGCGGCCCCATCGTGCCGACGATCGCGTCGCCGGCGTGGATGCCGATGCCCGCGCGCAATGGCTGGCCGAGGTCGTGGGCAAACGCGGCGTTCATCTGCGCGAGCCGCGCGGCGATTGCGATGGCGCCGCGGATCGCGTCGCGGCAACCCTGCGCGAGATCGGTTTCGGTGCCGTAGAGCGCCATCAGGCCATCGCCGTTGAACGTCGAATAGTAGCCACCCGTTTCGCGCAGCGCTTCGGCGAGCTCCGCAAAGAAGCGGTTCAGAATGAAGAACACGTCGTAGGGCATGCGCTGCTCCCCGAGCCGGCTCGATTCGCGGAGATCGACGAACATGACGGCCACGGAGCGCTCGCGCCCCGGCAGCCGGCGCGCGTCGAGGTCCGCCGGCCCGACGTTGGGCGGAACGAGCGGGGTGATCCGTACGTCGCCCGTCGGCCGCAGCTGGCAGGCGAGACGTACGTTCTCGCCGGCGTTGATTCGCCGTAGCGCGTCCGCTTCCAGTGGTTCCGGCGGCGGCAACGGACTCGTGCTGTGCTCGATGCGCACGCGGCACGTCGTACAGCGTGCACGACCCCCGCACACCGAGGCGTGCGGGATTCCGGCGGCGCGCAGCGCCTCGAGAAGCGAGTGACCGACGGGTGCGGTGATCAGCCGACCGTTCGAATGACGGATCGAATAGGTTTCGCCGCGCACGCTGACGAGTTGCCGCGCACTGCGTGCCAGCAGCACGAGGGCCAGCAGCCCGGCATAGATCTCATACGCCTTGCGCTCGCGCGAGGCGAGGCGCGCACGCGCGCGCGCTTCGTCTTCGCGGGACAGCGGCGAGGCCGTTGTGCTCGGACCGTAGCCTTGCGTAACCGTCTCCTCGCCGACGGCCGCGAGTTCCCGCAGCTCGATGCCGGCGCCCCAGAACCCGAGCAGCGCGAGCAGCGGCACGACGACGGCGACCGGGTAGAACACGCGCAGCGCGTGGCGGTAGCGGCTGCGCAACCGCAGCCAGTAGTGGAGCCCGATCAGCAGATGGATCCAGACGATGACGACGAGCAACGGTTGCCGGACCATCGCCATCGGGCTCGCCCAGATGCTCGCAACGACGGTGTGATACGTCGGATTCGTTTCCAGCAGGGCCTGGGCGACGCGCGTGCCGAAGACGTGCGGAATCAGCAGCAGCGGCACCGCCAGCCCGAAGACCAGTTGGGCGAGCTCCCACGTCGGCATCCGCAGCGTCTTGCGTACCCACAGCGCGTAGAGCCCGAGCAGCGCGTGGACGATCAGCGAGCCGTAGAGCACCACCGTGCCCGGCACGCTCTGCCAGACCGGCGCCAGCACTTCCAGCAGCCCGTCTTGGGCGTCGATCGAGATGACGCCGAGCGCGTGGTTGAAGAGATGCGTCGCGATGTAGACGGCGAGTACGAGGCCCGTGACGTTGCGGAGCATCCGGACGATGCCGCGGGACGAAGGCCGACCGCCTGGAGCGGATGGAGCGTAAGCGGTGCGCACAGGGCCGATTGTCGGCTATCCTACGGGCGGCGCGCCATCGGAGCCTGCTTGTCTGCAGCGAAGACGCAGCGTGGAGCCCCCGCGCACCAGTCGTTGCATGTGGGTCCGAACGGCGCCGGGCAACGGCGCCGCAGGCGATTCGAGACAGGGGAACTCGTGGAACGACTCGACAACGCACGAATCCTTATCTACAGCCACGACAGCTTCGGCCTCGGCCACTTGCGCCGCTGCCGGGCGATCGCACACGCTATTGTCGACCGGTTCAAGGGCGTGTCGGTGCTGATCCTGTCGGGCTCACCGATCATCGGCAGCTTTGATTTCCTGCCACGCGTGGATTTCGTGCGGATTCCCGGCGTGGTCAAGCTGCATAACGGCGAGTACCAGTCGCTCGGGCTGCACATCGACCTCGACCAGACAATGGCCATCCGCGCGGCGATCATCAAGCAGACCGCCGAAAGCTTTCGTCCGGATCTCTTCCTGGTCGACAAGGAGCCGCTCGGGCTCAAGGGCGAGGTCCTGCCGACGCTGAACCTGCTGAAATCGCGCGGCACGACGCTCGTGCTGGGCCTGCGCGACATCATGGACGAGCCGGCGCTGCTGCTGCGCGAGTGGAAGCGCAAGAAGGTGTTGCCGGCGCTTGAACACCTGTACGACGAAATCTGGGTCTATGGGCTGGCCGACTTCGCCGATCCGCTGCAGGGTGTTGCATGCCCGGCGGCCGTGCGGTCGAAGATGATCTATACGGGCTACCTGCGCCGCGCGGTGCCGCACCTGAAGACCACCGAGCCGCCGGTACGCCGCCCGCCGTACGTGCTGGTAACCGTCGGCGGCGGCGACGACGGCATGGCGGTGCTGGATTGGGTGCTGGCCGCGTACGAGCACGATCGGCGCATCCCGCTCGGCGCGGTCATCGTCACCGGCCCGTTCATGGCACCGGAGCAGCAGCGGTACTTCCGCGAGCGCGCCGAGCGGATGAAGCGCATCGAGGTGCTGACCTTCGACGCGCACCTGGAACTGCTGATGGAGCGCGCCGTCGGCGTCGTCGCGATGGCGGGCTACAACACGTTCTGCGAGATCCTTTCGCTGGACAAGCGCGCGATCCTCGTTCCGCGCGTACTGCCGCGCCGCGAGCAAGTCATGCGCGCCCAGCGTGCGGCGTCGCTCGAACTCGCGTACATGCTCGATCCCGAGGGTCCGCACGAGCCCGAGATCATGACGACCGCGTTGCGCAATCTGCTGGATCAGCCGCTGCCATCCACGCGGCACGCAGCCGAGATGCTGAACGGGCTGTCCGTCATCACCGACCTCGTGGCCGACCGCGTCGGCCGCCCGGTTCGCCGGCGGGTGGTCGCTGCGCAGCGCTGACGCCCCCGCGGCCCTCGCCACGCGGCCGCAGCCGATGCAACGTGTGCTCGTCTACGTCCAGCACCTGCTGGGCATCGGTCACCTGATGCGCGCACGGCTCATCGCCGAGGCGCTCGCTTCCCGCGGATTCGATACGCATCTCGTGAGCGGCGGCATGCCGATCGGCGGGCGGATGCCCAATGGCGTGCGCGTCGTGCAGCTGCCGCCGGTCCGCGTGTCCGATGCGAGCTTCACGCCGCTTCGCGATGGCGAGTTCAACCCGATCGACGACGCATTCCGCGCCCGGCGGCGCGACCTGCTGCTCGACGCATATGCCGACGCGCGGCCGGACGCTGTCGTGTTCGAGACGTTTCCGTTCGGCCGCCGCTCGCTGCGCTTCGAGCTCTTTCCCCTGCTCGAGCGCATCGACGCGTCGCGGCCGCGGCCGCTTATCATCGGGTCGATCCGGGAGATCCTGCAAGTGCAGCAGAGACCTGAGCGCGAGCGAGAGATGCTCGGCTGGGCCGCGCGCTGGTTCGACGCGATCTTCGTGCACGGCGACCGGCGCTTCGCACGCTTCGAGGACACGTTCTCGTTTGCCGACGAGCTCGTCCCGCCGGTTCATTACACCGGTTTCGTGTTCTCCGACGGCTCGCGTCCGCGCGACGTCGATGTACAGGGGAGCGGACGCGACGAAGTCGTCGTCTCCGCCGGCGGCGGCGGCGTGGGCATCGAACTGCTCGCAACGGCCCTGGCGGCGCAGCGGCACTCTCGCTTCGGGACCCTCACGTGGCGCGTGCTCGCGGGACCCAATATCCCCGAAGCGGGCATGCAGCGGCTGCGCGATCTCGCCGGGCCGCGCGCGATCGTCGAGCGGTCGCGCGTCGACTTCGGCAGCCTGCTGCAGCGCGCGTTCGTTTCCGTATCGCAGGCGGGCTACAACACGACGCTGGACGTGATGGCGAGCGGCGCGCGGCCGGTGCTCGTACCGTTCACTGGCAACGGCGAGACCGAGCAGCGCGCGCGTGGCGAGCGGCTGCGCGAATTCGGTCTTGCGGTCGTCGTCGACGATCGAACGCTGACGCCGGAATCGCTCGCTCGCGCCGTGGACGACGCGGGAACGCGGGCGAGCTTCGGCCGTTTCGACTTCGACAGCGATGGGGCCGCGCGCACCGCCGTTCTGCTTGCCGAGTTGCTCGCGGCCAGGGCGGCCGCGAAAGCGCTCGCATGAGCGGCGCAGAGCCGCCTCGAGGCGCGAATTCCGCCCCCGACGGGGGCAGCACGGCGGCGAAGCCGCCTGAGTGGGGGGCCGATGCAACCGGCTGGGATGCGCTTGATCGCGAGCTCGACGCGTGGCGGGCGGCGGGTCGGCGTGCAACGCTCTGGTGGCGCGACGACGACGCCTGCAGCGATTCGCCGGCGCTGCAAAGGCTGCTCGGACATCGCACGCCGCAACGACGTTCCGGTTGCGGTCGCCGCGATCCCGGCGACAACGGATGCGACCCTCTTCGACGCAATCGCGCCGATCGATCAGGCAACGATCATCCAGCACGGCTATGCGCACGCGAACCACGAGCCGCACGGCGAGCGCGCCGCGGAGCTTGGCAGCCAGCGCGCGGTTGCAACGCGCATCGACGAGCTCGTCGCGGGTCGCACCGCGTTGCTGCACCGCTTCGGCAACCGCTTCGCCGCGGTGCTCGTTCCGCCCTGGAACCGCGTTTGCCTCGATCTCGTCCCCGCATTGCCGGCGGCAGGACTGCACGGCCTGTCGTGCTTCGGTCCGCGCAGCGTCGCGACGCCGTGCGCGGGCCTGGTCCAGGTCAATACGCATGTCGACCTGATCGCATGGAAGCGCGGACGCGCATTCATCGGCGTCGACAGTGCAATCGAGCGCCTCGTCGCGCACCTGTCCGCGCGACGGATCGGCCGCGTCGACGCAGTGGAGGCCACCGGCGTGCTGACGCATCATCTGACGTTCGATCCGGCGGCGTGGGACTTCGTCGACGCGCTTTGCGCGCGCACCCGCGGCCACGCGGGCGCGACGTGGGTCGATGTCCGCGCGCTGTTCGTAGGTTCGAAAGTCGTCGCTACTTGAAGCCGATCTGCATGAAGCGAACGTAGCGGCGCATCTGTTTCTGGCCGGTGAACTGCACGGTGGAAAGCGGCGCCTGTGCGCGGAAGGCCGCGAGGTCGGGCACGCAGTTCACGTGCTCTCGGACCGCGAAGTAGTCGTTCGACTGCATGACCAGTCTCTGGCCCGGCGCTATCCGCGCATACCAGCGATCGAATTCCGCCAGATGCTCGCAGCTCGTGTTGATGACGAGATCGGCGGGTCCCGCAGCACCCGCGGGCGCCGCGTAGTCGATGTCGAGCATGTCGGCGGTAACGGCGTCGAAGCGACCTCTGCGCACATGCGTCGCGTTGAGCGCGAGCGCGATCGGGGCGCAACTCGGATCGATGTCCACGCTGACCACGCCGTCGATCGCGAAGCGGCGGTCGTGCAGCAGCACGGCACCAAGCGCGCCAACCCAGCCGCCGAGGATCAGCACACGGCCGAGCCGCGACCCGCCGGCCTCGAACAGCGCGTCGGCGAGCCACCGCTTGCTCGCCATCTGGTTCTTGTTGAGCGCGACGCCGACCTCCGGCGCCTGGTACCGCGTGATCGTGTCGAGGACGTCGCGGTAGAACGCATTGTCGGCGTGGACGGCGATGCCTTCCAGGATGTCGCGATAGAAGTCGTCGTCGAACGTCGTCACGTCGTGCCCTTTCGCCGCCCGCGGCCATGCCGTATTCTGTCGCAGGCGACATGGATCGCGGCATCGGTGCGCGGAAGCTGCGCGCGCTCCGGCAGGCAGGGGAGGCGTTGCGTGGATGTCTCGGAAGAAGCGGAGCTGCTGCAGAAAGTACCGCTGTTCAGCGGCCTTTCGGCATCGGAGCGCAAGCTGCTGGCATTTACGAGCCAGCTGCAGAATTTCGCGCCGGGCGAGCCGCTGATGCACGTCGGCGACATCGCGGACTGCGCGTACGTCATCCTCGAAGGCGACGTCGAGGTGTTCGCGACGACCAGCGCAGGCGAGTTCGTCGTCGCCGTGCTCGGCCCATCGATGATCGTGGGCGAGATTGGTGTACTCATCGATGCGCCGCGGACGGCGACGGTGCGTGCAAAGGGCGCCGTCAAGGTCCTGCGCGTGTCGCCCGACGTGTTCCTGCGGCTGGCGTCGGGCAAGCCCGATCGAGCGCTGCACGTGATGCGCGAGCTCTCGGAGCACATCCGCAACGATCTCAACACGATGCGCTCGCTCAGGGAAGAGTTGCAGAAGGCGCGCGCGGCGGCGGGCAAGGCGGCTCCCCAGTAGCGTCGGTGTGGAGCGGCGTCGCCAGCGCGACGTTGCACTCGGCAACGACAAGCATGGGTCCCGGTGCGACCGTGAAGCGGTGCAACGTCGCGGGCCGCAGCCGGATCGGGGACTTGCCAATCATGTCCCAGCCGGTCGCCAGCGCGACGAGCGCTCCCAGCACGCCATTGTGCGTCACGCAGACGAGCGGCTGCGTCGACTTCGCGACCGATTCGAGCCAGCGCGCAACGCGCACGACGACGTCGCGCGGGCTTTCGCCGCCCGGCGGACGGAAGTCGAGTCCGCGCGCGGCGTTGCGGGTGAATTCGTCGCCGAAGCGCTCCCGCAGTTCGTCGTGCGTGTACCCTTCCCACGCGCCCCAGTCCATTTCGGTCAGCGCCGGCGCGAGTGCGGGCGGTGTGCCCGATAGCTGCAGCGCAGTCTCGACGGCGCGCGACAGCGGACTCGATATCCACTGCGCGCCATGCGCCACGGCGGCGGGAATCGTCCACGCCGCGATTTCACGGCGTCCGGCGACACTGAGTGGGGCGTCAAAGCGTCCCTGCATGCGCCCTAGCGCGTTCCACTCGGTCGGGCCGTGACGCAGGAAGGCGACGTTCATGACGTGCGCGTCGCTTCCAACGGGTGGCGTGCCTGTACGACGCGGCGCAGGATCGCGTCGAGCGCGGCGGCAGCCACGGGCACGTCGTGGCGCGCCCGCACGTGTGCGGCTGCAGCGGCCCCCATCCGCTGGCGCAACGACGGATCGTTCGCCAGGCGTCGGATGGCAGCAGCGAATGCGGGCGGGTCCTCCCTGGGTACCAGCACGCCGGTCCGCCCCGCGTCGACGACGGCGGCAACACCCGGCGAATCGCCGCCGATCACCGGCAGGCCGCACGCCTGCGCTTCGACGAATACGAGGCCGATCGCCTCGCCGATTGCCGGCCACACCAGTACGTCGCTGTCACGAAGCAGCGCTGCGATCGCCGGACCTGCGCGTTCGCCGACGAACGACACGCGATCGCGAACCGGACCAAACGCGTCCTCGACGTCTCGCCGCGCCGGCCCGTCGCCGACAATGCGCAGCGACCACCGCACGTCAGGCAGCTGTGCCAGCGCCGCTGCCAACGCACGGTACGACGCGAGCTTCGCGCCATCGCGCATCATCGCAACGGCGATCAGCCGCACGCTGCAATCGTCGCGCGCACTGCTGCGCACGGTGTCGAGGCCGGCGGTGAATGCCGCGGCATCGACGAACGGCGCGAGCACGTCCACGGGCGCGCTGCTCGCGCGCGCGCGTCGCACTTCCGGCAGGTCGCGCGGATTGACGCAGATGATCGTGTCCGCACCGCGGATCGCGTCGACGGCGAGCGCATGGCCGCTCGACCATGGACCGTCGCGCTCTCTCGGCGTGATCGACGCTTCGACGGCGACATAGGGAATGCACAGCGCACGGCTCACGAGCGGGCCGATGACGTCCGGCGCCTTGTGATAGACGTGGTAGGTGAGCCACACGTCGGGCGGTGGGGCTTCGCGCCAGCGCCGCACCAGACGCGCGGCGATCCGCGCGCCGATTCGCCGCAGGCGCGCCTGGCGCTGCGCGTCGCCGTGCGCGTCGAAGCTGCGCAGATGCGACGCGATCAGCGTGTCGTGTCCGGCATGGTTGAGGGCGCGCAGCAGCGAGCGCGCGATTTGCCGGTCGCCGGAAGGCACCGGATGATCGGGTGATTTGAGTGGCGCGTAGAACGCGATTTTCATCGTGGCGCGAGGCTTGCGGCGAAGCGTCCCGCGAGGTGGTCCGCACCCGCGTGCAGCGAGAACTGCGTCGTCGTACGCGTCATCCCGGCGCTTGCCAGCGCGCGCCGTAGCGACGGGTCGGCGATGAGCCGCGCGAGCGCCTCGGCAAGTGCGGCGGGCGAGCGGGGCTCGACCAATACGCCGGTGACACCATCGACGATCAGCTCCGGAATGCCGGAAACCTGTGTCGATACGCAGGCGACGCGCTGGCTCTGTGCTTCGAGCAGCACGTTGGGCAGGCCGTCGCGATCGCCGTCGTCGCTGACGCGCGACGCCAGCACGAACACATCGGCGGCGCGATAGGCGGCCAGCACGTCGCCGTGCGCCTGCGCGCCGCGCCATTCGACCCGATCGGCGATGCCCAGCGAGCGTGCGAGCGCATCGAGCTTCGCGAGCAGCGGGCCGGCGCCGATGTGCGCCAGACGCCAGTGCAATTCGCGCGGCAGCAGCGCGAGCGCGTGCAGGAGGTCGTCGAGTCCTTTCTTGTCGACGGCGCGGCCGATCGTCAGCAGCGACACCGGACGCGCCGAATCCGCGCCATCGCGGGTATCCGGCGTGGTGGCCGGGGCGGGGAAGCGCGTGGTGTCGATGCCGTGATAGACGAGGTCCACCGCGGCCGCATCGCCTGCGAGGTCACGCAGATGATCGGCGTTGACCGCCGTGCACGTGGCCGTCCAGGCGCACGTTGCGAGCTTCTCGCGCTTTTCCCAATCGGGAATCGTCCAGATGTCCTTCGCATGTGCCGAGCAACTCCAGGGCAGGCCGCGAATCAGCGCGGCATAGCGCGTGACCGACGCCGGCGTGTGCAGGAAATGCGCGTGCAGGTGCGCGATGTTCGGCGGTAGCTCGGCGGCCAGCACCAGCGCCTGCCCGAACCTCCGGACGCGGTTGCGAGTGAAATCGCGGCGCAGATCGCGCCACCAGGTCGCGCGCGCCGTGCGGTAGCCGGGTCGCCGCCGCACGTGGCGCCATGCGCGCCAGACGCGGCGCACGTCGTCGTGCAGGTACTCCGGGAGGTAGGTCACCGGCGCCTTGATGTCGACGTGCAGCGGGTGTGTCGCCGCATCGGTCGGCCGGCGCAGCGAGTACAGCGCCAGCGACAGCCCGCGGCGCTCGAGCGCGAGCAACTCCTGCGCAATGAACGTCTCCGACAATCGCGGATAGCCCTTGAGCACGACGGCGATCGTGCCGGCGCCGCGTGCGCCGCTCATCGGTGGCGACGCATGGCGCGACGACTTGGAGGTGGGGCGCTCATGCGATCGGCGGCTTATCCGCGCGGTATTCTGGCATCGGCAAATGCTACCATCGGCGCGCCGTCTTTCCGGGGCCCTGTGACGGGTCCGCACTCGTCGATTCGGGAGCGCCATTCCGACGCTTCACCTGCAGGGCATGGACCGGTCACTTTTCCGTTACATTTTCCGCCACACGTGGCGCGACCAGGTATTCCTGCTCGTGCTGACGTGCATCAGCTTCCCGCTGATCTACATCAATCTCGAGCTGCCGAAGCGGATCGTCAACAACGCGATCCAGGGCAAGAACCTTCCGGCGACGTTCCTCGGGTTCCCGGTCACGCAGATCTCCTACCTGATGGCGCTGTCGCTGCTGCTGTTGCTGCTCATCACCATCAACGGCGGTCTCAAGTACTGGATCAACGTCTATTCCGGTGTCGTCGGCGAGCGGACGTTGCGGCGGATGCGCCACGACCTGTACCAACAGGTGCTGCGCTTTCCGCTGCCACAGTTCAAGACGATGTCGGCGGGCGAGATCATTCCGATGATCGTCGCGGAGACGGAACCGGTCGGCGGCTTTATCGGCGAAGCGGTCGTGACCCCGATCTTCCAGGGTGGCCTGCTCGTGACCTACATGGTCTTCATTTTCAACCAGGACGTCTGGCTCGGCCTTGCGGCGATCGCGCTCTACCCGCCGCAGATCTACCTCATTCCAAAGCTGCAGCGGACGATCAACCTGCTGTCGAAGGATCGCGTGCAGACGGCGCGCCAGCTGTCCGATCGCATCGGCGAATCGGTCGCGGGCTTCGCGGAGATCCGCGGCAACGACACGCTGCAGCTCGAGCGCGCCGACATCAGCCACCGGCTGGGCAAGATCTACGCGATCCGCTACGACATCTACAAGCGCAAGTTCTTCGTCAAGTTCCTGAACAATTTCCTGGCGCAGATCACGCCGTTCTTCTTCTACTCGGTCGGCGGCTACCTGGTGATCAAGGGCAGCCTTTCGCTCGGCGCGCTTGTCGCCGTGCTCGCGGCGTACAAGGACATCCTGAACCCGTGGAAGGAGCTCCTGACGTGGTACTCGACGAAGGAGGACGTGCGGATCAAGCACGAGCAGATCGTGTCGCAGTTCGAGCCGCCCGGCATGATCGATCCGAAGCTTCTCGACGATCCGCCCGCGACGGTGCCAACGCTTGCGGGCGACATCGCCGCGACGGCGCTCACGTACAGCGAGAACGGCGTCACGAACCGGCTCGAGCGACTGACGTTCCGCGTTGCGCGCGGCGAGCAGGTCGCGCTGGTCGGTACCGGCTACAGCGGCAAGGAGGAACTGGCGCAGCTGATCGCGAGGCTCAATCTGCCCACGGCCGGTCGCCTGAATGTCGCCGGCGTCAATCTCGCCGACGTGCACCAGGCGGTTCCGGGCCGCCGCATCGCGTACGTGGCGCAGAACGCGCACATCTTCTCGGGAACGCTCGCGCATAACCTCTACTACGGGCTGAAGCACGTGCCCGTGCATCCGTTTGCCTACGACGAGGCCGGCAGCGCGCGCCACGCACGGCAGGTGCGCGACGCGATCGCAGCGGGCAACAGTCCCCACGACGTTCTCGCGGACTGGATCGACTACGACGCGGCAGGCGTCGCAGATCTCGACGAGCTGACGTTGCGCGCGATCGACGTGCTGTCGCTCGTCGACATGGAGCGGGCCGTCGTTGGCTACGGCCTGGCGAGCACGGCGGATCCGCTGCTGCATCCGGATATCGCGGCCAAGGCGCTCGCGGCGCGGGCGAAAGTGCGCGAGCGCGTGCAGCGCGAGAATCTGGGTGCGCTCGTCGAGCTGTTCGATCGCGGCAAGTATTTCATGAACATGAGCGTGGCGGAGAACCTGCTGTTCGGTACGCCGCGGCGGCCCGATTTCCAGCTCCCCGTTCTCGCGCGGAATCCGGAGGTCGTCGGGCTGCTGCGCGAGGTCGGCTTGCTCGATGACCTGTACGCGGCCGGCGCGAAGGTCGCGGCGCTGATGGTCGAGATCTTCGCCGATGTCGCACCGGACAGCGACCTGTTCGAGCAGTACAGCTTCATCAGTCCCGAGGACCTGCCGGAGTTCGAGGTCCTGGTATCGAAGTTCAACAAGGGCAAGCTGGCGGCGATCTCGGATCACGACAAGTCGCGTCTGCTTGCGCTGACGTTCCGGATGGTCGCGTCGCGCCATCGGCTGGGTATTCTCGACGACAGGGTGGGGATGGCGCAGCGCATCGTCGCGGCGCGCGAGGCGTTCAGCGAGCGCTACAACGGTCGCGACGACATTTGCGAGTTCTTTCAGCCGGACCGATTCAGCGCCGCGCTTTCGATCCAGGACAACATCCTGTTCGGGCGCATTGCGTTCGACCAGGCGAATGCGCAGACGCGGATCAGCACGATGGTCCGCGACATTGCCGCCGACGAGGGTCTCAACCCCGATCTGGCGCGGCTCGGACTGGAGTTCGACGTCGGCAGCGGCGGTTCGCGGCTTACTTATTCGGAGCGGCAGCGCCTGGCGATCGCGCGCGGCCTCATCAAGAATGCCGACGTGCTCGTGTTCAACGAGCCGACGTCGGGCCTCGATCCTGCCACCGAGACGCGCGTGCTGATGGCCGTGCTGAACTGGGCGAAGGGACGCACGGTGTTGTGGGCGCTTTCCCGCGCTGAACTTGCGCGCGAATTCGATCGCGTGCTCGTGTTCGCCGACGGCCATCTCGTCGAGGAAGGCAAGTTCGAGGAGCTCGAGCACGCGGGCAACGCGCTGACGCAGCTCGTCGCCTGACGCGGCCGAGCGCATCGAGGGTCACCAGGCGGCGACACCGCCGTCCGAGCGCGGATCGCTGCCGCCCTGCAGCACGCCATTCGCATCACGAAGGATCGCGCCGGCATGGCCGAGCGCCTCGTCGTACGGAGCAAGCAGTTCGACGTCGTGCCCGCGCGCCCGCAGCTCTGCGACGACAGCCGGATCGAAGCGAGGTTCGAGCTTCAACGTATCGCTGGTCTGGCCCCAGGTGCGCCCGAGCAGCCAGCGCGGGGCTGCGATGGCCGCCCGCGGGTCCATTCCGAAGATCGCGCAACGCGTGAACACGGCGCTTTGCGTCTGCGGCTGCCCGTCGCCACCCATGTTGCCGTACACCATGACCGTACCGTCGCCGAGCAGTGCGAGCGCCGGGTTGAGCGTGTGGAACGGTTTGCGACCGGGTCGCAACGCGTTCAACGCGCGCTCGTCGAGCGAAAAGCTGCAGCCCCGGTTCTGCCAGTTGATGCCCGTCTCTCGCAACACGATGCCCGAACCGTACTCGTGGTAGAGGCTCTGGATGAAGCTGACGGCGCGACCCGCGCCGTCGATCACGCCCATCCAGACCGTATCCGCGGGCATCTGCCCCGCGCCCCACGGCGCGGCGCGCGTCCGGTCGACCCGCGCCGCCAGCGCGTCGATGCAGGCCGGCGACAGCAAGTCCTGTGCATCTTGCGTCATGTACGCCGGGTCGGTGATGTACCGGTCGCGCACGCCGAACGCCTGCTTCACCGCCTCGACGCACAAGTGCACGTAATCGGCGCTGTCGGGTTGCGTGCGCCCGATTTCCAGTCGATCGAGAATGCCGAGCACCATCAGCGATATCGCGCCCTGCGTCGGCGGCGGCAGGTTGTACAGCGTCCCGAGCGAGTGCCCGATCGACAATGGCTTGCGCCAGCCAGCGCGGTGGTTGCGCAGGTCCTCCGCAGTCACGCTGCTGCCGCACGCCGCAAGGTCGCGGACGATCGACCGCGCGAGGTCACCGCGATAGAAATCGTCGAGGCCCGCCGTCGCCAGCTGCTGCAGCGTTGCCGCCAACCGCGGCTGGTAGAACGGCGCGCCAATGCGCGGCACGTCGCCATCGTGGAGGAACGATTCCGCGAATCCCGGTTGTTCGAGCAAGCCGTCCAACTTCGCGTTGGTGGTGTCGTGCTGGCTGCGGGTGACCGGAATGCCATGCCGCGCATAGTGAATCGCATCGGCGAGCAGGCGCGCGAGCGAAAGCCGTCCGCCGAGCATATCCTTGCTGTAGTCGAGGGCGAGCGACCATCCGGACAACGTGCCCGCGACCGTGTTGGCCGCCATCCCGCCGCGAAACGGTATCCGGTCGAGGCGCCGTTCACGATAAAGGTCGCACGTGACGTTGGCACCGGCGGCGCCGCATGCGTCGATGCCGCGCGGCGTTTCGCCGGGCACGTGGATCAGCCAGAACGCGTCCCCGCCGATCGAATTCATGTGCGGATACACGACGGCGATGCATGCGGCGGCAGCCACCATGGCCTCCAGCGCATTGCCGCCTTCGCGCAGCACGCCGATCGCCGATTCCGCCGCGAGTGAATGCGGTGCAACTGCCATGCCGCGCATGCCCCAGGCGGCACTCTTGCCTGTCATACGGTTTTCAAGGTGCGCGTTCACGCGTAAGGACTGGTCAAGTGTACCGTGCCCGGCACCCGCGTTTCGACGTCCGTTTCGGCGATTGCCTTTTCGGACGCGATTGGACAAACTAGCGCGCCACCAGCCTCCCGCCCCCGCACATGCACGCGCTCCTTCGCGCTTCCGGCGTCATCGACCGCATGAACGAACGCATTGGCAAGTCAGTCGCGTGGCTCGGGCTCGCCGCCGTGATCGTGTGCACCGGCAACGCCGTTGCGCGCTACGCGCTCAACATCGGTTCCAATGCGTGGCTCGAATTGCAATGGTATTTCAACTCCGCGGTGTTCCTGCTGATCGCGGCGTACGCACTGCGGCGCAACGAGCACGTGCGCATCGACGTGATCAACGGCAGGCTGTCGCCGCGCACGCAGGCGTGGATCGATATCCTGGGCGGCTTGTTCATGCTGCTGCCGACGGTCATCATCATCGGCTGGTACAGCTGGCCATCGCTCGTCAATTCGTTCGAGATCCAGGAATACTCGTCGGATCCGGGCGGGCTCATTCGCTGGCCCGTGCGCCTGCTGATCCCGGTCGCGTTCGCGTTGCTGGGACTTCAGGGCGTGTCTGAACTCATCAAGCGCGTCGCGTTCCTCAAGGGCTTGCTGCCGGCCTCCGAGTTCGAGAAGAAGGGCCACGCCACCTGATGGGGTTCGAGCTGATGGCGCCGCTGATGTTCGCGGGCCTGGTGGTTTTCCTGCTGCTCGGCTACCCGGTCGCCTTCTCGCTCGCGGCCAACGGCCTCCTGTTCGGACTGATCGGAATCGCGCACGGCAACATCGAGCCCGCGCTTCTGCAGGCGCTACCCGAGCGTGTGCTCGGCATCATGGCGAACTCCACGCTGCTCGCGATCCCCTTCTTCACGTTCATGGGGTTGATCCTCGAGCGCAGCGGCATGGCGGAGGACCTGCTCGATACGGTCGGGCAATTGTTCGGCTCGATTCGCGGTGGCGTTGCATACGCGGTCATCTTCGTCGGTGCGCTGCTGGCGGCGACGACCGGCGTCGTTGCCGCCTCCGTGCTCGCGATGGGGCTGATCTCGCTGCCGGTCATGATGCGTTACGGCTACGCCAACTGGCTGTCCACCGGGGTCATCGCCGCCTCGGGAACGCTCGCCCAGATCATTCCGCCGAGCCTCGTGCTGATCGTGCTCGCCGATCAGATGGGTGCCTCGGTCGGCGATTTCTACGAGGGGGCGCTGATCCCCGGCCTTTCGCTCGCACTGCTCTACGGCGTGTGGGTGGCCATCGTGTCGTTCGTAAAGCCCGCTGCCGCACCCGGGTGCCCGCCCGAGGCGCGCACGCTGTATGGCGCGAAGCTGGTCGCGAAGGTGTTCACGTCGATGATCCCACCGCTGGTGCTGATCTTCCTCGTGCTGGGAACGATTTTTCTCGGCGTCGCCACGCCGACGGAAGGCGGCGCGATGGGTGCCAGCGGCGCGATGCTGATGGCGCTGGCCAAGCGCAAGCTCTCCTTCACGCTGCTGCGACAGGCGATCGAATCGACGGCGACGATGACCAGCTTCGTCATGTTCATCCTCGTCGGCTCCACCGTCTTCAGCCTGGTCTTCCGCGGTATGGACGGCGACCTGTGGGTCGAGCACCTCCTGACGAGCGTGCCCGGCGGCGCGCTCGGCTTCCTGATCGTCGTGAACGTGATGATCTTCCTGCTGGCGTTCTTCCTCGACTACTTCGAGATCGCGTTCATCATGGTGCCGCTGCTCGCGCCGGTGGCGCAGAAGCTCGGTATCGACCTCGTCTGGTTCGGCGTCCTGCTCGCGGTCAACATGCAGACGTCGTTCCTGCATCCGCCGTTCGGCTTCGCGCTCTTCTACCTGCGCAGCGTCGCGCCGAAGAGCGTACGGACATCGGAAATCTACTGGGGCGCTATTCCGTTCGTGGCCATCCAGGTGCTGATGGTCGCGATCGTCATCGCATTCCCGCGCATCGTCACCGGCAACATTTCGGAGGTGGCCGGCGCGATCAAGGGTTCGGGTGCCGACGAACTGCGGCGGCAGATCGAAGGTCCTTTCAAGGCGCCGCCACCCGCTGCGCCGACCACACTTGACGACCGGGCGAAGCAAGCGCCCAGCGCCCCGGACGCGGGCGCGGAGCTCGAGCGGTTGCTGCAGGGGAAGTGAATCCGGGCGCTACTTGCCGAACGGATGGCTGTAGGCGAAGCTCTCGTAGGTGAATTCGGCCGCGCGGTGCCACAGGAACTCGTCGCTGCGGAACTGCTTCCACGGCTCGTACATCTTTTTCCACGCCGGATTCTTGCTCGCCTCCTCCTCGTAGAGCTCGTAGGAGGCCTTCTGCGCACCACGCATGATTTCGTCGGAGAACGCGTGCAGCTTGACGCCGTTCTTGACGAGGCGCTGCAGCGCAGCGAGATTCTTGAAGTCGTATTTCGCCATCATGTCGATGTTGGCTTCATACGACGCGGCCTCGATCGCCGCCTGGTATTCCTTCGGCAGCTTCTCCCACTCCTTGATGTTCACGTAGAACGAGTACATCGAATTGCTTTCCCACCAGCCGGGAAAGTAGTAATGCGGCGCGACCTTGTAGAACCCGAGCTTCTCGTCGTCGTACGGTCCGACCCATTCTGCGGAGTCGATCGCGCCGCGCTCGAGGGCCGGGTAGATGTCGCCGCCGGCGATTTGCTGCGGCACGGCGCCAAGGCGCGCCATCACCTCGCCGCCGAGGCCCGCGATCCGCATCTTGACGCCCTTGAGGTCGTTGACCGTCTTGACTTCCTTGCGCCACCACCCGCCCATCTGCACGCCGGTGTTGCCCGCGGGGAACGAGATGATGCCGAAGTCCTTGAAGAATTCACGTACGAGCTCGAGGCCGCCGCCGTAATAGATCCATGCGTTCTGCTGGCGCTGGTTGAGGCCGAACGGCAGCGTCGTGTCGAAGGCGAAGGCCTTGTTCTTGCCGACAAAGTAGTAGCTCGCCGTGTGCGCGCACTCGATCGTGCCTTGCTGGATGGCGTCGACGACGCCGAACGCCGGTACGATCTCGCCGGCCGCGAACACCCGGATCTGGAACTTGCCGCCGGTCAATTGCTCGACCCGTTTGGCGATCGTTTCGCCGCCGCCGTAGATCGTATCCAGGCTTTTCGGAAAGCTCGATGCGCAGCGCCAGCGAATTGTCGGCAGCGCGGGTGCCTGGGCGATCGCCTGCGTAACGGCGGCAGCACCTCCCGCGGCAAGCGTGCCCTGCACGAGGAATCTACGACGGTTCATCGCTCCCTCCCAACGATCGAGTTACGGATGCGGCGAAAGTCTAGCGCAAAAGCGTCGGGACGACTCACCGATACGGATCCGCCGCGTCGCGCAGTCCGTCGCCGAAGAAGTTGAAGGCGAGGATGACGACGATCACCGGTACGACCGGCAGCATCAGCCACGGGTACAGCGCGACGACGTTGATGTTCTGCGCCTCGTTCAGCAGCACGCCCCAGCTCGTGATCGGCGGTCGCAGGCCGATGCCGAGGAACGACAGCGCCGTTTCGCCGAGGATCATCCCGGGAATCGACAGCGTGGCCGAGGCGATCAGGTGGCTCATGAACCCGGGCAGGAGGTGGCGACCGATGATGCGGCTCGGCTTCGCACCCATCAGCCGCGCGGCCGTCGTGTAATCCTCCTCGCGCAGCGCAAGCAGCTTCGAGCGGACGGCGCGGGCGAGGCCGGTCCAGTCCAGCATTGCCAGGATCGCCGTAATGCCGAAGTAGATCAGGATCGGGCTCCACGTGACCGGGAGCACGGCGGACAGGGCCATCCACAGTGGCAGCTCGGGAAACGAGCGGATGACCTCGATGATCCGCTGCACCGTCATGTCGACCCAGCCGCCGTAGTAGCCGGCGAGGCCGCCGATGACGAGGCCGAGCGCGAAGCTGATCGCGATGCCCAAGAGGCCGATCGTCAGCGAGATTCTCGCGCCGTACAGGATGCGCGACAGCACGTCGCGGCCGAGGCGGTCGGTGCCGAGCAGGAACAGCGTCGAGCCGGGTGCAGGGCACACGACGTGAACGGACATGTCGATCATGCCCCAGAACCGGTACGGGTCGCCGTAGCAGAAGAACCGCAACGGGTGCGGCTGCGACCGATCTTCCGTGTACTCGCGCCGCAGCGTATCCATGTCGAGCGTCTTCTTCTGCGCGTAGACGAATGGCCCGACGAAGTGTTGGTCGTGGAACAGGTGCACGCGCTGCGGCGATGCGTAGATGAAGTCGGTGTTGCGCGTCTGCAGGTTGTACGGCGCGAGGATCTCGGTGACGAGCGTCGAGCCGTACATCAGCAGCAGGACGATGCCCGACACGACGGCAACGCGATGCAGCTTGAACTTCCACCACATCAGCTTCCACTGCGACGCGAGGTAGAAGCGCTCCTGTTCAGGCGTGAGCTGCGTCGCCGAGGCGGGATCGAACGGATCGGTCGAGACGAAATGGTCGGCGTCGCGCGCGGCCGGCGCTGGAAGCTCGATCGTGCTCATGCGCTCGGCGCCGTCATCTTGCAACGCCTCCCTGCAGCCGGATGCGCGGATCGAGTGCGACCAGCGCCAGGTCGGACACCAGCACGCCGACGACGATCAGGAAGGCGAGGAACATCAGGAACGAGCCCGCCAGGTACATGTCCTGGCTCTTCAATGCGTTCAGCAGCATCGGCCCCGTCGTCGGCAGCGACAGCACCACGGCGGTGATCTCGGCGCCGGAGATGATGTGGGGCAGCAGGCTGCCGATGTCGGAGATGAAGAAATTGAGCGCCATCCGCAGCGGGTACTTGCGCAGCACCTTGCGCGGTGGAAGCCCTTTGGCGCGCGCCGTGACGACGTAAGCCTTCTGCAATTCGTCGAGCAGGTTTGCGCGAAGCCGCCTGATCATGCCCGCAGTTCCGCTCGTGCCGATGACCACGACGGGTATCCAGCTGTGTTCGAGCACCGACTTGACCTTGTCCCACGACCACGGCTTGCCGATGTATTCGGGCGACATCAGCCCGCCGATGCTCGTGCCGAACACGACATTCGCGACGTACATGATGACGAGCGCGAGCATGAAATTCGGAATCGCGATGCCGAGGAAGCCGAGGAACGACAGGCCGTAGTCTCCCCAGCTGTATTGATGGGTCGCCGAGTAGATGCCGATCGGGAAAGCGACCGCCCACGTGAACAGGATCGTCACGAACGAGACGATGATCGTCAGGAACATCCGGTCGCCGACGACCTTGGTCACCGGCATGTTGAACTCGAACGAGTACCCGAAATCGCCGCGCAGCATGCCGGCGGCCCAGCGCAGGTATTGCTCGACGAGCGGCTTGTCGAGTCCGTAATACTCGCGCAGGAACGCAATCTTCTGCGGATCGACCGATTCGCCCTGCGCCTGCAGTTCGGCGATGTAGCTTTCGAGGTAGTTGCCGGGCGGCAGCTGGATGATCGTGAAGACGATGATGCTGATCGCGATCATCGTCGGGATCATCAGCAGGACCCGCTTCACCACGTACTGCAGCATCAGCGGCGCCCCGCCGTGTCGATCCAGAACGTGTCGGGGTGGTACATGCCGAAGTACGCGCCCGGGTCCCAGCTGTAAATGCCTTCGACCGGGACATTGCGCAGGTTGTCGCGGACGACGACCGGCTGCAGCGCACGCGTGACGATGCCGATCGTGTACACCTCGTTCGCGTTGATCGTGAGCATCCGCAACCAGATCTTTTCGCGCTCGTCTGCGCTGCCCGAGTTGCGCCATTCCTCGAACAGCTTGACGAGTTCGACAACGTCGGGCGAGGTGGGCGCTTCACCGCCCTTGCGGTTCTGCTCGTAGTACTGTCCCCACATCGGCCACTGCAGCTGTTCCTGCGTCGTCGGCGCAAGCTCGCCCGGGCTCATGTCGGGCGTCGGGATCCCGTTGCTCAGCCCCGACCAGACGGACATCATCGACTTGCCGGAGAACACGCGCTTGCGGAACACTTCGCGCTGCGACGGTCGAGAGAACATCGCGATGCCGAGCTGGCGCCAGCTGTCGCGGATCAGCTCGAGCACGTCGGTCTCTTCCGTGCTCTCGCCCGACGTGTCGATGACGAGCTCCATCGGTCGACCGTCAGGCAGGAGGCGCAGTCCCGCGGCGTCGCGGCGCGTGAGGCCGATCGAGTCGAGCAGCGCGTTGGCCGCCTTCACGTCGAACTTCGTCCACGCCGCGCGGAACTCGGGTCGGAACAGAGCGCTCCGTTGCAGGATCGTGTTGCTCGACTCGCGGCCGAGCCCGAAGTAGACGACCTCGTTGACTTCGTGGCGGTTGATGCCGAGCGAGAGCGCGCGGCGGAATCGCACGTCACGCATCAGCTTGCGCCATTCGGCATCCTCGGCGTTGAGGTTGGGGTAGAGCGCGATCTGCGAGCCGAGCGCCTTCTCCCACAGCCGCACGTGATACTGGTTGCGCTTCTCCGACTGCTTCAGGAACGTGTAGT
This sequence comes from uncultured Pseudomonadota bacterium, assembly GCA_963709335.1. Classification (GTDB taxonomy): domain Bacteria; phylum Pseudomonadota; class Gammaproteobacteria; order Burkholderiales; family Casimicrobiaceae; genus VBCG01. The sequence continues at coordinate 233,368 of CAVPWB010000001.1, forward strand.
TGTCGAAGCGCAGGTAGCGCACCTGCAGGTCGACGTCGCCGGCACCGGCCTTCGCCGGAATCAGCTTGTCGTCGGTGATGCCGACGATGATCCGGTCGATGTACGGGAGCTGCCTACCGGTGCTGTCGACGCGGTGAAAATACGGATTGCGCTCGAGTACGAACCGCGTCGACGGCAACGGTGTCGTGTTCTTCCACGGTTCCAGCGTCGGCAGGTCCGGGTTGTCGAAGCGGAATTGCTCGTCCTTCTTCTGGTGCAGCCCCGCCCAGCTGCGCGAGCCGGCCTCGACAGCGAGTGCGTTGGCTTTTTCGACGCCGGCGTAATGCGCGTGGAACTGGCGCAGGTAATGGGCTGGCCGATAGATATAGAGCGGACTCGGCGCCGCGAGCGCCGGCAGGAACATCGGATTGGGCTCTTGCCACGTGAAGCGCACCGTCGTCTCGTTCAGCACTTCGAACTTCGGCGCGTGGCCGTTGACGAGCAGCGCCTGCGGCAAGCCGAACGGCGACAGGTCCTTGTTGTGCGCGACGTCGTCCCAGTAATAGCGGAAATCCTCAGCGGTGAACGGCTTTCCGTCGGACCATTTGTGGCCGGGACGAAGGTGCAGCGTGAAGATCCGGCTGTCGACGTTGTCGACCTTTTCGAGGATGTCGGGCGTCAGGCGCAGTTGTTCGTCGTAGCCGACGAGCCGCGAATAGCCGTAGACGACCATCATCCGGATGTCGCGGTCCTTCGCCATCAGTGTCCGCACCTCCCCGCCGTAGCGGCCGAGCGTCCAGTCGCTGCGCGGTGCCTCGAACACGAGGGGCACGCGCGGCAGCCGCGCGGTGAGCGGTGGAAGCTGGCCGGCCGCCACGGCTGCGACGAGATTCGGCGGCTCCTCGGCTCCGACCGCCGGACCGGCGAGCAATGGCAGCAGCGCCAGCAGCGCTGCCATGCGGACGATGAGCGCGTTCATGCGATCGCGGCCTCGGTGGTGGTCTGCATGCGGACGCGATGCCCGTCGCCGACATCGACGAGCTCGCCGGCACTCTGTGGCGTCCACGCGAACGGCGCGCGCCATTCCTCCGGCTTGCGTTCGGCGCCTTCGAGCACGGCCGTGAGGTCGAGCTTGCGATCGAGATCCGGATAGGGAACTGCGGCCAGGAGCCCGAGCGTATACGGATGCAGCGGATTGTGGAACAGCACTTCGCGCGGGGCGATCTCGACGATGCGGCCGCGGCACATCACCGCGATGTCGTCGGCGATGTAGTCGACGACGGCGAGATTGTGCGAGATGAACAGGTACGTGAGGCCGAGCTCCGCCTGCAGGTCCTTCAACAGGTTCAGCACCTGTGCCTGGATCGACACATCGAGCGCCGAAACGGGCTCGTCGCACAGGATCAGGTCGGGCTTCAGCGCCAGCGCGCGGGCGATGCCGATCCGTTGCCGCTGGCCGCCGGAGAAACTGTGCGGATAACGGTTGAGGAACCGCGGATCGAGGCCGACGAGGCGCATCAACTCCTTGGCCATCTCGGCGCGGTAATCGGCGTCGCCGATGTCGTGGATGATCAGCGGCTCGCGCAGGATGTCGAACACAGTCATCCGTGGGGAGAGCGAGCCGAACGGATCCTGGAAGATGTACTGGACGCGGCGGCGAAAGCGCATCAGCTCCTCGCCTTCCGCCCGGCTAACGTCGAGCTTCTTGCCACGGTCGTTGTAGAGAATCTCGCCGCTGTCGGCCTCGATCGCACGCATGATGGCCTTCGACAGCGTCGTCTTCCCGCATCCGCTTTCGCCGACGAGGCCGAAGCACTCGCCGCGCCGGATCGAAAAGCTGACATCGTCGACGGCCCGGAACGCGGGACCTTCGCGGCGCACGATGAAGCCGGTCGGCCGCTGGCGGAAGGTCTTGACGACGTTACGTACGTCGAGATGAATTTCGCCCGCATCCGCCGGCCACGGCTCCTGCGCCTCGACGAGCGGGCCTGTCTGGTGGTCTACCGTGCGCACCGAAACGAGCCGTTCGCCGGGCTTCATGTCGAAGTGCGGCACGGCACGCAGCAGCGCGCGCAGATACGGATGCTCGGGACGCTCGAATAGCTGCTGCACCGTGCCTTGCTCCATCACGCGGCCGGCATACAGCACGACGACATGCTCAGCGACGTTGGCGACGACACCGAGATCGTGTGTGATGATCAGCACCGCCATCTCGAGCTCCGCCTGCAGTTCCTTGATCAGCGCAAGGATCTGCGCCTGGATCGTCACGTCGAGTGCGGTGGTCGGCTCGTCGGCGATCAGCAGGGATGGCCGGCAGACGAGCGCCATTGCGATCATCGCACGCTGGCGCAAGCCACCGGAGAGCTGGAACGGGTAGGTCTTCAGTGCGCGCGCAGGGTCGGGAAAGCCGACGCGGCGCAGCATGTCCTGGGTGCGCGCCATCCCCTCGCGATGGCCGACGCGATGGTGCAGGAACAGCGCTTCGCTCACCTGGTCGCCGATCGTGTGCAGGGGCGACAGCGACACCATCGGCTCCTGGAAGATCATCGAAATGTGGCGGCCGCGGATCCGCCGGATCTTGCGGCCGTCGGGGGCGAGCCGGACGATGTCGACGGGCGGCTTCGGCGAGCCAGGCGACGTGAACAGAATCTCGCCGGACGTGATGGTCGCCGTGGGTGGCAGGATGCGCATGATCGCCTGCGCCGTCACGGACTTGCCGGAGCCGGATTCTCCAACGAGCGCCAACGTCGAGCCGGGCTCGATGCGAAATGATACGCGATCGAGCGCCGGAACCTTGACGCCGCGATTGTCGAATACGATCGACAGGTCTCGAACGTCGATCAGCGACATGGCGGACGTTGCGCCCCGCGCCGAACGCAACCGCGCCCGTCACGCGAGGTCGGCTCGCGGTTGTCGATCCGGTCGATCAAGTTTTGTCCTCCTCCAAAGGCAGATGTGCGCAGGCCGCTGCCCACCGCGGCGCTGTCGTCCACGGCCGCCTCGCGTGGCTGCGGCTCTGGACGGTCCTGCCCGGAACTTCGTGAGAATGCCCTGACTGCGCCGTTCCGTCGAGTCCAACCGACCTGCGTCCCCCGCCCGCAAAACCGAAACGGCGCGGCTGCAACGGTCAGCGGGCGTCGGGAACGTTGCGAAAGCCAACGCAGGACTTGCGCAGGCCGAGTTCGCGGGGCAGCGTTCGTACCGCCAGGCTGATGTGGCGTGCAAGACGCCGCCAGGGCGGCAGCTTCCGCGGAGGCGGCAGCGCATCGGTAAATTCGGTCAGGTCGAGGTAGTACGCCTCGGTGGGCCCGATATCGTCGAGGTCGAGCCGAAGCGGTGCGGCGCGCTCGTGCAGCGGACTGCCGACCATCGCGTGGACCGGCTGGGTCATCAGCAGGTATTCGGGCACGGGCACGGCGTTCTTCAGCATCCGGTGTACGACGATGACGTCCACGCCTGCGAGCTCGGTCATGTTCTTCACCTTCTGCATGGCGACTCCGCCGAGGTGGCCGACCAGCTTGATCTTGAGGTTGCCGGATTGCTGGCAGCCGTCGCACGGGCAGAGCGTGTTGACGCGCAGATCCGCCGCGCGCAGGTGGAACGCGCGATAGATCGCAGCGGCGTGGCCGGCGACGAGCGCGGGATCGAACTTGCCATCCTTCGGCGCCGGCATGTAGAAGAATGCCGCGTCGCCTTCCAGCTTCGCCAGGCGCAGCGACGGCCCGGCGGCGTCGATGACCACTTCGAGCAGCCGTGCAACGGTTTCCTGAGCGTGCGCGAGACTCGACTGGTGGAACTTCATGAATTTCGTGTAGCCCGCGATGTCGGCGATGAGCATCAGCGTCGGTTGCGCATCCATGTCAGGCAAGCCTCGATCCGGTCAGCGGTCGACCGCTACTTACGCCGATCCGCACGTAACGGATGCAGCGGGAACGAGACCAGCCTTGGTGGCGGTTCACGTGCCGACGTAGACCGGTTCGGGTTGCGTGAAGAATGCGTGCAGGATGTGATAGACCGTCAGGTAGTTCTTCTGCTGGAAGCTCGCGTGCGATATCCCGGCGAGCACCGAGAATTGCTTGTCCGGGTTGGGCAGCCGCTTGAAGAAGTCGATCAGGTCGTCGAACGCCGCGATGCCGTCGTACTGGCCGCGCAGCACGAGCGTCGGCATCGTGATCGACGAGGGATCGACGACGGGCAGCTTCGAGCACATGTCGACGTACGTGCCGTTGGGCATCGAATCGTCGAGCGCCAGTATCGCGTCGGCGAACGCTTCGACGACGCGCGGCTCGGCGCAATCGGCGTGATCGCGGGCGAAAATCGACTGCACGAATGCGCGGTCGATCGGTCGCCGGTTCCGGGCGACGAACTCGGGCAGCTTCTTGCGCCGCTGCTCGAGGGTGGGCGCGCCTTCGCCAGTCCAGACGAACGCGTCGAGCGCGAGCCGCGACACACGGCGCGGATGCTGCTGCGCGAACAGCGCGGCGCGCAGCGCGCCCGACGAGATTCCGTACGCCATTACGCGCTCGACGCCGCGCGCGCGGCGCATGTAATCGGTTGCAGCAGCCAGGTCGTCGGCGCCGTTGGCGATGTCGCAGGGGATGTCGCGCGACTTGTCGGAGCGCCCGTAACCCTCCATGTCGACGCTCCAGCAGACGAAGCCCCGCTTGGCGAACCAGTCCATCACGGACGAGTCCGGCCTGCCGGGCACGGCGAGGTCGAACGTCGGCTGCGATGCCATCGACGAGCCGTGCACGAACAGCAGCACCGGCTTGCCTGCGGGCGAGTCGACGAACTTCTCCCACAGAAAGAGCCGGATGCCGCTCTTCGACGCTTCGTGCTCGACGCCTTGCACCACGTCGTCGATAGCCGTTGCCGGAGGTGTCGATGGAGTCACGCGTTCGTCCCTACTCGATTTTCGCGCCGGTGTCGCGGATAACCTTCGCCCACAGATTCTTCTCGTGGCGGAAGAACGTGCCGAACTCCGCAGGCGTCGAACCGACGATCTCGATGCCGGCCGTCGCCATGTATTTCTTGACGTCCTCCAGAACGAGCACGGCCAGCACTTCGCGGTTCAGTCGCTCGACAATCGCCGCCGGCGTCCCCTTCGGTGCAAGCAGCCCCATCCAGACATAGGCCTCGTAATCGGGCACGCCGGCCTCCATGACCGTGGGCACATCGGGCAGTTGCGGCGACCGTGCAGCGCCCGTCACGGCGAGCGCGCGAAGCTTCCCTGCCTTGATGTGGCCGACCATGCCCGCAGTGCCGGGGATGGACATCGCCACCACACCGCCGAGAAGATCGGTGGTGGCCTGTCCACTGCCACGATAGGGCACGTGGTTCATCTTCATGCCGGTGCGCGACGCGAGGAGGGCGGCGAACAGGTGCTGTCCGCTGCCGTTGCCCGACGATGCGTAGTCGATCTGGCCGGGTCGCTCCTTCACGTACGCGATCAGTTGCTGCAGCGAGGTCACCGGCACGGCCGGGTTCACGACGACGACGCCGGGCTCGCGACCGATCAGCGCCACCGGCGTGAAGTCTTCGATCGGATCGAACGGCAGGTTCGAGTAGAGCGTCGCGCTGATCGCGTTGGTCTGCGACGCGAGCAGCAGCGTGTACCCGTCGGGCGCCGCCTTGGCCACGACGTCGGTGCCGATCGTGGCACCTGCGCCGGGCTTGTTCTCGACGACGACGGGCTGGCCGAGGCGCTGGCTCAGGTGCTGCGCAATGAGCCGCATCGGGCCGTCGACAGCGCCACCCGGCGAGAACGGCACGATGACGCGCAACGGCCGGGACGGAAAGTCATCGGCGCGCACCGGACCGGTGACGTGGACCGTGAGCGCGGTCGCAAGGACGAGCGACAGGCGATGCAGGAGGGACAATGCGGAACTCCGTTGAGCGGCCTCGCATTGTCGCGGCGACTGCGTACATTGGCAAGCCGCGACCGGAGCCGACGGTAGGACATCACCGACATCCATTTGCGGTCCCGTCCGCTGACGCGTGCCGCCGTCCGAATCTATTGTTCACCATCGCCACGCATGCGAAGAGCACGAGTGCATTGCCGCGGCGACACGATGGTTCATGTGCACTCGACGGATCACCGACTTATCAACGCGGAGCGGCAGATTATGAAAACGATCGTAGGTTCGTTCGACAGTTTCGAAGTGGCAAAGCGCGTGTCGCATGCCTTGCTGGATGAAGGCTTTCGCGACGGCGACGTCAACGTCGTTGCCAGCAACCTGCGCGGCGATTACGCCGGCGGCGCGCCGGGCGATTACGCGCGTACTTCGACCGAGGCGGCGCTGCCGGCCGGCGGCGAGGGACTCGTGCGTGATCGAGTGGTGGACAAGGATGTTGCGGACGACACGAGCGGTGCGGCAGCCGGTGCCGTCACCGGCGGTGTCGTGGGGGGGGCGGCCGGTCTCGCGGCGAGCCTGATGGGCCTTGCGATACCGGGCATCGGTCCGATCATCGCGGCCGGACCGATCGTGGCCACGCTGAGCGGCGCGGGCGTAGGTGCGGTCGCGGGCGGTCTCATCGGCGGTCTCACCGACATGGGCGTCTCCAAGACGGATGCCGAGTACTACGCTGAATCCGTGCGGCGGGGCGGGGCGCTCGTTACCGTGCGCGCCGATGATTCGCGTGCGGATCGCGCAGCCGACATCATGCGCGAACACGGCGCAGTGGACATCGAGCAGCGCGCCGAGCAGTGGCGCGAGCGGGGCTGGACAGGCTGGAACGACAAGGCCGATCCGTATACGGCCGCCGATCTCGATCGCGACCGCGACCTCTATGGGGATGCGGACCGCGTGACCGGGCTGGCGGGCGGAATGATCGGCGATCGCCCGGCGCCGGCCGCCGACCGCGACACGACGGGCGTCAGGAAGTACTGACGTCACTTACGCGGTTGCGAGGCGACACAGCCATCCTCGACCCGCGCGAAAAGCAACGCCGGGATGCCTGCAGGGGTCCCGGCGTTCGTGCAATCTGCTCGAAGGCGTGCTCGAACGGCGCGTCCGGAGGAAATACCGATGACATCGCCGTCCCGCAACACCGTCGGCGTCTATGATCGGCCGCACCCGCTGCGAACGCGCAAGGTGATCGTGCCGGTGCTCGTCGCAGTCGTCGTTACGATCGGCTACGCTGTGTTCTTCTACCTGCGCTGATCGAAGGTTACGCGGCGCGCAGCGCGTGCGCCGCGGCGTCGAGTTGCGCATAGGCGTCGCGCAGTGCCGTACGCAGCCCTTCCTCCACCACCGGGTGGTAGAACGGCAGCTTGAGCATCTCGCCGATCGTAAGGCCAAGCTGATGCGACCACGCGAGCAGGTGTCCCAGGTGCTCGGCATCGGGACCGATCATCTCCGCGCCGAGCAGCAGGCCGGTACGGATCTCGGCGTACACATGCAGACTCCCACGGTTGCGCTGCATCACGCGCGCGCGACCCTGATCGTCGAACGACACTCGCCCGGTCACATGCGCGACCTCACGTGCACCGCGCCAGCCGCTGCCGATGACGGCAATTTGCGGATCCGTGAACACGACCGACAACGGACTGCGGCGCATCCCGGCGTGCACATCGGGAAAGCGCGCGGCGTTGTCGCCTGCGATGCGCCCTTCATCCGCCGCTTCGTGCAAAAGCGGAACGTCGGCGTTCACATCGCCGGCGATGAAGATTGGCGACGATCCGCATTGCATCGTCTCGCGGTCGAACAGCGGCACGCCGTATTCGTCGAGGGATACCGACGTGTGCTCGAGGCCGAGCCTGGCGACGTTCGGCCTGCGGCCGGTGGCCGCCAGCAGGTAGTCGAAATGCTCGGTGCGCGTTTCGCCGTCCAGCGCACGGTAGCGGACGGCCACTTGCCCCGCTTCGAGCGACACTTCGGCGTGCGCGTCGGTATCGAGATAGAACTCGGCGCCGAACACGCGGCGCGCTTCGGTGACGAGCTCGGGATCCGACAGTGGACCGACTCCGCCGCCGCGACCGAAGACCTTGATCCGCACGCCGAGCCGATGCAACGCCTGGCCGAGCTCGAGCCCGATGACGCCGGGTCCGAAGACGGCCACGCTTGCGGGTAACGAGGTCCACTCGAACAGCGTCTCGTTGGTGACGAGGCGATCGCCCAGCGCATTCCACGCGGGGGGATATGACGTCGTCGAGCCGGTTGCGATGACCGTCGCATGAGTCTCGACGATGACGTCGCCGACGGCGAGCGTGTCATCGCCCACGAATTGCGCGTACCCGACGAGCTTGTCGGCGGCCGGGATCGCCTCCACCCCCTGTGTGACGAAGCCGACGAAGCGATCCCGCTCGCGCCGCACGCGCGCCATCACGGCCTCGCCGTCGACGCTGACGTCGCCACGCAATCCGAACGCGTCGAATCGCTCGACGGCATGCGCCGCCTCGGCCGGTGCGATCAGCAGCTTGCTGGGCATGCAGCCGACGCGAGCGCACGTCGTGCCGTGCACGCCGCCTTCGATCAGCAATGCCGAGCGGCCCGCGGCCTTCGCCGCGCGATAGGCGGCGAGACCCGCGGTGCCGGCACCGATAACCGCAACGTCGGTCTTCAGCGTGCGCATGAGGCTGCCAAGCTTACGCGGCTTTGCGCAGAAACGCTTCAAGCTCCGCCGTCCCGCCGATCAGCTCGCCGTTGATGAAAATTTGCGGGACCGTCGTCGCCGCGGCGATCGCGCCGAGCGCCTTCGTGCGCACGGTGTGCGGCAGCGGAATCTCCGCATAGTCGAAGCCGGCGTCGTTCAGCCGCTCCTTCGCCTTCGCGCAGAACGAGCAGCCTTCGCGCGTCAGGATCGCCACCTGGTCCGGCTTGGTCGCCTTCGGATTGATGTAGTCGAGCATCGTGTCGGCGTCCGACACCTTGAACGGATCACCGGGCTCCTGCGGCTCGATGAACATCTTCTCGATGGTCTTGTTGCGCACGAGCATCGAATATCGCCACGAGCGCTTGCCGAAGTTCAGGGACGTCTTGTCGACGAGCATGCCCATGCCTTCGGTGAACTCGCCGTTGCCGTCGGGAAGCAGCGTGATGTTCGCAGCCTCCTGGTCCTTGCCCCATTCCTCCATGACGAACGGGTCGTTGACCGAGATGCAGACGATGGCGTCGATGCCCTGCGCCTTGAACACCGGCGCGAGCTCGTTGAACCGCGGCAGGTGCGTCGACGAGCACGTCGGCGTGAATGCGCCCGGCAACGAGAACACGACGACGTTCTTCTTCGCGAAGATTTCGTCGGTGGTCACGGTGGCCCAATCGCCGTTGCGGCGTACGCGGAATGCGACGTCGGGAACCTGCTTGCCTTCGCGGGAAACGAGTTGCTCTTTCATGCTGGATCTCCTGGGTTGGGATTGGAAGCGGATGCATGAATGATGGTGGTGCAGAGGCCATAAGGCAAATCAATTTAGTCAATTGCATCAGATATACAAATACTATGACGTGGCGCACGCAGACCACCTCGACGTCCTGCGGGCGCAGCGACGGCGCACGGTGTCGCCAAACGGGCTATTTCGGCCGCGGCGGGCGCAGTTCGCTGCCTGGATGCGACAGCCGGCCGGCACGCAGCTCGCGGACGGCGTCTACGATCGCGCGCGCGACGTTGCGGACTTCTTCCTGCAGGCCCGTGTCGCGGTCGAGGGCCTCGTGGCTCGTCGCGTAGGGCTCGTAGTAGCCGAGCATCCGGTCGATCCGCGCGTTGAAGCCGGCGTCGATCAGCCCCATCCAGTCGAGCCAGTCCGAGAGCGTCCGCCGCAGTGTTTCGGTGCCTGCGACGTCGCCGTGCACGACGACGCCATACACGCGCCCGGCAAGATGTTGCGGATACGACCAGCCGTCGAGTTCGAGCGCCTTGGCCTTCGCCGGATTCTTGCCTGCGGTGGACGTAGGGTCAGGGTTCCCGCCGTCGGCGCAGACGAGACGGTCGATCATCAGCTTCAGCACGCTCGGCGCCTGATACCAGTAGACCGGTGTCAGGATCATCACCGCATGCGCAGCCGCCCAGCGCTCGTAGATGTCGGCCATTCGATCGCCCGTCTGGTCGAGCGCATGGTTTGGATAGCAGCTGCACGGCCAGTGGCACAGAGGCATCGCCGTCGACACGCATCCCTTGCATGGAAAGATTCGCTCGCCATAGCCTGACGTCAGCGTGCTGAGATCGAGCACGTCGGTCGCGATCGACGCCTGCGCGAATATCTCGCCCGCCCATGTGGCGAGGCGGAACGTCTTCGATATTTCGCCCGGACACGTGCCGTCGTTGCGCGCGGCACCGATGACGACCAGCACGCGCGACGGTGCAGCCGGATCGCGCTGGCGCACCTGTGCGGCGGCGATGCGGTCACGCGTGGCGCGCCACTCGTCCGACAGCTTGTAGTCGGGATCGACAAACCCCGGTCCGGCCGCGTGCGTCAGCGGCGCTTTGCGTCCCTTCTCGTACGCGTGCCACGCGATGGTCTCGAGCCGGGCGATCGCGTCTTTTTCGACTGCGAATGCGGGATCGACGAACGATTGCGCGAACCGGGTCCGGAATGCGTCCCGATCGAGCGGAGGAGGCGCCTGGCCCTTGCGAACATCCGACATGCCCGACAGACAGCGCTGTCGGGCGAAAGTGCCGCATGCCCGACGTTCAGGACTGCATTGCTTCGATGACGTGCGCGACAGCAAGCAGCCGCGCGTCGGAAAATTTCGGTCCGGCGATCTGCACGCCCACCGGCAAGCCCGCTGGCGTCCTGCCGCAGTTCACGCTGATCGCCGGCATGTGGACGAGATTCACCGGGCACGTGAAGCCGATGAGATTGCGATTGGCCTCGCCGAGCGTATCGCCGTCCGGATAGAACTCGCCAATCGCAGGGGCGGCGATCGGCGCTGTCGGCGATATGAGCACATCCTGCGCGGCGAAAACGGCAAGCAGGTCCGCACCGAGCCGGTTGCGCTCATCCTGCAGATACTGCACGTCGTCGGCCGTGATGCCCGCGGCAAAGTCGAGCATGCCGGCCACCGCGACGGGCTCGTCGCCACTGCGCCTGGCTGCGCGCAGGCGCAGTCCCGCCTGGATCATGTAGGCACGGAACGGGTCGCGGCATATGCTTTCGATGCGGGTCACCTGCGCGCCGGCATTCGCCATGCGCGCTACCGCCGTTTCGACGCATCGCGCGACCTGCGCATCCACATGCTGATAGCCGTAACTCGGGCTCCACGCGATGCGCAGCCCGGCGAGCGTGCCACCGATCGTCGCTGCGACGTAATCGGTTCCATCCGGCGGCAGCTCCATCCAATCGCGGCCGTCGGGACGGGCGATTGCGTTCATCGCATGCGCGCAGTCCCTGACACTACGCGCGAGGGGACCGGCCACGGTGCGGTCGGTCTGACCGGGGTAATAAGGCACGCGTCCGAGCGTGGGCTTGTGACCTGCGATTCCGGTGAAGGCCGCGGGCAGGCGGATCGAGCCACCGCCGTCGGAACCGATGGCGAGGGTGCACAGGCCCGCCGCCACCGCGGCTGCCGCACCACCGCTCGAGCCGCCGGGCGAGCGCGACGTATCGCAGGGGTTGCGGGTGATGCCGAACGCGCGCGTGTGCGTGACCGGTATCACCGACAACTCGGGCATCGTCGTCTTGCCCAGGATGATCGCGCCGGCTTCGCGCAAACGCGCGGTCACCGGCGAGTCGTGCGTCGACCGCGCAACACCCGCGAGCGAGCCTCCGCGCGGGCTTGTCATCCCGGCGACATCGATATGGTCCTTGATCGAAACCGGCACGCCGTCGAGCGCGCCGAGCGCCGCGCGGGCGCGATGGCGTGCCTCGCTGGCACGCGCAGCCGCGAATGCCGCTGGCGTGGCCAGCTCGTAGTACGCAACCAGGCGCGGATTGATGCGGCCGATTCGTGCGTACATTGCGTCCGTCACCTCAATCGGCGAGAAGGTGCCGGCACGGTATCCGGCCGCGAGTTCGTCCACCGAGCGGAAACACAGCGGGTCATCGCGCGGATCGTCAAACCGCTCGTTCATCGTTCGGTCATCGCTCAATCATCGCTCGATTGTCACTCGACCGACACTTACGCGCCGCCAAGATACGCTTGCCAAACCGCAGGATCGCCGGCGAGCGCGGTTGCGGTATCCGATTTCACCACGAGTCCCGACTCGATCACGTAGCCACGTTGGGCGACTGCCAGCGCCATCCGTGCGTTCTGCTCGGCGATCAGCACGGTCGTACCGTCGGCGTGAAGGCGACGGATGACGGCGAAGATCTCGGCCACGACGAGCGGCGCCAACCCCATCGATGGCTCGTCGAGCACCAACAGGCGAGGGCGCGCCATCAGCGCGCGTCCTATTGCGAGCATCTGCTGCTCGCCGCCCGAAAGGGTGCCCGCCAGCTGGTCCGCGCGCTCCTTCAAACGCGGGAACATTTCGTAGATTCGCTGCAGATCTGCCGCAACCGCATCGTCCTCGCCGCGCGCCAGGCGAACGTAGGCGCCGATCTCGAGGTTGTCGCGCACGGTGAGCGGCGCGAACACGTGCCGGCCTTCGGGAACGAGCGCGATTCCGGCGCGCACCCGCACGTCCGCGCCGCGATTCACCGAGCGGCCCGCCAGCAGGCGTTGGTCGAATTCGATTTCGCCTGCGCGCGGGCGCAGCAGTCCCGCAATCGTTTTCATCAGCGTGGTCTTGCCCGCGCCATTGGGCCCGATCATGCAGACGATTTCCCCCCAATCGACAGACAGGTCGATGCCGTTGAGCGCGGTGACCGACCCATACCCCACCACCAGACCGCGCACGCTAAGCACAATGCGCCGCTTCGATATCGGCTCCAAGATAAGCCGTGATCACATCGGGATGCGCGCGCACCGATGCCGGGTCGCCTTCGGCGATGCGGCGGCCGAAGTTGAGCACCAGGATGTCGTGGCTGACCGACATGACGACGCGCATGTTGTGCTCGACCAGCAACACGGTAACGCCTTCCGTGTTGATCGCGCGGATCACCTCGGCCACGCGGCTCGCTTCCGATGCTGGCAACCCGGCGGTCGGCTCGTCCAGCAACAGCACGGTCGGCTCGGAGGCGAGCGCCCTTGCTATCTCCACGATCTTCAGATCGCCGAACGACAATGCCGACACCGGCAGATCTGCCTTGCCCGCCAAGCCGACACGGCCGAGCAGCGCCCGCGCCCGATGGCGCGCAGAAGCTTCTTCGCGCCGACCGGACGGCAGGCGCAGGAGCGCCGAGAAAACGCCCGCATGCAGCCGCGCATGCATCCCGACCACGACATTTTCCAGCACGCTCATGCCTGAGAACACCTGGAGATTCTGGAACGTCCTGGCCAGTCCGCGACGCACGCGCTCGTGGGGAGGGCGTGACGTAATGTCTTCACCGTCGAGCAGAACGCTTCCCGATGTAGGCGCCTGAATGCCGGAGATCACATTGAATAGCGTGGTCTTGCCCGCACCGTTCGGGCCGATCACGGCCTTGACGGTACCGCGCGGCACCGCGAAGTCGAGGTCGGACAACGCCGCGAGCCCGCCGAACTGCACCGATACGCCGCGCGCGGCGATCATGAATCAGGCCTGGCGCGGTTGACCGCAGCACCCGCCGCGTGGATGTTGGACTCCCTCGCACGGAAGCGACTCGCAATGCGCTCGCACAACAGGTCGAGCGCGCCACCCAGCCCGCGCGGAAAGAACAGCAGCACGACGACGAGACTCACGCCGTACACGAGCAGTTCCAGATCACCGAACGAGCGCAGGAGCTCCGGGAGCACTGTGTAGATCAGCGCCCCGAGAAACGCACCCCACCAGTTGCCCGTTCCGCCCAGCGCCACCATGACAACCAGCATGGTACTGACCAGGAAGTCGAATGACTCGGGTGAGACGAACGCGTTGTGATGCGCGTAGAGGCAGCCGGCGAGTGCTGCGAGCATCGCGCTCACGACGAACACCAGGATCTTGTACCGGTGCACGTTCACACCCATGCACTCGGCGCCGACCTCCGCGGTCGAGAGCGCCCGCAGCGCGCGTCCGATGCGCGAGTCGAGCAGGTTGAGCAACAGCACCAACGCGACGCCGACCGCGGCGAGTGCGAGAAAATAAAACGCCCGATCCGAATCGAGCTTCACGCCGAACAACGTGTAGGGCGGGATGTTGACAAGCCCGTTGGGACCGCCGGTCCAATCGCGCCATTCGACGAACAGCACCGATGCGATGGCGTTGAACCCGAGCGTCGCCATGGCCAGATAATGGCCGCGCAGCCGCAATGTCGGCCAACCAACGGCAAAGGCCACCAGACCCGTTGCGGCGAGCGCCAGCGGCAGGCCGATCCACGGTGACACGCCGTACTTTGCCGCGAGCACGCCGCTCACGTACGCACCGATGCCATAGAAGGCGCCGTGCGCGAGCGAGATCTGCCCGCTGTAGCCCATCAGCAGGTTGAGGCTCGCCACCAGCAGCACGTTGGTGAGCCAGAGCGTGGCGAGATTCAACCAGTAATTGTTGGGCGTGATCCACGGCAGCGCAATCAGCAGTACCCAGAGCATTGCGAGCGCGCGATAGGTCGTCGTGGAGATCTGCGCGTGCATCGCTAAGGCCCTAGATTTTCTGCACCTGAGACCGGCCGAACAATCCCGCAGGACGGAAGAACAGCAGCAACAGGAGCACGACGAACGCGACGGCATCCTTGTACTTGGAGGAGATGAATGCCGCTGCGAAGGATTCGAGCAAGCCGAGCAGCAGCCCGCCGGCCAGCGCGCCACGAAGGTTACCCAGGCCGCCCAGCATCGCCGCCGAAAAGCCCTTGAAGCCCAACACGGTGCCGGCCGTGAACGACGTCAGGGTGATCGGGGTGATGATGATGCCCGCCAGGGCACCGGTGCCGGCGGCGATCACGAAACACCACATCACCGTGCGCGCCACGTTGATGCCGACCAGCGCCGCCGCCTCGCGATCTGCAGCGGCCGCTTTCATCGCGCGACCGAGCAGCGTGCGCTCGAAAAAGAGATGGACGCCAACCATGGTCGCGATGAGCAGGCCCACGATCCATAACGCCTGCGGTTGCAGGCTTGCTCCGCCAACCCGGATCGGCTCGACACCGGAAAAACTGGGCAGGCTCATCGGCTGCTTGCCAAGCAGCAGCATGACCATTGCCTTGGTCGCGATCGCGATGCCGATGGTGACGAGGGTGACGGCCATTGGCGAGGGCCGCGACAGCGGATACACCGACAGCCGTTCCGAGACCAGGCCAAGCAGTGCCACGCAGATCACCGCGAGCGGCAATAAGGTCAGAAGCGGCCAGCCGAATTGCTGGTGGATCCAGGCGGCCATCATGCCGCCTGCCATCACCCACTCGCCCTGCGCGAAATTGATAGCGTCGGTGGACTTGAACACCACATTGAATCCGAGGGCGACCAGCGCGTAGATCGAGCCCGTCGTGATGCCGCCAAACGCAAGCTGGAGCAGCAGGCTTGGGTCCAAACGCTCCTGCCTCAGGCTGGGACTGTGAGGCGGCCGCGAATGTCCGCGATCGTCACGCCCAGGCGGGCGAGATGCTCCCGCGCCTCGCCGAGAAACTGCACCACGATCGCCGATTCCTCGGCAGCGCTCATCGCGCCGAGTCCCGCGCTGCGCGTGATTTCGTCGGCGCTTACCACGTCGTCGGCAATCCCATTCCCCGCGAGCCACGCGCAGATCGCGCCCGAACACAGCAGCCCCTCCAGCGCCTGATCGATCTCGGCGCCGATTTCTGCACGCTGAGCGTCAAGCCAGTGGGGCGCGTGCTCGGTCAGATAGATCCAGCCAAACGCGACGTGCCGCTCCTTGTCCTGCACCATCCGCTTGAGAATGGCGCTTGCGACCGGGTCGGTCGCGTGGCGGAGAAACCCGCGGTTCAGTTCGAGGTCGAGTCCATCGAGGATCGCCGAATGCACGGCGATATAGGCGTCGACCGAAATCCCCGGCTCGAACGCCTCGCGATGGAAGTCCTGATTGAAGAGGCGCGCGTATTCCGGATTGGCGGGCCTGTCGACGTAACCGCCGGCCAGATCCGCGAAGCGCCAGCAACACTCGGTGTGCCAGGCTTCCTCGCTGCCGCGAACCGACAGGAACATCTTGGGATCGCTCTCGCCGTCATGCTCGAGACAGAAACGGATGATGATCGCCGGCGTTTCGGGCAGCCCGCCATACTCGGTCCACGCGCGCCGGCTCCATGACAGCGCCGCCGCGCGCAACTGTTGCGAAGTGAACTGCGACGGATCGAACTTCGCCCACGGAATGTTCTTCTCGGGATCCCAGTGCGCTGCCTTCGCCTGATGGTAAAGCCCGCGTATGGTCTGGATGTGCGGTTCGAGATGCAGCGGAAAACGGCGTTCGACCAGCGGATCGGCGCGGCGGCGGCGCGCGCGCCGCGTCTGCGGGTCCTGAGCAGTGGCCAGCAAGGTCATCAGAACACTCCAAGAATCTTGACGGCGCGTATACCGCGGTCGAGCCGGAAACGCGATTGCAGTGTGGCGACGAGATCGCCGGCGAGCGAAAGTCTCATCGCGGCGTCCTTGGTCGGTCGGGAATACGCGCGCGTTAGATCGTGCCGAGCCTCGGATGGTAAAACGGTTTGAGCGTGAATCCCCACGGCTGCATCAGCTTGCGCACGCGCTTCACCGTTCCGATGAACACCGGCTTTTGCAATGTTTCAACGGTCGCACCAAGGCCCGCTTCGTACGTAATGCGGTCGGCTTCGACTTCCTCGCGCGACGCCGGCGTGTCCGGCGCGAGCCACGGCTCCTGATAGCCGTTGAGGTAGACCTTTTCGATCATGATCTCGGTGGCTTCCTGGACGTGCAGGATTTCATCGCGAGTCATCTTCGGTATCCGGTGTTCCATGTAGTACCAGCCGAACGCGCAATGACGCACTTCGTCGCGGGCGATCAGCTTGAATACCGTTTTCGCGGCGAGGTTCGTCGAAACCTTGGCGACGTGATGGATCATGTCGAAGGCAATTTCCTCGGCGGCGCACACGAGGCTGGCGATGGTCGCGGCGAGCGGAGTGTCGAGGTCAAGCGCCATCTTGCGCACGCCGTGTGTGGCCACCGAGCCCTGGAACGCGGCCTTCTTCGGCTCGGCGATGTAGCCACCGAGTTTTTCCGCGAACAGGTAGGAGACCTCGGCGTGGCGCGATTCCTCCTGCGTGCGCAGCGTGAAGAAAAAACGCAGATCGGGCTCGTGATGCTCCTGGCAGAACCGAATCTGCAGCGCAGGCGATTCGGAGATTGCGCCATATTCGCTCCAGGTTCGCCGGCTCCAGTACATGCGCGCGGCGAGACGCTGCTCTTCGGTGTAATCCTCCGGACGCAGCGTATCCCACGGAATGGCCTTCAGCGGATCCCATTGTCGTGCGGTCGCGACGCGATAGAGCTCGCGAATCTTCGGGATGCGGATGCCGAGGTCGAGCGGGAAGCGCGACTCCGATTCGTCCAGCAAGCTGCGCATTGCCGTAGCGCCCATGGTCGTTCCTTCGGTCTTTAGTAGTTCGCCAGGTGCCAGCCGTTGTCGCGCCACGTGATCACCACCGCGTCGTCCTTGGTCAGGCCGGAGTGCGTGGTCGGCGAGAAGCTGAAATTGCCGCCCACGCCCTTGAAATCCTTCATTTCTTCGAGTGCTACGCGAACCTTGTCCTTGTCCTTGCCACCTTTGGCCAAGGCATCGGAGGCCATGTAGATCGCATCGTAGGTCTGGGCGACGAACTGGTTGGGTTTGGTATTGAATTTCTTCTCGAACCGGGCGGTGATGTCGGCGATGCGCTGCTTGAGCGGATCGGTCGCTGGCAGGTCGGTGCCCACGGGGAATTTCTGCGACATGAGGTCGATGCCCTCCGCGGCGCCTTCGGCCTGCTTCATGTAGCGGTCATCGACGAATCCGTAGCTGTGCATGATCACGCGGTCGGAGAGGCCGAGCTGTTTCGCCTGCTTGATGAACACGACGCCCGCCGGTGTAATGGTCCAGCAGATGATGGCCTTGGCGTCGCTGGCCTTGATGCGGGAGAGTTGCGCGGTCAGATCGGTGTCGCCCGGGTTGAACGTTTCGTAGATCACCTTCAGGCCCCGCTTGGGAGCGACCTTTTCCATCTGCTCCTTGGCGCTCTGGCCGAAGCCCGAGCTGTCGTACAGCAGCGCGACCGAAGTGATGCCGCGCTTGGCGAAGGAATCGGCAGCGCGCTCCAGCACCTTGTCGTCGTCGAGGGTGCTCTTGAAGGTCCATTTTCGCTCGGCGACCGGGTTCACGATCTGCATGCTGCCCTCCGTCGAGATGAAGGGGAGCTGCGCCTTCTCGACCAGAGGGACCATCGCCAAAGCGAGTCCGCTGGCGTTGCCGCCGCCGACGATGATGTCGACCTTGTCGTCTTCGATCAGGCGACGCGTTGCGGTCACCGCCTTGCTGGCCTGCGTTTCGGCATCGTAGAACACCCACTCGATCTTGCGGCCGTTGATGCCGCCCTTGGCATTGATCTCATCGATGGCAAGCTCCATCCCGCGTTTCATGTGGTCGCCGAGGAACGCGCCGGGACCCGTCACCGAGAGCACCGTGCCGATCTTGAACGGCGCATTGGCCTGCGCCATCGCCGCGGCCGGGGCCAGCGTTGCGAGGCCCGCGACGATCGTCGTGATGATTAGCTTGCGGCGTACGCTCATGCTTTCACTCCCCATGGTTGATGGCCGGCTTCCTTGATCGCTTGTTTTCTTACACTCGCAGCCCCGGGTCGCTCAATAGATGCCGAGGCCGCGCAGGAACGCTCCAGCGCCCGATGCTCCGCCTGCAGCGCTTTCAGATGCCTGTCGAATGCAGCTTCGAGGCGCTGGAAGGGGCCCGCCACGCCGAGCGCGCAGCACTCGCCGTTCACTCGAACCGGCAAGGCAATCGCCATTACATCCTCGATGTGCTCGCCGCGATTGACGAACCAGCCGCGCTGCATGGAAAGCGTGAGTTCCTTCAGCAGCGCGGGGCGGCGGGTTACGGTGTTCCGGGTCATGCGGTCGAGCGGCAGGCGCGCAACCAATGCCCGTCGCTCCGGCTCGGCCAGCGATGCCAGGATCGCCTTGCCGCTGGCGCTGCAGTGGATCGGGAAAAATTCTCCAGCCTGTGCCGCGTATCGGATCTTGTGTGTCGATTCGATCACGTCGACATAGACCACCTGGTCGCCGGCGCGCCGCGCGAACAACACGGTCTCACCGGAACGCGCGCTCAATGCTTCGAGAATGGGGCGCGCGACATCGGCGAGCGGATCGTGCTGGGCGATGCGGCGCACGTTCTCGAGCATCTTGCGGGTCGGGTAGAAAGCACGGCGCGCGCCGAACGAATACAGGTAGCCACGTTTTTCGAGCGTGTTCACCAGCCCGAAGCAACTCGATACCGGCGCACCGATGGCGCGGGCGATGTCGGAAAGCGACAGCGGCTTGCACTCGCCGGTGAACGCCTCGAACAGGTCCAGCGTCCGGGCCGCGGTTTTTACATCCATGAAATCATCTTACGCCGGCTGAAAACGTCAGGTCAACCCGTCGCACCGAACGGCGCACGAATTCTCGCCATGCGCGCGCGGCGCGAACCCGGTCATTCACGACGCGGGATGCGAACCGTCACTTCGTCTTGCCTGCGTCGGCAAGTTGCTTCAGCGTAAAGGTGTAGCTCACCTTGTCGAGGGGCTTGTGGCAGGCGAGGCATTCGGCCTGGTTGACGCCCGCCCGCTGCTCTTTTGCGGTCGTGAACACCGCATAGTTCCAGTCCTCGTTGCGCAGCATGTCGGGAATGTCCTTGCCCCAGCCGGCCTCGCGCCCCATTGCCGTATAGAACAGGAGATCTCCTGCCACGAAGAAGCCGTCGCTGCCGGTGACGGGCTTCTTGTCGGCGTCGAGCTTCGCCGCATAGACCTCGGCAAAGAGTATCGAGCCGTCGGGCAAGGACTTGCCCGCCTTTGCGGCCTGCAACGCCGTGTCGTTGGCGTAGTAGTAGCGGACCTGACGCGTGTCGGGAAAATTGATCGTGTGGTACTTGGTGAACGTGGACTTGTAGTTCTCGGGAAACGGCACATTCGTCTTCGCGACGTTGGGCAGGAAATCGGACTTGGCGCCGGCCATGGCGCCCTGCTGCGCGGAAAAATGCGCAGCCAGATTCGCGATGTCCTCGGTCGAAAGTTGCGCCGCGATCGCATTCATCAGCGCATTCTTGCGGCTCCCGTCCTTGAGCGCGTTGAGCTGCAACTCGATGTATCGCGCCTTCTGGCCCGCAAGATTGGGGATGGTGTCGCTCACGCTGACGCCGAGCGCGCCGTGACATGCGGCACACACGGTCGCCGCCTTGGCCTTGCCGGCCTCGAGGTCCGCCGCGGATGCGATCGGAATGCCGGCGATCATGACGAGCAAGCCAACGGGAATTCGCATCGGAGCCTCCGTTCGATGGGACCGGAGCGAAAAGCGTAGCACGTCGCGAGCAGGATTGGTCGAACGTGGTCGGCAGCCACATCGTGACGCCCGATCGCACGGACGCGGCGCCGATGATGTCGATTGCTCGTGTTCGCGCCTGCGCGCCAGCACGAGGCCGGCGGCCGCCGCGGCAGCGTGTCAGAAGTTGCTTGCGACGTTGCTGTTCGAAGCCTTCCGGGGCACGGGGTGCAGCCGGCGGAACGGTGCCGGCATCGCGATGGCATACCCTTGCGCGTAATCGACGCCGATTGCGGACAGCGCACGCAGCGTTTCGCGATTCTCCACCGATTCGGCGATGGTTTTCTTGCCCATGATGTGGCCAATCCGGTGAATGGCCTCGACCATCGCGTGATTGACCGGATCATCGAGCATGTCCCTGACGAAGCTGCCGTCGATCTTCAGATAATCGACCGGCAGATGCTTCAGGTACGTGAACGACGACACGCCAACGCCGAAGTCGTCGAGCGCGAATCGGCAGCCGGCCGCTCGCAGCGCGGTCATGAACTCGGTTGCCTTCGTCAGCGATGCTACCGCCGTGGTCTCGGTAATCTCGAAGCACACCTGTTCCGGCGGAATGCCGTGTCTTGCGAACTGCTCCTGCACGAAGCCCAGGAAGTCGTCGTCGCCGAGGGAAGCACCCGAAACGTTGATCGCGCATACGCCGGTCTCGGTCCATGCCGGCCCGCGCGAGATCCGATAGCGTGCCAGGGTCGCGAACGCGCTGCTGATCACCCAGCGATCGATCGCCGGCATCATGTGGTAGCGCTCGGCCGCAGGAAGAAATGCCGCCGGCAACACGAGCCCGCCATCGTCGTCACGCAGCCGTAGCAGCAATTCGGTGTAGGCCGGTGCGGCGTCGTCACCCACGGTCGCGCTCACCGGCTGGGAGTAGAGGCAGAAGCGGTTGTCGGCGAGCGCGTGATGGATGCGATTCACCCATTCCATCTCGCCTTTGCGCAGTGCAACCTCGTCGCTGTCGGGGCTGTAGAGCTGAACGCGGTTGCGGCCCTTGTCCTTTGCCATGTAGCACGCGGCGTCGGCGGCGGACAGCACGCTCGCCAGCGTTTCCGGGCTGCCGGTCACATCGACCACACCCACGCTGACGCCGATCTTGAACGATCGCTGCCGCCAGACGAAGTGGAAATCGCCGACGGCCTTGCGCAACCCGTCGGCGATGACCATCGCAGAGGGGAGATCGCAGTGCTCGAGCAGAACGCCGAACTCGTCGCCACCGAGGCGCGCGAGGGTGTCGCCTTCGCGCAGGCGGGGGCGCAACAGCGCAGTTACCTGGCGCAGTAACTCGTCGCCGGCCGCGTGCCCGCACGTGTCGTTGACGACCTTGAACTCGTCGAGGTCGAGGTACAGCACCGCGTGGTGGTGCGCGTGCTGTCGACGGTCGCCCAGCGCCGCGGTGACGCGGTGCTCGAACTCGCGACGGTTGATGAGGCCGGTCAGCGCATCGTGGCTCGCAAGATGCGCGAGCCGCGTCGCATATTGCCGCTCGCGGCTCATGTCGTGGAAGACGAGCACGACGCCGCTGACCGATCCGGCGCGATCACGGATCGGCGCTGCCGAGAAGTCGATCGCCACCGGCCCGGCGTGGCGGCTCAGCAGCACGATGTTGCCTTCCGAGCCGACGGCAATTTCCTCGGCGAATGCCCGGGCCACCGGATCGCCGACCGGATTTCCGGTGGCCTCGTCCTCGACCCTGAACACCGTCGGCAACGGGATTCCGTGCGCTTCCTCGTTCGCAAAGCCGGTCAGCCGCTCGGCGACGGGATTGATGTATTCGACGTTGCCCGCAGTGTCGATCGTGATGACGGCGTCGGCGATCGACGCGAGCGTCACTTGCGCGCGCTCTTTTTCCTGCAACGTCTGCGCTTCCGCTCGCTTGCGGTCCGAAACGTCGGCGAGCGATCCCGCCATCCGCTGCGGCTTGCCCCGCTCGCCCAGGACCGAGCGGCCGCGCAGCCGGAACCAGCGATAGCTGCCGCCGGCAACGCGCAACCTGGCCTCGAGATCGAACGGATCGCCGCGCGTGAGGTGTTCGCGCAACGTCGAGAGCAGCTCGCGGCGGTCGCCCGCGTGCATCCGGCGCAGGAACGTGCCGGCGGTTTCGCGAAGCGTGCCCGGCGCGTAGCCGAGCAAGGACTCGAATCGCGGCGAGCAGTACAGCTCGCGCCGTTCGAGGCTCCAGTCCCAGATGCCGTCGTTGGTGCCGCTGACGACGTAGTCGAACCGTTGCTGGCTCGTGCGCAGCGCCGCGAGAAAAGCGTCCTCCTTGCGGATCAGCCGCTGCGTGCGCACCAGCGCAACGAGCACCAGCACGACGCCGAGTGCGATCGTGACGATCATCAGCGCCGCCTCGACCTGTCGCGCGGCGCTCGCGAACGTGGCCGCGAACGAGCGCTCGAGTGTCGTCAGTGCGCGATCGAGCATGCGCAACTCGACGAGCTCCGGCTCGAGATCGCCGGTGTTACCGCGGCCGCTGCGGATCAACGCGTGGATTTCCTGAGCGAGTGCTTCGATCCGGCCGAACAGCGCATCGGCTTCAGTCCAGATCCGCACGCCACCGGCCATGAAGCCGACCGGACGAAAGCGGCGGAACAGCACGATCATGCCGTCGATGTCGGTCGGATCGTTGCGCGCATCCAGCAGGCCGGCGCGTGCGATGTCGAAATCGGGGAACGGCTTTTCGAGCTCGATGCGCGCCATGCGCGCGCCGGCAACGACGCGAGCTTCCTCGATGTAGCGGTCGAAGTGATCCTCGTTGCGTGTCTGCGCGTACTGCTCGAGCGCCTCGACCGCTGCATTCTGCGCGTTCGACCACGTGCTTTCGGCGGTGATGTAGGCGCGGAGGCCGCGGATCACCTGCAGGCTCGTCGTGCCGAGCACGAGCAGCAGCAGCACGATCGCCATGAACGGCCATATCAGCCGGACAAGGCGTAAACGGGCCGATGGCTGCGTCGCGGTCAGGAGCATCGTGGGTGTGGGCGCGGCGCTGCCGGCGGGACGGGCGCGCGACCATTGGGAAGCAAGGCATGGGCCATGGGTCCGTTCAGTGCGCAACCGCCTGGCGCAGCGGGCCCGTGACTTGCTACAGCCTTCGTAAGGGGCCTTCCCGAGATCGTTGATTTGACTATGAAACGAACCTATTTTGCGACCAGCGGCGCAACCGGTACGCCCAGCGGGCGGGCGCCGTGATGCACTGCCGGATGTGCAGCCAGAGACTGCCCCGTCCGGGCAGGCTGTGCCGCGAATGCGAGCAGGAGCTCGAGCTCGCGCGCTCGGCCCGGCCGCAGGGAGGCTTTGCCCAGGGACCGCGGCCCGACGAGCTGTTGTTGATCGGCGCCAGCCCGTGGCTGCGCATGCCGTCCCGTCCGGTTGTCGTCGCCGCCGCATTCGCCGTCGGTCTGAGCGCCGCGGCCGCCGTTTATGCGATCCATGCGTCGTGGGGCACCGGCGGTGCCGAATCGGTGATGATCGATCGCCCTGCGGGTCGCGCCAGGTCGCAGCAGAAGCCGGCGCGCGAGTCGGTCGTGAGCGTCGAGGCGCTGGTGCCGGTAGGTGCAGCTGCGCCGGATGCGCACGATCCGCCGAACGACAAGATCGCGGTCGTGTCGTCGCCCTCGCATCACTCGTTCGATCGCGTGCTGGGCCTGGCCGACGCGCTCGACAACTGCGCTCGCGAGCCGCTGTTTGCGCGCCTGGCCTGCGAGGCGCGGGCCCGCACTCGTTATTGCGACGGCGCCGCGGCCAGCATCCCTCAGTGCGCGGATTCGACTAGCCGCGAATAAGCTGCAGCCGCCCGTGACACGTGATTGCGCCAAGTGCGCGATCGCGGCGTCGCGAATGCAATGCGCGCCAGTGCGTTCACGTCGAGTTCACCCAGCCGTTGACGGTGAAGCGCGCATCGCCGAACGCTCCCGACGGCATGCGCACCGGCATCACCTCGTGCATGGTTCGCGCCCAGAAGAGCACGAGCCGGTTGTGCAGTGGCTCGATTACCTGGAATGTCTCGCCCCGCGCCAGCTTGCCGTTGCGCAGCACGTCGTCGTACACGCGGAGCTCGCCGCCTGAAAACGCCTTGGGTTGCCGGTTGAAATAGTAGACGTACGTCAGGTAGCGCTTCGGAACCTTCTGGCGGTCGGCGTCCG
Organism: uncultured Pseudomonadota bacterium; assembly: GCA_963709335.1. Taxonomy (GTDB): domain Bacteria; phylum Pseudomonadota; class Gammaproteobacteria; order Burkholderiales; family Casimicrobiaceae; genus VBCG01. Next base: position 257,951 of record CAVPWB010000001.1, read on the forward strand.
TATGCACGCCGAAGAAGCTGCCGTCGATGCTCGCCGTGACCTGCGCCTCGACGACGCCGACGGTGATCGGTTGCACGCGCAACTCGGGGAGCACGTCCGGCGTAACGCTTCGCACGCGCCGCACCACAGGCTCCACGAGATCCGGCGGTGGATTCAGAACGAGCGAGTGGCGATAGTCGGCACGCGCATCATGCGTTGCCGACGGCTGGAACTGTGCTTCGCTCGCCAGCACCCGAGCGAGCAGCGCCGACCACTCGGCATCCCCGAGCAGTCCGTCGACGATGACGACCGGGTGACGGATGGTCCGCGGCGCGGCGGCAGCAGTCGATTCCACGGATGAACGGGCCTTCGAGGCGGAGGCAGGTGGCCGGGGTCCATTTTATGCCACCGCCGCCGCGGCGGGCCCATACTTGTCCGGCGTGTCCGGCGCCCCCATCTGCCGACCATTGCGTCGCTCGAGCGGCGCGCTCCGGCGAGACTGCATGCCACCCGTCACCACCGCGCTGATCGTCGCCAACGTCGCGCTGTTCTTGCTGCAATCGGTCATACCCGGCCTTGTCGTCCCGTTCGCGCTGTGGCCGCTCGCGACCGCGAGCCTTGGGCAGGGCGTTTCGTTCATGCCGTGGCAGGTCGTCACGTACGCGTTCCTGCACGGCAGCCTGCTGCACCTCGCGTTCAACATGTTCGCGCTCTACATGTTCGGCGGCGCGATCGAACGCGTGTTCGGCCCACGCCGCTACGCACTCTTCTATTTCGTGTCGGTAATCTCCGCGGCAGCCACCCAGCTGATCGTCGCGGCACTGTCAGGGGGCATCTACCCGACCGTCGGTGCGTCCGGTGGCGTATTCGGCCTGCTGCTCGCGTACGGTATGTATTTCCCGCACAACCGCGTGATGCTGCTGTTCCCGCCCATTCCGCTGCCGGCTCGCGTGTTCGTCACGCTTTACGCGGTGATCGAACTGTTCCTAGGCGTCACAGGATCGCAGGAAGGCGTCGCGCATTTCGCGCATCTGGGCGGGATGATCGGCGGCTATCTGTTGCTGCGTTTCTGGCGCGCGAGTCCGCGTCGTCCCGTGCGCTGATGCGCCTGGCGCGAGGTGTCGGCGCGCTTTACGATGTCGTGGGCAAGTGTGGTGCGCTTGCGCAGCGCGCTCATTCGGTGATCGCGATGTCCGCCGGACGTTGGCAAAGTTCTTGCAACGTTTCATCCATCGTCGCTTGAAGCATCGCGCTTGCACTTCTCCGGTTATGCTGGTGCAATCGCATGCTTCGCGCATAGAGGTGTGCAATGAAATCCATACTCGATCCCACGTTCCGTTACACGTCGAGCGCCAACACGGATCTGCGCAAGACATTTGCGCGCATTCGGCGTGAATCCCGCAGGCAAACGCAGGCAACTGGGCGCGACGAATCCGAGACTCCGCAGAAGGTGACACCGATTTTTCGCGGCCAGCGGCCCGCAGCCTGACGCGTTCGGCGTGTTTTTTCGATGCCGATTCGTCCGCATCGCGCGGGTGAATCGAGGCGCCGCCCTCGCGATTGTCGGCAAATATTTCCGATCGCCGTCGCCACTTGTTACGTGTTCGCGGGAGCTCGCGCGCTAGCGTCGTTTGATCTGCCTTGGATCGCGCGGCCGCGCGGTGCGTGGTAAAACGGCGCGTCCAACTCCTTCCGCGTCTTCATCATGGTGCGTTTTCCTCGCCGCGTGCACTGCGGTTGTGCAATTTTGCCGCCCCAGATGCTGCGCCGGATCGCAGCGCGCGGAACCGCGCCGCAACGCGACGCGGCGCTCGAGACGCTCGCCACCGACCAGACGATGCGGCTGGTGCGCGCAACTCACGAGCTCCTCGAGGCGCGTTCGCAGCGAGGGCTGCTGAGCGGTCCGACGGCCGCCAAGCAGCGCACCGTCTACGATGCCCAGAATACGGAGACGCTTCCCGGATTGTCCGTGCGCGCCGAAGGTGCACCGCCGCTCGCGGACGCCGAGGCGAACGAGGCGTACGATGGCCTTGGGGCGACGTTCGATTTCTTCGCGGGCGTCTACGACCGGAACTCGATCGATGACGAGGGACTGCACCTCGACGCCACTGTCCATTACGGTCGCCGCTACGACAATGCGTTCTGGAACGGACAGCAGATGGTATTCGGCGATGGCGACGGCGACCTCTTCAACCGCTTCACCGTTTCGCTCGACGTCATCGCGCACGAGCTCACGCATGGCGTCACCGGCGACGAGGCGGGGCTCGTCTACCTCGGTCAGGCCGGCGCGCTGAACGAATCGATCTCCGACGTCTTCGGCTCGCTGGTCAAGCAATATGCGCGCGGCGAGCCGGCCGACAAGGCGGATTGGCTGATCGGCGCAGGACTCTTCACGTCCAGGGTGAACGGCGTGGCGCTGCGGTCGCTGAAGGCACCGGGCACGGCCTACGACGATCCCGTGCTCGGCCGCGATCCGCAACCGGCGGCGATGTCGGGCTACGTGAAGACGTCGACCGACAACGGCGGCGTGCACACGAACTCGGGCATCCCCAACCACGCGTTCTACCTCGCGGCGATTGCGCTCGGCGGTCATGCGTGGGAAAAGGCGGGGCGCGTTTGGTACGAAACGCTGCGTGACAAGCGGCTGAAACCCACGGCGACATTCGCGCAGTTCGCGCGCTACACCGTCGCCAACGCCGCGCATTTCTTCGGCAAGGTCGAGCGCCAGGCTGTGGCCGGTGCGTGGAGCGCCGTCGGCGTCAAGACCGGTTGAAGCGCGTGACGCCGGCGCGATCGCCGGCGCAACTGGTGGGAGCCCTGATGCGGATCGACTTTCGGATGGACGGTGGGATCGCCGCTTTCCCCGGGCTTGCCAAGCCGGTTTCGATCGACTGCGAAGCGCTGCCGCCGGCGGATACGGCGCGACTGCGAACGCTCGTCCAGCGCGCTGGAATTTTTTCCAAATCGCACGGGAAAAAAAGCGCGCCGCCCGCGCCCGACGCGCGTGCGTACACGATTGCCGTCGACGACGGCGGCCAATGCCGGACGCTGACGGTCACCGAGCCCATCACCGACGACGCATTACGCGATCTCATCGCCGAGCTTCGTGCGCATGCGGATGCGCTACGGGGTCGGCGTTGAACCTGAAGGGACACCGCGTTCGCAGCGACACTGCGTCGAAGCAGGGTGCGCGGCGGGCCACGGGCGCCGCGGTCGCCTTCGCTGCGCTGGTCCTCGCGGCGTGCGCAGGCATGCGGCCGAGCGTTCCGGGCGTTGCCGGCAAGCCGATTGGAGAATTTTTCGATGACTTGAAGGCGGAGCTCCGCGACGTCCATTGGCGCGTGCGCAGCGATCGCGCGGCGTGCGGAACGACCGACCCGCGTGAGGTGGACCTGCGCAACGCGTCGATCACGCTCGATCTGCAGCGGATTGGCGAAGCCAGCGTGGACGGCGCGGTTCGGATCGTCGCGCTTCCGCTCGCCGGCGGCATCGTGTCACCGTTTGCCTCGGCGGCCGCATCGCGCAAATGGACGCAGGACATCGTGGTGAAGCTCGACGTCGCCGGGTCGTCCCGCCTCTATGACGCCGGCGAGACGTCGACGGCAACCGGGTCGATCGCAAGCAACTTGAACGCCGTCATCGACGGCTTCGTCCGGTCGAGCGCCGGGGAGCCATGCATTCGCCTCGCGGCGCTGAAGCTGACCTTCGTCATCGACGTACGGCAGGAGGCGGGCGGTGGCTTCAAGCTCGTCGTTCCACCGGCGGATCTCGGCGTCGACGCCGCCCGACGCGACGTCAACACACTGACGCTGAGCTGGGACAAGATCGAGTCGAACGCACTGCGCTAGCGGGCGAGCAGCGCCTGCAGCGCGTCGATCGAGTCGGCCTCAGCGACGTCCTTGTCGGTGCGCCAGCGCAGGATCCGCGGAAAGCGGACGGCGATGCCCGACTTGTGCCGCGGCGAGTGCTGGATCCCTTCGAAGCCGAGCTCGAACACGAGCGTCGGCGTTACGCTTCGCACCGGGCCGAATTTCTCGATGGTCGTCTTGCGCACGATGGCATCGACGCGTCGCATCTCGGCGTCGGTCAGGCCCGAGTATGCCTTGGCGAACGGCGTCAGTCGGCGTTCGCCGTCGCGTGCGTCCCAGACGGCGAACGTGTAATCGCTGTACAGGCTTGCGCGACGCCCGTGGCCGCGCTGCGCGTAGACGAGCACCGCGTCGACGCTCAGCGGATCGATCTTCCATTTCCACCACGTCCCGACGTCCTTGGTCCGCCCGACGCCGTAACGCGCATTGCGGTGCTTCAGCATGAAGCCTTCGACGCCGCGGGAGCGCGATTCGTCGCGTAGCGCGGCATAGGCGTCCCACGACGGCATTTCGACGAGCGGCGACAGTTGCAGCGCCGGGGCGTTCGTGGCGGCGACGACGCGCGCGAGGCGCGCTCTGCGCTCGTGCTGCGGAAGATTGCGCAGATCCTGACCGTGGTCCTCGAGCAGGTCGTAGGCGAGCAGCACCACCGGAGCGCTCGCGAGTATTCGCGCGGACAAGAGCTTGCGGCCGATCCGTGTCTGCAGCGCGGCGAAGGGCGCCACGTTGCCGTCCTTCATCACGACGATCTCGCCGTCGATCACCGTTTCGTCGGGAACGAGGGCGCCAGCCGCGGCGAGCTCCGGAAAGCGTTCGGTGACGAGCTCCTCGCCGCGCGACCAGACGCACGTGGTCCCGCCGCGGCGGACGAGTTGCGCGCGGATGCCATCCCACTTCCACTCGACGAGCCACTCGCTTGCGGCACCGAGCGACGCGACCGGTATGGTCAACGGATGCGCAAGGAAGAACGGATACGGATGCGCGCTGGCCGTCGCGCCGGCGTGCTCGGACGCGATCAGCGCACGGAACGCGACGGCATCCGGCCGCCGGTCGACACCGGTGTAGCCGATCAGTCGTTGCGCGACGATCTTCGCGTCGACGCCGGAAACGGCCGCGAGCGCGCGCGTGACCAGCAGCCGCGACACGCCAACACGAAAGCTGCCACCCAGCAGCTTCAGCAACAGGAAGCGGCCGGAGGCATCGAGTTCGTCCAAATAGCCGCGCAATCGGTCGGCGATCGTCTCAGGATCGACGCCGCGCAGCGGCAGCACGCGAACGGACATCCAGTCGGCCAATCCGGCGTCCGATGTGCGCGACGGCGGTGGCAGCACGTGTGCAACCGTTTCGGCGAAGTCGCCGACGGCGTCGTAGCACTCGTCGAACAGCCAGCGCGGCAATCCGGCCGCCGCTACTGCCACGTCGCGCAGCACCCGCACGGGCACGAGTTGCCGCGGCCGGCCACCGGCGAGGAAATACGCCGCCCACGCGGCGTCGGCGGCGTCCGCGCCGCGAAAATATGCGTCGAGTGCCGCAAGCTTCGCGTGCGTCGATGTCGTGGCGTCGAGCTCGGCGTACAGGCGTGCGAACGCTTCCATCGCGATTAACCGGGGATCCCGGCGCCGGGCGCTGCGTCGTCGGTCGCTGCCTCGGCGGCGCTCCCGGCGGCTGCTTCGTCGCCGTTCCCACGCGCAGGCAACGCATCGTTCTCGCCGGCGTTGTCGAACTCGGTTTCGAACGCCTGCGCGTACAAGCCACGCTCGACGAGCCAGCGCACCATGATCGGCACCTGGCCGTGCGTGACGATGATCCGCGATGCACCGGTTGCGTCGATTGCCGCGTTGAGCCCGGGCCAGTCGGCGTGGTCCGACAGCACGAAGCCGCGGTCGACGCCGCGGCGCCGCCGCGCACCGCGGAGCTGCATCCACCCCGACGCGAAGCCGTCGCGGAAATCGCCGAAGCGACGCAGCCACGGCGACGCGGCCGCGGACGGCGGCGCGAGCACGAGCGCGCGCCGCAGCGCATCCGTGTCGACTTCAGTGACGCGACGACCGGGCGGCAGCATGACGCCCGTCGCACGATAGGCGCGGTTCAGCGGCTCGATCGCGCCATGGAACACGAGCGGTCCGGCGTCGAGCGCGCGCGCCTCCGCGAGCCCGGCGAGGATTCGCTGCGCCTTCCCGAACGCGTAGCAGAACAGCACACTGGCGCGCCCCGCGTCGGCATTGGACCGCCACCATGCGCCGACGTCTTCGATCACGTTGCGCGGATCGCCCCAGCGGTAGATCGGCAGTCCGAACGTCGATTCCGAGACGAACGTGTGGCAACGCATCGGCTCGAACGGATCGCACGTCGGATCGTCGTCGAGCTTGTAGTCGCCCGATACGACCCAGACTTCGCCGCGATGGTCGATGCGAACCTGCGCCGAGCCCAGCACGTGGCCCGCCGGGTGCAGCGACACCGTGACGTCGCGCAGGCGTAGCCGCGTGCCATACGCGAGCGTGTCGAGCGCGATGTCGCCGAGCCGGCTCCGGAGCACATGCGCCGACGGTTGCGCGGCGAGATAGCGCGCGCTGCCGAAACGCGCGTGATCGCCATGCGCATGCGTAATCACCGCACGGTCCACGGGTCGCCACGGATCGATGAAGAAGTCGCCCGCCGCGCAATACAGGCCTTCCGGGCGAACGGCGATCAGCTCCATCGCGGTACGCTTATCGAGTCAAGCGCAGCGTCGCCATGACGGGATTGTGATCGGACGACGTGACGGCGATTGCCGATGACGCGACGACGTCGAGGCCGCGCGTGTAGATGTGGTCGAGCTGGTGGCCGAAAAAGAGGCGACGGCGATCGTCGGTGAACGCAATCTCGGTCAGCCCGAGGCGACGCGCCGCGGCATCGACCACCGCGATCCGGTTGGTGGTCCACGTGTTGAGGTCGCCGGCGAACACGATCGGTCCTCCATGCTGGGACAGCGCATCGACGACCGCGTCGAATTGCGCGCGATACGCGCCGAGCGACAGGGAGAAGTTGATCGCATGCACGTTGACGACGGCAAGCGTCGTCGCTTCCCCACGCAACGGAAACCACGAGATGACCGCCGATTTCGGCAGGCGCAAGAGCGGCTCTACGATACGCTGCGTGCAGCTCGCGACCGGCTCGATGCGGGACGCCGTGAGCACGCCGGTGTCGATGTTCTCGTAGATGAACGAGCTTGCCATCACCCAGCGCATGCCGGCAGTGTCGATCATCTGCTGCAGCGTTCCGTCGAGCACGGTTTCCTGCAGCAGCAGGAGGTCGCTGTCCGCGGCGAACGTCTGCAGGTCATCTTGCCAGCCGCGGTCACCCTGCTTGTGGATGTTCCACGTAAGAATGCGGATGGTCGCGGGATCGAGTCCGGTCGCGCGGGGTGTGGTCACGAGTGGCCGCGGCCAGCGATACGGTGCGCGCGCATGCCAGCGACTGCACCTGCACGGTGCCGTCGCTCCGTTGCAAGAGGGCCCGCGGCTCGGCGGTCAGCGTGACGCAGCCAGCGACAAGAACTGGAAGCAGTGCAGCGCAGGCCGCACGCGCCCACCGCGAGAGGGCCGCTGCAAAGAAAATCGGCGACCGCTGGTGCAGGTCGCCGATCACTGGGGCGCAGTGGGTCAATCGCCGCTGCGCATCAGGCGGCCGAGCAGGTACCCAACCGCCGCGGCAACGCCGATCGCCATGAGCGGGCGCGCCGCCACGGTATCGGTCATCGCGTTGACGAATGCCGCATTGCGGTCACGCAACGTGTCCGCTTGATCTGCCGCCCAATCGAGCCCGGCCTTCGCCGTGTCCGTCGCCTTGTCGACGCCGCGCCGTGCAGTATCGGCGACGCGATCCATGCCGGTCGACGCAGTTTGCGACGCTCGATCCAGATAGTCCTGCGCGCGATCACCCGCATCCTGCAGCTGAGCCTTTCCTTCCCGTTCGAACTTCGCCGTGTCCATCATTGGTCTCCGCGTGAGTGAATCGCCGTTGCGACTTTCGCAGCATGCGCTGGCGGCGAGAGCGACGCCATCGGACGGCGACGGCATCGCCTGTCGGTGAATGACCGACGTGAACGGCTACTTGCCGTTGCCGCCGCCACTGCCGTTACCGTTGTCACCGCCGGTGCCGCCACTCGCGGCGCCACCCGTGCCGCTCCCCGATGCACCGGCGCTGCCCGAGGTGCCGCTATTGCCTGCGTTGCCGCCGCCCGTCGTGCCGCCGCCGCTCTTGTCGTTGCGCATCGAGTTAGTCGTCGCGCCATTGGTGCCGGCCTTCGATCGCATCGATGACGGGTTGTGGTCACGCACGCAGTCGCTCATTGCGGTCCCTGTGAGGTTGACGCACTCCTTCGGGATGTCGCTGCGCATCGTCGTCCCCGGTGGCTTCGCCGCCGTTGACGGCGCTGCCGGACTGGTGGTCGATTGCGCATTCGCAGTTGCGGCCATCGCCATCGTCATCGCGCCCATGAGCAATCCGTGTTTCCATGTCTTCATCGTTCACTCCTCTGGTCTCAAATTGGCGACGCTGTAGTCCCGCTTACAAACGGGTCATCGCACCGTTTATGCGGAGCAGCACTCGTGCCATTCCCGACCCCCAAGCGTCGTGCAGGGGTGCGTTCATCGTTGTTGCCATCGATTTATCGCGGCGTTCGATGTTAATGTTGCCAACGGATGCGCAATATTTCCCGGTGGTGCGGGACGTGGCAGGAAGCGCGCGCAACAACGCGTGTCGGTGCATGTCCTAGTGGCAGCACGCACATCCATTTGCGCCGGCGCATTCGCGGCGTATGCTGGCGTCACGCGCCGGGCCGGGCGATCAGCATCGAAGGAGACGAGCCGTGCCGATACGTTCACTGCGTTCGATGATCGCCGGACGCCCCCCGATCGTCGCAGCGTCGATCACGACGGTCGTCGAGGCAGCACGGACGATGAAACAGCACAATATCGGCGCGCTCCTCGTCGTCGATCACACGCGGCTCATCGGCATCTTCACCGAGCGCGACGCGCTGTTCAGGTTGCTCGCCGAGGGCCGCGATCCGCATGCGACGAGACTCGCCGACGTGATGACCGCGCAACCGCAAACAATCCATCCCGACGAGCCGTTCGTGCGCGCGCTGCGGATGATGCACGAGGGGAAGTTCCGCCACCTCCCGGTCGTCGAATTCGATCGGCCCCTTGGCGTCGTGTCCGTTCGCGACGCGCTGGACGAGGATCTTTACGAGTTGCGCGTCGACCTCGAGCAACGGGAAACGATGGGCGAGTAGCCGCGAACCATCGGCGGCCGCGCTTGTCGACCCGTAATGGTCGATATTCGTGACGGAGCCGATCGTGAAGACCTCGAACGCGTTAGTGTTGACCGCAGCTGCAGCGGTACTCTGCGCATGCGGGAGCGTCGCGGAACTGCCGCTGTCCGCCACCGTGGGGCCGAGTCCCCAGCTCGAGCCACCGCGGCAGTCGCTGATTCCCACCGTGGAGGTCGCGTCGGTTGCCGGCTGGCCGCCGGATGCGCATCCGACGCCCGGCCCGGGCCTTGCCGTGGCGCGGTTTGCCGACGGCTTGCAGCATCCGCGTTGGCTGTACGTGCTGCCCAACGGCGATGTCCTGGTCGCGGAAACCAATGCGCCGCCCAAGCCCGAGGACGGCAAAGGCATCAAGGGCTTCGTGATGAAGTTGCTGATGAAGAAGGCGGGCGCCGGCCAGCCGAGCGCCGACCGGATCACGCTGCTTCGTGACGCGGACGGCGACGGAATTGCCGAGACGCGCACGGTGCTGGTTCGCGACGTCGCATCGCCGTTCGGCATGGCGCTCGTCGGCAACGATCTTTACGTGGCCGCAACCGATGCGCTGCTGCGGTACCGCTACGAGCCGGGGGCGACGTCGATCAGCGCGCCGCCGGCCAGGATCGTCGATCTGCCCGCCGGGCCGCTCAACCACCACTGGACCAAGAACGTCATCGCGAGCCGCGACGGATCGAAACTCTATGTGACCGTCGGGTCGAACAGCAACGTCGGCGAAAATGGTCTCGACAAGGAAGAGGGCCGCGCGGCGATCTGGGAGGTCGACGCAAGAACCGGCGCGCACCGGATCTTCGCGTCGGGTCTGCGCAATCCGAACGGCATGGCGTGGGAGCCGCGCAGCGGTGCGTTGTGGACGTCCGTCAACGAGCGCGACGAGCTCGGCAGCGACCTCGTACCCGATTACATGACGTCGGTGGCGGACGGCGGCTTCTACGGTTGGCCGTACAGCTATTACGGTCAGCACGTCGACGCGCGCGTGAAACCGCCGCGGCCGGACCTCGTCGCACGCGCGCGCGTGCCCGACTACGCGCTCGGCGCGCATACGGCGTCGCTCGGACTCGCATCGGCGCAAGGTGCTACGCTTCCCGACGGCTATCGAGACGGCATGTTCGTCGGCCGGCACGGTTCGTGGAATCGCAAGCCTCGCAGCGGCTATGATGTGGTATTCGTCCCGTTCGCAGACGGCAAGCCGGCGGGCTCGCCGATGCCGGTGCTGACGGATTTCGTTTCGGCTGATGGTGCGGCCTACGGACGGCCGGTGGGGTGGCGATCGACGGGCGCGGTGCGCTGCTCGTCGCCGACGACGTCGGCAACGTGATCTGGCGCGTGACCGGTGCGGGAGCGCAGCGATCCGCGTTGAACTAGGCTCAAAGGCGCTGCTTCCGGTGCCGGCCGGTGTATCGAAGGAACGGGGAGCGCCAATGCGCGTGCGCGGTTCTCATGTTCACGCTCGGGTAATCGTAATTGCCGTGCTCGCGGCTGCGTCGCGTGTGGTGGCTGCGGGCGATGCGGAAGCCGTTGATCGTCCGTTGCCCTTGATGGAGCCTGCGATCGTCGAATACCGGTGGACGTTCGTCGCGCCCGAATGGGTCGTCGAGCCCCGCAACGTCGACGTGCGCGCCGTCATATCGTCGACCTGGACGAAGCGGATCGACTACGGCACGCTCGAGTTTCCGATCGAGCACCGTGCGATCGCCCGCATCCCCGAGTTTCGCTGCAAGTATCCCGACTTCGGGCTGCCCAACGAATGCCGCACGACGTGGCGCACCGTGTACGCCGACGTACCCGTTGCGGTGATCAGGCGCGACCATGTCGACATCGACGTGCCGCAGTGGCAATGGCGCGACGCACATACGACCGTCGACGTGCCTCGGCTCGTTTGGAAAGAGCAGCAGCTCGTCGTAAGCTTGCCGGCGGTCGCGGTCCGCCCGGACCCTGCACGCTGAGTTTCCGTCCCTCCCAGGAGATGTCATGTCCGCGCACACGTACAAGCTCGTCGAGCTCGTCGGTTCGTCACCCACCAGCACCGACGAAGCGATCCGCAATGCCGTCACCAAGGCGTCGGCGACTGTGAAGCACATCGACTGGTTTCAGGTGATCGAGACGCGCGGCCACGTCGACAATGGCAAGGTCGCGCATTTCCAGGTCACGCTGAAGGTTGGCTTCCGTATCGAAGGCTAGGCCAAGCCGACTCGAGCCGCAGTCCGAGCTTGCGGAGCGACTCGAGTGCCGCGAGCGTCGGCGGTCCCGCCTACACGAGCTTGCGCAGCGTGTCGGGGTTCTTGATGATCGCCTTCTGCCGCGCCGGCGGCGCACCGTACAGCGCGGCCGGCGGATTGGTTTCGAATCGCGTGCGCGACAGGCCTTCCGCACACTTGGGATCGAACGTGACGCCGACGCGCATGCCGTCGACTGCGCCTGCGGTGAAGCACGGCTGGCCGAGCTTTGCATTGAGCGGTGCGATGACGTCGCGCGCAACGGCATCGGCCGCCGCGCCGGCCTGCGCGACCTGCAGATCGTAGACGCGCGGACTGCCGGGAGGCGCAGGATGCACGGCGATCACCGACGGCAGGCCCATCAACTCGCGGCCGAGCAATTCCTCGGTCGCGGCGTCGGGCAGGCCGGTCACGGCGAGCGTGATCTTGTGCCCGGTGACGTTGACGTGCTGCAGGAAGAGATCGCGGCTGAACTGGTCGGCGACGCGGGCGCCGATGGCGCGCAGCGCTTCCTCCTCGCTCGGCCAGCTGCCGAGGCCCTTCGGGACCGTCGTGTTGAAGTGGATCTCCTCGCCGGTCATGCGGTTCGTGCCCTTGATCGTCCACGACGACAGCGCGTACTTGGTGATGACGAGGCCCGATGCGGCGAGTCGCGTCGACAGCCGCTTGACGACGACTTCGCCGGTGACGATGAAATCGGCGCCGCGGTTGTCGGCGCTTGGCGCCTCATCCGACCACGTCCTGAAGCCGAACGACTTGATACGCTCTTTCAGGATGTTTTCAGCGATCGGCGATGGTAGCGAAGGCGCGTCCGGCATGTCCGCATCGCGCATCATGATGCGTACGGCGACGCGTGGATCGCCGTTGGCGCGAATCAGCGTGACGCGCTCGTCGCGCGACAATTGGTTCAATGATTGCTGGACCGCCTTGACGTCGACGACGGCCTGCGTGGTCACCGACATCAGGCCGTCCTTGCCGAGTTGCGGCTCGCCCTCGCGGACGATCGTTCCGATGAAATCGCCGCTCTTCGACACGACGCGGGATTTCAGCACGTCGTAGTTCGCCTCGAACGACTGGCGGTCGAGCAGCATGACGAGCGCCTTCTCGACGAGTTGCTGTTTGGAGTCGGCGCGCACGTCACTTTGCAGCAGCATCTTGTCGTTCGCATAGCGCGGATCGCTCGGATCGGCGAGGCCCACCGCCGAGATGACGAGATTGCCGGGCGGGGGTTCGACGACGGCGGCTTCGCGTGGTGTAGCGGCCGCGATCGCGCCGTCGGGTTTCGCGGCAGCGGCCGGCAGCGTGCTGCCCCCGGCAGGCGTGGCGGTGCTTCCGCGGCTGGCAGCAGGGGGAGCGCCCCCGCCCCCGGCAGGCGCCGTCGCTGCCGTTTGCGCGACGACGGCCGCGGAGTTCGCGGCACCGCGCGGCCACAGCCACCAGGTGGCCGCCAACGCTGCGAGACCGACGACTGCGATGCCGGCGACAAACAAGATCGCCACTGTCTGCGATGGCTTCGCCGGATCTGGCGCCGGCATTGCGAGCGGCCGGGGGGCCGCGGCGGATCCGGCGGCCGCTTGCGTCGATGACGTCGGCGGGGGTGGGGGCGGGGGCGGAACCGCCGCCGGTGCTGGCGCAACGGAAACGCCGCTCGGCATCGTTGCGTCGGGATCGGCGGCTCCGTGCGTGGGCGCGGGCATCGCGGCATGCAACGCGTCGGCGAACGCCTGTGCCGTCGGGAAGCGGTCGTCGGCGCGCTTGGCGAGCGCCCTGCGCACGACGGCGTCGATCGCCGGCGGCAACTGCACGTTCAGCGTGGACGGCGGCAGCGGCTCTTCCTTCAACACCTTCTGCATCGTCGTCGTCGACGATCCCGCGAAGGGCCGCTCGCCGGTCAGGAACTGGTAGAGGATCACGCCGGCCGAGAAGATGTCCGAGCGTCCGTCGACAGGCAGTCCCATGATCTGCTCGGGCGACATGTAGTTCGGCGTGCCGACGACCGTGCCGACCTGGGTCAGGTTCGACGACTCGATGTGTGCGATGCCGAAGTCGGTGACCTTCACCGTTCCATCGGCGAGCAGGAACACGTTGGCGGGCTTGATATCCCGGTGGACGACGCCGCGACGATGCGAGTACTCGAGCGCCGCGAGGATCTGCGTCATGATCCGCTCGATGTCGGTGGAGCGAAAGCGTTCGTCCGCGGCAAAGTGCTCCTTCAACTCGCGGCCGTCGACGAGCTCCATCGCGATGAACCACGTGCCGGCGTCCTCGTCGCAGTCGTAGATCGAGACGATGTTTGGATGACTGAGCCTGCCGGCCGCCTGCGCCTCGCGACGAAAGCGCGCGATCATGTCGTCGGCATGCTCGCCGCCGAGCTGGTCGGCGCGGATCGTCTTCAGCGCCACGCGGCGCTTGATCATCGGGTCGTAGGCCTCGTAGACGACGCCCATCGCGCCGCGTCCGAGCTCGCGCCGGATCTCGTATTTGCCGAGCTGGCTGATCATCGATATCTCCGTCGCCTCGCGGCCCCCGCAAAACGGCAACGCCGGCGACAGGCCGGCGTTGGCGCGCTCAAGCGGTCGGGCTCACTTGTACTTGCTGTCGATTTCCCACACGGATTTCTGGACGAGCCGCTGCACCATCGTGTCGAGCGATACGCCACCTTGCTGCGACTGCGAAACGCCGAGCACCGACGACGATTTCGCGCCGACTTCCATCTTCTCCTCGGTATAGCCCTGCGCGAGCTGCTCGGTCGTCTCCGCGTTGATGATCTTGTAGCGCATGCCGATGATCCAGACGCCGCTCGATTCGCCCGAGTGCACGGAGCCCACCGCGGCCTGGCCGACGGCGCCGGCGCGCGCGCCGCCCAGCGATCCGCTGAACGCGCCGAGCGCGCCCGCGATGTTGCCGATCGCGCGGCCATCGAACCCTTGCTGCGCGGCTGCGACCTGCTCGGTCTTCAGGATGTCGAACTTGACGACGTACTTCGTGCTCTTGAGCTTGCCCATGCCGAGGAACTTGCGCGCCGCCTGCGGATCGCCGAGGTTGTAGGCAAGCTCGAACTCCTTGAGGATCGGCCCGAGGTTCGAGCGTTCGAGCACCTGGAAGTTGGCAGACGACAGTTCGATCTCGGCAAAGTCGGCGATGTTGTTCGACGTGAACTTCTGCAGGAACGTCGCGTTGCTGCTCTTGATCTCGCCGGGGATGACGATGAGCGCCGGTCCCTTCTTGCTGGCGTTCATGTATTCGACCGGCTTGTAGAGGGCCTGATCGGCGGACGCATTGGCGCGCTGCGACGTGTCGCTGCCCGCCGTGGGCGACGGATTGCCGAATTGCGGCTGCGCGCCGATGCTCGATGCACCGCAGACGACGAGCGCGGCGAGGGCGGCCTGCAGGCAACGCATGGAAACGCTGGATTTCATGACATGACTCCCCGTGGCGTAGATCGTTCGACGTGCAACCGGTCGCGCGGCGACGTGCGCGCTACTTCGGCTTGCCCGCATTGCGACAATAATCGGCGTACAGCATCGCGACGACCTCGTCGGCCTTCTCGTTGACGAGCGTCAGCGCCATCTGATGGACGTCCGATCCTGCATACGAGCTCGAACGCGCTTCGGTATCGGAGATCACGCGGCCGTTGCTCGCCGTCAGCGTGAATCCCATATTCACCGAGACCTGGTTGACGGCCATCATTGGATTGGGCGTCGCCTGCGACGAGATGAGGCCGCGCAGCACGAAGCTCGCGCCGAGGCGTCGCGACGCCGACAGCGCCGCATCGGGGTCGTTGCGGAAATAGGCGTCGATCTCGGCTTGCGCGATCTGGCGCCTGATTTCCTCCGGCGTGTAGGTGCGCAGGCCGAGTGCCTGCAGCCGCTTGTTGATCGCCTGGTAGTGCTCGCCGTAGTTCTGCTGCCGCGCCTCGACGTATCCGTTCGACTGCCGCTCGCCGATCACCACCATGATCTTCTTGTTCTTGAGATCGGCGCGGCATGGTGCCGACAGCGCGTCGGCGATACGCGCGTCGCGCGCCGCCTGCTCCTGCTTGTCGGCGTCGTCGGGCTGCGAAAAGCTGAACCGTTGCGCGTGCAGCGGGTCGACAGAAGTAACCGTCAGCAGCGTCATCAGCGGCAGAAGCAGTGCAAGCTTCATCGGTCGCGAAAGCGGTTTGACGAGGAAAGCAACAATCAAGGTTAGCGCAACGCCCCCTGATAAGCCACCGGATTAATCGCGTTGCCGCCCGGCGGTTCCCTGACTGTCGCGAAGTGAGAAAATAACCCATGCCCCACTCGTTCCACCCGGCGGTCGCCGCCTGGTTCGCCGGCCAGTTTCCGGCGCCTACGCCTGCGCAAGCCCGCGCCTGGCCGCTGATCCGCGCGCAGCGCAACGTGCTGATCGCCGCGCCGACAGGTTCGGGGAAGACGCTCGCCGCGTTCCTGGCGGCCATCGACGCGCTCGTCGTCGAAGGGCTCGCCACGGGCCTCGCCGACGAGACGGCCGTCGTCTACGTGTCGCCACTGAAAGCGCTGTCGAACGACGTCCGGAAGAATCTCGAGATTCCGCTCGCGGGCATCCGCAGCGAGCTCGCCGCGCGCGGGCTGGCCGACGTCGACATCCGCACGCTGGTGCGCACCGGCGACACGCCGCAGCACGAGCGGGCGAGCATGCGCCGCCGTCCGCCCCACATCGTGGTCACGACACCCGAATCGCTGTACGTGCTGCTCGGCTCGGAATCCGGACGGACGATGCTCGCGACCACGCGCACGGTCATCGTCGACGAGATCCACGCGCTCGCGTCGAACAAGCGAGGCAGCCACCTCGCGCTTTCGCTGGCACGCCTCGAAGGTCTCGTCGGTCGGCCGCTCGTGCGCATCGGCCTCTCGGCGACGCAAAAGCCGATCGACGCGATCGCCCGCTTCCTTGTCGGAACCACGACGCCGTCGACGCGAACGACCCGCGCATCCGCCCCCGGCCCGGCGCCGCATTACGCACCGTGCGAGATCATCGACACCGGCCATGCGCGGCCGCGGGATCTCGCGCTGGAAGTCCCCGCGTCGCCGCTCGAGGCGGTGATGTCCAACGAGGTGTGGCTGCAGGTATACGCGCGGCTCGCCGACCTCGTCGCCCAGCATCGAACCACGCTCGTGTTCGTCAACACGCGGCGGATGGCGGAGCGCGTGACGCGGCACCTGTCCGAGTTGCTGGGTGCGGCGCACGTGATGGCGCACCACGGCAGCCTGGCAAAGGAGCGCCGGCTAACCGCCGAACAGCGGCTGAAGCAGGGCGAGCTCAAAGCACTCGTGGCGACGGCATCGCTGGAGCTTGGTATCGACATCGGTGACGTCGAGCTCGTGTGCCAGCTTGGTTCCACGCGGCGGATCGCGACGTTCCTGCAGCGCGCCGGCCGCGCGAGCCATTCGGTCGGTGGCACGCCGAAGGCGCGGCTCTTTCCGCTGTCGCGCGACGAGCTCGTCGAATGCACGGCGCTGCTCGACGCAATCGAGCGCGGCGAGCTCGATCGCGTGACGATCCCGGCGCAGCCGCTCGACGTACTCGCGCAGCAGGTCGTCGCCGAGGTCGCGGCGCGCGAATGGCCGGAGCGCGACCTGTTCGACCAACTGACGCGTGCGGCGCCGTATGCGGAGCTCGCCTACGACGAATATCTCGATGTCGTTCGCACGCTCGCCGACGGCTTCACGACGCGGCACGGCCATCGCGCGGCCTACGTGCACCGGGATGCGGTGAACCACGTGCTGCGCGGCCGCCGCGGCGCCCGGTTGACCGCGCTTACCTCCGGTGGTGCGATTCCGGACACGGCCGATTACGACGTCGTCCTCGAGCCCGCGGGGCACCTCGTCGGCACGGTGAACGAGGATTTCGCGGTCGAAAGCCTCGCCGGTGACGTGTTCCAGCTCGGCAACACGTCGTACCGAATCCGCCGGATCGAGGCGGGACGCGTCCGCGTCGAGGATGCGCAAGGCCAGGCGCCGAATATCCCGTTCTGGCTGGGCGAAGCACCGGCGCGCAGCGACGAGCTGTCGTACGCGGTGGCGCGGCTGCGCACGGAGCTGTTCGACGATGCGGTCGATGCCGATCGGCCGGCGCTGGTCGCGCGACTCGCCGCACAGGGAGTTGCTGCTGCAGCGGGCGAGCAGGTCGTCGACTATCTTGCCGCCGCGAAGATCGCGCTGGGCGTCCTGCCCACGCAGGACACCATCGTGCTGGAGCGTTTTTTCGACGAGTCCGGCGGCATGCAGCTCGTCATTCATGCGCCGTTCGGCAGCCGCATCAATCGCGCGTGGGGCCTCGCGTTGCGCAAGCGGTTCTGCGTCAGGTTCAACTTCGAGCTGCAGGCTGCAGCCACCGAGGACGCGATCGTGCTGTCGCTGTCGACGAGCCACAGCTTCGTGCTCGCCGATGTCGCCCGCTATCTGCATTCGAACAGCGTGCGCCAGGTCGTGGTGCAGGCGATGCTCGCAGCGCCGATGTTCGCGGCGCGCTGGCGCTGGATCGCCGGGACGTCGCTCGCGCTGCCGCGCTTTCGCGGCGGGCGGAAGGTCGCAGCGCCGCTGCAGCGGATGCGTGCCGAGGACCTGATCGCGTCGGTCTTTCCCGACCAGATCGCCTGCGCGGAGAACCTCGTCGGCGATCGCGAGATTCCGGACCATCCGCTGGTGCGGCAGCTGATCCACGACTGCCTGTACGAGGCGATGGACATCGAGGGGCTCGAACGCCTGCTGCAGCGGATCGAGTCGGGCGACGTCGCGATCGTCGCTCGCGACCTGCCGGCACCGTCACCACTGGCAATGGAGATCCTCAACGCGCGTCCGTATGCGTATCTCGACGACGCGCCGCTCGAGGAACGGCGTACGCAGGCCGTCATGGGCCGCCGCTGGGCCGACGAGGCAACGCCGGGTGCGCTTGGCAAGCTCGACGCCGCGGCGATCGATCGCGTCCGCGCGGAAGCGTGGCCCGACGCCTCGTCGGCCGACGAGCTGCACGACGCGTTGCTCGGTCTTGGATTCATCGCCGTGGACGAGGTGGGGAAATCTGCCGAATGGCCGACGTTGCTCGCAACGCTCGCGCAGGCGCAACGCGCGACGCGACTGACGTTGTCGTCGGACGCCACCGGCGATCGAGTCGGCGCAGCGATTGCGACTCGCGAGGTTTGGGTCGCCGCCGAGAGGCTGCCGCAGTTCGATGCGTTGCATCCAGCGGCGGTGCGCGATCCCGCCATCGACGCGCCGGCCGAATTCGCCGAGCGGTCGTGGGACGCGAACGAAGCGCTCGTCGAACTGCTGCGCAGTCGCCTGCAGGGACTGGGCCCCGTCACCGCGCAGTGCCTTGCCGATTCACTCGCATGGCCGGTCGCCGGCGTTGAGCGGGCGCTCGCGCAACTGGCAGCCGAAGGCGTCGTCATGGCGGGCGCGTACAGCGGCGACGCTGGCGGTGAATGGTGCGACCGGACCCTGTTGGCGCGCATTCATCGTTACACCGTGAACCGGCTGCGGCAGGAGATCGAGCCCGTCACGACCCAGGATTTCATGCGCTTCCTGTTTCGCTGGCAGCACGTTTCGCCGGGCGAGCAGCGGCAGGGCCCGGATGCGCTCGATGCGATCGTCGCCCAATTGCAGGGCTTCGAGGCACCCGCTGCCGCGTGGGAATCCGAACTGTTGCCGGCGCGGCTCGAAAATTACGAGTTCACGTGGCTCGACGATCTGTGTTTGTCGGGCCGCGTGGTGTGGACGCGTCTTGCGCCGCCCGCGCCCGGCGGCGTTGCCGGGCGTGCGAACGTGATTCGTACGACACCCGTCACGCTGCTGCCCCGGCGCAGCTCGGCGGTGTGGACGCGCGCTGTACCGGTCTCAGCCATGGAGCCGGCGCAGCCGAGCTCGCGCGCGCAGGCGGTCGTCGATTTCCTGCAGGCGCACGGCGCGTCGTTCTACGATGAAATCGTCGACGGCACGCGGTTGTTGCGCACGCAGGTCGAGGATGCGCTGGCAGAACTGGTCGCACTTGGCCGCGTGACGTCGGACAGCTTCGCAGGCTTGCGCGCACTGCTGACACCGTCGCAGAAACGGAAGCGTCCGGGAGCAGGGCGGCGCCAGCGGCGCACCGCGCTGCTGGGTGTCGAAGATGCAGGCCGCTGGGCGTTGACGCGCCGTACCGTCGACGGATCGGTCGCTGCGCAGGGATGGACGCGCACCGATCCGGCGCACGAAGCGGAAACGGTCGAGCCTATCGCGCACGCGCTGCTGCGCCGCTACGGCGTTGTCGCATGGAAGATCCTGCAGCGCGAAGCGACGTGGCTGCCGCCGTGGAGAGAGCTCGTCCGGGTGTTGCGCCGCCTCGAAGCGCGGGGTGATATCCGTGGCGGCCGCTTCGTAGCAAGCGTCACCGGCGAGCAATTCGCGTCGCCCGAGGCCGTCGCAATGCTGCGCGACACGCGGCGCGCGCCGCCGACCGGTCAATACGTGTCGGTGAGCGCCGCAGACCCGCTGAACCTCGTCGGCACGGTGCTGCCGGGTGCCAAGGTTCCGGCCCTCACTGCCAATCGGATCCTTTATCGCGACGGCGCACCCGTCGCCGTGCTGTCCGGTGGCGACGTGCAATGGCTGGAAACGCTCGACGCTGCGCAGACGCGCGTCGCCGAGCAGGTGCTGACGAAGCGCCAGCCGGGGTCGCCGCTGCTGGCCTATCTGCGCTGATTGAACGGCGCCGCATTGGACGCTGTCTGACGCGTCTTTCAGCGCATATCGGACGGCGACTCTTCCCGACCCGGCTTATGTTCCAGCAATGCCGCCGCCCGCCGTGAGAGAGCTCCCTCGTCAAGTGATCCAGCGGGCACGCCAGCGAATGCAACGTCAGACCGAACTCGATTGGCTGCGCGGGCTGATGCTGGTGCTGATGACGATCACGCATCTGCCGACGTGGTTCAGCTCGCATGTCGGGCAGCCTTTCGGGTTCGTGTCGGCGGCAGAGGGCTTCGTGTTCCTGTCGGCGTATCTCGTCGGGTCCGTCTATTCGGGCACGGCGCTTGCGCACGGCTTTGTCACGATGCGCAACGCGATATGGCGCCGGACGGCGAAAGTCTACGCCGCGCAGGTGGCGCTGCTGCTGCTGCTGTTCTGGGTTCTCGTGCCGTTCGCAACAACGCATGGAGCGCACGCAGTCACCGATCTCGCATCGTTCTACGTCGAACAGCCGCACACGGCACTCGTGTCGGCGCTGTTTCTCGCGTACAACCCGCCGCTGCTCGACATCCTGCCGATGTACGTGCTGTTCATGCTCTTCTCGCCGCTTCTGCTCGAATATGGCTGGCGACGCGGCTGGGGCGCATTGCTGGGTTTGAGCGCCGCCCTGTGGCTGCTGTCGCAACACGACAGCGGACGCGAGGTCTATGCGTGGTTCGCGGGCATCGCCGGCTGGCCCGTTCCCTACAACCAGACCGGTGCGTTCGCGTTCCTGGCCTGGCAACTGTTATGGGTTGCGGGTCTTCGAGCCGGCGCGCTGCACGTGAAGGCGGCCGAGGCCGAGGAGATGCCGAAGCCATGGTCCAAGCCGGTGCTCTGGACCGCCACGGCGCTTGCCATCGCCTTCTTCGCGTGGCGACACATCACCGGCCAGGTCCCGTTCGGCGACCACGCGTCGTTGAATGCGCTCTTCGACAAATGGCATCTCGGCCCGATGCGGCTCATCAACTTCGCGGTGCTGGCGATCCTCGCCGTCCACTACAGGAGGGCGCTCGTGGCAATCGCCGAACGCTCGTCGATTGCCACGCTGGGCCGCGCGTCGCTGACGGTTTTCGCCGCGCATCTCGTGCTGTGCCTGACGCTGCTCGCGATGGGCGGTGACGCGCTCGACGGGCAGCACGTCAGCCTGCTGGACAGCGCGCTGCTGGTCGGGACGCTCGTGACGCTCTATGCGATCGCCCGGGCGACGCTTGGCGGCAGCAGGTTGCTTGCGAGATGGTCGGCAGTCGCGCGCCCGAAGGCGGCCGCCAACGTCAGTGCACGTGGGGTCCGATGACGCGCTTCCAGAGCGCGTAGCCGTCGGCGTTGAGGTGCAGCGAATCGGCGCGGAAGAGCTCGGTGCGTGGCTTGCCCGCGCTGTCGAGCATCGGCGTGTACACGTCGATGAACGCCACCTTTTCGAGCCCCTCGGTGTAGTCGCGGATCAGCGCATTCGTCTGCTTGATCTGCGGCAACAGGCCGATGCGCAGCGGGCTCGGCTTGATCGATATGTACGCAATCCGCGTTTCCGGGAGCTCGCGACGGACCCCCTCGACGAACGCGGTGAACCGATGCAGCACTTCCTGCGGCGTCGTGCCCGCGGCGAGGTCGTTGTCGCCCGCGTAGACGAGGACGGTGCTGGGACGGTAGCGGATGACGAGCCGATTGAGGTTCTTCACGCAATCCGCGAGTTCCGACCCGCCGAAGCCGCGATTGATGACGACCGGAAGGTCCTTGAACTGATCCTGCAGGTCGCTCCACAGGCGGATCGACGAGCTGCCGACAAACAGCACGCCTCCCGCGGGGTGCGGGTGGGACGCGTCTTCGTCTGCGAACGCTGCAAATGCCTGTTCCCACGGCACCGCCGCCTTGACGGCACCAGGTGCAGTGCCTGACGGCGTGTCGGCGGCAGATGCGCCGAATGCCACGGCACAGAACAGCACACATGCAAAGGTCAGGACCGACTTTGAGAGCATCAAATTTCGCGCCAGAACGTAGGAGCGCGGTTAGTCATTGAATTGCGTGAGAAGTTCGGTGGTTTTGAGCAATTATACCGGGCCCACGCTGCATTCGGCGTGCCAGAGCCGTACGGCAATAGTCGTACAGATGTGCAATGCAATCCGGTGATTCGTGCGGGCGTAACGGCCGTCGGGTTCGGCAACCGGGCGGTCACCCAGCGCGCCGGAGGCTAGCGGGCGGGCGCCTCGTTTTGGTTGGCTGCGAGCGCCGCCAGCAGCACGCGCCGGCGCTCGAGGCTCTGCGGCGGCCAATGCGCATTCCGATCGTAGTACTCGGCCGCCGCGGGCACGTCGGGCGGCAAGATCACCCACGGCTGCTTCGACGACGTGAAGATGTGGATGTCGGGCGGCAAGAGATCGGGGTTGTCCAACGTCCCGACGCGCACGAAGCTGAATGCCGGCCCGCCACCCGCGTAGTGGCTCCACAGCGCAATCCGGCATTGCGGACAGCGAACGATCGTCTGCCCGCGGCCGCTGTTCGACGGCGTGACCACGGGTTCCGGCTGTCCCGACAGCACCTCGACGCGGCTCGATTCGATCAGCGCGTTGATCGCAAATGCCGACCCGGTTTCGCGCTGGCACCAGCGGCAATGGCAGCAGTGGACGAACAGCGGCTCTGTCGCGATGCGGTAGCGAACGCTGCGGCACGTGCAGCCGCCTTCCGCGGGAAATCCGGGTTTTGTCGCCATCGCGCCCCTACGCACTGATGTAGTTCGACACCTCGATCAGGTTCTGGTCCGGATCGCGGAAATACACCGAGCGGAGCGGCCCGGTCGCGCCGGTTTTCGCCACCGGACCCTCGATGATGGTGACGTTGCAGCGCGCGAGGTGCTCGATGACCTGCGGAAGGGGCGTCGTCGTGACGAGGCAGATGTCGAGCGTGCCGGGTGCTGCGAGATGGGCTTTCGGCTCGAACTCGCGGCCGGCCTCGTGCAGATTAATTTTTTGCCGGCCGAACGCGAGCGCTCTGCGGCCGCCGGCGAACGTCACCGGCTGCATGCCGAGCACGTGCTCGTAAAACGCGCACGTTGCGTCGACGCTGCGCACGGTCATCACGACGTGGTCGATACGATCGATGTTCATCGCCGGGTTCCGTGCTGTTGTCAATCGGCAGCGGCCAGTGCGTGCGTAGCGGCCGCGCGCGCGTGGATCAGCGTCGTGTCGAACGTCGGCACGGACGCGTCGTCGGCGCCGACGAGCAGCGAAATCTCGGTGCAGCCAAAGACGATTCCGCCGGCACCGCGCGCGACGAGCCGGTCGAGGATGCGGCGATAGTCCGTACGCGACGATTCGACGATGCGCCCCAGGCAAAGCTCGTCGTAGATGATTCGATGGACGATGTCGCGATCGGCCTTGTCCGGCACGACGACGTCGAGTCCGTGCAGCGTACGCAGCCGGTCGCGATAGAAATCCTCCTCCATCGTGAAGCGCGTGCCGAGCAACCCGACGGTGCGTACGCCCGCCGCCTTGACGGCCGCGGCCGTCGGGTCGGCGATGTGCAGCAGCGGAATGCGTACGGCCCGCTCGATCGCCGCGGCGACCTTGTGCATCGTGTTCGTGCAGAGGACGAGGAAGTCGGCACCGGCCACTTCGAGCGTGCGCGCCGCCTGCGCGAGCAAATCGCCGGCTTCTCCCCAGCGACCGTCGCGCTGCATCGCCTCAACATCGTGAAAATCGACACTCAGAAGCGCGATGCGCGCCGAATGCAGGCCGCCACGCATCTCGCGGACCGTTTCATTGATGACGCGGTAGTAGGGGACCGTGGACTCCCAGCTCATGCCGCCGATCAGACCGATCGTCCGCAAGCTATCACCGTTGCGCATCGCCTTCGGTTTCCTGCGTGCCGCCGCGTCAGCGCGCGGCCGGGGCGAGCATGTTGGCGTCGCGGAACAGCACCCATACATCGTGCTCCTTGCGAAAGACGGTCAACGTGGGGCCGGTTCGTGCGATCGGGGCGCCGCTGCGCGGCGTGACGGTAACGGTAAGGTTCGTCCATGCGTAGCCCCATTCGCCGAACGTCCGGATCTCCTGCACGTCTCCGGTCGCGTCGATCGACGCGCCGGCCAGTGCCTGCTGCGAGTCTGCGAACGCCGCCTTGCCTCGCATCGGCGGATGGCCGGCCGTGAGGAACAGCACGTCGTCCGACATCAGCGTCAGCACCTTCTCGGTGTCGCCTGACCTGGATGCGCTGAGCCACGTCGAGATCAGCATGCGGATCGCGCGTTCGTCGGCGGTCATCGGTCTCTCCAGTGCCACGGCACGGATGTCGCGGATCATCAGGGCTTCGTCGGGCTCGATCTCGCCGGGCTTCAGCGCAGTGGCCGGGACGTCGTCGAACCCCAGACGTGTGGTCAGGCGCACCGAGCGCAGGTTGCTGCGTTTCAGAACGGCCCTTGCGACTCCGACGCTCCAGTGCTCGGCAAGTTCGCGCAGCATCGCGTGGACCGCTTCGTAGGCGAGCCCGCGTCCCCAGTACGCGCTGCCGAACACGTAGGCGACGCCCGCCGAACCGTCGCGGTAGACCGTCGCCTGTACGAACCCGATCAGGCCCGATTTCGGCAGCCGCACGACCCAGTTGAGCCATATCTCGCCGCCCTCGGCCGACCGGCGTGTCTCGAGTCGCAGGAAGCGCTCGCGCAAGAGATCGACCGACCGCGGCGCTTCGTTCTCGTAGCGGTAGATCGCGGGGTCCTGCAGCAGCTGGAACATCTCGTCGGCATGCGCGGCGACCTGCGGCTCGAGTAGCAGCCGCTCCGTCGTGATGCTGCGCATCGACGGTCGCGACTCATCCATGCGGGCGGCGGTGTCGACGGTCACGGTGGCGTCAGGCGGAACGCTTGCGCTGTTGCGCGATCAGCTGTTCCGTTGCCTTGATACTGGCCTCGACGCCGGTCAGATTCGGATTGACCTGCAGCGCGCGCTGCCAGAACGCGATTGCGCGCTCGTACTGCTCGAGCTGGAAGTAGATCTGGCCGAAGCCTGCCAGTGCACCGAAATGCGCGGGATTGCGCTTGATCACCTCGTTGCAGTCTGCGAGGGAGCGGCGGAAATCGCCGGCGAGAAAAAGTGCAGTGGCGCGCTTGTTCCAGCCCTCGGCGAAATCGGGACGCCGGTCGATGATCGACGAGAATGTCGCAATGGCCGTATCGAGGTCGCCGCCGCGCATCTCGTCGACGCCGCGGGCGAGAAGCGCATCGATCTTCTCGTCGCCCGAATGACTCCACAGCTGCCAGAGCCCGGCTTCGGCAACCTCGCGCACCTCGACGCTGGTGTCCGTCAGATGCGCCTGCAGGACCGGCGCATCGTCCGGCGTGCCGTGACTCGCGATCCACCTGATCGCATCGGCGCGACGCTCCGGCTCCGCGGAATCGATCGCGCGCAGCGCCTCATCGCGGCCCGCATACGCGCCGTCCTGCGCCAGGGCGGGCGCTGCAATGAACCACAGCAGCAGGAGCAGGCGTTGCATGGTCGAGCGAGTCAGTCACTATGGCGACGGTGACGATTGTAACGGGGCAACGCGGTCCGATCCAGCGCTTCAGGTGCCCGCTTTCACGCGCAGCCACTCGCGTTTCAGGATCGCTTGCGCCAGCGCAGTGATCGTTTCGATGTCGGCCTCGGTTTCGGCGTCCGCAGCGTCGTTGGACTTGAGCCGCTTCAGCGCCGCGTCGATCGCCTCGTACAAGCGCTGATGATCGGGTTCGAGCGGGTTGATCGTCAGCGTGACGAGCGCGCCCGCGATCGACGCGACGAGGGCCGTGCACGCGGAGATGACGCTGATGAGCAACGCATCCATGTCGCCCGCCTCATAGCGAATGCAGCGTTATCGTGAACAGCAGGAACCGGTATAGCCAGACCAGATGGGCGAACGTGGATGGCGACGCAGGCGGGAAATTAGCGGACATCGTCGTTTCGATGCGTCGGCTGCGAAACGGCGCTACGAGCGACCGGCCGCGTGCGCGCGGCCGCCAGGCACATGCGCGCGTTCGAGGTTGCGGAAGGCACCGAGTGCCGCGTCGCTGACATGGCCACGCATCCGTTCGGCCAGACGCGCGAGCGAGCGCCCGTGCTTTGCCGCAAACGCCGCGCTGCTGCGTGCGAGCTCGAACTCGTTGGCCAGCGTCAGCTCGCAAAAATCGGCGAGCGCCGACTGCGCAATCGAATACTCGGATCGGGTGAAACGATCGACGAACTGCGTGGCATGCGCCGTGCCGATGCGCGGATGAAATGCATCGCGGTCGCAAGCGCCGTAGAGGTAAACGATCGCCTCGGCCTCGGTGCCGATGGCGTCAGCGATGAGCGATCGGCGTTCGTGCGAAACGAGCGCGCCGTGTATGCCGGCAGTGCCGTACACCGCGTGGTAGAGGCCCGCGAGGCACAGCGTTTCGCGGTTCCCCCAGCGCTCGAGCAGCGCCGCAGTCCCCTGCAGGTGGGGCGCCAGCGTGCCGACGACATGGACGAACTCGCCGGCACCCATCGTCGTCAGCCGCTCGTAGTGGCCGGCCCACGGATCGCCCGCGGCGGCCGCGGTTCTGTGAGGTGCGTCCGGGCCGGGCGCGCGGTTCATGACAGTGCGATGAGCGCGAGGCCGATGGCGGCGGGAATTGCCTGGACGTACAGGATCTTGCGGCTGGCGCTCGCCGCACCGTACAGGCCGGCGACCAGCACGCACCCGAGGAAGAATACCTTGACGCTCGTGCCGTTCGGGCCCAGCCACAGACCCCAGGCGAGCCCCGCAGCGAGGAAGCCGTTGTAGAGGCCCTGATTGGCGGCGAGCACCTTGGACGCGGTCGCGACCTGCTGCGTCTGGCCGAACGCCCGCAATCCCGCGGGCTTGTCCCACAGGAACATCTCGAGGATCAGGATGTAAACGTGAATCAGCGCGACGACGGCGACGACGATGTTGGCGGCGGTGGACACGTGCCTCCTTCGATCACGACTCGCGCGTGGATGCGGCAACGGCATACCGGTAGCGCGCCTTGGCAGCTTCCTCCTCGCGGTTGCGCGGAGGTGCCTTCGTCTCCAGCGAATCCAGCAGTCGACGCGACACGTCGGCGATTTCGTCGACGGCGGCTTCGAACGCCGCTTCATTGGCCTTCGACGGCTTGTTGAAGCCGCTGATCTTGCGCACGAACTGCAGTGATGCCGCGCGGATTTCGGTTTCAGTAACGGGCGGCGCGAAATTGAACAGGATCCGGATGTTGCGGCACATGGCGGTTGGCGTCCGAAGGCTTGCAAAGCCTGCAGGTTAACGCGTGTGGCGGCATCGCGCCAACGCACCGCGGACGGGCGCCGTCACGGGTGGTCGGGACGGTCGCGTGGAACGATTGCGAGGTAGTCGGCGAGCGTTTCGCCCGTCAGCGGCTTCGTCATCACACGCACGTCGTTTACCCGCTTGCCCATCGGCAGCCCCTCACGCATGCGCAGATCGAGGTATCCGCATTGCGTCCAGAAGCGCTCGGCGCGCGCGTTGCCGCTGACCACGCCCAAACGAAGCCACCGCGCACCTTGCGCCGCTGCCCAGCGCTCGAGGCCTTGATGCAGCGCCTGCGCTGTTCCGGTACCGTGAAGATCCGTCGCGACGATGAAGAGGCCGATGTGCCAGACGCCGCGAGCCAAGAGATCGGCGACGACGTTGGCCATGCCGATCAGGTGGCCGCGACGATCGAGGAATCCGATACTGCGTTTCCAGGTGAACGGCCATCCGTCGGGCAGTGGCGCATGCAACTCGTTGCGTGCCTCGTCGGCGCTTGGACCTTCGCCGTTCACCGACAGGAAATACGCCGGGTTGCGCTCGAAAAATTGTTGCAGCGAGGGGATGTCGTCGTCGTCGAGCTCGACGGCGCGCGCGGCGGCGGTTTCGAACAGCGTCCGCGGCGGCACGTCCGCAGTCATTGCCCGGCGGGGGCGTCTTTCCCGATCGCGTAGAGCTCGAGCTCGTCGCCGTCGGTGTCCAGCCTGACGTTGCGCTCGAAGCGAAAGCCCAGCTTGCGCAGCAGGTCGCTCGACCGGCGGTTCGCGCGCGTGGTGACGGCGACAATCCGCTCGAGGTGCAGCACGTCCGTGCCGTGGGCGAGCGTTGCCGCCGCGGCTTCGAGCGCGTAGCCGTTGCCCCACACGCGTTGCAGGAACGCGAAGCCGATGTCGATGTCGGCCAGCGTGTCGCGCTTGATGAGTCCGCAGATCCCGATCGGTTCGTGACTCTCGTTGCGCTCGACGGCCCACAGACCGAAGCCGCGCTCGGCATACATGCGCATCGGACCGTTGCGGATGTAGCCGGCGGCGTCTTCCGGCGAGTGGATCCCCTTGTTGCCGATGTGGGCGAGCCACGGCGGCTCGTTGACGAGCTCGAGCACAAACGGAGCGTCGTCGAGCTCGAGCGGTCGGACCGTCAGCCGTGGCGTCTGCAGGATCACTTCGCCGGGGTGCTTCCCACCGCCCCCGTCCCCGCTTTTCGTCGCGTGAAGATGATCTTGACCAGTGGATGAGGTGTCGGCGTCGCCAGCCCGAGCTGGTAGAACGTCAGTATCCGCACGTCGCCTTTGAACTGCTCTACGATCCGGTAGTCGACAAAATGGCCGTTGCCATCGTTCTGCTTCGACGACCAGATCATGGTGTTCTCGGCCTCGTACCAGAACCCGTAGTCCGTGCGCACGCCAAGATCGTTGGTGTCCACCCACGTGTTCACGTAGGTTTTCGCGACGGGATCGTAGCCCCAGATCCCGTGGCCCTGATACGCGGGTGTCTTGTCGGTCGCGGGTATCCGCAGGTCGTTGACGATCCAGTGCCGGTTGGCGAGAAGCGTGTTGGTCTGCACGCCGAGCGCATGCGGACCGGGCTTGTCGGCTTCGTAGAACGTGACGTCCGCATCCCAGACGCCTTCTTCCATTGCGAGCGGCCCGTAAATCGCCGTCAGACTGGGTGCCGCGTTGGGTTGCGCCAGCGCGCCGGCGGACGCGATGGCCGCTACTGTTGCGACGACGACCGACCCGATGATCCGCATCCGAGGGCTCCGACGTTCGAAGGTCGAGACGATACCGCACGTCTCGTCAGGCCGGGTCGCTGCTTCGATTCGGGAACGTCTTTCGCATCGAAATGAACCGGATCTTCACATCGTCCGTCAGCGCGTGCTCGAACGGCTCGTCACCGGCATAGCCGAACGCGCGGTACAGCTCGTGCCCGACGAGCGTCGCGACGAGCTCGGCACGCGTGAAGCCTTCGGCGGTGGCTTCCTGCTCGCATCGCGACAGGATCGCGCGACCGATTCCGCGGCGTGCCCAATCCGGTCGGACGAAAAATGCCCTGACCCGCGCAGCGTCGCGCGCGGGATCGAGCAGGGCCGGCTGGCGCCCCGGCTGCTGGTCGCCGCCGAACAACGTCTTGCGCCGGCTCCAGCCGCCGCATCCGACAATCGACGCTCCAGCCTCGGCGACGAAGTAGGTGCCGTCGGTGATCAGCGTGCGGTCGAGGCCGAACGCGGTCCCGAGCGCGGCGTCGATTTGCGCCGACGTGTAGTAGTCCCGCGACAGGCCGCGCACCGATTCGCCGATCAGGCGCTCGATCGGCGCGGCATCCGCGAGCGTGGCCTTGCGCAGCGTGAACGTCATCGAATCGATGCATCGCACGCTCACTGCCGATCGACTTGCGGAACGCTGCGGAGATCTTGCGACCACGGCACGGCCGACCGGTACCAGATCTGCCGGCGCGGACCGAGCGTTTCGCGCTGGTCGAGACAGCCGACGCGCAGCGAGTACGTCGGCGGATCGTCGGGCGCGCACGCATACGTCGGTGTCCCGCAATCGCCGCAGAACGCATGCACGCGACGCGCACCGCTGTCGGCGACCTTGACATACGTTCGTGGCTGGCCGGTCAGCAGGCGGAAGGTTTCGCTCGGCGCCCTGACGGAAACCCGATAAGCCGATCCGCACAGCATCTGGCAATCGGTGCAGTGACAAGCCGACACTTCGGCGGGATCAACGTCGGCCTCGTAGGTGATTTGACCACAGTGACAGCGTCCTTGTACGTGCATGGGCAAGCTCCGGTGCGTGTTACGCGTGAACGATGCGCACGTCCGCGATCCAGTTGCGGCGCCTTCGCGCGAGACGGGCTTCGAGATCTTCGGCGTCGAAGCTCGCTGCCGATCGCCGCAGCCATGCAGGGTCGACGTTGTCGAACGTGTTGACGTTGACGACCGCGTAGCGATGCTCGTCGATGTCGCAGGTCACGAACGGCGCGACGCCGCAACGCGCACAGACGTGAAACGCAGCCGTTCGCGTGCCGAAGGCGTACGCCGATACGAGGGCGGGGTCGGCCACGGTAACGGTCAGCGTCGAACGCGGATTCGACGTCCAGACGCCGCCGTGCTTGACGCAGAACGTACAGCCGCAGGCGCGTGCCGGGATTGCCGGCGGATCCTCGTCCCAGTCGAGATCGAACGCGATATTGCCGCAATGGCATTTGCCGTTGATCACCATGAGAATCAGCCTCGCAATGGGCGCCGTTCAGTCGCGGCGACGTTACGGGCGCGAATCGTCGGTGGATTCGCGGTTCGTCACGCGTTGATCGCCGCCTCGAGCAGGCAGCCGAATTCGCGCGCGAAATCCACCGAGACGCGCGCGTGGACGGCGCCCTGCTTGTCGAAGAAGCGCTGCGTGCCGCACAGGCCGAACACGCCTTCGTGCCAGATGTTCGGATGGATGTAGAGGCCACGCGTGCCGTCGAAGCGAAAGCAGACGAAGCGCTGCGGCGTCACGTCGTCGCCCGGCAGTGCGAGCGGGACGTAAAAGGGCCGGCGGTCGAGCGGAAAGAACAACTGGCCGCCGTCGGGATGATAGTTCGCATGCCACAGCAGCATGCGCCGCGGTGCCGTCGCGTGGTCCGTGCGGGCTGCTTCGGGGGCCGTTGCGTACGCGAGCACGTAGTGGCCGCCAACGGCTTCGTTGCGACCGTACAGGATGTCGCCGTGCCATTCGCTGACGAAGACGCCTTCGGTCGTACCACCCTGGTCGCCAGTGTCGTCGTCGACCGGTCGGGTACCTTGCGCCGGCCAGCGGACGATCTCGATCGGACACGCTGCCGGATCGTCGATCAATCGCCCGTAGCCATCGAGCGTGGACGCCGTCGCCGGCACGACCGGCATCGCAACGTGCTCGAGTCCTGCGGGAAGACCCGGATTGAGGTAGTCGATCACCGGTCCGCCGTGGCGGCGTTCAGCGCACGTTGACGCGGCCGAGGCGCTTGGCATTCGCAACGGCCCGACGGTGGATCGGTGTCATGCCTTTGGTCAGTACGGCAAGCGCAGTGCTTTCCAGGTGCCGGGTACGGCGCCCGCCAGGCGTACCGAGACCCCACGGCGACCAGAACAACGGGGAGAAGCAGAAACGCAGATTGGCGCGGACGGCCTCGGCGAACATCGCGTTCCAGGACTCGTAGAACGCCGCAACCTTTTCGGCGCCCATCTTCTGGAACTCCTTCCGGTCGCGCGCCGACGGCGACGGCCCGGCAAGCGCGAGACGGCTCATGCGGTGGGCGACCACAGCGGGTACGGCCGCGGCGAGTTCAATCGCCTGGAGCGTAGTGCGGCGGGTGTTGCGACGGTGACGGTTGCTCATGAATTATCCAATCGATTCGAAAGGTCTTTCGACATGAAAACACTGTACGGGTCTTCGACGTAGTCCGCAAACGGTCCGCAAGCCACGAAGCCGAAACCGGCGTAGAGCGCTCGCGCGGGTGCGAATGCGGCCATCGATCCGGTTTCCAGACTGAGTCGTCCGTATCGGCGCTGCGTAGCTTCGTCGATGATGTGTGCAAGCAGCGCCGCTGCCACGCCCTTGCGCAGATGTCGCGGAACGGTGCGCATGGACTTGATCTCGCCATGATGCGCATCGAGCGCCTTCAGCGCGCCGCAGCCCAGCAGATCGTCGTGTTGCCACACGCTCCAGAACGTGATGTCGGGCTTGCGCAGCGCCGCGAGATCGAGCGCGTGGATGCTCTCCGGCGGCGAGTGCAGTGCGACGCTTCGCAAATGCAGTTGCAAAAGGTCGATGATGGCCGCGCCGCGAAGGTCGTCAACGCGGATCTCCATCGACGCAGATTCGAGTGGCACGCTGCTGCTCCCTAGCGATATCCGGTGACGTCGGCCGGCTTGCCAGCATCCTGCACCTCCGGCACGTAGCGCCACGCATCGGGCTGGCTGCCGTCGAGATCGGTGAATCCATACACCTTGGCCAGTTGTCCGCTCGACAGCGATTGTCCATTCCACCGCGCGACGTCTGGATCCATGGCCAGTGCGGTGACGGCGCGACCGACGAACGTCGGCGTTTCGGAGATCGCGAAATGCGGCGAACGCGCGATCGCGTCGCGCCAGTTCGACTCGGTGACGCCATAAGCTTCGAGCATCGCCTCGGATCGCAGCCAGCCGGGCGAGAGTGCAACGGCGGTTGCGCCGTGCGGCGCAAGCTCGTGCGCGAGCGCAAACGCCATTCGGTTCACTGCCGCCTTCGCCAGGTCGTAGAAGAACGAGACACGATAGCGCGTCGCGTTGTACTCGGCCGTACCGTCGGTTACCTCGACGACCAGTCCGCCCGGCGATTCGATCAGCAGCGGCAGCGCGAAATGACTGGTGATCGCGTGCGTATCGACGCCGAGACGTAACGTGCGCAACCCGATGTCGAGCGACGATTCCCATGCCGACTTGTTCCACTCCATCGTGGTCGCACCCCAGATGTCATTGACGAGCACGTGGAGCTTTCCCTGCTCGTCACGAATCCGGTCGATGAGGGCACGCACGTCGTCGGGAATCAGGTGATCGACGCGTACGGCGATCCCGCGTCCGCCTGCGGCGTCGACGAGTGCGGCCGTCTCCTCGATCGTCTCGGGACGCTTCATTTCCGACTGTTGCGATCGCGTCGTGCGGCCGGTGACATAAACCGTCGCACCCGCCCCGCCGAGCGCGACGGCAATGCCGCGACCGGCGCCACGCGTGGCTCCGGCAACGAGCGCGACCTTGCCCGCGAGCGCCCGGTTCGTCATGGCGCGTTTCTGCGCGTGGCGCCGCGCGGCATCACCCGCAGCGCAACGGCAGCGAGCAGCAAGACGAGGATGCCGGTCACGAACGGGTCGTAGTAAGAGCCGTTGACGGGGAACATGAAATCGGACACGTTGGTCATGGCGTGAAAGACGATCGCCGCCAGTACGCTGCCGCCCGCGCCAACGTAGAGCCAGACAATTATCACGCGCAGGCCCGCCGTGGCAATCGTTTGCCCGACGACCCAATCCGCGTCGTGTCCGGTTTCGACGAATGGGATCGCGTGCCACGACGCCCAGAACAGCGCGAGCACGACCGCCGCCAACCGCACTCCCAGGCGGCCGGCCAGCGGATCGAATGCATAGCCCTGCCAGCCGAGTTCCTCGCCGAATGCGCCGATGACGAACGGAACGATGAGCAACGCTGCATCGGTGAACGACAGGTTCGCCTCCGGCAGCGACCGGCCGAGCGCGCGCATCGCTGCGTACGACAGCAGCATGATTCCCGGCATGACCAGCAACGCAGCGGCGTACCAGCGGTTTGCAGCGCGGCGATAGTCCCACGCGCGTGAGATCAGCCGTCGGGCTGCTCGACCGTTGCCGGCGCGGAAGGCCAGCGCAACTGCGGCGACCCCCGGGCACAACGCCGTGAGTGCGCTGATCGGCAGGTTGAAGGGAAGCAGGTTGCGCAGTTCGGACTGCGGCAGTGCGCCGAGAATCCACAGCGGGATCGACAGCGCTACGACGCAAGTGAAGAAGGCGGCCGGCATTGACCCACCCGTATCGCCGTGCGGTCGTTGCGCGCTGCGTCAGCGCCGTTCGAGCGCAAGCCGTGCCCCAAGCCCCAGCAGCACCGCGCCCGAGAAGCGGTAGGTCCACGTGAGCACGGCGGGGCGCGAACGAAGCCAGGCGGACAGCGCGCCGGCGAACAGCCCCACGGGCGCCTTGACGACGAACGTCAACGCCGCAAACGCGAGTCCCAGCACGAACACCGTGGCGGTTGGGTGACGCGCCGTGGGTGCGACGAATTGGGGCAGGAATGCGAAATAGAAGACGGCGATCTTGGGGTTGGATAGATTGGATAGCGCGCCATCGCGAAACAGCTGGCGCAGCGAGCGATGCGTCGCAAGTCCGACCGTCAACTCGCTGCTGCGGGTGCGCAACAGCCCGATGCCGAGGTAGATCAGATACGCGGCGCCCGCGAGCTTGAGTGCCAGGAACAGCCATTCCGACGTGCGCAGGATCGCACCGAGACCGAGTGTCGCCAGAACCGTGTGACCGACGAGGCCGACACTCACGCCCGCCGCCGTCGCGACGCCGGCGCGGCTACCCTGGGCGACGGAGCGTGACATGACGAGAATCATGTCCTGGCCAGGTGTTGCAATGAGCACGAGGGACGCAACGATGAACAGCAACCACGACGCTTCAATCATGACGCTCCCGATGGATTGGCTGACGCGTCGATGCACGTATCACGAGCGTTTGCGCAGCACGACGTGCGCTGCGGCACGCTTGCTTGGCGCGTTTTCGGCGCATTCGTAGCCGAGTGCACGCGTGTCGATGCCGTGCAACAGATGCTCGCCGGCGCCGAGCAGCACGGGCGATATCGCTAGATGCAGCTCGTCGATCAGCGCTGCGCGCAGGTATTGGCGGATCGTTGCCACGCCGCCGCCGAGCCGGACGTCGCGTCCGCCCGCCGCATCGCGCGCCCGGCGCAGTGCCGACTCGATGCCGTCGGTGACGAAATGGAACACCGTGCCGCCCTTCATCGTGATTGGCGTCCGCGGATGATGCGTCAGTACGAACACCGGGACGCCATACGGAGGCTCGTCACCCCACCAGCCCTTCCAGCTGTCGTCCGGCCACGGGCCACGCACGGGGCCGAACATGTTGCGGCCGAGTATCCACGCGCCGATGTTCGCGAATCCCCGCGCCGCACTGTCGTCGTCGGCACCGGTTTCGCCGTCCTGGTTGCCCTGCATGTGCTGCCACGTTCTGGTGTGGACAAACCAGTCGAACAGCTCGGGACCGCCGACGCCCAACGGATGCTGCAGATCCTGGTTCGGTCCGGCGCCGTAGCCGTCGATCGATATCGAGAACGAGTGGACGCGCAGTTTCGACAAGATGTTCCCTTCGGATTGATTGCCATCCAATGCTAGTAAGGCGTACCGTCCTTGCGAACGAACGCCCACGTGCCGTTGTCGTCGAGGCGCGCCCGGAGATCGTCGTCCGGGTAGCTGCCTTCGTCGCCCGGTGTTCGGTCACCGACCTCGAGGTAGACGACGTCGGACGTCGTTTCGTTCACGAGGCAATGTCCGTTTCCGGTCCCGGCCTTGAATCCCGCGCACATGCCCGGTTCGAGCACTGTGCGTCCCTCGTCCGTGTGCAGCGTGGGGCGACCTTCGAGGATGTAGACGAACTCGTCCTGCCGGGTGTGGGCATGCCGAAGCGCGGAGACGGCGCTCGGCGCGAGCCTCGTCAGGTTCACACCGAAATGTGTCAGGCCGAAAACCTCGCCCAGCGGACGCTTCAATCGGCCCGCCATGCGCGAGGCGAACGGCTCCGGGTAGTTCGACGGTTTTGTGCGCGGTGCTGCCTGGGCCGCGACAATGGCTGCGGGAAGGGAAGAGTCGGACATGCTGCTCGCTCGCAAATGAGATGTCACGGCGCTCGCGCCGGCACACCGATCAGGGCTGTGAGTCTCCTACGAGCCAGCTTAATCGAACCCGGTTGCCGTCACGCCGACGCATTTAAGCGCGCGACGCGGGCGCGCACCGCGGACAGCAGGACGCGCGAGTAGAGCTTGTGGAATCCGAGCAGCGAATGAAACGCGAAGCCAAGCTCGCGCGCTCGCGAGTCGGCACGGCGTACCGGCATGACGGCCGAGCCGAAGTAGAGGCGCGTCCCTGCGCTGTCGTTTCCCGAATCGATCGCGGTCGCCATCAGCCATGATTTCGTGCGGCCGGTGAAATCCGCGAGCAGGAGCTCGTTCGCGTCGCGGCCCTCGACGCGCCACGCGGCGAACGTGTGGCTCGCGCCGATCGCACGCTGGTGCGCGTCGCGATCACTGGACGGCCTGGAAAGAGCCCATTTCAGCAGCCATCGCTCGGCCTTGAATACCGCCGTCGTGTAAAAGGCCTCCACGTATTCGGCGTGGGAAACCCGCACCGGCACTCCGGTGCAATAGCAATCCGCAAAAACGCCCTCGCTGACGCATCGCTGCAGCAGCGAACCCTCCGGAATCTCGCATCGAACAACGCGACTTGCAGGTTCACCCACGGAAGACCGCGGATGGCGCGTTTCGTCGTGGCCCCGTCAGAGATCCTCCCGGCCACCCCGGCGCCACCGCGGCGGCTCGCCCTTGGCCCAGCAAACGGCGATGAGTATCAACGTCAGCGCGACGAGGCACGCGGCAAATCGCACCGGTCGCGCCGACGGGTCTATCACCACCGCGGCCGTGCCGATGAGCATCACGTACACGACGATCACGAACCAGCCTTGCCACATGGCGGGAAATCCCCAGCCCCAGCCGTAGCGCTTGGCGGGAAACCAATAGCGGGGCGGGTCGGGCATCGTGACCGAGGACACCGTGTGAATGACGGCCGCAATCAGAAGAAATCGATCACGCCCGTCGCCAGGTCGTACATCGCGCCGGCGATCTTGATGGTGCCGCTCGACTCCATCCCGGCGAGGACGGGGCTGTCCTTGCGAATTCCTGCGATCGTGAGCTCCACGTTCTTGCGCGCGACGGCGTCGACGAATGGATAGTTCTTCGAGGTCCTTTCGCCCGTGTAAACCGTCGCAGCCACCGCCGGCTTGATCTTGGCCAGCAACCCGGTGAGATTGCCGAGCTCGGCGTTGTCGATCGCACCCTTGATCGCGCCGCACGACGTATGCCCCATGACCAGCACCACCTTGGACCCCATCAGCTTGCAGGCGAATTCCATCCCGCCGAGGACGTCCCCATTTTCGATGTTGCCCGCCATGCGAGTGTTGAAAATGTCGCCGATTCGCAGATCCATGATCGTTTCGGCCGGCGCCCGCGAGTCGATGCAACTCAGCAGGACGGCTACCGGATATTGGCCTGCGGCACTGGCCCGTTGCTGCGCGAGGTAGTTATAGTCTTTCATCTGGCCGCTGGTGAAGCGCTTGTTGCCTTTTTTCATGAGCGCCAGGATGGCGTCCGGCGTGAGCTTGTCGCGTTGCGCCTTGGTCAGCGCATCTGCATAGGCAACTTCGCTGAACGCCCCCGTACCCACGGCCGCCGCGGCCGTCAGCGCGAACGAAGCGCCGAGGAAATTGCGCCGGTCGCGCGGGTCGGTGTGCAGGCAGGCTTTGTGATCCACAGACATTAACCGTCTCCTTGATATTGTTTCGTTCGCGATCGTGCACGGGGGATTGATGCACCGGGCGGCGAGGCATGTCGCCTCCAACCCAACGATGCAGCGCGAGATGCTAAGCCGCAAAGCGCGCGGCCGCAATGCCGCACGTGCATTTACACGCTTTGCGCGAACTCGTCCAGGCGGCGATTGAAGGCCCCGGGATCGTCCCAGAACGCCGCATGGCCCGCGCCCGCCATCACGTGAACCTCCGCGCGAGCCATGCCCTGCTTGTGCCGATCGACGACGGCGGGCTTGACGATCGCGTCGTCCGAGCCGTGGGTGATCAGTATCGGCTTGCGGATTCTCGGCAGCAGATCGTCATTGTCGAGGGACCGGGAAAGCAGCGCCTGGCGGACGTGCGGTGCCACCGACACGTTGTAGCCGAGCATCAGGAACAGTTCTTCGTCGGAAATTTCTCGCGCGAAGCACATGCGCAACAGCGCCTCCAGGCTGCGCACGCTCGCTTCCACATCCGTGGCGAAGAACCCTGCGGCGAGGCCGAGAAAGCCCGGGGTCAGGACGCTCATCGCATCTTCGCTTCCGAGCTTCGTGATTCCGCCGACGAAGCTGAGCCCGCCGAGGCTTTCATCGCCGTAGTAGCGGACATAGTCGAGGATGACGAGTGGCCCGTACGACCAGCCGCATACGATCGGGTGGTCGAGGCGCAACGCGGTCAGCGCCGCGTTGACGTCGTCGGCCCACAGCCTGGAGTCCGTGTACCCGTCGCGAGGCTTGTCGGATCGTCCATGGCCTCGTAGATCCATTGCAACGAGTCGGTAGTCCCGGGTCAGGTCCGAACGGAGCTGTCGCTGCCAGGCGAGGCAACACTGCGAAAAGCCGTGGATGAACAGGATGGGCCGACCGCTCGGGTTGCCCGTTTCCGCGAGATGAATGCGGATGCCGCCGCCGCCGATGATGCTGTGGCTCTCCATGCTTGCCTCCATTGCGCGTGCTGCGCCTGGAGAACCTGGGCCGACATCCAGCGCCGCCCGGCTGGGGAAGAGACGCAGCGGTCATCACCGCCAAATAGCGTACGCCTCTTTCGGGCTCATCGGGAACGCGGTCGGCCGGGCACTCAACGTTCTGCCTCGTGGCAGACGGCCTCGATGTTGTGACCATCCGGGCCGATCACGAAGGCGCCGTAGTAGTTAGGATGGTAGTTCGTCCGCAATCCGGGTGCGCCATTATCGGTGCCGCCGGCTTTCAGCGCGGCCGCATGGAACTGCCGGACCTGCTCGCGGTTGGCCGCCGCGAACGCAATATGAATCGGGCCGGGGCTCACGCCGAACGAGCCGAACCAGAACTGGGGCTTGCCTTCGCGGCCAAGCATGACCCACCCGTCCCCTTCGGCCGCGACGCCGATTCCGAGAGGCGCCAAAGCCGCGCCGTAGAAGCGCTTGCTCGCGGCGAAGTCGCTGACGTTGAAGCCGACGTGGTCGAGGATCATCGTGGCATTCACTGCGTCGTCGCGTCGTCGCCCATGATGCGTATCATCTCGGCGAGCTGCACGCTCATCGGCATGTTCAACCGCTGACCGTTCGGCAATTGGCGCATGAACCATTTGTTATACGTCTGCTCGAGCTCGCGTGATGCGGCAAGGTCGTGAAGCGTCGTCGCGACGAGCTTCGCCAGCTGCGGATCGTCCTTGCGGAACATGATGCCGTACGGTTCATACGACAGGAAATCGCCGACGACCATCAGCTGGTCCTGCGCGCGGTTCAACGCGATGAATCCATAGAGCAGCACGTCGTCCGTCGCAAACGCGTCGGCCTTCCCCTGCACGAGCTGCGCATAGGAATCGGCATGGTCGGTTCCCGTGAGGATCGTTGTCTTCAGGTTGAAGCGCGCCACGAGATCGCGCATCGTTTTCTCGTTGGTCGTGCCGGTCGTCACGACGACGGACCGTCCGGCGAGGTCACGATACGACTTGACGGGCGATCCCTTCTTGACCATCAGCTTGGTGCCGGCGACGAAGATCACCGGCGAGAAATCGACCACTTTCTTGCGCTCGAGGTTGGACGTCGTGGACCCGCATTCGAGGTCCACCTGCCCGCGGATGACGGCGTTGAAGCGCGTATCGGAGGTGACCGGTACCCACTTGATGACGAGATCGCGGCTGACCTCGGTGCTCATCGCGTCGACGATTGCGCGGCAGAGATCGATCGAGTAGCCGACCGGCTCCTTGCTTGCGCTCAGGTACGACAGCGGAATCGACGCGTCGCGGTAACCCACTGCGACTTCGCCGCTCGTCCGTGCCTTCAGCAGCGTGCCGTCGAGCGCGCCTTCCGTCGTTTGCCCGACGGCGACGCTGGCGGTCGAGGTCAGGGCCACGGACACGATCAGTGGCACTGACCACCGCCGGATCCGCTGCGAAATCGTCATGGCATTGCGCATCGTCGCGTCCGCGATGTTGGAGGTGGCAGGGCGCCTGCGCCGTCGTCCCGGAAGGCGTCGCGTCAGGCGGCGGCGGGCATCGCGTCGGGGTGCAGCGACCGCGAGAGCTCTGCGTCCAGACGTGCGGCGTTCGCCTCCGCCTCCTGCTCGCTCAAGAGTCCGCCTTCCCACTTCGCGACCACGGACGCAGCCACGGAATTGCCAACGGCGTTCGTGGCCGAACGTCCCATGTCGAGGAACGTATCGACGCCGAGAATGAGCAGCAGGCCGGCTTCCGGGATGTTGAACTGGTTGAGCGTTGCCGCGATGACCACCAGCGACGCGCGCGGCACGCCGGCCATCCCTTTCGACGTCAGCATCAGGATCGCCATCATCGTCAGCTGGGTCGCGACCGGCAAGTGAATGTTGTAGGCCTGCGCGATGAACAGCGTCGCGAACGTGCAATACATCATCGAGCCGTCGAGGTTGAACGAGTAACCCATCGGCAACACGAAGCTGGAGATCTTGCGCTTCACGCCGAAGCGGTCGAGCGCATCGAGGATCTTCGGATACGCAGCCTCGGAGCTTGCCGTGGCGAACGACAGCAGGAAGGGCTCCTTGATGAGACTGATCAGCTTGAACACGCGCCGGCCGAGGAACACGAAGCCCGCCAGCACCAGCAGGCACCACAAGATGATGAGCCCGATGTAGAAATCGCCCATGAAGACGGCAAATTTCACCAGGATCTCGAGGCCGTTCGTTGCTACGGTCGCTGCGATCGCCGCAAACACCGCGACCGGCGCCAGCAGCATCACATAGCCGGTGATCTTGAGCATGACGTGCGCCAGTGCGTCGATGACGGCGGTCATGCTCTTGCCGATGTCGCCCAGCGCCGCCAGTGCCACGCCGAA
Organism: uncultured Pseudomonadota bacterium; assembly: GCA_963709335.1. GTDB lineage: Bacteria > Pseudomonadota > Gammaproteobacteria > Burkholderiales > Casimicrobiaceae > VBCG01. The sequence goes on from CAVPWB010000001.1 coordinate 298,755, forward strand.
GAACATCGAGAACACGACGATCTGCAGGATCTCGTTGTTGGCCATCGCCTCGGCGAACGACCTCGGCACCAGGTGCGTGACGAACTCCTTCAGCGTGAACGACGCCGTCTTGAGATTGGTCGCGGCGCCGATGTCGGGCAGCGGCAGTCCGAGGTCCTTGCCGGGTTGCAGCAGATTGGCAAGCAGCAGGCCGAGAAGAAGCGAGACGATGGAAGCGATTACGAACCACCCGAGCGCCTTGGCGAAGATCCGGCCGACGCTCCTGGCGTCGCCCATGTGGGCAATGCCGACGACCAGCGTCGAGAAAACCAGCGGTCCGATCAGCATCTTGATCAGGCGCAGGAATATGTCCGACAGGATCGAGATGTAGCCGGCGATCTGCGTTGCCGACTTCTTGTCCGGGTAGCTCGTGAAGATCATGTACCCGACGATGATGCCCAGCACCATGGCGATGAGGATGTACCCCGCCATCGGAATTTTCTTCTTCATCCGCCGCTCCTATGTGGCATCGACAATCGTTGCCGGGACGCCGCGCGACCGCGTGGTGTCCAACCGCAGGGGCTTCCCCGAAAACATGGGCGCCGGCCTCACAACCCTGCGTTTACCTTAGCACGGTTCCCGAATGACTTGGCCGCTTCGATCGGTGCAGCGGGCTGGCCACCCGGTGTGGTCGCCGCGTCGGTCGTCATTGCGCCGCAGGCCTCGGTTCGAACAGCTCGATCGGATTGCCGGAAGGGTCGTCGACGAGGACCTGCCTGCCGCCGGGCCCTTTGATGAGTGCGCTGCGGAATCGCGCGCCGCGCGCCTTCAACGCGGCCATCGTTTGCTCGATGTCCTTCACGTCGATCACGACGCGATTCCAGCCGCCTGCCACCGGTTCGGAGCCGTCGTCCAGCGTTTTCCTCGCGGACGTGCCGGGACCGCTCAGCCAGATCGACAGACCGTCGCGCTCGACGATGGCGAACGGTGGCCCCCAGCGATCGGCCAGTGTGAAACCCAGCAGCTCGTAAAAGGGGAGCGCTTCGTCGACATCGTCTACCAGGTAGCGAACGACCGGCACGCGGCTTCTCCAAACGCGATGACGCGATTGTGCAACGAAGCGCCGGCTTGCGGAAGCGAGTCACACGGCCGCCACGCGCGCCGTCGTCCGGCGCGAGAGTGGGCGTCGGACGTCACGTGAGTTCCACGTTGTCGCCGATGCGAAGGGTGCCACCGCGATCGCTCCTCATCGCGACGGCGAACGTGGGTCTTTCACTGGGGAAAAGTGTCAGCAGCGTGGTCATGATCGGCCGGTCGCGCTCGCCGGTGAGTGGATTCGCGTGCGTGGCGAGGCATCGGGTCTTCGGGCTCACGATCGAGAACTCGACGTCACCCACGCGCAGATTCCGGCCGATCCAGCGCTGCTCCTCCCACGCATCCACGCCGTCGATGGCGATGTTCGAGCGAAAGCGCGTCTCGGTGATCTGCGGTGGTTCGGCAATGGTCGCGGCCAGTGCCGCAACGCTGCCGCGTCCGTGCAGCGTTACGTAACCCGGTTCCTGGTCCTGGTAACGGGACGTGACACCATCGCCAACCACGCGCAGTGGCAGGCGAGCATCGTGCGACGCGAGTGGATTCTCGTCGAGCGCGCCGACATGGCGTTCGACGGCCGCTGCGAGTCGCTTGCGTCCCGCGTCGTCAAGCGTTTCGTCTGCGAGGACGGTGCCGTCGCACTCGATGCGCAGGCGCAGCGCCTCGTGATCGAATCGAAGTCGCAGGCGCGCAAGGCCAGGCGTGTTCATCAGCACGACGAAGTCGCGCTTCGTGCTCCACGCATCGTCGTGTGCAGCGGCCGCGTTGAACCGCAATCCCAGCACGCGGTCACCGGCAATCCGTCCACCCGCCAACACGTCGAGCGACTCGCATTCCTCGCAGGTAAACCCCTTTACCGGAAAGCGGAACAAGCCAGCGACGCGCATGGGCAAACTCCCTTGGGCTCGATTTGGCGCGGCGGCCCCGGTTGCAGTCGAAGCGGACGCTCAAGCCGCCCCGATGCGGCGGCAAGGCAACGCACACGCGGTCATCGCCGCCTGCACCCGATGACGCCTCAGTTGACGAACACGGTATCGTCCTTCGGCTGCGGAGGAATCTTGATTACGAGAGCCTTCACCGGACCGCTGGCGACGACGGTGCCTGCGTGCGCGGTGCCCTTGGGAATGATGATCAGCGTGCCGGGCTTGAAGTCCTTCCGCTCGTTGCCGAGCCACATCGATCCGCTGCCTTCGATGATGTACTGGATCTCGTCCGTCTTCGGATGCGTGTGTTTCGCAACGTTGCCCGACTGGATCTGCACCGTGGCGTTATCGGTCGTGACGAGCATCCGCGTGTTCATTTCGGGATTGGGCGTCGTGGGCATGTCGGCGTGCTTCATCGCAGCCAGATCGACCATGGCGGGCGCGAGGGGCGTGGATTGCGCATACGCATTCGACACGGAATAGGTCGCAAGCGACGACGCGACGAGTCCGGCTGCAAAGGCGGCTGCGGTTGCGAAAACGACGGTGGCGGTGGTGTGATTCATCGGGATTCTCCTGATGAGTTTGTGGAGGGCGCGAGGCCGCGGTGAGGGAATCGTTACGGTGCGAAGCGAGACAACGTGGCACGCTCAGCGGCTCATCTGGTCGGCAGCGCGCAGCAATGGGGCGGGTGAAACCTGAATCGGCCCCGAAAACGGAACGTCCATGTCGAGCACAAGATAGATCGATGTCGTGATGAGAAAGGCCGCTCCCACGAGCGTCATCAGCACCAGCGCGTTACGGGGCGCACGATAACCGAAACTCCCGAATATCAGCACGAGCCACGCACCCAGCATCACGAGGAACGCCGGGGGAATCGACCCTTCCGACTCTTCGATCAACACCCAGCGTCGTTTGACGACGTTCTGGAAGTTGTTCTCGGCCTGACGCCACAGTTCCGCGCGCACCGGATCGGACGGACGTATTGCGGCCAGCGCACTGCCGACTTCGTCGAGTCGAAGCTCTGCGGCGCGATCGTTCAGCAGCGGTGCACCTTTGGGAGGCCACGTGCCGTCGATGGCCTGCCGCAAGTAGACGGCAAGACGCTGGCGCACGTCGGCGGCTTCCGGGCCGTACTGCCGCAGGCTGCGGTCGAGCAGAATCAGGTCGGTCGCGAACGCGTGCACGTTGCGATCGACCGCCTCGAACGTGTTCTTGGCGGAGTTCAGCAGCAGGCCCAGCACCAGCGACGTGGTGACGACGAAAATGTTTGCGGTGAGCCTGACGACGTTGTGCGAGTCGTCGTGGCGATAGTGCGGCGGGAAGCGCTCCGATATGAACAACGCACCGAACGCCGCAGCAACGAGACAGACGAAGACGATGGTCGCGATAAGTGTTGGATGCATCAGTTCATGCTCTGCTTGCCCTTCGGCTTGTCGCACACCGCGGTCCGCTCGCGCACGCCCTTCGTCTCGTTCCACACCAGTCGCTGCGCATTGTAGGGCAGCGGCGCCTCGGCAGCGTCGACTGGGCGAACGCCGTGGGGCCAGTTCGCCGGGCAAATGGCGGTAAAGCTCGCAAAGCCTCCGGTGCCGCCTTTCAACCGGGGAAATCCAATCGCGACCAGGGCGCCCGTGGACGGGACCTGATCGAGATTCGTGACGCCTTCGGCCTGCATGTAGCCGTTGTTCATCAGCCAGTCTTCCCCGACCAGCGTCGGTGTGGAATCGGTGTCGAGCGGCTCGTGGCCGTGCAGCAGGATCTTGCGCTCGAGGTGCAGCAGCTTCAGCGCGGCAAGCGTCACGCCGGGAAACCTGCCATCGGCAGGCTGGACGCGCGCAGCGTCGGGCCAACGCTTGGACCAGTCCGAACGCACCATGACGACGCTACCGGACGGAATTCGTCCATGGGCACGCTCCCACGCGTGCACGTCGGCGACGGTCAGATGATAGTTCGCATCCGCAACGACTTTGTCGGCGATCGATATCACCGCGAGCTTGCGCAAAGCGAGCGTCGGCGGCAGTTCGTCGATGGCTGGAAAGCATTGGTGCCAGTGCGCGGGCGGGTCGAGCTGCGTGCCGAACTGGTCGGTCGCGAACGAATACGCGGTAGTCTCCAGGCCGGTCTTCTCGTAGGTGAATGCGGCGTAAGGCGACTTTTCGTCGAGCCGTCCGGTGCCCTGCTGGAATCGGGTCGTCGGAGGAAAGCCATTCCAGACCGGCGCATCCGGGGTCAGGACGTGCGACAGCGAAACATAGCGTGCGCGCGCGAACGCTTGATCCCACACGCTCCACAACCCCCTGGAGACTGTGGAGGTTCGGGGGCTCGCGGTGGCCGGCAGCGAAGCGGCACCGACCATCGCGAGACTCGTGAGCTTCAGCAGACGACGTCGATCCAATGGAGCCTCCAGTAACGACACGGCAACCTTCGCCGGATGACGTGCTAGCCGGCAGGCGGCCCCTTGAGTTCGACGACGTTGCCTTCCGGGTCGGTGACATAGAGCGAGGGCCCCAGGCCATCCGCCCCGTAGCGCGCCTCGACGCTGCCGGCCTCCACGCCGTGCCTTGCAAGATGCGTGCGGATGGCGGCTTCTTCGAACGGGTCCACGCGCAGGCAGAAGTGATCCAGGTTGCGCGCTTCGCGCCCTGGCGCAGCGCCTCCGGCGCGGCCCAGCTTCCCATCCACCGGCACGAGGTCGATCAGCGAGCGGCCCGCACGCAACTGGATCAAACCGATCTCGTCCCGACGCCGCTCGAGTGTGCATTCCAGCGCGTCACGATAGAAACGCAGCATGCGCTCGGCGTCGACGACGCGCAGCACGATGTGATCGATGTCGAGGATGCGTATCGTCACGTTGCTCGCAGCGGATCGTGGACGGGAGTCGCTGCGCGGGCGGCAGCGATTCCGGCGACCTGCTTCATCTGTTGCTCCGGCAACCGTTGCGCAAGGAGCGATCGCTACCGGCCGGCTCGATCGAAGAACGGCCAGCGCTTCATGACGACGCGCCATGCAAGGATGAAGCCCACCAGCGGTGCCACGAACCACCAGCCGTTCGCCGTCAGGCTGTATCCAACGAACGCAAGAAAGAAACCGCCCGCCACGCCAAGGCCGACGCCCATGCGGCGTGCGCGGTAATTCTCCGACGGTGCGCCGACGAGCGCGGCACGGATATCGTCAAGGCGGTTCATCGTGCGGATCCTGTCATGTGATGCAACGCCCCACGAGTTGGCCGACGCCCGTCGTAGTGCTGCGGATACGCTGGCGGTTGCGGGTACCTGATTGCGAGGCCCATTATGCCTGCGCCGTCGCACCACCCGCATCAAGCTGTATTCGGCGCACGCCACTCGTAGACGTGGGTAATCGATCCGTCCGGATTGTGGCGTGGCGAGCGCTGCGTCATGCGGGCCTTCGCGAGGACGCGGTGCGACGCAGTGTTGTCGGGCGCGACCGTCGCGATCACGTGCTCGATGCCGAGGATTTCACCGGCAAACGCAAGCAGGGCCGCCACAGCTTCGGTGGCGAGGCCCTGGCCCCAGTACGAGCGCAAGAAAGCGTACTTGACCTCGACATCCGGTTGTCCGCCCGGGTGAACGAGCCCGCAGAAGCCGACCACCGCGCCAGTGCCGCGCGCCTCCACGGTGAACATGCCATAGCCGCGCTTGCGATAGTTGGCGTCGGTCACCTGCAGCCACTCTTCGCATTGAAGACGCGACAACGGCTCGCCATCGCCGACCCAGCGCATCGCATCGCGATCGCCGTAGACATCCTCGAGCGCCTGCAGATCCTGCGCAATCCACCGGCGGACGCGAAGGCGGGCGGTCTCGAAAAGCGGCTCTATCGACGATGTCACACCGGGCGCAGCTGGTCCGCGATGCTGCGGGTCTTGTCCGTGATCGCGTTACCGGTGTGCAACGTGCTCTTGCGCTCGATCAGCATGACGAGGCACGCGTGCTCGGCAACCGGATTGTGACGGACTCCCTTGGGAACGACGAATGCATCGCCTCGATTCAGCACGACCGTTCGCGCTTCCATTTCGATCCGCAGGCACCCGTCGAGGACATAGAAGAGCTCGTCCTCGTCGTCGTGGCTGTGCCATGCCAGCGAGCCGTGCACCTTGGCGACCTTGACGAAGGAATCGTCGAGCTCGGCAACGACTCGTGGCGACCATAGCTCGGTCAGTTCGGCGGCGATTCTTGCGGGGGAGACGACTTCGGACATCGGCGTTACCTCCTGCAGTAACGAGCAGCGTACGGTCGGTGCGACATGCACTTCGCCAATGGCGCAGCGGCTTGGATCGTCATGCACGCGATGCGTGAATGGCATTCCGTCGTGTCCTGCTCAACGAACCCAGCGCCTTGTCGTAGGACCACCCAACCAGCTCGATCAGGTACGCGGCGGGAAACTGCCGCACGCTGACGATGGTGACCCAGTGATATCGCCCTCGATAGCGGGCCGGCTTCACGCCCGGGACATCGGTGAGCTCGATGAATCGATCGGGATCGACGCGAATGCTGAAGCGCCATCGTTCCGGGACACTGGTCTTGAAATACGCGAATTTCTTTCCACCGACATGGTAGACGAGAAAATTGTACGGCTCGCCGTAGAGCGTGTGAGCGACACCCGGAAACCTGCCGCAGAACGCCTTCAGCTCGCGGACGTTCATGAGCGTTCGTCCCGGTATGACGGCCGGCTGGCGGTTGAAGCCGGCGCGGAGTTGACGATCACGGTTGAAATGCGGTCCAAAGGGGCTGGGTGGGCGTTTTCAAGTTACTTCAAAGCAACGATCACCGGGCGCCGGCAGCCGAACCACGGGGCTTCGGACGGTAGCGCGATCTCGGCCTCGGAAAAACCGGCTTCGTTGAGGCGAGCCACGATGTCGATGCCGTAATTGCGGTAGGCCAGGACGGGCGCATGCGTGCTCGCAGGGTCCCGATGGTGCTCGGGGGGTGCAAGGTGAACCAATTCGCCGTCGACCAGGCGCGCGCGCTCGAACGTATTCGCATCGAGGTCGATGGGAACGCTGAACACCAGCATGCCTCCGGGTTTCAGCACGCGGAGCGCCTCGCGAAAGGCCTGCCGATCGTCGGGAACGTGCTCGAACACTTCCGTCGAGCTGCACACGTCGAACGAACATGACGCAAACGTCAGCCGCTGCACGTCCTCGACGCGCACACCCGCCACCTCGGATCCAGGGCTCGCACCTTCGACGTATTGCGAGCAAACCAGCGATTTCGACCTGCGTCGCAGGAAGCGATGCAGCGGGCCGCGCGCGGATAGCTCGTACACCGTCGCGGTCGCAAGCGCCGGGAATCGCGCTTGCAGCACGGATGCGACCGACATGGCAATCGGCGTCGCACCGCACTTAAGGCAACGCACCGCGAGTTCGTCATCGGCCAGCCGCAGCAGCACCGACGGGCCGCACAGCGGGCATCGGAACGGTTTGGCCCTCGCGCTACGAACGTCGAGAACCGTCCATGCCGCCCGCAGGCGCCGCCACGCGTCGAGTCGTTGCGGTTCGGGCAATTCCGTCAGCGAGACAGGCTGCATCCTCGGCAACTCCGGTTTACGCAACCGGTGTCCAGTTGCGTTCGCGGCGCCGGAGCCGTTCCGTGTGCGCTTCACCCTCGTACGACATCGGCTCCGCCTCCCTGACGTCGACAGCGTCTTGCATGGCGTTGATGTTGACCGTTGCGAAATGGCCGCGAGATGTTGTCAGGACGGCGGCGATGTAGGTTCCGCAGGTTCGGCACACCAGGAAATCGGCCGTTTTCAAACCGAAGCGGTAGCGCTGGACCTGCGACTCATCGGCGATCCGGAACGCCAGCGAGCCCTCCGGATCGGAAGTCGTTCTTGCGCCGTGGCGTCGGCAGAACGCGCATTGGCAGGCGCGCACCGACCAGGATTCGGGGCGCCGGGAGGTCTTGAACGTGAACGCGATCGCCCCGCAATGGCACGATCCTTCATACGCGGCGATCATCGCCATCGCAACCCGCCGGCCGGCACGTTACGCACTTTCAACCGCGTCGTAGCCGGCGCCGGTGAATTGCAGCAGACAGAAGCCGTGGCCGAAGGGGTCGCTCATCATCGCGAGTCGTCCCCACGCGAAGGCTTGAGCGTCGTGTTCGAGACGGGCGCCGGCAGCGGTCGCGCGCTCGATCGCCGCGTCGACGTCGGGAACCTCGAAGTCGAGATGAACCGGCGTCCAGTGCCGATGATACTGACGAGCCGAGGGTGCGTCGCGCCACGGCAACGTCCCCGCGGGTTTCGCCAGCAGATAAAGCTTCGACGAGGCTCCCGACATCTCGGCGACGGAGCCGCCGAATAACCTCCTGCTGAGAATTAGGCCGAAGGCGGATCGATAGAATTCTATCGCCCGCTCGATGTCGTCGACATCGACGTTCACGAGCAGCTGAGTCATGTGATTTCGGTTGCGGCGGCCGACGCAGGGTCCGACGCAGTTGCGCAACGTAGGCAAAGACAGCATCCGCGCTGGTCGTCGCGCAGCGAAGCGATCGCCGCGGCGCTTACCTGCACCGAGCTGCACCAGCACGGCGTCTCGAACGAGCCGCTGCGGGCCGGAGCGCAGTCGTTCGGGCCGCCGCAGCGTGGGCACTGGCGACTGGGTGCGGGCGTTGCCGACGAGGGCTTCAATTAACCTCCGCCAAGGGATAGCGATCTCGAAACGCGTGCTCGACAGCCGACACGACGGAAAGAGTCGTCGTAAAACCGAGTCGCCAGGCGTGCACGCTACGCGGCAAGCGTGATCAGCCGTGCGCGGATGCTTGTGCCTGAGACATCGATTCGTCCCACTGACACCGGAAGCTTGAACCGCCGTGGGCCGGCGCTGCCCGGGTTCACGTACAGAACGTCATTACGCTCGATGATCTTCGGATTGTGCGAGTGACCCGCGACCACTGCGCGACACCCGGCTGCCACCGGATCGCCCACGAGTTGTGCGAGGTCGTGAATCACGCCGATGCGAACGCTTCCCACTTCGAGCACTTCGATCTCGCGCAATTCCGAAGCCCACGCGTCGATGTCGTTGTTGCCGCGCACGGCCGTCACCGGTGCAATCCGTTCGAGTCGCTCGATGATATCGAACTGGCCGATGTCCCCGGCGTGAATGATGAAGTCGCTTCCGCGCAGCGCGTCCAGCGCCTCCACGCGCAGCATGCCGTGCGTGTCCGAGATCAACCCTACGCGGAGTTCACGCTGATTCGTCACGAATGTAGACCGCCGCGCGATTCACTGGGCGTTGAACCGCAGTGGCGTGGCGAGATCCGAGATGATCACGACAGTCAGAGGTCACCGGGCAACGCGTAGTGCTCGACGATCGGGAAGGGGTCATAGAAATGATGCAGCAATTGCTTCCACGTCTGATACTCCGGCGACCCGCGGAAGCCGACAGTATGGGCTTCGAGCGACACCCAGTTGACCAGCAGCAGATAGCGGTTCGGGGCTTCGACACAGTTGAGTAGCTGGTGCGATAGATACCCCGGCATCGACGAGATGATGGAAGAAGCCTCTGCGAACGCGGCCTCGAATTCGGCTGCCGCCCCTGGCCGCACGTTCAGCACTGCCACTTCGAGTATCACGGTGACCTCTCAAGGCTTCCTACGCTTCATCGTTGCTCGGGACGTCCTGCAGCGAATAGTAGACCGCCTTGCCATGCTGCCTGGCGAGGGAAACCATTTCGTCGGCCCCGGCCGATGCGCCGCCGATTCGGAGGCACGCGTCGCACCTCGCCACGAGGTTGCGGGCGATCGGGTGAAAGATCTCGTTGAAGATTTCGTCGCCGATATCGCGCGAGCCCGCGTGCTCGATCAGTGGCAAGGCGAACCATTCGCCCATGACGGGCAGATGGCCGGCGCGAAACAGTTGCAGCGACGCGTCCGTCATCGCGGCGACATTCCGGGCAATCAATGCCGGATCGTCGTTCGTGCCGGAACGGTAGGGACCGGCAACCAGGATCATCTGTCGGTTCATATCGGGCGGTTCATTATCGGCGGGTGATTATGGACGCAGCGACATGCGCCCGCTGGCGGACTCGCGAGGGTCCACTGCCGGCACGAATCGGGTGGCTCGCGCGAGACCGAAGCGCGGCATGTTGTTGTAGACGCATTCAAAATCACCGATCCACCTTCGGTCGCGGCGGTCATTCGCTCAGCGATTATTTTTGCCACAGCGAAAACTCCCAGGGATGCGTGACGAGACGTAGCGGACTCGAGGCGGACCGCAAATGCCTTCGCGCCGATGCGGACCATGACCTCGTCGAGGCACTCGAGCGATGGGTGGAGCAGGGCGTTGGTCCGGACCGGATCAACGCATTACGTGAACAACGCTCCGGCCCAGGCAGCGCGCTTACAAGGAAGGCCGCTAGGCGGTCGCTACGAACAGGCGCACGCAACGTGCGCCCGTTTTTCAGTAACGGTCCGACGCCATCGCAGTGTTCGTTGCTCTTCGCACAAGCCGTGGCGCTAATCCGGTATGACGGGCTCGACCAGCTTCGCAAGCTGCGCGAGCGATTCCTGCCATCCGAGATAGCACATTTCGAGAGGAATTGGTTCCGGAATGCCTTCCTGAACGACGTTCAACTCAGTGCCGCACGAAACGCGACGGAGAGTGACGGTGGTTTCCATCTCGCCAGGCAAATGCGGGTCGTCGAACCTTTCCGCATAGCGAATGAGCTCGTTCGGCACCAGCTGCTGGTACGCGCCACCGAACGAGTGACCGTTCCCCGTTGTGAAGTTGGTAAACGACATCCTGAAAGTGCCGCCGACCTTGGCGTCCAGCAGATGGACCTTGCACGTGAAGCCGTAGGGCGGAAGCCACTTGCTCATCGCATCCGCGTCGAGGAAGGCGCGATAGAGGTGTTCGGGATCGGCACGAAGCACACGGTGGAGGCGGACGGTACGAGCGGACATGAATTGCGAGCCTTTCGATGAACGGGTCTGGGCGGAACTCTCGACGTTCGCGCCCGTTGCGAAAGTGTTGCGCGACGACCTAGTCCGCGGAATCGGACCACGAAAAAACTTCGCGGGTGGGGGGTCCGAGCGGCGCCTTGTTCGGATCGACGCCGCTGAGCGACTTGACCTGCGTCTTGAACCAGACGTGGAAATCCGCAGTGGCTTCGGCATAGCGGGGTGCCGCTTCGTTTGGATCGCGGATGTCGCTCACGGCGATTATCCACGGCCCGTGCGGCGTCTGCTGAAGATGCCACGATTCGCGCGCGACGCCGTAGTGGCGGTAGAACTGCGAAGCTTCGGCCGAGCGCTCGCCATTCAGTGCAGCAGCGAAAGCCTCCAGCGCTGATGGGGATTCACGAAGCGGAAATGCGCGGACAACTAGAGCCATCAAAGCCTCCTTGGATCATCCTTGCGGACCATGCAATACCTGACGATGCCGTGAGGATAGACGGCGTGCTCGTAGGCAACCTCGTAGCCGAGCGCCGCGTACAGGCCCGGCGCCTGAAAGTTGAACGTCTCCAGATAAAACGTCAAGCAGCCACGGCCCTTGGCCGCCGACTCGAACTCGCGCACCAGCCGTGTGCCGAGGCGGCGCCGTCGGTGCGCCGGATGCACCCACAGCTGCTGCAGTTCGCAGCACAGGCCCCACGTGCGGCCGACGGCCCCGCCGATGATCGTTCCGTCGCCAAGACGGGCGGCGCAGGCCAGCGGTCGAACCTCGTGCAGTGGGGCGGCCGCCTCGTTCGCTTGCCCGAGTCCTTCGTCGATGGCGGCGGCAACTGCGGCGGGCGGCTCGTCGTAGCGGATCAGTGACAGGTTCGGCGAATCCATGGTGTCAGGTGAGGAACTTCCACGTGTTCGCGCCGTCGAGCGTAGCGGCGGCATACCGAGCAGTTGCAATCAGTGAGGGTCCGAGGTCGGCGTGGAACCCGCACCTTGACGGCGCCGCAATGGCATGAAGCAACGAGCATGTGCAGCCTCGCTCAGGGGGCCAACACGTGGAAAGGGGTCAGGCCTCGGCGATTGCCGCAATCGATACGCGCAATCCGGGGACGCGTACGGGCAGCTTTGCTCCTTGACGGGCGGGAGGGTCAACCGGGAACCACTTGACCCATTCCTCATTCATTCCAGCGAAGTCGGATTCCTCGGCCAAAATGACCGTCGCGCTCACGATGTTTGCGATCGACGTGCCGGCGGCCACGAGGATAGCGGAGATGTTCGTCAGGCACTGTGCGGTCTGTTCCTGGATGCTGCTTCCACGAACACTTCCGGTCACCGGGTCGTACGGGCCGGTTCCCGACACGAACACCAGGCCGGCGGCCTTCACGGCCTGGCTGTAGCTTGCCGGAGGTGCTGCGGCATTGGTGGTGCGGACGATCTCTCGGCTCATGCGTCACGCGTCGAAGGCTTTCGCTTCGACGCCCAGATGGGGATCTCGTCAAGACTAATCCGTGGGGTCCTTGTCGTAAGTCCTGATGCCACCGGGCAACTGCACCCACGAGTGGCGGCGACAGTCGTACACCGAGTCCTGCGGAGGTGGAAACCCCGAATCCGCGAAGCCGCCCACCGCCACCGCGACCCAGGTGTTCTCGTAGCCTTCTTCGGTGTGAAACAAGTTCGTGCCGCAGACGGGGCAGAAGCGGAACCGGAACTTTGCCCCCTGGTCGCCGGTGCGAACGTATTCAGTTGCCTTGCCCGTCACTGCGAAAGGCGCGCGGAAACCCGCCAACGCGGCGAAGACGCTGCCGGTTCTACGCTGGCAGGCGAAGCAATGACACACGCCAACGCCCTCCGGTTCGCCTTGAACCTCGATCTGTAGCTGACCGCAGCAGCAAGACGCCGTTCGACTAGGCATCGCGATCTCCGGCATGTTTCAACTCGCGGTGGGGCAGGTCGGCCTCAATTGCCGAGATCCGCTATAAGTTGCTTGAGCGCGGGAGACTCCAGCAGCAGCCTGCGCGCGATCGCCCGCAGTCGATCAACGACAACCGGATCGAGCGTCAACGCGGTCGGTACGTTGTTGAAGCTGTTGCGCTCATTCTCATCTTGTATCGCGCTGATCGACACGTCGATGAAATAGAAGCGCGGCGTCGAGTCGGGTGCGCCGCTCGGATTTGCTCTGCGACTTTTCAATTCGTCGCGCCAGGCGTCGAAGCTCGACCGGAGCTGATTGGCCAGGTCCTGCGAATGCGCCCGGCCAGGCAGCTTGAGTGCGTTCAGCGTCTGCCAGAAATTCGGCGAGTCAGGAACCTGATCGATCGCGAAGTTCGGATCCGTCTCGGCATTGACCGAAATGAAAACGACATGGGTGAGTTCGCCATAGCCGAGCGCCTCGACCAACTCGAAGAAACCGCCTTGCTCGACGGCGAAGTCGGCGGCGACACGCAGGCCCAGGTTGTCGATCAGGCCGCCGTCCACCAGATGCACGTACGGCCGTCGCGCCCGGTCGAGATAGGTACGGGTTTCTTCCAGGCGCACAGACTTCGAAAGGTTGCCGACGACGTCCGAATGCTTGCTGAGTCCAGGCAACGGTGCCGGACCGCACGTGCCGGCGTAGCTTTGCAGCGTGATAGCACTGAAATAGGGCGGAAGTGCAGCGGACGCTGCCACCGCACGTCCGATCGGCACGCTTCCCAGGTCCGAGCACAGCAGATCGAATTGCCCCTGCGTGAACGGAAAGCGCGCGCCGGTAGCAAGAGCTGCAGCATTGATCACCACGAACGGCCGCATGCTTCCGCGGGCGAGATCGGCGTACGTGGCACCGTCGAACAACTCGCGGTCGAAGTACTCGGCGAGTAGATCACCGCGGGAGAAACGCGCATGAGCAAGGCGCGGCAGGTTGGCGAGCAGTGCGGTGCGAAGCTCGCTCTCGATATCGCGCTTCAGGAACTTCCGTTCGAAGTCACGGAAGAGCCCGTCTCGATGAACCGCGTAATAAGCCGCGACGATGCTTCCACCGGAGACAGCGTTGATGATGTCGACTTCATCAAGCAGCGTCCGGCTACGGCCACCGATCTTGAGCGTCACGTCGCGCAACGCCTCCATCGTGCCGTAAGCGAGCGACGCCGCCCGCGTGCCGCCACCCGACAATGTCAGGATGACGAGCACGTCCCCCGGGTTGTCAGGATCGGCCTTGACGCGCTCCAGCCGGTAACCCTCGCGGATGTCCGCCTTCTTCTCAGGCGCGTTGACCTGATAGTGCGCGTCGCACCCGGCGACGATCGCCAGCGTGCACAGCAACTGCACGAGGGTCAGCCAGCGCGTCCGCAATGCAGCTCTGAATTCCGAGGGCATGGTGTCGAATTACGGACTCCGAAACGAATGCCGAGTATACGATGGTGGCCCCGAACTCCGCCTTCGAAACCGCGAGCGCGCATTACTCGAAACCGGAAGTGCCCCACGGCGCAACCATCGGCTCTGCGCCGCTGATCAGTTCGAGCCTGGACGCGCGACTTCGCAGCGTTGCTGCGCGCCACTCTGGCATCCCCCGAGGCATTTCACTTTACCGTACGAATCGGTCGTGGCGCCGCCGCCCGGTTGTTTGGCACAGTGTATGTCGCCGAGATCGTCCTTCGCGCAGTAGCCGACACCGCATTTGACGTTGCCGTATTGATCGCGAATCGCGCCGCCCCCCTCTTTGGCGCAGAACACCTTGCCGTATTGATCGATTGCGCACTGCCCTTTTCCGCACACCACATCGCCATCCTGGTTCTTGATGCAATCTCCGGCGGCGTTGGCCGCCGTGGCGGCAACCAAAAGCAGGCAACCAATGATAAATAAAAAGCGGTTGTTCATCGAGTAACCTTCGATTCGCATTTCGTTAAGGGCGCCCCACGCAGGTGGCCGATTCCGCGAACGTTCCGGCCGCTTATCGTTTCTTCCAGTAATCGAACTCGGCCTGATAGCGAGCGCCGCCAAGATCGGCCACTTTCTCCTGAACGTACGTTTGCGCGTCCGCGATGGCCTGGTTGTAAACGCTCGGTCCGATCTCGCGCAGGAAAAAATCCAGTACAAGCGATGCCTTGAGGTCGCCGATCGACGTGTCCAGCTGACTGTCGACGAATCGTTTGATCGAATCCAGCAGATACTTCTCGGTGTCGCCATTCAACTTGATGGACATTGTTCGCTCGACAGTGCTTGCGTGGTATCTGCAGATTGAGGTTCACCATCGTCTCCTCGCATATCGGAGAAGGGCTCAGAGAACGAAAGGCACGAGCGCTGGAACGCGTTCGCTGTACGACTGATAGGCGCTGCCGAACCGCTCACGCATCCAGCGCTCCTCGGTGCATAGCTTGCGCCAGAACGCCCACAGGACAATGACGACCGCGAGGATGCCTCGCCATTCGCCGCGTGCCAACGCAGAACCCGCAAAGGCAAGCAGCAGTCCCGTATAGATCGGATGGCGGACGATACCGTAGGGTCCGCTCTGAATGAGCTCGTGGTCCTCCTTTACGGTGACGACGCCGCTCCAGTTGCTGCCGAGATGGACGCGCGCCCAGACGCTGAATAGCAGACCTGCGAGCGTGAATGCTGCGCCGACCCAGAAGGGCCACGCAGCGAGTGGCACAAAACGTTCACCGAGAACCGGGATTGGAACGTGCGGAAGCCACAGAAGCGCTACGGCAAGCATCAGCGGAACGATGTGCAAGAGGCGCGAGGACGTCGACTCCGTGCGCACCGAGGGCTTGACGTTGCGAGACAGCGCCCACCAGTAGAGCGCCCAACTCAGCCACATTCCCGCAAACACGTGTCGATACAGGAGGGTCATTGGGCCGTCACAACCTGGAGCTCCACGAGAAAGTTACTCGGCGGAAGCGATGAGATCGGGTTCCACGGCCGCATTCTTGCCGGCATCCGCGAATTGCGTGTCACGAGACATGCGATGTGCGCTGCGCGTCGGTATGAAGCGGCTTGCGGTAGACGGTGTTCGAATGGGCGACAGGCCAGTCTTCGACGGTGCAGATGCGCTGGTACCCAAGGCGCTCGTAGAACCGCGGCGCCTGAAAGCTATGGCTTGCGAGGATCAAATGAGCGCAATTGCGTCGCCGAGCCTCCGCCTCGGCACTCTGCAAGACTGTCTGACCCATGCCTCGTCCTCGGTACTGCCGGTCTACCCAGAGATGCGTGACGACGCACACGCCGCCCCACGTATGGCCACTGAAGCCGGCGATGAGTTCGCCCGAATCGGCGCGAACGCATCCACCAAGAAGCTGCCCGTCGGTGTAGCCGGTTGCTTCGGAGTTGAACTCGTAGATGCGCTCGACCAGCGTCGCATCCAGCTCCAGGCATTGAGCTTCATCGAGCAGTTCGACGATCGGGGCATTCACGGAGAACAGCATAGCCCATCACCCTGAGGCCCAGGTTGCGGGCGGCGGTGCCGATGGATCGCGGGCGTCAGGCCGTGTCGAATGCAGGTACTGCGGGCAAGTAGGGTTGCACGTGCGACAGTGCTCGATTGACGTAGGTATCCTTCTCGCCGACCGGCGCGACATAGTGGATGGCGCTGCGTGCCGCATCCACTCCTTCGGTTCGTGCGATGACCCAGGTGGCCAGGTACTGCGATGACAGGCAGCCGCCGGCAGTGGCGATGTTTCCGGCGGCGAAGAATGGCTGCTCCAGGACGTCGACACCGGCAGCCAGCACCCAGGGTTTCGTAATCAGGTCGGTACACGCCGGAACGCCTTGCAGGAGGCCAAGCTTGGCGAGGACAAGCGTTCCGGAGCATTGTGCGCCGATCAACTGCCGCTTCGCATCGAGCTTGAGAGCCGCAAGGTTGCTCGGGTCAGCGACGAACTCGCGCGTCTTCATGCCGCTTCCAAACAGGACCACGTCAGCCGAGACGACGTCGGTCAACCGGCTTTGGGCGTGCACGGTGACGCCGTTCATCGACGTCACGGCACCGGACGGAGCGCAGATGGAAACTCGCCAGGAAGACCGCTTGACCCGATTCAATATGCCAAGGGCAATGAAAGAGTCGAGTTCATTGAAGCCTTCGGCAGTGACGATCGCAATGTGCATGGCTGGCTCGGCGGGGGTGGCTAGCGACGTGGCCCGGCTGCGGCGATCATCTCACATGGGCTACGGGACCATTTCGGCAACTCCGACCTCCAGATCATTCAGGCCAATCTCGGCAAGCGGTGCGTGCCGAAGAGATAAGGAGTCACACGCTGCGGTCGAGAGAGGACGCTCCGCGGGTGGGCGGAAAGTATCGCCATGCCGCGGCCACCAGCAATCCGAAAGCGGTGTAAGCCAGAGCGAACGCCCAGAACGGCGCCTCGTAGTACAGCAAGCGGCGCACCCAATGCGCGACGAAGCTCTCGGTGTATGGAACCGAACCGGCCTGAACGCGCAGCCATGACTCCAGTGAAGTCAGTGGACAGACCTCGCCAAGCCAGGATTGGACTACCACCACACCGATGGCGAGGACGTGTGCCAGGCGCAGCCAGAAGCTGTTGACCCACCGCCATCCGAGGTGATTGCCCGCGACTACGAGCGCCAGGCCGCCAACGACGAACAGCACGACAAGAAAGTGCAGGACGAGTACGGCCTCCGCGAGGAACTGATAGGGTGGGGCGCCGCTCATTTGGCCAACGCACTACTTCTTCTTGGTTGCCCGTTGAGCAAGCGCCGCGGAGTTGGCCGCCACCGCCGCGCGGATAAGTTGCTTGAAAGCGGCTTCGTTGATCGCCTCCCCCTCGCGGAGGTCGATCGCGCGCCGCGTGTTTCCTTCCAGGCTGGAATTGAAAAGTTTCTTCGGATCCTTGACGGAGGCTCCGCGTGCGAATGTGAGCTTCACGACCTGCTTGTACGATTCCCCTGTGCAGACGATACCGTCATGGGACCAGACGGGGGTTCCGGGCGATTTTGGCTTCTCCCATTTCCACTCCTCCCGGATCTCGGGGTCGGCCTCGTGAATGAGTTGTCGAACACGTGCAAGCGTCTCACCTCTCCAATCCTCCAGTTCTTCAATCCGCTTGGTGATCTTTGCTGAAGCGGTCTCGTTATCCGGATGATCTTTTGTCGCCATGTTCTCTCCGATCGTTCGTTTCGCCAGCCAGCCGGTCCATGCATTGGAACGAATGGCGGCGGCGGGACTACGCGCAAACGCGATGCGCGGATCAATCGTCTCAATGATGCGCGGATTGCGAGCCGGCGCCTCGAGCATGGAATTGGTGGACGACGGCGTGGCCCTGGTTCCGTGCTATCAGCCAGCGCACGACGGGGAACGCAACCACGGCCGCAACGAGCAGGGACAGCGTCAGACTGCCCCAGAAGAGGATCTCGCCGAGTCCCGCCTCCATTGCCCCGGGTATCGCGAGAACCACGATGTTGTCGACAATCTCCATCACCGTGATCGACACCGTGTCGGAGGCTAACGCGAGCTTCAGTGCTGTCCGCAGCGCGACCCCAGCGCGCAGCAGAGGCAGTGTTGTCAGCAAGTAGCCAAACACAAAGGCCAGTGCAACGGAGAGTGCGACAGTGCTCCACGTGCCGAGATTCAATGCGGTTCCGATGACCATGCCGGCCACCTCGCCGATCGAACAACCGGTCAGGCAATGAAGCGTGGCACTTAACGCCAGGCGGTTCAACGAGGTATGGCGCTCAACAGGTGGAACGGCGTCCATGCCGGAACCTTCTGCTGCGGCCTGGCGGTTAGCTGTCAGCACGAGCGTGGCCCTGCGCGGAGCGACCATTGAGCGCCGTTCCAACACGCCAGTGATACTTGATGTCTTCGAGTTGCCACATGGGTTCGAACCCGCGCTCGATTGCAGTGAAGCCGTGACGTTCGTAGAACGCGCACGCCCCGAGATTGCGGGCAAACGTATAGAGCCACAGGCTGCCGCAGGAGTGCTCCTTGGCCCACGCAAGTAGCTGCGCGCCGATGCCTCGACGTTGAAAGGCAACGTGAACGTAGAGCTGAGCCACCGCTTCGGAGGAGGCCGCGATGAAACCGACAAGCTCGTTTGCCAGGATAGCGAACCGCACGTCGTTGCGAGGAAGGACCTCGTCGATAAAGTACTGACGTTGCTCTTCGATCGGATGTGGGTCGACGATGCCGACGCCGCCTTCAAAACTGGCTCGCCACATGGGAACAAGTTGGTCGAGTCGTCGAGCGTCGAACTCGACCAGCGTCGCCCGTTCGGTAGCGTTCAATGCGGTATGCCGAAACGGGTTGACGGGGTTGACACATGCACGGGCCGCGCGCTCAGTCTGTTCGCCAGGAGGCCTAACCAGTTGCCGGGCCTTGACCCCAACCAGGCAGTTGGCGGGCCTGCTTCATCCAGGCGGTGAGTTGAGCTTCGTCGATTGGCTCATTCTCGTGAATGTCGAGGTAACGAACTTCCCGTTGCGTTGACTTGCCCGGGGGTGGAGGACGCAATGATGCGCCACTGAAGAAAGCCACCTTGACGTACTTCGTGAAGCAATGAAAGCTCAGGAACCAGCCTTGGCCCTCGATTCCATAGAAAGGCGAGTTCCACTTGACAGCTTTGCGCACGTCGGGGACGGTGCGCACGATGAGCGCATCGAGGCGGCGCCCGACGTCGCGTTTCCACCCCGGCATGGCGGAGATATAAGCCTGCACGGGAGCGTTGCCGTTGGCCTTCGCGATCTGCGGGTTGCCGCCTGCGAGGAGTGCGGGCTTAGCGCCGCGCTTGGCGGCGACTTTCTTGGCACGTGGCGCGGTCGCAGCGGGCACGATGGAAGGCTTCACTCGATCATGCCGAAGCGCTTCATTGCTTCTGCGAAGCTACGCGCCAACGGCCGTTGTGTTGCCTGATTGTGGCTACGCAGAGCCAGTGTGCCAGCCCACACCCCGGGGTGCCGGGTCCTTTGCGATGATGACCAAGCGCCGGGTTCACCGACTGGAGTTCGGCGACGACGCCTTCCTGGATGCGGGCAAACACGGTCATGCCCGCGGAATTCGGCATCGGCTGAGCGGGGCTCTCGGTGTACCGGATGCAGACGAAGTACTTGTCCAAAGGCCCGTTCAGCGACAGATGCATGCACTCGCCGACCACCAGTTCGTTGCCGGCGCAGTCGATGGCGACGCCTGGTTGAACGGTGATCGTGGTGTTGTCGGCGACTGAAACGCTCAGGCCTGAAACGACTCCCCACCCATGCAGGTAGCGGTTATGCCTGCGATGGCGTTCGAGGTGATAAGTCTGTTCCAGCGACAGATCTTCAGCGGCAAGGAGCTTGCCGTCGAAGAAGTTGACGCGTTCAAGAGCAACTGCGTTCGACATACGACGACCTCGTGGAGATGCCTCGGCATTGGCCAGTCCGAACTTCTTCGGGCTAGTGCCGAACGCGCAATGCGCGAGTATAAGCACGGCCGCCAGGCCCGGGAACCGCCCGACCTCGAGCATCCAGCGAAGACGCATGCGCGCCTATAATTCCTATCACGAAGTGCACCCCTACGATCAGTGATAGGAGACCCCCGTGCGCACGATACCGAGAGGAGCGCAAGGTTCTTTCGCCATCGACGTCACGCCTGAGCGGTTGGCCAACCGATTCAAGGACGCAACGCTTCCTCCAGTGCTGGCGACGCCAGTCATGATCATGGCGATGGAGAACGCGGCGCTCGATGCCATCAAGCCGTACTTCGAGGCTGGTGAAAGCGCAGTGGGCACGCGGGTCGACGTGCGTCACCTTGGGGCCACTCCCGTGGGCCGGCGCATCGTCGCGTTTGCCGAAGTCACCGGCGTTGTGGATAAGCACATTGAGTTTCAGGTGCGCGCGATGGATGGAGACGAGGAAATCGGCCGAGGCACGCACGAGCGAGTCGTCATCGACCTCGCCAAGTTCTCCAGGCGTCTGGCCACCAAGTACGCCAACGATGCGGAATGACAATGAGCAAGCCGCCGTCCGACATTCCCCCTCCCGCTTCGAGCAGTCCCGACGTTTTCTCGGATGCTGTCTCCCCCGGCAGGCGCGACTTTTTGAAGTTGACCGCTGCGGCCGGTGCGACGTTGCTGGGTGGCTGCCTCAACGACGACGACCCGCAGCAGGAGCTCGGCGCCACCGCGGCATCGATCGCGAAGTTCGATCACATGGTCGTGGTCATGTTCGAGAACCGCTCGTTCGACGGCCTGCTCGGCTATTGCTACCAGGCCACGGATCCACCGCCCCGCAACCAGACGTTCAATGGACTCGCAGGCAAGGAGTACCGCAATCCGGTACCGGCGTACATCAACGACGGCAACGCCGACGTCGCGACGCGGATAAGTCCTGGCACCGAGGCCGACATGCAGAACCCGAATCCCGATCCGGGCGAGGAGTATCAGCATGTCAACACCGCGCTGTTCAGCATCGTCAACCCGATCACCAACCAGTTTCTCGATGCGGGCGCGATGCTGTCCCCGTACAACGCACCCCCGTCCGGAACGGCGGCGACGATGCAGGGCTTCGTCTGGGACTATTGCAACAACTTCGTCTCGCTCAACAAGCGCAACCCGACGTTCGAAGAATATCGGGTGATCATGGACAGCTTCAGTCCGGAGCAGCTGCCCGTGATCAACGGGCTTGCGAAGGGGTTTGCAGTCTACGACGCGTGGTTCTGCTCGGTACCGACGCAGACGCTTCCCAACCGGTCCTTCTTCCACGCGTCGAGCTCATCCGGCTTCGTGGTGAACCAGGGGCAAGGGGGATACGGGAAGTGGCCGCTCTCGAACAACGCGCCGACCATCTTCAACCGACTGTCCGATGCCGGAAAGACCTGGCGCGTCTATTACGATGCAACGCAGATCGTGCCGATGACCGCGCTGATCCACGGCTCGATGCTGGATCAGTATTGGGACAAAAACTTCTACACGATGGACGAGTTCTACCAGGACGTCGCCAACGGGACACTACCGGCGTACGCGTTCGTCGAGCCGCGCAGCCTCTACAACAACAACGACTACCATCCGCCGGCGCCCTTGGCCCCAAACGTTCCAATCGGCGGCTGGTCGGACGTCCGCGCCGGGGATTTGCTGGCGCACGACATCTACACCGCCGTCAAGGCGAGCGCAACGATTACGGGGTCGAACGCGCTCAATACGCTGCTGCTCGTCACATTCGACGAGCATGGCAACTGCTTCGACCATGTGGCGCCACCGACGGCCACGACACCGCAAAATCCCCAGCCCGAGGGTGAGTTGAACTTTTTCTTCGATCGCCTTGGCGTGCGTGTCCCCACGATCGTGATCTCCGCATACACGGAGGCGGGCTCGGTCATCAATCGACCGATCCATCATGGCGCCGTCGTGCGCACCCTGTGCACGAAGTACAACCTCGCGCCCCTTACCGACCGGGACCACTTTGCGCCGGATCTGTCGGACGCGATCACGCTGGACGAGCCGCGCAGTCCCTCGACCTGGCCCACGCCGATTCCGCGCATTGTCCCGCCGCCTCCGCCCGGGCTCGAGCAACGCCCGCTGAACGATCTCGAGAAGACGATCGTGGGCCTCGCGATCGCCAGGTTCAGTCCGCAGCCTGGCGCGACTGCGATTCCCGCCACTCTCGGGGGTGCCCAAACGCTTTTGCGCACCCTCGTCGGAGATCGATTCAAGCACGCGTGAGCGTCCCATGATCGGCGTCAATTCATAAAATAGGCGCACACGCCCAAAAGAACCAACGCCAAGAGGACCACGACGGCCGGCGCACGCAGCGACTGCCATGGCAAACCAGACATTCCATACGACAGAACTTACCGCCTTCAGTTCGACGTCGACCGCGAACGCTAGGAAGCCGAGTCGGGCCGCGATTCCTGAAACGCCGGCAGGCCATCGCCAAAGCGAACCCAGACAAGATCGTGACTTAGCCACGAGTGATGCGTCGGCGGAAACAGATTGGGGTCATCCAGGCTACAGGTGGTGACGTCGACAAACCCGACCCCATCGCGATGCTCGTACGTCAGGGGGCTGCCGCAACTCGCACAGAAGGTGCGGCGCACGGGCTCGGACGAATGAAACTCCGCCGGATGCCCACGAAGCAGCTGAAATTGCGCTGTCGGAAAAGTAATCCAGGCGACGACCGGCGACGCTGCGACGCGCCGACAGCTCTGACAATGACACACCATGCTGTTCGTAGGCGCGCCATGGACGCGATAGCGAATTGCGCCGCAAATGCATCCGCCTTCAGCCTCTGAAGATCCCACTGTCCCTCCGCACCGCCGACTGGCGTTTCATGTTAACCCGGGAACCGCCAGTGGCGCGCCTTCGGCACGTGCCGCTCGATTCAACGGTTGCGTCTCGTCTCGTACATATCGGAACGCTCAGTACCTCGCTCGGCCGCCGGAAATATCAAAGACCGAACCCGTATTGAAACGGCTTGCGTCCGAGCAGAGCCACGCGACCAGATGCGCAACCTCGTGAGGCGAACCGAGGCGCTTCATCGGGCTGTCCTTGACCATGGCGTTCAAGGCCTCCTCTCCCAGATCGCGGATCATGTCGGTGTCGATCGGTCCAGGCGCCACGCAGTTGACGTAGATGCCCTTGTCGGCAAGTTCGCGGCTGAGCGCTTTTGTGAACGCGATGACACCACCGCTGGCCGCTGAATAGGCGGAGAGGGATGCCAGACCTTCTTTGCCGGCGAGAGAGCCGAAGTTGATGATTCGACCTCGCCCCGCCTCGAGCATGCGCGGCAACACCGCCTGCGTGACACGCATCGTGCCGAGCAGGTTGACGGAGACGATTCGCTCCCAGTCGTCGGCGCGATGGCCGATGAAGGATTGTGTCCTGCCCAGATAGCCCGCGCAGTTGACGAGGATCGCAGGGTCGTCGGGTTCCGGCAGCATCGACAGGGCCTTGGCGATGGCGGTCGAGTCGGTGACGTCAACGGCGGCGCTCGACAGCGAAGGCGCGCTTGCCGGCGTCCGATCCCATACCGTGACGCTGGCGCCGTTAGCGACCAGCAGCTCTGCTATTGCCCGACCGATGCCCTTTGCGCCTCCGGTCACGAGGGCAGACTTGCCACGCAGCTCGTAGGTATTGGACAAGGACACTCCTTCCTCGGAATGTGATTTGCCTGCACTGTACGCTCCGACGTAGGATCGGCGGTTAGGGATTCCCTTCCTGTCCTGGAGCAACCATGACGATCACAGGCCGATGCTTTTGTGGAGCAATTCGTTGGGAGAGCTCGGCACCGCCGGTTGTCACGCGCGTGTGCTGGTGCCGGGACTGCCAATATATCGGTGCCGGCAGCGGAACGGTCAACGCCTGCTTTCGCGTGGCGACATTCGTGGTGCATGGCAATACCAGCGACTATCCAAGCGTCGCGGCCAGCGGCAACCAAATGCATCGGCGATTCTGTCCGACGTGTGGGACCCCGCTTTTCAGCGAGGCGGAAGCGCGGCCTCATCTGATCTTCGTGCGCGTCGGCACGTTCGAGGATCCGAATCTCGCGAATCCTGCGGTGACGATCTGGACGTCGTGTGCGCCGCGCTGGGCCTGCATCAGCGCAGAATTGCCGCAAGTGGAAAAGCAACCACCTCCAGCGGCATAACGAGGCATCCAAGCCGGGGCCCATGGATGGTTCAAACCAACCGCGGATACATACAGCCCTATTCCGAACGCAGTGTGCGCCATGAGGCTCTTGAGTCTCGCCTGCACTCGATTCGGCGCTTTCGAGGCAGCGACGCCAAGTCCGAAGGCAGGGTGCATGATGAGAAACGGCACGAATAGCGTGCCAACGCCGAAGAGGAGGGCGGGCAGGAGCGTTGGCCGCATGAGCCAGCTATCGGAGACGAAAGCGACGAGCAACAGTGCGTAAAGGCCGCCTATGACGTAGTGGCCGAACCAGCCCACCGCGCACTCGAAGGGTCTTTTCGGAGAGTCGGCAATACTCGTGTGCGTGAAGGTGCCCTGGGGCATGTAACAGAACCAGCGCCCCACCAGACAATAGTTGGCCGAAACGATGCCGAGGGCGCGCTTTAGGAAAACCGCCCAAACATCCATGAACAGGGTAGCGCCAACTCCAACGGCGATAGCGCGCAACACATTCGTTACGTCAGTGTCCGTAGGCTGCCTCGGTATCGGGCGGTGGCAACACCGGTCGCCCGCCGATTGGGTTCAAAGTGCGGATGGAAATCAGGTGTGCATTAGCGGGCAGCCGGGTAGCGCCGCTCAAAGAACCTTCCACTTGAGGAGAAGGGCGACGGCGGCGGGAACCCCAAAGAGAAGCAAGAGTATGGGCAGTTCCTCCGAAGCGGAATAGCCCGCCTTCGTAACGCCGATCCACATATTGGCGCCCGTGATGATGAGCCAAAGCATCAGGAAGGCAAACGTCGCCCAGGTCGTGGCCGAAGCAAAGTTCTCGGAGAAGAGCTTTCCCAGGATGAAGACCGCAGTCAACAGCAAGAATCCAGAGGCGAGAAACAGGACCGTTCTCATGGAGTGTGTGTACCAGGTGAAAGATGGAGTACGCCGTTGGATGCGCGAGCAGCAAGCCTACCTTGCGAGCCCGTGACCACCGATGACCCTGAGTTCACGGTGCTCACCGAAGGATGCAATGAGCGGCATGGCCTTGGCTACGGCAGCCTTGACCGCAGCGAGCTGCAGGGAGGCCTTGTGGGACGCTTCGTCGTCCCACACTTCGGTGACCCAGATCGTCTGTGGATCGGTCGGGTCCTCAGCCACGATGTAGCTTCTGCAGCCGGGCATGGTCTCGACGTTGCTTAACAGTATGGCGATAAGCTCGTCGCGCTTGCCGGACGCAGCCTTGAAGCTACCGATGAGACCGTACATGGGTGAGTACCTCCGTTGAGGTTCGTGTGGAGCAACCGTCGGCGTGTGCAGATGCTTGAACATGACGAACGCATCGACATAGCCTCTTGTTGGATGCTTGAACGCTTCGGGAATAATGCCCACGACGGAGAACCCAAGTTGCCGCCAGAGGCGCACAGCGCCTTCGTTTGTGGAAACAACCAGGTTGAACTGCATCGAGCGGAAGCCTGTTGCCAGCGCAACTTCTTGAGAGTGCCGGCACATGGCGGAGGCGACACCCAACCCGCGTGCAGCGGAGCTGACGACATAGCCGCAATTGCAGACGTGGCTACCTGGACCCGGCTGATTCGCCTTGAGGTAGTAGGTGCCGACCAACTCACCGTTCGGCCCATTACAGACGAAGGTTCTCGCCGGAATCTCCATCCAGGCATGATGCGACTGCTGTTCGGTGATTTCCGGCGCGTAGGTATACGTTTCCCCTGCGCGGAACACAGGTTCAAGAATTCTCCAGATTTGAGGCCAGTCGGCAGCGCTGGCTTCTCGGATCGAAATGCCCATTGGTTGATTATCGTGGCCCAACGGTCGAGTCAACTGGCGTCCCGTCACAAACGATCGCCGGAAATCGAAGCGTGTACCCTGCCGTGCGGGTGAACGCCATGCCAAGGCTTAACTATGGACCAACTCTGCGGGCCGAACCAATGTCTGCGGGCGAGAAAGCCCTGACCGGGCCCGCAGTGCAACTACCCGAGAAGTACTAACCCCGATAGCCCAGAACGCGCGCCGGCAGAAAAAGCAACGCGCGCAGCAGCGCAAGAAGTGCCTCGAAGACCAACGCCGCGAGGCGAAACGGTAGTGCGACGAGCCAGACAAGCGGTGCCAGGACAAGCACCAGCAGGGCGAGCGGCCAAGCCACTGCGAGAAGAAGAAACCAAGTCACCAACAAGAGAAGGAATTTCACGAGAGTGCTCCCAATGGGGCTAAAAACCGACCCAGGAATAGCAGATGCGCGCGCTGCACTGCGACCAAATGCGACCGCCCGTCGAAGTGTGGGTATAGACCGTCTACCGGAGCCATTTATCGATCAAGCTAGTCGGCGCGCTGCGCCGAGGATCGCAAGAACGACAGGCATGGATCGGCGCGGCCGGTCGACTGCAAGGGTCAGGTCCCATGACGTGCCCGGCGCGTCGTTACCCAACAAGCCATGAGGCCAGACAAAGCCTGAATCGGGACTGCGATCAGCATGGTGGCCAATGCGAGCCCGCCAAGGGTCGGAAAGTCGCGCGTGAAGAGCAACTCGGCGAGCGTGGCGCAAGTCAGCGTGACCGCGGAAATCGAGATGCCGCCTAAGGTCGCCAAGCGTGGGCCACCACCCGCATGGGCGACACGAAAGCCCGCCCATGCCGGTAAAACCACCCATGAGACGAGGGCAAGCGCCAAAAACGACAATTCGTTCGAAGGGAACAGGCTCCGGACGATGAGAAACAACCCGAGTTCTACGGCTAGGGGCGGGCCGGCGGCTCGAATGAATGCTGGAGGCGTCACTGATTTTTTGGGCTCTGACGACAGAGTAACCGGCCCGTGGCCGCCGACGATCGCCCAATCGAAGGCGCATACCGGCGGATCCGGTTGAGCGCAATATCAGACATCAGCCGTTCTGCCTTGCATGGTGCAAGAGACGCGACGGGCAATCAACAGCGCCGATGCGAGCATCAGCATGAAGCCGGCAATCACTTCAAACCAAATCGTGGCATTGGTTGCAAGTGTGTGCTCTGAACATAGAGCAAGAGTGTAGTGAGCCAGACCATCCAATCCAAGGGCACCGTACGTGCCGACGAGGAGGACGCTGAGAACGTAGAGGCCGAAGCGGTAAAGGACAAGGCCTGCAACACCAGCGCTCGTGACTGCTGACCAGGCCAGGTAGATATCGTCACGAGTGAGCCATGCCGGCATGTTTGGATAGTAGGCGATGAACTCGGCGTTATGCGCGAAGTGCGCAAGGCTGGCGACAAAGTACACGGCGAGGAGCGTCCAGACATGCTTGGGAAAAGATACTGCGACGACATTCCGCATCTGAGTTATGCCGTTGGAAGCGACGACTTGATTTTCCGGACTGCGACTCCCTATGGCGATCCGCGACCGCGGGGTTAGGCCTCATGCTTGCTGCATCGAGCCGAAAAGAGCAGCCCTGCGATGGCCTCCCAGGAAGGCGAGGCGACGTTGCGCATCGCCTCATCGGACGCATCGTAGTACTGCTCGAGGTTTCTCGCGCAGTGGGCCAGTGCCTTCAGGAACGACTCGATGGTTGAGTTCTCCCATGCCGGGCCCGGCTCGTTGAACGATTTCACCAACAACTCGACGAACCGGACAAAGTCGTCACGTGTGTGCAGCGAGTCGAGTGCGGCATGAAGCTCCTGCTCGGTCGGTGACATAGGTGGGATGGGCCCTAACGCTCAAGGTAACCGGCGCCCGGCGCCGATCGGCGCGGACGAGAAAACATGAACCGACGCGTCCGCCTGACCGTAAGGCTTAGCACCCATAGGTCGGACACTATTGTTCCTTCAGCCGCGCTTGCAACTCGGAGATGGATGCCGTCCATTTGTTGGGCTGGCGCGCAGCCCACAATTTTGCCAGCTCCGAAATCTCGGCGTTCGCGACCCGCATGAGCGCCGTTCGAGCACTCGGAGCGAGGGCGACCAATTGTGCCGATGGTTGATGGATGATCCAATCGCGCAACTGCGAAGGTAGCTTGGGGTTGGGACGGCCGAGCGCGGCTGCGACCACCTCGGCAGCGGCTACGGCCGCCGAACCATCAGGCGCTTCAATCGATTTATTTCGGCTGACGAGAGCGAGTGCTGCAGACACAGGTGTGACGGATTTCGCACTGGTGCATTCACTGGCCCAGTCCAGCGCATCATCGTTTTCAAAGCTCCCCTCGCCCCATGTGCCAGCATGAGCAATGCTGGTCAATAGCATCAAACTCAACGCGGCTGCGCGAACCTGCATGTGGATGAGGCCTGACGTTCGGGGTGGCACGGCGGGCGAAGCCTGCCTGGGCACACCCGTTCTATCGAGGGTTACGGTGTCACCCACCGCCGCAAATTCACAGGTGTCGGCGAACATAGACGCTGCCATCCTCGTCCTCGCGATGTACGGTGAACCCTGCGGACAGGTACAAGCCGAGAGGGCCGAAATGGTTCTCGGCGGAAGACGAAGTGTCGACTCTGGGGTTGCCTTCTGCGATGCGGAGCCCTTGCTGGCGCATGCCGTCACAGGCTGCATCCAGCAATGCGCGCGCGATGCCGTGGCCCCGCTGACTTGGCTCCACCAAGAAGCAGATGATGGCACCCACGTGCTCGGCGTCAGGTGTCGGCTCATCATCCAGCGCGTGAAGAAGGTGGCGCGGCGCTGCGTTGCACCAGCCAACGGGAGAGCCATCCGAATATGCGAGGTAGCCCTGCATGGACCGTCCCTGGATGCGCTCGCGTGCAAGTGCGCGGTTCTCGCTTGCCGTGCGTTCCGACCATTTGATCACGGAATGGTCCTCGTAGAAGCACTGGCAGTAGCAGGATGACCATCTCGGGTTGTCCGAGAAGGCAGTGCCGTCGAAAAACTTCAGAAAGTCGGCAAGGCGCTCGGGCGACAGCGGTTTGACCTGGATCATTTCAGCGCCGCTTGCAGCGTTTCGCGGTACTTCTCATTCCTTCCGATGTCGTTGTGGCCGACACCTTCAATTCGCGTCATCGTGACGATGCCCGGATCAAATCGGCTGAGCAACTTTGCGGTGCTGGCATGCGGTATCTCCTGGTCGTTCTCGGCTTCGATGATCGTCGTCGGAATCTTGATACTGGGTGCGAACTTGCCGGACTCGTAGGTATCGATCGCTAGCCAACGGACCGGTAGGAACGGGTACATCTGCGCGCCAATCTCGACAATGCTGTCGTATGGCGTTATCAGGATGAGACGCGACGCGGCGACACGGGACGCAATCTGCACGGCTACGCCGCTGCCCAGGCTGCGACCGACGATTGCGATGTCCGGGTGCAGCGCGCGGACCTTCTCGATCAGCGCGAGCCCGTCAGCGACGTTGGCCTTTTCCGTGGGCTTGCCGGTGCTGCCACCGTAACCGCGGTAATGCATCAGATAGAGGGCATGGTCAGGAAAGGTGTTCACGAAGGAAGCGAGGTTCTGCGAAACGTCTTCCCCATTACCGCCGAAATAGACAATAGCCTTCGGGCCATCGTACGGCCGCACGGTAACGACGAGCTCGGCACCGTCGACCGGCAGCCTCATGGTCGATTCCGTCGCAGTGACCATGCGCGGCTGCGGGTAGTAGAGCAACGAGCGCTGGAACACATACATCGCTGCGCACACACCTGCGTAGCCAATGAGCACAACGGCGAGGGTGATGTACACGCTACGCCTCACAAGTTCCTTCCTGCGCCTGGCTTGTTCAGGACGACGCCGAATTCGTGGCGATGGCCGAGGTGCTCGAGTACCGTGGGCGACGCTGGCGAAACGGGCGCGGACCGCTCACCGACCGACTGCGGCAGAGCCGGGCGAACTGGCGGATCATAGCCCTACGCGACGGATCCGCAAGCGCTCGATCGCTAACGTCAGGAGAGGGCCGCCGCATCAGTTCACCACATGGCAAACTGATGCGACGTCAACCCCGGAGCCGAACATGAAGTTCATGATCTTGGTCAAGTCCAACCCCGATCTCGAGGCCCGTTTGGCAGCGATGAGCGACTCGCAGATGAAGGAGCAGATGGCTGCGATGGGGGTTTTCAACGAGGAGCTCAAGAAGGCCGGCGTGATGAAGGACTGCGACGGCCTGCGCCCGAGTCGTGAGGGAAAGCGGGTGCGCTTCGACGGCAACACACGCACTGTCGTCGACGGGCCTTTTGCGGGAGATCTCGTTGCCGGCTATTGGCTCTGGGAGCTGCCATCCGTCGAAGAGGCGGTTGCGTGGGTCAAGCGCTGCCCAAACCCGATGCCCGTACCATCGGAGATCGAGATCAGGCCGATCTAGTAGCCGCGAACCGGCGCCCTGAGCGCGCGTCCCGACGCGACGCGATGTCGGGTGCCCGAGGATGTCCGCTCGATGGAGGGTTAGGCGCCTGCTTCTCGAAGCGCGGCGGCGAGCAGAATCCGGCCGTCTTCGGCGGACTCGAGGCCAAACTTCGAGTAAAGAGCGAGCGCAGGCGTATTCGAGTCCCCGACTTCTACCTGGACAGACTTGCAGGAACGTGACTGGCACTCGGCCGTGCCACTTTACCGTGGGGCCTCACCGACGCGAGTGTCGGTGGCCACCCAATTGGTTTCCCAGGTCTTACCGTCATCTTCCGAAAATGCCTGCTCGAAGCGGATCGATGTTGGCGTGACGTCAGAGATGACGAAGCGTACTAGAATCGGGCGTCCGTTGAATGTTTCCTTATTGAAGAACTCGCCGCGCCCGTTCTTGAACTTGCCGACCGCTGGAGTGGTGAGCGTGCCGTCCGACGAGCTCGCGAAATTAAGCGACCAGGTGTGGGTATCTGGGTTATACAAGCGCAGGCTCAAACCCCGGAAGTGACCTCCCGGGCCGCTAGCTTCGAGTTCGACGAGATTCGCGCGACCACCCCAAACGGGTCGCACGATAGTTGTGCCATCCATCTCGACCCAAGTAGTGGAGCCAGTTAGCGGGCGCACGAGGCGCTTTAGATGCGTCTTCCAAGTTCCGATATGGAAGTCGAAGTCCCGCGAGCCGTCGCCAGCCGGGAGTACATCGGGGAATGCGGGTGTCGCGGCGAAGCAGGCAAGGACCGCTATCAAACGAACCAGCACGGCGGGTCTGCACGATGCCATGTGTTCCTCGCTGGGGGCTAGCGATCAGGGTAACCGGCCCGCCAGGCGGACAGCGTGAAACGAGCCAACATGAGGCCGGCGCGTCTGGTTGACCGCAGGGTTAGCCGGCACTTTTCCGAGGCGCGATGTCGAAGTGCAGGACGTCTTCACGATTTCCCAGTGCTGTGTATAGCGCGATTGCAGGTTCGTCGTCCAGATCGGCCTGCACGAAGATAGCGTAGATGCCTCTCGACGCTGCAATCTCCTTGAGCTTCTCGACAATGGCCGTGGCAACACCTTTCCGGCGGTACGGCTCGTCTACGGCAAGGTCATAGATGTAGAACTCCGAGCGGGCCTGTTCGAACTTAGGAAGAACGTACCCCGCAAGCCCGCCGATCGTCGTCGCACCCGCGAGGGCGCTGATCGCAATGAACGTCTCGCTATTGAGGAGCTTCTCGAGATAGCCTGTCGTCGGGCTGGTATGCGGAGTAGGACTCGACGTCATCGAAGGCACGGCCGAAGAGCGCGAGCAACTCGCGCATCAGTGGTACATCGTCGGGAGTCAATGCTCGAACGAGCGGGCGGTCCGTCATGACGGAGATCATCTGGGCGCTGCTATCCCGCCTAACATCCAAGATTGCCGGCGCGTCGCGCTGACGCCAGAGAAGTAGAAGGCATGAAAGGGCGCGTCCGGTTGACCACGAGGTTAGGCCTCGCTCTCATTCGGTCTCCCGTCGCTCGATACCGGACAGGCTTTGGGTCCATCTCAAAGCCGAGCGACACCACTTTTGCTTTGTTGGGACGAGTGCTGCGCGCTCAGCAATGCAACCCACGCGCAAACCATATGTTTTAGGATTGTCTACGTCATAGGTGTAAAGCGGGGAACCGCAGTTCGAGCAGAACGCTTGTGCACGCCTTGAACCGTTGTCACCGAGCTTGACATAAACCGCCGGCTTCCCCGCAGCAAGCCGAAACGACCCTTCGATGGCGGGTATTGAGACGCGGTACGCTGATCCGGTGAGATTCTGACAATCCGTACAGTGACAGATAGCGGTTCTTTCTGGATCAACGAGCGCTTCGTACTTCACGCTGCCGCAATGACAGCTTCCATGAACCTCCATCGTTGCCTCTCTTGTGCTTGCAGACGTCTAATGTTCAAGTTTAAGCGGCGCGCCGCCACGGCATTCGCCAGCAAGGAAGACGCGTATCGGGCGTCCGGTTGAACGCAGGGTTAGGCTGCACAACCGGCCCGGAGCATGGCAGATCGTGCACGGTCACCGGGGCTTTACCGCGGACGCGAGGATCGCGGGCATCGGAAGTTCAATTGTGCCGCGACGGTTGAAATTCTTCGCAGCCTCGCGCGCCGCGGTACGAATTGCCTCAAGTGCCTCGCTGGACTGTGCGCGAAGTACTGCTTTGATCCTTACGCCGCCGTTATAAATGGCATCGAAATAGTTCGTCTGGCGCATTGAACCGCCAAACCTGGGGAACAGACGTAACACTAACATTCAGGAAGCCCGCTTCGCGCAACGTTCGGTCGCACTCGGCCGGATCGCTGAATCGGAAGAATGACGGCCCCTGAGGCAATTGCACCCCGGGGTTACCATGAGATTGAATGGCCTTCAGGATGATTCCAAATCCCACTGCCTCGTCGGGCTTTGCCCACACGGTGAAGGCATAACACCCCCCGGGCTTGAGGACGCGCGCAGCCTCGGTCATCGCTCGCTCAGGTCGCGACAAGTGGAGCATTCCAAAATTCATGACTACGGCGTCAAAGCTGCCATCCTTAAACGAAAGTGCTTCCGCGTCCCCTTCTTGAAACTCAACGGCAGGATTGACCGTACGGGCATGCGCGACCATCGGAGCGGAAAAATCGACGCCTACCACCCTCGCTCCGCGTGCGGCCGCCGCAGCTGCGACATAACCCGGTCCGGTCGCAACGTCGAGGAGCAGGGCCCCGTCGCGCAGGTTCACTGCATCCAACAAGGGCACGACCGCCTGGCGCGTGACACGCGCGAACGCGGCGTCGTATTCGGATACGTTGGACGTCCAACCAGCGTGTTCGAAGTCACGAAACGCATCGGGATCAGGGGTTTGGTTGCTTGACATTGGCCTCTCCAATTGACATACGGCCTAACGCTCAAGGTAAGCGGCGCGCCGCGCCGAGGCTGACCGAAGATCGGGTTATGAACCGGCGCGTCCGTTTGCAGGGTTCGGCGGCACCGCGGTCCTCTGATACTTAGAAGTCAGAGTTTCCGAATCGGGCGATGCCCTGATTCATGCCAGCTGGATCAAGTACCGAGAGGTCCAGCGCCAACGGCTCGCCTATCCAAAGGGCCTGAGACGTATGGTCTGCCAGATCATCGTTGGTCAGGCGATGGACAAGCGCCCTGAGCCTATTGGCCTTGATTCGCTCAACAACGGTGGGCAGCGCCTTCCCGTAGAAGTGAACCTCGTACTGAGGTATCGGATGCGGTCCGACTGCACGGTCCGTCATTACTCCGACGAAGATGACGTCAACTAGATCGCCCGTGCCTTTCTTCGCTTGCAGTTCGGAGTGAAGTTGCTGGGCGGTGGAGCGATCCGAGGCTTCGTAGTAGATGTGAGCGTGAAAGGGTTCATTTGCGTCAGTCATTCTGATATTCCGTCGAAGGTGAAGCTGCGCGAAAACAGGGTACGAGGGAGAAGGCCGGAGGCTCCTGCTGGTGGGAGAATCAGAGCGCGTTTGTTGTGGCCCGCATGATAAGCGATGAACACCGAGCCCAAAGACAACACCGACCTACGCGGACGCAGGTTTCTAGAGCCCGGTTACACGCGCTCACTCGTCGATGAATTTCCATGTGTCGGCACCATCGAAACGGCGAACACGGACTGCAGCAATGAGCTTGGGATCGAAGTTCCCAAGATTCACACCGTGCTTGCAGCCAGGAGTTGGCTGCAGCGGCTCCCAGTGGGTCACGCACCCGCAGCCCTTGCAATGGATTGTCCGCAAAGTTCTGTCTCCCCAGATGTACTCTGCGGTAGCTTCAGGATGGCCTTCGATCTCCACTGATCCGAACTCGAAGTAGACCCACGGTCCGCCGATACGCCGGCAGAGCGAGCAGTTGCAGTCAGTGGCTACCTCTGGCGTGGACGGCAACTTCAACCGCACTGCGCCACAGTGACATGAGCCCTCGTGCATTTTGCGGTCTCCTAAGGCGACAGAGTATGGAGGGGATGATTTTGTGACGCCTAGCGATAGAGATAACCGCTGCGCCGGCCAGATGCGCGCGAAGTTGAAGCCCTGATTCGGCGCGTCCGGTTCGCCAACGAGCGATGAGCGAGGCCCGGCGTCCGGTCGACCGCTGGGTTAGGCCGCACGCGCCGCATTTGCAGCTTCCACAGATTTCGGCATTAGAAGGGTGAGAGTGGCCGCCACGACGAACCGGCGCGTTCGGTTGACCGTTTGGTTAGGCGCCATCGAAGGTGGTCACTGCGCCGCCGATGATGCCCACGGACCATCCACAAACTCGGCCTCGCTACCGCCGGGCCACCGCGGGATGGTGGCCGCGATAATCGCGAGGGCCTCGCCGGGTGAGGCGCGAAACTGAAAGTGGGTACCTTGAGGCAGCGTGACGCATACACCCGGCTCGAGCACGACAACCTCCTCCCGGGTCCCTCGTTTCCGCCACAATTCTCCGCGACCGGAGAGAACGAACCATAGCTCTCCGACTGTCCGATGCGCCACGGCGCGCGATGTCTCAGCTGCGGGAAGCTCGAAATGGGCCATGCTGCCGCCAGGCAAACCCAATAGAGGCCGCACAGCAGAACCGTCCGGAGCAAGCTCACTGGGACGAGTTGGCAGTTTCGAAGTCTTGAATTCGCTGAGATCTAGCATATGGGCAGCAGTGACGCCTAACCAGTAAGGTGAGCGGCACCGACGAATTGTGCGCCTGAACCTGCAACGCCGGTCGGCGTCCGGTTGACCGCCAGGTGCGCCATGCACGGCGATTGGCCACTGACATCACCGCCTGGTTGCGCGCAGTCTGTCGCAGGCCCCGTAAGTGCTGTATTGCGCTCGCGTGGCGCGCTTGTAGGCAACGACGCGCAATTGGTGGGCGCCACCGACGAGAGGAGCGCACCGCCGACGCCGCGAAGCAGGCGGTCCACCGGCGTAGACGAATAGAGCGAGAGGATGAAGGCGACGACGGCGGCCCCGGTACAGACCCAGAAGCCCCACAGCCAGAGCGATGACGGTGCGCGGTCGACGGGGGATCGAACGGCGACATGGGTGTGCCCTAGTGCGTGAATTAAGCCGCGCCGCGGAGCGGCTTCGGCTTGAATGAATAGTTAGGTCGCAGCCGGTGGCTTTGGAAACGGCGCGCTGTCAAAGTAGATTTCAAGAGACGCGATCTTTTCATTCCTTACTTTGAACACTTCGGCGACGTGGCTTTCAATTGCTGGGCCACCGGGAGGCTGGAGTTGGTATCGCGTCAAAGCGCACGCTCTGTCTCCATCAACAATCAGGTCTTTGACCTCCACCGCGGTGATCATCGAGAAGAAACGACTAGTGGACTCCAGATATGCACTTTTCCCCATCACTTGTTTGATTGGAGTGACAAAGCTGGTGAATGCCATGCCATCAGCCAAGAATGTCTCCCAGCCACTCTTCTGCTTGAGACTGTCGAAATATGCTTGAATGGTGTCTTTGGTTGTCATGTTGGTCCTCCGTCTTTACGGATTGCGATTGTTCGAGTCTGCGGCCTAGCGTCCGAGTTGAGCGGCCCGCCGCCACCGCGATTCGACGAGGAAAAACTGGGACAACCGGCGGGTCCGCTCGAACGCCGTGTTGGCCATCGCTACGTTACACGGGAACTCATGTCCCTCTTGTGACCTGCACGGCGGGCCCTGTAGTAGCTGGTGCTTCGATGCTTATTACAGGGCGTTATCCGGCCGTGCGTGCATGCTCGCCCTTAAAGGCCGGCATGATCTCGCGTGCGAAGCGCTGCAGCGCTGTACGGGAGCCGCCGCAATTGAGGATCACGTACGTGACGCCGACACTGCGAAGCGCTTCGAGTTTATCGGCGATCTCATCCGCGGTGCCAATCAACGTATTGGCGCGCGATGCCTCCGAATGTGAATACGCCAGGATGTGCGAGCCGTCTGCATGGTCCGGCCAGCGCGAGACCGCCAGGACGCGTTGGCGGTCCATGTCGCTGCGCTCATGCGCCGCCTGCTTCTCGTCTTCATCGCGTGCCACGTACATGTCGCGCGCAACGCAAACGCGGCTCGGATCGAAAACGCGCCCGTATGCCTCCAGCTCGGCACGGTACTGGGCCAGGCGCTCGCCGATTACGGCGATCGAAGCGAACTGATCCAGCATCAGATTGAAATCGCGCGCGGCCACCTTACGGATCGACGGCACGCTACCGGCCGCCATCCAGATCGGTGGATGCGGCCGCTGCCGGGTCGGAGGCTCGACCACGATATCGTCGAATTGCCAATAGCGCCCGCGGTGCGAGAAACGCTGTTCAGAGGTCCACGCCCGCAGGATGACATCCAGTGCCTCTTCAAAGCGCGCATCGGCCTCTTCACGGGCAACTGCAAAGCCTTTGAACTCGCTGTACCGGTAGCCCTTGCCGACTCCGAAATCGAGCCGGCCGTCTGACATGAGGTCAAGAGTCGCGGCCTGTTCGGCGAGGATAACTGGATTGTGCCAAGGCAGCACCATCACGGCGGTTCCGAGGCGGAGTGTGCGGGTGCGCGCCGCGAGCCAAGTGAGCAAGGTCAGCGTGGCCGACACCTGATGCCAGCCGCTGAAATGGTGCTCGACCAGAAACGTGCTGTGATACCCCAACGCCTCAGCCTCGACGTTGAAGTCGATGAAATCATGGAAGCCCTGCCCCATCACCGCGCCGGGGCGCGGGCTGTTAGCCTGGGCACCGCCAAAAATGCCGATTCGCATTGCCTTCAGTCCGATATGGCCATTAGGAGACTAGGCTGCTCTGTAGACCCAGACACTCATGGCAACGAGCGATAGGACACCAGGCTCGCGCTGCCTAACGATTAAGGTAACCGGCGCACCGCACTAACGGTGACCGAAGTTGCCGCCACATACCGACGCGTCCGGTTGAACGTCCGGTGAGGCCTCAGCGCGTACCGAGGTCTTTCCATAGGCTTCACGTTCGAACACATTGTCCAGGTACGGATGACGTCCACGCATGAGCTGCCAAAAACTAGATGCGAGATAGAGCGGAAAGAAAAGCACACCCCATCGCTCGTACTGTCGCACATGGACCAACTCGTGAGCGCGGATGCACCGAAGAAGCGAGTGATCGAGGCCAATGATTACGTGGCCGAAGGTGATCGCGGCAAAGCCAGCGCAGCGTGGGAGAACGGCCATTAGGCTACGCAGGTGACCACCGGCGACCTCGAGCACGCCATTGACCATGCGTGGTCGTGCGCCGGCAAGCATGGCGAGGACCGAGAACACTAAGCCGATCGCTGTTGCGGGTGAGGTCCAGGCATATCGGAAGATGAGTTCGAGGCGACGCATCGATTCGTTCTCGTGTGCCCTAACGAGACCAAGTTGACCGGCCGCTGCCGGACAGGGTCCGGTTGAATGCATGGTTAGAGTGCCTAAGGCGTCTATTTGAGCTTTCGATCTTCACGCTTAGCCGCTTCCATCCCTTCTGGTTCGAGCTCCTCGGCGTATCTGTTGAGGCGAACAAACACGCCCCAGCCAGCAAGGACAACTCCAACCGAAATGAGCAGACCCGCCGCATATGCTAGCTCTGTCATGTCTTCGTGGATGGCTTTGAAAGTGGCAACGAGTCCTTCGATTGCGAGCGCAACAACCACCACCACCAGAAAGCGCGACAAGAATCGGCGGACGCGCGTTGGCGCACTGATTTGAGCATCGCGTATGACCTCTTCTTCCATGATCGTCTGCGCAATTTGAAGTGCGACAACGGCAGCAGCCAGCAGTCCCACCGCCTCAATGACTCCTTGCGCGGCAGAGCGATCCAATTCCGAAAGCAGCGCCACCCAAGCAACGCGTGCAGCGATTACGATGAGAGCAAGGGCCGCGCACGCGAACAAGATGGCCATGAGGCCGTGGATGGTAGAGATCAGGCGCAAAACAGTCTTCATTACGCGAACTCGGATTGAAGTTAGCGAACGCGGAATGCGAACGCTCTAACGTTGGAGGTAACCGGCGCGCCGCGCTGACGCACGCGAACGAGAAGGCGTGTACCGGCGCGTCCGGTTGACCGCAAGGTTAGGCCGCATCACGGCGAACCAGGAATGATGCCATCCAATCCGCCTGCCGCGCCGAATCAGAGTTCGCGACCTAGCCTGCGGTCAAGCGAGTAGGGCCCGCCACCGCGCAACGCTATCGCGAGCATGATCAGGCCCCACATGAGCGGATACTCGTAACCGGGCCCTGTCCAGCCGAACTTGGGAAAGTACTGATGGACGATGACTGCCATCTCGACGGCGATGGCCACCGCGAAGAAGCGCGTAAAGAGACCCAGAGCAATGCATAGACCCCCTATCGTTTCCAGCACAATGAGAATGACGGCGAGGGGCTCGGCCGGCTCGATGCCACGCTTCGCGAGCGCATTGGCAGCGGTCGGCCCAATGCCCGCCATGACCTTGGGCCAGCCGTGCGGAATGATCATCAACCCCACGGTAAGGCGCACCAGCAGCCAAGACACCGGCTCGGCCCATTCGTACAACGGCCTGAGGACTGGAATCAGTAGTTTCGTTTGGTTCTGTTCCATCGTTCCCTCTCACGGGCGAAAAATAAAAAAACTCACCGGCGAAAAGAGTCTTGAGACGGTGATCGGTTGTTGAAAAAACAGGAACAGCAACGCCAGCGGCGTAATGACGCATCCGAGCAAGCTGATCCCGGTAGCCCAGCCGACAGAAGCGCCCAGCCGGCGGGGAGTCTGGTTAACGCCAGGTTAGGCGTCACGGCCAACGAGCGGCACAACAAATTGTTGGAGCACAACGTACGCCAAGATGCCCACGGCCAGACTCACGGATGACCCCTAAGGCGACTAAGGTAACCGGCGGGCGTCGCGCTGACGGCGACCGAAGATCGAAACATGAGTCGGCGCGTCCGAGTTGACCGCAAGGTTAAGCCCCATCGCACGTGTAGAGCACGGATGTCGACGGGTACGGCTGAGTGATCTCGAAGAAGTCCTGTTCACCGCCCGTCTCGGACAGCCGAACATGCCGCTGATCCTTCGCCCCGGTCGGAATCCGGATAGCGCAACTCGGTGGCGATGCCCGGTGTGCAGACAAGAAGGAGGAGCAGCGAGGCGGGGAAACGTCCCATGAGGCCTAACTTCTAAGCTAACCGGTCCGCCGCCATCGACGCGCGGACAAAGAACGAACGTGCCCGGCGGGTCCGGTTGAGCGCGGGGTTAGGCGGCATCTTTACCTCGAATGTCTGCGGCAACGCTTGTCAGGTCGCCGCTAAACTGGTGGCCCCCGCTGTCGACAGCGCGCGTGAGCGCCTGCGGGATTCGTGCGCCGTGAAGCGCAAGGTGAGCGAACGGGACAACATCATCATCACGGCAATGGTAAAAGAAAATCCGCGGAATTACGGCAAGCTTCTCAGCTATGTCGCGCCGCAACTTGAGATCGTCGAAATGCCACCGATCCTCATCCCAAGATGGAGCAGCAAGCAAGAACAGGCCAGCAATTGGTTTCTCAACTTTCTCCTCTGATAGGTACCTCAACAGAATGGATCCGCCTACGGAGTGCGCTACAAGGATCACCTTCCCGGAAATGCGCGACAACTCTGAAGAGATCTTCTGTTTCCAGGACTTTACATTCGGATCGGCTTCACCCGGCATCCGCGGGAAGCGCACGTCGTACTTGGGGCCGAGCGCTCGCTTTAACGAGACCGCGAGCGGCGCGTCTTCGGAGTGCGCGCCGTTGCCGCCGCCCTGAATAAAGAGAACGCGAGTGGTCGTCATGTGTCTTACCCCAGCCGAGACGCGTCGCCGCGATGGGCGGTGTCTGCCGGCTAACGATCAAGGTAACCGGCGCGCTGCGGGGACGTTCGCCAAGTAAAAGTCATGAATCGGGCGTCCGGTTGACCGTAAGGTTAGGCCAAATGTCACCTAATGTTGCTGAGGCTGGCGAACTTCCCACGTTGCCAAGAAATCGGTGTCGACCACTATCTCTCCAGTGCTTTTCAGCCGATATTCGCCCGGTTTGGCAGGCGCGATTGCGTCGAGATGCGCGGCATAACCCAGTTCGAACCCGCGCGGTCGCCACGCAGCGAGATATCGATTCCCGAGGGGGAAGCCGACTGGATGATGCCGTGGTACTCACTTCGTTCGAGCAGTTCGCCCGAAGCGGATGGGATCGTGACGCCAACAGTCGGGGTGCCTCCGCTCGCCAGCTGAGCTCATAGCTTGATGCCTGTGGCTGGAATCGGGCTACTACGATGTGGTAGGAGTGAAAGAACCCTCCTTGCTCGTAATGCACCACGAAGAATTCTTTACTTCGAGCGGCCCAAATCACGCGCCTCGAAGGAAGCCCGCCGACCATGACATCGATGGGATTCCAATGTTCTCCCGGCGCGGCGAGCAATCCGTTGTGGTCAGCACAAAGCTGAAAGAGGTCTCTCGGGAGGGGCGTAGCCGCGTTCAGCATGCGGAAGTTTGCCCGAGTTCTCCAAGCTAGCCCGGTCGCCAGTAGATAGGGACGACTGCGCTTGGCAAGACGCGCTGATAAAGAGCGCAACCGCGAAAATGAGTGCTCGCACTCTCAGGGCCTAACGTTCGAGGTAACCGGCGCGCCGACGGATTGGTGAAGAGAACGAAGGCACGTAGCGGCGCGTCCGGTTGACCGTAAGGTTAGGCGTTGTTGCTCGCATCGCTTGGCTGAGCCACTGGACAAAGAATTTCCCGCGCAATTCTCCACGCTCCGTCGGCCTCCTTGCGCAGCACCATCAGAAAGTAAAGCGAAGTCGGTGTTCCCGGGCTTGTATGCGTGCGGCCGGCCACGCAAGCGAAGTCGCCATAGACGTAGGCGAGACGGCCGTCGCCTTCGATCGTGTGCGGCGTGATCTTGATCGAGGACAACACCGTGCCGGTTTCAAGGCGACGAAGCATCTCTTCGCGACCATGGACCGGAGCAGCCCCGAACATGACAAACGTAGCGTCTTCCGTGTATGCGTAGGCCCGCTTGCTGAAATCGGTGTCCTCAAGGATTCCGACAAGCGAATGCAAGGTCTCGCGGATCTCAGCTTCATGAAATCCAGGCTGCGCAGTCGAGGTCGTCATTGCGGGTGCCCCTTGCTTTGCAGGATGCCTTACACACCTAGTTGGTGATCGTACATTTCCCGCTTCACGCGACTGCGCTCGGGCGCAAATATCCCGGCGCTGCGCGCGACTGGAGTTGGCAGTATGGATTCCCGGCCGACCGTCGTTCGGTCGATCCGCGCAGTGGCATCGTGCGTCGCCATCACATCAGCGATCAGTCGTTCCAGCGCGCGTTGCCTGCTCGAGTCGGGTCACGACATCCGCACCGTGCAGGAATTGCTCGGCCATTCGGACGTCAGGGCGACGACAATCTACACGCACGTGCTCAAATCGTGGCGGCCGCGGCGCGATCAGTCCGTTCGACCGCCTGGCGCGCTACGACGGCAACAATCACGAATGACGAGCCGGATGGGCCCATCGCCCGTCGATTAAGCCGCGTGCTCTCCGGGAAGATCGGTGTCCCGCCCCGTCACGATCGTCAACAGCGCGAAAAGGAGCATTCCAACGCCGACTCCCGCACTTGCTGCGACCAGTAACCACCACGCTGACACCATAGCGCTTCCCTCCCATCGAGCGATTCGTTGGACGGTTGCTTCGCCGCCCACTTGCGTCGCGTTCAATCCCAGCTGAGCGCGCCTCCGGTCTGGTACTCGATCACGCGCGTCTCGAAGAAGTTCTTCTCCTTCTTGAGGTCGATCATCTCCGCCATCCACGGGAACGGATTGTCGGCCTTGTCGAACAGCGGATCGATGCCGATCTGCTGGCAGCGGCGATTCGCGATGAAGCGCAGGTATTCCTTGAACATCGGCGCATTGAGCCCGAGCACGCCGCGTGGCATCGTGTCCTCGGCGTACGCATACTCGAGGTCGACGCCTTTCTTCATCAGCGCGCGGATCTCCTCGCGGAACTCGGGCGTCCACAGATGGGGATTCTCCATCTTGATCGTGTTGACGAGATCGATGCCGAAGTTGCAGTGCATCGACTCGTCGCGCAGGATGTACTGGTACTGCTCGGACGCACCGGTCATCTTGTTCTGCCGGCCCATCGCGAGAATCTGCACGAAGCCGACGTAGAAGAAGAGGCCTTCCATGATGCACGAGAACACGATCAGGCTCTTCAGCAGATCCTGGTCGGCCTGCATCGTGCCGGTCTTGAAATTGGGATCGGTCAGCGTCTCGATGAACGGAAGCAGGAACTCGTCCTTGTCGCGGATCGACTTCACTTCGTGATACGCGTTGAAGATCTCCGCTTCGTCGAGGCCGAGGCTTTCGACGATGTACTGGTACGCGTGCGTGTGGATCGCTTCCTCGAACGCCTGGCGCAGCAGGTACTGCCGGCATTCCGGCGCCGAGATGTGCCGATACGTGCCGAGCACGATGTTGTTCGCCGCGAGGCTGTCGGCGGTGACGAAAAACCCGAGGTTGCGCTTGACGATCAGCCGCTCGTCGTCGGTGAGCCCGTTCGGGTTCTTCCACAGCTCGATATCGCGCTGCATGTTGACTTCCTGCGGCATCCAGTGGTTCGCACACCCCGCCAGATACTTGTCCCACGCCCACTTGTACTTGAACGGCACGAGCTGGTTGACGTCCGCCTGGCCGTTGATCACGCGCTTGTCTTCGACGCGCACGCGCTTGAAGCCGTTCTGCATCGCCTGCTGCTCGGCGTCGAGATCGTGCACCGGCTCGCG
Organism: uncultured Pseudomonadota bacterium; assembly: GCA_963709335.1. Classification (GTDB taxonomy): domain Bacteria; phylum Pseudomonadota; class Gammaproteobacteria; order Burkholderiales; family Casimicrobiaceae; genus VBCG01. The sequence goes on from CAVPWB010000001.1 coordinate 342,192, forward strand.
CGCAAGCCGTGTCGACAGCAGTCCGCCGGTCGCGGCCGGGCGCGCGCCGGCGGGCGCAGGCGGCACCTTGAGCGGGGAGGGGAAATCGTCGTCGAAACTCAGCATGGCGGGTGTCTCCGAAACTCGTTCTTATATTGGGGCAAATCTTGGGTTTTCACCTGGAAGAACCACCTCCGGCCCGCTTGTTTTGGCAGGCGCGGAGGCGGCCGATTTTCATCGCGTCCTAGTTCATGGCCTTGAGCTTGTCGTAGAGGAATTCCGGCGTGAAATCCTGGCCGTCGAGCCAGGCGATCGACGCGAGTCCGTAGTCGAGGTAGAACGCCGAGAAGCGGTCACGATCGCGGAGCGGCTCGAGCTCCTCGCCGTGCAACTCGTCGGACAGGTCCACCACTCCCTTGCGTCCATCGTTGAATTCCAGCCAGACCTTGTAATCGCCGAGGTAACGCGCGTCGATAACGTGCCTTGGCGCAAACTCGTACCGAGCCAACAGGTGCCTCCTTTCGCGAAGTGGACGTTCCGTGCCTGCCGTGGCTACCGACGCCAAACGCTCGCGACGGCTCCCGCAGAGGCACCACACTGGGACCCCATCCTGGAGAAAAATCGGCGCGCAGCGGCATGACGTTCCGCGAGCTGCGCGCCCCCAGGAAAACAACTGCGAGCCGTTGCCGGCCCTTTTCGGTCTTGCTGGTCCCTGGCGCGTACACGCCAACTTCGCGTCCTGTCTGGGTCCGCGCGGGTCCGTCATCCCGGTATCGCCGCGCAATGCTCTTGGTGTCATCGCTGCTGTCGCTTTACCGGTTCACCGAATTTGGTCGGGTGCCATGCCGGTCAGGATCCACCGGGCCACGACATCCACCACCTGAAAATCCTTGCCGCTGAAGCGCGGCCTGTTCGCTGCTTCGCTGTAGGTGCTCTCCGCGTGCTGCGCGCGCTCGTCGTGCACCGTCACAAGCGTCTTGCGGCCCCATGTGCGCGCAACGGTTGCGCACGTCAGGCTGGCATCGCGCCGATACCGGACGGCGAGCATGCGCATCTGGTCGGACTTCTGCGGCTGGTCGAACGCCTCGTCGGAACAGGCGAGCAGGATTGCGCCCGCAAGATCCCCGATATTGGCCGTTGCGACGGCAGCCGACAGCGCGCCATTGTTGACGCCGAGCACCCACGTTTTCGCCAACGGCCACTGCGTCTTCACCCAATCCACGGCGGCCTGCAGATCGACGACATGCCGCTCCGACATCCGCCATTCGCGATCCATCACCGGCTTGTCGGAGGGCGGTGACAATGCCATCACCGGACCGCCGATCGACAACGCCAGCCGCTCCCGCTGCGACAGCGGCAATCCACCCTGCACGCGCGGCACGCCGTCGGGACACGTCACCGCAAACCCGCCACCACCGCCGGAGAGCACGATCACCGCGTGCTCGTCCTCCGCCGGTGGCGCGCCTCCCGACGTCACCAGCAACACTTCGCGTGCGCCGGGTCGCGCTTCCAGCACCTGAACGCGTTCGCGTATCGCCTCCGCGGGCACCGTCGCCGGTGCGGCAGGGACGACGGCGGCCGCCGTCATGGCTGCGCTTTGCAAGAGCGGGTGCTATTGGCACGCCTCACAACTCGGGTCGTCGATCGCGCAGAACTTCGGTTCCGGCTCCGCCACAGCCGCAGGCTTCGCACGACCTTTCGCGCCGATTGCCGGAATCCCACCCGACTCCGACACGGCGTTGAGCTCGCCGCCCCGGCCGGTCGATTTCTCGGCGGACGTAGCAGCCAGCGTGCGCAGGTAGTACGTCGTCTTCAAGCCGCGCATCCACGCGAGCTTGTACGTGTCGTCCAGCTTTTTGCCCGACGCACCCGCCATGTAGATGTTGAGGCTCTGCGCCTGGTCGATCCATTTCTGCCGACGCGCACCCGCTTCGACGATCCACCCCGCGTCGATCTCGAACGCCGTCGCGTACAGCTCGCGCAGCGGTGCGGGCACGCGGTCGATCTTCGCGAGCGAGCCGTCGAAGTACTTCAGGTCGGACACCATCACGTCGTCCCACAGACCGAGTGCCTTCAGATCCTTGACGAGTTGCTCGTTGACGACCGTGAATTCGCCCGACAGGTTCGACTTCACGTAGATGTTCTGGTAATCGGGCTCGATCGACGCGGCGACGCCGATGATGTTCGAGATCGTCGCCGTGGGCGCGATGGCCACGCAGTTCGAATTGCGCATGCCGTGCGCGGCGATGCGCTCGCGCAGCGGCGCCCAGTCGAGCGACGACGATTCGTCGATTTCGACATACCCGCCGCGCTCGTCGCGCAGCATCGGCAGCGTGTCCTGCGGCAGCACGCCGCGATCCCACAGACTGCCGCGATACGACGGATAGCGGCCCCGCTCCTCGGCAAGCTCGGTCGATGCCCAGTACGCGTGGTGGCACACGGCTTCCATCGACGTATCGGCGAATTTCAGCGCCGCCGCCGATCCGTACGGAACGCGCATCAGGTGCAGGCAATCCTGGAAGCCCATGATGCCGAGCCCGACCGGCCGGTGCTTGAGGTTCGAGTTGCGCGCCTTCGCCACCGCGTAGTAGTTGATGTCGATCACGTTGTCGAGCATCCGCATTGCCGTGGTGATCGTGCGCTTCAGCTTCGCCTGATCGAGCTCGACGCGCCCGTCCACCTCATGCATGTGCGCGAGCATGTTCACCGAGCCCAGGTTGCACACGGCGATTTCGGTTTCGCTGGTGTTGAGCGTGATTTCCGTGCACAGGTTGGAGCTATGCACGGTGCCGACGTGCTGCTGCGGCGAGCGCACGTTGCACGCGTCCTTGAACGTGATCCACGGATGCCCGGTTTCGAACAGCATCGACAGCATCTTCCGCCACAGCTGGTTCGCCGGAATCCGCTTGGCCAGCTTCAGTTCGCCGCGCGCCACCTTGTCTTCGTAGCGCAGGTACGCCTCCTCGAATGCGCGGCCCCAGCGATCGTGCAGGTCCGGCACGTCCGACGGCGAGAACAGCGTCCAGTCGCCGCCTTCGACGACGCGCTTCATGAACAGGTCCGGAATCCAGTTCGCCGTGTTCATGTCGTGCGTGCGCCGGCGATCATCGCCAGTGTTCTTGCGCAGCTCGAGGAATTCCTCGATGTCGAGGTGCCAGGTTTCCAGATACGTGCAGACCGCACCCTTGCGCTTGCCGCCGTTGTGCGCGAGCCCCGCGGCCGTCATGTACGACTCGTCGACATCCACCTTCAGGTCGACGACGAGCGGCTTCGGTGCGATGGGCGTTACGGCGCGCACGCGCGAGAATATGGTGCCGCCGAGCGTGATCCAGTTGCGCTTGCCGATCGGCTTGCAGCCCACGAGCGCCGCGATCTCGGGAACGGCGGGCACGCGCAGGTCGAATGCGCGCGTGGGCTTGTGGAACGAGACCGTGGCGAGTGCGTCGCCAGCGGCGTCCTGCGGATGCTCACGCTCGCGCACCTGGCCGCTGACCGGCACGCCGAGGCGCAGGCACTGATAGCGAAGACCTTCGGCGAGCGGCTGCGATGCCGACGTGAAGTAGATCTCGGCGCCGCGCGAGACGCCGCCGTCGGATTCGAGCAGCCCGCGCACGAGCGCGAGCGTCTGCGGACGTGGCAGGTGCGCAAGCCGCGGCGCGATCCGCTTGCGGTGCGAATCGTCGTACAGATCGTCGCGCGAGAACGGGATGGTGTGCGGTCCGGCGCCGACAATGCCGCCCGTCGTCGCGTTGCGCACGACACCGCGGTCGGCGGCCCATTGCACCTGCAGATGCGTCTCGCCCCGCGACGCCGTGCGGAACTGCACGCCGTGCTGCTGCAAGTATTCCTGAACGAAGGCAAGGTGCTCGTCTCGCGCCGGATTGCCCGACACGCTCCACTGCTTGCCGTCCTTGGCCAGGTGACCATCGCCGAGCAAGATGCCGTAGAGGCGCGCATCGTCCTCGGCGATGCCGTCGACGGGCACGACTTCGGTCGGAATCGTGAGGCCGATGTAATCGCCGACCTTCAGCTGGCCGGCATCGGTCCACTTCGGCGCGATCTTGCCCTTCGCGATCCAGTCGTGCGTACGCTCGCTTGATTGCTCGAGCGGCACGCCGCACAGCGCCCAGAACGGATGCGCGTCGGTCACCTCGATCGGCGCCAGCGAATGCTTGACATCGACAGCGACCATCGGCTCGGTTTGTTCGTAGACGAGCTTGTCCGTCACTTCGCGATAGACGCCACTCTGGCCGAGGACGAGGTCGCCGGTCTGCACCTGCCGAATGGGCAGCACGCCGCGCGACGTATATACCTGCGTGTCCGGCGCGAAGCACTGGTTGACGGCCACCGCCGTGTCGTTGACCACCTTGAGGAACGGCACCACACCCTGCGACTTGCCGTTCGTCCCCTTGATGTGCGAACCCATCGCGCGGACGTTCGTCCAGTCGTTGCCAAGGCCGCCGGCGAACTTCGACAGGAGCGCGTTCTCCTTGATCGCCTCGTAGATGCCGTCGAGATCGTCGGAGACGGTCGTCAGGTAACACGACGACAGTTGCGACCGGTGCGTGCCCGAATTGAACAGCGTGGGCGTCGAGCTCATGAAGTCGAACGTCGACAGCACGTCGTAGAACTCCATCGCGCGCGCTTCGCGGTCGACCTCGTTCAGCGCGAGGCCCATCGCGACGCGCATGAAGAAGCATTGCGGCAGTTCGAACCGGCGTCCGCCGACGTACTGGTCGATGAGGAAATAGCGGTCGTACAGCGTCTGCAGGCCGAGATACCCGAACTGCAGGTCGCGCTCGGGCTTCAGCGCCGCGCCGAGCTTCGCGAGGTCGTACTGGGTGAGCGCATCGTTCAGCAGGCCGACCTTGATCCCGTGCTTGACGAACTGCGGGAAGTACTCGGCGTACTTCGATTGCATGTCGGCTTGCGTCGCTTCCTCGCCAAGCGCTTCGAAGCGCAGCGCGTCGAGCAACAACCGCGCGGTGACATACGAGTAGGCAGGATCCTTCTCGATCAGCGTGCGCGCGGCGAGCACGACGCACTTGCGCACTTCCTCCATCGGCACGCCGTCGTAAAGGTCCTTCAGCGTTGCTTTCAGGATGCGGTTGGGCTCGGCATCGGCCAAGCCTTCGCAGGATTCCTTGACGAGCGCAGTCAGGCGCTCGAAGTCCAGCGGCTTGCGCACGCCGTTCTCGATGACGTGCAGCGTCGTATCTTCGGCCGGTGGCGCCTTCTGCTGCTTTTCCTGCGCGCGTTCCTGTGCGCGCTTTTCGCGATACAGCACGTATGCGCGCGCGACTTCGTGCTCGCCGCCGCGCATCAGCGCGAGCTCGACCTGATCCTGGATTTCCTCGATATGGATCGCGCCGCCATCCGGCTTGCGCTTCAGCAGCGCGGCGACGACCGCGTCGGTGAGGCGCGTCACCTCGTCGCGCACCCGCGCGGAGCTCGCACCCTGGCCGCCGTTGACGGCGAGGAACGCCTTGGTCAGCGCGATCGTGATCTTCGCGGGCTCGAACGCGACGACGGCGCCGTTGCGGCGGATCAGCTTGAACTGCGCGAACCGCGGGTCGGCGCTGGTTGCGACCGGGCTTCCGGGTTCTCCCACCATCAGGTCTCGTGGCGGCGTTGCGGGGGAGGATGCGGAAGTGGTGGCGATACGCATGAAATCGGCTCCTGATTGATGCCTTGTTGGTTGCTGCTCGTGGGCAGCGTTATTCGGGATTTGGCGCGCCCAGTGGCGCGACTTTCCGGGCAGCAGCCCGCGAAAGCGGGCGGCGGATTCTCCGTATCCATACGCCCCTTGGCGCCAGGCGGCGCCGAATGTGACATCCCAGTGAAATCTACTATATGTTGTGTCGCACAGCGTTTTCAATACAAAGCATAGTAGCTCGATGGGGCAAGCGCAAGCCTTTTTTACTCCACAGCGGGCGGCCCGAAAACAGGCGCAAAAACAGTCCGCTACCGCGGTATTTGCAAACGATCACCGTTGTGCGCACCGGGTATCCACTGGTTTGTCCACAGCGCCGCCAGATAATTCGTTTCCCGACGAACGGAGCCTGCGGGCGTTGCAGTTTTACGACACCGTCATCCGGCCCGATGATGGCAAGGTGAACAGCGCACCGCCGGCGATCGCGACGATCCGCTCGTTCGCCTCCCGCTCGAATTCGGCAAGCCCCGTGAAGCGCCCGAACGCCGGCAGGATCGCGCGCCGCGCGCCGAGGACGAAGCAGGGCAGTCGCGCCGATTGCTCGCCGCTGCCCTGAATGCGCACGCCGGGGTGAAGATGTCCGCAGAGTGCATAGCCCGTGGGCGGCGCATTCGTCTTGTGGCACGCGAGGAACGGCGGTAGCGCGTAGGGCTCGTCGACGCAGCGAACGTTCCAGTCCGCTGGTGGGTCGCCTGCGCGCGCGTCGTGATTGCCGCGAACGAGCACGACATCGGTGGTCGCATGCCGCGTTCGCCACGCGACAAACGCGTCTGACAGCGCCGGAACGCGCCCGGCCCTGGCGTGCAGGAAGTCCCCGAGAACGACCAGACGTGCGGCACTCGTGCGCTCGATCAGGCGCGTCAGGCGCGCGAGATCGGCGGCCGTCGAGCCGCGGGGCAGCGGCACGCCGCCCGCGCGGAACGCCGCGGCCTTGCCGAGATGAACGTCGGCGACGAACACCGTGCGCTCCCGCAGCCAATGAAGTGCGCGCTCGGCGTGCAGCGCGACGCGCTCGCCACCCACGACGGTGTCCAGCACGCCGTCGTCGGCGCGCGCCGTCGCGGGTGCGTCGAAACCAAGGGGGAGGGACACGAGAACGAGTCGAGTTGCGAGGCGTTTGCGCGGCCGCGCGTCGACGGCGCACAATCAGAGGAGAATTGTAGCCGAGCCCGCGCGGTTTCGACGTAGCTGATCGCCGCGCCGACGAAATCAACGATGCCACGCTTCGCCGCCAACCTTACGTTCCTGTTCAACGAAGTGCCGTTCCTCGAACGTTTCGGCGAGGCGGCGCACGCGGGATTTCGCGCCGTCGAGTTCGCATTTGCATACGAGTACCGGATCGCGGAGATCGTCGCTCGGCAGCGCGAGCATCGCCTCGAAGTTGTGCTGATCAATGCACCGTCGGGCGATTGGGCGGCCGGCGATCGCGGCCTCGCATCGCTGCCGGGGCGCGAGCACGAGTTCACGGCGGCCATCGCCAACGCGCTCCAATACGCGCGGGCGTTCGGATGCCCGCGTATTCACGTCATGGCCGGCGTCGTTCCCGAAGGGGCAGATGCGGCCGAACGCGAGCGGCGCACGCGCACGTACGTTCGCAACCTGCGCCTTGCCTGCGCCGAAGCGGCGAGCCAGGGCGTGACGATCATGATCGAGCCGATCAACGCCCGCGACTTCCCGGGTTATCTGCTGAACACGCAGGCGCAGGCGCACGCGATCAGGTCCGAGATCGGCGCGAAGAACCTCAAGGTGCAGATGGATCTCTACCATGCGCAGATCGTCGAGGGCGACCTGACCGAGAAGCTGCGGATGTACCTGCCACACATCGGCCATGTGCAGATCGCGAACGTGCCGGGGCGCACCGAGCCCGACGTCGGCGAGATCAACTATGGCTACCTGTTCAAGGTGCTCGACGAGTTGAAGTACGACGGCTGGGTAGGCTGCGAATACCGGCCTGTCAAGGGCACGGCGGCAGGCCTGACGTGGCTTTATCGGCTGCTGGACCGAAAGCCGTCGACGTTCAAGGCATCGGACTGATCGAGCGGCGGGAAGGGGCCCGACTCATGGCATTGTCGTTCACGTGGCTTGCAGCGGATTTCGCGACGGCACCGCAACTGACGGTCGAGAACATGGCCGAGGCAGCCGCTGCGGGATTTCGCAGCGTCGTCAATAATCGCCCCGACTTCGAGGCCGGGCCATCGCAGCCGGCATCCGACGCGATCGAGCGTGCGGCGCAGTCCGCCGGACTCTCCTATGCATTTCTGCCGGTGCAGTCGGCGTATCAGTCGCCCGCGGAAATCGCCCGCATGCACGAGCTGCTGCAGCAATTGCCGAAGCCGGTGCTCGCGTTCTGCCGCTCGGGCGCGCGCACTGCGAATCTCTATCGCGCGGCCCAGGCGCTCGACTCAGGATCGCAGCGCTAAGGACCGCGCGGGGCACCTCGTCGCCCGCTCACGACGTCGGCCTCCTTGCGCGGCCGCACCGTTGCACGACGTCCGCGAATCGGCTCCCGCGCTGATTCGCGATTGCCGTCGATCCCGCTTCGCGGGTCCCTCGCCGGCCGCTCACAGCGCGGCCTCCTTGCACGACTGCAGATGCGCACGTCAGCGTGTCGGCCTTCGCGCTGATTCGCGATTGCCGTCGATCCCGCTTCGCGGGTCCCTCGCCGGCCGCTCACAGCGCGGCCTCCTCGCACTGAACTGCAGATGCGCAGCGTCAGCGTTGTCGGCCTTCGGCGCTGATTCGCGATTGCCGTCGATCCCGTTCGCGGGTCCCGCGCCGGCCGCTCACAGCGCGGCCTCCTCGCACTGAACTGCAGATGCGCAACGTCAGCGTTGTCGGCCTTCGGCGCTGATTCGCGATTGCCGTCGATCCCGCTTCGCGGGCCCCTCGCCGGCCGCTCACAGCGCCACACTCATTCCGCCATCGATCATCACCATCTGCCCGGTGACGTAGTTCGCCGCCGCCGACGCTAGGAACACGGCGAGTCCGGAGATCTCCTCGGGCTCGCCCCACCGTCCCGCGGGCGTGCGCGCCTTCACCCACGCGGTGAACTTCTCGTCGTCGAGCAGCGCGCGATTCATTTCGGTGGCGAAGTAGCCGGGCGCTATCGCGTTGACCTGGATGTTGTGCGGCGCAAGCTCCACTGCCATCCCGCGGGTCAGTTGGCGGATGCCGCCTTTTGCCGCCGTGTAGGGCACCACGCTCGGCCGCGCGAGTTCGCTCATCAGCGACGCGATGTGGATGATCTTGCCGCGCTTGGCGGCGATCATGCCCGGCAGCACTGCCTGCGAGACGAGGTAAGGCGCCGTCAGGTTGGTGGCGATGATCGCATCCCAGTCGTGCTGCGGAAAGTCGACGAACGCATGCCGACGCTGAATGCCGGCGTTGTTGACGAGCACGTCGATCGGACCGCTGCGCCGCGCCGCATCGGCAACGCCTTGGCGCACCGCATCGGCGTCGGTCACGTCGAAGAGCGCGACATCCGCCGCCAGGCCTTCGCCCGCGAGCACGCCGACGGCGCCGCCCAGTGCATCGGCGTTGCGCCCGTTCAGGATGACGCGCGCGCCGGCTGCAGCGAGTCCGCGTGCGATCGAGAAGCCCAGGCCGCGGTACGCACCGGTCACCAGCGCGACGCGGCCAGTCAGGTCGAATGGATTGGGGATATTGGGCATTGGTTCGTTCCCGGACGTTGGGTCAGCAAAGGGGTGCGCTATCGCGTGCGCGGATGTCGGCGAACGAATCCGTCATCGCGTGCGCGGCATTGCGGCCGGACACTGTAGCGGATTGCGCGGCGCGCGCCATCCCCTTTCATCATGCGAGGATTGCTTTCCCGGCCGCGACGGCCACGCTCACTTCTGCGCGGCGGCCTCGAGATCGGCGACCATTCGCGCCACGCGCGCCTCCAGCGCTTCGGTCGTCAGCTTCTCGCGGAAAAGCTCGACGATCAGCGGAAACGCGAAGGGCGTCGGTCGCATGGGCTGCGTGACGATGGCGGCGCAGCTTCGCATCCGAGCGAGCGCGGCGGTAAGTCGCGGTGCCTCGAGCTGGCGGTCCAGCACTTCGTGCGTTGCCTGGCGCAACAGCAGATTGTCCGGGTCGTACTCGTTGAACACGTCCCACAGCAACCCGCTCGACGCCTGCAGTTGGCGGTTCGATTGCGGCTGGCCCGGGTACCCCTGGAACACGAGTCCCGCCACGCGTGCAATCTCGCGAAACTGGCGGCGACCGAGCTCGGCGGCGTTCAGGCCGGCAAGGATATCGGTCGCAACCCCCGGTGCTGCGAGCAATGCGCCGATGTCCCGCAGCGTCAGCTCGAATGGCACGGGCGAGAGGAGCCCGAATCCGTAGTCGTTGATCATCATGCTGAAGCTGCGCGGCTGCGCGCGCGACAGCCGATAGCTGAACAGCGTCGCGAGGCCGAGGTGTGCGAGCCGGCCTTCGAATGGATAGAAGAACGTGGCGTAGCCGTCGCGGAGCTTAATCCGTTCGCACAGCCATTCGCGCTCGTCGGGCAGTGCGGACCAGCGGCGCTGCAGCTCGAGCAGCGGCCGGACGAGCGCAAGTTCGGGCGACGCGTAGACGCCGCGCTTCGCTTCACCGATCAAGCGCCGCGTGCGCTCGGACAACAGCGACGACAGCGGCATTTTCGTGCCGAGCCACCGTGTGACGATCGCCGCCTTCTGCGACGCGAGCTTCACCCACGCCGTCATCTCGCGCACGCGAACGAATTCGAGCACGCGTCCGGCGAACACGAAGCAGTCGCCCGGCGACAGCCGCGCGATGAACGATTCCTCGACGTGGCCGAGCCGCCGGCCGTTGCGAAGCTGGACGACGATGCTCGCATCCGAAACGATTGTGCCGATCTGCGCGCGATGCCGACGCGCGATCTGCCGGTCGGGCACGCGCGCGACGCCGTCGTCGCCGATGACGACGCGCCGGTACTCCGGATATGCGTTGAGGCTCGCACCGCCATGCACGACGAAATCGAGCGCCCAGCGCCATTCGTCGTCGGTTAGCGCTCTGTACGCGTGCGTTCCGCGAACCTCGCGCTTCAGCTCGTCGAGACGCACGCCGCCGGCGAGCGCGCACGTGACGATATGCTGGACGAGCACGTCGAGCGGCGCCTGCAACGCGAGTCGCGGCTCGATGCGCCGATCGGCGGCCGCTTCCCGCGCAGCGGCGGCCTCGACGAGCTCGAGCGCCTGCGTGGGCACGACGGTGATCTTCGATACGGCGCCCGGCTGATGACCGCTGCGTCCGGCGCGCTGCAGCAGGCGCGCTACCCCCTTCGGACTGCCGATCTGCAGCACCTGCTCGACGGGCGCATAGTCGACGCCGAGGTCGAGGCTCGACGTGCAGACGACCGCTCGCAGCCGGTTCGTCCGCAAGCCTTCCTCGACCCAGTCGCGGACTTCGCGCTCGAGCGACCCGTGATGCAGCGCGATCTGGCCTGCCCAATCCGGCCGTGCCTCGAGCAGCGCCTGGTACCAGATCTCGGTCGCGGAGCGCACGTTGGTGAAGATCAGCGTCGATCGCGCGGTGTCGATCGCGCGCACCACTTGCGGAAGCAGCTTGAGGCCGATATGGCCGCCCCAGGGAAAGCGCTCGATCGTCGGCGGGCGCGCCGTGTCGATCGTGATCTCCTTGACCGACAGTCCCTCCACGATGCGACCTGCGTGCCCCGGACCGACGAGGCAGGCGAGCGATTCGTCGAGGTTGGCGAGCGTCGCGGACAGGCCCCAGACACGAAGCCCCGGCGCCTGGCCGCGCAATCGCGCGAGTGCGAGCTCGACCTGAACGCCGCGCTTCGACGCCATCAGCTCGTGCCATTCGTCGACGACAACAGCGGCGACATCCGCAAAGCGCTCGCGCCAATCTTCGCGCGCGAGGAGCAGCGTCAGGCTTTCGGGTGTGGTAACGAGCGCGCTCGGCAATCGCCGTTGCTGCCGTGCGCGCGCCGACGACGATGTGTCGCCGGTGCGCACGTCGACGGTCCAATGCGGTTGCAGTGCGGCCGCAGCGCGTGCGAGCGCAAGTCCGGTGTCCTGCGCAAGCGCGCGCAGCGGGGTCAGCCACAGCACGGTCAACGGTGGAGGGTCGCCGGCGGTGCCGCCAGGCCCGAGCACGAGCGGGCCAAGCCACGCGGCATAGGTTTTCCCCATGCCGGTGGGCGCGTGGATCAGGCCGGATTCACCGCGCGCGTAGGCACCCCACACGGCGCGCTGGAACGCGAACGGCGTGTAGCCAAGGGTCGCGAACCACCGCCCGGCCGCGGCGTCGATCGTCGCGGCCAGGCTTTCCGCATCGCACGGGCGGGCGGCGGGCGATCGCTCGTCGGCGACGCTCCCCGCCGCGCTACTGACGGCCTCCGACGTCAATCGGCAGCGACCGCCACTTTCGCCACCGTAATAACCGCCGGCGCGCCGCGGAACCGTTCGAGCAGCGCCGCCTCGCGTGCCTTCGCGTCCTTCAGGTGGCGATCCTTCACGTGGCCGTAGCCGCGGATGTACTCGGGAATCGACGCCAGCGACACAGCGAGCTCGTAGTTCTGCGGCGACAGCCGGCCGAGCACCTCGTCGATGAGCTTTTCGTACTGGCCGATCAGTGCACGTTCCTGCTTGCGCTCGTCGCTCCTGCCGAAGATGTCGAGCGCGCCGCCGCGGAATTTGCGCATCTTCGCCAGCATGCGGAACGCCGGCAGCATCCACGGGCCGTACGTCGATTTCTTCGGCTCGCCGGTCTTCGCGTCCGGCTTGTTCAGCGTCGGCGGGGCGAGGTGGAAGCGCAGCTTGTAATCGCCTTCGAACTGCGCCGCGACGCGCTGCGTGAAGTCGGTCTCCGCGTACAGGCGCGCCACTTCGTATTCGTCCTTGATCGCGAGCAATTTGAAGTAGTAGCGCGCCACGGCCTCGGTCAGGTCGGTCACGCCCGGCTGCTTCTGCGCTTCCGCGGCGCGCACCTTCGCGACGAGATCGGTATAGCGCGTTGCGTACGCCGCGTCCTGGTAGTCGGTGAGGAACGCGCGCCGGCGCTCGATCACTTCGTCGAGCGACTCGGACAGGCGCTGCGTATCGGGCTTGGCCATCGGGATTGCCGCCGCCGCGACCTTCGCCGGATCGATCGCCGCGAGGCGGCCCCAGTTGAAGCTCTGCTTGTTCGATTCGACGGCGGCGCCGTTGAGCTCGATCGCGCGCACGATCGACTGCTCGCCGAGCGGCAACAGGCCGCGTTGGTACGCGTAGCCGACCATGAAGAGGTTCGTCGCGATCGAGTCGCCCATCAGGCCCGTCGCGAGCTTCGTCGCATCGAGGAACTCGGCGTCGCCGGCTCCGACGGCATCCTTGATTTCCTGCTCCATCGAGCCGGTCGGGAACTTGAGATCGGGTTCGCGCGTGAATTGCGCGGGCATCACGAGCGACGTGTTGACGAGTGCCCGGGTGACGCCTTTCTGCATCTTCGCGAGCGCTTCGTTGCCGACACCGGTCAGGATGTCGCAGGCGAGCACGAGGCGCGCTTCACCGGCAGCGATGCGCGTCGCGTAGAGCTGCTCGGGCGTGTCGGCGATTCTCACGTGCGAGACGACGGCGCCGTTTTTCTGCGCCAGTCCGGTCATGTCGAGCACGCTGCAACCCTTGCCCTCGAGGTGCGCGGCCATGCCGAGCAGCGCGCCGATCGTCACGACCCCGGTGCCGCCGATGCCGGTGACCAGCACACCGTAGGGCGTGGCGCTGGACACGCGCGACGGCTCCGTCAGTCCGGAGAAATCGACGTTCTCGGCCTTCTTCGGCTTGCGCAGCTGACCACCCTCGACGGTCACGAAGCTCGGGCAGAACCCGTTGACGCACGAGTAGTCCTTGTTGCACGACGACTGGTCGATCGTGCGCTTGCGGCCGAACTCCGTCTCGACGGGTGCCACCGACACGCAGTTCGACTTGACGCCGCAATCGCCGCAGCCCTCGCAGACGAGCTCGTTGATGACGACGCGCTTCGCCGGATCGGCGAACTTGCCGCGTTTGCGGCGGCGTCGCTTCTCGGCGGCGCACGTCTGGTCGTACAGCAGAATCGTCGTGCCGGCCGCCTCGCGCATCTGCTTCTGCACGGCATCGAGGTCGTCGCGATGGTGGATCTCGATGTTGTCGGCGAAGTAGCCCGCCGGATACTTGTCGGGCTCGTCGGTGACAACGACGATCTTCGAAACACCTTCGGCTGCGCACTGCAGCGCGATGTCGCGAGGGCTGAGCGGGCCGTCGAACGGCTGCCCGCCCGTCATCGCGACCGCGTCGTTGTAGAGAATCTTGTACGTGATGTTGACGCCGGCCGCGACCGACGCGCGGATCGCCAGGATTCCGCTGTGGTAGTACGTGCCGTCGCCGAGATTCGCGAAGATGTGCTTCTCGTCGGTGAACGGCGCCTGGCCGATCCATGGCACGCCTTCGCCGCCCATGTGCGTGTACGTCGACGTGCTGCGATCCATCCAGATCGCCATCACGTGGCAACCGATGCCGGCCGTCGCGCGGCTGCCTTCCGGCACCCGTGTCGACGTGTTGTGCGGGCAGCCCGAGCAGAAGTACGGCATCCGAGCGAGGCTGATCTTCGGCCGCGCGAGCGAATGTTCCTTCTGGTTGATGAAGTCGACGCGCTGGCGGATCTTCTCGATCGCGCGCGGGTGGAGCTCGAGGCGCTCGATCCGCTGTGCGATCACGCGCGCGATCATCGCCGGCGTCAGTTCGGATAGCGCGGGCAGCAGCCAGTCGCCGTGCGGGCGGACCCATTCGCCTTTCTCGTCGAACTTGCCGACGACGCGCGGCCGCACGTCGTCGCGCCAGTTGTAGAGCTGCTCCTTCAACTGGTACTCGACGATTTGCCGCTTTTCCTCGACGACCAGGATTTCGGTGAGTCCTTCCGCGAATTGCCGGACACCTTCGGGCTCGAGCGGCCACGGCATCGCGACCTTGAACACGCGGATGCCGATCTCGGCGGCGTCGGCTTCGCTGATGCCGAGGTCGTCGAGCGCCTGCCGCACATCGAGGTAGCTCTTGCCGCTGGTGATGATGCCGAGCCGCGGCTTCGGCGAATCGATGACGATGCGGTTCAGCCGGTTGACGCGGCAATAGTGCAGTGCCGCGTAGATCTTGTAGTCCTGCATCCGCTCTTCGGTTGCGAGGAACGCGTCGGGCCAGCGGATCGAAACGCCATCGGGCGGCAGCGGAAAGTCGTCAGGCACGACGATGTCGACATTATCGGCGTCGCCGTACACGGACGCGGAGCTCTCGACGGTGTCGGACACGCATTTGAAGCCGACCCAGCAGCCCGAGTAGCGGCTCATCGCGAACCCGTGCAACCCGAGGTCGATGATCTCCTGCACCGACGACGGATACAGCACCGGCATCATCGCCGCCGAGAACTGGTGGTCCGACTGGTGCGGCAGTGTCGACGATTTCGCCGCATGATCGTCGCCGGCGAGCACGAGCACGCCGCCGTGCTTCGAGGTGCCGGCAAAGTTCGCGTGCTTGAACACGTCGCCGCAGCGATCGACGCCGGGACCCTTGCCGTACCACATGGCAAATACGCCGTCGACGTTTGCACTCTTGTACAGGTTGACCTGCTGCGTCCCCCATACCGCTGTCGCGGCGAGGTCTTCGTTGAGGCCGGGCTGGAACTTGATGTGCGCGCGGTCGAGAAACTTCTTCGCTTTCCACAGCGCCTGGTCGAGGCCGCCGAGCGGCGAGCCGCGATAGCCGGACACGAAACCGCCGGTCTTGAGGCCCGCCTGCGTGTCGCGCTGCCGCTGCAGGATCAGGAGTCGCACGAGCGCCTGGACACCGGTGAGAAAGACCCGGCCTGATCCGAGCTCGAACTTGTCGTCGAGGGAAACGTCGCGCAGGGGAGGCGTGGTTACCGCGCCGGCAATGGCCATCGTGAAAAGCTCCAAGAATCGTGTTCCGGATTTGGCCGCGACGTGTGTGCGCGGCCGCAAGGGCGTGGCGATTGTGTCGCGGGCCCGAAGTGTGCGCGAATTTTACGCCGAATCGTCGCTGCCGTGCGGCTCGACCTTACAGTGCGGCGGGGCGGCCTCCGAGCGTACAGACCGGGCCGGGCCGATTCGCCGCGCTGCTTTCACCCCATGACGATGCCGCCGTCGACGTTGAACGCGGCACCGGTGGTGAAGTCGCAATCGTCGGAGGCGACGAAAACGGCCATCTTCGCGACCTGCTCGGTGGTGCCGAGACGGCCGAGCGGCGAACGCGAGTTGACGCGGGCCATTACCGCATCGAGCGGCACGCCCTGGACTTCGGCGCCGTCGCGCCAGCCCTGTTCGCCGAGCGCCGTGGGTATCGGTCCCGGGCAGATCGCGTTGACGAGGATGTCGTGTTGCGCGACCTCCAGCGCGAGCGAGCGCGTGAACCCGAGCACGCCCCATTTGGCCGCGCTGTAGGCGCTAGCCGTCGGCTCGCCGACCTTGGCGGCGATCGACGCGATGTTGATGATGCGGCCGCGCCGAGCTTCGATCATCGCGGGCAGCACCGCCTTGCTGCACAGGAACGTGGCCTTCAGGTTCACGTCGACGACCGCGTCCCACAACGCTTCGGTCATGTCCTTGACGAACGCCTTGCGCATGATGCCGGCGTTGTTGACGAGGATGTCGATGCGGCCGAAGCGCGAGCGCGCCGCCTGTGCCAGCGCCTGCACCGGCGCCTCCTGCGTGACGTCGACGTCGAAAGCGAACGCGGCATCCCCGAACGCGGCGGCTGTCCGGGTCGCGGCCGCGAGATCGCGATCCGCGACGACGACGCGCGCACCTTCCGCGACGAATGCGCGCGCAATGGCGGCGCCGATTCCCGCTGCGGCGCCTGTGACGATCGCGACGCGTCCTTCGAGCCTGCGCATCGTCAGGCGATCTCGTGCAATTGCGGGTAGTCGATGTTCAGCAGCCAGCGCGCCGGCTCGTCCTCCTCGATCGGCACGAACCGCCGCGCGTTGCCGCCGAAGCGGTTGTCCGTCTTGGGTACCGAGATCGTCGAAATCTCGCCGCCGACCAGCACGCCTGCACCTTCCTTGGCCCAGAAGCGGTGATAGAGCTTCGGCGTGATCGTCAGGCTCGCACCGTGCGGAATCTCGAATACCTGGCCGGCGGTGAACGCGTGACGCACACCGTCGCAATAGACATGACCCGGCGACGTCTCGTCCATGGTCTCGTCGTCGCGCGCATTGTAGAGCTGGATCATCAGCGTGCCGCCGTGATAGCTGATGATGTCCTCGGTCTTGCGCCAGTGAAAATGATACGGCAGCCGCTGGCCCGGCTGCAGCACGAAGATCTTCTCGCCGTACGGCGTCCCTTCCTCCGGCGCATCGACGTTCCCATTGCGCACGTCGAACATCGTGATGCCGATCTCCCTGAAATTACCCTGGCCAAAATCGGTGACCGCCCAGCCGAGGCCGTTGCGCGTGACGCGCGCGTAATCGGCCCCCGCGTTGCGCCAGTCGGCCGGGCTCCAGTACGCATAGGGCGGGAGCCGCACGCCGTGCTCGCGCAATGCGCGCTGGGCGTTATCGACGGCGAGGTTGATCTGCGAGCGTTTCATTCGATTCTCCGTGTTCGATGCCGTTGCCGTTTGCGTTCAGCGCGCCGACGCGGGTGCGAGCGCGCTCACCCGCAGTCGCGGATGCGCACGCAATGCATTGCCCGAGAAGATTGCCTCGACGTCGGCAGCCGACAATCGTTGCGCGGCGACGAATGCTTCCACGTACGCAACCCATTCTCCATAGGTCGCGAAGCGCAACAGCATCGGGTAATCCGACGCGAACATCAACCGTTGCGGACCGAGGAGCGCGAAAGCGTCGTCCAGCAGCGAACGTGCGTCGCCGTCGCGCCAGCGCGGCCCGTACAGGAACGGCAGGCCCGAGAGCTGGACGTACGTCTGCGGCCTCGCGGCGAATGCGCGCAGCGTCGCGCGCCACGCGTCGCGATCGACGTCCGGGAACGGTAGTCCCAGATGGTTGATGATCACCGGTCCGTCCGCGAGGCGCGGGAGCACGTCGCGCAGATGCCGGTAGTGACGCGCTTCGGCGAGGATCGTCACGCTGAGCCCTGAACGAAGTGCGGCATCGAGATTCGAGACGACGTCGGGTTTGGCGACGAAGGCATCGTCGGCGATGCGTCGCAGCTGCGCGCGAACGCCGACGACCTTGGGGCATGCGAGCAGCGCACCGTAGTCGCATTCGCCTCCCGCCAGGTCCACCCAGCCGGTGAGGCCGTAGATCCGGTCCTCATTCGCCGTAACGTCGATCAGCCAATCGGTTTCCGCCGTTTGCGGAGCCGTCTGCACGACAATGGCGCCGTCGATACCCGCAGCGTCGAGATCCGGCGCGACGTCGGCCGGCATGAAGTCGCGGCGGTACGCGGCATTGTCGGCGACGGGCCGGTTGTCGAAGCCGCAGGACGGTTTCCAGAAATGCAGGTGAGCGTCGATTCGCATCGGCCAACGGCCCCTAGTGTCGCTTCCGCACCGATTCTTGCGGCGCCAACGCGCGTTCGCGCGCGAGGTCGGCCCATAGCTCAGCGGGGATCGCGCACTCGGCGGCGGCGAGATTCGCATCGAGCTCGGCGACCGTGCGCGGTCCGAGCAGCACTGTCGTGATTGCCGGGTTCGCCAGCACGAATTGCAGCGCCGCTGCTGCAAGGGGCACGCCGTGTCGCTCGCAGATGGACGCAATCCGGGCGGTGCGGGCGACGATCGCAGCCTCCGCCGGCTCGTAGCCGAACGTCGGATCGCGCTGCGGCCATGCCGCGAGAACGCCCGAGTTGAACACGCCGCCGGCGATGACGGCCGCACCGCGCGCGTGCGCCGCCGCGATCAACGCGCGACCCGAGTCGTCGAGCAGCGTGTAGCAGCCGGCAAGCAGGAATGCGTCGAACGGCGCGCGGTCGAGCAGGGCGGCGACAGGTGCAGCCAGGTTGGAGCCGATGCCGATCGCGCCGACGACGCCTTCGTCGCGCAGGCGTGAGAGCTCCTCGTGGGCGCTGAGGCACGTATCGAGATGATCTTCGACGTCGTGAAGATGTACGACGTCGAGCCGATCCGTTGCGAGCCGCCCGAGGCTCGACTGGATCGAGACGCGCGTGGCCGCCGCACTGTAATCCCAGCGATCGAACTGGCGCCGGCGCGTGGCGCCGTGCGGCATCGCCGACTGCCCGTAAGGGCGCGTCACGCCGACCTTCGTGCACAACGTGTACTCGTCGCGCGGCAGCGCCGCCAGCGCGCGACCGAGGCGCTCCTCGGCGAGGCCACCGCCATACAACGGCGCGACATCGAAGAAGCGGATGCCGCGTTCGATTGCCGCATGGATCACCGCTTCGGCATCATCATCGTCGAGCAGCGGCGGCGGCGTTCCAAGCGACGCGCAGCCCAAGCCGAGCCGCGGCCAGCGTGTCAACGCGTATTTCATTGCGAAACGGGATCGAGGCGATTGTGCTCGGGCAGCAGTTGCCAGCGATAGTCGTCGCCGGGTCGCACGCTGCGCGCCCATGCATCGAGCACATCCTTCTCCCGCCGTCGTTCGCGTATTCGCGCGGCAATGCGTTCAGGATCCCACCCGTCGAGCACCCGCGCAAGCAGGCGCTCGCGCACAGCGGCGTGCGCGGCCATGCCGCCGAGGTCGCGTCGCTCGTGGGGATCGCTCGCGAGATCGTACAGTTGCACCGGATAACCGTGCGCGTAGATCAGCTTCCAGTTGCCGCTGCGGATCATCCGCTGCTGCGCCGTCCGGCCACCCGTCCACGCCGGTACGGTGTCCGTGCAATGCTCGGCAAAGATCTCGTCGATCCACGGCGCGGACGCGTCGCGGGCAATGGGCAACAGGTTGCGGCCGTGCGCATACGGCAGCGCCGGGCCGCCGAGTGCCGCCGCCATCGTCGCCGCCACGTCGAGCAGGTCGACGACCTGTGTGCGCCGCTCGCCCGCCGGGAGGTGTCCCGGCCAGCGCAGCACGAGCGGCACGCGCACCGAATCCTCGTACAGCGTGTGCTTCCACCACAGGCCGCGCTCGCCAAGCTGGTCACCGTGATCGGTCGAATAGACGATCAGCGTGTTCTCGTCGAGGCCTTCGTCGGCGAGGCATTGCAGCACGTCGCCGATCAGGACATCCAGTCGGTAAACCAGCGCGTAGTACGCGGTGCGCGCCCGCGCCACGGCTTCGGCGTCGACGTCCGCAATGCCGCGATTCTCGCGCCACCACGCTTCCCACGCGTGCGGTGGCGACGGCGGCTCGGGATGGACAGGCGCTGGCACGCGGCCTGCGAAGCGCGCGTAATCCTCGCGCCACGCAACGTACGGCGGGTGAGGGAGCAGGAAACCGACGGTGAGGCAGAACGGCTGCGGATCGCCGTTGCGCTGCGCTGCGGCGATTGCGCGGAGGTGCCCGCACGCCGCCGCGGCCGTTTCGACATCCTTGACCTGATACGCCGACTGGCCAATGCCGGAGCGATCGAGACTCTCCCGCCACGGATCGTTTGCCTTGTCGAGCACACCAAGATCGTGGCGAGGCACGCCGCCCCAGTTCGGACTGTGATCCCCCACCATGCGCTGCGCGTAACCGTGCAGCTGATCCGGCCCCATCGAATGCAGCCGTCCGGCAAGCGCGGGCCGGTAGCCGGCGGCGCCACAGCTGTGGAGCCACGTCGCCGCGTCGGAGCGCAGGTAGTCATCGTTCGTCCAGCATTCCTGCTCGAACGGATATCGGCCCGTCAGCATCGACATCCGGCTCGGCACGCACAGCGGCGACGGGCAGTACGCATGGTCGAACGTCACGCCCTGTGCCGCCAGACGGTCGAGATTGGGCGTCAGCGCAGCGGGATCTCCATAGCAGCCGGCCACCGACCGCGCATGCTGGTCCGAGAACAGGAACAGGAGATTGGGCCGCTTCACGCGTCGCGTACTCAGAAGCGCTGTGCCGCCGGGATTTCCTTCAGGTCGGCAAAGGCGGACGGATCCGCTTTCATCGCCGCCGCCACGAAGCGATTGTCGACGGCGGGCGCCGGATCGAATGCCGTCGGGATGCGCTTCTGTGCGACGAGCAATGGGATCGAATACGTCTTGAAGCCATCGAGCGTGTTCTTCGACAGCCGCACGTCGAGCGGAAGGCTCTTCAGCGCAAGCGTCAGCGTTTCCGCGTCCATGCCGGGAATCCAGCGCGTGGAGATCTTGGCGGCCTCGTCGCGGTTCGCCCGCGCCCACGCCTGCCCTTGCGCATAGCCTAAGACGAAGAGCTCGAGCGCCTTGGCCTTGTCCGCAATCGCGGACTTCGTCGTCACCAGCGTTCCGGCGTCGTAGCAGCTCTTGCAGCCACCGTAGATCACCTTGTATGAGCCCGGGACCTTGGTGAGTGCCGCACTGGGCCACGGTTCCCACGCTGCGATGACGTCGGCGTCCTTGTTGGCAAGCGCGGTGGCCATGCTCGACGGTGCGGTGTTGACAAGCGTCACGTCCTCCATCGACAAACCGACCTGACTCAACAGACCCGCGATGTACGGCTCGCCGCCGGCCCCGCGCGTGACACCGATCTTCTTGCCCTTGAGCTTGGTGAGATCGCCGGCGGGAACCCCGGCGTCCGCACGCGCGATGACCGACAGGACCTCGCTCTGCGGATTCATCAGCGCGTTGTTCCACGTATGTCCGATCAACACGACCGGCACGCCACGCGATACCGCCGTCAGGAACGGATAAGTGCCGAAGAGACCGGCATCGACGGTGCCGCTGGCGAGCGCGTTGGCGATCTCGACGCCGCTTGGCATCATCTCGACCTTCACGTCGAGGCCGAGCTTCGCGAACATGCCGCGCTCGACGGCAGAGAAGAACGGCGCATTCTCGGCCGCGGTGGTGACCGCGACCTTCAATTGTTGTGTCTGAGCGGGTGCCGCGACGGGCAGGACCGCGGCCAGCAATCCTGCCGCCAACGCGGCCAGCGTGCGTGCAAAGCGCATGATGAACTCCTCCGGACGAGATTCGAGCCCTGGTTGGGCTACAGGTAATATCTCAGTCGCATCCTATCAGGTGCTATCATCGGTTGGCAACGGGCGCGCGCAAGCGGCGGCCGGGAGACCGATCGACGATGAGAAAACCGAAGCCGAAGTCGCTGATGCGTGAAGTGGCCTACGAGCGCTTCAAGGTGCAGCTCTTCAAGCGCAACCTCGTGCCGGGGCAGTTCGTGTCGCAAGGCGAGCTCTGCGAGCTCCTCGACGTTCCGCTCGGCCCGACGCGGGAAGCGTTGAAGCGGCTGGAGGCGGAGAGCCTCGTTCGCCTGATACCCCAGCGCGGCATCCAGATCGCCGACATCGGCGTGAGGCTGATCCGCGAGGCTTTCGAGTTCCGCACGATCCTCGAGCTCGCCGCGGTGCGGCGCTTCGCCGTCACGGCGGATGACGCCACGCTCCTGCAGCTGGAGCGGTCGACCCGCGCGGTGCTCGAGCGAATGGCGTCCGGCGACGAGCCGGATGGCAAGCTCATCGATGTCGCGCTGCAGGTGGACTGGGGCATGCACAATCTGATGATCGAAGCGATCGGCAATCACATCCTGATCAACGCGCACCAGCAGAACTTCGACAAGATCAGGATGATTCGGCTGCACGGACGCTCGCCTCGATTTCTTCCGCTCGCGCTCGAGGAGCATCTTGCGGTGATCAAGGCGTTGAAGCGCCGCGACCCGGAAGCCGCGGCATCGGCGTTGCAGCGGCATCTCGCGGCAGCAGAACGCCGCGCGCTGGGGCTGTGACGACGCTGGCCGAAGCCGGCGCCCGCGCGCCGGCGAAGATCACCATCGCGGATCTCGTCCTCGACTACGTGAATTCCGAGACCGGCGTCGGCCACCGCGCCGTTGAGGGACTCGCGCTCGACGTCGCGGTCAACGAGTTCCTGTGCGTACTGGGCCCTTCGGGTTGCGGCAAGTCGACGCTGCTCGCGGCAATCGCAGGATTCCTGCGGCCGACCGGCGGCACGATCGTCATGGATGGCAAGCGCGTCGAAGGTCCAAGTGCCGAGCGCGGCGTCGTGTTTCAGGAATACGCGCTGCTGCCGTGGATGAACGTGCTGGACAACGCCGCCCTCGGCCTCAAGCTCCGCGGCGTCGCGCGCGACGAACGCTATGCGACGGCGCGCCGCTATCTGGCAATCGCCAATCTGCACAATGTCGAGCACAAGTATCCGCACGAGCTGTCCGGCGGCATGAAGCAGCGTGTCGCCGTCGCGCGCACCCTCGCCAATTCGCCCGAAGTAATGCTGATGGACGAACCCTTCGCCGCCGTCGACGCGCAAACGCGGATGACGTTGCAGGAAGAGCTCGGCCGCATTGCGATGCAATCGAAGCTCACCGTCATCTTCATCACGCACAGCGTCGAGGAAGCGATCTTCCTGGGCGATCGCGTCGCCGTGATGACGCCCGGTCCCGGGCGCATTCGCACGATCGTCCGCGTGCCGTTCGCGCGAGAAATGCGCACGTGGGCCGCGCTCAACACCGATCCGGCGTTCGCCGCGCTGCGCGAACAGTTGCTCGGTCTCGTGCGCCTGAAGTCGGAGGCGACCGACGCGGCGAGGGTCACGTGAGACTACGACTGCCGCTCATTGCCACCGGTGTCGTCGTTGCGGTGCTGATTGCCTGGTGGGGCGCCGCCTGGCTCGCGGCGGAGCGCAAGCTCGCTCCGCTTGGAACGCTTGGCGGCGACCGTGGCAGCTACCGGGTCACGCTCGATTTCGCACCCGAGCGCTTTCACCAGTTGCGCTTGCAGGAAGCCGGCCGCCTCGTGGAGGTGCGCGATCGCACGGTATTCATGATGGACGTCACGCCCGCCGCTCTGCACGGCATCGCGGGCGAGTACTGGGTCGACAGCGTCGCGAAGTGGGACGGGAAATGAGCGCCGCCGGCGCGCGCCTGGAGGGTCGATGAGCGGGACGCTCACGCTCCCGGCACCGGCGCAGCACCGGGTTTTCGGCCGCCGTGCTGCGCGCGCGCTGCGTGGCGCGGCCGGCGTGCTGCTGCTGCTCGTCGGGTGGCAGATCTCCGTTCCGCTCGTCGGGATGTCTTCGTACTTCTATCCTGCGCCGAGCGACGTCGTCGCGTCGTTCACCGACCTGGTGCGCAAGGGCATCCTGCCGGTCTATTTCGCGGACAGCATGGAGCGGTATTTCGCGGGGCTCATTGCCGGTGCGCTGCTCGGCGTCGTCTTCGGGGTGCTGATCGGACTGCATCGAACGGTCGCCGTCACGCTGTCGCCGCTGCTCAAGTTCCTGTTTGCGATCGTCGAGGTGGCGTGGATCCCGATCTTCGTCGTCTGGTTCGGCTACGGCTGGAAGACGATCTTCCTCGCACTGATCTACGTCGTGTTCTTCCCGGTGCTCTACAACACGCTGCTCGGCGTGCGCACCGCTCCACAGATTCTCGTCAATGCGCTGCGCTCGCTCGGTGCGTCACGCTGGCAGGTGCTGTGCTACGCGATCCTTCCGAGCGCGCTGCCGGGGATCATCACCGGACTGCGCGTCGGCGCGGGCTTCGCATTTCGCGGGCTCGTGTTCGCCGAGATGGTCGCCGCGAAGACCGGGATCGGTTACCTGATTTTCGAAGGGACACAGACGCAACAGACGGCGCGGACGATCGTCGGCATGGTCGTCATGGGACTGACCTGGCTCGCCATCGACCTTTGCTACCTGCGGCCGCTCGAGCGCGCGACGATCGAGCGCTGGGGACTTACGGTCGACGCGGAGCAGCGCACGTGAGTACGCGAGTGGACGTTCCTGTCGATGCGCAGCGCGCCGCGATGCGCCCACTGGTGCCGCCTACGTGGCTCGGCACGCTGCCCTTCCTGCTGCTCCTCGTCGCATGGTGGCTACTGCCGCGCGTAGTCCAGTACCCGTCGTACATGCTGCCTCCGATCAGCGCGGTGCTCGACTTTGCGTGGGAATCGATCCGCGACGGGACGCTCGTCAGGAATGTCGTCGCCAGCCTCGCGCGCCTCGCTACCGGTTTCGTCATTGGCATGGCGCTCGCCATTCCCCTCGGACTCGCGATCGCGCTCAATCGCTTCGTCGCCGACATGTTCCGACCTGTGTTGTCGTTCCTGCAGGCGATCGCCGGCATCGCGTGGGTGCCGCTCACCATCATCTGGTTCGGCATCGGCAACGGATCGGTGATCTTCGTCATCGCCAACACGATCTTCTTCGCGTCGTTGTACAACACGGTGATCGGCGTGCAGTCGATCCCCACGTCGCTGTACCGCGCCGTGCGAAGCCACGGCGGCAGCGGCATTGCGCTGTTGACCAACCTGATCCTGCCTGGTGCGCTGGTACAGCTGCTGCTCGGTGTGCGCACGTCGATGGCTTACGGCTGGCGCGCACTGGTAGCAAGCGAAATGATTGCCGGAAGCAGCGGGCTCGGGTACATGACGATGGAGGCGGTCCAGTGGCAGCGCACCGACGTGATCATTCTCGGGATGATCGTCATCGGACTCATCTGGGTCGTCATGGATCGCACGCTGTTCACCGTCATCGAGCGCCGCACCGTCGGACGCTGGGGTCTACTGCAGCGCTGACGCAGACCGCGCAACACGCAACCATTCAACGAGGAACCCGCTCATGCGCTGTTCTGTAGTCATCGCATCGCTGGTCGCGCTGCTCGGCGCGTGGCCCTTCGAAGCGTCCGCGCAAGCCGCGTGGCCGACCAAGCCCGTCCACCTGATCGTGCCGTTCCCCGCCGGCGGCCAGCTCGATGTCGTGTCGAGGCTCATTGCCGACAGGTTGTCGCCACTCATTGGACAGCCAGTCATCGTCGAGGCGAAACCGGGCGCCGACGGCAATATCGCGACCGAAACCGTGGCGAAGAGCGCGCCCGACGGGTACACGTGGCTCGCCGCGAGCCCGCCGACGACGATCCAGCCGAGCGTCCGACCGAAAACGCTGCGCTACGACCCGCTGCGCGATTTCCAGGCCGTCGCGTTCATCGGCACGAGTCCGTTCCTGTTCGTCGTGCCGGCATCACTGCCCGTCAACTCGCTCAAGGAATTCGTTGCCTACGCGAAGGCTCGGCCCGGCGAGCTGTCGTACGCGGGATCTGCACGCGGCACTGTCGTTCACCTCGCCACCGAGTTGCTGAAGCACGACACCGGGATCGCGATGGAGATGATCGGCTATCAGGGCCAGCCGAGCGCAATCGCCGACCTCATCACGGGGCGCGTGCAGTTCATGACACTCGGAACGATATTGGCCGAGCCCCACATCAAGGCGGGCAAGCTGAAGGCGCTCGCCGTGCTCGATGCCAAGCGTTACGCCGGCTTGCCCGACGTGCCGACCGTCATCGAGCTCGGCTACCCCGATCTCGTGATGTCCACGTGGTTCGGCCTCGTGATGCCGCGCGAGACGCCGCGGCCGATCGTCGAGCGCGTGAATGCCGAAATCATGAAGGTGCTCGCCTCGCCGGACGTCGTCGACAAGCTGCGGGCGATGGGCGTTGACGCCGCGGCGCCGCATCCGCCGGCGAAGTTCGAGCAGTTCATGCAGGACGATGTCGCGCGCTGGAAGAAGGTCGTTGCCGACGCGGCGATCGTGCTGGACTAGGAACAGCCCTAGGATCGCCGGATGCCGATCGACGCATCGCGCAAGCGCAACGCCCAACGCCCGGGCGATCCGGGCGCGGGATACCAGGGAACGGTCGGGCGCACGCTGCGGGAATCGACGCCGTGGTGGCCGCCGCAGGTTGCCGCGCCGCGCGGCGCGCCTGACATCGTGCTGATCCTGCTCGACGACCTTGGCTACTCGGATTTCGGCTGCTTCGGCGCCGAAATCTGTACGCCGCACATCGACGCCCTCGCCGCACACGGGTTGCGCTTCTCGCAGTACACGACGGTGCCGATGTGCACGCCTGCTCGTGCTGCACTGCTGACGGGCAAGAATCCGCACGCGGTCGGCTGCGGGTGGCTGACGTTCAACACCCCGGGCTATCCGGGGTATCAGGCGGGCGAGATCTCGGGCGATGCGCCGACGATGGCGGAGCTTCTGCGGTCGCATGGCTATTCGACGTACGCGGTCGGCAAATGGCACAACACGGCCGAGTACAACGTCGCGCCGGCAGCGGACCGCGCATCGTGGCCGCTGCAGCGCGGCTTCGACCGGTTCTATGGCTTCATCGGCGGCGAAACGCATTATTTCGCGCCGGCGCAACTGGTCGAGGACAACGCGCTCGTCGATCGCGATACTTATCCCGCGGATTATTACTGCAGCGACGATTTCACGGACACGGCGATCCGCTGGGTGACATCGCACGTGTCGTCATCGCCGGAGAAGCCGTTCTTCCTTTACCTGCCATTCAACGCACCGCACGCGCCGCTGCAGCCGAAGCGGGCCGATCTCGCACGTTACGCAGGTGCGTACGACGCCGGCTGGGACGTCGTCCGCGCAGAGCGCGTCGAACGGCAGCGCGCGCTGGGCTTGCATGCACGCGCGTTCGCCATGCCCGGACGCAGCCCCGGCGTGCCCGCATGGAACGATGTTGCGGCCGAACGCCGCACGCTCTACGCCCGGTACATGGAACTCTATGCGGCGATCGTCGACAACGTCGACCAGAACATCGGCCGCCTCAAGGATCACCTTACCCGGCTGGGTCGCCTTGACAACACGCTTTTCATCGTGACGTCGGACAACGGCGCCAACGGCATCGGCGGCGTCGACGGTGCCGTCAACAATCTCGCCAAGCGGCTGACGCGCACCGAGGACCCGGACGTCGTGCGCCGCGCGCTCGACGATGGGCGATTGGGCGCGGCGGACACATGGCCCGCGTATCCGCTCGGCTGGACCGACGTGTCGTCAGCACCGTTCCGGCTGTACAAGACGACGACGATGAATGGCGGCATCCGCGTACCGTTCGTCGCGCACTGGCCTGCTGGCATCCGCGACGAAGGGGCGGTCCGGCACCAGTGGATGCACGTGACCGACGTGCTGCCGACGCTGCTCGACGTGCTCGACTTCCGCTATCCCGAGCGCTTCGGCGATCATCCCACGCGATCGATGGACGGTGTCAGTGCGCGCCCGCTCTTCGCAAGCGGCGACGCGCGACCTGCGCGCACACAGCAGCACTACGAGCTCGCCGGCAACCGTGGGTTCATCCGCGACGGCTGGAAAATCGTGTCGCTGCAGGCGCCCGCCAAGCCGATGGATCTCGACAACTGGATGCTGTTCGACCTCGTCAACGATGCGACCGAGGTCCAGGATCTTGCGGGGTCGAATCCGTCGAAGCTGGCCGAGCTCGTGGCGGCGTTCGACGCCGATGCCGCTGCGAACTACGTTTATCCGCTCGACAATCGCGACGTCCGGCGATCGCTGACGATACCGCCGTTTCGCGACGCGGCATGCGCGCTGCCGCGCACGTTCTATCCGGGCAGCACGTCGGTGCTGAGTGTGGTGGCGCCGCTCGTCGCCGA
Organism: uncultured Pseudomonadota bacterium; assembly: GCA_963709335.1. GTDB lineage: Bacteria > Pseudomonadota > Gammaproteobacteria > Burkholderiales > Casimicrobiaceae > VBCG01. The sequence goes on from CAVPWB010000001.1 coordinate 370,337, forward strand.
CCGCGACTATCGAATCGAATGCGAGTTCACGCACGCCGGGACCGACACCGGCGTCATCTTCGCGCTCGGCGATCCGCTCGCCGGCATGGCACTGTTCGCGCGCCGCGGCTCGCTCGCCTTCATCTATCACGGCGGCAACGGCAGGCCGGTGATGTGCGACGGCCTCCCGCTGCGTTCGGGTCCGAACCGATTCGAATTGCGGCATCACGCGCTCGGTGAACGGCGTGGTACCGGGGAAATCGTGATGAACGACGACGCGTGCGCGACGCTCGACATGTCCCCGACCACGATCCTTGGCCTCGGCGTCGGCGAAGGCCTCGACATCGGACTCGACCGCAAGCAGCACGTCACGCCGTTGTACGGCGGCGAAGGATGCAACCGCTACACCGGGTGCGTCGATCACGTGCGCATCGAGCCCGGTGCGCACCCACCGGACAGTTACGCGAATCGGCCCGAGCGCGACGCACAGCGCGATCCGTAGCGCCGCGTGCTGTAGCCGTAGTGCTCGGCGGTGGAGAGCCTCGGATAGAATGCTCGATTAATTCGCACGCCGCGCCATGCCGTCCGAGCTGCTCGAAGCAATCACGATCGAAACCGGTGCCAATCCCGATGCATCCGTCATCTGGATGCACGGATTGGGCGACGACGGCAAGGGATGGTCGGAAGTCGTCCCCGCGCTGAACCTGCCGCAATCGCTGGCGGTTCGCTTCATCTTCCCGCACGCGCCCGTAATCGCCGTGACGATCAACAACGGCATGCGGATGCGGGCGTGGTACGACATCCGACAGGCGAACCTGAGCGAGCGCGCGGACCTGGAGGGCGTCCGGACGTCACAGGCGCATGTCGACGCGCTGATCGCGCGGGAAGTTTCGCGCGGTATCGCGGCGCGGCGCGTGATACTGGCCGGCTTCTCGCAGGGCGGTGCGATCGCGCTGTATGCGGGCGTTCGGTATGCGGAGCGCCTGGGCGGCGTGATCGGCCTGTCGACGTACCTGGTCGGCTTCGACCGGGTTGCTGCGGAAGCGAGTGCGGCGAATCGCGACGTGCCGATATTCATGGCGCACGGTACGCTCGATGGCGTCGTGCAGCTGGCGTGGGCCGAGCGCTCGCGCGACGCGCTCCGCGCGGGTGGCTGGGACGTCGAGTGGCATACCTATCCCATCGAGCACTCGGCGGTGATCGACGAGATCGTCGTCGCCGGTAAGTTCATCGTAAAAGTACTTACCAAACAATAAGTAAAACAATATAGTTAATGTGAATTCGAATATCGATCAGCCGACCCAATCGCTGCGTCGCGACGCGCGCGTCATCGGGGTCGTCAGCCTCGCGCATGGCGTATCCCACTTTCTGCAACTGGCGCTGCCACCGCTGTTTCCGCTGCTGCGCGCGGAATTCGACGTTTCATGGACGCTGCTCGGCTTCATCGCCGGGACGTTCTACATCGCGAGCGGCATCGTGCAGTTCGGTGCGGGGTTCGTCGTCGATCGCCTTGGTGCGCGACCGGTGCTGCTGGGCGGAATGACACTGCTCGTCGCGGGCACGCTGATGGGATCGCTCGCGCCCAATCCGTGGTGGCTGTTTCCGTGCGCCGCGATCATGGGTGCGGGCAACGGCGTGTTCCATCCATCCGATTTCGCGATTCTCAACGCGAACGTGACGACGCGAAGGCTCGGTCATGCGTACTCGACGCATGGTGTCGGTGGCAATCTTGGCTACGCACTCGCGCCGATCGTCAGCTTCGGCCTCGGCGCCGCATTCGGCTGGCGCTTCGCGATGGCGGCGATGGGTATCTGCGGCCTTCTCGTGCTGGGCGTCCTCGCAAGCCAGCGGCACATCCTCACATCGCATCGCGCGCCGGATGCGCATCTGCACACGTTAAGACGCAGTGTGGCGCTGTTCGTGAAGCCGGCGATCCTGCTCTGCTTCCTCTATTTCGTGTTCCAGACCGCCGCTGCCGTCGGACTGCAGACGTTCCTTCCGTCGGCGCTCAATGCGGGCCTCGCGGTGCCGCTGGTCGTCGCGACGTCGGCCGTTACGGCTTACCTGCTGGGCGGCACTGCCGGGATCGTCATCGGCGGGTTCCTCGCCGTCCGGACATCGCGCCACGATCGCGTCGCCGCGACGGGCCTGTTGCTGGGTGCGGCGTTGCTCGCGCTGATCGCCGCGAAGGCCGTGCCGTTGCCGTGGATCGTGCCGGTGTTCGTCGTCATCGGTCTGTTCATCGGTGCGACGGGGCCGTCGCGCGACCTGATCGTACGCAACGCAACGCCGAAGGGCGCTGCCGGGCGCGTGTATGGCTTCGTCTATTCGGGACTCGACTTGGGCGCGATGCTCGGCCCGATCTGGTTCGGCATCATGCTCGACCACGGGCTTGCGCGCGAAGTGTTCTTCGTCATCGGAGGACTTTTCGTCGTCGCGATCGCAACCGTCGTGCAGGTGCGACGCGCGGTGGTGCCGCGGCCGGCGTGAAGTCGAGATGGACCTCGGCCTGACGGGCAGGCGCGCGCTGGTATGCGCGGCGAGCAAGGGCCTCGGGCGAGGGTGCGCCGAGGCGCTGGCGCGTGAAGGTGTGGACGTCACGATCTGCGCGCGCACGGCGGCCGACGTCGAACGGGCCGCCGCCGAGATCGGTGCCGTTGCGGGCCGACCCGTCGCGTGGGTCGCGTGCGACATCGCCACGGCGGAAGGTCGCGCAGCGGCGCTCGACGCGTGTCCGCAGCCCGATATCCTCGTCAACAACGCCGGCGGTCCGCCGCGGGGCGATTTCCGCGATTGGGACCGCGCGGCCTGGCTGCGTGCACTCGACGCGAACATGCTCGCGCCGATCGAATTGATCAAGGCCACCGTCGATACGATGATCGAGCGCCGGTTCGGACGCATCGTCAACATCACGTCCAGTGCCGTCAAGGCGCCGATCGCCGATCTCGGATTGTCGAACGGCGCGCGCTCCGGCCTGACCGGCTTCGTCGCGGGACTCGCGCGCAGCGTCGTGCGTCACAACGTCACGATCAACAACCTGCTGCCGGGTCCGTTCGACACCGATCGGTTGCGCACGGCGTTCGACGCCCGCGCGCTGTCGTCCGGCAGGCCGGTTGCAGAGATCCGCAACGCCGCGATGGATGCGACGCCGGCGGGCCGCTTTGGCGACCCGCGCGAATTCGGTGCGATCTGCGCATTCCTGTGCAGTGTGCACGCCGGATACATCGCGGGGCAGAACATTCTGGCCGACGGCGCTGGGTACCCGGGAACCTTCTAGGGCCTGTTAACCGGCCCTAGCTCGGTGCCTCCGAACCACCCTCACTGCAACCGGGCGCGGCATCCGACATGATCGACGTGTATTACTGGACGACGCCGAACGGCCACAAGCTCACGATGTTCCTCGAGGAGACGGGCCTCCCGTATGCGCTGAAGCCGGTCAATATCTCGCGCGGCGAGCAGTTCGAGCCCGAATTCCTCGCGATTGCCCCGAACAACCGCATTCCCGCGATCGTCGATCACGCGCCCGGCATCGACGGTGGTCCGGTCGCGTTGTTCGAATCCGGTGCGATCCTGCTCTATCTCGCCGACAAGAGCGGTCGGCTGATCCCGCCCGACACGCGCGCACGCTGGCAGTGCATCCAGTGGCTGTTCTGGCAGATGGCGGGCCTCGGGCCGATGGCCGGACAGAACCACCATTTCAACGCGTACGCGATCGACCCGATTCCGTACGCGATCGATCGCTACGTCAACGAGACAGGCCGGCTCTACGCGGTGCTCGATCGCCAGTTGCGCCGCCGCGAGTTCATCGTCGACACGTATTCGATCGCCGACATTGCGTGCTATCCGTGGATTCAACCCGAGCGCCAGAAGCAGAACATCGACGACTTTCCCGATCTCAAGCGCTGGAGAGAGTCGATCGCAGCGCGCCCGGCCACCCAGCGCGCGTACGCGATCGCCAAGACGATCAACGTGAAGCCTGCGATCAGCGACGAGGAGTCGCGCAAGATACTGTTCGGGCAGGGACGGCACACCGTGCGCTGAACGGTGCGAAGACCGGTCCTGCGATCGGACTGCGGCCCTGGCCGCTATCGCAGCGCATCCCACCCGTCGGCCGTGACCTTGCCGACGATCCGAAAGCCCTGTGTGCTCCCAAGCGGCTCGACGACCGCCATCTCGCCTTCGGCAAGATACGGCGGCCCGGCGAGCGCGTGAAACGGGTTGCCGTGGCTGACGATGGCGATGTTGCTGCCTGCAGGCACCGGCGTCGACAGCAGCGCTTTCAGCGCCGCGTAACGCTGCGCGTCGTCGGTGCGGGCAGGTCCGCCGCGAGCTCGCGCATCCGCCGTCGCGTGACCGAACACGAGCTCGGCGGTTTCGCGCGTCCGGCAGAACGGACTCGCCAGCACCGTCGTCACGGGAATGTGCAGCCGCTTGATCGCTGCGCCGATCGCACGCGCGTCGGCGCGGCCGCGATCGGTGAGGTTGCGCTGCTGCGCGCAATCCTCGTAGCCCGTCATCTTGTCGTCGTTCTGGCCGAAGTCGGTCGCGCCGTGGCGGAAATAGAGCACGTAGCCGCCACGCACGAGCGCGTCACGTAGCGCGGTACCGGCAAGTTGGGGCGCCGGATCCGCCGCCTGCGCGAGCGCGATACAGCACGTGAGGAGCGCCAGCAGCACGAGGTGCTGCGCGGCGTGCAGCGAACGCGTCGTCATGCTGTTCCCACTGCTGCGATGTGTGCGGACCGGCGTCAGCGCGCGTCGACGATCGCAATCGCGGGCGACGGCGCTTCGCGCGTGAGCGAATCGTCGGTGTCGAATGCGATGTCCCCGTCTGCCATCGGGACGCCGGTCGCGCGAACGCTCCCGAAGTCGTTCAACGCGCGGTCGAGCAGGTGCGTCGGCACGACGTTGCCCATCGCGTTGAAGATCGATTCGATGCGACCGGGGAAGCGCTTCTCCCATTCCCGCAGCAGCGCACTCACCTGTTTCCGCTGCAGGTTCTCCTGCGACCCGCACAGCGTGCAGGGAATGAGCGGAAACTTCGACGCTTCTGCATAGCGCGCGAGATCGCGCTCGCGGACATACGCGAGCGGCCGGATCACGACATGCCTGCCATCGTCGGAGACGAGCTTCGGCGGCATCGTCTTCAGCTTGCCGCCGTGGAACAGGTTCAGGAAGAACGTCGCGAGCACGTCGTCGCGATGATGACCCAGCGCGATCTTCGTGGCGCCAAGCTCGCCGGCAACGCGGTACAGCGCGCCGCGACGCAACCGCGAGCACAGCGAGCACATCGTCGCGCCTTCGGGGATCAGCCGCTTGACGACACTGTAGGTGTCCTGCTCGACGATGCGGAAAGGCACGCCGCGGCCCTCGAGATAGCGTGGCAGCACGTCGGCGGGGAAGCCCGGCTGTTTCTGATCAAGGTTGACGGCAATAAGCTCGAACGGCTGCGGCGAGCGCCGCTGCAGCGACAGCAGGACATCGAGCAGGCCGTAGCTATCCTTGCCGCCCGACAGGCAGACCATGACGCGATCGTTGGCGTCGATCATCGAATAGTCGGCGATCGCCTGCCCAACAAGCCGGCGCAGGCGCTTCTTAAGCTTGTCGAGCTCGAAGTCCGCTTTTCGCGTGTCCTGGCGCATCGGCGAGGATGCCGATTGCAGGCTCGCGTCGAGAACGTTCTCGGTCATTTGCGGATTCTACTTCAGCGTGTATGCCGCAGCGCCGCAACGAGGTCCGGGTGTCGGGCAGCGGCAGTTTGCGGCGTTACGCGATGGGCCGCGGGCCGTTGGATGAACGTGCCGGCATCGCAATGATCGGGTGCGAGCGGAACCAGCCCACGCAGTCCCCGCAGCGGTCGGGGGGCAGGGGAGAGGCGGTTGCGACGGCTGGCGCTGAGGAGCGATAGTGCTCCACCCTTTGGACAGGAAAGCGTCGACCCGGCGCAACCACTGATTGACGAGCAAGGCCGATGCCAATGGGGCTGCCAAGCCGACGAGCGTCGCGCGCACGGGTATTCCTAGAAAGCCGCGACGCCGAGCGATGCAGCGCAACATGAGTACTGGTTGCACGAGCGCCGCTCAAACGAAAACGGCCGTCGCGTGACGGCCGTTGCTGCAGTTCTGCAGGGCGCTTACTTCTTCGGGGCTTCCTTCGCTGCCTCGTTAGCCTTCTTCGCTGCGTCGCTGGCCTTGGCGGCCGCATCCTTCGATGCATCCGCTGCCTGGTTCGCGGCGTCCTTGGTTGCGTCCGCGGCTTTCGACGCGGCGTCCTTCGTCGCATCGGTCGCGTCTTTGGCTGCGGCGGACGCTGCGGTGGCGGCATCCTTCGTCGCCGTGGCGGCGCTATCGGCGGCCTTCGATGCGGAAGCCTTGGCCTTGTCGGCGGCTTCTTGCGATTGCTGGCCACAGGCGGCGAGCGTCACGGTCAGTGCGATTGCCGTCAGTGCGGTGGAGACGTGTCTGATCATGTTTTTCTCCCGATCGTGGTCGATTGCGCGTTGGTGAACGTTGGCGGATTGCGAACCTCCGCGGCGCCTCCGCCAGACGACAATTATAGCAGGCGTCTACGTCGTCGTTCCCACAACGCCAGCGACAGTCCGCTCGCCACGATGATCGCCATGCCGACCGCCGACACGCCATCCGGATGCTGGTCGAAGACGACGAAACCCAGCGCAGTCGCCCATAGGATCTGCAGGTACGTGAATGGCGTCAGCAGCGAGGCCGGCGCGTGCATGTAGGCGTGCGTGAGGCACCAATGGCCAAGGCCCGCGAGCAGGCCCATCAGCAGGAACAGCGCCAGCGCAGTTCCACCGACGGGCTGGACGTCGATCGTGACGAGCAATGCGAGCGACAGCACGACGGTGCCGACACTCGCGCTGTAGAACAACGTCGTGTTCGGGCTCTCGTCGAGCAGCTTGCGTGTCAGCAACTGGTAGAGCGCGTTCGCGATGGCGGCACCCACCAGCAGGACCACCGCCGGATGCATGACGGCCGAGCCAGGCCGCAACAGCACCAGGATGCCGACGAAACCCGTGATCGACGCGATTTTGCGCGCTGCCGGCGCGTGCTCGCGCAGCAGCGGCCAGGACAGCGCGACGATGAACATCGGCGCAAGGAACGTGATCGCCGACGCTTCGGCCAGCGGCAGGTAGCGCAGGCCGCCAAAGAATCCGAGCGTTGCCAGCACGAGCATCAGCGAGCGCACGAGGTGCAGCCGCAATCGTCGCGTGCGCCAGAACGACTTGCCGACGCGGTGATACGCGAACGGCGTCACGAACAGCATCTGGCCCGCGTAACGCGCCCAGACGACGAGCAGCAGCGAATGGTCGCGCACGAGGTATTTCCCCGTCGCGTCGAGTCCCGACAGGCACAGGCCGGCGACCAGGAACAGCGGCAGCGCGTGCGCCAGCCCGCGCTGCATCGCGCTTGCCTTACGCGCTCTTCTGGATCAGCTCGCGCAGCACGAACGGCAGGATTCCGCCGTGCCGGTAGTAGTCGACCTCGATGGGCGTATCGATGCGGCACAGCACAGGAATTTCGCGCTGCGTGCCGTCCTTCCGCGTCATCACCAGTGTAAGCGGCTGCTGTGGCTTGATGTCCGTCGGTACGGCGATGTCGAACGACTCATCGCCTTTGATGCCGAGCGAGTCCGCACTTTCGCCGGGCGCGAACTGCAACGGCAACACACCCATGCCGACCAGATTCGACCGATGGATGCGCTCGAAGCTCTTCGCGATGACGGCCTTGATGCCGAGGAGCTGCGTGCCTTTCGCCGCCCAGTCGCGCGAGCTGCCGGTGCCGTATTCCTCGCCGCCGAACACGACGGTCGGCACGCCCTGCCGCTGATACTGCATTGCTGCGTCGTAGATCGGCATCCGCTCGGCAACGCCGTTCTTGCCGTGGTACAGCGTGATGCCACCCTCGATCGCGCGACCCGTCGGCGATTCGCCGGCAGCATCAGGTTCTTGATGCGAACGTTGCGCGAACGTGCCGCGCAGCATCACCTCGTGATTGCCGCGTCGCGAGCCGTAGCTGTTGAAGTTGCCGACCGAGACGTCCTTTTCCTGCAGGTACAGGCCGGCCGGCGACGTCGGCTTGATCGAGCCGGCAGGCGAGATGTGGTCCGTCGTGACCGAATCGCCGAAGATGCCGAGCGCGCGCGCGCCGCGGATGTCGGTGATCGCACCGGGGGTCATGCTGAACCCCTCGAAGAACGGCGGCTTCGCGATGTACGTCGACGCCGGCCAGTCGTACACCTGGCCCGTCGAGCCGGCGATCGACTTCCACATCGGATTGGTGTTCGCGAGGTCGCCGTAGAGGCGGCGGAACGTTCCCGGATCGCGTGCATAGCTCAGGAGCGCACCGACCTCGTGCGATGTCGGCCAGATGTCGCGCAGGTAGACCGGACCGTCCTTGCCTTCGCCGAGCGGTTCGGTGGTCAGGTCCTTCAGCACGTTGCCGGCGATCGCGTAGGCGACGACGAGCGGCGGCGACGCGAGGAAGTTCGCCTTCAGGTTCGGATGGATGCGCGCTTCGAAGTTGCGATTGCCGGACAGCACGGCCGCGCAGACGAGGTCATGGCTCGCGATCGCGTCGTTGATCTCGGGCGACAGGTCGCCGGCATTGCCGATGCAGGTCGTGCAGCCGTACGCGGCGACGTCGAATCCGAGCTGCTCGAGATACGACAGCAGGCCGGTCTTCGTCAGGTAGTCGGTGACCACGCGCGATCCCGGCGCGAGTGACGTCTTGATGTGCGGCGCGACCGTCAGCCCTTTCTCGACGGCCTTTTTCGCGAGCAGGCCAGCGGCGAGCAGCACGCTCGGGTTCGACGTGTTCGTGCACGACGTGATCGCGGCGATCAGCACGTCGCCGTTACCGATGTCGATCGGCCTCGGCGTCGGCGGTGACGACGCGATCGGGCGTCGGACGGTTGTTCACCATCTCGACGTAGTCGCGCGGCATGCCCGGATGCGGCGGCTGCTGCTGCGCATCGCTGATCGCGCCCAGGCCGCGTCCGGCGACCATCGGCATCGTCTTGTAGCGCTGGCGCAGCTTGTCGGGCGTCTGCGAAAAGCCGTCGCGCCCGTCTTGCTGAACAGCTCGGCGAAGCGCGAGGCGAGCTTCGGCAACTCGATGCGATCCTGCGGGCGCTTCGGACCCTGCGAGCGACGGCGTGATCGTCGACAGATCGAGCGACAGCGTCTTCGTGTAATCGATCTGTCCGGTCACCGGCATCCCGAACAGCCCCTGCGCCTTGAAGTACGTTTCGAACGCATCGACCTGCGCGTCGGTGCGGCCCGTCGCGCGGAGGTAATCGACCGTCGCGGTGTCGACAGGGAAGAAGCCCATCGTCGCGCCGTACTCGGGCGCCATGTTGCCGATCGTCGCGCGATCGGGCACCGACAGCGTCCCGGCACCTTCGCCGAAGAACTCGACGAACTTGCCGACGACTTTCTCCTTGCGCAGCATTTCGGTGACCGTCAAAACGAGGTCCGTGGCCGTCGCACCTTCTGGCAAGCGACCCTTGAGCTCGACGCCGACGACGTCGGGGGTCAGGATGTACACGGGCTGGCCGAGCATCCCGGCTTCAGCTTCGATGCCGCCCACACCCCAGCCGACGACGCCAATGCCGTTGATCATCGTCGTGTGGCTGTCGGTTCCGACGAGCGTGTCCGGATAGAAGATGCCGTCCTTGTTGTGAACGCCAGGCGCGAGAAACTCGAGGTTCACCTGGTGGACGATGCCGATGCCGGGCGGCACGACCTTGAACGTGTCGAATGCCTGCATGCCCCATTTCATGAACTGGTAGCGCTCGGCGTTGCGCTGGAATTCGAGCTTCATGTTGAGGTCGAGCGCGTCCTTCGAGCCGTAGTGATCGACCATCACCGAGTGGTCGACGACGAGGTCGACCGGCACGAGCGGCTCGATCACCTTCGGATCGCGATTGAGATCGGCAGCGATGTTGCGCATCGCGGCGAGGTCGCACAGCAACGGCACGCCGGTGAAATCCTGCAGCACGACCCGCGCGACGACGAACGGGATCTCGTCGGTACGCGCACCGGTCGGCGCCCAGTTGGCGAGCTGGCGCACGTGCTGCTCGGTGACCTTCTTGCCGTCGCAGTTGCGCAGCACGCTCTCCAAGACGATGCGGATCGAAACCGGTAGCCGCGAGACCTTGCCGATGCCCGCGCGATCGAGTGCAGGCAGGCTGTAGAAACTGCCGGAAGCGCCCGAGGCCAGGCGCAGCTCTTGTCGCGTGTCGAACAGATTGTGTGCCATCGCTTTATCCCGGTTGTCGATCGCTCTTCGGAGGCTGGCCGCTGGCCGGCGGACGTGCTTTCGGGGCGCCGGCGCCTTTGGTAGCGCCCATGGCGTCGCGCATGTTCATCGTCTGGCCGTTCGGCAGCACCATGTCGCCCGGACGCTGGCCGGGCTTGCATGCGCCGGTGTGGCGCGCCGTCAGGACCATCGTGTTTTCCTTCTGACCCATGAACGGGGGGTCGTACGTCGTATGGATCTCGGTGCGGTAACTGGTGTCGCCGGTCATCGTCATCGTCGACGTCGAATGCATCCTGCTGCCGCCGAAGTCGCAGATGAAATCGCCGGTCCCGCGGTTGCCGGACATCTTGAACTCATGCTTGCTGCACATGCCCTGCATCGTGCCCGCGCCCATTTCGAACATCTGCTTCTGCACGGTTGCGTCGAGGCACATCGTCATCTTGTTGAGCTGCGGCGCGCCGCCGCCCCCCGAGCGTTCCATCTCCCACAAGCCCGCCTTCAGCTTCGGATAGTCCTGGGCGGCCGCCTGTGCAGAGACAACGGCGGCGAGGAGGGCGAGGGTGCCCATGGCAATACGCATCGAGGGTCCTTTGAGTGGACGGCGCCCGTTTCCGGCGCCGTTGTTGCGTGACGGGTGTGTCACGATCGCGATCACTGCACCATCAGGTCGACGAACTCGTGGACGGGTATCGCGGCGAGCCGCTGCGCGTCGAGCGCGACGTCGAGGATCGCCTGCTGCTGCCGGCCGGCGAACCGGCGCGCGATGTTCGTGCGGAATTTTTCGATCAGCACCGGGATGCCTTCCTCGCGCCGGCGGCGATGCCCGATCGGGTATTCGACGACCACTTCCTGCGTGCGCGTGCCGTCGTTGAACTCGACGGTGATCGCGTTCGCAATCGACCGGCGCTGCGGATCGAGGTAGTCGCGCGAAAACTGGGGATCCTCGACGCAGACCATCTTCTCGCGCAGCGCATCGATGCGGGGGTCGGCGGCGATGCTGTCCTCGTAATCGGCCGCGGTCAGTCGCCCGTGGATCATCGGTACCGCCACCATGTATTGAATGCAGTGATCGCGGTCGGCCGGATTGGCGAGCGGTCCCTGCTTGTCGATGATCCGGATCGCCGACTCGTGCGTGCGGATCGTGATACGGCGGATGTCGGCGAGCCGGTCGCCGACCAGCGGGTGCAACTGCATCGCACACTCGACGGCGGTCTGGGCGTGGAATTCGGCTGGAAAGCTGATCTTGAACAGCACGTTCTCCATCACGTAGCTGCCGTACGAACGATCGAACTTGAACGGCGCGCCCTTGAACAGCACGTCGTAGAAGCCCCATGTCTTCGCCGTCAGCACGGACGGGTAGCCCATCTCGCCGGTCCTCGCGATCAGCGCGAGGCGCACCGCACGCGACGTTGCGTCGCCGGCCGCCCAGCTCTTGCGCGAGCCGGTGTTCGGCGAATGGCGATACGTGCGCAGGCTCTGGCCATCCACCCACGCAAGCGACACGGCGTTGATGATCTCGTCGCGCGTCAGCCCGAGCATGCTCGCGACGACGGCCGTCGAGGCTACCTTGACGAGCACGACGTGGTCGAGACCGACGCGATTGAAGCTGTTCTGCAGCGCGATGACGCCCTGGATCTCGTGCGCCTTGATCATGCCGGTCAGCACGTCCTGAACGGTCAGCGGCGCGCGCCCGGCGGCAACCGCATTGCGCGACAGCCAGTCGGCCGTCATCAGGATGCCGCCGAGATTGTCGGATGGGTGTCCCCATTCGGCCGCGAGCCACGTATCGTTGAAGTCGAGCCAGCGAATCATCGCGCCGAGGCTGAACGCGGCCTGAACGGGATCGAGCTGATACGGCGTTCCCGGCACCTTGGCCCCGTTGGGCACGACCGTGCCGGGCACGATCGGTCCGAGCAGCTTCGTGCACGCCGGATACGACAGCGCTTCGAAGCCGCAGCCCAGCGTGTCGAGCAGGCAGTAATGCGCGGTCTTGTAAGCCTCGGTGCTGGCGATCTTGAACTTCGTTACGTAATCGGCGATGTCGCCCAGCACCTGGTCGGCCTCGGGACGTACGTTAGATATGTGAGCGGACATTGGAAAGGCGGCTTTCAGGCTCGGCGGTCGATCGGAACGAAGGCGCGGTTGTCCGGACCCGTGTAGTTGGCAGACGGCCTGATGATCTTGCCGTCCTCGCGCTGCTCGATCACGTGCGCCGCCCAGCCGGCGGTCCGCGCGATGACGAACAGCGGCGTGAACATCGACGTCGGAACGCCGAGCATGTGGTAACTGACAGCCGAGAACCAGTCAAGGTTCGCGAACATTTTCTTCGCATCGTCCATCACCGATTCGATCCGCACGGCGATGTCGAACATCTTCATGTCGCCGGCGGCAGTGGACAGCGAATGCGCGACTTCCTTGATGAGCTTGTTGCGCGGATCGCCGGTCGTATAAACCGGATGCCCGAAGCCGATGACCACCTCGCGCGCGGCGACGCGACGGCGGATGTCGGCCTCGGCATCGTCGGGCGTCGCGTAGCGGCGCTGAACCTCGAACGAGAACTCGTTGGCGCCGCCGTGCTTCGGCCCGCGCAGTGCGCCGATCGCACCGGTGATGGCCGAGTACATGTCGGCGCCGGTTCCCGCGATGACCCGCGCCGTAAACGTCGACGCATTGAATTCGTGCTCGGCGTACAGGTTGAGCGACGTGTCCATCGCCCGCACCCACGTCGCCGGTGGCGGGCGCCCGTGCAGCAGGTGCAGGAAATGACCGCCGATCGATGCGTCGTCGGTCTCGACGTCGATGCGCGTGCCGTCGCGGCTGTAGTGGTACCAGTACAGCAGCATCGAGCCGAGCGACGCCATCAGCCGGTCGGCGATGTCGCGCGCACCTGGCGCGTCGTGGCCTTCGTCTTCCGGCATCAGGCTGCCCAGCATCGACACGCCGGTGCGCATCACGTCCATCGGATGCGCTGCCGCGGGGAATCTGCTCGAGCATCGCGCGCACCGGTGGCGGGAGTCCGCGCATCGATGCGAGCTTGCGATGGTAGGCGGCGAGCTCGTCACGCGTGGGCAGCTTGCCGTGCACGAGCAGGTAGGCGATCTCCTCGAATTCGGCGACCGCAGCCATGTCGAGGATGTCGTAGCCGCGGTAATGCAGGTCGTTGCCGGTACGGCCGACGGTGCAAATCGCCGTGTTGCCGGCGGTTACACCGGACAGGGCGACCGATTTCTTGGGCTTGCCTGCAACGACGGGTGTGTCGATGGTCATCGTCTCGGGAATAGTCAGGGTTTGCGGCCTGCGAACAGCTGGTCGAGCTTCTGCTCGTACGCGTGGTAGCCGAGGAAATCGTACAAGTCGTTGCGTGTCTGCATCGTATCGACAACGGCCTTCTGCGTGCCGTCGCGGCGCAGCGCCTCATAGACGTTGAGGGCGGCCTGATTCATGGCGCGGAATGCGGACAGCGGATAGAGCGCGATCGCCACACCGGCACCGGCGATCTCGTCGGTAGTGAACAGCGGCGTCTGGCCGAATTCGGTCAGGTTGGCGAGGATCGGCACGCCGACGGCGTCGGCGAATTTCCGGTACATCGAAAGCTCGGTGATCGCCTCCGGGAAGATCATGTCCGCGCCCGCCTCGACGCAGGCCCGCGCGCGGGCGATTGCCGCGTCCAGTCCTTCGACGGCGAGCGCGTCGGTGCGCGCCATGATGACGAAGTCCGCGTCGGTTCGCGCGTCGGCGGCCGCCTTGATGCGGTCTACCATCTCCTGCTGCGAAACGAGCTCCTTGCCGGGACGATGCCCGCAGCGCTTGGCACCGACCTGGTCCTCGATGTGCATCGCGCCGGCGCCGAACTTTATCAGCGACTTGACGGTGCGCGCGATGTTGAACGCCGATGCGCCGAAGCCGGTGTCGACGTCGACCAGCAGCGGCAGCGTACAGGCGTCGGTGATGCGCCGCACGTCGGTCAGCACGTCGTCCAGATTGCTGATGCCGAGGTCGGGCAAGCCGAGCGAGCCTGCGGCGACGCCGCCGCCGGAAAGGTAGATCGCCCTGAAGCCGCTGCGTTCGGCCAGAATTGCGTGATAGGCACAGATCGCGCCGGGCACCTGCAACGGCCGCTCGGCCGCCACTGCGGCGCGAAAACGGGCGCCAGCACTGGTGTTCACCGCGGCGTCCGTCACCCGAGCAGCGCGGCGACGCCGGCGCGTTCTTCCTCGAGTTCCTTCAGCGTCGCATCCATCCGCTCGCGCGAGAACGCGTCGATGTCGAGGCCTTCGATCCGCTTGTATTCGCCGGCATCGGTAGTCACCGGCACGCCGTACATCACGTCTTTCGGTATGCCGTAGCTGCCGTCCGACGGCACGCCCATCGTCACCCAGCGGCCGTTGCTGCCGAGCATCCAGTCGCGGACGTGATCGACAGCCGCGTTGGCCGCCGACGCCGCCGACGACAAGCCGCGCGCCTCGATGATCGCCGCGCCGCGCTTGCCGACCGTCGGAAGGAAGACCGTGCGGTTCCAGTTCTCGTCGTTGATCAGGTCTTTCAGGGATTTGCCGCCAACGGTCGCGAAACGATAGTCCGGGTACATCGTCGGTGAATGGTTGCCCCAGACGATCAGCTTCTCGATGTCGCCGACCGGCTTCCCGCTTCTGGCCGCCAGTTGCGACAGCGCCCGGTTGTGGTCGAGTCGCAGCATCGCGGTGAAATGGCGGCTCGGCAGGGAAGGCGCCGACTTCATCGCGATGTATGCGTTGGTGTTCGCGGGGTTTCCGACGACGAGCACGCGGACTTCGCGCGATGCGACGCGGTCGAGCGCCTTGCCCTGCTCGATGAAAATCTTGGCGTTCTCGAGCAGCAGGTCCTTGCGCTCCATGCCCGGGCCCCGCGGACGAGCGCCGACGAGCATCGCGATGTCGGCATCCTTGAACGCGACGTTCGGATCGGATGCGCCCTGCATGCCGGCGAGCAGCGGAAACGCGCAGTCCTCGAGTTCCATCATCACGCCCCGCAGCGCAGCCTGCGCCTTGTCGAGCGGCAGTTCGAGAAGCTGGAGGATCACCGGCTGGTCCTTGCCCAGCATGTCGCCGGCGGCGATCCGGAACAGCAAGCTGTAGCCGATCTGGCCGGCGGCGCCGGTGACGGCGACGCGGACGGGTGCTTTCATTGCGGGCTCCTGGAACGGAAGGGAGGGCAGTGTCGCGTTTCTGCAGGACACGACGCCGGTTCGCCGAGGCATTGCGCAAGCCGAACGGGCGGACCTGCTTCCAATGGTAGGCGCGCGTGCATTTGCTGTCAATGTCCTATAACTGATATAAGATATAAGAGTGAGATCGCAAGCGCCGACGTTCCAGCCGCTATACGTGCAGACGAAAGCGTTGCTCGAGCACGCGCTCGAAGCCGGCGAATGGCCGCCGGGCACGGCGATACCCGCCGAAGTGGCGCTGGCGGCGCGCTTCGGCGTGTCGCAAGGCACGGTGCGCAAGGCCATCGGCGCGCTCGCCGCGGAGAACCTGCTCGTCCGCCGGCAGGGCAAGGGCACGTTCGTCGCGACGCATACCGAGGAGCCTGCATCCAATTTCCGCTTCCTGCGCATTCGCCGCAACGACGGGCGTCCCGAGTACCCCGGCAGCCGACTGATCGACCTACGACGCGGCAAGGCCGGTGCAGAGGTCGCACGAGCGCTGGCAATCAAGCAGGGCGACGGCATCTACATCCTGCGACGGATTCTCGACTATGCGAGCCGGCCGGTGGTGCTGGACGAGATCACGCTGCCGGCCGCGCTGTTCAACGGGCTGACGCGCGCGCGCTTTTCCGGATACCCCGGCTCGATGTACGGCTTCTTCGAAACCGAATTCGGCGTGCGGATGCTGCGCGCCGAGGAGCGACTGTATGCCGTGGCCGCCGATCGCGCGGCTGCGGAGTTACTGGACGTTGCCGCGGGCTCGCCGTTGCTCGCCGTCGACCGTATCTCGTTCACGTACGGCGACCGCCCGGTGGAAGTCCGGCGCGGCTTGTGCACGACGCGACACGAGCATTACTGGAATGCGCTGACCTGACGCGCGGGAATCACGCCGGGCGCTGTTTTGGTCGAGCGGCGCGAAGGATCGGCGTCGGCTATAATTTGATGCTGTGCAAAAAGCTTCGGAATCCGGCGCCGCGGACCATCACCCGTGCTTTTCTGCGGTTTCGTCCACTGTCTTCCTTCGAGGATTGAATGGCTGCCGCTGACCGCCCCGTAGCCAGGCCGCGCCCGGTCTACCTCAACCTGATCGCGATCCGCCTACCGCTGCCGGCGGTCGTTTCCATCCTGCACCGAATTACCGGCGCGCTGCTGTTTCTCGTGGGAATTCCATTGCTGCTGTGGTTCATCCAGCGGTCACTCGCGTCGCCCGACGCGTTCGAGGCGGCGATGCGGCCGCTGAAGACGCCGCTCGGCAAGCTCGTGCTGTTCGGCCTGACCTGGGGATACCTGTTCCATTTGCTCGCGGGCCTGCGCCATCTGGCGCTCGATCTGCACGTCGGGATTCAACTTGCGCCGGCGCGCAGTTCGGCCGCTGTTCTGCTCGTGCTGTCGGTAGTGCTGGCCGTAGCCATCGCGGTGCGGCTATGGTGAGCCGCGCGCAGATATCGCCGGTCGGCGCGCACTACGGTCTGGGCGACTGGTTGTCGCAGCGCGTGACGGCGATCGTGATGATCGTTTATACGGTGCTGTTCCTCGGTATCGTGCTCTGGCATGGCGGCCTCGATTACGCCGCATGGAAGGCGCTGTTCTCGGGCAACGCGTTCCGGATCGCAACGTTCGTGCTGATGGTCGCCTTGCTGTGGCACGCGTGGGTCGGCGTGCGCAACATCCTGATGGACTACGCGAAGCCGATGAGCCTGCGGCTCGCGCTGCAGATCGCCGTCATCTGCCTGCTGGTCGCCTACGGCGGCTGGTCGGTCCAGGTGCTGTGGGGCGGGCCATGATCGCCGCCGAACTGCGAGCGCCGCGAGGTTGCCGATGAAGCTTCCGACCCGCCGGTTCGACGCGCTGATCATCGGCGCCGGGGGCGCGGGCATGCGCGCGTCGCTGCAACTTGCCGAGGCGGGGTTGAGCGTTGCCGTGCTGTCGAAGGTGTTCCCGACGCGTTCCCACACGGTCGCTGCGCAGGGTGGTATCGGCGCGTCGCTCGGCAACATGTCGGAGGACAACTGGCTCTGGCACATGTACGACACGATCAAGGGCTCCGACTGGCTCGGCGATCAGGATGCGATCGAGTACATGTGCCGGATGGCGCCTGAAGTCGTCTACGAGCTCGAGCATTTCGGCATGCCGTTCGACCGCAATCCGGACGGCACGATCTACCAGCGTCCGTTCGGCGGTCACTCGATGAATTTCGGCGAGAAATCCGTGCGCCGCGCGTGCGCTTCCGCCGATCGGACCGGCCACTCGATGCTGCACACGCTGTATCAGCGCAACGTCCGCGCACGCACGCAGTTCTTCGTCGAATGGATGGCGCTCGATCTCATCCGCAACGCAGAGGGCGATGTCGTCGGCGTCACTGCACTCGAGATGGAAACCGGCGACGTCATGATCCTCGAAGCCAAGGTCACGGTACTCGCGACCGGCGGGGCGGGCCGGATCTTCGCTGCGTCGACGAATGCGTTCATCAATACCGGCGATGGCCTCGGTATGGCGGCGCGCGCCGGCGTGCCGCTCGAGGACCTGGAGTTCTGGCAGTTCCACCCGACCGGCGTGGCCGGCGCGGGCGTGTTGATCACCGAGGGCGTTCGCGGTGAAGGCGGAATCCTGCTGAACGCGAACGGCGAGCGCTTCATGGAGCGTTACGCGCCCAATCTCAAGGATCTCGCGTCACGCGACGTCGTCAGCCGCTCGATGGACCAGGAGATCAAGGAAGGGCGCGGCTGCGGGCCGCACAAGGATTACGTACTGCTGAAGCTCGATCACCTCGGGCCGGACGTCATCATCAAGCGCCTGCCGTCGATTCGCGAGATCGCCATCAAGTTCGCGAACGTCGATCCGATCAAGGAACCGATCCCGGTCGTGCCGACGATCCATTACATGATGGGCGGCGTGCCGACGAACATGCACGGCCAGGTCGTCGCCCCGCAGGACGACAATCCCAACACGGTGATCGAGGGACTCTATGCGGTCGGCGAGTGCGCGTGCGTGTCCGTGCACGGCGCGAACCGTCTCGGCACGAATTCGCTCCTCGACCTGCTCGTGTTCGGCCGCGCGGCCGGCAATTTCATCGTCGAGCGCAACATACCGGGCACGTCGCACCGGCCGCTGCCTGCCGATGCCGGCGACCTGTCGCTCGCGCGTCTCGCGCGCCTCGACTCGGCAACCACCGGCGAGAGCGTGCCGGAGGTCGGCAACGACTTGCGCAAGGCGATGCAGGCGCATTGCGGCGTGTTCCGCAACCAGCAGCTGCTGTCCGAAGGTGTCGAGAAGGTGATGGAGCTGGAGCAGCGCGTCCAGCGGACAGCGATCAAGGACCACAGTCGCGTGTTCAATACGGCGCGCGTCGAAGCGCTCGAGCTCGACAACCTCATCGAGACGGCCAAGGCGACGATCGTGTCGGCGGAGGCCCGCCGCGAGTCGCGCGGCGCGCAGGCGCGCAGCGACTATCCGGAGCGCGACGACGTCAACTGGCTGAAGCACACGCTCTGGTATCGGGATGGCAATCGGCTCGAGTACAAGCCCGTGAACATGAAGCCGTTGTCCGTCGACGCATTTCCACCCAAAGCTCGCACTTACTGATGCTTCGCATATGAGCGCCATGCCGCGTTGCTGCTCGCTCGCGATCCTCACGTACGCCGATGTACGTTCCGGTCGCTCGCTCCGCGGCGCCTTGCCTGGCGCTCATCTGCTCGATCAGTGCACTGTCTCAAACGCCCGGAAAACCGCATGAAATTCCGTATCTATCGGTACGACCCCGAACGGGACGAGAAGCCGCGGCTGCAGGATTACGAAGTCGCGCTCGATCCGCACGACCGGATGCTGCTCGACGCACTTATCCGGCTGAAGACGATCGACGACTCGCTGTCGTTCCGGCGCAGCTGCCGCGAAGGGGTCTGCGGCTCGGACGCGATGAACATCAACGGCAAGAACGGCCTCGCGTGCATCACGAACCTGAAGACGCTGAAGGAGCCCGTCGAGCTGCGGCCGCTGCCCGGATTGCCGGTGATCCGCGACCTGATCGTCGACATGAGCCAGTTTTTCAAGCAGTACCACTCGATCAAGCCGTATCTCGTCAACGACACGCCGCCGCCCGAGCGCGAACGGCTGCAGTCGCCGGCGGAACGTGAGGAGCTCGACGGCGTCTACGAATGCATCCTCTGCGCATGCTGCTCGACGTCCTGCCCGTCGTTCTGGTGGAACCCGGACAAGTTCGTGGGTCCGGCCGGACTGCTGCAGGCGTATCGGTTCATCGCCGACAGCCGTGACCGCGATCTCAACGCCCGGCTCGACAACCTCGAGGATCCCTATCGGTTGTTTCGCTGCCATACGATCATGAATTGCGTCGACGTGTGCCCGAAGAACCTCAACCCGACGCTGGCGATCGGCAAGATCAAGGATTTGCTGGTGAAGCGAACGGTGTGACATTCCGATCCGGCACCGCGCAACGACACGAGATGGGTATCCGGCGGCCTGCCGGCGGATGCGGCCCGAATCCCGGCGGTACGCATGGCCATCGATGACGACCGCCTGCGACGGATCCGCTGGCGATGCCGCCGCGGCATGCTGGAGAACGACCTCGTGCTGGCGCGCTTTCTCGACACCTGCGGCGACGTGCTGACCGATGCCGACGTCGCGAGCCTCGACGCGTTGCTCGACATGAGCGACAACGCGCTGTGGGACGTCATCGCCGGGCGCGCCGAGCCCGAAGCGACCCACGCGGCGTTCGTTGCGCGGTTGCGGGCATTGTGAGACGCCCCGATGAGAATTTGAACCGCCGCCCCCATCTGTTGAAGTGAGTCTCGCCCCGCACCCCATTGCCCCGCTCCGAAGGACGCACGATGACCGACCGTACTGCGACGCTTAACTTCTCCGACGGCGCCCAACCCGTCACCTTCCCGATCCTGTCTGGAACGATCGGTCCCGACGTGATCGACATCCGGACGCTGTACGCGAAGACCGGCAAGTTCACGTACGACCCCGGATTCATGTCGACGGCTGCGTGCAGCTCGGCAATCACCTACATCGACGGCGACAAGGGCGAGCTCTTGTACCGCGGCTATCCGATCGAGGAGCTCGCCGTTCGCTGCGACTATCTCGAGACGTGCTACCTGCTGCTCTACGGCGAGCTGCCGAACGTTCGGCAGAAAAAGGACTTCGTCGATCTCGTCACGCGCCACACGATGGTCAACGAGCAGATGCAGTTCTTCATGCGCGGGTTCCGCCGCGATGCCCACCCGATGGCCGTGCTGACGGGCATGGTCGGCGCGATGAGCGCGTTCTATCCGGACTCGATCAACCTGGACGATGCGCATCAGCGCGACATCTCGGCGCACCGGTTGATCGCGAAGATGCCGACGCTGATCGCGATGGCCTACAAGTACTCGGTCGGCCAGCCGTACGTCTATCCGCGCAACGAACTGTCGTACGCCGCAAACTTCATGCGGATGATGTTCGCCACGCCGTGCGAGGACTACTCGGTCAACGATGTGCTGGTGCGCGCGCTCGACCGAATTTTCATCCTGCACGCCGACCACGAGCAGAACGCGTCGACGTCCACCGTGCGGCTGTGCGCGTCGTCGGGCACGAATCCGTTTGCCGCGATCGCCGCGGGCGTCGCATGCCTGTGGGGGCCCGCGCACGGCGGCGCCAACGAGGCTGCGCTCAACATGCTCTACGACATCCAGTCCCAGGGTGGCATGGCCAAGATCGGCGAGTTCATCGCCAAGGTGAAAGACAAGAACTCGACGGTGCGGTTGATGGGCTTTGGTCACCGCGTGTACAAGAACTACGATCCGCGCGCCAAGCTGATGCGGGAGACGTGCTACGAAGTGCTCGGCGAGCTGGGACTCGGCGACGATCCGCTGTTCAAGCTCGCGATGGGTCTCGAGAAGATCGCGCTCGAGGACGATTATTTCGTGCAGCGCAAGCTGTATCCGAACGTCGACTTCTACTCGGGCATCGTGCAGAAGGCGATCGGCATTCCAGTGCAGCTGTTCACGGCGATATTCGCACTTGCCCGCACCGTCGGCTGGATCGCGCAGCTGAACGAGATGGTGTCCGATCCGGAGTACAAGATCGGGCGGCCGCGGCAGTTGTTCACCGGTGCGACGCGGCGCAGCGTAAAACCCATCTCGGAACGCGGATAGGTCGCGCACGGGGCGGCGCGGCCGCCCGGACACGTAGCTGAAGGACACATTTATGGGAACGATGCAGGAACTCGAGTCGTCCAGCACGCTGTTCGGCAGCAACGCGCCGTTCGTCGAGGAGCTGTATGAAGCCTACCTCGCCGATCCCGCGACTGTGTCACCCGAGTGGCGCAGCTACTTCGACGAGGTCAAGGGCGACGCGGCGGACGTACCGCACGGCGCCGTCATCGAGTCGTTTCGCGAGCTCGCGCGGAACCGCCGCGTTGCCGGCGCGATGGTCGACGAAACGACCATGCACAAGCAGGTGCTCGTGCTGCGGCTGATCAGCAAGTTCCGCACGCTCGGCATGCTGCACGCCGATCTCGATCCGTTGAAGCGGCAGGAGCCGCAATACATCCCCGACCTCGACCTGCGCACGTACGGCTTCACCGAGGCCGACCTCGACACACCGTTCGACGTCGGCTCGTTCAAGGCCGGCCCGGCGCGGATGCGGCTGCGCGACCTGATCGAAGCGCTGAAGGACACGTACACGCGCACGTTCGGCGCGGAGTACATGTACATCTCCGACACGCCGACGAAGCGGTTCGTACAGGAACGCCTCGAGCCGATCCGCTCGCGGCCGAACTACAGCGTCGACGAGCGCAAGCACATCCTCGAACGGCTCACCGCCGCCGAGACGCTCGAGCGCTACCTGCACACGAAATACGTCGGGCAGAAACGGTTCTCGGGCGAGGGCGGTGACTCGATGATCCCGATGCTCGACCTGATGATCCAGCGCGCGGGTGCCGCCGGTGTCCAGGAAATCGTGCTCGGCATGGCGCATCGCGGCCGGCTCAACGTGCTCGTCAACACGCTCGGGAAAATGCCGAGCGACCTGTTCTCCGAATTCGAAGGCAAGGCCCCGCAGGATCTGCCGGCGGGCGACGTCAAGTATCACCAGGGCTTCTCGTCGGACATCTCGACGCCCGGCGGGCCCGTGCACGTGACGCTCGCGTTCAACCCGTCGCACCTGGAGATCGTCAATCCCGTCGTCGAAGGCAGCGTTCGCGCGCGCCAGCACCGGCGCCACGACCGGCGCGGCGACCAGGTGCTGCCGGTGCTGATCCACGGCGATGCGGCAATCGCCGGCCAGGGTGTGGTGCAGGAATGCCTGAACATGGCCCAGACCCGCGGCTATTACACGGGCGGCACGATCCATGTCGTCATCAACAACCAGATCGGGTTCACCACGTCCGATCCGCGCGACGTTCGCGGCACGCTCTACTGCACCGACGTCGCGAAGATGGTCGAAGCGCCGATCTTCCACGTCAACGGCGACGACCCCGAGGCGTGCCTGCTCGCCACCGAGCTCGCATTCGACTACCGGCAGCGCTTCCACAAGGACGTGTTCATCGACCTCGTCTGCTTTCGTCGCCTTGGCCACAACGAAGCCGACGAGCCGATGATCACCCAGCCGCTGATGTACAAGAAGATCAACCAGCATCCGGGCACACGCAAGCTCTACGCCGATCGCCTCGTCGCGGAGGGTGTGCTGAGCGCCGAGGACGCCGACGCGATGATCGCGACGTACCGCGCGGCAATGGACAAGGGCTATCACACGAACACGACGGTGCTGTCGAACTACAAGCCGCCGTTCATCGTCGACTGGTCGGCGTACAAGGGCCGCCACTGGACCGATCCTGCCGACACGACGGTGCCGATGGCGCGCCTCACCGAGCTCGGCATCAAGGCGACGACGGTGCCGTCCGATTTCAAGCTGCATTCGCGTGTCGAGAAGCTGATGGCCGACCGGCGCGCGATGGTCGAAGGCAAGGTGCCGATCGACTGGGGGATGGGCGAGATCTTCGCGTACGCATCGCTGCTCGACCAGGACTACGGCGTGCGCATTTCGGGTGAGGATGTAGGCCGGGGCACGTTCTCGCACCGGCACGCGGTACTGCACGACCAGAACCGCGAGAAGTGGGATTCGGGAACCTGGGTGCCGCTGCAGCACATCAAGGAGGGGCAGCCCGATTTCGAGATCATCGATTCGGTGCTCACCGAGAACGCGGTCCTCGGCTTCGAATACGGCTACACGACGTCCGAGCCCAACCAGCTCGTCATCTGGGAAGCGCAGTTCGGTGATTTCGCGAACGGTGCGCAGGTTGTCATCGACCAGTTCATCAGCGCCGGTGAAGTGAAGTGGGGGCGCATCTGCGATCTGGTGCTGTTCCTGCCTCATGGCTACGAAGGGCAGGGGCCCGAGCATTCGTCGGCGCGGCCCGAACGCTATCTGCAACTCTGCGCGCAGCACAACATGCAAGTGGTCGTGCCCACGACGCCTGCGCAGACGTTCCATCTGCTGCGCCGGCAGATGATCCGGCTGTTTCGCAAGCCGCTGATCGTCATCACGCCGAAGAGCCTGCTGCGCCACAAGGAAGCGGTGTCGACGCTCGACGACCTTGCGAACGGCCACTTCCAGAACGTCATTCCCGAAGTGGACAAGCTCGATCCGAAGAAGGTGCGTCGCGTCATCGTATGTTCCGGCAAGGTCTACTTCGAGCTGCTGAACTATCGCCGGCAGAGCGGCATCGACGACGTTGCGATCATCCGGCTCGAGCAGCAATATCCGTTTCCGCACGCGGACTACAAGCGCGAGATCGCGACGTACGCGAAGGCGAAGGAAGTGGTCTGGTGCCAGGAGGAGCCGCAGAACCAGGGCGCCTGGTATCGGCTCAACTACTACCTGCGCGCCGACATCGACGAGAAGAAGATGCTGGCGTATGCCGGCCGCCCGGTATCCGCATCGCCGGCCGTCGGCTACGCCGCGAAACACAACGCCGAGCAGAAGCAGCTGATCGAGGATGCGTTCGCCGACAAGCTCAAATCCGGTGAGATGGTGCTCGCGCGGTGACCGGCGAACGCGTGCACGCGCGCCCTTTCTAAGGCCACCGACGTCTACGGTTCGTTAAGAGAGTCGCACGATGAGAATCGAAGTGAAGGTTCCACAGTTGCCCGAGTCGGTCGCCGAAGCGACGCTCGTCAACTGGCACAAAAAGGCCGGTGAGGCCGTCAAGCGCGACGAGAACCTCATCGACATCGAGACGGACAAGGTCGTGCTGGAATTGCCGGCGCCCGGAGACGGCGTGCTGGTGGAGATCACGCGGCCCGACGGATCCACCGTCACCTCCAACGACGTCATCGCGGTCATCGACACGGACGGCAAGTCCGACGGCGTTGCCGGTGCGAAGCCGGCTGCGGCGGCGGTGGCGGCACCCGCGCCCGCCGTAGCGGCGGCGAAGCCCGCCGACAGCGCGACGGCGTTGCCCGCGGCGCGCAAGATGATGGCGGATCAGGGTGTCGATGCCGCGTCGGTTGCAGGAACGGGGCGCGGCGGGCGCATCACGAAGGGCGACGTCGCGCAAGCGGTCACCGCACGCGCACAGCCCGCGGCGCCGGCCGCGCAGCCTGCCGAGCCCAAGCCGCCTGCGCCGAAGCCTGCACCGGCGGTGCCAACGAATGCGAGCCGCGGCGCGCGTCCCGAGCAGCGCGTGCCGATGTCGCGGCTCCGCGCGCGAATCGCCGAACGCCTCGTGCAGTCGCAGTCGACGGCCGCGATCCTCACGACGTTCAACGAAGTGAACATGCAGCCGGTCATCGACTTGCGCAACCGCTACAAGGATCGCTTCGAGAAGGAGCACGGCGTCAAGCTCGGCTTCATGGGGTTTTTCGTGAAGGCGGCCGTGCACGCGCTGAAGAAGTATCCGCTCGTCAACGCGTCGATCGACGGCGCCGACATCGTCTATCACGGTTACTACGACATCGGCATTGCTGTCGGCAGCCCGCGCGGACTTGTCGTGCCGATCATTCGCGACGCCGACCAACTGTCCGTCGCCGACATCGAGAAGGTGATCGCCGACTTCGGCAAGCGCGCGCAGGAAGGCAAGCTCACCGTCGAGGAACTGACTGGCGGCACGTACACGATCAGCAACGGCGGCGTGTTCGGCTCGATGCTGTCGACGCCGATCATCAACCCGCCGCAGTCGGCGATCCTCGGCGTGCACGCGACGCGCGAGCGCGCGGTCGTCGAGAACGGCCAGGTCGTCGTGCGGCCGATCAACTACCTCGCGCAGTCGTACGACCATCGGATCATCGACGGACGGGAGGCCGTGCTGTCGCTCGTGGCAATCAAGGAAGCGCTCGAGGATCCGGCGCGGTTGCTGCTCGACCTCTAGGCGATGGACGCCCAACCGTCATTCGACGTCGTCGTCATTGGGGGTGGCCCAGGCGGCTATGTCGCCGCCATCCGCTGCGCGCAACTCGGGTTTGCGACCGCGTGCGTCGACGACTGGACGCGCGCAGGCGGCAAGCCGGCGCTCGGCGGCACGTGCACGAACGTCGGCTGCATCCCGTCGAAGGCGCTGCTGCAATCGTCGGAGAACTATGCGCACGCGGGGCACGCATTTGCCGACCACGGCATCGAGATCGAAGGCCTGTCGATCGACGTTGCGAAGATGCTTGCCCGCAAGGATAAGGTCGTTGCACAGAACAACGACGGCATCGCCTACCTGTTCAAGAAGAACAAGATTGCCTTCTTCCACGGACGCGGCGCGTTCACCGGCAAGGATGGCGAGCGGTGGCGGATCGCGATCGAAGGGCCCGGTGCTGCCACGATCGTCGGCAGGCACGTGATCATTGCCACGGGGTCGATGCCACGCGCGTTGCCCGGCGTCGCGTTCGACAACGTGCGCATCCTGGACAATGCGGGCGCGCTCGCCATCCCGGTCGCGCCGAAACGGCTTGGCGTCGTCGGCGCGGGCGTCGTCGGGCTCGAGATGGGCAGTGTCTGGCGGCGTCTTGGCGCGGACGTGACGGTCCTCGAAGCGCTGCCGGCGTTCCTCGGCGCCGCCGACGAGGCGGTTGCGAAGGAGGCCGCGAAGCAGTTTGCGAAGCAGGGTCTCGCGATCAAGCTCGGCGTCAAGATCAATGCCGTGCACGTCGGCAAGGACGACGTCACCGTTGAGTACGCCGATGGCGCCGGTGCTGCGCAGACCGCCGTGTTCGACCGGCTGATCGTCTCGATCGGCCGCGTGCCGCTGACGGCCGGGCTTGGCGCCGACGTGGTGGGCCTGGCACTCGATGCACGCGGCTTCGTGGCCGTCGACGACCTGTGCCGGACCAATCTCGCGAACGTCTGGGCGATCGGTGACGTCGTGCGCGGACCGATGCTCGCGCACAAGGCCGAGGACGAGGGCGTTGCGGTTGCCGAGCGCATCGCCGGTCAGCACGGCCACGTCGACTTCAATACGATACCGTGGGTCATCTACACGTCCCCCGAGATCGCGTGGGTGGGCAAGACCGAGCAGCAATTGAAGCAGGACGGCGTTGCTTATCGCGCCGGGATGTTTCCGTTCGCCGCGAACGGCCGCGCGCGCGCGCTCGGCGATACGACGGGCTTCGTCAAATTCGTCGCCGATGCCGCCACGGACCGGATCCTCGGCATGCATATCATCGGACCCCAGGCGAGCGAGCTGATCGCCGAAGGTGTCGTCGCGATGGAGTTCGGCGCATCGAGCGAGGACATCGCGCGGATCTGCCATGCGCATCCGACGCTGTCCGAGGTGACGCGCGAAGCCGCGCTCGCCGTCGACAAGCGCACCCTCAATCTCTGATACGTGCCGCGGACTGAAACGGCCGACCGCTTGACCGAGAAATGATCGGGGCCGATTACCCCGGCCAGATCTCGCGCCGCCATGGCGGCCTCATCGAGTATCTCGAACCGCTGCTCGATCAGCGGCACGCGACGCTCGACCATGCGCAGATCGCAGCACTCGAACGGCTGCAGCAGCTTGCCGACGAGCTGACGGCCTTCGCCGCCGCGCGGAAGTCGACGCTGCGGCGGCTGTTCGCGGCCCCGGAGATCCCGCGCGGCATCTACCTGTGGGGCGGCGTGGGCCGCGGCAAGAGCCTGCTGATGGACAGCTTCTTCGCCGCCGTCGCGATCCGGCGCAAGGCGCGCGTGCATTTCCACGCGTTCATGCGCGACGTGCACGCGTCGCTTGCGGAACTGAAGGACGAGCCCGATCCGCTGGTGAAGGTCGCGCTGCAGATCGCGCAACGCAACCGGCTGTTGTGCTTCGACGAATTCCACGTCAATGACATCGCCGACGCGATGATCCTGGGCCGGCTGCTGTCCGCCCTGTTCGACAACGGCGTCGTCCTCGTGACGACGTCGAACTATCCGCCCGACGAATTGTGGCCGCACGGCCTCCTGCGCGACCGCTTCCTGCCGACCATCGCGCTGATCAAGCAGTGGCTGGACATCGTCGAAGTCGACGCCGGCGTCGACTACAGGCTGCGCGCGCTCGAGCACGTCGAGGCGTTCCACGTGCCTTGCGGCGCAGCGGCCGATGCGGCGATGACCCGGTCTTTCGAAGCGATGCGGGGCGGCCCCGACGAAGACCCGCAACTGATGATCGACGGCCGCCCGCTCTCGGCACGCCGGCGGGCGGGTAGCGTGGTCTGGTTCGACTTCGCCGCGCTCTGCGACGGACCGCGGTCGCAGCGGGATTACCTGGAGATCGCCCGCCGGTTCGCCGTCGTCCTGGTATCGGATATCCCGCGGATGGGCGTGGAAACCGCCGATCAGGCCCGGCGCTTCACGTTGCTGATCGACATCCTGTACGATCATCGCGTGAAGCTCGTCGCGTCCGCGTCCGCCCCGGCCGACGCGCTATACAGGGAGGGCCACAACGCGCGCGAGTTTCCGCGCACGGTGAGCCGCCTGATGGAGATGCGCACGCACGACTACATCGCGCTGCCGCACGTCACCGATGGTGATGCCGGAGCGCCCGCCGGCTGACTGGAACCGTCCCGCCTTCACGCACAGGAGACTCCGATGCAGACATTCAAGGCCTATCGCACGTTCGAGCAGGACAAGGTCGTGTCGAGTCGTTTCGTCGATTTGTCGCTCGACGATCTCGATGCGGGCGACGTCGTCATCCGCACGAAGTACTCGACGATCAATTACAAGGATGCGCTGTCGTACGGCGGGGCCGGCAAGATCATGCGCAAATTTCCCACCGTCGCCGGCATCGACATGGCGGGCACGGTGGAATCGAGCAACGATCCGCGGTGGAAGCGCGGCGACAAGGTCATCGTCACCGGCTACGACCTCGGCGTCTCGCACGACGGCGGCTACTCCGAATACTGCCGGGTGCCGGCCGACTGGATCGTGCGCCGCCCGGAGAGCATGACGGCGTTCGACGCGATGACGCTCGGCACGGCCGGTTTCACGGCGGCACTGGCGATTCACCTGATGCAGCTCAATGGCCTCGTGCCCGAAAACGGCCCGGTCGCGGTTACCGGCGCAACCGGCGGCGTGGGCTCGGTCGCGATCGAGATCCTCGCGAAACAGGGCCACGACGTCGTCGCGATCACCGGCAAGGCGCGTGAATCCGACTATCTGCGGCGCATCGGCGCGCGCGACGTGATGCTGCGCTCGTCGATCGAGCTCGGCAGCGCCCGGCCGCTCGAAAAGGCGACGTGGGCCGGCGCGGTCGACAACCTGGGCGGCGATCTGCTGGCCTGGCTGCTCGCCACGTCGAAGATCGCCGGGACGGTTGCCGCCGTGGGCCTTGCCGCCGACATGAAGCTCAATACGAGCGTCGCCCCGTTCATCCTGCGCGGCGTGCGGCTGCTGGGCACCGACAGCGCCAATACGCCGATGTCGCTGCGACAGACGCTGTGGAACAAGCTGGCGGTCGAATGGCGCCCCGATCGCGTCCATGACGAAGTGCGGACGATCGATTTCGACGAGTTGCCGACGCACTTCGATGCCTACCTGAAGGGAATGGTGCGCGGCCGCACGGTCGTGCGCGTCGCCGCCGACACGCATCCTTGACGCGGATCGGGGTTTTGCGCCGCAGAAGCCGGTATCGCGCCCGATCGCGCGCCGACCGGCGCACCTTCCGGCCGACACCATGACGAACTACGCCGAGTTTCACCGCCGATCGATCGAGGACCGCGACGCGTTCTGGCGTGACGAGGCCGCGCTGATCGACTGGCAGACGCCGTTCGAGACCGTCCTCGATCACTCGCAGCCGCCGTTCAGCAGATGGTTCGTCGGCGGACGGACGAATCTCTGCCACAACGCTGTCGACCGGCATCTGGCGCAGCGTGCCGAGCAGCCCGCGCTCATCTTCATCTCCACCGAGACCGACCGGACGGCGCAGTACACCTATCGGCAGTTGCACGACGAGGTGAACTGCGTCGCGGCGATGCTGAAGGCGAGCGGCGTGGGCCGCGGCGATCGCGTGCTGATCTACATGCCGATGATCGAAGAGGCGGTGTTCGCGATGCTCGCCTGCGCGCGCATCGGCGCCGTTCATTCGGTCGTGTTCGGCGGCTTCGCGGCGGCGAGCCTCGCCACGCGGATCGACGATGCGCGGCCCGTGCTGCTCGTAACCGCTGACGCGGGAATGCGCAGCGGCAAGGTCATCCCGTACAAGCCGCTGGTCGACGAAGCGCTGCGGATCGCCCGCCATCCGCCGCGGCGCGTCATCATCGTCAACCGCGGGCTCGACCGCGATCTCGACATGCAGCGGGGCCGCGACGTCGATTACGCGACGCTGCGTGCCGCGCACGCAGGCGCACGCGTGCCGTGCGAATGGATGGAATCGTCGGCGCCGTCGTACATCCTGTTCACGTCCGGCACGACCGGACTGCCGAAGGGCGTCCAGCGCGACACCGGCGGTTATGCGGTCGCGCTCGCGTCGTCGATGCGACGGATCTTCTGCCTGGCAGCCGGCGAGCCGATGTTCTGCACGAGCGACATCGGCTGGGTGGTGGGCCATTCGTACATCGTCTACGGACCGCTGATCAACGGCTCGCCAACGATCATGTACGAAGGGCTGCCCATCCGCCCCGATGCGGGCATCTGGTGGAAGATCGTCGAACAGCACAAGGTGAAGACGATGTTCAGCTCGCCGACGGCGATCCGCGTTCTGAAAAAGCAGGACGTCGCGTTCATGCGCCGCCACGACCTCTCGTCGCTGCGCTACCTGTTCCTCGCCGGTGAGCCGCTCGACGAGCCGACGGCGCGCTGGGCGTCGGACGCGCTCGGTGTGGCGATCGTCGACAATTACTGGCAGACGGAATCGGGCTGGCCGATCCTGTCCGCGCAGCTCGGCGTCGAAGACACGCCGCGCAAGTTCGGATCGCCGTCGTTTCCCGTCTACGGCTTCGACGTCAAACTCGTCGATGGCACCACCGGGCACGACGTCGCCGCCGGCGAGAAGGGCGTGCTGACGATCGCGCCGCCGCTGCCGCCGGGGTGCATGACGACCGTCTGGGGCAATGACGCGCGGTTCGTCTCGACGTACTTCGAGACGATTCCCGGCCGGCAGCTTTATTCGACGTTCGACTGGGCGACCCGCGACGCCGATGGGTATTACTTCGTGCTCGGGCGCACCGACGACGTCATCAACGTCGCCGGCCACCGGATTGGCACGCGCGAGATCGAGGAGGCGGTGCAGGCGCACGCAGGCATTGCCGAGGTTGCCGTCGTCGGGATTCACGACGAGCTCAAGGGACAGGTGCCGATCGCGTTTTGCGTCGTCAAGGACGCCTCGCGCGTCGCTGACACGGCGGCCGCCGAGACGATGCGCCGCGAGGTGATGCAGACGGTCGATCGCGAGCTTGGCGCGATCGCGCGGCCGTCGACGGTTTACTTCGTGTCGCTGCTGCCGAAGACGCGCTCCGGAAAGCTGCTGCGCCGGTCGATCCAGGCGCTCGCCGAGGCGCGGGACCCGGGCGACCTGACGACGATCGAGGATCCGGCCGCGCTCGAGCAGATCCGCGTGGCGCTTGCGCCGGACGCCGGCTGACAGTCGGCCACCACCCGGCGGAAGACCGGGCACGCCCGATAGGCGATAATGCGGGTTTGCCCGCGATTGCCCTCGTGCCCCAAGCCACCGTTCCCGCCGCCTATGTACCTCTGGCCGAAGCCACGCGCGGTGGCGTCGTCGAGAGCGTCCATGCGGGCGCCGTGGCCGTCGTCGATCGGAAAGGTCGCGTGTTGCACGCGGCCGGCGATCCGTACACGCTGACGTTTACC
The DNA here is from genome assembly GCA_963709335.1 of uncultured Pseudomonadota bacterium. Lineage (GTDB taxonomy): Bacteria > Pseudomonadota > Gammaproteobacteria > Burkholderiales > Casimicrobiaceae > VBCG01. Next base: position 402,022 of record CAVPWB010000001.1, read on the forward strand.
CGCAGCGCGCTGAAGCCGCTGCAGGCGCTGCCGTTCGCGGCCGGCGACGGCGTGGCGCGATTCGGCTACTCGGCCGCACAGGTGGCGCTGATGTGCGCCAGTCATTCCGGCGAGCCGCGCCACGTCGAAGCGGTGGCGGACATGCTCGCGCGTGCCGGCTGCTCGGCGGCGGACCTGCAATGCGGCACGCACGCGCCGGGGTTCTACGAGGCGCGGGGCGAGGTGCCGCCGCCACCGCCCTATTCGACGCTGCAGCACAACTGCTCGGGCAAGCACAGCGCGATGCTCGCCTATTGCGTGCAATGCGGTCACGACAAGGCCGACTATCTGGCGTTCGACCATCCGCTGCAGCAGGCGATCCGCCGCGCGGTCGCGTGCTTTACCGGCGTTGCCGAGGCGAGGCTCATCGCCGGCATCGACGGCTGCTCGGCACCGAACTACGCCGTACCGCTGGCGTCGCTGGCGGGGGCGTTCGCCCGGCTCGCGAGCGCCGAGGTCGACGCCGACTACGGCACGGCGCCGCGTGCGCTGGCGAACGCGATGATCGCCCACCCGGAAATGGTGTCGGGCGAGCGCCGCAGCGATCTCGCGCTGATGCAGGCGGGCCGCGGCGATTGGGTCACCAAGATCGGCGCCGAAGGCGTCCAGGCGATCGGCATCCGCAGCCAGGGTATCGGCATTGCCATCAAGGTCGCCGACGGACAGAAGCGCGGCCTGTATCCGGCGATCGTTGCCGTGCTCGACGCGCTCGGCGTGCTCGACGCCACGGCCCGTACGGCTCTGGCGCCATGGGCCCGGCGGCCGCTTCGCAACTATCGAGGCATCGAAACGGGCGAAGTGCGTCCGGCCGTGGCTTTGTCGCCACAATCGTCGCTTTCCGCGATTTCCCGCACCTAAAGACGCTGAACTTGGAACGCGCCAAATGGTCTGTTGCTGCAAGTGTGCGCCACGTGGCTTCCACGGCACCCTCCCGGGGGTCGTGGCGGCGCCGCCGGCAGCCGCGCCCGCCGTTCGGCGGGCATAACAACGAAATGAATCAGGGACTGCCCGCGGATGGGTGATCGCGAAGTCGATCATGAGCTCGTGCTGCGAGCGCAACGGGGTGATAAGCGCGCTTTCGAGCTGCTGGTGGCGAAGTACCAGCGGAAGCTCGGACGGCTGTTGTCGCGGCTGGTACGCGACCCGGCGGAGGTCGAGGACGTGACGCAGGAGGCTTTTATCAAGGCTTACCGCGCGCTGCCGAGCTTTCGGGGCGACAGCGCGTTCTACACGTGGCTGTACCGGATTGCGATCAACACGGCGAAGAACTACCTCGTCGCCATGGGAAGGCGGGCGCCGACGTCGACGGGTTTCGACCACGAGGATGCCGAAAGCTTCGAGGATGCCGAGCAGTTGCGGGATTCGGCGACCCCGGAAGCGGAATTGCTGGGGAAGCAGATTGCCGCGACGGTGAATCGCGCGATGGAGCGGTTGCCCGACGACCTGCGCACGGCGATCACGCTGCGTGAGATAGAGGGTTTGAGCTACGAGGAAATTGCAAGCGTCATGAATTGTCCGATCGGCACCGTGCGGTCGCGGATCTTTCGCGCACGGGAATCGATTGCGGCCGATCTGCGGCCGCTGCTCGGCACCGATGAAAACCGGAGATGGTGATGAACGAGAGAATTTCGCGTCTGATGGATGGCGATGTCGACGCGGCGGAAATGGACAGCCTCTGGGTGACGCTGAAAAGCGATGCCGCGATGGCGACGTGGAGTTGCTACCACACGATCGGTGATGCGCTGCGCGGCGAGCCCGCCGTGACGCGAGGCATCGGGATGGCGGTGGCGCGGCAACTCGTCGCCGAGCCGACCGTGCTGGCGCCGCGTGGGTCGTCCGCTTCGCGCGCGGCGTCTTGGGCCTGGGCGGCCGCGGCATCGGTCGCAGCGGTTACCGTCGTCGGCTGGACCGCCTACTCGCTGATCGACGCGACGCCGGCTGGCTTTGCGAAGGCCGGCGAAGCGGGTGGAGTGCGCGCGGCGCAGGCCCGGCAGATCACCGTTCCCGCCGACTACCTGCTGGCGCATCAGGAATACGCACCGGCGAATGCGTTGCAGAGCGTCGGGCCCTACCTGCGCGACGTGGCGGCGACGGCACCGCCGCTCCGTTCTGCCGTCCCCGAATGAACGCGCGCGCCTACTGACCCTTCGACGATCGATGCAGCGCGCGTTGCGCAGTACGTGGTTCCTCGCCGGCCGGTTCGCACCGGCCGTATTTGTGCTGGCGCTCGTCGCGACCGGTGCGCGCGCCGACGACGCGATGCAGTGGCTCGCGCGCGCCTCGCAGGCGGCGCGCCAGCTCGACTACGTCGGCACGATCGTCTACCAGATCGGTCCCCGCGTGGAGTCGTCGCGGATCACTCACCTATACCTGGATAACCGCGAGTTCGCGAAGCTCGTCAACCTCGACGGACCGGCGCGCGAGGTCGTGCGCAACGACGGCGAGGTCCGCTGCTATTACCCCGATGCAAAGCTGGTCCGCGTCGAACCAGGAACGTTCCGCAACGTGTTCCCGTCGTTATCGGCCGAGCAGCAGCAGTCGTTGTCGCGCTATTACGCGTTTCGCGTCGTCGGCGAGGATCGCGTGGGTGGCCGGCCCGTGCAGGTGGTCGTGTTCGAACCGAAGGATGGGCTGCGCTATGGCCACCGTTTCTGGTCCGACGGGGCCACCGGCCTCCTGCTGAAGGCGCGCGTGCTGAACGAACGCGGCGAGCCCATCGAGCAGTTCGCGTTTTCCGACCTGACGATCAATGCACGCATCGAGCGCGCGATGGTCGAGCCGTCGTGGCCGGTCGTTCCGCCCGACTGGAAAACGCTCGAAAGCGCGGCGGGCGACGTCGTTCAGCAGGCCACCGGCTGGATGGTCGCGCGGATGCCGCCCGGATTCGAGAAGATCATGGAAGGCTTCCGCAAGCTGCGCGGACGCCGCGAGCGCGTTGCCCATCTCGTCTACTCCGACGGCCTCGTCTCCATCAGCGTGTTCATCGAGCCGCTCGCAAGCGGCGCCGCGCCCGCGGGCTTCCTGCAGAAAGGCGGGCTCAACGTGTACAGCGTCAAGCAGGACGACTACCTGATCACCGTGATGGGCGAGACGCCCGGCGCGACCGTGCGCCAGATCGCCCATTCCGTCACCCGGCGCTGACTATTCACCGCACCGTCCATCACCTGACCGACAAGAGGAACGTCATGTTCTCGCCCGCAAAACCGCTCGTCACTGCGTTTGGTGCCGCGCTCGTCGCGTTGCTGCCGCTCGTGGCGCCGTCACTGGCGCTCGCGCAGGGGCGCCCGGGCCTGTTGCCCGATTTCACCGATCTTTACGAACGCCAGGGCCCGGCCGTGGTGTCGATCGACGTCACGCAGAAGGCGCGCCGGCAGCGCGCACCCGACATTCGACGAGGACGATCCGTTCTATGAGTTCTTCCGCCGGTTCGGACAGATTCCCCGCAACGGTCCCGGCGGCGGCCAGCAACGCGAATTCGAGACGCAGTCGACGGGGTCGGGCTTCATCTTCTCGGCCGATGGCTACATCGTCACCAACGCCCACGTCGTCGACGAATCGAACGAAGTGACCGTGCGGCTCACCGACAAGCGCGAATTCATCGCGAAGGTCATCGGCACCGACAAGCGAACCGACGTGGCGCTGCTGAAAATCGAAGCGAAGGATCTGCCGAAAGTCTCGATCGGCGATCCCGACAAGCTCAAGGTCGGCGAATGGGTCGTGGCGATCGGCAAGCCGTTTGGCCTCGAGAACACGATGACGGCCGGCATCGTCAGCGCGAAGGGTCGCGACCTGCCGCAGGAAAACCTGGTGCCGTTCATCCAGACCGACGTGGCGATCAATCCCGGCAACTCGGGCGGACCGCTGTTCAACATGAAGGGCGAGGTCGTCGGCATCAATTCGCTGATCTACTCGCGGACCGGCGGCTACATGGGGCTCGCGTTCGCGGTGCCGATCGACATCGCGATGAACGCGGTGAGCCAGTTGCGCGAAAAAGGCCGCGTGACGCGCGGGCGCATCGGCGTGCAGATCCAGGAGCTGACGAAAGAGTCGGCGGAAGCGTTTGGCTTGAAGCAGGCGAGCGGTGCGCTTGTGAACGGCGTCGAGAAGGACGGGCCGTCGGCCAAGGCGGGCGTCGAATCCGGCGACATCATCCTGAAGGTCGACGGCCGCGACGTTCGGTCATCGAACGACCTGCCGCGGATCATCACCGCGATCCGGCCGGGCACGAAGATCACGCTGACCGTATGGCGCAAGGGAGTGCAGAAGGACCTCGCCGTCACCGTCGCCGAGATGAAGGAGGATGTCGCGTCGGCGCAACCGCGGCGCGGCACCCCCTCGCCGAAGGAGAAGGCGAAGCCCAACCGGATGGGGCTCGTGCTGTCCGACTTGACCGACGAGCAGCGCAAGGAACTCGACCTGAAGTCGGGCGGTGTGCTGATCGAGGACGTCGTCGGCGTCGTGCGCGGCAACGTGCAGCCGGGCGACGTGATCCTGGCGATCATCCAGAAGGGCGTGCCCGCCGAGGCGAAGTCCGCCGCGCAGGTGAACGACATCCTCGCGAAGCTCGACAAGGGCGCGTCGGTCACGTTGCAGGTACGTCGCGGCGACAATTCGTTCTATACGACATTGAAGCTCAGCAACGGGGAGTGATGACGGCGCGCGAGCGGCCGGCGAGGGCCCCACGAGTGTGGATCGACGGCAAGCGCGAGTCGGCGCGCGAGGCCGACACGCAACTGCTCGCGAGAACAGCCGGCGCAAGGAGGCCGAGAAGCGGCCGGGGTTCTGGTTGAGGAACGATTCGGTCCACCTCACGCTCCTCGTCCGCGCGTACTGCCATCTCTGCGACGAGATGCGCGACGCGCTGCGCCCGCTTGCGAAAGCGGCGGGCGCGACGATCACGGAGATCGACGTCGACACCGACGCCGCGATCGAGGCGCGTTTCGGCGACCTCGTGCCGGTGCTGCTGCATGGCTCAATCGATGGCATCGAGCTTTGTCATTACCGGCTGGACACAGCCGGCGTCGAGAACGCATTGCGCGATGCAACGCAGCAGTCGCGTTGATGATAGGTTTCCGATAGAATTCAATGTTTTAGGGCCGCCGGTTACCGCGGCACCTCCCTGCGCGGCCGTCACCACGCCGGCCTCGCGTTGAAAGGGCACCGCAGGCGGGTGCCCTTTGACTTTTCCCATGCTGAACATCCGCAATTTCTCGATCATCGCGCACATCGATCACGGCAAGTCGACGCTTGCCGACCGGTTCATCCAGCGCTGTGGCGGATTGTCCGATCGCGAAATGGAAGCCCAGGTGCTCGATTCGATGGACCTCGAGCGCGAGCGCGGCATCACGATCAAGGCGCAGACGGCGGCGCTCACTTACGTCGCGCGCGACGGACTTACGTACCGGCTGAACCTGATCGACACGCCGGGCCACGTCGACTTTGCGTACGAGGTGTCGCGATCGCTCGCCGCCTGCGAGGGCGCGCTGCTCGTCGTCGATGCATCGCAAGGCGTCGAAGCGCAGACCGTTGCGAACTGCTACACGGCCATCGAGCAGGGCGTCGAAGTGGTGCCGGTGCTGAACAAGATCGACCTGCCGTCCGCGGAGCCCGAGCGGGTGATCGACGAGATCGAGGACATCATCGGCATTGTCGCCGAAGACGCGATCCGCGCGAGTGCCAAGACCGGTGAAGGGATCGACGACATCCTGGAAGCGGTGATCGCGCGCGTGCCGCCGCCGCAGGGCGACCGCGATGCGCCGCTGCAGGCGCTGCTGATCGACTCGTGGTTCGACAACTACGTCGGCGTCGTCATGCTGGTGCGCGTGATGCAGGGCACGCTGAAGCCGCGCGACAAGATCCTGCTGATGGCGTCGGGCGCCAGCTACATCTGCGAGCAGGTGGGCGTGTTCACGCCACGCTCGGCCGCGCGCGACGAGCTCGCGGCGGGCGACGTGGGCTTCATCACCGCCGGCATCAAGGAGCTGAAGGCGGCGATGGTCGGCGACACCGTGACCAGCGCGGCGCGACCCGCGAAGGCTGCATTGCCGGGATTCAAGGAAGTGAAGCCGCAGGTGTTCGCCGGCCTTTACCCGGTCGAGTCGAACCAGTACGAAGCGTTGCGCAACGCGCTCGACAAGCTGAAGCTCAACGACGCATCGCTGCACTACGAACCGGAGGTGTCGCAGGCGCTGGGCTTCGGCTTCCGCTGCGGCTTTCTCGGCCTCCTGCACATGGACATCGTCCAGGAGCGGCTCGAGCGCGAGTACGACATGGACCTGATCACGACGGCGCCCACGGTCGTGTACCAGGTGCTCACTCGCGACGGAATTGTCGTCGAAATCGAGAATCCATCCAAGCTTCCCGATCCATCCAAGATCGAGGAGATCCGCGAGCCGATCATCACGGCGACGATCCTGATGCCCCAGGACTACGTCGGGCCGGTGCTGACGCTGTGCACGGAAAAGCGCGGCGTGCAGCGGAACATGCAATACGTGGGACGACAGGTGCTGCTCACCTATGAGTTGCCGATGGCGGAAGTGGTGATGGACTTCTTCGACAAGCTGAAGTCGGTGTCGCGCGGCTACGCGTCGCTCGACTACGAGTTCAAGGAGTTCCGCGCCGCCGACGTCGTCAAGCTCGACATTCTGATCAACGGCGAGCGTGTCGATGCGCTGTCGGTAATGGTGCACCGGTCGGTCGCCAACTATCGCGGCCGCGAGGTCGCGTCGAAAATGCGCTCGCTCATTCCGCGGCAGATGTTCGACGTCGCCGTGCAGTCGGCGATCGGCGCACAGATCATCGCCCGCGAAACGATCAAGGCGTTGCGCAAGAACGTGCTCGCCAAATGCTACGGCGGCGACATCACGCGCAAGAAAAAGCTGCTCGAAAAACAGAAGGCCGGCAAGAAGCGGATGAAATCGGTGGGCAGCGTCGAGATTCCGCAGGAAGCGTTCCTCGCGATCCTCCAGGTGGGCGACAAGTAGCGAGACGCCCCATGCGACAATGCCGCGCGCCGCGAGGTGCCGGCAGTCGCGTCATTCACCCACTCACGTCAATCCTCGATGAATTTTGCCCTGATCCTGTTCGTGCTGACCGCCGTCACCGGCGTCATCTGGCTGCTCGACCGGCTGCTGCTTGCGAAACGACGCAGCGCGGGCGCCGCCGAGCCGGTTTGGGTCGAATACGCGAAGTCGTTCTTCCCGGTATTGCTGGTCGTGTTCCTGCTGCGCTCGTTCCTGGCCGAGCCGTTCAAGATACCGTCGTCGTCGATGCGGCCTACGCTCGAAGTTGGCGATTTCATCCTGGTCAACAAGTTCGTGTACGGCATCCGGCTGCCCGTCATCGAGCAGAAGATCATCCCGCTTGGCGATCCGAAGCGGGGCGACGTCGTCGTGTTCCGCTACCCGCTGAATCCGTCGCAGGATTTCATCAAGCGGGTCGTCGGCGTCGGCGGCGACGTCGTCGAATATCGCGACAAGGCGCTGACGGTGAACGGCACGCCGTGGCCGCAGCAGCCCGATTCTTCGTACAGTTACCTGGAAGGCCTACGCTTCGAGACGCTCGAAAGAAGTATCGAGAAGACCGACGGCGAGGCGTCGCGCGCGCACACGATCGGCGTCAACAAGAGCGCCCAGCCGGTCTATCCGTCCAACGTGCGGCCGTTTTCCGGGCGCGAAAATTGCGACTACAATGAGCGCGGCTTCAAATGCCGGGTGCCTGCGGGTCACTATTTCATGATGGGTGACAACCGCGACAACAGCGATGACAGCCGCTATTGGGGCTTCGTGCCCGACGACCATGTCAGGGGCCGGGCATTCTTCATTTGGTTCAACTGGGACGACATTGCGTCCTTTGCGTTCAAGCGCGTAGGCAGCGGCATCCGCTAACGCGTGACGGGGAGGGGCAGCGTGGCTCAAAAAGAGCGTGGATTGTCGATGACAGGATTCCTGTTCACGACAGTCGTCGTCATCACCGTCGCTCTGATCGCGTTTCGCGTCGGGCCCTCGTACATAGAGTACTTCACCGTCCAGAAGGCGCTCGACCAGACCATGCTCGAGGTGCAGAACCCGACCATCGCCGAAATCAAGCGGTCGATGGATCGGCGCCTTTCCGCCGACTACGTCGACGCGGTCAATGCCGGAGACGTGATCGTTGGCCGCGAAGGCAACCTGGTCGTCGCGACGCTGTCCTGGCAGAAGGTGCTGCACATGATCGGCAACGCCAGCATTCTGCTCGAGTTCGAGGCGCGCTCGACGCGAGGCTAGCGCATGTGAGCGAGTCCGCGCGCATCGCGATCGAGCACGCGTTCACCGACCCGAGCCTGCTGCGCCAGGCGCTCACTCACCGCAGCTACGGCGTTCCGCACAACGAGCGACTCGAGTTCATCGGTGACGCGGTGCTTGGGCTCGTCATCGCGCGGATTCTGTACGACCGGTTTCCTGCGACGCCGGAAGGCAAACTGACTCGCATGCGCGCCCATCTCGTCAACGAAGCGGCGCTGGCGAGCGTCGCGCGGACAGTCGGGCTTCCGGCCGTGCTTCGCGTCGGGGAAGGGGAATCGAGGGCTGGCGTGCCCGACCGTGCCTCCATGCTTGCGGACGCGATGGAGGCCGTGTTCGGCGCAATTTTCCTCGACGCCGGGCTCGATGCAGTCACCCGCGTGGTCCTCGCCTGCTACGGCGAACGGCTTCACGACGCGAATCCGTCGACGCTCGGCAAGGACCCCAAGACGCAGTTGCAGGAAATCCTTCAGGCGCAGCGGCTGCCGGTGCCCGAATACACGCTCGTCACGACCACCGGCAAGTCGCCGATGGAGGTGTTCTCGGTCGAGTGCCGCATTCCCGCGCTGTCCATCGTCGGAAGCGGGACGGGCGGCAACCGCCGCGCCGCCGAGCAGGACGCCGCGACCGATGCGCTCACCGCCATTGCCGCAAGAGACGCGCAAGCACGTGGCTGACCCCGATGTTCGGCAGCACTGTGGTCACGTCGCGATCGTCGGACGGCCGTCGGTCGGCAAGTCGACCCTGCTGAACGCGCTCGTGGGTGCGCGTATCAGCATCACGTCGAAAAAGCCGCAGACGACGCGCCATCGAATTTCCGGAATACGCACCGAGCCCGGCGTTCAGTTCGTGTTCGTCGACACGCCGGGCTTTCAGACCCGTCACGCATCGAAGCTCAACGAGCGGCTCAACCGCGCCGTTCGTGAGACGCTCGCCGACGTCGACGTCATCGTGTTTGTCGTCGACGCAGCGCGTTTCACGGCGGCCGATCGCGCCGTCGCGGATCTGCTGCCTGCGCAAGTACCGGTGATCGTCGCGTTGAACAAGATCGACACGCTGAAGGACAAGCGCGCACTGCTGCCACGCATCGCCGAGATCGCCGCGTTGCGCGAGTTCGCTGCGCTGGTGCCGATCTCGGCCGAGCGCGGCACCGATCTGCCGGCGCTGAAGGAAGCGATCGCGCAGTATCTGCCGCCGGGGCCGCTGCTCTACACGGACGACGAGCTCACCGATCGCGACGAGCGCTTCCTGGCCGCCGAATTCATCCGCGAGAAGATCTTTCGGCAACTCGGCGACGAAATCCCGTACTCGACCGCCGTTGTCATCGAAAGCTTCGAGCACGAAGGCGAGCTGCGCCGGATCCGCGCAACGGTGCTCGTCGACAAGTCGAGCCAGCGGGCGATCCTGGTCGGCGAGGGCGGAGCGCGGATGAAGGCGATCGCGTCGCAAGCGCGCGGCGACATGGAGGCGCTGTTCGGTGGTCGCGTGTTTCTCGACGTCTGGGTTCGCGTCAAGAGCGGCTGGTCGGACAGCGACGCAATGCTGACCAGGCTCGGCTATTAGTGGGCGAGCATGCGAACGAGTCGCTGCATGAGCGGTGAGGAGCGCATCTGCCGATGGCGATGAAGACGCTCCGTGAGCGCCGCGACGAGCAGGCGGCGTTCGTGCTGCACACGTATCCGTATCGCGAGACGAGCGTGATCGTCGAGACGCTCACGGAGGAGCATGGACGCGTGGCGCTGGTCGCGCGCGGTGCGAAGCGACCGCGGTCGGAACTTCGCGGCGTCTTGCAGGCGTTCCAGCCGCTGACGCTGTCGTGGGCGGGCACGGCCGAGCTCAAGACGCTCGTGAAGGCCGAATGGCGAGGCGGCTTTCCGCTGCCCGGCGGTGCCGCATTGCTGTGCGGCTTCTACTTGAACGAGTTGCTGCTGAAGCTCCTGCCTCGCGAGGATCCGCATCCGGTGCTGTGGAACGCCTACGCGGAAACGTTGCTGGCGCTCACCCATGACGCGCGGCCGGCGGCGCAGGCGGTGACGCTGCGCCGCTTCGAGGTACGGCTGCTCGCCGAGCTCGGTTATGCGCTCGTGCTCGACCACGATGTCGACACCCGCGCACCGATCGATCCGGCGCAACGCTACCATTACGCGTTCGACCGCGGACCGCGGCGGCTGGTCGCCGAGCCGCACGCAGCGTTCCCCGTCGTCCGCGGCGCGACGCTGATTGCGCTCGCGACCGAGCGGTATCCTGACAGCGATACCGCGACGGAGGCGAAACGGTTGATGCGCGGCGTGCTCGATCATTATCTCGAGGAGCGCCGCATTTTCAGCCGGCGTGTCGTGCAGGACCTCGCGGCTCTGGAAGACGACAAGTGAATCCGACAACCCCCGTCCCCCTCGGTGACAAACCATGATCGAGCTCGGCGTCAACATCGACCACGTTGCAACGCTGCGGCAGGCACGGCGCACGTACGAGCCCGACCCGGTGTGGGCGGCCGTCGAAGCTCACCTCGGCGGTGCGGATGGCATCACCGTGCACCTGCGCGAGGATCGCCGACACATCCAGGACGAAGACGTGCGGCGTCTCCGGGACCTCGTGCATATCAAGCTGAATCTCGAGATGGCGGCCACCGACGAGATGGTCGGCATCGCGTGCCAGCTGCGCCCGGAAATGGCGATGCTCGTGCCCGAGGGGCGCGCCGAAGTCACGACGGAGGGCGGACTCGACGTCGCGGGCCAGGAGGGGAAGATCAAGGCGGCCGTCGACCGGTTGGCCGCAGCGGGAATCATGACGTCCGTGTTCATCGACGCTGAACTGCCGCAGGTCGAAGCCTCGGCGCGCGCGGGCGCGCGTGTCTGCGAGATTCACACGGGACCTTACGCGCACGCCTATCACGCGAAAGGTCGCGATTCCGAAAGCACCGCGGTGCTCGTCGAGCTCGACCGCGTCCGCACGGCCGGCCGCGCGATTCGGGATCTCGGTATGCGCTTCAACGCCGGACACGCGCTGAACTACGTCAACGTGCAGCCCGTTGCCGCGATTCCCGGCGTGCGCGAGCTCCATATCGGCCACGCGATCGTCGCGCGCAGCGTTTTTGTCGGCTTGCGGGAAGCCGTACGCGAGATGAAGGCGCTGATGCGGCAGGCGGCATGAGCGCGCCGGGCGAAGCCGAGGCCCGCAGGGGGCGGCGGCGCGCGACTGCCGGGAGACCGACGCGCGGGCGTGCGCACGGTGCCGGCCCAGCAAAGAGGTCGGCGGCATGAGCGCGCCGGGCGAAGCCGAGGCCCGCCGGGAGCGGCGGCGCGCGATTGCCGGGAGACCGACACGCGGGCGTGCACACGGTGCCGACCCAGCAAAGAGGTCGGCGGCATGAGCGCGCCGACATGAGCGCGCCGCGCGGACCGATCATGCTCGGCGTCGAGCAGCTGACGCTGACCGATGCCGATCGTGCGCGTCTGTCCGATCCACGCGTCGGCGGCGTCATCCTTTTTGCGCGCAACTTCGCGTCGTCGGCGCAGTTGCGCGCGCTCACGGCGTCGATCCGTGCCGTACGGCCGGCGCTCCTGATCGCCGTCGACCACGAAGGCGGTCGCGTGCAGCGGTTTCGGGACGGCGAATTTTCCGCGATCCCGCCGATGCGCACGTTGGGAGAGCATTGGGATAGCGATCCGGTTGCGGCCAACGCCGCCGCCTTCGAGCATGGGACGACGATCGCCCGCGAGTTGCGTTCCCACGACGTCGACTTCAGCTTCACGCCGGTGCTCGATCTCGACTACGCCGCCAGCACCGTGATCGGCAATCGCGCGTTCCACGCCGATCCCGTGATCGTCGCCGACCTCGCCGGTGCGCTGCTGCGCGGACTCGCGAGCGGTGGCTGCGCCGGTGTCGGCAAACACTTCCCCGGACACGGCTACGTTTCCGCCGATTCGCACGTGGACATTCCGATCGACACTCGCGCGCTCGACGACATTTTGCGCACGGACATCGTGCCGTTCGCGGCGCTGATCCAGCAGGATCTCCCGGCGATCATGCCCGCGCACGTGGTCTACCCGGCGGTCGATGCGCAGCCCGCGGGATTCTCGCGGTTGTGGATCACCGACATCCTGCGCGGACGGCTTGCGTTCGACGGTCTCGTGTTCTCCGACGATCTGGAAATGGCAGGCGCGCACTCGGCGGGCGATATCGTCGCGCGTGCCGTCGCGGCGCTCGACGCCGGTTGCGATACCGTGCTTGTCTGCAACGACTTTGGCGCGATGGACGATCTGCTCGCGCGTTGGTCGCCGCCACCGCAGCCCGCGCTGGCACGACGCTGGGTGCGGATGGCCGGCCGCTGAAGCGCTCCACGCAGCTCTGCGGCGACGGCACGCCGTACGCCGCCGCTAGCGCTTCAATGCGGGTGCGGCCAGCGACCGCCGAGCCTGCGCGTGATTTCCTCGGCGAAATGCGAGACGACGGGTCCCAACTGGCGTATCCGCTCGTCGCGTAGCCGTGTGGAAGGTCCGGCGAGCGAGATTGCGCCGAGAGGCTCCTCGTGCTCGTCGTAGATCGGCGCCGCGACGCAGCGCGTTCCCGGCAGGTGTTCCTCGTCGTCGAACGACCAGCCGCGCTGGCGAATGACACGAATGCTCGCCCACATCGTCTCCGGCGACGTAATCGTGTTGTCGGTGATGCGCGGCAAGCCCCTGACCTTGAGCAGCGCATCGATCTGGTCGTCGGGGAGCGATGCGAAGATGGCCTTTCCCACACCGGATGCGTGCAGCGGAACGCGGCTGCCGAGCTTGACGATCGTGCGCATCGTCTCGCGGCACTGCACCTGATCGATGAACACCGCCTCGGTGCCGTCGAGGATCGCGAGGTTTGCCGTTTCGCCGGACTGCTCCATCAGCCTGCGCATGTAGGCGTGGCTTTGCGTCGCGAAGTCGCGGTTGGCCAGAAAGCTCGAGCCAACGGTGAATGCCTGCAGGCCGATGTACCAGAGGCCGAGGTCGTCGGCCTGGTACACGTAGCCCATCTTCTGTAGCGTCGCCAGCAATCGATGCGTCGTCGACGGCGGCAGTGCCACGCGCTGGCCGATGTCCGTCAGCGTCAATCCGCCTTCGGTGCCGGCGAGGCACTCGAGAATCGACAGGCCGCGCGTCAGGCTTTGCACCTGCGCGGTTTCGGTACCGGGGCGCGACGGCGTACGCCCGCGGCGTGCGGGCGGAACGACGCGATGCGCGGCGGTCATGGTCGAATCGTCTCCCGGTGTACGGTTGCCGAATGCAGCGTGCCGGCGATGTCGACGGCGTAGCGCGCATTGTCGATCTCGGCGTCGGTCAGCGGCGTGTCGGCATCGGCCGAGCGGGCGTAGACGAATGCGACGGCGCGCCCGAATGTTCGGCTGTAGCCGGCCGACGTCAGCTCGCCGACATAGCGATTGTCCATCAGCACCGGCTCGCCACCCCATGGAAATGCTGCCGGATCGTCGAGCGTCAACTGGACCAGACGCTTCGTCACGCCGCGCTCGGTCTGGCGCAGCAGCGCGTCGCGGCCGATGAAATCGACCGGCTTGGCCAAGGCAACCGCATAGGACAGCCCGGCCTCCAGTGGCGTCTCGTCCGGCGACAGGTCGGCGCCCCACGCGCGACGTCCCGCTTCGATCCGCAGCGCGTCGAGCGTGTAATAGCCGGCGTCGCGCAGGCCGAATGCGGGCCCGGCTGCGGACAGCGCATCGTAGAGCGTTGCGCACTGGTCGGTCGGCACGTGAATCTCGTAGCCGGGGCCGCCAACGTAGCTCATCTTCGCGGCGCGCGCGCGCGCGTAGCCGACGTCGATTTGCCGTGTCGTCGAGAAGGGCAGCGCGGGTTTCGAAAGGTCGTCGCCGGACAGCGTTTGCAGCAGGGCGTCTGCGCGCGGTCCCATGACCGACAGCACCGAATACGCACTCGTCACGTCGACGAGCACCGCGTGCTGGTCGGCGCCGATGTGTCGCTCGATCCACGTGAAGTCGCGCGTTGCTTGTGCAGAACCGGTGAGGATGAAGAATTCGTCGGGGGCGATCCGCGTGATGGTTATGTCGGACTCGAAGCATCCGCGCTCGTTCAGCATCGCCGTGTAGACGATGCGGCCGACGTCGACGTTGACGCGATTCGCGCACAAGCGCTCGAGCACGGCAAGCGCGTCGCGGCCCTTCAGCACGAATTTGGCGAACGACGTCTGGTCGAACACGACGACGTTCTCGCGGCAGGCGCGCTGCTCGTCGAGCATCCACGGAAGCCACAACGGTGTATCGAGCGTGTACGGCGCTTCCGCAGCGTCGAGCGGCCGGAAATAATTGGCGCGCTCCCAGTTGAGCTTGGTGCCGAACACGGCGCCCTTCGCCTTCAGCCGGTCGTAGAGCGGCGAGCGGCGCAACGGGCGCACGGTGACGAGCTCTTCGCGCGGCCAGCGCATCGCATAGTGCAGACCCAGCGATTCGACGGTGCGATCGGCCAGGTGCCGGCGATTGACGTGCAGCGGTGAGAAGCGGCGGATGTCCACGTCCCAGACGTCGAACGGTGGCTCGCCCGCGAAGATCCAATCGGCGATCAGCCGGCCTGCGCCGCCGGCGTTGGCGATTCCTGCGGAGTTGAAGCCCGCACAAACGTAGTAGCCACCGGCTTCGGGCGCTTCGCCGAGCAGGAAGTTGCCGTCGAGGGTGAAACTCTCGGGACCGTTCAGCAGCATCCTGACCTGTGCCGTTTCGAGACTCGGCATCCGGTGCAGGGCGTTTTGCATCAACACTTCGAACTGGTCCCAGTCTTCCGGCAGCAGCTGGAACTCGAATCGGTCCGGAATCCGATCGACGTTCCAGGGTTTGGCGACAGGCTCGAATCCGCCCATGACGATGCCCCCGACTTCCTCCTTGAAGTAGATGTAACCGTCAGGATCGCGAATCACGGGCATCGCCGGCGTCACGCCGGCAATCGGCTCCGTGACGATGTAGAAGTGCTCGGCCGATTGCAGCGGCACCGCGACATCGGCGAGCGCGCCGAACTCGCGCGCCCACTGGCCGGCGCAGTTGACAATGCATTCGCAGGCGATGGCGCCGCGCTCGTCGCCAGCCGTCCACTCGAGACCGGCGACGCGGCGATTGCGACGGTTGACCGCGGTCACCTTCACCTCTTCGAAGATCCGCGCACCGCGATTGCGGGCGCCCTTGGCGAGCGACTGCGTGAGGTCCGTCGGGTTGGCCTTGCCGTCGCCGGGGATCCACACGCCGCCGGTCAGGTCGTCCGTTCGCAGCAGCGGCACGCGTTCGCGAACCTCGTCCGGCGACAGCCATTCGAACTCCACGCCGAAGCTCTTCGCCCGCGCCATCTGCCGCCGCATCAGCTGCATCCGTTGCGGCGTCTTCGCGACGTTCACGCTGCCGCATTGCTTCCAGCCCGTCGCCAATCCCGTCTCGGCCTCGAGCGACGCGTAGAGCTCGATGCCGTAGCGGCTCATTCGCGTTGCATTGCGATTCGCGCGCGTCTGGCCGACGAGACCGGCCGCATGCCACGTCGTTCCGCAGGTCAGGCGACCCTGCTCGAGCAGCACGACGTCGGTGATGCCGAGCTTGGTCAGGTGATAGGCAGCGGAAACACCGGCGATTCCGCCGCCGACGATGACGACGCGCGCGTGCGAAGGAGGGGTCATCGCGAAGTTCGTGACGTTACAGTTTGAGCGCCGCGACGCCGGCAACCACGCTTGCCGCGCCGGCGAGACGCATCGGCCCGAGGCCTTCCTTCAGCCATACGGCGCCTATCAGTGCGGCGAACAGCACGGATGTCTCGCGCAGCGCCGCCACGGCCGCAATCGGCGCGCGCGTCATCGCGAACAGGACGATGCCGTAGGCGGCGAGGCTGCACGCGCCGCCGAGCATGCCGCGGCGCCAGCCGCGCGATACGTACGCGATCGCGGGCCGGCCGCGCCGCCACGCAATCCAGGCGAGAAACGGCAATCCTTCGAGGAAGATCAGCCACGTGACATACGCGATCGCGTCACCGGATGCGCGCGCGCCGCCACCATCGATCAGCGTGTACACCGCGATGATCGCGGCATTGGCGAACGCCCATGCGGCTGCAGCGGGCGGGTGACGATCGCGCCGGACGAACGCGATGCTGACGATGCCGGCGCAGATCAGCACGATGCCTGCGGCGACATGCGTCGTGGGCAATTCGTGCAGGAACACGATGCCGAGCACCGTCACGAGCAGCGGTGCCGTCCCGCGCATCAACGGGTACGCGAACGAAAGATCGCCGGTCCGGTACGCGTGGGCGAGGGTGATGTAGTAGGCGAAATGGACGGCCGACGAGCCGGCGATGAACTTCCACGCGGCCGGTCCGGGCACGCCGGCGAAGGGCAGCAGCACGAGCGCGCAAACGGACGATCCCGCGACGACGGACGCGGTGTCGAGCATCGGGTCGCCGCCGGGCGCGCTTTTCAGCATCGCGTTCCAGCTCGCATGCAGCAATCCGGCACCGAGTACCGCCAGCGTGATGCCGAGCGACAGTTCTTGCGCCGGCATCACCATCCGTTCATGTCGCTTGCGTCGAATATGCCGGTCACGCGTGAGGGGCTGCCCGCGTGCGGCCGGCGGCGTCAGGCGGCGGGCCGCGAGGCCGCTTCGAGAATCGTCACGTAGTGGGCAAGCGGCGGCGTCGGTGCATCGGCCACTTTTGCGAGGTCGTCCCACAAGCGCACGCTGACCGCATCGGCCGCGTACGGCTTCGTGATGAACGCCGCGGCGTCCTCCGCCGAGTAGATACCCCCCTGCAGCGCGAGGCTTCGCTTGGAGTCCGGCGACAGCGCGTCGTAGTAGCCGGGCCGCGTCGCGCACAGGTAACGCTTCGCGTCGACGTGCAGCTTGATCGGCTCGAGCACATCGTCGCCGAACGAATCGCGCAGGAACGGCAGCGCGGCGAACTGATGCAGGTCGTCGACGCCGCGCAGCGTCGGAGTCTCACCGTGGTCGTTCAGCAGGTGACCCAGATCGTGCAGGAGTGCTGCACATACGAGCGCGGGCGCGGCGTTGGCCGCCTCGGCACGCGCGGCGCTCTGCAGCGCATGTTCGAGCTGCGTCACGGGCTCGCCTTCGTAGAGCCGGCCTCCCTTGCGGGCGAACAGCAGACAGATGTCGGAGACGGTGAGTGCCATGCCGTGATTCAAGCTGTCTTGGGCTTGTGCTTCTGCCACGTCGCGCCGTCGGTGCTGTCCTGCGCCACGGGCTCCTGCGTCTTGAGTCGCGTGTGCGCGAGCACGCCGGCTTCCTCGAGGATCGGATAGGCGATCGAGCAGATATGCGAGTTGATCCGCCGCAAATCGGAGATCAGGTCGAGGTGCAGTGACGATGTCTCGATGCTCTCGACCGTGTTGCCGGCGAGGCGGCCGAGGTGCGAGTTCGCGTACGCGCGCTCGAGGTCGCGGAACAGCACCTTCTGCGCGAGGAGCTGCTGCGCGTGCTTGAGATCGGCATTCAGGAACACGGACAGGCCGAGACGCAGGTTGGCGATCAGCCGCCCGTGCAGGTCGATGATCTCCGTCATCCCGGCTTCCGAGAAGTTGCGCCCCTTGTCGATGTTCTTGTCCTCGAGGTCGGTCACTATTCGTTCGATGATGTCGCCGACCTGCTCCATGTTGATCGCGAACGACACGATGTCCGCCCAGCGGCGGCCTTCGCGCTGCTCGAGCGCCTCGCGCGGGATCTGCGTCAGGTAGAGCTTGACGGCCGTGTACAGCTGGTCGACGACGTCATCCATGGTCCGCAGCTTATGCGCCAGCGTGCGGTCGTTCGTCTTCAGCACCGTCAGCATCCCGGCGAGCATGTGCTCGATGACGTCGCCGATGCGCATCGCTTCACGCGCCGCGCACGCGATCGCGAGACCCGGCGTGTCGAGCGCCGACGGATCGAGGTGTCGTGGTTTCGCCGGATCCTCGGACGCGGGACGTGCCGGCAGCATCCGCTCGGCGACGCGCGCAATGCGCTCGGTCCAGAACACGAGCAGCAGCGCGAGCGCGACGTTGAAGAACAGGTGGAACAGCACCACCTCGCGCGCGGGGTCGAGCTCCATGCCGGCGATCCAGCTTTCGAGGTGTCCGACCATCGGATAAGCGAGCAGGCTTCCGATCAGCTTGAAGAGGAAGTTGCCGAGCGTTACGCGACGCGCCTCGGGTGTCGCGCGCAGCGTCGACAGCATGCCGAGCAGGCCGCTGCCGAGATTGGCGCCTAGCACCAGGCCGAGCGCAACCGGCAGCGCGATCACGTGCAGCGACGCGAGCGTGGCGACGAGCAGCACGACGGCGAGGCTCGAATAGCACAGGACGGTGAACAGCGCCGCGACGAGCATGTCGAGCAGCACGTCGCCAGTGAGCGACGCGAAGATAACCTTGACGCCGGCCGCTTGCACCACCGGCTTCGCCGCCACCGAAATCCACTGCAGCGCGAACATGATCAGGCCGAGGCCGATCAGGATCTGGCCGAAGCGGCCGGCAGCACCCGCCTGGCTCGACAGGAACAGCACGATGCCCGTGAAGATCAGGAGCGGCGCGAGCCATGACAGGTCGAACGACAGCAGGACGGTTACGAGCGCTGTCCCGACGTCGGCCCCCAGCATCACCGCAAGTGCCGGCGCCGTGCCAATCAACCCCTGGCCGGCGAACGACGCGACGATCAGCGCGGTGGCGGTGCTGCTCTGGATGAGGCCGGTGACGCCCAACCCGGCGAAGAAAGCAGAACCCCGGTTCGACACGCTGCGGCGCAGCACGCGGCGCAGGTTGCCGCCGTACATGCGCAGGATGCCCGTTCGCACGATGTGCGTGCCCCACACGAGGAGCGACACGCCCGCCAGCAGGTTCAGCAAAGTTTGCACTAGCAAACAGCCATTAACGTTGGTCCTAGATCCGGTAACACTCGATTCTCGCTTGCTCTTTCAACCTTGGATCGTCCGGCTCCGCCCGCGATTCAAGTGCCGCACGCCCGGACAAAAGTAGCGTTGCACTTTTATCCGAATGGAATCGAATACGTCTTGACGTTGGTGAAGCTCTTCATCGCTTCCTGCACGCCTTCCTTGTAGCCCAGCCCCGAGTCCTTGATGCCGCCGAACGGCGTCAGCTCGAGCCGATACCCCGGCACCTCGCGCACGTTCACCGTCCCCACCTGCAACTCGCTGACGAAGCGCGTGATGTAGTCGAGCCGATTCGTGCACACGGCGGACGACAGGCCATAGGCAGTCGAATTCGAAATGCGGATCGCGTCGTCGATGTCCTTGAAGCGGATGACCGGCGAAACGGGACCGAACGTCTCGGTGCGCACGACATCCATGTCCGGCGTGACGTGATCGATGACGGTCGGCGAATATTGCGCACCGCGCCGCTCGTTGCCGAACAGGAGGCGCGCACCCTGGTCGATGGCCGCCCGTACCTTCGCTTCGAACGATGCAGCGGCGGCGGCGTCGATCACCGTGCCCATGTCGACGCTGCGATCGGACGGATCGCCGTACGTCCATGCGCGCGTCCTGGCCAGCAGCCGTTCGACGAACGCATCGGCGACGCGCTCGTGCACGAGCATCCGCTTGACCGCGGTGCAGCGCTGGCCGGAATTCTTGTACGAGCCGGCGGCAGCGAGCGTCGCTGCCTCGTCGAGGTCGGCGTCCTCCATGACGATGATCGGATCGTTGCCGCCCAGCTCGAGCACCTGGCGCTTGTACACGGCCTTCGCGGCGATGTACTTGCCGACTGCGACGCCACCGGTGAACGTGACGAGGTCGACGTCGGGATTGACGAGCATCTCGTCGGCGATCTCGCGCGGGTCGCCGGTGACGATCGACAGCATCGGCGGCGGCAGGCCGGCTTCGTACAGGATGTCGGCCAGTGCGAGCGCGGACAACGGCGTCTTTTCCGTGGGCTTCAGCACCATCCGGTTGTTCGTCGCGATCGCCGGCGCGATCTTGTGCGCCACCTGATTCAGCGGATGGTTGAACGGCGTGATCGCCGAAATGACGCCCAGCAAGGGCTCGCGCAGCGTGTACACCTTGCGCGACTTGCCGTGCGGCGTCAGGTCGCATGAGAACACCTGGCCATCGTCCTGCAGCGCCGCATTGCCGGCAAACGTGAACACGTCGCGCGCGCGACCCACTTCGTAGAGCGAATCCTTCTTGCAGATGCCGCATTCGGCCGTGATCAGGTCCGACAGCGGCTCGGCACGACTCTGGATGATCGCCGCCGCTTTACGGCAGATCTCCGAGCGCTCGTAGCGCGTCAGCCGCGGCTTGTAGGCCCGCGCGATCGAAAACGCGCGACGGACGTCGTCGACGCTCGCGCGCGGGACCGTTGCGACGACATCGTTCGTGTAGGGGTTGCAGACATCGAGCGTCCGCGATCCCGCGACGCGCTCGCCGGCGATGCGCATCGGTTCGGCGCGCGGGACCTGCGCGGATTGCGTCGGTGGCGTAGCGGTCAACATATGAGACGAAGCGTCATGCAAGGTTCATGCAAGGTAATTGAGCCCGAGATCGAACGCGTCGAAGTTCCGCCAGCGTCGCGCCGGAAGCTCCGGCGCCATACGGTTGGCGATCAGCGGCACCCGCTGCTCGGAAATTCCGCCATGCGACCGCAGCGGCGCATCCAGCCCCGACAGGTCGTGATGGGATTGGCGCGTGCCGATGACGGTGAGCCGTTCAGATACGACCACGAGATCGCCCACGCGGTTCTCCGGCAGCTCGAACCGGGTGCAGGCGGCGGCACGCGGCAGCACGATGTCGATGCCGGGAATGGCGGCAATCCGCTCGCGGACGGCATCCACGCCCGTCTTGGCATTCACGTAGACCGTCGCATACGAGCCGAGGGCCCCATGGTGAACGACGTAGGGGTCGGTGATCGGAAGGATCACCCGCGTCGCGTCCTGACCGTAAGCGGCATCGAGGAGATCCTGCAGAAAAACGATGTTCGGCCGGCCGAACGCGTCGGTCTTCGCGTTCATCCCGTGGTCGGCCGTGACGACGACGGTGGCGCCTGCCGCATCGAGGCGAGCGAAATAGCGGTCGAGCATGCCGGTGAACGCGTTGGCTTTCGGCGTTCCGGGTGCGTGCTTGTGCTGTACATAGTCGGTGGTGGACAGATACATGATGTCCGGCCGATCGCGCTCGAGCAGTGCGCAGCCGGCGGCGAACACGAATTCCGACAGCTCGGCGCTGTAGACGGACGGCACGGGCATGCCGGCCAGCGACAGCGCGTCGGCGATCCCGTTCGCTTCCACCGTAACCTGGTCGGCGCGCTCGGCCGAGAAGCACACGCCGCGCATCCGGTGGCCGAGCAGCGCGCGCAGCTTGTCCTTGGCGGTAATTACGGCGACCTTCGCGCCGGCGTCGGCGAATGCGGCGAGGATGGTCCCTGTCCGCAGGTATTTCGGATCGTTCATCATCACCTCGGCGCCGGCGTCGGCGTCGAAGAAGTAGTTGCCGCAAATGCCGTGCACCGACGGCGGGCTGCCCGTGACGATCGACAGGTTGTTCGGATTGGTGAACGACGGCACGACGCAATCGGCTGTCAGGCACGTTCCACGGCCATCGAGCTGCGCCAGCCAGGGTGCTGCGCCCGCCGAAATCGCCTGGTTGACGTAATCGGGCTCGCAGCCATCCACGCAGACGACGACCAGCGGCCGCTCGGGCCACCGGTACGTGCGACCGTTGACGGCAATTGATCTCATCGCGACGGCTTTCTCGGTCGAGGCAGTGGAGGAGGAATCCCGCGAGAGCGATGAACGCGGTCGCGGCTAGCCATGGCGTGCTCGTACAGCGCACGCCCTGCGGCGGCCGCCTGCCGCGCGGCGATGTGGCCGACGATCGACCGGTGCTCGTTGATCGACACCGGCAGGATGCCGGCCTGGCTGAGCGCTGCGCGCCGATGCAGGTGCAGCTCGTTGACGAGGCGGCGATAGAGCAACGTCAGCTTCGGATTGCCCGCGAGCTGCACGATCCGGTCGTGAAATGCGAGGTTGGCGTCGTGATACCCGTCGACGTCGCCGCGCGTCACCGCCGACTCCATCACCTCGACGAGCGCCTGCAACTCCGCGGCCTGCGCCGATGTCGTTTTCTGCGCCGCGCGGCGGCCGGCGAACTCATCGAGCACAGCGCGAAGCTCGAAGATGTCGTCCGCTTCCTCGACGCCGATCTGGCGGACGAACACGCCGCGGTTCTTCTCGAGGCGGACGAGGCCGGACTCCTCGAGCGCGCGAAACGCCTCGCGCACGGGGCCGCGCGACACGCCAAGCATCGCGGCCACCTCGGCTTCGCGAAGCTGTGCACCGGCGGCCAGGTCACCCGCGAGGATCATCCGCTCGATTTCGCGCTGGACGAGTGCCGGCAGCGAGTTCGTCTGCAAGAGCGCGATCGGGTGGTCGTCAGCCACCGCGCGTGGCGCGCGCGGGAGATCGCCCGCTGCGGGGGCGGCGGGCGGCGCGAGCTCTGGCGCATTGGCTGCGGCCTTGGCGCGAGTGCGAGGTGACGAATGCTTCAGCACGTTGCCATTAGACGATGCAGGGTGTAGATTGTCAACAATCTGCAATCCGGCCGGCGCAAGCTTCGTATTCCGGCGGACGGCATTGCAACGAACGTTGCGCCGGCGCGGCGTTCGCGCGTAGCATCCGCGGGTTTCTGCATGGACCCGGCCGCAGCGGCCGGCACCTTTTGCCAACGGTAAATGACGAAGGAGCAACGATGAAATCGCAGCAACGCTTGCGTTGGTTGTCGGCAGTCGCGGGTCTCGGCCTCGCCATCGGTGCGGGCCACGCCGCTGCGCAGAAGACGCAGCTCAACGTCTACACGGCGCTCGAGACCGACCAGATCAAGGCGTACGAAGCGGCGTTCAACAAGGTCTATCCGGACGTCGAGCTCAAGTTCACACGCGACTCGACCGGTGTCATCACCGCGAAGGTGCTCGCGGAAAAAGCGAATCCGCAGGCCGACATCGTCATCGGAACGTCGGCGTCGAGCATGGCCGTGTTCGCCAACGAAGGGATGCTCGAGCCGTATGCGCCGAAGGGGCTCGACAAGATTCCGGCCGGTTACCGGGATTCGCAGAACCCGCCGCGCTGGGTCGGCATGGACGTGTACGGCGCGGCGCTGTGCTTCAACACCGTCGAGGCGCAGAAGCAGAACCTGCCGAAGCCCGAATCGTGGAAGGACCTGACGAAGCCCGTCTACAAGGGCAAGATCGTCATGCCGAACCCGGCGTCGTCGGGCACGGGCTTCCTCGACGTCAGCGGCTGGATCCAGATGTGGGGTGAAGCCGATGCGTGGAAGTTCATGGACGGCCTGCACGAGAACATCGGCGTGTACACGCACTCCGGTTCACAGCCGTGCAAGCAGGCCGGTGCCGGCGAGTTTCCGATCGGCGTGTCGTTCGAATATCGCGCGATGCAGACCAAGAAATCCGGCGCGCCGGTCGACGTGATCTTCCCGAGCGAGGGCCTGGGCTGGGACCTCGAGGCCAGCGGCATCATGAAGGGCACGAAGAAGCTCGATGCGGCGAAGAAGCTGATGGACTGGCTCGCGACGCCCGAGGCGATGACGCTGTTCGCGAACAACTTCGCCGTCGTCGCGATGCCCGGCATATCGAAGCCCCTCGAGTTCATCCCTGCCGACTATGAAAAGCGGCTGATCAAGAACGACTTCGACTGGTCGGCGAAGAACCGCGACAAGATCCTCGCCGAGTGGACGAAGCGCTACAACGGCAAGTCGCTGCCCAAGTAGGTCAACACCCCGGGTGCCGTGCGCAACAGCCGCGCGGCACCTGCATCGCGTTGCAGGGATTCGCACTCATGTCGGGACCGACGTCAACCGATCGCGCTGCGTCCGACTCGGCGACCTACCTGTCGCTGCGGCATATCATCAAGCGCTTCGATCGCTTCACGGCCCTCGACGACGTCTCGCTGGAAGTCCCGCGCGGCAGCCTCGTAACCTTTCTCGGGCCCTCCGGCTGCGGCAAGACGACGCTCCTGCGCATCATCGCCGGGCTGGAGACACAGGACCAGGGCACGATCACGCAGGATGGTCGCGACGTCTCGCGGCTGCCCGCGATCAAGCGCGATTACGGCATCGTCTTCCAGTCGTACGCGCTGTTCCCGAACCTGACGATCTTCGACAACGTTGCGTACGGCCTCGTCAATCGCCGCGCGGGGCGCGAGCGGATCAAGGCGCGGGTGGCCGAACTGCTGAAGCTCGTAGGCCTGCCCGACGCCGGCGGGGCATATCCGGGACAACTCTCGGGCGGCCAGCAGCAGCGGATCGCGCTCGCACGCGCGCTCGCGACGTCGCCGGGATTGCTGCTGCTCGACGAGCCGCTGTCGGCACTCGACGCGCTCGAGCGGCTGAGGCTGCGCGGCGAGATACGCGCGCTGCAGCAGCGCCTCGGCGTGACGACGATCATGGTGACGCACGACCAGGAAGAGGCGCTGTCGATGGCCGATCACATCGTCGTGATGAGTCGCGGTCGCATCGAGCAGGTCGGCACGCCGCAGCAGGTCTATCGCGAGCCGGCGACCGCGTTCGTCGCCGATTTCGTCGGCAAGGTCAACGTCATCGCGGCGGTGGCGCAGGGGGAAGGCCGTGTGCGCGTCGGCGATCTGTTGCTGGGCGGCGCGCTCGGCAGCGAGGGGCTGGCACCCGGAACGCCCATCAAGCTCTACCTGCGCCCCGAGGACGTGATGATCAACGGCCACGCGAGCGAGCAGTCGAACGTCGCGTCCGCCAGCGTCCAGAAGATCGAGTTCCTCGGCGCGTTCTGCCTCGTGACCGTGATGCTCGCCGATGCACCCGCGCAGTCGATCGTCGTCAACCTGTCGCGGCACAGCCTCGACCGGATGGCGCTGGCGGTCGGCGCGCCGCTGTCCGTCGGGCTGCCGCGCGAGTGCATGCGGCTCTTGTAATGGCGCGCAACCGGCGCCGGCGCGCCTGAACGAGCGTCGGATGGCTACCGTCGCTCCACCGCTCGTCGCAAGCGCGCAACAGATCCGCCCGATCGCGGATCCGCAGCAGCGGCTCGCGCAGGCGCTGCTCCTCGTCGCCTGTGCTGCACTCGTGCTGTTCCTGCTGGCGCCGCTCGCGTCGATCCTCGTCAAGAGCGTGCAGGACAAGGACGGCGCATTCGTCGGCCTCGCGCAGTTTCGCGAGTACCTGCAGTCGCCGTCGCTGCTGGAATCGGCGTGGAACACCGTCTGGGTCGCAAGCGTGGTGACGTTCGTGACCGTTCCCCTTGCGTTCATGTTCGCCTATGCGTTGACGCGCAGTTGCATGCCGGGCAAAGGCGTGTTCCGGTTGATCGCGCTGACGCCGATCCTCGCGCCGTCGATGCTGGCGGCGATCTCGTTCATCCAGTGGTTCGGCAACCAGGGGGCGCTGAAGGGCTTGCTGATGGGCCATTCGGTCTATGGTCCGATCGGCATCATCATCAGCGCCGTCTATGCAATCTTTCCGCACGCGCTGATGATCGTCATCACGGCGATGCTGCTCGCCGACCGCCGGTTGTTCGAGGCGGCCGAGTCGCTCGGCACGTCGGCGTGGCGCAAGTTCTTCACGATCACGCTGCCGTCGGCGCGTTACGGCCTCGTCAGCGCCGCGATGGTCGTCTTCTCGTACACCGTCAGCGACTTCGGCATCCCGAAGGTGATCGGCGGCAACTTCCACGTGCTGGCGATCGACATCTACCAGCAGGTGATCGGCCAGCAGAACTTCAACCGGGGCGCCGTCGTCGGGCTGATCCTCCTGCTGCCGGTGTTGCTCGCGTTCACCATCGACACGTACATGCAGCGCAGCCAGCAATCGCAGTTCTCGTCACGGGCGGTTGCCTACGTGCCGCAACCGTCGCGCGGGTTCGACGCGGCGATGTTCGTCTACTGCGTGGTCATCTGCGCGCTGATCCTCGCGGTGCTGGGCATGGCCGTCTACACGTCGTTCATCAAGCTGTGGCCGTACGACCTGTCGTTCAGCCTGCGCCACTACGTGTATGGCCTCGTCGACGGCGGCGTCATCGACAGCTACTTCAACAGCGTCAAGCTGGGCTTTCTGACGGCGTTCTTCGGCACACTGCTGGTCTTCCTGACTGCCTACCTGATGGAGAAGATGCGCGGCATGCGCGCGACACGCGCAGCGATCCGGCTGCTCGCTGCCATGCCGATGGCCGTGCCGGGCATGGTGCTCGGCCTGGGCTACATCTTCTTCTTCAACTCGCCGCGCAATCCGCTCAATTTTCTTTACGGAAGCATGGCGATCCTCGTGCTGTCGACGATCATCCACTACTACACGTCGAGCCACCTGACTGCGGTGACGGCGTTGAAGGCGCTCGACGACGAGTTCGAGTCCGTGTCGGCCTCGCTGAAGGTGCCGTTCTACAAGACGTTCCTCCGCGTGACGATGCCCGTGTGCCTGCCGGCGATCCTGGACATCGCGCGCTACCTGTTCATCAACGCGATGGTGACGCTGTCGGCGGTGATCTTTCTGTATTCACCCGACACGAAGCTCGCGTCGGTCGCGATCGTCAGCCTCGACGAGTCCGGCGAGATCGGTCCCGCGGCCGCGATGGCGACGCTGATCGTCGCGACGTCGACGGTCGTCTGTCTGGTTTATGCGCTGTTGACCCGCGTGCTCCTGCGACGCACGCAGGCATGGCGCGGCAACGGCTGACCTGGCGCCTGATCAGGCCCTAATACGAAAGGCGAATCCCATGAGCAACTTCAGTCGCGATCCGATCCTGCTGACTCCCGGTCCCCTGACGACGGCGCTGCCGACGCGAATGGCGATGCTGCGCGACTGGGGCTCGTGGGATTCGACGTTCAACGCGATCACCGCCAAGGTTCGCGAGCGCCTGCTCGACGTCGTGGCCGCGGCCGATACGCACACGTGCGTTCCGATGCAGGGCAGCGGGACGTTCTCGGTCGAGGCGGCCGTCAACACGCTGGTGCCGCGCGATGGCCACGTGCTGGTGCTCGTCAACGGCGCGTATGGCCAGCGCTTCGCGAAGCTCGCACGGATGATGGGGCGCCGCGTGTCCGTGTTCGAGACAGCCGAGGACGTGCCGACGACCGGCGCGGACGTCGACCGGCTTCTCGCCGCCGATGGATCGATCACGCACGTGGGGCTCATTCACTGCGAGACGTCGACGGGCATCCTGAACCCGCTGCGCGAGATCGCCGATGTCGTCGCGCGTCACGGCAGGCGCCTGATCGTGGATGCGATGAGCTCGTTCGGAGCCTTGGCGATCGACGCGCGGACGATGCCGTTCGATGCGGTCATCGCGGCGTCGGGCAAGTGCATCGAAGGGCCGCCGGGCATGGCGTTCGTCATCGCCCGCCGCGCGGCACTCGAGCAATGCGCCGGCAACAGCACGTCGCTGTCGCTCGACCTCTTCGACCAGTGGCAGTACATGGAGAAGACGACGCAATGGCGCTATACACCGCCCACGCACGTCGTCGCGGCGTTCGCGGCGGCACTCGACGCGTTCATCGCCGAAGGCGGGCAGCCCGCACGACTCGCCCGCTACACGCGCAACTACGAGACGCTCGTGCAAGGCATGGCCGAGCTCGGCTTCCGGCCATTCCTCGATCCGCGAATCCAGGCGCCGATCATCGTCACGTTCCATGCACCCGCCGATCCGCGCTACACGTTCCGCGCGTTCTACGACAGCGTCCGCGACAAGGGCTTCATCCTGTATCCGGGCAAGCTCACGCAGGTGGAGACGTTTCGCGTCGGCTGCATCGGTGCCATCGACCGCGACGAAATGCGCCATGCGGTAAACGCCGTTCGCGATACGCTCGCCGAACTTCAGATCGAACGCGTAGCGCCTGTTGCCGCCAAGCGCGTCGCCGCCTGACCGCGCGCCACGAAGGATCGCTAACGCACCGCCGGATCGCCGGCGCCACGGTAGCGCAGTGCGGCCAGCGCGCTGAAGTGCGGCTGATCACTGCGCACGTCGCCGTTGCGGATCAGGAAATCGAGCACCACGACGCTCGCATCGACGGTCACTTCTTCCGGTCCGGCGTTGACGGCGATCGTCCGTGCGGCGTCCATCACGTCGACGAGCCGGTGCTCGGTCGCCTCGCCGTCCTGGTTGACTGGCTGGAAACCCGGCGGTAGCACGAGGTCGTGCACGAACACCGTTTCGCGCTGCAACCCATCCGGCAGGTAGCGCAGCAGATGGACCGCACCTGCCGGTTGCGCAGTCGCTGCCAGCGCCTGGCCGATGCCGGCTTCCTCCCACGCTTCCTTGATCACGGTGTCGCGAACGGACAGATCGGCGCTGATGCCGCCGCCGACGAGGTTGTCGAGCATGCCGGGATCGATGGCTTTCGCCGGGCTGCGGCGCGCAAGCCACATTGACGTCGATCGCGGGGTGCGCACGATGCCGTTGACGTGCGCGGCGTAGGTGCGAACGCCGAAATAGCGCGCGGCGCCCCGCTCGAGGTGAAAAAGGGGCTCGGCGTCGAACGTGGCGGCGATGCGATACAGCTCGTCGCGCCATCCGGGCAGCGCGCCTTCCGAGCGCAGCGTACGTGCGACGTCGGCCATCGCGGCGGAGCGCGACCGTTCGTCACGCAGTCCCGCCGCCAGGGCCACGCGATCCGCGTCGACATCGAACACGCCCGGTCCGAAGCGGGCGAGTCGTTCGGCACGCGCGTCGTCGACAAAGCCGGCCGTGACGCCGCGGACGACGAACGGCCGCAGCCGAATGGCGGGTCCCGCGAGGGCGCGGTCGAGCCGCGCATGGATTGCCGCTAGAATTGCAGGCTCGATCACGGCAGCCATTCTGCCCGAGACGCTCCCGAATGACCGCCCGCATCCTCGATGGCAAGGCCGTTGCCGACCAGCTCACGCGCGAGGTCAGGGAAGGGGTCGACGCACGCCGGGCTGCGGGATACGCGCCGCCCGGGCTTGCGGTCGTCATGGTCGGCGACCACGCGGCGTCGCAGGTCTATGTCCGCAACAAGCGCCGGATGACCGAGAACGCCGGCATGAGATCGTTCGCGTTCGATCTGCCCGCCGACGCGCCCGAGAGCGCGTTGCTTGCCGTCATCGACCGCCTGAACGCCGATCCGGCGGTCAACGGAATTCTCGTGCAGTTGCCGCTGCCCAAGCACATCGGAAGCGAACGGATCATCGAGCGGATCGACTGGCGCAAGGATGTCGACGGGTTTCATCCGTACAACGTGGGGCGGCTCGTGCTGAAGATGCCGACGCTGCGGCCCTGCACGCCATACGGCTGCATGCGGCTCCTCGCCGAGACCGGCCAGAGCCTGGTCGGGCAGCACGCGGTGATCATCGGCCAGTCGAATATCGTCGGACGTCCAATGGCGCTGGAGCTTCTGATGGCGCGCTGCACGGTGACGATCTGCCATTCGGCGACGCGCGACCTGCCGGCGCTGACGCGGCAGGCGGACATCGTCGTCGCGGCCATGGGAAAGATTCGGTTCGTGCAGGGCAACTGGATCAGGTCCGGTGCAATCGTCATCGACGTCGGCATCAATCGCGGCGACGATGGCAAGCTCGTCGGCGACGTCGACTTCGACGCCGCGCGCGAACGCGCCGGCTGGATCACGCCGGTGCCCGGCGGTGTAGGCCCGATGACGATCGCAACGCTGCTGGCGAACACACTGCGAGCAGCGCAATTGCAGGACGCGAAAAAGGATAGCGGTTCATGAAGTTCCTCTGGCCGGAGATGCTCTTTTGGCTGCTGACCGTGCCGCTGCTCGTGGCCGCCTACGTCTATTGGCTGCGGCGCAAGAAGAAGGGTGCGATCCGGTATCCAAGCCTCGCGCTGCTGAGAGCCGCGATGGGTCCCGGCGATCGCATTCGCCGCCATGTGCCGCCGGCATTGCTGCTGCTGTCGCTGACGGCGATGCTCGTCGCGATCGCGCGCCCGACGGCGATGGTGACCCTGCCCTCGCAACAGCAGACGATCATTCTCGCGATCGACGTGTCGCTAAGCATGGGCGCGACCGACGTCGACCCCAATCGGTTGACCGCTGCACAGATCGCGGCGAAATCGTTCGTCGAAGAGCATCCTTCCAACGCGAGGATCGGTATCGTCGCGTTCGGTGCGTCGGCCTCGCTCGTACAGCCGCCGACGCAGGACAAGGAGGCGCTGCTTGCGGCGATCGACGGGTTCCAGTTGCAGCGCGGCACGGCCACCGGCAGCGCGTTGTATGTCGCGCTGGCGACGCTTTTTCCCGATTCCGGAATCGACGTCGCATCCCTGGCGGTGCCGGGTGGATTCTGGCGCGGAACAGCGCCCGAGCGTGGCCGCAAGCTCGACGCGCAACCGAAGGCCGAGCCGAAGAAGGTCGAAGTCGTGGCGCCGGGCTCGTACAACAACGCCGTCGTCATCCTGATGAGCGATGGCCGGCGAACGACCGGCCCCGATCCGATGGACGCGGCACGGATGGCGGCCGAGCGCGGGTTGCGCGTTTTCACCGTCGGATTCGGCACCGCCGCCGGCGCGATGATCGGGTTCGAAGGCTGGTCGGCGTATGTCCGGCTCGACGAGGAGACGCTGAAAGCGGTGGCCGACCTCACGCGCGGCGAGTACTTCTACGCGGGAACCGCCGCGGACCTGACGAAGGTCTACCAGAGCCTAAACTCGCGGCTGATCCTCGAGCGCAAGAGCCTCGAGATCACGTCGTTGTTCGCGGCCGTCGCGGCGCTGTTGATCGTCGTCGCGCTGACGCTGTCGCTGGTCTGGTTCAACCGCGTGACCTGACGCGTCGTAGATCCGTAGGCGCTCGCGAACGGCAGGTGCCGGCCAGAAGCTGTCAGTGGCGATATTTCCCTAAAGCAGACCGTCGCGATCTGTATCCGGCGCGTTTCGATTCAAAGCGATCTTAGCGCTACCCGCATTGTCGCGGCGACCTGAAGATCATCGCCACCATCGAAGAGCCTGCGGTGATTGTCAGGGATACTCACGCACCGCGCGATTGACCGCTTGTCGGGCCGGCCATATAGTCGCAGACGGGGAAAAGGTGGTTTCAAATTCCTCTCCCTGGATGTTGCGCCAAGTTCAAGCATTCCGGAGAGCCGAGTTTGGCGCTCCATTTCACGGGGGTAAGCCTAGATGAAGAAGACGGCAGGAAAAGCAGTGAAAAATGCTTTGCGCGGCATGTCCGCGTTGGCATTGTCCTTGACGGTTATGTTGGGGACGTCCGTGGACGCGAGAGCCGATGAGGCAGATGCCAAGAAGATGCTCAAGGCCATGTCCGATTATCTGGCGGCGCAGAAGGCGATCTCGTTCAAATACGACGCCACCCTCGAGGTCGTCACCAAAGATGAACAAAAACTCGCACTGGTGAGTTCAGGGACCGTGACACTTAACCGGCCCGATAAGATCCGTGCGGTGCGTGCCGGCGGGTTTGCCGATGTCGAGACTTCTTTTGACGGGAAAACACTGACCTTGCTGGGCAAGAACCTGAACATGTACGCACAACAGGATATACCGGGCACGATTGATCACCTGATCGATGAGTTGCGGACGACATATCACCGGTACCTCCCTGCCGCGAACCTGCTGTTGTCGAATTCCTACGACGCGCTGATGCGTGATGTCGTCGACGTAAAGGACCTTGGCAGTGGCGTCATCGACGGCGTTGAGTGCGATTACCTGGCTCTTCGAAAAAAGGAAGTTGATTGGCAGATCTGGATCGCACAAGGGAAACGTCCCTATCCTTGTCGGTATAGCATCGCCACGAAGGACCTTGCCGGCCAACCTCAATACATCATTCAGATCAGGGATTGGAAAACTGGAAATGAGGTTGCAGCCACTGATTTCAGCTTCAAGAACAGAACCAAGGCGAAAAAGGTCGAGCTAGGGAACCTTGAGGGCACAGGTGACTTGCCCGCGCATTTTAAGATTGGAGAATCCAAATGATCATGTTGAAACGACTCGCTTTCTTCGTAATTGTCGGAATCATCGTCGTTGGCGGATCCGAGATCGGCGAGCGGTTGGCGATCCCCGGGGTCGACAGTGTGATCCCGACGGCCGAAGCCGTGGTCGGGCGCCCACTCACGCCAGTGAGCGTAGCTGGCGTGGCGCGACGTGAGGATAGGCGTGACTAACGGTTTAGTCTGAGGATAGGAGATCCAACGCCCCTTCCGCAAGTATTGCGGGTATTCTGGATCGTTACAGGACGGAGAAAACCACGGCGGCGCTGTGCGTCGAGGCGCATGGCTTTAGCGTGCATGCCGGGGTCGCTGTGGCGCGCATCAGCGCAAGGAACTCGAACGGCTGTGCCGCTACATCGCCCGCCCGCGATCGCTAACGTCCGCTTTCCGACGGCTTGACCGGCAGGTTTGGTTCGATCTGCGACCGTCGACGGTCGAGCTGATCCCGTTTAGGCGCGACGGTCGCTGACCGGCCAGGAGCCGTCGCATTAGGTGGGCGTGAATCAATCGCGTCGCCGCCAGTCGCACGATAGGTCAGGAGCCGCAACCTGGGGGCGCCGGACCCACACGCGACAGATTCACCGTGCCCGACGCTCCGGCGCTACTACCCGCGGTGAAATTGAAGCTCAGTTGTGCGGTCTCACAGCTGAAGAAGGTCGCCGTTGCCGTCCCAACGGTCTGCGTCCTGACGGTGAACGCGGGGTCGGGGCTGCCTCCGATAACACCGCCCGTCGTCTCGTAGAGAGTCATCTGCAGAGCAGACATACCCGGAACGAAATTCCCAAGCCCGGTGTACCAGCGTTGCATCTCTTCTTCCGCGTCCGTGAACGAGTCGTCCCTTGAATAGGTGTACCAGACGACGACTAACATCTCGGCGATCGGATTCAGCTCGACGAACAGGCCCTGGCCTGGGATCGCTGGGTCGAACCAGTGGCCGGAATAGGAGAAGCCGATATCCGGGCGGCTCGCGCCGTCGTCGGAGCAAGTGACGTTGGGTGTGAGCCGCACCAACGGCATCGTTCGGGAAAAGGGGCCCCAGTAGCGGTCCCACAGGACATCCTGGTACTTCATGCTTGCTGTCGAGCAATCGAGGAACGTCAGCACCACGGTCCCGATAGGCGTGCTTTGAGTTGCAGGCGGAGCGTTGAATTTGCCGCCGACGTTCTCGAAGAGTGTGAACGTTGCGCCAGGTTGCCCCCTCTGTACGGTCCCGCCAAACGTGTACCAACGCTGGCCGGTTTCCCAGCCGACGGAGAAGGTCGCCCAACTTCCCTGGAGGTATCCAACTCCTGGAGCGATGGCGTCCTGATAGACCTCGATCTCGACCCCCTGGCCGGCAGCCGCCGGGTTGTACCAGGAACCGGTGAGGCCGTGCTGGTCGATATCGACAGCCCGTGCAGGCCCGGAGAGCAAGGCGGAGACGATCACGATCGCCAACGGCAAGTGACGGATCAGGCAGGCGGGCGCGATGAGCTTCGTCGCGAATGCGCGGAATTCCATCGTTGTCTCCCAGAGATCAACGGAGAAACGGTCGCTCACGAACCCCCGCGAGTGCCTTCGGCGGGCGTGGTACGTCAAGGCGCATCACGGGGGGACGGCAGCACGCGGACCGGTACGTATACCGTACGCTTTCGAATCGACGACCACAACTGACTCTGCCACAACCTGTGAAAGATTCGGTGCCTAGACTTGCGCAAAGAGGTTTCGGCATCCCGGTGCGACCACCCGCAATGGCCG
>CAVPWB010000002.1:0-343669 GCA_963709335.1 uncultured Pseudomonadota bacterium
GTCGTCTGATCTGACGCGCCCGACGAGTTACGCCACACCTTCGCGCTTCGGTGGTTCGATCGCAATCGCACTCGCCCCGCCGGCGGCCACTGTTGTGCCGCCAGCACCGGCGGACGCACACGTCGACGGTCACCTGTCGATGCGCGAAGCGAATGCCTGCGGCCTTGAATGCGCGGATGATCTTGTCGTAGGCGACGCGGCGGACGACCCACGCGGTGTTGCCCGGACGCGCGGTGAATTTGGCGCGGACGACGATCGCGCTGTCCTCGCCGCCATCACCTCCGCCGATTTCAGCGGCTGCAGCATGTCATGGGAATAGTTCGGATCGGCCGACAGCTCTTCGCCGATCTGCTTTACGTGATTTTTTTCACCTGCAACATGTTCGTGTCGTACGTCAACCGGAATTCCATCACGTGCACCGACCAGTCGCGGCTTGTGTTGCGCAGCCGCTTGATCTCGCCGTATGGCAGGATGTTTAGCGCGCCGCGGTGGTGGCGCAGGAATACCGAGCGCACGTTGATCCGCTCGACGCGACCCTTCGCGTCACCGACCTCGATGTACTCGCCGAGCCTGAACGCGTCGTCCATCAGGAAAAAGGCGCCCGACACGATGTCGCGAACGAGCGTCTGTGAGCCGAAGCCGATCGCAACGCCGATGACGCCGGCGCCGGCGAGCAGCGGCAGGATGTCGAAGCCCATCGCCGCCAATATCGACATCGCGGCGATGACGACGATCGTCACTAGCAGCGTCGCGCGCAGGATCGGCAGCACGGTACGAAGGCGCGTTCGCGGTTCGTCACTGGGCAGGTCGGCGTCAGCCACGAGCCGTCGATCGATCGCCGTCTTGACGATCTCCCACAGCATGTACGCCACCAGCAGCACGATGCCGATGCCGAGCAGCGAGCTCGCGATCTTGCCGCCGAGGCTTCGCTGCGCGTAGCCTGAAACGTCGAGATCCCACAGCGCGGCGATCGCCAGCATGCCGCTGACGATGACGATGATGTGGATCGCGCGCCGGAACACGGGCTCGTAGTCGGCGAGGAAGCTCATCTGGCCGGCCGCGAGCTTGTCCTTGCGTTCGACCGAGATCGCCCGGAGCGCATGACAAAGCGCCATGTCGATCACCGGCAGCGCGGCAAGCAGCAGCACGCTCGCAAAGCCGGTGCCCGTCGTCAGCGGGGTCCCCGCAAGGACGTTGAACAGCCCTCCGAACAACAGCGCCGCGAAATAACCGGTTGCGGCAATTGGCCACAGGTCGGCGAGCCAGTCGACGACGGCACCCCGGTGACCGTCGCCGCGAATAAGATCGGCGATGGGTTTGCGCACGGACCACACGGCGCCCACGAGTAGGATGAAACCGACGATCCAGAAGCCGACGCTGATCACGTCGATGGCTTCCGGCTGCGTCGCCGCGGCGCTCAGCAGCGACCGCAGGGCGATGCTCAGGCCGAAGAGTGCGGCCAGCGCGAGGATAAAGCCGCGCAGGCGACCCGCTGCCCGGTCGTCGAAAGGCAGCAGGCGTGCATGCTCGGCGCTGCGGGCCAGCAGGAACCGTGCGAACAGTGCGACGACGCGCAGCACGAACACGATGAACAGGATCTGCAGCACGAGGATGCGCCGCAGGTCGTGGTCGAGCCACCACGAGAAGAAGAACAGGATCGCCGCGATGCCGAACACCAACAGCGCGCCGATGTCGAGCGCGAGCCCCATGCCGACCTGGAACGCGCGCGCCGAATACGTCGTCGCCGTTACCTGCAGCAGGCGTTGCCTATAACGGCGCAACGCGTACCCGTAGAGCCACTCGGCGACGAATCCCGTCGCCAGCATCGCAACAACGTACCCGAAGACTGCAACCAGCGCCGGCCGGCCGTCCGGTTCGCGCAGCCGCGTAACGAGATTCGCGAAAGTCGCGGGCAGGCCGACGAACGCCGCGTTCAGCGTGTCGTACCGCGAGCGCATCTCGCCCGCATGCTGATCGACCATGCCGGCCATTCCTGCGCGGTCGGACGCGCCCGCGGCGGCCGGCGCCTTCGATGTGCTGGCCGCCGTGCGATCGAGCTGGTCGATGAGCAGGTTGCGAACCTGCGCGTCGGACAGCCTCGACAGCAGCTCGCGCACCGATTCCTTCGTGATCGTCTCCGGCAGCGCCGGAACCTCCGCGGCATGTTGCGCAACGGCGATTCCGCTCGCGAACACCGCCCACACAATGCACGCCAGCGCGACCCGTCCTGCGGCCGCGACACGCACGCGTTCTGGTATCAGCATTCTGACCTCCCCCGACGTCATCGTCGGTCGTCGCGATCGGGTCCAGCGCACCGTCAGTCGAGCTGCATGCCGCTCGTAAGGTCGCGCGCCAGGTAACGCAGTCGGTAATCCTCGAACGATTCGTCGTCGGCCGCTTCTATCGCGCGCTGCTGCTCGAGCGACTCGTCCGCCATCTGCTGCAATCGATTATCCGCGTCGGTCGTCGCAGGCTTCGCGATGAACTCGCGCCGATGCTCGAGCGATTTGGCGAGCGCGAATGCGATATACGAATCGCCGTAGTCTTGCTTCATCTCGCGCAGCACGCGCGCGGACGGCGTGCGCTCGGGATCGCGCAGCGCGTCGTGAGCCGCGGCCAGCGCCTCCCGGTGCACGCTTGCACCACCCGCCCGGTCGAGCGCCTCGGCCAGCGGACCGCACTCGTCGAGAAGCTCTTTTCCCCACTGCCGCAAGCCGACGTCGCCACCATTACGGCGCAGCGCCAGGCCCGGCTCGCGGCCCCGCTCGGCAACACGATACTGGTTCTGCGCGATCACCTCGATCTCGGCTGGCGTGTCGGGCGGGCTCGGCGACAGCAGACAATGCAGCAGGAATATATCGAGAAAATGCATCGTCGGTGTATCGATTCCGACCGGCGAGAACGGATCGACGTCGAGGCTTCGCACTTCCACGTACTCGACGCCGCGCTCGGTCAGCGCGTGCAGCGGACGCTCGCCGCGGCGAATGCGGCGCTTTGGCCTGATCGTGCCGTAGAACTCGTTCTCGATCTGCAGCAGCGTCGGGGCGACCTGCCGGTAGCCGCCGTCGCCGCTGCGCACACCGAGCGCGTCGTACTGCGGATACGGCTCGGTCAGCGCGTGGTGCAACGAGCCTGCGTAGCTTGCGAGGCTGTTGTAGCTGACGGCCAGCGATCGCTGTGCGTCGCTCTGGTAGCCGAGCGGCCCCATGCGCAGCGACGTCGCGTGCGGCATGTACAGCGTATCGCCGGACAGCGACTGCAACCGGTGAGTGCGTCCTTCGACGAAGGTGCTGCAAACGGCCGGGGAAGCCCCGAACAGGTACAGCGGCAGCCACGAGTGGCGCCGGAAGTTGCGGATCAGGCTGAAGTAGCCGGTAGTCCGGAATTCCGTGCGGGCGGTCTCGGTCGCGCCAGGCCCCTGCAGCAATGCGAGTGCGGTCTCCGGCAGCGAAAAGTTGTAATGGACACCCGAGATCGTCTGCATCCGCCGTCCGTATCGCAGCGACAGTCCCATCCGGTACACGGTCTTGAGCCTGCCGACGTTCGAGCGGCCGTATTGCCCGAGAGGGATTTCGTCATCGGCCGGCAGCCGGCACGGCATGCTGCTCGACCACATCATTTCATCACCGAGATGGCGATAGACGAACTGGTGAATCTCCGCGAGCTCCTGCACGCAGGCGTCGGCGTTCGGGTGCACGCCGGTGATGAGCTCGAGCTGCGCCTCGCTGAAGTCGGTCGTGATATGCGGATGCGTCAGCGCCGCGCCGAGCGCGAGCGGATGCGGAGTCGTCGCAAGCCGGCCGTCCGGCGTGACGCGCAGGCTTTCCTTCTCGACGCCGCGCACGAGTCCGCGCAGTGCATCCATCGGCAGTGTCGCCAGCCGGGCGTGTAGTGGAATCAAACGGAATCTCCGCAGCGTGTTCGGCGTCACAGCCATTGCAACGGCTGGACCTGTCGGCGGCATTATGCCTGCGACGCGGCGCGGGCATCGTGACGAGCCGCACCACCCTCGGGGACGCTGTCAGGCGTGGTCCGCAGCAATCACTTCGCGCAGCTTGCCGCTTCGCAGGTCCACGACCGGCGGTTCGACGTCGAGCGACAGCCGGACATTATCGAGCGACTGGAGCGCCAGATAGTCGTGCAATGCCCGCTCGGCCGCATGCCACTGCGCATCGCGCACGCGCGCATCGCGGGCCTCGAGGCGCAACGCAATCAGGTCGGGGCCGGTCTGCACCAGCTGGAACCGGCGACCGACCGTTGCGTCCTCGACGACCGTGGTCAGCGCCAGCGGCGACAGGCGAACGACGTGACCGTCGCGCGCGCGTAGCGCAAGTACGTCGTCCCGACGACCTTCCACGCGTATCGCCGGCAGGGGACTGCCGCACGCACAGGGCTCTGGATTCTCGATGACGCTATCGCCGAGGTCGTAACGGATGATCGGCTGGATACGATTGGCAAGATTGGTCAGCAGCACCGTATGCGAATGTTCGCCCGGAGGCGTCGGGCGGTAATCGCGATCGACCGGTTCCAGCACGGCCCAGTCGGCATTTACGTGAAGCCATCCTCCGCGGCACGAGTAGCCGATGCTCATGCACTCCGACGCTCCATACTCGTTCACCAGCGCGCTCGCGAATGCATCCTCGATCGACGCCGCCATCGCGGGGACCAGGCATTCGCCGCCCGACCACACGCACGTCGGCGCAATCCGCAGGCGCCCTTCCCGCTGTTCCGTCGCCAGCAGCGCCAGCGTCGTCGGATAGCTCGCGAGGAATGCGGGCTTGAATGTGTTGAGTTCGTCGACGATCTTCCCAATGGGATCCATCACCGAGAGAACGCGCGCGACCGGCCACTCCCGACCACGGCACAGCCGCTGCCACGACGCCACGCTGGCGAAATGATCGCCCGTCGCCGCGACCAGCGCCGCGCGACCACCCTGGCCCAGGACACCCTGTGCGTACGGCCCGGCGAGCGTTCCGGCGTGGATCTGGACGGCCAGCAGTGCGTCGTACGTCGTCAGCGCAAATATGTCCTGGACGTAGATGCCCGGCTCACCCGTGCTGCCCGAACTCTTCCAGACAACGAAACGATCCAAGAACGGCGTGCCGACGCGCGTCTTGTTGCGCAGGAACGCATTGATGCCACGTCGCGTGACGGTACGGTCGGTCACCCAATCATCGAAGCGCGCCATCAGGTCGCGCCTGTGCACAATCGGAAGCGCTTCGAGCGCGACGGCGTCCGCGGGCAACCGACTCCATGCGTCGCGATAGAAACGTGAATGCTCGCGGGTAAACCGGATGATGTCGGCGGTGCGCTGCGCCGTCGCGGCAACTATCGCGTCACGACCACACTGCCTCGTCCAGGTAACCTCGCACATGCGCGCGAACGTGCTCCACCAATCCAGCGACGCGCGCGCGATGTCGTCCCCGGGCGAATTGCGATCGCTCATCGTGAAGCCCTTGTGCCCGATTCAGCATTCCGGATGTCGAAGTTCGAACGACGATGCTACTCCGGGTTGGTCGTGTCGGGTTGATTCACGCGCCGCACGGGACGGGGGTACCGGCGCTGCTAACGATATACGGCTCCGTCGACCGACGCCTCGAAGAATTTTCCGTCGGCGTCGAAACGCGATGGATCGTCGAAGTACCATCCGACGCGCACGCGCGCAGGGATCGTGTAGTCGCCGAACGTCGCTTCCTGATCGACGTAGGCGCCGAACGGAATCTCGCGAAACGGTCCTCCATTGGGGTTGCCCCAACGCAACAGGCCAACGGATCGAAGCCTGCCGTGATCGAGCGTCATCCGCAGTTCGGCGGGATGGCCCGCGAGCGTCACGTCCGCATGCGCGACGCCGGAGCCATCAGTGCTCCAATGCACGCGCTCATCCATCAGCATTGGTGGCAGCCAGATCGATTCCGCCGCAACCCGACCTGCCGCCGACCGCGTGACATCGGCGCCCGCTGCACATACAACGGGAAGGACCCCGAACAGTCTCCACTTCATCGAGCCGCGCCCGTCCACGAATCGATCGTAGCCGCGGATTGACGCGATGCGCATCCGCACCGATGCGCGCCAGATCATCGCCGAGTCGCGCGTTATCACCTGCACCGCCCTGAACTTGTGCCAGCGCCGCAGCCTGATCAAGCCATGCATGCGCAGCCGAACCGCACCTGCAAGTGGTGCGCCGGGCGCGATCGCATGCGCGAAGTAGCTCTGCGCAAGCGAGGGAAGGTGCGCTATTTGCTGCGGGTCGAACGAGCGTACCGCGTGGGGCGCCCGTGCCCATAGCCTGTCGAGATCGGGGGTCTTGTCAGCCATGCAATACGTGCACTCGCATTCGGCGCACAGCGGCCCGCGAGCGGGGATAGCGAGTCCTCCCCGTCAGTCCGCAAAAATCGCGATGAGTTCGCGACGGATCTGCGACAATTTTGCTGCCGCATCCATCCGGAAGGAACCGCAATGCTGAAGATCCTGCTGCCCGTCGACGGCTCACCCAGCGCCGTGCGCGCGACAGAGTCGCTGATCGAGACGATCGGGTGGTACCGCGAGGCGCCATCGATCGAACTCGTATCCGTTCACCTGCCCGTGCCGCGGGTGCCGAACCTGGGGTCGTTCGTCAGCAAGGAGATGATCAGGAAGTACTACGACGACGAATGTGCGGCCATGCTGGCGCCAAGCGTGAAGCTGCTCGACGCAGCCGGCGTTCCGTATACGTCGCACGCGCTGACGGGTCCCATCGCCGAGACCATCGTCCAGCAGGCGAAGGAATCGGGATCGAACATGATCTACATGGGCACGCGCGGGATGTCGGCGCTGGCGAACATGGCGCTCGGCTCGGTGACGACGCGGGTACTCCACCTGTGTCACATACCGGTCGTGCTCATCCACTGACGGCGCACCAATGAAAAACGACCGCGTCCGCCCGTGGTTTCGGGCAACGCGGCCGTTCGGAACGGCCCTACCGCGTAGGCGGTTACGGCTTCAGTTGCGCGCGGACTTCTCCGCCCGGATTGGCGGCGCTGTGGACGTTGACATACAGCTCACCCGCCTTGTACGCCTTCATCTGATCCGGCGTGAGCTTGGCGCCCGCGGGGGCGCTGAACTTGTCGCCTTCCTTCGTGAACGGAACGATGACCGGGCCATTCTTGCCCGCCGCGGCCTGATGGATGTGCGCAGCGGTCGGCGTGAATCCGGTTGCCGTAACCGACCCGCTGACGGCGCCGTCGTCGCCGATCGTGATCGCTCCGGCAGCGGCACCCGCGCTCTTGACCGCAGGAACCTCCTGGTCGCCCGACAGCTTGACGTCCGCCGCGAGCGCCGTTGCCGACGTAACGCCAAGTGCCAGCGCCAACGAAAGTGCCATCACGTTCATGCGATTTTTCGATTTTGGAAATGCGTTCATTGACTTCCCCCGGTGTGGATGAGCCGCACTGCGGCCGCCTGACCATGTCCGCGACCCGCTTTTGCGGTGGATTAGCGTGAATCCGACTGCGTTAACAGTGGTCGCAACGGCTCATTCCGGGCCGGGCGACGCAAGGTCAGTGTACCACCGGCCGAAGCGCCGGCCGGGGCTGCGACCGTTACAATCGGCGCGCCGCCCGGGTGGTGAAACAGGTAGACACAAGGGACTTAAAATCCCTCGACCGCAAGGTCATGCCGGTTCGATTCCGGCCCCGGGCACCAAAGTAGCAGCCGGCAATAACCGCTTGCCGCCGCACTCCTTCCCAAACTCTCTCTGTAATTGACAAAGCAGTCCGCCGCTACCGTCCGGCAGTGGCCGCTTGCAGCAAGGGGGTACCTAGGGGTACATTCGGGGGTAAGCGCTGGGGGTACTGGCGCCCAACGAGAGACGACCATGGCGCTTACACCCATAGCGATTCGCAACGCGGCGCCCGACACCAGGGCGTACAAGCTCGCCGACGAAGGCGGCCTGTACCTACTCATCAAGCCAGACGGTGCGCGCTACTGGCGATTCAAATACAGGTTTGCGGGAAAGGAAAAGCTTCTCGCGCTTGGCGTATTCCCGGACGTATCGCTCGCCGAGGCTCGCAAGGATCGCGACGACGCGAAGCGCAAGCTGCGGGACCGCATCGATCCCATGGCGGAGCGCCAGGCGACGAAGCTTCACGAGAAGCATTCC
The DNA here is from genome assembly GCA_963709335.1 of uncultured Pseudomonadota bacterium. Lineage (GTDB taxonomy): Bacteria > Pseudomonadota > Gammaproteobacteria > Burkholderiales > Casimicrobiaceae > VBCG01. The sequence continues at coordinate 8,138 of CAVPWB010000002.1, forward strand.
GCAGCTAACTCGTTCAAGGCTGTCGCTGAGGAATGGATGGAGAAGCAACGCGGGCGCTGGACCGCGGGCCATGCCGAACGGGTTAAGAGGTCCCTGAATAATGACCTATTTCCCGACATCGGCCACCGCCCGATAGCCGAGCTAAACGCTCCCGCACTCCTGGCCGTTTTGCGCAAGGTCGAGGCACGCGGAGCGCACGAGCTGAGAGAACGAGTCCAACAGCGCGCCAGCATGATCTTCCGCTATGCCATCGCTACCGGCCGGTGCGAGCGTGATCCGGTCGCCGACCTGCGCGGGGCGTTCACTTCGCCCACGCGGTACAACTATGCGGCACTCGGGCAAAAGGACTTGCCGGAATTCTTCGCCAAGCTGGCCAAGTACGATGGCGAGCCGACGACGAAGCTGGCTATCCGGCTCCTCGCACTGACCTTCGTTCGCACCGGAGAGCTACGCGGAGCGCAATGGTCCGAGTTCGACCTGGACGGCGGGGAGTGGCGCATCGCTGCCGAGCGCATGAAGATGCGTCAAGAGCATATCGTCCCGCTGTCGAGTCAGACGGTTGCCGTCCTTCGCGAGTTGCAACAGCACACCGGCGGTGGCGCCCTGCTCTTTCCAAGCCGATCCAAGGCAACGCAGCCCATTAGCGAGAACACGATCCTGTATGCGCTTTACCGAATGGGCTACCACTCCCGGGCGACAGGACACGGGTTCCGGACGACGGCGTCAACGATCCTCAACGAGATGGGATTTTCCGGCGACGTCATCGAGCGGCAACTAGCCCACACGTCGAAGAACAAAGTACGAGCGGCGTACAACAAGGCGCAGTACCTACCCGAGCGAACACGCATGATGCAGCAATGGGCGGACCTATTGGACGCGCTCGCCAAGTCAGACGGCAAGGTCGTCGCGGGCAAGTTCGGCAAGGCGGCATAGCGAAAGCATGTGGCGAGACGCGAGCGGGTCCAGCCCCTCGACGATCATATGCTTCCGCCGATGATGGGTTCCCATTAAGCCGTTACTAGCGTCGCCTAGCTCGACGTTACGCGCCGCACTTGCACTGCCGTCGCTACAGAGACACCTGTAGCACTTGGACAACAGCGCAGTCATGGCCGTCCGCCTATCGAGTCAACCGCTTCTTTATGGCACGCGTTATGCTCGGATCATCGGATGCCGCCGATCCTCTACGGATAAGCTGGTCCCGAGCGATCGCACGCGACGCGCGCGTGCAGCGTTTATGGTGCAACGTACCTCCCGGGGAACGCTGCCCCGCGCAATGACTTGAAGTAGAGCACCCCTGCGAGGTTCGCAGGAATTTACCAACGCCGTGAGGCGTAAAGGAGCAGGCATGTCAGCGATAAACGCATCAGGCGAGTCGCCGCTTGCGCTCGAAAAGAGCGTTAGCGCATCGAATCGCAGTCTTCCAGAAATCGGTTTTCTTCGTCTCTCGCAAATCATCGGCAACCCCGACGCGAGTCCACCCGTACCAGCAATCATTCCCATCAAGAAGACATGCTGGTGGGATGGCGTTAGAACCGGTCGCTTCCCGCAGCCAGTGCGCCTTAGCTCGCGGTGTACCGCTTGGCGCGTGGAGGACATCCGAGCACTTGTCCACCGCGTGTCTACGGGGGTGGCACCGTGAATGGCACCTGCTTTATCGCGCGCCCGGCTCATGCGGCAGCCGACAACATCGTGACAGATTCGCGCGGAGTGTGTGACGCGCAAACAGGCAAATGTCTCGCGGTGCTGATGTACCAAATCGGCGCACGGAGTCTAGAAGATACGCAGGCAGCGTTCGACCAGCATCCTGAGTGGGCATCAACATGACCCTCCCCGACCGAGCTCGCGTACGCGAAGCCCTCGCCCATGTTCCGGCAAACGACCGGGACACATGGCTAAAAATGGGCATGGCCGTAAAGTCCGAACTAGGGGACGACGGTTACGACCTGTGGGACGAGTGGTCGCAGCGCGACGACAGCTACGACGAGCGCGACGCCCGATCAGTCTGGCGCTCCATCAGCCCAAACGGGAAGGTTACAAGCGGGACGCTGTTCCACGAAGCGAAGCGCCACGGCTATGCGACGAACGGGTCACACACACCGATCGACCCGAGCCCTGAGGAAACGGCGCGACGCGAACGCGAGGCATGCGAATACGCGGAACGTGATGCGCGACAGCGCGAGAGTGCAGCGACAAAGGCGCTCGCGATCTGGAAAGCTGCGAGTCCGGCCGGCGCCAACAATCCCTATCTAGCGCGCAAGCAGGTCGACCCTGTCGCGAGTCTGCGCGAAATTCACGCGACACGGGCGGCGGGAATTCTGGGTTATGCGCCTAAGTCGAGCGGCGAGCTATTAACCGGCCCGCTGCTCGTCGTCCCGGTCAAGCGTGGGGATGCACTGTCGACGCTTGAGATGATTGACGGGAGCGGCCGCAAATCAGCACTGGCCGGTGGCGCGAAGTCCGGCGGATATTGGGCTACGCACCCATTACCCAAGAGCGACGGCCACGGGTTAACTCTGTTAATCGGCGAGGGCGTTGCAACGGTTCTATCGGGGCAGAAAGCGACCGGCCATATAAGTATTGCGGCGCTCTCATGCACGAACCTGGCGACGGTCGCAAAGGCGATGCGCGAGAACCACCCGAAGGCAACGCTCGTGATCCTCGCTGATCTGGGGAACGGACAGACGCACGCAGAAGAAGCGGCGCGATCGGTCGCGGGCTTACTAGCGGTCTCTCAATTTGGAGATGACCGGCCCGAAGGCGCGACTGATTTCAATGACCTGGTCCGATGCGTCGGAATAGACGCCGTAAAGCGCGCTCTGGCGAACGCAAAAGCGCCAGACATATCAGGGGCCCAACCAGAACCGCGCAACGCAACTGGGCTCGATCTGACGCTTCCCGAATGGCCCGAGCTGCAAACACTTACGCAGGATGACCGTGCGGGACCGTATCCCGTTGCGTCATTGCCGCTAAGCGTGCGCGCTGCAATCGACGAAGTACAGGCGTTCACCCAAGCGCCCGTCGCACTAGTCGCAGCGTCAGCCCTGTCCGCGGTATCGGTCGCAGTTCAGGGCTTGGCCAACGTCCAGCGTGACGAAGGGTTGACCGGACCCATTGGTCTATGGCTTCTGACAATAGCTGAATCTGGCGAGCGCAAGTCAACAGCCGATGGACACTTCGCACGCGCGATCCGTGACTACGAGGCCGAGCAGGCCGAGGTCAACAAGGCGGACATTGCGAGGCACGCTGCGGCGGTTGAGGCGTGGGAGGCCAAGCGGGCCGGACTGCGAGAGGCAATCAAGTCCGGTAGCAGAGCTGGAACTGCAACCGACATCGACGAGGATCGCTTGAGAGCGCTTCAGGCCGATGCACCCAAGCCACCGTTGGTCCCTCGCCTTCTGTATTCGGACGCCACGCCGGAAGCACTGGCCCACGGCATGAGCCGGTGGCCTTCCGCCGCGGTGATCTCGGCGGAGGCGGGTGCCGTGCTTGGCGCGCACGCGATGAAATCCGATTCCATCGTGCGGACTCTCGCGCTTCTGAATAGCTTATGGGACGGCGGCGAGCTCCGGGTCGATCGTCGGACGACCGAATCATTCACGCTACGCGGGGCAAGACTCCCCAACGACGAATCCCTACAGCCGCTTCTGGCCGAATCGAGATAGATTCGTTTGCGATCAGCAAACATTGCGCAACCGTCCTGCGATTTGGAAGCGACGGGCCGCAGCTACCCAATACCCCAACGTTCGTCGCTGAGTACTGCACCAGTTTACAGACCTGCGGACGACGGCCTCGATCCCACGACGCGAGAGATCTCTTCTCGCTCGATCAGGGTCTCGACGTTTTTGACCGGCGCCGCTCGGTTGGGCGTATCCCGCCCGACTCAGCCAGGATGCCTTGGATCGAGGAGTGGTATCGATCAAACAGCCGGGCGATCTGGTGAAGCGTCTCGCCCTTCCGCCAACGCTCCCAGATAAGCGTCCGTTGACTGGCCGAGTAGTAAATGCGCGGTCGCTTCTTCATCAGCAACACTCCTTCCGCCGCAATGGCGTCTAGTGTGTTGCATCGACCAGTTGAGTCCGCCGCCAGGAGCAGCCGTACGGGGAATTAGCTGAGAGCGGCCGTTCGACGGTGCTATTCCCTCAAAGGCCGATGTGGGGCTCCCCATCGACGCCAGGATGGCGCGCCACACCAGTCATCAGCGCGTGCGCAGTTCAGTCTCCCGGCTGCATTCGCCTTCGCCTCATTGGCGGCTCTTCGATGAGCGCTGCTAGGAAGTTTGGATGGGACACGAAGATCGCGTGAGTTCCGCGACATCTACTTACTCCGAACATGCCGCTTTGACATGAGACGTGCGGCGCACAAAGCCGACGCTGATCTACCGGCGAACGAAGAATCTTCGTGCGGTCCAACTTCTACTCGGCCACACCAAACTCGAAAGCACCGTTAGATACCTTGGGATCGAGGTCGACGACGCGCTGGAGATTGCGGAGTAAACTGAGGTGTAACTTCGGTTACCTGGTCGCGACCGTCGCAACAGACGGTCGCTTTCCGGCCAGGAGCCGTCGTACAACGAAGGCGCCGTTGGACCTACCCGAGCGGTGGGCGCGGCGGGGACGTCGGATACACGACGTTGATTGCGTCTCGCGGAAGCAGAGGTCCGGGCGGGGAGAGCGCGCTGTACGCACCAAGCATCGCCGCGGGAAGATGACCGACAATCTGCGTTAGATCGGCGAACCGAATGCCCTGACGAACGAGAAACGCCAGGTAGGTATGCCGAAGGCAGTCCGGGGTGACGTCGGTTACTTCCTCGATACCGGCATCGTGGGCAGCGGACAAGATTTGCGCACTCACCGTGCCGGTTGTGGAGGGACGATCCTGGCGACTCAAAAGCAACTCCGGCGAAACTGCAGCACGTGCAGCCAGCAGCGCGCGCAGAGGTTCGGCGAGTGCGACATCGCGCTTTGATTCACCGCCAGCGTGGATCAAGTCCAAGTCGAGATCGATGTCGCTACGGCGCAAGGCGAGCGCCTCATCCAGAGTGATCCCGCTCAAAAGAAGGAGGACCACGAGTCGGGTGTCGTCACCGGATGCCTGAGTAAGCGCGACAACCTCATCGTGCCCGAGTTCGCGCGGAAACGTGGGAGGCTGTGGAAGCAGTACAGGTGATGTCGCTTCGAGATGTATCGGGGCGCCGCTTTGAACGCGCAACGCGCGCGGCATCCCCGCATAAGGCAATCCGCCGGATTGCGGCTGGACGAAGACCATCGTTGGCTGTGGCTCCGATCGATTGAAAAGTTCCACGAGCCACATCGCCAGCAAGGCGAGCGCCAAGGAAGCGCCGAGACTCAGAGCGGTGTCGCGCCAGTAGAGTGGGCGCCACGCTTGCTGGGGTATCGCGGCCGCTTCCAGCAACTTGGTCGCCGGCATACGCGTGCGTTCGGTTGCCTCGAGCTTCGCCAGACGCTTGGAGGCATCCTGGTACGCCGTCTCGATGGCATTGAGCTGATCTTGCTGCGACTTGTATTCATTGAAGCGCGCTGTGAACTGTCCAACTTCCTTGCGGCCGGTCGTGATCTGGCTTTGAAGGCGCGCTGCCGCTCCCTGTGCGCTTGCGAGTTCTTCCTGAGCTTCAGCGAGTGCGTTGCTCTGGCCGATGTCGCGCTGCGCTGCGATCTGCCGCTCGAGCTCCACGAGGCGCGATTGCAGCGCGACAGCCTTTGGATCCATCGCCAGGTAGCTCGGCGTGAATTCACGCTGGAGATCCTGCATCTGTTCGCGCAGTGTCGAGGCTCGCTGCTCGAGGTTGGCAAGCGTCGGATCGTCCTTCGATCTCACCACCGTTTTGCCGGCGGCCGCCGAATCAGTGAGGGCGCGTAATTTGCCTTCAGCCTTTGCGACACGCTCGTTCGCAGCGCTCAAGGATGCGCTGAGGTCGCGCGTTTGCGCGAGGATCTGATTTTCGTCACGTTCCAGCGAGACGATGTTGTATCGCAACCGAAACGACTCCACCTCGCGCCGCTGGGCCGCCACACTTCCCTCCAGCTTCCTCACTTCTTCATCGGCTTGCGTGAGCGACTCTGCAGACGAGGAGCGGTATGCCTCCGCGAGGTGGATGCCGTACGCTTCGATGATCGCGTTTAGCATCGGCGCGAGCACCTCGCGATGCGGTCCTGTGGCAATCAGCTCGACGACGTTCGTGTTTGGAACCGGCACCGCCGTCACGTGCGATTGCATGTCGGAAACCCGATCAGGACCGACGCTGGGATAAGGCTGCCCTACATGATCGAGCCGCGTCGCAGCCAGTTCCAGGACCGGGCGGCTGGTCAGAACCTGCGTTTCGGTAAGAAAAGGCCTCGGCGACTCAGCGGTGGACGTTGCAGCGGGTCCCAAAGGGAGGGTCGCGGCCGCCGGCGTAATCTCGAGGCGTGCGGAGGTGCGGTATTCGGCCGGGCGAAGCCACGTGTAGCCCAAGCTTGCGGCCAGGGCAACTGCCAGCGTGCCAAGAAAAACGTAAAGGCGTCGCCTATTCGATTGATTCATCGCGGGCCCAGGAAAATTGTGGCGTGCTAATCGACATCGGCGACGCGCAAGCGCGGAAGCGGTATTCGCGGATATTCGATGCGGACATCGCTACGCCGGAGATCGCTTCGATGCCGGCTGCACGCTGTGCGCGAGTTCGTCCAGCAGAGGCAACAGAAGCCGCGTCGCCGGAACGCCGAATAGACTCTGCGCCACGGCGACGCGCCCAGTGCCATGCTGTTCGAGCGCTCCGTATTGCGTCAGCGCATCGCGCAGTGCCTTGGCGCTGGCTTCGATCTGATCCATCGATTTGTGCCGGACGGCCGCGGGTTGAATCGCGCGTTTCGCGCATTGAGCCACGGGTGACGCTGACGCTGTTAAACCGGCGACGAACGGCATCGCGAGATGCTGAGGCTCGGACCTATCCCCTAGCCTGACGTTCTGTAAGAACTGCATAGCGGCCGTTCTAAAGGTGCGTTCTTCTTGGTCGTCCACCCGGACCAAGCCGTCGCTGAATTGATGGCCGAGTGCCCGAAATGCGGGGCGACCACGACCTACGGCCTTGAACTGGCGTGGCGGCTCCGCACGGTGACTTGCTCCGAATGTTCTTTGTCGATGCGCCTTGGCGATCGTGACCTCACGGGTCTGCGCGACCAGCTTGTAGAAGCCCGGGTGCGAATGGACCGGTTGATCGACACTGGGCCCGTGGACCAGTAAACATGGACGGCTGCATGGAATCCCTGCTCTACCCGTTCCGCTATCGTAACGCGCTAACCGGCCGCTGGGTTCGCGCTCGATACAGAGCGAGCATCGAGGACATCAGTCAACGCTATGCGACGTGGGAGCTAACGGGGCCAGCGGAGGTCCGAAGGCCGATTGATGGGTGGTTCAGCCCGCACGGGAAACTGCTTACCCACGCCGAACTGCGGCGGTTGGAAGAGCCACCCCTTACGATCAACCCACACCTTGATCGGCCCCCGGGAGTGGACCAGATGGAGTGCGTGCTTGCTCGCGTGTTCCTGCGGCGGTACGTCACGTATTGCGCTGGTCGCAGGCGGTACGCGGAAATGCAGGGCGCAGCGTTGCTGCATCGAGAAGTCGCGGAGGCGGTACGGATAATGGCGAGCTAGTTCGCCAATCGGATCGACGATGCTTAGGCGGCCTTCGGATGGGCTCCTGATGCTGGGGGAGGAACGCCAATGATGTGTTCGGTGAACACGGCTTCGAGCCGCTCCAGCGAGTACGGCTTCAGCAGAGCGATACCGCCTCGTTCGGCCACCGAGTCCACCACGTCAGAACGACCAGTTACGAGTACAACCGGAAGACTGGGCAGCCGCCTACCGATCAGGTGAGCAAGTGTGACGCCATCCATTTCGGGCATGACCACGTCAGCAAACACCAAGTCAAGGTGGAGGCCCGAGTCGATAACGCGCAAGGCTTCATCGCCCGATGGCGCGGTCAGCACGCGACAGCCAAACGTCTCGATGATCACTCGCTCAAGCGAGGTCATCGTATCCGCATCGTCGTCGACGATCAGGATGGCTCTGCCACGAAGTGGCTGTTCTGGTGTCACGGGGTCTCCTCCCTCTAGCCACCTACTAGATCGTACAAGCTGACCGCCCGGCTCATCCACACCACTGGTCGGACATAGGCCAGTCGATCGATGCCGTCGTTGAAATGCAACAGGGCACCAGAGGCCGCGAGCCTGTCGCCCAAGCCGCTCACGTCGGCCCGAGGGAACGACTGCAATCGATGGCAGACCAGAGACCCTCTGGCATGGCGCTTGCGACGGCAAGGCCGGCCATCGAAACGCGAGGTGTGTATGAGCTTGCTCTGGGTCTATATCGGATTCGCCGCAGGAGTGCTGATGCTCGTGCTGTTGCTTGCTCGGGCGATTGGCAACTCGCAGCGACGGCGTATTCGCAAGCAATTGGGCTTGCCCCTAGATAGCCGGTTAAGTCCGAAGGACGCATTGGCCTTTCGTGCGTTCGAGGACACTGACATCAAGCTGAAGAAGTCGTTTCCGAACCATGTCGGACACTCAGCGGCAGTCCATGGCGCGTGAGGTGCTGCGCGACAAAGGCGTCATCGCCAAGCGGAAGAAGGCCGTGTCCCAGTCTTAACACCCGATCGTTACTATTGCCTGCCGCACGTCTGCCTCGGATTTGGGGCCCGCTCGCCGCCAACCTAGGCGGTTATCCCCGGATGCCCACTGGGCCGTCCATCCCAACCTCGGGCGGCAAGCTCCGCGCATTGTTCGCACAACGGATAGCCACCTCGGCCCCGGACGCGATCGGTCGACATCACCTTGTTGCCCACAGGGCACCGATTATTGTTGTGATGCCGGGTCGTGCCGCGCCTTTGCGAATGGAACGCGCCAATCTTCATCGGTGATGTCGCCGCTTGACGTAGGGCTCGACGTCCTTCACCCGGGGACCGAGCACGTTAACGGCGGCGCGAAGGACGGACTGGGTGCAACCAAATTTCCGCGACCAATATCTGACGTCGCGCCAACTGCCGATGTCGATGAGCGGATCGTCGGGTGCCGGCGTCGCGCTGCCGACACCACGCGGGACCACATCCGCCTGATCATAGAAGCGCAGTCGGTGTTGGCTCAATGAATCCGCACGTCTTGGATGTACTGCGCAAGTGCACCCGGATCACGCAGTAGATCGAGGCGCTTCCCTTCGACGACAAACTCTGCCCCGTTTGGACCGCGGACGCGAAATGCAACCTTGAGTCGCTCGTTCTGAAATTCGACAGTAACACGATGCGGCGAAAAACCATCGGTGAGCGCTTGCGCAATGCGCTCATCGTCTAGCGGCTCGGTAGGATGTGCGGTTTGGACGGCGGGCACCCGATTACTAAGAAGCACGTTGACCATCCCCAGCAAGAAACAACGGTTATGAACGTCAACGGTATCGCCCGACGCAGAGTCGACTAGAAACCCTCCCTGCAAGCCGCATGCCGTATCACGTCGGGGACTCCGACCTTGTGTCGGTGCTGAAGTTGCGGTGCACGTGCCTTGTACGCGCGGCCACATGTAACCGCTGATTTCGATCGGGCGGAACGTCGAGGTGACTCCTTCGGGTCGCCGAAGGTCACAACCATTGCCGCCCATCACTTGGCCAACTGCGGATTGTCCGGGGATTCCTACACCGCGATCGTTGGAATGCGGACAGCCATGCCGCAAAAATGCGGGCACCATTGTTGACAACAGGAATGCGTATACAGGTTCGAGGGTTGCGCTCGATCGGGTCCCAAAGCACTCAACTGCGGTCACAGAATGATGCGATTACACACGTCTGATTTGCGGCCACCACCGTCTCCGATTGCGGGCATGAGGATCGTTGCCTGCGAGGTAGGCGACAGCCCCTGTCCCGAACCGGGCCATCTGAACATCGATGAAGAGACGATCTACGTTCGGGCCGAGGATATCGATGCATTCATGCAGATACTCCGCGGACGATCTCCACGGTCGGCGGCATGGTGATGTAACACCCAACAGGGCGGCGCAGCGAACGCCGGTCGCGAATGCCAGCCGCTCATCGAGCGCTGCGCATATCCACGCTGTTCGACCGGCTCAAGAGTGGGTGGCCCCGTCGGCGACGTCCAACCAGATCTTCACTCGCGGCCTAGAGTCGGTTGGCTCGTACGAGAACCTACGCTTGCGTACGATGAAGACAGATGCGGCCACGTCGTGAGGGAATTGAATCTCGTCGCCCACATTCGGCATCTCCATACTGATCGGTGCCAATTGAAAGCGGTGAAGCTTCGACCGGCGATGAAGACAGGGGGGCTTCGTCGGTAAGCTCGATTTCCAGATCGGGTTCGCTGTCCATGATTTTGCTAATTTCGCCAAGAACAAGAACGTAGCTCGCGCTCCGGTGAATTGAGCTTAAGTTTTCGATCGACGCTTTTTTAGGAAAGTTCCCGCCCCATGACGCGCCGCCTGACGGAGTTTGGCCGCTGCGTTTCGTGGTCACTGGACAAGCGAAGTGAAGACGTTGCGGCGGCACGTCCCATGAATGCGCGGCCAGTTCGGCGACCTGTGCGACGCGGCCTTTCCCCCACCCCGTTTCACGCAGGACGGCCGTCTGTTCGGGCTGAAGGCGTCGTTTCTGCGCGTCGCGCGCACTGGTCGCGCGGCGATGCGACCCGCTTCGCTTGCTGGCAGCCTAACCGCCGGCAACTGTGGCCGTAAAAGGAGCTTGGTTCAAGGCCCTCTCCAACACTGTCTCAGCCTCGATGACTCGATGCCCGGACCTTTTGGGCGGGTCAAGCAGATGTTCTTCGCATAGCGAGCGGATCACTAGCTTGGCCCGTTGCCGCGATGACGGGTTGGCTATTGCGTATTTTCTCAATGCGAACCGCGAAAGGCGGACAGTGATTATCCGACCACCGTCTAGCTTCACGCTGATCGCGGTGAGTTCGTTCGCAGCGTTAAACCGCGCATCGGCAGGAAACGCCGGGGCAATGGCGAGCCCGATCTCCTGTAACGCTTCCTCCTTCGAAATCGCCACAGGGCGTGACCGTTATGGCACAACCCACGTAACTGAGCATCCGGTCTGACCCCACCGAATCATCAACCCACGGGAAACGCCTCCGGCACTCCGTAAAACCGCTACTGGCGAGAAGGATAGGAGCAGGCGGGGTCTCGTTTTGCCCGACCCGACAAGTGCGAGGTATCGCGTCCGAGATGTAAAACGGCCCACCGAAAAAGTGGGCCGTTCACTGAGTTCCCGTGTTGCCGCCGGTAGAAGAAGCTTGTTATTCCCACGCAGCGCCGTAGTAGTCGTAGACCTTTCGACCGTAGTCGTCGGTGTAGGTGGGCACGCTGGTCCGTTCATAGCGCGGAGCGTTTTCGAGTTGTGCCTTCTGAAGCGGTACGACGTAGCCGTCCAGGCGGGTGTCGTACTTCAACATGTTCCACGGCAGCGGGTAGCGATCTGTGCCTACGCCGAGAAAGCCACCGAATTCAAGCGCCGCATAGCGCACTCGGCCCGAAACCTTGTCGATGATCACGTCGTCGATCGAGCCCAGCTTGTCGCCATTTGCGTTGTAGACCGCGGTTCCCGTCACCTTCGTGGAAGAGATGCAGGGGTTGCTCATGGTGAGGACTCCTTCCGCGGCGGGCGAGGTGCCCGCCTCTGAGCGATCTAGCGTACGCGGCAGTTCCGGTGATGGGAATCAGTGTGAGCAGCACCGCTCTGTAGGACATTGCTGGCGCGGTCCACGTCGGCGCGGCCGTCACCGACGCAGTCACCGCCGATCGCTTAAATGGCCCAGTCAACTCGCGTGATCAGCGCCTCGGAGGTGCGGCCCAGCTATTCGTGGAACACCGCCGACAGTTGGTCGAGCGCGCAGGGCCTTCCAACGCCATCCCGCCGAGCGTCGCCCGCGAAGTGGGGCTTAATCGGCGACCTGTCGGTCCAGCGCGCGGGCTGCGCTCATCCGCCGCGCCAGTGCAGGTGTAGCATGGGATGGGCTGAGAAGAATCGTATGACATCGCCGCTGCCACTCCGCAGGTTCACTGTGCTCGTCGTCGAGGACGACCATACAACGCTCAAGGCATTCTCGCAGGTCATCGCCCAAGTCTTCGGCTGCACTGTCGTAAGCGCGTCGTCCGGGGAAGCTGCTCTGCGAGTGATCGCGTCTGGCGAAAAAATCGACCTACTTTTTGCTGATGTCGTCATGCCGGAAATGGACGGCTTAACACTGGTGCGCCTCGTACGCGCCCAATTGCCGGGGCTCCCGATCATCCTGACCACTGGCTTTTACGACCAGATCGAGTCGGTGACATCAATCGGCGTCATCCCCCTGCTCAAGCCGTTCACGAGGGAGCAACTCGAAGCCGTATTCGCAGAGCAACTGTCCCTACTTCCAGTCCAACCCGCGCTAGATTGACCTAGTCGACGATCGCTCGACGATCGTCCACCGATGCGCGTATCGCCACCGGCGATCGAACACCAGCTTTACGTCGATGGGGCAATGCCAATAACGGCTTCAATCAATTGCAGCCGTTGGTCGACCGCCGGCATCGCCGCGATGTGCGGTCTGCAATGCGGCGCTCGAGCCAAGCTTCAGGGTAAATCCTGTCGCGATTCGCAAGTCGATTCAGATCCAGCATTGCCCCCGAAATACAGGACGACCGGTGCCGGCAGGTCGCGCGTACCCCTTATCGACCCGCGTAACCGAGACAGTTGGGATTGAACTGGGCTACGCGAAGCTTCGGCGCGAAGCGCGCCGCATGGACCCGGGCCACATCGCCGCGATCACGTCCCACCACAGCGGTCGGAAGTACAGCGTTGCCTTGCCGCATGCGATGCGCGCCGGTCGGGGACCGACCCGCGGTGCGAGCAATGTCACACGCACTTCGTTTTGTGCTGCGACGAGCGCCACCCCCGGGCGATCGAACGTGTACCGCTGACCCGCTTCCAGAACGTGGTCGACCACGCTTCCTTCTTCGGTGATCCACACGCAGCCACGATCGATGCGAATGGTCGTGGCCTCGCCGTCCCGTACGCTGAGCCTGTCGCCTTTAGCCATGACCGCGGTTGTCACGGCACCGGACCCTCTGGTCCTAGTCGTTCTTGCCGATTCGTGTCTCATGATGCCCACCTTGTAGCATCGACCAAAGGCGCGAGCGCTGCGCCGACACGTTGCATCTGCGCCGACGTCACGCGGTCGCGAATGACATCGCGATCAATGTCCCAGCGAATGCGCTTCGATACCCCGATGCACTTGGCGTAGCGCTTGTCGGCGCTCGCGCGATCGATGACTTCCATGGTGTCTCCTCGGTGAACGCGGTCAATTCCGCGATGAGACACATTGTCGTGATGCGCAGCCGTCGCCGCACGAGTCCTGCGTCCCGGTATGCGCCATGGAGAGCAAAAACGCATGGGACTCCGGTCCCGGGCCCCTCAGGATCGGCCGAACCCCGCGTTTCGAGCCAGCACGATCGCCTGCGCGCGATTCTCCACCTCTAGCTTGTCGAAAATATGCGTGATGTGGTTGCGCACGGTCTTCTCGCTCAGCGCCAGCGTGGCCGCGATCTGGGCGTTGTCGCGGCCTTGCGCGATCAACTCGACCAGGTCTCGCTGGCGCGGCGTCAGCGCGGCAAAGACCGTCCCTCCGCTGGTTGCGCTGGGCAGGAACGTTTCGAGTTCCTCCGTGAAGCGGCGCCACGCTGGCTCCGATTCGAGCAGCAGGTGATTGCCGCTCTCGAGCGGCACGAAGCGCGCGCCGGGAATGCGGCTAGCCATGAGACGTCCCTCTTCGAACGCCACCGCCGCGTCATGCGTTGGATGCAGGATCAAGGTCGGGCACGCCACCCTGGGTAGCAGCGCCTCGACGTCGATTTCGGTCAGCACCTTCATGAAGCGCACGGCGTTTGCCGGCGAGGTCGAGATGCGCTGCAGCTCGTTGAACCAGCGCTGCTGCTCGAGGGAAGCATCGGGAATGAAATGCGACGTGAAGAACTGGCGGAACGCCGGGTTTTCTCCGCCCCAGCCCATTTCCATGAGCTTCAGCATCAGCTCCGCACTTTCGCGCTGCCCATCGCTCGCCGAGCGCAGGGCGCGGCCGCGCGCATAACCGCCATGTAAGACGAGATGCGACACGCGTTCCGGGTACTTGACCGCATAGGCTATCGCGATCGACGCGCCCTGTGAGATACCGAGAAGCGGAAACCGCTCCAGGCCCGTCGCGTCAACGACGAGCTCGAGATCGCGCAGCCACGCCTCGAAGCTCAGGTCCTCGACGTTCCAGTCGGAAAGGCCGCACCCGCGCTCGTCATAGCGGACGAGGCGATGCGTGCGCGACAATTCGACCAGCCAATGCCGCCACACGGGGCTGTCCCAGTCGAACTCGAGATGACTTAGCCAATTCGCAGCCTTGATGAGCGGCGGCCCAGCGCCCGATTCCGCGAACGCGATGCGCGTGCCGTCATTGCTCGTGCAGAAGCGAATGGATTGTCTGGGAGAACGCATGGTCGTCGGCTCCTGCCAAACGGACAGTCATTCGCAGAGCCGGGGAAGGCGAAAGGCGTCAGCCTAGCAGGACAGCCCGCCTGCTGCATGGCAACGGCGTAACGGCGACACGCGCGCGGGAAAACGAAATCCCGCCGAGCAAACAATCAGGATGTGAGCATGAGCCACTACCGGACAGCAGAGCATCGGCGCTTACGAGCCGAGTTGATTCAACGCTGGAAGCCGTGGGAGCAATCGACCGGACCGCGGACGGTGGAGGGTAAGGCTACATCCTCACGTAACGGTTACAAAGGCGGCGAACGTGCTGCGCTTCGGGCTTTGGCCATGTTACTGCAGGATTGTAGGCGGACTGCTGAAGGCAAAACTGGAAGTGAATGCGGTGGCGAACATGCCTAGCAGCTACGCGCAACGTGTCGGCAGCCAACTCAAGGAATGGTAGGCTTGGCGCATCGAACGTTCAGCGCTACCGCCACTATGCCCAAAATAAGAGTGTCCATCATCAATGTACCCACTGAACTCTCACCCCTGAAGTTGCGGGGCTTTCTGCGTGGCCAAGCTCAAGATATCCAAGCGCTAGCCAAGCACCGCGAAGATATCACGGTTATACGGGTTTTCGTGCCCTCTCGAATTGTTGCCGCCCTTGGGGTCAAGAAACTCGACGGAATATTCCAAAAGATCGTGGATAGTCACGCCAACATTGCAAGAGCAGAGCTTGTAGAAACGAGCCAATCGCTCACGCCGTCAGAGATGATTGAAGAGTCCGAAATGCAGAAAGAGGTGCTCGAAAAGGTGATTGAGCCAAGCCATTCGGACTCGAACCCGCCTTTCCACTAGCAGCATTCCTACGGATTTGATCCGATCTTGGCCCCCTCACGCTGTTAATGGCGGTCGCAATGGCATCATGGTCCGAACTGGAGCGGCGCTTTGAGGAGTTGCAGCCAGCATTGCGAGGCGCACGGCTCGACTGCCAGCAAGACGACTACGGCGACCGATGGCACCTTGCTGCGTCGGACACGCTCGCGAGGGCCAAGTTCGAAATGCTATCGAGAATAGCCGGCGACAAGCTGACCCGACTTGCATCCAAAACACAAATTGCACCTGAGATCCTCGCGGCGCCCGATGCCTTAACTCGGTGGTATCGCTTCTTGGCGAGTCGGTTCTACAAGCATTACTCGGTCTATCAGTATAACGACAGCGAAGGCAAGGCGACCGAGAGTTGGGGCTCGCTTGGATCGATCGATGATCCTGCCGGCGCCGCGGCTTATCATTATCTCCAACTTTCACCGTCCGACGATGACGAGAGGGACAGACCAATTGCTATGACTACCATTCTTACGGGACATAATTCCCGCCTAAACGTCAACTCGGTAGACAACTCAACGAACGCGGTGACCGTTACCGCTCCAACGCCCACTGTTTTCGACGAGTTGATTGCGGCTATCCATGACGCGCGAATCCCTGTCGAGGAAACAGCGGCTGTTGAGCAAAGCGTTATCGAGATGCGGAATGCGTTCGGCACGCCGACGTTTGGCGAGCGCTATACGTCATTTATGTCATTTCTCAGCGATCACATGCAGGTTTGGGGGCCGGTTGTGGCGCCGTATTTGGCGCAGATCGCCGTACTCGCTACGCAACACGTGAAATAGCGCTCGCGGTTACGACATCCCTCAATTCGGACTGCGGATCGAAGTCGCGTTCGTCGGGCATGTCTAGTGCACGCCGATCCCGCCGATGATCCCGGTCGCGGTGCAGCCCCCATTCTGGTGGAACGCGATCTGCGCAGTCATGCCGAAGATCGTCCATTGCATGCCGGCCATGGTGAAAGTCCCTGCGGTGCCCTCGTTGCACGAGAATGTACCGCTGGCGGCCCCGATTGATCCTGTCTGCGAATACGCACCCACAAAACCGCACGTGCCGGGAGCGGTTTGGAATGACATTTTAAACTCTTCGCCGCTGTGGAGGATGACTAACTGCCCTGGCAGAACTAGCTGCTGACCATTTTGTGAGGGCGCCGGGCATCCGGACAACTGGTAATCCGCGATTCCGTTAAAGCCGCCAGAGAAGTCGAGGTAATGCAGCGTCTGCCTCTGGATGGATTTAGTCACTGACACACCGTCGATTGTGTAAACCAGGGTAGCCGCGTTACCAGCCGTGGCCGTGAAGTTAGCGACTCCTACCTTGCGAGCGCTTACGAGTGACGGGTTAAAGGGTTGGCTGAATTGCGGCCCGCGTGTCTCGTAGACGTCACCGCTAAATGCGAAGGGGCTGGCGGAGTTGCTCGTATGCGTTAGCAGCGCTGTTACCCAATAGGGCGAAGCGCGGTACACAAAGAACGTCAGAAACATTGCGTCCTGCTGATGATCGACCGTAACACCCCACCCGGACTCCGCAGGGTTCACCAGAGGTCGCTAAAGGCCGTACCAAGCGATTGAGCATTGCATTTCGCACATACGCATATCGCTAACGAAAGCGCCGCGAGCGCTCTGCGGGCGAACTTGATTAGCATCGTTGCTCCTCGTGATCGAATCATTCGATACGGTCCTTTGCTTTCGCCTGCGCTGTGGTCTGCCACTGCATGTTGGAAGGGTCGTCCGCACCTCCATGCTTTAGCGCTTGAACGTGATCGACCACCCATCCTGGACACGCGCCGTACTTCTTTCCAGTGGCAGGGCACGGATGCGAGCGTCGGAATTCTTCTTTGACGTGCGCACTGCGCGCAATATGGCCGTGCGAGTCGCGAGCCACGCCAACGGTCGGCGCATGCCCATGAGTGCCAGTGGAATAGCTACCATGCGCTCCGCCGCCTTTGCCCGAGGCGGACGCCGGTAAGAGCAGCGCAGCAGACAGCGCAGCGGCAACAAGCAGCGAGACGCGCATACACCCTCCCCAAAGTGCAGCGTTTCCGGAGAGTGAAGCGGCTACGTGCAGGCAGTCAAGCGATGGACGACCGGCGGGACCCCAAGGCGCGGTGAGTTGTTGCAACCAGGCGCGGCATTAGCTTGGGCAGTTGCTATTCGATGTTTCCTGCTGGCATCCTCGTGGTATGCCGATTGTTCACCCTGGACCGCCGAGGTATCGCCCGCCGACGTACAACTGGCGCGAGCTGCATGTTCACGCGCACCGCACGCCGCCCGGTATCACAGCGGCCGAGCGGACATTGGTTTGCGTATTTCTGCGACGCTATGTCGTTTGGTGCGCCAAGGCCCGTCACTTCGAGCGGCTGCGCAACACGGCCGATCTGCTGATCGAGGTTGCGAGGATCTGACCGGGGCGACTGTCCGCTGCCATCCGGTCGCCACGCGGGGTACAAATGGGGGTATGGCTAAATCGCCGCGAGAATTTTGGCTCTACCTATCAGCGTGTTAGGCACCGAGTGTGATAGAGGCCCCGGCACCATCGCTACCGTCGCTCCCGCCACGGCTGCTCGGAAGTGACAAGCCGGCGGCCGACCATTAAGGACCTGCCCGCTAAATCAATGGCTTATTTGAAGACCTGCTAGGAATCTCGACATGCCCGCCTACGTCTGGCAACACGAGCTCAAAGGCGAGCCCGAGCGTTTGCGAATGATGTCCGACGTGCTCGACCCGTCGACTCGCGGTCACCTCGAGCGCATTGGTGTGGTGGAAGGCTGGCGCTGCCTGGAAATCGGCGCGGGCAACGGTTCGATCTCGCAATGGCTTGCGAAACGGGTGGGGTCTACGGGCAAGGTGACCGCGTCGGACATCAATATCGATCTGATGCGGGGCATCGCCACCGACAATCTCGACGTGTGCCGTTTCGATGTCGTCAAGGACGAACCGCCCGGCGCACCCTTCGATCTGATCGTCATGCGGGCGCTACTGCATCACCTTCCGGAGCGCCGCGCGGTGGTTTCGAGACTCGTCAAATGGCTGAAACCCGGTGGTTGGGTGATGCTCGAGGAACCTGATTTTTATCCGACCTGGGCGGTCGAGCCTCCGACGCAGCGTAAGTTCTGGAATGATTTCGTGAAATGGGCGGCAGCGCATCAGATCGACTATTACGTCGGACGCAATGTCGCACCGTGGCTCGCGCAGGAAGGGATGATTGATCTCTCCGCAGAAGGCCACACGATCGTGTACAACGGCGCCTCCGAGTTCGCCAAGTGGTGGATCTACAGCATTGCCGAAGTGGCAGAACAATTTCAAAAGGAAGCTGGCGTGTCGAGTGCCGTGCTGGACGAGTTCTACCGGCTGTATCAGGACCCGGATTATTGGACAATGAGCATCGCGTTCACGGCAACGACCGGCAAGGCGGTTCGTTAGCCGGCCAGCGAGCAGCACGTAGGCGGCGACACCCAATCGTGTGTCGTGGAGCACGTCGATCAAGGGAGGTTGTAACGTGACGAACCCGATCTGGACGACCATCGTCGGCATAGTGGCCGGCTTGATTGCAAAGCTGATGACGTCGGGTACCGGACCCGGTGGCCTGCTGGTCAAGCCGGTCGTCGGCGTTGCCGGCGCCTTCGCGGCGTCGTGGCTGATACCGGCCATCGGCCTCAACGTGAACAGTGGCGAGGCGCAAGGACTACTGGCGCCGGCGCTGGGGGCGGCGTTGTTTCTTGTTATCCAGCACCTCTTCACCAAGACGGGCCTGCAGTGATGCCGGCGTGCGCGCAGCAGTGCCTCCGCCCGCGTGGCGTTCGAGCTCGGCGTTGATCTGCGCGCCGAACAGCACGGTCAGCACCGTGAGGTAGCACCAGAACAGGAAGATCATCACCGATCCGAGCGATCCGAGCAGCGGATTCAGGTGCGTGAAGTGCGCTGCGTAGAACGACAGCAGCGCGGATCCCGCGAGCCAGATCGCCGCACTTGCCGATGCGCCCCACGTTACCCAGCGCCATTTCGCCACGCGCCGGGACGGGCCATAGCGGTACGCGACCGACAGCAACAGCATCATGCCGGCGATGAGCACCGGCCAGCGCGATGGCGGCGGCAGCGCCGTGCCCGCGGTGGACGAAACAGAAAACCCGGCGCCGGCGAAACCGACGATCAGCGTGAGCGCGCCGAGCACGAACGCGCCGCTCAGCAGGCACAAGCCGATCGCGAGCAACTGGCGATGCCAGAAGGTCCGCCGCTCGCGCTCGGCGTAGACGAGATTCAGCGCGACGATCAGCGCCCGCGCGCCGCGCGTTCCGCTCCACAGTGCCAGTGCGAGCGCCCCTGCCACCGTGGCGATCGACACTCCGCGCGAGCGCTCGGCAATCGCGTCGAGCTGCGCGATGACCACGACGTTGAAACTTTCGGGCAGATCAAGGCGCACCGACGAAAGCCATGCGAGGACATGCGTCTTGCCGAGCAGCGTCGCACCCACGATGACGACGAGCGTGAGCGCCGGAAAAAATGCCCATACCATGAAGAAGGCGATGCCGGCCGCGGCGAGCGACATGTTCTGCTCGACCATCGCGAGCGAACTTCTTCGCAGCACATCGCGCCAGCCACGGCGCGAGATCTCGGCGGGACTGCTGGCGCTGCCTTTCGTCTCAGGCAAGCGCCGTCCCGTAGAGCGCGACCAGTTTGCTCCACGCGCGTTCGGCATCGGGTCGGCTGTAGATGGGCGCACCACCCTGGACCGGCATGTCGGGCACGCACCAGCCGTGCTTCGCCGGATAGACTTCGATTTCGGCCGGGACGCCGGCGGACGCGAATGCTTCCTTCAGCTTGACCTTGGCGTCGGGCTGGCGCTCGTCGTCGTTGGACGCAACGCCGAAATACATCCGCGCCTTGATCTTCGGCGCGAGCAGGTGCGGGCTGTCGGGCTTGTCGGTCACGAGCCCGCCGCCGTGGAACGACGCGCCGGCGCCGATTCGCTCGGGCACCCGCGCCGCGGTCCGTACGACAAGCGGTCCTCCCATGCAATATCCCTGCGTGCCGATCTTCCTCGTGCGATCGACACGCGCGTGCGCATCGAGGAACGCGACGAACGCCACTGCATCTGTTTCGGCCGCACCCACCGCGTTGATCGACGCCATCAGCGGTCGCAACTTCGCCGTGTCGGCGGCGTTCTGAAAATCGAACCCCGCCCCGCTTTCGTACATCGGCGCCTTTCCAATTCGATAAAACGGGTTCGGCACGAGCACGCTGTAGCCTTCGGCCGCGATGCGCTTGCCGATGTCGCGCATCGCCGGGCGCAAGCCGAATGCGTCGGGCCAAACCAGCACTCCGGCGTACGCCCCGCTCGCGGGGTGGATGAAGGCAGCATCGCAGGTCCCATCAGCCGTCTTGATCGTGACTTCGTCCTCGACCACCGGCAGCGAAGCCGCCAGTGCCGGTCCGGCGGCGGCCACGAGCCCGGCGGCTACCGACAGCGCGATGAAATCCCGGCGTGACGAGTCCGCCACCTCGTCCCGTCTGTGCCTGTGCTGCTCGTCGTCCATACCCGGCCTGGTCTTATACGCGCGGAATCCGTACGTGCGACGGCTCGTGCTTTCAGCCTGACGTCGCCGCCGGCGTAACGGCGGCCGCATACATGTTTTGCACGCGAACGCCGATAGGCACGCAGCCCGTCAGCAGTACCGCGAGCGCGAGCACGATCACTCTTCGCACGACGTTCTCCCGATGATGAACGAAGTGCCCGCGGCCGCGCGAGCCAAGCGCACGGCCACGGCACCGCGTGGATGTTCGACCAATTGCGCGGTCAGCGCCGCCCAGTCAGCTTCGCGAAGTCGCCCATGACCCGCTGCATCGATTCGAACGTGGATCCGCCGGACGACACGACGCCCTGCATCGCCGACACGACCTTCTGCATCTGGCTCATGTCGGGAAGCATCGCCATCGCGGCCTTGGTCTCCTTGACGCCGGGGACGCCTTCCATCTGTTCGCCGAGCAGCGAGAACAGCCGCTTCTGCATCTCGACGATCAGGTCGAACATCTCGCTCCAATAGTGCATGGATTTTTCCATCGCCTCCTGCGCGGCGCCCTGCCCCGCGGCCATCAGGCTTTGCGGATCGCGTGCCGCGGCAGCGGATTGCACGTGCTTCTTCTGGAATTCGCGCGCCTGTTCTTCGCCTTCGAACTGCTTCTTGCGCATCCGCGCCGTGCTCTCGATCGCCGTGTTGATGACGTTCAGCGCAAGCTGGGCATTCGCCTTGTAGAGCTCGATCGCCTGCTCGGGCGTCATCATCTTCGCCATCTTCGTCATGTCGCCGAACGCTTGCATCGACGGCATCGACGGCATCGACGGCATCGCGGCGGCGCCCTTCGACGATGCCGGTTCTGCGGTCGCCATGCGGGGTGCGGAACGCTTGCGAGCCGGGCGCTTCCGCGCGGTCGGGGTGCCGGCGGGTGCTGCTGCTTTCTTGGCCATGTTAAGTGCTCCGTGAAATTGGACAACGGGGGCGGAAACTTCTGTGATGAAACGCCCGGACGGACAGTACGTCAAGTTGCTCGGGTCGACAACTTGCAAGGAACGCGCTCCCCTCAATCCCCGTTGTTTCGGCGTAGCGTCCGCATCTGCACACCGCCGACGCTGCACTGGGGACCGGGTCGGATGCGATCCAGATCCCCGAATTCGCGCGTCTGCGCCAAAGCAAAGGGGCAGCGTCGCGCTGCCCCTTTCTTGGCATTCGTGATCACGCCGTTCGTGGCAGCAGCAGCTTGTCCAGGGTGATCGGCAAATCGCGGATGCGCCGGCCCGTCGCGTGATACACGGCGTTCGACAACGCACCGGCAACACCCGTGATGCCGATCTCGCCGATGCCGCGGATGCCGAGCGGATTGAAGTTGAGATCCGGATTGTCGACGAACGTTACGTCGATATCCTGGATGTCTGCATTCACCGGCACGTGATATTCGGCGAGGTTCGCGTTGACGATGCGGCCCATGCGCGGATCCACGATCGTATGCTCCAGCAGCGCGAGGCTGATACCCCATACAATGCCGCCCCGCAACTGGCTCAGTGCCGTCTTCGCGTTCAACCGGCGGCCGACATCGTACGTGGCGACGACGCGCGGCACGCGAATCTCGCCAAGATCGCGATCGACGCTCACCTCGACGAACACGGCACCGAACGAGTGCGCGGCAAAGCGCTTGTCTTCGTCGCCGGGCTTGGCCTCCGCAGTCGCCTCGATCGGCGTACCGATTCTGCCGGCGAGTGCTGCGAGCCCTTCACGGCGACGCGACTCGTCTAGCGCGATGAGCCAGCCCCCGTCGAGCGTCGCGCGCTCGCGCGGCAAGCCATGCAGCGGCGAGCTGGGATCGGTCACCGCCCGCTCGATCAGCTGCGCGCGCAACTTCTGGCAAACCGCCTGCACGGCGGGACCCACGCTTGCCGCCGTCATCGAGCCACCGGACACGGGCGCTTGCGGCAGCGCCGTGTCGCCGAGCTCGAAGCGGACGTGGCTGACGGGTACGCCCAGCGATTCGGCGGCAACCTGCGTCATCACCGTGTAAGTGCCGGTACCGATGTCCTGCGACCCCGATTGAACGACGACCGTGCCATCGGGCTGCAGTGCCGCGCGGGCCGACGCCGCCATCCGATGCGCCGGATAAGTGGCCGTGCCCATGCCCCAGCCAACCATCGCGTTGCCCTTGAGCATTGCGCTTGTTGCCGACGGCCGCCGCGACCAGCCGAAGCGGTCTGCGGCCTGCGTGTAGCACTCCCGCAGATGCTTGCTCGAGAACGGCTTGCCGCTGTCGGCTTCCGCCTGCGCGTAGTTGCGCAGACGTAGTTCGACGGGATCGAGCTTCAGCGCATAAGCGAGCTCGTCGAGCGCGACCTCGAGGGCAAAGCTGCCCGTCGCCTCGCCCGGTGCGCGCTGGAAGGTCGGCGTGCCGGTGTGGAGCTTGACGAGCCGGTGCGTCGTCATGCCGTTCGGACACGCGTAGAGCATCTGCGTGATGAGCGCCGACGGCTCGACGAAGTCCTCGAAATCCGATGTGTGCGACACGACGTCGTGACGCACGTGGGTGAGCACACCACTGCGCGTCGCGCCAAGCGCGATCCGCTGCGACGTCTGCGGGCGACCACCGACCGGTCCGAACATCTGCTGCCGATCGACGACGATCTTGACCGGACGCTGCACTTTCCGCGCACAAATCGCCGCCAGCACGACGTGCGACCACACGGAGCCCTTGCAACCAAAGCCGCCGCCTACGAATGGCGAGATGACGCGCACGCTGGCCGACGGAATGCCAAGCGTCTTCGCTACGGTTTCACGAACGCCTGACACGTATTGGGTTGCGTCGTGCAACGTCAGGCGATCGCCTTCCCATTCGGCAACGGTCGCGTGCGGCTCGATGGGATTGTGGTTCTGCATGGGCGTCGAGCACGTGACGTCGACGCGCACCTCGGCCGCACGCTCGGCGGCCTCGAAATCGCCCCACGTGACGTCGGGTGGCTTCCTGCCTGCCTCCTTGGGCTTGTATGCATCTGCGCGCGCCGCCGAGAAATCGGTGACGGCAGGCTGCGCGGCGTAGCTCGCACGGACGAGCGCCGCGGCATCCGTCGCATGCTCGAAAGTGTCGGCGACCACGACGGCGATCGGCTGGCGGTCGTAATGGACGACGTCGTCCTGCAGCAGCGACAGCACGCGTCCTGCCGGCGGCTTGACGGCTGCGCGGCCCTGCTCGGGCAGCTTCGGCACATTGCGATGCGTGAGCACGAGCAGCACGCCAGGCGCGTGCTGCGCGCGGCTCGTATCGAGGTTGACGACGCGTCCGTGCGGAATGGTCGACAGCACCATCACGCCGTGGCACAGATTGGCCGGTCGGAACTCGGCCGCGTAGCGCGCAGCACCTGTCGTCTTCTGCGCACCGTCCGTGCGATCGAGCGGTGCGCCGATCACGCTCGTCTGGCCGTCGTCGTTCATGCCAAACCTCCTGCAATCGTGGCTGCGCGCACGACCGCGCGCTGTGCGAGCTCGACCTTGAATGCGTTGTCACGGTACGGCTGCGCGCCTTCGACAGCGGCACGTCCGGCTGCCGCCATCGCCGCCGCATCGAGCGGACGTCCGATCAGCGCGTGCTCGGCCCCGCGCGCACGCCAGGGTCTGGGCGCAACGCCGCCGAGTGCGATGCGCGCGTCGCGCACGCGATTGCCGTCGACGTCGAGCGCCATCGCCACCGAAACGAGCGCGAATTCGTAGCTGGCCCGGTCGCGCACCTTGAGATAGTGCGAGTGCGCGGCGAAACGCGACGGCGGCAGCAACACCGCGGTGATGAGCTCGCCGTGGCGCAACTCCGTGTCTCGCTCGGGTGTCATGCCGGGCAGCCGATGGAACGCGCTGATTGAAATCCGCCGCGTGCCCGCCGAGCCACGGACCTCGATCTCCGCGTCGAGCGCGGCAAGCGCCACGCACATGTCCGACGGATGAGTCGCGATGCATTGCTCGCTGGTGCCGAAGATCGCGTGGATGCGGTTCGATCCTTCGCGCGCGGCGCAGCCGGATCCGGGCTTGCGCTTGTTGCACGCGGCGAAGCCGACGTCGGTGAAATAATGGCAACGTGTGCGCTGCAGCAGGTTGCCGCCCACGGTGGCCATGTTGCGCAACTGCGGCGACGCGCCCGACACCAGCGCCTGCGACAACAGCGGATAGCGCTCGCGCACGGTGGCGTCGTTGGCGAGATCGCTGTTGCGGACGAGCGCGCCGATGCGCATGCGGCCGTCCGGCGATGTCTCCACGTCCTTCAGCGGCAGATGCGTGATGTCGACGAGCCGCGCAGGCTGCTCGACGTTGCCCTTCATCAGATCGAGCAGGTTGGTGCCGCCGGCTAAGCAGCGCGTGTCGCGGTCGGCGAGCGCCTTGACGGCGGCGTCGACGGTAGCGGGTTGGACGTAGTCGAAGGCGCGCATCGTCATGCCCTCGTCGACGCGTCGCGGACGGCGGCGACGATGCCGACGTAGGCGCCGCAGCGACAGAGATTTCCGCTCATCCGCTCGCGGATCTCCGCATCGGTGAGATCCACGGGTAGCGTGCGGCGCACGTCGGCCGTTGCGGCGCTTACCGTGCCCGCACGCACCTCGGCGAGCATTGCGACCGCGGAGCA
This sequence comes from uncultured Pseudomonadota bacterium, assembly GCA_963709335.1. Classification (GTDB taxonomy): domain Bacteria; phylum Pseudomonadota; class Gammaproteobacteria; order Burkholderiales; family Casimicrobiaceae; genus VBCG01. Next base: position 33,651 of record CAVPWB010000002.1, read on the forward strand.
GATTTGCCCTGGCGTGCAATAGCCGCACTGGAATCCGTCGTGCTCGATGAACGCGGCCTGCACGGGATGCAGCGACGCGCCTTCGGCAAGCCCTTCGATCGTGCGAATGCGATCGCCCGTGTGCGCAATGGCGAGTGCCAGGCACGCATTGATGCGCCGGTCGTTGACAAGAACCGTGCACGCGCCGCACTGGCCGCGGTCGCAGCCTTTCTTCGTGCCGGCGAGGCCGATGTATTCGCGCAGCGCATCGAGCAGCGTCACGCGCGGCTCGAGCATCAGGTCGTAGTCATGGCCGTTGACGTTGAGCCGGACGGGCATTGGCGCCCCGGGTGTCCTCGCAGCGGCCTCGTGCGGCGTCGCTGCGATCGCCGCCACGGGTGCCAGGCTGGTTGCAAGCCCGGTCGTCAAGGCACCCGTTCCGTACAGGAAGCGTCGGCGCGCAGCGCCTTCAGCAGTCAGTGTTTCGTCGTCGTCGTCGTTCATCGTGCACCTCCGAGCATTCGCTCATTGCAAGGTCCGTTCCGCGCGCGAATTCCGTTGTGGATCCGGCGCGTTACGTGTGTTGCCCACTGCTGCAACGCCATTCCTTTTTACGACCTCGGGCGCAACATTTACCGGTGAGACTCGAGGACTTGACTCGAGTTCGATCGCGGCTATAATCGTCATACCGCATGTTTATACGGTAGTGTCGATGAAGCCGAAAATACCCGTCAAGCGCGTTTCCGCATTGAAGTCGGCACCGCTGGCCGATCCGCCGCAACTGACATCGCGACAGCGGCAGATCCTCGACTGGATTCGCGCGTATCTCGAGACAACCGGCATGCCTCCCACACGCGCGGAAATCGCCACCGGACTCGGGTTCTCGACGCCAAGCTCAGCCGAAGATCACCTGCAGGCGCTTGCGCGCAAGGGTGCGATCGAAATGCTCCCCGGCGCTTCGCGCGGCTTGCGGCTGAAGGACATTCCCGGCATTCCCGTGCAAGGCACGCTGCCACTCGTGGGCCGGGTGGCGGCAGGCAATCCGATCCTCGCCGCCGAGAACATCGAAGCGCATTACCGAGTCGATCCAACGCTGTTCTCGCCGCGGGCCGACTACCTGCTCCGCGTGAGCGGGCGCAGCATGCAGGACGCCGGCATCCTCGACGGCGATCTGCTCGTCGTGCACCGGACGAGCGAGGCGCGCAACGGCCAGATCGTCGTTGCACGCATCGGCGCCGCGAGCGGCGACGAGGTGACCGTCAAGCGTTTCCGCCGGCGCGGGCGCGATGTCGTGCTGTCGCCGGAAAACAGTGCGTTCGAGCCGATCGTCGTCGATCCGCGCGTCACCGCGTTCGTCATCGAGGGCATCGGCGTAGGACTGGTCCGCAGCGGCAGCTGGTAGCACTGCGCGGACAGGGTTGCATCCATTCCCATCCAAGGAGGTTCCATGGTCTCGGCGATCCCGGACGGTTATCACAGTGTCACGCCTTACCTGATGGTGCGCGACGCGCAGCGTGCGCTTGCGTTCTATCGCGATGCATTCGGCGCGGCGGAGTTGATGCGCTTCGAAGCGGGCGGACGCATCGCGCACGCCGAAGTGAAAATCGGCGATTCGCACGTGATGCTCGCCGACGAGAATCCCGACGAAGGCTTCGTGGGCCCGCAGACGCTCGGCGGCGCCGGCGCGAGCCTCATGCTCTATGTCGACGACGTCGACGCGACGTTCGCGCGTGCCCTCGCGGCAGGTGCCACGCAGCGGCGCGCCGTCGCCGACCAGTTCTACGGCGATCGCGTCGGCACGCTCGCCGATCCATTCGGGCACGTGTGGTCGATCGCCACGCATCGCGAGGACGTCTCCATCGACGAAGCGAAGCGCCGGATGGCGGAACTGATGAAGTGATCGCTGGCTTCGAGCAGCCGCTGAACAACTCACCTTCGGGAGCGCCCCCGTGTACACGCTGTATGGCAAGACCGGATCAGGATCCGCGGCGATCGAGGCCGCGCTCACGCTCACCCGCCAGCCGTTCCGGATCGTTGAAACGGCGACGTGGGAACAGAACGATGCCTATGCGGAACTGCTCGCGGTCAATCCGCTCGGACAGATTCCGACGTTGGTCCTCGACGACGGCACCGCGTTGTCCGAAAGCGCGGCAATCCTGATCCATCTCGGCACCGTCCATGACGACAGCACGCTCCTGCCGCGCGATCTGTCCGCGCGCGCACAGGCGGTACGTGGGCTCGTCTACATCGCCGCCAACTGCTACGCGGCGATCAGCATCATCGACTACCCGGAGCGCTGGTGCGCAGAGGCCGACGCCGACGAAGCGGTGAAGGAGCGCATCCGCGCGGGCACGCGGGCGCGGTTGCATCGTCACTGGGAAATGTTTGCCGACGTCTTCAGCGCTACGCCCTGCCTTGGCGGCAGCGACTTGAGCGCGCTCGATCTTCTCGCCGCCGTCGTCAGCAAATGGTCGGGGGCTCGCCAGCACCTGGCGCGTCACCGACCGGCTTTCCACGAAACGCTGCAGCGGATCGAGTCCGTGCCGGATGTCGCGCCCATCTTCGCGCGTCACTGGCCACCACGCTGACGCCGGCCAGCGCTGCGAGCCGACTCACGGCGTTGACAGCGCCGCCGTCGCAGGCCGACAGTCGAGCCGCCCGGCTCGACACCGGGTCACCACCGTCCGGCTTCACCCATCAACACAAGGAGAACAATCATGGGTCTCGTACGCTTTGCCACCGCCTTTTGCGCCGCGCTGCTGCTGACGCTCGCGGCGCCTGCCAGCGCATGGAATCGCAGCCCTGCCACGCAGTTCGCCGCGCTGCCTCCCGGCACCGCGCATCCGGAAGGCATCACTGCCGATGCGCATGGCAACCTGTACGTCGCCAACTTCGACGTCAGCGGCAACACCTCCGTCGGCACGATCGTCGTGTTCGACCGTAACGGCCGCCTGCTGCGCACGCTGCAGATCGATAACGGCAGCCCGCTGCTGCTGGGCATCGGCTTCAATCCGGTAACTCACGACCTGCTCGTCTGCGACCTCGCCAAGCAGCAGGTACTGAAGGTCGATCCGCAAACCGGTGAGTCCAGCCAGTTCGCCGCGATCCCGGGAGGAACGGCCGGAGGGCCGAACGGACTCGCGTTCGACGCGGCCGGCAACGTCTACATCTCCGATTCGTTCCAGGCGACGATCTGGCGCACGTCGCCCGCCGGCGGCGTGCCTGCGGCATGGGTCAGCGACCCGTTGCTCGGCACCAGCGGCGTTCCGCCGTTCGGCGCCAACGGCATCGCGTTCAATCGCAACGCCTCGGCGATGCTCGTCGCCAACACCGGCAACGACACCGTCGTGCGCATCCCGTTGCCTGCGGGCCCGTCCGGCGCGCCCGGCACTCCGGAAGTGTTCGTGCATTCGATCAACGGCGCCGACGGCCTCGCCATCGACGCTGCGGATAACGTGTGGGTCGTGGCCAATCAGGCCGACGAGATCGTCGTGCTCGACCCGAGCGGCCGAGTCATTGCCAAGCTCGGCGATTTCGACGGCATCGATCGCCAGGGCGCTCCGGTAGGGCTGCTGTTTCCGGCGAGCCTCGTACGGGTGGACAACTTCATCTACGTGACCAACCTGGCGCTCGACCTGCGCAACTTCGGCCTGCCGCAGACGGTCGATTCGCAGTGGACGGCCGCGGTCACGCGACACACGATCGCGCGTATCAATGCGCATCTGCCGCCGGTGCGAGGCCAGTGACATCGGCCGCGCATTCGGCTGCGCTTGCCCGCCTGCTGGCGCATCCTGCCATCTGGCGCGGCGGCGATTGCGCATCCGAGCCGGCCAGCATCGCATCCGGCTTTGCCGAGCTCGACGCAGCACTTCCGGGCGGCGGGTGGCCGCGTGGCGCGCTGACCGAGTTGCTGGTCGAGCGCGAAGGCATCGGGGAGTTGCGGCTCACGCTGCCGGCACTCGTGCGGCTGCAGGCCGAAGGGCGCAGCGTGGTCTGGGTTGCACCGCCGCATCGTCCCTACGCGCCTGCGCTCGCAGCGGCAGGGCTCGATCTCACCCGTCTCGTCGTCATCCGCGGCTGCAGCGCTGCCGAAGCGCTGTGGGCCTACGAACAGGCGCTGCGCGCGCCGGAATGCGGCGCCGCGTTCGGCTGGATGCAATCGCACGAGGATCGCGTACTGCGGCGGCTGCAGGTGGCTGCGCGAGAGGGCCGCACGTGGGGCGTGCTGTGGCGCAGGCCCGGCCAACGCGCAAGCGCTACGGCGGCGCCGTTGCGGCTGGCGTTGTCGCCACAGCATGCGAGGCTCGCCGTGCGGGTGCTGAAACGGCGCGGCGCCGAGCTTTCGCAACCGATCGTGCTCGATCTCGCGCGCGTACCCGGCGCGCCGCTTTATCCGCTGCCCGACGGCATGCCGGTGCTGCAACGAACCTCCACTTCAACACCGCCGGCCCGCAGTCACGGGTTGCGCGCTTCACACAGGAAGGCGTCGTGAGTTTTCGTCCCGGCCGCCTGACGTCCATCGATGCTGTGGGCTTGCATACTGCTGCCGTCGCTTCCGCTCGATGTCTTCGCGCGCGCGGCGCCTGACGATGCGCAACGGCCGTTCGTCGTCGCGAGCGGCGGCCACTACCCGCGCGTCGTCGCGGCGAATGGCTGTGCGCGTGCTGCGGGCATCCGCAGCGATCAGCTGATTTCCGCGGCGCTCGCGTTCGCACCCGACGTCGTCCTGCGCGACCGCGATCCCGACGCCGAGGCGGCTGCGCTGGCCGAAGTGGCGACGCTTCTGCTCGCATTCACGCCGCAGGTGAGCCTCGCGCATCCGAACGCCGTCGTCGCGGAAATCGAAGGCAGCGTGCGGCTGTTCGGCGGTCTTGCGCAATTGCTCGCGGCGCTCGTGAAAAGCGTCGAGTCCCGCGGTTACGCTGCGCGGATGGCGCTGGCACCAACACCGACGGCGGCGCTCCTGCTCGCGCGCGCCGGGCATGCGCAGCCCGTGCCGCGACGCAACGCATTGCCCGAAGCGCTTGCACCGTTGCCGCTCGCGCTCCTCGACTTCGATCCCGGAACACTCGCAACGCTTGCGGCCGCCGGCGTCACGACGTTCGGCGCGGCGCAAGCGCTGCCGCGTGCAGGGCTTGCGCGGCGCTTCGACCAGCGCGTCGTCGATACGCTCGACCGCGCACTGGGTCGCGCACCCGATCCCCGGCAACCCTACGAGCCGCCGCCGCATTTCGAGCGCAGGCTCGCGCTGCCGGCACCGGTCGACAACGTCGAGGCGCTGGGTTTCGGCGTCAACCGGCTGGTGAGCGAGCTTGCCGGCTGGCTGCTGGCGCGCGGGCTCGGCGTCGTGCGCATGTCGCTTGCGCTGGTCCACGAGCGCTACGTTCGCGATCGCGGAACGCCGCCGTCGATCGCGACGTTCAGGCTCGGCGCGCCGGCGCGCGCGACGGCGCATCTGCACGCAGTACTGCGCGAGCGCCTTGCGCGCGTCACGCTGCCTGCGCCGGTCGAGGCTATCGTGCTGACGAGCGACGAAACCGCGCCGCTCGCAGGCCGCAACCTCGGCCTCTTGCCGGAAGACGAGGCGAATGCTGTCGTCGTGCCGCTCGTCGATCGGCTGCGTTCGCGGCTCGGCGACGACGTCGTCACCGTACTCGCCGCGCAGCCCGAGCATCGTCCGGAATACGCAACGTCCGAGACGGCTCCCGACGTACGCCGGCGGCCGCCGCGCAGCGGTGCCCGCCCGGCCAGGCGGACGCAGGATGGCACGCGCACCGCGAGCGTTTTGCTCAAACGGGCCGACGTTGCTTCGGCCGACGCACCGCGACCGCTGTGGCTGCTCGACGAAGCAAAGATATTGAGCGGTGCGCTGGAAGCTGCGCCGTGGATCCTGCGCGACGGTCCGGAACGAATCGAGTCAGGCTGGTGGGATGGCCGCGACCTGCGCCGCGATTACTTCGTCGCCGAGACGCCGCACGGCGGCATCATGTGGATCTATCGCGACCATCGGTATGGCACCGACGACGGGGAGTGGTTCATGCACGGTGTGTTTGCATGATCAGCGGATGCTCGACGTGACCCATGCGATGGGGACGCCAGAGGAAACTTACCGGGCACACCGGTCTTAGGTGCCGCCGCTCAGATGCCCGCGTACCACTGGTAGCCCTGGTCTTCCCAGTAGCCGCCCTTCCCCTCGCCGATGTTCGCGAAGCTTTCGACGAGCTCGAGGCGCATCACGTATTTCGCGTGCTTGTAGCCGAGCTGCCGCTCGACGCGCAGCCGGATCGGCGCACCGTTCGCTACGGGCAGCGGCTTGTCGTTCAGCGCGTATGCGAGCAGCGTCTGCTCGTGGTACGCATCGTCCATGTCGATGCTCTCGTAATACGGCGAGCCGCCATCGTCGTCCATCGGATCGGCGCAGCGGAAGACGACATAGCGAGCCGCCGCCGCCGGCTGCACGGCGTCGAGCACGGCAGACAGCCGCGCACCCTGCCATTTGCCGATGGCGCTCCAGCCTTCGACGCAATCGTGCCGCGTGATCTGCGTGCGGCTCGGCAGCGCACGCAGTTCGGCGAGCGAGAATCGCCGCGGCTGCGCAACGAGCCCGCTCACTTCGAGCGCATACCCGTCGAAGCCCTTTGCCGCGAGCGCCGCGTACTGCGGATTGTTCGGCTCCGCCGTGCCGTTGCTGCGAAAGGTGGGCGACAAGTCCGCCGCCGAGAATTCCTGCGCCATCGCTTTGCGGCCGGTGACCGCCTTCGCGAGGCGTTCGTTGAGCTTCTCGGCCGATTCCAGCACTTTCGGGAACCATTCGCTTTGCGACAGGCGGTCGCATCCGGCGACGCCGAGCGCGCCGATCGATGCCGCGAGGCCGCGCAGAAAGCGGCGCCGCGCACCGGGGTCTTGATCAGGCATCGAATCCTCCAACTTCAACCTCGGCCGCACGCGATCACTCATGCGCCGCATCCTTGGGCACGCGATAGCGGCCGGTGATCATCGATCGGACGTTGTTCCAGAATCCGGTGATGATCACCTCGAACACGTGGATCAGCACGAACGCGACGAGCATCCACGCGACGATGAAATGGATCGAGCGCGCCGACTGGCGTCCGCCAAACCAGCCCACCCAGCCGCCGAACAGCGTGTCGAGCCGCGGCGACATGCCGAAGCCCATCAGGACGATCAGCGGCAGGAGCACGAAGATCACCGTAAGGTACGCGAACTTCTGCAGCACGTTGTAGCGCTTGGCCGCTTCGCCCGTCGGATGGCGGAAGCGCAGGTGATCGACGATCGACGCGCCGATGCCGCGGATGTCGGCGCGCGTGGGCAACAGGTCGCGCGCGAGGTGGCGTGCAACGAGCGAATACGCGACGTAGCAAAGGCCGTTGATCACGAACACCCACGCGAAGAAGAAGTGCCACGCCCGGGCCATCGACAGCCATTGATGGCTCGGCACCGTCAACCACGCGGGAAAGCCCTGCGCATAGGGACGTCCGTCGTCGACCGACAATCCGAGCACACCGGTCGTCGTGAACTCGCGTCCGAGCAGCCGCGTATAGCCGATCGGCTTGCCCTGCGGATCCTCGCGCGCGCCGATCTCGAGCCATGGGGGCCGCCCGGTGTACGACGACGTTCCCCAGTACAGCGCAGGATGCGCGTTGAAGATCTGCAGCCCGGTCATGAACATCAGCGTCAGCGCGACGACGTTGATCCAGTGCATGATCCGCACCGCGAGCGCATGGCGCAGGTAGAGCGGCTGCGAGCGCGGGGGGTCGAGGACGGCAGGTCCGGCAACGGGAGTGGCTCTATCGGTCATGCGGTTCCTTGCGTACGTCGGGGGTCGGGGAACGTGCCGATGCCGCTACGCACCGCGTCCCTGCTCTCTAGTCGGCAACCACTGCAAAAGCTTACGCCAGATGGCGCCGCCGATGGCAGGCGCGAGTAATTGGGGACGTTGACCTGCGACGCTCAGCGCGCGACGTCCAGCGTCGGGATGTCGCGCAGTTGCAGCGCGAGCGCCATCCACGCGATGCCGGCAAATGTGGCACCCGCGATGAATGTCGCCGACGGGCCGATCGCTTGCCAAAGGTACCCGGCGAGCGCACTCGCCACGAGGAGCGCAACGCCGCAGGCGAGCCCGAAGACGCCGAAAGCCGTGCCGCGCAGGTCGGGGGGCGCGGTCGCCGCGACGAGCGCCGCAAGCAGTCCCTGCGTGAGCGCCATGTGCAGACCCCACAAGCCGGCGCCGACCAGCACGCCCGCTGTGTTCGCCGCGAGTGCCAGCACGACGTCGCTTGCGATCAGCGCCGCTGCGCCGGCGGAAAGCAGTGCCTTGGCATGGCCGCGGTCCGCGAGCCGTCCGGCGGGTAGCGCGCAGGCAGCGTAGACGACGGTCATCGCCACCATCACCCATGGCGCGCCGAGCGTGCCGAGCCCAACGCCCTGGCCGCGCAGCACCAGGAACGCTTCGGAAAACCGCGCGAGCGTCAGCACGGACGCGATCACCGTGACGATGACGAACCGGCGGTCGAGCCGCCGCACATCGCGCCACGAAAGCTTCGCATTGACATCGGGCGCGCGCGCCGCGCGGTCGTCGGCTTCGCGGACACCGATGCAGAGCAGCGCGACGCACAGCACCGCGGGTGGAATCGCCAGCCAGAACGCGGCGCGAAAATCGCCGGCGAAGTAGCCGATCGCCACGATTGCGACCAGCGGACCCAGGATGGCGCCGACGCTGTCGAGCGCCTGCCGCAACCCGAACGACGCGCCGCGCACCGATGGGTGGGTAAGATCGGCGATCAGCGCGTCGCGCGGCGCGCCGCGAATCCCCTTGCCGACGCGATCGACGAAGCGCGCGGCGACGACGAAACCGAGTGACGGCGCCAGCGGAAACACGAGCTTCGACACGGCGCCCATCGCATAGCCGAGCACCACGAGTGGCTTGCGGCGCGAAAGTGCGTCGGACCAGTAGCCCGAGAACACGCGGACCATCAGCGCGATCGCCTCGGCGACGCCCTCGACGATACCGACGACGAATACCGATGCGCCCAGCGCGCCGACCATGTACAGCGGCAGCAGCGCATGGACGAGCTCGCTCGAGGTGTCCATCAACAGGCTGACGAAGCCAAGCGTCCACACGCCCGGCGGTATTCGGTGCCGCTCGCCGCCCATCATCGAGTCGAGGCGGCGATCACTGCGCGAAGAGCGTCAGCGCGAGAAATCGAATGCAGCGGTCAGGTCACCGGCACCCGCGCGCACGCCCGGCAGCGGCTCGAGGTCGAAGCGCTTCGTGATCAGCTTCAGGATCGACGTCGTGTCGTACGGCGTGTGGTCGACGTAGCCGCGCTTGGCGTACGGCGAAATGATGATCGCCGGAATGCGGCTGCCCGGACCCCAGCGATCGCCCTTGGGAGGCGTCACGTGATCCCAGAACCCACCGTTCTCGTCGTACGTCACGATGATCGCCGTCGAATTCCACAGCGGGCTCGCCTTGATCTTCGCGACGAGCTCGGCCACGTGCTCGTCACCCGACAGGATGTCCGCGTAACCCGGATGCTGATTGAGAATCCCCGTCGGCTTGTAGAAGACGACCTGCGGCAGGTTGCCCTCCGCGATGGCCGCGGTCATCCGCGAAAAATCCTGGAGGTGCTCGGCTCGATCCGCGGTGCCCGGCGCGAAGCGTGCGAAATAGTTGAACGGATGGTGATGCGTGACGAAGTACGGCGCGCCGTCCGCGCGCGTTGCGATGACCTTGCGCGGTGCATCGGGTGGCTGCATGCCGTCCTTCAGCGCTTGGTCCCACGCACCGGCATACCACGCCCACGAAATTCCTTTCTTGGACAACGTGTCGCCGATCGTCGTGAGTTTCGATGGCGGCAGCGTGTGCTTCGCCGGATCGGCGTAGCGCGCGTCGCCATCCTTCGCGGGTGCAACGCGCGACGGCTGGTACGGCGGCTGCGTCGTGTTGACCGAATACCCGTCCGGCGTCACCTCGCCGCCCAGAAATTCGCCGGCACCGGTCATCACCGATGCCGGCGACGTCGGCCGCGTCTTGAGCCAGCCGCGCTCGTCGAGCTGTGCGCGCAGATTCTGCGGCGCATGGTCGTCGGTTGGCGTGCACGCGCAAACGAGCCACAGGTGATTCAAATACGAGCCGCCGAACGCACCCATGAAGAAGTTATCGGCCAGCGTGTACTCCTGCGCCCATTTCCACATCGGTAGCTTGGACCCGTCGTAATAGCCCATCGTCAGCGCACCCGCGTCGGATGCCGCGACGAAGCGGTCGTTGCGCCCACCGTTGATCTGCTCCTGATTCCGGTAGAACTCGTGGATCAGGTCGCGCGTGGCCGTCGACAGCGGCAGGTTGATTGGCGGCGCGTCGATGCGAAACGGCCGGTTCGGCAGGTCACGCGGAAACGCGGGATCGGGATCCTTGCCCTTCCAGACCGGTGGCAGCGTCGCAAGCGCCTTGCCGTCGCGATCGACCTGCGTGTACTGCGCAGGCGTCGCGTTCGCGACCCCATTGGCGCCGGGAAACATGCCGTAGAGGTTGTCGAAGCTGCGATTTTCCGCGTAGATGACGACGATGTGCTGGATGCGGTCGAGGCCGGCGTGCTGCACCGGTGGCGCTGCGCACCCTGCGACCAGTGCAACCGTCGTCCATTGCAACAAACGCTTCGTCACCCGTGCACGCGTCATGCTCGCTCCTGGAAGAATCGTCATTGTGCGGCGGCACGCGACAGCGCAGCCGTCATGGGTTGGCGCTCGTCAGCGCAACGTTCGCGCGCACCGTGCCGGCGCGCTCATGCCGCGCCGTGATGGCCACGGTGGTGCCCGCCTCGGCGCGCACGACCCACTCGACCTTCAGCCGGTCGTCGGTCACGTTGTAATCGGGCCAGAACGACACGCCGGTGTGCTTGTCGGACTTGCCTTCGAGCTGGCCGACATCGTCGCGCAACTTGCCGGTCGCAAGACTTGCGCCGGTCGGCAGCTCGATTTCGGCCACGATGCCGCGCACCGTCTTGCGCGCCAGCGCACGTTTCGATACGTACGTCGGCAGCCAGCCGGTGTTCTGGATCACCAGCGTCACTTTCCACGTTTCTGCACCCACGGCGATTGCGCCGGCATGCACGAGCTCGAGTTTCGGCGAGCACAGCGCCTGCCACAGCAGCCACCGCGGAAACCGTGCGAGCTCGCGCTCGAGCAGCGGCAGCGGCGGATTGCCGAAGTTGTGGAAACGGTCCCAGCCGCCAATCTCTACGTTGCCAAGCTGCGGATGCTCGAATGGCTTCCACGGCCGGTGCGCGGCACCTTTCAGCACGTCCTCGCTCCAGCGATAGAGCTTGAGGTCGTCGTCGATCGGATGGTCGCGAAACCAGTCGATGAACTTGTAGTCGGTGATGCCGGCCTCGCGCATCGGCGACCAGATCTCGACGACCCACGAGAACGCACCGAGATGCTCGTAGAGCCAGTCGAACGTGCCGCCGATCACCGACTTCGGGTGATAGCGGAACTCGTGATAAACGGAGATCGCCGGGTAGCCGGTGAGCTCGGTGCCCTTGCGCCCCGCCGCCTGGTAGAACCACAGGTCTTCGGCATCCATCTCGTCGTCCGACAGGTGCTCGAACGGCCGCAGCAGCACGCCGCTCCACGTGTGGAACGTCGTGCCGCCGGTGATGTTCGGATGGCGGACGATGAAGTCGACGACGGCGCGGATCTCCGGCTCCGACGTCGGGTAAGGTCCGGCGCCCTGCTGCTCGAATTCCTGGCGCCAGCTCGCCGGGAAATTGCGGTTGAGATCGAGACCGTGGCGTGGTCGCTTGACCTTAAGCGTGTAGCCGTCGTAGTTGTCGTAGCGGCCCTCGGGAATCACGCGGTAGTACGTGCCGCCCGTTTCGATGGGGTCGCGGCGCACCATCAGCCCGGGCTGCTCGGGATGCGACTTCCAGAGCCCGTTCGGATCCTCGATGCGCATCTGCAGGATGCGGCCGTCGCCGTCGAGGTCCTCGATCGACAGGCCTTCGGTGGGTTCCTCGTCGAACGGATACGCACGCGTGCTCGAACGCACCCACTTCGGATGATCGGAGAGGGCCCATTCGGCGCCGTCGGGATTGATCCGCGGACAGACGTAGAACGCCCGCGTGTCGAGCGCACGCGTCACGTCGGCATCGTGGCCGTACTGCGTGACGAGCGTGTGAAGAAAGTAAAGCGACGCGGCGGACGCGGCGACTTCCGTCGAATGGATGTTTCCGTCGATCCAGAACGCGGGCTTTTCGCTCGCCGGACCGGTCGCGCCGTTGGTCACCGTCAGCGTCCAGATCTCGCGGCCTTCGTGGCTCTTGCCGATCGCCTCGATCGTCACGAGCGCCGGATAGTCGCGCGCGAAGGCGTGCAGGACCTCGGTAAGCTCGGCGTAACGGTAGAAGCGATCGAAAGCGACGTGGGACATTGTGTGCGAGCGAGACGAGGCGAAGTTTGCAGGCCCGCGCACGAACGTCGCAAGCCCTTTGCAACGGGTGCCATCTTACGTCATCGCCCGCGGACGAACCGTTGCTGGTTTGCACGCAGTCGCCGCCCGCGGCTGGCCAAAAAGCCCCGACTACCGTATATTCATGCGGTATGGCATCGCCCGATCTGCTGCCGGCCTATGCCGAGCTCCACTGCCTGTCGAATTTCTCGTTCCTGCGCGGTGCATCGCATCCGGAGGAACTGGTCGAGCGCGCGAAAAGCCAGGGCTACGCGGCACTCGCGCTGACCGACGAATGCTCGCTCGCGGGTGCCGTGCGCGCGCATCTCGCCGCGAAGGACGCGTCGCTGCCGCTGATCCTCGGCAGCGAGCTCACGCTGGCCGACGGCATGAAGCTCGTGCTGCTCGCGACCGACCGCGCGAGCTACGGTGACCTGTCGCAGCTGATCACGCGCGGTCGTCGCAACGCGGTGAAAGGCACGTACCGGTTGACGCGCGACGACGTCGCCAGCGTCGCATCGACGTGCATCGCACTGTGGTTTCCTGCGCTCGACCTGCGCGCAGCGAGCGGCAGCGACACGTTGCATGACGCAGGCTTCATCCGTGACGTGTTCGCGGACCGTGGCCGGATCGGCGTGGAATTGCTCGCGCAGGCGGGCGATGTCGCGCGGCTCGCACAATGCCGCGCATTGTCGCAAGCGACCGGCGTGCCGCTCGTTGCGGCAGGCGACGCGCACATGCACGTTCGCGCGCGCCGCGCGTTACAGGACACGCTGACGGCGATCCGCCGGAAGGAAACGCTGGCCGATTGCGGTCGCGCGCTGCACCCCAACGGCGAGCGCCACCTGCGTTCGCGCGCACGTCTAGCCGGCGTCTATCCGCCGGAGCTTCTCGCCGAGACGCTGGTCGTCGCGCAGCAGTGCCGGTTCTCGCTCGAGGAATTGCGTTACGAGTATCCGGAGGAGATCGTGCCGCCCGGAGAAACCGCCGGGTCGTGGCTGCGCAAGCTCGTCGAGCGCGGCCTCGCCAGTCGCTACGGCATGCCGGAAACGCCGTCGGTGACGGCGGAGCCCGTTGCGTCCAGCGTCGATTCCGATGCGCTGCTGCGCGGCGACAGCGCGTTCCGCTGCACGACGGCACCCGCGAATGTCCGCGCGCTGATCGAGCACGAGCTCGCGCTGATCGCCGAACTCGGTTACGAGCCGTACTTCCTGACCGTGCAGGACATCGTCGCGTTCGCGCGCTCGAAGAACATCCTGTGCCAGGGCCGCGGATCGGCGGCCAATTCCGCCGTCTGTTACGCGCTCTCCATCACCGAGGTCGATCCTGCGCGGATGCAGATGCTGTTCGAGCGCTTCATCAGCAAGGAACGTAACGAGCCGCCCGACATCGACGTCGATTTCGAGCACCAGCGGCGCGAGGACGTGATGCAGTACGTCTACGGGAAATACGGGCGCGATCGCGCAGCGCTCGCCGCAACGCTCATCACGTACCGGCCGCGCAGCGCGGTGCGCGACGTCGGCCGCGCCTTCGGCCTCGACCTGGCGCAGCTCGACCGGCTGGCGGGTGTGTTCGCGTGGTGGGACGGCCTCGCCATTCATCGCGACCGGATCCGCGAAGCGGGTTTCGATCCCGACAACCCGGTCATCCGGCGCGTCATCGGCTTGGCCGGCCACCTGCTCGGCTTCCCGCGCCACCTGTCGCAGCACGTCGGCGGCTTTGTCATCGCACGCGGGCTGCTCGAGCGGATGGTGCCCGTCGAGAACGCGGCGATGAAGGACCGCACGGTCATTCAGTGGGACAAGGACGACCTCGATGCGATGGGCCTGTTGAAGGTCGATTGCCTGGCGCTCGGCATGCTGTCGGCGATCCGGCGCGCACTGGCGATGGTGTCGGACCTGCGCGGCACGACGCTGCGAATGCAGGACATTCCGGCGGAGGATCCGGCCGTCTACGCAATGATCCAGCGCGCCGACACGATCGGCGTGTTCCAGATCGAATCGCGTGCGCAGCAGTCGATGCTGCCGCGTCTTAGACCGCGGACGTTCTACGATCTCGTCATCGAAGTCGCCATCGTGCGCCCCGGACCCATCCAGGGCGGCATGGTGCATCCGTACCTGAAGCGTCGACAGGGCCTCGAGCCCGTCACGTATCCGAGCGAGGCCGTGCGTGGCGTGCTCGAGCGCACGCTCGGCGTGCCGATCTTCCAGGAGCAGGTGATGCAGCTCGCGATCGTCGCCGCGGGCTTCACGCCGGGCGAAGCCGACCGTCTGCGCCGCTCGATGGCCGCGTGGAAGCGCAAGGGCGGTTTGCAGATCTTCGAGCAGCGGCTCGTCGACGGCATGGGCGCGCGCGGGTACGCCGAAGCGTTCGCGCGACAGATCTACCAGCAGATCCTCGGGTTCGGCGAGTACGGCTTTCCCGAATCGCATTCGGCGTCGTTCGCGCTGCTGGTCTACATATCGTCATGGCTCAAGCACTACGAGCCGGCCGCGTTTTGCGGCGCGCTGCTGAACTCGCAGCCGATGGGCTTCTACGCACCCGCGCAGCTCGTCGGCGATGCGCGCCGGCACGGTGTGGACGTGCGGCCGCCCGACGTGACGATCAGCGATTGGGATTGCGCGCTCGAGGCCGCCGCCTGCGGCGCGCCGGTTGACGACGGCGTGTCGGCCGATGCACCCGGCAAGCCGGCGCTGCGGCTCGGCCTGCGGCTCGTCGGCGGCTTGACGCAGGCGGGTGCTGCGCGGATCGTCGCCGCGCGCAATGTCCGCGCGTTCGCGAGCGTGCCGGACCTGGCTTACCGCGCGAAGCTCGACCCGCGCGACCTCGCAGCACTCGCCGATGCCGATGCGCTGGCGCAACTCGCCGGCCATCGCCACGAGGCCGTCTGGGACGTTGCCGGCATCGAGCGGATGCCGCCGCTGCTTGGGGGAGCCGCGTTCGACGAGGCGCAGCCGGCGCTGCCGGTGCCGACGGAAGGCCAGGACATCGTCGCCGACTATCGCCGCCTCGGACTGACGCTGCGGCGTCATCCGCTCGCGCTGCTGCGCCGTCAGTTGCGCGAGCGACGGCTCGCAACCGCCGCCGAGATCCAGCGCGCGCCGCACGGACGCCTCGTGCGAACGGCCGGCATCGTCATCGGCCGCCAGCGGCCCGATACGGCGAGCGGCGTCGTGTTCGTGACGATCGAGGACGAAACCGGCGCGACCAACGTCATCGTCTGGCGCGACCTCGGCGATCGCCAGCGCCGCGAGCTGCTGGGCTCGCGACTCCTCGGCATCTACGGCAAGGTCGAGCGCGAAGGCACCGTCGTGCATGTGCTGGCCGGTCGCCTCGTCGACCTGACGCCGCTGCTCGGCGCGCTGCCCACCCATTCGCGCGATTTCCACTGAACGACCGCGCGCAATTCGTGCGCCTCGCGCCACGAGAGCGGTGCTCGACACCGGGCGCATCCAATCCCGCCGACGGTCGCCGCGCTTATGAACCCCGCGCGCTGACGATCCTGCCGCGCACGTCACCGAACCCGATGCGGTAGTCCTTGCCCTGCGCCCAGCCGGTGAGAATCACCTCGTCGTCGTCTTCGAGAAACGTGCGTTCGGTCCCGTCCGTCAGCCGCAGCGGCCGCGTGCCGTTCCACGTCAGCTCGAGCAGCGAGCCGCACGAATCCGGCGTGTCGCCGCTGATGGTCCCAGAGCCAATCAGGTCACCCGCGCGAAGATTGCATCCCGACACCGTGTGGTGCGCGACCTGCTGCGCGACGCTCCAGTACATGCGGCTGAAATTCGTCTGCGAGATCGTCGTCGCCTTCTTGCCCTGGGTTGCGAGCGCCGCCTCGAGATGGATGTCGTACCCCTGCGGTCCGCTCGTCGCGAGGTAAGGCAGCGGCGCCGGATCCTGGACGGGCCCTTCGACGCGAAACGGCTGCAGCGCCTCCATCGTCACGACCCACGGCGAGATCGACGTGGCGAACGTCTTGCTGTTGAACGGACCGAGCGGAATGTATTCCCATTGCTGCAGGTCGCGTGCGCTCCAGTCGTTCAGCAGCACCATGCCGAACAGCCGGCTTGCTGCCGCATCGATCGGAACGGGTTCGCCGATCGCGTTGCCGACGCCGACGATGCAACCGATCTCGAGCTCGAAATCGAGCTTCCGCGAGGGTCCGAATACCGGCTGCTTGGCCGCAGTCGGCTTCGTCTGGCCATTGGGCCGCAGCACCGGCGTGCCCGTGACGACGATCGAGCTCGCGCGCCCGTTGTAGGCAATCGGCACGTAGAGCCAGTTGGGCAAGAGCGCGTGCTGCGGATCGCGGAACATCGAGCCGACGTTCGTCGCGTGCTCCTTCGACGAATAGAAATCGGTGTAGCCCGAGACGGCCACGGGCATCAGCATCCGCGCCGCCGACTGCGGCGTGAACGCTCGCGCGCGCAGGCGTGCGTCGTCGCGCAGCCGCGCATTCTTTTCCTGCAGCAACTCGCTGATCGTGCTTCGCGCGCGTCGCCACGCGTCCGGACCACGCTCGATGAACGGGTTCAGCGTCTCGCGATTGAACAGCCGCTCGCCCGGGACGACGTCGAGCAGCTCGGCCTGCTCGAGCACCGAGAGGTCCAGCACCTGGTCGCCGATCGCAACGCCGACGCGCGGCGAATAGTTCGCCGGTGTCGTGAACACGCCGTACGGCAGGTTCTGGATCGGAAAATGCGATTCCCGCGGGACCTGGATGAAAGACTTCAGCTTGGGATCGTTGGGGTCCACGGCAGATCGATCTCGACGATGCGCGTCGTGCAATTCATCGGGTGCCGGTGAAGTGGCTCGCAAGGCCCTGCCAGCACGCCTGGTAGTCCGGTTGCAACTGCGGTGAAGCGAGCGCCTGCGGCGACGGGTGGATCACGTAGCGGCTTTCGAACATGAAGGCCAGCGTCGAATCGAGCCGTTGCGGTGCGAGCACGGCCTCTGTGGCCCGCTCGAACGTCGCCGCGTCGGGACCATGCCCCGACATCGCATTATGGAGGCTGCCGCCACCCGGCAGGAAGCCTTCGGCCTTGGCATCGTAGACGCCGTGGATCAGCCCCATGTACTCGCTCATGATGTTGCGATGGAACCACGGCGGGCGGAACGTACGCTCCGCGACCATCCACCGCGGCGGAAACACGACGAAGTCGACGTTCGCGGTTCCGGCCGTATCGGAGGGCGACGTCAGCACGGTGAAGATCGACGGATCGGGATGGTCGAAGCTGACCGTGTTGATCGCATTGAAGCGCGCGAGGTCGTATTTGCACGGCGCGTAATTGCCGTGCCACGCGACGACGTCGAGCGGCGAATGGTCGATCGGCGCTCGCCACAGCCGCCCGTCGAACTTGGCGATCAGCTCGAACGCGCCCACGCGATCGCTGTACGCCGCAACCGGCGTCATGAAGTCGCGCGGATTGGCGAGCCCATTCGCGCCGATCGGGCCGAGCTCGGGCAGCCGGAGCATCGCGCCGTAGTTCTCGCAGATGTAGCCGCGAGCCGGCGCGTCCGCCTGCGCAAGCTCGACGGCGAACCGGACGCCGCGCGGCAGAAGTGCGATTTCGCCCGGGCCCACGCCAACGATGCCGAACTCGGTCGCGATGTTCAGCGTACCCAGTTGCGGAACGATGAGGAGCTCACCGTCGGCGTCGTAGCAATAGCGGCCCTCCATCGACCGGTTGCACGCATACACGTGGATCGCGATACCCGCTTGCGACGCGGCGTTGCCGTTGCCCGCGATCGTTGTCAGGCCGTCGATGAAATCGGTCGGGCGCGAAGGCAATGGAAACGGATCCCAGCGCAGCTGATTCGGCGACGTCGCGGTGCCGTCGAACGGCGCGCTGATGAGCGCCGGCTGCGGATATTCGACGAACGATCCGTGCAGCACCGCAGGCCGGATCCGGTACAGCCACGAACGGCGGTTCGCGTGCCGGGGTGCCGTGAATGCCGTGCCGGACAACTGCTCCGCGTAAAGCCCGTACGGTGCACGCTGCGGTGAGTTCTGACCGACCGGCAGCGCGCCTTCGAGCGCCTCCGACGCGAGCTCGCTGCCGAATCCCGATTGATACCGCAGCGGGGCGCCGTCGTGCATCGCCATCAAGCGGCAGTGCTGCAAACGGGCGACTGCTCGATCTGCGCCTTCGCAACCGCGATCGGCGCGACTTGTCGCGGATCGACACCGTTTTTCACGGCGGTGATCTCGGCGAGAATCGAGATCGCGATCTCGGGTGGCGTGCGGCTGCCGATGTACAGACCGATCGGACCATGCAGTCGGGCGATCTGATCGTCGCTGAGATCGAATTCGCGCAGCCGCTCGCGGCGCTTCGCGTTGTTGGCGCGCGACCCGAGTGCACCGACGTAGAACGCGCGCGACTTGAGCGCCTCCATCAGCGCGAGGTCGTCGAGCTTCGGATCGTGCGTCAGCGCCACGACGGCACAGCGCTCGTCGAGCGCCAACGCGTTCACGGTATCGTCGGGCATCGTCCGCACGAGCGTCACGCCCGGCACGTCCCACGTCTCCATGTATTCCTCGCGCGGATCGCAGACTGTCACCTGGTAGTCGAGCCCCACGGCAATCTGCGCGAGATACTTGGACAGCTGCGATGCGCCGATGACGAGCATCCGATAGCGCGGTCCGTGGATTGTCGTCAGCACTGCACCGTCGAAAACCTGGCCGTCGTTCGCGCGCGCCGGATGCAGTGTCGCGCGACCGGTTGCGAGCTCGAGGCGGCGCGCCGTCAGGTGACCCGCCTCGATTTCGCGCAGCAGCGCACGAATGCCGGACTCGCGATGAAGGGGCTCGAGCACGAGTCTTATCGTGCCGCCACACGGCAATCCGAACCGTCGCGCCTCGTCGGCGCTGACACCGTAGGTGACAACGTCGCAGCGCGTCTGCTGGAAGCCGTCGTGACGCATCCGCTCGATCAGGTCGTCCTCGATACAGCCGCCCGAAACCGATCCCGCGGCAAGCCCGTCGTCGCGCACGGCGAGCATCGCACCGTCGGGACGCGGCGAGCTGCCCCACGTCTTCACGACCGTGACGAGCAGCGCGCGATGGCCCGCTTCGAGCCACTCGTCGCATTTCTTCAGCACATCGAGGTCGACGCTGTCCATGTGGTCCCCTGGCCTGCAGCGCTCAGCGGTATCCGCGAACGTACAGGACGATCAGCACGACGGCGATCGCCACGATCGCCACGTAACGTATCCACGGCGACCCGCCGGCGGGCGCGATCGGGGTGGCCGTGTCGTCCGCTGGCACGACGTCCGCTGCAGCAGTGCTGGCGGCAGGACCGGCGGCACGCGTGACGAACCGCGCGAAGAAATCGTCGGCCATCTTCGCCGCGGCGCCATCGACGAGCCGCGAGCCGATCTGCGCGAGCTTGCCGCCGATCTGCGCCTTCGCGACGTACGACATCTCCGTCTGGTCGCCCGGAAGCGGCTTGAGTGTTACGCGGGCATCACCGCGCGCGAATCCCGCGGCACCGCCTTGCCCGTCGAACTGCAGCGTGTAGGTCTCCGGCTCCTGGATGTCGGCCATCGACATGCGCCCGTTAAAGCGCGCGGAGACGGGCCCGACGCGCGCCGCCATCACGACACGCCAGGCATGCTCGCCGTCCGGCTCCAGCGATTCGCAGCCCGGCAGGCAATCCTTGAGCACTGCCGGGTCGTTCAGTGCCGCCCAGACGACAGGTCGTGGGAGAGGGACGGTTCGGGTATTCGACAGTTCCATGAAAGGCTCGGTTCGGGGTTTGTCAGGCGGCAGGAGCAAGCGGACGGTGGCCGGCCTTGCCGGGTGCAGGCTTGGCGAGCGCATGCGCGAGATCGGTCAGTGTTTCGAGATTGTGCACCGGCAGGAAATCGTCGACATGCGGCAGTAGCGCGCGAATCCCGGCGGGGCGCGCTTCGAAGCCCGCATAGCGCAGCAGCGGATTCAGCCAGACGAGCCGCGCGCACGACTTGGACAGCCGTTCGGCCTCGAACGCAAGTCCATCGCCGGCGTCGGCATCGAGCCCGTCGCTGATCAGCAGCACGACGGCATTCTGCGCCAGCAGCCGCCGCGACCAGATCCGGTTGAAGTCGCCGAGACACTGGCCGATCCGCGTGCCGCCCGCCCAATCCTCGACGGCACCCGCCACACGCTCGAGCGCGACGTCGACGTCGCGGTGGCGCAGGTACCGCGTGATGTTCGTCAGCCGCGTGCCGAACGTCAGCACGTGCACGCGATGGCGGTCGTTGGTGATCGCATGGAGAAAGTGCAGCAGCATCCGCGCATAGCGGTCCATCGAGCCGGAGATGTCGCACAGCACGCACAGCGGCGGTGTACGGCGCCGCCGCGTTCGGAAGCGCAGCGGCGTCAGCGCGCCGCCCGCGCCCACGCTTCGGCGCAGCGTCGCGCGAAGATCGATCCGCTGGCCCCGCGCCGCGGCGACCGTGCGCCTGACCGGAACCTGTGGCAACGGCAGCTTCATCCGTCGCAGCAGCGCCTTGACCTCGGCGAGTTCGTGAACGGACATCGTCGCGAAATCCTTTTTCTGCAGCACTTCGCGCGCCGAAAACGAGAACGCCGCGTCGAGATCGGACTCGTCCTCGACGGATTCGCCGCGTGGAGGCGGCGGCGGCAGCATCGCCTGCGCGAGGCGGGCGGGGAGCTCGTCGGCAACGCCGCCACGGCCCTGTACCTTGGGCAACATTGCAGCGAGCATCTTTTCGAGCAGGCGCGGATTGCGCCAGAAGAGGTCGAACGCCTGCTCGAACAGCACGAGATGCTCGCGCTTGGACACGACGACGGCGGCGAGCGCTTCGCGGAAATCGTCGCGGTTGTCGATGCCGACCGCTTCGACGGCCGCGAGCGCGTCGAGCACCTTGGCGGGGCCTACCGGCAGACCCGCAGCGCGCAGCATCCGGATGAAGTAGACGACGTTGTCGGAGAGGCGTCCGCGCGGCATCGCACCGAGCAGCGACGAAAGCGCCGCCGCGGACGGGGCACCCGCTGCCCCGGTTTCGCGCGGTTGGGTTTCGAAGGGCGGGCGCATCCGCGTGTCACCTACGCGTCAAGCCGCCGCGGACTGTGCCTCGCGCACCAGCTTCGCCGCGACGTCGGGCGTGATCGCACCGATGTCGTCCTGATACTTGAGCAGCGCGCCAAGCGTGTCGGCGACGGTTTGCGGATCGAGCGTGATCCGGTCGAGTGCCACCAGCGCTTCCGCCCAGTCGAGCGTCTCGGCGATTCCGGGCGACTTGAAGAGGTCCAGCGTGCGCAGCCGTTGGGTGAACGCGACGATCTCGCGCGCCAGCGTCTCGGCCACCGCCGGGCACTTGCGCCGGACGATCGCGAGCTCGCGCACCGCATCGGGAAAGTCGACCCAGTGATACAGGCAGCGCCGCTTGATTGCGTCGTGGATCTCGCGCGTGCGGTTCGACGTGATGACGACGATCGGAGGCGTCTCCGCCCGCAAGGTGCCGAGTTCGGGAATCGTCACCTGGTAATCCGACAGCACTTCGAGCAGATACGCCTCGAACGGTTCGTCGGCGCGGTCCAGCTCGTCGATCAGCAGCACCGGCGGTCCGCCTTCGTCGGGTGCGAGCGCCTGCAGCAGCGGCCGGCGCAGCAGGAAGCGTGTGGTGAAGATGTCGTGCGCCAGCTCGGAACGCTCGACGCCGCCCGCGGCCTCGGCGAGGCGGATTTCGATCATCTGCCGCGGGTAGTTCCATTCGTACACTGCGGCGGCCGTGTCGAGGCCTTCGTAGCACTGCAGCCGCACGAGCGGGCGCCCGAGACCTCCGGCGAGCACCTTCGCGATCTCGGTCTTGCCCACGCCCGCCTCCCCTTCGAGGAACAGCGGGCGCCTGAGTTTCAGCGCGAGGAAGACCGCGGTGGCGAGCCTGCGCTCGGCCACGTAGCTCTGCTGCTCGAGCAGCGCGAGCGTCGCGTCGACAGTGGCTGGAACCGGTGCTGCCAGCTTAGGCTCCGGCACAGGCAGCAACGGCCCGCGCCGCCATCACGGACACGAGATGCGCGCGATACTCGGCGGAGCCGTGCAGGTCGTTGTTCAATCCGCTCGCATCCACGCGCGTAGCCTTCGCCGCGTCGGGCGTGAAGCTCTTGCGCAACGCGGCCTCGATTGCCGTCGCGCGGAAGACCGACGACGCCGCACCGGTCACGGCGACGCGAACGTCACCATTGCCGGCCTGCGCAACGAACACACCGACGAGCGCAAAGCGCGATGCCGGATTGGGAAATTTCGCATACGCCGCGCGCGCGGGCAGCGGAAATTCGACGGCCGTGATGATTTCGTCGGGCGCCAGCGCCGTCTCGAACATGCCCTTGAAGAAATCGTCGGCAGCAATGGCCCGCACGTTCGTGCGCACCGTTGCGCCGCAACCGAGCACCGCAGCCGGCCAGTCGGCGGCGGGATCGTTGTTGGCGAGCGAGCCGCCGAGCGTGCCCATGTTCCGCACTTGCCGGTCGCCGATGCCTTCGGCGACCTTGGCCAGCGCGGGCAGCGCCCCTTTGACGACGTCGGACGCGGCAACGTCGGCATGCCGCGTCATCGCACCGATGACGAGCCGGTTGCCGTCCTTGCGCACGCCCTTGAGGTCGGGGATCGCGGCAAGGTCGACGAGCGTTCCGGGTTGCGAAAGCCGCAGCTTCATCGCGGCAATGAGGCTCTGCCCGCCGGCGAGTGGTCGTCCGCCGGAAGACTTCAGCGCGGCGGCAGCGGCGTCCAGCGTCTTCGGTTGCTGCACATCGATTGCGTACATGCAATGTCTCCTAGGCGTTCGGGCGAGCTTGCCGGATGGCTTTCCACACGCGATGCGGCGAGGCCGGCATGTCGAGGTGCGTGACGCCGACCGGCGCGAGCGCGTCGAGCACGGCATTCATTAAGGCGGCCGGCGAGCCGATGGCGCCGGCTTCGCCGCAGCCCTTGGCACCGAGCGGGTTGTGCGTGCACGGCGTCACCTTCGTATCGACCTGGAACGCCGGCATGTCGTCGGCACGCGGCAACGCGTAGTCCATCATGCTGCCCGTCAGCAATTGGCCGCTCGACGTGTCGTACACGCAGTGCTCGAGCAGCGCCTGGCCGATGCCTTGCGCCACTCCGCCGTGCACCTGTCCTTCGACGATCATCGGGTTGATGATGTTGCCGAAGTCGTCGGAGGCCGTGAACGCGACGACCTGCACGACGCCGGTCTCGGGATCGACCTCGACTTCGCAGATGTGCGTCCCTGCCGGATACGTGAAGTTCGTCGGATCGTAGAACGCCGTCTCGTTGAGCCCGGGCTCGAGCTTGTCGAGCGGATAGTTGTGCGGCACGTAGGCCGTCAGCGCGACCTCGCCGAACGTCTTGCTGCGGTCGGTCCCTGCGACCGTGAACTTACCGTCGTGGAACTCGATGTCGGACTCGGCGGCCTCGAGCAGGTGCGCTGCGATCTTCTTGCCTTTGGCGATGATCTTGTCCAGCGCCTTGACGATTGCCGTGCCGCCAACCGATAGCGAGCGCGAACCGTAGGTGCCCATGCCGAACGGAACGCGACCCGTGTCGCCGTGGACGACGTCGACGTTGTCCACCGGCACGCCGAGGCGCGCCGCGACGACCTGCGCGAACGTCGTCTCATGGCCCTGGCCGTGGCTGTGCGAGCCCGTGAACACCGTGACGCTGCCCGTCGGATGCACGCGCACCTCGCCGGCCTCGAACAATCCCGCGCGCGCGCCGAGTGCGCCGGCGATGTTCGACGGCGCGAGCCCGCAAGCCTCGATGTACGACGCATAGCCCAGACCGCGCAGCTTGCCGCGCTGCTTCGCTTCGGCCTTGCGCGCCGCGAATCCCGCGACGTCGGCCATCTCGTTCGCCGCATCGAGCGTCTGGTCGTAGTTGCCGATGTCGTAGTTCAATGCAACGGGCGTCTGATACGGAAACTCGCGGATGAAATTGCGGCGTCGAAGCTCGTCCTGCGCAATGCCGGTTTCAACGGCCGCCTGGTGGACGATTCGCTCGACGACATACGTCGCCTCGGGTCGCCCCGCGCCGCGATAGGCATCGACCGGCGCGGTATTCGTGAACACGGCGGTCACTTCGCAGTGGATCGCCGGCGTCGTGTACTGGCCGGCGAGCAGCGTGGCGTACAGAATCGTCGGGATGCACGATGCGAACGTGGACAGGTACGCGCCCATGTTGGCCGTCGTCTGCACGCGCAGCGCGAGGAACTTGCCGTCCTTGTCGAGCGCGAGCTCCGCATGCGTGACGTGATCGCGGCCGTGCGCATCCGACAGGAACGATTCGCTGCGCTCGGCTGCCCACTTGATCGGGCGATTGACGCGCTTCGACGCCCACACCATCGCCGTCTCTTCGGGGTACAAATAGATCTTGGAACCGAAGCCGCCGCCGACGTCCGGCGCGATTACGCGCACCTTGTGCTCGGGCAGGCCGAGCACGAACGCCGTCATCAGCAACCGCTCGACGTGCGGGTTCTGGCTCGTCACGTACAGCGTGTAGGCATCATCGGCGCGGTTCCACGACGCGAGCGCTGCACGCGGCTCGATCGCATTGGGCACGAGCCGGTTGTTGACGAGGTCGAGCTTCGTGACGTGCGCGGCCTTGGCGAACGCCGCATCGACAGCCGCCTTGTCGCCCAGCGCCCACGTGTAGCACCTGTTGCCGGGCGCTTGCTCGTGGATCTGTGGCGCGCCGGGTTTCAATGCATCGACGGAACTGACGACCGACGCCAGCACGTCGTAATCCACTTCGATCTGCTCGGCCGCATCCTTCGCCTGGTCGATCGATTCGGCGACGACGATCGCGACGGCATCACCGACATAGCGGACCTTCCCTTGCGCGAGGACCGGATGCGGCGGCTCGTTCATCGGCTTGCCATCGGTGCCGGTGATGAGCCAGCCGCACGGCAAGCCGTTGACGCCGGTCAGGTCGGCGCCGGTGAACACGCCGACCACGCCCGGCGCAGCCTTCGCCTTCTTCACGTCGATCGCGCGGATCGTCGCGTGCGCATGCGGCGAGCGCAGGAAATAGGCGTGCGTCTGCCGCGTCATCGTCACGTCGTCGGTGAACTGACCCGTCCCAGTCAGGAACCGGGCGTCTTCCTTGCGCAGCACCGGTTGGCCGATTGCGCTGGCAATGCCCGTCGAATCGTTGGCACCCATCGTCGTCTCCTTAGCGGCCCATCTCGGCGGCGCCCTGGCGCACGGCCTTGACGATGTTGTGATACCCGGTGCAGCGGCAGATGTTGCCTTCGAGTTCGGCGCGGATCGTCGCCTCGTCGGCGTTCGGATGCCGGTTCACGAGATCGATGGCGCTCATCACCATGCCCGGCGTGCAGAAGCCGCACTGCAGCGCGTGGCACGCGCGAAAGGCCGCCTGCATCGGATGCAGCGCGCCATCTTCGGCGGCCAATCCTTCGATCGTGACGACGGCGCGGCCATTCGCCTGCAGTGCAAGCACGTTGCACGCCTTGACGGCCTGCCCGTCGAGATGCACCGTGCAGGCACCGCACTGCGCGGTGTCGCAGCCGACGTGGGTGCCGGTCAGCGCGAGGTTGTTGCGCAGGAAATCGACGAGCAGCGTGCGCGCGTCGATCTCCGCGCTCACCGGCTTGCCGTTGACATTCAATGCGAGCGAAACGGACACGTTCTCCTCCATCGTCGTTCGGAAATGCGCGCCGGCACGCGACCACCTCGCGCGAGGCGACAAGGATACGCCGCGGCCGTGGGGCGTGGAAGGGCCACGGTTTGCGGCGGTCCCTTCGAATATGTCCTGTTGCGGCGTCAGCCGCGACGGTGCGTGACGACGTCCGTTGCCGAATCGATGTCGTTCAACGCTGCGTTCAACATCGACAGCGCCGCTGCGTGGTGACCCGCCGCGAGCTGGTCGCGCACGTCGATGATCACCTGTCGCAGCCTTTGCTCGTATGCTTCGGCCTGCTCGAGCTCGGCGACGAGCCGGTCGACTTCCGCACTGGTTGATTGCGGCTCCATGATCAGTTGAGGTTCGCGATGTACTGAGCGAGGTTCTCGATGTCGTCGTCGGACAGCGTACCGGCGACGCTCGTCATGTTGCCGGCATCGTTGGTGCGCCGCTTCGCCTTGAAGTCGGCGAGCTGCTTCTTGACGTAAGCGTACTGCTGTCCGGCGACGCGCGGAATCTCGTTCTGCCCGGCGAACTCGCCGAGATGACACATCGGGCACAGCACCTCGTCCGTTTTCTTCTTGCCGAGCGCGACCTTGGCGGCGTCGGCCTTGAAGCCCGTCGGAGCAGCTTTCTGCTTCGAGAAAAAATCCGCGAGCGCCAGCATGTCGTCGCGCTCGAGCGAAGCGGCCATCGGATCCATCTGCGGCGTCGTGCCGGCGACCTTCCTTGAAGTCCCTCAGCTGCAAGTAGAGGTAGCGCGCATTCTGCTGCGCGAGCACCGGGTATTGCGGGGTGGCGGAATTGCCGTTCGTTCCGTGGCACGTCGCGCAGACGGCGGCCTTGTCGGCAACCCCCGTTCCTTGTGCTGCTGGCGGCGGCGCTTGCGCAAACGCGAGCGTGCGAGCGCAGCGAGCGCGGCAGCGGCCGCAAGCAGGCAGCGGATGATCATTCGGTGGTCATCTTGGGCATCGGGTCCTGAAGTGGACAAAAGAACGGCCACTCCGGTTCCGGAGTGGCCGATTGTCCCGCGAAGGTTACTGAACCGCGAAGACGAAGACGCTGTTGCCGCGCTTTGCGTCGATCTGGTTGTTGCCACCGGCCGCGACGGCGATGTACTGCTTGCCGTTGACCATGTACGAAACGCCGGGCGAGTTGACGCCCGCGCCGCAGTTGTATTTCCACAGTTCCTTGCCTGTTCGCGCGTCATAGGCCTTGTACCAGCCGTTCGCCTCGCCGTTGAACACGAGGTCGCCCGCCGTTGCAAGCACACCGCCGATCAACGGCTGCGGCGTCTTCGCACCCCACGCCACCTTGCCGGTATCGAGATTGACGGCGACGAGCCGGCCCCATTGCTCTTCCGACGGAATCGTCTTGAACGCGCCGCCCAGCCACAGCTTGCTGCCGCCGGGGTACGCCGCTTCCTCGACGTGATAGGTCATCGGCTGGTGCAGATTCGCCGCGTACGCCATGTGCAGCTTCGGATTGACCGCCATCGGCGACCATTCGACGCCACCGTTGGCACCTGGCAGCATCCGCGCGCCCTCCTTCGTCGGCAGCACCCACATGTTTTCCTGCGGGATCATCGCCTCCGAGAACCGGATCAGCTTGCCCGTCGCGCGGTCGTGCACGTAGACGTGGCCCGTCTTGCCGCCGTGGATGACGACGTCGGTGAGCTTGCCGCTCGCGTCCTTCGCCTGCGTGAGGATCGGCGGGCTGACCGCATCGAGGTCCCATACATCGTGCGCGATGTACTGCGAATGCCACTTGTACGTGCCCTGGTCGAGGTCGATCGCGACCATCGAGTTGGTGTACAGGTTGTCGCCGGGGCGGATCGCGCCATAGAGGTCCGGCGACGGGTTGCCGGCGACAAAGAACACGGTACGCGTCTTCTTGTCGATCGCGGGCGTCATCCAAACGCCGCCGCCGAGCGTCTGATAGAACGACGCGTCCTTGGCCAGCGCCGCCTTTTCCGCGGCGATGTCGCGATGCATGTTGCGGCCGGTGGCGTCGTTCTCCGCCCACACGCCTTCATGCCCCTTGTCGGGAATCGAATAGAACGTCCACAGCAGCTTGCCGTCCTTCGCGTCGAAAGCCTTCAGGAAGCCGCGCACGCCGTATTCGCCGCCGTTCGTGCCGATCAGCACCTTGCCATCGACGACGGCCGGCGCCATCGTTTCCGAATAACCCTTCTCGGGATCGGCGATCTGGGTTTCCCACAGGACCTTGCCGGTCTTCGCATCGAGTGCTACCAGCTTCGCGTCGAGCGTGCCCATGAAGATCCGGTCATTCTCGATCGCGACGCCGCGGTTGTTCGGCCCGCAGCAAAACGTCGTGATCGGCCCCATCTTGTGCTTGTAGTGCCAGTATTCCTCGCCAGTTGCCGCGTTGATTGCGTAGACGTGGTTGAACGACGTCGTGAGGAACATGACCCCGTTGACGACGATCGGCGCAGTTTCCATCGATTCCAGCACTGCGGTCTGGAAGACGAACGCCGGCTTCATCTTGGCCACGTTGCCGGTGTTGATCTGCGTGCCCGGGTAGTAGCGGGTCTGCGCGTAGCTGCCGTTCGGATGGATCCAGTTCTTCGGATCGCCGCCGGCCGCTTCCAGCATCGCGGTCGTGACCTGCGGCAGCGTGCTCGGCATCGGCTTGGCCGTTGTCGTCGCGCCCGTGCCTGTTTCCTGCGCGCCGACGGAAAGCGACAACGCGACGCCGATCGCGCCTGCGATGACGCTCGTCGTTCTGTTGCGATCGATCATTGGGGTCTCCTCACCTGACTTGTTTTTGGATGATTGCCGCGGCTGCAACGCGAATTGGTGCGTGCGACAAACGCCGTTATAGTGTGTTTCAATCCAAGTTGCAATCGAAGCCTTTTGTGCGTCGCAACATCCTTGTACGATCGAATGGAGGACAGGTGAATCAGTCGGATGAGAACCATTTCGCCTGCCGCACCCGCGTGGTGCGCCCGCGGTGCAGCACGCGTTGCTGGAGCGCCGTTGTCATAGCGGCGATGCTGCTCGTTTTCCCACCTGCATACGCGGCCGACGACGACCCCTTCGCGACCAATGCGCGACTGCTCGCGTCGATGCGGAACGACGATGGCGCGGGCGTCGCGCGGGCGCTGCACGACGGCGCGGCCGTCAACTCGCGCAACCGCCTGGGCGAATCGGCGCTGCTGATGGCACTCAAGAAGAACCGCGCGGACCTCGCGCAACTCGTGCTCGACGCCGGCGCCGACGTCAATGAAGCGGCGATCAACGGCGTCACGCCGCTGATGGCGGCCGCGTACGCCGGCAATGTCGACCTGACGCGGACGTTGCTGGCGCGCGGCGCCGACGTCGCGCCCGCCGACCGGATCGGCAAGACTGCGATCACATACGCGGCTGGCGAAGGCCATACGGCGATCGTGCGCCTGCTGCTCGACAAGGGCGTCGACCCGAACGCCGTCTATCGCAACGACCTTACGGCATTGATGTGGGCGGCCGGTTATGGCCAAACCGAGACGGCGCGCGTGTTGATCGACGCCGGTGCGCGCGTCGATCCGGTCGACAATCGCGGCAAGAATGCGCTCGAGATGGCGCGCGAGTTCAAGCACGCCCCAACGGTCGAGCTGCTGGAGCAGGCGGCGCGCGCGCCGCGGAAGTAGGCACCCGACTGCGCTTCGGTCAGCCGCCTGCGTGCAAGTGCCCGCGCGTGGCTGCCGTCGTCGCACGCCCGCCGAAGGACATCCGCGAGGCGATGCCGTCGCGACGCAACGCATGGTGCAGCGCGCCGGCGATATGCAACAGCACCAGCGCCAGCAGCACAAAGCTCGTCACGAGGTGAACTTCGCTCATTGCATCCTTCAATGCCGGATTCTTGATGCCCCATGCCGGCAGCGTCACGCCGAACAGCTTGACCGGATAGCCGCTCCACACCGAGCCTAAATATCCGGCAACCGGCTGCACGATCAGCGCGACGTAAAGCCCGACGTGCGTGATCTGCGCGAGCCGGGCCTGCCAAACGGGCAATGGCGGCAGCGCAGGCGGCCGGTGCGCGATGCGCCAGCCGAGCCGGAACAGCATCAGGCCGAGCAGGCACAGTCCGATCGACTTGTGGAAATTGAAGGCGTCCGCGCGCATGCCGGGCGGCGACTTCGGGATTTCCTGCATCAGCCAACCCCACGCGAACTGGCCGATGAACAGTGCGGCGATCAGCCAGTGCAGCGCGACGGCGGTCCGCGTGTAGCGGGCGGGCTCGCGCGCGGTTGCGTCATTCGCAATCATCCGACGCGTCAAAGGCGCACGTCGACGCTTGCGCCGAGGAACCAGTTGCGTCCGGGCGCCGGCTCGAAGAAGCGCCCGTTGGTATCGCCGACGATCACCGAGCCCGAGTAGTTGCGATCGAAGATGTTGTTGACGCGCACGAACTCGCGCCACGTCGCTGCACCCCTGACCTGCGAGAAGCCGATCCGCGCATTCATCACCGCGTAAGACGGCGCTGCGTCGGTGTTGCGATCGTTGACATACAGCTTGTCAGCGTAGATTGCCTCGAGCGCCGTATCGAGGTTCGACCATCGCCCAGGCACCCACGCGATCTCCCCGTACGCCTGCTTCGACGGAACGCCAGGCAGGCGCGTGCCCGAAGGCACAATGGCCGGCGGCGACCCGGTCGTGAACGCGTCGGCGAACTCCGCGCGCAGGTAGGTGAGCGCGACGTGCGTCTGCAGGCCGTAGCGGTAGCGGCCATCCCACGTCAGCTCCGCGCCGCGGCGGGTGGTCGCGCTCGCGTTCTTGAACGTCGTGCGTCCGCCAGTGGCGGCATCGATGACGATCTCGTTTTTCGTATCGATGTTGAACAGCGCCGCATTGAGCCGATGGGAATTGCCAATCCGGTACTTGACGCCGATCTCCGTCGCGCGGCTCGTCGCCGGCTGCAGGCCGAAGTTGAGGCCGGTGCCACCGATGCGGTACGCGAGCTCCGCGAACGTCGGCGTCTCGAATCCCTCGCCGTAGCTCGCATAGAAGTTCAGGTTTTCAGCGGCGTGGAATACGACGCCGAATACCGGGCTCGTGTCGTCGAAGCTCTGGCTGCCGCTGTCGTCCGGATTCTGCGGGGTGATGTAGTGGTCGTCGGAGTTGTAGCGAACGCGGCTCGTGCGGATGCCGCCGGTGACGGACCACGCCGGCGCCAGCTCCCATTCGGCCTGCGCGTAGACGTCGTAGCTCTTGACGGTGTCGTCCTCATCTCGCCGGAGGTCGCCAAGATCGCCGTCGTTGTTGACGAATCCCTTGCGCCGCTCGTGCTGACGGTCGAAATCACCGCCGAACGTCACGGCAAGCGGACGGCCGAATGCGACGCCGCGCCAGACCAGCCGCGCGCCGATGCCGCCGTAGTCGCGATCGAGATCGACGACGCCACCCGAAGACGTCAGCGCCGCCCCGGAAAACGACAGATACTGGCGGACGAGTCGCTGCCCGCCGTAAGCGTCGACGTGCAGCTGCCAGGCATCGCTGAACGCATGGTCCAGCGCGGCGCCACCCTGCATCTGGTTGATCGTCTTGCGCGTGTCGAACTGGATCGCCGACGGATCCACGCTGCGCGGATCGGCTGCCCACTGCGCGCGCGTCAGGCCGAGGGGATCCAGTGTCTCCGGCTGGTACTGCGTGTTGCCGATCAGCGTCAGCCGCGTCTGCGGCGTCGCGTTCAGCACGAGCTTCGCGTTGGTGAGATCGCGTCGCGCCGATGAGTGATCGCGATAGCCGTCGGTTACGAACTCG
Organism: uncultured Pseudomonadota bacterium; assembly: GCA_963709335.1. Taxonomy (GTDB): domain Bacteria; phylum Pseudomonadota; class Gammaproteobacteria; order Burkholderiales; family Casimicrobiaceae; genus VBCG01. The sequence goes on from CAVPWB010000002.1 coordinate 65,501, forward strand.
CTCGCGGCGAATACTCCACCCACCTGTCCTGCCGTCACGCCTAGTTTCACGCCAAAGGTCCCCGTTCCGTAGCTCCCGCCGCCACCGGTGAACGACAGCACCGGCGCAGCCGGCGGATCCTCGGTGAACACCGAAATCACGCCGCCCGATGCGTTGCCGTAAAGAGCAGAGAACGGCCCGCGAAGCACTTCGATGGCTTGCGCGGACAACAGGCTGAAGCTGCCGGTCTGCCCCTGCCCGTCGGGCATCGTGACCGGGATGCCGTCCTGGTACAGCCGCACACCGCGCACGCCGAACGCGGCGCGCGCGCCGAATCCGCGCGAGCTGATCTGCAGGTCCTGCGCGTAGTTCTGCCGATTTGCCGCGAACACGCCCGCAATCCGCACGAGCGTCTCGGACAGGTTCACCTGCGGGAGTCCATTGTGAATCGTCGCGCCGTCGATCGTGTCGACCGACGCGGGGACGTCGAACGCCCTCTCGGCGCGGCGCGTCGCCGTGACGGTGATCGGATCGATGACGACGACGTCGCCCGGTACCGATTGCGCGAACGTCGGCGGCGCAAGACCGAACGCGGCCATTGCAACGAACACGCGCGATCGCAGCGCGAACGCCGGGCCGCGCGCCGCGTCGATCGACGGCCTGTCGATCGCCGCACGCACAACGCCGCAAGCGCCTGGCTGCAGACGGGTCATCGGAACCTCGAAGGCCGAAGGAAGTCGGTTAGCATACGAGATTCATGCTGCGGCGGCCAGTTACGGTTCGTGGGCTGGCGCGCGAGACGCAATGGAGAAGCCCGCAATGCGCATTGCCGCCCTATGCCTTTCGTTGCTGCTGGTAGCCGGAGCCGCGAGCGCGGCGCCGTTGGCCTACGTGCCCAACGAAGGCTCCGCGAGCGTATCGGTGATCGATACCGCAACCGATCGCGTCGTTAGGACGATATCCACCGGCGGCAAGCCGCGAGGAATCGCGATTGCTCCCGACGGCAAGCGCCTGTTCATCAGCGACCAGACGGGCAACGGCCTCGTCGTCATCGATCTCGCGGGAACGTCGGCGCCGGCGCGCGTCAAGCTCGGCGACTCGCCGGAAGGCATCTACGTGTCGTCGGACGGGCGCTTGCTCGCCGCGGCGATCGAGGAGAACAACCAGGTGCTGATCGTCGATACCGCTACGCTGTCGATCGCCAAGCGCGTCACGATGAAGGGCAAGAACCCCGAGCACGCCGTCTTCAGCCCCGACGGCCGCCTGATCTTCGTCAGCGCCGAGGAGGCCGACAGTGTGGACATCATCGACGTCGCGCGCGGCGAAGTCGTCAAATCGATTACCGTCGGCGAGCGTCCGCGCGGTATCGGCTTTCTGCCCGACGGCAGCCGCGCGTACGTTGCGGCCGAGCACGCGAACACGGTGGCGGTGATCGACGTCGCGAAGCAGGCACTGGTCACGACGATCAAGGCCGGGCTGCGGTCCAACGGCATCGTCGTGAATCCCGACGGAAAGCGCGTCTACGTCTCCGCCGGCGGCGACGGCACTGTGCAGGTGATCGACACGGCGACGAACGCGATCATCGCGACGACCCCCGTCGGCAAGCGACCGTGGAACATGGCGCTGACACCCGACGGCCGCAAGCTCTACGTCGCCTGCGGCCGTTCGAATGCCGTGGCGGTCGTGGACACGCAGTCGAACCAGAAGATCGCCGAAGTGCCCGTCGGCGAGCTGCCGTGGGGCGTGGTCATCCACTGATCGCGTCTGCTTGTCCCAAGCACGCCTGCCGTTTCGCGCACTTGCTCGCGCGATGCAACGTCCTCGTGTGCCGGCCACGCGCGCGCGGCGCGCGATCGCGTCTGCCGTAGCGGCCGTCGTCGGTGCCGCAGCGGCGCACGCAGGAGCCGCCGACAATCCCGCCGAAGTGTTCGAGCTGCCCTCGGTACAGGTCGTCGGCACGGCGCCGTTGCCAGGATTCGGCACGCCGCTGCGGGACGTGCCGGCCAACGTCCAGATTTTCGATAATCGCCTGTTCGCGCGGACGCGGCCCCTGACGCTCACGCAGTTCTTCGACCAGAACTCGAACAGCGTCAACGCGGCGTCCGGACAGGGCAATGCATACCAGCAATCACTCGACTTTCGCGGTTTCTCGGCATCGCCGCTGCTCGGGACGCCGCAGGGTATGTCCGTGTTCCAGGACGGCGTGCGCATCAACGAGGCGTTCGGCGACGTCGTCAACTGGGACTTCCTGCCCCGCTCGGCGATTTCGAGCGTGCAGCTGATTCCAGGCTCGGTGCCTGCATTCGGGCTCAACACGCTTGGCGGCGCGCTCGCGGTCTACACGAAGAGTGGCGCACAGTATCCGGGTGGCGCGGTCGAGCTTTCCGGCGGGTCGTTCGGCCGCCGCGGGCTGGAGTTCGAGTACGGGCACGACGGCGAGCGTGCCGACGCGTTCTTCACGGGCAACGTTGCCGACGAAGACGGGTGGGCGCAGCACAACGCCAGCCGCGTGCGGCAGTTCTTCGGCAAGGTCGGCGTCCAGGACGCGACGTCGGACCTCGACGTGACCCTGACACTCGCCGACAACGTGCTGAATGGCGCGCAAACGCTGCCGCAATCGTTCCTGGACAAGCCGCGCGAGCCCTACACGTATCCCGACACCAACGAGAACCGGCTCGCGTTCGTCACGGCGAAGGGCAGCCGCCTGCTGCGCGACGACCAGTTGATCGACTCGAACGTCTACTACCGTCGCTATCAGAATTCGAACCTCAGCAGCAACGTGGACGAGAACTTCGGCGAAACGGATCCCGATACCGGCGTTGTGCACGCCGATCCTGCAACGAACGATCGCGCAACGATCGACGCAGAGTCCTACGGCGTCGCGCTGCAGTGGACCACGCGCGGCAAGCTCGGCGGGTTCGCTCACCAGCTCGCCGTGGGCGCCGGCGGCAACTGGGGCCGGACGCGATTCACGCAGTCGTCGCAGCCCGCGACGTTCACGAACGACCGCGGCACGATCGGCGCCGGTCCGTACGTGCAGACCACCGATGTCGACCTGCACAACGCCGACGCCGGCATCTACGCGAGTGACACGATCAATCTCGCGCAGGCGTGGGTGCTGACGCTCGCCGGCCGCTTCAACCACGCGCGCGTCGAGATCGCCGACCGGACGGGCGAGGATGCAGGACTCAACGGAACGCACACGTTTTCGCGCTTCAATCCAGCGATCGGCGTCAACTTCAACCCGCGCGATTCGCTAACGGCGTACGCGAGCTACAACGAAGGCATGCGCGCGCCGACACCCATCGAGCTCACGTGTGCCGATCCTACTGCGCCCTGCAAGCTCCCCAACCAATTCCTGGCCGATCCACCGCTCGCAATGGTCGTTTCGTCGACGATCGAAGCCGGTGCGCGCGGCACGTGGCCCATGGGCAATTGGTCGGCCGCGATCTACCGGACCGAACTGCGCGACGATCTCGCGTTCATCGCGAGCGGCGCCGGTGCGACGAACACCGGCTACTTCAGGAACGTCGGTCGCACCCGGCGGCAGGGTATCGAGCTCGCGACGACGCTTCGCGCGGATCCATTCACCGTCACGATTCGCTACAACGCGCTCGACGCGCGCTTCCGCACGCCGTTCGACGCGGCGAGCCCGGCAAACTCGGAGGCCGACAGCAACGGCGCGATCGCCGTGCACGCCGGCAATCGCATCCCGGGCATTCCGGTCCACAGCGCCAAGCTGCGCGTCGACTGGGACGCGGCGCCTGGCCTCGCGATCGGGGCGTCGCTCGTCGCCGCATCGAGCCAGTACGCGCGCGGCGACGAGAACAATGCCGATCGCTCCGGCCCCATCCCGGGCTACTTCGTCGTCAACCTCGACGCCGAATACCGGCTGACGCCGCGCGTGACTTTGTTCGCGCAAGTCGACAACCTGTTCGACCGCCAGTATGCGAACTTCGGGCTGCTCGGCGAGAACGTCTTCACCGGCCCCGACCGGACGTTCGGGCCGGCAGCCGGTGCCGCGCCGGTCATGGAGCAGTTTCGCGCGCTCGGCTCCCCGCGCGGCATCTTCGCCGGCGTGCGCGTGACGTTCGACAGTCCGTCGAAACGCTAGGGAGTCCCAGCCGTTACTGCGCGAGCGAAGCGGCGGCGCTGTGCGTCGCGTCGAGCCTCATCGTCGTCGCGAATGCGAGATCCTGGTTGTCGACGACCTTCGCTTCGAGGTCCCCACCGCCGCCGGGAACGAAATAGAAGCGGAAGTTCGGGTTCTCGCTGATCGAGAAATCGACGTCGGCGCGCATGACCGGCTTGCCGGCGTAGCTGACGTCGACCTGACGGACGAAGTGCGGTTGCGCATAGGTTCGCGTCACCTGGTCCATCGCGAGGCCGGAGTCGTTCGGATGGCTGATCATCAGTTGCGCGAGCACGGGCTTGCCGGATGCATTCGCGTCCTCCACACGAATGCGCATCTTGCCGAGCGACGCCCTGGCAGCCAGAGCGTCCTTGCCGGCGGGCGCCGAGCAGCCGCCCGACGCCTTCACGTAGTTGGCAGCCATGAAGAGCTTGCCGTCGTTCGTCTTGGCAACCGCACGCACGAACGTGTACTGCTCGACGCGGATGCGCGTCTCCATGTCGGCGCGGCCGCTGGCAGTCGTGAAATGGAACACCGCCGCGATCGGCGAAGGGTTGTTGTCGACGATCAGCCAGATCGTCTCGATGAAACGGTCGCTGCGCTGCGGAAACCCTGACCGGATGGCCACCGGAACGATCGCGGCATCCTCCGCGCGCTTCGGCGTATCCAGCGTGACCACACCGTCGGCCGCAGCGATCGGCGCGTTTGCGAACACGCTCTCGTGCACCTTCTTCCACACGGCGCTGTCCGCCGGGTCGGCGTCCTGCGCGAGGGCGGGTCCCGCCGCGAGCGTCATGGCGAGAAGAACGGCAAGGCAGCGGATCATCGTCGCACCTCCAACGCCGGCGCGCCGGGCGGTGGCGCGTCGCGCTTCACCCACAATATACGCGCGTCGCGTCACTCTTCCCACTCGAGCTCGGCGTAGGCGGCGGTGACGTTTCGCTTGTGGAACGCATCGACCAGCAGCCAGTCGCCGCCGGAGACGCCGACATCGGCGACGGCCTGGCTCAACGTCCGCCGCGACTTGATCGCTGCGCGGACGTCGGCCGCCAGACCGCGCAGGTAGCGCGCCTGCGGTGCGAGGGCCCCCGGCCAGGCGTCCGCGCGGCCGTGCCCGGGTATGGCATGCGGGACGCGCATCGCCGCGAGCGCATCGGTCACGGCGATGAATCCGCGCAGGCTGCCGTCCACGACCGGCAGATGCCCGACGAACGCAAGATCGCCCATGAACATCGCTCCCGTCTCGCGGTCGAGGACGGTGAGGTCGTTGTCGGTGTGCGCGGTCGGCCACGCGCGAAGCTCGAGCACGCGCCCGCCGAGGTCCACGTCCTCGGTCGCCGCGACGGCGTGCGTCGGCAGCACGATTCGACTTCCGTCGGCGCGCTCTCCGAGCGTGCGCTGCAGCGCGGCAACGTAGTTCGATCCGCGCCTGCGCAACGCATCGGCGAGCCGCTGATGACCGATGACCTGCGGATGATCGTCGTCGAACGCCGCATTGCCGAACACGTGATCCGGATGCATGTGCGTGTTGATGACGAAGCACACCGGCAGGGGCGTGAGCGCGCGGACCGCCGCGCGCAGCGCGCGCCCGACGACATAGCTGCCGCCGGTGTCGACTACAGCGACGCAGCGCGCGCCGACGACGAAGCCCACATTGGCAACGTCGCCATCGTTGTCGCGGGTGATGTCGGCCAGCTGGCCGTAATGAACGTAGACGCCCGGTGCCGGATTCTCGAGCGACAGGCCCGCGGTGTCGGCGCTAGCCGCGCCCGCCGCGACGGTCGCCGCGAATGCCAGCGCCGGCAACCATCGCGCGGACATCCGGGACCGCGACGGTAGCAAGCGATGCATCCGGCGTCACTCGTTGAGGAAGCACTGCTTCTTGGCGCTCGCCTGCAGATCCTTGTACGACGCGATCAGCTTGCGGCCGTCCTTGAGGTCGCGCATGACGCCGCCGCGCTCCCCGGCGATCGTGATGCCGTTCGAGATCGTCGACAGGTCGACCCAGTCGTTGTAGCGCACCTTGTCGGCAATCGCGTCGATCGCGCACGAGCACTTGTACATCGATTCCTGCGGCGACGCCTTGCTGTCGCGCATGCAGGCCAGCACGAACTCGACCCGGGCGCGCGTGGGGAAATCGTTCGCATGGACGACCGGCACGACGCTAAGCAGCGTCAACAGCAGCAGGCTTCGTGATCGCATCGGATTCTCCTTCGCGGCTTTCGGCGCGACGCGGCAAGCGCCGCCCGAGCCGCTACTTGACCGGCTCGCCCTGAGCGTCGACGAGCGGAACGTTGTATTCGCGCAGGATCGTCGTGATAGCGGCCTGGTTCTCGGCGAGCAGCTTGTCGACGGTGGCCTTCCATTCGCGCTCGCCTTGCCGTACGCCCATCGCGATCTCGTAATCGAACTTGACACCCGGCTCCGACTTGAGCGGAATGACGACGAGTTCGACGTTGCGCACGCGCTTCGCGTAGTAGCCGGCAATCGGACCCCATACGACGGCGGCGTCGATGTTGCCTTGGGCGAGATCCTTCTCGATGATCTCGCCCGGGTACTGTTCGGGGTTCGGCGACATCATCGGAAACGGCTTCACCTGCGCCTCCATGCCGTGGCGCACCAGCCAGATCGCGGCGGGCGAACGGTCGTAGATGCCGATGCGCAGTTTGTCGCGCACATTCGCCGGCAGCGCGAACAGGTCGGCGCCGGACTTCACCTGATCGAGCCCCTGCCCCTTCCGATACACGAGCGCATACGTCGAGTGATAGTAAGGGGCCGTCGGCAACGCCTGGTCGAACGTCGCCGGAACGCTCATCACGATATCGCAGCGGAAGTCTTCGCCGGGCAGCTTGTAGCGCAGCGTGTTGCGAATGAAATTCATCCGCTGCGGAAACGCGTAGTTCTGCACGGGAAGGCCGAGCTTCTTCGCGAACAGGTCGGCGATCCGGTTCTCGAAGCCTTCGCCTTTCTCGTTGGCAAACGGCAGGTTGGAGGGATCGATGCAGGGACGGAACGCCGTGCGCGCGTCGTCGGCCATTGCCTGTCCGGTCAGCGTGCCTGTCGTCACCGCGACGGCGACGGTTCCGATCGTCCGCAACATCACGGTGCAACCACGACGCGGCCAGGCGACGTCGTGACCCAGCGGAGGCGCGCTCGCAGCGCTCACGGCTTCAACTCTTCGACCTTGGCGCGCGTGATGTCGCCGTTCGACCGGCCCTTCAGGTACGCGTACAGGTTGTCGATATTGTCCATCACCGTCTTGCTCGTCGCAAAGCTCACCATGCCCTTCTCGAGACGTCCGTCTCGAACCGTCTTGGTGAAATCCTCCTTGCTCAGGATCTTCATGCTCTCGATCAGCGACGGCCCGACGAGCCCCTCCTGGTTGGCGCCATGGCAGCGATCGCACGCGGCGGCACGCCATGCGCGAAATCCGTTCATCGTCGCGGAGTCCACCTTGTAGCCCTCGACGACCGTGTAAAGCTTCTTGTCGCCGGACTTGTCCTGCGCGGCGGCCTCGCCCCCCGCGCACAGCGCCAGCAGCATGAGACCCGTCACCATCACCATTCGCATCGATTCCCCCTTGCAGTTCCCGCGGTTTGAGCGGCGCGCCCGCGGGAAAGTTGCAAGCGATTCCCGGTGCAGAAACGAACATCGCCGGCACCCCGAAAGGCGCCGGCGATGGCGGAGCACTCAGAGACTACGGCAGCGCGAATACCGTCAGCGAGCCGCCGAGCTCGGTGTAATCACGCAGTTCCTTGTAGCCGCCCACGGCCCCGAGCCCTTCGGTGCCTTTTTCGGGGTCAAGACCTGCCGCCATGCCGATGCCGGCCCAGCCGCCGATGCCCGAGAAGACGCCCATGTACTGCTTGCCCTTGTGCTCGTACGTGAACACGTTGCCGATGATGCCCGATGGCGTCTTGAACTTGAACAGGTCCTTGCTGATGTCGTTCGCGTCGACGCACTTCAGATAACCCTCGAGCGTGCCGTAGCAGACCACGCCGCCGGCCGTCGAGAGCACACCGCTCCAGACGGAAAACTTCTCGGCTTTCGACTGGACGATCTTGCCGCTGCTCGCGTCCCACGCCACCAGCGTGCCCATGTTGGTGCCGCCGGGTGCCGGGTACATCGACAGCGTCGCGCCTACGTACGGCTGGCCCGCCGTGTAATCGACCTTGAACGGCTCGTAGTCCATGCAGACGTGGTTCGTCGGGATGTAGAACCGGTTGGTCTTTGGACTGAAGGCCGCCGGCTGCTCATCCTTCGAACCCAGCGCCGCCGGGCAAACGCCCTTCGTGTTGACGTCGGGTCCGTTCTTTGCCGTCGAGTACTTGGCGACGACTTGCGGCCGCCCGGTCTTCATGTCGACGTTCGTGGCCCAGTTCACCGCCGGGTCGTATTTCTCGGCGACCAGCAGCGCGCCCGTCGTGCGATCGAGCGTGTAGCCGAAGCCGTTGCGGTCGAAATGCACCAGCGCCTTCGTCGGCTTGCCCTTGACGTTGATGTCGGCGAGGATCATTTCGTTGACGCCGTCGAAGTCCCACTCGTCGAACGGCGTCATCTGGTACGCCCACTTCGCCATGCCTGTGTCGACGTCCCGCGCGAAGATCGTCATCGACCACTTGTTGTCGCCGGGTCGCTGCGACGGATTCCACGTCGACGGGTTGCCCGTCCCGTAGAACAGCAGGTTCTGCGCCTTGTCGTAGCTGTACCACCCCCACGTCGTGCCGCCGCCTTGCTTCCACTGCTCGCCCTGCCAGGTCTTCAGCGACGAGTCCTTGCCCACCGGCTTCATCGCGCCGTCGGTCCATGTCATCGTCTTGTCGGGGTCCATCAGCATTTCAGCGTCGGGACCGACGCTGTACGCCTTCCACACCTGCTTGCCGGTGTTGATGTCGTATGCAGCGAGGAATCCGCGCACGCCCCACTCGCCGCCCGAGATGCCGGTGATCACCTTGTCCTTGAAGACGTGCGGCGCATTGGTGTTCACCGCGCCGAGCTTGGGATCGCCGTTCTTCACGCTCCAGAGAACCTTGCCCGTATTCGCGTCGAGCGCAACCAGCATGCTGTCAGCCTGCTGCAGGAAGATCTTGTTTTCCGCGTACGCGAGTCCGCGGTAGACGGTGTCGCAGCACATCTGCGGAATCACGGCCACGTCCTGCTTCGGCTCGTAGCGCCACTTGATCTTCTGCGTGTCGAGATCGATCGCGAACACCTTGTTGGGGAACGGCGTGTGCAGATACATCATGCCGTTCATCACCAGCGGCGAGCCCTCGTGCCCGCGCAATACGCCGGTGGAGAACATCCACGCCACCTGCATCTTGCCGACGTTCTGCGCGTTGATCTGCGTGAGCTTGCTGTAGCGCTGGTTGTACATGTCGCCCGCCTGCATCGCCCAGTTCTTGGGGTCCGCGATGAGCTTTTCGAGATCGGCGTTCGCCCACGCAATTGCAGGACCAGCGGCCAACACGGCCACCGTCAACGCTTGGTGAAACCACGCCCTACCGACGATCTTCATACGTCCTCCTCCGGGTCAACAGACGAACTTCGCAAACCGACGAGGCGCAGAGTTTCATCCCGCGCTTGAACAAAGTCAATTTGTCCCGTACAAGCTTCTTGCCACCAGCCGTGCCAATTCGATGCTGCACCGCAGCACCCGCGGTGCTCCTTCTGGTAACGCCGCGAACATCGACGGACCGCCGATGAAGTCCCTCGTTCGCTTGACGGGCGCGATCACCGTTGCGGTTTCGCTGCTGCTGACGATCGCCGCCGCTCACGCGCAACCGGCGGTTGCAACCCGCGTCGCACCGGGCGTCTACGTCATCCGCGGCAGCGACGGCGACATCACGCCCGCGAATCTCGGGCGTATCGCGAACGTCGCGTTCGTCGTCGGCCCGCACGGCGTCGTGGTCGTCGAGAGCGGCGTCTCGTTCCGGCATGGAGAAGCGATCATCGCGGCGGTCGAGACGGTCACGCGCCGGCCGATTCGCCTCGTCGTCATCACCCACGCCGGACAGGACGTGGTGTTCGGCGCCGCAGCGTTCCAGGCCCGCGGCATTCCGGTGCTGATGCATCGCGACGCGGCGGCGCTGATGGCGGCGCGTTGCGACACGTGCCTGCGTACGCTGGTCGCCACGCTCGGCGAGCGCACGATGGTCGGCAGCCGCATCGTGACGCCCGATCGCACGGTCGCGGCGCCAACGGCGTTCGACGTCATCGGGCGCCCGTTGCGGCTGATCGCACCGGCCAGCGCGAGTTCGCCCGGCGCGCTTGCCGTGTTCGACCCGACGACGCGTACGCTGATCGCGGGAAGTCTCGTTGCGATCGACCGGATTCCGGACCTTCGCGACGCCGAGGGCAGGCCGTGGCGCAGCGCCCTTACAACCCTTGCGGCCACGCATTGCCGGCAGCTGATCCCGGCGCTCGGCAAGCTCGGCACGTGCGGGGACATTGCCGGCCTCGATCGCTACTTCGCCGCGCTCGACCGCCGCGTGCGCACGCTCGTCGCGTCCGGTGCGGGGCTCGCCGACGTCGCGTCCCGCGCGGAGCTGCCGGAGTTCGCCGCGTGGGAAGGCTACGGTGCGCTGCACGCCGCCAACGCGAACCGCGCGTTCCTGGCGGTCGAGCGTGCGGGGTTCGCGGACTGACACTGGAATTACGAGGCGCTTCGGGTCTAACATCCCGGTCTTGCCGATTCGAAGGAGGTCGACCGTGGACGTTCGAGCAGCAGTGGCTCACCAGGCCGGGCAACCGCTCGTGATTGAGACCGTGCAGCTCGCGGGACCGAAGGCCGGTGAAGTCCTCGTCGAGATCAAGGCAACCGGCATTTGCCACACCGATGAGTTCACGCGCAGCGGCGCAGACCCGGAGGGATTGTTCCCGGCGATCCTCGGCCATGAGGGCGCCGGCATCGTCGTCGAGGTCGGACCCGGCGTCACCAGCCTGCGCAAGGGCGATCACGTCATTCCGCTCTACACGCCCGAGTGCCGCCAGTGCAAGTCGTGCCTGTCGCGCAAGACGAATCTCTGCACGGCCATTCGCGCCACCCAGGGCAAGGGTGTGATGCCCGACGGCACGAGCCGCTTCTCGCTCGGCGGCAAGCCTGTCCACCACTACATGGGCTGCTCGACGTTCGCCAACTTCACCGTGCTGCCGGAGATCGCCCTCGCCAAGATCCGCGAGGACGCGCCGTTCGAGAAAGTCTGCTACATCGGCTGCGGCGTCACCACCGGCATCGGCGCCGTCATCAACACGGCGAAGGTCGAGCCCGGTGCCAACGTCGTCGTGTTCGGCCTCGGCGGCATCGGCCTCAACGTCGTCCAGGGCGCGCGGATGGCGGGGGCGAACATGATCGTCGGGGTCGACCTCAATCCGGCCCGCGAAGCGCTGGCGCGCAAGTTCGGTCTGACGCATTTCGTCAATCCGAAGGACGTGCAGGGCGATCTCGTCGCGCACCTGGTGGAGATCACCGGCGGCGGCGCCGACTATTCGTTCGAGTGCATCGGCAACGTCAACGTGATGCGGCAAGCGCTCGAATGCTGCCATCGCGGCTGGGGCGTGTCGGTGATCATCGGCGTCGCCGGATCCGGCAAGGAGATCGCCACGCGTCCGTTCCAGCTCGTGACCGGCCGCGTGTGGAAGGGCACGGCGTTCGGCGGTGCGCGCGGCCGCACCGACGTTCCGAAGATCGTCGACTGGTACATGGACGGCAAGATCAACATCGACGACCTGATCACTCACGTGCTGCCGCTCGAACGGATCAACGAAGGCTTCGACCTGATGCACGAGGGCAAGTCGATCCGCACCGTTGTGAATTACTGAGGCCGCGCACCGGCGACACGACTCGCACGTGCCGGTGCTGCAAGAGTAAGCTTGGCGTTGTAGCTGGCGTACACCACGTGACCGTCACCATCGCGCGTGGCTGTCGTTTGTACTCGATACCCGAACCGCCGCGACGGCGTCTTGCGCGCCGCCCCTCCGGCGAACGATCTTCATCAAGGAGAAACCCGATCATGGCTACACCTTCCATCCATCCCGCCGTCGACAATGGCATCAAGGGCGCGGCCGCCAACTTCAGCGGCGGAACGCTGAACTGCAAGTGTTCCGACAAGAAGGTCGCCGTGTCCGTGAAGAGCCAGAGCGCGCACAACCACGTGTGCGGCTGCACGAAGTGCTGGAAGCCCGCCGGGGCGCTGTTCTCGCAGGTTGCCGTCGTGCCGCGCGACAAGCTCTCCGTCACCGCCAACGAGGACAAGCTCGCCGTCGTCGATTCGAGCGCGACGATCCAGCGCTACGCGTGCAAGGGCTGCGGCGTCCACATGTACGGGCGCATCGAGAACAAGAACCATCCGCTCTACGGTCTCGACTTCATCCACACGGAACTGTCGCCCGAGCAAGGCTGGTCACCGCCTGAATTCGCGGCGTTCGTGTCGTCGATCATCGAGTCGGGCGCGAATCCCGCCAACATGGGCGCGGTGCGCAGCCGGCTGAAGGCGATCGGGCTCGAGCCGTACGACTGCCTGTCGCCGCCGATCATGGACCTGATCGCGACCCACACGGCCAAGGCGAAGGGCGTCCAGTTCAACGCCTGACCGCTGCCGCATCGCGGCGCTGCAGAGAAAATCCGGGCGCCGCGGCGCCCGGCTCCATTTCGACCTCGCGAGGACGCGTGTCCGACACCCCCAATGCCGTATCGCGGAACCGCTGCTTCGGCGGCATGCAGGGCGTGTACACGCACGCGGCGGAAACCACGCACTGCTCGATGCGCTTCGGCGTCTTCATGCCGCCGCAGGCGCAAAGCGCTCGCGTGCCGGTCCTCTACTGGCTGTCCGGCCTCACCTGCACGGAGGACAACTTCATCGTCAAGGCGGGGGCGCAACGCGTTGCGGCCGAGCTCGGCGTCGCAATCGTCGTGCCCGACACGAGTCCGCGGGGCCTGGGCTATCCCGGTGAAGCCGACGCGTACGACTTCGGCCTCGGCGCCGGCTTCTATGTCGATGCGACCGAAGCGCCGTGGTCAGAAGGCTACCGGATGTACTCGTACGTCACGAACGAGCTGCCCGCCTACGTCGAACGCCATTTTGCCGTTATCGCTGGCCGCGCCGGCATCTTCGGCCATTCGATGGGTGGCCATGGCGCGCTGACGATTGCACTCAAGAATCCCGGCCGCTATCGATCGGTGTCGGCCTTTGCGCCCATCGCGTCGCCGATGCGCTGCCCCTGGGGCGAAAAGGCGCTGACCGGTTATCTCGGCAGCGATCGCGGCCGCTGGCGCGAGTACGACGCGACGGCGCTCATCGCCGATCGCGGCTGGCGCGGACCTGCGCTGCTCGTCGACCAAGGCACGAGCGATCCGTTCATCGAAAGCCAGCTCAAGCCCGAGCTCCTGCGCCAGGCGTGCGAACAGGCGGGCGTGGCGCTGGACTTGCGGTTGCGCGACGGTTACGACCACAGCTACTTTTTCATCGCGACGTTCATCGAGGAGCACCTGCGCTTTCACGCGCGTCATCTGCACGCGTGATGGCGGTGACCGCAGCGTAATCAGCGCGAGACGTCGAAGCCGAGCGCACCCAGCCGCTCGCGCACGGAAGGGTCGTTCAGCACGTCGCGGAACGCTTGGACGGCGCCACGCGCGGCGCGCGCCCTGGGAATGACGAAGTCGTACTGCTCCGCCTGCAGCGGAATGAAGCTGAGGTGATAGGCATGCGCGACCGTGTCGATCGCTACACCCCAGTCGGCGCGCCCCTGGCTCACCGCTGCAGCGACGGCATTGTGCGATTTCGTCTGCACGGCGTAACCCGCCGGCCGACGGTCGCCGAGCAGCCGGTCGACCAGGATTCGCGTGCCGCTGCCGGTGTTGCGATTGACCATCGAGCACTCCGGATCGGCGAGTGCGGCGCCAAGTGCGGCCTCGACATCCTTGCGCTGGAAACGTGCATCTCCGGGACGAAAGACGATCCCCTGCATCCGCCCGTAGCCGCGCTCGAGCGTCAACGCGTCCGTCAGCAGGTGCCGGTTGTACTGGCCGGTCTTCGCGTCCATCAGATGGATGCCGGCGATGTCGCATTCGCCGCGTCGCGCCGCGGCGAGGCCACCCATGCTGCCGACGTGCAGGACCTTGGTTCGCACGCCGCGTCGCAACAGCTCGCCGACGATCACGTCGAGACCGACGCAATGGCTGCCGATGATGACGAGGTCCGCCGGCTCGAGGCGCTGGCCGAGCAACTGGACGGAAACCGACGCGCCTGCATCGACGATCTCGGTGTGTTGATCGATCGTGATGAAGCCGTCGGCGCCGCTGAACGCGGTGACCGAACCCGAACCCTTGCCCATCGGATACGCGGCGAATCCGTCGTCGACGGGAACGAGCCCGACGAGCAGGTATTCGGTTCGCCCACGCTCCGAATTGACGCGCACGGCGAGCGTCGCGGGCACGACCTGCTGCCGGTCGGGCGCGAGGCCCGCGTAGGCGCGCAGCACCGGTGCGACGAATTCGTGGAACGTGAAAATTGCCGACGTCGGAAATCCCGGCAGGATGACGACAGGCTTGCCGCCCGTGACAGCGAGGCAGATCGGCTTGCCGGGCTTCAGCGCGACGCCGTGCGCGACAATGCCGGGATTGGCGAGCCGGCTGACGACTCGGTACGACAAGTCGCCCGCACCCTTTGACGTTCCACCCGACAGCACGACGAGGTCGTAACCAAGCGCATCTTCCACCGCAGTTGCGAGCGCGGCGTCGTTGTCGGCAACGATGCCGAGTTGAACTGCCGTGGCGCCCAGTTCCTCGACGGCCGCTCCGATCGTTGCCGCGTTCGAATCGTAGATCGCGCCAAGCGGCAACGGCGTGCCCGGCGCAACGATCTCGTTGCCGGTAGAAATGATCGCGACCCGCGGGCGGCGATACACGAATGCGTCGGCGCGCCCGATCGCCGCAAGGACGCCGATTTCGCGCGACGTCAGCAATTGCCCGGCGCGCAGCACCGTCTCGCCCTTTGCGATGTCGGTTCCGGCGAAGCTGATGTTGTCGCCTGGTGCCAACGGTCGCGCTACTTCCAGCCGGCGTCCGCCGTCGACGGGCTCGGTATGCTCGACCATCGCGATGGCGTCGGCGCCGCGCGGCACCATGCCGCCGGTGGCGATCATCGTGGCGCGACCGCGCGTCACACCGTGGCGCGGCGTGACACCCGGTGCCAGCACTTCGTCGTCGAGCACGAGCGTGCGCGGCGTCTCTTCCGCCGCATCGTGCGTATCCACTGCCTGCACGGCGAAACCGTCGACGTTCGAGCGATCGAACCCCGGCACGTCGACGGCCGCAGCGATGTCCTCGGCCAGCACGCGATGCAGCGCGCGGCTGAGCGGAACCGATTCCACGCCGAGCGGTGCGAGGTGCAGGTGCCGCTGGAAGCGCGCGGTTGCCTCGTCGCGCGTGATGACGTTCAGGAACTGCGTCTGGCGCGCATCCGGCGGCACCACGTCGACGGGTATCGATTGCGCGTCGCGATCAGTCATAGAGGTACACCGTCACTTCGGCCCCTGCACCGAACCCCTCGCTTTCGGACGGCACGACGACGAAGCCATCGGCGCGCGTCGTCGACGACAGGATCGACGCGCCGCTCAGTGCGAGCGGCTCGACGTCATTGCCGACCAACCTGACGCGGCAGTAGTCGACGCGCCCGATCGCGGAGACGATCTTGCGCGCAACCATTCCTTGTCGGTGCTGGTGCGGCCAGTCCGCGGCGCGTCCGCCACGCAGGCGGATGGCCCGCCCGGCGAAGAAATCGTAGGCGCACAGGCACGAAACCGGGTTGCCGGGAAGGAGGAACACCAGCGCGTCGCCGACGCGCCCGATGCCTGCAGGACTCGATGGCCGCATCGCGATGCCGTGGATCGCGAGCTCGCCGATTTCGCGTAGCAACGTCGGCGCATGATCCTCGCTGCCTACGCTCGAGCCGCCGGACAACAGGACGATGTCGGCCCCCGGCGCGCGCAGCGCGTCACGGATCTTCGCAGGGTCGTCGCCGATCCGCAGGTGCGCCTCGACGACCCCACCGTCGCGCACGGCGAGCGCGCGCAGCATCGGCGAATTCGCATCGTAGATCTGGAACGGACCCTTGGGCTCGCCGGGACTGACGACCTCGTTGCCGGTGACGACGATCCGCACGCGCGGCGCGGCGACGACGTCCACATGCGCGACTCCGAGCGACGCGATCAGGCCCGCGTCCTGCGGCCGCAACCGCCGGCCCGGTTCGAGAACGGGCGCGCCCGCGCGAATGTCCTCGCCGCGGCGACCGACATGCCGGCCGGGCGGGACGGCAACGCTGACTTCGACCTGCGTACCGACCAATCGCGCGTACTCGGCCGGTACGACCGCGTCGGCGCCGGATGGAAGCGCGGCCCCGGTCATGATTCGCACGGCGGTGCCGGGACGCACTTCGCCGGCGTACGCCTGGCCCGCCAGCACCTGCCCGACGACGGTGAATTCAAGCGGCGTGTATTCGGTCGCACCGGTCGTGAGCGCGCCGTGCAGCGCGTAGCCGTCCATCGCGGCGCGATCGAATGCCGGAACGTCGAGCGGCGCGATCACCTGCTGCGCGAGCACGCGATCGGCTGCGGCGTCGACAGCCACACGCTCGTCGGCGAGGCGATACGCGTGCGCGTCGATCCACGCGAGCGCCGTGCGGACCTCCGCACGAGCGGTGAACCCGTGCATGCGCACGTCCTGCGGAATGGGAGCGTCTGACGGCATCGGAGCGGCGGCGGACCAGCGAATGCGATGCGCCATTGTCGCGCATCGATGCCTTGGCGCCGGCGCCGCACGCAACGGCGGCGAATGGGCGTCGCCGGACAGCCTCCTCGCCTGCGCGTCAGTCACGCAGGTCCAGCGACACGGCCTTGACGAGCGCGTGCACGTGCAACCCTTTTTCGATGTCCAGCTCGCGCAGCGACCGGTGGGTGATGCGCGCCGTCAGCGCTCCGTTGCCGACGGCGATCCGGACGTCTACCGACGGTCCCGTGCGCGCGCCGACCGACGCCACGATGCCGGGCAACACGTTCAGGATGCTGATGCCGATCGGCCGGCCGATCGCCAGCGACACGTCGCGGGCACGGATCCGAATGCGCACGCGGTCGCGCGGCAGCGCGTCGAGCAGCGGCACGAGGAGTTGTCCGCCGTCGAAAACGAGCGTCGTCAGCCTGTCGGCCGGATCGTGTGCGGCGACGCGCGCCTCGATGAGCGAGCTATCGTCGTAACGGTCGGCCGGCGACGTAAGTGATGGATCATTCAGGATCGACTCGGCGTCGCCAACGGCGGTGCAGCGGCCGTGCGTCAGCACGACGACCGCATCGGCCAGGCGCGCGATTTCGCTGCGCGAATGACTGACGTAGACCATCGGGATCCGCAGGTCGTCCCGCAGGCGCTCGATGTAGTCGAGCACCTCGTCCTTCCGCGGCGCGTCGAGTGCGACGAGCGGCTCGTCCATCAGCAGGATGCGCGGTTGCGCGAGCAATGCGCGTCCGATGGCGACGCGCTGTCGTTCGCCGCCCGACAGCGTGACCGTACCGCGGCGCAGCAGCCCATCGAGCCCGAGCAGCGCGACGATCCGCGCCGGATCGATGAAGCGATCGGTTGGCGGGCAGAGCCGTTGCCCGTACAGCAGGTTTCGCTGCACGTCGAGGTGCGGAAACAAGAGCGCGTCCTGGAACACGTAACCCACGCGGCGCTTGTCCGGCGGCAGGTTGATGCGTTGCGCGGAATCGAACAACAGCGTTCCATTGACGCTGATCGAACCCCGGCCCGGCTTGCCGATGCCGGCAATCGCGTTGACGACACTCGTCTTGCCGGCACCCGATGCGCCGAACAGGCCGACGATCGGTGCATCCACCGCGAAGCGGACGGCGAGCGCGAACGCGTCGAGCTGCTGCTCGATGTCAACGTCGATCATCGGCGGGCGTTGCGAAACGACGCGTCAGCCACTCCGACGCCGCGAGCGCGACAAGCGACAGCACGACCGCGACGATGCTGAGTCGCAGCGCGTAAGCGTCGCCGCCGGGAACCTGCGTGAACGTGTAGATCGCAAGCGGCAGCGTCTCGGTCTCGCCCGGAATGCTCGACACGAACGTGATCGTCGCACCGAATTCGCCGAGGCCCCGCGCGAACGACAACAGCGAGCCGGTGATTATCCCGGGCAGCGCGAGCGGCAGTGTGATCGATGCGAACACCCATAGCCGCGAACCGCCGAGCGTTCGCGCCGCTATTTCGAGTCGCGGATCGATCGCGGCGATCGATAATCGGATCGCGCGCACCATCAGCGGGAAACCCATGATTGCCGACGCAAGTGCTGCACCGGTCCAGCGAAATGCGAAGACGATCCCGAACCACTGATCGAGCACGCTGCCGATCGGACCATGCCTGCCGAACAGCACGAGCAGCGCGAATCCGACGACGACTGGCGGCAGCACGAGCGGCAGGTGAACGATCGCGTCGGCGAGCATCTTGCCCGGAAAATCGTAGCGCGCAAGCGCGTAGGCAACGAGGATCGCGAGTGGCAGGCTGCACGCCATGCTGACGAGGGCGACCCGAAGGCTGAGCGCGATGATCTGGAATTCGTGGGCGCCGAAGACCTGCATTGCAGATTACTGCACCACGCCGAAGCCGTACTTCTCCCATATCGCGCGCGCCTGCGGCGATCGCAGCGCATTCAGCACTGCGATGGAGGGGGCGGATTTGCTGTCTGCCAGCACCGCGGCCGGGTACACGATCGGTGGATGACTGCTTGCCGGGAACGTGCCGACGACCTTGACGCCGCGCTCGGCCAACGCATCGGTGTTGTACACGATGCCAAGCGGTGCCTCGCCGCGGGCGATGAGCACCAGGGCGGCCCTGACGTTCTCGGCGCGAGCGACCTGCGCTTCGACGCTCGTCCATACACCGAGCGATTCCAGCGCGCGCTTGCCGTACTTGCCCGCGGGCACGCTATCCGGATTCGCCATCGCGAGCTTGCCGGAACCCAGCGCCTGCGCCAGGGCGAACCCCGGTGCGATGTCGAGCTTCACGGGACTCGCTGCCGGCGCGATCAGCACGAGCGTGTTGCGCAACAGGTCGATGCGCGTGCCCGGTGCGAGCAGACGCCGCGTGTCGACATGATCCATCCAATCGACGTCGGCAGAAATGAAGAGGTCCGCGGGCGATCCCGCCTCGATCTGCTTCGCGAGTGCGTTGCTTGCGCCGTACGACACGACGACCTTGTCTCCGCTCGCCGCCTCGAAGCGTCGCGCCTGCTCGTCCATCGCCTCTTTAAGGCTCGCTGCGGCGAGCACTCTGACTTCGGCGGCCGCGGCGGGCATCGCGAACAGCGCGCCGAGCACGATCCAAAGCGACACCGCCGCACGAAATCGCATCACCGTTTCTCAGGATGGGCACAGTAATATATCACCGTATATAACGGTCGACGCGAAGAAGGCGCCGCGTGCCGCAGGCGCCTTCGTGCGAAGTGCAGTGGTGGCGCTAGTTGCTGCAGTGGTGGCGCTAGTTGCGAGGTGTTGCGGGGGACGCGCCGGCCCCGGTCGAGTTCGCGTCGGTTTCCGTTCCCGGCGACTTCTGGTCGGGCGCGGCCCGATCCATCTGCGACGTCGGGGGATGCTTGGTGGATGCCTTGGCGTTTGTCGTCTTGTCGGGCGGCGTGGCGCTATCCATCGCCGACGTCGGCGGATGCTTCCGAGCTTTCGCCTGGTTTGCGTTCGACCCCGCCGGGCCAGTGCCGTTGGCGCCGTCACCGGTCCCCGACTGCTGAACCGGCTGGTCGATATTGGAAGCCCCGTCCTTGGCCGCGTTGGTTGCGTCCGCACCCCACGCAGGGATCGCCAATGCCGATGTCAGCGCGGCAACCGCCGATGCGATTCGTAGCTTGTTCATGTTCACCTCCGGTACCATGTAGTCGGTGGACGTCGCCTGCGGAATCATTCGTTCATACAAGGTGGCAGGCTCCGGTCGTCACGGTACAACGATGGACGGTGTAGCGCCGCGGCGCCATCGGCCGTCGTCTTACATGCCGGTAGGCGTCCGCCGCCTCGCCTGTCCTACGCATCCGCTGTGCGCGCCCTTGTTCGAGGCGGCCCCGCACCAACACAACCCAACAGACCGAGATGGAGGAACCCATGCCAGCAGCGAAACTCGTCGTCATCTATCCGACCCCGCGCGATGTCGCCGCATTCGAGCGTGCCTACAGCGACGAGCACATTCCGATCGCAGCACCCGTTTTCGAAGCCGCTGGCGCAACCAAGGTCGTGCTGACGAAGATCAGCGGCACGGCGCCGTACCATCGGCTCGCCGAAATCCACTTCCCGTCGCTGGACGCACTCAACGCGTGCGCCGGATCGAAGGACGGGAAAAAGGTCGTCGATCACGCGCACGAGATCTCGACCGGCGGCGCGCCGCTGATCATGATCGCGACCGAGGATGTCGTCACGTTCTAGCGGCGATGTTCCGCGTACTCGGTGTCGCGCTCGCGGGCCTCGCGAGCGCGTTCATCGGCGGCATCGCGCATGCCGACGACGCCGATGTCCTCGTTCCCACCCGCGTATCCGCGCACGGCTGGTTCTTCGAAGGCCACGCCGGCATGGCGAGTGCAGCAAACCGCGGGTTCATGTCCAATGCGGGCTTCGTCGTCACCGACGACGGTGTCGTCGTGTTCGACGCGCTCGGCACGCCGGTTCTCGGCCGCGCGATGGTCGACGCGGTTCGCAAGGTGACGCCGCTGCCGATCCGGCGCATCGTCGTCAGTCACTACCACGCCGATCATGTCTACGGGCTGCAGGCGCTCAAGGAAACGGGTGCGGAAATCTGGGCGTACCGCAAGGGCGAAGCGTATTTCACATCCGGTATCGCCGACGAGCGACTCGCGCAACGCCGTGCCGATCTCTATCCGTGGGTCGACGACAAGACGCGCGTCGTGCGGCCGGACGTGTGGCTCGACGGCGACGTCGATTTCCGCATGGGCGGCCTCACGTTCCGGCTCGTCTACTCCGGGGGCGGGCACTCGCCCGAGGACCTGATGATGTTCGTCGTCGAGGATCGGTTGCTCTACGCCGGCGACCTGATCTTTTCCGGTCGCATTCCATTCGTCGGCAACGGCGACAGTCGCGGCTGGCTGCAGGCGACGAATCGGATGCTGGCGCTGTCGCCCGCGATCGTCGTTCCCGGCCACGGCCCGGTGTCGCGCGACGTCGCACGCGACCTGACGCTGACACACGACTACCTCGTCTATCTGCGCGAGACGATGGGACGTGCGGTGAAGGACCTGACGCCGTTCGACGAAGCGTATGCGAAGACCGACTGGTCACGCTACGCGCAGCTGCCTGCGTTCGAGCCGGCAAACCGGATCAACGCGTGGGGGACGTACCTGCGAATGGAGCAGGAAGAGCTCGACGGCGCGAACTAGGGCCTGTTTAACCGGCCCTGGCGCGACGACCGAGTCGGCTTCAATCGCTGCCGCGCGGGGCGGCATCCACGGCCGCACCGCCGAGCCCGCGTTCGGACGTCTGCGGCAGCAGCATCACCACGCAGAACGTCACGAACGCAATCGCTGCCATCGTGAGCAGCAGCGTCTCAAATCCGGCGGCCTTGACGAGCGGCCCGAGCAGCCACACGGCCAGCGAGCTCACACCGAACGCGACGGCGAGCCGCATGCCCGACACGCGAGAGCGCATCCGGTCGTCGACATAGCGGACGATCATCGCGTCGGTGAATGGAATCGCGCCGAACACCGCGACCATGAACAGCACCATCAGCGCATACAGCAGCCAGCCGTCGGCGCGGGCGGCGAGGACGAACAGCGGCGCCTGCGCCGCGACGATCCATCCGTAGAGCTTCTTCAGCGACACGCGATCGAGCAAGAGCCCGACACCGAGCTGCGTGAATGCCCCCGCGACGTAGACGAGCGCCAGCAAGGCACCGAGGGCCGCCGGATCGTCGACGATCCCACGCAGCCGCTCGCGCAGCAACTCGCCGTTGCCGTTGGTCGTGAAATTGAACAGCAGGCTTCCTGACACCGATGCGATCGTGACGACCGCGAAGATGTGTGCAAGCGACCGCTTGTCGAGCATCACGCGCGTGGCAGCACGCCGCGCGGGCGCGACCGCCTCATGCGGCGCGACGAGCGCGAACAGCACGCCGCACGCAAGCGACGCGAGCGCGGGTACGACGAAAGCCACATGCCAGCCTGCGTACTTCAGCAGTGCGCCAGTCACGACGGCCGACAGCGCGACGCCCATGTTGCCCGCGAGGCCGTTCACGCCGATCGTCAGGCCCGGTCGCGTCGAGCGCTGGACGAGCATCGGGATGCCGACCGGGTGGTAGATCGCGGCGAATACGCCGAGCACCGTCAGTGCCGCGCCAAGTTGCCACGCCGATCGCGCAAGCGCGACGAGCAGCGTCGCGATACCCATGCCGAAGAAGAACACGAGCATCATCCGTCGCCGGCCCCACAGGTCACCGAGCCGTCCGGCGGGCAGCGAACACAGCCCGAACATCGCGAACGCGCCGACACCGTAAGGCATCAGGTCCTCCCAGCGCGCGAACCCGAAATCGGCGGCGATCGTTGCGACTGCCGTCGCGAAAATCAGCAGGAACATGTGGTCGAACGCATGCGCCACGTTCAGCAGCATGCTGGTTGCCCGAGGGGATGGCTTCATTTCATTGTCATGTCTTGGCGGTGCTCGGCGCGGGTTGCGACCAGCGCGACGCGCGCGCCCACGCAGGGAATTCGTTGACGGGCAATGGCCGCCCGACATAGTAACCCTGCACGGCATCGCAACCGATCGCCTCCAGTGCATTCCACACGGCGACCTCCTCGACGCCTTCGGCGATCGCGCGCTTGTGCAGCGCGTGGCATAGCTCGACGGTCGAGCGGACG
This sequence comes from uncultured Pseudomonadota bacterium, assembly GCA_963709335.1. Lineage (GTDB taxonomy): Bacteria > Pseudomonadota > Gammaproteobacteria > Burkholderiales > Casimicrobiaceae > VBCG01. Next base: position 88,517 of record CAVPWB010000002.1, read on the forward strand.
ATTGCCGCGGATTCGGGGTCATCGACGATCCGCCGCACGAACGACTGGTCGATCTTGATGCTCGACACCGGCATCTGCTGCAGGTAGCGAAGGCTGGAGTAGCCGGTGCCGTAATCGTCGACCATCAGCTCGATGCCCAGGTCGCGGAGCCCGCCAAGCGTGTCGATCACCGTCGCAGGTTCACTCATCAGCACCGATTCGGTAAGCTCGAACTGCATCCAGCCCTCGCGGATGCCCCATGCCGACATGAGCCCCTGCACCCGATCGACGAGCCGGGGGTCGTGCAGGTCACGCGCGGAAAGATTGACTGCAAGCGGCTGCTCGAACCCGGCTTCGTGCCAGCGGTGCCGCGCGTCGAACGCCGCTTCGAGCACCCATTGCGTCAGCGGCGTGATCAGGCCGCTGCTCTCGGCCAACTCGACGAAGATCGCCGGCGAGATCATCCCCCGGCGCTGATGCTTCCAGCGCATCAGTGCTTCGGCGCCGCAGAACCGGCGCGTTCTCATGTCGACCTTCGGCTGGCAAAAGAGCAGCAGTTCGCCGGCGTCGATCGCACGCCGCAGGTCGTCGATCAACGCGAGGCGATGCCGGCGCTCGTCGTCGTGCATGCCGCTGTACAGCGCGAAGTGGCCGTTCGCACCTGCGCGGTACATTGCGACCTTCGCGCGGCGCATGAGCTCGTCGGCATCGTCGCCGTGGTCCGGGTGCAATGCAATCCCGACGGCACCGCGGGCATCGACCTGCAATCCCGCGAGCTCGACTGGTCGATAGAGCGCATCGACGACGCGCCGCGCGACGTCCGACGCGTGCGCCGCATCGGCATCGCGGAGCAGCACGACGAGCTCGTCCTCGCCGATGCGCGCGAGCGCGTCCTGGCCACTGCGCGCGACGGCGGCCACACGCCCGGCGACCTCGGCCATCAGCCGGTCACCCGCCGCATGCCCAAGCGTGTCGCTGATCTCATCGAAATGCCCGACATGCACCGACAGGATCGCGAGCGCGCGCTGGCGTTCGCGTGCCGTTGCGACGGCCTTCGCGATCCGCTCGCGCATTGCGGCGCGATTGGGCAGGCCGGTGAGTGGATCCTGAAACGCCATGCGCTCGATCGTCCGTTCCGCTTCGAGCTGTCGATTCCGCGTGCGCAGGTGCGCAACACCATAACCGATGTCGCCGGCAAGCTCGGTGAGCAGCCGGCATTCGCTTTCGTCGAACGCGTTCGCGTGTGCGGCAACCAGCGTAACGCTGCCGACGATCGTGTCATCGATCCGCAGCGGAAAAGCGCCGATCGCACCGTCGCCATCGCGGTCGGTGTGCGTGCGCCAACGGTCGAGCACCGGATCACTGCCCGCATCCCGGCCGATCGCAACGCGTCCCGCGCGGATCGCTTCGGATGTCACGCTCGGCGGGCCCGCATCCCGCGACAAGCGAGTCGCCGAAACGAACGCACCTTCGCGTCCCGCGCAAGCGACGGGTCGGATAGCGCCGACGGCGTCGTTCTCGACGTAGGCGATCCAGGCGATGGGGTAGCGGCCATCCTCGACCAGCACGTTGCATATCGATTCCAACAGACCCTGCTCGTCCGCTGCCCGCAGCAGCGCACGATGTCCGGCGCCAAGCGTGCGCAGCACACGGTTACTGCGCGCGAGCGCGCCGTCGTCCATCACGACGCGGCGAGCACCTGCAACTGCTGCAACAGCGCCGGCGCAATGTCGACGCCGTCCTGCGCGGCGCACTCGGCAAGCGCTGCGCGGCGCGCGCCGGGCAACCTTACGCCTTCGTCGTCGAGCATGGCGGTGACGAGCGTCTCGACGCGCTCGAAGTACCGGGCGTTGCCGGCGAGCGCATCCGGATCGATCGCGACGAACGCCTGGCCGATTCGCGGTCGATTGCCTTCGTCGACGAAAAACGAGCTCGCCTCGAAGCCCATCGCCGCGCCGGTCAGCGCCGTGACCAGCAACTCGACGACGAGCGCCAGCATCGCACCCTTCGTGCCGCCCATTGCGAGCATCGAACCTTGCAGCGCGGCCTTCGCATCGGTCGTTGGTTGGCCGTGCGCATCGAGGGCCCAGCCGAGCGGAATGGGGCGTCCCTCCTTCGCCGCCACCATCACCTTGCCGCGCGCAGCCTCGGACAGCGAAAGGTCGATCGTAAGCGGCGGCGACGCTTCGCGCGGGAAGACGGCAGCGATCGGGTTGGTGCCGAACAGCGCACGCCTGCCGCCCGCGGCGGGCATGGCCGCCGGCGAGTTGCCGAACGCAAGCCCGACCATCCGCGCCTGCGCAATGGGTGCCAGGTGCCATGCGGCGACACCGAAATGATGACTGTTGGTGACGGCTGCGAACGACACGCCGAACTCACGCGCGCGGCAGACGGCTTCGCCGACGGCGAGCGCACACGCGGGGAACGCGAGTCCGCAACGGGCATCGATCAGCACGGCGCCGCCGCGCTCCCGGGCGATGACGGGTATGGCGCGACCGTCCGCACGGCCGTTGCGCAAGTGCGTTGCGTATTGCGCCACGCGCGCGATGCCGTGCGACGACAGGCCCTGCGCCTCGGCATCGACGAGTGCGGCGGCAGTCATCATCGCCATCGTCTCCGATGCACCTGCACGCTGCAGTGCACGAGACGCGAAGTCGCGCAACTCCGCGAGCGCGATCATCGTCATCGGGGCATCCTCGCGATCAGGGCTTCGGCGACGCGTTTTGCAATCAGTGCCGATACGCGCTCGTTCGACTCGCGCGTCACCCCGGCAATGTGCGGCGTCAGCAGCAGCCGCGGACATCCGGCGAGCGGAGAACTGACGCCGAGCGGCTCGTGGTCGAACACGTCGAGCGCCGCACCGCCGAGCCGGTTGGCTCGCAGTGCCGCGGCGACGGCGGCTTCGTCGACGACGCCGCCGCGTGCGCTGTTGATCAGAATCGCGTCGTGCTTCATCGTCGCCAGCCGCTCTGCATCGATCAGGTGGCGCGTTGCGTGCGTCAGCGGCACGTGCAGCGTCAGCACGTCCGCCTCCGCAACGACCTCGGCGAATGTGCGGGGCGTCGTGTCTTCCTCCGCCCACAGTGTCGCCGCTGCGGGCACCTGCGGATCGAACCCGATCGTCCGCATGCCGAGCGCGCGTCCGAGGCGACCCGTCAACCGGCCGATGCCGCCGTAGCCGACGAGTCCGAGCGTCTTGCCCGACAACTCGCGGCCGCTCGACAACGCACCCCGCGGCCAGTGTCCGGCGGTGATTTCCGCCGTAGCCCCGTAGGCGCCGCGCAGCAGCAGCATTGCCGTTGCGATCACGTACTCGGCCACGGCGAGCGCGTTGGCGCCGGTCGCGGGGATCACGTCGATGGCGCGCGCCGCGCACGCCTTCTGGTCGATGTTGTCGAGCCCGACGCCGAGGCGTCCGACGACGCGAAGACTCGGCGCGATGTTGAGCAGCGCCTCATCGACGGATGTGCGATTGCGCACGATCAGCGCATCGGCGTCGGTGACCTGGACCGCCAGCTGGTCGGGACGATCGACCAGATCCTTGTCGTAGCACACGTCGAAGCGCTCGGCGAGCCCGACGACGGCTGTCTCGTCCATGAACTCGGTGATGACGATGCGCACGGTTAGTAGCGAAACTCGTGGGTCGGCGTACTAGGCCGTCTGGAGTCCCCATTTGCGCACGGTGCGCGCCTCCACGATGCGGAAGACGACGTTCTCGACGATGAGGCCGATGACGATCACCGTGAAAAGGCCCGCGAACACGTTCGGAATCTCGAGCTGGTTCTTGTTCTCGTAGATGAACCATCCGAGGCCCCCCGAACCCGACGATACGCCGAACACGAGCTCGGCGGCGATCAGCGTGCGCCACGCGAACGCCCAGCCGATCTTGAGGCCGGTCAGGATGCTCGGAAACGCGGCAGGAATCAGGATGCGGGCGACGTACGGGAGTCCGCGCAGGCCATAGTTGCGGCCGACCATCCGCAGCGTGTTCGACACGGACAGGAAGCCCGAATGCGTGTTCAGCGCGACGGCCCACAACACCGAATGAATGATGACGAACACGATGCTGCCGGCGCCGAGCCCGAACCAGATCAATGCGAGCGGCAGCAGCGCGATGGCCGGCAACGGATTGAACATCGACGTCAGCAACTCGAGCAGGTCGGTGCCGATCCGCGACGTGATCGCAACGACCGTCAACAGCCCGGCGCACAGGATGCCTGCGCCATAGCCGATCAGCAGGATGCGCAGCGACGTCAGCGCCTTGGTGAACAGATCGCCGCCGAACAGTCCATTGAAAAACGCTTCGACCGTTGCAGAGAACGTCGGGAACAGCAACGGATTGTTCAGCGCGCGCGCATACGTTTCCCAGACGACCGCCAGCACGACCAGCAGCGCGAACTTGCGAACGGCACCGACGTTGGTGATCCGCTCCCATGTCGACAGCGGCTTCTCGACGATGCCGAACGCGCCTGACGAAACGGGCTCGCGCACGATCTCGGGACGTGCGAGCGGCATGCCTGCTGACCTGCTCATGCGTGGACCCTCGCCTTGTCATCGCGTGTTTCCTCGACAGCGTCGGCAAACAGCATCGCATGGATGCGCTGCTCCAGCGCGCTGACGTCGGCGCCGTGGGAACCCGCCGGCAGGCTGTCCATCTCGGCCTTCACCTGGCCCGGATGCGGGGACAGCAGCAGGATCCGGCTGCCGACCTTGATCGCCTCGGGAATCGAGTGCGTGACGAACAGCACGGTGAACCGCGTGCCTTCCCACAACGCGAGGAGCTCATCCTGCATCTTGCGGCGCGTCAGCGCATCGAGCGCTGCGAACGGTTCGTCCATCAGCAGGATGTCGGGCTCCATCGCCATGCCGCGCGCGATCGCGACACGCTGCTTCATGCCGCCCGAGAGCGTATGCGGGAAACTGTCTGCGAAGCCCGAGAGATTCACCTTCGCGATGTATTCGAGCGCCTTTTCCTCCGCGGCCTTGCGCGGCAACCGCCCGCTCGCGCGAAGCGGGAACATGACGTTTTCCTTGACGGTGCGCCATGGCAGCAACTGGTCGAACTCCTGGAACACCATCATCCGGTCAGGGCCCGGCCGCGTCACAGCTTCGCCCTTGAGCCGGATCTCGCCCTCGACAGGCTTCATGTAGCCGCCGACGGCTTTCAGCAGCGTCGACTTGCCGCAGCCGGACGGTCCGAGCAGAATGAAACGGTCGGAACGGTGGACGTCGAAGCCGACGCGATAGGTCGCCGTGACGAGGTGGTCCTTGGTCTTGTACTGCAGCGTGACGCCGCGGACGGCGAGCAGCGGCTCCGCAGCGTCCGCGTGGACGCTCATTGCGCCTGCCACGGAAGGCGGTCGAGATCGACGTTGCCGCCGCTGACGATGACCCCGACGCGCTTGCCGCCGACGTCGATCGTCCGCTCGAGCAGGCAGGCGAGCGGCACGGCGGCCGACGGCTCGACGACCTGCTTCATCCGCTCGAACATCATCCGCATCGCGCGGACGATCGCGGCTTCGCTGCACGTGGCGATGTCGGCGACATGGGCGCGCAGCGCCGACAGCGTCCGCGGCGACAGCGTCGTCCGCAAGCCGTCGGCGATCGTCGCCGTCGGGGCGAGCGGCTGCAGCGAGCCGCGGGCGAGGCTTCGCGCCGCGTCGTCGGCATTCTTCGGCTCGGCGCCGAACACGGTGATCCCGCGGCGCAGCGACGTCGCGGCGATGGACGTGCCGGACAACAGGCCGCCGCCGCCGCAGGGCGCGACGATCGCGTCGAGCCCGTCGATCGCCTCGACGAGCTCGAGCGCGGCCGTTCCCTGCCCGGCAATGACGCGCGGATCGTCGAACGGATGGATCAGCGTGGCGCCGGTCTCGCGTGCGACGTCGTCGCACGCCGACTCGCGCGCATCGACCGTCGGCGCGCACAGGCGCACCGTTGCGCCGAACCGGCGCACGTTCGCCTGCTTCACCGCCGGCGCGTTCTCGGGCATGACCACCCACGCAGGAATCCCCCGGCGCCGCGCTGCGTACGCGAGCGCTGCACCGTGATTGCCCGATGAGTGCGTGACGACGCCCCGTTCGGCTGTCGCGGCGTCGAGGGAGAACACGGCGTTGCACGCGCCGCGCGCCTTGAACGCACCGACGTGCTGAAGGTGTTCGCATTTGAAGAACACGCTCGCGCCGATTTCGGCGTCGATCGCCGCGCACGTCATCACCGGCGTGTGATGGACATGCGGCGCGATGCGTGCAGCCGCACTGCGAATCGCGACGAGATCCGGCAGGTCGAGTCCGGCGCCGGCAGCCGTCATGTCAGGTCCCGTTCAGCGCATGCGCGGACATTGATGGAGTCGCTAGCTGCCGGGCGCGCCGTGGATATTCGGAAAGAACAGGTCTTTCCACGAGTCCGCCTTCACCTTGATCGAGCCGATCTTGTACATGAAATCGACGTACTTCATCACGTTCTGCGGCGTGGTCGTGAAGACGATCTCGGGATCGTCGATCATCTTCAGGATGCTTTCCACGCTGCTCTTTTCCTTGGATAGTCGCAGGTAAGTCTCGGCCGCGGCGCGCTTGTCCCGGTTGATCGTCGCCGTCGCCTCGTCGAGTGCTGCGACGAACGCCGCATAGAGCTTCGGATTCTCCGACCGGAACTTGCTCGTCGTCCACACGGTGTTGAACGTGCCCGGACCGCCAAGCACGTCGTACGAGTTCAGCACGCGATGGATCCCGGGCCGCTCCAATTGCTGGTACTGGAATGGAGGCGAACCGAAGTGCGCGGTGATTTCTGACTGGCCGGACAGGAGTGCCGTCTGTGCATCGGGATGCGACATCGAGACCGTGAGCGGATCGAGCTTGTACTGCTGCCCTTCGCCGAACGCCTTCTCCGCCGCCATCTGCAGCGTGACTGCCTGGATCGACACCTTCACGGCCGGCAGCGCAATCTTGTCCTTGGCCGTGAAGTCCTTCAGCGTCTTCACGTCGGGGTTGCGCGTCGTCAGGTAGAGCGGCATCGAATTGATCGCCGAAACCGCCTTGACGTCGAGATTGCCGCGCGTCTTCGCCCACAGCGTGACGAGCGGACCCACGCCGCCCGACGCGAACTGCAGGCTGCTCGACAACAGCGCGTCGTTCATCACGTTGCCGCCGGCGAATTTCGCCCACCCGACCTTGACGTCGAGGCCCGCCGCTTTCGCGTGCTTCTCGATCAGCTTCTGGTCCTCCATGATCATCAGCGGCAGGTAGCCGATGCCGTATTGCTGCGCGACGTTGATCTCGCTCATCTCGGCGCGGGCGACGGGCATCCATGCGCAGAAGGCTGCTGCGAGCAACAACATCCAGCGTGCCGCGAGGCCGCGACGCTTGTCGACTGTCATCGTGTCGCTGTCCGTTAACCGCGAGAGAAAGACGTAACGCAATCCGCTGCGCCGCATGTCACGCACTTTCGTACAGCCGCGTCAGCACGAATTCCCGGTGCCCCAATGCCTCGGCCGCGGTGAGCCGGCCGTTCGCCGTACGGAACATCATGTCCAGCAGCTTGTCGCCCGCCTCGCTCATCGTGATCTCCCGCTGCAGCAGGCCCGACGTGTCGACGTCGACGTGCTCGCTCATCGTGCGCACCGTGCGCGGATTCGCGCAGATCTTGATGACGGGCAGGATCGGATTGCCGATGACGTTGCCCTGCCCGGTCGGAAAGAAATGGACGACGTAACCGGACGCCGCACACAGCGTCACCATCTCGGCGGCCGCGGACGAGCTGTCCATGAACCACAAGCCCGCGTGCGTCGGGATTTCCGCCTTGTCGATGACGCCATCGATCACGCATTTGCGGCCGATCTTCTGGATGTTGCCGAGTGCTTTTTCCTCGATCGTCGTCAGGCCCCCCGCAATGTTGCCCTTCGTGGGCTGCGAGTCCGACAAGTCGGATGTCTTGTGGCGGTTGATGACGGCCTGGTAGCGGTCGAACATCCGCATGAACTCGGCGCGTACCGCATCGTCGCGGCAGCGTGCCGCGACGATCTGCTCGCCGCCGGTCAGTTCGGTCGTCTCGCCGAACACCAGCGTGCAGCCTGCGTCGTAGAGCTTGTCGAACGCATCGCCGACGGTGGGATTCGCGCCGCAACCGGACGTCGTGTCGGATTCGCCGCACTTGGTCGACACCCACAGATCTTGCAGCGGGCACTCGGTGCGCTGCAACTCGCTCGCATCCTGCAGGAACGCGCGTGCAGCCTTGGATGCCCGCATGATCGTGTCGTGATCGCCGTGCAACTCGATGCCGAAACCCTGCACCGGCTTGCCGGTTTTCGCGATGCCGTCGACGACCTTCTGCGTCCACTGGTCCTCGATGCCGATGACGACGACGGCGGCCACGTTCGGGTTGCTGCCGGTGCCGATCAGCGTGCGGAAATGCAGGTCGAGGTCGGCGCCGAACTGCAGCCGTCCGTACGGATGCGGAATCGCCAGCGTTCCCTTGACGTTGTTCGCAACGGCCTCGGCGGCTGCGTTGGACAGATCGTCGACCGGCAGCACGATCACGTGGTTGCGAACGCCGACGCGGCCGTTCTCGCGTCGATACCCGTGGAATGTCTGCTTCATCGCTACCATCGCTTGGTCTTGATGTTGTGGACGTGCGCGTGCTCGCCCTTGCGGATCGGCTGCACGACCTTGCCGATGTCGACGCCATACTTGATCACCGTATCGCCGACTGCCATGTCCTTCAGCGCGACCTTATGGCCGATCGGGATGTCCTGCCGGCATTCGAGCGCGATGGTCCGGTCTTCGTCGAGCACGAGACCCGTCAACGGGGTTCCTGCCTTGATGCCTTCGACGACGATCACGGCGACCGAATCGTCGGGATCGTGCAATACGCAATGAATCACGAGGGGTTCCTGAAGTGACGCGCCGGCGTGCCGCCGGGCGGGGGCATTCGAAGTGCGGATCGTAGTGACCCGAAACGGTGCAGTCAACTATATCATTGGGGAACGCTCTCACTTTGTCATGCGCGAAACGGGCCCCGTCAGATTGAAAATGCGTACGGAACCGCAGCGGCCAGGACGGCGAAAGTCGATCGCGGATTCGCGTACGACCGAGTCTGCTCGCATGCGATGAGTGACGAGCGGCAACCGATCGTCCTCGATCCGGCCGATTTCGAGTGGTCGGCGATCCGTGCACAGGGTGCGGGTGGCCAGAACGTCAACAAGGTGTCGAGCGCCGTGCACCTGCGGTTCGACATCCGCGCATCGCATCTGCCCGACGCGGTCAAGACGCGCCTCATCAGCCAAGGCGATCAGCGGATCAGCAGCGACGGCGTCATCGTCATCAAGGCGCAGCGCTATCGAAGCCAGGAGCGCAATCGCGACGACGCGATATTGCGGTTGCAGCAATTGATCGACGCGGCAGCCACGGTCCAGAAGGCGCGCACACCGACGAAGCCGACCCGTAGCTCGCAGCGGCGGCGCGTCGACGCCAAGGTGCAGCGGGGCCGCGTCAAGGCCGCGCGCGGACGCGTCGACGAGTGATTGTCGCGAGAGCTACCAGAAGGCGAACGACGCCTGCAGCACCGGCGCGAACGATTTGCGGTGCTGCGGGCACGGGCCGTGCAGGTCGAGCGCGGCGAGGTGCTCCGGTGTGCCGTAACCCTTGTGTCGTGCGAATCCGTACATCGGATACTCGCGGTCGAGCGTGACGAGCATCGCATCGCGCGTCGTCTTCGCGATGATCGACGCCGCCGATATTGCCGGCACGTCGCGATCGCCCTTGATGATGGCGTAAGCGCGACATCCGAGCTCCGGACAGTGATCGCCATCGACCAGCGCCTCGACCGGCTGGATCGACAGCGCCAGGACGGCGCGGCGCATCGCGAGCAGCGTTGCACGAAGGATGTTCATGGCGTCGATCTCGCCGACGTCGCTTGCCGCAACCGCCCACGCGATCGCCTTGGCGCGAATATCGATGGCGACCTCTTCGCGCTGCTCCGGAGTCATCACCTTCGAGTCGCGCAGGCCACGGACCCGCCGCGACGGATCGAGAATGACGGCGGCGGCGACGACGGGCCCTGCCAGCGGTCCGCGCCCTGCTTCGTCGATCCCCGCAATCAGCACAAGCACCAGCTCCTCGATCACGCAGCGCGACTGCGCCGCTGCGACACGGCGCCGAGCGCATGGTCCAGCTCACCCAGCACGGCGTCGGCTGCAAGTCCACCCGTATCCTTGGCCAGCGCCTCGCTCATCGCCGTAAACAGCATCTCGGTGCGCTGCCGGGAGATCGGGTCGTCGAACAGGTTCTGCGCCGCCTGCGCAAGATTGCGCGCTGTCGCGTGTTCCTGCAAGAGCTCCGGCACGACGAAGCGACCGGCGAGCACGTTGGGCAGCCCCACCCACGGCAGCAGCAGCTTGCGCCCGACGATGTGCGCCGTCACCGCGCTCACTCGGTAGAAGATCACGTGCGGGCAGCCGGCCAGTGCGGCTTCGAGCGTCGCGGTACCCGACGCGACGAGCGCGACGTCGGCGGCGCGCAGCGCATCGCTCGCATGCCCGTACAGCAGCGTCAGCGGCAATGCGTCGTGGCCGCCGCGATGCTGCGCGTCGAGAAACGCGTCGCGCGTGCGGCGCGACACCAGCGGCACGACGAAGCGCGCATCGGGGCGTCCTTCGGTGATCGCCGCGGCCGCGTCGAGGACGATCGTCGCGTGCATCTCGATTTCGGAGAGACGGCTGCCGGGCAGCAGCGCGAACAGCGGTGCCGCGACGCTCTGCTTCAGTATCTCGCGCGCGGCGCGCCGCGTGCCGGCTGCGCGCGCTTCCTGCGCGAGCGGATGGCCGACGTAGGTCACCGGGATGCCGACCGCTTCGTAGAGCGGCGGCTCGAACGGGAACAGCGCGAGCATCCGGTCGACGGCGCGCCCCATCGACTGCAGCCGCTCGCGGCGCCACGCCCACACGGACGGGCTCACGAAGTGCACGGTACGAACGCGCCGGCGCTTGAGCTTGCGCTCGAGTCCCAGGTTGAAGTCGGGTGCATCGACGCCGACGAACACGGGCACGCGCGCCGCGCGAAATCGGCGGGCGATGTCGCGACGCAGCGCGATGAGCCGCGGCAGGTGCGCGACGACCTCGGCGAAACCGCGGACGGCCAGATCCTCGGTCGACGCCCAGGCTTCGCACCCCGCCGCCTCCATCTTCGGCCCGGCGATACCGGCGAAGCGTACCCACGGGCGCCGGCTGCGCACGGCATGGATCAGCGTCGCGGCGAGCGCATCGCCCGATGCTTCGCCTGCAACGATGCCGATGGTGACGGGCGCGGACTCGCCGGCCACGTCGCGCATCAGCGAACGATTCCGCGCACGCTGCCCGCGATGAACTCGACAAGCGGCGTGAGCAGCGGTGTATCGCGCGCGGCGGCGGCAAGCGCATCGCGTGCGGCTTCGAGCGACAGCCCATTGCGATACAGCGTCTTGTACGCGCGCCGCACGGCGGCGATGTCCGCGGCCGAGAAGCCGCGCCGCCGCAAGCCCTCGTTGTTCGTGCCGGCGGGCTTTGCCGGATACCCGGCCGCCGTGACGTACGGTGGGACGTCCTGCAGCACGATCGCGCCCGCGGCAAGCATCGCGTGCGCGCCGATGCGGCAGAACTGATGGACGCCGGCGTACGCGCCCAGCACCACCCAGTCGCCGATCGTCACGTGCCCCGCGATCTGCGCGTTGTTCGAGAACGTCGTGAAATTGCCGACGATGCAGTCGTGCGCGACGTGCGTGTAGGCGAGAAACCAGTTGCCGTTGCCGATCGTGGTGGCGCCGCGGTCCTGCGCAGTGCCCGCGTGGATCGTCACGAATTCGCGCACCACGTTGTCGTCGCCGAGCGTGGTCGTCGTCGGCTCGCCGCCGTACTTGCGGTCCTGCGGAATCTCGCCGACCGACGCGAACTGGAAGATGCGGTTCCGCGCACCGATCGACGTGCGTCCCGTGATCACCACGTGCGGTCCGATGCGCGTTCCCGCCCCCACGGTCACTTCGGCGCCAAGGATTGCGTACGGCCCGACGTCGACGTCGTCGCCAAGCGTGGCGCCCGGATCGACGAGCGCCGTGGGATGAATCGTCGCCACCGTCGTAAAAGGTCCCTTCAGACCGGCAGATCGGGCACCGGAGGCACGTCGCGAATGGCGGCGAGCAACTGCGCTTCGCATACCACCTGCTCGCCCACGGTCGCGCGCGTGCGGAACTTGCCGATGCCGCGCACCGCGCGCTCGAGATGAGCTTCGATGATCAGCGTGTCGCCGGGAAAAACCTGCCGCTTGAACCGCGCCTCGTCGATGCCGGCGAACAACACGAGTTGGGTGCCGTCGCGCCGCGCGACATCGGACAGCATCGTCAGCAGCCCTGCCACCTGCGCCATCGCCTCGATGACGAGCACGCCGGGCATGACCGGGTAATCCGGAAAATGGCCCTGGAAAAACGGCTCGTTCGCGGTCACGTTCTTCATGCCGCGCATGAACTTGTTGGCCTCCCAGTCCAGCACGCGGTCGACGAGCAGCATCGGGTAGCGATGCGGCAGCAACCGACGAATCATGCCGATGTCGAGTTCGTTCATTTCTCCCCCCCTGCGTCGGCCGGTGCGCGACGATGCGAGTGCGCGCTCGAGCGTGCGGACGCGCTCGCCGAGCTCGCGCAATCGCCGCATCTGCGAAGCGACCTGCTTCCATTCACGATGCGGCAGCGCCGGATACGCGCTCGTATAGACGCCGGGCGTTCCGATCGAGTCGTACACCTGCGTCGCCGCGGAAATCGTCGTTCCGTCGGGGATCTGCAGGTGGCCGGAAATCATCGCGGCGCCACCGATCCGGCAGTTGCGGCCGATGTGCGTCGACCCGGCTATGCCGACGCAGCCGGCGATGGCCGTATGCGCACCTATGACGCAGTTGTGCCCGATCTGGATCTGGTTGTCGAGCTTGACGTCGTTTTCGATGACCGTGTCGTCGATGGCGCCCCGGTCGATCGTCGTATTGGCACCGATTTCCACGTCTTCCCCCACGACCACGCGGCCGATCTGCGGGATCTTGCGCCATATTCCGCCCTCGTCCGCAAGACCGAAGCCATCTGCGCCGATGACAGCGCCACTATGGACGAGCGTGCGCGCGCCGACGACACAGTGCGGGTAGACGGTGACCCGCGCATCGAGCACGACGTCGTCGGCAATCGACGCGTCGTCGCCGATGACGCCGTGCGCACCGATGACGGCCCGCTCACCGACGACAGCGCGCGCGCCGATCACCGCGTATGCGCCGATCGAAGCCGACGCCGCGATACGGGCCGCCGCATCGATGGACGCGGTTGGATGAACGCCCGGCGCGACCGGCGCCGGCGGATGGAGAATTGCCGCGACCCGCGCATAAGTCGCGTAAGGGTTGGCTGAGACGAGCTTGGGAAGCAGTGTTGCCGCCGCAGACTGCGGACCTACGATGACCGCGGACGCTCTCGTTGCGGCGAGTTGCGCGCGGTAGCGGGGGTTGGTCAGGAACGCGATGTCGTGCGGGCCGGCGCGCTCGAGCGTGGCCACACGGGCGATGCGAACCGAGCCGTCGCCATCCAGCGCTGCCCCGACGGATCGGGCGAGATCCTCGAGGGAATGGAGCGGAGGCTCGCCTGGATGGGCCATCGTGACCGGAGCATCGCGCTTATGTGCGCCGGGTCATTTGTCGGCGAGCGCCTTGATCACCTTGTCGGTGATGTCGATGCGCTGGCTGGCGTAGACGACCGGGTCCTGGAGAATCAGATCGAACTTTTCGGATTCGGCGATCTGCTGGATCACCTTGTTCGCGCGCTCCTGGATGCCGGCGAGCTCCTCGTTGCGGCGCAGGTTCAGGTCCTCGCGGAATTCGCGCTGCATCCGCTGCAGGTCGCGGGACTGGTTGGCGAGATCGCGCTCCTTGTTGCGCCGCTCGGTCTCCGCCATCGTCGGGCCATCCTTGTCGAGCGAAGTCTGCAGGTCGCGCACCTGCTTCGCAAGCTTCTGGATCTCGCCGTCGCGCGTCGCGAATTCCTTTTCGATCTTCGCTTGTGCGCGCTTCGCTGGCGCCGCCTCGCGGAACAGCCGTTCGGTGTTGACGAACCCGAGCTTGTATTCGACGGCGGCCGCCGACGTCGCGAATGCCAGCAACACGCCTGCGACGAGCGCGCGTGCGCACGCCTTCACGCCGACCGGGCCAGGCATCGAGAGCGGGTGTGGGGTCGTCATCAGAACGCAGTGCCTGCCTGGAACTGGAACCGCTGCTCGCGATCCCCTTCATGGACATTGAGCGGAATAGCGTAGCTGAACTTCAGCGGACCGATCGGCGAGTTCCATGCGACGCCCACGCCGGCGGAGTAGCGGAACGACTCGAACTGCGGCTGGCTGCCGTTGGCCCAGATCTGGCCGGCGTCGGCGAACACGCTCGCGCGCACCTGTTTGTCGCCCTTCAGGATGGGGTAGAAGAGCTCCAGGTTGCCGATGATCTTGCGGCGGCCGCCGAGCGCATTGCCAAACGGGTCTTGCGGCCCGAGCGATGCCGTGTCGTAGCCGCGCACCGAGTTGACGCCGCCCGCGAAGAACGCCTTGAAGAACGGCAGCGGCTTGCCCGAGTAACCATCGCCCCACCCCAGATCCGCACGTGCCAGCAGCACGAAATCGGAGTAGAGCGGCCAATAAGCCGAATGGACGTACTGGATCTTGTAATACGCAAGGTCGCCGAACGGCAGGCCGGTTTCCAGCAACACGCTGCGCAGCTGGCCCCGGGTCGGATAGAGGATGTCGTCGCGCGTGTCGCGCGACCAGCCGGCCGTCAGGATGTACGCGGTCGACGACGCGCCGAACTGGTTGACGAAATCGACGTACACGGGCGGCGTGTCGGCGAACAGCGTGATGTCGGTTTGCTCGAAGCGGCCGCCGAAATTGATCGTGTCCGTCTCGGTGATCGGCACGCCGAAGCCAAGTGCCGCACCGAGCGTCTTCGATCCGTATTGTGCGATGGCAAGACCCGTCGGATCGAGGCTCTTCTGATAGAGCTCGATCGTCCGCGAGACGCCGTCCACCGTGTAGTACGGCTCGGTCAGGATCATCGAGTACTGGCGGTTGTAGCGGCTCGTGTTGACGCCTATCCCCAGCGCGTTGCCCGACCCGAAGATGTTCTGCTGGGAGATCGACGCATTGAGCACGATACCTTCAGCACTCGAGTAGCCGACACCCGCGAGCAGGTTTCCGGTCGATTTCTCGACGACGCCGACTTCGACGTCCACCTGGTCCGGGGCGCCGGGCACTGGCGGCGTCTCCACCGTGACGTCGTCGAAATAGCCGAGGCGCTTGACGCGGATCTTTGACCGGTCGATGCGCGGACCGTCGTACCACGCGTCCTCGATCTGGCGAAATTCGCGGCGGATCACCTCGTCGCGCGTCTTTGCGTTGCCGCTGATGTTGATCTTGCGCACGTAGGCGCGGCGGCCCGGATCGACGTAGAACGTGAACGACGCCGTATTCGTCTCGCGGTTCAGCTCGGGCACGGCGTTGACGTTGGCGAACGCATAACCTTCGGCGCCGAGCCGGTCGGAGACGTCCTTCGCCGACGCCTGCAGCCGCTCGCGCGAATAGACGTCGCCCTGCTTGATGCGGATCAGCCGCTCGAGCTCCCCGGCGGGAACGACGAGGTCGCCCGCGATGCGTACGTCACCGACGGTGAACTTCGGCCCTTCGGTGATGTTGAGCGTTATGTAGATGTCTTCCTTGTCCGGCGTGATCGACACCTGCGTCGAATCGACGTTGAACTCGAGGTAGCCGCGGTTCTGATAGTAGCTGCGCAGCGTCTCGAGATCGGCCGACAGCTTCTGCTTCGAGTACTGGTCGTTCTTCGTGTACCACGTGAGCCAGCCGGGAGTCGTCAACGTCATTTCCGACAGCAGCTGCTTTTCCGTGAACGCCTTGGCGCCGACGATGTTGATCCGCGCGATCTTCGCCGAATCGCCTTCGTCGATCGTGAAATTGATCGCGACGCGGTTGCGTTCCTGCGGCGTGACCGTCGTCTGCACGTTGGCCGCGTACCTTCCGCGCGTGATGTACTGGCGCTTCAGTTCCTGCTCGGCACGCTCGAGCGCAGATCGGTCGAAGATCCGCGCCTCGGCGATGCCGATGTCCTTCAGCGCCTTCTTGATCGTGTCGGTGTCGAATTCCTTGTTGCCGACGTAGGTGATCGAGCTGATCGTCGGCCGTTCCTGCACGGAGACGATCAGCACGTCACCCTGCGCCTCGAGCCGGACGTCGCGAAAGAAACCCGTCGCGTACAGCGCTTTCACCGCATCGGAGATTCGCTCGTCGGTGATGCGGTCGCCGACCTTGATCGGCAGGTAGCTGAAGATCGTTCCGGCTTCCGTCCGCTGCACGCCCTCCACGCGGATGTCGCGGACGACGAATGGATCAACTGCCCACGCGCCGAGCGACAGCACCGACGCCAGCATGCCGGCGAACAGCGCGGGAACGCGCACGCGTGCGCGCTTCACGGAAACGTTACGAATCACTAGAACAGGCGGGAAACGTCATTGAAGAGCGCCAAGGCCATCAGTACGGCAAGCATCGCCATGCCGATGCGCTGACCAACCTCGAACGCACGGTCGGATACGGGACTGCCTTTGATAATTTCGGCGAGATAATACAGTAAATGCCCCCCATCCAGTAGCGGTACCGGCAACAGGTTCAGCACACCGAGGCTGATGCTGATCAGCGCAAGGTAGCTCACGAACACCAGCGTTCCCGCTTGCGCCGACTGACCGGCGATGTCCGCCATCGTCAGTGGACCGCTGATGTTCTTCAGCGATGCATCGCCGGTGACGATACGTCCGAGCATCCGGACCGTGAACGCCGAAAGCTCCCAGGTCTTGCGAAATCCCTGCACCAGCGACTCGCCAAGTCCGTAGCGAACGACCACCGCGGAGCGCTCGGCGACTTCCGGATCGATGCGAAGCCGCACGCCGGCGAGGCCGATGCGCCGGCCGTTCTGCTCGGACGACTCGACGCTGACCGGCAACTCGAGCGTCGTTGCGCCCCGCTGCACGCGATACGTCAGCGTCTCGCCCGGGTGCGCATTCGTCAGCGACGCGACGTCGCTCGGCGAACGCATCGGCCTGCCGTCGACGGCGAGAATCCGGTCGCCGTTGACGAGCCCCGCGCGCTCCGCGGGCTTGCCCGGAAGCACCTGGTCGACGATCGGCGCGCCGAGATCGGCGCGCAAGCCAAGCGTCGACAGCGGGTTGCCTTCCCAGTCTTCGGTGCCGAGGCCGGCAATCGACAGTTCGCGGCGGATCGGCTCGCGGTCGAGGTTGTCGCGAACGAGCGAAAGCGCGATGCGGTCGTTGCCCTGCGCGCGAACGACGCGCCAGCGCAGTTCCTGCCAGCTGCCGACCGGCTCGCCATCGACGCCCACCACGCGATCGCCGGCGCGCACGTCCGCAGCGGCGGCGGGTGTTGACGGCGGCGGCTCGGCCAGGAGCGCGCGCTGTCCAGGCACGCCGGCGACAAACGTTCCCGCGAACAGCAGCACCGCAAGCAGCAGGTTGGCGAGCGGACCGGCGGCGACGATCGCAATGCGGCGCCATACCGATTGACGATTGAACGCGCGCGACAGGTCGGCCGCGTCGACGTGGCCCTCGCGCTCGTCGGCCATCTTCACGTATCCGCCAAGCGGGATCGCCGACAATGCCCACTCGGTCTGGTCGCGTCCGAAGCGTCGCGACCACACCAGCCGCCCGAATCCGACCGAGAACCGCAGCACCTTGACCCCGGCCAGGCGGGCGATCACGTAATGGCCAAGCTCGTGGAACACGACGAGCACGCCGAGCGTGATCGCGAACGCGACGATCTTGTAGACGGTGTCGATCATGCGGATGCTCCGGAATGTGCGCGCAACTGCACGGGCATGAGCGGCCTCATGCGGCCAGCGCCGCACGCGCGGCGCGCGGCAGTCCCAGCGCCGAGCACGCCAACGCACGGGCTTCGGCATCGGCGGCAAGCGCATCGTCGAGCGTTACGACGGGTGCAACGCTGCGTCGCGCGAGCACAGTGTCGCACGCCCGGGGTATGTCGGCGAAACGCGCGTCGCCGCGCAGGAAGGCCGCCACGGCGATCTCGTTGGCGGCGTTGAGGGCCACGGGTGCCGCGGCATCCGCAGCCAGCGCCGCGTAGGCGAGGTCGATGCACGGAAAGCGACGCCGGTCGGCGGGCTCGAACGTCAGCGCGGCGAGCCGCGAGTAGTCGAGCGGGGCAACACCTGCGTCGATGCGATCAGGAAAAGCCAGCGCCTGCGCGATCGGTGTGCGCATGTCGGGATTCGACAGCTGCGCGAGCACCGACCCGTCGACATATTCGACGAGCGAGTGCACGACGCTCTGCCGATGGACGACGACTTCGATCTGCGACGCGTCGGCGCCGAACAGCCAGTGCGCCTCGATGACTTCCAGTCCCTTGTTCATCATCGTCGCGGAATCGACAGAGATCTTGCGTCCCATCGACCACGTCGGATGCGCGCACGCCTCGTCGGGCGTCACGCGCTCGAAATCGACGTCGGGCCGGTCGTGGAAGGGGCCGCCGGACGCCGTCAGCACGATGCGCCGCACGCCGTGCCTCGCGGGGTTGCGCGAATAGGGCGCCGGCAGGCACTGGATGACGGCGTTGTGCTCGCTGTCGATCGGAAGCAATACGGCACCGTTCTCGGCCGCTGCAGTCATGAACAGCGCACCACCGATGACGAGGGCTTCCTTGTTCGCGAGCAGGATGCGCTTGCCCGCCCGAGCGGCCGCAAGCGTCGCCGGAAGCCCGGCGGCACCGACGATCGCAGCGAGCACGCAGTCGCTTTCCGGCAACGTCGCCGCTTCGCATAGACCGTCGTCTCCCGCCACGACGCGCGTCGGCAGGCACTCAGCCGCAAGCGCGCGCTGCAGCGAATGCGCGGCATCGACGTCATGCAGTGCGGCCAGCGGCGGTCGAAAGCGCCGGCAAAGGTCCAGCAGCTTCGCGTCGTTGCGGTGGGCGGCCAGCGCGGCCACGCTGAACCGGTCGAGATGGCGTGCGATGACGTCGAGCGTCGATGCGCCCACGGATCCCGTAGCGCCCAGCAGCGTGATCGCGCGGCGCGTCATGTGGGCGCCACGAAGGCGAGCGTGGCTAGCGCGACCGGCGGCATCGCCGCGAGCAGCGCGTCCGTGCGGTCAAGGATGCCGCCGTGTCCTGGCAGCAGCGTGCCGCTATCCTTGACGCCGGCGCGCCGCTTCAATAGCGACTCATGCAGATCGCCGACGATCGACAGCGCGGCCAGCACGATGGCGAATGCGATCCACAGCACGACGGACGACGCATTCACCGGCGTGTTGACGCCGGCGCGCGACGCGAGCGGCACGAGCAATGCCGCATAGACGGCGACGGCGGCGATGCCGCCCCAGGCGCCTTCCCACGATTTGCCCGGACTGATCGCAGGCGCGAGCTTGTGACGACCGAATCGCCGGCCGGCGAAGAACGCAGCGGTGTCGGCGATCCAGACGATCGCCATCGCGGCCAGCACGAGCCACGGCGAGCGCGCCTGCAGCTCGACAACGGCGACGAACGCGCCGATCAGCACGATCAGTGCAGCAAGCGCACCGGGCAATCCCGAGCGCGGTTGCCAGTTCAGCAGCACCGCCGGAGTGCCTAACGCGATCCAGAAAAGGGTCGCCAGTCCGCAGGCGACGCCGACAACCGGCTGCGGCCAGCCACTGCCGGGAACGGGTGGCGCGATGGCGAGCAGTGCTGCGCCGATGCAAAGCGTCGCGGCGACGAACAACGCAAGCGACTTCGGCGCGAGCCCGATCAGTCTGCCCCATTCGTGCGCGCCGGCGGTGATGACGGCGAGCACGGCGAAACCCCAGCCGTAGGGCGGCAGCATGAACAGCGCCGCAAGGACTGCGACGACGAGAACCGCCGCTGTGGCGACGCGTGTGGCGAGGACGGAGCTCACGGCAGTGGCGGGCGCGCTCGGCACGCGACACTCACGCGTCCTGCACCTGCACCCGCGTCTCGACCTGTGCCTGCACCTGCTCGCTCGTGCGCCCGTAGCGACGCTCGCGCATCGCATACGATTCGATCGCCACGCCAAGCGCCGTCGCGTCGAAGTCCGGCCAGAGCAGGTCGGTGAAATAGAGCTCGGTGTACGCGAGCTGCCAGAGCAGGAAATTGGAAATCCGCTTCTCGCCGCCGGTGCGGATGAACAGGTCCGGCTCGGGCGCGTGGGCCATCGCAAGATAAGGCTCGAGCGCTTCGGGCACGAGCGGCCGGTCGGCGCGGAGCGCGTCCGGATTCGCAGCGAAGTAACTGCGTGCGGCCTGCGCGATGTCCCAGCGCCCGCCGTAGTTGGCGGCGACGGTGAAGGTCAGCCGTGTGTTGGTAGCCGTCAGCGCCTCGCCGGCGGCGACGAGGTCGCGAATGCGCCGGTCGAATCGCGACGTGTCGCCGACGACCTTGAAGCGAATGCCGTTCGAATGCAGCTTCGTCACCTCGACGTCGAGCGCCCGCGCGAACAGGTCCATCAGGATCGACACCTCGTCGGCGGGCCGGCGCCAGTTCTCGCTCGAGAACGCGAACAGCGTCAGGTATTCGACGCCGAGCTCGATCGCCGCACGCACCGTCGCGCGGACCGCTTCGACGCCTTTGCGATGCCCCGCCACGCGCGGCAGCAGCCGCTTGTTCGCCCAGCGCCCGTTGCCGTCCATGATGATGGCCACGTGGCGCGGTATCGCGCGCGCCGCGGGGATGGTTCGCGTAGAGCTCGTGAACATGGTGTCGAAGCCCGGAGCCTAGATGGCGAGCAGGTCGGCTTCCTTTTGCTGCAGCATCTGATCGATCTCGCCGACGACGCGATCGGTGAGCTTCTGCAGGTCGTCATGCGCACGACGCTCGTCGTCCTCGCTGCACTGCTTGTCCTTCGCGAGCTTCTTCAGCTGCTCGTTCGCGTCGCGGCGCACGTTGCGCACGGCGATCTTGGCCGCTTCGCCTTCCTTGTGCACGACCTTGATGAGCTCCTTGCGCCGTTCCTCGGTCAATGGCGGCATCGGCACGCGAATCAGGTCGCCGGACGTCGCCGGATTGAGGCCGAGATCGGCGTCGCGAATCGCTTTTTCCACCACGGGAATCATCTTCTTTTCCCACGGCTGCACGCCGATCGTCCGCGCGTCGGCCAGCGTGACGTTGGCAACCTGTGCGAGCGGCATCGACGTGCCGTAGTAGTCGACATGAATATGGTCGAGCAGTCCGGTATGCGCGCGACCCGTGCGGATCTTCGCCAGGTCCGCCTTCAACGCATCGACCGACTTCTCCATCTTCTGGTCGGCCGCTTTCTTGACGTCGCTGATCATCGATTTCTCCAGTTGCTTCGAGCGACGCTCGCCGCTAGCAGTGGACGAGCGTGCCCACGTCTTCGCCGAGCACGACTCGCTTGAGGGCGCCGGGCACGAAGATCGAAAACACCTTCAGCAGCATTTTCTGGTCGCGGCACAGCGCGAGTGCCGTCGCGTCCATGACCTTCAAGTTCTTGACGATCGCCTCGTCGAATGTCAGCGTCGAGTAGCGCCGCGCCGTCCGGTCCAGCAACGGATCGGCCGTGTAGACACCGTCGACCTTCGTCGCCTTGAGCACGATGTCGACGTTCATCTCGCGGCCGCGCAGTGCAGCGGCCGTGTCGGTGGTGAAGAACGGATTGCCGGTGCCGGCGGCGAAAATGACGACCCGATGCTCTTCCAGGTGCCGCAGCGCGCGGCCGCGGATGTAGGGCTCGGCAACCTGGTCGATGCGCAGCGCCGACTGCACGCGCGACTCGACGCCGGCGCGCCGCAGCGCGTCCTGCAGCGCGAGCGCGTTCATCAGCGTCGCGAGCATGCCCATGTAGTCGGCAGTTGCCCGGTCCATGCCGGCTGCGCCGGGCGCGACGCCACGAAAGATGTTCCCGCCGCCGATGACGACGGCAACTTGCACGCCGAGGCGGACGACATCGCCGACTTCGGCGACGATCCGGTCGATGGTCTCACGCTCGATGCCGTAGCTATCGCTGCCCATCAGCGCTTCGCCCGACAGCTTCAGCAGGATGCGGCGGTATGCCGGCGCTCGGGCGGGTGTTGCAGCGACGCCCGGGAGCGGCGTTATCGCGGCAGTGGCTGCGCTGTCGGGTGGACTCATCCTTCGGCCTCCTGCGGTTCGAACGAGGTCAGCCGCGCGTCATGGCCGCTACTTCCGCTGCGAAATCGTCCTTGCGCTTCTCGATGCCTTCGCCGACGACGTAGAGCACGAAGCCGTTGACGCGGGCACCCTGCGCCTTGACGATCGCGTCGACGGTTTCCTTGTCGTTCTTGACGAAAGGTTGCGGCAACAGCGTGACCTCGGCCAGGAATTTGGCGACGGCACCTTCTACCATTTTTTCGACGATGTTGGCAGGCTTGCCCGATTCGGCGGCGCGCGCCGAGGCGATCGTCCGCTCCTTCGCGACGACGTCGGCCGGCACGTGCTCGCGGCTGACGGCCATCGGCTTCGTCGCCGCGATGTGCATCGCGAGATCCTTGCCGAGCGCTTCGTTGCCGCCCGTGTAGTCGACGAGGACGCCGATGCGCGTGCCGTGCACGTACGACGCAACACGGCCCTGCGCTTCCAGCCGCACGAAGCGCCGCAGGGCAATGTTCTCGCCGATCTTCTGCACGAGCGCTACGCGCCGCGCCTCGACCGTGTCGCCCGACGCGAGCGCGCGCGCGGCGAGCGCCGCCACGTCGCCCGGCTGGTCGCGGGCGACGATCTGCGCGACTTCGTTGGCGAACGCCCGGAAATCGTCGTTGCGTGCGACGAAATCGGTTTCGCAGTTGATCTCGACCATTGCAGCGACCTTGCCGTCGCTCGCCGTGTAGAGGCCGATGACGCCTTCAGCCGCCACGCGGCCTGCCGCCTTGCTGGCCTTCGCGCCGCTCTTGATCCGCAACAGTTCCTCGGCCTTCGCGACGTCGCCTTCCGCTTCGGTCAGCGCCTTCTTGCATTCCATCATGCCGAGCCCGGTGCGCTGGCGCAGTTCCATCACCGTGCTCGCGGAAATTTCCGCCATGTTCGCTTGCTCCATTGTCATCGATGGAACGGGACGTCTGAATCACGTCCCGACCATTTCCATGCGCCCGACTCGTGCGGGGCGATGGGTTGGGCAGGAGACGCTGGCCCCTGCCCTTTTGGGAATCCGGTCAGGCCGGGGCTTCGTCGGCGACTTCGACGAACTCATCGCCCGAGGCGACGATTTCCTGGATCGTCGTGCTCTTGCCTTCCAGCACGGCGTCGGCGACGCCGCGCGCGTACAGGCGGATCGCGCGGCTCGAGTCGTCGTTGCCCGGAATGATGTAAGAGATCGGATCGGGATTGTGGTTCGTGTCGACGACGGCGACGATCGGGATGCCGAGCTTCTTGGCCTCGGTGACGGCGATCTTGTGATAGCCGACGTCGATGACGAAAATCGCGTCGGGCAGCGCGGTCATGTCCTTGATGCCGCCGAGGCTCTTCTCGAGCTTGTCGAGCTCGCGCTGCAGCGACAGCGCCTCGCGCTTCGACATCCGCTCGAACGTGCCGTCGAGCTTCATCGCGTCGAGGTCCTTCAGCCGCTTGATCGATGCCTTGACTGTCTTGAAGTTCGACAGCATGCCGCCGAGCCATCGGTGATCGACGAATGGCATGCCGGCGCGCTGCGCTTCCTCGGCGATGATCTCGCGCGCCTGCCGCTTGGTGCCGACGAACAGGATCGTGCCGCGGTTGCTCGCGAGCTGACGCACGTACTTCATCGCGTCGTTGTACATCGCCAGCGTCTTTTCGAGGTTGACGATGTGAATCTTGTTGCGCTGGCCGAAGATGTAATCTGCCATCTTCGGATTCCAGTACCGCGTCTGGTGGCCGAAATGGACGCCGGCCTCCAGCATTTGACGCATGGTTACGGACATGCTTCACTCCTCATCAGGGTTGGGCCTCCACCGGCGGATTGCGTTCCGGCCGCCGGGAGGCAGCACGGACACCCTGAAACGCCGGTGTGCGAAATGGACGGACCGGTCCGCAATGACGCGGGCAGAGCCGTCCTGGTTTTTCCGGCCGCGGTGCCGGCGCTTCGAACGAAACGCATCAGTCCGCTTCCGGAAGACGTCGTCCGCGTTGCCGCATTCGACCGGTTCGGTTGCAACACGAACCCGCGTAAACGAACAAGCACGGTAACTCGTTATTCTAGCACGCGATGTGTCCGCGCGGCGAGCCGCCGGCGCATCGAGCCGCAGGGCAACCGCCCAATGACCAAACCCGAACCCGCTCCCCCGCTCGTCGCGCCGTCGGCACCGGTCGTATGCGCGCACACGGCGTGGGGTCTGCTCGATATCAGTGGTGCCGACGCCATTGCGTTCCTGCACGGCCAACTGTCGTCCGACGTCGAGGCGCTGGCACCCGGACAGGGCCAGTACTGGAGCTACAACTCGCCCAAGGGCCGGATGCTCGCCAACGGCGTGCTGTGGCGCGCGGGCGCGGATCCGGGCCACGTGCTGATGGTGCTGGCCGCCGATCTCGTCGAGCCGATCCGCCGCCGTCTGTCGATGTTCGTGCTCCGCTCGAAGGTCACGATCGACGATGGCAGCAAGCGTTACGGCCTGCTTGGCGTGGCGGGCACCGATGCGGCGGCGGCGGCGCACGACGCGCTGGGTGTGCGAGTCGAGCCCCTGACTGCGGTCCCGTTCGGCACCGAGGCCAACGCGCTGGCGCTACCGGACGGCCGCATCCTCGTTTCGTCCGCCGCCACGCGCGGCCCGCTCATTCACGCCGCATTGGCGCGCAACGCCACGATTGCCGACGCCGAGTCATGGCGCTGGTTCGGCATCGCTGCCGGCGTGCCGATGATCACGGCTGCCACGTCAGACCTGTTCGTCCCCCAGGCCGCGAACTGGGACGTCGTCGGCGGCGTCAGCTTCAAAAAGGGCTGCTATCCCGGCCAGGAGATCGTCGCCCGCATGCAGTATCTCGGTCGACTCAAGGAGCGCCTGTACGCGTTCCGCGCGGAAACGGACGACGTGGCCGCAGCGGCGCGCGTGTTTTCGGCAACATTCGGCAACGACCAGGCGTGCGGCACGGTCGTGAACGCTGCCCGCGATCCGGCCGGTGGCAGCGTGCTGCTCGCAGTCGTACAGTCGGTGGCTGTTGCGGCAGAGGACCTTCGCCTCGATTCACCCACCGGGCCAAGGCTGCGGTCGCTTTCGCTTCCGTACGCGCTGCCCGACGCGGCGCCCGCGCCGCGAACGCCGCGCATGGCGTAGCGTCGGGGCGCACGATGTGCCTGGCCGTCATTGCGCTCGACGCGCACCCGCGCTACGCGCTCGTCATTGCGGCCAACCGCGACGAATTCCACGCGCGCGCCGCGGAACGCGCCCATTGGTGGAAAGACGAAACGGGACATGCGCTCCTCGCCGGGCGTGACGTCCCGCAGGGCGGGACGTGGCTCGGCGTCAACCGCCGGGGCCGCTGGGCCTTCGTCACCAACGTGCGCGAGCCAGGCCGTCACGATCCGCAGGCACCGTCGCGAGGTGCGCTCGTGCCGCGCGTACTGCGTGACGCGGGCGACGCGGCTGCGGCCGTCGAGCAAATCGCGGCAACGGCCCATGGCTACAACGGGTTCAATCTCGTCGCCGGCGAGCGCGCGGCCGCAACGTTTGCGTCGAACCGGGCAACGGCATCGCGAGCGTTGCCGGTCGGCATCAGCGGCCTGTCGAACGCCGGACTCGATACGCCTTGGCCGAAGCTCGTTCGCGCGAAAGCCGGCGTAGCCGCCTGGGTGGCGAGCGGCAGCGACGACCTCGACGCACTCCTCGGCGTGCTGAACGATCGCGATGTGGCACCCGACGGGATGCTGCCGGACACCGGCCTTGCACGCGAACGGGAACGGCTGCTGTCGTCGCCGTTCATCGTGAGCGACGACTACGGCACGCGCTGCTCGACGGTTCTCGCACTATTGCGCGACGGTGCCGTGCATCTTGTCGAGCGCAGCTTCAACCCGTCAGGTGAAGTCACCGGTGACGTCGAATTCCGCTTCCGCAGCGAGGCGATGCAGCCGGCAGCCGGCTGACGACGGCGCGTTGCGCGCTGGGCACGCGCATAGGCAACGTCGCGTCAGGGCAGACGGCGCGTCATCACGCGATGCGCAATGCCCGCCTCTTCGAACACGTCGCCGCTCGCGTCGAAGCCATGCCGCTCGTAGAACGGCATCGCCGCCACCTGCGCATTGACGATCACCTGCGCGTCGCCGCGCGATCGGGCCCAGTCGATCAGACACAGCATCAGCGCCGTGCCGACGCCATGCCCGCGCCAATCGCGAACGACGGCAACGCGGCCGATATGACCGTCGGCGAGCAAGCGTGCGCAACCGATCGGCGCACCCGCGGCGTCCGTTGCGAGCGCGTGAATCGATTCGGTGTCGGCCGCATCCCATTCGAGCGCTTCCGGCACGCGCTGCTCGACGACGAACACGTCGTAGCGAATCCGGCGCAACCCGGCGGCCCCATCCGGCCACGTGCAGGTCCGGACGGTGAAAGACGGCGTCGACGTCACCTGCGGTAATCGGACAAGCGCAGCGTCGCACGTCCGTCGCGTGCGTCGATTTCGCAGCGGCCCCCGACGGGCAGCGTCAGCTTGTCGGGCACGTGGCCGAACGGCAGACCCGCGTAGATCGGTGTTGCCACGCGTGCGCGTATCTGCGCAATCGCTGCCGCCATATCGTAGCCGTCGTCGTTCGCGTTCAATTGGTATTCGGTGAAGTCGCCGATGAGGATCGCGCGCTGTCGCGCCAGAATGCCTGCGTGCAGCAACTGGTAGAGCATCCGTTCGACCCGATAGGGATGTTCGCCGACGTCTTCGAGAAACAGGATTCCGCCGGAGACGTCGGGCATGTAGGGGGTGCCCACCAGGTGCGCGACCATGGCGAGGTTGCCGCCCCAGAGCGTGCCGCCCTGCGGCGGACGCGGCGGACCGTCGAGCGCGCATTCGACTTCCCATGCATCGTTGTCGAGCACGCCGAAGCACTGCTCGACCGTGAACGGCGACGGTGTCCGCGCGCCGAAATCGTAGCTCGCCATCGGGCCGGCGTACGTCACCATGTCCGCCGTTGCAAGCGCCGCGAGCTGGAACGCGGTGAAATCCGAATGACCCATCCAGCGCTGCCGCGCGTTCGCGACCCCGTTGAAATCGATCCGGTCGAGCATCCGCGTGAAGCCGTAGCCGCCGCGGAGCATCAACGCGACGTCAGTGTCGGCGTCGGCGGCGACGCGCGCGATCGCCGCCAGACGTTCGTCGTCGGGCGCCGAGAAGCGCTGCCAGCGCGAGCGCGCAGTGGCGTCCAAACGAACGCGATGACCGCGCGCTTCAAGCCGTTCGACGGCGCGGTCAACGGCGTGCAGATCCGTCGCGAACCCGGCCGGCGCGACGATCGTGAACTGCAGCGGGCGCTCAGCCAAGTACCGCCTTCTGGCGCCGGGCGGCAAAGAACTGCGTCAACAACTCGCCGCACGCCTGCGCCGCAATGCCGCCGGTGACGCGCGTATGGTGATTGAGGCGCGGCTCGCCGGTCACGTCGATCACCGAGCCGCACGCACCCGTCTTCGGGTCGCGCGCGCCGAACACCAGTCGCGCAAGCCGCGCGTGCAATACGGCGCCGACGCACATCGGACACGGCTCGAGCGTCACGTACAGCGAACAGCCCGGAAGTCGATAGTTGCGCAGCGTTGCGGCCGCCTCGCGCAGTGCGGCGATCTCGGCGTGCGCCGTCGGGTCGCTGGCGGCGATCGGCGCGTTGCCGCCGCGGCCGACGATCGCGTCATCGCAGACGACGATCGCGCCCACCGGCACTTCGCCGCGCGCGCCCGCGGCCCGCGCGAGCGCCAGCGCCTCGGCCATCCATGCGTCATCCGTCACGCGAGTCCTCGATGTGGAAGCGGTGCAGGATCCGGTGGAGCACCGGCGCGAACAACAGGCCGGTGGCCGCGAGCAGGATGATGCCGCAGAAGAGCGCGTAGATGCCGTCGAACACCTTGCCCGCGACACTCGACATCTCGACGACCGGACCCATGCCCGACAGCAGCAGCGCGGACTGGTGGAACGAGTCGAGCCACGAGATGTCCTCGAGCTCGTGGTAGCCGAGCATCCCGACGGCGAGCGTGACGGCGACGAGTACGAGCGCGTACGTGACGCCACGGCGAACGCGCGAGTAGAAGACGTTGGGCGGCGACAGCTCGTTCGCATAGCGGAACGCTCCTGCCGCGGTGGCGGCGGCGCGGTCCTTCGGTGGGCTCTTCGGGCGAGCGGGCATTGTCGACGGTCAGGTGGGCCAGGATGCACGCTCGACGGAGCGTCGTTGTACGCTCATTCCCTCGGCCTCAATGCACCGCCGGCGCGATCCACCACCTCCGCGCGTCGGCCTCGCGGAACTCGCGCAGCGTCGGGCCCTGCGGCTCGCCCTCATTGCACCGCCATCCGGAAACGAACATCTGCGCGTCGGGCTGCGACCGCGCGCTCGGACCGGCCCTGCGGGCGTTGGCTGCGCCTCTCGCGCGCGGTCGTCCTTCGCTCGGCGTACCGCCTCGCGCGCTGCGCTCATTCCCTCGGCCTCAATGCACCGCCGGCGCGATCCACCACCTCCGCGCGTCGGCCTCGCGGAACTCGCGCAGCGTCGGGCCCTGCGGGCCTTCGCTCGGCGTACCGCCTCGCGCGCTGCGCTCATTCCCACTCGATCGTCGCGGGTGGCTTGCTGGAAACGTCATAGACGACGCGATTGATGCCGCGGACCTCATTGGTGATCCGCGTGCTGATCCGCGCGAGCAACTCGTGCGGCAGCGGCGCCCAGTGCGCGGTCATGAAGTCGGTCGTCTGCACGGCGCGCAGCGCAACCGCATGCTCGTACGTGCGGCCGTCGCCCATGACGCCGACGGAGCGAACGGGCAGGAACACCGCGAACGCCTGCGCCACGCTGTCGTACCACGACTGGCCGTCGGCATTGCGTGCGGCGCGGAGCTCGTCGATGAAGATCGCGTCGGCGCTGCGCAACAGCTCGGCCCATTCGCGCCGCACTTCGCCGAGGATCCGCACGCCCAGTCCGGGACCCGGGAACGGATGGCGAAACACCATTTCGCGCGGCAGGCCCACCTCGAGGCCGAGCTTGCGCACTTCGTCCTTGAAGAGCTCGCGCAGCGGCTCGAGCAGCGACAGATGCAGCGTCTCGGGCAGCCCGCCGACATTGTGATGCGACTTGATCGTGTGCGCCTTGTTGCCTTTCGCGGAGGCCGACTCGATGACGTCGGGATAGATCGTGCCCTGCGCGAGCCAGCGGACCTTGCTCAACTTCGCCGCTTCGCGCTGGAACACGTCGACGAACAGCCGACCGATGATCTTGCGCTTGCGCTCCGGATCGTCGACGCCGGCGAGCGCCGTCAGGAACTCGTCGGTCGCATCGACGTGAACGACGCGAACGCCGAGATGCGTCGCGAAGGTCTCGAGCACCTGCTCGGCTTCGTTGCGGCGCAGGAGACCGTGATCGACGAACACGCACGTGAGCTGGTCGCCGATCGCGCGATGCAAGAGAGCCGCCGCGACCGACGAATCGACGCCGCCGGACAGGCCGAGCAGCACTTCGTCGCTACCAACCTTCGTGCGTATCGACGCAATCGCCTCGCCGACGTAGTCGTGCATGTTCCAGTCGTGACCGCAACCGCAGATGTCGTGCGCGAAACGGGCGAGGATCGCCGCACCCTGCTTCGTGTGCGTCACCTCGGGATGGAACTGCACGCCGTAGAAGCGCCGCTTCTCGTCGGCCATCGCCGCGATCGCGCACGCGGATGACGACGCCGCGACGATGAACCCGACAGGCGGGTCGATGACCTTGTCGCCGTGGCTCATCCACACGTCGAGCAGCCCGTGGCCGTCGGCATTGCGCCGGTCCTCCAGATCGCGAAGCAGCGCCGTGTGCCCACGCGCGCGCACCTCGGCATATCCGAACTCGCGCACCCGTCCCGGCTCGACGGTGCCACCCAGCTGCGCCGCCATCGTCTGCATGCCGTAGCAGATGCCCAGCACCGGCACGCCCGCGTTCCAGACTGCGGCTGGGGCGCGAGGCGTCTCGCCGATGGTGACGCTCTCCGGACCGCCCGACAAAACGATGCCGCGTGCGCCGAAATTACGAACGAAGTCGTCGCCGACGTCGTACGGATGGATCTCGCAGTAGACGTCGGTTTCGCGAAGGCGCCGCGCGATCAGTTGCGTGTACTGCGCACCGAAATCGAGGATCAGTATCTTCGAATGGGATGCGGCCGCCATCGGTCATTCGACCCGATAGTTGGGCGCTTCCTTGACGATCTGAACGTCATGCACGTGCGATTCGCGCACCCCCGCCGATGTGATCTCGACGAACTCGGCGCGCGTGGACAGCTCCGCGATCGTCGGGCAGCCGCAATAGCCCATGGAGGCGCGCAGGCCGCCCATCAGCTGCAGGATCACGTTGGCGAGCGAGCCCTTGTACGGCACGCGGCCCTCGATGCCTTCGGGGACGAGCTTCTCGGCAGCTCCTTCGCCTTCGGCGTCCTGGAAATAGCGGTCGGAACTGCCGAGCTGCATCGCGCCGATCGATCCCATGCCGCGATAGCTCTTGTAGGAACGGCCCTGATAGAGCTCGATGTCCCCCGGCGATTCCTCGGTGCCGGCGAACAGGCTGCCGAGCATCACCGCCGAGGCCCCTGCGGCCAGGGCTTTCGCGATGTCGCCCGAATAGCGGATGCCGCCATCCGCGATCACCGGAACGTCACGTGCCGCCACACCCGCCAACGCATCGGCGATCGCCGATATCTGCGGCACACCGACGCCGGCGACGATTCGCGTCGTGCAGATGGATCCGGGACCGATGCCGACTTTGACGCCGTCGGCGCCGTGATCGACGAGCGCCGCGGCACCCGCCGCGGTCGCAACGTTGCCGCCGACCACCTGCACCTGCGGATACCGCTTCTTGACCCACGAGACGCGATCGAGAACGCCCTGCGAATGGCCATGCGACGTATCGACGACGATCACGTCGACGCCGGCGGCGACCAGCGCTTCGACGCGCTCGTCGGTGTCGCCCGCCGTGCCGACCGCCGCGCCGACACGCAACCGGCCAAGCTCGTCCTTGCACGCCAGCGGGTGCTCGGTCGACTTCAGGATGTCCTTGACAGTGATCAGTCCGCGCAACTCGCGCGCCGCGTTGATGACGAGCACACGCTCGAGCCGATGGCGGTGCATCAGTGCCTTCGCGGTGTCGAGGTCGGTGCCTTCAGGAACCGTGACGAGCTTCTCCGCCGGGGTCATGATGCGCGCCACCGGTTGATCGAGATTCGTCTCGAACCGCAGGTCGCGGTTGGTGACGATGCCGACGACGCGTTTGCCCTCGACGACCGGCAATCCGGAGATCCGGTATTGCTGCGTCAGCGCGAGCACCTGCCGCACCGACATCGTGGGCGGGATCGTGATCGGATCCTTGACGACACCGCTTTCGAATCGCTTGACCTTCGCCACTTCCGCGGCCTGCCGCGCCGGCGTCATGTTCTTGTGCACGACACCGAGGCCGCCCTCCTGCGCGATGCCGATGGCAAGTCGCGCTTCGGTGACCGTGTCCATCGCCGAGGACAGCAGCGGGATGTTGAGCGTGATCGAACGGGTGAGGCGAGTTACGAGGGAGACGTCGCGGGGAACGACGTGGGAATGGGCAGGAACGAGGAGGACGTCGTCGAACGTCAGGGCCTTGCGGACCACACGCATCAAACTCTCCTATGCGCAAAAACGGATTATACGCTGCAGCAATCGCTCGCCCGGCACGCATTGAACAGCGCCGGCCCGGCAAAACGACTCCGCCGAGACGTACGTGCGCGCCGCGCCGACGCGGACAAGCGGACGGGCGTGTCGATGCTGCCGACGAGCCGGCGCGTCCCGCGCAGTTGCGTTGTGTACGATGACAGCCGTTCGTCCCGCGTCCGTATGACAGTCGATCGCCCGCGTCGCGACGGCCGTCGCTCGTCCGGGTCGCGAAGTCGTGAAGGAGTCGTTCGATGAACGTGCTCGTTGCCGTCCTCGTTCTCGCAGGCGCAACCGCGCTTGGAGTACCGCCGGCCGCCGCTGCCGTGTACCGCTGCGTGGATCGCGACAAGAAAGTCACGTATCAGGCGGAGCCGTGCAAGTCGGCGTCGGGAACGCGGATCGAAATGCCGCCGGCCCCGTCTGCGGCAGCTGCGGCCAAGGCAGCGGACGATCTCGAACAGATGCGTGCAACCCTGGCCAGCCAGGAACAGGCGCGAAGCGCGACGAACGCTGCCGCCGAAGTCGCGCGGCTCAACGCGGAAATCCATGCCAACGACGTGCAGCGGGACAAGGAGTTGTCGACACTGCAGGCCCGCCTCGATTACCTGAAATTGAACATGGCAGGTGCCGAGTGGGAACGAACGTCGGCGCAGAACGCAGTCCGCGCCCAAATGCAGTCGGTGTCCGATCAGTACGACGCGAAGAACCAGTCGCTGCGCGATCGGATGACCCAACTGCAGGGCGCGCCGGCGCCGGCTTCGCCATAGGTCATGGGCGGGAAGTACCCGGCAGTCGACGGCAGGCGACCGTCCAGGCAACGGTCGACCGCCACCGCACCCGTACCCGCAATGCGACAGCGGCAGCGCCCAAACGGCCCATAGACCTTGCAGGCGATTGACGCCGGCGCTCACGGCGGGTAACTTGCCATTGTCATAAAGGGAGGCAGGGCTCGCCCATGTCCCGTTATCCGCTGTTGCTCGGCGCGTGCATGCTGGCGGCGACCTGCGCCGGCACGGCGGCGGCCGCGCTATACAAGTGGACCGACGCCCAGGGACGGATCGTCTACTCGGATCAGCCGCCTGCGGCAAACGTGAAGACCGAGCAGTTGCGCGCGCCGCCGCCCGCCGCCAATCCCAACGCCGCCAAGGAGTTCGCGCAACGCGACGCCGAGTACCGCAAGAAGCAGGCGGACGCCGCCGAAGCCGCCGCCAAGGCCGACAAGGAACGTGTCGACGGCACCAAGCTCGCCGAATCGTGCGCTCAGGCGCGCGGCCAGTTGAAGCAGCTGTCGGAAAGCCAACTCGCCGTCTACCGCTACAACGAGAAGGGCGAGCGCGAGATCATGGACGACGATGCACGCGGCCGGGAACGCGCGAAGGTCAACGCGTTCATCCGCGACGCCAAGTGCCCCCCCGCGTGACGCAGACGCGCTACGACGCTTACGGCTTCTTCTCCAGCATCGCCTGATTGATCTTGACCTCGCTGTCCGCTTTCAGCGACGCAAGGTAGGCGGTCATCAGCTCGCGGCCGATCTCGCTGCCCACGCGAGCACCGGCTGACTGCAGCTTGGCCGCATCGGGCGCCGGCGCCTCGGTCACGCCCTCGACCTTGTAGATCGAAAATCCGCCGCGCTCGTTCGGCGCGCCCGAATACGCGGGCAGCTTGCGCGGATCGGCATCGAAGATCGCTTTCAGCGCATCGGGCGCGAATCCGGGCTGCGGTTGGTTGCGCACCAGCGCAATCGGCTTGCCGAACGCAACGCCTGACTCGCGGTCCTTGCCCTGCTCGAGCAGTGCAAGCTTCTCGCGACCGGTTTTCTGCGCCATCTCGCTCGCGGCACGGCGCACGAGTTGCTGACGGATTTCATCCTGCACGTCGGCGAACGGCCGCGGAGCAGCCGCCTTGTAGTCGACGATGCGGCCGGCCATCAGCGTGTTCGGCCCGATTTCGATCGCTTCCGTGTTGCGCTTGCTCTGCAGGGATTCGGGCGAGAACAGCGCCTGCACGAACTTCGCATTGCCGAGCGCCACCGCCTGCGCCTGTGCACGCGTCAGGTATTGCGTCGACTCCACCTTCAGGTCGAGTGCCTTGGCCGCACCGGCGAGCGAATCGGCCTGTTCGTAGACGAGGTTCTGGAACTGGTCGGCTGCCGCGGCGAATTTCGCCGCCGCCTTCTGCCGCCTGACCTCGGCCTCGATCCTCGGCTTGACCTCGTCGAAGGTCTGCACATGCGGCGGCGTAATCCGCGTGACCTTGATGACGTGGAAGCCGAAATCCGATTGGACCGGCCCGACGATGTCGCCGACCTTCGCCGCGAACACCGCATCCTCGAACGGTTTCACCATCGCGCCGCGCGCGAACGAACCGAGGTCCCCGCCCTGCGCCGCCGAACCCGTGTCCTGCGAATTCGCCTTCGCGAGGTCGGCGAACGCATCCGGCTTCGCGCGCGCCTTCTCGAGCAGCGCCGTCGCCTTCTGCTTCGCCGCGGCCTTGTCGGCCTCGGACGCATCGGGCTTCACCGAGATCAGGATGTGCGAGGCCTGCCGTTCCTCGTTCGTCGTGTACTGCTTCGAATTCGCGTCGTACGCCTGCTTGAGCTCGGCGGGCTCGACCTTCACCTGCGCGGCGATCGCATCCTGGTTGAGCAGCAGGTATTCGATCTTCGCGACCTCCGGCGACTGGAATGCCGTGGGGTTCTTGTCGTAGAACGCCTTGACGTCGGCGTCGCTGACCTTCACCGACTTCTCGAACGGCTCGGCCGCGATCGGCGCAACGGCAACGTCGCGCTTCTGCTCGAGCAGCGCAAGATAGCGCTGCACCGACGTCTGCGCGGCGATGCTGCCGTTCACGATCGGGTCCTGCAGCGGCGAGAGCACGAGCTCGCCGCGTACGCGTTGCTCGAACATCAGCGGCGACATTCCTTGCGCGGACAGGACCTGCCGATACTTGTCGGCCGAAAACTTGCCGTCCTCCTGGAACGGTGGCAGTCCGGCGATGAATTGCTGCAATTGCGTGTCGCTGACGCGGAGCCGGTCCGCGCGTGCCCGCTGCTCGAGCAGCCGCTGGTTGACAAGCTGATCGAGCAGCGCATAGCGCATTTCAGGCGTCTCGAGCATCGACGGGTCGAAATTGCCGCCAAGCGCCTGCCGCATCCGCTGCTGCTGGTCGCGGAGCAGGTCGTCGTATTCCTGCTGCTGGATCTTGTCGCCGCCGACGGTTGCAACCGATTGCACCTTATCGCCGCGGACGTAATAGTCGACACCGAAAAACGCGAACGGCAGCGTGATCAGCGCGAGGATGCCTTGCGCGATGTGCTTGTGCTTGTGGACGAGATCGAACATGGCATCGTGGACGGTGGTGGGCGGCTGCAACCCCGCGGGGTCACAAAAAAGGGCAAACTTGCGTTCGCCCCTCGATCAGTATTGGCGGAGTGGGCGGGCCTCGAACCCGCGGCCCCGGCGTGACAGGCGGAGGGGCAATCAATCCGGTAGCCTGGCACCAAACGGCATGAGCGATTTCTGCTCGTGGCTCGCGAATGTACCAGATTTCCCGCAGCCGACCAAGGCGACCGAGGCTCGGTCGGTGGCCGCTTTTTCAGGTCGAAACAGGACGTGTCGTCGCGCGCAGCGCGGCACCGTCGGAACTGCGGCGCCTTCAGAAGAACGCGGGCACGATATCCACGAACAGGATCTTGAGTATCGTCATGCCGGGAAAGATCATCGCGTAGCCGATGTCCGGCCGGTCCGTCGGTGCGAGCTTGTTCGCGTAAGCCAGTATCGCGGGGTTGCCGCACGCGCCCGCGACGATGCCGGCCACTTCGTCATACGGCATCTTGAAAACAAGCAGCCCGAGAATGAGGATCGGCAGAACGAGCGCGATCAGCACGAGTGCGCCCATGCCGAGCATCAAGAGACCGGTGTCGGCCACCGTTGCAGCAAACTTCGGCCCGGAGGCCATTCCGACCTGTGCGAGGAACAGCGTGAGCCCGAGATTGCGCAGGACGAGGTTCGCCGACAGCGGAATCGTCCAGTTCATGCCGCCCGTGCGGCGCATGTTCCCGAGGATCAGCGCAACGATCAGCACGCCGGACAAGCCAACGGCGATTTTGCCGATGCCGGGTAGCGGGATCTGGATCGCGCCGAGCAGAAATCCGAGCGCCATGCCAAGGCCAATCGAGATGTAGCTGAACTCCGCAGTGCCCTTGATCGAGTCGCCGAAAAACTTGCGCATCGCAGGAAAATCGCCGCGATGTGCGAGCATGCCAATGCGATCGCCAAATTCGAGCACGAGGTCCGGCCGCGGCATGATGTCAGTGTCGCCGCGGCGAACCTGCGCGATGATCGACGCTTTGTCGCCCGGCATGTCGAGATCGCTGAGCGCTCGACCCACCACGCTCGGGCGGGACACGAACACGCGCAGGTGATCGAGATCGCGCCGATCCTTGACCAGGTGGCCGGGTGCGGCCTCGCCCAGGGCCTTGCTCGCCTGGCCGAGGGCATCCTTGGTGGGACCGACGATGAGCACGACGTCGTCTTCGGCGACGACGATGGAGGGTGAGGCCGGCTCGTTCTGGTGGGCCCTTCGCACCGCGACGATCTGCACGCCGGGGGGCAGCCCGCTCATCACCTCGCCGAGCGTCTTGCCGTAGTGATCGGGATTGCGCAGCGCGATCTCGAGCATCTGAATCCCCGCGCCCGACGGAAGTTCGATCTTCGGCTTGAGGAACATGAACGTGACATAGAGCAGCAGGATTGGCCCGGCCACGCCGAACGGATACGAAACCGAATACCCGACGGCCGGGTCGTCGTTGCCGAGTGTCACGATGGCAGCCTGCAGCGTAGGCGTGCTGGTGCCCGACCCCGCGAACAATCCGAGTGCGTGGCCAAGATTGAGATTCATCAGCTTCACGAACAGCAGGCTTACTGCGCCAGCGAGCAGCACGCCGACGAGCGCGATCATGTTGGCCCGTTGTCCGGCGGCGCTGGTCAAGCCGAGGAAGAACTGCTTGCCGTACTGCACGCCCACGGCATAGAGGAAGAGCGCAAGACCCAGCGTTCCGACCATCGGGGCGGGCGCCGACTTCGGCGCGAACCAGCCTATGAACAGCGCGACGAACAGCACCGCGCCAACGCCCAGCGAAAATCCCTTGATGTTGATCTCGCCGACGAGATAGCCGATCGCGATCGTCAGAAACACAGCCATCAGCGGCTGTTGCTCGAGCAGCGTCTTGATGAACTCCACGTTGCCTCCGGCTTGGTCTATCAGTAGACGGTCAACCCGCGGCTGCGGAATTGTTCGCGGACGCGCTCGGTCAGCACAGCGTCGGGCGGCTCGACGTTCTCCAAGGGGTAGTCGAGGCCGAGCTTCTGCCATTTGTCGCGGCCCATCTGATGGAAACGCAGGATTTCCACCCGCTGCGACCGTCTTCAGCCCGGCGCAGAAATCGGCGACCTTCTGGACGTTGTCGTAACCGTCGGAGAGGCCCGCAACGAGCACGTACCGGATCCACATTGGGCGTCCCAACTCGGACAACCGACGCGCGTAGTCGAGCGTGGGCTGCAATGGCTGGCGCGTGATCTTCTGGTAAATCTCCGGGTCGCCTGACTTGATGTCGAGGAGATTGAGGTCTATGTCCATCAACTCCTGGTCGGTAAAGCGGTCGCCCAGGCGGCCCGACGTGTCCATGCAGGTATGGACCCCAAGCGCCTTGCAGTGCCGGAAAATCCGGGTGACGAAGGGCCGCTGCAGCATCGGCTCGCCACCGGAGAGCGTAACGCCGCCCTTGCTGATCTTGAGCACTTGCGCGTACTTGCCGATCTCGCGCATCGCCTTAGAGACGGTCACGGGGTGGCCGTTGTACTTGTGCCAGGTATCCGGGTTGTGACAGTACTGACAGCGGAGCAGGCAACCGGTGAGGAACGCGACGAAGCGGATGCCCGGACCGTCCACCGTGCTGCCCACTTCGTACGAATGCACGTAACCGACGAGGTCGTCTTCCTCCTTTATCTGCTCATCGTCGCCGGCGTGAATCGCGTAGTAGTCGTGCGCGACCTTGCTCTCGGTCGCTCCCTTGCGCGCAACGTGAAGCTCGTAGCGACTGCCCGTGAGCGATCGGCTCATCGCCTGCCCCGCGCGCTTGCGCTCACGAGACGACCCTCGGATGACCCGGTGCGCTCACGGCCGCGTCCTCACATGGCCCCGTGGAACGTGCGATTGATCACGTCGAGTTGCTGCTCCTTCGTGAGCTTGACGAAGTTCACCGCGTAGCCCGACACGCGAATCGTGAGTTGCGGGTACTTGTCCGGGTTCTTCATCGCGTCCTGCAGCGTCTCGCGGTTGAGCACATTGATGTTGACGTGGAACCCGCCGGTGCCGAAGTAAGCGTCGAGCGCGTTGACGCCGCGCTCGAGTCGCTCGGCCTCGCTGCCGAGTGCAGAGGGCACCACCGACAACGTCAACGAGATGCCGTCTTCCGCGTCGTCGTACGGGATCTTCGCGACCGACATCAGCGCTGCCAGCGCTCCGTGCGTGTCACGGCCGTTCGACGGGTTGGCGCCGGGCGCGAACGCTTCGCCCTTCTTGCGTCCGTCGGGTGTCGTGCCCGTTCCCTTGCCGTACACGACGTTCGACGTGATCGTGAGCACCGACTGCGTATGCACCGAGTTGCGATAGCTCGGATACATCCGGATCTTGTTCATCATCATCGACACCAGCAACTTGGCGATGTCGTCGGCGCGATCGTCGTTGTTGCCGAAGCACGGGAACTCGCCGTCGATCGCGAAGTCGACGATGATTCCGCGATCGTCGCGGACCGGTTTCACCTTGGCGTACTTGATCGCGGACAGGCTGTCGGTGGCGTGCGACAGGCCGGCGATGCCGCAGGCCAGCGTGCGCAGCACGTCGCGGTCGTGCAGCGCCATCTCGATCGCCTCGTAAGCGTACTTGTCGTGCATGTAGTGGATTACGTTGAGCGCGTTGACGTAGGTCTTCGCCAGCCAGTCCAGCATCGGATCGAGGCGCGTCATTACCTCGTCGTAGTCCAGCACGTCGCCGGTGACCGGCGCGAGCTGCGGCCCGACCTGCTTGCCGGAGAGCTCGTCCCGCCCGCCGTTGAGCGCGTACAGCAGCGTCTTCGGCAGGTTCACCCGCGCGCCGAAGAACTGCATCTGCTTGCCGACGCGCATTGCCGACACGCAGCAGGCTATTGCGCAATCGTCGCCCCACTTCGGGCGCATCAGGTCGTCGGACTCGTACTGGATCGCGCTCGTGTCGATCGACGTCTTGATCGCAAAGCGCTTGAAGCCGTCGGGCAGCCGCGGCGACCAGAACACCGTCAGGTTGGGCTCGGGGCCGGTCCGAGGTTCGAGAGCGTGTGCAGCATCCGGAATGCGCTCTTGGTTACGAGCGTGCGCCCGTCCTCACCCATGCCGCCGACGACCTCGGTGACCCACACCGGATCGCCCGAGAACAGCTGCGTTGTACTCGGGTGCGCGCAGGAAGCGCACGATCCGCCACTTGATCACGAGGTCGTCGATGATCTCCTGCGCCTGCGCCTCGGTCAGCGTGCCTTCCTTGAGGTCGCGTTCAAAGTAGATGTCCCAGAACGTCGAAAGCCGTCCCGCGGACATCGCGGCGCCGTTCTGCTGCTTGATCGCGGCGAGATAGCCGAAATACGTCCACTGCACCGCCTCGCGTGCGTTGCGCGCCGGGCTGCCAATGTCGTAGCCGTAGTTCGCCGCCATCACCTTCAGCTCGTTGAGCGACCGGATCTGCTCGGCGAGCTCCTCGCGAAGGCGGATGATGTCCTCGGTCGAATGGCGATCGTCGAGCTCCTCCTTCTCGCGCTCCTTGTCGACGACGAGAAAGTCGATGCCGTACAGCGCCACACGGCGATAGTCGCCGATGATGCGGCCGCGGCCATATGCATCAGGCAGGCCGGTGACCACGTGCGACGAGCGCGCCTTGCGGATCTCCGACGTGTACGCATCGAAGACCCCGTCGTTGTGGGTCTTGCGATACTTGGTGAAGATCTCGCCGACCTTTTCGTCGGGCTTGTAGTTGTAGGCCTCGAGGCTTGCCGCGACGACGCGCCAGCCGCCGAAGGGCATGATCGCGCGCTTGAGCGGTGCGTCGGTCTGCAGGCCGACGATGATCTCGTTGGGCTTGTCGATGTAGCCCGGCGCATGCGCGAGGATGCCCGACGGCACCTGCGATACGTCGAGAATGCCCTTCTCGCGCTCCTGCGCGAACAGCGGCTTCAGCTTCTGCCACATGCCTTTCGTGCGCTCGGTCGGTCCCTGGAGGAACGACCCGTCGCCTTCGTACGGCGTGTAATTGCGCTGGATGAAGTCGCGCAGATTGACGCGCGTCTGCCATGCGCCGCCGGTGAAGCCGCGCCAGGCCGATTCGGAGCGCTCGCCATTGGACTTCGGAACGGTTGCCATATCTCGCCTCTCTTGCGGATGCGCGGCCAATGCGATCGCGGCTAGCGGGTCCGCGTTTCGTTTCGTATCTCCAATCGTGAACCGGCGATGCGGTCGCGTCTCGACAAATCTCGACATGCGCACAGGCAAGCTAGATCGAGCTCATCACGGCCGGAACCACGCATTGCCGATGACGAAGTAGACCGCCACCGTGCCGGGACTCGCTGCCACGTCAATGCCTGCGTGCAGGCCGAACTTGCTCGCGAGCTCGTAACGAAAGCCCGCGCCGCCGCTGCCCACGCTTTGCTGCGACGAGCGGTTCTCGCGCTCGGTCCACGTGCGGCCCGCACCGCCGAACGCGACGACGCTCCAGCGTCCGTAGAACTGCCATCGCGCCTCGATCTCGATCGACGCCGCCTGATCTCCCTGATAGCGCACCGCAGGGACTCCACGCAGTGTCACGAACGGACGCAGGAAGAACGGCGTGCCTTCAGAGGCCCGCGAGTACGTTGCATTGGCGGCGAGCGTCACGTCATCGCGCAGCGGATACCATCCGATCAGCAGCTGGTCGAAGCGCTCGAAGCCGACGGTAGCACCCAGCGCCTCGCGCGACGCGAGGTACGCCGTCTCGGCATAGACGCCGCGCGTAGGCGTGAAGATGTTGTCGCGGGAATCGAACTCGACGATCACCGTGGGCGCCGAGACGGTCACGCGCGTGCGCTCGGCAAGCCCGGGAAACAGCGGCTCGTCCCGCAGGCGAGGGTCCACGTTTGCGTACACATAGCGCACGCCGACGGACCATGGGGACTTCGGTGCGAGCTGCCAGTTCGCTTGTCCGACGAATGCTGCGAACTGCAGCGAGTAGCGAACGCCCTGATCGCGCGACGAGGGATCGTCCGACAGTCCGAAGAAATCGAGGTTTATCTGGCCCGCCCCACCGCCGACGAGCGTGCGCAGCCGACCGTCGAGGAAGCGGCTCGAATCCCCAGCGAATGCCGCCCATGTTCCGTTCTGCGTGACGAGGCCGCCTCCGACGGAGATGTCGGGGCGCGCCCAGCCCTCGTTGCCCGCCTCCTTGCGCGGTCGCAGGAACATTCCCGCCGCGCCTCCACCGTAGCCGACAGCGGGCTCGGTAACGACAATGGGCACGGGCAGGAAGCCTCGCGCATCTTCCAGAAAGTGCGACAGGTCGAGCTGGCCGTCGTCGGGGTCGAAGAAGCGTGCGCGGCCGGTGCGCTTCGGAACTTGCGCTGAGGTCGTTGCGTCGACGGTGACTTCGCCGTCGCGCAGCGGCGCGGGGACCCCCTGCGCGCTAACCGTCGGCGGCAATGCGGCAAGCGCGAGGGCCGCGGCGAAAACACGCCGCCGGTGGCAAAAAGTATCGGGGGACTTCGCGCGATTCGTCACGCCATGATGTTCACGCCGCCGTCGACGTACAGCGTTTCACCCGACAGCCGCCGCGCATAGGGAGTCGCGAGAAACGCGCAAGTGAATCCGACGTCCATGATGTCGACCAATTCGCCAAGCGGCGCTCGTTGCGCCGCCTCGGCGAGCAGCAGGTCGAAATCCTTGAGGCCGGATGCCGCGCGCGTCTTGAGCGGCCCCGGCGAAACGGCGTGGACACGAATGCGTTGCCCGCCGAGCTCGTAGGCGAGATAGCGGCAGCACGCCTCGAGCGCCGCCTTCACCGGACCCATCACGCTGTAGGTCGGCACCACCTTGCTGGCGCCGTGGTAACTCATCGCGAACATCGTGCCGCCATCCGTCATCAGCGGCGCGGCGAGCTTCGCCATCCGGACGAAGGAGTGGCAGGAAATGTCCATCGCCGTCGCAAATCCCGTCGCCGAGCAGTCGAGGAGCCCACCCTGCAGGTCCTCCTTCGGCGCGAACGCGATCGAGTGAACGAGGATGTCGAGCTTTCCCCACGTTGTCGCGATCGACTCGAACACCGTTTCCAGCGCGCCCGGGACGCTCACGTCGAGCGGCAGGAACAGCGGCGCCTCCAGCCC
The DNA here is from genome assembly GCA_963709335.1 of uncultured Pseudomonadota bacterium. GTDB lineage: Bacteria > Pseudomonadota > Gammaproteobacteria > Burkholderiales > Casimicrobiaceae > VBCG01. The sequence goes on from CAVPWB010000002.1 coordinate 130,810, forward strand.
GCGTGCGAGCGGCTCCACGAAGCGGCGCGCCTTGTCGTTCAGGTAAGTGATGGCCAGATCGGCGCCGAGCTCGCGAAACGCCTTCGCGCAGCCGTAGGCGATCGAGTGTTCGTTCGCAACACCCACGACGAGCGCTTTCTTGCCCTTGAGAATCGTGCGCGGCGTATCGATGGTCATATCGGTATCGTGAGATCAGTTCGCATGGGCGGTCATGCAACAGGCGACCGCGGGCCGGCATCGATCGCCGCTCGCGTATGGCGCGCGATCATCAGCTCCTCGTTCGTCGGCAGCACCCAGACGGAAACGCGACTTGCCGTCGAGCTGATCCGCGTTGCGTCGCGGGCGGCGGCGTTGGCCTCGACGTCGAGATCGACGCCGAGCCATGCTGCGTCGCGACAAACCTGTTCGCGCAGCGATCGGCTGTTCTCGCCGATACCTGCCGTGAACACGATCGTATCCACGCCGCCGAGCGCCGCCGCCAGCGAGCCCAGCTCGCGCCCGATCCGGTAGACGTAGAGCGCGATCGCGGCCTTCGCTCGCGGCTCGTCACTCGCTTCGAGCGTTCGCATGTCGCTCGAGATGCCGGACACGCCGAGCAGGCCCGACTGCTGGTAGATCAGCTTTTCGATCGCACGCGCGTCCATCTTGAGCTCGTCCAGCAGGTAGAGCACCACACCCGGATCGAGATTGCCGCATCGCGTGCCCATTGGCAGCCCATCGGCCGCGGTGAATCCCATCGTGCTCGCGATGCTCCGGCCTGCGTCGATCGCACACATGCTGGATCCGTTGCCGAGGTGCAACACGACGACCTTGCCGGTCGCTGCGCGGGAATCGTGCGCGGGCAGCGCCTGCGCGATGTATTCGTAGGACAGGCCGTGGAAGCCGTAGCGGATCACGCCGCGATCGGTCAGTGACTGCGGCAATGCGAAGGCCTGCGCGACGGGCGGTTGATCGCGATGAAAGGCCGTGTCGAAGCACGCGATCTGCGGGAGTGTCGGCAGCCGCTCGAGCAGCAGGCGAATCGGGGCGAGATTGTGCGGTTGGTGCAGCGGCGCGAGGGGAATGTATTTCTCCAGCGCTGCGACTACCGATGCGTCGACCCGCACTGGCTTCGCGTACTCCAGCCCCCCATGAACCACCCGATGGCCCACACCGGCGAGCCTGTAGTCGGCACGCCATTGGCGCAGGAAAGCGATCAGGTGATCGAGCGCGCCGGCATGCCCGAGCTCGATGCCTTCTCCCCAGGTTTTTTCCTCGATGACGTCGCCCGCGCCGTCCTTTGCGACGAACCGCGGCGACGTGTACAGACCTTCCGCCTGCCCGCGCGCGACCAGCTCGAGGCCCTTCGACGCTTGCACGAACAGCGAGAACTTGAGGCTCGACGACCCCGCGTTGACGACGACGATGACATCGTTCATGTCAGTCCCCGACCGAAGTTGCGCTGTCCGATCGGTGCGGCGAACGTCGTGCGTGTGGCAACGCGTTCATCACACCACGGCCTTGGCGGCTGCCTCGCGGCGCGTGTGTGCGACCAGTGCTGCGATCCCGCACGAGGCCAGCCGCGTCGTGACCGAGTCGGCCCGGCTCGTCAGGATGATGGGAACGCGTGCGCCGAGCACGATGCCGGCCGCATCCGCGCCGGCCATGAACGACAGGCTCTTCGCGAGCATGTTGCCGGCCTCGAGGTCCGGAACGATCAGAACGTTCGCGCGTCCCGCGACCGGCGACTCGATTTTCTTGATCTTGACCGATTCGAGACTGATCGCATTGTCGAGCGCCAGAGGTCCGTCGAGCACGCCGCCGGTGATCTGGCCGCGGTCGGCCATCTTGCACAGCGCGCCCGCCTCGACAGTCGAAGGCACCTTCGGATTGACGGTCTCCATGGCGGAGAGGATCGCGACGCGCACCTCGGGGAACCGAAGCGCGTGTCCGAGGTCGATCGCGTTCTGGATGATGTCGACCTTGTCCTCCATCGTCGGCGCGATATTGACCGCGGCGTCGCTGACGATCAGGGTCTCCGAATACGAAGGGACGTCCATCACGAAGCAATGGCTGACACGCCGCGCGGTCCGCAGGCCCGTTTCGCGCCGAACGACGGCCGCCATCAGCTCGTCGGTATGCAGGCTGCCCTTCATCAGCGCCTCGGCCTTGCCCTCCCGCACCAGTTCCACCGCCCGCATGGCCGAAGCCTGGCTGTAGGGCGCGTCCTCGATCGCCACGCCACCGATATCGATGTCGAACTGCTTTGCGACGGCCTCGATCCGCGCGCGGGGCCCGACCAGGATCGGTGCAATCAGGCCCAGGCGTGCCGCATCGATGGCGCCTCGCAGCGAGCTTTCGTCGCAGGGATGCGCAACCGCTGTCGGTGTCGGCGGCAGCGCCCGGCAGAAGTCGAGCAGCCGCTGGTATTTTTCGTGAGTTCGTTCCATCTAGCCTCCCCGCTTGCGCGCCGTGGTGCCGGATGACTTGCGCCTGCGCTGCACCGGCGCTGGACGCGGCGCGGCAGCTTCGACCCCCAGCACCCCGCCGATGTGCTCGATCATCGCGACCTGTTCGCTCGATGGCTTCGTACGCTGCACTCGTTCGTCGGCAAGAAGCCTCTGCACGAGCGTGACCAGTTTCTGCCGATCCGCCCGATCCGCAAGGAGCTTCGGTAACGTTGCGAGCGCCCGCTCCGGCTCATAGCGAACGATGATCTCCTGCTCGCCCCGTACGCGGCGCCACTGGTCCGCAGGCATCGCGGGCAGCAGATCGCCGTAGTCGGACATCAGCTCCTGCTTCAGCTGCAGCCGCGACAGCAGCAGGGGCTCGCCCTTCCGCGCGAGCAGGCATGCGACGCGCGAGAGCGCCTCGGCATATCCGCCCTCGGCGATCGATGCCAGGGCCTCCTTCACGAACGGCAGCTCGCGGGGCTCTACGATCGGATTCGTAGTCTCTTTCCCCGCTTTGCGATCGTCGGTGGCAAAAAGCGAGAACACGTTGCCGTAGGTCTGAAAGAAAGCAGCCTCGCTCGCCGCATCGCGCACGGATCGATAGTAGTCCAGCGACGCGCTGATCGCGCGCGATGCGGCCTTCTCGATCTTGAGCGCAGCGTTGTCCTTGGCGGCGCTGCGGCGCTGCGCCTTGACGGCTTTCGCGGCGGGACCGAGCCAACCGAGCCACGGGTTGAGGTCCGACAGCGCCCAGCGCTGAACACGCAGCGGATGGAACTGTCGACGCATCTTCGCCGCGGACTCGCTCGACGTCGCCTGCACGAGCGGCTGGGCGAAGAGCTCGTATGCGCGCTGGTTGAATTCGGAGATCGTCGCCACCGCCTCGAAGGGCTTCTCGTCGGCGCGGTCGAAGCGGTTGAGGCGCGCGACCACGTCCTCGAGCTGACGCTCGCTGAATTCCACCTCGTAGCTGACCTCCTCGCCGTCGGTCTCGAGCTCCCGGATGGACATCGCGTAAAGCCCCGGCCGCAGCGTCTCGATCGACTTCAGCACCGAGACGATCTGCCTATGCTCTTTCTTGGCGACTTTTCCCGACACGAAGATCCCGAGATGACCCACGCTTTCGTGCATGAGCCCGACGATCACCTGCCCGCGCGACTTGATCTCGTCGGTCGAACCGTAGACATCCGCGACCCAGTTGAACGCCTGCTGCGGCGGCGTGATGTTGTCGCCCATCGACGCGAACAGGATGATCGGCGCCTTTATGTTGCGCAGATCGAACATCCCCCCGTCGGAAGCCCTCGTTTCACCCTTCCACAGCTTGTTGCCGACGAAGAGATTCCGAGTGATCCACTCGATCTCCTCGCGATTCATCAGGTAGAAGCCGCCCCACCAGCGCTCGAACTCGAGAAAGCGCGGCGGCTCTGTGTCGATGTTGGCGTACAGGTGGTAGTACTTGTCCCAGAACGTGTTCGCAGGATGCAGATTCTCGAAGTTCTCGACAAGATACGCGCCGTCGAAAACGCCGTCGCCAAGGTCGGAGACGAACGACGCCAGCCACGTTCCGCCGAGCATTCCGCCCGCGTAGCGCATCGGGTTGTCGCCTTCGCCTTCTTGCCACGCGCCGCCCCAGTACGACATCGGCGCGCCGTTGATCACGATCGGGCCCGTGTCGTCGGGATCGGCGGCCGCGAGCATCATTGCCGCCCATCCGCCCTGGCAGTTGCCGACGATCGCGGGCTTCGCGCTGTGCGGGTGAAGCTCGCGCACCTTGTGCACGAATTGCTTCTCCGCTTCACAGACGTCGAGCAGCGTCTGCCCAGGCTCCGGGTCGCGAAAGAAGATGACGAAATAAACCGGGTGGCCGTCGCGCAGTGCGACACCGACCTGCGAGTCGTCCTTGAAGCCGCCGATTCCCGGGCCGTGGCCGGCACGGGGATCGATGATCACGTAGGGCCGTCGCTTCGGATCGACGTCGACGCCCTCGGGCGGCACGATTCGCACCAGCGCATAGTTGACCGGCCGCCCGAGCTTGCGACCATCCACCACGATCTCGTAATCGAAATGCAGCAAGGGCGGCAGTCCCGCGCTTGCGTGCTCCACGAAGGCGTTTCCCCGCTCGCGCATCGTGTCCCAAAACAGGACCGACCGCTGCGCGGCATCCACGGCGTACTCGTACCAGTCGGTCCAGACCTTCGCCGCCGCCGCGGGATTGGTCACGAGCTGTCCGACCGCGTTGTCGTCGCACGCGCTTTTCAGCTGCTCCGCGAAGCGCTCGTGAGCAATCTTCGCGCGCTTCTGAAAGAGCAGCGCGACCTTGTTCGACATCTCCTGGCTGTGCGCCAGCTGGCGATCGATCTTCATCGACATATCTGCTCCTGGAAGCCGATCGACACTACGGCTGGGTTCCGCCCAGCCTGTCGCCGATGCGCTGGCGCAGGTCTTCGACGATTTGTTCGATGATCCGGGCGGTGGCGTGCTCTCCCATCGCCTCCACGGCCTTCGTCCGGATGTGATAGTGCATCTTCATCGCGTCGCGGAGTTTTGCGAAGGCGGGAGCATTGCGCGTCCCGCATACCGACTCGTCACCTTCCAGGATGCGTGCGATGACGCCGGCGTCAAGGACCTTCACGTTGCAGATTGCCGCGAGGCGAGCGACTTCGCGATCGATGTCGTCGAGGTTCTTGGCCCACCAGCCCCCGCGCAGGTTGCCCTTGTCGTCCATGTTGGTGCTCCTCGGCCGGAAAAATTGTGCGACGCACTCGACACCGGATGCTGCCTCGGATCGGCGTCAACGTCCTCGCAGAACTCGACAATAATTCGCCGCTTCGCGGGCTTTGTCGGCGAAACAGGCTCCGGGCATGCCGCCTTGTCGAGAATTGCGAGGACGGCGCAGGAGCGTGCGCGGCAGCATGAAACGCGGCGGCATCCTCTCGCAGTGTCGAGGGCGAGTCTCGCTGGCAGCGGCATCGCGCCGCTGGCCCCGATAAAGCTAGACAGAACTTGACAGTACCACAACCAATCGCAACGATCGATTCGCGAGCGCCGGGATACCCGCAAATGAAATTACGCCGCAACGCAGCGTATGGCGCCTCGACCGTTCGAACTTCGAGTACGAGCTACCGATATGAAATCTCATCTTACTCGCGATGTCGTCGCTGGAGCCGTTCGGTTCCGACCCGGTGCAGCGCGAACCGCACGCGTGTCAATGCGCGTTAGAATCCGCCGCTCACCCATTCCGGTCGGAACGATGTCCAAGCATAGCTTTCTTGCCATTTGCCGATGGGCGGCAGCGCTCGCTGCGGCATTCGCGGCACTACCTGCCCATGCGTCGTTCCTGTCCGGCGAGGCGCTCGACAAGGCCGCGGACATCATCGCGATCGTGGTCCTCATCGTGGTGCCGGTGGTTGTCATCGTGGTCTTCTGGCTGCTCCATGTGATGCCCGAGCGACTGGCGGAGAAGCGCCATCATCCGCAGACTGCGGCAATCCAGACGCTGTGCCTGCTTTCGCTCGTGTTCGGCGGACTGCTTTGGCCGCTCGCGTGGCTTTGGGCATTCACCAAGCCGGTTGGGTACAAGGTGGCCTACGGCACCGACAAGCACGAACACTGGCACGAGACGATGGGAGAGAAGGCCCGGGCTGGTGAGCTGCCGCATGACGAGGTGGCGCATCTGCGCAGCGAGCTCGACGCGATGGCCGCGAAGGGCGCGCTGCCGTCCAACCTGAAGAAGCTTCGCACCGACCTCGAGCTGCAGGCAGCGGCCGGGGCAGCGCCGACGGCGGCCGAGGATCGAGCCTGATGGATATCCTGCTCCTCGGCATCTATTCGCTATGCGTCTGGCTCATCTTCATCAAGTTCAAGTGGCTGCCTTGGAACATTTATTCGCAGGTCACGGTCGTCATCATTCCCATCGTTGCGCTGACGGTCATGATCCTCACGCTGAACGTCGTCGCACCTTCGTCGAGCGATGTTCGTGTCTTTCGCTACACGGTGCCGATCGTCTCCCAGGTCCGCGGCCGCGTGATCGAAGTCCCGATCGAGGAAGGCAACCGGCCGGTGAAGAAGGGCGACGTGCTGTTCCGCATCGATCCCACGCCGTACCAACTTCAAGTCAACACCCTTCAGGCTCAACTTGCCAGCGCCAGCGCGCAGCAGCGCGAACTTGAAGAGTCGGTGAAGGGTGCACAGGGCAAGATCGTCGAAACGAGGGGCGCCATCGCGCAGGCCCAGGCGAAGACCGCCGAGGTGACCGCGAGCCTCGACCTGGCACGAAAGCGCGTCACTCAATACCGCGAGCTGGTCGCCTCAGGCGCCGGCACGAGATTCGACCTCGAGCGGGCCGAGACCAACGTCGTGGAACTAACGGGACAACTCAATGCGGCCCGCAGCGCCGAAGCGCAGGCGCGGTCCGGCGAGACGCAGGCCATCTCTTCGCGCGAGCAGGTGCAGCAGAAGCTGGGCGCGCAATCGAACGGGGAATTCGCACAGACCGCGCAAATCCGCGCCCAGCTCGAAAGCGCGAAATGGGATCTCGATCAGACAACGACGCGGTCCCCCTGCGACTGCTACGTGATCAACCTGCAGCTGAGGCCGGGCGGATTCGTGGCCGCCCTCCCGGTGGCGCCGGTGATGACCCTAGTCGAAGCGACCGGCACCGTCATCGCCCTCTACAACCAGAACGAGCTGCACCAGGTGGAACCGGGCAACGAGGCCGAGTTCGCGCTGAACACATACCCGGGACGCGTCATCAAAGGCCAGGTCAACTCGATCGTCTGGGCGCAGGGTGCCGGGCAGGTGCAGGCGGGCGGAACGCTGCCGATGACCGGCGTGCTCACCGCGCCGGCGCAGCGCTTCGCAGTCAAGTTCGACGTCGCGGACAAGGACAAGGATCTCTTTCTTGCAGCCGGCACCGCCGGAGACGCTGCGATCTACACTGACCACGCAGCGGCGCTTCACATCCTGCGCAAGGTCATCCTGCGTGTCGGCTCGTACACGAACTACCTGATCCTGAAGCTGCACTGAGAATGGCGTCCGCGCGAACATTGGTCGTTCTCTGCGTGCTGTCGCTGTCCGCGTGCGCGCTGAAGAACACGCCACCCCACGAGGAGGTCGTGAGGCAGGCGATGCCCAACCTGACGCCGCCGCCGCAATGGGCAGCCGCGAGTGGTGCGTCCGGCGCCGTCGCCGACAGCTGGCTCGCGTCGTTCCACGAGCCGCCGCTCGACGCGTTGGTCATGGAGGCGATTGCCTTCAATCCGGACCTGCGCATTGCCGCGGCCCGCGTCGACACCGCGGCCGCCTACCTTGCCGCCGCGAAATCGCCGCTGTGGCCGCAAGTGAACCTCGTCGCGCGCGGCGGCGGCAAGATGAGTGGCGATTCGTCGGGGCTCGAGGGTGTCGGTCTCTTCGCATCGTGGGAGCTGGACCTCTGGGGCCGTGTGCGCGCCGTGACGCGGTCAACGGAGTTGCAGTACCAATCGACGGCGCTCGACGCCGAGTTCGCGCGGCAATCGATCGCAGCGCTGGTGGCCAAGAGCTGGATCGTGGCTGTGGAAGCGCGATTGCAGAAGGTGCAGGCGGAAGCGATGTTGAAGGCGTCCGAGCAGCTCGCAGCACTTGCGCGGGAGCGCCTGCGCATCGGCAACGGCGACGAATACGACGTCGCGCTGGCCCAGGCCAGCGTCGAAAGCCTGCGCGACACGGCGCGCAGCCTCGACCTGGCTTACGTCAACGCACTGCGCGCGCTCGAGACACTGGTCGGACGTTACCCCGGCGGCACGGTCGCGGTGGCCGAAACCCTGCCCGCCTGGCCTGGTGACGTTCCGGCCGGACTCCCCTCCGAGCTGCTCGAGCGACGTCCCGATGTCGTCGCGGCGGAGCGCCGTGTCGCCGCGGCGTTCTATCGCACCGAGGAGGCGAAAGCCGCCCGCCTGCCGCGCATCACGCTGGTCGCCAACTTCACGTCGATTTCATCCGAGCTCTTCGTGCTGCATGAGCGCGAGAACCCGCTCTTCAGCTTCGGTGTGGGATTGGTGCAGCCGCTCTTCCTCGGCGGCCTGCTGCAGGCGCAAGTGGAGGCGCGCACGGCGGAGCAGCAGGCGGCGATCGCCGACTACGGCAAGGTGGGCGCGCGCGTGTTCGGCGAGGTCGAGGGCGCGCTCGCGGCGGGTCGTACCGCCAGCGACCGCGAGCAGATCCTGATCCGCGCCGTGCGCGAGAACGAGCGTGCGCTGGAGCTCGCCAACATCCGTTACCGCGTCGGGACGATCGATCTGCGCGGCGTGCAGCAGCAGCAACTCGCGCTCTATTCGGCCCGCGTCGCGCTGCTGCGCATGGAATCCGAGCGTCTCGTGCAGCGGGTCAACCTGCACCTCGCACTCGGTGGCAGCTTCGAGGCCGGGGCCGCACTACCCGCCACGACCAGCGATGCGTCGGGCGCGACTCGATGAGTGTCTTCGCCGCTAATCCGGAAGGCTCATGGTGAGATGCACGGTGCCGCCGTCGCGCTGCGACTGGACTTTCCAGCCGCTGCGCGCGAACACGGATTGCATTGCCTTGTTTTCAGCGAGCACGTCCGCCTCGAATGTTTCGATGCCCTGCACGCGCGCGACGCGTGCGAGGTGGCGAAGCAGAAGGCTCGCGATGCCACGTCCGTGGAAATCTTCCTCGACCATGAACGCGACCTCGGCAACGTTAGGCTTCCCCACGACGTAGCGCGCCGAGCCGATCACGCGCTCGCCGGCCGCAGCACCTACGGTTGCGAGCAGCACGACTTCGCTGGCGGGATCGAAGCGCATGAGTCGGTCGAGCGCCGCGTCGGTGAGCTCGCGACGGTGGCTGAAGAGGCGAAGATAGATCGACTCCGGATCGAGACCGCGGACCGCGGCTGCCACCTTCTCGCGATCCTCGTCGCGCAGCGCGCGAATCGTGACGTGGAGGCCGCCCTTCGTGGTCTCCGCCACGGCGTAATCGCGCACATCGGTCACCTCTCGGCGCTCCATGTCCACGCCCTTCTATCCGTCTCGTCTCCGCAATTCTCGACAGCGAGGTCGGCGTCGCGGAAGGCGATTCGGCGCGGCCTCAGCTAGGGCCTAGAACATCTGCCTAGCCGTGGTCGCAACCAGAATCGCCGCGTCCACGACTTTCGTTTCGAATGTCTGGATGCGCAGTGCGGGCATGCCCACCACGCAACCCGTCGCCACATCGTATCGCCACCCGCAACGGCGGCAACGGATTACCGTCGCATGAAGCACTCCCGCGGCGAGGGACGATGCGCAACGAATGCACGCATCGTCTATTGCAAACATCTTCCCGCCGACGTTGAACAACGCGACCGGCGTGTCGGCAGGTTTCACCCATGCGCCGGTACCGGATATCACGTGCTCAGTCGACGCCACTTCAACGAAGTCCGACATTCAAATCCCCTGGCGAACTCTAGTGCGCGAACGAGATGCCGGATAAAGCCGGGAACCAAATTGTCTTTTCCGAATCATGTTGCCGCCTCGGCGCGGTTGTCTTCGCACTTCTTGACAGGCCGACGGCACGTTTTGTGGCAACCATCACGATTCTTGACAATCGGTGACGTCGGTCGTATAGACTGATATGTTTTACCGTTCAAGGAATAGTCGCGCCTAAGGGAAATCCAATGGGTGCGCCGTCCTTCAGCCACTTGGCGAGACCTTCGATGCGGGACGCCGCGACGGCGCCCGCGCCCGCGATGCAAAGGATCGGCGCGTTTACGGCGCTGGCGCCGCTGATTCGGCAATTCGATGTCGATCCGATCCCGATTTTCAGGCGTGCGGGTGTCTCAGCGACAGCCTTCGATGATCCCGATGCTCGAATCCCCTACGTCGCGCTGGGTCGGATTCTCCACGAGGCCGCGGCACGTACACGCTGCGCGCATTTCGGCCTCCTGGCGGGTCGCGTATGGCACTTGTCCGACCTGGGCGTCGTCGGGCAGCTCGTGCGCAATACGCCGACGGTCGGTGAAGCACTGCACAAGCTCAACGTCCATCAGCATCTCAACTGCGAGGGTGCCGTCCCCTTTCTGAGGGAAACGGCCGGCGTCGCCGATTTCGGGATTGCGATCTACGACGCCGGCGTCACCGGTCTCGAACAGCTCTTTGACGCGTACATCGCGACCAACATGAACTTCGCGCGCGAGCTCTGCGGGCCCACCTGGACGCCGACCGCAGTCTTCATCCCTTCAGCCAAGCCGCATGACTTTACGCACCACCGGCATTTTCTCAACGTCTCTCCAACCTTCAACGCGGAGTTCTGCGCAATTCGCTTTTCGGCACATTGGCTGCGCAAGGCCGTGAATGGTGCCGATCCGGCGCTTCTGCAACTCGCCGAAAGCCAGGTGAGCTGCGACAAGGTGCCGAGCATCGTTCAGCAGGCGTCTCGGGCGCTCCGCATATTGTTTCTCGACAGCAAGTATTCCGGAGACGACGTCGCACAGGCGCTTTCGATGCACCGGCGCACATTGAATCGACGTTTGCACGATGAGGGGACGACTTTCCAGGCAGTCCTCGATGACGTTCGCTTCGAGCTCGCGCGCCAACTGATTTCGTCGTCGCACATTGCGCTCGACGACGTCGCTGCAAGCCTGGGTTATGCAGGCGCAAGTCCGTTCACGCGCAGGTTCACGCGTTGGTCTGGAATGACACCGGGCGATTGGCGCCGGCATTTCGGGCACGACGTTACCCGAATGACTCAAGGGGGCGACGGATCTTCCGAGCGCATGTGAACGGCGGCAGTCCGTGTCGAGATTTGCAAAGACGGTGCAACTGCGCTGCGGCACGATCACGTCTCGATACGCCTCCGGGCGAAACCCTGTACAACGAGACGTTGAATATCGGTCTCGGGAGATCTCGTGGTGGGAAAAAAGCATAACGCCGTCGTTGCGACGGTTGTCTGTCTCTCGCTTGCGCTGACCGTCCAGGCGCAAACGCCGGCGCCGACGGCGCAAGCGACCGCGCCCGCAACATCTGTCCCTGCGTCCACGGAAAAGACTTTTTCGCAGGAGGAACTCGATCAGCTGGTGGCACCGATCGCCTTGTATCCCGACGCATTGCTGGCGCAAGCGCTGATGGCATCGACCTATCCGCTCGACGTCGTGTCCGCGGAGCGCTGGGTAAAGGCCAATCCTGGACTCAAGGACAAGGCACTCGAGGATGCGCTGCAGAATCAGCCGTGGGACCCAAGCGTCAAGTCGCTGTGCGTGTTCCCTCAGGTGTTGACCATGATGAGCGAGAAGCTCGACTGGACCCAGAAGCTCGGCGATGCGTTTCTCGCGCAACAGGCGGACGTGATGAACACTGCACAGAGCCTGCGGCAAAAGGCAGTGGCTCAAGGCTCGCTCCAGGACAGCGAGCAGCAGAAGGTCATCACCACCCAGGAGAACAGCACGACCGTCATCAAGATCGAGCCGACCAAACCCGAGGTCGTATACGTGCCGACCTACAACCCGACGGTGGTGTACGGCGCATGGCCCTATCCCGCGTATCCGCCCTACTACTACTATCCGCCCGGCTACGTCGCCGGCGGAGCGCTGCTGGGCTTCACCGCGGGCGTCATCGTCGGCGGCGCGCTGTGGGGCAACTGCAACTGGGGCCGCGGTGACGTCAACGTCAACGTCAACCGTTACAACAACTTCAACCGCACGAACGTGAGCAATAGCAACTGGCAGCACAACAGCGATCGCCGCGGCGCGGTCCCGTATCGCGACCAGAACGTGGCGAGACAAAACGGCCGCGGTCAGTCCGCCGACGCCGCGTCGCGCGACGCGTTCCGCGGGCGCGCGGATTCAGGGCGCGAGCAGATCCAGCGCGGTGAAGTCTCGGCGCGCGACGCTCAAGGCAGTCGCGGCGGCGCAAGCAGCTATGGCGCAGGCAATCGCGACTACAGCGGTCGCGGCAGTTCCGCGATGGACACGCGCGGCGGGGGTGCGCAGACGCGCGACTACAGCAATCGCGGTACATCGAGCATGAATTCGGCGCGCAGCTCGGGGAACATGTCGCGCTCGAGCGGCGGCGGAGGGGCGCGTGGCGGCGGTGGTGGCGGGCGCGGCGGCGGTGGCGGCGGTCGAGGTGGCGGAGGACGGCGATGAACGACACCCTCACCTCGCCGGAGGCAAAGATGCACCGCCAATTGGACCCAGCGCACGCAGCTTGGGAGTGGAAAGCTCTCCTCCTGCTCCTGCTCGCAGTAGCGCTGCTCTTTTCCACGCATGCGTTCGCCGCGGAGGCACCACAGAAGACGTTCGTCACGCCCGACGAGGCCGTCAACGCACTGGTCGCCGCGGTGAAAGCGGACGACGCCAAGGCGATCCGTGCAGTCCTCGGCAACGATCCCGGCGACCTGTCGTCGGGCGATGCCGTCGCCGACGGCACCATGCGCCGGCAATTCGTCGCTTCTTACGATGCGAAGCACGCCCTTGTGCCGACGGGGGACGCGACGACGCTCATCATCGGCAATGATGACTTCCCGTTCGCGTTCCCGCTCGTGAAAACGGCCGACCGGTGGCGCTTCGACACGCAAGCAGGCAAGGAAGAACTCCGCGCGCGCCGGATCGGGGAAAACGAGCTCGACGCCATCAAGGTGCTGCAGGCGATCGTCGACGCCGAGCGCGACTACGCCTCGGCCGACCGCAACGGCAACGGCGTGCCCGAGTACGCGATGAAATTCACGAGCAGTCCCGGCAAGCACGACGGGCTGTTTTGGCCGACCAAGGAGGGCGAGCCGCCGAGCCCGCTCGGTCTGCTGGTCGCCAAGGCCACCAGCGAGGGTTATCAGAAGAACACCAAGGGTCCGACGCCGTACCGGGGCTACTACTACCGACTGCTGAAAGGTCAGGGAGCGAACGCGCCGATGGGTGCGCTCGACTACGTCGTTCGGGGTCGCGCGATCGGCGGATTCGCCGTCGTGGCGTACCCCGCCAAATATGGCAGCTCGGGGATCATGACGTTCATCGTTAATCAGGACGGCAAGGTCCTGCAAACGGATCTTGGACCGAACACGACGGCCAGCGTCGGCCTCCATCCAGCGCTACAACCCGGACAACACCTGGACACCGGCGGGGCAAAAATGAAACGGATCGATCGTCAGCGCGGCGAACCGGCAGCGCGGCAACGCGCTACGCAGCCGAAGCGTAAAGGCACCGGCAAGAAACCGCGCGATCGTCCGGACGACGCCGGCGCGCGGCCGCCAAATGGCGTTGCGCTTTCTAACAAGGGCTACGCGAAACAACTCAAGCGTCTGCACATCGAGCTCGTGCGCTTGCAGGAATGGGTGAAGCACAAGGGTCTCAAGGTGTGCATCGTCTTCGAAGGCCGCGATGGCGCCGGCAAGGGCGGCACGATCAAGGCGATCACCGATCGCGTCAGCCCTCGCGTGTTCCGCGTCGTGGCGCTTCCCGCGCCGACCGAGCGCCAGAAGACCCAAATGTATTTGCAGCGCTACATTTCGCATCTGCCGGCCGCCGGCGAGATCGTCATCTTCGACCGCAGCTGGTACAACCGCGCAGGGGTCGAGCGCGTGATGGGTTTTTGCACCGAGGACGAGGCGAAGCGCTTTCTCACCGCCGTCCCGCTCGTCGAGAAGGCGATCGTTGAATCGGGCGTGATCCTCCTCAAGTACTGGCTGGAGGTGAGCCCCGACGAGCAGACGCGCCGGCTCAAGGCGCGGATCGACGACGGACGGAAGATCTGGAAGCTTTCGCCGATGGATCTCAAGTCGTACGGCCGCTGGTTCGACTATTCGCGCGCCCGCGACGCCATGTTTGCGGCAACCGACTCATCGTGGGCGCCCTGGTTCGTCGTTCGCTCCGACGATAAATCGCGCGCGCGGCTCAACATCATCGAGCACGTTCTGAAGCGGATTCCCTATGACGACGTGCCGCGCGAGAAGGTCAAGCTTCCGAAGCGGCAGAAACAAGGCGACTACAAGGAAAGCGCGTATCCATTCAAGTTCATTCCGGAGGCGCATTAAAGTCGCGCGCTGTGTGTCGCCTCGCTGAGAATGGGGCGAAATCGAAGGACGCAAGCGCATGCCGGAGGCTGTAACTGACCACGCCGGGAAACGGGCCCTTCGCTGGCGCACTGTTTTTCCACCCGCGCATTGGCTTGCCGGCTACCGGCCTTCGTGGTTTCGACATGACCTCGTCGCCGGCATTACGCTGGCCGCGTATGCGATCCCGGTGTCGCTGGCTTATGCGTCGCTTGCCGGACTTCCCCCTCAATACGGCATCTACTGCTACCTCGTAGGCGGTGTCGCGTACGCGCTGTTTGGAACGTCGCGTCAGCTGGCCGTCGGTCCAACGTCGGCTATCTCGCTGCTGGTAGGCACGACGGTCGCAGGCATGGCGGCCGGCGATCCCGGCCGGTTCGCGCAAATCGCAGCGCTCGTGGCACTCGTATTCGCCGCGATCAGCTTCATCGCGTGGCTGTTGAGACTTTCTTCGCTGGTGAGCTTCATCAGCGAAACGATCCTGCTCGGGTTCAAGGCCGGCGCGGCGATCACGATCGCGATGACCCAGCTGCCGAAGCTCTTCGGCGTGCCCGGCGGCAGCGGCGACTTCTTCGAGCGCCTGTGGAAGCTCGGCAGTCAGCTTCCGGACACGCAGCCGGTCGTCCTTGCCTTCGGTATCTGCGCGATCGCATTGCTGATCGTCGGCGACAAGCTGCTTCCCGCGCGTCCGATCGCGCTGTTCGTTGTCGCGGCATCGATCGTGGCATTGTCGGCGACGCCACTCGCCCAGATGGGATTCAAGACCGTTGGCGTGCTGCCCGCCGGCCTACCGGATTTCATGCTGCCCTCGCTGCGCGCGCGCGACATCGACGGCATCGTCCCGCTCGCCCTCGCCTGCTTCTTGCTGGCATACATCGAAGGCATATCGTCGGCGCGAGCATTGGCGCAGAAGCACGGCGACGAGATCGATCCGCGGCAAGAGCTGTTCGCCCTCGGCGCGGCGAACCTCGCCGCTGCCGTCTGTCAAGGCTATCCGGTTGCCGGCGGGCTGTCGCAATCGACGGTGAACGACAAGGCCGGTGCGAAGACCCCACTGTCGGTCGTGCTGGCATCGGTCACGATCGCGCTGTGCCTGCTGTTCCTGACAGGCCTGCTGCGTAACCTGCCGGATGTCGTACTCGCAGCGATCGTTCTCGTCGCCGTGAAAGGCCTCATCAACATTCCGGAGCTGCGGCGGGTATGGACGCTGAGCCGAACGGAATTCCTGATCGCAGTGGCTGCGTTCGCGGGCGTGTTGCTGCTGGGCATTTTGAAGGGCGTCCTGCTGGCGGCGGCATTCTCGATCGCGTTGCTGGTCAATCGCGCCGCGCATCCGCACGTCGCGCGGCTCGCGCGGATTCCCCGAACGCAACGCTATTCGGACGTCGACCGCAATCCCGAAAACGAAAATGTTCCGGGCGTACTGATCGTTCGCGTCGAATCGGGATTGCTCTATTTCAACGTCGGCCACGTGCGCGACCAGGTGCGGGAATACATCGCGACGCAACGCGACTTGCGAGTTGTCGTCTGGGACCTGTCGACTTCGCCTTATGTGGACATCGCGGGAGCGCAGCTGCTTGCCGAAACACAACGCGAGCTCGCCGCACAGGGCGTTGCGTTCCGTATCGTCGAAGCGCGCTCAGCGGTGCGCGACCTTCTTCGCAAGGCGATCGGGCCCGGCGTGGGCGAGATAAGCCGCAGGAATTCGGTGCACGACGCCGTGACGGCGGCGCTCGAATGAAGCTGCACACGAGGAAAGGCCGCCGTCACGGCAGGCCTTTCCAACTCAATTTACAGTTTTTGGCGGAGTGGACGGGACTCGAACCCGCGACCCCCGGCGTGACAGGCCGGTATTCTAACCAACTGAACTACCACTCCATGATTCTTCAAACGGCCGACGTTACACGCGAAAACGGCTCCGGCAGCATTCGTCATCGCGCTTCTCGTGCCGGGTGCTGGTGGGTGCTGACGGGATCGAACCGCCGACATTCGCCTTGTAAGGGCGACGCTCTACCAGCTGAGCTAAGCACCCGGACGAACGATGCGATCCTTGCGAGCCAACCGGACACGCGATGCAACAGCGCTCCAAACTTCGAGCGGCCCGTACGAACCAGCCGCGCGTAACGCCGTGAGGGGCGCTAGTTTAGCGCATCCTTCAACGCTTTTCCAGCGCGAAACTTCGGCACCTTGCCGCCCTTGATCCTGATCGCGTCGCCCGTCCTGGGGTTGCGGCCGGCGCGCGGGCTGCGCTTGCCGACATAGAACGAGCCGAAGCCGACGAGCGTGACGATGTCCCCTTGGCGCAAGGACGTCTTGATCGCGCCGACGGTCGCGTCGAGCGCGCGGCCGGCCGCGGCCTTCGAGATATCGGCGTGCCGGGCGATGGCGTCGATCATTTCGGATTTGTTCACGGAACATCCTTTCTATTCGAACTGCGGGCCATGCGGCGACGTGAAGACCGCGGCATCGCCAATCGGAAGCGCGAGCGAACATCGACGCGCGAGGTGTACCACTTTATAGCGCTGGGGTTTTCCAGGTGTCAAGGCTTGCGCGATGTACGTGCTTCGTCATCTGCTGCTCGACACAAACAAAAACGGCGGGCACGGTTGCACCCGCCGTCGATCGTTGCGTGGAAAACGCGTCAGTGCTTGATCACCGCGCTCTTGTCGTCGTCGGCGCCGGCCGCCGGCGGCACTGAAGCCGCCGTCTTGTCGGTCTCGTCGACGATCGGCGCCGGCTGACGCTCGAGCGAACGTTCGAGCACCTGCTCGATCCAGCGCACCGGATGGATGTCGAGCCGATTCTTGATCTCGTCGGGTATCTCGACCAGGTCTTTCACGTTCTCTTCCGGTATCAGCACCGTCTTGATGCCGCCGCGTCCCGCTGCAAGCAGCTTCTCTTTCAAGCCGCCGATCGGCAGCACTTCGCCGCGCAGCGTGATCTCGCCCGTCATCGCGACGTCGCAGCGCACCGGAATTCCGGTGAGGATCGAGACGATCGCCGTGACGATCGCAGCACCCGCCGACGGCCCGTCCTTCGGCGTTGCACCTTCCGGCAAGTGGATGTGCAGATCGGTCTTCGTGTAGAAGTCCGCCGGTATCCCAAGCTGCTTCGAACGATTGCGCACGACCGAAAGTGCTGCGGCGATCGATTCGTTCATCACGTCGCCGAGCTTGCCGGTCGTCGTCGTCTTGCCCTTGCCCGGCAATGCGACCGACTCGATGGTCAGCAAGTCGCCGCCGACCTCGGTCCATGCGAGGCCCGTTACCTGGCCGATCTGGTTCTTGCGCTCGGCGATGCCGTACGTGTACCGGCGCACGCCGAGATACTTGTCCAGGTTCTTCGAATTGATGTCGACCGGACCGCGCGCCTTGCGCACCTTGCCTTCGCTTTGCTTCAGCAGCAGCCCCTTGACGACCTTGCGGCAGATCTTGCTGATGTCGCGCTCGAGGCTTCGCACACCGGCTTCGCGCGTGTAATAGCGGACGATGTCGCGCAACGCGCTTTCGGCGACGTGCAGTTCCTCGGGCTTCAGGCCGTTGTTCTTGATCTGCTTGGGCAACAGGTACTGTTTCGCGATCGCGATCTTCTCGTCCTCGGTGTAGCCCGACAGGCGAATGACCTCCATCCGGTCGAGCAGCGGCGCCGGGATGTTCATCGTGTTCGCCGTCGCGACGAACATCACGTCGGACAGGTCGTACTCGACCTCGACGTAATGGTCGACGAACGTGTTGTTTTGCTCCGGGTCGAGCACTTCGAGCAACGCCGACGACGGATCGCCGCGGAAGTCCTGCCCCATCTTGTCGACTTCGTCGAGCAGGAACAGCGGGTTGCGCACAGCGACCTTCGTCATGTTCTGCAGGATCTTGCCGGGCATCGAGCCGATGTACGTACGACGGTGGCCACGGATCTCGGCCTCGTCGCGCACGCCGCCAAGGCTCATCCGGACGAACTTGCGCCCGGTTGCCTTCGCGACCGATTGGCCGAGCGACGTCTTGCCCACCCCGGGCGGCCCCACCAGACAGAGGATCGGCGCCTTCAGCCGGTCGACGCGCTGCTGCACCGCCAGGTACTCGACGATGCGTTCCTTGACCTTCTCGAGACCATAGTGATCGGCGTCGAGCACCTTGACCGCGTTGGCGAGATCCTTGCTGATCTTGCTCTTCTTGCGCCACGGCAAGCCGAGCAGCGTGTCGATGTAGTTGCGCACGACCGTCGCCTCGGCCGACATCGGCGACATCATCCGCAGCTTCTTGAGCTCGGCCATCGCCTTGCCCTCGGCCTCGCGCGACATCCGCGCGGCCTTGATCTTCTTTTCCATTTCCTCGAGATCGGCGTTCTCGTCGCCTTCGCCGAGTTCCTTCTGGATCGCCTTGACCTGCTCGTTCAGGTAGTACTCGCGCTGGCTCTTCTCCATCTGGCGCTTGACGCGGCCGCGGATGCGCTTTTCGACCTGCAGGATGTCGACTTCGCCTTCGAGAACGCCGAGCAGGTGCTCGAGGCGCTTGCCGACGTCGCTCATCTCGAGGATCTGCTGCTTCTGTTCGAGCTTGAGCGGCAGGTGCGCGGCAATTGCGTCCGCGAGGCGGCCACCGTCGTCGATCCCGGACATCGACGTCAGGATTTCGGGCGGAATCTTCTTGTTGAGCTTCACGTACTGGTCGAACTGCGTCAGCAGCGCGCGCCGCATTGCCTCGACCTCATGAGCCGTGCCGGGCTCGCCGGCAATCGGCTGCGCTTCGGCGGCCAGATACTCGCCGAGTTCCTCGATGCTCTGGATCCGTGCACGCTGCGTGCCCTCGACCAGCACCTTCACGGTGCCGTCCGGCAGCTTCAGCATTTGCAATACCGTGGCCACGCTGCCGATGTCGTAGAGATCCTCGGCCGTGGGGTCGTCCTTCGATGCCTGTTTTTGGGCGACGAGCAGGATGTGCTTGCCCGCATCCATCGCGACGTCGAGTGCCTTGATCGATTTCGGGCGACCGACGAACAGCGGGATCACCATGTGCGGGAACACGACGACGTCGCGCAGCGGAAGCAGCGGCAGCGTGGTGACGTCGGTCGGGAGGGCGGTATCGTTGGGCATGCGTGCCTCAGGTAGGGGTTTCATCGGTCAAAATGGGGCCAGCGACCGTCGCTGTCAAGCTGGGTAACGGCTGGAAAGTCCTGCTTGCCACGGGGAAACTGCACAATTCGTAGCAAACAGCGCGCCAAGGCGCGTTATTCGGGCGGCTGCCGCGGTCGCAGAGCTGCGGCGGCAGCGCAATCCGCGTGATTCCGAGAGCGGCGCGCCGGTCGGACGCACTGCTAAATGTACACTTAATCAACGAGTTCGAGCCACGCTGACCGCTGACGCGCAGCGGCCGATCGCGCCGCTCGCGCGCGCGGTCGCGGCCCCGCCGATCGGGGCAAAGGCCAGGCGAATGGCCTGACAACGCTTATTTAGCTGCCGCGACCTTCGGCGAATCCGCGAACATCATCAGCGGCTTGCCGTCGTTGGTGATCGTCGATTCGTCGACGACCACGCGGGCCAGGTTGGACATTGACGGGAGGTCGTACATCACGTCGAGCAGTACTTGCTCGAGGATCGAGCGCAGACCGCGGGCGCCGGTCTTGCGGGCGAGCGCCTTGCGCGCAATGGCACGCAGCGCGAGCTCGCGAATCTCGAGCTCGACGCCTTCCATGCGAAACATCTTGTGATACTGCTTGATCAGCGCGTTCTTCGGCTCGACGAGGATCTGGATCAGTGCGGCTTCGTCGAGCTCGTCGAGTGTTGCCACGACCGGAAGGCGGCCGACGAATTCGGGAATCAGCCCGAACTTGATCAGATCTTCGGGCTCGGTACCGCGCAGCAGGATCGTCATGCTTCGCCGATCGTCCGGCGACGCGACTTCGGCGCCGAAGCCGATGCCCGTCTTCGCCGTGCGCTGGCGGATGATCTTCTCGAGGCCGTCGAACGCGCCGCCGCAGACGAACAGGATGTTGGTCGTGTCGACCTGCACGAACTCCTGGTTCGGATGCTTGCGGCCGCCCTGCGGCGGAACGCTGGCGATCGTGCCTTCGATGAGCTTCAGCAGCGCTTGCTGGACGCCCTCGCCCGACACGTCGCGCGTGATCGACGGGTTATCGCTCTTGCGCGAGATCTTGTCGATCTCGTCGATGTAGACGATACCGCGCTGCGCCTTCTCGATGTCGTAGTCGCACTTCTGCAGCAGCTTCTGGATGATGTTCTCGACGTCCTCGCCCACGTAGCCGGCTTCCGTCAGCGTCGTCGCGTCCGCGATGACGAACGGCACGTCGAGGAGCCTCGCGAGCGTCTGCGCCAGCAGCGTCTTGCCCGAGCCGGTCGGGCCGATGAGCAGGATGTTCGACTTCGCGAGCTCGACGTCGTCTTCCTTCGTACCCGATTCGAGCCGCTTGTAGTGGTTGTAGACGGCGACGGACAAAATCTTCTTCGCCGGCTCCTGCCCGATCACGTACTGGTCGAGGATCTGGCGAATCTCGTGCGGCGTCGGCAGCTTGCTGCGATCCGCACGCGCCGTTTCGCCGCCGGTGCCTTCCTCGCGGATGATGTCGTTGCAAAGCTCGATGCACTCATCGCAGATGAACACCGACGGGCCCGCAATCAGCTTGCGTACCTCGTGCTGGCTCTTGCCGCAGAACGAGCAGTAGAGAAGCTTGTCGCCGGATGAGGATTTATCTGCCATTAAAGCGCCTGCGCACCTTGCTTTCGATCGACTTTACTCGGGTAAGTGCCGCTTTTGCAAGACTTTGTCGACAATCCCGTACTCGCGCGCCTGCTCGGCGGTGAGGAAATTGTCACGTTCGGTGTCGCGTGCGATCTGCTCCACCGGCCTGCCCGTATGCGCAGCCATCAGCACGTTCAGCCGCTGGCGCAGGCTCAGGATGTATTTCGCGTGGATCTCGACATCAGACGCCTGACCCTGGAAGCCGCCGAGCGGCTGATGGATCATCACGTCCGAGTTGGGCAACGCGAAACGCTTGCCCTTCTGTCCCGCCGCCAGCAGGAACGCACCCATCGACGCCGCCATGCCGACGCACAGCGTCGACACGTCGGGCTTGATGAACTGCATCGTGTCGTAAACGGCGAATCCCGCGGCGATGGAGCCGCCCGGCGAGTTGATGTAGAAATGGATGTCCTTGTCCGGATTCTCGGATTCCAGGAACAGCATCTGTGCGACGACGAGGTTCGCCGTCGATTCGTTGACCGGTCCGACGAGGAACACGACGCGTTCCTTGAGCAGGCGCGAGTAGATGTCGTACGCGCGCTCGCCGCGTCCGCTCTGCTCGATCACCATCGGGATCAAGCCCAGTCCTCTCGGTTCTTCCATCAATGTCGATCCTCGTGTTTGGTCGTGCGTTGCCGGCCGGTCATCCCAAGATGGGACCTCGGCCCTTGCTCGTCAAGCGCCTTCCGGTAAACGGCCTTCGACTGCTGCAGTGATGATTTCCACTCCTTGATTGACGACGCACGGCATCGCCATCACGCGCCGGCGCGCTGTCCCATGACCGTTTCGAACGTCGTCGGCTCGTCGGTGACCGTCGCCCGCGCGAGGATCCAGTCGACGACGTTTTGCTCGAGCACCATCGCCTCGAAATCACGCAGCCGCTCGGGCTTCTCGTAATGCCAGCGGACGACCGCATCCGGCTGTTCGTACGTCTGCGCGGTTTCCGTCACGAGCGTCTTGATCTGCTCGGGCTTCGCGTGCAGTTGCTCGTTGCGGACGAGCTCGGCGATGATGAGACCGAGCGCCACGCGCTCCTCGGCCTGCGGACGAAACACGTCGAGCGACAGGTCGAGGTTTTCCGGCTTGACGTTCGGCTGCTCGCGCAGGTTCGCAAGCGTCCGCTCGCGCAGTGCGTGCGCCTCGCTGTCGACGAGCGCCTTGGGCACGGCAAACGTCGCCCGCTGACGCAGGCCCGACAGCGCCTGCGCTTTGATCGCCGCATCCACCTTGCGCTTGAGCTCGAGCCGCAAGTTGGCTTCCACTTCGCGGCGCAGGTCGTCGACGCTGGCGCTCGCGATGCCAAACGCCTTCGCGAACTCGCTGTCGAGCGCGGGCGTTTCGGGCGCCTCGACACGATGAACGGTCAACGTGAACCGCGCTTCCTTGCCGGCGACTTCACGGCCGTGATAATCCGCCGGGAACGTCAGCGGAAACTCGCGCGCATCGCCTGCGGCAGCACCCGTGATCGCCGCCTCGAACTCCGGCAGCATCCGTCCTTCGCCGAGCACGATCGGAAAATCCCGCGCCTGTCCGCCCGCGAACTCGACGCCGTCGATCGTTCCGGTGAAATCGACGTGCACCCGATCGCCAGCCTGGGCCGCGCGCTCGACCGTCGAATACGTCGTTCGTTGCTTGCGCAGCACTTCGAGCGTTCGATCGATATCCTGCGGCGTCACCTCGGCGAGCGGCCGCGTGATCGCGATGTCCTCCACCTGTCCGATCTGGACCTCGGGATAGACCTCGAACACCGCCGAGAACTCCAGCGTTTCGGTCGCCGGCTGGTCGCCGCGCTGCGGCTCGATGCGGGGTGTGCCCGCCACGCGCAGGTTCTGCGAACGGATCGCGTCGTTGAACGTCGATTGGACACGTTCCGAGATGACGTCGGAGCGAACCTGCGAGCCGTATTGCTGGTCGAGCATGCGCAGCGGCGCCTTGCCGGGCCGGAATCCCGCGACCTTGACGGTCCGCGCAAGCCGGGTAAGGCGCTTCTTGACCTCGCCTTCGATCTCGGCGATCGGCACGGCCACGTTCAGGCGGCGCTCCAAGGCCCCGAGCGTTTCGAGTGATGTTTGCATGCGAGACAAAATCCTGGTTAAAAAAGGTGCGCGCGCCTCCCTGTTGGCGCAGGTTTGGTGCGAAAGGGGGGACTCGAACCCCCACGGGCTGCCCCGCCAGCTCCTAAGGCTGGTGCGTCTACCAATTCCGCCACTTTCGCGAATGCGGCGCGGGACGTTGGCGAGCTGGCCGGATGGCAATTCGGAGGCACCGCATGACGCGTGGTGCGCGTGCGGGGCATCGCGCCCACAGGA
This sequence comes from uncultured Pseudomonadota bacterium, assembly GCA_963709335.1. Lineage (GTDB taxonomy): Bacteria > Pseudomonadota > Gammaproteobacteria > Burkholderiales > Casimicrobiaceae > VBCG01. Next base: position 154,312 of record CAVPWB010000002.1, read on the forward strand.
TGCCGCCGGGACCTCGTGCCGAATCGGCTAGTATATCCGACGGCGTTCCCGCCGGCCATTGCAACCGCGTCGTGCGCCGTGGAGCGGCGCGCCGTCGTCACCTTCCTTTCGGGCAATACCCCTTGTCGGTCGGACACTACGAGAATTTCCCGGTCGCCTCCGCGCTGCTGCCGGCACGCTATCGGCGCGCCATCGTCGCGATCTACCGGTTCGCACGCACCGCCGACGACATCGCCGACGAAGGCGACGCCACGCCCGCCGAGCGTCACGCGGCGCTCGGGCGCTACGCGAGCGCGCTCGACGCGATCGAGCGCAACGAGCCGCAGGCCGAGCCCCTGTTTGCAGAGTTGCAGATCGCAATACGCGAGCACGCGTTGCCGCTGCAACCGTTTCGCGACCTGCTCTCCGCATTTGCCCAGGATGTCGACGTCAAGCGCTACGCGACGTTTGCAGCACTCGCCGATTATTGCCGCCGCTCGGCCAATCCCGTCGGCCGCCTGCTGCTGACGCTGTACCGCACGGACGATGCAGCGAGCGTGGCGGAGAGCGACGCGATCTGCACGGCGCTGCAGCTCGCGAACTTCTGGCAGGACGTCGCGATCGACGCGCGCATCGGCCGCATCTACATCCCGCTGGAAGATTTCGCGCGGTTCGACGTCGATCCGGCCGCGATCGCGGCGGGAAGCCACGATCGCCGGTGGGTTCAACTGATGGCATTCGAAACGGCGCGCACGCGGGCGCTGTTCGATCAGGGGCGCGCGCTGCCGCGCCGCCTGCCCTTGCGCGCGGGTCTCGAGCTTCGCGCGGTGATCGCCGGCGGAATGCGAATTCTCGAGCGGATCGAGCGCGTGGGCGGCGACGTCTTCTCGCAGCGGCCGCTGTTGACGAAGGGCGACTGGGCGCTGCTGGCACTGCGGACGCTCGCGCCCGCCCGCAAGGCGTGACACCCGACCAGTATTGCGCCGACAAGGCGGCGCGCAGCGGCTCGAGCTTCCATTACAGCTTCCGGCTGCTCGATCCGCGGCGTCGCGCCGCGATCACCGCGCTGTACGCGTTCTGCCGCGAAGTCGACGATGCCGTCGACGAGGTGTCGGACCCGGACATTGCGCGGGTGAAGCTCGCGTGGTGGCGCACCGAGGTCGATGCGCTGTTCAAGGGATCGCCGCGTCACCCGGTGACGACAGCGCTGCTGCCGGTCGTCCGCCGTTACACGATCACCGAGGACCAGTTGCAGACGGTGATCGACGGCATGCAGATGGACCTCGAGACGCTGCGCTACCTGGACTTTGCCGCGCTCGAGTTGTACTGCCATCGGGTGGCGGGCGTCGTCGGCCTGATGTCGGCGGAGATATTCGGCTACGCGGACGCGGCGACGCGTGGCTATGCGCGCGACCTCGGAATCGCGTTCCAGCTGACGAACATCATTCGCGACGTCGGCGAGGACGCCCGCCGCGGCCGCATCTATCTGCCGCAGGACGATCTTGCCCGGTTCGGCGTCGCGTCGTCGGACGTGCTGCGCGCACGCGGCTCGCCGGAATTCGCGAACCTGATGGCGTTCGAGGTCGAGCGCGCAAGAAGCTGGTACGACCGCGCGCTCGCGCAATTGCCGGCCGCCGACCGCCGCGCGCAGCGCGCGGGCCTCGCGATGGCCGCGATCTACCGGACGCTGCTCGACGAGATTGCGCGCGACGGGTACCGAGTGCTCGATCGCAGGATCGCGCTCACGCCGCTGCGCAAGCTGTGGATCGCGACACGCGCGGCCTGGCGAGCGTGATCGTCGTCATCGGCGGCGGCTGGGCCGGGTGCGCCGCCGCGATCGAGCTGGCGCGGCGCGGCCGCAACGTCGAGCTGCACGACGCGGCACCCGTTCTCGGCGGCCGCGCGCGCGGCGTCGTCCGCGACGGATTGCCGCTCGACAACGGCGAGCATTTGCTGCTCGGCGCCTACGTGGAGACGCTGCGACTTGCCGCGATCGTTCACGCGGGTCAACAGGCGTCACCATGGATCACCGCGCCGCTCGCGATTCGACCGTTCTCGCCACAGCAGCGCAACGGGCTGTCGCTACGCGCACGGCGCCTGCCGGCACCGTTCGGGCTGCTCGTTGGCCTGCTCGGCGCAGCACGGCCTCACGTGGCGCGAACGAATCGCAACGATCCGCTGGTTCGCGCGCCTTCGCGCCGGCGACTTCCAATGCGCAACCGACGCAACGGTCGCGGACATCCTTACGAACCTGCCGGTGCAAGTGCGCGACGGGTTGTGGGCGCCGCTTTGCGTCGCCGCGCTCAATACGCCGCCGGCGCAAGCTTCGGCGCAGGTGTTCCTGAACGTATTGCGCGAGGCCTTCGGTGGTGCGGCCAACGCTGCGGAAATGGTGTTGCCGCGCACCGGTCTCGCCGCAGCGTTTCCCGACGCAACCGCGCGCTGGCTACGCGAGCGAGGCCACGGCGTGCATCTATCGTCGCGACTGCGCGTGGTCGCGACCGGTGACGTGCGGCTCGCCAGTGCGTCGGGCGAAAGGCGCGCCGATGCGGCCATCGTCGCCGTAGGGCCGCATCAGCTGTCCGCGGCGTTCGATCCGGCGTTGACGGAAAGCGACGCCGGCGTGGCCGCCGCGCTGCACCACGTCGCATCGTTCAGGTGGCAGCCCATCGTCAGTGTCTACGTCGGCTATAAAGGCCCGGTGGAATTGCCGCACGGACTCGTGCGACTGGACGACGAGCCCGGCCAGTGGGTGTTCGATCGCGCCGACATCCTTCGTCGCGCCGCGCCGTCGCAATCACGCCCGGACATCGGCACGCTGCTTTCGGTCGTCATCAGCGCACATGGCGCGCACGACACGCTCGACCATCCGGCACTCGTGGCCGCCGTCGATCGGCAACTGCGTCGGTTGCGACCGTCGCTGCCCCCGTTGGGCTGGTCGCAGGTGATCGCCGAAAAGCGCGCGACGTACTCGTGCGTGCCGTCGGGCACGCATCCGGCGGGCGGGCGACTGTCGGGCCGCATCTACCTCGCGGGCGACTACACGTATCCGGCGTTTCCCGCGACGCTCGAGGCCGCGGTGCGCAGCGGCGTTGCAGCCGCGCGCGCCGTCATCGCCGACACTGCCGCATGAAGCCGCCAGGCCCATGCGCAACCGCTCCCCGTCGCGACCGCCATCAATATGCAGAGGCTTCCTAGCCAGCCTCCCGCGTACGGACGGGCGCATTGCGGCCGCGCAACAGCCGCTGCTGCTCGCGGTTCCACTCGCGATCCTTGATCGACGCGCGCTTGTCGTGCTGCTTCTTGCCCTTGGCGAGGCCGATCGCCAGTTTCACGCGGCCGTCCTTGTAGTGCAGGTCGATCGGCGTCAGCGTGTACCCGGCGCGCTCGACCTTGCCGATGAGCCGGTTGATCTCCTCGCGGTGCAACAGCAGCCGCCGCGTTCGCGTCGGGTCGGGAAGCACGTGCGTCGACGCCGTCGTCAGCGGCGAGATGTGCGCGCCGATCAGCATCAGCTCGCCGTTCTTGACGACGACGTAAGCTTCCTTCAGGTTCGCGCGGCCGCCGCGGATCGCCTTCACTTCCCAGCCTTCGAGCGCAATGCCGGCTTCGAACCGTTCCTCGATAAAATAGTCGTGGAAGGCCTTGCGGTTCTCGACGATGCTCACGAAAGTGCCCGATGATTGACGAATTGATCCTGCAGCGCATTCTACGCGGGCGCGCTGTGGCCAATCGCGACGCGTGCAGCAGGTTGGACACGATCGGATCGCCGTGCATTGCGTGAAGAAGTCCGTGCTGGTGCCGTACCAGAGCGCGCAGATGTTCGAGCTCGTCGACGACGTCCAGTCGTATCCCAAGTTCCTGCCATGGTGCGCGGGCGCGACCGTGCTCGAAATACTCGACAATCGCAAGACGGCGCGGATCGACATCGACTATCACGGCGTTCGCGCACACTTCACGACGGACAACGTCAACCGGCCACCGGAGGCGATCGTCATCACGCTGAACGATGGCCCGTTCCGGCATTTGCATGGCGAATGGCGATTTCGTGCGCTGGGCAAGAACGGCTGCCGCGTGGAGTTCGACCTCGCGTACGAGTTCGCGACGGCGCTGCTCGACAAGGCGATCGGACCGGTGTTCGGACACATCGCCGGCACGCTGATCGACGCGTTCGTCCGACGCGCCGAAGCGGTCTATGTGGCCGGCTGACAGGGCCTGTTAACGGAGTCGCCGGATGCGGATACAAATCGCGTGCGCCGGCCCGGGCATTGAACTGCTCGTTACGGTTGACGTGGCGGCCGGATCGACGGTCGCCGACGCCTTGCGAAGTGCCGCGATCGCGCAGCGTACCGGCAGAGTTCCGGACGCGGACGGCTTGGCCATTTTCGGCCGGCGCGTCGACGGCTCGACCCAATTGCGCGAGGGCGACCGCATCGAGATCACGCGCCCACTGCTGCGTGATCCCAAGACGGCCCGCCGGGACCGCGCGGCTGCAGCGCCAGCCGATCGTCCACAGGCGCGGCGGCGGCGCCGGTCGGGAATCTAGCAGCCTGATGCAAGCGCCCGGCGCTTGACTCGGCATCGAATACCGGGACAATCGCGCGGTGCCCGAAGCCCCCCACGCCCCGTCCCGCGCGCTTCGCCCGCTGATCGTCGTCGTCGCGATGGTGCTAGTTCACGCGACCAGTGCGCAAGGCGCGCAGCGGCATGCCGATGCGACGCTTGCGGAGGCGCACGTGCTTCGCTTGCGGAGGCCGCGGACAGGATGCTGCAAGGCACCCGCGAAATCGGCCTGTTCGCGCTATCGCTCGTCGGCATCGACTATCGTTACGGCGGCGAATCGCCGGAGCGCGGACTCGACTGCAGCGGGCTCATTCGCTACGTGTTCCAGCACGTGACCGGCGTCACGCTGCCGCGCACGGCGCAGGAGTTGAGCCGTATCGGCAAGGACATCCGCGCGGCCGATCTCGAGCCGGGCGACCTCGTGTTCTTCAACACCCGGCGCTTCGCGTTCTCGCACGTGGGCATCTACCTCGGCAACGATCACTTCATCCACGCGCCGTCGCGCGGCGGGGAGGTCGGCGTCGCATCCCTCGGCAGCGCGTACTGGCAGAAGCGCTACAACGGCGCGCGCAGGCTCGTCGGCGTGCTGCCCGCGCTGATGCCGTCGCTGATCGCGCACGCCGAAGCGAGCGTACCGGCCGACCCGGTGCATGCGGCGGACGACGAGCCGGGCGACGCGGTGATCGAGGACCAGCAGCCCTAGTCCTTCGCGCCCGCGCGCCGCAGTTCCTTTTCCAGATCGGTCTCGTTGCCGCGTTTCGCCCACGACAGCGCCGTGGCGCCGTCCTGGTTGCGATGATTGATGTCCGCACCGCGACCAATCAATAGGCGCGCCGTGTCGAGCCGATGCTCGCGGACCGCCATCATCAGCGCCGTCGTGCCGTTCGGTGACGCGGCATCGAGGTTTGCGCCGCGTTGCGCGAGAAACGTAACGACGTCGTTGTGCCCGCCCGTGGCTGCGTAGATCAGGGGCGTCCAGCCCGGCGTGTCGATCCTGGCGCCGCCGGCAACGAGCTTGCGGACGGCGTCGAGATTCCCGTTGAGCGCAGCGAGCATGAGCGGCGTGTCGTTGAAGCGGTTGGGCCGATTCGGATCCGCCTTCGCGGCGAGCAGCACATCGATCGACCGAACGCTGCCATTGCGCGCCGCGATGCACAGCGCGGTGTCGCCCTTCTCGTCGACGGAATTCGGATCCATGCCCCGCGCCACGAGCCGGCTCACCTCCTCGGCGCGATCGCTCGCGATCGCGACCGCAAGATCGTCCAGCAATCCCTGCGCCGACAGACCGATCGCCGCGCACCCGAAGAGCGCGATGGCGAACGCCCGCCGCAGCGCGTTTTCAGTGCGCATGGGGTGCGACGCCGAACAGGTTGAAGAAGTTTTTCGATGTGGCATCTGCAATGACCTCGACCGGCACTTCGCGCAGCCGCGCAATCTCCTCGGCGACATGCCTGACGAATGCGGGCTGGTTGCGCTTGCCGCGATGTGGCACGGGCGCGAGATAAGGACTGTCAGTCTCGATCAGCATCCGGTCGAGCGGCACGCGCCGCGCAACGTCTTTCAGCGCGACGGCGTTCTTGAATGTGACGATGCCGGAGAACGAGATGTGGAAGCCAAGCTCGAGCGCCTGCGCCGCAACGTCCCAGGTCTCGGTGAAGCAATGCATGACGCCACCCGCCGCGCCGGCGCCCTCTTCGCGCATGATCGAAAGCGTGTCGGCGGCCGCGGCGCGCGTGTGAATCACGAGCGGCTTCCTTGCAGCGCGAGCCGCGCGAATGTGGGTGCGAAACCGTTCGCGCTGCCAGCCGAGGTCGCCGGTGAGCCGGAAATAGTCGAGACCGGTCTCGCCCACGGCGACGACTTTCGGGTCGCGGCAGTGCTCGACGAGCACGGCCTCGGTCGGCTCCTCGATGTCCGCGTAGTCCGGATGCACGCCGACGCTCGCGTAGAGATTCGGATGGGCCCGCGCGATCGCATGCACGACCGGCCACTTGTCCATCTCGACGGCAATGCACAGCGCGTGCGTGACGCCCTGGTCGCGCATCGCGTCGAGCACCTGCGGCAGATCGTCACGGAGCTCCGGAAAATCGAGATGGCAGTGAGAATCGACGAACATCGCTGAAATCCACGCGCGCGGCAGCCACGGCCGGCGTCATTCCGGAAGCGGGCGATCCGCGCACCGGTCGACGCGGCCGTCGCCCGACCGTCACATCGTATGCGTCGACCGCGTCGAGCCGAGATGCTCGCCGAGGATCCGCTCGATCGTCGCTTTCGCAGCAGCGCCGGTCTCGTCGAGTGTGAACTGGACGCCGATGCCCTGCGTACGGTTGCCCTGCCCGCCGTCGGGTGTGATCCACACGACCTTGCCCTGCACGGCGATGCGGTTGGGGTCGTCCATCAGCGACAGCAGCATGAACACCTCTTCGCCGAGCGAATACGGGCGCGACGTCGGGATGAAGATGCCGCCGCCTTTCAGGAACGGCATGTAGGCCGCGTACAGGGCGGCTTTTTCGCGGATGTTGAGCGACAGGACGCCAGGACGAGCGACCGCGGCGGTTGATGCAGGGATTTTCTCGGCCATCGTCTACCCGAACAGGGCCCGGTAATCGATCAGTAGCGCCTCCGCGACGAGGCGCGGCTGCAGCGGGTGCGCAAGTAGCGCGCGTTGGTCCAGCAGGCTGCGATGATAGCGAAACAGCGGCACCCCCGCCACCGACGGCGCGAGCGCCGCCAATTGCGCGGCGTAATCCGGGTTTCGAATCGGCACGCCGCCCGCGCGGACGCGCGCCAGGTCCGCGCACCAGCCGACAAGCCAGTCGATCGCCGCGGCCAGCCGTTCCTTTCGGCTTTCGCGCGGACCCGCGTCGATGCGCAGTCCGAGTGCGCTCACCGACATGTCGCGAGGCGCTGCGAGCGCCCTGATCCACGCCGCGCGCTCTGCCTGATAGCCGCTATCGGCCAGGGCAACGGCTGCAAGCGGTGCGCCGCCGGCCTGCGCCAGCACGCCGTCCGCATCGCGGATCCCTTGCCGGGCGAGCCACGCGGCACCTTCTGCAGTGCTGGGCTGCGGCGCTGCGACGACCTGACAGCGACTGCGAATCGTCGCGGCCAAGCGCCCCGGCTGGTGCGACACGAGCAACAGGAACGTGCCGGGCGGCGGTTCCTCGAGCGTCTTCAGCAGCGCGTTCGCGGCGGCAGCATTCATCCGCTCGGCCGGATCGATGATGCCGACCTTGGCCCCGCCGCGATGGCTCGTCAGCTGCGCCCAGCCGGTCAGCGCGCGGATCTTGTCGACGACGATCCATTCGACCGGCTTCACCACGTCGTCGGCGACGTCGATCGGCTCGACGACGCGCAGGTCAGGATGCTGGCCGGCGCTCGCGTATCGGCAACCGGGACACTCGCCGCACGGCAGGCCCGTGACGCGCGGCGCTTCGCAGACGAGTGCGCGGGCAAGCATGTCCGCGAGCGCGCGCTTGCCGATGCCGCGGCGACCGGTGATCAGCATCGCGTGCGGCCAGCGATCGCGTCGCGCAAGGAGCTCGGTCAGCGTCGCGCGCTGCCAGTCAAGCGGGACGACGGTCGATCGGATTGTCTCCGCGTCCGCCACGGCGTCGTCCCGCGGGGAGCTCATAGCGCGTCGACGAGCTTCTCGAGGTCCGCGCGGACGTCGACCAGCGGACGCGTGGAATCGATGATGCGAAACCGTCGTGGATCGGCGGCGGCCCGCGCGAGGTAGACCTTGCGGACGCGATCGAAGAATCCCGGTGCCTCGCGCTCGAACTTGTCGAGCGGATGTCCGCGCGCGGATAGCCGGTCGAGGCGCTCGCGCGACACGACGCCGGAAACGTCGAACAGCAGCGTCAGGTCGGGATTGCAGTCGGCGTGCAGCGTCCGCTCGAGTGCTTCGATCAGCTCGAGCGAAACGCCGTGCCCGCCCCCCTGGTAAGCGTAGGTCGCATCGGTGAAGCGATCGCAGACGACGATGTCGCCGCGGTCGAGCGCGGGCCGAATCACGTCGACGACATGCTGGCGGCGCGCGGCGAACATCAGCAGCGCCTCGCTTTCGTGCGCCATCTCCTGATGCAGCAGGATCTCGCGCAGTGCCTCGCCGAGGGGCGTGCCGCCCGGTTCGCGCGTCGCGACCACGCGACGGCCTCGCACCGCCAGCGCATCGACGAGCCACGCGGCATGCGTGCTCTTGCCGGCGCCGTCGATGCCTTCGAGAGTGATGAAGAGTCCGCGCGTCATCGAGGGCTACCGGTATCGATTCGCGGATTCGCCTGCGCAGTGCGCGCGCAAGGAAACGATCAGCGACCGCCTTTCTGATATTTTGACACGGCGCGATTGTGATCGGACAAGCTGGCCGAGAACTCCGACGTGCCGTCGCCGCGCGATACGAAATACAGGTAGGCCGTCCGCGGCGGGTTCATCACGACGTCGAGCGACGCCTGCGACGGCAATGCGATCGGCGTCGGCGGCAACCCGTCGCGCATGTACGTGTTGTACGGCGTGTCGGTCTCGAGGTCGCGCTTGCGCAGGTTGCCGTCGAAGCGCGCACCCATGCCGTAAATGACCGTGGGGTCGGTCTGCAGTCGCATCCCGCGCTTCAGGCGATTGACGAAGACGGACGCGATCAGCGGCCGGTCGTTCGGATGCGCGGTCTCCTTCTCGACGATCGACGCGAGGATCAGCGCGTCGTACGGCGTTGCGAGCGGCAGGTCCGGCGCCCGGCGTGCCCACGCCGCGTCGAGCCGCTGGTGCAGCGCTGCATAGGCGCGCCGCAACAGCGCGAGATCGCTGCTGCCCTTCGCGAGGAAGTACGTATCCGGAAACAGGATACCTTCGGGGCTGGCCTCGACGGCGCCGACGCGCTTCAACAACTCGGCATCGGGCAGGTCGGCGCCCTCGTGGCCGACATCGGTCGCCGCGCGCAGGACCCGCCGCACGTCGGCGAACGTCGCGCCCTCGACGATCGTCACCGCGGTCTGCGTCACGTCGCCTTGCGTCAGCTTCGCGAGCAACTCGGGCAGCGTGATGCCCTGCTCGATCTCGTAGCTGCCGGCCTTGATGGTGCGATCGACGCCGCGCACGCGTGCGAGCAGCGTGAGCGCTGCCGGATGCGGGATCACACCCGCGTCGCGCAGCGTGCGCGCGACCGTCGCCAGCGGCGTGCCGGAACGCACGTCGAACTCGAAGGGACTTACCGGCAGCGGCAACGGTTGCCGATATTTGACGTATGCAGCAAGCGCGAGCGCACCCGCCGCGACCAGCAGCATCACGGCCAGCAGGAGCGCGACGCGGGATTTGCGCATGCAGCGTGGGGAAGAATCGGAGCCGCGCGTCGAAACCGATGGGACGGGAGCGTCGCTGCGAGCTGAAAGCGCCGATTATAATGGGGCGATGAGCGTATTCCTTGCCACGCGCACCCCGCAGCGATCGAACGTCGCCGGGCGGCGTGTGGCATGCGCACCGGCTCGCAACGGCTTCACGCTGATCGAGATCATGGTCGTCATCGTGATCCTCGGCGTGCTCGCCGCGCTCGTCGTGCCAAGCGTGCTGTCGCGCACCGACGATGCGCGCAACGTCGCCGCGAAAAGCGACCTCGCCGCCATCCGTCAAGCGCTGAAGCTCTACCGGCTCGACAACCAGCGTTATCCGTCCACCGAGCAGGGCCTCGAGGCGCTGGTCACCAAGCCCGTCGATCCTCCTGTGCCGCCCAACTGGAAGCCGGGCGGCTACCTCGAGAAACTCCCGCGCGATCCGTGGGGACAGCCATATCATTACCTGAATCCCGGCCTGAAGAGCGACGTCGACATCGTCACGTACGGCGCCGATGGCCAACCGGGCGGCACGGGCGCCGATGCCGACATTGGGTCGTGGGACCTGTAGCCTGGCATCGGATGACGTACTCGGGCCGGACCTCCGGTTTCACGCTCGTCGAAATCCTTGTCGTCATCGTCATCCTGGGCATCGCGGCCGGAGTGGCGATCGTCAGTGCCGCACCGGACGAACGCGATCTTTCCGTACGCGAGGCACGCCGTTTCGCGGGCGCTCTGGAGTACGCGGCGCAGCGCGCCCAGTTCCGCAACGAACTGCTGGGCGTATCCGCGACGGGGCGCGCGATTCGCTACTGGCGCCGCGATCTCACGAACGATCGCTGGCAACTCGTCGATGACGACGACATCCTGCGCGCCCGCGCGTTGCCCGATCCGGTCGACGCGACGGCCGTCGCGTTCGCAGGCCAGGCACCTGCTTCCGACGCCGTCTTACCGTTGCGCGCATCGGGTCGCAACGAGCCGTTCGCCTTCGCGTTGACAACGCCTGCGTGGCGCACGCTGATCCTGCTCGATCCGCTCAATCGCGTATCGATCACCGGCCCAAGCGCGTTGGCGCCGTGACGCGACGGCTTCGCGCCTTCACGCTGATCGAGGTGCTCGTCGCGCTGGCGATCGTCGCAGTGGCGCTTGCGGCCGGCATGCGCGCAATCGCACAAAGCGCCGATGGCGCGACGTTGCTGAAGGCGCGCACGCTCGCGCTGTGGGTCGCGGAGAATCGTCTCGCGCTCTCACAACTGGAAGACCCCACTCCGGCGACCGGGACGAGCCGCGGCGAAGACGCGCAGGCTGGCATGCTGTTCGCGTGGCGACGCACGGTCGACGCGTCTCCCAACCCCGCGTTTCGTCGCGTCGAGATCGTCGTCGAGCAGACCGACCTGCCCGGCTACGCGCTGGCGCGACTGGTGGGCTATGTCGGAACCGGGCAGCGCTGACGTGATGCGCACGGTGCGCGGCTTCACGCTCGTCGAAGCGCTGGTCGCGATCGCGATCCTCGGACTCGTCGCAGTGCTCGCGTGGCGTGCGACAGCGGCGATGACCGACAGCGAAGTTCGGCTCACGGCCGAGCGCGCGAGGTGGCAGCGGCTCGACGCAGTGTTGACGCGCGTCGAAGCCGACCTGCGCTCGTCGCTGCCGCGCCCGGCGCGGCGCGGTGCGGGGAAGGATGCTGCGTGGTCGCTCGCGCCGACCGACTCGGCCGGCAATGCGCTGCTCGTGTTCACGCGTGCAGGGCCCTCGGCAATCGACGAACCCGGCAACGCCGGTCAGCGCGTCGGCTACCGGTTTCGCAACGGCCACATCGAAGCGCTGTACTGGCCGCACATCGACAATGTCGCCGCGGACGATGCAACGAGCTACGCTCTGACCGACGACGTCGCGAGCTTCCATGTTTCGGCGCTGACCGCCGACAATCGCTGGTCCGATCACTGGCCGCTGCCCGGAAGCACGTCCATACCGCGCGGTGTCCGCGTCGAGCTGCAGCTCGCCGACGGCAGCTCGGTCGAGCGCCTGCTCGTTCTGCAATGACGCACGCATCGCGCCGCCAGGGCCGCAGCGCCGTGCGGACGACGGGCGAGCGCGGACTTGCGTTGATCGTCGCGATGCTCGTCGCGGCGCTGGCCGCCGCCGTTGCGATCTCGCTTGCGACGGCCCAGGCGCAATGGACGGCGCAGGTCGCGCAACGACGAGACCAGGTTCAGGCGCAGTCGATCGCGCTCGCTGGGCTCCAGTGGACGCGACAGATCCTCGACGCCACGCGTTCCGCCCCGTTCAACCATCTCGGCGAGGCATGGGCGCTGCCGCTGCCGGCGACGCCGGTGGAGAACGGCTCGGTCGAAGGCCACATCGTCGATGCGCAGGGAATGCTGAACGTCAACAACCTCGCGGACGGCAATCAGACTGTGTTAGAGCGACAGCGGTTCGACCGTCTGTTCAACGCGCTTCGCATACCGCCCGCGACCCTCGCGGCAATGGTCGATTGGGTCGACAGCGACAGCATCGAGGAACCGGGCGGCGCCGAGGATTCGTGGTACGGACGGATGGCGCAACCAGGACTCGCTGCCAATATGCCGGTCGTGCGCATCGACGAGCTTGCCGCCGTGCGCGGGGTGAACCCGACGGTGCTCGCAGCGATGACCCGCTTCGTGACGGCGTTGCCGGACGCCACGCCGCTCAACGTCAACACGGCGCCGGCGGAACTGCTTGCAGCGTCGATCGACGGCGTCGAGCCGGCGGCGCTCGCGACGCTGCTCGCGAGTCGCGCGCAGCAGCCGTTCCAGAACATCGGCGACTTTCGCGCACGATTGCCGCAAGGGGCGTCGCCGATCGGTCCCGATTCGATGTACACGGTGAAGAGCCGCTTCTTCCTCGTGTCGGTCCGCGTGCGCCAGGGCGACACCGTGGCGCAGGCACGCGCGCTGATCGATCGCGCCGGTTCAGCGTCGCCGCGCGTTGTCTGGCAAACGATCGAATAGCGATCGCACCCCCTCCATCTCGTACACTGCGCCGATGCTCCGTGTGTTTCTCGCCGCCGCGCCCGACCGCGATCGCACCAATCCGTGGGTGCGGTACGGCGCGGACGGCCGCGTGACCAGCTCCGGCAACGACGCGCCGGGGCAATGGCCGGCCGATGCCGCGCTGGAGGTCGTGTTGGCCGCGGCGCCGGTGCGGCTGGCCGTCGTCGACCTGCCGCCGATGCCGCCGGATCGGCTGCGCCAGGCCGCGCGGTTTGCACTGGAAGACCAGATGGCCGCAGGCGCCGAAGAGGCCGCGATCGCCGTGGCGGCGTCGGGAAGACCGACGATTGCCGCGATCGCATCGCGTGCGCTGATCGACAGCGTGGCAACTCATGAGCGGCGCGTCGACCGCATCGTTCCCGAATCGGCGCTCGCGCCACGCAATCCCGGCTGGACGTGGTGCGTCTCCGGAACCGGGGACAGCTTCGTCAGACGCGAGGATGGCAGCGCGTTCGCCGTGGGCGCGGCGCACGACGATGACCTTCCCGTAGAACTGCAGGCGGCGTTGGCGCAGGCGCGTCGCGCGAGCACCGCGCCAGCCGTCGTGCATTCGGCGAAATCGACGCGACCCGAGCGGCTCGCGCAATGGTCCCAGGCGACCGGCGTACCGTTCGTCGCGGCGGCGCCGTGGCGCTGGGAGGACGCCGCCCCAGCGGCATTCGCTGCGGCACCCGACTTTCTCGGCATCGACGCATCGTCGCAATCCGCGGGGACGATCTCGCCGGCCGTGCGCATGTTTCGTCCTGCGATGTTGCTCGGCGCGCTGGCACTGGCGCTGCACGTTGGCGCGTCGCTGGCGCAATGGGCATGGCTCGCCACCACCGATTGGCGTCTGTCGCGTCAGATGGCCGCGCTGGCGGCGAATGCCGGCTTGCCCGCCGGCAGCCCTGCCGTCGCCGCGGCAGCGATCGCGCGCCGCAACGCGGAGTTGCGCCACGCCGCTGCGAAGCCCGCCCCCGCGGATCCGCTGCCGTTGATGGCGCGCGCAGCGCATGCGCTCGGTGAGCTTCCGCAAGGCAGCCTCAGGTCCGCGAGCTACACGGACGACGGGTGGACACTCGAGCTCGGCAAGCTCGACGCCGACGCGACCTCGAGCGTGATGCGTGCACTCGGCCGGGCCGGCGTCGACACCGTTGCGGCGCCGACGTCGTCGGGCATACGGATGCGCATGACCCTCGACGCTGCTGCGCGCTGATCGATGGACATGCGAAACGCGATGGTGGCCACGTGGGACGCTTCGAGTCCGGCCCGCCGGCGCTGGCTCGTCGTATTCGCTGTATTTCTTGCTGCGCTCGCGCTCGTCGCCGCGCTGCGGCCCCTGCCGGCAGCCATCGCGCGAGCGGAATCCGAAGTCGGCCGAACGCGATCGCTGCTCGACGTCGCGCAGGCGCGCATCGCCGACAACGAGAGCCTGGCGCGCACCGCAGCGCCGCTACGTGCCGGCGATCTGCGCTCGGCGATCGACGGCGTGATGGCGCGCCACGAGTTGCGCGCGGCACCGGTGCCTTCGGCTTCCACCGAAGGCCGCTACTCGGTCGTCGTCGACGACGTGCGGTTCGACTCGCTCGTCGCAGCACTCGACGCCTTGGCACGCGATGCTGGCGTCCGTGTCGTCGCCGCCACGCTGACCGCGCGTGTCGAGCCTGGCCGCGTGCGCGCCGACCTGACCTTCGCGCGTTGAAGACCCGCGCTCGACCGCACGCCGCACCGGCGCCTTCACGGCCTTCGATATCGCGCGCGGTGGCAGCACACGGGATGACCTCGTGATGGTGGGCGTGGTGCTCGCGGTCGCGGCGGCCGCCATCGCGCTGGCGGCGGGCATCGCCCCTGCCGCGCTCCTCGACGGGCCGCTCGCCGCGCGGACGCAGCAACGATTGCGATTCGTCGACGCGACGGGCGTCTGGTGGCGCGGACGCGGCGTCGTCGCGAGCGCGGATGGACTGTTACGGATGCCGATCGACTGGAAACTCGATCCCGGCGAGCTCGCACGCGGCTCGATCGTCGTGCTCGTCGGACGCGCCGACGACGCGCCGTTGCATGGTGCGCTGACGCTGCGGTCTGCCGGTTTCGACGTGCGCGACCTGCGTGCGCGGATTCCGGCGTCGGTCCTCGCCGCCTTCGACGCGCGGCTGCAATCCGTGACACCTGGCGGCAGCATCACCGTCGTCGCACCGCTTGTCTCGGCGGCGGGCGATCGCGTAGCCGGCAGCATCGACGCGGCGTGGACGCGAGCGCGCGTGGTCATCGGCGACGTGGTCGCCGATCTCGGCTCCGTCACACTGAAGTCGAGCCCTGCCAATCAACCGTGGACGGCCACCATTCACAACACCGGCGGCGACGTGGCCGTCACCGGGACGGTCATCGATCGTAACGGCGCGACCGAGGGCACGTTCGACCTGCGACCCGCTGCAACAGCGGCGGGCGCCGTTCGCAACGCGTTGTCGCTCCTCGGTGCGCCCGACGCGAGCGGTGTGGTGCACGTCGCATGGCGAAGCCAGCGTTAAGGCGTCAGCAAGCGCCGCGTGTCGAGGGACTCGATGCGCTGCGCGGCGTCGCGATCGTCGCGATGGTGGTCTATCACTTCTGTTTCGATCTGCGCTACTTCGGCGTCGCGCGCTGGGATTTCGAGCATGACATCCGGTGGCTTGCCGCGCGCACGCTGATCCTGTCGTCGTTCCTGCTGATTGCCGGGATCAGCGCCGCACTGGCACGGCGCGATCCCGCGGCCGATGCGCGCTGGCCTCGTCACGTCGCGGTGATCGGCGGCGCTGCGTTGCTCGTAACGGCCGCGAGCGCGATGATGTTCCCGCGCTCGTTCATCTGGTTCGGCGTGCTGCACGCCATCGCACTATCGCTCCTGCTCGCGCGGCTGCTGATCGACCGTCCACGCGCAGCACTTGCTGCCGGCGTCATCGTCATCGCCGCGGGTGTCATGCTCTCGTCGCAGCACTTCGACAACCGGATGCTGGGCTGGCTCGGATTCATGACGGGGAAGCCGATGACAGAGGACTACGTGCCGCTGTTTCCGTGGTCCGGCGTGCTGTTCCTCGGCATTGCAGCGGGCCACGCGCTGGTCGCCAGCAATTTTGCGATGCTCGCGCCGCTCGCGCGCATGCCGCGGGCGCTGCGCTTCCTCGGCCGGCACAGTCTCGCGGTGTATCTCGTGCACCAGCCGCTGCTGCTCGGCGGGCTCGGTCTCGCCGTACGTTGACGCGCCCTGTCTCACCACTTGACTCCGACCCAACATGCAAACCACCCGTTACCAGGTCACGCCACTCGACCCCAACGCTCATGTGTTCGAGGTGCGTTGCACGGTCGACGACCCCGATCCGGCCGGCCAGCGCTTTCGGCTGCCCACGTGGATACCCGGCAGCTACCTGATCCGCGAGTTCGCGCGCCAGTTCGTGCACGTGCGCGCCGAAGCGGCCGGTCGCGCCATTCCGATCGCCAAGGAAGCGAAGGACGTCTGGCGCGCAGCCCCTGGCGAGGGTCCCCTGACCGTTGTCGCCAAGGTCTATGCGTTCGACCTGTCGGTACGCACGGCCTACCTCGATCGCACGCGCGCCTACTTCAACGGACCGAGCGTCTTCTTGTCACCGGAAGGTCGGGAAAGCGCGCCGTGCACCGTCGAATTGATACCGCCTTCGGGCGATGACTTTCGCGATTGGCGCGTCGCGACGACGCTCGAAAGCGACGGGGCTCCTCCGCACGCCTTTGGCCGCTATCGGGCCGCCAACTATGACGACCTCATCGACCACCCGGTCGAGATGAGCGATTTCGCGCTCGCGTCGTTTGCCGCCGGCGGCGTCAGGCACGAGATCGCCGTCACCGGCAGGCAGCAAGCCGACCTCGAGCGGCTCGCCCGCGATCTCGCGCGCGTGTGCCAGTGGCAGATCGACCTCTTCGGCAACGCGCCGCAAAGTCGCCCGCCGTTCGACCGGTACCTGTTCCAGATCACGGCAGTTGGCGACGGCTACGGCGGCCTCGAACACCGGTCGAGCACGAGCCTCGTCTGCCGGCGCGACGAACTGCCGATACGCGGCCGCAGCGAAATCGACGACGGCTACCTGAACCTGCTCGGTCTTGCGAGCCACGAGTACTTCCACAGCTGGAACGTCAAGCGGATCAAGCCGGCTGCGTTCATGCCGTACGACCTGACGCGCGAAGGCTACACGCGCCAGCTCTGGGCGTTCGAGGGCGCCACGTCCTACTACGACGATCTCGCGCTCGTGCGCAGCGGCGTCATCGACGACGCGCGGTATCTCGAGCTCCTGGGTCGCGCGATCACCCAGGTGCTGCGCACCCCCGGCAGGCACGTGCAGAGCGTGGGTGATTCGAGCTTCGACGCGTGGATCAAGTTCTATCGGCAGGACGAGAACTCGCCCAACGTCGTCGTCAGCTATTACGCGAAAGGATCGCTCGTGGCGGCAGCGCTCGATCTGACACTCCGCAAGCGCGGTCGTGCAACGCTCGACGACGTGTTGCGAGCGCTATGGGAGCGCTACGGTCGCGCCGGCGTCGGCGTGCCGGAAGGTGCGATCGACGCGATTGTCGCCGAGATCGCCGGCGACGACATGCGCGACTTCTTCGCGCGCTTTGTGCATGGCACCGACGATCCGCCGCTCGCCGAACTGCTCGACTCGTTCGGCGTCGACTTTCACGTGCGTGCGGCCGTCAATGCAGCCGATCGCGGCGGCAAGCCCTCCACTGCACCGCCACCCACGTGCTGGCTCGGCGCCAAAGTCGCGAAGGACCTGACGCTCCAGAACGTATTCACCGGTTCGCCGGCGGAACGTGCCGGACTCGCCGCGAACGACGTGCTGGTGGCCGTCGACGGCGTGCGCGCGTCCGCCGATTCGCTCGACAAGCTCGCGACGACGCGAAGCGCCGGCGAGCGCGTGGGCGTGCACGCATTTCGTCGCGACGAGCTGATCGTCGTCAACGTCGAGCTCGCGGGCGCGCCGCTCGACACGTGTTGGCTCACGGTGCGCGAAGAGCCTTCGAGCGACGCGGCTCGGCTTCGCCAGCATTGGCTGCACGGTTGATCAACGGCGTGTCGGACGTTTCTTACGCGCGGTCGTCGCGATCGACGACAGTTTCGGACAGCGCCTTGCACTAGGCTGCGTCATTACCGCCAACCGAGGCGTGCGCCGGCTTGGCCTGCCTCACGGACACCTGGTCCGAAGGCCGGTGCGCGGAAACGTCATGCAGTTCGCCGGAAGCCGGGTACGCCGCTACGCCGTCGGGAGCTTGGGCATTCTGGCGGTCCTCGTACTGCTCGTTGCATTCTTTCCGTGGAATTGGGTTCGCGGTCCAATCGCATCGATCGCCAGCACCCGGTTGCAACGAACCGTGGCGATCGGCCACATCGACGTCGATTGGGGTTCGCCGACACTCATTGCCGTCGACGACGTCATCCTCGGCAATGCGGAATGGTCGAAAACGCAGCCAATGGCCACGTTCCCGCGGATGGTTTTCAGCTTCAGCATTTCGTCGTTGCTGCGGATGACGCCGGACATCGTCGTGTTGACCCGCCCGGACGTGCTGCTGGAGCGCAATGCGGCTGGCGACGCCAATTGGCACTTCGACGACGCCGCCGGCCACACGGGCGCCGCGTTCGGTGCGATCGACGTCGACAAAGGGATCGTCCGTTATCGCGATGCGCTGCTGCCGGCAAGCGTCGATGCGACGCTGCAGACCGACGCTACCGCGGCGCGGTCGCTCAAGTTCGCGGGCAAAGGCACACTGCGCGGCGATCCGTTCGAGATCCAGGGGACAAGCGAAGGCATTGCGGAGCTGCGACGCGTGAACGCTCCATACCATCTCGCCGTCAGCGCACGAGCGGGTGCCACGTCGATGACGTTCGACGGCACCGCGATTCCCGCGAGCCTCGAAAACGCCGAAGGATTGCTGCATGTGAAGGGCCCCGACCTTTCGCGCCTCTATCCGATCGTGCCGTCACCGTTGCCCTGGACACCCCCGTACGATCTCACGGGCAACCTGCGGCACGCGAACGGTCAGTGGATATTCCGCGGCATCAAGGGAACCGTCGGCGATAGCGACCTCGCCGGTGACTTCACGGTCGATGTGTCCAGCAAGCGCCACTCGACGACCGCCGAGCTCACGTCGCGCAAGATGAACGTCAAGGATTTGGGCGGCTTCATCGGTCTGCCCCCGGGCGAATCGTCGCGATCGCTACGGACCGTCGAGCAGCAGCAGGAAGCCCGCAAGCGCGCGATGACGAACCGCGTCCTTTCCGACAAGCCCTTTTCGCTCGGCCGGCTGCGGGAGCATGACGTCGACGTAAAGTTCCGTGGCACGAGCGTCAAGTGGGAAACCATACCGATCGATCAACTCGTGACCCACATCGTGCTGAAGAATGGCGTCATGCGCTTCGAGCCGCTCGACTTCGGCATCGCGGACGGTCACGTCGTCAGCAACATCACGCTCGACGCCAACAAGGAAGTGCCGACGGCCCAGGCAAAGATCGAGGCGCGCAATGTCGAGTTGAAGCGCATCTTCCCGCAGCTTGCATCCCCGAACGGCTCGGCAGGCCGGTTCGGCGGACGGGCGCAGTTCCGATCGCAGGGCAACAGCGTGGCAGAAATGTTCGCGGCGGCCGATGGCGAAGCCGCCGTCGCGATGCGCGGGGGTGAATCCAGCACGCTGCGTCTCGTGCTCACCAACATCGACCTCGCGCGCGCCGCGCAGTTGCTGATCGGCGGCGACGAGACGGCGGCGATCCATTGCGCGGTCGGGGCATTTCATGCCAAAGGCGGTGTGCTGACACCTGACCTCTTCGTCGTCGACACGTCGGCGGAGCTCATCACCGGTTCAGGCTCCGTCGACTTTCGCAGCGAGCAGTACGACCTGCATCTGAAGGCGGACTCGAAAACGCCGAGCATTCTCGCGCTCAAAGGTCCGGTGGTCGTCGGCGGCACGTTCAAGGCGCCCGCCGTGCGCCCGGAGATGGGTCCGCTGGTGGCACGGATCGGCGCATCGGTGGGACTCGGCGTGCTGGCCGGTCCGCTGGCGCTGCTGCCGCTGATCGATCTCGGCGACGCGCCGGATGCGGATTGCAAGTCGCTGTATCAGGATGCGCGCGTGCAGAGCGGCACGACCGAGCGGATTGCACGGCCCGCCACACCCGCGCGCGGCAAGGGCGCCGTCAGAAGCGCGGCCAACTGACGCTCGCGGCGAGCGTTTCCGCCACGAGCGGCCGGAGCCCTAAGTCGACCCTGCTAACGCGAGGGCTTCGCCGGCGCGTGCGTCGCCCGCATCGCCTCGAGCGACGCGTGCTGCAATTCAAGCGTCTTGATGCTCATCTGCGTCATGTTGAGACTCATCGTCAGCCAGTTCTCGATGACGCGCAACTCGCCGATCTTGCGCTCGATCTCAACCGGGTCGAGTGCGGCGAACATTGCGGCGGGGTTCGGGAACGGCATCATGCCCGGCATCATGCTGCCCATCATCGCCTGCAGCGCGGGGGCGAACTGCGACGACGGTGCAGCCTCGGGCGGTGTTGCCGGCGACGGATCGGCGGACGTGCCCGCGGCTCCGGTCGCGCCAGGCATTCCAAGCGCGAAGGGGTTCCACATCTTCTGCATGAACGCCATCGCGTCCTCGGCGGAAAACGGCATCGTTCCGCTGGCCGGCTTGCTGGTCTCGTCGGTCATCGATCCTCCGTAGCCGCACGTCGTGCGACGTGCGTACAGGATGCGCATGGGGGTGCGCTACTATCGTGCGCCATGGCGAACACGGACGCAACTTTCCTGGAGCGAATGGCGCGTGTCGTCGGCGCGGCGCACGTGCTGACGACTGCTTCCGAGGTCGCACCTTACACCGTGGACTGGCGCGGACGCTATCACGGCAGCGCGTGCGCAGTCGTCCGCCCCGCGAGCACGGCCGAGGTCGCGGCCGTGGTGACGCTGTGCGCCGGCGCGCGCGTTCCAATCGTTCCGCAGGGCGGCAACACCGGCATGTGCGGCGCGGCGACGCCTGACGAGTCCGGTCGCGAAGTCGTGCTGTCGCTCGGCCGGCTGCGCTCGATTCGCGGCGTGGATCAGGCCAACGCCACGATCACCGTCGAAGCCGGTGTGACACTGGCAGAAGTGCAGCAGGCGGCGGCCGACGCCGAGTTGCTGTTTCCGCTGTCGCTCGCATCCGAAGGCAGCTGCACCATCGGCGGCAACCTGTCGACGAACGCGGGCGGCACCGCCGTGCTCCGCTATGGCAACACGCGCGACCTCGTGCTTGGTGTCGAGGTCGTCCTGGCCGACGGGCGCGTACTGGATGCGCTGCGCGGCCTGCGGAAGGACAACACCGGCTACGATCTCAAGCAACTGTTCATCGGCAGCGAAGGCACGCTCGGCATCGTAACCGCCGCCGTGCTGAAGCTGTTTGCGTTGCCGCGGACGCGCGTGACCGCGCTCGCGGCGACCCCGACGGTGGGCAACGCCGTCGAGTTCCTGCGTGTGACGAAGCGAGCGCTCGGCGATCGCGTGGTCGGGTTCGAGCTCATCAGCGGACCTGCGCTGCGTCTGTCGCGCAAGCACCATCCGACGCTCCCCGACCCGCTTCCGGACCACGACTGGTACGTGCTGCTGCAAGTCGATGACAGTGCGGCGGATTCACCGCTTGCAGCGCAGGTGGAAGACGCGTTCGCGCAGGCAATCCAAACCGGGACGGTCGTCGACGCGACGATCGCCCAGTCGCAGGAGCAGGCCGACCGGCTGTGGGCGCTGCGCGAAAACATCAGCGAGGCACAGCGCCGCGACGGACCGAACATCAAGCACGACATTTCGCTGCCCATCTCCGCGATCCCGGTCTTCGTCGACGAATGCGGCAGTGCGCTGCTCACCGCGTTTCCGGACTCGCGGCTCGTCGTATTCGGCCACCTCGGCGACGGCAACCTGCACTTCAACGTTGCGGCGCCGGCGGGTGTCGCAGCCGAGACATTCCTTGGCAACACCGCGGCGGTGAACCGGATCGTGCATGATCGCGTCGTCGCCGCCGGCGGCAGCATCAGCGCCGAGCACGGCATCGGCCAGTTGAAGCGCGATGAGCTCGTCCACTACAAGGCACCGCTCGAGATCGAGCTGATGCGACGAATCAAGGCGACACTCGATCCGGCGGCGCTGCTCAACCCGGGAAAGGTCCTGTGAACCCAGCGTTTCGCCTGCTGCAACCGACTCGTCGCCGACTCGGACCGTGCACACGCGGCGGAGTGGGCTGACGTGGGCAAGGTCATCTTCTGGCTGGTCGTTTTCTTCGTCGTGCTGTTCGCGCTCCGGCTGATCAACGTCTCCAGGAACCGCTCGCGCGATCGGGATCAGCGCCCGGGCCGGGCACCCGATGCCGGCACGATGACCCGCTGTGTCGAGTGCGGGGTCTACCTGCCCGCAGCCGATGCGACGCAAGGGCCGCGAGGACCTGTGTGCGGCGATGTCAAGTGCCTGGAGCGAGCCCGCAGTCAGGGGCGCAAGTAGCACGGCGCCGCGAATGGTGGCGCCCGCGCGAGCCGGCGGGTCGTGTGGTATCGACACCCGCAGCGCAGCAGTGGCGTGCGGCGGCAGCGGCGTGACTCCCCGCCGAACGTCCGTTGCTGTCACAATGCCCGCTGCCAAGTGCCGTCGTTCACCTCAATGCCGCACGCGGCCTCGCCGCAACCGCCCACCGCCGATGATTGTGTCGTATCGACCGACCTCCCCATGGCTCGAGTGACTGCCGAACCGCTGCGCGGCGTTGCCGCGAACTCCCCGCAGCCATTGCCGGAACTGATCACGGGCTCGACGCGGCGAATTCTCTGGATCGTCGGGCTGTTTCGCGCGGTTTGCGGCGCTCTGCTGCTGGGTCTGGCGCTGCTGCTGGATCTGCGCGCGATGAACGTCGACGCGCCCAATTCATTCCTGACCGCCGCGTCGCTGTACTTCGTGTTCGGCCTCGCCGCGTTCGGCTGGATCCAGCAGGAACGCGTGCGGCTGCCCCTGGTGCAGACGCTGTTCGCGCTCGTTTCGGGCGACATCTTTTTCATCGCGCTGATGATGATCGCCGGCGGATCGACCGGCGCTCCGCTGCCCATCCTGCTGTTCCCGCAGCTCGCCGCCGGCGGCTGGCTCCTGCGCACGCAGACGGCGTTCTTCCATGCGGCGCTGGCCGCGATCGTGCTGTTGAGCCTCGAGGCCTATCGCGCGCTCGGCGGCGACATCCGCGGTCCGCAGCTCTTCCAGACCGCGCTCATCTGCCTCGGCTATTTCGCGATGGTGGGCATCGCCGTCGTCATCGGCCGCTATACGACGGCGTCGGAGGAGCTGGCCGCCCAGCGCGGCATCGACGTCGCCAACCTCGAGCAGGTGAACCGCCTGATCATTCAGGACATGCAGGACGGCGTGCTCGTCGTCGACCTCACGGGGGTCGTGCGCGGGCACAACGCGCAGGTTACGCGACTGCTCGGCGGCTTCGGACGAATGCGCGGCGGCATGCGCCTAGCGGAGTTCTCGACGACGCTGCACGACTACTGGCGGCGGTGGAACGAGGATCTGTCGGAGCCGCTGTCGCCGTTCAAGGTCGAGACGACGCAGCGGCTCCTGCGCGTGCGCCTCGTGCGCATCGGCTCGGGGCTCAACGGCGGCACGCTGATCTACCTCGAGGATCTGGGACGCGCGCAGAACGAGGCGCAGCAGATGAAGCTGGCGGCGATGGGCCGCCTGACGGCGTCGATCGCGCACGAGGTGCGCAACCCCCTGTCGGCGATCAACCAGGCTGCGCAGCTGCTCGAAGAGGACGGCAGTGTCGCGCCCGAAGGCACGCGCTTGTTGAGCATGATTCGCAACAATGCGAAGCGGATCGACCGCATCGTCGGCGAAGTGCTGCAGCTCAATCGCCGCGACCGCCAGCAACCCGAAGTGATCCGGTTGCACGATTTCGTCGGGTCGATGATCGAGGAGATCGCGCAAGCCGAAGGGATCACCGCGGGCGGCATCGTCGTCGACATCAACAACGACCTGCTCGTGATGTTCGACCGCGGCCACTTGAGCCAGATCGCCTGGAACCTCGTTCGCAACGCGTGGCAGCACTGCCAGAAGCGGCCGAGCAGCATCAGCATCGCCGCACGCGCCGGCTATATGGGCGACGCCGTGATCTGCGAGCTCGGCGACGACGGACCTGGCGTGCCGCAGGAATACCGCGCACAAATCTTCGAGCCGTTCTTCACCACACGTTCCGGCGGAACTGGACTCGGACTCTACATCGCCCGCGAGCTCGCCGACGCCAACGGCTGCGCGCTCGAGCTGTTGCCCAAATCACCGGGCGCCACGTTCCGCCTCACGTTCAAGCGCGCGCTGACGCCGGCCGCGATCGACTAGAATCCGTCTGAATCTCCGAAAAGCACATCCAATGTCGCGCAAAACCCGTGGTCAACCCAAAGTGCTGGTCGTCGATGACGAACCGGACCTGCTCGAACTGCTCGAGATGACGCTGTCGCGAATGGGCCTCGACACGTCGCGCGCCGAGTCCGTCGGCGAAGCGCTGCGGATGCTCGATCGCGACACGTACGACCTGTGTCTCACCGACTGGAATCTGCCGGATGGCGAGGGATTGCGAGTCGTCGAGCACATCACGCAGAAGGCGCTCGACGTGCCCGTAGCCGTGATCACCGCGTTCGGCAGTC
Organism: uncultured Pseudomonadota bacterium; assembly: GCA_963709335.1. GTDB lineage: Bacteria > Pseudomonadota > Gammaproteobacteria > Burkholderiales > Casimicrobiaceae > VBCG01. Next base: position 178,875 of record CAVPWB010000002.1, read on the forward strand.
CCGAGAACGCCGTCGCGGCGCTGAAGGCCGGCGCATTCGACTACCTGGCCAAGCCGGTCGCACTCGAGCAATTGCGCGCACTCGTCAAGCAGGCGCTGAAAGTGCCGGAGAAGCCCCAGCCCGCGACCAGCTACCAACTGCTCGGCGAATCACCGGCGATGCAACAGGTTCGCGGGATGATCGACCGGCTGGCGAAGAGTCAGGCGCCGGTGTTCATCAATGGCGAGTCGGGGAGCGGCAAGGAACTCGCAGCGCGGATGATTCACCTCAAGGGACCGCGGGCCGAATTCCCGTTCATCGCGGTGAACTGCGGCGCCATCCCCGAGAACCTGATGGAAAGCGAGTTCTTCGGTTACCGCAAAGGCGCGTTCACGGGTGCGGAGACCGATCGCGACGGTTTCTTTCAGGCGGCCACCGGCGGCACGCTGTTTCTCGACGAAGTGGCGGATCTGCCGCTCGCGATGCAGGTCAAGCTGCTGCGCGCGATCCAGGAGAAGAAGGTCCGCAAGGTCGGGTCAACGACGGAGGATGCCGTCGACACGCGATTGATCAGCGCCACGCACAAGAACCTGTCCGCACTCGTCGACAACGGCGAGTTCCGGCAGGACCTCTACTATCGGTTGCACGTGATCGAGCTGTCGATGCCAAGCCTGCGCGAGATGCGGGAGGACATTCCGCTGATCGCCAACGCGATCCTGACGCGGCTCGCGCGCGGCAGCGCGGCGGGACTCGAAGTCGAGGCGATCGCAGCGCTCGAGCGTTATCCGTTTCCCGGAAACGTTCGCGAGCTCGAGAACATCCTGGAACGCGGCTTGTCCCTCGCAGCGGAGCCGCAGCGGATATCGGCCGACGACCTGCACCTGACGCCGGTTGCCGACGAAACGGATTCGCCGGTGCCCGCCGGCGAGAAATGGCCGCTACAGGACTACCTCGACCGCGTCGAGCGCTCGGCGATCAACGAGGCGCTCGAAAAGACGCGCTACAACCGCACGGCGGCCGCCAAGCTGCTCGGCATCACGTTTCGCGCAATGCGCTACCGGATGGAGCGGCTGGGGATCAAGTAGACTGCCCTCCCGTTTCCCTCTATTTCCCTATACACAGGTTCCCGATTCCGCTACAGTGATTCCCGACCGCCGTGGCACCAGAGTGGCACCACGGCAATTCCATCCCGTAACCGGGCTCGGGAACCGATGGCGACATTCACGAAGCGGCAGCGCAAAGCGGGGCGCCGATGGACCGCTCGCGTGCGCATCAATGGCCGCGAGGTAACGAAGACCTGGCCGACGAAGGCCGCCGCGGAGACTTGGGCGCGTGCTCAGGAAACCGCGATCGAAACGGGCGAGTTCGTCGAGACCGGCCGCGGCCTGATCTTCGCCGACCTGGTCGACGCCTTCGTGCAGCATCGGCAGCACGTCAAGCGGCCGCTCGGTAAGACCGGCAGTAACGTCCTCACCCGCCTGAAAGACGAGCACGGCCTCGAGCCGGCGTCCACGCTGACGGCGCCGTTCTGGCGCAAGCACGTCTTGAAGCGCATGGCGGACGGCGCGACGTCGCAGACGGCCGTCGGTGACCTCGCGTACGCCGCGTCCGTGCTCGCGCACGCGAAGCGCGAGGGCCTGGTCGCCGATGCCGGCGGGCCCGCGACGGCCCGCGCTCACATCGCCGACGAGGGCCTGCGCACGAGCTCCAAGCGGCGCGAGCGCCGCATTAGCGACGACGAGCTCGACGCCCTGCTCGCCGCGTGCGACAGCATCACCTCGAGCGTGCCGCTCGGCGCCATCGTCCGCTTCGCGCTGGCCACCTCGATGCGCCGCGGCGAGATCCTGCGCATGCGGCGTGCCGACGTCGACGAAGCCGAGCGCATCGTGCTGATCCGCAACCGCAAGCACCCGACCGACCGCGATCGCGTCGACGAGTCGCCGCTGATGCCGGCGCATTCGCTGTGGCCGCGATGGGACGCGCTCGAGATCATCAAGGCGCAGCCGAAGGGCGATCTCGATCTTCCCGTACCAGGGCGACACGGTCGGCGAGCGCTTCGAGAAGGCCTGCGAGGTGGCGAAGCTCGACGGCGTCGTCTTCCACCTGCTACGGCACGAGTCGCTGAGTCGGTACGCCGAGCTGCGTCGATTCGACTTGCTGCGCCTGCAGCTGATCGGCGGGCACCGGGATATTCGACACCTCACGCGCTACGCGAAGTTGAGCGCGCGCGCATTGGCGAAGGAAGTAGAACCGCGTCCGGCGGATCCGGCCCCAGCGGCCAAGCCAACGGGCGTACAAGCCGCAGGCCGGGCCTAATCTCTGTGCGCAAACCCGCTCGTAGCACTACGCACAAGCGCAAAGTCGACAGCGCCGCCCCGCAACGCCTTACCTTCAAGGCAAAAGGATTTGCAGAAGAGGTCCGGAGGAGCTTTATCCGCGAGTACAGAAACAGGTGGCAGGGCAGCCACATCATTCCAAGCGCAGAAAGCCGAGATGCTGATCTATTCCTGCGTAGGCTCGAAGGACTAGCAAGCACGCACGCATCGAGTCAGGCCAGCAAGTCGCCCTCCCGGCAGAGCAGGAAAGAGCAGCTCAATGCGCTCGGCAAGAGGCTGGCCAATCTCGCAGATGATCTCGACCGGCTCGACTCGGGCGCCGCAGGCTTCTGGCTGCATAAGCTGTCGGAGCGTGTTGAGGTAAGGACGGCGGACGGTCGAGTCTTTCCCGCGACACCGGAAGGCCTTTCTCCTGCACATTTCGCCGTCGCGCTAACGCGGGAGATCACTCCTTTGATGGCCAAGGCTTCTACGGCAGCCTTCGCGGCCGCGAAGACTCTTCCTGCGGACGACGTGAAGGTCGATCTGGACGTCGCCCTGGGAATCGCACGACTCTTCTTTGAGCACCAATTCGACTACACGACGAGCGAAACCGGTTTCGCTGCCTTATGTTTACGCGCTGTGTTCGACCTGGCTCGCAGCCCCAAAGACCGTGCCGACTACTGGTTAACCAAGGCCCGCGATAGCGACAACTCGGCACGCGCGACGCCACAAAAGGTCGACGAAGAATCTCGTTAGCTTTTCGCTGCCGTGAATTGATCCGCGCAGCGAAAATCGGTCCGTTCTTTGCGGAGGCCGATGGAAACAAGCACAAAGGCATCAGAGGTTCGTCAGAAAATCGGGGTCCTCTATGACCCCGAAGTCGCTGAGCTCCTACACATCGCAGTCTCGACACTGAAAGCCCGTCGCTCGCGCGGAACCGCGCCGCCGAGCTCGAAGGTCGGGCGCGACCACATAACGTTCGTCGACGACCTCAAGCAGTGGATCGCCAGGCGCCGCGCGAGCCGCAAAGCAGCCGCATGAACTCGCCGCCCAGACGTGGAGACGCCGCGGCCCCCTGGACAGGGGCAACGGCGTCGGATCGAACAGGAAAATCGGGGCACGACGAGAATAGCACGCCTCCGCAGACGGCGAAATACGTCGCGGCGAGCATCACGGGCGAGCACAAGGCGGCGCAAGCTGCAGCGCGTGATGCCGTCGCACACGCGATCTGTGCCGGCGAGCTGTTGATCGAGGCGAAGGCTGCGCTAAAGCATGGTGAATTTGGCGCATGGCTCGCGGCGAACGTCACGTTCAGCGAGCGCACGGCGCGTGGATACATGCGGCTCGCTGGCTTGGATGAGGCAAAACGGCAACGCGTTGCCAATATGAGCCTACGCGGCGCGCTCCGGGCGCTGGCGACGCCCGTTGCTGCGAGTAACGACGATCTAGCGGAGGTGTCCCGCGACGAGTTCATGGCTATGTCGACTGAGGACCTCGACAGGTATCGGCGCTGCTCTCTTGAGGTGGCGGCGAATCACTTTCAAGCGATCCTCGACTGTCGCGACGCGCCGTCGGATGCGGCCGGCATGGCGCACGCGAAGGAATGCGTCGCGGACGCCAAGCGCCTGCTTATCGACATCGCGGCGCGCTCGCCGGCCGAACAAAAGCCGCTCGCGATGATGATCGTGACTCAGTTGATCAGGGTCAACGAGATGCTCGCCAGAGGCACATCATGACCGCCGCCGCGCTGCTCGCGAAACTCGACGGCGTGCGATCGACCGGCCGCGGCCGCTGGATGGCGCGCTGTCCGGCGCACGATGACGGCCGGCCGTCGCTGTCGGTTCGCGAGATCGATGATGGCCGCGTCCTGGTGCACGACTTCGCCGGGTGCGCCGTTGCCGACGTGCTCAACGCGGTCGGGCTCGAGGTGAGCGATCTGTTCCCGGATCGAGCGAGCGATCACCGTGGACACCGTGAGCGCGAGGTGTCCGCCGAGGTGTCCGCATTACTTCCCCAATGAACAGGACACCCCGGACACCTATGGACACCTGCATACATCACATACACATACACGCGCAGGCGCGGGTGCGAGAGTACGAAAACCAGTGTCCGCGGGTGTCTGGTGTCCGCAGGCCGCGACACCCCCGACGTTCCATTTCGGGGCATTGCGAGCCTGCATCGGCAGCCGGTTTCCCGTAACGGTTCGAATCTTTTGGACTGCGCCCCCCGGGGGGGTGGGTCGGAAAACTTCTTCGCGATCGCCGGAAACCGCTTCCGTGAGTCCGCTTTTCTCCCAATTCCGAATTTCGACCCCCGACATCTGGCCCTTGAACCACGGCCGACCGTTTGTCGTGCGCGCGTGCGCGCGCGCGGCTGACCGGTGACTGACGTCGATTACCCATCCGACCCGCTCCAGTTGCACGACGTGCGCCCGGAGGGACGGCGATGGCGGCAATCATGGCGACCGCTTCCGTGACTAAAGGACAGGCGCCGGTCGCGCTGTGCGAACAACCAGAGCCTCTCGTCGGGTGATGTGAGCTTCGACCTCCTTCGACAGCAGCTCCCAACATCCTTGTCGCGCGAGCGGCGGATCGAGCTCCTGATCGTCGCGCGCGATGCGCTGCTTGAAGGGCGCGCCGCGCCGCCCGAGGCCGCACGCTTTCTCGGGCAAGCGCTCGATCGGTGGCTGACCGACGGGGGCGACCTCGAGCGCGACCACCTACAGACCAATGGAAGGCCCGGCAGCCATCACACGCATCGCTTCGTCGCGCTACGCCTGCGCGAACGGCTGCTGGCCGCGGATTCGTCGCACGATGCCGCGTCCTCCTCGCGAGGAGCGCAGGCCGACGCGGACCCCGATATAACGGAAGCTGGAAACGATCTCTCAACTCGCGCCACGGATTGGCGCAAGAAGGAAACCGCATGAGCGAAGTCGCAACCGACGATTTCAGTGACATATCCGGCAGCGAGAAGCTTGCGATGGCGATTGAGGCTTTCGGCGGCAATCCGACTCACTACGGCGCCCGGTAACGTGGGATCGGTTGCCGCTGGAGTGTAGGGCCATAGGCGCAGGAGAGTGGCGCGAGAAGCGTTCGAAGGTGGGTCCGAACTCCGGGCTCACGGAGGAACAACGTCCTGGGTCGCGAAACGAATCTCGGATGCACTTGACGAATCATTGCCAGACTGGGTCGGGAGCGAGGTCGCCGCGCTTGTGCCCAGAATCGCAGAGGGCCTCATACATGACGCCGAGTCCCGCATTCTGAAGTCGCTCGATACCGCCATTTCGGCAGCCGAAACCTCGCGCGTCGAAACGCGCGCGCTCCGATTCGAGCTTGATCAAGCGCAGACGAATGGCTTCACGGCAAAGGGTCCGTCGCACGAGAGCACCGACAGGCGCGAGTATCTCGACGAGCGCCTCAATCAAGTCGCCGCAAACATTCGCGCCGACGTCATGGACCGGATTGGCAGCGTTCCCCACGAAGACACGATCGCATTGAGAGTCGCCGAGGCGGTAGACAAGCGTCTGGCGGAAATACCGAAACCGGAAGACGGTAAGGCTGGCCGCGACGCACTTGACCTCGAAATCATCGAATCAATCGAGCGCGGCAAGTCCTATCCTCCCGGGACGTTCGCCCTCCACGATGGCGGGATGGTCCTCGCGCTTCGTGATACCGATCCGATCGAGTTCGGCCTCGAAGAAGCCGGGTGGAAGGTGACGCAGGACGGCGTCAAGTCGATCTTGTCGGAGCAGATCGACGAGCGCACGCACGCGCTCGTTGTCACACGCACCTCGGGTCAAGTGGCTCGCCTTCCGTTCGTAACTTCTGTCGCGAACATGGACCAGGGTGTACACCGACCGGGAATGCGATACCGCAATGGCGATGGCGTCACGAAGGACATGGGCTTCTGGATCGCGCAGCGGGATACCGACAAGACACCGCCGCACAGGGATTGGAGACTTGCTATCAAAGGTAAGTGGAAGCCGTGAGCGGCTGTTCATGCTGTCGTCGTCCAAGGCAAGAATGGGATCATCGGATGAATGCTGTGAGTAGCGAAGAATTGGTCCAGCAGAACGACGAAATCGACGAGTCAGACGGTGACGGGCCATGGATGAAAATCGACTCATGTCTTGGAGTCGAAGTGTTCACACAAGTGGCACTTATCTTTCCGCCAGGACCGGGAAACTTTCCCGTTTGGACTGTCCGTCGAGCTCAATGACCACCGCAGGGTCGGGATCCAAGTCTCTTCGCTCGAGCGCGTCGCCGCAATTTGCGTGGTGATAAAAACGCCCATGATCCATATCCATTGCGACGAGAGCGAGGATCGCGCTGCCATTGAGTCAGCGCTTCGATCACTCATGCGCAACCATACCGTCACGAAGCACTAACTTGGCGTGTATTCCATGCTCCGGGAGAAGAGGCGGCGAGGACGCCGCGTGGCAAGCTCGCCAACCCCCATCATGCGAGGTCAGGTCGGCTTCAACGGCAGCGGAGGCCCACCAACGGCGAAGGCTGCGCCATGATCGAACTTACTGACGATCGAGCGTCGACCGCGCAGGAGCGTTGGAGTCGAGCGGCGGCCGTAGGCGACTCGTCCGCGTTCGGCCACAACCTGCCGTAGCGCCTGGCACTTCTTAGCGCCGTTGATTGGCGCCTGTAGACTTTCTTCATGGACGAAGCTGCGCTCGACCTCGAAGGTGTCGCACTGTCACCGCAGAAGGAAATGGTGCGCGTGTTCTACGAGGACGTGGGATGATGCTGACAAGAGTCTGATACGAACGATCTTCCACGCTGACTTCACCTTCCGCGGCTGTCGGACCTGCGCCATCGGTCACGAGCAGTTCGCCGGCTACGTCGACGGGCGACGGCGCGTTCGGCGAGTACACTACTGACATTCTGGTCCTGATCGAGGAAGGCAATCGTGTCTGCGGCAAGACACGGTTCGACGGCTTCGATCGCAAGGAATCGTCGTGTGACGCTGAGTGGTCGGCATGTTTGGTGGACGGGCGTGCCAACTTCACCTTCGATGGCACCAAGGTCCGCGACTTGTTCGTGCTTGGTGACATCCACGGGCTGATCGGCCGGCTCAACAGGGCGAGCCTTAGGTTTTCAGTCAGTGTTGTGTTAGCCAGCGCGAACGCTGGCAACCCCACGGCGCGAGTCGACCATGAGAGGTCAAAGGCCAGTCCGCCCGAAAGCAGACGTTCAATGAGGAATCCACCAGAAGCCGCGCACGCATCTCCTCTAATTACGAACAATCCAGATCAACCGAGCTCGTCACTAAGCGCATGAAGCCTAGCTGTAGCGAGTCCGTGTTGAATTCTCGGCCGTTCGGTCCTTCAACAGGTTGCGCCTGAGTCCTCAACGCGAGTCTTGCGCCACCGACGTGGACTCGTCGTCATCGCTGTTGTCGAGTAGCGCCCGATAGGTGCTGAGATCGTCCTCGTCCATTGCAGCAGCGACAGCTGGGCCAGCACCGGCGATGGGTCGCGGCATGGCATTCAGCGCCAACGTCGTACCCAGTCCCGCATAGAGGTAACGAACCCCGAACGCCTTCCTGAGTGCCGCAAAGGTCGGTTCACCGGTGCAGTGTCCGGGGGCGACGTAGGCTACCTTGTACGTATCGAGCAGACCCGAAACGATCTTCTCGATCTCTTCGTCCTTGGACGCCACCAGGTGAAACCCGCCGGCAACAAGATGGATGCGCGGGTTGATCTTCGCCGCAGCGTCCACGATCTTGTCGATGCCGGGATGCGAGCACGCGACCACGACGACCATACCGTCGGGCGTATTGAGCGCGAGCGACAGCTCACGCAGTTCGAGCGTGCCTGGCTTGTCGGAGACCAATGCGATCAGATGGATGCCGGGTGCGATCTCGACGGTCTTGTCGACGAGCTGGAAATTGGCGGCGGGCCAGGCGGCGCCGAACCGCATCACATCGGGGGGCACGCCGTCGTAGTACCGCTGCTCGGGTGCCAGCGAGGTGTCCTTACGATAGAAGGTGCTAGGCAGGTCGGCGCCATACACGCCGAACCCTTCCTTGGGCGCGAAAATTTTCACCTTGGGATTCACGCTCAGCAGATACGCCAGGCCACCCATGTGATCGCCGTGCCGATGAGACATGACGACGAAATCGAGCTTGGACAGGTCGACGCCTTGGCCTTGGCGTTCTGCGCAAGAATATCGCCGTTGTTTCCGGTATCGAACAGAATGCGCTTGTCCACCGTACTCAATGAGCGCGGCATAGCCCCAGTCCTTCTGCATCGCCGAAGGCTTGCCAAATGCGTCGTAGAGCACGGTGATTTGCGACGTCGTCGCATCGCCTGCCGGCGCGGACACTGGTGGGGTCGTCGAAGCGCAGGCGGCGAGCAATACACGGCAGCTGCGAGGACGTGGAAACGTAGGATCGAGGGCGGACTCGTCCTCATCAGCGATCGGAATCACTCACTGGGGAGGCGGTAGCGGTGAGCGTGACTGAAGCTCCTTCACGGCGATGATGAGAACGCTACCGAGTCGAATGCGTGGCGTTGGCGACTCTATGAGTCCCTTCACTCGCTCAATTCCTCGAACAATACTTTGGCCTCTTTCAGGTCCTTCGTGTCGAAGCCTTCGGTGAACCAGTTGTACACCGGGGCGAGGAGGTCGTAGGCCTCCTTTCGCTTGCCCTGGCTCTGCCACAGTTTCGCGAGGCTGATCGAAGTGCGCAGCTCCCAGGACTTCGCCTGTTGCTGGCGCGCCCAGTCGAGCGAGGCGAGGTAGTTCTTCTCGGCGCCTTCGAGGTCGCCCTTGCGCGAGAGCATCCAGCCCTTGAGCCGCAGGAGCTCGGCGTAGTGAAGGCGTTCTTCCCAACCCGGCCGCTCGACTTGGGCGATCTGCTCGTCGATCAGCTGCAGGGCGTTGTCGAGTTCCCCCGTCAGCGCCATTCCCTCGGCAAGAACCGATTTGGCGTAGGGACTCCAAATCTTGCCACCGCTGGCATCCCAGATCGCCAGACCTGCCTTCAGAGGCGGGATGCCATCGGCGGCTCTGCCTTCACGGATGAGCGCGATGCCATAGTGGACTGGCGCCAGAAACGCCCAAAGCACAGGCATGCTGTTCTCGCGCCCCAATCGCTCACATTCTTCGGCGCGCTTCCGCAGTTCCTCGGGCTCGCAGCGGAGGTCGAACGCTTCCGACCCGCTCGTCAGCGCCCAACCGAGGTCGAACGGGTGAGCGCGCCGGCGGGCGTGCGCGACCGCTTCGTCGCTCAGTCGCACCGCCCGGTCCGGGTAGCCCAGCATCCAGGTGACGATCGAGGAGAAGGCGCCGACCGACGTCTTTGGATCGTGGTTCATGAGATCCGCAAGATGGCGATGCTTCTCGCCATCGTAGAGGGCCAGCACCTTGTCACCGTGCTCCAGAGCCTTGAGGAGCTCGCCCATCCAGAAGTAGCAGGAGCTGGCAGCCGCGTGTCCCGTGATCAGCAGATCGGGATCGCCGGTGGCCTTTGCCGCGTCGAGCATTTCCTCCGCCCAACCGAGGGACTCGGCCACGCGGCCCGCGCACTGGACGTTGATCCATAGCCCCCAGAGTATGGACGGCAGCGCGTCGTTTCGCTTGAGCGACTTCGCCAAGGCAAGTGCGGGGTGAAGGCTGGTCCAGACTTCCGGGGCCGCCCAGCCTTTGAGCGCCAGCCACGCTGTTCCAAGGAGGGTGCGCACGCCCAGTTCGCTGGCCTCTCGCGCGGATGAGCGCGGCAAGGTAGCGACCAGTCCCAGCCCCTGGTTGAGATGGGAGATGGCCTCGGGAAGCGCCATGCGCTTCAACGCCAGCTCGCCGGCCGTTCGCCAGAGCGGAATGGCGGCTTCAGCGAGGCCCGCAGCGGTGAGGTGATGGGCCAGCACTTCGGGCTCGGTGTCCTTGATGTTCGGGAAGCGCTCCTCGATCACGCGCGCGATCTTTGCGTGCAACTCCTGTCTGCGGCTCTTGAGCAGCGAGTCGTACGCTGCGTCCTGCACCAGGGCGTGCTTGAAGGTGTAGATGGCATCCGGTGGTGTGCCTCTTCGAAACGCCAGTCCCGACTCGGTCAGCCGCGCCAGTGCGTCGTCGAGTTGGGCCTTGCCCATCGGCGCCACCGCCGCGATCAGCTCGTAGCTGAACTCTCGTCCGATCGCCGCCCCGATCTGCGCGATCTCCTTCACCGGCATGAAGCGATCCAGCCGCGCCATCAGCGAGTCTCTGAGCGTGGCCGGGATGGTGACGGTGTGCGCAGCGCCGCCGTATTCGTAGCGATCGCCCATCTCTTTGAGCTCCCCGGATTCGAGGATGGACTTGGTGAGCTCCTCCACGAACAGCGGCACCCCGTCGGTCTTGGCGAGGATCTGTTCGAGCAGCGCTGCGGGTAGCGCCTTGCCGCCGGCAAGCCTGGACACGATCGCCGTACTCTGCGCCCGGGTGAGCTTGGACAGGTTCAGGGCGCTGACATGTCCGTGCTCGGACCAGCGCGACTGGAACTCGGGCCGATGGGTGAGCACGATGAGCAGCGGGATGGTTCTGACCCGGTCGATCAACAGATCGAGCACTTCCAGTGTGGTGGGGTCGGCCCAGTGCGCATCCTCGAACAGCATCACACTGGGTTGCTTGCGCGCGGCCGCTTCGGTCAGATCGACCAGCGACCGCAGCGTCTCGTCCTTGTGCTTCTGCGGGGTCATGGGCAGCGCCCCGTAGCGCTCCTCGCAGGGGATGGACAGGATCGAGGCGATGAAGCGCACATCGCTCGAGCGGCCGGCCGTAGTGGGTGACGATCAACGCTTCGAGCTTGTCGAGCTTGGACTCGGGCGACTCGTCGCGCGCGAACTTCAGCGCCCGCTCGAAGTTGTCGATGCTGGGCCAGAAGGCGCTGTTGACGTAGTAGGGCGAGCACTGGAATCTGAGCGTGCTGCGCACCCTTGCTTCCAGCCGCTCGCGCAGCGCACTCAGAATGCGGCTCTTGCCGATGCCGGGTTCGCCGGAGAGCAGCACGACTTGGCCTTCGCCGTCCTGCGCCAGTTGCCAGCGCTCCAGCAGCAGCGCGATCTCCTGCTCGCGCCCGACCAGCGGCGTGAGTCCTTCCTGCGTCGCGGCCTCGAAGCGGCTTGCCGCTTCGCTCACACCCACGATGCGATAGGCATGGGTGCGGCGGGCGATGCCCTTCAAAGTCTGCTCGCCCAGGTCTTCATAGTCGAAGCTGCCGCCGGCCAGGCGATGCACCCGCTCGCTCACCACGATGCTGCCCGGCTGCGCGACGTTTTGCAGCCGGGAGGCCAGATTCATCGTCTCGCCCACTGCGCCCTTCTCCGCCGAGGAGACGACGACGAGTCCGGTCGCGATGCCGATGCGCACTTGCAGATGACCTGCCTCCGGAACATCGAGCTTAGACAAGGAGTCGATGATCTCCAGCCCCGCGCGAATGGCGCGCTCGGCCTCGCCTTCGTGCGCCAGCGGATAGCCGAAGAAGGCGACGATGCCATCACCCAGGCGTTGGAACACGTAGCCCTCGTAGCGGGTTATGCACACCGCGCAGGCATCCTCGTAGCTGCGGATGATGTCTCGCAGTACTTCGGGATCAACGCGAGAGGCCAGCTCGGTGAACCCCACCATGTCGCAGAACAGCACGGTGAGCTGACGGCGCTCGCCTGCCTCGCTCGGGCGCGCGGCAGCGGTCGAGGGCCGCAGGTCGACCGCAGGCGCAGGCGTTTGGGCGGCGGCAGGTGATCAGCAAGACGGGCCGGGATTGACGCTTCGAGGGCGGCGAGCGCCGCCAAGAAATTCTTGCGGTGACCCAGCGTCAGCCCCAGCTCTCGGAGATCCACCTCGGAGAGTGCGCGCGCGTTACTGAAGTCGATGTCGTTCTCGGCAAACACGACGGCGTAGCGCTCTAGGCCTGATTCGCGCAGCCACTCCACGAACGATTTCAACGTTTTTCCTCGCCAGCCGAATCGGGCAGTTTGGAACGTTTCACTCCTATCCCTCTCGGTATCGCCAATGGATTGAAGGCATTTCATCACGCGAGGCTGAGTATTGGCGGGTTCGGTCATGCGGGTCAACCGCGGTCTAGGTGGCAACTGGCTGATCCGTGCACTTAGAACTGGATCGGCGATGATAAGGTGGTCGCGAGCGGGCGGAACGGGGGCAGCGGGTGCGAGCACGCCGCCGTTGCGATATCCGTGGCACGCTGAAACTCGTCGCACAGCGTGCGTTACCTTGGAAGGGTGCTTCGGAAAGACCGCCGACCGGGTGGCTCGTGCTGCAATCTGCGATGATCCAGCGGATGCCGCTATCTGGCGTTCGGGGCTGGCGACATGCGCTGTGGTCGGGGAATCGGTGGTGGCATCTGAGGCTCGGCCGCCTTCCCTTTCCGGCCCGCGGCCGGGTTGCGCTACAATTCATGCGATGCCTCGCACGCCCGATTTGCCTTCGTGCCGCTGCTCCGTCTCCGTTCACCGACGAGACTAAATCCGCGACCTATCGCCACGCTGCAGCTCGCGCTCGATGGCGCGCTCACGCAACGCATCCGGGAATTGGAAGGACCCGTAGCCGGATTTGCTAAATCAGCGGGCCGTGCTGCGAGTGACGCAAGCATTAACCCTTTCAAGTTCGCGGCCGGGAATGGTGTGAATTTTGCGTTGCCACGAAGGTTTTCGGAAAAACATATTGATCCTTCTGTGTGTTCATTTGACTTTTTTGACAAAGACTCCTTGCGACGGTGGTCATGAAAGGTATCTGTCTTCGACCCCGGTTTATTGTGCTGGCTGGTACTCCCCGTCGAACGAATCCCCAACGAGGCTTACGACAAACACTCCGGCACTTCCGTCCCGTTCTGGGCTGCTTTGGAATTCCATTTGCAGCCCGTGGAGCCGCTCTGGATCGATTGGCGTTGTCGCATTTGGCGCCTTCGATTTTAATTACCATTTCCGCTAATTTTCACCGACGTTTCCGCGTCCCTTGGTATTCTTGGTCCTGTGCATGACACGAAAATGAAATGATTGAAGGCAGGGTCGTGCCAGCTTTTTTGCTGACAAATTGCCGAACCGTTAATTACCTTCTACGTCTTTCTGCCGTGCTCGCCGAAAAACCGACACCAGTTGTTGGCGTCGCATAGACCGGAAACATCAACGAATGGTAGAGGGTCGTAACGGGGTTGGGGTACCCGGTGCGCTGTAAGTGGGACTAACGCATTTCATGGTTTTGGCAACCAGACCCATTCCGAATGCGCGAATCAGGTTCAGCTTCTTCATCTCTTATTACTCCCTTAAAGTAAACGAGCAGTAGGAACACCTCGATGGCGGGGGCATTGACGGCACTGGCCAGAGCAAACGACGTCTAGCCTGCCCATTTGCAGTACCGGGTCACAATGTTAGGGAACGCGCGCGTTCCCCTTCCCCGGAGAGCGCTTTCTTGTTGGATCGTACTCGCACTGTGGGGCATAAGATGTAAATATTACCTGTCCGACAATTGGGTATTCAGTAATATAAGCGCCGTCGTCTGCCGCGGACGTGCTTTGGCAACATGCTGGGCAACAATGTCAGGGACGCGTAGGGCATCATGCAAATCGCGCGCGACCTACCACATAGGGTGACCGTCCGTATGAAATTTAGCTCCGAGGCCGCTTCTACGACGGTTATCGCCGATAGTCGTTGCACGCTTCGCACCGTCGCTGCATCGTGCGCCCATGCCGACCGACGAAGAAGCCGCCATCCGCGACCGTCTGGCGAAGCTCGCTGCGGAAGGCCGGCACGTCGAACGCGAAGCCGTTGCGTGGCAATTGGCGGATTACATCATGCGCGGGCCGGTCAGGGTTCAATCCTCAACGGCGGGTGATTGAGCGGCACGTCCGGCGGCTGCGGTATCCGATCATCGAGGCGAGCTGATTTGCGCGCTCGTCTATCTGGCTTTCTACGCAGCAGTTCGCCGAAAGTTGCTCATCCGCTCGCCAGCGACGGTAATGGGGCCATCACGATCGAGCGGTCGCGCGACCAGCATTTCTATGTAGAGGGCGCCATAAACGGGCATTCCGTGACGTTTCTGAGTCGATACCGGGGCGTCGCTCGTCTCGGTAAGCGACGAGCTGGCCCGCAAGATCGGATGGACAGCAGGAGCGCCCGCCATATTCGGCACCGCTGGCGGACGCGCTGTTGGCCACGTGGTGCCGGAGGCGAGCGTTCGCGTGGGCGGTATTCGCGTAGACGGAATCCGCAGTCGGCAGTAGGGACCGGCGAGCAGGCGTTGCTCGGCCAAAATTTCTTGAACAAGGTCGAGCTTACACCAGGGAATGACCGCATGGTGCTACGCGCGCGACCGGCGCTCTAGATCCCTCGATGGCTATCAGGCGAACGACTAATCGAGACCCCGCCCGGGGATGGTACGGGAGGTCCGCATGAACATGATTCGCGCCGCCGTTCCGGGCGCACTCGGGGTGTTGTTGTACAATATCGGCTGCTGCGCAAGGACCAATCGCATCTGATCAGCCGGCTTCCAGTGACCCCTTCATGGCCCCGACGATGATGCGGGTGGTCCCCGTATCCGGACGAAATTTATGCGTTGCCGGAAGTCACCTGTTGTTACATACTCGTGCTACCGCATCGGACGCTGCTCCACGTACGACCTCTCCGCTTCAGGAACCGGCCGAATAGGCTGACGAGTTCGCGCCGGAGGCGCCCTCAGAAACTGGCGCGTGCGCGGCCGTGGATCCATTACCGTGGGTTTTCGTTCCAATCACGCCCGAGGAAAACATTCTTCCAACGTATCGGACGGCTAGCCAAGTCCGTGATGAGTACCGCGCTGTTGGCAGACGCATTGACGGTCTACATTGACCGGCTTTGCCGAGGGAACATCGTCCTGGATTGACGATAATGCCGCGCCTCGAACTCTTCCCGTTCCGGCACCGCGACGCCGTGACCGGCAAGTGGGTCAAGGCGCGCTACCTTGCCGAGCGGCAGGAGATCGCAGCGCGTTACGCCGAGTGGGAGATCATCGGGCCGCCGGAGATCCGGGACGTAGATCCGCACGCACGCTATTTCACGCCATGGAAGGTCGTATCGCACGCGGAGCTGATGGGAATGGAGGAGCGGCCGCCAGAGCTGCAGCCGCACGTGTGCGAGCGCCCGCATCGACGAACCAGAAGCGTTCTTGACGGCGCTGTTTCTTCGAAGGTACGTCACATACTGCGCGAGGCGAAAGCGATATTCACAGATGCAAGGTGCCGCACGATTACTTTCGCAGCGTAGCGGCTACTTTCGCCTCGAACGCTTGACGAGCGCTCTAGCGAAGCGGCGGTATCAACGAACTCCTGAAGATCAGGGCGATTGGGGACTCCACCCCTCCCGACCTGCTTTGGAGTCGTCCCCTTGGCGGCAACCGCGCGCAATAGCTGCGCGGCGCGTTCAATCTGAGCGCAAATGTTTTCACTGAGTTCGGGCACCTCGAACCTCCGCGCCCATGCACGAAACGTGAGCATACGAGTCGCCAAAGCGGGCGTCTAGGGTACGCAGCCGAGGTTCAAGCGGACACCCCTAGAGCATTTCGTCCGCGTCGATCCTACAGCGATAGGGGGTGGAATCCGATTCTGCTCGACAAGCTGTCGGCTACAGTTACATCTTCAGCCGAACAGGAGGGTGCGAGTGGCGCAACCGCTACGCAGCCTCGGCTTGAAGGGAACCATTGAACCCCGCTCGTCGTTCGACCGACGACTCGCTGGATTCTGTTCGCGCCATTGTCGGATGGACCTTCCTCACGGTACTTGCGTTTCGGACTCCCGTGGCGCTACTGGCTTATATCGTAGTCGGGTGAAGCTCGATAGCAACGTCGACTGTCGACGTGGCATTCTGACGCCATGCTCGCAACGATTCCAACGAAGGGAAGAACCAAAGCGAATTCTTCCTCGTCATCCGTCCGCACCAGGCTGTAGCGGAGCTCATGGGCGAGTGTTCCATCGTGCGGCGCAATCACGTCGTTTGCGCTAGAGCTCGCCTGGCAGCTAGGCGTCGCGTCCTGCAGCGAGTGCAACCGGGCCATGCGCCTTGATGAAGACGACGTGGACGGCTTCCGCGAGCGTCTAGCGGATGCGATGGCCAGATTGGACGCTTTGCTCGGGGGTCCATCGCCCGCCTGAGCGCCGCGTTCAGGCGGCTCGCGCATTCGTGCGTAGCTGTTCGTTGAACACCAAAGCAAGTTAAAGCATCGTCAGTTGACGGTCGTGAAGCGCTGCTGATTGCACCCGAACACGGCGTGCTCGGGATCGGAGCTCAATAAAGCGACTTTGGAAGCTCGATAAAAAAGCCCCGCGATGGTAGACGGGGCTTTCTAGTTTGCCGGGCCGAGCGACTAAGGGGCGGGTCGGAATGCTTTCGCATTGCGCGCCTTTGCCATCCGGGGGGCGGAAGGACTCTGACGTATCTCGTTTTCCTTGGTGTTCCTCGCGTCGCTTCGTTAACCCCAATTTAGGGCGATCGGGCAATCGCGACGACGGAGAAATACGCACCGATCCTGCGGAATATTCGCGTCGAACGTCTACGCGAACCTGGTATGGTGATAGAGGCGCACTGACGACGCGGAGTTGCTCGCGGCGCGCGTAGCGGAGATTTAGGGTGATCAACGTTGCGTTTTTTGCGCCGGCTGCACGCTGCGCGCAAGGTCTTCGAGCAACGGCGCAACGCGCTTCGAATGCGTGACACGAACAATGACGATGACGAGTGCAGCGTCAGGCGTAAGGTTTTGGTATGTCATCAATGCATCACGCAACGCGTTCGTAACGAGTTCAACTTGTCACTTTGCTCATTTCACGGGTTAACGGCTGCGCTGTTACGGATGCATGAAGTTGTCGGAGGAGTTGCAAGTAGAGCACGAGCAGCGCGCGACTGACGACGGGCATCGCGGTCCTCAGCGGAGTGAGCGGCGCTCGACAAATCGTTCGGCACGCTGTTCGATGACTGTCTCTGCGAAACACGCGTGCAGGAAAAGCGTGTACAACGACTAAAGGAGGCACGTGAAAAAATTGTACGAGTGCATGCCGGTCGGCGAGCGCGCATGGCTGGCGCGCGTCGCTTTCATCGGGGCTTTGCTATGGGTTGGGATGATCGTTGCGGTCGCTTAGCCTGCGCGAGGAGATCGAGTCGGCATCGCTTGAGCGAACGTACAACACCTAGCCTGACGTATCGTAGAAGCGCGTAGATGTGGGAACAAGCGCTTCGGGCGGTTTCTTTTTGGGCGCCGATTCTCTGCGGCACCGATTTGGCACCAGAGATCGTAACTACCTTGATTGATTACGGACTAAAGCTACGCCTGCGCTACCGGATGGAGCGGCTCGGGATCAAGTAGTCCTGCCCTGCATTCCCCAGTATCTCCAGCATAGCGGCTACTGTCGACTAGAGCTTCTAGCGACGCGGCCGTGTCAACAAACTCTTGGAGATCAGGGCGATTGGGAACTCCACCCCTCCCGACCGGCCTTGAATTGGTCGCCTTGGCGGCAACCGCCCGCAATAGATGCGCGGCGCGCTCAATCTGAGCGCAAATATTCTCATTGAGTTTGGGCACCCCGAACCCCGCCTCCCATGCAGGAAACGTGAGCATACGAGGCGCTAATGCTCGCGTCTAGGGTACAGGCCCGATTGCGGTCGGGCACCTAGGTCATTTTGGCGGCGTCGCCGCGTGGGCAACTGGGATGCGGATAGGGGCTTGACATTCGTCGTCACTTCTATAATATTGGAATTATGAAACACACCGCCTCGCCAGCTCGGTCGCATACCGACGCTTCAAGAGTGGTGACCGCGCTCGCCGCCCTTGCCCAAGAAACGCGCTTGGCGATCTTCCGACTGCTCGTCGAGCATGCGCGCGACGGGCTGACCCCAGGCGCCATAGCGCTGAAGCTCAAGCTGGCGCCGGCCACGCTTTCCTTCCATCTCAAGGAGCTGGCCAATGCCGGCCTCATCGAGGACCGCCGCGACGGCCGTTTCATCTGGTATCGGCCCGACGTGGCTGCGATGAACGAACTCATGGGCTACCTGACCGAAAACTGCTGCCGCGCGAGCGGTGGTGAGGCATGCGTCACGACGTGCGCGCCGTCCGTATGCAAGCCAACCTCCGCGCGCAAGAGGAGCAAGTAATGCGTAGATTCCACGTCCACCTTGGCGTGCCTGACTTGGCCGCCAGCATTCGTTTCTACTCCGATCTGTTCGGCATGCCGCCGTCAGTCGAGAAACCCGATTACGCGAAGTGGATGATTGAAGATCCTCGCGTCAATTTCGCGATCTCGCATCGCACTTCTCGAACCGGACTGAACCACCTTGGGTTGCAGGCCGAATCGGCGGAGGAGCTTGCCGCGATTCGCACGCAATTCGCGGGGGCCGACTCTGAAAAGGTGTTCGACGAGCCCAACGTCAATTGCTGCTACGCGCGCGGCAACAAGCACTGGACGAAGGATCCGCAGGGAATCGCGTGGGAAGCCTTCCATACGCTCGACAGTGTTCCGGTTTACGGCGACGACGCAAACGAACCGACAGAAGTCAGCGCCTGCGGGAACACCGCAACGCAATGTTGCGGGCCGGCTGAAGCAACGGAACAGACTGTCCCAACAAACGCTTGCTGCGCATGACTGTCGACAGGCCATACAACGTACTTTTCCTGTGCACGGGAAACTCCGCCCGCAGCATCATGGCGGAGTCTCTGCTGCGCGAGATCGGCAAGGGTCGGTTCAATTCGTACTCTGCGGGGTCAATGCCGAAGGGCCAGGTCCATCCAATGGCGTTGGAGCTTCTCAAGTCTCAACGCATGCCGACCGAAGGCCTGTGGAGCAAACCTTGGGACGAATTCGCCAAACCCGATGCGCCGCAGATGGACTTCGTTATCACTGTCTGTGACAACGCGGCAGGCGAAGTGTGCCCCGTGTGGCCTGGTCAGCCGGTGACTGCCCACTGGGGGATTCCTGATCCGGCCGCAGTCCAAGGGGACGCGGATGCGCAGCGGCGGGCATTCTCGGATGCCGGACACATGCTCTCCACGCGCGTTCGCCTGCTCGCGAGCTTGCCGCTTACGACGCTCGATCGGCTCGCCTTAAAGACAAGGCTCGACGACATCGGCCACCGGCCATCTTGAGTAACCTGGGCCGCGCCCTGCTTGCGGAGTTCGTCGGCACGGCATCACTTCTCGCCGTTGTAATCGGCAGCGGCATCATGGGTGAGCGACTGTCGTCCGCCAATCCAGCGGTCGCGCTGCTCGCGAATTCAATTGCGACTGGCTTGGCGCTATACGTGCTAATCACGATCTTCGGCCCGATCTCCCGATCGCATTTCAATCCGATCGTTACCTTCGCGGCTGTCGTGAATCGGGAATTTACGCTGCGCCTAGCGCTTGAATACTGTTTCGTTCAACTCTGCGGTGCGATCGCTGGCGTCTGGTTAGCACACGCTATGTTCGCGCTCCCTATCCTGCAGACAAGTGAGCACGTTCGGACCGGAATCGGTCAGTGGGTCAGCGAAGCAATTGCGACCGCAGGACTATTGCTCACGATTGGAGGATGTACGCGATTTGCACGCGCGCAAACCGCAGCAGCCGTAGGGGCCTACATCGCTGCAGCGTACTGGTTCACTGCATCGACGTCATTCGCCAATCCTGCCGTAACGATTGCGCGAGCCATGAGCGATACGTTCGCCGGAATCCGGCCGAGCGACGCTCCCGGATTTATCGTGGGGCAGATCGCCGGGATGGCGATCGGGCTGGTCGCGATTCGGCTGCTGTTCGGGCGAACCGCTGTCGAGCCGGGAGCTGGCCCACATCCGTCATAGGGCGCCACCGTATTCACGGGCTCAGCAACTGAATCCGCGCAGCCGGATCGCACCCACGCGATTGCGCCGCGCCCACAATGACAAACGGCCCGCCGAAGCGAGCCGTTGTTGTTTGCGTCATCTTCCGCGAATCACTTGCGCTAGCGACGACGTGCGAAGTCGATGATCGGCGTGCGGCGTCCGCTCAGCCGGAGCCGCCTCCCGGCGAGAGGGTGCGCTCGGCCTGCTCCGCAGTCACGACGCTTACGGGAACGCCGAGCCGCTCGATGCGGTGGGCAAGGTCGAGATGCAACCACCGCGATATCCGCGCTGGCAGCGTCGAGACGATGACCTCGTCGTACGTGTCGCGCTCGAGCGTCTGGCGCACGGCCTCGTACGGATCGGTGGCCCCGACGATCCCTTCCACGTGCGAGCCCGCGGCCGCGTCGAGTAGCGGTATCGCGAGCTCGAGCGTAATGGCCGCTTCCTCGGTGTCCGGATCCCAATACGGCCGAGGGACCAACAGCGTGAACTTGCACGGCCCGCGTGCGGCTTGCTCAGCAACGACGGCGAGCAGCCTGGGCGAGGCCGCTGTCCGGTGCGCCACGATGAGGATGCGCCGGTCACTCATGATGGGGACCCTCCCCTGTATGGGTGAAGATCTAGTCGATCACCCCTTCAGCCTGCAAGCGCAGAACTGGCGAGACGTCCGGGCGGTCACCACGATGCTAGTCCTGTCACTCGCCTGGTGCAACCGAGGGCGCCGAGGTACTCAGTGCGACGCCGTCATTCGTGGTTCGTCAGTCGCTGACACTTGCCTCATGGTGCGTCGACTCTGCACAGATAAGGTATCCAGGGATGCAGCCACGGCGCGGCGGCCACCATCTGCGGCGCAAACAGTGTTAGCGCCGCGCTTCCGATCAGCACGGCACCTGCGATGCGCCTGCCTGTGACCCCGGCAGAGAAACCTGCGGCGCGCCGCGCACCCATTGCCATGGCGATCATCGCCGGTGCCGTGCCGATGCCGAACGCCAGCATCGTCGCCGCCGAGCGCAACGCGTCATGTTCAAGTGCGGCAATGACAATGATCGTGTAGACAAAACCGCACGGCATCCATCCCCACACCATGCCGAACCCGAGCGCGCGCGAGACGCTCGTGACGGGCAACAAGCGCCGGCCGAGCGGCGCGAGGCGGGGCCACACGAGCCGTCCGACACGCGACCCCGGATCGCGCAGCGCGCCGAACGCCACGAGGGCCGCAGCGGCGAGCGCTACCGCCGAAAGCGCGCGCAACCCCTGACGCACCACGTCGAAATCAAGCCAGCTCACGATGATGCCGAGAACACCACCGAGCAGCGCGCCGGCGATCGAGTACGAAAGCATTCTCCCTGCTTGGTAGGCGACGAGCAGTGACATGCGTGATCGCCCGTCGGTACGTTTCGCAGTAGCCAAGCCGAGTGCGGCGGAAATGCCGCCGCACATCACGAGGCAATGCCCGCTCGCTGCGATGCCGAGCATCAGCGCGGCGCCGAGCGTGAGGCCGCCGGTCATCGCAATCTCTCGGGCGGGTCCTTGGAATCGGCAGTCGTCGCGCCCCCTGGACCGAAGTCGGGTGATGCGCGGTCGGCGTCAAGGAGAGGCAGGAGTGCCGGCGTCTCCATGTCGTCGAACTGTCCATGATCGACTGCCCAGAACAATGCGATCCCAGCGCCGACGAGGAGCAGGATCGACAGCGGAATCAGTAGCAGGAGACTGTTCATGCCGACGCACTCGTGCGAAGGGGCGACTTGGGCACCGCGGCCATTCGTTCATGGCCTGGATCCGAACGGGTCACGCGGCCGATTCGCAACGCGTTCAGCACAACCGCGAGCGAGCTCGCAGACATGCCGATCGCGGCGAGCCATGGAGGTACGAAGCCAAGCGCGGCGAGCGGTACGGCGGCGAGGTTGTAGCCTATCGCCCAGCGACGGTTCTGTCGCAGGATCGCCAACATCTGCTGAGCGAGCGTACGCGCTTGCGCAAGCGCATCGAGCTTGCCGGTGATCACGATGTCGCTGGCCGCCTGCGCGACGTCGGCGGCTGTACTCACCGCGACGGCGACGTCGGCGCCTGCGAGCATCGGAGCGTCGTTCACGCCGTCACCGACGACGACGACACGCGCGCCATGCTGATGAAGCGACGCGAGCCACGCGAGCTTCTCCGCGGGTGCCTGGCGCGCAACCCAGGTCTGGATTCCTAGCATCCCGGCCACCGCTGCGACCTTCGCCTGCGAATCTCCACTTGCGATGGCAACCGAGAGGCCGTCTCGAGCAAGGGCAACAACCGCGGCGCGCGCGGTCGGATGCAGCCGCTCGTCGATGTGAAATGCGGCGACGGGTCCATCGTCATCTGCGAGGATCACGGCGTCACCCAGGTCGGATTGCTGCCCGCCGAATGGCCAGGCGTAATCAACTCGACCGAGGCGATAGTGGCGTCCCTCGACGACCCCGCCAATTCCAAAGCCCGCGACACTTTCCCGCGCGTCGACCGAGGGCAGCGCAGCCGGCGCTGCGGCAGCGAACGCACGCGCAAGTGGGTGGCGAGTGCCTTGCGCAAGCGCTGCGGCAACTGCAAGTGCGGCATCACCGTCGGCGTCTCGCAGCATCACCGTCCGGTTCCGCGCGATGCTGGGTTCAGTCAACGTGCCAGTCTTGTCGAAGATGACGTGCGTGGCCGCAGCGAGATCCTCGAGTGCATCGGGGCGCACGACGAGGACACCCCGGCCGGCGAGCACCGCGAGCGTGCGGGTCACGGCCGCCGGTGCCGCCAGCGCAAACGCGCAGGGACAGGCCACGACCAGGACCGCAACCGTCGCCGAGAACGCGCGTTCGGGATCGGCGATCGCCCAGCCGATGGCGGTGCAAGCGGCGAGTAACAACACCCGCGCGATGAAGCCGGCCGCCGCGCGCTCGCCGGCGCGCGCGAGCCGCGGCTTCGTGGTCGCGGCACGTGCCGTCAATGCAACGATGCCCGCGACGACCGTATCGGCACCGACTCGCGTCACGCGCATGGTTGCCGGATTGCCTATCACGACGCTACCGGCGCAGAGCATCTCGCCGCAATGTCTTGTGAGCGGTGCCGATTCGCCGCAGAGCAAAGCCTCGTCGACGCGGCACTGCGCGCTTTCGAGCACGCCATCCGCCGGAACGCCGGCTCCATCGGCAACGATCACACGATCGCCAGGGGCGAGTTCGATTGCGCCAACGCGCACCAGCGATCCGTCAGCTTCGATTCGATCGGCGAATACCGGAGACAATCCCGCCAAAGCGTCGGACAAGTCGCCGGCACGGTGCCGAGCGCGCATCTCGAGGTAGCGACCGACACTCAGGAAAAACACGAACATGCTGACGGACTCGAACCAGACGTCGGGGCCCCCGACAACGACCTCGACGACGCTTCCGGCGTAGATGAGCGCAACGGCGAGCGCCACCGGCACGTCCATGCCGAGCCGTCGCGCCGCGAGGAGTCTTTTCGCGCCTGCGAAGAACGGCGCCGCCGCATAGAACACCACGGGCGTAGCCGCGAGCAGGGTCAGCCATCGGAACAGGTCGCGCGTCGCGAAATCCACACCGTCGAATGCGCCGAACCATAGCGCGCTGGCGTACATCATCGCCTGCATCGCACCCAAGCCGGCGACGGCGAGGCGCTTTTGCGCATCGCGCGTCTCGCGGCGGCGGGTGTCGTCGAGGGCCGCGCGATCGAGCGGCAGCGCCCGATAGCCGACGCGTGCGAGCGCATCGACAATTCGCGTGAGCGAGACGGCCCTGCCGTCGTACACGATGCGCGCGCGCTGCGCACCGGCGTTCACGGAGACTCCGGTGACACCGGGCAAGAGGTCGAGGGTTCGCTCGATCAGCCAGCAGCAGGCCGCGCATCGCACGCCGTCGATCAGCACGATCGCTTCGCTGTTGCCGTCGGCGAGCGGACGCACGACATGGCGCGAAAGCTCCGCACGCTCGAACGCTGCCGCGCTCTTGGCCCAGTCGCCGAGGTTCGGCGGGCGAACAGCCGATTCGCTGCGCAATCGATAGTAACTGGCGAGTCCGAGTTCGCCGATCCACTCGGCCACTGCGCGACAGCCGTTGCAACACACCGCATGCGGCATGCCGGCTACGTGCGCCTGCGGCGGATTGGCGGGCAGCGGCTCACCGCAATGCCAGCAGCCGCTCATCGGCGCTCTTGCGCGGGGGGCGGCGTGGCCGCCGAGTGCCGCAGCGGGACCTTCAGCACGCTGCCGCCGCCGGTTTCGATCGGCGTGTCGGCATGGCGCACCGCAAGCACGATCGTGATGATGCAAGCTGCGATCGACGCCACAAGGATCGTCGCACCGAGCCAGGCGACCGGTTGCCGAGACCACGCTCCTGCATCGCGCGACCTCATGGCGTCATCGCACAGCGACGGTCGGCCGATGCGATTGCGCGTAGACCCACGCGGCAACAAGGAGGGCGGCCTCGTCGCCCAGGCGGGCGCGCCATGCCGGCATCACGCCATTGCGGCCTTGACGGATGGTCGCGGCGACGTCGGCGCGATCGCCGCCGTAGAGCCACACGGTATCGGTGAGGTTCGGCGCGCCGAGCGCCAGGTTGCCCTTCCCGTCGGCGCCGTGGCAGGGGACGCAGTTGGAGAACAATCGCTTGCCAAGTTGCGCCTCCAACGAATTGCTCGGCCGGCCCGAGAGACTCGAGACGTAGTGCACGAGCTCGTTGATCTCCTCCTCTGACAGCGTGCCCGCGAATGCCGGCATCGCACCACGGCGCCCGTCCAGGACGCTCGCCAGGATCGACTTGCCGTCACCGCCATAGAGCCAGTCACCGTCGGTGAGATCGGGTGCGCCCAGCGCGACATTGCCGCGCGCGTCGCGGTTGTGGCATGCCGCGCAGTTCTCGACGAACAGCACTCCGCCCGCGCGCAATGCCTCAGGGTCGGTGGCGATGGATTCGACCGTCTTGCCGCGGACGCGCTCGCGCAACGGTGCTTCGAGCTGGCGGTGTGCGGCCTGGTCGCGTGCGAGCTCGTCGTGCGCCGTCCAGCCGAGAACCCCCTTGAATGCACCGAAGCCAGGATAGAGCGCGAGGTAGCCGAAGGCGGAAACGAATCCGATCGCCGAGATCACGATCCACCAGACCGGAAGACTCCGCACACCTTCGCGCAACACGCCGTGCGCCCACACGTGTCCACTCGTGCCGTCGGGCTGCGTCGGGATGTCGACCCACAGTCCATAGATGAAGAGGAACAGCGAAGCCGCGAGCGTGAAGACGCTCAGCAGGATCACCCATCCCGACCAGAAGTCGGTCATGGCTCGTCCTTTCCATCTTCCATCGGAAGCGTCGCGAGGGCGTCGAATTCGGGTTTGTGATACGGAAGCCACGCCCACACCCAGATGCCGATGAACGCGAGCATCACGACCACCGTAACGATGCCGGCGATATGTCCCCAGAGCGGACTCATTTCGAAGCTTCCTTTGCCGGCTCGTTGGCAATGCCGAGTCCTTGCAGATAGGCGACCAGCGCGTCGAGCTCCGTCTTGTCGGCGACGGCTTTCGGCGCCCCGGCGATGTCCGCGTCGGTGTAGGGGTCGCCGAGCTTGCGCAGCACGCGCATTCGTGCCGCGATGTCGGCGCCGTCGAGCTTATGTTCCTCGAGCCACGGGTACGGCGGCATGTTCGACTCGGGGACGAACGCGCGCGGATCGACCAGATGCAGGCGTTGCCACTCGTCGGAATACTTGCCGCCGACGCGCGCGAGATCGGGCCCAGTCCGCTTGGATCCCCATTGGAAGGGCCGGTCGTACACCGATTCGGAGGCCACCGAAAACGTACCGTATCGCTGCGTCTCCGCGCGGAGCGCGCGAATCATCTGCGAGTGGCACAGGTAACACCCCTCGCGCACGTAGATGTCCTTGCCGGCGAGGCGCAGTGGATCGTACGGCTTGACCCCCGGTGGTGGGGCAACGGTATGCGCCTCAACGAACAGCGGCACGAGTTCCGCAAGGCCGCCAAACGAAACCGCAACGAATATCAGGATGCCGAGCAGGGCCGCGTTCTTCTCGACCGCTTCGTAGTACTTGTAGCCGCGCGCCATGTCTGCTGCCCGTCAGCCGTACATCGGCAACGGCGCCGGCGCCTGATGCGGCTCGGGCTCGGGAATGGGGACCGGGATCGGCTTGATCAACCGAGCCCGGGCAGCCGCAGCGGTGTGCCACAGGTTCCACGCCATCACCACCATGCCGGCCAGGATGATGACGCCGGCGAACCAGCGAACGGCGTACATACCTTTGATGGCGATCAGGCTGTCGATGAACGGATAGCTCAGCGAACCGTCGGGACCGGTGGCGCGCCACATCAGGAACTGAATGGTGCCGGCGATCCACATGGAGAATATGTAAAGCAGCACGCCGATGGTGTGCAGCCAGAAATGCAGTTCCATGGCCGCTCGCGAATGCATGGCCGGCTGGTCGAGCGCGCGCGGGGCCATCGCATAAAGCGAACCAATGGTGATCATGGCCACCCAGCCAATCGCACCGAAATGCACGTGCGCGACCGTCCACTCGGTGTAGTGCGTGAACGAGTTTACGGTCTTGATCGCCAGGATCGAGCCTTCGAGCGTCGTCCCGGCGTAGAACACGAGCGCCAGCACCATGAACTTCGCCGCAGGATCAGTCTTGAGCAAATGCCAGGAGCCGTTGAACGTCAACAGGCCGTTAGCCGCCGAGCCAAAGCTCGGCATCAGGAGGATCAACGAGAAAGCCATCCCGAGCGACTGCACCCAGTCGGGCAGCGCCGTATACATCAGATGGTGCGGGCCCGCCCACATGTAGATCGATATCAATGCCCAGAAATTGACGATGGAGAAACGGTAACTCCATAGCGGCTGCTTCGCCTGGCGCGGAACGAAGTAGTACATCATTCCGAGGAAGCCCGCGGTAAGGAAGAACGCGACCGCGTTGTGGCCGTACCACCATTGCACCATCGCGTCGGCCGCCCCTGAATTCACCGGATAGGACTTGGTCAGCGACACGGGTAATGCAATGTTGTTCACGATGTGCAACAGACCCACGGCGATGATGAGGGCGCCGTAGTACCAGTTGGAGACATAGATGTGGCGGATGCGCCTGCGCGCGACCGTCGCGAAGAATACCGTCCCGAACGAGACCCAAACCACGGCGACGGCGATGTCGATGAACCATTCCGGCTCGGCGTATTCCTTGCTTTGCGTGATGCCGAAGGGCATCGTCACCATCGCCAGGACGCAACCGAGCTGCCATCCCCAGAAGGTGAAATTGGCGAGCCCGGTGAATGCGAGCCGCGTGTGGCCGGTTCGCTGGACGATGTAGTAGCAGGTACCCATCAACGCCGATCCGCCGAACGCGAAGATGACGCCAAACGTGTGGTCGGGACGAATCCGGCTGAAGGTCAGCCACGGCACGCCGAAATTGAGCGACGGCCACACCATCTCGGCTGCGGCGTATACGCCGATCGACATTCCGACGATGCCCCAGACCGCCGCGGCGAGCAGGAACAGCCGCACGACCTGGTCGTTGTAGGTTTCCTGCGCACGCATATGCCACGTCTCCCGACAACGTTGAGCAAGCCGGGTCAGCTCTTCGGAACTTCGGTCGAAGACCCCGCGATCAATGAGGCGGAGGAAATAATACGCCGTTCCAGCTGAACCGGACCCCTCGGCGGGAAGGCGTCGTTGCCGGCACTCGCGAGCACGGCGTCCTCGCCGGCGCAGCGTCCAGGCGATTGCGCGCGTACAATGTCTGCTAACGGCTCAAAGGGTGGTCACCTCTACATGTCCGTACTCGTATGGACTCTTGAGCAAGCACGGCGCACGCGCCGGCTTCGTCGCCTGGTCTATGAGGGCTACGCACGGGTTGCCGCGCAGCAGACGCGGCTTAGAAGGTTGCGCGCGACCGGCAACAGCACGGCAGACGCTGAACGTCTGCTCGACGCGCTGGCGACCGCACAGCTCGCGATGTACGAACACTTGCGTCGGTCCGGCCGTTAACCGCTTGGGCAGTCCGGCAACGTAGCGCCGCTTGCGCTTTCCCGTTTCGATTCAGCGATCGACTTACGGTACGCGCAGACGAGCGATGCGGCGCGGCCGTTGGCGGGTCTGCCGCGCGCGAATGCGGCTGACGCAATCAAGTTGCGTCGTTGGGATTTCTCTAGTGTGAGTCAGCCGTCCAAGCAGCAGTCGTTCCGAAGGTTGCAAACCAATCGAGGAGGATTCCGATGAAGTACATGATCAGCTGGTTCGAGCGCCCGCAGGGTTCGCCCATGGAATACGAGAATGCCCAGAAGCGAATCCTCGAAGTCTTCGGCCAATGGAAGGCACCCGGCAATTTCAAGATCGACTTCTTTGTGATCCGAGTCGGCGAGTGGGGCGGCCACATGCTGATGGAATGCGACGATCTCGTGACCATTCACAAATTCTGCTCGATGCTCCCTGCATTCGTGTTCGAGGTGCGCCCCGTCATTCCGGTTGAAGAAGCCGTCCGCGGCGAACTCGAGGTCATCGCCTGGCGAGATGGCCTGAAACGAACGTGATCGTCGCCAATGCCTCGGGCGGCGGAGAAGCCATCAGCGCTTCGTCGCACCCGCCGATCCGGTGACGGCGCGCAGCGCGAGAAGGTAGCTGTCGACGCCGAAACCGACGACGATGCCCTTGGCGATCTCGCTCAGCACCGAGTGGTGACGAAACTCCTCGCGCGCGTGCACGTTCGACATGTGGATCTCGACGAACGGGCAAGTGAGGATCGCCAGCGCGTCGCGCAATCCGTAGCTGTAGTGCGTCCAGGCACCGGCGTTGATCAGGACGCCGTCGACCTTGTCTTCGTACGCCTTGTGCACGCGCCTGCACATGTCGCCTTCCGAGTCGGACTGGAAGC
Organism: uncultured Pseudomonadota bacterium; assembly: GCA_963709335.1. GTDB lineage: Bacteria > Pseudomonadota > Gammaproteobacteria > Burkholderiales > Casimicrobiaceae > VBCG01. The sequence goes on from CAVPWB010000002.1 coordinate 207,876, forward strand.
TCTCGATCTCGGCGCCGACCTCCTTGCCGAGGGCCACCAGCGCCTCGTCGATTTGCGCGAGCGTGATCGTGCCGTACTGCTTGGGATCACGCTTGCCGAACATCGCGTGGTTGATGCCGTGGAGCATCACGATCTTCTTCATGGACTGTCTCCTGAAAATACCTAGTTGAGGGGAATCTCGACGGTCCTGCCGGTCCTGGCCGCTTCCGCGATGGCATCGACGACTCGCAGGTTCTGCAAGCCGTCGCGTCCCGTGACAAGGGGCTTCTCCTCGCCGCGGATCACGTTGCCGAAGTGCTCGATCTGGCGCGCGAGCGGGTCGGCGCGCTCGAGCGGTATGGTCTCCATCTTGAACGGCTTCCACCACGAGCGTTCCTCGTCGCGCTCGTAGCGCTTGAGGCGCATCGTCGGCACGGCAAGCGACCCGTTGGTGCCGATGATGACGTACGCATCCTCGTCCTCGTACGTCGGATACGCCTTGTTCTCTTGCGACGTCTGCTCCCAGCTCTTCGCGGAAGCGGCGGTGTCCGACAGCAGGAACGACCCAAGTGCGCCGTTCGCGAACCTGAGGTTGATGGCGACCGTGTCCTCGACTTCGAACTTGCGCGTCGCGTTGGTCGCGAACGCCTGCACGGCGACGATCTCGCCGACCATCGCGCGCAGGTTTCCTACTTCGTGGACCATGTTGATGAGGATGGGCCCGCCGCCCGGCTGCTTGCGCCACTCGTACGGCGCGTCGTAATAGCCCGCGGGTTTGTAGAACACGGCACTGCCGATGACGCCGACCAGCCGCCCAAGCACGCCGGACCTGACGATCTCGACGGCCTTGTGCAGGATCGGGCTGTGCGGACGATGGTGTCCGGTAAGCAGCTTGTGGTTCGCCTTCTCGGCCGCTTCGACGAGGCGCCTGCCCTCCTCCAGCGTGTGCCCGATCGGCTTTTCCACGAGACACGGCACGCCGGCCTTGATGCACAGGAGCCCCTGCTCGACGTGCATCGCGTTAGGCGTCGCCAGGACCACGCCCTCTGGCTTGTCCTTGGCAAAGCATTCGCCGAGGGACTGGTACAGCGGCACGTTGAACTTCCGAGCGACCTCCGCGGCGTTCGGTCCCGGGTCGATGATCGAGGCGAGAACGCAATTGGGACTCGCAACCGTCTCTTCGATATGGCGTACGCCGATCATTCCTGCGCCAGCGACCGCAATGCGCACTCGTGCCACGGACGGCTCCTTGTCATCCGGCGTCGAGCGTGATGATAGCGCGACAGGGCACGTGGAATCGATTGCAAGACTTCGCAACGAGGCGACCCCGTGGCACCCGCCCGGCACCGAGGATGCCAACCACTTTGTTTTTGCGGAGGATAGAATCGCGCAGCACTACCGCAACAAGCGACCGGATGAAGTCGCGCGCGCTCACCAATCGCCCAGGGAGGCACATGATGGTATCACTGCGCATCGCAGTTCTCGTTGCGTCGCTCGCGCTTGCCGTCGACTCCGCGTCACAGGGGCCGGTGCAGAACGTGAAGGAAATGAACTGCAGTGACGAAGCTCACTGCCAGGTCATCGTGACGATCACGTGCCATCACGTGATGTTTTGCAACGCATCGGTCGACGTCGAAGGTGTCAACGCACGCGGCAACAATGTCTTCTGGAAGATCGCCGACGACGAGACCTCGCAGAAGTTCGCGTTCGATCCGCGCCGTGGAATCGAATTCAAGACCGAAGCGGGCAGGAAGGCGTTCGATTGCATGCCTGTCGGCCAGAGATTCAAGTGCCGCAACCTGCCCGACGCACCACCCGCCAAGTATTTCTACAGCGTCATGATTACCGGCGTCCCGAGGCTCGATCCCTGGGTCGTCAACCATTGATGACGAACACGCCATGGTTCGGCGCGCCGAAGTCGTCCGCGGGCCACATCCTGTGACCTTCGCTCGCACTCGCACAACTTGCGGATATCCCATGATGGTCCTATAGTCCAATGCGGTCAGCCCACTCGAGCACCAGCCAACTGGCGATGAGACCTGTCAGGGGAAGCGAGCTTCATTTCGATGAGATCTCGACAAATGGTGCTAAAAAGAGGTTAGAGGACGTGAAAACATTTTTTGATCGCTTAACAACGGGAGAACACATGAACATGACTTGTCGGCTCATGGTTGCAGTGGGGGTAGTACTGTTGTCGGCAGGGACGGCGGCGGCGCAGACAACGAGCAAGACAACCGAAACGGGCACCGCGCAGTTCACTGTCGCTCAAGTCAGCGGTGAAGTGGTTGCGGTCGACGACAACTATGTGCTCGTCAAAATCAGGCCCAGCGGCGTGCAGCGGTGGTTCAGCGTCAGCCCGGACCGAAAGTTCATCATCGACGGACAGCCGAAGACGGTGAGTCAACTGGCGCCCGGAACAATGCTCACGGCGACCGCCGTCACAAAAACGCTGCCTGTCACCGTCAGGACAACCACCATCACCAATGGCACGGTCCTGAACGTCACCGGCCGCACCCTGAGCGTCCGGCTCGAAAATGGCGAACGGCGAAGCTACACGGTTCCAGAATCCTTCAGGTTCAACGTCGACGGGAAACAGATGTCGGTCAGCCAGTTGCAGAAGGGTATGCACGTCACCGGCACCAAGATTGTCAGCGAACCGGACGCGGAGATTTCGACGCTGGCAGTGGTTACGGGCAAGGCACCCAAGTAGCCCCGGGGCGGCTGCGGCCGTCCTAGACCACGCTCTCCCACCGCCGCGACAGGCGGATGGCGCCGTTGATCACGCCGACCATCGAGTAGGTCTGCGGGAAGTTGCCCCACAACTCGCCGGTGCGCGGGTCGACGTCCTCGCTCAGCAGGCCGAGACGATTGCGGTGTGAGATGAGGTCGTCGAAGAGTTCGCGCGCCTCGCCCTGCTCGCCTGCGCGCGCAAGTGCGTCTACGTACCAGAACGTGCACGCGGTGAACGCCATGGTCGGCGCGCCGAAGTCGTCCGCGGCCACATAGCGGAACAGGTGATTGCCGCATTTCAGCTCGCGGCGAACGACATCGAGCGTCTTGCGCCAGCGCGGATCGTCCGCAGGCAGGAACCCGACCTCGCTCATCAGGAGCACGCTCGCATCCATGTCGTCGCCGCCGAAGCTTGCGACGAATGCGCCGCGCTTGTCGTTCCAGGATTGCTCGAGCACGACGGCGCGCACGCGCCCCGCGGTGGCCGACCAGCGGTCGGCCGCGTCGTCGATCCCGAGGTGGCGTGCGATCTTCGCCAGCCGGTCGCACGCTGCCCAGCACATGATCGCGGACGACGTATGCGGTGCCGCGCGCGTACGGAACTCCCAGATACCGGCATCGGGCTGGTCGTGCAGGTCGAGTGCTCGCTCGCCGAGCCACTCCATTCTGCGGAAGTCGTCGACGCCGGCCGGACGCAGAAGCCGATGATCGAAGTAGGCCTGCATCGCCGCGAGTACCGCGTGACCGTAAACGTCATGCTGGTGATGCTCGTACGCCTGGTTGCCGATTCGCACGGGACCGCAGCCGCGGTACCCGGCGAGGGACGTCAGCTTGCGCTCGGGGATTGCGACTTCGAGACCGATCCCGTACACCGGCTGCAGATGGCGTGACGGTCGGGCCTGATGGACGACGTTGGCGAGGTAGCGCAAGTAGTTTTCCATCGTCGCGACCTCGGACAGCCCATTCAGCGCCCGGACGACGAAGAATGCGTCGCGCAGCCAGCAGTAGCGGTAGTCCCACGTGCGCTGCGTGTCCGGCGCTTCGGGAATGCTCGTCGTGACGGCCGCCATGATGGCGCCCGTTTCCTCGTATGTGCAGAGCTTCAGCGTGATCGCCGCGCGGATGACCGCGTCCTGCCATTCAGGCGGCAGCGCGAGCGCACGCACCCAGCGCCGCCAGTAGTCATCGGTACGCTCCTCGAACTCGCGCGCGACATCGCCGACGTTGCGATCGACGGTTTCGTCGACGCCGAACAGCAGGTTGACGGGACGGTCGAGCAGGTGCCACGTCTCGTCGATCGCATAGGCGATGGGCATGTCGGTGGTGAGGCGCACCGCCTGGCCGGCGTGGAAATAACGGATGTGATGGCTGCCGCGCGTGACGTCGGGCCGCCGCGCACCGTATTCGAACGCCGGCTGAAGCCGGATGCGAATCGTCGGTCGTCCGTGCACCGGCGCAATGCGCCGCACCAGCAGCACCGGCCGGAACGTTCGGCCGCGGTCGGTGAAGCGCGGCGCGAAGTCGGTGATGCGCACGACGTTGCCATCTCGATCCGTCAGCTCCGTCTCGAGTATCGCCGTATTGCCAACGTAGCGCTGCCGTGTTTCGACGCGGTCCGCGAGTTCCACGGCAAAACGCCCGGTCGCGCCGGCGTCCGTCGTGCCGAGCAGCGCATGCAGGACCGGATCACCGTCCGGCCGCGGCATGCAGCACCAGACAACCGACCCCGCTTCGTCGACGAGTGCATTGAACGAGCAGTTGCCGATGAGTCCGACCTCGAGACTCGTACCGGCGTCGACGAGCGGATCGTTCACGGGAAGCGGCATTCCTGCTTGGACGTGCGCAGCGACACCGACTGAAGCGCAATGTGCTCGATCAGCGTCAGCACCTCGCATTGATCGAGCAGGAACAGCGTCGCCGCGCTGTCGGCCGCCGGCTCCACCCGCAGCGTCAGTACATTGGGAAGGCGCAGTGCGAAGACTGCCTCGTCGGTGTCGTCGTCACCGATGTACAGCACGCTTGCGCAGCCCGTCGTCTCGATCAGTGCACGCAGCGCATCGCCCTTGTCGGGTGCATCCGCAGGCAGCAGATTGACGACGCGCTTGCCCGCGATGACGCGCGGCGGCGGCTGCAGCGTGCCGATGCACCGCTCGATCTCGCGGCATGCCAACGCCGGCTTGGCCGAGCGCCGAAAATGCAGCGACATCGAGTAGCATTTGTCTTCGACCGATACGCCGGCCGCACCGAGCGCCATGGAGCCCTGCAGCGTCTCGCGCCAACGTCGCACCGTTTCCGCGAACGACTGCGATCGGGCGTGCCAACCGGGCAAGCCTTCGGCACCGTGATTGCCGATCAGGTAGCGAGGCTCGAACGACAGCATCCGGCGCGCGTCGTCGACAGCGCGTCCCGTAATGATCGCCACTTCAGAATGCTGCGCGATCTTGGCGAGACCGTGCTGCACGTCATCGGGCAGCCGTGCCTTATCGGGATGATCGACAATCGGAGCGAGCGTGCCGTCGATATCGAACGCCAGCAACGGCCCGGTTGCGAGGAGCGCGTCGAGCTGCGCGGTTCCCGCGGTGGAAAACGCGTAGATCAACCGATCCCCACCGGGTGCTCGCGATGCTCGTCGATGCGCTCGACGATGCGCTGGCGCTGGCGCAGGCGACTTGCATCGAGCAGCATCGCGCCCGCCCAGCGATAGACGTTGTGCTCCTGCACCAGCCTGCGCATGCTGCGCATCCGCACGCGCTGCTCGTCGGTGGGCATTCGTAACGCGCGATCGAACGTATCGGCGCATTGGTCGACGTGATACGGATTGACCGGCAGCGCGTCGTGCAGCTCGCGCGCCGCACCCGTGAATTGCGACAGCACGAGCACGCCCTGCTCGTCGTCGCGCGATGCGACGAACTCCTTGGCGACGAGATTCATGCCGTCGTGCAGGCTGGTGACGACACAAATGTCGGCTGCACGGAAGTATTCGTTGATGACCTCGGGCTCGTGGTGCTCACCCTTGAGCCTGATCGGTGGCGTAGCCGCCTTGGCGAAGCGGGTGTTGATCCGCGCGGCCAGCGCATGGACGTCTTCCTCGAATCCGCGATATTCGTCGAGCGCCGAGCGCGTCGGCGCCGCGATCTGCACGAACACGAACCGACCGACGCGCTCAGGATGGAGCTCGAGCATCCGCTCGACGGCATGAAAGCGCTCGATGATGCCCTTCGTGTAATCCATCCGGTCGACGCCGATGCCAATCTGGGCGTCGGCCGGAATATTTTCGCGAGCCACGACGCGACGACGGCATTCGGCAATGCCCGGCTGCCGGTCGACGAATGGCGACGGCCATTGGATCGAAATGGGAAACGGCTCGATGCTCGTCCGATGCCCGCCGTGCGAAACCATCGAGCTCTCGTAGCCGATCCGCGCCTCCAGGTAGCGGTCAACAGTGTCGATGAAGTTGCGGCAGTGATACTGCGTGTGGAAGCCGAGGATCGTGCTGCCGAGCAGCCCTTCGAGCACCTCCTTGCGCCACGGGCAAATGCCGAACGATTCCGGATTGGGCCACGGGATGTGCCAGAACGTGATGATCGTCGCTTTCGGCAGCCGCTCGTTGATGAAGCGCGGCAGCAGCGCGAAGTGATAGTCCTGGACGAGCACGATTGGATCATCGGTTTTGGCTTCTTCGACGACCGCCTGCGCAAACCGCTCGTTGACGCGAACGTACTGGTCCCAGTCGCTCGTGCGAAACACGGGCCGCACATGAGCGATGTGGCATAGCGGCCACAGACCCTCGTTGGCGAAGCCGTAGTAATAGCCGCGTTCCTCGTCGTCCGTGAGCCAGACGCGGCGCAACGTGTACGCGGGCCGGTCCGGCGGCACGTCGATGCGGTCGTTCCCATCGACGGTTGCGCGGTCCGCGGTGCCGCTGCCGTGCGCGATCCACGTGCCGGAGCACGCTCGCATGATCGGCTCCATCGCCGTCACGAGGCCGCTGGCCGGATGCCGTATGAGGATCCGCTCGCCTTGCCGCATGTGAATGTACGGCTCGCGGTTGGAGACGAGCAGCACCTCGTCGCCGGCCAGCTCGTCGCGGAGCACGGAGCGCAGCCGCTCGGGGGTCCAGATTGCGCCGCGCTCCATGTTGCGACGGCTCGAGTCGACCTCGCGCAGCAGCGCGCGCACTTCCCCCACGAGCGGCTGCAGTTCGGGGTCAGCCGGCGCGTGGAACGGCTGAATGATGCCCTCGCCGCGAAGGAGCGCGCGCACGCCGTCCATCCAGCCGCGCCACGACAGGTGCGCGACCAGTACGGTTATCAGCGAGACGACGACGCCGAGCAGGATGAAGAAACCGATCAGGTACCGGCGCGTATCCGCGCTGCGCCGGTCGACGAAGCTCATGTCGTGGACGAGCACCAGCGTCCCGACGCTGGTTCCTTGCGCGGGCAGCGGGGACCAGGTGACGTGCAGCGGACCGGGCGGGAACTGGCGAAGCACGTGGGCATCGGGTCCGGTGCCTCGAATTTCGCGGCAGCCGAGACCCACCGGGTACGTCGGCGTCTTGTAGGCGATGTCGCCCTGCGGATTGCAGTACGCGATCGCGTATAACCGCTCGTCCTGCACGTCGCGCGAGAAGAGCTGCCGGATACCCGCATCGTCGGCGTTGCGCACCATGCCGACAAGTTGCTCCTGCATCGTGTTTGCGACGAGACGGGAGCGGATGTCGAGATCGTTCACCCACCATCGCAACATCAGCTCGTCCACCAGCGGCACCAGCGCGAGCGCCAGCAGCCCGAGCACGATCGTCAGCGGCGCAATGAACCGAAGCGCCAGCCGTATCCGCCGAAAAGCCTTCCTGACGCTCATGCCTGGACCCCCGATCCCACTCCCCGTAACTCGCGGGCCATCCGGGACCGATTGTCCCGTCGCTTTTGTTAAACCGCTGACTTGATCGAAAGTTCACCGGCCTGTGGCACACTGCGAGCCCCCGACCGCGCCGCTTGCCTACGGGCGACGGACAGGTCATCCGGATCGATGCGTCATTCCTTGGCTCTCGGAGCGCGAACCCACGCCGGCGCATCTCAGCGACGCCGCACTTTGAAGATCGATGTCGACGGCCGCGTTGACGGCGCGACGCAGATTCCTTCGCCGAATTGCGACGAGCGGCCGCCGGAGACGGAGGTGTCGCTGATCGTCGTGCACGGCATCTCGCTGCCGCCGGGCAGGTTCGGCGGTGACGCGATTCCGCGGCTGTTCACGAACCGTCTGAATCGGGCGAGCCACCCCTACTTCGCATCGATCGCCGGCTTGCGCGTCTCGGCCCACTTCCTGATTCGGCGGGAGGGGGCGCTGCTGCAGTTCGTGCCGTGTGCCGCTCGCGCCTGGCACGCCGGCGCGTCGGCCTGGCGCGGCCGGTCCTCGTGCAACGACTTCTCGATCGGCATCGAGCTCGAGGGCACCGACGACCGGCCCTACACCGGGGCGCAATACCGGATGCTGTCGCGGCTTGTGCGGGCGCTGGCCGCGCGCTACGGAATTCGCGAGGTCGTGGGGCACAGCGACGTGGCCCCCGGACGCAAGACCGACCCGGGCTCGCGCTTCGACTGGCGGCGCGTGCCGCACCTTGCCGGACCGCGGCGCTAGCGCTTGGCCGCCGGCAGCGATTCGGGGTATAATTGTCGGTTTATGCGCTTTCTCGCGGACTACTTTCCGCTTCTGCTCTTTTTCGTAGCGTTCAAGTGGCAGGGCATCTGGGTTGCCACCGGCGTCGCCATCGCGGCGTCCATTGTGCAGATAGCGTGGTTTCACTGGCGCGGCAGCGTATCCGCCATTCACTGGCTGTCGCTGGCGATCATCGTCGTATTCGGCGGCGCAACGCTCATTCTGCGAGACGAAACATTCATCAAATGGAAGCCAACGGTGCTTTACCTGTCGTTCGCACTCATTCTGGCCGCCGGAAAGCTGGTGTGGCGGCGGGACTTCCTCGCGCTGGTGATGAAGGACATTGAATTGCCGTCGGCGATCTGGACCAAGCTCACGTGGTCGTGGGTGGGGTTCTTCGTCGCGATGGCGGCGACGAACTGGTACGTGGCATTCCATTACTCGACCGAAACGTGGGTCGACTTCAAGGTCTGGGGCGGCATCGGGCTGTTCCTGCTGTTCGCGCTTGCCCAGGGCGTGTTCCTCGCCCGCCATGTGACCGAGCCGAGTCGATGAGCCTCGCCGCAACGCTCGAAAGCCGGCTGGCGGCACTGGCACCCGTCGCGCTCGAAATCCGCGACGACAGCGCCCAGCACGTCGGCCACGCCGGCGCAGCGGGCGGCGCCGGGCACTTTTCCGTGACGATCGTGTCCGAGCACTTCCTCGGGATGACGCGCCTCGCCCGCCACCGGGCAGTCATGGACCGCGTCGGCGACCTGATCCCTTACCCGGTGCATGCGCTCGCGATCGCAGCGTACGCACCAGACGAACCCCGCCCAACGAAAGGATGACTTTGATGAAACAGACGCTGGTTGCCGTCGCGGTGATGACCGCATTGTTCAGTGGCGGTGCGCTCGCGCAAGCCGCCGCCCCCGCTGCTGCGCCCAAGGCGGCGCCGAAAGCTGCCGCCGCCGCAGCCCCCGCTGCCGGTGACAAGCAGCTCTACACGCAGGCGCAGTACGACGTGCTGCTGAAGGAGCGCCTGGCGCAAGGCGGACAGGACACGCCCGAGGTTCGCAATGCGGTGAAGGAAGAGCTGAACACGCGCGAGCTACTCGCGCGCGAAGCGAAGAAGGCGGGCCTGCAGAACACGCCGGACGTTAAGACGCAGATGGACCTCGCGTCGCAGACCGTGCTGGTGCGCGCCTACGTCACCGACTGGGTGAAGAAGAACCCGGTGCCGGAGGCGGAGCTCAAGAAGGAATACGACACGATCAAGAGCCAGATCGGCGACAAGGAATACAAGGTCCGCCACATCCTCGTCGAGAAGGAAGACGACGCGAAGGCGATCATCACCGAGCTGCAGAAGGGTGCGAAGTTCGACGAGCTCGCCAAGTCGCGCTCGAAGGACCCCGGCTCGAAGGACAAGGGCGGCGATCTCGACTGGAACGCGCCGGCGAACTTCGTGAAGCCGTTCGGCGATGCGATGAAGTCGACGCCCAAGGGCAAGTTCACGGCGCAACCGGTACAGACGCAGTTCGGCTGGCACGTCATTGAAGTCGAGGACGTCCGCGACGCGAAGGTTCCGGGCTACGACGAGGTGAAGCCGCAGCTGCAGCAGCGGCTGCAGGCGCAGTGGCTCGACAAGTATTTCAAGGATCTCCGCGCGAAGAACGGCATCTAGGTTCGACGTGTGCGCGTAATCGAAGGGCAGGCGATTTCCGCCTGCCCTTTTTTTGCCTGGAGCCCGCTTGCGCGATGCTATCCTGTGCGCCGCGCTTGGCACCCGGTTCGGGCGATAGCGAGTTTCAGCGTCGTCATGCTTCGGAGCGTTGGATGATGTCGATCCGCAACCCCAGGGACTTCTGGTCGGGCGTGCTGTTCGTAGCACTCGGCATCGCGACGATCGTGCTGAGCTCGAAATACACGCTCGGCTCGGCGGCGCGGATGGGTCCCGGCTACTTCCCGCGCATCCTCGGCATCCTGCTCATCGTCCTCGGCGGCATCCTGGCGCTCCGCGCGACGCGAAGTGCGGGTCCTCCGATGCCGCGGTTCAAATGGCGGCCGCTCGTCGTCGTGCTCGGCAGCGTCGTGCTGTTCGGCGCGATCGTACGCACCGTCGGCGTCGCGCTGTCGACCGTACTGCTGATCGTGACGGCGAGCGCTGCAAGCCACGAATTCCGCCCGCGCGAATCGCTGATCGCCGGCGTGCTGCTCGCCGCCCTTGCGGTTGGCGTATTCGTCATCGGCCTGCAACTGCAGTTGCCCATTTGGCCCTGGCAGCGCTAGGAGCGGCGAATGGAACTCTTCAATCACCTCGCAGTTGGCTTCGGCGTTGCGCTCACGCCCATCAACCTGCTGTACGCGCTGATTGGTACGCTGCTCGGCACGCTGATCGGCGTGTTGCCTGGCATCGGTCCGGTGGCGACGATCGCGATGCTGCTGCCGACGACCTACGCCCTGCAGCCCGTGTCGGCGCTGATCATGCTCGCCGGCATCTACTACGGCGCGCAATACGGCGGCTCGACGACGGCGATCCTCGTGAACATGCCCGGCGAATCGTCGTCGGTGGTCACGTGCCTCGACGGTTACCAGATGGCGCGCAGGGGTCAGGCCGGCGCCGCGCTCGCGATTGCCGCGCTCGGATCGTTCTTCGCCGGCACATGCGCGACGGTTCTTGTCGCAGCAGTATCGCTGCCGCTGTCGGCGCTCGCGCTCAAGTTCGGCCCGGCCGAATACTTCTCGCTGATGGTGCTCGGCCTGATCGGCGCAGTCGTGCTCGCGCACGGATCGCTGGTGAAGGCGATCGCGATGATCGTGCTCGGCCTGTTGCTCGGCATCGTCGGCACGGACGTGAACTCCGGCGTCGCCCGCTTCGATTTCGGCATCCCGGAACTGTCGGACGGCATCGGCGTCGTCGTCGTCGCGATGGGCCTGTTCGGCTTTTCAGAGATCATCCTGAACCTCGAGTCGACGGAAAAGCGCGAGCTGATCACGACGAAGCTCCGGGGCATGTGGCCCACGAAGGCGCAGTTCAAGCTTGCGGCACCCGCCGTGCTGCGCGGCACGGCGCTTGGATCGGTGCTCGGCGTGCTGCCGGGCGGCGGTGCGATGCTGTCGTCGTTCGCGTCGTACAGCATCGAGAAAAAGCTCGCGAAGGATCCGTCGCAGTTCGGCAAGGGCGCGATCCAGGGCGTCGCCGGGCCCGAGTCCGCCAACAACGCCGGCGCGCAGACATCGTTCATTCCGCTGCTGACGCTCGGCATCCCCGAAAACGCCGTCATGGCGATGATGGTCGGCGCGATGATGATCCACAACATCCAGCCAGGGCCGCAGGTGATGACGTCGAACCCGCAATTGTTCTGGGGCCTCGTCGCGTCGATGTGGGTGGGCAATCTGATGCTCGTCGTGCTGAACCTGCCGCTGATCGGCATCTGGATCAAGCTGTTGACCGTGCCGTACCGGTTGTTGTATCCAGCCATCCTGCTGTTTTGCGCGATCGGCGTGTACACGGTGAACAACACCAGCTTCGACGTGATGCAGACGGCGTTCTTCGGCCTGCTCGGTGTCATCTTCGCCAAGCTCGAATGCGAGCCCGCGCCGCTGCTGCTCGGCTTCGTGCTGGGGCCGATGATGGAGGAGAACCTGCGCCGCGCGCTGCTGCTGTCGCGGGGAGATCCGACCGTGTTCGCAACGCGGCCGATTTCCGCGGGATTGCTGGCGGCAGCGATCCTGCTCGTGCTGGTGATCGCGCTCCCGAACATCCGCCGGCAACGTGAAGAAGCGTTCCAGGAAGCGTGACACCTGATGGACAATCGCGCGTGAGGCTGGACGCCGTCGCGGCAGACCGTCCGATGGACTGGTCGCTTCCCTACGCGTCGCGGAGGCAACCCGTCTGTGCGGCGAACGTCGTCGCTACGTCGCAACCGCTGGCAGCGCAGGCCGGCGCCGAGATCCTCGCGCGCGGCGGCAGCGCCGTCGACGCCGCGCTGGCGACGGCGATCGCATTGACGGTCGTCGAACCTTGCAGCAACGGCATCGGCTCCGACCTGTTCGCAATCCTGTGGGACGGCAACGAACTTGTCGGGCTGAACGCATCGGGACGCGCACCAGCGGCGTGGTCGCGTGCCCGGTTTGACGGGCTTGCGCAGATGCCTCAGCGCGGCTGGGACACCGTCACGATTCCAGGTGCCGTCGCGGGATGGACGGCATTATCGCAGCGCTTCGGCAAGGTTCCGTTCGGCGACCTCTTCGAGCGCGCGATTCGTTACGCTCGCGACGGCTATGCAGTTTCACCCGTCGTCGCCGACAAATGGCGGCTCGCAGCGCCCCTGATGCCGCAGGGACTCGGGTGGCAGGATCACTTCCTGATCGACGGCCGCGCCCCGGCTCCCGGTCAGCTGTTTCGCTCCCCCGCAACGGCCACGACGCTCGAGGCGATCGCTGCGACCCACGGCGAGGCGTTCTATCGCGGTGTACTCGCCGACGCGATGGTCAGGCATTCGAATGCGAACGGCGGCGCGCACGCGCGCAACGATTTCGAGCGCCACACCCTCGACTGGGTGACGCCGATCGGCATCGACTATCGCGGCGTGACCGTCCACGAGATTCCGCCGAACGGCCAGGGAATCGCTGCGCTGATGGCGCTCGGCATGCTGACCGCGTTCGACATCGGCGCACTGCCACCGGATTCGGTCGCGAGCCAGCACCTGCAGATCGAAGCGATGAAGCTCGCGTTCGCCGATGTGCATCGGTATGTCAGCGATCCTTCGACGATGACGGTCACACCGGATGCGTTGCTCGACACCGGCTACCTCCGGGAACGCGCGCGACTGATCGATCCGACGCGCGCGCAGGTCTTCGGGCCCGGCGTGCCGCCGCGCGGCGGCACGGTCTACATCAGCGCCGCCGACGCATCGGGGATGATCGTGTCGCTGATCCAGTCGAACTACATGGGCTTCGGCTCCGGCGTCGTCGTCCCGGGCACCGGCATCAGCTTGCAGAATCGCGGCGCCGGGTTCTCGCTCAAACACGACCATCCGAACGAAGTGGCCGGCGGCAAGCGGCCGTTCCACACGATCATTCCAGGATTCATGACGCGCGCCGGCGCGCCGCTCGCCGCCTTCGGCGTCATGGGCGGACCCATCCAGCCCCCCGGCCACCTGCAGACCGTCGTGCGGATGGTCGACCACGCGATGAATCCGCAAGCTGCGCTCGACTCCCCGCGCTGGAAGGTCAACTCCGGTCGCTCGATCGACCTCGAGGCGAGCGCCTCACGGGAGTTGCGCGAGGGCCTGATCGCGCTCGGTCATCAGCTCGAATCGATCCCCGACTCGTACATGGACTTCGGCGCCGGCCAGGTGATCGTCAAGGCCGAGCACGGCTACATCGCGGCGTCCGATCCGCGGCGGGACGGACAGGCGGCCGGCTTCTGACGAGCGTCAGCGCGCGCAAATGCGGCGCTACAACGTATGTGGAACCTATCGCAAAATCGGGCGAGCGATTGATGGCGCGAAGGCCCGCAGCGAGGCCCGAGATAGTACATGAAGGTACAGCGAGGGCCGAGCGAGGACACGGAAGCCTCACCTCGGCGAACGCTAACCTGAGCTAGCGAAGGTTAAGCGCAGCGGCGTTCGCTCCAAAGCTATCGGATCGCGCAGCCAATTTTGCGATTGGTTCTAGTTGTGCTGCGACTTCAGCGACGATAGCGGCAACAGATCAGGCAACTCGATCCGCTTGCGGTTCGCCTCGACGGCCGATAGCGGCGACGTCGCACGCATCGTCGAAAGACTGCGTCGTGCAAGCTCCTGGTAGCTTTGCGTCCCTTCGATTTTCCACGCAAGCTCGGTCGCCGTCAGTTCGCGGACGACCCGCGCCGGCATTCCCGCGACGAGCACCCGCGGTGGCACGATCATCCGCGCCTTGACGAACGCCATCGCGCCCACGATCGCGGATTCGCCGATGACGGCGTTGTCGTTGATGACGGCGTTCATCCCGACGAGCGCATTGCGTTCGACGACGCAGCCGTGCAGCACTGCGCAGTGACCGATGTGGCCATCCTCGGCAACGACCGTGTCGGTGCCGGGAAAGCCGTGTGCGACGCAGGAATCCTGCAGGTTGGCGCCCGCGCGGATCTCGATCCTGCCGAAATCGCCGCGCAGTGCCGCGCAGGGTCCGATGTAGCAGCCGGCGCCGACGATGACGTCGCCGATCAGCACGGCGGACGGGTGGACGAATGCGGACGGATCGACGACGGGCGTGACCCCGTTGATCGAGTAAACGGTCAATGCTGGCGGCATGGTGGCTTTCGTTTCGTTGCTGTTTCGTGGCGCACCGATCATCCGACGAACCGACGCGCATTGACGAACATCCGGAACCACGGCGACGCATCGCCCCACTCGTCCGGATGCCACGACATCTGCGCCGTGCGGAACACGCGCTCCGGATGCGGCATCAGGATCGTGAAGCGCCCGTTCTCGGTGGTGAGGCCGGTGATGCCCTGGCGTGATCCGTTCGGATTGCACGGGTAGGTTTCCGTAGGGCGGCCGCGATGATCGACGAAGCGCAGCGCGACGAACGGCTGCGCCGCTGCTAGCTGCTGCACATCGCGGAATTCGGCGAACCCTTCGCCGTGCGCCATCGCAACGGGAATGCGACTGCCCTGCATGCCGTCGAAGAACAGCGACGGCGTGGGCAGCACTTCGAGCATGACGAAGCGCGCTTCGAACTGATCGGAGGCATTCCGGACGAAGTGCGGCCAGTGCGCGGTGCCGGGGATGATCTCGTGCAGGTTGCTCATCATCTGGCAGCCGTTGCATACACCGAGCGCAAACGTGTCGCCGCGTGCGAAGAATTCGGCGAACGGGTCGCGCAGCCTGCCGTCGAACAGGATCGACTTCGCCCAGCCTTCGCCGGCACCCAGCACGTCGCCGTAGGAAAACCCGCCGCACGCAACCACGCCCTGGAAATCGCCAAGCGCATGGCGTCCGGCGGCAATGTCGGTCATGTGGACGTCGAATGCATCGAACCCTGCACGCGTGAACGCCGCGGCCATCTCGACCTGGCCGTTGACGCCCTGCTCACGCAGGATCGCAACGCGCGGGCGCCGACCGCGGCTCACGAACGGCGCGTCGAGCGCATCGACTTCGAACGTCAGCAGCGGAACGAGGCCGGGATCCGACTCGTCGTGCAGCCGCGCGTACTCCTGGTCCGCCGCCTGCGGGTTGTCGCGCATGCGCTGCATCGCGTGCGTCGTGGCGGACCACGCGAGATGCAGATCGGTGCGCGACTCGTCGAGCACGACGGCATCGCCACAGCGAATGCGCACGCGACTGCCCGCGACCGGCCGGCCGATGCGGATCGCCTCGATGCCCACGTCGCGCGCCGCCTGGATGATGTCGTCTACGTGCGCAACGTCCACCTGCACGATCGCCCCGAGCTCTTCGGCAAACAGCGCGCCCAGCGTATCGGTGATCGACGACGCGAGGTCGATTTCGAGCCCGCAACGCGACGCAAATGCCATCTCTGCGAGCGTGGCGAAGATGCCGCCGTCGCCGATGTCGTGATACGCGCGCAACACGGCCGACGCATGCAGGCGCTGAACGAGTGCGAAATATGCGGCGAGCCGGGCGGCCGAATCGACATCGGGCACCTCGTTGCCCAGCTGGCCATGCACCTGGGCCAGTGCCGAGCCGCCGAGGCGGCGGCGTCCGTTTGCAACGTCGAGATGAACGAGCACCGTGCTGCCGCGATCGAGACGCAGCAGCGGTGTCAGGCACCGGCGCGCGTCGCGCACCGGTGCGAAGGCGGAGACGATCAGCGATACCGGTGCCGTGACCGCCTTTGCAACGTCGCCGTCGCGCCACGTCGTGCGCATCGACAGCGAATCCTTGCCGACCGGGATCGACACGCCGATCGCGACGCACAAGTCGAGCGCCACCGCGCGCACGGTGTCGTACAGCGCCGCGTCCTCACCGGGCTGGCCCGCTGCGGCCATCCAGTTCGCCGACAGCTTCACGTCACCGAGCGCGTCGATGCCGGCAGCGGCGATGTTCGTCAGCGCTTCCGCGACGGCCATTCGGCCCGACGCGGGCGCGTCGATCAGCGCGAGCGGCGTGCGCTCGCCCATTGCCATCGCCTCGCCGGCGTAGCCCACGAAGTCACTGAGCGTCACGGCGACGTCGGCGACCGGAACCTGCCACGGACCGACCATCGGATCGCGCGAGCAGAGCCCGCCGACGGTGCGGTCACCGATCGTCACGAGAAACGTCTTGTCGGCAACCGCGGGGAACTGCAGCACGCGGTAGGCGGCATCGCGAACCGTGACGCCGGCCAGATCGAGCGGTGGCAGCGCGCACGCGACGCGCGTGACATCGCGCGACATCTTCGGCGGCTTGCCGAGTATGACGTCGAGCGGAACGTCGACCGGCTCGTTGCCGAACGTGCGATCGTCGACGACGAGCCGGGGCTCTGCCGTGGCGCCGCCGACAACGGCAAACGGGCATCGCTCGCGCTCGCAAATGGCGCGAAACCGCGCGAGATCGTCCGGTGCGATCGCGAGCACGTAGCGCTCCTGCGCTTCGTTGCACCAGATCTCGCGCGGCGTCATCCCAGGCTCTTCGGACGGCAGTGCACGAAGCGCGATCGTCCCGCCAACACCGCCGCCGTGAATCAGCTCGGGCAACGCATTCGACAGGCCGCCCGCGCCGACGTCATGAATCGACAGGATCGGGTTGCGGTCACCGAGCTGCCAGCAGCGGTCGATCACTTCCTGCGCGCGCCGCTCCATCTCCGCGTTGCCGCGCTGCACCGAATCGAAATCGAGATCGGCCGTGTTGACACCGGTTGCCATCGACGACGCCGCGCCGCCGCCCATGCCGATGAGCATGCCCGGTCCGCCGAGCTGGATCAGCAGCGCACCGTCGGTGAGCGGCCGCTTGTGCGTGTGCGCGGCGCCGATGTTGCCGACGCCGCCGGCGATCATGATCGGCTTGTGATAGCCGCGCATCTCGCCCGCCACCTCGAGCTCGAACGTGCGGAAATAACCTGCCAGGTTGGGCCGGCCGAATTCGTTGTTGAACGCCGCCGCACCGATCGGCCCTTCCTGCATGATCGACAGCGCCGACGCGACGCGGTCCGGCTTGCCGTACTCCGATTCCCACGGCTGCGGCAGCGATGCAATTCGCAAATGCGACGTCGTGTAGCCGACGAGGCCGGCCTTGGGCTTGGCACCCCTTCCCGTGGCGCCTTCATCGCGGATCTCGCCGCCCGCGCCGGTGGCCGCACCGGGGAACGGCGCGATTGCCGTCGGGTGATTGTGCGTCTCGACCTTCATCAGGATGTGCGCGGCCTCGCGATGGGCTTCATAGCGGCCGTCGGAACCGGCGTAGAAGCGCTCGACGACAGCGCCTTCGATGACGGACGAGTTGTCCGAATACGCGACGAGCGTTCCGCGCGGGCTCGCCGCATGTGTGGCACGGATCATCGCGAACAGGCTTTGCGGCTGCGCTTCGCCGTCGATCGTCCACGCGGCGTTGAAGATCTTGTGCCGGCAGTGCTCCGAGTTCGCCTGCGCGAACATCGTGAGCTCGACATCGGTCGGATCGCGGCGCAGACGCTCGAACGCGTGCGCGACGTAGTCGATCTCGTCGTCCGAAAGTGCCAGGCCCAGCGTGTCATTGGCAGCGCGCAGCGCCGCGGAACCCTGTGCTTGCAGTGGTATGGACGCAAACGGCCGCGGCGCGACGTGTGCGAACAATGCTCGCGCGTCCTCCACGTCAGCCAGCACCGTTTCAGTCATCCGGTCGTGAACGAGCGGCAGCAGCGCTGCGCGATCCGGCTCGCCGAGCGGCGTGCGATCGCGCGTCGCGACGTCGAACGCAACGCCGCGCTCGATCCGCCGCACGGCGGCAAGCGCGCAGTTGTGCGCGATGTCGGTCGCCTTCGACGACCACGGCGAGATCGTCCCCAACCGCGGCACGACGAGCAACGATGTGTCGGCCGCAGCGTCGCTCGCGTCGAGCGGCCCGTAGGTCAGCAGTCGCGTGAGTGTCGCCTGCTCGCGCTCGTCGAGCGGGCGCTCGACTTCGACGAAGTGCCAGTAACGCGCCGACAGGGCGGCGACCGCGTGCCCCGGCCGGATCGCCGACAGCGAACCCAGAAGCTTTGCGATCCTGAACGACGAAAGCGCGGATCGACCGCGCAAGGCGATGACTTCGGGCACGCGCGATTATAGCGTTCGACGACAGCGTCGCCGGACGTCGAACGCTACGCGCTAGATCGGCGGGACAATGCCGTTCTTGCCAACCGAGATCCGGTCCGTGGTGAGCGTGCCGTCCAGTTGCTTGGCCGCCGTGACGACGATGTGAGCGCCTGGCACGAGCATCGACGGATCGCCCGCCTCGACCATGACGACGGGAACGCCGTCGCCGACGACGACGGTCTTCTCGCCGCCCTTGTACTGCAGCGTCAGCTTGCGCGCCGAACCACCCGGTGCGACGTTGGCGACCGTCGCGTTGGTCATCGTGCTGCGGGGTGCGGATTTCGGCGCCGCCGTCACGTTCGTTACCGTCGCATTGGTCATCGTGCTGCCGGGCTCGGTATCCATCGGCCGATGGCCTTCGCCGGTACCGCGCATCGATTCCGGGAACACGTGCACCTCGACCGCCTTCAGCGTACCGTCGGGCTGCTCGACTGCTGTCGTCCCGATGAATGCGCCGGTTGCCAGTGCATCGGGACTGGCAGCCGATCGGGCGGACACACGCACGTTGTCGGCCATTCGTACCGTCACCATCTGACCGGCGCTGGTCTTGACGTCGAGATCCTTGCCATGCACGGCCACGACGTCGCCGCGAATCCGCTGGCTGGTCACCTGGCCATACGCATGCGGGACGATTGCCAGCACGCTCACCACCAGCATGCAAAGTCGAAACGACTTCATCGAGCCTCCTTCAGGTTGACTGCGAACAGTGCCGCGTTCCGCGTCTGAATATCCCGGGCGCCGGCGATCGACCGTGTTCATCGACGCGCCCAGCGAGTTCGCTTCCGTATTGACCCCAGAAGGGACGTGGAAGTTCGCTCGACCGCTGTCACACAGCGTCGGTCGCACCCGCACTGAAGAAATCGACGATCTTCGAAATCTGGCCTCGCATCATCTCGCGGCCGAACACGGTCCGGCAGCCCCGTGTTTGCGCCAATGACAGCAGTTTCGTCGGCTCCGGCTTGACGATCGCGTCGAACACGATGACCTGCGGCTCGATCGCCGATATGTCCACCGGCGTGCGCGGGTCGGTCAGCATGCCCACCGGCGATGCGTTGAGCAGGATGTCGATACCGGTCGTAACGGGTTCTCCCACGTCGACGTCGATCGACGCGTCGACGGTGCGGATGCTCGCGGCAAGGTCGGCCGCCCGCTGCGGGTCGATGTCGAACAACCGCATCGAACGCGGGTGCTCGTGCGCCATCGCGATGCCAATCGCCGCACCGGCACCACCGGCGCCGATCAACATCAGCCGCTGACCGCGAATCGCGTAGCCGCGGCGCCGAAACGCCTCGACGCAGCCCATGCCGTCGAAGATGTCGCCAACCCAGCGTCCCCGCGGCCGGCGTGCAAGCGCGTTGATCGCACCGATCGTTCGCGCGTGATCGCCGATGTCGTCGGCGAGCGCAACGGCCGTGCGCTTGTACGGAATGGTGAACACCAATCCGTCGAGATTCTGGACGCGCTTCAATTGCGCGAGACACGCGTCGAAGTCGGCGGGTCGCACGTGCACGGGGATCATCAGCGCGTCGATGCCGCGGCGCACGAATTCCGCCGTGATCATCTCGGGCGAGCGCACCTGCTCGATCGGATCGCCGACGATGCCGTAGACGCGCGTGCGGCCCGATACGAAATCGACTTCGTCGGACGGCGGCGCCGATGCAGGACGATCGCCGGTCACGTGCGTCGCTCGCGAAAGGGTAGTATGGCGTTCATTCGAAGCTCATGGCCAATCGACATTCAGTGTACCCACGTCGCGGATGAATTCAAGACAATGCGCAATGTACTGACGGTCGTCGCAAGAATACGTGGAGCGAAAGGCAAGGGCGATGCCCTGGCCGCGCTGCTGGCGGAGCAGGCCGATGCGGTGCGCGCCGCCGAGCCGGGATGCCTCGTCTATCGCGTGCACCGGTCGACCACCGACCCCGACCTCTTCCTGTTCTACGAAACCTACGCGGACGAGGCTGCGCTGGACGTCCATCGCAAGGCGCCGCACCTTGCCGCGTACCGCCAGCGGCGCGACCGCGAGGGGCTCACCGCCGGGCCCGCCGAAGTGGAAGTGTTTCGCTCGCTCAGCGAATGATGGAAGACGGCGGGTCGTCAACCGCCGACGGCGCGCAGGTCGAGCACGTGGCTGGTGCCGAGCCATAGCGCGCTGTCTCGATGGTCGCGCAACTCGTCGTCCGTGTTCGGATGCACGAACACGTCGAGCTCGCGATGATTGAGCGTCAACCAGCCGACGACCTCGGCGAATTGCGTCGGTGGGAACGCGATCTGGAAGCTCCAGCACGGATGCGGACCCACGGGCCGCTCGTGAAATCGACCCAGTGCGACGCGGTCGCCGAATTGCGCCGACACGATTTCGCGAAACGCGCGGGCGGCGTCGCGCGTAGCCGCGTCGAAATAAACGTGCGCGTGCCAGCTCGCGATACGCGCGACATCGATATTCACCCTACTTGCCTCCATCCGCTGTCACCCCGCAACCCGTGAACCTGCGTCGTCACTCGATCACCGTGTCGGCTCGCTGCAGCAGCGATGGCGGAACGGTGATCCCAAGCGCCTTGGCAGTCTGGATATTGACGATCAATTCGAATTGCGTCGGCTGTTCCACCGGAAGGTCGGCCGGCCTCGCCCCCTTCAGTATCTTGTCGACGTAGATCGCGGAGCGTCCGACGAAGTCGGCCATGTTCACCGCGTAGGCCATCAACCCGCCGGATTCGACGCTTTCGCGAAAGCTGTACATCGTGGGCAGCCGCGCCTTCAATGCGAGCTCGGCTAGACGCGCGCGGTGAACGAGAAAGGTCGAACCTCCCGGTACGAGCAGCGCACCGGCGTTTTCGCGTGCCATCGCCGCAAAAGCCTTGTCGAAGTCGTCCGGACCGCGGGCCTCCAGCAGCTGCAACCGGATGCCGAGCGACCGCGCCGCCTCCTCGACCTCGCGAACGACGAGCGTCCATTCGGGGTCGGACGGATTGCCGAGAAATGCAACCCGGGAGATCCCGGGAACCATTTCCTTCAGCAGTTGCAGCTGCTTGCCGAAGATTCCGGGGCCTGGCGTGAACGTCGTTCCGGTAATGTTCCCGCCCGGATGCCCGAGGCTTGCGACGAGCTTCATTTCGACGGGTGCGGTCGGGAAGATCATCACGATCGGGATGCGCGTCGTCGCATGCTTCGCGGCCAGCACTGCCGAGCCGGCAGGTGCAACGATAAGTTCCACGTTGCGCTGCACGAGGTCGGCCGCGAGCGTGGGCAGACGGTCGACGTTGCCGTCCGCCCAGCGGTATTCGATTTCCAGGTTGCGGCCCTCGACCCAGCCCAGATCGCGCAGCTTGTGCAGGAAGGCGTCGACGCCGTTGGCGACGGATTCGCGCGTGGGCGCGCTCAAGTAGCCGATCCGACGCACCTTCTGGGCGGACTCTGCATCGGCAAAGGACGACATCCCGCTCGCTGTCAGCAGCGCAACGAGCAGCGCCCAGCCGTTACATCGTCTGTTCATCGTCGGCCTCGTGGATCGTCGTGGAACGATACACTGAGTACCCCCATTCGACTCACCGGAAAGCCAATTCGATGAACGACGTCCTCGCGATGTGCGTCGCCATGCCCGAGATCCGCATTGCCAAGGGCGAGACGCTGATCGAGGAGTCGATTCGCACCGACCGCCTGTATGTGCTGAAGTCCGGCGCTTTCGAAGTGGTGCGTAATGGCGTGCGCATCGTGTCGATCAGCGAGCCGGGCGCGTTCATGGGCGAGATTTCGGCGGTACTCGGGTCGACACCCACTGCAAGCGTCGTCGCCATCGAGAACAGCACCGTTCACGTCGTCGACCAGGCGTCGGCGTCGGTGCAGCGCCAGCCGGAGCTTACGTACGCGATCGCCCGGCTGCTGGCGCGGCGGCTGTCCGCCGTCACCGCCTACCTGGTCGACATCAAGCGCCAGTACGCCGACACGAACACGCATCTCGCGCTGATGGACGAGGTGCTGGCGAACATCATCATGATGCAGCCGGCGGCGCCCACGGCGATGGGGTCCGAGCGCAAGGACGTACCCGACTACTGAAGCGTCCGCTCGTCGATGCCGGCGAGCGAGATCCAGCGCGCGGCACGCTTCGCCAGGTCGATCTCGATTCGCGCCGGGACGTCGCCGATCTGACGGCCGGCATTGAACAGCCACGTGTCGCCGATGCGGTCGACCCAGGAGCCTTCGCGCTTGAACGGCGCTTCGTGGATGTGACCGCACAGCACGGCGGTCGGCGCATGACGCGCGACGAGTTCGGCCAGCGCGGCGTCGCCGTAATGTCGCTTGCCGGTCCAGCTCAGGAGGCCGTGCGGCGGCGCGTGGTAGATCCACACCCAGCGACCGCTGCGCTGCTGCGCCGCCGTCTCCAGCACGCGCTCGACGTCTTTGCGGGCCTGCGGACCGTCCCACCATGGACAAACGGTGAAGAGCGTGTCGCCGATCGTGACGCTGTCGCCGTCGACGGCGATCGCCGCACTGCGCACGGCCGCGAGCCAGTCGGCGGTCTTCTCGCCGGCCGAATTGCGGGCATTGAGATCGTGATTGCCGGAGCACACGAGCAACCGGCTCGACCGCGCGACGGCGCCCATGCTCGCCGTCAGCGCGGCGATCTGCACGTCGGTGGGCACCGGCAGGAACGCGTCGATATGGTCGCCGGCGACGACGACGGCATCGAATCCGGCCGCAGCGCCGATCAGCCAGTCGTACTGACGCAGCTTGTAGTGGAGATCCGACGTGAGCAGGATGCGCATTCCGGCTCACGATACCAGACGGTGCACGCGCGAATCGCGCGTGCGCGGATTCCGGCACCTCAGTGGTGCAGGATCTTGGCCAGAAACTGCTGCGCGCGCTCGGAGCGCGGCTTGCCGAAGAAGTCGGCCTTCGACGCGTCCTCGACGATATGGCCGCTGTCCATGAAGATCACGCGGTTCGCGACCTTGTTGGCGAAGCCCATCTCGTGCGTGACGACCATCATCGTCATGCCGTCCTTCGCGAGCTGCACCATCACGTCGAGCACCTCGTTGATCATCTCGGGGTCGAGTGCCGACGTCGGCTCGTCGAACAGCATGCAGATGGGGTCCATCGACAGCGCGCGCGCGATGGCGACGCGCTGCTGCTGGCCGCCGGAAAGCTGCCCCGGAAACTTGTCCTTGTGCGCGGCGAGGCCGACGCGATCGAGGTAGCGCAGCCCGCGGGCATCCGCTTCCTCCTGTTTGCGGCCGAGCACCTTCACCTGCGCCAGCGAAAGGTTCTGCCGGACGGTGAGATGCGGGAAGAGCTCGAAATGCTGGAACACCATGCCGACGCGCGCGCGGAGCTTGGGCAGGTTGGTCTTGGGATCGTTGACCTTGATGCCGTCGACGATGATGTCGCCCTTCTGGATCGGCTCGAGCGCATTGACCGCCTTGATCAGCGTCGACTTGCCGGACCCCGACGGCCCGCAGACGACGATGACCTCACCCTTCTCGACGTTCGTCGTGCAATCGGCCAGCACCTGGAAACTGCCGTACCACTTGGACACGTCGCGAATTTCGATCATCGGCATGGTGCGGTTCCTGCGGGACTGGTTTGGTGACGGCGTTGTCGCGTCAGCGGACGATGGCGATCTTGCGCTGCAGCTGCTTCACGAGCAGGGAGCCCGCAAAGCAGATGACGAAGTACACGAGCGCCGCGAAGATGTACATCTCGACCAGCCGCCCATCGCGCTGCGCGACCTTCGACGCGGCGCCGAGGAAATCGGTGATCGACAGCACGTAGACGAGCGACGTGTCCTGGAACAGGATGATCGACTGCGTGAGCAGGATCGGCAGCATGTTCCGGAACGCCTGCGGCAGCACGATCTTGCCCATCGTCTGCCAGTAATTGAGCCCGAGCGCGAAGCCGGCGGACATCTGCCCGCGCGACACCGACTGGATGCCCGCGCGCATGATCTCGCAGTAGTACGCCGCCTCGAACAGCGTGAACGTGATCACCGACGAGTAGAAAGCGCCGACCTGGATCGGCTGCGGGCTGCGCACGATCCAGGCGCCGATGTAGGGCACGAGGAAGTAGAACCAGAAGATCACCAGCACGAGCGGCACGGACCGCATCAGGTTCACGTACGCGCCGGCGATCGCCGCCAACACCTTGAACGACGACAGCCGCATCATCGCGAGCAGCGTGCCGAAGATGACGCCGCCGGTCACCGCCAACGCCGTCAGCGTCAGCGTGAACGTCATCCCCTCCTTGAACAGGTAGCCGAAGGAGCGCTCGATGACGTTGAAGTCGAATTGGCCGAGCATCGTGTGTGGGGTGGCTAGGGAAAGGCGGCGCCGTCAGTGGCCCGCGGGAATCTGCACCTGCGGGCCGATGAAGCCCGGAACTGCGACGCGGCGCTCGAGCACCCGCATGCCGAAGACGACGATGACGTTGACCAGGATGTAGATCGTCGTCGCCGCCGTGAACGCCTCGAACACCTGGAAGCTGAATTCCTGCATCGACCGCGCCGCCGCCGTCAGCTCGACGAGGCCGATCGTCAGTGCGACCGACGAGTTCTTGATGACGTTCATGAATTCGGACGTCAACGGCGGCAGCACGATCCGGAACGCCATCGGCAGCAGCACGTAGCGGTACGTCTGCGGCAGCGTGAGCCCGAGCGCCGTGCCGGCCATCCCCTGGCCGCGTGGCAGCGACTGGATCCCCGCCTTGACCTGCTCGGCCACCCGCGCTGCGGTGAAGAAGCCGAGACACAGCACCGCGGGGATATACGCACCCCAGGGCGGCGGCATCTGCTTGATCCACGTGCCGAGCCCGCGCGGCAGCAGTTCCGGCAGCACGAAGTACCACAGGAACATCTGGACCAGCAGCGGGATGTTGCGGAACAGTTCGACGTACGCGTTGCCCAGCCTCACCGCCCACTTGGACGGTGTGGTCCGCAGCACGCCGAGGACCGACCCCAGCACAAGTGCCATGACCCACGCGGCGAGCGCCGTCGCGAGCGTCCAGCCCAGGCCGACGATCAGCGAATGGAAATAGGTGCCCTGGCCGTCCGGCGACAGCTGCCAGAAGATGCGCCAGTTCCAGTTGTAGTTCATCGACGCTGCGTCCGTATCGCGATTGGCAGCGGCACCCTATCACACCTGCGCAAAAAACGGGGAGCCGAAGCTCCCCGCGATTCGCAGCGATGCGGTCGGATCGATCGTTATTTGTACTTGGCGGGGTCGCCGCTGTCTGTGGGATTGGCGAACGCCTTCTTCAGCGCGTCGCTCTCGGGCACGTTCAGGTTGACGCCCTTCGGCGGGATCGGCGACAGGAACCACTTCGTGTAGATCGCGTTGATCTGGCCGCTCTTGTAGAGATTGGCGGTTGCCGCGTCGACGATCTTCTTGAACGCCGGGTCGTCCTTGCGCATCATCGCACCGTACGGCTCCACTGACAGCGCGTCGGCCGAGATCACGTAGTCGGCCGGCGCTTTCGAGTTTGCGACCAGGCTGTAGAGCAGGATGTCGTCCATGAAGAACGCGTTCGCGCGATCGGTCTCGACCATCAGGAACGCCTCGGCGTGATCCTTGGCGGTCAGGATGCTCATTCCCATGTTCTGCGCACCGTTCATCTCGGTGATCTGCTTCAGGTTCGTCGTGCCGGACGTGGACACGACGGTCTTGCCCTTCAGGTCGGCGATCGTCTTCAGGTTGTTGGCCTTCTTCGACACGAACCGGTTGGCCGTCAGGAAGTACGTGTTCGTGAACGCAACCTGGTTCTGGCGTTCGACGTTGTTCGTCGTCGAGCCGCATTCGAGGTCGATCGTGCCGTTGGCGATCAGCGGGATGCGCGTCGCCGACGTCACCGGGTTGAGCTTGACCTGCAGGTTCGGCATCTTGAGCTCGGTCTTGATCGCGTCGACGACCTTGAGGCAGATCTCGAGCGCGTAGCCGACCACGTTCTGCTTGTCGTCGTAGTAGGAGAACGGGATCGACGAGTCGCGGTGACCGATCGTGATCGTCCCCGTGTCCTTGATCTTTTTCAGCGTCGGCGATTCCTGTGCCGCGACGGGCGCGGCGCAGAACGCGAGCAGGGCAAGCGCCAGCGTAAGGTTGGAAGTGCGCATGCAGGTGACTCCTGGAAGGTAGGTGAACGTGGCCCCGGGGCGGCACCCGCCGGCGGTCCAGCCGCAGGATTCTACGGTCGCACGGTCCGAAAGTCCAAGCCACCGAGCCGGGGTGCCCTGCCCGTCCCGGCACCGCCGGGTGGCCGCTCGAGCGTCTGGATTAAACTGCGCACGGGCACCCCAACGCGGTGGCACGCCCGCCGTTGCAACGCAGCACGACCTCTCTCCAGCGCATTCCATGTCCGTTCGCCTCGACCTCGCCGTCAGCCGCCTGACCCCGGTACTGTCGATCGATGCGCTGCGCGCCGTCGAGCGAAATCATGCACAGGAGCCGTTGATGGACCGGGCGGGCACCGCTGCGGCGGGCATCGCCGCGGCGATGCTAGCGCCGCGGCCGGGGCGGGTCGTCGTGCTCGCCGGGCCCGGCAACAACGGTGGCGACGCGTTCGTCTGTGCGCGCGCGCTCCGCGGGCGCGGTTTCGATGTCGACGTCGTCACCGCCGGCGACCCGTCGAAGCTGCCCCCCGACGCGGCCGCCGCGTGGACGGCATTGGGATCCTCGGGCGCACGGCTCGTGGCCGCACCACCGGACGGATTGCCGGCGCTGATCGTCGACGGCCTGTTCGGCGTCGGATTGTCGCGTCCGCCGGGAGGCCCGTATGCCGAATGGATCGACTGGGCGAATGCCGGTACAGCGCCGATCCTGGCACTCGATGTGCCGTCGGGACTCGACGCCGGCACCGGTGTCGCGCATGCGCCGACGATCCGTGCGACGGCCACGGCGACGTTCATCGCGCTGAAACCCGGACTGCTGACGCTCGACGGCCCAGATCATTGCGGCGAACTGTCGGTCCACCCGCTGGACATCGGCGACGATCTTCGCCCCACCGGCGTGCGCATCGAGTGGCGGCCACTGCAGCGTGACCTGCCGGCGATCCTCGCGCGCCGCATGGGGAAATCGCACAAGGGAACGTTCGGCCGCGCGTGCGTGATCGGCGGCGCCGAAGGGCTCGTCGGCGCGGCGCTGCTTGCGGGTCGCGCCGCATTGCGACTGGGCGCCGGCCGAGTCGTCGTCGGCCTCGCGGCGCGCAACCCGCCGCTCGTCGACTGGAGCTCGCCGGAACTGATGGTGCGGGAGGCGAGCAGTGTCGGCGACGCGTACGACGCGTGGGTCGTCGGTCCGGGCCTCGGCGGCGGCGAACGTGCGCTCGCGATCGTCGACAAGGCGATTGGCTGTGCGCAGCCGATCGTGCTCGACGCCGACGCCCTCAACACGATCTCCGCGAATCCGGAGCAGCACGAGCGGATCGCGCGCCGCGAAGCGCCCACGCTCGCGACACCGCACCCGGCCGAGGCCGCTCGGCTCCTCGGCTGTGATACGAGCGCGGTTCAGGCCGACCGCGTGCGCGCGGCGACGGCGATCGCCACGCAACTGCGCGCCCATGTCGTGCTGAAAGGCAACGGC
Source organism: uncultured Pseudomonadota bacterium (assembly GCA_963709335.1). Classification (GTDB taxonomy): domain Bacteria; phylum Pseudomonadota; class Gammaproteobacteria; order Burkholderiales; family Casimicrobiaceae; genus VBCG01. The sequence continues at coordinate 236,043 of CAVPWB010000002.1, forward strand.
AGCATCGTCGCGCGTCCCGACGGGTCTTTCGACGTCAATGCAAGCGGCAACCCGGCGCTCGCCACCGCGGGATCGGGCGACGTGCTGGCTGGCATTCTGGGCGCGCTGCTCGCGCAGGGCATCGACGCCGCACAAGCGATGCGCATCGGCGTGTGCCTGCACGGCGCGGCCGCTGACGCGCTGGTCGCGCAAGGCGTCGGCCCGCTGGGGCTGACGGCGTCCGAGGTGATCGACGGCGCGCGCGCCCTCGTCAACGAAGCGACGCGCAAGCCGGCGCGGCGCTAGCGCGCGTTCTCACGACACCGCTCGTCGACGCCGGCGGTGGTCTTACGGCAGCAGGAGCGTTGCGCCCGTTGTCTGCCGCCCCTGCAATGCGCGGTGCGCGGCGGCCGCGTCCTTCAGCGCGAAGGTCTGGTTGATGTCGGCCTTGATCTTTCCGCTCTTGATCATCGCGAACAACTCGCTCGCCATCGCATTGAGCGATGCCTGGTCGGCCGCGTAGGTGACGAGCGTGGGCCGTGTCGCATACAGCGAGCCCTTCTGCGCAAGCAGCCCCAGGTTGAACGCCGCGACCGGTCCCGACGCGTTGCCGTAGCTGACGAACATCCCGCGCGGCGCCAGGCAATCGAGCGATGCGGGGAAGGTGTCCTTGCCGATGCCATCGTAGACAACGGGCACGCCCTTGCCACCGGTGAGCTCCTTCACGCGCTCGACGAAATTCTCGCGCGTGTACACGATCGTGTGCGTGCAACCGTGCTCGCGCGCGAGCGCGGCCTTTTCGTCGGACCCGACCGTTCCGATCATCGTGACACCGAGCGCACGCGCCCACTGGCACGCGATGAGGCCCACGCCACCCGCGGCCGCGTGAAACAGGATCGTCTCGCCGCCCTTGAGCGGAACCGTCTGCCGCAGCAGGTATTGAACGGTGAGCCCCTTCAGCATCGTCGCCGCCGCCGTGCGGTCGTCGACGCCGTCGGGCAGCTTCACGAGGCGATCGGCAGGCACGACGCGCGCGGTGCTGTAGGCGCCGAGGGGCCCCGTGCACGAGCCGACACGATCGCCGACGCTGATCCAGTCCACCCCCGATCCGACCGCTTCGACGACGCCGGCCGCCTCATTGCCGAGACCCGAGGGCATCGGTAACGGATAGAGGCCACCACGATGATAGGTGTCGATGTAGTTGACGCCCACTGCGGTGTGCCGAACGCGGGCCTGGCCCGGACCCGGATCGCCGACGGCGACCTCCTCGAACTGCATGACTTCGGGACCGCCGGTGGCATGGATGCGAATTGCGTGGGGCACGGTGCAGCTCCTGTTCTTTCGAAAGATGCGGTTGCGTACGTCCAGGGCCTGTTGACGGGCCCTAGTTCGAGGCCTTGGTCGCACGACGCGACTTCGCCGCGGCGGGCGCCGCCGCCGGCTCGCGCGGGAGCGCGCGAACCAGCAGCACGGGCACGCGCGAATCGCGCAGCACCGCCTCGGCATCGCTGCCCATCAGCGCGCGGCGCAGCCCGCGGCGGCCGTGCGTGCCGAGGACGATCGTGTCGGCGCGAAGCTTGCGCGCCTGTGCGAGGATCGCGTCGGCGATGGTCCCGCCCTTGCTCTCGACGAGCAGCGCCTTCACGTCGACCTTCGCGGCGCGCGCAACCGCCTCGGCCTTCGTCAGCACCTTGCGGCCGCTGGTCCGCAGGTCGTCGAGCAGCTTGTCGACGTAGTCGGCCGGGACATAACCCATGTCGCCGATGTACGAGACGCTCTGCATGTCGTCGACGACATGCATCACCGTCAGGGTGGCCGCCTGGCTCGACGCGAGCTCGATCGCCGCCTTGAGGCCGCGATTGCCGGTCGGGCTGCCGTCTACGGCGACGAGGATCTGCTTGAACATGCCGGTCTCGCTTTCACTAATCAGGGTTCGATCGTGCCGAACTCCACGGGTATGCGCACGAAGAATACGGTGATGCGCTCGTCGCGAACGCGGGCCATCATCCGCTCCGCCTCGTCGTCGGTGACGGCGAGCTCGACCTCGACCGCGACGTCGCCGGCGAGATCGAAGAAATGCTCGGCATGGAGGATGCCGTGGCGGCCGAAGCCTCCGATCGCGCGAAATGCCGAGCCGCCCCGGATGCCGAGCTTCTTCGCCTCTTCCAGCAGCCAATCGTACAGCAGCACATGATGATGCCGGCGCTTCTCGTGGACGTAGAAGCGCAGCAGCGTTCCGGTCATGGCGATCCCCACGTGAATAGCATCCGCGCGAGCAGGATCCCGAGCACTGTCAACGCGACGGAGCCGACGACATGGAATCCGATCGTCAGCGCGCTCCACAGCCATTCGCGGCGAACGAGCAGTGTAGTGACTTCGGCGGAAAACGTCGAAAACGTCGTGAGGCCGCCCAAGAATCCGGTGGTGATGAGCAGCCGCACTTCCGGCGACAGCACCGCGTGGCGCGTGATCAGCTCCATCGCAACACCCATCAGCAGGCCGCCGACGAGATTCGCGGCCAGCGTTCCGAGCGGCACGGTGGGAAAGACCGGGTTCAGCGCGAACGAAAGTCCCCAGCGCAGCCACGCGCCGACTGCGGCACCGAGGCCAACCGCGGCGATCGCGCTCAGCGTGGGCATCGATGCACGCTGCGCAGGGTGCGCGGATTGCCGGCGTCGCGCCTGGTCAACGGATGAACTGGTCGACATACGCGGCACCGAGCCCGGAGTCGCGGTAATGCGAACGGCACATCTCGATCTTCGTGAACACGTCCTCGTAGCCCGTCTGCCGACCATCGGCGTCGACGTAGATCATCGCGCCCTGGATGTTGAAGAACGTGATCATCTCGGGGCAGTCGGCCGGAACAGTGAGCGTGTGCACCTCGCCGGGCGGCTCGAACACGAACGAGCCCGTTTCGGCGGTCCAGTCGTGCTCCACGTATTTCCAGCGGCCACGGATCACGTAGCCGACAACGAGCATCGGATGGCGATGGCGCGACAGCACGCCGGCGCGACGCACGCGTAGCAGGTTGCACCAGCCACCGCTGACGGTGTTCAGCAGCAGCGGTCGGAACCAGACGCCCGCGGCCTGCGGAACCCACACGCGCTCGTCGTCGGGAATGGCGGCGACGGCGATCTCGGGGCGAATGCCGAGCGCCACCGGAATCGGCGCAACCCCTGCGGTCATCGCTGCTGCTTCGTCTGCGCTCGCGCCGCGGCGGGCCTCTGCTGCTGCACCTGCGATGTCGTCCCCGCGGGAGAGGTCCGCGCCTTCGCGGGTGCCACGGGTGCGGCGTCCGCTGCCGGCGGCTCCAGAGCGGCCGCCTGTGCCGCGGCAGCTGTCCGCGCCTTCAGCAACGCGATCAGCGCGTCGATCTCGACGCTCGCGTCACGCTCCCGCGGAAACGGCCGTCCGGCGCGCCGATACCAGTAACGCGCGTTGCCGACGTCGCCTTCGAGCAGATGGACGATGCCGTGCGCCCAGCAGCCGATGTCGGAGCTGTCGTTCTGCACGATCGGATGCGCCTTCTGCCAGTCGCCGCGCTGCAGATGCCGGATCGCCGTGTTGAGTGCCATCGCCTCCCCCTTCGAAACTCATCCGATCAGGTAGCCGCCGTCCACCGGCAGCACGACGCCGGTGACGAATCGCGCCGCGGCCGAGCACAAAAACACCGCAGCGCCCGCTATGTCGTCCGGCTCCGCCCACCGGCCAAGCGGCGTGCGCGCGACGATCGCATCGCTCCGCGCGTTGTCCTCCTGCAACGACTGCGTCAGCGACGTCCGCACCCATCCGGGCGCAATCGCGTTGACACGGATGCCGTCGGCGGCATACGCGAGCGCCAGCGATTTCGTCAGCTGCGCCACACCGCCCTTGCTGGCGCTGTACGCCGGCACACGCGCCCCGCCCTGGAACGACAGCACCGACGCCGTGTTGACGATGACGCCGCCGTCCCGCTCCGCCGCAGCCTTCAGTTTTTCGCGCGCCATCGTACAACAGCGCATCGTACCCGTCAGGTTGATCGCCAGCACATCGTCGAACACGGCAACGTCGTGTTCGACGTCGCGGCGGATGACGCCGGCGCAATTGACGAGCACGTCGAGCCGCGGCAGGTCGTCGATCAGCGCGCGCACCGCGCGCTCGTCGCGCACGTCGATCGCGATTGCGTCGCGCGCCGCGAATCCCGGCTCGGCGCGCGCGGCGTCGACCTCGCTGCGCGTGGCACCCGTGACCGTGACCACCGCACCTGCCTCGGCGAGCGCCGCGGCGATGGCGGCGCCGATTCCGCTCGACCCGCCGACGACGAGCGCGACCTGCCCGGCGAGCATGTCGTTCCGAAACGTCGCGGCGACGGCGCTCACATTCATCTGCTGTGCGTGCCGAGCAGACGATCGACGTCGTTGTATGGGTCGTCGGCGCGCGCCTGGTTGAATTCGACCATCGCTTCGCCGAGCGCGACGACGTCGACGCGCGCAGTGCTGTCCGTCATCGGCGCAACGCGCGGAACGCGGCCGCATACGCCGCCGCACCCGCGCGAACCTGGGCGACCGGAGCGCCGGGCTTGTACAGGTTGGAGCCCGTACCGAATCCTGCCGCGCCTTCCGCCCACCACGGCGCCATGTTGTCGGGACGAATGCCGCCCACGGCGAACACGAGTGCCGATCTCGGCAGCACCGCGCGCCATGCGCGCAGCGCGGCGGGTGCCGTTGCCTCGGCGGGAAACATCTTGAGGCCGTCCGCACCCGCTGCGAGTGCGGCGAACGCTTCGGTCGGCGTCGCGACACCGGGGAGGCAGACCAGGCCGAGCCGTTTCGCCTCGCGAACGATGGCAGTATCGGCGTGCGGCATGACGATCAGCCGGCCGCCGGCGTCCTTTACGCGCGCGACGTCGGCGACATCGATCACCGTCCCCGCACCGACGAGGCACTTGTCGCCGTACCCGTCGGCAAGCAGTCGGATCGACTCGAACGGTTGCGGCGAATTGAGCGTCACTTCGAGGATGCGGAATCCTTCGCCATACAGCGCCTCCGCCACGGCGGGGATCTCGGCGGGCGTGATGCCGCGCAGCACCGCGACGAGCGGCAGCGGCTGGAGGTAGTGGTCGAGCGTCATCGGACGGGCTTCCGTGGAATGAGGGATGGCGCTTACGCGTCGACGGGCGCTGCAACGATTCCCGCGCGCGCGGCAACGCGCCACAGGCCGCGCGCAGCGGCATCGGCGTGCCCGCGCTCGGCGACGATGCCGGCATCCGCCAGTGCAAGCTCGTAGCGATCGACGAGCGTGTCGGTCCCGATGATGCGAACGGTGGCGGGTTCGACGCCCGCGCGCAAGCCCCACGCGCGGGCAGCGCGCACCTCGCGGCCGATCAGCAGTCCCGACAGCCAGTCGGCGACATGCTCCGACTCGAGTGCACCGGTCAGCGACAGCGTGCGCGCGCCGAAGATGTCGTGCGCGAGCTCGCCGTCGGCGAGGCCGCGCGCGACGCCGCGCGAGAACGCGTCGCGCGAGAACCGGCCGGGCTCGTGCCCGGCGAGACGGCCCAGCATGCTGTGGTCGATGAGCACGCCGTAGAGCTCGCCGGTCAGGAACGTCGTGAAGTCGACGACGCGGCCATGCTCGACGCGCGCCCACTTGCTGTGCGTGCCCGGCAGCACGGCGAGTACGCCGCGCTCGCTCATTCCGATCGCACCGAGCAGCTGCGTTTCCTCGCCGCGCATCACGTCCGGGACGCCGGCCGCATCGCGCGTGGCGACGCCGGGCACGATCGTCAACAGGTCATGCGGCGCGCGGACGACGCGGTCCGCCAGTGCGGTCAGTGACGCCGGGCAGTCGACGTACGGCGCCTCTACCCAGCCCTGCCGGCTGCCGATCATTCCGCAGGCGATCCGCGGCGCAGTGTCGTCGATCCAGTCGCCGAGCAGCTTCGCGAGCGCCGGCTCGAAGCGTCCGTCGCGAACGTGCTTGATGCCGAGCGGAACGCTCCGTTGCGCCAGTACGTCGCCGCGTGCATCGAGGCGATAGGCGCGTGCGGACGTGGTTCCCCAGTCGACTGCGATGAGCGCCGTGGCGGGCATTGGGAAGCCGGCGACCGTCTACCAGCGCTGCGCGGCTTCGTCGTCGCTCGCGCGCGCCTCGACCCAGCGCTCGCCATCGGGCAGCCGTTCCTTTTTCCAGAACGGTGCGCGCGTCTTCAGCCAGTCCATCACGAACTCGCACGCATCGAACGCGGCGCCGCGATGCGCCCCCGTGACGACAACGAGCACGATCTGGTCGCCCGGCACGAGCGCACCGACGCGATGGACGACGAGCGCGTCGCGGATGTCGAACCGCTGCCGCGCCTCGGCAACGATCTCGTCAAGCGCCGCCTCGGTCATCCCCGGATAGTGCTCGAGCGTCAGCCCCGTGATCGTCGTCGCGTCGTTGACGTCGCGCACTGTGCCGATGAACGACGCGATCGCCCCCACGCCTCGATCGCCCACACGCAGCCGGGCAATCTCCTCGCCGATGTCGAAGTCGCCGGTCTGCACACGAACGGGCATCGCGCGCGTCAGCCGCCGGTAACGGGCGGAAAAATCGCGACCTCGTCGCCGTCGGCAACCGACTGCGAGCGGCCGGCGACGCGATGATTGACCGCGAAACGGATCGCGCGCCCCGGCGCCAGCTCGGTTGCAAACGCGCCGCCGCGGCCGCGCAATGCGGCGACGAGCGAATCGACGGTCGGGGCGTCGTCGGCCGGCAGCGCGAACGTCTCGCCGGCACTGCCGAGCGCGTCGCGAAGTCGCGCCAGATAGACGACGCGCACGCGAAGCTGGGCTGAAACGGAGGTGTCGGGCATGCGGCGATCGAATGAAAAAGCGCCGGGCTTCGTGTGCGAAGGACCGGCGCCGGCGATTGTACGACGTCCTTGCCGTCAGAACCGGAACTGCATCCCCAGCTGGACTTGGTCGGACTCGGGTAGCGGCCCCGTGACGGCTTCACCGGCGAACCGGCTGAAGCGCGCGTACTCGAGGCGCAGCCCCAGCGCCGGCGAGAAATCGTAGCGAACGCCCACGCCGTAGTTCATCCCGTCGCGCAGCCGTCGTGCATCGCTGATCGGCAGCGTCGCCAGCGCGTAGGCGGGAACGTTGTCGCTCTGCGCGTAGCCGAGCCGACCGTAGAGCGCGACCGTCTTGCGGATCGACCAGCTGGTGTAGACATCGGCATTCCACGTCCGCGCAGGACTTGCGGCCGGCGTCGTGCCGAGCGAAAGCCCGACGCCGCGCGGCGCCGCCGCGTCGAGCGGCTGCAACGCGTAGCGGTCGGCGGTGGCGAGCGAACCTTCGACGGCAACGTGGTTCGCGAAGCGGTAGCCCCCGTAGAGCAGCGCCCGATTCGTCGTGTCGTCGCTGACCGGTGACGCGAAGCGGCCCCATGCGGAAGCCACGCGGCCGAGGTTGACGCCGCCCTCGTCCACGCCCGAGCTGCGAAGCGCCACGCCGCCGTAGAAGCCGCCGGTGTCGGGCGCGGGTGCTGCGGGATCCTGCGCGCGGCCGGGCCCCGCCGCAACCAGCGCGGCAAGCGCAGCAACTACGAGGATGGGCCTGGCTTTCATCGCTCCGACCTGTTTCAGCGGGTGCCTTGCAGCGCCCCGGCGCAGGGGCGCCCCAATCGCTTGGACAGCCGGGTCGCCCACAGTTCCAAACTAACCCGGCGGCCGGCGTTCGTCAATCGCCTGGGCGCCAGGCGGCCGCCGCCCCGGCGATGAATGTAGCAATGATCGCTGGGTCGGCCAGCGGGAGCTCCGGCAGCGAGGTGCGCACGAACCCGGGCGGATCGGCCGCGACGGCGACGATATGCGGGTCCTGCGGATGCAGCAACGGCTTGCCGAGGACCTGCCGCCACACTTCCAGCTTTGGGATCGGCGCCCGCTTGTAGCCTTCGACGAGGACGATGTCGCAAGGCGAAAGCCGCCCCAGCGCGTCGAACAGCGACAGCTCGGGGGCGCCGCGCAGCTGGTGCTGCAGCGCCCAGCGCACGTCCGAGCTGACCAGCACCTCGGTGCAGCCGGCCTCGCGATGCCGGTACGAGTCCTTGCCCGGGTGATCGATGTCGAACGCGTGATGGGCGTGCTTGACGAGCGACACCGTCAGGCCCAGCGCCGTCAGCCTCGGGATGACCGTTTCGATCAGCGTCGTCTTGCCGCTGCCCGACCACCCTGCAAAGCCGAAGACGCGCATGCGGACGGTCAGGTGACGGGCGGAAACAGCGCGACCGCGCGCGTCAGGAGTCGGCGAGCTCGAGCTGCGTGCCGTTCACGCGCACGCGATCCCCTTCGCGCAATAGCGGCTCGTAGCGCTGCTGCAGCGTTCGCGTGCCGCCGATGTCCATTTTCACCGTCACGTCCCAGCGCGGCTTCTGGTAGGCGGTCGGGCGCTTCGCGTACATCGCCCCGCCGGCGGAACCGATCAGCACGAGACCGCGGCTGCTGCCGTCCGTACCGAACGCAAACGCAGTCCGACTTTCGGTTCCACCCGGCGACGTGGGCGCCGCCGACGGCGATACGACGCCAAGCGGTGTCCACTGCTCTTCCTGCGTCGACATCCGGATCGAAACGATCGAGCCGCACGATTCGCAGGGGCCGGCGCTGAATGGCGTCTGCGCGCCGGCGCTCGCACCAATCACGACGAGCAAGCCGATGATCGCGGCGCGGCCGTCAGTCGGGAAGCGCATTGAGATAGAACATCGCGTTGACGAGCGCACTGGGCTTGCCGAGCGGCGCCAGCCAGCGCTGGAAGATGGCGTCGATGTCGCCGCGCTTGTACATGCCGACCAGCGCACGGTTGACCGCGAGGCGGAAATCGGGATCGTCGCGGCGCACGACGATCGCATACGGCTCGAACGAGAAATCCTCCGGTAGCACGGCCAGCGCGTCGCCGCTCCGCAGCATGATCTGCGTCAGCACGATGCGATCGCCGGCGTACGCGTCGGCGCGGCCATCGCGGACCGCTGCCGCGCCCTCCTCGGGCTTGGCCACCGGCACGATCGTCGCCTGCACTTCGGCAACGCCAAGGGCCGTCGTCAACGCGCGCTCGGTCGTGGTGCCTTTGATGACGGCGACGCGGCGACCCTTGAGATCGGCAAGGCGCTGCACCGGCGATTGGGCGCGTACGGCGAGCGCGCCGCCATCGACGAAGATCGGCACGCTGAAGTCGACGCGCTCCATGCGCGACAACGTAATCGTCGTCGTGCCGCATTCCGCATCCGCGCGGCCGGACGCGACTGCTTCGATCCGCGTATCCGCGTCGACGGCAATCCACTCCACCTTCAACGCCGGAAGCTGCAGCTGGCGTTCGATCGCGGCGGCGATCCGCGTGCAAAGCTCGGCGCTGTAGCCGCGCACCCGGCCGTCGCGATCCTTGAACGAAAAGGGCGCGGCGCCGTCGCGGTAGGCGAACACGATCGTCTGCCGGTCGTGAATTCGCTCGAGCGTTGCGGCGCTGAGCGGCGCGCTGGCCATTGCTGCCAGCAGCGTGACGGCGAAACGGAGGGCGAAACGACGCGTTCGCGAGCAAGCCAACGGTTTTGCATCCTGGAAAAGACGGCGCGCAAGTGTAGCATCGGCGCACGACCGTTCTACCCGCCGCAACCCGAGGCAATGACCAGCCGGATGTAGACTCGCGCGATTGCCCCCATATAACGGGCCATGGAAAATCCGCTCGTCCCTCACAAGGCTTCGACGATCGATCAAGATCGTCACGGGCCGATCATCGACGCGCTCGAGCGGGTGCTGGCCGACATTCCTGCGTCGGCAGCAGGGCCCGCCGACGCGCCTGACACCGCCGCGAGGAAGATCGCACGCCGCGCTGCAAAGCGGGCCGCCATGCTGTCGGGAACACTCGCTCTGCCGCCCGGTCCCCTCGGATTCATGACGCTGCTGCCGGATCTCTACCTCATCTGGCAGACGCAGCGCCAGATGGTCGCCGACATCTTCGGCGTGTACGGCCGCAGCGCCGAACTGACGCGGACGCACATGCTGTATTGCTTGTTCCGCCACGCTGCGAGCCAGGTGCTGCGCGACGTCGCCGTACGCGGCGGGCAGCGAATGGTGATCCGCCAGTTGAGCGGCGGCGCGCTGCGCAGCGCGGTCGGCAGCATCGGGATGAGCGTTTCGCAGCGGATTGCCAGCAACGCGACGGCCCGCTGGATTCCGCTCGCCGGAGCAGCGGCGGTGGGTGCGTACGCCTATTGGGATACGCTGCAGGTCGCCAATACAGCGCAGCGGCTGCTGACAGCACCCGTCGACGCGATCGTGGACGAGTAGGGCCTGTTCACACTATGAACAGGCCCTAGCCCCCGGATGTGCGGCCGCTACGAGCTGTCGAGCCACCCGGCCGCAATAGCGTTGGCATTCGGCCTTGCGCATCCACCGGACATCCGGCCGCGGTACAACATCGCGCCCACGCAGCAGGTGCCGATCGTCAGGCTCAATTCGGCCGGCGAGCGTGAGTTGACGCAGGTTCGATGGGGCCTCGTGCCACGCTGGGCGAAGGATCCGGCGATCGGCGTGCGGATGATCAACGCGCGGGGCGAGACGCTGACGATGAAATCGGCATTCCGCAATGCGTACGCGCGCCATCGCTGCCTGCTGCCGGTCAATGGCTTCTACGAGTGGCAGATGACGCGCGCGGGCAAGCAGCCGTTGCATTTCGGCATGCAGGACGGCCGGCCCTTCGGCCTCGCAGGACTGTACGAGCGCTGGCTGTCGCCGGACGGTGAAGTGCTCGACACGTGCACGATCATCACGACGTCGGCGTCCGACGCGCTGCGTCCCGTGCACGACCGAATGCCCGTCATCGTGCCGACGCCGCACTACGCGCGCTGGCTCGATACGGCGAACGCCGACGTCGCCGACCTCGTGGCGCCGTGGTCCGGCGAGCCGCTGCGTGTGTACCCGGTGTCGACGCGCGTCAACGCGGTGAGCAACGACGATGCGCGCATCTGCGATCCAATCGACGTCGCCGCTGCGCCGACGGCACTGGAGCTCACGGAGCCGGAGTTCGCGGTCGGAACCGACGACGCTCCCGAGGAAGACGAAGCACCGGTGCAGGCGAGCCTCTTCTAGCGCTCGTTCACGACAGTCGTCCGATGTGCGACCTCATGTGCGCAGTACGGGGTCAGTCGGCACGCGCGCCGGCATCGATCCACGCAGCGATACGCGCCCTTTCGACGTCGGTCATCTGCGTCACGTTGCCGAGCGGCATCGCGCGCGACACCACGGCCTGCTCGCGGATCGCTGCCGCCTGGGCGACGATCTGCGCCGCAGTTTCGAGCACCACACCCTTCGGCGGTGACGCAATGCCCTCCCACCGCGGATGCTCCGCGTGGCACGTTGCGCAGCGCGCGGCGATGATCGGCTGCACGTCGCGCAGTGCGACCGTTCCTTCGACGACCGGCCTTGCGGGTGCGATCACGACGGCAAGTGCCAGCGCGCCGGTGGCCGCCAGCAGCGGGATCGACCACGCGGTGCGGCCGCGATGGCGCAGGTTGAAGAAATGTCGGACGTAGGCTGCGAGCAGCAGCAGGCACGCGAGCACGAGCCACGCGTGCGGATGCGCGAACGTCATCGGGTAGTGATTGCTGATCATCGTCAGCAGCACGGGCAGCGTGAGGTAGTTGTTGTGCACCGACCGCTGCTTGCCGCGCATCCCGTAGACCGGGTCGGGCGGCTCGCCGCGCGCCTTCGCCTCGACCAGCTTGCGCTGCGACGGGATGATGACGAACAGCACGTTCGCAGCCATCATCGTGCCGAGCATCGCGCCGATCTGGATGTACATCGCGCGGCCGCTGAACACGTGCGACAGCCCCCACGCGACCGCGGTCAGCAACCCGATCAGCGCGACGGCCAGGACGCGCTCGTGCGCGAAGCCGAGCCGCTTGCACAACTGGTCGTACACGATCCAGCCCGCGACGAGCAGTGCGGCGCTCAGCGCCACCGCCTGCAGCGGCGTGATCGCGGACACGTTGCGATCGACGATATAGAGATCCGCGTGCCACCAGTACAGCACGACGAGGAGCGCGAATCCCGACAGCCACGTCGAATACGCTTCCCACTTGAACCAGTGCAGCAGCGGCGGCAGTTCCGCGGGTGCAACGCGAAACTTTTGCACGTGATAGAAGCCGCCGCCGTGGATCGCCCACAGTTCGCCGCCCACGCCCTCGTCGGCGTCGCGCGCAAGTACGGGTGGATGCAGGCTGTTGTCGAGCCAGACGAAGTAGAACGACGCGCCGATCCACGCGATGCCGGTGATCAGGTGCACCCACCGGATAAGCAGTTGCAGCCACTCGCCTGCGTAGGCCTCCATGCCGGGCTCGTTTCGCTAGAGGGTCGAGGTCGCGCGGAACGGCGGCGCAGGAATGGGGTCGGGCATGGCGGCGAAGCGGCTGCGGCCATTGTATGCTGCGTCGATCCTCGTCCGCGCTGCCGACCCCGATGAACGAAGACCCGCACTATCCGCGCGATCTCGCAGGCTACGGCGCGCGCCCGCCGCACGCGCGCTGGCCCGAGGGTGCGCGGATCGCCGTCCAGTTCGTGCTGAACTACGAGGAAGGTGCCGAGAACAGCGTGCTGCACGGCGACGCCGCGTCGGAAACCTTTCTGTCCGAGATCATCGGCGCGTCACCCTTCGCCGATCGGCATCTGTCGATGGAGTCGCTGTACGAGTACGGGGCACGTGCCGGCGTCTGGCGCGTGCTGCGCCTGTTCGACGAGCGCAACCTGCCGCTGACGATCTTCGGCGTCGCGATGGCGCTGGCGCGCAATCCTGCCGTCGTCGACGCAAGCATGAAGGCCGGTCACGAGATCGCAAGCCACGGGTTTCGCTGGATCAGCTACCAGAATGTCGCCGAGGACGTCGAACGCCAGCACATCGCGCAAGCGGTCGAGACGATTGCCCGGCTGACCGGCGCGCCGCCTGCCGGCTGGTATACCGGCCGCGACAGCCCGCGCACGCGCGCACTCGTCGTCGAGCACGGCGGCTTCGTCTATGACGCGGACAGCTACGCGGATGACCTGCCGTACTGGACGCTCGTCGAGACACGACGCGGACGCGAGCCCCATCTCGTCGTCCCGTACGCGCTCGACACCAACGACATGCGCTTCGCAACTGCGCAGGGCTTCAACAGTGGCGACCAGTTCTTCACCTATCTGCGCGATGCGTTCGACACGCTATACGCCGAAGGCGATCCGCGGGGCGGCGATGCGCCGAAGATGCTGTCGATCGGCCTGCACGGACGCATCGTCGGCCGGCCGGGGCGCATCGCTGCGCTGGCGCGTTTCGTGGATCACGTGCAGCGCCACGACGACGTCTGGATCGCGCGGCGCATCGACATCGCGCGGCACTGGATGGCCCAGCATCCCTACGGAGCGCCCACGCGGACCGAGCGATGAGTTCGCGCCGCGTCTGAAACAGCAAACCGGCGACAGGGTCGCTTCGCCGCTCAGCGGCCGAGCAGCTTGCCAATCGCGCTGCCGATGTCCTTCGGCAATTCCTTCGGCAATCCCGGCTGCGGCGCGCGCGGCTGTGCAGTGGTCGCCGGCGCGCTGCCGCGGGGTGCCTTGCCGCTCTCCGCGAACGCGCAGGGCGAACCCGCCGCATCGCCACCGGGTGCCACCAGCGCGCGGCCCAGCTCCGCCAGGCTTCCACCCTTGGCGCCAAGCACGCCGAGTTTGGCGATCAATTGCGCCGATTGCGCAGCGTCGATGGCGACTGCCGGCTTGTCGAAGCGCCCGCGTATGCGCACGAGGCCCGCGAGTTGCGACACGTCGAACTGGATTCCCGCACGGACCTGCGGCTGCACCGACAAGTCGAGCGTCTCGTCGCGAAAATCGAGCGTGCCGCTCGCCGACGCATCAATCTTGCCGGTCTCGATCGCAATCGACCGGTCGACGCGCGCAACGCCATTGGCGAGTGGCAGGCGAACGACCGCGCAGCGGAGCTCGGTAGCGGCATCGACCGTACGGAACGGGTCGAGCGCGCCCGCGACCTGCGAGGCCGCCGACTCGCCTTGCGTCGTCGCCCGCACGAGAGTCGCCGGGCCCGACACCACGACCATCGTTCCGCTCATCGTGCTCGCGACGCGGTGCGGTGTAGTGCCGCGGCCGCTGATGTCGATGTTCGCGCGCACCTTGCCGCCGCGGATTTCCCGCGTCACCCCCGCCGCGGCCGCGAGCTTGGGCAGATCCAGCCCCTGCGCATCCGCCTGCAGCCGCACGGCGGGAGCATCGCTGCGCCGGCCGTCGATCTGTATATTGCCGCGCACCGATCCGCCGAGGACCGCATCGGCGGCGAACTTGGCGTCGACGACCGCGTCGCGCGACGCGACCTGCGCCGTCACGCGCGACAGCGCCTGGCCGCTGCGCAGCTTGAGCTCGCCGATCGACACCGACACGTCGCCGTCGATCGCTCCGAGCGCGCCGAGTGGGAGCGGTGTGTCGGCGACGATCCAGTGCGATACGGCCGGTGCGGGTGCCGGCGCAGGCGTCGTCGGCGCGGGCGCGGTCGGTGGCGACGGCGTCTGCGGTAGGTCGGCGAGCGCCAGTGACGGCACGTTGAGCTCGATCGCGTAACGAGTCTTCCCGCCGTCGACGGTGCTGCGCACACGGCCCGTTCCGGCGATCTTGCCGTAGTGCAGGTCGATGTCGTCGAGTGTGGTCGTCGATCCCGCCTTCACGAGCTTGGTCGTCAGCTTGACGTCGTTGCCGTCGATCTGGCCCTTCAACGCCAGCGGATACGGCCATTGTTGCGCGAGCCATTGCGCGGGCGGGCCGAGGTCACCGGAAACTGCGACCGGCACCGCGTCGATCGTGCCGCGGAAATCGACAGCTACCGGCGCGCTCATGTCGCGGGCGCGCATCGACATCCGCTCGATCGCTGCGGACGTGACCTTGCCGCTTGCACCGTCGCGGTACGTGAGCGTGCCTTGGCGGATCTCGAAATTGCCGATGCCGATCGCGGTCGCCGTCGCGGACGTCGACGCGGGTGCGCCCGGCGGAGCCGCGGGTGCGGTCGCCGTTGCGAACTCCCAGTTGCCACGTCCGCCGGCATCGGTTTCGAGCGTGATCACCGGCTCGATCAGGACGAACTCGATCACTTCGAAACGGCGCGACAGCAACGGCAGCAACGCGATCTGCGCTTCGACGCGCTTTGCCGTCAGCATCTGCCGCGTCTTCGACCACGGCGCGTTCTCGAACGCGACGTCGGGCAGCACGACCTTCGGCGTCAGCGATACCTTGACGTCGATCGGCCCGCGAACCGCGAGTTCGCGTCCGGTCGCGGCCTTCACGCGCGCAGCGAGCGGCGCGACGAACCGGTTGGGGTCGAGCGTCTTGATGGCGATCGCTGCGCCGATCAGCAACACCGCGACGATGGCCGCCGTGGCGCCCAGGATGATGAAGGCGGTGCGACGCATGTCAGCCATTCTAGTCGCTGACCGGCGCGCTGCCCACCCGGGGAACGCCGTGTCCCGCCCGCGTATCCTGCGTCAGCGCGCAGGCGTCGCTAGCCGTTCCACGCGTTTGCGGCGACCGCGTGCTCGTTCCATTCGAGACCTACGCCCGGAACGTCCGGAATTTGCAACCGACCGCCGCTTACGGCGTACGGTGCCTGCAGGATCGGGTCGGCCCAGTTCTGCCACTCGAGCCAGTGCGCAGTCTCGGTCACGCGCATCACGTGCGCGGCCACTTCGGGATACAGGTGCGTGGACATCGGCACGCCGGCCGTGCCGGCGATTGCCGCGGCACGCAGCCAGCCGGTAACGCCGCCGATGCGCATGAAGTCCGGCATCACGAAGTCGCACGCCTTTGCGTCGAGTGCCGCCTGCATGTCCTTCGGGCCGTAGAAATTCTCCCCGATCTGGATCGGCGTCGACAATTCGGCTGCAAGCTGCGCGTGGCCATGCAGGTTGTCGTAAACCAGCGGCTCCTCGATCCACGCGAGTCCCATGTCGTCGATCCGGTGGCAACGCTGCAACGCCTCGCCGAGGTCGAGTCCCTGGTTGAAGTCCGCCATTAGGTGCATGTCGTCGCCGACGGCACGGCGAATCGCTTCGAGGGCCGCGACGTCGTCGCGCAACCGGTCGCGACCAAGACGCAGTTTCAGGCCGGTGAATCCGCCCTCGTCACGAAGCTCGAGCGCCTCCTCGGCGACGACGTCTGGCGGCCGCAGCCACAAGCCGTTGCTGTTGTAGGCGGCGATGTCACCGATGGACCCGCCGAGCAGCACGCACAGCGGAACGCCGGCAGCCTTCGCCAGCGCATCCCACGCGGCCATGTCGATGCCCGACACCGCAATCGCCGACAGGCCTTGATAGCCGACGAAATGCAGCGACTTCCGGGCAGCCGCATAGAGCTCGACCGGCGCAACCCGGCGCCCCTTCAGCACGTCGCCCAGGTCGTGCAGCGCCTGCACGAGATAGCGCATGGTCCGCGCCGTGTACGGCTCCAGATAGGCACGGCCGACGATTCCCTCGCGCGTCGTCAAGTCGATCAGGATCAGTGGCCATTCGGTGATCGTGGCGATGCGCGCGACGATCGGCCGCTGCAGCTTCAGCAGCACCGGCCGCGCGCGAATGCTTTCGAACGTAAGCGAAGGTGTGGTCACGTCCGCGCGCGCGGGTGACAAGCCAGCCGCCCGCGACGAATGGCGCTTACGTCCCGTGAACGCCCGCGCCTGTGCGCGATCGTCAGCGCAGCGATGCGTTCACCGCGACGAGGGCCGCATTCCCGGGAACGAGCTCCGCGTCGCCGAGCGAGTTGAGCGGCGCGTCGACGGTGTGCAACGACGCATGCATGTCGTCGCTCTCCGTATCCACGTACAGCAGGCCGGTTACGACCTCGCCTTGCGCACGACGCGACTCGAGATACGCCATCGCGCCGACCTTGTCCGACGGATCGTACTCGGCGTGCAGCTTGCGCAGCCGAACGGTCCCGCCGTCGTGCAGCATCACGTCGCGAACGCTGCCTTCGGCGTAGTCGGTCGTGATGGGCGCACGGTCAGGCATGAAATCGAGACGATTGACCGCTTCGTTGTGCTCGCGGACGTAGTCGTAGCTCTTCGTCGAACCCGGATGGTTGTTGAACGCGACGCACGGACTGACGACGTCGATGAACGCAGCACCCCGATGGGCGACAGCGGCCCGGATCAGCGGCACGAGCTGCGCCTTGTCGCCGGAGAAGCCGCGCGCGACGAACGTCGCGCCGAGCGCCAGCGCGAGCAGCACGAGGTCGATCGGCTCGTCGTTGTTCACGGCGCCGCGCTTGCTCTTGCTGCCCTTGTCGGCCGTCGCGGAGAACTGGCCCTTCGTCAGTCCGTACACGCCGTTGTTCTCGACGATGTACACCATGTTCACGCCGCGGCGCAGCACGTGCGCGAACTGGCCGAGCCCGATCGACGCCGAATCGCCGTCGCCGGAAACGCCGAGATAGATGAGGTCGCGATTCGCGAGTGCCGCACCCGTGAGCACCGAAGGCATCCGGCCGTGCACGCTGTTGAAGCCGTGCGAATTGCCGAGGAAATACGTCGGCGTCTTCGACGAGCAGCCGATACCGGACAGCTTCGCGACGCGATGCGGCGCGATGTCGAGCTCGAAGAACGCCTGGATGATTGCAGCGGAAATCGAATCGTGGCCGCATCCGGCGCAGAGCGTTGAGATCGCGCCTTCGTAGTCACGGCGCGTGTAGCCGAGCGCGTTCTTGGGCAGGCCCGGGTGGTGCAGCTTCGGTTTCGCGAGATAGGTCACGGGTCAGGCCGCCTTTCCGTTGCGCACGCCGGGACGACGGCCCGTGAGCGGCGTCACGTTGTAGAACCGCGCCTTCTCGCCGATCTCGCGCGTGATGAAACGCTCGGTGATCGGCGTGCCGTCGTAGTGCAGCACCGACGTCAGCTTCGCAGGATCGATGCCGCATTCGTTGACGAGCAGCATCTTGAGCTGCGCGTCGCGGTTCTGCTCGACGACGAACACGTGGTCGTGCGCGGCGACGAAGTCGGGAATCGCGTCGTCGAACGGGAACGCGCGAATGCGCAGCCGGTCGAGGTGGACGTCCTGCCGCTCGAGTTCGGCAAGCGACTCGGCCATCGCGGCGCCCGTCGAACCGAACCAGATGACGCCGGCATTCGTCGGCTGTGCCGCGCGCGTCATGACGGGCTTCGGCACCAGTGACCGCGCGGTCTCGAACTTGCGCTGCAGCCGCTGCATGTTGTCGACGTACGCGGGTCCCTCTTCCGTGTAGCGCGCGTAGCGGTCCTTGGTCGTGCCGCGCGTGAAATAGCTGCCTTTCACCGCGTGCGTGCCCGGATAGGTCCGATAGGGAATGCCGTCACCGTCGACGTCGAGATAGCGGCCGAAGTCGCGGCCGGCGTCGAGATCCTGCGCCGTCATCACCTTGCCGCGATCGAGCCTGCGGCTGTCATCCCACGCCAGCGGCTCGGTCAGCCAGTCCTGCATGCCGATGTCGAGGTCGAGCATGACGAACACCGGCGTCTGCAAGCGGTCGGCGAGATCGAACGCCAGCGCCCCGAATTCGAAGCACTCGGCCGGGTCTTCCGGCAGCAGCAGCACGTGCTTCGTGTCGCCGTGCGACGCGTACGCGCACGAGATGAGATCCGCCTGCTGCGTGCGCGTCGGCATGCCGGTCGACGGGCTGCCGCGCTGCACGTCGAACAGCACCGCCGGAATCTCCGCGAAATAGGCGAGCCCCAGGAATTCCTGCATCAGCGAAACGCCGGGGCCCGACGTCGCGGTGAACGCGCGCGCTCCGTTCCACGCCGCGCCAATGACCATGCCGATCGACGACAGCTCGTCCTCGGCCTGCACGATCGCATAGCGCTGCTTGCCGGTCCCGGGCTCGGCGCGAAGCTTCCGGCACCAGCTGGCGAAGCTCTCGGCCAGCGACGACGACGGCGTGATCGGATACCACGCGGCAACCGTCGCGCCGCCGTACACGGCGCCGAGCGCCGCCGCCGAATTGCCGTCGATGAAGATCCGCTCGCCCACGGCGTCGCGCCGCGCGACGGACAGGCCGATCGGGCACTCGAAGTTCGCGAGCGCGTAATCACGTCCGAGATGCAGTGCCTTGCGGTTCGATTCGAGGAGCGCTTCCTTGCCGCGGTACTGCTCGGCGAAGAGGCGCTCGATCTCTTGGGGATCGAGGTCCAGCAGCGCCGACAACGAACCCAGATAGACGATGTTCTTGAACAACTGCCGCTGGCGAACGTCGCTGTAGGTCTCGTTGCAGATCGCCGTCAGCGGTACGCCGAGTGCTACGACGTCGTCGCGGAACTTCGAAGGCGGCAGCGGCTTCGTCGAGTCGTAGAACAGGTAGCCGCCCGCCTCGATCTCGGCGACGTCCTTGTCCCACGTCTGCGGATTCATCGCGACCATCAGGTCCACGCCGCCGCGGCGTCCCCGCCATCCCGCTTCGACGATGCGCACCTCGTACCACGTCGGCAGGCCCTGGATGTTCGACGGAAAGATGTTGCGCGCCGCCACCGGGACACCCATCCGCAGGACTGCCCGCGCGAAGAGGCCGTTTGCCGACGCCGAGCCCGAGCCGTTGACGTTCGCGAACTTGACGACGAAGTCGTTGACGCGAACAAGGGAATTCACACGGTTGTCCATCGTACCTTATCCATCGCACCATCAGTCGCGCAGGGCCCCGAGCGACTGATCAGCCCCCTCGGGGGCAGTGACTGCAGCGAGCGTGGGCGGATGTCCATCAATCGCGCAGGGCCGCCCCGAGCGACTGACCAGCCCCCTCGGGGGCAGCGAGCGCAGCGAGCGTGTTGGGAATGTTCATCAATCGGCCGCCATGCCGACTTCGGCCGGCTGCGGCGGCGAGCGCCCGACATGCGCGCGATCGTCCGCCTGCGCCATGTCGAGCAGGAATTTCTGCATGTCCCACGCACCGGTCGGGCAGCGCTCGGCGCACAGCCCGCAGTGCAGGCAAACATCCTCGTCCTTGGCCATGATGCGGCCCGTCTTCACCGGCACCGAGACATACAGCGACTGCTCGACGTTCAGCGCCGGCGCCATCAGCCGCTGACGAAGGTCGGATTCGTCGCCGTTCTCGGTGAACGTGATGCAGTCCATCGGGCAGATGTCGACGCATGCATCGCACTCGATGCACAGCTTGTCGGCGAACACCGTCTGCACGTCGCAATTGAGACAGCGTTGCGCTTCCGCGTACGCAAGCTTCGGATCGAACCCGAGCTCGACTTCCGTGCGGATGTCCTTCAGCGCAATGACCGTGTCCTTCAGCGGCACGCGATAGCGGCGATCGCCGTGGATGCCGTTGTCGTAGCTCCACTCGTGAATGCCCATCTTCTGCGACAGCAGGTTCACGTGCGGCGCCGGCCGCTTCGTCAGCGCCTCGCCGCGGCAATGGAGGTCGATCGAGATCGCCGCGTCGTGGCCGTGAGCGACGGCCCAGATGATGTTCTTCGGCCCGAACGCGGAATCGCCGCCGAAGTAGATGCCGGGCCGGGTGGATGCCATCGTCGTCCGGTCGACGATCGGCATGCCCGAATCGTCGAACGCCACCCCAATATCGCGCTCGATCCACGGAAACGCATTTTCCTGGCCGATCGCGACGAGAACGTCGTCGCAGGGAATGTGCACGTGCGGCTCGCCGGTGGGCAGCAACTGGCGCCGGCCGCGCGCGTCGCGCTGCGCTGCAACCTTCTCGAACACCACGCCGGTCAACCGCCCGCGCTCGTGCGTGAACTCGACGGGAACGAGGTAATTGTGGATCGGTATTCCCTCGTGCATCGCGTCTTCCTTTTCCCACGGAGACGCCTTCATTTCGTCGAACCCGGAGCGCACGACGACCTGCACGTCGGCTCCGCCGAGCCGCCGGGAGCTGCGGCAGCAATCCATCGCCGTGTTGCCGCCGCCGAGCACGACGACGCGCTTGCCGATCCGCGTCGTGTGGCCGAACGACACCGACGACAGCCAGTCGATGCCGATATGGATATTGGCCGCAGCCTCGGCGCGCCCGGGGATGTCCAGGTCACGGCCGCGCGGCGCGCCGCTGCCGATGAATACCGCGTCCCACTTTTCCGTTGCATCGGGCGCGATCAGCTTCGCCAACGAATCGATGCGGGCGCCACCGCGGAACTCGATGCCGCCGTCGAGGATGTAACCCACTTCCTCGTCGATGACGCGATCGGGGAGCCGGAACTTGGGGATCTGCGTGCGCATCATGCCGCCGGCCTGCGGGTCGCCGTCGAAAACGACGCATTCGTAGCCGAGCGGCGCGAGATCGCGCGCGACGGTCAGTGATGCGGGACCGGCGCCCACGAGTGCGATGCGCTTGCCGTTCGTCGCGCGCGGCGGCTTCGGCAGCCGTGGCCTGATGTCTTCCTTGTAGTCGGCCGCAACGCGCTTCAACCGGCAGATCGCGACCGGCTCGGGCTTTGCCTCGACTTTCCGGTGCTCGGGCGAGCCTTCCTCGACACGGACGCGACGGCACGCGGGCTCGCACGGTCGATCGCACGTGCGTCCGAGAATTCCCGGGAATACGTTCGATTTCCAGTTGACGAGGTACGCGTCGCCATAGCGCCCTGCGGCGATCAGGCGGATGTACTCGGGAACCGGTGTGTGGGCCGGACATGCCCACTGACAATCGACGACTTTGTGGAAATAGTCGGGATGTACGATGTCCGTCGGTTTCAATCCGTCTCCTCGTGACTGCTCGACGCGGTCGGTTCTGGTTTTTTCCCGTCCGATCGCAACGACCGGGCGACGGGGACCGCTACCGCCGCATGATGCTACGCCAGCCGGAGGAGCAAGAAAAGCGCCGCGGATGCAACCAGTTGAAACAGGTCGATTTTTTGCAACAGTCGCCGTTCGCCGACGCACGTGGTGCGGCGCTCCGCTACGCTAGAATGCCGTTTGGCGCGTCACCGTCGCCACCCGTCGGCGAGCGTCCCAATCCCTGCATGAATGCACCCGAGCATCCACCGATCCGGCTGACGCAGTTTTCGCACGGCGGTGGCTGCGGCTGCAAGATCGCACCCGGCGTGCTCCGCCAGATCCTGGACAACGCGCCGCATTTGCCGGTTCCCGACACGCTGCTGGTCGGCATCGAGACGTCGGACGATGCCGCCGTCTATCGACTCAACGACCGCCAGGCGATCGTCGCGACAACCGACTTCTTCACGCCGGTCGTCGACGACCCGTTCGACTTCGGGGCAATTGCCGCTGCGAACGCACTGTCCGACGTCTATGCGATGGGAGGTACGCCGCTCTTTGCGCTGGCCATCGTCGGCATGCCGGTCGCGACGCTGCCACTCGAGGCGATCCGGCGCATCCTGGATGGCGGGCAGTCGATCTGCGCCAAAGCCGGTATTCCCGTGGCCGGCGGCCACACGATCGACACCGTCGAACCGATCTACGGCCTCGTCGCGATCGGCGTGGTCGATCCCGAGCGGCTGAAGCGCAATGCGGACGCGCGCGACGGCGACGTCATCATTCTCGGCAAGCCGCTTGGCATCGGCATCTACAGCGCGGCGCTGAAGCGAGGCGCGCTCGCCGACGATGCCTATCGTGCGATGCTCGACAGCACGACGCAACTCAATACGCCGGGCATGGCGCTGGCCGCGATGCCCGGCGTGCACGCGTTGACCGATGTCACCGGCTTTGGCCTCGTTGGACACCTGCTCGAAATGTGCCGGGGCGCCAATGTCGGCGCCGACATCGAATTCCCGCGGTTGCCCCTGCATCCCGGCGTGCTGGATCTCGCGCGCGGCGGCTTCGTCACGGGCGCGTCGGGCCGGAACTGGGACGGCTACGGCAAGGAGGTCACGCTGGGAAAAGCGATCGAAAACGGGGAACGCGCGCTGCTGACCGACCCTCAAACCTCCGGCGGCCTGCTCGTCGCCTGCGCGCCTGAAACGGTCACGGCCGTTCTCGACGTCTTCAGGCGCGAAGGCTTCGCCGCCGCGGCGCCGATCGGTCGTTTTGTCGGTGGTCGCGCGCACGTCAACGTCACGTGAACGGGAATTTGATGACTCACCCAGCAACTCGAATCCGGCACGCCCTGTCGCCTTGGTGCGAACGCTACCGCGACGTCCGCGCGCGCACCGTCGCGCTGACGGCCTCGCTGTCGGCGGAGGATTGCGCGCTGCAATCGATGCCCGATGCCAGCCCCGTCAAATGGCATCTCGCGCATACGACGTGGTTCTTCGAGACGTTCGTCGTGGCACCACGCAATCCGCGTTACCGGCCGTTCGATCCGGCGTTCAGGGTGTTGTTCAATTCGTACTACAACGGCATCGGCGACCAGCATCCGCGCGCCGAACGCGGTTTGATCTCTCGACCGTCGCGCGACGAAGTCCTCGCCTACCGCCATCATGTGGATGACGCAATGCGCGCGTGCTGCGACGACGCGCGCGACGATGCGACACTCGCCGCATTGATCGAGCTCGGCCTCAACCACGAGGAGCAGCACCAGGAACTGATCGTCACCGATCTGACACACCTGTTCTCGCACAATCCCGCCCATCCGGCCAGCTTCGCCGGCGACGACGCGCCGCGCGATGCAATGCCGCTGCGCTGGATCGATTGCCCGGCGGGCATCGCGCACATCGGTCATGCGGGCGACGGGTTTGCGTTCGATAACGAGGGTCCGCGTCACCGCGTATGGCTGGAGCGCTTCGAGCTTGCCGCGCGGCCGGTGACCAACGGCGAATACCAGGCATTCATCGACGACGGCGGCTATCGGCGACCCGAACTGTGGCTTTCGCTCGGCTGGGATGCCGTCAACGTACGCGGGTGGACGGCGCCGCTCTATTGGCGATGCGACGAGGGTCGCTGGCGAGCGTTCGGAGCGCGCGGATTCCGCGATCTCGATCCGCACGCGCCGGTCTGTCACATCAGCTTCTTCGAAGCCGACGCGTACGCGCGGTGGGCCGATGCGCGGCTGCCCACCGAATGCGAATGGGAGGTCGTCGCGGGACGCGCGGAAAGCGAACCGGCGGACGGACCTTCGGCGCACGCTACGCCGTATTCGTCCGATGCGCTTCTAGCTCCCCGCACGGTCAGCGGCGTCCGCTCGGACATCGGCGCCGGCAGCGTATGGGAGTGGACGTCGTCGAGCTACGCGCCCTACCCCGGTTTTCGTCCGGCCACCGGTGCGATCGGCGAGTACAACGGCAAGTTCATGTGCAATCAGTACGTGCTGCGCGGCGCTTCGGTTGCCACCGCGCCGGGGCATTCACGGCTCACGTACCGAAATTTCTTTCCCCCCGACGCGCGCTGGCAGTGGAGCGGCGTGCGACTCGCGCGCGACATACGCTGAGTGCGGCGCCGCGCGCGCACCGACTACTTGCGTTTAACCGTCAGCGAGGCCGTCTTCGTCACACTGGCGTAAGTCGCGTACACCGCCGCGGTGGCGTTGCGCTTCGTCACCGTCGTCGTCACGGTGAACGTCGCCGATGTCGCGCCGGCCGGCACGACGACGCTCGCGGGAACGCCGACCAGCGTCGGATTCGAACTGCGCAGCGTCACCACCGCACCGCCGCTGCCTGCCGGCGCCGTCAGCGTTGCGCGTCCGGTCGTCGATGTGCCGCCGACGATGCTCGTGCTCGTCAGCGCCACGCTGGCGAGTGCAGGTGCGCTCGCCGGCGTCACCGTGAACGTCGTCGCCTTGGTGACGCCGCCGTAGGACGCGGAAATCGTCGTCGACGTCGGCATCGTCACGGCGGACGTCGCGATGCCGAACGTCGCCGATGTCATTCCCTGCGCAACGGTGACGGCAGCCGGTACCGTCACGGCGCTGCTTGCGCTCGATAACAGGACCGACGCGCCGCCTGCCGGTGCTGACGCGGACAGCGAAACCGTGCCCGTCGCGCCACCGCCGCCAACGACCGATGACGGACTTGCCGAGACGGCTGCAACGGCAACGCCTGCCGCGGTGGGTTTCCATCCAAGCTGGACGACATCGAAGTCGCTCGCGCTCAGCGTCGAGAACGCGGGGTTGAGGACGTCGTTGTTCCAGCGCGTGTCGAACGTGCCGCTGATGTACATGTCGCTGCCGTTGTCGGCGACGATCAGGCCGTACTTCTGCATCGCGCGAAAGATCTTGCGCACGTTCGGATCGCTGGTGCGCAACGCCGGGTCGAGGCCGTTGACGCTGGTTTTCAGTCGCAACCGCGCGCCCATCGGCAGCGCTCCGGCCGTCGATCCGGCGCGATGCGACGCGGGGTAGACGTAGCCGTTGGTTGCACGGACGGTGACACGAAACGCATGACCGATGTCGGCGATCGCGCCGTTCCACGCCTCGTCGTAGCGGACGAGACCGGGGAAGATCGCAAGCCCGGCAGCATCCGCCGACGTCCATCCGTCAGGCCGCCGATTGTTGGCGTTCAGGTCGAAAAACGCACCCGATCCCGCATACCATTTCGCCTGCGACGAATTGAAGTAGACGTTGTAGAGCTCGTACAGATAGCGGTTCGTGCAATCGATGACGAACAGGTGGCGATCGCCCTGCGTCCGCTGGTCGACGTTGCCCGCAGCACCACCCTCGACCCAGTGCTGCTGTGTCGCGGCCTGGGACGGAATCGGGTAGAACGGAATGCCCTGGCCAGTGGCCATGTCGACGCCGTCGCTCTCGTCCCAGTAGTCGAACGTCACTGCCTGCTTCGGCTGCGACCCGTTGACGATGGCGTACGGCATTCCGTACACGTCGACGCTGCCAGGCGATGCCTCGCCACCGAAATCAGGATGCAGCCGCCGCGTGCCGCCGTTGTTGATGAACGCGATGTAGCTGGCCGAGCCGCCGTCGACAGGTGCTGCCGAGATGTCGGCGTTCCACCAGTTGTCGGAAGGGAACAGCGGCAGCGGCGCAGGGGGAGTTGCACCCTCCACCGGTACCGTCGCCGGACACTGCTGGGCTGAAACGACGGGAATCGTCGCGACGACTGCGAGGACGGCGAGGACGATTCGAAGGATACGTGCTTGCATCGAAACCTCGGTTGCTGTTGCGCGAGTTATGACATTAGCATAGCGAAACGCGCATGCCACCGGGCAGCCGACACGCGGTCTTGAACGGGCTCAACGGGCCGCTGCGCGCAGTTAGCGATGCGAAAGCGGAAAAAAGGCGCGCCCCGGTCAGCCGGCGCTGTGGGTGGTCGCGTAGCACACGGCGAAGTCGCGTGCGTCGTCCTGCCAGACGCGCACGTTCACGAACCCGGCGCGCTGGAGCATCGCGACGAACTCGGCGGGCGCGTACTTGTACGAACTCTCGGTATGGATCCGTTCGCCGGCGCGAAAGATCCTGCCAATGCCGTCGATCGTCACCGTTTGCGCGTCGATTGCCTCGAGGTGCATCTCCACGCGCGACAGCGCTTCGTTGTACAACGCGACATGCTTGAATCCATCCGGGCGAAAGCGCGTGCCGAGAACCCGGTTCACGTGCAGCAGCACGTTGCGGTTGAAGGCCGCCGTGACACCCGCCGCGTCGTCGTAAGCCGCGCGCAATCGCGCCGGATCCTTCTTGGTATCGACGCCGATCAGCAGTCCGCCGTCGGCCGCGCAATGCCGCCTGATGCCATTCAGGAATTCCAGCGCGTCTGCAGGCGTGAAATTGCCGATCGACGAACCGGGATAGAAGAACGTCGTGGGACCGTCGGCAACGTCGAGGTCGAGGTCGAGCCCGCGTGTGAAATCGACAAGCACCCCGCGGATGTCGATTTCCGGATATGCGAGCGCGAGCTTCGGCAAGGCCTGCTCGAGCGCGTCGACGGCGATGTCAACGGCGACGTAGGTAGAGGGCTGCAGCCATGGGAGCCACATCGCGGCCTTCGCGCAATCGCCTGCGCCCAGATCGATGAGTTGCTTGCCTGTACCGATCGCCGCGACGATCGCCTCACGCTCGCGATCGAAGATGCGCGCTTCCGTGCGCGTCGGGTAGTACTCGGGCAGATTGCAAATCTTGCAAAACAGCGCGCATCCGATCGCGTCGTAAAAGTATTTCGGTGCGATCGTTGCCGGCGTAGCGAGCAATCCGGTAACAAGCGCCCGCCGTTCCGCCGCGGAGTCCGTCAAGCGACGATCGACGACATCGGCGTCCAGATTGAAAGCTCGCGGCGCCGGCGTGCGAAAACGGGGGTCGATGCGCAATGTTGAACGCTGCATGAAGTCTCCGAGAGATCGAGCGGAAGGGCCGGACACGCTTGTCAGCGAACGGGCGATGAAGCCCGATCTGAAGTGCCACGACGCCGATGTCCTTACGGACCGCCGTCGCGCGGGTTTGTTCAACCCTTTCGGATCGCCATCCGATACGCAGCCAGCGCCAGAATCGCGCCCGATGCAAGTGCCGCGAGCGCAACGCGGTGCGACTCGTCGGCGGCAAACAGCAGCGTCACGGCGACGGGCGCAAGGGCCTTCAGGATGAACTGCGGTTGCGCGAGGCGCCCGAGCAAGGTGCCGAATTCGCGCGATCCGAACAGCACGCCAGGCACCGTGCCGCGGACGATCGTCATCAGCCCGTTTGCCCAGCCGTACAGCAACGCGAACGCGAGCGCAAACAGCCAGACGCCATGGACGAACGACAGCAGCATCAACGCCGTCGCGAACAGCGCGAACGCGAACGTCCCGACGGCGAGCGGCGTGAACCGATGCGCGAACGCGAATTCCATCGCGCGCCCGGCGACCTGCATCGGACCGATCAGCGCGCCGACGATCACCGCATCGCGCGCGGCGAGCCCGCCGGCGGCGAGCAGGACGACGAGATGCGCCGATATCGCCGCCGCGAGGAACGCAGCGAGCGAGAATGCTGTCGCGAGCCAGAAGAACGCACCTGGCGTCGCATCAGCGCGCGCCCTGTCGCGGCTCGCCGGCGGCACGTCGCGCGCCGGCAGCGCCGATCGAATGAACACCAGATGCAGCGGCAGGCACACGCACGCGTTCAATACCGCATGCACGCCGAATGCGAAGCGCCAGCCCCGCTGCTCGAGCAGGTATTGCGACAGCGGCCAGAAGACCGTGCTCGCGAATCCGCCGAACAGCGTCAGCGCCGTCACGGAATTGCGGTACGACGACCCCGCCACGCGATACAGCGTCGAGAACGCCGGATCGTAGAGGCAGCCGGCCATCGCAATACCGGCTGCAAGCCAGCCGGCGAGCATCATCGCGCCGTTCACCGAACAGGCGAGCAGCGCACACGCAACGGCGCCCAGCAGCGAACCGCCCGCCAGCACGAAACGGCTGTCGCCGCGATCGATGCGGCGGCCGACCCACGGCGACGCGATGCCGGACAGGAACAACCCTGCGGTAAAGCTGCCGTAGAGCGCCACGTCGCCAATGTCGAGTGCGCGCGCCATCGGCGGTCCCAGCACGGCGATCGAGTAGAACAGCGTTCCCCATGAAACGATCTGCGCAACGCCGAGCGCGCAGACGAGCTTGCGCAGGTCCGTGCGGCCGTCTCCGGTCACGCCGATCGCAGCGACGCGTCGACAGCCGGCGGCGCGAGAAGATCGGCGAGCGCGAGCGCAACCACTTCGGTCGCCCGATGCAGATCGTCGAGTCGAAGCCGCTCGTCCGCCCGGTGGCCGTTCGCTTCGGCGAGCGTGCGTGGACCGGCGCCGTAGAGCACCGTCGGGATGCCGGCCGCCGTGTAGTGACGCGCGTCGGTGTAGATCGGAACCCCGTGCGACGGCAACGCAAATCCGAACACTTCCTGGCCGCGGCGCGCGATCGCCGAGACGAGGGTCTGCTGACCGGCGATGGGCACGAACGGCGTGGCGAGCAGCACGCGGCGCACGCTGACCTTCGCCTGCGGCCAGTGCCGTGCGAGCGCCTCGATCTCGGCGCGCAACTGCGCTTCGACGGCACGCGGATCCTCTTCCGGGATGATGCGCCGGTCGAGTCGAAACGTGACCTTGTCAGGCACGACGTTCGTGTTGATGCCGCCTTCGATCAAGCCGACGACGAGCGTCGGATGCGTGATGCCGCTCACCTGCGACGTTATCGCCGTGTACGTCTGGCGCAACGCGTACAGGCCGGTGAGGATGGCGTTCGCCGCTTCGAGCGCATCGACACCGCGCGCGGGCTCCGCGGCATGGCCCGACACGCCGAGCACCTCGACCTCGAGATGCAGGCAACCGTTGTGCGCGGTCGTGATCGCGTAGGAAAATCCCGCACTGATCGCGAAATCGGGCTGCGTCAGTGCGTGGGCGATAAGCCACGCCGGACCGATCGCGCCACCCGCTTCCTCGTCGTACGTGAAATGGAGCTCGATCGTTCCGTCGAGCGCCGCACCGGCCGCCGCCGCGGCGAGCAATGCACGAAGCGCGAAGGCGTACGTCGCGAAATCGGATTTGGACACGGCGACGCCGCGCCCATACATGATGCCGTCGCGCACTTCCGCGCCGTAGGGATCCGTCGTCCAGTGCTCACCGGGTGGCACGACGTCGCCGTGCGCATTCAGCGCGATCGTCGGCCCGCGCCCCAAACCGAAGCGGCTGCGAACGATCAGGTTCGTGCACGACACCATGCCGTGCTCGGAAACTTCGCCGGCGGGCACTGCGTGACGCTCGACGACGAGACCCATCGATTCGAGCAGCGTGGCCGCCAGCGCCGCGTGAGCCGCGCAATCTCCGGGCGGATTGTCCGAGGGCTGGCGAACGAGTGCAGCGAGAAACGCCTGCGCGTCGTCGCGATGCGCAGCGAGCCATTCGCGAACGGTGGCCGCAGCGTTCAACGCATCACCGACGCGCCGCCCGACGGCGGCACGAAGTTCCGGATGAACCGCAGCAATACACGCGCGCCGTCATCAACGTCGGCGACATCGACCGCCTCGGCCGGATTGTGGCTGATGCCATGCTTGCAGCGGATGAACAACATGCCGATCGGCGCAATCGAGATGATCGCCATGCCGTCGTGGCCCGCCCCCGACGGCAACACGTGGACCGGCAAGCCCTCGCCTTCGACAGCCGCTGCAAACTGGCGCTGCAGCGCGGACTCGCAGGCCGCGGTGCTCGCTTCCCACAGCGGCTCGATCGACCACGTGACGCCGCGCCGGCGCGCAATGGCCTCGCACGCTTCTCGAATCGACTTCACGGCCTCGATGCGCGCCACGTCGGTCGGTGCGCGGACGTCGAGCGTGAAACGCACGTGGCCGGGGATGACGTTGACGGCGCCGGGCGCCGCCTCGAGCTTGCCGACGGTCGCGACGACATCGCTGCGCGCCTGCGCGGCCGCCTCGGTCGCGAGCACGCACTCGGCGGCCGCCGCCAGCGCATCACGCCGCAGTCGCATCGGCACAGTCCCCGCGTGGCCGGCCATGCCGCCGATGTCGACGACGAAACGGTTGCCGCCGTTGATCGCCGTGACCACACCAACGGAAGCGCCGAGCGATTCGAGCACCGGTCCCTGCTCGATGTGCAATTCCGCATACGCGAGCACGTCGCCGGCCCGGCGCGCCGCGTCGGCGATCCGACCGGCATCCAACCCGGAGCCCGCGAGCGCGTCGCGCATCGACATTCCGTTTGCATCGACGGCATCGAGGGCCTTCGCATCGAACGTTCCGGCGACGGCGCGGCTGCCGAGCAGCGTCGCGCCAAAGCGCACACCCTCCTCGTCGGCGAACCCGACGACCTCAACGGCGAAAGGAAGGCGCGTGCCCTCGCGATCGAGCGCCGCGACGCACTCGATTGCCGAAACGACGCCGAGCATGCCGTCGTACTTGCCGGCGTCGCGCACGGTATCGAGATGCGAGCCGAGCATCAGGCACGGCGCATCGGCGACCGTCCCTTCGTAACGGCCCACGCAGTTGCCGATCGCATCCAGGCGCGCCGTCATACCGGCGTCGCGCATCCAGCCCAGCACCAGTGCGTTCACCGCTCGCTGCTCGGGCGACAGGAACACGCGCGTCAGGCCGTCGTGCTGCTCCGAATGCGCTGCCAGCGCCTGACAGCGATCGTAGATCCGTTGCGCGTCGATCGTCACGAACGACTCGTCGCCCTGTGCGCGAATGCGGGCTGCGCTAGCGGTGGCGAAATTGCGGCTTGCGCTTCTCGACGAAGGCGCGCATGCCTTCCTTCTGGTCGTCGAGCGCGAACGTCGCGTGAAACTCGCGCCGCTCGAACGCCAGCCCGTCGGTCAGCGATGATTCGTACGCGCGGTTGATCGATTCCTTGATCTTCAGCACGACGGGCAACGAGAACGACGCGATCTTCGCTGCGGTGGCAATCGCGTCCTGCTCGAGGTCGGCGGCGGGAACGACGCGTGCAACGAGCCCGCTCGCTTCCGCTTCGCGAGCATCGATCATCCGCCCCGTCAGGCACCACTCCATCGCCTTTGCCTTGCCAACGGCGCGCGGCAGCCGCTGCGTGCCGCCGAAGCCCGGAATCGTGCCGATCGTGATTTCGGGTTGACCGAACTTGGCCGTGTCCGCGGCGATGATGATGTCGCACGCCATCGCGAGCTCGCAGCCACCACCGAGCGCGTAGCCGGCGACGGCGGCGATCACCGGCTTGCGGACGCGCCGGATGCCTTCCCAGTCCTTCGTGATGTAGTCGTCGCCGTAGACCTTCGCGTAGTTCCAGTCGGCCATCGCGCCGATGTCGGCGCCCGCGGCGAACGCCTTGTCGCTGCCCATGATGACCGAGCAGCCGATGGCGTCGTCCGCGTCGTTGGCGAACAGCGCATCGCAGATCTCGCGCGCCAGCTGGTCGTTCAGCGCGTTGAGCCGCTGTGGCCTGTTGATCCTGAGGATTCCGACGCGATCGCGCGTCTCGAGGAGTAGATGTTCCGGCATGGCGTGTGGCTTTCGGAGGGCGGACAGGTGAGTAACGCATAATAACGAATTGGCGCGCGCCGAGTGCTGCGCCCCGACCGCGGAGTCGACATGAGCAAGGCATTCGCGTCCCAGGCGGACATCCAGGAAAAGACCGTCAGCTTCGATCGCCTGTCCGACCACGCGTACGCGTACACGGCCGAAGGCGACCCGAACACGGGGATCGTCGTAGGCGACAACGCCGTGCTCGTCGCGGACACCCAGGCGACGCCGGTGATGGCGCAGGACGTGCTGCGGCGCATTCGCGGCGTCACCGACAAGCCGGTCGATTACGTCGTGCTGACGCACTATCACGCGGTGCGCGTCCTCGGTGCATCGGGCTATGCACCGCGAGAGATCGTCGCGAGTCAGGATACGTTCGACCTGATCGTCGAGCGCGGCGCACAGGACATGCAGAGCGAGATCGAGCGCTTTCCGCGGCTGTTTCGCGCCGTCGAGAGCGTGCCGGGGCTGACGTGGCCGACGATCACGTTCCGCGGCGAAATGACGCTGTGGCTCGGCAAGCTCGAAGTGAAGCTGATGCAGGTCGGGCGCGGCCACACGAAAGGCGACACGATCGTCTGGCTGCCGCAGGAGCGCACGCTGTTTTCCGGCGATCTCGTCGAGTATGCGGCTACACCGTATGCAGGCGACGCGTACTTCACCGACTGGCCCAAGACGCTCGACGCGCTGGCGGCGCTGCAACCCGAAAAGCTCGTGCCGGGGCGAGGGCCCGCGTTGACCGATCGCGCCGCGATCGCAGAAGGCCTGGCGAGCACGCGCGCGTTCGTCAGCGAGCTCTACGCGGCCGTCTCGTCGGCGGCCCGCGAAGGCAAGGACCTGCGCGCGATCTACGGTGAGACGTATGCGAAGTTACGGCCGAAGTACGGCCACTGGGTGATCTTCGACCATTGCCTGCCGTTCGACGTAACGCGCGCGTACGACGAGGCGACCGCGCATCCCGATCCGCGCATCTGGACCGCCGCGCGCGACCAGGAGATGTGGCGCACGCTCGCCAGCTAAAGGCGGCGCGTGCCGAATTGACGATGGCGGTCGATTACCAGCAACTCGTGCTGCCTTACGTGCCGCCGGCCCGATGTGGCGACGTGCCGGGCACGCGCAGGCCGGTGATCGTCGTCGGCGCCGGTCCCGTCGGATTGACGCTCGCGATCGACATCGCTCGCTACGGTACGACAGTGCTGCTGCTCGACGACGACGACAGGTTGTCGAGCGGCTCACGCGCGATCTGTTTCGCAAAGCGGACGCTGGAAATATGGGACCGTCTCGGCTGCGGAGACGGGATCGCGGACAAGGGCGTTTCGTGGAAGGTCGGCAAGGTGCATGTCGGCGAGCGCCTCGTCTATTCGTTCGACTTGCTGCCCGAGGCAGGCCATCGCCGTCCTGCGTTCGTCAACCTCCAGCAGTATTACGTCGAAGGGCTGCTCTACGACCACGCGCGCATGCAGCCGAACCTTGAAATGCGTTTCAAGCACAAGGTCGTCGCCGTCGACGCGTCCGCTGCCGGCGCGCGTGTCACCGTCGAAACGCCAGACGGACGCTACGACGTTCTTTGCGACTACGTGGTCGCGTGCGACGGATCGCGATCGCCGGTCCGGGACATGCTGGGTCTTGCGAGCCGCGGGCAGACGTTTCGCGACCGATTCCTGATTGCCGACATCCGGATGGAGGCGGACCTTCCGATCGAGCGGCGCTTCTGGTTCGATCCCCCGTTTCACCCGCACGGCTCTGCGCTGATGCACCGGCAGCCTGACAACGTGTGGCGCATCGACTTCCAGCTTGGCTGGGACGCCGACCCCGCGGCCGAGCGCGAACCCGAGCGGGTCAAGCAGCGGCTGCGCAGAATGCTCGGCGAGGACACGCAGTTCGACCTCATCTGGTGCAGCGTGTACACGTTCTCCTGTGTGCGGATGGAACATTTCCGTCATGGCCGCGTGATCTTCGCCGGCGACGCCGCGCACGGCGTGTCGCCATTCGGTGCGCGCGGTGCGAACAGCGGCGTGCAGGACGCCGACAACCTCGCGTGGAAACTGCATTACGTCGTGCGCGGCGAAGCGCCCGACGGCCTGCTCGACACGTACGCGAGCGAGCGCGAGCAGGCCGCCGACGAGAACATCGCGCATTCGTCGCGCAGCGCCGACTTCCTCACGCCAAAGAGCGAAATCAGCCGCGTGTTCCGCGATGCGGTGCTCTGCCTCGCGGAAGCGCATCCGTTCGCGCGTCGGCTCGTCAATTCGGGGCGGCTCTCGACGGCGACGACGCTCGTCGACTCGCCGCTCGCCACGCCGGATCGCGATTCGTTCACCGGCGCGATGGTGCCCGGTGCCGCCGCGGCGGACGCGCCCGTGACGGTCGACGGCAAGCGCGATTGGTTTCTGCGCCATGTCGGTGGCCGCTTTGTCGCGCTGCGTTTCGCCGATCGCGCCACCCCGAGGACAGCACGGGTGCGCGACGATTCCGCGCCGCCGCCTGGGCAAGCGTTCGATACGTTGCCGCGGATCGACCCGTTGCTCGTTGCCGCGCCGTCGTCGGATTCCGCGCATGACAAAGGCGCGCTCATCGACATCGATGGCATGCTCGCGGCGCGCTACGACGCGCAACCCGGCACGACATACCTGCTGCGTCCTGACCAGCACGTCTGCGCACGGTGGCGCCACTATGACGCCCGCGCGCTGCATGCAGCGGCGGCGCGCGCAATCTGCAACGGGTGACCGGATGCCGCTCAACATCGAGCCCAACATCGCGTCGCCCGACGAGTTCTACGAAGCATTGCTCGCGGCTCATCGCGACCTCACGCCCGACGAAAGCCAGCGCCTCAACGCACGGCTCGTACTGTTGCTCGCAAACCACGTCGGCGATCTCGCAGTTCTGCGCGACGCGCTCGACCACGCGCGTGGCAGCGTCCGCAATCGTATGGCTTGACCTTCCGATCGACACTCAAACGCACTGAAAGGGCACCCATGAACAAGGTCTATCCGACAGCGGCCGCAGCGATGAACGGGTTGCTGCGCAACGACATGACGATCGCCGCCGGCGGGTTCGGGCTTTGCGGCATACCCGAGAACCTCATCGGCGCCCTTGTCGACAGTGGCGTCAAGGGACTGACGATCGTCGGCAACAATGCGGGCGTCGACGACTTCGGCATGGGACTGCTGCTGAAGTCCCGCCAGGTGAAAAAAGTGATCGCGTCATATGTCGGCGAGAACAAGGAATTCGAGCGACAGGTGCTCGCCGGCGAGCTCGACCTGACACTCACTCCGCAGGGCACGCTCGCCGAGAAGCTGCGCGCAGGCGGTGCCGGCATTCCCGGTTTCTATACACGCACGGCCGCAGGTACGCCGCTCGCCGAGGGCAAGGAGACGCGCTCGTTCGACGGCCGCGAGTATGTACTCGAGGAAAGCATCCGCAGCGACCTGTCGATCGTCAAGGCGTGGAAGGGCGACGCCGCGGGCAATCTCGTGTACCGCCAAACATCGCGCAATTTCAACCCGATGATCGCGACGTGCGGCGCGGTAACGGTGGCCGAGGTCGAAGAGCTCGTCGGCGTGGGCGAGCTCGACCCCGACAGCATCCATACGCCGGGGATCTACGTCGACCGCATCGTCCAGGGCGAACGCTACGAGAAGCGCATCGAATTTCGCACCGTCGCGGGCAGCGCGTCGAAAAAGGACTCGCCGGTGCGCGAAACGATGGCGCGCCGCGCCGCGCAGGAGTTGCGCGACGGGTACTACGTCAATCTCGGCATCGGCATCCCGACGCTGGTGGCCAACTTCATTCCGGCCGGAATCAACGTCACGCTGCAATCGGAGAATGGCCTGCTCGGCATCGGCCCGTTTCCGACCGAAGACAAGGTCGATCCCGACCTGATCAACGCGGGCAAGCAGACGATCACGACGATTCCCGGCAGCAGCTTCTTCTCGAGCGCCGATTCGTTCGCGATGATCCGCGGCGGTCACATCGATCTGTCGATCCTGGGCGGCCTCGAGGTCGCGCAGAACGGCGACCTCGCGAACTGGATGGTGCCCGGCAAGATGGTCAAGGGTCCGGGCGGCGCGATGGATCTCGTGTCCGGCGTGCGCCGCGTCATCGTGCTGATGGAGCACGCGGCGCGCGACGGGAGTCCGAAGATCCTGGACCGCTGCACGTTGCCGATCACGGGCAAGGGCGTGGTCAACATGATCATCACCGATCTTTGCGTGTTCGACGTGCTGCCGCCCGAGGGCCTGGTGCTGCGCGAATTGCATCCCGGCGTGACGCTCGACGATGTCCGTGCGAAGACCGGTTGCCCGTTCCAGGTTTCGCTCAAGCCGTGAGCGCCCTCGCCCCCAGGCAATCGCCTGACGCGCGAATTCGACAGATGACGCATCGACCGACGAGGTCAGCCGCGCGGCAAGAGCTCGTCGCGGCCGATCGAAACATTCGAAACAAATCTGATCGATCGCCGCAATTGCGCTGACACTCGGCACTCCTAGACTGGGGATTCCGAATTCCTCCACTCGATCGACACCCCGAAGGAGTATCGAATGAATGCGCCAGTCGACTTTCCCGCCCTGAAGGTTCGCCAGCAGGCCGCCTGGGGCAGCGGCGATTACGCCGTGATCGGCACGACACTGCAGATCGTCGGTGAATCGCTCGCCGAGGCCTGCGACCTCAAATACGACGAACGCGTCCTCGACGTCGCGGCGGGCAACGGCAATGCGACGCTCGCCGCGGCGCGTCGTGGCTGCGTGGTGACGTCGACCGACTACGTGTCGACGCTGCTCGACCGGGGCGCCGATCGGGCGCGAGCCGAGCACCTCGACGTGAAGTTCCAGGTTGCCGACGTCGAGGCGCTGCCGTTCGACGACGCGAGCTTCGACGCGGTGCTGTCGACGTTCGGCGTGATGTTCGCCCCCGACCACGTGACCGCGGCGGCGCAAATGGCGCGCGTGTGCAAGCCTGGCGGACGGATCGGGCTTGCCAACTGGACACCGGAGGGATTCATCGGCCAGCTCTTCAAGACGCTCGGCCGCCATGTGCCGCCGCCCGCCGGCGTGCAGCCACCGTCGCTGTGGGGCACGGAAGCGCACGTGCGATCGCTGTTCGGCGAGCAAGCCGCCGCCGTTGCGGTAACCCCGCGAATCTTCAAGTTCCGGTACCGGTCGGCTGCGCATTTCATCGACGTATTCCGCACGTGGTACGGCCCGGTTCACAAGGCATTCGCGTCGCTGGCTTCGGACAAGGCTTCTGCGCTGGAAAAGGACCTGATCGAGCTCCTGGATCGCAACAACGTCGCCGGGCCCCGTTCGCTGGTCGTGCCGAGCGAGTACGTCGAAATCGTTGTGCAGCGGCGTTGAGCGCGACAATGCGCTCCGCACCGATCGCACCCGCGTGCAGCGGAACGCGTCCACACGTCGATTAGGCGCGCCGCCCGATATGTTTTGTTGCAATTCTCGCGACGCCGGCGGCGTCGAATTGCGATAACTTTGCACGAACGCGGACGACGTCCGCGACATCGATGCGAAGCTGCGTCGGTGCACAGCAGTCGGCGCATCGAGGCGAACACGATGACCACGAAATTCTCCCGACGCAACATCCTTGCCGGCCTGATTGCTGCTGGCGTCACGTCGCGAGCGGCGGCGCAGTTCGGCGGGAGGTCGCGAGGATCGGGATCGGGATCCGCGCGTTCGGGTCGCAGCGACGAGAGTACCGGCCGGCGCGCGCCGCCGCAGCCGATCGAGCCCGCTGAGGCTATCGAACGCGAATTGCCGTCGCTGCGCATCGATCTCAAGCTCACGCCGGAGCAGGCATCGTACTTCGACAGCTACGAGCGCCAGGTGCGCCTCGCCGCGAACGCCGTGCGTATCCGTGCCCGCCACGTCGACGCTTATCGCACCGACGACGGCAGCACGGTCAAGGCGGCGGCGATACTACGCACGATCGCCGACGACGACGCGGATCGCGCGGACGCAGACCGTCTCGCGATCGAGCGGCTGGATGCGTTGTACGCGGTATTGACGCCCGATCAGCAGAAGCAGTTCGACACGCGGACGATCCAGTCGCTGCGCGATCCACTCGGGACCACGTAGCCAAGTTCCGTTGCAGGGCCGTGTCACGCGGCCCCAGCGCGCCTTACCGCGGTCCGCGCTTGTCGACGACGCGCTTCGCCTTGCCGATCGAGCGCTCGATCCCGCCGGCCGGCATCACCTGCACGGTGGCGGAAACGCCGATCAGGTTCTTGATTCTCGTGGCGAGCCGGGTGCCCGCCGCCTCGCCGTCGGCGCTGCCGGCCGTCGGTCCGCGCTCGACCAGCACGGTGATCTCGTCCAGGTTACGGGGTCGCGTGATCTCCACCTGGTAGTGCGGCGCGAGCAGCGGATCGCGCAGGATCAGCTCCTCGATCTGCGTCGGGAACACGTTGACGCCGCGGATGATCATCATGTCGTCGGAGCGACCGGTGATCTTCTCCATCCGGCGCATCGTGCGCGCCGTGCCCGGCAGCAAACGTGTCAGGTCGCGCGTGCGGTAGCGGACGATCGGCATCGCTTCCTTGGTGAGCGACGTGAACACGAGCTCGCCCTTTTCGCCCTCCGGCAGCACGGCCCCGGTTTCCGGATCGACGATCTCCGGATAGAAATGATCCTCCCAGATCGTGAGGCCGTCCTTCGTCTCGATGCACTCCTGCGCAACGCCCGGACCGATCACTTCCGACAGCCCGTAGATGTCGATCGCGTCGATGTCCATCACCGATTCGATCGCCGTGCGCATCGTCGGCGTCCACGGCTCCGCGCCGAAAATACCAATCGATAGCGACGACGCGCGCGGATCGATGCCCTGGCGCTGCATCTCCTCGGCGATCGCCAGCATGTACGACGGCGTCACCATGATGATGTCGGGCCTGAAATCCTGGATCAGCTGCACCTGCTTCTCGGTCTGCCCGCCTGACATCGGCACGACCGTGCAGCCGAGCTTCTCCGCCCCGTAGTGCGCGCCGAGGCCGCCGGTGAAGAGGCCATATCCGTACGCGACGTGCACGATGTCACCCGCGCGGCCGCCGGCGGCGCGAATCGAGCGCGCCATCACTGTCGCCCAGGTGTCGATGTCGTTGCGCGTGTAGCCGACGACCGTGGGCTTGCCGGTCGTTCCCGAAGACGCGTGGATGCGCGCGATCTCACGCCGCGGCACGGCGAACATGCCGAACGGGTAGTTGTCGCGCAGGTCGCTCTTGACGGTGAATGGAAAGCGCGCGAGATCGTCGAGCGTGCGCAGATCGTCGGGATGCACACCGGCGCGCTCGAACGCCTGTCGATAGTGCGCGACATGGTCGTACGCGCGCCGCAGCGACTCGCGCATCCGCGAGAGCTGCAGCGATTGGAGCTCGTCGCGGCTCGCGGTCTCGATCGGCTCGAGGTCACCGGGCTGCGGATGCTTGGCCGGCATGGCGTGATTTCCGGTTACAGGATCTGCGTTTCGTCGACAACGTGCCCGTCGATCCGGTAGCTCTTGCCGCGGAACAACGCGACGGTCCTGCCGTTCTGGTTGCGGACTTCGATGTCGTAGACACCGGTGCGCCCACCGCGGCTGCGCTCGGCGCCGGTCGCATGCAGCACGTCGCCGCCGTGGGCGGGCGCCAGATATTCAATCGAACAGCCCTGAGCGACGGTGTTCCGGTTGTAGCTGTTGCAGGCAAAGGCGAACGTGCTGTCGGCAAGCAGGAAGATGAAACCGCCGTGGCAGATCGCATGGCCGTTCAGCATGTCGTCGCGCACGATCATCGTCAGCTCGGCACGTCCGGGCGAAACGCTCGCGATGCGCATGCCGAGCGCCTGCGACGCGCGGTCGTTGGCGAACATCGTCGATGCGACGCGCTCTGCAAGCTGTTGTGCGGCGCCGCCCTGCGCCTCTCCGCGGAACGAGTCGTCGGATCGGACGGCGTCGTCATCGCGAAGGTGCCGGCGCCGCGAGGCATTGGCCGGTCGCGTAGCGCCGCGCGATCAGCGGTGAAAGACGGTAACGATCCTCGCCGTAGTGCGCGGCGAGATTGTGCAGCACGTCGCGGATCCGGGCGACGCCCACGTCGTCGGCCCAGCGCAGCGGTCCGCGCGGATAGTTAACGCCCTTCTGCATCGCGACGTCGACATCGGCCGCCGATGCGACGCCATGGGTCACGGCGTCCGCCGCCTCGTTGGCGAGCGTCGCGACGACGCGCAACACCGCGAGGCCGGCGACATCGTCGAACCGCGACACGGCGATCCCGGCGCGCTGCAGAGCGCCTGCCGCAGCACCGAACGCACCGGCGGCGCATCCATCCGCGGCGGCGATGGCCAATCGTTCGCACGTCGAATAGTCGAGCGCGAGATCGACGAGCACGAGGTTCCGCGTGCCTGTCGCGCTCGCGCGTGTGGTCGCCGTGCGTCCGTCGGAAAGCGCCAGTACCGCATCGCCCGCGGCCAGCGCGCCATCGGGGAATGCATCGAGCGCGGGACGCCGCTGCACGTCGACGCCTGCGCCGGCAATGCGCGCGACGAGCGGCGCGAGAACACCTGCATCGCCGTGCACGACGACGGCACCGGCAAACACTTGCGCATCGAGTGTCGCCGGCCGCGGCGGCTGCGCATCGGCCGCGTAGTCGTAGAACCCACGCCCGCTCTTGCGGCCGAAGAAGCCGGCAGCAACGCACTCCTGCTGCAGCACCGACGGCGCATAGCGCGGGTCGTAGTAGCACGCTTCCCACACGCTGCGCGTCACCGCGAAGTTGACGTCGTTGCCGATCAGGTCCATCAACTGGAACGCACCCATCCGAAAGCCACCCGCGGCGCGCAGCACAGCGTCGATCGTTGCGGCATCGGCCGCACCCTCGGCGAGCAGGCGCAACGCCTCGCCGTAGAACGGCCGCGCGCAGCGGTTGACGATGAACCCCGGCGTGGACGTCGCGTGCACCGGCTCCTTGCCCCACGCGACGGCGGTGGCGGCGAGCGTATCGGTCGTTGCGACGTCGGTGGCGAGGCCGGCGATGATCTCGACGAGCTTCATCAGCGGCACCGGATTGAAGAAATGCATGCCGGCCACACGGCCCGGATGGCGCAGCCCTGCGGCGATCGCGGTGACCGACAGCGACGACGTGTTGGATGCGAGGATCGTCTGCGGAGGGACGATCTTTTCGAGCTCGCGCAGCAACGCGCGCTTCTCCGCGAGATCCTCGACGATCGCCTCGACGACGAGTTGCGCACTGACGCAATCGCCGAGGGCGTGCACGGCAACGATCCGGGCATGCGCTGGCCGCCGCGTCGGCGGAGTCGAGCTTGCCCTTGGCGGCCAGCCCTTGCAGCGTCTGCGCGATCGTCGTCCGCGCCTTTTCCGCAGCGCCCATCCGCGTGTCGAACAGCCGCACCGGGTGCCCGGCCTGCGCGGCGATCTGCGCGATGCCGGCGCCCATCGCCCCGCTGCCGATGACGGCAACCGTGGCGTCGCGAGGCAATGCGCCGGCTGTCGTCATCGGTGCCCGATCACGAGCGGCGAGCCGCGCTACCGGCCACTGAAGCGCGGCGCGCGCTTTTCCAGGAATGCGGCGACGCCTTCGCGATAGTCGGCGCTGTTGCCGAGTGCGCGCTGCGCATCGCGCTCGACGTCGAGCTGCTGCTCGAGGGTGTTGCCACTCGACGCGTACAGCGCACGCTTGATCGCCGCCAGGCCCGCCGTGGGCGCGTCCGCGAGTTGCGCGGCCATCGCGTCCGTCGTCGCGACAAACTCGCCGTCGTCGACGCACTTCCAGATCAATCCCCACTCCGCTGCCTGCTCGGCGCTCACGCGATCGCCGAAGAACGCGAGTCCCATCGCCCGCGCCGACCCGACGAGGCGCGGCAGGAAGTACGTACCGCCGGAGTCGGGCACCAGCCCGATCTTGCAGAACGCCTGGATGAAGCTCGCCGATTTCGTCGCGATGACGATGTCGCACGCGAGCGCGATGTTCGCGCCGGCGCCGGCGGCGACGCCGTTGACCGCGCACACCACCGGCAGCGGCAGGTTGCGAATGGAGAGCACCAGCGGCCGGTAGTTGTCCTCGATCGATGCGCCGAGGTCCACCGGTGCAGCACCCGGGGCGACTGCGCGATCGGACAGGTCCTGCCCCGCGCAGAACGCGCGGCCCGCGCCGGTGAGCACCAGCACGCGCGCATCGCCGTCTCCCGTCACCCGCGCCAGCGCGTCGCGCAGCTCGGCATGCATCTGGGCGGTGAAGCTGTTCAGCCGGTCCGGCCGGTTCAGCGTGATCCGCGCGATGCGGTCACCGGTTTCGAAGCGGATCTGCTCGTAGTTCATCGACCGGCTCCTCGAGTCTGCCGCGCGTTCTTGCGCGCAGCGATCCGCTAAACGTGCACGCGATGCTGCACGACGCGGAAACGGTTGGCGACGTACGCAGCGTCGGTCAGCGCGGCGTTGGCTGCCGGATTGGCGCCGGTGCCGTGAAAATCGGAAAACGCGGCGGACTGGTTGACGAAGATGTTGCCCGTCAGGTTGATCGACAGCGCGACACCCACGTCTTCGGCAACTTCGATGGCGCGTTCGATGACTTCGTCGCGCGTCGAATAGACGGCCATCGTAAGCGCGCCGTGGCCGACGACGGCGTCACGGGCGATCGCAAGGCTGTCGGCGGTGCCATCGGTTGCGACGACGAACGCGATCGGGCCGAACCATTCGTTCAGGTACGTCGCGCGATCGCTCTTCTTGAGCTTCACGATCAGAGGCGTGCGAATCGTCGCCTCCGGGAATTGCGGATGCTCGATCGTCCGCGTATCGAGCGCGATCTCGCCCAGCGAGCGCGCCGCCTCGAGTCGGCGCAGCACGCCCTCGTTGGCGACGGCGCCCAGCACCTCGACGGCGCGCGCGGGATCGGCGAGCAGCTTGTCGACACCTTGTGCCAGCGCCGCCGCGACCTCGTCGAACGACAGATGGCCGTCCGCCGTGTCGATGCCATCCTTCGGCACGTAGATGTTCTGCGGCGCCGTGCACATCTGGCCCGTGTACAGCGCAAGCGAGAACGCCAGATTGCGAACGAGCCCCTTGAAGTCGGCGGCCGAGTCGATGATCACCTGGTTGACGCCGGCCTTTTCCGTATAGACCTGCGCCTGGCGCGCGTGCTCTTCGAGCCAGCGGCCGTTCGCCGTGCTCCCCGTGAAGTCAACGATCTTGATCTCCGGACGCAGTGCGAGCGTTTGCGCCATGTTGTCGCCAGTGTCGTGCGCGATCAGCGTGACGACGTTCGGATCGAAGCCGCCTTCGGCCAGCACTTCGCGCGCGATGCGCACGGTGA
The DNA here is from genome assembly GCA_963709335.1 of uncultured Pseudomonadota bacterium. GTDB lineage: Bacteria > Pseudomonadota > Gammaproteobacteria > Burkholderiales > Casimicrobiaceae > VBCG01. Next base: position 279,137 of record CAVPWB010000002.1, read on the forward strand.
TCGCGAGCGGCAATATCGCGTTCGGATGCGGCTTGACGATCACCGCATTGCCGGTCGCAAGGCTGGCGAAGATTCCCGGATAGCCGTTCCACGTCGGGAACGTGCTGCAGCCGATAACGAGTGCTACGCCGCGCGGAACGATCCGGAATCGCTTGTCCATCCGTACCGGCTCGTTCTTGCCCTGCGGCTTTTCCCAGCGCGCCTGCGTCGGCACGCGGCGCATCTGGTCCCACGCGTAGGTTACGGCTTCGAGCCCGCGGTCCTGCGCATGCGGGCCGCCCGCCTGGAACGACATGACGAACGCCTGGCCGGTGGTATGCATGATCGCGTTCGCGATCTCGAAGCTGGCCTTGTTGATCCGATCGAGGATCTCGAGGCTGACGCCAACCCAGGCTTCGGGGCCGGCCTTGCGCCAGCTCGCTTCCGCCGCCTCGACGGCGGCCATCAGCCCATCGATGTCGGGCTTGGGGTAGGTGACGCCGAGCCGCATCCCGTAGGGCGACTGCTCGCTGCCGACCTGGCCGATCGTCGCCGGCTGCGTCAGCGGAAAGCGCCGGTTCAACACCGCGTCGTACTTCGCCTTGCCGGATTCGGCCGCGCCTTCGCCGTAGACTTTCGGACTCGGCGACTCGGCAAACGGCGTCCAGTAACCGCGACTGCCGATCGCTTCGATGGCGCGATCAAGCGTCGCGCGGTGACGCTCGAAAAAGGGATTCGACACGGGCGGGACCTTCGTCGGTTCGGCAGCGATTACTCTAGCACGCAACGCATGCGGCGCAGCCGCTCTACGCTCTCTAGCCGGTACCGGTCTGGTCGAAGTCGACGGTGACCTTGTCGGTGACCGGATAGCTCTGGCAGGCGAGGATGAAGCCGCGCGCCACCTCATAGTCCTCGAGCGCGAAATTGACGTCCATATCGACCTCGCCTGCGACGAGCTTGCAGCGGCACGTCGAGCAGACGCCGCCCTTGCAGGAGAACGGCAGCTCGATGCCATTGCGCAAGCCGGCGTCGATGATGTTCTCGCGGCCCTTCTCGAGCAGGAACGTGCGCTGCGAGCCGTCGATCACCACACTCACTTCGCATTCGGTCTGCGCGGCTTGCGGCAACGGCCGCGGCACGTGCGTGTGCTTCGGAATGCTGGCGGCGAACCGCTCGATCCGCACGCGCTCGGCGAGCAGGCCCCGAGCGATCAGCGAGCTGCGGACCGCATCCATCATCCCTTCGGGTCCGCAGATGAACGCGTAGTCGACGTCGTCGACGGGCACCCACTGCGCGAACAGCGCGTCCGCCTTCGCGCGATCGATGCGGCCGTGCAGGAGCTCGATGTCCTGCGGCTCGCGCGACAGAACGTGGACGAGATTGAACCGGCCGAGATAGCGGTCTTTCAGCGCGGCGAGCTCGTCGCGGAACATCACCGTCGCCGACGCGCGGTTGCCGTAGATCAGCGTGAACTTCGAGCGCGGCTCCGTGACGAGCGCCGTCGTGACGATCGACAGCAGCGGCGTGATGCCGCTGCCGGCGGCTACGCCCAGATAGTGGCGCGCGGTGCCCGGATCGGCACTGACGCTGAAGTGACCCATCGGCGGCATCACGTCGAGCATCGTGCCCGGGCGCAGCGCGTCGTTGGCCCACATCGAGAACACGCCACCCGGCGTGCGCTTGACGGCGATGCGCAACGGGCCGCCGGCCGGCGCGCAGATCGAATACGAGCGGCGGATGTCCTCGCCGTCGATGTCGGTCCGCAGCGTCAGGTGCTGTCCCGGTTCGAACCGGAACAGGTCGCGAAGCGTCTCGGGCACGTCGAACGTGACGGCGATCGCGTCGCGCGTCTCACGCTCGACGCTCGCCACCGGCAACTCGTGGAACTTGCTCACCAGGGCCCTACCTGTTCAGTGCGGCTTGAAGAAGTCGAACGGCTCGAGGCACTCGGTGCACCGGTATTGCGCCTTGCAGGCCGTAGACCCGAAGCGCGCGAGCTCCGTCGTCCGCAGCGAGCCGCAGTTCGGGCAGCGCACGGGCTCGCGCGGGCGCCGGAACGTCACCGGGTGCGCCTGCACGGCTCCGAGCGTCGCCGCGTGCGGCGGCGCGATGCCGGCTTCGCGCAGCTTCAGTCGTCCTTCGGGCGCAATCCAGTCGGTCGTCCATGCGGGTGCCAGCGCGGTGACGATGCGCACGTCCTCGCCGATCACCGCCCCGATCGCCGTGCGAATGTCCGCTTCGATGATGCGCGTCGCCGGACATCCCGAATACGTCGGCGTAACCGTCACGATCCATGCGTCGCTCGCTCGCGCGACATCGCGGACGATGCCGAGCTCGACGATCGACACCGTGGGGATCTCGGGATCGACGATACCGCCGAGCGCACGCCAGATGGCCGCGCGCGCGTCGGCCTGCGTCGCATCTTCCCGCACGGGCGGGTGCGTTACGCTGGATGTCACCATCGCGCGTCGGGCATCGAGCGCGGCAGCACCTGCATTTCCGCGAGCAGCCGCGACAAATGCTCGGTGTGGATGCCCTGCTTGCCGCCACGCGAGCGTGCGCCCTGCATGAACGGGTCGGCGGGAATGACGATCGTCGCCTCGTCGAGCACCGCTTGCACCGACGACTGCCACGCCGGTAGCAGCGCCGCGCCATCGGCGGCGATCCCGGCGTCGATCAGCGTGCGCTCGGTCGCATCGACGGCGAACATCTCGCCGGTGTACGTCCACAGCGCATCCACGGCGGCCTGCATCCGCTCGTGCGACGTTGCCGTGCCGTCACCGAGCCGGACGACCCAATCGGCCGAGCGCTCGACGTGATACCGCACTTCCTTCACCGCCTTCGCGGCGATGCCCGCGATGCGTTCATCGCGCGAGAGCGTCAGCTGGCCGAGCAGCAGCACGTGCCATTGATCGAACAGGAATTGCCGCGCAATCGTATCGCCGTAGTTGCCGTTCGGCTGCTCGACGAGCAGCAGGTTGCGGAAGTCACGGCTGTCGCGGAAATACGCGAGGTCGTCCTCGCTGCGAGAGGGCGCTCCGTCGATTGCCTGGACCTCTCCGGCGTACGCGAGCCACAAACGCGCCTGGCCGAGCAGATCGAGGCCGACGTTCGTCGACGCGATGTCCTCCTCGAGCACGGGACCTTTGCCGACCCACTCGCCGAGCCGCTGCGCAAGGACGAGTCCGTTGTCGGCGAGGCGCAACAGATAGTCGAACAATTCTGCAGCGGGCGCCGCTGGTTTGGATGCCGTCATGGAGCAGGCGCTAGATGTGCTTCACCTCGTCGGGCATCGGGAAGAACGTCGGATGCCGATACACCTTGTCGTTGGCCGGCTCGAACAGCGCGGCCCGGTCGCCGGGTGAAGACGCGTGGATGTCGGCCGAGCGCGCTACCCAGATCGAGATGCCTTCGTTGCGGCGCGTGTAGACGTCGCGCGCATTCTTGATCGCCATCTCCGCGTCCGGGGCGTGCAGGCTGCCCACGTGCTTGTGCGCAAGACCGTGCTGCGATCGGATGAACACCTCCCACAGCGGCCATTCACTCACGTCGACCTCCGTTCATCTTCGCAGACCGCGCGGAGACACGCTCACGCGGCCTCTCTCGCCTCGCGCGCCGCGCGCTTTTGCGCGTGCGCCGTTGCCGCCTCGCGAACCCACGCGCCGTCGTCCCACGCCTGGGTCCGCGTGCGCATGCGGTCGCGATTGCACGGCCCGTGGCCCTTGATCACCTCATGGAACTCGTCCCAGTCGATGTCGCCGAACGCGTAGTGGCCGGTGGCCTCGTCGAACGCGAGCCTGTCGTCGGGAATGCGCAGCCCGAGGAAGGCGGCCTGCGGCGCGGTCTGATCGACGAAGCGCTGCCGCAACTCGTCGTTCGACAGCAGCTTGATCTTCCAGCGCGCCGACTGCGCGCTGTGCACGCTGGCCGCATCGGAGGGCCCGAACATCATCAGCGACGGCCACCACCAGCGGTTCAGCGCGTCCTGCGCGAGCGCCTTCTGCGCAGCGGTGCCGCGACACAGCGTCAGCATGATGTCGAACCCCTGCCGCTGATGGAACGACTCTTCCTTGCACACGCGTACCATCGCTCGCGCGTACGGCCCGAAGCTGCAGCGGCACAGCGGAATCTGGTTCATGATCGCCGCGCCGTCGACGAGCCAGCCGATCGTGCCGATGTCGGCCCACGTCAGCGTCGGATAGTTGAAGATCGACGAGTACTTGACCTTGCCCGCATGCAGGTCGGCGATCATCTGGTCGCGCGACACGCCGAGCGTCTCCGCCGCACAGTAGAGGTAGAGGCCGTGCCCGGCCTCGTCCTGCACCTTCGCCATCAGGATCGCCTTGCGCTGCAGCGACGGCGCGCGCGTGATCCAGTTGCCTTCCGGCAGCATGCCGACGATTTCCGAATGCGCGTGCTGCTGGATCTGGCGGATCAGCGTTCGCCGGTACGCCTCGGGCATCCAGTCTTTCGGCTCGATCTTGATGTCGGCGTCGATACGGGCCTGAAACTCGAGTTCCTCCGCGGTCATCTCGGCCGCGGCCTGCACCTTGCTCAGTCCCGTCTCCACCAATTGCGCGTACATCGAGAGCCTCCCCGAAAGTCAGCGACCGGTGCGCCAGCGCTCCTTGCCGCCCTTGCCAGCCATCATACCGCCGCGGTGCGGTCGCCGCGATGCCGCGTCATGATTGCGCGCGCGCGGCTCGAGCCCCGGGATCACGTGCGCGGGAATGGCCGCGCCCGTATAGCGCTCGATGAGCCGCAGCATGCCGCGCTCCATCGGGTTGGCAAGTGAGACGGCGATGCCTGCCGCACCTGCGCGCCCCGTGCGACCAATCCGGTGCACGTAGTTCTCGGCCTGGCGCGGCAGGTCGAAGTTGATGACCTGCGACACGCCGGGAACGTCGATGCCGCGCGCCGCGACATCGGTCGCGACGAGCGTGCGCACGCCGCCGCGGCGCAGGCGGGTCAGCGTGCGATCGCGCTCGTGCTGGTGCATGTCACCGTGCAGCGCTGCGGCCGTGTGGCCTTCGTCCTGCAGCTTGATGGCCAGCGCTTCGGCATCCCGCTTCGTCGCCATGAAGACGATGCTCTGACCCTGGCCGACGTCGGCGAGCAGCCGATCGAGCAACCGGTACTTGTGCGAGCGATCGTCGGCGAAATGGACGCGCTGCTCGATCGCGACGGGCGACGTTCCCGCCGCACGCACGTCGATGCGCACCGCTTCGCGCGTGAGTCGCGACGCGAGCCGGCCGATCGCCCCGTCGAACGTTGCCGAGAACAGCACCGTCTGCCGCGCGGCCGGCGCAAGCGCGCAGATCCGGTCGACGTCTTCGGAGAAGCCCATGTCCAGCATGCGGTCGGCCTCGTCGAGAACGAGCACCTGCAGTTTCGACAGGTCGACACGCCCGCGCTCGATGTGGTCCATCAACCGGCCGGGTGTCGCGACGAGCACGTCGACGCCGCGTTCGATCTCGCGATTCTGCGGCGGATACGGCGCACCGCCGAACACGCAGACCGTGCGTAGCCGGACGTTCTGCCCATAACGCGACGACTGCGTCGCCACCTGCTGCGCAAGCTCGCGCGTTGGCGCGAGCACCAGCACGCCGGGTACGCCGACACCGCGCCGCTTGGAGGGCGGCCGCGGGCCCTGCGCGGCAAGCCGCTGCAGCGCGGGCAGGATGAATGCCGCCGTCTTGCCGGTGCCGGTTTGCGCCGACGCGATGACGTCCCGCCCGCCAAGCAGCACCGGAATGGTCTGCGCCTGGATCGGCGTCGGTTCGGCATAGCCGCATTCGGCGAGCGCCTGCAGAAGCGGCGTCACGAGGTTCAAGTCTTCGAATCGCATGAGTTTCCCATCAACGGACACACGCGCGGCTCAAACGGCCGCGCATACGAGAAGAGCGCGACGCGCGTATGTCCGCACGCGAAGCGCAAATCCGGACAGGAGCTTGGACGCGCGCACGGCAGCGCAGGCGCAAATGCGCCACGCGGGCCGGGAAAACGCGGAAGCAGCCGCTACCGGGTCGACGTCACTGCAAAGCCATCGTCGCTAACCGGAAGCGTCGCCGTTGCAATGCAACGGCGGCTGGAGCGCCCAAAAAACGGGGCGTCCGAAGATTAGATGTCGATGATCGGGTTGCCTGGCAGATGCACTACACCGCGGCGGGCAACCAACGAATCGCTCGCAGATCGCCGCGGAACATTGATTATACGCTAAAAACAGTCGCTTGTGCGTTGCAGCATCACAGATGACTTGCCGCCCGGCTTTCCGAAGGCGGCGACTCCGCCGCAACGCGCGTCAGCGACCCACCATCGCCAGCACGTCGGCTTTGAGGAACCGCTCGACGACGAGCATGAAGCCGATCGACGGCACCAGGAGCAGTAGCGCCGTGATCGAAGCGATCTGGTAGTTGCCGCCCATGCTGGCGTTGAACATCAGGAGTGGCAGCGTCGTCACGTCGGGAACGCCGACGAAATACGTGCCGGTGAACTCGTCGAGCGACTCGAGGAACACGAAGATCGCGCTCGCCATCAGGCCGGGCGCTGCGAGCGGCAGCGTGATCGTGCGGAAACATGTCCACGCGGATGCGCCGATGTTGCGCGCCGCTTCCTCGAGCGAGCCGTCGATCGACGCGAACGCCGCCGACGCGATCCACACGGCGAGCACCAGGCCGTGCGATGCGTGGACGAGCACGACGCCCGTGATCGTGCCCGCGAGTCCGATCTGATAGAACACCTGCGCGATGTTCACATAGACCGGCAGGTTGGGCACCGCCTGCGGCAGCAGGAACGCGAGCAGGATCGCGCTGCGCCACGGCAGCTTCAGCCGCCCGAGCGCATAGCCTGCAGGGATCGCGACCGCGAGGCTGAACGCGACGGTGAGCACCGCGATCCAGACACTGGTGCCGAGCGAGGCGATCGCGTTGCCGCGCGGCGCGAACACGCGTTCCCAGAACGTGAATCCGTATTGCGACGGCAGCTTGCTCGGGAAGTACCAGCGCTCGGCGAACGCCCACAGCACGAGATTCAAGAGCGGTCCGAAGATGACGAACGCGAACAGCGCCAGCACCAGCGCGCGGACGAGATTCGGCCCGAGGCTCGAGGCAATCGTCACGAGGTGGGCCCGCCGTTCACGACCCGGTCTCCACGCGCTTGACCGCGTGCCTCAGGTAGAACGCGGCGCCGACGGCCGCCAGCAGCAGCGACAGCAGGCACAGCGCGTTCGCGACGGCGTAGTCGGCAAACGTGTTGATCCGGTACGCGACGTCCACCGTGATCATCGTCGGCGAATTCGGGTTGATCATCAGCGGCACCGACAACACCGACAGCATCGTGACGAACGACAGCACGAGCCCGACGAGCAGCGTGCCGCGAACCTGCGGCAGCACGATGTCGATCAGCACTCGCCAGCGCGGCGCGCCGAGATTGCGCGCCGCCTCGATGTGCTGCCGTTCCAACGACGCCATCGCGCCGGCGAGGAGCAGCGTCACGAACGGCGCCTGCTTCCACACGAACGCGATGACGATGCCGCGCCAGTCGAGCATCGACTCGGCGGAGATCGGCTCGATCAGGCCGGCGCCGATCAGCACGTGGTTCAGCATGCCGTTCTTCGCCAGGAACGTTCGCATCACCTGCCCGGCCACGACGAACGGAATGAACAGCGGCCAGCGGTAGAGCCACCGCAGCACGGCGACGGCGCGCGGGTTCTCCCCGAGCGTCAGGTAACCGGCAATGGCGATCGCGACAATCGCGATCAGCACTGTCGACAGCGCGACGATCGCGACGGTGAAGATCAGGTCGCGACTGTAGAGATCGAGCGACTTGTCGAAATGCGCGAGCGTGAAGGAGCCATCGGCCGCACGAAACGCGCCGACGGCCGACAGCAACAGCGGGACGACGAAGAAAAGGCCGACAACGACGAGCGCCGGAAGCACGAGGGCGAGCGCCGCCCAGCGGCTCGCGCCGCCGGGCGGTGCTGCGATCCCCCGACGCTTGCGGCTTCGCCGCTGCGCTGCCCCCCACGGGCGGGATCCGCTCCTTGGGACGGCCTTGCGGCGCGGTTCATCGACACTGCTCTACTTCAGCACGACGCGTTCGTAGCCTTCGACGATATCGGTGAAGTACTGCGACAGCGGGAACGGGCGCCCGTTCTTCGACAGATCGGCCGGCGAGATGTCGGTGAAGAGCTTGTTCCACGCCGCCGGCTCCATCTTCGACTGCACGTACTGCGGATCAATGCCGGGATACCAGTTGAACTGCTTGACGATGCCGTCGGCCTGCACTTCCGGGCTCTCGGCGAAGTCGATGAACTTCTTCGCCATTGCGGCGTTCGCGGCCTTCGCCGGAATCACGTAGTACATCGGCTGTCCGGGCAATCCCGGCGACGGCAGCGACAGCTTCACCTTCGGGTTCATCTTGCCGTCGGCCATCCACGTGTAGAACATGTCGACCCACACCGGACCCATCGCGATTTCGCCGCGATTCAGCATGTCGAGCGTGCCCGCGTTGCCCGGCGTCATTACGACGTACTGGTTGAAGTCCTTGAGTCCCGCCAGCGATTTCTCGATCGTCGCCTTCGCGGCCGGGTCATACGGCCCCTTCTCGAGCTTGTCGCCAAGTGCCGGCTGTTCGCGTTCACCCAACCCATGACGAAGCCCACGCCCGACATGCCGCCCTTCACGCCGTTGTAGCCGAATTGCTTCGGATTTTTCTTCACCCAGTCCGACAGCTCGGTGAAGCTCTTCGGCGGCGCTTTCACGACGTCGGGGTTGTACGCGAACGCGATCTGGCTGTGGAACATCGGCAGCACATAGCCGTCGACGTTCGCGCCGAGCGCGTTCGTGGCCGTGTCGCGCGAGACGAGCTTGCCCGCGGCCACGTCGTTGCGGTACGGCATCAGCAGCTTCTCGTCGACCATCGTCGCAGCACCCCGCTGGTGCACGACGGCGACGTCGACGTCCCACGTTGCCGTGCCCGCCTTTTGCTGCGCCGACAATTTCTCGTAGATCTTCTGCGAGCCTGAATCACCGGGCCCCGTGCCCACGGCGCGCACCTTGACGCCCGGATTCATCTGCTCGAACTTCGGACCGAGGTAATTGTTGACGTAGTCGACCATGTTCTGGTCGCCGGCGGACACGACGTTCAGCGTCGTCTGCGCAGCGGCGGGGAACGCGGCGGCGACACCCAGCACCGCAATGGACAGCAACAGCATTCGAGCCTTCATGCATTTCTCCCGAGTCATTGGAAAACTGATCACGTCAACCGCCTGGCGCCCCTCGATCAGCATTCGGAGCGGCACGCGGAAACAGCAGCAGCGCGTCGCGCGGGACGACGACCGCTACGGGCGCCCCCTCGTCGATGCGATGTGAAGCGTGCGCCCAGACGTCCGCGCCGTCCGTGCGCACTCGATAGCGATAACCCTGCCCTACGTAAAGCGTCTGGACGACCTCGCCCGGCAGTCGCAGCTCGGCGGCGCCCTGCGCGCCACCCGCCGTATCGATGCGCGCGACGTCGCTGCGAAAATGCGCGGTCACCGGTTCGCCGTCGGCGGCTTGGCCGGGCGACAGCGTGCCGTCGCGGCCGCGAATCAGCGCAATGGCATTGTCGGCACCCATGAAGCCGGCGACGAACGCCGACGCAGGCTCGTGAAAGATCTTTTCGGGCGGGCCGTACTGGACGACATGCCCCGCGTCGAGCACGGCGATGCGGTCCGCCAGCGTCAGCGCTTCTTCGCGATCGTGCGTCACGTAGACGGCGGTGATACCGATCCGCTTCTGCAGCGCGCGCAGCTCGTGGCGCAGCTCGATGCGCACCTTGTAGTCGAGATTGGACATCGGCTCGTCGAGCAGCAGCAGCGACGGGTCGACCGCGAGCGCACGGCCGAGCGCGACGCGCTGCCGCTGTCCGCCCGACAACTGCGTGACGGGGCGCGGGCCGAAGCCCCGCATCTGCAGCAGCGTCAGCATTTCGTCGACGCGGCGGGCGATCTGGTCCTTGCCGGCACCACGCATCTTGAGCCCGTAGCCGATATTGCCGGCAACGGTCATGTGCGGCCAGAGCGCGTACGACTGGAACATCATCGCCGTGCCGCGCTTTTCGGGCGGTAGCGCCGTAATGTCGCGACCCGCGACCCGTATCCGTCCCGCCTGCGGCATAACGAATCCGGCGATCGAGCGCAACAGCGTCGTCTTGCCACAGCCCGACGAGCCGAGCAGCGCGACGAGCTCGCCGCGTGCGACGTCGAGCGTGATGTCGGTAAGCACGCGCGTGCCGCCGTACGCGACCGACACGCCTTCTATGGCGAGGTACGTTTCAGGAATCAGAGTTCAGCGAGCCGCGATCGGAATCCGAGTCGGGACCAGCGTGCGGATCGAATGCGACCGCAAACGCAAGGCCGCTTCCGCTTTTCGACTGGTCAATCGGGTGCCATTGTGCCGTGGCGGCTCGCTCGTGGCGATGCTGCAGCGCAGCATAGCGCCTGCAACGGCTCCTCGTCATCGTCATCGTCTTCGTCTTCGTCGTCCCAATCGTCGTCCTCGTCGTCGTCCGGCGGGTCGCCGATCGGCGTTTCGTCGTCATCCTCGTCACCGGGGCCGGCGGCGACAGGGCGAACACCGGCCGGCACCCGGGTCGGCGCGCCGGCCACCGCGACGGAGGGGACTTCGATCACGCCGGCGGGATGCGAAGGTTCTGGCCTGGATAGATCTTGTCCGGCGACTTCAGCATCGGCTTGTTCGCCTCGAAGATCTGGTTGTACTTGTTCGCGTCACCATAGAACTGCTTGGAGATCTTCGACAGCGTGTCGCCCGAGACAACCGTATAGAACTGCGCTTCGGGCGCGCTCTGGTCGACGCTCATCATGTCCTTGACGGCGACGACGCCGGCGACGTTGCCGCAGCACAGGACGATCTTCTCGCGCGTCGCCTGGTCCGGTGCGACACCGAACACGCTCACTGTCGACGTCGCGCCGTCGTAGGTGACAGTCAGGCCCGTTGCGGACAGGTTCTGCGATTTCACGTACTCGAGGATCGCGTCGCCGGCCGCCGAGTTGGCCGCCTGAAGCTTGGCTGCATCGGCCGGAGCGGCCGCTGATTCCTTCGCCGCCGCCTGCGCTTGTCCACGCCCGAACAGTTTCTCGCCCGCATCCTTGACGAAGTCAATCAATCCCATGCTGAACCTCCTCTGCTGAAGATGAATTTCGCACCGATGCTGTCCCGACCGGCACGCCACGTGCAACCAGGATCGTGTGTGCAGCATACACCGCAAGCGAGCCGCGGGTCAGCGCTCCGCCAACCGCGTCGCGCGTTGTCTTGTTGCAAATCCTGCAACGATTGCGCGCCAGGGAATCGTTACCTGAAACGTGCAACATTTTCAAACGGGAGAGGTCATGACGAAACAGCAGCAACGACAGGATGCGCCACTGCGCGAACCGAAACCGCCGTTCCCTGCGCAGCATCAGGACGGCGTGGGACTCGAAAAAAAGCTTTCGCCGCGGCCGAAGTACGAAGCGGAAGCCTATCGTCCCGCCGGCAAGCTCGAGGGCAAGGTGGCGCTGATCACCGGCGGCGACTCGGGAATCGGTCGCGCAGTAGCGGTGCTGTTCGCGCGCGAGGGCGCGGACGTCGCGATCACCTACCTGCCGCAGGAGCAACCCGACGCGGACGAAACGCGACAGGCGATCGAGAAGGCAGGCTCGAAATGCCTGGCAATCGCGGGCGACCTGACCGATCCAGCGTTTTGCGACGATGTCGTCGAGCAGGTCGCGGACCAGTTCGGCAAGCTCGACATACTGGTCGCCAACGCCGCGCACCAAAATCGCAAGCCGTCGCTTGCGGACGTGACGGACGAAGAGTTCGATGCGACGTTCAAGACCAACGTCTACTCGTACTTCAGGCTGTCGCGCGCGGCGCTTCGACACATGACCGCCGGCAGCGCGATCATCGCGACGAGCTCGGAAACGGGCATCAAGGGCTCGCGCCACCTGCCCGACTATTCGGCGACGAAGGGCGCGATCAACGCGTTCACGAAGTCGCTGGCGATCGATCTCATCGACCGGAACATTCGTGTCAACGCGGTGGCGCCCGGACCGGTGTGGACGCCGCTGAATCCGTCGGACGACGGAATGACCGCGAAGGACGTGGCGACGTTCGGCCAGGACAGTCCGATGGGCCGCCCGGCGCAGCCCGAAGAACTCGCACCCGCCTACGTGTTCCTGGCGTCCAACGCCGATTCTTCGTACATCACCGGCACGGTGCTGCAGGTCATGGGTGGCGAGACCACCGGGGGATGATCAGCGTTTCGGGTCCGCCGGGTCGCGCGCGAGGTTTTCGATGATCGTGAGCAGCGTCTTGCGCGTCACCGCCAGGTCCGCCGCACCGACGCCGCCCACGGCGATGCGGTTCACGTGCTCGGCGAGCGGCACGAGCGTGCCCTCCAGCGCCTTGCCGCGCGCCGTCAGGAACACGTGCACGTTACGCCTGTTGTCGGGAAGCTTCCGGCGCACGACGTAGCCCAGCTCCTCCATCGCGCGAAGCGCCGCGTGCGTCGTCGGTTCCATCACGCCGGCCTCGCGGCTCAACGCGCGCTGCGTCAGCCCGTCGCTTTGCCACAGGATGCGCAGGAACGCCCAGTGCCCGAACGGAACCGCGTGCCGCGCCAGGCGGACCGTCAGCGCGCGGACCAGCGCGCGCGTTGCATCCTTCACCAGATGCGCCAGCCGGTCGTCAGGCACTGCCTCGCGCCAATGACGCAGGATGATCTGCGCGTCAGGCTCCGCCACGCTTCGATCGCGCCGTGCGGTTCGTGCAGACGGGACGGTCTTCACGGTCATCGTTGCGTCACCGGACGGATACCTGCTGGTGCAACGCTACTTCAACACCGGTTCGTGCCGATTCGAGGAGCGCTGCGCAAACCTCGAGTGTGGCCCGCGCCCATCGTCCGTCGTGCAAAGCAGGCACGCCGCTCGCGATGGCGCGCTCCAGCGCATCGATCACCTCGACGCGCGGCACCGTGGGTGGCGGCAACGGCTCGAGCCGCGCACCCGCGGCGTCGTAAACCATCACGCCATGCGGCATCGGACGCAAGTCACCTCCTTCGCACGAGATGAGGAACGTGCCGAAATGCTGGTGGGCCTGCGTAGCCGGGTCCGTGATCGCGGCGCTCCGGTACGCAGATCCGCCGTAGTTGCGCGCGTTTTTCAGCGCCACCTCGGCCGCGGCATCCGGTGCTGCGCGCAGCGCGCGTCGCGCGACGCCGTGGTTGCCGGCGCTCTTGCGCATACCGAGCTCCCCGATCCAGTCGCAGAATTCGTCGGAGTCGAAGTAGCCGTAGCCGTTGTACGTCAGCGACGCGAACGAGCCGCCTTCGAACGTCAGCAGCGCCGAGTACGCTCCCTCGGTGTTTCGCTTCGCATCCCAGTTGCCGGTCAGCGCGCGAACGCTCGTCGCCCGACCGCCGGCGAGCAGCCGGACGATGTCGACCTGGTGCGCCGCCTGGTTCCAGACCGCGCCGCCGCCTTGCGCCGTGTCCAGCTCTTCGGGCCTGCGCGGCCGATACATGAAGTCGGTGTAGTAGAACGCATGGATCATCCGCACGGGGCCGAAGGTGTGCGTGTCGATCAGTGCCCGCGCGCGGGCGATCGGTGCGTCGAAGCCGTGGCTGTGCCCGACGACGAGCTGCACGCCGGCCGCAGACGCCGCGTCGATCATCCGCGTGCAGTCGGTGAGCGACAGCGACATCGGCTTTTCGACGAGCACGTGCTTGCCGTGCCGTGCCGCCGCGATCGCGTGCGATGCATGCATCTGGTGTGGCGACGCGACGTAGACGACGTCCACCGCCGGGTCGGCGCACAGTTCGTCGACCGTTGCGTACGCCGGTGCATCGAAGTCGGCGGTGAATCGCGCTCGTGCCTCGGCACGCGGGTCCGCGGCGGCGCAAAGGCGAACGCGCGGATCGGCGACGAACGTCGGCAGCATCAGCGTGAACGCGCGGCCGAGACCGGCCACACCCCACCGCCGCGGCGTCCCGGTCATGCGTCGAGGACCAGTTCGGGCGTGCGTGCCCGCGACACGCAGACCATGATCGAGTCGGCCTGCTCGGCGTCCGACAACACGAGGTCGCGGTGATCGGCAACGCCTTCGAGCAGGCGCGTGCGGCACGTGCCGCACGTGCCGCTTTCGCACGAGCTCGGAACGTCGAGGCCATGGGCGCGCATTGCGTCGAGGATCGACTGGTCCGCACCGACGTCGATCGCTGCACCTGACCTAGCGAGACGGACGCGAAACGGATGATCGTCGGCGACGGCAAGTGTCGCCGCATCCGCGAAGCTTTCGATGTGAATCGCCGACAGCGGCCAGTGGCCGGACATGTCGCGAATGGCCTGCAGCATCGGGCGCGGACCGCACGCGTACACGTGAACGGGCTGCGGGCGCTCGAACAGCGGCCAGAGGTCGAACGCCAGCGCAGGATCGCCGCCGTCGTGATGGAGAACGACATGGCCCGCGAACGGCGGCGCGCGCAGATCCTCGGCAAACGCGGTTTCTTCGGCCGAGCGCGTGAGGTAATGGAGCGTGAACGGCCGCGTGCCGGCCTTCGCAAGATGGCGCAGCATCGCCATGATCGGCGTGATGCCAATGCCACCGGCGACGAACAGGAAACCGCGTGCCTTGGGCGCAAGCACGAAGTCGTTGCGGGGCTCCGAACACGGCACGATCGTGCCCTCGGCGCATCCATCGACAAGGCTCGTCGAGCCGCCACGACCGGATGTCTCGCGCTTGACGGCGATGACGTAGCGGTTGCGCTCGTCGCAGTCGTTGCACAGCGAATACTTGCGCAGCACGCCGCTCGGCGTTTGGACCGTGACGTGCGCGCCCGGCGTGAACGCGGGCAACTCGCTGTCGTCCGCGGCGTGCAACTCGAGCGCCTGGATGCCGCGGGCAAGCGGTGCTGCGCGCGCCACCACCAGCGGCATCAGTGCCGCGTTGCTTTCATCCATCGCTTCATGGCGTCGGTCGTCATTCCCCGGAAATCACGCCGCCTTGCGCGTATTTACTTAGATGCCTAACATTATGCACCGTGCGACCTCCCCGCGCACGATCGCCAAGGATGTGGAGTTGCCGATGCTGACCGCCAACGAAAACGATTTGCTGTGCCGCGTCGAGGGTGCAGCACCCATGGGACGCCTGATGCGCGGACACTGGCTACCGATTTGCATGGCGGAGGAAGTGGCCGAACCGGACGGTGCGCCGCTGCGCGCGCGGCTGCTCGGCGAAGACCTCGTCGTGTTTCGCGATTCCGACGGGCGGCTCGGCGTCGTCGGCGAGCACTGTCCGCATCGGCGCGCGTCACTTGCGCTCGGCCGCAACGAGGAATCCGGATTGCGGTGTCTCTATCACGGCTGGAAGATCGACGTCGACGGCAACGTCGTCGAGATGCCGTCGGAACCACCGGCAAGCTGTCTCGCGGCAAAAGTGAAGCACA
Organism: uncultured Pseudomonadota bacterium; assembly: GCA_963709335.1. Taxonomy (GTDB): domain Bacteria; phylum Pseudomonadota; class Gammaproteobacteria; order Burkholderiales; family Casimicrobiaceae; genus VBCG01. The sequence goes on from CAVPWB010000002.1 coordinate 294,596, forward strand.
CGGCCTACCGGTCCGAAGAAACGGGTGGCTTCGTCTGGGTCTGGATGGGCGCCGACGCTGCGCCGCCGTTCGAGCGTCCGGCGTGGGCCCCGTCGCCGACGACGAAGGTCAGCATCGTCAAGATGCTCGTCAACGCCAATTGGGCGCAGGTGCTCGAGGGCGCCATCGACTCCGCGCACAGCTCGACGCTGCATGCGACCGACATGCCGCCCGCGCGCGTCGACGGCGCGCGCGCGACGGCGACCGTTTGGCCGCGACCGTCGACGGACAAGGCACCGCGGCTCGTCGTGCAACCGACCGAGTTCGGGTTCCGCTACGCGGCGATCAGGCGGCCGATCAAGGACGCCGCCACCCGCGACTACATACGCGTCACGCTGTTCGTGGCGCCGTTCACCGTGCTGATCCCGCCAAACAACCAGTACAACCTGTCGATACTCAACATTCCAGTCGACGACACGCATACGATGTTCTACTTCATCGCATGGAGCGACCGAGACGACGGCGGCATCGACCAGGATGCGTGGCGGACATTCTGCGGCGCGCTGCCTGGCGTCGATCTCGATGCGCACTTCCGTCACCGGCGCAATCGCGACAATGGCTACCTGCAGGACCGGCTGGCGATGCAGGCCGGCGATTTTACCGGCATGCGCGGCATCCCGGTGCAGGACCTGGCGATGTGGGAGACGATGGGGGCGATCGCCGACCGCTCGGCCGAGCGGCTGGGCGCGAGCGACGTGGCGATCGTCGAGTTCCGCAAGCTGATGGTCGACGCGGTGCGCCGCCACGCGAACGGCGAACCCGTGATCGGCGCGCCTGGCCGTCGTCCGCCGTACGTCACGCTACAATCGTTCGAAGGCATCGTGCCCAAGGGCAGCGACTGGACGACGCTCGGCGCAGCTGCGAACGGCAGCGTGCTTGCAACGGAGACCATGCCGAACGGCTAGCTGCACTCAACCGACTACCCGCAGCATTGCGGCGAGGTCGATCAAGACAAGAACCGACGGAGGACTTCGATGAAGCGACTGTTGCAACGCATGCTCGCCGCGCTGGCGCTGGTGCTCGCGGTGCCCGCATTTGCCCAGGACACGCTGAAGCTGGCGATCGGCCAGCGCGGCAACTGGGATACGTCGGTTTCGGAAGTCGGCACGCGGCTCGGCATCTTCAAGAAGCACAACCTCGTGCTCGAGATTCTCTACACGCAGGGCGGCGGCGAGACGCAGCAGGCGGTGATTTCCGGCAGCGTCGACATCGGCGTCGCGGCGGGCGTCATGGGCGTGATGTCGGCATTCTCCAAAGGTGCGCCGGTTCGCGTGATCGGCGCGGAGACGACGGGTGCCCAGGATCTGTTCTGGTACGTGCCGGCGAACTCGCCGGTCAAGTCGCTCAAGGATACCGACGGCAAGACGATCGCGTATTCGACCAACGGCTCGTCGACGAACGGAATCGTCACGGCGTTCGTCAAGCAGTTCGACCTGAAAGCGAAGCCGGTCGCAACCGGTGGGCCGTCGTCGACGCTGACGCAGGTGATGTCCGGCCAGGTCGACGTCGGCTGGTCGGCGCCGCCGTTCGGCCTCGACCAGCTCGACGACAACAAGATCCGCATCATCGCAAGCGGCAATGACGCGACCGTGTTCAAGGGCCAGACCGTCCGGCTGCTGATCGCGAACGCGCAGTTCCTGCAGTCGAAGAAAGCCGTCGTCGACCGGTTCATGAAGGCTTATCGCGAGACGGTCGACGCGATGTACGCCGACCCGAACGCGCTCAAGCTCTATGCCGATTTCGTGGGGATCACCGAAGCGAAGGCGAAACGGACGCGCGACGACTTTTTCCCGAAGGCCTCGATCGACCCCGACAAGGTCGTGGGCCTCGATTCGATCGTCCAGGACGCCGTCACGTTCAAGTTCACGGCAGCACCGCTCACCAAGGAGCAATTGGCCGAGCTGATGCAGATCCCGCCGCGCTGAACGCGCAAACCCGCCGATGATGTGCAAAGACCGAGGGCGCGCATCCGCTCGCCCGTCGGCGTCCCGGTGACGCAGGCAGATCCGGGCTCTCGCGCGTCCGGCGCGCCCATACTGGCCGTCAACGACATCGTCAAGCGCTTCGGCGACGGCGCCGAAGCGTTGCTTGCCGTCGACGGCGTCTCGTTCGACGTCGGCGAAGGCGAGTTCGTATCGCTCATCGGCCCGTCCGGTTGCGGCAAATCGACGCTGTTCAACATCATCGGCGGGCTCGTCGCCGACTACGACGGCCGCATCGAGGTCGACGGCGAATCCGTATCGGGCACGCACGCGGCGTTCGGCATGGTGTTCCAGGACGAGTCGGCGTTTCCGTGGCGCTCGGTCATCGACAACGTCGCGTTCCCGCTCGAGCTCGCGGGCGTGGGGAAGCGCGAGCGGCACGAGCGCGCGCGCCGCTTCGTCTCGATGGTGGGCCTTGATGGGTTCGAGCGCCGCTACCCGGCCGAGCTCTCCGGCGGCATGCGGCAGCGCGTCGCGATCGCGCGCACACTCGCGTCGCAGCCGCGGATCCTGCTGATGGACGAGCCGTTCGCCGCCCTCGACGAGCAGACGCGCCTGCTGCTCGGCGACAAGGTGCTGCAGATTCACCAGCACCTGCGCCAGACGACGCTGCTGATCACGCACAACATCACCGAAGCCGTGCAGCTCTCCGATCGCGTGATCGTGATGACGTATCGCCCCGGCCGGTTGAAGCGCACGTTCGACATCGACCTGCCGCGACCGCGAACGTCCGAGGTGGTCGGCAGCGATGCGTTCGGCCACTACGTCGCGCAGATCTGGAACGATTTGCGCGAGGAGGCGAGCCGCGGCATGGGTGACGACGAATCGCGCCAGTTGGACAGCGAGAGACGCCGGTGAGCATGGCCGCCGCAACCGCGACGCGAGCGCAGAGGTACGCGCCGCTCGCCGCACCGGCGCTCGGATTCGCAACGCTCGTCGGCGCCTTCGCGCTCGTCGAGGTGCTGATCCGCGTTGGCGCGATCAACCGCTTCGTCGTTCCGCTGCCATCGCAGGTGCTCGCCGCGATCCCGCGCATCATCGTCGAGGAAGGCATCCTGCACCGTTTCTGGCAGACGACGCAGGAAGCGCTGTGGGCGAGCGTGCTGCTCGTCGTTCGCCGGCATCGGCCTCGGCATGCTGATGTTCCGCTTCCGACTGCTGCGCAGCGCGTGCGAGACGTGGGTCGCGGCATTCGCATCGGCGCCGGTCGTGCTGATGTACCCGCTGTTCCTCGTGATCTTCGGCCGCAGCGCGACGACGATCGTGATGATCGGATTCGTCGCCGGCCTGCCGCCGGTGATCCTGAAGACGATCGAAGGGCTCGCCGGCACGCGCACGGTGCTGCTCGACGTCGGCCGCAGCTTTCGCCTCGACGACTGGCAGCTCTTCCGCAAGATCCTGCTGCCCGCCGCGATGCCGAGCATCTTCGTCGGGCTGCGCGTGGGACTGATCTTCGCGCTGATCAACATCGTCGGCGTCGAGTTCCTGATCAACTTCGGCGGCCTCGGGCAGCTGATCAACGAGCTCGCCGAACGCTACGATCTGCCGGGCACGTACGGCGCGATCGGCTTCGTCATTCTCGTCAGTGTCCTCTTTTTCGTCGTCTGCGAGCGCGTCGAGCGATGGCTGCTGCCCGGCTAGGCAATGAGCCTGTACGGGGGCGCGCCGCTCGACGGAGCTTCGTCGACTTCGCGTCGCCGGCGCGCAATCGCCTGCGGTCCGTATGGGCGCTTCGCGTCGCGATCATCGCCGCGGTCCTGGCGATCTGGGAAGTCGTCGCCGAGTCGGGATGGCTCTTCAGGGATGTCGTGCCCACGGTTCCGGTCATCGCCCGCGCCGTCGCGCGGCTGTTGGCCGACGGCAGCTTCTATTCGAACCTGGCCGTCACCGGCGCCGAGATCGTCGCCGCACTCGCAATCGGCGGCATCGCCGGGCTCGTCGCAGGCTTGGTGCTCGGCGGCAACCGCTTCCTCGCCCGCGCTTACGAAGGCTTCATCTACTACCTCGGCCCCACGCCGAAGATCATCTTCTTCCCGATCATGATTCTCTGGTTCGGCGTCGGGCCCGGCTCGAAGATCGCGATGGGTGCGCTGTCGGCGTTCTTTCCGATCGTGATCAGCGTCGCGTCGGGCATGCGGCAGATTGCGCCGGTGCTGCTGCGCGTCGGCAAGAGCTTTCGCGCAACGCCGTGGCAGATGACGCGGACCATCTATTTGCCGGCGATGCGGACGCCGATCGTCAACGGGTTCAGGCTCGGGCTTGGTCTCGCGATCATCGGCGCGCTGCTTGCCGAGACCAAGCTCTCGAACCGGGGACTGGGCTACCTGATCATCCAGTCGTACACGACGTTCGACATGCCGCGGATGTACGCGCTCCTGATCGTGCTGTTCGTCATCGCGATCGGCCTCAACGCGCTGATCGGCCGCTACGCCGTCAGCGATCGCGCGCGTTCGTCCTGACGGCGTCGGGCTTGATCCACGCGCGTTTGCGACGTCAGGCGACGCGACAAGTGCCGGTACTGACCACGCGCGCCGTCATGCGCCGCGGACGCGCGCGCGTACCACCCAGCCGGCGACCGGCTTGCCCAGTTCGAGGCGCAATGACTCGGACTCGACCGACGTGTCGCGAGCCGGTGATCGGTCGCAGCGACGCTGCGCGCCGCTTCCGGCATGGGCTCGCGGCAAGTTGTCGCGTCGACGCGAGCGGACAGCAACGCCCGTAGCGTGGCGTCGTCGAACCTGAGGCGGCCGGTCGCGGCCTACTGTTCGACTGCGCGTTGCCAGAGCTCCCACACGCGTGCGAGCTGCGTATCGTTCGTCGCGGCGGCGAGCGACGCCTCTTCCGCGTTCAGATACGTGACGTCGCCAAGTGCGAGCGCCTGCGTCTGCAGCCTGGCGTTCGTCTCGGCGTAGATCGCGCGGTAGACGACCTGTTGCAGCGACGTGCCGACGACCGTCGAGCCGTGCCCGCGCATCAGCACGGCCGTGCTGGAGCCGAGCGCATCGGCGAGCGCGCGACCGAGCGTCGCATTGCGGATCAAGAGGTCGCTGTTCCCGGCGACATCGCGGATTTCGAAGTGTGCGCTGCCCTCGCCCAGGAATCCGCTCATGTGATAGACCGGCCGCAGCGGCGTCTTCGTCACGGCGAACGGAATGACGCTCGGCGAATGGCTGTGCACAACGGCGACGACATCGGGCCGTGCGCGATAGATCTCGGCGTGGATGAACCGCTCGAGATAGACGCGCCGGTCGCCCGCGTCGAGCGCCTGTCCGTCGAGATCGAACGTCAGGATGTCGGCCGGTGTCACCAGCGCGGGCGCCATGTTGCGCGCCAGCAGGAAATGCGCGGGCGACCGATCGTGGCGGACACTGACGTGACCGAAGCCGTCGACCACACCCTCGTGATAGAGGATGCGGTTGGCGACGGCGAGCGCCTCGACAAGCGCGCGATCGGGTTCGCCGGGTGCAGGCACAGCGGCGGAATTCAGCGTGGCGTCCATATTGGTCATAGCGCGATGTGCACGTTCTTCTGCTGCGTGTAGCTGACAAGTTCGTCGAAGCACTCCTCCCGCCCCTGCCCCGATTGCTTGTAGCCGCCGAACGGCGCGCCGAGGAAATGGCGCCCCGTCGTATTGATCCAGACGTAGCCGGCCTCAACGCGCGACGCGCAGCGGTGCGCCGTCGCGAGGTCGCGCGTGAATATCGACGCGCTCAAGCCGTAGTCGACGGCGTTGACGTCGGCGAGCATGGCGACCTCGTCGGTCCACGGCAGGATGCACAGCACCGGGCCGAAGATCTCCTCGCTGGCGATGCGCATCGACTGCGTCACCTTCGTGAATACCGTCGGCGGCATGAAGTAGCCGTTGGCAAGCTGCGCTTCGCGCGGGCGCGCGCCGCCGCACGACAGCGCCGCGCCTTCGGCGAGCCCCACTGCGATCATCCGCTCGACCTTGTCGAGATGCGCCTTCGATACGAGCGCACCCATCGTCGTCGCCGGGTCGGTCGGGATTCCGGGCTTGTAGCGCTGAACGGCCGCAACGATACCGGCGACGACGCGGTCGTGGATCGACGCGTGGACGAACACGCGCGACGTCGATCCGCACGACTGGCCGCACCACGTGAAGTTCATGCCGGCAACCGCGCCGGCGATGGCCTTGTCGACGTCCGCGTCGGGAAACACGATGCATGCGTTCTTGCCGCCGAGCTCCAGCGTCACGTGCTTCAGCCGCTCCGCCGCGGCGCGCGCAATGGCGCGTCCGGTGGGCACGCTGCCGATCAGTGCGATGCGCGGGATCAGCGGATGCGAAACCAGCGCCGCGCCGCAATCGGCGCCGCCGGTGACGACGTTGAGCACGCCGGGCGGCACGACGTCGCCGACGAGCTCCATCATGCGATACGACGACAGCGGCGCCTGCTGCGGAGGCTTCATGATCACCGTGTTGCCCGCGGCGAGCGGTGCGGCCATCTTCGCGGCCGTGAACATCAGCGGATGGTTGTACGCGACGATCCGGGCGCACACGCCAAACGGCTCGCGCAGCGTCATGTTGACGGCGCTGTCGCCCATCGGAATCGTCTCGCCCTTCACTTCGCCGGCAAGGCCGGCGAAATACTCGAGCTGCGCACAGGCGGCGTGCACGTCGCTCGTCATCTCGGCAACCGGGTTGCCGCAATCGGCCGCGTCGATCAGCGCGAGCTCGCCGGCATGCTCGCGCAGTCGCTCGGCGATCGCACGCAGTACACGCTCCCCGCTCGGACGGGCGCATGCCGCGCCATGCCGGAAACGCCTGGTGCGCGGCGCGCGCCGCGGCATCGACGTCGGACGCATCGGCCACGGCGCAGTCGCCGAGGCTGTGCCCGGTCGCGGGATCGAGCGTCGCCGCATAGCCACCGTGCGCGCGCTGCCACTCGCCGCCGTAGTGGAGATCGCGATGACGCGGCAATGCATCTGCGACCTTCGAGCCCAGTGCGCCGTCGGCGCCCATCACTTATGCCGGCGCGCCGTCTGCACGCCGCCGCCGGTATTCGCGTCGTAGCCGGGCAGCACGCGCGCGTCGATGACGACAACGGCACCGTCGGCAACCTGGCGCAGGCCGTCGACGATCGCCGTTCGCAGCGCGTCAGGCGACGTGACGGGACCGATGCCCACGGCACCCTGCGCGCGAGCCATCGCCGCGAGATCGATGTCGGGACCTTCGATCCGCTGGCCGATGCCCTTGTTCTCGACCGGGCGTCCACGGATGATCGCGACGCGCTCCTGGTGCCGCTCGTCGTTGTAGAAACTGCGGTTGTTCGCAACGATCGTCAGGCACGGCACCCCGTAGTGGACGGCCGTCCACAGCGCAGTGACCCCCATCAGGAAGTCGCCGTCGCCCATGATCGCGAGCGAAATGCGCCCGCTGCCCTTCAGTCCCAGCGCTGCGCCGATTGCGAGCCCCGGCCCTCCACCGACACCGCCGCCGCCATCCAATCCAATGTAGTCGAGCGGATGCCGGAAGTCCCGATATGCGCCGTTCCAACCGAGCGGCAACCGGGAGATGCAGATCGACGCGCCTTCCGTGGCATCGGCCACGGCTTGCGCGAGCGCCTTCAACGGCATGCAGTCGTCACGCGCGTCGACGGCCGCGAGATGCCGCGATCCTGCGGGCGACGCGGCGATACCGGGGTACCCGCGCGTAGGCGGAAGCGCGCGCGACGCGGCGTCACGCGGACCCAACGCAGCGACGAGCTCCGCGACGACGACGTCGGGGTCGCAGGCGAAGTAAACGTCGGCCGGCGGCAACGCGAAATGATCCTTGCTCCATCCGCGCGCGAGTTGTGCATCGAGCGTCGCGTTGATGACGACGCACGGCACGGCGGCATCCGGCCACGCCTGCGCCAGTGTGCCGGCGAGATCGACCCAGTCGAGCGCCAGCACGACGTCAGCGTCGCGCAATGCCGCGATGGCCTCGGCCGCAAGGTACGCGCCGGGCGGAGCCGCGTGCAGCGGATGGTCGGTCGGAAATGCAGCGGCGACCTTGAGGTCGGTCACGACCGGTGCTGCAAGCCATTCGGCCAACGCCACGCGCGCAGCCCAGTCGGCCTCCGAACGCGACACGCGGCCCATCAGGATCACCGGGCGCTTCGCCGCTCGCAGGCGCGCGACGGCATCCGCGAGCGTGCGTGGATCGGGGCGAAGCAGCGCCGGGGGTGCGAAGCGTGCCACGTCCGGCATGCGCGGCGCCTTCGCCAGCTCTTCTTCCTGCAGTCCGGCGTCGAGGTTGACGTACACGGGAGCGTACGGTGGCGTCGCGGAAAGCTGGACGGCGTGCGCGAGCGCATCGAGCGCGGCGCCCACCGAGCCCGGCTGGTCGTCCCATTTGGTGTAATCGCGAATGAGTGCGCCCTGGTCAGCGGCCGTATGAATCCAGTCGATCCAGGGCCTGCGCGCCTTGGCATCGACCGGCCCCGTCGCGCCGAGCAGCAGCATCGGCACCCGGTCGCACCACGCGTTGAAGATCGCCATCGTCGCGTGCATGAGGCCGACGTTCGAATGCAGGACGACACCGAGCATCCGCTGCGTCACCTTCGCATAGCCGTGTGCAATCGCGACCGCGGATTCCTCGTGCAGGCACAACAGCATCTGCGGACGCTCGTTGCCGAGCCGATTGACGAGGCTGTCGTGCAGGCCGCGGAAGCTCGCGCCGGGATTCAGCGCAACGTACGGGATGTCGAGCGCGCGCAGCATCAGTGCAATTGCGTCGCTGCCGTAACAGCGCTCGTCGGGCGACGACGGAACGGGCGTTTCCGCGAACGGCGCGCGGTCGGGTACCGGGATGGACATCAGTAGGCGATCAGGAGGCAATGCGGATGTCGAGCGGCTGCCGGACGTACCCGCAGCCGCGGGAGTCGGCAGTTTATAGGAACCGCAGACGACCAAGCGCACTGCCCTGCCACGACCGCGGCACACCCGTCGCGAGGGTGTCAGTCCGCCGCGAGTGCAGTACCGGCTTCGGCCATGTGGCGACCGCACTGCACGCAATCGGCCGGGCGCGCCCGTCGTGCATCGCCGAGAAACTCGGAGACGAATGGACTGGCCGGGCGACGTGTCAACTCCTCCGCGACGCCCACCTGCTCGATGCGCCCGCGATTGAGCACAACGACGCGGTCGGCGACCTCGAGAGCTTCGTCCTGATCGTGCGTGACGAAAAGACTCGTGATGTCGAGCTCGTCGTGCAGCGTGCGCAACCAGCGCCGCAAGTCCTTGCGCACGCGCGCGTCGAGTGCGCCGAACGGCTCGTCGAGCAGCAGCACCGACGGCTCGGTCGCCAACGCTCGCGCGAGTGCCACGCGTTGCCGCTGGCCGCCCGACAGCTGATGCGGATATCGGTCGCCAAGCGAATCGAGCTCGACCTGCGCCAGCAGATCGCGGACGCGCGCGCGGATGCCGGCGGCCGGCAGGCGGGTGGCCCGCGGCCTCACGTCGAGTCCGAATGCGACGTTGGCGGCGACCGTCATGTGCGCGAACAGCGCGTAGTGCTGGAACACGAACCCGACGCGCCGCTCGCGTGCCGGCATTGTCGTGACGTCGGCACCGTGCAGCAGGATCCGTCCCGCCTCGAGCGGATCGAGGCCCGCCGCGATGCGCAACAGTGACGTCTTGCCGGAGCCCGACGGGCCGAGCACGGCCGTGAGCTCGCCGCTGCGCGCCGCGAGGTCGACGCAGTCGAGCGCGACGACGCTTCCGAACCGCCGTGTTACGCCGATGAACTCGATGCTCATCCGTTGCTCCGCTTCAGGCAGGCGATGCGGCGCGCCGGCGCCGATCGAACAGCGATTGCACGACGACGACCAGCAGCGCCGCCAGCACCAGCAGCGACGCGACGGCGAACGCGGCGGTGAACTGGTACTCGTTGTAGAGCATCTCGACATGCAGCGGCAGCGTGTCGGTCACGCCGCGGATGTGACCCGACACGACGGACACGGCGCCGAACTCGCCCATCGCGCGCGCCGTGCACAGGATGACGCCGTAGACCAGCCCGTGGCGCACGCCGGGCAGCGTGACGCGGCGAAGCATCTGCCAGCCCGACGCGCCGAGCAACAACGCGGCTTCCTCCTGTTCGCGTCCCTGGGCCTGCATCACCGGGATCAGCTCGCGCGCGACGAACGGCACCGTCACGAACGTCGTCGCGAGCACGATGCCCGGGACTGCGAAGATCACCTGCACGTCGAGCGCCTCGAGGGACGGCCCAAGCCATCCGCGCTGGCCGAATACGAGCACGCAGATGAGTCCCGCGATCACCGGCGATACCGACAGCGGCAGATCGATCAGCGTGACGAGTGCGTTCTTCCCGCGGAAGTCGAACCGGGTGATCGCCCATGCAGCCGCGATGCCGAAGACGCAGTTGCACGGCACCGCGATCGCGACGACAACGAGCGTCAGCCGCAGCGCCGCCAGCGCATCGGGATCGGCGAGCGCCGTCACGTACGCAGCGAAGCCATTCCGCAGCGCGCTGGCGAGTACGAATGCCAGCGGCAGCACGAGGAATGCGCCGACGAACGCCATCGCGGCGGCAATCAGCAACCACCGTTCCCACACGGCGCGCGACGGGGACGCGGGCCAGGCAACGCCGCCGGCCACCGATGCGTGAACTGCGGAGCTCATTGCGTGTCGCGACGGTGGCGCGCCGTCCACGCTTGCAATGCGTTGATCGCGAGCAACAGCGCGAACGATGCGACCAGCATGACGGACGCGATCGCCGCAGCACCCGGATAATCGTATTGCTCGAGCTTCGTCACGATCAAGAGCGGCGCGATCTCGGACACCATCGGTATGTTGCCCGCGATGAAGATCACCGAACCGTACTCGCCGATGCCGCGCGCGAGCGACAGCGCGAAGCCCGTCAACAGCGCGGGCAGCAGCGCCGGGAACACGACGCGAGTAAATGCCTGCAGCCGCGACGCACCGAGCGTTTGCGCGGCTTCCTCGAACTCGGGCGCCAGCGACGACAGCACCGGCTGCACGGTGCGCACCACGAACGGCAGGCCGACGAACGTCAGCGCGACGACGATGCCGAGCGGCGTGAACGCCACCTTGAGGTCGTGCGCGGCAAGCCACGCGCCGATCCAGCCGTTGCCGGCGAGCAATCCGGTCAGCGCGATCCCCGCGACGGCGGTCGGCAATGCAAACGGCAGGTCGATCAAGGCGTTCATCACCCGCCGGCCGGGAAACGCATAGCGCGTCAGCACCCAGGCGAGCAGCAGGCCGAATAGGGCGTCGATCAGCGCCGCCGCCAGCGCGGCCGAGAATGTCAGCCGCAGGCTCGAAAGCACGCGCGGCGAGCCGATGACGGACAGCAATTCGCGCACGCCGAGCTGTGCCGTCATCACGAACGTGGCGGACAGCGGAATCAGCACGATCAGCGACAGGTAGACGAGCGTGACCCCCATCGCGAGGCCGAACCCGGGCAGCGTCCGGGCCGGCGCGCGCGTCGGCCGCCGCTGGCGGAAATAGATGCCGCCCTCGGCGTCGAACGCCTGCGCGATCGTCAGGTTGCGGTCGAGGATTCCGGTATGGCTCATCGCGCGCCGCTCAATGCTTCGCGTAGATGCGATCGAACGTGCCGCCATCGGCGAAATGCGTACGCTGCGCCGTCGCCCAGTCGCCGAAATAACGGCTCAGTGGAAACAGCTCGGTCGCGGCGAATTCGCTGCGATGCGCTGCGGCAACGGCGGGCGAAGTCGGCCGGTAGTGATGACGCGCGGCGATCTCCTGCGCCTGCGGCGTGTACAGGAATTCCAGGTACGCCTGCGCAACAACACGCGTGCCGCGCTTGTCGACGACCTTGTCGACGATCGCCACCGGCGGTTCCGCGACGATGCTGACCGACGGCACGACGATCTCGACGTTGCCGCGGCCCAGCTCGCGGACGGCGAGGTACGCTTCGTTCTCCCAGATGATCAGCGCATCGCCGATGCCGCGCTCGACGAAGGTCGTCGTCGCGCCGCGCGCGCCCGAATCCAGCACCGGCACGTTCGCGTAGAGCCTGCGGACGAATTCCAGCGCAGCCGCGGGACCACCCTTTCGTTCCGCGTAACCCCACGCGGCGAGGTAGTTCCAGCGCGCCCCGCCCGATGTCTTGGGGTTCGGCGTGACCACACCGATGCCGGGCCGCGCCAGATCGTCCCAGTCCCTGATTGCCTTCGGGTTGCCCTTGCGCACGAGGAAGACGATCGTCGACGAATAGGGAACGCCGTTGTTCGGCATCCTGCGTTGCCACTCGGAATCGATGCGATGCGATGCACGTGCGATCTCGTCGATGTCGTACGCGAGGGCCAGCGTGACGACGTCGGCTTCGAGGCCGTCGATCACGCTGCGCGCTTGCTTGCCGGAACCGCCATGGGACTGGCGAACGGTGACCGTTTCGCCGGTCTTCGCTTTCCAGTAGCCAGCGAACGCAGCGTTCACGTCCCGGTACAGCTCGCGCGTGGGATCGTACGAGACGTTCAGCAGCGTGACGTCGGCCTGCGCGGCGAATGTGGCCGCCAGCAGAGACAACGCCAGGAGTCGCTTCAGCATATGCGCATCACCCGTTGATCGCTGCGGCGGACCCTTGGCGGATCATCCCGGCCGCGACGGTGCCGTGCGTCGCCTCGTCGACGAGAATGAAGCGTCCGATCGACCGGTTCGCCTCGTAGAGGTCGGCGACGATCGGCTCGGCTAAGTCGAGCACGACGCGGCCGATGTCGTTGATCGCGAGCGTCGCGGGCGCCGGATCGGCCGCGTGGGTATTGACGTTCCAGCGCGAGTCGATGCGGCGCACGCGTGCCCGCACGTCGCGCGTCGTGTGCCGTAACCGGTACGTGCGCGCGAGATCGAGCGGCGCCGCATCGAGCCAGGAGAGCGTCGCCTCGACGATCTTCGACGTGACCGCGGCTTCGTCCTTGCGCACCAGCATGTCGCCGCGCGCGATGTCGATCGGGTCGTCGACGAACAGCGTGACGTTGTCGTGCCGCCGCGCGATCGAGCGCTGGCTTTCCACGCTGCGGATGTCGCGAATCCGCGTGGCATGCCCTCCCGGAAGCACGGCGACCTCGTCGCCGACGCGGACCGAGCCCGATTCGACGCGCCCCATGTAGCCACGCTCGGTGCCGGACATCCGCGCAACGAACTGCACCGGAAAGCGAAAGGGCAGCGACGCGGGCGTATCGGGGATCGGCGCGGTCTCCAGAATGTCGAGCAGCGTCGGCCCTTCGTACCAGCCAAGATGCGCACCGCGCTCGACGACCATGTCGCCGTCGAGTGCGGTCAGCGGCAACGCCTGCGTCGCCGCGATGATGCCGCAATCGTTCGCAAAACGCGCGAACGCGTCCGTGATGGCGACGAAGACGTCCTGCCGATAGCCGACGGTGTCCATCTTGTTGATGGCCAGCACGAGATGCGGAATGCCGAGCAGGTGGGCGAGCGTCGCGTGGCGCTTCGTCTGCGCGACAACGCCCTTGCGCGCGTCGACAAGCAGGACTGCGAGTTGCGCGGTGCTTGCCGCCGTGATCATGTTGCGCGTGTACTGCTCGTGCCCCGGCGCGTCGGCGACGATGAACTTGCGCCGCGGCGTCGCGAAGTAGCGATAGGCGACGTCGATGGTGATGCCCTGCTCGCGCTCCGCGACGAGGCCGTCGGTGAGCAGCGACAGGTCGAGCGCCTGGCCGCGCTGGCGCGACGTGCGCTCGATCGCCGCGAGCTGGTCGGCGAGGATCGCCTTCGAATCGTGCAGCAGGCGTCCGATCAGCGTGCTCTTGCCGTCGTCGACGCTGCCGGCGGTCAGGAACCGCAGCACGCCCTGGTCCGTCCGGTCGATCCGATCGAGGGTTGCCATCAGAAGTATCCCGCGCGCTTGCGCAATTCCATCGACGCGTCGTTCGTCTGATCGTCGAGGCGCGTTGCACCGCGCTCGGTGATTGTCGTGGCAGCGGTCTCGGCGATGATCGCGCCCACGGTCAGCGCCGTCGACGCGACCGGCGCCGTGCACGTTATGTCGCCGACGGTGCGAAAGCGCATCGACAGCGTCTGCGTGCGCTCGTCATCGCGCGCCGGCGTCAGCTCGGTCACAGGGACCCACGCGTTGCGCCGCCTGACGACGCGGCGCGGGTGCGCGAAGTAGATGGACGGCACGTCGAGGCGCTCGCGATCGATGTATTGCCAGATGTCGAGCTCGGTCCAGTTGCTGATCGGAAACACGCGCACGTGCTCGCCGGCATGAACGCGCGCGTTGTAGAGGTCCCACAGCTCGGGCCGTTGCTGCCGCGGATCCCATTGGCCGAATTCGTCACGGAACGAAAAGATCCGCTCCTTTGCGCGCGCCTTCTCCTCGTCGCGGCGGGCACCGCCGATGCACGCGTCGAAGCCGAATTCCGCGATCGCATCGAGCAGCGTCACCGCTTGGTGCGCGTTGCGGCTTTCCGTCGCCCGCCGCAGCACCACGCGCCCCTGTGCGATCGACTCGTCGACGGTGCGCACGATCAGGCGCTCGCCGAGTTCGGCCACGCGCCGGTCGCGAAATTCGATGACTTCCGGAAAGTTGTGACCGGTGTCCACGTGCAGCAGCGGAAACGGGAAGCGCGCCGGGCGAAACGCCTTCTCGGCGAGGCGCAGCAGCACGAGCGAATCCTTGCCGCCGGAGAACAGCAACGCCGGGTTCGCGCACTGACCGGCGACTTCACGCAGGATATGGATCGCTTCGGATTCGAGCCATGCGAGGTGGTGCAGGCTGACGGCGTTCATGGCAACGGCTCCGCCAGCGCGACGCGAACGGGCGTCGCGCGCGGATGCAGTCCGCATTCCTTCCGCACCTCCTGCTCCCACCACCAGCGGCCCGACCGCGGATCGTCGCCGACGGCCACCGCACGCGTGCACGGCGCGCAGCCGATGCTGGGATAGCCGCGGTCGTGGAGCGCGTTGTACGGAACGTCGTGCTGCGACAGGTAGTCCCAGACGTCGTCATGCGTCCACCACGCGAGTGGCGCGAATTTTCGCAATCCATGGACCTCGTCGTGGCTTTCGGGCAGAACGTCGCCACGATCGACGGACTGCTCGCGACGCAATCCGGTGAGCCAGGCGCGCTTGCCGGCGAGCGCGCGGCCGAGCGGCTCGACCTTGCGCACGCCGCAGCACGCCTTGCGGATCTCGATGCTGCGGTAGAAACCGTTGACCCCGTGGCGCTCGACCAGCGCCTGGATCGCCGCGCGCTCGGGAAAGTAGACGTCGACGCCGATCCCGTAATGGTCGCGGACGCGATCGACCAGCGCGTGCGTCTCTTCGGGCAGCCGGCCGGTGTCGAGCGTGAATACATCGATCGGCAGCGCGTCGCGCGCGATCAGATCGACGAGGACCATGTCCTCGGCCCCGAAGCTGCACGCGAAAACGGCGGGCGGATGGTCCCGGGCGATCGAGTGGAGCAATTCCCGCGCAGCCGCTACGCGGTCGATACTTGATTCGGAAGCCATCCGCTGTTCCATTGTGCAACGCAACGGAACGACGATACGGAAGCTAAAGCCGAACTAAAAGGAATATATAATGCTTGCGTTATACCTTTCAGGAATTATTGCGGCACGCGCCGAAAGCACGGACCTGGCGTCCGACGCGTCCGAACCTCGCGCGATCAATGCAGCTTCACATGCGGCTCGGTGCGCCGGGTGATCATTCGTGCCGCGGTGTCCAGGGCCATTTTCCAGAAGCCGTGCAGCGCGAGCTCGTGCATCTTGTAGAGCGACAAGTACATCATCCGCGCGAACCAGCCCTCGAGCCACAGGTTGCCGCCGGTGAGGCTCCCCATCAGGTTGCCCACGGTGGAGTACTCGCCGAGCGACACCAGCGACCCGAAATCGCGATAGCGCCACGGCTTGAGCGGCTTGCCGTCCAGCCGGGCGTGGATCTGCTTCACCATGTGCGACGCCTGCTGGTGCGCGGCCTGCGCGCGGGGCGGCACGACGGCGCCCTCCTTCCCCAGCCACGGACAGGCGGCGCAGTCGCCAAGCGCGAACACGTCGTCGTCACGCGTCGTCTGCAGCGTGGGCCGCACGACGAGCTGGTTGATCCGGTTCGTCTCGAGACCGTCGAGATCGCGGAGGAAATCGGGCGCCTTGACGCCGGCCGCCCAGACGACGAGCTCCGCCGGGATGATCTCGCCGCTTGCGAGCCTGACCCCTTCCGGCAGCACCTCGGCGACGCGCGCCGACGTGCGCACGCTGATGCCGAGGTTTTCCAGCAACTTGCCGGCCGAATCGGACAGCCGTTTCGGCAGCGCCGGCAGCACGCGATCGGCCGCCTCGATGACGATGAGCCGCATGTCCTTGTCGGGATCGATTCGATCGAGGCCGTACGACACGAGCGTGCGCGTCGTGTTGTGCAGCTCGGCGGCAAGCTCGACACCGGTCGCGCCCGCACCGATGATCGCGACGTGCAACTGCTCGGGACGAAGCGGCTCGGATTGCGTGTGCGCGCGCATGTACGCGTTGACGAGCCGGCGATGAAACCGCTCGGCCTCGACGGGATCGTCGAGTGCGATCGCGTATTCGTGTGCGCCGGGCGTGCCGAAGTCGTTCGTGCGGCTGCCGATACAGATGACGAGCGTGTCGTAGTCGACCGTGCGCGGAGGCGCGACACGATCGCCGTCCTCGTCGGTGAAGGCTGCGACGTGAACCTGCCGGCGCTGCCGGTCGAGGCCCGTCATCTCGCCGATCCGGTAGCGGAAGCAATGCCAGTGCGACTGCGCGAGGTAGTCCGTGTCGTACACCGCGACGTCCATGCTGCCGGCGGCGATCTCGTGCAGATGCGGCTTCCAGAAATGCGTACGCGCACGCTCGATCAGCGTGATGTCGGCGCGCCGACGTCGGCCGAGCGAGTTGCCGAGCTTCGTCGCGAGCTCGAGTCCGCCGGCACCGCCGCCGACGATGACGACGCGGTGCAGCGCAGCGTCCGGCACGGCATTGGCTTCGGCCAAGGGACGGGTCGGTGACGCGCGTTCGATCGCCGGTTCCCTCGGGGGCCTAACCAGCCGCCGCGGGCATGTGGGCTTCGGTCTGGTCGAGCACCTCCTCCGGTTCGTCGGC
This sequence comes from uncultured Pseudomonadota bacterium, assembly GCA_963709335.1. Lineage (GTDB taxonomy): Bacteria > Pseudomonadota > Gammaproteobacteria > Burkholderiales > Casimicrobiaceae > VBCG01. The sequence continues at coordinate 311,700 of CAVPWB010000002.1, forward strand.
CTCGACCGGCGATTCCCGGTCGAGCACGCGTTTCATCCTCGCTTCGTCGAGCTCGCCGCACCATTTGCCGACGACCACGGTGGCAACGCCGTTGCCGACGAGATTGGTCAGCGCGCGCGCTTCCGACATGAAGCGATCGACGCCGAGGATCAGCGCGAGCCCCGCGACCGGCACATGGCCGACGGCTGACAGCGTTGCCGCCAGCACGATGAACCCGCTGCCGGTGACGCCCGCAGCACCCTTCGACGTCAGCAGCAGCACCCCGAGCAGCGTCAGCTCCTGCTGGAGGGTCATCGGCGTATTGGTGGCCTGCGCGACGAACACGGCCGCCATCGTCAGATAGATCGACGTGCCGTCGAGGTTGAACGAGTACCCGGTGGGAATGACGAGCCCGACGGTGGACTTTTTCACGCCGAGGTTCTCGAGCTTGGCCATCATCCGCGGCAGCACCGATTCGGACGACGACGTACCGAGGACGATCAGCAGCTCCTCCTTGATGTAGCGGATGAACTTGAGGATCGAGAAGCCGTGAAACCTCGCAATCAGCCCGAGCACGACGAGGACGAATATCAGGCACGTCAGGTAGAACGTGCCCATCAGCTTGCCCAACTGCACGAGCGAGCCGACGCCGTACTTGCCGATCGTGAACGCCATCGCACCGAACGCGCCGATCGGTGCGACCCGCATGATGTAGCCGACGATCGAAAACAGCACGTGCGACGTCTTCTCGATCCAGTCGAACACCAGCGTGCCGCGGCCGCCGAACTTGTGCAGCGCGAATCCGAAGAGCACGGCGAACAGCAGCACCTGCAGGATCTCGCCTTTGGCGAACGCGTCGACGACAGTGTTCGGAATGACGTTCAGCAGGAAGTCCGTCGTGCTCGCCATCTGCCCGGGCTTCGTGAACGCGGCGATGCCCTTCTGGTCGAGCGTCGCCGGATCGACGTTCATGCCGGCGCCCGGCTGCACGAGGTTGACGATCGTGAGCCCGACGATCAGCGCGATCGTGCTGACGATCTCGAAATAGAGCAGTGCATAGCCGCCCGTCTTGCCGACTTTCTTCATGTCCTCCATGCCGGCAATGCCGACGACGACCGTGCAGAAGATGATCGGCGCAATGATCATCTTGATCAGCTTGATGAAACCGTCGCCGAGCGGCTTCATCGCCTCGCCCGTCTGCGGCATGAAATGGCCGAGCAGAATGCCGATGATGATCGCGACGATCACCTGCAGATAGAGTGACGTGTACAGCGGTTTCTTCGCGGCTTCCATGGACCTCTCCATTCGAATAGAACTCGCTGCACCTGGGGTGGACTGCGCGCTGCACGTGGCGGCGCGCAATCCGTCAATCGCCCGCCGCCACCTTGCGCGTTGCCGCTTCGGCCACGGCGAAGGCCGTCATGTTGAGAATCCGTCGCACGGTCGCCGACGGCGTCAGGATGTGGACGGGCTTTGCCGCGCCGAGGAGGATTCCGCCGACCGTGATGCCTTCGCCTGCGGTGACGCGCAGCGCGTTGTAGGTGATGTTCGCCGCGTCCACGTTCGGCATGATCAGCACGTTCGCGTCTGCCGTGAGGCGTGACTCGGGGAATTCACGATCGCGGATCGCCGTCGACAGCGCCGCATCGGCGTGCATCTCGCCTTCGACAGCGAAATCGGGCGCCCTGCTGAGGATCATGTCGAGCGCCTCGCGCATCTTCACCGCCGACGGCGCATCCGAGCTGCCGAAGCTCGAATGCGACAGCAAGGCCACACTCGGCTCCTGCCCGAACCGCCGCACCTCTTCAACGGCGAGCATCGTCATTTCGGCGATCTCTGCAGCACTCGGGTCGCGGTTTGCATGCGTGTCGCAGATGAAAAGCTGCCGGCCGGGCAGCATGATCATCTGCATGGCGGCAAGCGTGTGCACGCCGTCACGCATGCCGATCACCGTTCGCACATACCGGAGGTGATCGGCGTAGTTGCCGAACGTCCCGCACAGCATGCCGTCGACGTCGCCGCGCCGCAACAGCATCGCGCCGATCAGCGTCGGGCGCGTGCGCATCTCTTCGAGCGCCTGAGGGCGGTTGACGCCCTTGCGACGCGCGAGCAGGTAGTACTCCTGCGCGTATTCCTTGTAGCGTGGGTCGTCGAGGACGTTGACGCCCTCGCAATCCTTGCCGAGGGTCAGCCGCAACCCCAATCGCTTGACGCGTGACTGGATGACGTCGGTGCGCCCTACGAGCACCGGAAAGACAATGCCCTCGTCGATGCCGGTCTGCGCGGCGCGCAGCACGCGCTCGTCCTCGCCTTCGGCGAATACGATGCGCCTCGGCGCGGCCTTCGCGGCGGCGAAGATCGGCGCCATGGGCGTTCCCGACGCATAAACGAACCGCGTCAACCGATCCCTGTATTCGTCGAAATCGGCGATGGGACGCGTCGCCACGCCACTTTCCATTGCCGCCTTCGCGACCGCGGGTGCGATGTTGACGATGAGCCGCGGATCGAATGCGCGTGGAATAAGGTAGTCGGGGCCGAACGCGGGCGTTGGCTCGCCGTATGCGAGCGCGACGATCTCGGATGGCTCGGCCTGGGCGAGGGCTGCGAGCGCGCGCGTCGCCGCGAGCTTCATCGGCTCGTTGATGGTGTTCGCACCGCAATCGAGCGCACCCCGGAAAATGAACGGGAAACAGAGCGAGTTGTTGACCTGGTTCGGGTAATCGGAGCGACCGGTGCCGATGAGGCAGTCTGGACGTGCCTCCTTGGCGACTTCCGGACGTATCTCCGGCTCCGGATTCGCCATCGCCAGAATGATCGGCTGGTCGGCCATCCGCTTCACCATGTCCGCCGTCAGGACGCCACCCGTTGAGAGCCCGAGAAAGATGTCGGCGCCTTCGACGACGTCGGCGAGCGTGCGGGCGCGCGTCTCCTGCGCATAACGCGCCTTGTCGGCATCCATCGAATCAGTGCGGCCCTTGTGGACGACGCCCTTGCTGTCGAGCACGAAGACCTTCTTCGGATCGAGGCCGAGGCTCACCTGGAGGTCGAGGCACGCGAGCGCGGCGGCACCCGCCCCGGAGCAGACGAGCTTCACCTTGCCGATGTCCTTGCCGACGATCGCGAGCCCGTTGAGCACGGCCGCGGCCGCGACGATCGCCGTGCCGTGCTGATCGTCGTGGAACACGGGGATCTTCATCCGCTCGCGCAGCTTGCGCTCGATGTAGAAGCATTCGGGCGCCTTGATGTCCTCCAGGTTGATGCCGCCGAACGTCGGCTCGAGGCCCGCGACGATCTCGACGACCTTGTCGGGGTTGGTCTCGCCGATTTCGATGTCGAACACATCGATGCCCGCGAATTTCTTGAACAGGCACGCCTTGCCTTCCATTACCGGCTTGCCGGCCAGCGCACCGATGTTGCCGAGACCGAGCACAGCCGTTCCGTTCGTGATGACGGCAACCAGATTGGCGCGCGCGGTGTACTTCGCCGCGAGCCCGGGGTTCTCCTGGATCGCCGTGCACGCGTACGCGACGCCGGGCGAATAGGCGAGCGACAGGTCTCGCTGATTGGCGAGCGGCTTCGTTGGCGCGATCGACACCTTGCCGGGCCGTGGACATTCGTGATATTCGAGCGCGGCCGTTCGCAGTTGCTCTTCACTCATGGTGCCTCCTGGCGTGCGTTCCGTCCCTGGCGCGGCTATTTCTTCTTCACTGGCGGAAGGTCCGTGCAGACGCCTTCGAACACTTCGGCAGCCATGCCGATGGATTCGGACAGCGTCGGATGCGGATGGATCGTCTTGCCGATGTCGACGGCATCGCAGCCCATCTCGATCGCGAGCGAGATCTCGCTGATCAAGTCGCCGGCATGCGTGCCGACGATGCCGCCGCCGATGATCCGATGTGTCGAATCATCGAAGATCAGCTTCGTGAAGCCCTCGTCGCGGCCGTTCGCAATTGCGCGTCCCGACGCTGCCCACGGGAACATCGCCTTCGTGTACTTGATCCCCTGCGCCTTGCATTCGTCCTCGGTCACGCCGGCCCACGCGACTTCGGGGTCGGTGTAGGCGACCGACGGAATCTGCCGCGCGTCGAAGAACGACTTCATGCCCGACGCGGCTTCGGCGGCCACGTGCGCTTCGTGCACCGCCTTGTGCGCGAGCATCGGCTGGCCGACGATATCGCCGATCGCATGGATGTGCGCGACGTTCGTGCGCATCTGCTTGTCGACGTTGATGTAGCCGCGATCGGTGACGGCAACGCCGGCCTTCTGCGCGTCGATCGCCTTGCCGTTGGGGCTGCGCCCGACGGCGACGAGCACCAGGTCGTACACCTGCGGCGTGCCCGGCGCTTTCGCGCCCTCGAACCCGACCTCGATGCCGGCCTTCGTCGCCTTGGCCGACACCGTCTTCGTCTTCATCATCAGGTTGTCGAAGCGCGGCGCGTTCTTCTTCTCCCACACCTTCACGAGATCGCGATCGGCGCCCGTCATCACGCCGTCGAGCATCTCGACGACGTCAATTCGCGCACCGAGCGACGAGTAGACGTTCGCCATTTCGAGCCCGATGATGCCGCCGCCGACGACGAGCATCCGCTTCGGGATCGACGACAATTGCAGCGCACCGGTCGAATCGACGATGCGCGGATCATCGGGCATGAACGGCAATTTCACCGCTTCGCTGCCGGCAGCGATGATCGCCTTCGCGAACCGGACGACCTTGCGCTCGGCGGTCGGTTCGCGGCCGGTGCCCGACGTCGCCTGCACTTCGAGATGGTGGGCGTCGAGAAAGCGGCCGATGCCGCGGATCACGTCCACCTTGCGCGCCTTCGCCATCCCGGCCAGGCCACCGGTCAGCTTCTTGACGACGCTGTCCTTGAATCCGCGCAGCTTGTCGAGATCGATCGCCGGCGCGGCGTAACTGATGCCGTGCGCACCCATCGTCTTCACTTCGTCCATGACAGCGGCCGTGTGCAGCAGCGCCTTCGACGGAATGCAGCCGACGTTCAGGCACACGCCGCCGAGCGACGCATAGCGCTCGACGAGCACCGTTTTCATGCCGAGGTCCGCCGCACGAAACGCGGCGGAATAACCGCCGGGACCGGAGCCGAGCACGAGCATCTCGCACTCGACGTCCGCGCGGCCGGTGTACGTTGCGGCGGCAGGGCCTGGTGCGGCGACACTGGCAGCGGGTGGCGCAACCTTGGCGGCCGGTGCAGCTGCGGGCGCGCTGGCCACGCCCGGCGGCGAAGGCTGCGCGGATGTCGAAGGTGCGGCGGTCTTGGCAGGCGGTGACGCGGCAGCACCGCTGTCGAGCGTCAGCAATGCGGTGCCCTGGGATACCTTGTCGCCGACTTTCACCGTCACCGCCTTGACGACACCTGCAGATGGCGACGGAACATCCATCGTCGCCTTGTCCGATTCGAGCGTGACGAGCGAATCCTCCGCCTTGACGGTGTCGCCGGGCTTCACCAGCACCTCGATGACGGGCACGTCATTGAAGTCACCGATGTCCGGCACCTTCACTTCGACAATGGCCATAGCGCGTTTTCCCCGGGCTTGATTTAGACGAGCACGCGCCGCATGTCGGCGAGCAGTGCAGCGTAGTGGGCGTTGAAGCGCGCGGCGGATGCGCCGTCGATCACGCGATGGTCCCACGACAGCGACAGCGGCAATACGTAGCGCCACGCCGCCGTCTTGCCATCGTTGGATACCTGCTTCCAGAACGACCGGCACACACCCATGATCGCGACCTCCGGCGCGTTGATGATCGGCGTGAAATAGATGCCGCCGATGCCCCCGAGGCTCGAGATGGTGAAGGTGCCGCCCTGCATCTGATCAGGCTTGAGCTTGCCGTCGCGCGCGAGCTTCGCGAGATCCCCCATCTCCTGCGCGATCTGCACGACGCCCTTCTGGTCCGCGTTGCGGATCACCGGCACGACGAGGCCGTTCGGCGTGTCGGCGGCAAATCCGATGTGGTAGTACTTCTTGATGACGAGGTTATCGCCATCGAGCGATGCGTTGAACTCCGGGAACTTCACGAGCGTCGCGCATGCGGCCTTGATCATGAACGCGAGCATGGACACGCGCACGCCGCTCTTCTCGTTTTCCTTGTTCAACTGCACGCGAAACGCTTCGAGATCGGTGATGTCGGCGTCGTCGTGATTCGTGACGTGCGGGATCATCACCCAGTTGCGGTGCAGGTTCGCGCCCGAGATCTTCTTGATGCGCGACAGCGGCTTCGTCTCGATCGGCCCGAATTTCGCGAAGTCGACCTTCGGCCACGGCAACAGGTCCATGCCCGACGGCGCGCCAGTCGCCGGCGCCGCGGCTTTCGATGCGGGTGCAGCACCCGCTGCGCCGTACGCGTCGACGTCGGCTTTCAGGATGCGCCCCTTGTCGCCGCTGCCCTTGATGCTGCCGAGATCGACGCCGCGCTCGCGTGCGTGCTTGCGCACACCCGGACTCGCGTACGCGAGCGCGAACGACGCTTCGTCGACGCGCGCGGCAGGTGTTGCCGGAGGCGCGGGCGTGGCAGCCGGCGTGGCAGCCGGTGCCGATGCCGCAGGCGCGGTTGCCGTGCCGACAGAGGCGATGGCGGGCGCTGCGGCCGGATCGCCCGTTGCGCTGCCCGTCGACAGCGTCAGCACGACCGTCCCTTCCGAGACCTTGTCGCCGACCTTGACGCTGATCGCCGCAACGGTCCCCGACAACGGCGCGGGCACGTCCATGGTCGCCTTGTCCGACTCGAGGGTCACCAGCGCGTCTTCGGCCTTGACGGCGTCGCCGACCTTGACGAGCACCTCGATGACAGGGACGTCCTTGAACTCGCCGATATCGGGAACGCGCACCTCGGCGATGCCGGCCGGTGCACTCGTCGGTGCAGGCGGTGGCGACACCGACGTCTTCGCCGCGTGCGCCGGTGCAGCGGCCTTCGCGGTGCCGCCGCCGTCGACACGTGCAATCAGTGTCCCTTCGCTGACCTTGTCGCCGACCTTGACAGTCACTTCCTTGACCACACCGGCAAGCGGCGACGGGACGTCGAGCGTCGCCTTGTCCGATTCGAGCGTCACGAGCGAATCTTCGGCTTTCACCGTGTCGCCCGGCTTTACCAGCACCTCGATGACCGGCACATCCTTGAAATCGCCGATGTCCGGCACCTTCACATCCGTCGCTGCTGCCATGGCAGGTCCTGTTGTTGTCGTGGGCGAGACGCGGGTCGTGCAGTCGCGCGAGAGGTCACACCGTCCAGGGATCGGGTCGCTCGGTGTCGAGTCCGTATTTCGCGATGGCCTTCGCAACGACGTCGGCCTTCAGCGTGCCTTCGTCGGCAAGCGTCTTCAAGGCTGCGACAACGACGTAGTAGCGGTTGACCTCGAAGAACTGACGCAGCTTGGCGCGGTAATCGCTGCGACCGAAGCCGTCCGTGCCAAGTACCTCGAAGCGGCGCGGAATGTGGCGCCGCACCTGTTCGGCGTAGCTGCGCATGTAGTCGGTTGCGGCGATCACGGGACCCGCATGGCCTTCCAGCGCCGACTCGATGTAGCTCTTGCGCGCTGGCTTGGTCGGATGCAGCAGGTTCCAGCGGTCGACACTCATGCCGTCGCGGCGCAGTTCGTTGAAGCTCGTCGCGCTCCAGATGTCGGCATCGACCTTCCAGTCGTCGCGCAACAGGTCCGCAGCGGCGATCACTTCGCGCAGGATCGTGCCGCTGCCCATCAACTGCACGCGCGGTGCCGCATTCTTCTTGTCCGTCTTGCGCCCTTCCTGCAACAGGTAGAGTCCCTTGACGATGCCTTCCTCGGCACCGGCGGGCATCGCCGGGTGCTGGTAGTTCTCGTTCATCAGCGTGATGTAGTAGTACACGTCCTCCTGGTCCTGGAACATCCGCCGGATGCCGTCGCGCACGATGACGACGACCTCGTACGCGAACGTCGGATCGTATGAAATGCAATTCGGAATCGTCGACGCCAGCACGTGGCTGTGCCCGTCCTCATGCTGCAGCCCTTCGCCGTTCAGCGTCGTGCGCCCCGCGGTGCCGCCGAGCAGGAAGCCGCGGCAGCGCATGTCGCCGGCAGCCCACGCGAGGTCGCCCACGCGCTGCAGGCCGAACATCGAGTAGTAGATATAGAACGGGATCATCGGCACGTCGTTCGTGCTGTACGACGTCGCCGCGGCGATCCAGCTGCTCATGGCACCGGCCTCGTTGATGCCTTCCTGCAGCACCTGCCCCGCCTTGTCCTCGCGGTAATACATCAGCTGGTCGGCGTCCTGCGGCTTGTAGAGCTGGCCCACGGCTGAATAGATGCCGAGCTGGCGGAACATGCCCTCCATGCCGAACGTTCGCGACTCGTCGGGCACGATCGGGACAATGAACTTCCCGAGTCCCTTGTCGCGCAGCAGCGTGCCGAGCATCTGGACGAACGCCATCGTCGTCGAGATCTCGCGTTCGCCGGAGCTCTGCAGCAGCCGATCGAATGCCGTCAGCGGTGGCGGCGTCAGCGGCGTCGACGTGCGCCGCCGCTGCGGCAGATGGCCACCAAGCGCTGCGCGGTGATCCTGCATATATTTGAGCTCGGGGCTGTCCGGTGCGAGCGAGATGAACGGCATCGCGTCAATCTGGTCGTCGGGAATCGGGATGTCGAAGCGGTCGCGGAACTGCCGTAGCGCATCGTCCGTCATCTTCTTTGCCTGGTGCGCGATCATCTGGCCTTCGCCCGACTCACCCATCCCGTAGCCCTTGACGGTCTTGGCCAGGATCACCGTCGGCTGGTCCTTGTGCTTGACGGCAGACGCGTACGCGGCGTAGACCTTGAACGGATCGTGGCCGCCGCGGTTGAGCTTCCATACTTCGTCGTCCGACAGGTCGGCGACCAGCGCCTTCAACTCGGGCGAATTGAAGAAGTGCTCGCGCACGTACGCGCCGTTCTTGCTCTTGAAGTCCTGATACTGGCCGTCGACGCATTCCTCCATCCGCCGGAGCAGTAGGCTCCCCGGGTCCTTCGCGAACAGCTTGTCCCACCCGGATCCCCACACGACCTTGATGACGTTCCACCCCGCGCCGCGAAAGACGCTTTCGAGTTCCTGGATGATCTTGCCGTTGCCGCGCACCGGACCGTCGAGCCGCTGCAGGTTGCAGTTGATGACGAAGATCAGGTTGTCGAGCTTCTCGCGGCCGGCCATCGAGATCGCGCCCAGCGATTCGGGCTCGTCGCATTCGCCGTCACCGAGGAACGCCCACACCTTGCGGTTGCTCGTCTTCGCGAGACTGCGGCCTTCGAGATACTTGAGGAAGCGCGCCTGGTAGATCGCCATCAGCGGCCCGAGGCCCATCGACACCGTCGGGAACTGCCAGAAATCCGCCATCAGCCACGGGTGCGGATACGACGGGATGCCCTTGCCCTCGCTTTCCTGCCGGTAGTTCAGCAATTGCTGCTCCGTCAGGCGTCCCTCGATGAATGCCCGCGCGTAGATGCCCGGCGAAACGTGACCCTGCACGTAGATCAGGTCGCCGCCGTTGTCCGCCGACGGCGCGTGCCAGAAATGGTTGAAGCCGATGTCGTAGAGCAACGCCGACGACTGGAAGCTCGCGATGTGGCCGCCGAGTTCGGACGAGCTCTTGTTCGCGCGGAGGATGATCGCCACGGCGTTCCAGCGGATCGCCGAACGGATCTTGTGCTCGAGCTCGCGGTCCCACTGCGGCTTCTCTTCGTACTCGGGCCGTATCGTGTTCACGTACGGCGTCGTTGCCGAGAACGGCGGCAGGACACCCGCGCGCCGCGCCTCGTCGCGCAGCTTCGTCAGGAGGAACTGCATCCGCTCGGCGCCCTGGTACTGCACAACGCTGCGCAGCGCGTCCATCCATTCCTGCGTCTCGACGGGATCGTGATCGTTCAACAGCATGGCGCTCTCCTAAACGGGCACTGCACGGTCATTCGCGCGATTCGAGGATCGGCCGCGGCCTCGTCAGCACGTCGGGCTGCAATATCTCGTCCAGCCTTGCCTTCGACAGCAGTTTCTTTTCGAGCACGAGCTCCGCCACGCTGCGCCCGGTCGCCAGCGCTTCCTGCGCAACCTGCGTCGCGTTCGCGTAGCCGATGTAAGGATTGAGTGCCGTCACGATGCCGATCGAGTTCTCGACGATAGCGCGGAGCCGCTCGCGGTTCGCTGTGATCCCGTTCACGCAGCGCGTCGCGAGGGTCAGGCAGCCATTGCGCAGGTGCGTCGTGCTCTTGAACAGGCTGTGCGCAATGATCGGCTCGAACGCATTGAGTTGCAACTGACCGGCTTCGGCGGCGAACGAGACCGTGACGTCGTTGCCGATGACTTCGAACGCGATCTGGTTGACGACCTCGGGAATGACGGGGTTGACCTTGCCGGGCATGATGCTCGAGCCTGCCTGCATCGGCGGCAGGTTGATTTCATTGAGCCCCGCACGCGGCCCGCTCGACAGGAGCCGCAGATCGTTGCAGGTTTTGGACAGCTTGACGGCAACGCGCTTCAGCACGCCCGACAGTTGCACGAACGCGCCGCAATCCTGCGTGGCCTCGATGAGGTTCGGCGACGTGACGAGCGGTATGCCGGTGATCTGCGACAACCGCCGGCACACGATGCCGGCGTACTCGGGATGCGCGTTGATGCCCGTGCCGATTGCGGTTGCGCCGAGGTTGATCTCGCGCACCAGCATCGCCGCTTCCTTCAGCCGCTCTTCGTCCTCGCCCAGCATGACGGCGTACGTCGAGAACTCCTGCCCGAGCGTCATCGGCACCGCGTCCTGCAACTGCGTGCGGCCCATCTTCAGCACGTCGCGAAACTCCGCGGCCTTGGCTTCGAACGCGCGGCGCAGCACGGACATCGCATCGACGAGTCCGAAGATTCCGAAGTAGCCGGCGACCTTCAGCGCCGTCGGGTAGACGTCGTTGGTGCTCTGGCTCATGTTGACGTCTTCGTTCGGATGCAGGTACTGGTATTCGCCGCGCGCGTGACCGAGCTTCTCGAGACCGAGGTTCGCGATCACCTCGTTTGCGTTCATGTTCGTCGACGTTCCCGCACCGCCCTGGATGACGTCGACGACGAACTGATCGTGCAGCCGCCCGGCCCTGATGTCCTCGCACGCACTGACGATCGCGTCGGTCTTGACCCGGTCGAGCATGCCGAGCTCGTGGTTCGTCAACGCCGCCGCCTGCTTGATGCACGCGAGCGCGCGGATCAGGTCGGGGTAGATCGAGATCGGTAGCCCGCTGATCGGGAAGTTCTCGACGGCGCGCAGCGTGTGTACGCCATAGTAGGCGTCCGCAGGAACGGCGCGGTCGCCGAGCAGGTCGTGTTCGATGCGGGTTTGCGGCGCGGTCACGTACAGGGCCTCCCGATCCGGCATGACCACGCGCATGGGTTGCGCAGTGCCGGAAGCGCAAATGTACGCGAATCGCGCACAATAGGGTTTTCGAACCTGTTAACAGGAGACCCCTCGATGATCGCGAATGCATTGCTGAATGCCGCTGCGCTGCTCTCGGGCCTGACGCTGACATCCGATGCGGCCGGTGCCGCTTTCCACGTGCAGAGCGCGGACATCAAGCCCGGCGCAACGATGGCCAGCGAACAGACGTTCAACGGCTTCGGATGCACCGGCCAGAACGTTTCGCCCGCGCTCGAATGGTCGGGGGCACCGAAGGACACGAAGAGCTTCGCCGTTCTCGTGCACGATCCCGATGCGCCCACCGGTGGCGCGGGCTGGTGGCACTGGATCGTGTACAACCTTCCGGCGAGCACGACCAAGCTCGCGAAAGGTGCCGGCAAGGCCGACGGCAGCGCGTTGCCGCCCGGTGCCGCGAGCGCCGTGACGGACTTCGGCAGCGCAGGCTACGGCGGACCGTGCCCGCCCGAAGGCGACAAGCCGCATCGCTACCTGTTCACCGTCTACGCGCTGAAGACCGACAAGCTCGACGTGCCGAAAGGCGCGACCGCGTCGCTGGTCGGCTTCATGGTCAATGCCAATGCGATCGCCAGGACAACGCTGACAGGCATGTACGGACGCAAGAAATAGCGCGCGCCGCGCACGCCGATTGCGCAGGTCGATTGAGCGACTACCGGTAGGCGGCGAACAGGTTGACGAGCTGGCTCGCCGCAGCGCGCCGGCGCTCGGCCTCGAGGCGGCTGAGATCGGCCCAGTACTGGTCCTTCTTCACCAGATCGTCGGCCGACATGCGCGCCACGACGCCGCGCCGGATATTGGCGATCTCGAGCGTTGCCGCCTGGCGCTGCTCGCGATAGGCCGTCGTCAGCTTCTCGATCTGCTCGAGGTTCGCGATGCGCTGGCGCTCGCTGTACGACAGCTCGTAGCCGCCCGGCGCCAACGCAGGGACCGGGGCGACCAAGGGTGCTGCAGTCGCCGCGCCTCCAGGTGGCGCCACTGCAGGCGGCACGGGATCCGGCGGTCGCCCCGCGTCGCGATTGTCGGACGGAGGCCTGACGTCCATTTTGACGCTGGGCTGGCCCGGGCACGGCGACTCGCTGTACGTCACCTGGCCTTGCGGCCCCGTGCATTTGTACACATCGGCGGCTGCGCACGATGCGGCGAATACGCCGATCGCCGCCAGTGCCGCAGCTAGCTGCCGCGCGCGCATCATGCGCCGTCCGATTGCAGAATGTTCTGACCGGCGCGTCCAGGCACCGCGTACGTTCACTTGCCGCCGACGGCTTGCCACATCGCGACCGTCGCGCCCGCCGGATCGCGGATGACGCTCATCAGGCCGAAGTCGCCGACGGCCAGCACGTCCTGCAGCACGGTGGCGCCGAGCGACTTTGCCTGGGCGGTCTTCGCGCGGACGTCGTCGACGCCGACGTAGGCCAGCCAGTACGGGACCGCATCGCTGCGCTCCTCTTGCATCATGCCGCCGCCCGTGCCTTCGCCGACGTTGATCATCGTGTACGTGCCGCCGCCACCGGGCATCGGCATGTCCTGCAGGTCCCACCCGAAGAGGCTCGCATAGAACGCTTTTGCCTTGGGCAGATCACGCGTGTGCAGCTCGACGTGGACGAACGGACTGGCCATCGTGTTCTCCTTGGGATGCGGTGGTTGCGCGACGCGGCGCTCGCGGCGGGGGATGGCGTCACGCCGGCCCCGAGCCTGGGCGGCAAGCGTACTCCAAGTCGGCACACCCGGCAGCCCCCGGATGACCGGCTCTGTTAACCGGCCTAGCCCGCGACAAGCCGTACGCGCGTGATCTCGGATGGCGCGCCGAAACGCTTTGGCGGACCCCAGTATCCGGTCCCGCGGCTCGTATAGACCCAGAGCCTGCCGAGCTTTGCGAGGCCGGCCGTGAACGGCTGCTGGAACCGGACGAAGAAATTCCACGGCAGGAACTGGCCGCCGTGCGTGTGACCGGACAACTGCAGGTCGAAGCCGGCGCGGTGTGCCGCAGCGGCCGAGCGTGGTTGATGCGCGAGCAGCACTTTGGCACCTGCGTCGCCCGGCGCGCCGGCGAGTGCTGCGCCCGGGTCGCTGCGATGCGATGCGTCGTAGTGATGGGCGCCGAAATCGGTGACGCCCGCGAGCACGAGCGATGCGCCCTCGTGGTCGAGGACGACGTGCTCGTTGACGAGAACGTTGAGCCCAAGCCTGCGCAGCTCGCTGACCCACGCGCCCACGCCCGAGTAGTACTCGTGGTTGCCCGTGACGAAGAACGTCCCGTGCCGCGACGCGAGGCGCGCGAGTGGCTGGACATGCGCCGAGAGCTGCCGCACGCTGCCGTCGACGAGATCACCGGTGATCGCGACGACGTCGGCCTCGAGACGGTTGACCGACGCGACGATCTTTTCCACGTACTCGCGGCCGATCGTCGGCCCGACGTGCAGGTCCGTGATCTGCACGATCGTGAAGCCGTGCAGCGCCGCCGGCAGCGCCGTGATCGGCACGTCGATGTTGCGTACCTGTGCGACCCGCCGCGCGTTGACGTAGCCGAGTGCCGTGATCAACAGCGTCAACAGCGGTACTGCAATTGCGGTGTCGCGCGCAATCGCCGCGACCGGCAGCGCGGCACCTGTCCAGTGCACGAGGGCCAGCATGCCAAGCAGCACGGCGTCGCGGAGCACCGTCAGCACGAACAGCGTCGAGAAAGCGCCCATCGCGAGCAGTCCAGCCCACATACGACGCGATTCGGCCTGGCCGGACTTGCGCTGGCGGGCGTTGAAACCGTAAGGAATCACCCAGGCCGACGCGGCCAGAATGGCGATGCCGACGACAACGCCCGCCACGCCCCCCGGGAGATCGGAAAGCAGTCGCGCCCCGATGTATGCGTGGAGTGCGATGATGACGAAGGACAATCGTGACATGCGATCCTTGGATGATTCGCCACACCGCGGCACGCGGCGGCCGCCGCCGGCCGTGCGGCACGGCGGCAACCGCGTCGACGATGAGAACCCTGCAAATGGGGGTTGTACAGCACCTGGACAAGCGCACTGTTGCATCGAGGAACAACGAAGATGATCAAAGACGAGCCTGATCGATCCAAAGCACGCCGCGATGCGCTGCGGATCATCGCCGGCGGCCTGCTGCTCGGCGGGTGGCCGGCGGCAAATCCTGCGCACGCGCAAACCGGTAACCGGGCTGGCTGCGTGCTCACGCCCGCCCAGACGGAAGGCCCGTACTTCGTGGACGAGCGACTCGATCGCTCGGACGTTCGCGAAGACCCTGCCACCGGCGCGGCGCGACCGGGTGCCGTGCTGACGCTCGATCTCGGCGTCGCCGCCGTCGACGGCGCCCGCTGCATGCCGTTGCGCGGCGCGATTGTCGACATATGGCAATGCGATGCGCTCGGCAATTATTCCGACGTCAACGACAGCCGCGGTCAGCGCTTCCTCCGCGGCTACCAGGCGACCGACGCGAACGGGCGCGTGCGCTTCACGACGATCTATCCCGGCGCGTATCCGGGGCGCGCCGTCCATATCCACTTCAAGATTCGTGCAGCGGGTGCCGGGCGCAACACCGAATTCACGTCGCAGTTCTACTTCGACGATGCGCTGACCGATCGCGTGCATGCGATGGGCGTGTATGCGGGTGCTGCACAACGACGCACGCGCAACGCGCGCGACGGCCTCTACCGGGGCGGCGGCAGCGATCTCACGCTCGACGTGACCGCCAAGGGCGACGCGTACGCCGCCACGTACGACATCGGCGTGCGTACAGGCTAGCGTCGCGCACGCAGGCCGGGTGAACGCGACGCGCGCGCGTTGGTCCAATCGAAGTCGCGTTGGATCACGGAGCATTGCCATGCCGGACAAGAAAACGCTCGAGCGAGCGACGAAGGACAAGCAGCAAGGCAAGGCGCCCAGCACGCAGGCTGGCGAGTTCGTCCGCGAGGAAATGGACCACATCCGCGAGGGCAAGCACGGCGCCCGGTCCACGAAGCAGGCCATTGCAATCGGACTGTCGAAGGCCAGGCGCGCCGGCGTCGACCTGCCGCCCCCGAAAGCCGGCACTGCATCGGCGCAAACGCGCGCAGCCGCCAAGCGGGACGTCGCTTCCGGCGCGCACCACGGCGATGCGGTGTCACCTGCACGATCGCGTGCTGCATTGAAGGCCTTGAAACGCGAACCGCACGCCGCGGCGTCACCGCGCGCGCTCGCAAGCCACGCCAGAACGGCGGCGCGGAAACGTACGGCGAGCGAACGATCGGCAGCCGCGGAACAAGCGGCCGAGACGAAGGGCGCCGAAGGTCGCTCCGCAGCAGCTCGCAAGGCGGCGCGAACGCGCGCACGTAGCGCCTAGCTGGCCGCAGCCGTTCGAGATCGTCTCGCCCGCACGCTCGTCCGGCGAATGCGGCGGGAACGCCGTCGACGTCGCGTCGGCGGCTCAACGTCCTCCTGCGCGACGTCGCTTTCGCGCCGAAGTTGTTGCGGCAGACTCCTTGTTCCGGCGACTTCGCTTCGCGGGCGCCGCAATTCCGGTCTTGCGGTATGCGCTGCTCAATTCGTTGCGCGAGCGGTCGAGCTCGTCGGATAGCCAGTCGCGAAACGCAGCGAGCGCCGGCCACGCGCGCATCCCCGGTGGATACACGAGATGGTACGGAAGCGCATCGGCGGGCATGATCGAGATCGGGGACAGCCGCACGAGTCGACCTTCCCGCAGCGCGTCAGCGGCGAGCAGGTCGCGCGACAACGCGAGGCCGAGATTCTGCTCCGCGGCCTGCAGCATCAGGCCGGCGTCGTTGAACACGGCCACCGTTCGCACGTTCGTGCGCAATCCCGCCGCGGCAAACCAGTCGTTCCACATGTCGTCGTCGCCGAGCAGCGGCTCGCGAGCGAGCGCCTCCGGCTGCGCACCCTGCAACCGGCGCGCAGCCGACGGCGAGCCGACGATGATGATCGGCGGCTGCTCCCATAGCCGCTCCGAATCGAGTCCCGCCCACGGTCCCTTGCCCTGGCGCACGGCGGCATGGAAACCCTCCCGCTGCAGGTCGAGCACACGAATCGACGCCTCGATCTCGAGCGGCAGGTCCGGGTGACGCTCGCGCCAGCGACTCATCCGCGGCATCAGCCAGCGATTGGCGAACGATGGCAACACCGTGACGCGCAACCGCTGCGCCGCACCCCCCGCCGCCGCGGCTGCGGCCTGTACGCCGTCGTCGAGCAGCGCCAGCGCGGACTGCACGCTGCGCAGAAGCGCCTGGCCGGCGGCGTTCAGCACGACGCGACGACCGCGACGATCGAACAGCGCAAACCCGAGTTGCTCCTCCAGCCCGCGAATCTGCTGACTGACCGCACTGTGCGTGAGGTGCATTGCTTCGGCCGCAGCGCGCAGGTTCTCGAGCTCGGCCACGGCGCGAAACGCGATGAGTGTGTTCAGCGGCAGGCGTGGCGCATTGCTCATCGAGGGCTTGAAGGGATTCTAATTGGTAAGTGCAGCTTACCAGAATGGTCGGAACAAATCGATTCCATGGCGGATGCTGGGCAGTTAGCATTACCAGCGTACCCACTACACCGGAACAACGCCATGCCTCATCCCAACGAGCTTTGCAGCCCCTCGACGTTCCGCGAACATCGCGTGCGCCCTTTTTCGCAAGCGCAATCCGGGAGCGCATCGTGACCGGGTTGCGCGAGATAGCACGCCGCCTCGATCAATGGTGGCGGAGCGCGCGTGCCGCCGCAGCGGACCGCGGGTCGCTCGCCGCGTTGAGCGACCGCGAACTGACGGACATCGGAATGCGTGACGTCGGCGCGAAATGCATCGGCGACCGGCCGTGGCTCAACACGTTCCCGAACTAGGGCCCGTTAACAGGCACTAGACGCGCAATTGGGCGGCGCGTCGCCACGCCGCGAAGGCTTCGCGGATCGGGACCGCTCGGCCTCGTCATCACCCACGTTCCGCGGGGCGGCGCGAGCCGCCCTTCAGTTGCCTTCGAACACCGGTTTGGAGCGGGCGACGAACGCGCGATAGGCGCGCTCGAAGTCATTGGTCTGCATGCAGATCGCCTGCGCCTGCGCCTCGGCTTCGATACATTCGCCGAGGCCGGAGCTCCACTCCTGCCACAGCATCGTCTTGGTCATCGCGTGACCGAACGTCGGTCCGTCGGCGAGACCCTGCGCCATCGCCGTCGCCTCGACGAGCAAGCTGTCGGGTGCCGCAAGCCGGTTGTAGAAACCGATGCGCTCGCCTTCGTCGCCGTCGACGACCCGTCCCGTGTAGAGGAGATCCGCGGCGCGCGACAGGCCGATCAGCCGCGGCAACAGCGTGCACGCGCCCATGTCGGCGCCGGCCAGCCCCACGCGGACGAACAGGAACGCGAGCTTGCTGCGCGCCGTTGCATAGCGAAGGTCGGAGGCACAAGCGATCATCGCACCCGCACCCGTGCATACGCCGTCGATGGCGGCAACGATCGGCTGCGGACACGCGCGCATCGCCTTGACGAGCTCGCCGGTCATCCGCGTGAACCGCAGCAGTCCCGGCATGTCCATCGCGACGAGCGGTCCGATGATCTCGTGCACGTCGCCGCCCGAGCAGAAATTGCCGCCCTCTCCGGTGAAGACCACCGCCTTGATGTCGGATGCGCGCGCGAGCTTGCGAAACAGCATCCCCAGCTCGTCGTACGCCTCGAACGTCAGCGGATTCTTCCGGTCCGGCCGGTCCAGCGTGATCGTCGCGACGTTGCCGCTCGCGACGTAGCGGAAGTGTTGCGCTTCGTAACCACCCATCTCGGTCTCTTGCATCGACGTGCCCTCGCGGAAGTTGGCTGGCGTTCCCGGCCTGCAATCGTACTCGCGCGCCGCGCCGGCGACGTTTTGGCATCGCGACCCTGTCGGGCGGCTTCGCGTCGGAAGGATCGCAATCGGCAGGGTTGCATTTAAGATGACGGTTGCGTGACACGGAGCGATTCGATGAGCGAAACACCGGAAGCGGCACAGATCCATCGGGGCTTGAAGGGCGTCTATTTCGACCGCTCGCGCGTCTGCTTCATCGACGGGCGCGCCGGCGAGCTCCTGTATCGCGGCTATTCGATCCACGATCTCGCCGCGCAGTCGACGTTCGAGGAGACGTGCTATCTGCTGCTCCACGGCGAGCTGCCGTCGCCCGACGCGCTCGCGCGCTTCGACGGCGAGCTCAAGGCGGCGCGAACCCTTCCCGATCGGATCTACGACATCATCCGCGCGATCAGCGACGCGCATCCAATGGACGTGCTGCGCACGGCCGTTTCCGCGCTCGCCGCATTCGATGTCGACAGCAGCGACAACTCGCCGGCAGCGACAATGCGCAAAGGCATCCGGCTGACGTCGCAGGTGCCGATGCTGGTAACCGCGCACGAGCACATCCGCAACGGCCGCGTGCCGGTGGCGCCCGATCCCTCGCTCGGCCACGCGGCGAATTTCCTGTGGATGCTCAAGGGGACGCCGCCCACACCCGACGCCGCGCGACTGATGGATATCGACATGATCCTGCACGCCGAACATGGCTCCAACGCGTCGGCGTTCACCGCCCGCGTCGTCGCCGGTACCGAGGCGAACCTGCATGCGGCGATGACCGCCGCCATCGCGGCGCTGTCCGGGCCTGCGCACGGCGGCGCCGCCGAGAACGTGATGCGGATGGCGCAGGAGATCGGCACGCCCGACGCCGCGGCCGAATACGTGAAGCGCAAGCGCACGAACAAGGAAGCGATCATGGGCTTCGGTCACCGCGTCTATCGTGCCGAAGACCCGCGCGCCCGTCACATGCGCGCCGGCGTCGAGCAATTGTCGCAGGCAATGGGCGAGCCGAAGTGGTACCGGATTCTCGCAGCGCTCGTCGAGGCGATGAAGCCGTATGCGCGCCACGGCGTCAACGTCAACGTCGACTTCTACGCCGGCGTCGTGTATTTCCTGAACGGCATCGCCGAGGACCTGTTCGTGCCGATCTTCGCTTCCGGCCGCGTGCCCGGGTGGACGGTGCAGATGCTGGAGCAGATGGAGAACAACATCCTGATCCGGCCGCTGACGCTCTACAACGGGCCCGAGCCGCGCGAGTACGTGGCGATCGACGCGCGCTGACGCGCGGGTTCAGGACGCGGCGGAACGCTCGGCGAACGTCAGCAGAAGCACCGTCGTCGCGACGATATCGTCGACACTGGCGCCCCGCGACAGGTCGCTGATCGGACGCGCGAAGCCCTGCAGCACGGGTCCGATCGCCTGGGCGCCCGCCAATTGCTGCGACAGCTTGTACGCGATATTGCCGGCGTCGAGATCCGGGAACACCAGTACGTTCGCGCGCCCCGCCACGGCACCCGGTTCCTTCAGTTTCTTCGCCGCGACGGCGGCCGACAGCGCGGTGTCGGCCTGCAGTTCCCCGTCGATGGCAAGGCCCGGCGCGCGCGCCTGCGCAAGTTCGAGCGCACGCACGACCTTGTCGACCCGCACATGCGACGCACTGCCTTTCGTCGAGAACGACAGCAGCGCGACGCGCGGCTCTGCGTCAAGCAGCCGTCGATAGCTGTCCGCGGATGCAAGCGCGATGTCGGCGAGCGCGTCGGGCGACGGGTCCGCATTGACGGCGCAGTCCGCGTAAAGCAGCACGCGCTGCGGCAGCACGATGACGAAAAAGCTCGACGGCGTGCGAATGCCTGCGCCGAGACCGATCGTCATCAGGCCGGCCTCGATCACGCGCGCCGTCGGATTGGCGGCACCCGCGACCATTGCGTCGGCGTCATCGGCGGCGACCATCAGGCCGGCGTGAAACAGCGGCTTTGCGGCGAGGCGGCGTGCGACCGCCGGATTCGCGTCCGGACGCCTCTGCATGTACAGATCGGCGTAGGTGGACAGCCGCGCGCTCGCGGCGGGATTGTCGACGAGGATTGGCTCGGCCAGCCGCTCATCGCGCAGCCGCTGCGCTGCGGCGACGATGCGCTCGTCCGCCGTCTCGGGAAACACGACGCGCAGGCCGCGTCCGCGGATCTTGTCGCGACAGCGGTCGAGGACGTCGATCAACTCGGTGCTACGCCCGGCTACGCGAGGGTGTACGCCGTTTTCACCGTGGTGTAGAACTCCGCCGCATAGCGGCCCTGTTCGCGCGGCCCGTAGCTCGAGCCCTTGCGGCCGCCGAACGGCACGTGATAGTCGACGCCTGCCGTCGGCAGGTTGACCATCACCATGCCGGCTTCGGCATTGCGCTTGAAATGCGTCGCGTGCTTCAGGCTCGTCGTGCAGATGCCGGCAACGAGGCCGAACGGCGTGTCGTTGGCGATCGCGAGCGCCGCGTCGTAGTCCTTCGCACGAATCACCGCGGCGACCGGACCGAAGATCTCCTCGCGCGCGATCCGCATGTCGTTGCGCACGTCGGTGAAGAGCGCCGGTGCGACGTAGAACCCGGGCGCGTCGCGACGCAGCACGTCGCCGCCGGCGACGAGCCGTGCGCCCTCGTCCTTCCCGATGCCGATGTAGCGCAAGTCCTGGTCGAGCTGGCTCTGGTCGACTGCCGGACCGATGTGCGTGCCGGATTTGAGCGCATCGTCGACGACGAGCGTCTTCATCCGTTCGGTGAGAGCGGCGACGAATCGATCGTGGATGCCTTCGGTGACGACCAGCCGCGAGGATGCCGTGCAGCGCTGGCCGGTGGCGAAGAACGCGCCGTTGGCCGCGCATTCGACGGCGACGGCGAGGTCGGCATCGTCGAGCACGACGAGTGGATTCTTGCCGCCCATTTCGAGCTGGAACTTCTTCATGCCGGCCACGCACGCGGCGGCGATGCTCTGGCCGGTGGCCACCGATCCGGTGAACGAGATCGCGGCGATGTCGGGATGCCGGATGAGCGTTTCGCCTACGACCGACCCGCGTCCCATGACAAGGTTGAACACGCCCGCCGGAATGCCCGACGCGGCGATGATCTTCGACAACGCATGCGCAGTTCCCGGCACGAGGTCGGCCGGCTTGAACACGACGCAGTTGCCGTACGCGAGCGCCGGCGCGATCTTCCACGCGGGAATCGCGATCGGGAAATTCCACGGCGTGATGAGCCCGACGACCCCGACCGGTTCACGCGTGACCTCGATGTCGATGCCCGGGCGCACGGACGCGATCTTCTCGCCGCCCAGCCGCACGCATTCGGCGGCGAAGAACAGGAAGATCTGGCCGGCGCGTACGGTCTCGCCTACACCTTCGGCGAGTGTCTTGCCTTCCTCGCGCGCGAGCAACCGGCCGAGCTCGTCCTTGCGAGCGAGGATCTCGTCGCCGATCCGTTTCAGTATGTCGTGACGTTGCTGGATCGACCCGCGCGACCAGGCGGGGAATGCCGCCTTCGCCGCCGCGATCGCGCGTTCGGTCGCCGTCGCGTCGGCACGCGCGAACAATCCGACGATGTCGCCCGTGTTGGACGGGTTGATGTCCTCGGCCGCTTCCGACGATGCGATCCATTCGCCTGCGATGTAGTTGCCTGCTGCGTCCATGCCGGTCCTTTGAAGTCGATCGGGGCCTTTCCAGCCCCTGCTTCGCCAATGCTACGCGCCCCCTGGTGCTAGCGGCCCCGCGCGAGCCGCCACGCCGCGAAGTCGCGCGTCGTCTGCTCGTCGGTGGCCGGATAGAGTCCGACGATCGAGCGCCCCTTCATCACTTCCTCGGTGACGAAGTCCTCGAACGCCGTCATCTCGACGGCCTCGTCGGCAATCTCGGTGGCCAGATGCGCCGGAACGACGACGACACCCTCGGCATCGCCGACGATGACGTCGCCGGGAAAGACCGGTGCGTCGCCGCACGCGATCGGCACGTTGAGGTCGAGCGCCTGATGCACGGTCAGGTTCGTCGGCGCCGCAGGGCGGTGATGGTAAGCGGGAATGGCAAGCTGCGCGATTTCCGGCGAGTCGCGGAAGCCGCCGTCTGTCACGACGCCGGCAACGCCGCGCTGCATCAACCGCGCAACGAGGATCGACCCCGCCGACGCGGCCCGCGCATCCTTGCGACTGTCGATGACGAGTACCGCACCGGGCGGGCACTCCTCCACCGCCCTGCGCTGCGGATGCGAGCGATCGCGAAACACCGTGATCGGATTCAAATCCTCGCGCGCGGGGATGTAGCGCAGCGTATACGCCTCGCCAACCATCGGTCCGCCAGCGGGATTCAGCGGCCGCACGTCCTGGATGAACTGGATGCGCAGTCCGCGCTTGAAGAGCGCCGTCGTCAGCGTCGCCGTGCTGACGGTTGCGAGCTTCGCGCGCGTGGCATCGGACAGTGCGCTCATCGCTGGGCCTCTTGTCAGTTGCCGGGCAGGTCGGCGGTGATCGGCAGGTAATAGTCCGTCCACGCCGCCGGCATCACTTTCAGCGTGCCCACTTTGTGCAGGTGCGCCGCGAATTTCATCGTGCCTTGGGGTGCCGCCGTCCATTCCATCATGCCGGGCTGCTTCAGCATGTCGAGGATGTCCTCGGCACTCATCTTGTCCTTCGTGACCTCGCGATAGATCTCGACGGCGGCCGGCGTGTCCTTCTTGATGAAATCGATCGCCGTGAACGTTGCCGCCTTGATCGCCGCGATCACCTTCGGATTAGCGTCGGCGAATTTCGTTGTCGTGAAGAACTGCGATTGCGTGAGCGGACCGCCGATGATGTCGGGCGACGACAGCACGACGTGCGCGCCCTTGACCGTCTTCAGCTCGTAGTACTGATAGGGCGGCGCGGCGAAATGGCTCGTCACCTCGCCTTGCGGATTCGCCATCATGATCGCCGCGTCAGGATGGCCGAGCTGCACGGCATTCGCGTCGAGCTTCGTCGTCTGGTCGGAGCCGAAGGCCTTCTCGCTCGCCATTTGCAGCAGGATCGCCTGCGTCGACACCTTGAGCGTCGGCACGGCGATCCGGTCGTTGGCCGTGTAGTCCTTCAACGACTTGATGTTCGGGTTGCGCGTGACGAGCGTCAGCGGCAGCGCCGAGTTCGCGACAATGCCCTTGACGCCGCCCTTCGTCCGGTCCCACAGCAGCAGCAGGTTGCCGACACCCGTGTTGACGATGTCGACGTTGCCCGACAGCAGTGCGTCCGTCTGCGCGCCACCGCCGCTCAGGCTCGCCCAGGTGACCTTCAAGTTGGGCACGCCGAGCTTGGCGGCCTCCTTCTCGATCAGCTGCTGCTTTTCCATCACGTGCGAGGGCAGGTACAGGATGCCCGGCTGCCGCGTGATCGAGATTTCGGATTTTTGCTGCGCGTCCGCGGGCGCGGAAGCTGCGAGCACACCGGCGAGTGCAATGCCGATCGAAAACATGACTTGCAGACGATTCACGCGGCCTCCGTCGTGGTGATCCCGTTGGATCGATGGAAAATCGGCTCGCGTATCCGGTGCCGGAGCCCGGGCCATCGCGCAGCGATTTGCCTACAGCTTAACGGAGCCCGTGTCTGCCCACCTCGTCCGACGCTCGTTTCGGCCACGCGCCGGACGCGCCGACCGTGCCGAGGACCTCGCGCATGCCTTTTGCGGCCAGCCGAATCCTACGTGCGATCGGCACGGCGGTGTCTGGTGCGAAACAGGTTTGCGCGTTATCGTCGCCGGATGCTCACGTCGGCCGCATCCTGATGGCGTCGTTGCGCGTCGAAACTCGCGGCAAGCGACGCCCGGATTCCGCGCGCGCCGCCGCGGCTGCTGCGCCCACGCTACCCGACGATACGGAAAGCGTCGTGCTGGACATCGGTGGCCGCGACGTTCGACTGACCAACCTGCGCAAGCCCTTCTGGGCCGAGCGCGGCATCACCAAACGTGACCTGCTGCAGTACTACGCGACCGTGGCGCCCGTGCTGCTGCCGCATCTCGCCGACCGCGCGATGGTGATGAAGCGCTATCCCAACGGTGCTGCGGGCGAGTGCTTTTTCATGAAGCGGGCGCCGCAACCGCGTCCGCCATGGATCGAGACGTGCTCGATCACGCACGGCTCGGGCAACGTCATCGCATTTCCGATCGTCCAGGATCTCGCATCGCTGCTGTGGCTCGTCAATTTGGGATGCATCGATCTGAACCCGTGGTACGCGCGGTGTGACGATGTGGACCGACCGGATTTCGTACATTTCGATCTCGATCCGGTACCGCCTGCGACGTTCGATGCGGTGCGCGCGACGGCGCTGGTGCTGCGCGACGCGCTGACGGCGCTGCGCATGCCTGCGCACGTGAAGACCACCGGCTCGAAAGGCGTCCACGTGTACGTACCGATCGTCCGTGGTCCGATACAGAAAGCGGTATGGACATTCGCCAAACAGCTCGCGCTCGTGCTGGCCGATCGGCACCCGGACCTGATCACGGCCGAATACCGGATTGCGAAGCGGCCCGCGGGCCGCGTGCTCGTCGATTACAACCAGAATGCGTGGGGCCGCACGCTCGCGTCGGTGTATTCGCCGCGTCCAACTCCGGACGCGACCGTCTCGACGCCGATCACGTGGCCGGAGCTCGAAGCCGGTGCGACGACCGGCGACTTCCGCATCGACAACGTTCCCGCGCGGATAGCAGCGCTGGGCGACCTCTGGGCCCCGATGGCCGACCGGCGACATCGATTCGACCTCTCCCCGCTGCTCGCGCCGCCGGCGCGGGCACGAGCCCAACGCCGATGACGCTCGCGCTGCCGACCGACTACGCGCCGATGGAGGCGAAGCTCGTCGCCGTGCTGCCCGAGGGGCCGCAATGGCAGTACGAGCCGAAATGGGACGGGTTCCGCTGCCTCGCATTCAAGGAAGGTGCGGATATCGAGCTGCGGTCGAAGGCCGGGCAGCCGTTCAACCGCTACTTTCCCGAGATCGTCGCGGCGATGCAGGCGCTGCCGGTGCCGTGCTGCGTGCTCGACGGCGAGCTCGTCGTTCCGCAAGGCGGCACGCTGTCGTTCGACGAGCTGCTGATGCGCATCCATCCGGCGGAGAGCCGCGTGCAGAAGCTCGCGCGCGAACATCCGGCGGTCTACATCGTGTTCGACCTGCTCGTCGACAGCGATGGAACGCCGCTCGTCGAGCGCTCGCTTGGCGAACGGCGCGCCGCACTCGAGGCATTCGCGCAAAAGGCGTTCGGCGACCGACCGGCGTTTCGGTTGTCGCCGACAACGCATGCGCGCGCCGACGTGGACCGCTGGTTCGAATCGCTCGGCACCGAGCTTGACGGCGTGATCGCGAAACGGAGTGATCTGCCCTACCGCACCGGCGATCGGACGGGGATGCAGAAGTTCAAACAGATGCGCACGGCGGACTGCGTCGTCGGCGGCTTTCGCTATGGCACGAGCACCGACGTCGTCGGGTCACTGCTGCTGGGCCTCTTCGACGACGATGGACTCCTTCATCACGTCGGCTTCACGTCGAACATCCCGCGGGACGATCGTAAGGCACTCACCGCGAAGCTGGAAAAACTGATCGAGCCGCCGGGCTTCACCGGCCGCGCACCCGGCGGTCCCAGCCGCTGGAGCACCGAGCGCAGCGGTGAATGGCAGCCGCTGCGCAACGCGCTCGTCGTCGAAGTCCGCTACGATCACTTCAGCGCGGGACGATTTCGTCATGGCACGAGTCTCCTGCGCTTTCGGCCCGACAAGGCCCCTGCGCAGTGCACGTTCGAGCAGGTGCGGCACGAGCCCGCGGGGACGCTGCTGCCTCGCTCGCGGGTACCTAGCGCCTAGCGGCAGAGACCGAGCACGCGCTCCTGCTGCGGACACGCCGGCGACGAAGGGACGAATGGCGTCGGCTGCCCCGGCATTGGCGCGGCGCGGACGCGCGTGGCGATGCACGCCTGCAGCTCGCGCGTGGTCGGCGCATAGTAAGCCCAGCCCCGGCCGAGATCAGGCAGCGCGAGACTCACCTCGCGCCATTTCGGATGACCGTTCGACTGCAGGATGAAAAAGTTGCGACACATGTCGCGCGCGAACCGACGCAGGTGTTCGCGCGTGTTGCCGAGGTTGAAGTCGTAGGTGACGAGGTAGGCTTTGACCGCCAGCGACGGCAGATCCTCGGTCAGCAGGTTCGGGTAGCTCGTCGCGCGCACGGTCGCGGGAAAATACGTCTGCAACACGGCTTCGCTCGACGCGTCCTTC
This sequence comes from uncultured Pseudomonadota bacterium, assembly GCA_963709335.1. GTDB lineage: Bacteria > Pseudomonadota > Gammaproteobacteria > Burkholderiales > Casimicrobiaceae > VBCG01. Next base: position 338,158 of record CAVPWB010000002.1, read on the forward strand.
GGGTCGAAGCGCAACAGCTTCACGTATTGCCGCGATTCCGGCTTCATGTCCGTCAGCACTTTCGCCGGCTGCCCTGCGATGATCGCGACGACGTCGATCGACCGATCGGTCACGAGCTTCGCCAGCGCTTCTTCGTTGGACAGGAAGCTCGCATTCGCATCGGCGAGCGGCTCCTTGAACATCAGGTTGTAGAGCGTCGTCGTCGTCAGCGCCGTCCCGGAACCGACGGGACCGGCGTTGATGCGCATCCCGCGGATATCGTGGACGTAGTTCAACGGCGAATCGGCACGAACGACGAAATAGATCTCTTCGTTGTACAGCGGCATCACGACGCGCAGCGGCATGATCAGGTTGCGCGCCTCCGCGTTGCCTGCAGCCGCCTGATCGAGAAATGCCTGGTAGACGTCGGATTGCACGAGCGCGAGCTTGACGCCAGGCTCGAAGCGAAGCCTGTGCACGTTCTCGGCGGACCCGGCTGAAGGCAGCGCGTCGAGCTGAATGTCGGCGAGCGGCGCGATGTAGCGCGCGAGATCCTTGCCGATCTGGATGTAAGTGCCGCGCTCGGACGCCGTGACGATCTTGAAGGACGCCGCGGCGTCGGCGACGGCGGCATGGCCGATCATTGCCGTTGCGAGGAAGGCGGCGAACAGGCGATGCATGCTCAGGGCTCCCTAGCGCCTGCAAAGTCCAAGGGCGGCGACACTAGCGGTGCAGTTGCCTGTAATCACGGGCGCTGCCGGCGCTAGCCGGCGCCAGCAGGGCTGGTGCTTCGGTGCTTGGCGCGGGCGCAACGGCCGACGAGGGCACAGTCGAACGCCGTACGGGTGGCGACACGACCACCTGCTGACGAGGGCGAACGCGGCGCGCGCGTGGCCGTGCGGAATTCGTTCGCGGAAGGACGGCGCGGAGTCGTCGCGCGCGGTGCGGCAGCGGACTCGACCGGACGATCGGCCCTGCGGAGCCGGCGGATCACTTGCAGTGGATGAAGGCGCTTCGGTCGCCGGCGGCGAAGACGCAACCGGCGGCGACGCTTGCGATCCCTCGTCAGGCGTCACAGCAGCGGGCGATGGCAGCGACGGCGTGGCTCCGCCAGGTGCACCGGGATCGGGCGACGCCGCAGCGGCGGCGTCAGACCGGATTGCCGACGGTTGAGTCGCTTCGGCAGCGGGCTGCGTCGCCGTCGCGGCGGGCAGGCCAGTGCCGGGCGACGACGTCGTCGGTTGTGCGGGCGCCCTTGTCGATTGTGCGGACGCCGTCGTGGGCGGCGCGGGGGTTGGCTCGGCCTGCACCGCGTTCGGCACCGTGATCTGCGAGCGGCACCGACGACTCCGGCGTCGCGTCGCGAATGATCGTGCGCGTGTATCCGTAATAGACGGCGGCGGCGACGACCAGAAGCAGTCCTGCGGCGATGGCCACGCGCGGAACGCGCCGACGATCGGTCCGCGCATCGGCGTCCGCATCGATGACCGGCGTATCGTTCGATCACGCGCAGCGGCAGTACATCGACTTGACGCGCTGCGGCCGGCGGTTCTTCGCCTTTCATCGTCCGAGCCACTTCGACCGCCTGCATCGAATCGCGCCAGAATGCATCGAGCCGCTCGGCAGCCGATGCCAGTTCCCGCGCAGACGCGGGAGCAGGCTTGCCGGCGACATCGGATGCCGGAGCGCCGGTCAACTGGGCGATCGGCTCGGCCGGTCTCGTCGGCGCAGGCGTCTTCTCCGCTGCGGTCCCTTCCGCCTGCGCAGCACCGGCTACAGCCGTTGCCGCAGGGGCGCCGAGCAGCGCGCCGCAATGATGGCAATACGTCGCAGAAATGTCGTTGATGGCCTCGCACTGCGCGCACGGACGCAACCCGAGACCGGCGCCGCATTCATTGCAGAACTTGGCGCCAATCGGATTGGCGTGATCGCAGAACGAGCAGTTGTTTGTTGCCATCGTTGACCAGGCCGCGACTTCGAATGATGCAACGAATTTGCAGGCCGGTGTTGCCGGCCCGTTCAACAGCGACGGGTGGTCAATGCCGCCCGTCGGCGCGATTGTCGAGCGCGACTACGCCGCTGCGGTCTCGGAAGGTACGGCAGGCAGCGATGTGGCGATCGCGTCGTCCACGCTGTCCATCCACACGAACTCGAGTTGCGCACGCGCATCCGCGGGAATGTCCTCGAGATCGCGCTGGTTCCGCGCGGGCAGCATCACCGTCCGGATGCCGGCACGCAGCGCGGCCAGCACTTTCTCCTTGACCCCGCCGATCGGCAGCACCAGACCGCGCAGGCTGATCTCGCCTGTCATCGCGACGTCGCTGCGCACCGGCCTTCCGGTCAAAAGCGACGTCAACGCGACGAAGATCGCCACACCGGCACTCGGTCCGTCCTTGGGCGTGGCGCCCGCCGGGACGTGGATGTGGATGTCCGAATTCTCGAGCGCCTGCGCAACGCCCAGTTGCGCAGCGCGCGCCTTGACGAGCGATAGCGCCGCCTGCGCGCTTTCCTTCATCACGTCGCCGAGCTGGCCCGTCAGGATCAGCTTGCCCGAACCGGGCATACGCGCCGCCTCGACGAACAGGATGTCGCCGCCGACCGGTGTCCACGCGAGCCCTGTGGCGACGCCGGGCACGCTGCTGCGCATTGCCACTTCCGCGTCGAACTTGCGTGCGCCGAGTATTGCGTGCAGGTCATGCGCATCGATCGCGATCGTCTGCGCCGTTCCTTCGGCGATGCGCACGGCGACATTGCGCAGCACGTTGCCGATCTCGCGCTCGAGATTGCGCACACCCGCCTCGCGCGTGTAGTCGTGGATGATCGCGAGCAGCGCGGTGTCGGCGATGTCGCACTGCCCGGCGGCAAGTCCGGTGGCCGTCATCTGCCGAGGCACGAGGTAGCGCTTCGCAATCTGCAGCTTCTCCTGCGCCGTGTAGCCGGGCAGCTGGATGATCTCCATCCGGTCGCGCAACGGCCCCGGAATCGTGTCGAGGACGTTGGCCGTGCAGATGAACATCTCGTGCGACAGGTCGAACGGCACCGCGAGGTAATTGTCGCGGAACGTCGAGTTCTGTTCCGGATCGAGCACTTCGAGCAGCGCCGACGACGGGTCGCCGTGAAAGCCGCCCGCGCCGAGCTTGTCCACTTCGTCGAGCATCATCACGCCGTTGCGCGTCCCCGACTTGCGGATGCTCTGGATGATGTTGCCCGGCAACGATCCGATGTACGTGCGCCGGTGGCCGCGAATCTCGGCCTCGTCGTGAACGCCGCCGAGGCTGACGCGGACGAACTTGCGACCGGTGGCCTTCGCGATGCTCTGGCCGAGCGACGTCTTGCCCACGCCGGGCGGGCCGACGAAGCACAGGATCGGACTGCGGCCCTCGGGATTGAGCTTGCGCACCGCCAGGTATTCGAGGATGCGGCGCTTGATCTTCTCGAGACCGAAGTGATCGTCATCGAGAATTCGCCGTGCCTCGCCGATGTCGATCGGCGCGCCGGCGTCGAGCGCCCACGGCAACTCGATCAGCCACTCGAGGTACGTGCGGACCATCGAATACTCGCCCGCGGCCTCAGGCATCCGTTCGAGGCGCTTCAGCTCCTTGCGCGCGGCCTTCTCGACTTCCTCGGGCATGCGCGCTTCGGTGATGGCCTTTTCGAGCTCCGCGATGTCGGCGCCGCTCTCGTCGCCTTCGCCAAGCTCCTTCTGGATCGTGCGCAGCTGCTCGCGCAGCAGGTGCTTGCGGTTGGTGTCGGTGATCGATTCGCGCGTGCGCTCGTCGATCTCGCGCGACACCTTCAGCACTTCGATGCGCCGCGCGAGCAGCTCGAGCAGCTTGTCGAGCCGCGCCTTGAGATCGAACGTCTCGAGCAGCGCCTGCTTTTCCTCGGCGCTGACGTCCATCAGGCCCGAGATGAAATCGGCGAGCTTGGCCGCGCCGTCGACGCTCTGCAGCGCAGCAACCATTTCCTCGGGGACCTGCGGCAGCAGTTGCAGGATCTCGACAGCGCGCTGCTTCAACGCGCGCGCCCGCCCCTCGATCTCGGTGCCGACCTCGTCAGGATCGTCGATGAACTGCACGCGCGCGACCGGGAACGGCCAGCCGTCCAGGAATTGCAGCACGCGAAAGCGCCGCAGGCCGCGGGCGATCGCGTGATGCGTGCCGTCGGGCGTGGTCACGTAGCGAATCACCGCGGCGCTCGAGCCGACCCAGTGCAGGTCCTCGCTGGCGGGCTCCTCGACGTCCGGCTTGCTCTGCAACAGGACGCCGAGCGGACGCTCGAGGCGCACGGCCTCCTGCGCTGCCGCGCGCGACCGCTCGCGCCCCACCGTCAGCGGGACGACGGTGCCGGGGAACATCACGACGTTGCGCACCGGCAGGATGATCAGCGCGTCGTCGGGAATCGGGCGCGCCGCAACCTCGGCGTGCGCGTGGGCGGCGGCTCCCCCGGCGTCGACGGATGTCCGGCCTTCGACGGAAACGGGATGGTCGATCGGATGCGTGTCTTCGGTCATGGAGTCAGCCATTCCTTCGCAGGCGCAGCACCAGGCAGCCATGGGTCAGTTCGGGCGTGCCGACTTCGAACCGGCCCTGGGGAAGTTGAACGCGGCGCTCGAATGCGCCGTACGGTATTTCCAGTTGCCGCACGGCCAGCCGAAGGCCGGTGAATGGCAGCGGACGCTCGCCGCGGATGACCAGCGCACCGCGCTCGTGAACGACGTGCACGCGCTCGGCGGCCACGCCCGGCATCGCGACGACGATGACGATCTCGCGCTCGCCCTCGAACATGTCCACGGGCGGCTCCCACGCCGCTTGGGCAGCAGTCGACGGCGCGAGCCGGAAGAACCGCCGGTGCATCCGTTCGGCCTCGTCGAGCATGTCGCAGGCTTGCGCCCACATCCAGTCACCGGGATCAGTTCTGCGCATGGGTTGTGATCCACTGCATCAATTGGGGGAGCGGCAGTGCGCCGGATTGGCGCGCGATTTCCCGGCCGTTGCGAAATGCGACGAGCGTCGGGATGCTGCGGATCGCGAAGCGCGACGCGATCTCGGGCTCGGCTTCGGTGTCGACCTTGGCGAGGTGCACGCCGGGCGCGACCTTCGCGGCAGCCTGCTCGTACGCCGGCGCCATCATCCGGCACGGCCCGCACCACGCTGCCCAGAAATCGACGATGACCGTCGCATCGCCGCCGATGTGGCGGTCGAAATTCGCCGTCGTCAACTCGAACGGCCGGCCCGGAAACAGCGGCTGCTTGCAGCTACCGCAGGCCGGCGCCGTCGCCCAGCCGCTCGCGGCCCACGCGATTCGTGGTCGCACACTCGGGGCAGACGACGTGCAGGCTGTCCGTCGCCGCGGCGTGGTCGCTCACGCGAGTGCCTGCCGGGCGTCGGACGATCGGGAACGAAGCGCATGGCCGAACAATGAGGGCCATCCGCAAGGATTCAAGCGCCCGGGCCGGAGCGGCACGGGGTGCGCGCCGAGCAATGTCGGCGAAACGGGAAACTAGCGGATCGTGCTGGCGAGGGTGCCGGTC
>CAVPWB010000003.1:0-60339 GCA_963709335.1 uncultured Pseudomonadota bacterium
AAAGAAAACGGCCGCGCGTGGCGGCCGTCATTCTTCGATGTGGTGGAGGTGGCGAGAATCGAACTCGCGTCCGGAAGACCTCTACAGTCGGGACTACATGCTTAGTCGCGTCGTTTGGCTCTCGTCTCCCTGACGCCGGCGGACAGGCTGCAGGAAAACCAGTCACCTTGCTTTAGCGCTTCATCCAAGTGACCCGAATGGGCGCGATCGCTCTAAATGTCCCCGCTGTGACTTGCGGTGTTACCCGCTCGTCACCCGAACCGAGCGCTGTCCGGTGCGAGGTCCGGCGGGATTAAGCCGCCAGAGCGTACGTTTCGTCGTTCGCAGTTAAGTTTGCGATTGCTCAGGTTTAACGAGGACAAGCGCCTCGGCATGCCCCGCGCTGCTTCGATACCCCCGTCGAAACCAGTACACCCCCGGTAACGATGCGGGCGTCGCCGGAAACCACTCCGGCAGCGCTTGGAAACCCATGATAACAGCAGACTGCGCGGACGCCGGTCCGCACAGCCCATTTCAGATGGGGTCGAACCCCGTCCGGTTCAATCCTTCATGCCGGCCAGCAGGGAGTTGATGTCGTCGGCGTGCTCTTCCTCGACCGCCAGAATTTCCTCGATCATCCGCTTGGTCGTCGAATCCTTGCCGTGCAGCCACACGGCGATCTCGCGGTAACTCTCGATCGCAATCCGCTCCGCCACCAGATCCTCGCGCAGCATGTCGACGAGCGATTTGCCCTCGACGTATTCGGCGTGGCTGCGTTTCGTCAGCGTATCCGGATTGAGGTCGGGCTCGCCGCCGAGCTGCACGATCCGCTCGGCGATCCGATCGGCGTGCTCCTGCTCCTGCGTCGCATGCTCGGCGAACTCCGTCTTCACGGAATCCGACGCGATTCCCTGTGCCATGAAATAGTGGCGCTTGTAGCGCAGCACGCAGACGATCTCGGTTGCCAGAGCCTCGTTCAGCACTTTGCACACGACCTTGGGATCGGCGCCGTAGTTCGACGTGACCGCGCCCGCCTGGATATGCTGGCGAGCCCGTTCACGCAACGTCTTGACGTCGGTCAGGAATGGCGTATCGCCGCCCTGCTTGATGTCTGGCATTGTTGTTCCTTCAGCGACGGGACATCATCAGGCCGAGAATCGCGCCCGCGGCAACTGCGTAGCCGAGCGCCTTCATCGGTTCGCGGCGTACGTATTCCTCGGTGGATGCGCGCGTGCGAGCGGCGCGATCGTTGGCAGTGCTGCGCACCTCGTCCAGCTTGACCCTTGCCGCTTGCATCTTCTCGGACAACTGGGCACGGGCAACGGTCGCACCCGCGCCCGACAGCGTGCCGGCGTTCTTCAGCAAGGTCTCGCAATCGGCCACGAACGTGCGGAAGTCGCGAGTCAGCTGCTCGAGGTCCGGGGCGACCGCCTTGCCTAACTGCGAAATGCCGCCTCCGTTGCCCACGGACGAAAGCGTTTCTGCGTTGTTTTCCATCGTCAGCTCCTTTTCAACGTTTCGACAGCGACAGCAGGAAGGTTACCAGCGAAACGATCAGGAATACGACAAACAGGATCTTGGCGATGCCCGCCGCACCGGCGGCGATGCCGCCGAACCCGAACAATGCCGCGATCAATGCAATGATAAAAAAAACGACGGCGTAGTAGAGCATTTTAATCTCCTGGGAGAAGTCAGCGAACCCCTTTTTGGGTGTCGGCAGAGCGTTGGTAATCCGCACCTTTCATGCCACGGCTTGTGTTGCCGAATACCCGCCATAACCAATCGCTTAGGTGGAGCGCGACCACCGCTTGCGGCCGCTCTTGCTCAGCCGTTCTGCAAATGCTGCGTGACCGTGGGGCCCCTCCTACATGGGAATCAGGAGGCATCCGCTTCACGAGGAAGTGCGCCCGCCGTAACGTGCGGTCATTCTGCGCCCGCCCGCGCTCGGGTGGTTTTCGCGACGTTGCGCATCGCTTTCCCAACCGGAGCCCGCATGAAGACATCGAGACTCACGCTAATGCTTGTGGCCGCTGCAGTCGCCGTCAGTGCCTGCAATGCCCCCGACGCGAATCGCACGACCAAGGCACCACCCGGCGTCGACAAGTCCGGATCGGTCGTCGAACCGCTCGTATCGAGGAGCGCTCCGCCAGCACCTGCCGAGCGCGGACCGGTAGCGTCCAACGCGAATGCAGCGGCTCCTGGTACCGACGCGTCGGCGGCAATGGCCCAGGCCCCCGCGGTCGCTCAGACGCCGCTTCCGGCTGCGCAATCTTCGGCGACCACGGCACCGAGTGTCGTTAGCGCTCAGCAGGCGGCCGCGAACGCGCCGGATACTGCATCTGCCGATGCGGCCAAGGCGGCAGCCACGGGGAGTGCGCCGACATCCGGCACCGCGCGGGATACCGCCGCCAACGCGCCTCGCACCGGCACGCTGACGAAGGAAGAGGAGTCCGCGCAGATGCCGAAGGCCGGTCAGGCCAACAACCACTCGAGCCCGGCGCTCGAGACCGACAGCGGAAAGGCTTCCAAACCATGAAGGGCCTCGTTCGCAGCCTCGTATTCGCAGCCGCCGGTTTCGCGGCCGCATCCCTCTACCGCCAATGGGCCGGCAACCAGCGGGGACTGCCGCGCCGCCAGAAGCATCCGCTCGAGAACTGGGAGAACGAAGGGGGCGCGCTGCCCGACGTCGCGTCCGCCGACGGTAGCCCGGCGTCGAGGCAATCGGGCGACGCGGGTCGCTAGTAAAAAAGACGCCGCTTTGGAAGCGGCGTCGAGGGCCCCTCGTTTACGCACGAGGGGGAGGGAGACGTTTGGACCGCTACTCGTCGTGCGGCGTCTTCAGCGCGCCATATTCCGAGACCTGCGGGTCGATCGATCCGAGCAGCGTGAAGACGACGAAAAGGATCACGTTACCGAAGAAGAATATCTGGGCGAGCCCTGCAGTTGCGCTATGCGTGTCCATGACGCCGAGAACGCCGCTGGCGACGGCGAGAAGGAAGTAGACGAATCCCCATTTCAGCATCACATCCTCGCGCTTTCCGATGCGTCGGCTCATTGAACGATGACCCGACTTTAAGCGTCCGAAACAAAGCCGGGTATCGGGCCGCCACCGATCCTCGCGTCGGACAAACGCGGACAGCCATCGCCCCGACGGGGCGCGCCCGGCGTGTATAGTCGGCACAACCACGACGTATCGGAATGAAACGACTCCTGCCCCTGCGCGTGCTCCTGCCCCTGGCATTGGGGGTCATCGTTTCCCTCGGCGTGCTGGGATTCGCCGAGATCGGTTACCGGCGGCTCGAGTACGCCAATCGGGCCATGTCTGCCGCGCTCGAGATGGAAACTGCCGTCAACGAGACGCTGGCGCTGATCGGCGAGGCCGAATCGGGACAGCGCGGGTTCCTGCTGACGGGCGATCCGACCTACCTCAAGCCCTACAACGCTGCGCTGCCCAAGATCGATCACGCGTTCGGCCGCCTGCGCGACCTCGTCAGCAGCAACGGCACCGAGGCGATGAACAGCAACGCGACCCAGCTTAACGGGCTGATCGGCAAGAAGCTGAACGAGCTCGAATCGACGCTCGCGCTGAACGAGCGCAGCGGCCGCGAAGCCGCGTTCCAGCTGATCGACACCGGCCTCGGCCAGCGTCTGATGGACGAGATCCGCGGCCGGGCCCAAAGCATTCTCGACGAGCTGCGGGAATCGTCCCAGCGCGGCGGCGCGCGCTGGGCGCGCGACATCGAGTTCGGCCGTGTCGGAATGCTGACGATGACGGCGTTCACCATCGCGCTGCTGTTCGTCGTGCTGGCGCTCGCGCGCCGCGAAATCAGCTCGCGCGAGGCGAAGCGGCGGATGCTCGTCGAGGAGCAACGGCGGCTCGAGCAGGAGGTCACCGCGCGCACCGAGGAGCTGTCCGAGCTCTCGACGTACCTCCAAACCGTGCGTGAAGAGGAGAAGTCGCGGCTTGCGCGCGACATTCATGACGAGCTCGGCGGCATTCTGGTCGGTGCCAAGATGGACGTCGCGTGGGCGGCACAGCGCTGCAAGAGCGCGTTGCCCGAAGCGGCCGAGAAGCTCGAGCGCGCGATCGCCGTGCTCGACGAAGGCGTCGAGATGAAGCGCCGCATCATCGAAGAGCTGCGCCCGACACTGCTCGACAATCTCGGGATCTCGTCGGCGCTGGACTGGCAGGTGCGACAGGTATGCGAGCGGGCCGGCCTGCAGTGCGAGCTCAACCTGGCTGAACTCGAGTTGCCGTCCGATGCGTCGATCGCGATCTACCGGATTGTCCAGGAGGCGATGACGAACATCGCGAAGTACGCCAGCGCGCGCAACGTCGACGTCGAGTTGCTCGGCGATGCCGAGGGTGTGTCACTGATTGTCCACGACGACGGCGCCGGCCTGCCTGCCGGCGTCGAATCGAACCGGCTGTCGCACGGCATCATCGGCATGCGTCAGCGCGTGCGCGCGCTGAACGGCACATTCAAGATCAGCAGCCGTCCCGGCACGGGCACGACGATCGAAGTGTTCATTCCGCTGCCGACACCCGGCCTGACGAAGAGCGCCTACAGCGAGGACCTCGACGAGCACCCGTCGCCGCTTGCACCGCCCGCCGCTGCTGCTGCTCGCACCGAACCGATCGCAAACCCCACGCGCTGAGGCGTAGCAGCGGCCGCAAGACAAGAAAAACGGCCGAGACGTCAGTCCCGGCCGTTTGATCGACAACTGATTTTCGGCGATTACGTCTTGCCGTAGCGGACCTTCGCGTTCTTCACGCACGTGTCCTTGGCGGCGCCGCTCATCGCGTCGCACTTCTCGACCGCCACCTTGTATTGCGCGTCGCGCGTGTCTTCCGACGCATCCTTGCGGGCATCGGCTTGCTTTTCGGCGCTCTTGTCGGACACCTTCATCACATTCGCCTCGCCCTTCATCTTCGTGTGCGTGGCCTTGGCTTGCTTCACGCAGACGTCCTTCTGGTTACCCGACAAATCGTCGCACTTTTCCTTGGCGACATCGTACTCGGCGTCCGCCTTGGCCTTCTGGACGTCGCTGCGCGACTTGTCGGTGTTCTTGTAGTGCGCTTCGAGCTCGGCCTTCGCGACCTTTTCCTTGCCCTTGGCTTCTGCCTGGCAGATGTCCTTCGCGTTGCCGGACATCGAACCGCAGCGGTCCTTGTCGACCTTGTACTGCGCTTCGATCTTGTCCTTGTCGGCCTTGTATGCGTCGCGCGACATCGTCTTGTTATCTGCAGCACCCGCGGCACCGGCAAAAGCGATGCCGGCCGCGGCTAGCAGGCTGATCATCAGTTTCGGCATGATTGGATCCCCTTGGTCAGTGACGTCCGCGAAGGTCGCGGGTGGCGTCGTCGTCGTAGTCGCCGTAGTTTTCGGCGAACGTGTCGATCTGCTTCTCGGCTTCGTCCTTCGTGATCCCGTACGATTCCTGGATCTTGCCGGCGAGCTGGTCGCGCTTGCCCGCGATCATGTCGATCTGATCGTCGGTGAGCTTGCCCCATTGTTCCTTGACCTTGCCGGTCAGTTGCTTCCAGTTTCCTTCGATGCGATCCCAGTTCATGTAGGCTCCTTCTCCCATGGACCGACCTGGCCCAGTCATATGTGATGGATTGCAATGCGCGTGCCAGACTAAAATTATTTAATAATCAGCCACTTGCACATACGTCAGCGAGCAAGAGCGGAAATTTGCACAAGCAGGAATGAAATCCCGCGCGCGATGTAGGACTCAACGCCTTTCGGGCGTCTCGGCTGCGGGTTTCGAATCGTCGGAAAGCAGCGGTATGAAGCGTTCGAGCGAAGGCAGCCGATCGATCGTTGTCTTGGCAACCGCAAGCAGTGGCACGCCGACGAGCAGCCCCCAACCGCCCCACAGCCACCCGAAGAAGAGCAGCGCGACGAACACGGTCACCGCGTTGATGCGAAACGCGCGCCCCTGAATCCACGCGTTGAGCCCCATCCCGATCGCCGTTGCCGCAATACCCACGCACAGTGCGACGATCAGCGCGCGACTGACCTCCTCGAACTGCACGAAGGCGGCGAAGCCCGTTGCGACGATCGTCAGCGCCGAACCGGCGTACGGAACGATGTGCAGGACCGCAGCGGTAACGCCCCACAGCGCCGCGTGCTCCATGCCGAACGCCGCCAGGATTCCCCAGGTCGCGACACCGATCAGCGTGTTGATGATCAGCATCGTCAACAGGTAGCGCTGCACCTGCGCGTCGATTTCGTCGAGGATCTCGACGGTGATCCGGCGTGCGGTCAATGTCGGGCCTGCGACGCGCACCAGCTTGCGCCGGAATGCATCGCCGACGGCGAGCAGGAAATAGGCAAGCAAGCCCGCGATGCCGATGTCGATCACCACGTCGAGCGCCTTCGACGACTGCTCGCTGATCCAGCGCTGAATTTGCGTCGGTTGGGGCGCGGGTGCGGGTGCAGGTGCGGTAGCCTTGCCGCCGCTCGCGGCTTCCGTGGCCGCTCGGTTGAGCTCTTCGGCCGCCGCGCGCACGTGCCCCATCGGGCCCTCAGGCTTTTGCGCACTCTCGCGCGCCGCCATTCGCACCTTCCGGGCGGCATTGGGCAGCTCGGCCAAAGCGGCGTTCGCGTCGTCGCGCAGCAACATGACACCGCCCGCGATCACGCCGCCGAGCAGCGTCAGCACGATCGCGGAACCAATGGCCCGATGGATGTGCAGCCGCTCGAGCGCCGCGACGAGCGGCTTCAGCGAATAGCTGAGCAAGATGCCGACGATCACCGGCACGAGAAACGCCTCCGCGATCTTCGCTGCCGCGATGACGGCCAGGATCGCGAGCACGACGAGCGCCGTCTCGGCGGGACGGCGGCGTCGTACGGCGAGCTTCTTCGATTCGGGTGGCCATGATGTGCAAACGGCGCCTGGAGCCGGTCTATCGACTCCAGACGCCGTCCGTTGCGAGCTTCGTTCGGCGCGATCAGTACTTCTTGTGTTCCTTCGCTTCTTCGTTGATCTTTTCGCCACCCTTCTGGATGTCCTTGCCGGCGCCTTCGACAGTGTTGCAGCCGGACAGCAGCGCGAATGAAGGAAGGGCGAACGTCGCGGCGAGCGCGAGTGCGAGCAGGCGTTTCATGGTGGTATCCCCTTTCGTTGAGTTGATGTTCCCGCGATAAGCCGCGAAGTGGCGGTCAGCCGCACAACGTGTTATGCAGCGGCCGTGCCACTAGAAATAACGTTGTGCTTCAATGGGTTGAGTTGCCTCTGGCGACGCGGCTTGCAACCTCGCGTCGAAGCCCCGGCAATTCTTACTTATCGCGTCAGCGGATCGCCGATGACGGACCGCCGCCGAAGGTCAATGGACGTCGGTGCGACGGTTCGATGCGAGGTCGTCGAGGACTTCGCGCACGCGGTGGTATTCACGCGCCTTGTCGAAGAAATAGTCGGCGCCGAGCGCCATGCTCTTCGCGCGGTATTGCGGGAACGCGTAGTTGGTGAGCACGATCACCTTGACGTTCGGCGGCCGGCGCGAGATCAACGCGCGCAGCACGCCAAGCCCGGTGCCATGGCGCAGTTGCAGATCGAGCACCATCGCGTCCCACGGCGCTGCAGCGAGCATGCCGATCGCAGCCTGCTCGCTGTCGGCCTGGCCGACGATCTCGATGCGGCCGGGTTCGGCGATCGACTCCGCGAGTCGTTCGCGTATCAGCGGCGAATCCTCGACCAGCAGAACGCGCAGTGGTGCCTCCGTCTCCGCGTCCGGACGACTCAGCGATCCGGCGCTGCGCGTCGTATCGTCATCGATGTTGGATGCTCCCGTCAGTCGCATTGCCTGCCGTCCTTCCCTGCCAATCCCCTCGGACGCAAGCGTGCGCCGTGCCCGGTTATTCGATCAAGCCGTTCTTGATCGCATAATAAGTGAGGTCGGCGTTCGACTTCATCGCCATTTTTTCGAGAATGCGTGTCCGGTACGTGCTTACCGTCTTCACCGACAGGTTCAACTCGTCGGCAATCTTCGACACGGCCGCGCCGGACGCGAGCTTGCAGAAGATCTGGAATTCGCGCTGCGATAGTTCCGCGTGCAGCGGCTTGTCCCCGTCTCCCGAAACACCGTCGGCAAGGATTTGCGCGAGCGAGGGGCTCACGTACTTGCGTCCCTGCACGACGGTACGAATCGCGCCGACGAGTTGCGTCGACGCCGCTTCCTTGTTCAGGTAACCCGACGCGCCTGCGCGCAGCAAGTTCACCGCGTACTGGTCTTCGCCGTAGGCCGACAGCATCAGCACCGGCAACTCCGGCTTCACGTGCCGCAGAAGCCGCAGCGTGTCGATTCCGTTCTTGTCCGGCATCGAGATATCGAGCAGCACGACGTCGAAGTCGGCAGCGCGTACGGCGGACACGGTTTCGGAACCGCTCGCTGCCTCAGCCGTCACTTCCATGTCGACCTGGTCCGCGATGAATTGCCGCAGTCCGGCCCGGACGATTGCATGATCGTCCGCGATCAAGATTCGGATCATCGAGTGCCTGTAATCCCGCGAAACGCGCGATTCTAGCCTACATTGAGGAGAGTCGAGCACCATCGGCCTGGTACGCAGTAAGGCGGTTGTAGAGCGTTTTGAGACTGACGCCGAGCATCTCCGCGGCGCGTCGCTTGTTGCCACGGCAATGATCGAGTGTCGCGAAGATCGCCTGACGCTCCATCTCGGCGAGCGACGTTCCGACGGGCATCCGCAAGCACTCGCCTTCGACGGCCGGGCACGCGAGGCCCGACAGGTCGAGCTCGACGAACTCCTCGGCCATGATGAACGCGCGATGCACGGCGTTCTTGAGTTCGCGGACGTTGCCCGGCCAGTGATAGGCGCGGATCGTCGTCAGCGCCGCGCGCGAAAAGCGCTTCGACATCCCGCCTTCGACGTTCAGGTTCTGCAGGAAATGCTCGGCGAGCAGCTCGGTGTCGCCGTCGCGCTCGCGCAGCGGGGGCAGCACGATCGGGAAGACGGCGAGCCGATACATCAGGTCTTCGCGCAGCCGTCCATCGCGAACGGCATCGAGGGCGTCGCGATTGGTAGCCGCAAGCACGCGGACGTTCGTCCTGATCTCGCCGTCGCCGCCCACTCGAACGAAGCGACCGGTCTCGAGCACGCGCAGCAGGCGTACCTGCATCTCGAGCGGCATTTCGGTGATCTCATCCAGGAACAGCGTACCGCCCTCGGCGCGCTCGAAGCAGCCCCGGTGCTGCCGGTTCGCGCCGGTGAAGGCACCGCGCTCGTGCCCGAACAGCTCGGCCTCGATGAGGTTCTGCGGGATCGCGCCGCAATTGATTGCGACGAATGCGCCGCGCGCACGCGGGCTGCGCTCGTGAATCGTGCGGGCGACGAGTTCCTTGCCGCACCCCGATTCGCCGGTAATGAAGACTGTCGCCTCGGTCGGCGCCACTTTTTCGATCATTCGGTAGACATCCTGCATGACAGTCGAGCTGCCATAGAGTCGGCCGAACCGTCCAAGGGCCGGTGCGGACGCGGCACGCGCAGCGGCCACGAAGGGCAGCGTCACGACGATGTCGTTGGTCGGTGCATCGGACAGCATTTCATCGAGCTGCATTGAGATCCTCGGAGAGGGGTTGTTCGGGATAGACGGATGCTAGGGAAAACTTTGCACTGACCGTATCAGCGCCGTGCGGAAGCTCTTGTAGCGGTTTGTCCTACAGGGCGCTCTAGGCTAAAGTTACGGGTCTTCAAAACACCCAGCACGCGATGAGTTCAACGCTGTTGCCGATCATCCTTTCCGGTGGCACCGGCACCCGCCTGTGGCCGCTGTCCCGCGAGGCGGCGCCCAAGCCGTTCATGCCGCTTCCCGACGGCGAAACGCTGCTTGGCAAGACCGCCGCGCGCGCGTTCGCGCTCGCCGGCATCGACACGCTCGTCACGATCACCAACCGCGACTACTACTTCCATACGAAGGACACGTATTCGGCGATGGAAATGCCGGATTCGACGACGGCGATCTACATGCTCGAGCCGTTCGGCCGCAACACGGCACCGGCGATCGCCGTCGGCGCCCTGCTCGCGCAGTCGCGCGGTTGGGGCCAGCGCACGCTGCTCGTCATGCCGGCTGACCACCTGATACGCGATCAGCGCGCATTCGCCGACGCCGTCACGCGCGCGATGGAGCTCGCGCAAACCGGGACGCTGGTGACCTTCGGTATCACGCCCACGCACGCCGACGTCGGATTCGGCTACATCGAATGCGGCGACACACTGGTGCCGCAGGAAGGTGCTGCACCGGCCGCGTATCGCGCACGCCGTTTCGTCGAGAAGCCGGCGCTGGCGCTCGCGCGCGAATATCTCGCCGCCGGCCACTACGTGTGGAACTCGGGCATGTTCGCGTTCACCGCCGATGCGATCGTCGACGCGTTCGCGCGCCATGCACCGGGCGTGCTTGCCGCGGCGCGTCCCGTCGCCCAGGCGCTCACCCACGCCGAATCGCCGCAGATGCTCGAGATCGACGCGGCGCTGTTCGCCGCGGTGCCCGACATCTCGATCGACTACGCGATCATGGAGCCAGCAGCCGAAGCCGGCGAAGTGACCGTCGTTCGCGGTGCGTTCGACTGGAGCGACGTCGGCTCGTGGCAGGCGGTCGCCGCACTGAGTGTGGCCGACGACGACGGCAATCGCGGCCACGGCGAGCGCGTGGCAATCGCCACGCGAGGGACGTACGTGCACGCGGCCGACCGCATCGTCGCAACGGTCGGCGTCGAGAATCTCGTCATCGTCGATACGCCCGATGCGGTGCTGATCGCGCATCGGGACCACCTGCAGCGGGTGAAGGAAGTCGTCGGCGAGCTGAAGGCGCGCGGACACGACGCGTACAAGCTGCACCGTACGGTGAGCCGCCCGTGGGGCGCCTATACGGTGCTCGAGGAAGGCCCCGGGTTCAAGATCAAGCGGATCGAAGTGCGTCCGGGCGCAGCACTATCGCTGCAGCTCCATCACCAGCGCAGCGAGCACTGGGTCGTCGTGCGCGGGATCGCGCGCGTGACGAACGGCGAGCGCGAATTCGACGTGCATCAGAACGAGTCGACGTTCATTCCGATCGAGACGCGCCATCGGCTCGAGAACCGCCAGGTCGACCCGCTCGTCATGATCGAGGTGCAGTGCGGCGCGTATCTCGGCGAAGACGACATCGTCCGCTTCGACGACAAGTACGGGCGCGCGCCGGCCCAGGCGTCCTAGAGCCTATTCCGAACTCGGCTGCGATCGTAAGACAGGTCCTACCTTCACCTTCGCTCAATCCGTGCCAACAGGTACGACGACGGCCGAGAACCGGCTCGTTATGAAGATGCCGCACAGGATGAGCGCAATGCCCGCGACGTGAAACGCGGCAAGCCGCTCGTCCAGCACGACCCACGCGAGCACGACGCCGAACACCGGCATCAGATGCACGAAGAGGCCGGCGACGTTGGCGCCTACCTGCTCGACGCCGCGGTTCCAGAAGATGTACGCGAGCACGGACGAAAAGAGGCCGATCGCGAAGAGTGACACGGCGGAAGCCACCGTCCACTGCATCGGCTGTCCGAGCGACGTCTCGACGAGATAGAACGGCAGGATGGCGAGGTCGCCGATGCATGCGATAACGAGCAGAAACGACAGCAGGTGCATCCCCCGAGGACGAAAGCGCAGGCCGATCGTGTAGATCGACCACATCGCCATCGACAGAATGATGAGAAGGTCGCCCGTGTTGAGACGGAATGCGGCAAGCGCCGCGAGCGAGCCCTGCGACAGGATCGTCAGCACGCCGGCGAGCGACACGACGATGCCGGCGACCTGCAGCGACGCCAGCCGCTCGCGCAGCAGCAGCCACGACAGCGCGACGATCATCACCGGTATGAACGAATTCAGGATGACGCCGTTCATCGCCGTCGTGTAGCGCAGGCCGAGGTACGCGAGTGCGTTGTGCGTGCCGATGCCAACGACGCCGAGCGCGAGCAGTGCCTTCCAGTGGCGCCGCACGAGCGGCAGGTCCACGCGAAGGCGCGGCAACCCGAACGGTGCGAGGATGATGATCGCGAACAGCCAGCGATAGAACGTCATCGCGAACGGCGGTACGTCGTGCGACAGGCCTCGGCCGACGATCCAGTTGCACGACCAGAACAGCGGCGCGAGCGTCAGCAGCACATAGGGCGATGGGGTTCCGGCGCTGCGCGGCGTTCGCATCGGCCGATTATGTCATGCGTATAATCGGCGTCGCGATTCCATCCCCCGTACTTCGCATGCCGACGGCCCCGACCGATGCCGCGACGGCCGCCTCCGCGCAGAAGCCCGACAGCCGCGAACCCGCCGTCGCCCCGATCCCGAGCGCAGCTCCGTTTGCCGCGCTGCCTCCGCTCGCTCCGACGATTCCGGCAGCGGGACAGCGCGTCCGGCTCGCGGCGCTTCCCGAGTCGGGCGACTCGCTCGCGCTCGCGCAACTCGCACTCGCCGCGCACGCGCAACGGCGGACGCTTGCGATCGTCTGCGCCGACGCGCTTGCAACGTCGAGACTCGCCGCCGAGATCGCGTGGCTCGCGCCCGAGCTTGCCATCAGCGTCTTCCCGGACTGGGAGACGCTGCCGTACGACCACTTCTCCCCGCATCAGGACCTCGTGTCCGAGCGACTCGCGACGCTGTATCGAATCACGCGCGGCGAGTGCGACGTTGCATTGGTCGCCGCACAGACGGCGCTCTATCGACTTGCACCGCAGTCGTTTCTCGCGGCGCACACGTTCTTCCTGACGCAAGGCGAGAAGCTCGACGTCGACGCGCTTCGCTCGCAACTGGCGCTCGCCGGCTACACGCACGTGACGCAAGTGGTGTCGCCGGGCGAGTTCAGCGTTCGCGGGGGCCTGATCGACCTCTATCCGATGGGTGCAGCGCTCCCGTACCGTCTCGATCTCTTCGGTGACGAGATCGAGAGCATCAAGACGTTCGACGCCGACACGCAGCGCACGTTGTATCCGATGCGTGACGTGCGGTTGCTGCCCGCGCGCGAGTTCCCGCTGGACGATGCGGGCCGTACGCGCTTTCGCGGCCGGTTCCGCGAAGTGTTCGAAGGCGATCCGTCGAAGTCGACGCTGTACAAGGACATCTCGGCAGGCATCGCGCCGGGCGGCATCGAGTACTACCTGCCGCTCTTCTTCGACGCGACCGCGACATTCATCGACTATTTTCCGCGCGACGCCGTCGTCGCGCTGCACGGCGACGTCGACGCGGCCGTCGATCGCTTCTGGCAGGACACCGAGTCGCGCTATCGACTGATGCGCGGCGACAAGGCACGTCCGCTGCTGCCGCCGCCGCAGCTCTTCCTGCCGCACGACGAGCTGCGCGGATCGCTGAAGCCGTTTGCGCGCGTCGACATCGCGGTGACCGCTGCGGAGGCCGCTGTCGACGTCGACGGACCCGTTCGCCGGCTGCCATCCGTGCAGGTGGACCGCCGCGCCGACGATCCGCTCGCCGCACTCAAGCGAACGCTCGAAGCGCTCGATGGCCGGATGCTGATCTGCGCCGAAGGCGCGGGCCGACGCGAGACGATGCAGCAGTATTTCGCCGAGTACGGCGTGCGGCCGGCCGTCGTCGAATCGTTCGCCGCATTCGCCGCGAGCGACGCGAAGGTCGCGCTGGCCGCGGCGCCGCTCCACGCGGGCTTCGCGTGGCCAGCCGCGCGACTTGCATTTGTCACCGAAGCCGAGCTCTACGCGAACGTCGTGCGCCGCGGCAAGCGCGACACCGGGCGGCGTTCGAATGTCGACGCGATGGTGCGCGACCTGTCCGAGGTCCGCATCGGCGACCCCGTCGTCCACGAGGAGCACGGCATCGGCCGCTATCTCGGTCTCGTGACGCTGGACGTCGGCGACGGCGCAACCGAGTTCCTCGAGCTCATCTACGCCAACGACGCCAAGCTGTACGTGCCGGTGTCGAACCTCCACGTCATCAGTCGCTACAGCGGCGCGACCCCGGATGCGGCGCCGCTGCACGAGCTCGGCAGCGGCCAGTGGGAGAAGGCCAAGCGCAAGGCGGCCGCGCAGGCGCACGATACTGCGGCCGAACTCCTCAACCTGTACGCACAGCGAGCGGCGCGCAACGGCCACGCGTTCTCGTTCAAGCCGCACGATTACGAAGCATTCGCCGAGGGCTTCGGCTTCGAGGAGACACCGGATCAGCAGGCGGCGATCGATGCGGTGATCGCGGACCTTTCCACTGGCCGCCCGATGGATCGACTCGTCTGCGGCGACGTCGGCTTCGGCAAGACCGAGGTTGCACTTCGCGCTGCGTTCATCGCACTGACCGATGGCAAGCAGGTCGTGCTGCTCGTGCCGACGACGCTGCTCGCCGAACAGCACTTTCAGGTTTTCTCCGATCGCTTCGCGGACTGGCCGGTCAAACTGGCCGAGCTGTCGCGCTTCCGGTCGACCAAGGAAGTGAAGGCGACGCTCGAAGGCCTCGCCGACGGTCGCATCGATCTCGTCATCGGCACCCACAAGCTCCTGCAGTCCGACGTGAAGTTCAAGAACCTCGGCCTCGTCATCATCGACGAGGAGCACCGGTTCGGCGTGCGGCAGAAAGAACAGCTGAAGCGACTTCGTGCCGAGGTCGACGTGCTGACGCTGACGGCCACGCCCATTCCGCGCACGCTCGCGATGTCGCTCGAAGGCATCCGCGATTTCTCGGTGATCGCGACCGCGCCGCAACGACGGCTCGCGATCAAGACGTTCGTCGCGACGTTTTCGACCGGCATCGTCCGCGAGGCGGCGTTGCGCGAATTGAAGCGCGGCGGCCAGATCTACTTTCTGCACAACGACATCGACACGATCCGCACGACGCAGGAGCGGCTTGCACAGCTCTTGCCCGAAGCGCGGATCGCCGTCGCGCACGGCCAGATGGGCGAACGCGAGCTCGAGCACGTGATGCGCGAGTTCTACGCGCAGCGGATCAACTTGCTCGTCTGTTCGACGATCATCGAGACCGGCATCGACGTGCCGACGGCGAACACGATCATCATCGATCGCGCCGACCGCTTCGGACTGGCACAGCTGCACCAGCTCCGCGGCCGCGTGGGCCGCTCGCACCACCAGGCCTACGCGTACCTGCTGACGCCGCCGCACGAAGCGCTGTCGGCGCAAGCGAAGAAGCGGCTCGAGGCGATCCAGATGATGGAGGACTTGGGCTCCGGCTTCTTCCTCGCGATGCACGATCTGGAGATCCGTGGTGCCGGCGAAGTGCTCGGCGACGAGCAGTCGGGCGAGATGCAGCAGATCGGTTTCCAGCTTTACGCCGACATGCTGAAGGCTGCCGTGTCCGCGTTGCGGGCCGGCCGTGAGCCCGACTTGTCGCAGCCGCTCGGCGTGACGACCGAGATCAACCTGCACACGGCGGCCCGCCTGCCGCAGGACTACTGCAACGACATTCACGAGCGTCTCGTGCTCTACAAGCGACTCGCGAGCGTCGATTCGATCGACGAGCTGGAACTGTTGCGCGAAGAGCTCGTCGATCGTTTCGGCCCGACTCCGGAGCCTGCGCAGGCGCTGATCGCCTGCCACCGGCTGCGCCTCGCCGCGAAGCCGCTTGGCGTTACGAAGATCGACGCGGGCCCGGAGCGCACGACATTGCAGTTCGTCAGGGAGCCGCCGTTCGACGCCGGCAAGCTGATCCTGCTCGTGCAGAAGGACGGCCGCATCCGCTTCGCCGGACCCGACCGCGTGCGGATCGAGCGCGCGGCGCCGACACTCGCCGAGCGTGTCGCGCTGGTGCGGGAGTTCCTCGGCCGGCTCATCTAGCGGTTCACATCGCCGAGAGACCCTCGCGAACGCCCGCACGATCGAGAACGATTGCGAAGCCCGATGAAGCGCCCTACGCTGCCGCCGCAGATGCACGTGTTCGTGCGCGACTGGCTGTCGGCCAATCACGTGGTCCTGCGCAGCGACGCCGGCTGCGTCGTCATCGACTCGGGCTACGACAAGCACGTGCCGCTGATGCTCGCGCTGATCGCTTCGCGGATGGGCCTCGACGGCCGGCCGCTCGCGAAGCTCGTCAACACGCATTGTCACTCCGATCATGTCGGCGGGAACGCCGCGCTGCGGCGCGCGTACGGCTGCACCATCGCCGTGCCGGCCGGCGAGGCGCCGCTGATCGATGCGTGGGACGAGCGGGCGCTGCTCTACGAGTACGCCGACCAGCGCGCCGAGCGCTTCGCCGTCGATGAAATCCTCGAGCCCGGCAGCACGCACGCGTGGGGCGACATCGAATGGCGCGCGCTCGCGGCGCCAGGCCATGCGATGGGGGCGCTCGTGTTCTTCAACGACGAGCACCGGATCCTCATCTCCGGCGACGCGCTATGGCAAAACGGCTACGGCATCGTCATGCCGCCCGAGCTGGATCCTGGCGCGCTGCCTGCGACGCGTGCGACGCTGGAAATGATCGCCACGCTCGACGCGCGCTGCGTCGTTCCGGGTCACGGCGAGCCGTTCACCGACGTGGACGCGGCGCTCGAGCGCGCCTTCGCGCGCACCACCGCGTTCGAAGTCGATCCGATGCGCACCGTGCGCCACGTGCTGAAGGCGCTGCTCGTGTTCTCGCTGCTCGACCGCGAGCGGATGCCGCTCGCGTCGCTGCCGCTTTACGTCGAGCGCGTAGGCGTCTATCGCGAATTCAATGCGCGATTTTTCCGGCTCGACCCGGCGACGCTCGCAGAAAAGCTCGTCGCCGAACTCGAAGTCGCCGGTGCCGTGCGGCGCGCCGGCGGCTGGCTGGTCCCCGGTCGCTGACGTCGGCGGGACGCCGCGTTCTGTACCGTCAGGAGACGTCGCGGTAGGCTTCGACCGGGATGATCAGCTGGATGTCGTCACCGGGGTTGCCGATCTTCAGTCCATCCGTCATGCCCCAGTCGGAGCGCTTGATCGTCGCCGTCGCCTCGGCACCGCACATCGGCTTCTTGTTGAATGCCTGCTCGCCGCACTTGAAGTTCGCGACCTTGAGCGCAACCGGTTTGGTGACGCCGAGCATCGTCAATTCGCCGTCCGCGCCGACGAGCGCATCCCCGTCAAACGTCAGGTTCGTCGACTTGAACGTCATCGTCGGAAACTTCTCGACGTTGAAAAAGCGCTCGCCCTTGACGACCTGGTCGAGCCTGTCGCTATAGGTCCTGATCGACGTCGCGTCGATCACAACGTCGATCGAGCCCTTCTTCGCCGCGCGGTCCAGCACGATCTTGCCGGTCGCCTTGCCGAAGTTGCCGTGCTGCTGCGAAAAGCCGATGTGTGTCGCCACCCACTGCGGCTGCGAATGCACGGGGTCGATGACGTACGTTTCCTGCGCGATGGCGGGAAATGCGACCAGCACCGCGACGGCGGCTAACGCGATTCGAATGTTCACGGAAGGCTCCTCTTTGGGGTTGTGATTCGATGCTCCGACGGCCATGGATCGGCGCGCCGGCAAACAGGCTGGATTCCGTCGCTATTCCGCGTCATCAGCCCGGCGGTAACACGATACGGACGCGCACGCGGATGTCGTCGGCAACCGTCGCAGTATCCGCCCACTCGCCTTCGCCGATCTTGTACTCGAGTCGTTTGAGCAGGAACGCGCCTTCAGCGACCCGGTTGCCCGCGGCGTCCGCTTTGACGGCGATCGGCACGACGCAGTCGCGCGTGACGCCCTTCAGCGCGAGCTTGCCGGCGACCTCGTAGCGGTCGCCGCCAAGACTCTTGAACGACGTCGACGCGAAATGCGCGACCGGGAATTTCGACGTATTGAACCATAGCGGATCGCGCGCCTCCGCCTCGGAGTCGGCGCTTGCGAGGTCGAGGCTCGCGAGGTCGATGTCGATCGTCGCTTTCGACTGGTCGAGCGCTGCCGGCTTGAAGACGATGTCGGCTTTCCACGCCTTGAAGCGGCCGTCGAAATTGACGCCCATCTGCTTCATCGTGAACGCGATCTCGCTCTTGCCCGGCACGACGGTGTCGGCCAGCGCGGTCGTCGGTCCCATCCCGGCGAAAACCGCTGCGAGCATCAATAGTCGAATCGTCATCGGCGGGCCATCGGATTCTGGAGCGGTTCGGGGGAATCGACGAAAGGCATCATCCGCGACAGCACGGCATCGCGTTCGAAGAAGTGATGCCTGACCGCGGCTGCGACATGGACACAGACCACTGCGACGAGCAGCGAGTTCAGCGTCACGTGCACGATCTTGAGCGCATCGCCGAGCGCCTTGTCCTTCGGGACCAGCTCGGGCAACGGCACGAGGCCGAGCCAGACGACCTGCACGCCGGTGGCGGAGCTGTACAGATAGCCGGAAACAGGGATCAGGAACAGCAGCGCGTAGAGCGCCCCATGCGACAGCGCGCTCGCCCGCTGCTGCCATCGCGGCATGGGCACCGGTGGCGGCGGCGGATGCAGCACGCGCCAGAAGAGGCGCGCCGATGTCAGAACGAAGATCGTGACGCCGATCGACTTGTGCCAAAGGTACCAGTGCAGCTTGCGCGGGGAGATGGGCAACCCGACCATCGACAGGCCGAGTGTCAGGTTGGCGACGATCAGGATGGCCGTGATCCAGTGCAATGCGATGGCCGTGCCATCGTAGCGCCGGCCAGGCACCTGCGCGTCAGCGTGGCGGGTCATCGGCGGGTGCGGGCGCGAGTCGATCCATGGGTAACAGCGTCGCGCATCAGTGTATTCCGCGACCGCCTACGTGCGGGCGAGCTCGGTCACGAACGTACGCACGCCGTCGAGCAGCATCTGCACGGCGAGCGCGGTCAGCACGAGCCCCATCAGACGCTCGACGGCGACCATGCCGCGATCGCCGAGCACACGCTGCAACCGGTACGACGCCAGCAGCACGATCGTCGCCACGACCATTGCGGCCGTGAGGGCGACGGCCCACGCGAGCTGCTGCGACGGATTTCTCGACACCATCAGCATCACCGTCGCGAGTGCCGACGGTCCCGCGATCGACGGTATCGCGAGCGGCACGAGAAAGGGCTCGGCACCCGGCGGATCGCCGAACAGTCCCTCCGGATGCCGGAAGACCATACGCAGCGCGATCAGGAACAGGATGATGCCACCGGCGATCGCCAGCGATACCTCGGACAGCTGCAACCAGCGCAGGAACGTCTGGCCGCCGAACATGAAGGCGAGCAGGATCACGTAGGCGGCGATGCACTCGCGCAGGATCACGCGCGCGCGGCGCGCCGGTGCGACATTCGCCAGCGCCGAAACGACAATCGGCACATTGCCGAACGGATCGATGACGAGCAGCAGCAGCACCGCTGCGGAGAAAACATCGGCCATCGGCATCGTCGTCGCCCCCGGGCGGTCAGCGCGCGCGCACGGCGCCCGCGAGTCGCGTGGGAACCATCCGCCGCATCGGCGAATGCACGTCAGTCGCCACGCACGACACCTTCGCGCCGCGGGTCCGCGCCTCTGATCCAGCCGTGCGGCGCGCGAACGCCGAGCACCAGTTGCGCGGCAACCGCCGCGCTACTTGGCTGGCGCGGGCGCCGGCGTTGCCGCAGGCGTCGTTGCCGGCGCTGTGACTGTCGCAGGCGTCGTTGCCGGCACTGTGACTGCCGCAGGTGCGCTGACCGGGGCCTTCATCGCCGCCGCGGGCTTCGCCGCATCGGTGCCGTGAACGGCGAGCAGCGGCACGATCATCAGCGCGACGATGTTGATGATCTTGATCAGCGGATTCACAGCCGGACCCGCGGTGTCCTTGTACGGATCGCCGACGGTGTCGCCGGTAACCGCCGCCTTGTGCGCGTCGGAGCCCTTGCCGCCATGGTGGCCGTCCTCGATGTATTTCTTCGCGTTGTCCCACGCGCCGCCGCCGGTCGTCATCGAGATCGCGACGAAGAGGCCCGTCACGATGGTGCCCATCAGCAGACCCCCGAGCGCCTGCGGGCCGAGCACGAGGCCGACGACGACCGGCACGAGTACCGGCAACAGCGACGGCACGATCATTTCGCGGATCGCGGCCTTCGTCAGCATGTCGACCGCGACGCCGTACTCCGGTTTCGCCGTTCCTTCCATGATGCCCTTGATGTCGCGGAACTGCCGGCGGACTTCGACGACGACTGCACCCGCGGCCCGGCCCACGGCTTCCATTGCCATCGCGCCGAACAGATAGGGAATGAGGCCGCCGAGGAAGAGACCGATGATCACCATCGGGTTCGACAGGTCGAACGACGTCGACAGGTGCGCGGTGTCCAGCGCATGCGTGTAGTCGGCGAACAGCACGAGGGCCGCGAGGCCGGCGGAGCCGATCGCATAGCCTTTCGTCACCGCCTTCGTCGTGTTGCCGACGGCATCCAGCGGATCGGTGATCGCACGAACCGAATCCGGCATCTTCGCCATCTCGGCGATGCCGCCGGCGTTGTCGGTGATCGGACCGTACGCGTCGAGCGCGACGATGATCCCTGTCATCGACAACATCGACGTCGCGGCAATCGCGATGCCGTACAGACCCGCGCACCAATACGAGACGAAGATCGCGACGCACACGGCGATCACCGGCCACGCCGTCGACTTCATGGACACGCCGAGGCCGGCGATGATGTTGGTCGCATGGCCGGTCGTCGACGCGGCCGCGACGTGCTTGACCGGCTTGAAGTCGGTGCCCGTGTAGTACTCGGTGATGACGACCATCGCCGCCGTCAGCAGCAGGCCCACCAGCGAGGCGCCGAAGAGCCGCATCGGCGACAGCGACGCGTCGACGCTGCCGATGTCGCCCATCATCATCCGCGTGATGACGAAGAATCCGATCGCCGAGATCACGCCGGCCACGGCAAGGCCGCGATACAGCGCGTTCATGATCTTGCCGCCGGTGCGCGCCTTGACGAAGTAGCAGCCGACGATCGACGCGAGGATCGAGAATCCGCCGAGCACGAGCGGATACGTGACGGCGGCGGTCGCAATCGACGGCATCAGCAGCGCGCCGAGCAGCATCGTCGCGACGATCGTCACCGCGTACGTCTCGAACAGGTCGGCCGCCATGCCGGCGCAGTCGCCGACGTTGTCGCCGACGTTATCCGCGATCACCGCCGGGTTGCGCGGATCGTCCTCGGGAATCCCCGCCTCGACCTTGCCGACGAGGTCGGCGCCAACGTCGGCGCCCTTGGTGAAGATCCCGCCGCCAAGCCGCGCGAAGATCGAGATCAGCGAGCCGCCGAACGCGAGGCCGACCAGCGGCTCGATCGCGTTGTGCAGGCCCTCGTTCATCAGGTTCGGTGCGTAGTGCGCCGTCGAGATCAGGAACCAGTAGAAGCCGGCGACGCCGAAGAGGCCAAGGCCCACGACCAGCATGCCGGTGATCGCGCCACCGCGAAACGCGACGGCGAGTGCGTCGTTGAGGCTCACGCTCGCCGCTTGCGCCGTGCGGACGTTCGAGCGCACCGACACGTTCATGCCGATGTAGCCGGCAACACCCGACAGCACCGCACCCAGCGCGAAGCCGCCGGCCGTGCGCCAGGAGAGGAAAAAGCCGATGACGAAGAACAGGATCACGCCGACGATGCCGATCGTCGTGTACTGGCGGTTCAGGTAGGCCTTGGCGCCCGCCTGGATCGCTGCGGCGATCTCCTGCATCCGCGGATTGCCCGCCGGCTTGGCGAGGATCCACTGGATGGAAACCGCGCCGTAAACGATGGCCGCTATCGCGCAGACGAGCGCGAAGATAAGCGGATTGGACATGGAGATTCTCCCTCGAGGAATGTGAAATCGTGAACGCCCGCTGCGGCGCCATTCTTTGGGCACCCGCGCTCGCGCGGACTCGCCTCTCCGGGCGAACGCGCCGGCCGTTCGTGGTAGCAGCAGCGCTCCTGTGAAGGGCCGCGGCCGCCAAAACTCGCTATTTTGCCAGTGCGCGGTCCAAAAAGTCGAGCCGATCCTGTCCCCAGAAGAGCTCGCCCGCGTAAACGTAGGTGGGCGTACCGAAAATGCCACGGTCGATCGCTTCCTGCGTCAGCGCCGCATAGCGCATCCCGATGTCCGGGGCCTCGGCGCGTGCGGCGAGTGTTGCCGCGTCGCCGCCACATCCCGCGCTGATCGCCTGCAGCGTCGCGGGATCGGAAATGTCGCACTCCTGTGTCCACAGCGCACGGCTGAAAGCGAGCGCCAGGTCGAGTGCAGCGTCGGTGCTCCGCTCGAGCGCCGCGAGCACGAAGCGCGACGCGAGATCGGCGGACACCGGAAAGTGCGCCGGATGCAGATTGAGCGGCACCTGCAGGTAGCGCGACCAGCGCGTCAGCTCGACCAGCCGGTACGCCTGTCGCTGCGGCGCGCGCTTGGACAGTGGCAAGCCGCCCGACACCGGAAACACGAGCCCGAGGTTGATCGGCTTGACAGCGATCGTCGCGCCATGTCGTCGCGCGATCGCGACGAACCGTTCGTGCCCGAGGTACACGTACGGCGAGATCGGCGTCATGTAGTAATCGATCAGCTTGTCCATTTGTTCACTTTCCGATGTCGAACGACGTGGCCAGCCGCTTGGGTACGGCGACGTTCTTCAGCCGCACGTATTGCGGCAACCCGTCGCGATAGGGTGGCGGCGCCTCGCCCTTGATCAGCGGTGCGAGATAGGCGCGCGCCTTTGACGTGATGCCGAACCCGTCCGCGGTAATGTAATCGCGCGGCAGCATCTTTTCCTTGTTGGCGACGTCGGCCAGCGGCGCGATGCCGATCTTCCAGCGATACGGCTTGTCGCTCGTGCGCACGATCGCCGTCATCACCGCGTTGTGGCCCTTGAGCGCAAGCTCGACGGCCGCCTTTCCGACGGCATAGGACTGGTCGAGATCGGTCTTCGACGCGAGGTGTCTCGCTGCGCGCTGCAGGTAGTCCGCCACGGCCCAGTGATACTTGTATCGCAGCCGCTCGCGCACGAGGTTCGCGATCAGCGGCCCAACGCCGCCGAGTTGCGCGTGGCCGAACGCATCCTTGCTGCCGGCTTCGGCCATCAGCTTGCCTTCGGCGTTCTGCAGGCCTTCCGACACGCCGATGCAGCAATAGCCGAAGCGCTTGACGCGCGCATCGACCTCATGCGTGAAACGCGCCTCGTCGAACGGAATCTCCGGGAATAGCAGCACCAGCGGAATCGGCGTCGCCGCATCCTCGGCCATGCCGACGGCGGCCGTGATCCATCCGGCGTGGCGCCCCATCACCTCGAGCACGAACACCTTCGTCGACGTCGCCGCCATCGACGCGACGTCGAACGCCGCCTCGCGCATCGATGTCGCGACGTACTTCGCGACCGAGCCGAACCCCGGACAGTTGTCCGTCACGGCGAGATCGTTGTCGACGGTCTTCGGCACATGGACGGCCACGAGCGGGTAGCCCAGACGGTCGGCCATCTGCGATACCTTGAGGCACGTGTCGGCGGAGTCGTTGCCCCCGTTGTAGAAAAAGTAGCCGATATCGTGCGCGCGAAAGACGTCGATCAGCCGCTCGTATTGCGCGCGCGATTCGTCGAGGCCCTTGAGCTTGTAGCGGCACGAGCCGAACGCGCCCGACGGCGTGTGCTTCAGTGCGGCGATGTCACGCGCCGATTCCTTGCTCGTGTCGATCAGGTCCTCGGTCAGCGCACCGATGATGCCGTTGCGTCCGGCCAGCACGCGACCGATCTCTGCACGGTGCGCGCGCGCGGTCTCGATGACGCCGGCGGCGCTGGCGTTGATGACGGCGGTCACGCCGCCGGATTGCGCATAGAACGCGTTGCGTTTCGCCATGACGGGACGTCCGCTCCGATTGAGGTTCAGCTGTTCTTCAAGGCGAGCGCGGTCGCCTCCAGGAACGCGCGGCCGTAACGGGCGTCAGGCTCCGAGATGACAGCCTTCGCCCCACCGTTCCACGCGTTGATGAAGACGATGCGCTCGTCGGCGGACCGGACGCGCGCGTCTGCCCGACCACCGCCTGCAGCCAGCGCGCGTAGTTCGCCGGCTCGGCGTTGACGAAGCAATGCGCCCGGTCCTGCACGCGCGGCGTATTGTCCCATCCGGGCATCACGCCGCGGAAGAGCGGGTATCCCGGCGCCGGTCGCGCGAGCATCGTGCATCAATCCCGCGGCGTCTTCGTCGCGGTACTTCTGGGCGACGAGGATCTCGTCGTCCCGGCCATCCCAGCGGCGCGTCCAGTTTTCGTTTGCCCAGCAGATGCAGAATGGGAGATCGGGCTCACCGCTCGCGAGCACCGCGGCGAGCGGACGCTCGAGCAGGCGCCGGCCCGAGAACCAGTAGCGGTAGTAGCAGAACGCCGCTACGCCGTACTCGCGTGCGAGGGCGGCCTGGCGCGCACGCGCGGCAGGCTCGCGCAGATCGTAACAACCAAGCTCGCCCGGCGCGGGCGGCTGGTAGTGGTGGGCGAAGCTCGGTTGCGCTCTCACGACGTTGCGCCACTCGGTGAAGCCTTCACCCCACCAGCGGTCGTTTTCCGGGATCGGCTGGTATTGCGGCAGGTAGAACGCGATCAGCCTGACGTCGGCCGCTCGTGGCGTCATCGGTGCGGCGCGCGGGTGCGCTGCCGGTATGCGGGACTTGGCTCTGCCGCAGCGCGCGCGGCCATGCGCGCAGACCCGCCGTCAGCTGCGCAGTGCCGCGAGGCAGGCGTCGCGAATGCCCTCGACGGTCCCAAGCCCGTTCACCTTGCGATAGCGCGGCGCGAGCGGGTCGCCGCCCGCTTCCCAGCGCGCGTAGTACGCGATGAGCGGTTCGGTCTGCGCGTGGTACACGCTGAGGCGGTTCATCACCGTGTCCTCGCGGTCGTCGGCACGCTGGATCAGCGGTTCGCCGGTGGCGTCGTCGCAGCCGGTCACCTTCGGTGGATTGAAAATGACGTGGTACGTGCGCCCCGATGCCGGGTGAACG
The DNA here is from genome assembly GCA_963709335.1 of uncultured Pseudomonadota bacterium. GTDB lineage: Bacteria > Pseudomonadota > Gammaproteobacteria > Burkholderiales > Casimicrobiaceae > VBCG01. Next base: position 24,836 of record CAVPWB010000003.1, read on the forward strand.
CGGCGGCCGCTCATCCGCTCGACGATTGCAGCGTCGGGAACGTCGATCTCGATCACATAGTCGAGCCGCACGCCGGCGGCCTTCATCGCGTCGGCCTGCGGGATCGTCCGCGGGAATCCGTCGAACAGGTAACCCTGGCCGCAGTCGGGCTGCGCGAGGCGATCCTTGACGAGACCGATGATGATCTCGTCGGATACAAGCGCGCCGCTGTCCATCACCTGCTTGGCGGCGAGACCGAGCGGCGTACCGGCCTTGACGGCGGCGCGCAGCATGTCGCCCGTCGAAATCTGCGGAATGCCGTACGAATCGCGGATGTACGCGGCCTGGGTACCTTTGCCGGCGCCCGGCGGGCCAAGCAGGATCAAACGCATGGGACTCGCTCGGTCATTCGATGCGCCATGTTACCCGAGCAGTGCGCGCACGCGGGCGAGATCGTCTTCGGTGTCGACACCGGGGGCCGGCGTCCCATCGGCAATCTCAACGACGATCCGGTGGCCGTGCCACAGCGCGCGCAACTGTTCCAGCGCTTCGAACGATTCGATCGGCGCGGGTGCGAGCCGCGGAAATGCCTGCAGAAAACTCACGCGATAGGCGTACAGCCCGTAATGGCGGTACAGCGGCAGATCGGCGGGGATCGCGCGCTCGCCGCCGGCGAATGCATCCCGCGCCCAGGGGATCGTCGCGCGGCTGAAGTACAGCGCGTAGTTGCGCGCATCGAGCACGACCTTGACGACGTTCGGGTTGAATCCTTCCGCCGCGTCGATGATCCGGTGACACGCGGTTGCCATCGCCGCATCGTCGCGTTGCGCCAGCAGGTGCGCCACACGTTCCATCAGCGCAGGGGCCAGCAGCGGCTCGTCGCCCTGCACATTGACGACGATCTCGTCCGGCGCGAGCCCGAGCAGTGCGGCTGCTTCGGCGAGACGGTCGGTACCCGTCGCGTGCGTCGCGCGCGTCATGACTGCGTCGAAGCCGTGCGCGGCGACGGCGGCGGCAATGCGCGAATCGTCGGTGGCCACGACAACGCGCGCCGCACCGCTTGCCAGCGCACGCTCGGCCACCCTGACGACCATCGGCCGACCGCCGATATCCGCCAGCGCCTTCGCGGGCAGGCGGGTCGACGCGTAGCGGGCCGGGATCAGGACCGTGAAGCGCGTGCGCGCGCCGGCGCTCACGTCCCGGACGCTTCCCATTCCTCGGGCGTGAGCTTGCGCGCCTCCTCTTCGAGCATCACCGGAATGCCGTCGCGGATCGGATACGCGAGCCGTGCTCCTCGCGACACGAGCTCGGAACGCTCACGGTCGTGGATCAGCGGTCCCTTCGTGACGGGGCACACGAGCATCTCGAGCAACTTGGGATCCATCGACCTTCTCCACGACGAGTTCGATCAGCGCGCGGTCGACCTCCGCACGGATCGGCAGCATCCACATGCGCGCATCGGCGAATGCGCGGCATTTTACCGCGTCCTTCTGGGTCATGAGTACCGCGCTCGCGGCAGGAAACGCGACGTCGTCGCGCGAATACGCGTAATGGTCCGGGAATGCATGCGTGCGTCCGGCGAAGCCCTGCGCTGTCAGCACGGCGAAAAAACGCTCCGGATGCGCGATACCGGCGATGGCGACCGCCGCTGGATCGCGCAGCAACCCGGCGTCGAACGCACGCGCAGGATCGGCGACGTTGCGCCACGGCTGCGGCACCTGCGTCATCGAGTACTCCGCCCCGTCGGGCGGCGTGCGCGTGCTGCGCAACCGGACGACGGCATCGACCGATGCAAGCCGCGACGCCGGTTCTCGCAGCGGTCCGGCAGGCAGCAGACGACCGTTACCGAGCGCGCGATCGCCGTCGACAACCGCGATCTCGACATCGCGCGCGAGCGCGTAGTGCTGCAGGCCGTCGTCGGACACGATGACGTCGACGTCGGGCGAGTCGACCAGCAGCGCGCGCGCCGCCGCGGGGCGATCGGCGCCGACCCAGACCGGCACGCCCGTCTCCGCGAGGATCAACGGCTCGTCACCGGCGTCGCGCGCGTCGTCTCCCACCACCACGCGACGCACGTCGTCGCTGCGGCGTCCGTAACCACGGCTGACGATGCCCGGGCGAAAGCCGCGCTCGCGCAACGCGGCGGCGATGGCAGCAACGAGCGGTGTCTTGCCCGCACCGCCGACGGTGATGTTGCCGACGATGACAACCGGCACGGGCAACCGCGTGCCGTGGAAAAGGCCGCGGCGATAGCCCGCGCGCCGCAGCGCTGCGCAGGCACCGAACACCCACGACAGCGGCAGCAGTGCCAGGGACAGCGCGGTCGCCTGCGGCGCATACCAGCTGCGCGTCAGCAACCCCGCGAGTCGGCTCACTTGCGCGGTGCGTTCGGCGATGCCTGCGTTGCGAACGTGATGTGCACGATGCCCGCGGCGCGTGCCGCCTCCATCACGTGCACGACGGATTGATGCGTTGCCTGCGCATCGGCGTTGATGACGACGATGGGTTCCTTCGTGTCGCCGGCCGTGCGCTTCAGCATCGCAGCGAGCGCGTCGATGCTCGTGAACATGAACGCCGGCTCGCGATCGATCTTGTAGCGCCCCTGCGGGTCGATGCCGATGTTGATCTCGCGCGGCCGCTGCTTCGCCGGATCGGCATTTGCCTCCGGCAGCGTGATCTGCAGCTCGGCGATGCGCTGGTACGTCGTCGTCACCATCAGGAAGATCAGGATGACGAGCAGCACGTCGATCAGCGGAATGAAGTTGATCTCCGGATCGTCGCGCACCCGGTTGCCTCGCAGATTCATCGCCTGCCCTCGTCCCGCGCGCTCATTTCCGCTCGTTGTGCGCGAAATCGACGAGCTTGATCGCCTGCTGCTCCATCTCGACGACGAGCGCGTCCACCTTCGCCCGGAAATGCCGATAGAAGATCATGCTCGGAATCGCGACGATCAGGCCCATCGCCGTGTTGTACAGCGCGATCGAGATGCCCTGCGCGAGCTGGATCGGATTCGATCCCGTCGACCCCTGCGAGCCGAAGATCTCGATCATTCCGACGACGGTGCCGAACAGCCCCATCAACGGCGCCATCGCGGCGATCGTGCCGAGTGAGGTCAGGAAGCGCTCGAGATCGTGCGTAACGACGCGCCCGACCTCTTCGATCGCCTCCTTCATCACCGGCCGCGGGCTCTTCACGTTCGCGAGACCGGCCGCGAGGATGCGGCCGAGCGGACCCTGCTCCGCCGTCCGCGCGAGCAGGTCCTGCGTGGCCCCGGTATGGCGGTATTCGACGAGCACGTGATCCACCATTCCGGCGGGTGCGACAAGGCTTTGGCGTAACGACCACAGGCGTTCGAAGATCAGCGCCAGCGCGACGATCGAGGCGATGATCAGCGGCCAGATCGGCCAGCCCGCCGCTTGAATGAGCGACCACACGGTTGTTGTCTCCTCTTGGCTTAACCGCCGAAATGTAGCGTGGCTCGCGCCGATCGGGCAACCCGAATGCGCGACTTCAATCAGTTGCCCTTGTTTGACGGCGAGCGCGGCGTCCGCGGGGATCGGTGATCGACGCGCTGACGGCTGCACCCGCGAGGATGATGATCCAGCACAGGTAGATCCACAGCAGGAAGATCGGCAACGCCGCCAGCGCGCCGTAGACCACCTCGTACGTCGATACCTGTGCCAGGTACCAACCGAACGCGTGCTTCGCACCTTCCAGCGCCGCCGCGGCCAACGCGCCGGCGACAATCGCCGGCACTACGCCGACATGCCGCGCAGGAACGCCCTTGTAAAGCACGGTGAGTCCCGCCGTGGCGAACAGGAACGGCAGCGTCTGGGCAATCTCGTTGCCGAGCGTCCTGCGCAGCGAGACGGCGGCAAGCGAGTGCATGACGAGCCACGTCGTGATCGAGATGCTCGCGCCGATCAGCACCGGCACGGCGGTGAGGCCGAGCGCATACACGACGACGCGGCGCGGCAGCGACCGGCCCTGCCGGATGCCCCAGATCGCGTTGATCTCCCGCTCGACGCTGGCCATCGCGAGTGCCGCCGACACGCCGATCAACGCAACGGACACGCCGGTGAGTCGCGCCGCCTGCTCGGCGAAACCGGTGATGTAGCCGCGAATCTCGCTGGCCGCGCCGAACGGCAGCATGTGCTTCAGCATGAACTGCTCCAGCACCTTGAGCCAGTCCTCGAAGATCGGGAAGCGCCCGACGAAGGAGAAGGCGACGGTGATGAGCGGCACGATCGCGAGCAGCGTCGTGAACGACAGGCTGCCGGCCGTGCGCGCGAGATCGATGTCGCGCAGCCTGCCAATGACGCTCTCGAAGAAGCGGAAGGGATTGATCGTCACTAAGGCTTTGCGACCCGCGTCAGCCAGCCGCCCGTCGCCAGCGCCACGCCCACCGACCACAGCACGGGCGACAGGCCGATGGTGCCGCCCACTGCGCCGAAAACCAGCGGTACGGCGACGGCCATCGAGTTCATCAGCGACATGCGCACGCCCGCCGCCTCGCCCATGCGGCCGGGCGGCGCGAGGGTGTGGAGCAGCGCCATCACCATCGGCTGCCCGACGCCAAGGCCGAGCCCTAGGCAGAACGACAGCAGCATCAGCATCGACGCGCTGCGCGAAAACGGAATCGCGAGGTAGACGAGTGCGGCGAGGTACAGCGCCAACGTCAGCACGCGATGCTCGGGCACGTGGCGCGAGATCAGCGGCATCGACAGCCGCACGGTGAACGTCGCCGCCGCGAACGCCGCGAGGATCAGCCCGATCTTCGACGCGGACAAGCCGATGGAATTGCCGTAGATCGGCACGAACAGCGTGTGCAGTTCCCACGCGATCGCGATCATCCCGTTGATGAGAAAGACTCGCCGCAGGTCGCCGTTGGCGATGAGGTCGAGCGTGCGCCTGCCTGCGTTTGCCGCGTGCGCCGGGTGCGGTCCCGGAAACGGCACGCGATTGATGCCCAGCACGGCGATGGGCACGAGCGGCAGCAGCGACAAGAGGCCGAACGCCGCGCGGAATCCGACGTGATCGATCATGAATCCGGTGATTAGCGGACCGCCGATCGACGACGTCGAGTAGCCGACCGCGAGCAGCCCGAAATTGCGCGTGCGCCCGGCCGGCGGACCCATCTCGCCGGTCGCATACTGGGCGGCGACCTGGAAGGCCATGAACGACAGCCCGAGCAGCACGGCGGTGACAAACAGGGCCGGCAGGCCCGGCACGGCCGTCGCGATCACGGCGCCGCACGCTATTCCGATCGAGCCCGCAAGCATCGGGCCGCGCACGCCGACGCGATCAGCGAGCCGGCCCGCCGGGATCGCGAAGAGCATCGGCAGCAACGCGAACAGCGCAAGCAGGCTGCCGACGGTCGCCGCGTTCGCGCCGAGCGACAGCGCGTCGAGCGACACCGCGACGCGGGCACCCGTCAGAACCAGGTGATTGCAGATGCCGAGCGCGATCAGGACGCCAAACGGCGACGGCGCGCCCGGCCGGCGCCTCATCGCGATCGGCGCGCGTGCACGCGTCGGCGCGCCGGCGCGAGGGTCATGGCGCGAGCCGCTGGATTGTCCAATGCCCGGCAGCGCGCGACCAGACGAGCCGGTCGTGCAGCCGCGATTCGCGTCCCTGCCAGAATTCGAAGCGGTCCGGCGCCACGCGCAGCCCGCCCCAGTTTGGCGGCCGTGGCACGTCCTTCGAGAAACGCGCCTCGGCGGCCGCGACTTGTGCTTCCAGCCACCCGCGACCCGGAATCAGCGCGCTCTGCGGCGACGCCCAAGCGCCTATCCGCGATTCGCGCGGGCGCACGCAGAAGTAGGCATCGGATTCAGCCGCGCTCACCGCCGACGCCTCACCTTCGATGCGAATCTGCCGCTCGAGCTCGGGCCAGAAAAACAGCAGCGCGACGTGCGGATTGCCGGCAAGCTCGCGTCCCTTGCGACTGTCGTAGTTCGTGTGAAAGACGAAGCCGCTCGCGTCGAGCGACTTCAGCAGCACGATACGCGCGGAAGGCCGGCCGGCCGCGTCGACGGTGGCGAGCGTCATCGCGTTCGGCTCGGGTACGGCAGCAGCGACCGCCTCGTCGAACCACCGCGTGAACTGGTCGAAGGGATTTGCCGCCGCGTCGCCCTCGTTCAGGGCGGCACGCTTGTAGTCGACGCGCAGTTGCGCGAGAGCGGTGACGGGTAGGGACATCGGCCGTTTCGAATGACCGTGCATTCTACTCCGCGCGACGGCGCCGAACACGGCGGCGCCGACGGCAATCGTCGATCGGCACAAGGTGGTGCAACGCTTATCGCGTCGTTGCAACACCGGTGCGCCCAGAGTGAAAATTAGCTCTGGCGACGCTTCCTGCACTGTGAAAATGCGGTATAGTCGCCGCCGATGGAGCGTCGTGCCTAACAGGAAGGCTCGCTTCAGGACGCAAGAGCGTAGTCCGCCCGCAAACCGACAGGAAGGAGAAACATGGCTACTGCCAAGAAAGCTGCGAAGAAGTCCGCGGCCAAGAAACCCGCCGCGAAGAAGACTGCTGCCAAGAAGCCCGCAGCGAAGAAGAGCGCGGCCAAGAAGCCCGCCGCCAAGAAATCCGCCGCGAAGAAACCCGCTGCCGCGAAAAAACCCGCTGCCAAGCGCAAGCCGAATGCGGCGTTCATGAAGGCGATGCAGCCGTCCTCCGTCCTCGCAGCGGTCGTCGGCGCGATGCCGATGCCCCGCACCGAAGTGACGAAGAAGATCTGGGACTACATCAAGAAGAACAAGCTGCAGGACGCGGTGAACCGTCGTCTGATCAACGCGGACGACAAGCTCAAGGCCGTCTTCGGCGGCAAGGGCAAGGTCTCGATGTTCGAGATGACCAAGCTGGTCTCGAACCACCTCAAGTAACGGGGACGCGAATTTCGCGCGCGACGGATGCGCGCAGGCGGCCGGTGCGACCTTCGGGTACACCGGCCGCGTCGTTTCAGGGGCCGCTTGCAGGAGCCCGCTTCAACGACTGCCGGTGCGCGGGCTAGTCGTCGTCGTCCTCAATGATCCGGATCACGCGCGTGCGCTTCCCGCCGGCGTATTTCTCCATCTGCACGAGCACCGGATATTTCTCCGCGAGCGCCGCGCGCGCGGCACCCTCGTCGGTGTAGACCAGTATCGCGCCGTCGGGACCGCGCACGTCGGTCCAGATGCCGGTGTCGTCCTGCACTTCGATCTTGTAGCGCATCGTCGTTGTCGGTCAGTGGAAGTTTTCGAGCGGCGAACCGCGGGGTCGACGAGCTTCTGCGTCGCGCTCAGCGTGCCGGCGAGCCCTGCAGCGCTGCGATCCGCGCCTCGATCGGTGGGTGCGAGGCGAACAGCGCCATCACGCCGCCCCCGCCGGAAATGCCGAATGCCTGCAGTGCCTGCGGCAGCTGGCCGGGCGTGAGTCCACCGAGTCGCCGCAGCGCGTTCACCATCGGCTGCGGGCCGAGCAACCGCGCGCTGCCGGCGTCGGCGCGGTACTCGCGCCAGCGGGAGAACCACGCGACGATCAGGCTTGCGAGGATCCCGAACACGATCTGGCAGACGATCACGGTGATGAAGTAGCCGGGTCCCGTGCCGCGCTCAGTCCGGAACACCGTGCGATCGACGATCGAGCCCACGATGCGCGACAGGAAGATGACGAACGTGTTGACGACACCCTGGATCAGCGTCAGCGTCACCATGTCTCCGTTCGCCACGTGCGACAGCTCGTGGCCGAGCACTGCCTCGACCTCTTCCTTGTTCATCGACTGCAGCAGGCCGGTCGAGACAGCGACGAGCGCCGAATTCTTGAATGCGCCGGTGGCAAATGCGTTGGGCTCGCCTTCGTAGAGGGCAACCTCGGGCATCGCCACGCCGGCGCCGGCGGCGAGCTTGCGCACGGTTTCGAGCAGCCAGGCCTCCGCTTCGTTGCGCGGCGTTTCGATCACCTGCGCGCCGGTCGTCCACTTCGCGATGGTCTTCGACATCAGCAGCGAGATGATCGCGCCGGTGAAGCCGACAACGATCGAATAGACGAGCAGCTGCCCGTACTGGATGCCCTCCCCCGCCATCACCCGGTCGAGGCCGAAGAGCTTCAGCACGACCGAGAGCACGAGCACGACCGCGAGATTGGTCGCGACGAACAGGATGATTCTTTTCATGGACACCTCGAAGGGACCGTGATCCCAATATTAGCGCCCGAACGCCCCGTTACAAGGAGTCGGTGCAACGATTCCCGCTTCGGGTGAATCCGCGTCAGCCGGGCTTCTTCGACCAGGAGTCGCGCAGCGTCACAGTCCGGTTGAACACGAGCCGTTCTGGATTGTGATCGACAAGATCGGCGACGAAATAGCCGTGCCGCTCGAACTGGAAGTGATCCTCGGCGACGGCGTTGGCGAGCGCAGGCTCGACGAACGCAGTGATGATGCGTTTCGACGCCGGGTTGAGATCATCGAGGAAATTGCGCTCCCGGTCCTCGGCGGCATCGACCTCCTCGCCGGCCAGCACGATGGCATGCGTGGGTGCCGGCTCCGCGCCTTCGGCCGGCGTCTCGTCGCCGCTGATGCGCGCGCCTGGAAACGGCACGCGAAACAGCCGATCGTAGAGTCGCACCTCGGCCGGCACCGCATGGGCGACGGACAGCCAGTGGATGTTGCCCTTGACCTTGCGCGCGTCGGCGCCGGGCGTGCCGCTGCGAGTGGCCGGATCGTACGTGCAGCGCACCGTCGTCACGTTGCCCGATTCGTCCTTGTCGAAGCCGGTGCACCGGATGATGTAGCCGTGGCGCAGCCGCACTTCGGCGCCCGGCGTCAGCCGGAAGTAGCCCTTCGGAGGCGTCTCGGCGAAGTCCTCGCGCTCGATCCACAGCTCGCGCGACAGCGGAATGGCGCGGCGACCGAGATCGGGCTGTTGCGGATGGTTGGGCGCGAACGTTTCCTCGCTTTCGCCGTCCGGGTAGTTCTCGATGACGAGCCGTATCGGGTCGAGCACTGCCATGCGCCGGACCGTCGTCGCGTTGAGCTCGTCGCGCATCGTTTCCTCGAGCACGCTCATGTCGATCCACGAGTCGGACTTCGACACGCCGATGCGCTCGGCGAACAGCCGGAATCCCGCCGGCGTAAATCCGCGACGGCGCGCGCCGACGAGCGTCGGCATGCGGGGGTCGTCCCAGCCGTCGACGTGTCCGTCTTCGACGAGTTGCAGCAGCTTGCGCTTCGACAGCACGACGTACGTGAGGTTGAGCCGCGCGAACTCGTACTGTCGGGGCAGCGGCCGCGGCAGGCGACCACCCTCGGCGAGCTTTTCGATCACCCAGTCGTACAGCGGCCGGTGGTCCTGGAACTCGAGCGTGCAGATCGAATGCGTAACGCGTTCCAGCGCATCCGATATGCAGTGCGTGTAGTCGTACAGCGGGTACAGGCACCACTTGTCGCCGGTGCGGTGATGGCGGGTGTGGCGAATCCGGTAGATCACCGGGTCGCGCATGTTGAGGTTCGGGCTCGCCATGTCGATGCGCAGCCGCAGCACGTGCGCGCCGTCGGCGAACTCGCCCGCGCGCATCCGCCGCAGCAGATCGAGATTCTCGTCGACGCTGCGGTCGCGATACGGTCCCGGCGTGCCGGGCTGCGTCAGCGTTCCGCGCGTCGCGCGAACCTCGTCGGCCGTCTGGCTGTCGACATACGCCAGGCCCTCGGTGACGAACCACTCCGCGAATTCGTAGAGGACATCGTAGTAGTCCGACGCGTGATAGCGATGCGTGCCCCAGTCGTAGCCGAGCCAGCGCACCGACGCCGCGATCGAATCCTCGTACTCGACGTCCTCCTTCAGTGGATTGGTGTCGTCGAAACGAAGATGGCACGTCCCGCCATTTTCCGCGGCAAGGCCGAAATTCAGGACGATCGACTTCGCGTGACCGTAATGCAGATAGCCGTTGGGCTCGGGAGGAAAGCGCGTGACGACGCGCCCGCCGTACGTCGCATTCGCGTTGTCGTCGGCGATGATCGCGCGCAGGAAATTGGAGCCCGGGGCCGGCGTCGCGGACGTGGAAGCGGCGCCGCCCCGCTCGTTCGGAGCGGGTCGGTCGGCAACCCGTTCGGGCATCGAATGGCCGACCGGATTCCGCAGTGCAACATGATTCGGTTTGTTCATGAACAAGCGGCGGAGGAACTTGATTCTAACCGCGGCGGGGAGATGCGTCATCGGCCGTCTTACTAGGGAGAGCAGCGAGCACCCCGGAAAGCCGCGTCACGTAAGGGTTTGCGGGCAGCGGTCGGCCGCAGCCGGCGAATGTTTTCCACAAAACCTGTGGATAGCGGTGTGTATATCTTGTAAATTCGCATGCTAAGTAGTGTGCCGGTCAGGGAAAAAGCTCGCCAGACCAAAATCGAGCGGGAAAAAACTCCCCATGTTTCAACGACCTGTAGTGGCGGTTCTACAGGCGAAAACCGCGTGCGTGCACGCGCCGGCGTTGCCGCAGAACATGACGCCGGAATGTGCGCGTCCAACGCCGAACCCCTTCTTGTCCAGGACAAACGAAGGGGATCGAACAAGGGCGATCGCCACGATTGAACGACTACGCAACAGGCTGACCCATGAATGATGATGCAGCGCGCAAATCCGATCTGTTCGGCGCACCCGTAGCACCCCGCCGCCGCGTGCCGCCCGTTGTACCGGTGTCGCGATTTGTCGCGGACACCCGGATGCTGCTCGAGCGCGACGTCGGCCTCACCTGGATCGGCGGCGAGATCTCGGGGTGCACGCGAGCCGCATCCGGCCATTTCTATTTCACCCTGAAGGACGCGAGCGCGCAGATCCGCTGCGTGTTCTTCCGCCACAAGGCGCAGGGGCTCGCGTTCGCGCTTCGCGAAGGGCTCGCCGTCGAAGTGCGCGCCGTGCCGACGATCTACGACGCGCGCGGCGAATTGCAGCTCAGCGTGGAGACGGTACGCCTCGCGGGGCTCGGAGCGCTGTACGAGCGGTTCGTGCAGATGAAGGCAACGCTGGCAGCCGCGGGGCTGTTCGAAACGGCGCGCAAGCGCAGCCTGCCGCCCTTTCCTCGGCGGATCGGCATCGTCACGTCGCGGCATGCAGCAGCGTTGCGCGACGTGCTGACGACACTCGCGCGCCGCTTTGCGTCGGTGCCCGTGATCCTGTATCCGGCGTCCGTGCAGGGCGCCGGCGCCCCGCGCGAGATTGCCGCGGCGATCCGCGCCGCGAACGTGCACGCGAGCGTCGATGTTCTGATTATCTGCCGCGGCGGTGGCTCGCTCGAGGATCTGTGGGCGTTCAACGAGGAAGTCGTCGCGCGCGCGGTGTTCGAGTCTGTGCTGCCGATCGTCTCCGGCGTTGGTCACGAGACCGATTTCACGATCTGCGATTTCGTCGCCGACGTGCGCGCGCCCACGCCAACCGCTGCTGCAGCGCTCGTCGTCCGCGAACGGATCGCGCTCGAACGGCAGCTGCACGATGGGTGGCGCCGCCTCACCCGCGCCCACACGCACCACGCGTCCAGTCGCGCGCAGCGGCTCGATGCTGCCGCGCGCCGGCTCGTTCATCCCGCGACCCGTCTGGCCGAGCAGGCAAGGGCGATGCGCGCGCTGGCGACCCGGCTCGCGCGAGCGTTCCACCACGGCCAGGCGCTCGAAGCACGGCGGCTCGCCGCGGCCCGCGCGCGGTTCATTCGCGAACTGCGCGGGCCTTTGCCGCAGGCGACGCGCGTGCTGCAGCTGACGCGCTCGCTGACGCGGGCGGGCGGCGAGCGCGTCGCCGTTGCGTCCCGCGCGATGGGGCGGCTCGGCGCCTCGCTCGCGCTGCTGAATCCCGCAGCGGTGCTCGACCGCGGCTACGCGATCGTCACCGGCAGCGACGGCTCGATCGTCGCCGATGCGCGAATGCTCAAGCGAGGCGACCGTGTCGCGCTGACGTTCGCCAAGGGCCGCGCGGATGCCACGGTGACCGGGACTGCGACCGACGAACGCTGATCCCTCGGACCCGGCGCGCGGCCCCCGGCGTGTGCACGCTATGGCTGCGAGTGCCGGCCGGCGCTAGGCTTCGTCGGGATCGGGGTCGTCGACATCCGTTCCGCGACGCAGCCGCGCGCGGACTTCGGCCGGCGCCTGCGCCGCAAGACGCGGTGTCGCCACGCGAACGTCGGCGTTCTGGGCGCGATGCCGCAGCGCGTGATCCATCAGCACGCACGCGAGCATCGCCTCGGCGATCGGCGTCGCGCGAATGCCGACGCACGGATCGTGACGGCCGTGCGTGTTCACGATCACCGGCCGGCCGGCCTTGTCGATCGAATGCCGGTCGAGCCTGATCGACGATGTCGGCTTGACGGCGATCGCGACGACGACATCCTGGCCGGTCGAAATGCCGCCGAGGATGCCGCCGGCCTGGTTGCCGAGAAATCCCTCGGGCGCCATCTCGTCGGAATGAACGGTTCCGCGCTGCGCCACGGCGGCGAAGCCGGCGCCGATCTCGACGCCCTTCACCGCGTTGATGCCCATCATGGCGTGCGCGATGTCGGCGTCGAGCTTGCCGTACACCGGCTCACCCCAGCCGACGGGCACGCCGGATGCGATCACCTCGATCCGCGCGCCGCACGAGTCGCCGGCTTTGCGCAGCTTGTCCATGAACGCTTCAAGGTCGGCGACGATCGATTGATTGGCAACGAAAAACGGATTGGCGTCGACGTGCTCGAACCCTTCGAACGGGATCGCGTTCTCGCCGAGGTGCGTCATGTGGCCGCGAACTTCGACTCCATGACGCTCGCGCAGCCACTTGCGCGCGATGGCGCCCGCCGCGACGCGCACGGCCGTCTCGCGCGCCGATTGCCGGCCGCCGCCGCGGTAATCGCGGATGCCGTATTTCTGCCAGTACGTGTAATCGGCGTGCCCTGGACGGAACGTATCGGCGATGTTCGCGTAGTCCTTGCTGCGCGCGTCCTCGTTGCGGATCAGGAGCGCGATCGGCGTGCCCGTCGTCGTGCCTTCGAACACGCCGGACAGAATTTCCACCGTGTCGGATTCGCGCCGCTGCGTGACGTGTCGCGACGTACCGGGCTTGCGCCGATCGAGCTCGCGCTGGATGTCGGCTTCCGTCAGCGCCAGACCCGGCGGACAGCCGTCGACGACGCAGCCGATCGCAGGCCCGTGCGATTCGCCGAACGAAGTGACGCAGAACAGCGTGCCGAACGTGTTGCCGGACATTGGATGTGGTTCGCGTTGCCGAAGTCGAATCGACTATAGCATCGGCAATCGCGAACCTCCCTAGGCGTCGTCGCTGCCAGTGCGCATCTGCCGCGCGAGCCGCAGCGCCATGTAGCCGAGCAGCAGCGCGGCGACGACGAGGCTGCCCCACAGCACGAAGCGCTTGACGTCGAGCGGCGCGCGCAAGGCTGTGCGATTGACGACGGACGGCGTTGCCGCCGGCGTGGCGTCGCCGACATTGTCGGGCAGTGCCTTGCCTGCGGCGTAGCCGGGCACGAGTGTGGCGATCGGCAACGCGGCCGGCGCAACGCTGCGGCTGCCGTAGGCGAGCTCGAAGGGCGCGGCGCCACGCGCGGCGAACACGACTTCCTGCGGATACCAGCGCGCCGCGAGCGTCGGCGGCTTGGTGCCCACACCGGCCCTCGGATCGATGCCGGCACGCACGTAGCGGATGGGGAGCGGCGACGTGGCAAAGTCCGCGTTGACGGTCTCGCCGGCGTCCTGGCGCAGCCGGTACACGATCGACGATCCGATCGGGTGCCAAGGGTCCTGCGAGTTCTGCCGCGCCGCCCACGCGACGGGCGCGACCGTGTTCACTTCGGGAAGCTCGAGCGTCATGCGGTCGACGGTGAGCGCCGCGCCGAGGTCGAACACGAAGGCGTCGCCGTCGGTGGTCCCGACCGCCGTTCGCACGCGACGCGGCCGTTCGACGATGCGATCGCCCACGTCGCCCTGCGCCACTGTCAGCGGCGGCGTCAGCGCCGGTCAGCCACGTGAGGCGCAGGTAGCGTGCGCGAAGCGGCGGAAACTCGATCCGGTCGCGCGTCAGCCTGCGGCCGTTGTACTCGAGCGACAGCAGCGGCGCGTCCGTGACGATCGTCCGCCATCGATCGAGGTCGTCGCTCGCGTCGAGCCGAACCCGTGCATTGACGCTGGCGGCGTCTGCCATCGGCAACACCAGCGCGGCGAGCGACGGCGTGTCCTCACCGGTATCGATCAAGTAGGCGACGACACGCGAGCCGCTACGCGGCGTGCCGTCGCGCGCACGGACGTCGACCGTCGTCCCGGTCGCATCACGGCGGACGTTGATGGCGACGTCGCCCGCGTTGGGCCCCGTCGTGTCGACTGTCAGCGGAAAGAGCGCCAGCGCGCGGCGCGGAGTTCCGGCAGAAACCGGTGTCGGCCGCGGCATGAATGCATACGGCACGGACGCTCCGTCGGCATTGAACACGCGCAGGTCGCCGAGGTCCGCGCGCCCGGCGCCGTCGTAAACCGAATCGGGCAATTCGAGGCGAAAAAACGCCTTGTCGCCGGACGTCGCCAGCGGCTGTCGCGACGCGAAGTCGCCCGGCGTCTCGGCTTGCGCGGTCGTCAGGGCGATCGACAGCAGCGCCGCCGCGGCGCTTCGGCTCGGCCTGCACCACGCATGCGGCTTGGCAGCGCTCATGTCACCTCCCTGCGCGGCGGTACGGGTGCCACGTATCCGATGATGAGCAGCAGCACACCCACTCCCATGAAGGACACGATGCGCTCGACGCCGCCGACCTGCGACAGGTCGACGAAAAACAACTTGGCGACGACGACGGCCAACAGCGCGGCGCCCGCGACCCACGCAGCGCGATAACGGCGCCGGTTCGCGACGACCATCGCGGCGAGTGCGAATACGCTCCAGACGAGCGACAGCGTTGCCTGCACGATACGCGACGCCCACATCGCACCCGCCGTCCACGGCACGTCGGCGAAATGATGCAGCGTACGCAGCGTCGCGAACGTCACCCAGAACAGCAACAGCGCAGCCGCGGCGGCACCCAGCGCTTCGGGTGACACGGCGCCGAGTCGGTTCGCCTCGACGTCGCGCACGCGCGCGAGCCACGTCGCGATCGCGACGAACACCAGCCCTTGCGTCAGGTCCAGCGGATTGACGAGCGGGACGAACGGTAGCGGCGCGGCGTCACCGGCACTCGCGACGTTGGCGTAGATCGTCCAGGCGAGCGACGCGACGAGCAGTGGAATCGCGCCGATGACGAGCCACGCGCGTCGGTGGGTGCCGAACGGCCACCCGCCGCGCGACGTCAACCGGCAGATCGCCACCACCATCAGCGCCGGCACCAGTCCCCACGGCACGAGTCGCCAGGCACTGCCGGCAACGTTGTCGCGCGCGAGCCACGCCAATTCACCCGCGACGATCAGCGTCGCGAGCCAGCCCAGCATCGCGTGCAGCGAATCGATCACCGCCGGCGCAATCGACACACGATCGAACCTTCGCAGCAGCATCACGAGCACGGCCAGCGCGAACGGCCACGCGAGCCCACCCAGGCCGCCCAGCAGATGCCCGCCACCCGCGTGGACGGCCACGATGCGGTAAGCGGCGATCAGCAACAGTGCCGGCGGCAACGCGAGCGCCGGCACGCGCGCGAGCGGCCAGTCGAGCCGCTTCGCCGCAGCGTCGAACAGCGCCCCGGACGCGGCGACGAACATCACGAGTGCCGGGATGCGCGCCTCCGGTGCGACGAAGCGCTCGATCTCCCGCAAACCCGCACCGAGCCACCACAGCACGCCCCATCCGAACACGACGGGCACGAGCGCGCGCTCGGTGCCGGTGATTGCCGGCGCACGTCCCATGACGCGCGCGCTGATGAGTCCGCCGAGCGCAACCAGCAGCGCGCCGACGAAATCGCTGTTCAGGACGGGCAGCGAGCCGCCGACGAGGCGGTGGGTCCAGACGCTGAATCCGAGTCCGAACGCGATGCCCGCCGCCACCTGCAGCAGCAAACCGAAAGCGCGCGGCCCGAGTCGCTGTTGCCGCACACCGACCCAGACCAGCGCGGCACCTTCGAGCGCCCACGTCGCGGACGTGAGGCGCGCATCGAGTGCGAGCGGAACGGCAAGCGTCGCGAACACGATGCCGAGCGCCAGAAAGGCCTCGACGAGGAGCCGCAGGTCGTCGCGATGGCGCGTGTAAAGCAGGCGCGCGAGCGCGAGATAGAGGGCCGATGCGGCCAAGGCGCTCCAGGCCATCGCGTACTCGATCGGGCGGACGAGCGCGCCTTGCAGTCCGGCAGCGACGAGCGGCGTGCCGAACACGAGCGTCGCGTCGACGTAGTGCCTGACCTCGATCGACTTGCGCAACGCGTACAGCGTCGCGATGCCGACGTAGAACAGGAAGAACAGGATCAGGAACGGTTCCGTCGTCGCGAAATCCTCGGGCCGGTAGCGGGTGACGCCCCACAGCGTGCCGACGACGAATGTGCACGCGAAGCCCACGATGTTCAGTAGTCGCCACGCCTTGAACCACGCGATCGCGAAGATGCCCGCATTCAGCACGGCGAAATAGGCGAACAGCATCACGTGGCTGCCGCCGCCGGTCGACGTCAGGATCGGGGCCGCGAAACCGCCGACGATACCGAGCACGGCAAGCGCCATCGCGTCCTGTCGCACGGCAAGGAAGCTCGACAGCGCAGCAATCCAGAACAGCAAGCCGAAGGCGGCGCTCGCCGGCAAAAGCTGATACAGGCGCAGCGCGGCGAAAACGGTCAGGTACAGGATGCCGATCGCCGCACCCTGCAGGCTCATCGCGTAACCGGTGCGCGACGCCCGCAGCCGCCATCCGAACCCCAGCAGCACGATCCCGCCGAGCGCCACGGCGGCGAGCCGCAGCTCGATCGGCACGGTGACATGCTCGGCGGCGTACTTCAACAGGAATGCGACACCGATGAACAGCACGACGACACCGACGCGCGCGAGCGTGTTGCCGCCCGCGATGAAGCGCCACAGCTTGTTGGGCTCGCGAGGCTCACCGGACGCGGCGCGGGCGCGGCCGTACGCGGGGATCGGCGGGATGTCGGCGTGCACTGCGGTCGCGTCGGTCGAAGCGACGGTTTCGGCGCGCATGCGCGGAGCGCCCGCGTCGGCATCAGCGGCCGGCGCGTCGAGCGGCGGCATCGCTTCTGCGGGCCGCGTGCGTCCAAGACCGGGCGTCGCGGCCTCCGCTGCGGGCGCAGCGGGCAGCGCCGCTTCCACGCCCGCCGGGAGCACGCCCGCGACCGTTGTGATGCGAAGCGCCGATTCGAGCGCTGCGATTCGCCGCTCCATTGCCTGCATCCGCTCGGCGACGCGCGGATCGAGCAGCAGGAACGGATCCGCATCGGCGTCGGCGAACGGCGCCGCCGCCGGCAAACGGGCAGCGGCGCGCGTCTTCCGCCACGAATTGAACACCAGCCCCGCGATAAGACCGACGAAACCGCCGGCAAGTGCAGCGTCGAGACCCCGCCCGATCATCATTCCGACCACTACACCCAACAACGTCGTCACGATCGGCATCGACTCTTTCCCCTTCGTCGCGCCGATCAGCGGACGTCGCCGCGCAACGCGCTCACGCGCGCGAACAGCGCATCCGCCGTGGCCTCGCCGGCACGCACGGCCGGCGCTGCGACGAGCGCGATCCGCGAAAAGATTCCGCGGAAGCGGTGCACCGCGCCCCCCTGCGACCGCGACAACAAGCTCCCCCACAACCCGCGCAACGCCATCGGTACGACGGGAACCGGCGTCGTCGCGAGAATCTGCTGGATGCCGGGGCGAAACGGATTGATGTCACCGGTGCGCGTGATCTCGCCTTCGGGGAAGATGCCGACGACTTCGCCGGCGGCAAGCGCGGCGGCAACCTCGGCGAACGCGCGGTCCTTCATCGCAGAATCCTCGCGAGCCGGTGCGATCGGGATCGCGCGCATCACCTTGAAGATGTACGAAAGCAACGGAAAGCGGAAGATCCTGTGATCCATCACGAACCGGATCGGGCGCCTGACGCACGCGGCGATCACGACCGCATCGACATAGCTCACGTGATTGCACACGACGACGCACGGCCCGTCGTCCGGTATGTTCTCGAGACCCTCGACCCGCACGCGATAGAACGTGTGCACGAGCAGCCACGCGAGGAAGCGCATCAGGAACTCGGGAACGAGGGTGTAGATGTATGCGGCGACGAGCGCGTTCATCACGCCGACGACGAGGAAAAGCTGCGGGATCGACACGCCGGCCTGCAGCAGGCCGATCGCGACGATCGCGGAAACGACGATGAACAGGGCGTTGAGGATGTTGTTCGCCGCAATGATTCGCGAACGGTGCGAGGGCTGCGACCGCGACTGGATCAGCGCGTAGAGCGGCACCGTGTAGAAGCCGCCGAACACGCCGAGTAGCACGATGTCGATCGCGATGCGCCAGTGCGCGGAGACGGCCAGGAATGCCGTCACGCCGCTCGTTCCCGACGCGTTCATTCCGCGCGACGCGAGCCACAGGTCGATCGCGAACAGCGTGAGCCCGATCGAGCCGAACGGCACGAGGCCGATCTCGATCTTGCGGCCCGACAGCCGCTCGCACAGCAGCGATCCCACGCCGATGCCGATCGAGAACAGCGCCAGCAGCAGCGTGAACACGTGCTCGTCGCCGCCGAGCACACGCTGAGTGAACGCCGGAAGTTGGGCCAGGTAGATCGCGCCGTAGAACCAGAACCACGAGATGCCGAGCATCGAGCGCCAGACGACGAGGTTTTCCTGCGCGATCTTCAGGTTGCGCCACGTTTCGGTGACGGGATTCCAGTTGATGGCAAGTTCAGGCGCGACGGCAGGTGTCAGCGGGATTCGCCGGCTCGTAAGCCAGCCGGCAATGGCCACCACGATCGTGAGTACGCCCGCGAGCAACGTTCCATCCGGCTTGATCGCAACGACAAGCCCGCCGGCGATCGTGCCGAGCAGGATCGCGACGAACGTGCCGGATTCGACGAGGCCGTTGCCGCCGACAAGCTCGCTCATCGCGAGGTGCTGCGGCAGGATCGCGTACTTGACCGGCCCGAACAGCGTCGAGTGCAGGCCGAGCAGCGCGAGCGCCGCGAACAGCAGGCCGATGCTCGGCAGGACGAACCCGGCCAGGCCGATCACCATGATCGCGATCTCGAGCAGCTTGATCCAGCGGATCATCCGCGATTTCTCGTACTTGTCGGCGAGCTGGCCCGACGTCGCCGAGAACGCCATGAACGGCAGGATGAAGATCGCGCCGATCAGGTTGACGATCATGCCGCTGTCGACCGCCAGATTCTTCGCGGCCTCGAACGTGACGAACACGACAAACGCATTCTTGAAGATGTTGTCGTTGGCCGCACCGAGAAACTGCGTCCAGAAGAACGGCGCGAAGCGGCGCTCGCGGAGCAGCGCGAACTGGCCAGGGACCCTGGGAGCGTTCATCGCGGGAAGCTTTCGGGGGCGCCGGGCATGGTTGGCAGGTGACGGTCGCGCGGTCGGGCGACGGCGGCGCATTATCGCGCAGTCCGGCTTGCGCTACCGCAACGAGCACGGCGCGTTCGGAATCGCGTCGCGATTCGCTCCGCTACACTGCGGGCCGATGATTGCGCGCAACGACCCGCGGCGAGTGCACGAGCGCTGCGCCGGCAATTCGAACCTCCGTTGACGACGCCGTCGACATCGTTGCGGACGTGGATGCTGGCAATTCCGGTCGCGCTGGCAGCCACGCTGTACGCGCGCTTCTTTGCCGGCTACTGGCTCGGCGACGATTTCGGTGCGCTGGCAAGCGGCTTGCGCACCGCGCAACAGGGTGAAACGCTGCGCCAGGCATGGGCGCACCTCTTCGCGCCCGCCGCGTCCGAAGGCGCGTTCTACCGACCGGCGATGAGTGCCGCCGTGCTCTTCAACGCCGCGCTGGCCGGCACGCGTTTCGCAGGCTGGTTCGCCGTCAATTTCGCGATGCACCTGGCGAACGTCGTGCTGGTCGCGATTGCCGTGGCCACGCTTGCGCGGGCGTGCGGCCGCGACGGCCGCCTCGCCGGCGTGGTCGCAGCGTGCCTGTTCGCTGCGTGCCCGCTGCTGGCCGAAGGCGTATTCTGGATTTCAGCGCGTGCCGACGCCGCGGTGACGCTGCTGACGCTCGCGGCGATGCTCGCGTGGGTCCGCGCGCGCGTATCGGTTGCGGCGGCCTGCGCGGTTCCCCTATGCGTGCTCGCAGCGCTCGGCTTCAAGGAATCGGCAGCGGTGTTCCCGTTGCAGATCGCGCTCGTCGCGTTCGCGTGGCCGTCGCGGCCGGCGCGCGGGCAGATCGCTTCGATCGTCGCGTGCTTCGCGTTCGTCGCGCTGTTTTTCGCAATGCGCGCACATCTGTTCGGCGACATCTGGCACGTGTATCCGACCAGCGCCGTGGCGTCGCCAGACGAGCGGTTCCGGCATGCGATCGCCTCGCTGCTCCCGTGGTGGCGCGGGCTGTCGCGGTCCGCGCCCGCCGCGGGCACTGCTTACGTCGTCGCGCTCGCCATCGCGATGGCGACGGTGTTGCTCGCGACGCGCGGCGGGCAACGGCTGCTCGCGGCCGCGTTGTTCATGGCGTCGGTCGGGCTCTGCGCAGCAACGCTGATGAACCTGGGCGGCATGAATCCGTCCGGTGAAGGCGGACGACTCGCCTATTCGCCCTTCGCGTGGCTGGCACTCGCCCTTGGCGTGGCGAGTGCCAAGCCGCTCGTCGGAGCGGATCGACCCGCCACGAGCGCATCGCGCCGCGCGGGCGTCGCGGCACTGGTCGCCGCGACGATCATCGGGACGTTCGTGCTCGAGCGTGAACTGCGCGATGCGCATGCGGCGCAGGACCAGCTGCACGCGCTGGCGCAGGCGACGCGCGAGTGGGCGGCGCTGCACCCGGGCCTTACGCTGCTCGTCATCGATGGCGCGCGCGGGGCTGTCGTCACCGGACGCAACGCGCAAGGCGCGCTTGTGCTGCCGCCCATCCAGCAGGAGCCGCTGCTGCATCGGATGCTGCCGACACTTCCCGCGGAGATCGAGTCGCGTTACGACCAGCTGCAGCAGGGACTGGCGACGCGACTCGACGCGCTGCGTCCATCGTTCGTCGATGCAGGCGTCCTGCAGCGGCTTGCCGCGCACGACACGGCGCGCTGGCCCGAACACTATGGTTGCTGGTCGGCGAGCGAGCGCCGGATTGTCGAGCTTCCGGCGCCCGATCCGGCGCAGCGTCGCGCGTGGGCCGACGCAGTACGCGAATCCGCCGCGCGTTGCAAGGATCAATAGCGCGAACGCTTAACCCCGACTTGCAGTCGCCTTGATCGGCCGCAGGCTCATCGGCGCTCGGCAGCCCGGCACCACGCGTTTCAGACGGCCATCGGCGCAGTCAGCGGTGGATGATGGCGGTAGTCGGCGAGCATGAAGTCGCTCGGCTCGACGCGATCCAGCCACTCGGGCTCGTATTGGCCGGTGTCCGCGAGCGCCGGGATCCGGTCGGAGAGCACGAGCCGAGGCGCCGGCAACGGCTCGCGGCGCAGCTGCTCGTGCAGCATGTCGAGCTGGTTCTCGTAGATGTGCGCATCGCCGATGAAATAGGTGAGCCAGCGCGGCACGTAGCCCGTGAGCCGGGCCGTCAGCGACAGCATCAGCGCTGCTTCGCAAACGTTGAAGGGTGCGCCGAGCCCGATGTCGTTCGAGCGAACATACAGGCACAGCGACAGCTCGCGCGTCGCGGCGGTGGGCAGGAACTGATAGAGCAGGTGGCACGGCGGCAGCGCCATCTGGTCGAGTTGCGCGCAGTTCCACGCGTGGAAAAGGATGCGCCGGTCCGACGGATTCTCGACGATTGCGTCCAGGCATCGGCGGACCTGGTCGATCGCCTTGTGCAGCAGCAGCTTCGTCGTGCCGCTGTCGTCGATCGGGCCGATCGCTCGATAGCCGCGCGCGACGGCGTCATCGATCTGCGCGACATCGTCGACGTCGAGCAGCTTGTACGCGGGCCACTGCCGCCATTGGTAGCCGTAGATCTCGCCCAGGTAGTCGGGTGCGATCCGGTACGGGTTCGCGAGCCACTGGGCGTTCTCGTTCGCGTTCTGGTCCCACACCTTGCAGCCGAGCGCCCTGAAGTCGGCGGCGCTGCGATAGCCGCGCAGGAATCCAATCAGCTCGCCGACCGCCGATTTGAACGGCAACCTGCGCGTCGTGATCGCGGGAAAGCCGTCGCGGGCGAGGTCGAACCGCATCGAGGCGCCCGGCACGCTCATCGAGCGCACGCCGGTGCGATTCGCGGTCCACGTGCCGGTGGAAAGGATCGTCTCGACCAGTTCCAGGTATTGCTTCATCGAGGATTGCGCACGGCGCGACCGCGCCGTCGGTTAGTCGTCGTCAGCCGAGCATAGCGCACTGCCCGCGGCTACGAAAAAGCCCGCGACAACGCGCGGGCTCGGGATTCGACCGGGCGCGCGGCCGGGAAGCCTCTCGCGCCGCCAAGGCGTCGGGGCGTGCTAGACGACGCTGCGTGCCGCGTTGATTCGATCCGCCAGCTGCTCGAGGGCCGCTTCCTGCGCGCGCGACTCGTCGTCGTGCTTCGACAGTGATTCGTCTGCGGCGGATGTTGCCATGCTGCTCGAGGACTGATCCCGCGCGGGAACCCACGTATCCATGATGTCGGCTCGCTTTACGACGCGCACGTGCGCTGTGGTGATACGTGACTCTAAGCAATGCACGTGCCATCAATTGCGGCGATCCGACCGCTGGTCGTGCGCCGCGATTCTCCCTCTGTAGAGTCGAAGATTCGTCGCGCGCCGCGCAGCAGCCTTACAGCGTCTGATTTCCCCATTTGTCGCGTGCGGCCGACGACTGCGGTGATGTATTTGTTAACGCATTGATCTTGCGAAGTAAAGTTTGTCGCTCAAA
This sequence comes from uncultured Pseudomonadota bacterium, assembly GCA_963709335.1. Taxonomy (GTDB): domain Bacteria; phylum Pseudomonadota; class Gammaproteobacteria; order Burkholderiales; family Casimicrobiaceae; genus VBCG01. The sequence continues at coordinate 47,724 of CAVPWB010000003.1, forward strand.
CACGACGGTCGCAACCGCACTGCACAACCGGAACGTCGGCGGATTTTCCAGTCAGGTCTTCGCTTCCTTGAACATCCCGGGTTCGAGCCGATGCCGTTGCAGCAGTTTGTAGAACTCGGTCCGGTTTCGCTTGGCGAGCTGGGCGGCCTGTGTGACGTTGCCGCCGGTGATCTTCAGCAGCCTGACCAGATAGTCGCGCTCGAACGACTTGCGGGCTTCCTCGAACGGGACGAGCGCCAGCGCGTCCTCTTTGAGTGCCGCCTGGACGAGCGTGGCGGGTATGACCGGCGTGGGCGTCAGCGCAACGGCCTGCTCGAGCAGGTTCAGCAGCTGGCGGATGTTGCCCGGCCACGGCGCCGCCACGAGCAGCGCCATCGCGTCGGGCGCGAGGGTCGACGGCGGCTTGCGGTAGCGCTCGGCGAGCCGGCGCAGGATGTGCGCGGCGAGCAGCGGGATGTCCTCGCGCCGGTCGGCAAGCGATGGCAGCTTCAGCGACACGACGTTCAACCGATAGAACAGGTCCTCACGGAACAGGCCCTGGTCGCGCTGCGAGTCGAGGTCGCGGTGCGTTGCGGAAATGACGCGGACGTCGACGGGAATCGCCTGCGTCGAACCGACCGGCCGCACTTCGCCTTCCTGCAGCACGCGCAGCAGCTTGACCTGCAGCGGCAATGGCATGTCGCCGATTTCGTCGAGGAACAGCGTGCCGCCGTCCGCCGCCTGGAACAGGCCCTTATGAGCCTGGACCGCGCCGGTGAACGCGCCGCGCGCATGTCCGAAGAGCTCGGATTCGAGCAGGTCCGCGGGGATGGCACCGCAGTTCACCGCGACGAACGTCTTTTCGCGCCGCCGGCTTGCCTGGTGGATCGCCCGGGCGAGCAGCTCCTTGCCGGTGCCCGACTCGCCGAAGATCAGGACGCTCGCATCCGAATCGGCGACGAGCTTCGCCTGTCGCAGCAGGTCTTCCATCCGGGCACTGCGCGTGATGATGCCCGCGCGCCACTCGCCCGCCGCGTGATCGCTGCCGACGGCCTCGCCGCCGGAAAGCTCCTGCGCCGCCGCCACCTTTTGCAGCAGCTCCTGGCTGTCGAACGGCTTGGTGAGGAAGCCGAATACGCCGCGTTCAGTCGCGCTTACGGCATCGGGAATCGTTCCGTGCGCCGTCAGGATGATGACCGGGAGCGCCGGGTGCTGGCGGTGGATCGCCTCGAACAACTGCAGGCCGTCGATGCCGGGCATCCGCAGGTCGGTGATGACGGTCGATGGCCGCTCGACGGCGATCGTCGCCAGCGCCGTTTCGCCGCTGTCGGCGGTACGCACGCGATAGCCGGCCGACGTCAGCCGTAAGCCGATCAGTTTCAATAGATCGGGGTCGTCGTCGACAAGCAGGATGTCACCGCGATTCATTGTTTTCCTTTTGACCGGCCTGTTCAGCGGCCCGAGCCGCCGGCTCCGCCGCCCCCACCGCCGCCGCCGCCGCTACGCACGCGGTCGCGCAACAGGCTGCGCTCCATCTCGCGCAGCGCCTCGAGCTTCTGTATCGCCGAATCGGCCTTCTGCTGCTCGTCACGGACCGCACGCTGGCGCTCGATCACCTGCGAGTGCAACACCGCCGCCAGTTGGCGCACCGCCGTGGCCGGCAGCGGACCTTTTGCGACATTGTCGAACAATTGCACGGCACGCTGGTCGTCCTGCGGCGTTCGCAGCAGCGTGTACAGCACAGCGAGCCGAACGCGGTTCACGTCGGTGCGCTGCTTCGCGAACCCCTGCGTCGCCGCGGAAAGCTCGCGCCTGATGTCGTCGTTCGACAATGTGCCGAACCGCTGCAGGTCCGCGAGCAGCGCCAGCAATTGCTGATCCTCGCCCGGCTCGGCCGCCGGCGGCGGGACGACGACCACCGGCGGCGCCGCCGTCGACGCCGCCACGGGCTCGGGCGACGGATTGCTCGATGGCGCAGGCACCGGATTTGCCGGGAGCGGAGGCTCCACCGGCTCGACCGGCGGCGATTCCACCAGCGGCGTGAACGAAGGCGTTACATACGCGTCCGGATCGTACGCTTCCTCTGCGGGCATCACCGGCGTGATCGGCGTCGCGCAACCGGCGATCGCGACGGCCGCTGCGGCCACGCACAGCGCACGACGAACGTTCATCGGCTCGCGAGCGCGGCGGCCGGAGCCGACTTGCGAGCGGCCTCCACCGTGGCCAATGGAAGGGACAGCCGGAACCATGCGCCGCTCTTGCCGTCCCCGCGTCCCGCGACCTCGATGCGGCCACCCTGTGCCAACGCGTACTCGCGCGCGATCGCAAGGCCCAGCCCCGATCCCTTGACGCGCCCTTCAACCGGCGGCGGACCCTGGTAGAACGATTCGAAAATGCGGCTGCGATCGGCAGCCACAACGCCGCGCCCCTCGTCGATGACGTCGAGGATGGCAAAGCCGTCCTTGACGCCGACGCAGAGTTCGATGGTCGAGTTGCGCGGCGAGTACTTGATGGCGTTGGAAAGCAGGTTGTCGATGATCGTGCGCAGCCGATCGGCATCGCCGATCACCGTGGCAGGCCGCAGCTTCGCGTCGAACGTCACCATTCGCGCAAGCGCCGCCAGCCGCTGCTCCCTGACGACACGCTGAACGACGTCCGACAGTCCGACCGGGACCAGCGCCGCCGGTTCCATCGCGCGCGTCTGGTGGTAGGTGAGGAGATCCTCGATCAGCTTCTGCAGGGACAGCGTGTTGTCGCGGACGATGCGCACGATCTCGCGCTGCGGCGGACTGAGCTTGCCCCCGACATCGTCGTGCAGGAGCTCGGCACCTTCGCGCACGGCGGTGAGCGGCGTCTTGAGCTCGTGCGACACGTGGCGCAGGAAGCGCGTCTGCTGCTGTTCGAGATCCGACAGGCGGCCGCGCAGCCATTCGAGGCGCTGGCCCACGTAGCGCAGGTCCTGCGGCCCCGTGACGGTGATCGCATGGGTGAAGTCGGCGCTGCCCATCTGCCGGATCGCGAGATCGAGCTGGCGAATCGGCCGCGCGATCAGCGTGGCGAACAGGATCGCGAGCGCGATGGCGATGCCGACCGTCGCAAGCCCGACATACAGCCACTTCTCGCGTCCCTGCGTCGCGGTTTCCTGCAGGCGTTCGATCGCGCGCTGCGTGAGCTGGCTGCTCGCCGCGAGCATCGTCTGCGCGCCGTCGACGAACTGCGCGTAGCCGTCCGCGAGCTCGGTCGCAGCTTCCGGCGAACGCCGCGGAACGATCAGGAGCTTGTGCAGCCGGCTCTCGCGATCGGCGAGTTTTTCGAGCGCGCTCTGCGAACCGGGCTCGAGCGGAAGTGCTGCGAGCTGGCGCGTCGTTTGCCGGAACTCGTCGCGCAGCCGCGCATACTCGTCGAGCAGCGCACTGTCGTCGAGAATCATGTGCTGGCGCGCAACGCGCTCCAGTGTCGTCGCCTGCTCATACAAGAGGCGGCTCGTCCGCCCTGCCTGGGCGGCCTGCAGCACCTCCTGGCGGCCCTGCGATTCGAGCCGGTCGAGCGACAGGATCAGCTCGGCGAGCGCGTAAACGAGCGGCAGGCTGACGAGCAGGAAGCCGAGCAGGATGAACTTGAGGAAGGAGCGCGGGTAGTACACGCGGAAGCCGAAACGCCGTTGGCGGGCTGGCTATAATCGAAGGATTATGACATTCCCGCCCCGGACAACGAAGGCGTGCACGTTCGCCGGACGCACGGCGAGCAGACGATGCGCCCGGCGCTTGCGCTGATCGTCGCCGTCGCCGCGAACGGCGTCATTGGCCGCGACGGCAAGCTGCCTTGGCACCTGCCCGAGGATCTGCGCCACTTTCGGACGTTGACGACCGGTCACTCGATCATCATGGGACGGCGTACGTGGCAATCGCTGCCGCGGGCGCTGCCGGATCGACAGAACATCGTCGTGACGCGGCAGTCCGCGTTCGCGGCGGACGGCGCGCTCGTGGCGCGCTCGCTCACCGATGCGCTTGCGGCCGTGAAATGTCCCGAACCGGCGTTCTGCATCGGCGGCGGCGAGCTGTACCGCGCAGCGCTGCCGCTGGCGCGCATCGCGTACGTGACCGAGATCGCCAGCGACTTCGCCGGCGACGCGGCGTTTCCCGCGCTCGATCGCGCGCACTGGCGCGAGACGTCGCGCGAGCCGCACACCGCACGCGACGGCGAAGGGCTCGCGTACGCATTCGTCACCTACGAGCGGCGGGCCGCTGCTTATTAACCGACAGGATCCAGCATGTCAGAAGACGCATTCCACGTTCACGGACCGCACGACCACGAGATCGAGCACGCGGCGCACTCGCGCGATCCCATGTCGGGCCGCATCGCCGTGATGACCGCGATCTTCGCGACGATCGGCGCGTTTTTCGGCTTCATGGGTGGTGCGACGCAGAACGACGCGCTGATGTACAAGAACGACTCGGCGATCCGCAGGACCGAAGCATCGGACCAGTGGAATTTCTACCAGGCCAAGAGCAGCAAGCAGAACCTGGCGGAGCTCGGCGCAGTGCTCGCGACCGGCGACCAGGCGGCGCGGTACAAGTCCGAGGTCGACCGTTACAACAAGGAAAAACAGGACATCATGGCCGAGGCGAAGAAGCTCGAGGCGCGTTCAGCGCAGCTCGAGCTGCAAAGCGAGGCGTCGATGCACGTCCATCATCGCTGGGCACAGGCGATGACGCTGATCCAGATCTCGATCGCGCTCGCCGCGATCACGCTGTTGACGCGAAGCCGCGGGCTGCAATACGTGTCGTACGGTGTGGCGGCAGTGTCCACCGTGCTCGGCGGGCTCGCACTCGCGCACATCTGACGACATCGAAGCGTGTTCCGCCTGCGGATGCGTACGCGCCTTCGCGGGTCGCGAGTGAAGGCGATTTCCGCGATAATGCGTGAGCAACGATCGCGCGGCACCCGATGCCGCGCGTGCATGGCCGGGGTGGCGGAATGGCAGACGCAGCGGACGACCCATGGCCGCCACGCGGCGGCATGCGACACCGGGTCGACGGGGAGAGCGCAAATGACGCCGCCGCCGACGGGACGTTTGACTATCGAAAGGTCCCGAGCACCAATGCCCTCATCGATCAGAAACTACTCTCGCTTGAGCCCCACCAGGAGTGGTGGTTCGAAAAACTCCAACGCGGTGCTCTCACTGGATTCAGAGGTGCTTGGGAGATCGTCAACAAGCAAGCGATGCAGTACGATTACGTCGAATGCGTGAAACAAGCTGGGGTGTCGCGTCGCTCGATGCAGACGTCCCTCGGAATGAATCTACGACGGCTGCTACCCCCAGGATTCCCGCAGTCGGTCACGACAACATCCGATCACAACGGCTTTTCCGTCACGGCGCCGCATTATCGCTTCCCGCCAATCGACGTCTGCAGGAAGTTCTTTGAAGACGCTGTCGGGTTGAAAGGATATGACTGGGGCGAGGCGCTCGAGGCCACGACCTCGTAGACCTTTTGAACCTCTTTTCTATTTTACTATTACGTTCAGGTTGTCCCGCTACGGAGGCAGCGGCGGGATCCCCGCGCGTAGTAAAGGTCGACAAGGTCCGCCGGTTGCAGGAATCACGCTGTAAACGCGACGCTCTAGTCACCGCCTCACGGAGCCGATCACGGCTAAAGGCGCTTCGTAGCCCTACGTCCGAAGTACTTCGCACCCGGCATTTGGTTCGGCCTAGTCGCTAGTCCTGCCTCGAGCGCGGTTCTCAGAGCGAAGAACGTCGTACTTCGGACGTCGTTCTGGGTGCTTGGAACTATGCGGCGACGAGGCTCCCGGCGCTCAGCTCGTTGTACGAAGCACCGAGGGGGCCCTGACTGGGTTGGGTGGGCGTTGCGCGCCGCTCTGGCGACGCGCTTCATGCAACAGCGGGCTTGTCCGTCGCCATTTGCGCTGCGCGTGCCTGCAAGGCTGCCGCTACCAGGCTCGCCGCCTCGCTCCGCGGCGCGTCGTCGATGAACTCGCCTACGCCAAGTGAAACCAGATAATCCGTTAGCGTGGCGCTTCTGCGTACTTCAGGTGCGAGCGTGAAAATCACGGCCGGCGGGTCGACGCGAACGCGTTCGTGTGCGAGAAGGACGCGATGCAGCTGCATCACCGTTACGCCGTCTTGAACAGGTAAGTCGAGCTCCAGCACGAGCAGGTCAAATCGTGAGAACTCGAGAACCCCGAGCGCAGCCTCTCCGTCGGCGGCTTCCACGACGGTGGTGTCGCGGTCTTCGATCAATGTGCGAAGCGTGTGCCGCACGTCCGCACTCTGGTGCGCGACAAGCACGCGCCAACGGGGCGCCCTTAACAGCTCAATGACGTTCGATGACATGGATTCGCAGGTGGTTTGGCGCTACTCGCAGCATCGGACGCGAGCAGCTAACGGAGACGCGTGACCAGCGACACGCCCAACTCGACCATACCGGACACTTTTTAAATGCGCCGCCCAACAAATGACCTTTTGGATGTAGGTCCGCGCCTACGCGATCAGCCAGCTACGAATCCCCCGATGTGCTTTGCCGGCGCTCGGAGTGCTAGGCACTCAGTACCTCGTTCGAGGCACGAAAGGGTTCGTAGACATGCGAAGTGCGGCGTGCAAGAACCGAGTACTTTGTACTGAGAGCTAGGCTTCGATGGGCGCGACGGGTGCGTGCGTGCGGCCGCATCGGCGCCGGCCGCTGCAAGGCTCGCGGGGATAGCGTTGGATGCGTACAAAGCGCGGCGCGCTGACGACCGCACTCGACCCGAAGCTGTCGCTCGGTTGGAGTCGGAACCGGACTATTAAGGGGGACCTGGATTCAACTGCCGGGTCGTACCATCGGCCATCCCCGCCGTGCCCACTCGCTCATTCCGCCGTAGACGTACCAGACGTGATCGTAGCCATTCATGTTGCGCAGTGCGCGCTGCACTGCGCTGGACCGGTTTTGCGTGTGGCAGATCAGAAGTACGGGCCTGGTCGCGTCGGTCGGGATCTCCCCGAAACGTCGGTTCAACTGGCTCGTTGGCAACAGTCGCGCACCCGGTGCCACACCGTTGGCGTGCTCATGAGGCTCGCGAATGTCGAATCGCAGTCCCAGCGGCCACCTGCGCGCGGGCATCTTCGAGGGTAACCGAGGTAGCGTTCAAGGAAGCGTTCATGAGTTGAAAACCGCGGTCAGCCTGACCAACAGGATCGCCTATGTTGGCAGGAATTCCAGACCATACTTGGCCGCGATCGCTTTGGCTTCCTCTGACGCATTTCGCGTAGGGTCTCCCGTGTCAAGCATGGTCACTTCAGCGATCATTGAGTCGAAGATGCCTCCGGGCGAGCTGATGATGATTTGACGGCCCACTTCAGGGCCAGTGCTGACAAAGCCATGTGGCGTGCCCCGTGGAATGAAGACAACATCGCCAGGGCCGAGCTTCAACAACTTTTCCCCGAGGCGGAAATCGTAGTGTCCTTCGCAGATGATGAACGTCTCGTCATATGTTGGGTGACGGTGGTAGCCTGCGCCAGACTGGGGTGGCTCGATGGCCTCGCAGACGGTGTAGGCACTCCAGTCTTCGGCAGCAGTTGTCTTGAAGGTCATGCTCATCCGACCGATCTTGAACGTGTTGCCTTCTCCCGGCTGAAAGTGCCTTGGCTGCATTGGGGTCAAGCGATTCTCCCTTGCGGCGCGACGTTGCGCCTTGGGCATTGTATCGGGACATTTGTCGCTGCGAAGAGTTCGGTTATCGGAAAACTGGGGGCTGATACCGGCCGGCCGGTTATGGCCGAACTGCGACCATCGTTGAGGGTCGCAGATCGACCCCAGCGGACAAGATCTCAGTACCGTTATCTGTGCTCCAGCGTTCATGTCGCGCATGCACGGATGCGGGGCTACCGGTGGGCTGACGATCCTGCCGCGATTTAGGGGATGGCGGCGGTCACGGACAACTTCACTCGCTTGTGTTGAGCGGCACCACACACTTCGGCCAGGGCGTCCGCTCTCCGGAGGTCATCTCGCTCTTTCGAATTTCTCGGCAAACGGCCGTCGGAGCGCATCCAGGATGATGGGCAAGTGCTCAACGGTCAGGCCCACGCCTACGGGGCAGAGCACCACTCGGGCGGCCAGCGGGTGATTGAGGTCCTCGTCGATGCCGGTCAGCGATGTGCCCGAATAATCGTCGTCAAGGACCACAAAGGGCTCCCCTTGGTGGTTGTGGTGCAACCAAGATTCGATTTCCTCGATTCGGTCCATTCCCCACAGCCTTGTCGGCGTTTCCCACTTCTCGTGGAGGCCGACAGCGACGAAGCCGACGTCGGCGGTCCTGAAGACGCGCTCGATTTGCTCGCGGGAGAACACCTGTCGCCAGGTCGAGCTGATGACATAGCGCAGCTGGCCACCCATCTCCTTGTGCACGCTCTCGAGCACTCGCTTTGGCTCAGCGGCGAAGATTTCGCGCAACACCGTATCAGGGGCCGCGTGCCTGCCTTTGACGGCTTCCAGGGCATCAGAGCCGCCGTAGGGATTGTTCAGACACAATACGTCGTCGATGTCCAAGAAGACGATGGGCGGACCCTCGTCTTCGGCGGTAGCCGTCTTCAGCGTCACAACCGATACCCTCGCTGACAAGACTACACCGGTCTGCTCAGCAATCTCCGGGGCTCGTCAACCTCCATTCTGCGGTAGCTGACTGAACTCTCGAGCTCCGTATGCCCGAGCACTCGACGTAGCGCGCTGCGACTTCAAAAATAGAGTTGCTGCCGTATTCGATCACTCTTAGCGTGCTGGCTGAAGCAGCGCGTGGGCCGCTGTGACTATGCTTGTCTTTGTCCCGTTGTAACGTAGGGCCGCTGTTCGTCCGATCTCGGACGGTCTCACGTAGTACGAAGCGCTTCGTTCGAGGTCGGACATGAGCGAGCGCATTTTTGAACGTGGAACAATACCCCGAATCTCTTAACAGCAAGTACCGCAGTCCGCCGTTCCGGGTATTCGTCACCGCGTTGGCTGAGTGCGAGGACTTGGTACTCGGTGCGTCGTATCCCGCACTGGTGCGAAGCTGTCAGTACTGAGCACGTCGTCCGGTGGCCAGTACTGAGGGACCTCGTGTTCAGAGTGAAGAACGAGGATTTGGGGCCGATGGTGCGAGTCGGTGAGCCTACTGCGAGGCCCTCGAGCGGCCATCCTGTTAATCCGACAGCGTTCGATAGGACCTGCTGTACGAAACTACCATCTCACGACTTCGCGATCGCTATCGCCGCCGCCGTTACGAGCGTCTCGACGGCTTGGATTTCGCTCAAAGACGGTTCGCGCCGTTCCCGCAAATACGTGCCGAAGGTTCCCAACACATCGCCCGATGATGATTTGATCGGAATGCTCCACGCCCCGACGAACCCCAGAGCTAGGGGGAGATGCCGCAGTTCACCCCACTTGTCGTCGGCGTGGAAATCCGGGGTAATTACCATGCAGCCGGTCGCTGCTGCGGCAGCACAAGTGCCCACGCGTGGATCCGGCTTGAGTCGGTCGATCGCGTCGAGATAGTCCGGCGGCAGGTTGGGGGAGGCGCCGTTACGCAGCAGCCCGTCCTTGTCCAGGATGAGGATCGAGCACGCAGCCCCCGGACCGGATACGACCTCGCCAACGGTCGCAAGCGCCGTAAGCACTTCGCGAAGCGCTGCGCCTTGCCAAAGCATGTGCTGCGAGCGATTGCAGGCTCGCGCGACCATTCCGTCGAGGCGGGCTTGCGCGGATTCAATGTCGTACCGCTGTGCGGTCGATAATTCCATGAGCTAGCGTTTCTAGGAGCGTTGAGGCAAGCCTAGCACGGTGGGCGATGCAACATCGAGAATCGTTCGGCGCTATGGGTCGTACCAAGCACAGGTACGAAGCGCCACACGCTCCGCCACGTTCGAAGAACTCAGTACGTAGTACCGAGACTCGGTAGGTCGGACGACGACCGAGCCCAAGGTGCGCCCTTGCGAACTCGGGCCTTTGACGCGGAGTCGTGCCGCAGTTTCGAGATCGGCTACTGCGTCACCGAGCGGTCGGCCCTGAACGCAACACAGCGGCCGCTCATATGCGCCTGATTTCTAACCAGGGAAGAGCGCCTGGTCGCGTGAAGTACACTCACAACTGCATCACATATGATCAGCAAATGCACTTCGACTTGTCACTGCCAGCGTGAAATGGAGGATTGAAGGCATGCCCGCTAAAGAACCGGGTTTTATGGAACGCCTGCAGACGGCTGCCAAGGCGAAGAAAGCGCAGCTGGAAAAGATACGTGCATCGGCGGCGGCCAACAGCGCGAAGTCCACTGGTCGGCAGGCTGCTCAGGTGGAAGCGGCAGCAGCGCGAAAGATTCGCACGGCGGGACGAAAGGACTCCGACCGGGTGGGCGCCGAACAGAGAGAGGCGCAACGCGCGGCTGAGAACGCTAGGCAAGCACTCGCCGTCGTCGACGAAAAGGCGCGCAAGGAGGTCGAACGCGTGCCAAAGCAGAGGCCGATGCCACCCTTAAAAAGAATCAGAAGGCTGCGCGCGACGCCAAATACGCCGCACGTAAAGTTCGGCAGAAATAGACCTGCGCGCGCCATAGAGCCGCATACGCTGCGTGGAGTACTCAGCACGGAGTGCCAAGCACTCGTTGGAACATACTGCGAACGGGCGCACGAGGTGTTGACTCCCTCGCGCCATCGACCGAAGCCGACGACTCGCGACCAGGCGCCATGACTACCGGTAAAAGGCTTCCACCTTGCCCTTGAGCTTGATCAGTATCGGATGGCCCTTGCGGTCAACTGTCTTGCCGGCGGGCACTTTGACCCACCCTTCGCTGATGCAGTACTCCTCCACGTCCTTGCGTTCGTTGTCGTTCAGGCGGATGCCGATTTCGTGCTCGAACACGGCGGCTACGTAGTGGGGGCTGCGCGTGTCCGCGGACAGACGGTCTGGCAGCGGCGGGCGCTGGAGGGTGTCGGTCACGGCGTGCCTTCGGTTAACGGATCCTGCGAACTATATCAATTGCGCTGTCGTACGGAGCCCAACGGCAGCACGGGGTTCGAACGTCGATCAATCGCAGCGTTCGAAGCACTACCAAGTCATCGATACGACATGCGGTGAGCGAGGCAGTGCGACGAGCTGCCTCAGTTGCTCCCGTAATTCGAAAAACAGACGTTCGGCAGCTTCCGCAATCGGCCAACTACGGACGTACAGTGAAGTCGCCCACAGCAGCCATTGGGTGATGTCGTCAAGGCACCACAGCCGTCCTCCGGTCAAGGACTGAGGCGCTCCGAGCCTGGAGCGGACCTTATCAGTGCGCCGATCCGGATACGGCGCAAACGACACTTAGGAGGATTCCGAATCTCGATGACGAACTGAACAAAGGGGTGCATCGTGCGGGGAACGGCGGCCCCCGGCGGAAGTGCGTCGAGAGATGGGCCGCTTCCCACCCTCCCGCATGAAACCGGTCATTGCGCTATCGGACTGACGGCGCAGCTTTGAAACTCTTGTAAGCGGTATGCGATTTCGGTTCCTGTTCTATCGTCGCGCTGGCGCTGGCGTCGCGCGCCTTGATGCGCGCAAACACGATATCCTCCTTGGGATGGTGCAGCGCATCAGAGTAATGCGTCATGTAATACATGATGTCGAGCATCAGCTCGTAGTCCGCCGAGTCACCGTCGTGTGCCAGCTGTAACTCGCTCTCGAACAGGTTCAATAGCCGCCCGAAGTTGACGTGATCGGCATGCCACAACGGAGGGTGTATTGCATAAGCTACCTCGCATCTGCGTCGCGGCGCGCTACTTCGACTGCACATAAGCCGCAACGGCCTGAATCTCGTTTGGCGTTAGGTCCTTAACGATGCCATGCATCACGGGCGCTGCGCGGACGAGCGACTGGATGTAGTTCAGTTGCTTGACCACGTACTTGGCGTGCTGGCCCGCGAGACGGGGAAAGTCGGCGCTTCCCGCCGCATCTGCGCCGTGGCAGGCCATGCACGCCGGGACACCACGGTCGGGAAGGCCCTTGTCGAACAACTCCTTGCCCTTGCCGACGAGCACCGGATCGTCACTCCGGCCTTGGGCGGGCGGCTGGGCTGCATAGTAGGCAGCGATGCCGCCAATGATCGGCTCGTCGAGATTGCCGGCGATCCCCCACATGAAATCGTGGGCGTCTTTCTCGGCGCGCGTCTTCTTCCGAAACGCGTCGATCTGCGCCTCGAGATATCCCTTGCGTTGTGCCGCAAGGATGGGAAATTCGGCAGACGTGCTGATCCCGCGTGGCCCGTGACAGGTCGAGCAGAGGTTGACGGCCTTCTCCTCCGCCGCCCTCTGGATCTCCGGCGCGCTGTTCTGAGCGCCTACCGAAGTAACCACGCCCGCAAAGAGCATCACGGCTAGCGCGACGTGCTTGCGATTCATGGCGCCGTCTCCAGATCTGTCATTCGTTTGACCTGCCGAGGTGGTGCCGTCCGCCATTGCCGCTGGCATCACGATCGCTCAAAACGCGACCCATACGTTGAGAAATGCGGTGTTGTTGTCCCGCGCGTTGCGGCCATTGCCATCGTAATTGGTCGACGCTCCGTTGAATTTGGAATACGCCGTATACTGAACCATCAAGCGAACATTCTGAATCGGCAGATAGTCGAGCTCAAAAATGTA
>CAVPWB010000004.1:0-1031590 GCA_963709335.1 uncultured Pseudomonadota bacterium
CGCTGGCGCTGGCGTCGCGCGCCTTGATGCGCGCAAACACGATATCCTCCTTGGGATGGTGCAGCGCATCAGAGTAATGCGTCATGTAATACATGATGTCGAGCATCAGCTCGTAGTCCGCCGAGTCACCGTCGTGTGCCAGCTGTAACTCGCTCTCGAACAGGTTCAATAGCCGCCCGAAGTTGACGTGATCGGCATGCCACAACAGGAGGGTGTATTGCATAAGCTACCTCGCATCTCCGTCGCGGCGCGCTACTTCGACTGCACATAAGCCGCAACGGCCTGAATCTCGTTTGGCGTTAGGTCCTTAACGATGCCGTGCATCACGGGCGCTGCGCGGACGAGCGACTGGATGTAGTTCAGTTGCTTGACCACGTACTTGGCGTGCTGGCCCGCGAGACGGGGAAAGTCGGCGCTTCCCGCCGCATCTGCGCCGTGGCAGGCCATGCACGCCGGGACACCACGGTCGGGAAGGCCCTTGTCGAACAACTCCTTGCCCTTGCCGACGAGCACCGGATCGTCACTCCGGCCTTGGGCGGGCGGCTGGGCTGCATAGTAGGCAGCGATGCCGCCAATGATCGGCTCGTCGAGATTGCCGGCGATCCCCCACATGAAATCGTGGGCGTCTTTCTCGGCGCGCGTCTTCTTCCGAAACGCGTCGATCTGCGCCTCGAGATATCCCTTGCGTTGTGCCGCAAGGATGGGAAATTCGGCAGACGTGCTGATCCCGCGTGGCCCGTGACAGGTCGAGCAAAGGTTGACGGCCTTCTCCTCCGCCGCCTTCTGGATCTCCGGCGCGCTGTTCTGAGCGCCTACCGAAGTAACCACGCCCGCAAAGAGCATCACGGCTAGCGCGACGTGCTTGCGATTCATGGCGCCGTCTCCAGATCTGTCATTCGTTTGACCTGCCGGGGTGGTGCCGTCCGCCATTGCCGCTGGCATCACGATCGTTCAAAACGCGACCCATACGTTGAGAAATGCGGTGTTGTTGTCCCGCGCGTTGCGGCCATTGCCATCGTAATTGGTCGACGCTCCGTTGAATTTGGAATACGCCGTATACTGAACCATCAAGCGAACATTCTGAATCGGCAGATAGTCGAGCTCAAAAATGTATCCATTGCTGTCCGGCTTCATCGCATTGCCGCTTGGATCCGTGCCATAAAGGCCGCTATCAGCGCTACCCGTCGTCGAGAAGTAGCCTAGCGTCGCGCCGTACTTGCGATCATGGTAGTACGTGGCCTTTGCCTTGAAGGTATGCAGCTTGTCGGTCGGATTCGCCGGCGTTGGGCCGGCGCCGATGCCGGCTCCTGTCGCGGCGGTTTCCGGGAAGCTCGCATCGTACGACTGGCGCTCATCGATGTACGTCATCTGGGCCGTGAAGGTGTGAGGATCGGTGATGTACTGGTATTGCGCATCGACCGCAACGTCGCGAAAGCGATCCGTTGGCGTCGAGGTGTCGAAATTGCTCGGATAACGATCCGCAACCATCCCGTAAGTGCCAACCATGATCGAGTTCGGCCCCCAGTCGTGGCTATAGGCGAAGCGCCAATACGGGTTGTACCCCTTGAGCGCGGCCACGCCGCCATCCGTATGGATGTCCTGTCCCGCGCGCAGAAACGAGAATGCCCCGTCGGCCGTGCGGTAGAACGAAACCTCGGCGTACAGCGACTTTTGCCAGAACGCATAGCCGCCCAGTCCGACTACCTGCTGCGCGAGCCCGCCATCGATCAGCGTCGCGGCGGCTGGCGTTTGCGCGAGCGGTGACGTCGTAAAGGGAAAGCCGAACGCAGGCGTGCTGTTCCAGACGTCCTGCGCCGTTGGATTGTTGTGCATCGTGAACCCGTATATCAGATCGGGCTCGGCAGCACCGGCGGCGCTGTACTTGCCGACAGCGCGGATATCCATGTTATCGGCACCGCTGTGGCCACCCAACGTACCATCTGCCGTCGTGGCCAGGTTGTCATAGCTCCATTGAATAAAACCCCCGAGGTAGTCGGTCACTTTGCCGGCCAGAAACAAACTTGCGCAACATAGAACAAAGCCGTTGTTGCGCTGATTGACCGATACCGTATCCCCGGTTGCGGGATCGATCGCGTTGTTGTTTCGCGTGTTGGTGACGGAGGCCTGCGCCATCACCGCCATCGGGACGTAGTTGACCCCCTCCGACGAGATGGCAACTTTGCCAATCGTGTAACCGGTGAGCTTGAAGTACCGACCATAAGGCGTCAGTTCGGGGAAGCTGACGTGACACGCGATGCACTCCTGCCCGGTCTGGCGCGCGTAGGACGGGACGGCGCGGGCCTGTCCGGCCATCCCGGCGATCAACAACAGCAGTAGCAATTCGACGCTTCGAGAACTGAATCCAGTAGGTCGGCCCATGTCTGTCCTCGTTCACCCCGTCACGTCGATCCGACCGAAGCGTGCATTTAATCGAACGCACACCGCACGTATTGTCGGGCTGGTTAATGATGATGTCGCGTTGTTGTAGCTTCTTTGACCAGGATCAACGATTTGTGGCGCGTTGCTTGACTACGATGCAGCAGATTAAGCAATGACAAATACATCGTCAGCAGATCGTTAGCAGATCGTCAGCAGATCGTCAGGCGATCGTCAGCACAACACCACTTTCGGGGGGCCGCAAACTAACCCCGCGTTGATGTCAGGAGGGCGTTGCGTTCAACCCGGGCGCACGGGAAACCCGCTCTGCACAAGAAGGACACGTGCAAGCAATTGAAATCATCCATGACGAGCGCCGGTCTCTGGCGGCCGTTCTGCACGGCATGCTCCATCTCGTGCGCGATATACGCCTGTCCGGAAAGCAGCCGCAGTTCGACGTGCTGCGTGATGGTCGGTCAGCACAAACTGATCTTCACACCCTGGGCGTAGCGCTCGTCCTGAAGGCAAGAGGAAAGGTTTCCAGCTCGAATGGGACGCGATGATTAGCGGCGAAGCGGCGCTCGTTACGGCAGTCCACACGTCGTTGACGGCGAACCTAGGCCGTCACTTGCTGCCGCCGCAACGCCAGCAGAAACCGATGCAACCGTTCCCGCACCGAGGCGGTCAGCCGCGTTGTCACGAAGCCGTCGCGCGTCGCAATCTCCACAGCCTAGAACTGCCTGCGAATTCCGATGGAGACTCCTCTAGGCAGCACGCCGAGGATCAGTGGATGGTCGCGCGAATGCGCGTAGTAGCCGGTCAGCGTGCCAAGGGCAAATCCAGCCAGCACATCGGTTTGCCAATGAGCCTGCGATTTCACCCTTGCCACCATGTCGTACACCGGCAGCAGCTCCAGCGCGTACACCGCCGGATTGTCGGCGCCGTACTCGAGGACGAACGGCGTCACGATGGCGCTCACCGCCGTCACCTCGCCGCTCGGGAAGCTGTAATGGTTTTTGCCCTGGAACCAGAGATTCGGATCGGCTGATTGGTCGGGACGCGAGCGGGTGAATATGTACTTGAGCGCTTGCGACGACACTGCGCCGATGGCCGACGAATCGATCGCCTGCCAGAACGTCTTGCCGATACGCGTTTCCGCGCCCTCCCACAATGCGCCCGCGACTTCCCCCGCCACCAGTGTATAAACGAGTCCTTGCTGATAGCTCCGCTTCCAGATGCCGCTTTCGTCGAAATTGACGACATGATCGATGCCTCCGGCCAGGCAAGTCCACGCAGACACCAGAAGCGCGAAGCCCAACCAATGGGAGAGGACGACGCGCCGAGTCATGCCGATCGATGCTACGCGGCGCACCTTTCGATGACCTGCAGCAAGCCTGACAATTTGCTGATGCGCCGAATTGGAAGGAAAATGTGGGCCTCGCGTCTGCCATGGAGCTGGCGCGATGATCGGGTGGGCTGGAACGCGTCCATTGCCAGC
Source organism: uncultured Pseudomonadota bacterium (assembly GCA_963709335.1). Classification (GTDB taxonomy): domain Bacteria; phylum Pseudomonadota; class Gammaproteobacteria; order Burkholderiales; family Casimicrobiaceae; genus VBCG01. Next base: position 3,875 of record CAVPWB010000004.1, read on the forward strand.
GACAACCGGCACAAATACGGCGTACGGCGCGCCCGTTGAAATGAGGCGGGACTGACCGCTCATGCGCATTCTCGTCGTCGAGGACGATCCGCTGCTCGCCACTGGGCTCAAGCGCGTTCTGAGTTGCAGCGGACACGCGATCGACTGCGCAGCGACGGGCCTGCAGGCGGATAACTTGCTGCGGGGAGCGGCGTACGAGTTGGTCGTCCTCGACGTCGGATTGCCCGACATCGATGGGTTCGAAGTTCTGCGCCGGTTCCGTCAGCGGCGCATGCGCGCGAATGTCCTAGTGCTGACCGCACGCGACGCGATCGAAGATCGCGTGCACGGCCTCGACCTGGGCGCCGACGACTATCTGACCAAGCCGTTCGCGATTGCCGAATTCGAAGCCCGTGTACGCGCGTTGCTGCGGCGGACGTCTGCGCCCGCGAGCGCCCTCACGTTTCGCGGGCTGACCGTCGATACTGAAGTCAAGCGGGTCAAGGTGAATGACGTTCCCGTGGACCTTACTGTCCGGGAATGGGCGTTGCTCGAGCTCTTTCTCGCTCGACCAGGCCGCGTGCTCAGCAAGGAGCAGATCGCGCAACAGCTCGTAAACTACGATGACTCGCTGAGCCTCAACACGATCGAAGTCTACGTTTCACGATTGCGCTCGAAGATCGAAGCCGGAGGCGTCAAGATCCGCACCGTGCGCGGATTTGGCTACCTGTGGGAAGCAGAAGGTGCCTGAGGAGAGCGAACGCGCCCCGAGCATCAGGCGACGGTTGCTGGCGTTTCTGGTTCCGGCGCTCTTGCTGCTGGTTGGATGCGCGGTCGTGTTGTCGTACGTGTTGGCGGAGCGTGCCGCTACGACCGCATACGATCGGTCGCTGCTCGATCCGGCGCTAGACATGGCGGAAAACGTCCGTCTCGGCGCCAACGGGCCGCAGCTCGACATGCTGGCGCAGGAGCAGGAGGCACTGCTGTACGACCACGAGGACACGCTCGTCTTTCAGATCCGCGATTCGGCGGGGAAGCTGATTGCCGGAGTGCCTGACCTGCCGCTGGCGCCGCCGCTGCAAGCCGAGCAGCGCCCCCTCTTCTTCGATGCGGTCTACAAGGGGAAGCCACTGCGGGTCGCGGCAATTCGCGGGGCCAGCGGGTTTACCGTACAAGTCGGCGAGACGTTGAACAAACGGCACCGATTGGTGCGCGAAACACTGGCCGCAGAGTTCCTCCCCACCGTGCTGATCGCACTCGCCTCGGTCGCGCTCGCCTGGACGGTGGTCGCACACGGCATCGCACCGTTGGGACGCCTGCGATCGCAGCTTCTGGCACGCTCGCCCCACGACCTGCGACCTCTCGACGAGCGCAACGCACCCGTCGAGATTGCACCAGCAATCGAAGCGTTCAATCATCTGCTCTGTCAGCTGCGCGATTCGAACGCCGTGCAGCAGCGCTTCCTCGCCAACGCCTCCCACCAGCTTCGCACGCCGCTCGCGGCGCTGCAGATGCATCTCGAGCTGCTGCTTCGGCGAGAGCTCCCGGGCGACGTTCATCACGAGATCGAAGCGATGCACATCGCAACCACGCGTGCGACGCGCCTCGCGAACCAACTGCTGTTACTGGCGAAGGCGGAAGTATCCGCGGAGCAGGCGCGGCCGAAGAGTGTGGTGAATCTGCGTACGCTTGCAGATGTCGCCGTCCAGGAATGGGTTCCGCGCGCGATCGCTCGCGAGATCGACCTTGGATTCGAACTGGCGGATGCATCGATCGTCGGCGATCCGGTGTTGCTCGCGGAGTCGCTGAACAACCTGATCGACAACGCGCTCCGCTACACGCCGCCGGGTGGTTCGGCGACCGTCCGTTGCGGCACGCGATTGCGCGAGGCGTTCCTCACCGTCGAAGACTCCGGGAGCGGGATCCCGGAGTGGGCACATCAGCGCGTGTTCGAGCGCTTCTTTCGCATCCAAGGGACACCCGGGGAGGGAGCGGGCCTCGGCCTCGCCATCGTTCGTGAGGTCGCGGACCAGCACGCGGCGCGGATAGTGATGGAAAGTACGGCGGGTTCGGGCACTCGCATCGTGCTCGTCTTTTCCGCAGTCGGGGTTGAGGCTTCCCGATCATCGGATGCGTGAGACTGGACGGTGCGAGCCGATTCGAGTAGCGAACCAGCGTCATGCCCAAAGTCTTTTGCTGCTGCGCGCCGATGAGGTGATTCAGTAGTCGGATATTCCGATGGTTCCAGGCTTTCACGTACGTCTGTGCGGCGCGGCTGAACCCCAGCGTTGCAATGGCTGCTCTTGAGAACATCGACGGCTGGAGTGGGTCGAAAGCCGCCGTCGAACGGCCGCTATTCGCCACTTTGCTTGTGTTGCCGAATGATGAAGTACGACGCTCGAAGCACGTCGATCAAGCGCGTGTTCGAAGTCGCAACGAGTACGAAGTATTCAGTACGACGTACGAAGTACCCAGGACTTCGTACAAGGTGCCCAGTACTCTGTACGAGGTACGAGTGCTTCGTAGATGCTCGAAGCGCGGCGTACAGCAACCAAGTGCTCGGTGCTGAGTGCGTGGCTTCGATGGGCGCGACCGTTCCGTGCGTGCGGTTGAATTGGCGTCGGCTGCTCCCAGCTCTAGGCACAGCTTGGACGAGTGCAGAGCGAACCGCGCCAACGACTACACTCGACCCTAGGCGGACCGTGGCGCCCTATCAAAGCGGACGTACAGCAACAGCGGGCAACAACAACGACGAATGCAGTGCGATGGCTTCGAGGGGTTGACCGCGTGAGAGACGTGCTACGTGGGATCAATGGGTAGCGGCCCTGCACCGCTGACGAACGGATCGCCGATGACTGTCGCGCCAACGTCCCTGCCGGCCTATCATTCCGCCGACAGCCATCGACGACCTGTCGGCCGTCTTCGAGGTGACATCAATGCAGACCGTCAAGCTTAGGGCCGGGGATACGATCATTGCCGAGGGGGATGACGGCAATACTGCGTTCCTCATCGTCTCCGGCTCGGTCCAGGTCAGTGTCGGCAAAGAGCCGAAGGCCAAACTCGTCGCAACGCTCACCGCCGGCGACGTGTTCGGTGAAATGTCCCTGATCGAGCCGGGCCCGCGATCAGCCACTGTCAAGGCGGTAACCGATACCGAATGCCTCGCGACTACTTACGACGAGTTCATCCCGCTGATGCAAAACGATCCGCAGCGGGCGATCACGTTCATGGGGAGTCTCGTGCGGAAGCTTCGCGAGATGAACAATTTGCTCTCCATCGCACCGGCCGAGGTGCTGGGTCAGCGTATCCAGCAGAGCCTGCGGTTAATCCTCGCCGGCCTGGAAGGGCACGACACACTCTCTGGATCAGACTTGGACGAACTTGGGCATGAGCTGCGCATGCTGCTCCAGACCGACCGCGTACAGCTCGCTACGGCGGAGATCGACAAGGCTGAACGAGTCCTGCAATACATGGTGCGCCCGAATATCGAAGAATGCCTGAACCTCTGGTTCGGCAAGTCCGAGCAGACGGACCAGGATATCTTGAATCGGTTCGGCACGGACGTGGCCCTGGCATCCACGGGTCAGTACGATCATTGGGCCCTGAATGTCGAATACCCGCGCCTGTTAGTGGCACTGGTGATCATGCTCGACCAATTCACCCGCAACCTGTACCGCGACACGCCCCGGATGTATGCCTGCGACGCGCACTGTCAGCGTCTGGTAAAGCGTGGGCTGCGCGTCGGCGTGGGCGCGCGCCTGCGCCCGATGGAGCGGGTCTTCCTCTGTCTGGTGCTGAGCCACTCCGAAGTGCTGGACGATCAGCTTTTGTGCATGGAGGAGTGGGAACGCGCGATGGAGGATCTTGCGCCGGATGACCCGCTGAACGTCTTCCACGAAATCTTTCACCGACACGTCGCGGTGATAAAGCGCTTCGGCCGGTTCCCTCATCGCAACAAGATCCAGCAGAGGGCGAACACCAGCGACGAGGAAGACTTTCTGGTCGATGGCTCGTTCCGCTTCGACCTGCCGCTGATCCGGAAGCCCGACGGGACGTTCGCGTTCGCGGGCTCGGTGAAGAAGCGAACTGTGAAGGTGCTCGACCACGAGTACGAGACCCTGCTGCCGGACCTCGACGAGGTGGGACACAAGGCGTTCGAGTACAAGTATTTGGGGCCGGACGGCGCCTTCATCAAGACGGGGGAGCAGCTGAAGAGGCAGGGCTACATCCGCATCGGTGACAGTGTCCCCGACTTCACCGCCGAGACCAGCCTAGGTCCAATCAACTTCCACGAGTTCATCGGCGACTCATGGTGCGTGTTCTTCTCGCACCCGGCCGACTTCACGCCGGTGTGCACCACCGAGTTCGGGATGACAGCCAAGCTCCAGCATGAGTGGCGCGCACGCAACACCAAGGTCATCGGTCTGAGCGTTGACAGCGCCGACGACCACGAGCGCTGGATCGCGGACATCAACGAGACGCAACATACGCAGGTGAACTTTCCGATTATCGCGGACAAGGATCGCCGCGTGTCGATGCTCTTCGGCATGCTCGACCCGACAACGTTCCGTCACGGGTCCGGCTTGGGCGAGACCATGACAGTGCGCAGCGTGTTCATTATCTCGCCGTCGAAGCGAGTCGAGTTGATCCTTTCTTACCCGGCCTTCATCGGCCGCAACTTCAACGAGATCCTGCGCATCCTGGATGCCCTGCAGCTCTCGGGGAAGTATCGCGTGGCCACGCCGGCGAACTGGCAGCCAGGAGAAGACACGGTGGTTCTGCCCTTCATCTCGGACGAGGAGGCAGAGCGTATGTTCGCGGACCAAGGCGGCTTCCGCAAGGTGCGCTCCTACCTGCGCTTCGTGCGTGATCCATCGCTGCGTTGTCTCTGAGCTACACCGCGGCCGCCCACGAAGTGCTCGAGGAGAGATCACGATTCTTCTTCCGAGCAAAAACTCGTCAGTTGGCGAAATCCTGGACCAAATCTGGACCACTGCGCCACAAACATTCACGACTTCGTGCAACAACTGACAACAGGTTGGGGGCAGCTATACTACGGGCGCAGCTGCTTATTTTTCGTATTTCGATCTGCAGCCGGGGTGGCGGAATGGCAGACGCAGCGGACTCAAAATCCGCCGGTAGCAATACCGTGAGGGTTCGACTCCCTCTCCCGGCACCAGTCATGTCGTAGCGTAAGACGTCACACACGTCGCTTGCGCCCGCCCTGTCGATTCAATCCGCGATCCGGACGCGAATCCCGGCCTGACCCTCCCCGGGATACACCGTGTCGTAACGATACCGGTCGCGCAGCGTACGTTCTTCCCATAGCGCATTCAGTGCGCTTCGATAATTGAAGCACAGCGTCGGCCGCTCGCCGCCGTGCACGATGACCCTGGCGATGGCCTCCCGGTCCGGATGACCGAAGATGTCCCCGTTGCTCGACACGAGGTAACGCGGACATTCGACCTGGTCGAGCAGTGCGAGTGTGGTTGCCTGCGCACTGCCGTGATGGGCAAGCTTGATCGCGTCCAGCTTGAGCCTGCTGCCTTCGACGCCGCGCTCGCGCTGCAGTTGCCGGATCGATTCGACGAGGACGTCGGCGTGAGCATCGCCGGTCAGCAGAATGGTGTGGCCTTCGTATTCCGCGAGGAAGGCGATACTGCTGCCGTTGGGTGCGCTTGGATCTTTCTTCGTCGGTGCGCGGGCCAGCGCTTCGACGTCGAATTTCGAGAAGTCCGTGATCGCCGGCAACGGGCGCCTGCGCCCCAGCATGCCGCTGCGTGGCGCGAGTTCGAGCAGCGCCTCCTTCCACAACCGACCAAGCCGCTCGAGCTCGGAGGGACGCGGCGAGAGCAACGTAATCCGCATGCCGTCCGCGAGATCGAACGTCGGCAAGCGTTGTCCTTCGGCGATCACCACCGGAGCGGGCGGATGTTCGTCGCCGTTGCCCAGGCTGCGGTTCCACGGCAGGTGCCGCTTCGAATCGCCAAGGATCGCCGAAAACTGTTCGCCCTGCCTGACGCCGAGAAACCGGTTCACCTGCTGCCAGCCGTTGAACCAGATGTCGCGATAGCGATCGTCGAGCGATCGGTCGGCAAACAATTTCGCGACGCCGCCGATGTGATCGGCATCGATGTGCGTCAGTACGAAGAGTTCGAGCGGGCTCGCGTTGCCGGAGAGTCGCGGCGCGATCATTTCAGCCACTGCGTCGGATCCGCAGTCGACGAGCATGCGGGCCGGTTTCGCGGCGTTGCCGTATTCGATCCACAGGCAGTCGCCGTTGCGGGCCGGCAGCAGTTCGATGTTGAAGACGCGCGCCGATGCAGTTCTGCTTCCGGAAAGACGCGGGGACTGTGCCGATGATCCGCGCGACGGCTTGACGGGGGGCGTGACCGCAGCCCTGGTCGCAACGGGCGCAACGGCGCGCTTCCCGCCGCCGTCGCCGCCTGGTGCGTAGCCGGACGCAGGCGCGATGCCGCGCAGGGACTCGACGATGCGTCGCGCCGTCGGCACGAGTCCGTGCTCCTCGTGCCAGTGCGGCCGCGGTGGAATGCCGATGGCTTCGAAAACAGGTGCCAGCGCCGGGTTACCCCACAGGGTCACGTAGCGCTCGAACTGGCGACTCGTCGTCATGACGTGCTCCGAGCCTCGACCGAGCAGCTCGACGACGCGGCCCGCCTGGGCCAGCGCCTGCTCGGCCAGCGCAGCTCGTTCGGTTGCCGGCAGTGCTTCCTGCGCGAGTCGCATCAGGGCAAGCTCCGACAGGCTTACGCAGGCCCACGCGCGCTCGATCTCGTTCGCGCTGTCGGTGTCGATCCGCGCGGCGAGGTGCGCCGTCGTCCAGAAGTCAGGGTCGAGCGTTCGACCGCGAACGACGTCGAGCGACAACACCTGGCCGAGAAACCAGTGGAGGTTGGCCTTGCGGCGCGTGAGCTCGGACGTCGGGCCGAGGAAGGCCTTCGTGACACGCCAGTATTCCGTTCGGGACTGGTCGATCCGGTGCAGGAACTCGTCGAGCAGTTGGCGCCGCCATGACTCGCCGGTCGATGGCAGCACTGCCACCCGCAAGGCGACCTGGGCAAGGCGCTTGTAACCGGCGGCCCGCAATCCACCGCATTCGAGGGCAAACGGGCCATCTTTCGGCAGGCACTCGCCGGTATCGCTGGCATCAGCGACGCGCAGCGCGTACTGGGTTTCGAGCGTCTCGGCCGGTGCGCTCGCGTGGCCGACGCCGGCATGCGTCGCACGACTGTCGTCCGAACCCTCTTCTTTCGTGACGAACGCCTCCGCCCGCGCGAGCGCGCCGTCCTGCGCGCGGCGTGCCTGCCAATAGCGCAGTTCCTCGAGCTGGTCCCGCAGATCGGAGGGAAACGCTTCGTAGACGACCACGGATGCCCAGTCGTGCGTGTCCTGAGCCATCCGACTGCGCAGCAGGAGTCTCACGTGATACAGCGACAGCAGCGGATGCTCTCCGCGAAACTGTCCTTGATAGAACCGCTCGACGAACGGCAGCGAGCCCTCGATGCTCAACGGAAACTGCGAAGCGACGACCAGTGGAATTCCCTGGTCGTGCAAGTCGTGAGCGACGCTCGCGTCGGGCGTACGCACATCGCGCACTTCGGCACTGTTGCACGTCGCGAGCGTCACTACGGCGGGACGGCCGACACCTGCATCGGTCATCGACGTCAATGCCGTCGCGAGATCCTTGCCCGACACCACGCGATCGTGCAACGCCACCCCAATTGCCGAGTAGCGGTCCCCTGCACTGATCTCGTCGCCGTGCGCGAGCACGTGCACATGGCTGAAGGCCTTGCCTTGCCGTCCGGCACGCTCGACCGCGTCGACAATCCCGGCCAGTGTCGCCTGCTCGACGACGACGAGACGTTCCGCAACGGAATCGCTCGAATTCCGATACGGCGCGAGGGCACGCTCGAGCACCTCCCGATGAGCATCGGCCGGCGTTTCGGGTCCGGCGACGAACAGAATGCGCGGATCGCTGGGCCAGCGCATGCCTTCGGCCGACGTCGACCGGATGTGCCGCGTGATGCAGACAGGCGACCGGGATTGCAGCGCCATCCAGGTGCCCGACGATCCGGCACCGTCGAGGACCTTCGACACTTCGAAAGGCAGCATCGCAAGCTCGGAGGCCGACAACACGATGCGAAGCTGCGTGAGCGTATCCGTTCGCTCGGTCTCGGAGTTGAGCGCGCCGGCCAGTCCGGGAATGGACGACAGGATTCCCGCGATCTCGTCACCGGTGCGATCGAGCGTCGTTTCACGCCTGAGGGGGTCGCCTTCCGCGACCACACGGTAGTTGAGATCGGCGAGCCGCTGTTCCATGTCGCGGTGCTCGTAGGGCAGCGTTACACGCCCTGCGGGCGCATCGCCGCAGACGCCGAGGTAGAGCGTCAATGGAGACAGCAGCTGGTTATGCCGAGGTCCCGCGCGCAGCAACTCGACGCTCACCGTCCGGATGTGCATCATGGTCTCTTCTCTCTGCGTAACTGACCGCCCGGCGAGCAATGAGTCGGCGCGATGCTCGGCTCACGCACGAAGAATCGCCAGGAGACCACCGGTCGAGTCCTCGGCGGCGCCTGTGCGTTGCGCAACCTCGACGATCGCGGCGCGGATGCTGTCGAGAACGGACGGGCTTTCCGAACCCTGATCGACAATGGAGCGCAGATAACCGCGGGCTCCGTCGATGTCGCCCAAAGCCACGCAGGCCGTAGCCGCCGTCGCCCGGCTCCAGGTGCCCTTTTCGTCGAGGCGATGGATGATATCGAGCGCCTGTCGATACGTGGCCCTCGCTTCGGTTCCTTCGCCGAGCTCCAGTTGGGTCTGCGCCAGCAAGTCCGCGAGGTAATACGAGTTCGGATTAACCGCCAGCGCCGCGCCATAGACGTCGGCGGCACCGCGCACATCGCGTTCGACGCGCCGCAGGTACTTCCCATACAGCGCGGCGGCATCGGGTGACGATACGAACGCATTCTGATCGAGATCCCTGATCGCGGCGAGCAACGACTGGACTTCCGCGCGCGCGCCCGCCTCGCGCTCCTGCGTGGCGCTTTCACCGAGGAGACGTTTCATCGCGACCTCGACGAGCGGGCGCAGCACGTAAATGTCACGCGGCGCCGCGCGGCGAGCGAGTCCGAGCTGCACGACGGCGCGTCGAAACTCATTTCGACCCCGATAGAGCTCGCCGAGCCGCCGATGCAGGCGCACGTCGATCGGCACGCCGGCCGCCTCGCCGTCGCGGCCGAACGCAAGCATCAGCCAGCGCTCGAAATTCGAGAGCTCGGACAGGCGATCCGCGCGGACGAGTTCTTCGATGCGCGAAAGCCAATCCTGCACGTTCGCTTCGGTCACCATGGAAGGCGCCTGCAACATCGCGGTGCGAACCGACACGAGGTAGCGTTGCAGAACCCCATCCATGCGCGCACCCGCCTTGAACACGACGTTGCCGGGGACCTCGTGCGCTTGCAGGATTCGCTGCAACAGATAATTGACCCGATCGGGATTCTCGCCAACGATGATCTGGTCGCCGCGGAGCGGATCGGGGCATTCGGTCTCCGACAATCCGTACGCGATGCTCACGTTCAGCCGGTGATTGCCGCTGGACGCCTCGGACGCTGCCGATCGGACAGCCGCCTGCTGCGCCAGCGCTGCGCCGACGCAGGCCCCCGCTTCCCACAGCAGCCACGGCTTCGCCAGCGCATGCGGCGTGACGACGACCAGCGCCGTCCGTGCGTCGACGACCTGCCGATGGATCCATTCCCGCCACTTCTCGCCGCCCTGCGGGCCTGCCTCGTCGCTCGTCGAGTAGCGAACGTCGATCAGCGTGTCGCTGTCGAGGAGCTCGTGGATTGCCGTCTCGAGCGCAACCGCATACGGGCGATCGACGGCATTGTGGCTGATGAAGAGGGCGTTGCCACTGCGGCCTGTCGATTCGAGCATGTCGGGCGAACCGGGATCGGTGGGTGTTGACCGAGGAACGGAGAATCGGGCGCTCGAGCCCGCCGGCACTCTACGGACTCTGGCGCGCGCCGAGTGCGCCGCTTCGAATCGTACGCCGAGCCGCCGTTGCATGCATCGTCCGAGCTGATACTCGTCAGCGCTTCACGAGCGTGTCCCGAATCCTGTCGAGAATCGCTCGTGCCGACTCGACGTGTGCCGCAGCCTCCGTCGGCTTTCCGAGACGCGTCAACGCCCGGGCGATCCGTTCGTGGCTGGTTGCGAGATCGCGTTGCAACTGTGCCTGTCTGGCATCGGCTCGGGCCAGGCGTTCGGCGATCTCGACGTCCAGCTGATATTCGGCGAGCGCGCCTGCCGCATTCCCCTGTTCCATCAACAGATCGCCGATCTTGGCGTGTGTAACGGAGAGGTCGCGTTGCAATCGAACGTTCTGCGGATCGCGAGCCTGAAGCGCACGGACGATATCGAGGTCGGCCCGATATTCGCGCAGCGCGCCGGCCGAATCGTTCTCCGCGACGAGCACGTCGCCCATCTGCTGGTGATAGGTGGACAGATCCCGTTGCCAGTCGGGATTCTGCGGGTCGGCGGCGATGAGCTCGCGGATCAGCGGCTCGGCGCGGCGAGCGGCATCGCGTGCACCGGCAACGTCGTTCTGCAGGAGCAGGATATCGCTGAGCTTGAGGGAGTTGATTGCCAGCTCCCGGACCGACACCTGGTCGGCACCGATATTCGCCATCATCCGGCGCAGCGTCTGGATGTTCTGCGTGACGATCGCGCGCTCGACGTCGAGCATCAGCGGCGACAGCGCGTCGACGACGTCGAGCGATTTGTCCTGCGCCAGGCGATCGCGCAGCGTTTCGGGGATCGCGTGCAACTGGTTCGGAATGTCGTAGGTGAATCCCCGCTGGCCTTCGAGCGCGATGTTCGCCAGCGTCTTGAGTCGTTTCGCCTCGTCTTCGGCGCGCATCTGCTCCAGCACCGAGTAGCCGTACAGCAGCGCAAGCACGATGATCACCGGCACGATCGCGCGAGTGGCCCAGGCCTTCCGCCTGCTCCTATGCAGGAATGTGTCCACCGCTGCAAACCCGTTGCCGTACCGCATTGCCCATGCGACGTTCGGCTTCGCGCGCGCGAACCAGTCGAGCGCGAGCCGAAGGTCGGGATTGCCCCAGAGCCCTCCCTTCCCTGCCTCGTAACGACGGGCGCCGTCGGCGATGCGCACATACATCGCGCGCGACTCGTTCTCCTCGTTGACCCACGCGTCGAGTCGCCTCCATTTGCGAATCAGGCTTTCGTGAGAGATGTCGACGATCGAGTCATCGTGCAGCGGCAGCTCGCCGGCTGGCATCAGGAATGATCGGGACGGGGTACGAAAGCGGTCGATCACCGCGTTCGCTTCGGCCGAGGACGCGCCGGCAACGGCACAGAGCTCGTCGAACCGGGTAGGACGGCGGATCTCCCGCGTATCCGGACCGCGTTCGGTCAGCCGCTTGAAGAGCGCTTCGGCGATGCTGCGGCCGCGCTCGCCATCGATTTCGTCGTACGCCTCGTCGGCATCGCGGGACAGCGCGTCCGACATCGTGCCGATGTCCTCGTAGTCCTGCAGGTCGAGCATCGGGCGCGCATCGCGGTGCGCTTCCCAATGCTGCCAGGTTCGCATCAGCGCATGCTGCAGGATCGGCAGCTGGTCGGGATCCTCGCCGACGTCGTTCAGCAGCCGTTGCACGAGCCGCGGGCTGATGGCCGCACCGCCTACGCCGATCGGCCCTTCGATCGCCTGCCGCCGCTCGTCGCGATTCATCCGCGGAACCAGGTATTGGCTGTCGTTCATCGTCTCGGGCAGTCCGCGAAACTGCGCGCAATCGCCGAGAAAATCGGAACGCATCGTTAGCATCACGTAGATCGGCAGCCCGGTCGCCTGGGGAGCCTCGATCAACAGCTTCACGAATGCCGCCGCATCGTCGTCCGCCGACGCACCGGCGCGCACGCGCTTGTAGCGGAACAATTCCTCGAACTGATCGACGACGACCAGCACGTTATCGCCGCGCGCGAGCCGCGCTTGGCGGACGACTTCGCCGATCCCGAGCGACGTGCGGCGCAGCGTTGCCTCGATGAGCGCGGTCGGCAACGCATCAGCGATGTCTTCGGGCTCGCGCAGAGCGCCGTGCAGCGCTTCGGCAAGGGCTCCCATCGGCGCATTCCCCGGCCGCAGGCAGGCGATCCGCCAATGCGAGCCCGCGGTCGCCATGAATCCGCCGCGAAGGTCCGGAAACACGCCCGCGCGAACCAGTGACGACTTGCCGCTGCCCGAGCCGCCTACGACTGCGACAAAGCGTCTTTGCGCGAGGCGGTTGACGATCTCGTCGCTTTGCCCATCCCGTCCGAAGAACAGGTGCGCCTCGCTTTCCTCGAACGGGCGAAGGCCGACGAACGGATTGAAGAGGCGCTGCGCGACGTCGATCGCCGGCGGGTTCATGAGCGCGGCGACAACAGCCGGGCGAACGGGTCCAGCGCGCTGGCGATCGGCCCCTGCGACGCATCGACGACCATCGCCTCGCGCGTCGCAAAACTCGATTTCGCGGCGGTTGCGGGAGCGCCGACGATCACGGCGCTGGCGAGAAACGGTTGCGAGCGTCCCCAGCCCAGCGCCTTGCGCAAGTCATAGAGCTTGCATTGCACCCACGATTCGTGCGCCGTCCCGTAGTAGATGACGGTGGCGTCGCAATGGACGAGCGTCTCCTGGTGATATTTGCGCAGGTCCTTCTCGCTGCCGTCGAAATAGGAGGGTTTCACTTCCCATCCGCGCGCGGTGAGCTCGTCGCGAAGCACCTTCACTGCATCGCTGTCCGGCCTGTCGTACATCAGATAGATCGTCAGCGGCGCGGGCTGCAGCATGTCGCCCGACTTCGATTCGGGTTCCTCGTCGAGCTTTCGGAGCACGTACGTCTTGAGATTCTCGAAACCGGTCTGCAGCAGTTCGGTGTTCGCCTCGTTCGCCGCCGTCTTCTGCAGCACGTCGACGTACTGCCGCTGCCGATCCTCTGCAGCGAGGGCCTCGGGAAGCCAGATAACCCGACGCAACGCGCTGGCGCCTGCAAGACGGCCGGCTTCCTCGATCTGCATTTCGACGACGGATCGACTGTCGCCCTCGAGCGCCGTACCGTATAGATCGCCCAGCAGGTGAATGGACAGCATGGCGCCACGCATCTGGCCGGCCACGAACTCGCGATACTGCGCGGCACTCGGCGGTGGCGGCTCGAGCGGATGCACGACGAAGCCACGCTGGCGCAATTCGCGTCGAAGCTGTTCCGCAAGCGGGCGGAGATCGGAGATCGTCTCCGCGATGTAGGCGATGCGCTCGGGCTTCCCGGACTGCGTTTCCGCCTGCTGCGCAGCGCTCGCCTGCAGCGCGTGGGTCTGCAGGGCATCCAGCGCGAACTTGATGTCGTACGCGAGATCGTCGAGCGTATCGAGGCACGCCTTGTAGAAGGCGTCGCCTGCGGTTGGGGGAAGCCGGAATTCGCGCGGGCGCTTGTCCTCGCCCAGCGCATAGAACTCGTAGCCCAGCACGGCCTGCAGCGGCGACGGAAGCTGGTCCAGCGGCACCGCGGTCTTCACGACCTTGAGCAGCCGCGCCTTGTCCTGAAAGCGAATGCCGCCGGTCCGTTCGGCGCCGCGACAGAATTCCTCGATTTCGCTCAGACACGATTGCGATTTGAGATAGCGCGGCGTCACGACCGACAGCAGCAACGCCGTCTTCAGCAGCTTGTTCTTCAGCGTGTCTTGCAGATAGTCGTTGCCCGCGAGCGAAGGATCGCGCCAGACGGCCGGATCCTCGCCGAGCAGTTGGCGCAGGCGAACCTCGAGCGCCTGATGGAACACTTCTACCCAGCCGCGCTGTCCCTCGAACATCGGCTCGTTGTCGAAGTGGGCGTAGCTGATGAAGACGTCACTTTCACAATTGCGAACGTAGCTCATGTGTGGACTGTCCGCGTGCGGCCCCGTGGAGAGCGGAGAAGCGAAAGCATAGCAATGTGGCGCACTCGGTGCGCATTGCGGAAGGCGAGCGATCGAATGCTCCGCCACCCGGAAAGCCGCCCCGATGCTTCCGGCAGCGCGCGAAAAGGAGGACACTTCCAGCTGGATCTCGCTCGGGAAAACCGACGCGATGGACGGAGACGCCCGTTGCATCGATGGCTGTCTGCGTAGCTCGTCGCGGCGCGCACCGGAGTGAATCGGCTTCACATCAGCCTTTTACAGGAGCGTTCTGTGAATCGCTTTGACACGATCGACGACCCACGTCGGCGCGTGCTCGTTGAAGCGCTTGCGGCCGGAGTATTCTCGGGCGGTCTCGTGGGCTGGAGTCCCCTGTTCGCGCAAATCGTCACGAAGCTCCCGCCCGACCGGCCGATATTTCGCGGCACCGGAACGGTCAACGGCCAGCCGACAACGCGAGAGTCTCAGATTCGCCCCGGGGACACGTTGCGCACGGGCAAGGACAGCGATCTGGTCGCCGTGGTCGGCGACTGCGCCATCCTGTTGCGGGCCGAGAGCGAGCTGGGAACCGCAGCGGAGTCGGGATCCGGCGGAGCCACGCGCCTCGGAGGGTTGCGGCTCCTCGCCGGCAAGTTGCTGGCGGTGTTCGCACCGGGTCCCGTGCGCATCCAGACTGCGACGGCGACCGTGCAGATCCGCGGAACGGGTGTGTACGTCGAATCCGAGCCGAAGCTCACGTACTTCTGCACGTGCTTCGGCGTGACCGAAGTTGCGGCGAACGACGACCCGGACAGCCGGGAGACAGTCGTCGCGACCCATCACAACAAGCCCCTCTACATCGTCGGGGGTGCCAACAATCGCGGCAAGAGCATCGCGGGCGCACCGTTCAAGGACCATACCGATCAGGAGCTCGCGCTGATCGAGGCACTGGTCGGGCGAACGCTTCCGCCGGAATTCGCGTTTCCCGCGAAGGATTACGATCCGTCGAGGACCCGTTACGGGCGCTGAGCCGCGGCATTGGCCTATTGCGGCGCCCCGTTCAGTATCCAGTTCAGGACGAGGTCGTAGTTCAGACGATCGGTGTTTCCCGGCTGTAGCGTGTCGTCGAAGCGAGGAAGTCTGCCGCCATTGTGGTGATGGCCGGCAGGCTTGCGCAGCAGTGCACTGGCGCCAACGTCGGTGAAGTTGATGCGTCCGCGGACCTCCGCGTAGAAGAGCGCGTCGTCCGCCGCGTTGACGATACCGTCGCCGTTGCGGTCGATATCAGGGTTGGCGCCTGCTATCCCGAAAAACACCGGCGGTCGCTGAATGCCCTGAGCGTTCGACGTGTGACACGTGAGGCAGGTGCCCGTGACCTGCAGCACCTTCTTGATGTCGGCGAATCGAATGTCCGGCGAGCGAACGGGCAGCGCGTCCTGAACGAATATTCTGAGGCTGGCCGGCTGGCTCTTGATCGAACCCTGGCTCGCGACGAGTTGCAGCACGTACGCCCCTGCCTTCGTCACGGTCAGCGTCGGCTTGACGGATTGCGGGTCGGCGAGCGTTGCGCCGGTCGGTGGCGTCGCGCCGTCGGGCCCGGAAACGATCGACCAGTCGTACGAATCCGTCAGCACGCTGTTCTCGGCGGAGAGGCGCGTGGGTCCGTCTGAAATTCCAATGACGCGATCCGGGCCGGGGTCGGCGACCGGACGCCCCGGCTGCAGCACGGTGGTGCCGTTGCGGACGGTGAATCCGCGCTGCTCGAGAAACGCAGCGAGGATTGGCGGGTTGCTCGAGCTCCAGAACGTGTCGTAGACGATCTTGGCGAGCGGCATGTTGCCCCGGTCGATGACGTGCGCCTTGATCCGATCGTCGAAGCCCTGCTGCTTCGGATAGCCGTTTCCGGGAAACACCGCATAGCCCTGGAACCTGTCGAAGGTCGTGAGATCGATGTCGGCTTGAGCGCGCGTGCCGCGAAGGATGTGGCAACCGCGACACGAAGGCGCCACGACGTTCTGATAGAGCGCTTGCTGTCCGTTGGTGATCCAGTCGTCCGGCAGCAGCGTATCCACGAACATCGCATTGGGCAGGCCGGCGCCGCCATACGCTTGCTTGATCAGCGTGGCCGCGGTTCCCTGCCACTCCGAGTCGATCGCGTCGCGCCTGCAGTCGTCTTCCGGCGAATGCCTTTCCGCTGGGATCACCGGGTAGGTGCAGAGCACCAGCTGGTTCATCGCCTTCAGCGCCGCTTCCTGGTCCGGGCGCGTAAAGCCCGCGCGGTTCGAGAACTCGAAAGTACCCACTTCGAACACCGCCAGGTGCGCCTCGACGTCACCGCGCTGAAAATCCTTCTCGTGCTCGGCGGCGGAGTTCTGCACGAGGCTCAACTGCTGCCGACCGGTCGCGTCCGGCGGCGTCAGCGCATCGGCGCGCCCGCCGTGGCATGACACGCAGATGTTAGGCATCGCCTTTTCTCCGCGACCGTCGATGTCCGCCGTCAGCTGCCGTTGTCCTGTCGAAGGGTTGAAGTTGAAGAACTTCGCGAAGCTCACCTTCCCGGAAGGTCCGGGACTGAACTCGATGGCGTTGACGAGGATGAGCCAGCGTCGATCCTCGACGACTGCGGCTTCAATGTTCAGCGGCGAGAAGCCGTACGCGCCACCGGGATTGGCCAGGTAGTTTTCGACCAGGAATGCGATCGTCCCGTCCGGCGATTTTCGCGCTGTCATGCGCCGCCCGTAGCCGAGGTCTCGCCTGTCTCCGAACACCACCGTGAGTTGCGTTCCGGTTCCGGTGTCGAATCCGTTCGCCGCCTTCCACTTGACGAGCGTGTCCTTCGCATTCGCCGGATCGATGGCAGCGTAGTACGCCTGCGAGTAGGCCTGCGAGTTCGTCTGCAGGGATCCATCGGGCTGAACCTGCGGGTTGGGGAACAGCAGGAACTTGTCGGTACCCGTCGCCGTCGACACGGGCGGATCGTCCGGCGAGATGTCGTTACCCGACCCGCCGCCGCCGCACGCATTCAGCATCAGGCCTATCAAAGCCGACCCAAGCAGGGCTTTCATGCGCGTGTTTGTCACGTTCGATATCTCAAAAACGCTTCGAATAGACTAGCGTGAACTGGTTGTCCACGTAGCGCGGTGTCCCGGCAAAGCTGATGCCGTGCGTGGGCGTCGACTGGGCGATCTTCCAGGACAGATCCAGCGCGCCGCCTCGTCCGAGCGGCAGGTTATAGCCGAGCGTGCCGATGACCGTGTTGGCCTCGAACCGGTAGCTCAAAAGCTGGGGATTCGTGTACGCGTCGTCGGCGACGAACACCTTGGCGAGGTCCAGGTTCACGAGAGACTCGGGTCCGGTCGAGACGACATCGCCCCGCCGGTATTCTCCGTTCAGGTACAGCGTGCCGTGCGGCGCGAACGAGTAATCGACGCTGAGCTGGACCGACGTATCGCGGCCATCGAACACCCTGCTGTTCGCGTTGCGCCAGTTTTGCGCAAGCGAGCCGAAGACATTGATCCGGTCCGTGACCGGCTGCAATATCGATACGCCGATCGAGTACCGATAGCCGCTTCGCTGCGACGACCCGAAGTGATCGGCGGCGACGCGGCCGAACACGTCGAATGTCGGCGATGAAAAATCGGCCGATTTTCGATACCGGAATGTCGGCAGGAGTTCGCCGAAGACCCGTCCGAGCTTGGGGAACGATCGAGTGAGATCGCCGCCGACGCCGACATCGAGCAGGAAGCGGCTCGTCGCATCGATCGGGAACAGGATGCTCTTCGTCGCATTCAGCGAGAAGAACTGCTCCGCGAGACGCTCCTCGCCGTTCTGTCCGCGATTGACGTTGTTGTCGTACGTATAGGCTGCGTCCAGCCGGATATCGTCGAACAGATTGCTCAGAGGACCGGCGGGAGGCGTCTGCGCATTCGCCGCGAGGATCGGCGAAACAAGCGCGATGACCAGCGCGAGCCTGAAGGGCGGCAGCGCAACCGCTGCACAGCGGTCGATCCTGCCAGCGGGTGGCGCAACCCGGAGCAAGTCTCTCATCGAGATCCCCATCCCTCGCCGTGGTCGATGACGTCCGTTGCGTACGATGAACCCAATTTTGCTGCTTGTCACGGCTTTCGACCAACAGCACGCAAGCGTTCTAGAGTTCCCGCATCACTTCTCTCGCGCGGCCGAGATCGGGCGATTGCAAATCGTCCGGCCAGGTGCCGACGATCTCTGCCAGCAGCGACGTGGCTTCCGCATGTCGCCCTTGTGCGCGCCACAGCAGCGCGAGACTCGTCGCTGCGCGCAACCGATAAGACGCGCGCACATTGGGCGGTTGCGAGGTCGAGGGCGGTCCTGTACGAAGCCTCCGCGCGCTGCGCTTCGTGCGTCCCGCGCGTCAACAGCAAATCGCCACGAATGCGATGCAGTTCGGCCTCTCCCCAGCGCTCGCCGTTCCTTGCGGCGCGCTCGAGTCCGTCGTCGATCACGGCCAGTCCCTGGTTCGCTTGAAGCAGCGCGCAATGCGCCGCTGCAAGGTAACCGAGAACGACGGTGAGCAAGAGCTCCGAGCCAATCGTTCGCAGCGCGGCGATGCTTGCCTCCATTTGCGCAATGCCTTCAACGGGCTTGCCGCCGACCACGCTGTTGGCGCCGGCGAATGCCGCGACGATTGCGTGGAAGTACCAGAAACCCTGTTCGGCACACAGCGCGAGTGCCTGCTCCAACGGCGCGCCCGCGCTTTGCGCCTCGCCGCGGAACACGTGCACGAACCCAACTCCGGCCAGTCCGCGTGCGAGCAGGAACGGTTGCGGCGTGTCGCGAACGAGTGCGAGCGACTCGCGCGCACGCTCCAGTGCGGCATCGGGTTCTCCGAGGCACCACAGCGCCATGGAGAGCCAACCCAGCGCAGACGCTTTCGCATCCTGCCCATACAGTGTCCGGTGGATGGTGCGCTCGTCGGGGCCGTATCGGCGGATGCACTCCTCGAGATCCGCCTGGCCCCTGACGAAATCGCCCATCACGCAGGAAACGATGCCGCAGAGGTAGTGCGCCTCGATCAGCGAGTCGACGTCGTCGTGCTGGCAAGCGATGCCGAGGCACTGGTCGGCCACGCGTCTTGCTTCGTGCTGATCGCCCTGGACGAAGTGAAACGCACCGAGGCCCCAGAGGGCACGGAACAGTTTCGGCGTGTCGCGGATCCGTCGACCGAGCTCTCCGGCGCGCGTGAACGCCTGCGCGCTCTCCGGCGCCGACCATCCTTTCACCGGAATCAGCGCATAGCCGAGCTCCACCTGCAAGGCGAGTTCCAGCTGGTCGCGTCCTTCCGAGACCGGCAGGCGTTCGAGCGCTGCGAGGCCCTTCAGGTAGTGCGCAATGGCTTCGTTGTACGACGCGCGCTGAAACGAACGCTGGCCGGCCCTTTGCCACCAATGCGGAGCCTTATCGAAATCGCCACCCTCCGTGTAATGCATCGCCACCAGTTCCGGATGGGCGTCAACCTCGCTGCCGAACTGCTCGATCAGCACGTGCGCGATGCGTTTGTGCAACTGGGCGCGCGTGGTTCGCAGCAACGATTGGTACGCCGCATCCTGGATCAGCGCGTGCTTGAATATGTAGACGGTTTCGGATTGAGTGCCTCGTTGATACAGGAACTCGGCGTCGACCAGTCGCGCGAGGTCCCGCTGAAGCGCGCCCTCATCCACCGTCGAGACGGCTCGCAAAACCGCCAACGGAAACTCGCGGCCGAGCATCGCGCCCAACTGTGCAGTCGATTTCGCGCTCGCAAGCCGATCGAGGCGCGCCGTCAGCGAATCCTGCAGCGTGGCCGGAATGGCGAGCGGCTGCAGCGAGCCGGTGAGTCGGTAACGATCGCCTTCCAGTCGCAGCCGACCGGACTCGAGCAGCATCTTGGTCAGCTCCTCGACGAACAACGGCACACCATCCGTCTTGGCCACGATCTGCACGAACCACATCGGTCGGCAACAGGTTGCCACCCGCTGCGTGGACGATCATCGTTTCGGTTTGCCGCCGGCTGAGTCGGGTCAGCATCAACGATGTCACATGCGAGTGCGGCGGCCAGGGCGCTTCGAAATCCAGGCGTGCGGTGAAGAGCGCGAAGAGGCGCACAGTCGGCGCCTGATCGGCAAGCATCGTCAGCAGCTCCATCGTCGTCGGGTCGATCAGGTGAAGATCTTCCACGACCATCAGCAAGGGCCGTTCGGCCGCCAGTGCCAGCGCGGTCTTCAGCAGCGTCTGCAACGTCAGCTGCTTGCGCCGCTCGGCGCTCATGGGTGCCAGCGGGAAGTCCGCAAGATCGGGCAACGACAGCAGCGAAACCAGCAGCGGCAAATCGTCGGACGTCGACAGGTGAAGCCGGGCGCAGAACGCCTGCAGTTTTTCGAGCCGGGTTGCGTCGGAATCGACGCGTCGCCAGCCCAGCACGCCTGGAACGAGATGGATGACCGGGTACAGCGGACTGTGCGCGTGATAGGCGGACGAACGAAACTGGAGCTCGTAGTGCGGCGTGTCCCCGACGCTCGACGTGAAGGCCTGCACGAGGCGCGACTTGCCGATCCCGGCATCGCCGAGCAGCAGCACTACGCGACCCTGCCCTTCGGTCACCTGCTGCCATCGGTCGCCGAGAAGTCCGAGCTCCTGCTCGCGTCCCACGAGCGGCGGGCCGGGGCGCACATTCGTCTCGCTCGGCGCGGCCGGCGTCTGCGGTGCGTCGATCGCCGCCAGTCGATGCCTGATGCGTTCCTCGCCGACCACCCGCCACGCGCGAACCGGGTCATCGAAGCCTTTGAGCGTGAGGAGGCCCAGGCCTTGATAGCCGAATCGCTCGCCGGCGAGTCGTCGCGTGTTGTCCGCGATCACGACGGTATCCGGCATGGCGGCCGCTTCGAGGCGCGCGGCGAGGTTGGGCGTCTGCCCAAGCGCGGTCTGCTCGCGCGTCGCCCCGGCGCTGACCAATTCGCCAACGATGACCAAACCGGTGGCGATCCCGATTCGCGTGCTCAAGGGTTCATTGCGCGTGCGCAGGTTCGCTACGTTGCGGCTGAGCGCCAGCGCTGCCCGTACAGCGCGCTCCGCGTTGTCTTCGTGCGCATTCGGATAGCCGAAATAGACCATTGCCCCGTCGCCCATGTAGCGGGCGACGAAGCCGTCGAACGCCTCCACGGTTTCGGCGACGCATCGATGATAGGCACCGATGATTTCCCGCAGGTCCTCCGGATCCAAGCGCGTCGACAGTGCGGTCGAGCCGACGAGATCGCAGAACAGCACGGTGAGCTGACGCCGCTCGACGCCGGAGTCGGCAGGGTAACGGGCGAGCGCTTGCGACGAAGCGATCTCCGCAGCGTCCTCGGATGGCTGTCGATCGGTGGCTTTCGCACCGCACCGGGGGCAGAAGTTGGCGTCGGCCGAAAGCGCCTGTCCGCAGCCCCTGCACGCAGGCGGCGCGGCGACACCACACCCCACACAGAACCTGGCTGCGTCCGGCAGGATGGCGCCGCAACCCGGACACTGCATACGCTACTGGCAGACGGTGCCGGGCGAACGGAAGACTTGGCGCGTGATGGCTTTCGCTTGCGAAACGCCGTTCACCGTGTAGGCAAAGGTTCCCGTTTGTCCGTTGCCGAATGCGAACGTCGCAGTTCCAACCTTGGTCACCGTGGGACCACCAGGGCTCCCGATCGGTGGGAACGGCACGGCGTTGAAAGGCGGGCCAGTCGTGCGGTAAAGATCGCCGGCGTATATCGTCGAACTGGTCTGCAGTGCCGTCACGACGAGCCACATCGGTGCGCGGTCGCTATCGTACGTGAACCACGTGCCGAAGATCGTCGAGCCCTGGTGCGTCAGATTGATTCCCCAGCCGTCTTCCGATTGCGCGGGCGCGGCCCACCAGATGTCCTGGTAATTCGTTGCGGCTGCAGCACTGACGACGGAGTTGAAGATGCAGACGGGCGGTGCGGCAGCGCCGAGAATCTGGCGCGTAATGTTCTTGGTCTGCGAGATCCCGTTGACCGTATAGGCGAACGTGCCGTTGTTCTCGTCGCTGAACGTGAGCAGCCCGCTGCCGACGGGGAACGCTCCCGTGGCGCCGCCCGGGGTATTGAGCGGCGGAAACGGAACCGAGTTGAAGGGCGGTCCCCGGGCTTCGAATGATATCGCCGGAAAACTGGTTGGGTCCGCCCTGGAACGCCGACATGACGAGCCACCATCCCCTGCCGTTCAGGTCGTAGGTGAACCACGACGCGAAGATGACGTCGGCTTGATGGGCGAAATTGATTCCCCATCCGGACTCGGAGCCCGCAGGCGAGTTCCACCATAGCCCCTGGAAGTTCGTTGGTCCTTCCAGCGGTGGGCCATCGTCGTCGATGATCGTCGCGATGCCTTGTCCATCCGCGATCGTCGCATTGACGGCGTTACTGAGTTGCACGCTGAAGGTCCGATTCGCCTCGACGGTGGTGTTGCCGTTGACCAGCACCGTGATCAAGCCGCCGGGTGCGCCGGGTGGAAGGGTCAGCGTCCCGAATGCGGGCACGAAATCGACGCCCTCTGCCGCGGTGCCGCTCGCAGTAGCGTAATCCACCGTCACGGTCGAAGTGCTCGCAGGCGCGAGCGTGACGGTGAACACGAACGCGGTGGTTCCGCTGTTTCCTTCGGGCGCGCTGATGTCGCCGATCGACAGAGTAGCGGCAGTGGGCGCGAGGTCGTCATTGACGATACGACCGATGCCCTGGCCATCGGCAATCGTCGCATGGGTCGGACCGCTGAGGTTGACCGTGAAGGTCTTGTCGGATTCGAAGGTCGTATTGCCGATGACCAAAACGCTGATCGTCTTGCTGGTTTCGTTAGGCGAGAACGTCAGCTGACTCGACGTGCTCACGTAGTCCACGCCTGCCGTCGCGGTTCCGTTGGCGGTGGCGAAGCTTACGGTCACGGTCGCGCTGGTCGGTGCGGAAAGGCTGACCGTGAACACGAACGGTGTGGTTCCGCTATTGCCTTCGGTTCCCGTGACGTCGCCGATAGACAGCGTTGGCAGCGCCGGAGGCGGCACCGGGTCGACGTTTCCGGAGATGGTTGCGGGTGGGGAGACCGTCGGACCCACCGCCGCAAGCGTGGAATCGAAAATGCTGTTGCCGCTGCCCGCCCGCCATCCGGGCTGGGTTCCCGCATCGATCTCCGTCTTGTTCGACGCGCCGCCGGAGTCCCCGTCGGAATTGATGCTTTCGATATTGGTCAGCGCGCTATTGAGAAGATTCGACTGCAATGCCTGCTTGAGCGCCCGGCCATAACTGTTCCAGCGCGTGCCCGACGTGTCGGACTTCTCGTGACACAGCGCGCAGCCCGCGTTGTTGTACGAAGCGGATGCCGAATACTTGCTGGTCCATCCGCTGGCGATCGTTGAATTGGCGTCGGCGAAAACCGGCTGCAGGAGGGCGACGAGGAACAGTGCCCCGAGCCTCGACAGCCTGGCGTACCGACGGTCCGAACGGATCATCGCAAGCCCTCCCCGCGATCCCATCCGTACGATACGCTTCCCTAGCTGTGGGATACAACAAACGCGATCGGCCGCCGCGCCGCGGCCGCCGATCGATCAGCGGAGCTTGCCGATCAGATAGCCGATCGCCAGCGCCGCGCCGACGGCGACGTAAGGACGCGCGCGAATGTACTCGGCACCGGCCTCAACGACGTCGGTCGGCGCCTTCTTGGCGGCATCGACCCTGTCGGATGCCCACTGCGACGCCGCGTTTGCGCGGTCGGCCACCGTGTCCACCGTGCCGTGGATGGAAGCCTTGGCCGTATTGACGGCACCCGTCGCGCGATCGGCGACTCGATCCACCGCAGAGCGCGCCTGCTCGGCAACGCTGTCGATCGCCGGATTTCCCGATTTGCCCACCATGTTCGCTCTCCGCATCAGCCGCATTCGACTCCTAACGATACGTCACTCGCGCGATGCGTCCGCAGGACGTCGCCGCATTCGCATGTAGGACAGCTCCGTCATCGGCGTAGGGTCCTACACCAGGAACCGTGTCGCGCCGATTCCCGCCGGCAATCTCCTGGCCGATGCTGCGCTCATGCATCACCTCTCGCAGCACTCGAACGGAGGTCACGATGGCATACGCACTTGCGAACACCCTGGTACGGCGGCGGATGAGTCCGCAGCCGAACGGCCGTGACGCACTCGAGCCGATGCGTGGCATCATTCTGTGGACGCTGATCGCGACGCTGCTGTTCTGGGTGCCGCTGGGAGCAGCGCTCGTCCACTGATGGCGGCGACCCTCGCGGCGTTGCGCCGGTCGCGTAAGATTCCTTCAACAGTTAACCTTGCTTGCCCGCTTCCCCGGACGCCGGGGTGGTTACTGACATGCCGAAGATCGTCAAATCCGACGCCGAGTGGAAACAGCAACTCACGCCGATGCAGTACAAGGTGACGCGACGCGCGGCAACCGAGGCGCCTGGTTCCGGCGAGTACGTCGATCACGATCAGTCGGGCATCTACACGTGTGTCTGCTGCGGCACGCCGCTGTTCGAGTCCGACACCAAGTTCGACGCGGGGTGCGGCTGGCCAAGCTACTTCAAGGCGCTCGATCCCGCCAACGTTCGTGAAGTGCTCGATACGAGTCACGGCATGCGCCGCACCGAAGTGATCTGCAACGTCTGCGATGCGCACCTTGGCCATGTGTTCCCCGATGGACCGCCGCCGACCGGACTGCGCTATTGCATCAACTCGGCGTCGCTGAGGTTCGATCCTAGATAACGGACCGATGGCCAAGCGGCGCTGATGTCGGCGCGCTACACCGTCGACGATTTCGACTATTCGCTGCCGCCGGAGCTGATTGCACAGCATCCGGCGCGCGATCGCGCCGGCAGCCGTCTGCTTCACGTCGACGGCAATCGGCTGACCGACCTGCGCTTCACCGACTTGCCAAGCGCCCTCGCGGCGGGCGACCTGCTGGTGTTCAACGACACGCGGGTCATCAACGCGCGGCTGCGCGGCCGTAAGCCGACCGGCGGCAGCGTCGAGCTGTTCATCGAACGCATCGACGGCCCCGACACGGCGGTCGTCCAGGTGCGCTCGAGCCATCCGCCGCGCGTCGGTACGACGATCCAGCTGGCGGCGGGCGCGGCCGCGATTGTCGAGTCCCGCAACGACCGGCTTTACGCAGTTCGCTTCGAAGGCACCGGTGCGCTCGATGCGTGGCTCGAACAGCACGGCGAATTGCCGCTTCCGCCGTACATCACGCACGCGCCCGATGCCAGCGACGCCAGCCGCTATCAGACCGTGTACGCGCGCGACCCGGGCGCGGTCGCCGCGCCGACCGCCGGCCTGCACTTCGACGCGTCGATGTTTGACGCGCTGCAGCGAATCGGCGTCGAGCGTGCGTTTGTCACGCTGCACGTCGGCTCCGGAACATTCGCGCCGGTAACCGCCCGTGACATCGACGGTCATCGGATGCACGCAGAGCGCTATTCGATCCCCCAGCCGACCGTTGACGCGATCGCCGCGACGCGTGCGCGCCGGGGCCGCGTGGTCGCCGTCGGAACGACGTCGCTGCGCGCGCTTGAAGCGTCCGCGGCAACCGGATCCCTGCGCGCCGGCAGCGCCGAAACCTCGCTGTTCGTTACGCCGGGCTATCGTTTCGGCGTCGTTGACCGACTACTGACCAATTTCCACATGCCGAAGTCGACGCTGCTGATGCTGGTCGCCGCGTTTGGCGGCCTGCACGCGATGCGCAGCGCATATACCCATGCGATCCGCGAGCGCTACCGATTCATGAGCTACGGCGACGCGATGCTCCTGGAGCGCGACGTGGGCAGCGGGCCCTCGAACTGAATACCCCCGCCAGCCGACAGGCGGCGCTCCACACCGGGCGTTAGTGTAGGAAAACGTCGCCGTTCGGCGACATTTCGACCATTTGGCGCTTCCAAACGCAACAATCTTCGATCAGGGGCCTGGTTTTCGCGCGAGTTCGATTGGCAAAATGCCGCGTGTCCGTTACGCTTCCGCCATCCCACTTCCTGCGGGGACCGTGCGAATTCTCGCAACGGTGCCCACGCGACTAAGGCACCATGTCATCGTCGTTCCGCGTTCTGGCGGCATTTGTCGTCGGTTGTCTGATGGCGACCCCGTCGCACGCAGCGCGCGTTGGCGTTTTGTCCAACGCGCTCGCCGTGCAGACGGCAGCGGACTACAGCGCGAAGGCTCCCGAGAATACCTATACCGCGGTCGACGTTTCGACGTCGGTGCCGTCGCTCGATTTCCTGGTGGCGAATTTCGATGTGCTGCTGTTGTTCGAGGACTCCGTGTTCTCGAACGCAACGGCCGTCGGCAACCGCGTCGCGGAATTTGCCAATAGCGGCCACGCGGTGGTGCTTGGCACGTTTTACGACCAGGACCGCAGCGACGCCCTCTCCGGAACGCCCGCACCGCACGGATGGGGCAACCTCGAAACCATCGATCCCAACACCACCGACGGCGTCGGCACGGCGTATGCGCTGCGCACGCTGGCGCCCGATACCATCCTCCCTCATCCGCTGACGCAAGGCGTCATGACGCTGACCGCCGTACGTGGCAATCCGGGTGCTTACGCAGGAGGCAACCAGGCCAAGCTCGGCACCGTCGTCGTCGCGGCGTGGACGCAACGCAACGCACGCGGCGAAACGGATCCCGCGATCGACTACCGGATCACCGGCGCGGCGTGCGTAATCCATATCGGCATAGCGCCGCAGTACGGCGTCGTCGCGAACTTCGGCACGTACGGCACGGATTTCAGCGGCGACTTCTACCGCGTCTGGAGTAATGCGTTCGCCTTCGCCGCCGCACGCTGCGTAACCGGCATCATCCCGGGCGATTTGTCGCAGATCGCGATGGGCTGGGCCAACCGCTCGGAGCTCGACGTCTGGCGCGCAGGCTTCTCGTTCGCGATCGTTCTCGACGGCGCTTTCCTGCAGAGCGGATTCGGTCCCGCCCTCCGGCTGGTCACCCAGCCCGACGGCCGCATCGTCGCGCTCTAGCGTCCCCCCGGACGCTTTCGCTCCATGCAGTTCGAAGTCATCGCGCGCGCCGGCGCAGCGCGACGCGCGCGCCTGACACTTGCCCACGGCAGCGTCGAAACGCCGGTATTCATGCCCGTAGGCACGTACGGCGCCGTCAAGGCGATGTCGCCCGCCGAACTGGACGAGATCGGCGCGCAGATCATCCTCGGCAACACGTTCCACCTGTGGTTGCGGCCGGGAACGGATGTCATCAAGGCGCATGGCGGCTTGCACCGCTTCACCGGCTGGCAACGCCCGATCCTGACGGATTCCGGAGGGTTCCAGGTCTTCAGCCTCGGGACGATGCGCAAGGTGCGCGAGGAAGGCGTCGAGTTCTCGTCTCCGGTCAACGGCGACAAGCTACTGCTGACGCCCGAGCGGTCGATGGAAATCCAGCGTGCGCTCGATTCGGACGTCGTGATGGCCTTCGACGAATGCACGGCGCATCCGGCCACGCGTGACGAGACGGCGAGCTCGATGGCGCTGTCGATGCGCTGGGCGGCGCGGTCGAAGGCGGCGCACGCGGACAATCGGAACGCGCTGTTCGGCATCGTGCAGGGCGGCATGCACGAGGACCTGCGCGACGAATCGACCGACGCGCTGACGTCGATCGGGTTCGACGGGTACGCG
This sequence comes from uncultured Pseudomonadota bacterium, assembly GCA_963709335.1. Taxonomy (GTDB): domain Bacteria; phylum Pseudomonadota; class Gammaproteobacteria; order Burkholderiales; family Casimicrobiaceae; genus VBCG01. The sequence continues at coordinate 31,469 of CAVPWB010000004.1, forward strand.
ATCGGCGGCCTGTCGGTGGGCGAGCCAAAGCCCGAGATGTTGCGCGTGCTCGCGCATACGGCGCCGCGGCTGCCGGACGACAAGCCGCGCTACCTGATGGGCGTAGGGACACCCGAGGATCTGGTCGCCGGCGTGTGCGCGGGCATCGACATGTTCGACTGCGTGCTGCCGACGCGCAACGCTCGCAACGGGTGGCTGTTCACGCGCCACGGCGACGTGCGCATCCGCAACGCCCGCCACCGCAGCGACGTCGGGCCCGTCGACGCAACGTGCGGGTGCTACACGTGCCGCCACTTCTCGCGCAGCTACCTGCATCACCTGCAGCGGATCAACGAGATCCTCGGCGCGCGTCTCGCGACGATTCATAACCTGTACTACTACACGACGTTGATGGCGGAACTGCGCGGCGCGATTGCGGCGGGGGACGTCGCGACCTACGCCACGGCCTTCCGTGCGGCGCGGGCCGGTCTGCTAGAATAATGGGTTGAATTGGCTCTGAATTGCTGGTCCGTGGGGCGGACGCCCGCCCCTTAGAACGCGCGCCAACGACGCGTTTGCCGCGGCCGCTGTCGCCGCATTAGGCGTATCTCAAACCGGAGACCCCGTCGTGCTGATTTCCAACGCTTTCGCGCAGGCCGCTGGTGCCGCGCCGCAGACCGACACGTTGCTCACGTTCCTCCCGATGGTCGCGATCTTCGTGGTGTTCTACTTTCTGCTGATCCGCCCGCAGCAGAAAAAGGCCAAGGAAGCACGGTCGATGCTCGAGGCGCTCGAAAAGGGCAACGAGATCGTGACTGCCGGCGGCATCCTGGGCCGGATCGTCAAGATCGACGAGCAGTACGTGACCGTCGAAATCGCGCCGAACACGCAGATGGTCGTGCAGCGCGCCGCGATCTCGCAGTTGCTCCCCAAGGGCACGATCAAGGCGCTCTGATGCCGGCCCGTCGCACAACTATCGCATCCGGTCGCCGATGAACCGCTATCCCGCCTGGAAGTACATCCTGATCGGCGTGACGCTGGCATTGGGCCTGTTGTACATGGTGCCGAACTTCTTTCCCGAAGTTCCGGCCGTGCAGGTTTCGTCGTCCAAGGCATCGGTGAAGATCGACAGCGCGCTGCTTGGAACCGTCGAGGATGCGCTGAAGGGCGCCGGCATTGCCTACCGCGGCGCCGAGCTCGATCCGCTCGGCATCAAGGTGAAGTTCGCCGACACCGATACGCAGCTCAAGGCCAAGGACGCGCTGCAGACGAAGCTCGGCGACACGTACATCGTCGCGCTCAACCTGCTGTCGTCGTCGCCGCACTGGCTGACCGCAGTCGGCGCGTTGCCGATGTACCTCGGACTCGACCTGCGCGGTGGCGTGCACTTCCTGCTGCAGGTCGACATGAAAGGCGCCCTCGACAAAGCCGCCGATCGCTACACGACCGACATTCGCTCGCTGATGCGCGAGAAGAAAATCGTTTACTCGGGGGTGGTCCGCGAAGGCTCGAACGTCGTGCTGCGGTTCAAGGATGACGCCGAGCGGACGCGCGCGCGGAACGAGATCGCCAACGCATTTCCCGACCTCGCCGTGCGCGAGCAGGAAGCCGCCGGAGGCGAATCGCGGCTCGTCGCGGGCCTGAAGCCCGAGGCGCAGAAGCGGATTCAGGACGGCGCGGTCCTGCAGAACATCACGATCCTGCGCAACCGGGTCAACGAGCTCGGCGTAGCCGAGCCGATCATCCAGCAGCAGGGCAGCGACCGCGTCGTCGTCCAGCTTCCCGGCGTGCAGGACACGGCGCGCGCCAAGGACATTCTCGGCCGCACGGCAACGCTCGAGATCCGGATGGTCAACGACGATGCGGGTGCGCAGGAATCGGCGCGCGGCGGCTCCGTGCCGTTCGGCAACGACCTGCTCACCGACCGGAACGGCGAGCCGTTGCTCGTCCGCCGCCAGGTCGTGCTGACGGGCGACCGCATCAACGACGCCCAGCCGGGCTTCGACCAGCGCTCCAACGAGCCTGCTGTGCACGTCGGCCTCGACGGCACCGGCGCGCGGATCTTCAAGGAAGTCACGCGCGAGAACGTCGGCAAGCGGATGGCGATCGTCCTCGTCGAGAAAGGCAAGGCCGAGGTGATCACGGCGCCGGTGATCCGCGAGGAGATCGGCGGCGGTCGCGTGCAGATCAGCGGCAAGATGAACACGCGCGAGGCCAACGACATCGCGCTCCTGATGCGCGCCGGCGCACTGGCCGCGCCGATGGAAATCGTCGAGGAACGCACGGTCGGACCTTCGCTCGGCAAGGAGAACATCGAGAAGGGCTTCGATTCGGTCATGTACGGGTTCATCGTGCTGGCCGCGTTCATCTGCATCTATTACGCGCTGATGGGCGTCATCTCGACGATCGCGCTGGTCGTGAACCTGATCCTGCTCGTGGCGGTCCTGTCGGTGATGCAGGCGACGCTGACGCTACCGGGCATGGCCGCCATCGCGCTGACACTCGGCATCGCGATCGACGCCAACGTGCTCATCAACGAACGGATCCGCGAGGAGCTGCGCTGGGGCGCGACACCGCATGCGGCGATCCAGGCGGGCTACGAACGCGCGTGGGGAACGATCCTCGACTCGAACGTCACGACGATGATCGCCGGCATCGCGCTGCTCGCGTTCGGCTCGGGACCGGTGCGTGGCTTCGCCGTCGTCCACGTCCTCGGCATCCTGACGTCGATGTTCTCGGCCGTGTTCGTCTCGCGCGGCATCGTCGCGCTGATCTACGGCAGCCGAAAGAAGCTCGACCACATCTCGATTGGCCAGGTGTGGAAGCCGAAGGCCGACGTGCCCGCGTCGGTGCCGGTCAAGACGTAGCTTAAGCGCCGCTCTCACCGACCCGACAGGCCGCAATGGAATTCTTCCGCATCTCGCGCGACATCCCGTTCATGCGGCATGCGCTCGTGTTCAACATCATCTCGTTGGTCACGTTCGTCGCCGCCGTCATTTTCCTCGCGGTCAACGGCCTGAACCTCGGTGTCGATTTCCGCGGCGGCACGGTCATCGAGGTCACGTACGGTCATCCGGTCGACTTCAATCGCGTCCGCAGCGCGATCGACAAGCTCAACCTGGGCGAGTTCGCCGCGCAGAGCTTCGGCAGTTCCGACACGGCGCTGATCCGGCTGCCGCTGAAGGAAGGCGTCTCGAGCGCGCAATTGTCGGAACGCGTCATGGGCGCGCTGAAGGCCGACGACCCGGGCGCCACGCAGCGCCGCGTCGAGTTCGTGGGCCCGCAGGTTGGCAAGGAGCTCTATGAGAATGGCGCGCTCGCGCTGTTGCTGGTGTCGATCGGAATCGTCATCTACCTCGCGTTGCGGTTCGAATGGCGCTTCGCCGTCGCGGCGATCATCGCCAACCTGCACGACGTCATCATCATCCTGGGCTTCTTTGCGCTGTTCCAGTGGGAGTTCTCGCTGCCGGTGCTCGCCGCCGTGCTCGCAGTACTCGGCTATTCGGTCAACGAATCGGTCGTCATCGCCGATCGGATCCGCGAGAACTTCCGCAAGATGCGCAAGGCATCCGTCACGCACGTGATCGACAGCGCGATCACGCGGACGCTGTCGCGGACGATCATCACGCACGGCTCGACGCTGCTGATGGTGCTGTCGATCTTCTTCTTCGGCGGCGAGACGCTGCACCACTTCTCGCTGGCGCTCGCGATCGGCATCTGCTTCGGCATCTACTCATCCGCGCTCGTCATGGCGTCGCTGGTGATGTGGCTCGGCGTGTCGCGCGAAGATCTCGTGAAGCCCGATCGCAAGCGCGACGGGATGGCGGGCGAGAAGATCCTTCCTTAAGCTGCGGCCGGACGCGAGGCTCCCGTGACCGCGCCCGATTACCTGCCCGCGTGGCCGCCGGCCGCCAATGCATTCCTGACGTTCGGGCTGCTGCTGCTCGCCGGGCTCGCCGGCGGACGCCTCGCCGCGTCGACGCGCGGCCTGCCCGCAATCACCGGCTACATCGCCACCGGCCTCGTGCTCGGTCCCGGTCTTTTGAACTGGCTCGACGAATCGATGATCGCGCAGTCGCGGGTTCTCGCCGAATTCTCGCTCGGGCTGATCGTGTTCGACCTCGGACGGCGGCTCGATCTGCAATGGGCGAGCCATGACCGGTGGCTCCTGCCGATGGGCGTTGCCGAAAGCGCGCTGTCGTTCGCCGCGATGTTCGCGCTCCTGCACTTCGTCATCGGTATCGACGTGCTCGAGGCCGCGGTGGCCGCCACGATCGGCGTCGCGACGGCCCCTGCCGTGGTGCTGCTCGTCACCAACGAGCTCAAGGCCGAGGGCCCCGTCACGCGCCGGATGCTTTGGCACGTCGCGCTCAACAACGTCATCGCAGCGGTCGGTGTGACGCTGCTCCTGCCGTTCATCGAGGCGCGCGCGTCGGGCGCATCGTGGAACCCGGTCGCACGCGCCGTGTGGCTCATCGCGGGCTCGTTCCTGCTCGGCTTCATCGCGTTCCAGCTGATGACGCTGCTCGCGCGCTGGCTCGGCAAGTCTCCGGCGCCCCAGTTCATCCTCACCGTCGGCACCGTCATCGCAACGGTCGGCACCGCACAGCAGTGGCGGCTGTCCGTGCTGCTTTCGCTGCTCGTGCTCGGCGTTTGCGCGCGCAACCTCGACCGCCAGCACCGGCTGATCGACGTCGAGTTCGGCCGCGCCGCGCAGATCTTCTTCGTCCTGCTGTTCGTGCTGACGGGCGCGACGCTGCACCCTGATCAGCTGGGCGCCGTCGCGTGGATCGGACTCGCATTCGTCATCGCCCGCTCGCTCGGCAAGGCCGTGGCCCTTTATGCGCTCGCGTGGCCCGCACACATCTCGGCGAGCCAGGCCGGCACCCTGTCGCTCGCGCTGACGCCGATCGCCGGATTGGCGATCGGGATGACGCAGCCGATCTACGACATCGCGCCTGAATTCGGTGCACGCCTCGCGGCGATCGTCATCTCCGGCGTCGCGATCCTGCAATTGCTCGGTCCCATCGCCACGCGCTACGCGCTCATTCGCGCGGGCGAAGGCGAGCCGGGCGCGCGCGACTGACCTGTCGATCTACGCGAACGATGCCCGCCCTCGACTTCACGACATCCGCTGCGCTGACCGTCGGCGTCGAGCTCGAGCTGATGCTCGTGAACACGCGCGACTTCAACCTGGCGCCAGACGCGGACGATCTGTTGCGGCGCGCGACCCGCGAAGCGCCCGGCGGCGAGCTCAAGCCCGAGATCACGCAGAGCATGGTCGAGATCAACACGTCCGTGCACGAGCGCTATCCCGAGCTCCTCGCCGAGTTGCACGGCACGCGCGACGTGCTGACAGGACACGCGCGCAAGATGAACGTGGCGATCGCAGGTGGAGGGACGCATCCGTTCCAGAAGTGGAGCGACCGCAAGATCTATCCGACCGAGCGCTTTTTGTCTGTGTCGGAGAAATACGGGTTTCTCGCGAAGCAGTTCACCGTTTTCGGCCAGCACGTGCACATCGGCTGCGCGAACCCCGAGGATGCGATCTACCTCAATCACGCGCTGATCCGCTACGTGCCGCATTTCATCGCGCTGGCGGCGTCGAGCCCGTTCTACCAGGGCGTCGATACGGCGTTCGATTCGTCGCGGCTGTCGATCGTCAACGCGTTCCCGCTGTCGGGAACGATGCCGCTCGTGGCGTCCTGGGCGGAGTTCAACCGCTACTACGACCGGATGTTCGACCTCGGCATCGTCGCCAGCATGAAGGACTTCTACTGGGACATCCGGCCGAAGCCCGAGTACGGCACCGTCGAGATCCGCGTCTGCGACACGCCGCTCACCGTCGACCGTGCCGCGCAAATCGCCGCGTTCGCGCAGGCACTGGCCCGCTGGTTGTGGGAAGCGCGACCGATCGACGTGACGCCGGATCTGTACCTGACGCACAGCCACAACCGGTTCCAGGCCTGCCGCCATGGCTTTGCGGGCACGCTGATCGACGCGCGCACGGGCAAGACGCGAACCATCGCCGAAGACCTGCGCGAAACGCTGCGCGAGTTGGCGCCGCATGCGCAGGTGCTGGGCTCGGAGGACGCATTTACGGCACTGCTGGCGACCGTCGAGCAAGGCAACCACGCCGCGTGGCTACGCAACGTCTTCACCGAGCACCAGACGCTGCCGGACGTCGTGCGCAGGCAGTCCGAGCTGTGGACGGCGTAGCGGCCGCGCACGCGCGCCCGCCTTCGACATGCTGACCACACTGTTGTACTCGCTGCTCGCACTCGACCAGACGGTCGCCACGCTCGCCACCCAGTATGGCCCGTGGCTCTACGCGATCCTGTTCGTCGTGATCTTCGCCGAGACGGGACTCGTCGTCTGCCCGTTCCTGCCCGGGGACTCGATCCTGTTCATCGCCGGCGCCGTCGTCGCCGTCGCCAACTTGAACGTGCACGTGCTCGCCGCCGTCCTCGTCGTCGCCGCGGTGCTGGGCGATTCCGTCAACTATGCAGTCGGACATTACATCGGACCCAAGGTATTCCACCGTCCCGATTCGCGCTGGTTCCGGCAGGAATACCTGCGGCGCACGCAGGCGTTCTACGACCGCTACGGCGGCGTCACGATCATCATCGGCCGGTTCGTTCCGATCATCAGGACGTTCGCGCCGTTCCTGGCCGGCGTCGCGGGCATGTCGTACCGCCGTTTCCTCGCGTACAACATCGTCGGCGGATGCCTGTGGATCGGGCTTCTCGTCTACGCGGGCTACCTGTTCGGCAACATCCCGTGGGTGAAGGACAACCTGTCGCTGATCGTCGTGGCGATCGTCGTCGTGTCGCTCATTCCGGCGATCACGACGTTCGTGAAGGAGCACCGCGGTGCGAAGGCGGCCAAGCCGTAACGAAGTGCGCTAGACGCGACGCGCGAGGCGCGCGGCAAGGCCGACGTACGTTGCGGGCGTAAGGGCGAGCAAACGCGACTTCGCATCCGCCGGCAATGCGAGGCCCTCGATGAACGCGCGCAGCGACTCGCGCGTCATGCCCGTCTTTCCCCGCGTCAACGCCTTCAACTGCTCGTAAGGCTCGGGCAGTCCGTGGCGCCGCATGATCGTCTGGATCGCCTCCGCGAGCACTTCCCAGTTCGAGTCGAGATCGGCGGCGATGCGGTTCTCGTCGACGTCGAGCTTGGCGAGCCCCTGCCGTAGCGCAGTCCACCCGAGCATCGCGTGGCCGAGCGCGACGCCGAGGTTGCGCAACACGGTCGAATCGGTCAGGTCGCGCTGCCATCGCGATATCGGCAGCTTCTCGGCGAGATGGCGCAACAGCGCATTCGCGAAGCCGAGGTTGCCTTCGGAATTCTCGAAGTCGATCGGATTCACCTTGTGCGGCATTGTCGACGAGCCGACCTCGCCTTCGCGCATCCGCTGCCGGAAATAGCCGAGCGAGACGTAGCTCCATATGTCGCGGTCGAGGTCGATCAGGATCGAGTTGGCGCGTGCGAGCGCGTCGCAGTACTCGGCGATGCCGTCGTGCGGCTCGATCTGCGTCGTGTACGGATTGAATTCGAGGCCGAGGCTCGCGACGGTCCGCGCTGCAACCTTCTCCCATTCGACGTCCGGATAGGCGATCGCGTGCGCGTTGTAGTTGCCGACGGCACCGTTCAACTTGCCCTTGATCGGCAATCGGGCGAGCGCGGCGATCTGCCGCTCGAGGCGCGCGTAGACGTTCGCGAATTCCTTGCCGAGCGTCGTGGGCGTGGCCGGCTGCCCGTGCGTACGTGCGAGCATCGGCACGTCGGCGTGCGCGTGCGCGAGTGCGCGCAGGTCGGCCGCGACCGATTCGAGCAGCGGCAGCAGCGTATTGCGCCGCGCTTCCTCGAGCGCGATGCCGTACGCGAGGTTGTTGATGTCCTCGGACGTGCACGCGAAATGGACGAACTCCGCGACGCGCACGATCTCGGGCGACGACGCCAGCCGCTCCTTCAGCCAGTACTCGACCGCCTTGACGTCGTGGTTCGTCGTGCGCTCGATCGTCTTGACGCGGGCGGCGTCGGCGACGGAGAACGATGAGACGACCGCGTCGAGCGTCGCGCGCGCATCGTCCGAGAACGGCGGCACTTCGGTGATGGCGGGTTCCGCGGCAAGCGCCAGCAGCCAGGCCACTTCCACGCGCATGCGCTGCCGAATCAGTGCGAACTCGCTGAACTGCTCGCGCAGCGCGTCCACCTTCGCCGCGTAGCGGCCGTCGAGCGGCGACAGCGCGGTCAGGCGTGCGTTTTCGGCGTCGTTCATGGCATCTTCGCGAGCAATCGAGTCTAGCATGCGATGTTATAATGCGTGCCCGCTGCGTTGCACTCCGCCTCGCGTCTTCCGTGCTGAAACTGATCGCTTCCACGACGAGTCCTTACGCCCGCAAGGTGCGCGTAGCGCTCGCGGAGAAGAAGATCGAGTATCAGGTTACAGCGGCAGCACCCTGGGATCCGGGCAACCCGGTGCACGCATACAACCCGCTCGGCAAGCTGCCCGTCCTCATCCTCGACGACGGCACGCATCTCTACGATTCGCGCGTCATCGTCGAGTACATCGACCTGGTGAGCCCGGTATCGCGCCTCATTCCGGAGCCCGCACGGCAGCGCATCGCCGTCAAGAAATGGGAAGCGCTGGCCGACGGCGTCTGCGATGCAACGGCGGCGATCGTCGTCGAACGGCGCCGTCCGACGCACCTGCAAAGCGACGAATGGATCGATCGCCAACGCCGCAAGATCCGCGAAGGCGTCGCCGAACTGTCGCGCGAGCTCGGCGATCGCGCGTGGTGTCACGGCGAGAGTTACTCGCTGGCGGACATCGCGACGGGTTGCGCGCTCGGCTATCTCGACCTTCGTCACGCCGAGCTCGACTGGCGCGAGCCCTATCCGAACCTCGAGCGCCTCGCCGACAAGCTCGGCAAGCGCGCGTCGTTCGCCGAAACGGCCCCTTAGGGGTCATCCCGGCGACGCGCGCTCGGCGTTCCGCGTTACAGCGCCTGCTTCAACTGCTCGAGGATCGCCGGGTTCTCGAGCGTCGAAACGTCCTGCGTGATCGCCTCGTCCTTCGCGATCGAGCGCAGCAGCCGTCGCATGATCTTGCCCGACCGCGTCTTGGGCAGGTTGTCTCCGAAGCGAATGTCCTTTGGCTTCGCGATCGGCCCGATTTCCTTGCCGACCCAGTCCCGCAGCTGTTTGGCGATCGCAAGCGCTTCGTTGCCGCTCGGTCGCGCGCCCTTCAGCACGACGAATGCGCAGACCGCCTCGCCGGTCAGGTCGTCGGGGCGGCCCACGACGGCGGCTTCCGCGACCAGCGGGTTCGACACGAGCGCGGACTCGATCTCCATCGTTCCGAGCCGGTGGCCGGACACGTTCAGCACGTCGTCGATGCGACCCATGATCGTGAAGTATCCGGTGTCCTTGTCGCGCACCGAGCCGTCGCCGGCGAGATACAGGTTGCCGCCGAGCTCGTCGGGGTAGTACGACTTCTTAAACCGATCGGGGTCGTTGTAGATCGTGCGGATCATCGCCGGCCACGGCCGCTTGATGACGAGAATGCCGCCCTGGCCGTTGGGAACGTCGTGGCCGGTCTCGTCGACGATCGCCGCCATGATGCCCGGCAGCGGCAGCGTGCATGAACCCGGCACGAGTGGCGTAACACCCGGCAGCGGCGAGATCAGGTGGCCGCCGGTTTCGGTCTGCCACCACGTGTCGACGATCGGGCATTGCTCGCGCCCGATATTCTTGTGGTACCACATCCACGCCTCGGGATTGATGGGCTCGCCGACCGAGCCCAGCAGGCGCAGGCTCGACAGGTCGTGATTCGACGGCGCCGTCGCGGGAGCAATTTCGTTTGCCTTGATCAGCGAGCGGATCGCGGTCGGCGCCGTATAGAACACGCTGACCTTGTGATCGGCGATCATCTTCCAGAAGCGGCCGGCGTGCGGATGCGTCGGAATGCCTTCGAACACCACTTCGGTGGCGCCGCACGCCAGCGGCCCGTACGTGATGTACGTATGACCGGTTACCCAGCCGATGTCCGCCGTGCACCAGAAGACGTCCGACGGCTTGATGTCGAACACCCATTTCATCGTCAACGCCGCCCACAGCAGGTAGCCGCCCGAGCTGTGCTGCACCCCCTTCGGCTTCCCCGTCGAGCCCGACGTGTACAGGATGAACAGCGGATGCTCAGCGCCGACCCACTCGGGCTCGCACGTATCGGCCTGCGCGTTCGTCAGCTCGTGCATCCAGACGTCGCGCCCGGCCGAAAAGCCGACGTTGCCGCCGGTGCGACGATAGACGATGACGTTGCGGACGGCGTCGCAGCCGCCCATGCCGAGCGCGTCGTCGATGATCGACTTCAGCGGCAGCGGCTTGCCTCCGCGCATCTGCTCGTCCGCGGTGATGACGGCGACCGCACCCACGTCGACAATCCGCTCCTGCAGCGACTTCGCGGAAAAGCCGCCGAAGACGACCGAATGCGTGGCACCGATCCGCGCGCAGGCCTGCATCGCGACGATCCCCTCGATCGACATCGGCATGTAGATGACGACGCGATCGCCCTTCTTGACGCCGAGCGACTTGAGGCCGTTGGCCAAACGGCACACGCGCTGGTGCAGGTCGCGATACGTGATGCGCGTGACCTTGCCGTCGTCGGCTTCGAAGATGATCGCGACGCGGTCGCCTTTGCCCTGCTCGAGATTGCGGTCGAGACAGTTGTACGAGACGTTCATCTGGCCGTCTTCGAACCATTTGTAGAACGGCGCGCTCGATTCGTCGAGCGCCTTCGTGAACGGCTTGTGCCAGGCGAGTGTGTCGCGAGCGAGATCCGCCCAAAAGCCCTCGAAGTTGCTGGCGGCCTTCGCGCACATCGCGTCGTAGTCCGCCTTCTTGACGTTCGCCTGAGCAACCCACTCGGCGCGGGGTTCGAAGACGCGGCTTTCGTGCATGACGGATTGAATCGACGACATCGAGGGTTCCTCCAGGGGTGGAGCGGTATGGGCCGCCGACTTCCGGCCGCTTGCATCCCAAGTCTACCGAACGGCGGCGCCGCCTGCCACGCGGCAACGCAAGGCGGGCGCAGGGGTGCGGTGGTAAAATCATCGGTTATCGTTCGTAGGCATCAACACGCGTGAAAACCTCCACGAGGCCTCCCGGCGATCCGCGCCTGCGCCCGCTTCCGCAACTGATCTTCATGAGTCGGTGGCTTCAGCTGCCACTCTACCTCGGCCTGATTGTCGCCCAGGGCGTCTACGTCTGGCAGTTCTGGCTCGAGCTCGTCCACCTGTTGCAGGCCACGATGGGCGACCTCGAATCGGCGCAGGCGGTCATCGCCAGCGTGACGCCACCGGGTGTCTCCGCGAACTTCAAGATGGGTCGCGAGACGATCACGATGCTGCTCGTGCTGGGTCTGATCGACGTCGTGATGATCTCCAACCTGCTGATCATGGTGATCATCGGAGGTTACGAGACGTTCGTGTCGCGGATGGATCTCGAGAACCATCCCGATCAGCCGGAATGGCTGTCGCACGTCAATGCGAGCGTTCTTAAGGTCAAGCTCGCAACAGCGATCATCGGCATTTCGTCGATCCATCTGCTGCGCACGTTCATCAACGCGCAGGCATACGACACCAAGACGCTGTTCTATCAGACGACGATCCACGTCGCGTTCCTATTCTCCGCGCTCGCGATCGCTGCCGTCGACCGTATCCTGCCGACGCCGTCGCACGTTCGCGACATGAACGGCAACGCCCGCCACTGACGTCCCCTCGATCGGATGCACACGCCATGACGACGATTGCACAGGAAGACCTTATCCGGAGCGTCGCCGACGCGCTGCAGTTCATTTCGTATTACCACCCCGCCGATTACATAGCGGCGCTTGGCGACGCCTATGCAGTCGAGGAGTCGCCGGCGGCGAAGGACGCGATCGCACAGATCCTCACCAATTCGCGGATGTGCGCCGAGGGTCACCGGCCGATCTGCCAGGACACCGGCATCGTCGTCGCGTTCGTGCGCGTGGGAATGGACGTCCGCTTTTCCGGCGCGACGATGGGCGTCACGGACATGATCAACGAAGGCGTGCGCCGCGCTTATCTCGATCCGGACAACACGCTGCGCGCGTCGATCCTCAGCGATCCCGCCGGCAAGCGGACCAATACGAAGGACAACACGCCGGCCGTCGTGCACTTCGACCTCGTACCCGGCGACACGATCGACGTGCGCATCGCGGCGAAAGGCGGCGGCTCGGAGAACAAGGCGAAATTCACCATGCTCAACCCGTCCGATTCGATCGTCGACTGGGTGCTGAAGACCGTGCCGACGATGGGCGCCGGCTGGTGCCCGCCCGGCATGCTCGGCATCGGCATCGGCGGCAGCGCCGAGAAGGCGATGGTCCTCGCGAAGGAAGCGTTGATGGATCCGATCGACATGCACGAGCTCAAGGCGCGCGGGCCGTCGAACCGGCTCGAGGAGTTGCGCATCGAGCTCTACGACAAGGTCAACGCGCTCGGCATCGGCGCGCAGGGGCTGGGCGGCCTCGCCACCGTGCTCGACGTGAAGATCCTCGACTACCCCACGCACGCCGCGAGCCTGCCGGTGGCGATCATTCCGAACTGCGCGGCGACGCGACATGCGCATTTCACGCTCGACGGCAGCGGCGCTGCGAGACTGGATCCGCCCGATCTGCGCTCGTGGCCCGACGTGCACTGGTCACCGGCGCCGGAATCGCGACGCGTCGACGTCAACGCGTTGACGCCGGCGGAGGTCGCGAGCTGGAAGCCCGGCGAACGGTTGCTGCTGAACGGACGCATCCTCACCGGCCGCGACGCCGCGCACAAGCGCATCGTCGAGATGCTGGCGCATGGCCATGCGCTGCCGGTCGACTTCAGGAATCGGATCATTTATTACGTCGGGCCGGTCGACCCCGTGCGCGACGAAGTCGTCGGCCCCGCGGGACCGACGACGTCCACGCGGATGGACAAGTTCACCGACACGATGCTTGCGAAGACCGGCCTGATCGCGATGATCGGCAAGGCCGAGCGCGGTCCCGTGGCAATCGACGCGATCCGCCGCCATCGCGCCGCCTATCTGATGGCCGTCGGCGGTGCCGCTTACCTCGTGTCGAAGGCGATTCGCCATTCGCGCGTCCTCGCGTTCGCCGACCTCGGCATGGAAGCGATCTACGAGTTCGACGTCGTCGATATGCCGGTCACGGTGGCCGTCGACGCGAACGGTGAATCGGTGCACGACACCGGTCCGCGCGAGTGGCAGAAACGGATTGGCAGGATTCCGGTGGCGGTCGTGTGACGAATTGACCGTCGGACGCGTCAGAAGTGGAACTTGGCGATGCGAAAATCGGCATCGAACGACGTGTTGTTCTGGACCGTGCAGGACGCAACGAACAAGACGGGCGCTCCACCCGCCACAGGAACAATCGACTCGAACGTCGCGCGCACGTTGTCCACATCGCCCGGGGGCGCGTTCAGCGCCGCAAAGACGTCGAGCAGTCGAATGAACTCCATCGCCTTGACGTCGACGATCTGACTTGCAACGACTTGGCCGTCGCCACTGGCGAGCGTCAACACGATTCGACCGGCACGCGGTTCCTGACGATGGAAAAGCCATTGCCCTCGGGAGTCTGCACTCTTGAATACAGTGCATACGTACCACCGCCGCCGGCAAACGCCGAGATCAGCACGCCGAAGTTCGAACCGGCATTGAGCGTCGGGCACAATGCGGTGAGCGACGTCTTGACCGTGTTGCCGGGTGCGACGTTGACCGGTGCGCATGTCGACGTTCCGGGAGTCGCGCTGCTCGTTGCGCCGATGTATGTGAACGACACATTGAGCGTATCCAAGTTGGGGTTGTGCAAGTAAATCGTACTGTGATACGACTGCGTATCCGCGACGATCGGAAGGGTGAAGTTGAAGTTGTAGCCCAGCTGCTGTGCGCTTGCGATGCCAGCGAAGGCGAGCGCAGCCGCCATTACAGCACCGAACGAAGCGGGACGCAGCATGAAACTCTCCCTCGTTGATAGGTCGCTTCGCAGCGACTCTGATGAACAGCGCCGAAATTCTACCGACTGACTGAGCGTATCTTCGATTCGGATCGATGGACGGTCGTCCGCCATTCATCGTCCGGTCAGCAAGTCCGACGGCGTATCGACATCGCGCACAACGCCGGCGTCTTCGACGTCGATCCACGTCACCCGGTCGAGATTGCGCTCGATCAGCGAGCGGGCACCGGAATCGCCGATGAGCGACGAGAGTGCGTCGCGATGCCGACGCGAGAAGCCAACGGGATGGCCGCGCTGGCCGCGAAACGACGGCGCTGCGATATGAGCGCCTGACACCACCGCCGCCGCGATCGCGCGTATCGTCGCCGGCGCGATCCACGGCATGTCGCCCAACGCGATGATCCAGCCATCCGCATCGACGGTGGCGGCGATACCGCACGCGAGTGTCGCGCTCATTCCGTCACCCGCGTTCATGCACGGCACGACGCGCAGTCCCGCGGCGGTGAATTGCACCGCGAGTTGAGTGTCGCGGGGACGGACGACGGCGATCGAATCGGGAATCGCGTCAATCAGGTTGCGCGCAGCGGCGACGCCGATTGGCACGTCGACGGCGGTGCCTGCCGACGGCATCGCGATCGGCGCAAGCAGCTTGTCGCCGCCGAAGCGCGCACCCTGCCCCGCGGCAAGCAGGATGCCGACGATGCGGGCCATCGAATTTCGCTCGCCCCGGTCGCGCTGATTTGGCTACTCGGGCAGCAGCCGGAACTTGCCGTCGCGAACCGTGACCAACACGCGCGCGCGCTCATCCATCCCGTTGTGATTCGTCGGCGACATGTTGAACACGCCCTGGCAGCCGATCACCTCACGCTCGTTCTCGAGCGCATCGCGTAGCGCTGCGCGAAACGCCTCGGTTCCGGGCTTGGCCGACTTCTGCGCGATCGGGATCGCACGCTCGAGCAGGAGCCCGGCATCCCACGTGTTCGCGCCGAACGTCGCGGGCTTGGTGCCGAACTGCTTCTCGTACGCGGCGATGTAGGCGAGCGCCACCTTGCGGGTCGGATTCGCGTCGGAGATCTCGTCGATGACGAGCATCGGTCCGGCAGCCAGCACGGTGCCCTCGACCTTGTCCTTGCCCAGCTTGATGAAATCGTCGGTGGCCACGGCGTGCGTCTGGTAGATCGTGCCTTTGAAGCCCTGGTCGCGCAGCGTCGCCTGCGGCAGCACGGCCGGTCCGCCGACGGCGGCGATCAGCATCGCGTCGGGCTTCGCGGCAATCAGCTTCAGCGTCTGGCCGGTAACGCTCGAATCGGTGCGGCCGTAGCGTTCGACGGCGACGACCTTCACGCCTGCTTTCTCGCCGAGCGCACTGAAGACCTTGAGCCAGTTGTCGCCGTATGGATCGCTGAAACCGATGAAGCCAACCGTCTTGACGCCGGTTTTCTGCATGTGCGTAAGCAGCGCGGCGGCGATCAGGTCGTCGTTCTGCGTCGTCTTGAACACCCAGCGCTTCTTCGCGTCGAGTGGCTCGACGACGGCCGACGTGCCGACGGTTGCCATCAGCGGTACCTTCGCGTCCGCGATGACGTCGAGAATCGCGAAGGCATTGGGGGTCGTCGACGGCCCGATCACCGCATCCACGTTGTTCTCGGCGATCAGCTTCTTGGCGTTCTGAACGGCCCGCGTCGCATCGCCGCCATCCTCCAGCGATATGTACTCGACGGTGGCCCCGCCGATGCTGCGCGGCAGGATGTCGCCCGTGTTCTTCTGCGGAATGCCGATCGCGGAGGTTGGACCGGTCGCCGACACCATCAGCCCGATGCGGATCTGGGCCGCCGCCGGGGCGATCGACGAGACGAGCAGGAGTGCGGCGAATGCGATTCGGGTGAGCACGTTCTGGAACTCCTTGTGGTCGATGCCGAAGCAGGTTGCGAGTCCCGGACGCCCGCCGTAGAGTAGCGAACGGGGTCGCACAAACGGAGGCATCATGCGTCGCAGACTCTATTTCATCATGCCGGACCTTCCGAGCGCGCGAAAGATGATGGATGACCTGCTGCTCGCGCGAATCGAAGAGCGTCATATCCACTTCCTCGCGCGCCGCGGCACGTCCATGGAGGGCCTGCACGAGGCCAACCATCTGCAGAAGACGGACCTGGTGCACGGTGCGCAGGTGGGACTTGCGCTCGGCGCGTTGCTCGGCGTCATCCTCGGTGCGATCGTCGTGACGACGATGCAGGTGGACAACCGCTGGCAGATCGTAACCGTGCTCGGTTCCGGAGTGCTCGGGGCGCTGTTCGGCGCGTGGGTCGCCAGCATGGTCGGCAGCGCGGTGCCGAATTCCCGGCTGAAGCAGTTCGAATCGGCAATCGAAGAGGGAAGGATCCTCGTGATGGCGGATGTGCCGCAGCATCGGGTGACCGAGGTGCGCGAGGCGCTGCACGACCGGCACCCCGAAGCCGAGGACCGGGGCATCGATCCGCACATCCCGGCATTCCCTTGACTCGTCCTCGAGTCGTCCCCTCCGCAGGCTCAGCGACGGTCCTTCATGCTGGGCCGAAGAACTCCCGCACCTGAGCGATTGCCGCTCGCTCTGCTCGCTTAACGCGTCGCTCCCGCGACGGTTAGGAATCGCCGAGGTCAGGGTCCAAAGAACTCCCTGACCTTGTCGAACCAATTTTTGGCGCGCGGGCTATGCGCGTCGGGATCCTGCTGGTTGATCGACTCGAACTCGCGCAACAGTTCCTTTTGACGCGACGTGAGCTTGACCGGCGTCTCGAGCGCTACGTGGCAGTACAGGTCGCCAATCACCGAACCGCGCACCGGCCGGATGC
The DNA here is from genome assembly GCA_963709335.1 of uncultured Pseudomonadota bacterium. Lineage (GTDB taxonomy): Bacteria > Pseudomonadota > Gammaproteobacteria > Burkholderiales > Casimicrobiaceae > VBCG01. The sequence continues at coordinate 48,308 of CAVPWB010000004.1, forward strand.
CCTTGTTCTTCAGCCGGAACACCTGGCCGGTCTGAGTCTCGGTGGGGATCTTGATCTTTGCGTGACCGTCGAGCGTCGGAATCTCGATCTCACCGCCCAGCGCCGCCGTCGTGAAGCTGATGGGCATTTCGCAATGCAGGTCCGCGCCGTCGCGCTGGAACACCGGGTGCGGCTTCAGGTTGACGACCACATACAGGTCACCGGACGGTCCGCCGTTGACGCCCGCCTCGCCCTCGCCCGTCAGCCGGATCCGGTCGTCCTGGTCGACACCGGCGGGAATCTTGACCGACAGCGTCTTGTGCTTCTTCACGCGGCCGGCGCCGCTGCACGTCGCGCACGGCTCCGGAATGATCTTGCCGGTGCCGCGGCACTGCGGACACGTCTGCTGGATCGAGAAGAATCCCTGCGACACGCGAACCTCGCCGCGGCCGTGACACGCCGGACACGTCTTGGGCTGCGTCCCGGGCTTGGCACCGCTGCCGTGGCACGTCTCGCATTCCTCCATTGCCGGAATGCGGATCTTCACGTCGCTGCCGCGCGCAGCGTCCTCGAGGGACAAATCCAGGTTGTAGCGAAGGTCGGCACCGCGATAGACGCCGTCGCCGCGCGCGCCCCGCTGCTGGCCGAAGATTTCGCCGAAGATGTCACCGAAGGCGTCGGCGAAACCGCCGAAGCCCTCGGCGCCGCGCGCGCCGGCAGCGCCGAAACCAGCCGATGCGTCGACGCCGGCGTGGCCGAACTGGTCGTAGGCCGCGCGCTTCTTCGCGTCCGACAGGATCTCGTACGCTTCCTTGGCCTCCTTGAAGCTTTCCTCGGCGCCCTTTTCCGGATTGCGATCCGGATGGTGCTTCATCGCGAGCTTGCGATAGGCCTTCTTGATCTCGTCTTCCGATGCGTCGCGGTTGAGGCCGAGCACCGTGTAGTAATCACGCTTCGCCATGAAAAACCGTGCAGCCGCTTACGGCCCCTGATCAATTGATGCAACGGACGCCCCCGATCGCGCCCGACGACCCGCCGCTTGTGCGCGCGGCTGGCAAGTAGCAACGTAGCATCCGAAAGCAATTTTCCGGCCGCACGACGCGTGCGGCGGAAGACACAAAACGGCCGAGTTAGCCGGCGCCCAGGGCACCGCGTTCAACTCGGCCCGATATTCCGTCGCGCGCCGCCATCTGCCCGTCCCCGCGATCGGCCGCGACGGAATATCCCAGGAGGTCGTGAGGATCGCAAGGACTTATTTGCGATCCTTGACCTCCGTGTACTCGGCATCGACGATCTTCTCGTCGCCGCCGCCCTTCGCGTCGCTGCCGGCCGCACCTGCACCCGGACCGCCCGCCGCCCCACCGGGGCCGCCTGCTGCACCGGCTTCGGCCTGCGCCTGCGCGTACATCGCCTCGCCGAGCTTCTGCGACGCCGACATCAGCGCTTCGGACTTCGCCTGCAACGCGTCCTTCGACGCATCCTTGTCCTTCAGCACATCTTCCGCTTCCTTCAGCGCAACTTCGATCTTGCCCTTCTCGTCGGCGCCAACCTTGTCGCCATACTCGCCGAGCGACTTCTTCACGCTGTGGACGAGTCCGTCGAGCCCGTTGCGCGCCTGCACCTCTTCCATCAGCTTGCGGTCTTCCTCGGCATGCGATTCGGCGTCCTTGACCATCCGCTGGATCTCGTCTTCCGACAGGCCCGAGTTCGCCTTGATGGTGATCTTGTTTTCCTTGCCGGTCGCCTTGTCCTTCGCGGTCACGTGCAGGATGCCGTTCGCGTCGATGTCGAACATCACCTCGATCTGCGGCGTGCCACGCGGTGCCGGCGGAATGCCTTCGAGATTGAACTGGCCGAGGCTCTTGTTGCCCACCGCCCGGTCGCGCTCGCCCTGCAGCACGTGAATGGTTACCGCCGGCTGGCTGTCGTCGGCCGTCGAGAACACCTGCGTCGCCTTCGTCGGAATCGTCGTGTTCTTCTGGATCAGCTTCGTCATCACGCCACCGAGCGTCTCGATGCCGAGCGACAGCGGCGTCACGTCGAGCAGCAGCACGTCCTTGCGCTCGCCGGCGAGCACCGATGCCTGGATCGCGGCACCGACGGCAACCGCCTCGTCGGGGTTGACGTCCTTGCGCGGCTCCTTGCCGAAGAACGACTTCACCGTTTCCTGCACCTTCGGCATCCGCGTCATGCCACCGACGAGGATGACGTCGCTGATGTCGGACAGCGCAACGCCCGCGTCTTTCACCGCGATGCGGCACGGCTCGACGGTGCGCTCGATCAGCTCGGCCACCAGCGACTCGAGCTTCGCACGCGTGATCTTCAGCGACAGGTGCCTCGGCCCCGATGCGTCGGCCGTGATGTACGGCAGGTTGACGTCCGTCTGCTGCGACGAGGACAACTCGATCTTCGCCTTCTCGGCCGCTTCCTTCAGTCGCTGCAGCGCCAGCACGTCGTTCTTCAGGTCGACGCCCTGGTCCTTCTTGAACTCGGTGACGATGTAATCGATGATCCGCTGATCGAAGTCCTCGCCGCCGAGGAATGTGTCCCCGTTGGTCGACAACACTTCGAACTGGTGCTCGCCCTCGACGTTGGCGATCTCGATGATCGAGATGTCGAACGTGCCGCCGCCAAGGTCGTAAACGGCGATCTTGCGGTCGCCTTCCTTCTTGTCGAGACCGAACGCCAGTGCCGCCGCCGTCGGCTCGTTGATGATCCGCTTGACCTCGAGGCCCGCGATGCGGCCGGCATCCTTCGTCGCCTGCCGCTGCGAATCGTTGAAATACGCCGGGACGGTGATGACCGCCTCCGTCACTTCCTGGCCGAGATAGTCCTCGGCGGTCTTTTTCATCTTGCGCAGGATTTCCGCGGACACCTGTTGCGGCGCGACCTTCTTGCCGCGCACCTCGACCCACGCGTCGCCGTTGTCGGCCTTGACGATCTTGTAGGGCATCAGGCTGATGTCCTTCTGCACTTCCTTTTCTTCGAACTTGCGTCCGATGAGCCGCTTCACCGCGAAGATCGTGTTCTTCGCATTGGTCACCGCCTGGCGCTTCGCCGACGCCCCGACGAGCACCTCGCCGTCGTCACCATAGGCGACGACCGACGGCGTCGTGCGCGCGCCTTCGGAATTCTCGATGACCTTGGGCGTGCCGCCTTCCATGATCGCGACGCAACTGTTCGTCGTCCCGAGATCGATACCGATGATCTTGCTCATTTTTGATTGGCCTCCGTACTCTGGAATGGAACTGAATGTCTTACGAAATGGGGATTTTCGGCGAACGAATCAACCGGCCTGGCCAGGGTGGCCGGCATCCGGCGCCTTGGCGACGGTCACGAGCGCCGGCCGCAGCACGCGATCGTTGATCATGTAGCCCTTCTGAAATACGGTCACGACGGTGCCGGGCGGCTGGCTGCTGTCGACCGCCTGCATCGCCTGATGCTGGTGCGGATCGAACTTCTGGCCCGTCGGGTCGATCTCGCGGATCTGCGCCCGCGCGAACGCCGCATTCAGCGATTTCAGCGTGAGTTCGGCGCCGGCCTTCAGCGTGTCGATGGACACGGCCGCGTCGGCGGATACTGTCTGCTCGAGCGCATCCTTGACGGCAACCAGGTCCTCGGCGAATTTCTCGACGGCGTACTTGTGCGCCTTTGCGACGTCTGCCTGCCCTTGCCGGCGCACGTTCTCGATCTCGGCGCGGGCGCGCAGCCACGAGTCCTTCATCGCCTCGGCTTCGGCACGCGCCTTTTGCAGAGGGTCGTCGGTCGAAGTGGCATCCCCGGGAGGGGCATTCCGCTCGGAATCGGCCGGCGTTTCGTCGAATGAGGCGTCGGAATCGGGATCGGGTGCGGTCATCGGTGTCGTAGCGTCAGGTCATAACGGATCGTGGCGCAGATGGGGCCGCATCCGTGCCGTTTCAACGCCCGAAACAGCCCTGGCGATGAAGAAATGGCGCGAAATTGGTCACACGCGATCGCGGGCGTCTTTCCAGCAAGATTCCCGTCGGCAAACCCTGACTGGGGACGAACCGACCTGTCCGGGACGTCAGCCCGCCGCCCCCAGCGCCTTGGCGCGGAGCAGTGTCGTCTCGCGCTCGGCCGGGGCCGGCGGCGCTTCCAGCCAGCCCTGCAGGTTTGCGACGATGAGATCGGCCAGCGCGCCGATCCACCTGGGATGCTCGTTCAGGCAGGGGATCACGTTGTAGTCGCCGCCGCCCGCAACCTGAAACGTCCGCTTTCCCTCGATGCCGAGCTCCTCGAGTGTTTCGAGGCAGTCGGCTACGAAGCCGGGCGCTGCCACGTCGACGCGCCGCAGCTTCTGCCGGCCCAGCGCGGCGAGCACGTCCGTCGTGTACGGCTCGAGCCACCGTCCGCGGCCGAAGCGTGACTGAAACGCGAGCGTCCACTGCGGAGGCTCGAGACCGAGTTCGCGGGCCAGAAGGCGCGCCGTCTTCTGGCAATAACAGTGGTAGGGATCGCCGGCCAGCAGCGTCCGGCGCGGCACGCCATGAAAGGACAGCACGAGGTGGTCGGGGCGCGCGTGCCGCATCCAGTAATCGTTGACGGTGGCGGCCAGCGCACGGATGTAGCCGGGGTCGTCGTGAAACGTGTCGACGCTGCGCAGCCCCGGCACGCGTCGCGCTCGGGTGGCCCAGTCTGCGACGGCGTCGGCTACCGAACCGGTCGTGCTCGACGCGTACTGCGGATACAGGGGGACGACGAGAATCCGCGTGCAGCCGGCGGCGCGCATCCGATCGAGCGCCGCGCCGATCGACGGCTCGCCATAGCGCATTCCGTGCTCCACGACCGCGTGATCGGCGGGCAAGCCGAGCGTCTTCAGCCGCTGGCCGAGATAGCCTGAAACGAGCACCTTCTGCTTGTTCGTGTGCACGGCGAGCGGCGAGCCGTCCTTGGTCCAGATGGCCGCGTAGCGCGCCGCGGACTTGGCCGGCCGCGTGCGCAGGATGACGCCGTGCAGGATCGGTCGCCACGCGACGCGCGGAATCTCGACGACGCGACGGTCGGCCAGAAACTCGGCGAGGTAGCGCCGCACCGCCGCCGGCGTCGCAGCGTCGGGCGTACCGAGGTTGACCAGCAGCACGCCGACGCGTGGCATGCCGCCGTGGACAAATTTCGTCTCGGGACGGTAGCTCATCGCCGCAGGGTGGACATGACGCTAACCGGCTTCCGCGGTGTGCGCCGAAGGCGTAGGCGCAAGGCGGGCGACCAGCGCGTCGATCCACGCGACCTGTGCGTACGCCTCGGGCGTCATCGGAATGGCCGCACGAACCTGCGCGGCCGAGCGGAACGGCCGCGTCCGTGACCGGTAGCGGCGACGCAGGTCATTGCTGTCCACGAGATCGAGGAAACACCAGTCGATATAGCAATCGATCAATTCCTTCGTTTCCGTAGTCCTCCAGCTCGTGCCGCCGACGTGTGAGATCGCCTCTTTGGCGAATTGCTGCAGGAACCGGCACGCGTAACCGTCGGCGATCGCCAGCGCGACCAGCAGGTGGAGCGTGTCGAAAAACGTCAGGTAGTCCTTGACGAACACGCCGTCACGCAAGCCGATGCGTTCCAGCACAGCGCGCAGCCGCTGCGGCGCTTCGCGATGGATACGGGCATCGACATGGTAACGCGCCATCGTGTCCTTCAGTACGGCGGCATGCAGGAACATCAGATACGTCTCCGGATACGGAACGCCAGTCTTCGCGCTGACACCGCCGTAGATCGCCGTCAGGCAATCGTTGGGGCCGGGTGCGAGCGACTCGAAAATCCGCGGATCGAACACGTAGCAGTCGTGATCGATCAGCCCGAAGTTCGCCGACTCGTTCTGCAGCAGCAGCGTGATGACGTCGCCATGCATGAGACTCGTCGCCGGAAGTGTCGCCAGCGGGCAGTAGGGCAACGCGGGAAACCGATGCGCGACGATGTGTCGCTCCCACGTTGATGCCCCGTTGCCAAGCAGCACCACTTTCAGGTGCCGCGGCAGCAGTGCTAGGCACGGCAGCAGGAAATGCAGCGTCCCCGGCATGACGATCACGTAGAACGCGTCGCCGACGGCGTCCATTTGCGCAGCAGCCACCCGACGGATCCGGCGACCGTTGACGGCATCGAACACGACACGATTGAACCGGCGCGCGGCGTGCCGATACCCGCGCACGACCGTGATGCGCGGCAGCACGAGCAGGATCGACGGCAGCAGCGGATAGCCCCGCACCTGCATCCGGCCGACAGCGGTTCGCACCCGCCGCGCGTAATACGCGATGAGATTCACGCGTCAGGCGCGCGAACCGCGACCGGTCCGCGGAGTGACGCGACGCGCGTCAATCGTCGGCGAACTCGCGCGACAGCGCGTTCGACAGCAGCTTGGCCGTGACGTCGACGATCGGAATCACGCGCGCGTACGACATCCGCGTCGGACCAATCACGCCGAGCGTGCCGATCACCTGCCCGTTCGCCTCGTAACTCGCCGTCACGACGCTGCAGTCGTCGAGGGGCACGAGACCGGACTCGCCGCCGATGTAGATCTGCACGCCCTGCGCGCGCTGCGAGACGTCGAGCAGATGGAGCAGCGAAGTCTTCTGCTCGAACAGGTCGAACAGTCGCCGCAGCCGCTGCATGTTCGACGCAAGGTCGCCCGCATTGAGCAGGTTGCGCTCGCCGGTTACCACCAGCGCCTCGCCTTCCGCCAGCGCGCCCTCCCCGGCGTCGACGGCTGCCTTCATCAGCCCGGCGATGTCCTCGCGCAGTGCGCGAAGCTCGTCGGCCATCCGCTCGCGGATCGACACAAGCGACTGGCCGGCGAAATTCTGGTTGAAAAAGTTCGTCGCCTCGATGAGCTGCGTCGGCGAATACGCGCGATCGGTGTGCAGGATCCGGTTCTGCACGTCGCCATCGGGCGTCACGATGATCAGCAGCACGCGCCGCTCGGACAGTCGCAGGAATTCCAGGTGACGGAAGACGGCCTCCCGCCGTTTCGGCGTCGCGACGACGCCGGCGAACTGCGTGAGTTGCGACAACAGTGACGCGGCGGCGCTGACGAGTTGCTGCGGCCGATCGACGCTGAGCTCGCCTTCGAGACGATGGATCTCGTCGTCCTCGAGCGGCTTCACGACCATCAGGCTGTCGACGAAGAACCGGTAGCCGCGCGACGTGGGTACGCGCCCAGCGGACGTGTGCGGGCTCGCAATCAGACCCATTTCCTCGAGATCGGCCATGACGTTGCGAATCGTCGCCGGGGACAGGTCCAATCCCGAATGCCGCGACAGGACGCGCGAGCCGACCGGCTGCCCTTCGGCAACGTAGCGCTCGACGAGCGTCTTCAGCAGATGTTGTGCGCGCGGATCCAGCATCCCGATTCGGCGCGGCGCCTTTGAGGCGTTCGCGCGTTTGACTATATTACCGTGCCGTCGCGTTTTGCACCGACGTCCCGGCGGCGGCATCCGGTGACGCTCGCCCGACGAGCACGCGCTTCGTCCGGGCGGCCGAGTGCGGCCGCGGGCGCCGCTATGGTTTAATCGCGCGATGCCCGCGCCCACCCCTGACCGATTCCATCGTATAGCGCTGATCGGCCGTCACGGAGGCCCGGCTGTGAAGGCGCCGCTCGCCGAGCTCGTCGCATTCCTGCGGGCGCGTGGACATGCGGTATCGCTCGACGCCGACACGGCCAGCGCGGCCGGCATCACGGACGTCGACACGATCCCCGACGACGCGCTGCCCGGGACCGCCGACCTCGCGATCGTACTGGGCGGCGACGGCACGATGCTGTCGATCGCACGGCGCTTGGCACCGCTCGGCGTGCCGCTGATCGGCGTCAATCTCGGCCGGTTAGGCTTCCTGACGGACATCCCGCTGACGGGACTGGAGCCGACGCTCGGCGCGATGCTCGACGGCAAGTACACCGAAGAGCGGCGCACGCTGCTCGCCGTGACGATCGCGCGCGCGGATGGGTCGAGCGTTCACGCGCCGGCGCTGAACGAAGTTGTCGTCAATCGCGGTGGTCTGGGCAGCTTGATCGAATGCGCGGTCGAGATCGACGGACGGTTCGTATACGCCATGCGTGCCGACGGTGTCATCGTCGCGACGCCGACCGGTACCACGGCCTACTCGCTGTCGACGGGCGGACCGATCATCGCCCCGGAGGTGCCGGCGTTCGCGCTCGTGCCTATCGCGCCGCACGCGCTCACGCACCGATCGATCGCGGTGCCGGACTCGTCGACGATCGAGATCACCGTGAGCCGCGGACGCGACGCCGCCGTTCATTGCGACGGGCAGGCGCGTTTCGACCTCGCCGAAGGCGATCGCGTGACGGCGCGTCGTGCACCGCACACGGCGCGCTTCCTGCATCCCGCGCAGCACGATTACTTCGCGATGCTGCGCGAGAAGCTCCACTGGAGCGAAACGCCCGAGCGGCTGCAGCACGCAGGCGGCGGCAAGCGCGAATGAAGGCGTCTGCGGCGCGCGCACGGCGCTAGACTGCATGCTGCGTTCGCTGTCGATCCGCAACTTCGTCGTCGTCGATGCGCTCGACGTCGAGTTCGACGCGGGCTTCACCGTACTCACCGGTGAGACGGGCGCCGGCAAATCCATCCTGCTCGATGCACTCGGCCTGCTGCTCGGCGACCGTTTCGAGCAGGGCCAGCTTCGACCGGGCGCCGACCGCGCCGAGCTCACCGCCCTATTCGACGTCGCAACGGCGCGCGACGCGCAGCGCTGGCTCGCAGAAGCCGAACTCGATTCGGGCCCCGAGCTTTTGTTGCGCCGCGTGCAGGACGCGCAGGGACGCAGCCGTGCGTGGATCAACGGGCGGCCGGCCACGCTCGCCCAACTCGCCGCACTCGGCGAGGCATTGCTCGACCTGCATGGCCAGCACGCGCACCAGGCGTTGGCGGGCGCCGAGGCGCAACGCCTGCTGCTCGACGAGTTCGGCGGCCATTCCACACTGGTATCGTCGGTCGCCGATGCGTGGCGCACGTGGCGCGATGCCGTTGCACGGCGCGATGCGGCAGCGACCGCCGCGGCGGCGAGTGCCGCCGAGCGCGATGCGCTCGCCGAACGGCAGCGCGATCTCACGGCGTTGGCGGTCGGCCCCACCGAATGGGCCGACCTTACTGCATCGCAGCGCAGGCTCGCCAACGCGGCGGGCCTGATCGAGGCGACCACCCGGGCGGAAAGTGCGCTGACCGAAGGCGACGATGCGCTTTCGCGACGGCTTGCTCAACTCGTGCAGAGCCTGCGGCAGGCGAGTGCGGACGACGCTGCGCTGAACGACGTCGTGGCGCTGCTCGAGCCGGCGGCGATCCAGGTCGACGAGGCAGCGCGCGCGCTTCGCGACTACCTGCGGCACACCGACGTCGATCCCGCCGAGCATGCGCGCGTCGAAGCGCGTGTGACCGCGATCCACGACATGGCGCGTCGCCACCGGACGAAGCCCGACGAGCTGCATGCGCTCGCGCACGCAACCGCGCAACGCCTCGCCGAGCTCGATCTTGCGACCGATGCCGGCGCGCTGGCGCGCAGCGTCGAAGACGCGCGCGCCCGCTTCGATTCGCAGGCGGCCGCGCTGACGGCAAAGCGCACGACGGCCGCGCGTTCGCTGACGCGACGCGTGACGGCTGCGATGCAGGAGCTCGCGATGACGGGCGGCCGCTTCGAAGCGACGCTCGAGCGCATCGACGAGCCTGCGCGATTCGGCCACGAGAGCGTGGCGTTCACGATAGCGACGCACCCGAAGCAGACGCCAGGTCCGCTATCGCGCGTGGCATCGGGCGGCGAGCTCGCGCGCGTGGCGCTCGCGATCCAGGTTGCGGCCAGCGAAGTTGGCAACGTGCCGACGCTCGTGTTCGACGAGGTCGACACCGGCATTGGCGGCGCGGTGGCAGCAACGGTCGGGCGGATGCTGCAGACGCTGGGCGAGCGGCGGCAGGTGCTGTGCGTGACGCACCTGCCGCAGGTCGCCGCACATGCCGACCGCCACTTCAGGGTCGTGAAAACCGGCGATCGCTCGCAGGTGTCGAGCGAGCTCGCGCAGTTGTCGGGCAACTCGCGCATCGACGAGCTCGCGCGGATGCTGGCAGGCACGGAGATCACAGCGAAGACTCGCGCTCACGCGCGCGAACTCTACGAGCAGCACCGCCGCAAGGACGCGTCCTAGCCGAGGTTCACATCGAGGATAAGCGATCGCGCAGTACGCGCGACGGGGACTTGCGAGTCAGCGCTTGCCCGCCGAGGTCTTGACGATGCGTGGTTCGAACGTGCCGCGCACGCGCTTGCCCGCCTTCGCCGACCGCCCTGCCTTCGGCTCGGCGATCACGAGCGATTCGCCGGTTTCGAGCCAGTGCTTGACGCGCTGCGCGTCGGCAATCCGCGTGTACTTGCCGAGCGAGTCGAGCAGCACGATGACGATCGGCTTGCTGGCGATGTTGACGAGCATGACGACGCACTTGCCGGCTTCGCGAATGTAGCCGGTTTTCTGCAGCTGGATGTCCCACGCCTGGTTCTTCACCAGCGAGTTGGAATTGTTGAAGCCGAGCGTCTGGCCCGTGGAGCCCACTTCGACGAAGTGCGACGGCGTCGTCGTGAAATCGCGGATCATCGGGTACTCGGCGGCGGCCTGCACCAGCTTGGCGAGATCCTTCGCCGTCGACACGTTCTCTGCCGACAGTCCGGTCGGATCCGAGTAGTGCGTATGCGTGAGGCCGAGCGAGGCGGCCTTGAAGTTCATCGCGTCGACGAATGCGCGCGTGCCGCCGGGGTAGTGGCGCGCGAGCGACGACGCGGCGCGGTTCTCCGACGACATCAGTGCGAGCCGCAGCATTTCGCGGCGGGACAGCGTCGAGCCCATCCGCAGTCGCGAGCGGCTGCCCTTCAGGTAATCGAAATCGCCCATGTCGACGTCGATCGTCTCGTCGAGCGGCTGCCCGGCGTCGAGCACGACCATCGCCGTCATCAGCTTGGTGACCGACGCGATCGGTGTGACGGCATCTGCCGCCTTTGCGTAGATCTGACGATCCGCGGCAGCATCGAGCACGAAAACGTTAGCCGACGAAAGGCGCAGCCTGGCCGGGTCCGGCGACGCAAATTGCGCCCAAGCCGGGGTGGCCAAAACACCCAGAAAAACAAGTGTGAGCAACCGGTTCATCAGCATAAGTCTCAAGATATCCGGCGGGTTTATCGCACACTCGCCGCCGAGTCGTCAACGGGTCTTTCAAATCAGGTAGTTACGAACCGCTGCGCAGCGTTGCCGCCGCGGCAGCCGCGGGCGCCTCGTCCAGCCGGGGTGGTTCGCCCGGCTCGGGCACGCGCGGATCGTCGGGCGCTTGCGCCTCGACCGCTCCCCGCCGCTCGTCCTGCTGCAACCGCCACATCCGGGCGTAAACGCCATTCGCAGCAAGTAGAGCAACATGCGTGCCCCGCTCGACGATCCGGCCTCGGTCGAGCACGAGGATTTCGTCGGCGTCGACGATCGTCGACAACCGGTGAGCGATGGTCAGCGACGTGTGGTCGCGGGCGATGACTTTCAATTCTGTCTGGATCGCGCGCTCGGAGCGCGAATCGAGCGCTGACGTCGCCTCGTCGAAAATCAGGATCGCCGGTCGCTTCAGGATGGCACGCGCGATCGCGACGCGCTGCTTCTCACCGCCGGACAACTTCAGGCCGCGCTCGCCAACGGGCGTTGCGTAGCCCTCCGGCAACCGCGCGATGAAATCGTGGATCTGCGCGAGCTGCGCGGCCGCGACGATCTCGTCGTGCGACGCGCCCGCGCGCCCGTACGCGATGTTGTATTCGATCGAGTCGTTGAACAGCACCGTATCCTGCGGCACGATGCCGATCGCCGCGCGCAGCGAATCCTGCCGGACGCTGCGAATGTCCTGGCCGTCGATCGTGATGCGTCCGCCGTCGACGTCGTAGAACCGGTAGAAGAGGCGCGCAAGCGTGGATTTGCCGGACCCCGACGGTCCAACGACGGCAACGTTGTGGCCGGCGGGAATCGTGAACGTCACGTCGTGCAGGATCTGGCGGTTGGGTTCGTAGCCGAAATCGACGTGCTCGACGCGCACTTCCGCTCCGCGCACCGCGAGCGCCTGCGCACCCGGTGCGTCGACGATCTCTGCGTGCTCCTCGATCAGCTTGAACAGCCGCTCCATGTCGGCGAGGGCCTGTTTGATCTCGCGATAGATGACGCCGAGGAAATTCAGCGGGATGTAGAGCTGGATCATGAACGCATTGACGAGCACGAGATCGCCGATCGTCATCGTGCCGGCGACGACGCCGACCGTCGCGCGCCACATGATCAGCGCGACCGCGATCGCGATGATCGCGCTCTGCCCGATGTTGAGCGCGGACAGCGACGTCTGGCTCTTGACGGCGGCATGCTCCCAGCGCTGCAGGCTCTCGTCGTAGCGCCGCGCCTCCCACTCCTCGTTGCCGAAGTACTTGACTGTCTCGTAGTTGAGCAGGCTGTCGATCGCTCGCGTGTTCGCCTTCGAGTCGAGCTCGTTCATCTGCCGGCGAAAATGCGTGCGCCATTCGGTGATCATGATCGTGAACAGCATGTAGAGCGCCAGCGCGACCGCAGTGATCGCCATGAACGTCCAGTCGTAGCGCGCGATCAGCACCGCGGACACCAGCGTGATCTCGACGAGTGTGGGCAGGATCGAGAACAGCGCGAAGCTGATCAGCGTCGAGATGCCGCGCTGGCCACGCTCGACGTCTCGCGTCAGTCCGCCGGTCTGCCGCGCCAGGTGAAAGCGCAGCGACAGCGCGTGCAAGTGCCGGAAGACCGTCAGACCGATGCGGCGCACCGCGCGCTGCGTCACCTTGGCGAACAGGAATTCGCGCAGCTCGGTGAACACCGTCGTCGACAGTCGCAGCAGCCCGTAGGCGACGAGCAGCGCCAGCGGTACCGTCAGCACGGCAATCCGCGGATCGAGGCTGTCGACGATGCTCTTCATCAGTATCGGCACGCCGACGTTGGCGAGCTTCGCGAGCACCAGGCAGGTGAGTGCCGCGAAGATCCGGCCGCGGTAGCCCCACAGGTAGGGCAGCAGCATGCGAATCGTCTGCCAGTCGCCGCGTCGCGTACGCGGCACGTTCGACTCGGCAGGCAGCGGCATTGGCGGGGCGTGGCGCATTCAACTCAGTCGGATGCGTGCAAAGACGGGCGAGGACGCCGAGATGCTAGGCGCGAGGACGCGAGAAACCGGAATGTACACGGACGTACATGAGGATTTCGAGCGCCGGAGCAACAACGCAGCTCGACGCCGCAGCTGTCTTCTCTAACGGCGGGGCCAACCGGAGCGCCACCACTCGTCTCCGCCATACCGCAACAACCCCATCATCGCGCGGACGATCCCGTACGCGACCCACGTGACCGCCTTGGTGAAGCGCGAGCGGTTCGCCCAATCCTCGGGGGGCACCGGCCGCGATCCCGACGCCATCATCGCGCGAAGCTCGACGCCAAGCTCGCCGGCGAACACGGGGTCGCGGACGAACACGTTCGCCTCGCGCGACATCAGGAACGAATAGGGATCGATGTTCGACGAGCCGACCGTTGCCCAGCGCGAATCGATGACGGCGACCTTGGCATGCAGGAACGAGCGATGATATTCCTCGATCGCAACGCCGGCCGTCAGCAACTGTCCGTACAAGGCCCGCGACGCGTAGTGCAGCAGCCGATACTCGACGCGCGCCTGCAGCAGCAGTGTCACGCGCACACCGCGCGCCGCCGCGCTGGTCAACGCACGGCGAAAGCGGACGCCGGGGAAGAAGTACGCGGTTGCGATCAGGATCTCGCTGCGCGCCGTGCGCAGGCCGGCAAGGTAGGCGCGCTCGATGTCGCGCCGGTGGCGCAGGTTGTCGCGAATCGTGAATTTAGCCGTCTGCGTGCCGGCGCTTTCCGCAGGCTCCTCGTCGGGAAACAGCGGCACGTCGGAGCTGCGCAGTTGGGCGATCTCGACGATCGCCCACACGCGCTGCATCGTCTGGATGATCGGCACCAGCATCGGTCCGCGGACGCGAACAGCAAAGTCCACGCGCGGTGGCGTATGCCCGGGTGTATTCATGTCGTCGATGACGTTGATGCCGCCGACGAACGCGACGCGATTGTCGACCTGGCACAGCTTGCGATGCAACCGGCGCATCCGATGCGAGCGGAAATGCCACGGGTGCACCTCCGGACGGTACTTCAAGAGGTCGACGCCGCCTTCGACCAACCGCTGCTCGAGCGGACGCGTCAGGTAGTGCCGCGCACCCCAGCCGTCGACCAGCACACGCACGCTGACGCCTCTTTGCGCGGCCCCGATCAGCGCATCGGCAACCGCGCGGCCGGTCTCGTCGTCGGCGTAGATGTACGACTCGAGCCAGATCTCGCGCTCGGCGCGCGCGATCGCATCGATCAGCGCGGGAAAATATTCGGCGCCGCTGCGCAACAGTGCCACGGAATTCCCCGCGGTGAAGCGGTTCATTGCGTAGCTGCCGCCGTTCACGATCAGCGTCGACGCCTGCCGGGGATCACCTCGAAGGTCGCGGCGAGCGCCGCGTGGTCGGACATGCGCTTGCCCAGCGTCGCGTAATGAACGCGCGCGTCGACGACCTTGAGGCCGCGCGCGTAGATCCGGTCCAGCCGAAACACCGGCATCAGCGACGGAAACGTCCGCGCCGGTCGGCCGTTCACGTGCTCGAACACCTCGACGCAATTGAGCGCCTCGGTGAGCGCGCGGTCGCCCTTGCTGCGCCAATCGTTGAAATCGCCGGCGATGATCAGCGGCGCGCCGTCGGGTACCTCGGCGCGGATCCGATCGACGAGCGCGCGGATCTGCCACTGCCGGCCGCGCTCGAACAAGCCAAGGTGCACGTTCATGCAATGCAGGCTCGGCGTGCCGTTGCCGAGCTCGATCTCGCAGTGGAGCAGCCCGCGGCTCTCGAACAGGTGTGCCGAGATGTCGAGATTCTCCTGGGTCAGCATCGGGAAGCGTGACAGCACCGCGTTGCCATGGTGCCCGTGCGGGTAGACGGCGTTGCGCCCGTACGCGACCTCGTTCCAGAACTCGCCGGCGATGAACTCGTGCTGCGGGCGTCGTGGCCAGTCGCGATAGCGATTCGCGTGACGGTCGTTCGTGTGCAGCACTTCCTGCAGGAACAGGATGTCCGCAGCCAGCCCGTGCAGGCGCTCGCGCAACTCGTGAATGACGACCCTTCGCGCGAGTTGCGAGAAGCCCTTGTGGATGTTGTACGTCGCGACAGTGAAGCGCGCAGGTGCAGCCGATGTCATGACGTGGATGTTAGCGCGGGTGACGCGTGCCGGAGGCCGTGGCACTGCGCATCCCGCGGGTTGACGGTGTCGCGGTACCGGCCGGATGCGCCAAACCGGTGCGTGCGCGACAACGGGTGAGGATGCTGGGGTGGCTGATGGGACTCGAACCCACGACAACCGGAATCACAATCCGGGACTCTACCAACTGAGCTACAGCCACCGTTGAAGGGTCAGCCGACTCAGCGGTCCGAACGAGGCGGACCTGGCGACCGAGGGCAAATTATACGTCAGCAGTGGGCTCACAGGGACGAGAAAACCGGCGGGCCCCCGGACGGCGGCGATTGGTGGCCCGTTCAGTGCCTCGCACCCATCATGTGATCCGGCAGCCACGTTGCAATCTCGGGGAACACGCACAGGATGATGATCGCCAGCACCATGCAGCCGACGTAGGGAATCGTTCCCCACATCACGGTCGTGACCGGGACGTCGGGCGCAATCGACTGGACGATGTAGATGTTGAGCCCGACGGGCGGGTGGATCAGGCCGATCTCCATGTTGATCGTCAGGATCACGCCGAACCACACCGGATCGAATCCGGCCGCGCTGATGATCGGGTAGAGAATCGGGCTCGTCATCAGGATGATCGCCGCCGGCGGGATGAAAAAGCCGCACACGAGCAGGAACACGTTGATGAGGCCCATCAGTACCCAGCGATTGACGTGCATCTCCGCGATCGCGTGCGCGAGCGTCTGCGTCAGGTACAGCGACGTCAGCATGTAGCCGAACAGCACGGCTGTCGCGATGATCATCAGGATCATCACCGACTCACGCGTCGTGTCGCGCAGGATCGACCACCACTGCCGCGGACGCCACATCCGGTAGATCGCGACGGCGCAGACAACGCACAGTGCCGCGCCAACCCCCGCCGCCTCCGACGGCGTCGCGACGCCGCCGTAGAGCACGTACATCACCCCGAAGACGATCGCGAGGAACGGTGCGATCTTCGGAATCGACCCCCACTTCTCGCGCCACGTGTAACGAAAGTCTGCCGCGTGTGCGCGGAACCCGCGCTTCCAAATGATGAACAGTGTCCACAGGATGAAAAGGCCGGTCAGCAGCAAGCCCGGAAGCACCCCGGCGAGGAACAGCCGGCCGATCGACGTCTCGGTCGCGATGCCGTAGAGGATGAACGTGATCGACGGCGGGATCAGGATGCCGAGTGTGCCGCCGGCGCAGATAGACCCGGTGGCGACGTCGTCGGGATAACCGCGACGTCGCATCTCGGGTATGCCCATCTTGCCTATCGCCGCACAACATGCCGGCGAGGAGCCGGTCAGCGCGGCGAACAGCGCACACGCACCGAGGTTCGAGATGACGAGCCCGCCCGGCACGCGATAGAGCCAGCGATCGAGCGCTTCGTACAGATCCTTGCCCGCGGGCGACGAGCCAATCGCCGCACCCATCATCACGAACATGGGGATGGATACGAGCGTGAAGTCGTTGAGGCCGGAATAGAACGTCTCGGCGACGACATGCAATGCGTCGAAACCCTGGAACAGCACGACGAAAAGGATCGAGATCGCGCCCAGTCCGAACGCCACCGGCGCACCCGACAGCAGCGTCGCCAGTGTCACGACCAGCACGATCGCACCCTGCGTCGTCGGCGTCATCAGGCCGCTCCGCGGTGCGCGACGATCGTGTTCACGCTTCCGCTTCCACCGGAATGTCGAACGGCGGCGCGCGACCCGTCGCAAGGCACGCGATGTCCACCGCGTATTGCAGCGTCAGGAGCCCGAGGCCGATCGGCATCGCCATGTACGGGATCCACAGCCGCGCGCGCCACATCGTGTCCGAGACCCAGCGGTTATCCCACGCTTCCTTCCAGAACAGGAACGTCATCGCCGTCATCACCGCGCAGAAAGCAACCGACATCAACGCAGCGAACATCGCCAGCGCGAACCGGCCGCGGGGGCCAAGATGCAGCGGCAGCACGTTGACGTTGACGTGACCGCGCGTCAGCAGCACGAAAGGGCAGCCGATGAACGTTGCGGCGGTGATGCAGTACGTGATGAGGTCGGTCTGCCAGATCGTGCTCTGGTTCAGCACGTAGCGGACGAACACCATGTGGCAGACGATAACGACGGCGAACGCGACGAGCCCCGCGGCGATGTAGCCGCACAGCACCGACACACGGCTCACCGCGCGCGCGATGCGGTCGAGCGTACCGGGCGGCCGCGCGCCTGACGTCATTTCATCGCTGCCCGGCGGTGCCGCTGTGCACAGGCGCCGGGCGTGACTGCGGCGACTATTGGACCGCCAGCGCGGCGTCGATCAGCTTCTTCCCGTCCGGCACGTCCTTGGCGAACTCGACATACGAGCTCTGCTGCGCGACCTTCAGCCATTGATCGTACTCGGCGGGCGTGAGCGTGACGACTTCTACGTTGTGGTCCTTGAACGCCTTGACCATCTCGTCGTCGAGACCCTTCGCTTCCTTCGCGAAATATGCTTCGGCCTTCTTGCCGGCGGCAAGCAGCGCATCCTGCTGCTTCTTGTCGAGGCGATTGAACGTCTTCTTCGAGATCAGCACCGGCTCGTACATGAACCACAGCGCGTTGTCGCCGGGCGCCGTGACGCATTTGACCTGCTCGTAGATACGGAACGACACGAAGCTGCCGCTGCTCGTGTCGGTCGCGTCGGCAACGCCGGTCTGCAGCGCGTTGTAGACCTCGTTGGACGGCACCGATACGATCGACGCGCCGGCCGCCTGCCACATCGCGGCGAACGTCGGACCCGCGGAGCGGATCTTCAGGCCCTTCATGTCCGCCGGCGTGCGGATGCATCCTTTCTTCGACGCGACGCCCCCGGCCAGCCACGCGTCGGCCAGCACGATGACGCCCGCCTGGTCGATCTTCGCGCGAATGTCCTTCATGAACGGCGAGCCGGCCATCCGCGCCGCGCGCGCGTGACTGCGCACGAGCCCGGGCATCAGCGTCGCGCCGAACTCGCGCACCTTGCCGCTCGCGTAGTCGAGCGGAAACGAAGAGATGTCGAGCTGGCCGTTGACGAGCGCGTTCCATTGCTCGTTCGGCTTGAACAGCGCGGCCCCCGGATACACCTGGACCTCGAGATCGACGCCGGCCGCCTTCGCGTCACGCGCAACGATCTGCACCATTTCGTCGCGGACGTCGCCCTTGCCACCCGGGAACTGATGGGATGCGCGCAGCACGAGGGGTGCTGCGAGAAGCGGACCGCTGGCGAGTGCCAGCGCCAGCGCGGCCAGAACGCCGCGGGGCGTGATTCGACTCATGACATTCCTCCGGAACAAGGCGATCGCGCTCGCCGCGTCGCCGTTTTATCGATCAATTATGGTTTTTGCCGCGCCGATTGAGAACCGGGCGCCCGGCCATTGTAATCGCGCACGCCGGGGGTTGGCACGCCCGACAGGACTCGAACCTGTAACCGCCGGCTTAGAAGGCCGGTGCTCTATCCAATTGAGCTACGGGCGCGAAGTTGCGGTGCGGATGATACGCCGGCCGCCGTGCGGCGGCAGGTCACATAGAGTAACCTTCCGGCGTTCCCGCCGAGGTTATCCTGTCGTGCAACAACCTGCCTCCGTCACGACGTTTCTCTTCACGGACATCGAGGGCAGCACGCGGTTATGGGAACGACAGCCCGACCGCATGCGTGCGGCACTCGCCCGGCACGACACGCTCGCCCGCGAAGCGGTCGAGAGCCTGCGCGGGCTGGTCGTCAAGACGACAGGCGACGGCATTCACGCGGCGTTCGAGGATCCGCTCGACGGCATTCGTGCCGCACTCAAGCTGCAGCAGACGCTGGCCGATCCCGACGCGACGGCCGGCGTTCCGCTCGCCGTGCGCTGTGGCCTGCACTCGGGGATCGTCGAGCGCCGCAACAGCGACTTCTTCGGCAGCGCCGTCAACCGTGCCGCGCGGATCATGAACGCCGCGCACGGTGGGCAGATCCTCGTGTCGCAAACGGCCGTCGACCTGATCGGTGATCGCGTTCCGAGCGAAATCGGCTTGCGCGACCTCGGCCTCGTACGGCTGCGCGATCTTGCGCATCCGGAGCGCGTGTACCAGGTCATCCACCCGGCGCTGCGCCAGACGTTTCCGCCGCTGCGATCGCTGGAGGCGACGCCGAACAACCTGCCCCAGCAGGTCACGTCGTTCGTCGGTCGCGAGCGCGAGTCGACCGAGATCAAGGCGCTGCTCGCGCGATCGCGCCTGGTCACGCTCGTCGGAACCGGCGGCCTCGGCAAAACGCGGCTGTCGCTGCAGGTCGCTGCCAGCGTCATCGACAACTATTCCGACGGCGTCTGGTTCGTCGAGCTTGCAGCCACCGCGGATCCGCGGCTCGTGCCCCAGGTCGTCGCATCGGTGCTCGGCGTTACGGAGACGGCGGGGCAACCCGTCGAGGACGCCCTGCTCGCGCACGTCGGCGAGCGCCACCTGCTGATCATTCTGGACAACTGCGAACATCTAGCGGCCGCCTGTGCGCTGCTCGCGAAGCAGTTGCTGCAGGCGAGCAACACGCTGAAGATACTCACGACAAGCCGCGAAGCGTTGAATATCGGCGGCGAAACGACGTATGCGCTGCCGGCACTGGCGTTGCCCGGGGACGGCGCACAGCGGGTGACGCCTGAAGTACTGCTGCAGTCGGAGGCTGCGCGGCTCTTCGTCGAGCGCGCGACCGCCGTGCACGCGCCGTTCTCCGTCACGACAGCCAACGCCCCTGCCGTCGCCAGGGTTTGCCGCCGGCTGGACGGCATTCCGCTCGCGCTCGAGCTCGCCGCGGCGCGCGTGCGCGCATTGTCGGTGGAAGTGATCGCCGAGCGCCTCGACGATTGCTTCCGGCTGTTGACCGGAGGCGATCGCACGGGCTTGCCCCGGCAGCAGACGTTACGCGCGCTGATCGACTGGAGCCACGAGCTGCTAACTGTCGCGGAGACGACGCTATTCCGGCGGCTGGCGGTGTTCGCCGGCGGATTCACGCTCGATGCGGCGGAAGCCGTCGGGCACGACGATGGACCCGACGCCGCCGACGTTCTCGACACGTTGATGCGGCTCGTCGAAAAGTCGCTCGTCGAACGCGACGCCTCCGGCGATCGCTACCGGCTGCTCGAAACAGTGCGGCAATATGCGCTCGAGCGACTTGCAACCGCGGACGAAGGCCATGCGCAGCGAACGCGCCACCTGGCGTTCTACCTCGAGCTCGCGCGCCGGGCACGCCCCAAGCTCATCGGACCCGAGCAGTCGGAATGGCTGAAGCGGCTCGATCTCGAACGCGAGAACCTGCTTGCCGCTCACGCGTGGTCGTGCGAGGCGGACCTGGCGGAGCAATACGGCCTGCAACTCGTGTCGTCGCTGCGGCGATACTGGATCTTTCGAGGCCTGCTCGCACTGGGCCTGACGATCACCCGCGAGGCGCTCGCTTGCCCGTCGGCACGGCAGCCGACGCTGCAGCGATGCGAGGCGCTGCTCGACGCAGGACAGCTCGGGTCGTTCATGGGCCGATACGACGAGGCGCAGCAGGCCCTGGAGGAGAGCCTTGCGATTGCCCGGGCGACGAATGACAACGTGCGCGTGTCCGCCGTGCTGCAGCCGCTCGGCCTCGCGCTGCTCGGTCGCGGCGAATTCGCGTCCGCGCGCCGCCATCTGCAGGAGGGACTCGAGCTGGCCGAAACGCTCGGCACGCCGCGCGAAGTGGCCGGCGCGCTGAACGCGCTCGCGCAGACGGCACGCGCCGAAGGCGACCTTGCGACGGCCGAGCCGCTGTACACACGCGTGCTGACGATCGCGCGCGCGACGGGCGACATCGACATCGTCGCCGTGAGCTTGCTGAACCTCGCGATGGTCGCGACCTTCCGCAAGGCGCACACGCCCGCACGGGCAATGCTGGTCGAAGTGCTGCAGATCGTTGACGAATCCGGGCTGCGCCCCGCCGCACAAGGGCTGCTCGAGGTTGCCGCAGGTCTCGCGGCATCGGGCGACGAGTGGGAGCAGTCGATTCGCCTCTTCGGCGCCGCGGAAGCGCAGACCGCGGCGACGGGCCTCGCGCGCGACCCGGCCGACGAGGCGTTCCTCGCGCCGTTGATCGCGACGGCCCGGCAGAAGCTCGGCACCGACGCGTTCACCGCCACGGCGGCGGCGGGACGAGCGCTAAGCTACGACGGCGCGATCACCGAGTTGCGGCGCTGGCTCGACCCAAGAGCCGCGGCCGCTCAGTAATTCACGACCCACGGATCGAGCGACTGCACGCCGCGCGGCCCGAACAGGCTGTCCTTCACGGTCACGTTCACCGAGTACTTGAAGATGCCGAAGTCGGGATGCGCGTCCTTGCAGACGAACTTGTCCTTGCCTTCGCTCTCGGGTGAGCACTGGAACACCGAGCTGTCGAACGCAATGCCGTTCGCGGCGAATTCCACGCCCTTTTCGCCCACGAGCTTCCAGCGAATGTCCGTCTGCTTGTTCTTGCCGGCGACGAACACGAGGTCGTAATCGACCGACACGTCGCAGCCCAGGTAGTGCAGGCAGTTCACGGTGACGGTCACCGTGCACTCCTTGCTGCCGTCGCAGTCGAGTTTTTTCGCAACGCGCTCGACGCGGGGGTGCATCGTCGTGCAGCCGGCGACGAGCGCACAGGCGGCGATCGCCAAGGGGATGAAGCGCGTGAGCATTCGTCGTTCTCCGAGTTGGACGTGGCGCGCAGCATTGTCGCGGAACGGCGACGGGTTGGAAAGCCGCTAGCCTACCTGTGTCGCATCAGCGTTCGCTACTCGTGCCGTGAGTCGGAACCGCTGCGAGCGGAAGCTCGGTCTTTCGCCTACACGGACGGCAACCTTACATCGCGAACTGGTCAAGCTGGGCCTTGGTGAAATCGCACGCATGTTGGATCAAAGACTTACGATAGGCAGGCTCCTTGCATGAGTGTGTGTGGTCCGGCGGTTCTCCCCGCCTTACGACCTTTCAAAGGAGTCGCGACATGATCCGCAGACTGAACAGCAATATCGCGTACGCGTTGATCGCCTCGGCGGTTGGACTGTCGGGATACGGTGTCGGCAACGCGGCGGACAACCCCACGACACCCGACGGCGCATCGAAGGCTGCGACGACGCCGGCGACGCCGACTGCACCGCAGGCTCCTCCGTCCAACCCCGGCTCGGCGTCGACGCCCGCAGCGGGCGCAACGACCGACAGCACGATGGCGCCGCGGGGCACCAATCCGTCGGCCGCCACCAATGCGACGGCGGGTGCCGCCGACAGCCCCGCCAAGCGGATCTTCGACCAGCTCGACACCAACCATGACGGCTCGTTGTCGCTCGAAGAGTTTTCGCGCGCGACGTTCCAGCAACCCGCCAAGCAATAGCGATCCCACGCGCCGCGCATCCGGCCAGGCGTGCGCGGCGCCACCGCCATCAATACCGTGCGTTGCCCGGTGTCCTCGGGAACGGAATTACGTCCCGCACGTTTGCAAGACCCGTGACGTAGGCGACGGTCCGCTCGAACCCGAGGCCGAATCCTGCGTGCGGCACCGTGCCGTACCGACGCAGGTCGCGATACCACCCGTAATGGTCGGGATCGAGGTGCGATTCGGCCATTCGCGCATCGAGCACGTCGAGCCGCTCCTCGCGCTGGCTGCCGCCGATGATTTCGCCGATGCCCGGCGCGAGCACGTCCATCGCCGCCACCGTTTTCCCGTCGTCGTTGAGGCGCATGTAGAACGCCTTGATCTCCCGCGGATAGTTCATGACGACCACGGGCTTCTTCGCGTAGGTCTCCGACAGATAGCGCTCGTGCTCGGACTGGAGGTCCACGCCAAAGCTCACCGGAAACTGGAACTTCTCCTTCGAGTCGACGAGCGCGCGTATCGCATCCGCGTAGTCCATCCGCACGAACTCGGAATCGACGATTCGCTGTAGTTTGGCGATCAGCCCCTTCTCGATCCGCTCGTCGAAGAACGCCATGTCGTCGGCACGCTCGTCGAGCACCGTCGTGAAGATGTGCTTCAGAAGCGCCTCGGCGAGCGTCGCGTTGTCGGCGAGATCCGCGAACGCGATCTCGGGTTCGATCATCCAGAATTCGGCCAGGTGACGGCTCGTGTTCGAGTTCTCGGCGCGGAATGTCGGCCCGAACGTGTAGACCTTCGACAGCGCCATGCAGTACGTTTCGACGTTGAGCTGTCCCGACACCGTCAGGAAGGTTTCGCGGCCGAAGAAGTCCTGCGCGTAGTCGATGCGGTTCTCGGCCGTGCGCGGCAGGTTGGCGAGGTCGAGCGTCGACACGCGGAACATCTCGCCGGCGCCTTCGGCATCCGACGTGGTGATGATCGGCGTGTTGATCCAGAAAAACCCGTTGTCGTGGAAGAACCGGTGCGTCGCGTGGGCGATCGAATCACGCACGCGCGTGACGGCACCGATGACGTTCGTTCGCGGCCGCAGGTGCGCCACCTCGCGCAGGAATTCCAGCGTGTGCGGCTTGGGTTGAATCGGATACGTATCGGGGTCCTCGACGCGACCGACAACGTCGACGCGGGTCGCCTGCAGCTCGAACGGCTGGCCTTTCGCCGGCGAGGGCACGACGTTGCCGGTGATCACGACCGCGCATCCCGCCGTCAGGTGCGCGACTTCGTCGGCGTAGTTGGCGAGCGTGTTCGGTACGACGGCCTGCACCGGGTGGAAGCAGGAGCCATCGGACACGTGCACGAACGAGATGCCGGCCTTCGAGTCGCGCCGGGTCCGAACCCAGCCCTTGACGACGACGGGCGTGTCGGCCGGCGCGTTACCGGCAAGAATCTGCGCGCAAGTGAAGGCATTCATGGGCGCAATCCTATCAACAGGGGAAACCCAGCACGCGACACGGCGTTTCGAACAGCACGCGCCGCCGCTCAACGGGGTCGGGAACGAAGCGCTCAATCAGGTTCAGTAACGGGCCATAGTCGATGCGTTCCGGCGCGCGCAGAAAGGGCCAGTCAGACGCCCACATGCATCGATCCGGCGTGAACGCGTCGAGCAGCGCTTCGACGTATGGCCGCGCGTCGTCGTACGGGAACGGTGCCTCCGCGAACTTGACATAGCCCGACAGTTTCACGAACACGCGACCGGTTGCCGCGAGGCCGAGCAGCGTCCGGAATCCCGGCTGGTCGGGGCCGCCGGACGGTGTGGGACGGCCGCAGTGATCGATGAGTACGCGCACCCCGGAGCGCTCGAACATCGGCGCGAGTGCTGCAAGTTGCTCGTGCTGCACTTGCAGCGATACGCAGAGGTCCAGCGCCGCGAGCCTGTCGAGCAGCGATGCCGCATCGCGATAGTAGTCGACGCCGTGGAACGTCGCGTTGAACGCCACGCCGACAATGCCGGCAGCCTTCAGCGCCCGCAACGCATCGTCGTCGATGTCGTTGCGCACGACGGCGATGCCCTTGAACCGTCCGCGTCCGTTCGCGATCGCATCGAGCATGCAGCGGTTGTCCTGCTCATAGCCCGAGTTCGGTCCAACGAGCAGCGCGTGCCGGACGCCATAGGCATCGAGCACGCGCGTGAACTGCGCGGCCGTGCCGATCTCCTGGCCGGCCGGCCGGTACACGGAATCTTCGCCGTACGGAAAACGCGCCGGATCGAACACGTGACAGTGACAGTCGATCTTCGGCTCGTCGTAGATGCTCACCGGTTCACCGCCATTCGTCGACCGAAGGCACGATCATCGATTCGACTTCGGGAAGATCGAAACCAAAGTTCGCCGCGAGCAGCGACCGCAGCGCTGTCCTGTCGGCGAGTTGCGTCTCGTGAACGCCTTGCGCATCGACGCGTGTCACGTTGCGATTCATCACGGAGACCGTTCCATCCCGGGTGGCGGCGCGCATCATCAGCCGGTTGACGAATGGCGATGCGGGATGCGTCGCCGTGTAGTGGTTGCTGACTTCGAAGTCGACGCGATTATCCGCCTCGAGCGTCGACGCCCAGCAATCGACCGCCCTGCCGGCCGACCGTGCCCGCAGGATCCAGTGGACGCCGTCGCGCGCCATCCAGTGCGTTGCACGCTCGTCGGCGCCGTCGGCCAACGGCAACGGACGATCGGGCGCCAATCCGCCGAACCCGGGATCGACGACGAATGTCCGGCCTTCGATCGCCAGCGTCAGGAACATGTGCGTGCGGGGCGCGGCGGCCAATGGCGTGTACAGCACGACACGCGCCGTGTGCCGGACGGGCGAGAATCCGATGGCTTCGAGCATCGCGGCGACGAGCGTCGCATGCTCGAAGCAGTAGCCGCCCCGTCGCGCGGCAACGAGCTTTTGCTGCACGCCATCGAGATCGAGTCGAATGGGGCGATGCAGCAGCACGTCGAGATTCTCGAACGGTATCGCCAACGCATGTGCGCGAACGATCGCCGCGAGCGTCGCGTACGTTGGCGCCACGTCGCCGGCGAATCGAATCCGCCGCAGATAGGCGTCGACGTCGGGGCGATCGTCGCCGCTCATCCTTCCAGCCGGTGCAGGCACGCCTGGTAGCGAGCATCGACCCGCTGTGCGAACCATTCGGTCGTCAGCTTCCGCGTTATCTTGGGACCGTGCAGTTCGATGTCGGGCAGCGCGGCGCGTGGCACGCGCTTGCCGGCGGCACGATCGGCGAGTGCAAGTACGCGCGTGTACGCAGGGGTTCGCTCGAACCCTTCTGCTGTGCCAAGCTCGAGATCGTGCCGAATCGCGTCGTTGTCGAGGTCCAGCCGCCGCGAGAGCACCCGCACCGCCGTCTCCGTCGCACCGGGGTCGCGCGTCGGCCGGCCATTCTCGTAGCGAAGCAGGTCGCCGTCGAGCGTCAACGGGATGCCCGAAATCTGCGTCACTGCGCTCTGGAACGCCGCATTCCGGCTCGCGTAGCGGCCCGCATTGAAATCGGCGAACCGGTACAGGTAGCGATCGTACGGCGCGCGAAAATCGAGCAGGTGCGCAACGCCGAAGTACAGGCCGCCGCGGCGCGTGAATACCTCGCTGCGCACGGATCCGGACCTCGGATACGGATACGGTCGTGTCGTCACCAGGCCTTCGGCGAACGCGACGCTGACTTGCATCGGCCCCGCCGTGTGCACCGGATTGCGGTCGGCGAAGAACGTCCTGCCGAGCGGCACACGGCCGATGAAATCCTCGAACAGATCGCTCATCTGCATCTCGGTCTTCACGCCGTCCAGTCGCTCGCCGTAGCTGCGCCCGTTCGACGACGGCAGTGCCAGCGCTGCATCGAGCACGAGTCGCGGCACGCCGGCGCGCTCGCGCCGCGCTTCGATCTCCTTTTTCGCGATGGCGGCGAGTCCGGGCACTGCAGGGTCGACGCGAAACCCCGACTCCTGCTGAACCACGGCAATCGACGCGCAGATGTTTTGCGGTGTCGGCGGGATTTCCAGCGCGGCGATGGCCGCATAGAGGTCGGTCGCCCAGCCGTTGCGGTCGGGCGTCGCGTCCGGCAGCAGCCGTGCGACAAGCGCGCGTCCCTCCGTGGCGGTCATCGGGGGGCCGACCGGCGATACGTCGCGCTGCGTCGCCGCGCATCCGGCCAGCACGACGGCGACGAGTGTCGCCGCCATGCGGCTCCGCCACGTCGAGTGGTTGTGAGTCACGTTCGCCCGGTCGACCTGCAAGATACGGATAGTAGTGCAGCGAATCCCCGCGCGGTTCGTCACGTCGAGACGTAGGTGCGCTCCTACGCGATGCGCAGCGCTTGTCCGATACCTTGGATCCCGGCGTCGCCGCATATTGCGAGGATCGCGCGTCGTGCCCGCGTCCGGTGCGACTGCCTGTCAATTCCCGGAGGCCTCCTTTCATGCGGCAACTACTCGCTGCGCTTGCGCTTGTGCTCTGCTCGATCACTGCGCCGCTTGCGCAGGTGAGCGTAAACATCGGGATCAACCTGGGGGCGTATCCGCAACTCGTGCGCGTGCCTGGTTACCCGGTGTACTACGCCCCACAGGTGAATTCGAACTACTTCTTCTACGATGGCATGTATTGGGTTTACGCGTACGACAACTGGTACACGAGCACCTGGTACAACGGTCCGTGGGAGATCGTTCCGCCTGATTTCGTGCCGCTGTACGTGTTGCGCGTGCCGGTCCGCTACTACCGGCGTGCACCCGTTTATTTCAGAGGATGGCGCTCCGACGCGCCGCCGCGCTGGGGCGATCACTGGGGCAATACCTGGTACAGCAATCATCGCGGGTGGGACACATGGAACCGCAGCGCGGTACCTGCGCCCGCACCATTGCCCGTCTATCAGCGTCAGTACTCTGGCAACCGCTATCCGCGTGCGGACCAGCAGGTGACGCTGCAGACACGCAACTATCGTTACGCTCCCCGTGATGCGGAGGTGCAGCGGCAATACCAGGCGCGGCAGTCGATGAGCGCGCCGGCGGCCCCGACAGCAGGTGCATCGCGGCCGCCGTCACCACCGCCGGCGCACCAGCAGGCGGCGCGTCCGCCGAATCCACAGGCGCGTCCGCCCAATTCGCAACAGCCTCGTCCGCCGCAGACCGACGCGCACGTGCAGTCGGCGCAGCCGCCGCAGTCTGGAAATCATCCTGCCGCCGAAAGACCTGCAGCGCCCGTGTCAAGGCCGCCGACCGCGCAGTCGCGCGACGTCGGTGCGCCCTCGAACGGCGCTCCGCCAGCGCGTGCGCAAAGCCAGCGACCGCCGTCCGCGCAGCCCGCGGAAAGGACCGCCGCGGCACCGCAGCCGCATCCGCCGCAGCCGACGGAGAGGACCGCCGCAGCACCGCAGGCGCGCCCGCCGCAGCCGAGCCAAGAGCAACACGGCAACGCTCCGAGCAACGAGCCGCAGGGCAACGGTCGCGGCGCGCCGCCGGGCCAGGACAAGAAGGCCGAATGACCGACCGGGAGTAATCGGCCGCCGGCGAGAGCGCCGACGCGCCCGGTTGCGTTACCAGCGCGCGCCGAACGTGCGGCGCAACTCGTCGATCGCCGCATCGGTCAACGGCTCGAGCAACGGACCGCCGAGCGCGACTAGGTGCGCGGTTTCCTCCAGTTCCTCGACGAGCGCCATCGCCTTCGCCGGCGAGTCGTGCCACACGTTGGGCCCGAGCCGGGACAGCATCACCGCGCGAATTGCGGTGCCGGCATGCCCGTACCGATCGATTGCCTCGGCGACTGCATCGCCGACTTTCTTCGATCCCGGCCGATGGTAGGCAATGAGCGGCACGTGGCCGACCTTCATCACGAAATAGGGCGTGATCGGCGGCAACAGCTCGATCGCGTTCGAGGTCAGCGTCAGCGCCACGCAATGCGTGCTGTGGGTGTGCACGACGCACGCCGTCGCTGGATCGAAGCGCCGGGCTGCGGCATAAATTCGCGCGTGAAGCGACACCGTCTTGCTGGCCGCCTCGCCGCCGACCTGGCGGCACTCGGAGTCCAGCCGCGCGAGCCGTAGCGGATCGAGGAAGCCGAGGCACGCATCGGTCGGCGTGATCAGATACCCGCCGCCTTCCGATTCGGCGAGGCGGACGCTGATGTTGCCCGTCGTGCCGTGCACGTAGCCCCGCTCGAACAGGCTGCGGCCCACGCGGCAGATCTCTTCCCTCGCCTGGTACTCGGTCATCGCAGCAGCGCGAACGAGCGCGTGAAGAAGTCGTCGGAGCCGAAGTTGCCGGACTTCAGCGCCAGGTGAATCGCGGCGCTCCCGCCGACATCGGTCAGCGCGTGGCACCACGGCACGCCGGGATCGATCTGCGAGCCGATCTGCAGTTGCGCAACACCGAGCGCCTGGACACACGCGCCCGCCGTCTCGCCGCCTGCGATTACGAGCTGGCGAACGCCGCGTTCGACGAGGCGGCGCGCAATGGTCGCCAGCACGCCCTCGATCATGTCACCCGCCTGCCGGACGCCGAGGCGTTGCTGGATGTCGGTGACGTCGGCGGGTTCGGCGGTCGAGTACACCAGCACCGTGGAGTCCGCGAGCAACGGCGTCGCCCATTGGAGCGCTTCGGCGGCGACGTCGACGCCCGCTGCGATACGCGAGGGGTCGACTCGGAACGCAGGCAGATTCGAGCCGACGAAGGAAGCGA
Organism: uncultured Pseudomonadota bacterium; assembly: GCA_963709335.1. GTDB lineage: Bacteria > Pseudomonadota > Gammaproteobacteria > Burkholderiales > Casimicrobiaceae > VBCG01. The sequence continues at coordinate 77,621 of CAVPWB010000004.1, forward strand.
CCTGCCGCTGCGTCGCGGCGGAGCAGCTGCCCGAAACGATCGCGCGCAGGCCATGTGCGGGTGGCAGCGCACCGGCCGCGTCGGATGGCGCGATGTCGAAGTTTGCGGGCAGTGCAATCGCGATACCCGACCCTGCCGTGACCAGCGGCATGTCGCGCACAGCGGCGCCAATGGCGTGCAGGTCGTGATTGGAGATCGCGTCGACGATGGCGATGCCGACACCGTGTGCGCGCAGCTCGCCGATCCGCGCCCGTATTGCCGCAGCACCCCGTGCGACGACACGGTAGTCGATCGACCCGACGCGCCGTGTGCATTGTGCCTGCAGCACGCGCACGAGGTTCGAGTCCGTCATCGGCGTCAACGGATGATGCTGCATGCCGCTTTCATGCAGCAGCACGTCGCCGACAAACAAATGGCCTTTGAACACTGCGCGCTGGTTGTCCGGAAAGGCCGGCGTCGCGATCGTGAAGCCCGCACCGGCACCTTCGAGCGCGTCGAGCAGCGCATCGATCACCGGGCCGATGTTGCCGGCTGACGTGCTGTCGAACGTCGAGCAGTACTTGAAGTAGAACTGGCGCGCGCCGCGCGCCTTCAGCCAGCGCAGCGCATCCAGCGACTGCGCGACCGCCTCGCGCGCGGGAATCGTGCGCGACTTCAGTGCGACGACCACGGCCTCCGCGTCACCGGCAAGATCGCGGTCCGGCACGCCGATCGTCTGGATCGTGCGCATGCCGGCACGCACGAGGTTATTCGCCAGATCCGTCGCACCGGTGAAATCGTCCGCGATGCAGCCCAGCAGCGTCGGCTTCATCGCGCACGCGCCCCGTGCGTCATGCAGCCTTCACGGCGTCCTTGACCCCGCGCTTTTTCACGGTCGTCGGTCGCAGCGGCCACACGTTGGAAAGTTCGGTCGCGCACTGCACGACCATCGGTGCGAGTGCGCGCACGCGGCTTTCGTCGACACGCGCCGTGGGACCCGCAATGCTGACCGTGCCGACGGCGCTGCCGTCGGGCCCCGACCGCACCGCCGCAGCCACCGCGGTAACGCCGGGCTCCGCTTCGTTGAGCGCCAGTCCATAGCCGCGCCGGCCCGTCGTCCTGAGATCGCGCAACAGCGCCTCGATCGATCGAATCGCGTTCGGACCGTACCGGTCGGCGTGATCGAAGCCGCCGTTTTTCAGGACGTAGTGCATTGCGTCCTCGCTGCGCAGTGTCGCGAGCCATGCCTTGCCGCTGGCCGTCGCATAAAGCGGCACCGTTCCCGTGGTTTCAGCGGGCTGATAAACGAGACCCCCGCGCGCGCCCTGCGCATGCGCGATCCACACGAGCGCGTTGCCGTCGACGACCGCAAGGCGGACGAACTCGCTGCACTCGCGGGCAAGTCGGTCGATCAACGGCTGGCAGATGTCGGGCACGCCGGACGCCGCGTAGAAGCGTTGACCGAGCACCGCGAGACGCATCGTCAGCCGATAGAAACCCGTGTCGCGGGCCTGCTCGGCCCAACCGAGGTCGACGAGCGTCGCAAGCAGCCGGTGGGCGCCGCTCTTCGGCAGCGCAAGCCTTTCGGCGATCTCGCCGAGCGGCATCTCGGATGCTCCGTCCCCGAGCAACTCGATGATCCCAAGGCAGCGCTCTGCAGGTACGTGGGCCATGGGAGCGTCAGCTGCGTTGGGCGTGCCAGCGCGCGACGCGCGGCGACCGATGCGCGCGCGGCTTCGCGTGGATGTCGGCGGCGAGCCCCATCAAGCCCCGCTCGAAAATGCGTGGATCCATCGGCTTCAGCGCGTTCGACACGACGGGTCGAAACCCCATCTGCGCGATCACGTCGCGCTCGACGTCGACACCGGGCGCGATCTCGATCAGTTCGAGTCCGTTCGTGCCGACGCGGAACACCGCGCGCTCGGTGACGAACAGGGCGACCTGGCCGCGCTCGCGGCCCATGCTCGCGCTGTAGCAGATCTGCTCGAGCTTCGGCACGAACTTGCGATGCCGGCCCTCCTTGCGGATGACGGTGCGGCCATCCTCCCAGCCAATGTCGAGATCGCCCGCCGTCAGCGTGCCGCTGAAGATCACACATCTCGCGTTCTGGCTGATGTTGATGAAGCCACCGACGCCGATGATCCGGTCGCCGAAGCGGCTGACGTTGACGTTGCCCTCGCCATCCACTTCGGCGAACGACAGGAACGCGAGATCGAGTCCGCCGCCATCGTAGAAGTCGAACTGCGCCGGCTGCTCGATCATCGCCGCGAAATTCTGGCCGCCGCCGGAATCACGACCGGTGATCGGTGCGCCGCCGATCAGTCCCTGCTCATTGGTGAGCACCGCGGCGTCGAGCAGACCTTCTTCGGCGGCGATTGTCGACAGGCCGGTCGAGACGCCGGCACCGAGATTGCACACGGCGCCAGGCACGAGTTCCATCGCGGCGCGGCGAACGATGATCTTGCGCGGTCCGAACGGCAGCGACTTGATGTCGCCGTGCGGAATGCGCAGTTCGCCGGAGTAGCTGGGATCGTAGTACGTCGCGTACGTCTGCCGCTGCTCGGCGTCGACGACGATGAAGTCGACGAGGATGCCAGGAATCCTGACGTGCTTGCCCGGTAGCGTGCCGCGCCGCGCCATTCGCTTCACCTGGACGATGACGATGCCGCCGGCGCGCCGCGTGGCCTGCGCCATCGCGAGCATCTCGCCGAGCACGGCTTCCTCCTCCATCGTGACGTTGCCATCCTCGTCGGCCGTCGTGCCGCGCAGGAATGCCACGCTGACCGGCACCGGCTTGAAGAACAACCATTCCTCGCCTGCCAGGTTGACCACGTCGACGAAATCAGGCGGCGTGCGCGGGCTCTGTCGAGCGCCCTGCTGGCGCGGATCGACGAACGTATTGAGGCCCGTTTTTGTCAGCAATCCGGGACGCCCGGCGGCCATGTCGCGCATCAATTGCGACAACACGCCCTGCGGCAGCGTGTAGGCGTCGATCTTGTTCTCGGCGGCCAGCCTGACGAGGCCCGGCGAGTCGACAAGCGCGCTCGTGATCGCGCGGGAGAGCAGACCTTCGTGCGCGAGGTGCGTTGCGCCGAGCAGTGCGCGATCGCCGACACCGACCACGCTCACCGACGTGAGCCCGAGCGGCTTGCCTTCGGCGAGAAAGCGGCGCTCGACGGCGGCCAGCAACGCTTCAGGCACCGCGTGGCCACCACCCGACCCGCTGATCAATATCGAGTCGCCGTCCTCGATCAGGCGTGCGGCTTCGTCGGCGGTGATTTTTTCCATGATCAGTGCAGGTCGTCTTCGATGTAGGCGCGCACGATTGCTTCGAAGCTCTCGTCGGCGGCAAGCCCCAGCGCATGCGCGCGCGTCAGCTCCCACGCACCGGGCCAGCTGCCGACGATTCGCTCGATCGCCTCGTCGCGTTGAAAGCGGATACGGTCTGCCACCGCATCGCCGGCAACCGTGCGCAGCGCCGCCACCATCTGGGCAACCGACACCGAGATGCCCGGCAGATTGACGATGCGGCGCGGGCCGAGGACATCGCCGTCGACGTCGTGCAATGCGATGAGCGATTCGATCGCGCGGCGCGGCGACGAGAGCCAGAGGCGCAGGTCCTCGCCCACCGGACAGATCGCCGCTTCGCCGTTCAGCGGCTCGCGGATGATCCCGCTCGCGAACGACGAAGCCGCCTGGTTCGGACGCCCGGGTCGAACGCTGATCGTCGGAAGACGTGCCACGCGCCCGTCGACGAATCCCTTGCGCGTGCAATCGGAAAGGAGCAGCTCGCCGATCGCCTTCTGCACGCCGTACGACGACCGCGGGTCGAGCGGCGTTGCGTCGGTGACGACGGCTGGCAGTGTGCCGCCATATACGGCAACCGAGCTCGTGAACAGCACGCGGGGCCTGGTTCCCGCCGCGCGGCACGCTTCGAGCAACAGTCGCGACGCATCGAGATTGACGCGCATGCCGAGATCGAAGTCGCGCTCGGCTTGTCCGCTGACGACCGCGGCGAGATGGAATACCGATCCGACGCCGTGGTCGATAACGCGCTTCGCGACGGCTGGATCCGCGATGTCCGCGGCGATCGTCTCGATACGCCGATCGTCGAAACCCGTCGCGGCGACGACGTCCACCAGCACGATGCGCTCGATCGGCTCCTGCGCGCCGCTCGATCCGGCGAGCGTGCCCCGCAACAGCAGCTGACGGGCGAGACGTTGGCCCAGAAATCCCGCGCCCCCCGTGATGACGACGTGCATCGTTCGCGCTCCGTTGTCCCTCAGCGACCCATGAACTGCGGCGCGCGTTTCGCGACGAATGCCGCTACGCCTTCGTGCAGGTCGTCGCTGTCGAAGATCCGCTGCTGGGCAACCGTCGACAGCGACAGCGCCGCATCGAGCGGCAGGTCGTGTGCTGCATCGACCAGCGACTTCGCGAGCCGGTTCGACAGCGGTCCACGCGCGGCGACCACCGCTGCAAGCTCGCGCGCGACGTCGAGCGCCGACGTTTCGGCGATGCGGTTTACGATGCCCCACGCGAGGGCCTGTTCGGATGCGATCGTCGCGCCCGTGAACAGAAGCTCCTTTGCGCGGCCGGGCCCGATCAGTCGCGCCAGCCGGATCGCCCCACTGCCGGCCAATCCGCCCAGTCGTGATTCAGGGAGGCCGATCGTAACGCCGCGTTTGCAGACGCGCAGGTCGCACGCGAGCGCGATCTCGAGCCCGCCTCCGAGCGCTGGGCCATCGATCGCCGCGATCGTGGGCATCGGCAGCCGTGCCAACCGACGCAGCACCATGTCCTCGAACAGGATCTTCTGCTCGCTCGCGTCGTGCCGGATGCCGGCAAAGCCCTTGACGTCGCTGCCTGCGCAGAACGCCCGACCGCTGCCGCCGTGCAGGATCACGCAGCGAATGTCCGCCCGCTCGCCGACATCGGCTAGCACGCGGCCCAATTCGCGCAACAAGGCCTTGTCGACGAGGTTGAGCGGGCCGTTGTCGAGCGCAATCTCCGCAACGCTTTCACGAAATTCCAGGCGAACCGACACACGGGCGGGTTCGGCGCCGGTCTTCGCAGCTTGCGTGCCGCGAGCGTCGTCATTCATGGCGAAGCACCCGCAGTCGTGTCGATCCCCTGCAGCACGCCGAGGCGCTCGAACTGCTTATGGATCCGGTCGACGTACGCCGAAAACTGCGGGACGTCACCCAGCACGATGGGGCGCGGGCGCGGAAGATCGATGCGTATCTCGTCGACGACCTCTCCGGGACTCGGGCCCATGACGAGGATCCGATCCGACAATCCGACGGCTTCCTCTACGCTGTGGGTGATGAACAGCACCGTGGGTCGCCGACGCAGCCACAGCGCCTCCAGATCCGTACGCACCTGCAACCGCGTCAGCGCATCGAGTGCGCCGAACGGCTCGTCCATCAGGAGGAGCGGCGGATCGTGGACGAGCGTGCGGATCAGCGATACGCGCTGGCGCATCCCACCGGAAAGTTGCCGCGGGTACTTGTCGATCGCCCCCGTCAAACGGAGCTGGGCAAAGAGCTCGCGCGCCCGCGCCTCGATCTCCTTGCGCGGCAACCGGCGAATGTCGGCGTGCAGCGTAACGTTGGCGAGTGCGGTCCGGAAGTCCAGCAACAGGTGGTCCTGAAACGCGATGCCGACATCGGTGATCGGCCGCGTGACTTCAGTGCCACCGATGACGATGTCGCCGCGGGTGCGCTTCAGCAGGCCTGCGACCATCAGCATCAGCGTGCTCTTGCCGCAACCCGACGGGCCGACGACCGACACGAACTCGCCGGCGGCGATTTCGACGCTCACTTCCTTCAGCGCGAGAAATGGTCGATCAGTGTCCTGGCCGAACGTCTTCGACACGCGACGGATGGTGATCGGGACGCCACGTTGCGCGCGCGAAGTGGACGCATCGGCCATCGGCGATTCCCGATTCATTGGCGCGCCGTCGACGCCGCGACGGCATCGAGCGGCACCTTCGAGACGAGCAGCGCCTTGCGGCCGCGCTGCACGACACGGTTGTCTTGATCGACGACCTCGACGTCGAACGTTGCAATGGCCTGCGTCGGACGCGACTTGCTGTCGCGCAGCTCGGCGATCCGGTAATTCACGAAAATCGTATCGCCGACGAAGATGGGCTGCAGGAATCGCCAGTCATCGATGCCAAGAAAGGCGATCGCCGTTTCCCGCAGATCGCCCGTGCGCGCCCACATCAGTCCGTGGGCGTACGCGAGTCCGAGCATTCCATGCGCGACTCGGCGTCCGAACTCGCTGCTTTTCGCGTAGACGTCGCTCGTGTGCAGCTCCGAGTAATCGCCCGTCAAACCGGCGAACGCGACCAGGTCCGCGTCGGTGATCGTTCGTCCCGGGCTGCGAAAGGACATGCCGACGTGGAGATCGGCGTACGTGTAGCCCTGTCGTCGCTCACTGGCCACGTGGCGATACCCGTTGACTCATTCGAACGAACCGAGGTCGATCACGACTTGCACGCGCGCATCGCCGATGGCGCCGGCAGGTAGTCGTTCGTGTAGTACGACTTGGGATCCTGGCCGGCCGGCAGCAGCTTCACCTCCGCCAGCAGCTCCTGCGACTTCGCCCACAGCGCGTCTTCGGCCTTGCCGACGTATTTCGCGCCGCCGCTGCAAAAGAGCGGCGTGATCGCCGCCAGCTCGGCGGCGGCGAGCTTCTCGTTGACCTCGGGAAACACGACCTTCAGATCCTTGACGGCCTTGTCGGGATTGTCGAGCGCGAAGCTCCAGCCTTTGAGGCTCGCGGCGATGAACTTCTTGACGACCTCCGGATTCTCCTTGAGGAAGCTGTCGCTCGCGAAGATGGACGTGCTCACCGTCGGCACGCCGTAGTCGGCGAACCGGTAGACGTCGAGCTGGGCGCCCTGCGACTCGGCCTGGATCTGATAAGCGTCGATCGATCCCAGCACGGCGTCCATCTGCCCCTGCAAAAGCGCCGGCACCATCGACGCGACGGGCATGTCGATCATCGTGATGTCCGATTCCTTGAGGTTGTTCGACTTCAGCAGCAGCGGCAGCATCGTCGTCTGCGACGAGCCGGACGGCACACCGACCTTCTTGCCCGCGAGATCTTTTACCGACTTGATGCCGGTCTTCTTGAGCGCCATCACTGCGTTTGGATTCGACTGGTAGATCGTCGAGACGACCTTCATCGGCGCGCCCTTCGCGATCAGCTGACTGACGGCGACGGCATCGGCATAGGCAAGCTGGCTGCGACCGTTGGCGACGAGCTGCGCGGTGTTGCCGGAACCGTTGCCCTGGACCAGCGTCACATCGAGACCCGCGTCCTTGTAATAACCTTCGGCGACGGCCGCCGCGAAACCCGCGTTGGGACCGCCCGCCATCCAGTTGAGCTGGAACGTGACGGGGGTTCCCGCCGCTGCGACCGAAAGCGCCGCGCCGCCCACCACCGCCGCGACGGTTCCGACGACGAGCGACCTACGCAACGAATTAGACATGTGGACCTCCTGTTACCGTTTTGGGCTGGCCGGCACCTGCGGCCAGTTCGGGTGCTGCCGACTTCATCTTCGTGTTGCTGCCGGAAGGCTCAACTGTTCTTCGCGCGTTGCCATGGTGTCATCGCCCATTCGCAAAATTCCACGGCATAGTTGACGGCTATGCCGACGACGGTCAGCACGACGAGCACGGCGAAGACGAGCTCGATGTCCATCGTGCTCGTGCCGCGAAGCAGCACGTAGCCCAGTCCCTTGTTGGCACCGACGAACTCCGCGACGATTGCCGCCGTCGCCGCGATCGTCGCCGACGTCTTGATTCCCGAGAAAATCACAGGCAAGGCCGCAGGAAAGCGCAGATAGCGAAACGTCTGCCAGCGAGTCGCGCCCATCGATTGGGTCAGATATAGAAGCCGGTCGTCGAGGATCTGGAAGCCGCTGATGCTCGCGAGCAGTAGCGGAAAGAACGTCATCAGCACCGTCAGCAATACCTTGGATTCCATGCCGAAACCGAGCCACACGAGAAACAGCGGCGCAACGGCGATCTTCGGCACGAGTTGCATCAGCATCAGCGGCGGATAGACGAGTTGCTTCGCCAGCGGCGACAGTGCGATGACGAGGCCAAGCGGAATCGCCGTGACGACGGTGAGGCCGAATCCGAGCAGGATCTCGGTGAGCGTCACCTTCGAATGCGTCCACAGCACCGACGCGTCGGTGACCAGGCGCGCGAACACGCCGCGCGGACCGGGCAGCAGATACGCGGGAATCCTGAACACCTCGACCGCGGCCCACCACAGGCCGACGATGGCGACGAACGTCAACGGCGGCAGAAGGTTCCACGCGATCCGCCGTGCAACGCGCATCCGTCTCGACGAGCCCGTGGCCGCTACGGGCGCAAATCCGCTTGACGACGGCGGTGCCTGCCAGTCGTTCGGACGCACGATCTCGCTCGAGTGCTGCGATGAGCCGACGGACATCGGAGCTCCGCTCCTCACGGAATGAGTCATCTGCCTCCGGCTCTTGCAACACCGGGGCGAGTTGCACGCCGCGCTCTTGAAGGCGCATCGATCGTGACTACGGCGGCTCCTTCCTTGCAAATCCGCCATCGAACGCTCATTAAACGGCGATCAATGTTTGAATGGTATTCCAACTTGGCTCGCGGCTGCAAGGCGAGTCGCACGACCGCACTCCGGCGTTCGAGCTAATGGAAATAAGCAATTGATTTACTGGCTGGCTAACGGCTCGCCGCCCTCTGCGGCTGTAAACATTCTCGACGCCATGCTCTGTTCAGACGACGACCAGGTTGCGGGGAGTGCCGCGCCAGAAGAGCTCGATGTTCTCGGTGAGCTGGTCGGCAAGTCCCTGGATAGCCTCGCGGCTCGCCCACGCGACGTGCGGCGTCAGGATGAAGTTCGGCAAGGCCAGCGCGCGCATGAACGGATGATCGGCGTGCGGCGGTTCGGTTGTCACCACATCGAACCCTGCACCCGCGATGCGGCCGGCGGTCAGTGCGTCGACGAGCGCGTGCTCGTCGACCAGGCCGCCCCGCGCCGTGTTGATCAGCAGCGGTCGACGCTGCATCAATGCGAACTCGGGGCCGCCGATCATGTTGCGCGTGGCGGGCATCAACGGGCAATGCAGCGTGATCACGTCGCTGCGCCGAAGGACATCCTCGAACGGCGTATAAAGCGGCCCCATGCCGGCAACGCCCTTGTACGTCGAAAAGAGCACACGCATCCCGAGCGATTTACCGATGTCGGCAACGGCCTGTCCGAGCGACCCGTCGCCGATGATTCCTAGCGTCGATCCCGCGAGATCGTTGATCGGGAAATCGAAGTAACAGAACTGCCCCGACTGCTGCCACGCGCCGTCCGCGACGGATTGCCGGTACGCGACAATGCTTCGACGCAGCGCGAAGATCAGCGCAAACGTGTGTTCCGGGACCGTGTTGACCGCGTAGTTGCGGACGTTCGATACCGCGATGCCCTGCGCCGCGCACGCGGCAACGTCGACGACGTCGTACCCCGTTGCCGCAATTGCGATCAGTCGCAGCCGCGGCGCAGACGCGAGCGTGGCGGCGCGCACCGGCGCCTTGTTCGTGATCACGATGTCGGCGTCGGCGATGCGACTCGCCACCTGGTCGGGCGTCGTCGATTCGAACACTGCGAGTTCATGAGCGAAAGACGGCGGCCGCAACGTCACGTCGGCGGGCAGGCTGCCTCGATCCAGCATCACGATCCGGGCAGGTTTGTCCATGGACGATTGTAGCGCCCGATCACTAGCCGCCTTTTGCCGTCTGCTCCCACAGCGCCGCAATCTCCCGGTTCTCCGGAATGAGCATCAGGAAGCTGTGGCGCAATCCCGCGTCGGTGATGGCGTCGGCCTCGCGCATGAGGGCACGATGCGCTTCGATCAGCGCAGCGCCGGCGCGCGGATCCTGTGCTCGGCGCCACACCTCGTGCAGCGTCAGCCGAATGCGATGTTCCTCGGTGCCGACCAGGGTCCCGGCCGATGGCGCCGAGTCGCCGTCGCCAACATAGTCCAACAGCTGTTGCACGACTTTCAGTGCCATCACAAGGTCGCCGCGCGTCAGCGCCAGGCGTGCCTGACCTTCCAGCGCGTTTGGCACCTTGGTCGAGACGTCGATCTCGCGAGCGAGCGCCTCGACCCGCTCGAACGCTTCCTGCGCCGCGGTCCAGTGACCGAGGGCGAGCTGCGCATTGCCGAGGTTGTGCAAGGCATCGATCTGGTAAAGCCGCGAGTCCGCCGCGACCAGAATGTCGAGCGCCGCCTGCGCATGCACGAGCGCGGCCGCCGCATCGCCTTCGCGCAGCGACAGCTCCGACAGGCCAGCCAACGATCCGCCCTGGACCACCCGGTTGCCTAACGTCTTGTTGAGCTGCAGCGACGCTTCCAGATGCTGCCGGGCTTGTGGGTGAGCACCGAAGCGCAGATAGCCAACGCCGGCATTGATCAAGGCCACCGCTTCGCTGCGCCGGTCGCCTGCCTGTTGGCAGTACCCGAGCATCGCCAGGTCATGCCACAAGCTCGCCGCCTGGTCGCCTTGCTCGGCCGCACACAGCGACATGGCATTGGCAAGCCGGCTCTGCGCCACCAGCGACCCAAGCGCCGTGGCCCGGGCGAGGCCGGCCTCGGCGATGGCAAGCCCGGCGGCTGGGTCGCCCTGGAAGGCAAGCGCCTGGGCGAGCCGTTGCATCGCGCGCAGCGCGACATCCTCGGCCCCCGCACGCTCCGCCAGTTGCAGCGCACGGCGGGCTTCGTGTTCTGCACGCGCCCATTCGCCCGTGCGGTCCGCGATGTCGCAGCGGCGCCAGGCTGCCTCGGCTCGCCGCGCGTCACCCTCCCCACCCGGCGGCAGGGCTTCGGCGAGCGCCAGCATGGCCTCGATGTCCTGCAACTGCAGATCGCGTTGGGCGAGCAGCTCCAGCGTGCGCTCGCGCGTGGCCAGCAGTCGCCAGCGCAACGCGCTGTCGTCGGGCGCCGCCAATATCAACGCCCGCGCCGTGCAGTCGAGTGCCTGCTGGTTTGCGAACGTGGCTGCGTGGTGAGCGGCGGCGCGCGCATAGAATTCCGCGGCGTTCGCGGGGTCGCCGGCCTTCTCGAAGTGCTCGGCGGCGGTCGACAGCAGGCCTTGGGCGCGAGCGCCCGCGTGTTGCGCCAACCATTGCGCCGTTCGGGCATGGGCGCTGCGCTTGTCGCGCTTGAGCAGGGTGTCGTAGGTGACCTTGTGCAATATCTGGTGACGAAAGACGTACTCGCCCATGCTGTCCTGCGCATCTTCGAGGACGATCAGATCCCGCCGGCGCAGCGAGGGTAGCTGTTCGGCCGCCTGCGGCTCGACGTGGGCCAGGGCTGCATCCCAGAACTTCAAACCGATCACGCTCGCCAACTGCAAAGCACGGCGCTCCTGCGGCGTCAGGCCATCGAGCCGCGCCTGCAACACGCCGGTGAGCGTCGGCGGCACCTTTAGCGACAGCAGCTTGTCGCCGTCGACGCTCCAGTGCTCGCCGGTGCGGATGGCGCCCTGGTCGATCAGCATCTTCACCAGCTCTTCCATGTAGAACGGGTTGCCGTCGGCACCGGCGGTGACGAGCTCGCGCAGGGCGGTCGGGACGTGCGGCAACTTCTTCAGCAGCTCGTCGGCCAAATCTCGGCTGGCATACCGGTCGAGCGGTGCAAGCTCCACGCGGGTGAAGTGATCGGGTGTTTGTCGACGCTCGAAGAGTGCCGGGCGGGTAAGCATGAGCAGCAGCAACGGCACGTCGGCGTCGACCTGTTGCAAATGGTCGATGAAGTCGAGCGACGCGTCATCGGCCCAGTGCATGTCGTCGAGCTGGATGACGAGCGGCAAGCCGGCCTGCGCGCTGATTCGCCGCAGCGCCTGCGCGGCGGCGTTGAAACCGCGATTGCGAATCTGCCGCGCGTCGTCGCGGATGTGCTTGATGTGCGGGCTGTGGCCGTAGTCGAGTCCTATTAGCTGGCCCAGCAGGTGCGCATGGGCCTCGGCCTCGTGTTGGCCCTGATCGCCGGCGAACAGGGGCACCAGTGCGTCTTCGAACTTGCGCTGGGCCTCCTGCATGCTGTCGCTCTCCAGGATCTGGAAGCGCCAGGCAAACAGATCGCGCAGCACCGAATAAGGTTGGGTCACGCTCTGCGGCGTGGCGCGTGCCTGGAAGATGAAGAATCGGTCGGGCCGAGCGTCGGCCCAGTTGTCGAACTCGTAGAGCAGGCGGCTCTTGCCGACGCCGGCGTCGGCCACCACCAGTACGCGCTGCAAGCCGGCACCGGGGGCCATGACGCACTCGAAGGCAGCCTGCAGAGCTTGAAGCTCGACCTCCCGCCCGATCATGCGGGTTTCCACACCCTCGATGCCGCGTGTGGCGACGCGGAATGCACGCGGCCGGGCACGCAGCACGAGGTAGGTCCGCAGGGGTGCGTCGACGCCCTTGACCGAAAGCGGTGGCTGCGGCTCGACGTCGAACACGCCGCGGACGTGTGCGTAGGTTTCGTGGCTGATGCGCAGGCCGCCGGGGGGAGCGCTCTGCTCCATGCGAGCGGCGATATTCACGGCGATTCCGTGGATCGTCCCCTCCTCGTCCACGCGGCCGCCGAGAAGGACGTCGCCACTGTGGATGCCGACGCGAAAGTCGAAGGAGGTGTGGCCGTGGGCTGCCTGCACTTCCGCGCGCAGCGCCTTGCCAAGATTCAGCAGCGCGAGGCCGCAACGCACGGCGCGTTCGACATCGTCCTCGGCTGCGCGGTCCGCGCCGAAGGCGGCCAGGATGCTGTCGCCGGCGTACTGCAGCACCTTGCCGCGGTGGGCTTCCACGACGGCTGTGCCCCGCGACAGCGTACCGTCCATGACCGCGCTGACCTCTTCGGCATCGAGGTGCTGCGCCAGCGAGGTCGATCCCACCACATCCATGAAGAGGATGGTGACGTGCTTAAGGACCTGGGCGTGATGCTGCACGGCGGGTCCCGCACGCAATGTCGCGAGCCGACTGCGCAGCGGCCCGAGCGCCGCATCGGTGACGACGTCGCCCAGGAGGGCGCGTTGCGACTCCAGCCCCTGGATGGTGAATTCCAGTTGCTGAAGCTCAGAGGAGGACATGGAGGGCATCTCGTCCGCCTTGGGCCCGAGAAGACGACAATTCGTCCGCAACTGCGTGCGACCGGAAGCGTCCCTTGGTTAAATGGGACATCAGCGTGGTCGCGCCAGCAGACAAATCGACGTCGCTTCGACGCGATAGCCCCCGTCGCCGACGCGGAACGTCGCAAGAGCGTCTGCATGCGCCCGATCGACCGCCGACTCGCTGCTGCATTCGATGGCCCTAACGGCACGACCTGACGAGGCGAACGCGCGCAGCGCTGTCGCCCGATTCGGATACAACCACGTGCATGCGACGTAGTCGACGCTCAGCGGCTCGAGGCCGGCGGACTCGGCGAGCGCCCGGAGCGCACCTTCGTCGGACAGCGCGTAGATTCCGAGCGATCCCGGCGGGCGCGGCGGCAGCAGCGGCGTCAGCGCGTCGATCAGTGCTGCGACGTCCATGCCTTCGGGCGGACCCCACGTCGTCATGACGATGCGCCCGTCACGTTTGGCGACGCGCCGGGCTTCAGCAAGCGCGACGACTGGCCTCGCCGCGTAGTTGAATGCGTGGAATCCAGTCACGACATCGAACGTGCAGTCGCCAAACGGTAGCGCCTCCATCTCGCCGACGTGAAAATTGGCTGAAGGGACACGCGCACGAGCGATCTCGATCAGCGCGTCGGCGGCGTCGAGCCCGGAGACCCGCGCACCACGCTGCGCTGCCATGAACGCCGCGACACCCGACGCGCATCCGACGTCGCAGTACTCGGTCGCTGCGCCAAGTTCCACCTGGTCGAAAACAGTCTGGTACTCGTGCGCTTTCTGATGCTCCTGGAGATCTGCCCAGTCTCGGGCGCGCACGCCCCAAAGCCTGCCGTGCACGGCCGCCGATCCGGGTGATTGCGTGACTGTCATCGCGGGCTCCGCACGCATTTTTGGCCACGAGGCTGCAGTTCGACAAGCACCACCGCTGACCGGCGTTCCGTCAGTACAGCCGAATCGCCATGTCGAAGTACCAGGTTCGGCGGATCTCGATCACATCCCACTGCCGAGCCAGAGCCGGCGGAAACGCCTGGTAGGGCGTCTGGCTTTGCACGATGCGGCGTATCGCGTCGTCGATGGCCGCCACCCCGCTCGACTGAACGAAGGTCACCGACTCCACTGAGCCGTCGCTGCGTATCGCAACCGTCACCAGGGGATGCGTGTGTGGCTGCTGGGCAGCTTCACGGATCATGTCGAACGTCATGTTCAGCTGGATCTTCCGGCTCCAGGCTTCCGCGTAGAGGATTATTTCCGCGTCGGGGTCGGAGCGACCGAAGAGCCGGTATCGACGTACGCTGCTCGACGAGGGTGACCGCCGCGCGTCAACCGTTGCCGCTTCACGCCGGGCTGCTTCCTCGTCCAACTGGCGTCCTATCGCCCGCAGCGTGGCCTCGCGTCTCGCGGCCGCCTCCTCAACCCGTGCAGCTTCGGCGCGTGCAGCTTCGGCGCGTGCAGCTTCGGCGCGTGCAGCTTCGGCGCGTGCGGCTTCGGCGCGTGCGGCTTCGGCGCGTGCAGCTTCGGCGCGTGCAGCTTCGGCGCGTGCAGCTTCGGCGCGTGCGGCTTCGGCGCGTGCAGCTTCGGCGAGAGTAGCATCGGCTCGCGCAGCTTCGGCTCGTGTAGCCTCGGCCTTTGCGGCTTCGGCCTTTGCGGCTTCGGCGCGTGCGGCTTCGGCCCTTGCGGCTTCGGCCTTTGCGGCTTCGGCCTTTGCGGCTTCGGCCTTTGCGGCTTCGGTGCGTGCAGCTTCAGCCCGTGCAGCTTCGGCGCGTTCGGCTTCGGCTCGTGTAGCGTCGACTCGCGCAGCTTCGGTGCGTGCTGCTTCGACGCGTGCGGCTTCGGCGCGTGCGGCTTCGACGCGTGCCGCGTCAGCCCGTGCAGCTTCGGCGCGTTCGGCTTCGGCTCGTGTAGCGTCGACTCGCGCAGCTTCGGTGCGTGCTGCTTCGACGCGTGCGGCTTCGACTCGTGCGGCCTCCATCCGCGCGGTCTCCGCCCGAGACGCCGCGAGCTGTTCCGCCTGCCGTTGCTCATCGCTGCTTGATGAATCTGGCCTGGTCGGTTGGACGGCTCGCTCACGCACCTCTTCGTTGATAGGCGCCTGCGCTGCATCGCCCGTGTCCCGAAGCGACGGCGTCGCTGTCGCGGGGATCGAGGCGATGGGTGCAGCCATGACGATGGGTTTCGGCATCGCCGGCGTGACAGGGAGCACCCAAGTCGTCGCGTCGGAGGGCGCTACAGCGATCACGTCCGGCGGCGGGATCAGCAAAGGCGCCACGGGACCAGGCGAATCGGCGCCCGCAGGCGGGTTTGCGGCGGGCGCGCCGGGTGCGGAGTTTGTCGCTGGCGTGGCCTCTGGCTTTGGCGTGGCCTCTGGCTTTGGCGTGGCCTCTGGCTTTGGCGTGGCCTCTGGCTTTGGCGTGGCCTCTGGCTTTGGCGTGGCCTCTGGCTTTGGCGTGGCCTCTGGCTTTGGCGTGGCCTCTGGCTTTGGCGTGGCCTCTGGCTTTGGCGCGGCCTCTGGCTTTGGCGTGGCCTCTGGCTTTGGCGTGGCCTCTGGCACGATCGGTGTTGCCGTCCCCCGCGAAGTCGGCGCCGGGACCACGAATGGGCTCAGCGCCGGCGCACGTGCGACAGGCTGCTCCATTTGTGCCTGCTCTGGCGCGGCCGCCGCCAGCGCGTCTGCTCGCTCAGCCGCTGCGACCTCCGCCGGGACGACCACGACGCGCAGGTCCGCTTCCTCGATCCGCCGCTCCTGCCGCGGGAAGCCGAAGCCCGGAAGCCAAAGTCCCTGACCGCCGAAGGTGAGGCTCAACAGCCACGCGTGAATCAGCAGCGAGAGCAGCAGCGCAGGTGCCAGTCGCCTGCGTTCAGGACTCATCCGTCGCCTCGGCCGCGGAGCGTGGCCAGCGGCTCGGGAAGATCCCGCCGGCTTTGGGTCATCGGCCGGCGTCGACGCTTCTACGGAATCAGTTGAACGCAAGCGTGCTCGACAGTTACTGCCTGGGGTGCTGCTGCCGGCGCGCGGCAGGACGTTCCCTACTCTGCGCGCCGATCGACCTGACGCGCCCGGCGGTCATGACCTTGCCACGGACCTTACTGACATCTTTGCGCCGCATCCACTCCATTGTCACACCGACGTCAGCGTCATCCCGGCATCACATGGTGGACAATGACCATGCGCGAGCCCACCGACGAATGCGCAAGATCGATCAGTGGCGCGCTTGCCGCGTGCGTCGAACCTCCGCGACTCTCGCCAGAGATTGTCGCTTGCGTCATCGTCTGCCTACAAATTGCGATCGCACTGCTTGCGCAACTCTCCCTCACGTTTCGGAGCGCGAGGGTAAATTTCTACGATTGAGCTTGCGAAATCGGCCAATCGGACATCAGCCACATCGGACTATCGATCACGCGTTGCACGTGATTGGTTTGCTGCGTGATTAGGCCTGGGTGAGAGGATTTTAACCTGCGAAACGAGGATCCTCGATATCGCCCGATCACGGCCTTGTCGGCAAAATTGTTCCAGACTGTTCCAGAACTTATTTCGAACCTCGCGTCGCACGTTCGGAGACGCTGGATCGTTTGGCGGGTAGCTACTTTCGACCCCACCGGTCCGCCCGGACAAGGTCGCGGATGACTGGGGCGTTCTTGACCCTAGCGCGAAGCCACTTTGCCCAAGGGCGCCGGGGCAAGCTCGACGATGCGGCGGAATAGCTCCTGGTACTCCACGCCCCGCTCGGCACCGAGCAACGGATCGGTATGCCCGAGAAACGCCGCGTCGATTGCGTCCCAGTCCGCGCCCGTCAGATGCAGCCTCGCGAGCGGAATGAGTTCGTCTTCCTCGAGACGCATGTGTTCCCAATGAAACACCGCAAACTCGGCGGCCCGCGATGAAAATTCGGGGAACGCCGAGTAAGCAGCTTCCCGGTAATGCATCAGCGCATCCTGCAACGCCCGCAACTTGACGGTGCCCGATTGATGCTCGTGCTTCAGACGATTGATCAGCGGTGCAGCCGCCGGCAGACGAGCGCCGAGTCGCTCGAACAGGTATGTCTCTTCCTTGGGATGGTGAAACTGCTCCGAAAACGCATCGATGTAATGGAGCATCGCGTCCAGCAATTCGAAATGCGGCTCGATCGCGAAATAGCGGGTTTCACGCACGACGTAGAGCAGGGCGCGCAGCACGGCCGCAAGCGAGCGGTGCTCCTGCGCGATGATGCTTACGGCTTGCAACGGACTCTTTCAGGTGACGCTTTGGTGATGAAAGTGGAGGGCTAAGACCAGGACCGACCCACATGCCGCTGGGACCGGAGCATTAACGGCGCGGCCCTCATTTCCGCAGGTCTGCAGGGGGTGCCGGGCCCACGCCGATAGGGGGCGGCGCCAGGTTGACAATGCGGGTGAACAAGGCTTGGTATTCGCCTTCCGCACCGGCGCCGTGCATCGGGTCGACGTGACCAAGAAACGCCGTGTCGACCCCGTCCCAGTCAGCAGCGCTCAGATGCTTTTCTGCGAGCGGCAGGACCTCGTCCTCCTCAGCGCGCATGTGGTTCCAGTGGAACGCCGCATAGTCTTCCACTGCCTTGGCGAAATCCGGGAATTCCGATACGCCGCCGTGCTGGTAACGCGCCAGTGCTTGCTCGAGCGCTCGGATCTTGTAAGCGCCGGTCCGATGCTCGTCCTCCAGCCGGTCGAGCAGCGATACCGAGTCCGGGTGACGGATGCGCAGCACATGAAACAGGTACCTGTCCTCCTTGGGGTGGTGGAAGCGCTCGGGAAACGCATCGATGTAATAGATCATTGCCCCGAATAGGTTGAAATCCGGCGTTGCCCCCCGGTCGCGAATCTTGCGAACCAGGAAGAGCATGCCATGCAGGATCGCCGCAATGGCTCGGTGTTCGTCGCGAATTATCCGGATTGCCTGCATATCTTTTTTCCGAAAGTTAGCGCAGCGGCACGAGCGCTCGGCGCACTGCTGCAAGGAACGACGGGTCCGGCTGCCCACCCACCTTCTCGGTACGCGCAATCATGCGCCCGTTCGCGTCCAGCAGCACCAGCACGGTCGTGTGGTTGAACTCGCCGTCGGCGAGCTCGCGATAGCGGATTCCCAGCAAGCCGGCGATGGCGCGCACGTCCTGAGGATCGGGGGTCGCCAGGGTCCAGCGCGCGCGGTCGAGATCGCGCTCCTTTTGCATGCGCGCCAGTACCTGCGGCGTATCGCGCTTCGGGTCGAGGCTGATCAAAGTCACTCCGAGGCGTGTCCGCTCTTCTTCGGTCAGGCTCTGCTGGATCGACTTTGCGCCGTCAACGATCATCGGGCAGACGAAGCGGCACGCCGTGTAGAACATCGACACAAGCTGTGCCCGACCTCGCTGGTCGCTCCATGCGAACCGATGCGCCTGTGCGTCGGTGAGCTGCGCCGTCGATTGATAGACCGAGTCGCGCGGCAACGGTGCCACCGTGGCGCCGGCGGGCATCGACAGCGCACCCGCGACGGTTGCCAAGACCATGGCCATCACGATTTTCATGGAAGCTCCCTGACGCAACGAAATCCGAGACTCATCGTCGTGTCGCTGCCGCCGAGCGACGACAGCATCGCTACGCGCATCAGCACCGCGTATTGCTCGCGATCGGCGACCGAGAGCGCGCCGGCCCCGCAGAAGCGGCTGCGGTCGGGATCGCCCTGGTCGCGGTTGTCGGCGGACACGAGAAGCGCCGAATAGTCGTCGGTCCATTCCCAAACGACGCCGTGCAGGTCCCGCACGCCATAGGCATTGGGCACCCCCGCGCCCGCCGCCGGCAGTGCGCTCGACGATGGCCGCGCATACCACGCGAGGATGCGGTCGCGCCAGGCAGGATCGGCGCGGGCGTCGTGACGCACCGTGTCGGCAGCCGCGACGTATTCCCATTCGAGCCACCGCGGCAACCGCGCGCGCTGTGCCTCGCAGTAGGCGGCAGCGGCGAACCAACTGACGCGCGTGACCGGCTGCGCCGCCTGGTCGCCCGGCACGAGACGAGTCGGCCCCTGCCAATGCGCGAGGTAGTCGGGGCCAGCGAACACTGGCGCGACGCGATCGCGGCGCCACGCCGGATGTGTGTTGACGAAGGCCAGGAATTCAGCGTTGGTGACGGGGTGACGCATGATCCCGAATGGCGCGATTCGCACCGGCCCGCGAGCGTCCTCGTAGGCTAGCGTCGACGTGAAGTCGCCGGGCGGAATGCGTACGTAGCCGTCGCCGTCGGATGCCCACGCGGTGAGCGGCAACAGGCCAGCGAGCAGCAGGAGCAGGCGCATCGCCGCGACTCAGTGCACCGCGACCGCGGCGGGCGCCGCTTCCTTGCGACGCTGGGCGACCTGCTCCTTGGTGACGCGACCGCCTGGATTGTCCCAATTGTTGAGCACGTACGTTGCGATATTGGCGATCGCGTCGTCGGTCAGCTGGCTCATCGGTGGCATCACCGAGTTGTAGTCCTGGCCATTGACGCTCACTTTCCCTGTCAGGCCGCGCAATGCGACATCGGCGATCCGCGTCGGGTCTTTCGCGAAGTAATCCGACTTTGCGAGCGGCGGAAACACGCCGGGGAGCCCCTGCCCATTGGCCTGGTGGCACGTCGAGCATGTTCCCGCGAAAAGCGCCTGCCCCGCCTTCACCTGCTCGTCGACGGTGAGCGCACCTGCAGTGGCGGCGCTCGCCGCCGTGGCGACGGCTGCGAGGTTCGCCGATGCGCGATCGCCGAGATACGTTTCGTCCACTTCCTTGCCGGAATAGATCGCCTTCACATCCGGGCCGTCGGCCTTGAGGATCGCGAGCGCGCCCTTGTTGAACGCGCGGAAGATGCTGTGATCGACCAGCACGTAACTGCCGGGCACTTCCACATGAAACTCCATCATCGCGGCGCCGCCCGCGGGAATCAGCGTGGTTTGCACGTTCTCCTGGAAATGCGTGCCGCCCTCGTACCACACCTTGTCGAAGATCTCGCCGATGACATGGAAGCTGGAGACGAGGTTCGGGCCGCCATTGCCGACATAGAGGCGCACGCTTTCGCCCGTCTTCGCCGTGAGCGCCTTGTCGCCCGTCAACGCACCTTCGCTGCCGTTGAACAGGACATAAGTCGGCTTCTCATCGATCGCGTTTTCCATGTTGAACGTCTGCAGGCCCTTCTCGCGATACTTGCCCGAGGTGTAGAAGTCGCCCTGCATGACGTAGTACTCGCGATCGACCTTGGGCAATCCCTGTGGCGGCTCGATCAGGATCAGGCCGTACATGCCGTTGCCGACATGCATGCCGACGGGCGCCGTCGCGCAGTGATAGACGTACAGGCCCGCATTCAGCGCCTTGAACGTGAACTGCGAGGCGTGACCGGGCGCGGTGAAACTGGACGCAGCGCCGCCGCCTGGACCCGTCACGCCGTGCAGGTCGATGTTGTGCGGCATCTTCGAGTCGGGCGCGTTCTTGAGATGGAACTCCACGGTGTCGCCCTGCCGCACGCGAATGAAGCTGCCGGGCACGGTGCCGCCGAACGTCCAGAACGTGTAGCGGACGCCTTCGGAGATCGGCATCTCCTTCTCGATCACTTCCAGCTCGACGATCACCTTCGCCGGCGCCGTACGGCCGGTCGCGGGAGGCACCGCAGGCGGGCTCGTGAGCACGGCCTTGACCGGCTCACCCTGCGGCGGACCAAAGTCGCCGGCCCGCGAGCCGCCGGTCGTGCCCGACTTCGCGGTCTCGGCATTCTTGCCGGTATCGACGGTGGCGCGGTTGCAGCCGGCGAGTGTCACTAAGAGTGCGAGCAACACGAGCGGAACAATGCGTCTCATGAAGGTTCCCGTTGGCGTGGTAGGCAAGCGCATGACGAGGAAACTTTGCGCCGCCAGCGGCCGCGGCACGATGACCTGCGTCAAGTGCACGCGATTCAGCCGACCCAGGGGCGCAGCCATCCCATCGGGTGATGAGCGCGCGCAATACCGATCATGGTCGCGTAGACGGCGAGCGCGGCCACGAAGGAGATCCAGCGCCCCTTAAGCGTTGCCGCGCGCCGCAGCGCGCGCGTGCCGAGCGCCACGTATACGACGAGCAAGGCGAGCTTGAGCGACAGCCAGTGGCTGGCGAACGTCGTGGCAGGCAGGATCGACACGAGCATCAGTCCGGCGGTCAGGAGCACCGTGTCGACACCGTAGGTGGCGTATCGAACGGGCCCCCACATCGCGATCCGCGACCGCCCTGTGAGCACGAGCAGTCCACGCAACAGGAACAACGCGCCGCTCAGCACCACGGCGGCAATGTGGACCGTCCTGATCTGCGCGTAAATCGCAAACATGATCTCAACCGGGCTTGCCGTCTGCGCGCGCCGAGAGATAAATGCGCGCGGACCGCAGCGCCCAGGGGGCGAACGCGAGCAGCCAACCCGCAGCGGCCAGCGCCTGCAGCACGGGATATGCCGGAAGCATCTCCGCTGCGATCCTCAGCAAGGCGACAAGCTGGATCGCGAAGAAGGCGAACCCAGCGACGGCTCCAAGCACGAGCGGTCGGCCGGAATGACCTTGCGTCACGCGCGTGACCATCGCGACCAGCAGGCCGCCGAAGAAGCCGATGAACAACGCGTGCGCGGGCGCCCGTCCAAATACGTAGCTGCCGGTCGCCGCGTACCAAGCGGCTTGCGTCGCAAACAGCGCGAAGGCCGTCGGCAGCCAGACATACGCACAGAACAGGACGCGCAGCAGTGGCGGCATCGCGCCGCGCGGCCAGTTACGCCACAGCCAGACCGCGGTGAGGGCAGCGAGTGCGCCATCGGGCAGCCAAAGCCATGCATATGCGTGCCACAGCTCGAGCCCGAGATGGATCGCGACCAGTACCCAGAATGCACCGAGCCACGGCAGAGGGCTCCAGCCCGCGTGACCGATGACGGCGCCGCGGGCGAAGAATGGGAACATCCGGTGTGCGACCGTGACGAAGATCGGCAGCAACAGGCCGAAGCTGCCGACCTTGATGGCGAAGAACATGAGGCGCGCGTCGTGCACGTGCAGAAACGTGGCGTACGCAGCCAAGCCGACGAAACCGGCGGTAAGTGCGATGGCGCACGAGAGCGCATGCCAGGTTCTGCCGCGGTCGCGCCAGATGATGCGCAACAGGAGTGCCATGCCGACCAGCCACCCGCCGATCGTGACCAGCACGCCTGCGTGCAGGAGCGTCGGGGCGGCGACAAGTCCTGCAAGCGTCAGCATCTGGCCGCCGATCAATCCGGCGCCCACGGGCGCATAGTGCCAAGGCGACAGCGGCGGCTGGTTCATCCACCGAGGGAATACCGTCAGCATGAAGCCGAAGAAGAACGGCGGCAGCACCAGATACTGCATCACGATCGCGTGGATCCACCCTGCGTGAACCGGCGGCTGCGGCAGGCCCAGCGGGTGCACGTGCGCGTCGACGAGCCACAATGTCCACCACGCCATCGCTAGCAGTACGTTGGCCGCGCCCGCAAAGAACAGGAGTCGGTGCGGTGCGGTCGCCAGCAGCGACGGCGAGAGCGACGCGCTGCCGGCGACCCCGATCGAGCCTGCGGGCATCGCCATGAGATGACGGTGCGTCATGCTGGACGCGCCACTGGCGTCGCGGCGCGTATAGGCCGCACCCAGTGCCGCGCAACAAACCACGCGAGCAGCAGCGCGCCGACGCTGAAGATCGTGTCACCCGGCACGCGCATCCACACCAGCGCGTGGACGATCGGCTGGCCCATGAACTCCGCCGAACGCGCGTACCAGTAGCCCTTCTCGAGCGCTGCCTCCAGCTGCAGCACGCCAAGCGGCAGCAGCGTCAGCAGTCCCATCAGCATCAACCCGACGTTGAAGCACCAGAACGCACTGCGCAGCACTCGCTCATCCCATTCGACTTCCGGCTTGAGGCCGCGCAGGCAGAACAGCATGAGGCCGATGCCGAGCATCCCGTAGACACCGAACAGCGCGAGATGGCCGTGCAGGGGCGTCAGGTTCAGGCCCTGCATGTAATACAGCGCGAGCGGCGTGTTGATCAGGAAACCGAAGAGACCAGCCCCGACCAGGTTCCAGAAGCTGACCGCAAGGAAGAACACGATCGGCCAGCGGTACCGCGCCATCCACGGCGTAGCGCGGCTGTGCCTCCACGTGTCGAAGGCCTCGAGGCCGATCAGCGCAAGCGGCACCACTTCCAGCGCCGAGAAGCTTGCGCCAAGCGCCACGACAGCCGTCGTCGTCCCGGCGAAGTACAAGTGGTGGAACATTCCGAGCACGCCGCCCGCCATGTACACGATCGTGGCGAACAGCACGTTCACGGTCGCCGTGCGCGCACGGATGAGCCCCAGCCTGACGAACAGGAAGCTGATCACGGCAGTGGCGAACACTTCGAAGAAGCCTTCCACCCACAAGTGGACGACCCACCATCGCCAGTATTCGACCATCGAGATGTGCGTGTGCTCGCTCCACATCAGCCCCGCGCCGTACAGGAGGCCGATCGCGACGGTCGAAAGAAAAAGGAGACCGACGATCGACGCGGTGTCGTCGCGTCGCCTCAGCGCGGGCCACAGCGCGCGCCCGACGAGCACGAGCCACAGCAGCAGGCCGATGAACAGGAAGATCTGCCAGAAGCGCCCGATGTCGGTGTATTCCCAGCCCTGATGCCCGAACCAGAAGTTGTACTTGAGCCCGAGCTTCTGCATCACCGCGAACCATTGCCCCGCGAAGGCGCCGACGACGATCACGATGAGGCACGTCCACAGCACGTTCACGCCGAGGCGCTGGAAGCGGGGCTCGTGACCGGAGATGGCCGGCCCGATGTACAGCCCCGTGCCGAGCCACGCGGTGGCGATCCACAGTACCGCGAGCTGCGTGTGCCAGCTTCGCGTCAGGCTGTACGGAAGGATTTCGGAGAGCGCATAGCCGTACGCCGTCTGGCCCTCGACCTGGTAGTGCGCAGTCGTCGCGCCGAGCAGGATCTGGACGAGGAACAGCGCGATCACCACCCAGAAGTATTTCGCGGTTGCGCGCATCGACGGTGTGATCTTGAGACCTGCCAGCGGATCGTGCACGGGCGGAACGACAGGTGCTTCCCGGCCGTGCCAAACCGCGTGGTGCCATGCAAGCAGACCGATGCCCGCCACCATGAACAGCACGCTGAACATCGACCACATGAACGCGCCGGACGTCGCGGTGTTCGCCACGAGCGGCTCGTACGGCCAGTTGTTCGTATAGCTCTTTGCGTGGCCGGGCCGATCGGTCACCGCCGCCCACGACGTCCAGAAGAAGAACGACGCCAGGGCACGCCGGTGCGCGGCGTCGGGCACGGTGTCGTTGCGCATGGCGTACGCCTCTCGCAATGCGGCGGTGGCCGGATCGTTCGAGAACAGGCTGTCGTAATGCGCGCTGACCTGCGCTAGCGCCTGCGCGCGCCGGTCACTGATGACGATCTCGTCGCGCGATGCATCGTATGTGTTCGTGCGCAGCTGCGCCTTGAGGTCCGCCTGCAGCGTCCCCTGGTCACGGGGTGGCAGTCGCTCGTATGCATTGCCGAATGTACGACGCGCATTCAATTCGAGCATCGCGAGCGACTCGCGATGCAGCCAATCGGCGGACCAGTCCGGTGCGACGAGCGCCCCGTGGCCCCAGATCGAGCCAAGCTGCTGGCCGCCGATGCTCTGCCAGACCTGGCGGCCCTGTTCCATGTCGGCACGGGTGTAGACCACGCGTCCGCTTTCCGTTACCACCCGGGTCGGCATCGGCGGCGACTGCTGGTGCATGTCGCGGCCCATCCACAGCAATACGCCGAAGCTCGCAATCAGCAAGGCAGCGAGGCTGAGCCACAATCGGCGGGTAGTGTCCATGACGCGCTCCGTTGACGATGCGAGTCATGTTGCGCAAGGCGGCCCGCGGGCGCCCTGACGCAGGTCAAGCGGGACGGATCAATTCTGGAGGATTGGCGCGGCGAGCGCCTGCAGGCGGCCGACGTCCGTGAGGTCGACTTCACGACGGTCGATGACGATCAGACCATCGTCCTGGAAGCGCTTCAGCACGCGGCTGACGGTCTCCGGTGCGAGGCGCAGATAGTTGCCGATGTCGGTCCGCGCCATCGTCAGCTGGAACCGGCGCGCCGAAAAGCCGCGGGTCGCGAGGCGCTGCGACAAACCGAGGAGAAACGCAGCCATGCGCTGGTCCGCCGACCAGTCGCCGGCCATTCGCATCGCCGCGCCGATGTCGCGGCTTAGCAGCCGGAACAAATGCTGCTGCAGTCCCGGAGCGCGCGCGGCCAACTCGGCCATGCGGGGGAACGAGAAGCGGCACAGAGTGACGATGTCGAGAGCGATTGCGTTGCAGGGATATGCGTTGCCGTCGATGGCGTCGAGCCCGATCACCTCGCCCGGCAGATGGAACCCGAGCACGCGCTCGTGACCCTCGCGATCGACAACGTAAGTCTTGACGGTACCTGCCCGGACGGCAGCGATCGCGTCGAAGGGATCGCCCTTGCGGAACACGTGATCGTTGGCATGTAACGGACCAACATGCTCGACCAGCACGTGCAGATCCAGCAGCTCCTGCTTGTCCATGCCCTCCGAGAGGCATGCCTGCGAAAACGCGCAGGTGGAGCAGAAATGCAGCGTATCGCCGTCGTCGGCGACGGTGCGCGCATCCGTCCGCGGAAACACCGGACGGCTCACCGGCAACCCCCAAGGGCTAGGGCTAGATCGCGCGCGAGAACTTCAGCGGAATGCCGGGCCGGTCGAGGTAGCGATCGAAGCACATTGCTATGTTACGCAACAGCAGCCTTCCTTGCGACGTGGCAACGATGCGATCCGCGTCGACTCGAACCAGACCATCGTCGATCAGCGGGCGCAGCCGCACAAGTGCATCACGGAAGTAGTCGCCGAAGGCGATGGCGTAGCGCCGCTCGAGGGCGGAGACTGGAATCTCGCCTTGGCACATCAGCTGCTGGATCAGGTCCGCGCGGAGCTGATCGTCTTCGCTGAGGCGCACCCCCCGCACCACGGGCAGATGCCCTTCGTCGATCGCCGCCTGCCAGGTCGAAAGATCACGCGGGTTCTGGCTGAAGCTCGCGCCGATATGGCTGATGGCACTGACGCCGAGGCCGACGAGGTCGGTGTCGGCATGCGTCGTATAACCCATGAAGTTGCGGTGCAGACTTCCGCGCGCCTGCGCCAATGCCAGGTCATCATCGGGCAGCGCGAAATGATCCATGCCGATGTAGGTGTAGCCGGCAGCACCCAGCTTGTCGATCGCAAGCTGTAACAGCGCCAGCTTGATCTCGGGCGACGGAAGATCCGCCGCGTCGATGCGCTGTTGCGGCTTGAACAGATCCGGCAGATGCGCATAGCTATAGACGGCGAGCCGGTCGGGCCGCGCCGCGATCACCTTCTCGAGCGTTGCGGCGAAGCCGGCGCGCGACTGCTTCGGCAGACCGTAGATAAGATCCACATTGATCGAACGCAAGCCGTAGCGCCTGCACGCATCGATGATGCCGAGCGTTTCCTCGGCCGACTGGTGGCGATTGACCGCGGCCTGCACCGCCGGGTCGAAATCCTGCACGCCCAGGCTCGCCCGGTTGAAGCCGATATCCGCGAGCGCGCGCACGTCGTCCGGCGACATCCATCTCGGGTCGAGCTCGATCGAAACGTCGTTGTCGCTTCGTGACGAGAATCGAAACTGACGGCGCAGTGCATCGACGACGTCCCGAAGTTGCGTCGTCGACAGGAAGTTCGGCGTGCCGCCCCCGAAGTGCAATTGGACCACTTCGCGGTCGCGATCGAACATCGCCGCGCTCAATGCGATCTCTCGATGCAGTCGCGCGAGGTACGCGTCCGCACGGTACGCGGTCGCGCGTGATGATCCGGTTGCAGCCGCAAAAGAAGCACGGGCTTTGGCAGAACGGGACGTGAACGTAGATCGACAACGGCCGCGGGATTGGATCGCCGTTGCTTTCGCGCACCGCCTCTCGCAGCGCCCGTTCATCGAAGTCCATCGAGAACTGCGGCGCGGTCGGGTAAGAGGTGTATCGGGGCCCGGGCCGGTCGTAGCGGCCCAGCAGGGCGGCGTCAAAAGCGGGATTCGAGGGCACGACGAGAGCTTGTCGTACACCAGAGCCGGGCGCGCCATGACGCAGATCAACTCTGGTTACTTCATCGGCTGCACTTCAAGGGTGATTTTGTTGATCTTGCCGGTGAATCGTGTCTCCGGGCCGATGCCGATACCCTCTGCGACCGGGGTCTGATTGTCGATGCCCACATCAGCAGTCTCGTCCGCCGAGAAGATGTTGGGCTGCGTCTTCTCCACGCGGCCATCGGCGACGGCTTTTCCGTTCACGTAGAGCGTCGCCTTGCCGCCCTTGCCGGCGCCACCGCCGTCATAGCTGAAGTCGAGGACGACTGTTGCAGGACCCGGCGACAACCCTTGCGGCGCAGCAATGGTGTAGCGGGCCAGTCCGAGGAAGTTGTAGACGTAGGCGGGTTTGCCGTCCTTCATGTACAGCGACCAACCGCCGAAGCGCCCGCCCTGCGACAGGATCGCACCATTAGCGCCCTCCGCCGGCACTTCGATCTCGGCCGTGATCTTGCTCGACCTGTTCTTGATGTTCATGAAGGTGTTTTCCAGCATCCCCTGCATCCCTTCGTAGAGAGTGAGGGACGTGCGGTCACCGAGAACATCTGGCCGGCCCGCGAGGGCAGGGTTGGTGCGCTCTATGGTGCGATCGTCAATGGGTAGCACGTGATACTTCTCGGCTTCCTTCATGAACAGCGCCTGCATCTGCTTCAGCTTCGCAGGCTGTGCGGCGGCGACGTTGGCGCTGAGGCTGAAATCGTTTCTCACGTCGTACAGGTCCCAGACATCGGATAACAGCGGCTTCTGCGCACTCGTTTGCCACGGCGCACGGTGAATGGTCCGGGCGAGCCAGCCGTCGTGATAGATCGCTCGGTTGCCGAACATCTCGAAATACTGCGTCTTGTGCCGCTCCGGCGCCTTCGCATTGTCGAACGTATAGACCATGCTGACGCCTTCGATCGGCGTCTGCACCGTGCCGTTGACACTCCTTGGGTTGTGGCAAGCCGGCCGCCTCCAGGATCGTGGGCGCGATGTCGATGACGTGCGAGAACTGCGTGCGCAGGCCGCCCTTGTCCTTGATGCCATTCGGCCAGCGAATGACTGTTCCGTTGCGGGTGCCGCCGAAGTCTCGCGCAATCAAACCCGGACAGCGAGCCGTCTCATGAATCCCAATTACGCATTGCACGCAATTGATTTTCTGCGGGATATTGGTCGGGGTGAGAGGATTTGAACCTCCGACATCTTGCTCCCAAAGCAAGCGCGCTACCGGGCTGCGCTACACCCCGAACTTACTATTATGCCATCGCGAACCGTCGCGACCGTGACGAAGGAGCGTGCCGTAGCCGCACGGCGAACTCGATGCTGCGGAACTTGGCGCACGACCGCGTTTCGTACGCTGCGGCGGTCGTGGTTTCCAACAACGGAGAATCTTGATGAATACAGTGCGGGACGTCGTCGTGATCGTGGGAAGCCTGCGCAAGGAGTCGCTCAACCGCAAGATGGCGAAGGCGCTCCGCACAATGGCGCCTGCGTCGATGAAGCTCGAGATCGTCGAGATCGGCGACCTGCCGCTCTTCAACGCCGACCTCGAGGCCAATCCGCCGCCGGCAGCCGTCGCGTTCAAGGCGCGCGTCAAGAAAGCCGATGCGGTGCTCTTCGTGACGCCGGAATACAACCGGTCAGTGCCGGGTGCACTGAAGAACGCCATCGATGTCGGGTCGCGGCCGAAAGGCCAGAGCGCCTGGGAAGGCAAGCCGTGCGCCATCGTCAGCGTGGCGCCGGGTGCGATCGGCGCTTTCGGCGCCAATCATCACCTTCGGCAGTCGATGGTGTTCCTCAACATGCCCGCGATGCAGCAGCCTGAGGCCTACATCGGCGGCGCCGACAAGCTGTTCGACGCGGAGGGCAATCTCGCCAACGACTCCACGCGCGCCTTCATGCAGAAGTTCCTGGACGCATTTGCAGCGTGGATCGATCGCAACGCAGCGAAGGCCTGATGCGACACGCGCAAATGCCCTGAACCGCGCGCAGCGAACGCACCGCAACGAGAGCCATCGTTGCGATCAGCGCCCGAACTTGCGGATGACGCTGAGTGCTTCGTCGATTGCATGTGCGCCGTTGCCGGATGCAACCGCATGGCTGACGCAGCCGTGCAGGTGATGCTCGAGCAGTTTCAGCGCGAGCGCATCAAGCGCCGACTGGACGGCACTCACCTGCGTCAATATGTCGACGCAGTAGCGATCATCGTCGATCATCCGCCCGATGCCGCGGACCTGGCCTTCGATCCGGTTGAGCCGCTTTGCCAGCGCCGTTGTCTCGGCACCGCTGTGCGCGACCACGGCGCGTTTCGCCGGCTCCGCAAACCCTCGCGGCTCCGCATCGCGGCGTGCCGTCTTACGCGGCGACGTCATACCCTGCGTCCTCGATAGCCGCTTTCAGCACCGGCAGTGTCGTCCGGGTGGCGTCGTAGACGACCGTCGCCGTGCCGGGCTGCAGCGTTACGACGACATCCGACACGCCTGGCACCGCCTTCAACACACGAGTGACGCTCGCGACACAGCCCTGACACGTCATGCCTGTTACGTTCAACGTTGCGTTTTCCATCATCGATCCTCGTTAACGTTTGGGTCTTTGAGCGATCAGCGTTGCGGCACGCGGAATTTCCGCAGCAACAGCGCGTTGCCGACGACGGATACGGAACTCATCGCCATCGCGGCACCTGCAACAACCGGATTGAGATAGCCAAGCGCCGCCAGCGGAATCCCCAGCACGTTGTAGGCGAACGCGAACACGAGGTTCTGGCGGATCTTCGCGCGCGTGGCCCGCGACAGCAAGATCGCATCGACGACCGCGTTGAGGTCGTTGCGGATCACCGTAATATCCGCGGCCTCGACGGCAACCGCGGAACCCGCGCCGATGGCGAAGCTGACGTCGGCCGCCGCCAGCGCCGGCGCATCGTTGACGCCGTCGCCGACCATGCCTACCACGCGACCGGCCGCCTGGAACTCGCGTATCCGCGCCGCCTTCGCCGCCGGGTCCAGCCCGCCACGCGCAGCGCGAATGCCGACTTCGGACGCCACGACGTCGACCGTCGCCTGATTGTCGCCCGACAGCATGACGACATCGATACCCGCTTGCGCGAGCCGCGCGATCGCCGCCGCCGACGTCGTACGCACCCGGTCGGCCAGCGTTACGACGCCGGCAAGTTGGCCATCGAGGGCGACGCCGACGACGCTGGCGCCCGAATCGAGCAGCGGCCCGATGTCGCGCGCCTCGACGTCGATGCCGCGGCCTTGCAGGAACGCGAGCGAGCCCACGAGGGCCGTCGTCTTTCCATCGCCGATGCGCCCCGCCGTACCGAGGCCCGGCAACATCGAGAATTCCGTGACAGCGGGCAGCGCAATGCCGTTGTCGCGCGCGTGCGCGACGATGGCATCGGCGAGCGGGTGCGAGGTGCCCTGCTCGAGCGCTGCGGCGGCACTGAGGACGCCTTCGCGCGAAAACTCAGCGAGGGCGAGAATGCCGGTCACGGCCGGCGCGCCTTCGGTCACGGTGCCGGTCTTGTCGACGATAAGCGTCGTCAGACTTCCGGCGTTTTCCAGCGCGATCGCGTTGCGAATGAGCAATCCAAGCTGCGCGCCGCGGCCGGTGCCGACGATGATCGCCGTGGGCGTGGCAAGTCCCAACGCACAGGGACACGCAATGACGAGCACCGCGACGGCATTGACGATGCCGAGCAGCGGATCGCCGGTGATCCACGCCGCGGCAAAGAACGTCAGCACCGCGATCGCGACGACGACCGGCACGAAAATGCCCGAGACGCGATCGGCGAGACGCTGGATCGGCGCCTTCGAGCCCTGCGCCTCGCCGACGAGACGCACGATGCCGGCGAGCAGCGTCGCGGCTCCGACGCCGGTCGCCTCGCAGCGCAACAGACCGTCGAGATTCACGGTGCCGGCGTAAACGGCTGCGCCCGGTGTTTTCGCGACAGGACGGCTTTCGCCCGTCAGCATCGATTCGTCGACCGACGCACCGCCCTCGACAACGCGTCCGTCAACGGGAATAGCTTCGCCGGCGAGCACGCGGAACCGGTCGCCGACGACGACATTCGCCAGCGGCACGTCGACGTCATGTCCGTCGCGCTCGACATGCGCGACCGTGGGTTGCAGACGCAAGAGTCCTTCGAGCGCGGCCGACGTCCCCGCTTTCGCGCGCGCCTCGAGCGCCTTGCCGAGCAGTACCAGCGTGACGATCGCCGCCGATGCCTCGAAGTACACGTGCTGGAGCGATCCCGTGACGGTGACAAGCGTGCTCCACAGCCATGCGATCGACGTGCCGAGGACGATCAGCACGTCCATGTTCGCACCGCCGCCGCGAAGCGCCCGCCATGCACCGAGGTAGAAGCGCCGGCCGATTACGAACTGCACCGGCGTTGCAAGCGCGAGTTGCAGCCAGCGCGGCAGCAGTTCATCGTGCATCGACGCGCCCCGGACGAACATCACCAGCATCTGGGCTATGAAGGGTGCCGTCAAGACCGCGGCGATCACGAGTTCGCGGCGCAGCGACTGCCACGCGTCGTCGCGACGCGCCGCATCGAGCGCGCGCTCGGCGGCCTCGTCGTTGCGGACGTGCGCCGCATAGCCGGCCTTGGTGACGGCGGCGAGGAGCGCGTTCGTACCCGTGCGCGCGCGGTCGTAGTCGACGCGCGCCGACTCCGTCGCGAAATTGACCGATGCGTCGACGCCGGGCAGCCGATTGAGGCTCTTCTCGATACGCGCGGCACAGGCGGCGCACGTCATGCCCTCGAGCGCGAGCTCGACACGCTCGCGACCATCCGGCGGCTGCGCGAGCTCCGACGTCACGTTGCGATCGGCGACGGCGGTATCCATCCTTGTATCATATACCCCAGCAGGGTATATATCAAGCCGCGACGCTCAGCCTTCCGGTTTCAGCTGCGGAAAGAGGATCACGTCGCGGATCGAGGCGCTGTCGGTCAGCAGCATCACCAGCCGGTCGATGCCGATCCCCTCACCTGCCGTCGGCGGCAGGCCGTATTCGAGCGCGCGCACATAGTCAGCGTCGTAGTACATCGCCTCCTCGTCGCCCGCTTCCTTCGCCTGCGCCTGCGCCTGGAAGCGCGCCGCCTGGTCCTCGGGATCGTTCAGCTCCGAGAACCCGTTGGCGATCTCCCGGCGCGTGATGAAGAGCTCGAAGCGATCGGTGACCGCCGGATCGGCGTCGCTCGCGCGCGCGAGCGGCGACACGTCGGTCGGGTGCGCGACGATGAACGTCGGCTGCACGAGCTTGTCCTCGGTTGTCGCCTCGAACAGCTTGAGCTGCAGCAGTCCGATGCCGTCGCTGTCGTACACGTCGACGGGAAACGGCAACAACGCCCGCCGCACCGCAGCGGCATCGGCGAGATCGACCGCCGCGTATTCGGCGTTGTGGCGCCTGATCGCCTCGGCCATCGTCAGCCGCTCGAACGGCTGCGCGAGGTCGATCGTCTCGTCCTGGTAGGTGAGCGTCGTCGTTCCGCACACGCGCTGCGCGACGTCGCGCAGCAGCGCCTCCGTGAGATCCATCAGGTCGCGATAATCGGCATAGGCCTGGTAGAACTCGAGCATCGTGAATTCGGGGTTGTGCCGCGTTGAGATGCCCTCGTTGCGGAAGTTGCGGTTGATCTCGAACACCTTCTCGAGCCCGCCCACGACCAGCCGCTTCAGGTACAGCTCGGGCGCGATGCGCAGATACAGCGGCATGTCGAGCGCGTTGTGATGCGTGACGAACGGACGCGCCGCGGCGCCGCCCGGTATCGGCTGCATCATCGGCGTCTCGACTTCGAGAAACCCGCGCGCGACGAAGAACTCGCGGATGGCCTGAACCGTCTGCGACCGCTTGACGAAAACGTCGCGCGATGAGGGATTGGTGATGAGGTCGACGTGGCGCTGCCGGTAGCGCTGCTCCTGGTCGGTCATGCCGTGGAACTTCTCCGGCAACGGCCGCAGCGCCTTCGCGAGCAGTCGCACGCGGTCGCATTTGACCGACAGCTCGCCGGTCTTCGTCTTGAACAGCGTTCCCGTTGCGCCGACGATGTCGCCGAGATCCCAGTGCTTGAACGAATCGAGCGTGGCCTCGCCGACACCGTCGAGCGTGACATAGAGCTGGATACGACCCGACATATCCTGCAGCGTCGCAAAGCACGCCTTACCCATCACGCGCTTCAGCATCATTCGGCCGGCCACCGCGACGCGATTCGGCGATCCTTCGAGCGCCGCATTGTCCTTGCCGTCATGTGCCGCATGCAGGTCGCCGGCGAGCGCGTCGCGACGGAAGTCGTTCGGATACGCGTTGGCCGACGCGCGGAGCGCTGCGAGCTTCGCCCGGCGCTCGGCGATCACCTGGCTTTCGTCGTGGACCGGCGGCTCGCTCACATCACACTCCCTGCTTCAGGCTCGCCGAGATGAAATCGTCGAGGTCCCCGTCGAGCACCGCCTGCGTATTGCCCACCTCGTAGCTGGTGCGCAGGTCCTTGATTCGCGACTGGTCGAGCACGTACGAGCGGATCTGGTGACCCCAGCCGATGTCCGTCTTCGAGTCCTCGAGCTTCGCCTGCTGTTCCTGGCGCTTGCGCAGCTCGAGCTCGTAGAGCTTCGACTTCAGCATTGCGAACGCCTCGGCGCGGTTGCGGTGCTGCGACCGGTCCGACTGGCACTGGACGACGATGTTGGTGGGCAGGTGCGTGATCCGCACGGCGGAGTCGGTCTTGTTGATGTGCTGTCCGCCGGCGCCCGATGCGCGATAGGTGTCGATGCGCAGGTCGGCCGGATTGATGTCGACCTCGATCGATTCGTCCACCTCGGGATAGACGAACACGCTCGCGAAGGACGTATGCCGTCGCGCGTTCGAGTCGAACGGACTCTTGCGCACGAGCCGGTGCACGCCGGTCTCCGTGCGGAGGAACCCGTACGCGTATTCGCCGTCGGCCTTGATCGACGCGCTCTTGATGCCCGCCACTTCACCGGGCGATTCCTCGAGCACCTCGACGGCAAAGCCCTTGCGCTCGCAGTAGCGCAGATACATGCGCAAAAGCATCGACGCCCAGTCCTGCGCCTCGGTGCCGCCGCTGCCCGCCTGGATATCGACGAACGCACTGCCGGGGTCGAGCGGGTTGTGGAACATGCGCCGGAATTCGAGATCGGCGACGGTGCGCTCGAGCTTCGCGACGTCGGCCTCGATCGCGATCAGCGCAGCGTCGTCGCCTTCCTCGCGCGCGAGCTCGTAGAGTTGCGCACTGTCGTCGAGGCCCGAATGCAGCTGCGTCAGCGTCACCACGACGCCGTCGAGCTGCTTCTTCTCCTTGCCGAGCTCCTGCGCACGCTGCGGGTTGTCCCAGATCTTCGGGTCTTCGAGCTCGCGGTCGACGGCCGCGAGACGCGCCGCCTTCACATCGAAGTCAAAGATACCTCCGAAGCTGCGACGTGCGATCCTTGAGGCCAGCAAGCGCGTTCGCGATCGCGTTCAGATGTTCGGCTTCCATTGCATGGCTCTTTCGGAGAATTGTCGTTCATTATAGCGGTACCATTGAAACCTATCGCTTCCGCGCGCAGGTGCTGTGCGCAAAACGGCGCGACGGGATACCGCGCTCGGCGAATCGCGCTCCAACAGGCTTTGACGATGCATACGCCCGCTGGCTTCACTCCGATGCATGTCACGCCGTCGTCGCTGTCCGAGACGACGCTGGCGTTCGCGTTCGTCGGCGGGAAGCTCCTGATCCGCGGCAACGAGCAGGCACCCGTCGTGCCGTCGCTCGACGACGTGGTCCGCGAAATGCCCGTCGGCTCGCACCACTACCTCGGACGCCTGCAGGGTGCCGATTGCGTCGCGATCGGCTTGCCCGACGAGGCGGCGACCCCCGTCGGTTACATGCTGACCGGACTGCGCGCGCTGTTCCTGCGCCTGCCCGAAGCGACGCTCGCGCTCGCCGCCCGCGCGTTCCAGGTCGTCGAATGGGATCGCACGCATCGCTTCTGCGGTCGCTGCGGCACGCCGACCAACGACAAGCCGGGCGAGCGTGCCAAGCTGTGCCCGGCTTGCGGCTATGTCGCCTATCCGCGAATTTCGCCCGCGATGATGGTGCTGGTGACGCGCGACCGCGAGGTGCTGCTCGCGCGCGCCAACCGGTTCCCGAACGCGATGTACAGCGCGCTCGCCGGCTTCGTCGAGCCAGGCGAGACGATCGAGGACTGCATCCATCGCGAGGTCCGCGAGGAAGTCGGCATCGACGTCAAGGACCTGCAATACTTCGCCAGCCAGTCGTGGGCCTTCCCACACTCGCTGATGATCGCGTACACGGCGCGCTACGCCGGCGGCGAATTGCGGCCCGATCCGACCGAGATCGAGGACGTCCGCTGGTTCGCCGTCGACAAGCTGCCCGACCTGCCGACGACCGTGTCCATTTCGCGGCGGCTCATCGATACGACCGTGGCGCGGCTGCGCGCGCAACCCGCGTCGAATCCGTAGCGTCCTAAGCGAGCGTCTCGCGTAGGTTAGAATCCGCCGCTCGAATGAGCTTCCGCTCGACCGTCGACCGCATGCCGATTTCCCCCCGCATCCGCAGCGCCGTTGCCCTGACGGCGATCGCCGCGGCAACCTTGGTGTTCGCGCAATCGCCACCGGCGGTGCAGGATCCGCGCGACATGGGCGAGGCGAATCGCAAGGTCTACGCCGAGGCGCTGCACCAGGCGAAGGACCTGCTGGACCGCAAGCAATATGCGGAGGCAATCGCCAAGCTCGACGCCCTGATCGCGGAGCGGCCGCGTGAATCGCAGGCACGCTTCATGAAAGGTGTCGCGCTCACCGACCAGGGCAAGGCAGATGAAGCGATGACGGTGTTCCGCGGCATCCTTGCCGATTTCCCGGAATTACCGGAACCGCGCAACAATCTCGCGGTCCTTCATGCGCAGAAGGGCGAATACGCACAGGCGCGTGACGAACTCGAGCGCGCCGTGGCGACGGCCCCCGATTACGCGGTGGCGCACGAGAATCTCGGCGATGTCTACGCGCGTCTCGCCGCCGTCGAGTTCGAGAAAGCGTCGACACTGGACAAGCGCAACCGCACGGCGGCCGCGAAGCTGAAGCAGATCCGCGAAATGCCGGCCAACTAGGGGCATTTCACCAGTGCGTGGCGCACCTGTACCGCGCTGGCCGCGCCGCGATTCGAACCACAACCTGAACGGAGCTTGAAGATGCGTCGTCTGTGGTCATTGGCTGTACTTTTCGTGGCGCTTGCCGCCGGTCCCGCACTCGCCGCCAACCCGCAGGTCGAGCTCGATACGACCGCGGGGACGATCAAGCTCGAGCTCTATCCGGACGCAACACCGAAGACCGTCGAGAACTTCCTGAAATACGTGAACGCCGGCCAGTACAACGGCACGCAGTTCCATCGCGTCATCAAGGGCTTCATGATCCAGGGCGGTGGCTACGACGCGGAGTTCCGCGAGCGCCCGACGCGACCGCCGGTCCAGATCGAGTCAGAGCAAAGCGTCAAGGCCGGGCTGTCGAACAAGCCCGGCACCGTCGCGATGGCGCGCACCGGGGATCCGAACTCCGCAACGTCACAGTTCTTCATCAACGTCGGCGACAACAAGCGGCTCGATTTCAAGTCTGCCGATCCGCAAGGCTACGGGTACACGGTGTTCGGCAAGGTCATCGCCGGCATGGACGTGGTCGACAAGATCGGCAAGGGTGCCACCGGGTCCGGCGGCCGGTTTCCGACCGACGTTCCGGTAGAGCGCGTCGTCATCAAGTCCGCGCGGGTCGTCACGCAATAACCGATTGGAGGATCGCATGGTCGTCCTGCACACAAACCACGGCGATGTCACGCTCGAACTCGACAGCGAGAACTCGCCCGCAAGCGTCAAGAACTTCCTGCAATACGTTCACGACGGCCACTACGACAACACGCTGTTCCATCGCGTGATACCCGGCTTCATGATCCAGGGCGGCGGTTTCACCCCGGGTATGAAGCAGAAACCGACGCGCGAGGGTGTGGCCAACGAAGCGGCCAACGGCGTCAAGAACAAGCACTACACGGTGGCGATGGCGCGCACGTCGGATCCGCATTCGGCGACCGCG
Source organism: uncultured Pseudomonadota bacterium (assembly GCA_963709335.1). GTDB lineage: Bacteria > Pseudomonadota > Gammaproteobacteria > Burkholderiales > Casimicrobiaceae > VBCG01. Next base: position 114,944 of record CAVPWB010000004.1, read on the forward strand.
CAGTTTTTCATCAACGTCGCCGACAACGCCTTCCTCGACTACAAGGCGCCGAGCGCCCAGCACTACGGCTATTGCGTGTTCGGCAAAGTCGTCGGGGGCAAGGAGGTCGTCGACCGGATAGCCGGCGTAGCGACGGGCCGCTCCGGCATGCACGAGAACGTGCCGACCGACGACGTCGTCATCACGCGCGCCGAGGAAGTCGCGTAGCCGTCGCCTGCTTCGTCGGAACGCGGGTCGTGCACCGCCGACGACCGCGCGAACGACGGCAGCGAACCGACGTGCGATGAAGGCGACCCTCCTCCTGTCGGACCTTCACCTGGCACCGGAGCGACCCGAGTCGGCGGCCGCCTTCGAGGCGTTCGCGCGCGGACCCGCGCGCGCGGCAGCGGCGGTCTACATCATGGGCGACCTCTTCGATGCGTGGCTCGGCGACGAGCAGCGGTTCGAGCCGTTCGCGCGTGACGTAGTCGGCGCGTTGCGCGGCATCAGCGACGCCGGTGTTCCGCTGTACGTCGCACGCGGCAACCGCGACTTCCTGCTCGGCGACGCGTTTGCCGCGGCCACGGGTGCCACGCTGCTGCCCGAGCAGACGCTCGTCGCCATAGGCGGCACGAAGACGCTGCTGTCGCACGGCGATGAGTTCTGCACCGACGACGTGCAATACCAGCGCTATCGAACGCTGACGCGCGACCCGCGACACCAGCGCCGGCTGCTCCGCCTTCCGTACTTCGTCCGGCGCTGGATCGGCCAATGGCTGCGGCGCAAGAGCCGTTCGGCCACGGCGCGGAAGCCGGAGTCGATACTCGACGTCAATGCCGGCGCAATCGAGCGCGCGTTCCGCCGCGCCGGCGTCGCGCGGATGATCCACGGCCACACGCATCGTCCTGCGCGGCACGACACGATCGTCGACGGCAGACCGCGCGAGCGGTTCGTGCTGTCGGACTGGGACGATCGCGGCCACTATCTCGAAATCGATGAACGAGGCGCGCGCACGCGCGAAATCACCGGATGACACTCGAGATCCTTTCCGCACCCTGGTTTTCCGCACTGGCGTCGATCATCGTCATCGACTTGATCCTCGCCGGCGACAACGCGCTCGTCATCGGGCTCGCCGCCCGCAACGTACCTGCGGCAATGCAGAAGCGCGTGATCCTGTGGGGAACGGCAGGCGCGATCATCGTGCGCGCGCTGCTGACCGCCGTCGTCGTCTGGCTGCTGAAGATCCCTGGCTTCCTGCTCGTCGGAGGCTTGGCGCTCGTCTATGTCGGCTGGAGACTCACGCACGACGGCCATAAGGACGAAGCCTCCGTGGCCGCGAAGTCGACGGTCCGCGGCGCCGTGCAGACGATCGTCATCGCCGACGCCGTGATGGGCGTCGACAACGTGCTCGCTGTCGGCGGCGCGGCGCACGGCTCGCTGCTGCTGGTGCTGATCGGACTCGCCGTGTCGATCCCGATCGTGATCTGGGGCTCGACGCTCGTGCTGAAGTGGGTGGAACGCTACCCGGCGATCCTCTGGCTCGGCGCAGCCGTGCTCGGCTGGACCGCGGCCAAGATGCTCGCGAGCGAGCCGCTGCTCGCCGGATTTTTGCGCGAGCACCGCTGGCTCCACACGACGCTCTATGCCGTCATCGTCGGCGGACTCGCGGGCGCACCCGCGTGGCAGATGCTCGACCCGTCACATCGGCTGCAGGTCGCGACGCTCGCCGTCGTCGTCGCGTGGCTCGTCGTGTTCGGCTGGCTGGACGAGCGAATCAGTGCCGAAATCGACCCCGCCGATGCGTGGCATTGGGACGAAAGCATCGTCGACTTCATTCGCTGGATCGGGTGGATCCCGATCGCCATCGCGATGCAGCGCCTGTTCGGCGCGCCCGGACGAGCGCGCGCGACGCCGCGCTAGCCGCGTCGTTGCCGCCCGCGAGCGGCCTGAACGCGGGAAACGACCGTCAGGTCTTCGGAACCGGCTTCTTCGGCTGCTTGGGTTTCTTGGGTTCCTTGCCCTGCTTGTCGCGGTTGCCCATGGAGTCCTCCTGTTTCGGAATGATCATTATGCCTAATTCGCGCCCCGTCGGAACCCCACCGCCTGCGCGCTAATCGAGCGCGCGCGCGAAATCCGCGATCAGGTCGTCGCTGTCCTCGATGCCCACCGACAGGCGGACCAGCGAATCGGCGATCCCCATCTCCGCCCGCCGGGCCGCGCCCATTTCCCAGAAAATCGTTTGCGCGACCGGGATGGCGAGCGTCCGGTTGTCGCCGAGATTCGACGACAACACGACCACGCGCAATCGGTTCAGCATCGCAACGACGTCCAGGCCCGCGACCAACTCGAACGACAGCAAGGCGCCGGGCGCGCGGAACAGCGCCGTCGCACGCTCGTGTTCCGGATGCGCGGGCAGGCCCGGAAAATGGACGGCGCTGACCTTCGGGTGGCCGACAAGGTATTCGGCGAGCGCCTGCGCATTCTCGCATTGCCTCGTCAACCGCAGCGCAAGCGTCTCGGCACCGACAGCGATGTGATGCGCCTGATCGGCGGCCAGCGTGCCGCCCCAGTCGCGGAGGCCCTTCTTGCGCAACTGCGTGATGCCCCACAACGCCGGTTTCTGGCTCTTGTAGGTGTCGGCGATGTTCGAAAACTTCGTCCAGTCGAAGTGGCCGGTGTCGGTGACGGCGCCGCCGAGCGCGTTGCCGTGGCCGCCGATGTACTTGGTCAGTGCGTTGACGATCAGACCGGCGTATACGGTGGTCGGACGGAACAGCCACGGCGACGTCATCGTGTTGTCGACGACGTACAGCAGTCCACGCTCGCGACACAGCGCGCCGATGCCCGCAAGGTCGGCGACCTGCGTGCGCGGATTGGCGATCGTCTCGACGAACACCAGTCGGGTGGCTGGCGTCAGCGCGCGTTCGACGTTGTCGACGCTCGTCGCATCGACGAACGTCACCGGGGTGCCGTGATCAGCGAGGGTTGCGAGCAGGCTGTTCGTGTTGCCGAAGATGAACGAGCTCGCGACGATGTGGTCGCCGCCACGCAACAGCGCCAGCAGCGTCGCGCCGATCGCCGCCATGCCCGTTGCGAAGCATACGGTTGCGACACCGCCTTCCATCGCGTTGACTTTCGCTTCGAGCGCCGCCGACGTTGGATTGCCCTGGCGGCCGTAGGCGTAGCCGGATTGCCGGCCCTGGAACACGCCGATCAGGTCGGCCGCATCCTTGTACGCGTACGCAACGGACAAGTGCAGCGGCTTGTGCAGCGCGCCGTGCTCGATCGCGGCGTCGCGATCGGAGTGCAGGATCGCGGTGGTGAAACCACGGTGGGGATTCGTATCGCTCATGATGATTCCTTTCTTGCGCCTTCGACCGCTGCTCGCGTTCTCGGCCTCCTTGCATCGACATACCGCGGCCTCTTGCGGCGTGTCGCCCTCGCGCAAACAAAAAACCCGTTGGGCTTCCGCCAAACGGGTTTTGTGTGCCCCGCCCGATATCTTCGGGCTGGAGCGAACCTCGCTTTAGCGGTATTTGTTAAGCGCCCGCAAGCTGAAGCTCAAATCGGCGCACGACAACTATACCACCTCCCGCATGACACGCGCGTGACAGCTCAATCCGCCGTCGCCCGTGCATCCTCGACGAGGTCCGACTCCGCTTCGCCGCGCGCCTGATCGCGCTCCGATGCGAGGTGCGACAGGTAATCGATCGTGATGTCGCCGGTGATGTAGCGGCCGTCGAAGCACGACGCCTCGAAGTCGCGCAGCGCCGGGTTGCCGTCCCGCACCGCTTCCTTGAGTGCGTCGAGCTCCTGGTAGACGAGGAGATCGGCGCCGATCTCGACGGCGATCTCGGCCTCGGTGCGGCCTGTCGCCACCAGTTCCTGCTGGTTCGGCATGTCGATGCCGTAGACGTTCGGGAAGCGCACCGGCGGGCTCGCCGACGCGAAGTAGACCTTGCGCGCACCGGCGTCGCGCGCCATCTGCACGATCTCGCGCGACGTCGTTCCGCGCACGATCGAATCGTCGACGAGCAGCACGACCTTGTCCTTGAACTCCATGCCGATCGGGTTCAGCTTCTGCCGGACGCTTTTCTTGCGTAACGCCTGCCCAGGCATGATGAACGTCCGGCCGATGTAGCGATTCTTGACGAAGCCCTCGCGATACGTCTTGCCGAGCGTGTTCGCAAGCTCGAGCGCGGACGGCCGGCTCGAGTCGGGAATCGGAATCACGACGTCGATGTCCTGCGCCTGCGGGATGTTGCGGATCTTCCGCGCGAGCGTGCCGCCCATGCGCAGCCGCGCCTCGTACACCGACGTGCCATCCATCACCGAATCCGGACGCGCGAGATAGACGTACTCGAAGATGCACGGGTTCAGCGTCGCGTTGTCCGCGCATTGGCGCGCGTGAAAGCCGCCCGCCTGGTCGACGAAGATCGCCTCGCCGGGTGCGACGTCGCGCAATACGGAAAAGCCCAGCGGCTCGAGCGCGACCGATTCCGACGCGACGAGATACTCGGGGCCGCCCATCGACTGGTTGACGCCGATGATCAATGGCCGGATACCGAACGGATCGCGGAACGCGAGCATTCCGTAGCCGGCGATCATCGCCACGACGGCGTACGCGCCCCGGCAGCGGCGATGGACACCGGCGACCGCGCGGAAGATCGCATCGGGGTCGAGCCGGTGATGCTGCGCCGCGCGTTCGAGCTCGAGCGCCAGCACGTTGAGCAGCACCTCGCTGTCCGAATTGGTGTTGACGTGCCGGAAATCCAGCTCCCACAGCTCGCGCTTCAGCGCTTCGCTGTTCGTCAGGTTCCCGTTGTGCCCGAGCGTCAGCCCGAACGGCGAATTGACGTAGAACGGCTGCGATTCGAGATCGGAGAACGCCGAGCCCGCCGTGGGATAACGGCAATGCGCGATGCCCGTCGTCCCCTGCAGCTCGCGCATGTTGCGCGTACGGAACACGTCGCGCACGTAGCCGGGACCCTTGTAGGTGTGAAAAACCGGGCCTTCGCTCGTGACGATACCGGCCGCATCCTGTCCCCGATGCTGCAGCAGCAACAGGCCGTCGTAGAGGAGCTGGTTGACCGGAGTGTGCGCGACCGCGCCGAGGATGCCGCACATGTCAGTTGCCGTCCGCTCGGTTGCCAGGTGAATGTCGCGCGCTCACGCCTCTTCGCCCTGCGCAGGATCGCGCGTTCTCGTGCCCGGAGAATAGTCGAGCCGGCGCGCAAGCTCGTCTGGCAGATACGGCTTCAACGCGGCGACGCCGGCAACGAGCGGCGGCACGAGCGCTGCGCGCTGCCACCAGCCGGTCCGCGGCAATGGCGTCAGCCCGGCGACGATGACGAACGCGAGCATCAGCGCCGCACCGCGCACGACGCCAAAGATCGAGCCCAGGAAGCGATCGACGAAGCCCAGTCCCGCCGCACGAACCGCCTTCGTGAGCGGCCAGGCGATGAGCGCGCCCACCAGCAGCGCCCCGATGACGATCAACGCAAATGCTACGAGGTACGGCACCGCCGGATATCCGGGTATCGCCGGAAGCATCGTGCCGAGCACCGGCGTGAACGCAATCGCGCCGATCAGCCCCAGTACCCACGCGACCGCAGCGATCAACTCCCGCACGACGCCGCGAAAGAATGCCGCCAGCGTCGACAGGCCGATGACGAGCACGACGACCCAGTCGAACGTCGTCATGGATACCGCGCAACGCGTCCGTCATCGAATTCGCATTCCCTGGCATCTCGCGTCCGCACAATCGACGTCGACATCAACAGTCGTTTCCATCACCTGTCCGGTGCACGCGACGCCCCTTTGGGGCCACAAGGCTATTTGACCGACGCAACGATGCCGCTCTGCCCTTCGGTCTTCAGTTTGTCCCGTGCGGCAAGCGCCGCTTCGCGGGAAGGATAGGGCCCGACGCGCACGCGCCACAAGGTGCCCTTGCTGGTCTTCAGAGGCTCGGTATATGCGGCGTAACCGGACTTCTTCAAGCGGCCGGCGAGCGCATTCGCACCCTTGTCGTCTGCGAACGCCGCGAGTTGGACGGCGAATCCCTCGTGCGGGACGGCATCGACCGTGGCCGCGGGCTTTGCCGCTGCCGCCGCGACCGGGGGCGCAGGCTGCGCGGTGGCGCTCGGTGCCGCCGCCTTGCCTTCGGCGCGCGGCGCCGCACTCGCCGACGATGCTTTCGTCGCATCGGAAGCCGGACTTGCGGACGACGGTGTGGACGGTCGCGCCGCAGTCGCGCCACTGCCTGCGTCCGGCGTCGTTGCGGACGTCGCCGGCGCATCCGGAATGCGCGTGTCGTACTTCGGCGGCGCCGTTGGCGCTGCGACCGGCGGTGCGGTGGCGGCCGCTTCCTTCGCGGCTTCGTCCTTCGGTGGTGCCTTGGACGGCGTGCCAGCGGCGTCCTTCGCGCGGTTCTCCGTGAGCCGATTGACGAACTTGCCGTCGTCGATCGGCGGAATCTTCACCGATACGTCTTCGCCAAGCGGCTTTTGCTCCGTCTCGAGCAGCATCGGCACGACGACGGCGACGCCCAGTGCCAGCACGATGGCCCCGACCAGGCGGCGCCTCGCGCGCCGCCGCAATTCGTCTACGTTGATGTCCGCCGGTTCCGCCATCGCACTCGCGGTTCGCTACTGCCGTTCGCGCGCCGCGAGGAGCGTCGCCGCCACGGTCAGGAACGAGCCGAAGGCCGCGATTCTATCAGTGTCGCCGGCCGCGGCACGCGCCGCCGCGAATGCGTGTTCGATGTCGTCGAATTCGTGAATCGCCGACGCGTCGACGCCGGCGTTTTGCAGCGCCGCGACGATCCGCGCCGCCGCCGCACCGCGCGGACCCGGCAGGGTTGCAACGTACCACTGATCGATTCGCGGGCGCATCGCAGCCACCACGCCGTCGATATCCTTGTCCGCCAGCATGCCGAATACCGCAAGCGTTGCCGGATGAAACGACATCGCGCCGAGCGTGTCCGCGAGCACGCGCGCGGCATGCGGATTGTGCGCAACGTCGAGAACCATCACCGGGCGTCCGGGCAGCACGTGGAACCGCCCCGGCAACTCGACATCCACCAGTCCGGTGCGGATCGCGTTAGCCGCCACCGGCAGGCGATCGCGCAATGCGTCGAGCGCCGCGAGCGCCGTCGCTGCATTGCCAAGCTGATGGGCGCCGCGGAGCGCGGGAAACGGCAGCGCGTGACGCGCACCGGCCGGACCGCTGTATCGCCACTGCAGGTCGGATGCCATGAACGTGTAGTCGCGGCCAATGCGCCACAGCGGCGCGCCGATCGCATCCGCGTGCGCGACGAGCGACGCCGGCGGATCGGCGTCGCCGCAGATCGCCGGGCGACCGGCGCGGAAGATTCCCGCCTTTTCCCGGCCGATGGCCTCGCGAGTCGAGCCGAGATAATCGACGTGATCGATCCCGATCGACGTGACGACGGCGACGTCGGCATCGACGATGTTCACGGCGTCGAGCCTGCCGCCGAGCCCGACTTCGAGCACGATTGCGTCGATGCGCGCCGCTGCGAACACGTGCAGCGCGGCAAGCGTGCTGAATTCGAAGTACGTGAGCGGGACTGCCTCACGTGACGTGCGGGCGCTTTCGACGGCATCGAACGCCGCGACGAGCGCCTCATCGGTGGCTTCGACGCCGCCGATGCGGACGCGCTCGTTGAAGCGCAGCAGGTGCGGCGACGTATACAGCGCGGTCCGGTAACCGGCATGGCGAAGCATCGATTCGAGCATCGCGCACGTCGATCCCTTGCCGTTGGTGCCGGCCACGGTGATCGTCGGACACGCGACGTCGATCGACATTCTTGCGGCCACCGCGCTGACTCGCTCGAGTCCCAGCGCGATCGGCGTCGCATGCAGCGTCTCGATATAGCGCAACCAGCCGGGAAGCGTCGCAGGGCGAGTCACGGGCATGCGCACACGGAACGGCTTCTTTCTTCGATGACGGCCCGGTAACGCACAGCCCGCCGCTGGACTGCAGCGTTTAGGTCGTCGGCGCCGGTTGCCGCGTCAGGAGCGCGAGCAGGCGCGCCAACTCGTCCGGAAGATTGCGGCGGTCGACGATGATGTCGATCGCACCTTTCTCGACCAGGAATTCGGCGCGCTGGAATCCTTCCGGCAGCTTTTCGCGCACGGTCTGCTCGATCACCCGTGGCCCGGCAAAACCGATCAGCGCGCCGGGCTCGGCGAGCACGAGATCCGCAACGAACGCGAACGACGCCGAAACGCCGCCCATCGTCGGATCGGTCAGGATCGACACGAACGGCAGCCGCGCCTTCGTCAGTTCCTGCAGCACCGCCGTCGTCTTCGCCATCTGGAACAGCGAATTGACGCCTTCCTGCATTCGCGCGCCACCGGATGCGGAGACGCACACGAACGGCAATCGGTTCTCATAGGCGACACGAACGCCGCGGACGAACCGCTCGCCGACGACCGAGCCCATCGACCCGCCCATGAAGTTGAACTCGAACGTGGCGAGCACCAGCGGGACGCTGCGCACGCTGCCCTGCATCACGACGAGCGCGTCGGTCTCGCCGGTTTCCTCGAGCGCGATCTCGAGCCGCTCCGGATAGCGCTTGGTGTCCTTGAACTTGAGGCTGTCGACCGGTACGACCTCGAGGCCGATCTCGAAGCGGCCCTCGGCATCCAGCAACTGCTCGACCCGCTCGCGCGCCGTGACGCGATTGTGGAAGTTGCACTTCGGGCAGACGAGCAGGTTCTTCTCGAGATCGGTCCGATACAGCGTCGATTCGCACGACGCGCACTTGACCCACAGCCCTTCGGGCACCGGCGTCTTGCGCACGCCGGGCGTACTCTTGATGCGCGGCGGAAGCAGTTTCTGCAGCCAGCTCATCCGTCAGTGCCCGTTCATGCTGTGGCGGCGACCGGCGCTAGGCCGCCGGCTGCAGTTCGCGCGCATCGAGCGCACGCCGAATCGACGCGACGAACGCACCGGCGCGCGACGCGGCTTCCGCGGGGGCCCCGTGCTCGATCTCGGTGATGATGCGGCTGCCGATGACGACAGCGTCGGCATGTGCGGCGATTGCCCGTGCGCTGGCGGCGTCGCGAATGCCGAAGCCGACACCGACCGGCAGCGAGAGGTGGCGGCGGATTTCGGCGAGCTTCCGCCCGACATCGGCCGCATCGAGATGGCCCGCGCCCGTGACACCCTTCAGCGAAACGTAGTAGACATAGCCGGCGGCGAGCTTCGCGATGCGCTCGACGCGCGCATCAGGCGTCGTCGGTGCGATGAGGAAGATCGGCGCGATTGCGTTCTTGCGGAGCAGTGCCGCGAACTCCGTCGCTTCCTCCGGCGGATAGTCGACGATGATGACGCCGTCGACCCCGGTCTCGCGTGCGCGCGCGACGAACGTTTCCACGCCCATCGCCTCCACCGGGTTCGCATAACCCATCAGAACGATGGGCGTCTGCATGTTGTGCCGGCGGAACGTCGCGACGAGATCGAGCACGTCGTGCAGGCCCACTCCCTGCGCCAGCGCACGTTCCGAAGCGCGCTGGACCACCGGACCGTCGGCCATCGGATCGGAAAACGGCACGCCGAGCTCGATGATGTCCGCGCCGGCGTCGACGAGCGCGTCGAGGATGCCGGCCGTGACCGCGAGCGACGGGTCGCCGGCCGTCACGTACGGAATCAGCACCGTGTGCCCGGCGGCACGCCGGCGTTCGAACGTGGCGTCGATGCGGTTCATCGCGCCGTGCCCGGCGCCTGTTTTGCGCGCTCGGCGACCGTCGCCATGTCCTTGTCGCCGCGGCCGGAGAGGTTGACGAGCAATATCCTGTCGCGCGGAAGCGTGGGCGCGAGCTTCGTCGCGTAGGCGAGCGCGTGCGCCGATTCGAGCGCCGGAATGATGCCCTCGATTCGGCAGCACGCGTGAAATGCCGCGAGCGCCTCGTCGTCGGTAATCGACACGTATTCCGCGCGGCCGGTGTCCTTCAGCCAGGCATGCTCGGGGCCTACACCCGGGTAATCGAGCCCGGCCGAGATCGAATGCGTTTCGCGGATCTGCCCGTTCGCGTCCTGCAAGAGATACGTGCGATTGCCGTGCAGCACACCGGGCCTGCCCGCCGACAGCGACGCCGCATGGCGACCTGTCGCGATGCCTTCACCGGCGGCTTCGACGCCGACGAGTTTCACGGAGGCGTCGGGCACGTACGCGTGGAAGATGCCGAGCGCGTTGCTGCCGCCGCCGACCGACGCGATGACGACGTCCGGCTGGCGGCCCGCCGCTTCGGGCATCTGCGTCAGGCACTCGCGACCGATGACGCTCTGGAAATCGCGAACGAGCATCGGGTACGGGTGCGGACCCGCGACGGTGCCGATGATATAGAACGTCGAGTCGACGTTCGTCACCCAGTCGCGCATCGCTTCGTTGAGCGCATCCTTCAGCGTCTTCGAGCCGGACTCGACCGGCACCACGGTCGCGCCGAGAAGGTTCATCCGGTACACGTTCTGCGCCTGGCGGCGCACGTCTTCCGAGCCCATGTAGACGACGCATTCCATGCCGAACCGCGCCGAGACGGTGGCTGTTGCGACGCCATGCTGGCCGGCACCGGTTTCGGCGATGATCCGCCGCTTGCCAAGGCGCTTTGCAAGCAGCGCCTGGCCGATGCAGTTGTTGATCTTGTGCGCGCCGGTGTGATTGAGGTCCTCGCGCTTCAGCCAGATCTGTGCGCCGCCAACCTGCTGCGACCAGCGCCGCGCATGGTAGACGGGCGATGGCCGGCCGACGTAGTGCTTGAGCTCGCGCTCGAACTCGGCGACGAACTCCGGATCGACGCGATAGCGCGCGTATTGCGCCTTCAGCTCGTCGAGCGCGCTGATCAGCGTCTCGGCGACGAACACGCCGCCATAAGGTCCGAAATGCCCGCGCTCGTCGGGCAGGTCACGCAACTGCGAGAGCTCCGCCATCTGCACTGCGTACTCCTTGCACGAAAGCCCTGATCCGCGCCGGATCCTTCAACCCGCGCCGCGGCACGCCGTTCGCGTCGAGTTCCTCGACGCCGGATGAAACATCGACGGCCCACGGCGTCACGTCGCGGATCGCGCGCCCGACGTTGCCGGCGGTAAGGCCGCCCGAAAGGATCAGCGGGCACGGCAAACGGCTGCGAACGTCTGCCGTCAAACGGCCCCAGTCGAACATGCGGCCCGTGCCGCCCGGCAGGTCGCCTTCGCTGAACGCATCGAACAGCAATCCGGCAGCGTCGTCGTATGGCGACAGCGATTCTAGCAAATCGACACCGTCCTTCACGGAAATCGCCTTCACGTAGCGGCGTCCGAACGCGCGGCACAGTTCGGCCGGCTCGCTGCCGTGGAACTGCAGCACGTCGATCGAAACGGTGTCGAGCACGGCGCGAACCGCCTGCGGCTCAGGATCGACGAACAGCCCGACGATGGTTACGTACGGCGGCACCGTGGCAACGATCGCGCGTGCCTGGTCGACGCCGACGACGCGCGGCGTGCCGGGCCAGAACACGAGGCCAAGCGCATCGGCGCCGGCGTCGACTGCCGCGCGCGCGTCGACGGTACGCGTGATGCCGCAAATCTTGATGCGCGTTCGCGCGCGGGACGGCACAGGCACGTTCACGACGACCTCGACTTCATCCGGACACGTGCGCCGCGGTCAGCCGATCAGTGTCGGGACATCCGTCACCGTCGGCGGCAGCGCGAATCGAGCATCGTACTCGGCACCGCGGAAATAGAGTCCGTCGGGCGCGAATGTCGCCGGCCCGCGCGTGCGATCCGCGGCGGCGAGCAATTCGGCAAGCCACTGGACCGGACGCTTGCCGCTGCCCACGGCGACGAGCGCGCCGACAAGGTTGCGCACCATGTGGTGCAGGAAGGCGTTCGCCTTGAAATCGAATCGCACGAAGCCGCCGTGGCGTGCGACGTCGAGCACCTGCAGCGTCTTTATCGGCGATTTCGCCTGGCAGGCTGCTGCGCGAAACGACGAGAAGTCGTGGGTGCCCACCAAGAGACGGGCTCCGTCGCGCATCGCGTCGACGTCGAGCGGTGCGAAATGCCAGCCGACACGGCCGTCGAGCAGGCCGGGCCGCTCGGGCCGGTTCAGCAGCACGTACGTGTAATGGCGCGCGGTCGCCGCGAATCGCGCGTGAAAATCATCCGGAACCGGCACGCACCACAACACCGACGCCGCGGGCGGCAGTGCTGCATTGACGCCGCGAACCCACGCGGTCAGCGGACGCTCGACCGTCGCGTCGAAGTGGACGACTTGCGAGGTTGCATGAACGCCGGCATCGGTGCGTCCAGCGCCGATAACGCGCACCGGCGCATCGGCTATCGCCGCCAGTGCGCGCTCGAGTGCGTCCTGAACGCTGCAGCCGTCGGGCTGCGCCTGGAAGCCGCAGAATGCACGCCCATCGTACTCGAGGCCCAGCGCATGGCGCATGCCGCGCGGCCGTGCGCCGTGACGACGTCAGGAGGCGAGCTTGGCGAGGAGGCCTCGCGCTTCTGATTTCTGCTGGTCGTCGCCTTCGTGCAGCACTTCCTGCAGGATCTCGCGCGCGCCGTCGGTGTCGCCCATTTCCTGATAGGCCTTCGCGAGGTCGAGCTTCGTCGCCGCATCGTGCCATTGGCCGTCGAGCACCGACGGAGTCGGGTCTTCGAATGCGGGGCGATCCGGATCGAACGACAGATCCAGCTTGTCGAGTTCGAGCCCACCGCCCGGGTGGCCGAACTGCGCGGGCGCAGCGGGAGCCGACGGCTGGGGCTTCGACTCGGCTGCCGGCTGCAACGGCGCCGGATGATCGATGTCGTCGAGATGGAAATCGAGGTCGAAGCGCGGCGGCTCGGCGGGCGTGTCGACGCGCGTGGACAGGTCGTTGGCTGCCTGGGCAAAGCTCGGCGCCGATGCGGCGAGCGCGGCGGCCCCGGCGGCGGCTGCGCCAACGGTTTCTGCAGCGGATAGGCGGCCGGCGTGCGCGGGAGCGGCCGCCGGCGTGTGCGTGGAGCTTCGGGCGAGCGCGTCTTCGGCGCCCGCCAGGATGTCTGCCGGCGATTTCGCCGCCTGCGCGGCATCGGGCGTGATCGAGATATCCCCGTCGTTGAACGCGGGCGCGGCATGCAGCGGCGAGCGCGTGGCTGCGAGGGCTGGCGCCACCGATGTGGCTTCGCGCGGCGTCACCGCCGCCGGCGCAGCGGCGGGACCGTCCTGGAACATCGGGTTCGACGGGTCGAGCTGGCGGCCGAGCGTGACGGCCTTGTGCCAGACATCGCCTTGCCCGTGGCTGACGGCGAAGAGCTCGGAGGCGACCGTCTCGAACGCCTGCGGCTTGTTGTGCTGCGAGTGGATCTCGAGCAGCTTCAGGTAGATCTCCTGCCGCTGCGGGTCCTTCTTCAGCGCATCCTTCAGGATCTCTTCCGCCTGTGCGTCGCGGCCGTACGCGAGGTACACCTCGGCCTCGGCGATCGGATCGACCTCGTCGGTATCGATGTTGCCGAGACCTTCGCGGCTGAAATCGCTGGCGAGCGAGTTGTCGCCGGTATTGACCACGCCGCCGCCGGTGGACCCGAATACGGTATTGGTCTTGATGTCCGTTCCCGAGATGATGCTGTCCTCGAACTTGGTGCCCTTGCGCCGACGCGCGGCGATCATCGCAGCGATGCCGCCCAGGATTACCAGCGCCGCGGCACCGATTCCCCAATTCGGAACCGACGACAGCAGGTCGGCGAAGAAGCCCGGTGGCTCGGCTTTCGGTGCCGGGGCTGCCTTCGGCGGCGCCTTGGCCGTCGTGGCATCTACGGGCGGCGGCGTGACCGCCGGAGCGGCTGCGGCCTTGGGTTCCGGCGCCGGGGCCGGCGGTGTCACCGGTGCGGTAGCGGGAGTCGCGGGGGGCGTCGTCGCCGTCGCTGCGGGTGCGGGCGGCGTTACCGGCGCGGGTGCTGCGGCCTTGCCCGCCGCTTCCGCCTGAGTCTCGGCCTGCGCCATTGACTGATTGCGCAGCTCGAGCGCGCGCTTCATCTCGTTAAGGGTCTTTTCCAGCGCCGCGATCTTCGTTTGCGCGTCCTTGAGCTGCGCCGCAGCGGCAATTGCATCCTCGGCACTTCCGGCCTTGCCGCCGCCCGCTGCGCGCGACACGCGAACCTTGTCCGATCCGGGTGCAGCCGCCGGCGTGCGGTCCTCGACCGCGGCGCCGATGGACCCACTCGACTGGCGCGCGGACGCCCCGGCCGACTCCGGCGCCGAACCGGCCACGCGATCGCGGTAGTTGCGCCAGTCGGACGCCTGCACCCGGACGATGCGGCTCGCCTCGGCCGCCGGCGTCGCTTGCGCGTCCTGTGCCGAAGGGATCGTCACGATCGACCCGGCGCGCAGCCGGTTCATGTTGTCGCCTTCGAACGCGCCCTGATTGCCGCGGAAGAGCGCCGCGAGCATCTGCTCGAGCGTCACGTCGGCGGGTTTGTATTGCGTAGCGATCCGCTGCAGCGTGTCGCCGCGCTTGACCGCGTACTGATCCCCACCGCCGCTCGGCGTCGTCGCCGACCCGCCGGACGAGGAGGCGCCAGCGGCCGACGATGACGATGCCGGCGCGCGCTGCGCCGGTGCTGCCGCGGTCCTGGCCGGCGTACCCGCGCGTGCCGGCGTCACTGGCTCGGTTGCCGCCGCGGCCGGCAGTCCGGGCGGATCGAGCAGGAACGTGTATTCGCGAACCACGCGGCCGGATGCCCAGTCGAGCTCGACGAGCAGGTCGAGGAACGGCTCCTGGACGGAGACCGGCGACGTGACGCGCAGATAGGGCGCGCTGCCACCGCCTTCGAGTGAGATCCGGGCGCGCGACAGCGTGCCCTGGTAGGTGAGGTTGTTCTGGCGGTAGAGACCGGGATCCGCGATCCGCGCCCGCAGCGAATCGAGGTCCTCCCGCGCGACCGACGTAAGCTCGATCCGGGCGGACAGCGGCTGGCCGAGGGCCGACTCGACAGTCAGCTTGCCAAGCCCCAGCGCCAGCGCGTGTCCCGGCAATGCCAGAACGCCTGCCAGCAGGCTGTACCTGAAGATGGGTTTTGCGCGCATGCCTGCCTCGTTGGGATTGGCTGTTAACCTCGGCCTAACTTAACATCACGCATTCAGCTGTGCAAGGTAAACCACGGTATTAGATAGTGTTTTTTGGAACCTGCCGTGTCGCGCGCAACACAGGTTCATGCCGGTGTGCTAAATGGCGTCGCAACCTGTAGCACCGGGCAGCATTCGCGCCACAACGTATGGTGGCGGCGACCTCTGCCGACGCTGTGTTGCAATCCGGTCGCCTGCCCCGCGGGCGGCGCCGCGAACGGGGGTCGGCGGCCAACCCGCATTGCATAAAGCTGCCTGAAATAGCGCGAGACAGCTTGAACAGCCCTGCGCGGCCCGAATCGGTCAGTGCCGCTCGGAGTCGAGCGGCCGGCGGTCGAGAATCCGCAGCGTCCGGCGCAAAGGCTCCGCCGCCCCCCACAGCAGCTGGTCGCCGCAGGTGAATGCACCGAGGTATTGAGGCCCCATCGCAAGCTTGCGCAGCCGGCCGACGGGTATGTCGAGCTTCCCGGTCACCGCAGCGGGCGTGAGACCACGGATGCTCGCGTCGCGATTATTCGGCACGACGCGAACCCATTCGTGCGCGGCCGCGAGCCTTCGCTCAACGTCTTCGAGCGGAAGGTCGCGCCGCAGCTTGATCGTCAGGGCCTGCGAATGACAGCGCATCGCACCGACCCGCACACAAATCGATTCGACGGGAATCGTGTCGGGTGCCAGGCCGAGGATCTTGTTGGTTTCAGCACCACCCTTCCACTCCTCGCGGCTCATGCCGTTGCCGAGATCCTTGTCGATCCACGGGATCAGCGAGCCCGCGAGCGGCACGCCGAAGTGCTCGGTCGGAAACCGGTCGTCGCGCAGGATGCCCGCGACCTCGCGGTCGATGTCGAGGATCGACGACGCGGGATCCTCGAGCAGTGCTTTCGCGGCGAGGTGCGCTTCGCCCATCTGCTGCAGCAACTCGCGCATGTTCTGCGCACCGGCGCCCGACGCCGCCTGGTACGTCATGCACGTCATCCACTCGATGAGGTTCTCGCGCAGCAATCCGGCAAGCGCCATCAGCATGAGGCTTACCGTGCAGTTGCCGCCGATGTAGTTGCGCACTCCGGCTGCGACGGCGCGGTCGATCACGCCGCGGTTCACGGGATCGAGGGTGATGATTGCATCGTCGCTCATCCGCAGCGCGGACGCGGCGTCGATCCAGTAGCCGTCGAACCGCGCGTTGCGCAGCCGCGGGAACATCGCATTCGTCCAGTCGCCGCCCTGGCACGTGACGACGGCATCGAGGCCATTGAACGCTTCCGGCGAATTCGCGTCGCGCAACGGCCCGGTCGCACTGCCGATGTCAGGTGCCTTGCCGCCGGCGCTCGACGTCGAGAAGAACACGGGATCGATCGTGTCGAAGTCGCGTTCCTCGAGCATCCGCTGCATCAGCACCGAACCGACCATGCCCCGCCAACCGACGAATCCGACTCGCATACGTGCTCCGCAAACGCGCTATTGATTGTCCATTGCTGCCGCGGGCCTCACCGCAGCGCTGCGACGACAGCGTCACCCATCGCCGCCGTTCCGACGACCGGGTCGCCGGGTGCCGCGATGTCGGCCGTGCGCAAGCCTCGCCGCAACGTCGCACGCACGGCATCCTCGATCCGCTGCGCGACCTCGGGCTTGGCGAACGTGTGGCGGAACATCATCGCGACCGACAGAATCGTCGCCAGCGGATTCGCGCGATCCTTGCCCGCGATGTCGGGCGCCGAGCCGTGGATGGGCTCATACAGCCCCTTGCCGTTTGCGTCGAGTGACGCCGACGGCAGCATGCCGATCGAGCCTGCGAGCATCGACGCCTCGTCCGACAGGATGTCGCCGAACAGGTTGCCGGTGACGATGACGTCGAAGCTCTTCGGCGCGCGCACGAGCTGCATCGCCGCGTTGTCGACGTACATGTGCGACAGCGCGACGTCGGGATAGTCGCGGGCGACTTCGGTCACGACTTCGCGCCACAGCATCGACGTGTCGAGCACGTTCGCCTTGTCGACCGACGTGAGCCGGCGCTGGCGCTTCTGCGCCGTCTGGAAGCCCACGCGCGCGATGCGTGCGATCTCGCCTTCCGCATAGCGCATCGTGTCGAAGCCTTCGCGCTCGCCGTTCGCCGCGGTGCGGCGTCCGCGAGGCTCGCCGAAATAGATGTCGCCGGTCAGCTCGCGAACAATGACGATGTCGAGGCCGGCGACAACGTCCGGCTTCAGCGTCGACGCCGCAGCGAGCTCCGGATACAGCAGCGCCGGCCGCAAGTTCGCGAACAGCGCGAGCGCCTTGCGGATGCCGAGGATGCCTTGCTCGGGCCGCATCGCGCGCGGCAGCGTGTCGTAGCGCGGCCCGCCGACGGCGCCGAGCAGCACGGCGTCGGCGGCCTTCGCGAGCGCGAGCGTCGGCTCCGGCAGCGGAGCGCCCGCGGCGTCGTAGCCCGCACCGCCGATCGGCGCTTCTTCGGTCTCGATCGGCAGGCCGCCCTGCCGCAGAACGTCGAGGACCTTGCGCGCCTCGCGCACGATCTCCGGCCCGATGCCGTCTCCCGGCAGGATCGCAATCTTCATCCGCGTGTCCATGGGCGCGGCGCGGCCGGCCGCGCGGTCGGGTTCACAGCCAGGGCTGCTCGCGCAGGTGCCGTGCCTCGAAGGTGCGGATCTCGTCGGCGTGCTGCAGCGTGAGCCCGATGTCGTCCCAGCCGTTCAGCAGGCACTCCTTGCGGAACGGATCGACGTCGAAGTCGAACGACAGGCTGCCATCGGACGTGCCGACGCGCTGCTGCGGCAAGTCGATCGTCAGCGTGTAGCCAGGGAACGCCGCGGCGTCAGCGAACAGCCGGTCGACGCGCGCGTCGGACAGCACGATCGGCAGCAAGCCGTTCTTGAAGCAGTTGTTGAAAAAGATGTCGGCGTACGACGGCGCGATCAGCGCGCGAAAGCCGTAGTCGGCCAGGGCCCAGGGCGCGTGCTCGCGCGAGCTGCCGCAGCCGAAGTTGCGCCGCGCGAGCAGGATCGAGCCGCCGCTATAGCGCGGCTGGTTCAGCACGAAATCCGGATTCGGATGGCGCGCGGGCTGGTTCGGGCCGGGCTCGCCGTGATCGGTGTAGCGCCACGCGTCGAACAGGTTGACGCCGAAGCCGGAGCGCTTGATCGACTTCAGGAACTGCTTCGGAATGATCGCATCCGTGTCGACGTTGGCGCGGTCGAGCGGCACGACGATTCCGGAATGCACGCGAAACGGTTGCATTGCGACTCCTTCAGGCCGGACTCAGGACGACAGCCGGCGAACGTCGACGAAGCGGCCCTCGATTGCCGCGGCGGCGGCCATCGCGGGGCTCACGAGATGCGTTCGGCCGCCCGCGCCCTGGCGTCCTTCGAAATTGCGGTTCGACGTCGACGCGCAGCGCTCCCCGGGCTCGAGCCGATCGTCGTTCATCGCGAGGCACATCGAGCAGCCCGGCTCACGCCACTCGAACCCTGCATCGCGGAACGTGCGGTCGAGTCCCTCGGCCTCGGCCTGCGCCTTCACGAGGCCCGATCCGGGAACGACCATCGCAAGCCGCACGCTACCCGCGACGCGGCGCCCGCGTGCAACGGCAGCGGCTTCGCGCAGGTCCTCGATCCGCGAATTCGTGCAGGAACCGATGAATACCTTGTCGATCCGGATGTCGGTCATCGCCACGTTGGGCGTGAGACCCATGTAGTCGAGCGCGCGAACCATCCCCTCGCGACGTTCGCTGTCGCGCTCGCGGTCGGGATCCGGAACCCGGTCCTCGATCGACACGACCATCTCCGGCGACGTGCCCCACGTCACCTGCGGCTTGACCGTCGCCGCGTCGAACACGTGCGTTCGGTCGAACTGCGATCCGGGATCGCTGACGAGAGTGCGCCAGTATTCGACGGCCCGCGTCCATACGTCGCCCGTCGGGGCGAACGGCCGGCCTTTCAGGTAGGCGATCGTGGTGTCGTCGACCGCCACCATGCCCGCCCGCGCGCCGGCCTCGATCGACATGTTGCAGACCGTCATCCGGCCTTCCATCGACAGCGCGCGGACGGCGGCGCCGCCGAATTCGATCGCATGGCCGGTGCCGCCCGCCGTCCCGATCCGGCCGATGATCGACAGCACGAGGTCCTTCGCCGTGACGCCGGCCGGCAGCGCGCCGTCGGCGCGAACGAGCATCGCCTTCGACTTCTTCAGCAGCAAGCATTGCGTCGCCATCACATGCTCGACCTCGGACGTCCCGATGCCGAACGAAAGCGCGGCAAACGCCCCGTGCGTGCTCGTGTGCGAATCACCGCAGACGACGGTCATCCCCGGCAGCGTGGCGCCGCTCTCCGGGCCGATCACATGCACGATGCCCTGGCGGTGGTCGCGAAACGGAAAATACGCCTTTGCGCCGAACTTCCGGATGTTGTCGTCCAGCGTCTCCACCTGCGTACGCGAGATCGGATCGCGGATGCCTTCGTCCCAATGCGTCGTCGGCGTGTTGTGATCGGCGGTGGCAACGATCGACTCGGTGCGCCAGGGTGCGCGACCGGCCATCCGCAGCCCCTCGTACGCCTGCGGGCTGGTCACCTCGTGGACCAGGTGGCGATCGATGTACAAAAGCGCCGTCCCGTCGCCCTCTTCGCGGACGAGATGGCTGTCCCACAATTTGTCGTACAGCGTGCGTGCATGCATGGTCGATGGCCAAAGCCGAGAAGTAACGCCATTTTAGTGCGTTTTTCATATTCTGGCCCGGAGGTTGCTTTATCTCGCGCATCCTCAACCAAATTATTTCGATCCGGAATGCGCCTCTCGTCCCACCTGCGTTTGAGCACCCTCTTCTTTGCGGCCGTCGTCGCGCTGGCGTTGGTCGCCGCCGTCACGGTGTTCAACGCAGCCGCGTACGTCGATGCCGTACACCACATCGAGGTACTGGCGAAGGCGGATGTCCATGCCGACGTGTCGTCGACAATCGACTCCGGCCAGCGCGGCAGCGTGCCGGCGCTGCGCATAGGCGAGCAGATTGCGGCGGTACGGGGGTGGGCGGCGGCCGCGCAGCGGCAACTCGACGCCACCGAGCGCGCCGCAGCGCTGCTGGCTGCGCTCGGCATTGCGTTCGTGGCCGGCGCCTATGGAATGTCGCTGCGCGGGCTCCGCGCCGAGCGGCGGATGGAGCAGGAAATCGCCGCCCTGTCGACGCACGACGGAATGACCGGCCTGCCGAACGGCCGCTTCTTCACCGAGTGGCTGACGTACGCAATCGCGAACGCGC
Organism: uncultured Pseudomonadota bacterium; assembly: GCA_963709335.1. Taxonomy (GTDB): domain Bacteria; phylum Pseudomonadota; class Gammaproteobacteria; order Burkholderiales; family Casimicrobiaceae; genus VBCG01. Next base: position 135,274 of record CAVPWB010000004.1, read on the forward strand.
GACGCGAGCAAGGCCACGTCGGCGTGCTGTTCATCGACGTCAACGGCTGCGCCGCCGTCGGCGAATATCACGGCGAGCGCGCGGCGAACGCGCTGCTCGTCGAGGTCGCACGACGGTTTCGTGCGGCATCACGCGAAGGCGATCTCTTCGCACGCCTCGCGCCGACCGAATTCGCGCTCGCAACGCCGAACGCGCGCGACGGCCGCGAACTCGCGCTGCTCGCGCAGCGGCTGCGCGACCAGTTGAACGATCCCGCGCTGCCGCCGCTCGCCGACACACCGATCGGTGCGTCGATCGGCATCGCGTATTTTCCCGAGGATGCCAACGATTCGGCGGGCATCATGGCAGCGGCCAACGTCGCGATGTACGCGGCGCGGCGCGCCGGCAGGAATCACATCGCGTTCAACGCGCTGGCTGCGTGACCCCACCGCCGGCAATCGCGCCGGCCACCGACGCCACGACCATCTCGATGACGTCGTGTGCAAAACATTCGAATGGCACGACGTCCATGCTGCGCAGCCACGTCAGCTGTCGCTTCGCGAGCTGGCGCGTCGCTGCAATGCCACGCTCGCGCAGCGCACCAGCATCGATTCCCCCGTCGAGGTACGCAAGCGCCTGGCGGTAGCCGACGCAGCGCATCGACGGCATCTCGGGGGTCAATCGATACCGGTCGCGTAACCGTCGCGTCTCGTCGACGAGGCCTGCGGCGAGCATCGCGTCGAACCGGTGCGTGATCGCCGCGTGCAGCGCCGCGCGGTCAGCCGGCGCGAGCGCAATGGTGATGAGCGGGCCGATGTCCTCGTCGGCTTCGCGCGCGCCTTGCAGCGCCGAGAGCGGCTGCCCGGTCAGCGCGTGGACCTCGAGCGCGCGCTGGATTCGCTGCGCATCGAACGGCGCCAGTCGCGCCGCGGTCACCGGGTCGAGGCGGGCGAGCTCTGCGTGCAGCGCCGGCCAGCCGTCGCGCGCGGCACGCGCATCAAGTGTTGCACGCACCGTCGGATCGGCTTGCGGCAAACGGCTCAGGCCTTCGCGCAATGCCTTGAAGTACAGCATCGTGCCGCCGGCCACGATCGGCACGCGCCCGCGTGAACGGATCGCGGCGATCGCCTGCAGCGCGTCGCGACGAAACTGCGCAGCGGAATACGTTTCATCAGGGTCGATGAGGTCGATGAGATGGTGGGCGATTGCAGCGCGCGTCGTCGCATCGGGCTTCGCCGTACCAACGTCCATGCCCCGATAGACCTGCGCGGAATCGACGCTGACGATTTCGCCGTCGAGGCGCTTTGCGAGTGCGAGTGCGACGGCGGACTTGCCCGCGGCCGTCGGCCCCATCACCAGCACTGCCGGGATCATCGCGCCCCTGCCGCGCGACGACACCGCGTCATCGCCCGCGCATGAACAGGCGGTCGAGATCGTTCAGGCTGAGCTGGTACCACGTCGGACGCCCGTGATTGCACTGGCCCGCACGTTCGGTGGCTTCCATTTCCCGCAGCAGTCCGTTCATTTCGGCGATCGTAAGGCTCCGGTGCGCGCGCACGGACCCGTGGCAGGCCATCGACGACAGCAACTCGTCGCGGCGCGCCTCGAGCGCGCGCGAGCCGCCAAATTCGCGGATGTCGTGCAGCACCGCCCGCGCGAGCGCCGCGGCATCGGCATCGTGCAGCGCCTGCGGAATCCCGCGCACCGCCAGCGTCGACGGTCCGATCGCCGACATGTCGAAACCGAGCGCGTCGAGCGCATCGGCGTGCTCGACCACCGCCGCCATCTCGAGCGATTCGGCGGCGAACGTCGCCGGCACCAGCAGCGGCTGCACCGGCATGCGGCCGTCGAATGCGCGCTTCAGCCGTTCGTAGACGATGCGCTCGTGCGCCGCGTGCATGTCGACGAGGATCAGCCCGGACCGATTCTGCGCGAGCACGTAGATCCCGTGCAGCTGCGCGAGCGCGAAGCCCAGCGGGTAGTCATCGCCTTCCGGCAGCGGCGCCATCGTCACCGCGCGTTCGCCGAAGAGCTGCCGATAGAACGCCGCGGGCTCGCTCGCTGCGAGCGTCAGTGCGCGCTGCGGGCCAACGCCTTGGCCGCGATCCGCGCCGGCCGCTGGCGTTCCGGCCGTCGACGTCCCTGCTGCCGGAACGAGTGGCGGAAGGTGGGCCGCGGCGATGCCGAGGCGCTCGGCCGCCGAGACGGCAGGCTGCTCGGCCGCGTTCGCCGCCAGCGCACGCTCGACGGCGTGCCGGACGAACTGATGAATTGCGCCAGAATCGCGAAAGCGCACTTCGGTCTTCTGCGGGTGAACGTTGACGTCGACGCGGCGCGGATCGACCGACAGCCAGAGCGCGTAAGCGGGTTGCCGGTCGTGATGCAGGATGTCCCGGTACGCTTCGCGCAGCGCATGCGCGAGCACGCGGTCGCGTACGTGACGGCCGTTGACGAAAATGTATTGCGTCGTCGGTCCTTCGGCGGCATAGGCCGGGCGCACGGCGAGTCCTGACAGGCGTACATCGCCGGCCTCCGCGTCCACCGGGGCCGCGTGCAGCACGAACGCGTCGCCGAGCAGCGCCTCCACCCGCGTGCGGCGGCCGCCTGCCTGCAACCGGTGCAGCACGCGGCCGTTGTGAGTCACCGTGAACGCGACGTCGGGATGGGCGAGCGCAATCCGGCGAAACGCCTCGTCGCAATGCGCCCATTCGGTGGCCTCCGTGCGCAGGAACTTGCGCCGCGCCGGCGTGTTGAAATAGAGCTCCTCGATCGTGACGGTCGTGCCTGCGGCGAGCGCCGCCGGTGCGACGGGGCCGATCGTGCCGCCTTCGACTTCGATCCGCCACGCGTGCGGCTTGGCAAGCGCACGCGACGCGATCGCGACGCGCGCGACGGCAGCGATCGACGCCAGTGCTTCGCCGCGAAAGCCGAGAGTCCCGATCGCCTCGAGATCGAGCACCGACGCGATCTTCGATGTCGCATGGCGGGCGACAGCGAGCGCCAGATCCTCGCGCTCGATGCCTGTGCCGTCGTCGGCAACGCGGATCCGCTTGACACCCCCTGCGGCCACATCGACGTCGATCTGCGTCGCATGCGCATCGAGGGCATTTTCCAGAAGCTCCTTCAGCGCCGCGGCGGGTCGCTCGACGACTTCACCGGCGGCGATCTGGTTGATCAGCAGGTCCGGCAGCGCGCGAATCGCACCCATCAGCGCGCGAGCCCTTCGGCCCAGCGCGCATAGACGCCGTCGGCAACGGCATGCAGCGCAAGCAATCGCGGCGACAGGTCGCGGCGGATCTCGTCGGCCGACTGGCGCGGCGGCATTCCGGGCGCTGCGATTTCGTCGGCGCCGCTGGTGCACCACGTGTCGACGAGGTCGCGCGTCATTTCGATGTGGCACTGGAACCCGATGTGCCGCTCGTCGATCACGTAACCCTGATTGGGGTTGAATCGATTCGTCAGCACGCGCGTGGCACCGGCCGGCAGGTCGAACACGTCGTAGTGCCACTGGAACGGCGTGAACCGCGCGCGGCCGCCGAACCATCCGCGCTGCGCGCTCGCATCCGTCGTCTCGACGTCGATCCAGCCAATCTCGGGCACGGCGGTCTTGCGCACGCGTGCTCCGAGCGCCTGCGCGAGCAACTGTCCGCCAAGGCAATGGCCGAGCACCGGAACCTGGTGCGCGACCGCGTCGCGCAACAACCGCGACAGCGGCTCGATCCAGGCGAGCGCCTCGTAGACGCTCATCGGCCCTCCCATCATTCCGATGCCCGAGTAACGCCGCGAGTCTTCCGGCACGCTGGCGCCCTCGTCGACCGCGATCAGCTCCCAAGGCAGCGATTCGCGGTCGAGCCATTCGGCGAAATGGGCGGGGCCTTCGGTCGGGCTGAAGCGGAAGACCGCGATCGGGCGCATAAACGGCACTCTGCGTTCGCGACGAACGCACGTCGTTACAATGAGGAATATTACCAGTCGAGAGACGACGAGGACTCGCGTGCGATCACTCATCATCCCGTTGCTTGCCACCGCGGCAACCGTCGTCGCAATCGGCGCGCACGGTGCGGACGTGCTGCCACCCAATGCGAACCTGAAGGCGGACGGCCTGCCGCCTATTCCCGCCGAGCTTGCCGTCAAGGTTGCGCCGTACACCGAGTTCAAGCCAGCGACGGCCGTGAGCTGGCACCCGCAAAAGCGCGAACTCGTCGTCGCGCGCCGCGCCGGCAACACGACACAGCTGCATCGCGTTGCGGCGCCCGGTGCCGAGCTCGCGCAGCTCACGGACTACGCGGAGCCGGTTCGGGAGGGCGGCTGGTGGCCGAAGGCGCCGAGCGTGCTGGTGTTCACGCGCGACGCCGGCGGCAACGAGCAGCAGCAGGTGTACCGGCTGGATGCCGATGCGCGCGAGCCGGTGTTGTTGACCGACGCCGCACGCCGGAACGACATCGCCGGCATCACGCACGCACGCGACCGGCTGCTGGTCGGATCGACGGACCTCGACAAGACTGGCCGCCGCGAAGACCCGACGATCGACCTGACGCTGGTCGACCCGCTCGATCCGGCGAAACGCCAGAAGCTCGCCACACTGCCCGGCACCGGATGGGGCGACGCCACGTTCTCGTTCGACGACCGGCGTCTTGCGCTCGTCGAATACAAATCGGTGAACGAATCGTATGTCTGGGTGATGGATGTTGCGAGCGGCGAGCGACGCCGCGTGCTGCCGGCCACCGCGTCGAAGGCGCCGATCGCCAGCGCCGACCTGAATTTCTCGCGCGACGGCAAGGGCCTCTTCCTGTCGACCGATCGCGACGGAGAATTCCGCAAGCTCGCGTTCCTCGACCTCGCGACCGGGAAGCTCGACTACTTCGGTGAAGGCGGCAACTGGGACGTCGAGTCGATCGCGCTATCGCCCGACGGCCGCGTGCTCGCCGTCATCACCAACGAGGCGGGCATCGGCGTGCTGCGCCTGTACGACACCGCAACGCGCAAGCCGCTGCCGCGCCCTGTGCTTCCAACAGGCAACGTGCACGGCCTCGTGTGGCACGAGAACTCGCGCGATCTCGCGGTCTCGGTCAACAGCGCACAAAGCCCTAACGACGCCTACGGAATCGACGTGCGCGACAACGTCGTCACGCGCTGGACGCAGACGCGCGTCGCCGGACTCGACGCTGGCGCGTTTCGCAACGCCGAGCCGATCGAATGGAAGAGCTTCGACGGCCGGGCCATCGGCGGCTTCCTGATTCGCCCGCCGGCGAAATTCACCGGCAAGCGGCCCGTCATCGTGTCGATCCACGGGGGACCGGAAGGCCAGGCGCGACCCGGCTTCATGGGTCGCTGGAATTACTTCATCGACGAGCTCGGCGTCGCCATCCTCCAGCCGAACGTGCGGGGCTCGACCGGCTACGGCAAGACGTTCGTCGCGCTCGACAACGGGATGAAGCGCGAGGACTCGGTGAAGGACATCGGCGCGCTGTTCGACTGGATCGCCACGCAGCCAGACCTCGACGCCAGCCGCGTCATCGTCGAAGGTGGCAGCTACGGGGGCTACATGGTGCTCGCCATTGCGACGAACTATGCCGACCGGATCGCCGGCACGATCGACGTCGTCGGTGTCGCCAACTTCGTGTCGTTCCTCGAGAACACGGAAAGCTATCGCCGCGATCTGCGCCGCGTCGAGTACGGGGACGAGCGCGACCCCGCGATGCGCGAATTCCTGACCCGGATATCGCCGGTCAACAACGCGAGCCGGATCAAGGCCCCGCTATTCGTGGTCCACGGCAGGAACGATCCGCGCGTCCCTTACACCGAGGCCGAGCAGATCGTCGCCGCGGCGCGCAAGAACGGCGTGCCGGTCTGGTACCTGCTGGCCGACAACGAGGGGCACGGCTACGCGCGGAAGGCGAACGTCGACTACCTGTTCTACGCGATGATCGAGTTCATCCGGGCGCGCGTTCTGTCGACGTGACCCGGGAGCGCCGCGGTCCAGGACCTGTTCAAAGGCCCTGAACTCGCGGACCGAGCGCTTCAGTCCCAGCCACGTGCGATGCGAGCGTACGCCGAATGGTTGTGGATCGACTCGAAGTTCTCGGCTTCGACGGTGTAGGCCGAGAAGCGGCCGTCGCCCGCGAGGCGCAGCGCGACGCCGCGCACGAGGTCTTCGACGAAGCGCGGATTGTCGTACGCGCGTTCCGTCACGTACTTCTCGTCGGCGCGCTTCAGGATGCCGTAAAGCTCGCACGACGCTTCTTCCTCCGCCATTCGCACGAGCTCGGTCACGAGCACGCTCGCGCGAGGCCGCACGGTCACCGTCACGAGCGAGCGCTGGTTGTGCGCGCCGTACGCCGAGATCTCCTTCGAACACGGACAAAGCGACGTCACGGGCGCCGCGATGCCGATCGTGCTCGTGTACTCGCCGTCGGCGAGCTCCGCGGTGAGTCGCACGTCGAAATCGACGAGGCTCGCAACGCCCGACACCGGCGCCGTCTTGCGAACGAAGAATGGAAAGGCGATCTCGATGCGGCCGCCGGGCGCGTCGAGCCGCGCGACCAGCGCCTCGACGAACCCCCGCAGGCCCGCCACTGTCAGCGGCTCCGCACCCGACAGCGCGCGCTCCTCGAGCAACTCGACGAGGCGCGACATGTGCGTGCCCTTTTGCGACTCGGGCAGCGTCACGTAGACGTTGCACGTCGCGATCGTCGCCTGCGCCGGCGCGTCGCCGTCGGCAAAGGGTAACGGGTAGCGCAATCCCTTGATGCCGACGCGCTCGATGGCGATGCGGCGCTCGTCGCGCTCTGCCTGCACGTCGGGAATCGGGATCAGTCGGCTTGGGGATTCGGGTCGGTTCATCGTTCTAGTTTGCCATATCGATCGGGCGGTCCCGGCCGGCGGCCCGGTCCGTTCAACCCATTGGACGCCACGCCGGGGCCTTGCGTTTCACGACGTGCGTAACGCGATCCAGTCGACGAGCTCGCCGAGCCGCTGCGCGGCACCGCCGAACGGCGTCAGCGCGGCAACCGCTTCGTCGTGCAGCGCGCGGGCGCGTACCCGCGCCTCGGCCACGCCGAGCAGGGTCACGAACGTCGCCTTGTTCTGCGCGGCGTCCTTGCCCGCTGTCTTGCCGAGCGTCGCCGCCGAGCCTTCGACGTCGAGCACGTCGTCGACGACCTGGAACGCAAGCCCTGCGGCACGCGTGTAGCGGTCGAGCGCGAGCGTTTCTGCCGCACCGAGCGGCCGTCCGCATCGCGCGCCCAGCTGGACGGCGGCGTTGATCAGCGCACCCGTTTTCAGCGCATGCAGCCGGGTCAGCGCTTCGAGGTCGATCGCAGCGCCCGTCGCATCGAGGTCGAGCTGTTGCCCACCGGCCATGCCGGCGTGGCCGGCGGCGGACGCGAGCAGCGCACAGGCATCGCCCGAGCCGATCCGCGACCGTCCGAGCGCGGCGAACGCCAGCGACTGCAGCGCGTCGCCGGCAAGCAGCGCCGTCGCGACGCCGTAGGCGACGTGACAGGTAGGCTTGCCCCGCCGCAGCGCGTCGTCGTCCATGCACGGAAGATCGTCGTGAATCAACGAATAGGCATGGATCAGCTCGACGGCCGCCGCGCACGCATCGGCGTCGTCGGGCGTACCGCCGGTCAGCTCGGCGGCCGCGTAAGCGAGCAGCGGTCGCATCCGTTTGCCGCCGCCGAGCGTCGAATACCGCATCGCCGACAGCAGCCGGGACGGCGCGTCGCCAACGTCGGCCCCAACAACGACTCGAGCACTGCTTCGATGCGCTGCTGGCGTTCGCGGGACCAGACGGCGAACGCCAGGTCGTCACGCATCGTCGGCATCGTCCGCCGTGAACGGTTGCAGGAGACCCTTTTCCATCACCTGCACCTGCTGCTCGGCGTCCTTCAGCGCAGTCTGGCAATACGCGAGCAACTCGGCACCGCGCTTGTACACCGCGAGCGATTCCTGCAGCGGCAGCTCGCCGGTTTCCATCCGGCCGACAAGACCCTCGAGCTCGGCGAGCGCGGCTTCGAAACTGCGCGGAAATTCGGTTGTCTCGGACATGGGGCGATACGAATGCGATGCGGGGACTGTTCCGGTCCTTGACCCGCGGCCGGGGAGCCCAATATACTAGCACGTTTTGACGACGCGGCCTTTTGCGACGCTCGAGTCAAGGGCGTCCCACGCGATTCTTTCGCGCGGCCGACTTAGCAAAGCGGTCCGGACGCCATCGTTTCGATAAAGGCGCTTGGGTTGTTGGGTTGGGTTGGTTCACGCATGAAAGGATCGATCGATGTCGGATCTGGGCACGGCCGCGCGGTTGCGGCAAGCGACGTCGCAGTTCCCCGCTGCTTGGTATTGCGATCCCCGGGTACTCGAAGCCGAGCGCAGGCATCTGCTGGCGCAGGCGCCGGGCTACGTCGGGCACACGCTGATGATTCCCGAACCGGGCGACTACCACGTTCTCGCCGGCCGCGATAACGCTCAGGCGCTCGTTCACGGTCCGCAGGGCGCCGAACTGCTGTCGAACATCTGCCGGCACCGGCAGGCGATCATGCTGAACGGCAAGGGCAACACGCCGAACATCGTGTGCCCGATCCACCGCTGGACCTACGACCTCCAGGGCAAGCTGCTCGGCGCGCCGCATTTCGCCGACCAGCCGTGCGAGCATCTCGGGCGCACGCCGATGCAGAACTGGAAGGGACTGTTGTTCGACGGTCCGCGCGACGTCGCGCGCGATCTCGAGCGCCTGACGCTCGGCGACATGGACTTCTCCGGCTATGCGCTCAATCACGTCGAGCTGCACGAGTGCCGCTACAACTGGAAGACGTTTATCGAGGTCTATCTCGAGGATTATCACGTCGAGCCGTTTCATCCGGGCCTCGGCCAGTTCGTCACCTGCGACGACCTGCGCTGGCAGTTCGCCGACTGGGCGTCGGTGCAGTTCGTCGGCGTCAACAACGGGCTTGCAAAGGCCGGCACGCGCACCTACGAGCGCTGGCACAAGGCCGTGCTCGACTACACGCACGGACAGCGTCCGGCCCACGGGGCGATCTGGCTGACGTACTATCCGAACATCATGGTCGAGTGGTATCCGGACGTGCTCGTCATCAGCACGCTCGTTCCCAAAGCGATGGACCGCACGCTGAATGTCGTCGAGTACTACTATCCCGAGGACATCGCGCTGTTCGAGCCCGAGTTCGTCGCGGCGCAGCAGGCCGCGTATCGCGAGACCGCGCGCGAGGACGACGAGATCGCCGAACGGATGGATGCGGGGCGCAACGCGCTGTTCGCGCAGCGCCGCAGCGAAGTCGGCCCGTATCAGTCGCCCATGGAAGACGGCATGCAGCATTTTCACGAGTTCTATCGCCGCGAAATGGAACAGCACCTTGCGGGAATCTGATGTCCCTTTTTCGACGCTGATCGACACCGACGCGCTCGCCGCGCATTTGCAGGATCCGGCGTTTGTCGTCGTCGACGTCCGCCACGATCTCGCGCGGCCCGACGAGTTCGGTGACGCCGCGTATGCGCAATCGCATATCCCCGGCGCCCGTTTCGCGCACATCGATCGCGACCTGTCGGCGCCGAAGACCGGACGCAACGGCCGGCACCCGCTGCCTGCGCCCGAAGCCGCGGCCGCGTTGTTCGGCCGCCTCGGCATCGATGCGACGAAGCAGGTCGTCGTATACGATCAGGGGAGCAGCATGTACGCCGCGCGTCTGTGGTGGATGCTGCGCTGGCTCGGCCACGACAGTGCCGCCGTGCTCGATGGCGGATTTGCGAAATGGCAGCGCGAAGGCAAACCCGTGTCGTCCGACGTACCGGAGGTGCAGGCGACCACGTTCGTGCCCACGCACGTGCGCCCGACGGTGAGCGCGACCGGCGTGGCGGCGAGTCTGCCGCGCCACGCGTTGCTACTGCTCGACGCGCGCGGTGCGGAGCGCTACCGCGGCGACGTCGAGCCGCTCGATCCGGTAGCCGGCCACATTCCGGGTGCGATCAATCGTCCCTACACGCGCAATACCGCAGCCGACGGCACGTTCCGCGGCGCACGCGAATTGCGCGCGGAGTTCGAGGCGATGCTGCATGGACGGCCGCCCGACGACCTGGTCCACTATTGCGGCTCCGGCGTCAGCGCCTGCCATAACCTGCTCGCGATGACGGTTGCCGGCTATCCGCTCACGAGGCTCTACCCAGGCTCGTGGAGCGAATGGGTCTCCGTTCCGGAGCGACCGGTCGCCAAGGGCCAGGTCTGAAAGTCGCGATTCAGCCTTTGCGCAGCGGCCAGCGCCCAACCTCGACATAACGGGCGCCTGCCGGTTCGGTATGCGATCGCATCAGCGCGATCGCATCGACGCTCCATTCGTACGGCCCTGCCGGCTCGTCGGGGAACGGACCGCGGCATCGCCGCGCGAGTGTCAGATGGGGCGCAAACGGACGCGTGTCGACGGCTACGTTCGCCGCCACGAGCGCAGCGCCGAGCGCGTCCGCGAGATCATGCAGCGGTGGCGGAATCGTGCCGGTTCCAATCCATGCCACGCCGGCGCGACGGAAGCCGCCGAGCCGATCGAGCGTGACGTGCGTCGCGGCGCCAGCGCAACGAGCGCCGACGTCCATCCAGTGCGCCAACCGTGACGCCGGCCACGTGCCGATGAATGCGAGCGTGACATGCAGGTTATCGGCAGGCAGGGCGCGCCCGTGCGCGCGCTGTGCGACGCTCGCGGCCAGCACCCCCAGCGCCTCCCGTAACGGCGGCGGCGGAACGAGTGCGAAGAACACGCGCGCCGCAGGCTCGTCTTGCGCATCAGCGCCCATCGTCATGCTCCTCCGACGGGCATAGATGCAACAAAAACGCCGCGATGTCGAGCGACATCGCGGCGCAGGGGGGCGACAACCTGTCGCGTCCCGGTACTGCCGGATCGATCAGCCGTTGGCGACGTGCAACTTTTTCGCGTCGTCGAAGAACTGCTCGTCCTCGGTCGATCCCTTCAAAGCCGTCGTCGACGACTGGCTTCCCTGCACAGTCTGCGTGACCGCATCGAAATAGCCGGTGCCGACCTCGCGTTGATGCTTGACGGCCGTGAAGCCCTGGTCGACTGCCGCGAATTCCGCTTCCTGCAACTCGACGAACGCCGCCATGTTGTTGCGCGCATACCCGTGCGCCAGGTGGAACATCGAGTAGTTGAGACTGTGGAACCCGGCCAGCGTGATGAACTGGAATTTGTAGCCCATCGCACCCAGTTCACGCTGGAAGCGCGCGATCGTCGCGTCGTCGAGATTCTTCTTCCAGTTGAATGACGGCGAACAATTGTAGGCCAGCATCTTGTCCGGATACTTCGCGTGGATCGCGTCGGCGAACGCCTTCGCGAACGCCAGGTCGGGCTTGCCCGTCTCGCACCAGATCAGGTCGGCGTAGCGCGCGTACGCGAGCCCGCGCGACACCGCCTGGTCGAGTCCGTTGCGGGTCTTGTAGAACCCCTCGACGGTGCGCTCGCCCGTGCAGAACGGCTTGTCGTTGTCGTCGATGTCGGACGTGACGAGATCGGCGGCTTCCGCATCGGTGCGGGCGAGCAGGATCGTCGGCACGCCGGCGCAATCGGCGGCGAGTCGAGCGGCGATCAGCTTCTCGACCGCTTCGCGCGTCGGCACGAGCACCTTGCCGCCCATGTGCCCGCACTTCTTCACCGACGCGAGCTGGTCCTCGAAATGGACGCCCGCGGCGCCCGCTTCGATCATCGACTTCATCAGCTCGAACGCGTTCAGAACACCGCCGAATCCCGCCTCCGCATCGGCGACGATAGGCGCGAAGAAGTCGACGTCGTCCTTCCCTTCGGCGTGCGCGATCTGGTCAGCGCGGACGAACGTGTTGTTGATGCGCCGCACGACGGCGGGCACCGAGTTCGCCGGATAGAGCGACTGGTCCGGATACATTTCGCCGGCGATGTTGGCGTCGGCGGCGACCTGCCATCCCGACAGGTAGATCGCCTTCAGACCCGCCTTGACCTGCTGCAGCGCCTGATTGCCCGTCAGCGCGCCGAGCGTGTTGACGAACGGCTCGTCGCTGATCAGCTTCCACAGCTTTTCCGCGCCGCGCCGCGCAAGCGTGTGCTCGATGTGCAGCGAGCCACGCAGCCGCACGACATCTTCGGCCGCGTAGCCGCGCTCGACGCCCTTCCAGCGCGGATTTTCCGCCCAGTCCTTCTTCAGCCGTGCCGCTTCGAGATCGTAGTTCATGCCATCCCCATCGTCGCCATGCTGGCGCGACCGCGCGCCAGCGGATTAGTGGTCACGCGCCACCGTCGGGGTGCGCGCTCCATGCGAGCCGCCACGCGCACTCGAGGCGCGCGACATTTCGCGACATGACCGCCGAGGATCGCTCGCGCGGGTGTCGGGCACGGATGGGTTGCCCTTGCCCTTCTCGCGACGCACCGATGATCGTTGTGCGGCGCTTTGACGAAAGGTAGCAAATTGGCCGCTTGCGTTCAACTAATTTGTCGCGTTGCAGTATGATTTTTATTCAATACAATCAATGGCTAAGAAATAGATTCCGCAGAGTGGAAATGTTTTTGCTCTACTGAACGGCTTTTCTGTTGCGCCGCGTAAACCTTTCCGAAACTAAGCCGTCGCGTCGACGCGACCCCGCGACGATAAATCATTGATTAGGCTCGTTAATCCTATCCCCGCAACTCGAGGAGTACTCGCTTGACCGCCGAGGTGCAACGGAAAAGGCTTCCGAAAAGGCGCGCGCTACTATTCCGCGGTGATGCCACCACGGACGATCACCGCCCGCCAGCGTGACATCTCGGACTCGATCCGCGTCGCGAACGCTCCGGACGTTCCACCGGCCGCTTCCATCCCGAGCGTTCGCAATCGCGCCACCACGTCGGGCTCGGCGAGGATCGTTGCCAGCGCGCGCTGCAGGCGCTCGATGATGAGCGGCGGCGTTCCTGCCGGCGCGACGACGCCGTGCCATGAGGTGATCTCGTAGCCGGGCAATCCTGCTTCGGCAATCGTCGGGACCGCAGGCAATGCGGTGACCCGCTGATCGGATGTAACAGCGATTGCCTTCAGCTGGCCGGCGCGCAGATAGGGCTCGGCGCCGCCGAGCAGCGTGAACGACAGTGGCACTTCGCCCGACAGCACGTCCTTCAGTATCGGGCCCGATCCGGCGTACGGAACGTGCAGCCACGAGATGCCCGCACGCTGCGCAACGAGCTCCGCGGCGATGTGGGTCGGCGTGCCGATGCCCGGCGTCGAATACGCGAGCACGCCCGGCTTGCTTCGCGCGAGCTCGATCACGTCCGCCATCGTCGTCGCGGGGAGCGACGGGTTGGCGACGAGCACGATCGGCTGCGTCGTCAACTGGATCACCGGTGCGAAATCGCGCGCGGGATCGACGACCTTCGAGCCGTGCAGCGCGGGATTGATCGTCACGCTGGCGCCAATCATCGCCAGCGTGTATCCATCAGGGGACGCGCGCGCGACGAAGCTCGTGCCGATGTTGCCTCCGGCGCCCGGGCGATTTTCGACCACCACTGATTGACCGATCGACTTCTCGAGCTTGCTGCCCACGAAGCGGGCCAGGCCGTCCACAGCAGTACCCGCGGAGAACGCGACGATCAGGTGCACGGGCCTCGCCGGATAGGCCCGCGCGTCGTCGACGTCCGTCGCGCCGGCGGGCATCACCGTCGTGACTTGCGCCGCGAGCACCAGCACCGACGCGATCAAACGCCACGCGCGCCAAGCGACGCGCGCATGGCGAGTCATCGCTCGTTGCGCAAGGCGAGCATCGCGTCCAGCAGCTCGGGATCATCCCAGGGAACGTCCACCGGATGACGGCGCAGCCACGGGCTTTGCGGATTGCGCAGCCACTCGGCCGGAAACTGGACGAAGATTCGCTCTTCGCCGGAATCGAGGCGACTGCGCGACGGCGAGTCCACGCCGTGCATCGCTGCATGCAGCGCGGCGCAAAGGTCGACGTTCATCACCGCGCCGTAATGCGTACCGGGACTGATCCGCCGATTGATCTCGATCAGGTACGGCAACCCAGTGGCTTTCTCGACGATGTATTCGCTGGTGAAGAGTCCCGTCATTCCCAACGACTCGACGAGCTGTACGGAAAATTCGCGCAGCGCCGGCGCATCGTGGTAGCGAACCACGGTGCCCGGCGTCATCGGACCCCCGTGCGTCTCGAGACGGTCGCCCGCGTAGCCTGCCAGGTAGCGTCCCTGCCACGCGGCGACGTTCTGGTAGCAGATGGTGCCCGCAAGATATTTCTGGACGACGAGACGACGCGACGCGTCCGGCTCGAGATCGTCCATCTTCGGCGCAGACAGCGACGTTACGGCGTCGCCGAGTGCGGCGGCGTTCTCGACGATGCGCACGCCGTCGCCCGCCGTCGTGTACGGCCGTTTGATGACGAGCGGAAAGCCGTGCCGGTCTGCAAATCGCATCGCCTCGTCGACGGAGCTGATTACCGCGTGTTCGGGCACTCGCACGCCGGCGCGCCCGGCAGCGGCGTAGATCAGCGTCTTGTCGACGCTCGCAGCGTAGTGCGCCGGATCCCCGAGCGACGCCCGGACCAGCTCCGCGAGTTCGGCCTGCAAGCGAGGTTGCATCTGCGGTGGCGGGGACAGCGCGAGCATCGCGAGCAGACGGAACGAGACGTCGTCGCAAGGCATCACCTGCCGCGGCGAAACGGCGCGCACGGTGGCAGCGACCGCATGAATCCAATCGAGCGGTGTCGCCTGATCGGGCAGATAGGCGACGCGAGTGACGAAGCGGCTCGATTCGGCGAGCGAGTTGCGCGGCGTCAGCAGCGTGACTTCGAAGCCCGCCTTGGCGAGCGCACGCGGCGTGCGTGCGGTGCCGTACCAGCGAGTGGCGGTCGAAACGAGCAGGACAGGAGTTGCAGCGGCCATCGTCTGCCGGGTGTTGAACGGTGGAACGCATCGCCGGGCAATCACCGGCTTCGCGCGCCGGGCGAGAGTCTAGAGCATCCGCTGCGGCAGCCTGTTGCGGCGTGCAACAAGCGGGCGGCGCGTGTGTTACTCGTTGCGCAACGCGATCATCGCCGCGAACACGCCGGGATCGTCCCACGGCACGTCGGACGGATGGTTGCGCAGCCATGCGCTCTCGGGATCGCGCAGCCATTCACGCGGAAACGACACGATCACCTGGTTAGCATCGTCTTCCATGTCGAACGGGAGTGTCTGCGGCAGTCCTGCCAGGCGCTGGAACAACGCACCGCACAGGTCGACGCCGCCGTACTCGTCGGTGTGCATGAACGTGACGATCCGGCGATTGATCTCCAGCAGCACCGGCGGTGCGCCAGTCGACGGCTCGATGAACTGCACGCTGAAAAAGCCACTCATGCCAAAGGCGCGGCACAGGCGCTCGGTGAATTCGCGGATCGCCGGGATCTTCTGCACCCGCACGACAGCCGACGCGCCGAGCCCCGGCGTGAATGCGATCTCGCGCCGGCGCGCAAAGCCCGCAAGCGGCACGCCATCCCAGGCGACCATCGTCTGCGACAACATCGGCCCATCGACGAAGCCCTGGACGAGGAGCGTCGGCGCACGTCGCACGCCGAGGTCGAGCTGCGTGGGATTGAGCAGCACGTCGGCGGCTTCACGCAGTTGATCGGGTCGCTGCAGGATGCGTACGCCCTGGCTCGCAAATCCGTAACGGCGCTTCAGCACGACCGGGTAGCCGATCGCATCGGCACGCGCGACGGCTTCATCCACCGTTTCCGCGAGCGCATAGGTCGGCACGGGAACGCCGAGCGCTCGCGCGGCCGACGGCAGGACCGTCTTGTCGATGCTCGTTTCATAGTGATCGGGATTACCGAGCGATTCGCGCACCAGTCGCGTGATCCGTGCACCGGAATCGCCGCCGAGATTTCGCGGCGGGTGGCGCACGAGCTCGACCAGTAGCCGTATCGCCACTTCGTCGCACGGCACGACGAGTGCCGGCTCGATCTCGGCGATCATTGCGACCAGCGACAACAGCCACTGCATCGGCGTCGACTCGTCGCGCAGCACGCTCGCGCGTGCGACGAACCGCGAGTGCAGCGCCAGCGAGCCGCGCGGTGCAAGCAAGGAGACCTCGAATCCTGCGCGCGCCAGCGAGCGCGGCATTCGCGCGGTCCCAAGCCAGCGCGACGCCGTCGACACCAGGAGAACCTTTCGATTCATGCGCTATTCTAGTGTGCCGTTTCTCGCGCCGGCTGAAGGCCGCTCCTTGCCGATGACGATCATGGGCGCAGCGCAGGTGCAACGTCGATGCCGGCGTCGAACATGACGCCGCTCGCGCCGTGGATGCTCGCGGTCGTCGTCACGGGCGCGCTGGCCGGCGCGAATGGCGCCGATGCGGCCGATGTCGGCGCACGCGCGCTGGCGGCAGGCTGCCGCAGCTGCCATCAGCCCGGCGAATCGACAATCCCGTCGCTCGACGGAAAGTCCCGCGAAGCGCTCGCCGGCAAGCTTCGCGCGTATCGCGAAGGCTCGCTGGCCGGCACCGTCATGCCGCAACTCGCGAAAGGCTATACGGACGCCGAACTCGACGCGATCGCCCGCTATTTCGCAGCGACCGAGCGGCCGTGATGATACGAATGTCTGACGACGCGCTCGGCCGCGCAATTGCCGCGGAATGTCGGTGAACGCGATCCGTCGCCGACTGCTTCGCGCGGCGGCAGCATTGCCGGCGTTCGGCATTGCAGGTTGTGCGTCGACTGGCGGGCGCGGAACGGCGCGCCGGATCGTCGTCGTCGGTGGAGGTTACGGCGGCGCGACGGCGGCGCGGTACGCGACGCTTTGGGGCGGCGACGCCATCGACGTGACGCTGGTCGAGCGCGATGCGGCATTCGTGTCGTGCCCGTTGTCGAACCTGGTTCTCGCGGGCAGCCGGTCGATCGCCGACGTGACGATTCCCTACGCATCGCTGGCCCGGCTCGGCGTCACGGTCATCAATGACACTGCGGTGGCCATCGACGCCGACCGCAGGCGCGTCAAGCTCGCCCGCGGCGCCGACGTCGGCTACGACCGGTTGGTCCTGTCCCCCGGCATCGACTTCTTCTTCGACCGCATCGAAGGCCTGCACGACGACGCACAGCGCACGTTGCTGCACGCCTGGCAAGCCGGTCCGCAAACGGTAGCCCTGCGCCGCCAGCTCGAGGCCATGCCCGACGGCGGCGTATTCGCGATCTCGATTCCGCGAGCGCCCTACCGCTGTCCGCCGGGACCGTACGAACGCGCCTGCCAGGCAGCCTGGTACTTCCAGCGCGCCAAGCCACGCAGCAAGGTGCTGATCCTCGACGGCAACGAGGACGTGCAATCGAAGAAGGCGCTGTTCATCAAGGCGTGGAGCGACGAATTCAAGGGCATCGTCGAATATCGCCCCGATCACGTGCTGACCGGCGTGGACGTGAAGTCGATGACGGCGCGTTTCGAGACGGCGGACGACGTGAAGGCGGACGTGCTGAACGTGATACCACCGCAGAGTGCCGGCGCGATCGCGCGCCAGGCGGGCGTGATCACCGTCAACGATCAATGGTGCGAGGTCGATTTTCTGACGTTCGAATCGATCCGCGTGCCCGGCATTCACGTGCTCGGCGATTCGATCCAGACCGCGCCGCTCATGCCCAAGTCGGGACACATGGCTAACCAGCACGGCAAGGTCGCGGCCGCCGCGATTGTCGCCGCGCTGACGGACCAACCCGTCGATCCTGCGCCGATGCTGAACAACACGTGCTACAGCTTCATCAACGATCGCGAGGCGGTGCACATCGCGTCGGTGCACCGCTACGATGCCGCGCAGAAAACGTTTCTGACTGTTCCCGGATCCGGCGGCCTGTCGACAGCGCAGAGCGCCCGCGAAGGCGAGTATGGCTTCGCGTGGGCGCGGGCCATATGGAAGGACATGCTGGGGTAAGCGGGCACGCGCGCATGCGCTGCCATCAGCGCATGCGGGACTTGCCGGTGCGCGAACCGCTTACGCGACTTCGGGCTCGATCGCTTCCTCGAACGCGAGCTTGATCTTGTCGTCGTCGCCGATGTCGATCATCACCTTGCCGCCGTTGACGAGCCGGCCGAACAACAGCTCGTCGGCGAGCGCCTTGCGGATCGTGTCCTGGATGAGGCGACCCATCGGCCGCGCACCCATCTGCGGATCGAACCCCTTGCGCGCCAGGAACTCGCGCAGCTTCGGCGAGAACGACGGATCGACTTTCTTCTCGTGCAACTGCGCCTCGAGCTCGAGCAGGAATTTGTCGACGACGCGCAGGATCACGTCGTGATCGAGCGAGCCGAACGAAATCGTCGCGTCGAGACGGTTGCGGAATTCCGGCGTGAACATCCGCTTGATCTCCGCCATCTCGTCGCCCGGTTGCCGGTCGTTCGAGAATCCGATCGTTTGCCGTGCAAGATCACCGGCACCGGCGTTCGTCGTCATGATGACGATCACGTTGCGGAAATCGGCCTTGCGACCGTTGTTGTCCGTCAGCGTGCCGTGGTCCATCACCTGCAGCAGGATGTTGAAGATGTCCGGATGCGCCTTCTCGATTTCGTCGAGCAGCAGCACGCTGTACGGATGCTTGGTGATCCCCTCCGTCAGCTGGCCGCCCTGGTCGAACCCGACGTAGCCCGGCGGCGCGCCGATCAGCCTCGATACGGCGTGGCGCTCCATGTACTCCGACATATCGAACCGCAGCAGCTCGACACCCAGGCAGAACGCGAGCTGGCGAGCGACTTCCGTCTTGCCGACACCCGTCGGACCGCTGAACAGGAAGTTGCCGATCGGCTTGCGCGGATTGCCCAGGCCAGAGCGCGCCATTCGGATCGCCGACACGAGCGCGTCGATGGCCTTGTCCTGACCGAATACGACGTTGCGCAAATCGCGATCGAGCGTCTTCAGCGCGTTGCGGTCGTTCGACGACACGTTCTTCGCCGGGATCCGTGCGATCTTCGCGACGATTTCCTCGACTTCGTTCTTGCCGATGACCTTTTTCTGCCGGGACTTCGGCAGGATCTTTTGCGCCGCGCCCGCTTCGTCGATGACGTCGATCGCCTTGTCGGGCAGGTGCCGGTCGTTGATGAAGCGTGCGGCGAGCTCGGCGGCCGACGTCAGCGCCGCCGGCGCGTACTTGACGCCGTGGTGCTGCTCGAATCGCGTTTTCAAACCCTTCAGGATTTCCACCGTTTCGGCGATCGACGGCTCGGGCACGTCGACCTTCTGGAAGCGCCGCGACAGCGCATGATCCTTCTCGAAGATCTGCCGGTACTCACCGTACGTGGTTGCGCCGATGCACTTCAGCGCGCCCGTCGACAACGCCGGCTTCAGCAGGTTCGATGCGTCCAGCGTGCCACCCGACGCCGCGCCGGCACCGATGATGGTGTGGATCTCGTCGATGAACAGGATGGACTTCGGATTCTCGGCGAGCTGCTTCAGCACCGCCTTCAACCGCTGCTCGAAGTCGCCGCGGTACTTCGTGCCGGCGAGCAGCGCACCCATGTCGAGCGAGTAGACCTGATACTCCTTGAGGAGCTCGGGAATGTCGCCTTCGTTGATCCGGCGCGCGAGGCCTTCGGCGATGGCCGTCTTGCCCACGCCCGCTTCGCCGACGAGCAGCGGATTGTTCTTGCGCCGGCGGCAGAGCACTTGAATCACGCGCTCGAGCTCGTGTGCGCGCCCGATCAGTGGATCGATCTTGCCGCTGCGGGCCATGCCGTTCAGGTTGACCGTGTACGCATCGAGCGCGCCTTGCGACTCGCTGCCGCCTTCGCTGTCGTCCTTCGCGTCCGACGCCTTGTCCTGCTTCTGCTGCGGCGTCTTCGTGATGCCGTGCGCGATGTAGTTGACAACGTCGAGACGCGTCACGCCGCGCTGGTTCAAGAAATAGACGGCGTGGGACTCCTTCTCGCCAAACACGGCCACGAGAACGTTCGCGCCCGTCACTTCCTTCTTGCCCGACGACTGGACGTGCAGGATCGCGCGTTGGATTACGCGCTGGAAGCCTTGTGTCGGCTGCGTGTCGGCATCGGAGTGCGCGGCGAGACGCGGCGTGTGCTCGTTGATGAAGTCGGTGAGAACTCCGCGGAGTTCGTCGAGGTCGACGCCGCACGCCTTCAGCACTTCAGCGGCCGACGGATTGTCGAGCATCGCCAGCAGCAAGTGCTCGACGGTGATGAATTCGTGCTGCTTCTGTCGCGCTTCGACAAAAGCCATGTGGAGGGAAACTTCGAGTTCCTGAGCAATCATGGTGCTTCCTTGACTTCGACGCCCCGCCGGAAACCATTCCCGGCGCGGCCAGCGGTGCTTTCGAGGCCGCCAACTGCGTTAACGCTCAAGTCTCCTCCATCGTGCACTGCAGCGGATGCTGGTGCTTCCGCGCGAGATCGACCACCTGGTCGACCTTGGTCGTTGCAACTTCCCGCGTATAAGTTCCGCACACGCCCATGCCTTCGCGGTGAACCTGCAGCATCACCTGCGTTGCCTTTTCCCGGCTCATGCTGAACACAGTTTGGAGCACGATCACCACAAAGTCCATCGGCGTGTAGTCGTCGTTCAGCAAGACGACCTTGTACAACGGCGGCGGCTTGACTCGCGTCTGCTCGGCCTCCAGCACGCTGCCGTGCTGCTCCTGATTGGACATCGCGCGTCGCGTAAGCCTAGTTGGGGTTCATGTTTGACGATTGCAACACATTTTTCAAGGGGAAACCCGATGGGCGGGACGGTGCCCGGACCGACGTGCCCCATGCGGGCGCGGTTGCGACACCCGGCGACGGACGGCAGCTCCGCGCGAGCCCGCTGCGCAATTCTTACATTTCGCGCAAATGCGGTCCGTTCATTC
Organism: uncultured Pseudomonadota bacterium; assembly: GCA_963709335.1. GTDB lineage: Bacteria > Pseudomonadota > Gammaproteobacteria > Burkholderiales > Casimicrobiaceae > VBCG01. The sequence continues at coordinate 156,086 of CAVPWB010000004.1, forward strand.
GCTTAAGACAACGCGGACACGTCCCAAAGTTTCGCGCCGCGGCGCCTGACCAGGCTTGGGCGGCTGATCGACCCGAAGCTCGGGTCGGCCGTTGCTTTCCGCGCCGAAAGGCGGCGGGCGTGCCCGTTCGACGGGGCCGCCGCAGGGCCGTCCCAAGGCGGTCGAGCAGGCCTTCCCGAGCAAAGTGTCGCGGGACCGCAGCGACCGAAACTTTGCGCGGGTTCTTACATTCTCTCGATCATCGCCGCCCCGAACGCCGAGCAGGACACCTGCGTGGCGCCGGGCATCAGCCGCGCGAAGTCGTACGTGACGACCTTGTCGAGGATCGACTTCTCGAGGCTCGACGTGATCAGCGCGGCCGCCTCCTTCCAGCCCATGTGGATCAGCATCATCTCGGCGGAAAGGATTTCCGAGCCGGGATTGACGTAGTCCTTGCCGGCGTACTTCGGCGCGGTGCCATGCGTCGCCTCGAACATCGCCACCGAGTCGGACAGGTTGGCGCCCGGCGCGATGCCGATGCCGCCCACCTGCGCGGCAAGTGCGTCCGAGATGTAATCGCCGTTGAGGTTGAGCGTGGCGATGACGTCGTACTCGGCAGGACGCAGCAGGATCTGTTGTAAAAATGCATCGGCGATCACATCCTTGACGATGATGTCGCGGCCGGATTTGGGGTTCTTGAACGAGCACCACGGTCCGCCGTCGACCTCCTTCGCACCGAACTCGCGCTGCGCGAGCGCGTAGCCCCAGTCGCGAAACCCGCCTTCGGTGAACTTCATGATGTTGCCCTTGTGCACCAGCGAAACCGAACGGCGATCGTTGTCGATCGCATACTGGATCGCCTTGCGCACGAGGCGCTCGGTGCCTTCACGCGACACCGGCTTGATGCCGATGCCCGACGATTCCGGAAAGCGGATCTTCCGCACACCCATCTCGTTGACGAGAAAGGCGATGAGCTTCTTCGCTTCGGGCGAGCCTTCGGCCCATTCGATGCCGGCGTAGATGTCCTCCGAGTTCTCGCGAAAGATGACCATGTCCGTTTTCTCGGGCTCCTTCACCGGCGAGGGCACGCCCTTGAAATACTTGACGGGGCGCAGGCAGACGTAGAGGTCGAGTTGCTGGCGCAGTGCGACGTTGAGCGAGCGGATGCCGCCGCCGACCGGCGTGGTCAGCGGTCCTTTGATCGAGACGACGAAATCGCGCAGGATAGTCAGCGTTTCGTCGGGAAGCCAGACGTCGGCCCCGTACACGCGGGTCGATTTCTCGCCGGCGTAGATCTCCATCCAGTGAATCTTCCGCTTGCCGCCATACGCTTTCGCAACTGCCGCATCCACCACCTTGATCATCACGGGTGTAATGTCGACGCCAGTGCCGTCACCCTCGATGTACGGAATGATGGGGTTGGCCGGGACTTCGAGCGTGAAATCCGGCTTGACGACAATTTTCGCGCCGGCGGCCGGCACGGTTACGTGTTGGTACATGGAGTCTCCTGGCAGGTTGCCGACGCGGTTCCCGGCGAAGCGCGGGCTGCGCGCCGCAAGCCCTCAATTATGCGCGAAGGCGCCGGACGTCGTTTCGACGCGCAAACCATCGGTTTCGGCACGCCGATGCTAGAATCCGCGCCGACTTGCCTGCCCCGCCAATCGTCGCGCCCGGACGAGCGGCCCCACGACGACCGCCCCCTTTGGGCTTGCTGCGAAAATAGTCCTCCGCCTCGCAAGGGCGTTTCGCGCTCCAACGCATTCGTAGCCATAGCGTGAACCGGTTCTAGATGATTCGCCGCCTGCTCGCCCGCCTGTTGACCGGCCGGCGGGCGAACGCTCCCCGCGTCTACGCGCCCGACAAGCATCCGGTGCGACGCGACCAGCTGTCCGCCGCGGCGCGCTCGGTCACCCGACGGCTGCAGGACGAGGGTTTCAAGGCGTTCATCGTCGGCGGCGCCGTTCGTGACCTGCTGCTCGGGATCGAGCCCAAGGATTTCGACATCGCGACCGATGCGACGCCCGAGCAGGTCAAGCCGCTGTTCCGCCGGGCGTTCATCATCGGCCGCCGCTTTCGCCTGGTCCATGTCCACGTCGGCAACGATGTCATCGAGGTTTCGACGTTCCGCGCCGCGCAGACCGGCAACGACACGACCGACGAGCACGGCCGCCTGCTGTCGGACAACGTCTACGGCTCGCAGGCCGAGGACGCCGTGCGGCGGGATTTCACGGCCAACGCGCTCTATTTCGATCCCGCGACCGAATCGATCTGGGACTATGTCGGCGGCGTCGTCGACATCCGTGCGCGACGTCTCAAGCTGATCGGACCTCCGGTCACGCGCTACCGCGAGGATCCGGTGCGGATGTTGCGCGCCGTGCGTCTTGCCGCGAAGCTCGGCCTCGCGATCGATCCGAAGTCGCAGGAGCCTATCGTGAGACTCGCGCCCCTGATGGCCAACGTGCCCCCGGCACGCCTGTTCGACGAGATGCAGAAGCTGCTTTTGTCCGGTCATGCCGTCGAGACGCTGCGCAGTCTTCGCGCAAACGGGCTGTCGCATGGACTCCTGCCGCTGCTCGACGTGATCCTGGAGCAGCCGCTCGGGCACAAGTTCATCGACGCCGCACTGGCCGGTACCGATGCGCGCGTGCGCGCCGACAAAGGTGTGTCCCCGGCGTTCCTGTTCGCGACGCTGCTGTGGCATGAGGTGCTGGTGACGTGGAACGCGGCCAAGGAGCGGGGCGAGCGACCGCAGCCGGCGCTGTTCGAGGCGATGGACAAGGTGCTGCACGCGCAGGCCGAGCGCATCGCGATCCCGCGCCGCTTCGAGGCGACGATCAAGGAGATCTGGTCGCTGCAGCCGCGCTTCGAGCAGCGGTCGGGCACGCGTCCGGTGCGTCTCACCGAGCATCCGCGGTTTCGCGCCGCGTACGATTTCCTCGTGCTGCGGGGCGAGAGCGGCGAGGTGCCGCAGGCCCTCGTCGACTGGTGGACTAACTTCCAGGAAGCATCGGACGACGCCCGCGAAGCTATGTTGAAACCCGACGAAGCGCCGAAGAAGCGCCGGCGCTCGCGCAGCCGCAAGCGTCGCACCGACGACGGCGATATGCCCGCGCCCGCCGCCGACGAATAACGTCGATGCCGGCGCGTGCCTACGTCGGCCTGGGCAGCAACCTCGCGCACCCGCGCCGCCAGCTTGCGAAGGCGCTCGCGCGGCTCGCGACGACGCGGGGCGTGCGCCTGCTCGCCGTGTCTCCGAATTACGTGACAGCGCCGATCGGGGGTCCGCCGCAATCCGATTACGTGAATGCCGTGGCGCTGCTCAGCACGTCGCTCGCGCCACACGCGCTGCTCGAGCGCCTGCATGCGCTCGAGCGCAGGCAGCAACGGCGACGCGACGCGCGCACCCTGCGGAATGCGCCGCGAACGCTCGACCTCGATTTGCTACTATACGGCGCGCGCAGGATCGATTCGCCGCGGCTGATCGTTCCGCATCCGCGGCTGCACGAGCGCGCATTCGTGCTGCGGCCATTGATCGACGTAGCACCTGCGGCCAGAATACCCGGGCGCGGCCTTGCCCGACCGTACCTCGCCCACGTCCGCGGCCAGCGCATCAGGCGCACGCGAACGCTGCGGCCCCGATCCTGACCACCCGTATTCAACCGACGACGAAATGGACCTCGCCGCCTGCCGCTACATCGTCATCGAAGGTCCGATCGGCGCCGGCAAGACGAGCCTCGCACGCGAGCTCGCCCACCGCCTGCATGCGGACGAGTTGTTCGAGCAACCCGACGACAACCCGTTTCTCGCGCGCTTCTACGACGACATGGGCCGCTTCGCGCTGCCCACGCAGCTGACATTCCTGTTCCAGCGCGTCGACCAGTTGCGCGGCTTGGCACAGCTCGACCTCTTTCGCCGGCCCACGGTCGCCGATTTCCTGCTCGACAAGGATCCGCTGTTCGCCCGCATCAACCTGTCCGACGAGGAGTACGCGCTGTACGACAAGGTGTTCGTGCACTTGAAGCCACAAACGCCGACACCCGATCTCGTCGTTTACCTGCAAGCGCCGGTGGATACGCTGATCGAGCGCGTGCATCGTCGCGGCATCGATTTCGAGCAGTCGATTCCCGCCGAATATCTGGCCCGGCTCGCCGATGCGTACACGCGCTTTTTCTATCAGTACTCGGAAGCGCCTCTGCTGATCGTCAACAGCGAGCGCCTCAACTTCGTCGACGATGCCGCGCACGTCGAGCTTCTGCTAGGTCGAATCGCCGGCATGCGCGGACAGCGCGAGTTCTTCAACCTCGGTCCCGCGTGACCGCGTGACGGTGAACGCTTAGGAGGTGTCCGATGGACCTGATCCAAACGGCCGAGACGCTGCGCGAACGACTCGAGCGCGCCAACCAGGTGGCGTTCGTCCCGACGATGGGCAACCTGCACGAAGGTCATCTGTCGCTGATGAGGATCGGCAAGCGTCACGCCGACTGTGTCGTCGCGAGCATCTTCGTCAACCGGCTGCAGTTCGGTCCGAACGAGGACTTCGATCGGTACCCGCGAACGTTCGAATCCGACTGTGCGAAGCTCGAGAGCGAAGGGGTCGACGTACTGTTCGCGCCGCACGAGCACGACATGTATCCGACGCCGCAGGTCTACCGCGTGCAGCCGCCGGCGGTGGGCGACGAGCTCGACGGCGCGTTCCGTCCGGGCTTTTTCAACGGCGTATGCACGGTGGTGCTGAAGCTCTTCAATCTCGTGCAACCTGACTACGCCGTGTTCGGCAAGAAGGACCGCCAGCAACTTAAGCTCGTGCGCGGCATGGTGCAGCAGTTCAACCTGCCTATTCAGATCGTGCCGGGCGAAACGGTTCGCAGCGACGACGGACTCGCGCTGTCGTCGCGCAACAACTACCTGTCTCCGATCGAGCGGACGGAAGCGCCGCGGCTGTACCGCACGCTGCGCGAAATCGCCGACGCGATTGCCGGCGGCCGGACCGACTACGCGAACCTGGAGGCTGCCGGTCGCGCGGATCTCGCGCGTCACGGATGGAAGGTCGACTACATCGCCGTGCGCAACGGCATCGGCTTGCGGATTCCACATCCGGAAGGCTTCGACCATCCGAACCTGCTGATCGTGCTCGGCGCGGCAACGCTCGGCGCGACGCGGCTCATCGACAACGTCGACGTGATCAGGAAAGACGGCGAGGACTAGGGCCAGTTAACAGGCCCTAGGCTGCGCGGTGCCGCCAGCCGCGGCTAGCGCCGGATTGCCTTTGGTCTGAGCGCGAGCCAGTTGCCTGCGATGGCGAGCGCGACACCGAACGCGCCAAGCGCCGTCCACCGGTAGCCTTCGAATGCCGTCGACAGGATCATCGCCACGACGGGCGTAGTCACGCCGACGTACGACGCAGTCCCGGGGCCGACGCGCTGCAGCAGCGTCAGGTAAGCGACGAAGGCGACGATGCTGCCGAACACCGCGAGGTAAGCAAGGGACAGCAGGTAGTCGGCACTGGTGTCGAACGACCACGTCACGCCGGTCGCAACCGCGACGATGGCCGCGACCAGCGCCCCGTACGCCATTCCCCACGCGGTTCCCGTCAGCACCGGAATGCCGTCGCGCTGATTGCGCATCGCGGCGAGATTGCCGCCGGTCGCGATCACCGTCGAGCCGAGACCAAGCACGATGCCGAGCGCAGCATCGCCGCCGCGCCTGGCCTGCGTCAACTCCGGGACGAACAGCAGCGTGACGCCGAGGATGCCGAGCACTGCGGCGACGAGCGTTCGCGATGCGAGCGGCGTGCCGTACAGCCAGCGGGCGCCGATCGGATTCATGAAGACGATCGTCGAAAAGAGCACAGCGACCAATCCCGACGTTGCGTAGCGTTCCGCCCAGTAGACGCCGACGTAGTTGAAGCCGAACAGCAGCGAGCCTTGCAATGCGAGGAACGCGTGCGTGCGCGCATCGAAGCGCAGCGACCGTCGCGTCAGCGCACACCAGCCGCCGAGCAGCAGTGCGGCGAGCGCGAATCGATACGCGACCGAGACATCGGGCGAGACGGTGCCGAGCTGAAACTTGATCGCGAGCCACGTCGAGCCCCAGATCAGCGACGACGTCGCGAACAGTGCGACAGGCGAGCGCGGCGCGATCGACGGCCGGTTCATCGCGCGATACCACCCATGCTCATGCGGGGCAATCGCTCCGACGGATGACCTCCGATTTCTGACAGGCGATTCGCACGCATTCGCTCGTTAGGCTGGCGTTCATTCGGCAACGGAAACGCTAGTCATCATGCGAACGCATCTCGTCATTGCCGCGCTGGCATTCGCCGCGACCCTTGCAGCGGGCCAGGAACTGCCATCGTACGTCATCGCGGGCGATGCGCCGCCGACTGCTGCACGCACCGTGGCAGAGCGCGCGTATGGTCGGTTGCCGCTCATCTTCTCGCGTGGGACCGACGCCGCGGATGGCGGCGAACAGTGGATCGGTCGCACGGGGAGCCAAGGCATCGCGATCGACCGATCGGGCTTTGTGCTTGCACGGCGCACGGCAGCGGACGAGGCGTCGATCGCGCAACGAACATTTACCTTCGTCGATGCGAGCGCGCACGCACGGATCGAAGCACTCGATCCGCAGCCAGCACGCGTTCACCACATCGGCCGGGACGTCGGTGTGCGCGGCGAAACTGACCAGCCGACTTTCGCCCGCGTTCGTGTGGCGGACTTGTACGCAGGGATCGACGTCGCGTTCTACGGCACGAGCGGGCGCCTCGAATACGACGTCATCGTCGCGCCGGGCGCGGATCCTGGTGCGTTCGCGCTGCGCACAGCGGGACCCAGGCCGCAACTCGACGACGACGGCGCTTTGCTGGTCGGTGCGGGCAGCGTGCGTCTGCATCGGCCGATCGCCTATCAACTTGACGGCGATACGAGGACACCGGTCGACAGCTCCTTCGCGATCGACGCCAACGGCGACGTCCGATTTCGGGTCGGCGCATACGACCCGACTCGAATGCTGGTGATCGATCCCGTCGTGTCCTATGCCACGTATCTCGGCGGCAACGGTTTCGAACAAGGCATGGCAATCGCCGTCGACGGCGCGGGCAATGCGTACGTCGCCGGCTATACGCTTTCGAGCGACTTTCCTACCGTGTCGGCGTACGACCGGTCGCTGGGCAAGAGCGGCGACGTGGACGTGTTCGTGACGAAGCTCAATGCTGCCGGTACGGGACTGGTGTGGTCGACTTACATCGGTGGTGCCGGCAGCATCGACCGTGCAGTCGGCATTGCCGTCGATGCGAACGGCAGCGCCTACGTAACCGGTTCGACCGCGAGCAACAACTTTCCGGTCAGCCCCACCGCCTGGCAGAAGCCGCTGGCAGGCGGCGGCGCGTTCGTCGCCAAGCTGACGCCGGCCGGCAACGCGCTCGCGTACTCGACTTACGTTGGCGGCGTGACGAGCAATGCGATTGCCGTCGATCGCGACGGGAACGCGTACGTCGCCGGCAGCGCAACGCCGCTCCTGGCCACGACGGCATCCGCGTTCCAGGCGCGGCCCGGCAATGCGCAGGCGACAGGCTTCGTGCTGAAGCTGAACGCAGCCGGGAGTGCGCCGCTCTATGCCACGTTCCTGGGCGGCTCGGGCACCGACGAGGCGACGTCGATTGCCGTCGACGCTGCAGGCGCTGCGTTCGTCGGCGGGTGGACGGCATCGGACGATTTCCCGACGGTGAATCCGCTCCAGCGCGACCCGCGCGGCCAGAGGGATGCCTTCGTGGCGAAGCTCGAGCCATCGGGTGCGCGACTGGCCTACGCCACCCGCCTCGGTGGAAGGCTCGACGACGCGATCAACGCCATCGCCGTCGATGGCGCCGGCAACGCCTACGTCGCGGGTGAAACGTATTCGGCGGACTTTCCGGTCAAGGCGGCATTTCAGTCCGTCAAGGCCGGCGCGCGCCTGATCAATTCGAGCACGGGCAGCGCGTTCGTCGCCAAGCTTTCGGCAAGCGGCAATGCGCTCGTGTACTCGTCATTTCTCGGCGGCGAAGTCTGCCAGACGCTGTGCCAGGTCGCCCTCGGATCATTGCCGCAGTACCGCGCCGACGCCGCCTATGGAATCGCCGTCGACGCAAGCGGGCATGCGTACGTCACCGGAATCGCGCGCTCGTACACGTTTCCGCTCGTCGACTCGACGTCCGCACGCAAGCAGGAGGATACCGACGACTCGGCGTTCGTCGCGAAGATCGCCGTGTCGGGGGCATCGCTCCTGTGGTCGACGTTCGTACGGACGGGCTTCAACGAGGCCGACAACAAGTGGACTCGTTTTCCCCCCGGTGCCGCGACCGGTATCGCCGTCGATTCGGCCGGCGCTGCATTCGTCACCGGCGACGCCGATTGGTTCAGCGACTTCAAGCCCACAGCCGGCGCGTTTCAGAAAACCAACAGCAACAATCAGGGCGCGGTGGTCGTCAAGTTCGCCGGTGTGCCGTCGATGACATTGTCCACGTCGGCTGCACGCGTCGATGCGCAGGTGCCGTTGACGCTGAGGGCGACGCTCGCGGGTCAATCCGTTGCGGCCGATGTCGTGTTCCTCGCCAACGGCGTGTCGCTCGGCAGCGCTCCATTCGTCGGAACCAGCGCAACGCTCACGACAACGTTGCCCGCCGGAATACACGCGCTGGCTGCGTCGTCGCGAATCGCCGCGGGGATTGTCGACACGCCCATCGTTCATCAGGTCGTCGAGCCACCGCTTGCCTGCAATTGACGCAATGACACCCAATCGTAGTCGGTTCCGAGTGGTTCATTTCGCGTTCGCCTGGCTGTGCGCGGCGGTCGCGGCGTGTTCGCCATCGATCGGCTCCGCGCAGGCTGGCGCAACCGACGCCCCATACTCCGCTGCGCTGCGTGCTGCGGCCATCGACGGCGCGGCCCGCCCGGTCAGGATCGCGGAGACAGCGAACGGCGGCACCTGGTCGCTCCACGACCAACTGCTCATGTTCGCCGACGGGTTCGGGCAGATCTACGCGGACATCAACTTGAGCGAACGAGGATACGGCACCGCGCAGGGTTTCGCCGTCGATCCGTACGACCACAGCATCTGGTTGGCGACCGACGCCCGACTGCTGCTGCATTTCGCAACGAGTGGAGCGCTGCTCGGCGGGACATCGCTGACGGGCGACGTCGGCGCATTGGCCATCGCGCTCGACCAGACGCCGTGGCTACTCAGCGAGGGGACGGTGATTCATCTTTCGACGTCCGCCACGGTGCTCGAAACGTATGCGACGCTCGCGAAGGAAGATGATCCGATGGCGGGATTGGCCGTCGATTCGCTGCGCGACCAGTTTTGGTTCGCCACCCCGCGGGGAGTATGGCGCGTCCCGTTTGGTTCCGCGGCGCGCGCCGATGACGGCGCCGTCATCATCGACGAACCGCGGGCGATCGCGCTCGATCAGCGATCGGGTGACCTGTGGATCTTGACGACGGACGAGGTGATCGTCGTCGACCACGACGGTGCACGACGACTGTCGGTCGAGATGCCGCATGACGCGCGCACCGGTCCGATCAGGCTCGACTACGACGATACGCACGAAGGTGTCGTCGTCAGGACAGCGACTCGAGCGTTGCGAATCGGTCGCGATGGCCGCATCGACGACGGGCGTTTCGATGCCGCCGCTATCGTCACTGCAGCACCTTTTGCCATCGTTCCCACCGTGGAAATGGTTCGACCACCGGCCGGCAGCGCCACGAGCGACAGGGTGCCGGACCTGACGCTGCGGCTTGGGGCGCAATGCAATGCAACGCGTTGTGCACCACCGGCCTATGTCGAGAGCATCACGCTCGATACGCAACTGGACGGTATCGCCACGTCGCGCCGAAGCATCGATGCGGCAAACGAACGAATCGTCATCGCGCCCACTGGTCCGCTCGCAGCAGGTTCCCACCGGGTGACGGCGCGAGCGTCCGATCGGTTCGGCCACCATGCGCAGTTGAACGCGACGATCACCGTGCTCGACCGTGATGCCTCGAATCCCGACCCGGTCGCGGACACGCCGGCTTCCGAAGGGACGCCGACGCCAATCCCGATACCCAAGGCCGCCAACAAATCTCCCAGTGTCGTCCTGGCGTCCCCGGCAAGCGGCACGACGTACACCGCAGGGACAAGCGTCGCGTTGGCCGCCACGGCGAACGACCCGGACGGCGTGATTGCCAAGGTCGAGTTCTATCGCAACGGTTCTACGCTCATCGGCACCGTCTCGTCGTCGCCTTATCAGCTGACTTGGCCCAACGTGTCGGCAGGCAATTACACACTGTCGGCGAAGGCGTACGACAACCGCAACGGAACCGCAACGTCGGCGCCGGTCACGATCACGGTGCTCGCCAACAAGCCACCTGCCGTCACGATGACCCAGCCGATCGCGGGGGCGTTCTACGGCGAGGGGTCGACGATTGCGGTCGCGGCCGCGGCAAGCGATGGCGACGGCAGCGTCGTTCGCGTCGAATTCCTCGACGGAACCGCTGTAGTCGGAGCCGCAACCGCAGCGCCGTTTGCCATCTCCTGGACCGGTGCGCTCGCGGGTGACCATGCAATCGCAGCGCGCGCAATCGACGACAAAGGCGCAGCGACAGTCTCGGCATCCGTAGGTATCACCATCGGGGAGGCACCGCTCGTCGTCGTCAAGGGACCACTCGCCTGCTCCGTCGTCGACGCCGGTGCCGCGCTCGTGCTGAACGCCGACGCGATCAGCACGCACGGATCGATCGCCAGCGTCGAGTTCTTCGACAACGGCACATCGGTCGGCACGGCATTCACCGAACCCTGGACCGTCACACTGTCGCAACCTACCGCCGGCTCACATATGATCACCGCGCGCGCAACGGACGATCGTGGTCTCGAAGCGCAATCGCGGGCTGCGGCGATCACGGTCGGCCCGGCAAACCAGGCGCCGATCGTAACGATCACCTCGCCGCTCGAAGGATCGCGGTTCGCAAGTGGATCCCCCGTGAACCTGACCGCGGTCGCAAGCGATGCCGACGGGTTCGTCTCGGCCGTCGAATACAGGCTCAACGACAGCGGCGGCACCCTGGTCGGTCGATCGACGAGCCCACCCTTCCCCGCGACTTGGCCAGACGCGAGCGCGGGCTCGTACGCGATCGTTGCCGTCGCCACTGACGACCGCGCGGCCAAAACGACATCGACCGCGGTGCACGTTTCGATTGACGCCAATGTTGCGCCGTCCGTGAGCATCATCGCCCCCGTTGCCAATAGCGTCTACAAGGCACCGGCCACCATCGTATTGAGCGCGTCGGCGACCGACAGCGACGGGTCCATCGCCAAGATCGACTACTTCGCCGGCGGCGCAAAGGTCGGGTCGGCAAATGCTGCGCCCTACACGTCGACTATGGAGCAACGTTGCGGCGGGAAGCTACGTGCTGACGGCCCAAGCGACCGACAACCGCGGTGCGACCTCGACTTCGGCACCGGTGCCGATCGTCGTCACCACCAATTCACCGCCATCGATCACGCTGCGTCCACTCGGCGGCGAGGATTACTTCGCCCCGGCATCCATCGTGCTCAACGCCGACGCATCGGACAGCGACGGCACGATCGCCAGAGTGGAATTTCGGGCCAATGGGGCGATCGTTGGGCGTTGCGACGGCGGCCCCCTACAGCTACGCCTGGAACGGCATCGGCACTGGGAGCTATTCGATCACGGCCACGGCCGTCGATGACCAGGGAGCAGCCACCACGACTGCGCCGATGAGCGCCACCATCGAAGGGCCGCTCGCCGTGGCGATAAGCCCCGGCCTGGACGGTGCGACGGTGAGAGACGACCACGTGCTGGTTCGCGGTGTCGTCTCGGCACCGCTGAATTCGGCGATGACGATCAATGGCGTGGTCGCGCACATCGACGACTTCGGCCAGTTCCAGGCCAATGACATTCCGCTCGAGCCGGGCGCAAACACGGTGACGGCCGTCGTCACTACGCAGGATGGGCAGACGACGTCACATGCGATTCTCGTCAACAGCACCGGTCGCGGAGCGCTGGTTACGCACGCCGCTCCGACAGAGGGTCTCAGTTCGCTGGTCGTCCGATTCACCGTCGAGAATCCGGATGACGTTGCATTCAATCGGATCACATTCGACCTCGACGACGACGGCACCGCCAACGTGACGGCAACACCCGCACAGTTCGTCGACGGAATACTGAACGTCTCCGCGACCTATCCGACGGGAACCTGGATTGCCGTCATCACCGCATACGACGATCGAGACCAGGTTATCTATTCGACACGCAAATCGATCGTTGTGCTCTCGCCCGCAGCCCTGCAGGCGAAACTGATGAGCGTCTACGACGGCATGCTTGGTCGGTTGAGAGTCGGCAATGTCACGGGTGCCCTCACCGCCTTCACCGCCACGGCCCGCGACAGGTACGCTGGTGTCCTGTCTCAGTTACAAACTGCGCTGCCTTCGATCATCGCAGAGATCGGCGAGCTCAAGGAGTTCAATTTCGGAATCGATCTCGCCGAACTCAGCGTCGTCCGGACGACGCAGGCGGGATCCGAACAGTTCATGCTGTACATGCTGCGCTCAGAAGACGGAATCTGGCGCTTCGACGGGATGTGAACATGCGATCGATCAAGGTAGGGCTGGCGTGCGCCGCGGTAGTCCTGGTTGCCGTTGCGAGCTACGGGACCATCCCTCACGTGCTGTACGGCAAGCGCATTGCCGGTCAGGTCGTCGATGCCGACACCGGCTTGCCCATCGCGGGGGTGCACGTGGCTTTCCTATGGGAATCGGACATCACGCCACGCGGATTCACCGCCCACAACTCGCGAACGGTCTGCTACCACGCCGCGGCGACCACGACCGATTTGGAGGGGCGATTCCAGATCGAACCCTGGCGCGAATGGAGCACCTATGGTGTCGAGCCCGTAGACCCCATCGCGCTCGTCTATGCGCGCAACTACGCGCCGCAACAACTTGCCGTGCGCGATGGCTCCGGCGACGAACGCCCTACGAATCATCTGGAAGAGCGTTATGCCCTGAAAAAGTTCTCCGGTTCGGCGGGCGAGCGAATCGACGCGATGTGGGGGGGAATTGCGAATCGTGACTGCCTGTACGGTGGGAGAGTCAGAAGAGTCTCTTTCCGATGTTGAAAGCGATCTACGACGAGGCACGATCGCTGGACTCGGGCCAGCATCATGTCCGCAGTATCCGAGAGATTCGCTTGGTTCGCCGCGAGAGCGGCATTGGCATACGACCCGACATGGACCAGGCCATCGACTCGCGATCGATCGGTTCATCAAAGGAAAACCTACAATGAAAGTGCATCTAATTCGCTCGCTCATTGCTACCATTGCAATTGCGATCGACCGCTCACTGCGATGCCTATGAACAGGCAACTCACGCAGGGTTGACGCAGCGTGCATTCGCCGATCGACTCCGGATCAACGAAAGCCGCCAGGATTCTCCGTTGAGCAAATCGCTCGGTACTCGACGGATTTCGTCCATTCGGACAAGTCGAAAGATATTTTGAGCAGGTCTCGGTGACTGGTCGACCCGATAAGCGTTGAGCGTAAGGCTCAAGACTACGAGATCGACATGTTCAGCGCAGTTCGACGTCCGGTTGTAGCCCTGATCCCATATCCTGAAACGTGGCTTATGTACGGCGCGATCCGCGAGGACGACAATCCCAGCGAAGACCCGCCGACGCCGCAGGACGTAAGCCCGGGCCTGCTTCGCCCGCTTGAATCACTTCTACGATCCGATCTTCGATCGCCGGCTGGAAACGCCCGGCCTGTCGCTGCTCGACGGCGACGTGCACAAGAACCCCGATTGGGCGGTCGGCAGTTTCGACAGCTTCGCCGATCCGAATCGCCCCGAGCCGCAGCGCAAGAATCATTTCACCGTCTTCGACGCGCGCGAAGCGATGTTCCGCGCGCTAACGCTGCTGACCTACAACGGCACCGGCTATCCCGAGATCGCCGCAGGCCGCGACATCGCCACGCGGCAGCAATGGCGGCAAGCGTACTGGGCGACGACATTTCGCGCGCTGGGCAACGTCCTGCACCTGAACCAGGACATGGCGCAACCACAGCACACACGCAACGAGCCGCACTCCGGCAAGCCGTGTCCTGTCGGCACAACCTGCTTCGCGGGCCATACCAGTATTTACGAGAAGTACATCAACGCGCGCGCGCTGCAGCAGAACATGTTCAACTCGAAGGGGCCTTTCAACGTCGAAGTCGCGATACCGATCGCCCCGCTTCCGGTGACCAGTTATCCGATTCCGGCGTTTGCGAATTACAGCGACTATTGGAGCACGGCGCCCGGCAGCCCGTCGCTGCCCGGCAAGGGATTGGCCGATTACAGCAACCGTGGCTTCTTCACCGCGGCGAAGAACTTCGATTCGACCGAGTACCCGTATCCGTCGCGAGACCCGGCGCGTTATCAAATCGCCAGCCTTGCGCCCGCGAAGTGGGACGGGTCGCCGCCGACTAACCCGACGCCGACAAAGGTCTACCTCGGCGACGTGCCTGACGACTGGCAGCAGACAGCCGCCGTCAACGTTCCGCTGACGACGTACAGCGTCTGGGATCAGTTCGTCCGGCCGCGCACCGGCGCACCGGTGTACTCGCTCAATCGCTTGAACTACGACGCGATGGCGAGTCTGCTGGTTCCGCGTGCCGTCGCCTACTCGGCGGGCCTGATCAATTTCTTCTTCCGCGGACGCATCGATATCGAACTGCCGGACGAAGGCGTGTTCGCAGCCGCGGACCACGCGAGCGGCAAGGGGTTCACCATGGTGCGGACCAAGGTTCGCAACAAGACACCGGACTTCTTCGATGTCGACAGGCGCCGCCCAGCCACAGGACATGAGCGGAGGTCAGTTCTTCGCAGTCGTCCGCTTTCACAAGGACAAGCAATACGCGGCCGGACTCGAAACGATCGTGGGCACGGCGCCTTGCACGGATCCCGCCGCCGTCATCAACGCAGCCAAGCCCGAGGCTTCGACGCAGTGCCGCGACGGCGTCGAGCAGACGATCGTGTCGAGACCGGTCTACGGCGTGTCGCTCACCTCGAACCAGCAGAAGCTCATCGAATTCGAGTTCGGCGACTCGCCGATTCCGCTCGATATGACGGACGTCGTGCTGCAGATCGTCTACCGGGGTGAGCTCGGCAGCGAAGCCGACGCCGTTGCCGTCGGCACGATCGACATGTCCGAGCCCACCTACTTCACCTATCACAACGCCAGCGACTACATCCATATCGGGGAGCATGTCTACAGCCGCGGTGAGGTGGAAGCGGACATTCAGCTGCTGTCGCAAGTGCAGCCGCAGATCTGCGTCGACTACCAGCGTTCGCCGCCTCGCCTGGTCGAAGGATGCCTCGTACCGTTCCAGCTCGACCTGGCGGTGAGTTTCGGCGACGTCGCCAACCCCATCGCAGCCGTCACGGGCCTTCCGAATCACCGCTTCATTCGATTCGCCTATTTGACGGTCAGCGATGAAGGGTTCAATCCGCCAGTCAAGAGCGCGGCAAGAACGATGAAGGTGACGTCGCGACCGCACGATCACGACGGCAAAGCGTTGATCAATCAGGATGGCACGTGCCTCCCGCACGATCCATTCAACGTGCCGCCTCGCCACGCGCAGATGTGGATCGTGCCCCCAAGCCAGCTGTTCTACCGGCTCGGCCTCTTCGGAACGCTGCGCGGCGTCAACGGCTGGTATAGCGCATCGTGCGTCGCCAACGGAGATAATTCGCCACCCGGTGCTCCGGACGATCGCGCGGCCATGATGACACCGCTGACACCGATGACCGAGGAGGTGGTTCCGTATGCGATGAAGATCATGCCGGACTACCTGTAGCGAGCGGCTGCAGCGCCAAAACGTCGAAGCGTCACGCAGCGCGTAGCGCGTCGACGATCTTCATCCGTGCTGCCCGCGCGGCCGGCAGGAAGCCGCCGACAAAACCCATGCCCAGCGCGAAGATCAGAGAGATGATTACGATCCTCGGCGTCAGCGTGAACGAGAAGGCAATCTCCGCGAACGTCTGGAAATTGGTCGTCGAGATCGACAAAGCCTGCATCGCCGACGCGCCGACAAGACCGATCACGCCACCGAGCAGACCGAGCAGCAGCGCTTCGCCGAGGAACGCCGTCAGGATTGCGGCGCGGGAGAATCCCAGCGCCCGCAGCGTGCCAATCTCGCCGGTGCGCGACGCAACGCTCGCATACATTGTGATCGCAGCGCCGATGACGGCGCCGATCGAGAAGATTACCGAGATACCGGTGCCGAGGTAGCTGATGAATTTGGACAGTGCCTCCGATTGCTCCGCGTAGAAGCGCTTCTCCCGCTTGGCCTCGAGCGTCAGTCGCGGATCGCTCTCGAGCGTCGTCTTGACGGCGTCGAATCGGTCGGCGTCGACGAGCCTGAAGAGCATCGACGAGAAGCCATTGCGGCGAAACGCTTGCAGCATCTGCTCGGCATCGCCCCAGATTTCCGAATCGAATCCGGTGTGGCCGGCGTCGAACACGCCGACGACCGTCCAGTCGCGCGATGCGAACCGAAGCGTTTCGCCGAGCCCCGCGCCCTGGAAGCCGTCAGCGATCGAGCGTCCCGCGATCACCTCGGCGGTGCCTGGCACGAACATCCGCCCCTCGACCAGCCGCACCTGGGGGCGCAGCGCGAGTCCCGCCTCGGTTACGCCGCGGATGACGACGTTGGCCGGCTTGCCGGTCTTTCGCTTCGGCAGGTTGATCAGGACGACCGGTTCCTTCGACACGAGCCGCTTGCCATCCGCCGCCACGGCAATGTCCGGCAGGCTTTCGACGATGCCCGCCTGCAGCCGATCGATTCCGCTTTGCACTTCGGTCTGCGAACTGCGCCGGATGACGACGACGTTGTCGTCCTGGCCCGTCGCCACGAGCGTTTTCTCGAGGCCCGCTGCAAGCATCAGCACCGTCGCGAACACGTAGACGACGAGTGCCATGCCGCCGGCCGTCAGCGCGGTCGTCAATCGTCGTGCGACCATGTTTCGCGCGATGTAGTTGAACGGAATGGCCATGCGGCGCCTACGCCTCGCCGCCGGTCGCCGCACTGCGACGACGAGCGTCGCAGCACCTGGCACGTGAAGGCTGTGCGTACGTCACCCGATCGCCCGCAGGCCATCGACGATGCGGATGCGTGCAGCGTTCCACGCGGGAACTGCCGCAGCCACGAGGCCGATCACGAATGCGGCGCCGACCTGCAACCCGATCGTCGTCTCGGAAACCCTGAAGCCCGTCAGGATCGATCCCACCGAACTCGCGAACACGTCCGCCATCGGAAACGTGAACGCAACGCCCAGCAATCCGCCGAAGAGCGCAATGCCGAGCGACTCGGCGACGATCAGCATCACGACGAAACCATTGCTGAAGCCCAGCGCCTTGAACGTCGCGTACTCGCCATATCGCTCGCGGGCCGTCATCGCCATCGTATTCGCCATCACGGCCATGATGATGACGATCACCACGTAGCTCACCGCCTGGATCGCGAGCAGGATCGCTTCCGACATCGCGACGAAGCCGAGCTGGAACGCCTTTTCCGTCTCAGTCAGCGTTTCGGCGAGCGAATTGCGAAACGTCGTGTCGATCGCTTGCGAAACCGCCGCGGCCGCCTCGGGATCGCGCAGGCGCTCGACGAACACGCCCGTCTGATCTCCGCGGCGCGGATACAGCCGCTTGATCGATTCATTCAGGTAATCGAAATGGAAAAAGAACGTCGACGTGTCGGTACCTGCTTCGGCGCCGTCGTAGATGCCGCGAAGCGTGAACGTCCAGGTGCCCGGATAGATCGTGCCGCGCAGCGGAATCTGGTCGCCGACCTTCCACCCGTACTTGTCGGCAAGCTTCCGTCCGGCGACCGCGCCGACGCGATCGGCGAGAAACGCCTTGCGCTCGCCGTCGCTCAGGACGAATTCCGGGTACATGTCGAGGTAACTCGCGCCGCTGATCGCGAACTGGGCGAAGAAGTTGCGCTCGCTGACATACACGCCGCCGAACCAGTTCGCCCAGGCAACCGACGATACGCCCTCGACCTGGCGGATCTTCTGCGCGTAGTTGAGCGGCAGCGAAAACACCAGTGACACGGAGCTGCGCGTGATCAGGCGCGCCGACGAACTGGCTTCCGCGCCGGCGTACCACGCGTCGACGATCGTCCGCAGCAGGCCGAACGCGGTGATGGCCACGATGATGCCGACGATTGTCAGCGTCGTCCGCAGCCGGTGGCGAAACGCATTGCGCAGCACGAGCAGTGGAACGAACATGGCTTGGCCCGCGACCCTATCAGTCGACGAGCACGCCCTTCTCGAGATGGACGAGCCGGCTCGCCTTCTCGGCCGCCTTCGGATCGTGCGTCACCATGATGATCGTCTTGCCGAGCTCGCCGTGCAGGCGTTCGAGCAGCGCGAGAATTTCTTCGGCGGTGGTCCGGTCGAGATCGCCGGTCGGTTCGTCGGCGACGATGATGGTCGGATCGGTGATCAGCGCGCGGGCAATCGCGACACGTTGCTGCTGGCCGCCGGATAGCTCGTTCGGCAGATGCGTCGCGCGGTCGGAAAGCCCGACGAGCGCGAGCGCCGTCGCGACACGTTCCCGCCGCTCGCCCCGCGACAGCGACGTGAGCTGCAGCGGCAGCTCCACGTTGCCGAACGCAGTGAGCACGGGCATCAGGTTGTAAAACTGGAAGATGAAGCCCACGTTCGTCGCGCGCCACAGCGCCAGTTCCGCATCGGAGAGCTGAGCAATGTCGACGCCGGAGACGCGAATCTCGCCCGCCGACGGCTTGTCGATGCCTGCGATCAGGTTCAATAGAGTCGACTTCCCCGAGCCGGACGGTCCCATCAGCGCCACGTAGTCGCCGCTCGCGACGTCGAGGTCGATGTCGACGAGCACCGGAATGATCTGGTCGCCACGGACGTAGTACTTGGACACGCCGCGCACCATCACCAGTGGCATTTCTGGCGTCGCGGCGCCGCCTTGCATGCGTGGCTCTGCCGTCGCGGCGTCGACGCTCATTTGGATTCGATCTTCGCCAGCGCGCCGTCCTGCAGCGACGGTGGCGGTTTCGCAATCGCCTTGTCGCCTGACTTCACGTCGCCGGTAATCGCTGTCGCATCGCCGACCTTCGCGCCCGACGTTACGGGGACCATCGCCGCACGACCGTCACGCAAGATGAAAACAACCGTGCGCCCGTCGCGCTGGACGAGCGCGTCAGGATTCACCGCCAGCAACGGCTTCTGCTGCGCTGGCGTGACTTCCTGCGACAGGAAGCTCACCTTGGCACTCATCTCGGGCAAGATGCGCGGATCGATCTCGTCGAACTTCACCTTGGTCATTACGGTGGCCTTCGCGCGGTCGACGGTCGGCACCATCCGGCTGATGTGCCCGCGAAACCGCGAATCGGGCAGCGCATCCAGGACGATCTCGGCCGGCTGGCCGACGCGAACCCTGGCGAGACTCGACTCGGACACGTCCGCCTCGACTTCCAGCGTGCTCATGTCGGCCATCGTGACCACCGCACCCTTGGAATCGGTGGCATTCGAAAACGGCGTGACGAGGTCGCCGACGTTGGCGCTCTTCGACAGGATCACACCATCGAAGGGCGCGCGGATCTGCGTGTAATCGACTGAGACCTGCGCGTTGCGCGCGTTCGCGAGCGCGGCATTCAGGTTCGCCTGCGCGCTGTTGACGAGCGCCCTGCCGCGGTCGAGTCGCGCTTTCGCGTTGTCGAGCGCGGACTTGGAAATGAAGTTCCTCTCGACCAGGTCGGCGTTGCGCTGGTATTCGACCTGCGCGTTCTGTGCCTCGACCTCGGCTTGCGCGACGTTGGCACGTGCGGCGCGCACCGATGCCTCAACGCTCTGGGCCTGTGCGACGACGTCGCGATCGTCGATGCGCGCGATGACGTCGCCTGCCTTGACGCGCGAGCCCTCCGCAACGCCGAGCCATTCGAGGCGGCCCGTGGCTTTCGACGAGATCGACGCCTTGCGCTGCGCGACGACGTAACCGGTCGCGTTGAGAACGACGAATTGCTGTGAGGGGTACGCGGTAACGATCGGCGTCGTCTGCACGGCCTGCACGCGCGGTTGCAGCATGAGCCAGCCACCCGCTGCCGCGAGAATGACGGCGACGATGGCGAGCCAGATCCAGCGCCGGCGACGACGACGGCGAATCGGAGTGGCATCGCGGTCGATGCGCAGCTTGGTGAGATCGGGTGCCGACGCCGCCATGGGTGCCCACAAATGAATTGCCGGCCATAACAACGGCCGGCTCGAACTCATTTTACCCGGAGTGCATGCGTCCCCGGCCAAGGCGGGGCCACATCACCGCGCTCGCGGAAGCTCAGTGGCGCTCGGCGCGCGCGACGGGTGCAGCCATGGCGGCGGCCGCGACCCGAGTCGATCGATTCAGGAAGAAGACCACCAGCACCCAGTAGAGCGCTAACGCAATCAGCGGCAAGAGCGCCGGTCGCGCCCGGTAGCCGGTGAATGACGCGAGCAGGCCGCCGATTCGGCCAGAATCGTCGAGAATTGCCGACGTATCCCAGACGGGATCGATCAACTGCGGCAGCACGTCGAGGGCGATCAGCCGTTCGACACCGGATACGAGCAACGCGCCGGCGAGCAGCAGCAGCAGGATTTCACTGACGCGGAAGAACGTACGCCAGGACAGCACGCGCGAGCCTTTCTGCAAGATCCAGAACGTCAGAAATGCCGAGCCGATGCCGAGGATGAGCACGATGGGCAAGTTGGCGATGCCATTCTGCTCGGCACCGAGACCGTAGAGAAATACCACCGCTTCGGCCGATTCGCGCCCGACGGCCAGCGCAACGACGACGAGCAGTCCCCACCAGTTCGACTTGCGCGCGTTGCGCGCCATGTCCGACTCGAGGTCCTTCTTGAACGTACGGCCGTGCCTGCGCATCCAGAACACCATCTGCACGATCAATCCCGATGCGACGAGCATGATCGCGAGCTGGAAATAATCGAGGCCATTGCCCGACAACGACGACGCGATGCCGAGCATCACGAGCGCGAGCACGCCGGCGAGACCAGCGCCGGCTGCGACGCCACCCCACAGGTAGCGCATCCCGGTGGCCGCATCCGCGCGATTCTTCAGCCACGCATACAGGACGCCGACGACCAGCATCGCCTCTGCGGACTCGCGCCATACGATGAACAGTGCGTTGCCCATTGGAATCGGCGGCTACTTCGCGACGACCTTGCCCTGGCCGGTCTTTTCGTGGAACTCGTCGACGAACTTGTATTCGCCGGCCTTCAAGGCGTTGATCGTCAGCGTCGCCTTCTTGCCAGGGGGAATCACCTTCTCCTGCTTCAGTTCACGGCTTTCGAATTCCATTGCCGTCTTGCCCTCGTTGCTCACCTCGAGGCGGAACCGCTTGCCTGCCGGCACCTCGATCAGCGTCGGCTCGAAGACGCCGTCGCGGGCAACGAGCTTGAACGACGCGACGTCGTCGGCGAATACCGCGGGTGCGACGAGAACCGCGATCGCGACGAGCATGGCGCGACAGAGAGGCGGAAGTAGGCGCATGACCTGGATGAACGATAGGGCGTGGCGATCCGGCGGAACGCCTTCTTGCGACCAGCATAGCAAAGGATCATACGATTGTAAATGCTAATTGTTCGCATTTACCTGATTTTCTGCAGGGGCGTAGGCGACGCGTTCAGCCGCCGCGAGCGGCGTCGGGTCGGCGGTTAGCAGCGACCCGTGCGTTCAGCCGCCTTCGAGCGGTGTCGGGTCGGCCGGTAGCAGCGACGCGCGCCTTCCGCCCGCGAGCGCCAGCGCGGTGATCAGCGCGAGGCCGGCGCCGATCAGCCCAATCCCGGCCCACTCGTTGCCTGCCAGGCGCTCGTCGAAGACGGTCATCGACGACAGCAAGGCGATCACCGGGATCGCAAGCATGTTGAGCGACGCCGTTCCGGCAGGCATCCAGCGCAGCACTTCCATCCAGGCGAGAAATCCGCCCGCGGTTGCGACGACGCCCACGATGAACATCAGCACCGCGTGGGTAACGCTCCATTCCGTCGCGGGCACACCGAAGAGCCAGGGAAGAAACGTCAGCGGGAGAACGCCGATCGCCATCTGCCATGTGATCAGCGTCAGCATGTCGAGCTTTTCGTCGCGCTGGAAATACTTGACGGCAACCGTGCCCGCAGCCCAGCCGAACCCCGACAGTACAGCCCACGCTTTCGGAGCGAGATCGCCGTGCCACGACCACGGCGCGACCGTCAGCACGAGCCCCGCAACGGCCAGCAGGATCGCGACGAGCTGCAGCGGACGAACCCGTTCGTGCAGCACGGGCCATGCGATGAGCAGCGTCCAGAACGGCATCGTGAAAACGAGCACGGAAGCACGGCCGGCGCCACCGCCCGCGACCGCCATGATCGTCGAACCGAAATTGATCGTCGTCTGGAAGAACGCCGTCACCAGGACGGCGCGCCAGCTATTCGGCAACATGCGACCGCGCCGCGCGAGCAGCACGGCGAACAGCGCCGCCACGGCGAGCCACGTGCGCTGGACGTTGAAGGTCAGCGGATGGGCGTGCAGGAGCGCCGCCTTCATGAAAATCCAGTTGAAGCCCCACACCAGCGTCAGCAGCGCCAGCAACACGTAGGCTGCACGCCGCGAATGGACGCGCAGCATCGACATGCTCAGGCGGCGAGGAACGGCTCGATCGCGCCCGCAACCGCGGCCGGCTGGTCGTGATGGAGCATGTGCCCTGCATCGCTGATCGTCACCAGTCGCCCATTGCGTACATGCGCAAGACGCCGCCGCACGCCGGCGAGTCCGTCGCTGCCGACATCGCCACCCGCATTGCGCTCGATCCAAAGCGGAATTTCGGAGTCGGTCGCCGCCACCCACAACACGGGCGCTTCGACGCTGCGCCAGATGGCGATCGACTCCTCCAGCCGATAGACGTGCGGAAACGGCATCTTGTGGCGCGGATCGGAATTCAGCTCGGCGCGGCCGTCGGGCAGCGTTCGCGCCCACCGATGCGCGAGAAACTCGGCCTTGTCGCGCGGCAGTCGTGCATTTTTCTGCTGCAGGCGATCGGCGACCGCGGCGATGTCGTCATAGGGCTTGAACCGTGGCGGCTTTGTGATCGCGTCGAGCCATTTCGCGATCTTGCGCGGCGCGTCGTCGGCGACTTCGGCGGGAATGCCGAATCCCTCCAGCGACACGACGCGATCGACGCGCGCCGGTCGCACGCCGGCGTAATGCATGACGACGTTGCCGCCGAGGCTGTGTCCGACCAGCCGCACGGGACCCTCGGGGACGAAGCGGTCGAGCAGCGACTCGAGATCCGCGAGGTAGTCGTAGTACCAGTAACCGTTTGGCTGCCACGCGGAATCGCCGAATCCGCGCAGGTCCGGCGCGATCGCATACCAATCGCGCGCCAGCGCGTCGACGAGAAACTGGAACGATGCGCCGACGTCCATCCATCCATGCAGCAGCACGAGGGGCGTCGCGTGCGGATCACCCCACGTGAGCACGTGATGACGCTCGCCGCGGACATCGACGAAATGAGATGTGGGTGGCTTGCGGGGCGACGCTATTTCTTCTTGCAAAGCGCGATTCCGTCCTGCCAGCCCGTACGATAGTTCGGATCGCCGCCGAAACGCGACGCATCCTTGCGCTCGGCACCTGTCGCGCTCGCGCAACCATCCGCATAACCTTGCCGATAGGGCAGTGGGAAGCCAGACAGGTTGATCGGCGGCGGCGGCGGCTCGGCATTGCGCGGCATCGGCGGCGCCGTGGGCGCGGGCGGAGGCGGCGCAGCCGGCGGTGGCGGCCCGCCTGACGGCGCAGTGGCGCAGCCTGCGAGCAGTGCCCCAGACATCATCGCAATCGCGAGTGCGCGCGTGGTCACGCGCGACGAAATTGTGATCGTCGGTAAGCGAATGGCAGCGATGATCGATCCGATTCGTCCGGAATGGACGGAGTAGAATTCTAGCATCCGGCATAGCGCGTCTCATGTCATCTCCCGGCTTCGTCCACCTGCGTCTGCACAGCGAGTTTTCGATCGCGGACGGAACGTTGCGCATCGACGACGCCGTGCGCGCAGCGGCATTGGACCGAATGCCGGCGCTTGCGCTTACCGATCTCGCCAACCAGTTCGGCCTCATCAAGTTCTATACGGCGGCGCGCGCGCGGGGCGTGAAGCCGATCGCCGGCTGCGACGTCTGGATCGCCAACGACAGCGAGCGCGACCAGCCGTCGCGCGTGCTGCTGCTTGCCGCAACGCGCGAAGGCTACCTGCGACTGTGCAACTGGCTTTCGCTCGCCTATCGCACGCATCAGCATCGCGGCCGTGCGCAACTCGACCGCGCGTGGTTCGACGACGGGACCGACGGCATCATCGCGCTGTCCGGCGCGCGCGATGGCGACGTCGGGCAGGCGCTGCTGCAAGGCAACGCCACCGCCGCCAAGCGCTTCGCCACCGACTGGATGAAACGCTTCCCGACGCGCTACGTCCTCGAGGTGCAGCGTGCGGGCCACACCGACGACGAGGCGCTGGTGCAGGCGACGGTGGCGCTCGCCGATCAGGTCGGCGCACCGATCGTCGCAACGCATCCGATCCAGTTCCTCACCGCGCGGGATTTCCGCGCGCACGAAGCGCGCGTCTGCATCGCCGAAGGCTATACGCTTTCCGACGCGCGGCGGCCGCGCCGATTCTCGCAGGAGCAGTATTTCCTGACGCAGGCGCAGATGACGGAGAAGTTCTCCGACCTGCCGCAGGCGCTGTCGAATTCCGTCGCGATCGCGCAGCGTTGCAACCTGACGATTCCTCTCGGCAAGAATCACCTGCCCCGCTTTCCGACGCCTGCTGGCGTGTCGCTCGACGACCACCTTCGCAGCGAGGCCTCACGCGGCCTCGAGCAGCGGCTCGCCCAGCTTTATCCGGACCCCGCGGCGCGCGAGCGCAAGCGCCCCGACTACGTCGCGCGGCTCGAATTCGAGACGAACGTGATCGTGCAGATGGGATTCCCCGGCTACTTCCTCATCGTCGCCGACTTCATCAATTGGGCCAAGAGCAACGGCGTGCCCGTCGGTCCGGGACGCGGATCGGGCGCCGGATCGCTCGTCGCGTATTCGCTCGGCATCACCGATCTCGATCCGTTGCGCTATGCGCTGCTGTTCGAGCGGTTCCTCAACCCCGAGCGCGTGTCGATGCCCGACTTCGACATCGATTTCTGCCAGGACGGCCGCGACCGCGTCATCGACTACGTGAAGAACAAGTACGGTGCCGAATCGGTGTCGCAGATTGCGACGTTCGGCACGCTTGCGGCCAAGGCGGCGGTGCGCGACGTCGGTCGCGTGCTCGATCTCCCGTATTCGTTCGTCGACGGCATCGCGAAGCTGATCCCGTTCCAGCCGGGCAAGACGGTGACGCTGCGTCGGCGCAGCGGTGAAGCGGAGTCGAACGTCATCTATGCGCGCGAAGTCGAGCCGCTGCTCGATCAGCGCGAAGCCGACGAGGAGGAAGTGCGCGAGCTCCTGAGCCTCGCGTGCGAGCTCGAGGGACTGCCGCGCAATGTCGGCATGCACGCGGGTGGCGTACTGATCGCACCGGGCAAGCTCACGGACTTCTGCCCGCTGTACGTCCAGCCGGGCGCAACGGCGCCCGTGTCGCAGTTCGACAAGGACGACGTCGAAGCGGTGGGACTCGTCAAGTTCGATTTCCTCGGGCTCACGACGCTGACGATCCTCGACTGGACCCGCCGTTACGTAACCTTGCTGACGCCGGAGTCCTCAGTTGATCTTGCCGAGTTGCCGCTCGACGACGCGGCGACTTTCGACATATTCCGCAAGGGCAACACCACCGCCGTGTTCCAGTTCGAATCGCGCGGCATGCGCGACCTCATGAAACAGGCTCCGCCGACGCGCTTCGAGGACATCGTCGCACTCGTTGCGCTGTACCGGCCGGGACCGATGGAACTGATTCCCGACTACGTTGCGCGCAAGAGCGGCCGCGAACGGGTCGAGTATCTCGATCCGAGGCTCGCTCCGATCCTCGAGCCGACGTACGGCGTCATGGTGTACCAGGAACAGGTGATGCAGATCGCGCAGGTGATCGGCGGCTACACGCTCGGCGCCGCCGACCTGTTGCGCCGCGCGATGGGGAAGAAGAAGCCCGAGGAGATGGCGCTGCAGCGTGACATCTTCGTCACCGGCGCCGAGAAGAACCAGCTCGCGCGGCCGAAGGCGGTGCAACTCTTCGACCTGATGGAGAAGTTTGCCGGCTACGGATTCAACCGCTCGCACTCCGCCGCGTATGCGCTCGTCGCGTACCAGACGGCGTACTTCAAGGCGCACCACGCGTCGGCGTTCATGGCGGCGAACCTGTCGCTGGTCATGGACGACACCGACAAGGTCAAGGCGTTCTACGACGACGCCGTCGCCCAGGGCCTGGCGATCCTGCCACCCGACATCAACACCTCCGGCTACCGGTTTCGCCCCGTTGACGTCGGCAGCATCCGGTACGGCCTTGGCGGCATCAAGGGCACGGGCGAAGCAGCCATCAACGCGATCGTCGCCGCCCGCGACGCCGGCGGCCCGTTCGCCGATCTGTTCGACTTCTGCCGCCGCGTCGACAAGAGGATCGTCAACCGGCGCGTCGTCGAGGCGCTCGTGCGCGCCGGCGCAATGGACACGATCGATCCACGGCGATCGTCGCTGTTCGCGTCGGTCGGCGTGGCGCTCGACGCCGGCGAACGCGCGATCGCCGCGGCGTCGCAGGTTTCGCTGTTCGGCGAGGAAACGGCGTCACACCTCGCAGCGATGATTACGACCCGCGAGTGGACGGAAGCGGAACGGTTGACGCAGGAGAAGCTGGCGCTCGGCTTCTACCTGTCGGGCCATCCGTACACCGCGTACGCCAGCGAGCTCTCGGCGATCATCCGCACATCGCTTGCGACACTGCAGCCCAAGGCCGACCGGGTGCTCGTCGCGGGAATCGTCACGACGCTGCGCGTGCAGACGAGTCGCCGCGGCAAGATGGCGTTCGTGACGCTCGACGATGGCAAGGGTCGCGCCGAGGTGATGGTCTACAACGAGACCTTCGACGCGTCGCGTGCGCTGCTGCGCGAAGACCAGCTCGTCATCATGGAGATCCGCATCACGCAGCGAATGACCGAGGATGGCGAATCGCAGGGCCTGCGCATAATCGCGGAGAACGTTTTCGACCTCGCTGCGATTCGCAAGCGCTATGCGAAAGGGATACGCATCGCGTGCAACGGCAACGCGTCGGCCGATCGCCTGGCCGAGATCCTGCAGCCGTTCCGACCGGGAAACACACCCATCACCGTGCGCTATGCGAACGAGCGCATCGGTGGCGAGCTCGAGCTTCCCGACGCGTGGCGCGTCAATCCCGACGACACGCTGATCGAGCGGCTGCGCGAGTGGCTGGCACCCGAGAACGTCCAGGTCGTCTACTAGGGCCCGATGATCGACGCAGCGGTCGCGCGCTACGCGGCCTTCTTTCGTTTGCCCGACGTCACGCGGATGCTCGTAATGGCGATCGTCGCGCGGATGCCGATCGGCACCGTTACGCTGGCCCTGTTGCTGCATGTGCGCGCGCTGACCGGATCCTTCGCGGCCGCGGGCGCCGCGGTCGGCGCGTATCTCGGCGCCTCGGCGGCGACGGCACCGCTGATCGGCCGCTGGATCGACCGGCGCGGCGCGCGCAAGGCGCTGATCGCGATGGGGATCGCCAGCCCCTGCGCGTTGCTCGTGCTCTGGATCGCCGGACCGCTGGCCCTGTCGGCGTCGGCGCTGTGGCTCATCGCCGCACTCGCCGGCGCGACGGCACCGCCGATCACCGTGCTGACGCGCACGATGTGGCGGCACCGGTTCAGCGATGCCGACGCGCGCAAGACGGCGTTCGCGCTCGATTCGGTGCTGGTCGAGCTCGCGTTCACGCTCGGGCCGATGGTGATCGCGCTGCTGCTCGCGATCGGGTCGCCAACCGTTGCATTCGGCGCCGCGTTCGTGTTCAGCGCGATCGCCGTGCCGACGTTTCTCGCGTCGCCCGCATTACGGTACTGGCGGCACGAGCCGCATGCGGAGCGACATCTGCTGGGGCCGCTGACCGAGCCGCGGCTGCTCGCGGTGTTCGCGACGACGTTCCTGCTGACGTGTAGCCTCGGCATGCTCGAAATCGGTTATCCGGGTTTCGCGGCTCGCGTGGCGAATCCGCCACTGGCGGGCGTGCTGCTGGCGGTGTGCTCGCTGGGGAGCGCGATTGGTGGCTTGATTTACGGCGGGCTACACTTCGCGTTGCCGCTGGAGCAGCAGTTGCGTCGCGTACTCGGCCTCGTGGTCGTGCCGATCGCCATCCACGCGTTCATTGCATCTCCCGTAGCGCTCACGATCGTCGCGTTCGCAGCGGGCTTCCTCATCGCGCCAACGCTGACGATGGTGACGCTGCTCGTCTCGTCATACGCACCGAGCCGCTATGCGACCGAAGCGTTCACGTGGTCGGCGACTTGCATCATCAGCGGCATCGGTGCGGGCAATGCCGTAGGGGGCGTGCTGCTCGAAGGGTTCGAGCCCGCGATCGTGTTCGCGAGCTCCGCGGGCGCCGCGGCACTCGCGACGGCGTGTGCGCTCGCGCTGCGGCCTGCGGTGCAGCACGCGCGCAGTTAGCATCGCCCCATTCGACGGCAGCCACACGCGCCGCGGACGTAAAATCGCCGTTTCGAACGAGGAGCCCGAAGATGGCGATTCCGACCAACATGCGCTACGTTGCAGTCAAGACGGCTGGCGCGCCCGGTGTGATGCACGTTGCAGAGGGCCCCACGCCGCAGGCCGGGCCGGACGACGTACTCATCGAAGTCGCCTACGCAGGCGTGAATCGTCCCGATTGCGCGCAGCGCGCCGGAACGTATCCGCCGCCGCCCGACGCATCGCCGGTACTGGGTCTCGAAGTCGCCGGGCGAATCGTCTCGCTCGGTGCGAACGCCACCGGATGGAACATCGGCGACAGCGTCTGCGCGCTGACTCCGGGCGGCGGCTACGCCGAGTACTGCACCACACCGGCGGCGTGGTGCCTGCCGGTTCCTGCCGGCTGGTCGCTCGAGCAGGCTGCGGGAATTCCCGAGAACTACTTCACGGTATGGAACAACGTGTTCGACCGCGCGAAGCTCATCCGCGGCGAATGGTTTCTCGTGCACGGCGGAACGAGCGGCATCGGACTGACCGCCATCCAGCTCGCCAAGGCATTCGGCGCCACCGTGGTGACGACTGCCGGCAGCGACGACAAGACCGCGTTCTGCCGCGGCATCGGCGCCGACTATGCGATCAACTACCGGACGCAAGACTTCGCCGAGGAAGTGAAGCGCATCACCGACAAGCGGGGCGTGGACGTGATCCTCGACATGGTCGGAGGCGACTACATCGAGCGCAACCTGAAATGCCTGGCGCTCGAAGGTCGCCTGTCGCAGATCGCTTTCCTGTCGGGCAGTCGCGTCGAATGCGACTGGCGCTTCATCATGCTGAAGCGGCTGACGGTCACCGGTTCCACGCTGCGCGCCAGTCCCGCGGCGCGCAAGGCGAAGCTCGCGCGCGAGCTCCGCGAGAACGTGTGGCCGCTGCTCGAGCAGCACAAGCTCAAGTCGGTGATCCACGCCACATTCGCGCTCGCCGACGCACCGAAAGCGCACGAGCTGATGGAATCGTCGCAACACATCGGCAAGATCATGCTCGCCGTCGGCCGCGCCTAGCGGGGGGAGCGGCGGCCGATCAGTAGGTTGCGCGGCCGCCCGACGCGTCGAACACTGAACCCGTCGAGAACGAGCAGTCTTCCGACGCAAGCCAGCACACCAGCGACGCGATCTCGTCGACGCTGCCGAAGCGTCCGATCGGGATCTTCGACAGCATGAAGTCGATGTGCTGCTGTGTCATCTGATCGAAGATCGCCGTGCGCACCGCCGCAGGCGTCACGCAGTTGACGCGGATGTTCGTCTTCGCGAGTTCCTTGCCGAGCGACTTCGTGAGGCCGATAACTGCGGCCTTTGACGCGCTATACGCCGGCGCGTTGGGATTGCCCTCCTTGCCGGCAACCGACGCAATGTTGACGATTCTCCCGTAGCCCGTTTTCTGCATGACCGGCACGATCGCGCGGTTGCAATAGAACAGTCCGTGGACATTGACGTCGAACACCTGCCGCCACGCATCCACCGGATACTCCCACGTCGTGGCATTGGGCCCGGTGATACCTGCCGAGCAGACGAGGACGTCGACGCCGCCGAGTTCAGTCTCAGCCGCTCGCGCGGCGCTTTCGACCGCAGCGCTGTCCGCGACGTCGAGCGCATGCGTTACCGTGCCCGCACCCACGGCGGTGCGCGCTGCAGCGAGCGCATGCTCGTCACGATCCCACAGTGCGACGCGTCCGCCACTGGCGGCGATGCGCTTCGCAACGGCGAGACCAATCCCCGCCGCCCCGCCGGTCACCACCGCGCAGCGACTCCGAAAATCCATCTGGTTCATCGACAGCTCCGGCAAATGAGGGACTCACCGACAGGCACGTGCGTTGCTTAACGTAATGCAGCGGCGCAGGCGGCAGCAGATGCTTTATGACGCGTCACTAGACGTCGAGTCACCGCCGCCATCGACTCGTACGTAATTCTTACACGTCGCGGCTGGAAAAGCGTGGAAGCTTTCGAGCCCTGGCGTATGGAGGTCGTATGTCGATTTCGCTGATCCTGCTGATCGTGCTCGTTCTGCTGCTCGTCGGAGCGCTCCCGAGCTGGGGCTACAGCTCCGGATGGGGCTACTGGCCGAGTGGCGGTCTTGGCCTCGTGCTGCTGATCCTGATCATCCTGATGGTGATGGGACGAATCTAGAAATAGATCGAGCCCGATCGCGGACGATCGGGCTCGATTGCTTCGCGGCGCTACGGCGCAGCCGTCGCGCCCTGCTACTTTCCCTTCTTGCTCAGCACCGCATCCGCCTTGCGGTCGACTTTCGCCTTGTCCGCCGCACTCAAGCGGCCCGCGTTCCGCTGTTGCGACGCGCGCGCCTTGGCGTCACGCGCGTGCGCCTTGTCCTCGATCGGATAGCGGCCTCCGGGCAGCGCAAACTCCGAACTCGACAGCTTCTTTCGCGCCTGCGTGGTGAGCTTGGCCATGATTGACTCCGCGTGGTTTCGACGCCGTCAGCGTGCCTCCGTTTAACTGCGATTTCCGATCGGAGGAACGACGATTCGTCCGTAAGACCACGCTGACATGACCTCCGATTTTGGAATGGCGCCGTTGGAATTCGTACGAGCGCCATCCGCCAGGAGCGACGCGAACCCGAGTTGCTCAGTTCATCTTCAGAACGGCAGCACTGCAGGTCGGATCGACGTCGCGAATCCCGTCGATGGTGCTGAACAGAACCAGGAAGAACACGGTGACCGCCACGAGGCAGATCTTGGACTCGATGCCGATGCCGAACGCGATCACGAACAGCGGCGCCAGAGCGATCTTCGGAATGCGACGGAATCACCGTGAACTGCGTGGCGCCGTCGCGCGTGCCAACAGCGATGACTTTAGCGCTGGCGGACAGCACGGGCGCGTTCGAGCGCAACGTCTCGGAAACGGCGGTCGGACGGCTCGGCACGCCGCGTGATGTCGCCGATGTCGTCGCATTTCTCGCGTCGGATACGGCAGCATTCCTGACCGGCATCGTTGTCGACGTCAACGGTGGTCATTCATGCCGCCTTGAGTGCAGCCGTCGCCACGATCGAAGCGGACGCACTCGCTGGTCACAAGACCGATCAACGGATAGCCAGCGCCGCCAGTGGTGTCATGAGCAGCAGTCAGACCGTTCTTGCTTCGGCGGACATGGCACGGAGCCGAAAGAGCAGAACACGCAGCAGTCTCCCCGCTTTGGCCGCATATGCGCCTTACAGTTGTTGCATTCGTAGAAGAACAGACACGCATCCTGCGGCATCGTTTCTTGCGCCGCGACGCCACAGTGCGGGCAGGTCAGAACCGATTCGAGAATGACAGTGGTCACTTTTCACCTCGCTGTTTTGTAATTTGCGCCTGAGCTTCGAGTGCTCGCGGCGACCATCGACTTTTAATGTAGGCGAGCACGTCCCAGATCTGCGAATCGGTCAGGGTCGCACCGAACGCCGGCATGTCGCTTTGATAGCCCGGCGGCCCATAGGGCGGTGCGACTCCGCCCTTCGTAATTCCGAACAGAACGTCGTCCGGGTGATGCCAGGTGTGGCCCGTGTCGTCGTGCGGTGGTGCAGGCATTCGTCCGCTTGGATTGCGCGATTTCCATTCGAGCTGACCTTCAAGGTTCCTACCGTGACAGGACGCGCAATTCTGCTCATAAATAACCTTGCCGGCGGCCACCTGGCTAGGGTTTCGGGGGTTGGCGAGCGGTCTGTCGTCTGCACCACACGCAGCGATCGTCGCGACTGACAACAAGACGGTGAAGGTTAATGAGTGCGACGCCACGACTTCGATGCCGGTTCAGATGTGGCGGCGTGCACCGCTTCCGTCAGTTGGCGCGCTAACGCCGTTCATCTCGTCTCGCCCCGCTCGGCGATTGCTGCCCAGGTCCGACCTGCGTCTTTCGTTAGGAAGACGCTACGCTGGAAGCTCGCAATTGCGTACTCGGAACGGTTCGCCGGATTTTGTGCCACGTATGCGATGGCGTCCTTTTGCAGGACTGGGATTGTGACCCGCTCGATCGCCGTGCCGTCGAAGTCAACCCGGGAAAGAAGCGCTTGACCTTCGAAGGCACCGAACCAAAGCCGCTTACCATCGAGATCGAAAAAGATCGAGGTGGACTCGCCCTCTGCGACCCGCCGGAATGTATCTCCGAAATCACGCGACCCGAAGACACCCTTTGACGTGGAGACCGCGACGATGCTCGGATCGTCCGGATGCACGGCCAAGGCATGTGGCTCACCTTCGAGCCCGGCTGTGCGGGCCGATTTCCACGAGGTGCCGTCGTTGACTGTGGAGTGAAGCCCTGGTCGCCGTATGCGTGTATTGGCTGCGGGATTCCAGACGTAGATGGCGCTGGCATTCCAGCTGGTGGCTAGTAGATGGAAGTCGGTCTCACCTTCGAGGCCGAGCTTTACCCAAGTCTTGCCCTCGTCGCTGCTGCGAATCAGCCCGAACGGGTTTACAAGGTTCGAGCCCGGCGCGGGATGGCCGCTGCTATAGAGGCCCTTCGAAGTCGCCGAGAAGCCCATGTAATCGTGCTGTGGACCGGCAGCCTTCGACCACTTGCCGTTCTCGTAAATCGCCAGGCCGTGGTGGCTGGGGATCATCAGCCGCTTGCCATCCGAACTATACGAGAGGCCGTGTATATGGATGAGAATGACAGGGGCTTGCGCGTACGCCCCATGAGCGGACCCACACGCGATGAGCAATGTCATCATGACCTGCCGCGTCCATTTGAGTAACGTCATTCTCACCGCTCCGTCCGAACACTAGCCCGCGAGCGAGCTACCGGTTGGGATTGACCATCGTGCCTGCTGACGCGTCGAGCAATGACGAGTGGGCGGCTGCCAGCGATCAGTCGCACGACTGCTTGATGAAGCCACGTATCTCACTGGGTGACGCAAACACGACCGACGCACGGTCACCCTGCATGCCGGCACCAATGATCACGGGGTTACCTGGTTCAGGTCCCACGTCGCTTGAATCCGTCTTGAATCGAAGGTTGAACTCCCACGCCTTGTTGACTTTGCCATCCGCCGTCTTGATGGTGTAGGCGTCGCGGCAGTGGCTGATTGCGGTGACCCTCCCCTGCGGGGGCGCATTTTTCAGGTTCGTCTTCGCCGGCTCTCCCATGACCATGCCGCCACGACCTTGCGCTGGCGAGGGACTTGCCCTCGGACACGGCTTTCAAGTACGCGACTAGGTCCTGCCGTGCTGCGCCGTCTTGCATCCCCGGAAATGTCATCGTGGTTCCCGGCATCAGCACCTCAGGATTGGCGAGCCATTTATCCAGTGCATCGCCGTTCCACACGCCTTGTGGGCACCGACGTCACGACGCGTCGATTACATCGTACCGCGCCTTGACCCACTTGCCGGTCACACGGTTACGTAGCGGAAGGGGCAAGGCTCGAGGCGGGGCATGGGATCACCGATGCGGCTATCGGGCGCAAAGCGTGCAACGACTATCGCTACAATCGCCGCATGCCGCCATCCTCACCGCTGAATCGCGCTTTGCTCGCGGCGATGCTTATCTGCCCCGCTGGCGGCAGCGTCGCTTCCGACGAACCTCGCGCCGAGTGCCCCGTTGAAGGCGACCTGATCCATTGGGTCGCCGACTACTGTATGGCGAGCATCGGCACGGACGATGAAATAGCTGCTTCGGATTGCATTGGCCGCGAGCGCCGGCGCGTGTTCGACGGCGAGTGCGCGGCCAAGCTTCATTACAAGCGCGCCATGTGCGAACTCGCCGTGAAATACCACGCGCTGCCTCTATTGCCGCCTGCGTTGCCGATCAGTCGTTCATGGGGCACACGGTGCGCAATCGCGGCAGCGGCGGCGCCTGAGCGTCGCGTACGTAGCGCATGAATTCGTCCCAGGCGTCGTGAATCAGCGGCCAAGTCTCGGGCTGCGGCAACTACGAGCAGTGGCCCCTCCGTGCCGTCGAAGACGTATACATCCGCGGTTTCGGCCTTCGTCACAATCAACTGGTGCTGCACCTGCCATTCGTAGTGTTCCCGCGGCGAGCCGCTCGCTTGTGCCCTCGGGGCGGAGCTGCGGCGCTATCTAACCCCAATTTCCGGATTGCCGAACGAGGCGCAGACCTAACTGCGGTACCTGCGATCAGGCAGACCTCTTGCGCTTTGGCAGTGTGAGCTGCAGGTTCGCTTCCTTCACCTCGAAGCGGCGCATGTAACCGTCGTCGTGCTCACCGAGGCATGAGCCGGCGTAGCGCAGCGTGTCGAGCGAGAGCCCCGGCTCCGCATTCAGCAGGAACGCTACGGCCGCGAGACTCTGACGGCCGGCCGACGGCTCGACTTTGCGCGTACCGCCGAAGCGGTGCTGTGGAACTGCTTGCGGTACCAGCGCGAAAAGCTACTCGGTTCGGAAAAGCCGAGCAGCGACGCTACTTCGGACAACGTCCGCCCGGTGCCTTCAATATAGCGTTGCGCGAGCTCCCTCCGCACTTCGTCCAAGAGCGTCGAGAACGTCTGGCCTTCGTCCTCGAGTCGGCGATGAATCGTCCGGCGATCGACGCCCATATGCTGCGCCACGAGCGCGATCGTGCACTGACCTATACCGAGCAGCCTGACGATCGACTCGCGCACTTCAACGCAGGCCGGCGCAGCTTCGCGCGGCTCGGTCGCCTCAAGCATTTCCGATGCATAACGCGCCATCCCGGCGTCGGCGTTCGGGTTGGGCATCGCCAGATCGCTTCGGGTGCACACGATTCCATTGAAGTCGTGGCCGAACTCGACATTGTGTCCGAAGACGCGCTCATGTACCGAACGGTTCGCGGGCGCATCGTGGGCGAAGCAGACGCGACGAGGTGTCCAATTCGGCCCGAGCAGCGAGCGCAGGATGCGGAATGCAACTCCCACCGCCAACTCGGTCGATTGCCGGACCGACCCGGCGTGTCCAACGATCAGCTCCTCGCGCAGCACGACGATGTCCCCACTTTCCTCCATCGTCAGGAAGAGCGCTTCGTTGAGCTTCTTGACGTGACGCAGCAGCGCTTCGAGCGCCAGCCGGACCGTCGGCTGCTCCCGGATGAGCAGGCCCACCATACCGAGGTTCGACAGCTGTCGCGTCTCGGCCATCAAGAGGCCGAACGCCTCGATGCCGGACCGCTGGGCGGCGCGTTCGAGCAGCTCGCGCGCCGCATCGATCGGTACCTTGAGGTCGGAATCCAGCAGACAACGTTGCGGCAAGCCGAGGTCGGCAAGCAGCCGATAGGAGTCGAGGCCGACGCTGCGCGCGACTTCGGCGAAGTTCGTGAGAACGGCGCTGCGGATGAGGGTCATCGCCACGCTTCGAACGTCCCGAAAAGACAAGTCTACGTCACGAATTGCGAAGAAGAAAGCCACCACCGCGCTCAGAATGCGTGCCTTCGCACTTCGTCAAAGAACGCAGCAGATCGCCCGAGTCCCATCTCCGTACGAGAGCTAATGGCCATTTCGATCCACCACGTCGATTACGACCCGTTGCAGCACAGCCTCCCACCGCGGCGGTATGCGTGGACGGTGTTTGCGATCGTGTTCGCGCTGATGGTCGTCGACTACGTCGACCGCCAGGTCGTCGTCTCGATGTTTCCGTATCTCAAGGCGCAGTGGACGCTTTCGGACGGCCAGCTGGGAGGTCTCGTCTCGATCGTGTCGATCATGGTTGCGCTCGGAACCATCCCATTGTCGCTGCTTGCCGATCGTTGGAGCCGCGTCAAGAGCATCTTCCTGATGGCGCTCGTCTGGAGCATTGCGACGATCGCCTGTGCGTACGCCCAGAAGCTACGGCCACCTCCTTGTCGCGCGCAGCATCGTCGGGCTTGGCGAAGCCGCCTACGGCTCTGCGGGCGTGGCGCTGCTCGCTACGATGTTCCCGGCGCGCATGCGCAGCACGGTGCTCGGCGCGTTCCTCGCCGCGGGCCTCGTGGGATCCGTGCTCGGTGTCGTGCTGGGCGGCATCATCTCGACGCACTGGGGCTGGCAGGCAGGATTCGGCGCGGTGGGTGTACCCGGTTTGCTACTCGCGATTCTGTTCATCGTCGTCGTCCGCGATTACAAGACCGTTGCGCTGCCAACGCAGCAGCGAAGCCATCGCTCGACGTCGATGGCGGCAGGCGCGATCGTGTCCGCGCTGCTGCGCCCTCGTACCGCACTCATCACGTGCGTCGGTGCCGGCCTTCAACTCGTCATGGTGTCGACGACGTGGGCGTGGATGCCCAGCTACTTCAACCGCTTCTACGGCCTCGCACCGGATCAAGCCGGCGTGAAGACTGGGCTCGTCGTCCTGGTGGGCGGCATCGGAGCCGTCGTCTGGAGCGTCGTGGCGGATCGCATGAGCGGACGCTTCCCGCGTGCCCGCCTGCAGGTTCCCGCGATCGGCGCCGTGCTGACTGCCGCGTTCATGTTCGTCGCGTTCGGCGTGCTGACTCCCGGCAGTCTGCAATTCGCGTTCATCATCGCCGGCGCGACGATGATGACGGCCAGCATCGGACCCGTGTGCGCCGTCGTCGTCGACGTCGTCCATCCCGCGGTTCGTGCCACGGCCGCTTCGGTGCTCTCGCTCGCGCAAAACCTGTTCGGCCTCGCGGCAGGACCGCTGCTGGCCGGTTTCCTGTCCGACGCCTACGGCTTGCCGTTCGCGCTGTCGGTCATCCCGGGGTTTTGTCTGCTCGCCGCCGCCTTCTTCTTGTTCGCTGCCCGGACGTACGTGTCCGACCTTCAGCGTGCCGAGGGGGAGGGCGTCCCGATCGACCAGCCACTGGCGCCCCAGCCCGCCTGAATCATGACGATGATCGACGAAGAGAACCACGTTCAAACGCGCACCGTCGCGCCGCGAAGGAAAGCGACGGACAAGCGCAAGCCGGCGACGGGTAACTGGAATCCCGACTGGGAGCCGTTTGCCAAGCTCGACCCCGCCTGGACCGAGAAAGTGATTGCGATGGCAATCGCACCCGCCGTTTCGGGTGCACTCGATGCGAAGACGATCGAGCTGATCGGCATCGCACTCGATGCGTCGTGCACGCACATGTACGCGCCGGGCGTGCGCCGACATATCCAGCGCGCGCTGAAGGCGGGCGCAACGGAGCAGGAAATCACGGCGGTGCTGCAGATTGCGAGCATGCAGGGGCTTCACAGCATGTGCCTCGGCGGGCCGATTCTGCTCGAGGAACTCGATGCCCGCGCCAATCACGACGTCTGACCAACCGAATCAACCAAAGGAAACGCCATGAACTTCCTCGACGGATCGCTCTTCCCTGAGAACCAGGAAAAGCTCGTCATCACCGCCGCACCGTACGGCCCCGAGTGGGTGCCTTCGGACTTCCCTGAGGACATTCCCGTCACGATGGAAGCGCAGGTCCAGAAGGCGGTGGATTGCTACAACGCGGGTGCCACGGCGCTGCACCTGCACGTGCGCGAACTCGACGGCAAGGGCTCCAAGCGCCTGTCCAAGTTCAACGAGCTGATCGCCGGCGTGCGCAAGGCGGTGCCGGACATGATCATCCAGGTCGGCGGCTCGATCTCTTTCGCGCCCGAGACTGAAGGCTCCCACGCCAAGTGGCTGTCCGACGACACGCGCCACATGCTGGCCGAGCTCGACCCCAAGCCGGATCAGGTCACCGTCACCGTTAACACCACGCAGATGAACGTGGTGGAGCAGATGGAAATCGACGACCTCGCCGGCACGTCGCTGGCCGAGCCGGCGAACTACCAAGCCTACCGCGAGATGGTCGTCCCCTCCGCCCCGAGCTGGGTCGAGGAGCATGTGCGCCGCCTGAGCGCCGCCCGCATCCAGAGCGCCTTCCAGTTCTACAACATCAACAGCTACGAAACCGTCGAGCGCCTGATGCGCCGCGGCATCTACAAGGGCCCGCTGGTGATGAACTGGGTGGCGATTGGCGGCGGCATGGATCAGCCGACGATCTACAGTCTGGCGAACTTCCTGCGCGCGATTCCCGACGGCTCGATGCTGACGGTCGAGAGCAGCATGCGCAACGTGCTTCCGATCAACATGATGGGCATCGCGATGGGTCTGCACGTGCGCTGCGGCATCGAGGACAACCTCTGGAACCAGTCCCGCACGGCCAAGATGACCACCGTGAAGCAGATCGAGCAGCTCGTGCGCATCTCGCGCGAGTTCGGCCGCGAAATCGCCACCGGCAAGGAGGCGCGCGAGATTTGCAAGATCGGCGTGTTCTACGACACGGTGGAAGAGACGTTGGCCGCCAATGGCTTCGCCCCGAACGCCAAGGGCCGGCAGCAGGGCTTCCTGCGCAAGGCTGCGTGAGGCGACCATGGCACACGCAATCCGCATGCATGAGACCGGCGGCCCCGAAGTCCTGCGCTGGGAGGAAGTCACCGTAGGCATGCCGGGGCCGGGACAGGCTCGAGTCCGGCACGAAGCGGTCGGTCTGAATTTCGCCGACACCTACTTCCGCGCGGGACTCTATCCGGTTCCGCTGCCGAACGGCATCGGCGTCGAAGCGGCCGGCATCGTCGAGGCCGTCGGTGAGGGTGTCGCGAACGTCGTCGTCGGCGACCGCGTGACGTACACCGGTTTCATCAACACGCTCGGCGCGTACAGCACGGAGCGAGTCATACCCGCCGCGCCGCTCATCAAGCTGCCGGCAGGTATCTCCTGCGAAACGGCTGCGGCGATGACGATGCGCGGACTGACGTCGGCGTATCTGATGCGGCGCATCTGGCCGCTCAAGTCCGGTGACACGATTCTGCTGCACGCGGCGGCCGGCGGCGTCGGCTTGATCGTGTCGCAGTGGGCGAAGCTGCTGGGCTTGTCAGTGATCGGAACCGTGTCGAGCGAGGCCAAGGCGGACGTCGCGCGCAAGCACGGCTGCGACCATGTGATTCTTTACACGCGCGAGGACGTCGCGAAGCGCGTACGCGAATTGACGAACGGCGCCGGCGTCGCCGTTGCCTACGATAGCGTCGGCAAGGACACGTTTGCCGGATCGATCGATTCGCTGAGGAAACG
This sequence comes from uncultured Pseudomonadota bacterium, assembly GCA_963709335.1. Lineage (GTDB taxonomy): Bacteria > Pseudomonadota > Gammaproteobacteria > Burkholderiales > Casimicrobiaceae > VBCG01. Next base: position 195,782 of record CAVPWB010000004.1, read on the forward strand.
CGGCCTGCTGGTTTGCGTCGGCACGGCTTCGGGACCGGTCCCGCCGATCGACGCGACGCAGCTTGCGATCAAGGGATCCGTGTATGTCACACGCCCCGCGCTCGCCGATTACATCGCCGATCCGGCGGAAAAGACGGCGCTTGCGCTCGAGCTTTTCGAACACGTGGCCGCCGGCCGGATCAGGATCGAGATCAACCAGCGCTACGAACTGCAGGATGCGGCGCAGGCGCATCGCGATCTCGAAACCCGCAAGACCACCGGCTCGTCGATTTTCGTCGTTTGACGAGCGAACGGAACGAGTCGTAGACCGCACTAGCCAGGACAGTCCTGACACGAGACCCGAAGCCATGGCCGACGCAACTCTCACCATCCCGCAAGCCGCTTCGCCGGCGATGCGCGAGCACGTCCGCTTCGAGCATCGGCGAGCGGCCCGTCTAGCGATCGACACCCCTCGAGGGAGAGACATATGACACAAGCAATCACCGAAACGCCGGCCATCGTTCGCTCGCGCGGATCAATCAAGGTCGAGCCGCTGACCTGCACGATCGCGCCGAGCTTTCAACGTGAATATCGGCGTCGCGTCGCCGAGCTCGTCGCGGAAATCCGCGCATTGCTGCTCAAGCACCGCGTGCTGTTCTTCCGCGACCAGGACATCACCCGCGCCGAGCACGTCGCGTTCGCCCGGCACTTCGGCGAGCTCGAGGATCATCCGGTGGCCGGCAGCGACCCCGAGAACCCGGGGCTCGTGCGCATCTACAAGTCGCCGGACATGCCGAATGACCGGTACGAAAACGCGTGGCACACGGACGCCACGTGGCGCGACAAGCCGCCGTTCGGTTGCGTGCTGCGCTGCGTCGAATGTCCGCCGGTCGGCGGCGACACGATGTGGGTCAACATGGTCGAGGCGTACAACCGTCTGCCGGAACACGTCAAGACGCAGATCGCCGGCTTGCGTGCGCGTCACGGCATCGAGGCGAGCTTTGGCGCCGCAATGCCGATCGAGAAGCGGCTGGCGCTGAGCGCGCAATACCCCGATGCCGAGCATCCGGTCGTTCGCACGCATCCCGAAACCGGCGAGAAGGTGCTGTACGTCAACGCGTTCACGTCGCACTTCACGAACTACCACACACCGGCGAACGTGCGTTTCGGTCAGGACGCCAACCCCGGCGCGAGCCACTTGCTCAATTACCTGATCAGCCAGGCGTATGTTCCCGAGTTCCAGGTCCGTTTCCGCTGGAGGAAGAACAGCATGGCGTTCTGGGACAACCGCAGCACGCAGCACTACGCGGTGATGGACTACCCGCCGTGCCATCGCAAGATGGAGCGCGCAGGCATCGTCGGCGACACGCCGTTCTAGGGCTCGTCGTTCGCCGATCCGAGGAGACTACGCCATGTACCGCCATCTGATGGTTCCACTCGATGACTCGGCGCTGTCGGCCGAAACGGCCGGCAAGGCGGTCAGGCTTGCGCGCACGCTCGGTGCGAAGGTCACGTTCTTCCACGCGCAGGAAGACTACGGTGCGACCAGCGTCGGCGCGCTGCAAAGGGTGATCGCGCCCGCCGACTTCAACGAGGGCATGGCCGGGGAAGCGCGGGCGATCCTGGCGAAGGCGGAAGCCGTCGCTCGCGAGGCAGGCGTCAGCCACGCATCGTTCGCTACGACGAGCAGCCGGCCCTACGAGGCGATTCTCGATGTCGCCGAGAAGCAGGGTTGCGACCTGATCTTCATCGCGTCGCATGGGCACCGCGGCATCAAGGGACTGATGCTCGGCTCGCAGACGCAGAGGGTTCTGCAGCACGCGACGATCCCGGTGCTCGTGTCGTCCATCGAGAGCAACATCGCGCCCGGAGCGATGATGGGGCCGCTCACGACCATCGGCGACGAGCATCGATCGCTCGCGGCGGTCGTCCACGGCCTGGAATTCCTGGTTCGCGAAACCCGCGAGGGGAAGGCACCTCCGCCGCCCGCCCTGCTGCAGGCGATCGTTCGATACGTCAAGGAGTTCCCGGAGAAGCTGCACCATCCGAAGGAAGACGCTTACCTGTTCCCCCGGTTGCGCGAGCGCACGTCCGAATTCGATGGCACGCTGGCCGAGCTCGAACGGCAGCACGCCGAAGGGCACCGGCTGATCGACGAGCTCGAAGGCGCTCTGGCGCGATACGAGGCCGGCGAGGCGGGCGGCTTCGGCGTATTCGCGGCCGCCGTCGAGCACTTCGCCGAGGCGCAAATGCAGCATATGCGGCTCGAGACGAAAGTGATCCTGCCCGCGGCGCGTCAATACCTGACGGCGGCCGACTGGGTCGAGATCGACAAGGCGTTCGCCAAGAACGGCGACCCGCGCTTTGCCGTCGACAACGACGAGGAGTTCCGGGCGCTGTTCGCGCGGATCCTCAATCTCTTTCCGGAGAAGGTCGTCGGCGGGACTGTCGGGAGTTGAGTTCGACCACCACGCCCGTAAGGTCGGTTGTGGAGTTCATTGAAGTTTCAAAATCCATCAGGGAGATCGTTCACCATGCAACAAATTTCAATGGCCGCCGCTGATCGTCGGCCGTTTCGGCGCCGCGCGACGACACTCGCCGTCCTGTTGATGCTCGCCGGTACGGCGGAAGCGTTCGACATCCCGACCGGAAACCCGGACCTTGCGCTGCGCTGGGACAACACATTCCGCTACAACCTTGGCTTCCGTACGCAGTCGCAGGACCCTAATATTCTTGCGAGTCCGAACTTCGACGACGGCGATCGCAACTTCAGCAACGGGTCGATCGTCACCAATCGCCTCGACCTGCTCTCCGAGTTCGACCTCATATATCAGCGCAAGCACGGTTTCCGGGTCAGCGCCGCCGGATGGTACGACGACGCGTACGGCAATCTCGACAACAACAACAACGTCACAGCGAACACGCTCTCGGGTGGACTCCCGGCCGCGGGCATACTGAGCCCGTACACGAAACGTTACGCCAAGGGTCTTTCGGGCGAGTTCCTCGACGCGTTCGCGTTCACCACGTTCGACGTCGCCGACGTGCCGGTCAACGTCAAGGCGGGACAGCACACCGTCTATTGGGGCGAGAGCCTGTTTCTCGGCGGCGCCATCCACGGCATTTCGTATTCGCAGAACTCGGTCGACGTGTGGAAAGGCTTCGCAACGCCCGGCAGTGAGGCGAAGGAGTTGTTCCGGCCACGCGGGGGGCTTACGCTGCAGGCGCAGCCGACGCACGATCTGACGCTCGCTGGCCAGTGGTTCTACAACTGGCAGGCGATCCACCTGCCCGAGTCGGGCAGCTACCTGACGGTCAACGACGCAGGGTTCTTGGGCGGCGAATCGCTGATCTTCGGTCCCAATCCTTTGGCAGCAGCGGTTCCCGGCGCGCCCGCATTCCTTCGATTGTGGAACACGAACCAGATCCAGCAATCGCGCACGAGCGGCGGCCTCGGCGATTTCGGTCTGGCGGCGCGCTGGAGTCCCGAGTGGCTCGACGGCACGCTCGGCTTCTACTACCGCAATACGACCGATATCACGCCGCAGCTGGTTGTCACTCCAGGTTTTCTCCCCACGGTGCCTGCTGGGGCGTGCTCGGCCATCGGCGGCATTCCGCTAGGCGGCACGAACTGCATCATCAATCGCGCCGCCACGTCGCCCGCGGATCTCCAGCGGTTCGGCAAACTCGGCACGTATCAGCTCACCTACGGCGACAACATCCACATCTACGGCGTCAGCCTGTCCAAGCAGATCGTCGGCTTGAGCGTCGGTGCGGAACTCTCGTACCGCGAGAACATGCCATTGGTGAGCCAGCCGGTGCAGGTGCTGCCCGCCGCTCTCGTGCCGCTCGTGCCGGGCTCCGTTGCCACGACGACGGATCTCGGACATGGTACGCCGGGCGCGCTCGGCGACACGTGGCACGGCCTGATCAACGCGACCAGCATCTTGCCGAGAACGGTCCTGTTCGACACGGCGACGTTCGCCACCGAGCTCACGTGGAGTCAATGGGCGAGAGTCACGCAGAACGAGGCGGTGTTCAAGGGCCGTTCGAGTTACCTGAATCCGGATGGCTCGACGCCGATCGACAAGGTGACACGGAACTTCGTCGGCCTCGCCATCAACTTCACGCCGACCTGGTTCCAGGTATGGCCCGGCGTCGATTTATTCGCGCCACTGTCGTGGAGCCAGGGTCTGTCGGGCACCTCGGCCGTGGTGCTCGGCGGGAACAAGAACGCCGGGACGTGGAGCGCCGGCATCGCGTTCGACATCTATCAGAAGTATCGCATCGATCTCAAGTACAACGGTTATCTCGGCGATTACGCGCTGACATCGACCGGGGCGCGCGACATTCTTCCGAATGGCTCGGTTGCTGCTCTCTCCGATCGCGGCTGGGTATCGCTCACTTTCAAGACCACATTCTGACGAGGAACACGATCATGTTTCGCAGGACATTGCTGGCCGCGGGCATCGCGGCATTCGTGAGCGTCGGCGCATCGGCCGGCGTGTCGCCCGACGAGGCCAAGCAGCTCGGGACGACACTGACGCCGGCCGGCGCCGAAAAGGCGGGCAACAAGGACAGCACCATTCCGGCGTATACCGGCGGACTGACCACGCCCCCGGCGAGCTACCAGAAGGGCAGCAAGGTTCGTACGGATCCGTTCGCTGACGAGAAGCCTCGGCTGGTCATCACCGGCAAGGACATCGACGCGAATGCGGACAAGCTGACCGAGGGCACCAAGGCGCTGCTCAAGCGCTACCCGACGATGCGCCTCGATGTCTATCCGACGCACCGCACGGCGGCGCTTCCACAGTTCGTCCTCGACAACACGGTGAAGAATGCCGTCGGCGCGAAAGCCGCCGAAGGTGGCCTCGCCGTCGAGAACGCGCTTGCCGGATATCCGTTTCCAATCCCAAAGACCGGTGCCGAAGCGATGTGGAATCACCTGCTGCGCTACAGCGGTCTGGGATACGACGGCAGTCGCTACGAGAACTGGAACGTCGATGCCGCCGGCGTCGCGACGCTCGCCGTCGCGGCCGACGCGTTCTGGGCATGGCCGATCTACGATCCGAAGAAGACCGGGACGCTCAACGGATCCGATCCCTACTGGTACAACAAGCTTCTTTACGTGGGCCCCGCTCGCCGCAATGGCGAGGCCCTTCTGATCATCGACTCGGTCAATCCGTTGAAGCAGCCGCGAAAAGCCTGGCAGTACTTGCCGGGACAGCGCCGCACGCGGCTCGCACCCGATCTGGCGTACGACACACCGAATCCGGGCGCGGCCGGCACGGGAACGTACGACGACGTGTCCGTGTTCAACGGCGCGCTGGATCGCTACGACTGGAAGCTGATCGGCAAGAAGGAGATGTACGTCCCGTACAGCAACTATCGGCTGACCTACCACAAGCCGGTCTCGGACATCACCAAGGCGAACCACCTCAATCCCGACCTCGTCCGCTGGGAGCTCCATCGCGTGTGGGTCGTCGAAGGCACGCTGAAGCCCGACAAGCGGCACATCTACAGCAAGCGCACGTTCTACCTCGACGAGGACAGCTGGACGGCGCTCGCGTCCGATCAGTACGACGCCCGCGGCCAGCTATACCGCTCGAGCTTTGCGTTCCAGTCGCAGAGCTATGACGTGCAGGCTCCCTTCGACACGACGTTCGCGATCTACGACTTCACGTCGGGTGCATACAACATCACGGGGCTGTTCGGATCGTATGACGGACTGAAGTACATGACCGAGCTGCCGCGCGACTCTGCCTGGACGGCGGATGCGCTCGCGGGAGCAGGCGTTCGCTGACCGCGGTCTCGTTCGGCAACCGATCATCGATGCGAGGGGTGCCGCTCGCGGGATGGCGCGGCACCTGGCACCAAAGCAGAGGATTCGAACCATGATCGCTGTGCGCGCTGGGCTATCGCTGTCCCTCCTCGTGATCGCGTCGCTCGCGCCGCTCGCCAGGGCAGACGGTTTCGTCGACGTGCTCGACACACCGGCCCAGTCAACGCCGCTTGCCGTGAAGAGCCTCATGCTGGCGGTGACTCGCGCCGGCGATCAGCTCGTCGCCGTGGGACAGCGCGGACAGATCGTCGTGTCCGGCGACGCCGGTGGGACGTGGAAGCAGTCCAGGGTTCCCGTGAGCTCGGACCTCGCCGCCGTGTACTTCGTCGACGCCAAGCAAGGCTGGGCAGTCGGGCACGATGGCGTGGTTCTGCATACCGACGACGCCGGCGACACGTGGCGCCTGCAGCTCGACGGCCGCAAGGCCAACGAGTTGCTGGTCGCCGCAATGACCAAGAAGGTGCAGGCTGAGCCTGCGTCCGAAGAAGCCAAGAAGCTGCTCGCGGAGGCCGAGCGCTACAAAGAGCAGGGGCCCGACAAGCCGTTCCTCGACGTGTGGTTTGCAGATGCGCAGAACGGTTTCGTGGTCGGCGCCTACAACCTGATCTTTCGTACGACCGACGGCGGCAACACATGGACGCCGTGGTTCGACCGTTCGGCTAATCCCAAATTCTTCAACCTTTACGCGATCCGCCCGGTCAACGGGGATCTCTATATCGCCGGTGAGGGCGGACTGATGCTGAAGCTCGACCGCTCCGCCGACCAATTCAAGGGGCTTGCCATGCCCTACAAGGGGAGCTTCTTCGGACTGGCAGGCGCAGGGAACTCAGTGCTAGCGTTCGGGCTGCGCGGCAACGTCTATCGCAGCGACGACGGCGGCACGAGCTGGGTCAAAGTCGAGGTGGGCCTTCCCTCGGCCGTTGTCGGCGCAGCCCGAACACAACGCGGCGCGACGATCCTCGCCGACGCGGGTGGTCGCGTCGTGGCGAGCGCAGATGGAGGACGCACGTTCACGAGCGTGCCACTCAAGCAGCCGATGCCACTCACCGGGGTCGCCGAAGCAGGCGATGGTCGCCTTGCGCTGGTCGGACCGCGCGGCGTCGCGGTCACGGAAACAGTAGCGCCCTGAGGGGCTGCGCAGTGTAACTGGAGCCATCGATGGCCGCCGTTTCGGACAACCTCGAGCAGATGCCGGTCGTTCGCGATGTCGCGGATTTCGACCAGCGCTCCGGCAACGCCCTCGAGCGTCTGGTTTTCAACAACCGGCTGCTGATGATCGCGCTCTGCGCGGTCGTGACGGTGGTCCTCGCCTATGCGGCGGCGACGAGGCTTGTGCTCAATGCGAGCTTCGAAAGGATGATCCCGCAGAGTCAGCCCTACATCAAGAACTACCTCACGTACCAGAAGGAGCTGCGAGGACTCGGCAATGCCGTTCGCGTTGTCGTCGAAAACGCCAACGGCGACATCTTCGACGGGCGTTACATCGATGCACTAAGGCAGATCAACGACGAGCTCTTTCTCACGCCGGGCGTCGATCGCGCGTGGGTGAAATCGCTATGGTCGCCCGCCGTGCGCTGGACCGAGGTCACCGAGGAAGGCTTCCGCGGCGGCCCGGTGATGCCGGACGGCTACGACGGCTCGCCGCAAAGCGTCGAGCAGCTGAAGCAGAACATCGCGCGCTCCGGCATCGTCGGCAGCCTGGTCGCCAACAACTTCAAGTCGAGCATGATCTTCGTCCCGTTGCTCGACAAGGATGTGCGCACCGGGGAACGCATCGACTATCACGGGCTGTCGAGAGTCCTCGAGGAGAAGATTCGCGCCAAGTACGAGCTCGCGCAAGACCTGGAGAAGGTTCGTGGCAAGGAAACGTCGCAGATCAGGGTCCACGTCATCGGCTTCGCCAAGCTGATCGGCGAGCTGATCGACGGGCTGGTCAAGGTGATGGCGTTCTTCGGCATCGCGGCGTTGATCGCAACGGTCATCATTTATTCGTACACGCGATGCGTGCGCAGCACCGTACTGGTGGTCGCTTGCTCGATCATCGCCGTGATCTGGCAGCTCGGACTCGTCGCGCTCATGAAGTTCGAGCTCGACCCGTTCTCGATTCTCGTGCCATTCCTGGTCTTCGCGATCGGCGTGTCGCATGGCGCGCAGAAGATGAACGGCATCATGCAGGACATCGGCCGCGGCACGCACAAGCTCGTCGCGGCGCGCTACACGTTCCGTCGCCTCTTCCTGGCGGGCCTGACCGCGCTCCTCGCCGATGCGGTCGGCTTCGCCGTCCTGATGGTGATCGACATCCCGGTGATCCGCGATCTTGCGGTGACGGCAAGCATCGGCGTCGCCGTCCTGATCTTCACGAACCTGCTGCTCCTGCCCGTGCTGCTGTCGTATACGGGGGTCAGCCAGAAGGCCGCGGAGCGCAGTCTGCGCGAAGAGCGGACGGCAACGAAGGGCCGCGGCCTCGGTGCCGTGTGGACGTGGCTCGACCGCTTCACGACCCGGCGCTACGCTCTCGGTGCGATCGCCGTTTCGGCGCTGCTCGCGGTGATCGGACTCGTCGTCAGCCATGATCTCAAGATCGGCGACCTCGACCCGGGTGCGCCGGAGCTTCGCGCGGATTCGCGCTACAACCGGGACAACGCGTACATCACCGCCAATTACGCGTTGTCGAGCGACCAGTTCGCCGTCATCGTCAAGACCGAGAAGGAAGGCTGCCTCAAGTACCAGACGTTGGTCGAAGCTGATCGCTTGGCCTGGATGCTGAAACAGGTGCCCGGCGTGCAAACGACGATTTCGCTGCCCGATGCGGTACGCCAGATCACCGCAGGCTCGTTCGAAGGCAATCCGAAGTGGCTGACGATCAACCGCAACCAGGACGTGCTGAACTACGCCGCGCAGCAGGCCTCGGTCAACAACCAGGATCTTTTCAATACCGAATGTTCGATCATGCCGGTGATCGCGTATCTGGCCGATCACAAGGCCGAAACGCTCGATCGCGTCGTCAATGCCGCCGCCGGCTTCGTGGGCAAGCATGACGAAGGCGATCGCCGGTTCCTGCTCGCGGCAGGCAGCGCGGGCATCGAGGCTGCGACCAATATCGTCGTCGAGCAGGCGAACCGCACGATGCTGCTCTACGTTTACGCAGCGGTCATGATCCTGTGCTTCATCACCTTCCGAAGCTGGCGCGCGGTGGTGGTGGCCGTCGTGCCGCTCGCGCTGACGTCGATCCTTTGCGAGGCGCTGATGGTCGTCCTCGGCATCGGGGTCAAGGTCGCGACACTCCCGGTCATCGCGCTCGGCGTGGGCATTGGAGTCGACTACGCGCTGTACCTGTTGTCGGTCCAACTGGCGCAGCAGCGCGCCGGCGCATCGCTGGCCGAGGCCTACCGCAGGGCTGTGCAGTTCACGGGCAAGGTCGTTGCGTTGGTCGGGATCACGCTGGCTGCTGGCGTGATCACGTGGGCTTTTTCGCCGATCAAGTTCCAAGCCGACATGGGCATCCTGCTGACGTTCATGTTCGTGTGGAACATGCTTGGCGCGCTGATCCTGATTCCGGCGCTGTCGTATGTGCTGCTGCCCACAGCGCGCGTGCGCAAGGTCCGCGAATGGAAGCAATGAAAGCGCAAGCGACGCCGACCGCCTATGGGATGAAAACGCTCGACCAGTTCGTCGGGCAGCAGGTCGGGCTCTCGGACTGGATCGTCGTGGACCAACGGCGAATCGACGAATTCGCGGACTGCACCGGCGATCGGCAGTGGATCCATGTCGACGCGGAACGCGCGAGCCGCGAGAGCCCGTACGGCGGAACGATTGCGCACGGCTACCTGACACTGTCGCTTGCCGCGTCGCTCACGATCGAGGCCGGTGCAATTCCGCACGATGCGGCGGCCGCGCTCAATTACGGGCTCGACAAGGCGCGTTTCATCACACCGGTACGCGCAGGTGCACGCGTGCGCAATCGCGTTGTCCTGCAGGCAATCGAGGATCGCGGTGACGGTCGCATCCTGCTGACGCTGTTGAACACGATCGAAATCGACGGTGAAGCGAAGCCTGCGCTCGTCGCGGAGTCGCTCGCGCTCCTGATGGGCGCGCCGCGCCTCGATACGTCGAAATAGCCATGACCACACCACGTACGACTTCGCGCGGCCCCGCCAAGCCGACCGCCACGCCGGCGAACCGAGCGCGTAAGTCCAGCCGCATTCGCCGCGCGCCAGCCGCACTCGCCGAGCACGCGACGCAACACACGCTTGCGACGAATCCGCTCGTCGGCGTCCGTCGCAAGGACGTCTTCGCGGCTGCGACGACGCTGGTCGGACGCCTCGCGGCGAAACCACGGATCGTGGGCGGCCAATACGCGAAGCTGCTCGGCGAATCCGTGCGCATCGCAACTGGCCATTCGACGCTCCACGCTCCGGACGGCGACCGGCGTTTCGCGGATTCCGCATGGACCGACAACGCGATATTCCGGCGCATGCTCCAGTCCTATGTGGCGCTCGGGAACTCGCTCGATCGCTGCATCGATGAAGCCCGGATGGATCCCGCGGCCGCATCGCGCGCCCGGTTCGCAGTCTCGGTCGTCGTTGACGCGATCGCGCCGACGAACTTCGTCGGCAGCAACCCGGCGGCGCTTCGCAAACTTGCCGACACGAAGGGCGCGAGCGTGATCCGCGGCTTCGCGAACTTCGTCGAGGATCTCGCGAGCGGCAGGAGCCTGCCGCGGCAAGTCGACGCACGTCCGTTCACCGTCGGTCGTAACGTTGCCACCACGCCCGGCGCGGTTGTCTATCGCAACGAGCTCCTCGAGCTGATCCAGTACGCGCCGACGACTTCCGACGTGCACGCGCGGCCGCTCGTGATCGTGCCGCCGCAGATCAACAAGTACTACGTGTTCGACCTCGCGGCCGACAAGAGCCTCGTGCGTTACGCGCTCGCGGGCGGCCTGCAGACGTTCGCCGTGAGCTGGCGCAACCCAACGCGCAAGCAGTCGGCGTGGGGGTTCGATGCGTATGCGGAAGCGCTGGAGCGAGCGCTCGAGGCGATACGCGAGATTACCGATTCGCCGGACGTGAACGTGCTCGGGGCGTGCTCGGGAGGCATCACGCTGACCGCGCTGCTCGGACACCTGGCCGCGCGCCGCGCCCGGATCGTCCACTCGGCGACGCTGGCCGTCTGCGTGCTCGATACGTCGTCGATCCGCAACGCGACCGCCGGACTGTTCGTGACGCCCGCCAGTGTAAAGGCCGCGAAGGCCGCGTCGCAGAAACGCGGCGTCGTCGAAGGCAGCGAGCTTTCGCGGATGTTCGCGTGGATGCGTCCGAACGATTTGATCTGGAACTACGTCGTCAACAATTACCTCCTGGGCAACGATCCGCCTGCCCACGAAATCCTGTTCTGGAACAACGACACGACGCGGCTGCCTGCGCAATTGCATGCCGATTTTCTGGGACTCTTCGCGACGAACGGCTTCGCCAATCCGGGCAAGCTGCGCGTGCGGGGAACGGCCATCGATCCGCGCCGGATTGGCATCGACTCGTACGTCGTCGGCGGCCTTACCGATCACATCACGCCGTGGCAGGGCGTCTATCGGACGGCGCGCTTGTATGGCGGTGCGCGGAGCACGTTCGTGCTGTCGAACGGCGGGCACATTCAGAGCCTGATCAATCCGCCAGGCAACGCGCGCTCCTGGTTCATGACCGATCTCGCGCGCGCCCGCACTGCCGAGGCCTGGGCTCGCAAACAGCAGAAGGCCGGCGGCAGCTGGTGGCCGCACTGGCGCGAATGGATCTGCGCGAGATCCGGTGCGCGCAAGTCCGCTCCGCGTGCGCTCGGCGGGGAACGCCATCCGCCGCTGGCGCCCGCACCGGGCGCCTACGTGCTGGAGCGATAGCCGATGGCAGCGCCGCGCGCAAAGTACGCACGAACCCGCCCGATGCGCATCGATCATGCGCAAGTCGGCGGGCGACAGATCCGTTACGCTGCACGCCCCGGGGATCCTGGCGTTCCTCCGCTGCTGATCCTGAACGGCCTCGGTGCGAACATCGAGCTCGCGCAGCCGTTCATCGACGCACTGACGCGCCCGACGGTCGTGATTTTCGACGTTCCGGGTGTGGGTGGCTCGCCGACGCCGCCGATGCCCTATCGCCCGTCCGGGGTTGCGCGCCTTGCTGCAAGCCTTCTCGATCACCTCGGACATCCCGAAGCCGATGTGCTCGGCGTGTCGTGGGGTGGTGCGATCGCGCAGCAATTCGCGCTGCAGCATCCCACGCGTTGTCGACGTCTCGTGCTCGCTGCTACGGCGCCGGGCGCGCTGATGGTGCCCGGAAGGCCGTCGGTGCTGCTGAAGATGATCACCCCGCGTCGATTCATCGACCACCGACATGCGCAGCGCGTCGCTGCGGATGTCTATGGCGGCGTGTTTCGACGCGAGCCCGCGCTAGTTGAGCAAACGCTGCGCCACGTGCGCTTCGCGAGCCGCGGCGGTTACTACCTGCAGCTCGCCGCCACGCTGGGCTGGACGAGTCTGCCCTGGCTCCCCGCGCTGCGCCAGCCTACCCTCATCATGGCGGGAGAAGACGATCCGCTCGTTCCGACGATCAATGCCCGCATCATGCAGTGGCTGATTCCCGATGCGCGCATTGCAATGCTCGCGTGCGGACATCTGTTCCTGATCACGCTGCCCGAGCAATCGGCCGACGTCGTCGACGCATTCCTCGCGGAACCCCGAGCCTCCGGGGCGTCCGAACGCAGGCGCTCGTACGCCACCTTTTCGATTTTCAGGAGAAACTCATGAACGACCTCGCGATTGTCCGCACGCCTTCGGCATGCGACGCACCGCTTTCCATCGGCCAGATCCTCGCGCACGGCCTAGCCACTGCGGCACAACAGCAGATCGTCTACGGCGATCGTATGCGGCATACGTATGCCACGTTCAGCGAGCGCGTGCATCGCCTCGCGTCCGCGTTATCGACGCTTGGCGTCCGTCCGGGTGCGACCGTGGCCATGATGGACTGGGACAGCCACCGCTACCTCGAATGCTTTTTCGCCGTGCCGATGATGGGTGCGGTGCTGCACACGGTGAACATCCGGATCTCGCCTGAACAGGTGCTCTACACGATCAATCACGCCAAGGACGACGTCATCCTCGTCAACGCCGAATTCGCTCCGTTGCTCGAGTCGATCCACGCGAAGATCCGGCCCGGCGTGAAGCTCGTGCTGATCAACGACGTGGCGGAGACGCCGCGCACGAGTCTCCCCTTCGCCGCCGAATACGAGTCGATGCTCGATCGCGCTTCGCCGACATTCGACTTCCCGCAGCTCGCGGAAGATACGCGTGCCACGACGTTCTACACGACAGGCACGACCGGATTGCCCAAGGGCGTCTACTACAGTCACCGCCAGCTCGTGCTGCACACGATGGCCGTGGCGACCGCGCTAGCGAACGCTCCTCATGCGACCTTCACCGCGCGCGACGTCTACATGCCGATCACGCCGATGTTCCACGTGCATGCGTGGGGCCTTCCGTACGTTGCGACGCTCCTCGGCGTCAAGCAGGTTTACCCGGGGCGCTACGTGCCGGACGTCCTGCTCGGACTGATCCGCCGCGAAGGCGTCACTTTTTCGCATTGCGTGCCGACGATCCTGCAGATGATGCTGGCAAGCCCGGCCGTGCAGGACGTGGATCTCGGCCGATGGAAAGTGATCATCGGCGGCTCCGCGCTGCCGATCGCGCTCGCGCGCGCCACGGTCGAGCGCGGGGTCGACGTGATCGCCGGCTACGGCATGTCCGAAACCTGTCCGATCCTGACACTCGCGCACCTGCGACCACACATGAGCGAGTGGGATGTCGAGCGGTGCGTGCCGTTCCTTTGCCGCGCCGGTCGGCCTCTCCCGTTCGTGCAGTTGCGCATTGTCGACGCCCAGATGAAAGACGTGGCGCACGACGGTGTCAGCCAGGGTGAAGTCGTCGTGCGCTCGCCCTGGCTTACGCAAGGCTATCTCGGAGAACCCGAGCGCTCGGAGGAGCTTTGGCGGGATGGCTGGCTGCATACCGGCGACGTCGGCGTCATCGATGCCGACGGATATCTGAAAGTCGTGGACCGTATCAAGGATGTCGTCAAGACCGGCGGCGAATGGGTGTCGTCGCTCGACATCGAGGACATCATCCTGCGTCTCCCTGGCGTTGCCGAGGCGGCCGTCGTCGGCGTCCCCGATGATCGCTGGGGCGAGCGGCCGGTGGCGTTCGTCGTCGGCAAGAAGGAGGCAACGCCGAGCGAAGATGCGGTTCGCCGCCACGTTGCCGACTTCGCCGGTCGTGGCACGATCTCGAAGTACGCAGTGCCCGACAAGGTCTACTTCGTGGACGCGATTCCGAAGACCAGCGTCGGGAAGCTCGACAAGAAAGTGATACGGGCGAAGCTGCTCGAAACTGCAGCGGACGCGGCGACCACGCGTTGACGTCGACGTTTGCGAGGAGACTTTGATGAGCCAATACCGGGCGCCGCTCGCCGACATGCAGTTCGTCATGCAGGAGCTCGCGGGGCTCGCCGAAGTCACCGCGCTGCCGGGACTCGAGGATGCGACTTCCGACACGGTTTCCGCGATCCTCGAGGAGGCGGACAAGTTCGCGACCGAAATCCTCGACCCGCTGAACCGCGTCGGAGACCGGGAAGGTGCGCGGCTCGCGGGTGACGGCTGCGTCGTGACGCCGACGGGGTTCAAGGACGCGTATCGGCGGTTCTGCGAACTCGGCTGGAACGGTCTCGCGAAAAATCCGACGTTCGGCGGGCAGGGGATGCCGCACCTTGTTGCGGCCGCCGCAGACGAGATCTGGAACGCGTCGAACATGGCGTTCGAGCTATGTCCGATGCTGACGGGCGGCGCCATCGAAGCGATCGAGCTGAACGGCTCCGAGGCCTTGAAGCGGGCGTACCTGCCGAAGATGGTCTCCGGCGAATGGACGGGGACGATGAATCTGACCGAACCGCAGGCCGGATCGGATCTCGCCGCCGTCAGAACGAAGGCGGTTCCGCAGGGCGACGGAAGCTACAAGCTCTACGGCAACAAGATCTTCATCACCTACGGCGAGCACGACTACACGGAAAACATCGTCCACCTCGTGCTTGCGCGCACGCCTGACGCGCCGCCGGGGACAAAGGGCATCTCGCTCTTCGTCGTGCCGAAGTTCCTCGTTGACGAGAACGGAGCCCTGGGTGTGCGCAACGACGTGCGCTGCGTATCACTGGAGCATAAGCTCGGCATTCATGCCAGTCCGACGGCGGTACTGGCATTCGGCGACAACGGCGGCGCGGTCGGTTACGTCGTCGGCGAGGAGAATCGCGGTCTCGAGTACATGTTCGTCATGATGAATCTCGCGCGCTTCGGTGTCGGAATCCAGGGCGTCGGCATCGGCGAACGCGCGTACCAGTCCGCCCGCGACTACGCGCGCGAACGCGTGCAGGGTCGCGTTGTCGGCACGAACGATGCGCCGATGGGCATCATCGGACATCCCGACGTGCGACGGATGCTGATGTCGATGCGTGCATGCACGGAAGCCGCGCGGTCTCTGAGTTACGTGACTGCGGCCGCGCTCGACCACGCGCATCGGCATCCCGATGCGGAAACGCGCCGCCGCAAGCTGGCGTTCGCGGAACTGATGATCCCGATCGTCAAGGGCTGGAGCACGGAAGTCGCGCAACACATCGCTTATATGGGCGTGCAGGTACACGGGGGCATGGGGTTCATCGAGGAAACCGGTGCTGCACAATACGCGCGCGATGCGCGAATCACGACGATCTATGAAGGCACGACCGGCATCCAGGCGAACGACCTGATCGGCCGGAAGATCGTTCGCGATGCCGGCGCTGCGCTGGCGTCCGCGGTCGCGGACATGCGCGAAGTCGAGCGGCAAACGGCGGATGTCGCCAATCCGGACGTCGCGGCGATCGGCGCTCGCCTGCGGGGAGCGCTCGATGCCTTGGTCGAGGCCGGACGCTTCGTGGTCGAGACGTATCGGGCGGACCCGCGCGCCGTCCTCGCCGGTGCCGTGTCGTTCCTCGAGCTCGCGGGCATCGTTTGCGGCGGGGCGCAACTCGCGCGGGCGGCGACGATTGCTGCCGGCAAGCTCGCGGCGGGCGACGGCGACGGCGCATTCATGCGCGCGAAGATCGCGACGGCGCGGCACTTTGCCGACCATTACCTGACGCGCGCGGCGGGCCTCACCGAGACGATCGTTTCCGGCTCGGCAGCAGCGCTTGCCGACGAGGCGTTCTGACTGATTGGAAGCGACAATGGCCGCGACAACCCGGGTAACGCCAAGGCAAGAAATCGCTGCCCCAACAGTGCTGTTCGTCCCCGGTGTGCGTGACCACATGCCCGACCACTGGCAGACGCTGCTTGAGCACAAGCTGCCGAAGGCAACGTGCGTACCGCGCATGGAAGGCGACAAGCTCTCCTGTGTGGCGTGGGTGGCAATGCTCGACCGGTCGCTCGCGCAGATCGAGGGGCCTGTAGTGTTGGTCGCGCACAGCGCCGGCGTCATGATCGTCGTGCATTGGGCGCAACGGCATCAGCGTCCGATCAAGGGTGCACTCCTCGCAACACCGGCCGATTTCGAGTCGCCGCTTCCTGCCGGTTACCCGTCGCTCGAAACGCTGAAGGAGAACGGCTGGCTGCCGACACCGCGCACCCGCTTGCCGTTTTCCAGCATCGTCGCAGCGAGCACAAACGATCCGTTGGGACGCATCGATCGCATCGAGGCGCTCGCGGGCGCATGGGGCAGTCGCTTCGTCGACGTCGGCGACGTCGGCCATTTGAATCCTGCGGCGGGCTATGGCGAGTGGCCGCGGGCCGCGGAGCTCCTCCGTGAGCTTGGCTGAGTCGCTCTCGCCGGCGTTCCACTCGCGCTGGCGCCGTGGCGTCCGCAGCGCGTGGCCGGGCTTTCTGCTATGCGCCGTCGTCGCCATCGCCTCCGCGTTCATTTCGGATCACCGCGGAGGGCCGACGCTGCTTTATGCATTGCTCCTCGGCATGGCGCTCAACAGCGTGGCCGCCCAGGGTACCGCAAAGCCGGGGATCGATTTCACCGCACGTCAGGTTCTGCGCTTCGGTGTTGCGCTCCTCGGGGCTCGAATTACCGTGGACCAGATCGGCGGTCTCGGCTGGTACAACGGCGGCGTCGTCGTCCTTGGCGTGCTCGTAACGATCGGGTTTGGATGGGCGCTTGCGCGCGCGCTTGGACTGTCGCGACGCATCGGCATCCTGACCGGGGGCGCGACCGCAATCTGCGGCGCGTCCGCGGCGATCGCGATCGCCACCGTTCTTCCCCATGACGAGCGGTCCGAGCGCGAGCTGATTTTCACGATCGCCGGCGTGACGGCGCTCTCGACAGTCGCGATGATCCTGTACCCGATCATCGTGACGAGCGTCCGTCTCGATCCCAATCAGGCGGGGATCTTTCTCGGGGGAACGATTCACGACGTCGCGCAAGTCGTCGGTGCCGGATACAGCATCTCACCGGAGGTTGGCGACTACGCGGTGCTGACCAAAATGATGCGTGTCGCGATGCTGCTGCCCGTCGCCATGGCCATATCGCTGTTCGTCCGGCATCGACTGCAGCATGTCGGCGGCCGCGGAAGCGATTCGCTATTCCCGCCGTTTCTGGTTGCCTTCGTCGCCTTCGTCATCGTCGGCAGCCTTGGCTGGATTCCGCAACCGGTTGGCGCTGCGCTGAACGAATTGTCGCGCGGCTGCCTCGTCGTGGCGATCGCCGCCGTTGGCCTCAAGACGTCGCTCGCCGAAATGAGGAAGGTCGGCGCGCGCGCCATGGTCCTTCTCGGCGTGGAAACGTTGTTCCTGGCGGTGTTCGTGCTCGGCGCGCAGAAGTTGCACGGTTCGTAGCGGCGCCCACGGCGCCTCGGCGGAACTCTAACGCGGCGATGAAAAATGACCTTCCGCTGATTCCAGACGCTGATGGCGCGTACCAGGAAGCGCAGACGGTTGTGTGTTCATGAGCCAGCGTCCGAGACGAGCGCAACTCCGGCCGGAATTGCCAGTCGGCCTCCGTTCTGCGGGTCGACGTCCGAAAACGACTCGGCCCCGCAGTCGTGCGGGCCGAGTCGTGAGTGGCGTGCGATCTCGGACTTGGCACCGGGTACGAGGTGCGTCGTACCTGATACGAGCGTCGAACAGCTTAGTGCCCGGCTAAGACCCGAAACGATCTTCTCGATCTCTTCGTCCTTGGACGCCACCAGGTGAAACCCGCCGGCAACAAGATGGATGCGCGGGTTGATCTTCGCCGCAGCGTCCACGATCTTGTCGATGCCGGGATGCGAGCACGCGACCACGACGACCATACCGTCGGGCGTATTGAGCGCGAGCGACAGCTCACGCAGTTCGAGCGTGCCTGGCTTGTCGGAGACCAATGCGATCAGATGGATGCCGGGTGCGATCTCGACGTTCTTGTCGACGAGCTGGAAATTGGCGGCGGGCCAGGCGGCGCCGAACCGCATCACCTCGGGGGGCACGCCGTCGTAGTACCGCTGCTCGGGTGCCAGCGAGGTGTCCTTACGATAGAAGGCGCTAGGCAGGTCGCCGCCATACACGCCGAACCCTTCCTTGGGCGCGAAAATTTTCACCTTGGGATTCACGCTCAGCAGATACGCCAGGCCACCCATGTGATCGCCGTGCCGATGAGACATGACGACGAAATCGAGCTTCGACAGGTCGATGCCCTTGGCCTTGGCGTTCTGCGCAAGAATATCGCCGTTGTTTCCTGTATCGAACAGAATGCGCTTTCCACCGTACTCAATGAGCGCGGCATAGCCCCAGTCCTTCTGCATCGCCGAAGGCTTGCCAAATGCGTCGTAGAGCACCGTGATTTGCGACGTCCTCCCATCGCCTGCCGGCGCGGACACTGGTGGGGTCGTCGAAGCGCAGGCGGCGAGCAATACAGCGGCGGCTGCCAGGACGCGGAAAATGCAGGATCGAGGGTTCACTTTGTCCTCCTACGAGCTATTGAATCAATCACTCGGGAGGCGGGTAGCGGTGAGCGTGACCGGAGCCTCCTTCACGGCGATGATGATCTCAAAACGGGGATTGGAATAGCCTCAAGGACGTGGTGACGGCGCCCATTCGGCCGCAGGCACGGACCGGTCGCGCCTACCGAAGCTTAATGCTGAGCACACGTTCGTTGTACGCGGCGCTTCGCGTGGCTACGAACCTCTTCGTACCTCGGACGACGTACTAAGCACTTTGTATGAAGTACTGGGTGCTTCCAGTCCGCGATCGTGCGCATCTCTAACGAGGAGCACGCGCGTACGACCCGCGAGCTTCGCTCTGCATACTAAGTTCTCCGAACGCCGCGCTTGGTCGACGGACTCGCCGCAGCAGCGACGCGGATCAAGCCTGAGCGCGCGGGCTCGGCCTTGCGGAGAGACGAAGACAGCCCAGCTGCCTTCACGCCTGCTTCTGCACAGGCGGCGTCGTCAACCGGTGCTTCCCCGGACACCCCGACAGCTCCGACGAATTGCTTCCGGTCTGCGGAAAATACGGGAATGCCACCCGGCACTGCAACCACGTGCGGCGCATTGCCGAAGCCGGGCGTTTCCTTGACAGCAGCCGCCATGTTGGCGGTTGAAAAGTGCCAAAGCGCTACAGCCGTGGCTTTTTCCATGGCAAATTCGGTGATGCCAGGTGCGTTGCCGTCCATTCGAAGAATGGCAACGGGATGCCCTCCGGCGTCATAGACCGCGATAGCGTGACTCTGTCCCTTGGCCTTGGCGTGAACAGCACAACTCTCAATGACTTGCGAGGCTGCCGCAGCGCTCAACAACGTCTGGGCGGTACTGCCGGCTGGCCATATGAGGAAAGTGAGGGCCGCGCCCGCGTAGAGGTACTTGTGACTTGTGTACATCGGCGCCTCCTGCTGAGTTCATAAGTATGAGAACAGTCCTCGCCGCATGTCGTCCTGAGTACTTTGGACTCCGAACTGAGTGCGTCGAACGTCGAACAAGCACGCCATTGAAGACTGGTTTCCAACGTGTCAGTTACTTGCTGCTGGAACTTCGACGTTCGAAGATGCGCTCACTCGTGTTCGTACCTAGGACGAAGTTCTTCGTACTACCTAAGCGTCCCCTCTCTGGGCGACGAACTAAGTGCGTCGAAGTCGGCCTAAACTCCGCTATGCTCGCCAAAACACTCCCGGTGCTGCTGCTCTGCGCCTGTGCGTCCTCGACGCAACTGCCTACGGCCAACCAGCCGGAGTTTGCGGAGATGGCGCAGTCCTATGCGCGGGAATTGCAGGCAGTGGGTGTTACCCGCGTCGTCTCGCCGGGGAGTGGCGCTGCGGTACTTCTGGAGACGGAGTATGGGGCGGTATACCTGGGGTACCCGGCAGCGGTGGAACCGCTTGCGTTCGTGCTGAACATCGGTCCAGGTGGCTTACGTGCCACCGCGGCGACGTTCGATCGGGTCAAAGATGGGCAGATACTTGCCGTGCTCGTGCCCGAGGCCGTTCGGGTAACTGCCGCCAACAATAGATTGGGGTGGCTACGGGCGAACCCTTGGCACTGACCCTCTTCGGGTACACCCGTCCCAGTCGCGCCAATGGGGAGGTTCATGAAACCAATTCGGGGCCCCCTTCAGGTCGCGGTCGGAATGTTGTTATCGTTGTCGGCCGCAGCGCAAGGATCCACCGCGTCTGATCAGCCGGCTCGGAGTACCGGCCCCTTGATGCAACCGACGATGATGCGGGTTGTTCCCTATCCAGACGAGATGTACCCGTCGCCGGGAGTCGCACCTGAAGTTCCATACTCGTGCTACCGCATCGGACGCTGTTCCGCGTATGACCTCTACCGCTTCAGGGATCGGCCGAATAGGCTAACGAGGCTATCGCCAGAGGCGCCCCCACAAACTACCGCACTACCGCCTTCGAAACATTATCTGTGGGTTTTCGTCCCAACCACGCCCGAGGAAAACATTCTTCCCGAGTATCAGACTGCGAGCCGAGTCCGTGACGAGTACAGCGCAGTTGGCAGACGGATTGACCGCCCCCATCGACCGGCTGACGAGGGACATCGGAAGCTTCAGCACTAACGCCGCTGCCACGGACGTCGAAGGCGATTCATCCTTGACTGATTTTGTTCGGCACCGACTGTCCCCAAAGGGGGTGAGTGCAGTCGTTGGCGCGACGCGCCTGCACTGATCCGGGCCTCTCCCGCGAACCGCCGAACGGCTAGGGTCAGTCTGGCTGCGGGCTGGGACCGGTCGCGCCTATCGAAGCGTGACTCTCTGCGCCAAGCACCCGGTCGTTGTACGCGGCGCTTCGCGTGTCTACGAACCGCTTCGTACCTCTTACGGAGTACTGGCCACCTTGTACGACGTGCTGAGAACTCGGTGGTCGGTACTGAATATTTCGAACGTGGTGCACCGCGCCTGGTGCTGCGTACAGGGGACAGGTACGTCGCACCTAACGAGGCGTTGCGACTTGGCAGTTGGCCGCTCTCGGCAGAGAGCGGATTAGCTCGGAAGTCAGCCCGAACAGCGTTGCAGATTATTCAGGGCGCCGGATGTGCGACGCCTTTATGGCAGTCAATGCAGGTCGCCTTGCCCTCGAGCACCGGCGCGTGAATTGGCCGCACCATTTCCTGCTGCTTCGCGAGCACTTCCTTCGAGAACTGGTGGCAGCCGCGGCACGCGCGCGAATCGTTTTCCTTGTATTCCGTCCACACTTGCCCGGCCATGCGCATCCGCTCCTTCCTGAACTTCTCCTCCGTGGAAATAATGCCGCGGATCTCCCCAATGACATCCTTGGTGCCCGCCACCGCCTTGTACCAGAGCAGCTCGGGGTATTCCCTGGGAATGTGGCAGTCATGGCACGTCGCGCGCATGCCGGTGCGGTTCGCGCCATGAATGCTCTCCCGGTGCTCCTTCGCGACCCATTGCATCGAGTGACACGCCGCGCCGCAAAATTCATCGGTGCCCGTGACATGGACCATCACTTCGGTGCCAATTACGGCGATGGCGCCAACCACTAGGCCCAAGAGCACGAGCGCCAGGACGGACCAGCGCGTGCTCGGTGTGCGCACCCGGTGCCACGCGCGCTTCACCGGGCCGCGCTGGCCGCCTGTTCCATCCGTTTGTGGGCGTGCGGCCACCGCCCTCAGGGCTTCGCCGGCGGGGGTGGAGGAACGTTGACCACGGGCACGGTCGGCTTGAAGGTCTGGTCCCGCAATGCGATCTGGCCTTGGCGCGCAAAGTCTATCGACTCGCCCAGGATGCGCGCAGCCTCCTGCGGCGCGTGGAAACCCGTGGAATTTTCCGCCTCGACGAAGTCCAGGTAAAACTGCGAGCGCCGCTGCAGATAGCGAGCGGCGAGTAGGTCCGCATCCTTGCGCCCGGCGGCCTTCGCCGCTTTCAGGTCGTCGATCAGTGCGACCACGGCCGTCATCGCCTTCTCGCGAAGCGCCCAGTGCCGGTCCTGGATTTGGTAGACGCGGGCCTGCAGGTCCTCGGCAGTCACCTTATCGTCGTGCTTCATGTGGCAGCTGACGCATGCAGCCTGAACGTTTAACAATGGGCTGCGCACCCAATGATCCGTGTAAGAAGCAGAAACCGATGGCATATGGCAGTCGGCGCAGGTGACACCGGCGCGCGCATGCGGGCCCTGGCTCCACGTCTCGAACTCGGGATGCTGTGCCTTGAGAGCGGGGGCGCCGGTATCCTTGTGGGTCCAGTCACGAAAGCCTATCTCATCGTAGTAAGCGGTGATTTCCTCGATCTTGAGACCCTTTGCCCAAGGATAGACGAGGCGCTTCTCAGGACCCTTGAAGTAGTACTCCACATGGCACTGGCCACACACGTAGGCGCGCATTTCGGCGGACGAGGCCTGCTTGTTCACGTCGTAATCTTTCACGCCCTGCGACGCCTTATAGGCACGCATGCCTTCGATGAACGCCGGGCGCGTAACTCGCAGGGCGAGTGTGCTGCCATCGTGGCAATCAATGCATGCGACAGGATGGCTCACCAGCTTCGTCGCCTCCGTGTAAGGCATCGCATTGATCTTCTCGAAGCCCTTGGTGATGTCCCCGTTACCCGCCTTCTTGTACGCGAGGTACATCGACGCATGGCAGTTCACACACGCGCCTGGCTGCTTCACGACCACCTGGCGCTTCGTGAGACGCTGGTCCTCCAGCATGTAGGCGTGGCCTCGCTCTTCTCGGAAATCTTCGGAAAACGCGTAGCCCTGCCAGATGGCCTTCAAGCCCTTGTCCTCTTCGCTCTTGGAGCGCGCGACTACAGAGCGCGGATCGGCCTGGGTAGGCGTGTGGGGCACGGCCTCACTGCCGCCATGCTTGGTGCGCTGCATGTCTGTCGACTTCTTGTAGTCCTCGTACTGCTTCGGAAACGCCTTGCCCCAGGCGGCCGGGTCTTCGATGTTGTCATTGAAGGGTGGGCCTGCATCCTTGTTCACGTCGGATTGTGGGACGGCGGGCGCGGGAACGAGCAGGAGCACGGCCGCGAACGCGGCCAGGATCATGGCGACGAGGGCTCGCAGTGGGGGTGGCTTGATGATCATGTGGGTTTGCTCCTCAAAGCCGACGATGCATCCGCGGACATTCTATTCCCGAGCGTGGAATTCGGGAATCCGGGCAAGGGTGCGATGACGGCGGTTTGCTCAGGTTAACGTAGCGGCTTCCAAGTACCGCCAGCGTCCCCAGCGCCGTATCTCGGTTCGGGCTACGCATTTACTTCGAGCTAAGCACGAAGTGCTAGGTGCTTCGAGCGATGTGCTGGGCACCGGAAGCGTTGCTCCAGCCTAGTTCTGGAGCACCCAGAACTGCGTCCGAAGCACCACGTCCTCGCTCTGAGTACCGGGGTCGAGACGGTGTTAGCGACTAGGCCGCAGAGGTACCGGGTGCGAGGTACTTCGAAGGCACGGCTACGCGGCTTCAACGAGTCCTCGTACGGGCGGTAGCGGGTGTTTGGCGCCTCTGGGCGCTGCGTTGCGCTACGGCTCGATTAAAGTTCTGCGCGATCACAGCCGGCAGCGCATCTGCACATCCGCGCCGTTCCGCCCGGTTTCATTACACGGGTGGGGCGCGGCTCCGGCCCGTCCAGTCAGTCCAACCTAAAATGGGACTCATGGACAAGCAATTCGACACCATCCCCCACCGTGAGAGAAGCAAGCCTGCATTATTCAACTCAGCGGTGTTCCGGGACACCTTGGACCGACTGGACTGGCGATCGCGGTCACCGACCGCAACCGCCATCGTCGTTACTCAATCGGCCAGTCGATGAGACCCTGCGCAAATCGACTTTTCGAATGCCTTGCGCATGGGGTCGACTTCGGGGAAGTCAATGCATCTTTGACGTCACTTCCCGTCATCAACAGTGGGGCGGCGATCCGTGAGTCCGGGTATCAGCTTTTTGAGCTTCTTGAAAAAGACTGAGCTGGACTCCGGGTACCGCTCTTTTTGCCGTTCGCACTGTAAGCGTTGTGGACCATGAATTTGAGTTGGCCCAGATGCCAGACATCTTCTTCAGCTAAAACACCGCCGACGTTGGTGATAACCTGCCCATGCAAGCGCCGATCCTGCAAGCATTCATAGATCCAGCGCGTTACGGTATCGGCGCTCCGAAGTTTCATGTCCACGCCAAACGGCGAGCGTGGCTTGTCGCGCGGATGGAAATCCCGAATATCTTCCTGCAGCAAGTCATGCATCAGCGCCTCAAGTCCTCCGCCATCCATTTGTTTGCGGATCGCAGCGAAATAGGGTTTGTCCGCCCGGCGGCAGTTTTCCAAGTCAGCAGTCGTGAAGGAACGCCAAAAAGCCGTTCTGGATGATGCGTCCCGAGGTTTCTCGGGCGCCACTTCATCCAAATGGCTTTTATGTTATCTACAACTGCTTCCTCATCCGGCACTCGCTTTCTGACGGTCTCCCAATGGACCGAGCAACATTCTTGGCCGCCACTCGGCGGTCTGCGCTCCCTAATCTTCCACGCCGCGTCGAATAGATTTGACGCGGTAGTTCGGCGCATCGGGCACCGCGTACACTCCGCTATTTTTGACGGCGTGACCGTGCCAGGTTGAGATCACCCAGCTGTGAACGCCACCAGTCGAGCTGCGGGCGGAGGTTCTTGGCATTCTTCGGAATGCGCGGAACTACCTCGCGTTGGTATCTCGCAACGAGTTCGGACAGCGTGCGTTCGGGCGGGCCGTCGCCGGGGAAATGCCTGGCCTCGCGGAGATGCGTCTCGGTAGCGCTGGCCCAGCGCGTCGCATCAGATTTACGCACGAAGGTCTCGGTCTTGCAGGGGAAGCCTCTCAGCCGCACCTTGACCTGATACCTAGATACCTAGTGCCTTTGCCGTGCTTACGTACAACGATTGTCGCCATGTGTGCCTTTCGATGAACACAGATCAGCGGCGACCAAAGTTCGCCGCACGATCTGCTTCATCTCCGAGGCACCAGCGACCTTTGACAGGTAGCTGGGCGGGATCGAATGTCCCACCGCTGTCCCAGATCCACAGGGAAGAGAGGCTCTTATGCCATAAGCCTCTGATTTTTTGGTGCCGGCAGTAGGAATCGAACCCACGACCAACGGTTTACAAAACCGCTGCTCTACCAACTGAGCTATGCCGGCGTGCGGGAATTGTAACGTGTACGCCGAACGCCGACTGACGCCGGGCGGATGCGCGCGATGCGCAACGCGGCGACTTACTTGACGACTTGCAGGTGCGACGGGCGCTTGCGCGGTGTCTCGGTCATCCGCGCCGTCAGGTCGGCTTCACGCGGTACGGTGCTCGATGCCAGCGCCGCGACAGGATCGTCGGGCGCCGTGAACGAAAAGCCGTAACCGGTTTCCTTCGCGAAGATGCCGATCACTGCGCCGATGGGCACGGCGACTTCCTGCGACGATCCGTTGAACCGCGCGGTGAACTGGATCCACTGATTGTCGATCGTCAGCTTGCGCGTTGCAGTAGCGCTGACGTTCAGCACGATCTCGCCGTTCTTCACGAACGCGGCGGGCACGCGCGTCTGCGGATTGACGCGCACGGCAAGATACGGCGTGAGGCCGTTGTCGGCGCACCACTCGCAGATGGCGCGAACGAGATAGGGTTTTGCGGACTGCTCGGACATGGAGAAAGATATTACGCTCCGGCCGGACGCGGTCAAGACAACGGCTTTACCGCCCGTCCGCTCGACACGTCAACCGTTGCGAACGACGCACCGATTGCGCGCGACTGTCCGTTACAACTGCCGAAATCGTCGAAACTCTTTACGCTCGACGATGCGTGTACATCACAATTGCGCCGATTGCGATTGATCGACGATCACTTGCGCATCCCGCGCTCAGCCGATGTCAGTGCTTCCGAAAACGCGGGACGCGCGAACAGCCGCTCGGCGTATTTCATCAGCGGCGCGGCCTGCTTCGGCATCTGGACGCCGTAATAGTCGAGGCGCCACAGCAGCGGCGTGATCGCGACGTCGAGCATCGAATAGTCTTCGCCGAGCATGTGCTTGTGCTTCGCGAACACCGGCGCGATCTGCATCAGCGCGTCGCGAACGAGGCCGCGCGCCTTGTCGATCTGCTTCTGATTGCCCGTTTCGAACGCATCGATGTGGACGAACAGCTCCTTCTCGAAGCGGTGCAGGAACAGCCGCGCGCGTGCGCGCATCACGGGATCGGCCGGCATCAGCTGCGGATGCGGGAAGCGCTCGTCGATGTATTCGTTGATGATGTTCGACTCGTGCAGCACGAGATCGCGCTCGACGAGCACTGGCACCTGGTTGTACGGGTTCATGACGGCGAGGTCCTCGGGCTTGTGGTCGAGGTCGACGTCGATGATCTGGAAATCCATCCCTTTCTCGTGCAGCACGATGCGGCATCGCTGGCTGAACGGATCGGTCGTACCGGAATAAAGGGTCATCATTTCGGATCTCCTGATATTGCAAAAGGCATCGCGGCGCGGGATGCGAGCGGCGCGCACATTTCTGGAAGCTATGGGACAGGAGGATCGCTCCTGCCGGGCCCTGAACCGTTAGATGGGCGGGAGACACGGCCGACGCTGCAGCCACGCCTCCGATACGGCGCTAGTGCAGGTCTTTCCAGTATTCGCGCTTCATCCAGTACGCGAAGAAGAACAGCACGCTGAGAAACAGCAACACGACGATCCCGAGATGGATGCGCTTGTTGCGCACCGGCTCGGCCATGTAATCCATGTAGTTGACGAGGTCGGCGACGAACGTCTCGTACTGCACGCGGCTCATCGTCCCCGGTAGGTCGGGCGCGACCTGCAGCACGGCGTACTTGCCGCCCGGCAACGGCTCGATCGCAGAAAGTCCCTTGACGGCGATCGCCCCGGCGGTCGCCTTCTCGTGATCTTCGTACTCGGTCTCGACGAGCTTGTTGACGCCGGACAACTCCCACAGCACGTGCGGCATGCCCACGTTGGGAAACACGATGTTGTTCCAGCCGCTCGCCGACTTGCCGTCACGATAGAAGCCCAGCAGGTAGTTGTACAGCCAGTCGCGGCCGCGAATGCGCGATTCGACCGAAAGGTCCGGCGGCGCCGCGCCGAACCACGCAGTCCCGTCGGCCTTGGTCATCGCGACGGTCATCGTGTCGCCGATCTTGTCGCTGGCGAACATCAGGTTGGCCTCGATCTGGTCGGGCGTCAGGCCGAGATCGGTGAGCCTGTTGTAACGCATGTACTTCGCCGTGTGGCACGAGAGGCAGTAATTGACGAAGTTGCGCGCGCCGCGCTGCAGCGATTCCTCGTCGAGGCGATTAACCGGCGCGGGCGACAGCCGGATGTCGGCGCCGCTCGCCAGCGCGATCCCCGACGCACCGGACATCAGCCACAACAGCAGGCAGACAAATTTTTTCATTTCCAAACCACCCTCGCCGGAACGGGCTTGGTCTTGTCGCGCGCCGTGTACCACGGCATCAGCAGGAAGAAGAGGAAGTAGACGACGGTCAGCACGCGCGCGACGACGGTGGCCTTGTCGGCCCCGTAGAACGGGAACGCCTCGCGGAACTGCCCCCAGACCGTGACCGGCACGACACCGAGATAGCCAAGGATCAGGAACGCGACGACGAACGCCGCCAGCCACGCCTTGTACAAGCCGCCGCGGTAACGGATCGACTTCACCGCACCCCGGTCGAGCCACGGCATGGCGAAGAAGATCATCACGGACACGCCCATGATGATCACGCCCCATACCTGCGTGCCCATGAACGACGGGACGGCGCGCAGCATCGCGTAGTACGGCGTGAAGTACCAGACGGGCGCGATGTGCTCGGGCGTCTTCAGCGGATCGGCTGGAATGAAATTGTTCGCCTCGATGAAGTAGCCGCCCATTTCCGGCAGGAAGAACACGACGATCGAGAACACGACGAGGAATACGATGACGCCTACGATGTCCTTCACCGTGTAGTACGGATGCGAATAGATGCCGTCGAGCGGAAGTCCCGTCACCGGGTCCTTCGGCTGCTTCTTGATCTCGACGCCGTCCGGATTGTTCGAGCCCGTCTCGTGCAGCGCCATCAGGTGCGCGGCGACGAGTCCCACCAGCACGAGCGGCAGCGCGATCACGTGGAACGCGAAGAAGCGATTCAGCGTGATGTCCGATACCGTGTAATCGCCACGAATCCACACGGCGAGATCCTCGCCGATCACCGGGATGGCCGAGAACAGGTTGACGATCACCTGCGCGCCCCAGTAGGACATCTGGCCCCACGGAAGCAGATAGCCGAAGAACGCCTCGGCCATCAGCGCGAGATAGATCAGGCAGCCGAAGATCCACGTGAGCTCGCGCGGCTTGCGGTAGCTGCCGTACATGAGCCCGCGAAACATGTGCAGGTACACGACGATGAAGAACATCGACGCGCCGGTCGAGTGCATGTAGCGGATCAGCCATCCCCACTCCACGTCGCGCATGATGTACTCGACGGACTCGAACGCCTTCGTCGCGTCGGGCTTGTAGTTCATCGTGAGCCAGATGCCCGTGACGATCTGCAGCACCAGCACGAATGCGGCGAGCGATCCGAAGTAGTACCAGAAGTTGAAATTCTTCGGCGCGACGTACTTGCCCCACTGGCTGTTCCACAGCTCGGTCAGCGGAAAGCGCTCGTCGATCCAGGTCAGCAACTTGCTCATTCAGCGTCCTGTTCCGTGAATACTCTCAAGTCACGCGCGCTTCGCATCTTCGCCAATGACAACGCGCGTATCGGACAGATACTTGTGCGGAGGCACGACCAGGTTCGTCGGCGCCGGCACGCCCTTGTAGACGCGGCCCGCCAGATCGAACTTCGACTGATGGCACGGGCAGAAGAAGCCGCCGAGCCAATCCGGCCCGAGATCCGCCGGCGCAAGCTCCGGCCGGAATGTCGGCGAGCACCCGAGGTGCGTACAGATGCCGACGGCAATCCATAGCGACGGTTTGATCGACCGCGTCTCGTTCTTGCAATAGGGGGGCTGCTGCGGGACGTTGGACTGGGGGTCCGCGACCCGGTCGTCGAGCTTGGGCAGCGTTGCCACCATTTCCGGTGTGCGGTTGACGAGCCAGCACACCTTGCCGCGCCACTCGACGTTGATCTTCTGGCCGGGCTCGATCTTGCTGATGTCCACCTCGATCGGCGCACCCGCTGCCTTGGCGCGCTCGCTCGGCCACAACGACATCACGAACGGTACGGCGGCGGCCACGGCACCCACGCCGCCGACCACCGATGTTGCGCCAATCAGGAATCGACGCTTGTCCTTGTTCACTATCGCTTCGGTCCCCATCCCCGCCTTTCGCCGCGCCCTGAGCCACGATGCAAAACCTTCGAATTATACGTGATTCGACGTGCTCTGTTGAAGCCCGTCGACGAATTTCTCCCTGATTACGCAGCAGAAACAGCAGGTTGGCATGCTGGCTCCGCAGGTACGGACCTTGCGAGCAGCGCGGCCGTCCGCCGGGTCCGGCTTGCGGCGGCGTCTATAATGACGGACTTCCTGGGGAAATCCGTTCGTGGCGAGAAAGTTCTGGCTGCTGTTCGCTCAGGCGTGCACGCTGTGCCTCGGCGCGCTGTTCGTCGTCGCCACGCTGCGGCCTGACCTTTTGCCGCGGCTGACCGCCGGCAAAGGCAACAACGTCGTATTGCTGCGCGAGGCCACGCAGGGTCCGCAGATGCCGGCGTCGATGCCGGGCGCCAGCACGTATGCCGACGCGGCGAAGAAGGCGATGCCGGCCGTCGTGAACATCTACACGAGCAAGGCCGTGCGCTCGCGCAACCCGTTGCTCGACGATGCGATCCTCCGCCGTTACTTTCCGGAGCTCGCCGAGCGGGCGCCGGCCCGGCGTGCGACGAGCCTCGGCTCGGGCGTCATCGTGTCACCCGACGGTTACGTGCTCACCAACCATCACGTGATCGACGGCGCCGACGACATCGAAGTGGTGCTGGCCGATGGTCGTGAGATGGCCGCTCGCATCAAGGGCGTCGATCCCGAATCGGACCTTGCCGTGCTCAAGGTCGATGGGGACAACCTGCCGCCGATCACGTTCGGAACCGTCGACGGCTTGCACGTCGGCGACGTCGTGCTCGCGATCGGCAATCCGTTCGGTTTCGGCAACACCGTCACGCACGGCATCGTCAGCGCACTGGGCCGCAACCACCTCGGCATCAACCGGTTCGAGGATTTCATCCAGACCGATGCGGCGATCAATCCCGGCAATTCCGGCGGCGCACTGGTCGACAGCAGCGGCAACCTGATCGGCATCAACAGCACGATCTTCTCGCAGTCGGGCGGATCGATGGGCATCGGCTTCGCGATTCCGGTGTCGCTCGCGCGCACGGTGCTCGCGCAGATCATCAAGGACGGCTCGGTGACGCGCGGTTGGCTCGGCGTCGAGCCGCAGGCGATCACGCGCGAGGCAGCGCAGGCGCTCGCACTGGCGCGAACCGACGGCGTGCTCGTGCGCGCATTGCAGCGCGACGGTCCCGCCGATCGCGCCGGCATTCAGGTGCGCGACGTGGTCGTCGAGATTGGCGGCAAGCCTACACCGGACGTGCCGCAATTGCTGGCGCGGATTGCCGAGCTTTCGCCCGGCTCCAACGCGCGGATCAAGGTCGTGCGAGACGGCAAGCCGCTCGACCTCGACGTCGTCGTCGCCAGGCGGCCGCGGATCGACACGCAATAGGTCGCACGGGCCCGTGCGGCCGGTTCAGGACGTCGGCTGCGTCTCCGTGTCGGCGTCGACCGCCGGCACGCTGACAAAGCGGGCGAGCTGCAGCCCGAGCTCGTAGAGTAGCCACAGCGGAATCGCCAGCAGGCACTGCGAGATCACGTCGGGCGGCGTGAAGATCGCACCGATCACGAACGCGCCGACGATCACGTAAGGCCTGATCGACCGGAGCTTCTCGAGCGGCACGACGCGCATCCGGACGAGGACGACGACGACGACGGGCGTTTCGAACGTGAGCCCGAATGCGATGAACATCGTCATCACGAACGACAGGTACTTGTCGATGTCCGTCATCATCTGGACGCCGACCGGCGTGTATCCGGCGAAAAAGCCGAACGCGACGGGGAACACGAAGAAATACGCGAACGACATCCCAAGCGCGAAGAACAGGCAGCTCGACACGAGCACCGGAACGACGAGCCGCTTCTCGTGCTGGTAGAGCCCGGGTGCCACGAACGCCCACGCCTGCCAAAGCACGAACGGAAGCGCGATCAGGAACGCCGACATCAGCGTCACCTTGAGCGGCACGAGGAACGTGCCGGTCACGTCGGTCGCGATCATCGTCGAGCCGGCCGGCAGTACGCGCAACAGCGGCTGCGCGAGCAGCGCGTAGATGTCTTTCGCGAACGGAAACAGCACCAGCAGCACGATGACGACAGCGATGATCGAGCGCATCAGCCGCATGCGCAGCTCGATCAGATGCGACATGAACGACTCCTGCGTGTCGGTCGTTTCGCTCATCGTCGAGGCGAGGCGGTAGCCAGGACGCTGCGTGGCGCCCCCTGCGAATTGCTGCCGACGCTCGTCACGTTCAGATCTTGTCGAAGCCGGGGAGCGGCGCCTGGCGCTCCACGGGCGTGGGTTCGGCCGGCGGCGTTTCCAGCGGCGGCAGCGAGCTGGCGCTGACCGGTGTGGTGCCCGCCTCGTTGAGCTCGCGGGTGACGTTCTGCACGCCGGTCTTCACTTCGCTGGCCGTCGTGGTCACCGTCTGCTCGAAATCCCGCGCCGCACCCTGCATCTCGCGCTGCAGCTTGCGGAGCTCGTCGAGCTCGATCTCGCGGCTGATGTCGGCCTTGACGTCGCTGACATAGCGCTGCAGCCGCCCGAACAGGTGACCGAGCGTGCGCGCGGTCTTCGGCAGCCGTTCGGGGCCGATCACGACCAGCGCGACGACCGCGATGACGACGATTTCCGAGAATCCGATATCGAACATGGGAATCCGTAGGCGCCCGGCACGGCGAAGGCGCGACCGCGCCGACCCGTCGATTGCGGCGGGCCGGCGGCCCGCGCACAGACTGCACTGGGCCGGCGAACGGCACCGCCGCCGCCAGCGGGCGCGCTACACCTTCGTCGAGGGCTCCTTGCGCACTTCTGCATCGATCGTGCGGCCGGTGACTTGCGACGGCGGTTCGACCGGCGACGCCGGCGGGTCCTCGGCGCTTTTCATGCCTTCCTTGAAGCCCTTGACGGCACCACCCAGATCCGCGCCGACGTTGCGCAGCTTTTTCGTGCCGAAGATCAGCACGACAACCACGAGCACGAGTAACCAGTGCCAGATGCTCAATCCACCCATCGTTGCCTCCGAAAAGTTCGCATAGCCTACCGCGGGATCATCGGACCGAGCGGATCGGGACCGGCGATGACGTGCACATGCACATGCTTGACGTCCTGGCGCCCGATGCGTCCCGTATTGACGATCGTCCGAAATCCGTCCGCGGCACCCTGCTCGCTCGCGAGCCGCCCGGCGAGTTCCATGATCCGGCCGAGCACCGGTGCATCGCTGGCCGTCGCGTCGTACAGCGACGCAATATGCTTTTTGGGCACCAGCATGAAATGCACGGGAGCGACGGGCTGGATGTCGTGAAACGCCAGGATCTCGTCGTCCTCGTAAACCTTGCGGCTCGGCACCTCGCCGCGCACGATCTTGCAGAAGATGCAGTTGGAGTCGTTGGCCATGGGGATCGTTCGTTCGGAAGCGCGTCCCGCCGTTCAGGGCCGGGACGCTCGTTCGGCATGACCGGACGTGCCTTCCCGGCGCTCGAGCTCACGAAGCACGTCCGCGGGGCCGAGGCCGTGGCGGGCGAGCAGCACGAGACAGTGAAACCACAGGTCGGCAACTTCGGCGACCACCCGAATTTTATCACCGTCCTTCGCCGCCATGACTGTCTCGGTGGCCTCCTCGCCGATCTTCTTCAGCACGGCGTCCTCGCCCTTGCCGAGCAGCGCGGCGACATACGACTGCGCGGGATCTGCGCCCTTGCGGCTTTCGATCGTCGCGGCGATGCGCGCCAGCACGTCGGCGGTGGATTCAGTCATGGCCGTAAACGGTCGCCGGGTCTTCGATGACGGGGTCCACCGTCTGCCATTCGCCATCGTGCAGCCGGCGATAAAAGCAGCGCTCGCGACCCGTGTGGCACGCGACGCCGCCCTGGGGCTCGACGACCAGCAGGATCGCGTCGCCGTCGCAGTCGAGGCGAACCTCGCGCACGCGCTGCACGTGACCCGACTGCTCGCCCTTGTGCCACAGCATCGCTCGCGAGCGCGACCAGTAGTGCACTTCGCCCGTGGCCACTGTGCGCTCGAGCGCAGCGCGGTTCATCCACGCGAGCGTCAGCACCCGCTGCGTGATCGCGTCCTGCGCGATCGCCGGCACGAGCCCGTCGGCGTCGTAGCGGACCGCGTCGAGCCAGTCCTGGCTCATTCGCGGCCTCCTTGCACGGACGTTGACGAACCAAGTATCGGCGTGTCGGCCTCACTCAATCGGGCCGCGTCGGCCCCTGCGGGGCTTGGCTCGGCTGAAGCCTCGCCCGCGGCCCTCATACTCGGCCTCCCTGCACGGGCGTTGATGAACGAACTATCGGCGTGTCGGCCTCACTCAATCGGGCCGCGTCGGCCCCTGCGGGGCTTGGCTCGGCTGAAGCCTCGCCCGCGGCCCTCATACTCGGCCTCCCTGCACGGGCGTTGATGAACGAACTATCGGCGTGTCGGCCTCACTCAATCGGGCCGCGTCGGCCCCTGCGGGGCTTGGCTCGGCTGAAGCCTCGCCCGCGGCCCTCATTCGCGCACCTCCACGCCGGCGGCCCGCATCGCCGCCTTCGCCTGCGGGATCGTGAACTCGCCGTAGTGAAATATCGAGGCGGCCAGCACGGCATCGGCGCCGCCGACCGTCACGCCCTCGACCAGGTGCTGCAGCGAGCCCACGCCGCCCGAGGCGATGACCGGCACGTCGACGACGTTTGCGACCGCCCGGGTCAGCCGCAGATCGAAGCCCTTGCGGGCGCCATCGCGATCCATGCTGGTCAGCAGGATCTCGCCGGCCCCCTGCGTGGCTACTTCGAGCGCCCAGTCGACGACATCGATGCCCGTGGCCGTGCGGCCGCCGTGGATGTAGACCTGCCACTGGTCGACCGCGCATTTCTTCGCGTCGATCGCAGCGACGATGCATTGCGCGCCGAAGTGTGCCGAGGCCTCGGCGAAAAGCTCGGGGTTCGCCACGCCGGCCGTGTTGATGCTGACCTTGTCGGCGCCGGCGTTGAGCAGCGCGCGGACGTCGTCGACCGAATTGACGCCGCCGCCCACCGTCAGCGGAATGAACACCTGCTCCGCGACGGCGTTGACCATGTCGTAGAGCAGCCCGCGGTTCTCGACGCTGGCGCGGATGTCGAGGAAGGCGAGCTCGTCGGCGCCCTGCTCGTCGTAGCGGCGCGCGACCTCGACCGGATCGCCGGCGTCGCG
Source organism: uncultured Pseudomonadota bacterium (assembly GCA_963709335.1). Lineage (GTDB taxonomy): Bacteria > Pseudomonadota > Gammaproteobacteria > Burkholderiales > Casimicrobiaceae > VBCG01. The sequence goes on from CAVPWB010000004.1 coordinate 230,566, forward strand.
CAGGTTCACGAAGTTGACGCCCTTGACGACGCGACCGTCGGCGATGTCGAGACAGGGGATGATGCGCTTGGCGAGGCCCATTCAGCGCGTGCGCGGCCGTCGCGCCACGCGCGTCGACGCATACCCGCCGGGTACGCGACCGCGGTGCGATGCTGCGGTGCTACTCACCTTTCGCCACCTTCAGCGCTTCCCTGAAGTCGAGCTTGCCTTCGTACAGCGCCCGGCCGGCGATCGCACCGATGATGCCGTCGCCCGCATAAGGGATCAAGTCGTGGATGTCCTGCAGCGACGCGATGCCGCCGCTCGCGATGACGGGCGTCTTCAGCTCGCGCGCGAGCTTGGCCGTCGCCTCGACGTTCACGCCGGTCAGCATGCCGTCGCGGCCGATGTCGGTGTAGACGATCGCCTCGACGCCGTAGTCCTCGAATTTGCGCGCGAGATCGACGACGTCGTGCCCGGTCATCTTCGACCAGCCGTCCGTCGCCACCTTGCCGTCGCGGGCATCGAGACCCACGATGATGTGCCCCGGAAACGCATAGCACGCGTCGTGCAGGAACCCCGGGTTCTTCACCGCGGCCGTGCCGATGATCACGTAGCTGATGCCGTCGTCGAGGTAGCGCTCGATCGTGTCGAGATCGCGGATGCCGCCGCCGAGCTGGATCGGCACCTCGTCGCCGATGACGCTGACGACTTCGCGGATCGCGAGCTCGTTCTTCGGCCTGCCCGACACCGCGCCATTCAGGTCGACCAGGTGCAGCCGCTGCGCCCCGAGCTCGAGCCAATGGCGCGCGATGGCCGCCGGATCCTCCGAGAACACCGTCGCCGCCTGCATGTCGCCCTGACGCAGGCGCACGCAATGTCCGTCCTTGATATCGATCGCGGGAATGATCTGCATTGGAAGCAGCGACTGCTTGGATGAAAGCGTGGCGGCGCGACGCGCGGGCAGCGGCTTAGGGGTTTCCGTCCCAGGCGACGAAATTGGCCAGCAGCCGCAGACCGGCGCGCTGGCTCTTTTCCGGATGGAACTGCACGGCGAAGATATTAGCCCTCGCTATCGCGCAAGTAAACGGCACCGGATACGACGCCGTACCGACGGTAAGCCCGGCCTCGTCGGGCACGGGGAAGTAGCTGTGCGCGAAATAGAAGCGCTCGCCGTCGTCAATGCCCGACCAGAGCGGATGCGGTCGCGTCCGATGCACCGGGCTCCATCCCATGTGTGGAACCTTCAGCCGCTCGCCCGACGCAAGCACCATGTCCTCGTCGCTGAACCTGCGCACGTGGCCGCGGAGCGCACCAAGGCAGGGCGTCGGGCCCTCGTCGCTCGCGTCGAACAGCATCTGCAGCCCGAGGCAGACGCCGAGGAACGGCCGGTCGGCGAGGCACGCCTCGACGACGCCACGCAGTCCCGTCGCTTCGAGATGAGCCATCGCATCGGGCATCGCGCTCTGCCCCGGAAGCACGACGCGTGCGGCGCTCCTGATCAGCCGCGGATCGTCGGTGACGACGACCGACGCGCCGGGCGCGACGTGCACGAGCGCCTTCGCCACCGAGCGCAGGTTGCCCATCCCATAGTCGACGACGGCAACGTCCGGCATCGGGCTACGGGCCGATTGCGTCCGCAACGCAGCGGTCCACGACGCTCATCGCATGCGACCGTTACAGGCTGCCCTTCGTCGACGGAATCTCGCCGCCCAGGCGCGAATCGCGCTCGCACGCCATGCGCAGCGCACGCGCGAAGGCCTTGAACACCGTCTCGGCCTGATGGTGCGCGTTGTCGCCGCGCAGGTTGTCGATGTGCAGCGTCACGAGCGCGTGATTGACGAATCCCTGGAAGAACTCGTGGATGAGGTCGACGTCGAACGTCCCGACGAGCGCCCGCGTGAACGGCACGTGGAACTCGAGGCCCGGACGTCCCGACAGGTCGAGCACGACGCGCGACAGCGCCTCGTCGAGCGGCACGTACGCATGGCCGTAGCGTCGAATGCCTTTCTTGTCGCCCATCGCCCGCCTGAACGCCTGGCCGAGCGTGATACCGATGTCCTCGACGGTGTGGTGCGCATCGATGTGCAGGTCGCCCTTGGCGCTCACGGACAGATCGAACAGCGCGTGGCGGCCGACCTGGTCAAGCATGTGGTCGAGAAACGCAATGCCGCTCGCAAGCTCGGTGCGCCCGGTGCCGTCGATTGCGAGGCGCACGGAGATGTCCGTTTCGGCCGTGCGTCGGTCGACCTGTGCGCTGCGAACGGGTTGTTCCAGTGGTGCGTTCATGCGCGTTCCTTGACGTTCGTCGCCGCGTGGGGGGATTGCTGCGCCTGGTACGCCTGCGCGAGTGTGGCCAGCAGCGCGTCGTTCTCCGCCGGTGTCCCGACGGTGATCCGCAGGCAGCCCGCAAGCAGCGGATGCCAGCCGTCGAGGTTCTTGACGAGAATCTTCGCATTGCGCAGCGTTTGATGCCATGCCGCGGCATCGGGCACGCGCGCCAGCACGAAATTCGTCTGCGTCGCGAACGTCTGCACGCCGGGCAGCGTCGCCAGCGCGCGATCGACGCGCTTGCGTTCGCTGCGGATCGCCGCGGCCTGTCGCGCGAAGTCGTCGGCATGCGCCAGCAGCAGCGGCACGGCGGCCTGCGTCAGGCTGTTGACGTTGTACGGCGGACGAATCTTCTCGAACTCGCCGATCCAGTCCGGGTGGCCAACCGCATAGCCGAGCCGCAATCCCGCCATGCCGATTTTCGACACCGTGCGCACGACGACGACGTTCTGAAAATCGAGCACGCGCGACAGGAAGGATGCGTCGGCGAACGCGTAGTACGCCTCGTCGATCGCAACGAGTCCGGGAGCCGCACGGATGATCCGCTCGATGCCCGCGACGTCGAACAGGTTGCCGGTCGGGTTGTTCGGAAACGCGAGCCACACGAGCGCCGGGCGCTCGCGCTCGATCGCCGCCAGCATCGCGTCGACGTCGAGTCCGAAATCCGCGGCGAGCGGCACGCCGACGTAACGCGCATGCGCAACGACGGCGTTGCGTCGGTACATGACGAACGACGGTTCCGGCGCCAGCACGACGCTTGCCGGCGCCGCCACCGCGGCGGTCAGGATCTGGATCAGCTCGTCGGAACCGTTGCCGATCATCAGTGCACACCGCTCGTCCAGGCCCAGGCTTTCGCGCAACGCGCGGCGCACGGCGTGCGCGTCGCCGTCCGGGTAGCGGTTGATCGGGACCGCTGCGATTGCCGCCGCGAGCGCCTGGCGGGCGTTCTCGGGCAACGGATACGGATTCTCCATCGCGTCGAGCTTGATCCAGCCTTCGGCGAGCGCAACCGGATAGTGCGCGAGCGCGCGAACGTCGGCACGGATCGTCGCAGCGATCCGAGCGCGGCGCGCGTCGTCCTGCGGTTCGCGGGCTGGAGGGATGGTCGCCACCGCCGTCATTCGCCGTCGAGTCGCGCCAGCGCCGAGCGCGCGTGCGCTGCGAGTCCCTCGCCCGCCGCGAGCGTCGCGGCGATGGGCGCGAGTGCGTGCGCCGTCGGCCGCGCAATCCGCAGCACGCTCGTGCGCTTCTGGAAGTCGTAGACGCCGAGCGGTGACGAAAAGCGCGCGGTCCGCCCGGTTGGCAGCACGTGGTTCGGCCCGGCGCAGTAATCGCCGAGCGCTTCGCTCGAATAGTGCCCGACGAACAGGGCACCGGCGTGGCGCAGCTGCGGCAGCAGCGCATCCGGATCGGCAACGGCGAGCTCGAGATGCTCGGGTGCAATCCGGTTCGCGATCGCGCACGCGTCGCCCAAGTCCCGGGTGAGAATCAGCGCGCCCCGCCGGGCGAGCGCCGCGGCGATGATCGCCGCGCGCGGCATCTGCGCCAGCAGGCGACGCGCACTGTGCGCGACGCTCGCGATGATCGCCGGATCCGGCGAGAGCAGGATCGCTTGCGCCATTTCGTCGTGCTCGGCCTGCGCGAAGAGGTCGAGTGCCACCCAGTCGGGATTGGCGGTTCCATCGGCGATGACCAGCACTTCCGATGCACCCGCCACCATGTCGATGCCAACGACACCGAAGACGCGCCGCTTGGCCGCAGCGACGTATGCGTTGCCCGGTCCGCAGATCTTGTCGACCGCGGTGATTGTTGGCGTTCCGTAGGCTAGCGCGGCGATGGCCTGCGCGCCGCCGATCGTGAATGCCCGCGACACGCCGGCGACGTGCGCGGCCGCAAGCACCAGCGGGTTGCGCGCACCGCCGGGCGTGGGAACGACCATCACGATGTCGGCCACGCCAGCCACTTGCGCAGGAATCGCGTTCATCAGCACCGACGAGGGATACGCGGCCTTGCCGCCCGGCACGTAGAGCCCGACCCTGTCGAGCGGCGTGACGCGCTGCCCGAGCTCGGTGCCGTCGTCGGTCCGGAACGCGAAGCCCTCCGTCCTCTGGCGTTCGTGGAAGTCGCGAATCCGGGCGGCGGCCGCCTCGAGGGCACCGCGCTCGTCATCGCCGACGGTGTCGTACGCCCGCTGCATCTCGGGGCGATCGACGGTGAGCTCGGCCATCCGCGACGCCGCGATGCCGTCGAAGCGCGCCGTGTACTCGAGCACGGCCGCATCCCCCCGGCTGCGAACGTCGGCGATGATCGCCGCCACGGCGTCGTCGATCGCCGGGTCCTGCGCGGCTTCGAAGCGGATCAACGCATCGAGCTCGCGGTCGAATCCCGGCGCGCGCGAATCGAGCTCGCGCAGCGTCAGCACGGGCGAGTGGGCGTTCATGCGCTGAGCGCTTCGCATCGCGTGGCCGCGGCGGCCGCGAGCGCATCGATGAGCGGCTTCGCGAGATCGCGCTTCAGCTTGAGCGCGCCCGGATTGACGATGAGCCGCGCGCTGATCGGCATGATCTCCTCGACGGCGACGAGATCGTTCGCCTGCAGCGTGCGCCCGGTGGAAACGAGGTCGACGATCGCATCGGCGAGGCCCGCGAGCGGCGCGAGCTCCATCGAGCCGTACAGCTTGATCAGGTCGACGTGCATGCCTTTCGCCGCGAAATGCTCGCGTGCCGTGCGCACGTACTTGGTCGCAACGCGGATACGGCCGCCCCGCTGCACGGAACCGCTCCAATCGTAATCGCGCCGCGTGGCCACCACGAGCCGGCACAGGCCGATGCGGAGATCGAGCGGCTGATAAAGACCCTCGTTGCCGTGCTCGAGCAGGACGTCCTTGCCAGCGATGCCGAGATCGGCGGCGCCGTACTGGACGTACGTGGGAACGTCGGTCGCGCGCAGGATGACGAGCGAAACATGCGCCGCCGACGTGGCGAGGATCAGCTTGCGCGACGTGTTCGGATCTTCGATGGGCGCAACACCCGCCTGCGCGAGCAGCGGCAGCGCTTCATCGAGCAGGCGCCCTTTCGAGAGCGCGATGGTGAGGGCAGGCACCTGGCAGAAACCGCGGGGTTTGACCCGCCGATTCTACCGGAGCGTGCCTGCCGGGCCGCCGGAACGCGGTCCGGCGGCGCTCAACGTGTCATTGGCCCTTGTCGATGTACGGGAACGCTGGCGACTGATAGCCGTAAATGACGGTCGGCCGATCGTAATAAGTAACGACCGGATCGCGATAGGTGCGATAGGTCACGACGGAGTCAGGATCACGGCTTACTGTCGACTCACGATAGACGACCGCGGGCTCGTTGTACGTCACCGCCGGTGCCGGCACCACGACCGGGGCCGCGGATACGACGGGTCGGGAATCGTAGTTGTAGCGGTAGTGGAGCAGTGGGCCGCCCCAGTCTACGGTCGTCGCGCACCCGCGAGCGCACCACTGACAAGAAGTGCCACCAACGACGATCTGACGATTTGTTGCTTCATGGCATGCCTCCGGTTCGAATCGACTGCAACAGGTAGGGCAGCCACCGAGCGCGGTTCCGGCACGTTCGCCGCGACCGTTCGTCGGCGACGTCCTACAGCCGCCCGCCGAGCCCAGGCATCCACGACGCTTCGGCGAGGCCAGCCACGCGGCCTCCACGCAAGGCGCAGATCAATGCGCAGCGTCGCGATCCCAGGCGAGGTGACCCGCGATATAGGTCGCGCGTATCGCCCGATCGTCGCCGAGCGCGAACTGCACGGCCAGCGCCTCCTCGATGCCGCGGATGTACTGCATGCGAAAGTCGATCAGCGGCGTCGAGCGCAGGTCGATGACGACGAGATCGGCGTCACGGCCCGGTTCGACGGCGCCGATGCGCTCGCCCAGATCCAGCGCTTCCGCTGCACCGCGCGTGGCGAGCCACCATGCGGACGATGGCGACAGCGGATGGCCGCCGAGCTGCGCCACTTCGCTCGCGGCCTGCATCGTGCGCAGCATCGAGAACGTCGTTCCGCCGCCGAGGTCCGTCGCGAGTGCCACGTGCACCGGACGCCGCGGATCGCGTGCGCGATGCATCGAGAACAGCCCGCTGCCGAGGAAATTGTTGGACGTCGGACAGTGCGCGATCGCCGTTTGCGATTCGTGCAGCAACTGAAAGTCCGCGTCGTCGAGGTGAATGCCGTGTGCGTACAGCGCACGTCGGCCGAGCAGGCCGAACTGCGCGTAGACGTCGAGATAGCGTGCGTGCGACGGATAAAGCGCGCCAATCCACTCGACCTCGGCGACGTTTTCCGCGACGTGCGAGTGCAGGTACGCACCGGGTGTCTCCCGCCACAATGCGCCGGCCGCCTCGAGTTGCGCAGGCGTCGAGGTTGCAGCGAACCGCGGCGTGATCGCGTAGGCCAGCCGGTCGCGCCCGTGCCAGCGGCCGATCAGCGCCTTGCTCTCGTCGTAGCCACTCGTCGCCGTGTCGAGCAGCCCCGGCGGTGCATTGCGGTCCATCAGCACCTTGCCGCCGATCATCCGCATGTCGCGCCGTGCGCTCTCCTCGAACAGTGCGTCGACGGACGTGGCATGCACGGTACCGAACACGGCGGCCGTCGTGATGCCGTTGCGCAGGTTCTCGTCGAGATAGCGCGCGGCAACCTCGCGCGCATGCGCGACGTCGGAAAAGCGTGCTTCTGCCGGGAACGTATACGCGGTCAGCCAGTCAAGCAGCGGCTTGCCGCCGGCGCCGATCACTGACAGTTGCGGATAGTGAACGTGCGCGTCGATGAAGCCTGCGCTGATCAGCGCGTTGGCGTAGTGCGTGACCGGCGTGTCTGACGGGAGCCGCCTCTGCACATCGCTGGCCGCGCCGCAATCGACGATGCGCCCATCCGCCATCACGACGATCGCGTCGCTCTCGTAGCGCCGCGTCGCCTCGGCGCCCTCGAGGAACGGGTCGCCGGTGAACGTCAGCAGCGCGGCGCGAATCGCGGTGACCGCCCCTCGCGGCTGCGCCGGTTGCATGGTGGCGGCTACTGGCGCGCCGTACGGACGTTGTCGGGCATCGTCGCGCCGGCGTTCGTGCGGAACGGATTGATGTCGAGCCCTCCGCGGCGCGTGAAGCGCGCGAGCACCGTCAACTGCTCGCAGTGGCAGCGCGCCCTTACGTCGACGAAGATGCGCTCCACGCAATGCTCGTGGAATCCGGCGTGGCAACGATAGGAAACGAGATAGCGCAGCAGTCCTTCGCGGTCGATACGCGGGCCTCGATAGGCAATCTGCACCGACGCGATGTCGGGTTGCGCAGTCACCGGGCACACCGATCGGAAGAGCCGGCTCGTCAGCGTCTCCGTGACCGTATCGCCGTGGGCGCACAGCAGGTCCGGATCGACGTCGTACGCGGTGCACGCGACCGGCAATTCGTCGAGGCTTTCACCGCCGAGCTCGCGGATCGACTGCATGTCGAACGCCGCGGGACCGCGCAGTACCACGCCGACGCGCGCCCCGATTGCGTGCGACAAGTCGTGCTCGATCGCGGCCGCCACCTGCGTCATGCCCGCGTAGCGGCTCTGTGCAAACGATCCGAGGTAGAGTTTCATCGACTTCGATTCGATCAGCGACGTCGACTCGATCGGCATGTCGATCGTGGCCAGCGCCACCTGCGGCTTGCCCTGCGTGTCCAGCCAGGTGAGCTCGTACGCGGTCCACAGGTCGACACCGGTGAACGGCAGGCGCTCGCCGATTCCCAGCGCGTCGCGTTGCGGCTTGCGCGGCACGGCGAACAGCAGGTCGGGCGCATACCGGTCCGGATGTCCGGTCGGATTTCCGAGCGGCGCGTCACGGAGGTCGGCGGCCCCTAGATCCCCCGCGCTCTTGCGTTCCGACAGCCCGGCATCGGCTTGTTCGGCCGACCGCTTCCGGGTCGAATCCGCGGCGGCGTTCATTGCGTCCGGCGTATCCGTGCACCGAGCGCCGACAGCTTGTCCTCGATGCGCTCGTAGCCACGGTCCAGATGGTATATCCGGTCGATCGTCGTCTCGCCGTCGGCGATCAGGCCGGCAATGACCAGGCACGCCGATGCGCGCAGGTCGGTTGCCATCACGTTCGCACCGGTAAGGCGCGCAACGCCCTTGATGACGGCCGTGTTGCCCTCGACTTCGATGTCGGCGCCGAGGCGCAACAGTTCCTGCACGTGCATCATCCGGTTCTCGAATATCGTTTCGGTGATCACCGACACACCGGACGCGAGCGTGGCAAGCGCCATGAATTGCGCCTGCATGTCCGTCGGAAAGCCCGGATACGGCGCCGTGCGGACCTGCGCACCACGCAGATCACCGGCGCCGCGAACTCTGATTGTCGACTGGTCGGTCGTGATGTCCGCACCCGACTCACGAAACGTGTCGAGCACGATCGCCAGCGTAGGGGGATCGGCGCCGGCAATCAGAACGTCGCCGCCCGTTGCCGCAGCCGCAGCGACGAACGTCCCTGTCTCGATGCGGTCCGGCATGATCGCGTGCGTCGCGCCGTGAAGACTGCGCACGCCTTCGATGACGATGCAATCGGTGCCAGCGCCCTCGATGCGCGCGCCCATCGCGGTGAGGCATGCGGCGAGGTCGACGATCTCGGGCTCGCGCGCGGCGTTCGCGAGCGTCGTGACGCCGTCGGCGAGCACCGCCGCCATCATCAGGTTCTCCGTACCCGTCACGGTGACGACATCGAAGGCAAACCGCGTGCCGGTCAGGTGCTTCGCCCGCGCGTTGATGTAGCCGTGCGTGAGATCGATCTCGGCGCCCATCGCCTGCAGGCCCCGGACGTGCTGGTCGACGGGCCGCAAACCGATCGCGCAACCGCCGGGCAGCGAAACGCGCGCTTCGCCGGCGCGTGCGACGAGCGGCCCCAGCGCCAGAATGGAGGCGCGCATCGTCTTGACGAGCTCGTAGGGCGCGAGCGGCCAGTCGAGCGTCACCGCGTCGAGCGTCACGCAACCGGGCTGCGACGCGTCGATCCGTACCCCCATCTGTGACAGCAGCGCCTGCATTGTTCGCACGTCGTTGAGGCGCGGAACGTTCGTCAGCGTCACCGGCTCGCGGCAAAGGAGCGCCGCGCACAGGATCGGCAGCGCGGCGTTCTTGGCGCCGGATACGCGCACTTCGCCTTCGAGCGGCGCGCCTCCTTCGATGACGAGCTTGTCCATGCGTGGGTTCCGATGCGCGGCGTTTCCGCGCTAACGCGCCGCCGCGTGCTCTTCCGGCGTGATCGTCGTCATCGACAGCGCGTGGATTTCGGCGCGCATCCGGTCGCCGAGTGCCGCATAGACGAGCCGGTGGCGCGCAAGGCGCGACAACCCGCGAAAGGCGTCGGAGACGATCAGCGCCTCGAAGTGCTGTCCGTCGCCGGTGACGTCGATCGCCTCGCAGGCGATGCCGGCTTCGATCGACGTCTTGATGGAATCAGGAGTGACCATGAGGGCCTTTTGCAGCGACTTCGCTGCGTAGCGACGATTCAGTGCCGCAATTTCCAGCCGCGCGCCAGCATGAGCAACGCCAGCGCAGCGAGGATGACCGCCGCGGCCGCGACGAGCGCGAGACTCAGCACCGGTGCTACGTCCGACAGCCCGAAGAACCCGTAGCGGAACCCATCGATCATATAAAAGAACGGATTGAAATGCGACAGCGCCTGCCAGAACGGCGGGAGCGAGTGGATCGAGTAGAACACGCCCGACAGGAACGTGAGCGGCATGATCAGGAAGTTCTGGAACGCTGCGAGCTCGTCGAACTTGTCGGCCGAGATGCCGGCAATGACGCCGAGCGTCCCTAGAATGGCGCTGCCGAGCACGGCGAACGCCAGCGCGAACAGCGGATGAGCAATCGCCAACGGTCCCGGAACCAGCAGCAGCGTGACGAGGAATACGCCGGTGCCCACGACCAGGCCGCGGACCATCGCGCCGAGGACGTAGGCCGCGTACATGTCGAGCGGTGACAGCGGCGGCAGCAGCACGAAGATCAGGTTGCCGGTGATCTTCGACTGGATCAGCGACGACGATGCATTGGCGAACGCGTTCTGCAGCACCGACATCATGACGAGCCCGGGAATCAGGAACGACGTGTAGGCGACGCGGCCGTCGAACACCGCGACGCGCGACTCGAGCACGTGCGAAAAGATCAGCAGATACAGAAGCGCCGTCAGCACCGGAGCGGCGATCGTCTGGAAGCTCACTTTCCAGAAGCGCAGCAGCTCCTTCTGGAGCAGCGTCAGCCAGCCGGTGCCCGGACCTTCGATCACAGCGCCTCCGGAACCGTCACGACGGGCCGCGTGTCGTCGGTCGTCTCCGTGCCGGCCATGATCCGCAGGAACACCTGCTCGAGATCGGTCTCGGCGAGTGCGAGCTCGTCGATCGCGATACCTTCGGTGCGAAACGCGGCCAGCAACCGCTCGAGTTCAGCGTAGTCGCCGAGACCGAGATAATGGATGGTTCCTTCGCGCCGAAGCAGTCGCGCCGTCCAATCAGCGGGCAATCGCGCCGCCGAGACGCGAACGGTGACGCCGGCGAACCGCGACAGCAGGTTCTGCGTCGAATCGAGCGCGACGATGCGGCCCGACTTCATCATCGCGATGCGTCCGCACAGCGCCTCGGCCTCCTCGAGGTAATGCGTGGTCAGGATGATCGTGTGCCCGTCGCGATTCAACTTCCGGATGAATGCCCACAGGCTTTGCCGCAGCTCGACGTCGACCCCGGCCGTGGGCTCGTCGAGGACGATCACCGGCGGCTTGTGCACGAGCGCCTGGCCAACCAGCACGCGCCGTTTCATCCCACCCGACAGCGACCGCATGTTCGCGTCGGCCTTGCCCGTGAGATCGAGATGGTGGAGCAGCTCGTCGATCCACGCGTCGTTGTGGCGCAGGCCGAAGTAGCCCGACTGGATGCGCAACGTCTCGCGCACCGAGAAGAACGGATCGAATACGAGCTCCTGCGGCACCACGCCGAGCGCGCGGCGCGCGGCGCGATAGTCGGCGCCCACGTCATGGCCCAGAATGCGTACGCTGCCGCGATCGGCTCGCACGAGTCCGGCGAGAATCGAGATCAGCGTCGTCTTGCCGGCACCATTCGGCCCCAGCAGGCCGAAAAACTCGCCCTTCTCGACCTCGAGATCGACGCCGGCGAGCGCCTGCACGTTCCCGAAACGACGCTCGACGCCGATCGCCTCGACGGCGTTGACGCTCATCGAACCGGGGCAAGACGGACGCGCGGATCGGCCTGGCAGCGCCTGCCAGGCTTACGACGCGCGTTCAGGGGCGGCGTCCACCAAGAAATGTTCGACGCCGTAGACCACCGCCAGCGAGCGCAGCGACGCGGGCAGGCCTATCAGCGTCAGCGTGCGCCCTTCAGCAGCTGCGCGCCGCTTCAGCGCCATCATCACGGCCAGCGCTGCGGAGTCCGCGTGCATCAGCCCGCCGAAGTCGACGACACCACGTTCCGGCAGCGCAAGCGCTTGCGACGACTCCAGAACTTCAGCCGCGTCGTCGAGCGTCAGCGCGCCGCCGAACACCCAGCCGCCGTCGACGATGGAGAACGCGCCGCCTTGTGCGGTCGCCGATTCGGGCGCGTCGATCACTTGGCCGCGCCTCCGGCATTCTTCGCCGCGAGCGACTTGATCAGTCCGTCGACACCACCCGCTTGCACCTGCTGCGTGAACTCGTCGCGGTAGTTGGTGACGAGCGAGACGCCGCCGACGATCACGTCGTAGGCTTTCCAGCCGTCCGGCGTCTTGCCCATGCTGTAGTCGATCTGCACGGGCGGCTGGCCGGACCGGATGACCTCGGTGCGCACGATGGTGTCGGTCGCCGCCGGATCCATGCGCAGCGGCTTGTAGTCGATCGTCTGGTCGCGGTACTGGTTGAGCGCCGATGAATACGTGCGGATCAGCAGCGTCTTGAATTCCTCGCCGAGCCGCTTCTTCTGCTCGGGGGTCGCAGACCGGTATGCACGCCCCGCCGCAAGCGCCGTCATCCGGTCGATGTCGAAGTGCGGCGTGAGCTTCGTCTCGATCAGGTCACGAATGCGCGCCTGGTCGCCCGCCTGGACCTTGGGGTCGGTCTTGATGATCTGCAGCGCCTCCTGCGAAACGCGCTTGACCAGCGCGTCGGGCGCTTCCTGCGCCAACGCGGGGATCGCGAGGGCGAGCAGCAGCACGCCAGCCGCGGTCCGAACGCCTGCCAGCGCGCGCATCGCGCCGTTGCGCTTGACGGGTGCTTCGATGGAGATTGCGTGAATCGTCATTCGTCGTCGTCCTTCGGTGGGGGCGGCGCGCCGTCGAACACGAGATACTGGCGCCGCTGCAGGTACGCCCTGCGTAGGAATGTGTAACGATCGAGCGACGCCTGGTCGAGGATCGACTCCGCCTGCAACGCCTGGGCCCGCTCATTGAGGTAGCCGATGCCCCACAGGATGTTGCGCGTCGGCACGTCGGGGATATAGCCGATCGGCGTCGTGTAGGCGCGGATCACCCACCCGGTTCCATCACGCACCGTCGTGGGCCCGAGCAGCGGGATGAACAGGTACGGTCCCTGGGGAATTCCCCAGTACCCGAACGTCTGGCCGAAGTCCTCGTTGCCTTTCGGAATGCCCGCCTCCGACGCGATGTCGATCAGTCCGAGCAGTCCGAAGCCGGTGTTCGTGATGACGCGCCCGAGGTCGTGGCCGGCCTTCTCGGGCTTGTTCTGCAGCACGCCGTTGATGAACGAGAAGAGGTCGTCGATGTTGCCGAAGAAATTGCTGATGCCTTTCTGGACGAGACGCGGCGCGTAATCGACATAGGCCTGCGCGATCGGCTTGACGATGTTGCCATCGACGACCTCGTGCACCGCGTACGCCGCGCGGTTCATCGGCTCGAACGGGTCATCGCGCGACGGCGCAGCCGCGCAGCCTGCCAGCAGTGCGATGCAGGACAGCATCGCCGCCGCGCGCGAGATCGTCGGCGCGCCTTTCACGTCGTTCATTTGGCCCCACCCACAATCGCGGTACCTGTCTGAGCCGACGGTTTCGGCGGAGCCTTCGGTGCATCGTTCGCCATGGGCGCCGTCGTACCCGACGCGGCCTTGTCGAACATGAACTGGCCGATCAGTTTCTCGAGCACCATCGCCGACTGCGTCTTCGCGATCCGCCCGTTGTCGGCGAGCATCTGCGTATCGCCGCCGGAATCGAGCCCGACATACACCTCGCCGAGGAGGCCCGACGTCAGGATCGACGCGATCGTGTCCTTCGAGAACTGGTAACCCTGGTCGACGCGCATCGACACGAGGGCCTGGTACGACTGCGGATCGAGCGTGATCTTCTCGACGCGCCCGACGACCACACCGGCCGCCTTGACCGGCGCGCGCAGCTTGAGCCCGCCGATATTGTCGAACGCCGCGTCGAGGTGATAGCCCGGCGCGCTGCTGACCGACGTCAGGTTGCCCACCTTGAGCGACAGGAACGCGATGGCAGCAAGGCCGATGACGACGAAAATGCCAACCCACAGATCTATAGCGGAGCGGTTCATTAGACGCCTATGCCGCGAAACATGAAAACGGTCAGGACGAAGTCGAGGGCGAGAATCGACAGCGAGCTCGCGACGACGGTTCGCGTCGTGGCCGTTGAAACCCCTTCGGCGGTCGGCCGTGCGTTGTACCCTTCGAAGACGGCGATCAAGCTGACGGCGATGCCGAACACGACGCTCTTGATGATGCCGTTGGCGATGTCGCGCCGGAAATCCACCGCCGACTGCATGTTGCCCCAGAACGCCCCGGCATCGATGCCGATCAGCTTCACGCCGACGAGATAGGCGCCGAACACACCGAGCGTCGAGAACAGCGCAGTCAACAGCGGCATCGAGATGATCCCGCCGAAAAACCGCGGCGCAACGACGCGCGCCAGCGGATCGACCGCCATCATCTCCATCGCCGACAGCTGCTCGGTCGTCTTCATCAGGCCGATCTCGGCCGTTATCGCGCTGCCGGCACGGCTCGCAAACAGCAGACCCGCAACCACCGGCCCGAGTTCCCGCACCAGCGACAGCGCGACGAGGACCCCCAGCGATTCGTTGGCACCGTAGCGTGTCAGCACTTCATAACCCTGCAGCGCGAGCACCATGCCGACGAACAGTCCCGACACCATGATGATGACGAGCGACAGCACGCCGGCGAAATAGATCTCGCGCATCGTCAGCTGGATCCTGCGCAGCGCCGCCGGTGAGTGTGCCAGCACGGCGAGCGAGAAGCGCGCGGCGAAACCTACGCGCTCGATCCAGCTCAGCGTCCGCTCGCCGACGCGCCGCAATGCCCACGTGAGCGCGTCAGCTCGCACGCGCAAACTCCCGCTCGAGCGCCTTGGCTGGATAGTGGAAGGGCACCGGACCGTCGGGTGCTCCGTCGACGAACTGGCGGACGAACGGATCGGTCGACGCGCGAACGTCGGCGGGCGTTCCCTGCGCGATGATCCGTCCCTCCGACACGAAATAGATGTAGTCGACGATCTTCAGCGATTCGTAGATGTCGTGCGTGACGACGACCGACGTGATGCCGAGCGCGTCGTTCAGGTTGCGGATCAGTTGTCCGATGACGCCGAGCGAAATCGGATCGAGCCCGGCGAACGGCTCGTCGTACATCACGAACATCGGGTCGAGCGCGATTGCGCGAGCGAGGGCGACGCGCCTCGCCATGCCGCCCGACAATTCGGATGGCCGCAACTGCGCGGCACCGCGCAGGCCGACGGCGTTGAGCTTCATCAGCACGAGATCGCGAATGAGCTCGTCGGGCAGCTCCGTGTGCTCGCGCAGCGGGAACGCGATGTTCTCGAACACCGACATGTCCGTGAACAGCGCACCGAACTGAAACAGCATGCCGATCTTGCGCCGCAATGCGAACAGCGCGTCGCGGTCGAGCGACATCACATCCTGACCCGCCACCGTCACCGATCCGCGTTGCGGCCGCAACTGGCCGCCGATGAGGCGCAGGATCGTCGTCTTGCCACAACCGGAGCCGCCCATGATCGCGACCACCTTGCCGCGCGGGATGACCATGTCGATGCCGCGCAGCACGGGGCGCCGCCGGTCGTAGCCGAACGACACGTCCGTCAACTGAACAGCCGTTTCAGTCGGACACGTCGGGGCGACGGCGCCGGGCTCGGTCATGGGCATCGGGATCGCGAAAAATGCGGAACGCGGATTGTAGCCGCTGGGCGGAAATCCCGGAAATCAGCAGCAAATCCGACGTCGCTCGGGGGCGACAGTCCGCTCCGCCGCACTCGGTCCGTCCAAGACGATGCGGCTAGTCCCCATCCAGCAATCGTTTCTCGGCTCGGTCGAGGTCGACCGGCTTGCCGAGCAACACCACGGCGTCGCCGGGCTCGAACCGCCACTGCGCATCCGGCGCGACCGAGCGCGCCCCGCGCCGGCGCACGCCGGTGACCTCCACGAAGCCGCCAACGCCGAGGTCGTCGAGCGAGCGGCCGATCGCATGCGCGCGCTCGTTGAGCAGTACGGTGTGCAGTCGCGGCTGCAGGTTCTCGGCGGCGTCCGCGAAATCGCTCGCGCCGTGAAAGAACCCGCGGAAGAGGCCGTAGCGCTCCTCGCGAATCGTGCGGATCCGCGTCAGCACGCGATTGAGCGGGACGCCGAGCACCAGCAGCGAATGCGACGCCAGCATCAGGCTGCCTTCGAGCACTTCGGGGATCACTTCGGTCGCCCCGGCCGCGAACAGCCGGTCGAGTTCGGAGTCGTCGCGCGTGCGCACGATGACCGGAAGCTCCGGCCGCAGATGCTGGACATGATGGAGGATCTTCAGCGCCGTCGGCGTATCCGCGAACGTGATGACGACGGCGCGCGCCTTCGCGATGCCGGCCGACACCAGCGTCTCGCGCCGGCTCGCATCGCCGTAGATGACGCTCGTGCCGTCCGCCGCTTCGCGCACGCGCTGCGGGTCGGAGTCGAGTGCGAGGTACGTGATGTCCTCGCGCTCGAGCAGCCGCGTCAGGTTCTGGCCGCTGCGGCCGTACCCGCAGACGATGACATGACCCTGCCTCGCCATCGTCAGCGCGGCGACCTGCGTCATTTCGGCGGCACGCGCGAGCCAGTCGTTGGCGGTCAGCTTGCGCACCCATGTGTTCGCATATCCGATCAGCAGCGGAGCGAGCAGCATCGACAGGATCATCGACGCGAGGATCGTCCGCATGAAGTCCGGCGACAGCAGTCGATGCGTCAGTGCGAGCGACAGCATCACCAGCGCGAACTCGCCGGCCTGGGCGAGATAGATGCCCGTACGCAGCGCCGTGGCGAGCGGCGAGCCGAAAAGCCGCGCGAGCACTACGACGAGACCGAGCTTCGCGGCCACTGGAACCACCAGCAGCGCGACGAGCGCGACGACGTGAACGCGCGCCTCGCCGAGGTCGAGCATCATGCCGATCGTGATGAAGAAGAGGCCGAGCAGCACGTCGCGAAACGGCTTGATGTCCTCCTCGACCTGATAACGGTATTCGGTCTCCGAAATGAGCATGCCGGCGAGGAAGGCACCGAGCGCGAGCGACAGTCCGGCCATGGCGGTCAACGCCGCCATGCCGAGCGTCACCAGCAGGACGTTCAGCACGAAGAGCTCCGGCGAGCGCTGCCGCGCAACTATATGGAACCACGCACGCATCGGACGCTGGCCAATGAACAGGATGACCGTGAGCGCGATCGCGGCCTTGAGCACCGCGAACGCCAGCGCGCTGCCCATCGCCTCCCCCGAGCCCGCAAGCGAGGGGATCAGAATCAGGAACGCGACGACGGCCAGGTCCTGAAACAGCAGAATTCCCATCACGTCGCGACCGTGCGGCGTGCCGAGCTCCGAGCGCTCCGCGAGCATTTTCGACACGATGGCAGTCGAGCTCATCGCAAGCGCGCCGCCGAGTACGATGCCGGCGCGCCAGTCGTAGCCGAGCGCCTGCACGACGATCATGCCCGCGACGGTCGTGATCGCGACCTGGGCAAATCCGAGCCCGAACACCGCACGCCGCATCGCGCGCAACTGCGGCAGGCTGAACTCCAGCCCGATCGAAAACATCAGGAACACGATGCCGAACTCGGCGAGCTCGCGCGTCGCCGTATCGTCGGCAACGACGCCGAGCGCATGCGGCCCGAGTGCGATGCCGACCAGCAGGTAGCCCAGGATGGGGGGCTGCCGCGCAGCGCGGCAAACCGCAACGACGACGACCGACGCCGCGAGCAGAAGCAGTATCAGCAGCAGCGTGTGGGGCATCGGTTCCTTCGCGTCGGCGGCGATCGGACGTTATCACGCCACCCTGCCCGCATGCCGGTCATCCGAACCCCGGCGGTATACTTTGCACGATGACTGCCCAAGCGGACGTGCGTACCGATGCGCGCAACGCTCAACTCCGCTCCGTCGATGCGCCGCGCGCGCTGGCGCTCGCCCGCGACGTGCTCGACACCGAGGCACGCGCGATTTCGTCGCTCGGACAACGACTGGGAGCCGCGTTCGTCGCCGCGCTCGAGCTCATGCTGCAATGCAAGGGCCGGGTGGTCGTCTCGGGCATCGGGAAATCGGGGCACGTTGCGCGGAAGCTCGCGGCAACGCTGGCGTCGACCGGCACGCCCGCGTTCTTCGTCCATCCCGCCGAAGCGGGACACGGGGATCTCGGCATGATCACGGCGGACGACGTCGTCGTCATGCTGTCGAATTCCGGCGAGACCGACGAGCTGATGCTGCTGACGCCGCACCTGAAGCGTCAGGGTGCTGCGTTGATCGCGCTGACCGGCAATGAGCTCTCCTCGCTCGCGCAATCGGCCGACGTGCATCTGGATGCGGCCGTCGATGCCGAAGCGTGTCCGCTCGGACTCGCGCCGACGGCGAGCACGACGGCGGCCTTGGCGCTCGGCGATGCGCTGGCGCTCGCGCTGCTCGACGCGCGCGGATTCTCCGTCGAGGATTTCGCGCGTTCGCACCCCGGCGGCTCGCTCGGACGACGGTTGCTGACGCGCGTGTCCGACGTGATGCGCACCGGCGCCGCGGTTCCACAAGTCCCGGACACCGCCTCGCTCGCCGAAGCGATCGTCGAAATGAGCGGCAAGGGCATGGGCATGACGATCGTCACCCGCGCTGGCGCCGTCGCGGGAATCTTCACGGATGGGGATCTGCGGCGGTGCCTGGGCAGCGGCGGCGATCCAATGCGCCGCGGTGTGGCTGAAGTGATGACGCGCACGCCGCGAATCATCGAAGCCGATCGCCTTGCCGCCGATTGCGTGCTGCTGATGGAAACGCCGCCGAAAGTGACGCAGCTCGTCGTCGTCGACAACGCCGGTGCGCTCGCAGGTGCCGTGCACGTGCACGACCTCTTTCGCGCGCGGGTCGTCTAGATATGGCCGACGCAGAGCTCATTGCCCGCGCGAAGCGCGTGCGCTTCCTGACGTGCGACGTCGATGGCGTGCTGACCGACGGGCGCATTTACGTCGACGACCACGGCCACGAGTTCAAGGCGTTCAGCGCACTCGACGGCGTCGCGATGAACCAGCTCGCGCGTGCAGGCATCGTCGTCGCGTGGATCACCGGCAGCGCAGCGCCGGCCGTCACGCATCGCGCGCAGCAGCTGCGCATTCCGCACGTCGTGCTCGATGCGCACGACAAGCTCACGCCGTGGGAGCGCCTGCGCGGCGAGCTCGGTGTCGCAGCCGACGAATGCGCGCACATCGGCGACGACCTGCCGGACATCGCGCTGCTCGAAGCATGCGGACTGGCCGTGACCGTGCCGCACGCGCCCGCGGCGGTGCGTGCGCACGCGCATTACGTGACGACGCGCGAAGGCGGCAGCGGCGCCGTGCGCGAGCTGGCCGACCTGATCCTTGCCGCACAGGGGCGTGCCGCCGAGAACCGGCTCGCGCAATTGCCGCCCGTCGAGCTCGCCCGCGAAGTGCGCTGACGGAGAGGAAGCATGGACAGGACACGCGAGATCATCGACCGGTTCATCGCCTGGTCGCCGGTATTGCTGCTCGGCGCGCTGGCGGCGCTTACGTACTGGCTCGATGCGCAGGTGACGGCGCCGGCCGCACGCCGCGACGGTTCCACGCGCCATGACCCGGACCTGTTCCTGCAGGACTTCAAGGGGATCACGTTCGACGCCAAGGGCAACCCGCTCGAAACGCTGTCCGCCGCGCGCGCCGAGCATTTCCCGGATGACGAGAGTTCCGAGCTCACGCGCCCGCGGCTGTCGCTGGCCGAACCCGGCCGTCCGACGCTGACGGTGACCGCCGACCGGGGCCGCATCGATGGCGACAAGAGCAACGGTGATTTTTCAGGGAACGTGCGGGTGGAGCGCGCTGCCGATCCGAGCGAATCCGGCGACGGTCGCCCGTCGGGACCGGTTACGCTCACGACGAGCGCGCTCCACGTTACGACGAAGGAACAGCGTGTGCACACCGATCAGCCGGTGACGATCGAGGATTCGCGTGGAATAATCCGCGGCCAGGGCCTGGAGTTCGACAACAAGGCGAAGACGCTGAAGCTCAACTCTCGAGTCAGCGGCACGTTCCAACCCCAAGACGTTCCCAAATGATCCGACGTTTCGATGCGGCGCGGCGAGCCATGGCGCTGATGGCATGCGCGCTCGGCGCAGTGCTGGCGGCGCCCGCCGGCGCCGACAAAGGCGATCGCGAGAAGCCGATCAATTTTTCCGCCGACCAGCCCGCCGAGGTGGACTTCGAAAAGCGCGTCGGCACGCTGCGCGGCAATGTCGTCATCACCCAGGGCACGACGACGATTCGCGCCGACCGGATCGAATTCAAGCAGAACGCGGACAACTCGCTGTCGGCCACGGCGTTCGGCAATCCGGTCAGCTTCCGCCAGAAAAAGGATGACTCGGACGAGTATTTCGAAGGTTTCGCACAGCGCGCGGTCTACGACGGCCAGAAGCAGCTGCTCGAGCTTTTCGACCGGGCGCTGCTGAAGCAGGGCAGCGACGAAATCCGCAGCAACTACGTGTCATACAACAGCGCCACCGGGATCTTCAAGGCCGAGGGTCGACCGGATGCGCCGGGTGTCGAGGGGCCCGGTGATCGCGTGCGGGGCGTCTTCCAGCCGAAGTCGGACTCGCCGTTCACCGGCAAGGCGCCCGCAAAAGGCGACGGCGCCGCACCCGACAAGGCACCCGCCAAAGATGCCAAGGCGACGTCCGAGCCGAAAGCGGCACCCCTCAAGCTGACGCCGTCGCCTTCACCGCCCGCCAAGTGAACTTGAGCGAGCTTTCGGCAGCGCACCTTCGCAAGCGCTACAAGACACGCACCGTCGTCCAGGACGTCTCGCTCCACGTAAAAAGCGGGGAAGTCGTCGGGCTGCTCGGCCCCAACGGCGCGGGCAAGACGACGTGCTTCTACATGATCGTGGGGCTCGTCGCCGCGGACGGCGGCGAGATCGCGCTCGACGGCGAAGACCTGTCGCGGCTGGCGATTCACAAGCGCGCGCGCCGCGGGCTTTCGTACCTGCCGCAGGAAGCGTCGATCTTCCGCAAGCTGACCGTATCGCAGAACGTGCGCGCGATCCTCGAGCTGCAGGACCTCGACGCCGACGCACTGTCGAACCGGCTCGACGCGCTGCTGGAGGATCTTTCCATTTCACACCTCGCCGACGCGCCGGCCGTGTCCCTGTCCGGCGGCGAGCGCCGCCGGGTGGAGATCGCACGCGCGCTCGCAACGCGCCCGCGGTTCATCCTGCTGGACGAGCCGTTTGCCGGTGTCGACCCGATCGCCGTGCTCGACATCCAGAAGATCATCGGCTTCCTGAAAGAGCGCGGCATCGGCGTGCTGATCACCGATCACAACGTGCGCGAGACGCTCGGCATCTGCGACCGCGCTTACATCATCAACGAAGGGCGGGTGCTGGCTTCGGGCGCTCCGGGTGAGATTGTTTATAATGAAGATGTGCGGAAAGTGTACCTCGGCGAACACTTCCGGCTGTAAGGCACTACACGGTCCCGATGAAGCAGACGCTCCAACTCAAGCTCTCTCAGCATCTGACGCTGACGCCGCAATTGCAGCAGTCGATCCGGCTGCTGCAGCTGTCTACGATCGAGCTGAATGCGGAAGTCGAGCGGATGCTGCAGGAGAATCCGCTGCTCGAGCGCGCGGAATCGGAGGAAGACCGCGCGGCCGAAGTGCCGCTCGCAGGCCCCGGACGCGTCGGTGAGGAGATCGAGCGGGGACCGCGCGACGCGCCGGCAGTTGCCGACGACAGCAGCGAGATGCGCAGCACGCGCGACGACGGTCCCGAAGTGTCGGACTTCGCCGACTATGGCAGCGGCAGCGACAACGACTGGGGCGGCGGCAACAGTTCCGACGACGACGACTTCCTGCCGCAGCAGATCGCGACCTCCACGCTGCGCGATCACCTCAACGGCCAGCTCGCGCTGCTGAACCTGCCGCTGCGCGACCGGCATATCGTCACCGCGCTGATCGACGCCCTCGACGACGACGGCTACCTGCCCACGCCGCTCGAAGAAATCGCCGAGCTCTTTCCCGCCGAGCTCGAGATAGAGCCCGAGGAATTGACGATCGCACTCAAGTTCGTGCAGAGCTTCGAGCCGGCCGGCGTGGGCGCGCGCGATTGCGCCGAATGCCTTGCGCTGCAACTGAAAACGCTGCCGCCGGATACTGCGTTCATGGCGGATGCGCTCAAGGTCGTCGATGGCCACCTGCCGCTGCTCGCCAACCGCGATTTCACGAAATTGAAGCGCCTGCTGCATACCGACGACGCCGGCGTGCGCGGCGTGCGCGACCTGATCCGCAGCCTGAGTCCGAGACCCGGCGCCTCGTTCTCCAAGGCCGAAGCGAACTACGTGATACCCGACGTTGTCGTACGTAAGGTGCGTAACCAATGGGTCGCGTCGCTCAACGAGGCGGCGATGCCGAAGCTGCGGCTGAACCGCATCTACGCCGATATCCTGACGCGCAATCGTGAAAGCTCGAACCAGCAGCTCGCCGCACAACTGCAGGAGGCCAAATGGCTGATCCGCAACGTGCAGCAGCGCTTCGACACGATCCTGCGCGTCGCGAAGGCGATCGTGGAGCGGCAGCGCCGCTTCTTCGAGCACGGCGAGGTCGCCATGCGACCGATGGTGCTGCGTGAGATCGCCGACATGCTGTCGCTGCACGAATCGACGATCTCGCGAGTGACGACGCAGAAGTACATGTTGACGCCGCGCGGCACCTTCGAGCTCAAGTATTTCTTCGGCAGCCATGTCGCCACCGACACCGGCGGCGCGGCGTCGGCCACGGCGATCCGTGCGCTGATCAAGCAGCTGATCGCTGCCGAGAACACGAAGACGCCGCTGACCGACAGCAAGATCGCCGACATGCTCGGCGAGCAGGGCATTCTCGTCGCGCGCCGCACGATCGCGAAATACCGCGAGGCGCTGCAGATTCCGCCGGTGAACATGCGGAAGGCGCTTTGATCGTCGACCCGAACGAAGGACCCGCCTTTCGCCGGTAGTCCGATGCCCTTCTTCGAAACCGCTTCCGCCATCCGGCGTCACGCGTTTCGCGCTGTCTACCGCTGTTCCCCGAATTCCGTCCGTCCATCGACGCCTACGCACTGGCCCGCCGCTTGCATGCATCTCGCGGCAGGGCCGGCCCGTGCGCGTGCCCGGCGCACCCGGCGCCGCCTACGAAGTCACAAGGAGGAGAGCCTGATGAATTTGAACCTCACCGGCCAACGTCTCGAGATCACCCCGGCGATCCGCGCCTACGTCGTCACCAAGCTCGAGCGCGTCAACCGACATTTCGACCATGTGATCGACGTGAGCGTGGTGATGTCGGTGGACAAGCTGCGACAGAAGGTCGAGGCGAACGTGCACGTGCGCGGCAAGGACATCCATGCGGAGAGCGTCGACGCCGACATGTACGCCGCGATCGACGCGCTCGCGGACAAGCTCGATCGGCAGGTGTTGAAGCACAAGGAGCTCCTGAAGGACCACCGCTGCGACAATGCGGCGATCGAGCGGGCGGCCGCCGAGCCGGTCGTCGAAGGCGGCGGATCGGCGCGCGGCGACTCCGTATAATCGAATCCGCTATCCGGCGGGCGACGAACCTCGTGCCTGGCTGCCGCGCATTGCAGCGCGGGCAGGCGGCGGTTCCGCCCGCCGGTTCACGTTCGGACCTCCGATGACGATGCGCGTCCGGTATCCATGAATCAGATCGCTGCGCTGCTCCCGGCCTCCAACATCGTCGTCGACGTCGACGTGTCGACGAAGCCGCAATTCTTCGCGACCATCGGGGCGGTGTTCGAGAGGAGCGCCGGGCTCGCGCAGGCGAGTGTCGCGGCGAGCCTCGCGGCACGGGAAAAGCTTGGATCCACGGGACTGGGCCAGGGCATCGCCATTCCGCATGGCAGGATCCATGGCCTCACCGACGCGCTCGGCGCCTACGCGAGGCTGCGTGCTCCGGTGCCGTTCGACGCACCCGACGGCAAGCCCGTCCAACAATTGTTCGTGCTGCTCGTGCCCGAACACGCGACCGACCAGCACCTGCAGTTGCTGTCCGAGCTTGCGCAGATGTTCTCGGAGCGCACGTTCCGCGAACGGCTGATGCAGGCGCCGGACGCCGCGACAGTCGCCGGCGTCTTTCGCGACTGGAACTCGGCGGCCTGACCGGCCGGCATCGGAGAGCGGACATGCGCCAGGTCAGCGTCGAGACATTCCTCGAGGACAACCGCGAGCGGCTCGGACTTGTGTGGCTCGCCGGGCGCGACGGCGGCGACCGGATGCTCGTAGGCGAGAGCGCGCTGCGACCGACGATCGGCCAGGTCGGGCACATGAATCTGATCCACCCGTTTCGCGTGCAGATCCTGGGCGCGGCCGAGCTCGCTTACCTTCGTGCATTGCCGGAGGACGAGCTCAACCGGTCGATCAACCGCCTGTTCACCACCGAGCTCGCTGCGATCGTCGTCGGCAACGGCGAGCAGGTGCCGCGTCACCTGCTCGACATGTGCAACCAGCACCGCGTGGCGCTGGTGACGTCGCAGCAGCCGTCGCCGCACATCGTCGACGTCTTCCGCATCTACCTGTCGCGGGTGCTCGCGCAGTCGACGACGCTCCACGGCGTGTTCCTCGACGTGCTGGAGCTCGGCGTGCTGATCACCGGCGCGTCGGCGATCGGCAAGAGCGAGTTGGCGCTCGAGCTCATCTCGCGCGGCAACGGCCTCATCGCGGACGACATCGTCGAGCTGTTCCGGATCTCGCCGGACACGATCGAAGGACGCTGCCCCGAAGTGCTGCGCGATTTCCTCGAGGTTCGCGGCATCGGCATCCTCAACATCCGCACGATCTTCGGCGAAACGGCCGTGCGACCGCACAAGCTGCTGCGGCTCATCGTCCATCTCGAGGACCACGGCAACGAGGCGATCTCGGACCTCGACCGGCTGCAGGTCAACGCGACGTTCCAGGAGGTGCTCGCCGTGCCGATACGCAAAGTGACGATACCGGTCGCGGCAGGCCGCAACCTGGCCGTGCTCGTGGAGGCGGCGGTGCGCAATTTCGTGCTGAACCAGCGAGGCATCGACAGCACGAAGGAATTCATCGAGCGCCAGCAGAAGCTGATGAACGAAGGATCGACGGAGCTTTGAGCCGACGACGATGGACCTGCTGCTGATCGGCGGTGTTTCCGGCTCGGGCAAGAGCGTCGCGCTCGCAGCGTTCGAGGACGCCGGCTACTACGCGGTCAACAACCTGCCAGTGCCGCTGGTCGTGGAGACGGCCGACTATCTGGCGGGCGCAGGACAGCAGCGTGTTGCCGTCGCACTCGACGTCAAGACGGGGCCCGGACTGCCCGGACTGTCCGACGCGATGAAGGCGCTCGCGCAGCGCGGCTGGCAAGTGCGCTTCGTCTTCCTCGACGCAACGGTCGAGACGCTGGTCAAGCGCTTTTCGGAAACGCGGCGCCGCCATCCCTTTTCGAGCGTCGACCGGACGCTGACCGAAGCGATCGAATACGAGCGCGATCTTCTGGCCGACGCGCGCCAGCTCGGCATGCCGTTCGACACGTCAGGGCTGCCTGCGGCGGGCCTGCGCGGCTGGATCAAGGACTTCGTGTCGGTCGATCCGTCGCAACTGACGCTGCAGCTCGAGTCTTTCGGCTTCAAGCACGGCCTGCCGCTCGACGCCGACACCGTGTTCGACGTCCGGTGTCTTCCCAATCCGCATTACGAGCCGGCGCTGTCGCCGCTGACCGGCAAGCACGCCGCCGTCGTCGCCTTTCTCGAGACGATTCCCGAAGTCGACCGCATGTATGGCGATATCTATCACTTCGTCGCGAGCTGGCTGCCCGACTACGCGCGCGACAACCGCAACTATTTGACCGTCGCGATTGGCTGCACGGGCGGTCAGCATCGGTCGGTCTATCTGGTCGAACGGCTCGCCAGGCACTTCTCGCCGCGCTACCAGGTGCTCGTCCGGCATCGGGACATCTCGCCGTCGGACCGCCGTGCGGTGACGATCCCCGTCGCCGACGACCGTCGCACCTATTGATGCGCGCGACTTCGATCACCCAGGATCCCGGCGCATGAACGCGCCCCGCCGGATGACGCTTGCGTTCACCGGCGCGTCGGGCATGCCATTCGGCCTGCGGTTGCTCGAATGCCTGCTCGGCGCGGGCGTGCAGGTCGACCTCGTCTATTCGAGCGCAGCACAAATGGTCGCGCGCCAGGAATGCGACCTGACGTTGCCGTCCCAGCCGCGTGAAGCGACGCGGATGCTCGCGGCGCGGTACGGCGCGAAGGACGGTCAGCTTGCCGTGCACTCGCGCGACGACTGGATGGCGCCGATGGCGTCGGGATCGAATCCGGGTGACGCGATGGCAATCTGCCCCTGCACGATGGGTACGCTCGGCGCCATCGCCAACGGCATGGCCGACAACCTGATCGAGCGTGCGGCGGACGTGATGCTGAAGGAACGCCGGCCGCTCGTGCTCGTGCCGCGCGAAACGCCGCTGTCCGCGATCCATCTCGAGAACATGTTGAAGCTGGCGCGCGCAGGTGCCGTGATCCTGCCGCCGGCACCGGGTTTCTACACGCATCCGCAAACGATCGCGGACCTCGTCGATTTCGTCGTCGCGCGCGTCCTCGACCATCTCGCCGTGCCGAACGCGTTGCTGCCGCGCTGGGGCGATGCCGCCGACCGATGATCGAGTCGCCGCGCAAGGACCGCAAGCCCTGGACACTGCCGCTGTTTCCGCTGCGAACCGTGCTGTTTCCCGGTGGGTTGCTGCCGCTCAAGATCTTCGAGCAGCGCTACATCGAGATGACGAAAAGCTGCCTGCGCGACGAGCGGCCGTTCGGCGTCTGCATGATCACGGAAGGCAACGAGGTCGCGCAGCCGGACGGCACGACGCCACAGTTCGCCAGCGTCGGCACGCTGGCGCGAATCATCAACTTCGACATGCCGCAGCTCGGCATCCTGCACGTGCAGACGCAGGGGATCACGCGCTTCGAGGTGCGCAACAGCACCGTCGATGCCACGGGGCTCTCCATCGGCGAAGTGACGACGATCGCCGACGAGCCTTCGCATCCGCTGCCCGACACGTACGCGCCGCTCGCGCGAATCCTCGGCGTGATCGCCGCCAAGCTCGGCCCGGAAAATTTCCCCGCGGTTACCGCTTACGATGACGCTTCGTGGGTCGGCTACCGGCTCGCCGAGCTGTTGCCGTTGCCGCTCTCCATCAAGCAGCGGATGCTCGAAGTCAACGACGCGAACGTGCGGCTGACGGCGCTCAACCAGTTTCTCGAGCGGCAGGGCCTCGTATAATCGGACACGACAAAGCCCTCGGTCCGTGCAGCACATTTTGAGACGGGTTTCTCATGGCAGGCCACAGCAAGTGGGCGAACATCAAGCACAAGAAGGCGGCCGCGGACGCGAAGCGCGGCAAGGTCTTCACGCGGCTGATCCGGGAAATCACCGTCGCGGCGCGACTCGGCGGCGGCGATGCGTCGGCCAATCCGCGACTGCGCCTGGCGATGGACAAGGCGATGGATCAGAACATGCCGAAGGACACGATCGAGCGCGCGATCAAGCGCGGCTCCGGCGGCCTCGAAGGCGTGCACTACGAAGAGATCCGCTATGAGGGCTACGGCATCAACGGCGCCGCGGTGATTGTCGACTGCATGACGGACAACCGCACGCGCACCGTCGCCGATGTCCGGCACGCGTTCTCGAAGTACGGCGGCAACCTCGGCACCGACGGTTCCGTCGCCTACCTGTTCAAGCACTGCGGGCAGATCGTGTTCGAGCCCGGCGTCGACGAGAACGCATTGATGGAGGCGGCGATCGATGCGGGCGCCGACGACGTCGTCACGCACGACGACGGCAGCGTCGAGGTGACGACCGGTCCGCACGACTTCATGGGCGTCAAGGACGCGCTCGTGAAGCGCGGCTTCAAGCCCGCGTTCGCGGAAGTGACGATGCAGGCGCTGGTCGACGTCGAGATGCGCGGCGAAGACTCGCAGCGAATGCAGAAACTGCTCGACGCCCTCGAATCCCTCGACGACGTGCAGGACGTCCACACGTCCGCGGTGCTCGCCGAAGCGTAGCGCCCGATGCGACGCATCCTCGGCATCGACCCTGGACTGCGCGTCACCGGATTCGGCGTACTGGAAGCGCGCGGCAATACGCTCGTCTACATCGGCAGCGGCTGCATTCGCGCCACCGGCTCGAGCCTGCCCGTGCGGCTCGGCGTCATCGTGCGCGACCTGGCGCACGTGATCGCCGAGCTCGGTCCCACCGAAGTCGCCGTCGAGAAGGTCTTCGTCAACATCAATCCGCATTCGACGCTGCTGCTCGGCCAGGCGCGCGGCGCTGCCATCGCCGCCGCCGTGCTGGCGGGGCTGCCCGTCAGCGAATACACGGCGGGACAGGTCAAGCAGGCGGTCGTCGGCGCGGGGCGCGCGCTGAAGCCGCAGGTGCAGGAAATGGTCCGGCGGCTGCTCGAACTGCCGGGCCTCCCGGCGTCCGACGCTGCCGACGCACTCGCAGCGGCGATCTGCCACGCGCATGCGTCGACCGGCGTTGGCGCGCTGGCCCGGAACGGCTATCGAGTCCGTGGCGGTCGGCTGCTCGTCACCTGATCCGGCGGGGATCTCGCGTGAGCTGCGACTCGGCGTGGGCCTCACGCGCGACGATCGCGCGGCTCGCATGCGATAATCGCGGCGTGTCGATTCAAACACCATGATCGGACGCCTCTCCGGCACCCTGCTCGAAAAGAATCCGCCGCAATTGCTGCTCGATGTGCAAGGCGTCGCGTACGAGGTGGATGTGCCGATGAGCACGTTCTACAACCTGCCGCAGAGCGGCGAGCGGATCACGCTCTTCACGCACCTCGTCGTCCGCGAGGACGCGCACCTGCTGTACGGTTTCGGAACGGAGAACGAGCGGCGTGCGTTTCGTCAGTTGCTGAAGGTCAACGGCATTGGCGCGAAGATCGCACTGGCGCTGCTGTCGGGCCTTTCGGTCGCCGAGCTCGCGCAGGCCATCACGTTGCAGGAAACCGGGCGCCTGACCCGCGTGCCGGGCATCGGCAAGAAGACAGCCGAACGGCTGCTGCTCGAGCTCAAGGACAAGCTCGGCGCCGACATCACGCAGGCCGTCGGGGTCAACCGGCCGGCACCCGCAACGTCGGACATCACGCACGCGCTGCTGTCGCTCGGGTATAGCGAGCGCGAAGCCGTCGCCGCCGTGAAACAGCTGCCCGACGGCGTCGGCGTTTCCGACGGCATCAAGCAGGCACTGCGCCTGCTCGCGAAACCGTGACGACGATGCGCAGCGGCCGTCGCTTGCTCCGCACGCCATGAGCTCCCGCAATGGCCATTGAGAACGACGTCCTCGCGCGCGTGGTCACCGCGAAGACTGCCAGTCCGCAGGAAGAGGCGCTCGAGCGCGCCCTGCGTCCGCGCCGGCTCGACGAATACATCGGCCAGGAAAAGATCCGCGAGCAGCTCGGCATCTTCATCGAGGCGGCCAAACGACGTACGGAAGCGCTCGACCACGTGCTGCTGTTCGGACCGCCGGGACTCGGCAAGACGACGCTGTCGCACATCCTCGCGCACGAGCTGGGCGTCAACTTGCGCCAGACGTCGGGTCCCGTGCTCGAAAGGCCCGGCGACCTCGCGGCGCTGCTGACGAACCTCGAGCCGCGCGACGTGCTGTTCATCGACGAGATCCATCGGCTGTCGCCGGTCGTCGAGGAGATCCTGTATCCGGCGCTCGAGGACTTCCAGATCGACATCATGATCGGCGAGGGTCCGGCCGCACGCAGCGTGAAGATCGACCTGCCGCCGTTCACGCTCGTTGGGGCGACGACGCGCGCCGGCATGCTGACCAATCCGTTGCGGGATCGATTCGGCATCGTTGCGCGCCTCGAATTCTATTCGCCGCAGGAGCTGACCAGGATCGTGACGCGTTCGGCGCAGCTATTGGCCATACCGCTGGCCGACGAAGGCGCACTCGAGATCGCCCGCCGTTCGCGCGGCACGCCACGCATCGCCAACCGGCTGTTGCGCCGTGTGCGCGACTATGCGGAAGTGCGCGCCGACGGCAACGTGACGCTGAAGGTCGCCGATGCCGCGCTGTCGATGCTCGACGTCGACCGTTCCGGGCTCGACGTCATGGATCGCAAGCTCCTTGCAACGGTGCTCGACAAGTTCGGCGGCGGACCCGTCGGCGTCGACAACCTCGCGGCGGCAATCGGCGAGGAACGCGATACGATCGAAGACGTGCTCGAGCCGTACCTGATCCAGCAGGGCTTCCTGCAACGAACATCGCGTGGTCGCGTTGCCACGGCGCTCGCGTACAGGCACTTCGGACTGGCGACGCCCGCGTCGGGCGCCGACCTCTTCCCCGGCACGTGACACTGCGCGCATCGTCCGGCAATCGACGCCGTGCGAGCGCGCGATTGAACGATCGTCCGGACGCCCCGGTCGAAGCGCTCGACCGCGATGCGCCGGAACTGATCACCCTTCAATGACTTCGAGCCCGACCGCGTGAACGTCCATGCCGACCTGTCGTTCCTGACGCTGATTCTCAATGCGTCGGTCATCGTGCAGGCGATCATTGCGCTGCTCGCCCTGCTGTCGATGTGGTCGTGGTGGCAGATCTTCCTGAAGATGTTCCAGTTGCGCAGGATCCTCCGCGAGACCGACGCGTTCGAGGACGAGTTCTGGCAGGGCGGCAATCTCGAGACGCTCTATCGGAGCGCCGGACAGGCGCAGGTCGGAGGCGGGCTCGAGCACATCTTCACCGCCGGGTTTCGCGAATACTCGAAGCACCGCAAGCAGGGAAGTCCGTCGGTCGTGACGCTCGACGCGGCGCGACGCGCGATGCGCGCCGCCTACCAGCGCGAGATCGACGCGATCGAGGCGCACTTGGCCGGTCTCGCGACCGTGGGATCCGTGTCGCCGTACATCGGCCTCTTCGGAACGGTGTGGGGAATCATGAACGCATTTCGCGGCCTGGCCAACGTCAGCCAGGCCACGCTCGCGAACGTCGCGCCCGGCATCGCCGAAGCGTTGATCGCGACGGCGATCGGCCTCTTCGCCGCCATTCCTGCCGTGGTCGCGTATAACCGCTTCACGCACGACGTCGACCGTCTCGCAGTGCGGTTCGAGTCGTTCATCGAGGAGTTCTCCAACATCCTGCAGCGGCAGGGCGGCGTCGCGGAATGAACACGATGCCGAGCGCCTTCCAGCCGCCTGACTGACCCGCTATGCGCCGCACTCGCAAGCCGATCAACCAGATCAACGTCGTCCCGTACATCGACGTGATGCTCGTGCTGCTCGTCATCTTCATGGTGACGGCTCCGCTCGTCGCACCCGGCGAGATCCAGCTGCCGTCGGTCGGGAGCAAGCTGACGCCGGCGATCAATGCGCTGCGCATCAGGGTCAATCCCGACAAGTCGATCGTGCTGATCGACGAATCGGCCAGCACGAAGCAACAGGTGAGAGTCTCGCTCGACTCGCTCGTTCCCCAGGTGCTGGCGATCCAGGCGGGGCGCGACCAGCCGGTCGTCATCGACGCCGACAAGGGTTCGCGCTACGAGGACGTGATCGGAGTGCTTGACCGGCTGCAGCTCGGCGGCGTCAAGCGCGTCGGGCTGCTGGCGCGGCCTACGCCGTCGTAATGGCAGGGGCGGCGGGCATGCTTCACTTCACGTCCGATCGTCCGGCCGGCGCGGCGCGCGCGCGCGGCAAGTGGACGGCACTGATGCTGGCGCTGCTCGTCAATCTGTTGTTCATCGCCGTGCTCGTATTCTCCGTATCGTGGCAGAACCGCAAGCCCGAAGCCGTGTCGGCGGAGCTGTACGCACCACCACCGGTGAACACGCCGCGCCCCCAACCGAAGGTCGAGCCGGTTCAACCGCCGAAAATCGAGCCGCCGCCCGAACCCAAGCCGGTGCCCAAGCCTCCCACGCCGATCGTCGAAAAACCGGATACGCGCGAAGCGGACATTGCGCTCAAGGCAAAGCGCGACGCCGAGCGCAAGGCGCAGGAGCAGGCGGAACGCGAGCGCGTCGAGCAGGAGCGCGAGCGGCGGGAGGCCGAGGCGAAGAAGGCGGAGGAAAAGCGTCAGGCGGATGCGCGCCAGCGCCAGCAGCAGCAACTCGAGACGATGCGTGCGCAGGCGCAGCGCGAGACTCAGTTGCGCGCGCAGGCCGAGCGCGAATCGCAGATGCGTGCACAGGCCGAGCGCGAATCGCAGTTGCGCGCGCAGGCGGACGCGGAAGCGCGCGGCCGCGCCGCGCAGGCGGCGGCGGGTGCAGCCCGCAACAAGTCGCAGCTCGACTGGATCGACAAGATCCGCAGCCGGATTCGCGGCAACATCAACCTGCCGCCGGACATCGTCGGCAACCCCGAAGCGATCTTCGACGTCGTGCAGCTGCCCACCGGCGAGATCATCGACGTCAAGCTGCGCAAAT
The DNA here is from genome assembly GCA_963709335.1 of uncultured Pseudomonadota bacterium. Lineage (GTDB taxonomy): Bacteria > Pseudomonadota > Gammaproteobacteria > Burkholderiales > Casimicrobiaceae > VBCG01. The sequence continues at coordinate 262,858 of CAVPWB010000004.1, forward strand.
CGAGTGGTGTGCGCGCCTACGATGACGCCGTGCAGCGCGGGATCCTGAAATCGTCGCCGCTGCCCAAGCCGGTACCCGCCGACCTGTTCCAGCGCAACCTCGAGCTGCGCTTCCGGCCGCTCGATCAATAGCGGGCCACTCGAACGCTGCTTCCGAAACGACGCGGGCAACCGCGCGGGCGCGTTTCAGCAGCGCGTCAGCTTCTCGACGATCGATATCGCGATCCAGCTCCAGTCGGCGCGCTGCTCGACGAGCTGGCGCATTGCGACCGTGTAGAGCGAGCGTCCGGTTGTCAGGATGATCTTCCGGCCCTCGGCATATTCGTGCGTCGGAATGATCAGCGTCTTGACGACGAGTGGCTTGTCGGGACGGGACGGCGGCGGCAGGTACAGCCCTTCGATCTTGGGTCCGAGCAGCGATGCGTCGAAGCCGTTCACGACAATGCCCATGTCCTGCTTCACTTCGCGTTTCGCGTTGAGGGTCACCGGAACGACGCGCTCGGCGATCAACGACACGCCGGCCTCCACTTCGTCCGTCGAAAGCTTGTTCAGGCGCCGGACGACGCCGAGCACCCACCCGGACACATCCGATTGCCGGACGCCGACGAGCGCGCCGAGCGTCAGCGATTGGCCAACGCCGCTGCCCGCATAAATTCGAAGGCCGGCGACACTGCGGTCCTTGACCTGCCAGACCGGATCCGAAAACGTTGCGAGACTTGCGGATAGTGTGTCCGCTTCATCGGTTACAGGACGCGTCGCGCGAACAGGGCCCGCGACGGCGTACACCTCGATCTGCTCGTTGTTGCCGACGACCGAATCAGCTCTGTCGGCATCGCCCGGAGGCTTGGACAGCTCGTGCAGGATCCGCGGCAGGCCGATGCGCACACGCGCTGCGACGACACAGGGCGTGCGCGGATCGCGCCGCATGTCCGTGTTGAGATTGGGCGCGATCGCCGCGCGCGCCTTGTCGAGGATCAGTGCGCGCTGCTGGTTGATCGGGCCCACCGGCCCCTGGTCGGTCTCTTCCGAGTGGCGCAGCGCCGCGAGCGTCATGTCGAGCTGCTCGGCGAGCGCCGTCGTATCGAGGTAGCGCAGCATCGCCCCCGAATCCTGGCCCGTGCGGCGCAGCAGCCCGGTGCGGCCGGCGAGGTCGACGAAGAAGCCCTCCATCGTCTTCGGCAGCGCAGCGAGCTCGAGGCGCCGGCTCCACGTGCGAATCTGCGAAACGGCCCAGTCGAGGTTGGCCGGCGACAGGTTACCGCTGTTGAGCTGATGCACGAGCAGCGCGTAGACGTACTCCTGCTCGACGGACCACTGCGTGCCGCTGCCATGGTTGCCACCGAGCGCCGTCGCGACGCGCTCGACGCCGAGCTCGCTCGCGCGCATGTACGTGCGGTGCAGCTCGACCCATTTGGCCGGAATCCAGTGCTCGTGCTTGCATACGCGAAGCTTGGCATCCGTGCCGTAATAGTGGACGAGGCGCGCGAACAGGATCGGAACCTGAGGCTTCCAGCGCCCGAACGACGATGGCGCCAACGCGGTCTCAAGCACGTGCTGGTACGCAGCGATGAAGCCTTGCGCGAGATCGAGGCTCGCCTGCCACAGCCGCTCGGACACCTTCGGCTTGGATTCCAGGCTCTCGACGTATTGCTTGAACAGTTGGCGGCGATCGGCACCGAGCGCCGCATCGAGGTATTGCAGTGCGTGTGCGCGGGAGAAGTCGACGGGCCGGCGCGATTGGCGCATCCCTTCCAGGGCACGCGCGACCAACTGCTGGCGCGCGACGATGTCGAGCGAGGGCATCTCCCGCAGCCATGCCGCGGCAGCCTTCGGGGAGACAACGGGGTCGCTCGCGTCGCGAACGCTTGGGTTCAGGAAGCCGAACATGGTGCCTCGGATAAAATATGCGACGCGCCGCCCTGCAGCACTCGCCGCAGTCGCCTCTCGTCGTCGTTCCCAAAGGTCTTGTCGATGCTCATGCGAATCCGGTTGTTGTCGTCGCCTTTGTTGAAAAACGTATGCGCGTCGCTGGCCGTGGCCGCGTCCGCAGCGCTGCTCTCCGCATTCGCGGTCCCTTCCGCCGCTCAAACCCCCATCACGCAAGGAAATAGCAAATTGGATGCCACACCAAACGATCTACAGAAAATTGAAGTTAAACAAGGCACTGGCACGGAAGCTACCTCAGGCAAGGCAGTTGTAGTCCACTACACAGGCTGGCTCTACGACACAACGAAGCCGAATTCGCACGGTGCAAAGTTCGACAGCTCGCGCGATCGCAACGAGCCGTTTGGGTTCGTGCTCGGTGCCGGACGCGTGATCAAGGGCTGGGATGATGGTGTGGCAGGCATGAAAGTGGGCGGCCAGCGGACACTGGTGATTCCGCCGCAGATGGGCTACGGTGCGCGCGGCGCCGGCGGCGTGATTCCTCCGAACGCGACGCTGATCTTCGACGTCGAGCTCCTCGAAGTGAAGTAGACGCACGGCCGATGTCCGCATCGATGGTGCCGCGTGACGCGCGCGGCGGGGCCAAACGCCGCGCCGACTACCGGCCGCCGGCGTTCGTCGTCGACGAACTGGCGCTCGAGTTCGACCTCGATCCCGACGCCACCACGGTCACGGCGACGTTCGGGTTTCGCCGCAATGCGGCGGCGGCGGACGTCGATCGGCGCGCGCCGCTGGTCCTCGACGGCGAGTACCAGCAGCGCCTGCGGATTGCGCTCGACGGCAAGGCCGTTGCCGACGACCGGCTGGTGATCACGCCGTCGACGGTCACGCTCCGGGACACGCCGGACGCAGGGACGCTGACGGTGCGCTCGGTCATCGCTCCGTCGCGCAACGTCGCGCTCGAAGGCCTCTACGTTTCGTCAGGCGTGTTCTGCACGCAGTGCGAGCCCGAAGGCTTTCGCAGGATCACGTGCTTTCCCGATCGCCCCGACGTGCTCGCGCGCTACGACGTGACGCTGCGTGCCGACCGTGCCCGCTATCCCCAGCTGCTGTCGAACGGCAACCTCGTCGCCGCCGGGCCGCTCGACGGCGGTCGACACTTCGCGCGATGGCGGGACCCGTTCCCTAAGCCGACCTACCTGTTCGCACTGGTCGCAGGCGACCTCGCAGTGCTCGACGATGCGTTCGTCACGGCAGGGGGCCGTCGCGTCGCGCTGCAGATCTACGCGACGCGGGCCAACGTCAGCCGGTGCCGGCACGCGATGGAGTCGCTGAAGCGCGCGATGCGCTGGGACGAGGAGCGCTACGGCCGAGAGTATGACCTCGACACGTTCATGATCTTCTGCGCCGATGATTTCAATCTCGGCGCGATGGAGAACAAGGGCCTCAACATCTTCAACAGCCGGCTGCTGCTCGCCGATCCCGCGACGGCAACGGACGACGATTTCAGTGCCGTCGAGGCGGTGATCGCGCACGAATACTTCCACAACTGGACCGGCAACCGCGTCACGTGCCGCGACTGGTTCCAGCTGTCGCTGAAAGAGGGCCTCACCGTCTTTCGGGACCAGGAGTTCTCGAGCGACCAGGGCTCGCGCGCCGTCGAGCGCATCTCCGCTGTCGAGTACCTGCGACGCGAGCAGTTCGGCGAGGACGCCGGCCCGATGGCGCACCCGGTGCGCCCGGACGAGTACGAGGAGATCAACAACTTCTATACGGCTACCGTCTACGAAAAGGGCGCCGAGCTGATCCGGATGCAGCATGCGCTCCTTGGCGAGTCTGGCTTTCGCGGCGGGATGGATCTCTACTTCGCGCGCCACGACGGACAGGCCGTCACCTGCGACGAGTTCGTCCAGTCGATGCAGGATGCGTCCGGCGTTGATCTCGCGCAGTTCCGCAACTGGTATTCGCAGGCCGGAACACCGCTTGTCACCGTGCGCGGCAGCTACGATGCGCCGGCGCGGGCGTATGTGCTGGACGTCGAGCAGAGCGTGCCCTCCTCGACCGGCAGCCGCCGCCGTCCCCCGCTTCACGTACCGCTCGCGATCGGGCTCATCGGACCCGATGGCCGCGACATGCCGCTGCGCCTCGCCGGCGAGCCACTGTCCGAAGCGAGGACACGGATCCTCGAGCTCACGGCAAAGGCGCAGCGCTTCGAGTTCGTCGACGTGGCCGCCGCTCCAGTGCCGTCGCTGCTGCGCGGGTTTTCGGCGCCTGTGCGAGTGGCCTACGACTACGACGACGAATCGCTCGCATTGCTCGCGTCGCACGACAGCGACGCTGTCAACCGCTGGGATGCGATGCAGCGCCTGTTCACCAACGCGATCCTGCGCCTCGCGGATGCGCATCGCGGCGGCGCACCGCTCCTGTTGCCGCCGGTGCTCGCGCGCGTGGTCCGGCAAATCCTCGGCGACCACGCGACCGACCCGTCGCTGCTCGCACTCGCGCTCGCGATGCCCGACGCCGCGTATGTCGCGTCGCTCGAACCGGTGATCGATCCGGACGGGATCGTCGCCGCGATTCACTACATCGAGCGCGCGCTCGCAGCGTCGCTGCGCGACGATTTCGTCGACGCCTATCGGCACTTCCGGCCCCGCGTAGCCTACGCGTGGGAGCCCGGACAGGCAGGCCAGCGCAGCCTGGCCAACCGATGCCTGCGTTATCTGGGCGTGCTCGACGACGATGCCGCGCATGCGCTCGTGACGGAGCAGTTCGACACCGGCGACAACATGACCGATTCGATCGGTGCGCTCGCCGCGCTGCGCGATTCGCAATCACCGGTTCGCGATACACTCTTCGCGCGGTTCCAGACCCGGTGGCACAACGAGCCGCTGGTGCTCGACAAATGGTTCGAGCTGCAGGCGCAGAGTGCGCGCGACGACACGCTTGGCGTCGTGCGCGCGCTCCTCGCGCACCCGCGCTTCAACGCGCGCAATCCGAACCGCGTGCGCTCGCTGGTCGGCGCATTCACGCTGCGCAACTTTGCGCGCTTCAACGCTTCCGACGCCGCCGGCTACGCGTTCGCCGCCGAACAGGTGCGCGCGCTCGACGCGATCAATCCGCAGCTCGCGTCGGCGATCGCCGGTGCGTTCAACCTGTGGCGCCGGTTCGGCGAGCCCCGGCGCACGCAGATGCAGCACGGTCTGCAACGGATCGCGCGCATGCGCGGCCTGTCACCCGACGTTGCCGAAGTGGTCACGCGAACGCTGGCTCGCTGAGCCCATCCTCGGCCTCCTCATCACGTCATGCTGATACGGCAGACGGAGTGTCGGCCTCGAGCGCCGACTCGCCATGGCCGTCGATCCCCGCTGCGCGGGGCCCCTCGCCGGCTGCTCGCGGCGCTACCAATACGTTTCGAGCGTGATGTGGCCCGGCTCCTTGCGCCGATGACGCCGCATGCCGCGCGACGCGAGCACCTTCTGCACGTCGTCCACCATCGCCGGATTCCCGCACAGCATCGCGTGCGCGTTTTCCGGCGTCAGCGACAAGCCCACGCGCGTCTCCAGCCGGCCGTCGTCGATCGCGTTGGGGATGCGCCCGGCGAGCGCATGAGCGTGCGTGCCGCGGCTGACCATGGGCACGTAGTCGAACGCTCCGGGATGGTCGCGCTCGATGCCGGCGATCTCGGCACGATAAGTGAGTTCCTCGGCGTAGCGGACGGAGTGCACAAGGACGACACGCCCGAACTTCGTCCACGGGTCGCCGGTGCGCAGCATCGACAGGAACGGCCCGACGCCGGTGCCCGTGGACAGGCACCACAGCGATTCGGCTTCCGCCGTTTCGGCAATGCTGAAGAATCCGTTCGCGCGCGGCGCCAGCCAGACGCTCTCGCCGGTGGTCAGCGTCGCGAGCCGCGGCGACAGCGGACCGTCGGGCAGCACGATGAAGTAGAACTCGTGGGGTTGCGCCGTCGGCGGATTCACGAACGAATAGGGCCGGCCGATCATCGGCTCCTTCGACTCGGGCGGTGCGGGCAACGCGATGCGGGCGAACTGGCCGGCGACGAACGTCAGCTGCGGCGCCTCGACCTGCAGCGAGAACAGGCTGTCGCTCCATTGCCGGCGACCCGCAACGCGGCCTTCGACCCACGAACTCATGAATTTGCCGGTTGCTAAAATAGCCATTATGCCAACGCGCAAGAATTCGTCGCCGCTGAAGGGCAAACGGGTCCACCTGCGACCGCCCCGGCGCAGGGACGAGAAGGCGTTCATCGCGCAGGCACGCGCAAGTCGTCTGCTGCATTCTGGCTGGGTGCAGCCGCCGGCGACACCCGGCGCGTTCGCCGCATACGTCGCGCGCTACAGCACGGCAACGGCCGATCCGCGGCATGCGGGCTTCCTCGTCGTGCGCAACGACGACGAGGCGCTTGCCGGCGTCATCAATTTCTCGGAGATCGTCCGCGGCGTTTTCCACAGCGCGTACGTCGGCTATTACGCGTTCGCGCCGCTCGCCGGTGACGGATACATGGCGGAAGGCTTCGCGCTTGCGCTCGAGTTCGCATTCGGCCAGATGAAGCTGCATCGTGTCGAAGCGAACGTGCAGCCCGCCAATCGCCGCTCACTCGCCCTCGTCGAACGCCTGGGCTTCGAGCGCGAAGGCTATTCGCGCCGCTACGTGAAGATCGGCGGTCGCTGGCGCGATCACGTCCGATTTGCGATGCTCGCCGAGGATTGGGCCAGGCAGCGCGCCGAAATCAGACGCGGGCTCGCCGCGGCGCAGAAGAGCTGACGCGTGCGGCTGCCCAGCGCCGCCGTGTTGCTGGCGCTAGGCGTGGCAAACTGCACGACACCACCGATTGCACCCGGCGAGCCGCGCGTCGTCGATCGCGTCGTCGTCTCGCCCTATCAATCGCACGACGAATGCGTGCGGCTCGCGCGCGGCGACCGGCTCGACTGGCGCTACGAGAGCAGCGAACCGCTCGCTTTCAACATCCACTACCGCGAAGGCAACGCCGAACTGTCCCCGGTGGTCCGGGAGCGCTCGACGACCGACGCCGGGACGTTCGAGGCACGCCTCGACGAAGACTATTGCCTGACGTGGGAGTCCGGACCGCCCGGCGCGATCATCGGCTATCGCATCCTCTTACGACCCGCAGCCCGGTGAGATTAGCCCACAGCAGCCGCGCCACACCCGCTTACAGCTCGGCGTAGCGGTACGTGCGGCCGTGCTCGACGGGTGCGATGACGAGCCGGGCGACGATCTTGCGCGCGACGACATCGGGTGCCACGAGGTCGCCGCTCGCGTGAAAGCCCTTGAACAGGTCGACGCTCGGCAATGTCGTCTTCGACTGCGTCCGGGCGAATGCCTGCATGGCGGTGTCGATGATGCCGGGGCGCACAGTGATCGCCCGAAACCGCCCGGACGAATGCTCGGCGGCGAGCGACCGCGTCAACATCTCCAGTCCCGCCTTGGCGATGCAGTACAGCGACTCGCCGGCAAGGGTCGATTCCGCGGCGCCCGATGATACGTTGATGATGCGTCGCTCGATCGCGTCGTCGTCGAAGACGTTGCAGAACAGGTTCGACAGCACGGTCGGCGCGACGAGGTTCACGGCGATTGCCGTCGCAATGTCGGCAGGCGCAAGCGCGCCGAGCACACCGACACCGTCGATCGTCGCGGCGTTGTTGACGAGGCACACGGCCTCGGGCCGCGACGCGGCGATCCCCTCGAATGCCGGAAGCATCGTGTCGGCGAGCGTTGCAGTGTCCGCAAGGTCGCAGCGGATGAACCGATAGCTGCCGTGCGGGACGCGCGATGGCGTCGTGCGTGCGAGACCGACAACCTGCCAGTCGTGCGCGAGCAACTCGGTGACGAGCGCATCGCCGAGACCGCGCGACACGCCGGTGACGATCGCCGTGCGCATCAGGTCTTGCCGGCCAGCGACATCACGATCACCACGACGATGAAGATGGCGACGACGAGCAACGCGATCTTCCACGGGCTCTTCGGGTACTCGCCGCGAACCGCACCCGTAACGCCGTTCATCACGCACTGGAAGCGCCGGGTGCCATAGTTGTAAGTGAGCAGCCAGACCGGCGCAAGCGTGTGCTTGAACGTCTGCTTCGAGTAGTCGGCATGAACGACGAGATTGCGAAATGTATCGCCGGGAATCTCGCGCGCGCAGAGCGCCTGCAGCTTGGCGTCCATCGCGGCGCGCGCGCGTTGCGCGGCACCGACGAGATCGATCTGGTAGCGCTCGACGACCCACCCTGCGACGTAGCCCGCGTCGTACGGCTTCAACTCCTGCGTGGGGAACGGCTCGATGCCCCGCAGGAGCCCGGGTTCAACGCCGACCGAGGCGCAGACGAGATCGTCGTCGAAGAAATGGGAAACGTGCCCGGCGGCGGGCACCCACCGTACCCGCTGGACCTGGCGGGTCCGCGTCTCGCCGTTGGCGACGTAGGTCTCGGTCTCGTAATAGTAGTGGCCGGCGTCTGCGGTCCAATCCGCCTCGACCTGCGCGTCGAACGTCCAGTACGGCAGGTAGACGCCGCGCACGGTGTCGGTCAGTGCGCGTCGCTTCAGCGCCGACGGTGCGAGCCACAGCTTGCCGTACCAGGCGCGGATGCCGTCGCGCGCCTGCGTCTCCGAACGGCGAAACGGCAGCACGCTCTCGGGACGAAACGCCGGCTTTGTTTCCGTGTACGCGACGAGTTGCGCCGAGCCGCAGAACGCGCACGTCTGCGCCTGACGCGACGGATCGAGGACGGAAATCGCGTTGCAGCTCTGGCAGCGCACCTGGCGCGCGTCGCTGGCGAAGCCGCGCGCATCGTCGGGGATCGCGCGGATCGCCGCGACGAGGTCGTGCTCGGCGATCACGCCGTCGACGGCGAGCGGCGCAGGCGACTCGGTGCCGCAGAACGGGCAGACGAGCTTGGCTTTCGCCGGATTCCACACCGCCTCGCCGCCGCACGCCGGGCACGCGAACTTTGGCTGAGCGGCCTGCGCTTCCGCGTCCTGTGTTCGACCGGCCGGCGTTGCGGGGGCCTCGCGCGCCCCCGGGTTCACGAGTGGATGAACGCTTCGACCGCGGACTTCGGCACACGCCACTGCGTGCCGATCTTCTTGCCCTTGAGATCGCCGGCCTCGAGACTCGCGACGATGTCGGATTCGGCGACGCCGAGCATCTGCGCAACCTGCGCCGGATTCATGAGCTCGAGCGTGCCGCTCCCAGCACCCGCCGGTGCGGAAGGCGGTGCCTCGATGCCCTTCGTCGTCTGCGCCATCAAGCCACCCGACTGATTCATCATCTGCTGGGCCATCGCCATGCCGACCGCCATTTCAGCCGCGACACCGCCGGCGCCGCCGCCGCCGCCCTTCTCCATGCCCTGGCCCATCTGGTATTTCACGTAGTCGTTCAGGTTGCCGACGGCGGCCATGCTCGACCGCTTGTCGATCGCCTGCTCGACTTCCGGCGGCACCGATACATTCTCGAGGATGAACGACGTCATCGCGAGGCCGTACTTGTCGCCGAGGATCGGATTGATCACCGGCAGCAGCGCTTCGCCGAGCTCCGAATAGCGCGCCGCGACATCGAGCGCCGGCACCTTCGCCTGCGCGAGCGCGTCGCTGAATACGCTGACGATCCGCGAGCGCATCGTGTCGTTGAATTCATCGAGCCGGAAGTGATCGTCGGTGCCGGCGACCTCCTTCAGGAACTTCTGCACGTCCGCGACGCGGAAATCGTACGTGCCGTAGGCGCGCAACCGGACGATGCCGAAGTCCTGGTCGCGCATCATCACCGGGTTGGCCGTCCCCCATTTGTTGCCCGTGAACAGCCGGGTGATGACGTAGTAGACGTCCGCCTTGAACGGGCTTTCGAGGCCGTACTTCCAGCCCTTGAGATCGGTGAGGATCGGGATGTTGTCGGTCGTCAGCGTATGCCGGCCGGGACCGAACTGGTCGCCGAACTGGCCGAGATAGACGAACTGCGCGACCTGCGATTCGCGGACGATCAGTTGCGCGCCGTTCTTGATCTCGCGGTCGTCATCGGGAAACCGGTACGACAACGTATCGCGCGAGTCGTCGGTCCACTCGATGATGTCGATGAACTGTTTCTTGATGAAATCGAGTATCGCCATCGTCCTCGCTCCTTGCGCTACGAGTTGGACCCATCCGGCGCGCGCTCCGTCGCGCGCACCTCCTGCACGCCAAACTGGCCGTTACTTCGGCGCGGCGGCGACCTTCTTCGCCTCGACTTCGGCCGCCGCGATTTCCTTCTCGATCTGCGGCAGCGGCAGCGCGCCGGGAATCATCGTGCCGTCGGCAAACACGAGCGTCGGCGTCGCGTTGATCTTGAGCGAGTTGCCGAGCGCCTGCGTCTTCGCGACCGGATCGCCGCAGTCGCCCTTGTTGTCCGGTACCTTGCCCGACGCGAAGAACTCGTCCCACGCCTTAACCTTGTCGGGCGCGCACCAGATCTGCTTCGACTTCCGCGCGGCGTCCGGATGCAACTGGTCGATCGGGAACAGGAACGTGTAGATCGTCACGTTGTCGAGTCCCTTGATCTCGTTCTCCAGACGGTGACAGAACGGGCAATCGGCATCCGAGAACAGCACGAGCTTGCGCGATCCGTCACCCTTGACGCGCTTGAACGCGAGATCGTAGGGCAGCTTGTCGATCGCGACGCGGTTCAGCCGGCGCGACCTCGCATCGGTGAGGTTCTGCTTGGTTGCCGTGTCGTACATCGCGCCGACGAAGATGTAGCCGACCTTCGCGTCGGTGTAGACGAGCGTGTCGTCGAGCATCACCTCGTAGAGCCCGAGATAGTCGGTCTTCGCGACGTGCTTGATGTCGGCGCCGGGAAACTTCGCTTCGAGCGACTTGCGAATCGCCGCGATTTCGGGCGATGCCGGCGTGGCACTCGTCGCGGCTGCGGACGGTGCCTTGGTTGCGGGCTGCGCGAACGCGGTGGGCGCGACGCACAACAGTGCCGCGACGCCGGCGGCCAGCGCGTACTTCGCGCGGCGACGGAAACCAGTGGAAGGGATCGGATGCATGTTGTCGTTCTCCACGAAAGCTTGCTTGGGCGTCGTCTAGCGCAGCGCGGGTTGCGCGAGCGCACGCTTGATCATCGGCAGCCGGTCGACGGCGAACAGACCGGCGTTGCGTAGTGTCTTGAGCCACGGCGTGCGCGGACCGAACATCCGCACGAGACCGTCGGTTACCGTATGCATCGCCAGCACCGGCTCCGCGCGACGGCGCGCAAACCGCTCGAGCAGGATCGGCGCACCGGCGTCGCCGACCGGACCGCGGTCGGCCAGCACGCTCGAAAGCGCCTGCGCGTCCCCGAAACCGAGATTAACACCCTGGCCTGCCAGCGGGTGCACGCCGTGCGCCGCATCGCCGACGAGCGCCATCCGGTGGGCGATGGACGTAGGCAGCCGCAGCGACTGCAACGGAAACGCCGCGGGTGGCGTGATCATCGTGAGCTCGCCGAGCACGCGCTCGCCGGCCTCCGCCACCCGCGCGGTGAACGCTTCGGGCGGCAGCGCGAGCAAGTCACGCGCCTGGGCATCGGGCGACGACCACACGATCGAGATTCGGCGACCCGGCAGCGGCAGCCACGCCAGCACCCCGCTGTCGGCGCGAAACCACTGCCGCGCAAGGCCGTGATGCGCGACGTCGCATTCGAAATTCGCAACGATGCCCTGTTGCCCGTACGACTTCGGCTCGGCAACGATGCCGGCCGCGCGACGCACCCACGAGTTGAGGCCGTCCGCACCCACGACGAGGCGCCCGGCGAACGCACGATCGTCGGCGAGCGTCAACGTGCCCTCGGTCGCGGAAAAGGCGAGCGTCGCGAACGTGACACCCGTGATGAAATCGATGCCCGGCACGTGAATCGCCGGCCGCAGAGCCTCGCGCAACGCGCGTTCCTCGACGATCCACGCGAGCGCGCGCTCGCCAAGCTCGTATGCCGAGAAATCGAGCGTCGCCCCGGTATCGCCGGCGATGCGCATCGATTCGATCGCCGCGATGCGTTCGCACGGCAGCGCCTGCCATGCGCCGATACGCTGCAGGAACGCAGCGCTGCCCGGGCTGATCGCGTAGACACGCGCGTCCCAGGTGTCGGGATCGGCGGACGGCAACGGTTGCTGCCGATCGAGCAGCGCAACGGTCAGGCCGCCGCGCGCGAGTGCCGCGGCGAGCGCCATGCCGACGAGACCGGCACCCGCGACGATCACGTCGTAGCGCGCCGCGCTCATGCGTCGGCCTCATTGCAACACTTCAACCTGCGGAGGCTCCCGCTTCGGCCTCGCGCAATCGCGCGGCGTCGCCCCCTCCGGGCCTGCGCGTCGCGCGCCGCGCTCATGCGTCCAGACTCTCGATGACGATCTGCTGGTTCGTATAGATGCAGATCTCGCCCGCGATGTTGAGCGCACGTTCGACGATCTCACGCGCGCCGAGCGCCGTGTTGCCAAGCAGCGCCTGCGCCGCCGCCTGCGCGTACGGTCCGCCCGAGCCGATCGCGACGATACCGTGCTCCGGCTCCAGCACATCGCCGGTACCGGTGACGACGAGCGATGCCGTTCGATCGGCGATCGCCAGCATCGCTTCGAGGCGCCGCAGCACGCGATCCGACCGCCAGTCTTTTGCAAGCTCGACCGCCGCGCGCGTCAGATGTCCCTGATGCTTCTCGAGCTTGGCTTCGAAGCGCTCGAACAGCGTGAACGCGTCCGCCGTTGCGCCCGCGAATCCGGCGAGGACCTTGTCGTGATACAGGCGCCGCACCTTGCGCGCGGTCGCCTTGATGACAACGTGCCCGAGCGTCACCTGACCGTCGCCGCCGAGCGCGACGGCGCCATCGCGACGAACCGACAGGATCGTCGTCCCGTGAAAGGTCTCGGTCACTCGCAGGCCTGCAACCGTCAGTCGACCTTCTTGACGAAATGCCGCGGCGAAATGCCAATGAGCAGCAGCAGCGCGCGGACGATCGGTGTGGCTCCGGTGATCTGCACGGCCTTCCCGAGTGTCTCGATCCGCGTGATCGCGTTGAGCAGCGCTCCGGCGAAGATGAAGTCGACACGGTCGACGTCGGTCATGTCGATTTGCGCAACCGACGCGGCTTGCGCGACACCGGTGAGTTGCGCGAGTTGCTGGGGCATAGGACCGGCAAGCACGCCTTCCCAGACGACGTTGTCCTGGTCCGTGGGCGCGCGCCCGCTCGCTTCGACCGTCACTTTGACGGCGGTCGCCACGGCGTCCTTGTCGCCCATGCGCGGCGGCGGCTCCCAAGATGGGGGCGACAATTCGAACGCGACGGCGAAATCGACGGCGCGCTCGTCGAACTTCGCCTGCTCGTGTTGCCATTGCAGCAGTTCGAGCGACAGCATCCACGCACCCTCGCCACCCTCCTTGCCGCGCGCGACCGCCGCCTCGAGCGCGGCGACGAGCTTCTCGGGGCGCTGGATCGCGAGCTCCATTCGCTGGCCGCGCGCCCGCGCGAGATCGGCGGCGAGCACCTTCGCGCCGGCGTCGTCGAAACCACTGACCGACGACAGGTCGATCCGTGCGCGCGGCACGCATTTCTCGAGCGCACGCTTCAGTCCTTCGAGCTGCGCGGACGTGCCGCTCGACAATTTGCCGGTGACGGCGATGTACCCGCCGCCGCCGTGCTTGTCGTCCGTCGACGGCTTGACGCGCTCGTCCCACGACGGCGCCGAGCGCTCGAACTGCAGTACGTATTGCATCGACAGCCGGTCGAACGCGGTGCGATCGTTCGCCCGCTGCATCAGGTCGAACAGCGCGAGCCAGGCAAGCGGGGACAGCTTGGTATCGGCGTCCGTCTGCACGCCCTGATCGAGGAGTTCGCGCGCCGCTGCATCCTGCCCGTTGGCAAACAGCAGCGCGGCGTTCTCGAGCACTGCGCACAACCCGGGATTGGCTTGCGCGACCTCGATGGCCTTGGGCGCCGTCGACCAGTCGATGATGCTCGCCCCGCGCAGGCTGGTCTCCCCGAGCGGTTCGAGACCGCGCGGCTTCTCCGCCTTGCGATTAGCGACCTGCGACGCTAGTTCGCGCGCCGATACGACGTGCGCGCTGCGCTTGACGCCGCGATCGGTCGGCTTGGGCAACTGCACCTTCTTGGCCGGCGGCTTACCGAAGATCGCCATCTGGAACGCGATACGCCGTTCGAAGGAAAGGAATGATTATCGTCTTACGCGAAGGAGCGGACAAGGCAGCGCTCGACGCCGCGACTGCAGCGCGGCGATTGCGAACGGCCGGATGACCGGCCGCCGCTCGCGCTCGACGATGCGCGGAAAAAATCAGGCGCGCGCCAGGTTTTCCGCGGCGAAGTTCCAGTTCAGCAACTTGTCGATCACGGCATTGACGTGATCGGGCCGACGGTTCTGATAGTCGAGGTAATACGCGTGCTCCCATACGTCGATCGTCAACAGCGGCGTAGCGCCCTTGAGGAATGCGGGCTCGGCGTTGGGGGTCTTCATGATCTTGAGCTTGCCGCCTTCGGCAACCAGCCAGCCCCAGCCGGATCCGAACTGCGTGACGCACGCGTTGGCGAAGTCCTTCTTGAACGCATCGTAGCCGCCGAGATCGGATTCGATCATCTGCGCGATTTTGCCGGTGGGCTTGCCGCCACCGCCGCCCTTGAGGCAGTTCCAGTAGAACGTGTGGTTCCACACCTGGGCCGAGTTGTTGAAGAGCCCCACCTTGTCGGCCTTGCCCGCCGTTTCGCGGATGACCTTCTCCAGCGGGGCCGATTCGTACTCCGTGCCCTTCGCCAGATTGTTGAGGTTGTCGACGTAAGCCTTGTGATGCTTGCCGTAGTGGAACGACAGCGTGTTCGCCGAGATTACCGGGTCGAGCGCATTTTCGGCGTACGGAAGTGGCGGCAGCGTGAACATGGCGTCGTTCTCCTTCAATCGATGAGTGGAAAGGCGGAGCGCATGGCGGTCGCGTGCGCATTCAGACGGCGGCCGCCCGGGACGGCGAGGTCGTGCTTTGCGGCGAATCAGTCGCCGTAGAGCTTCTGCACTCGCTCGCGACGTTCCTGGGCTTCTATCGACAACGTCGTCATCGGACGCGCGATTAGACGTGGCACGCCGATCGGCTCGCCCGTTTCCTCGCAGTACCCGTACGAACCGTCTTCGATCATCCGCAACGACTTTTCGACCTTCTTCAGCAGCTTGCGTTCCCGGTCGCGCGTGCGCAGTTCAAGCGTGTATTCCTCCTCGAGCGTCGCCCGGTCGGAGGGGTCGGTCGTGATCTCGTTTTCGCGCAGGTGCTCGCCGGTGTCGTCGGCGTTGCGCAGGATCTGGTCGCGCACTTCCTCCAGCCGCTTCTTGAAAAAAGCGAGCTGGGTGTCGTTCATGTAATCCTTCTCCGGAGCCTTGAGGATCTCTTCCTCGGTGAGCTCGCGGGGCTGCTTCTTGACGGCAACTGCTGTTTTGGCGGCCATGTTTTGTTCCATCCGTGAACTTCGTACCGATGGGACGTCAGGCATTTGCAACCCCCGATACGCCCAAGCGGCAATAAACTGCGCATTATAGCCCGCGTCGCCGTCGCAAGCGACCCCGTTCCTCGGCCTGCCGCGCGGAGCACGCTTTGCGCGTCGACCTATATACTCTCTAATAATCAGTACCTTCCGATGTCACTCTCCACCCTGACACTGCGGCGCCCCGACGACTTCCACGTCCATTTGCGGGATACCGCACAGATGCGGGCGGTGGTTGGCGCGACAGCACAGGTATTCGGCAGAGCAATCGTCATGCCGAACCTCAAGCCGCCGATCACCACGACCGATGCGGCCGCGGGCTACCGGAAGCGAATCCGGGATGCGCTCCCCGCGGACAGCCGGTTCGAGCCGCTGATGACGCTGTACCTCACCGATAACACGTCCGCGGACGATCTTGCTCGCGCGAAGGCAAGCGGGTTCGTGCACGCGGTCAAGTATTACCCGGCCGGCGCGACGACGAACTCCGAATCCGGCGTCACGTCGCTTCCCCGCGTCAATCACGCGCTCGCGGCGATGGAGCGCCTCGGCATCGTGCTGTCGATCCATGGCGAGGTCACCGACGCCGACGTGGACGTGTTCGATCGCGAGCGCGTGTTCGTCGAGCGGCACCTGGCGGTCGATCGTCCGCGACCATCCGGGACTGCGCATCGTGCTCGAGCACATCACGACGCGCGAGGCCGCGCAGTTCGTCGCCGACGCTCCCTCGCGTGTTGCGGCGACGATTACGCCGCAACACCTGCTCTATTCGCGCAATGCACTGTTCGCGGGCGGCCTGCGCCCGCATCTCTATTGCCTGCCCGTACTCAAGCGCGAGACGCATCGGCAGGCGCTCGTGGCGGCCGCGACATCGGGCAATCCGAAATTCTTTCTCGGTACCGATTCCGCGCCCCACGCGACGGACACCAAAGAGCATGCGTGCGGTTGTGCGGGCTGCTATTCGGCGCCGATCGCGATGCCCCTTTATGCGGAAGCGTTCGAGGATGCGGGTGCGCTCGATCGGCTCGAAGGCTTTGCGAGCGTGCACGGCGCGGCGTTTTACGACCTGCCGCGCAACGGCGATACGATCACGCTTGCGCGCGGAACCTGGCCGGTGCCGGAGACGCTCGCATTCGGTGCAACGAGCATCACGCCGCTGCGCGCCGGGGCGACGCTGCGGTGGAAGGTCGTCTGACACCCCGATCGAGCGCTGGCCCGCCTATAATGGCCCCGCGAAGCCTGCCAGATCGTCGCTGCCCCGGGAGTAATTCCGGGGGAGAGGAAAGTCCGGGCTCCACAGAGCGGGATGCCGGGTAACGCCCGGCCGCAACAGCCGAGGCCTAGCGGCCGACGCGAAGGCGAGGAACAGGGCCACAGAGACGAGTCGCTTCCTTCGGGAGGCGGGTGAAACGCGGCAACCTCCATCCGGAGCAACGCCAAATAGGCGGACGACGACGCTGCTCGCCGAGTCCGCGGGTAGGCGGCTCGAGCCCGTCGGCAACGGCGGGCCTAGAGGAATGACGGTCATAGCGCGTGGGAAGCCGCGCGCCGTAACAGAACCCGGCTTATCGGCGGGCTTCGCTTTTCATCCGGACGAACGGGTCGCGCGCGTGCGGCGTCGGTCGCGCCTTCCCGCGTCCTTCAGGATCTCGCGCGCGGCGTTGCGGCCCGGAATCCCCGTGACGCCCCCGCCCGGATGCGCGCCGGAACCGCACAGGTAGAGATTCGTGATCGGCATCCGGTAGTCGGCATTGCCGAGTACGGGTCGCGCCGAGAACAACTGGTCGAGCGACAGCGCGCCATGGAAGATGTCGCCGCCGATCAGGCCGAACTCGCGCTCGAGGTCGAGGGGCGAAAGCACGCGGCGACCGATGACACTGCGCGCGAAGTTGGGTGCAACGGCGTCCACCGTCGCGATCATCAGGTCGGCGACTTCGTCGCGATGGTCGTCCCACGTGCTGCCCGGCCGCACGTCGCCGATGCGCGGGTTCGCATGCTGGCAGAAGAGGCTCGCCACGTGCATGCCCCGCGGTGCGAGCGAATCGTCGACGATCGACGGGATCAGCATCTCGACGATCGGCTCGCGCGACCAGCCCGAGACCTTCGCGTCGAAATACGCGCGCTCCATGTACGCGAGCGACGGCGCCATGATGATGCCGCTGCCGTGATGCGGCTGTGCCGAGCGACCCGGTGCGCACGTGAAGTCCGGCAATTCCGACAGTGCGACGTTCATCCGGAACGTGCCGGAACCGCAGCGGTAGCCGTCGATCCGTGCGCGGAAGTCCGCGTCGACGTGCTCGGGTGCAACGAGGCGCTCGAACAGCAGCTTCGGATTCACGTTGGCGACGACGCGCGCCGCGACAATCGTTTCGCCGCTGTCGAGCGTGACGCCGGATGCGCGTCCGTTCTCGACATCGATGCTTCGCACCGCGCACGCCGTGCGGATCGTGACGCCGCGTGCGACGCATTCCTTCGCCATCGCCTGGGTGATCGCACCCATGCCGCCGAGCGCGTGGCCCCACTGGCCGCGCTCGCCGTTCACTTCGCCGAACACGTGATGCAGGAGAACATAAGCGGATCCCGGTGCGTAGGGGCTCTGGAAATTGCCGACGACCGCGTCGAAGCCGAAGGCCGCCTTGATCGGTTCGCACTCGAACCACCGATCGAGGATTTCACCCGCACTCTTCGTGAACAGGTCGAGCACGTCGCGCTGACCCGCGCGATCGAGCGCACGAAACGGCTTTGCCGTCTTCCATGCGTCGAGCGCCAGCGCGAACCGGCCGCCGCGTCGCGCGCCGACGTTGGGCGGCGTCACGTGCAGCAATTCGCGCAGCACGTCCGCCACGCGCGACAGCATCGCGTAATAGTCGGGCAGGCGCTGCGCGTCGCGCGGCGAGAATTTGGCGACCTCTGCCTGCGTAGCCGCGAGTCCGCCGCCGACCTTGAGGAAGGCGTTGCCCGGCAACGGCAGGAAGTTCGCGAGCGAGCGCTTGACGATCGCAAGCCCGTGCGCATGCAACCGCAGGTCGGCGATGACCTCCGGTGCGAGCAGGCTCACCGTGTAGCTCGCCGTCGAGTTGCGAAAGCCGGGATGGAACTCTTCGGTGACCGCCGCTCCGCCGACGACGTCACGCCGCTCGACGACACAGACCGACAGGCCGGCGCCGGCGAGATAGGCCGCGCAGGTCAGTCCGTTGTGCCCGGCGCCTACGACGACGGCATCGAAACGAGCGGGCGTCATCGGCGCCATCGCGAAGTTACGCGTGCACCGCGCGCGGTGCCGCCGTTATTCCGCGAGTCCGGCGGCGACGTTGGAGAATCCGCAGTCGACGTACGTGACCTCGCCGGTAATCGCACTCGACATCGATGAGAAGTAGAACGCGGCGACGTTGCCCACTTCATCGATCGTCACGTTGCGTCGCAGCGGCGCCGTGTGCTCGACGAACCCCAGGATCTTGGAGAATCCGCCGATTCCCGCGGCCGCGAGCGTCTTGATCGGCCCGGCCGAGATTGCATTGACGCGCGTGCCTTCTGGACCGAGCGCTGCGGCGAGATAGCGAACGTTCGCCTCGAGGCTCGCCTTCGCCAGACCCATCACGTTGTAGTTGGCGAGCGCGCGCACCGAGCCGAGATACGTGAGCGTCAGCAGCGACGCATTGCGACCCGTCATCAGCGGGCGCGCACCTTTTGCGAGTGCGGCGAAGCTGTAGCTCGAGATGTCGTGCGCGACGGCGAACGCGTTGCGCGACAGCGCGTTCAGATAGTCGCCGGCGAGCGCTTCGCGCGGCGCGAATGCGATCGAATGCAACAAGCCGTCGAGCCCGTTCCATTCCCCGCGCAGCGAATCGAACAGCGCCGCGATCTCGTCGTCGGAGGCGACGTTGCACGGGAGCACGGGACACGGACCGAATTCGACAGCGATCTTGGCGACGCGCTCGCGCAAGTCTTCGTTCGCGTATGTGAAGGCGAGCGTGGCTCCTTCGCGATGGCACGCCTTGGCCACGCCGTAGGCGATCGAGCGCGTGGACAGGATGCCGGTGATCAGGATCCTGCGATCGGTGAGCAATCCCATGGTGATCGGCCGGTCGTGACGATAAGCGGTCGCGTCAGAACGCTAGCAGGCGCGTCGGCTCGAACACACCGCACGCGATGGCATCGTTGCGAACATCGGGCCGGATTTCCGGGATGCTGGTGCCGTAGTACAGCACGACGCTGTGCCCGGCGACGCCGTTCGGCCCGTTCGCGTGCAAGCCGCTGATCCGAAGCCCGGTTTCGACGCGCTGCTCGGCGTTGCCGTACTGAACGGGGATGAGCTCCTGCGGCGTTTTACCCGACGACGGAGGCGCCCATGGAGCGCCGGCCGAAAACCCGTTCGGCGACGAGCAATTGGGCGTCTCGTGGATCGCGATCCGGTACGCGCCCGGCGGCAGGTTGAGCAACGAAACGAGGATCGAAGCGCCGTCTCCGCGATCGATCACGCGGATCTTTCCCGACAGGGCCGAGCCGCCGATCGCGCGCAGCACCGCTTGCTGCGATGCATCGGTCCGAGTGGCCTCCGGCGGCGTCGAATCCGGGTAGCTGGCCATCCGAACGTTGCAGCCTGCCACTAAGACAACTGCGCCCAGCGCCGGCACCCATCGCCGCGGCACGCGTGCGCAAGTTCGGATCGCTTGCGTCATCGGTCGCACCGCGCCGTCAGGCCGCGACGATGACCCCGCACGCAACGCGGGCGCCCGAATTGCCGGTCGGCTGCGTCTTGAAGTCGTCGGGGTCCTTGTGGACGATCACCGCGCGGCCGATGATGCCGTTCGCGTCGGTGCCGAGCGTGATGGTGTCGAGCGTCACGTCGAGCGTCGCATTGCCGGCCGCGTCGGCCTCGAGCATCGGCATGTCGCCGCCGTGATGCTCGCCCGCCGCCGGATTGCCGTGCGCCTTGCCCGTCGGATTGAAGTGGCCGCCTGCGCTCATGCCATCCGGCGCGCTGCAGTCACCCTTCTCGTGGATGTGAAAGCCATGCGCGCCGGGTGCCAAACCGGTCACCTTCGCCAGCACGCGCACGCGATCGCCGTTGGGCGAGAACGCGACCGTGCCTGTGGTCTTGTTGCCTGCGGTTGCCGCGAGCGCAGCCGACGCCTTGGGCATCGTCGGTGCCATCGATGCGCACCCCGCCAGCAGCAAGGCAGCGGCGAGGGGAACAACGTAACGCGTCATGGCAGCGCTCCGGATTGACGTCGACTCCGACGAGCTCGATTGTCGCACGCGGTCGGTGCAGCCCCGCGAACGGTTGAATTTTTGCGGGCACCGCTTGTCGGCAACTTGAAGGACGACTCGCATCGAGCGACGATTTTCGCTAGCATCCGCGAGCCGCGCGCGTCGAATCGGTCGATTCGGCCGGCGCGCGAATCGAAACCGGGTGAATCGCATGGAGCGACCAAACCGCGGCCGATCCGTTCTTTCCTGACTCACGTTGCCCGCTTGACCTTTTCGACTCCAAGGAACGCACAATGCAAAGACATTCCTTCACGCGCCGAGCGCTGCTGCTCGCGCTGTCCTCGTTGCCCATCGCGGCCACTGCCGCGCCGAGCTGCGCCGATCTTCAAGCCTACCTGGCCGACAAGACGGCTGGCGAGCTCGTCTGCTTCCACAGCGATGATCTGCGCACGATGACTCCGGAAACCCGGGTGCCACCCATTACGCCGCCGAACAATTTCATCAATACCTTCGCGGACGGCACGCCGCTGCCCGGCGTGTCGGTCCTAGGCCTGCCCGCGAACTTCGGCTCCATCACGCCCATCACCGACCGCGGCGTGATCTCCAACGGACCGACGCCGACGACCGCTGCGGTTCCGGGCGTTCAGGTCGAAGGCTGGTTCGCCGACGACCCCACGCACCAGGCGCGCTTCGTCCTGCGCTTTCCCGACGACTGGAACGGCAAGCTCGTCGTCGCCGGCGCGTCGGGCACACGCAGCGAATACAACGGCGACTATGCGTGGAGCGACTACGTGCTGCCGAAGGGCTACGCGTACGCGTCCCAGAACAAGGGTGTTCTCAATTTCCACGTGGTGAACTTCGGCTCGGTGACCCAGCCCGCCAACGACCCGCTGTCGTGCCGCGTCAACCCGCCGCCGGTTGCCTTCGGGCCTCCCGGGGGCGCGTCCTCTCTGCTGTGGGTTCACTTCTACGACGTCGATCCTGACAAGCCGTTCACGCAATGGACGCAGTACATGCTCGAGACGGCGTCGCTGGCACAAGGCGCCGTCAAGGCCGGCTACCATCAGTTTCCGCGCCGGACCTACGCGGTCGGAACGTCCAACGGGGGCTACCAGGTGCGGCGCGCGATCGAGGAAGCGCCGAACCTGTTCGACGGCGGCGTCGACTGGGAAGGGACGTACGTGGACCCGACGCAGAACATCCTCGTCGACCTTCCCCCGGCGGTGAAAAACTACCCGGCGTACGCTGCATCCGACTTCGACCCCAACAGCGTCGCGGCACAAAACATCCTGGCCGCCGGTTACCCGCCGGACATCGTGCACCGTAACGCCACCACCGGTGCGGTGACGGGATCGTTGTGGCAGCGCTATTACAACGAGTTCTGGGAGGTCACGACGTGCCAGTGGCAGCAGCGCTTCGATCCCGCGTACGCGACCTACACGGCCGGCCCGGGCAACTATGACTATCTGTCGCGCCTGACACCGGACATTTCCCAGGCGGTCGATGCCATCACGACGACCGGCAAGATCAAGAAGCCGCTGATCACCGTCGCGGGCACGATGGACGCACTGCTGCCGATCAGGCATCAGGCGCGAGCGTACGAAGCGGCGGTCAACGCGTCGCGCAAGGGCAACAACGATCGGCGCAATGCGCAGTACCGGCTCTACGAAGTGCAGAACGGCAATCACATCGAGTGCTACATCGGACACATTCCCTGAGTTCGTGGTGATCCAGCCGCACGCGCAGAAGGCGTTCGACCTGCTGGTCGACCATGTCGAGAAGAACGCCGCGTTGCCGCCGAGCCAGTGCATTCCGAAGGGAGGCGCGATCTCGGACACGCCGGCGCAGGCAGGAAACTGCGCGCAATTGCTGGCACCGTAACCGTTTGACCCCGCGCGGCCGACGCGAGACGTCGGATCCGCGCGGTAAAATGACGCGGCCGCCGATTCTCCGGCGGCCGTTTCATTTGGTGACCTGAAATGCCGCTCCCCATGATGCCCGAGGAAATCGTATCCGAGCTCGACAAGCACATCGTCGGCCAGGATGCGGCCAAACGCGCCGTCGCGATCGCGCTGCGCAACCGCTGGCGCCGGCAGCAGGTTCCCGAGCCGCTGCGGCAGGAGATCACGCCGAAGAACATCCTGCTGATCGGCCCCACCGGTGTTGGCAAGACCGAGATCGCGCGCCGCCTTGCGCGCCTCGCCGACGCGCCGTTCGTCAAGGTGGAAGCGACGAAGTTCACCGAAGTCGGCTACGTCGGCCGCGACGTGGACACGATCGTGCGCGACCTCGTCGAAGTGTCGGTGAAGCAGACGCGCGAGGCCGAGACGCGGATGGTTCGCGATCGCGCGGCGGACGCGGCCGAGGAACGCGTGCTCGACGTGCTGCTGCCGCCGGCGCGCGAAGTGAACTTCGACGACATGAAGCCCACCGATTCGGCGACGCGGCAAAAATTCCGCAAGATGCTCCGCGAAGGGAGCCTCGACGACAAGGACGTCGAAGTCGAAGTGGCCGTCTCCACGCCGCAGATGGAGATCATGGCGCCCCCCGGAATGGAAGACCTCACGTCGCAAATCCAGGGAATGTTCCAGCAGATGGGCGGCGGCCGGCGCAAGCTCAAGAAGATGAAGGTTGCCGAAGCGCTGAAGCACCTGACGGACGAAGAAGCAACGAAGCTCATCAACGACGACGACATCAAGGCGCGAGCGCTTGCCGCAGCCGAGCAGAACGGCATCGTGTTCATCGACGAGATCGACAAGATTGCCGCGCGCACCGACACGCACGGCGCCGACGTCTCGCGGCAGGGCGTGCAGCGCGATCTGCTGCCCCTCGTCGAAGGCACGACGGTGTCGACGAAATACGGCATGATCAAGACCGATCACATCCTGTTCATCGCGTCGGGTGCGTTCCACCTGTCGAAGCCGTCGGACCTGATCCCCGAGCTGCAGGGCCGCCTGCCGATCCGCGTCGAGCTGTCGCCGCTGTCCGTCGGCGACTTCGAGCAGATCCTGACGAGCACCGATGCGTGCCTGACGATGCAGTATCGCGCGCTGCTCGAGACCGAACAGGTGCATCTGGACTTCCAGCCCGACGGCATCCGGCGAATCGCGGAGATCGCGTTCGCTGTCAACGAACGCCAGGAAAACATCGGCGCGCGGCGGCTCTACACGGTCATGGAGCGCTTGCTCGAGGACGTCTCGTTCCACGCCGCTCGCCGCACGGGCGAAACGATCGCCATCGATGCGGCGCTGGTCGACGCGCGTCTCGCGGGCATCGCCGGGGACGACAACCTGTCGCAGTACATACTTTGAGCGGGGCGAAGGTTCGCTCGCGTCGCTCGCACGATGGCTTGCGCAGTCGATGCTAGAGCGAATCCTCGGCATCATCCTGCCGGTCTTCTGCGTCGTCGCGCTCGGCTGGCTGTTCGCGCGCCGTGTGAAGCCGGACATGACGTTCGTCAATCGAATCAGCATGAACGTGCTCGCGCCGGCTCTCATCTTTTCCGCACTCGCCAGCAAGGATTTCGACGTCGGCGCGAACCGGATGCTGCTCGTGGGCAGCATCGGTGTCGTGCTCGGCTCCGGACTGCTGGCGTGGCCGTTCGCGCGGCTGATGCACGCGGACGCGCGGACGTTCGTGCCGCCGATGATGTTCAACAACTGCGGCAACATGGGGCTGCCGCTGGCTGCGCTGGCCTACGGCACCGCCGGCTTCTCGCCGATGGTCGCGTTGTTCACGATCTCGAACCTGTTGCAGTTCACGCTCGGCATCTGGATCATCGATCACCACGCGCGCTTCGGCAGCCTGCTGCGCAATCCGATGGTGATCGCAACGGTGCTCGGGTTTCTGTTCGCGATGACGCACCCGACGCTGCCGGAATGGCTCACGGTGACGATCAAGCTGGTCGGCGACGCGATGGTGCCGATGATGCTGCTGTCGCTCGGCGTGCGCCTGTTCGAGGCGAGCCTCAAGGACTGGCGGATCGGCCTTCTCGGGGGCATCGTCTGCCCGCTGACCGGCCTCGCGATTGCGGCGCTGCTGGCGGGGCTCCTCGATCTCGACTCGACGCAGCAAGGCCTGCTGATCCTGTTCGGAAGCCTGCCACCCGCCGTGCTCAACTTCATGGTCGCCGAGCAGTTCCGCCAGGAGCCCGGCAAGGTCGCGTCGATCGTGCTGATCGGCAATCTGCTGTCGATCGTCTTCGTCCCTCTCGGGCTCAGCATCGCACTGCGCGGTTGACGCACCGGCGCGCCCGGACCACCGAAGTCGTCGCGACGACTCGACCGCACTGAACCCACGTCGCCGCTCCGCGCGCATAATCGCGAAGAGCCCGGCAACGGCGAAAGACAGGAGGCGCGATTGACGACGATGCGCACGATCCGCGCGACGATCGCCCTGCTCGCGCTCGGGTTCGCCGCCTCCCTCGCCGCGGCGGTGCATCTCGTGCCCGTCGTCGGTGGCCTGGCGTCGCCCGTGTTCGCGGGCAACGCCGGCGACGGCTCCGGCCGCTTGTTCATCGTCGAGCAAGGCGGCGTCATCCGCGTGCTGCAGTCCGGCGCCGCGACCGCGAGCGTCTTTCTCGACATCCGTTCGAAGGTGATCGCCGGTGGGGAGCGGGGCCTGCTCGGCCTTGCATTCCATCCGCAATATGCGTCGAACGGCCGCTTCTTCGTCTATTACACGCGAAGCGACGATGGCACGATCGTCGTCGCCGAATACGGCACGTTGTCCGATCGCAACGTCGCCAGCGCGATCGAAACGACGCTGCTCGCAATCCCGCATCCGATCAACGCGAACCACAACGGCGGAATGCTCGCATTCGGACGCGACGGCTACCTGTACATCGGTGTCGGCGACGGCGGATCCGCCAACGATCCCCCCGACAACGCGCAGAACCTCGAATCGCTGCTCGGGAAGATCCTGCGGATCGACGTCGATCGCACCGCATCCGGCTTGCGCTATGCGCTGCCGCCGGACAATCCGTTCGTCAATACACCAGGCCGCGACGAGATCTACGCGTACGGGCTGCGCAACCCATGGCGGTTCACGTTCGACCGCGTCACCGACGTGCTATGGGTCGCCGACGTGGGCCAGAACGCGCGCGAGGAGGTGAACATGCCGGTCGTGCGCGGCGGCAACTACGGCTGGCGCGTCTACGAAGGTTCGTCATGCACCGGCAACGACCCGCCACTGTGCAACCCGGCGAACTATCGCTTTCCGGTTCTCGAATACGCGCACGACGAGGGCCGCTGCTCGATCACCGGCGGCTCGGTCTATCGCGGCAACCGGCAGTCGTTGCCGGGCGGCACGTACGTGTTCGCCGACTTCTGCTCAGGGGAGATCTTCGCGTGGGATGGCGCCGCGCAGACGGTGCTGCTCGACACACCGGGCAACATCTCGTCCTTCGGCGAGGACGAGCACGGCGAGATCTACGTCGTCGACCTCGGCGGTACGGTTAGCAGGCTCGCCGCCGCCACATCGTGCACGTACGCGATCGCACCGGCGCGCGAGACGTTTGCGATGGCGGGCGGCGCCGGCAGCATCGCCGTCACTGCGGGCGACTCGTGTGCGTGGAGCGCCGCCACGGGCGACGCATGGATCACGCTCGGGGGAGCCACGGAAGGAACCGGCAACGGTACCGTGACGTACGCCATCGCGCCTTACACCGGCAAACCGAAGGTTCGCACCGGCACGATCGTCGTGGCCGGCAATACGTTCACGATCACGCAGAATCGCTTGCGGCTGCTCGTTCGCGGCGGCGGCGGGTAACGTCGACCGGCGCCATCCGCCGCAGCGACCGCTCATCGAATCAGCGCGAGCGTCCGCGCATCGACGCCGGATGTCCCGGCAATGCCAGCGTCTTGCCCGTGTCGACGAGGCGCTCGCCGTCGAGCTTCAGGATCGAGATGTCGCTCGTCTGGAAGTTGCCGACGTACAGGTACTGGCCGTCGTCGCTCCAGACGACACCCTCCGGCAATCCGCGGACGTCGATGTACTGGACGCGCGACACGTTCTTGCCGTCGATCTTCAGGAGCGCGATCGCCCCGTTGGGCCGGTAAAAGAACGCCTTCTTGTCCGAGTTGTTGCCGCGCAACAGCGCCGCGACGGCGAACTTGCCGGTCGGGCTGATCGCGAATCCCTCGGGCGACTCATCGACGACGATCTTGTCGATGACACGCGGCGGATTCGATTCGATGTCGATGACGCTGATCGTGTCGACATTGCCGTCGGCCGATCCGGCGAAGCCGTTGTCCGCCGTCAGCGCCAGCTTGCCATCCGGCGTCACGTCGACGTTGTACGGCCACAGTCCGACCGGCACGTCCTGCTTGTTGTACGTGACCTTCTCGCCGTTGACGTCGAGCAGCGCGATCTTGTTGCCGGGAAACTTCGCCGCCAGCGCGCGCTTGCCGTCCGGCGTGAACACGACGTGCGCGACCTGCTCGCCCATCGCGACGGTGTCGACGAGCGTGACTTTCGTGCCGGCGATCCGCAGCACCGAGATCGAGTTGTCGGCGCGGTTGGCGATGAGGCACAGCGTGCCAGCGCGATTGATCGAGAGCCCCGACGGCTGCTTGCCGACCTGCACGGTGTCGATCAGCTTCGGCGGATCGGTCGTCAGGTCGATCACGTAGAGCTTGTTGTCGGGCGAAGGCTTCCAGCCGGCGCCGTCGGCGACCCAGTCCATCGAGTTGGCGACGAGTGCGAGCTTGCCGTCCGGCGTGATCTGCAGATTCGTCGGCGGCCCGAAGATCGTGTTCATCAGCGGAAGGCGCGCGACGATCTTGGGCGCGAGGCGATCGCCGCCGATGTCGACGACCAGCACTTCGTCCTTGCCCGCCAGGCCGTTGACGGCAGCGCCCGCGTCGTTCCAGTTCGTTTTCTCGTCGTTGCCTACGAGCATCAATTCGCGCGCGCCGGCGCACCCGTTCAACAGCACGACGGACAGGAGCACTGCCGTGCACAGCGACGCGCGCAGCGACTCGCCTTTGACGATCATGATTTCTCCCTGGTTGAACGGGCGACAAGCATAGCCGTCTTCGGCCGCGCGCCGCTACGAGCCGGCGATCGCGTCGATCAGCGCCTGCCGCTGCAGGACTTCGGGCAGCAGCAGAGGCTCGCGCCCCTTGCGGTAGAGCACGTAGACGGGCACGCCGCTGCGGCCGAGTGCCGTCAGCGCGCGTGTGATCTCGGGGTCGCGGCGCGTCCAGTCGGCACGCAGCAGCGCCGCATCGGCGCGTGCGAACGCACGCTTCACGCCGGAATCGGAGAGTACGAGCCGCTTGTTCACCTGGCACGTCACGCACCATGCGGCAGTGAAATCGATGAACACCGGCCGTCCCTGCTCGATCCGTTCGGCAACGCGCGCCGCCGAATACGGTTCCCACCCGTCGCTCGCGACCTGGGATGCCGCTCGACCCGCCGCACCGGCCGCGGGATCGCGGTCCGCGCCGACGAGCGGCCACGCGACGATTGCACCGCCGACAGCACCGATGATCGCCGCTGTCGCCCACGCGAGGCGCCCGCCTCCGCGCCATGTTCGCCAGGCCCATAGGGCGAACGCCACCAGCACGAGGGTCGCGCCGATGCGCATGACGGCGTCGTTGCCGACCTGGGCGCCCAGCACCCAGACGAGCCACGCCACCGTCGCATACAGCGGAAAGGCGAGCGCCTGCTTCAACTGGACCATCCACGGACCGGGTCGCGGCAGCACCCGCCGCCATTCGGGGAACCACGCCAGTGCCAGATAAGGCAGCGCCATGCCGACGCCCAGGGCCACGAAAACGCCGAGCGTCACGTGCGCGTTCTCCGCCAGCGCATAGCCCAGCGCAGCGCCCATGAACGGCGCCGTGCAGGGCGACGCGATCGCGACGGCGAGCAATCCCGACGCGAATGCGTTCGCACCGCGATTCGAATGCGACCACGTCGCAACACTGGATGGCAGCAGCGAGCCGAACTCGAACACGCCCGACAGGTTCAGTGCCATCACGAAGAACAGCAGCGCCAGCGCGCTGACGACCGCAGGAGATTGCAGCTGGAAGCCCCACCCGAGCTGCTCGCCGGCGGCGCGCAGTCCGACGATCGCAGCGCCCAGCAGCACGAACGCGACGATGACGCCGGCCGCGAACGCGACGCCTTCGCGGCGCATCGCAACGCGGCTGTGCGCACCCGATCCGACCAGTGCCAGCGCCTTCAGCGACAGCACCGGGAAAACACAGGGCATCAGGTTCAGCAGCAGTCCGCCGCCGAGCGCGAATGCGAGCGCAAGCGGCAACGACAGCGCGGCCGCGGACGTCGACGCCGAGAAATCCGTCGCAGTACCGCCCTGTGCGGGCTTGGGGCCTGCTGCAGGCGTTCCGGTGACAGCGACGTCGAGCGCCACCGCGTTGACGACTCGACCGTCGACGCGGAAGCCGGGGTCGGCCGTCAGCACGCCCTGCAGCCGCGAAAACCCCGGCGCGAGCTCGTGCGAAACCGGCAGCGTCAAATCGATGCGGCCATCGCGCTGCGCGACCGTTTGCGGTGCGGACGGCTCGATCTCCCGTTCGCGATCGGCGAAGAACGAAACGCGCCGTTGCGACTCGTCCCCCGCAGCGACCTGCAGCGCGATCGTCGCGCCGGACGCCGTCGCCTGCGCCTTCCACGCCGCCGGTGCCGCGCGCGGCAGCGCATCGCGCGTGGATGCGATTCGCGACCCCCAGCGGCTGTCGACCCGCGCGTGTGCCGCCACGGGCAGAGTCAGCCTGATGTCGGCGCCCTCGGGTATGCACGTCTCCTTGCAGACGAGCCAGTCGGCGCGTGCGGCGAGCGTTGCGGGCGTTCCTTCCTTCGCGTCCGCCGGCACCGTCAGCGGCACGAGATGGAACACTTCACCTTCGTATCCATAGTTGACGAGCGGACCCGCCGGCAGCGCGCGCGGCGCCGGCCACGCGATCGCGCCGGCCGCGTAGCCCTGGGGCAGGCGCCAGTCGAGCGTTGTCGGCAGCCCCGATTCGCCCGGATTGCGCCAGTACGTGTGCCATCCCGGCTCGATCGCGAGCCGCAGCGCCACCGTCGCGGTCGTGCCTGGAACGAGCGCGTCCTGTTCGGCGACGAGCTCGGCCGTGACGTGGCCGGTTTGCACGGGTTCCGCCACGACGATGCTCGCGCGCCCGAACAGCGCCAACGCGACGGCGAGCGCCGGCACCGCAGCTCGCGCGGTACGCATCAGCGTGATGGCTTTCGATTCGAACACGGCGTCGATGGTGCCAATGAGCGTCGGATCAGCGGACCGGAATTCCATCCGCGCCCCGGCGCATTCGTCGGACAACCTATAATTGTGCCACCCGCCCCGTGCATGCGGCCGAGTTCCCGGGCGCAAGCCTGGGGCATCTTTCGGCCGCG
This sequence comes from uncultured Pseudomonadota bacterium, assembly GCA_963709335.1. Classification (GTDB taxonomy): domain Bacteria; phylum Pseudomonadota; class Gammaproteobacteria; order Burkholderiales; family Casimicrobiaceae; genus VBCG01. The sequence goes on from CAVPWB010000004.1 coordinate 292,843, forward strand.
AGCTGTCGCCGCCTTCCCAAGCGCTGCCGCGGGCCGACCGGCGGCCATCTCGTTCACTCCCCAACCCATGCTGACCGCGTTCCTGGTGTCCGTGGCTGCGATCGCCATCGGCGAAATCGGCGACAAGACGCAACTGCTCGCGCTGATGCTCGCTGCGCGCTACCGGCAACCGTGGCCAATCGTCGCGGGAATCCTGTGCGCGACGCTCGCCAACCACGCGCTGGCCGGGATCTTCGGAAGCTGGGTGCGGCATGCGGTCGACCCCGGGATTCTGCGCTACGCGATCGCGCTGGCGTTCTTCGCCGTCGCGGTGTGGGCACTCAAGCCGGACAAGCTTGACGCGCACGATGCGAAAACGTCGCGACTGGGCGTATTCGCAGTGACGACGGTCGCGTTCTTCCTCGCCGAGATGGGCGACAAGACGCAGATCGCGACGGCCGTCCTCGCGGCACGGTACGACGCGCTCGTTGCCGTGATCGCCGGCACGACGATCGGCATGCTGCTGGCCGACGCACCCGTCGTGTTCGCGGGCAAGCTCGCGGCGGATCGGATACCGTTCGGCGCATTGCGGAAACTCGCGGCGGGCATCTTCTTCGTCATGGGCGCGTGGGTGCTGTGGAAGGGTGTGTGATCGTCGATTGCGCGGGTCGCCACAGCCCGGTAGCGAGTAAGGCGGCCGGTATAATCGGGCGCCTGCAACGATAACAGCGCGCGTCCCGTGCGCATTCCCCTCTCACGATGACGACGCCGTTCGACCCCGCCTCGATCGAAACCGCCGCGCAGGCAGCCTGGAAACAGGGCGACGTCTATCGAGCCGTCGAAAACGATCCGCGCTATCCGCAAGGCAAGTACTACTGCGTGTCGATGCTGCCTTATCCGTCGGGCAAGCTGCACATGGGCCACGTGCGCAACTACACGATCAACGACATGATGTACCGCTATCTGCGGATGCGCGGCTACAACGCGCTGATGCCGATGGGCTGGGACGCGTTCGGGTTGCCTGCCGAGAACGCCGCCATGAAAAGCCGCGAAGCACCGGCCCGATGGACCCACGACAACATCGCCTACATGAAGCGGCAGTTGCAGGCGATGGGCTTCGGCATCGACTGGTCGCGCGAGCTCTCGACCTGCGATCCTGCGTACTACCGCTGGAACCAGTGGTTTTTCCTGAAGATGCTCGAGGCGGGCATCGCCTACCGCAAGAGCGGGACGGTGAACTGGGATCCTGTCGACCAGACGGTGCTTGCCAACGAGCAGGTGATCGACGGGCGCGGCTGGCGTTCCGGTGCGCCGATCGAAAAGCGCGAGATCCCGATGTACTACCTGCGGATCACGCGCTATGCCGACGAGTTGCTCGATGCGCTCGATTCGATGCCTGGCTGGCCCGAACGCGTGCGGACGATGCAGGCGAACTGGATCGGCCGCAGCGAAGGCGTGCGCTTCGCATTCACGCACGCGATCCGCGATGCGTCCGGTGAGCTGATCGGCGACGGCCGCCTGTTCGTCTTCACGACGCGCGCCGACACGATCATGGGCGTGACGTTCTGCGCAGTCGCTGCCGAGCATCCGCTGGCAACGCTCGCGGCGCAGGGCAACCCGCAACTGCAGGCATTCGTCGACGAATGCAAGCGCGGCTCGGTGATGGAGGCGGATCTCGCCACGGCCGAAAAAAAGGGGATGGCGACGGGCTTGACGGTCACCCACCCGCTGTCGGGCGATGCGGTTCCCGTGTGGGTCGCGAACTACGTGCTGATGACGTACGGCGACGGCGCCGTGATGGGCGTACCTGCGCACGACGCGCGCGATTTCGAGTTCGCGAACAAGTACGGACTGCCGATCCGCCAGGTAATAGCACCCGCCGATCCGCAGGCGGCGCCGCCGTTCACGACCGACGTGCTGCAGCCGTGGTACGAGGACAAGACGGTCGGTGTCTGCATCAACTCCGGCAAATACGACGGCCTCGCCTACGCTGCTGCGGTCGACGCAATCGCCACGGATCTCGCCGCACTCGGTCTGGGTGAAAAGAAAACGACGTTCCGGCTGCGCGACTGGGGCATCTCGCGGCAGCGCTACTGGGGCACGCCGATCCCCATCATCCATTGCGACCATTGCGGCGAGGTGCCGGTTCCCGAGGCCGACCTGCCCGTGATCCTGCCGCCCGACTGCATTCCGGACGGCAGCGGAAATCCACTCAACCACCGCGAGGATTTCCTGCGCGTCGACTGCCCGCGCTGCCGCGCACCGGCTCGCCGCGAGACGGACACGATGGACACGTTCGTCGACTCGTCGTGGTATTTCATGCGCTACACGTCGCCCGGGGCGGCGACGATGACCGACGCGCGCGATGACTACTGGATGCCGATGGACCAGTACATCGGCGGCATCAGCCACGCGATCCTGCACCTCTTGTATGCGCGGTTCTGGACGAAGGTGATGCGCGATTTCGGCATGCTCGCGTACGACGAGCCGTTCACGCGCCTGCTGACGCAAGGGATGGTGCTCGCGCACGCGTTCTACCGCCGCAACGACAAGGGCGGCGTCGACTACATCGCGCCGTCGGACGTCGACACCTTGCGCAACGAGCAGGGTGCGATCACCGGCGGCCGCTCGAAGGCCGACGGGCTCCCGGTCGAGTACGACGGCCTCGGCACGATGTCGAAGTCCAAGCTGAACGGTGTCGATCCCCAGGACATGATCGATCGCTATGGTGCCGACGCGGCGCGATTGTTCGTGATGTTCGCAAGTCCGCCGGAGCACACGATCGAATGGTCCGACACCGGCGTCGAGGGCGCGCACAGGTTCCTGAAGCGGTTGTGGAACTTTGCGCACGGACGCGGCGCGAAAATGCGCGACGCGGACGGCGAATTCGACTGGCGCAGCGCCGCCGATCCGATTCGCGCGGCGCGGCGCGAGCTGCACCTGACGTTGAAACAGGCGGACTACGACTACGAGCGCGTTCAATACAACACCGTCGTGTCCGCCGGCATGAAGATGCTGAACACACTCGAGGCGATCCCCGCGGACGTGGCGGGCGCGGACGCACTCGTCGGCGAAGGCCTGTCGATCCTGTTGCGCGTGATCTATCCGGTGGTCCCGCACATGACGTGGGTGCTGTGGAACGATCTTGGACTCGCCGCGCGATTCGGCGACCTCCTGAATGCCCCGTGGCCCGCAGTCGACGACGCGGCGCTCGCCCGCGAGGAGATCGAGCTCGTGCTGCAGGTCAACGGCAAGACGCGCGGCAAGCTGTCGGTGCCGTCGTCGGCCGATCGGTCCGCGATCGAGGCCGCGGCGCGGCTCGCACCGGAAGTCGCGCGGCACGGCGACGCTGCCGCCGTCAAGAAGGTGATCGTGGTGCCGGGACGCCTCGTCAATGTCGTCCTCTAAAGTGTCTAGAAGACGGTTCGTCGTCGCCGCTGCGATGGCGATAGCACTCGCCGGCTGCGGCTTCCACCTTCGCGGCGACGCGACCTACACGTTCCACACGATATTCGTCAACGGCACCGGTGCGCCGACGCTCGCCGCCGAGTTGCGCCGTGCGCTCGTCGCAACCGGCAGCGCGAAGGTCGCGACGGACGCCAAGGACGCGCAGGTCATCCTCGACATTCCGGTCGTCGCCGACGACAAGGAAGTGCTCACGCTGTCCGGCGCCGGCAGCGTGCGCGAATACCTGCTGATCAAGCGCGTGCAGTTCCGCCTGCACGACAGCGATGGCAACGAATGGCTGCCGCCGGGCGAGATCACGTTGCGCCGGACATACTCGTTCAGCGAAAGCGAAGTGCTTGCGCGCGATACGCAAGAGCAGCGGTTGCTGAGGGAGATGCAGACCGACGCGGTCCAGCAGATCGTCCGGCGGTTGCAGGCCGCCAAGAAACCGGCGTGAACGTGGACGGCGGCCTGCAGCTGCGTCCAGCCGAACTCGGCGCGCATCTCGCACGGAAGCTTCTGCCGCTTTATGTCGTCCACGGCGACGAGCCGCTCGGCGTGATCGAGGCGGCCGATTCGATCCGCGCCGCCGCCCGGCGCGCGGGCTGCGACGAACGCGAAGTGTTCATTGTCGAGCAGCACTTTCGCTGGGATGCGTTCGTCGCCGCCAACGCCAACCTCGGCCTGTTCGGCTCGCGCAAGCTGATCGACCTGCGGATTCCATCGGGCAAGCCCGGCACCGAGGGCGCGCAAGCGCTCGAACGGCACGCCCGGAGCCTCGATCCGGACAACGTTACGCTGATCACGTTGCCGCGCGCCGATCGCACGACGCAGTCGTCCGCGTGGTTCGCGGCACTCGCCGACGCGGGCGCAACCGTTGCCGTAACGCCGCTGGAACGCGCAGCGCTGCCGGCGTGGCTTACCGAACGGCTCGCCCGCAACGAGCAGCGCGTCACGCGGGACACGCTCGCGTTCCTCGCCGAGCGTTGCGAAGGCAATCTGCTGGCGGCGCGGCAGGAGATCGACAAGCTGGCGCTGCTGCTGCCCAAGGGAGCGCTCGCGCACGATGACGTCGAGCGCGCGGTCGCCGACGTCGCGCGCTTCGACATCCAGGAACTGTCCGAGGCGTGGCTCTCGGGCGATGCGGCGCGATCGCTGCGGATCATCGATGCGCTGCGCGGCGAAGGCGAGCCGATCACGCTTGCGATCTGGCAGCTTGGCGAGGACTTGCACGCGCTTGCCGGCGTGCGCGACGCGATGGCGTCCGGCCAGTCGCTGCAGACCGCCGTGCGCGGGGCGCGCGTGTGGGGCAAGCGCCAAGGTGCGCTCGAGCGCGCGGCGCGGCGGGCGTCACCGGCACAGATCGAGCGCCTGTTGCACGCGCTCGCAGCCCTCGACGCGCTCGCCAAGGGCATCGGCCAGCGCGATCCGTGGGACGTGCTCGTCTCGCTCGCGCTCGACCTCTGCGCGCGACCTGTTCCGATCGACGTGGTCGACTCGACGAGCTGAGGAATCTCGATGGAGGCGCCGTCGGCGGCGCGTCGAGGCGGGCACGTGCGGAGCGCTACGTGACACGCGTAAACGCTGCCATGCCATCGCGTGCGCGGATCGTCACGACGATGATGATCGGGACGATCTCGACCATTCTCGCGGCGACGATCATCAACGTCGCATTTCCCGCGTTGATGGCCGAGTTCCACGTGAGGCACGACACGCTGCAATGGGTGGCAGCCGGATTTCTCGCGGCGACGACGGCGACGATGCTCGCGACGGCGTGGCTCGTCGAGACGATCGGCGAGCGTGCGACGTTTGCCGGGACGATGGGCCTGTTCCTCGCGGCGTCGTTGCTTGCCACGTTGAGCTGGAGCGTGGAATCGCTGATCGCCGCGCGGATCGTGCAGGGTGCGTGCGCCGGGATCCTGCAGCCGCTCGCGATGATCGTCCTGTTCCGCGTCTATCCGGTCGACGAGCGCGGCCGCGCGATGGCGCTTTACGGCTTCGGCATCGTGCTCGCGCCGGCAATCGGGCCGGCAATCGGCGGCGCGCTGCTCGAAGCCTTCGGCTGGCGCTCGATATTCCTGTTGACGGTACCGTTTTGCATTGCCGGCCTGGTGCTCGGGATGACGACGCTGCCGCGCCATGCGGGACGAACGTCGTCGCGCTTCGACTGGCTGGGCTGGGGACTGCTGCTCGGCGCCCTCGTCGCGCTGCTGAACGTGCCGGTCGTCGGCCATCGCGAAGGCTTCGCGACGTCGAGCTCGATCGCGCTGGCGCTGGTGGGATGCGCGCTCGCTGCCGCGTTCGTCGGCTGGGAGATGCGCGCACCCGCTCCGCTCCTGCCGGTCCGCCTGTTCCGCCACCCACCGTTCGCCAATGCGTCGCTCGTCGCCTTCGCCTATGGCGTGGGGCTGTTCGGGACGACGTATCTCGTCCCGGTGTTCGCGCAGGACATCATGCATTTCAACGCAGCCGATGCCGGTTACCTGCTGGCACCGCCCGGGGTCGCCCTCGCGTTCGCGATCGCGATCGGCGGACGGCTGACCGACAAGCTGAGCCCGGCGCCTATCATCGTCTGCGGACTCGCGCTCTTTGCCGTGTCGAGCCTGCTGCTCGCGTTCTCGGGCGCAGCGACGGGCTTCGCGCTGTTCGCGCTATGGCTCGTCATCGGCCGGGTGGGCCTCGGCATGCTGATCCCCGCGCTGAACGTGGGGGCGGTGCAGTCGCTGGCGGGCGCCGAGCTCGCCTACGCGTCGTCCGCCGTCAATTTCGTCCGCCAGCTCGGCGGCGCGTTCGGGGTCAACCTGCTCGCCGTCGTGCTCGAATGGCGTGCGGCCGCCACCGGGGCGGCAAACGCCGCACGGCCCTTCCACGAATGCTTCGCGATTGTTACGCTCGCGTTTGCGCTCGCGATCGTTCCCGCCTGGTTCATCCGCAAGCACGGGAGGTAGCCATGTACCAGAAGATCCTCGTCGCGTTCGACGGCTCCCCGGAAAGCCGCGTTGCCGTCGATGAATGCTCGCACCTGATGCAGGTGTCGGGACGCCAGATCCACCTTGTCTGCGTCTTGCACGACCCGTCGCCCTACCTGCTGGCCGGGGAGTTCGTGCCGGAGCCCGCCCTCGCCGTCGATCGTTCGCGGATGGAAGCGGACCTGAACCAGGCGGCGGGGACGCTGACCGAACGCGGCTTTTCGGTGACAACGCACCTGCAGGACGGCGAGCCCGTCGACGTGATCTCGCGCATGGTCGAGTCGCTTGGCATCGACCTCGTCATCGTCGGCCACCGTCGCAGCAAGAAATTCGCGCTGCGCTGGTGGCGAGGCTCGGTCGATTCGCTGCTGATCGAGCGCGTGCGCTGCAGCATCCTCGTCGCTGGCGAACCGCACGCGAAATAGCCGGAACCAATCGCCGAACCGGGCGGCGATAAGCGCGGCGTCAGGAGGCGTCTCCCGCAAGCGCGTTGACAGTCGCCAGCGCCGCGAACGCACCGGTCTCCGCGCGCAGCACACGTTGGCCCATATGAACCGGCACGATCCCCGCGTCGCGGGCGAGTCGCAACTCGGCAGCGTCGAAGCCGCCTTCGGGTCCGACGACGATCACGTGTGGCGCCGTGCTGGCGGCGAACGCCGCGAGCGAACGTTCGCCGCCGACATCCAGCATCGCGATGGGTCCTGCCGGCAACACCGCTTCGATCCACTGCGCGAACGTCACGACCGGAACGATCTCCGGAATGCGATTGCGGCCGCATTGCTCGCACGCGGCAGTCGCGATGCGCCGCCAGTGCGCGAGTCGGCGCTCGGTGCGCTCGTCGGACGCGTGCTGGCTGCGCGCCGCCTGCAGCGGAACGATCGCCGCGGCGCCGAGCTCGACCGCCTTGCGCACGACCAGGTCCATCATGTCGGCGGCGATGATCGATTGCACGAGCGTGACAGGCCACGACGTTTCGCGCTCGACGGGATCGTGGTGACCGATGCGAAGCGTGACGAATCGCCGGTCGATGCTGCGGATCGTCGCCGCATATTCGCCGCCCGTCCCGGTGAACAGCGCGACGGAATCGCCGACGCGCATCCGCAGCGCCTGGCCGACATGTCGCGCAAGCGCATCGGCAAGCGCATAGTCGCAACCGGGCACCGGCGGCTGCGGTTCTGCACCGACGTACAGGCGTGGCGTGAGCATGACGGTGCTACGATTGTCCCATGCCCGCACCGCCTGCGAAGGAGAGCCCCATGCCGGACAACGCTTCAACGCCGATCGCACTGGGGTGGCCTGCGGCGCAGTTCGATCTGCCGGGCATCGACGGTCGCCGGCATTCGCTCGCGACGGCGCGCGGACCGAACGGGCTCGTCGTCATGTTCATCTGCAATCATTGCCCGTACGTGAAGGCGGCGATCGAACGGATCGTCCGCGACGCCGCTGCGCTCGAAGCGCTTGGCATCGGCATCATCGCGATCATGAGCAACGACGCCACGGCCTACCCGGCGGATTCGTTCGACAACATGAAGGCGTTCGCCGGCGCACACGGAATTACGTTTCCGTACGTCGTCGACGAGTCGCAGGAGGTCGCGCGCGTCTACGATGCCGTGTGCACACCCGATTTCTTCGGGTTCGATCGCAACCTGACGCTCGCCTACCACGGCCGGCTCGACAGCGGCGGCCGCTCGGTCGACGTGACGGCGAAACGCGAGCTCTACGACGCGATGGCGCAGGTCGCGCGCACGGGCCGCGCACCGGTCGAGCAGCATGCGTCGATCGGATGCACGATCAAGTGGCGCAAGCCGCCGTCGTCAAAGGAATGGGCGTAGCGCGTCCAGCACCTCGCCTGGACGTTCGGCCATCAGGCTGTGGCCGGTTTCGGCAAGCGTCACCGTCCTTGCGTTCGTCAACGCGGCAAGCAGGGCCTTCGCGTTGCGCAGCGGCGCCATCACGTCGCGGGCGGCGAGGATCGCGAGCGTCGGGCACCGGACGGCGGCTGCCGCCGCAAGCCCATTCGCATACCGATGACAGGCCAGGAGGTCAGTCGACAGCACACCGTCGCGACAGCGCTCGAGCAGGCGCATCGCGTTGCCGGTCATCCACATCCCGGGCATCTGGTTGCCGCCGAGCTGCCCGCCCGGGCTGAACGACCACCCATTGATGAGCTCATACGCGACGTGATCGTTGCGCGCCGCCGCGGCGAGCAGGTCGTCGCTGACGGTCATTGGCACGGCCGGTCCGAGCAGCGCCAGGGCACGCACGCGATCCGGGTTGCGCGCCGCGAATTCGAGCGATGCGAGCGATCCGAGCGAATGGCCGGCCACGCTCGCGGTCTCGAGTGCCGCCGCGTCCATCACGTCGCGCAGCCAGCCGGCCAGCGCTTCGACGCTCGGCAGCGCTTCGCCGGCCGAACGGCCGTGGCCCGGCAAGTCGACGGCGAGCACGTTGCGCCCGTGCCACGCGAAGTACCTCGATTGCAGCGCGAAGACGCCGTGGTCGTTCGCAGCACCGTGCACGAAGAGCACCGTCGGTTGCGACGGATCGAACGGGCGCGACCCGGTGTACGCGTACACGGCCTGACCGCCGGCGACCAGATTCATCCGGCCTTCCCCGCCGCGTACAGCGCGCGGCTCAGGTCCTCGATGAGATCGGCGGGATCCTCGAGGCCTATCGACAGCCGGATCGTACCTTCGGTGATGCCCGCGCGCTGCAGATCGTCGGCCGACATCCGGAAATGCGTCGTCGACGCCGGATGGATGACGAGCGACTTCGCGTCGCCCACGTTGGCGAGGTGCGAGAAGATCCGCAGCGTCTCGATGAAGCGGCGACCCTGGTCGCGCGTGCCGCGCAGGTTGAAACTGAACACGGCACCGCAGCCGCGCGGCAGCAGGCGCTGCGCCAGCGCGTGATCCGGATGGTCCGGCAACTCCGGATATCCGATGTTGCCGACCAGCGGATGCTCGCGCAGGAACGCGACGATCGCGCGCGTGTTCTCGACGTGGCGCGCCATCCGCACCGGTAGCGTCTCGATGCCCTGCAGGATCTGGAACGCCGTCATCGGCGCCATGCACGCGCCGAAATCGCGAACGCCTTCGCGCCGCGCACGCAGCAGGAACGCAGCCGTCGATGATTCCTCGGCGAACACCATGTCGTGAAAGCCGGCATAGGGTGTGGTCAGCGTCGGAAACTTCTCGCGCGCGGCGTCGGCGTTCCAGTCGAACGCACCCGAATCGACCAGCAGTCCGCCAATCACGACACCGTGGCCCGACAGGAATTTCGTCGCGGAATGAAACACGAGATCGGCGCCGTGCTCGAACGGGCGCATCAGCCACGGCGTGGTGAACGTCGAGTCGACGAGAAGCGGCAGGCCGTGCTCGTGCGAAAGGGCTGCGACGCGCCCGATGTCGAGCACCTCCAGTCCCGGATTGCCGAGTGTCTCCCCGAACAGCAACCGCGTGTTCGGCCGCATCGCGCTGCGCCATCCGTCGATGTCGCGCGCGTCGACGAACGTCGTGTCGATGCCAAAGCGCGGCAGCGTGTAGTCGAGCAGGTTGTGCGACCCGCCGTACAGTGAACGCGACGCGACGATGTGCGAGCCCGCCGACAGCAGCGTGACGATCGCCAGGTGCAGCGCCGCCTGGCCGCTGGCGGTCGCGATCGCGCCGATCCCGCCTTCGAGTGCCGCGATCCGCTCCTCGAGCACCGCGCAGGTCGGATTGGACAAGCGGGAGTAGACGTGGCCGGCGCGCTCCATGTTGAACAGCGCGGCCGCGTGATCGGTGTCGGGGAACACGAACGACGACGACTGGTAGATCGGCGTCGCGCGCGCGCCCGTCACGGGGTCCGGCCGAGCGCCGGCGTGCAGCGACAGCGTGTCGAACTGGAGCGTCTTCGGTTTGGTCGTCACGGCCTATTGTCCATCGGTCGAGCCGCAGCCGGTGCGGCATCCGGATACAGCGCGGCGAGCACCGCCAGCGTGATTTCGCGCAGTTTGCGCTGCCAGGCGGTCGCGAGCGACTGGACGTTGCAATTGTCCGCTGCGCGCAGCGCGACGATCGTGGCAACGCCGCCGGTCCGCGCGACCGCATCGACGACGGCGTCGCGCCAGAACGGCGGGTACTCGCTTGCGACCCATTCGCCGCGCCCGCGCCCGTAGTGCGCCACGGCGAGATAGCGCAGCACCGCTGCCGGCACGAGTGCCGCCACGAACTCGTCGCTCCAGCGGATCGACGCCTGCGTCTTCCCGCGCACGAGGTTGAACCCGCGCGCAACACCGGCAGCGCCCACGGCGCCTACGATGCCGCCCGCGAGCAGGCCCGCGCCGAAGGTCAGCCCACCCGACGCGATGTCGGCCGCCAGTCCCGTCAGCGCGCCGGACACGAAGCCGCCGATCACCGCCGCCTTGCGCTCGTCGACGGGCGCCTCGGCCGTGACACTGTCGGCGAGTCGCGTCATCACTTCGGCTGCGGCCCGACCGTCGAGACCGTGGATTGCGATCAGCCGGTCCATGCCCGAGCGCGTATCGGCGTCGAGGCGATCGGCGAGCGTGCGCATCGCCACCTGCTTCGCCGGGTCGACGCGATCGTTTGCAAGTCCGATCGCCTTGCCGACTTCGACGAGCGAACCGCGCAACCCCGCGTCGGCGAGCGGCGCGCGATCGCACGCCGCTCGCGCGATGGGTTCGGCAATCGCGGTCATCGCAGCGTCGAACTGCGCTTCGCTGTCGGCCTGCCATGCGGCGGCGAGCCGCGCGAACGCCGGCTGCTTCGCTTCGGACAACGCGCCCGCCACCGCGCGCAACCATGTGCGCTCCTGCACCCAGCAGCGCGCGAACGCATCGAGCGCGAGGACGCCGTGCATCCACGAACGCGATCCGAGCGCTTGGCGCCACCGTTCGATTTCGGCAGCCTCGACGGCGGGTGCGCGTGGCGTTCCCGTCTGATTCAGCAGCGCGACGACCGGTTTTCCAAGCCACTCGAGGATCTGCAGTTCGGGCGCGAGATAGCCGGCATCCGACGGCGTCTCCGACGCATTGACGAGGTACAGCACGACATCCGCATCGTCGCGCACGTTGCGCATCGCCTGCTGGCTCGACCACAGCGCCGGCTCGCGCCAGCGATCCCAGACCATCGCCAGGAAGCCGACGATGGGCCGGTCGAGCGTTGCAAGCCGCCGCGCGAGGCGCGCGCTGTCGCCGAAGCCCGGCGTGTCCCACAGGCATAGCGTGTCGCCCTGGGGCGTCTCGATCATCGTGTGGCGCTCGGCGACAAGGGTCACGTGCGCGTCATCGCGGACTTCACCCACGTCGCGCTTGAGCAGCGTGCGCGCGAGCGCCGTCTTGCCGACGTTCGTGTGCGCGATCAGGCTCAGCGCGATCGCCGTCGGTGTTTCGCTCATGCGGTCGAATGCGTAAAGCGCAGCGCCAGCGCGGCGCCGTCGCGCGCGACGTCCGGACGCGCAAGCTGGATGAACAGCGGCTCGCAGCCGGCGGCGGCCAATGCGCGCTGCCAGCTATCGGTGCGCTCGGCGATGCGCCGCGGCTGGTCGCCGAAGCGCGCGACGAATTCCGACGTGTCGACGAGCGCGATCAGCGGTGCGTGCGCCCCCTTGAGCGCTGCGAGTGCGCGCACGAACTCGCCGTGGGCCTCGGGCTCGGGCGTCGCGCCGAGATTGAATACCGCGATGATCGCCGTCGGCGCCGGCGATTCGATTCGCGGCACGTCGTCGGCGCCGTAGGCGGTCACCGGCAACCAGTCGATCTCGACCGTCGATTGCAGCGCACGGGTCAGCACTTGTGCCAGGCCCTCGGCGTTGACTGTCGGGATCGCGTAACTGTACGCAAGTGCCGCGATGCGCGCCGTGCCCTGCCGCCAGCTGCGCAGCAGTCCCTGGAAGTAGGGGTCGCGCAGCGACAAAGGCATCGCATCCGCGCGTCGTCGTTGTGCAATCCACGCAACCGCGGCAAGTGCGAGCCTCGGCACGATGACGAGCAGGAGGATCGTCGCGGCGTACAGATGAATCCACGGCGCCGCGTTCTCGCCCGCGCCGTCGCCACTGATCGTCCGCAGATGGTCGGCACCGGGGATCGCGATGCCCGTCAGCCACGCCCCGGGCGCCAGCACGACGTGAAGGACGCGCGCGACGTCCCCGGCGTCGAGGAACGTGCTTTGCCAGCCCGCGCGGTACTCGAGCGCGATGCCGCGCAGATACAGACCGGCGATGGCGCCCGCCGCCAGCGACGCCGCGCACCCATGCAGCAATGCAGCGACTCGCTGGCGCACGAGCGGCGCCGCGAGCGGCGACCACGCGGTCGTGAACCGGGCGAATGCCGCCATCAGCGGCGCGGGCACGGTCGACTGCCTCGGCGCCGTCGCGACATCGCGCATCCATGCGACAAGCGTCCGGCGCAACGGTCCGTCCCATGCGCCCGGTTCGGCGCGCCGCGCGACGAGCACGCTGGCGATCAGTGCTGCATAGACGGCGATATTCCATGCCAGCAGCGCAAGCACGGGGGGTGCCAGCAGGTTGATCCGATGGGCAGGCCCGATATCGACACCGGCGACGCCGATGACGAACGCACCGATCGCCGCTGCGGGCGCGACCCAGGCCTGCAGCGGACGCGCGCGCGCCAGCGCCACGAATCCGGGATGGCGCTTACGCAACCGCTCGATGACGAGCGCTGCACGACGCCCGAGAAACGCATCGTCGGTCGCGGATTCGCCGACCGCTTCTGCCGCCGCGCGGCCGGCCCACACGCGATCCGCATCGCTCCAGATCTCGCGCGCCCCATCGGCCGACTCGAGCGCACGGACGATGATCACGTCGCGCGCCGCCGGCTCATCCATCGGCGAGCCCGGGGGCGTGCAACGGATGCTGCGCGGCTTGTCGTCCGCGCGTATTGCCCATCGGTGCCGGCTCGGTCTTCACGAAGACGCGATATTGCCACTGCGGCATTGCGGCGCTGGTTTCGCTTGCGCGCCAAGGCTGTGGTACGGTTGAAAGCGCGGCGCCCGGGTGCCGCGGGCAGGCCGGTCCCGCAGAACGCGGAACGACGCACTGCCGGCCCAGCCGCGAGGAGAATCCGTGTATCCACCGCCGCTGCCGCGCATCCGCGGCCTCGAGAAGAACCGGCTCGAAGCGCTGATCGATGGCGTGTTCGCCGTCGCGCTGACGCTGCTCGTACTCGACCTCAAGCTTCCGGACGACCTGGCCCCCGCGACCAACAGCGAGCTGTGGAAGTACCTGCTGGGCCTCGAACGGCACTTCGTCATCTACGTGATCAGCTTCATCGTCATCGGAATGTACTGGATCAACCACCACATCCAGTTCCATTTCGTCGTTCACACCAATCGAACCCTGATCTGGATAAACCTCAGTTACCTGCTGCTGGTCAGCTTCCTGCCGTTCGCCACCGATCTCATCGGCGATCACAAGGACCTGGTGCTCCCGTGCGAAATCTACGGCGTGACGCTGCTGGCGTTGAGTGCGACCAGCTTCGTGCACCTCGCGTACTTGTCGCGTCATCGCGAGCTCGCCTCGGCCGCGCTCACGCCGCACGTGATTGCCATAATGATGCGACGCATTGCGTTCTTCGCGCTGCTGCCGCTGTTGTCGATGCTTGCGGCACTGGTCAGCACGCACATCGCGGTCTACGTATACCTGCTGCTCGTCGTCGCGCATTTTTTCCCGGGGCACGTCGACGCGCACATCGCCACGGCCGATCCGACGTAGCGGCCGGTTCGCTTAGTCTCGATTCGCCGGCCCGGCGGGTCCGGCGACGCCGCCACCCGCTGTACATCGGTCGCTCGATACCGTATATTTATCCGGTATGAAGCCCACGATCGCGCCAAAGCCGTGGCGATCGAACACGCTGACCACGAAATGACGCAACGCGACCCCCCAACTCCGCCCGTCAAGGGGCGCGGCGCGACGTTCAACCCGGCCAACCGGTTTCGCGCCGACACGCGCGAGCGCTACGACGACGGCTGGCCCGCGCAACCCGAAGGCGACGACGAGCTGCCGCCGCTACGCACGACGGTCACGATCCAGCGCGCGCGAACGATCATCGCGCACAACGAATCGCCGGACATCCCGTTCACGCAGTCGATCAATCCGTACCAGGGCTGCGAGCACGGCTGCGTCTACTGTTACGCGCGGCCTTCGCACGCGTACCTCGACCTGTCGCCCGGGCTCGACTTCGAGACGAAGCTCTACGCGAAGCCGGACGCCGCGGCGCTGTTGCGCGTCGAGCTCGCGAAACCCGGCTACCGCTGCGAGCCGATCGCGCTCGGCACCAATACCGATCCTTACCAGCCGATCGAGCGCGAATGGAAGGTGACGCGCTCGGTGCTCGAGGTGCTCGCCGAGCATCAGCATCCGTTCACGATCGTCACCAAGTCCGCGCTCGTCGAGCGCGACATCGACATCATCGCGCCGATGGCCGCGCAGCGGATGGCGCGCGTCTACCTGTCGGTGACCACGCTCGATCGCGAGCTTGCGCGGAAGCTCGAGCCGCGCGCAGCCGCGCCGCACCGGCGGCTGCAGGCCGTGAAGACACTGTCTGCCGCAGGCATCCCCGTCGGCGTCATGGTCGCCCCGATCATTCCGCAGCTGAACGACCGCGACCTCGAGGCGATCCTCGACGCAGCCGCGGCCAACGGCGCAGGCAGCGCCGGCTGGGTGCTCATCCGCCTGCCGCGCGAAGTCGCCCCGCTGTTCCGCGAATGGCTCGACGCACACTATCCGCAGCGGGCCGAGCATGTGATGAGCCTCATCCGGCAGATGCGCGGCGGCCGCGACTACGATGCAACGTTCGGCACGCGGATGCGCGGCGAAGGTGAGTTCGCCGCGCTGTTCGAAAAACGCTTCGGGATCGCGTGCCGTCGGCTCGGTCTCAACCGCGGCCGCGAGCAAACGGGACTCGACACGTCGCGCTTCCGCGCACCCGCGCGTGCGAACGACGCCCGTCAGCGTTCGCTGTTCTGACGTCAAACGGGCCGGCTCAGAACTGCGCGCTCACGCCCACCGCATACGACCGGTCCGCCACAAGCTGTACGCCGTTGACACGCTGGTACACCGGTAGCTGCACGAACGCATAGACCTGCACCGTCGGCGTCAACGCGTACGTGAAGCCGGGGCTGATCGACAGCGTCCGGCTTCCCGAATCCTCCGGCTCCGCCTCGGCACCCGAGTCGCGCGCCTTGTAATGCGCGTTGAGCTGCAGCATGAGGCCGAGCTTGTCGGTCGCCTCCCAGCGTCCGCCGACGTCGATCAGCACCTGGTTGCCGGGCTTGAACTCGTGATACGTGTTGAGCGGCAACTGCAGGTTCGCCTGCACGAACCACGACGCGTTCAGGTTGCCGAGCGCTTCGCGGTAATAGGCACCGAGCAGCGCATCGGTAGTGCCGGTGCCCGGCTGCAGCGTGCGCTCGGCAACCTCGCCATCCCCGTTGGCGACGGTCGTCCGACCGGTCGGCAGCTTGAGGCCGCCGGTGACGCCGGCAAAGCCCACCCGTGTCGCCTGCGGATCCATCGTCGTCGCGGCAAACTGGTAGCGCGCGACAATGCGCATATCGCCAAGGCCCGAGAACTGCCACCGCTCGGGTTCGGGCTCCCCCTCGTGGTTATGGATGTGCTCGTGCTCGCGGTCGATCCACGGCAGGATGACCGACACGCCGAGCGCCTCCGAGAATCCGTAGTCGAGCGTCGCGAACAAATTGCGGTTGATCGTGCGCACTTCGTCGTGATGACGCGGGATCTCGCCTACGGCTACATTCTGCGTACCGGTACGCGGCTGATCCTGGTCGATGTATTCGAACCGGAGGTCGCCGCGAAATCCGGGCTCGTTCCATACGCCTTGCACACCCCAGTTCGTGTTGACCATGCAGAACGCGGAGCCGCACGAAGCATCGACGGCGCTCGACGCGACGACCGATGCGACGGCTGCGGCGAGCGCCGCCTGTCGATTGAACATGGCATCTCCGTAACGTGCATTGAGCCGGCGACCTCGCGGCGGCCGGCGACGAGCCGCCGGTGGCCGGCGGCGCTTCACTGCACTACGAAGGAAGCGGCGGGGCGCGCGAACCTACGGTGCCGACGGGAGGGCGATCGGCAATGGCGCTGCAGTTGCACTCCAGCACGGGGGCGCCGCGTGTCGGCGCCTGCGGCTCGTCCTGCGCCGATGGGGCGAGTGTCGGCAGCGGCTGCGGAGAGTTCGTGCAGCGATCGGGGCCGCACGCGCAAGGCAGGCCGTGGTCGTCGGCCGGGCAATGCGACTGCGCGATCGTCTGCGCGAGCGAATCCGAGTCGTGCGACGGACCGACCGCTGGCTGCGCGTGGCCCGTTCCAGCAAGTTCGTGTGACCCGCCGTGCGCGGACGTGGCGGAACTCCACAGCGCCGAGGACGCCGCTGTGAGGAACGCCGCAAGAAGGTATGCGAAGCGCGACACGCCGCTTCTATATCACACCGCGGTGCCCACGGGTACCCGCCGTCGTGCGTGACGGCGGGGATTCTGCCGATTACTTGAACGTGTACGACACCGTCGTATACAGGAAGCGTCCGCGCGGATCGTAATACGACGGATCGAAGCCGAGGATGAACGTGCTCTGCTGATTCGACTTCGGCGGATCGCGATCGAAGAGGTTCTTGACGCCGAGCGCGAACCTCCAGTTCTTGAACCCCGTGTAGCTGCCCTGAATGTCCCAGAGGCTCAAGGAGCCCACAGTACGCGGATTCCCGTTGAGATCCACCTGCTGGTCGGTGTACGACGTCTGGTAGGTCTGCGCGAGCGTTGCTGACCACGGTCCCTGGTCCCACGTCGTCGATATGTAGTGTTTCCAGCGCGGCGTCACGCCGGTGACCGCCGTGCCGAGCGTCGTGCCGACGGCACCCGTATACGAGCCATCGGGATTCTGCGCGTCGTAGCGCAGGTAATACGTGCCCTGCAGGCTGAACGACAGCCGTCCCCAAGGCTGCACGGGTGCGCGGTAGCGCGTCTCGAAATCGACGCCCTGGATCCTGATCGCACCGAGGTTGATGAACGTCTGGTCGATCGTCAGGATCCGCCCCGGCAATCCGGGGAAATTCGGATCTTCGGGACCGCGCGTCACCAGCGAGCCGAATTGTGCGAGATCACCGAGAACGACCGACGGCGTGATCCCGTTCACGATTGCATTCTTCAGGTTGATCTTGAAGTAGTCGAGGCTGATCGACAGGTTGGGGATCGGCTCGAACACGATGCCGAACGTCGCCTGCTCCGATTCCTCCGGCTTCAGCGCGGCGTTGCCGCCGAACGTCACGCCGAACTGCGTGCTGCAGTCGAGTCCGGTGTCGTTCGTCACGGGACACCGAATCGGATCGGTCTGGCCCGTCTGCGTGACGCCGCCGAACTGCGGCGTGAACAGCTGGTAGAGGCTCGGTGCTAAGAAGCCGGTGCCATAGGAGCCGCGCAGCAGCAGGGTATTCATCGGCTGCCAGCGGAGACTCACCTTCGGGTTCGTCGTATTGCCGAAATCGCTGTAGTGGTCGTAGCGCAGCGCGACGTCCGCTTCCAGGTTCTTCACGATCGGGATGTTGAGCTCGGCGTAGGTTGCCCACTGCTTGCGGTCCTTGTCGCGCGTCGACTTTATCGGCCCTCCGAAGCCGGTGATGTTTCCGCTCTCGAGGGCCGGATCCATGATCTGGTCGAATTCCTCCTTTCGCGCCTCGACGCCGAACGCCAGCGCAAGGGGACCGGCCGGGAGCTTGTAGATTTCGCCGGACGCCGTCGCACGCGCGCCGTAGTTCTTCGACGTGCCGTGGAACGCGTCGCCGACGAAATTGGCCGTGCGCTCGAGCGCGATCACGTCCGGTGTGTTCGGACCGAAGAAATTGACGACGCCGCTGTTCAGGATCGGCAATAGCCTCGTGTAATCCTGGAAGCCGCCGTTGATGTGCTGCTTCGTCTTGCCTTCCGAGTAGAACGCCGCACCATCGAAGTCCCACTTCTGCCACGTGCCCTTGAGCCCGGTGATGAGCTGCCAGTTCTCGTTCGTATCGGTCGTGTCGCGGAAACCGTTATCGAACGTGCGATAGCGGATGTCGAGCGGCTGACCGTCGACGCCGGCGTCGGAGGCGATCTGGTGCGGGTAGAACGGACTATCGGGCTGCAGCGTTACCGTGGAAGGAATGTTATTCAGCGGGCCGTACGTGAACAGGCTCGACATCGGCCCTGGCTGGATGACGAGGTTCACTTCGTCGCGCGAGTACATGCCCGTAACGTACGCCTGCCAGTCGTTGTTGATCTGGAACCGCGCATTGCCGAACAGGTTGGTCGATTTCTGGTGCGGAATCATCTGCACGCCGTGAATCATCGACGGATCGAAAAAGCAGCCGGTGCCCAGGTTGTTGTCGTTGTAGAACTGGCTCGTGCCGCACTCCTGCTTGTTGCTGGCCAGGATGGGCGTGCCGGTCGAATTGTTGACGACACCGATGCCGCCCGTCGTGATCAGCGCCGGATTCGTGTTGCTCGAAATGCCGATGAGACCGATGTCAGGGATGTACGACGATCGCGAGAAATTGCGGTCGACCTGGTCGAGCGACTTCTGCTCGTTGTACGAACCCGATATGAACGCGTTCCAGTGGTCCTTCGTCAGGTCGCCCCAGCCGGCGGAGACGGTTCCCTGCCACTGATCGCCGCCGCCGCCGCGCGTTGGCGTTCCGTAGAAACCCGTCACTTCCGCGCCGGTGTAGTCTGAGCGTGTGATGAAGTTGATGACACCGGCGATCGCGTCGGAACCGTAGATCGCGGATGCGCCGTCCTTCAGGATTTCGACGCGCTCGATCGCCTGGAACGGGATGTTCGCCAGATTGACGCCGCCGACACCCTGTACCTCGCCGGCGAAACTGTCGATCCGGTTGCCGTTGATCAGCACCAGCGTGCGCGCGCCGCCGAGACCGCGCAGCGATGCCGTCTGCGCCGACAGCGTCAGCGCGCCGACCGAGTTGGAGATCGTTGTCATCCCGGCGCTGTTGTTCGCCGAGATCTGCTGCAACAGTTCCATCGGCGTCGTCGCGCCCGATCGCTGGATCTCCTCCCGCGTGATCACCGTCACCGGCAGCGCGCCCTCGCCCTCGACGCGCTTGATGTTCGACCCCGTCACTTCGACGCGTATGTCGGGCGTCGTTGCTTGTGCGTAGACCGCGGACGTCGACACGGCGGCGGCTGCGCCCGCTGCACAGGCCAGCGCTGCAGCGAGCTTGGTACGTTGCAAAATCATCTGGAATCCCCCACGGAAGACGTGTTTTTTGGGTGCGACCTGTGATCGGAAACGCTCGAGTCGCGACAATCGAGCGTAGGTGAGCGCAACGCGGCGCCGCAATAGGTTGTTCGTGAACCGCCGCGCGCGGAGGGCGGACCGGTATTCGCATGCGGCGAACGGGAAACCGCGCCGCGCAGGCGACGCTCATTGAACGGATGCGGCGACGAATTGCACTTGCCGCACTCCATCGGCGTGCGACGCACTTCGTCGGCACTGCCGGCATCCCATCGGATGCATGCACCGCGTGGCGCGAAGCGCACACCGTAGCGGTACGACGCGTGGTTGGCCGGGTAGGCGACCCGCGTCAGGACCGGGCGAAAGGGCGACCTGGGGCGGTGAATGGTCGGGGTCGCTTGCCCGTCGCAGAATTTCGGGTTAACGTGCGGGCATGAATATGTATGTACATGTATATCCGGAACGAGCCGCAGACGACGCGGCTGCGCAGCTCGAGTTCGCGCCGGGCGCCCACGAGTGGCTCGCCCGCATCCCGGTGCGTTCCGTCAACCGGATCGTCATCGTTCCCGTCGGGGAAATCGTCCGGCTCGAGGCGGAGGACAACTACGTGCGCATCTGGGCCGAGCGCCCGTACCTGCACAAGGAGACGCTGACCGGGCTGATGCAGCGGCTGAACCCGGCGTCGTTCCTGCGCATCCACCGCTCGCACGCGGTGAACATCGCACTCGTCCGCGAGTTGCGCCCGCAGCTGCATGGCGAGTACGTCGTTGCGCTTGCCGACGGCACCGAGCTCACGTCGGGACGCAGCTATCGCAACCGAATCCAGCGGGCGTTCGGACTGTCGCGCACCACCGAGCCCTGATCGCGGCCCGGCGGATCCGCGCGATGAGAAGCGTGCCTATCGATCCGCTAGTAGCCGACGACGCGCGGCATCGCGATGACATCGACCGTTTCGCGCGGGTCGAGCCCGCGGCGGGCACGCCGCGCGCGCAGCACACGCCGGCCCGTCAGGTCGGCGACGTCCAGCGCGCTTTCGTGCCGTAGCAGCCACCGTTTGCGCGCGACGCCACCCGGATAGCTCGCGAGGTTGCCCGATGCGGCGACGACGCGGTGGCACGGGATGAACAGCGGTGCCGGATTGGTGGCGAGGCACACGCCGACGGCACGCTGAGCGCGCGGCATGCCGAGGCGATCTGCCAGCGCGGCATAAGTCGACAGCGTGCCGGCCGGCAGCGCGCTGACGAGTGCCCATACGCGACGCTGCATCGGCGTTGCCGCGATGGCGAGCGGCATGTCGGCCAGCGCGTCGAGCGTTCCGTCGAAGTACGCATCGAGTCGACTCGCGACGTCGTGCGGGTCGCCCGGCACGACGTTGAAGTACGGGCCGAACACGCGCCGCAGCCGCGGCTCGAGCGCCTGGTACCGATCGTCGAACACCGCGGCGCAAAGGCCGTGCGGCACCGTCGCGACGTGCATCGGTCCAAGCGGCGTTGGCACGGACGCGATGGTCACCGTGCTCTCGAGCGTGTCGTACGACAGCGTGGCAATCGTGTTCAACCGCACCTCCGGAAAGGAAGCCTGTAATCGTGCGCGTCGACCGGTACCGATCGAGCCACTGTATGCCGGCTGCGTGCAACGGCGCCTGAAATTTGGCTTACGGGCCGGGAGCGCAGGCGAACCGGCGATGCGGCCGCGCGAACCGTCATTAGGGCTCGTGCAGCGTGATCCGACGCGTCGGCCGTCGAACGCTCCGTGCGATCACGGATGTTTTACGGCCTGTGTTCAAATACCGGCTGCATAACGACGACTGGAGGCAACGATGAATGCAGCGCGGCATATTGCGGTGTGGATCGCGGCGATCGTGTTCTTCGTGCTTGGCGCCATCTGGTACACGGTGCTCTCGGCGCGCTGGCTCGCGGCGATCGGCAAGACGATGGAGCAGATCACCGCCGAGCAGGGTGGCTCGCCGCTGCCTTACGTCATCGGGTTCGTCGCGATCCTGGTGATGTGCTACGCGCTGTCATGGCTGATCGAGCGGCTGCAGGCGACGACGCTCGCCGGCGGCTTGCAATTGGGCGCCGCTGTTGCCGCCGGCTTCATCGCCGCGAATCTCGCGCTGAACTACGGCTTCGAGTGGCGCTCCGTCACACTGTGGCTGATCAACGGCGCGTACGCGGTCGTCGGCCTCGCCATTGCGGGGGCAATCATCGGCGGCTGGAAGCGGCGCGCGTAGGCCGGCAATCGGAAGGCTAACCGATGACAATCGACGACGACGCAACACTGGCCGCGCGTCTTGGCGGCTGCTACACGGGTGCCGTGCACGACGTGCTACGGATGATGGGCCACGATCGCATTGCGCTGCCGCCATCGATCAAGTCGATCGCGCCCGGCGTGAAGCTCGCCGGACCCGTCTGGACCGTCGCCGGCCATATCGACCGCACGAAGACGCGCCACGAGTGCCTGTTGGGCTGGTGCACGCTGCTGTCGAAAGCGCCGCGCGGGCACGTTGTCGTCTGCCAGCCGAACAACCACGAGGTCGCGCTCATGGGCGAGTTGTCCGCGCAGACGTTGCAGGCGCGCGGCGTACTCGGCTACGTCGTCGACGGCGGCTCGCGCGACACCGACCTCGTGCTCGAGCAGGGATTTCCCGTGTTCTGCTCGTTCCTGACGCCGACGGACATTGTCGAACGATGGGTTCCCGATCGCTTTGCCGAGCCAGTGACGATCGGCGATATCACGATCCGCAGCGGCGATTTCCTGCTCGGCGATCGCGACGGGGTCGTCATCATTCCGCGCGCCGCTGCAGCCGAGGCGATCGCGCGAACCGAGGCCGTTATGGCCACCGAGACCGAGATGCGCACCGCGCTGATCGGCGGCATGGATCCCGTCGAAGCGTACAACCGGTTCGGAAAGTTCTAGGGCTGCACGCATTGCCTCGTCAGCGGCGGTTTGTCTGT
Organism: uncultured Pseudomonadota bacterium; assembly: GCA_963709335.1. Taxonomy (GTDB): domain Bacteria; phylum Pseudomonadota; class Gammaproteobacteria; order Burkholderiales; family Casimicrobiaceae; genus VBCG01. The sequence goes on from CAVPWB010000004.1 coordinate 315,452, forward strand.
CACGCTCTTCCGCCGTCCAGAAATGGACAGAGCCGCGCAACCGCGGCGGCTATGCGCCGCTCGGACAGCGCCGAATAGCCGAGCAGCAGGCCATTGCGCCGCGCCAGTGCTGCCGAGTAGCGCGACAACGGCAGCACGCGGATGCCTGCACGCGCCGCGCGCGCCGCAACGTCCGCATCGTCACCTCCCGCGTTCCATTCGAGCGTCGCGTGCATGCCGCACGCGAGCCCACCGAGTTCGACGTCCGGCGCATGGCGAGCGAACGCTTCCATCAGCGCGTCGCGGCGAGCCGCGTACAACGCCCTCATCCTGCGCACGTGGGCGGAGAAATGGCCGCCGGCGATGAAATCCGCCAGGACTGCCTGCATGAAGCCATGCGTGTGGTCATCGAGCTGTCGCCGCACGGCCTGGAATACGTCGACCAGCGACTCCGGGAGAACAACGTACGCGAGGCGCAACGAGGGGAATACCGTGTGGCTGAAGGTTCCGGCGTAAAGAGTCCGGGCACTCCGATCGAGCGAGAAAATGGACGCCGTGGGCCGCGCCGACCACGCGAACTCCGCCTGGTGGTCGTCCTCGACGATCCATGACTGCGACCGCTCCGCAACCTGCAGCAGCGCAAGACGCCGGGCGAGCGACATGACGACGCCGGTCGGGTATTGGCATGACGGCGTGACGCAGATCAGCACAGGCGCCTTCCGCTCGCCTGCCGTGCTTTCGATCGCGAGACCTTCGGCGTCGACGGCACACGGTACGACGCGAATGCCGGCCATCGAGAGCACCGCCCGCAAGTTCGGATAGCACGGATCTTCGATCCACGCGACGTCGTCCCGCTCGCCGAGCACGCGCGCGATCAGGTCGTGGGCCTGCATCGCGCTGTTCAGGATCATCACCTGCCCCGCGTTGCAGCGGATGCCGCGAGCCGCAGCGACATGTTCGGCGATCGCGGTTTGCAGCGGCGGGTACCCGGACGCGGGCAGGTAACCGAGCAGCGTCGTGCCGCTCGCGCGCCAGCAGCGTGCAGCCAGCCGCCGCCACGTTTCCATCGGAAAGGCGTCGAGTGCCGCGAGCCCCGCGACGAACGGCACCGGGCGGGGGACGCTGCCGGCGGCAAACGGTCGCGCCGCTTCCGCACCCCGCGCCGACGCCATTCGCAACGCCCGCTTGCCGATCGCCGCGGGCTTGCGATGCTGCGAATACGCCGCACGCGGCGGCGCGTTGACACCCGGCGCGACGAACGTCCCGTCGCCGACGCGGCGGACGATGACGCCTTCCGCGTGCAGCTGCGACAACGCATCGTCGATCGTGTTGCGCGCGACCGACCAATCGGTTGCAAGCTGGCGCGCCGATGGCAGCCGACGGCCGGCCGCGAGCCTTCCGTCGCGTATCGCCGCCAGGCAGGCCTCGTAGATCCTGTCGCGCAACCCGAGCCGGGACGCGGACGCTTCGGGCAACGCCAGCAGAGTCGCTTGCGAACGCCTGGTCATCGAAAGCCAGCATCGAGGGTAATGCAGACGACGTCCATTATGCGGCAATGGCCCAGTCAGATGTGCTGAAATGGCCCTTGCCGCAGGGCCACCGTTCGGCGACGATGCGGCCCATGCCCTGTAACGTCCCCGCCCACTTCGTCGTCGCGTTATCGCTCTCGCTTGGATGCGTCGTTACCGCCGCCGCGCAAACCGCGCCGCCTGCCAAGCCGCCGCCGTGCGCAGCCACCGAGCATCGCCAGTTCGATTTCTGGCTCGGTCAATGGGAAGTCCGCGACCCGTCGGGCAAGATCGTCGGCCACAATCGCATCGACGCGGCACACGGCGGTTGCGCGCTGATCGAGCGCTGGACGAGCATCGCCGGCGTGACGGGCACCAGTGTCAACATCTACGACCGCGATCGCCGTCGCTGGCACCAGACGTGGGTCGATAGCGGCGGCGGATTGCTGCAACTCGATGGATCGCGGGTCGACACGGCGATGGTGCTCACCGGCGAAGCGTTCGACGCCGATGCGCCGAATCAGTCGTCGCGCCAGCGGATCACGTGGACACCGCTCACCGGCGGGCGCGTGCGGCAACTTTGGGAATCGTCGTCCGACGGCGGCAAGACATGGACGGTTGCATTCGACGGCCTGTACGTCCGGCAGGACTGACCCCCGAGTTGCGCGGCGACGGTGGCCGCGACGGCGACGTTACGCCGCAGGCGGACGCCAGGTCGGCGCCTGGAACTGCGCGACTGGCGACGACGCGTAACCGGCATCGACGAACAGCCGCGCGTGCGGCTTGCAGCGCAGCGCACCGATATCGGCACGATCGACATAGCGCGTCTCGAGGGTCTCCTCGCCGTCAGGCCGCAACTCGCCGCTGACGCGCGTTGCGCGAAACACCGTCGAAACCCACGCCACCTGGTCGCCGTTCGCGTACGTGCTCGCGCAAAGCGCACCGCCGAACACGCCGACGACCTGCGTCAGCGCGACGAGCAAGCCGGTTTCTTCCCAAGTCTCGCGCAGTGCCGCGTCGGCCGGCGTCTCGTACGGCTCGATCATCCCACCGGGCGTGGTCCAGTCGTTGCCTTCCACGTGGCGGACGAGCAGGATGCGCTCGCGCTCGTCGAACACGAGGACACTGACCGTCGGCACCTCGAGCACCGTCGTGCCGATCCTGTCGCGCAGTCCCCGGATGTAGTCGGACATCGGCATGGTTTGAGATCCCGTGTCGAACAGCAGGCTGCGCTCAACCGACGCGCTATTTCATTCCGACGCCGTCGGTATGGCGCACCGGAATGCCGGCAGGATCGAAATTCTCGAGGCAGAACACGTTGATGCCGAGGTGCTCGGGCGTCACGCGCTTGCGGTGGAACGGATAGATGCCGCATGTCTTGCAAAAGAAGTGGCGCGCCGTCTGCGTGTGAAACCGGTACTCCGTGAGCGCATCGGCGCCGGCCAGCAGCCGGAACCGGTCCTCGTGCACCTTGACCATCAGCGCGTTCTTGCGCCTGCAAATCGAGCAGTCGCACGTCGTCAGCTCCGGGAAATCCGTCTCGATCTCGAAGCGGACGGCGCCGCAATGGCAGCTGCCGCGCAGGCGCTGCATCGGCCGCGGTGACGCGCCATCGTCACCGGTCGTCGCGGCGCGCTGCCCGCGCTCGCCGCTCATGATGAAAGCGCCGCGATCGCGGCGCGATAGGCGGAGTCCGTTTCGGCCGCTGCGCTGACGGTCACATTGAGGTCGCGCAGCAAGCCATCCTGCAAGCCGTAGATCCAGCCATGCACGGTGAGCTCCTGACCGCGTGCCCACGCGTCGCGCGCAATCGTCGTCTGGCAAACGTTGGCGACCTGCTCGATGACGTTGAGCTCGCACAGGCGGTCGGCCGCGCGCGCCGGATCGTCAACGTCGTCGAGGTGATCGTGATGCTTCTGCCGCACATCCTCGAGATGACGCAGCCAGTTGTCGGACAGGCCCAGGCGCTCGCCGCGCAGCGACGCCTGCACGCCACTGCAGCCGTAATGGCCGCAGACGATGATATGGCGAACCTTCAGGATATCCATCGCGAACTGCATGACGGTCAGACAGTTCAAGTCCGTGTGCACGACCAGGTTCGCGACGTTGCGGTGGACGAAGAGCTCGCCCGGCAACAGGCCGACGATCTCGTTCGCCGGTACGCGGCTGTCCGAGCAACCGATCCACAGATAGGACGGAAACTGCTGCTGCGACAGCTTGGCGAAGAAATCGGGATCCTGGCGCCGCAGGCGCGCCGCCCATGCGGCGTTGTTGGTGAACAGATGGTCCAGCGTGCGCACGGCGTCAGCGCGATGAACGCCGATCCGGCGTCACGCGGGTTTGCCGGCTGCCGCCTGCAGCTCGTTCATCAACCGTCCCTGGTTCCACGAGTCCCAGCCTTCGACCAGGCGCCCGTTCGCAAACCGGAACCACGTGATCCCGCGAAAGGTCACGGCTTTCCCGGTCGGCGGAATGCCGAGATCGCCGCCGCGATGCGTGCCGGTGACCGACCATCGGACTGCGACGTTGTCGCCTTCGCCTATGGCGTCGTCGACGGTGATCTGCAGGTCGGGGAATGCGCCGATCAGGTAGGCGCGGGCGCGCATGAACTCGTCGATGCCGTGGGTCACGAGCCCCTCGAGATGGCCAACGGCGTCCGGATCGAGAACCTCAGCGATCGTCGCCTCGCGCCGCTTGTTCCACACGTCGTCGAACCAGCGACGCGCCAGAGCGGTGTTTGCAGACTGTGACATGGGTGTCCCCTCCGTTCGGTCGGCGCGGTCTTCGGCGCCAAGCTCCGCGGCGTAGCGCGCGAGCGAGCGATTGTATCGGGGCAGGTACTGCGCCAGTGCGGCAAGACTTACGGCGACTGCCTCGCGCTCGCGGCCGACGTCGACGAGTGCGAGCGCCAGGAACGCCCGCACGGCGCCGTCGAGCTCGTCGGAGGACCGATCGACCTCAGCGCTCAACAATTGCACGGCGACGCTCGGGCTGCCGAGATTGCGCAACGAGCTTGCCATCTGGATGATCGCGCGACGGCGCTTCGAGCCGGAAAGTCCGGCGTCGAGCGCCGCGCGGTAGAGCGGGACGGCACGATCGGGGTGGCCGAATGAGTCGCGCGCCGACGCGCGCTCGAACAATCCGACGGCATTTCCATCCGGCAACTCGGCGGCGAGTGCGTCCATCCGCGCGATGAACGTGTCGGCGTCGCAGGCGTCCATCGTCGCCCATAGCTGCTCCGCTCGACTTTCCCACGCCGCATCCGGTTGTGTCGCTGCCACGCCGCGGAATTCCCGTCAGCGGTCGCGCGGCGCGATGTCCTGCAGCGTCGCCGCGAAGCGCGCATGGGCGACGGGATCCACGGGACGGTGGCGAATTTTCGTACTCGCCGGATCCTTGCCGAGATAGTTGTCGCCTTTCCAGTTGCGGGCGGGGCGAATCGGCCGCGGAACGAACCCGCCGCCGCAGTTAGGGCAGACGTTGCGCAGCACGCCATCGACGCACGCCGCGCAAAACGTGCATTCGTACGTGCAGATCCGCGCTTCCAGCGAATTCGCAGACAGCGCCTTGTTGCAGTTCTCGCACGTAGGCCGCAGCTCCAGCATCGGATGTCAGGAATGCGGCGGCGCGGTAGTGTGGTTTCCGTCGGGCGCGCTCATCGGCGGCAGGTCACCGCAGACGGCGCAGTATTGGCCCTTGCGCAACCGGTATGCGCGCGCGACGGTGAATACGACCGCCGTGATCACCGACCACAGCAGCCCTTCGGACGCCGCGTGTTCGACCGGGTTGCCCTTCAATAGCTGCACGCCGGCGATGACGACGAAAGCGCCCGCAAGGACGACGAGAAATCCGCGTATCAACTTTGCCTTGTTCACGACGTGAGCCTAGCACCCGACGACTGGTCGAACAGATGCACGTTCGCGGGATTCACAGCGAACTGGACCTTGTCGCCGGGTGCTAAGGTGGGCCGGCCGTGGGTCTCGACGATCATCTGCGCATCGCCGATGCGCACGACGAGCTCGGTTTCCGAGCCGGTCGGCTCGACGACGACGATCTCGCCCGGCACGCTGCGGTGATTGTTGCCGGCGAGCTCGAGGTGATCGGGCCGCACGCCGTACGTAACGGCCTGCCCGTCGGTACCGGCACCCGCTCCGAGCGGCCAGTGGACGCCGTCGGGTGTCTCGACGTGCGCCGTGCCGTTGGTCCTGCGCAGCGTACCCTTGACGATGTTCATCGCCGGCGAGCCGATGAACTGCGCGACGAACAGGTTGTCCGGCCGGTCGTAAAGCTCGAGCGGCGTGCCGATCTGCTCGATCACGCCGTCGTGCATGACGACGATCCGGTCGGCCATTGTCATCGCCTCGATCTGGTCGTGCGTCACGTAAACGGTCGTCGTCTTCAGCCGCTGGTGCAGCGCCTTGATCTCGGCGCGCATCTGCACGCGTAGCTTCGCATCGAGGTTCGACAGCGGTTCGTCGAACAGGAACACCTTCGGATCGCGAACGATCGCGCGTCCCATCGCAACGCGCTGGCGCTGGCCGCCGGAAAGCTCGCGCGGAAACCGGTCGAGGTACGGATCGAGGTTCAGGATCTTCGCCGCACGTGCAACGCGCGTGTCGATCTCGTTGCGGTCCGCCTTGCGCAGCCGCAGGCTGAAGCCCATGTTGTCGCGGACCGTCATGTGCGGATACAGCGCGTAGCTCTGGAACACCATCGCGATGTCGCGATCCTTGGAATCGACGTCATTGACCGGCCGGCCGTCGATGGCGATCGTTCCGCCGCTGATCTCCTCGAGTCCGGCGAGCATGCGCAGCAACGTCGATTTGCCGCAGCCGGACGGCCCGACGAGCACCATGAACTCGCCGTCCTGGATCTCGAACGAGATGCCGTGGATGACCTTCGTGCTGCCGAATGCCTTCTCGATGTTGTGGAACGATACCGATGCCATTGGCTACTCCGCTTGCACGATGAAAGGCGCCGATTCGCCGGCGAGTGACCGCTTCACGCCTTGACGGCGCCTGCCGTCAGGCCACCGACCATGTAGCGCTTGAACGTGTAGTAGATCGCGGCGGGCGGCAACGCATAGATGAGCCCGGTGGTCATCAGCAGCTCCCACGGTGAATCGTCCGCCGACAGGAACTGGCCGAGCGCAACCGCGAGCGTCACGTCCCTTTCGCTCGACAGCAGCAGGAACGCATACAGGTACTCGTTCCAGGCGAGCAGCAGCGCGTAGATGCCGACGGCGACGAGCGACGGCGCCATCAGCGGCAGGTAGACGAGCCGGAACAGTTGCAACGGCGACGCGCCGTCGATGCGCGCGGCTTCGTCGAGTTCGAGCGGCAGCTTGTCCGATGCCTGCTTCAGCACCCAGATCGCGTACGGCGACGCGATCGTGATCATCGCCAGGATCAGCGCCCATTGGTTGTTCAGCAGTCCGTACGTGCCCATCGCCTTGTACATCGGTACGGCAAGAAACGCCGCCGGGATGAAATACGTGAACAGCGCACAGTTCAGCACCAGTCTGCCGCCGCGCGCCTTCAGCCGGCTGATCGCGAATGCCGCGGTCGTCGCGACCATCAGCGTGATCACGCCCACCGCGACGGCGATCAAGAGCGAGTTCCACATCTGCAGCCAGAAGAAGCCGAGGAAATGGTGCTGCTCGCGAAACACTGTTTCGAAATTGCGCAGCGTCGGATGGTCGGGCCACAGCTTGCCGGCGAACGCGTCCTCCTTCGACGAGATCGAGAACAGGAACAGGTTGTAGATCGGCAGCAGCGTCCAGATCGCGACCGGGATGCCGATCAGCAGCAGCTTCGCTTCGGTGACTACTTTTTTCATCGGCTCAAGCGCTTCATCATGAAATAGACGAGCGGCAGCACGAGCGGCATCGCGCAGACGATCGTCGCCATCGCGAGGTCGATCTGATCGAGGCGCAGGTAACGGATGCCGAGCGTGGCGAGAATGTGCGTGAGGTCAGCGGGTCCGCCGCCGGTCAGCAGGTAGACACTGTTGAAGTCGCCGAGCGTCCAGATCATCGACAGGATCGTCGACGTCAGGTACAGCGTGCTCATCGACGGCCACGTGATGAACCTGAACTGCTGCAGCCCTGTGGCGCCGTCGACGCTTGCGGCCTCGTACAGTTCCTTCTGTATCGACAGCCTGCCGGCGATCATGATCATCGTCCAGAATGGCAGGCTCTTCCACACGTGAACGAGCATCGCCATCGACAGCGCGAGCCACCGGTCGTTGAGCCAGTTAGGGCCGTCCTCGGCTGTCAGCTTGAAGATCACCTGGTTGATGACGCCCCACTCCGGGTTCAGCATGAAGCGGATCGACAGGATCGTCGGAATCGACGGCACCGCCCACGGCAGGATGAACAGCACGGAGAGCCACTTGATCCACGGCCTCGCCGTCACGAAGAACCCGGACAACAGCAGCGCCGCGATCATCTTGAGATTGATCGCGACGATCAGGAAGACGAGCGTGTTGAAGATCGCTTCGGCGAATACCGGGTCGTTGGCCAGCTGGACGTAGCTCTGCGGATGCCGGGCGAGCCACAGGCCGTAGCCCACCGGGTACACGACGAACACGATGAAGATGACGACGTAAGGCGCGAGCAGCAGTGCGCCCCACAGCTTCCACGGCGACAGGCGTTTCTTCCGCGGGTCCGTCATGCGGACCGCGTCGACCTGAGGGAGCGCCACAGTAGCCATGGGACCTCGGCACCTCAAAGACGGGGCGGCCGCGCCGCCCCGTGTCCATCAGAAGCTTTTTAACCCGCGACTTCCTTGATGCGCGCCAGCATCTCGTCCACGGCCTTCTCGACCGGCCACTTCTCGCTGACGACGCGGTTCATCGCCTTCGCCCAGACGTTCTCGTTGTTGAGGATCGTGAACTTGTAGTTCTTCGTGAATTCGAACGTCGTCGTCCCCGCCGCGAACTGGCGCTGCACCGACGTCCGGTGCGGATCGGCGAGCCAGAACGACAGCCGCGCAGCGCCGGCCTTCGTAACCGGATACCAGCGACCGAGCGAGCCTTCGACGTACGGGGTCAGGTTCTCGTCCTGCAGCAGGAACGCGATGAACTCCTTGCCGCGCTTCTTGTTCTTGGAGTCGGCGAACATCGCGCCGGTCTTCACCGCCGCGCGGTAGGTCATCGGCGAGCCGTCGGGCTTCTTGGGGAATCCCGAGGTGACGATGTTCTCGTAGTAGTTCTTCTTCGCTTGCTCGCGCTCCTCGGGCTTGAGCTTGTCATTGTTCATGTCGTCGAACCATTTCGCCGCGATCGAGATCGTCGCGTTGTGCGTCATGATCGTCGTCTTGTTGTGGAACGCGACGTTGTTGTCCGGGTCCTTCCAGCTCGTCGCCGACGGCGGCGTGCATCCCTTCGTGTACGGCATCGTGTAGTCGCGCACGGCGCCGATCATGCCCTGGCGCACCTTCGGATCGCTGACGGTCACCTTGCCGTTATCGTCGACGAGCTTGACGTTGTACGCGTCCATGAAGGTCAGGAACGAAAAGAACGAGTCGCTCGAGTCGACGCCCATCGGGAAGCCGGTGCCGAAGATCCGCTTGCCGGTTTTCTTGCGGTAATCGGGCTGCGCCTTGTCGCACCAGAACGCCCAGTATTCCTTCCACGTGTCGGGGATCGTGGTGTCACCGGCCTCCGCGAGCATGTCCTTCCAGTACTCGATGTGCATCGTCTGCTGCTTGATCGGGAAACCGTAGTACGCGCGCTTCTTCGTCTTGTCGTTGTAGAGGAACGTCGTCTCGAGGGTGTTGGGGAGAAAGTTGCCCTTGATGGGCGTCAGGACGTCGGTGAGATCCTCGAGCTTGCCCTCGTACGCCCACTTGCCGAGCACCTGGAAGTCGTAGACGTCGATGTACGCGACGTCGGGCGGGTTGCCGGAATCGAGCGCGGCGACGGTCTTCGGGATGCCGTCCTGCACCGCGTATTGCGACAGGTCGACCTTGACGCCGGTCTTCGCCTCGAACTTCTTGACGGCTTCGAACAGCGCCGCGTCCTCCGACGGATAGAAGCCCTTGACCCACCAGACGACGATCTTCTCCTGCGCTGCAGCCGGCGCGGCTGCGCCCAGCATGCCGAGCGCGAGCAGCGCCGCGATGCACTTCGTGACGACTTTCATCCGAACCCCCTCATTGTCATACCGCCAGTTGCCACGACGCGCCCGACTGCGCGCACCGCAACGCCGTTGCAGCGTACGAGCGGCCTCCGGACATGTCAACCGAAGCCACGCTCGTCGCCGATCACATCACCGCGCCAACGTACCAGGGCACGAACTCGCTCTGGCCGTAGCCGTGAACCTCGCTTTTCGATTTCGCGCCCGACGCCGTGTCGAGCATCAACCGGAACAGCCTCTCGCCGAGCTCCGCAACGGTTGCGCCGCCATCGACGATCTCGCCGCAGTTGAGATCGATGTCCTCCTCCTGCCGCACCCAGAGCGCTGTGTTGGTGGACAGCTTCAGCGACGGTGCCGGCGCACAGCCGTACGCAGATCCGCGACCGGTCGTGAAGACGATCATGTTGGCACCGCCGGCGACCTGGCCGGTGGCCGAGACCGGGTCGTACCCCGGCGTGTCCATGTAGACGAATCCCTTCGCCGTCACCGGCTCGGCGTACTCGTATACCTCGACGAGGTTCGTCGTGCCGCCCTTCGCTACGGCGCCGAGCGATTTCTCGAGGATCGTCGTCAGCCCCCCGGCCTTGTTGCCCGGGGACGGGTTGTTGTTCATCTCGCCCTTTTCGCGCGTCGTGTAGTCCTCCCACCAGCGGATCCGCGACACGAGTTTCTCTCCGACGTCGGGTGACACGGCGCGCCGCGTCAGCAGATGCTCGGCGCCGTAGATTTCGGGCGTCTCCGACAGGATCGCCGTGCCGCCGTGCCGCACGAGCAGGTCGACCGCCGCACCGAGCGCAGGATTCGCGGTGATGCCGGAGTAGCCGTCGGAGCCACCGCATTGCAGGCCGACGGTGATGTGCGACGCGGGCACCGGCTCGCGCGTCACGTCGTTCGCGTGCGGCAGCATCTCGCGGATCATGCCCACGCCGTGCGCGATGGTCTTCGCCGTGCCGCCGGTATCCTGGATCGAGAAGGTGCGCAGCAGCGGGCCTTCGGTCAGCGCCTGCGCGCCGAGCAGCGCGCTGATCTGGTTCGCCTCGCAGCCGAGGCCGACGATCAGCACGCCGGCGAAGTTCGCGTGCTTCGCGTACCCGCCGAGCGTGCGGCGCAGGATCTGCATCCCCTCGCCGTGCGTATCCATGCCGCAACCCGAACCGTGCGTCAGCGCGACGACACCGTCGACGTTCGGAAACCTCGCGAGGCGCTCGGCGTTGAAATGATCGGCGATGCCGCGCGCGACCGTGGCCGAGCAGTTGACCGTGGACAGGATGCCGATGTAGTTGCGCGTCGCGACCTTGCCGGCGTTGGGGCCGTCGCGTCGTACGATGCCCTGGAACGTCGCGGCGGGCTGGATGTACGCGGTGGGCTTGGCGTCGACGCCGATCGCGTAGTCGCGCGCGAAGTCGCCCATCGCGAGATTGTGCAGATGCACATGCTCGCCCGGCCCGATCGCGCGGCTCGCGAAGCCGATGATCTGGTTGTACCGCCGCACCGCCTCGCCGACGGCGATCGCGCGCGTCGCGACCTTGTGTCCCGGCGGCACGAGGCCGACGACGGCGACGTTCTCGTCGAGCAGCTTCGTGCCGCCGACGAGTTGCTGGCGGGCAATGACGACGTCGTCGGCCGGATGCAGCCTGATCGTCAGCGATGAGCGGGTGAGCATGGCGGTCTCCTCAATTGCGTTTGGTCACCGTCGACTTCGACACGGCGGCACGGTCGATCGCGGCGTGATCCCATTCGATGCCCAGGCCGGCCGCGGCCGGCGGCAGCGCGTAGCCGTCTTCCATCGCGAGGCGCGATGTCGTGATCGCGTCGAGCTGCGGAATGTATTCGACCCACGCGCCGTTCGGCACCGCGGCCGTCAGCGACACGTGCAGTTCCATCAGGAAGTGCGGGCAGACGGCGACATTGAACGATTCCGCAAGATGCGCGACCTTGAGCCATGGCGTGATGCCGCCGATGCGCGCGCAGTCCACCTGGACGATCGAGCATGCGCCACGCTCGAGATACTCGCGGAAATGCGCCGCGTGGTACAGCGATTCGCCGACAGCGATCGGCATCGTCGCCACCGCCGCGAGCTCGACGTGACCGCCGAGATCCTCGGCCGGCAGCGGTTCCTCGAGCCACGCGAGCATCAGCGGCGCGAACGCGTGCGCACGCCGGCGGGCCTCGGCGACGGTGAACGCCTGGTTCGCGTCGACCATGATCTCGAACGCATCGCCGGCGGCTTCGCGGACCGCAGCAAGGCGCGCCATGTCCTCGGCAATCGACGGCCGGCCGACCTTGATCTTCGCGCCGCGAAATCCCTGCGCCTTCGCCGCGCGCGTCTCGTCGACGAGTTGCTCGCGCGGATGGTGCAGCCACCCGCCCTCCGTCGTGTAGACCGGCACGCGCGGCTGCGCGCCGCCCGCGCAGATCCACAGCGGCAGGTTGGCGCGGCGGCACTTCAGGTCCCATAGCGCCGTGTCGATCGCCGCGAGTGCCAGACTGGTGATCGCCCCGACGACCGTCGCGTGCGTGTGGAAGAACAGTTCCTTCCACAACCGCTCGATCTCGCGCGCATCGCGGCCGATCAGCTGCGGCGCGAGGTGGTCGCGGATGAGCGCCACGACCGACGACCCGCCCGTGCCGATCGTGTACGTGTATCCGGTGCCCTGCGCGCCGTCGGCGCAGGTTATCCGCACGATCGGCGTTTCCTGCGCGACGAACGACTGGATCGCGTCGCTGCGGACGACCTTCGGCGTCAGGTCGACCTGCAGGACTTCGATGCGCTCGATGCGATCCATCGTCGTTGCCCGTCCGCTAATGCATCAGCGTGCGCGGGAGCCACAGCGAGATCTGCGGCACGTACGTGATCAGCAGCAGCGACAGCAGCAGCGGGATGAGCCACGGCACGATCGCCATCGTCGTCTTCTCGATCGACAGGTTGGCGACCCGGGCGAGCACGAACAGCACCATTCCCATCGGTGGATGCAAGAGGCCGATCATCAGGTTCAGCACCATCACCAGGCCGAAATGCACCGGGTCGATGCCGAGCTGCTGCACGACCGGCAGCAACACCGGCACGAGGATCAGGATTGCGGCCGTCGGCTCGAGGAAGCAGCCAACGAACAGCATCAGCAGGTTCGCGAGCAGCAGGAATACCCACGGGCTGTGCGTGAACGACAACACCCACAGCGCGACCAGGTCCGTCACGCGCGTCGCCGTCAGCAGCCAGCCGAAGATCGACGCGGCGGCGACGATGAACATCACGGTCACCGTCGTCTCGATCGTGTCCATGCTCACCTTCGCGAGCATCTTCAGCGTCATCGTCCGGTACCAGACGAGGCCCAGGACCAGCGCCCAGACGCACGCCGCGATTGCACCTTCGGTCGGCGTGAACACGCCCGTCGACATGCCGCCGATCAGCAGGATCGGCGTCATGATCGGCATCACGGCGTTGAACTTGAAGCGCCAGTCGGCGAGGAACAGCAGCACGAGGCCGAGGCCGAACGCGTAGTTGAACGGCAGACCGGCCGCGACCGCACCCCACATCGCAAGCGGAAACCCGACCACGACGGCGAGCTCGACCAGCGCCTTGCCGATTCGCGCCCACTCGAACTTCACGTCACCGCCCCACTTGTACTTGTGTGCGTAGTAGGCGACCGTCAGCATCATCAGGATCGCCATCACGACGCCGGGAATGATGCCGGCGAGGAAAAGCTGGCCCACCGATACGTTGGCCATCGTCGCGTAGATGACGAACGGCAGTGACGGCGGAATGATCGGACCGAGCGTCGCCGAAGCCGCGGTGACGCCGACCGAGAAACCGAGGTCGTAGCCCTTGTCGCGCATCGCCTTGATCTCGATCGTGCCGAGCCCCGCGGCATCGGCGATCGCCGTGCCCGACATGCCCGCGAAAATGACCGAGCCGATGATGTTCACGTGGCCAAGGCCGCCCTTCAGCCAGCCGACGAGCGACAGCGCGAAATCGTAGATCCGATTCGTGATGCCGGCGTTGTTCATCAGGTTGCCGGCGAAGATGAAAAACGGCACGGCGAGCAGCGGAAAGCTGTCGATGCCGCTGATCATCCGGTGGACGACGACGAACGGCGGCAGGTCGCCGGTAAGCAGGATGTAGACGAGTGCTGAGCCTGCCATGGCGATGGCGACCGGCACGCCGGTCGTCATCATCGCGAGGAACGAGCCGAGAAGTGCCGGTGTCATTGCGGAGCTCCACTCATGCCGCGATCTCGTCGCCACGGTCGGGGCGCTCGAGCAGGCTGTAGCCGCGGCGCCAGTTCCTGATGCCGACCTGCAACGACCGCACGGCGGCGCAGGCGAAGCCGAACCCGCAGATGCCGTAGACCAGGTTCATCGGCAGGTCGATGATCGTCATCCGGTAGTTGACCATCTTGTCCATCATCTGCCATGTCAGCACCGCCGCGTAGGCGAAGAACAGGACCCGCACGACGTCGACGATCGTCGACAGCACGCGCCCCGCACCGTGCGGGATCAGCCGATAGAGGAAATCGACGTGGATATGGCGGCTCGTGCGCACGGCGGCGGACACGCCGACGAACACCATGCAGATCAACAGATACCGCGCGATCTCCTCCGTCCACGCCGCGGAGTCGTTCAGTGCATAGCGCGTGAAGAACTGGTAGAACACGTCGCACGCGAGCAGCCAGAAGAAGCCGAACGCGATCCACGCCTCCAGCGTGTAATGCGAAAGGTCGATCGGCGCGTCGGTCGCGTGGAAATGACCGGAATCGTCCAATAGCGGCGCATCGTCCGCGACGGCGGCGACGCTCGAAGTATCGTTCGCGTTCATTGCAATCCGTCCATTGGGCGCGACGAAATCGGGCGCCGGCCGCGACGGACAGTCGCGACCGGCGGTGGCGCGTTACTTGATCGCCTGGATCTTGTCCCAGTCGGCTTTCTGATAGCCCATCGATTCGAGCGACACGGCCTTGTTGATCGCTTCCTGGAACGACTTCTTGTCGACGGCCGTGACGGTGATGCCCTTCTTCTTGAACTCGTCCACGAGCTCACCCTCGTGCTTGGTGATCTCGGCGGTCGCCTTCTGCGCCGCTTCCTGCGTGACGTCGGTGAATATCTTCTTGTCGGCGTCCGACAGCTTCGTCCACACGTGCGGAGCGACTTGCGTGGCGAGCGAGTCGACGATGTGGGCGGTCAGCACGATGTACTTCTGCACTTCGTAGAACTTCTTCGCCTCGATCGTCGTCAGCGGATTCTCCTGCGCGTCGACCGTGCCGTTCTGCAGCGCCAGATAGACTTCCGCGAAAGCGATCGGCGTCGGGTTCGCGCCGCACGACTTCGGCAGCGCGAGATAGGCGGGCACGTCGGGCACGCGCATCTTCAGTCCCTTCATGCCGGCGCAATCGGTGAACGGCTTGTTCGTCGAGGTCTGGCGCGTTCCGTAATACGTCATCGCCGTCACCTGGATGCCGGTCTTTTGCCGGTACTCGTCGGCGAGCTGCTTGAACGCATCGCTCGATGCCCACTTGACCAGGTGATCGCCGTCGCGGAACGTGTACGGGTAGTAGCCGACGCCGAATCGCGGCAGCGTTCGCGCCGCGAACGACAGCCCCGAGATGATCATGTCGACGGTGCCGAGCGTCAGCCCCTGGTTGATGTCGGATTCCTTGCCGAGACTCGACGCAGGAAAGACGTCGATGTGGTAGCGGCCGTTCGTCCGCTTCTCGATCTCGGCGGCTGCCCACACCGACCACTTGTGGAACGGCTCCGACGTTTCATAGACGTGCGCCCACTTGAGCTTCGTCTGCGCCGCGGCGGGCGCCGCGATCGTCAACGCCGCGACGGCGGCCAGGGCAAAGACCAGCTTGGACAGCAAACGCATGTTTCCTCCTGTGATTGTTCGAAATTAGTGCTGCAAACGGTTGACGCGGGACGATTCAGGCGACGAGCTGCACCTTGGTGCTGCGGTTCTTGTCGGCGGCAGCGCGGAAGGCATCGACCGCGTCTGCGAGCGGATACTGGCCCGAGAGCAGCGGCCGCACGTCCACCTTGCGCGACGACAGGTAGTCGACGGCCCAGTCGAACTCGATGCCCCACCGGAACGCGCCGCGCAGGTCGAGCTCCTTGGCCATCAGCTCGTTCACGACAAATGGGAGCGGCTCGTGCGGCAGCGTACCCACCTGCACGATGACGCCGCCGCGCTTCGTCGCTGCGACGCATGTCTTCAGCGCGGCAAAGCTGCCGGAAACCTCGTAAGAGACGTCGAACTGCGGTGTCCGCAATGCCTCGGCATCGCGCGCCGCGTGCAGCGTCACGTCGGCGCCGACAATGCGAGCCTGCGCGAGCGGCCGATCGAGGATGTCGCTGACCGTCACTTTCGCCGCACCTGCGAGGCGCGCCGCGAGCACCGTTACGCAGCCGATCGTGCCTGCGCCGGTGATCAGCACGGATTTACCGAGCAGATCGCCCCCGCGGTTGACCGCGTGCAGCCCGACGGCAAGCGGCTCGGCGAAGGCGATCTCGCCGAGCGACACGTCGGCGGTGACCGGGTAGCACTGCCGCTCGCCCATGACGAAATATTCGCGGAACATTCCCTGGATATGCGGGAACCGGCTGGCACTGCCCAGGAACCGCATCTGGTCGCATAGCTGCTCGCGACCTTCCCGACAATAGCCGCAGTGCCCGCACGCATGCGACGGGCTGACGGCCACCTTGTCGCCGACGTTGACGCGCGTGACACCGTCACCGATCGCCGCGACGACGGCGGATGCCTCGTGACCGGGAATCAGCGGCTCGCGCACGACGAAATTGCCGTTGCGCCCCTCGAAATAGTAATGCAGGTCCGAGCCGCAGATGCCGCCGGCACCGAGCTTCAGCAGCACTTCGCCCGCACCGACGGCGGGCATGTCCTGGGCCTCGACCCGCAGGTCGTCCTTGGCGTGAATGCGACAGGCAAGCATCGCGGCTCCTTTCAGATCGTCTCGTTGAACGTCAATGCTGCTCGTTCCAGCCTTTGCTGAATCGCTTGTACGCGTGGTTGAGGTGGCGCTGCATCGCAGTGCGTGCAGCGTCCGGATCGCGCGCCGCGATGGATTTCAGCACAGCGCGATGCTCGCTCACGGCACTTCGCCACAGGTCCGGAGAATCGTAGTGGTGCTCGAGCCGCGTGAACAGTTCGCCCGTGCGCTCGTCCCACAACTGCTTGATCACGTGGACAAGCGCGCCGTTTCCGGTCGCCTCGGCAACGCGGAGGTGGAACAGCCGGTCGCTCGGCAGCGGCTGGCGTCCTGCATCCATCTCCCGGTCCATCTCGTCGAGCGCCTCCTCGATTGCGGCGACCTGTGCACGCTTCGCCGACTTCGCGGCGAGTGCCGCACATTCCGATTCGATCACGTATCGCGCTCGCAGCAGCTCGAACGGCCCCGCCGCTGCGTCCTGCCCGTTGCTCGCCGTGATCGCGTCGGGGGCGCGTACGTAGATCCCCGACCCGATGCGCACGTCGACGAGCCCTTCGACTTCCAGCGCAATCAGCGCCTCGCGCACCGACGGCCGCGACACGCCCAGTTGCCGCGCCAGGTCCCGCTCCGGAGGCAAGCGCGACCCTGCGGCGTATTCGCCGCGCTTGATCAGCGCGCGAATCTGATCGGCGATCTGGCGATAGAGCCGGCGGGGTTCGATGCTCTGGAACGGCATGGGCTGCACGAGCGCCGCGCCTGCACGCTCCTGTCCCGACACGAATCGGCGGAGGCTACGCGGACCGGGTCCAGTGGTCAAGTGGTATGACCAATTTCCGACCGCGACCGACGTTCGTGGACGGCGATCCGCAATCGGACGTCGCGCCGGTGCGGCGGGG
This sequence comes from uncultured Pseudomonadota bacterium, assembly GCA_963709335.1. Classification (GTDB taxonomy): domain Bacteria; phylum Pseudomonadota; class Gammaproteobacteria; order Burkholderiales; family Casimicrobiaceae; genus VBCG01. The sequence continues at coordinate 332,913 of CAVPWB010000004.1, forward strand.
CTTACCTTCACCCCGAATTGCCCCGACTACCGCTACCTCGCCTGCGCGCCGAAGATGTCCGCATACCGGCGATCCCACTTGCCGCTGTCGTCGACCACCGCCTTCGCATCGACGAAGCGAAGCGGGAACCGGTTGAGCGGCGTGTCGATCGTCCGGTTCGTTGGCACGAAGTCGCGCGACAGGAGCAGGCGCTGGCCCTCCTCGCCGAGCTCGAACTCGTACCAGAGCAGCGCCGCGTTCGGGTGCGGCGCGCGCGCGGCGACACCAACGCCATTGGCACGCGCGATCGCCGGCGGGATCACGTACCAGTCGATCGGCGCTCCCTGGTTCTTCAGCTGCTCGGCCTTGTAGTTGTATACGGTCAGCGCGACCGGCACCTCGCCCGACGCGACGAGCTGCGTCAGCAACGTGTGCCCCTTGCGCACGGAGACACCGTTGGCGGCGACGATGCTTCGAAACAGCGTCTCCGCTTTGGCTTCGCCCATCAGCGTGCTGATCGTCGCGAACCAGTCCGAATCCTCGGCTTCTATGCCGAGCCTTCCTCTCCACTTGGGATCCGCAAAGCCGTCATAGCTCGCGGGAAGCTCGGTCTTGCGGACGAGCTTCGTGTTGTACGCCAGCACGAAAATCAGCAGCCGCGTCCCCACCCACGACTGGTGCGCAAACCGTGCTTCCGGAACGAGCGACGCGAGCGATGGCGACCAGACCGGCGTCAGCAGCTTCTCCCGAACGAGCGCCTCGAGCTGCGGCCCGTTCGTGTCGAAGGCGTCGACGTCGAAACGTTGCGCGCGCGCCTCGGCGACGGCCCGCTGCAGCACCTTTTCGGAGCTCGCGCGCCACACTTTCGTCTTGATGCCGTACTTGCGCTCGAACGCGTCGGTGAGCACCTTCATGTCCTCGACCGGCGTTGACGTGTAGATCGTCAGCTCACCTTCGCGCTTCGCCGCTTCCGCAATGCGCTGCAGTCGATCGGCACCCTGATAGGTTGCGAGCGGCGCGCCGTCGGCGTGTGCCGCCGCGGCGGCGAGCGCCATGACGGTGGCGAGAATCGCCTCGCCCAACAGGCGAAGCAGCAGTCCTGTCATGGCTGGACGCGTCAGAAGTTGTGGGTGATGCCGAGCGCGATTTGCTGCGGGTCCGCACCCGGCGGCACGTCGATGCCGTCCATGTTGTTGTACTGGGCGGCGCGGCCGTTCCACAGCTTCGCATAGAGCGCGAACAGGTACGTGCGCTTCGACAGATAGTATGCGGCACCGAGCGACAGCTGCCTGCCGTCGAGCCCTCCGGTCGTGCATGGGACGCCATCGAACAGCCGGCAGGTCCCGGCCGTTGCATAGTCGAACGCCGCGGCCGTGCGCCAGGGCCCGCTCCACTTGGAATCGACGCCGACCGCGAACGCAACGTGGTGGTAGTTCTCGAACCGACCCGGCTTGCCGCCACGCTCGTCGTACTTCATCTGCGCGACGTCGGCCTCGACCGTATGGTTGGCAAACCGGTACTGAAACGTTGCGCGCAGCCCGGTATCTCGCGAGCGCGCATTGGCGTCGCTGTTATTCGACAACGCCGACGGCACGTTGCGCGACCCGCCGAACGTGTCGTTGTGCAACTCGTAGGCAAGCGCCCCGTACCACGGTCCGCTGTCGTAGACGACGCCGAGCGACCACAGGAAAGCGTTACGCGACGACGTCTTCGCCTCGTCGGGCGAATACTGGACGAGCCCCTGCAGGCCGTCGTACACCGGCGATTCGTAGCGGATCGAATTGATGCGGCGAAGATGGAAGCTTCCGGCCGAATTGTTGCCGAAGCCCTGCTTCGACAGGATGTTGCTGTTCGAAACGAAGTTGCCGCTCGACACGCCGAGGAACGACAGCGCGTCGCCGATCTCCTTGTAGACGGTATCGAAGCCGCCGATCTTCACCGCACCGAGACGGTCGCTCTCCATGCCCACGAATGTGTTCCGGCTCGCGAGCAGCGTGCCGCCGGTGTCGACCAGGATCCGCTGTTCTATCTGGAAGAACGCCTTCACGCCATTGCCGAGCGGCTCGTCGCCGCGAAATCCCATCCTCGAATTCGACGAATCCATCTTGACGATGTTCGAGAACGACTCGCCGGTCGGCGGCTGCGCCAGCGTGCTCAATGGCGTGCCCGGCGCCGTGGCGCCCGTCATTCGCGTGAAGACCACTTCCGGGTACAGGCGCCCGTAGATCTGGACTGTCTGCGCTGCAGCCGGCAGCGACAGCACGACAGGAACGGCGACTGCCAGCGCGCGCGTGATCCGTTGCACCGATCCTCCCCAGGACGATGACGTCTTGCGACGGCGCGCGCCGAACCGCTCGTTTAACGCGCCTTCATACGTTCCGCTATATGGAACCCAGCCGGCATCGCGACGCTAGCAAGACCGCGCGGGCGTGTCAAGGAACTCAGGCATCGCCGGCGCGCAGCGCGAGCACTTTCTCCGGCGCGATCGCAACATGGATCGGGTGCCCGATCCGCGTCGACAGCCGCGGATGCGTGCGCGCCAGCAGCAGCCGTTCGCCGATGCGCACGCGAAAGTCGATCGCTTCGCCGAGGAACACCTTCTGGTCGACGGTCGCGCGCCACGTGTTGACACCCGACGCCGCCGTTTCGGACAACTCGACATCTTCCGGACGCACGGTGAGCACGACATCCGCTCCCGCGTGCAGCGGCTCGGTTGCCAGCGCCGTGACGGAACCGATCTCGCTTGCGACAACGAGCGTCGACCAACCGGATTGCACGGACGTGACGGCGCCGCGGATGAAATTGGTCGTGCCGACGAAATCGGCGACGAACGGATTGGCCGGACGCCCGTAGATCGTCCGTGGCGAGCCGACCTGCACCAGGCGACCGTCCTTCATCACGCCGATCTCGTGCGACAGTGCCAGCGCCTCGCTCTGGTCGTGGGTGACGTAGACGGTCGTCACGCGCAGTTCACGCTGCAGCCGCTTGAGCTCGAAGCGCATCCGCTCGCGCAGCTTCGCATCCAGGTTGGACAGCGGTTCGTCGAGCAGCAGGAGCTTCGGTTCGAGCACCAGCGCCCGCGCGAGCGCCAGGCGCTGCTGCTGGCCGCCCGACAGGGTCGTCGCGTCGCGCGTCGCCACGTCGTCGAGCGCCACCGTGTCGAGCACGCGCAGCACGCGCGCGCGGATTTCGTCCTTCGGTATCCGACGGCGACCGGCTACCAGCGGAAAGGCCACGTTCTGATACACGTTCATGTGCGGCCAGATCGCGTACGACTGGAACACCATCCCGAACCCGCGCCGGTTGGCCGGAACGAACACGCCGTGAGCCGCCGAGAACACGACCGTCGAGTCGACGGTGATTTCGCCTTCGCGCGGACGCTCGAGGCCGGCGATCGAGCGCAAGGTCGTCGTCTTGCCGCACCCGCTCGGCCCAAGCAGCGTGAAGAACTTCCCCGGCTGCACGTCGAACGCGAGTTCCTGCACCGCGCGAACGCTCGCGCCGCGCCCGTCCGTGTAGTCCGTCGACAGCGCGCGCACGCTCAGCATGGGATATCGCGCCGATGCCGGCAACCGCCCTCGTGCCGTTGAGCGCGGCCGGCGCACGTGCGCATCATGCGATTCGCACGCCCAACCGTCCGCCGAGCCGCTGCGCGACCATCACCAGCAGCGACAGCGCGACGATCATCAACACGCCGAGCGCGGACAGCTCGACATACTGGCCGTTCTCCCACAGTTCCCAGATCACGACCGACAACACCTCCGTCCCCGGGCCGTACAGCAGGATCGAGCTCGACAGCTCGCGAACCGAAACGATCGCGATGTAGATCCATCCGGCGACAAGCCCGGGCCGGAGCAGCGGCAGGACGATCCTGCGGAACGTCTGCCACCACGATGCGCCGCTCATCGCCGCTGATTCCTCGAGCTCCCGGTGGATCGCGAGCATCGATGCCGAGTTGTAGCGGATGCCGTAAGGCAGGAAGCGCGTCACGTACGCGACGAAGAGGATCCACAGCGTTCCGTAGATGCCGATGTCGACGTGCAGGTAGAAGATCATGATCGCAAGCCCGAGCACGAGGCCCGGGAACACGATCGGGATCGACGACACGACATCGAGCGCGCTGCGGCCGCGTGCCCGCGACTTGACGACGATCCAGCAGGTGACCGACGTGACGAGCATGATCGCCGTGGCCGTCGCGACGGCGAGCGCGATGCTGTTCAGCGTCGCACGCGCGATCGACGGGAACGCGAGCACGAAGCGATACGGATCCAGCGTCAGCGTGCGCACGGCGTCGAGCGAGGGCACCGCGTAGAACTTCTGGAACGACGACCACAGCAGTACGAGAAACGGCAGGCCGACGATCAGCAGCAGATACGTGACGAAGATCGCGGCAACCGGCATGCGCCAGCGGCCAAGATCGATGGGGCGTGGCCGGAATCCCCGGCCGGTCACTGTCGCATGCCGCGCGCCGCGCGCCGTGATCCTCGACTGCAGCCACAATCCGGCGGCCGCTATCGCCAGCAAGGACACGCCATACGCCGACGCGAGGCCGATGTCGGCGGGATACCGGTGAATCGCGGAATAGATTGCCGACGTGAACACCTGGATTCCGGCCGGCAAGCCGAGCAGCGCCGGCGCCTCGAACGACTCGAGCGCGCGAACGAACAGGATCAGCAGCGTCGCGAACGCGGCGGGCCACGACAGCCGCAACGTGATCCGCCACGCGACGGATGCAACGCTCGCGCCGCTCATCAGCGCCGCCTCCTCGAGCGCCGGGTCCATTGCGCGGAACGCGGCCGACATCATCAGGAATGCCAGCGGCGCGTAGTGCAGCCCGTCGACGAACGCCATGCCCGGCAGCGAATAGACGTTGACGAACACGAAGTCGGTTGCGAACAGTGCCTGCAACGCCACGTTGATGAGACCGATTTTCGGACTGCCCAGCAGCATCCATGCAATGACGAACAGCACGCCGGGAATGATCAGAGGCACGATCGACACTGCGAAGAACACGCGCTTGAACGGCGCGTTGGTCCGCTCGTTCGTCCACGCGAGCAACGTGCCGATTCCGAACGCGATCAGCGACGACCCGATCGCAAAGCGCAGCGAATCGGCGACGAGCCGGCCGGTTCCCGTCCTCGCGTAGACGTTGCGGAAGTTGTCGAGCGACAACGGTGCCACCGTTCCCGCCGCAACCTGCGCGTGCACGCTTTGCCAGAGCAGGAACGCGAGCGGCACCAGCGCGAGGTAGACGACAACGAGCACGCTCGCGCCGACGACGAGTCCCTGCAGCCATTCCGCGGGAATCGGCGTCGAGCGCACCGCCGTATGGGTCGCCGCGGCGGGCAACCGTCAGATCCGGGAGCCGTCGAGGGTCTCGGAGGCCCGTCCCGCGTGGTAGCCGAGGCGCTGCGAGATCGTGCGGCCCGTCGCAACGGCTTCGGCCGCGAACCGCTGCAACGCCTTCTTGCTGACGCGCTGCACCGGACCCGCGATGCTGACGGCCGCGATGACATCGCCGCGATGGTCGCGGATCGGTGCCGCGGCGGCACGCAGCCCGATTTCGAGCTCCTCGTCGTCGAGCGCGTAGCCACGCCCGCGCACCTGCGCAAGCTCGTCGCGCAGCCGCTGCGGCTTGACGATCGTCTTCGGCGTTCGCGCCGGAAGCCCCGCTGCGATCACGCTTTCGACCGTCGCGGAAGGCTCGAAGGCGAGCAACGCCTTGCCCTCGCTGCAGCAGTGAGCCGGTACGCGCGCACCCAGGTTGGATTGCATCCTGATCGCCTGCGGGCTCGCGATGTTGTTGACGTACAGGACGCTCGCGTGGTCGAGGACCGTCAGGTGAACCGATTCGCCGGTACGCTCCATCAGCGCGCGCAGGTAGGGCCGCGCTTCGGTGACGACGCTCATCTTGCGCCGCACCAGCATGCCGAGGTCGAACAGCGCGAGCCCGAGGCGGTAGCCGCCTGTCTCGGGATTCTGCTCGAGGAACTCGGCGTCGACGAGCGTCGTCGCCAGCCGGTGGACGGTGCTCTTCGGCAGCGCCAGGCGACGCGCGAGGTTGCTGATGCCGATCTCGTACTCGTCGTCCGAAAATGCCCTGACGAGCCGCATCGCGTTGGCGACCGACGACAGCCGCGCCTTCGTCCGCTTGCCGGCTGCAGTCGCGCGTCCGCCCACGCAATTCCCCGTTCCGATATCCGGAACACGAGTCTAGCACCGGCGTTTGGGCCGTGAGCGCGACCCGCGGCATGCGCGCAACAGGTCGCCGGTCGCCGCGCCCTGGCCAGCGCACGGCCCTTGCGTACCGGCCGCAGGCGTCGCATCCTGTACAGCAGTCGCATCCTGTACAGCATCGCACACCGCCGATCGGCGAGGCACACGATGGCTCCCCCTGCGCTCCACACGGAATTTCTGTCGGTCGGATCGGGCGTCTCGGGTTATCTCGCGAAGCCGAGCGGCGTCCCCGGCATCGGCGTCGTCGTCATCATGGAAGCGTTCGGCCTGAACGCGTTCGTCAAGAGCGTGTGCGAGCGCTTCGCACGCGCCGGGTACATGGCGCTCGCTCCGGACGTCTACCACGGCGACACGTTCGATTATGCCGATCGCGAGCGCGCGATCGCGCGCCTCAACGAAGTGGACGACGACGTCGCGATGCGCGAGGTGGGGGCGGCGCTCGACGTGCTCGTTGCACAGGGTGCGCGCGACGGCCGCCTCGCGGTGATTGGCTTCTGCATGGGCGGACGGCTTGCGTTCCTCGCCAATGCGGTGCACGGGAGAAGGCTCGCGGCGTCCGTGTCCTTCTACGGCGGAGGCATCGCGCCAGCGGTGGCGCGCGGCAAGCGCAAGCCGCTGCTCGACCGGATCGACGACCTGTCCGCACCGCAACTGCTGATCTACGGCGCGCAGGATGCGTCGATCGCGAGCGACGAGCATGCGCGGGTCGCGAAGGCGCTGTCGGACGCGAACAAGCGCTATACGCTGGCAGTGCTGCCCGACGCGCCGCACGCGTTCGCGACCTCCGACCGTGACAGCTACCACCCGGCGGCCGCCGAGGCGGCGTGGCGTATCGCGTTCGCATTCTTCGTCGACACGTTCATGCACGGATCGGCCGCCGCCTACAGCTGACGCGGCAACGCTGCAACGACGGGCGCGCGAGACCCGACCGCACGCAAGGCCGGCTCCCCATGGCGTAGAATCCGCCGTTTCGCGCCGGGGTTCCACTATGGCTGGCCGTCTCGAAGGCAAGACCGCACTCATCACTGCTGCCGGCCAGGGCATCGGCCATGCAACGGCGCTCGCGATGGCGAGCGAGGGCGCGCACGTGATCGCCACCGACGTCAGCGAAGCGCTCGTCGCGAAGATGCAAGGTGTGAGCAACGTGACCGCGCGCAGGCTCGACGTTCTCGACGACGCGGCGGTTGCCGCCCTGATCGGCGAGTTGCCCCCGCTGCAGGTGATGTTCAATTGCGCCGGCTATGTCCACCACGGCACGATCCTCGACTGCTCGCCAAAGGACTGGGATGCGAGCTTCAACCTGAACGTGCGTGCGATGTACGTGGCGATCCGTGCCGCGCTGCCGAAGATGCTCGCGCACCGCGAATCGACCGGACAGGGTGCCTCCATCGTCAACATGGCATCGATTGCCGGCTCGATCAAAGGCCTGCCCAACCGGTTCGTCTACGGCGCGTCGAAGGCCGCGGTCGTCGGCTTGACGAAGGCCGTCGCCGCCGACTACGTCCAGCGCGGCATCCGCTGCAACGGGATCGCGCCGGGAACCGTCGACACGCCGTCGCTCGCGCAACGGATCGACGCGTTCGACGACCCGGTCGAGGCCCGCAAGATGTTCATCGCGCGCCAGCCGATGGGTCGGCTGGCCAAGCCCGAGGAAATCGCGCCGATGGTCGTGTTCCTGGCGTCGGACGAAGCCGCGTTCGTCACCGGCAACATCTATTCGTGCGATGGCGGCATGACCATCTGAACCGGCGGCCGGAGGTTCTCACCGGCCGCGCTGCTGCTCGTTTCCACCCGCACCGAACAATCAGGAAAGGAAGTCGAATGAAGCTCGTACGTTATGGCCCGCCCGGCCGCGAAAAGCCGGGCATGATCGACGCCGACGGCGTTCTGCGCGACCTGTCGCGGAAGGTCGACGACATCAACGGCGAAGCGCTGGCGCCCGCATCGCTGTCCAGCCTGCGCAAGCTCGACGTGCGCCGGCTGCCGGCCGTCAAGGGTCGCCCGCGGCTCGGACCCTGTGTCGCCACGCCGTCCAAGTTCGTCGCGATCGGACTCAATTTCTCCGACCACGCGAAAGAGACGGGCTCGCCGATTCCCGAATATCCGGTCGTGTTCTTCAAGTCGCCGACGTGCATCGTCGGTGCGAACGACAACATCATGCAGCCGCTCGAGTCGACGCAGCTCGACTGGGAAGTCGAGCTCGGCGTCGTCATCGGCCGCACGGCGCGCTACGTGGCGGTGAAGGACGCGCTGCGCTACGTCGCCGGCTACTGCGTGATCAACGACGTGTCCGAGCGCGAGTTCCAGTTGAAGCGCAGCGCCAGCCAGTGGAGCAAGGGCAAGGGCTGCGACACGTTCGGTCCGCTCGGACCGTATCTGGTTACGAGCGACGAAGTGAAGGATCCGCAGAACCTCGACATGTGGCTCGATGTCAATGGCGAGCGGCGGCAGACGGGCAACACGCGAACGATGATCTTCAACGTCGCGCAGGTCGTAGCCGACGTCTCGCGCTACATGACGCTGCTGCCCGGCGACGTGATCACCACGGGCACGCCGCCCGGCGTGGCACTCGGCATGAAGCCGCCGGTATGGCTGAAGCCGGGCGACATCGTCACGCTGGGAATCCAGGGGTTGGGCGAGCAGCGCCAGCGCGTCGTGCCGTTCAGGGGACGCCGGCCATCGGCGTAGCCGGACGCCTGCCCATCGCTACTAAGAGGGACGCCACTCGGGGTGCGCCAGGTGCCACCCCAAGTGGATCAGCATCGCACTGAAGAGCACGATCCACAACCACCAGAACAGTTGCAGGATCGCGGCTTCGGACGCGTGCGCCGACTTCGATTTCACGAGATCGGCGTAAGGGTCTCCATTGAGCCTTCGCGCGCCGAGATAGGTCTGCGTAACGTCCGCGTCGCGACGGGACAGCAGCGAGAATTGCTGCCGATACGTCGAGAAGTGATTGTGCGGATACAGCTCCTTCCATTCCTCCTCGATCAGCAACAGCCGCGTATTGGCCGTATCGACGAAGGCACGCCCGCGTTCGTCCAGCCGCACGAAATAGTAGGAGATGAACAGCGGGGCCACGGGGACGACGACGAGTGCGGCAATGGCCACGAGCGAGAACACGCCGATCGCTTCCTTGGCCAGCAAGCCGAAAATGGCGAGGAATGCCGTCTGGATCGTGAGGAAATGGCTGAACCGATGCTGTTTCAGCGTCTCGTAGAACTTCAACAGATCGAGATTCGCCTTCCACTCTTCGAGAAGCCGGGTTTCTGCAGCTTCCATATCACGAGCCCTCCGGCCTTGTTCCTGCGTTGGACCGCGGCTCTTCCTGTCGCAGCACGTGCGCGCGCTCCAGGTGTAGCCTTGCGCGGCGAGGCCTACCTCGCGCGCCGCGCGACGAGGTTGCGCATCAGCGCGCCGGCGCCGAACGTCCAAGGCGCGATCGCATCGGCGTAGTTGACGCGATTCGCGAGCGCGCCCAGCGACGGCGTGGCGATCGTCACGACGTCGCCGACCTCGTGCGTGAAGCCGAGGCCCGGTCCGTGGCGGTCCTGCGTCGGCGCGAACATCGTGCCCAGGAACAGCATCAGGCCGTCCGGGTATTGATGGTTCGGCCCGATCGCCTGGCTGACGAGATCGAGCGGGTCACGGCTGATCTCGCCGATCGAGCTCGAACCGTGCAGCTCGAAGCCGTCCGGGCCGTCGACGGTCAGCGCGATCTCGGCCGCGCGCACCGTGTCGATCGTGAACGATGCGTCGAAGAGCCGCACGAACGGGCCGATCGCGCACGACGCGTTGTTGTCCTTGGCCTTGCCGAGCAGCAGCGCGCTGCGGCCCTCGAAGTCGCGCAGGTTGACGTCGTTGCCGAGCGTGGCGCCAACGGTCTCGCCGCGGGAATTGACGGCGAGCACGATCTCCGGCTCAGGGTTGTTCCACGTCGATCGGCGGTGGATGCCGATGTCGGCGCCCGCGCCCACGGCGGACATCGGCTGCGACTTCGTGAAGATCTCGGCGTCCGGTCCGATGCCCACTTCCAGGTACTGCGACCACAAGCCCTCGGCGAGCAGCACTTCCTTGACGCGCGCGGCCGCCGGCGAGCCCGGCTCGACGCTGCGCAGGTTGTCGCCGATGATGCCCGTGATCTTGCGCCGCACGCCTTCGGCCTTCGCCGGGTCGCCTCGCGTCTGCTCCTCGATGACCCGCTCCAGCATGCTCGCGACGAACGTGACGCCCGCTGCCTTGATTGCCTGCAAGTCGCATGGCGCCAGCAGCCACGGTGCCGAGAGGTTGCGATCCTCGGCGGACGCGTTGGCGAGGGCTGCGGCCAGCGTGCCGATCCGCGGTAGCGAGCGTGCGCGAATCTCGGCCGGCGCACCGGCGCGCTCGAAGAGCTCGGTGGCCGTCGGGGCAATCGCCGTGAGGTCGATCAGGTCATCGCCATCGACGCGGACGAGCACCGGACCGGCGAGTGTGGGCACCCACAGCCTGCCGATCAACATTGCGTCGCGCGCATCGGCCGGCAGGCAGGCGGCGGGTGTAAGACGGGTGCGCAGGCTCGCGGTCATGAAGTGCGATGATACGGCGTCACGCACCGTTGCGCCCGATGAACGATTCGACGCCTAGCCACGATCCCGAACCGACGCTTTATCCCGAGAGCACGCCGCGCGCGACGGGAATGCTCGCGGTCGATGCGCTGCACAAAATGTACTGGGAGGAGTGCGGCGCCGCCGACGGCGTTCCGCTCCTGTTCATCCACGGCGGACCCGGCGGCGGCAGCCTGCCCCATCATCGCCGGTTCTACGATCCGGCGTTCTGGCGGATCGTGCTCTACGACCAGCGTGGCGCCGGACGCTCGACGCCGGCGGCGGAGCTCAAGGACAACACGACGGCGCACCTGATCGACGACATCGAGCGGTTGCGCAGGCATCTCGGCATCGACAAGTGGCTGCTGTTCGGCGGGTCGTGGGGTTCGACGCTCGCACTGCTGTATGCGCAGGCGCACCCGAATCGCGTGCTCGGCCTCGTGCTGCGCGGCATATTCCTGGCGACACGCGACGAGATCGACTGGTTCCTGCACGGCATGGCGCGCGTGTTTCCCGAGGCGTGGCGCGCGTTCACCCACTTTCTTCCGCCGGGCGAGCGCGCGGACCTGCTCGGCAACTATTATCGGCGGCTGACGGACGCGGACCGCGCAATCCACGCACCGGCCGCAAAGGCTTGGGATCGCTACGAGGCGCAATGCTCGACGCTCCTGCCAAAGGCAAACGGCAATGGCCGGCTCGAAGGCGACGGCGGCGCGCTCGCGATCGCGCGGATCGAGGCGCACTACTTCGTCCACAACGCGTTCCTCGAGGCCGATGCGGTGCTCGCCAACGTGGCGCGGATCCGCCATCTGCCATGCTCGATCGTCCAGGGGCGCTACGACATCATCTGTCCACCGGTTGCCGCCGATGCGCTGGCACGCGCGTGGCCGGGTGCTGAATACGTGGTCGTGCCCGATGCCGGCCACTCGGTGCGCGAGCCTGGGATCACGCGCGAGCTCGTCGCCGCCGTGCAGCGAATGCGCGACCTGGTCCGGCGATGAACGACGCGTATGCGCAGTGGCAGGCGCGAAGCCGCGCCGCCGTCTGGCACCCGTGCACGCAGATGAAGCTGCATGAGCGCATGCCGCCGGTGCCGATCGCGCGGGCGCACGGTGCGTGGCTTTACGATCATCGCGGCAGCCGCTATCTCGACGCGATCAGTTCGTGGTGGGTCAACCTGTTCGGCCACGCGAACCCGCGCGTCAACGCAGCGCTCACGGCACAGCTCGGCGATTTCGCGCACGTGATGCTGGCCGGCTTCACGCACGCGCCGGTGATCGAGTTGTCCGAGCGGCTCGCAGCGCTCGCGCCCGCGGGCCTCGGTCACGCGTTCTACGCATCCGACGGCGCGTCGGCCGCCGAGATCGCGCTGAAGATGAGCTTCCATTACTGGCAGCAGCGCGGCGCGCGCGACAAGTCCCGCTACGTGCGGCTCACCGGGGGCTATCACGGTGAGACGGTCGGAGCACTCGGCGTCACCGACGTCGCGCTGTTTCGCGCGCCCTACGGGCCGCTGCTGCGCGACAACCCGGTGCTGCCGTCTCCGGCGTTGCGGGACGCCGGCGATGCCCGCTCGCCGGAGCGTGCCGTCGACGACGCGCTCGACGCGCTGGAAGCCTATCTTCGCACTGAAGGCGCGACGACGGCCGCGCTGATCGTCGAGCCGCTGATCCAGGGTGCCGGTGGCATGGCGATGTACGACAGCCGCTATCTCCACCGCGCGCGCGAACTGACGCGCAGATACGACGTGCACCTGATCGCCGACGAGATCATGACCGGCTTCGGCCGCACCGGCACGATGTTCGCATGCGAGCAGGCGGCGATCACGCCGGACCTGCTGTGCCTGTCCAAGGGCATCACGGGCGGCTACCTGCCGCTGTCGTGCGTGCTGGCCACCGACACGGTGTTCGATGCGTTCTACGACGACGACGTCGCGCGCGGATTCCTGCACTCGCACTCGTACACCGGCAACGCGCTGGCGTGCCGCGCGGCGCTGGCCGTCCTCGACATCTTCCGCGACGACGACGTCATCGTCGCGAACCGCGCGACGGCGTCGCGATGGCGCAACATCGCGGCTCCGCTGTCGACTCACTCGCGCGTGCGCAACCTGCGCCAGCGTGGAATGATCATCGCATTCGATGCGCTGAGCGAGCGCCCCGGCTTCCCCGCGTGGTTCGCCGCGCGCGCTGCAGCAGCAGAACTGCTGTTGCGACCGATCGGGAAGACCGTCTATTTCATGCCGCCCTATGTCGTCACCGATGCCGAGTTCGCGCTGCTCGTCGAGCGCACGCTGGCGATCCTCGATGAATGCTGATGCGTGACGCCGCGCCGGCCCGCGGCGGGCGCGGCTCGCGCGCTGGCGTCATCGCGCTGGCGCTCGCGCTGTCGGCGCCTGTCGCGCACGGCAAGCTGCCGCGCGAGGTGGGCCGCGCGTTCCTCGACGCCGGCATCCCGCTGAACCACGTCGGCATCGTCGTGCAGGAAACGACGAAGGCGCGACCGCTGTTCGAGCACGACGCCGCGCGACCGCGCAATCCGGCTTCGGTGATGAAGCTCGTCACGACGTTCGCAGCCCTCGACCTGCTCGGCCCCGACTACCGCTGGAAGACCGAGGCCTATCTCGGCGGTCCGCTGGTGGACGGCGTGTTGCACGGCGACCTGATTCTGAAAGGCTACGGCGATCCGAAGATAACCGTCGAGCAATGGCAATCGTTCATCGCGCAACTGCGCGCGAAGGGACTCGCTGCCGTCGACGGCGACCTGGTGCTCGATCGCAGCCGTTTCGCGCTCGTCCCCTACGACCCGGCGGCGTTCGATCACGACCCGCTGAAACCGTACAACGTCGGGCCGGACGCATTGCTCGTCAACTTCAAGTCGCTGCGGCTGACACTTGCACCCGATGCGACGGGGTCGGTCGTGGTCGTGCGCGCCGACCCGCCGCTCGCCGACGTGACGCTCGGCGCGGCGCCGGTGCTCGCCGGCGAAGCGTGCGACGACTGGCGGCTGCGCGCCGCGCCCGCGATCGACGATCGCGGCGATCGTGGCGCGATCTCGTTCGGCGGCACCTATCCGCGCGCCTGCGGCGAGCGCGACTGGTGGATCTCCATGCTCGATCACCCGCATTACGTCCGCGCGATGTTCGAGACGTACTTCCGCGCGGCAGGCGGACGCTTCGCAGGCGGCGTCAAGGAGCGGGCGGCACCGGCGGGCCCGCCGTTCGCCGTGCTCGAATCGCCGCCGCTCTACGACATCGTCCGCGATGTCAACAAGCTGTCCAACAACGTGATGGCGCGGCAGATCTTCCTGACGCTCGCGACGACGGCGTCCGCGAGTCCGGCGACTACCGCCAGAGCCACCGACGTCGTCAAGCGCTGGCTTGCCGCACGCAAGCTTGCGATGCCGGGCCTCGTGCTCGAGAACGGGTCCGGTCTGTCGCGGCAGGAACGCAATACCGCCGACGGACTGAACCGGTTGCTGCTGGCGGCGAACGCGAGCAAGGTCCGCGAGGAGTTCGTGAGTTCGCTCGCCGTCGCCGCGGTCGACGGCACCGTCGAGCGACGATTCCAGAACGGCACCGTCGGCGGCCAGGCGTTGCTGAAGACCGGCTCGCTCGAAGGCGTGCGCGCGCTTGCGGGCTATGTCATCGAAACGTCAGGACGCCGCTTCACCGTGGTCGCGATCGTCAACGACCGCAATGCGGCGCGCGCCGGGCCGGCGCTCGACTATCTCGTCCAGTGGGTGTTCCAGCGCGGCGCGACGTGGGATCCGGCGCTGCAACGCTGATCGCGGGCGGCATCCGGCGCGATCAGCGTGCCGCCGTTCGACAACCGCTCAGACGGCGGGGATAGGCTTGCTGTCGTGAAAGTACAGGTAGCCGCGGATGACGCGGTAGATGACCCAGATCGTCGTCGCGACCCAGATCGCGAGCGCCACCGGCAGGCCGATCAGCGTGACCGCGAGCACCCAGCCGAGGCAGTTCCACAGGAACGACCACCAGAACGTCCCGATCAGCCACGACAGGTGTGACGCCGTCCACGTTCCCTGCGCATTGCTGCGGGTGATGTACGCGACGATGACGGCGATGACGCCGATGATCGTCAGCAGCGGCGCGCCCACCAGCATGCCGTGACCGACGATGCCGCCGATCGCGGCGAGGCCGAACAGCAGGTAAACCACCAGCGTGGCCGTGACCGGCGGCTGCCGCGACGAATCCTGCGTGGACGAGCCCGTCGGCACTGCTTGGTAATCAGCCATCGAAGTCTCCCGTTGCCGTCAACAAGGCCCCGCCGAACCAGCGGGACGCACTCCGCCTGAAACCCGTGACGCGGCGGCATTCGATTTCAGGCGGATAGATGGGGGGCCGGGCCGCGCGTTCAAGGCCAGTGCGCCCATCGCGATCGACGCCCGGCGTTCACCGATGTTGCCGCGCCGACCAAGACCGCGCGAGCTGCGCGTCAATACGGCCGGCCATCCTTGTGCTGGTACGCGTCGCCACTGTCCGAATACTGGATGTCGTCGTCGGGATAGTGCGCAGTATCGGCTTCTTCGCGATTGCCGACTTCGAGATAGCTTGCCGGCGCGCCGCTGCGGTTCACGAGATGATGCCCATCCGCCTTGCCGGCCGGATAGCCCGCGCAATCGCCGGCGTGAAGCGTCTGCTCGCCGGCGTCGGTGACGAGCGCCAACTCGCCTTCGAGCACGTAGATGAACTCGTCCTCGAGCGTATGCCAGTGCCGCAGCGCGGATTGGCCGTCCGGCGGCAGCGTCACGAGATTGACGCCGAATCGCGTCAACCCGCACGCGTCCCCGAGACGGCGCTTCGTGCGATCGCCCATCCGCGACCGGAAGGGCTCCGGATATCCGGATCCCCGTCGCTCGTCGACCGTGGCGGGATCGAGTGCAGGCAGGTGAAGTTTCGTCATGGCGCCCGTCGTGGTTGTCGCGGTTTGCGTGAACAGCGCGATGACAGCATGGTTCGCGGCGCCGCGCAAGCGACACGCCGCTATAATCCGAGCCGGCGATGGCACCGGCGCTTCGCGATGCCGTCCCATCGAACTTCCCTCACCGAAGGAGTCGACGATGAACCTGTCCCGCGAAACGCTGCTCGATGACTTTTCGACGATGCTGAGCGATGCCGAGGATCTGCTGAAGCGCGCCGGCAACGAGACCGGCGAGCGCGCCAAGGATCTCCGCGCGCAGGTCGAGGCCAAGCTGCTCGCCGCCAAGCTGCGGCTGCAGGAACTGGAAGGCGAAGCGACCGATCGCGCACGCGCCGCCGCGCGCGTCACCGACGATTACGTGCACGACAACCCATGGTCTGCGATCGGCGCTGCCGCGGTCGCGGGCTTCCTGGTCGGCATGCTGATAAACCGGCGCTGAGCGACCCCGCGTCGTGCGGCTGCTCGGTGCCGCGCACGTTCGCAACGAAGCCGATATCGTCGAGGCGTTCGTCCGGCATAACCTCGTGTTGCTGGACGGCATCGCGATCGTCGATCACGCATCGGTCGACGCGACGCCGGACATCCTGCGGGCGCTGAAGGACGAAGGGCTGCCGATCTTCCTCGCGCGCGACGAAAGCCCCACGTACGACCAGCAAGCGATGCAGAACCGGCTGGTCCGTCATCTGTTTTCGACGACGGAGGCAGCGTGGGTTTTTCCGATCGACGCCGACGAGTTCCTGCGAGCTCCATCGCGCGACCGTTCGCGAACGCAACGCGTCGCTGCACTGGAAGGAAGCATTCGAATATCTCGATCCGGGCGGCCGTTGACGCGGCGCCAGCTCGAGTCCTTCGCGTTCAACTACGGCGTGCCCATGGAGCGCTGGCTGCCAACCGACGCGCACCAGCTCGTCGACGATCCGTTCCTCCACGATTTCACGCTGCGCTATCCGCGGGGCGCGATGCTCGAGCCATTCCCGCAGCTGCTGCGGCAACTGGAGCAGTTGCTGCGCCCGGTGGCGCCAAGCTGATCGCAAGGACGAATTCCGATCCCGGTGTCGCGGACGGTTCAGATCCGCAGCGATTGCCAGATCGCTTCGACGCGGGCTGCGACTGCCGGATCCATCGCGATGGGTCGGCCCCATTCGCGCGACGTTTCCCCGGGCCATTTGTTGGTCGCGTCGATGCCGATCTTGCTACCGAGTCCAGCGACCGGCGACGCGAAGTCGAGATAGTCGATCGGCGTGTTGGACACGATCAGCGTATCGCGCGCCGGGTCGACACGCGTGGTCAGTGCCCAGACGACTTCCTTCCATTCGCGGATGTCCACGTCGTCGTCGGTGACGATGATCATCTTCGTGTACATGAACTGACGCAGGAAGCTCCAGATGCCGAACATCACGCGCTTCGCATGCCCGGCGTACTGCTTTTTCATCGACACGACGGCAAGCCGATAGCTGCAGCCTTCCGGCGGCAGGTAGAAGTCAATGATCTCCGGATACTGGCGCTGCAGGAGCGGCACGAACACTTCGTTCAGCGCCACACCGAGCATCGCGGGCTCGTCCGGCGGCTTGCCCGTGTAGGTCGAGTGGTAGATCGGATCGCGCCGCAGCGTGATGCGCTCGATCGTCAGCACCGGAAAGCGCTCGACCTCGTTGTAATAACCCGTGTGATCGCCGAACGGCCCTTCCTGCGCCGTTTCATAGCCGGTCGGGTCGTTCGCATCGGGCCGCAGGAAGCCTTCGAGCACGATCTCCGCCGACGCCGGCACCTGCAGGTCGTGCGTCAGGCACTTGACGATCTCGGTGCGGCCGCCGCGCAGCAGGCCGGCAAACTGGTACTCGGACAGCGTGTCCGGCACGGGCGTGACGGCACCGAGGATCGTCGCGGGATCGGCACCGAGCGCGACGGCAATCGGGAACGGCGTTCCCGGATGTGCGAGCGCATGATCGCGGAAATCCAGTGCGCCGCCACGATGCGTGAGCCAGCGCATGATGACGCGGTTGCGTGCAATCACCTGCTGGCGGTAGATGCCGAGGTTCTGCCGCTTCTTGTGCGGACCGCGCGTCACCGTCAATCCCCACGTGATCAGCGGCCCGGCGTCGTCGGGCCAGCACGTCTGGATGGGAAACCGCGCGAGATCGACGGCCGCACCCTCCCACACGACGTCTTGACACGGCGCCGACGTGCGAACCTTCGGCGCCATGTCGAGGACCTTCATCAGCACAGGCCGCGTCGTGCGCCAGGCGTCGATGAGGCTCTGCGGCGGCTCGGGCTCCTTCAGGAAGCCGAGCAGGCGTCCGATGTCGCGCAGGTTCGCCTGCCAATTGCGCGGGTCCGCACCCATCGCCTTCGCCACGCGCTGCGGTGTGCCGAACAGGTTGCCGAGCACGGGTATCGTCCCGCCGGCTGGTGCGACGAAATCGCCGGACGGATTCTCGAACAGCAGCGCGGGTCCTCCTGCGCGCAACGCGCGATCGCACAGGGCCGTCATCTCGAGCTTGGGGTCGACCGCCGCGGCGACGCGCGCGAGATCGCCGTCGGCCTCGAGTTGCGCGATGAAGTCGCGCAGGTCGCGATAGCTCATATCGTCGGAGTGGAAGGTGCCTGGTGGCGCATCATAAGCGGCCTCGCGCGCACGGTCGTTCGTTCGCGCACACTACAGCGAGCGCCCGATCCCGATGACCGCCGCCGGTGTCGCAGCCGACAATGTGCGCTTCGTCGTTGCGCGGCGTGCCGTGTTCGGCATCGCGCTCGCAGGCTATGTGCTGTCGTTCTTCCACCGGACAGCGCCCGCCGCGATCGCGTCGGAGCTCACGCGGGCGTTCGACATCAGTGCCACCGTGCTCGGCACGCTCGCGGCGACCTACTTCTACGTCTACACGCTGCTGCAGGTGCCGGTCGGCGTGCTCGCCGACACGCTCGGACCGCGCCGGATTCTCGCGGCCGGCTCGCTGATCGCCGGGGTCGGGTCACTGATCTTCGGCGTGGCACCCGCGTGGGAGATCGCCGCCATCGGGCGCACGCTCGTGGGTATCGGCGTGTCGGTCGCTTTCATCTCGATCCTGAAGATCTGCGCGCTGTGGTTTCCTGCCAACCGCTTCGCGACCGTCGTCGGCGTGACGATGTTCGCCGGCAATCTCGGCGCCGTGATTGCCGGCGCGCCGCTCGCATGGATCGTCGCGCAAGTATCGTGGCGCTCGGTGTTCGTCGCACTGGGCGGGCTGTCGATTGCGCTGGCGATCGCCGCGTGGTGGCGCGTGCGCGACCGGCCCGGTGACCTCGGCTTCGACGAAGTGCGAACGGTTGCACCCGCCGCATCGATCCACTGGTCGCGCGCGTTGCGTGCCGTGCTGCTGCACCGTGCGACATGGCCGGGCTTCTTCGTCAACTTCGGCGTGGGTGGCAGTTTTCTGGCGTTCGCCGGATTGTGGGCCGTGCCTTATCTGCAGGAGGCGCATCGCATGACGCGCGTGCAGGCGGCGCAGCACGCGAGCGTCCTGCTGCTCGGCGTTGCCGCCGGCTCGCTGATGATCGGCATCCTGTCGGACCGCCTGAAGAATCGGCGGGCGCTGATGCGCGCATGCACGGCGCTCTATGCACTGGCGTGGCTGCCACTGGTCGCGAACGTCGCGTGGCCGCTCGCCGCGACACTTTCCTGGTTCCTGCTGATGGGACTGCTGATTCCCGGCTTCACGCTGTCCTGGACGATCGCCAAGGAAGCCAATCGCGCCGAGCATTCGGGCATCGCGACGGCGATCGTCAATACGGGCATCTTTCTGGGTGCCGGCATCCTGCAGCCGCTCGTCGGGTGGGCGCTCGACCGCGGCCGCGCCGCCGATCCGCAGGCGCCGTGGGATCACGCGCTGCCGATCCTTGCCGGCGCCGCGGCGCTCGGCGCGCTGTCGGCATGGCTTGGGCGCGGACCGCTGCCGGCGCCCCGGTAGCGTATGCGCGCTTCGGGTCAGATGACGGCGGCCGCGCCACCATCCATCGGAATGATCGCACCCGTCACGTAACTCGCCTGCGCCGACGCGAGGAACAGCGCCACCTGCGCGATCTCCTCCGGCGTGCCAAGACGCTGCAGCGGTATCCGCGCCTGTTGCTGCCTGAGGATCTCGTCCGCGGCGAGCCCGGTCATCCTGGCCTCGGCATCGAGTCCCTGCTGCACTCGGCCCGTCAGCGTGCCGCCGGGATTGATCGCGTTGATGCGCACGCCCTTCGGACCATGCGCCGCGGCGAGGCCCGCGGTGGCGAGCATCAGCGCGGCGTTCGCGGCACCGCCGGGAATGTGCACGGGATTCGCCGTCTTGCCGCCGGCGCCGACGATGTTGATCACGCTGCCGCGGCCGCGCGCCGCCATCCGCCTGACGACGATGTCGAGCGGATGGATGTAGCTGAAGAACTTCGCGTCCATCGCGTCGTGCCACGCCTGCGCCGTGAGATCGCCGGGCGCGTAACGCTTCGCGGCACCCGCGGAATTCACGAGCACATCGATCGGCCCGAGCGCGGCCTCGACGTCGTCGATCACACGTGCCGACTGCGCGGCATCGACGAGGTCGGCCGTGAACGCGACGGGGCGATGCTTCGCGTCCGTGATCCGCGCGAGCGCCGCGTCGAGATTCGCCCGGCTGCGCGAAATGAGCGCGACGCGCGCACCTTCGCGTGCGAATGCCTGAGCGCAGGCGAAGCCGATGCCCTTGCTCGCACCGGTGACGACGACAACCTGACCGGCAAGTCCGAGATCCATCTGCAGGCTCCGCGTCAGGATTTCGCGAACCGCTTCTCGAGACTGGCCATCACCGCCGGCCACGCCTTTTCGAAGTACGCCTTGGTCTTTGCCCACTCGTCGCCTTCGCCGTACCCGAAATTGCGCAGCGTCAGCGACGTCCGGTTGCCGTCGACAGGCGTGAAGTCCAGGTAGACGAGCGTGCGCAGCTTGCGGATGGTCGGGATCGTCGGCGGCGCATTCCATTCGAAGACGAGCTGTTTCTGCGGCACGACGCTGTGGAAAAGGCAACCTTCGGTACCGCGCGATCCTTCCGGCATGTCGAGGCCGAACCACAGCTCGAGTGCGCCGCCCGGCTCGGGAACGACCTTGACGGCCTTCGGCGCGAAGAAGCTCTCGATGCCGTCGGTCGTCGTCCACGCCTTCCACACGTCGGCGACGGGTGCGTTGATCACACGCGTGACCATGATGTCGGGCTGCAGCGGCTGCGCTACGAGCGCATTCGTCGCAAGGAGCACAATGCAGGCAAGGGCTAAGCGAACGACTTTTGGCATGGGTCAGGCTTATCGGTTGGCATGAGCGTCAGGCGCCAGGCGCTGCCGCAGGAACGCACGGACGCTCGCATTCGCGGCGTCGCGCGCAACAGGATTCGGACCCACATGGACGCCGCGCCCCGGATTGACGCCGTTGGGCACGTCGGTCCGGACAACGACGGTTCCGGTGGGCGAGTCGAATGCATGATAGCTGTCGGGATAAGTCGTCACCAGCAGATCCTCGTCGCGAGCTGCCATCGCGTTGCCGAGTTCGGCGCACGTGGCGGCGGGCGTCCAGTCGTCGAGCAGGCCGATGTGCACGCGCGTCGGCGCGCCCGGCGCATAGCGGTCGCCTGCCTTGAGCGGCGTCACGCATCCCGGATACAACGCGACGGCGGCGCGAAAGAACGGCGGTGCACCGGGCCTTTCGAAAAAGCCGGCAACGGCGGCGTCGCGCGTGTTGACCGCCTGCAGCACCGCGCTGCCGCCGTGCGACCAGCCGACCAGCGCAATGCGGTCGCGCGCGATGTCGGGGCGCGCCGCGAGGTAGCCGAGCGCGCCGAGCGCATCGAGCCGCCGCTTCGCCGCAGTCACGGTCCGCTCGCCGTGCTTGATCGTGCAGATCTCGCGCATGCCGCGCGCGCGAAAGCTGTCGGCGAAGAGCACCGCATAACCTTCGCGCAGATACATTTGCGCGCGTAGCGCCATCCGTTCGGCGAGTTCCTGCTCGTGGCCGTCGCGGATCGAATACATGCCGCCGCAACCGTGCAATGCAATAACTGCGGGATAGCCGCCGGGCGGCATCGCGCTGCGCGGCAGCAGCAGCATGCCCTGTAGCGAAACGGCCGCGCCCGCCGCGTCGCGGTCGAGCGACGGAAAGCGGACGTCGATGGGACGTGCAAGCGCGTGCGACGCGAGACCGGCGCAAAGCCATGCGATCAACCAGCGCTTCAACGCTCCTCCAGGAACTCGCGCAGCGCCCGCCAGGCGGCGAGCTTTTCCTCCACGGGGCGCGTGTATGCCGGACTCGTCGACGGCAACACGAGCGTCGCGTACCCCGCGGCCGCCCACGCGGGCCTGGCGCGACCGGCGGTGTTGCCGTTGAAGCACACCGCTTTCAATTCGCGCGCGACCCGTCTTATGCGGATGATCTCGCCCTGCTCCGCATTGCGAATGGCCGCATCGAGGCTGCCGGCACGCTCGCAGGCAACGATCGTATCCCAGATCGCGACGCCACGCGCACGAATCCGCGACAGGCGGTCGGCGTATGCCAGGTCGGCAAGCGACTCGTCCAGCACGGCGCCGAGGATCGGCCAGAAATGATTGCGAGGATGCGCGTAGTACTGGCCGGCGGCGAGCGATGCCTCGCTGGGAAAGCTGCCGAGGATCAGCACGCGAGCATTCGGCGCGATCACCGGAGGCAAGCCACGTCGGCGGCGCGGCGCGACAGCGCGCGACACCTTGGTCACCACGCGCGCGGCCAGCGTCCGGCGATCAATCCATAGTCGAGCGCGATACCCGCGAACACGGCGAGACCGAGCCAGTGATTGCCGAGGAATGCGCGGAAGCAGGCGGCCGGGTCGCGGTGGCGAATTATCCACACGTGATGAACCGCAAGGGCGAGTGCCACGCCGAGGGCGATGAAATATACGGCGTGCAGTGCGTAAGAGCGGCCGATCCACGCCATGCCGGCGAGAAACAGCGCGTAGCACAGCGCAACGGCGGCGACGTCGTAGCGTCCGAACGTCAGCGCCGAGGTCCGGATGCCGATTTTCACGTCGTCGGCGCGATCGACCATCGCGTACTCGGTATCGTAGGCTACGACCCAGAACAGGTTTGCCGTGAGCATCGCCCACGCAACCGGCGGCACGGCGTCGAGCGCCGCCGCGTACGCCATCGGAATCCCGAACGAGAATGCGATGCCGAGGAATGCCTGCGGCACGGCGAAGAAACGCTTGAAGAACGGATAGGCGATCGCGATTGCCAGTGCCGGCGCCGACCACAGGATCGCTGCGCGACTCGTCAAGAGGACGAGCAGGAGCGCGGCAATTGCGCCGATGGCGGCAACCATCAGCGCTTCCCATGGCGCAATGACGCCGGCGGCGAGCGGGCGCTGCGCCGTGCGCGCGACGTGCGCATCGAAATCGCGATCGGCCCAGTCGTTCAGCGCACAGCCCGCCGAGCGCATCACCAGCGTGCCCACGCAGAACACGAGCACCAGCCACAGTCGCGGCGCACCGTCGGTGGCGAACCAAAGCGCCGACAGCGTCGGCCACAACAACAGCAGCGTGCCGATCGGCTTGTCGAGCCGCATCAGCCGTTCGTATGCGTCGAGGCGCTCGGCGAACGTCAGCTTGCGCCGCGGCGATGGCGCGCTGCGGATTGCATCCATCGATGGGCTCAGCGGCTCACGCGCCGATCGGCAGCGCGAGTTGCCGCGTGAGCTCGCGCGGCGCGACCTGCGCGAGCATCGCGTGCGGCGTCGGATGCAGCAGGCGCAGCCGCAGTTCTCGCTTCATCCGTGCGTTCGACAGCCGCCGCGACTCGTTCATGAACGACAGCAGCGCGGGCGCAATCTGCCGCTCCGCCGTCTCCCAGCTCACGCGCGGCGGCCGCGGCAGGTGGAACGCATCGGCGACGGTGTCGAACCACGCGCCCATCTTCATGTCGCTGTCGTCGCTGACGTTGTACGCGCGGCCCGGCCGCCCGCGATAGAGTGCCGCGACGACGGCGCGCGCGAGATCGTCGGCATGCACGTGATTCGTGAAGACGTCGTCGTCAGGAGCAAGTGCGGGCGTGCCGTGCTTCAGCCGCTCGAGCGGCAACCGCGTCGACGCATAGATGCCGGGTGCGCGGAGTATCGACAGCACGACACCGTTGCGCACGGCAAAGGCGCGCAGTCGATCTTCGGCGGCGACGCGGCGCCGTGCGCGGGGTGTATGCGCGCGCCGTGGCCGCGTTTCAGCGACGCGCGCGCCGGCGCAATCGCCGTACACGCCCGAGGTCGAGATGTACACGAGGTGCCGCGGTATAATTCGCGCGCTCGCCAGTGCGGCCAGCAGATGCCGCGTGCGCGGGTCGTCCCGGCCGTCCGAAGGCGGCGGTGCAAGGTGCAGCACCGCGAACGGCGCGGTGCGCAGCCGCTCGAGCGTGCGCCGATCGTCGAGATCGCCCACCAACGGAACGATGCCATTGGCCCGCAGCTTGCGCACGTCGTCGCGGTTGCGCGTGAGACCGATCAGCCGGGCGCGATGGCGCAGCCGCTGCGCGACACGCAGTGCGACGTCTCCGCAGCCGATGAGCAACACCCGCTGCATCATGCGGCCGGCATGTCGGGCATGCCGGCGATCCATCCGCGAGCTTGCGCATCAGGACGGTCGGCGCGGGAACGCATACTTGAATGAAGAACGGCGATGACGGTGCAGATTAGCATACGGCCGAGCGATCATACGTTCGGCTGCGAGCCGGACGAAACGGTGCTGCAAGCCGCGATGCGCGCCGACCTGATGATCCCGTACGGCTGCCGCAACGGTGCGTGCGGCACGTGCAAGGGGCGGATTCTCGACGGCAGCGTCGACTTCGGCGCGCACCAGCCATCGACGCTGACCGACGACGAGAAGCGTCGCGGAATCGCGCTGTTTTGCGTCGCCCGTCCGCGCTCGGATCTCGTCATCGAGGTGCGCGAGGTGCGTCGTGCCGGGGACATCCAGATCAAGCGGCTGCCGTGCCGGATCGAATCGATCGACAAGCCCGTGCCCGACGTCGCCATCGTCAAGCTCAAGCTGCCGTCGAGCGAGCGGCTGCAATACCTGGCCGGCCAGTACATCGATTTCCTGCTGAAGGACGGGCACCGGCGCAGCTTCTCGATCGCCACGCCGCCGCATGCCGACGAGCTCATCGAGCTGCACATCCGGCACACGCCGGGCGGGCTGTTCACCGATCCGCTGTTCGCGACGTTCAAGGGCCGCGAAATTCTCCGCTTCGAAGGTCCGCTCGGCGCGTTCTACCTGCGCGAGGACAGCGACAAGCCGGTGATCTTCGTCGCCGGCGGGACCGGGTTTGCCCCGATCAAGGCGATGATCGAGCACATGCTGCATCACCGCGTGCCGCGCGAGATCGTGCTGTACTGGGGCGCGCGCGCGCAACGTGACCTGTACCTTCCGCTCGTCTGCGGCAAATGGCAGGCGGAGAACCCGAATTTCACGTTCATCCCGGTGCTGTCCGAACCGGCGGCGACCGACCTGTGGCCCGGCCGAACGGGGTTCGTGCACCAGGCCGTGCTGGACGATTTCCGCGACCTGTCCGGCTACCAGGTGTACGCGTGCGGCGCGCCAGCGATGATCGACGCGGCGCGCCGGGACTTCACGACGTTGCGCGGCCTGCCTGACGGCGAGTTTTTCGCCGACAGCTTCACGTACGCCGCGCAAACGGAGAGCGCATCGCCCTAAGCGGCGGCGCGGGAATCAGCGGCGCTCGAGCTCCGCGAGTGCCAACCGCAGCGCGGCGGCGAAATGCGCATCGGCTTCGGTGCGGCGATCGAGCTTCGCGAGCATCTCGCCGAGCGCGACGTGCGCGCGCCAGTGATTGTCGAGCGCCAAGCTCGCCTCCAGGTAAGTCTGCGCCTTGCCCCACAACTGCTGCCGCTCGCACAGGCGCCCGAGCGTGTACAGCAGCGATGCGTCCTGGTTGTGGCGCACGAGCCACCGCTCCGCGATTTCGAGCTGCCGCGTCGAATCTGCCGGACGGCACTCGGCATAGAGCAGCGTCAAGCTCGAGTCCCAGTTCTTGTCGAGGCTCTTGGCGAGGATCTCCGCTGCCTCCCGGTCGCCGCCGAGTTGCAGGAAGCTCGCCGCGGCAGCGCGCGCCACTTTCGGCTGCAGCCGGTCGTTCTCCGGCACGCGCGCCCAATAGGTACGCAGGCCCACCGCATCGTGCGTCAGGCTCGCGAGCGCTTCCGCGTGCGCGCTCCCTCGCAGCAGATCGCCCTGCTCGGGGTCATAGACCTTGCGCTTGACGAGCTGGTCGACGAGCGCCGGAATTTCGCCCGGCCGTCCCGCAGCGGTGAGCGCGCGCAATTCCAGCCGCTGGGCTGCGGTGTGCAGGCCCGCTTCGCGCCGAAGTTCGGCGAGGCGCGCCAGCGCTTCCGCCGGTTGCCCGCGCTCGAGCGCGATCTCGGCTTCCAGCATCAGCCTCGGCACGGCGAGACTCGTCGCATGCGTGTCGGGCCGATCGAGCATCGACGAAGCGCCGGCATAATCGCGCGTCTCGAGCGCCGCACGCGCGCCGACCAGTGCCGCCACCGGCGAAGACTGCGGGATTGCCAGCGCCTCCTGCGCGAACTGGCGGGCCTTGCCGTGACGTCCCTCGAGCAGCGCGACCACGGCTGCATCCTGCTTGCTCCGAAAACGTTCGAACTGCCTGCGGCGCCGCCCCTCGCGGACCTCGGCGGGCATCTGCGCGATCCGCACAGCGGCGCGGATCACTGCGTACAGCGCGAGAAACGCGACCACGGCGATGATGATGAACGCGTTTTGCGACAACTCGACGCGATACGGCGGTGCTACGAACAGCACGTAGCCGGTATTGACCTTGAACAGCAGCGCGAGCGTCACCGCCGCGGCGGCGAGCAGCAGGAACGCGATCAGCGCGCGCATGGCCCGCGACCCGCCTCGGTTGCCACGCGCGTCGTGATCATGGAACGGCCAGCTACTTGGCGCGCGCGGCGGCGCGCTCGGGCGTGCGGTCGGCCACGGCCTTCAGCGATCGCACGGCGTCAAGGCTCGCGGCGAGGTCCGGTATTTCGCCCGGCATCGCCACCGCCTGCTGTTGCGCAAGCGTTCCGAGCGCCGCCTGAACGGATTTGCTTTGCAGGTCGAAGTACTGCCGCAGCCAGCCCACCGCCGCATCGAGGTCCGCCTTGAACGCCCGCTCGTCGCGCGACAGCAGCGCAAGCCGCGCGGACAGGAGCCGCAACCGGAGATTCTCGTGCAGGAAGAACGACTGCTGCGGCGTGACCAGCGGTGCCGCGGGACGGTCCGACACCTCGATGCGAATCACGTTGCGCAGGTCGCTCCACACTTCGCGCACGAAACGCAGCCACGCCGAATCGGCCGGCGCAGGCTCGCCGGCCCTGGGCGGGGGTAGGCGCTCGTCCTTGGCGAGCGGCAGCGCATCGATCGCGGCGGTCAACTGGTCGAGCTTGATCGAGATGCCCGAGACGTCGACGTAGGGCACCGCCTTCAGCCGGTCCATGTCGCGTGCGAGCGCGCGCCGCAGCGGTGCCAATTGCGGACGATCGAGGCGCGCGAGCTTGCCGTCGGCGACCTGCAGACCGGCAAGCGCCGCCTGCACGTTGCCGCCGAGCGAAAGCTGCTGGCTCGCCAGCACGAGGATCTGTTCGACTTCCGACAGCGCGAGCTCGTCGCGCGACGGCGCGAGCTCCCGGTAAAGCGCTTCGAGCGATGCCTGCTGGGACTGAAATTCGGTGACGCGCGTATCGAGCAGCGCGAGCTTTGCCTGCGCGTCGCGTAGCTCGTTGGACAGGTCGGATTCGCGGGCGCGCGCGAGGGCAGTTGCCGCGTCGACGGCGGTGAGCCGCTGCGCAACGTCGGAGCGCAACGCGCCGGTGACGCGCCACTGGTCGTACCAGGCATATCCACCCGCAAGGATCGCGATGGCGAACAGCACCCACAGCGCCTTCACGCCGTCGCCGCGCGTGCGGGCTGCCGGCAAGCGCGGCGACGCCCCGCCGCCGTCGTTTGCACCGGGGATGCGTTCGGGATCGGCTTCGGTCGTCTGCATGAGCGGCACAGTTTCACGAATTTTAGCAGTCGCGCGTCGACACCCCCTTCCTGCGGCCTTGGCCGGGCGCTGGCCGTCGCATACAATGCCGGTGCCCCCCACGCCATGCACCGCCGCCGCATCCTCGCCGAGCCAGGCCGTCCGTGACCGGTTTCGCGCTCATTGCGGTGATCGCGCTCGTGATCGGCATCGTCGTCGCGTATCGCGCCGGCGTCAGATCCGCGCAGCGCGATGCGCCATCCTTGGCAATTCCAGGCCCGCCGCCACCGCCCGCCGTCGAGGTGCCGCGCGCCGTCGAGGTGCCGCGCGCGGCCGAGCCGTTGCCTGACCCCGAGCTTGCTCAGCTTCGCGCGTTCGCCGACGATCGCCGCAGGCTTCTTGCAGATGTCGCCGATGCGCGTGCGGAAATCGCGCGCTACCGGCAGATCGTCGTCGACATCGAGCGTAACGCGCCCCCGCCGCTGCTCGATGCGCCCGGCACGCCGGACGATCTCAAGCTGATCGTCGGCGTCGGGCCTGTCATCGAGCGGATGCTCTATCAGCTCGGCATCGCGACCTACCGGCAAATCGCGCGGTGGAGCGAACGCGACATCGACGAGTTCGACGCGCGGCTGCGGGAGTTTCCCGGGCGCATTCGTCGTGACGGTTGGGTGACGCAGGCGCGCGCGCTGCACGTCGGCAAGTACGGCAGTCCGCCGTAGAAAACCAGAAGCGCACGTTCCCCCGACTGCGACGGCAGCGGCAATGTCGCGGCGTGCACTCACTCCCGAAGCGCTTGGCCGATGACCACCCAATCCACGACCCCGCCCGCCCGTATCGCGCTCATCCTGATCCTCACGCTCGTCTGGGGCTGCAACTGGCCCGTACTGAAGATGGGCGTGACCGAGCTTGCGCCACTGACATTCCGCGGCTTGACGCTGCCGCTCGCCGCCATCGGCATGCTGCTCGTCGCGTCGATATCGGGGGATTCGACGCGAGTGCCGCGCGCGTTGTGGACGCGCCTCGGTGTCCTCTCGTTCTTCAACATTGCCGCCTGGAACGGGCTCGTGCTGTTCGGCGTGCAGCAGCTAGCGATAGGAAGTAGTCGAGATATGGGGCGAGATATTGAAATGTGGTAGAATGAGATAGATGAATGTTTGTTAAGTTGGGAGTTGCGATCTCTTTGCGAATATGACGTTGAAGATTTCGGCACGGGATAGATGATCTGATTGATTTGCAATTGCTGATGGGCGTGTGGAGAGGAGTGATTTCGTGAGAACGTTCAGCGCGAGGAATATTTGCAACCAGATGAGTTGAGTTTCAGCGCTGTTTGCGAGATGCGTTTTTCGGCTGTAGAGCGGCTGGTGATCAGCGAAGGGAAGAAACTGGTACGGTACCTGAGCTATCGAGGCGCTTGCGCAATGCACGTTACGCTACCATCGCGACGGACAATACGGGACACAGCTTGCGTGAGAGCTGTTTGCACGAGAGATCATCTGCACTTATCTGCCTCCGAAGAGCTATTGCGTGCTGGTGATTATTGACATTGATAAAGTTACGCAAGCATCTGCATGCGTGGGTTGGAGCAGAGCGACGGTGACGGAATGAAGCACCGTTTCGACGGATGCACGTAAGGTACGCTGTGGGATGTAGTCGTTCAAGTTTCGCGCTGCAGCGGTGTGCGCGCTAGGATACGGACATGAACTAGAGACCGCACAGGCAAAACGTTAATAAAGGTGCGAGCGATGAAGGCTGATCTGCGTAAAAGGAAAGGGAACAACGGCCGCGCAAGAGCTCGCTGGGACGCGTACCGCATCATGGCCGCGCACTGCCGAGTCGCGGACAAGGGCTAGACGAGCACGCGTCGACGACATCGCGGCGAATGCCGGGTAACAAGAATCTATCTACCATCACTACGTGAACAAGGATGGTGTTTACCGCGTCCTCGAGAACACTTATGAGGCGATCGGAAACGCCAGCGCGATCTGAGATTCGCAATGCGGACCGATTGCCGGAATGCGCAGGCTCGTGGTGCTCACCGGCCGCATCTGGATCAGCTTCTGCCTTTCAGCGACTGTTGCACAGCGAAAACTCCACAGGGTGTGCACGTCAGGCAGTCATCAAGATACGTCAGATCTACAACTTCTCGAGACGATTCAGGATTTGCTGGACCGCGGCGTGAAAAACGGTCAATTTCGCAGGAACATCGATCCGATCGATCTGTATATCTCGATCTCGGCGCTGACCGCTCATTACAGCAGCAACCGCTACACTTTCGAGGCGATCTTCGGCAAGCGCTCATGACGCGTAGACGACTCCAGCGTCGACTTGACCACGCAGCGGAGATGGTCTTGCGTTACGTCCGGCGCAAGTCATCGTGACCAGACGGAGCGCAGCATCAGAGGTCGTGCCGCGCCATGATGGGTCAACGCAGTGACGTCGATCGCGCGACCGGCGCAGCCGATGCTGCGCGCAGTTCTTCCGATTACCGTGCTGACGCTCGTCTGGGGGTGCAACTGGCCCGTACTGAAGATGGGCGTCGCCGAGCTCGCGCCGCTGACGTTTCGCGGTCTCACGCTGCCGCTTGCGGCGCTCGGCATGCTGCTCGTCGCGACGCATATCGGGCGATTCGACGCGAGTGCCGCGCGCGTTGTGGACGCGCCTCGGTGTCCTCTCGTTCTTCAACATTGCCGCCTGGAACGGGCTCGTGCTGTTCGGCGTGCAGCAGCTTCCCGCGGGCCGCAGCGCGATTCTTGCGTACACGATGCCGATCTGGGCAACGATGATCGCGGCCGTCGTGCTGCACGAGCCGCTATCGCGGCGGAAGCTCTTCGGCTTGGCACTCGGCGCAGCGGGAATGGCTGTGCTGCTCGGCGATCAGATTGGCATCATGCGGAAGGCGCCGCTGGGCGCGCTGATGATCCTCGGCGCGGCGATCGCGTGGGGGATCGGAACCGTGCTGCTGCGCAAATGGCAGCTCCCCATCGCGCAGAACACGATGTCGGGCTGGATGATGTTGCTCGGGTGGCTTCCGCTGGCCGTGCTCGCGCCGCTGTTCGATCCGCAGCCGTGGTCGGCCGAATTCGGGAACCTGTCGGCTCGCGGCTGGTTCGCCGTCGCCTACAACGTCTTTCTCGCCGGCACGCTCGCGCACTGGGCGTGGTTCACGCTTGCCCGCACCCTTCCGGTGGCCGTGTCGTCGCTGTCGTCGCTGCCGGTTCCGGTGGTCGGTGTGATCTCCGGCATCCTGTTGCTGGGCGAGCGGCCCGGTCCGCAGGAGTGGCTTGCACTCGCGCTCGTCGTCACCGCGCTGTTCGTCGTGCTGTTCCCGCCAGGCAAGCGACGGGCGGTCGCGATTCCGCTCGCACCGCCCGAATGACGCTTTTCCAGCCGGTCGGGCTTCAGGCGAGTTCGGGAATCAGCGTCAGCACGCTACGCTGAGCGAACCACTGGTCGAGGTTCGCCTTGCACAGGTCTCCCATCGCACCGCGCGTCTCGCGCGTCGCGCTGCCGACGTGCGGCAGCAGCACGACGTTGTCCAGTTCGAGCAGTGCCGGCGGTACGTTCGGCTCGTTGTCGAACACGTCGAGACCGGCCCCCTTGATCGTCCCGTCGGCCAGCGCGCGCACGAGCGCCGCCTCGTCGACGATGGATCCACGCGCGATGTTGATCAGCGTCCCCTTCCGGCCCAGCGCCGCGAGGACGTGCTCGTCGACCAGATGCCGTGTCGCGGGTCCGCCCGGACAGGCGATGACGAGGAAGTCGACTTCCGCGGCGAGCGAGCGGATGTCGCCCACGTATCGATACGGGACGTCGCGGGGCTTGCGGCCCGTGTACGCGACACGCATCTGCATTGCCTCGACACGCTCGGCAATCGCCTTGCCGATTCGACCCAGGCCGACGATGCCCACCGAGCGTCCGCCGAGCTTGGTCGTGAGATCTGCGCCACGCCGGAGCCATTCACCACTGTGGACGAAACGGTTCGCGCGAACGAAGCCGCGTCCGGTCATCAGGATCAGCGCGACGGCAACGTCGGCGACGTCGTCGGTCAAGACGTCGGGCGTGTTCGTAACCTTGATGCCGCGCTTGCGGCAATAATCGACCGGCACGCCGTCGTAGCCGACGCCGAACACGGAGATGATCTCGAGCGAAGGCAGCGCATCGAGCAGTGCCGTCGGCGTCACGGTCCCTCCGCCCTGGACGAGCCCGCGAATTTTCGGTCCGACACTTTCCAGCAGGGCCGGCTTGTCCGCTGCCCGGACATAGTCGTGGCAGCGGTAATTCGCCTTCAACGGCTCATCGAGAAAGGGCGGCAGCGGCGCGGTTAGGAGTATGTCGATGTCGTTCATGAACGGCGCCTCGAAGTAGGATGCATTTCCGGGACAACAGCCTCGCCCTACGCACTCGGCGCAGCGGCGCTCCGATGCGGGTCGGTGAACCACTCGAGCACGCCGGCGAGGAGACCGGCATCGCCGCCGGCGGTTTCCACTGCGCGCAAGCCATGCTCCCGCGCGCGCTCCGCGATCCGTGGATGCGAAGCGAACACCGGCAACTGCGTGATCAGCGCGCGGCCGGCCGGACCGACGGCCGCGACGAGATTGTCGACGCCTTCGCTCGACGTCAGCGTCAACGCGTGCGCGCGGCGTTCCCGCATCGCCTCGACGAGCCCTTCGGCACCGGATTGCGGCGCAACACGCCGGTAGCAGGGCACGTGATCGACGGTTGCGCCGCGCGAGCGCAAAGTGTTGCCGAGAAACTCGCGCCCGCCTTCGCCGCGGAAGATTACGACGCGCTTGCCGGTGACATCGGCGAGCGACGGCAGCTCCAGCATTCCTTCGCTGTCGAACGATGTGGTGGGCACATGCGCGCCGGGGACGCCGGCTGCGGCGAGTGCCTCGGCGGTTCCGGGCCCGGGCGCGTAGGTGACGATTCGCTCTGGCCAACTGCAGGCGGTGGGCGCACCGAATTCGACGGCATTCGCCGAGACGAAGATCGCGATGTCGTAGTCGGCGAGCAGCGCGTGCACGCGCGCGAGCGGCGCCCGATCCAACGGCGGCAGGATGACGATCGCCGGCCAGACGATTGGCACGCCGCCGAGCGACGCGATCCGCGCAGCCAGCACCGCGGCCTGGCGCAGCGGCCGCGTGACGACGACACCGATGCCATCGAGCGGACCGCGCTCGCGTTGCGGAACCGCCAGCGAATGGACATCGCTCGTCATGCGGAAGTCTTCATTCGATCGCAAGCCGGTGCGCGCCGCGCGCAAGGAACTCGTCAGCCAAGGCACCGCCGAGCGCGCGGGCGCCTTCGATGTCGACGACGGCACTCTCGCGTTCACCGCGGATCACGTCGCGTCCGTCGCGCGTGGCGATGAGGCCGCGCAGCCACAGCCGGTCCTCTTCCCATTCGGCGTACGCAGCGAGCGGCGTGTGGCAGCTACCCCCGAGTGCGCGGGAAAACGCCCGCTCGGCCGCGGTTGCAAGCGTGGTCGACCGATCGGCGATCCATTCGAGCGCCGCCATCAGGTCGGTGCGATCGGCACGGCATTCGATCGCGAGCGCACCCTGGCCCGGCGCCGGCAGGCTGTCGTCGGGGTCGAGCAGCGAGCGGATCCGTGTGCCGAGGCCGAGGCGCTTCAGCCCCGCCGCCGCGAGAATGATCGCGTCGTACTGCCCTTCGTCGAGCTTGCGCAGCCGCGTGTGGACGTTGCCGCGCAACGGCGCGATCGCGAGTTCTGGAAAGCGTTCGCGCAGCTGCGCCTCGCGGCGGAGGCTCGACGTGCCGACGACGGCACCGTCAGGCAAGGCCGACAGCGCTTCGTAGCGGTTCGACACGAACGCGTCGCGCGCGTCCTCGCGGGCCGAGATCGCGGCGAGCACGAAGCCTTCGGGTACATCCATTGGCACGTCCTTCAGCGAATGGACGGCGAGGTCGGCGCGGCCTTCGCGTAGCGCGGTCTCGAGCTCCTTGATGAACAGACCTTTGCCGCCAATCGTCGCCAGCGGCCGATCGAGCACACGATCACCCTGCGTCGTGATGCCGAGAAGTTCGACCGTCGTGCCCCGGAACTGGGCGGTGAGCTGCGCGCGGACGTGCTCGGCCTGCCAGAGCGCCAGCGCGGATTCGCGCGTGGCGATCGTCAGCCGGCGCGGCGCGAATGGTGCCGTCATTGCTTGCGTGCCGTGGCCACGCGGGGAAAAGGACCCAAATTCGAATGGACGCGCGTTGCGGCGAGGCGGGCATATTAGCAGGTCGAGCGCGCGGTTGCGCCCCTTCGCGGACCGCGCCTGTTCCCGGGGCGCAGGACGGTCGCGTCGTACAATCGGGACGTCGGGCAATCGTGTCCGCGATCGATGCCGGACCCTGTGATGAAGCCCGCCTTCCGAAACCTGCTGCACACCGGTCCCGGCCGCTTCGAGCAAGACGACCAGGAACCGTTGTGGGCCGAGCTCTTCAGTCCCGAACGGCTCGAGCAGCACGCACGCTCGCTGGCCGCCGCACAGCCGGTAGGCGGTCGACCCCCGCGCTGGCGCTCGTTCGCGCAGCGCAACACCGACAACGCCGACGTGTTGCGCGAGGCTTACGCGGCGATCAGCGACGCAGTCAAGTCGAAGCGGCTGATCACGCCGGCTGCCGACTGGCTCGTCAATAACTTCCATGTGGTCGAGGACCAGCTGCGTGACATCCGCACGCTGCTGCCGGCGCGGTTCTACGCGCGCCTGCCCGCACTCGATGCCGGCCCGCTCGCCGGCCTGCCGCGCATCTACGGCATCGCGTGGGCGTTCGTTGCCCACACCGACAGCCGGTTCGATCCGGAACTGCTGCTGCGTTTTGTAGGCGCGTACCAAAAGGACGATCCGCTGGAGCTCGCCGAGCTCTGGGCGCTGCCGACGGTGCTGCGGATCGTGATGATCGAGAATGCGCGCCGGCTGGCCGTTCGCATCGTCGCGTCGATGAAGGGTCGCGAGCAGGCCGATCGCTACGCCAATGCGCTGACCGGGCTCGCGACCGACGTCGTCGACGACGTTTCGTTCGTCAGCGCCGGCACGGCGTCGGGCTGGTCGCGCGCATTCACCGTCCAGCTGTTCCAGCGGCTGCGGCACCGTGACGCGGCTGCCGCCGTCGCACTGCAGGAGTTGTCGCAGCGGCTTGCCGCCGAGGGAACGAGCGCCGAGGCCGTGGTGCAGATGGAGATCAGCCGCCAGGCCGCCGCCGATCTTTCGGTACGCAACCTGATCACCAGCATGCGGCTGCTGTCCGCATACGAGTGGCCCGATTTCGTCGAGGCCGCGAGTCTCGTCAACGACGCGCTGTGCCGCCATCCGTTGTTCGCGCAGATGGATTTCATCACGCGCGATCGCTATCGGAGCGCGATCGAGGATCTCGCGCGGCGTTCGCAGCATACCGAGCTCGCCGTCGCCGACGCCGTCGTCGCCAAGACGATGGCGATGAGCGACGACCGCGATTCGCGCGCCGCCGATCTCGGCTTCTGGCTGATCGGCACTGGCCGCACGCTGTTCGAGCGCGAGCTCGGCTACCGCCGCTCCTACCTGCGGACCGTGCTGCAGCGCCACGCCGATCGCGCGCTGCCGATATACGCCGGCACGATCATCGTCGTCGCGTGCGGCATCCTCGCGCTGCTGCTGACGGCGGCGGCCGAAGACGGCGTGGCGAAGTGGACGTTGTGGGTCTATGCGGCGCTGGCGCTCGCACCAGCATCCGAGATCGCGCTGCTGCTCGTCAACCGCCTCGTGTCGGACCATGTGACGCCGCGCCACCTGCCGCGCTTGAAGTTGCCCGACGGACTCGACGCGACGATGCGAACGTTTGTCGTCGTGCCGACGATGCTCGTCAGCGAGCAATCGATCGCCGGGCACGCGAGGATGCTCGAGACGCATTACCTGTCGAACGGCGTCAACGCCGGCGAGATCTATTTCGCACTGCTGACCGACTGGCTCGAC
Organism: uncultured Pseudomonadota bacterium; assembly: GCA_963709335.1. Lineage (GTDB taxonomy): Bacteria > Pseudomonadota > Gammaproteobacteria > Burkholderiales > Casimicrobiaceae > VBCG01. The sequence goes on from CAVPWB010000004.1 coordinate 368,652, forward strand.
GCGCCGGTCGAGCACGCCGACGACGATGCACGCCAGCTGCAGGCGGCGGCCGACGCGATTCACGCGCTCAATGCACGCTACGGCGACCGCCAGCGGCGGGCCGCCGCTGTTCTACCTGTTCCATCGCGGGCGGCAGTGGAATCCGGCGCAGGGCACGTGGATGGGATGGGAGCGCAAGCGCGGCAAGCTGCACGAGTTCAACCGGCTGCTGCGCGGCGCCACCGATACGTCGTTCATGACGAGCGTACCGCATCACGCGCCGCCGCCGGCCGCCGTGCGGTTCGTCATGACGCTCGACGCGGACACGATCATGCCGTTCGGCGTGGCGACCGAGCTTGTCGGCACGCTGCTGCATCCGCTGAACCGGCCGCGCACGGACGCGGCGACGGGTGCGATCACCGACGGTTACGCGATCCTGCAGCCGCGCGTCACGCCGACGCTACCGACGCGCCAGTCGAGCAGCTGGTTCCAGGAATGGTTCTCCGGCCATTGCGGCGTCGATCCGTACACGTTCCATGTCTCGGACGTGTATCAGGATCTGTTCGGGCGAGGCTCTTTCACCGGCAAGGGCATGTACGAGGTCGATGCGTTCGAGGCGGCGCTGCGCGGCCGGATGCCCGCCGACGCGATTCTGAGTCACGATCTGCTGGAAGGAAGCTACGCACGCTGCGGGTTCGTCAGCGACGTCGAGCTCTTCGAGGAGTTTCCAGCGCATACCGAAGTTGCCGCGGCGCGGAGCCACCGGTGGGCACGCGGCGACTGGCAACTGCTGCCGTGGATCGCCGGCGTGCGCAGCCGCCAGCTGTCGCCGATCGCGCAGTGGAAAATGCTCGACAACCTGCGGCGCACGCTGGTGGCGCCGAGCCTGTTCCTGCTGCTGTCCATCGCATGGCTCGTCGAAGGCGCGGGCGGCCAACGTTTCGGCGTCCTGGCCCTGGCGACGTTCCTGCTACCGGCGCTGCTGGCGTTGGTCGACCGGCTGGTGCCGCGACCCAACACCGATCGCGGCAACTGGCTGCGCATGCTTCGCGACGACGTCCTGCAGGGCTGCGGCCGTACGCTGTTCCAGCTCGCGATGCTGCCGCGTGATTGCGTGCTGATGATCGACGCGATCGTCCGCACGCTTGGCCGGCTCGTCATCCGGCAGCGACTGCTCGAATGGAACTCCGCTGCGCAGGTGCAGGCGAGCGCGTCGATGACGCTCGCGAGCTTCGTGCGCAATGCGTACGCGGCGCTGGCCATCACCGCATGCGTGCTGTTCGCGCTGCTGCTGGCCAACCCGGCGGCGCTGACCGTCGCGGCGCCCTTCCTGTTCCTGTGGTTTGCAGCCCCGTGTTCGCATGGCGCGCGAGCCAGCCGGTGCTCGCGCGCGCGGTCGAGGCGCCTACGCCGAGCGAAGCTGCGCAGCTGCGGCTGATCGCGCGGCAGACGTGGCAGTACTTCGCCGATCTCGCGGGTCCCGACGAGAACTTCCTGCCCCCTGACAACGTGCAGGTCGATCCCGAACGCGTTGTCGCGCACCGCACGTCGCCGACGAACATCGGCATGTACCTGGTGGCCACCGTCGCGGCGCGCGAGTTCGGGTGGGTTGGCCTGCCGGAAATGTGCGAGCGCATCGAAGCCTGCCTTGGCACCCTCGCGAAGCTGCCGCGGCATCGCGGCCACTTCTTCAACTGGATCGAGACGACGACGCTGCTCTCGCTCGAACCGCGGTATGTATCCACCGTCGATAGCGGCAACCTCGCCGGATGCCTGATTGCGCTGTCGTCCGCCGCGCGGATGTCGCTCGCGCAACCCGCCGTCGACGGCAATGCGTGGCGCGGCGTTGCCGACGACGTCGCACTGCTGCGCCGTGCCGTCGAGCGCGCGGACCGCAAGCGCCCGGCCACCAGCGTCAATGTCGTCCAGTTGCAGGACGCGCTCGCGGCGCTCGATGCGCTGCTCGCCGACCCGCAGGTAGGCGGCGCCGTGCGCTGGCCCGAGTTCGAACGGCTCGCGAACGACGTGCTCGACATGGCGCGCGTCATCGCCGAAGAAGGCGCGCACGCAACGCTGGCGGAAGTCGAGATCAGTGCCGGTGTTCTCCACGACGGCATCGTGCGGCGCCATGCGGAGTTCCGTCAGCTCGCGCCCTGGTGGATCGCACCCGACCCGGACGCGCGCCAGGACGAGGACGTTGCGCCGCACGACACAGCTACCGCCGCGCTGCTTGCGCGCGAGATCCTGCCGGACCTGCCGCTCGCCGGGCTGCCCGCGCAATGCGCGGCAATCCGGCACCGACTCGAGACGACCGAGACGATTCCGCTGGCCGCCCGCGCCGCCTGCAGTGAGACGTTGCGCCACGTCGAGCGCGATGCCGTGCGATTGATCGAGCGGTTGCAGCACATCGCGCGCGAAGCGCATGCGCTGTTCGTGGAGATGGATTTCCGGTTCCTGTACGACCCGACGCGCAAGCTGTTCTCCATCGGCTATCAGGTCGACGCGGCGCGGCTGGACCCTTCGTTCTACGATTTGCTCGCCTCGGAAGCGCGGCTCGCGAGTTTCATCGCGATCGCCAAGCACGACGTGCCGCCGGAGCACTGGTTCCGGCTCGGCCGCACGCTGATCGCCGTCGGCGGCAAATCGGTGCTCGTGTCGTGGTCGGGGTCGATGTTCGAGTATCTGATGCCGTCGCTGCTGATGGACACGCCGTACGGCAGCCTGCTCGACCACACGTGCCGGACGGTCGTCGAGCGGCAGATCGACTATGCGACGCGCCGCGGCGTGCCGTGGGGCATCTCGGAATCCGCGCTGAACGAGCGCGACCTGGAGTTGACGTTCCAGTACTCGACGTTCGGCGTTCCGGGACTCGGGCTGAAGCGCGGTCTTGGCGAGGATCTCGTCATCGCGCCTTACGCGACCGGCCTGGCGGCGATGTACGCGCCTCGCGCGGCTGCGGCGAACTTCCTGCGACTGGAAGCGTTGAACGGCCGCGGCCGCTACGGCTTCTACGAGGCGCTCGACTTCACGCGGCAGCGGATACCGGACACCAGCGATGTCGCCATCGTCCGCGCGTACATGGCGCATCACCAGGGGATGACGCTCGTGGCTCTCGCGAACGTGCTGCTCGATTCGGCGCTGCGACGCCGGTTCCACCGCGAGCCGCTGATCCGTGCGTCGGGAATCCTGCTGCAGGAAACGCGGCACCGCGACGCGTCGATCGCGCTGCCGCGCGCCGACCAGGAAGAGGCCGCGCTGATCGACGACGGCCGGCTCGCATTCGAGGAGCGGCTGCACTCGCCGCACCTGCCGCGGCCGTCGACGCAGCTGATGTCGAACGGCCGTTACGCCGTGATGGTCACCGCCGCCGGCGCCGGCTATAGCCAGTGGCGCGACGTCGGCGTCACGCGGTGGCGCGAGGATCCGACGTGCGACAACCACGGCAGCTTCATCTACCTGCGCGACACGGGCGACGGACGGGTGTGGTCGGCCGGCTACCAGCCGATCTGCGTCGAGCCGGCGAGCTACGACGTCGCGTTCCACGAGGACCGCGTCAGGATCGTGCGCCAGGACGGCAACATCGAGACGATGCTCGAAGTGATCGTCTCGGCCGAGGACGACGCCGAGATACGGCGTCTCACGCTGCGCAACTTCGGCACGCGAGCGACCGAGATCGAGATCACGTCGTACGCGGAGATCACGCTCACGCCGCCGGCCGCAGACCTCGCGCACCCGGCGTTCTCGAACCTGTTCGTCCGCAGCGAGTTCGTGCCGCAGGTGTCGGGGCTCGTCTTCTCGCGCCGCCCGCGCGCCGTAACCGACCGCGAACTCTTCGGCGCACACGTGATCGCAAGCGACGCCGCGGCGGGCATCGAGTTCGAGACCGATCGCGCGCGCTTCCTCGGCCGCGGACGCACGGTGCAAGCGCCGATCGCCATCACCGATGGCCGGCCGCTTACCAATTTCACCGGTGCCGTTCTCGACCCGATCGCGAGCCTGCGCGTCCGCGTGAAAATTGCACCGGGCGCAGCGACGCAGGTGGCATTCGCCACGATGATCGCGACGACGCGCGAGGACATACTCGGTCTCGCCGACAAGTATCACGACCCGGCCGCCTATGAGCGCGCGTCGTCGCTCGCGTGGACGCACGCGCAGGTGCAGCTGCACTACCTAGGCATCGACCATGGCGAGGCGCATCTGTACCAGCAGCTCGCCAACACGCTGCTTTACCATGACGCCGCACTGCGGCCGTCGCAGCAAACATTGCAGTCGAACACGCTGCCGCTGTCGGGACTGTGGCGGCTGGGCATTTCCGGGGATCGCCCGATCCTGCTCGCACGGATCGACGACATCGACGATCGCGGCCTGCTGCGGCAGCTGTTGACGGCGCACGAATACTGGAACCTCAAGGGACTCGCCGTCGACCTCGTGCTGTTGAACGACCAGGCGGTCACGTATGCGCCCGGGGTGCAGGAGCATCTGCAGAATCTCGTTCGTGATGCGGAGTCGCGCGCGAGCGGCGACCCGCAGGCGGTTCGCGGCGGCGTGTACGTCGTCCGCGGCGACGCCCTCGCGGCCGAGGAGCGCGTGCTGCTGCACACGGCCGCGCGCGCCGTCGTAGCGAGCGCGCAGGGCAACCTCGTCGAGCAGTTGCTGCGGGTCCGGCATCCGGTGACCGCCGTGCGCGAGCCCGCACTTGCGCCGCCGGCGGCCGCGGGCGAAAAGCTCGACGTGCCGCGGGTGCGCTTCTTCAACGGGCTCGGCGGATTCACGCCGGACGGCCGTGAATACGTGATCGTGCTTGCGAAGGGCCAGCAGACGCCGTTGCCGTGGGTCAACGTCGTCGCCAATCCGGAGTTCGGCTTCATCGCGTCGGAGTCGGGCGCGGGCTTCACTTGGGCGGAGAACAGCCGCGAGAACCAGTTGACGCCGTGGTCGAACGACCCGGTGTCGGCGCCGCCGGCCGAGTGCTTCTACTTGCAGGATCTTGCGACCGGCGCGCTATGGACGCCGACAGCCTTGCCGATCCGCATCGACGAAGCGAGCTACGTCGCGCGCTTCGGCGCGGGCTACGTTCGATTCGAGAGCATCGCGCAGGGCATCCGCTGCGCGCTGACGCAATTCGTGGCGCCCGATTCTCCCGTCAAGATCTCGAGCCTCGTGCTGACCAATCCCGGCGACACGGAGGTGAACCTCGCCGTCACCGCGTATGTCGAATGGTCGCTCGGTGCGTCCCGCGTCGCGAACGCGCCATTCATCATCACCACGCCCGACAAGGCCGGCGGCAGCGTGTACGCGCGCAACCCGCGCAACCGCGAGTTCGCGTCGCGTTGGGCGTTCCTGGCGAGCAGCGCGGCGATCGACTCGCTGACATGCGACCGGTCCGAGTTTCTCGGCCGCAACGGCCGACTCGACGCGCCGGCCTCGTTGACCGATGGCGGCGCACTGACTGGACGCGGCGGCGCCGGCTTCGACCCGTGCGCGGCACTGCAGCGACGCATCAGCGTGGCGCCGGGAACGACCGTGCGCCTGCACTTCCTGCTGGGTGAAGCGGACAGCGAGGAGGCGGCGCGCGCGCTGGTCGCGAGCTATCGGCGCGCAGACATGGCCGCACTGTACGAGCGCATCACCGGCGAATGGGACGACGTGCTCGGCACGATCACCGTCGACACGCCCGACGTCGCGACGAACTTCATCCTGAATCGCTGGCTGCTCTACCAGACGCGCGCTTGCCGGCTGTTCGCGCGCGCAGGCTTCTATCAGGCCGGCGGCGCGTACGGTTTTCGCGACCAGTTGCAGGACGTGATGGCCCTGGCGGTCGCAGCACCCGCCGAGGCACGGGCGCACATAGTCCGCGCATGCGCACATCAATTCCCGCAAGGCGATGTCCAGCATTGGTGGCACCCGCCGTCCGGGCGCGGCGTGCGCACGCGCTTCGCCGACGACCGCGTATTCCTGCCGTACGTCGCCGCGCACTATGTCGAAACCACCGGCGACACCGCCGTGCTCGACGTCGATGCGCCGTTCATCGAAGGGCCTCCGGTGCCGCCGATGCGCGAGGACCTCTATTCGGAAGCGGAAGTGTCGTCCGAGGTTGCATCGGTCTACGAGCACTGCGCGCGCGCACTCGATGCGAGCCTCGGCACCGGCGCGCACGGTTTGCCGCTGATGCACGGCGGCGACTGGAACGACGGCATGAACCGCGTCGGCATCCACGGCCGCGGCGAATCGGTCTGGCTCGGCTGGTTCCTCTATGCGACGCTGCGCGCGTTCGCGCCGATCGCTGCGGCACGCGGCGACGCGACGCGCGCGCGAACATGGCAGCAGACCGCCGAATCGCTGCAGCGCGCGCTCGATCGCAACGCGTGGGACGGCGCATGGTTCCGGCGCGCTTATTTCGACGACGGCTCACCGCTCGGCTCGGCGTACAACCGCGAATGCCGGATCGATTCGATCGCGCAAAGCTGGGCGACCATCTCCGGCGCGGGCGATCCGGAGCGCGCGCGGCAGGCAATGGACGCCGTATCGGAGTACCTCGTCAAGCGCGGCGACGACATGGTGCTGCTGTTCACGCCGCCGTTCAATGCGAGCGACCCCGACCCCGGCTACATCCAGGGCTACCTGCCTGGCGTGCGCGAGAACGGCGCCCAGTACACGCATGCGGCCGCGTGGTGCGTGATCGCGTACGCGATGCAGGGCGACGGCGACCGCGCGTTCGAATTGTTCGGCATGCTGAATCCGATCAATCACGCGTCCACGCGCGGCGGCGCCCATCGTTACAAGATCGAGCCGTACGTCGTGCCGGGCGACGTCTACAGCGAGCCGCCGCACGTCGGCCGCGGCGGCTGGTCGTGGTATACCGGGGCTGCGGGCTGGCTCTATCGCGCCGGCATCGAGTACATGCTCGGCGTTCGGGTGCAGGGCGATCACGTGCGGGTCGCGCCGTGCATTCCGCACGAATGGTCGGGCTACACGGTCCGCTACCGCCGCGGCGGCACGACGTACGTGATTCGTGTGGAGAATCCGTTGCGCATTTCGTCCGGTGCGGTCGACATCGACGTCGACGGGACGCGCGTTGCGGGCGACCGATTCGCCGCGCCGGACGACGGCGCCGAGCACCGCGTCGACGTGCGGATCCGCGACGCTGCGCTGGCCGACACGACTGCCGCGGCCGACGCCGCAGACGTCAGGGTTGCTGCGGCTCGGCTCTGACGATCACCGTCACGCAGCGACCGGTTGCGCATCGCGCACCAACGATGCGTCGGCCATGCGAAGTCGCTGCGCGTCCGAAAGGATCTGCCGGAACTGCCGGCCGCCGCGCACACCGTGATACAGCCCGAGCAGGTGCCGCGTGATCGCACGCAGCGACGTGCCGCGGGCGAGTTCCGCGTCCGCGTAGGCGATCATCGTGTCGACGACGTCTGCGCGTGAAGGTGCTGCATCCGTCTCGCCGAACAGGCGGCGATCGACATCGGCGAGCAGATACGGATGGTGATACGCGGCGCGACCGAGCATCACCCCGTCGACACCGTCGAACTCGCGATCGATCGACGCCCAGTCCGCGAGTCCGCCGTTCAGCACGATCGTCACCGCTGGAAAATCGCGTTTCAACCGACGCGCCACCTCGTAGCGCAGCGGCGGGATTTCGCGATTCTCTTTCGGGGAAAGCCCCTTCAGCACCGCGTTGCGCGCATGAACGATGAAGACGTCGCAACCGGCGTCGGCGACGCAACCGACGAAATCGCGCACGAAGCCATACTCGGTCGCCGTGCCGAGGCCGATCCGGTGCTTGACCGTCACCGGCACATTCACCGCGTCGCGCATCGCGCGCACGCATGCCGCGACCAGCGCGGGCTCGGCCATCAGGCACGCGCCGAAGCTCCCCGTCTGCACGCGTTCCGACGGACAGCCGCAGTTGAGGTTGATCTCGTCGTACCCGTAGCGCTCGCCCAGCCGAGCCGCATGGGCGAGTTGCGCGGCGTCGCTGCCACCGAGTTGCAGCGCGACCGGATGTTCGGCCGGATTGAATTCGAGATGCCGTCGCACGTCGCCGTGCGTAAGCGCGGGCGCGGTGATCATCTCCGTATAGAGCCGCGCGCGTTTCGAGATCACGCGCATGAAATAGCGGCAGTGCCGATCGGTCCAGTCCATCATCGGCGCGACGCAGAAGCGCCAATCGCAAGTGTTGGATTTTTCAATCATATTAAGTCAGTGAGCACTCGCATTATTTGTGTGTGTGCAAATAAAGTGCACACGAAGTGCACACGAGATGTACGGCAAGGGACGTAATAATTGCACATTCGGATATACACGGAATGCACACGGTGAGCGACGATTACGTCGTGCGTGAGATGCAGCACCTGGTCAAGCGTGACGTGCACATCCCTCCCGGCTATTCGATCGCGTGGTCGGGGCAATTCGAGTTTCTCGAACGAGCTACGGAGCGGCTGAAAGTCGTCGTGCCGGCAACGATCGTCATCATCTTCGTGCTGCTCTATCTCACGTTCAAACGAATGTCGGACGCACTTCTCATTCTCGCCACGCTGCCGTTCGCGCTCGCGGGTGGATTCTGGTTGATGTATGCGCTCGGCTACAACATGTCGATCGCCTCGGCCATCGGCTTCATAGCCCTCGGCGGAGTCGCGTCGGAGATCGGGGTAGTGATGCTCGTGTACGTTAATCAAGCTGTAGCGACGAGGACTGCACGGGGAACGCTGAATGATCGCGATGACCGGTCGAGGCGATCGTCGAGGGCGCGGCGCAGCGTCGGCCGATCGCGATGCCGGCACGCGCAGGCTTGCTGAATTGGGGCAGCGGCACCGGCTCCGAAGTGATGCGGCGCATTGCCGCGCCGATGGTCGGTGGGATGGTGACAGCGATGGTTCTCTCGATGCTGGTCGTACCGGCCGCATATCTGCTGATACGAAGACCAAGCTCAACGCTGGCACAACGCGGTCAACAAGGCGCTGTAGCGCAAGTCTAGGGAGAAGTCCTGGGTAGATGAATTGTTGGGGCGCACGCGTACCTCGGCCACTTGCCACGTTAGCGTTGGGGAGTCGTACCGACCGAGCAGATCTGCTGATACGAAGCACCAAGCTCCGAGATCGCTGGCACAACTCGCGGAGATCGAACAAGCCGCTGTAGCGACACAGTCGAAGGCGAAGCCGATCGCTGCAGCCGGTGTTAACTTGCGGGATGTGTTGCGCGCCTGCTCTATGTTCCCTATGAAAGTCGGACCGGTTCGGTTCAGACGCCCGCCTCGAAATGGACAGCTACATCGGGTTAATGAGTAACCCCTTGACCAAATGTCCATCAAGCGCGGGCAAGTTCATTCGACCCGAGCGGACATATGCGCTGATGAAAAGGTCATTCAAAGCAGTTCGCGGCGGCACTTAGAAGGAACGATCGTTTCAGATGGCGTGCTTGATGGTGAACGTCGTTTCGATCGCCTGCGCGCCCGGCCGCGGCGTAATCATCGCGCGGATCGAATACGCTCCTGGCGAGGTGAATCTAAAGAGCTCGCTGTAATCCGCAAACCCGCCTGCCTCCGTATGCAGCAACGGCTTCTTCTCCTTGTGGCCGTTGGGATCGGTGACTTCGATTAATACCTCGGCGTCACCGATTCGCTTGCCGCTCTTCTCCTCGTCGAGCGTGATGAGCAGATGCTGCGAGCCAAAGGGCGGATTTGCGGGATGCGATTCACGGTGGCCTTCGGCGCGCAACGCGACCGCAGCAGGCACAACGCCTAAGCTGACAATGAACCCACCGACGGCTTTGGTCTGCTGCGCGGCTACCGGCATCGACGCAAGCGCGATGCCCACGAAAGCCGCTGCAATCACACGCAAACACCGCGCGAAATATCTCATATACGCACGGTATGCCTTTTCACGCTTTGGCACTTGATCTGGGTCAAACAGGTAGCAGCAACCCAGAGCAACACGTGCTGCGTCAGGAAGTGGACATCACGGTCTCCATCGCGGCCGCGTCGCCGTCTCCACGGGGCTTTTCGTCACATGACGTTGCACGGTCCGAGGCCGGAAAAACGCACGTTGCTTGACGCTCATCAATGCGCGCGGCACCAAGCCGCCTATACTGACAATGATCGCTTCGCCCGGATCCGGAGAATCCGGGTCGCCCGACTGTCAGAACCGCAAAAGCCAGTGAAGGAAGGCGAAAAGGTCCCAGGCAATGAGGCTGCTATGGTCAGTGTTCCGGATGTTGACGTTGCCATTCGACGTCAATGCGGCAAAGGCGGAAGCTTGTTCGAAGGAGGGGTGCTGACGCAAATGCTGCCAAAGGCCTCCGGTGTCGAAGCCCATCGGCGTGCCGTCCACTAGTCCATTCATTCCCGTAGGTTTGGAATCGCTGAAGGTACGAAGGCGTCCGTGCGTGAAAGCGGGCGCCTCGTTTTCTTGCACAATCCACGCTGCCGTAAATTTCATGGTCGGTACGTTTAGCAAACGAAATGCGGCATGCGGGAGGTAACCATGCAATACACGATCATGCTGTGGCACGCCGATCACGTCAACTTCGCTCGGCTCCTGAACCTACTCGAGGGCGAGCTGGATTTGCTGCACGATGCTGGCTCGCCGCACTACCAGCTGATGCTCGACATCATGTACTACATGACGCACTACTCGGATGTGTTGCACCATCCCAAGGAGGATCTTGTGTTTGCGCGCTTGAACGCGCGCGACGAGAACGTTGGCCGGATGGTCCGCGAGCTGACGATTCAGCACACGCAACTTGGCGAGATGGGCGCGGCGATGGTCCACGCGCTGGACGATGTTATAAACGGCTCGATCACCTCGCGTCAACGCATTGAAGCAATGGCGCGCGAATACGTGTCGGCGCTCCGTGCTCATATGCGCACGGAGGAAAGCGAGATCATGCCTCGCGCCGCGCAAGTTTTAAGCGAAAGCGATTGGACGGAGATCGATGCGGCGATCGCAAACTTCGCGGATCCGCTGTTCGGATCGGAAGTGCAGGAACGCTACGCCGGGCTTCGGGAACAGATCAACCGGCAGGCACAAGCCGACAGAGTGACTGCGCGCTAGCATTGCAACTCGGGCCTCGCGCACTGCGGGAGGCTCAATAAGGCGGTCGGTCGCGGGTGCGTTCAGCCTCGTGCCGCAGGGCTTGATGAAGGGCGCGGCGGCGCTTGCGTGCTGCTTCTGCTGCTTCATGTTCTTCTTTCCGTCGGCGTGTGCTGCGCCTTTTTATTGCCTTCCTTCGGGGGCTGGTCGGACATGGTTCGCTCCCATGGATGGATAAACGTTGGCGCTCTGACGATCTATCACGGCTCTAGCCGAGAACAGTTAGATTGCTGTGCCACGTCAAGTCCTAACGAACTGCAGCGAATCGTTCGTTGCCTTAGATCCCCTACGAGACGGAGATGACGAGGCCTTACCCACCTAATGGCCTCGATCCAAACGACGGCGACAACGGCGGCCCGCTTGCGGACTCGGCCGCCCAGTCCGGCAGTAAGCACGATCGCCGCCTTCGTACCACGTGGCGCCAAGCTCGCCGATGAAGGTGAAAACGGTTGCAGGCGGCGTACAGATAACGGCCAGGTCCGGAGTCTGCGAGCTTCGCCACGGTCGCGTAACGCTTGATGCCACCGAGCTCGGTGTAGTTGGGATTGTCGGGGAAGATCGGCCCTGTGAACCTTCCCTCAACGAGATTGCGCAGAAGGATTGCTCCAATGCTAGGCGGTCCAATCTTGAGCAGGCGCCGTGGACCATGAAGAGATCAAGGAAGAAGGCTTTCTTACTCGACCGCCCTTCACCTTGACCCTCGTCAACTCGCCCCAGGGAGGCAAAACGTATGATGAATCCAGGGGAATACGTCATGAGGCTGGGCCTGAAAAGTTCCGTCCGCTCGCGCGTTCCAATCCGGAAGGCTTGGGAGGGCATGCGCGTTTCGCGTGGAATGGAGCGCCGTTTTGAAGACTAACCTTGAGCTCGCAGACGCCTGCCATGCGCCAGCGGAATCTATTCGGTCATGTGCGCAGTGCGAATTGGAGTTGGATCCGAAGCTCCAGGTCGGACTTATTGCTGCCCTCCGCAACCCGGCGCATTTCGGCGGACAGTGTAAGGGGATCAAGCTGCTTGAGACGCACATATCGTTCGTGCTGCTGACGGGGACCTACGCCTACAAGATCAAGAAGGTGATTCGACTCGGCTTCCTGGACTTCATTTGCCTTGCCGCGCGTCGGTTCTACTGCGAGCGGGAACTGCGCCTCAATCGCCGGTTCGCGCCCGCGCTTTACCTCGACGTTGTGGCAATCACGGGGAGCGTCGAGCAACCGCAGATCGGCGGATCCGGCCCGGTCTTGGACTATGCGGTGAAGATGCGCGAGTTTCCGCAAGAGGCGCTACTCTCCAACGTACTCGAGCGGAATGCGCTCACAACGGATCGTATCGATCAGCTAGCCGCCATCGTCGCGCATTTCCACCGCGACATCGATGTGGCGCCGGCCGACGGCCCATTTGCCGCTCCCGATGATGTGCTTCAGCTTGCATTGGCCAACTTCGCTGAAATTCGAGCTGTGACCGCGGATGCCGAAGAGCGCCACGACCTCGACCAGCTCGAAATGTGGACCCGCAGCGAGTATGCGTTGCGCCGCGAGATGATTGCTGCGCGGCGTCAAGGCGGCTTCGTGCGCGAATGTCACGGCGACCTCCATCTCGGCAATATCGCGCTCGTTGATGGCGCCCTCACGATCTTCGATTGCATTGAGTTCAACGACCGGATGCGATGGATCGACGTGATCAGCGAAGTCGCCTTCACGGTGATGGATCTGGAGCACCGCGGTCGTCGTGCCTATGCCCAGCGGTTTATCAACGCGTATCTTGAGCAGGCCGGGGATTACGGTGGTGTCGCCGTGCTGCGCTTCTACGTCGTCTACCGGGCGATGGTGCGCGCCAAGGTCGCCTTTCTGCGCGCCGCGCAGCTCGCGGACGGCGACGCTAAAGCAGCGTCGCAACGTGACTATAACGACCATCTGCGGCTCGCCACGGAATATGCCATGGACGCGCGGCCTGCGGTCGTCATCACGCACGGATTCGCGGGTTGTGGCAAAACCACGCTTTCGCAGATATTGCTCGAACGTATCGCCGCAATCCGCATCCGTACCGATGTCGAACGCAAGCGACTGCGTGGCCTTGGCGCGCGCGACAGCAGCCGCTCGAGCATCGACAGGGCGTTGTATGCACCCGAGGTCACGCGCACGACCTATGATCATCTATCGCGGCTTGCCCGGACAATTGTCGAGAGTGGCTTCACCGCGCTCATTGACGGCACGTTTCTGCGTCGATGGCAGCGCGACATGTTTCGCGACCTCGCAGCAGGCTTACGCGTACCGCTTGTCATCGTCGACGTTTCCGCCACCGAAGCAACGTTGCGCGAGCGGGTGCGGCAACGGGCTAGTGCGGCGACCGATGCTTCGGAAGCAGGAGTCGCCGTGCTCGAGCATCAGCTGCGCTCGCATGATCCCCTTGGATCGGACGAACGTGGCGCCGTCGTCACCTACGATGGCGAGCTGCCGCTTTCGCATCCCCAACTGAAGATGCCTAGCGCGGCGTCGTGGACAAACTTGGCCCCGCCGCAGTCACCGTCGCTTCACGATCCACTGGAAACGACGCAGATTCCAATCTGCAGAAACGGCTCTAAAAAAGGTACTGCCGAGCTTTGTTGATTCAATGAGCCAGGACCTGTGGTGATCACCGAGCGGCACCGAAGCTGAGTGGGCATTGATCCAAGCGCTCGTAGGTTGACCGGCCATCAACCAGATCGGTGATCGCTACGGTGCCGTGTCCCAGGCGTTTCCGCTGGATCACAGTCATCCTCGTGCTCGTGGCCTTCATTTACGGGCCCGGCGGAGCGGAAACGCGGGTCTACTCCAGCGTCCCGGATTTCGACCGGCAGCTACACGAGACGCTCGGCTTGGGACAATCGTCGTATTGGTCACGCTAAGGCCTTTCTGACGGATGCTCGACCGGCAGCCGGAACCGCCCGAGATTCCCGCTGGGTGGGCTTGGCAGCGAAGATCGTACAACGCCTGCTCTACGTTCTGCTGTTCGCGCTGCCGATTACCGCCGTAACAGGCGCATGGCTTCGAGCTTACGGTATCGTCATCGGCGTCGGTGGAAGCGGGCGGATCGAACGAGCATCATCCCGGCCAATACCACGACTGCCGGCAGCGCGCTCATCCAGAGCGCGCTGCCTGACAAAAGTTGGAACCGGAAAATCTCGCGGAGCGGTGCGACGTACAGAACGATCGCGAGCGCCATGAGAGTGCCTGCAATTAACCCCCATAGCGCCGGGTTGGGCCGAAGCAACTCGCGAACACCCGGTTCATGAGTGCGGTTGCCTATGATGAGCGCGATGTTGGCGAAGACGATTGCCGAAAAGGCCATCGCACGCGCGGTTCCCTCCGACTCGCCAGTGCGAAGGGCCAATGCGTAGAGAAGCGCGACGGTCATCAGGACTCCCGCACCCTGCGCGACGCTGGTGGCGATCATCAATGTATCGAACAGCTTGGCCGTAGTGGGCCGCGGCGGCCGCTGCATGACATTCCGGTCAGCGGATTCGGCTTCGAACGCGATCGAACAGGCCGGATCGATCACGAACTCGAGGAACACGATGTGCACCGGATACAGGAACAGCGGCCAGCCGAGGAGCAATGGCAGCAACGCCATGCCGGCAGTCGGCACGTGAACGGCGACGATATAGCACATGGCCTTTCGGACATTGTCGTAGATGCGTCGCCCCAGTCGAACGGCGGCAACGAGCGACGAGAAATCGTCTTCAAGAAGGACCAGCGCGGCCGCTTCACGCGCGACATCCGAGCCGCGCGCACCCATTGCAACTCCGATGTGTGCCGCCTTGAGTGCCGGCGCGTCATTCACGCCATCGCCGGTCATCGCGACGACCTGGCCTTTCATCTTGAACGCCTCGACCAGACGCAGCTTGTGCTCGGGCATCACGCGCGCAAAAACGTTGACGCGCGTAACGCACTCGGCGAGTTCCGCGTCCGTCATCGCCTCAATTTCCGCCCCCGTCACACTCCGGCCGGGATCAGCGAGGCCGATCTGCAGCGCGATCGCGCGGGCGGTTCCCGCATGATCGCCAGTAATCATCACGGTGCGAATCCCGGCGCGGTAGCACTCGGCGATTGCCGCGGCAACGGTCGGTCGTACCGGGTCGATCAACCCGATCAGCCCGATAAAGCGAAGGCGAAAGTCGCGTCGCGATGCGGGCCACTCAGCCTCGCCGTTGTGTGGACTCTCCCACTCGCCTTCGGCGGCTGCCAGCACGCGCAGGCCATCCCGCGTCATTCTTCTGACCGCTTCTTGTACTGACGCCCGCTCCGCGGCTTCGAGCGAGCACAGTTCCGCTATCGCCTCCGGCGCACCTTTAGCGGCTACGACGTATGCCTCCATTCCTGTCGTCTGCCACAGTCGCACGACCGAAAGCTGCTTCGGCGTGAGGGGATAGCCGTGAACGAGCGTCCACGACGTCGTCTTCGTCGCCAACAGTGGAAATCGCTGATGTGCAAGTCGCTTGAACGCTTGCTCCATCGGATCAAACGGCTCGCGCTCGCTCGCGAGCATGCAATATTCGATCAGCCTTTCAGCAAGTCCGTCACCGGGTTCCAGAGTTTCGCCACGTATCCAGACACGGCCCACCTCCATGCGGTTCTGCGTGAGGGTTCCCGTCTTGTCCACACAAAGCACCTGCGTCGCGCCGAGCGTCTCGATCGCGGGGGCACGCCGGGTTAGCACGCCCTTTTGCGATATGCGCCACGCGCCGAGCGCCATGAATACGGTCAGGACGACCGGGAACTCTTCCGGAAGGTTTGCCATCGCGAGCGTGATTCCCGCGAGCAAGCCATTCAGCCAATCACCGCGCGTAACCCGATACAGAAGCGCAACGAGCACGCAAAGTGTTATGCCGATCGCCGCGAAGATCAGCACTGCACGTCGCGTCTCCCGTTGAAGGGAACTCGGCTCGGGCTCGATCGTTTGCAGCGCCTTGCCGATCTTGCCCATCTCCGTTCGATGGCCGGTCGCCGCAACGCAGGCGATGCCCTGCCCGCTGGTCAGCAGCGTGCCGGAGTAGATATGGGGCAAATCGTCGCCGCCCGGACGCGCCCACTGGGAAGGGCGATCCGATGTGCGCTTGCGAACCGGTGCCGACTCTCCAGTAAGCAACGACTCGTCGGCCATCAAGTCGGTCGCCGACAGGACCGTCGCGTCGGCGGGGACGCGATCGCCTTCCTTCACGCGCAGCAGATCGCCTACGACGACTTCACGCCCGGCAATCGTTCGCCATTCACCATCGCGCAACACCTTCGCCCGAGGGCTGGCGAGCTCGCGCAGCGCGTCGAGCGCGCGCTCGGTCTTGCGCTCCTGATAGAAAGTGATGCCGATCATCACCAAAACCGAGGCGAGCAGCGCCAACGCTTCACTGAGGTCGCCGAGCGCCAGATAGATCGCCGCCGCCACGATCAACAGCACGAACATCGGCTCGCGGATCACCTCCCATGCGATCGCCCATGGCCGCCGTGGCCTGGCGGAAGGCAATTCGTTGTAGCCATCGCGCGCGAGCCGCGCCGCCGCGTCGCGGCTCGTCAGTGCATTGGGACTATGCGTCATCGGTGCGCCAGCGCGAGGCGCGCGTAGAACTTGCGCTTAGCTGCTTCGGTGATAAACAGGTAGGTAATCACGAGTGCGGAGCGAATGCCGTAGAAAAGCAACGGCGGCTGCACCGGAAATCGCGGTCCAATCCGGTGAGCGGAATCACGAGCACGGCAACGACCACGGCAACCGGCATCTCGGCGAGCCCAATGGCGGGCCCGCTCGCGAGCGCATTGCCAGGCGTACGGCCAGCAATGCGTCATACATCGCGGGCGAGCACGACGAGACTGCCTTGCCACGCGCTGGGGCCAGCAGCATCATGCGTAGCCCCTCGCCGCCGACGCGTTACATCGTTAACTGTCGGTCAGCGGACGACGAGCACGGGAATGTTGCTGTGCGTGAGCACCTTGTTGGTCTCGCTGCCGAGCAGCACCCCCGCAATCCCGCGGCGCCCGTGCGAAGCCATGCAGATCAGGTCGCATTTCTTCTTCTTCGCTATGCTGATCACCTGCTCCCAGACGTTGTTGTTCTCAACCAGCACCGCGTCGAACTGCACGCCCGCGGCGTCCGCCGACTTTCGGAGTGTCGTAAAAAGACGGTCGCCTTCGGCTTGCGCCTGGTTGCGGTGCGTTTCCTCGAGTACGTCCTCGGCCGGTCCGTACGTTCCATACGGGCTGCCGGAAAACTTCGGGAACACATGCAGGGCCGTCACCTTCGCGTTGGAATCGTGCGCGAGGTCGATGGCTGCCTTGACAGCCTTTTGAGACAGTTTCGAGCCGTCGGTCGGTACGAGAATGTTCTTGAACATGGCAGCAGCCTCCGTCGAACGGGCGCCGGCGCGGCGGGCGGGCGACCATGAAATTATGGAAGCGGCGACCGCGAGTGTCCTTGATCTGCGACAATTTTGCTGTCGCATCCGCCAAGGGAATCGCCATGCTGAGGATCCTGCTGCCGGTGGATGGGTCGCCGAGCGCCGTACGCGCGACGCAGACGCCGATCGACAAGCTGGGGTGGTACCAGGAGGCGCCGTCGCTCGACGTCGTCGCGGTTCACCTGCCCGTGCCGAGCGTGCCCAATATGGGATCGTTCGTCAGCAAGGAAATCATCCAGAAGTGTTACGACGACGAATGCGCCGCGATGCTCGCCCCCAGCCGAAGCCTGCTCGAGGCAGCTGGCGTGCCCTGCAGGTTCCATTCGCTGACCGGACCCATCGCGGAAACCATCGTCGAGCGGGCGACGCACGCAGGCTCGAACATGATCTCCGTGGGGACGCGCGGATGTCGGCACTCGCGAACATGGCGCTTGGCTCGGTGACGACCCGCGTGCTGCACCTGTGCCATATACCAGTCGTGGTGATCCACTGACCGACGCAACGCGTCCCCTGGCGAGGCGCGCGCCGCGGGTGACGCTTCGGGCGAGATGCCTCGGTCATCTAGCTTGAGCACCTCCACGGAAATCAACAAGTGACGAGATCGGTGTGCCCAAAGCCCTTGGAGTAGTCTGGGGACAGAAATGACCGTCGGCGTTACGCGGAAGAGGCAGACCTCGCCGGCGGTAGAGAAAATAAAGGGTCAGGCCTTCGTTCACGTAGCGCCGAACATATATGCTGCCATTGCTGGATACGGCTCAGCGCCTAGTGACCACGATTCGACGGCCATCGCGCGCGACCTCGCGCATTGGCACACCGCCGACAGTGAACTCGGCGAAAGTCGCCAGCGGCATGATCGCGTAAGCGTCGCGCTCCTCGTTCCAGCGGTAGAGGAAAGCGCTGATCTCCGGGATGAAGTTCGCTGGCGCGCGATCAATTCCCCATGCGACCTCGCCCCGCTCCTTCACCAGGATGACGGTGCGACCAAGATAGAAGGGCACCGTATGATCAAACATGTTCACCATGTAAAACGGCACGTCGGCGCGGAACGGGCGCAATGCTTCCCCGCCCGAGATCGTCTCGATGAGTCCCTCGGCGGAGAAGTAGGCATCGATGCGATGGGCGGTGATGGCGGTGAGTTGGCATCCAAGCATGCCGCCGAGCACCAGGGAGGCGAGGGCCGGGACCCGGCGACGCTGACGCAGTAAGAGCAAGGCCAATGCCCCGGCGACGACGAACGTGCTCATGCCGGCGAGCATCCAGCCGACATGCGCGACATACGTGTCGCGCAATGCCTCGACCTTGATCCAGCGTGCTGCCGGGATGATCACGACGGCGCCCACGATGCCGCTGGCCACGATAGTCCACGCGCTGATGCGGACGGTGTGTCGCCAGTGCCGCGCGAGCGCCGGCGCCGCGGCGAGTGCGACTCCGGCGAGCGCAGGCAGGATATAGGGCGGCAGTTTCGAGGAAGATAGGCTGAAAAATAGGACGACTGCGGCGGCCCAGTACCACGCGAAACGAACGGGGTTGAAGCCCAGTGCGTTGGAGCGTGGACAATCGCGCCACGGTCGGATGCGCAACAGAGCGGGCAGCCACGGCATAAGGAATACGGCGCCGATTGGGATGAAATACCATAGGGGGCCCGTTCGCTGATGCGAAGGCTGGGTGAAGCGCTCCCAGTGCTCTCTGACAAAGAAGAAATGCAAAAATCCGGGGTTGCGCAACTCGGCTGCGACGAGCCAAGGCACTGCAACTACAGCGACGAGCAGCAGTCCGGCACCTAGGTAGAGGCGACCCAAGAGGCGCCAGTCGCGCGCGACCAGCATGTACACGGTGATCGCGATCCCAGGCAGTACGACCGCGATCGCGCCTTTGGCGAGGAAAGCGAGCCCACACATGATCCATGCGGAGTACATCCACAGTCGCCTGCTGCCCGCCGCGGTTGCATCATCCTGTGCGATGAGGAATGCACACAGCGCGGCGGTGAGGAGCGCGGTAAGCGTGACGTCCAGGGTCACGAACTGGTTCGCGAGAAAATAGCCGCAACTCCCGCCCAGCAAGGCCGCGGCCATCCAGCCCGCGCGCCGCGAATAGAGGTGCCGCGCCGTCGCCCACACCGCAATCACGGCCAGGAAGCCTGCGATTGCGGGACCGAGGCGGGCAGTCCATTCGTCTTCGCCGGCGACGGTAAAGATGCCGGCGGTGACCCAGTATTGCAACGGCGGCTTCTCGAAGTACGGAAAGCCATTGAGGCGTGGCGTGACCCAGTCACCGCTCGCGAGCATTTCGCGCGGAATCTCGGCGTAACGGCCCTCGTCGGGGAAGTACAGGCCACGCAACTCGAGAAACCCGAACCAGAGCACGAGAAGCAGCAGCAGCGACAGCGCGCGCGAGAGAGTCAGAGTCGTCGTGTGCACGCGCATTGAGTCGTCGATATGCGAGATAGCGATATGCGTCATGCCCGGTAAGATCGATCGGGATTCATCTTAACGTCCCGACGCATTCACGATCACGCCGGCGAGCTGGGAGCGATAAGCATTGGGGTTCTACTTCACCAGGAGCGAGCGCAGGTATCAAGCGGGCACGCGACCGGCAACGGTAACGTCGACAAGTCAGCGATGCGGACGTTCGACGACGGGCGCTTCCTCGACAGATGAATGTAAGCATCGCTATGAAAAGCCCGCATTGCGGCCGACGGAAGATCGGACCCGTGCAGTTCACCCGTATCGACTCAGCCGCGTTGGGCAGTGCGACCAAGTTTCCGACGAGATCACGCACGACGAAAACCGCTCCCACGGCTGTCCGTTACTCGGCCGCCCAGTGCCGCGATTGCGCTCCTGACTGCATCGGTGTAGGCTTTTCGGCGGGGGTAACAGGACCCCCGGGTTTATCCCTTCAAGACGGTGCCTCGTCCAATCCTGTGGAAGTCGCGCGAGCGCGGGCACTGTCGACTCCCAAGCGAACATCTGCTCACGCTGCGCCTTTTGGTCGCGCGACGTTTGTCATCCTGCGCTTGGAGGTCTTATGCAGTATTCGCTGAAGCAGATTCACTGCCGGCCGTGGGTGCTGAACGGTCTGTCGTTGAAGCTCATCGAGAGCCACTACGAGAACAATTATGGCGGCGCCCTGCGGCGTCTCAACGCGATCACCAAACAACTGGAAGGTCTCGATTTCGAGTACACCCCCGGCCACGTCATCAACGGGCTCAAGCGCGAGGAGTTGGTTGCGCTCAACTCGACGCTGCTGCACGAGCTCTACTTCGCGAGTCTGAACGGCGAGGGCAAGCCGACAAAAACAATCACGGATGTCATTGCTCAGCAGTTCGGCTCGTTCGATCGGTGGCGCACCGAGTTCAGAACGATGGGCTACGCGCTCGGTGGTGGTTCCGGCTGGGTCCTTTTGACCTACATCCCGCGCGACGGGCATCTGCTGAATCAATACGCGGCGGATCACTCGCAAGCTGTCGTCAGCGGCGTGCCGATTCTCGCGCTCGACATGTATGAGCACGCATATCACATGGACTTCGGCGCCAACGCCAAGGCCTACGTCGATACGTTCCTGCGAAACGTCGACTGGCAAGGCGTGGAAGGGCGCTACAACGACGCAATGAAGGTCGCGCCACCGCCGCCACTGGTTCAGGAGGAGTTTGCCGACGTTCCCAGCATCGGTGTCGAGGAGGTGAAGGCGATGCTCGCGGCGAAAGAGCCGGTCCAGGTGATCGACGTCCGACCACGGCACTCGCTCTCCCGTCAGCAAGACATCGCGGAAGGCATTCCCTGGCGCGATCCCGAACGACTACAGGACTGGATCAAGGATCTTTCGCAATCACAGCCGGTCGTCGTGTACTGCGCCTATGGCTTTCACGTCGGCTGCGGGACGGCTCGCAAGTTGAGGGAAGCCGGCTTTGACGCGAAGTACATGAATAGCGGGCATTCGGGGTGGAAGGCCAGCGGCGGCGCCATTCGCTTGAACCTGTGATTGGCAGCGAGACGAGAAGCGGCACATCGCGCACACGCAGCCGGAGCAACCATGGACGACGCTCGCTCGATCGCCACAGCGCCGGCGTACTCGCTTTGGCAACTCGTGCGGTACATGCTGCGCTTGGGCTCGCTCGGGTTTGGCGGGCCGGTCGCACTCTGCGGCTACATGCATCGGGACTTGGTGGACGCGCGTGAATGGATCTCCGATGCCGACTATAAGGAGGGGCTCGCCCTCGCGCAGTTGATGCCAGGGCCGCTTGCGGCACAGCTTGCGATGTACCTCGGGTATGTCCACTACCGAACGATGGGCGCAACCCTGGTGGGGCTTGCTTTTGTACTGCCGTCGTTTTTCATGGTCATCGCGATCGGCTGGGCTTACGTGCGCTATGGTGGGCTACCGTGGATGCAGTCGGTGTTTTACGGTGTCGGCGCAGCCGTCATCGGCATCATCGCCATGAGCGCCTACAAGCTCACGAAGCGCAGCGTCGGCAAGGACAAGCTGCTCTGGGCGATCTACGGCGTCGCGGCTGCGATCACCGTAATCACCGAGAGCGAAATCGCGTGGCTGTTCATCCTCGCGGGTTTCGTCGTCCTGGCGGTGCGGGCGCCGCCTCGCTGGTTGCGGCGCGGTGGCATGAACGCATTGCTGGCTGCTCAGGCCCCGGTGGGAGCGGGCATCGCTTCGACCGTCGACTGGTCCTTGCTCACGCAGATCGGCCTGTTCTTCGCCAAAGCCGGTGCGTTCGTCTTTGGATCGGGGCTCGCGATCGTGCCGTTTCTCTATGGCGGCGTGGTCACGGAGAACCACTGGCTCACCGAGCGTCAGTTTGTCGATGCCGTCGCAGTGGCAATGATCACGCCCGGGCCGGTTGTGATAACCGTGGGGTTCATCGGGTATCTCATCCAAGGACTGCCGGGTGCATGTGTCGCTGCGTTCGGCACGTTCCTTCCCTGTTATCTCTTCACCGTCATCCCGGCGCCTTATTTCAAGCGCTACGGCAAGTTGCCTTCGCTCGTTGCGTTCGTCGACGGCGTTACGGCCGCAGCGATCGGTGCCATCACCGGTGCCGCCATCGTGCTGGCAAAACGCTCGATCGTCGACGTTCCCAGCGCCATCTTGGCCGTCATCACGTTGTTGCTGCTGTGGAAGCTCAAGAAATTACAGGAGCCCGTTATTGTTGCCGGCGCCGCGATCGTTGGGCTCATCGCCTATCCACTGCTGCACGGGTGAAGCTCGGAGGCAGCGAAAGGGAACACGCATGAAAACCGAAACCGTCAACCCCAACCGCTCGACCCATTTCTGTTCCGCAGCTCCAAATTGAAGTTGCCGGGCAAGAGCCGCCGATCGTGATCGATGTACGCCGCAGCCAAGCGTTCAGGGAAGCGACACAAATGCTCTCGGGAGCCTTGCGACGCGATCCCGATAACCTTGCATCGTGGGCCCAATCGCTGCCCGCAGGCGGTTCGTTCGTCACCTACTGCGTCCATGGCGGCGAAGTGAGCCAGCACGTTGTGAAAGCGCTGAGCGAGCGAGGCACCGCTGTCCGCTACCTGGATGGCGGCATCGAGGCCTGGTCGGCAGCGGCTGGAGCGCTCGATGCCAAGCCAGCGGGCGCGGCAACGCGGTGGATCACGCGCGAGCGTCCGAAAATCGACCGCATCGCCTGCCCTTGGCTCATCGCGCGATTCGTCGATGCAAGCGCCGAGTTTCTCTACGTCCCTACGCCCGAAGTACTAAGCGCGGCGCAAGAGAAGGACGCCGTACCCTATGACATCCCGGACGTGCATTTCTCGCATGAGGGGGAACACTGCAGCTTTGATGCCTTTCTGAAGCACTACCGCCTGCGGGATCCTGCGCTTGGGCAATTGGCGCTGATCGTGCGCGGCGCAGACACTGCGCATCTGGAGTTGGCGCCGCAGGCGCCCGGCCTCGCTGCGATCTCGTTGGGGCTGTCGCGCAACTTCGCGGACGACCACGAGATGCTCACGCACGGAATGGTGATGTACGACGCACTCTACCGGTGGTGCAAGGAGGGACAGGACGAGCTACACACCTGGAATCCTCAGCTGTATCGAACCGGGGCCACGGCGGTTAAGTGAGCATCGTTCGGTACCTTCTGGTCGGTATCGTCGTAGCGATGGTGGCGGCGGGCATGTCGGCGGTACACGCCTTGGAATTCTTTGGGGCACGGTCAGGCGTGTCGCAGTACAGCCAAGGTAACGCGAACGTCCGCTTCACGGAAGCGCGACCGGCAGCAATGGGTGGCGGATTCAACCCGTCGACGCAAGCGGTCGTTGTTCCTCGGGTTTGCCGGGCGCCACGACGCAAGATCAACGCAGCGCGCTTCCCGCGCTAACCGCTTATGAACCCGATTCGTTTCAAGTCGGCGGTATGCGCCACGGCGATCACGAACGCGTGCGGGATCTGTATCTCGAAATCAACCTTCTGTCCGGTGGGCGTGTGGTCTTCAACGATCATGTGGAAATACGGGCCCTTCGGGTCGACGGCCTTGCAGTTGAAATACGCTACGCCATCGGATTTCTTCATCATACGAGACAAGAAGGTCCCAAGTTCTGAGGCGCCAGCCTTGGACAGCACAACGGCGTAGCCCTTCCGCTTCAACTGCTCGTCCATTACCACTTCTCCTCAACTGCACACTGGGTGCACACGATACGCTGGAAACCCGCGCCAATCCTAGCAAGTCCGCCCGATCCATCATCGGCGCGACGCAGAAGCGCCAATCGCAAGTTTGTTTCTTCCATCATATTTGAGTTAGTAGCGCTGCGGTGCTGAGCGCCCAGTGTATTGCGTCGCCGCGCGACCGGACGAAGGTTAGTGCGATAACTTCGGGGCATGACGACTATTGCGTCTCGAACGCTTGACTAGCGCTTCCAGCGAAGCGGCCGGATCACGAGGGGATCGTGCGAAGCGGGCAACCGGCGCTTCAGTCGCGTCACGTGCTCGCTATTTCACCGCATGCTGCCTGGAACTCCGATTGAATCTCCATGCCTTCGCGAAACGTCTTGACCGGCTTGATGTACACGAAGTAATCCGATTGACCGGCGCGCGCCCGTTGCTGGAGCAACTTGGTCGCCACGTCACCTGAGTTGATCTTCGCATGAACGGCATCAAGGAGCACGAACTTGTGGTCGCGGAGTTGGTGCGCCAATAACACGACGCCGGGTCCCGCGCAGACGATATCGGAACCATCGGCCGGCAGATGAAATGCCTGAGGCTGATGCCGCTCGAGAACCGTGCTCTGAGCATCCTTCACTTGAGGACCCTCCATTTTCGCTGTTAGGTCAGCCCAGCGGGCAACGTCAACACACTGCATAGCCCGCGCGACCCGCGCCATTGCAACCTTCGCCATTGCTCCGGCGTGCCTGCCAAACGTCGCTAACTGTTCGCCGCGCGGCGCTTCACGTATTTCGCGACATCGAGCGCCACCGGTCCCAATACCTTGACGGCGGCGAGCAGATCCGACTGCGCGCAGCCAAGCTTGCGGCACCAGTAGCGAACGTCGCTCGAGTCGGCGACGTTGATCTGCGAATCGAGGGGCTTCGCGGGGAGCTTTTGCATGTCGGTTCGATGATTTCGGTGCGCGCGTCGCGCATCGTTCCCCGGTTGAGACGCAACGGCCGTGCCGGCGCCGACGAGCGTCGCCACGCGTTGCAGTCACGCTATGTAGTGCACACCAAGTACAGCGTTGGCGCGCTTAGGAGGCCGCGACCCCGGCGCGTGTCCGCACGACTTCGCAAGACAAGACTGGCCCGCTTGTTGCTATCGACCCTACACGACGACTCTTGAGTCCCGAAGCACGTTTTTTTCAACTCGTTCGTCAGATCAGGGGCGCGATCCCGCCGAAATTCGGTGTCCGGCGCCAGTCGAATTTCCAACTACAGGCAGGAGAAAGAACATGCTTCATAAGAAATCAGCAGTTCTGCGCGACGCAATCGCGGCAGCAGTGATTTGCGGTGCGCTGGGCGCAACACCGGCCGTGGCGCAGACGGCGTTCGCCTCGTCGACGACGATCGTATTCCCGGTCGTTGCGAGCACGGCGACGTTCACGACGACCGTGACGCTCTACAACCCCAACGGCTCGGACGTAACAGTCGGTCTCGATTATTTCGATGGCCAGCGATTCGCGACCCGTCAAAGAGCCCGCTAGTGCCAGGTCAAAAGCCGTGCAACGACGTCGTTGTGCCGGCCAACGGCAGCGTCGCGTTCACGCTGGCGTCGCAATGCACGCTCGGGGACGGCACGCACTTCGGTCCGCTGGTCGCCTCCGACAATGCGGGCGTGAGCCAGATCTTCGGTTACTCGCGCACGGAGAACACTGCGAGCGCGGGCTTCTCGATCGAAGGTTTCCCCTCAGCGGATTTGACGACCGACACGACGAATGTGATTGGCTTGCGCGGCAGCACGATTGTAGCGCCGCTGCCTTCGCATCAATCGAACTGCTTCGTCACGGCCCAGGCCGATGCGATCGACTACGACATGAGACTCTTCGACGGTGCGACGGGCGCGCAGATCGGCAACGACGTGATCGGGCATCTCGAAGCGTTCGAGCAGATTCGCTATCTCGACGTATTCTCGTCGGGCGTGGCAAACGCGCCCGCCGCGACCGATTTCTCCAACGTGCGCGCCGAGTTCACCCGCACGAGCGATGGGGAGCAGCAGATGGTGGCGTTCTGCACGGTGCAGGACAACGCGACGTTCGGCGCCGACTTCCGGATCGCC
The DNA here is from genome assembly GCA_963709335.1 of uncultured Pseudomonadota bacterium. Classification (GTDB taxonomy): domain Bacteria; phylum Pseudomonadota; class Gammaproteobacteria; order Burkholderiales; family Casimicrobiaceae; genus VBCG01. The sequence continues at coordinate 394,866 of CAVPWB010000004.1, forward strand.
AAGGCGGTCACGCCGACCCCGCCGCCGCCGCCGCCGCCGCCGGTTGGCACTCTCGTGCTGGCGAACACCTGGCACGGCGACATTGCGTCAGTCGTCCATGGTCTGCCGCTTGCGTTCATCGGGTCGACGACGCAGGTCACGCTCGCCGCGCCCAACGGGCTCGCGGCCTATGGCGGCGGGTGGTTCAGGAAGCAATCAGCGGGACCCGGCACGCTGCAGCTCGGCGTCTGCTACCAGGACACCAGCGGTCCCGGCCCGGTGACGGTGATGGGATCGACGACAACGGAGGCGGTCAACGGTTCGCTGGCCTACAAGTCGGCTGCCGGATCCGTCAGCAGCGTCCCGGCCGGTACGTACAACGTGGGTCTCTGCGGCCAGAACACCGGCTCAAACGAGATCAACAAGAACGCCCATACGAGCGGTTTCGTGTTCGTCGGTTCATGAGCTGCTGATCACGCAGACCTGAGACGGCATTACTGACGGAGTCGGCCGAGCCTCGGCCCGGCGCTCGTCGTGCAGGCAACAGATTCGGGGTTCCGGGCGATGACGAATCGCCGCAGGAGCCCCGAATCGCTTCGACCGTCGTCGAGCCCGTGCGGCCGATGCCGGCGCGTGACGCCTTGCTCGTTGCGCGGATCGACCGGACACACCGGCCCGCCGGGTAACATCGCGCCCAGTCCGCCTCCGGCGACGTCCTGGGAGCTTCCCGATGAAATCGGCATCACGGCGCCACTGCGTCGCTGCAGTGCTGGCGCTCGCCTGTGCCGGCGCACTGCCGGCGCTCGCGCAAGACCTCAAGGGCAAGCTCGTGCTTTACACGTCGCAGCCCGAGCGTGACGCCGCGCAGACTGTCGCCGCATTCAAGCGCGTCGCGCCCGGCGTCGAAGTCGAGGTCTTCCGGTCGGGAACCACCGAGGTGATGGGAAAGCTCGCCGCCGAATTCTCCGCCGGCCAGCCCAAGCCGGACGTGCTGCTGCTCGCCGATGCCGCCACGATGGAGGCGCTGAAAAAAGACGGAAGGCTTGCCGCCTACGCGCAGGCGAAGATCGACGGGCTCGCCGCAGGGTCGTTCGACGCCGACCGCACCTATTTCGGGACCAAGCTGATCACGACGGGCATCGTCGTCAACACGGGTGCGAAAGTGCGTCCCGCCTCGTGGGCCGACCTGACGAAGCCCGAGTACCGCGGCCAGATCGCGATGCCGAGTCCGCTCTATTCCGGCGCCGCGGCGATCATGCTGGGCACGATGGCCACGCGCACCGATCTGGGGTGGAGCTACTTCGAGAAATTGAAGGCCGGAGATGCCGTCGCCGTCCGCGGCAACGGCGCCGTGCTGAACGCAGTGGCCAACGGCGAGAAGTCGTACGGCGTCGTCGTCGACTTCATGGCGTTCAACGCGAAGGCCAAGGGCTCGCCGATCGACTTCGTGTTTCCCGCGGAAGGACTGCCCGCCGTGACCGAGCCCGTCGCCATCCTGAAGACGGCGCAGAACGCCGCGGCCGCGCGCGCGTTCGTCGATTTCATCCTCTCCGACGACGGCCAGAAGCTCGCAGCGTCGATGGGCTACATACCGGCGCGAGCCAGCGCCGGCATGCCGTCGTGGTATCCGGCGGGCACGTCGATCAAGTTGATGCCCACGGACATCGGCAGCGTCGTCACCAACAACGGCGCGAACCTCAAGCGCTTCGCCGACCTGTTCGGCAATTAGCGCCTGATGCAATGGCGGGCCGTCTCTACGGCGTGATCCTTCGACAAGGCCGCGTCTGACAACCGCCGCCCAAAATCCGTTCGAGGACGCAACGCTGCTTGGATGGCTGATCGTCGTCGTCGCCGTGCTGTCGGTGCTACCGATGGCGCGCCTCGCGATCGAAGGCGTCGCACCCGACGGCACGATTTCGCTCGAGCCGTTGCGACGAACGCTGACGAAACCGACGACGTGGATTGCGACGGCGCATAGCCTCGTCACTGCATTCGGCGGCACGTTCCTCGCCGTCGTCATCGGCGGTGGCGTCGCGGTGATCGTGTCGCTGACCGACATCCGCGGGCGCGACGCGTTCGTGTTCTGCTTCGTGATGCCGCTGCTGTTGGCACCCCAAGTCGTCGCACTCGCGTGGCTGCAGCTGTTCAGCCCGTCGAGTCCGCTGCTGAAACTCGCCGGTGCGGCGCCGCTGCTGGGTGCGCGCAACCCGCTGTACTCGGCCGCCGGGATCATCCTCGTGCTCGGCGTCCAGTACGCGCCGCTGTCGTACCTCATGCTGCGTGCGGCGCTGCGTGCGCTGCCGCGCGAGCTGATCGAGGCGGGCCGTTCGGGCGGAGCGTCGCCAGTGACGGTGCTGCGCACGATCGTGCTGCCGCTGATGACGCCGCCCGTGCTCGCGGCGATCGCGCTGTGCTTCGTCTCGTGTCTCGGGAATTTCGGCATTCCGGCGCTGCTCGGGATCCCGGCCAACTACGTCGTGCTGCCGACGCTGATCTACCAGCGGCTCGCGGGATTCGGCCACACGGTGCTGCCCGACGTGGCCGTGCTGTCGCTGTTGATCGGGACGATCGCCGTGCTCGGCATCGTCGCGCAGGACACGCTGCTGCGAGCGCGCGACTTCCGCATCAGCACGGCTACCACCACCGCACGCGCGTTCGAACTGCGGCGCTGGCGCCTGCCCGTCGAAATCGCACTGTGGTCGCTGCTCGTCGCCGTCCTCGTCCTGCCGCTGACGGCGCTCGCGCTGACGGCGCTCGTTCCCGCGGCAGGTGTTGCGCTCGACGCGCATTCGGCGACGCTGGAGAATTTCCGCTTCGTGCTGTTCGAGCACGCGGCTGCCCGGCGTGCGTTCGGCAACAGCTTCACGCTGTCGACAGCTGCCGCGGTGACGATCGTGGTGATCGCGATTCCGCTCGCGTACTTCCTGGTGTGGCGACAGTCGCGGCTGCTGCGCTTTGTCAACGTCGTCACGGAGATCCCGTACGCCGTGCCCGGCGTCGTGCTCGCGATCGCGGCGATCCTGCTCTTCGTCAAGCCGATCCCGGTTCTCGGCATCTCGATCTACAACACCGTCTGGATCATCCTGTTCTGCTACCTCGCCCGCTTCCTCGTGCTCGGCCTGCGGCCGGTGGTCAGCGGCTATCATCAGCTCGACCGCACGCTCGAGGAGGCGTCCCAGATCGCCGGCGCGCGACTCGCCCGACGGCTGCGCACGATCATCCTGCCGCTGATCGCGCCCACAGCCGCCGCCGGCGCGCTGCTGATCTTCCTGACGGCGTTCAACGAGTTGACGCTGTCGGCGCTGTTGTGGTCGTCTGGATCCGAGACGCTCGGCGTCGTGTTCTTCTCGTTCCAGCAGGGCGGCGACTCGACTTACGCAGCGGCGCTCGGCGTGCTCACGGTGGCCGTCAGCATCGCGCTGATGCTGTCGACACTGCTGCTGGCCGGACGCCTGCCGTCCGGCGTGCTCCCATGGCGCGACTGACGATCGAGGGTCTGCGCAAGCTCTACGGCGAGTTCCGCGCGCTCGACGACGTGTCGCTCGCCGTCGACAACGGCGAGTTTGTCGCGATCCTCGGCGCGTCCGGCTGCGGCAAGACGACGCTGTTGCGGCAGATCGCCGGCTTCGACCGACCGGACGCGGGCCGCATCCTGATCGGCGACAGCGTCGTGTCGACGCCGTTGCGTCATTTGCCACCCGAGCAGCGTCACATCGGTATCGTGTTCCAGTCGTATGCGCTGTGGCCGCACATGACCGTGGCGCAGAACGTCGCGTACGGGCTCGATGTCGCCGGCATCAAGGATCCCGAACGCGCGCGTCGCGTCGACGCGGCGCTTGCGCTCGTCGACCTGGCGGGATTCGGCGACCGGCGCCCCGCATTGCTATCGGGTGGCCAGCGCCAGCGTGTGGCACTCGCGCGCTGCCTTGTCACCGAGCCGTCGCTGGTGCTGCTCGACGAGCCGCTCGCCAATCTCGACGTGCACCTGCGCGCATCGATGGAGGAGGAGTTCGCGCGCTTTCACGAGCGCACCGGCACGACAATGATCTACATCACGCACGACCAGGCGGAGGCGATGGCGCTCGCCGATCGGATCGCCGTGATGGACAAGGGTCGCATTCTCCAGCTCGCCACGCCATCGCAGCTGTACCGCGAGCCCGCCGACGAAACGGTTGCACGATTCATCGGCGAGGGCATGATCGTGCCAATCGACAACGCCGTCGCTGACGGCAGCGGCCATTGCATCGCGAACGTGCTCGGACATCGCGTACGGCTGCGCCACGCAGAGGGCACACCGCCGACGGGTCAGTCGCGCGCCTGCGTGCGTGAGAGCGCGCTGCGGTTAGTCGATGCCGCCGCCTCCGGCGTGAACGCGCGCGTGACCGCCGTCATCTACCAGGGCGGACACTTCCGCGTCGAGGCGCTGGCCGACGCGGCGCCGGACGAGCCGCTGCACCTCGATGTCCGGGAGCCGGCGAGCATCCGCGCCGGCGATCGGGTGAACCTCGCGATCGACGATGGCTGGGTCCTCCCGGTGGTGAGGCCGACGATACGGAATGGTAAAATTCGCGGCTAAGCGCCGGGGTTCGCCGGTGGCAGGTCCTTCAAGCGACGCTCGCATTCGGGCGGAGTCGCACCCCACACTGTCGGGAATTTCTGATGGCTGATCGGCCAATCCTTTCGCCGGAACCACCGTCGACGATGGCGCGTCGCCCTACGCGCCGGGCATATGTAGGCGGCATAGCAATTGGCGGCGGCGCGCCGATCGTCGTCCAGTCGATGACGAACACGGACACGGCCAACGTGGCGGCCACGGTCGCACAGGTCAAAGCGCTTGCCGACGCCGGCTCCGAGCTCGTGCGGATTACCGTCAACACCGCCGAAGCGGCGGCTGCCGTCGCGGAGATCCGCCAGCGGCTCGACGCACTCGGTTGCGACGTGCCGCTGATCGGCGATTTCCACTACAACGGACACAAGCTGCTCAGCAATTTTCCCGACTGTGCGCAGGCACTCGCCAAGTACCGGATCAACCCCGGCAACGTCGGCACCGGCACGCGGCGCGACCCGCAGTTCGCCGTGATGATCGAGCGTGCGATCGACCACGGCAAGCCCGTGCGCATCGGCGTCAACTGGGGGAGCCTCGACCAGGAGTTGCTGGCGGGCCTGATGGATGAGAACGCCCGCTCGGCCCATCCGCTCGACGCGGCGCACATCGTCCGCGAGGCGCTCGTAACCTCGGCAATCCGCAGCGCGCAGTTCGCCGAATCGATCGGCATGCCGAAAGACGCGATCATCCTCGCGTGCAAGGTCTCGAACGTGCAGGACCTGATCGCCGTCTACACGGAGCTCGCCCGACGCTGCGATTACCCGCTGCACCTCGGACTCACCGAAGCGGGCATGGGCTCGAAAGGGATCGTCGCGTCGACGGCCGCGCTGGCCGTGCTGCTGCAACAAGGCATCGGCGACACGATCCGCATCTCGCTGACACCGGAGCCGAACGGCGACCGCACGCGTGAAGTGATCGTCGCGCAGGAGATCCTGCAGACCATGGGCTTGCGCTCGTTCTCGCCGCTCGTCAGTGCGTGTCCCGGATGCGGACGGACGACGAGCGTCGTATTCCAGGAACTGGCCGACAACATCCAGACATACCTCCGCGCGCGAATGCCCGAATGGCGCGACCGCTATCCGGGCGTCGAAAGCATGACCGTCGCGGTGATGGGTTGCGTCGTAAACGGCCCCGGCGAATCGAAGATGGCGAACGTCGGAATCAGCTTGCCCGGCACGGGCGAAATACCGGTGGCGCCTGTTTACGTCGACGGCCAGAAGACGGTGACGCTGAAAGGCGATCGCATCGCGCAGGAATTCGAAGCGATCGTCGCCGATTACGTTCGTGCGACTTACGGCGGCGAGCCGGCGGCGGCGCACCTGCGCCCGGAGCGGAAGTCGATCGCGATCCGCGAAACGCGCGCACTCGTCACCGCGTCGCCCGCGCGCGAACCCGACGCCGGGCATTGACGCCGCGCCGCGTGAGCCAGCGCGCGCAAACGGGACCGCCCGCGCGGTCGACCGACAACGTGGCGACGCACAACGCCGTCGCTTTTCTCGACGGTGGCGGCGAGATGGGTGCGCGCATGCGCGCCTACGACTGGACGACGACGCCACTCGGTCCGCCGCACACGTGGACGCAGAGCCTGCGCACCGTCGTGCGCATCATGCTCGATTCGCGTTACGCGATGTGGATGCTGTGGGGTCCTGACCTGACGTTCTTCTGCAACGATGCGTACCTTCCGACCGTGGGCATCAAGCGCGACTGGGTGCTCGGCGCGCGCTCGGACAAGGTGTGGGCCGAAATATGGCCGGATATCGGTCCCCGGATCGAGCACGTGCGCAATACCGGCGAAGCGACATGGGACGAAGGGCTGCTGCTGTTTCTCGAGCGCAGCGGCTATCCCGAGGAGACGTACCACACGTTTTCGTACAGTCCTGTCTACGACGACGATGCGACGGTCGCGGGCATGCTGTGCGTGGTGACCGAGGACACCGAGCGGCAACTGAGTGAGCGGCGCATCGCATTGCTCGGTGCAATCGGCACCGACATGGCGTCGATCAAATCGGAGGCGGAGGTCTTCGCCGTACTCGATCGCCATATCGGATTGGGTGTCGCCGACCTGCCGTGCACGCTGACGTACGTCCAAGGCGAGCGCGAGTCGCTGGCGCGCCGCGTTGCGCACACCGGATTCGGTGCGTCGCCGGCGATCGCCGCGATGCCGGTCGACACCGAACTGCGCTGGCCCATTGCCCGTGTGCTCGAGACCGCGACGGAATTCGTCGTGGACGACGTCGAGGCGCAAACACCGCCGCTCCCAGCCGGACCGTGGCGAGAGCCGCCGCGCGCCGCGCTGCTTCTACCCATCCAGCAGCAGGGGCAGGCGCGGCCCGCAGGCGTGTTCGTCGCGTTCCTCAACCGTTACCGGCCCCTCGACGATGCCTATCGGCGCTTTCTCGACCTGCTGGTCGCGCAGATCGCATCGGGCCTCGCGAATGCGCGCAGCTACGCCGAGGAGCGGCGGCGCACGGAGGCGCTCGCCGAGCTCGACCGCGCGAAGACCGCGTTCTTCTCCAACGTCAGCCACGAATTCAGGACGCCGCTGACGCTGATGATGGGACCGCTCGAGGAGCTGCTTCGCGACGGCGGCGAGCATCTGGCCGACGACCTGCGGGCGAGCCTCGCCGTCGTCCATCGCAATTGCCTGCGGCTGCTGAAGCTCGTCAATTCGCTGCTCGATTTCTCGCGGCTGGAAGCAGGTCGATTGCAGGCGCGCTACGAGAAAGTCGACATCGGCGCGATGACCGCCGAGCTCGCCGGTGTGTTCCGCCCGGCGGTCGAGCGCGCCGGGCTCACGCTGCGCGTCGAATGCGAAACGGTCCGCGGCGACGTGTACGTCGACGCGTCGATGTTGGAAAAGATCGTGTTCAACCTGCTGTCGAATGCGTTCAAGCACACGCTGGCGGGTGAAATAGTCGTCCGCGTCGCCGCCGGGCGCGACCATGCCGTGTTGACGGTCGCCGATACGGGTGTGGGGATTCCGCCCGAAGCGCTCGGCCAGGTGTTCGATCGGTTCTACCGCGTGCCGAACGCACGTTCGCGAACCTACGAAGGCTCCGGCATCGGCCTTGCACTCGTGCAGGAGCTCGTCAAGCTGCACGGCGGAACGATCGGCGTCACAAGCATAGTCGACGAGGGCACGGCGTTCACCGTGTCGCTGCCGTACGGGAACGCCCACTTGCCCGCGCACCATCTGGAGCGAGACGGCGACGCGAAACCCTTGGGTACGCAGTCCTCGACGGGATACGTCGACGAAGCGCTCGGCTGGCTGCCACCGTCGCCACCGGGCGAAATTCCCGGATCGGACGTGCCCGCCGGCGCGCCGCTGTCCGACACTGTGCTGGTCGTCGACGACAACGCCGACATGCGCGAATACCTGCGAAAGCTGTTGTCCCCGCGGTTCAACGTCGTCACAGCCGTCGATGGTGCCGAAGCGCTCGCGGCGATCGATGCCCGGCTGCCGGACCTCGTGCTGACCGACGTGATGATGCCGAAGCTCGACGGCTTCGCGCTGCTGAAGGCGTTGCGTGGCAACGATCGGACCCGCGACATTCCGGTCGTGCTGTTGTCTGCGCGCGCCGGCGAGGAATCGAGGATCGAGGGCATCGACGCCGGTGCGGATGACTACGTGGTCAAGCCATTTTCGGCGCGCGAGCTGCACGCTCGCGTGTCGAGCAATCTGGCGATGGCGCGCGCGCGTCGCAACTTCTCGCGCGCGGCGCGCGAAAACGAAGCGCGCAGGAGCTTCTTGCTCACGCTGTCGGACGCACTTCGCGCAATGTCGTCCACCGCGGCCGTCTCGCAATGCGCCGTCGACCACATCGGCCGCCAGCTTGGTGCCACGGCTGCCGGCTACGGCGAGATCGACGCGGACGCGACGACGCTGCACGTGACGTCGCAATGGCATGCCGACGGATCGGCGACCCCGCCTGCTGCACCGATCGACCTCGACCGCTTCGGGCTGGCCGACACCACACGCGACGGCGCGCCCATCGTCATCGACGACACGCGCCGGCACGACCATGCGAGGGCGTGGGTCGACGCGGGTGTGGGCGCGATCATCGCCGTTTCGCAAGTGACCGATGGCCGCACGGTAGCGATGCTGTGGGTCAGTGTTCCGGGATCGCGGGCGTGGAGCGCCGAGGAAGTCGCGCTGCTGCGTGAATCCGCCGTGCGCGTATGGACCGAGCTTTCGCGCGCACGCGCCGAAAATGCGCTGCGCGAAAGCGAGGAACGGTTTCGGGCGATGGCCGACAGTTCCCCGCTGCTCGTGTGGGTGATCGATCCGACGGGTCGCGTCAGTTTCGTCAACCGCGCGTACTGCGAGTTCTTCGGGATTCCTCCCGACACGATCGAGCACGGCGGCTGGACGCCGCTGTTGCACCCGGACGACGCGTCCGGCTATATCGCGGAAGTGAAGGCTGCCCTCGCCGAGCAGCGGAGCTTCAGCGCGATGGCACGCGTGAGGCGCAACGACGGCGAGTGGCGCTGGATCCAGTCGTTCGGCGCGCCGCGCTTCGCCGCTGACGGTCGCTTCCTCGGCGCGGTCGGCAGCAGCCCCGACATCACCGAGCTCATCGATGCGTCGGACACGTTGCGCGAAGCGGATCGGCGCAAGGACGAGTTCCTCGCGACACTCGCCCACGAGTTGCGCAATCCGCTTGCTCCGATAAGGCAGGCCGCGCGCCTGTCGCGCTCGCCGAATGCGACCGAAGCGCAGCGCCGCTGGAGCCAGGACGTGATCGAGCGCCAGGTGCAGCAGATGGCGCTGCTGCTCGACGACCTTCTCGACGTGTCGCGGATCACGCGCGGAAAGCTCGAGTTGCGCATGCAGCGCGTGCAACTCGCGAGCGTCGTCGAAGCCGCGCTGGAGACGACCCGGCCGCTGCTCGACGAACGCAGGCAGCGACTGACGACCAGCCTGCCAGCCGAGCCGGTATGGCTCAACGCCGATCCGCTGCGCGTTGCTCAGATCCTCGCCAACCTGCTGACCAATGCGGCAAAGTATTCGGAGCCCGGCGGCCGCGTCGACCTGTCGGCCCGCGTACATGACGACCGGTTGTCGATCAGCGTCAAGGACACAGGCATCGGCATCGAATCCGAACTGCTGTCGCGCGTGTTCGAGATGTTCTCGCAGGTCAAGAGCTCGCTCGATCGCGCCGAAGGCGGGCTCGGCATCGGCCTGGCACTCGTCAAGGGGCTGGTCGAGTTGCACGACGGAACCGTGGAAGCGAAGAGCGACGGTCTCGGCAAGGGCGCAGAATTTGTCGTCGCGCTACCGCTTCCCGCGCGTGGGCAGCAGCCCGCCGAAATCGCCGGCGGCCTCGCGCGTAATGAAACGCCCGCGCGCACGGCACGGATTCTCGTTGCCGACGACAATCGGGACGCGGCGGCGAGCCTCGCGACGCTGCTGCAACTCGATGGGCATGAGATCACCGTCGCCAACGACGGCCGGGTGGCGCTGGCGGCCGCCGAGGCATTCCGGCCGCATGTCGCGCTGCTGGACATCGGCATGCCGAAGCTCAATGGCTATGAGGTCGCGCGGCACATCCGCGCGGAGCCGTGGGGCAAGGCGGTGATCCTCGTCGCAATGACCGGATGGGGACAGGCCGAGGACAAGCGGCGCGCGTTCGAGGCAGGCTTCGACCATCACTTCACCAAGCCGCTCGATCTGGAAGTCCTCGACGCCTTTCTCGCCGACGCGCTGGCAGAGCCGCGCACGGTCCGACCGTAGTCCGGCGAGAGCGGCCGCCACCACGCCAGCGGGAGCCGAACCCGCTGGAATCCCTGGGCGGGAACGGAAGTCCGCGGCCCTGCATCCAATGGGCACACAGCAAGGGAAAGCTTCTCGTGGATGTGCAACCGGTACCGCCCGACGCGGCGAACGACGACAGCCTGGTGCGCGACGTTCGGCGAGGCAGCCCGACGGCGTTCGGCGCGATGATGCGCCGCTACAACCGCAGGCTCTACCGCACCGCACGGGCAATCCTCAAGGACGACAGCCTTGCCGAGGATGCGCTGCAGGAGGCCTACCTCGCCGCGTTCCGTCACATGGACGAATTTCGCGGCGACGCCGCGCTCGGCACGTGGCTCACGCGGATCGTCGTCAATCAGGCGCTGCAAGCGTTGCGCCGCACGCGGCGCGATCGCGTCGTCGTGCCGTTCGAAGAGTCCGATGCACAGCACGAGGCGCTGAACGTGGCCGATTCGCCCGACACGGGACCGGAGAACATGCTGCTGCGGGCGCAAACGCGGCGGCTCATCGAGCGCAACATCGATGCGCTGCCGGAAGGCTATCGCACGGTGTTCGTGCTCCGCGAAGTCGAGGATTTGACCGTGGAGGAGACCGCCGCGGCGCTCGACATTCCGGCCGCAACCGTGCGCACCCGGCTGTTCCGCGCGAAGGCGCGGCTGCGCGAGTCACTCGCGCAGCAGATGGACGTCGCGACGCAGGACGCATTCGGCTTCGACGGCGAGCGATGCGACCGCATCGTGCGCACCGTCCTCGACCGTATCGAGGCGGGACTGATGCATCCAACCGGGCTCGTTCCCCGTAAGTAACGGTTGCAGCCCCCACTTTCAGGAGTCGCTCATGAAACGCATCCGCACCGCAATCGCCGTTGTCCTCCTCTCGGCCACGCCCCTCGCGCTGGCGCAATCCGCCGGGCCCAGCGACGCGCAGATCGCCGCAATCGTCGTTACGGCGAATCAAGTCGACATCGATGCCGGCAAGCTCGCGGAGTCGACGTCGGCGAACAAGGACGTCAAGGCATTCGGCAAACAGATGGTGACCGATCACACCGGCGTCAACAAGGCCGCGACAGATCTCGTGACGAAGCTCAAGGTGAAGCCCGAGGACAATCCGACCGCGCAGAGCCTGAAGAAGGGCGGCCAGGAAAACGTCGCCAACCTGAAGACATTGAAGGGCGCCGCGTTCGACAAGGCGTATGTCGACCACGAGGTGGTTTACCACCAACAGGTGATCGACGCGATCGACAAGACGCTGATCCCCAGCGCGCAGAATGCCGAGCTGAAGGCGCTGCTCGTCAAGGTCCGGCCGGCGTTCATCGCACACCTCGATCACGCGAAGCATCTGCAGGCATCGATGGGCAAGTAGCCGCTCTTTCAACGGCTCGCTGAAACCATGCCGTTCCCGAGCGCGCGCCGGTCGCTCGCCGCCGCCGTCGCGGCGTTGCTGATCGGCGGCGCCGACGCCGCACCGGTCGTGCACACGGTGACCATCGACGGATTCGAGTTCCATCCGCCGGAGGTCACCGTAGGCAAGGGCGACGTCGTTGTCTGGGTCAACAAGGATCCCGTTCCCCACACGGCTACGGCCAAGGGCGCCGCGCTCGATTCGGGCTCCATCGCGGCGAGCGGCTCGTTCCGCTTCACCGCGACACGCGAGGGCCGTTTCGACTACGTGTGCACGCTGCACCCGACGATGAAGGGCGTGCTCGTCGTGCACTGAGCCGTCATACTGTTGGCGCGCACAACAACGCGCCATCCGGGCGCGGGTCTGGATGCGCAGGCATCGCAGCGGTAAACTCGTCGGCATCGGCGCGCGTTTCCGCACGCCGGTTGCGTTCGACCGGAGCGGCCGATGGATCGACCCGCTGCATCAACTCACGCCAGGACACGTCGGCATCTGCTACGCGCCTTGGGTGCCAGCGTAGCGCTTGGCAGCCCGGCGTTTCGCGCGGCCGCCGAAACGGTCAAGCTGCCGTTCGGCAATGGCGAACGACCGTTGGTGCAATATCCGCAGAAGCGGCCGCTGATCGTCGTCACTGCGCGACCGCCGCAACTCGAAACGCCGTTCGACGTGTTCAACGAGAGCGTGGTTACGCCGAACGACGCATTCTTCGTCCGCTATCACCTTGCAGGCATTCCGACGAGCATCGACGCCGACAGTTACCGGATCGCCGTCAAGGGCAAGGTGTCGACGCCGCTGTCGCTGTCGCTCGCCGATCTGAAGCAGATGGAGGCTGTCGAGTATTACGCGGTCAACCAGTGCTCGGGTAACAGTCGCGGATTCTTCGAGCCGCGCGTTGCGGGTGGCCAGCTTGCGAACGGCGCGATGGGCAACGCGAAGTGGCGCGGCGTGACGCTGAAATCGGTGCTCGCGAAGGCCGGCGTCCAGCAGGGCGCGCGACAGGTGAAGTTCGACGGCCTCGACACGCCGGTGATGCCGACGACGCCAGATTTCGTCAAGGCGCTCGATGTCGATCATGCGCTCGACGGCGAAGTGATGCTCGCCTACGCGATGAACGATGCCGACCTGCCGATGCTGAACGGCTATCCGGTGCGACTGATCGTGCCCGGATGGTACGGCACGTACTGGGTCAAGCACCTGACCGAGATCACCGTCCTCGATGGCGTGCTGAACGACTTCTGGATGGCGACTGCGTACCGGATCCCCGACAACACATGTGCGTGCGTACCGCCCGGAACAGCACCGGCCACCACGGTGCCGATCGGCCGCTTCGACGTGCGCTCGTTCGTCACCAGCGTGCGCGACGGCGGCACGGTGCCGGCCGGCAAGCCGTTCGCACTGCGCGGACTCGCGTTCGATGGCGGCTTCGGCATTCGCGACGTCGCCGTATCGGCCGACGGCGGCAAGACGTGGACATCGGCCGCACTCGGCAGCGAGCTCGGCAAGTACTCGTTTCGCGAATGGCAGATGACGGCGACGCTGCCCGCGGGGACGCACGACATCAAGGTGCGCGCCGTCAACTCGATCGGCCAGTCGCAGCCCGGCGAGCCGCTGTGGAATCCCGCGGGTTACATGCGCAACGTCGTCGAGACGACGCGCGTGCGCGCCGTTTGATGGAGACCGCGATGCGTTGCACACGCCCGCTTGCGACCCTGATTGCCGCGACCTCCCTTCTCGCCGTCGCAGCGCCGGCAGGCGCACTCAAGATCGAGTTGCCGCCGGAGTCGACAAGCCTCCGTGCAGGCGCTGGATCCGATCTCGCCGTCCGCCAATGCGTGACTTGTCATTCGGCCGACTACGTCGCGATCCAGCCGCCGGGCAAGCCGCTTGCATTCTGGAAGGCCGAAGTCGAGAAGATGAAGAAGGTCTACGGCGCGCCGATTCCCGACGACCAGATCGATCCGATCGCGCAATATCTGACGCGCGAATACGGCGACGGCAAGTAGGCGATGCAACGGCCGCGCTCATAGCCGATGCGACATGTCGGTGACGGCGAGGCTCGCGATCGCAGCATCGCCACGCGCAAGCAGCAACACCTTGAAAAGCTCGCCCATCTCGGCGGGTGAGACGAGCAATTGCACGGCCGACGCCGCGCGCATGTAGTCGATCGAGTCCGTCGCCCCGACGGCACCGAGCAGGTCGAGAATCCCGCAGCCGATCAGGAACGACGCCTGTGTCGCGAAGCCGGCGACGCGCAGCCCGGCACGCTCGGCCGTCTCGGCCATCGCCGTGAAATCGACGTGTGCCGTCAGATCCGCAAGGCCCGGCCACAGCAGCGGATCGGCGGAAGCCCGGTGCCGGTAATGACCCATGAGCGTGCCGTCGCGACGTTGTGCGTGGTAATACTCGCGCTGCGGGAATCCGTAATCGATGATCAGCAGCGCGCCCGCGCCAAGCCGGCGTGCGATCGTTGCGACGAGTGCTTCCGCCGCAGGATTGAGTTCGCTCACGTAGTCGCCGCCCGCGGGAAAACGCCTCTCGGCGATCGAGCGAACGCGTGCATCGTCGAGCGGGCGTTCCGCCACCTGCAGCGCGTCGTGCTGCCAGGCGACGCCGCGCTCGAACCATGCGCCGTCGCGGCGCGCGATCACGCGGGGCGCGACCGCATCGAGCACTTCGTTCATCACGACGACGCCCTCGATCGTCGCCGGCAGCCGGTCGAGCCACTCGACGTCGACGCCCGACGTGTTCGCAGCGGCGGCGATCGACGCGCGCTGCCGCGTCCGGAGCTCGGCACTTACTTCGAGGATCCGGTAGCGCACGGGCACTGCGTCGCGCCGCGCGAGCTCGCCGAGCACACTGGCGGCGAGCGCACCGCTGCCGGCACCGAGCTCGATGATGTCGCGCGTCGACGTCGCGGCGAGCGCCGCTTCGAGCTGGCGCGCGACGGCGGCGCCGTACAGCGGCGTGAGCTCCGGGCCGGTGACGAAATCGCCGGCCGCGCCGAACTTGCGGGCGCCGGCGACGTAATAGCCGAGGCCCGGCGCGTAGAGGACGAGCTCGATGTAGCGCGCGAGCGGAATGAATCCCCCGGCGCGCGCGATCTCGTCGCGAACGTACGCGACGACGCGGGCGCTATGTGCCTTCGCGTCATCGTCGGGCACCGGTGCCGGCGGATCGAAAGTCTTCAACGACCGTGCCTTTGCGTGGTTCGCACGCAACTGCCGACTGTGCTAGATTGAACGAGTCTACTTGACCGGCAGGTCCCGAAGGGCGCCGCTTGGAAGGCAGGGTCGTCTTGATCACCGGCGGCGCGAAGCGGGTCGGCGCGGCCATCTGCCGGAGGCTGCACAAATCCGGCGCGTCGATCATGCTCCACTTCCGCGCCTCGGCCGGCGAAGCGCGACTGCTGCAAAGCGAGCTCAACCATCTGCGCGCGCATTCGGTCTCGCTGATCCAGGCCGACCTGCTCGACGTCGGCAAGCTGCCGTCGCTGGTCGAGCAGACGGTGCAGTCGTTCGGCAGGCTCGACGCACTCGTCAACAACGCGTCGACGTTCTATCCGACGACGATTGGCGAAATCAACGTCACCGACTGGAACGACCTCGTCGGCACGAACCTGCAGGCGCCATTGTTCCTGTCGCAGGCGGCGGCGCCCGCGTTGCGCAAGACGCAAGGCTCGATCGTCAACATCACCGATATCCACGCCGAACGGCCGCTGAAGAGCTATGTCGTCTATTCGGTTGCCAAGGCAGGGCTCGTCGGACTCACGCGCTCGCTTGCGCGCGAGCTCGCACCCGACGTCCGCGTGAATGCCGTAGCACCCGGCCCGATCCTGTGGCCCGACGAGGAGGTGTTCGACGAAATCGCGCGCCAGCGGATCATCAGTCATACGCCGCTGAAGCGCGAGGGCACGCCGGACGACATCGCGAAGGCCGTGCATTACCTCCTGGCCGATGCGCCGTATGTCACCGGCGAGACGATCAACGTGGACGGCGGGCGTCACATCGCGCTTTAGCCTCACGCCGCGCGCAGCGCCAAGGCGCGCAGCGTCAGTCGCCGGATTCGTTCGCCGCGCTGATCGGCGCCGCAACGTGTACTTCGATCGGCGTATCCGCTACCAGGCCGCGCGCAGCGACGCGCGACGCGAGCCGCTCGAGATACAGGTCCACGATTCCGTGCGTCGCGAGCGACACGCGCGTGCGCTCGAGGTAGTCGGCCGACGAGCCGAACGCGCCGCTGGCGCGCGCAATCACCTCCGCCTGCTCGTCGATCGTCAGCTTGCGCGTGTATTGCGAATGGTCACGCCGCACGACGAATCCCAGCGCGATCTGCGGGCGTCCGTCGCAGTCGACGTGCAACCAGCGCGGCGAGTACGCGCCGGTGACCATCTCGCGGCGCCACAGCAGGTGAAACTCGTCCATCGCCAGCGGTGCCGGCAACCGATACACCACACCGCGGCACGAGCCGCCGCGATCGAGTCCGAGCACGAGGCCCGGTGCGTGTGGCGTGCCGCGCGACGCGAGCGACAGCAGGCAGAAGCGCCGGTGCAGTCCGTGCACCGACGCGCGTCGCGATTCGGCGAATGGAAAGAGTGGATTCCACAGCAGTGATCCGTACGCGAACACCCACCACCCGGCACCCTTCGGCTTCGCGTTCAGCGTCTTCGTCAGCGACTCGGACAGCTGCTCGTCCGTCAGCGCGTGACCTTCCGCGAGCGCCTCGATGTACACCTCGCGCATCCGACCTTCCTCGAGATCGCGCCGGGAAAGCGTCATCGCTCGTCGAATGCCTTGGGGTCGCGCCGGAACCGCGCCAGCTCGACGTTCGCTTCACGGCGCAGCGCACCGCGCGACTTGCCGTGCGGCCCGCCCTTGCCGAGCAGCGGGGAGCGCGCGACCGGATTGCGTTGCTTGGGCAGCGCATGAAGCTTCGCGCGCTTCATTGCGGTGCCGCCGGATGAATGCTGACCTTTGTGGTGCTAGCCGGGACGCGAGTGCGCATCGCGTCCGGCAGGAACAGCCCCTGCAGGTCGTTCAGGAACCGCCGTCCGAGCGGCGTAGGCTTCAGCACCGCGGGATCGGGTGATAGCAGCCCCTTGTCCGTTGCGCGTGCGATCATCCGCGCCGCCGTCGACAGCGGCACGCCGGTGCGCTCCGCGTACAGCGTCGTGGGCACACCGTCGGTGAGCCGCAGCGCGTTCAGCATGAACTCGAACGGAAGGTCGTCGAGCGACAACTCGAACTCGTCCTGCAGCGGCTCGCCACGCGCAACGCGATCCAGATACTGCCGCGGCTGCTTCCAGCGCATCTGCCGCACGATCCGATCCGGAAACGACAGCTTCGAATGCGCGCCGGCGCCGATACCGACGTAATCGCCGAATCGCCAGTAGTTGACGTTGTGCCTGCATTCGCGACCCGGCTTCGCGTGCGCGGACGTTTCGTAGTGGATGTAAGCCGCATCCTGCAGCATCTGCAGTACGGCGTCCTCGATGTCGCCCGCCAGTTCGTCGTCGGGCAGCGGCGGCGGCTGCGCGTGAAAGCGCGTGTTCGGCTCGAGCGTCAGATGGTAGAACGACAGGTGCGGCGGCGCGAACTGCAGCGCCGATGCCACGTCGCGGCGTGCATCGGCGACCGTCTGCTGCGGCAGTGCGAACATCAGGTCCAGGTTCACGTTGCCGAAGATCATCAGCGCCGCCTCGACGGCGCGCCGCGCTTCGTCACCGTCGTGGACACGGCCGAGCGCATGCAGGAAGCCGTCATCGAAACTCTGGACACCGACCGACAAACGGTTCACGCCCGCGGCGAAGAAGCCGGCAAATTTCGCGCGCTCAAAGGTTCCCGGATTCGCCTCGAGCGTGACTTCCGCGTCGGGCGCGAGCGGGATGCGCGCACGCACGGCCGACAGCAGCCGATCGATCGCCTGCGCCGAGAAGAGGCTCGGCGTGCCGCCGCCGATGAACACCGTGCCGACCTTGCGGCCCCAGATCGCCGGCAGCGCACTTTCGAGATCGGCGATCAATGCGTCGACGTAGGCGTCCTCGGGCAGCGCTTCCGGTGCCGCATGCGAATTGAAATCGCAATAGGGACACTTGCTGATGCACCACGGAATGTGCACGTACAGCGCGAGCGGCGGCAGCGCGGTGAACCTCGGACGCGCAATCGCGCCGGGATCGATCCGCGCGACCACCGTCGCAGCGTGCGTCGCGTCAGCGCACATCGAACGCTTCGGCGCCGATTCGCGCGATCAGGCTGCGCATCGCCTGTCCCCGATGGGATAGCTCGTTCTTCCGTTCGAGCGGCAATTCGGCGCCCGTGAGCCCGGTCTGCCGATCCTCGAAATGCGGGTCGTAGCCGAAGCCACCCGCGCCGCGCGGTGTATCGACGACCGTGCCATGCCAGATCCCCTCCGCGATCAGCGGCTGCGGATCCGCGGCGTGCCGCGCGAGCACGAGCACGCAGTAGTAGTGCGCGCGGCGGTCGGCCACGCCGCGCAGCGCGTCGATCAGCGCGATGTTGTTGCGCGCATCGGACGAAGGCTCGCCGGCGAACCGCGCGCTGCGCACGCCCGGCGCACCCCCGAGCGCGTCGACACAGATGCCGGAATCGTCGGCGAGCGCGGGAAGCCCGCTCCTGTCGCACGCGTGCCGCGCCTTGACCAGCGCGTTCTCGATGAACGTCGGATGCGGCTCGTCCGCCTCGCCGATGCCGAGCTCCGCCTGCGACACGACGTCGAATCCGAGCGGCTCGAGCAGGCGTCGAAACTCGCGCAACTTCCCCGCGTTGTTCGACGCCAGGACGAGGCGCACGCTCACGACCCGAGCGCTGCGCGCTGCGCCTCGTGCAGTCGCGCGATCCCCCGCTCGGCCAGCGTCAGCAGCACGTCGAACTCGGTGCGCGTGAACGGCTTGCGCTCGGCGGTGCCCTGCACTTCGACGAGACCTCCCGCGCCCACCATCACGACGTTCATGTCGGTGTCGCATCCCGAATCCTCGTTGTAATCGAGGTCGAGCAGCGGCTCGCCGTTGACTACGCCGACCGACACGGCGGCAACCCGATCGCGCAACGGCTCGCCCGGCAAGGCGCGGCGGGCCCTGCACCACGTGACGGCGTCGACGAGTGCCACGTATGCGCCGGTGATCGACGCACACCGGGTCCCGCCGTCGGCTTCGAGTACGTCGCAGTCGATACGGATCGTCCGCTCGCCGAGTGCTGCGAGGTCGACGACCGCGCGCAGCGATCGCCCGATAAGCCGCTGGATTTCCTGCGTGCGCCCCGACTGCTTCCCCTCTGCGGCTTCGCGCCGCGTGCGCGTGTTGGTCGCGCGCGGCAGCATCCCGTATTCGGCGGTCAGCCAGCCCTGCCCCTTGCCCTTGAGAAATTGCGGTACGGCTTCCTCGACGCTTGCCGTGCACAGCACACGCGTGCGTCCCGCCTCGATCAGCACCGAGCCCTCGGCGTGCGACGTGAAATGCCGCGTGATCGACAGTGCGCGAAGCTCGTCGGCGCGGCGCCCGCCGGAACGGGCATGAGGGTGCGCTGGGCGTTCGATCGGCGTTGGGCTCGTCATCGTGATTGACCGATTATATGCCGTCGATGGCGAAGGGACGCGGCCTCCAGCCCGTCGCCGCGATCAGCGACGACGTGTCGACCTCGAGCGATCCGGTGAGTCGCGCGATCGCGTCGCGCCGGCCGCACAACGCGCCCGCGAGCCGCAGCAAGGGCACGGGAACGGACGCAATCCGCGGCTCGACGTGAAGCGCAGCGGCGATCGCGCGCACGAGGTCCGGTGTCGACAAGCTGTGCGCATCGGCTACGAAGTGCACGCCGCGCGCGGCGGGCGCGTCGATCACGGCGTCGAACGCGTCGAGCAGGTTGTCGATGCCGAGCAACGCCCGCCGGTTGTCGATCGCACCGACAGGAAGCCAGCGGCGTCTTCGCACAGCGTCGACGAGCGTTCTAAAGTTGCCGCGCGCGCCCGGACCGTAGACGAGCGGCAGTCTCAGCACGACGACGTCCATCGGTGTGCCGGCGGCGGACTCGACCAGCGCCGCCTCGGCGGCCGCCTTGCTCCGCGCATAGGCATCCTGCGGCGCGGGCGCGTCGTCGCGGCGAAACGGCCGGCCCGGCAGCGTCGCCTCGCCGTTGACCTTGACGGTGCTCGCGAATACGAAGCGCCGCACGCCGGCCGTGAGCGCGGCCTGCGCGAGCCGACGCGTGGCAGTCGCGTTGGCCTCGTGGTAGACGGCATCGAACTGCGCGCCCGTCTCGCCGCGTATGTGCGCACGTCCCGCGAGGTGAACGACGGTCGCGACACCGGCGAGCGATTGAGCGAGCGCGGTATTGCTGGCGTGCGCGAGATCGACGACGACATCATCGCTGCTCCCGTGCAGCGGTGCGCGCGCGAACGTGCGCACCGCACGACCGGTGGACCATGCCCGTTCGCAAAAAGCATGACCGATGAACCCCGCGGCGCCGGTGACGGCGACGAGCGGAGCCCTCATGGCACGGTAGCTAGATCCACCGCCACCCATGCTTCGCGTAGAACTTGAATGCGCTGGCGACGAACCACAGCGCGTGACGCAGGCCTTTGCCTGCCGCCCCTCCGCCGTGATGGACGATGTTGACGCTCGGCACGTATGCGTTGCGCGCCACTTCGTTCAAGCGGACGCTCCAGTCGAAATCCTCGAAGTAGAGGAAGAACCGGGGATCGAAGCCGCCGGTGCGATCGATCGCATCGCGCTTTGCGAGCACGAACGCGCCAGACATCACCGGCACGCCGATCGCGTCGCGCGGCGGATCGACGTCGACGACGTCGCGCATCTCGTACCGCGCGAGCCTCTGCTCGAACAGCCGCCGCAACGCGCGCGGTGCGAAGCCCCGCAGCGCGAGATCGAACACCGCCGGATAGCGCTTGCACAGGTACTGACGAGCGCCCGTCGCATCGACGACGGCCGGTGCGAGCGCACCCACTTCCGCGTGCGCATCGAGCCAGCTGACGCCGTTGACGAGCGCATCGGCGGCAAGCTCGGCGTCCGGATTGAGCACGAGGTGATAGTCGGCGCCGGTACCATGCAGCACCAGGTTGTGCGCGGCGCCGTAGCCGATGTTGGCGTGACCGTGAAGGAACATCACGTGCACCGGCTTGTCGGCGAAGCGCGTGCGGCCGACGTCGATGACGCGCTCGGCGATGCCGCGATCGCCGCTGTTGTCGATCAGTGCGACGTGCACGGTCTTCAGCACGCGCGCGTCCTGCGCCGCTTCGATTGCGATGCCCAGCGTGTCGAGCGTGCGCTCGAGCAGCGGCAGGTCCGGCTGGTAGGTGACGACGCTGACCTGGAGCGAGGACGGCAGCACGGATGGGGGCAGGCCCTACAATGGTGCGACAGCATACATCGCACATCGCGGCTTTCGACGCCGCGGCCAGGAGACCGTCATG
Source organism: uncultured Pseudomonadota bacterium (assembly GCA_963709335.1). Classification (GTDB taxonomy): domain Bacteria; phylum Pseudomonadota; class Gammaproteobacteria; order Burkholderiales; family Casimicrobiaceae; genus VBCG01. The sequence continues at coordinate 416,042 of CAVPWB010000004.1, forward strand.
TCGTCATCCCCCTCGACCTCCGCCGACGCACACCAGGGCGCCGCCGCCATGCCGACGCTCGCCGCAACCGATACCGCCGCGCGCTACGATGCCGCGGCGCTCCGCGCGTACGCGGTCGAGTTGCTGATGCGGATCGGCATGCGCGACGACATCGCCACCGATGTCGGCGCCGTGCTGGTCGACGGCGACCTGATGGGACACTCGACGCACGGTCTGGCGCTGCTCGCCGATTATCTCGACCAGCTCGCGCAGGGGCGAATGGCGAAGGCGGGCGCACCGGCAATCGTCCACGCGGCAACCGTCGCGCAGACGTGGGACGGGCAGCGGCTGCCAGGCCCCTGGCTCGTATGTCGCGCGCTCGATACCGCGCTCGCGATGGCCGGGATGCACGGCACGGGCACCGTCGTGATCCGACGCTCGCATCACATCGCCTGTCTCGCCGCGTACCTGAAACGCGCAACCGATCGCGGCGCGATGGCACTCATCCATTGCAGCGATCCGTCGAACCACAGCGTTGCGCCGTTCGGCGCCGTCACGTCGGTGTTCACGCCGAATCCGCTATCGGCCGGCATTCCGACGTCGGGCGATCCGATCCTGATCGACGTGTCGGCGAGCTACACCACCAACGGCATGACGAGCCGCCTGCACAAGGCGGGCGAAACGCTCGCGCATCCGTGGGTGCAGGACGCCGACGGCCATGCGACGCGCGATCCGGCCGTGCTGTTTCGCGAGCCGAAGGGGACGCTGCTGCCGCTCGGCGGTCTCGAAGCCGGCCACAAGGGCTTCGGGCTCGCACTCCTCATCGAAGCGCTGACGGCCGGGCTCTCCGGTCACGGTCGCGCCGATCCGTCGGAAGGCTGGGGGGCAACGGTGTTCGTGCAGGTGCTGGATCCGCACGCGTTCGGCGGCGCGAAGGCGTTCGCCAAGCAGATGGACTGGCTCGTGGACGCGTGCCACGAGGCCACGCCGCGGCCTGGCGGGCCGCGCGTTCGCCTGCCGGGCGAGCGCGGGCTCGCGCTGCACCGCGCGCAGAGTGCTGCCGGCGTTGCGCTCTACCCGTCGATCATGCCCGCGCTGGAGCCATGGGCGCGCAAGCTCGGCGTCACGCCGCCGACTTCGCTTCCGCCGCCTGCACCGCCTTCTTCGGATTGACGAGCGTACGGCGCCCGTCGGCCGTCTTGTCGGCGGTACCGCGGATCAGCCGGATCACCTCCTCGGGCTTCAGCTTCGGATTGACCGCGAGGATCTTCGCCGCGAGATTCGCGACCTGCGGCGAAGCCATCGACGTTCCCGATTCCGCAAGCTTGTCGCCACCGGGAATGACGCTCTCCACCTGGTAGCCGTTGGCGTGCACGACCACCGTCGGTCCGTAGCTCGTGAACGACGCTTCGTCGCCGGCCTTGTCGACGGCACCGACCGTCAGCAGGTTGGGCAGCGCGATGCCGGCGGGAATGTCCTCGACGAACGACGCATCCTCGTTGCTGTTGCCGGCCGCGGTGACGAACAGGATGGCGGGTGCGCTGGCGAACGCCTTCGTCAGCGCGTCCTTCTGGATCTCGAAATAGTCGCGCGCGATCTTCTTCCGCTCATCGGGACCGCTGCCGATGTTGCAAAGCTCGAGCTGCTCCTCGATGCCCTTGACGCTGCCGCCCCAGCTCATGTTCACCACGCGCACGCCGTGCTGCTTGAAGAAATCGACGTAGGCCTGCTGGTTACGGGCGTCACGCTCGGCGAGCTCGCGCGTGGGGCACGGGTCGGGCAGCATGTGCCAGTCGAACTCGATGCGACCGGTCACGAGACGCGCATACGGATTGCCGGCCATGGTGATGCCGGCGACGTGCGTGCCATGCATCCAGTTGCCGGCGAGTCCAAGCTCCTCGAACGCGGGCTTGTACTCCTCGGGCTTCAGCGACGACAGGTACTGCTTCACTTCGCTCGCCTCGGGGCTGTCGATGTTCGACTGCAGGTCCGAGAATCCCTTGAGCCGCGATTTCATCTGCGGGATGCGATTCTGCAACTCGGCGGGGATTGGCTGCAGCGCGCCGGCTGCGGGCTTCGCGTAGCGATCGAACGCGATCACCGCCGGCTGGTTCGCGTCCTTGACGATGCGATCGGCAAAGAGCGCCGTGTCGAGCCCGCCATCCCAAACTGCGACATTCACCGTGGCCAGGGCCTTGCCGGGCGCGAGCTGCACGTCGCGCGCCGCCCAGATGTCGGGCTTGTCGACCTTGTGCGCGGCTAGATAGCGGCTGTAAGTTTCGATCAGCGTCGCTTTCAGCGGCAACGACGCCGTCAGCCGGTAGCGCGCGCTGACGAGGATGGGCGCTAGATCGGACGACAGCGAACCGGCCTTGTCGACCGTCGGCTGGACGACCGTTCGCGCATAGCCAAGCGTCAGTGCCTCGCTGGCGATCTCGGCACTCGCCTTCGCCTCCTTCACTTCGTTTTGCACGACGTCGTACGGCATCTGCGCAAGATCGGCGTCGATCAGTCGGCCAGTCTCGGCACGGTAGGCGTCGGACGTGCGATTGCCCACCTTGTGCTGCGCACCGACCATTGCGCGAAGTTGCAGCCCGGACATCAGCTTGTCGGCGGGCTTCTCCTGCAGTTCCCTGACGCGCGCCGCGCGCTTCAGTGCGGAATCGAGGTTGCCATCGAGGTAATCGAGTTGCGTCAACTCGCCTTCGATCTGGCGCAGCGTCGCGCGGTCGTCGATCTGGTAGCCGCTCAGCACCGATTCCGCGTCGCGCCTGACATCGGCAGCGAAGCGACGGAACTTCGCGTCGTCGCGAATCACGTCCTCGACGCTGCCGTCGATCTTGTACGTGAAGCGCGGAAGGTCCGCCGCTTTCTCGATCCGGGGTTTTCCCTGGCCGAGCGCGGTGGTTGAAAGGCCGAGTGCAACAATGAGGGCGAGCAGGCGAATCGACACGAAGCGGTCCTCCGTTTGACAGGAGCCGTGACCTGCTCGTGGCGGGCCCGGCTTGGGACCCGCATTCTAGGCCAGCACGCCGCCGGCTCGCCGGCCGAGCGATCGGACGCCGCTGCGGCCGACCGGCCGCGCTACGCGAGGATGACGTGCAGCGCCGCGCGCGCCGGCAGCAGCGCCAGCAGCGCGACGAAGAGCCAGGCCCAGACTGCCGGATCGCCGAGGCGGGAATGGCCTGGGCGACCGGTCTTGGCAGCCTGCGCGGTTTCGATCGAGTGTGTCATGTCTGTAAGTACCTGGGGCCGGCCGCGCTTATTCGCAACCGATGCGACAGTCTCGCCCCGACGCCCTGACCGATGGCTGACGGATTTCAGTCGCGCCGGCCGGCAGCGACACGGGGAATCCCACACAGGTCGCGATGGCTTTCGAGGGCGGCGAACCCGACGGCCGCGAACAGCGCCCGGACCGCTTCCGACTGGTCGAAGCCGTGCTCGACCACCAGCCATCCGCCGGTCGGCAGATACGAGGGGGCCGACCCGATGATCGCCCGGAGCGCATCGAGGCCATCGGTGCCCGAGACCAGTGCGCCGGCCGGCTCGAACCGGACGTCGCCCTCGCCAAGATGGGCATCGCCGGCCGCGACGTACGGCGGATTGCTGGCGATCACGTCGTAGCGCTCGCCGGCGGGCACCGCATCGAACCAGCTTCCGCGGATGAATTCGATGGAAGCCATCGCGAGGCGACGCGCATTGTCGCGCGCGACGGACAGTGCCGATTCGGACGTGTCGGTCGCGACGATTCGCGCCCGCGGGCGCTCATGCGCAAGCGCGAGCGCGATCGCCCCGGTGCCGGTGCCCAGATCGAGCACGCGTACGTCGCGGCCTTGCGGCAACTTGGACAGTACGCATTCGACGAGCGTCTCCGTCTCCGGCCGCGGGATCAGCACGGCCGGATCGACCGTCAGCGACAGGCCCCAGAACTCGCGCCACCCGGTAAGGTAGGCCACGGGCTCCCCGTCGCGGCGCCGGCGTGCCAACCGCGCGAACGCTTCGGCATCGGCGGGAGCCAGCACGTCCGTTGCGTGCGCGGCAAGCCAGGCGCGATCACGTCGCAGCACGAACGCGAGCAGCACCTGCGCGTCGATCGGCGCGAGCCCGGCTTGCACGATCGCGCGGCGAACGGTGACCGGCTCAGGCACGTCGGGGAGACCGGCGACGCCGCGTCATGGCCGCCTTGCCGCGTTCGGGCCACACCGGTCGCCAATCCGGATCGCGCACCGTCTCGAACACGCGAACCGCGCGCCCGTAGTAGCGGCCCCACCCGATGTCCGTCAGGCCGATCTTCTGCAGGACGCGCTGCGACGCTTCGTTGTCCGGATGCGTGACGCCGACGATTCGCTGCAGTCCCAGGTCGTCGAAGCCGTAGCGGACGAGCTCGCGCGCGCCTTCGGTCGCAAATCCCCTGCCCCATGCGCCATAGCGCAACCGGTAGCCGACTTCCACCTCGGCCGTTCCAGGAATGTATTTCAGCGCGAACCATCCGACGAAGTCGCCGCTGTCGCGCCGCGTCGCGCGCCACGTGCCGAGACCCGGATATACGGTGTACGCGCGCGGCAAACGTTTCATCACCGCATCGATCTGCGCGTGCGTCGACGATTGGCCGCTGCCGATGTAGCGCATGACGCGCGGATCGGAATCGAGCTCGTACAGCTCGTTCGCGTGGTAGCGCGTAATGTCGTGCAGCGCGAGCCGCAGCGTCAGCATCCACGGCGGCGGATCGGCGTCGTTGTCCCGCACGACGCTTTTCATCCGCCATCCGCGAGGGTTGCGAGCTGCTCCGCCTGGAACTCCTGTGCGAGCGCGCCGATCAGCTCGTCGAGATCGCCCTGCATGATCGCGTCGATCTTGTACAGCGTCAGGTTGATCCGGTGATCGGTGACGCGCCCCTGCGGGAAATTGTACGTGCGGATCCGCTCGCTGCGATCGCCCGATCCGATCAGGCTCTTGCGATGCGCGGCTTCCTTCTGTTGCCGTTCGCGCCGCTCCTTGTCGACGAGGCGCGACGCGAGCACGGCCATCGCCTGCGCACGGTTGCGATGCTGCGACCGGTCGTCCTGGCACTCGACGACGATGCCGGTCGGCAGGTGCGTGATGCGCACGGCCGAGTCGGTCTTGTTGACGTGCTGGCCGCCCGCGCCCGACGCGCGAAACGTGTCGATGCGCAGGTCGGCGGGATTGATCGTGATGTCGGCGACCGGGTCGGCCTCCGGCAGCACGGCGACCGTGCACGCCGACGTGTGGATGCGGCCCTGCGCCTCGGTCTCCGGCACGCGCTGCACGCGATGACCGCCGGATTCGAACTTGAGCTTCGCATACGCACCGGCGCCGGCGATCCGCGCGATGATCTCGCGGTAGCCGCCGAGATCCGACGGCGATTCGGAGACGATCTCGACCGTCCACCGCCGCCGCTCGGCGTAGCGCGCGTACATCCGGAAGAGCGCCGCGGCGAACAGCGCCGACTCCTCGCCGCCGGTGCCGGCGCGAATCTCGACGAACACGTTGCGCTCGTCGCTCGGATCCTTCGGCAACAGCATCGCCTGCAACTCGCCTTCGAGCGCGCCCAATCGCGATTCGGCCGCGCGGCGCTCCTGCTCGGCGTAGTCGCGCATTTGCGGGTCGTGCGCGAGCTCGACAGCCGTGGCGAGATCCGCCTCCGCCTTGCCGAACTCGCCGAAGCGCGCGACGACCGGATCGATCTCGGCACGCTCGCGCGACAACGTCCGGTAGCGGTCGATGTCACGCGTCGCATCCTCGGCCGCGAGCAAGGCGTCGAGCTCCGCGAGACGCGCGCTCAACTGGTCGAGCTTGGTGCGAAGGGATTGTTTCACGCGGGGCCGAGGTCGGAGGGATTACGAAAGTCGCGGCGGTACGCGCGCGATCGACGGGGCTCGCCGCGGAAGCTTCGACTTTGGCGACACCCGAAGCAGCGCGACAGCGACCCGGTCGTGTCGCTACGGCTCGGACCCGGGTTCGGACGGATCGGAAAAGCCGTAAATGCGCGAGAACAGCTCGATCAGCTCGGCGCGCTCCGCTTCGCCCGCGGCATTGAGCGCAGAAAGTGACGGATGCAGCAGCTTGTTCGTCAGGGCGCGAGCGAGCGCGTCGAGCACGTCTGCCGGCGGCGTTCCTGAGGTCAGCATCCGTTGCGCGCGCTCGAGCTCCGCACTGCGCAGCGCATCGTGGTACGACGACAACGCGGCGATCGTCGGCACGACGCTGCGTCCGCGCAGCCAGTGCAGGAAGTGCGCCGTCTGGCCGGCAATCATCTGCTCGGCCTGCACGACGGCATCGCGACGGATCTGCAGGTTGTCCTTGACGATCGCGGACAGGTCGTCGACGCTGTAGAGAAACACGTCGTCGAGCGTCGATGCCTCGGGCTCGACGTCGCGCGGCACACCCAGGTCGACGATCAGCACCGGCGCATGCCGCCGCTGCTTGACGACGCGCTCGAGCGTTCCCTTGCCGATGATCGGCAGCGTGCTCGCCGTGCACGTGACGATGACGTCGAACTGCGCGAGCCGTTCGTTGAGATCCGTCAGCGTGATCGCGTCGGCGGCGAAGCGCGCCGCGAGTTGACTGCCGCGTTCGAGCGTGCGGTTGGCAACAGTGATCGAGCGCGGGTTGCGAGCGGCGAAATGCGTGGCGGCGAGCTCGATCATCTCGCCGGCGCCCACCAGCAGCAGGCGCTGATCGGACAGCGACGGGAAGATCCGCTCCGCAAGCTTGACGGCGGCGGCGGCCATCGAGATCGATGCGCTGCCGATATCCGTGTTCGTGCGAACGTCCTTCGCAACGGCGAACGTGCGCTGGAACAGCCGGTTCAAAACGAGGCCGAGCGAGCCCGCTGCATTGGCCGCGCGCACCGCCTGCTTCATCTGGCCGAGGATCTGTGGCTCGCCGAGCACCATCGAATCGAGCCCGCTCGCGACGCGGAACGCATGCGATACCGCGCGATCGGCGTCAAGCGTGTAGAGGTACGGCGCCAGCGTTGCCGGCGGCAGGTTGCGCGTGCTTTCGAGCCAGCGAGTGACCGGTTCGGGCGCACCCCCGTGGAAGTACACCTCGGTGCGGTTGCATGTCGAGAGGATCGCCGCTTCCTTGACCGTCCGCCGCGAGGTCAGTTCGCGCAGCGCATCGGACAGTGCGTCCGGCGCGAACGCCACCCGCTCGCGCACGTCGAGCGGCGCGGTCGTGTGGTTGAGTCCGAGCGTGTAGAGCGACATGAGTCCAATCGGCGCGGCCAGCCCGTGGAAGCGAGCCACCGCAGCGCGCCATCGGGCAGATTTTACCGCAGCAGACCTGTCAAATGCACTGCAACTCCTTGATTTACGTCAACGACCCATCGTCCCGGTGCTCCGGAGTGCACGGTCCGGCCAGTCACGCCTTGATGAACGCCTGCCTGCCGCCGAGCCAGCGGTCGAGGTGCGCTTCGGCGGACGCCGGATCGACGCGCAACAGGTCGTCAGCCGCATCGCGCGCCTGCTCGATCAGCGCAACGTCGCGTTCGATGTCGGCGAAGCGCAGCATCGGTACGCCGGACTGGCGCGCGCCGAGGAACTCGCCGGGCCCGCGGATCAACAGGTCCTGCCGCGCGATCTCGAACCCGTCCGTCGTCTCGAACACGACCTTGAGCCGCTGCTTGGCCGTATCGGTCAGGGGTTCCTCGAACAGCAGTACGCACGTGCTTTCGTCGGCGCCGCGCCCTACGCGGCCGCGCAACTGGTGGAGCTGTGCCAAGCCGAACCGCTCGGCGTGCTCGATGACCATGACCGACGCCCGCGGGACGTCGACGCCCACTTCGATGACGGTCGTTGCGACGAGTACGTGGAGGTCGCCGGCCACAAACGACCGCATCGTCGCCGCCTTCTCGTCGGGCTTCATTCGTCCATGGAGCAGGCCGACGCGTATCGACGGCGACGCCTCGAACGCGCGCGTCAGCTCGGCATGCAGTGCGACGGCGGTCTGGAGCTCGAGCTTCTCCGACTCCTCGATCAGTGGGCACACCCAGTACACCTGCCGGCCCTCGCGGCAGCCCTTGCCGATCCACTCGATGATCTCGGCGCGCCGCTTCTGGCTGACGAGGCGTGTCGTCACCGGTGTGCGTCCAGGCGGCATCTCGTCCAGCACCGAAACGTCGAGGTCGGCGTAGAACGTCATGGCGAGCGTGCGCGGGATCGGTGTCGCGCTCATCATCAGCTGGTGCGCGTCCGCAAGTCCCTTGTCGCGCAACGCGAGCCGCTGCGCAACGCCGAACCGGTGCTGCTCGTCGACGATCGCAAGCCCCAGATGCGGCATCGCAACGCCCTCCTGGAAGAGCGCGTGCGTACCGACGGCGAACGGCGCGCTGCCGCTCGCCAGCGACTCCTGGGCCTTGCGGCGCTGCTTGGCCGGCAGCGAGCCCGATAGCCACGCGATGTCGATGCCGACATCGCCGAGCCACGCCTGCAACTTGCGGAAATGCTGTTCGGCGAGGAGCTCCGTTGGGGCCATGAACGCAACCTGCTTGCCGCTCTCGATTGCCTGCAGCGCTGCCAGTGCCGCGATCACCGTCTTGCCGGAGCCGACGTCGCCCTGCAAGAGGCGCTGCATCGGCATCGCGCGCTTCAAGTCGTGCCCGATCTCGCGCCACACGCGCTCCTGCGCGCGCGTGAGCTTGAACCCGACGCGATCGAGCAGCGCGCGGGTCAGCGTGCCGGTGCCGGTGAGCACGGGCGCCCGCCGCGCCGATCGCGCCTTCCGATGGGCCTTCAGCGACAACTGCTGCGCGAGCAGCTCGTCGAACTTGAGCCGCGTCCACGCCGGATGCGCGCGCGCATCGAGCGCCTTTTGCGTGAGCGGCGACAGCCGCGGCGGCGGCGCGTGAAGGAACTTGACGGCGTCGCCGAATTTCCAGAAGCCGCGCCGGCGCACGAAGTCCTCGGGCAGCGTTTCTGCGAGACGAGCAGCGTCGGCCGCGAGCGCGCGCTCGATCACCTTGCGCAGCGTGTCCTGCGACAGGCCCGCCGTCGTCGGGTACACGGGAGTCAGCCGATCGGGCAGCGGCGCATCGGGGACGACGACGCTGAACTGCGGATGCACGATCTCGGGACCGAAGTACCCGTCGCGGACGTCGCCGAACACGCGCACGCGCGTGCCGACGGTCAGCGATTTTTGATGGCTCGGATAGAACGAGAAAAACCGCAGCACGAGCGTTTGATCGCCGCGGTCCGGATCGCGCAGCAGGCAGACGAGCTGGCGTCGCGGCCGATACTGGATTTCGGCGCTGACGACGACACCCTCGGTCTGCACCGTCTCGCCCGACCCCACGGCGGCGAGCGGACGAATCTGCGTACGGTCCTCGTAGCGCAGCGGCAGATGCAGCACGAGGTCCGCATCGCGCAACACGCCGATGCGCGCCAGCTTCTCCGCGAGCGCGTCGCCGGGCTTCGCGCGTTTTGCGCCGGCCTGCTCGCGCAACGGCTACGCCTTGACGATCGTCGCTTCGACCTCGATCCGCGCGCCGCGCGGCAAGCCCGCCACCTGATACGTCGCGCGCGCCGGATAAGGCTGCTCGAAATACGTCGCCATGATCTCGTTGACCTTCGCGAAGTCACCGAGGTCGATCAGCAGGATCGACAGCTTGACGATGTCGTTCAGCGTCGCGTTGGCGGCGCCGGCGACGGCGCGCAGGTTCTTGAACACCTGATGTGCCTGGGCGTCGATGCCTTCGACGAGCTTGCCGGTTGCGGGATCGAGCGGGATCTGCCCCGACATGTACAGCGTGTTGCCGGCGAGGATCGCCTGCGAGTAAGGCCCGATCGCCGCCGGCGCATCGGGAGACTGAATCACTTGCTTTGCCATGGCGTTCTCCGTGGGGGGAGTACGAGTTTAGCAGCGGCGTCCGCGCGGCCCGGCGGAAAGCCGTGGGTCGCTTTGCCGGCGCGGGGGAGGGCGATATAATGTGCAGCTGTGGGGACGTAGCTCAGCTGGGAGAGCGTCGCGTTCGCAATGCGAAGGTCGAGGGTTCGATCCCCTTCGTCTCCACCACGTTTACCTGACCCGTTGATGGGCTGTTGACCGAAAGCCTGTACGGCAACGCACCACCTGGATCATTCCCTGAATTACCGCGAACGGCTCACTTCGGTGGGCCGTTTTGTTTTACACCTTGCGCAGCACCAGCGTGTGCTGCCCGCATACGTCGCCGATGTCCTCGACCATCTCGAATCCGGCCTCGGTCAGCAAGCCTGCGAAATACGCTGTTTCGTAGTCGGCACGGTGCTCAGTGCCCGAGAAGCGTTCACCGGCCAGCGGGCGGTCGTGGAACGAGACCATCGCGAGTCCGCCGACTTTCAGCACGCGATGCATTTCCCGCACATAGGCGCGCGCGTCGTCCGGATAGAGGTGCGTGAACAACGACGCTGCGTAGATCAGGTCGACGTCGCCGTCGGCTGCGGGGAATCTCGCCGTTTCGCACGTCAGCGTTCCGGCTGGGTTGTAGCGCTCGGTGCGAACGTCGAGATGGTGAAACCGGAACCGATCGCCATGGATCTCGCCGAAGAACCGGTTGCACCAGTCGACGTAGGGCGCGAACACGTCGAAGCCGGTGAAGCGCATGACATGTGGATTGTTGACGAGCATCCGCGCCGTGCGTCCACAACCGCAGCCGACGTCCACGACATGGCTGCCAGGTCCGACGTAACGCGTCAGCAACTGGGCCCACGCGTCGGCGACGAAGAAGAAGTTGTCGACGCTCGCAGCACCGATGTGCAGCATCATCCGTTCGTTCGGCAGGGGCAACACGTGCTTCCAGCGACCACCATAACCCAGGTGCCAGAGCTTCGCGTCGTCCTGCGTCGGCATCGACAGATCGCGCCGCGGCGGCGGTCGCGGGAAGTCTTCATCGAGCCCTTCGATCAGCACGCGCTTTCTGCTGGCTCGCGCGAGCGTCTTGATCAGGGCAGCGGCGAGACCGTGTTCTTTCGCGACGCGTCTGAAATGCGCGAAGTCACTCACCCGCAACCTCCCCGATTCCCGGTGCAACCCAGGTGATCATCCTCGCTGGCCGAGTGCACGGGGGCATTGCCACGCAAACGCAGCAGTGGCTCATTCCCAGAACGGCGCGGTATTCGCGAACTTGCGCCAGGCAGCGGCGAGCTCGGTTTCCAGCGCCGGTTTGCGGATGCCCGCGTAATTCCTGCACATTCGCGCGATGATGTTTCGCTCGCGCGCTGCCAGCTTCGTCGTCGCCAACCTGATCGTTCGCTCCATTGCAGTCAGGTCGTTGAGGGTTCCGAGAACGGTCTGCACCGCGGCGAGGCGCCGCAGGTACCGTCGCGCGTCGTGCGCGGGGTACAGCACCGCCGCGAACTCGGCGAGGTAACGCAGCTTCTTGGCGTCGATGCGCACGCGGTGGCGTCGTGAGGCCGGCAAGCCGTCGATATCGACTGAGACGATTCGCTTCGCGCGCCGCGACAGCATCCGCGCTGCGAGGTGCCGGGCCCGGCGCTCATGCTTCGCCGCCGTCAGCGACTCGTCCTGCAGCGCGGCAATCCACGCGAGCGAAAGCATGATTCGCTGGAACCTGCGTCCGTCGAGCGTGCGGTGCAGGTTTCGATGGGCGGAATCGCGCAGTTTCTTGAGGCTGGCATCGAACCCGGCCATTGTCGTCGCAGCACCTCCCAGTTCGCGCTTGACCTGCGGCCAACTCTCGGATTCGACGACGTCTGCGTCGCGGGTGTCTCCAAGAACGCTCCACAGCCAGCGCAGCTCTTCGACGAGCCGGTCCGAGATGGAGGGCAACCCCGCTTTCCGGCCGATCACCGCCGCGACCCGCAGGCGTCGGACGCCTACCCGCATCTGATGTACGCCCTCGCGATCGTCAACGACGCGCGCCCGCTCGACGTTGCCCTGCACATGGGCGAGACTTTCCGCCAGCGCACGATAGCCGACGACTTGCGCCGTCGCCTTGCGTGGAACGTCGATGTCGCGCGCGCGACGCGCAGGCAACCGGGTTCCCGTGAGCATCTGATAGCCGCGCTCGGACTTGCTGGCAAAGAGCAGCCGCGTCGACGGAAGTTCGGCGACAAGGCGGTACGCCAGCTCGTAGATTCTGCAGGTGCTACCGCTGGACAGCTCGATTTCCACCTCGAGCACGGGGTGCCGAGCGGACCGCGGCCGTGCTTCGACCGTGATATCGCCGCGGTCGAGCGCGAGCTCGGCAATCGTGCCGTCGTCGAATCGTACGTCGCGCGACGCGCGAACGATGCGCGTGCGAAAGATCGGTCGCAACTCGCGCTGGATCGCGGTAACGCCCGCCTCATCTCGCCAGCCTGACCGACGTGCGAGCTCGAGGTCGGGCTGCATCCCCGGAAGCGCCGCTTCGAATTCGTGCCGCGTATCGACTCGTCGCGCCGGCGTTTTGAGAGTCTGCACCCAGCCACCTCCGCCGATGCGGCGCGAACGCAGTGCCAATCCGTCTTTGCGCAACCGAAAATCCGGCGTGTCCCAATAGATGGACAGCAGCTTGTGCGTCCGCAGCGGTAAGAGGGCAAGGGCTGCGAGGGCCGCGGATTTCCACAGCATCGCCGCGGCGTCTGCGGTCGTCGCCAGGCGTATCTCCGTTTCGTCGGCGTCTCGGCTCACAGGGTTTGCGCGACAGGCTGCATTCGTTGACGATGTTGGCGGGTCACACCGGATGATAATTCGTCGCAAACGGCGACCAACGGAACATGTCACATTGTCGTAACATTTCATTGGCACAGTCGCGGTCTCGCCCAAGGCGACGCACGGCGGCTCCTGTCGCGCCGTTCCCAATGAAGCTGCCCGAGACTGCGCTGCTCAACCGCGAGTTGTCGCAACTCGCATTCAACCGTCGCGTCCTGGCGCTGGCCGAGGATCCGGACGTGCCGCTGCTCGAGCGGCTGCGATTCCTCTGCATCCTCGCGAGCAACCTCGACGAATTCTTCGAAGTCCGCGTCGCGGGACTGAAGCAGCAGGTTCGAGCGAAATCCCCCAGCGCCGGCATTGCTCACTCCGGAACCGAAGCGTTGCTGACGCAGATCGGCAGCGAAATGCGCGCGTTGATCGCCGACCAGTATCGCGTGTTGAACAGCGACGTGCTCCCGGCACTGCACGACGCAGGCGTCAAGCTGGTTCGCCGCACCGAGTTCACGCCCGAGCAACTCGAGTGGGCCGGTGATTATTTTCGACGTGAAGTACGGCCGCTGCTGACGCCGATAGGCCTCGATCCCGCGCATCCGTTCCCGCAGGTCGCGAGCAAGACGCTGAATTTCATCGTCGACCTCGGGGGTCGCGACGCGTTCGGGCGCGACACGGCAATTGCAATCGTCAAGGCGCCGCGCGTGCTGCGGCGGGTTATCCGGATGCCGACGGAGGTCGGTGCCGGCGACAACGCTTTCGTCATGCTGTCGTCGGTCATCCATGCGCACCTGTCGGATCTCTTCGCCGGCCGCGAGGTGCGAAGCTACGCACAATTCCGCGTCACGCGCGATGCCGACCTGTGGATCGACGAGCAGGAGGTGAAAAACCTTCGCCAGGCGCTGCAGGGCGAACTGCGCCAGCGCCCATTCGGATCGGCGGTGCGGCTCGAGGTTCCCGAAGGCTGTCCGGAACCGCTCGCGCGCCTGCTGCTCGAGCAATTCGGACTGGGCGAAGCCGACCTCTACCGCTGCAATGGCCCTGTCAACATGGCGCGCCTCGCATCGCTCGTCGACCAGGTCGATCTCGCGCCGCTCAAATACGCGCCATTTGCGCCGGGGCTGCCCGAGCGCCTGCGCAATGCGCCGGACCTGCTCGGCGTCATTCGCGACGGCGACGTGCTGCTGCACCATCCCTACCAGTCGTTCGAGCCCGTCGTCGATTTCATCAGGCGCGCAGCGCAGGACCCGGACGTCGTTGCGGTCAAGCAGACCGTGTATCGCACGGGCGTCGACTCGGTGCTGATGGAAGCGCTGCTCGACGCGGCGCGCCGCGGGAAGGAGGTCACCGTCGTCGTCGAGCTGTTCGCACGCTTCGACGAAGAGGCGAACATCGACTGGGCGGAGCAGCTCGAAAACGCAGGCGCGCAAGTCGTCTACGGCGTGTTCGGCTTCAAGGCTCATGCGAAGCTCGCATTGCTCACGCGACGCGAGCCGGATGGGCAAGGTCGGTTCAAGCTCGTCCAGTATGCGCACCTCGGCACGGGAAATTACCACCTCCGCACCACGCGGCAGTACACGGATTTCGGATTGCTGACGGCCGACAGCGCCATCTGCGCCGACGTCAACGAAGTCTTCCTGCACATCACCAGTCTCGCCAAGGCGGGCCGACTGTCGCGCCTGCTGCTCGCGCCGTTCACGATGCAGCGGCGCATCCTTGCACTGATCCAGCGCGAGACCCGCAACGCCAGGCGGGGAAAGCCGGCGCGGATCATCGCCAAGATGAACGGCCTGCTCGAGGAGCGCGTGATCGGGGCGCTGAGCGCCGCTTCGCAGGCCGGCGTCGAGATCGACCTCATCGTGCGCGGCGTATGCGCACTGCGTCCCGGAGTGCCCGGCATTACAGAGAACATCCGCGTACGGTCGATTCTCGGCCGGTTTCTCGAGCACCATCGCATCTGGTACTTCGAGAATGAGGGCAAGCCGCAGGTGTGGCTGTCGTCCGCCGACTGGATGGGCCGCAATCTGTTCCGCCGCATCGAAGTCGCCTTTCCCATCCTGGACGCTGCCATCGCAAAGCGCGTGATCGACGAGGGACTGCTGGCATGCCTTGCGGACAATGCCGACGCGTGGCTGCTCCGCGCCGACGGAACATGGCACAAGCCGCGCCATCGCAACGGACCCGTTCACGCGTCGCAAGCGGAACTCCTCGCAACGCTGGGTGCAACCGATGGCACCAGCCGATGTGACCGAGCCTAGCGGGGCGCCGGGAACGCGTAGCCGAGCGTTCGCCACTCGTTTGCTTCGTCGAGCAGCAGATGCGCGGTCAGCGGGTGTCGCCTGAGCCAGCCCAGCGGAACACCGAAACGGATCTTGCTTCCAACCTTGAGGGAGAGTCGGGGCGGGGCGATTGGGCGTCTCGCGTGATGGAAGAGAACGGCAAGTCGGAGCGCGCAAAGCTGAGCCCGGAATTCGCTGTCCACGAGCATCGATTCGACCTTGGCGAGCCCGCCTCGGCAACCGAGCACGAGCCAGGATAGGCGCTCCTGCTCTCCAGACGAGAACCCCGGCATGTCGGCGTTGCGCAATATGTACGCGCCATGCTTGTGAAAACCGGTGTGTGATACCGAAAAGCCGGTCTCGTGCAGAAGCGCCGCGCGTTGCAGTTGCTGGGTTGCCGCATTGGGCGCATCGGCGCGCGCATCGCGAAATAGATCGACCGCCATTTCAGCGACGCGCTTCGCGTGCTCGCGATCGACGCGGTAGCGCGCAAGGAACTGCTCGACCGTCGCGTCGCGCGCATCGCGCTCGACCGAGCGGCCCAGGAGATCGTAGAGCACGCCCAAGCGCAGTGCGCCACCGACCGGATTGATTCGCGACACGCCGAGTTGCGACAGCGCCGCACTCATGATCGCGAGCCCGCCGGCGAGAACAGGCGCACGCTCCGGCTTCAGCGCGGCGAGTTTCACACGGCTCATGTGTGCGGCTGCAACGAGCCGATGACGCAACCGGGCAAGTCCTGCCGGCGTGATCCCGCCGGCGGACATTCCGTTCTGTTCGAGAATTTCAGCGATCGCCAGCGCGGTTCCGGACGACGCGTACGCATCGCGCCAGTGACCATTGTCGAAGTCGCGCGCGATCGCCTCGATCTCGACGCGAGCCGCCGTTTCCGCCTCGTCAAATGCGAACGCCGTCAGCGCACCATCGCCGAAAAATCGCTGCGACATGCCGACACAGCCGATCTTCAGCGATTCCAGCATTTGCGGCTCGAGGCCGCGGCCGATGATGAACTCCGTCGAGCCGCCGCCGATGTCGACGACAAGCCGCGGCTCGGTGCCGGACGGGAGCACGTGCGCAACGCCGACGTAGATCAGTCGCGCCTCTTCGTGCCCGGAAATAACGTCGATGGGGAACCCGAGCGTGCGCTCGGCACGGGCGAGAAACGACCTGGCATTGCCCGCGACGCGGAACGCATTCGTCGCGACAGCGCGCACGGCGGACGAAGGGAATCCGGCGAGTCTTTCGGCGAATCGCGCCAGGCAGGCAAGCGCCAACCGCCGCGCCTCCGGCGTCAGGTTGCCGCGATCGTCGAGGCCCGCGCCGATGCGCAGCATCTCCCGCTGCGTGTCGAGCCTGTAGATCTGGTCGCCTTCGACCCGTCCAACTTCGAGCCGGAAGCTGTTCGAGCCCATGTCGACGACCGCCAATGTAGCGGGCGCTGGCGCAGACTTCATCGTTCCCTATTCTATACTCGCGACGCGCGGATCGATGGCAGCCGCTCGATCGCCGTTTTCATCCCTGCGCTCGCACGCCGAGACCTCGAGGAGACCGTCGAATGAAGATCCGCACGCGTGACTTTCGCGTCGCGCAAGGCGCAACCGTGCGTCTGCGCAAATGGCCGACGCGTGTTCCGCCCGTATACGAAACGAACGACGCCTACGAGAAGATGCTCACCCGGCACGTAAGCCGGCTGGCCGATCTGCAGGAACTGTTGTACGCGTCCGACCAGTACACGCTGCTCGTCATCTTCCAGGGGATGGATACGTCCGGGAAGGATGGCGCCATCAAGCACGTGATGTCCGGCGTTAACCCGCAGGGCTGTCACGTCACGAGCTTCAAGCATCCAAGCGCGACGGAGTTGCAGCACGACTTCCTGTGGCGAGCGGTGCAGGCGCTTCCCGAGCGCGGCTGCATCGGCATATTCAACCGGTCGTACTACGAAGAGGTGCTGGTCGTGCGTGTGCACCCGGAGTTGCTGCGTGCGGAAGGGCTCCCGGACTCGCGGGTGAAGGACGGCAAGGTATGGAAGGGGCGTTATCGGTCGATCGTCGACCTGGAAAGGCACCTCGACCGCTGCGGCACGCGCGTGATCAAGTTCTTCCTGCACCTGTCGAAGGACGAGCAGCGGGAGCGGCTGCTTGCGCGTCTCGACGATCCAGACAAGAGCTGGAAGTTCAACGTCGCGGACATCGACGAGCGCGGTTTCTGGCCCGCCTACATGGATGCGTACGAGAGCTGCCTCGGCGCAACCAGCACGGCGAGAGCGCCCTGGTATATCGTGCCCGCCGACGACAAGCGCAATGCGCGGCTCATCGTTTCGGAAGTGATCGTCGAGACGCTGGAAAAACTGGGCATGGAATATCCGCGACTCGATGCGGCGGAGCACCAGAAGCTGCTGTCAGTACGCGCCGCGCTGAAAGGGTGATGCCGTACGGAGCCCGTCGCGCGACCGCAGCGTCGCAACGTCGCTCGAGCCGGTGTCGGCTGCCGGCGGACGCCCATACACGCCGTGCGTAACGTCGATTGCGAACTGATCCACCCAGTCATGGCGCGGACCTCCGACGTAGCGCCGTCGAATGCCCGGTGCAATCGCAACGACGGTGACGATGTAGTCGTGGCTCCACGCGTCCTCCTGAGCCGCCTCGACGGGACGAGACACGCGCAGCATGAAATCCTCGTGCCGCAGCGCGTGGCGCGTCAGTGCACTCTCGAAATCCTGCTTCTCGCCGACCTGCTCCATCGGTCGGCAATCACCCGAACATCGGACGGCCACTGCATCGCCCTCTTCGCCGCATCGTCGAATTCGGAAGCGTAGGCCGCCGACGTGACGATTTCGTGACATCGCTCCCGACACGCGAACGTGCAATTAGAACGATTGGTTCTATCGCTAAAAGCACCAAAACGGGGCGACGAGCGGCAACGGTTACGAAGCAATTACTTGCGATCGAGTGCTGAAGAACCACTGTCGATCGAATCGATCCGCGGACGTTTCGAATGTTCAACAGCACCGCGCGCGCCCTGCGAAAATAAACGTGCGACACCTTTCGGCAATGCCTGCATAAGTCGCATCGCCAGCGCATCCGACATTCCGCATGGAGTATTTCAGTGACCCATCCTGACGCGCAGCCGAACGATGCACATCGTGAGCAAGATGCGATTTCGTCGTTGGCCGACGAAAGCGGCCATCCGTTTGACGTCGTGGCCGAAGTCTATCGAGCGGAACTCGCGCGATTGAAGGAAGGTGCGAGCGTGCACGATTTCCTGATCGTGCTCGCCGCGCGCAGGACGCGCGAGGCGCTGCTCGGTGCAGGCGATGGCGCGCGTCCAGCGCGCGCCTGACGTCGGCTCCCGCGCTGATCGAGCGACGATCCGCGGCGGCGTCAAGTCGCGGGTGGAATCCGGCCGAGGCCGGGAAACTTGAGCGCCGGATGGCGAAAGTCGATGCCGGCGACGAGCCCGAAAAGGTTGATCTCCAAGCCTTCGACGCCGGCAAGCATCAATCCGACGATGCCGCCGATCGAAACCTGGTAACCGGTGCCGCTCGGCGCTCGCGCAACGAACTGGCCCAGCGGACGATAGTCCTTGCCGATGGCGAGCGGCGGCAGGTTCAGCTCGAGTTCCGGTATCGCGCGACCGACGTGCGCGACGAACGTGTTGCTGTTGGGTCCCGGCCATGCGTTGTAGATGGACGCGTACGGATAAGAAGCCGCTGCGGCGGGCAGGCTCGCGACAATCGTATCTGCGCGTTCGCCGCGAATGTCGTCCACCAGCCTGGGCGCCGCGCCGTACCACTCCGCATCCGGCGCGCCATCGTCGGTAATCGACAGCCCGGAACGTCCCGCATACATCCGCCAGCCGATCACCTCGTAGCGCGTGTATCGATCGGCGCCAGCGGGCTTCGCCGCGATCCACGTGTGCACGGCGAACGCACCCCGCCAACCGAACGTGCGGCTCGCGTAGACCTGGACGATTGCCTCGCGATGCGTTGCCGGATCGGGCGCGAGCCCGGTCGCGCGATGCGTCGCCGTACGCCAGTCGCCCCGCATCGAGACGTCGCCGAAGGCAAGCGCCAGCAGCGGGCCGAGCAGCAGGAGGGCGACGGTCAGCACCAGCCACTTGACGCCGCGCATCGCACGGCGAACCGTGTTCGGGATCGGCCCGGACGGAGGAGTCCGCCGGGGTGCGTCGATCGAGTCGGACGCGCGCAGGGCGTGCTTTCGGTCAGCTCGTTCCGGGCAGCACGATCGCGTCGTCGACGCCGAACGAAACACCCGCGGCCGCGCCGCGCGCGATCGGCTTGCGCACGTCGGCGTCGAATACGAGCAATTCGCCCCACGGCGTGTCCAGCATGTACTCGACGCGGCTGCCGAGATACGCGGCGCGCAGGCATTTCGCAGGCAGCACGCCCTGACCCGCCGCGGTCAGCCGCAATCGATGCGGACGCACGGCAAGCGTGGCCGGCCCAGGCGCGACACCGTCGGCGTTGACGGGTACCGCCACGTTGCCGGCACGAAACGACGCGCCGTCCGCTGTGCGCGCGAGCTCGCCAGCGACGAGGTTCGCGTCGCCGATGAAATCCGCAAGGAAACGGCTCGCGGGCGCTTCGTACAGCTCGGCTGGCGCGCCTTGCTGGGCGATCCGTCCGCGATCCATGACGATCACCTGATCGGAAACGGCGAGTGCCTCCTCCTGGTCATGCGTGACGTAGATGACGGTCAGGTCGAGCGATTGCTGCAGCTCGCGAATCTCCTGCCGGACGCGGCGACGCAGCTTGGCGTCGAGGTTCGACAGTGGCTCGTCGAACAGCAGCACGGCGGGCTCGAGCACCAGCGAGCGCGCGACGGCCACGCGCTGCTGCTGACCACCCGACAATTCCGACGGCAGCCGGGCCTCGAGCCCGCTCAGGCCGAGCATCGACAGCTTCGCCTCCGCCAACGCGCGCGCCTTGGCCTTGTCCATCCGCATGGACATCGGCCCGTAGCAGACATTGTCGAGCACGTTCATGTGCGGAAACAGCGCATACGACTGAAACACCATGCTCACGTCGCGTTCGTTCGCCGCACGCTTCGTGACGTCGTTGCCGCCGATGAAGATGCGGCCCGTCGTCACCGGCTCGAGCCCGGCGACCATCCGCAGCGTCGTCGTCTTGCCGCACCCCGATGGGCCGAGCAGCGTGACGAGCTGGCCGGGTCGCACCTCGAACGACACGTCGCTCACCGCAGGCACGTCGTTGTAGCGCTTGGTGACGTGCTCGAAAACCACACCGCCTTCTGCCTTCATCGGATCGAATGCCCTTTCGGAGCCTCTGCAGGCCTAGTGTCCCGTTGCGATGACGGCGACCGCGCGCCGGCCGAGCTTGGCTTCGCCGACCACCTTCTGCATGCCGAGCAGGACGGCCAGCATGAACAGCATCAGGATCGACGAATAGACAATCGCGAGAGGGTACTCGCCGGCCTCGACGCGATTGATGATGTACACGGTCGACAGGTTGTATTTGGCCGTCGCGAGAAAGATCACCGCACTGACAGCCGTCATGGCGTGCGTGAAGCTGAACACGAGTGTTGCGAGGATTGCCGGGCGCAGAAGCGGCATCACGACGCGTGTCAGCGTTCGCAACGTCGAAGCACGCAACGTCGACGACGCCTCGTCGAGCGTGCGGTCGATCTGGGCCAGCGCCGCCACACCGGCGCGCACGCCGACGGGCATGTTGCGGAACACGAAGCACAGCACGAGGATCGCCATCCCGCCGGTCAACTCGAGCGGCGCCGTGTTGAACGCAACGATGTACGACACGCCGATGACGGTGCCCGGGACGGCGAAGCTGACGAGGGTGAGGAACTCGAACGCACGGCGGCCGGCGAACCGGTGGCGCGTGATCACGTACGCGGACAGCAGGCCGACGAGTGCCGTCAACGGCGCGGCGATCGCGGCGACCTTGATCGTGTTGAACAGGCTGTCCCACGCCGATCCCGAGAACAGCACGCCGCGCGACGTCCATTCGGCGGCGAAGCCTGCACCCAGGTGCTGGATCGTCGGCGTCATGTCACCGCGACCGATGTCGCGCACGAATCCGCCGGTCAGGATCACGGCGTAGCAGACCAGCGTGAACACGATCCATACTGCAGCAATGGTGAAGCACGCGAGCCACAGCTTGCGCGGAAGGTCCGCCGGCGCGCCGCCGTCGCCCTTGCCGCTGACGGTGACGTACGACAGCCGCCCGACCCAGCGTTGCTGCAGGAAGAACGCGAGCAGCGTCAGTGCGAGCAGCACCATCGCAAGCACGGCTGCGCGGCCGGCGTCGTATTGCGCGCCCGCGACGGCGAAGAATATCTTCGTCGACAGCACGTCGAAGTTGCCGGCCAGCACGATCGGATTGCCGAAGTCGGCGAGGCTCTCGACGAAGCCCAGGAGGAATGCGTTCGCGAGTGCCGGGCGCAGCAGCGGCCACGTGACCGTACGGAACACGCGGCCGCGCGATGCGCGCAGCGTCTGCGCAGCCTCCTCGAGCGCCGGGCTGATCGCACCGAGCGCACCGAACAGCAGCATGAATGCGACCGGCGTGAACGTCAGCAGTTGCGCGAGCGCGACGCCTGGAAGACCGTAGATCCACCGCGAGCGGCCGATACCGAACGCCGCGTCGAGCCAGCTCGTCACCAGGCCGGTGCGGCCGAACAGCACGACGAGCGCGAGCGCTATGACGAACGGCGGCGTGATGATGGGCAGTATCGACATCACCTTCAGCAGGCCGGCGTAGCGCTTGCCGCCGCGCTGGACGACGAGCGCGAGCACGAGGCCGAGCAGCGTCGAGACGACACCGACGATCGCCGCGAGCAGCGCCGAATTGATCGCGACCCCGCAGCGCGTGCCGCCGCCTAAGCACCCAAAGCCCCAGATGTCCGCCGTCAGCAGCCGTTCGCCGACGAGCCCCGGCGCAAACTTGCCTCGCGCGTCGAGCACGGCGGCAATGAGCGCGCTGCCCACCGGATAGAAGATGAACACGATCAGCAGCGCCGCGATGACGACGACGATCGTCGCGATCGTGACGTTGGCGCTGAACCAGCCGAGGCGCGCGAGCGCGCGAGCGAAACATACGGTGAACGCGGCGAGCGCGAGCGCTGCACCGACGCCGAACGCGGGTCCGTTGCCCGCCGCGACGAAGCCCTGCGCGAACCCCCACGCGAGGCCGAACCCGGCAGCGAACGCTGCCACGCGCGCGCTGCGCAGCCAGCCGGCCGCGAGCATCACGGCGGCGGCGACGAACAGCGGACCGAGCGCGATCGTCGCTGCGTAGCGCGGCCATTTGGCGCCGGCCACGACAAGGCCGAGCGCCGATGCGCCGCCGTCGATCGACCATGGGATCGCGGCGAGCGCACCGATCCCGACGGCGGCGATCAGCGCCGCGACGGGATCGTGAGCGCCGCTGCGGGCGGGAACAGTCCCGGGCAGGGCTGCCGCGGGCGTGGCCACGCTACTTGGGCAGCGCGTAGACCTCCTTGTCCCACTTCGTCAGCAGGCGCGTCCGCTCGGCCGTCGAGCCGTACTTCACGAAATCGTAATTGATGAGCTTGATCTCGGAGAACTTCGGCGCCTGCGGCGGCGGCGTCACGTTCTTGTTCGACGGGACCTGGTACGACACTTTCGCCTGCGCGCCGATCGCCTGCGCTTCCGGCGTCAGCGCCCAGTCGTACCACTTCTTCGCGTTCTCCATGTTCTTCGCACCCTTGATGATGCTCATGCTCCCGATCTCGTAGCCGGTGCCTTCGCACGGCGACACGATCGTCACCGGCGCACCGCCGATCGCCTGCACGACGGCGTCGTGCTGGAACGTGATGCCGACCAGACTCTCGCCGGTGGCCGCTGCGCGCGCCGGCGCCGCACCGGACTTCGTGTACTGGTTGACGTTCTTGTGTAGCGCTTTCAGGTAATCGAACGCCTTGTCCTCGCCCATCAGCTGCACGAGCGTTGCGAGCATCGTGTACGACGTGCCCGACGAGTTCGGGTTGGCCACCTGGATCTCGTCCTTGAAGTCCGGCTTGACGAGATCCGACCAGCATTTCGGCGGCGCGATGTTTTTCTTCTTGAGCTGGTCGGTGTTGTAGCTGTAGCCGAGCGCGCCGGCATAGACGCCGACCGTGCGACCCTTCGAAGCTTCCCACTGGCGAACCGCCCAGTCCTGGAGCTCGGCCATTTTCGGCGACTTGTACGTCTCGGTCAGTCCTTCCTCGGCCGCCTGCAGGTGCGGATCACCGGTGCCGCCCCACCAGATGTCGCCGCGCGGGTTCGAGGCCTCCGCCTTGAGCTGCGCGTAGAACTCGCCCGAGCTCTTGCGCGTCATCAGCACCTTGATGCCGGTGGCCTTTTCGAATGCCGCGACCATCGGCCGGCACCATTCCTCCTGCACCGTGCAGTAGACGACCACTTCGCCCTGGGCAGCCGCGGCGAGCGGCATGGCAAACAGCACTGCGGGCAGCAGACCGCGCAGCAAGGTTGAAATCCGCATCATCTCCTCCAGATCGTATCGTCGACTCGGGGTGTTCCCCGTGTTCCGCGGCGAGTGTAGCGCAAACCGCCCTAGCTGCAACGACCGCGGCCGGCCATCGGACAGAAGCTGCAAGCGCTGCCGGCGCGACCCGCCGTCTCAAGCCTCAGAGGCGCAGGAAGGCTCGCATGTCCACGAGCTCGCGTTCGAGCTGCCGCGCAAACCGGGCGTCACCCGGCGGGCGACCCGCCACGTACCCGAGCGAAGTTTGCAGCACGCCGCCCGCTACCGAAAGGTTCGCCCATCCGACGACCTTGTCGCGCCACAAGAGCGGCAGCGCGTAGTAGCCGAGCTTCCGCAGTCGAGGCGGCGTGTAGGCTTCGAAGCGGTATGCCCAGTCCCAGAAGAGCTCGAAACGCGCACGGTCCCAGACAACGGGATCGAACGGCGCGAGCAGGCGCACGCGATCCACCCCCGCCGCACTGAACCCGCGCGGATCTTCCCCGGCCGGCCAGTACCAGTCGACGCCGTCCACGTGCGCATGCGCAAGCCGCTTCCGCGCACGCACGAGCGCGCTGCCAAGCCCGCTGCGCCATTGCGGCGTGCCGTACCGAAGCCGCCGCACGACGGCATTGAGGCTTGCAAGCGGCAGCGGTGCGTACTTGCGAATCACGATGTCCGCGAGTGCATCGAGCCGCGCGCGCCGCGTTGCGGCATCGAGCCGTTCCGCTTGCAGCTCGCGTGCCGCGTAGACCCGTATGCCGTTGTCGCGCCGCGCGACGCGCAGCAGGCCGCGGTAGTGCAGGCCGTCGAGCAGGTGCGTCGTCGCATTCGACGATCCGCCCCAGTAGTTGCGAACCGCACCGTGCGCGAAGTGCGCGTCGACGTCGCGCGGATGCGCTTCGCCGCGCTCGTGGACGAATTCGAGCACGGCCTCCGCGCGCCGGCGCGTCGTGGGTCCCCACCGCGTTCGCGGGATGCGCGGGTGCATCAGCGCGTAGTGCGCGCGCGGCAGGAATCCGTAGTTGACGAACGCGTCCTCCTCGATGGCCAGCGTCGGGTACAGCCGTTCGAGATCGCCGGCGCGATAACCGGCAACACGGTGGCGCAGTGTCAGATCCTGCGCACGCGCGGGCGCGCGAATCGGATCCGCCTGCACGAATCCCAGCGTTTGCACCGCATCGGCGACGCTCGTCGGTGCAAACAGGCTTCGCGCAATCGCGTAGCGGCGCAGATGCGCAAGGGTGAGGGGTGCATTCACAGACGATGACTATAATCGGTCAGCGGCCGGTCGTCGCAGGGCGCCGACGTCACACCCGTGAAACTCGTCGATGCTTTACGACCCCGCCCGCCACGAACCGCTGATCGAACGCCACTGGGACGAACGTCACGTCCGCGATGCGATCGCCCGCATCGTCGCGGACACCGAAGCGCGATTCTCCGCCGATGCGTACTGGCCGATGCATCCGCGCGACGTCGAGGGCAGCGACGACGGGCCCGCCTGGCCGCTCTACCACGGCGCATGCGGGGTCATCTGGGCGCTGACGTATCTCGAGGGCATGGGCGCGGCGACGCTCGCGCGAAACTACCTGCCGTTCGTCGAACCGGTACGCGTGCGCAACGCGCAATGGCTCGCAGCGTTCGGGCCCAACGCATCGTCCTATCTAATGGGCGACGTCCCGAATCTGTTGCTCGAGTACGGCATTCGTCCGCGCAGCGCGACGCTCGACCGGCTCGAGACATTGATCGAATCGAACGTCGACCACCCGGCGCGCGAGCTGATGTGGGGGTCGCCCGGAACGATGCTGGCGGCCCTGTTCCTGCACGACCGCACCGGCGAAGCGCGTTGGTCCGACCTCTTCCGCGGGACGGCGGATAAGCTGCGCTCGCAACTCGCGTGGTGCGATAAATTCGGCTGCGAATACTGGACGCAGGACCTGTATGGTCAGAAGAGCACGTATTTGGATGCCGTGCACGGCTTCGTCGCCACCGCGCTGCCGCTGATACGAGGTCGCCACCTTCTGCGCTCCGACGCGTGGACCGGTTGGTCCGCGACGATCGCGAACACGATTCGCGCGACGGCCACGCACGAGAATGGCATGGTCAACTGGCGCGCGTGGCTGACGCAGCCTTCCACCCGGCCGCCGCTGATGCAGTTCTGCCACGGCGCACCGGGGTTCGTCATCTGCCTCGCGGACATGCCCGGTTCCGATCTCGATGACCTGCTGCTCGCTGCAGGAGAAGCGATCTGGGCGGCCGGTCCGCTGACGAAGGGCTCCAATCTGTGCCACGGGACTGCGGGCAACGGCTATGCGTTCCTGAAACTCTTCGCGCGAACGAGCGACGTGCGGTGGCTCGAACGCGCGCGCGCGTTTGCCATGCATGCGATCGAGCAGGCGTGCGCCGACGAGCGGGCCGTCGGCAGGATGCGATATTCGCTGTGGACCGGCGATCCGGGTCTCGCAATCTACCTGTTCGACTGCATTCGCGTGACGCCGCGCTTCCCGACGCTGGATGTTTTCTTCGCCGGCACGCCGTAGCGGCGGCGGCGCGGAGCACGCGTTTCTGCGTGCGTGGATTTTCTCGTAGGAATCGGCGTACACGCCTTTCGGCCATCGACCGGATTCGTCCCCCGCGAAACATCGCGATAGTGAGCCGATCGATCAATCAACGAGCCGCAGCCCTCTTCCGCCACAGGGGGACGGGACTAACAACTGCGGGCCGCCCAGCTTTTGTCGCCTGGCCGTAAAGTCGCTGCCGTCACCGATGGCGGGGTCCTGCCCGAACGCCGGGTTGCAGGGGACCGTCGTCATCCGTTGCATCTTCCAGTCGTGACGCTGCCCCAACCCGACGAGACGACATGCGGTCCGACGTGCCTGCATGCGATCTACCGCTACTGGGGGGATCCGGAACCTCTGTCATCGGTAACCGCCAGGATGTGGCGGCGGGAACACGGCGGCACGTATGCCGTCTTCCTCGGCTGCGATGCATTGCGCAAGGGCTACCGCGCAAGGATCTACACGTACAACATCACCGTCTTCGACCCGACGTGGTTCACCCGGCCCCACGTGGACATCGCCGAGCGGCTGCGGCGACAACGAGATAAGAAGGACGACGCGCGGATTCGGCACGCAACCGACGGCTATGTTGAGTTCCTGCGCAGCGGCGGCCGGTTGCGGCTCGCGAGCCTGTCGCAGCATCTTCTGGGCGGGATCCTCCGGCGGCGGCTGCCCATCCTGACGGGGCTGTCGTCGACTTACCTCTACCGCGCAACGCGCGAGCTCGATGAGGACGGCAGCGCCGACGACATCCGCGGCCAACCCGTTGGGCACTTTGTCGTCATAGCGGGCTGGGACCACGCCCGCCGGCGCGTGCTCGTCGTCGATCCTTACCAACCCAATCCATACGGGTCGCCGCATGAATACTGGATCAGCGTCGACCGAGTGCTGGCGGCGATCCTGCTCGGCATCGTCACGCACGATGCCAACCTGCTCGTCGTGTATCCGCGTAACCGCGAATTGCGCCCATGACGATACTCGTCGTCGTCAATCACGTGCGCGATTGGCCGTTCGAGATCGAGGGCGCGCGCGTGGTCACGGCCCGCCAGTATCTGACGGGCGCCGCGGGCCCGGATAACCATTCGACGCGAGTCATAAACCTGTGCCGGACCGACCGCTATCAGAGCCGGGGTTACTACGTCTCGCTGCTCGCGGAGGCGCGAGGCCATCGCGTGTTACCCGACGTGAAGACACCCGGCGAGTTGGATGGGAGGCACCTCGATCGGTTGCTCGGCGCGCCGTTCATCGACCATCTGCAGCGCGCGCTCGCCGACTGCAACGGGACCACTTGCGGCATCGATGCATGGTTCGGGCACGACCCGAGCGGACGCAACGAATTCGTGGCCCAGCAGCTGTTCGCGGCTTTGCGGATCCCGCTTCTGCATGCGCAATTCGAGCGCAACGACGGTCGCTGGCGCTTTCGAAGCGTCCGCATCACCAGTCCAAACGATATCCCGGCGGACCAGCACCGGTTGCTCGTCGAGGCGGCCACCGAGTACATTGGCCGCGGCACCCGGACACGCAGGCCCGAGCCGCCGCCAGCAGCACCGGCGATCGCGATTCTCTTCGACGCCGACGAGCCCGAACCGCCGTCCAATGCTGCGGCGCTCGACAAATTCAAGGCCGCCGCCGAAGCGCTCGGCATGCGTCCGTCGTTCATCGGCCGCGACGACATCGAGCGCCTCGATGAGTTCGATGCGCTCTTCATTCGCGACACGACCGCGGTCAACCACTACACGTATCAATTCGCACGTCGCGCGGCCGCCGCTGGACTTGTCGTCATCGACGATCCCGACTCGATCGTCAAATGCACGAACAAGGTTTACCTGAACGAGCTCCTGTCGCGGCACAAGGTGCCCGTACCCAAGACGCTGATGATCCATTGCGACAACGTCGACCAGATCGTGCCGGTGCTGGGGCTGCCGTGCATACTGAAGCAGCCCGATAGCGCGTTCTCGCTCGGCGTGACGAAGGTCGAATCGGAACGCGCGCTGCGCGACCGGCTGCAGCAGGTGCTCGATCGCTCGGAACTCGCCGTGGCGCAGGAATGGCTGCCGACGGCGTTCGACTGGCGAGTCGGCGTCTTCGACCGGCGACCGCTGTACGTGTGCAAGTACTTCATGGCCCAGGGACACTGGCAGGTCGTCAAGCGCGAGTCGGGGCGCAAGCTGGAAGGATCAACGGTCGCGCTATCGATCGGCGAAGCGCCCGACGTCGTGGTACGCACCGCGGTTCGTGCTGCCAACCTGATCGGCGACGGGCTTTACGGCGTCGACCTGAAGCAGGACGGCCAGCAATGCTACGTGATGGAAGTCAACGATAATCCCAACCTCGACGCAGGCAACGAGGATGGCGTGCTGAAGGACGCGCTTTATCGCGAAGTGATGGGCGTGTTCCTGCGCCGGATCCGCGAGCGCAAGCGCGCCACGCCATGACCGGGCGCCGAGCCATTTCGGCGTTCGCGGGCTACGGGATCGAGCTCGAGTACATGATCGTCGATCGGACGTCGCTGGCCGTGCGGCCGCTCGCCGCGGAAGTGCTGCCGGCGCTCCGGGCGCGCGCGACGTCGCGCAGGACCGCGACACCGCTGGATTGGTCGAACGAGCTGGTTGCGCATGTCGTCGAGACGAAGAACGTCGCGCCCACGCCGGCGATCGACACGCTGCCGCACTGTTTCGCCGCCGCATTGCGCGAAGCGAACGAGCTGCTGGCGCCCATGGATGCTCGCCTGATGCCGACCGCGATGCATCCGTGGATGAATCCTGCCAGGGAAACGGTGCTGTGGGACGACGCGACGGACGTCTATCGCACGTACGATCGCATCTACGGTTGCCGCGGCCATGGCTGGGCGAACTTGCAGAGCATGCACGTGAACCTGCCGTTCGCCGACGATTCGCAGTTCGCACGGTTGCATGCGGCGATACGGCTCGTGCTGCCGCTGCTGCCGGCACTCGCGGCAAGCTCGCCAATCGCCGAAGGCTCGGTCATGGAAGTCCTCGATTTCCGGCTCGACGCGTATTACGCCATTTGCGCGCTGACGCCCCGCGTTGCCGGCGACGTCGTCCCCGAAACCGTCGAGTCACGTGCCGAATATGAAGCGCGGATCCTCGCGCCGATGTACGACGAGATTGCGCCGTTCGATCCTGCCGGCGTGCTGCGCCACGAGTGGCTCAATTCGCGTGGTGCGATTCCCAGGTTCGATCGCGACGCGATCGAGATCCGGCTCATCGACGTGCAGGAGTGTCCGCTGGCCGATTTGTCGATCGCGGCTGCCGCGATCGCCGTGATCGAGTGGCTCTACGCGGAACGATCGGCGCCGCTCGCCGAACAGCAGGCGCAGGAGACGTCAGTGCTCGCAGGCTTGCTGCGCGCAACGATCCGTGACGCCGACGACGCGATCGTCGACAACGTGGCGTACCTGCGCGCATTGGGCATCGGCGCAACACGATGCACCGCCGGCAACGCGTGGCGTGCGCTTCTCGACGCCTGCGCGCGCGACGCAACGCTCGCCGGCGTGTGGTGGCGCGCGCCGCTCGACGTGATCATCGAGCACGGACCGCTGGCGCGGCGGATACTGCGCGCGACCGGCGCGTGTCCGTCACGGCGAAAGCTGCATGACGTCTACTCGACACTCTGCGACTGTCTGCGGGACGGCAGGATGTTCGCGTGACCGGCTCGCCGCCGCACGGCGCACGGAAACCCGCGCGTCGCACGAAGCGGTTGGCGTATCTCGTCACGTGCGAGCACGGCGGCAACGAAATCCCGCCGCCGTACATCGCGCTCTTTCGCACGCAGGGTGCGTTGCTCGCATCGCATCGCGGCTACGACCCGGGCGCGCTGGCGATGGCGCAGAGCCTCGCGCGTGCGCTCGATGCGCGCCTGTTGACGTCGACGATCAGCCGGCTGCTGGTTGAGCTCAATAGGTCGCCGGGGCGCCAGTTCCGCTATTCGGCAGTGATGCGCAGCGCAACGAGCGCCGTGCGCGCGGATGTCTGCCAGCGCTACTACACGCCGCACTGGACGGCGGCGGAAGCGTTCGTGCGCGATGCGGTGGCGAGCGGGCAACACGTGCTTCACGTATCGTCGCATTCGTTCACGCCTTCGCTCGATGGCGACGTGCGCCGCACGGACGTAGGCCTGCTATACGACCCGGCCCGGCCCTCCGAGCGGGGCCTGTGCATCGCCTGGCAGGCGGCGCTCACCGCCCGGATGCCGCGCTGGACGACGCGCCGCAACTATCCGTATCGCGGCACTGGCGACGGCCTCACCCGGTACCTGCGCAGTCGATTCGACGACGCTTCGTATTGCGGCATCGAGCTCGAGATCAATCAGAAGCACGTTCGCGACGACGGCGCGATCGCGCGGGATGAGCGCGAAGCCGTCGTCGTGGCGCTGTGCGACGGCCTCGCCGCTTGGGCCAGGGCCCGTTGACGCTAGGGTGGGTCGCGTAGCGTAACAGGCCCTAGCCCTTCAGGTTCGCGTCGAAGAACGCAAGCGTACGCGACCACGCGAGCTTCGCGGCTGCCTCGTCGTAGCGCGGCGTCGTATCGTTGTGGAACCCGTGCTGCGCGCCGGGATAGATGTATGCCGTGTAGCGGACCTTGTCCTTCTTCAGCGCTTCTTCCCATGTCGGCCATCCGGCGTTGATGCCCGCATCCTCGCCCGCGTAATGGATCAGCAGGGGCGCCTTGATCTTTGCCGTGTCGGCCGCGCTCGGCTGGCGGCCGTAGAACGGAACGGCGGCGCCGAGGTCGGGAAACCGGACGGCCATCCCGTTGGCCACGCCGCCGCCGAAGCAGAAACCGACGGCGCCGATGCTGCCGTTGCATTCCGCACGGGACTTGAGGAACGGGACCGCCGCGTGAAGATCTTCCATCATCTTCTTCTGGTCGAGGCTCGCGAAAAGCTGCCGCGCCTTCTCCTCGTCGCCCGGGTAGCCGCCGACGGGCGCCAGCGCGTCGGGTGCGAACGCGACGTAATTCTCCACGGCGAGCCGCCGCGCGACATCCTCGATGTATGGATTGAGGCCGCGATTCTCGTGAATGACGACGACGCCCGGCAACTTGCGGGACGGATTCGCCGGTCGCGCAAAGTAGCCGCGCATCGTGCCGGAGCCTTCGGGTGACGGGTACGGCAGGTATTCGGCGTGGATCCGGCTGTCGGTCTTCGGCACCTGCTGCGCCAGCGCGAAATTGGGACTCAGGCTTTCGAGCATCGCGGCCGCCGTGAAACCGCCGACCGCATACTTGGCCGCACGGTCGAGGAACTCCCGGCGATTGATGACACCATGCACATAACCGTCGAACAGCTTCAGGACGTCCGGCGGATAGTCGCTCGCTTTCCTGCGCTCCATGGGGATGCTCCTATGGGGAATTGATGGCGGCCGCGAGCAGCTCGTACGAGCGATGGCGCGCGGCCGGGTCGTGCGTCCACGTGACGACGACCAGTTCTTCGAGTGCGAGACGGCCGGCGAGTTCGGTGAGTCGCGCCGCCACGGCGTCGCCGGTTCCGACGATTGCCTTGTGGCGCAGCGCCTCGATCATCGAGCGCTCGGCACTCGAGTACGGATAGCTCGCCGCGTACTCGGGCGATACGAGCGGCTTGCGAATCCCCTGCTCGAATCCGACGCGCCAGAACTCGCGCGTCTGCAACAGGCGCCTGGCTTCGGCGTCGGTATCCGCTGCGATCGCGAACACGCATATCGTTGCCTGCGGGTGCGGATGGCGGGCACTCGGCCGGTAATTGCGCCGGTACAGCGTGAGCGCTTCTTCGACACCGCGCCCTTCGCTGAAAAAATACGCGAACGCATATGGAAGGCCGAAGTGCGCGGCAAGCTGAGCGCCGTAGTCCGAGCTGCCGAGAATCCAGATCTCCGGACTCGTCGGACCGGTCGGGTGCGCCTTGATCGCCGCGAACGCGTGGCCTTCGTCGAGCGGCTCGCCCGACACCCACGCTTGCAAATCGTGCACCTGCCGGGGAAACTCGTCCGCGGCATTGGCGTACGGATTGAGCGCGTAGGCGGTAAGCCGGTCGGAGCCGGGTGCGCGACCCACGCCGAGGTCGATACGACCGGGCGCGATCGCTTCCAGTACGCGGAACTGCTCGGCGACCTTCAGCGCCGAATAGTGCGGCAGCATGACGCCGGCGCTGCCCACGCGTATACGCGACGTCGTCGCCGCGATCGCGGCCATCAGCACCTCGGGTGCGGTGCCGACGATGCTGTCGCTGTTGTGATGCTCGGACACCCAGTAGCGGTGGTAGCCCAACGCTTCGCAATGGCGCGCGAGGTCGAGCGTCTCGCGGATCGCGACGCTCTGCGCAACATCCTCCGCAGCCGTCGACTGATCGAGCACCGACAGCCTCATGCGCCGACCTGGTGCGCCGCGGTCGTCGTCATCATCACCGGCGCGTGATCGCTCGTGCCGACATCGGCCAGCACCACGCAATCGGTGACACCGTCGGCGATCGACCGCGACGCGAGGATGTAGTCGATGCGCCATCCGATGTTGCGCTGGCGCATGTTCCGCCACGGCGGCCACCATGTGAACAGTCGCTCGTTGTCGGGTTGCCGCGCGCGGCCGATGTCGATGAAGTGCCCGCCGAGCAGGCGGTCGAACAGCGCACGCTCCTCGGGCCGCTGGCCGATGACGCCGATCCGGCGCTCGCGCGGATGAACGTCGATATCGGCGTGCGCCACGTTGAGATCGCCGCACAGAACCACGTCGCGGCCCTGGTCGTGCAACGCGGTTGCCCATGCAGCAAGGGCGGTCAAAAAGTCGATCTTGGCCGAATAGTCCTTGCCGCCGTTCGGCACGTAGGCCGACGCGACGACGAGATTGCCGAGCGACACCTGGACGATCCGTGCCTCCATGTCGAACGCCGGATGCGTGAATTCGGGCAGCGGGTCGTGCACGTCTTTGCGGACGTGGATCGACACGCCGGAATACGCGCGCATCCCGTGCCAGTAGACGTGATAGTCGGCGTGGCTGCAGCGCGCCGGAATCTGCGCCGGCTCGGCCTTCAGTTCCTGCAGGCACACGATGTCGGGCCGGTCACGATCGAGCCACTCGCACAGTTGCGCCTCGCGCGCACGAATGCCGTTGACGTTCCACGTGGCGATCTTCATTGGCGAGTGCGGAGCCTGGACAATCCAAAAATGCGCGAAGCGGCACCGGCGCCGCCGGGACCGCTTCGTGTCGACGTCGAGCGCAATCAGCCGCGCATGCGGTTGGCCATCTTCGCCAGGGCAATCGTCAACGCCGCGCTGCCAAGCGTCCTCACGGCGTAGCCTTGGCGAACATGTCGCTCGGCGGACGGCGCAGCCGAGGGGTTCAGATATTTCTGCAGCAGGTTGCCAAGATCGAGTGACATGTTGCCTCCGGATAAAACCTCAGGTGCTGCGCCCGCGCATCAGCACGCGATAGAGGACCAGCAGGATGATCGCCGACGAAGCCGAGCCCGCCGTAGTCGCGATGATCGAGCCGAGAATGCCGTCCGGCCGTGATGAAAAACCCGCCGGATCGCGACCTGCGTCGCCAGCAGTCCCACGACGAAACCGATCAGGATGGTCCAGATGATGCTCATAGGCTCCTCGATGTTGATCGGCCGCGCCGGCCGGGCCGACCTCTTCACCCAAACGCATCGTTACGGTCTATACCACGCGGGGAACTGCTGCTTCAGCGCCTGTAGTTTCGGCAGGTCGTTGTAGACGATGTAAGGCTGGTTCGGGTGCAGCGCCAGATAATTCTGGTGGTAGTCCTCGGCCGGGTAGAACTTGTCGAGTGCAGCAACTTCGGTGACGATCGGCTTGCCGAACGCTTTGGCGGCTTCGAGCTGCGCGATGTAGCGCTGCGCGAGTTCCTTCTGCTGCGGATCGGCGTAAAAGATCGCGGACCGGTATTGCGTCCCTACATCGGGTCCCTGGCGATCTTTCTCCGTCGGGTCGTGCGCGACGGAGAAGAACACCTTCATCAGATCGGTATACGTGACTTGGGCCGGGTCGTACGTCACCTTCACCGCCTCGGCGTGGCCCGTCGTGCCTGTGCCGACGAGCATGTACTTGGCCGTTCCCGCGCTGCCGCCGGAATACCCGGAAACGACGTTCTTCACACCCTTGACGTGCTTGAACACGGCGTCGACGCCCCAGAAGCAGCCGCCGGCGAAAACGGCGGTGGCTTCGCCGGGCGCCGTCGCCTTGGGCGGCGCATTGGCGAAATCGGGTACGGCGGCACGGACGACGCCGGCCAGGGCCAGAAGGACGATTGCGAGAGAAGCGGTGCCGCGCATGACAGTCTCCGGAGTTGGTTCGGTGTGCATTAGTGCGACCGGCCACCCGAAACCTTACGACGGCTACATTGGACGCAAGTTCCAGTCGACGCTCGCAGGCCGGCCGGCAACGTGCAGTGACGCCGTCGCCGGCGGCGATTCCGCGATGACAGCGCCGCCGCGAATCACGGCAAGGCGCGCGGCGCGCAGCCTGATCGCTTCGATCGGGTCGCGCGCCTGCAGCAGCACGCAATCCGCCCGACAGCCCGGCGCAATGCCGTAGCCATCGAGGTGCATGATTTGCGCAGGGCCCGTCGTGACGGCGTCGAATGCGGCACGCATGCCGGCGGCGCTGGTCATCTGAGCGACGTGCAGGCCCATCGACGCGACTTCGAGCATGTCGCCGCTGCCGAGCGCATACCAAGGATCCATCACGCAGTCGTGACCGAAGGCGACCGTGACACCGGCGGCGATGAGCTCCGGCACGCGCGTCATGCCGCGCCGTTTCGGATACGTGTCGTGCCGTCCCTGGATCGTGATGTTGATCAGCGGGTTGGCCACCGCGCTTACCTGCGCCTCGCGGATCAGCGGAATCAGTTTCGACACATAATAGTTGTCCATCGAATGCATCGACGTCAGGTGCGAGCCGGTGACGCGGCCCTGCAATCCGAGCCGCTGAGTCCAGTACGCGAGCGTTTCGATGTGTCGCGACAGCGGGTCGTCGGTCTCGTCACAATGCATGTCGACGAGTCGCCCGTCGTCGGCCGCGATTTCGCAGAGCACGCGCACGCTTTCGGCGCCGTCGGCCATCGTGCGCTCGAAATGCGGAATGCCGCCGACGACGTCGACGCCGAGCGAGAGCGCGCGGCGCAGGTTGGCGAGCGTGCCCGGCGTACGCAGCAGCCCGTCCTGTGGAAACGCGACGAGCTGCAGGTCGAGATAGGGCTTTACGCGCTCGCGTACGTCGAGCAGCGCCTCGACGGCCAGCAACCGCGAGTCGCACACGTCGACATGCGACCGGATGGCCAGCAGACCTTTCGCGACGGCCCAGTCGCAATAGGCGAGCGCGCGCTCGACGATCGCATCCTGCACGAGCGTCGGCTTCAGCTCGCCCCACAAGGCGATGCCTTCGAGCAGCGTGCCACTCTCGTTGACGCGCGGCATGCCGTAGGTCAGCGTCGAGTCCATGTGGAAATGCGCATCGACGAACGGGGGCGACAACAGGCAGCCGGCACCGTCGAGCGTGCGCGTCGCTTGCGCGTCGAGCGCCGGGCCCACGGCGACGATGCGTCCGGCGCCCATCAGCACGTCCTGTCCGGAGCGCCCGTCGCAGAGGCTGACGTTGCGGATGATCAGGTCGTGCATTCGGCCCCGCGCTGCGGGTCGAGCCCGCGCACGCCTGCGATCATTTGGTCCCGAAGATGCGATCGCCTGCGTCGCCGAGGCCCGGCAGGATGTAGCCGTGGTCGTCGAGCTGGCGGTCGATCGCGCCGGTGAAGATCGGCACGTCCGGATGCGCGTCCTGGAACGTGCGGATGCCTTCGGGACATGCGACGAGACAGACCATCCGGATCGACCGCGGCCGTGTTTCTTTCAGCCGCTCGACGGCCGCGACAGCCGAGTTCCCGGTCGCGAGCATCGGATCGAGCACGATCGCATCGCGCTCCTGCATGCCGCTCGGCAGCTTGAAATAATATTCGACGGCGACGAGCGAGCGGGGATCGCGGTAGAGGCCGATGTGGCCGACGCGCGCGCCCGGAACGACGTTCAGGAATCCGTCGAGCAGACCGGTGCCGGCGCGAAGAATCGGCACGAACACGAGCTTCTTTCCGTCGATCAGCTTCGAGCGCATCGTCTCGAGCGGCGTCTCGATCTCGACTTCGTGCATCGGCATGTCGCGCGTCACTTCGTACGCCATCAACAGGCCGATCTCGTTGAGCAGCCGGCGGAAGTTCGTCGTACTGGTTTCCTTGCGGCGCATCAGCGTGAGCTTGTGCTGGATCAGCGGATGATCGAGCACCTTGACTTCAGCGGCCATCGATTCCCCTCGTTCGAACCGGAGGCAGAACCTTACACCAGTCCCCGCCGGAAACGCTGCGTCAGAACACCGTGCCGTCGGAGCGCACGGTGAGCGGTGGATTGCCGCGTCGCAGCTGATTGGCGAACTCGCGTCCCGCGGCCCACGTGCCGCCTTCGAGCACGCACGCAAGCGGCAGTTGCGGCAGCGCGAGTTCCGCACGAACGGCCTCGGCCAATTCGTCGACGAGGTTCACCGTCAGCGCGCGCCATTCGACGATGATCTCGCTGCCGACGTCCCAGACCGTCGAGCGGTCGGCATCGTTGACGAGATTCAGCACGCCCGTGTCGATCAGCAGGCCGCCGTTCCGGTACTCCGGCAGTGCGGTCAGCGCGTCACGGTCGATGACCGTGTAACCGGCCCATTCGAATGGCTCGAACAACGAATAGGCGAGCCACTGCGACAGCTTGTGGAACGGAACAAGGCCTGCGGTAGGACCGCTGCCGCCCGCGTGGGGATGGCGCCAGACGTCGCCGTGGATGCGCATGTCGCCGGCGTCGCCGTGTGCCGGCGTCACGCGCCAGATCGGGCCGAAGCCTTCGAGAACGGCACGCAGGATCGCAGGCGCCGAAAGCGTCCGGTCGCGGAGCAGCGGATCGAACAGCGCGCAGGGACGCGAAATCAGCCCGAAGCGATCGGGCCGCGTTTCGAGAACGTCGCCGAGCCGTCGCAGCAGCGCCGTGCGTCCTTCGAGGCCAACCATCGGATTGTCGGCACTCACCTGGAACCAGCGGCCGATTGTCGCGGCATCGATGTCGGTCAGCGCCGCGGCGTCGACACGCATCGGTTCGCCCGGCGATGCCGAAAAAGCTCCGGCGAGAAACGCACAGATCGTCGCGACACCGAGGCCTTCCGAGCGTCGGTAATCGTCGATCGTTCCCGGCTCGCGATAACGCCACGAAGATCCGGCACCCGCATCCAGCAACACGCTGATCACGGCCAGATCGAGGTGCGCACGCAACCGATCGGCATCGGTGCCGTTCTTCAACCGGCGATCGAGCTCGCCCTTGCGGTCGACACGCCCCGCGGCGAAATGCCGCCAGCGACTGTGATAGGGAATGTCGAGATTGCGGTAACGACGGCGCGTGACGTCCGCGACGGAGCGCGCGGCAGCCTGCAGCTTCGTGCGGTCGATGCGGAAATGGTTCGAGTGTCCGGATTCGACTGCGCGCGTTATGTTGGCGCAGCGCTCGCGGATCGCGCGCGTCGACAGCAACTCCGCCACCGGAAGCGGTGCGACACTCAGCATCACAGCGACCGTCCCTTCGTCGCGATCAGATGCTCGGCGTCGGGTATGTCGCCGTCGGTGAAATAGCCGGCGGCCTTCTTCGCATCGATCTCGACGCGCGCGTCCGCGGGCACGAGCCCTTCGGGAATCTTGACGCGCGCACCCACTTCGATGCCCGAGCCGACGATCGCGTCGTATTTCATGTTGCTCATCGACACCAGGCGGTGGATCCTGCGCACGCCGAGCCAGTGCAGGACGTCCGGCATCAGCTCCTGGAAGCGCATGTCCTGCACGCCGGCCACGCATTCGGTGCGCAGGAAATAGTTGGTGGCGCTGTCGCCGCCGAGCTGGCGCTTGCGCGCGTTGTAGACGAGGAACTTCGTGACCTCGCCGAGCGCACGGCCTTCCTTGCGGCAATACACGACGAGCCCGACGCCGCCGGCCTGCGCGCCGCGTATGCACTCTTCGATCGCGTGCGTCAGATACGGCCGGCACGTGCAGATGTCCGACCCGAACACGTCCGAGCCGTTGCATTCGTCGTGCACGCGCGCGGTGAGCGTGACGTCGGGATTCGCGAGATCGCGCGGGTCGCCGAACACGTAGACCGTTTGCCCGCCCACCGGCGGCAGCAGGACCTCCAGGTCGCCCCGCGTGACGAGTTCCGGATACATGCCGCCCGTTTCCTCGAACAGCGCACGCCGCAGATCGGCCTCCGAAACCTTGAACCGCCGCGCAACGCCCGGCAGCCACCACACCGGCTCGATCGCCGCCTTGGTGACGACGGCCGAACCGTTAGCCAGCAGGAACTTGCCGTCGGCCGCGAGCCGACCAGCGGCGATCGCCTCGCGGATCTCGGGGAGGTCGATGTGTGCCTTGGTGACGGCAATCGTCGGCCGGATGTCGTAACCGTCATCGAGAAACGCCTTGTAGACGTCAGCGACGACGGCGCCCCACGGGTCCATCGACACGATGCGATCGGCGTCTGACCACTGCGGATGCGGACCGACCAGGTCGGTCGGCGACGTGTTCGTCAGGTCGGGCCGGTGGCCGCGAGTGAGCGACTTGGCGGCGACGGCCAGCGCACGATAGACGCCGTAGCTGCCGCTATGGGAGCCGATGACGTTGCGCTGGTTGCGATGGGTCGTCGTGCCGATCACCGGGCCGCGCTGCGCTGCATCGGCCGCACCCCAGCGGATCGGCGGCGCGCAGCCGACGCCATCGATCGGATGGTGCGATGTCAGTCGAATGTGTTTGGCCGGGGCCGGCAGGTCGATACCCATCAGATTGCTCCGCGTAACGCTCGAATATACGCCTATGCCCATAGAGGGCTCGCAAGGGTTATGCCAGAGAAATCAACGGTGTTCAGAGGATAGTGCGCGTCAGCGCTCGCCTTTGCGCCACGGTCTCATCAGCGCCTGCGGCGATGTGGCGCGGCGTGCAACGATCACGAGTGCTGCGATCGACAGCAGATACGGTGCCATCAGGTACAGCTGATACGGAATTCCACCGGCCTGCTGCTGCAGGCGCAACTGAAGGGCGTCGAAGAACGCGAACAGCAATGCGCCGGCGAGCGCCTTGCCGGGCCGCCATCCGGCGAACACGACGAGCGCGATGCAGATCCAGCCACGGCCGTTGACCATGTTGAAATAGAAGGCGTTGAAAGCCGACAGCGTCAGGAATGCGCCTGCAACGCCCATCAGCGCCGATCCCGCCACGACGGCGCCGGTGCGCAACCGGACGACGTCGATACCCTGGCCTTCCACCGCCGCCGGATTCTCGCCGACCATCCGCAGCGCGAGGCCAAGCGGCGTCCGATACAGGATCCAGCCGATGACGGGTACGGCAAGCAGCGCGGCCCACGTCAGCGCGGTTTGCGACGCGAGCACCGGAATCGGAATGCCCGACAATTCGGCGAAAGGCTGGATCGTCGGCGGCGACGAGACGTTCGGGAAAATGACTCGGTACGCGTAGTAGGACGCGCTCGTTGCGAACAGCGTGATGCCGAGTCCCGCCACGTGCTGCGATAGTGCGAGCGACACGGTCAGGAATGCGTGCAGGAGCCCGAACGCCGCGCCGGCCAGCGCGGCCGCAAACACACCGGTCCACAGGCTCGCGCCCTGGTAAACCGCGAGCCAGCCGGCGAACGCGCCGGCAACCATGATCCCTTCGATGCCGAGGTTGAGGACGCCGGCACGCTCGCACAGCAGCGCGCCGAGCGTGCCGAAGATCAGCGGCGTGGCGATCCGCAGCACCGCCGCCCAGAAGTCGGCGTTCGCGAACAACGCGACGACGTCGACACCGGTCACGTGACGATACCCTCGATCCCGGCACTCATGTCCATCGCAACCGGTAGCGTGCGAACAGCGTCGCCACGAGCATCGACACCAGCGACACCGCGACGATGACGTCCGCAATGTAGGTCGGCACCGCAACGCCGCGGCTCATGCTGTCGGCGCCGACGAGCACGCCGGCGATGAAGATCGCCGCCACGAGCACGCCGACCGGATTCAGACCGGCGAGCATCGCGATGACGATGCCGCTGTAGCCGTAGCCCGGCGACATGTCGAGCGTCACGTAGCCGGTACGCCCCGCGACTTCGATCGCACCGGCGAACCCGGCGAGGCCGCCCGAGATCAGCGCGACGATCGTCATCGTTCGTGCGACCGGAACGCCGACGAACGCTGCGGCGCGCGCGCTCGCGCCCACAGCGCGCGCCTCGAAGCCGAAGGTCGTTGCCCTCATCACGAACGCCAGCGCCATGGCGAGGCCGATCGCGTAGACGATGCCGGTGTGCACTCGCGTGCGCGGAATGAGCTTGTCGAGTTGCAAGTCGTCCGGCAACGCGACGCTTTGCGGCCACCCGAGCGCCGTCGGATCCTTCATCGGCCCGTCGAGCATCAGCGACACGAACAGCAGCACGATGAAGTTCAGCAGCAGCGTCGTCACCACTTCGTCCACGCCAAGGCGCGTTCGCAACAGCGTCGGGATCAGCAGCAACAGCGCGCCGGCCAGCACGGCAGCGCCGAGCATCGCCGGAAACAGCACAGCCGGTGGCAGATCGAACCCGGTTCCACCGTGCAAACCGCCGACGGCGACGGCGGCAAGCGCACCGGCATAAAGCTGGCCCTCGGCACCGATGTTCCACAGCCGCGCACGAAATGCGACGGCCGCCGAAAGACCGGTCAACATCAGCGGCGTCGCGCGCGTCAGCGTCTCGCTCCATGCGAAACGCGAGCCGAATCCGCCGTCGAACATCAGCGCATAGGTTTCGCCGATCGGCGCGCCCGCCCACGCGACCAGCAGCATGGTCACGCCGAGCGTGAACGCGATCGCTGCGAACGGCGCGACGACCAGTGCCGTCCGCGACAACGACGGGCGCGCTTCAAGCCGCATGAGACCCGCCGGGCCGTCCCAAGGGTCGAATTCCGCCCCCGCGGGGGCAGCGCAGCGGCGAAGCCGCAAGCGTGGGGGGATCCGACACCCGCGGGGAGATCATCCCGCCGCCTCCGCGGGCGACGGTGTGCCGGCCATCGCGAGCCCGATCGCGGCCCGCGTCCATGTCGCGGCCGGCCGCGCCTCCGTCAGGCGCCCGGCGTGAATCACGGCGACACGGTCGGCGACGGCGAGGATTTCGTCGAGGTCGTCGGAGATCAGCAACACGGCGGCCCCGCGCGCCGATGCGTCGAGCAGCGCCTGGTGCACGTACGCGACGGCACCCACGTCCAGGCCCCACGTCGGCTGGCTCGCGACGATCAGCGCCGGCGCGAAGTCGTCGCCCTGCGCAAAGCCGCCGGTCAGCGCTCGGCCGAGGATCAGCTTCTGCAGGTTGCCGCCGGACAATGCGCGCGCTGGCGCGTCGAGTCCCGCACCGCGGACATCGAAGCGATCGGTCAACGCGCGCGCGTACTTTCGCGCGGCCGAGCGGCGCAGCAGCCCTGCGCTCGCGAACGGCTTTCGATACCGCTCGGCAATCGCGTTCTCCCAGACGGCGAAGTCGCCGACCACACCCACCGCATGCCGATCGGCAGGGATTCGCGCCACGCCGGCAGCGATCCATGCGCCGGGTTCGGCCGGTAGCGGAATTCCTGCGACCGACACCGTTCCGGCGGCGGCCGTACGCAGGCCCGAAAGCAGTTCGGCGAGCGCCTCCTGCCCGTTGCCCGACACACCGGCGATGCCGACGATCTCGCCGGCGCGCACGGCCAGCGAAACGTCGTCGAGCATGCGTGCGCCATCGGCGTCGCCAACCGATACGCGGGTCAGCGCGCACACCGTTTCGCCGCGCCGATGCTCGCGGGCCACCGGCTTTCGCACGCTGCGACCGACCATCAATTCGGCGAGTGCAGTGCGATCGGCCGTGGCCGAATCGAGCGTCGCGACGAGCTTGCCTGCGCGCAATACGGCGATCCGGTCGGACACGCGCAGCACCTCGGTCAGCTTGTGGCTGATGAAAACGATCGACAATCCTTCGGCGACCAGGCGCGCGAGCGTGGCGAACAGCGCCGCTGCCTCCTGCGGCGTCAGCACCGACGTCGGCTCGTCGAGGATCAGGATCCGCGCATCGCGGTAGAGTGCCTTCAGGATCTCGACGCGTTGCCGCTCGCCGACGGACAGCGAACCCACTCGCGCAGCTGGATCCACGCGCAATCCGAACCGTTCCGCAGTCGCGAGCAG
This sequence comes from uncultured Pseudomonadota bacterium, assembly GCA_963709335.1. GTDB lineage: Bacteria > Pseudomonadota > Gammaproteobacteria > Burkholderiales > Casimicrobiaceae > VBCG01. The sequence continues at coordinate 458,226 of CAVPWB010000004.1, forward strand.
CCGCGCACGAGGCCCGGCGCGATCGGCGGCGAGCGACCACAGCGGCTGCGTGCCGAGCACGATGTTGTCCTGCACCGACAGGTTGTCGGCAAGCGTGAAATGCTGGTGAACCATGCCGATGCCGGCCGCGAGTGCCGCGGCCGGGTCGCCGGGTGCCAACGGCTTGCCGAACACCTCGATCGTTCCCGCGTCGGCAACGTAATGGCCGAACAGGATCGATACGAGCGTGGACTTTCCGGCGCCGTTCTCGCCGAGCAGCGCGAGCACTTCACCGCCGGCGAGCGTCAGCGAGATCGAATCGTTGGCAACGAGGTCGCCGAAGCGCTTGGTGATGCCGGCGAGGCGAAGCGCCGGCGGAGTGCGGTCGTTCATTGCCGGACGGCCGGCCCGACAACGGCCGTGGCGGCGGCCCGTCGCCGGGAGCGCCGACCGCCGGCCGTGGCCGTCATTTCGTCGTCGACTTGGGCTCCGTCTCGACGACGGCAACCTTCAGCTTGCCGTCGAGGATCTCCTTCTCCTTCGCCTTGACCTTCGCCTGCAGATCGGCCGGCACCTTCGTCGCGAACGTGCCGAGCGGCGCGAGTTCCGACCCTTTGTTCTTCATCAGCGAGTACTGGCCATAGTCCTCCGCCTTGAAGCCGTTCGACTTGACGGCGGCGATGGCGCGATCGATCGTCGGTTCCATGTTCCAGAGGGCGGACGCTACGACGGTGTTCGGATAGTCCTTCTGCGTGTCGATGACGTTGCCGATCGCGAGCTTGCCGCGTTCCTTCGCAGCGTCGGACACGCCGAACCGCTCGGCGTACAGCACGTCGGCGCCTTTCTCGATCATCGCGAACGCGGCCTCTTTCGCCTTCGGCGGATCGAACCACGAGCCGATGAACGTCACGGTGAACTGCACGTTCGGATTCACGTCGCGCGCGCCCGCCATGAACGCATGCATCAGCCGGTTCACTTCCGGAATCGGGTACCCGCCGACCATGCCGATGCGATTCGTCTTCGTCATCCCGCCCGCGATCATGCCCGTCAGGTACGCCGGCTCCTGGATGTAGTTGTCGAACACCGCGAAATTCGGCGCCTGGGGCTTACCCGACGATCCCATCAGGAATGCCGTCTTCGGGTAATCCTTGGCGACCTTGCGCGCGGCGGCTTCGACGGCGAACGATTCACCGACGATCAGCTGGTTGCCCTTCTCCGCGAATTCGCGCATCACGCGCTCGTAGTCGGCGTTGGCGACCTTCTCCGAGAACACGTACTCGATCTCGCCGCGGCCCTTCGCATCGTTCAATGCCTTGTGAATGCGCGACACCCACTGCTGCTCGACGGGCACCGTGTAGACGGCAGCGACCTTGAGCTTCCCCTGCGCCAGCGCGACGGACGCGCCGCCGGCGAGCGAGATGCCGACGATCGCTGCCGCGAGCGTCAGCCAGTTGCGACGTGTATGCATCGAGATTCTTCTCCCTTGAATGGACGAGTGTTACCCGATCGCGCCGCGAGCCGTTCGCGGGCGGGGCGCGACATCTGTGGCTTGCGCGGGCGCGCGAGCGACGCTGCAATGCTACAGCAGGTTCGGATGCGCCGTTACGCGGCGCGCGGGATCAGATGCAGCCGGCTCGAGCGCGGAACGCCCGCGAGGAGGTATTCCATCTGGTCGGCGAGGATGCGCCGATTGCGCAGGATGAAATGCTCGTGGCGATTCGGCACGTACGGCACGTAAAGCAGCGGCATGTTCGCCTGCTCCGGCGCGCGGTTGCCCTTGCGCGTGTTGCACGGACGGCATGCAGTGACCGAATTCATCCATGTGTCGCGGCCGCCGCGCGACGCCGGCGTGATGTGGTCGCGCGAAAGATCGCGATAGAGGAACCTGCCGCCGCAATACGCGCATACCTGCCGATCGCGCGCGAACAACATCGGGTTCGTCAGGCCCGGCGTGTGCGACAGCGGACGCCCGGCGCTGCCCTTGATCGCAAGGATCGATTTCGTCGCCAGACGCGAACGGGAGCCGTCGCGCTGCCAGCCGCCGCGGAATTCCCGAACGACGGCGCCGAGCGACCACGCGACCGTCTGCTTCGCGTGATACGTGATCGCCTCCTCCAGCTCCACCCACGCCTGGGGGAGTCCGGCCATGTCGACGGTCAGGACGAGCGGGTCCATTCGCCGATTGTAGCCAAACGCGACGCGCCCCGCATCGCCCGCGCATCAGCCTTTGACGCAGAGCACCTGTTTCAGCGTGTGGACGACATCGACCAGGTCGAGCTGCGCAGCCATCACCGCGTCGATATCCTTGTATGCCGCCGGCAGCTCGTCCACCACCGCGGCGTCCTTGCGGCACTCCACGCCCGCGGTCTGTGCGACCAGATCGGCGCTGGTAAATCGCCGACGCGCCTCGGCGCGCGACATCCGTCGCCCGGCCCCATGGCTGCAGGATTGATAGGACGCGGCGTTGCCCTTGCCCCTTACGATGAACGAGCGCGCCCCCATGCTTCCGGGGATGATGCCGAGCTCGTTGCGGCGGGCGGAGACGGCGCCTTTGCGGGTGATCCACATCCGACGCCCGAAGTGTTCCTCGATGTCGGCGTAGTTGTGATGGCAGTTGACGGCCGATTCGGCCACGCCGATTGGCCGCGCAAAGAAATGCGCGAGCGCTTCGAGCACGACGAACAGCATGAGGTCGCGGTTCAGTGCCGCGTAATCCTGCGCCCACCGCAGTCCGCCCACGTAACGGTCGAATTCGACGCTGCCTTCAGTCAGCCACGCGAGGTCGCGGTCGGGCAGGTGGACGTGGTCGCGCTCGGCGAGCCGCCTCGCGGTGGCGATCGCCGCTTCGCCGATCCGGTTGCCGATGTTGCGGCTTCCCGAATGCAGCATCACCCAGACACGATCGATCTCGTCGAGACAGAGCTCGATGAAATGATTGCCGCCGCCCAACGTACCCAGCTGGTTCCAGACGCGCGCGTTGTCCAACCGGCCGAGGTCTTGTACGGCATCGAGCGTCTGGTAGCGATCGGAGAGCGCGTGCATCCGCATGCGCAGCGTTCCCGCCCGGTCACCTGCATCGGTTTCGAGAAGGGGCCGCGCGTGGGCGTCGAACCCGACCGGAACGTCGTGTTCGATCCGCGAACGGATCTTCGCCAGCGATTGCGGAAGCTCGTTCGCCGTCAACGTCGTTCTCATGGCAACCATGCCGCAACCGATGTCGACGCCGACGGCTGCCGGAATGATGGCGCCCGTCGTGGCGATCACGCTACCGACGGTCGCGCCCTTCCCGACATGGACGTCCGGCATGATCGCGACGGGTCCGCCCAGGATCGGCAGTCCGGCGAGATTCGCGATCTGCGCGCGTGCCGCCTCCTCGACCGGGACGCCGCCGGTCCACAGCCGTACGTTGTCGATGCTGGCAGTCAGCGTCGTTTCCACGGCAACAAGTTTGGTCCATCCTCAAGCAAGCGCAAGTCCGTTCGGCGCGCTTGCCATCGATGAATATCGTCACGGCCCCGGCGAGAGTCTCTCGCCGGGGCGCCGCGACTGCTGACCGCAGCGACGCGATTGCCGCTGCGGCGGCGATCCCCCATTGCGGGTTAGGCGTGCCGCGCACAGCACGCGAAATCGCCGGTTCCTCTTCGCTTGCGCGACGAGATCAGGTGCTGGCCACTCGCGCGGCCAGCATTGCAAGCACGTACCGCCACGCCCGCGCGGGACGATGCAGCGTCGCGCGTGTGCGCTCGGCGCTCGCCAGGCGAACGACGATGCCTTCCGGCGAGCGCCAGTACGTGCCGATACGCGGCGTATCGACAAGGTGGTAGTCGCGTAGCCCATACGGCCGCCGGTAACTTCCAGGTTCGTTTGCCATCGGTTGCCTCGTTCGGTTGTCGTGGGCGACCGGGCAACAAAAAGCCCGGCCGCTTGGGATTCGCGCACCGGGCCCGAGGCTGGAGACGACGGTCGTTCAGCCGGCGTCGCTCCCCGCAGGAGCCCGTGCGTGCATTGCGTTGCGTTTCATCGAAGGGTCCGGCATAGGCTCTGTTCTCCTGTCACGTCGTCCGCGCGGAAGGCGCGCGCTCGCCACGGCTCGTCTCACGGCCGGCGGCGGAATCGGAAGGAGGTTTGAAGACCTTTCGACAGTGCCACCGGCCACCCGGCGGACGTCGTCCGGTCGGGAAAAACTAGGGCGTCGCGCAACCGCCGATAAAGGCGGTATGAGCCGGGGATCGCTGGCCGACGCTGATCGCACCACGCATGCATCCGCCACGGACGCGAAGGTCCGGTGCGAAGCAAACAGCAGTGTGCGAAGCGATCGTCATTGGGTCAGCGTTCCTGCGCAAGCGCGCGACGTCGGGAAGGTTCAATGTTACCGGCGTCGGATTTTCTGCGCAACCGTCGCGGCGATTTTCGCAGTACGCGCCGTGCACAAATGCAACAGCGCGCACGCTCATTCGCCGCGGCGTGCGCCGCTGTCGCGTTCGAACAGATGGCATTCCGCGAATGCCACGTGCACGTTGTCGCCTTCGCGTACATCGGGGCGCTGATCCGTTCGCAGCTTGACGATCTGCCCGCCGACGTCGAGATCGACGATCGTCGTGTCGCCGAGATCCTCGATCAGGTACACGCGCGCCGGAATGCCGGTCGGTGCGATGCGCAGCGCCGCCGGCCGCACGCCGAGCGTCACCAAACCATCGGCGCCGAGCGGCCGATTGAGGCGCAGGTCGGCGCCGACGACACGCAGCGCGCCGGCGCGTACCTCCGCCGGCAACAAGTTCATCGGCGGGCTGCCGATGAACCCGGCGACGACCGCGGACGCGGGCTTCGCGAAAATGTCCTGCGGCCTGCCAACCTGCGCGACGCGCCCTTCCATGAACACGGCGACGCGATCCGCGATCGTCATCGCCTCTTCCTGGTCGTGCGTGACATAGACGGTCGTGACGCCCAGCGCGCGCTGCAGCTTGCGCAGCTCGACGCGCGTTTCAAGACGCAGTTTCGCGTCGAGATTCGACAGCGGCTCATCGAGCAGGAAGAGCCGCGGCTTGCGGACGATCGCGCGAGCGAGCGCGCACCGCTGCTGCTGTCCACCGGAGAGCTGACCGGGCCGGCGCGCGAGCAGGTGGTCGATGTGGACCAGCGCAGCCGCCTCGCGCACCGCGCGATCGGCATCCACGGCTGGGGTCGCAACCATCCGCAACGGAAAGGCGATGTTGTCGTACACCGTCATGTGCGGATAGAGCGCATAGCTCTGGAACACCATTGCCACGTCGCGCTCGCCCGGCTCACGGTCGGTGACGTCGCTGCCATCGAGCAGCACGCGCCCGCTGTTCAGCGGCTCGAGGCCGGCGAGGATGCGCAGCGTCGTCGTCTTGCCAGATCCCGAGGGCCCGAGCAGTGCGAAGAATTCGCCCGGCTCGATATCGAGATCGACGCCGTGCAGCGCGGTGACGGCGCCGTGCCGCTTGACGATGCCGCGGAGGCTGACGCGACCGACGTCGCCGGGTGCGCCGCCAGCGCTCATGTCCGGCCCCCGCCCTTCACGGCGCCGACGGTCAGGCCCTTGACGATGTGCCGCTGCGCGAGCAGACCGAGCAGGATGACCGGTGCCATCGCCAGCATCGCGCCGGCGGCGAGCTTGGCCCACAGCGTCTGCTCCACCGAGATGAAATTGAACATCGCCACCGTCACCGGACGTACCCGATTGCCGCCGAGCACGACGGCGAACAGGAATTCGTTCCATGCGTTGAGGAATACGAAGATCGTCGTGACGGCGATGCCGCCGCGCACCTGCGGCAGGATCACGTACCACAGCGCACGCAACCGGCCCGCTCGATCGAGCAGCGCGGCCTCTTCCATCTCACGCGGGATGTCCTCGAAGTACGAGACCATCAGCCAGATCGCGAACGGCAGCGAGAAGGTCAGGTAGATGACGATCAGCCCGCCGTACGTGTCGAGCCCGCCGATTTTCTGCAGCATGAGGTAGTAAGGGATGATCAGTCCCACCGGCGGCAGCATCTGCGTGGCGAGCACGTAGAAGCCCGATGCGCGCTTCCCCGGCAGATCGAGGCGCGCGAGTGCATAGGCGGCGGGCACGGCGAAGAGCAGTGTCAGCAGCGTCGACACGCCGGCCACGATCGTGCTCGACAGCAGGTTGGGCAGCAGGCTCGCCGACCCGAACATCACGTCGCGATAGTTGGAGAGCGTCGGCTCGAAGATCACCGTCGGCGGATACGCGAGCACGTCGCGTTCGGTCTTGAACGACGTCAGCAGCGCCCAGAGGACCGGAAACGCCCACACGGCGAGCAGCAGCGCGGCAACCGCTACGAGCAGCGCGGTGCGCAAGCGGCGCGCGCTTACCGGATTCGACGCGCTCATCGCTTCGTTCGCACGCGGAACATCACGAACGATACGGCCAGCGTGATCGCGAGCAGCACCATGGCGAGCGCCGCGCCGTAGCCGAGGTTCAACTCGGAGAACGACGTCCGGTACGCATACAGGTTGAGAATCTCCGTCGCCGTGCCGGGACCGCCGCCCGTGGCAGCGAAGATGGCGGCGAATGCGGACAGCGCGACCATCGTCCGCATGATGACGACGATGACGATCGCCGGGCGAATCAGCGGCAGCGTGATGTGGCGGAACCGCTGCCATGCGCTCGCCCGGTCGATGCGCGCCGCTTCGAATACGTCAGGCGGCAACGACGACAGGCTCGCGAGCAGCACGAGGAACGCGAATGGCGTCCATTGCCACGTGTGGATCGCGATCACCGAGATCAGGGCGAGTTGCGGATCGCCGAGCCAGTTGTGGCTGCCGAGGCCGAGCGAGCGCGTGACGACGTCGACGAGGCCGACGTCAGGCGACAGCACGAGCGTGCGCCAGAACAATCCGACGACGACGGGCGCCAGCACGATAGGCAGTATCGCCGCGATCCGCAGCGCCGCCTGCCCGCGCGGGATGCGCAGCACGAGCAGCGCGAGCGAGAGTCCGAGCGCCACCTGCAGCACGACGGTGCTCGCCGTGTAGGCCAGCGTCAGCCACAGCGAGTTCCAGAAGCGGGGATCCCCGCCCATCTTGACGTAATTGTCGACGCCGGCGAATCCGCTCAGGAAGGGCATAGACAGATCGATGCGCATCAGGCTCGTCCAGGCGAGATAGACGAGCGGCACGGTCGTGCTGACGGCCAGCGCGATCAGCGCCGGCGCGAACAGCAGCAGCGCGAAGCGGCGTTCGCGCCTACCGGACTCCGAGCGGATCGCGGAGCCGGTCACCGCCATCGGCCGCATGCCTGCCGCGCGGTCGCCGGCTCCATCGATGCGTCAGCCTTTGACGATCTGGTCGATGCGCGCCTGCGCCTCGTCGAGCGCTTCCTTCGACTTCTTCTGGCCGACGAGCGCCGTCTGTACGGCGGTCGCCATCGTCTCGCCGATCGCCGGCCATTGCGGAACGCGCGGGCGCCAGTCGACGTCGGTGTCCTGCTCGAGCGACGCGAGTGCCGCCTCGACGAAGTTGGGCCCGATGTCCCTGGTCATCGCCAGGAATTCCGGTGCCTTCCAGAGCGACGTCCGGTTCAGTCCGGAGCGCTTCGCCGGACCCGCGAACTTCCACGACGTGCGCGCCTGCGTCTCGGCACACGAGGCCCACATGATGAAAAGCCACGTCGCGCGCTTCTGCTTGTCCGTCAGGGCCGCGTTGATCGGCAGTCCCCAGTTCCAGATCGACGTCACGCGCTTGCCGGTCGGACCTTTCGGCCAGCGCGCGAACGCGCACTTGCCGATGACTTTCGACTTCTCCGGATTCATCAGCACAGCCGCCGATGAATGCGCGTCGATGTAGCAGCCGAGCGTGCCTTGCGAGAACGCATCGGCGATGTCCGGCCAGTTCCAGTTCCGCACGGCGGGCGGCGCGTATTTCGATTCGGCGTCGACGTACCAGTCGAGCGCGCGGACGGCCTCGGTCGAATTGACGACGACCTTCTTGCCGCTGAACCAGTTGCCGCCGAACGCCTTGAAGAGCGATGGGTAGATGTACATGTTCTGGCCTGCGCCCGCGAAACCGCGCAGCGCCATTCCGTACATCCGGTTGCCGGGATCATTGAGCGCGGCAGCATTCCGGATGAATTCGTCCAGCGTGTCGGCGGGCTTCAGGCCCTTGGCGTCGTACAGGTCCTTGCGGTACACCTGGACGGTGACTTCGCCGTCATACGGAATCGCGTAGGGCTTGCCTTCGTAGGAATTGGCGTCGCGCCACGCCTTCAGGATATCGTCGTAGTTGAACCACGCGGCGTCGGTGAGCGCGCTGTCACCAAGGTACTTGTCGAGCGGCTCCACCCATTTGTTGGACACGTACAGCGGGTAGTACATCGGATCGGTCGCCGACGTTGCGTACGTCGCCGTTTTCGACGACAGGTCGAGCATTGCCTTTTGCCGGATCTGGCCGGGCGGCACCTTCTCGAATCGCACTTTGACGCCGGACAGCGCCTCGAACGTCGGCTGCAGCGCGATCAGGTTGTCGAAGTAGCTCGCCGGGATGAACGCGATCGTGATCTCCTCGCCCTCCGCCTGGCGCCAGTTGATCTTCGCCTGCTGGTAAGGCGCGATGTCGGCGTTCGCCTGTGCATGCGCGCTGCGCAGCACGTATGGCGCCGCGATCGCCACGGCCCCCAGCGCAGTCGTCTGCTTCAGCATCCGCCGGCGGGCGGGAGCGGCCAGCGGCCCTTTCGAACGTTGCCTCATCTCTTTTCTCCTCCTCGTGGCGCGGCGCTCGACGGCACCGCGACGTTCAACCGAACATCATCGAATGGCAGCGAACGGACTGCAGCCTGGCGCGTCTTCCGCACTTTCGGCTTGGTGCAGCAGGTAGTCGGGAAACCCGCCGACGGCGTCGGACTTGCCGAGATCGAACAGCCGCTTGACGACGTCGGGATGCCGTTCGGCGACGTTCAGGGCGTCCGGCGCAGGGCGCGGGGAATCATAGAGGAACGGTCCGCGCCCGTTCACCTTCACGTTGAGCCACCAGCGGTCGTCGATCACCGTCATCGCACCGCCCCAGCCAATCGTCACGTGATCGCGCAGCGGCGCACCGCCACTGAACGCTGTCTGCAGGAACGAACGGCCATCGATCGGTTCGGGCGGCGTAACGCCGGTCGCGTCGAGCATCGTCGCCGCGATGTCGTGATGCTGGACAAAGGCGTTGCACGTCGTTCCCGCGCCCAGCCGCTGCGGATGCCGGACGAGCAGCGGGACCTCGTAGCTTTCCGGGTCCGACGGATAGCCGCGCTTGCCGATGTAGCCGCGCCGTTCCCACAGGCTGTGGCCGTGGTCCGACGTGACGATGACGAGCGCGTCGTCGAGCACGCCGGTCACGCGCAGCGTTTCCATCAGATGACCGAACCAGCGGTCGCACATCTCGACCAATCCCGCATAGTTCGCCCGCGTGCGCGTGACAAGATCGGCGGGCAGCCACGGCATCTCGGCGTACGGCGAGATCACCTGCTCGCGCCCGTTGCCCGCGTCGTAGCGGCGACGATAGTGCTCGGGCACGAACCACGGCTCGTGCGGGTCGAACGACTCGACGGTCAGGAACAGTCGCTGCGCATCGAGGTTCTGCTCGATCCAGCGCGCGGACTCCTGCATCACCTGCGCGTTGAACCATTGCTCTTCGCGAACGCGATCGCGCATGTTGAGCAGGATGCGACTCGAGAACCAGTGGGCGCCGTAGCCGGGCTGCTCGAGCCCGGTCGCCTTGCCGCGCAGTTCCTGCAACTCGCGCGGCACCCAGTAGTCGATCTCGTCCTGTGACGGATACGGACCGCTGCGCGCGGCGTCCGCCTCCTGGCCGCGGATGAACGTCCACTGGTGGAAGCCGCGCCAGAAATTCTTCGACGGCTTGAACTCGTGATACAGATCCGAGATGAGGCCGGTGCGAAAACCGCCCGCCTCGTACATTTCCGCCAGCGTCGACTGCGATTCCGGGATGGGTCCCCAGCCGGGCGCGATGCCGACGAAATCACCCTTGATGTGACGAAAGTCGCCGTTGTGGAACGGAAACGTCCGCCGGCCCGTGTAGATCGTGCGCCGCGCGCAGAGCGTGGGCAGCGCCTCCGGATAGGCCCGATCGAACCGGACCGACTCCGCCGCGAACGCATCCAGATGCGGTGTCGCGATGGCGCCCCACGGCGCGGGTGTCCCGTAGCAGCCGACGGCGTCGCGCCGCAGCGTGTCGAACACCACCAGGATCACATGCCGCACCGGCGCGTTGCCTCCACTCATGCCTGTCGCCCTCGCCGCTGCTCGATGTATTCGATTACATATGATGGCGAATGAACGCAGGTCGTGTCAACCCGGCATACGGTTTCGCCTGGTGAGTAAAAGATTCCGCGCAGGCGGCGTCCGCTTTGAAATCGATACCGCGACGCGCTATGCTGGTCGCCGGCGTCGATCCGTACGCAGCGACAATCGGAAGGCAGCACGCAACGGTAATGGGGCGCGACGAACAACCCGACAACGCGGAAGTGATCGGCGCCGACCGGTCGAGTGCACGCGACGTCGCGCGTCTCGCCGGCGTCTCGACCGCGACGGTCTCGCGCGCGCTGAATCTTCCCCGAGCCGTCGATCCCGCGACGCTGCTGCGCGTGCAGGCGGCGATCGACAAGCTGCGCTACGTACCGCACGGCGCGGCGCGCGCGCTGCGCAGCCAGCGCAGCGCCATGATCGGCGCCGTCGTGCCGTCGTTCGACTATGCGCTGTACGCGCGCACGACGAGCGCGCTGCAACGCGAGGCCGACGCGCGCGGCTTCGCCGTGGTGCTTGCCGCGCATCACTACGACCTTGCGACCGAGGTTCGCGTGACGCAACAGATGGTCCAGCACGGCGTCGACGCGTTCGCATTCGTCGGGCTCGATCACGACCGGGCACTCTATTCGCTGCTCGAGCACTACGGACGGCCGTACGTGCTGACGTGGGGCGTCGACGCATCGGGATTGCATCCGAGCATAGGCTTCGACAATCGCGCGGCAACCTACGCGATGACGCAGCACCTGCTCGAGCTCGGCCATCGGCGCTTCGCGCTGATCAGTGCGGCCACGGCCGGCAACGATCGTTCACGGGAACGCGGCGCCGGCGTTCGCGCAGCGCTCGCGGCGGCAGGACTGACACTTCCCGACGACGCCGTTCGCTACGGTCCGATCGCACTCGAATCGGGAACGGCGGCGATGCACGAGCTGCTGGATGCGCGCGTCCGCCCGACGGCGGTGATCGCGACGAACGACGTGTTCGCCGTCGGCGCGATGCTCGCATGCCGCGAAGCCGGCGTCCGGATTCCCGACGACGTGTCGATCACCGGCGTCGACAACACCGATCTCGGCGCCACGCAAACGCCCGGGCTCACGAGCATCCGCACGCCGATCGTCGACGTCGGCCGCGCGGCCGCTCGGCAGCTTCTCGATCGTCTCGAAGGTCGAGCCGCCGAGTTGCAGCAGCTGTTGCCGTTCGAGCTCGTCAGGCGCGGCAGCACGGGACCACCGCCCGGCGCGGCGCGCCGCAAGCGCCGGTAAACTAGGTCCATCGCGTGCATTCCGGTGCGCGAACGGAATTCGCGCACCGCGTGTCTTACCCCGACTTTCGCCGAGGACCCCTCATGCGGCCGACGCTGCCGATCCGTGCCTTCCGCCAACGCCCGTCGAGCGCTCGGCACTGGTCGGCTGCGCTCGCGCTGTGCGCGTTGGTGGCCGTGGCCGCAGCGCCCGCGTCCGCGATCACCGTCATCGAGTACTACAACAAGTCACTCGATCACTACTTCATCACTCCGCTTGCACACGAGATCGACGCGCTCGATTCCGGTCGCATCGTGGGTTGGGGGCGCACAGGATTCGTGTTCGACGGCTACGCAACGCCGGGCGGGGCGCAGGGCGCGGTGGTCAACCCGGTGTGCCGCTTCATCATTCCGCCGGAGCACGGCGACTCGCACTTTCTTTCGGCGTCGCCGGCGGAATGCGCCGTGGTCCGCGAGAAGGTATTGACCGATCCGAACTTCAGCGGCTACCTCGAAGAAACGTCGGCGGAGTTCTACATCGCGCTGCCGAACACCGCCACCGGCGAATGTCCGGCGGGAACCGGACCCGTGTACCGGCTGTGGAACCAGCGTGCCGACTCGAATCACCGCTACACGGCCGATCGCGCACAGCGCGACGCGATGATCGCGCGGGGTTACGCGGCGGAGGGTTACGGCCCGCTCGGCGTCGCGATGTGCACGACGCGCGCCGGCGTCGGGGACTCGCAGGTGCCGGTGACGGCGCAGTCGCCGTTTGCGCCCGGTTGCGACGGCGTTCCGGCGACGGGCACCGTTTACGCCGGCGCCGAAGTGGAACCGTACATTGCAACCGATCCGCAGAACGCGTCGCACCTGATCGGCGTATTCCAGCAGGATCGCTGGTCGGATGGCGGCGCACGCGGCCTGCGCACCGGCTACTCGTTCGACGGCGGTCTCACGTGGTCGCTGACGCAGGCCAAATTCTCTCGCTGCACCGGTGGCAACGCCGCGAATGGCGGCGACTTCGCGCGCGCGAGCGATCCGTGGGTGACGATCGGACCCGACGGCATCGCGTACCAGATCGGCATCGCGTTCAATGGTGAAACGTTCGCGGCGAACTCGTCCAGTGCCGTGCTCGCCAGCCGATCGACCGACGGCGGGCGCACATGGAGCGATCCGGCGACGCTGATCCGCGACGGTGTCGCACCGTTCAACGACAAGGAATCGATCACGGCCGATCCGTTCACGCCGGGATTCGCGTACGCGACCTGGGATCGCCTCGACCAGAGCGGCAACGGCCCGTCGTGGTTCGCGCGCACGATCAACGGCGGCCAGTCCTGGGAACCGGCGAAGCCCATCTACGACCCGGGCGGGCGCAACCAGACACTCAACAACCATATCGTCGTCACGGCGAACGCCGCGACGCACACGCTTTACGACTTCTTCACCGAGTTCGATACGGTCGGCAACACGACGACACCGCACCTCGCCGTGATTCGTTCGATCGATTTCGGCGCGACGTGGAGCGCCGCCAGTACAGTGTCGAACCTTCGCGCCATCGGTACGCACGATCCGCAGAACCCGGCGCGCGAACTTCGCGACGGCGCGAACATCGCATCATTCGCCGGAGGTCCGAACGGCGTGCTGGTCGGCGTCTGGCAGGATTCGCGGTTCAGCGGCGGCGCGCGCGAAGGCATCGCCTTCACGCGGTCGATCGACGGCGGCACAACGTGGAGCGCGCCGGTGCAGGTCAACGGCGTGCCCGCGGTGCAGGCGCTGCTGCCGGCGGTCGCCGTACGTCCGGACGGCACGATCGGCGTGCTCTATTACGACATGCGCAACGACACGACCGATCCCGCGACGCTGCTCGTGGACGCGTGGCTCACGACGTCGAACGACGGCGTCACGTGGTCGGAGCAGCACGTCGCAGGGCCTTTCGATTTCAACCAGGCGCCCACCGCCGAGGGCGGACTGTTCATCGGCGATTACGTCGGGCTGGCGAGCACCAGCGGGGAGTTCGCCGCGTTCTTCGCGCAGACGTCACCCGACCCCAATAACCGGACCGATATCTACGCGTCGGTATTCCGTGGCATCGCAGAGGCAGTCGTCGACAAGACGCGCATCACGTATCGCGCCGTCGAGGCCATGGCGGCCGGAATGACGCCGGCGTGGCAGCAGCAACTGGATCGAAGTGCTGTGAAGACACTGCAGCTGCGACGCATCGGGACCGCTGCGCCAGGAACGATGCGTTTGCCGTGACGTGTTGACGCACGCGGCTGCCTCTGGCCGCGTGCCGTAAAGGAGGCCGAGATGCCCGCGCCGGATATCGATCGAGCGTTTGCAGGGTCCATTCCGCGGACCTATGAAACGTACCTTGTGCCGATGATCTTCGAGCCCTACGCAGTGGATATCGCGGGGCGGCTGCGGACCATTCCCGCGCAGCGCGTGCTCGAGATCGCCGCCGGCACGGGTGTCGTCACGCGGTTACTGGCTTCCACACTGGCCCCCGACGTTTCGATTGTCGCGAGCGACCTCAACCCCGGCATGCTCGATCACGCAAGCTCGATTGGCACCGAACGCCCCGTCCTGTGGCGGCAGGCCGACGCGATGGCATTGCCCTTCGAGGACGCGAGCTTCGACGCCGTGGTGTGCCAGTTCGGCGTGATGTTCTTCCCCGACCGCGCGCGCGGCTATGCAGAAGTGCTGCGCGTGCTGGCGCCGGGCGGTGCGTTCGTGTTCAACGCCTGGGACCGGCTGGACGACAACGAATTCGCCGCATGCGTGACCGAGGCGGCCGCAACGGTGTTCCCCGACGATCCTCCGCGATTCCTTGCGCGCCTACCACACGGGTATTGCGACACGAAGCGAATTCGGGACGATCTCAAGGCCGGCGGCTTCGGCAAGCCAGCCGACATTGTCGCCGTCGAGGCGCGCAGCCGCGCGGACTCGGCGCGTGTTCCCGCGCTGGGCTTTTGCCACGGTACGCCATTGCGAAGCGAAATCGAGGCGCGCGATCCGTCGCGGCTCGGCGATGTCGTCGATGCGGCCACTGAAACGGTCGCGCGGCGCTTCGGCAACGACGCCGTCGACGGCAGGATGCTCGCGAACGTGATCACGATTCGCACATGAGCGACCCGCCGTCGAAGGACGACGTCGATCGCTGTCGCCGCTGCGAATTGTGGGAGCACGCGACGCAAGGTGTCACGGGCGAGGGACCGAAGACCGCTCCACTGATGCTCGTCGGCGAGCAGCCGGGCGATGAAGAGGACCAGCAAGGCAGGCCATTCGTCGGTCCGGCCGGACGGCTGTTGCGAGCCCTTGTCGAGGAGGCGGGAATCGCCGTCGCCAGCGTGTACCTCACCAACGCCGTCAAGCATTTCTTCTTCGAACCGCGCGGGAAGCGACGCATCCATAAAACGCCGCTGCAACGGCACGTCGCAGCGTGTCACGCGTGGCTCGAAGCGGAGCTCGCACGCGTGCGCCCTGCTGTGATCGTTACGCTCGGCGCGACGGCGCTCGCGTCCGTGCACGGGCGCAGGATCGCAATTGCTGCGGCGCGCTCGCAACAGCTCTCAACCGCGGAGGGCACACCGATCGTGGCGACTTATCATCCGTCGGCGATCCTGCGCGTCCCCGACGCCGACGCGCGCGCGAAGCTCCGCGCAACACTGATAGCCGATCTCAAGCGCGCCGCGCGACTGGCGGCCAAGGCGACCTGACGCCCGCCGGTCCTCTCTCAACATCGGGCGCGCCCATTTTCAGAGCGCGAGTGCGACGCGGGTTCCCTGGTCGATTGCACGCTTGGCGTCGAGCTCGACGGCAACGTCGGCGCCACCGATCAGCGTGAACGCGATCCCCTCCGCCTCGAGCGCTCGCGCCAAATCGCGGCGCGGCTCCTGGCCCGCGCAGAGGACGATCGTTTCGACGGCCAGCACCTGCGGCACGTCGTCGACGCGGATGTGCAGGCCGGCGTCGTCGATGCGCTCGTAGCGCACGCCGGACAGCATCTTCACGCCGCGCCGTCGTAGCAGCGTACGGCGGATCCACCCGGTCGTTTTCGCGAGACCGTCGCCGACCTTGGTCGACTTACGCTGCAGCAGCCACACGTTGCGCGGCGGCGCCGGCTCAGCGGCCGCTTTCACGCCGCCCGGCAGCGCGTAGGTTGCGTCGATGCCCCACTCGTCGCGAAACACCGTGATGGCGGGGTCGAGCAGCGCACCGTCGCTCGTGTGCCCATCATCCCCACCGGCGTGCGTCAGGAACTCGGCGACGTCGAAGCCAATGCCGCCCGCACCGATGATGGCGACGTTGCGCCCGACCTCGCGCCGGCCTTCGATGACGTCGACGTAGCTCACCACGCTCGGATGCGCGATGCCGTCGAGCACCGGTTGGCGCGGTACGACGCCGGTGGCGATGATGACCGCGTCGGCGTCGCGCAGGTCGTCGGCCGTCGCATGTCGCGACAGCCGTCGCTCGACACCGAACGCCGCCAGCCGATGATCGAAATAGCGCAGCGTCTCCGTGAATTCTTCCTTGCCCGGAATCCGCCGCGCGAGATTGAACTGGCCGCCGATCACGGGAGCCGCGTCGTATAGCGTTACGGCGTGGCCGCGCTCGGCGGCGGTTGTCGCGCACGCGAGTCCCGCCGGACCCGCGCCGACGACGGCGACGCGCTTGCGGACGGTCGCGCGCGCCACCGTCAGCTCGGTTTCGCGGCACGCGAACGGATTGACGAGGCAGGACGCGATCCGGCGCTCGAATATGTGGTCGAGGCACGCCTGGTTGCAGGCAATGCACGTGTTTATCTCGCCCGCGCGGCCGGCGGCAGACTTCGCGACAAACTCCGGATCGGCGAGAAACGGACGCGCCATCGACACCATGTCGGCGTCGCCGCGCGCGAGAATCGACTCGGCCACCGCCGGGTCGTTGATCCGGTTCGTCGTGATCAGGGGAATGTCGACGACGCCCCGCAAGCGCGCCGTGACCCAGGTGAACGCGCCGCGCGGCACCATCGTCGCGATCGTCGGGATCCGTGCCTCGTGCCAGCCGACGCCGGTGTTGATCAGCGTCGCTCCGGCCCGCTCGATGGCGCGCGCGAGCGCGACCACTTCATCCCATGTGCTGCCGCCGTCGACGAGATCGAGCATCGACAGCCGGTAGATGATGATGAACTTAGGACCGACGGCCTCGCGCGTCCTGCGCACCGTCTCGACGGCGAAGCGGATCCGGTTGTCGAACGCGCCGCCCCAGTCATCGTCGCGGTGGTTCGTCCGCTGCGCGACGAACTGGTTGATCAGGTACCCCTCGGAGCCCATGATCTCGACGCCGTCGTAGCCTGCGCGTTGCGCGAGCTTCGCGCACCTCGCATACGCGGCGAGCGTGCGCTCGATACCCCAGCGGGTCAGCGCACGCGGCTTGAACGGCGTGATCGGCGAGCGGATCGCCGACGGCGCAACCGACAGCGGGTGGTAGGCGTAGCGTCCCGCGTGCAGGATCTGCATCGCGATGCGTCCGCCTGCGGCGTGCACGGCGCTGGTGACCTGCCGATGTTTCGCGACCTGCCAGCCGAACGACAGCTGCGAGGCGCGCGGCTCGAGGCGTCCTACCAGATTCGGCGCGATGCCGCCGGTGACGATCAGGCCCACTCCGCCGCGGGCGCGCGCCGCGTAGAAAGCGGCGAGCTTCGCAAACCCGTTCGCCGATTCCTCGAGACCCGTGTGCATCGATCCCATCAGCACGCGATTGGCCAGCGTCGTGAAACCGAGATCGAGTGGTGCGAGCAGTTTTGGATACGCGCTCATCGGGCGGCGATTCTACGCGGGCGTGCGGAAGGTGACCGAATAACGCAACGCCTTCGCCGGGGGAATGCTGTGCTGCCACGCCCAGCGGATCTCGTCTGCCAGCACATACAGCGAGCGCGGCGCGAGCGGCAGGGCGATGACGGCATTGCGATCGTGCTGGTTGTCGTGCGGGCGAAAGCGCATGCGGCACGCGCTCGAAAGCGAGATGCCGATGACCGTGCCGTAATGGGGCTTGTCGCGATGCCATCCGATGGGCGTGCCTGGCCGGTATTCCGTCACGAGCGCGTGAACGAAGCGCTCCGCGGGCACGCCCCGCCACGACGCGACGCGCTCGCGTAGATCGGCGAGAAAGGTCGGCAGCGGACGACCTTCGACCCACGCGCGCAGCTTCTCGTCGTAAAGGAGACCGTAGCGATCGACGCGCCGGCGCGCCGTGTACTGCTGAAACTTTGCTTCACGGAACGGCAGATCCGCGAACGCTCGCAGCAGTGCCGTCTCCTCGTTGGGGGCCAGAAAGTCTGCGTGGTATTCGAGACCGGGCGGCAACGGTGGGGCGTCGAACAGGTCGGGCGCGGGGAGCAACATGCGCATCATGTTGCGGCGGCCTCCTGCGCTTTCGCATCGAGCTCGCCCCACCGCTCGAAGCGAACGGTAAGCAGCCGCTCGATTTCCTCGGCGCGCTGACGGTCACCCTTGATGACCTCGATCGCCTGCCGGTGGTAGTCGGCGGCGCACATCCGCTCGGACAGTGCGTGCTGCTCGCGCTCGAGCGATTCGAGTTCGGCGGGCAGTGCATCGAGCTCGCGCTTTTCGTTGAATGTCAGCCGCACGCGCGACGCAGCGCGCGCACGGGGCGCGCCAACCGGCTTCGCCGCCGCCGGCGGTTCCACGCGAGCGACAGGGCGCTGTGCGAGCCAGTCGGAGTAGCCGCCGACGTACTCGCGCCACCGGCCGTCGCCCTCTGCCACGAGCGTCTGCGTCGCCACGTTGTCGAGAAATGCGCGATCGTGGCTGACGACGAGCAGCGTGCCCGCATACGATTGCAGCGTCGCTTCGAGCAGTTCGAGCGACTCGATATCGAGATCGTTCGTCGGCTCGTCCAGCACCAGCAGATTGGCGGGCCGGGCGAACAACCGCGCGAGCAGCAAGCGATTGCGCTCGCCGCCGGACAGCGTCTTCACAGGCGCATTTGCGCGCTGCGGCGGAAACAGGAAATCGCCGAGATAGCTCAGCACGTGCTTGCGGCCGTTCGCCGTTTCGATCCAGTCGGAGCCCGGGCTGATCGTCTCATTGAGCGTCGCCGCATCGTCGAGGACTTCGCGCAACTGATCGAAGTAAGCGACGTCGAGCTTCGTGCCGAGCCGCACGGTGCCGCTGTCGGGCGCGAGCTGGCCCAGAATGATCTTCAGCAGCGTCGACTTGCCGACCCCGTTGCGACCCAGCAACGCCAGCCGGTCGCCCCGCATGATTCGCAAGTCGAGGTCGCGCACGATGTCGCGCGTCCCGAAGCGCTTGGTCACGCCATGGAGTTCGGCGACGAGCTTGCCGGAGCGCTCGCCGGAATCGAGCGCGAGCTTGACGCTGCCGAGGCGCTCGCGCCGCAGCGCACGCTCGCTGCGCAGCGCCTCGAGCCTGCGCACGCGTCCTTCGTCGCGCGTGCGGCGCGCTTCGACGCCCTTGCGTATCCACGCCTCCTCCTGGCGCCAGAACTGGTCGAACTTGCGCGCGGCCGTCGCTTCGGCGGCGAGCTCGGATGCCTTGCGGCTGTTGTATGCGGCGAAGTTGCCCGGATACGAGCGAACGAGGCCGCGGTCGAGCTCGACGATTCGCGTGCAAACGCTGTCGAGAAATACGCGATCGTGCGTGACGACGATCGCCGCGCGTGCCGCCTGCACGTGAGTTTCGAGCAATGCGATGCCGTCGACGTCGAGATGATTCGTCGGCTCGTCGAGCAGCAGCAGATCGGGCTCGAGCGCCAGTGCAAGTGCCAGTGCCGCGCGCTTGCGCTCGCCACCCGACGTCCCCTGCGGATCCTGGGCCTCGTCGAGGCCGAATCGATGCAGGTATTCCGACAGCCGCGCCTCGACGCGCCAGCGGTCGCGCTCGTCGGCGATACGGGCCACATCGCCCCGCTGCGAGAGGCTTTCGCGCAACGTCGACGCTGGTGGCAGCGAAGGCTCCTGCTCGACGACGACGACGCGAACGCCCTCCGCTCGCTCGATGACCCCGTCGTCGAGCGCCAACTGCCCGGCAATCGCCAGCAGCAGCGACGACTTCCCGGTCCCGTTGCGCCCGATCAGGCCGACGCGCTCGTTCGCGTCGATCGCGAAATCGGCGCGATCGAGCAGCGGATGCAGCCCGAACGCGAGCTCCGCGGCGCGAATTGTCACCAGGGCCATCGGGCAAGGATAGCGCGACGGGTCGCAACGCTCGCAGCCCGCGGACACGCGCCTTGGCGGCAACGCTTAAGATGACGGCTTCGCAAACGTGCGCGGGTTTTTTCCATGACGTGGCTGATCGTCGGTCTTCTCGTGTTTCTCGTTCCCCATTCCGTCGGCCTCGCGGCACCGCAGTGGCGCGCACACCAGGTCGTGCGCCTTGGGGAAAAACCGTGGAAAGGGCTGTACTCGCTCGTCTCGCTCGTGGGCTTCGTGCTGATCATCTGGGGCTACGGCCAGGCACGCGCAAGCCCCGTCATCGTGTTCACACCGGCCGTCTGGACGCGGCACGCCGCGGCGTTGCTGACTATCATCGCGTTCGTGCTGATCGCCGCGGCGTATGTGCCGCGAACGAAGATCAAGGCGGCGCTCGGCCATCCGATGACGGCGGGTGTCGCGCTGTGGGCGTTCGCTCACCTGCTCGCGAATGGGGAGCTGCACGACGTCGTGCTGTTCGGCGCCTTCCTCGTCTGGTCCATCGCCACGTTCGTCATCCGACGCGCCCGCGACCGGGAGGCCGGCACGACGTATCCGCCCGGCACGCTCGCGAAAGACGCGATCGCCATCGTCGCAGGCGTCGTCGTTTCGGTCGGCTTCGCGCTGTTCCTGCACGGGCCGCTGATCGGCGTGCGGCCGTTCGGCTGAACCGTCGTTGGTATAATTCGCTCGAACTCGCCGCCTGCCGCTCCCGGCCGGCGGTTTTGTTTTCGTCCGGGTGCGCCGCGGCGCCACGCCGGCACTTCGACATTGCGATGACTACCAGTCCACATCCGGCGGATCTTCGGCGCGACGTCGCTCGTCGGCGTACGTTCGCCATCATCTCGCACCCGGATGCCGGAAAGACGACACTGACCGAAAAGCTGCTGCTGTTCGGTGGCGCGATCCAGCTCGCCGGAACGGTCAAGTCGCGCAAGAGTGCGCGGCATGCGACGTCCGACTGGATGGAAGTCGAGAAGCAGCGCGGGATCTCGGTGACGAGTTCCGTGATGCAGTTCGAGTACGGCGGCCATACGATCAACCTGCTCGACACGCCGGGTCACGAGGATTTCTCGGAAGACACCTACCGCGTGCTCACCGCCGTCGATGCCGCGGTCATGGTCATCGACGCCGCCAAGGGCGTCGAGGCGCAGACGATCAAGCTGCTCGACGTCTGCCGGCTGCGCGATACGCCGATCATCACGTTCGTCAACAAGATGGACCGCGAAGTTCGCGAACCGCTCGCCCTGCTCGAGGAGATCGAGTCGGTGCTCGCGATCGACTGTGCACCGATCAGCTGGCCGCTCGGCATGGGCAAGCGCTTTCGCGGCGTGTATCACCTGTTGAACAACCGGCTGCTGCGCTTCGCGCCCGGCGAGGAACGCGTGGCCACCGACACCGAGCTGATCGAGGGACTGGACAATCCGCGCCTCGACGCGCTGTTCCCCGACGAGACCGCGGCGTTGCGCCACGACATCGACCTGATCCGCAGCGCCAGCCCGCCGTTCGATCTCGACACGTTCCTCGCCGGGAGGCAGACGCCGGTGTTCTTCGGCTCCGGCATCAACAACTTCGGCGTGCAAGAGATCCTGCAGGCGTTGCTCGAATGGGCGCCGCCGCCGCAGCCGCGCGATGCGACCGTTCGCGTCGTCGAGCCGGCAGAGAAGCCGTTCAGCGGTTTCGTGTTCAAGATCCAGGCGAACATGGATCCGCGGCATCGCGACCGGATCGCGTTTTTCCGCGTGTGCTCGGGTCGCTACGAGCCGGCAATGAAGGTGCGCCACTTGCGCATCGGCCGCGAGATGAAGCTCGCCAATGCGTTGACGTTCATGGCAAACGAGCGCGTCGCCAGCGAGGATGCCGTCGCCGGCGACATCATCGGCATCCACAACCACGGCCAGCTGCAGATCGGTGACACGCTGTCCGAAGGCGAATCGCTGGCGTTTCGCGGGATTCCGTATTTCGCGCCCGAGCTCTTCCGCACCGCGCGTCCGCGCGACCCGTTCAAGGCAAAGCCGTTACAGAAGGGCCTGCAGGAGCTCGGCGAGGAAGGTGCGATCCAGGTGTTCGCATCGTCGCATACGAACACGCTGCTGCTGGGCGCCGTCGGTCCGCTGCAGTTCGAGATCGTCGCGCAGCGTCTCGCCAGCGAATACAAGGTCGACGCCATCTACGAGACTGCCGGCATTTCGACGGCGCGCTGGCTGACGTTCACCGACGAAACGACGCGCCGCAATTTCGAGCGAGAGCAGGCGGCGGCGCTGGCGACCGACGTCGACGGCAACCCCGTGTTCCTCGCGACGAACAAGTACAACCTCCAGGTGACGATGGAGCGCTGGCCGAAGGTCCGCTTCCACGCGACGCGAGAGCACGGCGAGCGGCTCGAACAAGGGAAAATCCAGGTGTAGGCAGCACTGAACCGATTCGCGCCGGCAGCGGTCGAACACCGTTGGTGTGAATGATTCGGGAGGGCACATGGAACGCGTCGAACCGGTGGACCACAACCCCGATTTCGAGCGGACGATCGACCCGCGGCGCACGCGTCGGGCGCGCCGCGCATTTCCGTGGCCGCTCGGCATTGCGATCGTCGCAATCCTCGCGATCGCAGCCGTGTTCGCGTGGCGGGCATTCCACCAGCCGGCGCAGACGCAGGCGCCGGTCGTGCCAGCATCTCCACCCGCTGCAAGCGTCGCGCCGCCCGCCGCACCGTCGACGCCGCATTACCCGATCGAAGCGGCTACGCCGGCCGCGGCCGAATCCGCGCCGCTTCCCGCCATCGCCGACAGCGACGCGCCGCTGCAGGACCTGATGGCATCGATCTTCGCCGGCGCTCCGCTCGAGCGCATCTTCCACCTGCAGGAAATCGTGCCGCGTTTCGTCGCGACGATCGACAACCTGCCGCGGCAGACGGTCGCGTTGTCGCGAATGTCGGTCAACCCGATCGGGGGCGGCGTCGAGACGACGCAGTCGGACGGGCGCGTCCTGTTGCGTGCCGACAACGCGGCGCGCTATGGGAGGTACGTTCGCGTGATGGACCAGGCCGACACGGCGAAGCTCGTCGAAGCATATGTGCGTTATTACCCGCTGTTCCAGAAAGCATACGAGGACCTGGGCTATCCGCACGGCTATTTCAACGACCGCCTCGTCGAGGTGATCGACCATCTGCTCGCGACACCGGACGTGCCCGCACCCATCGCACTCGCGCAGCCGAAAGTGCTGTACGAATTCGCCGATCCGGCGCTCGAGCAGCGCTCGGCGGGCCAGAAGATCCTGATGCGGATGGGCCCGGTCAACGAAGCGCACGTGAAGGCAAAGCTGCGCGCGATCCGCAGCGGCGTCACCGGGCAGACGTTGCCGCGCTAAACGAAGTGTTCTTCTAGACGCCTGCCTTCGCGAGGATGACGATGGACACGCCACGCGCCGGCGCCATCGGGTCGGCGTTCTGATACGAATGGGCGACGTTGCCGGGGAAACCCAGCACGTCGCCGGCCGCGAGCTCGAACCGCTCGCCGACGACGAAGATCGTTACCCGTCCCGCGAGCAAAGTGAAGAACTCGCGCGTGCCGGGCAGATGCGGCGTGCCCCGCATCGACGCGCCCGGCTCGAAATCCATCAGCGTCAGCAACTCCTCCGGCACCGGCTCGGGCACGAGCGCGCGCATCGTCACGCCGCGGCCGCGTGCCTGCGTGGGCACGTCGGCCGATCCCCAGCGCCTGACCTTTGCGCGTGGCGCAGCGGTCAATTCGTCGAGGGGTACCGCCAGTGCATTGGCCACCTTGACGAGCACGGTCAGCGACGGGTTGCCGACGCCGGATTCGAGATTGGCGATCGTCGAGCGGGGAACGGCGGCGGCCTTCGCAAGCGCACCCTGCGTCAGCGCGCGGGAATGCCGCAGGCTTGCGAGATTGCGCGCGAGATACGCGGCGACGAGGTCTGGAGAGTCCATCGCGTCGACTATTCGCCAGCGCGCTGGACAATCGGCTTGGGACTATCGGTACGCATGCCTATTATCGTCACATCGACAACCGGAGCGTCAACAGATGGACGATCATGCATCGGCAGTACCCGTTTCACTCGCTAAGACGCGCGTCCTCGTCACCGGCGGCACGTCGGGACTTGGACTGGCCCTCGTCGACGAGCTCCATGCGCGCGGTGCGGATGTCGCATTCGTAGCGCGCACCTCGGCATGCGTCGAAAAGACTCGGCGCCGTCACCCGGGAACGCTCGGCATTACCGGCGACATCGCGGACAAGGACGCGATCCATCCGATCGCTTTGCAGGTGCTGGGCTGGCGCGGTGGGCTCGACGTGCTGATCAACAATGCGTCGAGCCTCGGGCCCGTGCCGCTGGCGCCGCTCGCCGACACCGACTGCGAAGACTTTGCGCAGGCGCTCGCGACGAACGTCCTCGGGCCGTTCCGCTTGACGAAAGCGGTGCTCGGCGCGCTCGCCGCGTCGGCGCGCGATGGACGCGGTGCCGTCGTCGTCAACGTGTCCAGCGACGCGGCGATCAACGCGTATGCGAACTGGGGTGCCTACGGCGCGAGCAAGGCCGCGCTGCGCCACATGACGCGGATCTGGGAGGAGGAGCTCGGGCATCTCGGCGTCCGCTTCCTTTCGCTCGACCCGGGCGACATGGATACGCCGCTGCACGCGCTCGCAGTACCCGATGCCGATCCGCGGGACCTGCTGGCACCCGCCGTCGCCGCGCAAGTGATCGTCGATGCCGTCCTCGCGGCGCTGCCCACGCGACCAGCGGTGACCAATCCCGGGAGCGCAACGTACGCGGAGGCGCTGCGATGATCGCTGCGGATCGTCCGATCAAGCGACCCGCTTGGGCGCGACTGCTCGTCGTCGATCAAACGGGTCGCGTGACGCAGATGCCGCGCGCGAACTGGCTCGACGTGCTGCGGCCGGGCGATCTCGTCGTTGCGAACGACGCCGCCACGCTGCCGGCGAGCATCGCCGGAATCCACGTACGCACCGGACAACCGATCGAGGCGAGGCTTGCCGCGTGGCGCGCGCCGGTATCGGCGACGCCAGCCGCGTTCGACGTAATCGTCTTCGGAGCCGGCGATTACCGCACGCGCACGGAGGATCGGCTGCCGCCGCCGGCGCTCGCAGCAGGCGACCGGCTGGCGTTCGGTACGCTCGCCGCAACGGTCGCGGAGCTCACCGACCATCCTCGGTTCGTGCGCGTGCGCTTCGATGCACAGGGCGCGGCGTTCTGGCAAAAGCTCGCCCGGCAGGGCCGGCCGATCCAGTACGCACACATCGCCGAACCGCTCGCGCTCTGGGACGCGTGGACGCCGATCGCCGCAGCGCCCGTCGCATTCGAGCCGCCGTCGGCGGGATTCATCATTGCGTGGCGCGACGTCGCCGCGATGCACGCACGCGGCATCCACTTCGCGACGCTGACGCACGCCGCCGGCCTGTCGTCGATGGGCGATGCGGAGCTCGACCGTCGGTTGCCGCTTCCCGAGTGGTACCGGATTCCCGCCAGCACCGCGACGGCCATTGAAACCGCCCGCGCGGAGGACGCAAGGGTGATCGCGATCGGGACGACGGTCGTGCGCGCCGTCGAGGATGCGGCGAGCCGCCTCGGCGGCATCCGCGCGATGGAGCGGCAGGCAACGCAGCGAATCGGCGCATCGACGCCGTTGCGCATCGTCGATGGGATCGTCACGGGCACGCACGAACCCGGGAGCAGCCATCACGAACTGCTGCGCGCATTCGTCGGCGATCGGGTGCTGGCCGACGCAACGCGTGCGCTGGAGCGCGATGGCTTCCGGACGCACGAGTTCGGCGATTCGATGCTGGTGTTTGCCGACGCGCGCTCGCGACTGCGGCGCGCCTCGCTTCCGGCAAGCGCCGCCTGCGCAGCATGAACGCGTTCAGTGACGGGCAGTGTCCCTCGCGCGCCGGTCGGGCGCGTCGGGCAGCTTGAACAGCGCCCACAGCGCGTCCCGGTACTCGTCGCTGCCCACGCGCATGCTGTTGTTGTGCGTAGCGCCCTCGACGACGAGCAGGCGCTTCGGCGAGCGCGCCGCGTCGTAGAGCGCCTGGCTGAAGCGCGCCGGGACGAACCGATCGGCCGCGCCGTGGACGAACAACACCGGCATCCTCACTTGCGTGATTTTGTCGATCGCGTCGAACTTCTGCGATATCACCCACTGCACGGGAAGCCACGAATACGACAGCGCCTTCGCGACGTCGACGAGCGTGGTGAACGACGATTCGACGATCAGCCCGCGCGCCGGCTCGGGCTCGCCTGCGCCCGTGGTGCGATCGAGCTCGGCGGCAAGATCGACGGCGACGGCCCCGCCGAGAGAATGACCGTAGATGAACCGGTGGCGAGCGTCGGGTACCAGCTCGGCGAATCGTCGCCAGCCCGCACGCGCATCCTCGTACACCGTCTGCTCGGACGGCACGTCGCCGTCGCTGCGGCCGAAGCCCCGGTAATCGATCGCCAGTACCGAAAAGCCAAAATCGTGCAGTTGTCTGATCCGCGTCAACTGGCCGGTCAGGTTCCAGCGCGAGCCGTGGAAATAGAGCACGGCCGGCGCGTCCGCGCGATCAGCCTTCCACCACCACGCGTGGATGTGCTGGCCCTCGGCCACCGGGATGTCGATTTCGCGCACGCCGTCCGGCAAGCCGGCATACCAGCTTGCATCGCCGGGCACGACACGAAAGACGAGCTCGCGCTCCTTTTGCGCGAGCTCCGCGCAGCCGCCGATTGCAACGGCCGCGACGACGCCGGCCAGCGCCAGCCAGCGCAGCGCACGGCGTCCATCGACGGGAAGGCGTGGCATCGTCATCCGCCTTCAACGCGGCGCCATCGCCGCGGTTGACCGAGGCTTCAACACTGCGCGAATCCGCTCGCGACGCGGAGCGCCTCCGAATCCCGGCCGGTCAGCCGGGCCGCGAACTGTCGCGCACGGTCGGCGTGGCGGCTGTGCATGCTCACGGCGGCCGTGTAGACCGTTGTCAATTCGAACGGCGGCGGCAGGAGGCCGATCAGCGTGACACCCGGCGTGTAGAGAATTTCAGTCACCTGCGTGCAGCCGATCGCGCGGTCGCCCTCCGGACCCGCTGCGGCCATTGCGGCCATCGCCTGCGCGCCGTTCGGGAAATTGCGGATTCGCGGTGCGACGCGGGAATGGATGCCCATCTCGCGCAGCATCCGGACGAAGTGGATGCCCGCCGTCGAGCGTTCCGTATCCGGGCAGTACAAGGCCGACGCGTCCTCGAACGAAGCGCGGAGCGCGTCCGCATCGCCGACCGACGGCACCAGCGCACCGGCGGCAATCGCAATGCCCGTCGGCACGTGACCGAGCGGCGCCTGCGTGCGGGCGTCGATGCGCTTCTGCGCCGCGAGCTCATCCTGCATCGCGGCGGGAAGGATCAGCACGTCGCATGCAGTGCCCGCGAGGAACTGCGCGCGAATGGCGCCCGCTGCATCGAACACGCCGGCGACGGCGACGCCGTCGCGCTTCGAGAGCTCGTCCGCCAGCGCGAGCACGACCGCCTTGGCCGCGCCCGCCGACAGGATGTCGAGTGTCGGTGCGCTCGTCACCGGTCCGGTCGTGCGCCGGACAGCTTGACGATGCGCTCCCACTTGACGATGTCGTCGGCCAGATAGCGCTCGAACGCGTCGGGCGACATCGCCATCGCTACAGCACCCTGCTTCGCCCAATCGGCCTGCACATCGGGTGCGGATACGATCTTCGTCACCGCGGCATTGAGCTTGCTTACAATCGCAGCCGGCGTTCCCTTCGGCGCAATGAGGCCGAGCCAGATCACCGCGTCGTAGCCGGGAACGCCGGCTTCGTTCAGCGTCGGAACGTCCGGCATCACGGACGAGCGCGCCTTGCCGCTCGTTGCGAGCGCACGCACCTTGCCCGCTTTGACGTGCTCGTTCATCACCGTGACCGCATCGAACATCATCTCCACTTGGCCACCCAGCACGCCGGTGCGCGCGCCGGAGCTTTCCTTGTAAGGCACGTGCACGATGTCGAGCCCGGCGGACGCCTTGAAGAGCTCGCCGGCCATGTGGTACGGCGTGCCGGGGCCGGACGACGCATAGTTGAGCTTGCCCGGCTGCGCCTTCGCCAGCGCGATCAGCTCCTGCAGCGTCTTCGCCGGCACGGCCGGATTGACGACCAGCACGAGGTCCGAATAGTTGATCGGCGCGATGGCCGTGAAGTCGCGCATCAGCTGGAACGGCTTGCCGGGCATCAGCGACTCGTTCACGGTGTGGGTGTTCGACATCAGCAGCAGGGTGTAGCCGTCGGGCGCGCTCTTCGCGACGATGTCGGTACCCACGACCGAGCCTCCGCCGGGCCGGTCCTCGACGACGAACGGCTGGCCCATTGCTTCCTGCAGCCGCTGCGCGATGAAACGCGCATAGACGTCTGCCGGACCGCCTGCGGCAAACGGAACGACGATCTTCACGGGCCGCGTCGGATACTCCTGCGCGAACGCGCTCGTCACCACGGCGGTCAGCAAGACGGCAAGCGCAACACGGAGTCTGTGCATGATCAAGGCCTCGCAATGCAGAAAGGACAGCCGCGCATCGTACGCCGGTTCCAGTCGCAGGGTACTCCCAGCAACGCGGCATCGCCGGCGCATCGCTATGAACATTCGTAGCGCCGCTCTTGTTCCACTGCGGGTCGGCGCGTAGGATGCGTCGCGTGTCGTCGACCCCGGCCGCAACGGGCTGCACAATGAAAGCAAACTGCGCGAGCGGTGCGAGTCCGCGCCCGTACGCGACGTGCCATGGCGCTTGAGCTTGCCGACATTGTCCTGCGCGTGGGTGCCGCCACCTATCTGTATTCGATGAGCCTGCGACTCGAGCCGGGAGCGCTCACCGTCGTGCTGGGCGCCACGCAGTCGGGCAAGACGTCGCTGCTGCGCATCATGGCGGGGCTCGATGCACCGACGAGCGGCCGCGTGCTGATGGACGGTGCCGACGTCACGCGAGTGCCGGTAAGGCGGCGCGACGTCGCGATGGTCTACCAGCAGTTCATCAATTATCCGTCGATGACCGTGTTCGGCAATATCGCGTCGCCCCTCATGCTCCGCAGCGCGTCGAATATCGATTCCCGCGTCGCCGAGCTCGCACGCAAGCTGCACATCGACGCCTATCTCGATCGTCTGCCGGCCGAGCTCTCCGGCGGGCAGCAGCAGCGGGTGGCACTGGCGCGGGCGCTCGCGAAATCCGCGCCGCTGACGTTGCTCGACGAACCCCTGGTCAATCTCGACTACAAGCTGCGCGAGGAGTTGCGGGAGGAGTTGGCCCAGCTGTTCGCCGCCAGCGATTCGACGGTCGTTTACGCGACGACGGAACCGACCGAAGCGCTGCTGCTCGGCGGATTCACCGCGGTTCTCGACGCCGGTGAGCTGTTGCAATACGGCCGTACTGCGGACGTCTACCACCATCCGAAATCGATTCGCGTTGCGCGCGCGTTCAGCGACCCGCCGATGAACCTCGTCGAGGCCCGCGCCGTGGCCGGAGGAATTGTCTTCCGCGACGGACTGCGTCTGCCTTTGCGGGTGCCCGCGGCGGCTGAATCCGGCCTTACCGTCGGCGTGCGCGCGAGTGCGCTGCGCGTCAGCCCGCGACCTGGGGACATCACGATCGAAGGCGACGTGCAGCTCGCCGAAATATCCGGCTCAGATACGTTCGTTCACGCCGCGACGGCCATTGCGCCCCTGGTCGCGCAGCTCACCGGTGTCCACCGCTTCGACCTCGGTGCACGCGTCAACCTGCACTTCCAGCCGACCGAGTCGTATCTGTTCGGTTCGAACGGGGAACTCCTGCTTGCGCCGGATCGCGCAGCACGCCTGCACTGACATGGCACGCATCGACCTCGATCTCGCGCACTCGTACAAGCCGTTGCCGACACGGGACGCGGACTACGCGCTGCTGCCGCTGGCGATGACCTTCGACGACGGCGGTGCTTACGCGCTGCTCGGCCCATCCGGGTGCGGCAAGACGACGATGCTCAACATCATTTCCGGCCTCGTCGCGCCATCACAGGGCACGGTCAGGTTCGACGGCGAGGACGTCACGAGCCGGACGCCGCAACAACGCAACATCGCGCAGGTGTTCCAGTTCCCCGTCATCTACGACACGATGACGGTGGCCGAGAATCTCGCCTTTCCGCTGCGCAACCGCCGAATGCCCGCCGAAAGGATCGGCCAGCGCGTGGGTGTGGTCGCCGAGATGCTGGAACTGACGGCACAGCTTCCGCAACGCGCGGCAGGGCTCAGCGCCGATGTAAAGCAGAAGATCTCGCTTGGGCGGGGACTCGTTCGCAACGACGTGTCGGCGGTCTTGTTCGACGAGCCGCTCACCGTCATCGACCCCCATCTGAAATGGCAGCTGCGCCGCAAGCTGAAGCAGATTCATCGCGAGCTCAAGCTGACGCTGATCTACGTGACGCATGACCAGGTCGAGGCGCTGACGTTCGCGGACCAGGTGATCGTGATGACGCACGGGCGGGCGGTGCAGACCGGCAGCGCCGATCAGCTCTTCGAGCGTCCGCAGCACACGTTCGTCGGCCATTTCATCGGCTCGCCAGGGATGAATTTCCTCGATGCGGAAATTCAGGGCGACCGGCTGCGCATCGACGGCGTGGACCTGCAGATGACGGCGGACAGCATCGCCGCGCTGTCGCAGGCCGGACGCGTGACGCTCGGCGTGCGCCCCGAATACGTCACCGTTTCCGATTCGGCACGCCCGGGCGCCATGTCCGCACAAGTGGTCAAGGCCCAGGATATCGGCACCCACTGGATGGTCACGGGCAAAATCGGCGAGCGTGTGGTGCGGGCGCGCGTCTCGTCCGGCGCAGCGGTGCCCGGCGCTGGCGACACCGTGTGGCTGGGGTTGCTCGGACCGCACACGTGCTTCTACAAAGACGACA
The DNA here is from genome assembly GCA_963709335.1 of uncultured Pseudomonadota bacterium. GTDB lineage: Bacteria > Pseudomonadota > Gammaproteobacteria > Burkholderiales > Casimicrobiaceae > VBCG01. Next base: position 488,870 of record CAVPWB010000004.1, read on the forward strand.
GGTTGCTCGCATGAAGCCCGTCAACCACAAGGCATGGCTGCTGATCCTTCCCGTTGTCGTGTGCGTCGCTTTCTCGGCGATCCTGCCGCTGATGACCGTCGTCAATTACTCGGTGCAGGACATCATTTCGCCCGAGCGCCGCGTGTTCGTGGGCACCGAATGGTTCAAGATGGTGATGCGCGACGGCGAGTTGCACGATGCGCTGCTGCGCCAGATCACGTTCTCCATCGCGGTGCTCGTCGTCGAGGTTCCGCTGGGGATCATGCTCGCGCTGTCGATGCCGCCTTCCGGCTGGAAAGCGTCCGCGGTCCTCGTGCTGCTCGCGATGTCGCTGCTCATTCCATGGAACGTCGTCGGCACCATCTGGCAGATCTTCGGACGCACCGACATCGGACTGTTCGGCGCCGCGCTGGCGCGACTCGGGTTCGACTACAACTACACGGGCAGCGCCACCGATGCGTGGCTTACCGTGCTGCTGATGGATGTCTGGCACTGGACGTCGCTGGTCGCGCTGCTCTGCTATGCGGGCTTGCGCGCAATTCCGAACGCCTACTACCAGGCCGCGCAGATCGACGGCGCGTCGCGCTTCGCCGTCTTCCGCTACATCGAGTTGCCCAAGCTCCGCGGCGTGCTGATGATCGCGGTGCTGCTGCGCTTCATGGACAGCTTCATGATCTACACGGAGCCGTTCGTGTTGACCGGCGGCGGACCCGGCAATTCCACGACATTCCTCTCGCAGTACCTGACGCAGAAAGCCGTCGGGCAGTTCGACGTGGGTCCCGCGGCCGCGTTTTCGCTGATCTACTTCCTGATCATTTTGCTGATGTGCTTCATCCTGTACAACTGGATGCAGCGCGTCGGGACGAGCGACGCCTCGACCCCGCCCAATGGCTAGGACGACACTTCCGGGCGGCCCTGTGGCGAAGTCGCGCATCGACGTGCGAACGGTATTCCTGGTCGCGTACCTCGTGTTCTCCATCCTGCCGATCTACTGGATGGTCAACATGTCGTTCAAGACCAACGACGAGATCCTCGGCGTGTTCTCGCTGTGGCCAAGACGGTTCACATGGGCGAACTACGCCACGATCTTCACCGACGTGTCCTGGTATTCCGGATACATCAACTCGATGATCTACGTGGCGATGAACACCGTGATGTCGATCGCGGTGGCGCTTCCCGCAGCGTATGCGTTTTCACGCTACCGCTTCCTTGGCGACAAGCACGTGTTCTTCTGGCTGCTGACGAACCGGATGACGCCGCCGGCGATCTTCCTGTTGCCATTCTTCCAGCTCTACACGACGCTGGGGCTGATGGACACGCACGTCGCCGTGGCGCTCGCTCACCTGGTGTTCAACGTTCCGCTGGCGGTGTGGATCCTCGAGGGCTTCATGAGCGGCGTACCGCGCGAGATCGACGAAACCGCGTACATCGACGGCTATTCGTTCCCGCGGTTCTTCCTGACGATCTTCGTGCCACTGATCAAGGCCGGCATCGGCGTAACCGCATTCTTCTGCTTCATGTTCAGCTGGGTGGAGTTGCTGATGGCCCGCACGCTGACGAGCGTCAATGCGAAACCGATCGTGGCCACGATGACGCGGACCGTCTCCGCGGCGGGAATGGACTGGGGAACGCTCGCCGCGGCGGGCGTGCTCACGATCCTTCCGGGCGCGATCGTGATCTGGTTCGTCCGTCACTACATTGCAAAGGGCTTTGCGATGGGGCGCGTATGAGTCGGGGTGACCTTCGTGCTTGACTGGATGGTATGGACGCTGCCGGTAGCGGTATTCTTCGCATGCATCGTGGCCATGCTCGCCGGCATGACGATCTGGGAGATAAAATCGCCGACCACGTTGCGACGCGGCTTCCTTCCGATCGCAACGACGCGGGGCGATCGACTGTTCATCGGCCTGCTGGCCGCCGCTTATGTCAATCTCGGGTTCGTCGCGATCAGCGAAAAGATCGGCAGCTGGTTAGGATTGGAGCAGGAGCCCTCCGTATGGATCGGCTTCGTCGCGTCGATGGTTCTGCTGGCGCTGGTGCTGCGCAAGGGGTGACGGCACGTCTGGCCGACGTTTCCCGGGCCGGATGACACATGGGACATTCGGGAAGCGCTCGGAGAGGAGACATCATGAAACCGCGATTGACGGCGATTGCAGCAGCCACGGCCATGCTCGTCTGGGGCAACTCGGCATGGGCGGGCGAAGCGGAGGCCAAGAAATGGGTCGATGGCGAGTTTCAACCGTCGACGCTCAGCAAGGATCAGCAGACCGCCGAGATGAAATGGTTCATCGACACGGCGCAGAAACTGCAGTCCAAGGGCGTCAAGGAAATCTCGGTCGTCTCCGAAACGATCACGACGCACGAATACGAATCCAAGACGCTGGCGAAAGCGTTCGAGGAGATCACGGGCATCAAGGTCAAGCACGACATCATCCAGGAGGGTGACGTCGTCGAGAAACTGCAGACGTCGATGCAGTCGGGCAAGTCGATCTACGACGGCTGGATCTCCGACTCCGACCTGATCGGAACGCACTACCGTTACGGCGTCATCATGCCGCTGTCCGACTACATGAGCGGCGCCGGTAAGGAGTGGACAAACCCGGGGCTGGATCTCAAGGACTTCATCGGCACCAGCTTTACGACCGCGCCGGACAAGAAGCTCTATCAATTGCCGGACCAGCAGTTCGCGAACCTGTACTGGTTCCGTGCCGACCTGTTCGCGCGCAAGGACCTGCAGGACAAGTTCAAGGCCAAGTACGGTTACGACCTCGGCGTGCCCCTCAACTGGAGCGCGTACGAGGACATCGCCGAGTTCTTCACCAATGACGTGAAGACGATCGACAGCAAGCCGATCTACGGTCACATGGACTACGGCAAGAAAGACCCGTCACTGGGATGGCGCTTCACGGACGCATGGCTGTCGATGGCCGGGACAGCCGATATCGGCATCCCGAACGGGCTGCCGGTCGACGAATGGGGCATCCGCGTGGCGGCCGACAAGTGCACGCCCGTCGGCGCCTCGGTCTCGCGCGGTGGCGCGACCAATTCGCCGGCTGCCGTGTACGCGCTGACGAAATACGTCGACTGGATGAAGAAATACGCGCCGAAGGAAGCAACCGGCATGACGTTCGGCGAGGCGGGGCCCGTACCGGCACAAGGGCAGATCGCGCAACAGATCTTCTGGTACACAGCGTTCACCGCGGACATGACGAAGGCGGGCCTGCCTGTCGTCAATGCGGACGGCACGCCCAAGTGGCGGATGGCGCCGGGGCCGAACGGTCCGTACTGGAAACAGGGGATGCAGAACGGTTACCAGGACGTCGGCTCGTGGACATTCTTCAAGAACCACGACGCGAACAAGGTCGCGGCCGCGTGGCTGTATGCGCAGTTCGTGACCAGCAAGACGGTGTCGCTGAAGAAGTCCATCGTCGGCCTGACTTTCATCCGAGACAGCGACATCCGCTCCGACTTCTTCACGAAGAATGCCGACAAGTACGGCGGGTTGATCGAGTTCTATCGGAGCCCGGCGCGTGTTGCATGGACGCCGACCGGCACGAATGTCCCCGACTACCCGAAGCTTGCGCAGCTGTGGTGGAAAAACGTCGCAGTGGCCGTAACGGGCGAGAAGACGCCGCAGCAGGCGATGGACAGCCTGGCGGAGGAAATGGACCAGGTGATGGGACGTCTCGAACGCGCCGGAATGGCCAATTGCGCGCCGAAGCTCAACGCGAAGGGCGATCCGGCGAAATGGCTGACCGACAAAGGCGCGCCGTGGAAGAAGCTGGCGAACGAAAAGCCGAAAGGCGAAACGATCGCCTACGAAAAGCTCCTGTCGGCGTGGAAAGACGGCAAGGTTCGCTGACAGATCCGCGTGACGGACCCCGCGGGCAGGAACGGCGGGGTCCGGATCGAATGGCGAAACAGGTGTAGCCGGTCCGGTTGCACCTAGTCGCCAGTACCTACGTCGTGCAGGAACGCCTCGCGGTCCTGCGTTCCGATGTGCTCGGCGACGATCTGCACGAACTCCTCGGAGTCGCGCGCCTGGCGCGCGGCCTTGTGCGCGACGACCTTCGCGATCGGGCCGAGGTATACGGCAAGCCTCGATGTCGTCTGGTCGATGAACGCCTGCTCGAGCGGAGGCAACGTGCGCGTGCGTCCGCTGGCCGTCGGCGCCGCGGTCGTGCGGCGCGTCGGAGCAGCACTCGCTCCAGGTGCCGACAGCGTATGCGCGCCGCTGGTCTCGCCCGCTGCGGCGGCGTTGAATCGCTCGCGCTCGTGCGGGTCGTCGATGTGGCTCGCGAGCATTGCGTAAAGCGCGCGCAGATCGGGCGCGCGTGCGGACGCCTGGCGCACGAGAATGCGCGCCATTGGCCCTACGATCCGGACGAGCCGGCGCTCCGCCGTGGCGAGCTCGGCGTCGTCGAAGACGTGAGTGCCCGGAGGCTGCAGCGGCACTTCAGCGAGGTTCATCACTGTCGTCTCACCGCCCGCGGGCGCCGCTTCGCCGACGGCCAGGCGCAGCGCGAAGCCGAACGCCCGCGCCTGCTGAAAGCGGTCGTCGGGCCGCTTGGCCAGGGCAGTCGCGACCAGGTTGTCCATTGCCGGCGGCAACTTCAGCGGCGAAAGCTGTGACGGCGGTCGCGGATCCTCGTGGCAGATCTTGTACGCGATCGACTCGACCGATCCTTCGAACGGCCTCGCGCCGGTGAGCAGTTCGTAGAGCACGACGCCGACGCTGAACAGATCGGCGCGATGATCGCTCGGCAGTCCACGGCACTGCTCGGGCGCCATGTACGACGGCGTGCCCATGACCATGCCGGTCATCGTCATGTTCGATGCGTCGATGCGCGCGATGCCGAAATCGGCGACCTTCAGCTCGCCGCCCGGCGCGAGGATGAGGTTCGCGGGCTTGATGTCGCGATGGACGACGCCTTGCGCATGTGCGAATTCCAGCGCGGCCAGCAGCTGGGTCAGGATCGCGATCACCTGCGGTAGCTCGAACCGCGCCTTCCGGTTCAGGTATTCGCGCAACCCAGTACCGTCGATGTACTCCATCGCGATGTACGCGACGTTCTGCGCTTCGCCGTACTCGTAGATGCCGACGATGTTCGGATGGTGGAGCCGGCCGGCGGCCCGCGCCTCGTTGCGAAACCGCGCCATGAAGTGGGCGGCGAGATCGGCATCGAGCAGGTCTTTGCGGACGGTCTTGATCGCAACGGTGCGCTCGATGTGCGGATCGCGCGCCTTGTAGACGATGCCCATCGCGCCCTTGCCAAGGACGCCCTCGATCTCGTACTTGCCGAGATGCGTCGGCTCGGCCGCTTCGCTCACGGCTGCGCCTCGCCCGCCGCGCTCGCGAGTCCCGCCGTGCTCATTCGAGCATCTTCATTGCCTGGACGAGCGAGATCTTCATCCGCGCGAGCGCCTCGGTCAGCACGCCGATCTCGTCCTTGCTCCTCGACTTGAATTCACCGGCGTCGAGATTGCCGAGACTGACCTGGTCGGCAATCGCCGCCAGGCGCGTCACTCGCCGGATCACCATCATGTGCAGCATCACGTTCAGAAGCACAAACGTCGCCAGGAACACGAACGCGAGCGACAGCATGAACGTGCGGAACGTTTCGTTCGCGCGGCGGATCGGCACGGACATCGGCACCGAAACGACTTGCGCGCCGATCACCTCCTGGAACTTCCACCCGAAGCCGTTGGCGCTGCCGTAGAGGTCGATCATCGTTTTCGGCGCGACCTCCGCAGTGCTGTGGCACACCAGGCACGCCGCGCTCGATACGTCGATGGGTCGCGCAAGATACAGGGCCCGCCCGGTCGGCGTATCGCGCTCGCCGATCAGTTCCTTGTTCGTCGGCGATTGCCGAAACACCTGGACGACGTCCGCCTCCCAGTCGCTCGCGCGGTCGCGAGGGTTCGTCGGATTGAGCGTCGCTTCCTTGTAGCCGTAGTCGGGATGGCGCTTGCGCATTTCGTTGAATACCTCGGTTGCCGCGTACGCGGGAACCGTCTGCGGCAGGAACGCGTACTTGAGTTGCGTCTCGAGCAGCGGCTTCACCTGCGTATTGGTGTACGTGCGCGACGCGAGCGCCGCTTCCATCATCAGCCGTGCGTTCTGCACGATTTCCTCGCGCGCGTTCGCCTGCACGACGCCGTACGACACGTAACCGGCGATCGCGAATCCGAGCAGGAACAGGCCCAGCAGCACCAGGTTGAACTTCCAGATCAGTTTCATCGCCTACACTCCTCCACGCAGCGGACGCCACGCACGGCCTGTCATTTGGTGTCGCTCGTTTCCTTCGGGCGGTACTTTTCGGGATGCAGCACGCGATCCCATTCCGGAAACGCGGCAGGGCGCGCAGCGACAGCCGCACGGAAGGCAGGGTCGGACAGCCTCGGCGTGAATCGCCTGACGAAGACCCTGCGGTTCGCGCCGGCGAGCCACGGTTCGGCTTCTGCCAGCGAGACGTCGCCGACCTTGACGAGCGTTTCCGGCGCGACGGGGAAGCGACTGGCCAGCGCCGGCAGCGGATCGCGAAACTGGCGCGGGAGCGCCGTGAGGAATGCAGCCGGCACGCGGCTCGCGACCAGCGCCGCGCGTTCCTCGGTGCGCGAAACGAACTCGCCCGCCGTCACGTCGCGTGGTGCGTCCTTGCCGCGAGGCAACGCGACGTTCGCCGTTCCCGATTCGACGAAAACCTCGGCGCGGCGCGCGTCGCAACTCGCCACTGCCACCGTGTCGGCAAGCGTGACGGTCATCATCGCCATGCGGATGCGCAGCGGGCGGGCGGCCTTGCCAGCCGCCTTCAGCCATCCGCGCGCGATCACCATCTCCGCAATTGCCGGCGGCTTGGCATCCGGCGGTGGAAGCGAGGCGACGTGCATCAGCGCCGGTCCCTGCGCGTTCAGCGATCCGCCGTCGGTCAGCTCGAACTGGAACTGCGCATGCTCGCCGACGTCGATCACGTCACCTTCGAGCACGCGCGCACCCGCAGCGAGACGAAACCACACGGTGCCGCGCATCACGCGGACGTCGCCGTCGACGAGCGTATAGATGCCGGCCGAATCGGCTGCGCGCACCGGCGAAGTCGAAAGCGCGAGCGCAAAAGTCAGCAGGGCGAGGCAGTGTAACTTGATCACTCGTACAACTACGGAACAGAGTCAAATCGATACTAGGCTCGCCCCAAGTCAGGGTCAACGCGAATACTACGGCGCCCCCACCAGCGCCGCCTGGGGCGCTGGCCCCACCTTATACTGCGCGCAATCAACGGCAACGGTGCCGTACCGGAATCCGAAATGAGTGCCCCATCGTCCGAGCTCGCGGTGCTGTTCGCCGACGTCAGCGGCAGCACGCGGCTCTATGAAACGCTCGGCGACGAGCGCGCGCTGGCTGCCGTCGCCCACTGCCTGGAGGTGGCGAAATCCGCGTGCGCCGGCTACGGCGGACAGGTGATCAAGACGATCGGCGACGAAGTGATGGTCGCGTTTCCCGCCGCCGATGACGCTGCTCAAGCCGCCGCCGACCTGCAGGCCCGGATCACCGCGGAGCCGGCGCTCGGCTCGCAGCGGCTGATGATGCGCATCGGCTTTCATTTCGGGCCGGCGCTGGCGTCCGGCGGCGACGTGTACGGCGACTCGGTGAACGTGGCCGCGCGGCTCGTCGGCGTCGCGCAGGGCGGACAGGTGATCACGTCCGCCGCAACCGCCGCGCTGCTGTCGCCGTGGCTGCGGATGCGAACGCGCGAACTGGCCGCGCTGACGCTGAAAGGCAAGCTGCACGACGTCAGCGTCTGCGAGTTCGTCTGGCAGGATTCAAGCGACGACGTGACGACGCTGTCGACGCGCGTGCGCACGCCCGCAACCCATCTGCTGGTTCGCCACGGCGATCGCGAACTTCTGCTGAGCGAGCAGCGTGGCAGCGTGGCGCTCGGCCGCGACGCGCAGAACGACATCGTGATCGTCGACCGGATGGCGTCGCGAATGCACGCGAAGATCGAGCGGCGGCGCGACCGTTATGTGCTGATCGATCACAGCAGCAACGGCACCTTCCTGTCGATCGCGGGCGAGCCCGAGGTCCAGTTGCGCCGCGAGGAGTTCATGCTGCGCGGACACGGCCACGTCAGTTTCGGCCATCCGTACGCGAAGGACCCGTCGGAGACGATCGAGTTCTTCTGCGGAGCCGACGGCCCGCACGATGCCGGGATCCGCTGATCCGGACGCCGCTCGAGGCGTCGACCGAGGAGGGCGCACGGACGACACAACGCGCGCCGAGCGCTTCGACCTCACGCAGTTGCCGGACGAGTACTACGCGGATCCCTACCCGTACTATCGCGCGCTGCGCGAGCATGCGCCGGTCAAGGCGATGCCGGACGGGTCGTGGTTCTTGACACGCTATCGCGACATCCTTCCCGTCTATCGCGACCCGCACGTCTGGAGCTCGAACAAGGAGCGCGAGTTCGGGCCGAAATACGGCGCCACGCCGCTGTACGAGCACCATACGACGAGCCTCGTGTTCAACGATCCGCCGCTGCATACGCGCGTACGGCGGGCTATTGTCGGCGCGCTGTCGCAGCGGCACATCGCGGCGATGGAGCCGGGCCTGGTCGTGCTCGTCGAGCGGCTGCTGGACGGTCTCGCGCTGCGGCGTCACGTCGACCTGATCGACGAATTCGCGGGCGCGATTCCCGTCGAGATCATCGGCAACCTGCTCGGCGTCCCGCGCGCCGAGCGCGAGCCGTTGCGGCGCTGGTCGCTCGCGATCCTCGGCGCGCTCGAGCCCGTGCTCACGCCGGAACGCGCCGACGCCGGCAACCGGGCGGTCGTCGACATGTCCGCCTACCTGCGCACGCTGATCGACGAGCGGCGCGCGCATCCGCAGGACGCCCACACCGACGTGCTGACGAGGCTGATCGAAGGCGACGCCGACGGCGAACGGCTGACCGACACCGAGCTCGTGCATCAATGCATTTTCCTGCTCAACGCGGGCCACGAAACGACGACGAACCTGATCGGCAACGCGCTCCATGCACTGACGCAGTGGCCCGACCAGCGCGCACGGCTGCTGCACGATCCCGCGCTGATCGAGACCGCCGTCGAGGAATTCCTGCGCTTCGACAGCTCGAACCAGCTCGGCAATCGCATTTCGACGCGAAGCGCGCGCGTGGGGGACGTCGACATGCCGGCGGGGTCGCGGGTGACGCTTTGCATCGGCGCCGCCAATCGTGACCCGGACCAGTTTCACGATCCCGATCGACTCGACGTTGGCCGCACGCCCAATCGCCACCTGGCGTTCGGCTTCGGCATCCACACCTGCGCGGGCCTTAACCTCGCGCGCCTCGAAGGGCGGGTCGCGATCGGCCGCTTTCTCGCGCGCTTCCCCGGTTACGCGCTCGACGGAGCGCCGACCCGCGGCGGCCGCGCGCGCTTCAGGGGATTCCTCGCACTGCCGGCCGTTGTCGGGTGAGAAGGCGCGAACCGCGTTCGTAGCATTATCATGGCGCCTGCCGGCGAGTCGTCGGCGCGGGATTCACAGGGGGGAAGCCATGAAAAAACACGTGACGCGCGGCGTCGCGTTCGTCGTGTCCGCATTTGCCGCGACGACATTCGCGCAGGTCAGGATCGGCGTCACGGTCTCGGCCACCGGACCCGCGGCATCGCTCGGCATTCCGGAGCGCAACACCGTCGTCATGTGCCCGAAGGAAGTTGCCGGCAAGACGGTCGAATACATCGTGCTCGACGACGCCTCCGACACGACGACCGCCGTGCAGAACACGCGCAAGCTGATCGGCGAATCGAAAGTCGACGCGATCATCGGTTCGACGACGACCCCGAACTCACTCGCGATGCTCGACGTATTCGCCGACGCGCAGACGCCGGCGATCTCGCTCGCGTCGTCGGTGCGGATCATCGAGCCGGTCGATGCGAAGCGCGCATGGTCGTTCAAGACGCCGCAGACCGACGTGATGATGGCCGGTGCGATCCTCGAGCACGCCGCCGCCGCGGGGGTGAAAACGCTGGGCTACGTCGGTTTCTCGGACGCGCTCGGCGAGGCGTTCTTCGTCGAGATCGAGAAGGCGGCGGCCGCGCGCGGCATTCCGCTCGTCGCGAACGAACGCTTCGCGCCGAAGGACACGAGCGTCGTCGGACAGGTGTTGAAGCTGATCGCCGCGAAGCCCGATGCCGTGGTCATCGGCGCATCGGGTACGCCCGCCGCATTGCCGGCGAGCACGCTGACGGAGCGAGGGTTCAAGGGTCGCCTGTATTTCAACCACGGCGTTGCGAACAACGACTTCCTGCGCGTCGGCGGCAAGGACGTCGAAGGCGCGTACGTGCCGGCAAGCCCGGTCATCGTTGCAAGCCAGCTTCCCGACAGCCATCCGGCGAAACAGCAGGCGATGCAATACACCAGACTGTACGAGGCGGCGCAGGGTCCCGGCAGCGTTTCCGCGTTCGGTTCCTACACGTGGGACGCCTGCGCGGAACTGATGAACGCGATTCCCGCAGCGCTCGCCGCGGCGCAGCCGGGCACGCCGGAATTCCGCCGCGCACTGCGCGACGCGCTCGAAAACACGCGCAACCTGCCCGTGACCAACGGCGTGGTCAACATGAGCAAGACGGATCACCTCGGACTCGATTCGCGGGCACGCGTGATGGTGCGCATCGAGAACGGCAAGTGGGTGCTGCAAAAATGAGCACGGCGCCGAACACGCATCACGTGGTCGGCACCGGCCCCCATCACGTGCTGGTGCTGCATGGCTGGTTCGGCGATTCGCACGCGTTCGCGCCGATCGAATCCGCGCTGACGCGCAGCGATTTCACGTACGCGTTCATGGACTATCGCGGGTATGGCGGCATGCGCGACGTGCACGGCGCGTTCACGATGGACGAGATCGCCGCCGATGCGCTGGCACTCGCCGACCATCTCGGGTTCGCGCAGTTCAGTGTCGTCGGGCACTCGATGGGCGGCATGGCCGTGCAGCGCATGCTCTCGCTCGCGCCGGATCGCGTGCGCAAGCTCGTGGCGCTGACCCCGGTGCCGGCGTCGGGCGTGGCGTTCGACGCCGCCGGATGGGCGCTGTTCAGCGGCGCCGCGGACAATCCGCACAACCGCTTTGCGATCATCGACTTCACGACGGGAAACCGGCTGTCGCCGGCGTGGATCACGAGCATCGTCGACTACTCGCTTGCGCACGCGACGCGCGACGCGATCGATCGCTACCTCACGGCGTGGGCGAAAACCGACTTCAGCGCGACGATCCGGGGCATGTCGCTACCGGTGAAGGTGATCGTCGGCGAGCACGACCCGGCGTTGAACGCCGCGGTCATGCAGGCGACCTTCCTCGAGCATTACCCGGCGTGCGAGTTGGAGGTGATGGCGAACGCCGGTCAATATCCGATGCACGAAACACCGGTGGCGCTCGCGACGAGCATCGAGAACTTCCTGCGCCGCTGAACCCGCCGCGAACGCCTGCAGGATCAGGCGCCCACGGCGCGGCGCATCGTTGCGGAAATCGTCTGCCGCGACGCGTCGTAATCGGACCATGGATCGGCACGCCGTGCGGCCAGCACCTGCTCGACATTGTCGATGTTGAAGTGCGCGCCGCGAACGTCGTCGCCGGCGAGCTCGTCGTACGCGATCGGCATCGACACCGGCAATCCGGACCGCGCCCGCAGCGAATACGCGGCGACCGCCGTTGCGCCATCGGCGTTGCGCAGGTAATCGACGTAGACGCGACCCACACGTGCGTCCTTGCCCGCAGTCGCCGTGAACAGCGACGGGGCGTCCTGCACGAGACGAACAGCAATGGCGCGCGCAAACGCCTTCGCCTCGGCCCACGTATGGCGGCGAGTGATCGGCAGGACGAAATGCAATCCTTTGCCGCCTGTGGTCTTGACGAAGCTCTTCATCCCGAGCTCGTCGAGCAGTGTCCGCACGCGACTCGCGGCGTCCTGCAGCGCTGCCCACGACAACTGCGTGTCCGGATCGAGATCGAGCGTGATGCGGTCGGGCCGGTCGAGCCGCGGAAAGCTCGCGCCCCACGTGTGGAACTCGAAGCCGCCGTTCTGCACGGTGCGGACGATGTCGGCGACATCGGCGAGCCGCATGAACGGCGGCGAGTCACCCTCGTCGGCGCGTCGTGACAGGTGCTTCTGAAAAAAGCAGTCGTCGAATCGGCCACCCATGCATTTGACGACGGCGATCGGACGCGGCGCCAGTTGCGGCACCAGCCACTCGCCGATGCGTTCGTGGTAGCGAACGACGTCGAGCTTGGTGTGGGGCGGCGCCTCGACAATCGGCCGCTCGGGATGACTGATGTCGACACCGGCGACAAGCGTCGGCGCAACGGTGTGCTTCTCGATTGCAGTGCGTGCGTGCGCCATCGACAGGAGACCCTTGGCCAGGTGGCAGCGCCACCCCGGCGAACTGATTGATCCCTATCGGGCGCAAGGGCCGTACCTGCAAGAACCACGCGCGTTTTCAACTACTTGCGCGATCGCCCCGAAACACGTCGCGCAACCTTTACCGGCCTGCGCATGAACAAATTGCCGCGCTGCACGATTGCAACGGTCGAGGCGGTTGCCGCCGGATGCCCGATTCCATTACGCTTCACGATCGACAACTGCAATGGAAGGAATTTCGATGGCGTCCGATCCCAACCGTATGGGCGAGATGACGATGGATGCAGCGTCGCTCTACCGCGAGGAGATCTACACCGATCGCAAGGCCGGCACGCTGCGTGTGCTGCAACCGGTGAAAAGCGACGGCAGCCCGGACACGCTGCGCAAGACGGTGTACCAGGGCGAGGCCCAGCTGATGACGAACATGGGACCGTTGCCGATCAGCTTCGACATCGACGCCGCGACGCTCGCCGACGCGATCGCAGGCTACGCCGAGGCGACGAAAGCGGGCATCGAGCGCGCGATGCGCGAAATCCAGGAGATGCGGCGGCAGGCGTCGTCGTCGATCGTGCTGCCGCCGGCTGGCGCCACGCTCGGCCCGGGCGGCGGGCTTGGAGGGGGCGGCAAGATCCAGATTCCCTGATCGACCGGGTCACCTCGCTGCGTCGCGACGCCGCTGCGATGCCGCCCGGCCACGCGGCTGCGTCGCCGTCGCGATGTCGTCCTGCAGCCGCCATGGTGGATCGCGCTCGAAGCGCAGCACGAGAAAGTCGATGAACGCCCGGACCTTCGCAGACAGGTGGCGCCGGCTCGGATACGTTGCGTTGATGCTGATCGTCGGCGGCACATGGTCGCGCAAGAGGCGCACGAGACGTCCGGCGCGAACGTCGGCAGCGATGATGAAGTCCGGCTCAAGCGTGACACCGACGCCCTCGACCGCAAGGGCCGCAAGCATTGCACCGTTGTTCGAATGCGCAAGCCCGGTAACTTTCACGTCGTGCTGTCCTCCGGCGGCGTCCTTGAAGCGCCACACGTTGCCGTCCGACGAGTACTCGTACGTAAGGCACGCGTGGTGGGCGAGATCGGCGGGCGTGTGCGGCGCACCGTGTCGAGCCAGATAGGCGGGTGACGCACAGCACACCATCTGTGTGGTACCGATGCGTCGTCCGATCAACGCCTGGCTGCCGATGTCACCGATGCGGATGGCAAGGTCGATCCGCTCATCGACAAGGTCGACCACCCGGTCCGACAATTCGATGTCGAAGCGCAGTTGCGGGTGCCGTCGCTGGAACTCGGCGATCGCCGGCGCGAGGTAACCAGCGCCGAAGCTGATCGAGGCAGTCATCCGCAGCGTGCCGCGCGGCACCACCGCCGAAGCGGTCACGGCCTCCTCGGCCTCGTCGAGATCCGCCAGCAATTGCACACACCGCTCGTAGAACGTCTGCCCGGTCTCCGTCAGCGAAAGCCTGCGCGTCGTCCGGTTCAGCAGGCGCACGCCGAGGTGAGACTCGAGGTCGGACACGTGCCGCGAGACCGCCGACACCGACAGGTCGAGCCGGTCGGCGGCGCGCGCAAAGCTACCCGCCTCGACGACTCGCGCGAACGCGAGCAGGGACTGAAAGCGATCCATCGTTAATTATTGCATATCTCGCAACAATCATTTGCACCGACCAGTATTTATCGTTGCTGTCGCAACTGTCACCATTCGTCCGTCGCGTCACCGAGACGCCCCACCCAGAGGTAACCACCATGAACTCGACTCGCCGTATAGACACTGCCGCCATCGTCCTTCGTACGACCGTCGGCGTGATGTTCGTCGCACACGCGTTGCTGAAGTACTTCGTCTTCACGCTGCCCGGCACCGCCCAGTTCTTCGCCTCGCTCGGCCTTCCCGGCGCGCTGGGCTACGCAACGTTCGGCGCGGAACTCGTCGGCGGCGCGCTGCTGATTGCCGGTGTGCAGACGCGAATCGTCGCGCTGTCACTGACGCCAATCGTGCTTGGCGCTACCTGGGCACACGCCGGCAACGGCTGGGTGTTCACATCGGCCAACGGCGGCTGGGAATATCCGGCGTTCCTGTCGCTTGCCACGCTGGTGACCGCTCTGCTGGGCAACGGCGCCCACGACGAGATTCGCGCGCCGGGTCGTCAACTGTCGGCGCTGCGCACCGCGGGCTGACGCAACGCGGACCAAACTCCGCGGGTCAAACCCGTGCCATCGACCAACGATCTGGAGAACACGATGAAGCTCTATTACGCACCCGGCGCATGCTCGCTTGCCGCCCACATCACGCTGCACGAATCGGGACTGCCGTTCACCGCGCACCGCGTCGACCTCCGCGCACACACGCTCGCCGACGGGACCGATTACTACAAGGTAAACCCGAAGGGCTACGTGCCGTTGCTCGAACTCGACGACGGCACCAGGCTCTCCGAGGTGGCCGTGATCCTGCAGTACATCGCCGACCGGGAGCCTGGCACGCTGGCGCCTGCCTTCGGGTCGCTCGAGCGCTACAGGGTGATGGAATGGCTGAACTTCATCGCCACGGAGATCCATAAGGGGATCAATCCGCTATGGAAGCCTACGACGCCCGACGCTTACAAGCCCGTCGTGCTGGAAGCGGTCGGAAAGCGGCTCGACTACGTCGTCGAAGCGCTGGTCAGCAAGCCTTACCTGACCGGCGACCGGTTCACGATCGCAGATGCGTACCTCTACACGATCGTGAACTGGCACAAGTTCCTGAAATTCGATATTTCCCGCTGGCCATCGCTTGCGCAGTTCCATGCGCGTGTCGAGGCACGCCCCAAGGTCCAGGCCGCGTTGCGTGCCGAGCACCTGCTGAAAGAGCCGGCGCCGGCAACTGCGGCGGCCCGGGCGTGATCCGTTACGAACGAAAGGCAATGCGATGAAACCGCTGCCCACGCTGTTCCTGTCCCACGGCTCGCCGATGCACGCGGTTTCGCCGGGGGTCGTCGGCGACGCGTGGGCGGCGCTCGGACAGCGCATCGCGCGCCCCGATGCGATCCTGATGTGCTCCGCGCATTGGGAGACGGCGCTGCCGATGGTCACCGGTAACCGCAAGCCGGAGACGATCCACGATTTCGGTGGCTTTCCCAAGCCGCTCTACGAGATTCAATACGCCGCACCGGGCGCGCCCGCGCTGGCGGCTCGGACGATCGACCTGCTGAAAGGCGCCGGCATCACCGCCGGAATCGACGGCTGTCGCGGCCTCGATCACGGCGCGTGGGTGCCGCTGCGCTGGATGTATCCGGCCGCCGACATTCCCGTCGTCCAGCTTGCCGTTCAGCCGGGGCGAGGAACCGCGCATCACGTCGCGCTCGGCCGGGCGCTCGCACCGCTTCGCAGCGAGAACGTGCTGATCGTTGGTTCAGGTCACGCGACACACAACCTGCGCGACTGGATCGGTCATCGGGGCCAGTCGGAGCCGCTGCGCTACGCCGTGGACTTCGCGAAATGGCTCGAAACGACGCTCGCAGCGCACGACGAGCGGGCGCTCGTCGACTACCGCGACCGCGCGCCTGAGGCCGCTCGCGCACATCCGACCGAAGAACACTTCCTTCCGCTGTTCGTCGCCTACGGCGCGGCCACGCCCGGCGGCCCGATCGAGCGCGTCGTCGACGGTTTTGAGAACGGCGCGCTCTCGCGCGATTCGTTCCTGTTCCACTAGGGCCAAGGCGCGGCGAAAACCCGTGTCAGCGGCAATGCGAATATTCGCGTTACACCTCTTGAAGCCGGCGCTATAGTTAATGAATCGTTACAAAAAACACGGTAGTGGCGGGATCGGCCCACGTCGGCCGATGTCCGACACGGTAATAGTCCCGATTCCGATCGTCCATCCGGCCATGCGCCAATAGAGTGGACGGCGAGTTGCGGCAACCGTGGAGATTGGAAATGAACGCACGCACTTCGGCAATGATCCTGATGGCAAGCGCCGCGATCCTCGGCGGCTGTGCCTATCCCGAGCCATATCCCGTCTATAGCACCGCGCCGCCGCCGCCGGTCGTCACGCAGCGCACGGAATACGGCGTTGTGGAATCGATCGAGATGTATCGCGACGGCAACAACGCACCGATCAATCTGGGAACGATCCTGGGCGGAATCGCGGGCGGCGTGCTCGGCCACCAGATCGGCGGTGGGCGCGGCAACACGGCGGCGACAATCGCCGGTGCCGTCGGCGGCGCGGTTGTCGGCAACCAGGTTGAAAAGGCGAACGAGCGCGATCGCTATCGCGCAGTTGTCCGCCTCGATTCAGGCGCAACGGTCGCGTTGAACGAGTTTGGCCAAGGCGAGTTGAGGGTTGGTGACCGCGTCCGCGTGGTCAACAGCCGCGTATATCGCTATTGACCATCATCGACCGCCAAGCGCAGCAACGGAGGCACCATGCCACACGTACTCGACCCCAACAAGATCTGCACGGACACCCAGTATCAGGCGGCGCGACGAGAGCTGGACGCACTGTCAGGCTCTGACGTCGACCTTGTCACCGGTCATCGGGCGGACGAGTTGATTCGCCTGATCGAGGATTTCGAAGGCTCGATGCGGTTCGTTCCCGACTGGTCGGACGAGCCGTTCCATCGCGTGGCTGCCTGATTCTCGCTGCCTGATCCAGGCCGCGCGACGATCAGTGCAGCCGCTGCCGCGATTTGCGCGTCGTTTCGTGCAGTTCGCGGCGCGAGCCGGTTCCGCGCACCTCGGTTGCACGGCGCCGGTCCTGCCAGAACCGGTAAATAAGCACTGACGCTACCGGTAATTCATCGACGAGGCTCGCGCGCTTTTCCTTGTCGTCGACCCATTCGGCGAACTCAGGGTCCTGGTCGCCGAATGCCAGCGCCTCGATCGGAAACACCCAGTCGCGCGCGTCCTGCGCATCGTAGAGCGGCTGCCACTCGTCGTCGCGCAGCTTGACCCCCGACATGTAGCCTTCGCACCATGCGGACGCCTCGGGCGGCGTCTTGTCCGTGCGCGCCTTGTCCTCGGGCATGTAGAGCAGCGGCTTGAACCGCGTCGGGGATTCGCCCAGCGTGCGCTGGATGCCAACCATGTGCCGCAGCATCAGTCCCATGATCCGCTGCGCCTGATCGCTCCCGGTAAAGGCGGGGTTCGACGATCGACCGCCGTCACTCCACACCTGCGGCAGCCACTCCGAGGGCTGAACGCTTTCCGGGCCGCTGACGATGGCCGTGAGGAAACCGTCCAGCATTTCGAGATCCATGCAATCCTGCGGCACGAGATCCGAGGCCAGGAAGCCTTCGAGCTCGTCGAGCTCGGGGTCGGTCAACGGCTCGTCGAGCGCGCGTAGTTCAGCCATGGTGAATTCGCTTCGAAGGTTAATCGCCCATCATCGCCCGTCGGGCGCGCTTAGGCAAATGTTCGATCGCGGGTCGAGGGGCCCGCAACGCGTGCGCGACGGCGAGCGCGAGGCCGAAAACGGCGACCGCACCTGCCTGATGCAGCGCTGCCAGCGGCAGCGGAACGATGTTGACGAGCGTCGCGATGCCGAGCGACACCTGGATCGCCAGCATTGCCACCAACGCCGTCGCCGCGTGCCGCGCGCGCCGCGGTGCGCCGGCCCTGCTCACCCGCCATGCCAGAAGCGGGACGAGCAATGCCAGGAGCCAGGCGATCAGCCGGTGGTCGAACTGTACGGTCGCCATATTCCAGAAGAAGTTCTTCCAGGCGGGTTCGAGCAGCAGAATTTCGGACGGGACCACCCGGCCGTTCATCAGCGGAAACGTGTTGTACGCGAAGCCGGCGCGAATGCCGGCGACGAAGCCGCCCGAGATCACCATGACGAACACCAGCGCCACCATGGCGACGGCGAATCGGCGCAGTCGCGGCGTGTCGGGCGCGCCGTGTTCGCTGCTGCGCGGGAATGCCAGCGACAGCGCGGTCCACAGCATCGCGCCGAAAATCGCAAACGCCAGCGCCAGATGCAGGGTCAGTCGAAACGGCGAAACCCGCGGATCATCGACGAGCCCGCTTGCGACCATCAGCCAGCCGACGAGACCCTGCAGACCGCCGAGCACGAAGATGCCCGCGAGCGGCCACGCATAGCCCGGAGGAATCCGGCGGCGCACGGCGAACACGACATACGGGACGAGAAACGCGACACCGATCGCGCGGCCCAGCAAGCGGTGAAAGTACTCCCACCAGAAGATGCCCTTGAACTCGGCGAGCGCCATCGCATGATTGACGTCGCGGAACTCCGGCGTCGTGCGGTACTTCGCGAATGCCTCGTCCCAGTCGGCGCTGCTCATGGGCGGCAACGCGCCGACGATCGGCTGCCATTCGGTTATCGACAGGCCCGAATGCGTGAGGCGCGTGATGCCGCCGACGACGACCATCGCGAACACCAGCAGGCAGCAGGCGGCGAGCCAGCCGACGAGCGGACGGTTCGACGCGGCATCGATTGCACCGGCGCGCGCGGGCAAGGGGCCGGCGGCCGCGGGGTAGGCGGTCGCCATCAACGCAGCCGCGACGTCATGGCGCGTGCGAGCCGTGTGGGGCCGGCCCGCTGCCGGTCATTCCCTCGACGAACACCGACACGTCGACACTGCCCGCCTTCTCGAACGTCAGCGTCAGCGGGAACTTGTCGCCGACGGCGAGCGGCTTCGCGAGACCGACCAGCATCACATGGTAGCCAGACGAGCCGAGCGTCACCTTCGCGCCGGGCGCGATGTCGAGGCCGGTGATGGCGCGCATCCGCATCACGTTGCCGTCCATCGTCATCGAATGCAGTTCGACCGATGCCGCCGCGGGCGACGCGACGCGCACCAGGCGATCCACAGCGGTGCCGCCGTTCTCGATCGTCATGTAGATGCCGCCGCTGCGAGCGCCCGGCGGCGTGGCGCGTGCGAACGGATGATCGATGCGCAGACGCTGCAGCGTGTAATCGTGAGCCGCGGCGTCGTTGGCGCAAGCCAGGGCGATCATGACCGCGACGATGCGTGGAAATCGGTGCATCGCCCGAATTTTACTCGTCATCGTTGACAGCCGGACCGGGCCGCCGTCTAATTGGCCCGGCCACCTGACCAGAGCGCCCCCAAGCCGAGAGCCCCGCTCACGGTCGATGCGCCGACAGGGCCACCCCGACAAGGAGGTTCACCGATGCACTCACTCATCCGCGCGCTCGCGCGCTGCCTTGGCGCAGCTACCCTGCTCGTAGCACTTGGCGTCTCCGCGCAACCGGCGATCACGCTGCATGGCGCCGTGCAGTTCAACGACGATCACGTGTTCAACCGGGCGCTGGTGAAGTTCCAGGAGCTGACCGTCAAGTACTACGGCAAGCCGATCAACTTCGTGTTGCACAAGAACAGCGAGCTGGGCCTCGAGAAGGACTATTTCGCGTTCATGAACCAGGGCATCTCCGTCGACTACGGCATCGTGTCGCCCGCGCACATGTCGACGTTCTCGAAGGCCGCGCCGTTCATCGACGCGCCGTTCCTGTTCCGCGACGTCGAGCACTGGAACAAGGTGCTCGACGCGGACACGCTCAAACCGATCGCCGACGAGGTAAACGCCAAGGGCGACGTGATGCTGATCGGCTTCGCCGGCGGCGGCACGCGCAACATCTTCGCCAACAAGGCGGTGCGCAACCTTGCGGAAATGAAGGGCCTCAAGGTTCGCGTCCAGGGCGCGCCAATCTGGAGCAAGACGTTTGCCGCCGTCGGCATGTCGCCCACGGTCATCGCGTACGACGAAATCTATAACGCGATCCAGAACGGCGTCATCAACGCCGGCGAGAACGAGGCCGCCGGCGTGGAGGCGATGAAGTTCTACGAAGTCGGTCCGAACCTCAACATGACGCAACACGCGATCACGATCCGGCCGATCTGCTTCTCCGGGAAGACGTTCAAGAAACTACCTCCCGACCTGCAGGCGGCGATCGTCAAGGCCGGCAAGGAAGCGGGGCAGTACGGCCGGCAGCTCGAATCGTCGGAAGATTCCAAGAAGCTCGACGCGCTCGAAGCGGCCGGCAAGCTGAAAAAGATTCCATTCTCGGATCGCGCCCAGATGAAGAAGCTCGCGGATCCGGTGATGGCGGAATACGCCAAGGAAATCGGCGCAGACGCGATCTACGCCAAGATCAACGCGATGTAACGAGGCGTCACAGCGGTCCGGCGGAGGCGGCGCTTCCGCCGGACTTTTTTTGCCGCGACACGGCTACGACTTTCAAGGATTCAGCATGCGCAAGTTCATTGCCGGCTACTACCGGCTGCTCGACGTCCTGCTCGTCGTGACCGTGGCCGTGCTGATCGTGCCGGTGACGATCCAGATGTTCTCGCGCTTCACCGCGCTGATTCCCGCGTGGATATGGACCGAGGAGATGGCGCGCTTCCTGTTCATCTGGATGGTGATGCTGGGCGCGATGATCGGCGTGCGCGACGGCACGCATTTCGACGTCGACGTGTGGCCGGAGCTCAAGCCCCGCGCCAACGCGATGCTGCGGATCGTCTCGATGCTGTTCGTGCTGCTCTTCGCGCTGGTGTTCGTCTGGTACGGCGTCAAGTTCGTCCAGTTCGGCTGGAACCAGACGTCCGAGCTCGCGGACATGCCGATGACGTACATTTTCATCGCCTGGCCGCTCACCGGTCTCACGTGGCTGCTGTTCGGCGGCGAGCGGCTGCTCGCCGACATCCGTTTCCTGCGTTACGGCGCAATGCCGGGCGACGCCCCGCAGACGCGCGAGATCGGCACGGGGAGCGTCGTATGAGCACGGCGGGCGAAGCCGAGGAGAGCCGCGCGCAAGGGGCACAGCCAACGCCCGAAGGGCCGGTCCGAGGGCGCGGCTCGAGCCCGACGCGCAGGCGTTGCGTCGGCGGCGATCGTGCAAGGAGGGCGATCCGCAGGGCCCGGCGCCGTGCGATGACGACGAGGCCGACTCCCGCGACTTGCGTACCACTTCAGCGCAATGAGGCCGAGGTATGAGCCGAGTTTCGAAGGACCGCAAATGACCGGCGCCGCGCTCACGCCCGCCGTCGCCGCGCTGTGGCTGTTCGGCACGTTCTTCCTGCTGATGATCCTGCGCGTGCCGGTCGCGTTCGCACTGGGCCTCGCGTGCATGCCTGTGCTGTTCATCGAGCCGCGCCTGTCCCCGATGGTCGTCTTCAACACGACGTTCAAGGCCTACAACTCGTTCATCCTGCTCGCGGTGCCGTTTTTCCTGCTGACGGCGAACCTGATGAACGTGGGCGGCATCACCGACCGGCTGGTGACGCTGTCGCGAACGATGGTCGGCAATTTCCCCGGCGCGCTCGCACAGATCAACGTGCTGCTGTCGGTGTTCTTCGCCGGCATTTCCGGCTCGTCGACGGCCGACGCGGCGAGCCAGGGCAAGATCTTCATCGAGGCGCAGGTCAAGGAGGGCTACGACCTGTCGTTCTCGATCGCGATCACGGCCGTGTCGGCAGTGCTGGCGGTGATCATTCCGCCGTCGATCCTGATGGTCGTCTGGGGTGGCGTGCTGCAGGTGTCGATCGGTGCGCTGTATCTCGCGGGCGTCATCCCGGGGCTGCTGATCGGCCTCGCGCAGATGGCAACCGTCCATGCGTACGCGAAGATCCGCCACTATCCGACGTATCCGCGGGCGACACTCGACCAGTTCTTCCGCGCCGCCGCCATTTCGATTCCAGCGCTGATGACGCCTTTCATCATCGTCGGCGGCATCCTGCTCGGGTGGTTCACCGCGACGGAGTCCGCGGCTGCCGCCGTCATCTACGCGGCCGTGCTGTCGCTCGGCTTCTACCGCGAGATGAGCAAGTCCCAGCTGTGGCAGGCGCTGCTCGACACCGGCAAGCTGTCGGCGATCGCACTGTTCTGCGTGGGCACGGCATCGATCTTCGGCTGGCTGCTCGCGTACTTCCAGATCCCCAAGGCGCTGCTCGAGAACGTGACGTCGTGGGGACTCGGCATCATCGGCGTCGGTTTCTTCATCGCGTTCGTGTTCCTCGTCGTCGGCTGCTTCCTCGACGCGATTCCCGCGATCATCATCGTCGGCACGACGCTGCAGCCGCTGGCGGCGTCCGTCAACATGCACCCGGTGTCGTTCGCGATCATCGGCATCGTCGCGCTGGCATTCGGGCTCGTCACGCCGCCGTACGGCCTTTGCCTGATGATCTCGTGCGCGATCGCGAAAGTGCGCTTGCGCTACGCGCTGAAGGATACGATGATCATGCTGGTACCGATGCTGCTGGTTCTCGCGGCGTTGATCGTCTGGCCGGAGATCCCGCTCGTGCTGCCGCGGCTGATTTCACCGGAGTTCCTGAAGTAGGTATCGTTCTGACGTAGATATCGTCATGCTCGACCTGCATCCGCTGTCGCCGGGCTTCGGCGCCGAGGCCTTCGGCGTCGACCTCGCGAATTCGCTGACCGACGCGGCATTCGCCGACATCGAGCGCGCGTTCTTCCGCTCGCAGGTGCTCGTCCTCCGCGCGCAGTCGCTGACGCCGGCGCAGTTCCTGACCTTCGCCCGCCGCTTCGGGCCGCCCGAGCCGCACGTCATCGACCAGTTTCATCATCCGGCCGACCCCAACATCCTGATCCTGTCCAACCGCGTCCAGAATGGAAAGCCGGTCGGGCTCGCGGATGCCGGCACGTACTTTCACACCGACTATTCGTATCTCGACATTCCGGCGCGCGCGACGACGCTGTATTCGATCGAGGTGCCCGCGCATGGCGGCAACACGCTGTTCGCGAACCAGTACGCCGCGTACGACGATCTTTCCGACGCAATGAAGCGCCGCATCGACCCGCTTCTGGGCATCCATCACTACGGCAACCGCAACAACCAGGACGAGTCGACGCGCACCGTTGCGTCGGTGCTGACCGACGAGCAGAAGGCGAAGATGCCGCTGATCACGCATCCGCTCGCCCGCGCGCATCCGGTGACCGGACGCAAGGCGCTCTATGCGGTCTCGGGCAGCTCGTTCGGCATCGTCGGCATGCCCGACGACGAAGCGCGCGCGCTGCTCGACGAGCTCGCAGCGCATGCGACACAGCCGAAATACCAGCTCAGCCTGACCTATGGCGTCGGCGACGTCGTCATCTGGGACAACGCGTCGCTGCTGCATTCGGCAACGCTCGTCGACCCCGCGCATCCACGGACGCTGTGGCGGATCACGCTGAAGGAACCGACGCCATCGGGTCATGCGCCCCGCGTGATCGCGCCCACATTTGTCAACGCCGCGATGTAGCGATCACGCCGGGCTTCCGTTCAACGCGTCAGTTGCAAGGATTCGCGAGCGGCTCGCCGCAATCGATGTGACGACGGTTGCGGCCATCGTGCGGCGTGGGCAGGTACGGGAATACCGTGTAGATGCCGTTCGCGGTGACGTTGGACCCCTCGGCGCCGATGTTGAAGTTCACGCCGTCGCCCAGCGCGAGATTGCCTTCCGGCGTGCCGATCAGCTTGCCCGCGACGACGCGCAGCGCGATGTCGGTTACGTCGTCGTTCGGACGGCGGCCATTCGGCCAGCCCGCCGGGTCACCCGCCAGCACCGATAGCCGTCGCTGACTTGCCGGCGGCGTGGGCGGCACGCTCAGGTTGAGTCGAAGCAATTCGGCGCAATCGTTGCCTCCGCAAGTTCCCGATTGCGGCTGCGTCGGGTACTTCAGCAGCACGTTGACGAGGTCGGTCCGGTTCGTCGTCGGAATAGCCGTGCCGAAACGTAGATTGATCGCCGTTGCGAGCCGCGAATTCAGATAGAAATCGACGAACTGCGTTTCGGCGTCGGGATCCGTCGTGTTCCAGCGGTCCTTCGAACCCGTGCCGATGATCACCTCGTTGACGAGCGGGTTGGCCATCCGCGACATCTGCACCTGCGGTCCCGATTCGACCGGGTCATTGGACTGCGCGTCGCGCAGCACGCGCACCTTGTGACGCGACGTCGACGCATAGGCGCCGATGAAGCCGTTCGGATTGGCCGTCACCGAGCTGATCGGCACTTCGATCGCGATCGTGTTGACGTTGAATCCGGACAGCATGTCGGTGCCGAACGCATTGTGGTTGTCGTCCGCGTCTTCCAGAGCGGTGAGCACCGGCGGCGTGCGACGCAGGTTCAGCGTGTCGAACGTGGCGCCGAGGTCGATGTAGAACGTCTCGTCACGCTGTCCGGCGAACACCTTGCCGCCGTTGGCCAGCGTGTAGATGCCCTGCGCGGCGAGCGCCTCGTAGTTCGGCATCGTCAGCGGACCGACGTTGGAGGGCACGGCGAACATGGGCTTCGTGCCGAGATCGATCCGCGTGTTGCCCCTGACCTGCGTCACCGTGTATTGCTGGCGCAGGATCAGGCCCTCCGACCCGGCGCCGTCGAGCGCGGTGATCGGCGGCAACGCCACGTACGACAGCGGCAGCCGGAGACCGGTCAACGGTCCGCGCAACTCGGTCTTGAAGCGGACTTCGTAGGTCAGGTCGTCCGCGCCGTCGGCATTGGTATCCACGTTGATCCGGTAGAGCACGTCGTCGCCGAAATTGAAGTAGTTCGGCCCCGCACTCGGCTCCTCCGCCGGAATGACGTTCATGATGAAGACGACGTTGGCCGGATTCGTCCAGCTCCTGAACATGTAGAAGTCGGTGTTGTCGGCCGTCGGATCGTTGGCGATGAGCGGCGCTTCACGATGACTGGCGGCGAACGCGCCGGCGGAGGCGAGTGCGGCACCGCAGAAAGCGGCGGCGCCGATGATGCGTGCAATGCGTTTCATGCAATTCTCCGTTACGAGGTTAAAGACCGGCAGCCAGCGCGCCCCACAGCGGCACGTCGAACGCGCGCTCGACGAGCCACACGGAGGCGATCGCGGCGATCGCCACCGATCCGCCCGCGAACAACATTCGCCGATACGCCCACGTCGAGCGCAGCAGGAACGCGAGCGGCAGAAACACGACGACGATCGCGAGTTGCCCCGCTTCGACGCCGAGGTTGAAACCGAACAGCGACAGCGCCAGCGAGCCCGGCGGCAGGCCGAGGTCGTGCAACGCACCGGCAAAGCCGAATCCGTGCAGCAAGCCGAAGCCGAACGCCGCGATCCAGCGTCCGTTCGCGACCATCGGATGGAGGTTGTTCAGTGCCGCGAGCACCACCGACAGCGCGATGCCGGACTCGACGAGGCGCGACGGCAGCACGACGATGGACAGCGCCGCGAGCGTCAGCGTGATCGAATGGGCGACGGTGAACGCAGTGACCACTTTCGCCACTTCGACGAACGCTGCGCGGAAGGAGTTGCCCGTGCGCCAGCGCCCGCCGTCGCGAACGAGCACCGCCGGCAGCAACAGCGACAGCAGGAACAGGATGTGGTCGAAGCCGGTCCAGATGTGCCAGACGCCTTCGTTCAGGTACGTCGAGAACTGTGCCCACGGCCCCGACGTATCGCCGCCGACGATCCTCTGCGGCGAGTCCGCGCTGAACACGACACTGCGGCTCTGACCACTCTCGACCAGGTTCAGCAATCCGCGGTGCTGCGGGTCGAGGCCTTCGAACAGCCGGTAGTCGATCGCGAGCGTAGGACCCGGCACCGGGCATTGACCTGAAAAGGCCATCACCGCGTACGTGCCGTCGGTATGCGTGTCGATCGAATGCGCCGTCGCCGACAGCGCGCATCGCTCGCCGCCCGACGACACTGCGAGCCGCTGCAACGCGTACGCCGCGATGTCGGCATGCCGCGCGCGCACCTCGCCCCACGTGATGTCGCCGTCCCCGTTCACGTCGAGACCGATCGCGTTGTCGAGGTCGCGGAGCGCGATGTCCCACTGGCCGCGCAGCGACGCTCCGTTGCGCTCGATCGTAAGATAGGCGTCGCTGGCCTTGTGCGCGAACGCCGGGGCCGCGACGAGCGCGACGACGAGCAGCAGAACATTGCGGATCACTTGCGCACCATTGCGACGGAGGCGACCGCGACGTTTTCCATCCGCGTCGACGTGATCCACTGCGCGGCAATTTCCAGCGCAGCGGCGTCGCCGGCCGCACGCGCCGCGTCGACGAGAATGCGCAGGTCGGCCGGTTCGCGCTGGACGTTCCAGTTCGCGCGCGCAAGTGCGAGCGCGGCGGGCGCAGCCTTCTCGATGTCGAGACGAAAGCGCGCCTCTTCGCGCCGGTGCAGGCTGTCGCCGCGGCGCTGTGCGGCCTCGAAGCGGGCCGCGAGATCGGCGCGATGCGCGACGAATGCGTCCCGTGCCGCAGGAACACGTTGTTCCGCGAGGGCCAGGCGCAGCAGCAGCGAATCGTTGCTGGCGTCGTTCGCCAGCAACGGCAATACCGCCTCCGGTCGATTGCGCTCGAGCAGGAAATCTGCGTATGCGCCCTTCAGGTAGGCGTCGCGCGGATCGAGCGCCAGTGCGTCGTGGAAGTGCCGCTCCGCGGCGCTGAAGTCGCCGCGGCGCTCGGCGATCTCCGCCGCCAATGTAAGCGCCCACTCGCGCAAGTCGGAGCTGCCGCGCTGCGTGGAAAGCTCGTCGTTCAGGCTCGTGTACGCGTAAGCCGCAGCACCGGAAAGGCTCGCCGGCACCGCGTCGCAACCCAGGAAAACGATCGGCGCTACGCGGCCGTTCAGTTCGCCGCAGTCGCGGCGTGCATCGGCGTAGCGGCCCTGGACGCCGAGGACCGTTGCGCGTGTCAGCCGCGCCTGCGCTGCGGCCGGCTGCGCGGCCAGCAGACGGTCGAGATCTTTCAGCGATCCGTCGAAGTCGTGCTGGCTCTGCTTCAGCGTCGCGCGGAGCAGCAGCGCGGCCGGCGGCACCGTGTCGGCCGTCCACCACGGCGCGAGCGCCGCCTGTGCCTGGCCGAGAAAGCGCGGATCGCCGAGCTGGCGCGCCGCCTCGAGCGCCTTGCGGGCAACGGGAATCGCGATGTCGATATCCGCCGGTCGCGCGGCCAGCGCCCTGCGCATCCGTTTGAGTTGCGCGAGTGCAGGGTCGCCCTTCTCCGGCAGCCGTTCGAGCACGACATTGTCGGACTGCGGCACGTACGGCGCTGCCGTCGCACCGGCCGCCAGTGTTGCCAACGCGGCCACGCACATCGAAGTTCGCCAACCGGTCATTCGTGCCTCCTTCAACGTCGTTTACGCACGAACGGCGAAATTGGATGCGGTGGCCGCGTCGTTTTCTCAGCGGCCGGCCTGCCGCGCCTTGATCGCGTTGTCGTCGTTGGGCGAGCCCTTCAACGGTGCGCGCAGGTACGGATACTCGTTGGCGAAGAACGCCGAGGTGATATAGGCGCCGTCGGTGTAGTGCAGCGCACCGGCCGGAGCATCCGCCGGCTTGCAGCCGCCTAGGTTCAGCGTGCACAGCACGCCCATCGCGACGCGAAGCTCGATGTCGACGACGTCGTCGCCCGGCCGGCGACCGTTCGGAAAGCCGGCGTTGTCGCCGCCGAGCACACCGAGCCGGTTTTGCATGGCGCCCGGGGTAGGTGCAATCGCCGTGTTGAGCCGCAGCATTTCGGATGGCGTCACGTTTGCCGGCTTGTTGACACCGTCGATGCCGGTAAGGAACGCGGCGATGAGATCGGTCCGCGGGAAGTTCGTCGGCGCCCTGACGCCTGCGGCGCCGAACAGCGCCTCGACGAGGGTGGGCAGCGTCGGGTTCGTCACGTAGTCGATGAACTGGCCGTCGTCCTTCGGCTCGCTGGAATTGAACTTGTTCTTGTCCTTGAGCCCGATGACGATCTCGTTGACGAGCGGCATGCCAAGGCGCGAGACCTGGACGTAGTCGCCGTTCTGCGACGTCGGGTCGAGGCCCGAGCCCGGTGCCTTCGACGCAACGCGCGTCATCGGGACGCTGGCAGTGGTCCACCCGCCGATGATCGAACCCTTGCCCTGTGTCAGGCACGCGATCGGCGCTTCGAGGATGATCGACGTGACGTTCGCGTCGGCCAGCGAATCGGTCGTCGCGAATTCTGCGAGCGGATTGAGCTCCGTCGCGGGGTACTTGATGTTGATCAGGTCGAACGTCTCGCCGAGGTTGACGACGAACGGATCCTTGCGCTGGCCGACGAACACGCGGCCGGTGCCGTCGCAGCCGGGAATGCTGATCGTTGCGATGTGCTTGTTCGCGTACGCGACGTAGTTCGAAATCGTCTTCGTGCCGATGTAGTCGACCGGCTTGTCGAACACCGTCGCACCGTTGCCGGCATTCGTGACGGACTGCTTGTTGTTGCCGTTCCCCGGACCGCGGCTGACGTCGACGGTGAAGGTTTCGTGGACGTTCAGCGCGGGCGAATTCGGGACGCTGACGTCGGCGGAGCCGTTCTGCGTCAGCGGAATCGACACCATCTTGCCGCCGACGGGAATCTGGTTGTCGGCAAGCGTGTTCTGAAACTTGAACGTGAACGTAAGATTGGCGGCGGCGCCGCCGTCGTTGCTGATATTGATCTGGTAGAGCGCGTTGGGGTCGAGCTTGAAATAGTTCGGCCCGCCGTACGGATCCTGCAGCGGCAGGTAGTTGGCGACGATCGTCACATACCCGTCTCGTCCGGGCTCGTAGCTGCGGAACATGTAGAAGTCGGTCGCGTCGACCTGCGGTTGCGACGCGATGAACGGCGCCTCGCGGTGGCTCGATGCAGCCGCGGGCGCGGCCCAGCATGCGGCAACGGCGGCGGCGACGATCGCGGGCAAAACGGCCTTGCGGAATGCGGGGTTGCGGCTGACACGGGACATGACGGGCTCCTGGGGACAGTGAACGTGTAACGGGGCGGAACCACGACCCAGCGCCGCACGACCAGGTGCCCGGTCGCCGGCGGTTCCGATCGCATCCGCACATCTCCCCTTACGGACGATCGGCGGATTTGGATTCACGCTCAGCGCCGCTTAAGGTTCCGCCCGTAGAATCAACCGGTTCCCTCCAGGGGCAGCCATGCGCATCCTGCTTGTCGAAGACGACCCGATGATCGGCAAGACACTGCAGCAGGCGCTGCAGCAGGACGGTTACGCCGTCGACTGGGTGACCGACGGCGAGTCCGGCCGCACTGCGATCACGACGTCGCAGGACGCGTACGTGCTGGTCCTGCTCGACCTTGGCTTGCCACGCAAGGGCGGCCTCGCGCTGCTGCGGGAACTGCGCCGCGAGGGCAACCGCGTTCGCGTGCTGGTCGTCACCGCGCGCGACGCGGTGGCCGACCGCGTCGAAGGGCTCGACGCCGGCGCCGATGACTACCTGACCAAACCGTTCAGCCTCGACGAGCTCACGGCGCGGATTCGCGCGCTGCTGCGGCGCGACGTGACGCGCGAGGACAACGTGCTGCGCCACGGCGACCTCGCGCTCGACACGGCGACGCATGCCGTCACCAAAGGTGGCAAGGTCGTCGACGTGTCGGCGCGGGAATTCGCGTTGCTGGCGGCGCTGCTGGAGCGGCCGGGTGCGGCGCTGTCCAAGACGCAACTCGAAGAGCGCATCTACCGCTGGGGCGACGAAGTCGAGAGCAACGCGGTCGAAGTGCACATCCACAACCTGCGCAAGAAGCTCGGCAGCGAGGCGATCCGCACGCTGCGCGGCGTGGGCTACGCCCTTGCCTGAAATGACGGCCCCCACGCTTACGACTGCCGCCGCTGCGCGGCCCCCCGGGGGGAAGCCGTTCGCGCCTTGGGGCGGCCCGGCCGCGCTCACGCTGCTTCGATGAACTCGATTCGCCGCACGCTGCTCGCCTGGCTTCTGGCCGGCCTCGCCGCGATCGCGCTGGCCGCGAGCGGAGCCACTTACCTCGCCGCGCGCCGCGAAGTCGGCGAATTGCTCGACCTGCAATTGAAGCAGCTCGCGTATTCGACGCGCATCGACGACCTCTTGCGCGGACGGCGTCCGGGGCTCGAGCCGCGGGCAGCACCGTCCGGCGCGGGCATCACCGAGCTCGTTACGCAGATCTGGGATCGCGACGGCGTGCTGGTTTACTGGACTCAGCCCGGCATGGGCCTGCCGGTGCCTGCGACCGAAGGCTATTCGACGGCGAACCACGACGGCCGCCGGTGGCGCGTCTACACGCTGGTGCAGGGCACGCATGCGCTGCAGGTCGCACAAGCCGAGAACGAGCGCGAAGCGATCGCAACGCAGACGGCGCTGCGCACGCTCGTGCCGTTCATCGCGCTGCTGCCGCTGTTCGGCGCGCTGATCTGGATCGGCGTCGGCCGCGGCCTGGCCCCGCTCGACGCGATCTCGCGCGCGGTGGCCAAGCGCCGCGCCGACGCGATGGCACCGATTGCCGAGCGCGGCGTGCCCGAGGAATTGCAACCGCTCGTCGTCAGTCTCAACGGCCTGCTGGCGCGGCTGTCCGAAGCGCTGGCCGCGCAGCGCCGGTTCACCGCCGACGCGGCGCACGAGCTGCGCACGCCGCTCGCAGCGCTCAAGCTGCAGCTCGATCTCGCGCGCCGCGGTGGAACGTCGGACGGCGCAGGCGCGCTCGACGACCTCGATGCCGGCGTGGCGCGCGCGTCGCACGTCGTCGAGCAGTTGCTGACGCTCGCACGCGTGGAACCCGAAGCGCTCGCACAGAAGCGCAGCGACTGCGATCTATTGGCACTCGCGCGCGATGCGATCGTCGCGCGCGCGGCGCTCGCCGCCGACAAGGCGATCGACCTCGGATTGCTGCGTGCCGTGCCCGCGACGGTCAGCGGCGATCCGGCCAGCCTCGCGATCCTGCTGTCGAACCTGATCGACAATGCGCTGCGCTACACGCCGCGCGGCGGCCGCATCGACGTGGCGGTCGATCGCGACGACACCGGTGCGACGCTGACCGTCACCGACAACGGTCCGGGCATTCCGGCCGAGGACCGTGCGCGCGTGTTCGACCGGTTCTTCCGGGGCGACGACCAGCACGAGCAAGGCAGCGGGCTGGGTCTGTCGATCGTGAAGCGCATCGCGGATGCGCACCACGCGGCGATCGCGCTCGACGACGCAGAAGGCGGCGGGCTCGCCGTCCGCGTGCATTTTCCTGCGGTGCCGGCCGCTTCTTAAGGTGTCGTTAAGGGGGCATCCCTATATTGCAACGTGCCGGCCCGACTTTCGAGTGGCCCCGAGGTTCTTTCCAGGAGAGCACGCATGCAACCGACCCTTCGTATGAAACAGATCACCGTGGCCCTCGCTGCCGCAGGCTTCGGCCTCGCCGTCGGTGCCGGGTACAACCGCCTCGACACGCCGGCCGTCGCGCTCGCGAATGCCGCGTCGCCGACGGCCATCACCGCACCCGCCCTTGCGCCGACTGCTGCTGCGCGCCTGCCCGACTTCACGGCGCTCGTCGATCGCGCAGGCGCCGCCGTCGTCAACATCAGCACCGTGGGCAAGAGCAGCCCCGCGGCGCTCGATCCGGACGACGAAGACAATCCGCTCAACGAGTTCTTCAAGCGCTTCGGCGGCCCCAACGGTCCCAACATGCAGCCGCGTGCCGTACCGTCGCGAGGTGTGGGCTCCGGCTTCATCGTGAGTCCCGACGGCTACATCGTCACCAATGCGCACGTCGTCGACGGCGCCAACGAAGTGACGGTACGACTGACCGATCGTCGCGAGTTCACGGCCAAGGTCGTCGGCACGGACAAGCGTACCGACATCGCGTTGATCAAGATCGACGCCAAGGGCAACCTGCCGGCACTCGACCTGTCGAATCCGCCCGCGCCGCGCCAGGGCGAATGGGTCGTCGCGATCGGCTCGCCGTTCGGCTTCGAGAACAGCATCTCGGCCGGTATCGTCAGCGGCGTGCATCGCGCATTGCCGGGCGGCCAGATGACACCGTTCATCCAGACCGACGTCGCGGTAAACCCCGGCAATTCGGGTGGACCGCTGCTGAATGCGGCGGGCCAGGTCGTCGGCGTGAATTCGCAGATCTACAGCCGCTCGGGCGGCTACATGGGGCTCTCGTTCGCGATTCCGGCTGACGTCGCGGCCAACGTCGCGCAGCAGCTCAAGGCGCACGGCAAGGTGACGCACGGCCGCCTCGGCATCGGTATCCAGGGGCTCAACAAGGCGCTGGCAGACAGCTTCAACCTGCCGGATTCCGACGGCGCGCTCGTGGGCTCGGTCGAGAAAGACAGCCCGGCCGAAAAGGCGGGGTTCAAGACGGGTGACGTGATCCGCAAGCTCGACAACGTGGCCATCACCGACAGCACCGACGTCACGAGCCGTATCGGCAACATGGCGCCGGGGACGAAGGTCAGCATCGAAGTGTGGCGCGAAGGCAAGCCGACGACACTGACGGCGACGATCGGATCGTTCGACGACACCGAAAAGGTCGCCAGTGCCGGCAAGGCGGCGCAGGGCGGCGGCAAGCTCGGCGTCGCCGTGCGGCCGCTGACGCAGGACGAGAAATCCGAGATCGGTCACGACGGCCTCGTCGTCGAGAACGCGACCGGTCCCGCGGCGCGTGCCGGCATCCAGGCGGGCGACGTGATCGTCAGCGTCGGTTCGGCCAAGGTCGTGTCGGTCGACGAGCTGAAGCGCCAGGTGGACAAGGCAGGCGGCAACGTGGCGCTGCTGATCGAGCGCAACGGCCAGAAGCTGTTCGTGCCGGTGCGCATCGGCTGACGTCGCCAAGCGACAGGCGTTACCTCGAAGGGCCGCGGATTGTCGCGGCTCTTTTTTTGGCTGTCTGTCCTACAACGAAATGATCCGTCGACCGGCAGCCGGCGGATCGCGCCCGCGCGAAGCTGCGCACCATGCATACCAAATCACTGATGCGGCTTGCGGCGCTGACGTCGAAGGACTTCCTCGCGACGCCTTCACGGAGACAACCGCGACGCTACGTGCGACCGGCTTCTACCGTGTTGCCGCTGCGCGAACGCCGCAAGACTCGCCGCCTGCCGTAAAGGGCTAAAGGCAATGGTGCGGTGCGGCGTCAATGCCGCAGCGCGTCAATGCCCGCCGAAATCCCGGCAAGCGTCAACGGGAACATGCGCGGACCGAGGGACTGCAGGATCATCTGCGTGGTTCGCGTGTATTCCCAGGTCCGGACCGGTTCCGGATTCCACCAGACGACGCGCCGGTAATGCTCGAACAGCCGCTTGAGCCACGCAATCCCTGGCTCGAGATTGCGGTATTCGGCGCTGCCGTCGATGGCGGTCAGCTCGTAGGGATTCATCGCCGCGTCGCCGACGAAGATCACATTCCATTCCGGACCGTAGGTGCGCAACAGTTCGAGCGTGCTGAAGCGCTCGTTGCGCCGGCGAGCGTTGTCGCGCCACACGTGATCGTAGATGCAATTGTGAAAGTAGAAGTGCTCGAGGTGACGAAACTCCGATTTCGCCGCTGAAAACAGCTCCTCGCACACTTCGACGTGCGGATCCATCGACCCGCCGACGTCGAGAAACAGCAGCACGTTGACGCGGTTGCGGCGCTCGGGCTGGAGCCGCAGATCGAGCCAACCGGCGTTGCGCGCCGTCCCGCTGATGGTCCCTTCCAGATCCAGCTCGTCGGGCACGCCTTC
Source organism: uncultured Pseudomonadota bacterium (assembly GCA_963709335.1). Taxonomy (GTDB): domain Bacteria; phylum Pseudomonadota; class Gammaproteobacteria; order Burkholderiales; family Casimicrobiaceae; genus VBCG01. The sequence continues at coordinate 522,682 of CAVPWB010000004.1, forward strand.
GCGCGCAAAACGGCGCAACCGCCGCAGCGCAATCTTGATGTTGCGCGTATTGAGCTCGACGTCGCCGTCGAGATTGCGAAAACTGCGTTCGTCCCAGACTTTCACGGCGCTGCGCGAGCCGCCGTCGGCACCCACGCGGATGCCTTCAGGGTTGAAACCGTAGGCGCCGAACGGGCTCGTCCCGCCCGTGCCGATCCACTTCCTGCCGCCCTGGTGACGCTCACGCTGCTCGGCGAGCCGCTGCCGGAAGCGCTCGAGCAGCGCGTCGAGGCCGCCCAGCGCCTCCGCCGCGCGGCGGTCTTCGTCGGACAGGTGCGCGTCGAGCTCGCGCCGCAGCCATTCGTCGGGGATGTCGCCGTTCGCGTCGAAGATCGCATCGACGCCCTTGAAGTAACTGGCGAACGCGAGGTCGAAGCGGTCGAAGTGCTGCTCGTCCTTCACGAGGCACGCGCGGGCGAGCACGTAGAAATCGTCGAGCGATCCCGTCACGACGCGCTGCTCCAGCGCTTCGAGCAGCGTCAGGAACTCGCGCGTCGATACAGGAAGCCGAAACGACTTCAGATGCAGGAAGAAACCGACGAGCATCGCGCGCAGTAGGTCCGGTCACCCGTCCGACGGGTTCGCTTCCTCGCGCTTGACGATCCACCGCGACAGAAGCGCGCAGGCGACCGAGACCATGCCGAGAAACAGCCAGAAGTAGGCAAAGCCGCGGCTGTCGGCGCGCTGCGTCTCGTCGGTGAGCGACGCGAGACTGGAGAGGCCGTCGAACGCGATGTAGAGGCAGAGGACCGCGAACACCAGCGAAAACCACATGCCGAATTGCGCCGATATTTTCATGGGCTCCCCGTATCGCCGCAAGTTGCGGCGCGCCTGCGGTCGAGCAGGAACTTGAGATGCGACCTGACCGCGGGCCATTCGCCGTCGATGATGCTGTACACGACGGTGTCGCGCCGGCTACCGTCCGGCAGCAGCTGGTGGTTCCGCAGCACGCCATCCAGCTTCGCACCCAGCCGCTCGATCGCGCTGCGCGACGCTTGATTGAACCAGTGCGTGCGGAATTCGACGGCGATACAGCCGAGCGTCTCGAACGCGTGCGTCAGCAGCAACAGCTTGCATTCGGTGTTGATCGCCGTCCGCTGCGCGCGGCGCGCGTACCACGTGTGGCCGATCTCGAGCCGCCGGTTGACCGCATCGACGTTGAAATAGCGCGTGCTGCCGACGATGTCGCCGCTCGCCGCGTCGCGGACGGCGAACGGCATCGCGCCCAGCCGCTCGCGCATGTCGAGCGCCCGTTCGAGCCACACGGACGTCGTCTCCGGCGACGGAACCGACGTGTACCAGAGTCGCCAAAGTGCGCCGTCCGCAGCCGCCGCGCGAATCGGTTCGCCATGCTCCGGCGCCAGCGGCTCGAGCGACGCATGAGCACCTCGCAGCGTGACGGGTTCGATGAACCGGGACTCCATGTCAGCCCTGCCGGCCCGCGCGCGACATGAACACGACGCGCTCGAACAGGTGCACGTCCTGCTCGTTTTTCAGCAGCGCGCCGTGCAGCGGCGGTATGAACGCCTTGCGGTCGGTGCTGCGCAACGCCTCGGGCGGGATGTCTTCGGCCAGCAGCAATTTCAGCCAGTCGAGAAACTCGGACGTCGACGGTTTCTTCTTCAGGCCCGGCACGTCGCGCAGCGCGAAGAACACTTCCAGCGCCTCCTGCAACATCGCGCGCTTGAGACCCGGATAGTGAACGTCGACGATCGCCGTCATCGTTTCACGGTCGGGGAAGCGGATGTAGTGGAAGAAGCAGCGCCGCAGGAATGCATCCGGCAGCTCCTTTTCGTTGTTCGACGTGATGACGACGAGCGGCCGATGCCGCGCCACGACGGTCTCTCGCGTCTCGTAGACGTGGAATTCCATCCGGTCGAGCTCGCGAAGCAGGTCATTGGGAAATTCGATATCGGCCTTGTCGATCTCGTCGATCAGCACGACCGCCGGCGTCTCGCTGACGAACGCGTCCCACAGCACGCCCGGCTTGATGTAGTTCGCGATGTCGCCGACGCGGCCGTCGCCGAGCTGCGAATCGCGCAGCCGCGACACGGCGTCGTATTCGTACAGCCCCTGCTGCGCCTTCGTCGTCGACTTGACATGCCATTGGTGCAGCGGCCGGCCGAGCGCGCGGGCGATCTCGTCGGCGAGCAGCGTCTTGCCGGTGCCGGGCTCGCCCTTGACCAGCAGCGGGCGAGTGAGCGTGAGCGCCGCGTTGACGGCGAGCTTCAGGTCCGGCGTTGCTACGTAAGTGGAAGATCCTTCGAAGCGCATGGGATTCCCGAGAGCGACTTGGCGCACGTCCTGCCGATGTTATCCGAACCGCTGCGCCAGCGCCTGCAATGCCCATAGCGTGACCATGCCGCACCCGAGCGTCTTCACCTGGCTGTGCGTCGCGAACGCGACGAAGCCTGCGACCAGTGCAGCCACGATTTTCGGCAGCGCGGGGCCCACTGCGCCGGCGGGCAGCGTGACGACCATCGGCACGATAAGCGCCGTCAGCATCGCCGCGGGCACGTAGCGGAAGGCGCGCCCGAGCAATGGAGGCACCTGGCGGCGGGCGAAGAGCGCGATGAACGAAAGGCGCGACAGGTAGTTGAGCGCACCCACGATCAGGATCACCGCCCACAGTTTCAGCGTGGCATCCATCGTTCCCGCGCGAAGTCCGCCAGCGTTCCGGCGACGATGCCGGTGAGACCGGCGACGATCAGGTTGAGCTTCATCGGCAGGCCCGCGAACGCGATCACCGCGAAGGCGGACACGAGCGCCGCCGTGATCGTCGGATACGAGCGGAAGTGCGGCGCGACGAGCGCAATGAAGCACAGCGGCACGGCGAACTCGAGCGACCATGCCGCGGGAATGAGGTTGCCGACGAAATAGCCGGCGAGGTTCGTCAGTTGCCACGACGACCAAAGCGCGAATCCGCCGCCGAGAAAGAAGAGGCCGCCTGCCCGCGGGTCCCCGCCGGCGTCGAAGCGGCGTACCGACGCCGCGAACGCCTGGTCGGTCAGCAGGAACGCCAGGCCCTTTTGCCAGCGCGGCGGCAACGGGCGCAGGTAGGGTGCCATCGCGGCGCTGTAGATCAGAAAGCGCAGTCCCGCCACGAAGCATGTCAGCACGATGACGGCGAGCGGCGAGCCGGCCGCCAGCAACTGCACGGCGAGAATCTGCGCTGCACCGGAGAATACGATCGCCGACAGTCCGAGTGCACCGAGCGCCGACGCGCCCGCTGCGGCTGCGCCGACGCCGCATACGAGGCCGAACGGCACCGTGCCGATGCACACCGGCAGCATGGCCGTGAAACCCGCGCGGAAGTCGCGATCGGAAGCGAACCGACGCATCGCGTGGTCGTGCGTCCGCTTGCGCTATTTGGGCGGCGGTGCGGGGAAGGTCACGTAAGGAGGACGGGGCTCCTGGCTCGGCGGCACGAACGCAGGCGCAGGCTCGCCGGCGGGACCGAGTGAGCGGATGTAACGGTGGATCGCACGCAAATCGCCATCGCTCATCCGCTGCACGTTGAACCACGGCATCGGCGGGCGCGTCTCCAGCGTTCTTGCCTTCGCGACCCAGTCTTTCTCGCTGATGTTCTGCATGTAGAGCCGCAAATTGACCGCATACGTCGTGCCCCACGGTCCGCGCCAACCGAGCGAATCGCCGGTGAGCCATTGCTTCTCGTCGACTTTGCCGCCACCGAGCCCGTAATTGGGCGTATGGCAGTCGTTGCACCCGGCGATCGTGACCACGTAGCGGCCGCGATCGCGAACGGCGTCCCCTGATTTCCCAGCGTCTGCAGCAACCGCAGCCGTGGCACTCATCAACCCGAATATCGCAAGCGACGCTTGTATCCAGCAAAGGTGCATGTACCCTCCGATAACGAAGATTGAGCGCTCCCGGACCCGAGGGTACGACAACACGTCGTAATATTAAACTGACGCTGTGCACAGCATCGAACTGCGCATCGACGACGCCGTCTTGCGCGTAGCACCCGACCTCGGCGCCGCGATCACGTCGTACGAGTGGCGCGATCGCCCCGTGCTGCGCGCCGCAACGGATGCGGCGCCTGGCTCGCGCAGCGTGCGGATGACATCGTGCTACCCACTCGTTCCCTATTCGAACCGGATCCGCGATGCGCGACTGCGCTTCCGCGGCAGGGATTACGCGCTTGCGCGCAACTTCGGTTCGCATCCGCACGCAATCCATGGGCTGGGCTGGCAGCGCGCGTGGTCGGTCGCCGCCGTGCAACGACATTGCGTGCAACTGACACTCGACCACGCTGCCGATGACGACGACAAGGTGAATTGGCCATGGCCGTTTCGCGCCACGCAGACGTTCGAGCTCGCCCGTGCGGTAACGCCGGCGGCAGTCGTCCTGTCGGTGACGCTGACGCTCGTCAACGCAGGCAAGGAGCCGTTTCCGTTCGGCCTCGGCTGGCATCCCTTCTTCGTCAGCCGACGCCGCGACAAGGGTTGCGTTCGGCGCCCATCAGATGTGGGAGAACGATGCGACGCAACTGCCGCTGCGTCGCATCGACGTTCCGGCGGCGTTGCCGTTCGCGTCGGCGCGCCCGCTCGCAGGACTTGCGATCGACAACGTGTTCACCGGATGGCAGGGGCGCGCCGTCGTCACGAACGCCTCCACGGGCATACGCGCAACGCTTGCCGCTGACCGCGCATGCGGCAATCTCGTCGTCTATGCGCCGCCGCGAGCCGACTTCATCGCGCTCGAGCCGGTGACGCACGAAACCGACGCGTTCAACCGCAGCGCACTCGGGGCGACGCAAACCGGTTGCCGAACGCTGCCGCCGGGTTGCGCCTTTTCTTGTACGATGCGCGTTGCCGCCTCGGCGCTCGAATGATCGTTCCCAGAGATCCTGCTCGATGACACAAGACAGTCCGTTTACCTGCGCGCTCGACGTGCGCGCGAGCCTCGGCGAGTGTCCGCTCTGGGCGGCCGACGAGCGCGTGCTGTACTGGATCGACATCAACGCGCCGACGCTGAACCGTTTCGATCCCGCGACGGGCGAGAATCGCGTGATGCCGATGCCCGCGTCGATCGGCAGTTTCGCGCTGCGCGAGCGGGGCGGCTTCGTCGTCGCGCTGCGTAACGGCATCTGGCTTGCCAGCACCAAGGGGCAGCTCGAGCGCAGCGTCGCGGAACCGCCGTACGAGACGTCGCATCACCGGTTCAACGACGGCCGCTGCGATCCGCAGGGCCGCTTCGTCGTCGGGTCGATGAACGAGACTCGCGACGCCGACAGCGGCGCACTGTATCGGCTCGACGCCGATTTCACGCTGACGCGGCTCTTCGGCAACATGACGATCAGCAACGGCCTCGCGTTCAGCCCGGACGGCACCACGATGTACCACGCCGATACGCCTGCGCGAATCGTGCGTGCATACGACTACGATGGCGGTGCGGGGCTGCCTGCCAACGGCAGGACGTTCGTTCAGTGGCACGGGGAGACCGAGCGCCCCGACGGCGCCGCCGTCGACAGCGCGGGCGATTATTGGGTGGCGCACTACCGCGGCAGCAGGATCGTCCGCCTGTCGCCGCAGGGCAAGCTGGTCGCCGAATACCCGGTGCCGGCGGTGTGCCCGACGATGTGCGCATTCGGCGGCGACGATCTGCGCACGCTTTACGTAACGACGGCGCGTCAGATGCGCGAGGACGAGGAGCTCGCGCGCTTGCCGCAAAGCGGCAGTATTTTCTCGATGCGCGTCGACGTGCCCGGATTGCCCGAACCCCGCTTTCGCGGCTAGCGGAAAGACCGGACGACGATGCAGCTGGACCCTGCGAGTTACCTCCGCCTCGACGTTCCGCACAGTCTCGGCGCGACGGCCGCCGGCGCGTCGTTCGCGACATCGAGCGGCGACATCCTCGACATCGAATGCTTCGGCGAAGGGATCTTCCGGCTGCGCCTCGGACCGGATACGCGACCGGATTACGGCATCGTCGTTGCGAGGGCGAAGGATTGCACCGTCGCGCAGCGTCTGCCCGGCGTGTGGACGTTCACGGCGGGCGACTCGCTGCTGGAGATCAGTGGTTCGCCGCTGCGGATCAAGCTGTCGTGGAAGGGCGGGGTGGTGCTCACGTCGATCACCGACGAGCACGCGCACGGCACCACGCGGCTGCCGACGTTCGGGCGCCTGCGGCAAGGCGGATTGTGGACGGCCGCGTTCGCGCTCGCATCGGGTGAACCGGTTTACGGGCTCGGCGAGAAGTTCGGGCCGCTCGACAAGCGCGGCCAGCTGATCCATTCGCGGGTCGAAGATGCGCTTGGCGTCAATACGGGCCTCGCCTACAAGAACACGCCATTCGCGTGGAGTCCGGGCACCGGCAAGGGCGCGTGGGGAACGTTCATCCACACGCCGGGCATGGTGACGCACGGCGTTGGCCATCCCGACTGGTCGCATCGCAGCTACGCGGTGATGGTCGAGGAGGAGGCGCTCGACCTGTTCCTGTTCGCGGGTGCTACACCTGCAGCGATCGTCGACGGCTACACGCACCTGACCGGCCGCCCTGCGCCCGTGCCGCGGTGGAGCCTCGGCCTGTGGGTATCGCGCGCCGCCTATCCGACGCCCGACGATGCGATCGCAATCGCCGCCAAGCTTCGTGCCCGCAAGATCCCGGCCGACGTGCTATCGCTCGATGGAGGCCTCGCATGGGATGCCGAAACGCGTTTCGATTTCAGCTGGGATCCGCAGCGGTTCGCCGATCCGGCCGGCACGCTGGCGAAGATCAAGGCGCACGACCTTCGCGTGTGCGTCTGGGAATACCCCTACGTGTCGGTAAACTCGCCACTCTTCCAGGAGCTGGCGTCGCAGCAATACCTGCTGCTGACGCAGGACGGCGATCCGTACGTGTTCTCGTGGGACGCGCAGGCGGGTGCTACGTCCCATGGCTATGCGCAATCGTCGCCCGAGAGCGGAATCGTCGATTTCACGAATCCCGATGCCTACGCGTGGTGGCGCGACGCACATCAGCCGCTGTTCGAAGATGGCGTCGATGCGATCAACAGCGATTGCGGCGAGCAGGTGCCCGAGGATGCCGTCGCGTTCAACGGCGACAGCGGCGCTCGGCTGCACAACGTTTTCCCGCTCCTCTACAACCGCTGCGTCTTCGAGGCAACTGCGCGATTTCAGGCGCCTTCCGACGGCCCGCCCGTCATCTGGAGCCGCTCCGCGTGGGCAGGAAGCCAGCGTTATCCAATCGGCTGGGGTGGCGATCCGCAGAGCGATTGGGAAGGTCTCGCAGCATCCATTCGCGGCGCCCTTTCGTGGGGGATGAGCGGCAATCCGTACCACAGCGCGGACGTCGGAGGTCACTACGGCTCGATGCAGCCGTCCGCGGAACTGTACGTGCGCTGGCTTCAGGCCGCCGTGTTCTCGTCGCATATGCGGCTGCACGGGATTGGCGACCGCGAGCCTTGGGTGTTCGGCGCCGAGGCGGAAGGGGTGGCGCGCAAGTGGCTCGCGATGCGCTACCGGCTGATTCCCTACATCGAACGGCTCGTCGAGCAGGCCGTCGCGACCGGCATGCCGGTCATGCGCGCGATGCCGCTCGCATTCCCCGACAGCCGGCTCGTCCGCGACTTCGAATTGCAGTTCATGTTCGGCGATGCGCTGCTCGTCGCGCCCATCGTGCGCGAAGGCGGCGACGTCGACATCGCGCTGCCGCCGGGCGCGTGGTACGACCTCAATTCCCGCGCGCGCTATCCTGGCTCGCAGGTGCTGCGGTACGCGGCGCGGCTCGACCAGTTCCCCGTGTTCGGACGCGAAGGCCACGCGCTGCCGCTTGGCCGCGTCGTGCAGCACACCGGTGAGATGAGCGTCGACAACCCGCTCGAACTGCTGTGGCTGTTCGGGCGACCGGCGCATGCGGTCGAAGGCTACCGCCAACTACGCATCGAAGAGAATCGCACGGGTGCCTGCAAGGTATATGCAGCGCTCAATGTCGATGTGCAGATTTTTGGCGACGCGTCGTCGGTCGACGTATTGCCGCTTTGACGGCGATGGCCGCGCACCCCAGCATCGCGATCACGGCCGGCGAGCCGGCCGGCATCGGCCCCGAGCTCATTGCGATGCTCGCCGCGCGACATGCGCAGCATCCCTTTCCGGCGCGTCTCGTCGTGCTGGGCGACAAGGCGCTGCTCGCCGAGCGCGCGCGACGCATCGACGCGCACGTGCTCTACGCCAACTACGATCCGCTCGCATTCGCGCCAGTCGGTGGCTCGATCGAAGTGTGGAACCAGCCGCTCGCGGCACCCGCAGTGCCCGGCCACCCGGATCCCACCAATGCGCGCAGCGTGCTGTCGATGCTCGAAGCGGGCTGCGACGCATGCGCGACGGGTGCGTTCGCAGCGCTCGTCACCGGCCCCGTCCAGAAGAGCGCGATGCAGGACGCCGGCATTCCATTCTCGGGGCACACCGAGTTTTTCGCCGAACGCACGCACACGCATCGCGTCGTGATGATGCTGACGACTTCCGGCGCATCTCCGCTGCGCGTCGCGCTTGTCACGACGCACCTGCCGTTGCGCGACGTGCCGGCCGCGATCACCGCAGACGCCGTCCGGGAGACGCTTGCAATCGTGCGCCGGGGATTGATCGACCAGTTCGACGTCGCGAATCCGCGGCTTGCCGTGTGCGGCCTCAATCCGCACGCCGGCGAGGGCGGTCACCTCGGCCGTGAGGATATCGACATCATCGCACCGGCGATCGAGGCCGCGCGCATCGACGGCGTCAATGTGACCGGACCGCTGCCCGCCGACACCGTGTTCGTGCCCGATGTCGCCCATCGGTTCGATGCGATCGTCGCGATGTACCACGACCAGGGACTGCCGGTACTGAAGGCAGCGAGCTTCGGCACAGGCATCAACGTCACGCTCGGCCTGCCGTTTGTCCGCACGTCCGTCGATCACGGGACGGCGCTCGATCTTGCCGTCGACGCGAAGCGCGCGAAGACAGCGGACGTCGGCAGCCTCGTCGCCGCCGTCGATCTCGCCATCGAAATCGCTGCGCGCGCCGGCGACTGACCGCCCCGGCATGCAGGGCCACCAGCCGCGAAAGCGATTCGGGCAGAACTTCCTCGCCGATGCGCACTACGTGGCCAAGATCGTTGCGGCGATCGCACCTGCGCCCGGCGACAACATCGTCGAAATCGGTCCGGGCTTAGGCGCGCTGACGGGAGCGCTCGTCGACGGCGCGGGGCGGATCGCCGCGATCGAGATCGATAGGGACCTTGCCGCGCGGCTTCGCGACCGCTTCGCCGCGGAGGTCCTGGCATTGCACGAAGCCGATGCACTCGCGTTCGACTTCGGGGTGCTGGGCCCGGACCTGCGGGTCGTCGGCAATCTGCCCTACAACATCAGCTCGCCGCTGTTGTTTCACCTGGGTGCGTACGCGGCGTCGGTGCGCGACATCCACGTGATGTTGCAGCGCGAGGTCGTGGCGAGGATGACGGCTGCGCCTGCGACACCGGACTACGGACGGCTGACCGTGACGCTGCAGTGCCGGTTCGCCGTCACGCGGCTGTTCATCGTACCGCCGGGCGCGTTTCGACCGGCGCCGAACGTCGATTCGGCCGTGGCCCGTCTCGTGCCGCTGCGCGATCAACGGCCGCGAATCGCCGATGAGCCCCTGTTCGCGCGCATCGTCGCCGCGGCGTTCGGTCAGCGACGCAAGACACTGCGCAACGCACTCGCCGGCGTAACCGACGAAGCGCAACTGCGCGCCGCTGGCATCGATCCGTCGGCGCGCGGCGAAACGCTATCGGTCGATGATTTCGTGCGACTCGCGAACGCGCTGGCAGCCGCCTAGCGCAACCGACGCTGTCGATCGATCACAACAGGAAGCGCGTGGCCGTCGCCTCGAGCCACGGCACGAGCGTGATCAGCACGAGCTGTGCTACGACGATGACGATCAGCGGCGACAGGTCGAGCGTGCCGCCGATCGGCGGCACCAGCCTTCGCACCGGCCGCAGCAGCGGGAACGTCAGCGCGTTCAACACGCCGGCGAGCGGCCCATCGGGTGCTACCCACGACAGGATCGCCTGCGCGAACACAACGATGATCGTCAGCCACAACAGCGCCTTGACGAGCGCGATCAGCGCGGCGACGGCCACGAACGCGAGACCCGGACCGAGCAGCGCGAAACCGCGGCCGAACGCGAAATAAAGCGCCAGCAGCCACGCGAACTGGAACACGTACGCGGCGATCACCGACGCCCAGTCGACGCCACCGACGCCCGGCAGCACCTTGCGCAGCGGCTTGACGATCCAGTCGGTCAGCGCCATCACCGATTGCCCGAGCGGATTGCGAAACGGCGCGCGCATCAGCTGCATGACGAGGCGCAGCAGCAGCGAATAGGTGAAGAGGCCGAAGACGACGTCGATCAGGAATCCGAGTGCGGAGGCGAGCATGATGGCGAATCGATGCGGTCAGCGCGCGATCTCGTCGCCGAGCTCGCGCGCACGCGCCGCCGCAGCCTTGACGGCGGCAATGAAGTGCAGGTTGACCTGCGCGGCGTCGAGAACGTCGAGCGCGCGCGCTGTCGTGCCGCCCCTGGACGTGACGTTCGCGCGCAACGTCGCCGGCGGCTCCGGGCTCTGCTGCGCGAGTGCGATGCTGCCCGCGAACGTCGCGTAGGCGAGCTTGCGCGCATCGCCCGCCGCAAGGCCTAAGTCCTTCGCCGCCTGCTCCAGCGCCTCGAGAAAGTAGAACACGTACGCCGGTCCGCTGCCGGACACCCCGGTCACGGCGTCGAGGTCGCTTTCGTGCTCGCAAAGGATCACTTCGCCGCAGGCCTCGAGCACCCGGACGGCGGCGGCAGCGTTCGGGCGCGCCGGCGGTGTCGCATACAACCCGCTGATGCCCGCGCCGATCAGCGCCGGCGTATTCGGCATCGCCCGGACGATCCGGTCGTAGCCCCCGAGCCAGCCGGACAGGTCGGCGCACCGAACGCCGGCGGCGATCGTCAGCACCAGGGGCACAACGCCGATGAACGGCGATAGCTGACGCGCGGCGTCCTGCATCTGCTGTGGTTTGACCGCGAGGACGACGATGTCCGCCCCCGGCAGCGCGCCCTCGCCGACCGCCGCGTGGACGCCGACGCCGGGAAATCGCGCGGCCAGCTTCTCGCGCTGGGGCGGGAGTGGCTCAACGATCGCGATGTCGGCGGCACGCTCGCCGCGCGCCAGCAACCCGCCCACCATCGCGGATGCCATGTTGCCGCCGCCGATGAATGTGCTGCGCATCATCACTCTCCCATCCTGTCCCGCATGCCGAAAATTGCCGTTCCGATCCGCACTTCGGTAGAACCCTCGGCGATGGCGAGCTCCAGGTCCGACGACATGCCCATCGACAGCGTATCGACGGGAAGCCCCTGCTCCGTACAGGCGTCGTAGCATGCCTTCAGCTGCCGGAACTGGTCGCGCAGCCGCACGTCGTCGCCCGTCGCCTCCGGGATCCCCATGATGCCGCGCAGCCGCAGAGTCGGCAGCGCAGCCACGTGCAGCGCCAGCGCCAGCGCACCGGACGGTGCGACGCCGTGCTTCGTCGCCTCGCCGCTGGCATTCACCTGCACGAGCACGTCGAGTGGCTTGCCCGGGCCCCGAGCGGCCGCCAGCCGGTCGGCGATCTGCATCCGATCCACGCTCTCGATCCAGTCGAAGCAGGCCGCCGCGAGCCTCGTCTTGTTGCTTTGCAACGGTCCGATCAGATGCCACTCGATGTCGAGGTCGGCCAGCGCCTCGCGCTTGGCACTTGCCTCCTGGACGTAATTCTCGCCGAAGGCGCGCTGGCCCGATCCGTGCAAGTCGCGTATCGCGCCGGCCGGAAACGTCTTCGAAACGGCGAGGAGCCGTACGGAGCCGCGTGCGCGTTGGGCGCGCTTTTCCGCCTCTTCGATGCGCTGGCGCGCGACTTGCCACGCTTTCTCGTATCGGCCCATAATCGACCGCGATTAGATCATCAGAATCTGGCACATGCATTGCATACTACAGATCGTTTGACACGTGATCACTCGCTGCCCCGCATTGCTCGACCCATGAAAACTGCCATAAACGCCGCCAACCGCGCATTTTCGCGCATGCGACGCCCAGACCTGCCCGCCGGGGCAGTATCGGCGCCGCCGGGCGGCTCCCTTGAAACGTCACGCGCCGGCGTGACTCTCTACGCGCGAATCGGCGGCTGACGTATGGATATCACCGAACTCCTGGCGTTTGCGGTCAAGAACAAGGCATCCGATCTGCACCTGTCAGCGGGGTTGCCCCCGCTGATTCGCGTCCACGGCGACATCCGGCGCATCAACCTGCCGCCGATGGAGCACGAGGACGTCCACGCCATGGTGTACGACATCATGAGCGATTCGCAGCGGAAGATGTACGAGGAATTCCTCGAGTGCGATTTCAGCTTTGCCGTGCCGAACCTTGCGCGCTTTCGCGTCAATGCGTTCAACCAGCAGCGCGGCGCGGCCGCAGCGTTCCGGACGATTCCGTCGAAGGTGCTGTCGCTGGAAGAGTTGAACTGTCCGAAGGTGTTCGCCGACCTCACCGACCGCCCGCGCGGCCTGATCCTCGTCACCGGCCCGACCGGGTCGGGCAAGTCGACGACGCTGGCCGCGATGGTCAACCATGTCAACGAGAACGAGTTCGGCCACATCCTGACGATCGAAGATCCGGTCGAATTCCTGCACGAGTCGAAGAAATGCCTGATCAACCAGCGCGAGCTCGGGCCGCACACGCTGTCGTTCCCGAACGCGCTGCGCGCGGCGCTGCGCGAGGACCCCGACTACATCCTCGTCGGCGAGATGCGCGACCTGGAGACGATCCGCCTCGCAATGACGGCGGCTGAAACGGGTCACCTGGTGTTCGCGACGCTGCACACGAGTTCGGCGGCGAAGACGGTCGACCGGATCATCGACGTGTTTCCCGCCGCCGAAAAGGACATGGTGCGCGCGATGCTGTCCGAGTCGCTCGTCGCCGTCATCTCGCAGACCTTGCTGAAGACCAAGGACGGCCAGGGTCGCGTTGCCGCACACGAGATCATGATCGGCACGCCGGCCATCCGCAACCTGATCCGCGAGAACAAGGTCGCGCAGATGTATTCGTCGATCCAGACGGGCCAGTCGATTGGCATGCAGACGCTCGACCAGAACCTGATCGAGCTCGTGCGCCGCAACGTCATCTCGGCGGCCGAAGCGCGGATGCGCGCCGTCAGCAAGGAAGCGTTCGGCGCCGCCTGATCGCGCAACGCGCGGCTGTCACGAGCGTCCGGACCGGAGACAAATCATGGAACGAGAGCAGGCCACCCGATTCATCCACGAACTCCTGCAGCTGATGGTCAAGGAGCGCGGGTCCGACCTGTTCGTCACCGCCGCGTTCCCGCCGGCGATCAAGGTCGACGGCAAGATAACGCCGGTATCGAAGACTGCACTGTCGTCGCAGCACACGATCGAGCTGGTGCGCAGCGTGATGAACGACAAGCAGGCGGCCGAGTTCGAAGCGACGAAGGAATGCAACTTCGCGATCAGCCCGCCCGGCGTCGGGCGCTTCCGCGTCAACGCGTTCATTCAACAGAGCCGCGTCGGCATGGTGCTGCGCACGATCACGACCGACATCCCGAAGTTCGACGACCTCGGCCTGCCCCCCGTGCTGAAGGACATCATCATGTCGAAGCGCGGCATCATGATGTTCGTAGGCGCGACCGGCGCCGGCAAGTCGACGTCGATGGCGTCGCTGCTCGGCTACCGCAACGAGAACAGCTTCGGCCACATCATCACGATCGAAGATCCGATCGAGTTCGTGCACGACCACAAGAACTGCATCGTCACGCAGCGCGAGGTCGGCGTCGACACGGAAGGCTGGGAGATCGCGCTGCGCAATTCGCTGCGCCAGGCACCCGACGTGATCCTGATCGGCGAAGTGCGCGAGCGGCAGACGATGGACTACGCGATCGCGTTTGCCGAAACCGGCCACCTCTGCCTCGCGACATTGCACGCGAACAGCACGAACCAGGCGCTGGACCGCATCATCAACTTCTTCCCTGAAGAGCGCCGCGCTCAGCTCCTGATGGACCTGTCGCTCAACGTGCGCGCGTTCGTCGCGCAACGGCTGATTCCGCGCCGCGACGGCAAGGGGCGCGTGCCGGCCGTCGAGATCATGCTGAATTCGCCACTCGTGTCCGACCTGATCTTCAAGGGCGACGTCGGCGGCATCAAGGATCTGATGAAGAAGTCGCGCGAGCTCGGCATGCAGACGTTCGACCAGTCGCTGTTCGACCTCTACGAGGCGGGCCTCATCACGTACGAGGATGCGCTGCGCAACGCCGATTCGCTGAACGACCTGCGGCTCGACATCAAGCTCAAGGGCAAGGAAGCGAAGAACCGCAATATGTTCTCCGGCATCGGCAATCTCGACATCGTCCCCGAGACGAACGAGTAGCGTCGCGAGCAGCCGGCGAGGGGCCCCGCGAAGCGGGGATCGACGGCCAATGCGAGTCGACGCTGGAGGCCGACAACTGAGCGTGTCCTGTCACGGCACCCTCTCGGAGGCCGAGTCGCCAGCAGCCGGCGAGGGGCCCCGCGCGAACTACCCTCACGGAGGCCGGGCCGTGAGCATCCGGCAATCGGCCCAGCGAGGAAAGCACTATGCTAGGCTGACTAATCGTTTCTGCTGCGATTCGTCATGGCCGGCCCCGATGCCAGCGCGCTGATTCCCACCGATGTCAAGCTGCACCAGGTCTCGCGCGTGCTCGAGCTGGTGTTCGCCGACGGCCGCCGCTTCCGCCTGCCGTACGAATTTCTCCGCGTGTCGTCGCCGTCGGCCGAAGTGCGCGGCCACGGACCCGGACAGGAAACGCTGCAGACCGGCAAGCGCGAGGTGACGATCACCGCAATCGAGCCCGTCGGCCATTACGCGGTACGGCCCACATTCTCGGACGGTCACTCGACCGGCATCTATTCGTGGGAATACCTGCACGATCTCTGCGAGCGGCAGGACACGCTGTGGCGCGACTATCTCGCGCGCCTCGCGGCCGCCAACGCCAGCCGCGACGCGCAGTGAGAGAACCCTCATGACTTCCACGATGCTCCGATGACCGACCCCGCCTACTTCGGTTACGAGCGCGTCGAACCCGACGAGAAGACGCGGCGCGTTCGCGGCGTGTTCGATTCGGTCGCCGGCAAGTACGACCTGATGAACGACCTGATGTCGGCGGGGCTGCATCGGTTGTGGAAGCGTTTCACCGTCGATATCGCGTCCGTGCAGCCGGGTGCCCGCGTGCTGGACCTGGCCGGCGGCACCGGCGACCTCGCGCGCCTTTTCGCCGAGCGCGCCGGTCCCTCCGGCACAGTCGTGCACACGGACATCAACGGCGCGATGCTCGTCGCAGGCCGCGACAAGCTGATCGACCGCGGTGTCGCGCTGCCAACCGTCCAGTGCGACGCCGAGGCGCTGCCGTTCGCCGATCGCGTTTTCGACTGCGTGTCGATCGGGTTCGGCCTGCGCAACGTCACGCGCAAGGAGCGCGCGCTGGCCGAGATGGCCCGCGTGCTGAAGCCTGGCGGTATTGCAGTCGTGCTCGAGTTCTCTCACGTCGCGGCCCCGCTGACACCACTGTACGACTGGTACAGCTTCAACGTGCTGCCGGTGCTCGGCCGGCTCGTTGCCAACGACGCAGCGAGCTATCGGTACCTGGCCGAATCGATCCGCGTCCATCCGGACCAGGAGGCGCTGAAGACGCTGATGGAACGATCGGGCTTCGATCGCGTCGATTACTACAACCTTGTCGCCGGCGTTGTCGCGCTGCACACCGGAAGGGTGTATTAGACTGTTCTATTGCGTTGCCGATTGACTCGGCCGGCTACCGCCCGCATATAAGGGCTGGCCAGCGACATCGGCCGGTTGCCGCCTTGGCGGCTTCGTCCCCAGGAGGATGCTCGTGAATCGTCTTCTCGCTCTGGCTGTCACCGTCTTCGCGGCGCTGGCCCTCGCCCACGCCGATTTCGCCGACGCGGCCCGGATGGGCGGCGGCCGCAGCTTCGGCATGCAGCGCAGCATCACGCCACCCGCGGCGCGCACGCCACCTTCGACCAGCAACTCGGTCACCGGCCCTGCCGCCAATCCCGTCATGCCTGCGAAGCCGGGCGCCACGGCCGCAGCACCCGCGGCCGCCGCAGGAGCTGCTGCCGCCGCGGCTCCGTCGCGCGCGTCGCGCTGGCTCGGCCCGATCGCCGGTCTCGCAGCGGGCCTGGGCCTCGCCGCACTGTTCTCGCATCTCGGCCTGTCGGAAGGGCTTGGCAGCCTGCTGCTGATCGGCCTTTTGGCTGTCGGAGCGATCTTCCTCGTGCGCGCATTCCTTGCCCGTCGCGGTGGTGTTGCGATGCAACCTGCGGGCGCGCGCGCCGAACCGGTCCGATTCGAACCCGCACGCACGCCGGCCATCGAGCCTGCGTGGGGCGCGCCAGCCGCGCTCGGAGCGACCGACGCGGCCGCGGGTCGCTACCCGCCGGGATTCGACGCCGCACCTTTCGTCGATCAGGCGCAGCAGCAGTTCCGCCGACTGCAGGCCGCGTACGACCGTGGCGATCGCGACTTCCTCGCCGACATGACCACGCCCGAGATGCACGCGGAGATCGGGCGCGACCTGGCCACGCGTGGATCGTCGCAGCCGACCGACATCGTGACGCTCGACGCCGAGATCCTCGAAGTGGTCCGCGAGGGCGATCGCTATGTCGCGACCGTCCGGTTCCACGGCACGATGCGCGAAGACGGCGCGCGCGACGCGCAGCCGTTCGAGGAAGCGTGGAATCTCGTGAAGCCGGTGGACGGATCGTCCGGATGGCTGCTGGCGGGCATCCAGCAGTTCAGTCAAGCGGCGTAACGCCGCGCCGCCGATGGCGCTCGCCAGCGGTGCCTTCAATCGCGTGCTCGCGGACGAGCCGTGGGCACGCGACCGGCTCGCCGCGCATGCCGGCCGCGCTTTTTCGCTTCGCGTCGGGCCGCTGACGAGCGAGTTCCGCATCGACGGGCAAGGCGCGCTCGAGGCCGCACCCGCCGCCGGCGCCAAACCCGACCTTGTCGTAACCCTTTCGCCGTTCAACGTTCCGGCATTCCTCGCCAACCCTGCGCGGTGGAACGAGCTCGTCACCGAGGAAGGTGACGTCGAGCTCGGCGGCACGCTGAAGGAGCTCGCACAAACGCTGCCGTGGTTCGTCGAGAAGCTGTGTGCGCGCACGCTCGGGCCAATCGTCGGCCAGCGCGTGGCGGATGCGGGAAAGCGGATGCTGGAGCTGCCTGAATACGCGACGAAGCGGATCGGCGACAACGTCGGCAGCTACGCGCGCGACGAAGTCGAAGTGCTCGCGCATCCGGCGGATCTGCGGGTGCTGCGCGACGAGTCGGCCGCGTTGCAATCGCGAATCGACGCGCTCGTCGCGCGGATCGATGCGCTGGCAGCGCGGCTGCCGGAGCGTCGCTCCGACGCGTAGCACGGCCGGGAGCGGCTACTTGCCGACCAGCTCGGCGCGCTGCTTCTGCAAACGCATCACGCTGAGCTCCTGATCCTCCGCTTCGCGCTTGCGCTCCAGCTCGCGCTTGCGCTCGAGTAAGCGCTCCTGCTCCATCTGGCGCTTCTTTTCCTGCTGCTTCTGCAACTCGAGCTGGCGTTCCTCTTCGGTCGGTCCCTCGTGGATCGACAGCGACAACGCGCTGCTCATGGCGGGCTCGCCGCGCGGGCTGCGCAGCTTGATGTTGAGCCGCAGCTCGTTGGCCGAGTCGGCGTTGCGAATCGCTTCCTCGTACGAGATGTGATTGTCGTTGTAGAGCTCGAACAGCGCCCAGTCGAACGTCCGCATCCCGAGCTCGCGCGACTTGCCCATGATCGCCTTCAGCTCGTGGAACTCGCCCTTGAAGATGCGCTCGGATATCGTCGGCGTGTTGAGCAGGATCTCGATGGCGGCCTTGCGCCCTTCGCCGTCCTGCGTGCGCACGAGGCGCTGCGAGACGATCGCGCGAAGATTGGCGGACAGGTCCATCAGCAACTGGTTGCGGCGCTCTTCCGGGAAGAAGTTGATGATCCGGTCAAGCGTCTGGTTGGCGTTGTTCGCGTGCAGCGTGCCCAGGCAAAGGTGCCCTGTTTCGGCGAACGCGATCGCATGCTCCATCGTCTCCGCATCCCGGATCTCGCCGATCAGGATCACGTCGGGCGCTTGCCGCAGCGTATTTTTCAGCGCGTGGTGCCAGGAATGCGTATCGACGCCCACTTCGCGATGCGTGACGAGACTCTTGAGCGACGCGTGAACGTATTCGACCGGGTCCTCGATCGTGATGATGTGTCCGGCGGACGTCCGGTTGCGGTGATCGATCATCGCCGCGAGCGACGTCGACTTGCCCGAGCCGGTGGCGCCGACGACGAGCACGAGTCCGCGCTTGTTCATCACGACGTCCTTCAGGGTTTCGGGCAAGCCAAGCTTCTCGAAGTTCGGCATCTCGGACGCGATCGTGCGCACGACCATGCCGACATGCTGCTGCTGGATGAAGATGTTGACGCGAAAGCGCGACAGGCCTGGTATCGCCAACGCGAAGTTGCATTCGAACTCGCGGGCAAATTCCTCGCGCTGACGCTCGTTCATCACCGAGTTCGCAAGCTGACGCGTGACGGCACCGGTGAGCTTCTGGCTGGTCAGCGGGCGGATGTTGCCGTGCGCTTTCATGCTGGGCGGAAAGTCGTTCGCAATGAACAGGTCGGAGCCGCCGGCCTCGGTCATTGCCGCCAACAGCTTGTGCATGTAAGCGCGGGCTTGTTCTTCAGTGAAATTCGACATGGATTGCGGGTCAAAGGATGAATCGGATGGCGGCCGCATCGACAGGCGCCGCCGAAACGGCTGCGTCGATGCACGCGCGCCGCGGGCACGGGCACCTCAGTGGCAAGTTGCGTGCCTGAATAAGGCTACAATTTGGAATCAGGATAAGGTGAAGATGCCGCGGTCGTCAGTCCCGTCCACGCCGATCACGCTCGCTAAATTCAGTCGTCCGCGCCTGTACGACGTGCTGCGGCGCGAGCGGCTGTTCGCGCGGCTCGATGCGGCGCGCGAGCACCCGATCGTCTGGATCGCGGGCCCGCCGGGCGCGGGCAAGTCGACGCTGATTGCAAGCTACATCGAAGCGCGCAAGGCGCCCGGTGTCTGGTTTCAGGCCGACGCCGGAGATGCCGATCCCGGCACATTCTTCCACTATCTGACGCAGGCGGCCGCGGACGTCGTGCGCGCGAAGCCGAAACAGCGCGCGGCACTGCCGCGTTTCGGCCCCGAGTACGCGACCGAACTGCCGTCGTTCACGCGACGGTTCCTGCGCGCATTCTTCGCACTGTTCCCGCCGCACGCACTCATTGTCATCGACAACTTTCACGAGGCGCCGGCAACCGCCGCGTGGCGTCACGCGTTCAGCGAGGGGCTGCGTGAAGCGCCTGCGGGCCTCAATCTGGTGTTCGTGTCGCGGATGCCGCCGCCGCCGGAGATGTCGCGACTGATCGCCGACCAATCGATCACGCAAATCGATTGGAGCGAGCTTCGCTTCACCGAGGACGAAGCGAAGGCGATGACTGCCGGCGCACGACTCGATCCGGCGGTAACGCGGGAGATCCACCGCGCCAGCGACGGCTGGGCGGCCGGCATCGTTCTCATGCGCGAGCATCTCGCGCGCGCGGGCGCGCTCGACACGACGCGCCTCGTTCCGGAAAGCAAGGAAGCGGTGTTCGCCTATTTCACCGGCGAGATCTTCGAGCGCGCGCGCCCGAACAACCAGCGCACGCTGCTGCTGTCGGCATTGCTGCCTTCGGTGACCGGCGGCGATGCAGCGGCGATCACCGACGATGCCGATGCGCCGCGCGTGCTCGATTACCTGTACCGGCAGCACCTGTTCACCGATCGACGCCGCACGAGCGGCGATCCGGTCTATCAGTTCCATGCACTGTTCCGCGAGTTCCTGCTGGACGAGGGCCGCAAGCGCCTGACACCCGACGAGCGCCGCGCAGCGCTCGATCGCGCCGGCGGCCAGCTCGTGAGTCGCGGCGAATTCGACGCGGCAGCGGCGCTGTATCGCGAGGCGGAAGCATGGTCGGCGCTGATGGGACTCGCGCTTCGCACCGGTGCGACGCTGATTGCCGAAGGGCGTGCGAATACGCTCGCGCAATGGATCGACGCGCTGCCGGACGACCTGCGGCAACGCGAGCCACGGCTTGCGCTGTATCTCGGCGTCGCGCTCCTGTACAGCCATCCGCGGCGCGCGAAGGAGTTGCTCGCGGCCGCGTACGAAGGTTTCATCGCGAACGGCGACGTGCGCAGGATGCTGATGACCGCCGCGCACGCCGTCGATTGCCACTACTTCGAATGGGCGGATTTCACGCCGCTCGATCGCTGGATTCGCGTGTTCGAGGAGCGGCTGACGCCGAGCGCGCCGCTCGACGCGCCGTACGATGCGATGCGCGTCTATTCGGCGTTCCTGATCGCGCTTCTGTTCCGCGCGCCCGAGCACCCGCGGATCGCCGAAGTTGCCGCCGAGGTCGCGCGACAGGTCGCCGACGACTCGGCGCTCGACGTGCCGTTGAATTTCCGGCTGAACGCCGCGTCGATCCTGTTCAACTACTACAACTGGAAGACGAAGGGCGACACTGCGGATGCGCTGATCGCGCGCGTCACGCCGTGGCTCGAAGATTCGCGCGCGACGCCGCTGAACCAAGTGTGGTGGCGCGTTCACCTCGCGTTCAATCATCAGATCCAAGGACGTTTCGACGCAGCGCGCCGGACGATGGACGATGCCGAGGCGATCGCCGTCGAGCACGGACTGCGCCGGGTGCTGTTCGAGATCTACTACGCAGAAGTTGCGCCCGTCGCCTCCTCGCGCGACGTCCAGGGCTCGCTCGCAGCGCTCGACAAGCTGCGGACGGTGCTGAACCCGGCGCGCCGGATGGACGTTGCCTACTTCAAGTTCCAGGAATCGACGGTGCGGATGCTCGAAGGACGCGCGGACGACGCCGTCGCGGCCGCGCGCGAGGCGGTGACGATTGGCCGCAGCGCCGGCCTGCCCACGATCCAGATTCCGCATTTCCTCGTCCGCGAGGCGCTGTCGCAGCTGCAGCGCGGCGCGCTCGACGAGGCGCTCGCGCGCTACGACGAGGCGCTGCAGGTTGCCGTCGGCGTCGATGCGGACAATTTCCGCGAGCAGCGCGGTTTCGTCGAAGCCTATGCGGCGCGGCAGCAGGGCCGCGTCGACGATGCGGTGGCGCTGCTCCGCGGAGTGCTGCGGTCGTGCCGCGAACGCCGCTACACGGGCTTCCTGCGCCAGTTGCCGGGGCTGGTCGCGGCGCTGCTCGCGTTGGCCCTGGAGCACGGGATCGAGCCGGAGTTCACGCGCGCGCTGATTCGCGAGCGCAGGCTCGAAGCGCCGTCGCCGGCAACGCCTGACTGGCCGTGGCCACTCGCATTGCGCACGCTCGGCGATTTCGTCGTCGTTCGCGAAGGCGTTCCGCTCGTTTCCAAGGGCAAGGCGCAGAAGCGTCCGCTCGAGATGCTGAAGGCGCTGGTGGCGCTCGGCGGGCGCAACGTCGACGCTTCGGTGCTGACGGCCAAGCTCTGGCCCGACGCGGAAGGCGACGACGCGAAGACTTCGTTCGACAGCGGACTGTACCGATTGCGCAAGCTGCTCGACGTCGACGGCGCGCTGACGCTCGCCGAAGGACGGTTGTCACTCGACAACCGCCTGGTGTGGCTCGACGTGTGGGCGTTCGAGCAGGCGCTCGACGCAACGCCGCCCGACATCGACGCGGCGCTGGCGTGCTATCGCGGCCACTTCCTGGGACTCGAAGCGCCGGCACCGTGGGCGCTGCCGCTGCGCGACCGACTGCAGGCACGACTCGCGCGCGCGGTGCTCGCGCGAGGCCAGGCGCTCGAGGCGGAACACGATTTCGCCGCGGCTCGCGCGCTCTACGAACGCGCGCTCGACCTCGACAACCTCGCCGAAGCGGTCTATCGCAGGCTGATGGTGTGCCAGCGCGAGCTCGGCGATCCGGCGGGTGCGCTGACGACGTACCGGCGCTGCCGCGAGTTGCTGTCGATCGTGCTCGGCCGCAAGCCTGCTGCCGAGACCGAAGCGATCCGGGCGACGCTCGATCAGGTCAGTCGCCAGGGCGCCGGGTGACGGCTACCGAAGGACGCTTTCTGCGCCACGTGGAAACGGCGCGGAAGACGCAGCTATCGATCCGGATTGCCGAAGCGACGCCGCAGACGCTCGCATTGTGGGACGCGCACGTGCAGCCGCACATTCGTGACGCGCGAGAGTTTCGCTTCGACCGCAAGTGGCAATGGGCGTCGCTGCTCAAGTTCCATCAGGTCCAGGAAGCGATCATCGGCCTCGCGGGCGCGCGGCGCGCCGCCGACGTCCGGCTGCTGCAGGTGTTCGCCGAGCGCGCCGACGGCACCGCGTTTCCGGTCGGCCAGGTGCTGCTCGCATGCGGATTTCCGTTCATCCGCGACTGGGATGCGCCGTCGATCTTCCTCTGGTACCTCGCCGCCGCGCCGCGTCAGGCGCTGCACGCCGCCGGCCTTGCACCCGACCTGAAGCTGATGCGCCCGCTGGTGGACATCGCCGTGCAGGAGAGCTACGCGAGCGGCTTCGAAGGTCGCGTCGGGTTGCACGCAGCGCGAAGTCGGTGGAACCTTGCGGCGAACCGCGATCTCTATAACCGATACCGGCACATCGGGCTCGCGCCGTTACCGGGCGGCTTGCGAGCAAGCGTCGGCCGCCGCAACGACCGCCGCTACTTCTATCTCGATGCGCCGCTCGCGCTGGACTTTGCGCGTCGCCTCGATTACCTTCGATAACGCCATGACCGCCATTACGCACGTTCGCAACCAGCACGCCGCTTTGACGCCGGGATCCGGCGACGATCTCGGCGAGCGGCTTGCAGCCCTTGCCGCCGATCTGTTTTCGGCCGATGCGGCCACGCGCGCCGTCGAACGGGCGTTCCTCGAGCGCCTGCTACGCATCCTCGCGCTGACGCCGCACGAGGTGCACGACCTCGCGGTCGCCGGACGCCTCGCCGGCATGCTGCCGCCGGACGCCCCGGGCAACGCCACGCCGGTCCGCTTCGCCGATATCGCCGGCTGGCGCGAGCCGAAGTAGCTTTTCCGCCGCTTCCGGCGGCCTCGAACCCGATCCGTCAGCGATCCGTGAGCCTGCGGAGGCCACGATGCGGACGTTGTGTTCGAACTCTGAAGGAGCCGCAATGTTCGTCGTCCCCCTGCCGCCACACGGCCAGGCGCCCGTGCGTGCGTACCAACGCCACGCCCAATCCCCACGTGCAGGGCTCAAGCCGCTGCACGGCTTTCCGTTCGCGGTTCTTGCCAGCGAACACGCCGGCGCCGCCGCGACGCGAATCGCGCTGCGGGCACAGGATGCGAGCGACCTGCTGCGCGACGTGCTGGGCGTGGCGCCGCAGCTGAGCTTGCGCATTCTCGACCGGCGGAATTGGGCTGCCCATGCCGAGATCGCCGCGTATGGTGTGACACACGTCGCCGCCAATGGTGATCTCGTGGTCGGCGTGACTCCTGCGGACGCCTGGCACGGCATCAGCCGCTATCTCGCGCGCAACCTGCCGGCGCGCGACCTTGCGCGACTGGTCGACGTCCACGGCGCCGATCCGGGCGACCGGCGCGCCCCTGCGCTCGATGCGCTGGCAGAGTCGCTGATCGCGCATGAAGTGGCGCATGTGCTCGGCCAGCAGCAGGGCGTCGTGTTCCCGTCGCGCTGGCTCGAGGAGGCGTTCGCGAATTACGTCCTCGTGGCCGTGCTGGGCACGAACGATCCGGCCGGGCTGCGGCTGCTCGGCTCGCTGGCGGAGGCGGCTCGCGCCCTCGACTCCGGCATGCCGACACTGGCGGAATTCGAGCGTGGCTCGAGCCGAACGGATGTCGCGTCTTCGGTGCTCGCCGAGCTCGCGATCACGCGGGCCGTGTACGCGGCGTACGCGACGTGCGATACAGTGCCGCTCGCGGATCTGTTCAAGGCGTTGCAAACATCGGCCGATCCCGACGCGGACTGGGAACTCGGGCGAATGCTCGTCCCCGGACTCCATCCGTCGATCGCGGCGATTCCCGCGGCGTTCGCCGCAGCGCGCGTGGGCCTCGCCGCCTGACCGCCGTTCACACGTTCATCATTTGAGGGAGCCGCCAATGAGCGCACGCTTGATCAAGGTTGCAGCGTTTTACCTGGTGCTGGGGGTGACGATGGGCATCGTCATGGGGATCACGCACCAGTTCGTCCTGGCGCCGGTGCACGCGCACATCAACCTGCTCGGCTTCGCGACGCTCGCGATCGTCGGCGTCATCTATCACGCGTATCCGGCCGCTGCGCAGACGCGCCTCGCCACGGCGCATTTCTGGATCCATAACACGACGCTGCCGATATTCATGGTCGGCCTCGGCTTCGCGCTGACGGGCCACGACGGGTTCCTCCCCGTGACGGTCGTCGGCGCGATGGGGGCTGCAATCGGCATCGTCGTGCTGGCCATCAACCTGTGGCGCAACGTCGGCCCCCTGCGGCGCGGACCGTCGCTCTCCGTCCCGAGCGCGCGCGCGGTGGTGTGATGGCGCCAGTCGACAAACCGCGCGGTGGCCGGCGCAAGCCGGTTACGGTGCGCCGTCCCGCGCCGCCTGTTGCGCGCGACGTGAAACCCAGCCCAACTCCCGAACACTGCCCGTGCACGACGCAGTCCACGCGTAAACGCCGCCCGCGCTTCGTCTTGTAGCGCGCCGGTACAATCCGGCCCATGCGGCTGGGTCGGCTCTTCCGGATCGTCGTCGTAGCGTTGCGGCACGGTCTCGACGACCTCGCCCTCGGACATGCGCGGGTGCGCGCATTCCGGCCGATCGTTCGCGCCACGCTGTTCTGGCGCGACCTTTCGCTGCCTCGAGGCGTCCGCCTGCGGCGCGCGCTGGAAGACCTCGGGCCGATCTTCATCAAGTTCGGACAGATGTTGTCGACGCGGCGCGACCTCTTGCCGCCCGACATCGCGGACGAGCTCGCGCTGCTGCAGGATCGCGTGCCGCCGTTTTCGTCGGACAAGGTCGAAGCGACGATCGTCCGCGTGTTCGGGCGGCCGCTCGCCGACGTGTTCAGCACGTTCGACCTGACGCCGGTGGCAAGCGCTTCGGTCGCCCAGGTGCATTTCGCCGAGCTTCCCGACGGCACGCCGGTGGCCGTGAAGGTGCTGCGGCCCAACGTAGGCGAGGTGATCGAGCACGATCTCGCGCTGATGCGTACGGCAGCGTCGCTCGTCGAGCGGCTGTGGAGCGAAGGCAAGCGGCTGCGGCCGCGCGACGTCGTCGCCGAATTCGACAAGACGATCCACGACGAGCTCGACCTGACGCGCGAGGCCGCCAACTGCTCGCAGCTGCGGCGCAATTTCCTGCGCTCCGGCCTGTTGCGGGTTCCCGAGATCCACTGGGACTGGACGGCGAGCGAAGTGCTCGTCATGGAACGGATGGCCGGCATTCCGATCGGGCGCATTGCCGACCTGACCGCCGCCGGCATCGATTTCAAGCGGCTCGCGCGCGCCGGTGTCGAGATCTTCTTCACGCAGGTGTTCCGCGACGGGTTCTTCCACGCGGACATGCACCCCGGCAACATCTTTGTCGGCGTCGATCCCGTCAACCACGGCAAGTACATCGCGCTCGACTTCGGCATCATGGGAACGCTGTCGGAACAGGACAAGAATTACCTCGCGCAGAATTTCCTCGCATTCTTCCGCCGCGATTACCACCGCGTCGCGACGACGCACATCGAGTCGGGCTGGGTGCCGGCGAATACACGCGTCGACGAGCTCGAGAGCGAGATCCGCGTCGTGTGCGAGCCGATCTTCGACCGCCCGCTGAAGGAGATTTCCCTCGGCAAGGTCCTCGTGCAGCTCTTTCGCGCGTCGCGGCGGTTCAACGTCGAGATCCAGCCGCAGCTCGTTCTGCTGCAGAAAACGCTGCTCAACGTTGAAGGGCTTGGCCGCCAGCTCGATCCCGACCTCGACCTGTGGGTCACGGCGAAGCCGTTCCTCGAGCGCTGGATGGAAGACCAGATCGGCTATCGCGCGCTCGAGCGCCGGCTGCTCGCCGAAGCCGCGTCGCTCGTCCAGGTGCTGCCTGAGCTTCCGCGCCTGTTGCATCAGAAGCTGTCGGCGCCGGCGCCGGCCACCGAAGCCGCACTGCGCGCGGTGGCCGCGACGCAACAGTCGCGCAACCGCTGGCTCGCGGTGATCGCATTGCTGCTCGCCGTCATCATCGTGCTGATGCTGCGGACCGGGTGACGATGGCGCTGCTCGATATCGAAGGCGTCACACGGCGGTTCGGCAGCTTCGCCGCGGTCGACAACGTGACGCTCGCCGTCCAGGCCGGCGAGTTCTTCACGCTGCTCGGGCCATCCGGCTGCGGCAAGACGACGTTGCTGCGCATGATCGCCGGGTTCGATTTGCCGGACGGCGGCCGCATCCTGCTCAACGGCGAGGATCTCGCCGGCCAGCCGCCCGAGTCACGCCCGGTGCGCACGGTGTTCCAGAACTATGCGCTGTTTCCGCACATGACGGTCGAAGGCAATGTCGCGTTTCCGCTGCAGATGGCGCGTGTGTCCGCAGGCGAGCGGCCGGCGCGCATCGCCGCGGCGCTCGAAGACGTGCGGCTCATCGGGTTCGAGAGGCGCTATCCGCACGAGCTCTCCGGCGGCCAGAAGCAGCGCGTGGCGATCGCGCGTGCGCTCGTCACGCATCCGACGATGCTGCTGCTCGACGAGCCGCTCGCAGCACTCGATGCGAAGCTCCGCGAGGAGCTGCAGATCGAGCTCATCAACCTGCAGAAGGAGGTGGGCATCGCGTTCGTCTATGTGACGCACGACCAGACGGAGGCACTGGCACTGTCGCATCGCATTGCCGTAATGAACCAGGGCCGCGTCGAGCAACTCGACGAGCCGTCGAAGATCTACGGCTTTCCGCGGACGAAGTTCGTCGCCGACTTCATCGGCCAGTGCAACCTGTTCTCGGGACCGGTGACGGCGAACGACGCCGGCAGCGTCACGCTGGACGTGGCCGGCATTGGACCGGTGCGCGTGGCGACAGCGGCACCCGTGGCCGTCGGCTCACCAGGCACGATCGCGCTGCGCCCCGAGAAGATCCGCATCGCCGCGGGCGCACCGCTCGACTCGCCCGACAACCACTACAGCGGCACGGTCGCCGACCTGTTGTACATGGGTGACGTCACCGTGTACCGCGTGCAGACGTCGGGAGGCAGCCGGATCGAGGCGCTGCTCGCCAACTCGCAGAGCGGGCGCGCGAAGTTCTTCGAAGTCGGTGACGCGGTCGAGATGAGCTGGCACGTCGACGCCGGCCATTTCATCGCTGAATAGAAGGCTGCGCGAGACGATGGCGAAGCGATCTGTGCGGATGGCGAAGTGGGTCGTCAGCGGCCCGCCGCTTGTCTACCTGCTCGTGTTCTTCGCGATTCCCGCGCTGATCATGGTGCTGGCGTCGTTTCGCTCGCCGGGCGAGTTCGGCGGCCTCGCACCGCTCGTCGACGAAGCGGGCAAGCTCGACATCAACCTCGACAGCTACGCCCGATTCGTCACCGAGACCGTCTACCTGCAGGTCTTCATCAAGTCCGCCTGGTACGCGGCGCTGACCACGCTGATCTGCCTCTTGCTCGCGTATCCGCTCGCAACGCTGATCGCGAAGAGTCCGCGCAAGTATCGCGACCTCCTGCTGCTGCTCGTCATCCTGCCGTTCTGGAGCAATTTCCTGATCCGCGTCTACGCGTGGATGATCATCCTCGGCCCGAATGCAGCGTTGGCGCGCCTGGTCAACGGCGCGCTGGCGTGGTTCGGCGTCGAGCCGGTTCCGCTGCTGTTCAGCGCGTTCGCCGTGCTGGTCTGCCTCGTGTACGTGCACCTCCCGTTCATGGTGCTGCCGCTGTACGCGAACCTCGAGAAGCACGACCAGGCACTGCTCGACGCCGCGCAGGATCTCGGAGCGAACGGCTGGCAGCGGTTCTGGCGCATTACGTTCCCGCTGTCGCTGCCCGGCGTCTATGCGGGTGCCGCGCTGGTGTTCATTCCGGCGCTCGGCATCTTCGCGATCCCGGACATCCTCGGCGGGCCGAACGACACGCTGATCGGCAACCTGATCAAGCAGCAGTTTCTCGAAACGCGCGACTGGCCGTTCGGCAGCGTGCTGTCGATCGTGCTGACGGTTGCCGCACTCGCGCTGGCAGGCATCGCGGCCTGGGTCGGTCGCCGCGGCGGCGGAGCGACAGCGCGTGCTTAGACGCTCGCCGTGGTTATGGGCGACGGCGCTCTTCGCGTACGCATTCCTGTACGTCCCGCTCCTGATCGTGGTCGTCTACTCGTTCAACGACTCGCGGCTCAACGCCGAATGGGTCGGATTCACGCTCGACTGGTACCGGAAGCTCGCAGCCGACGACGACATGCTGGCCGCCGCTGGCAATTCGCTGCTGATCGCCGTCACGGCCAGTGCGGTGTCGACCGTGCTCGGAACCATGGCGGGCGTGGCGATGCACCGCTACAAGCTCACCGTGCTGCCGGTGCTCGTGCTGACGCCGATCGCGATTCCCGAGATTCTGATGGGCGTCAGCCTGCTGATCTTCTTCGTGCTGCTGAACTTCACGCTCGGCCTCGTATCGGTGGCGCTGGCGCACATCGCGTTCTGCATCGGCTTCGTCGCAATCGTCGTCCGCGCCCGGCTGGCCGGCATGGACGAGACGCTGACCGAGGCGGCGCGCGACTGCGGTGCGTCGCCCGCCAACGCCTTCCGGTACGTCACGCTGCCGCTGATCATGCCGGGCGTCATCGCCGGCGCGCTGATGGCGTTCACATTGTCGATCGACGACTTCGTCATCACGTTCTTCACCGCAGGGGCCGGCACCGTGACGCTGCCGCTACAGATCTACTCGATGATCAAGATCGCCGTGACGCCCGAGGTCAATGCCGTGTCAACGCTGCTGATGCTGCTGACGTTGCTGCTGATCGTCGTTGCCGCCAAACTGTCGCCCACCCTCCTCCGCTCCGACCGGGAAACCTGACCATGACCACCTTCCGCTCGCCCGTCGCCTTGGCTGCCGTCCTGGCGGCGCTGTTCGCGTTCGCGCCGCTCGCCGCCGCCCGGGACCAGCTGCACCTGTACAACTGGAACAACTACATCGCCCCCGAGACCATCAAGCGGTTCGAGGGCACGTGCCAGTGCGAAGTGGTGCAGACGTACTACTCGGACAACGAGGAGCTGCTCGCGAAGCTCGCTGCCGGCGCGAAAGGCTACGACGTGCTCGTCCCGACGAGCAACGCCGTACAGGCGCTGATCCGCGGCGGCCAGCTGAAGCCGTTGGACAAGACCGCGCTGCCGAACCTGAAGAACGTCGATCCGGCCTACCTGAACACGCCGTTCGATCCGAACAACCAGTATTCGGTGCCCTACGCAATGTCGACGACGATCATCGGCTACAACGACGAGAAAATGAAGGAGCTCGGACTTCCGACCGACACCTGGGCGGTGATCTTCGATCCGAAGTACCTCGAGAAGGTCAAGGGCCGCGTCACGGTGCTCGACAGCGCCAACGAGCTCTTCGCCGCGGCGCTGAAGTACCTCGGCTACTCAGCGAACGACGTCGACCCGAAGCACTGGGACGAGGCGGCTGCCGTGATCAAGAAGGCGAAGCCGTACTGGGCCGCATTCAACGCGTCGTCGTACATCAAGGAACTGACCGTCGGCAACATCTGGCTCGTGCACGGCTATTCGAACGACATCTTCCAGGCGAACCTCGACGCGCAGGCGGCCGGGCGGAAGTTCCACATCCTGCAGGGCGTACCCAAGGAAGGCGCGGTGCTGGCTGTCGACAACATGGTCATCCACAAGTCCGCGCCGCGGCCCGACCTCGCGCTGCGCTTCATCAACTTCATGCTCGAGGGCCGCAACTCGGCCGAGCTCACGAACCTGATCGGCTCCGGCAACCCCAATGCGGACGCGCTGAAATACATCAAGCCCGAGTTGACCAAGCTGCCCGCGGTGTTCCCGCCGAAGGAATTGCAGGCAAAGCTCGAGCAGCTGAAGGACGTGACGGTCACGCAGCGCCGCCTGCGCAGCAAGCTATGGACCGAGATCAAGGCCAGCAAATAAAGTCGCACCATAAACCAGCTGCGCGCCCCGATTACTTTGGAGCGAACGCCGCTTCGCTTAACCCTCTAAAGCTCGGGTTAGCGTTCGCCGAGGTGATGCTTCCGTATCCTCGCGCGGCCCTCGCCGTACGCTTATGTACTGTCTCGGGCCTCGCTGCGGGCCCTCATTTTGCAACTGAGGCACTCGGGGCTGCTCGCCACGTTTCTCGTGCGACTTCGGCTTGGTGAACGATTCAGCAGGCTAGCGTGCGATGATCGCGGCATGGACACGGCGACGTCCCCGCCTCGCCTGCGCACGCGGCTGCCGCACGTGCTCGCGACGCTGTATGGCATCGCGATCGTCTATGCGTCGCTCGAGCCGTTTCATCCATGGCTGCCGCCGCAGACATCGTTCTTCCTGTTCGATTTCGGGTCGGCGCGCTGGATCCGCTACGACGCGCTGCTGAACGTTCTCTCGTACGTCCCGTTCGGATTCTTCATCGCGCTGCTGCGCCGCGGTGTCTCGCCGACGCGACGGATCGTGCACAGTGTTGTAATCGGCGCCGCGATGTCGTTTGCGATGGAATCGCTGCAGATGTACGTCCCGCCGCGTGTCGCGAGTCCGTTTGACCTCGCCGCCAATATCGTCGGAGCACTGGGCGGCGGCGCGCTGGCGACAGTACTCGCCTACAATCAATCGACGCGCGACTCGATCTACGGCGCGCGGACGCGGCTGTTCCTGCCGGGCCCGCTCGGCGACGTCGGTCTGGCGCTGATGCTGCTGTGGCTCGTTGCGCAGACCAATCCCGGCATCCCACTGTTCGCCGTGACGTTCGACAACGAAGTTCCGACGGGGCCGGCCCTCATCGCCGCGCCGCCGGTGCACGATGACGCGAGCACCGTTGCGCACGAGAACGCGAACATCGTCGTGCAGGCGGCCGGAACGGGATTCCAGGTACTCGGCGTCGGATTGTTCGCGGCGCTGCTGCTGCGCCGGCGGCGTCACGCAGGTTCAATCGTCGTCGCGCTGATCGCCGGTGCGCTGCTGCTCAAAGGAATCGCCGCCGTCGTGCTGCTCAAGCCCGCGATGTGGCAATCGTGGGTAAAGCCCGGCGTGTTGATCGGTGCGGCAATCGGCGGCGCGCTGCTTGCCGGCGCGATCGCGCTGCCGCGTCCGGTGCAGGTGGCGTTGTGCGCGATCGCGTTGCTGTCGGCGCTTCTCGCGCCGGTGCTGGCGCCCGAATCGCTGAGCGCACGAGCGCCGCTCGCGATCTTCGACTGGCATTACGGTCAGCTGCTGAACTACAACGGCCTGACCCGCGCGGCGCTGCTCGTCTGGCCGCTGCTGACGGCGGCATGGCTGTTCGCGCTCGCGGGGCGACCGTCGTGGGGCAAGCCACCCGATCCCGGATGATCGAGTACGCGTCGGGCCGGCCGCTATAATCGACGCGCCATGAGCTATTACCAGCACCACGTGTTCTTCTGCTGCAACCAGCGCGACCCGCCCGAACGCTGCTGCGCCACCAACGATGCGCTCGAAATGCAGCAATATGCCAAAAAGCGGATCAAGGCACTCGGACTCTCGGGCAAGGACCGCGTGCGCATCAACAAGGCCGGCTGCCTCGATCGCTGCGAGGAAGGTCCGGTGATCGTCGTGTATCCGGAAGAGGTCTGGTACACCTACGTCGACCGGCAGGACATCGACGAGATCATCGATCGGCATCTCGTCGGCGGCGAGATCGTCGAGAGGCTGCGCATTTGACGCCGCGCAATGCCGAGCGGCTGATCGTCGCAGGTCCCGCCGGCGATATCGAAGTCGTTGTCGACGCACCCGCGGCAACGCCGCTGCGCGGCCTGGCGCTCGTGTGCCATCCGCATCCGCTGCAGGGCGGAACGCTCGACAACAAGGTCGTGCACACGCTTGCGAAGACGTTCCACGCGATGGGCTACGTCGCGATCCGCTTCAACTTCCGCGGCGTCGGCGGTTCGGCCGGCTCGTTCGACCAAGGTATCGGCGAAACCGAGGACGCACTCGCGGTGCTCCGGCATGCGCGCTCGCGCTTCGGCGAAGCGCTGCCCGTCGCGCTCGCGGGATTCTCGTTCGGCTCGTTCGTGCAGACGCGCGTCGCGTCGCAGGTCAAGCCTGAGGGACTCGTGCTCGTGGGCCCCGCCGTCAACCGGTTCCAGGTCGAGCACGTGCCACCGGAGACGATCGTCGTGCACGGCGAGGCGGACGACGTCGTCCCGCTCGCCGACGTGTTCGCGTGGGCAAGACCGCAGGAGCTTCCCGTCGTCGTGTTTCCTGGCTGCGGGCACTTCTTCCACGGCCGCCTGCTGCAGCTCGCGCGCGTCGTCACGGCACTGTGGCCACGCGCGGCGAACGCGTGAACGACCGCGTAGCAGCGGTGGCCGAGCAGCCGGTGCCGATCGCGGCGGCTATCGTGGGTAATGCCGTGCTGCGCGTGCAGGACCTGCGCAAGCGCTACGGCGATCTCGAAGTGGTTCGCGGCCTGACCTTCGCGATCAGGCGCGGCGAATGTTTCGCGCTGCTCGGTCCCAATGGCGCGGGCAAGACGACGACGCTTCGTTGCTGCCTCGGGCTGATCGATCCGGACGGCGGCTCGATCGAGCTCGTCGGCGAGCCGGTGCCCAAGGCCGCTCGCGAGGCGCGGATCCGGGTTGGCGTCGTTCCACAGATGGACAACCTCGATCCCGATTTCACGGTTCGCGAAAACCTGTTGATCTACGGCGGCTATTTCAGGATCCGGCGCAGCATTCTCGACGGGCGCATCCCGCGGCTGCTCGAATTCGCCGGCCTCGCCGGCAAAGCGCAGACGTCGATTCGCACGCTGTCAGGTGGCATGAAGCGCAGGTTGACGCTCGCCCGCGCGTTGATCAACGATCCCGAGTTGCTGATTCTAGACGAGCCGACGACCGGGCTCGATCCACAGGCGCGGCACCTGATCTGGGACGGATTGCGGCAGCTCTTGAAGCAGGGCAAGACGATCCTGCTGACGACGCATTTCATGGACGAGGCCGAGCGTCTCGCAACGCGGCTCGCCGTCATCGACCACGGCACGATGATCGCGTGCGACACGCCGCACGCTCTGCTGGAAGCGCACGTCGAGCCCGAAGTCGTCGAGGTGTACGGCGAAGATGCGCGAGCGTGGGCCGCAGCGCGCGGGCGCGCATTGTCGAATCGGCTCGAGATCGCCGGCGAGACCGCCTTCTGCTACGCGAACGACGCCGCACCGCTGCTCGCCGATCTCGCGACACACTCCGGCGTGCGCTACCTGCACCGGCCGGCGAATCTCGAGGATCTCTTCATCAAGCTGACCGGGCGCGAACTGCGCGACTGACGCGAAGCGCTGCGTTCAATCAGCGCTTTTCAGGCGCCGCCTGCGGCGCGACCGCTGGCGCCATGAGCGGTACCGCGTCCGGCGCGTCCTGCGGCGGCGAATCGAGCATCGCGAGCGCGGCACTGACCGCCTCGCGTCGCACCGCATCGGCCATCCCGGGCGCGCCCTTGCCGCAGACAGTGCGGCAGAACTTGTTGGTCGGGCCCTCGAAATCGCAATGCGACGCACCGCGCATCCGCTCGGTGCGCGCGTGAGAAGACGCTGCGTTCGCGATCAAGCGGCCGCTGCCGAACAGGTTGCACACCGACGGATCCGCGAGCAGCACCAGCGACGGGATGCGCAGCTTGCGCGCGGCGAGCGTTCCCAGCCCCGTACCGTCGACGGGGTCGAGGCCGATCCAGCCGGCGAGACCCGGGAGATTGGACGCCGCGATCACCGTCGCGAGGCCGCCGGCGGACGTGCCGATCAGCACGATGCGCGCGCGCGACGTGGGCGGGAGGCCGAGTGCGCCGCGCTCGAGGTCGGCAACGAGGCCCTCGACGGCATCGCCGTTGCCGAGCGAATTGACGGCACTCGGCAAGTCCGGCGCCACGGCGACGATCCCCGCACCGGCCAGTGCCTGCGCGAGATCGCGATCGCGCATCCGATCGCGCGTGAAGCCATGCGCCAGCACGGCCACGCCGACGGAATCGAAATCCTGCGGACGATAGACGTCGACCTTGACGTCCTCGCCGCCGAGCGCGGCCGTTTCGGTCACCACGGAGACCGGCGCCGGCTGCGCGACGACGACGCCGGCGCCGAGAAAGCAGGCTGCGAGCACGAGACCGCGAACCAGGTTCATCCCCGCAGAACGGCGCCGGTGGCGAAGCCGTTGACGCGCGCATCGAGCGTGTAAAGTAGCGCGCGTCACGCGATATCGATCCGAACCATGTACGCCACCACGATCCTCCAGCCTCCGCGGCTCTCGTCGCGCTTCGTGCCCGTCTGGCGCCGCAACCTGCTCGTGTGGCGAAAGCTCGCCGTCGCGAGTGTTCTCGGCAACATCGCCGATCCGCTGCTCTACATGCTGGCGCTCGGCTATGGTCTCGGTTCGCTCGTCGGCGAAGTCGGCGGGATGTCCTACGTCGCGTTCATCGGCACCGGCATGGTATGCCAGAGCGCGATGTTCACGTCGAGCTTCGAGGGGATGTACTCGGCGTTCTCGCGGATGCATGTCCAGCGCACGTGGGAGGCGATCATCAATGCGCCGATCGCACTCGACGATGTCGTGTTCGCCGAATGGATCTGGTGCGGGACGAAGGCCGTCATGTCGACGGCAGCGATCCTGGTCGTCATCCAGGCGCTCGGCTTCGGTCACACGTGGCTCGCGCTGTTCATCCTGCCGCTCGGGTTCGTCGTCGGCCTGTGTTTCGGCGCGCTCGGCCTCGTGATGAATGCGCTCGCACCGGGATACGATTTCTTCACCTACTTCTTCACGCTGGTGATCACGCCGATGCTGCTGTTCTCGGGCGTCTACTTCCCGGTGGACCAGATGCCGGCCTGGCTCGCCACCGTCGCGAGCGCGCTGCCGCTCAAGCACGCGATCGACATTGCGCGGCCGCTGATGCTCGGCAAGATTCCGTCGCAGATCGTCACGCACGTCATCGTGCTGCTGGCCTATTCGATCGCCGCATACTACGTCGCCGTCGTGCTGACGCGGCGCCGGCTGCTCAAGTAGGCGCCGCGCCGCGTGCCGGGTCGACGCATCGGCGCCATCTTCAGGGTGACTCATGGGCTTTTACGTCGTCAAGACGCTGCACATCGTCTTCATGATCACGTGGTTCGCGGGGCTGTTCTACCTGCCGCGCCTGTTCGTCTATCACGCGCAGGCGGCGCCCGACGATCGCATCGGCATCGAGCGATTCAAGTTGATGGAGCGCAAGCTCTATTTCGGCATCATGGCGCCGGGCGCGATCCTCACCGTCGTTTTCGGGATGTGGATGTGGCTCGGCTATGGCGTGACGGGCGCGTGGCTGCACGCGAAGGTCACGTTCGTGCTCGTGCTGATCGCGTTTCACGTCTACCTGGGCTTCCTGCTCCGCGATTTCGCACGCGACCGGAATCGTCATGGCCACGTGTTCTATCGCTGGCTGAACGAGATCCCCGCGCTGCCGTTGCTCGTCGTCATCGTCTGGCTCGTCGTCGCGAAGCCGTTCTGAACGCAACCCGCGTCGCAACCCATTTTCACGTCGGATGAGCGAGCGCTTTTTCGCGTCGTGCCCACGCGGTCTCGAGTCGCCGCTCGCAACCGAGCTCGCTGCGATCGGCGCCACCGACGTCACCCCGTCCGATGGCGGCGTCGCGTTTGCGGGCGACCTCGCGCTTGCCTATCACGCCAACCTGGAGACGAGGATCGCCAGCAGGGTGCTGCGCCGCGTCGGCGGCGGCCCGTACCGCGACGAGCGCGACCTGTACGAGCTCGTGCACGCACTCGACTGGTCCCGGCATTTCGCGCCCACGCGCACGCTGCGCGTCGATGTCGCCGCGACGCGCTCGCCGCTGACGAGCCTCGAGTTCGCGACACTGCGGACCAAGGACGCCGTTTGCGACCGGATGCGCGCAGATCACGGCGTGCGGCCGTCGATCGACAAGCGCGCGCCCGACGTGCGCGTCCACCTGCACCTGACCGACCGCGACGCGACGGTTTACGTCGACACGTCGGGCGAGCCGTTGTTCAAGCGCGGCTATCGGCGTGATGCGGACGAAGCGCCGCTGCGTGAGAATCTCGCGGCCGGCCTGCTGGCGCTGGCGCAATGGGCGCCGGATGTTCCGCTGCTCGACCCGATGTGCGGCAGCGGAACGATCGTCGCCGAGGCCGCGCTGATCGCCGCGAACCGCGCACCGGGCCTGGCGCGGACGTTCGGCTTTCAGAAGCTTGCCTGGTACGACGGCCCGACGTGGCAGCGGATCAAGCAGGCCGCGCGCGACCGGATACGTGCTGCGCCGGACTCACCTGCGATCTTTGCAAGCGACGTCGCCGACGGTGCCGTCGGCAAGACGCGCTCGACGCTGCGCAGCGCACAGGTCGACGCATTCGTCAGTGTCGAGCGCGCCGACGTTCTGACGCGCACCGCACCGGCAGCCGCGGGCACGTTGATCGCCAATCCGCCGTATGGCGTGCGGCTTGCCGACGCCAACGCGTTGGCAGCGTTCTACCCGCAACTCGGCGACGCGCTGAAACGCAACTTCGCCGGCTGGACGGCCCATCTGCTCACCGGCGATCTCCGCCTCGCCAAGCTCATCGGCCTCAAGCCCGAGCGGCGCACGCCGCTGTGGAACGGCGCCATCGAGTGCCGTCTGTTCGCTTTCCGCATCGTCGCAGGCTCGATGCGCGAGCGCGGTCGGTGATAACATCGACGTTCTCCACGCACCCTTCGCCTCCCGCCATGCCGATGCTGCCGTCGCGTCATTACGTCTCCGATCACACGCGTTTCATCCGCGAGTTGCTCGAGAAGAAGCCGCAGCTCGAAACGGAGCAGCGAATCGGGCGAGCGATCTATTGGGACAAGCTGCCGGCCGAGGTAGCCGCCGATCGCGCACTGGACGAGGGTCGCGTCGCGCAGAAGGCCTACGTGTACTCCACCGACGCGACGTAGCGAATCGAAATCCGGCGGACCCGCGGCACCTGCTCAACCGGTATCGCGCACGTCGCCGTAGATGAAATAGCGCGGCGTCTGCCGGATCCGCG
Organism: uncultured Pseudomonadota bacterium; assembly: GCA_963709335.1. Lineage (GTDB taxonomy): Bacteria > Pseudomonadota > Gammaproteobacteria > Burkholderiales > Casimicrobiaceae > VBCG01. Next base: position 559,993 of record CAVPWB010000004.1, read on the forward strand.
CCGTGAAGCCCAAAGCATCGAGCGTCGCGGCGAGCGGCGCGGGCTCGTGGAACACCTTGACGATCTGGAATTCGCGTCCATCGTCGAGACGGCGTGTGACGATGCCCGCGTGCCGGTCCGGTGGCGGATGATTGGCGGCGGTCGACGTCGGATCGTGCGCGGAATCAACGATGTAGGCAAACCCGTCCGGGGCGAGCGCGCGCCGCACCATGGACCAGAAGGCGGCGAAGCGTGCCGGCGGGACATGCGACAGCCAGAAGCTCATGAACACGCAGTCGTACCGCGCCGGCGGCTGCCACGCGAAGAGATCCGCTTCGACGTATTCGACGTTGCGCGATGCGACGCGCTCGCGATTGATCGCGATGACTTCGGGCGCAGCATCGACGGCCGTCACGCGATCGGCGTATGGCGCGAGGTGACGGGTGAAAAGCCCAGTGCCGCACGCGAGTTCGAGCACGCTCGTCGGCCGCGCTGCCGCGAGCGTCGCGACGACGGCGCTTTCGACGACCGCGACGTCCGCTCGCCAAGCGCCGTTGTTCTCGGCGCCGCGGTCGAAGCGACCCGTCCGGTACCACCACGCGTCGTACTCGACGGCGCGCGCCCGGTAGTACGCGACCTGCCCGGCCAGCAGCGACGCGTCGGCGGCGACGCAGGGCGTATCGTCACGGGAAAACGGTTCCTTCATCGTGAGCTCCGCAAATGAGCCTCGGTTTCGCCCGGTTTCGCGCACCGACGTTCGCCGACGTTGCGGCAGGACGCGACAACAACCTGAACCTGTTGCGCATGCTCGCGGCATCGTCCGTGCTGTTTTCGCATTCGTACGCGCTCACCGGGCACATGCTGCAAGAGCCACTCGTCGTGGCGAGCGGCCAGCGGACCGACGCTGCGACGATCGGCGTGATCGTATTCTTCGCGATCAGCGGCTTCCTGATCGCCCAGAGCCTCGCGCGCACGCCGTTCGCTCTACGCCTACACGATTGCGCGCGCGCTGCGCATCCTGCCCGGCCTGATGCTCGCCAAGCTGTTCTGCGTGCTCGTCCTCGGATGGTACGCGACGTCGCTCGCCAGTGCTGCCTATTGGACGCACGCCGACACGTGGCGGTTCCTGCTGGCCTGTCCCTACTTCGACGTGCGCGACCGCCTGCCCGGCGTGTTCGAGCGCAACCCGTATCCGCTCGCAGTCGACGGATCGCTGTGGACAATTCCCGTCGAGACGTGGTGCTACGCGGCGGCGGCAGCGCTCGCGCTCGTGACACTCCTGCGGCGTCCCGCTGCCTTCACGGTCGCAGCACTCGCCGCGACGATCGCGTACGCAATGTTTCCGCAGCATCCTGGCACGCCGTCGAGAAGCCGGCACTCGGCCTCAAGGCGCGGCTCGTCGCATGGCGACCGCGGTTGGTCTACGGCTTTCGCAAGACGACGAGATCGTGATGCAGGATGTAGCCGGACAGGATGTGCAGCACCGTGAAGAATTGTCCCCACGTCCGCTGCACGTACTCGGCGCTGTGATAGACGTTCACGTACTCGCCCTCGTGCTCGGCGTGCCCATCGAGTTGCGTGTTCGTCCCGCTGACCAGGATGCCCGCACGCTGTACGTCCGCGGTGACGCGCGCATAGTCGGAAGCGGACAGCCGCGAGAAGTCGATCGCCGTGCGGCCATGCACAGTCAACAGCAGGATCGCACCGCTGCGCGTCACGCGTGACAACTCTTCGAGCCAGCGCATCTGCATCGGCTCGCGGAAGTGGGTGAATACGGAGATGCCGTACACGACGTCGAACGTCGAATCAGGAAACGGCAGCGGCGGCGTCAGTCGGCATGCGACGAACGTTCCGGGCAGATGCTTCGCGCACCAGTCGATGTTGTCGCCATCGATGTCGCACCCGGTGAGCGCGTCGCCACGGCCGGCGGGAAAATGGCGCGCGACGCGGCCGCAGCCAACGCCCCAGTCGAGCACGCGGGAGAACTCGTGCAGGTGGCTTCCCGATACCGCAACGAGCGCGCGATCGAGCCGCTGATAGTCGGTCGCACCCGAGACCAGGAATCCGACCGGATCGCGATCGCCGATGACGCGGAAGCGGCGGTCATCGTCCGGGATGTCGGCGTGCAGCGCCGGATCGGGCTTGAACCATGAATCGCGACCGCGCTCGACGGCGGGCGTGTCGGGCCTGTTGCGGCGAATTTCCAGAACGCCGTTGACGTAAGGCTCGGGCAGGTCGGCGATCGAGCATTCGAATCCGGAGTTTGCAGCACCCGCACGTTGCCAGAAGACGTCGCCTACGTCCGCACGCTGCAGCGGATACCGGATCGAATCGAAGCGACGGCCGTTGACACTGAACCAGCCGTCGGAGGGCGGAGTCTCGGCGACTGGCATCGACCAGCCGGCCACCGACAGTCGCGTGCCGTCGATCGACACCTGGTCCACGTACCAGGGTTCGGCGACGAGTTGCGGCACCGTCAGCGATTCGCGCAGCGCACCTTCGAGCACCGCGGTGTCGACGAACGCCTGGGTCTCGGCGGACGCGGTCGCAGCAGGGACTGCGGACGGCGTTCCGGATAACCAGCGAGTGAAGCGATCGAGGAGTGCTGCGCGCATGTCGAGATGACTCGATACCGGCCGCCGCCCGGAGCAGCGGCAAAGGTGGCGATTCTACCGTCACGGATAATGCGACTGATGAGCATGCGTTCGACAAGCGCCGCGGCGAAAACGATCGGCTGGGTCGACGAGCCGGCAAGCGAGGGAATCTTCGGACCATACATTCGCGTGACGGGCTGGGCACTCGCGTCGTCGGGAATCAGCGCAGTCGAGATTCGCTCGAGGGCGTCGCGTTCGCAGGCGCGCTTCGGACTGCCACGCCACGACGTCGCCGAAGTGCGACCCGGCTATCCGGACAATCCGAACAGCGGCTTTGAATTCACAGCCTCGCTTACTGCGTGCCCAGCCGCACCGAACGTCGATCGGCGGCGTCTGACGATCGTCGCCGTCGCACACGATGGCAGCGAGACGCTGCTCGGCGAACGAACGCTCGTCGAGCCGCGCGCGCATGCGCGCTGGCGAGTTCGCCGCACGTGCCCGACGCGCCGCCGTTCTTTCTGTTGCCCGCCGTCTCGGGGATCAAGCGCGGGCGGCGCATTCGCGTATGGATACGCGCTACGCCGCCTACATATCGTCGACGACGCACATCGGCATGCGCGTGCCGATCCTCTACCTGCGCACCACACTCGGCGCCGCGGCGATCAGCGCTTCGATGCGGACTTCGACATATCCCGACGCGCGGCGGACCGCGCGATCGCCGACGATGCGCTGTCGCACGTGCTCGCGCATTCGGCGGCGAAGCGTCTTCCGCTGCTCGTCACGCTCAACGGCGGCATCTGGTCGGATGCCGCGGGCACCGCGCCCGAATGGGACCTGACTGATCGACTCGAGGAAGACCGCGCGAACTGCCAATGGAACGAGCGCGACGAAGTGATGGCGGACGATTACCTCAAGGACCTGCCAGGCTCGCAGGCAGCACCCGAGCTTGCGCGCGCGCTGACGCTCAACGTGTACGCAAGCGAAGTGCGCCGATTGAAGAAGCGCAATCTGCAGCAGGCGGCACAGCCGATCGTCGCATTCATGCGCGAGCATCCGGACCTCTTCGTCGGCGTGAACCTCGACCCCGACGTCTACTCAATCCGTTCTTTTCCGAGAGCGCAGTGGTACGACTACAACCCGGGAACGCTGCGACAGTTTCGAGAATGGCTGCCGGCGCGGGGCCATACGCCGGGCACCGGCACCGCCGCTGCCGGACCTGTCGGCACTTCCGTCGCCAGCCTCCGTTGTCAGCTGCCGCGATGTGTCGCGCATCGCGCAGACGACGCTTTCGCGACGTGGGATGACGTCGATCCGCCGCGTGCATTTTCGCGCGACGCCGCGTTGCCGTTCTGGAACGATCCGTGGGTTCATGAGTGGGAGGTGTTCCGGCGACATCTCGTGAGCCTGCACTACGACGAGCTCGCGCAGTGGCTCGTCGAAGCGGGGCTGCCGCGTGATCGCATCTGGTCGTCGCAGGGGCTGATGGCACCGGCGAAGGGTGCATGCCGCTTGCGCTCCGCGGTGACGAGCGCGGTGCAAGGACTACGATTCGGGTGGCGTGTCGATCGAAGGCAGCAAGCCGCGCGACGGCCATCTCGGTGCGATCGTCTACGGCGATGCCGCGACGAACGACGATCGCGATGGAAAACGGCTCGACGCTGTTCGACACACTCGCATCGATCGACGACGGCTTCGCGATCGTCGAGTTCAACACGGCCGACCTGCGTCATCCGCAGCGACACCCGACGTACGCCGACGGCTATCGCGCGTGACGCGACCTGTGGAACGCGGGCGCGCGCTTCGTGTCGCCGATGGCGTGGAACGGCGTCGAACGGCGCGAATGCGGCGATCCCGATTACATGAGCTACACCGCGTGGCGCAATACGCCGCTCGAGGAAGCCGCGCGCGACTTCCTGCTCGCGCGCTCAGGATTGCCACGTGGGACGAAGTTGTGGACGTTCGGCACGCAGGTGCATGCCGACGACGACGGCTGGACCGTCGAGACGGGGTCGTCTCACTCCGTCGACCAGGCGCACTGCAGCTCGACGCCAATGACGCGGCGTCGTCACGCTGCACTCGCCTCGGCGGCTCGCGTTGCACGCGGAAGCGATCGGCAGTTTCGTGCTCGGGCTGTACCGACGACACCGGCGTCACGCGAATCGAAATCGCGGTACGCGCGCGAACGCCGCGCGGTGGCAGACGGTCGCACGATGCGCCGGAACGTCGATCGAATGGGTCGAGGCGGGCGCATGGCTACGCGCCGCTACGCAGCGATGCGCCGGTCGATCAGCTACGAATTGTGCTCATGGCGCTGCGATCAAGCGCGCGATCTCGCTCGCCCGCGTCGCCATTCTGCGCCGCTGAAGCCGCGGCCGAACCTGACGCAATGGCGGCCGAAGGCGGCGGCCCGTCCGCACCAGCGTCTAGCGTTCGTCGGTCTTGTATTCGACGTACGTGCGATCGCGCAACTGGCGAATGAAATCGTCGAACTGCTCGTCGCTCTTCCGCTGCCGCAGCGCGTTGCGAGCCTGCTCGCGACGACGATCCTGCGTGACGTCCTGCTTGCGGCGCTCGAGCACCTGGATCAAATGCCAGCCGAACGGCGTGCGCACGGGCTCCGACACCTGGTCGACCGCAAGCGCCGACATCGCGCGCTCGAAATCGGGAACGGTGTCGCCCGGCGAGATCCAACCGAGGTCGCCGCCCTTGGCACTCGACGTGTCGTCCGAATTGACGCGCGCTACTTCCTCGAACTTCGCGCCGCTGGCGATGCGGTCCTTCAGCCGGTCGATCTTCGTCTTGCCTTCGGCCTCGGACGTCGTCTCGTTGACCTTGATCAGGATGTGCCGCGCGTGAGTCTGGTCGACGACGGTCGGCTGGTTGCGGTTGCGCACGTCGGCGAGCTTCACGATATGGAAGCCGCCGGCGCTGCGCATGATTCCCGACACCTGGCCCGGCTTCATCGTGCGCACGACGTCCGCGAAAACCGATGGCAGCCGCGCGGGCGTGCGCCAGCCGAGATTGCCGCCCGACGATGCATCCGGTGCGTCCGAATACGACGCAGCCACCTCGGCGAAGTCCTTGCCCGAGTTGATCTGCGCAAGCGCCGTCTCCGCGCGCTTGCGCCGCGTATCGACGACGTCGGGTGTCGCCTGCTCGGGAACGGTGACGTACACGTGCGAAAGCTGGTATTCGTCCTCGCCGGACTGCGCGGCGATCGTCGCGAGATAGTTGTCGACCTCGGCGTCGGAGACGGCAACCTTGCTGTCGACCTCACGCTCGCGGATGCGCTGGACGACGACCTGCCGCCGGACATCCTCGCGATACGCCGGGTAGGCAATGCCCTCGCGCTCGAGCAGCTTGCGAAACTCGTCGGGCTTGAGCTTGTTCTCCTCGGCTACGCGCAGGATCGTCCGCTCGACCGTCGTGTCATCGACGCGGATGCCGTTGTCTTTTGCGTATTGCAACAGTCCGCGCTCGACGATGAGCCGCTCCATCACCTGCTTGTCGAGCACGTCATTGGAAGGCGGCGTGATGTTCGACGCCTTCAGTTGCGCGAGCACGATCCGCCGCTGCTCGGCCAGGTCGAATTGAGTGATCGCCTCGTCGTTCACCACGACGAGCACGCGGTCGAGCGACACGGGCACTGCGGCGCCGGTGCGGGACGTCGAAGGCGCGGGCGCTGCTGCGCTTGCCGGCGCCGGTGGAGGCGACGTTTGCGCGAACGCGGCGGAGATGCCGAGCATGCACAGGACGAAGAGGATCGGAAAACGGAGGCGGCCAGATGCCATCGAATGCACTCCTAGAACTCGGGAAGCGGATCGAGACGCCGGTCGCGATCACGCAGTGACGGATCGTTGGTGGGCAGGTAGCCCGGCACGCTGCGCCGCAGGAGTTCGAGCGGGCTGGTGCCGACGCGCGCGAGTCCGTTCAGTTCCAGCTGGACGAACACCGACGTCGTCGCCTGCTGGGTCGTCGTCGTCAGCCGCTGGCCGACGATCCGCAGCACCCAGCAGTCGGCATTGTACTCGATGCCCGCAACGGCCTCCAGCGTCTTGCGGTCGGTCAGCGAGTAGTTCCAGCGCCCGATCAGGTTCCAGCGCTCGCTGACCGGCCATTGGCCCGATATGTCGATCTGCTTGATCTGCTCGATGCCGCCGAGCGGGTCGACGAGCTGGCGCGTGTATCGCCACGTCGCGTTCAGCGCGCGACCCGGCGCGGGCGTGTAACGGACGCCGGCATTGAATCGCTCGATGTCGTGCGAATCGAGGTTGTATTGCAAGAGGCTCGCGAGCGACCACGCATCCGTCAGACGTCCTTCGCCCGACAGCAGGAAATCGGACGTCGACGCCGAGCGCAGCGGCTCGTTCAGGCTCACGCGCTGATCCTGGAAATAGAACCGCTGCCCGACGGCGAGCCGCAGGCGCTCGGCGCCGGTGTCGCGGTCGAGGAACCGCGACGTCAGCGCGAGCGTCAGCTGGTTCGCATCGCCGATGCGGTCGTTGCCGATGTACCGGTTCTCGGCGAAGAGCTGTGAGAAATTGAAGTCGTCGAGCGCCGTGTCGAACACCGGCGCATTCGTCTGATTCTTGTACGGGATGTAGACGTAGAACGCGCGCGGCTCGAGCGTTTGCGTGAGCGGCGTGTCGCGCACCTGCAGATCGCGTTCGAACACGAGGCCGGCGTCGAGGCTGGTGATCGGGATCACGTAACCGGGATGCGAATCGGGCAGCGCGGCGGTGGTGCGGTCAAGCGAGTACTCGCGCATGTGCACGCCGGCGCGCGCCGTGAAGAACCAGTACGAGCCCTGCCGATTGAAGGCCGCCGTCGGGTACAGCACGAATCGTTCGCCCGTCGGCGCGAGCTGGTCCTGCGTGAAGCGCGCGTACTCGCCGTTGCCGCTCCACGTGAGGCCCAGCCAATCCGTGTCGCTCAACGAGCCCAGGATCTGCGGCAGCCGGTTGTACGGCGGAACGACCGGCGCGTTGGGATCCTGCAGCGTCTGGAAGCTCTGTGCGCGCGCGAGCAGCGACCACGGACCGAACGTCGCGACGAGGCCGGCATCGCGCGGCAGTGTCTTCTGCGACGTGACTGCAATGCGATCGGCGAAATCGGCGAAGTACTTGTCGTCCGACACCTTGTTGATGTTGAAAAAGCCACCAAGCCACGGCGCGAACTGCTGGGTGTGCTTCCACGCGAGCGCGTAGCGCTCCTCGCCGGTCGCGCGATCGTGCGGAAGGATTTCGGCGTTCATCTCTCCGGCCGCAACGCCGAACGTTTCTTCGGGCTCGCCGAGCAGATAGCGGAACTGCGCACCGAGCTGCAACCCGCGCTTGGTCATCAGACGCGGCGTGAGGGTCGCGTCGTAGTTCGGCGCGAGGTTCAGGTAATAGGGTGCCGTCGCTTCGAACCCGCGCACGCCGGTCGATCCGAGCGTGGGCGTCAGGAATCCCGACTTGCGCTCGTTCGACAGCGGAAACTGCAGCCACGGCGCATACAGCACGGGCACGTCGAGGAAATGCACAGAGACGCGGCGCGCGGTGCCTACCTTGCGCAGGTTGTCGACCTCGAGCTCCTCGCCGCGCAGGTACCAATCGGGATGGGGTGCTACGCACGTCGTGTAGCTCGCATCCGTCGCTTCGTAATGATCGGGACCGGTGAAGCGGATCTCCTTCGCGTCGCCACGCGCGCCGGCCTCGGCGACGAAAAAGCGCGGCTCGCGAAAAAACCCGGTCTCCGTGTCGCGCTTGTATTCCACCTGCGGGCCGGTGATCCAGTCGAATCCACGGCGCAGCACGACGTTGCCGTCGCCATGGATCGTCTGGTCTTCGAGCGCATACGACAGCTTGTCGGCCAGCACCGTTTCGCGTCGAGACCGCAATTCGACATTGCCTTCCGCCGTCACACGCCCCTCGGTGCCTTCGAGGCGGTCGGCGCGCAGGAACAGCGCCCCGCGCACCCGCGCATCACCGCCGAGCTGCACTGGTGCCGGCTTGCCTGCGGCCGGCGTCACCAGCGTTCCGACAGCCACCGGCTTGGGTGCGATGACGTCGATGTCGCGCGACAGCTTCAGCGCCAGCGAATCGGCCGACACGGCGGACGCGGACAGCACGCCGTACAGGGCGGCCCATGCGACGAACGGGCCGGCGGGAAGCTTCATCGAGTGAGAGGGACTGCAGAGCGGGTTTGCTAAAATTCCCGCATTCTAGCCCGCGGTTCCCATCATCGTCACAGCAGACGCACGCGCCGACGAAATATCCGGTTGGCTGCGCGATACGGTGCGTCTGCCCGCGTTCTCGCTCGCACCCGCATCGGCCGACGCAAGCTTCCGCCGTTACTTCCGTGCGACCGTCACGGAGCCGTGGCGCAAAGCCGGCGGCGCCCAATCGCTGATCGTCATGGACGCCCCGCCTGCGCGGGAAGACTGCCGGCCGTTCGTCCACGTTGCCCGGTTGCTGGTCGACGCAGGCGTGCACGCGCCGAAGGTACTTGCGGCCGACATCGATCGCGGCTACTTGCTGCTGACCGATCTTGGGACAACGACGTACGCGGCGGCGCTGGATGCGCAGTCGGCGCCAAAGCTGTACAGCGACGCGATCGACGCGCTGATCCTGTGGCAGCGCGCGTCGCGCGAGCGCACGCTGCCCGCCTATGACGACGCGTTGCTGCGGCGAGAACTGCATCTCTTTCCGGACTGGTACGTCGCGCGGCATCTCGGCGTCGCGCTCGATGCGAAGCAGAGGACCGCACTCGAGCGTGTGTTCGAATCGGTGCTCGCGAACAACCTCTCGCAGCCACGCGTTTTCGTCCACCGTGACTACCATTCGCGCAACCTGATGGTGACGACACCCAATCCGGGAGTCCTGGATTTCCAGGATGCCGTTCACGGGCCGATCACGTATGACCTCGTGTCGCTGTTGCGCGATGCGTACATCGAGTGGGACGAGGAACAGCAACTGGACTGGGCGGTCCGCTATTGGGAGCGTGCACGCACCGCGCAACTGCCCGTCGATGCGGACTTCGGCGCATTCTGGCGCGACTTCGAATGGATGGGCGTCCAGCGGCAGCTGAAGGTGCTCGGCATCTTCGCGCGACTGCATATCCGCGACGGCAAAGCCGCATACGTCACCGACATGCCGCGCGTGCTCGGCTATTTGCGTCGCGCCGCCGCGCGCTATCGCGAGCTCGATCCGCTGACGGCGCTCCTCGACGACCTGCACGGGGGCGCAGCGCGCGCCGCACCGGCTTGACGCGCGCAGCGTCCCGTTGCGCGATGATCCTCGCGGCCGGCCGCGGCGAGCGGATGCGACCGTTGTCCGACGCGACGCCGAAGCCGCTGCTCGTCGCCGGCGGCAAGCCGCTGATCGTCTGGCAGATCGAGGCGCTGGCACGCGCGGGCTTCGCCGACATCACCATCAACGCCTCGCATCGCGCTGACGCTCTGGTGGCCGCACTTGGCGACGGCTCACGCTGGGATGTACGGATAAGCTGGTCGCACGAAGCAGAACCGCTCGAAACGGCAGGCGGGATTGCAACCGCTTGTCCGCTGCTGGCCGCCGGTCCGGCGCTGATCGTATCCGGCGACATCTGGACACGCTTCGACTACAGCTCGCTGACGCCGAAAATCGACCGGATGGCGGGCGAAGCCGCCGGTCCTCGGGTGCACCTCGTCATGGTCCCGAATCCGCCCTATCATGCGGAAGGCGACTTCGTCCTTGCGGGCGACCGCGTCGCGCTCGACGGCGGACCGCGGCTGACGTTCGGCAACATCGGCGTCTACGACACGGCGATGTTTCGCGACCTGCCGCGCGGCGTCAAGCTCAGGATGCTGCCGCTTTATCATGCGTGGATCGCGGCGCGTATCGTCACAGGGGAGCGGTACGACGGACCATGGGCGAATGTCGGGACGCCGGCGGATCTCGCCGCGCTCGATGCGTCGCTCGGCACGCAGTCCGCGATCTGAACGGCAGACACGCTTGATCCAAACGAATTCAACGGCCCCTTTGCCGATGCGACGAATCCGATGAACGACAATCCGCTGCTCGACTTCTCCGACCTGCCGCGGTTCGGCGAGATTCGCGCCGACCATATCGTTCCTGCAATCGATGCACTCCTTGCCGACGCGCGCGCCGTCGTCGAGCGCATCGCGCAAGACACATCGCCCGCGTCATGGGACAACGTCGTCGCGCCGGCCGAGGCGACATTCGACCATCTCGACCGCGCGTGGGGCGCGGTCCGCCACCTCAACGCCGTCGTCAATACGCCGGCGATCCGCGACGCATACAACGCCGCACTGCCGAAGGTCACGGCATTTCACGCCGACATGGCGCAGGATCCCCGCTCGTATGCGCGGTTTCGTGCGCTCGCCGATGCACCGTCGTTCGCGGATCTCGACGATGCGCGACGCAGGGTCGTCGACAACGCGTTGCGCGACTTCAGGCTCGGCGGAGCCGACCTTGGCGACGCGGACAAGGCGCGCTTCAAGGCCGTGCAGGAAGATCTCGCGTCGCTGTCGGCCAAGTTCGACGACAACGTCCTCGACAGCGAGAACGCCTGGGCGCACTACGTCGACGATGCCGCAGGCCTCGCCGGCGTCCCCGCCGACGTCGTCGCCACGGCGAGAGCGGCTGCGCAGGCCGCAGGCCGCGACGGTTATCAGCTGACGCTGCGCTACCCGTGCTACATGCCGGTGATGCAGTACGCGGAAGATCGCGGGCTTCGCGCACTTGTCCATCATGCGGCTGCGACACTTGCGTCCGATCTCGGCGCATCGCCCGATTGGGACAACACGCCGGTGATCGCGCGCATCCTCGAGTTGCGGCGCGAGGAAGCGCGACTGCTCGGATATGCGAACTACGCCGACCTGTCGCTGGTGCCGAAGATGGCGCAGCGTCCGCACGACGTGCTCGCATTCCTGCGCGACCTCGCGCGCCGTACGCGGCCGTTCGCCGAACGCGACTATGCGGAGCTCGTCGACTTCGCGCGGCGCAGGCTCGGCATCGACGACGTCGCTGCGTGGGACCTGCAGTACGCGGCTGAAAAGCTGAAGGCCGAGCGTTTCTCGTTTTCCGAGCAGGAAGTCAAGCAGTACTTCCCGGAGGATCGCGTGCTGGCCGGGTTGTTCCGCGTCGTCGAGACGATCTACGGCGTCCACGTCAAGCCCGGAACCGCGGCGGCGTGGCATCCGTCGGTGCGATTCTTCGAGATCTTCGACGCGCACGGCGCACTTGTCGGCCAGTTCTATCTCGATCTTTATGCGCGCGAAGGCAAGCAAAGCGGTGCATGGATGGACGATGCGATCAACCGGCGCCATGCGCACGACCGGATGCAGCATCCGGTCGCGTACCTGACCTGCAACTTCTCGGGTCCGGTCGGTGGCAAGCCTGCCCATTTCACGCATTGTGAAGTGACAACGCTGTTTCACGAGTTCGGCCACGGGCTGCATCAACTGTTGACGCAGATCGACGTCGCGGGCGTGTCCGGACTGCAGGGTGTGGAATGGGATGCCGTAGAGCTGCCAAGCCAGTTCATGGAGAACTTCTGCTGGGAATGGGAGGTGGTGTCGCACATGACGGCGCATGCCGACACCGGAGCGCCGCTGCCGCGCGCGCTGTTCGACCGGATGGTGTCCGCGCGCAACTTCGGCAGCGGCATGGCGATGGTGCGGCAGCTCGAGCTCGCGCTGTTCGACATGCTGCTGCACAGCGCCTACACGCCCGGCGGCGAAGGCGCGTTCGAGACACCGCAGGCCGTGCTCGACGCCGTGCGGCGCGAGATTGCCGTCGTACCGCGGCCGGCCTACGATCGCTTCATGCACGGCTTCGGCCACATCTTCGCCGGTGGCTACGCGGCCGGGTACTACAGCTACAAGTGGGCCGAGGTGCTTTCAGCCGATGCATTCAGCCTGTTCGAGGAGCGGGGCGTGATGTCACCCGAGGTCGGTGCGCGCTTTCGCGACGAGGTGCTCGCGCGCGGCGGCAGCCGGCCCGCGCTGGAATCGTTCGTCGCCTTCCGCGGCCGGGCGCCGCAGCTCGACGCCCTTCTGCGCCATAATGGGATGGTCGAGACCTGATCAATGGGCGAGTCCGCATGAACCGAATGAACCTTCGCTGGCCTTTGGCGCTCGCGCTCGCCGGATTCGCTGTCGCGGCGCACGCGCAGACGATGTACCGCTATGTCGATCCGACGGGGCGCGTCGTATATTCCGATCAGCCGCCGCCGCCGGCCGCCAAGGACGTGAAGGCAAAGCGGCTGCAGGATAACGTCATCGAAACGGACCCGGTGCCGTTCGCCACGAAAGAGGCGGCGGAAAAGTTTCCGGTGACGCTGTACACGTTCGACTGCGACGCCTGCAAGGAAGCGGAGGCGCTGCTGACCAAGCGCGGCGTGCCATTCACGACGGTTGTCGTCAGCGACGAAGAGGGCGCCGCCAAGCTCCGGGCGCTTACCGGCAAGCAGGCAGCCCCTGTGTTGCAGATCGGCGAAAAACAGGTGGTCACCGGCTTCAACTCCAGCCGCTGGCATTCGGTGCTCGACGAGGCCGGCTACCCGAAGACAGCGCCGTCGTCGCGCCCGGCTGCGGCACGTGCGCCGGGCAGCGCCAATGCCGCACCTGGCCCCGCGAACGCTGCGGCCCCGGCGACCGACAGCGCGCCGCCACCGCCGCCCACACGCGGCACCGACTACCCCAAGTAGGAAATTCGGCGGGCACGTGACGTCCGCGCGGACGTCACACTCGTCGCGCACGATCGTTGAAGCTCGCCAGCTGGAACGTCAATTCGCTGAACATCCGGCTGCCGCGGCTGCTCGACTGGCTCGCCGCCAACGCGCCCGACGTCGTCTGCCTGCAGGAAACCAAGCTCGAGGACTCGAAGTTCCCGGTTGATCCGCTGCAGGGCGCAGGCTACGCAGCCCACTTCACCGGGCAGAAATCGTACAACGGCGTTGCGCTCCTCGTGCGCAACGACCTCGACGCGCGCGACGTCACGCACGGCATCGAAGGCTTCGTCGACGAACAGAAGCGCGTCATCGCCGCGACGATCGCCGGCATGCGCATCGTGTGCGTCTACGTGCCCAACGGCCAGGCCGTCGGTTCCGACAAATATCGTTACAAGCTCGACTGGTGCGCGGCGCTGGCCGCGCATTTACGCGCCGCGCTGGTTCGTCATCCCGAGCTCGCGATCGCCGGCGATTTCAACGTCGCGCCCGACGACCGCGACGTGCACGATCCAGTGCTGTGGGACGGGCAGATCCATTGCTCGGCGCCCGAGCGCGCGGCATTCCGCGAGCTCCTCGCGGCGGGGGTTGCCGACGGCTTCCGACTGTTCGAGCAGCCGCCGATGACGTTCAGCTGGTGGGACTACCGGCAGCTCGCGTTCCCGAAGAATCACGGCCTGCGGATCGACCACGTGCTGCTGTCGCCGCCCCTCGCGCAGCGCTGCACGTCGAGCCGCATCGACCGCAACGCGCGCAAAGGCGTGAAGCCGTCGGACCATGCGCCGGTGATCGTCGAGATCGCGTAGCAGCGAGTCGCCGTACTCCGTCGCTGCGCGCACCGCGGCGCCGAGACGTCAGGCTCTCGGCACCGCCGCTTCGTCGACGTGCGCGGCACTCGCATGTTCGCCGCCCTTGCGCAACTCGTCGTCCATGCCGAGCTCCTGGATCCTGCGCGTCAACGTGTTGCGTCCCCACCCGAGCCACGCGGCGGCCTCCATCCGGTGGCCGCCGGTATGGGCGAGCGCGCGACGTATCAGGGTCCGCTCGAATTCGCGCAGCAGCCGGTCGCCGACGTTGCGTTCGCCGCCCTTCAGCGCCTGCGCGAGCTCGCGGTCGAGCGCCTGCTCCCAGCGCGGCTCCGCATGTTCGGCGTCACCGGGTTCGCCGTCGCGGATCTCCGGCGGGAGGTCGGCGACGTCGATCCGCTGGCCGGGCGCCATCACCGTCAGCCAGTGGCAGATGTTCTCGAGCTGGCGTACGTTGCCGGGGAATGCAAATCCGGCAAGCGCGTGCAGCGCCGCATCCGTCATCGTCTTCGGATCGACGGCGAGCTCGCGCGCGCTCTTCTGCAGAAAATGGCGCGCCAGAGGCGGAACGTCGCCCGCGCGCTCCCGCAGCGCCGGCAGCCGCAGGCGCACGACGTTGAGCCGGTGCAACAGGTCCTCGCGGAACAGTCCCCTGCGCACGCGCTCCTCGAGGTTCTGGTGGGTCGCCGCGATGATGCGCACCGTCGAGCGTTGCGGCGAATGGCCGCCGACACGGTAGTACTCGCCATCGGCCAGCACGCGCAACAGGCGTACCTGCAGATCGGCCGGCATGTCGCCGATCTCGTCCAGGAACAGCGTGCCGCCTTCGGCCTGCTCGAAGCGGCCGCGACGCATCGTCTGCGCGCCGGTGAACGCGCCACGCTCGTGGCCAAAGAGTTCCGACTCCAGCAAGTCTTTCGGAATCGCTGCCGTGTTGATCGCGACGAACGGGCCCGCGGCGCGCGGACTGTGCCGGTGCAACGCACGCGCGACGAGCTCCTTGCCCGTTCCCGATTCACCGGTGATGAGCACTGTCGCCGATGACTGCGCCAGGCGGCCGATCGCGCGGAACACTTCCTGCATCGCCGGTGCCTGCCCAAGAATCTCGGGCGACTCCGCCGTTGCCACAACGGCAGCGGGCGAATGCCGCGACTCGATCGCCGCGCGGCGGATCAGCGCGAGCGCATGATCGACGTCGAACGGCTTCGGCAGGTATTCGAACGCACCCCCCTGGAAAGCGGCGACGGCGCTGTCGAGATCCGAATAGGCCGTCATGATGATGATCGGTATCTGCGGATAGCGCTCCTTCACCTCGGCGAGCAGCTGCAGCCCGGATTCGCCGGGCATGCGAATGTCCGAGACGAGCACTTGCGGCTCGCTGACGGCGAGCGCCTGCAGCACCTCGTATGCCGACGAGAACGTCTGGTGCGCAATCCCCTCGCGCGCGAGCGCCTTCTCCAGCACCCAGCGGATCGAACGGTCGTCGTCGACAACCCAGACGACGTCGTCGTTCGAACCGATCGAGCGCAGCAACGGCGGCGTAGCGCTCATCCCTCGGCCTCCGAGCTGACATTCGTGTGCGAAAGCCACGCCGTCGGCCTCGACGGAATCGCGTGGCGCCGCGCCCTGCGGGCCTTCGCTTCGCGCGCCACGCTCATCCGCGCGCTCCGCTCGCAAGACGGTCGAGCGTCATCGGCAGCAGCACCGTGAACACCGTGCGGCCGGCAGCACTTTCGCATTCGATGGAGCCGCCGTGCTGCGTGATGAACGTCTGCGCGATCGTAAGGCCCAGTCCGCTGCCGCCTTCGCGGCCGGAGACGAGCGGAAAGAAGATCCGGTCGCGCAGGTGATCGGGCACGCCGGGACCGTTGTCCTCGACGGCGATCGCGAGCGCCAGCCGATAGTGCCGCTTCGACAGCGTGACACCGCGTGCGACGCGCGTGACGAGGCGGATCTCGGGCGCAGCCACCGGCGTTCCGGACAACGCCTGGGCGGCGTTTTTCACGACGTTGAGCGCCGCTTGCAATAGTTGCTCATGATCGGCTTCGAATTCGGGCAGGCTCGTGTCGAAGTCGCACACGATCGGAATCGCCGGAAATTCGGCCTGCACGACGCCTTTGACACGGACGAGCACCTCGTGGATGTTGATGCGTCGATAGGTCGGCGCGCGATGAGGCGCCAACAGCCGGTTGACGAGGCCGCGCAACCGGTCAGCCTCGCCGATGATCACCTGCGTGTACTCGACGAGCTGCGGACGGTCGAGCTCGCGTTCAAGCAGTTGCGCCGCGCCGCGAATGCCGCCGAGCGGATTCTTGATCTCGTGCGCCAGGCTGCGGATCAACTCGCGGTTGGCCTGCTGCTGTTCCTGCAAACGTTCCTCGCGCGCGATCTTCAGCTGCTGGTCGATGTGCCGGAACTCGAGGAGCAGCGCCGCGTCACCGGTGTCGATCGAGGAGACCGTGCACGTCAGGTGCAGCCTGGCCTTGCCGACGACGCCGAGCTCGAGCTCCTGCTCGGTGTAGGACGCCCCGGTATCCGTCGCGCGACCGATCGCGCCCACGAGCGGCGTGCACTTGCCGAACACGTGGGTCAGCGCCTGGTGCAACAGCTTGGCGCGCGACAACTCGAACAGGTTCTCGGCGGCCGGATTCGCATAGACGATCCGGTGGCGGTCGTCGAGCATCAGCACGGCGGTAGCGAGCAGGTCGAGCTCGCTCGCCGGTGCGGCGATTACCGGTGGCGAGAACAGTCGAAGTTTCATCGCCGCTCGCATGGTGAGACCCGCGCGCGGACCCGCGTGCGCAGGCGTGCTGCACGAGCGTGCGACCTAGCGGAGCGCGGCGATCTCCTTGCGCAGCGCCTCGACGTTGCGCTCGTGCAACTGCACGGCCTGACGCAGCTTCGAGATCCGCTGCCGATATTTCTCGGCGTCGCTCTGCTCGTCCGGCAGCGGCTGCGGCGCGCCGCTGCCATAGGCGCCGCGCGCCTCGTTGAGCAGCTGCTCCTCGCTCGCGAGCTCGTCGCTGAGAACCTTGCGGCGCATCTCATCGCGGCTTTTCTGCGTGTCGGGCTCGACGCGCGGAAAGCCGGTGGGCGTGGCCGACTTGCCGTTGCCCGATGCAGCCGGCGCACGCGGGCGCGGCGTGTCGTCGGCGACGTCGCACGAGATCTTGCGCCAGCCCTTGTCGGGTGGCACGTTCGTGTAATGAGTCGCGCCGTCGGCGTCGACGTACTTGCAGATCGTCGCGTCGGCGGCGGGAACGACGAGGATCGCGCAGGCAAGCCCGAGGATCGCGGCAATGCGCCAGCGGATTGCAGCAAGCGGTGAATCACGTCGTGTCATCCACCGGAGTGTAGCGAACGCGCAAACGAATCAAAAGGGCGAGCCTGCCGGACGGCTCGCCCAAGCTTCGCCGTCGCGCCTCTACCGCACCGGCTGTCAGAGGCTGTAGTACATCTCGTATTCGACCGGATGCGTCGTCATCCGGAACCGGGTCACCTCTTCCATTTTCAGCGTGATATAGGCGTCGATCATGTCGTCGGTGAATACGCCGCCGCGCGTCAGGAACTCGCGGTCGCCGGCGAGGTTGTCGAGCGCCTCGTCGAGTGACGCGCATGGATGCGGCACCTTCGCCGCTTCTTCCGGCTCGAGGTCGTACAGGTTCTTGTCCATCGGATCGCCTGGATGGATCTTGTTCTGAATGCCATCGAGACCCGCCATCAGCATCGCCGAAAAGCCGAGATACGGGTTGCACGTCGGGTCGGGGAAGCGCACCTCGATCCGGCGTCCCTTGGGATTCGACACGTACGGAATGCGGATCGACGCCGAGCGATTGCGCGCCGAATATGCGAGATTGATCGGCGCCTCGAATCCCGGTACCAGTCGCTTGTAGGAGTTCGTGCCGGGATTCGTGATCGCGTTCAGCGCCTTGGCGTGCTTGATGATGCCGCCGATGTAGTAGAGCGCGAACTCCGACAGTCCGGCGTAGCCGTCGCCCGCGAACAGATTCTTGCCGTCCTTCCAGATCGATTGATGGACGTGCATCCCCGAGCCGTTGTCGCCGACGATCGGCTTCGGCATGAACGTCGCCGTCTTGCCGTACGCGTGCGCGGTGTTGTGCACGCAATACTTCAGGATCTGCAGCCAGTCGGCGCGCTGCACGAGCGGGGCGAACTTCGTGCCGATCTCGCATTGCCCCGCGTTCGCGACTTCGTGGTGATGCACTTCCACTTCGACGCCCATCTGCTCGAGTGCCAGGCAGATCGCCGAGCGGATGTCCTGCAGCGAATCGACCGGCGGTACCGGGAAGTAGCCGCCCTTGATGCCCGGGCGGTGCCCCATGTTGCCGCCTTCGAACTTGTCCGCCGACGACCACGACGCTTCCGACGAGAAGATCTTGCAGTAACTGCCCGACATGTCGACCGACCACTCGACGGCGTCGAAGATGAAGAATTCAGGCTCGGGACCGAAATACGACACGTCGCCGAGTCCGGTCGACTTCAGGTACGACTCGGCGCGCTTCGCAAGCGACCGCGGGTCGCGCTCGTAGCCTTTGCCGTCAGTCGGCTCGACGACGTCGCAGGTGATCAGCAGCGTCGTCTCATCTAAGAACGGATCGAGGTTCGCCGTCGTCGGATCGGGCATCAGCAGCATGTCCGACGCCTGAATGCCTTTCCAGCCGGCAATCGAGGAGCCGTCGAACGCGTGGCCCGACTCGAACTTGTCGTTGTCGAACACCTTGGCCGGGACGGATACGTGCTGCTCCTTGCCCCGCGTGTCGGTAAAGCGCAGGTCGACGAACTTGACTTCCTTGTCCTTGATGAGCTTCAGGACATCTGCTGGACTGGTGGTCATTTGCAACACTCTCCTCGATTCGTGGGCTGCCGCATGCCGGCGTTGGGGACGATCCGATGATTAGCCACTTCCGTGCCATGAGCGGCGTATCGGAAGGGGCTGATTTTTAATGATTTTAAGGCGCTGGTGCCGCTTCGGTGCAATCGATTGCACCGAAATGGGGCGATGACTATAACCGCCGCGCCGGCTTGGTGCAACTCAGCGGGTCAAGGATAGAACAGATAAAGCTGGTAACCCGCCTGCTGGGTCGCGCTCGCATCGATGAACAATTTGACAAGCCGCTCGCCATTGGCGGCGATGCCCTGCTGGAAATCGGCGGTGCCGCCCGCGTAATCGCGCGGTGCGAACGCTCGACGGACGACGATGCGTTCAGACGAATCGGTCAACGTCAACTCGAGGTACGGGTAGGCGATCGGATGCGACGCGCGGTTGCGGATCGTCGCCGACAGAACGAGCAATCCACGGTGCGCTGGGTCGGCCTGGAGGTCGGACGCCTCGATCGACAGCGCGGCCGTGTCCTTGAGCGGGTCGACGCTGCACGACAGCGCGCGACATGCGCCGGCGAGCAACACTCGCGTCGCCGGCACGTGCGTGGCGAGCGCGTCACGGAATTCGAGCACCATCTGGACGACGATCGCCAGCGACAAGGCGACAATCCCGGCAACGTAAAGCCGCTTGGGCGGCGTGCCCGCCGTCCTGCGCTTCTTCCACTCGAAACGCTGCGGGCGATCCGCGTCCCGAAGTTCGATCGGCGCGGTATCGGCGGCCGGTGCTTCGGGGGCGAGCCCGCTGCCGATGGCAGGCGTGGCGACGGCAGCACCCGCGACGACGGCGCCTAGCGCGGCGGCTCCTTTACCGGCGGCTCCTTCGATGGTGGATCCTTCGCCGGCGGCTCCGTCTGTGGAGGCTCCTCCACCGGAGGGTCCTTCGGCGGAGGCCGCTTCGTCGGAGGTTCCCTCACGAGCGGCCCCTTCACCGGCGGCTCCTTCCGTGGGGATTTCCTCGGCGGCGGGTCCTTCACCGGCGGTTGCTTCGACGGCGGTGCGGTGTGCGTCGGGTTCGTCACGTTGCGACTCTTCGGTTGCGGATCGTTCGTCGGCAGGCGCAGCCGCGACAGGTTCATCGGCAGCGGCAGCCCGCGCCATTGATTCGCCAGCGGGTCCCGACAGCAATGCATCGGCGACGGGCACCGGCAGCATTGCATCGGCGACAGGAGCCGGCACGACTGCATCGGCAGCGGGCACCGCCGGCGTTGCATCGGCAGCAGGCACCGGCAGCATTGCCTCGGCAGCGGGCGCCGGCGGCGTTGCCTCGCCAGCGGCTACCGGCAGCAACGCGTCGGCACTGCGCAGCGTGACCGTCGGACGTCCGCGCAGCAATTCGTCATCGGCGCCGAATTCCTCCGGCGCGACAATATCGAGCGTGACGAAATGATCGTTCGCATCGAACACGGCGCGACAATGACCGCAGCGCACCTGTCCATCGCGTAGCGCAAGCTGGGCCGGCGTCACCCGAAACACCGTCGCACAGCCGGGACAGCGCGTGAGCTTCGGCTCGTTCAAGGTCCGGTGCCCGCCGCGTGTCCACGGCGCCGGCCTGCCAGCAGCGCCCAGTCGTCCTCGATTCGCCAGACGCCGATGTCGAACCAGGGGGCATACGCCGCAGCGACGTCAGCGGCTTGCGCAACGAGAATGCCCGCCAGCGCAATCGAGCCGTCTGCCGCGGTTCGCTGGCTGAGGGCGGGGGCGAGCACGCGCAGCGGGTTCGCGAGAATGTTCGCGACGACGAGATCGAACTTCGCCGCAGCCGGCAGCGCATCGACGCCGACGAACGTCGCGTCCACAGCGTTCTGCCGGCCGTTCGCCGTGCTCGACGACACCGCCTGCGGATCGATATCGACGCCCGTCACCGGGTGCGCGCCGAGCTTTGCCGCCGCGATTGCCAGAATGCCGGAACCGCACCCGTAGTCGAGCACCGAACGACCCGGCACGACGGTGTGGTGCAGCCACGCGAGGCACAGGCGCGTCGACGGATGCGCACCGGTGCCAAACGCGATACCGGGATCGAGCGTGATGTTTACCGCACTGCCAAACGGTGGCTCGCACCAGGTGGGAACGATCCACAAGTCGTCGTCGATGCGGATCGGCTGGAACTGCGCCTGCGTCGCGCGCACCCAGTCCTGATCGGCGAGCTCCGTCGTCTCGAACGCTGGTACAGTGCGCCCGGCGAACCGTGCGGCGTGCTGCACCAGCGTCGCCGCGTCGGCGCCGGCAGCGAGCAGCGCGGTGAGTCGCGAGATCGGCCACCATCGGCGCTCGCCGTCGACACGCTCGTCGAACACCGGCGACTCGTCATCCGTCCCTGCACGCGGATCCGCGGCGTCCACCGACAGCGCACCCGCCTGCAGCAACGCGTCGGACCATGCGTCGCCGTCTTCGGCCACGACATCGAAGCGCAATGCGACATAGCTCATCGGATCACCGCGGCTCGCGCGGCCTTGGCGCTTGGATGCAAGACACTGGCGGACATCGAACTACGCTGCCTGCTTCCGCTTGGCGAGGCGCTCCTCGAGGTAGTGGATCGACGTGCCGCCGCGCAGGAATTTCTCGTCGAGCAGCAGCTCTTCGTGGAGCGGAATGTTCGTCTTGATGCCACTGACGACCATCTCGGACAGCGCGACCCGCATCCGTGCGATCGCCTGCTCGCGAGTGTCGCCGTATGCGATCACCTTGCCGATCATCGAGTCGTAGTTCGGCGGCACGAAATAGTTCTGATAGGCGTGCGAGTCGACGCGTATGCCCGGTCCGCCCGGCACGTGCCACGCGGTGATCCGTCCCGGCGACGGCACGAACGTCCACGGATCCTCGGCGTTGATCCGGCATTCGATCGCGTGACCGCGGCGCACGACGTCGCGCTGCCGGAAACGCAGCTTCTGTCCGGCGGCGATGCGGATCTGTTCCTGGACGATGTCGATGCCGGTGATCATCTCGGTCACCGGGTGCTCGACCTGCACGCGCGTGTTCATCTCGATGAAGAAGAACTCGTCGTTCTCGTACAGGAATTCGAACGTGCCGGCGCCGCGATAGCTGATCCTGCGGCACGCATCGGCGGCGCGCTCGCCGATGCGCGTCAGCGCGCGCGCGTTGACGCCGGGCGCTGGCGCCTCCTCGATGATCTTCTGGTGCCGTCGCTGCATCGAGCAATCGCGCTCGAACAGGTACACGGCGTTCTTGAACTCGTCGGCGAGCACCTGGATCTCGATATGGCGAGGGTTACCCAGGAACTTCTCCATGTAGACGACCGGATTACTGAACGCCGACTGCGCCTCGTTGCGGGTCAGCGCGACAGCCGGCAGCAGCGCAGCTTCGGTGTGCACGACGCGCATGCCGCGGCCGCCGCCGCCGCCGGCCGCCTTGATGATCACCGGATAGCCGATCGCGCGCGCGATCTTGACGATCTCCTTCGGCTCTTCGGGGAGCGCGCCTTCCGAACCGGGTACGCACGGCACGCCGGCCTTCGCCATCGCGCTGCGCGCGCTGATCTTGTCACCCATCAGCCGGATCGTTTCCGACTTCGGGCCGATGAACACGAAGCCGGAGCGCTCGACCTTGTCCGCGAAGTCGGCATTCTCGGACAGGAAACCGTATCCCGGATGAATCGCCTGCGCGTCCGTCACTTCCGCGGCGGCGATGATCGCCGGAATGTTGAGGTAGCTTTGCGCCGACGGCGGTGGACCGATGCAGACCGATTCGTCGGCGAGCGCGACGTATTTGGCGTCGCGGTCGGCTTCCGAGTGAACGACTACCGTCTTGATGCCGAGTTCGCGACACGCCCGCTGGATGCGAAGTGCGATTTCGCCGCGATTGGCGATCAGGATCTTGTCGAACAGCTTGTCGGGACTTGCGACCGCCATGCCAGCGCGCGTGCCTATTCCAGGATGAACAGCGGTTGCCCGTATTCGACGGCCTGCCCGTTCTCGGCGAGGATGGATTTGATCGTGCCGCTGGCGTCCGCCTCGATCTCGTTCATCAGCTTCATCGCTTCCACGATGCAAAGCGTGTCGCCTTGCGCCACGACGTCACCGATCTCGACGAACGCCTTGGCGCCCGGCGATGCGCTCCGATAGAACGTGCCCACCATCGGGCTCTTGACGGCGTGTCCCTCCGGCGCCGCGGGTGCGGCTGCTTCGACGGGCGCAGCCGTGGCAACGGCAGCCGGCACGGCCGTCGGACCCGCATGCTGTGGCGACGTATGGAACGTGACGGACTGCTGACCCTGCGGAACGGTTCGCGTGATCCGAACGCGCTCTTCGCCTTCCTGGATTTCGAGCTCGGCGATGCCTGAGGTCTCGACCAGATCGATCAACGTCTTGAGTTTGCGCAGGTCCATGCGAGCCTTCTGGCATCAGCGCGTGTGAAGGCGCGAAGTTTGACGCGGAAGACGGCAGGTTGTCCAGCAGATCGTGGAACATGCCCGAAATAGCGGCCGGAAGCCGGGGAGTCGCCACCCGCGAACCGCCGGTGGTTTGGCGTGCAACAGCCGTCCCCGGCAGCCAGGCCGTCAGGCGAGCAGCGACCCGAGCAGTTTGTCCAGTTCGCGCGCCTTGAGTTGACCGAGCTGGGTGTGTGCCACGTTCCCCGATCGGTCGAGCACAATGGTGAATGGCAGTGCCGACAGCTCGTTGCCCAGTGCCTTCGAGAGCTCGATGGCGCCCAGTCCGCCGATCAGCACCGGATAGTTCAGCTTGATCTCCTTGACATATTCGCGGACTTTGTCTGCCTGATCGACGGCGATGCCGACAAATTGCACACCTTTAGCAGCATCGCGGGATTGGACAGCGGCAAAATGCGGCATCTCCTCGCGACACGGCGCACACCACGTAGCCCAGAAGTTGACCAGCAAGACCTTGCCGCGCCACTGTGAAAGCGGCGTCTCCTTGCCGTCGAGGTCGGGAAGCACCGTGGCGAGCACGGCTGCGCCGTCGCGGGAGCGGGTGCCACGGCCCCGGAAGAGTGCAACGCCTCCAGCCAGCGCCGCCGCGCCCAGACACGCCGACGCGATGACGAATTGGCGGCGGGATAACGTGTGCCGCGGCGCGGCAGTGCTGGTGGGGGCCGCCCCTGGATCGATTGCCGGCTGCGCGGGCTCGGTCACTTGAGCCAGCTCTTCCTGGGTGCGGCTTCGACGTACGGCCCGGGCTTGGCGCCGGTCGCCGGCAGCGCAACTTGGAGTACCTGCGCGTTGGGCGGATAGCAGACGCCGACATCCGCGCAACCCTGGGAATCCGCGTGGAGTTCGAGCGTACGCCCGGGAGTTGGGGTCGGCAGCGGCACGCGGATGACCACGGGACCGCGGTACGTTTCGACGTCGCCGAAGAACTCGTCGTGCTTGCGCTGCCCGCGCGGCAGTTCCGCAGGCAAATTGCCCGACGATCCGACGGAAAAGTGGATGCGATCCCGGTAGAGGTAGTAGCCGTCGGCGACGTCGAAGCGCGCCTCGATCGTGGAGGGATCGAGCGCCCGCACCGACAACCTGAACGCCTGCTCCGGCGGCAGCAGCTTCGGTTGCGTCGGCAATCCGGCGTCGAACGCCATCGCGAATGCGGGGAGGAACAGTGCGAGCGCAACGAGCGCCTGAGCGTCAGCGCGCATGTGTCTCGGCTGCAATCCACGCGAGATACCGTTCGTCACCGTCGACGACAGGGATCGCAATGATTTCGGGGGTGTCATAGGGATGGATTTTGCGTATCGCCGCCTCAACGTCGGAATACAACACGGATCGCGTTTTGATGAGGATCGGACACTCGTTTCCCGTTTCGATTCGGCCGCGCCAGTGATAGATTGACTCCACGGGCGCCCCGATGTTGACGCATGCCGCGAGCCGCTGCTCGAGCAGTATCCGCGCGAGGTCCCCGGCTAGGGCACGGTCCGGAACTTGCGTGATGACGATGATCGCCGGATCCAGCAAGGAGCTTCCATGCGTTTCCTGACGTTGGGCATTGTAATGTCATTCCCGTTGCTGGACCTCTTCGTCACGGCGCGGTTCGCGCGCTGGAGCGGCGTGCCGATGTGGATGTGGCTCACAGGGTCGGCCATTGCCGGTTTGTGTGTGCTCACTCACGAACGCGTGCAGTTTCGCACTCGAACACTGGCCGCGTTTCGCGGGGATCAGTCGCTGATGCGCGGGCTCCTCGACAGCGGCCGCCGCGTGCTCGCCGGAATGCTCCTCCTCGTTCCGGGCATCCTGACCGACGTGATGGCGCTGGTGCTGCTGCTGCTGCCGATCAACCAGCGCGGCGGGTTCGACCCGCAGCCCGTCACCGCTGGTCGCGCGCCGTATCGGCGCGATCGCCGGACGCTCGACGGCGACTACCGCCGCATCGACTGACCGTCCAGCGCCGGTTCGAGCCTAGCCCTTCATCCGGTCGAGCAGCGTCGGCTCGTGCTTTCCCGCGCGCCGGTACGCCCAGCGCATCATCACGATGCCCGCGATGATCATCGGCAGTGACAGCCACTGGCCCATTGTCAGGCCGCCCGCCAGGAAGCCGAGGAAGCTGTCGGGCTCGCGTGCGAATTCGCCGATGAAGCGGAACGTGCCGTAACCGATCAGGAACAGCCCTGACACGGCACCGCTCGGGCGCTGTCGCGACGAGAACGTCCACAGGATCACGAACAGCAGCAGGCCTTCGAGGCCGAGCTCGTAGAGCTGCGACGGATGTCGCGGCACGTTGTCGACCTGCGGGAAGATCATCGCCCATGGGCCTTCGGTGGGCCGGCCGACGAGCTCGCCGTTGATGAAATTACCGAGTCGGCCCGCGCCGAGGCCGAGCGGACACAGCGGCGCCACGAAATCGGTGACGTCGAGCCACGCCTTGTGGCGCCGGCGGGCGAAGATCCACAGCGCGATCAGTACGCCCAGGAAGCCGCCGTGGAAGCTCATCCCGCCGTGCCATACCTCGAAGATCTCGAGCGGGTGTGCCGCGTAGTAGAACGGCTTGTAGAACAGCACGTAGCCAAGGCGGCCGCCGAGGATCACGCCGAAGACGCCCAGGAAGAGCATGTCGTCGACGTCGGTCAGCCGCCATCCGGTCAGCATCTGCTGCCGCGCGCGGATCCTCCCGAGCACGATCACCAGCACGAATGCCGCCAGGTACATGAGGCCGTACCAGCGAACGGCGACGGGACCGATCTGGAAAGCGATCGGATCGAATTGTGGATGAACCAGCATGCGGGTGCATATAACACAACGGTGCGAGCACCCGCCCGGCCGGTATCATTGTTCGCTGCCAAAGAGATACCGGAGAAGCCCGTGCCCGCTAATCGCCGTTCCCGCCTGATCACGCAGGGCGTCGCCCGTTCGCCGAATCGCGCCATGCTGCGCGCCGTCGGCTTCGGCGATGCCGACTTCGAGAAGCCGATCGTCGGCGTCGCCAACGGCCACAGCACGATGAATCCGTGCAACGCCGGCATCCAGCCGCTGGTCGATCGCGCGATGGCGGCGCTCGCGGACGCCGGCGCGATGCCGCAGGTGTTCGGCGTGCCGACAGTGACCGACGGCATCGGCATGGGCACCGAAGGCATGAAGTATTCGCTCGTGTCGCGCGAAGTGATCGCCGACGCGATCGAGACGTCGGTGAACGGTCAGTGCATGGACGGCGTGCTCGTCGTCGGCGGCTGCGACAAGAACATGCCGGCCGGCATGATGGCGATGGCGCGGATCAACGTTCCGGCGATCTACGTCTATGCCGGAACGATCAAGCCGGGACACTGGAAAGGCCAGACGCTCACGATCGTCTCACCGTTCGAGGCCGTCGGCGCCTACGCGGCCGGCAATCTGTCGAAGGAAGACTACGATGGCATCGAGCGCAACGCGTGTCCGACCGTGGGCGCATGCGGCGGCATGTACACGGCCAACACGATGTCGTCGTCGTTCGAGGCACTGGGCATGAGCCTGCTCGGCAGTTCACAGCTCGCGTCCCCTGACCGCGAAAAGGCCGATTCGTCGGCCGAGTCGGCCAAGGTGCTCGTGCGTGCGATCGACAGCGATCTCAAGCCGCGCGACATCATCACGCGTGCGTCGATCGAAAACGCGATCTCGCTGGTGATGGCGACCGGCGGCTCCACCAACGCGGTGCTGCACTACCTGGCGATCGCATCCGCCGCGGAAGTGCCCTGGACGATCGACGACTTCGAGCGCATCCGCAGGCGCGTGCCGGTGCTGTGCGACCTAAAGCCGTCGGGCCGTTACGTCGCCGTCGATTTCAACGCGGCCGGTGGCGTTCCGCAGGTGCTGCGGATGCTGCTCGACGCGGGGCTGCTCAATGCCGATTGCATGACGATCACGGGCCGTACGCTCGGCACCGAGCTCGCGTCGGTGCCGGCGCAGCCGCGCGCCGATCAGGACGTCATCCGTCCGATCGACAAGCCGCTCTACGCGCAGGGCCATCTCGCGATCCTGCGCGGCAACCTCGCGCCGGAAGGCTGCGTCGCGAAGATCACCGGGCTCAAGAATCCGGCGATTACCGGCCCCGCGCGCGTGTTCGACTCCGAGCCCGCATGCATGGAGGCGATCATGGCGAAGAAGATTCGCCCGGGCGACGTCGTCGTCATTCGCTACGAGGGTCCCAAAGGCGGGCCGGGCATGCAGGAAATGCTGGCGCCGACGTCGGCGCTGATCGGACAGGGCCTCGGCGAATCGGTCGGGCTCGTCACCGACGGTCGTTTTTCGGGCGGCACGTGGGGAATGGTCGTTGGACACGTCGCACCCGAAGCGTATGCGGGCGGCACGATTGCGCTCGTCGAGGAAGGTGATTCCGTTACGATCGACGCGCACCGGCTGCTTATCCAGCTCAACGTCGACGACACGACGCTTGCGGCACGGCGGGCACGCTGGACGCCGCCGGCGCCGCGATACACGCGCGGACTGCTTGGCAAGTACATGCGGCTCGTGTCGAGCGCGAGCGTGGGTGCGATCACCGACATACCGACGGGTCCTGGCAACGCGTAGCGGAACATTCGCCGCCGGCGGCTGTTCTACTGTCATCGGAGGCGCCACCAAGGAGCACGCCATGTCGATTCGAGCTCTGATTTCCACGATGCTCGCTGCAGTCGCGTCGCTGCTTGTCATCGGATGCACGACCACCGACGAGCGCGGCGACGTCAGCGGTCACGTGGCCGCGGCGCCGACCCCGGTGGTCGGCGCGCGCTGGACCTACCGCGGGCGCGAAGGATTCCGGTCGCCGCTGATCTGGGAAGAAACGCATGAAGTGACCGCCGCCAGCGCGGCCGGCGTGACCGTGCGCGTGACCGCCAAGGGCGGCTGGCTGGACATACAGCGCCAGGAAACGTTTGTCGCGCCGGGAATGGTCCACACCGGTGCGCTGATGGACATCGAGACGCGCCGCTTTGCGATGCCGCTCGAACGCTACCGATTCCCGTTGGCCCCAGGCGCAACGTGGAACCAGTGGGTCGACAACTATAACGAGACGACGAAACGGGAAGGGCGGATAAACCGATACGTCCGCGTCGGTGGATGGGAAAAGGTCTCAACGCCCGCCGGCGAGTTCGATGCGATCCGCATGCGCGTGCTGATGCGCCTCGACGACGACGAATTCTGGCGCTATCCGACGACGTGCAACTACGTCATCTGGTATGCGCCGGCAGTGGGTGCGGCCGTCCGCGAGGAAAAGGAGGCCGAGTATCTCGAGCGCGGCGACGCGCTGGACGGTATTGGCACCATCCGTGCGCAGCACACGGTGCTCGAACTCGTGTCTTATACGCCGGGCAGGTCGTAGCGCGGACGCCCGCTAACGGGCAGCGCCAGCGGCGGGCGCCGGCAAGCCGAGCGCCCGCCAGATCGACGACGTCAGCGCGACCTGGTTCAGCGTGTAGAAATGCAGGCCGGGCGCACCGCGCTCGATCAGCGACGCGCACATCCGCGTCACCACGTCGAGGCCAAAAGCGCGAATCGACGCACTGTCATCGCCATAGCCTTCGAGGCGGCGGCGGATCCAGCGCGGAATTTCCGCGCCGCACGCGTCGGAGAATCGCGCGAGCTTCGTAAAGCTCGAGATCGGCATGATGCCCGGCACGATCGGCACGGTGATGCCGCGATCGGCGCACGCGTCGACGAAGCTCCAGTACGCGTCCGCGTTGAAGAAATACTGCGTGATCGCGGAATTCGCGCCCGCGTCGATCTTGCGGCGGAAGCTCCCGATGTCGTCATCGGGATTGCGCGACTGCGGATGGTATTCCGGATAGGCGGCGACATCGATGTGGAACCAGTCGCCCGTCTCGTCACGGATGAATCGCACCAGCTCGTTCGCATAGCGGAAATCGCCGACGTCGGCGCTGCCCGATGGCAAGTCACCTCGGAGCGCGACCAGGTGACGGATGCCGTGCCGGCGGTACTGGTCGAGCACGTCGCGAATGCCGTCGCGCGTGCTGCCGATGCATGAAATGTGCGGCGCGCCTTCCATGCCGTCCGCGCGGATCTCGAGCACCGTGGCGAGCGTCCCCTCCCGCGTCGAACCACCGGCACCGAACGTCACCGAGCAGAACGCGGGCCGCAGCCTCGCGAACTCGACGCGTGCCGCACGAAGCTTCGCTACGCCATCGTCGGTGCGGGGCGGAAAGAACTCGAGACTGTACTGCGGCCGCTGCACACTCACTCTTTGCGGCTCAGGATCAGCGACGACAGCGCCCACGAGATCAGGCTGTAGACGATCGCGCCGAACACGCCCGCCCAGAAGCCGTCGACGGTGAAACCATGGATGAACGAACCGACGAACCAGAGCAGGAGCCCGTTGATGACGAAGATGAAGAGCCCTAGCGTCAGCAGTGTCACGGGCAGCGTCAGCAGCACGAGCACCGGCCGGATCAGCGCGTTGATCAGGCCGAGCACCAGCGCCGCGACCAATGCCGTCACGAATGAGTCGACATGAATCGACGGGAAGATGTACGGCAGCGCTAGCAGTGCGAGTGCGTTGATGAGCCAGGTGATGACAAGCCGCATGGTCGGACTCCCTCTAATGTTCTCGAATCAGGCGGTGGCATGGAATCAATGGCGCCCACCGTTTATGTATGGCTTCAGCGCCGCGTAGATCGTCGCGTTGACGGGTGCCGCGATGCGCAGCGACGCGGCGAGCTCCGCGACACGGCCGCAAAGCCATGGCGCTTCAAGGCGACGACCCGCGGAAAGATCGTGCAGCATCGACGCGCGCATCTCCGCCGGCATTGCGTCGAGTGCCCGCAACTGCCGCGCGACGAAATCGTCGGGCCACTCGATGTCCTTCGCCTTCGCGACCGCGATGGTCTCGCGCATCGACGCTTCGAAGGTCGACCGCAGTTCCGCATCGGTACGGATCACGCCGAGCGGCTGGCGCGCGAGACACGTCAGCCCCGACGCCGCATTCAGGAACACGAACTTCTCCCACAGTGCGCGGCGGATGTCCTGCGCATGCTCCGCGTCGATGCCCGCGGCAGCGCACGCATCGACGAACGCCTGCGCGCGTGACGCGAGCGACGCGTCGAACGCGCCGACGCGAAGGCGCGCCATCGTGCCGACATGCGCGATCACGCCGGGCGCCTTGATCGACGCCGCGATGTAGGCCACGCCGCCGAGCACATGGGATGGGCCGACGGCGCGCGTGACGATGTCGACGGCGTCGATGCCGTTCTGGAACGGAATGACGACACCGCCCCGCGCTACGAGAGGCGCGATCTCAGCCGCGCTTTGCTCGACGTCCCACAGCTTGACGCAGAACATCACGATTTCGACCGGCGCAATCGATGCCGGATCGTCCGTTGCGTCGACGCGCTGCAGCACGAGATCGCCGGTGGCGCTTTCGATGCGCAATCCGCCGGCACGCATCGCGGCAAGATGCGCGCCGCGCGCGACGAACACGACGTCGTTGCCCGCCTGCGCGAGCCGCGCGCCGAAATAGCCTCCGACGCCGCCGGCACCGATTATTGCGATGCGCATGTTCGGCAATACCGTCAGTAGCGGTACGCGTCCGGCTTGTACGGCCCCCGTCGGTGGACGCCGAGATAGCGCGCCTGCTTGTCGGTGAGCTCCGTCAGCCTGGCACCGAGCTTCGACAACTGCAGCCGCGCAACCTTCTCGTCGAGATGCTTCGGCAGCACGTACACGCCGACCGGATAGCGGCCGGTCTTCTCCTTCGCGTCCGTCCACAACTCGATCTGCGCCATCACCTGGTTCGCGAACGACGAGCTCATCACGTACGACGGGTGGCCGGTGCCGCAGCCGAGGTTGACGAGCCGACCTTCGGCCAGCAGGATGATCCGCTTGCCGTCGGGGAAGATCACGTGATCGACCTGCGGCTTGATGTTGTCCCACTCGCAGGACTTGAGCGACCCGACGTCGATCTCGTTGTCGAAGTGGCCGATGTTGCAGAGGATCGCGTTGTTCTTCATCCGCGCCATGTGCGCGTACGTGATCACGTCGATGTTGCCGGTTGCCGTCACGACGATGTCGACCTTGTCACACGCGTCGTCCACGGTGACGACGCGGTACCCTTCCATCGCGGCCTGCAGCGCACAGATCGGGTCGATCTCGGCGATCCAGACCTGCGCGGACAGCGCACGCAGCGCCTGCGCCGACCCCTTGCCGACGTCGCCGTAGCCGCAAACGAGCGCCACCTTGCCGGCGATCATCACGTCGGTCGCGCGCTTGATGCCGTCGACGAGCGACTCGCGGCAGCCATACAGGTTGTCGAACTTGCTCTTCGTCACCGAGTCGTTGACGTTGATCGCCGGAAACGCGAGACGCCCTTCCTTGTGCATCTGGTAAAGCCGCTTGACGCCGGTCGTCGTTTCCTCGGTGACGCCGCGAATCTCGCGCTTGATCTTCGAATAGAAGTCGGGCGTCTTGTCGAGACGCTTCGCAATCGACGCGAACAGCGCCGTCTCCTCCTCGCTGGTCGGATGGGCGATGAAGGAACGGTCCTGCTCCGCCTGCGCACCGAGGTGGACGAGCAGGGTCGCGTCGCCACCGTCGTCCAGAATCATGTTGGGCGCCTGCCCGCCCGGCCATTCGAAGATCCGGTGCGTGAACTCCCAGTACCGGTCGAGCGTCTCGCCCTTGTACGCGAACACCGGCGTGCCACGCGCAGCGATCGCAGCCGCGGCATGGTCCTGCGTCGAATAAATGTTGCACGACGCCCACCGGACATCGGCCCCGAGCGCCTGCAGCGTCTCGATCAGCACGGCCGTCTGGATCGTCATGTGCAGGCTGCCCGCGACGCGCGCACCGCGCAGCGGCTGCTCAGGCGCGAACTCGTCCCGGATCGACATCAATCCCGGCATCTCGGTCTCGGCGATCGCGATTTCCTTGCGACCCCAATCGGCCAGCGCCAGATCGGCTACTTCGTAATCCGCGAATTTCCCCGTTTCGTTCACTGCGTTCATCAGTCACTCCGTTGACGACGGGCGACGATCCGAACGGAATTTCGAGGTGGCATGACCACCCGTTGCCCGCCGAATTGTCGCGGTTCAACGAGCGCGGTTGCGGCGAGGCATCCGGGCGGATGTCCCGGCCCCGAGCCTGGCCCGGCAAGATGCCGGGTTGCAACGCTCCTCGGGGCGTCAGGCGCGCATTGTAGCAAAAGCGCGCGCGCGGTTCTTCATGCGCCTGCCGGCGGCGAAAACGCGCCGGATTCCGCCGCAGGGTTGGCTTCGCTCGCCAGCAATGCGTTCGCAAGGCTCGACTCGCGTTTGTAGAAGCCGTCGGTGTGAAACGTCTCCTCGAGCGCGAACAGCTCGTAGTCGAGATGGTGGCAAAGCTCGTGGCACAGCGTGCGCAGAAAGCTCTTGAATGCAACGACCTGGCGCTTCTTCGCCGTTCGCATCCAGACGCTGATCTTCGCGCGTCGCGCGCGCTCGGCCGGCTCGTACAGACCGTGCAGTTCGCCATAGTCGTCGGCCGGACGCTGCGCGAGAACCCGGATGCGCAGCGGCGGCACATGGCACACGGTGGCGAGCGTGTCGGCGATGCGCTGGCACGCGCGCTGCGCGGCACGAGGATCGTCGTCGATAAGCGCGACGCGAATCGCACGGACGTCGCCCCCGACGGACGGCAACGGCGGCAGCGCGATCGATTCGATCGCGTCGCTCGCGCGGTAGATGCGCTTTTGCGCCGCGGTCAGCCGGTTGTAATAGGCGAAGGGCATCGCTGCGCCGCGTCGTATGCCGGCGCACTCGGGACGCGGAGCAAGCCGGACACGACCGATTCACCCGCTACAGGCATCCAACCACGCAAAAGGGCCGCGAACGCGGCCCTCTTTGGCGTGCTGCGGGAGACGTCAGGCCTTCTTGATCTTCTCGAGCATCTTGAACAGGCCTTTCGGGGCGCCGACGAACATGCGCTTGAACGTCTTGGGCAGGCAACGACGCTCGAGCGTATTGCGGCGGGTGCGGCTGCGTTCGGCCATCTGAAGACTCCAGTATCGAGAGGATTCGCGGGCAGGGCCGCGGAAAGCCGATGATTATACCGCGTCCAGGCGAACTGCCGCTGGGACGGTCACCGCTGGCCGATCTTCGCCCCGGTGAACACGCTGGCCGCGTCGCGCGGCGCGCTGCGCAGGTATTGCGGCGGCGGCACGACCGGTGCGCCCAGCACGGCAGCGGCGTGCCACACCCAACGCGGGTCCCACAGAAAGCCGCGCGCCATCGCGACGAGGTCCGCGTCACCGGACGCAACGATTTCCTGCGCCTGCGCCGGCGTGGTGATCAACCCGACGGCCATCGTGCGTGCGCCGGTCGCGTGGCGGATTGCGCGCGACAAAGGCACTTGATACCCAGGCCCGAGTGGAATCTTTTGCGCCGGCGAAACGCCGCCGCTCGACGCGTCGATCCAATCGCAACCACGCGCGACGAGCCGGCGCGCGAATTCGATCGACTCGTCGAGCGTAAAGCCCCCGTCGACCCAGTCGGTGCACGACAGGCGCACGCCGAGCGGCCGAGCCACGGGCCATGCGCCACGAACGGCGTCGAACACTTCGAGCGGGAACGCAATGCGCCTGTCGAACGATCCGCCGTACGCATCCGTGCGTGCATTGGCGATCGGCGACAGGAATTCGTGCAGCAGGTAGCCGTGCGCCATGTGCAGCTCGAGTGCGTCGATGCCTGCGCGGTCGGCGCGCCGCGCGCTGGCCACGAACGCATCGCGTATCGCCGCAAGACCCCGCGCATCGAGCGCGGCCGGCGGCTCCTCATGCGGCGCGTGCGGCAGCGCCGATGGCGCAACGGGCATCCAGCCGCCGGCGTCGAGCGGGATGAGCTGCCCGCCTTCCCAAGGCACGCGCGATGAGCCCTTGCGTCCGGCGTGGGCGAGCTGCATCCCCACGGCGATCGGCGGGCATTGCCGCCGCGCGCGATCGAGCGTTCGCGTCAACGCCGCCTCGCACGCGTCGTCGTAGAGACCCAGACATCCGGGCGTGATGCGCCCATCGCCTGTGACGGCCGTGGCCTCGATCGTGAACAGGCCGGCGCCCGACATCAGGAGCTGGCCCCAGTGGACGAAATGCCAGTCGGTAGCACAGCCGTCCACGGCCGAGTACTGGCACATCGGCGACACGACGATGCGGTTCGGAAGCGTCAGCTCCCGCAGACAAAGCGGATCGAACAGGCCCGTCCGATCCGCCGCGCTCGACGAATCAGTCCGCGGCAACGGCAGCTTCGCGCAGGCCCGCGGCTTCGCGCAGCATCTCGACCTTGTCGGTCGCTTCCCACGTGAATTCCGGCTCGTCGCGGCCAAAGTGGCCGTACGCTGCCGTCTTGCGATAGATCGGTCGCAGCAGGTCGAGCATCCGGATGATGCCCTTCGGGCGCAGGTCGAAGTGCGCGTTGACGAGCTCGACGATGCGGGCGTCGGAAACGCGGCCCGTACCTTCGGTGTAAACGGTCACGTTGATCGGCTTGGCGACGCCGATGGCGTACGACAGTTGCACCTGGCACTGCTTGGCGAGGCCCGCGGCGACGACGTTCTTCGCGACGTATCGCGCAGCGTAGGCCGCCGAGCGGTCGACCTTGGACGGATCCTTGCCGGAAAACGCGCCGCCGCCGTGCGGAGCCGCGCCACCGTACGTGTCGACGATGATCTTGCGGCCGGTAACGCCGGCGTCGCCGTGCGGTCCGCCGATCTCGAAGCGTCCGGTCGGGTTCACCATGAACCGCGTGCCCGCCAGCATTTCCTTCGGGAACACCGGCTTGACGATCTCCTCGATCACCGCCTCGGCCAGCTCCTTCTGACGGTCGTTCATGCTCGGATGATGCTGCGTCGACAGCACGATGGTGTCGACGCTCTTCGGCTTGCCGTCGACGTAACGGACCGTCACCTGCGATTTCGCGTCGGGCCGCAGCCAGGCGAGCCGCCCGTCGCGGCGCACTTCGCTCTGCCGCTGCACCAGCCGATGCGCGTAGTAGATCGGAAACGGCATCAGCGTCGGCGTCTCGTCGCACGCGTAGCCGAACATCAGCCCCTGGTCACCGGCACCCTGGTTCAGATAATCGTCGGACGCGCGGTCGACGCCTTGCGCGATGTCGGGCGACTGGCGTCCGTAGCACACCATGACGGCACAGCCGTCGGCGTCGAAGCGCAGTGCCGGGTCGTTGTAGCCGATGCGGCGGATCGTCTCGCGCGCGACGCGCGCGTAGTCGACGTTCGCGCTGGTCGTGATCTCGCCGGCCATGACCACGAGGCCGGTCGATACGAGCGTCTCCGCCGCAACGCGTCCCGTCGGGTCATGCTCTAGAATCGCGTCCAGCACCGCATCCGAAATCTGGTCCGCGACCTTGTCGGGATGGCCTTCCGACACTGATTCCGACGTAAACAGAAATTCGCTCATCCAACGCTCCGCATCTAGGCACGCGACGGTCGAAACCGCATCGCGTAAAGGCATGAATTCTAACAGACCCCCTCTGGGCAAGCGTGTTCGCCGGGCATGCCCGGACGACCGGTGCCGGAGCCTGCGGACGGACGTTCGCCGGGGATTGCCTGCGTGACGGCGCGCATCCTTCGCGCCGACCGCACCGCCGTCACGCGCGCCGCGCGGATGCTGGCCGAAGGACGCCTCGTCGCGTTCCCGACGGAAACCGTCTACGGCCTCGGCGCCGATGCAGGCAACGCAACTGCCGTCGCGCGGATCTTCGAGGCGAAACGGCGTCCCGCCGACCATCCGCTGATCGTCCACGTCGCTGACCTCGAGGCCGCGCATCGCTGGGCGGTTCTGTCCCCGCAGGCGGTCGCGCTGGCGGAAGCCTTTTGGCCCGGACCGTTGACGCTGATTGTTCCAAGGGCCGGTCACGTGCACGACATCGTCACCGGCGGCCAGCCGAGCGTCGGGTTGCGCGTGCCTTCGCATCCGGTCGCGCACGCGCTGCTGATGGAATTCGGCAACGGCATCGCCGCGCCGTCGGCGAATCGCTTCGGGCATGTGTCGCCGACGACGGCGCGCCACGTCGCCGACGACCTGGAAGATGCGGTCGACCTGATCCTCGACGGCGGCGCATCGGACATCGGCATCGAGAGCACGATCGTCGCGCTGACGACCGACACGGCGATGCTGCTGCGACTGGGCGGCATCGGCGCAGATGCGATCGCTGGCGTACTGGGCCACCCGCTCGCGCAACCCGATTCGTCGGCCCCCCGCGCGTCGGGAACGCTGGCGTCGCACTACGCGCCGCGAACGCCTGCGCATCTCGTCGACCACGATGTCCTGCGTGCCGAGCTCGCGCAACTCGAGGATCGCGACGAGCGCGTCGCCGTGCTTGCGCGCACCGCCGAGCCGCCCGAAGCGTTCGACGGCGTGTGGCTCACCGCTCCGCTCGAAGCGGCCGAGTACGCGCGAATGCTGTACGCAAACCTGCGCGAGCTTGATGACGCAAAAGCTGACGCGATACTCGTCGAATGCGTGCCCGACGATGCCGCATGGGCCGCGATTCGCGATCGACTGACGCGCGCCACCACCGGCGTCGACGACGACTGCGACTAGGGCCTGTTAACGGACCCTAGCTTCCTCGCGAGCCCAAGCGCTACGTCGCCTTGTCGGCCGTTCAGCACTTGCCGTCGAGCGCGCGCTCGACGAACGGGGCGATCGACGCGGCGAGACGCTGCGCGGCATCGCCGAAATAGTGATCCGCACCGGCGATGACCTGCGACGCCGAGCAGCCGTCGCCGGGCAGCTTCGCGGTCCGCGCCTTGGCCGCCGCGAGCACCTCAGGGAAATCCCGCTCCCCGACGACGTCCAGCACCGGCTCGCGCGGTCGGCTCGCGAATGCGACGAACATCCCGACGGGAACCCACGCGTCGACGACGCGCTCGTCGTGCTGGGCGAGCCACGCGTTCACCATCGCGGCACCCAGGCTATGCGATACGACGGCGACGTGCGCGTAACCGTTGTCGTGCAGCCACGCCACCGCCGCCGTCAGGCGCTCGCCCGCATCGGCGAAGAGTGCCTGGTAATCGTCACGCGGCGCATCCGCCGCGAGCACGGGCATCTGCACCGACAGCGTCGCGAATCCCTGGTCGGCCAGCGTCGTGCGCAGCACGCCGATCAGGTTCCAGTCCGGATTGACGCCCAGGCCGTGCACGACGATGACGGCATTGCGCGTCGCCGCCGGCGCCTTGGTGTACAGCGCGAGCACGCGCGGGTGTTGCGGCGTCGCGAGCCAGACCGCGTCGCCGACGACGAGTTGCGGCACGACTTCGTTCGCCCACCGCGTCTCCCGCGCAATGTCGGCGACAACCGCGGCAGCCACCTCGCCCGCGAGCGCGAGCATCGCTGCGAGCGCGACGACCGCGCGAATCACAAGCCGAGTGAAGCGATCGATGCGTCGGGCAGGATCGCCGCGACGCCGCCTTGCGCCATCAGGTGGCGGACCGGCTGACCCAGCAGTGGATCGTCCTCGATCAGCGTCCCGGCGGGCAGGCCGGTGACGCGGACGATCGCCGACGGCTCCATCGCGATGACCCGCGTGTCCTGCAGCGCGTACAGCGTGCCCGCCTGCATCGCGTTGCAGAAGAACGCGGCACTGTGACCCACGCCGGCGAGCAGCCCGATCAGTCGCCGGCCCTGCGAACGGAGCAATCCGAGCACCGCGGCGTGATGCGCGAGGAATTGCGACTGGAACCGCATCTCGGCCGAGCGCGAAACCACGTGGCCCGCCGAATCCTCGACGAGCAGCAGCACGTCGGGCGTTCCCGGTCGCGCGGCGACGACGTTCGCGAGCAACACGTCATCGAGCGCGTGGACGTCCGCGGGACCGACCGTCGTGCGCGGCGTCGGCCGCGTCAGCCAGCACTCGTTGCGCAACCACAACCGTCCGTCGTTGTCGACCGGTGCGGCACCGTCGAAGCACGCCAGCGCGTCGAACGGCGCCGAGTGCGTCGGATCGCCTGCGATGCGCTTGCGCAACAACGCGTGGGTTGCTGCAACGCTCGTCGCGAAATCGGCACGATCGCGCGCCGCCCGGTACACCCAGCCTCGCACGGCGTCGGATGCATCCGCCAACAGGTCGACGAATCCCAGCGCACTGCGCGCCTTCGCCCCGAACACCGCCTCGACGTCGCGTTCCTCGTCGGCGTCGAGCTCCCATTTTCCGTGCACCGATTCGAGGACCTTGGGCCCGGACAAGCCGATCCGCGTACCGGGAAGCATCGCGAGGCGATCCGCCGCGCACGCGAGCACCGACGTGCCCCCGAAAACATTGCCAACGCCGATGGCGACGACGGCAATGCCGTCCGCGCGCGCGTCGAGCAGCGCGGCGAGTGCGCGTCCAAGCGCCAACTCGGCGGCGTTCGCTTCGTGCAGCCGCACGCCGCCGGACGCGAGCAGCAGCACGATCGCAGCGGGCCGCTCGCGGCGTGCTTCGACGAGCATCGACTGGAGCGCGATGCCGTGTCGCTCGCCAACGCTCCCCGCCAGGTATTTCTCGTCCTGCGCCGCAACGAGCATCGGCACGCCGCCCATCCGGATTTGAGCGACGACGATTCCGTCGTCCTCCCGCGGCGACACGCCGTAACGCGCGACGTGCGGGCTCGCGCCGGCGGGCGGAAACCATTGCACGCTGTCGGGGTCGGCAAGCGCCGTAATGCGTCCCCGCGGAGACGCGTTGCGAAGGCTCGACGGGGAATGTGCGGCGGAACTGATGTTCATCGATGTGGAATAATGCCTTGAAACGAACAGCAGCGCTCGACGGCCGGCCTCGAAGACGCGGATCCTCCCACGCGATGAACGCCAATTTGTACGCGCTTGTCGACGCTCACTTTCCCCGCGAGCGGGAAGTGCCGTGCATTCTGACGCCCGACGGCCCGGTGATCCACTACGGCGACCTTGCCGACGAATCGGCACGGCTCGCGAACGCGCTGGTTCGGGCCGGCTGCATGCCCGGCGACCGCGTTGCCGTGCAGGCCGACAAGCACTGGCGCGTGCTGGCGCTCTATCTCGCGTGCTTGCGCGCAGGACTCGTCTATCTGCCGCTCAATACGGGCTACCAGAGGGCCGAGCTCCAGTTCTTTTTCGACGACGCAAAGCCGCGCGTCATCGTCTGCCGGCCCGAATCGCTTGGCACCGTGGCGACGATCGCGCACGAAGCGACGGTGCTGACGATCGACGCGAACGGCAGCGGCGAATTGCACGACCGTACGGCAACCGAAGCCGCCCGATTCGAAACCGTAATGTCGCGGCCGGACGACCTCGCGGCAATTCTATACACGTCGGGCACGACCGGCCGGTCGAAGGGTGCTGCGCTCACGCACCGCAACCTGGCGTCGAATGCGCTGGCGCTCGTCGAGGCCTGGGGCTTCACGCGCGGCGACGTGCTGGTGCACGCGCTGCCGATCTATCACGTGCACGGCCTGTTCGTTGCCGTGCATTGCGCATTGCTGTCGGGTGCACGCCTGATCTGGCTGCCCAAGTTCGATGCCAAGGATGTCATCGCGTCGCTGCCGGCAGCGACCGTGATGATGGGTGTGCCGACGTTCTACACGCGCCTGCTCGCGGAGCCGACGTTCACGCGCGACGCATGCGGCAGCATCCGGCTGTTCGTTTCCGGCTCGGCACCACTGCGCGAGGAGACGTTCCACGCGTTTCGCGCGCGCATCGGGCAGCCGATCCTCGAGCGTTACGGGATGACGGAAACCGGCATGATCACGTCGAACCCGCTCGACGGTGTGCGTGCGGCGGGAACCGTCGGTCGCCCGCTGCCGGGGATTTCCGTGCGGGTGACGAGCGACGACGGGCGGCCGTGCGCAGCGGGTGTCGTCGGTGGCGTCGAGGTCCGCGGGCCCAACGTGTTCAGCGGCTATTGGCAGATGCCCGAGAAGACGCGCGAGGAGTTCACCGCCGACGGCTGGTTTCGCACGGGCGACATCGGCGAATGGGTGGCCGGCGGCGAAGCGAAGGACTACCTGCGTCTGGTCGGGCGCGCGAAAGACCTCATCATCAGCGGCGGACTGAACGTCTATCCGAAAGAGATCGAGGAGCGGCTGAACGAATTCCCAGGCGTCGTCGAGTCGGCGGTCATCGGCGTACCGGACCCGGATCTCGGCGAAGCGGTTACGGCGGTCGTCGTCGTCGCCGCCGGGCAATCGATCGACGAGCGCGCGATGATCCGGTCGCTGAAAGGCGAGATCGCGACGTTCAAGGTGCCGAAATGCGTGCACGTCGTCGCGGAACTGCCGCGCAACGCAATGGGCAAGGTGCAGAAGAACGTGTTGCGCGAACGCTTCAGCTGACGTCCGCGCCGACGGGGCGCGACGGAGGTTTCGTACGCAGCGCCGCGATGACCCGCGAGA
Source organism: uncultured Pseudomonadota bacterium (assembly GCA_963709335.1). Taxonomy (GTDB): domain Bacteria; phylum Pseudomonadota; class Gammaproteobacteria; order Burkholderiales; family Casimicrobiaceae; genus VBCG01. The sequence continues at coordinate 600,756 of CAVPWB010000004.1, forward strand.
CCAGCGGCCAGGCGAGCAGCACGAGCGCCAGCGTGACGATCGATCCGACCAGCGGATTCGACCAGAAGATTCCGATCTGTCCTTTCGACAGCAGCATCGACTGTCGAAATGCCGTTTCGGCCATGTCGCCGAGCACGAGCGCGAGCACGAGCGGAGCGAGCGGATACTTGAGCTTCTTGAACAGGTAACCCAGCACCCCGAACACCACCATCATGTAGACGTCGAACATGTTGTTGTGGACGGTGTACGCGCCGATCGCGCAGATGACGACGATGACGGGGGCGATGATCGCGAACGGAATCCGCAGGATCGCCGCCCACCACGGCACGGTCGTCAGCACGATGATGAGCCCGGCGATGTTGCCGAGGTACATGCTGGCGATCAGGCCCCAGACGAAGTCGGGTTTCTCGACGAACAGGAGCGGCCCCGGCTGAAGGCCCCAGATCAGCAGTCCGCCGAGCAGGACGGCGGCCGTCGGCGAGCCTGGAATGCCGAGTGTCAACATCGGCAACAGCGCGCTGGTTCCGGCGGCGTGCGCGGCGGTTTCGGGTGCGATGACGCCCTCGATCTGACCTTCGCCGAACTTCGCGCCGTTCTTCGACATCCGCTTCGCCATGCCGTAGCTCATGAACGACGCGGGCGTGGCGCCGCCCGGCGTGATGCCCATCCAGCAGCCGATCAGGATTGCGCGCAGCGACGTCGCCCAGTACTGCGGCAATTGCTTCCACGTCTGCAGCACGATCGCTGGATTGATGCGACCACCCTTGCCCTTGAACGCGAGCCCTTCCTCCATCGTGATGAGGATTTCGCCGAGGCCGAAAAGGCCGATGACCGCGATCAGGAAATCGAAGCCCTGCAATAGCGGCGTGAAGCCGAACGTCATCCGCAACTGGCCGGTCACGGTGTCGAGGCCGACGGCAGCAAGCGCGAAGCCCAGCATCATCGACGCGATTGTCTTGATCGGCGGCTCTCGCCCCATGCCGACGAAACTGCAGAACGTCAGCAGCTGCACGGCGAAGAACTCGGGTGGACCGAAACGTAGTGCGAACTTGGCAATCAGCGGCGCGAGGAACGTGATCATCACGACGGCGAAGAACGCGCCGACGAACGACGACGTGAACGCGGCGGTCATCGCCTCGGCCGCGCGCCCCTGCTGGGCCATCGGGTAGCCGTCGAACGTCGTCGCCACCGACCAGGGCTCGCCGGGTATGTTGAACAGGATCGACGTGATCGCGCCGCCGAACAGCGCGCCCCAGTAGATGCATGACAGCATGATGATCGCCGACGTCGGCGACATCGTGAACGTCAGCGGCAGCAGGATCGCAACGCCGTTCGCGCCGCCAAGGCCCGGAAGGACGCCGATCAGCACGCCGAGCAGGATGCCGACGAGCATGAACAGCAGGTTCTTCCACGTGAGCGCGACGGCGAAGCCGTGCATCAGATTGCCGACGTCTTCCAAGCTGACTCCTTAGCCGTACGCGCGCGGCGAGCGGGCGCTTCAGAAACCGAGCAGGTGCTCGATCGGACCTTTCGGCAGCGGAACGAGAAACCATTTCTCGAACACGAGGAACAGGACGATCGGCAGCCCGGCGCTCACGCCGAGCGCCGGCAGCCACCCGTATTTGCCCTGCCACAGCATGAAGGCGCCGATGTAGAGGAACGACGCGACGTAGATGCCGAGCCACGCGATCAGCACGACGAACGCGATCGACGGGAACAGCATCAGCAGCACGGGCTTCAGGCGCTCGCGCGTGACGAACGTCGTGTCGATCTTCTTCCAGCGCAGCAGCGTTTCGACGGTGACGTACAGACCGGCGAAGGTCAGCAGGCACCCGATATAGAACGGGAAATAGCCTGCCCGCGGACCGTCGTCCGCCCAGGTGATGCCGACGCGCAGGCTGTCGACGATGACGATTGCACCGGCGAGTACGAACAGCAGCGCGACGACGAGCTCGACCCAGCGCGTGGCGATGTCGCCACGCGCTCCCGCTTCAGGCCCTGCCATCCGTCGCCCCTTACTTGGCAGCGAGGAAGCCGGCTTCCTGCATCAGCCCGTGATGGATCGTCTCGGCGTTCTGCACCCAGTCGGTAAATTGCTTGCCGATCATGAACGTCGTGTTGAACGCGGCGTCCTCGGTGTACTTCTTCCACTCGGGGAGCTCGCGGACTTTCTTGAAGATGTCGACGTAGTAATCGACCTGTTCCTGCGTGACGCCCGCCGGCATGAAGATGCCGCGCAACATCGTGTACTCGACGTCGAGGCCGGCCGACTTGCACGTCGGGATGTCCTGCCACGACTGCGTCGCCGTCACCTTGTTCGGATACGGCATCGCCTTCGCGTCGAATACGCACAGCGGGCGCAACGAGCCTGAGCGCCACTGGGCGACCGCCTCGATCGGGTTATTGACCGTGCTGTCGACGTGCTTGCCGACGAGCTGCACGGCCACGTCGCCGCCGCCCTTGAACGGCACATACGTCATCTTCTTGCCGGTGGCCTTCTCGAGCGCAACGGTGACGATCTGGTCTTCCTGCTTCGAGCCCGTTCCCGCCATCTTGAATTGACCGTTCTGGCCGGCCTTGATCGCCGCGACGTAATCCTGCGCGGTCTTGTAAGGCGTTTCGGCGTTCACCCAGAGGACGAACTCGTCGAGCGCCAGCATCGCGACCGGCGTCAGGTCCTTCCAGTTGAACGGCACGCCGGTGGCGAGCGGCGTGGTGAACAGGTTCGACAGCGTGATGATGATCTTGTGCGGATCACCTTTCGCAGCCTTGACGTCGAGGAAGCCTTCGGCGCCGGCGCCTCCCGCCTTGTTGACGACAATGAACGGCTGCTTCGACAGGTTGTGCTTGGCGATGACGCCCTGCAGGAATCTCGCCATCTGGTCGGCGCCGCCGCCGCTTCCGGCGGGCACGATGAATTCGACCGGTTTCGTCGGTTCCCACGCCGCCAGTGCAGAAAGCGGTTGGAGGGCGGCAGCGGTGCTGACGGCAAGGGCGGCGAACAGTACGCCGCGGCGACCAATTGGACTCATGTTTCCTCCGGGAAATGAAAAAACCGACAGCATCTAATTATGGTGACCGGAAGCGCCGCTCCTTCGCGACGCGCGCTATCGAAGACGATCGTCCGGCGAACCGGACGATCGTCGACGTTCTTCTAGCTACGTTTCCTCCACCCTCTCCTCACTCGACTTGGATCGCGACATGGCCTGCACGTTCAAAGCAGGCCGGCGCCGCGCGCCCATTTATATTTCGCGCCCAGCACCGCGACCGGCATCTCCGTCGAATACGGATACGCGGGAATGCCGTGCTGGAACAGGTATTCGGCAGCTTCCTCGACCTGGACGTCGCCGGCGAGCGACGCGACGACGGGCTTGTGGATGCCCTGCGCCTTCATCTCGTCGACGATTTCCACGACGAGGTTGGCGAAGACCATCGGCGGCGTGACGATCGTGTGCCAGTAGCCGAGGATGAGCGCATGGATCCGCGGGTCGGTCAGGCCGAGCTTGATCGTGTTCTTGTACGTCGCCGGCGGCTCGCCGCCGGTGATGTCGACCGGGTTACCCGCGGCACCGAACGGCGGGATGAACTTGCGGAACGCCGCGTCGAGGTCCGCCGGCATCGCCATCAGCGACAGCTTGTTGTCGACGCAGGCGTCCGACAGCAGCACGCCCGAGCCGCCGGCGCCGGTGATGATGACGACGTTCTCGCCCTTCGGCGTCGCGAGCTTCGGGATCGCGCGCGCGTACTCGAGCATGTCGCGAAGGCCCGGCGCGCGAATGACGCCGGATTGCCGCAGCACGTCGTCGTAGATCTTGTCGTTGCCCGCGAGGGCGCCCGTGTGCGAGCTCGCCGCGCGCGCCCCGAGACTCGTCCGACCCGCCTTCAGCATCACGACGGGCTTCTTCTTCGAGACGCGCTTCGCGACCTCGGCGAACGAGCGGCCGTCCTTCAGGTCCTCGCAGTGCATCGCGATGATGTGCGTGTTGTCGTCCTGCTCGAAGAACGTCAGCAGGTCGTCCTCGTCCAGATCCGACTTGTTGCCGAGGCCGACGATCGCCGAGACGCCCATCTTCGCGGAGCGCGAGAAGCCGATGATCGCCATGCCGATGCCGCCCGACTGCGACGACAGCGCCGTGTGCCCCTTGATGTCGTACGGCGTGCAGAACGTCGCGCAGAGGTTCTTCCACGTGTAGTAGAAGCCGTAGATGTTCGGGCCCATCAGCCGCACGTTGTACTTGCGGCCGATGTCCTGGATCTCCTTCTGCCCTTCGACGTTGCCCGTCTCGGCGAAGCCCGACGGGATCAGCACCGCACCGGGGATGCCTTTCTCGCCGACTTCGACGAGCGCCTGCGCGACGAACTTCGCCGGAATCGCGAACACGGCGACGTCGATGTCGCCCGGGACGTCCTTGACGCTCTTGTAGGCCTTGTGGCCCATGATCTCGTCGGCCTTCGGGTGAATCGGATACAGCTTGCCCTGATAGCCGCCGTTGATCAGGTTCTTCATCACCGAATTGCCGATCTTGCCGGCTTCCGCCGACGCGCCGATCACCGCGACGGAGTCGGGCTTCATGATCCGGTTCATCGACTTGACGATGTCGTCGTGCGCGGGCCGGAATCGCGCCGGCGCCGGCTGCGTGTCGATGACGATCCGCACGTCCGCGGCCGTCGCATTCTTGTCGGTCGCGAACACCGGATTGAGATCGAGCTCGCTGATCTCGGGGAAGTCGCTGACGAGCTCGGACACGCGCTGGATCATCGTCGCGAGCGCTTCGCGATTGACGCCTGCAGCACCGCGCACGCCTTTGAGCATTTCGGCGGCGGCGATGCTGTCGAGCATCGACAGCGCGTCGTCCTTCGTTGCGGGTGCGAGCCTGAACGTCGCGTCCTTCAGCACCTCGACCAGGATGCCGCCCAAGCCGAAAGCGACGAGCTTGCCGAAGGACGGATCCGTCACGGCGCCGATGATCACCTCCTGCCCGCCCTGCAACATCTGCTGCACCTGCACACCGGCCAGCGTCGCCTTGTCGTTGTACTTCTTCGCGTTGGCCATGATCGTCGCGAAACCCTGCTCGACGTCCGCTGCGCTCTTGACGCCGACGAGCACGCCGCCCGCCTCCGTCTTGTGCAGGATTTCCGGCGACACGATCTTCAGCACCACCGGGAAGCCCATGCCGGCGGCGAGCTTCGCTGCTTCCGCCGCGGATTTCGCGACGCCTTCCTGCGGCACCGGAATGCCGTACGCGTCGCAGACCAGCTTGCCTTCGGGCGCCGTCAGCGACGTACGGCCCTCGGACTTGACCTTCTCGATGATGCTGCGGACCGCGTTCTTGTCGTGCGCCATGTGCTCTTATTCCTCGCCGTTTCCTTGATCTTGCTGCGGTGAATCGTCGGGCTCTGCCCGCGATTCGCCGGAAGAAAAATCGGCCAAAAGTAGGGGTGTACTTTTGGCCGTCAGATGACTTTCTCCGCCCGCAGCGCATCGATCTGTGCGCGCGTGTAGCCGAGCTCGTCGAGCACTTCGTCGGTGTGCTCGCCGAGCAGCGGCGAGCGCGTGACCTCCGTCGCGCTGTCGGACATCTTGATCGGGTTGCCCACCGTCAGGTACTTGCCACGCTTCGGGTGATCGACCTCGACGACGGTGCCGGTCTTGCGCAGCGACGGCTCGTCGGCGAGCTCCTTCATCGACAGGATCGGCCCGCACGGGATGTCGTACTTGTTGAGCAGGTCCATCGCCTCGAACTTCGTCTTCGTCATCGTCCACTTCTCGATTTCGCCGAAGATCTCCATCAGGTGCGGCAGCCGCCCTTTCGGCGTCGCGTAGCGCGGGTCGGTCAGCCACTCCTCGCGACCGATGACCTTGCAGATGTCCTTCCACACCGGCGCCTGCGTGATGAAATAGATGTACGCGTTCGGATCGGTTTCCCAGCCCTTGCACTTCAGGATCCAACCCGGCTGGCCGCCGCCCGACGCGTTGCCGGCGCGCGGCACCGCATCGCCGAACTCGCCATTCGGATACTGCGGGTACTCCTCCATGACGCCGGTGCGCGCGAGCCGCTGCTGGTCGCGCAGCTTGACGCGACAGAGGTTCAGCACGCCGTCCTGCATCGCGGCAAGCACGCGCTGGCCGCGGCCACTCGTGTTGCGCTGATAGAGCGCCGCGACGATGCCGAGTGCCAAATGAAGCCCGGTTCCGCTGTCACCGATCTGCGCGCCGGTGACAACCGGCGGACCATCGTCGAACCCGGTCGTCGACGCCGAGCCGCCTGCGCACTGCGCGACGTTCTCGTAGACCTTGCAGTCCTCGTACGGGCCCGGGCCGAAGCCTTTCACCGACGCGACGATCATCCGGGGATTGAGCTCTTGGATGCGCTCCCACGTGAAGCCCATCCGGTCGAGCGCGCCCGGGGCGAAATTCTCGACGAGCACGTCGCATTGCTTGACGAGGCCTTCGAGAACCTCCTTGCCCTTCGGATGCTTGGCGTCGACGGTGATCGACCGCTTGTTGTGGTTCAGCATCGTGAAGTAGAGGCTGTCGACGTCCGGGATGTCGCGCAGCTGGCCGCGCGTGATGTCGCCTTCGCCGGCGCGCTCGACCTTGATCACGTCGGCGCCGAACCAGGCGAGCAGCTGCGTGCATGTCGGACCCGACTGCACGTGCGTGAAATCGAGAATCCGAACCCCGTCTAACGCTTTCCCCATCGCAAACCCCTGTAGCCTCGCTTGCCCGCGCGTCAAGCATTGCGCTCTCGCGCACCTGGATTACCGCTCGTTTCGAGCACTCGGTCGGAAAATGGGGCGACGCAAACGGTGATGATGGTGAGCCCACCCTCGGGCGATCGCGGTGCCGCGCGGACGCGCGGTGCGAACACCCATCTCCTCCGTCCACGCCTGCCCGTTCACGTCCGGGTCGAATGACGAATGCCGCATAAGGTATGTGATATACCAGGCGTCGTCAATGATTCGTCACGCCTGCGCCGCAAACCCGCTCATTTGCTCTTCGCCGTCGGATTGAGGCTCGTGATGCGACCACTCTCAGTGCCGGCCCGCTCGTCGATGATGGCGTTGATCAGCGTGGGACGCCGCGACCGCACGGCCTCTTCCAGCGCCTTGCGCAATTCGTCGGGTGTCGTCGCGTGGACACCCACACCGCCGAACGCCTCCATCAGCTTCTCGTAGCGAGCGTCCTTGACGAACACCAGCGGAGACGGGTCCTGGCCGCCGGTCGGATTGACTTCGTCGCCGCGATAGACGCCGTTGTTGTTGAGGATCACCACGCAGACCGGAAGCTTGTAGCGGCAGATCGTCTCGACTTCCATGCCCGAGAAGCCGAAGGCGCTGTCGCCCTCGACGGCGATCACCTGCTCGCCGCTGACGACGGCGGCGGCAATCGAGAATCCCATGCCGATGCCCATCACGCCCCACGTACCCACGTCGAGGCGCCTGCGCGGCTGATACATGTCGACGATGCTGCGCGTGAAGTCCAGTGCGTTGGCGCCTTCGTTGACGAGCATCGCGCTCGGGTTCGCCTTGATGATGTCGCGCACGACGGCGAGCGCGCTGTGAAAATTCATCGGCGACGGATTCTTCGCGAGCGTCTCCGCCATCTTCGCGATGTTCTTCGTCTTCCGTTCGGCAATCGCGCCGGTCCAGTCCGCCGGCGGCCTGGACCAGCCCGAACCGATGCCCGCGAGCAGCGCCGACACGCAGCTGCCGATGTCGCCGACCACCGGCGCATCGATGCGCACGTTGCTGTCGGCCTCCTGCGGCGAGATGTCGATCTGGATGAACTTCTGCCCGCCCCATTGCTTCGAGCTCTTGCCGCCCCACGTCTTGCCCTTGCCGTGCGACAGCAGCCAGTTGAGACGCGCGCCGATCAGCATCACGACGTCGGCTTCGGGCAGCACATACGAGCGCGCCGCGGCGGCCGATTGCTCGTGCGTGTCGGGCAGCAATCCCTTCGCCATCGCCATCGGCAGGTAGGGAATGCCGGTCTTCTCGATCAGCGCGCGGATGTCGGCGTCGGCCTGCGCGTAGGCCGCACCCTTGCCGACGATGATCAGCGGCCGCTTGGCACCCTTGAGCAACTCGAGCGCGCGCGCGACGGACTCCGGCGCCGGAATCTGGCGCGGCGCCGGATCGACGACCTTGATCAGTGAGTTCCTGCCCGTTTCGGCATCGATCGACTGCGGGAACAACTTCGCCGGCAGGTCGAGGTAAACGCCGCCCGGGCGGCCGGAGACGGCCGCGCGGATTGCGCGCGCGACGCCGATGCCGATGTCGTCGGCGTGCAATACGCGAAAGGCCGCCTTGGCGAGCGGCTTGGCGATCGCGAGCTGGTCCATCTCCTCGTAGTCGCCCTGCTGCAGGTCGACCACCTCGCGCTCGGACGAGCCGCTGATCAGGATCATCGGAAAGCAGTTGGTCGTCGCGTTCGCGAGCGCCGTCAGCCCGTTGAGAAAGCCGGGCGCCGAGACGGTCAGGCAGATGCCGGGCTTCTGCGTCATGAAGCCGGCGATCGACGCCGCGTAGCCGGCGTTCTGCTCGTGGCGAAACGAGATCACGCGAATCCCGGCCGCCTGCGCCTTGCGCGTCAGGTCCGTGATGGGAATGCCGGGGAGGCCGAAGATCGTATCGATGCCGTTGAGCTTCAGCGCCTCGATCAGCAGGTTGAAGCCATCGATTTCAGGCTTCGGCTGAGCATTGGGCTGCGCGCCGCCCGTGGCCGGGGCGACCGGAGCAACCGCGGGTGCCGCATCCTTGCGCGCTGTGGTGACGTTATCCATTGGGACCTCCAGAGATCGAACCGGCGCGGCGCGCCTCACGTTTTGTCTGTCCCAAAGCGGCCCGAATCCGCCGGCCGAGTATGGGCTCGCCAGCGCGCCGCGCGGATCGATTGTCCGCTGCCTCCAAAGGACAGGGCGACAAGGTATGTGATATACCAGGCGCCGTCAACCTGGGATCCGTCTCAGCGCGGCGACCCGCCTGTGATCGCGTCCAGGTCGCCCGCTTCGGCAATGAGCCGCGCACCGTCCGCCAGCAGGAACGCCCGAAACGCAGCCGCGATCGCCGGCAGCCGTTTCTCCGCACGATGGACGACGTACCAGTGCCGCCACGCCGGGAAGCCGTCGACGTCAAGCACGACGAGGTTCCCCGCGCGAACGTCGAGCGCGATCGCGTGCGACGACAGGAACGACACGCCCATGCCGGCGATGACCGCCTGTTTGATCGTCTCGTTGCTGCGGATCTCCATCGCCGCCTTGATGTGCGGCGTGTCGCGGCCGAACGCGTCCTGCATCGAGCGGTAGGTGTCGGAGCCCTGCTCGCGGACGATGAACGTCTCCTGCAGCAGGCGCTTGCGCGAGATGTGGCGCCGGCCCGCGAGCGGATGGCCGGGTGGTGCGACGATCACGTACGCGTGCGGCGCGAACGCCGTGCGTACCGTGTCGGCGTCGTCGGGCGGCCGCACCATGATCGCCAGGTCGGTGAGATTGTCCGCAAGCTGCCGCAGCAGCGCCTCGCGGTTGTGCACGGCGAGATTGAGGGTGACGCCCGGGTGCTGCTCGGCGAATGCGGCGAGCAACCGGGGGAAGAAGTAATCGCCCGCACTGATCACCGCGACGTTGAGCTTGCCGCGCGCGCCGCCCTTCAACTGCGCCATCGCCTCGTCCGCCTCGCGGAACAGCTCGGCAATCCGGCGCGCGTACCCCAGCAGTTCCCCGCCGGCCGCCGTGAGTTGCAGCTTGCGGCCGACACGCTCGAAGAGCGGCAGCCCGGCGTGGCCTTCCAGCGCCTTGATCTGCGCCGATATCGCGGGCTGCGTCAGGTGCAGGTCTTCCGCCGCCCGCGAAAAGCTCATCCGGTCGGCAACCGCAGTGAAGATCGCGAGTTGGCGCAGGGTTGCGTGACGCATCCTCAATCATAACCTTTACGTTATGCTAACCCCAACAAAAACAAGCTTTCATTTATGGTTCGACGAGATTAGCCTGGAGGTCCGGCTAAACCTTCCCTGCGAGAGAACACCATGACCGTCGAAAAGCGCGAAATCCTGCAAGCCGACTGCGAAGCACTGAATGCCGCGTTCGACGAACTCGGCTTCGAATGGCAGTGGGACCCCGACCTCTACGCGTCGCTCGCAACCATCGAGGACGAGCGCGAGCGTGTCGGTGCCTACCTGCGCCAGAACCAGCCGCATCTGCTGCAGGTTTACGACGTCGGCCTGCTGTGCGACGCGATCCTCTCCGCACGTCACCGGCACGCCCACCCGATGGCGGCCGCCGCCTGACGCATGCCCTGCGCGGAGCGGCAGGGGTTGCCGGAGCCGCTGGCGCAGCAGTACCGCCGTAATCTATCCTCCGTCGTGGTTTTTGGTATATAAGATACCCAGAGCCGCCGGAACAAAGCGCTTGCCGCGATGGTTGCGGACATTCGCTGCCGGCTTCGTCACGGAGGAAAGTACCAGTGTCCACGCTCCCGGGAGCGGGTGGGCCAGCAGTCCCGCTGGCCCTGCAGCCGCTCTCGACCAACGTCAGCTTCAAGGACCAGGCCTACGCGGCGCTGAAGCAGGCGATCATGGACGCCGACATCTACTCCCATTCGGAGGAGTTGCGGCTGGACGAGCGGCAACTCGCGCGCTCGCTCGGCGTGTCGCGGACGCCCATCCGCGAGGCGATGACGCTGCTCGAGCAGGAAGGCTTCCTGCGCACGCTACCGCGCCGCGGCATCTTCATCGTCCGCAAGACCAAGCGGCAGATCATCGAGATGATCGAGATGTGGGCGGCGATCGAGAGCATGGCCGCCCGCCTCGCGACGGTAAACGCGTCGGACGAAGAAATCGCCGCGCTGCGGACAATGTTCGACGAGTTCCGGAACTCGACGCCCTCCGATCACATCCATGAATACTCGGACGCGAACATCGCGTTCCATCAGGCGATCATCCGGCTGTCCGGCTCGCACCTGATGGGGAAGACCATCGAGAACCTGTTCATCCACGTGCGCGCAATCCGCCGGCTGACCATCTCCCAGAGCGACCGCGCCGCACGTTCAATCGTCGATCACATGCGAATCATCGAAGCGCTCGAACGCCGCGACACGGAACTCGCCGAACGACTGGTGCGGCAGCACTCGCTGGACCTCGCCGCGCACGTCGACAAGTACTGCGATTTCCTGGACTAGGCTGCGCATGACGACCGATTCGGTGATCGTCGACACGACACTTCTACGCGGCAAGCGCGGCGTCAAGGGACGGCCGAAGGGCCGCGCCGTCGATGCGGACGCGCTCGCCGACGTCAGGATGCTGCTCGGCGACGCGCCGCGCGAGCGGTCGCTCTTGATCGAGCACCTGCACCGGATCCAGGATGCCCGCGGCTGCATTCCGGCGACGCACATCGTCGCGCTGGCGCAGGAAATGAAGCTCGCGATGACCGAGGTGTACGAAGTGGCCTCGTTCTATCACCACTTCGACATCGTCGACACCAACGAATCCCCGCCGCCGCCCGTCACCGTGCGGGTCTGCGAAACGCTGTCGTGCCATATAGCGGGTGCGAAGGCGCTCCTCGACAAGCTGCCGAACGCGCTCGGTCCCGACGTTCGCGTGGTCGGCGTGCCGTGCATCGGTCGCTGCGAGTCCGCGCCGGCCGTGTGCGTGGGGCACAACGCTTTCGGCCAGGCGACCGTGGACAAAATCGCAAGCTGTGTGTCCGCCGGGAACATCGAGGCCCCCGCACTGGAAACGCTCTCCTATGCCGACTATCGCGCGCGCGGTGGCTACCAGACGTGGCTCGATTGCGTGAATGGCAACCGCGACGTCGAATCCGTTCTGCGAACGATGGACGATTCGGGCCTGCGCGGGTTGGGCGGCGCGGGCTTCCCCACGGGGCGGAAGTGGCGGATCGTCCGCGCCGAGCCAGCGCCGCGGCTGATGGCCGTGAACATCGACGAAGGCGAGCCGGGAACGTTCAAGGATCGTTATTTCCTCGAGCACAGTCCGCATCGGTTCTTCGAAGGAATGCTGATCGCCGCCTGGGCGGTCGGCATCGATGCGATCTACATCTACCTGCGCGATGAATACCATGCGTGCCGCGAAATGCTCGAGCGCGAGCTCGCGCTGCTGATGGCCGATCCGCCGGCGACGCTGCCGGCGATCCACCTGCGCCGCGGCGCCGGCGCCTACATCTGCGGCGAAGAGTCGGCGATGATCGAATCGATCGAGGGCAAGCGCGGCATGCCACGGCTTCGTCCCCCGTATGTCGCCCAGGTCGGGCTGTTTGGGCGCCCCACGCTCGAGCACAACATGGAGACACTGTTCCTGGTGCGCGACCTGGTCGCCATGGGCGTCGAATGGTTCACGCGGCACGGACGCAACGGACGCAAGGGGTTGCGCGCGTTCTCGGTGTCGGGTCGAGTGAAGAAGACGGGCGTGCACGTTGCGCCTGCGGGCATCACCGTCGGCGAGCTGATCGACGAATACTGCGGCGGCATGCAGGACGGCCACACGTTCTACGCGTATCTGCCCGGCGGCGCGTCGGGTGGCATCCTGCCGGCTTCGATGCACGACATTCCCCTCGACTTCGACACGTTGCAGCCGCACGGATGCTTCATCGGCTCGGCTGCGGTGATCGTGCTGTCGCAGCATGACCGCGCGCGCGATGCGGCGCTGAACCTGATGCAGTTCTTCGCCGACGAATCCTGCGGCCAGTGCACGCCGTGCCGCGTGGGCACCGAGAAAGCCGCGGGTCTGCTCGCGCAAAAGACGTGGGACAAGCCGTTGCTCGACGACCTGTCGCAGGCGATGATCGATGCGTCGATCTGCGGCCTCGGCCAGGCTGCACCCAATCCGGTCGCGTGCGTTTTCAAGTACTTCCCGCACGAACTGTCCGAGGAGCACCGATGAACGCGCCGCACGAAACGTTCGTTGCAGAGGCGATCGCCTTCAGTCTGAACGGGGCCGACGTCGCTGCCGCACCCGGCGAAACGATCATCGAGGCGGCGGACCGCCTCGGCGTCGAGATTCCGCGGCTCTGTTACAAGCCCGGCTATCGGCCCGACGGCAACTGCCGCGCGTGCATGGTCGAGATCAAGGGTGAGCGCGCGCTGGCGCCGTCATGCTGCCGGCAGCCGACCGCGGGGATGGTCGTGTCGAGCAACAGCGCACGCGCCGTGCATTCGCAGAAGATGATCGTCGAGCTGCTCGCGTCCGACATGCCCGAGCGTTCGTACAAGACGGACTCCGAGCTCGACCACTGGCGCCGCGCGCTGAACATCGGCACGCCGCGCTTCGCCCGCCGTGCGCAGCCGGCGGCCGACGTGTCGCACCCGGCGATGGCCGTGAATCTCGACGCGTGCATCCAGTGCACGCGCTGCGTGCGCGCGTGCCGCGAGGAGCAGGTGAACGACGTCATCGGCTACGCGTTCCGCGGCGCGCACTCGAAGATCGTGTTCGATCTCAACGATCCGATGGGTGCATCGACGTGCGTCGCGTGCGGCGAGTGCGTGCAGGCATGTCCGACCGGCGCACTCGCGCCTGCTCACGACGCGTTCGTGCAGCCGATCGACAGCAAGGTCGCATCCGTTTGTCCGTACTGTGGCGTCGGCTGCCAGATCACCTACAACGTCCAGGACAATCGGATCGTTCATGTCGAGGGCCGCGACGGTCCGGCGAACCATCAGCGCCTCTGCGTGAAGGGCCGCTTCGGTTTCGACTACGTGAGCCACCCGCATCGGCTGACGAAGCCGCTGATTCGCAAGCCGGGAATGCCGAAGTCGGCGGACTTCACGATGGATCCGGCGGATCCACTGTCGGTATTCCGCGAGGCCACGTGGGATGAGGCGCTGGCACTGGCCGGCGGCACGCTCAGGCGCATTCGTGACCTGCAAGGGTCACAAGCGCTCGCCGGATTCGGTTCCGCGAAAGGCAGCAACGAGGAAGCGTACCTGTTCCAGAAGCTCGTCCGCACGGGTTTCGGTACGAACAACGTCGACCACTGCACGCGGCTGTGCCACGCGTCGAGCGTCGCCGCGCTGCTGGAGGGGATCGGCTCGGGCGCCGTCTCGAATCCGGTGATGGACGTCATGAAGGCGGACGTCGTACTGCTCATCGGCGCCAACCCCGTCTCCAACCATCCGGTCGCGGCAACGTGGATCAAGAACGCCGTCAAGAACGGCACGAAACTGATCCTCGCCGATCCGCGCCGATCGGAGCTTGCGCGGCACGCGACGCATTACCTGCAGTTCAAGCCCGACAGCGACGTCGCGATGCTGAACGCGCTGATGCACACGATCGTCGAGGAAGGTCTGGTCGCCGAGTCGTTCGTCGAGGACCGGACCAGCGGCTATGCGGAGCTCCGCGCGAACGTCGCGCAGTTCAGCCCTGAGGCGATGGCGCCGGTCTGCGGGATCGACGCCGCCACGTTGCGCACGGTCGCACGGCTCTTCGCCCGGTCGCGCGCGTCGATGATCCTGTGGGGCATGGGCATCTCGCAGCACGTGCACGGCACCGACAACGCACGCTGCCTGATCGCGCTGTCGATGATGACGGGCCAGATCGGACGACCAGGAACCGGCCTGCATCCGCTGCGTGGACAGAACAACGTGCAAGGTGCGTCCGACGTCGGGCTGATCCCGATGATGTTTCCCGACTACAGCCGCGTGGACAACGACTCGATGCTGGCGAAATTCGAAGCGCTGTGGGGCACGAAGCTCGATCCGCGGCCCGGGTTGACCGTCGTCGAGATCATGAACGCGATTCACGCCGGCACGATTCGCGGCATGTACATCATGGGCGAGAATCCCGCGATGTCGGACCCGGACGTCGACCACGCGCGGCAGGCGCTCGCCGAGCTCGAGATGCTCGTCGTGCAGGACCTGTTCCTCACGGAGACCGCGTACCTCGCGGACGTCGTGCTTCCCGCGTCGGCCTTTCCCGAGAAGACCGGCACGTTCACCAATACCGACCGCTCGGTGCAGCTCGCCCGCAAAGCGCTGGAGATGCCCGGCGACACTCGCCAGGACCTCGACATCATCGTCGCGATGGCGAGGCAGCTCGGGCTCGACTGGCGATACTCGCATCCGCGCGAAGTGTTCGACGAGATGCGCCAGGCGATGCCGTCGATCGCGGGCATCACGTGGGAGCGGCTCGAACGCGAAAGCGCGGTGACGTACCCGTGCGAGCGCGAAGGCGATCCCGGCCAGTCCGTCGTGTTCACCGAGCAGTTCCCGACGGCCAGCGGACGCGCGAAGCTCGTCGCCGCACAGATCATTCCCGCCGCGGAAAAGCCCGACACCGAGTATCCGTTCGTGCTGATCACCGGGCGGCAGCTCGAGCACTGGCACACCGGCAGCATGACGCGGCGCAGTCGATCGCTCGACGCGATCGAGCCGTTCCCCGTCGCATCGATGAACTCGGCCGACCTGCGCGCGCTCGGCGTCACGCCGGGGAATCCGGTCACGATCGCATCGCGCCGCGGCAGCGTGTCGCTGTACGCGCGCGCCGACGACGGCACGCCGTGCGGCAGCGTATTCATCCCGTTCTGTTACTACGAGGCGGCGGCGAACCTGCTGACCAATCCGGTGCTCGACCCGTTCGGCAAGATCCCCGAGTTCAAGTATTGCGCCGTGCGGGTCGCCGAGGGTGGCACGCCCGCACCGATATCCGGCTACGGCCAGCCGGCGACAGCTTGATGTCGCTTCGATGCTACGAGCGCGCCGCGCGGTGAGCGCTACGCGCGCGGCCGCACATCGGGAATGTCCGCGATGAGCATCGGCGAAGGCATGACGAAGAGCCGGATGGAGGCGTTCAGCGACGGCGTGATCGCCGTCATCATCACGGTCCTCGTGCTCGAGCTCAAGGTGCCGCACGACGAGAGCCTCGAAGCGCTCACGCCGCTGATCCCGGTGTTCCTGAGCTACGTATTGAGCTTCATCTACGTCGGCATCTACTGGAACAACCACCATCACATGCTGCACGCGACGCGACGCGTGTCGGGCCCGGTGCTGTGGGCAAACCTGCACCTGCTGTTCTGGTTGTCGCTGATTCCGTTCACGACGGCGTGGATGGGTGAAAATCATTTCGCCGCAGCGCCTTCCGCGCTGTACGGCGCCGTGCTGCTGATGGCGGCGATCGCGTACTGGGTGCTCCAGCAGCGGATCATCGCGGCGGAAGGGGACGACTCGTTCCTGCGCAAGGCGATCGGCAGCGACTGGAAGGGGAAGGTGTCGCCCGTCCTGTATGCGGTCGCGATTCCTTTGTCGTTTTGGTCGCACTGGATTGCGCAGTCGATCTACGTGCTGGTCGCGCTGATGTGGCTCGTTCCCGATCGGCGGATCGAGAAGGCCGTCCCGACCGGCAGGGCCTGATCGGATCTTCCTCGCGCGGCAGGCCGTCTCGTCGCGAACAACGCACGCGGGCTACGCGTCAGCCGCGGATCGCCTTCCACAACATGTAGCCGCCGAGCAGGTACAGCAGCGCGGCGAAAGCGCGCCGCAGCTTTGCGGCCGGCCAACGATGCGCGAGCGCCGCACCGGCGGGCGCCGACAGCACGCTGGCGGCCACGATCGCCACCATCGCGGGCAGGTAGACGTAGCCCGCCGACCATTGCGGCAGGTCCGGTTGGCGCAGTCCGGCGAGAATGAACCCGGCGGTGCCGGCGACGGCGATCGGCAGCCCCAGCGCCGCCGCCGTCGCGACGGCACTGTGGATCTTCACGTTGTGCCGGCCGAAGTACGGGATCGAGATGAACGCCCCGCCGGCGCCGAGCAGGCTCGACACGGCGCCGATGCCCGCACCCACGGCAAACAGCCGCGGCTTGCCGGGCAATTCGCGCCCCGGCACCGGCTTGGTGCCGATGAAGATCCGCGTTGCCGAGAACCAGACGAAAATGCCGAACACCGCGGCAAACGCGCGCGTCGGCAGCGCGCCTGCGATCTGCGGGCCGATCAGCGAGCCGAGCACGATGCCCGGCGCCATCGCGGCAACCACGGGCCACAGCACGGCGCGCTGGCGCTGGTGGGCACGTACCGACGACATCGACGTGAACACCATCGTCGCCGTTGCCGTCGCGACGGCGATGTGCACGACGTGCGCGGCGGGGAACTGCTCGGCGGTGAACAGCAGCGTCAGCATCGGCACGAGCGTCAGGCCGCCACCGACACCGAGCAATCCGGCGAGAAAGCCGATTACCGCCCCCATCGCGAGCAGGACGGGGAGGAGCGTCCAATCCATCACGAAGCGGTGGCCAGCTTCTCGACGATCTTCCATTCGGCCGGCGTGACCGGCGTGATCGACAAGCGGTTACCCTTGCGCAGCACGACCATCGTGTCGAGCCCCGGTGTCGCCCGCAGCATCGGCAGCGTGACCAGCGCAGTCTTCTTCACGAGCTTGACGTCGACGTGCACCCACCGCGGCGCGTCGCGCGTCGACTTCGCGTCGTAATAGGGACTTTTCTTGTCGAATTGCGTCGCATCCGGGTACGCGAGCTTCGAGATCTCGACGATGCCCGCAATGCCCGGCGTAGCACAGCTCGAGTGGTAGAAGAACGCGCGATCGCCGATCGCCATGCCGTCGCGCATGTAGTTGCGCGCCTGGTAGTTGCGAACACCCACCCACGGTGTGGTGTGCCCGCGCGCGCGGACGAGATCGTCGATCGAGAACTCGGACGGTTCCGATTTCATCAGCCAGTAGTGCATCCGCTTTCCCGGTCGGCGAGTTGAGGGGCGACAACGAAATATAGCGCGCGTCGCGCGCACCGCTCGCATGGACTAAAGTTGTGGTGTCGTGAATCCGGAATGGCGAGCGATTTCATGTGGGCGCGCAAGCTGTTGGATGACCATTGGTTGCTCGCCGTTTGCGCAAGTACGCTATTGCTCGCGTCGCCCGCGGTCGCCGAAAACGCCGACTACTCGCAACGCCTTGCAGCGCTGATCAATCTATACCGCGTCGACCACGGGCGCGCCGCGTTATCGGTCGACCCTGACCTTACTCGCCTGGCGCTCGATCATAGCGTCGCGATGGCGAAGAACCGCCAGATGAGCCACGATGGCTTCGAGTCGCGTGCGCGGCAATCGGCGTCCCGACTGTGCGTCGAGAACGTCGGCTGGAACCATCGGTCACCCGACGCACAGCTCGACGGCTGGCGAGCGTCGCCAGGTCACGATCAGAACCTGCTCGATACGCGCGTCGAGCGTATCGGCATCGGCGAATCCGCGGGCTACGTAACGATGCTGGCGTGCGGCCGCTGACGTCGCTAGCGGTGATCCGGCATCAGCCGGTCGAGTGGCTCGGAAAGCTCGTAGACACTTTGCACGGCGAGGTCGCGGCCGAACGCGACGCCCTCACGCGATGCGCGCTCGCGAAGCCCCGCCTCGTGCACGGCGAGAATGTCGCGCGGCAGCGGCAGGTCGCCGGGTTCGAGGATCCGCAGGTAGCCGTGCGCGTCGCGGGCCGGCATCACGCGGCTTTTCACGTGCCGGTTCGGCGACCAGGGCACGTCGAGCACGCCCGCCGCGAACGCGCGCACCGTGCCGACCGCGGCGTCGCCATCGCCCATTTCGAGCACCCTGTCGACGATCGCGCGCACTTCGCGCACGATCAAATTCTTCTCGCGCTCGTACTCGGGCAAGCCGTCGAGCCGGATGTCGCGCGCAAGATAGAGCGCCGTCCGCGTGATGCGCAGCCCTTCGACATTCGCTTCCGGCGTCGGTATCCCGTGCGCCTCGTGCGTCGATTTGGTCGTTACGCTGACGGCGCCGCCGATCGCAGCCAGCGTGCCGCCGTAACTGACGAGCGTCGCCGCCTGCGCGTCGTCCTGCGGCCACGCGCCCATCCAGTGTAGCGACGTGATCGGCGTGAACACGTCGCGATAACCCTTCTTTGCCAGGTATTCCTGCGCGAGCGATTCGCACGCCGAGATCGCGGCGGCATCCTGGATCAGGTGCAGCGTCTGCGCGAGCTCGAGTCCGTAGTGCGTAACACCCTGCGCCGCGGCAAGCAGACAGTCGAGCACGGCGATTGCGATCGCGATGCACGGCGGGATGTTCGTGCCGGTGAGGAACCCCGGCTGGCGGCGATGCAGCTCGACGCCGTGCGCAGCGTACAGTGCGGCGAGCCGGTCGAGGTACTGGTAATTGCGGATGCCGTCCTCGATCGACAGCTCCTTGATGTACGACGTCGTGTAAGCAATGCCGCTGCCGAGGTACCCGGTGTAGCCGGCGGCGAAGCCGATCTCGGACGTGAGCTTGGGCATCGACGTGCCGGTCAGCATGATCGCCGGCTTGTCGATCGCGTCGATCAGCTCCCGGCACGCCGCCGTGCCGTAGTTGACGATCGGAAACCCGTTCAGCAGCGACCTGCCGAGACGCTCCGACTCGTCGACGCCCTTCTGCGCGGCAGCGAACTGCTCGTTGCGCGTGTAGCTATCGGTCGTCGTCGGCACGATGTCGGCCATGCCGTCGCGGTCGAGCGCAATCATCAGCGCCTTCTGCATCGCCAGCGTCGCAAAGCCACCGCGCGGCTGCGTCAGGCAGCGGCGCTCGGAATGCGCGCGGCGCATCGCATCGGCCAGCCGCTTGTGCGTCGGGAGCGCCTTGTGGCGCGCAACGGCCGCGTCGAAATCGACGTCGGTGCCCGTCGGCCAGCGTGCAAGATTGGCTTCGCGCGCCCGCAGGAACTCGTCGTGCGGAATCGCCGCTTCCGAGAGCGGCGGCCGCAGCGCGACCGGATCAGCGTGGTCGTTCATCGCAAATGTTCACTCGACCATCCGCAGGTGACCGCGCGCGCAATCGAACGCCGCCAACGGATTCACCTGCGCAAGCAAACCCGCAGCGTACAGCAGATAGTCGGCGTCGAGCGCGATCTGCGGTGCGCGCGGACGAAGCTCGGCCGGCTTGCGCGCGTCGGCGCACGCGACGCGCAGCACCGCCGCCGGATCGCGCGCATGGACGATCGCGCCGCCGGTGCCGATGAGCCAGCGGACGTCGCCGAGATCCTTGCCGCGCTGCATCTGCACCGGACCTTGTGCCGTGTACACCGTTTCGAGCGACCCGGCGTGGCGTGCGACTGCGATGTCGACGGCGGACCGCACGAGCGCTTCGTCGAGCCGCGCTTCGGCATCGCTCTGCGGCACGGCCTCGACGTCGGCTTCGATGCGGGCGAGCGCGACCGACGCGTCGGCGAGTCCGATCCCGGCTCGCTCGGCGAGCACCGCCAGCCCCACGGCGTCGACGATGGCCGCCGCGTTGTGACGCATGCCGAGGTCACCCTCCACCGTTCGTTTCGCATGCGGTTCCGGCAATCCATAGCGAATGACGCCCGGCGTCGAAGGCTCGCCGGCGCCGATCGAGTGCACGTCGGTCGTCGCCCCACCCGGATCGACGACAACGAGCGAGCCGAGTCCGTCGCGCCCGGCAACGCCGTCGGCGAGCAACCGCGCACCTTCGAGTACGGCCGCCGGCGTCGGCATCAGCACGCGATCGACTTCACCGCTCGCGCGGTCGATGCCTTTGGCCTTGACGATCCGCTCCATGAACACGGTGCGGATCGCCGCCCGGGCGGGCTCGATGTCCAGCGTGTCGAGTGCCGGAAGCACGTTCGCAGTCGGGATGGCTGGCCTTCCAGACGCCGACAGCAGCGCGACGATCGCGTCGGTCGTCTCGCGATTGCCGGCAACGACGACAGGGCAACGGGATACACAACGCGTCAGTGCGTCCGCGTTGTGCAGGATCACGTCGGCGTTGCCGCCGTCGGTGCCTCCGCACAGCAACAGGATGTCCGGCGCCAACGCGTCGATCTGTACATGATCGGCCGCGGTCAGCCGATAGGCAAACGAGCCGACGAGCTTGGCACCGGCACCCAGTGCCGCCTGCCGGGCGGCTTCCGCCGTCAACTCGCGGACGAGTCCGACGGTCACCATCCGCAGCCCACCCGCGGCGCTCGACGACGCGAGCCTGACGGCAAACTCGGGCAACCCGTGCATTGCGCGCGCAAGGGTTTCGAGCGCGGCGTCGAGACCGACATTGACGTCGGTCGCAACCGTCGACGGCCCCTGCGCAGTCCCGAGCAGTGCGCCCGTTTCGGCATCGACGGCGCGCAGCTTCGTCCACGTGCTGCCGAAGTCGATCAGCAGCGCGGCGCTCACGGTGCGCGCAGTGTGCGGATCACGCGGGTCGCGCAGCGTCGCGCGCGGCAAAATCCCCGGCGAGCGCCGCCAGCGCCGATTCGACGCGGGTGCCGGGGGGAAACGCGCGGTCGAACCCCATGTCGAGAAAGCGCCGCTCGACGTCGTCCCACGGCTGCTTGCCGACGACGAGGTTGCCGCCGACGTACAACAGGATGTCCTCGAGTCCCGCCTCGATGCAAAGATCACGGAACCCGCGGCAGTCGAGCTCCCCCTGGCCGTAGAGCGACGACACGAGGATCGCGTCCGCGGCCGTCTCGATCGCCGCGCGGACGAAGTCGGCGGCCGGCGTCAATGCGCCGAGCGACACGACGTGATAGCCGGCATCCTCCAGCGCCATCGACAGTATGCGGTTGCCGACGATGTGCGTATCGGCGCCGATGACACCGGTGACGATCGTATGCGTCATCGGCATGCGCGCGCTTCGGACGTGGCGCGATCGCGCGTGTACAGATCGAGCGCCTCGACATCGAGTGCCGGCAGCCCGGCCGGAACGACGATCGCGCCGGCGTCGAATGCAAGCGGCTCGGTAAACAGCATTCGTCGCGGCTTCAGGAACCCGTTCATCTCACCCGCGTTGTCGATCGAGGCCGATGCGACGCAAGCCTCCATCCAGCACGAGACGTCGCACGCAACACCATTGCCGAGTACCGGTTGCATGCCCATCGCGCGGATGCGCTCGATCGATGCGGCCAGCGCGTCGAGGCCGATGAATTTCATCAGCTTCACCTTGATGAACGCACATGCATGCTCGGCGGCCGCGCGCTCGATGTCCGCAATGTCATAGATCGACTCGTCCAGCATCAGCGGAAGGCCACGCTTGGCGGCCGCCGCGGCCGCTACGCGATGCGCCTGCCAATCGCCGGCGGCGCACGGTTGCTCGAAGAGTTCGATTCCGGTGGGATCGACACGGCGAATGAGCGCGACCGCTTCGTCCGCGGTGTAACCCTGGTTCGCGTCCACGCGCACCGCCGCGCGGCCGGCAACGACGCGCTGGATCGACGCGAGCAGGCGCAGGTCGTCGTCGACGTCGAAGCCGATCTTGACCTTGACGGTTCGATAGCCGTCCCCCAGCAGACGGTCGAAGTTTTCGCCGAGCTCGGCGTCGCCGTCGCCCTGTAGCAATCCGAGGATCGGAACGCGACGCGTCTCGTGGTCGCAGAGCAGCGGGTGCGCCCCGGCCATGTCGAGCGCCGTGTGAAACGCCGTTGCGACGAACGGTGTACGCGCGCCGAGCGATTGCATCCGCGCGCGCGCGTCGGCACTCGTCATGCCCGGCAGTTCGCGGCCGATCGTGGCCGCAAGCACGTAGCTGTCGCCGATCGTTTCGTCGGTGTAGCCGGTCAGGAGCGTCGCTTCGCCGAAGCCACGCTCGCCGCTGTCACCGACGATGTCGACGATGATCGTGTCGTAATGCGTGACGGGCCCGAACGCAAGGCGATAAGGACGGCTCAGCGGAATCTCGAGGCGCCGCACGTCGATGCGCTCGATCCTCACGGCGCGGCTTTCGACGGCTCGAGTGCCGCACGTCGCCGGACGCGGAACCGTCGATAGAGCGGATACAGCAGCGCGAGCGCGGTCAGCGCCATCGCCGACGCGCTGACGGGCCGCGTGAAAAAAACCGTCCAGTCGTTGCGGTAGCTGATCATCGTCGTCAGGAACGACGTCTCGGCGACCGGCCCGAGGATGCAACCGAGCACCATCGGTGCGATTGGAAAGCGCCAGCGCTCGAACAAGTAACCGACGATGCCGAACACGACGATCATCCACAGGTCGCTGATGTTGTTGTGCTCGGAATACGCGCCGATCAGGCAAAACAGCACGACGAACACCGACACGATCGCTTCGGGCAGATACAGCACCCTGATCAGCGGGCGAATCGCGAAATAGCCGAGCAATCCCATGCCGATGACGCCGAGGAACATCGACGCGAAAATCGCGTAGACGAGCAGCGCCTGCGTCTGGAAGATCTGTGGACCCGGCTGCACGCCGTGCAGCAGGAAGGCGCCCAGAATGACGGCCGTTGCGCCGCTGCCCGGGATGCCGAGCGTCAAGAGCGGCACCATGTGCCCGCCGACCGACGCCGTGGATGCAACCTGCGGCGCGACGATCCCTTCCGGAATGCCGCTCCCGAGTTGCTGGCGGCGCTTGCCGTATTGCCCTTCGACCCCGTACGCGACGAACGATGCGATCGTCGCACCGGCGCCCGGCACGATGCCGCAGATCACGCCGACGAGCGACGAGCGCGCGAATGTCCCGCGCAACTGCCACGCCTGCGCGATACTGGGAATCCGGGTCGCGATCCGACCTTTGCCGGAGACGGGCGGCGACGCGAAACCTTGGCCGAGGCGCACGAGCACTTCGCCGAGCCCATAGGCGCCGACCATCACCGGGAGGTAGCCGATGCCGTCGCGCAGGATGGCGCTGCCGAACGTGAAGCGGTCCACGCCGTAGATCTCGTCGACGCCGACCGTCGCCACGAGCATGCCGAAGAACAGGCTGATAAACGCGTTGGCGAGCGATCCACCGCCGAGTGCCACAACGCTGGTGAAGCCGAACAGCACGATCGAGAAGTACTCGGGCGAATCGAACGACAGCGCGATCTTCGCGAAAGGCACGGCGAGCGTGACCATCACCGTTGCCGTGATGAGCCCGCCCGTCAGCGCCGCGAAGAGCGTCCAGCCGAGCGCTTGCGCCGGATCGCCGGCGCGCGCCATCGAATAGCCGTCCCACAGCAGCGGCACATCCATGGGCTCGCCGGGGATACGGAACAGGATCGACGTGATCGCGCCGCCGTACGTGCCCGAGACGTACATGGCCGTCAGCAGGATGATCGACGGCGTGATCGCCATCCCATACGTGAACGGCAGCGCGAGCACGACTCCCATGACGAGCGTCAGGCCAGGCAGCACGGCCACCAGCATGCCGACGATCAGCCCGACGACCAGCGCGAGGAAATTCGTCGGTGCGAGCACGTGCACGAAACCGCCCGCCAGTTGTTGCAACACGTCCCACATCGCGTCAGCGAATCCCCATCAGTTGCATCAGCAGCAGCGACACGCTGGCGAACGGCGGGCTCCCGATCGGCAGCGACAGGTAGACGATCTTCATGAAAATGAACATGAACATGAGCGCGCCGCCGAACGCGACGGCGACGATCACCGGCCAGCGGGTGTAGCGTCCCGTGCGCGTCAGCGCAGCGATGTAAAGCACGGTGTCGAGGAAGAATCCGAGCGTGCCAAGCAGCGCAACGTAGGCAATCGTCATTGCGATGCCGGTTGCGAGCAGTGCCGGATAGTGTCGCGGCGGCGCGGGCGGTGGTTCGTCGACGGTGTGCGCGTCGGCAATCACGTCTTGCAGCATTGCCGGTTCAGAGTCGGTTGGTCGCCGCAACACCGTCACGATGCGCACGACGCACGCCAGCGCAAGCGACGCGAGGATCGCGCGCGGCCACACGTCCGGCCCCGGCCGATCGCCGCGCGGCGTGTAGCCGAAATGCAGCGCGTTGTAGCTGAGCACCGCCGCCGCGGCGAGCACGAGAACATACGGCAGCAGCACGCGCAAGCGCGGCATCACGCGGGCAGTCCGCGCGCGCCGGCGTAATTCAGCGGACCCGGCGCCAATGGCGCTATTTCTTGGGGATCGACGCGATGATCTTCTTCGCGTCCTCGAGCCACGCCTGCATGTACTTCGTGGACTCCGGCCCTGGAATGAAGCTCGCCTCGTCGGCGTATTGCTCCTTCAGGTACGCTTTGAAATCGGCCGACCGCGCGGCCTTGGCAATGGCGTCGGACAAGAGCTTCACCTGCGACGGATCGGTGCCCGCCTTGACCAGGATGACGCGAAACTGCGGCAGCGTGATGTTGTGCCCGAGCGACGTCGAGACCGGCACGTTCGGAAAATCGGCGACCGTCGACCCGTAGAACAGGATCAGCGGGCGGATCTGCTTGGTGTCGACAAAGCTGCGGACGTCGCCGGCCTGCTCGTACAGGAGGTCGGCGTGTCCACCGAGGATCGACGTGTAGCGCTCGCTCGGCTTCGCGTACGGCACGGAATTGAGCTTCAGGCCCTTGGCGACGAAATAGTTGACCGTGATGTCGTCGGGACTGTCGAAGCCGGTGACGGCGACTTTCAGCGGTCGCTCCTTCGCCGCCTTCTCGACGTCGGCCCACGTCTTCAGCGGGCCGTTCTCCGCGGCGAAGAATCCCGACGCCTGCTGGATGACGATGCCGAGCGGAATGAAGTCGGACAGCTTGAGCTTGGAATTCGGCTCGGCCAGCAGCGCGAACGTGTCGCCGGTCATCACCTCGATCGTGTAGCCGTCGGCATTGGCCGCCATCAGCTTCGCATGTCCGGTCTGGCCGGTGGCGCCCGGAACATTGATCGCCGGCAGCGACACCTTGAGTTCCGGTTCGAGCAACTGCCCGAGCTTCCGCGCGACCTGGTCGGCGCCACCGCCCGGCCCCCACGGCACGACGAAATCGATCGGCCGCGACGGATACCGATCCTGTGCAGCGGCAACGCCCATCAGCAGCGCGCATGCCGCGAACGCGGCGGCAGCCGAAACCCTTGTCCAGCGGACACTCGCTTGCATCGACTTCCTCCAATGACAGGTGCGGCGCAGTCTGACGCCACGATTCCGCACGATGATCCGGTCGGCCCGGTGCGCGATGCGCCGGACCGCCGAATCGAAAGGGTCCCCCGCCTGTGCCGTTCCGGCCCTCATCCTGAACCGGGGTTCAAGATTGGTCGCCTGCCGGGACCATCAGGCGCTTCCGCGTGGGAGCGCACACCGGTCCGCATATGGCGCGGCAACCTCGCTACGAGAGCATTGGTTCAAAGAACGTATGGCCGGATCGAACACTGCAGGGGATGGAACAACGGAACCTTCCAACCCGCGAAAGGTTCCAGCGCCGGCAATCCGCGAACACGTTCCGTTCGCGCCCTCGCGTCGCGGGATTTCTAGAACAGCTTGTCTTGCCCCGCGAGCGCCTGGTCGATTGCCGATTGCATCGACTGGATTCTACGCCGCGCGGAGTCACCGTCAATCGCATCTTCCGCAGCCGCCGGCGTGCTCCCCCTGCCTGCCGCGCGCCGCTCGCGCAACAACTCGTGCGCGAAATTCAGAGCCGTCATCACGGCGATCCGGTCGGTCCCGGTGACCTTGCCCGCGTCGCGGATTTCGCGCATTCGCTTGTCCAGCAGCGCGACCGCCTCCAGCAATTCCTCGCGTTCGCGCTCCTTGCAGGCGACCTTGAACTCGCGACCGAGGATCGTGATGTCGAGCGTGATGGTCTTCGGCGCGCTCATTGGGTGGGCCCGCTCGTAGCGCTCATTCCTCGGCCTCGTTGCAGCCTGTCGGATTGAACCGGCCTTCACGTGTCGGCCTCGACGAACTCGCGCGCCGACGGGCGCTCCGCGCCGTGGCTTCGCCCGGCGCGCTCATTCGTGCACCTTCGCGATCAACGCGTCGAGTCGCGTCGTTGCCTGCACGACACGGCCGTTCAGGTCGCGGTTGCGCTCCTGCAGCGCCAGCAGTTCGCGGCGCAGGATGTCGTTGGCGTCCTGCAACTCGCGCGTGAAGGAGATCAGCGCTTCGATGCGTGCTTCCAATGCGGCAAGCTCGGCTTCCATGTTGCCGTGCACTATAGGGGCCGCGATGCGACGGCGTCAACCGCGCGCCGCACGAGCGGCAGAGCGAAGCGGTCACTGGGTGGTACCGCGCTCGGTATCGGTGTCGAGCGCGCCGTAATGCACACGGACCACGTCGAGCTCCTCGATGCCGCCCGGCGTGCGCAATGTCACCGTATCGCCTTCGCGCGCCTTGAGCAGTGCGCGCGCCATAGGCGATATCCAGCTTATGTAGCCGCGCTCCGTGTCGATCTCGTCGATGCCGACGATGCTGATCGTCCGCTCGTCGCCTTCTGAATTGGCGACCGTCACCGTCGCACCGAAGAACACGGCGGATTCGGCATCGTCGTCGCGCGGCGCGGCCGGATCGACCACCTCGGCGTTATCCAGGCGCCGCACGAGAAAGCGGATTCGCCGGTCGATCTCGCGCAGCCGCTTCTTGCCGTAGATGTAATCGCCGTTCTCGGAGCGATCGCCGTTCCCCGCGGCCCACGCGACGGTTGCGACGAGCTCGGGCCGTTCCTTCCCGACGAGCCGGTCGAGCTCGCGCCGCAAGCGCGCAAAGCCGCCCGGCGTCATGTAATTGCGCGAACCCGCGGGAAGCGGCGACACGTCGGGTGCGTCGTCTTCGTCGTCGGCAGGGGTTTCTTCGCTGGTGAATGCCTTGCTCATCGTGCCTGGCGATCGGCGCCCGCCGCCGCGGATGACGACGCTTTCGCGCCGCGCTCGACAGGCAGGCCGATTATAGGCGCCGTCGCGGCAGCCCCGTACGCCCGACGCCCTTGTGCCAGCGCATCGCACAGCTGCACGACGCCGTCGACGAAGCGCGGGCCCGGCCGATGCAGCAGGTTCGCGTCGACGACGTAGAGCGCGTGTTTACGCCCGGCGTCCAGCGTCGCCCAGCCGGCCCACCGATCGAGCCATCCCGGACGCTTTGCACCAGCGGTCCCGGCGACGATCACCTGCGGATTCGCCGCGAGCACCGCTTCGACGCTCACCTGCGGCGCTGGGATCGTCAGCTCCCCAAACACGTTGTGACCTCCGCACGTGGTGATCGCCTGGCTGACGAGATGGTGGCCGCCGAGCGTGAACAGCGGTACGTCCGACACCTGGTAGAACACGCGCAGCGGCTCGCCACTCGCACGCGGCGCCAGCGCTGCGATGCGCGTACGCAGCACAGTTGCCGTCGCTGCGGCCTCGCTGCGAGTTCCCGTGAGGATGCCGATTCGCTCGATGTCCTGGGCGATGCCATCCACGGTGCGCGCGTCGGCTTGAAACACGGCGATCCCGCGACCGCGCAGCCACGTCACCTGCGCCGGTGTCGTCCACGGCCACGTGACGATCAGGTCCGGCTGCAGCATGGCGATCCGCTCGAGATCGAGCGCATTGGCATCGCCGATCACCGGCAACGCCTTCGCGGCCGCCGGATAGTCGGTGCCCTTGATGACGCCGACGATCGCCGAGCCCGCCCCTGCAGCGAACACGATCTCGGCGGCGTGCGGCGCGAGCGTAACGATCCGGCGCGCGGGCGCCGGCATCGTGACGGCCGCACCCGTGTCGTCGACGACCGTGCCCTGCGCGTGCGTGGCCGTCGCGACGAGCGCTGCAAGCGCCAGCATCCATCGGACTCCGCCAGCTCGCCGCGAAGTCCGGAGCGAAACGCTGCGTGCGAGCCGTTTCATATTCGCCAGCGGACGCCTGCGAACACCCGCGCGCCGCCGGTGCCAAAGTCGGCCGCAAGCTCGTAATCGCGGTTGAACACGTTGTCGCCGCGGACAAAAACAGTCGTTCGCCCGTCGACGGACCATTCGAGCGCGAGGTTGACGATCGAATAGCCTGCGAGCCGGCGCAGGTTCTCCGCGTCGTCGAAGCGCTCCGACGACGCGACGACCTCGGCGATGAACATCGCGCGTCCATACGGCTGCGACAACGCGACTACACCGTGGCGGCGCGCACGCCGCGGCAGCAGCCGACCCGAATCCGAGTCGATCGGCGACTGGATGTCGACGGATGCGTTGACCATCGTGTCGCGCCATCCGAGCCGCCCGGTCAGCGTGACGCCTTCGAGCGTCGCATCGGCGACGTTGTTGGGCGCACAGTTGAAGTTCGCGTCGCACTGGAAGACGATGAGGTCGCGCACGCGATTGCGATATGCGGTGGCATGGGCATCCCAGCGCACGTCGCGGCCCTGACCCTGCGCATGGATGGCGACCTCGACATTGCGCGATGTCTCCGGCCGCAGCCCGGGATTCGAGAAATCCGGGAAGTACAGGTCGTTGAACGTCGGCACCTTGAACGCGGTTCCAGCACTTGCCGTCACGCGCCAATCCGGAACGAAGCGATAGCCCCACGCGACCGAGCCGGTTGTCCGGTTGCCGAACTGGCTCGAATTGTCCTGCCGCACGTTGATCTGCAGCGCATGGGCGTTCGCATCGATCCGATACACGCCCGTCGCCGAATTGGTGTTCCGGGATTGCACCGCGAAGCCGGCATCCGTGTCGACGCGCTCCTCGCGCCGCTCGAGCGCCAGCGTCAGCGCGCCGGCGGGCAGCGTGAAGTCGTTCTGCCAAGTGTACTGATGCTGGTGCGTCTCGAACGGAAACGCGCCGAAGCCGGTCTTCGACACGGAACGATCGCTGCCGTCGCCTGCACTCAGCACCGAATGCCAGTTCGGGGTGAAACGATCGTCGAGCGCCGCTCGCCACGCGGTGACCGTCGTGATCGTCCTGTCATCGTACGCGTCGCCGCCGTCGAATTGGTTGTCGAGATGGCTGCGAAAGTACTGCACCTGGAGCGCGTGGTCCGGAATGACCTGCAAGCGGCCGTTCGCGCTTATGCTCGCATTGCGATAGCCGTCGCGATCGGGGTCGTAGCTGAAGTTGGCCGGATTGACGATCGCGTTGAACCCATCGCTGCGGCGTCCGGCGATCTCTACGCTGCCTCGCGCCGCATCGGAGCCGCCGGAGATTCCCGCGGATCCGGCGACGGTGGCGTACGTTCCGCCCCCGACCGACGCATTGGCGTGCAAGCCGGCGTCGCCATGCCGCGTGAAGATCTGGATGACGCCACCGATCGCATCGGCACCGTAAAGACTCGACGCCGGACCGCGCAGGATCTCGATCCGCTCGATCTGTTCCGGCGGAATCGCCTCCAGCGCCGTTGCGCCGCTCGACGCCGAAGCGACGCGCAGCCCATCGATCAGCACGAGTGTCTGCGCGGCGTTCGCCCCTCGCAGGAACACGCCGGCCGTGGCGCCCGGCCCGCCGTTCTGGACGATCTCGACACCGGGCTGGCGCTGCAGCAACGCGACAACGCCTTGCACGCCGCCACGCGCGATCTCCTCCGCGTCGATCACCGTCACGTCGGCGACGAGGTCGAGCAGCCGTTGCGGCGAACGGGACGCCGTGACGACGACGGGGTCGAGCACGGCCGGTGGCGGTACCGACTGAGCGTGTGCACCCAGTGCGAAGGTTGCAGCAATCGGAAGCAGCCAGCGCGACAGCGCCGGCAAACGCAACGGAACGGACGGCAGCATGGTGATCGACCCGCGTCATGCCGTGGGTACCCCGCACGGCGATTGATCGGCACAACGCGGACGTTCGAGGACGCCAGGAACGCAGCCGAGCGGCAGATACGCGGGGCGATGCCGGCGGTCGAGTCTCGGGCGGCAACGGATCCCCGCGCTGCATTCGCGGCGAACGCCCGATTGCGGGCATCCGCTGCAGGCCGGTCTCCGGGCTCGCCGGTCTTGATCGCTCGCCTTCCCGAACGCGTTCCGGCGTCCAGTGGCTGTACGTTAAGCGATCCGCACCGACCTACCGTTGCGGGGGCAGCCGCGGCGTTCGCGCTTTGCGTAACCGCGTTCCCGTTTCACCCGCCGGACAGCGAAAGGCTACCGCCCGGCGGACACCTGCACGACGGATTCTACAGTCGTTTGATATAATCGCGACCCCTTTCGAAGCACCGCCAGTGGCTCGCAAGCTCTTCATTCGCACGTTCGGCTGCCAGATGAACGAGTACGACTCGGACCGGATGGCCGACGTTCTCGCTCACTCCGATGGACTTGCGCTGACGGATCGTCCCGATGATGCGGACGTCATCCTGTTCAACACATGCTCAGTGCGGGAGAAGGCGCAGGAGCGCGTGTTCCACGACCTCGGGCGCGTCCGCGAGATCAAGGCCGCCCGCCCCGACGTGCTGATCGGCGTCGGCGGTTGCGTCGCGTCGCAGGAGGGCGCGGCAATCGTCCGCCGCGCGCCGTATGTAGATCTCGTCTTCGGCCCGCAGACGCTGCACCGGTTGCCCGACATGATCCGCGCGCGCCGCACCTCCGGCGTGCCGCAGGTCGACATCGCGTTTCCCGAGATCGAGAAGTTCGACCACCTGCCGCCGCCGCGCGTCGACGGCGCAAGCGCCTTCGTGTCGATCATGGAAGGCTGCAGCAAGTACTGCTCGTTCTGCGTGGTCCCATACACCCGTGGCGAGGAAATGTCGCGGCCGTTCGACGACGTGCTGACCGAGATCGCGGACCTCGCCGACCAGGGCGTGCGCGAGATCACGCTGCTCGGGCAGAACGTCAACGCATATCGCGGCCCGCTCGCACCGGACAGGGCAGACGGTCAGACCGCCGATCTCGCGATGCTGCTCGAGTACGCAGCCGACGTTCCGGGCGTCGAGCGCCTGCGCTTCACGACGTCTCACCCGAAAGAGATGAGCGCGCGGCTGATCGACGCGTTCGCGACGAACGACAAGCTCGTTTCGCACCTGCATCTGCCGGTGCAATCGGGGTCGGACCGCGTGCTCGCGGCGATGAAGCGCGGGTACACGGCCCTCGAATACAAGTCGACCATCCGCAGGCTGCGCGCCGCGCGGCCCGACCTGTCGCTGACCTCCGACTTCATCGTCGGCTTTCCGGGCGAGACCGACGCCGACTTCGATGCGACGCTGCGGCTGGTCGAGGCCATTCGCTTCGACGGCGCGTTCAGCTTCGCGTACAGCCCGCGCCCCGGCACGCCGGCGGCGGAACTTTCCGGCCAGATCGATGCCGATGTCCGGCAGGCCCGCCTCGTGCGCCTGCAGACGCTGCTGGATGCACAATACCGAAACTACAGCGAGGCGATGGTGGGCACACGGCAGCGGGTTCTCGTGACCGGGCCCGCCGTCAAGAATCCGCACGAGCTTGCTGCTCGCACCGACAATAACCGCGTCGTCAACTTCGCCGGCGACGCAGCGTCGATCGACCATTACGTCGACGTCGACATTACCGCGGCACTGCCGCACTCGTTGCGCGGTCAATTGACGGCTGCGTGAACAGCCCGATCGCGCGGCGCCCTTGCGCAGCGGCGGCGGCCTCGTGCCGAATCACGGAGACACTACGTCCATGTCGTCCTTTCGTCTGATCCGCTTCGCAGCCGCGTTCGTGCCGCTTGCGCCATTGCTCATGTCCGGCTGCGCGAGCCTTCCCGCCGTCGACGCCTCCAAGACCTCCGAAACGGCGGCGATCGCCGCCGCGGCCGCACAGGCCGCGTCCAGCGACCCGACCGCGCGCAACGGTGCGCCCCCACGCGATGCCGCACCTGGCGCGGCACGCCCCGCGTCGCCGACAACGACGGCCGTCGCCGCTGCGGCAGCCGCTGCGGCGCAGGCGGCGCAGAGCTCCAAGCCGTTTGCCGATGTCGTCAAGGACGCGCGCGAAACCAAGGGACTCTTCACCCTGTGGCAGAAGGACGACAAGGTCTACGTCGAGCTCGATCCCGATCAGTTCGACCGGCCGTTTTTCTTCAAGTCCGCGATCAACCAGGGGATCGGCGAGGGCCGCCTTTTCGGCGGCGCGATGACGTATCCGGTCGGCATCTCGCAGATCGTCGTCTTCCACAAGCACGGCCAGACGGTCCAGCTGATCGCGAAGAACGTCAAGTACACGGCCAAGGCTGGCACGCCGGAAGCGCGCGCGGTCGCCGCCGGCTTCTCCGACAGCCTGCTCTCCGTTGCGCCGATCGCGTCACAGCCGCACCCGGACAAGAAGTCCGTGCTGATCGAAGCCAACGCACTGCTGCTGGCGGACATTCCGGGCGCGGCGTCGATGCTCGAACGCGTCTACCGGCAGCCGTACGCGTTCGACGCGCGCAATTCGGCAATCGGCACCACCCGGGGTCAGCCGGACAACGTGACGCTCGAAGTGTCGGCGCATTACGCGCTGTCGCGACTCGTGCTGCCGCCGCCACCTCCCGCCGTGTCGACGTTGCCGTCGCCGCCGATCACGCTGCCCGACGTGCGCAGCCTGTTCCTCGGCTACCACTACACGTTCGCCAAGCTTCCCGACGTGCCGATGCACGCGCGGGCCGCCGACGAGCGCGTCGGTTATTTCACGACCGAGGTCCTCGATTTCACGTCGGACGTTCCGCGCGTGCCCGTGCAGCGTTATGCGAACCGCTGGCGCCTCGAGAAGTCCGACCCGGCGGCGCCCCTGTCGGAGCCCAAGCAGCCGATCGTGTTCTGGCTGGACCGCAACATTCCGGTCCGCTACCGCGAACCGATCAAGCTGGGCATCCTGGAATGGAACAAGGCCTTCGAGCGCATCGGTTACAAGGACGCGATTCGCGTCGAGGTCCAGCCGGACAACGCGGACTTCGACACGTCCGACATCCGGCACGCATCGGTGCGCTGGCAGACGGTCGCCAAGACGTCGTACGGCGCGATCGGACCGTCCGTCGTCGACCCGCGCACTGGCGAGATCCTCGACGCCGATATCGGTATCGACGCGAACAACGTCCGCGTCGTGCGCAACCTGCGATCGGAATACCTGCCGGCGCAAAAGGACGCGTTCGCCGCATTCGCACAGGCGCAGGCCGACGTGAGCGCACGCGGCAATGCGCAGATGTGTCTGTACGACGACGCGGCCACCGAGGAGGCGGCGTTCGGCCTGTCGCTGCTCGAAGCACGCGGCGACCTCGACGCGAACAGCCCGGATGTCGACCGGTTCGTCGATATCTTCCTGAAAAACGTCACGATGCACGAGGTCGGCCACACGCTCGGGCTGCGCCACAACTTCCGCGCGTCGACCGTCTACACGGAAGCGCAACTCGAGGACCGCGAGTTCACGGAGAAGAACGGCATCTCGGGCTCGGTGATGGAGTACAACCCGTGGAATCTCGCCGTCAAGGGCGAGAAGCAGGGCGAGTACCAGATGACCACACTCGGCCCGTACGACTACTGGGCGATCGAGTACGCGTATCGCGAGATACCGACCGAGCAGGAAGCCGCCGAACTGGGCAGCATCGCGTCGCGCTCGAGCGAGCCGTGGCTCGCGTATTCGACGGACGAAGATGTCGCGTATTTTGCCGTCGACCCGGCGGTGAACCAGCTCGACCTCGGCAGCGATCCGCTCGCCTACGCAACCAAGCGCCTCGCACTCGTGCGCGAGCTGTGGCAGCGCACCGAGCATCTCGACCTCAAGAGCGGCGACAGCTATTCGGTGTTGCGGCGCAATTTCACGCGCGGCCTGAACGAGGCGGGACAAGGCGCCGTGTATGCGTCGAAGTACGTGGGCGGCCTAACCACGCTGCGCGATCGCGCCGGCAGCGGCCGCCAGCCGCTGACACCCGTCGACGCGAAAAAGCAACGCGCAGCACTCGACATGCTCGCCACCCAGGTGCTGTCGGCCGACAGCTTCAACTTCTCGCCCGCGTTCCTGCGCAGGATGACGGTGTCAACGTTCGATATCGACGACGCACAGGAGCTCGGTCGCCCTGCGCCGCCGCTCGACTTGTCGATCGACCAGCAGGTGCTCGGACTGCAACGCGGTGTGCTGGACACGCTGATGAGTCCGTCGATCGCGCAGCGGCTGCTCAACAACGCGGCAAAGGTCGACAACCCCGATGCGGCGCTGAAGCTGTCGGAGCTCTACGCGACGCTGCACAGCGCCGTCTGGAGCGAGCTGCGCACCGGCAAGGACATCTCGCTGTTCCGGCGCAACCTGCAGCGCGAGTACGCGACCCGCGTGGCCAATGCGCTCGTCCGGCCGACGCAATCGATGCCTGCCGATGCGCGCGCACTGATGCGTGCCGACATAACGAAGCTGCGTGCCGAGCTCGCGCGGGCACCGGCACGGCAATTGTCGGCGGAAGCGAAGGCGCACATCGCTGAAATGGCAGCGCTTCTGGACGAAGCGCAAAAGGCGCCGCTCGTCCGCCAGGCCGTCTGATGCCGCCGCCGCGGCGCGCGCCCCCGGTTGCGCGCGCCGCCCCCACACCGGGCACGGCGGCGACGACCGGGCGGCGCTCGACGGAAACGTTCACGCTTGCGCCCGTCGACAATCGTGCGCTCGCCAACCTGTGCGGTCCGCTCGATGCGAACCTGCGGCAGATCGAGGCGGCGCTCGACGTGACGATCGGCCGGCGCGGCGCCGACTTCAGCATCACAGGCGAGAAGCCGCAGGCCTCACGGGGCGCGCGCGCGATTCAACGCTTCTACGCGGATGCTGCGAAGCCGCTGTCGGTGGATGACATCCAGCTTGGCCTGGTAGAGATCGGCACCGGTAACGGCGGCAGTGGCGAGTTGGCGCCGGCGGAAGTGGCCGCCGACGGCGCCCCGTTGCTGCGGACGCGCCGCGCCGACCTGCACGGTCGCACGCCCAACCAGATCGCTTATCTCGACGCGATTCGCGCGCACGACATCAGCTTTGGCATCGGGCCCGCGGGCACCGGCAAGACGTATCTCGCTGTCGCATGCGCCGTCGATGCGCTCGAGCGCGATACGGTCAAGCGCATCGTGCTCGTGCGCCCCGCCGTGGAAGCGGGCGAGCGGCTTGGCTTTCTTCCCGGCGATCTCGCGCAGAAGGTCGATCCGTACCTGCGGCCGCTGTTCGACGCACTCTATGACTTGATGGGCTTCGACAAGGCAGCGAAGCTCCTCGAACGACAGACGATCGAGCTCGCGCCGCTGGCGTACATGCGCGGCCGCACGCTCAACCACTCGTTCATCATCCTCGACGAGGCGCAGAACACCACGCCCGAGCAGATGAAGATGTTCCTGACGCGAATCGGTTTCGGCACGAAAGCGGTCATCACCGGCGACATCACGCAAATCGATCTGGGACGCGGCCAGAAGAGCGGACTGATCGAGGCGGAGCGCATTCTGGCCGGCGTGCGGGGCATCGCGTTCGTTCGTTTCACGAGCGCCGATGTCGTCCGGCATCCGCTGGTGCAGAAGATCATCGATGCGTACGAGCGCGACGGACCGAAGTAGCCGCCATTTTCGCAGCCGGCGCCGGCCGAACCCCGCCGTGTCGCGCGCGTGAGACCTGCCCGGCGCGCAGCCACTCACCGCCTCGCGCTCAGCGTGCAGCGCAGCGTCGGGCCCGACGGCCTGCCGGCGCCGGCAACGCTGCGGCGCTGGGCGGCAAGCACGCTGGAACGCGACGCCACCGTGACACTGCGCTTTGTCGACGGCCGCGAAGGCCGCGCACTCAACCGGCGCTACCGGAACCGGGACTACGCGACGAACGTCCTGACATTCGTGTACGATGACGGCGCGTCGCTCGCGGGCGACATCGTGCTGTGCGTACCGGTGGTCCGTCGGGAGTCCCGTGCGCAGCGCAAGACGCTTGCAGCGCATTACGCGCATCTGGTGATCCACGGCATGCTGCACCTGCAAGGCTACGACCACGCGCGCGACGACGACGCGGGCCGCATGGAGGCGCGGGAAGTCGCGTTGCTGCGCGGCCTCGGGTATGGCAATCCGTACGCCGCCCCTGACGGGCCGTGAAGCGCCCCCCACGATGGCCACACCGCTCGATTCCCCCGACGAAAAACCCACGCTGCTCGAACGTCTATCGGCGTTCCTGACCCGCGAGCCCGAGGACCGGGAGGAGCTGATCGCGCTCCTGCGCGGCGCGTTCGAACGCCGTCTGCTCGACGCCGACGCGCTGTCGATGATCGAGGGCGTGCTGTCGGTGTCCGAGACGACGGTGCGCGACATCATGATTCCGCGCGCGCAGATGGACTGCGTGTCGATCGACGACGCGCCGCCGGAGTTCATGCCGCTGATCATCGAGACGAAGCACTCGCGCTTCCCGGTGATCGGCGAGTCTAAGGACGACGTCGTCGGCATCCTGCTCGCGAAGGAGCTGCTGAACTATTACGCGAAGCCTGACGATTTCCAGTTGCGCGAAACGCTGCGCCCCGCGGTGTTCGTGCCGGAATCGAAGCGCCTGAACGTGCTGCTGCGCGAGTTTCGCGCGAATCGAAACCACATCGCGATCGTCGTCGACGAGTACGGCGGCGTGTCGGGCCTCGTTACGATCGAGGACGTGCTCGAGCAGATCGTGGGCGACATCGAGGACGAGTACGACTTCGACGAGAGCGAGGACAACATCATTCCCGAGGCCGGCGGCCGCTTCCGCGTCAAGGCGCAGACCGAGATCGAGGACTTCAACGCGCAGTTCGGCACGACGTACGAGAACGAGGCGTTCGACACCGTGGGCGGCCTGCTCCTGAAGCAGTTCGGACGGCTGCCCAAGCGCGGCGAAACGACGACGCTCGGCGGGTTCCGCTTCCGCGTGCTGCGCGCCGACAGCCGTCGGCTGCACACGCTGCAGGTCGAGAGAATCGCGCCGCTACCCGTCAATGACGACGGCCCGTCGTAGCCGCTCGCGCCTTACGCGCGCTCGATGACGCGGGCGCGCGGGTTGCAGTTGCTGGTCGCGGCGGCGTCGGGGGCATTGACCGTGTTCGCCTTCGCGCCGTTCGCGGCGTCCGGCGTCGCGTTCGCGACCCTCACGCTGCTGTTCTGGCAATGGCAGACAGCGCCGACGGCGCGCGATGCGGCGCTGATCGGCTTCGCGTTCGGCGCGGGACTCTATGGCGCGGGGGCGTCCTGGCTCTACATCGCGATCCAGACGTTCGGCGGCATGCCGCCCTGGCTCGCGGCCACCGCCATCGCGCTGCTCGTCGCCTATCTTGCGCTGTGGCCCGCGCTCGCCGGATACGTCGCCATCCGCTTCACCGGCCCGTCGTCCTGGGCGCGGCTCGTTGCAGCGGCCGGCGCGTTCACGCTGACCGAATGGCTGCGCGGCTATGTCTTCACGGGCTTCCCGTGGCTTGCACTCGGGTACACGCAGGTGCCTGGCGGTTTCGTGCCGGCGTATGCGCCGCTCGGCGGCGTATACCTGGTGACGCTCGTCATGGCACTGACCGGCGGCTGTGCTGCCCATGCCGCGGACGCACTGGCCCGCGATGCACGCCGGGCGATCGCCTGGCCGCTGGCTGCCATCGCAGCGCTCGCGTTGGCCGGCGTCGCGCTGTCGCAAATCGAATGGACGTCGCCGGCCGGCGAGCCACTCGCCGTCTCGCTCGTCCAGGGCAACGTGCTGCAGGACGTCAAGTTCGACCCGCAATTCCGCACGGCGACGTTCGAGCGCTACCTTCAACTCGTCGAGCAGAGCCACGGCCGGCTCGTCGTGCTGCCGGAAAGCGCGTTTCCGATGTTCTCCGACGAAGTGCCGGACGCCGTGCTGCTGTCGCTGATCCGCACGGCGAGCGCGCGCGACGGCGACGTGCTGCTCGGCTTGTTCACGGCCGAAGCGCCGGAGCCCGGCAGCGACGAGCCGCGTTACTACAACACGGTGGTGGCGCTTGGCGGCAGCGAGCTGCAGTTCTACCGGAAGAACCACCTGGTGCCGTTCGGCGAGACGATTCCGCTGAAACCGCTGATCGGCTGGTTCATCCACTCGGTGCTCGCGATCCCGCTCGCGGATCAGGCGCGCGGCGGTGACACGCAGCCTCCGCTGGTCGTCGCCGATAAGCGCGTGGCCGTGAACATCTGCTACGAGGACGCGTTCGGCGCCGAGCTGATCCACGGCGCACGCGACGCGCAGATGCTCGTCAACGTCACCAACGATGCGTGGTACGGCCGTTCGATCGCGGCCGAGCAGCACAACCAGATCGCAGCGATGCGCGCCGTCGAGCTTGGCCGCCCGATGCTGCGCGCGACGAACACGGGGATCACCTCGGCGCTCGCGCACGACGGTCGCGAGCTCGCACGATTGCCGTGGTTCACGACCGGCATCCTCGAAGTCACGATCACAGGCCGCGATGGCACGACGCCCTACGCGCGTTTCGGCGATGGCCTCATGCTCGCACTCGCCGCTGCGGCATTCGCAGTACCCGTGCTGCTCGCGTCGCTACACCGCGCACGGGGCCGCACCACCGGCGCCCGCGACTGACCGGCTAGCGCACTCCGGCTTCGCGGTCCCGTCTCCAGCTCGCGAAACGGGCAGCAATTTCGAGCGGCAGCGCACGTCGCTTCGGCTGGCCGAGCGTCACCTGCAGGTAGCGAACGAAGCCCGGCAACGCCGCAATTGCGCCGCGCTCGCGCGATCGCAACCGATAGCGGATCCACGGTCGACACAGGTAGTCGACCGGGCCCGGCATCCGCATCAGCAGGGCGTGCGCGGCGCGATCGACGCCTGCAATCGGCGCGTCGTGCAGCGCCGCGAGCGTCGACGCGGCGACCGGGACCCCCCAGCGCTCGCGAAGATACGCGAGCGTTTCGTGAAGCTGCGCCGCGACATGCCAGCGCGATGCCATCGTGGCAATTCGATCCCAGTCGATGCTGTCACCCTCGCGGCGGACGATCGCGAGCGCATCGGCAACCCACCAGACCGACGCCACGGGCGACCATTGCGCCGCATGCGCACACACGATTACGAGCAGATCGGACGCGCAAAGCCGCCGTGTCGCCACGCCCATGACGTCGAACGGCTCGGAAGCCGCCCACGCCGGCGCGTCCGCGTCCGGTTCGCTTGCCTGCGGCAGGAGATTCCAATGAACGTCGAACTCAAGTCCGTCGTTGCTGGACAGTGGCGCGCTGTGATACGCGTCCGGCAGCGATTCGGGAATCGGATGCGCTGACCGCCAACCGTCGGCCATCAACGCGCGCAGTGCATCGGCGCCGCGCCCGGCCGGCACGAGCGCATCGAAATCGTTCATCGGCCGCAGCGCAACGTCGCCATAGTGCGCAACACCGAGCACGCCGCCCTTGATGACCAGCGTCGGCAGTCCGGCAGCGTGCAGCACGCGGAGCGCTCGCGCCGCACGCGCGCGAACGAGGTTGCCGTGATAGAACGAACGGCGGTACGCGCCGGCAATCCGCGCGCGCGCCGGATCGTCGGGCGGCAGGCAATCGAGTCGTGGCATCAACAGCGGCAGCAGCCGCGCTGACCCCGGATCGATCGATTCGAGATCGTTCGCAGCACTCCAGCGTCGCCACGCGTCGGCCGCGCTGCCGCGCGCGCCAACGACCACCTCGAGCAGGTTTTCCTGCCCGGACGTCGGTCGCCAGGCGCCGCCGATCACGCCTTGCCGTCTCCGCGAGCCGCGCGAAGCCGGTCGAGATGACGCTTGGCGACCGTCAGGTACGCGTGCGCCGCACCGGCGTCGACGCGCGTGCTGTTCGCGCGGTGCAGGCGCCGTTCGACGAGCACGTCCGGATGCATTCCGCCAGTGATTCCCGCGGCCCGCGCACGGTTCAACCAGTCGATCACCTCGCCGATGCGAAGGTCCTCGGCGAACGCACCGACGGTGTCGAGGGTTGCACGGCGCACGAGCAGCGCGCTGGTCAGCCAGCCGTCGACATACTCGGCGTTGGTGGCGCGGAGACTCCGCTGCTCGTCGGCGGGCAGTTCGGGACTCGGGAAAGTACGCATGCGCGAACAACCGTAACCCAGCGACGGGTTTTGCGACAGATGCCGCACGCCTTCGTCGACCCGTTGCGGCAGCCAGCGATCGTCGGCGTCGAGAAACGCGACCAGCGCGGCGGCGCTTTGCGCGATACCCGCGTTGCGCGCCGACGCCGCACCCCGATTCGGCTGACGCACCACCTGCACCGGTGGTCCGAACGCGCGCGCGATGTCGGCTGTGCCATCGGTCGAGCCGTCGTCGACGACGATGATTCGTTGCACCGGGGACGTCTG
Organism: uncultured Pseudomonadota bacterium; assembly: GCA_963709335.1. Classification (GTDB taxonomy): domain Bacteria; phylum Pseudomonadota; class Gammaproteobacteria; order Burkholderiales; family Casimicrobiaceae; genus VBCG01. The sequence continues at coordinate 641,526 of CAVPWB010000004.1, forward strand.
GCGCATGACGCTGTCGATCGCCTCGCGGACGTAATTCGCCGAGTCGAACGCGGCGATGACGACGTCGACACCGGAACTCATGTCGGATGCTGCCGGCGACGCGCGAGTGACGCGTGCAGAATTCGCGCCATCAACGAATGCCGCGCGGACTCCGCATCGACGCTGCCGCTGAGATTGCGGTCGTGAATGCGGCGATGCACCACCGCCTCGTTCACGTGCACGTAGCCAATCTCCGCATCGACGGCGCGAACGAACCAGTCCGAATCGTCGAGCGGCGCCTTTGTCGGATCGAACGGCCCGGTTTGCGCGAACGCCCACTGGCGCATGACGAGCGTGCCGGTCCCGAATCCGCGCTGCGCAACCCCAAGCGTGCGCGAATCCACCCAGTCCGGGACGACCGTCAGTCCCGGCGTCAGGAAGTTGCGGATCGCGCAGACAGCGAACCCCAGCGCAGGATCGGCTTCGAGCGCCGCGATCTGGAGCCGCAACTTGTCCGGGTCCCATACATCGTCCTGGTCGAGCAACGCAACCACGTCGCCGGAAGCAGCGGCGACGCCCCGATTGCGCGCGACTGCGCACCCGGAATGCGCCTGGGCGATCACGCGAATCTGCGCATAGGACGCGAGGATGCCTGCGCTGCCGTCGCGCGATCCGTCATCGACGGCGATGATCTCGTCGGCACCGCGCGATTGCGCAAGCACGCTGTCGATCGCTTCGCCGAGAAAGCGCTCGCCGTCGTGGACCGTCAGCACGACAGTCAGGCGCATCGGGACGCGTCGGTCCGGTCGAGCGGGCGCCCGATGAAGCGGACGAGCGCGTCCGCGACTTCGCCGGCATCCGGCGACAAATTCATCCGGTAGGCGGGAAACGCCCTGCACAGCGCGGCGATGCGAGCGAAGGCGATGCGTCCGGCGAGCGGAAACAGCAGGATCGAGCTCGGCGCGATCGCGCGCAGCGCATCGGCCGCCGCCATGGGCTCGAAGGACGTGCGCGTTGCGCCGGCCACATTCGGAACGACGAGCGCCTGCAGCGGGAACTGCGACAGCAGGCGGTCGGGGGCGAACTGATGGACGAAGAGCATCGGCTTCTCGTCAGGCCGGTCGATGTTGCGGAAATAGGCGGCGAGCGATGGATGCCGACCGAGACTCGCGCGGTCGACCTTGGCCGTCGAATAGAGTGCGTGGACCGTGACGGGGGGACGGCAATCGACGGCAACGTAGTCGTCGCCCGCGATGCGCAGCGGCGACTCGATGCACGCGAGCGCCGTGCTCGATTTGCCCGCACCGCTGGGTCCCGCGACGAGCACGCCACCAGTCCTATCGCCAACCGCGGCGCTGTGCAACAGCACGCCGCCGCCGGCGAGCATCCACCATTGCAGCACGTGCTTCAGCGGCGCCGCGTATTCGTAATACGGCAGCGTCGCGGCGTCGCGACACCAGATGTAACCGCGCTTGCGCGTATCGTCGTACAACGCAAGGACGCCGATATCGGGTTGCAGGAACGCCTGGAGGCCGTCACCCTGCGCGGCGGTCAAGCCTTCGCTTGCGACGGCCGCCCCGGACAACAGCGCGCCCGGATCGAACTCCAGCGCGGCGCCATCGAAAACAAACACCGACAGATCGTCCTCGACCGTGGCCGTCGTATTCACGCGCAGCGGCTCGAAGGCGGTCAGCAGGTTCAGCGTGGCGGCGCCGCCGCCGGTAAATATGCCGACGCGCGAACCGGCAATCCGATAGCGATGCCGCGGCGCAAGGCGTGGCGCAGCTGCCTCAAACGCGTCACGCAGTGCGAACAGCGTTCCGATCGGGCGCATGGCGCGCCCCGTCACTTCGGCGCGTCGTCGCCGGCGCGCGAAGGCCAACCGAACTCGCCGACCTCGTGCACGGGATCGACGACGAGCAGTGCGCGCATGTCGTCGTAGCGCTCGAAGCGCAGGCCGTCGTAGCGGACCTTGCCATCGTGCGGCGCGCTGCGAGATTCCGCAGGCGGCTCGGTGGGTGCCCCGTTGTCCGCATCGTCGACGGGCACGAGAATTCCTTCGGTGACGAGGTCGGCGACGAACTGGTCGACATCGCCGGCAAGCTTCGCGCGGTCGACGTCGAATCGAGACGATGCGTCGGCCACCAGCGCTGCCGTGGTTGCGCCTTCGAGGAGCGCCTTCCAGACGACGGCACCCGCGCCGGATACGCTGTAGTACGCGCCGCTGTCGAGGTTGATCACCATCACTTCGCCTTCGATTGCTTCGGCGATGACCGGCGGCTGGTTGAGCCGGAACCGCGCGCCCGGCGCTTTCGGCTTTACGCTGTTGTTCATCTCAGACGGCTCGGCTGCGGCGGCATCGTGCAATATCGGTAAAATCGAGCATTTTGCAAAGTCCCGCGAAGCCAGGGTCGCGATGAAAACGTTCCAGCAAATCATACTCGACCTGCACCGGTACTGGGATCGGCACGGCTGCGCGCTGCTGCAGCCTTACGACATGGAAGTCGGTGCGGGCACGTCGCACACGGCAACGTTCCTGCGCGCGCTCGGTCCGGAGCCGTGGCGCGCCGCGTACGTGCAGCCGTCGCGACGGCCGAAGGATGGACGCTACGGCGAGAATCCCAACCGGATGCAGCATTACTACCAGTACCAGGTCGTGCTGAAGCCCGCGCCTGCCGACATCCTCGATCTGTATCTGGAGTCGCTCGAAGCGCTCGGGTTCGATCTTACGAGCAACGACGTGCGCTTCGTCGAGGACGACTGGGAAAATCCGACGCTGGGTGCGTGGGGCCTGGGCTGGGAGGTGTGGCTGAACGGGATGGAAGTGACGCAGTTCACCTATTTCCAGCAGGTGGGCGGCCTCGACTGCAATCCGATCACCGGCGAGATCACGTACGGGCTCGAACGGCTTGCGATGTACCTGCAGGGCAAGGAGAACGTATTCGACCTCGTGTGGGCGGAGACGACCGAGGACGGCGTTGCGCAGACGCTGACGTACGGTGACGTCTACCACCAGAACGAGGTGGAGCAGTCGACCTACAACTTCGAGCAATCGAACGCACCGAAAATGACGGAGCTGTTCGGCTTTTTCGAAAGCGAGGCAAAACGGCTCCTCGACGCGAAGCTGCCGCTGCCGGGCTACGAGATGATCCTGAAGGCGGCGCACACGTTCAACCTGCTCGACGCGCGCGGCGCGATCTCGGTGACCGAGCGCGCCGCGTACATCGGCCGCATCCGCACGCTGTCGCGCCAGGTGGCGCAGGCATACGTCGAGTCGCGCGAGGCGCTCGGGTTCCCGATGCTCGCGGAACGCCATCGGCGCGCTGCAACGCCCGCCGGCGCGGCCCGCGCATGACGGCGCACTCGACACAACCGTCGCAGCATGCCGACGCCGCGGCAACGCTCGTCGTCGAGATCGTCACCGAGGAGTTGCCGCCCAAGTCGCTGAAGGCGCTCGGCGCGTCGTTTGCCGACACCTTGTACGCGGAGTTGCGTCGCCGCAACCTGCTCGCCGACGCTGCGGCCGCAACGCCTTATGCGACGCCGCGCCGGCTGGCGGTGGCGATCACGCATGTGCGCGCCGTCGCACCCGATGCCGAAGTCGTCGACAAGCTGATGCCGGCGTCGGTGGCCGAGGATGCATCGGGCAAGCCGACGCTTGCGCTGCAGCGCAAGCTCGCTTCCCTTGGCCGCGCACATCTGGCGCGACGAGCTCGCTCGACGCAGTCGACGGCGCCGATGCCGTCTACGTCGCCGGCGACGGCAAGGCGGCACTACGTCTACCTGCGCAGCCTCGCAAAGGGACAGCCGCTCTCGCGCGCGCTGCAGGAAGCGCTCGACGTGGCGATCGAGCGGTTGCCGATCCCGAAGGTGATGCGCTACCCGGCGCGCGGCGGCTACTACAACGACGTCGCGTTCGTCCGGCCCGCACACCGGCTGCTGGCGCTGCATGGTGCGGTGGTCGTCCCCTTGCGGGCGCTCGGCCTCGACGCCAGCAACGTGACCTCCGGTCATCGCTTCCTGTCGCGCGCCGACATCGCCATCGCCGCGGCCGGTGCCTACGCGCCGACGCTCGAGGCCGAAGGCAAGGTGCTGCCCGGTTTCGCGCAGCGCCGTGGCGCAATCGCCGATTCGTTGCGAGCCGCTGCGCAAGGTGCGACGGTGATCATGCCCGACGCACTGCTCGACGAAGTCGCTGCACTCGTCGAGTGGCCGACCGTCTACGCCGGCACGTTCGACGCCGCGTTCCTCGCCGTGCCGCAGGAATGCCTGGTGCTGACGATGCAGCAGAACCAGAAGTACTTCGCGCTGGCCGACGCGAGCGGCGCGCTGACGGCGCGCTTCCTGATGGTGAGCAACCTCGCACCGCACGATTCGTCGGCCATCGTCCACGGCAACGAGCGCGTGCTGCGCGCACGGCTCGCCGACGCCCGCTTCTTCTTCGACCAGGACCGCCGCGAGCCGCTGGCCAGTCGCGTCGAGTCGCTGCGCGCGATCGTGTACCACAACAAGCTCGGCTCCCTCGGCGACCGCGTCGAGCGATTGCGCTTTCTCGCGCGCAACATCGGCCCGCGCATCGGCGCCGACCACGCGCTGTCCGATCGCGCCGCCCAGCTTGCGAAGGCCGACCTCGTCACGGACATGGTCGGCGAGTTTCCCGAACTGCAGGGAACAATGGGCCGCTATTACGCGATCCACGACGGCGAAGCGCCGCAGGTCGCCGACGCGATCGCGCAGCACTACTGGCCGCGGCATGCCGGCGACGCGCTTCCCGAAGCGCCCGTCGCGCAGGCAGTCGCGCTCGCCGACAAGCTCGAAACGCTCGCCGGACTGTTCGGCATCGGCGCGCTGCCCACCGGCGACAAGGATCCGTTCGGATTGCGGCGCGCCGCGATCGGCGTGCTGCGCATCCTGATCGAGAAGCGGCTCAACCTGCCGCTGCCGAGCCTGCTCGGGCTTTCGTTCCAGGCCTTCAACAGCGTCGTCGCGACCAAGCCCGTCCCCGAGGACGTCGCCGATTTCCTGTACGACCGGCTGCGCGGCCACCTGCGCGAGCAGGGCTACACGGCCAACCAGGTCGAAGCCGTGCTCGTGCAGCGGCCGTCGCGGATCGACTTAATTCCCGACCAGCTCGCAGCCGTCAAGGCGTTCGAGGCGCTACCCGAATCGGGCGCGCTGTCCGCGGCGAACAAGCGGATCGTCAACATCCTGAAGAAAAGCGGCGGCGAAGCGGCGGCCGGCATCGACGTCGAGCGGTTGACCGACGGCGCCGAACGCGACTTGTGGCAGTCGTTCGAGGCGCTGACGCCCGCGATCGAGCAGCACTGCACGAACGGCGACTACACGAGTGCACTGAAGGCGCTCGCGTCGGCGAAGCCCGCCGTCGATCGCTTCTTCGACGACGTGATGGTGATGGCCGACGACGAGGCGTTGCGGGCGAACCGGCTCGCGTTGCTCAATCGCGTGGCGGCGACGATGAACCGCGTCGCCGACATCTCGAAGCTCGCGGCCTGACCCGCCCTTCGCCCAGGCCTGCCAACCGATGGTCCAGTTCAGTTCCGATGCCGTCGTTCCCACCCGCGTTGCGCGGCTGATCGTGCTCGACCGCGACGGCGTCATCAATCACGACAGCGACCAGTTCATCAAGTCGCCGGACGAATGGCGGCCGATTCCGGGCAGCCTCGAGGCGATCGCGCGGCTCAACCATGCCGGCTATCGCGTCGTCGTCGCGACGAACCAGTCCGGTGTGGGTCGAGGGCTGCTCGATTTCGCGACGCTGAACGCGATTCACGACAAGATGCATCGCGCGCTCGCGCACGCAGGCGGCCGCGTCGACGCCGTGTTCTTCTGCCCGCATACGGCCGACTCGCGGTGTGAGTGCCGCAAGCCGAAGCCGGGCATGCTGCAGGAGATCGGTGTCCGCTTCAACGTCGCGATGGCCGGCGTGCCGAGCGTCGGCGATGGACTGCGCGATCTGCAGGCGGCCGAGACGGTCGGCGCGCAACCGATGCTCGTGCTAACGGGCAAGGGAGAAAAGACGCTGCGCGACGGAGGCTTCCCGAAGAACACCGTGATCTTTCCCGACCTCGCGTTCGCCGCGTCGGCCTTGCTGGCGGACGACTGACGTCGACCCGGCGCATGGTCTCGTCGCTGCGCTCGATCGCATTCGCACTGTTTCAGCTGATCGTCACGCCGGTGTACGCGATGACCGTGCTGCTGCTTTTCTGGCTGCCGCCGGTGGCGCGCTACCGGTACATCACCGGCTGGTGCGGGCTCAACCTGTGGGGAGCACGCTGGATCTGCGGCATCAAGAGCCGCGTGATCGGCAGCGAGAACGTGCATCCGACGCCGCACATCGTCGCGTGCAAGCACAGCTCGACGTGGGAGACCCTGTTCCTGTCACGTTACCTGCCACCGCTCGCGTACGTCGCCAAGAAAGAGTTGCTGTCGCTGCCGTTCTTCGGCTGGGCGTTCAGGCTGGCATCGCCCATCACCATCGACCGCAAGGCCGGGCAGGACTCGATGGCGCAGATTTCCGATCAGGGACGCGAACGCTTCGCCCTGGGCTTCTGGATCGTCCTCTACCCGGAAGGAACGCGTATTCCCGTGCACAAGCGCGTCCGCTACAAGACGGGGGCTGCGCGCCTCGCCATCGACATGAACGTGCCCATCCTGCCGATCGCGCACAACGCCGGTTGGTTGTGGCCCAAGGGCGTGATGGGCAAGCGCGCGGGCACGGTCACGCTGTCGATCGGCAAACCGATTGCGCCGGCATCGATGACGGCGGCCGAACTCATGCTGGCCGTCGAGACGTGGATCGAAAGTGAAGTGCAGCGGCTGGGCTCACCGCTGCGCGATGCGCCCGATTCGCGATGAGGCTCGACCCTTCCCAGCGCGACCGCGAGACGCCCGCCGGGCAGGTGCGCAGGATCGTGCTCGCCGGACGCACGATCGAATACAGGCTGATTCGTGCGCGGCGCCGATCGATCGGCATCGAAGTGCATCTGGACGGACTCACCGTGCGCGCACCGCGCTGGGTGACGCTGCGCGACATCGAGCTTGCGCTATGCGAGCGCACCCGCTGGATCGTTCGCTCGCTCGACGAATGGCAAATGCGGCGGCGCGACGTCATGCCGCGTGAATGGAAGTCGGGCGAGCCGATCGTTTTTCGCGGCGAAGCGTTGGCACTCGCGATCCACGCGTCGCAGCGAACGTCGATCGCGGCGGACATGTTCCATCTGACGGTGCGCCATCCGCGCGCCCACGACGGTGCGGAGGTTGCCGCAAGCGTCGCCGATTGGCTGAAGGACCAGGCGTGGACGCTCGTCGCCGCACGCGTCGCGGGCTACGTGGCCCGCATCGCGGCGCAGCCGCCGCTGGTGCGGCTCTCCAACGCGCGCAGCGAGTGGGGAAGCTGCAACGCGAAAGGCGAGATCCGGCTCAACTGGCGGCTCGTGCAGTTGCCGCCCATGCTCGCCGAATACGTCGTCGCGCACGAGGTCGCCCACATGATCGAGCTCAACCACTCGGCGCGCTTCTGGGCAGTGGTCGAGGCGCTGTTGCCCGGACATGCGGCGCTGCGCCGGCAGCTCGAAGAGTGGACGGCCTTATTGGTAGCTTGAACTACGGGTCCGCGGGCGCCGGCAGCTCCGGCATCCGCACGTTGATCCGCGCCTGCGCCTTCAGCAGTCGCGCGAGCGCCGCGGCGAGCTCTTCCTGGCCGCGCGAATCGCGCCACCGCCCCTGCTGCGCCCGAAAGTGGAAGCCGCCGCTCTTGGCGGCGACCCAGATCTCGCGATTGGGAACGTGGCGATTGACGATGACGCGACTGCCGTCGTCGCATTCGATCGTCAGCACGCCGTCGCGAAGGCTCCAGTCGAGATCGGAATCGCTCGTCTCGAGCGCCGCGTCGAGCGCCAAGCCGATCTTGTCGAGCGTTGCGTCAGCGGCAACGATGAAAGCCGATTCGTCCATGTCGCCATGCTAGGATTCGCGGGCCCGTCGCGCGACAACTGCCTGCGCCAACGGGGAATCGCCACGATGTTACGTCAATTTCATTTCCGGGGCGCCGTTCGCGCCACGCTGCTGGCGGCGATGCTCGCCAGCGTCGCTGCATGCGGGATCAAAGGGCCGCTCCGGCCCGCGCCGAAGGCAGTGGCGACGCCACCACCGCCGCCGATCGACAATCCGGCGATACCACCGACGACGACGTCGCCCGCGCTGCCACCGCCGTCGTCGACGACCGACCGCCAGCCGTGAGCGGGTTCGACTACGTCGACGGCGAGCTGCATGCCGAAGACGTGCCGCTCGCCGCGGTGGCCGGCGAGTTCGGCACGCCGTGCTACGTGTACTCGCAGGCACTGCTGACGAGCGCCTACCGGACGTACGACGCGGCGTTCGATGGCATTCCTCATCTCGTCTGCTACGCGATGAAGGCCAATCCGACGCTCGCGATCCTGGATCTGTTCGCGCGGCTCGGCAGCGGGTTCGACATCGTGTCCGGCGGCGAGCTCGCGCGCGTGATCGCCGCCGGCGGCGATTGCGGCAAGGTGGTCTTCTCGGGTGTCGGCAAGAGCGACGCCGAGATGGAAGCGGCGCTTGCCGCAGGCATTCTGTGCTTCAACGTCGAATCCGCTTCGGAGCTCGAGCATCTGGCGGCGGTGGCGGCACGAACGGGCCTGCGCGCACCGATCAGCTTCCGCGTGAATCCGGACGTCGACCCGCTGACGCATCCGTACATCGCGACCGGATTGAAGGACAGCAAGTTCGGGGTGGCCCTCGATGATGCGCACGCGCTGTACCGGCGCGCGGCACAGATGCCGTCCATCGTAGTTCGCGGTATCGACATGCACATCGGGTCGCAGATCACCGAGCTCGCACCGTATCGCGAGGCCGCATCACGGATGCTGGCGCTGGTCGACGCGCTTGCCGCCGAGGGCATCGCGCTCGATCACGTCGACCTGGGTGGCGGGCTTGGCATCCGCTACCGCGACGAGGTGCCGGTCACGCTCGCCGCCTACGCGACGATGGTGCGCGGGCTGTTCGAGGGCCGGCGCGAGCGGTTGCTGTTCGAGCCCGGCCGCCGGCTCGTCGGCGACGCAGGCGTTCTGCTGACGCGCGTACGTGTCGTCAAGGCGGGCGCGTCGCGCAATTTCGCCGTCGTCGATGCCGCGATGAACGATCTGTTGCGTCCGTCGCTGTACGACGCGTGGCACGCCATCGATCCGGTGCGCCCTCGCGAAGGTGACGCTGCACGGCACTTCGACGTCGTCGGGCCGATCTGCGAAAGCGGTGATTTCCTGGCGCTCGACCGCAAGCTCGCGATCGCCGAGGACGACCTGCTCGCCATCCGGACGGCCGGGGCGTACGCGATGGCGATGAGCTCGAACTACAACGCGCGTCCGCGCGCATGCGAAGTGCTCGTCGACGGCGCGTCCGTGCATCTGATTCGCCGCCGCGAGACTATCGCCGAACTTCACGCACACGAAATTCGTTTGCCGACGCAGCCGCGCTGAAGCGGCGCGCAAACGCGCGCAATGCGCGTTGGAAACGGTGTGCGGATTCGCAACAGTGCGCGATCGACCCGTTCGATCGGCGGCTCAAATCTTGCAAAAGATCTAAACGTGGCTACAATGCAGGCAGCAGGTGCCAATGGATTTGTCAAGGGGTCGGCTCGAATTTGTTGGAAATGAGCGCGGATCCCGGAGCAACTGGCGACACCTGCCAAGAAGGACCATAACAGTTAAATGAACTCAGACAGGAGAAGCAAAGATGATGGCTGACATGATGTCGATGATGACGCCTTCGGCTCCGGCCGCGGCGGCAAAGAAGCTTGCGGTGAAGAAGGCGATCAAACGCAGGGCGGTCAAGAAAGCCCTCGCGAAGAGGGCGCTCAAGCGCCGGATCGTGAAGAAGGCCGTCAAGCGCAAGGTCGCGAAGAAGGCGATCAAGCGCCGGGTCGTGAAGAAGGCCGTCAAGCGCCGTGTCGTGAAGAAGGCCGTCAAGCGCCGGGCCGTGAAGAAGGCCGTCAAGCGCCAGGTCGTGAAGAAGGCCGTCAAGCGCCGGGCCGTGAAGAAGGCCGTCAAGCGTAAGGTCGCAAAGCGCGCGGCTAAAAAGTAAAGCGTTCCGGCGTCAAGCGTGGGACGGACGAAAACGGGCGGCGCTCCACGCGTCGCCCGTTTTGCATTTGGCGCTTGGTCGCCCGTGCCGCCGCTTTAACGCTGATCAGCGGCCGTTGGCGCTCATGCGGGTGCCCGACGTCTTGGCGCCGCTGTCGCTGACCGGGCGGTCACGCCCGGCGGCCACGCCGCTCTTGCCCTTCGAGCCTTTCGCGCGCGCGCCTTTGGTAGCGCGGCCGTGGCCGGCCGCCTTGATCTGCGACACGTCGCTCGTCACACGGAGCTTTTGGCCCTTGCGCACGCCGTCCTGCGTCAGGTTGTTCCAGCGCTTCAGATCCTGGGTCGTCACGCCGTAGCGCGCAGCAACGCCTTGCAGCGTATCGCCGCGCGCGACCGTGTGGAAGAACGTGCGGCCGGCCGGCACCGTCGTGAACACCGCGTCGGCCAGCGACGCCGCCGCCTCCGCCGTCGGACGCTGCATCGGCACGAGCAGCGCGTAGCCGGTGGGCACCGTCTGGCGCGGTCCGATGCCATTGACCGATCGCAGCGTTTCGATCGACATACCGTAGCGAATCGCGACCTGCGCCAGCGTCTCGCCCGCCTTCATCCGGTGCGCCTGCCACGACACGAGCGGCTGGTTGACGAGATCGAGCTTGGCCGCGAAGATCTCGGCCTTGTCGATCGGCAGCAGGATCGCGTAGTCGTCTGCGCCGGAGATCACCGGCCGGTTGTGCTGAGGATTCAGCGCGAGGAACTCGTCCATCGGCAGTTCGGCAAGCTCGGCCGCCCGCTTCACGTCCATGCGGATCGTCGTGCGCACGACGGCGAAGTAAGGCGCGTTGGGCACGTCGGCCATCACCAGTCCGTACCGGGCCGGATTGGCAATGATGTTCTTGATCGCCTGCAATTTCGGCACGTAATTGCGGGTTTCGTCGGCCATCTTGGTCAGGCTGTCGAAGTCTGCCGGCAGACCCTTTGCACGATTGCGCGCGATCGCGCGCCGCACGTTGCCTTCACCCCAGTTGTACGCGGCGAGCGACAACTGCCAGTCGTTGAACTCGCCGTTGAGCTTCTGCAGGTAGTCGAGCGCTCCGCTCGTTGCGGCAACGACGTCGCGCCGCGAATCGAACCACCACGTCTGCTTGAGGCCGTACGACGTTCCCGTCGACGGCATGAACTGCCAGATTCCCGACGCGCGGCTCACCGAAATCGCGTTCGGATTGAATGCGCTCTCGACGATCGGCAACAGCGCGATCTCGAGCGGCATGCCGCGCCCCTCGACTTCGCTGACGATGTGATACAGGTAGCGCCTGCTTCGCTCGACGACGCGAGCCACGTAGTCGGGACGTTCCGAGTAGTACTGCTCCCATTTCTCGACGAGCGGTCCCTCGAGGTCGGGAATCTTGTAACCCAGCACGATGCGATCCCACAAGTCGCCGGTGGCGGGCGGCAACGGCTCGAGATCGGCGGCCGCACCCTGAAACGGGTCGACCATGACGATTTTTTGCGGGGGAGGCGGGAAGTCGATCACCGGCAACGGCGCTGGGGACGGCGGCTCGGCCGGTGGAGGCGGTGCGGGCGTCGCGCAGGCGGCAAGCGCGAGAACCAGCGGCAGGATCAGTGATCGTCGATAGTGCACTCGATTACGAAGCTCGATAGAGGAAGGCGGCAAAAGTCCCGGCGATGGTAGGCCGCGTCGCTGCGACCGTCAACCCGAGCGACTGTGACGCACGTCACCGGAAATCGTTCTTCCACTGCCGCAGCGTCGCGAACGAGTCGACGACATTGTCCATCGGACGGCGCGCATGCGCGGCAGCGCTCGCCATCACATTGGGCAGTCCCGCCCGCAGGAACGGATTGGTCGCATGCTCGTCGCCGATCGTCGACGGCAACGTCGGTGCGTCGCGATCGCGCTTCACGCGCTCGCGGGCGATCCGCGCGCGCACGTCCTCATTGTCGGGCTCCACCGCCTCCGCGAACGCGAGATTCGCCAGCGTGTACTCGTGGCCGCAGTAAACGCGCGTCGCCGCCGGCAGCGCGGCGAGCTTCGCAAGCGACGCCCACATCTGGCTTGGCGTGCCCTCGAAGATCCGGCCGCAGCCCGCGGCGAACAACGTGTCGCCGCAGAAAAGCAGCGGGTCGTCGCCCGACGTGTAATAGGCGATATGCCCGGCCGTGTGGCCCGGAATGTCGAGCAGCCCGAAAGCGACGTCGATGCCGGGCACGTCGATGCGATCGCCGTCCGCCAGCGCGTGCGTGCGCCGCGGAATCGATTCTCGCGCGGGTCCGAACACGGGGACATCGTACTTGTCGCAGAGCGCCGCCACGCCGCCGACGTGATCACCATGATGATGCGTGGCGATGATCGCCGACAGCCGCGCGTCGTTCGCATCGAGCCACGCCAAGACTGGTGCCGCATCACCCGGATCGACGACGGCGACATCTGCCCCGTTGCGCAGGGCCCAGATGTAGTTGTCCCTGAAAGCAGGGATGGGGATAATCGTCGTCATGGATCAAGCCTCCGATCGGGTGGGGACGGCGTCGACGACGCTCGCTCACTGGCTCACGACACCGCTCGGCGAATACCTGAAAGACCGCGAGCAGGCGTACTTCGATGAGACTGTCGCGGACATCTTCGGTTTCCACGCGCTGCAGATCGGCCTGCCCGAGTGTCCGTTGCTCGCGCAAAGCCGCATGGTCTCGAAGTGGAGCCTCGACTACGATCCACCCGCCGACATCATCGCAGATCCGCACGGTTTGCCATTCGCGGAGAATTCGCTCGACCTCATCGTGATGCCGCACGCGCTCGAGTTCACCGACGATCCCCACCTGATGCTGCGCGAGGCGTGGCGCGTCGTGCGTCCCGAGGGACAGATCGTCATCTCGGGCTTCAATCCGTTCTCGCTGTTCGGGACGAAGCGCTATTTCGGCCGCGGCTCGACGCCGCCGTGGAACGGCAACTTCATCACGCTCTATCGGCTGAAGGACTGGCTGACGCTGCTCGGCTTCGATGCTGTTGGCGGCCGCTTCGATTGCTACATTCCGCCGTTCACTCAGGACAAATGGCTGCGCCGATTCTCGTTCTTCGAAAAGACCGGCGACCGCTGGTGGCCGCTGACCGGCGGCGTCTACTACCTTCGCGCGACGAAGAAGGTGATCGGCATGCGCCTGTTGACGCCGGCATGGGAGCGGCGCGAACGCCGCAAGGCGCTGGCGCCCGCGGCGCGCGCCCGCGAAGGCCTCACGACGATGCATCGGCAAGACACGGCGTCGACCCTAGACCGATGACGCATCGGATCGTCGCCGGGCGGATCGCGCGTTGACGCCTGTCGTCGTCTACACCGACGGCGCGTGCAAGGGCAACCCCGGACCGGGCGGATGGGGCGCGCTGCTGCTTTTCGACGGCCGCGAGAAGGAGATCTTCGGCGGCGAGCCGCAGACGACGAACAACCGGATGGAGCTCACCGCCGTGATTCGCGCCCTCGAGGCGCTGAAGCGCGATTGCACCGTCGATCTGTATCTCGATTCGCAATACGTCAAGCAGGGCATCGAGAGCTGGATCCACAAGTGGAAGCGCAACGGCTGGCTGACGGCGGACCGCAAGCCGGTCAAGAACGCCGAGCTGTGGCGCGAGCTCGACACATTGGTGGCGACGCATCGGATCCGCTGGCACTGGGTGCGTGGACATGCCGACACGCCGGGCAATCATCGCGCCGACGAACTCGCCAACCGCGGTGTCGCGTCGCTCGGCGCATTGCCGGGCGGCTAGCTGGGAACTATCGGCCGGTAAGTGTCGGGCGCGTGTCAGGACTCGGCGAGAGCGCGCTCGATTCGGCGCGCGAAGACGGTCATCTCCTTCTCTGCCTGGCGGTCACCCTTGCGCTGCGCGACATCGATGCCCGTCCGGTAAGCGGCGAGCGCTTCGCGCGGGCGGCCAGTTTCCTGCAACGCGCGCGCGTACAGTTTCCAGGCCGCCGTGAACTGCGGATCCAGTGCCACCGCGTTGCCGAGCGGCTCGACGGCGCTCGCCCACTCGTGCACCTTCGCGTATTCGTTCCCGATCGAAAAGCGCAGCAGCGCGCCGTCCTTGCCGGCCGCGAGCATCTTTTCGAAATTGACGAGTGCCGCACTTTTCGCCGGCGGCGACGATTCCGGATCCGTCATCGTTATTTGCCGATCGGCTCGCCCGTCTCGCAATCGACGCGGCGCAGCGGGTAGATCACCTGCCGGTCGGCGCCGTTCATCTTGCCCTCGATCGTCTCGTACAGCCACCCCTCCGTGCCGCGCCGATAGATGAGGCGCGCCGGGAATGCATCCGCGGTGTTCGCGAACGTGAAGATCGTGTCCTTGTCCTCGCCGACCACCTTGTCGAGGCGAAAAGAGGTTTCCTTGCGATCGCCGCCAAACTGAGAGAAAAAGACGCCATCGCTCCTGGGCTCGATGCGCAGGAATTCGTAATCCTGCATCTTGCCGCGCAGCACCGATTGTCCGGCGCCGATCAGCATGCCGCCGCGGGGCGGCAGCCAATGCTCGCGGAATTCGCGCTGGTTGACGGTGCCCTGCCAACAACCTTCAAGCCATGCGAGCGCGGTGAACGCCCCGCTGTCGTCGAGCTTCGATGCCGTCGGCGGTTGCGACGGTGGTTCAGGCGGCTGTGCGGCGGCTTCCGGCGGCGCGGCCGGCTGCTGCGCCCACGCGGCCGCGCCGAGCAGCAGGGCGGCAAGCGTCGCGCAGCCTCGGAGTTTTCGCGATCGACGTTCCGGCATGGCGAGTGTGTTCATTGAATGCGTCCAAGCGGCAGGTTCATCAGCAGGTTCTGCGGTTTGAGTTGCAGCCGGTTACGCTCGTCCATCGCCATCGCCATCCATATCGGTCGTCCCGCAAGCGCCGGCCGCATGTCGGAGGGGTCGTCGAAATCGAGGCGGAACAGGCACAGCAGGCGCCCCATGCGCGCTTCGTCGACGTTCTGGCGATTGTAAAGGTCGTTCAGGATACCGCTCGCTTCCGCGTCGAGGCCGACGTGCCAGGCCCAGTGCGCGTCGTCGATTTCCCGCTCGGGACGAATGGACACGCGCACGCCCAGAAAGTGCGCGATCCAGTCCTCCATCACCCGCGTCAGCGCCGTGAGCGCCGCGCGGCCGCGATTGAGGCTCACCGAAAGATCGTGGCGCTCGTCGCGCGTCCAGTACGACGCGCCGTTTTCGACGTCGAGCACGTCGAGGTCGACGCTCCGCGGCGGCGTGCGGTTTGTCGCCAGCAACTCGCCGAGCGAACCAAAGCCACCGGTGTCCGCAAAGAGCTCGACGGTGACCTCGTCGGCGGCCATGACGGCACCGTCGTCGGTGACGGCGATCTTCTGCGTGCGAAACAGCATCTCGGCAGCTCGCGCCGCCAGCGGATCGGGCTTGTCGCCGAGCACGTGCCGCAGGATCACCTGCGTCAACTGCGCGACGAAGAGCGGCGGCACATCCACGCCGTCGCCGTGGAAGAGTCCGATATACGCCGCCTCGAGCGACGGGGCCGCGACGAGGCGATCGCGAAAGCGCAGCCAGATGCCGTAGTTCTCGCGCGCGTCCGCATCGGCAACGCCGGCGAGTGCGTCTGCTTCGACGACGCGCCGCGGATCGGCCATCAGCGCATCGTGCAGGCGAAGCTCGGCCGCGCACGATTCAGGCACGGGTGCCAGCTCGGGTCGCGCGAGATAACTGCGCAGGAAGTCGTCGGTCACGCGCAGGTTGCCATCCTGGTCGTGCGCGAGCAACCGGTACCCCGACGACAGCCAGAAGTCAGGCACCTCCGAGCATCGCCTTCTTCAGATCCGCCTGCACCGGATTCTCGCCGATCCAGATTCGCGTCAGCGCATCGTTGAAGGCAGCACCCTCGATCGTCCCGCGTGCGGCACCATCGAGGCCTATCTTCGTCGACGTGCCGACGAAGTCGATCGTGACCACACCGCCTTCCTTCGCCTGGCCGAACGATTTCATGATCGCCGCCATCTCGCCGCTCTGAACCGCGATCGCCTGCATTTCGGCGGGCGACAGGTTCTGCTTCAGGCCATCCATCAGCGCCTCGATCAGCTGATCGGACGACAGGTTGCGCAACAGATTGAGCTGGATGCGCCGCGGACCCTTCGCCAGCACCTCCTGCGTCGTCTGCGCCTTCGCCGGCACGTACAAACTGCCGACGTAGACCTTGAAGATCGCGCGCTTGCGTACGCCGGCGCCGTTCAGCACGAGCTCCTGGCCACCGACGCTGGCCTTGTCGTCGAGTTTCACTCCTTCGACGTCGACGGCCGCAGCGCTCGTCGCCATCGCGAAGGCCACGATCGACACCATTGATTTCATCACCTTCTCCCTGGGTGACTGCGCTAGCGGCGAAACGGGCCGCAGGCATGGCGCCCCTCGAGCGAGCGACCGGAATGTACACGAGCGTACATCAGGATCGCGAGCGAGGAGCAAAGCATCGTGCGAATGCGTCTGTCGAAAAAAGACGCGCGGCCGGGTTACCCAAGCCGCGCAACCCCTGGCGACGCCGTTTCGCACCGGCGGTTGTCCGCCGGCAATCGCCTGACCGCGTCAGAACGTGTACGTCATCTGCGCGGAGATCACGGTGACGTTCGCATCGTAGCTGCCCTTGATGAGGCCGTTGGCGGCCGTCGAGCCGGCGTTCTGCGAAATATCCGGGCTCTTGATGGGGATGTAGGTGAGGCCAGCGTCGAGCGCGAGATTGCGGCTGAACTTGTATTGCGCGCCGACGGCGATCCAGAACCGATCTTCGTCCGGCAGGCGCGGCGTGCGATCGGGCGTGTTGGTCGGCGTCTGGTCCCACGCGAGTCCACCGCGGAAGCTCCACGCATCGTTCCAGTGATACGTCGCACCGACCGAGATCCGCCACGCGTCGTCGAAGTTCTCCGGCGTGTTCGACAGCAGGCCGCCGCTCGTACGAACGAACTTCAGCTCCTTGAACGTCGACCAGCGCGTGAACTGCACGTCGGCCATCAGATCCCAGCGATCGTCGAGGCGCGTGAACACCGACACGTTCGCGATGTCCGGCAATTCGATGTCCGCCTTGACGCCGCCGTTCTGCAACTGAGCGTTCACGCCGGCGGCGAGCAGGCCTACGACAGGTGCCAGTGCCGGCGGCAGCGTCGGCAACGCGGGGTTGTCGAATTCGACGTTCGCCGATACGTTGTACTTGATCGAGGACCGGTACGCGGCACCAACGCGCGTCTGCGGCGTCACATCCCACAGCACGCCGATGTTCCAGCCCCACGCGCTGTCGTCGCCCTTGACGCGCGCGTTCGATTCGAGCCCCGGCGTGGCGCCGATGATCACCGGCACGAGCGACGGCGGAATCAGTCCGCCGGCGGCCGCCTGCCCCGCAGCCTGCGCGAGGCCGGCGCTGTAGTTCACCTTGCTCGTCAGCTCGGCATCGACGCGCTGCCAGTTGACGCCGAGACCAACGGACACCGTGTTGCTCACCCGCCACGACACCGACGGATTCACGTTGATCGTCTTGATGTCCGATTTGACGCCCTGGAAGCGGCCGAGCCAGTTGCTGTCGTACTCGGTGACGAGACCGAACGGCGCGTTGATGCCGATGCCCACCGCCCATTGGTTGTTGATCGGCATCGCCGCGTAGAGATTCGGGATGATGGCGACGTCGCCGGCATCCCCACCCGTGCCGCCGAGCGGCTGAAATGCCGCGGCCTGCGACCCTTCGTCCTTGAACTTGAACGAAGGCACGACGACGTGCACCGCACCCGCGACCTGCGGCGTCGCGAACCGCGACATTCCCGCCGGATTTGCCCAGATCGTGCTGACGTCTTCCGCGGACGCCGCACCACCAGCGAACGCATTGCCGAGTCCGCTCCCCGAATTTTCCTGCAGCGCGAACGCGGCACCGAAGGCATGGCCGGCAGCGAGCAGGACGCCCAGTCCGCCAATCGCCGTAGCGACACGCGTGCGCTTGAACGTGATTGCATGCATCGGTGTGAGTCCTCCCCAGTTGCGTCGCATGGACGCGCTTCGAAGATTGTGCCCGGTGCCAGCACGGCGCCCGGCGCTCGCGGATGGTGCTTGCGATCCGACTATACAGTGGGAGGGCACCAAACCGGTGCCCTGGCCCAAGCGATCGGCACCGACGCGAGGCGTTTTGTGGCGCGGCCAACACAGCCCCGCCCAACAGGGACGGGCGTTTAGCGATTGTTCAGGCCCGCACGACCAGCGCTCAGAGCCGCGGGCATTGCAAAAAAATCAACAGGGGAGAGCGTCGATGTCGAGACGATGGTTGGTGTATCTGCATTGATTGCGGCAGCCGGTGCGGCGCCGCGCCGCGTGTCATGTCGCAGGTGGCGGCAGGTCACGCGGCTTGCGGTCGGGCCCGACAGCGACGTAAGTAAGACTCGCTTCCGTGACCTTGACGGTGATTTCCTCGTCGGGATTGCGCTGCGCGTACACCTCGACCGAAACGGTGATCGACGTGCGGCCCGTCTTCTCGATCTTCGCAAAGAACGACACGACATCGCCGATCAGCACCGGCTGCTTGAACACGAACGAATTGACGGCCACCGTCGCCACCCGTCCACGCGCGCGTCGCGACGCGGGAATCGATCCGGCGAGGTCCACCTGCGACATGATCCAGCCGCCAAAGATGTCGCCGTGAAAGTTGGCGTCCGCCGGCATCGGCGTCACGCGCAGCGACGGCATGTCGGCAGGGAGGTGGACGCCGCTCACCCGGCCGAATCGATGTGCGTGCTCATGCGCCCGCCGTGCTCACGCCTCGGCCTCGTTGTGCATCGAGTCGTGCAACGGCCGGCGCGTCGGCCTCGCAGCGCTCGCACGGCGTCGGCCCCTGCGGGACTTGGCTTCACCCGCCGTGCTCACGCTGCCCGCCTCGCCTCGTCGCGGAGCTCGCGCCGCAGGATCTTGCCGATGTTCGACTTGGGCAGCTCGCGGCGAAACTCGACGTCGCGCGGACACTTGTAGCCCGTCAGGTGATTGCGGCAGTGATCGAGCACCTGCTCGGCCGTCAATGCAGGGTCCCGGCGGACGACGAACAGCTTGACTGCTTCGCCTGATTTCTTGTCGAGAATCCCGACGGCCGCGCATTCGAGAACGCCCGGTAGCATCACGACGACGCCTTCGATCTCGTTCGGATACACGTTGAATCCGGACACCAGGATCATGTCCTTCTTGCGGTCGACGATCGTGACGTAGCCCTTCGGATCCATCTTGCCGATGTCGCCGGTCATGAAGAAGCCGTCGGCCGTCATTACCTTCGCCGTTTCGTCCGGCCGCTGCCAGTAACCTGCCATCACCTGCGGTCCGTGGATGCAGATCTCGCCCGGCTGTCCGAGCGGCACGTCCTTGCCCGCATCGTCGCGCAGCGCGAGGTCGGTGGACGGGATGGGCAGGCCGATCGCGCCCGTGTACTCGGTCGCATCGAGCGGATTCATCGTCGCCGCCGGCGACGTCTCGGTGAGGCCATACGCTTCGACGAGCGTCACGCCCGTAACCGCCTTCCACCGCTTGGCGACCGCTTCCTGCACGGCCATTCCACCGCCGAGCGTCAGCCGAAACGACTTGAAGTTGAGCTGCGCGAACTTCTCGTTGTGAAGCAGCGCGTTGAACAGCGTGTTGACGCCGGTCATCGCCGTGAATCGGTAGCGCCGCATTTCCTTTACGAAGTGCGGGATGTCGCGCGGATTGGTGATCAGCACGTTCTCGCCGCCGACCGACATGAACACGAGGCAGTTCGCCGTCAGCGCGAAGATGTGATAAAGCGGCAGCGGCGTCAGGATCACTTCGCGCCGGTTGTCGTCGAGTATCGGGCGCACCCATGCACGCGCCTGCAGCATGTTGGCAACGATATTCCGGTGCAACAGCATCGCACCCTTGGCGATACCGGTCGTCCCGCCGGTGTATTGCAGGAACGCAAGGTCGTCGTGCCCGAGCGGCACCCGCGTCAGCGACAGCTTGCGCCCCTGCCTCATCGCATCGGAGAAGCGAATCGCGCCGGGCAGCGAGAACTTCGGCACCACCTTCTTTACGCGCCGGAGCACCAGGTCGACAAGGCGACCCTTGACGGCGAGCATCTCGCCGATCGACGTCACGACGACTTGCCGGATCTTCGTGCGCGCGACGACCTCCTGCAGCGTACGCGCAAAATTCTCGACGACGACGATGACTTCCGCACCGGAATCGACGAGTTGGTGCTCGAGCTCGCGCGCCGTGTACAACGGGTTGACGTTGACGATCGTGCACCCGGCCCGCAGCGCACCGAACAGGCACACCGGATACTGGAGGATATTGGGCATCATCAGCGCAACGCGCGTGCCCTTGGCGCAGCCCTGATGCTGCAGCCACGCGCCGAACGTCGATGACAGCGCATCGAGGTCGGCGAACGATATCGAGCGGCCCATGCACGAGAATGCCGGCCGCGTGGCGAACTTGCGGCAGCTCTCCTCGAATACCTCGCGAGCCGATGCGTACTCGTTGACGTCGATTTCCGCGGGCACGCCGCGCGGATAGTGCTCGAGCCAGATTCGGTCCACGACTCCTCCGTTGCGGCTACCGAACGGCATCGAGGGCCGCGCGGCGCGGGGCCAATGCTACACCACAGTCGCGCCCTTCGGCGCTTACGAACCGTCCGCCGCCGTGCGAGCGTACTGCAACGGGCCGCCGCGAAACGGCGCGAAGCCCGCGCCGAATATCGCACCGGCGTCGACGAGATCGGCGTCGTCGACGATGCCTTCCGCGAGCGCGGCCTTCGCTTCGGCGACGAGCGGATCGACGAGCCTCTGCCCGAGTCCGGCGGGCGTCGCTTGTGCCGGTTGTTTCCGCGGCTTGCCGTCGACCCACGCGTAAAAGCCCTGACCCGACTTCTTGCCGAGGTGACCGGCGGCAACGCGCTCGGCGAGCTTGCGCGGCGGCGCGCCTTCGTGGCCAAGCATGCGACCGACGGCGAGACAGATGTCGAGCCCAACGGTGTCGGCGAGCTCGATCGGACCCATCGGCATGCCGAACGCGACAGCGGCCTCGTCGACGACCTCGGGTGCCATGCCCTCGTCGACGCAACGCATCGCCGTCATCAGGTACGGCGCGAGCACGCGATTGACCAGGAAGCCTGGCGCGCTCTTCACCGGCAGCGGCAGCTTGTCGATCGCGCGGACGAACGCCGCACCACGCGCGACGAGCGCGGCATCGCTGTCACGGCCCGCGACGACTTCGACGAGCATCATCCGCGCAACCGGATTGAAGAAGTGCAGCCCGATGAGGCGGGACGGGTCGCGCAGTGCGCCGGCGATGTCCTCGAGCGGTATCGACGACGTGTTCGTCGCGAGAATCGCATCGGCTTTCGCACGCTTCTCGACACCGCTGAAAAGCGCACGCTTCGCGTCGACGTTTTCGTAGATCGCCTCGATGACGACATCCGCCCGCGCGACACCGTCACCCGCTAGGTCGGGAATCAGCCGGTCGAGCGCATCGCGGATGCGCCGCGGATCCTTCAGCCGCTCGGTGAAGAGCTTCGCGGCACGCTTCATCGCCGGCGCCAGCCGCTGCGCATCCTGATCCTGCAGCGTGACCGTCAATCCGCGCAGCGCGCACCACGCGGCAATGTCGCCGCCCATCGTTCCGCCGCCGATGACGTGCACGCGCGACATCGTCGACACGACGACCTTGCCGAGCGTCTTCAGCCGTTCCTGCAGGTGGAAGACACGGATCAGGTTCGCAGCCGTCGGGCTCGCGAGCAACCCGTCGATGGCAGCGGCGTCGCCTGCCGGCGGAGCGAGCGCGTTGCCGTCGAAGCGCTCCCACAACTCGATGATCGCGTACGGCGCCGGATAGTGCTCGCGCCGCGCGCGGCGCGCGACCTCTTTGCGCGCCTTCGCGGCGATGTAGCGCCTCGCGATCGGCAGCTCGGTGAGCGACAGCGGAAACCGGAGCGCGCGCGGCGCCGGGCGGGCGAGCAGCACGCCGCGCGCCGTGTTGTCCATCACGCGCGCCGGAACGCACTCGTCGGCAAGACCGAGGCGCTTCGCCTTGCGGGCGTCGATCGTCTTGCCAGTCAACAGCAAGTCGAGCGCCGCGGGTGCACCGATGAGTTTGGGCAGCCGCTTGATGCCGCCCCACGCGGGAACGATGCCGAGCATCACTTCCGGCAGGCCCAGCCGGGTCGACGGCTCGTCGACAACGACGCGGTAGCGGCACGCGAGTGCGAGCTCCAGGCCGCCGCCGAGGCAGAAGCCGCGAATGAGCGCAAGTGTTGGATACGCGACGCCCGCAAGCCGCTCGAACGTGTCCCAACCGCGTTTGACCAGTGCCCGCGCAACCGTTGCGTCGCGGATATCGCCGAACTCGTCGACGTCCGCACCGGCGATGAATCCGTTCGCCTTGCCCGATCGAATGACGAGGCCCTTCGGCGGCTCTGCCTGCAGCGCGTCGAGCACAGTGTTGAATTCTTCGAGCACCGCCTTCGACAGCGTGTTCGTCGCCGTGCCTGCGCGATCGAACGTGAGCCACGCGAGGCCGTCGGCGTCCCGCGTCAGTTTCCAGTGTTCCACGTCTATTGCACTCCCGTACTGCGTTCGACCAGCATCGCGCCGCCCTGTCCGCCGCCGATGCAGATCGAGGCGATGCCGCGCCGTCCGCCGGTGCGCGCAAGGTCGTTCAGCAGGTGCAGAACGATCCTCGCGCCCGACGCGCCGACCGGATGCCCGAGCGCGATCGCGCCACCGTCCACGTTGAGCTTGTCTTCGTCGAGAGCGCCCAGTGCGCCCGGCAGTCCGAGCTCTTCGCGGCAGAATGCATCGTCCTGCCATGCGCGAAGACAGGCGAGCACCTGCGCTGCGAACGCCTCGTTGATTTCCCACGCATCGACGTCGGCGAGCGCGAGACTGTTCCGCTGCAGCAGTGGCGTCGCTGCGTAGACGGGACCAAGCCCCATCTGCGCCGGGTCGAGCGCCGCCCATTGCGTATCGACGATGCGTCCCATCGGCGTCAATCCGAAGCGGCGCACCGCGTCGTCCGTCGCGAGCAGCAGCCATGCCGCGCCGTCGGTGACCTGGGAGCTGTTACCCGCCGTCACGTTGCCGTACTTGCGATCGAAGAACGGCCGGAGCTTCGCGAGGTTCTGCGGGGTCGAATCCTCGCGCACGCCGTCGTCGGCCGCATATACGTTGCCGGCGCGGTCGAACAGCGGCACCACTTCGCGTGCGAAGCGGCCGTCGCGCTGCGCGGCCAGCAATCGCTGGTGGCTACGAGCGGCGAACGCGTCCATCGCCTCGCGCGAAATGCCGAAACGGAACGCGAGATTCTCCGCCGTCTGCCCCATCAGCAGGCCAACGTTGGGATCGGTCAACCCTTTCATCAAGCCGATGACGGGTGCGAGGTTGCGAAGCTTGAACTGCGCGAGCACGGCGGCGCGCCGGCCCAGCGTCTTGGCGGCGTACCAGTTCGCGAGCCACGTCACCATCGCATCGGAGAACAGCAACGGCGCACGCGACAGCGCATCGACGCCGCCGGCGAGCACGAGGTTCGAGCGACCGGCACGCATCGAATCCATCGCCGAATCGAGTGCCTGCATCCCGGACGCGCAATTGCGCATCACCGTCCAGCCGGGGACCTTGTGGCCGCAGCCCATCCGCAGCGCGACGACACGACCGATGTTCACCTCGTCTACGGACGGCGCCGCGCAACCGAGGATCACTTCATCGATGTCGGTGGGCGCGAACGGCTGCCGCAACAGCAGCGCGCGCCCCGCGTCGGTCGCGAGGTCGGATGCCGCGAACGGCCCGGGCCGGTTGCGCGATTTCAGGAACGGCGTGCGCGCGCCGTCGATGACGTGGATCGGCGCGCTCATGCCGCGGCCTCATTGCGGCAACGGCGAGAGCAAACGTCAGCGCGTCGGCCTTTCCGCAATCGCGCGCCGTCGACCCTCCGGGGCTCCGCTTCACGCGGCGCGCTCATGCCGCAGCCTCCTTGCTCCGTACACGCGGCGCGCTCGATGCGCGTCCGCGCGGCGATCCATCCGCATCCTGCTCGCTCGGCTGCAACAGCGACGTGCCGAGATCCTGCGCGAAATCGTCCACCTTCACGACGCGCGTCGTGAGCTCGCGCCGCACAGCCAGCACCGCCGCTTCGGCCGGCGTCAGAACACCGGCCGTGACCGCGGCGGCCTCGAGTTCTGCGGCGCCTTCGCCCGGTGCCTGGGCCACCCTCAGTTTGCCGCTGCGGACGGCGCTGCGCAGCTTGCGCTCGATCGGATCGGCTGCGACGCTCGCGGCAAGCGCGCGCTCGAGCAGTCCGACTGGCTCGTCGGGATCGCCGATGAACACGTTCGCTGTCAGCCGGTCACGCGTGGTCGAAGGCTCGATGACAAGCCGCGCGACGTGCTGGCCGAGGCGATCGGACGGCACGACGTGCGCCTGGCCAAGCGGAAACACGATGAAGCGCATCGCGGCTGCCACGAAGCGATTGGGGAAATTGACGACAACGCCTTCCATCGCGCTTTGTGCCTTGAAGAGTGCGTCGCGAACCGCCCAGTGCATCAGCGGCGCATCCGCCGCGTGCCGGCCCTCCTTCTCGTAGCGCCAGAGCGTCGCCGACGACAGGTACAGCAGCGACAGCACGTCGCCAAGCCGCGCCGACAGCTTCTCCTTACGCTTCAAGGCGCCGCCCAGCGTGAGCATCGACACGTCGGCCATGAAAGCCAGCGCGGCCGACAGCCGTGTCAGCTGCCGGTAATAGCGGCGCGTCTCGGGCGCGACTTTCGCCGGCGTCTTCGCCAAGCGCGATCCCGTCAACCCGAAGACCAGCGCGCGCAGCGCATTGCCCATCAGGAATCGGAGGTGACCCATGAACGCGGCATCGAACTCGCGCAACGCATTGCCGGCGTCGGGCTCGCGCGCCGCGGCCATCTCCCGCAGCACGAACGGGTGGCAGCGAATCGCGCCCTGGCCGAACACGATCAGGCTCCGCGTCAGGATGTTCGCGCCTTCGACCGTGATCGACACCGGCATCTGCATGTACGCGGCGCCCAGGAAGTTCGACGGGCCCATGCAGATGCCCTTGCCCCCCGCGATGTCCATCGCGTCGTTGATCAACTCACGATTGCGCGCTGTGATGTGCAGCTTGGCGATTCCGGAAAGCACCGCGGGCTTCTCGCCGCGATCGACGAACGTCGCCGTCAGCATTCGCACGGCGTCCATCATGTAGAGGTTGCCGCCCATCCGCGTCAGCGCTTCCTCGATGCCTTCGAACCTGCCGATCGGCGTCTTGAATTGCGTGCGGACGCGCGCGTACGCACCCGTCGTGCGAACGGCGAGCTTGGCCATGCCGGTGTTCGACGACGGCAGCGAGATTCCGCGCCCGGCCGCGAGGCATTCCATCAGCATCCGCCAGCCCTTGCCGAGCATCGGCGCGCCGCCGATCACCCAGTCCATCGGGATGAATACGTCGGCGCCGGAATTGGGACCATTCTGGAAGACGGCATTGAGCGGCATGTGCCGGCGTCCGATGACCACGCCCGGGTGCGACGTCGGGATCAGCGCACAGGTGATGCCGAGATCCTCGCGGTCGCCGACCAGGTGATCGGGGTCGTACGCGCGAAACGCGAGTCCGAGCAGTGTCGCGATCGGACCGAGCGTGATGTAGCGCTTGTCCCACGTCACGCGCAGGCCCAGCACGCGCCGACCCTCGTGCTCGCCGTGACACACGACACCCCAGTCGGGAATCGAAGCCGCGTCCGAGCCGGCTTGCGGGCTCGTGAGCGCGAAGCACGGGATGTCGAGGCCGCGCGCGAGCCGCGGCAGGTGACGCCGCTTCTGCTCGTCGGTGCCGTAGTTCAGCAGCAATTCGCCAGGTCCCAGCGAATTGGGCACGAGCACGCTGACCGCAACGCTGCCGCTGCGCGTCGACAGTTTCGTGATCACCTGCGAGTGCGCATAGGCGGAGAAACCGAGTCCGCCGTACGCCTTCGGGATGATCATCCCGAGAAATCCGTGCTCCTTGATGTATTGCCAGACGGCAGGGGGAAGATCCTTATGGACGTTCGTCGTCTCCCAGTCGGAGATCATCGCGCAGAGCGTCTCGACTTCATGGTCGAGAAAATGCTGCTCCTCGGCGGTGAGTCGCGCGCACGGCAGCGCGATCAGCTCCGACCACGCCGGACGGCCCGAGAAGAGTTCGCCATCCCAGCCCACAGTGCCTGCCTCGAGCGCGTCGCGCTCCGTCTGCGACATCGGCGGCATCACCTTGCGGAAGATCCGCAGCAGCGGCCGCGCGATCAGCCTGCGCCGCAGCGGCGCGATGGCGATCGGTGCAGCGACGAGTGCCAGCACGGCGACAGCGACGATGATCTCGGCGAT
This sequence comes from uncultured Pseudomonadota bacterium, assembly GCA_963709335.1. Taxonomy (GTDB): domain Bacteria; phylum Pseudomonadota; class Gammaproteobacteria; order Burkholderiales; family Casimicrobiaceae; genus VBCG01. The sequence goes on from CAVPWB010000004.1 coordinate 667,992, forward strand.
GAACGCGTTCATTGCGTGCTCCGTTCGAAGAAGGTGCCCATCAGCGCCGGCGCGATTTCGGCTCGCCGTCGAGCTCGCGCGTCACCGCACTGAGGTCGGGCAGCGGCGCCGTCAGACCGGCCAGCAGGAAAGGCGCGAGACGGCGCAGCAGGATTTCGTCGTTCGTCGTCTCGAGCGGATTCAATTCCGCGATGAGCTTCAGTGCGTCCGTGCCGGCGAGCGTGTACGACAGCGCACCCATGATGAAATGCAGCCGCCACGACAACTCCTTGCGCGGCATGTGCGGCAGAGCGCGCCCGAACGCAGCCTTGAATCGCGCGATCATTTCCGCGTACTGGTCGGACAGGAATTGCCGAATGAACGGCGCCGGATCGGCGTACGCGCGCCCGAGCAACCGGAGGAAATTGGAGCCGCCACGCTGCGGGTCGCGGGCGAGCGTCAGCGCCGGCACGAGCAGCGCGCTCAGGATGCGGTCGCACGGCAGCGGCTTGGGCGCGCTCTCGGCCTCGAAGCGCGTCAAGAGCTCGAGGCGCCGCTGGTTCATCGGATCGAGGCGACGCGTCAGCACCGCCTGGAACAGCTCTTCCTTCGTGCCGAAATGATAGTTGACGGCCGCGAGGTTCACGTCGGCGGCCGTCGTCAGCGCGCGCAGGCTCGTAGCTTCGTAGCCATGCTCCATGAACAGCGTTTCCGCCGCGTCGAGAATGCGCTCCTTCGTCTCGACCACCGCGCGGCCTACGGGTAGCGCAACGACTTTCGCCTTCGCCATTCTTCGCCTCGATTCAAACGTTCGTTTGAAGCTTACGTTTGATTCATTGACGAGTCAAACGTTCCGCAATCCACCTTTTCAATCGGCCTCGAAATTTCGCTTGCAAAAGCATTTCAGCCAGCGCATGATGACATTGGCATACACCGCCGAATCAAAGGGATATCGAAAATGCTTAATCTGGGTCGAAACGATCGATGGGTGGACGTCAAGGATTCCACCAAGCCCGAAGCCAAACCGACCGCTACCAACGCCATGCCGACACCCACCAGCACGACCCCGACCGCGCGCCAACCCCAGACGCTCGGCTCGTCCACGCTGCGCGAACCGCAGACCCGCGAGACGCTCACGCGCGACCCCTCGCCGTCCCCGACATCCGCGCCAGCGCCTGTCGCAGCCGCGGCGCCGTCACCCGAAGAAAAGGCCGGCAGCAAGCTCTTCGTCGGCGTCAACATCAAGCTGAAGGGCGTCGAGATCTCGAACTGCGACGTGCTCGTCATCGAGGGCCAGGTCGACGCAACGGTGAACAGCAAGGTGATGGAGATCTCGAAGCCCGGCACGCTGACCGGCACGGCGGTGATCGACATCGCCGAGATTCATGGCGAGTTCTCCGGCGAGCTGACAGCGCGCACGAAGCTCGTCGTGCACGGCACGGGACGCGTTACCGGCACGGTCCGCTACGGCAAGCTCGTCGTCGCCGAGGGCGGCATGCTGATGGGTGAGCTGAAGCAGATCGACGCGGCGGCGCCGGATGCGCGCGCCAAGGAATCGTCCGACACGCGTTCGCCCGCGCAGGCACAGCCCGCGCACTGACGGCGACACCTGCTCGCAGCGCAGCGTCCGACCCGGCCGCTGCGCTGTCGCGCCCGGGCAGTTCGTGGATCCGGATTGCTTGCTAAGATTCGCGGCGCACTGCTTTGCGCAGTCCGGCCAGCCGCGGCAAACCATGCTGCGCACGCCGTAACGAAGTCATTCTCCGGGTCCGAAATGGCGTCGATAACGGTCAGCAAGCGACATCATCTATCGCACAAGAAGGCGAAGGTCGTCGCCGAGAAGCTCGCGAACGACCTCGAGAAACGCTTCAGCCTCGCATGGCGATGGGATGGCGACCACGTGCGCTTCGAGCGTCCGGGCGTGACCGGCAGCATGCACGTCGGTGCCACGGACATCCGGCTCGACGTGAAGCTCGGCCTGCTGCTGACGCCGCTCAAGCCGGCGATCGAGCGCGAGATACACGCACAACTCGACAAGCTCACGGGGAAGGCGTCGGCCTGACGGGCGCGACGGCCGCACCCTCTACGGTCTGCAGCGGATCCGGAAACGGCGCATCGCTGCCCGCGACGATCGATTCGTGGATGACGGTCTCGCGACTCTGGATCGTCGCCAGGAATTCAGCAGCGCCGTGCATTTGCGCGAACGACTCGAAGCCACGCTCGAGAAAATCCTGTAGCGCCGCGAGGCCGGCAAGCCGCGCGGGCTTGCGCATCAGCCCGAGCGCCGAGCGCAGCACACGCTTCCGGACGAAGCGGTCGAGCGAGACGCCGACGTCGCCGATCAGCCGGATCTGCCGCTGCCGGCCTTCGAAGCCCCCGGCGCGGCGATAAGCAGTGCAGTAATCGGCGACGCTGAACGTCTGCGCGCGCGGGCCCAGCGCATCGACGACAGAGCGGTCGAGGTCCTGCGACAGTGCATTGAGCTCCACGGCGACGGCGACCGTATCGATGACGTTGGCCGGCACCAGCCGCTTCATTGCGGGAACGACCTTGACGAGATCGGCGTCGCGTTGCGCGAAGTCTGCGCCGCCGTACAGGTCTTCCTCGAAGAACTTCATCGCCGTCGCATAGCGTGGCGTCTGCTCGAGGTCGGCGTACGTATTGCGCAGCCGCAGCGACTGCCACCGGCCGAGATGCAGAAGCGCGCTCGCGAGCTCCGGATTCGAGGCGCGCTCCGCATGATGCTGCTGGACGCGCGCGAGCTCGCGCAGCAGTGCTTCCAGCGGTTCATCGTGCCGGGTATCGGTCATCGCGCGTTGGCTGCGGGCGCCACGGTGCGAGAGTCTAGCCGACCGCGCGCATTGCCGCGGCGCGACCGCTTTAGATTGTTTGCTCTACGCGGCGAATACTATCGTCCGACGCTGTCGTCACGCACGTTCCTTGTGCAGCCGTTCGATGCCCGTCGGTTCGTCGTCCACATGAATCTGTCTCGTCGCCGCCTGATCTTCACCGGTGCGGCCGGCGTGGCCGTGCTCGTGGCGGCGCGCTGGCTGCAGCCTTCACACCCGGAGCGCACAACCGCGGGCCTGACGGCCGATGCCGCGGACGTGGTGCGCGCGATCGCTGCGGCAATGCTCGACGGCGCCTTGCCCGAGGACGCTGCCGATCGTCGCGCCGCCCTGGACGACACGGTCGACGCCGTGGGCACCGCGATCGCGGGTTTGCCGCCGCTTGCGCGCGAAGAACTGACAACGCTGTTCGCGCTGCTCGGGTTCGCGCCGCTGCGCATCGCGTTCGCGAAAGTCGACGTCGCGTGGCGCGATGCCGACGTCACAACGACGAACGCGTTCCTCGTCCGCCTGCAGACGAGCCGCTGGTCGGTCAAGCGCATTGCGTACGACGCGCTACACCAATTGACGTTCGCTGCGTGGTACGCGAATCCGCGCACGTGGCCGTCGATCGGCTACCCGGGTCCGCCGGCACTGACATGAACGACACGTCGCCCGAAATCCTGCAGCCACTTGCCGATCCCGTGCGCGATGGCCTTGCGCGCGGCTGGAAAGTGATCGACGCATCGTCACCCGGTCGCGATCTGACCCTCGAGGCGGACGTCGCCATCGTCGGCACCGGCGCCGGCGGCGGCATCGCCGCGGAAATACTGGCCGATGCCGGACTGCGCGTGCTGATGATCGAGGAAGGTCCGCTCAAGTCGTCAACCGACTTCAGGATGCGCGAGGCCGACGCTTATCGCGACCTGTACCAGGAATCGGCCGCGCGCAAGACCGCCGACAAGGCGATCAACATCCTGCAGGGGCGTTGCGTAGGCGGCGGCACGACGGTTAACTGGACGAGCTCCTTCCGCACGCCCGCCGCAACGCTCGCGCACTGGCAATCGACGCACGGCTGGTCGCGCGACGGCGCCGCCGATCTCGCGCCGTGGTTCGATCGCGTCGAGGCCCGGCTCGGCATTGCGCCGTGGCCGATCGCCCCGAACGCCAACAACGCGGCGCTCGCGCGTGGTGCCGCAACGCTCGGCATCCACCACGACGTCATCCGCCGCAACGTCAGGGGCTGCTGGAATCTCGGCTACTGCGGGATGGGATGCCCGACCAACGCGAAGCAGTCGATGCTGGTCACGACGATCCCGCACGCGCTCGATGCCGGCGCAACCCTCGTCACGCGCGCGCGGGCGAACCGATACGTCGTCCGCGGCGACGACATCGAAAGCCTCGAATGCGTGGCAATGGACGCAACAGGAACGACGCCGACGACACGCCGGATCACCGTGCGCGCACGCACGTTCGTAACCGCGGCGGGCGCGATCGGGTCGCCTGCGCTGCTGTTGCGCAGCGGTGTTCCGGACCCGTACGCAACGATCGGCGTGCGCACGTTCCTGCACCCGACAGTCGTTTCGGCCGCGTTGATGCCGGCCCGCGTCGACGGCTTCGCCGGTGCGCCCCAGACGATCTATTCGGACCAGTTCATGGGCGCCGTCCTCGACGGGCCCATCGGCTTCAAGCTCGAGGCGCCGCCCGTGCACCCGGTGCTCGCGGCGATCACGCTGCCCGGGCATGGCACACAGCACGCGGCGTGGATGCGCCGATTGCCGAACATGCAGGTGTTGATCGCGCTGCTGCGCGACGGCTTTCATGCCGACAGCATCGGCGGCCGCGTGCGCCTCGCCGGCGACGGAACGCCGTTGCTCGACTATCCGCTGACGCCGTACATCTTCGACGGGATTCGCCGCGCACTGGTCGCGATGGCGGAAGTGCAGTTCGCCGCCGGCGCCACGTCCGTCATGCCGGTGCACGACGAGGGCAACGGCTACGCGGCGCTCGGCACCGCTCGCGCGGCGATCGCCGCATTCGACCTGCGCCCGCGTGCGACCACTGTCGTGTCCGCGCACGTGATGGGTGGCTGCGCGCTCGGCGCCGATCCGCGCCACGCCGTCGTCGACGAGACCGGCAAGCATCACCATCTCGCCAATCTGTATGTGCTCGACGGTTCACTGTTTCCGACGTCGGTCGGCGCGAACCCGCAACTGTCGATCTACGCGTTGACGACGAAGCTCGCGACGTCGCTTGCGCAGCGCTTGCGGACGTGACGAACCGCAGCCGTTCGTGGCGCAACGTTTAGTGTGATTCCTCTAGAGGTTTGCGGTTACTTTGGCAACACCGACGGCTCGCGCGGATCGCGAGCTCCAATCACGGAGAAATTTGCATGTCGAACATGACCCGCTTGAGCATTCCGATGACCCCCGCTGCAATGATCGCCGCTCCACGCCACCTGTGGCTCGCGACGCTCGGTGCCGCCGCCGTCACCCGTGAATGGGCGGAACGCGACGCAGCCGCGATGTTTCGCTCGCTCATCAAGGAAGGCACGGTCGTCGAATCACGCGCGATCAACCTCGTCAGCCACCGGATCGGATCGTCGATGAAGCGCGCGAACGCGCTGGCCCGCGACGCACGCAGCGGCGTCAAGTCGTCCGTCGAGTCGCTCGCCAATGCCGCGTCGACGTTCGTCCGCACGAAGGTGCCGACGGTACGCGCCAGGTTCGAGGTCGAAAGCGCTGGCACGAAGCGCAAGTCGGCGGCGAAGACGGCGAAGCGCGCAGCAACCGGTCGCCAGACGCGCCGCGTCACGAAGGCGCGCGCCGGCAAGTAGTTCGCTACACTGTCGTCACGCTGGCTGGTTCGGGGTCCCGGAGCGCTCGCATCCGGGACTTCGCGCCAGGGCGGCGCGCGGTGGGCTAAAGTCACGCCCGTCGGATCAACCGAGGCATCGATGACAGGCCGCGAACCTCCGCAAGCGCGTCCGGCGAAGCGCCGTCGCACGAGTTCCATCGGGCTGGCCCTCGCGGGTGGTGGCCCTTTGGGCGGGATCTACGAAGTCGGGACGCTGCTGGCGCTTTCCGATTCGATCGAGCATCTCGACTTCGGCGCGCTCGATGTGTACGTCGGCGTGTCGTCCGGCAGCTACGTCGCCGCGGCACTCGCCAACGGGATCTCGCCGGCGCAGATGTACCGGCTCTTCATCGACAATGGCAAGGACGCAGCGCTGCGTCCCGAGTTGTTCCTGCGTCCCGCGCTGCGCGAATTCCGCCGCCGCCTGACGGCATTGCCGGCGCTCGCCGCGCGCGCGTCGCTCCAGTACCTGCGCGATCCGCTGCACGACGGAATGATGGAGTCGTTCGCGACACTCGCGCGCGCGTTGCCCACCGGGCTTTTCGACAATCGGGCCATCGACGGCTTCCTTAAGACGCTGTTCGCGGGCCCCGGGCGCACGAACGATTTCCGCAAGCTTGCGTCGCGGCTTTTCATCGTCGCGACGAATCTCGATACGGGCGAGCCCATCGCGTTCGGTACAAGCGGTCATGACGACGTGCCGATATCGCGGGCGATCGAGGCGTCGAGCGCGCTTCCCGGCTTGTTCCCGCCGGTCGAGATCCACGGCGAGCATTACGTCGACGGGGCGCTGAACAAGACACTGCACGGGTCGCTCGCGCTCGATGCCGGCGTCGACCTGTTGTTGTGCGTGAACCCGCTCGTGCCGTTCGACGCACAGTCGGCGCACCGCCGCGGCCACGTGACGCACCAGAAGCTCGACCGCGGCGGCCTGCCGCTCGTGCTGTCGCAAACGTTCCGCGCGATCATCCACTCGCGGATGAAGGTCGGCCTCGACAAGTACGCGACGCAATATCCGAATGCGGACATCCTGCTGTTCGAGCCGGCGCGCGAGGACGTCGACATGTTCTTCGCGCGCATCTTCAGCTACGCGCAGCGGCGGCGGCTGTGTGCGCTGGCGTTCGACTCCACGCGCCGCTACCTGCAAGACAACGCGCAGCGACTGGCGCCCGGACTCGCGCGGCATGGCTTGCGCCTGCGTACGGAACGCATTGCATCGTCCGAGCGCGACATCGCCGATGCACTGACCGATCCGCGACCGCTGCATTCGGGTGCCAAGCGACGCAGGACCGTTCGCGCCGCGGCGCGCGACCTCGATCACACGCTCGGTCACCTGGAGCGGCAGCTCGCCCGCATGCGCGCGGCCGGCTGAATGCGGTCATCGCCTTCCGGCCATCGCCGTCGCGCGAACCGCGCGACCCACGCTTCGCACTGACGTCCGATGCCGCGCAAGCCGCCGCGCCGCACGCGCGAACGCATCCTCGAGACGGCGCTGGCGCTGTTCAATCGCGCAGGCGAGCCACATGTGACGACGGCCGACATCGCCGACGAAATGAACATCAGCCCGGGCAACCTCTACTATCACTTCCGCAATAAAGACGAGATCATCGGGCTCCTGTTCGGCAGGCTCGACGCTTCCTTGTCGCCGCTCTTCGCGGGCCCGTCGTCGCGTGACGCCGACGTCGAGGACCTGTGGCTGTTCATGCACCTGATGTTCGAGCGCGTCTGGGAATACCGGTTCTTCTTCCGCGACTTAGACGAGATCACGTCGCGCGACCGCAAGCTCGCGACGCGCGTCGCCGATCTCCTGCAGCGCGAGCAAAATGCCGTGATAGAGTTGTGCAGCGGATTGCGCAACGTCGGCGCACTGCGCGCGGCCGACGCTGAAATCGCGGCTCTCGCGGTCAACGTCGTCATGATCGCAACGTACTGGATGTCGTTCCAGCGGCTGTCGCGCACCGCCGCGGCGACGGCCGACGGCGATCCGGCGGCGATGCAGTTCGAGCGCGCGATCGCACACGTGCTCGCCCTGCTGGCGCCTTACCTGCTCGGCGACCATCGCGCGCTGGTCGAGCATCTCGGCGCGCGCTACGTCGGGACCGCCGGCGCGCCGGTTCGATCCGATCTCGCAGAGGAGTGAACGTGGCGAAAAAGTGGACGAAATTCCCGCACGCGGACGCCTCGTTCGCGTATGCCGGTCCCGCGCTGAAAAAAGCGTGGAATCGCCTGCACCAGGGCGACCGCGAGGCGTACCCGAAAAGTGTCGGAGTCGTCGACGCCTGGCGGCATTTTCACGCCGGCGCATTCCAGGAAGCGGTCGCCGCGGGCCGTGCGACCGGCGAAGGCGGGATCAATGCCGCCATCAAGGCCCAGTGCGTCTATGCGAATTACGTCGAACCCGACGCGAAGACCCGGCTCGCGCTGTTCGAGGAAGCCGCGGAATGGGCCGACGAGCGACGCACTGCGGCACCCCGCGACGCGAATGCGCACTACCTCTACGCGTTTGCGCTCGGTCGCTATGGGCAGGGCATCTCGGTGGCCAAGGCGCTCGCGCAGGGTTTCGGCGGGAAGATCCGCGACGCGCTGATGACGGCGCTCTCGCTCGATCCTATGCACGCCGAGGCCGCGACGGCGTTCGGCACTTACCAGGCAGAGGTGATCGACAAGGTCGGCGGTCTTGTGGCGGGGCTGACGTACGGTGCGAAAAAGGAGTCCGCGCTGAAGAGCTTCGAGCAGGCGGTGAAGCTCTTTCCCGAGTCACCGATCGTCCACATCGAGTACGCCAATGGGCTGATCCTGCTCTTCGGCAAGAGCCGGATCGACGAGGCCACGCGGATGTACGAAACCGCGGCGAAGGCCAAGCCTGCCGACGCGATGGAGCGGCTCGACGTCGAGCTTGCGAAGAGCGAGCTCGAGTAGATTCCGGCGGCGCCACAAGCACGCCCCGCCGCGCAGAAGGTCTGGCCGCACTCGCCCGACGCGGGCGACAGGGCGCCGCCGGCAACCCGCTGGCGCCGGTTTTGCTTGCAGCTGTACCGTATGGACATCCTGCGGCTCTACCGCCCGGTACTGGCGGCCTGCTTCGCTGCGCTCGCGTTGGCCGCGCCCCTGCACGCCCAGGACCAGACGTCGGTCGCCGTCGCCGCGGAGCCCGCCGCCCCCTTTGACACGCTGAAGCGCGTACGCGACACGGCGACGCTGACGATCGGCGTTCGCGAAGCGAGCGTGCCCTTCTCGTTCATCGATAGCAGGAAGCAGCCGCAGGGCTACTCGGTCGACGTGTGCCTCAAGCTCGCGGACGCGATCAAGAGCGAGCTGAAACTACCGCGTCTCGACGTCCGCTTCCTGCCCGTGTCGTCCGCCAACCGGATCGAGATGGTCAAGAACGGCAAGGTCGACCTCGAATGCGGCTCGACGACGAATACGCGCGACCGTCAGAAAGAGGTCGCATTCGCGTACACGACGTTCGTCGCCGGCATCAAGATGCTCGCGAAGAAGTCGTCGAACATCGGCGGCGTCGACGACCTGCGCGGCAAGACGGTCGTCGTGACGAAGGGAACGACCAGCGAGAAAATGATGCGCGAGATGAACGACGATCGCGTTTTGCACCTCACCATCCTCGAAGCCAAGGATCACAACGAGTCGTTCGCCGCAGTCGCCGACGGGCGCGCGGTGGCGTTTCCGATGGACGACGTGCTGCTTTACGGTCTCATTTCCAAGGCGTTGAAGCCCGACGACTTCGCCGTCGTCGGCAAGTACCTGTCGGTCGAGCCTTACGCGATCATGCTGCGCAAGGACGACCCCGCATTCGAGCGCTTCGTCGACCGGACGCTGATCGAGCTGTTCCAGAACGGCGAAGTGCGCCGCGCCTACACGCGCTGGTTCGAGACGAAGGACCTGACGGTACCGATGAACCAGTATCTGAAGGAAGCGTTCGCCGTTCCGAACACCTATCCTGCTTGGCCCTGAGCCGCCGGACGCCCGTCGTCTTCTGAGCGTGGCCGCGGCCCTACCGACTGCGCCGCCACGTCGGGATCGAGATCGCCGTCGCGCGGCCATGGACTCATCAGCGTCGCCAGCACCACTTTCTCGTACTCGTCGGCGAACCGCGCGCTGATCCGGTCGGGGTCGGGACAAAGGCCGCGATCGGCGACCACGCCGAAGCGCACATTGCCGTTGTAGGACAGGATCGAGACACCGAGGCCGATATCGCCCGCCTGCGGCACCCAGAACATCAGGCTGTCGATGCGCGCGCCGGCGAGCCACAGCGGCGCTTGCGGCCCGGGCACGTTGGTCATCACGGCGGTCGCGTTGCGCGCGAGCGCCTTCAGCATCGCGTCCTGCAGCATCTCCGGTCCGGCACCCATCGCCGCCAGCAGCCCGAACGCGAGCAGCGGCTGGTACGAATCCTTGAGCGCGCGCATGTTTGCCCGCACCGCGTACAGGCGCTCGATCGGGTTCTCGATGCCGATGGGCAGGTCGAGGAACACGAGGCCGAACTGGTTGCCGAGCTTGTACGCCTTCTCCATCGGACGCAGGTTCACCGGGACGAGCGCGCGCACCGTCAGTGCATTGACGTCGTCGCCGTGCTCGATCAGGTAATCGCGTAACGCGCCGGCGACGCACGACAGCAGCAGGTCGTTGATGGACGCATCGAGCGCGCGTCCCACCGTCTTCACGTCGTCGAGCGGCAGCGGCTCGGCCCACGCAACTCGCTTGTCGACGCCGGGTGTTCCCTTGAAGCGCGTCGGCGAATCCTCGCCCATCGTCGCGAGCCGCGCGATCTCGCCGGTGAGCGCACCGCCCTGCGTTGCGAGCGCCACCGCCTGCGCGGGATCGGCGAGCACATCGGCACCCTTGGCGAGCAGCATGCGGCCGACTTTCCGCGCAGACTTGAAGACACCCATCAACGGGCCGAGCAGTTCGGCGAACGCGTCGACCTCACCCCCGAGCTTGCTGCGCTGCGTCGCGTCGAACGGCATCGCCGGCGGTCCTGCGGCGCCCGCGTCGGTCATCGACAACATCACGCGCACGAGCGCGATGCCGTCCGCGTAGCAGTGGTGAATGCGCGCGATCAGCGCCGAGCCGCCGCGATGATCGACAACGAGATGGAATTGCCACATCGGCCGCCCGCGCGGAAGCGGCGTCGCCATCAGCGTCGATACGAGATCCTTGAGCTCTGCATCACCGGCCGGCTCGGGCAGATTCGTCGCTACGACGTGCTCTGCGATATCGAACGCGGCATCGTCGCGCCATCGCGCGCCGGTTGCCGTCTGCTCGGCAACCTGCCTGAAGCGGCGGAACACGAGGAACCGCTCGCCAATGACGGCGCGAAGCCGCGCGAGCGACAGCCGGCGCTCGAACGTCAGCACGCCGCAGATCATCATCAGATTCGCGGGCCGATCCATTCGCAGCCACGCGGTATCGACAGCGGAAATGTTCTCGCGCTTGCTCACCGGAACCTGGACTTTGCGTTGGGCGTCGGGCGACGCGCGTTCGTTGCGTGCGCGTTCGCGTTCGCGCTAAAGTAGCATGAACGCTTGCCGGGGTCGGCGCGCACGCCGCCCCGGGTCGAAACGAAGATGCGCGGAGACCCGATGGCTGCAGCGCCCAAGAAGGACGACCTGAAGACGCGCTTCGAGGCGGCGGCCGCCGCCGCCAAGCAGACGAAGAAGCGTCCCGACAACGCGACGCTGCTAAAGCTCTACGCGTTCTACAAGCAGGCGACCGATGGGGACGTCGCGGGCGCCCGGCCGGGCGGATTCGACTTCGTCGGCGGCGCGAAGCACGACGCGTGGGGGAAGCTCAAGGGGATGAGCGCCGACGAGGCGATGCAGGGCTACATCAAGCAGGTCGAGCGGCTGAACCGCGAATAGCCGCACCCGGCTCGCACTCAACGCGAGCCGCTAGAGCCCGGCCTATTTCAACGCGGCGCGTGCCACCTTGCGCGCGGTGTTGGCCGAGCGCTTCGCCGTCTTGCCCGCCGTCGACACGACTCCCGAGGCGTTCCGCGCTACGCTCGTGACGGCGCCGGCGGCGCTCGTCGCCGTGCGCGTAGCCGTGGATACCGCGCCCTTGACGATGCGGCCGACCGATGATCGCGGCTTCGCGACCGGCTTGCCGCCGCTCGACTTGATGAGCTCGTTCACCGCTTCCGCAAGCGCGTCGACGCGGGCCGAAAGCCGCTCGACGTCGGTCTGCGTATGAACGCCGAGACGCGCCAGTGCGCGCGCGACGCGATCCTCGAACACCTTTTCCAGCTTGTCCCACGTGCCGCCTGCCATCTGCTGCACCTCCCGTGCCGTCGATTGCGCCGCATGCCTTGCCGCGGTGGCCGTGTCGGAGGCCGCCTGGCGCGTCTTCGTCTCGACCGCCTCGCCTTGCCTGACGAGCGACTCGAACACCTTCATGCCCTCGGCCTGCGCCCGTGAGAACGCGCCGAGCCCGGCGAGCCATATCTGGCGCGACGATTCCAGCACCGATTTCGACGCGTCCGCGGCACCGGTGTCCGGCGCGGCGTCACGTGCTTCCCTGGCCTTCTTCAGCATGATGTTCCCTAGGCGATAGTGATGATTGGGCGTGCCGACGCGACGTCGTGCGCTCGATCGGCGGCTGCGGTAACGGCCATTCTAGGCGCGCCGCATAGAGCATTCACTCTAAAGCAGATGCGACGCGGCGAATGGCTGCGCGCGCCTTGCGCCGGTACAATCGGCGACCGCGCGCGAGCCGGTGCAGAGGGCTCCTAAGCGCCCGATCCCGACATGACCCATGCCGCGCTCGCAGAAAGCGGCGACCCCAGGAGGAACAAGCGATGGCTTATTTCGTGACCGGTGCGACCGGGTTCATCGGCAGTTACCTGGTGGCCAAACTCATCGAGCGCAGCGGCCCGATCTACGTGCTGGTGCGCAAGCAATCGCTCGATCGCCTGGCCGAGCTCCGCGAAGCATGGGGTGTCGACGACAAGCGGGTCATTGGCGTCGTCGGCGATCTCGCCAAGCCGAAGCTCGGCGTGAGTGCGGCGGACCTGCGCAAGCTCAAGGGCAAGGTCGATCACTTCTTCCACCTCGCGGCGGTCTACGATCTGCAGGCGTCGGCTGACGACCAGCAGGCCGCCAACGTCGACGGCACGCGCAACGCCGTCGAGTTCGCGACGGCGATCGCGGTCGGCTGCTTCCATCACGTGAGCTCGATCGCCGCAGCCGGACTGTACGAAGGCGTCTTTCGCGAGGACATGTTCGAGGAGGCCGAGGAGCTCGACCATCCGTATTTCCGCACCAAGCACGACGCCGAGCGCGTCGTGCGCCGCGAATGCAAACGGCCGTTTCGGATCTACCGGCCCGGCTTCGTCGTCGGCGACTCCAAGACGGGCCAGATCGACAAGATCGACGGACCGTACTACTTCTTCAAGTCCATCCAGAAGATGCGGGAGATCCTGCCGCCGTGGATGCCGACGATCGGCATCGAGGGCGGCCGCATCAACATCGTGCCGGTGGATTTCGTCACCGACGCGCTCGACTACCTCGCGCATCAGAAGGGCCTCGACGGCCGCTGCTTCCATCTGACGGATCCCAGTCCCCATCGAGTCGGCGAAGTGCTGAACATTTTCGCCAAGGCTGCACACGCGCCGCAGATGACGATGCGGATCAACGCAAAGCTGTTCGGATTCATTCCCGCGCCGCTGCTGTACGGGTTAGGTTCGCTCGCGCCGGTCAAGCGCGCCATGAAAGTGGTGCTGAACGATCTCGGCATCCCGCGCGACGTATTCCAGTTCGTCAACTGGCCGACGCGCTACGACAATCGCGAGGCTGCCAAGGCGCTCAAGGGATCCGGCATCGTCGTTCCCGATCTCGAGTCGTACGCGGCGAAGCTCTGGGATTACTGGGAGCGCAACCTCGATCCGGACCTTTTCATCGACCGCAGTCTCGCCGGCCGCGTGCGGGGCAAGGTTGCGGTCGTCACCGGCGCATCGTCGGGCATTGGCCGCGCCACGGCGCTGAAGCTGGCCGAGGCGGGCGCGCGCGTGGTGCTGGTGGCGCGCGGCGAGGAGAAGCTCGCCGACACGAAGCGCGAGATCGACGCGATGGGCGGTCGCGCGGTCATCTACACGGCGGACGTCTCCGACCTGAAGGCATGCGACGCGCTAGTGCAGCGCGTGCTCGCTGAGCAGGGCGGCTGCGATTACCTCATCAACAACGCCGGGCGTTCGATCCGTCGCGGCATCATCAATTCGTTCGACCGCTTCCACGATTTCGAGCGGACGATGCAGCTCAACTACTTCGGCGCGATCCGGCTGATTCTCGGGTTCCTGCCCAGGATGATCGAGCAGAAGCGTGGTCACATCATCAACATCTCGTCGATCGGCGTGCTGTCGAACGCGCCGCGCTTCTCGGCGTACGTCGCGTCCAAATCCGCGCTCGACTCGTTCTCCGCGTGTGCCGCGTCGGAGTTCCTCGACAAGAACATCAACTTCACGACGATCAACATGCCGCTCGTGCGCACGCCGATGATCGCGCCGACCAAGATGTACGAGAACATCCCGACCCTGTCGCCCGAGGAGGCCGCCGGCCTCGTTGTCGAGGCGATCGTCCACAAGCCAGTGCGGATCGCCACGCGCCTCGGCGTGTTCGGCGCGGTGTGCCACGCCGTGGCGCCGAAGCTGACCCAGGTGCTGCTGAACTCGGCGTTCCACATGTTCCCGGATTCATCGGCGGCGCAGGGGAAGAAGGACGGCGAGTCGCAGCAGCTGTCGCCCGAGCAGATCGCCTTCGCGCAACTAACGCAGGGGATTCACTGGTAGCAAGCGACTCGCAACCCGTTCAGCCTGCGCGTCGCGACTCCGTTCGCGCGGCGACGATCTCAGCATAAGTACGATCGAACACTTCGGCGTCACCGAGCAGCGCATTGTGGCCGATGCCGATCATCGCGACGTCCACGGCACCCGGCAGTTCCGACGACGTCTGCGGCGCCACCATCGAGTCGTGCCACGACCACAGCGAGACGAAGCGTAGCGCCGGGTCGAGCGGTTCGCGGTTGAGCGCGGCGAGCCACGCATTGCCGGGACGCAACTGGCCAAGGGACGTGCCGATCATCAGCCACGCATGCACGCTGCCGTGGTGTGGTGCGCCGAGCGTCAGCACGCGCGCGAGCTTGCCGATGCCGTGGCGCCGGATGTACGCGCGCACGACGAGCCCACCCATGCTGTGAGCGACCACGATCGTCGACGCTGCATGGGTCGCCGCGAGCACCGCGTCGATCTTCCGCCCGAGCTGGTCGGCGAACTCCTCGATCGACGCGAGCGGAGGTCCGTAGGACAGGCTGTAGATCCCTTCGACCCCACGCTGCGTCAGGTTGGCCCGCATCCGGCTCCAGACCCCGGCATTGCAGAGCACGCCGTGCAGCAGCAAGACCGGAACGTCGACGCGCGCCGGCGCGGGATCGCGAACGAGCCAGCGGTACAGCATCATCCGCGGCGCCGCGCCGACGAGCGCTCGGTATTCCTGTCCGAACAGGCGCAGCGTCGCGCGCGGGCCGATACGCACGTCATGAGGGCGCCGCGCTCGAAACGCCCAGGCGATCGCGAAATACAGCAGGCACAGCACGAGCACGATGCCGAAGTAGACCGCCGGAAGCCCGAGTGCCCACGGCACCCACGAATTTCCGCCCGCCACGTCGCGCGAGGCAATAAAGACGTAGGCAGCAAGGCCGCCGAGATTGATGATCCAGAGCGCAATCGCCGACCACATGGCGCGATGGTAGCGTGGCCGCGCGCGCTGCCCTCGCCGCGAGGATCAGGGAGGCGCTGCCGGGTGCGATGCGCGCCAGTTCCGCAGCGCGGCAACCGCTGCCGCGAGGTCGGGCACCAGCGTGACGCCGGGCAGCGTCTTGCGCACGCGGCGCGTCATCTCGCCGCCCGCCCAGAGCGCAACGCCGGGCGGCAGGTGCCGGCGCAGATTCGCGAGCCCGTCGGTTGCCTGCCGCAGCGGAAATGCCGCCGAGAACGACAGCGCGACGATATCGGCCTGATGCGCGAGCGCCGCGCGGCGGATTTCGTCGAGCGGTGTTTGCGGGCCGAGCGATACGCACAGCGCGCCTTCGGGCACGAGCAGCGCTTCGACCATCAGCAGGCCGAGCCCGTGCTGCTCGTTAGGCAACGTCGTCAGCAACACGCGCGGGCTGCCCATCTGGCGCGGGAACGCGTTGATCGCGGTACGCAGTGCCGCTTTCAGGAGCTCGGTGCAAAGATGCTCCTCGAAGATGAACAGCTCGCCGCGCATCCACGCGTCGCCGACGGCGCGATTCAGCGGCGCGACCGTCTCGATGACGAAGCGCTGCAGGCCCTGTCGCATCAACCATTGCGTGAACGCGTGCTGGAGCGTGGCGGCGTCGTGAGTCTTCAGCATCGCGACGACATCGCGTTCGAGCGACGGAAACGGCGCGTCGGGCCGCACCGGCGCCCGGGCGTCCGTCATCGAGTCGAGCTCGGCGAGCGTCAGCCCGATGAGCTTGCCGGGCCGCACGCCGACATCCATCAGACGTTTGATCGAACGCAACTTCGCGGTCTCGGCCAGCGTGTATTGGCGCTCGCCGTTCTCGTCGCGGGCGGGTTTCGGAAATCCGTAGCGCCGCTCCCACATGCGGAGCACGTCTTTCGACAAACCGGTCTCGCGCTCGACGGCGCTGATGTTCTGAGCCAGTTCGGAAATATCGATTTCACTCATCGTGCTAACCGCCGCATTGACCGCGGGCAGAGTCGCCGAGTATCGTACGAGGTTGGGGCGTTGTCCAAGACAAACGAACAATCATGACGCGCGGCAAATGGCAGGCGATCGGATGGATGGGCGCTGCGGCCGCACTGGTCGCGGTTGGCCTTGCCATTCCGGAGTTCCTCGGCCGCGATCTGGGTGCAGCGCTGGCGCCGATCACGGTGCTGTCGGAGTCGAGTTCCGACGATTCGGCCGGCGATGCGATGGTGCCCGACAACGGCGAGCGTTTCCTGCCGGTGCCGGCACCCTTTGACGATGATCGCGTCGTCGATGCGTTCGGCCCGCTCGCGAAGCTTTCCTGCCAGCGCAACGATCCGCCTGATACGAACGCGGCTGGCGTAGCCGACGCGCTCGACGCTCCGCTTGCGTCCAATGGATCGGCCGTCCAGGAACTCGCAACGGGTCCACTGCTGGCGGCCGCAGCCGCACCGCTGGCGCCGGTTGCGTCGCCGGCCGCTGCAAACGCGACGCGCGCGGAGCAGGCAGCACTTGCGGACATGCCGGCCGAATGCCCCGCGCTGCTCCGTTATCGTTTCAACCGCTTGCAGACCGGTGAGCCGCAGTCGTTGTGCCAGTTCCAGGGCAAGGTACTCGTCATCGTCAACACGGCGAGCTACTGCGGCTACACGGGCCAGTATGAAGGGCTCGAAGCGCTCTATCGCAAGTACAAGGGACGCGGCCTGGTCGTCGTCGGATTCCCGTCCAACGATTTCGGCGGGCAGGAACCCGGCTCGAACCAGGAGATCGCGCAGTTCTGCCGACTGACCTACGGCGTGCAGTTCCCGATGTTCGAGAAGTCGAGCGTCACCAAGGTGAGCGCAAATCCGCTGTTCGCGTCGTTGAGCGCCAGCACGGGCGTCATGCCGCAGTGGAACTTCTACAAGTACGTCGTCGACCGCAACGGCCAGGCTGTCGCCGGTTATGGCAGCCGCACGACGCCGGACGATCGCGAGCTCGTGCGCACGGTCGAACGGCTGCTCGCCGAGAAGCCGAAGGGCTGACCCCGCCCTACTGTTCGAGCGCGATCCGCCACGCCTCCGTCTCATCGGTGGCGGCGCCGCCAGTAACTCCCGCAACGCCTCTTCCGGCATCCTAGAACGCGTCGAGCCGCTCGCGTGCACGCGCGTTGTTCGGCTCGCGCGTGTATCCGCATGCCGTAGGCGGCGTCCGAATAGCCGAGCCGCGCCGCGTTTTCTCCATGTCGCCGAGCGGACAGGCCTCGCGTGACGCCTGCGATACCCGCAGAAAATTATTGCGCTTGATGCGGAAGTTTCCCGCGCGCTGAAGCGGCTCATCGTGTGATGCTGGCTTCAGCGACGCATACAGTTCGCCACGCACATTCGACCATGGCCGCACCTCGGAATCCTGGAATCCGGCCGCTCATTCATCGCGAAAGGCGAAGGACATGAGACGATCTTTCGATCCCGGTGCTGCAGGGAACTGGCACGACATGCCACGACACGCCGTCCGCGGGCAACCACTCGATTCCCGCGCCGCTCGACATCGGCATCGCCGACGGTTCACGGCGGACACCCGACATGCCGCTGTACACGCTGCGCCATACGTCGGCGCCGTTTGAAACGGTGCAGACGACGGACCCCGGCCGTGCGCTGATCACCGGCCGCTGGAAGGATGTCGGACGCTTCAAGGGCCCGGTGCTGCGCGCGCTCGCCAGCCGGCCACCGTATTTCCACAACGGTTCGGCGGCAGATCTCGCCGCGGTCGTCGATTTCTACGAGCAGCGCTTCGGCATCGGCCTCACCGAGGGCGAACGCGAAGACCTCGTCGCGTTTCTGCGCACCCTGTGACGACGACGCATTCAGCGATCACTCGCGGATCAGCCCGATCGCGCGAATGACAAGCGCGATGCCATTGCCGACGAGCAGCGTAGCGATCAGTCGCAGCACGCCGGTACCCGACAGCGCGTGGTGCAGCCGGTTGCCGAGCCACAGGCCGAGCACCATCACGGGCAACAATGCAACCACGAGGGCGAGGAGCGGCGTGTTGAGCAACAGTCCCGTCGCAATGAACAGCCCTACGCGAATCCAGACGCTGACGGCAACGACGATCGCCGATGTCGCGCGGAGCGACGACTTGTCGGGGATTCGCGCGGACAGGTAGACGATGTAGACCGGTCCGCCGGTGCCGAACAGCGCCGAAAAGACTCCACCGATCACGCCGATGGGCCATGCGAGCCATCCGGGCGCGCTGCGCAGCCGGCGCGCGCCGACGAGCACGTAGGTCCCGTAGCTCGCGGCAAACAACCCAAGCGCGAGCAGCGCCGGTCCGGGCGGCAGGTTCAGCAGGAGCGTCGCACCCAGCCCGATGCCGATCAGCATTGCCGGAAGCAGGCGCAGCACTTCGCGCCACGCGACATAGCGCCGCAGCCTGAACGCCGTCATCGACGCCGCGAACGCGTCGGTCGTCGTCACCAGCGGCACGGTGAACGTCAGCGGAAAGAAATGCGCGAGACCCGGCACGGAGATGATCGACGAGCCGAAGCCGGTCGCACCGAAGATCGTATAGCCCAGCAGCACGATGAGCGGCACCGCCACCAGCATGTGGACAGGCACATCGGATAACCACAGGGCGAGCGGCATCGGCGGCGGAACAACGGCGCCACGTTGCGCGACGCGATGTGGAAAAGAGCGAGCCCGCGCGGGCGGCGGACCCGTTTGGCTATAATAACGGGCTCAGAGGCGAGCTAGCTCAGCTGGTTAGAGCAGAGGAATCATAATCCTTTGGTCGGGGGTTCGAATCCCTCGCTCGCTACCAAATTCAAGGGCTTGTCGCTGTTGCGGCAGGCCCTTGGCACATCCGGGATAACTCCGGGTAACCGCCAAAATGCTACTTAGCAACAGCGGCCGACATCGTTACTGAACGCATCTCAGCGACCGCTTTGGCGGTCATTTCGTTCTAAAAGGCAGCTCTACGCGCCCATCGCCATTGTCGTTACGCGCTTCGGCCGGATACGGCATTGGTCGCCGTTGCCACGCCTCGAACGTCTTGGCCCCATGCGCTACTACCATGACCGGCGCTTCGGCAAGGATGGGTCACTGCCCGCCATCGACGCGGCCGGACGGCGAAAACAAAGCGGCCCACCGAAAAGTGGGCCGCTCCCGAAGGTTCCGCTTTGCCGCGGGTAGCGATGCTCTTTTATTCCCACGCAGCGCCGTAATAGTCGTAGACCTTTCGACCGTAGTTGTCGCTGTAATCGGGCACGCTGGTCCGTTCATAGCGCGGGGCGTTTTCGAGTTGCGCCTTCTGAAGAGGTACGACGTAGCCGTCCAGACGGGTGTCGAACTTCAACATGTTCCACGGCAGCGGGTAGCGATCTGTGCCTACTCCAAGGAAGCCACCGAATTCAAGCGCCGCATAGCGCACTTGGCCTGACAGCTTGTCGATGATCACGTCGTCGATCGAGCCCAACTTGTCGCCATTTGCGTTGTAGATCGCGGTTCCCGAGACCTTCGTGGAAGAGATGCAGGGGCTGCTCATGGTGAGGACTCCTTGCGGCGGGCGAGGGGCCCGCCTCCGATGGATCTAGCCTACGCGGCAGTTCTGGTGACGGGAATCAGTGTGAGCAGCACCGCTCTGTAGGACATTACTGCTGTGGTCGACGTCGGCGCGGCCGTCCGGACAGCAATCAACCGCCGACGCCGTGATGGGCGGTCTGCGATCCGGCGTCGTTCGCCTGGCAATCAGCAAGTCAGGTGAACCGCGCTTCTATCGGCACCGCCCTGTTGTCCCGGCATCAACCGGCGCGGCGCGCAATCATGTCGATCTCGACGCGCGCGCCCCGCGCGAGGCCGGTGACGCCGATGCACGTTCGCGCCGGGAATCGTCCCGGATCGAAATAGGTGGCGTACACGGCGTTCATCCGATCGTAATCCTCGTCGAAGTGCACCAGGAACACGCGCGCCGCCACGACGTTGGCGAGCGTGAGCCCGCAACCGTTCAGCACCGCGACCAGGTTCTTCATCACCTGGCGCGTCTGGTCTTCGATCGATTCGGGGTACGCGGACGTGTTCGACACCGTGGTGAACGGCATCTGCCCGGTGACGAACACCCATCCATCGGCCTCGACGGCGTGCGAAAACGGCGCAACGGGATCGGGTGCTCCGCCGATCATGTGGAACAGGAGGTCGGACATCGTCAGCGTGCCATGTTGTCTCGCCTGCGGCATTGTAGACACGGCCGGAGCAGACCGTCCCGATGCCCGGCGCCTTGACGCGCGGATCGACGCAGCGTCACCATGCGAGCAGCACCGGCACGTCGACGAGCGACTTAGCGTCGACGTGCATGCCGGCCTGTTGGACCGCAGCGGCGACGGCCTGCAGCGGTGCGGCCGTCTCTTTCGTCGTGCGAGCCGACGTCACGAGTCCGAACTCGGTTCGCGCGCGCTCGGTTGTCACCACGCCTGCCCACAACGGCAATGGGTTGGCCGGATCATCCGGCCTGGTGACGGTTGCGACGCGCCACAGGCGGATCACGTCGCGATTGCGAGCATCGACGGCGCGAACGAACGTCTGCGCCGGCGGCTGGCCCTGGTGGAACTTCGGCAGCACCGGCAACTGGTCGATCGGCGTCGTGGGAACGAGCCACAGCAGCGTCGCACCCGATTCCCACGCGGCCGGCGCCCGCCATTGCGCGCTCTCGAGCGCGGCACGCACCGCTTCCGCCGTTGCCGCCCATTGCAGGGAAAAGGGCTCCTCGCGCTCGCCGCGGAATTCCGAGCGCGCCGCGGGCAACCCTTGCCATTCGCCACTCATCCAGCCGGCGAACGTCAGCGTTCGTGCGTTCGCCGGTTTCGCGTAAAGCGCGAGATCGCGTTCGTGGTAACGATGCGCGTACAGCGTGCCGAAGAACACGAACACCGTGAACACGACGATCGACATCGGCAACGCTCGCAGCGGCTTTTCGTGCACATGGTGCAGGTACGCGATGCACAAGAGACCGATCCATGCGAGACCGAGCCCCAGGCTCGCCATCACGTCGGAGAACCAGTGCGCGCCGAGATACAGCCTCGAGAATGCGATCAGCGCAGCGATCGCCACCGCCGGAAGCGCGAACGCGGTCTTCTTCCAGCCGCTCTTGCCATGGCCCAGCAGGAATGCGAGGAATCCGTAGACGACGATCGACAGCGCCGCGTGGCCGCTTGGAAACGAGTACGGATCCACGAGCGCAAAGTGCGTATCCGGGCGCTTGCGTTCCAGCCCGTATTTCAGCGCCCAGACGAGGACTTCGGCGAATGCGACTGCGCCGATCCAATAGGCGAGCGTCTGCCAGCGCCGCACGACACCGAGCCACACCGCCACAGCGACAATCACCGCAACGGTCACGTAAGCGCTGCCGAGCGCGGTCAGCGTCACCATGATGTCGTCGATCCAGCCGGTCCGCACGCCCTGCAGTCCCTCGTAGACCGACCGGTCGACCTGCACGAGCGTGTCATTGGTGACGACGTCCTCGACGACGCCGAGGAACAGCCATGCGCCGCCGATCAGCAACGTCGCCGCAATCAGCAGCGACATCGATTCACGGCGCTCCGGATCGACGAGCGGCAGCACCAGTTTCGCCAGCCAGCCGGGCTGCTGCTTCGCGTGGACGAGGATCCGGTCCTGCAGCAGGCGCACGTAAGGCCACGCGAACCTGACGGCCAACCGGACTGCGAACACGATCGCCCATACGGTGACCGCCACAAACGCGATCAGCGCCACGAGGCGCGCGCTCACCGCACCCGCAACCTGCAGCGATGCACCGAACAGCGCGCCGGGCACGAGATGAATGGCAGCCCAGCCGAACGCCGACAGGACGTTCATCACGTAGAAGTGCGACGCCGGCATGTTGGTCATCCCGGCGATTACCGGCACGACCGCGCGGATCGGGCCGAAAAAGCGGCCGAAGAACACGCTCTTGCCGCCATGCGCCGCGAAATACGCCTGCCCGCGGATGATGATCTCGGGGTGATTGCGAATGGGCCAGATCGACCCGATCGAGTCGCGATAGCGATGTCCGAGCCAGTAGCTCATCCCGTCGCCGAGCACCGCGCCCGCGACCGCGACCGCGCCCGCGGCCCACGGATCGAGCGCCTTCAGCCCGACGAGTACTCCGCCAACGAATGCAATCGTGCTGCCGGGCACGACCGTGCCGATCAACGCGACGGATTCGAGGAACGACGCTATGAAAACGGCCGCGAGCGCGACCTCCGGATGCGCGGAGAAATACGCGATCAGCGACTGCAGGTGAAGGTGCGATTCCAAGGTCGAATCAGCGGAATCGCGAGTCGCGCGTCAGGTCAGAACGGATAGCGGAGCGTCACGCCGGCTTGCACGAAGGAAGTGTCCGGAATATCGGCATCGTCAGCGGAGCGATTGTAGCGGGCATGACGCGTCACGTGGAGGTTATCGACCACCGCCCCGGTGGCCCGCAGCTCGGCCGTACGCACCGCATCCAGGGAACCCGTCCTCACGACGGACAGATTAGCGTGACACGTCTCGATAGGCGTAATCGGGCGCGTCGACGCAACGGGTCGAGCGGTTGTAGCTCGTATGCCACGCGAGGCACGAGGCCAGCGCCGCGACGAGCGCACAGATCACTTCGTGCGCGCGCTCTTGCGGAGGCCGAGAATTTCGAGGAAGTAGCCTGCGACGCAGGCGGGTTGCAGAATCAGGCTGTAGACGAATGCATAGACAATGAATCCCGACACGTTGCGCCGGACTTGCAGCCCGTTCGCCGTGAACATCTGCGAACCGACGCGATACATCATGTAGTTGATGCCGAGCGCCATCGGCAGCAGCGCCAGCGTCAGGGGTCCCGCGATCCAGTAGATGCCGAACAGCGCGAGGATCACGCCCGGGATGAAGAACAGCGTGTACGCGAGATCGAGCCATGGAAAGAGCAGACTCCACCAGACGAACATCGTCGACAATCGGGGTTTCAGCAGGATGTCGGGGAACTGGCGGAACGCCTGGATCACGCCGCGCGCCCAGCGCTGCCGCTGGCGCACGAACTGGTGCAGGTTGTCTGGCGCGTTGGTGAAGCACAGTGCATCCTCCGCGTGTCCGACACGCCAGCCCTCCCGCAGCATCGCCCATGTGAGCACGATGTCCTCGCCGGCACAATCGACCCAGCCGCCCACCTGCTTCAGCGTCGCGCGCTCGTAAAGCGAGAACGCACCCTGCGCGACCAGCGTTCCCTGATACAGCGACTGCACGCGCTTGATCGCGGCGATGCCGTGGAAGTAATCCCACTCCTGCGCCTTCGTCACCCAGTTCTTCCGCGAATTGCGCACGAGCATCGTGCCCGCGACCGCGCGCGTATTCGGCGGATCGTTCAGATAGCGCTCGACGAGGTTTTTCAGCGCGCCGCGATGGAGGTACGAATCGGCGTCGAGCGTCACGACAAGGTCGAAGCGCGCCTCTTCGAGACCGCGATTGAGCGCCGCCGACTTGCCGGCGTTCGCCGGCTGCCGCAGCAGCTTCAGCCAGTCGAGGTCGCACGCATCGACGATTGCCGCCGTCCGGTCCGTCGAGCCGTCGTCGATGACGAAGACCTCGAACACGCCGGGATAATCCTGGTTGGCGATGGAGCGGAGCGTGTCGGCGATCGACGGCTCCTCGTTGTACGCCGCGATGAGGATCGACAGCGGCGGGTAGCGACTCGGCTGCTGTCGCGCAGGGCGCCGGTCGAGCAGCAGGCTCGTGATCAGGAATGCGTTCATGAATCCCGGCACGAAGGCCATGCCGCCGATGGCGAGCCACGCGAGGGGCGCGCCCATCAGCAGCGACAGGTCGTGGACCCACGGAAGCGCGATGACGATTGTCAGCGCGAGCCACGCCACGCTAAGCGACAGCGAGAATGCGAACTTGCGGCGAACGGTGAAATAGAACGGCGCGTTCGACGTGGGCTTTTCGGCCGAAGCGATCGTCCGCGCGTTGTCGAGCGCCGGGTATGCGACGCGCCGGATCCCGGCACGGGCGAACGCCACCTCAGCGCCCGATTTCATCTCGGGCTGCGGCTCCAGCGGTACCAGCAGCGCCGGATCTCCGCCGGTTTGAGAGGTGGCATCGTTGCGCATGATGACCACCCACGGCAAGTCGCGTGCCAAACTTTGGGCCCGTTTTGACTCCGCGGTCACCCCGACTCTGCAACGACATCACCGCTCACGCAATTGCATGCGACGCGCGCGCGCCGCCTCCTTGCGATGGCGCGTCCGAAATGCGGGGTGACGTCGCACGGCAGCAATCGCCCGCATCGCCGTGGAAGGTCCGCAGATGACAACGTTACTGCCGCCAGCCGGCGGCAACGCTACAAGTTGACGCCTACAAGTGACCCCGCGCCGATTTGCCCTACTATTCGCGTCTCGGATTGTCTGAAGGTACGCGTTGGACGCTTCGAACTTCACTGCCGAGCTGGATCGACACCGCCGGTACCTGCTGCGTGTCGCCCAACTTCAGTTGCGCGACGCGGACGCTGCCGAGGACGTCGTGCAGGAGACGCTCGTCGCTGCACTGGGGGCTCGCGTAGGGTTCACCGGCCGGTCGAGCGTCAAGACCTGGCTGACGGGAATCCTGAAGCACAAGATCGTGGACGCGATCCGGCAGCGGCAGCGTCAGCCGGTCGTCGTCGCGTCGTTCGACGAGGAAACCGATCTCGACGACTTCGACCCGCTGTTCAAGGACAATGGCGCGTGGCAGGCACCTCCTGCGGATTGGGGCGACCCCGAAAACGCCCTGTCGCGGCAGGAATTCATGAGCGTCATGGAGATCTGCCTCGAAAAGCTGCCGCCCAACACCGCTCGGGTATTCGTGATGCGCGAGGTAATGGAGCTCGATACCGAGGAAATCTGTAAGGAATTGACCATTACGGCGAATAATCTATGGGTCATCCTCTACCGGGCGAGGATGTCGCTGCGCGAATGTCTCGAGCGGAACTGGTTTGCCGACCCGGCGCGAGGTTGAAAAGGCGCCCCCAGCAATCATGTTCCATCGACTGACGCACATCTTGTCCTGCAAGGAAGCGACGCGGCTGATGTCGCAGGCGCAAGATCGGCCGCTCGGCCTCGGCGAGCGCGTCAAGCTGCGCCTGCACCTCGCTGCCTGTACCGCATGTTCGCGGTTCTCGCGGCAGATGGCGGTGATGCGCGAGGCGCTGTCGCGGTACCGGACCTGACACGTTGGAAGCACTTGTCATCAACGGGACGCAGACTGATCTCGGCGACGCGAAAACGATCGCCGACATCGTCATGCGCATGAAGCTCGCGGACAAGAAGATCGCGGTCGAGAAGAACGGCGAGATCGTGCCGCGCAGCCGCTACGGCGTAACGCCGGTTGCGGCCGGCGACCGGCTCGAAATCGTCGGCGCCGTCGGCGGCGGCTAGCACCACCGCTGTTTCCGACGCGGAACTCGAAGGGCCGCCCCGAGAGTTCCGCGGAAGCCCGAACCGCGCAAAGTATCGTGCGAGCGGCAGCGAGCGAGACTTTGCGCGGAGATCAAGTCGCTCGGGACGGCCCTGCTTTCCGCGCACAGGGCTGGAGTAAAATCCTGCCGATGAACGCTCCGGAAAACGCATCGGCGCTGGCCGATCCGCTCGTGATCGGCGGCCGCTCCTATCGTTCGCGGCTGCTCGTCGGTACCGGCAAGTACCGCGACTTCACGCAGACGCGCGACGCGATCGTCGCGTCGGGGGCAGAGATCGTCACCGTCGCGATTCGCCGCACGAACATCGGGCAGAACGTCGGCGAGGCGTCGCTGCTGGACGCGTTGCCGCCCACCGAATTCACGTATCTGCCGAACAGCGCCGGGTGCTACACGGCCGAGGACGCCGTGCGCACGCTGAAGCTCGGCCGCGAACTGCTCGACGGTCACGCGCTGTGCAAGCTCGAAGTGCTCGGCGATTCGGCCTCGCTGTTTCCCGACGTGCGGCAAACGCTGAAAGCCGCCGAGCAACTCGTCGCCGACGGCTTCCAGGTCATGGTCTATACGTCGGACGATCCGATCGTGGCGCGCGAACTCGAAGCGATCGGCTGCGTCGCGATCATGCCGCTCGCATCGCTCATCGGATCGGGAATGGGCATTCTCAACCCGTGGAATCTGCGACTCATTCTCGAGCAGTCGCACGTGCCCGTGCTCGTGGACGCCGGTGTAGGCACCGCGTCGGACGCGGCGATCGCGATGGAGCTCGGTTGCGCCGGCGTGCTGATGAACACGGCGATCGCGGGCGCGCGCGACCCGGTGCGGATGGCGCGCGCGATGCGCCTCGCCGTCGACGCGGGACGTGATGCGTATCTCGCGGGCCGGATGCCGCGCAAGGCGTACGCCGCGAGCCCGAGCTCGCCCACGTCCGGCCTCATCACGTGACGGCCCGTACCGGCAGGTCGCTGCGTGCGCACGCTGCGTGCGTGCTGATGGCGCTCGCGGTACCGCCGCTCTGCTGCGCGGCACCGCCGACACCCGCCGAGTTGACGAAGCTCTGCACCGACGCCGAGGACCAGGCGCATTGCGGGCGCCTGGTCGAGGCGCGCCGGCTGCCGGCACTCAGGAAGGTTGCAACGCGCGAGGGCGACGAGCTGCGGATCGCACTCATGCCTGTCGGCCTGGCGGTGTTCCGGGATGCGGTCAACATCATCGGCGCGCGCACGTACGCCGTGTGGGACTACATCGAGGATCTGGAGGTTGTCGTGTTGTTCGCGACGGACGGCGACCGCAGCGAGTTCTGGATCGTGCAGCGCCGCGGCGGTGGCGAATTCCGTCTTCCGTCCGAACCGGTACTGGCGCCTGGCCACAAGCGCTTCGCCACCGCGGATTTCTGCGCGGATGCGTGCGGTAACGAGCTCGCCATCTGGCGGATCGACGACACGGGCGTACGCAAGGAGCTGGCGTGGAAGCCGGCCGAGACGTGGAGCGATGCCGGTGTCGCGTGGAAGGGCGCTGAAGCGCTCAGCGTTGAATACACGTCAGGTCGCGATTCGACACCGCGAACGATCGAGCGCCGGATCAACGACGCAACCTGGACGCGCGTTCGTTGACGTCACCTGGCGGTCGCCTTCGATCCACGTTGATGACAATCCCGGAAGGCACCGCCGACACCGACGGCGGGTCCGCCGGTGCGCCACGTGCGATCCGCAGCTTCGTCCTGCGCCAGGGCCGGCTGTCTCCCGCACAGCAGCGCGCATGCGAAGCGCTGCTGCCGCGCTACGGCGTCCCCGCAGGCACGCCGCTCGAGTGGCGCGCCATTTTCGCCAGATCCGCTCCGGTCGTGCTGGAAATCGGATTCGGCATGGGCGAGACCACCGCGACGATCGCGGCGGCGCAGCCACACGTCGACTTCCTGGGCGTGGAGATGCACCTCCCCGGCGTAGGCGCGCTGCTGCGCCGGCTCGATGAAGCGAAGCTCGCCAACGTTCGCATCGTCCGGGCCGATGCGGTGGACGTTGTCGCGATGATTCAGTCCGACTCGCTGGCTGGCATCCACGTCTATTTTCCGGACCCATGGCCGAAGAAGCGCCACCACAAGCGCCGCCTGCTGCAGGCCCCATTCGTGCACGACCTCGCAATGCGCCTCGCACCTGGGGGGTACTTGCACGTCGCAACCGATTGGGCGCCTTACGCTGACGAAATCCTCGCCGTGATGGCCGCGGAGCCGCTGCTCGCCAACACCAGCGACGGATTTGCGCCGCGGCCCGCGTGGCGGCCGCTGACGAAGTTCGAACAGCGCGGCATCGCGCGCGGGCACGCGGTGTTCGACATGCTGTTCACGAAGCGTCCGGCGTAGCGATCCCGAGAAGCTCGCACAGCGCCGCGCGAGCTACGTCGCGGGAAAAATAGCGGTCGATGTTCCGCCGCCCGCCGTCGGAAAGGCGCTGCCACACGGCCTCGTCGTCGTACGCGCGCCGCACGGCGTCGGCGAACGTACGCGGGTCATCGGCAACCAGCACGTCGTCACCGTCGGTCAGGTGCATGCCTTCGATCGCGACCGTCGTGGCGACGACGGGCAGCCCGTGGCTCATCGCGAGGTTGACCTTGCCCTTCACGCCGGCGCCATAGCGCAACGGCGCAATCGAGACGCGGCAGCCGGAGAAATAGGGCTCGATATCCGGCACGTGACCCAGCACGACGAAATCGTCCGCTGCGAGCGCGTTGATCGAGGTTGGCACGTCGCTGCCGATCACGTACGTCTTGACGCCGGGCAGCCGCTCTCGGACATGGACGAGCACCTCACGCGCGTACCACAGCATCGCGTCGACATTGGGCGGATGCCGGAAACCGCCGATGAACACGATGCCGCGCCGCTGGCCCCATGGTGCAACCGATGGCGACAGCGCATGCACGTTCGAGACGAGCACGACACGCGCCGCGGGGGCAAGCGACTTCAGCATCGCCTGCTCCGTCTGCGACACCACGACGGTCACGTCGGCCTTGGCGATCAGCGCGAGTTCCTCCGCGCGCTTGGTATGCGCGGAGATCGTCGCCGCGGTCCCGCCATCGATCGCCGCCAGCCGCTCCTCGCGCAGGAAGTGCAGGTCGACCGTATCGAACACAACGCGTGCGTTGGGCGCGTGCCGTCGCACCGTGTCCAGGTGCTGAGCGGCGACGTAGTGACGCGACAGCATGACGACGTCGAACTCGCGGCCGCGCTTCATCAGCAGGTCGGCGATCGAGCGCACGTACGGATGGAACAGCACCTCGATGCCACGATCCTGCATCGCGCGCACGTACGGCTGTTGATGCTCGAGGTTGTCGGCGACGAACGTGACCTTGCATCGCAGCGACGTGGCGATCTCGAGTAACTCCAGCATCCGCAGCGAGCCGGAATCCTGGTCCGGCCGCAGCAGGCACGCGTCGACGACCAGCAACCGCCGGCGCGCCCAGCGGTCCCGCTGGAACTCGGCGAGAACGCCGTTCGGCTGATGCCCGTCGAGCACGGCGCGCCACTTGTCCGCGAACGTTGCCTGGTTGATCGCCTGGTGACGCTTGATGCCCTGCGAGATGTCGACACCCGACGTCTGGCCTTCGAAATGGACGATCGTCGCGTGCGGCGCGTAGAACACCTTGCGCCCCGCAGCACGGACGGCAAACGCGAAATCGGTGTCCTCGTAGTAAGCAGGCCGATAGCGGACGTCGAAACCACCCAGCGACTCCCACACGCGGCGGGGCACGGCAATGCACGCGCCGGAACAGTAATCGGCTTCGCGCAGGTAATCGAATTCGGGACGGTCGGGATCGTCGCCACGGCCGACGTTCCACGCGCTGCCGTCGCGCCACACGATCCCGCCCGCCTCCTGCAGCCGGCCATCGGGGTACACGAGCTTTGCGCCGACGAGGCCTGTGTCCGGGTGTGCGACGAACACGGCAAGCAACGCGTCCAGCCACCCGGGGGTGACGATCGTATCGTTGTTCAGGAATACGAGCGTTGATCCGCGCGCCAGCGTTGCAGCACGATTGCACGTGCCGATGAAGCCGAGGTTCTCCGGATTGCGCTCGAAGCGAACGCCGGACACGCCCGCAAGCGCGTCTGCAAGGGGTTCCGGCGATGCGTCGTCAACGACGATCACTTCGTACGCGCCCGTCGTCTCGCGGGCGATGCTCGCAAGACAGGTGAACGTCAGCAACGGTTGACCGTAGGCCGGAACGATGATCGACACCGCCGGCGAATCCGACGTCGCGACCGCGAGGGGGACGATCTGCGTTTCGGCGCGCCACGTACGCGCGGCGCGTCGGCGGAATCGGCTCGTGCGACGCAGCTTGCGCACGACGCGACGGGCGAGCGCCGCTGCGCCGTCGGTGCGCAAGATCGTGAATGCGAGTCCCGCATGGCGAGGCATCTGGCGTACGACGCGCATCCGTGCAACGACCTCCTCGCGTCCAAGCTTCAGCGCATGGATCGCGGATCGCAATGGCGCGCTCGCGCGCCACGTCGTCGACGTCTCCAGCTCACGCGTACGCGCACGCGCCGCGGCGAGTTCCGCTTCGGTCCTGCGCGTACTCGTCCGCAGCGTCGCGAGATCGCGCTGTGCCTCGATCAGGTCGATCGCTACCCGGCGCGGATCCCCTTGCACGTAACTGCGCAGCGTTTCGATCTCGTCATGCTCGCGATCGGCGAACTCGACACGGCGGCCGAGCTCGTCGCGCGATTCGGCGTGTCCGCACAGCGCGCCGGCAATGTAGAGCTGACGCAGCGACAACGGTGCCGCTGCGGCGGCGGACGGCGAGTCGAAATGGCGCGGCAGCAGTGCCGCCTCCTCGATTGCGACAGTCGCGGCGGGCTTGGTGGCGGGAAGCGGCGCGGCGTACAACGCTCGCATAGCGTTGCGGTGCCGTCGCACCGACCGAGGGAGCCGGCCCTTCCGCATCGATAACTGCAGACGATCCACCGAGCTCGACGGCGTCGAGCAACGCATCGTTCCACTGTGCTGCCGGCGCATTCCACGGCAGCAATCGCACACGCGCATGACCCGCAAGACGCTCGGTGAACGCACCGAGCGCCGACGCGACGATCGGCGTGCCCGTCGCGAGCGCGACGGACAGCGTGTACGAATATGTTTCGGGAACCTGCGCGGGAAAGAACAGCACGTCGGCACGTTCGGCCGCGACGAGTTGCGGCAGCGCGCGCTCGTCATACGATCCGTGAACCGTCAGCGACGCCTCCGGCCATTGTGGCAGCGGCTGCGCTGTCGCACCGAGCACGCGGAACGCGAGTGGCAGGCCGCGCGCCTGCGCATCGCGTGCGCATGCCGCGACGACGGCGAGCCCCTTCTCCGGCGACAGCGCACCCAGCGTCACGACACGCGCCACCTTCACGGAACGTTGCTGCGCGGGCTCCGGATGCGGCCAGACGTCGATCGCGAGGCCAGGCAGATAGCGACCGATGCGCTCGGCAACGTCGTGCGACGGCGCGATGACGCGCGCCGCCTGGCGCACGAATGCGCCAAGCGTTTGGCGCCACAAGCCGACGTCCATGTTCCATTGTGCGGGACGCCCTGCCATGCAGGCGCGGCACCCGGCCTCGTCGGGCTCGCCACAATAGCGCCCCTCCGCGTCGGCAAGATGATATTGCGGGCAGATCGCGTAATAGTCGTGAAGCGAGCAGTCGTAAGGGAGTCCGCTCGCCTGCGGCAGCTGCAGGATCGACGGCGGCAATCCGTGCACATGATGGAAATGCAGGCGGACGACACCCAACGCCTGCAGCGTCTGCACCAATACAGGCAAGTCGTCGGGCAGCCGGAACCACGCCGCGAACGGGTCGGTTTCGTGCGGCGAGTGCAGCTTGACCGTCGTTGCATCCGCCGGCTCGAGGTAGAGCACGTCGAAACGATCGCGCATGAGCGCGGCAACGTCGTCCATGTAGCGCCGGATGCCACCGCCCCACGCGTGTGCGACGAAGACAATGGCCGGCCGCGGCGACGCGGCGCGTCGCGCGACCTCGACGCGGCCTGCGAACAGGCGCAGCACGTCGGAGCGTTCGCGCTCCCGCTCGTCGGTCGGCCGTATGGGTGCCTGTCCGGCGACGAACACATCGCCTGCGACGCGCGTATCGAAGCCTGCGTCGCGAGCGCGCGCGGCGAGACTAGCGGGGTCGTTCGCATCGCCAGACGCCGTGACGCCCCGCAAGCCACCGAGCGCCGCGACGCACGCTCGCGTGACATACAACGCAGGACTTTCGGCTCGCCGCACGCTGGCCGACTGGCCGTGGTTGACGCGCGCGAACAAGCGATCCAGCTCTGCGGCGGACGCAACGGGTGACAGGCCGGAGCCGCTGTGCCCCACCCGATAGATCGCAACGCCGCTGCCGTCGGTGAACGTGGCGACGACGCCGACGCCAGGCTCCGATGCATGCGCAGCGAGCCGGTCGAGCCAGTTGCCGTGGACTTCTGCATCGGGCCGCAGCACGACGACATCGCGGTCGCCATGCAATGCGACGCCGCGTGCGACGAGATCGGTGTCGGTGTCGAGGCTCTGCGCGTGGACGATCGTCACACGGTCGGGAGCGGCATCGCTACGTGCCGCGAACGTGCGCGCCAGCGTTGGCGTCGCTACGACGATGACATCGAACGGCATCGCATTGCTGGATTCGAGCACGCAGCGCACGCACGTCGCCGCGGCTTCCGCGTCGCGCGCGAGCGGAATGACGATGTCAACCGTAGGCACGCGTTCGGGCGAACGATGAACCCACGCCGGTCCGGAAATGGTGATGATGCAGGTTCACGCCAGCGTGAGGATTACAGGCTGGTGATCGGACGCCTGCGTCTGTTGGTCGACGCGGATGTCGCGGACGCGCGCACGCAGCTCCTCGCCGACGAAAATGAAATCGCAATGCAGCTCGGGATCGCCGGGTGCGTCCTTCTGGTAGATCTTGAATGTCGACGGATGCGGCGTGCCCGGATGCACGACGTGCCACGCATCGACGAGCGCCGGCGTCCCGTCGGCAAACGGGGCGAGAATCCGCCGGTACTCGGCGGAATCGGGCTCGAAGTTGCAGTCGCCGGTGATCACCGTCGCCCGAGGCCGCACGAACGTCTGGAACGGACCGCCGTCGTTCATCGTCACCGTCGCGTCACGCGCGTACGCATGGCCTTCCGCGTAGATCGCGCGCAGCGCCTCGGCCTGGGCCATCCGCTGCACCGCCGAATAGTATTCGAGGTGCGTGGTGATGACGCGGACGTCGCCGGACGGCGTGCGCACGATCGCCTCGACGGCGATCCGCGGCATCCCCGGCACGCCGGCGTCGAACGGATACGGCAACAGGTAGCGGTACACCTGCACGACCGGCAGGCGCGACAGGATCATGTTGCCGAACCGGCGCCGGCGTCCGTCATCGCCGGGCTGGTCGACGGCGACACCCGGGATCGCCGTGTAGCCCGGCAGCAGTGCGGCGAGGCGGGCGAACTGGTCGCTTGTGTCGTTGCCGCCGAGGCGGGGATCCGGATAGTTGTCGGCAATCTCCTGCAGGCACAGCACGTCGAAATCGGCGAGCCTCTTCGCCTCCGCGACGATCCGGGCCGCATCCACCGCGAGATCGACGCCGCGACACCATTGCACGTTCCAGGTGATGAGTTGCATCGTTGACACTCCTCGTCTATCGCGTGGCAGTCGTCGCGGGTGGACGCCACCGCGCCAGTTCCGCGCGAAGCCGCTGCTCGGCGTCCGCAGCGCCCGCCGCGTCGACACGATCGAGCCCGGCGCACGTGCGCTCGATCATCCAGCGATTCACTTGCGGCGCAAAATGATAGATGTCCATGTAAAGGTCGAGATCGGTCGTGATCTCGGCATGCGGCTGCAAGTCTACGATGGCGACGTTTTTCAATCCGCCGACCGCGCGCGCCACGTAGCGCTTGAAGTCGAACGTGACGTCGAGTTGCCTGCGTTGCGCGAAGTCGCGCCAGACGAACATCGAGTACGGCGGCCACACGAGATCGAACTCTGTCTTCGGATGGCTTTTCAGCGTCGGCTCGATATTGTGCTCGAAGCTCGCCTGCATGCCGGCCAGCGTCGCGCGCCGGCTGGCGGAAGCGCGCGTTGATGTCGTCGGGGTCGAGACCCTTCAACACTTCGGACGTCGCGAAGCGGAAGCGGTCACCCCAGAACCACGGCGCGTCGACGTCCGACCGGAACGATTCGTCCCTACGGCCGGCGAGAATCGCGATCGACTTCTTCAGCACGGTGCCCGATAAGAGATAGGGCAGGTCGTTGAAGGGGTTTCGGTCGTACAGGTAGGTTGGCAAGGGCCCGGCGCTGTCCTGCCGCTCGTCCGGCGTTCCGGCGAATGCATTGAAGTCGAGCACGATGACGACTCGGCGCGGTGCCCGGGCGGCGAACACCGTATCGAGCAGCGTGCGGATCTCCGCCGCGCTGATCGCCGGCATCGACAGGTTCACCGCGGGCCCACCGCAAGCATCCGCGATCCACGCATTGCGGGTGCTCTCCATGATGGACGAGCCGATCAGCGCCGTCTGGTAAGGGGCGTGCTTGGCAATGCCCGGATTGATCCAGCGATGATGGAGCGCGTAGAACCGCGGCGCATGCGATGCGGCAACGCGATATTGCTGGAACGGGTCGACGGCGGCATTGATCGCGCCAACCGCCGCCAGCGTAGCACCGGTCGCCGCGAGGACCGCGGCACACCATCGGCGCCAGTGGACCGGCCCGCGCCTGTCCGGCACCGGTGGCTCCAAAGCTGCGGGGACGTCGGTCGCGCGAACGATCATCGTATCGATGCAAGGAGTGTGCTGAACAGGACGCTAGAAGTTGAAGTAGAGGAACGGCGCGACCGTGCTCAGCTGAAGCACGGCGAGCGTCAGCGCGGCAGCCGCCGCCACGGCCGTCATCCACGAGCCTGCGAACGACCGTACGAGTGCATTCGAATTGCTGCGCTGGAACACGACGAGCATCCCCGCTGCCAGCGCGGACGCTGCGGCCGCGTTGCCGCCGACGAGTGCACGGACGCTCGCCCAGTCCGCTGACGACGATAAGCCCGCCATCGCCCGCACGATTGCCCACGCGTCGCCGAGCGAGTGCGCGCGAAAGAACACCCACGTCACGACGACGAACAGGAACGTGACGGCCCATGCCACCGGCGCCGGCAGCGTGCGACCGGTCCTGCGCCACAGCCGCACGGCGCAAAGCCCGAGCCCGTGCAGCGCGCCCCAGCACACGAACGTCCACGCGGCGCCGTGCCACAGGCCGCCCAGCAGGAATGTCAGCAGCAGGTTGGCGAGCACCCGCGTTTCGCCCGCGCGGTTGCCGCCGAGCGGAACGTAGACGTATTCGCGCAGGAACCGCGACAGCGTCATGTGCCATCGATGCCAGAATGCGCGCAGGTCGAGCGATCGATACGGCGAGTCGAAGTTGATCGGAAGGCGGATGTTGAAGATCAGCGCGGCACCGAGCGCCATGTCCGTGTAGCCGCTGAAGTCGAAATAGATCTGCAGCGTGTAGGCGAGCGCCGAAAGCCAGGCCTGCAGGGTGCCGATCGTCGTCGCGTGGTCGAATCCCGCGCTGACGAGCGGCACGAGCGGATCGGCGAGGAACACCTTCTTCGCCAGCCCGATCGATAGCAGGAAGAGCCCCGCCGCGACGTTGCGCCAGTCGACGCGCTTGTTCGCCGTCGACTGGAACTGCGGCATCATCTCGCTGTGATGGATGATCGGCCCGGCCAGCAGGTGCGGAAAGAACGTCACGAACAGCGCGTAGTTGTCGAAGCTCGGCTCGGTCGCTTTATCGCGGCTTACGTCGACCAGAAACGCGATCTGCGTGAACGTGAAGAAGCTGATGCCGAGCGGCAGCGCGAGCCCGAGCTCGACGGGGTCCATCAGTCCCGTCTGCGCCAGCGTGCGCAGGATGAAATCGGCGTACTTGAACACGCCGAGCAGCGCGAGGTTCGCTGCGACGCCCGTCACGACCCAGCGGTGTCGATGCGGCGAGCGCTGGATCCGGTGCGCGAACCAGAAGTTGCCGGCGATGCTGGCGACGATCAGCGGCAGATGCGCCGGATTCCACCAGCCATAGAAGAACAGCGACGCGGCGACGAGCCACCGCACCGCCCACCGCGGGCGCTCGCCGAACGCGAAAAACCCGAGCACCGCGGCCGGCAGGAAGTAGATCAGGTACTCATAGCTGTTGAAAAGCACGGGTCAGCGGATTCCGGCGCGCATGAACGACTGCACGAACTGGCGCTGGAATAACAGGAACGCCACGAGCAGCGGTCCGGTCGTCAGCAGCGTCGCGGCGCTGATGATCGACCAGTCGATGCCCTGGTCCGTCGACGAGAACACCTGCAGGCCTACCGTTACGGGCCGCGACTCGACCGAGTTGGTGATGATGAGCGGCCACAGGAAATTGTTCCAGTGATACGACACCGAGACGAGCGCGTACGCGAGGTAAGTCGGCCGCGCAAGCGGTACGTAGACCTTCCACAGCGTCTGCAACGGCGAGCAGCCCTCGATGCGCGCCGCTTCGTCGAGCTCGCGGGGCACCGTCTTGAACGTCTGCCGCAGCAGGAAGATGCCGAACGCGCTCGCCATGTACGGGAGGCCAATCGACAGGATCGTGTCCTTGATGCCCAGCGCGGTCATCGTCCGATAATTCTCGACGATCAGCACGTCGGGCATGATCATCAGCTGGACGAGCACGAGCGCGAACGCGATGTTGCGACCGGGGAACTCGAAGCGCGCGAACGCGTATGCGGCGAGCGTCACCAGCACCATCTGCGCGACGAGCACCATCGTCACGAGGATCACCGTGTTCAGGAAATAACGCGCGAACGGTGCCGCGTGCCACGCCTTGACGAAGTTTTCGAGCGTCAGCGGCGCCGTCAGCGTGAAATTGGTCGAATACGCGGACGGATGGAATGCCGTCCAGATCGCATAGGCGAGCGGCAGTAGCCACAGCACGCCCAGCACCCATGCGCCGAGCGTCTCGAGCGCGCGCGAGAAGCCGTGGGGGGCGTAGACGCCGGTCGCGGTCTGCATCGCGCTCACTGATCGGCCTCCTTGTACCAGCGCCGACTTACGCACCTCCACTGCGTCGGCCTCACCAAATCGCGCAGCGCCGCCCCCTGCGGGCCTCGGCTCGGCTTCGCCTCGCCCGCTGCGCTCATTGGTAGTGAGTGCGCCGCTCTAGGAACACGAACTGCGCGATCGCGACGGCCGCGAGCAACGTCAGCAAGACCATCGTCAGCGCCGCTGCGTACGACGAATCCCAGAAACGGAACCCGATCTCGAAGATGTAGTACAGAAGCAGCGACGTCGCGTTGTCGGGCCCGCCGCGCGTCATCACGACGACGTGATCGACGAGGCGGAATGCGTTGATCACCGCGTTGACGAGCACGAACAACGTCGTCGGCATCAGCAGCGGAAATGTGACGCGCCGGAAGAAGTACCAGCGCGACGCACCTTCGATCGCGCCGGCCTCGGCAAGGTACGGCGACATCGACTGCAGCGCCGCGAGGTAGAAGATCATGAAAAACCCGGCCTCCTTCCAGATCGTCACGACCATCAGCGCGGCCAGCGCGGTGCTTTTCGTGCCGAGCCAGTTGTGGCGACCGATACCGAACAGGCCGGTCGCCTGCGCGAGCAGGCCGTATTCGGGGGTGTAGAAGAACAGCCAGATGTTCGCCACGGCGATCATCGGCAGCACCGTCGGCGTGAAATACGCGAGGCGCAGGAAGCCGCGGCCGGGAAGCCGCTCGTTCACCCAAACCGCCATCAGCAAGGCCAGCGCGATAGACGCCGGGATCGTGCCGAGCGCGTACCAGGCGTTGTTGGTCAGCGCCTGCCAGAAAATCGGGTCGTCGATCAGCGCGCGGTAGTTGTCGAGCCCGACGAAACTCGGTGGACGCGAGCCTTTCGGCGTCGAGTAGAAGCTGTGCCAGAGATTCGCGATCGCCGGGTAATGCGTGAACAACGCGAGCAGCACGGCCGCCGGCAGCAACAGCAGCCAGGCGTACAGCCACTCGCGCGTTCGCGTCATCGGGGACCCGCGGCCGATCCCCTGCTACTTGTAGCTGCGCAGCAGCCGATCGGCTTCGCGCTGCGCGTCCTTCATGGCCACCTCGGGCGTTTTGGTGCCCGTCAACGCCGCCTGCAGCCCGTCGTTGAGCGCCTTCGTCACGCGCTGGTTGTCGTGCGTCGACAGCTCAGCCTTCGCGAAGGGCAACTGATCGCGCGCAACGGCCGCGGGCGGGAATCCGGTGACGTACTGCTTCATCACTGGCGTGTCCCACGCATCGGCGCGCACGGCGACGTAGCCGGTATCGATGCCCCACTGCGCAGCGCGTTCGGGTGTGGTCACCCATTTGATGAACTTGAAGGCCGCTTCACGCTGCGCCGGCGTCGACTTCTTGAAGATGTAGAAGTTGCCGCCGCCCGTCGGACTGCCGCGTTGCTTGCCGGCCGGCAGCATCGCTACGCCGAAATCGAACTTCGCGTTGCTCTTGACGTTCGTCAGGTTGCCGGTCGTCGTCCACATCATCGCGACCTTGCGCTCGAAGAAGTCCTTCGGCGTGGTGCCCCATTCGACGATGCCGGGCGGATGCACCTTGGTCTTGTTGATCAGGTCCAGCCAGTACTGCAATGCGCCGATCACCTCGGGCTTGTCGTAGTACACCTCGGTGCCGGCCGCGTTCATCAGGTTGACGCCGTTCTCGAGTGCCAGTCCCTGGAACAGCCAGTACGGAAAGCCGGACGACGGAATCTGCACGCCCCATTGCGTGACGTTGCCCGCTGCGTCGCGCTTGGTGAGCTTCGCCGCATAGTCCGCCATCTCCTTCCACGTACCCGGCGGCCGGTTCGGATCGAGTCCCGCTTCCTTGAACGCATCCTTGTTGTAATAGAGGACGATCGTCGAGCGCTGGAACGGAATGCCCCACGTCTTGCCGCCGGTCTGGCTGTTCTCCATGAACGCCGGGTAGAAGCTCTTCAGCCACGCGCGGTCGGCGTCGGTCTTGATCAGGTCGTCGAACGGCACGATCGCATCCTCGTCGATCAGCGTGTACATGTCGGTCGACAGCAGGATCGACGTCACCGGTGGATCGCCGCTCTTGACGGCCGTCAGCGCCTTCGCAATCGTGTCCTGGTAGCTGCCCGAGTAGATCGGGTGAAGCTTGATGCCCGCATTGTCCTTTTCGAAATCGGCGGCGTAACCGTCGATGATCTTCGTGATCGGACCGCCGACGGCGACCGGGAAGAAGAACGGCACCTCCACGGGCGCCTGCGCCAGCGCTGCCGTTCCCAACAGCGTCATCAAGGATGCGCAGAACGCACCCAGCAACCGCTTCAACAGCTTCATCGTTCCTCCATTGGACTTTGTGATTCAGGCAATCAACGTTGCCGCCGGCTCATGCGCCTCGACCGGGCCACGCAATCCCGCGGCATCGAAATAGTGCTGTGCACC
Organism: uncultured Pseudomonadota bacterium; assembly: GCA_963709335.1. Lineage (GTDB taxonomy): Bacteria > Pseudomonadota > Gammaproteobacteria > Burkholderiales > Casimicrobiaceae > VBCG01. The sequence goes on from CAVPWB010000004.1 coordinate 707,305, forward strand.
GGCAACCCAGCGAATCCAGGTCGCGTCGCCGCGACGCAATCCCACACTGCCTTGCACGCGAACCGCCACAGCTTGCGATCCGATCCGGCAACCGACGAGCGAGTCGCCGCCGAGATACTCGACGCTTTCCACGCCGGCACGAACGCCGTCCTCGAAGCCAAGTTGCATGTGCTCGGGCCGCACGCCGAGTGTTCCCGCAGCGAAGCGCGCGTCCAGCACGACCGGCGCTTCGGTGCCGGCGATGACGGCGCCGCCGCGACCCGCCTCGAGTTGCAGCAGGTTCATCGGTGGCGTGCCGATGAAACGCGCGACGAACGTGTTGGCGGGATTTTCGTACAGATCCACCGGCGTCCCGTTCTGCTCGATCCTGCCCGCGCGCATCAGCACGACGCGGTCGGCCATGGACATTGCTTCCACCTGGTCGTGCGTCACGTACACCATCGTGATGCCGAGCTTGCGCTGCAGCGCGCGTATCTCGAGCCGCATCTCTGCACGCAACTGTGCATCGAGGTTGGACAGCGGCTCGTCCATCAGGCAGACCGGCGCCTGCGCGATGATCGCGCGACCGAGTGCCACGCGCTGCTGCTGACCGCCGGAGAGTTGCGACGGCTTCCGCGCGAGCAGCGTCTTCAGCCCCAGCAGGTCGCCGACACGCGCGAGGCGCGCATCGCACTCGGCTGCGCCGACACGACGTACGCGCAGCCCGAACAGAATGTTCTCGGCGACGGTGAGGTGCGGGAACAGCGCGTAGCTCTGGAACACCATCGAGATCGCACGCGCTGCCGGCGGCAGGTGCGTCACGTCGCGGCCGGCGATCGTGATCCTGCCGCCGTCGGCGGCTTCGAGGCCGGCGATCAGGCGCAGCGTCGACGACTTGCCGCATCCCGACGGTCCGAGCAGCACGTTGAGCGTGCCCTCGTCGAACGCGAACGTCACACGGTCGACGGCGCGCACTTCGCCTTCGGCGGTCGCCCAGTGCTTGCTCAGGTTTTCGGCGAGGATGGCCGACACGAAATCGCGGGAGCCGGCAGCAGGCTACGAGAAAAGCGCGGTCAGCGCGGCGCCGGGATCGGGCGCGCGCATGAAGGCCTCGCCGACGAGAAACGCGTGCACGCCGTGCCGGCGCATCTGCGCCACGTCGCGTTGCGCAAGGATGCCGCTTTCGGTGACGACCACGCGATCGGCCGGGATGCGCGGCAAAAGCTCGATCGTCGTGTGCAGCGACACGTTGAACGTGCGCAGGTTGCGATTGTTGATGCCGATCAGCGGTGTGGCCAGCTTCAGCGCCCGGTCGAGCTCAAGGGCGTCGTGCACTTCGACCAGCACGTCCATGCCGTACGCCCTGGCACACGCTTCGAGGTCCGCGAGCCGCGCGTCGTCGAGGGCCGCGACGATCAGCAGGATCGCGTCCGCACCGAGCGTGCGCGACTCGACCACCTGGTATTCGTCGACGATGAATTCCTTGCGCAGCGCCGGAATCGCGCAGGCGCCACGCGCCTCGACGAGGAATTCCGGCGCGCCCTGGAAGAACGGACGATCGGTCAGCACCGACAGGCACGCAGCACCCGCTCGCGCGTACGAAGCGGCGATTGCGGCGGGATCGAACTGCGGGCGCAGCACGCCCTTGGACGGGCTCGCACGCTTGATCTCCGCGATCACTGCCGAGCGTCCTTGCGCAATGCGTTCGCGAATCGCCTTCGCAAAGCCCCGCGGCGGCGACGCAGCGCGTGCCTGTTCCTCGAGCAGGGCCAGCGGCCGCTCGAGCTGCGCGGCGATGACTTCCTCGGCCTTCGTCGTGAGAATCCTCGCCAGGATGTCGCTGTCGCCCATGGCGTGTGCGATCAGCTTGCTTGACCGATGGAACGCGTCGCCGCGACGAACGCGTCGAGCTTGCGCGAGGCGGCGCCGCTCGCGATCGCTTCCCGTGCGCGCGCGATGCCATCTTCGATCGAATCGGCGATGCCTGCCGCGTACAGCGCCGTGCCGGCGTTCAGCACGACGATCTCGCGCGGCGTGCCGTCGACACCCTGCAAAGCTTCGAGCACCATCTCCTTCGACTCGCTCGCATCGGTGACCTTGAGGCCGCGATTCGACTTCATGTGCAGGCCGAAATCCTCCGGATGGATCTCGTACTCCGTCACTTCGCCATCCTTCAACTCGCCGACCATCGTTGCCGCGCCGAGCGAGACTTCGTCCATGCCGTCCTTGCCGTAGACGACGATCGCGCGCCGGCTGCCGAGCCGCTGCAGCACGCGGACGTGAATGCCGACGAGGTCGGGATGGAACACGCCGATCAGGTGGTTTTCGGCACCCGCCGGATTGGTCAGCGGCCCGAGAATGTTGAAAATCGTCCGCACGCCGAGCTCCTTGCGTACCGGTGCCGCGTGCTTCATCGCGCCATGGTGAGCGGGTGCGAACATGAAGCCGACGCCGGTTTGCTCGATGCAGGCGGCGACCTGCGCGGGCGCGAGCTGAATGTTCGCGCCGAGCGCTTCGAGCACATCGGCGCTGCCGGATTTCGACGACACCGATCGGTTGCCGTGCTTGGCCACGCGCGCGCCCGCTGCGGCAGCGACGAACATCGCGGCCGTCGAGATGTTGAACGTATGCGACGCGTCGCCGCCGGTGCCGACGATATCGAGCAGGTTGGCAGGATCGCCGGCGTCGACCTTCGTCGCGAACTCGCGCATCACCTGCGCGGCGGCGGCGATCTCGCCGATCGTCTCCTTCTTGACCCGCAGGCCCACGGTGAGCGCGGCAATCATCACCGGCGACACCTCACCGCTCATGATCCGCCGCATCAGCGACAGCATCTCGTCGTGGAAGATCTCGCGATGCTCGATCGCGCGCTGCAACGCATCCTGAAGCGTGATGGCCATGACTTTGAACCCGTAGCGCGGTCCGCCCGAAGAGCGGTCGTCCGGCCGGCAGTTTAAACGGTCGTCGCGAGAAAGTTCTGCAGCACCTTCCGGCCGTGCTCCGTCAGGATCGCTTCCGGATGGAACTGCACGCCTTCGACGGGCAGCTCGCGGTGGCGCACGGCCATGATCTCGCCGTCCTCCGCCGTCGCGGTGACGTCGAGCACCGGCGGCAGCGTCGACCGCTCGATGGCGAGCGAATGGTACCGGGTCGCGTTGAACGGCGACGGGACGTCGGCGAACACGCCGCGCTGATCGTGGACGATCGACGACAGCTTGCCGTGCATCACGCGCTGGGCGCGAATGACCCGTCCGCCGAAGGCCTGCCCAATCGCCTGATGGCCGAGGCAAACGCCCAGCACCGGGATCTTGCCGGCGAAGCGCCGGATCAGCGGCACCGAAATTCCCGCCTCGGTGGGCGTGCACGGGCCCGGTGAGATGACGATGTGCTGCGGATTCAGCGCCTCGACGTCGTCGAGGGTGATCGCATCGTTGCGCACGACTTTCACGGTCGCACCGAGCTCACCCAGGTACTGGACCAGGTTCCAGGTGAAGCTGTCGTAGTTGTCCAGCATCAGCAGCATGACGCGACCATCATTATGATTTATTCACGAGCGGAGCGACCGGTGTCCGCGTTGGGCTGAATTATCGGTTAAATGCGACGGCCAGATGGCTATTTCCTGGCCCACAGGGGCGGCCGCTGCCATGACGCGGCGGCCTGCGGCCGGCGATTCGAAGCGTCGCGGGTACGGAGCCGTACGTCAGCCGCGCGACATCCGCCCCTGGGGACGAAGTACGCGAATCCGGCTTCCGCGTCGACTGCTTGCGGTGTGTCGCACGCACTCGCGCATTCACGCACGCGTGCAGGCGGTCCCAAGGCTCAGTTGGGCGGCTTTCCTCCGACCGCCGCGTAGAGCTCCGACGAAGGCACGACGCGCCCGTGCAGCGGCAGTATCCTGTCCACCGAAAGCTTCAGGCGCGCGAGATTGTCGACGAGGTTCGTGTTGTTCGGATTGAGCTGCGCCGGTGGCGGCGTATTCGGGGGGCCCGGCGTGAACGAGTCCGCCTCGATCAAGAGCCTCTCCTTCGGCAGGTAGGCGACCAGGAACGCGTCGCTGTGGTTGCTGTCGGCCACGTGGTGAAGCTCGACGGTTCGCGCGCCGTCGCGGAGGACCGTCTTCTCGTCGACCGTCATGATCCGCGCCCTTTTCCCCGACTTGGCGAGGTGATCCGGCGCAATCGTGTTGGGCGTCGCGAACGCACGCTCGAAGTACGCCTTGTTCTGCGCCTGCGTCACGATCGTGGCCCCCTCGCCTACGGCGGCACGCAGGCCTCCGGAATGGTCGAAATGCCCATGGGAGTTGACGACGTAGCGGATCGGCTTGCCCGGAACGAGCTTCTTCACCTGTTCGATCACCGGCAGGCTGCGGCCGTCGTTCAGCGGAGTCTCGACGAGGATCATGTAGTCCTTCATCTCGATCGCCACGCTGTTGTGCGACCCGCCGGCGATGAACCACACGCCATCGGCAACCTTGTCGACGGTGACCCGCTCGGTGGCCGTGCGTACCGCATCGGGAAGCGCAATGTCGGCGGGCGCGTTCGGAATGACCTCGCGCACGGCGAGCTCGAGCGTCGGATGTCCACCCTGCGTCTGCGTGATGCGCGTCGGGAATGCAAACCCGCCGAAGTCTGCGTAGCCGGCGTACGTGGTCACCACATCGGTCTCGCCCAGCACGGCATCGGGAATGCGCGACTCGACGCGCACGACGCGACCGCCGTCGACGTAGGCTACGGCGCGAAACCGCTTGGGCTCGGTGAACGTCAGCGTGGTCATCGACGCGCTCCCGACCTTGCCGGTACCGACTTTCGCATTGTTGCGCAGCGCGGCCTTTACGACTCCGTAGGGCGTGATCCAGAGCGCGTGAAGACGCTCTGCGACGAAGCGCGGACCCGGAGCAGGACCGGCGGCCGTCTGGTTCCAGGCGAAATCGCCGTACACATACTGGTCGTTGCGCTGCATTCCCGTATGCGGGTAGCCGCCGCCACCGAGCGCCTCGGCGCGCGTCAGCACGATCTCGTCACGTGCAGCACCAGTCTCGTAGTTGACCGTGCGCGTCCATGAATTGAGCCTGATCTTCGGCCACGCTTGACCGGGCTTGTACGCCTGCCCGAACGTCCAGCCCACGCCGTCTCCCGAGTAGCGAACCGACTTGAGCTCGTTGGCGCGCAACCCCGCTGCGATCCGTTCGAGCGCCGCGTCGGCGCCGTGCGCGCTGCTCGCAAAGCCGATGCTCGTCAAGGCGGCGACCGCTGCGATTGCCCACGTGTGTGCTCGTGCCATGACTCCTCCTGATGTTTTCAAGCCCAAAGGCGCCAGCGCCATCTGCTGCATAGCTGGTAACAACGACCGTTCAGCTTCATTCCCCTGGGCTGTCGGCGCCTCGATCAGTCTAATGGCGCCCAACGATGGCACGAGCCCTGCGGGTCGGTCGATCGAGCCGGCCCTGCTCGCCGGCCGATCGACTAAGCGCTTGAATCGGCTGGCTTCGGCTTCGGCCAGGTCATCGGGAATGGCTTGACCTGTCGCCGCCGCCGGCGTAGCGTGCGCACCGCTTGGCCGAGTAGCGTTCGAGTGCAGCCGGCGCCCGCAGACTGGTATCGGGGGCATCGCTGACCTCGCCTTGATGATCGCAAACCGAGGGGGTAAGCGATGACGAATAGGGTGGCGTGCGTGCTGTTCGCGGCGGTATTGGGTTTGGGGGCGTGCGCATCGTTGAACGGCGGACGGTCACCGGGCTGGCAAGTCCCGCTCGGGAAGGCAACGGCGACGAGCTACGCCGAGTTCGATAGCCGGGGTGCGCCGACGGCGATCGGCGTGGCGATGCCCGCCGCGGCGCTCGACGGGCTCCCGGCCGGCTCGGACAATCACCACTGCACGGATCGCGGCCGGGACGGCAGCATGGGGGGTGCAACGCAATGCATCCACACGTTCGAGCACGTGATTCCGCTGCCCGACGCCGCCGCGCGGCGAGCGGACATTCCATTCAAATGGGTGCTGCTCAACTGGAATCCCGTCGGCCACATTCCGCCGGGTATCTACGACGTCGCGCACTTCGATATCCATTTCGTCATGGTTCCGATCGCGGACATCTTTGCGATCGAGGCGGGACCGTGCGGGCCGGAACGGGTTCGTTGCGATCAATTCGAGATCGGCCGCAAGCCGTTGCCGCCCAATTACGTGCACGCGGATTTTCGCGACGTGAGTGCGGTCGTGCCGGCGATGGGCAACCACCTGATCGACGTGACGGGGCCCGAATTCAACAAACAGCCGTTCACGCACAGCTGGATCTACGGCGTGTATGACGGCAAGGTGATCTTCTACGAGCAGATGGTCACACGCGAATACCTGTCGGGCAAACCGAACGGATGCACGCCGATCAAGTCGCCCAAGGCCGTCGCTGTGGCCGGGTTTTATCCGACGCTATCCTGCATGCGCAGCAGCCCCGCCGGCGAGATCACGGCATCGATGGAAGGATTCGTGTTTCGCGACGCGAGCCCGCCTGATCCCATCGCCGCCACGCCACCCGATCGCAAGCCATGACGCTGTGGTTCGCGCCGCCGCCATGAAACAGTCGGCGCGAACCGCGGCGTTTCATCGTCGTCCCATCGTTGCAAAAGGAAATTTCCATGAAGCTCTACTACCATCCCGTGTCGACGACGAGCCGGCCTGTCGTGCTGTTCGCCCACGAGTCAGGCATCGACCTCGACTACCAGGTCGTCGACCTGTTCACCGGTGCGCAATACACGCCTGAATACCTGGGGATCAACCCCAGCCACCAGGTCCCGGTGCTCGAGGACGGCGATTTTCGGGTCACCGAGAGCTCGACGATTCTCAAGTATCTCGCGGACAAGCACCGCTCGGCTGCCTATCCGGCCGACGCGCGCAAGCGGGCGCAAGTCAACGAGCGGATGGACTGGTTCAACACGGGCTTCTACCGCGACTTCTCCTACGGGTTTCTCTACCCGCAGATCTTCCCGTTCTTGCGCCGATCCGACGACATCGTCCAGGCCGGCACGATCGCATTCGGCAAGGAGAAGGCACTCGGCTGGCTGCAGATCCTCGACCAGAGCCTGATCGGGCCGCGCAACAACTACCTGTGCGGCGACTCGATCACGATCGCCGATTATCTCGGCGCGATGATGGTGCTGGGCGGCGAAGTGATCGCGTGCAACTTTGCCGCGTATCCGAACATCTCGCGCTGGATGGGCAACATGAAATCGCTGAAGAACTGGGGGAAGGTGAACGAGGCGTTCTATCAGTACGTCGTGGATCCGAACAAGGGCAAGCCGTTCGTCAGCCTATAAAAAAACCCCCCGAACTCGCCGTTCGGGGGGCTTCGAGGTAAACGGTCCTGCCGTGTGCTACTTCGTTTTAACGTTCAACCAGTGCATTCGCGCGTGGCTTGCTACGGGGAGCGTCGGAACATGCCGACGAGCAGCGAAACCACGAACAGCGCGAGGAAGATGAAGAACAATATCTTGGCGATCTCAGCAGCACCGACGGCAATGCCGGTAAAGCCGAACACGGCCGCGATCAACGCAACGACGAAGAACACCGCAGCGTATTGCAACATGGCAAACCTCCTGATACAGAGTTGATCAACCCGCGACCTACGGTTTTAGGACAACATCGCGGTACTACTCGTCGAACGAGGCGGATACCCTGAACCGCCCGAAACGATCGAAGTCCGGCTCAGCGTCGATTCCAAAATCGCCGTCGGCCTGAATGGCTTCCAGCACCGCCCAGTCGTCCGCGTAAGGCAGATCGCTCGCATCGAGCAGCGGTATCGTGGCGGTGGGTGCGTCCAGGTACGCAAGTTGAGTGGCCATCGGTCACTCCTCGCCGCCGGGCTTGGGCGACCGGGCAGCGTCAGGTGCTAAGTTTTCGCTCTTCCGATTCAGCGCCGGATCCTCGCCTTTCGCATGCCGCTTGCCCTCGGCTTCCGCGGCCTGCATCTGCAAAGCGTCGGCGTCGGACTTCGGAGCGGCATCCTGGGCGGCCTTGTCGACGCGACCCGACTTGACGAAGTCCCGCGTCGCGTCGTTGTACTGCTTCGACGCCGCGTAGTTGCCTTCGCCGTGCACGTTCTTCTGGGCCTGCTGGCCAGCGCTCTTGCCGGAGTCCTGCGATCGGCTCGATGCCTGCCCCTGCTTCGTCTGCTGCTTGCGCATTCAACCTCCCGAGCTTCCGACACTTCTGCGCCAACGGGGCGCCGATGCGAAGAGATTGTGGCGAGCCCGGACCCGGTGTGCAGTCGGCGCGGCACTGTTCGTGAAGTCGGCGCGGCTAGAGTCTGTTGTCGCCGGCAGTCCTACGCGTAAAGACAGCCTAGCGTGACGTCGAAACCGCAAGCGTCGTCGGCTCGGGCTTCCGGATGCCGGCAGCGGGATCGTCCTCCGCCGCGAACGAAACGCTGGGCATCCGGCCCTGGACCTGGCCGAACATGGTCGCAAACGCGACGTCGGCGGCGTCGCGTCCCGTTCCGATCCGGATCAGGCCGGTGAGCGGCGTGATGCCGGTCGGATCAAACAACCACCACCGGTCGCCGATGTACGCCTCGACATACGAATGGAAGTCCGGCGGTCCGAGTTCTGCGCTGGCGCCGTAATCGACCCCCGTGACGAACCGGGCGGGGTAGTTGAGGCTACGCAGTATGGCGATCATCGAATGGGCGAAGTCGCGGCATACGCCCATCCGCTGCTCGAGCGTCTCCAGCGCCGACGTGCGCACTGTCGACGTACCGACGCGAAACTCCAGTTGCGAGCGCACCCACTTGCACACGGCATCCGCCTGCGCGAACCCCGAGGGCATGTGGCTGAACTCGCGGAAGGCGAGCTGCTGGACCTGGTCCGCCTGGCAGTAGCGGCTCGACCAGAGGAATGGCAGGGTTTCAGCCGGGAGGCGGTCGAGCGGCGTCGCGACGACATGTGCCGGCTCGGCCATGTAGTGATCGACTTCGACGCGGGCACGGTAGCTCACATGCAGCGGACCGGCGGACGCGCGCAGGCGCAACAGGCGATTGCCGAAATGGGGTTCGATCTCCACGCGCCAGTCCACCGCCGGATCGACGGAGAGCGATTCGTCCAGGACGCGCTGTTGCGCCGACCGCGCGGCGTGGATCAGAAAGATGAAGTCGGACGGGCCGGATATTTCGTAGTCGAGATCGAGCGTGTAACCAATCCGGACGCGACTACCCACAACTTCGGCTGATTGATGTCGCATGGGTTTGCGCACGCACTGCAATCAGCCTGCAGGCAGGTCGAAGTAGGGATTGAAGCCGTGCGGCATCGGATCGCTGTCCTGGGCGCTGACGGCAGGATCGAAGTCGAGGAGCGCGACGGGACGCATCAACTCGGCGTCGACGAGCACCTTGCAGCCCGGCGTGAGGTCGAGTCCGGCCGCAGCGTACTGGGGTGCGACTGCCGTATCGGGATCGACGACGTACCAAGTGCGGCGCCGCTTGTGCGCGTTGACCGTGACGACGATCGAATGCAGCGTTCCCATCGGCGCGCAGGCCTGGCGCGCGCGCGCCTTGTCGAGCGGCGGCGGCACGCGTTCGCGCGACGTGCGCGGAACATGCTGATCAAGCTGATCGAGCGCTGCAAACGCCTGCGCAGAACGCAGGAACGCGCGCGCGTCGGAACGGGATTCCATTTTGTCCATGATGAGGGCCTTCTACCGGTGTAATCGATAGAGCAGCGCGCGTGCCAGCGGGGACGATCCGGAAATGTTCCGCCGAATCAACGGCGAACGGCCGCGCGCGCAATCGTCCCGGCGGCAGGAATTACCAGCAGGTGTAAAACCTGCGGCCGGTCGATGATTATGCGCCCGTCGGTTTAATTACTCCGCGTCAAGACCGAGCTGGACAATCTCCGCGGCGCGCAGCACTGCGCGCGCCTTGTTGAGCGTTTCCTGCCACTCCGTTTCCGGTACCGAATCGTGGACGATGCCCGCGCCGGCCTGCACATAGAGCATGCCGTCGCGAACGACTGCCGTGCGGATCGCGATCGCGAGATCCATATCGTCCTGGAAGCTGATGTAGCCCACCGCGCCAGCGTAGACACCGCGGGGCGAGTGCTCGAGTTCGTCGATGATCTCCATTGCGCGCACCTTAGGCGCACCGCTGACGGTGCCGGCCGGAAAGCTCGCTGCGAGCACGTCGAAGCTGGTGGTCGCCGCCGGCAGGTTGCCTTCGACGTTCGACACGATGTGCATCACGTGCGAGTAGCGCTCGATGGCCATCTGCTCGGTGACGCGAACGCTGCCCGTGGTCGCGACGTGCCCGACGTCGTTGCGGCCGAGGTCGAGCAGCATCACGTGCTCGGCAATCTCCTTGGGATCGCTCGCGAGCTCGCTGGCAAGCCGCTCGTCGGCGTCGCGTGTCGCGCCGCGCGGCCGAGTGCCGGCAATCGGGCGCAAGGTCACTGTCGACGCTTCCTTGCGCACGAGGATTTCCGGCGATGCGCCGACGACATGGAAATCGCCGAAATCGTAATAGAACATGTACGGCGACGGATTCAGCGAGCGCAGCGCCCGGTACAGCGACAGCGGCGACGCCGAGAACGGAAGCTCCATCCGCTGCGAAAGCACGACCTGCATCACGTCACCCGCCGCGATGTAGTCCTTCGCCCGTCTCACTGCCGCCTCGAATGCCTCGCGCCCGCCGGCACTCTCGGCACGCGTGACTTCGGTTGCGGTCTGGTGCGGGATCTCGATGGGCGTGCGCAACTTGCGCCGCAATTGCTGCAACCGCTCCTGCGCATTGCGGTACGCGTCGGCTTCGCCCGGATCCGCGTACACGATGAGGTAGATGCGCCCGGCAAGGTTGTCGATGACGGCGAGCTCGTCCGTCAGCAGCAGCAGCATGTCGGGCAGGTCGCCGAGCGGGCCGCGCTCGCTCGGCGCGTGGCCCGCGAGCTTGGGTTCGATGTGCCGCACGGTGTCGTAGCCGAAGTAGCCGGCGAGGCCGCCGCAGAAACGGGGCAGGCCCGGCTGCGGCGCGGCGCGAAAGCGACCCAGGAAGGCGCGCAGGAACTCGAGCGGGTCGCCGTCGTGGCGCTCGACGACGCCGCCGGCATTCTCGACCTCGACGTGCGAGCCGTTGACGCGGATCCGCACTTTCGCCGGCAGGCCGATGAACGAGTAGCGGCCGAAGCGCTCGCCGCCGACGACGGATTCGAGCAGGAACGTGTAATGCTGCTGCGCGAGCTTGAGATAGAGCGAAAGCGGCGTGTCGAGGTCCGCGAACGTCTCGAGCACGAGCGGAATACGGTTGTACCCTTGTGCGGCGAGCGCCTGGAATTCGGTCTCGGTCATCATGAGACCCCCCCACGCTTGCGGCTTGCGCTGCTGCGCTGCCCCCGAGGGGGTGGAGTCGCGCCTTGGGGCGCCCCTGCGGCGCTCATGCGGAACCGGTCGTGCGCGCCAGCGCGGCGCGCATCGCGGCGATCTTCGCACGATAGTCGCCGCCGCCGAATATCGCGCTGCCCGCGACGAACGTATCGGCGCCGGCCGCCGCGATCGATTCGATATTGTCGGCTTTAACGCCGCCGTCCACTTCGAGCAGGATCGAATGCCCGGTTCGTTCCATCGCCGCATCGACGAGCTTGCGGGCGGCGCGCAGTTTGTCGAGGGCGTGGGGAATGAACGCCTGGCCACCGAACCCGGGGTTCACCGACATGATCAGAACGAGGTCGAGCTTGTCGAGCGTGTGCATCAGCCAGTCGAGCGGCGTCGCGGGATTGAAGACCAGCCCCGCCTTGCAGCCGTGCTCGTGAATGAGGCCAATTGTCCGGTCGACGTGGTCGGACGCCTCCGGATGAAAGCTGATCAACGACGCGCCGGCGGTCGCGAAGTCGGGGATGATCCGGTCGACGGGCTTCACCATCAGGTGCACGTCGATCGGCACGCGGGTGTGCGGCTTGATTGCCGCGCACACGAGCGGCCCCACGGTCAGGTTGGGCACGTAGTGGTTGTCCATCGCGTCGAGATGGATCATGTCGGCGCCCGCATCGACGACGGCGCGGACTTCTTCGCCGAGCCGCGCGAAATCGGCGGACAACAGCGACGGTGCAATGCGGTAAGTGTGCTTCATCGGATACTATAATCGCAGAAACCTGCGTACGAAACATCATGGCGGAGAGCAAACGCTACGAGATCACGGTCTCGCCGAAAGTCACGTTCCTTGCCGAACAATCGGACCCGGACAAGAGTCACTTCGTGTTCGCCTACACGATCACGTTGACGAACACCGGCAGCGTCGCCGCGCAACTCGTCAGCCGGCACTGGATCATCACCGACGCCGAGCAGCGGGTCCAGGAGGTCCGCGGGCAAGGGGTCGTGGGCAAGCAGCCGGTGCTGAAGCCGGGCGAGAGCTTCGAATACACGAGCGGCACCAGCATCGCGACGCCTGTCGGCACGATGCGCGGCTCGTACCAGATGCTCGCGGAGGACGGCCTCGCGTTCGACGTTCCGATCGCGTCGTTTACGCTGTCGATTCCCCGCACGCTGCACTGATACGCGTCGCATTGTAGTTACCGTGCCGCACGCGGCGCGCATCATTCGGACGGCGGTGCGCCGGAATCGCGCGGCGTTTGCCGCGGCGCGCGGCGCTTGCGAAGCGGGCCCATCGTCCACGCGACGATCGCTACCAGGATCGCGAACGCGATCAGTGATTCGAACAGCAACCATTCCACCGATGGCACTCCTCAACGCTGCTTCACCTGCAACGACCGGCAAGGCGCTCCGGACGCTTACGATCGGCGCGCTCGCTGCATTGGCCGGATGCCAGACGCCCGCACCGTCGCCAGTCGCGCCACCGCCGGACCCGCACGCCCGATCTTCACCGCGACCGCTTTCAACGCGATGCCGGGCTGGAAAGAGGATCGCCCGGAGGCTGCGTGGCCAGCGTTTCGTGTCGGCTGCGCGGCACTCGTCAAGCGCGAGCGCACGCGTCCGCTCTGGCAGTCGACGTGCGCCGCCGCCGAGATCGTCGACGCGGAAAACCCGCTGGCAATTCGCCAGTTCTTCGAGGCCAATCTTACGCCGTACCGCGTGACGGCCACCGACGGCGCGGACGCCGGACTCGTCACCGGCTATTACGAACCGCTGCTGCGCGGCTCGCGCTACCCCGGTCCGGCCTTTCCGTCGCCGCTCTATGCGCCGCCCGATGATCTCGTCGTCGTCGAATTGGCGGACCTCTACCCGGAACTCAAGGGGAAGCGGGTCCGCGGACGACTCGAAGGTCGCCGCGTCGTTCCGTACTGGCCACGCGCCGACATCGACGGCGGCAAGGCGAACGTCGCGGGCAAGGCGCTCGTGTACGTCACCGATCCCGTCGACGCGTTCTTCCTCCAGATCCAGGGCTCGGGCCGTGTAGCACTGGCCGAAGGCGGGGTGATGCGCGTCGGCTACGCGGACCAGAACGGCCAGCCGTTTCGATCCGTCGCTCGCGTGCTGATCGACCGCGGCGAATTGACGATGGGCGAAGCGTCGATGCAGGGCATTCGCGCATGGGGCCGTAAGCACCCCGAGCAGTTGCCGCAACTGCTCGACGAGAATCCGAGCTACGTCTTCTTTCGCGAAGTGCCGCCTCCGCTGTCCGGCTCGCTCGAGGCGCAGATCGACGGTCCGATCGGCAGTCTGGGCGTTCCATTGCTCGGTGGCCGCACGATCGCCGTCGATCCCCGCGCGATCCCACTCGGAGCGCCGGCGTTCATTGCCACGACCGAACCGCTGTCGGACACGCCGCTGCAACGGTTGGTGATGGCGCAGGACACGGGCGGCGCGATACGCGGGCCGATCCGCGCGGACTTCTTCTGGGGCTTCGGCGACGATGCCGGACGCGAGGCGGGCCGGATGCGTCAGCAGGGGAAGCTGTGGATCCTGTGGCCCAACGGAGCGACTCCGCCGGCCGCAAGCATCGACTGAACGTGCTGCGGCCGACGCGCACTACGCGTCGGCGAGAACCTCTTCGGCCTGTCGGTCCGCGTGATAGGAGGAGCGGACCATCGCGCCTACGGCCGCATGGCGGAAGCCCATCGCGTACGCGTCGCGCTCGAACGACGCGAACGTGTCCGGGTGCACGTAGCGCAGCACGGGCAGATGCTGCGCCGACGGCTGCAAATACTGACCGATCGTCAGCATGTCGATGCCGTGCGCGCGCATGTCGCGCATTGTCGCCAGGATCTCGTCGTCGGTCTCGCCAAGGCCCACCATCAGGCCGGACTTCGTCGGCACATCGGCGAACCGCGCCTTGAAATCCTGCAGCAGGCGCAGCGAATGCGCATAGTCGGACCCCGGCCGCGCCTGCCTGTAGAGCCGCGGCACCGTCTCGAGATTGTGGTTCATCACGTCGGGCGGCGCTTGCGCCAACACGTCGAGCGCACGGTCGAGGCGGCCGCGAAAATCGGGTACGAGCACCTCGATCTGAGTCTGCGGCGAATGCTCGCGAACGGCGCGGATGCAATCGACGAAGTGCGCAGCACCCCCGTCGCGCAAGTCGTCGCGATCGACGCTGGTAATGACGACATAGCGCAGGCCGAGGGCTGCGATCGTCTTCGCGAGATTGATCGGCTCGTCGGCATCGAGCGGCAGGGGCCGGCCATGACCGACGTCGCAAAAGGGGCAGCGGCGCGTGCAGATGTCGCCCATGATCATGAACGTCGCAGTACCCTTGCCGAAGCACTCGCCGATGTTCGGGCACGACGCTTCCTCGCACACCGTGTGCAGATGGTGCTCGCGCAGGATCCGCTTGATCTCGTAGAAGCGCGGCGACGACGGCGCGCGAACGCGGATCCATTCGGGCTTGCGCAGCCGTTCCACGGCCACGACCTTGATCGGGATGCGTGCGGTCTTGCCGCCGCCCTTGTGCTTGACGCCGGCCGCATTGGACGCCGCCGGTGTCGCTTCGCCTTGCGTCGCGTCGTCGATCATGCGCGCCACGAGCGCACGAGGCGGTGGGCCAGCAACGGCGCAAGCTCGGTGCCTGCCTCGTCCACGGTGCGCGCGACACCGAACGCCTTGACGTCGGTAACGGCAAGCCCTGGAAATCCGCAGGGATCGATGTCGTCGAAGGGCGAGAGGTCCATGTCGATGTTCACTGCGACGCCGTGATAGGTGCAGCCGTTGCGCACCTTGAGCCCCAGCGATCCGATCTTGGCCTCGGTGCCGTTCCGCTGCACGTAGATACCGGGCGCGGAGACGTTGCCCGTTGCGGCGATGCCGCAGGATGCGAGCCATGTTATCACCGCCGCCTCGATGCGCCTTACCATCTCGCGAACGCCGAAACGCGCGCGCCGCAGATCGCTCAGCAGGTACGCGACGAGCTGGCCGGGCCCGTGATAGGTCACCTGGCCGCCGCGGTCGACCTTCAGCACGGGAATGCCGTTCGGGCGCAGCACGTGCGCGACGCGGCCCGCCAGCCCGAGCGTGTAGACGGGCGGATGCTCGGTCAGCCAGATTTCGTCGGCGGTCGACTCGGTCCGCGCGTCGGTGAACACCTGCATCGCGCGCCACGTCGCCTCGTATCCCGTGGGACCGAGGCGACGGATCGCGACGTCGCTCAAAGGACCATCGCCACCATCGGCTGCGCGACGAGGTCGCGATAGAGATCGTCGAGCTGCTCGCGCGACGTCGCGTTGACGGTGGCCGTCAGCGACAGGTAGTTGCCCGCGCTGGACGTGCGCATCTCGAGCGTAGACGGATCGAAGTCCGGCGCATGGCGGACGACGATGTCGGCGATCAGCTGGGCGAACCCGTCCTGCCGGCGGCCCATGATCTTGATGGGGAACGCGCACGGGAACTCGAGTGCGCTGACTTGCGCGGCGACGGGGGCGGGGGCGGTCGTGTTCATCGGCTCAACTCCGGGCCGGAGGTCAAGGGTCCGGCAACGATCCTGCCAATATGCGGTCGCCTCCGCGCCGATGCAACCCGATCCCGCGCCAAGGCGCCTGCGCTGGATCAGCGGGCGTACATGTAGTCGCGCGTCAGCGGATGCGGCAGACTGCCATCGGCGAGCGGCTTGCCCGCCAGCAACTGCCACAGCGACATCCAGCCACGATCGAATGCGTGCGCCGAGCCTGCCATGTAGATGCGCCACACGCGGAACTTCTCTTCGCCGACCTCGGCGCGGGCGACGTCAGCATTCGATTCCAGTCGATCGACCCAGTGCCAGAGCGTTCGCGCATAGTGCTCGCGCAGCGCCTCGCCATCGACGACTTCGAGGCCCTGGGCGGCGAGGCCCTCGATGACGCGCGACACGTGCGCGAGCTCGCCGCCGGGGAATACGTATTCCTCGACGAAGTCGCCCATGCCGCTGCCGAGGGTCTTCTGCGTCAGCCCGTTGTGCGTGATGCCGTGGTTCAGCACGAACCCCCCGGGCGCGAGGATCCGGCTGATCTTGCCGAAATAGCGACCGTAGTTCCGCGGCCCGACATGCTCGAACATGCCGACGCTCGCGATCTTGTCGAACGCCTCGACGTCGGGCAGATCGGCGTAGTCGAGGAGCTCGACCTCGACGCGTCCCGTGAGCTTGCGCGCGGCTATCTGCGCTTTCACATGCTCGAACTGGTTTTGTGACAGCGTGATGCCTTTGGCGCGGACGCCGTACTGCTCGGCGGCCCAGAAGATCAGTGCGCCCCAGCCGCAGCCGATGTCCAGGAACCGTTCGTCCTTCGCGAGCCGCAACTTGCGACAGATGTGATCGAGCTTCTGCACCTGCGCGTCGTCGAGCGAATCGTCCCAATCGTGGAAATACGCGCACGAGTAAACCATCCGCGCGTCGAGCCAGGTCCGGTAGAACGCATTGGACACGTCGTAGTGATGCGCGATGTTCGACTGGTTGTTGCGCAGGCGGTGCGCGAGGCCGAGCAGATGCCCGCGCAGGCCGGACCCGCCATGAGCGATTTCGCCCACCATCGACTCGGCGATCGCCAGCGCGCGCCTGGCACTGCCGGTGAAATCGACGTCGTTGTTGACGTACGCCCGCGCGAGACGGCCCATCGCCGGCGCTGCCAGCGCCTTCAGGCCGGCGAACGTGCGCGCGATGATGTCGAGTTCGGGCTCGGGGGAGAGCGGCACGCGTGCGCCGTCGGGCAGAACGACTGCGACCGGCAGGTCGCGTCCGGCGTAACGCGTTGCGATCAGCTTCTGGAGGGCTGCTGGCATCGTCTCGGTGCTGGTCGGTCGGGCATTCAAGTTTAGCAAGAGCGCGAAACGGCGCATTGTCCGACCGTTCAATAGAGGCCGTTCAGGTCCGCCCGGCCGCGCCGTCATGCGCGGTCGTTGCGTTACATTGCTGCCATGTCAGGCCCCGAACGCCATCCCGCCAACGGCATCCCGGCCTTCGACGAGCGGCAGCTGCGCGACGCGCTGGCGCAATTCGCTACCGGCGTGACGGTCGTCTGCGCACGCGGGGCCGACCAGCGTTACGTGGGATTTACCGCCAATTCGTTCAATTCGCTGTCGCTGTCGCCGCCGCTGATCGTCTGGAGCCTGTCGTACCGCTCGAGCAGCCTTGCGGCGTTCGACGCGGCCGAGCGCTACTCGGTCAACGTTCTGTCGACGAGCCAGGTCGAGCTCGCGCGTCGCTTCTCGCGACCCCACGCCGACCGGTTCCAGAATGTGCCGATCCGGCTCGGCTGGTCGGACGCGCCGCTCATCGAAGGCTGCGTCGCGTGGTTCGAGTGCCGACATCACGCGCGGCATCGCATCGGCGATCACGTGCTGTTCGTCGGCGAGATCGTGACCGTCGAGCGCGCGCGCGGCCATGGCCTCGTCTTCCAGCACGGCCACTACGGATCGATCGCGACGCTCCCGCGGAAGGACGACTCGAAGGAGTGACGCGCGGTGCCGCTCACGCGGGCACTGCAGCGCCGGTCTTCGCCTTCTGAAACGCTTCCCAGACGCGGCGGAACACCGGTCCCGGCTTGCCGCCTCCGAACGGTTTCCCGTCGACCGTTGTGATGGCAAGCACTTCCTTCGTCGACGACGACAGCCACATCTCGTCGGCCGCCATCGCTTCGGCGTGAGGAATCGCCCGCACGTCGAGCACAACGCCGACGGACTTCGCGACTTCGAGC
The DNA here is from genome assembly GCA_963709335.1 of uncultured Pseudomonadota bacterium. Taxonomy (GTDB): domain Bacteria; phylum Pseudomonadota; class Gammaproteobacteria; order Burkholderiales; family Casimicrobiaceae; genus VBCG01. The sequence continues at coordinate 725,364 of CAVPWB010000004.1, forward strand.
GTCGCGTCGTACGTGATGCCCGGCAGGATCAGGTTGTCCTTCGGCGGTGCGATCACGCGTCCATCGCGGACGATCAGCACGTTGGAGGCCGACGCCTCCGTAAGGTGACCGTCGCGGAACATCACCGTCTCGATCGCATCGTGATCTACGGCAAGCTGGCGCATCAGCACGTTGCCAAGCAACGACGTCGTCTTCAGGTCGCAGCGCAACCAGCGGTTATCTTGTGCCGTGACGACAGCGACGCCGCGCTCGACCTGCTCGCGCGACGGAACGACGAGCGGATTGCTCATCATGAACACGGTGGGTACCACACTCGCGGGAAACGCGTGGTCGCGCTTGGCGACGCCGCGCGTGATTTGCAGGTAGACGGCCTGGTCCGCGTACGGCTGGCGTCCGATCAGGTCGGCGATCAGCGCCTCCCACTGCGCATTCGCATGAGGATTGGCGAGCCGGATGCCGTCGAGGCTGTACTGCAGGCGCGCGAGATGATGCGGCATCCGGAACGGGCGGCGTTCATACACCGGCACCACTTCGTAGACGCCGTCGCCGTAGATGAAGCCGCGGTCGAGCACCGAGATCTTCGCATCGGCCAGCGCGACGAACTGACCGTTCAGGTAAACCATTTGCGGTGTGTCGGACATGGCTTCTCAGCGGTTGGTGAACCAGAGCTTGACGGTATCGACCGCGCGACCGAACAGGTTCGCAGGCGGAACCTCCTCGAGCGCGATCATCGGAAATTCCGCGACCTGCTGACCTTCCAGCGCGACCTTGACCACGCCAACCGGCTGGCCGTTTTGCACCGGTGCGATCAGCGGTTCCTTCGATTCGAGTGTCAGCGCGAGCTTGTCCGCCTTGCCCTTGGGCAGGGTCAGGTAGCGGTCGGCGACAAACCCCGCCTTGACATCCTGCGCCGAGCCTTTCCACACGCGCAGCGTGGTCACCGGCTTGCCGGACTGATACAGCGCAATCGTGTCGAATGCCTGGAAGCCCCAGTTCAGCAGCTTCTGACTCTCGGCGGCGCGCGATGAATCCGACGCGGCGCCGAGCACCACCGACACGAGCCGGCGGTCGCCGCGCTTGGCGGATGCGATCAGGCACCAGCCCGCCGCGTCGGTGTGCCCCGTCTTGACGCCGTCGACGTACGGGTCCGTCCACAGCAACCGGTTGCGGTTCGATTGCGTGATGTTGTTGTAGCGGAATTCCTTCTGCGAATAGATCGGGTAGAAGTCGGGATAGTCGCGGATCAGCGCGGCGGCGAGCTTTGCCATGTCCGCCGCGGTCGAGTAATGCTGCGGATTGGACAATCCCGTCGCATTGGTGAAGTGCGTCGACGCGAGCTTCAGCCGCGCCGCCTCCGCGTTCATCCGTTCGACGAACGCTTCCTCCGTGCCCGCGACGAGCTCGGCAACGGCCACCGATGCGTCGTTGCCCGACTGGATGATGACGCCGTGCAAAAGCTCGTCGACGCTGACCGCCTTGCGCGGCTCGATGAACATCCGCGAGCCCTCGGCCTTCCACGCACGCTGCGATACCTGCACCATCTGCGATGGCGTGATGGTTTTCGCGCGGATCGCGCCGAACGCGACGTAGGCGGTCATCAGCTTCGTCAGCGACGCAGGATCGCGGCGCTCGTCCGAATTCGCCGAGCCGAGCGTCTGGCCGGACAACGTATCGATCAGCACCCACGAAGCAGCGGCGATGCTCGGCGCCCCCGGTGCGCCCTGCGCCTGCACGACGACCGGTGGGTTGGCGGTCGGCGCGGGCGCGGGGGCCGCGGCGGGCGCCGCTTTTCGTGCGGCGACGATGACGGGGGATTGCGCAGTCGCGGAAACGGAAAGTGCAGCGAATGCGCAGAATAGTGCGCAGGTGAGCGTGAACGGACGCATGGACAGCGATCGTAAACGGCCGATTATACTGAAAGCCCTCCGTGCGGACGCCTTCGTGACCCGATCGTCATGCGATATCCACCACCCTTGGGAACGCTTGCATCCGTGCTGCTGTGCATCGCGCTCGCCCACGCCGGCATGAACGCCGCATTCGCGCACGAGCCCGATGCCGAGGAAGTCGCACTCGGCTCGCTCGTCGACGCCGAGCTTGCATTCGCGCGGATGGGCGTCGAGCGCGGCGTGCGCGACGCATTCCTCGCCAACTTCGCCGACGACGGCATCGCGTTCGAGCCGGCGCCGGTGCGGCTGCGCGAAACGTGGAGCGCGCGCCCCGCGCCGGCTGATCCACTGGCGCTGAAGCTCATCTGGAAGCCGGCGCAAGCCGGTGTCGCACGCAGTTTCGATATGGGTTACACGACGGGACCGTTCACGCTGTCGAGCGCTGCGCAACCGGCGACCCGGCACGGCGTGTTCTTTTCGGTGTGGCAGCGCAGTCCCGGCAAGCCATGGAAGGTGCTGCTCGATGCCGGGATTACCACGCCCGGACCCGTGGACTTCGCAGCACTTGGGGCAGCGCCGCGACCGCATTTCACCGGACGCGCGAATGTCGCCGTCGAGCGACGCAGGCTGCTCGAAGCCGAGTCGACGGCGTTCGGCAATGCCGCTGCGGGGATTACGCCCAATGCGTTTGCCCAGCAGGTCTCCGCCGAGGTCCGGCTGCACCGGGAGGGCGACGCACCTGTCGCATCTCGCGCGATGGTCGCGCCGACGGTTGCGCGAACGATGTCGCACGTGGCGTGGACGCCGATCGACGCACGGATGTCGGCCGCTGCCGACATGGCGTTCACGTACGGCCGCTACCGCGAGACGGATCACGACCAGCGTGTCGACGAAGGCTACTACGCGCATCTTTGGCTGCGCGACAAGGCGGGCGCCTGGCAGCTCGCATACGACATCGCACTGCCCGCGCAGTCACGCTAACGGAATAGCCGCCCGTTGGCCGTGTTTGCGGGCCATAGAGTCGCAGGAGGGCGCGTGATGAAACGAATTATTGTCGGGCTGGCAACGATGTTGCTTGGCGTTGTCGCGGTGCCTGCGGACGCCGCGTTCCACCTGTTTCGCATCGACCAGGTTTATTCGAGCGCGGACAGCACCGTCCAGTACGTCGTGCTTCGCGAGTCGACCGGCTCGAACGGCGAGAATTTCTGGGCGGGCCAGCGGCTCGAAACGACCAGCGCCGGTGGCGCCAAACAGCAATTCGTGTTTCCGTCGAATTTGCCGTCGTCGAGCACGGCGAGTCGCAGGGTGCTGGTCGCGACGGCCAGCTTCGCTGCGCTGCATCTCGTCACGCCCGATTACACCGTGCCCGACGGCTTCATTCCGCGCGGCGGCGGCAAGGTCGAATACGCGGGCGGCGTCGACGAGGTCGACTTCCCGGCGTTGCCGACCGACGGCGCGACGGCGTTTGATCGAAACAATCAGCCGGTTGCAGCGACGCCGACGAATTTTGCCGGCGCCACGGCAACGCTCACCGCAACGGCGCCACCCCCTGCAGGCTCACCCGATTTGAATCAGCACGGGCTGACGGGGTCATGGTTCGAATCCGCCACGAGCGGCCAGGGCATCGAGATCGAGGTCTTTCCCAACCTCACCGGACCCGGTGTCTCGCTCGTTCAGGGCGCCTGGTTCACGTTCGACAGCGCCCCCGCTGGCGGGGTCGACCGCGAGCGCTGGTACACCTTCAATGGCCCCGGCCAGAGCGGCGGCGCCAACGTCCCTGTCACGATCTTCCAGAACGTCGGCGGCAATTTCAATGCGACGCCGGTCACGCAAGCGACCCAGGTAGGCACGGGCACGCTGACATTCGCGGATTGCAGCAATGCGACGCTCAGCTACGCGTTCACCGACGGCACCGGCCGCACCGGCTCGATCGCCTTGACGCGCCTCACGCCGAACGTGACGTGCACGGTGGGAACGGCTCCGGCAACCAACGCCGACTTCGCACTGTCGGGCAACTGGTTCGACGTGTCGACGGCGGGACAAGGCTTCGTGTTCGACGTCAATCCGGTGTCTCCGGCCGTGTTCCTGACGTGGTACACGTACGCGCCCGCGGGGCAGATGCTGGGCGCGGCAGGGCAGCGCTGGTTCGTCGGTCTGCTGAAGCCGTACACGGTAGGAAGCCATTCCGTCACGCTGCCGCTGTTCGAAACGACGGGAGGCGTGTTCGATCAGGCCACCCTGCCGGCACCCGCGTCGGTTCAGGTCGGGACCGCGACCGTGACCTTCGCAAGCTGCACGTCGGCACAAGTCAGTTTCAACTTCACCAGCGGAAGCAGCGCCGGTCGCTCGGGCGCGATTTCGCTGGGTCGCGTCGGTCCCGTTCCGCCGGGCTGCACGTTGTCGGCGACCAGCATCATGCCGCCGCCGCCGATGACGTGTTCGTACGGTGACTACTGCACTGCCGGGCGGCTAGGGACGCGTGAACGCGAACTCGACGTCGGGCTTGCGATTGGCGACGACGTCGGCGAGCCCGCGCGCCGACCCGCACGCCATCGTCCAGCCGAGCGTTCCGTGGCCCGTATTCAGGTACAGGTTGCGGTACCGCGTCTTGCCGATCAGCGGTGCGTTCGACGGCGTCGCGGGTCGCAGCCCCGTCCAGTAGCGGACGCTCTCGCGATCGCCGGCGTCGGGGAACAGCTCGAACGTACGCGCCGTCAGCGCCTCGCAGCGCGTCGGGTTCAGTGACGTGTCCCAGCCGGTCAACTCCGCCGTGCCGGCGACGCGCAAGCGCTGTCCCAGGCGCGTCAGTACGATCTTCCACGCGAAGTCCGTCAGCGACACCGTCGGCGCGCCGCGATGTTCGCCGATGTCGATCGTCGCCGAATAGCCCTTCGCCGGATACACGTTGCACGGCACGTGCAGCGGCGCGAGCAGGAACGGGCTGTAGCTGCCCAGCGCCATCACGTACGCATCGGCGGTCAGCGACGCGAAGCGGCCGTCGCGCACGGTGTGCACGCTGTCGATCGCATCGCCTGCCGGTACGACCGCCTGGATTTCGGTTTCCCACTCGAATCGAACGCCGTGCTCGGCCGCCATCCGTGACAGCTCGGCGGTGAACCGCTGCGCATCGCCGGACTCGTCGGTTGCCGTGAAGATGCCGCCGGCAAGGTGGTCGCGACACTGCGCAAGCGCCGGCTCGATCGCCACGCATTCGTCCGGTGTCTTGACGTCGCGATCGCAGCCGTATTCGCGCATCAGGCCCGCGGCCTCGACGCCGCGATCGAATTCGTCCGACTCCGTGTAGAACTGCAGGATCCCGCGTTCGAGCTGGTCGTATTCGATGCCCGTCTCGCTACGCAGCGCCTTCAGGCAGTCACGCGAGAACAGCGCGAGATTGAGGCACTGGATCGTGTTGTGGCGCGTGCGCGACGGCAGGCACTCGATCAGGAACTGCAGCCCCCAGCGCCATTGCCGCCAGTCGAGCCGCGGACGGAACAGCAGCGGCGCGTCGTCGTGGGCCAGCCATTTGAGGATCTTCAGTGGCGCGCCCGGATTCGCCCAGGGCTCGGCGTACGACGCGGAAATCTGGCCGCCGTTCGCGAAGGACGTCTCGAGCGCCGCGGCGGGCTGCCGGTCGACGACGGTGACCTCGTGGCCGTCCTGCGCGAGATACCACGCCGACGTCACGCCGACGACGCCTCCCCCGAGAACCAGTACGCGCACGCGCGCTCAGACGGCCGTCGACGCGACGCGCGCGTCGGTGGCGGCATTGTCGTCGACCGGAGCGCAGCTGCAGAACAGGTTGCGATCGCCGTAGACGTTGTCGACGCGCGCAACCGGGCACCAGTACTTGGTTTCGCGCAGCGATGCGACCGGGTATGCGGCCTGCTCGCGCGTGTAGGCGTGCGACCAGTCGCTGGCGCAGACGCCTTGCGCGGTGTGCGGCGCATGCTTCAGTGGATTGTCGTCGCGCAGGAGCTTGCCCGCCTCGATCGCCCGCACCTCGGCGCGAATCGCGATCATCGCGTCGATGAAGCGATCGAGCTCGCCCTTGGATTCGCTTTCCGTCGGCTCGACCATCAGCGTGCCTGCCACCGGAAAACTCATCGTCGGCGCGTGGAATCCATAGTCGATCAGCCGCTTCGCGACGTCCTCGACTTCGATGCCCGAGAGCGCCTTCAACGGCCGCAGGTCGAGTATGCATTCGTGCGCGACGAGTCCGCTGCGCCCGCTGTAGAGCACCGGGTAATGCGGCGCGAGCCGCTTCGCCACGTAGTTCGCCGCAAGGATCGCGCTCTGCGTCGCTGCGCGCAGACCGGCAGCACCCATCATCGTGATGTACATCCACGAGATTGGCAGGATCGATGCCGAGCCGTAGGGCGCGGCCGAGACCGGTCCGATCGTCTTTTTCGCGTCGGTCGCTTCGCGCCGCGCACCATACCGGTGTCCCGGCAGGAACGGCGCGAGGTGCGACTTGCACGCGACCGGACCGACGCCGGGGCCGCCACCGCCGTGCGGAATGCAGAACGTCTTGTGCAGGTTCAGGTGCGACACGTCGGCGCCGAATAGGCCCGGTGCCGCAAGCCCGACGAGCGCGTTCAGGTTCGCGCCGTCGACATACACCTGGCCGCCGTTGGCATGGACGATCTCGCAGATGCGGACGATGCCCGGCTCGAAGACGCCGTGTGTCGACGGATACGTGACCATGATCGCCGCGAGATCCTTGCAGTGTTCGGCGGCCTTCGCCTCGAGATCGGCAAGATCCACGTTGCCGTCGCGATCGCACGCGACGACGACGACGCGCATGCCCGCCATCTGCGCGGACGCCGGATTCGTGCCGTGCGCGGACGACGGAATCAGGCAGACGTTGCGATGCGCTTCGTTGCGACTCGCGTGGTACGCGTCGATCATCAGCAGTCCGGCGTACTCGCCCTGCGAGCCTGCATTGGGCTGCAGCGAGACGGCGTCGTAGCCGGTAACGGCCGCCAGCATCTGCTCGAGCTCGGCGATGAGCGCCTGGTAGCCGCGCGTCTGATCCTCGGGCGCGAACGGGTGCAGCGACCCGAATTCCGGCCACGTCACCGGCAGCATCTCGGACGTCGCGTTGAGCTTCATCGTGCACGAGCCCAGCGGGATCATCGAGCGATCGAGCGCGAGGTCCTTGTCGGCGAGCAGGCGAAGGTAGCGCAGCATCTTCGTCTCGCTGCGGTGCCGGCGGAACACCGGATGCGTGAGGAAGGCCGACGTGCGCGCGAGCGCCGGCGGGATCCGTGTCTGCACGATCGCATCGAGGTCGTCGACGCCGAACGGCACACGGCTGCCTGAGAACGCCTGCCAAAGCGCGACGATGTCAGCGCGAGTGGTCGTCTCGTCGAGCGATACGCCGATGATCGACGCGCCGACCTGCCGCACGTTGTAACCGGCGTCGAGCGCGCGCTGCACGATTGCGCCAGTCGCCGCGCCGGTGGAAAACGTCGCCGTATCGAAGAACGATTCCCCGTGGCTCGCGATGCCGAGGCGCTCGAGCCCCGCGACCAGGATCGCCGTCAGCCTGTGGACGCGCCGCGCGATCGTCGTCAACCCATCGCCGCCGTGATAGACGGCGTACATGCCGGCCATCACCGCCAGCAGCACTTGCGCCGTGCAGATGTTCGACGTCGCCTTTTCGCGGCGTATGTGCTGCTCGCGCGTCTGCAGCGCGAGCCGATACGCGAGCGCCCCGGTCGCATCGACGGTGACGCCCACCAGCCGCCCCGGCAGCGAGCGCTTGAATGCGTCGCGCGTTGCGAGAAACGCTGCGTGCGGACCGCCGAAACCCATCGGCACGCCGAACCGCTGCGACGATCCGACCACGGCATCGGCGCCCCACTCGCCCGGCGGCGCCAGCAGCGTCAGCGCCAGGAGGTCGGTCGCAACGACGACCAGCGTTCCGGCGGCGTGCGCCGCATCGACGAGCGCGCGGTGGTCATGAATCGCTCCGTCCGAACCCGGATACTGCAGCAGGATGCCGAACGCATCCGCCCGCGCGGCGTCGGCGGCGGAACCGGTGATCACGTCGATGCCGAGCGGCGCTGCGCGCGTGCGCACGACGTCGAGCGTTTGCGCGAACACATCGTCGGCGACGTAGAAGCGCGTACTCTTCGACGTGCCGACGCGCTGGCAAAGCGTCATCGCCTCGGCCGCCGCAGTCGCCTCGTCGAGCATCGATGCGTTCGCGATCGGCATGCCGGTGAGTTCGCACACCATCGTCTGGAAATTCAGCAGCGCCTCGAGACGTCCCTGCGAGATCTCGGGCTGGTAAGGCGTATAGGCCGTGTACCACGCGGGATTCTCGAACACGTTGCGCAGGATCACCGCGGGCGTCTCCGTTCCGTAATAGCCCTGGCCGATCACCGATTTCACGACGCGATTCTGTTCGGCGAGCGCCCGCAACTTCGCCAGCGCCTCCGCTTCCGTGCACGGCGGCGGCAGCGGCAACGGCCGGTCGAGCCGAATCGCCGCCGGGACGACCGAATCCATCAGCGCATCGACGGACTCGAAGCCCAGCTCGTCGAGCATCGCCGCCTGCGCGTCGTCCGATGTGCCGATGTGCCGGCGCACGAACGCGTCGTGGTCCTCGAGCGACGAGAGCGTCGCTTCGCGATCGAGCTTGTCGTCCATGCGGGTTCCCGGTCCTCAGGCTTCGGCGATCAGCCGCGAATACGCGGCCGCATCCATGAATTGCTCGACATCCGCGGCGTCGGCCGGCTTCATCTTGAACAGCCATGCATCGTAGGCGTTCTCGTTCACCGCCTCGGGCTCACCGGAGAGCTTGTCGTTGCCCGCGACGATCGTTCCGGCAAGCGGTGCGTAGACATCGCTTGCCGCCTTGACGGACTCCACGACTGCGCACGCCTCGTGCGCCGCGACAGTGCGACCCGCCTTGGGCAGCTCGACGTACACGAGGTCGCCGAGCGCCGCCTGCGCGTGATCGGTGATGCCGATCGTCACGGTGCCGTCGGTCTCGGTCCGAATCCATTCGTGGCTGTCCGTGTATTTGAGATCGTTCGGCAGATTCATTGGCGGCTCCTTGTTTGATTGAACGTCGCTTCGATCGATCACGCTGCGATGACCTTGCCCTTGCGGACGAACGGCGGCTTGACGACGCGCGCGGCCAGTCGCCGGTCGCGCACCTGCACGTGCACGATGTCGCCGACCGCCACGCCCGCAGGCAGCCGGGCGAGCGCGATCGACTGCTTCATCGTCGGCGAGAACGTGCCGCTGGTGATCTCACCTTCGCCGCGATCCGTGTGCACGACCTGATGCGCGCGCAGCACGCCGCCTGCATCGACGAGCAGCAGGCCCATCATCTCGCGCGATGCCTGCCGGGCGGTGAGCGCGCCCTTGCCGACGAAATCGCGCTCGCTCACAAGGTCGACGGTCCAGCCGAGGCCGGATTCGAGCGGCGACACCGACTCGTCCATGTCCTGCCCGTACAAGTTCATGCCGGCTTCGAGCCGCAGCGTGTCGCGCGCACCCAGGCCGCAGGGCGCGACACCGGCCGCCTGCAACGCCTGCCAGAGTTCCTTCGCATGCGACGCCGGCACCACGATCTCGAACCCGTCCTCGCCGGTGTAGCCGGTGCGCGCGATGAACAGCTCGCCCCAGGGACTCGGCACGGTCGCCGCGCTGAACGGATTCAACACGCTCGTTGCCGCCTCGCTGCCAGGCACGGCGCGCCACACCTTCTCGCGCGCCGCGGGGCCCTGCACGGCAATCATCGCGAGGTCGGCGCGCGGCGTGATCGTCAGGCCGGGGGCCCGCTTCGCCGCGAGTGCGGTGATCCAGGCGACGTCCTTGTCGGCCGTCGCCGCGTTGACCACGAGACGGAAGAAATCCTCGCGCAGGAAATAGACGATCAGGTCGTCGAGCACACCGCCATCGTCGCGCAGCAGGCACGAATAGAGCGCCTTGCCCGGAACCGTCAGCTTGTCGACGTTGTTGGCGAGCGCGTAACGCAGGAACAGACGTGGCCCGTTTGCGCCGTCGCCGTGGAGGTCGACGACGCGCATGTGCGACACGTCGAACATGCCCGCATCGCGGCGAACCGCGTGATGCTCGTCGATCTGCGAGCCGTAGTTGACGGGCATGTCCCACCCGCCGAAGTCGACCATCCGAGCACCGGACGCGCGGTGCAGGTCGTTGAGCGGGGTGGTTTTCAGCACGCGGATCTCCGGTCGGAAAAACGAAGGGCGGCGCGGATATCCGCGTCGCCCCGTCTGTCCTTTTACCTGAGAGATTGCGGCCGCGCGTCGCGCTGCCGGTGCCCCTTCGGTGGGCTGCGCCTACCCGGCGCCGCCGCTCTCCAGATCGTGCCTTGCTGCGAGCAGTCCTTTTGCCTGAGCGGTTTCGGGATTACGCCTTCGGCGGCGTCAAGTTGCGACGCGCTCTCCTGCACGCGGCAACAGCCTAGCACAACTGGCCATCACCCGCGCTGCCCGCCGAGGGCACGCTAGCCGCTTATTTCTTCAGTGCGAGAACGTACGCGACCATCGTCTTGATATCGGCGTCGCTGACCTGCGTGTTCGGCGGCATCGGCACGGGTCCCCAAACGCCCGAGCCGCCCTTCTTGACCTTGTCGGCGAGCTTGGTTGCCGCGCCGGCATCGCCCTTGTACTTCGCCGCCACGTCCTGATAGGCCGGGCCGATGACTTTCTTGTCGATCGCGTGGCATGCGGTGCAGCCGCTCTTCTTCAGCAGATCTTCGCCGGCATCGGCGAGCGCCGCTCCGGACGCCGTAATCGTTGCGACGGCGAGCAATGCCACTGTGACCTTCATGATTGATTGTCCGTGATTGACGAAAACCGCGATGTTAGCGAATAGCCGATCGACCGGCCAGATCAGCCGTCCCTCCGCCGGCACCGCTGACCAACGCCGCAGCCGCTGAAACGGATGACGCCAGTTGCGCTTCGAGCGTCTGCAGGTCGGTGACCGCCGGTAGGCACTGCATCCCCTGGCACAGCCATGCCGCGGCACCCGCGCCTGTCACGGTGCCCTTGCGCAATGCTTCCGGCACCGCTTCGCCGACGGCCACGACGATCGCGAGCTCCGGCCGGTACTGATGCTCCAGATGTCGCTGCCAATCGCGCGCCGTTGCCGGATCGCCGCCAATGACGAGTGTGGCGGGCGGTGCGTGCAGTCGGTCGAGCGCCACCAGCAGCGATGACTGCGACGCCGCGGATTCGGCGAGTCCGTTCGCGAACAGCCGCACCGCGCGCTCCGCGGCCTCGACGTAACGCGGCTCCGACGCCAGATGTCCCAGCGCAAGCAGCGCCTGCGCGGCGACGCCGTTTCCCGACGGCGTCGCGTTGTCATGCGCGGGCTTCGTCCGGTGATAGAGCGCTTCGTGGTCGTGGCTCGTGAACCAGAAACCACCGCGATCGCGGTCCTCGAAGCCGTCGAGCAGGCGGCCGGCAATCTTGTGCGCGAGATCCCAGTCGCTGCGGCGAAAGCGCGTCTGCATCGATTCCAGCAACGCGGCGAGCAGGAACGCGTAGTCGTCGAGGTATCCGTTGAGCGCCACGTTGCCGCCATGGCGGGTGGCGTGCAGGCGTCCGTCGCGCCAAGCCGTGCTGACGAGCGCGTCGAGCGCGTCCTGCGCCAAATCGGCCCACGCAGGCTCGTCCAGTGCGCGCGACGCGCGGGCGAGCGCCGCGATCGTCAGCGCATTCCACGCCGTCAGGATCTTGTCGTCGAGGCCGGGCCGCACGCGCGCCGAGCGCCGGGCAAAAAGCGCGGCACGGGCGCCGGCGAGTCGCGTCTTCACGTCGGGCAGCGGCAACCCCAGGTTGCGTGCAATGTCGTCGACCGACGCGACGACACGCAGATGCCACGTCTCCCCCTCGAAGTTCGGCGCGCCGTCGAACCCGTAATAAGGCGCGGCCGCGACCCATTCGTCCGGACGCATCGCGGCACGCGCCTCGTCGCGCGACCACACGTAGAACCGCCCCTCCTCGCCTTCGCTGTCGGCGTCGAGGCTGGAATGGAACGCACCGTCGGGCGCGCGCATCTCGCGCACGAGCCAGCCGACGATGTCGCGCGCGACGTCGCCGAACGCAGGGTTTCCCGTCGCGCGCGCCGCATCGGCGTACAGCGACAGCAGCGCCGCGTTGTCGTACAGCATCTTCTCGAAGTGAGGGATCGACCACTGGCCGTCGACGCTGTAACGGCAGAAGCCGCCGCCAATCTGGTCGTGAATGCCGCCGTCCGCCATTTTCGCGAGCGTCGTGGTGACGACGGCTAGCGCACCTTCGTTGCCGCGCAGCCTCCATTCGCGCAGGCAGAACTCGAGTTCCGCGGCGTGCGGAAACTTGGGCGCATCGCCAAAGCCGCCGTCGACGCGATCGAAGCGCTGCTCGAGTTGGTCGACGGCCCACCGCGGCGCGTCGAACGGAAGCGCACCCGTGCAGCGCGAAGGCTCGAGCGATTCGAGTGCGCGGGAAAGACGACCGCTTTGCTCCACAATTGCTGCGCCCTGCTCGCGATAAGCCGCAGCGAGCCGGGGCAGGATTTCGAGGAAGCCGGGCATGCCGTGCTGCGCACGTTTCGGGAAATACGTGCCGGCAAAATACGGCGCGCCAGTCGGTGTCAGGAAGATGGTCAGCGGCCAGCCACCCGAGCGCCGCGTCATCAGCGCGTGCGCCGTCTGGTAGATCTGGTCGAGATCCGGCCGCTCCTCGCGGTCGACCTTGATGTTGACGAACGCCGCGTTCATTTGCGCCGCGACTTCGGTGTCCTCGAACGACTCGTGTGCCATGACGTGGCACCAGTGGCAGGCCGAGTAGCCGATCGACAGCAGGATCGGCTTGTCCTCGGTTCTGGCGCGAGTGAGTGCTTCCTCGCCCCACGGATACCAATCGACGGGATTACCGGCGTGCTGACGCAGATACGGACTCGTCGTGCGCGCGAGGCGATTGGGCATGCGCCATTATCGCGCCGGCCGTCCGCGCTCGAAGCCTCCTCGGCTTGATCCGCCGAAGCGTGGGTCGCGCAGCCTCAACTTCCGCTAGAAACTCGGGTCGACGTGCTCGAACGCGACGCGCTCGAAGTCGCCGCCGCGCTGGACGATGTGCAGCAGCTTGAACTTCTGGATCGGGCCCGGCTCGTCGCAGCGCATGACGCGGTTCAGCACGAACGCCCGCGGCGACAGCACGAGCGACGGAGGCTCTTCCGGCGACTCCGCAAGCAGGATCGCCGCGGCCGGCGCCTCCTCGGTGCCGTTGGGATTGACCAGCCGCACGGCGAACACTTTCGGGTCGCCGGGCCACAGCTTGAGCGACAGCGAGATCGCCCCGTCCTGCTCGACGGCGAGCCGTGAAACGTAGCCGAGCCGCGTCTGGGAATCCTCGCGAACGACGACGAGCTGATCGAGGAACCAGTGGTACTGACCGCCGCTCTGGTGCCTGATCGTCGCCTCGCGCCACTCGCACAGGCCGTACCACTTTTCCCAGGGCCAGCTGCGCTCCGCCTGCTCCTTGCGCCGGTCGAAATCCCCTATGCCGCCGACCGTCTGCAGGTAGCGCGTCGGATCGGTGTCCCGGCCCAGCGGATCCTGACGATTGAACGAGCGGCCACCGACGCGGAAGTATGCGGCCTCGGTACCGCCCGCCGAAACCTCGATCGCTGTCGAACGCTGGCGCCGTCCGGCCGCGGGGGGATGATGCCAGCGCATATCGAGATGCTTCAGCAGCGTGACGGCCGCTTCGGTCGACACGTCGTCGCCCAGTTGCAGCTCGGCCGGCGTCGCGCCGTTGGCGAGCCGCTTCAGCCTGCCGCGAACGCTCGTGGCGAGCTTCGCCGGATAGCCGAAGCGCACCGATCCCGAATGCGTTCCGGCGCTCGAATTCGCGAGCACCGCACCATGCGTGCGCTTCGAGGTCGATGACGATGACGGCACCTTCGCTCTCGCGCTGCTTGGCGTAGGGAAACACCTTCCGCGACCACTGGCCCAGCCAGCGATCCGTGAGCTCGATCTGCCGCACACTCAGCGCATAGGGGTCGGCGAGTGCCAGCAGCAGGCCGTGGCTGTACGTCGAATAGCACGAAAGGTTTTCGGCATCCGGCATCAGGTGATCGGACACGCTTGCCATGGCGCAGTCGAGCATTTCGGCAAGCCGGTAATACGCGTGCAGCTCCTGCCACAGGTCGGCCGAAGGAATGCGACGCGCGCAGCCATGCACGATGATCAGCTGCTTGCCGACATACAGCGCCCGCTGCAGCAGCTTGGCCTTGACGCCCTGCAGTTCCGTGCTGCCGTCGAGGAGGGGCTTCAGGCATACCGAGTACTGGATCCAGAGCGCCTGCCACAGCGTGATCGCCTGGTCGGCGGCTTCCGCCTCGCGCTCGTCGAGCGGCTGCGGCTTGCCGGCGTAGCGGCGGGCGAGTTCGGTGTGCAGATGGGCGACGGGCTCGCGGATCAACTCGGCGATCGTCGCGCGGTCGCGCGGCCCCATCTGCGACGCCGTCAGTGCGCGGAGCTGGTCGAGGATTGCCTGATAGGCCTGGCCGACGTTGGAAAGCGGCAACGACTTCACCCACCGCGTCGCCGTCGCCGCGTCGGAAAATGCGAGTTCGGGCGGATCCGAGGCTTCCGGCGACGAAACATCCGGTTGCTGCTCTTCGGCGATCGGCGGACTATCGACGGCGTTTTCCTGCATGCGGCTCTCCAGCATACGGCTTCGACGGTCGACGACGCAGGCGCGCGTCCGTTTGGACAATCGAGCAAAAACCCGGCGGTGAGCCGCTTATGACGAGCCCGCAGCCGTTACAAGGTACTTTCATGCTTATAGCATAGCGATGACCGCCCCGACGGCCCGGCGGGCGACTCTCCCGACCGGCGGCGGGCTATGGATCAAAGCGCGACTTTTTCCCAACAGCAATGCGATTAATCCGCTTCGCTGCCACGGAATGTTCGACGGAGGTTGGGGGTAAATCGATTGTAGTCTTGTGGCATCGAAACCGGCCCCCAGGGGCCATGAGAAGCAGCCATGACGATTACCTCCACCCGCGACGAACGTTTGCACGTCCCTCCACCCGTTGGACACACGGACGTCGCGGGATTTTTTGCCGGTCGTCCGACAAGGGAAGGCGCGTCTCGCTGGATCGCCGCCCTCTATTTCGTCATCGCGCTCGCAACGCCGTTTCTGTTGTACGCCGGACCGGAGGTGCTGTCACCCGCGGTCCCCGCGATTGCCGATCATGCGGTCGACGGCACGTTCGCGATCTCGCTCCACACGTCGCGCATCAACTGACGGCGCCCGCGGCACACTTCGCTTGGCACCTTCGTAGCTCAGACCAGCACGCGCTCGATGCCGCCGCGATTGGCCTTCGCGACGTAATCCGGCATCCATTGCTCGCCCAGGATGTGCCGTGCAAGCTCGACGACGATGTAGTCGGCCTGCGTGCCGGCATCGTCGGAGAAGCGCGACAGCCCCTGCAGGCACGACGGGCATGACGTCAGCACCTTCACCGGGCCGTCGAAGCCGTCGCCGCGCGCGGCATCGGCGCCGGCGCGCATCTCGCGCTCCTTGCGAAACCGCACCTGCGTCGAGATATCGGGCCGCGTTGCCGCGAGCGTGCCCGATTCGCCGCAGCAGCGGTCGTTGAGAGGGACGTCGGCGCCCATCAGCGTGCTCACCACCTGCAGCGGCTTGTGCACTTTCATCGGCGTGTGGCAGGGGTCGTGATACATGTAGCGCACGCCGGTCACGCCGTCGAGACGCACGCCCTTCTCGAGCAAATACTCGTGAATGTCGAGCAGCCGGCAGCCGGGAAAGATCTTCTCGAACTCGTATTTCTGCAGCTGGTCGAGGCACGTGCCGCACGACACGATCACCGTCTTGATGTCGAGGTAATTGAGCGTGTTCGCGACGCGGTGGAACAGCACGCGGTTGTCGGTGATGATCTGCTGGCCCTTGTCGTGATTGCCAGCCGACGTCTGCGGATAGCCGCAGCACAGGTAGCCGGGCGGCAGCACGCATTGCGCACCGACGTGATAGAGCATCGCCTGTGTGGCGAGTCCGACCTGCGAGAAGAGCCGCTCGGATCCGCAGCCGGGAAAGTAGAACACCGCGTCCGAATCGTCGTTGATCTTCGACGGATCGCGGATGATCGGAATGATCGTCGGGTCCTCGACGTCGATCAGCGCGCGCGCGGTGCGTATCGGCACGCCGGCCGGCATCGGCTTGTTGATGAAATGGATCACCTGCGCCTTCACCGGCGTCCTGCCGGTCGTGGACCCAGGCAGCGCGGTCTGCGCGCGTGCAAGGCCCGCCTTCTTTGCGACGGCGTACGCGAGCCGCTGTACGCGGAAGCCGACGTCGATCATCACGGTCTTGACGAGCTTGATCGTCGCCGGATCGGTGGCGTTCAGGAAGAACATCGACGCGGCCGTGCCCGGATTGAACTTCTTCCTGCCCTCCTTGCGCAGCAGGTTGCGCATCGCGATCGACACGTCGCCGAAGTCGATGTCGACCGGACACGGGTTCAAGCACTTGTGGCACACGGTGCAGTGGTCGGCAACGTCGCCGAACTCGTCGAAGTGGCGCAATGAAACGCCACGTCGCGTCTGCTCTTCGTAGAGGAATGCCTCGGTCAGAAGCGACGTCGCGAGTATCTTGTTGCGCGGGCTGTACAGCAGGTTTGCGCGCGGCGAATGCGTCGCGCAAGGCGCCTTGCACTTGCCGCAGCGCAGGCAGTCCTTGATCGCATTGGTAATCTCGCCGATCGCGCTCTGCTCGAGAATCAGGCTCTCGTGGCCGATCAGCGAGAACGACGGTGTGTACGCATTCGTGAGGTCGGCCGGCAGCGCATGCTCGCGCGTCAGCTTGCCGCGATTGAAGCGTCCCTGCGGATCGACGCGACGCTTGTAGTCGGCGAACGGCGCGAGCTCGTCGTCCGTGAGGAATTCGAGCTTGGTGATGCCGATGCCGTGCTCGCCTGAAATGACGCCATCGAGTGCGCGAGCAAGCGCCATCACGCGGGCGACAGCCGCGTTGGCCTCCTGCAGCATCGCGTAGTCGTCCGAGTTGACCGGCAGGTTCGTGTGCACGTTGCCGTCGCCGGCGTGCATGTGCAGCGCGATGAACACGCGGCTGCGCAGCACTTCGCGGTGGAGCGCGTTGCAGCGGGCGAGCAGCGGCTCGTAATTGCGGCCGGCGAAGATCGTTTCCAGCGGCGCCTTGAGCTCGTGCTTCCACGACACGACATCGGCGTGGCTCTGCAGGTCGCGAAACGTCGTGTCGAGGCGGTCGTACAGATCCTGCCAGCGCGCGCGCACCGATACGACGAGCGCACGCGCATCGTCGAGCGCCGCCGCGAGCTCGCTGTCGGTCGGCCTCGCTTCGCTGCCGGTTCGCCACAGGTGCTCCGCATCGGGATCGGCGAAGAATTGCGCGAGGCGGTCCGCGAGCTTCACCTTGTTGCGGATCGACATCTCGATGTTCAGGCGCTCGACGCCGTCGGTGTAGTCGCCGAGCCGGTCGAGCGGAATGACGACGTCCTCGTTGATCTTGAATGCGTTCGTGTGCTTGGCGATCGCCGCCGTGCGCGAGCGGTCGAGCCAGAACTTCTTGCGCGCTTCGGCGGATACGGCGACGAACCCCTCGCCGCCGCGCGCATTGGCGATCCGGATCACCTCCGACGCTGCCTTCGCGACGGCGTCGTCGCTCTCGCCGACGATGTCGCCGAGCAGGATCATGTTCGGGCAGCCGTGCCGCTTCGCTTTCGTCGAGTAGCCGACCGCCTTCACGTACCGGGAATCGAGATGTTCGAGGCCCGCAAGCTGAACGCGCGCAGCGGCGGGCGCGTCGGCCGCCGCATCGAGAAAGCGCTTGATCTCGACGATCGCCGGCGTCGATTCGCGCGCCTGGCCGAAGAACTCGAGGCAGAACGTCCTGATGGCCGGTGGCATCCGGTGCAGCACGAAGCGCGCGCTGACGACAATGCCGTCGCACCCTTCCTTCTGCACGCCCGGCAACCCTGCGAGGAACTTGTCGGTGACGTCCTTGCCGAGACCCACCTTGCGGAAGAGGCCCCCGGGAATGGCGAGCACTTCGCGCTTCGTCACGGTGCTGCCATCGTCACCGAACCATTTGAGCTCGAAGGTCGCAGCTTGCGCATCGTGGATCTTGCCGAGGTTGTGATCGATGCGCGTCACCTCCAGCCACTGCGCATCCGGCGTCACCATCCGCCACGAGACGAGATTATCGAGTGCCGTGCCCCACAGCACGGCCTTCTTTCCACCGGCATTGACGGCGACATTCCCGCCGATGCATGACGCATCCGCCGACGTCGGATCGCACGCGAACACGAGTCCGTTCGCATCGGCAACGTCCATCGCGCGTTTCGTGACGACCCCTGCGCCACAGTCGATCGTCGCGACCGGTTCCGCGTGCCCCTGCAATGCAATTCGCTCGACACCGGAGAGCCGCTCGAGCTTCTCGGTGTTGATCACCGCCGAGCAGGGGTCGAGCGGGATCGCGCCGCCGGTATAGCCCGTGCCGCCGCCGCGCGGAATGATCGTCAGGCCGAGCTCGATGCACGCGGCGACGATGCCGCGCACTTCGTCTTCCGTATCCGGATGCAGCACGACGAATGGGTACTCGACGCGCCAGTCGGTTGCGTCGGTCACGTGCGATACGCGCTGGAGGCCGTCGAACGTGATGTTGTCCTTGCGCGTATGGCGGCCAAGCGTACGCTGCACGCGTTTTCTCAATGCTGCGGTGTGCGGAAACCATTTCGAGAAGCGATCGACGGCCGCGCGCGCGGCGTCGAGCAATTGGCCGACCTTCGCGTCGCGATCGGCGTCGAGGGCCGTGTTGTCCTTGCGGCGCCGATCGATCTCGTTTACACGATGGTGGAGCGCGTCGACGAGCAGCCGGCGACGCCTTGGATTGTCGAGCAGGTCGTCCTGCAAATACGGATTGCGCTCGACGACCCAGATGTCGCCGAGCACTTCGAACAGCATCCGTGCCGAGCGACCGGTGCGGCGCTCGCCACGCAACTCCTCGAGCAGCGCCCACATCGGCGCGCCGAGCAGCCGGATCACGATCTCGCGATCGGAAAACGACGTGTAGTTGTACGGGATTTCGCGCAGGCGGGACGTTTCCGTGCGCGAATCCTGCCTCGCGGCAACCGGTTCGCCGAGCGCATTCATCAGAACGGACGATGATACCGCAGCGAGCGTTGCGATCCGGCGAACGCACGCGGGACATCAATGGGATTGGGGAGACGTTACAAGGACGATCGTCTTCGGTGATCGACGACAGGCGTTGCATCACGACCCGTCGTCCAACCCTTCGCTACGGTTATAGTTGCCTCCACGATGAAGCTGCGATCTCGTTTCGCGTGTTGCATGCTGCTCCTGGCGACGCACGCCCTCGCGGGTCCTTACGAGGACGGCGTTGCCGCGTACGACCGCAGCGAGTATTCGACGGCGCTGCAGTTGTGGCTTCCGTTGGCCCAGCAGGGGCATCCGGCCGCGCAATTCAACGTCGGCATCCTCTACGAAAAGGGACTGGGAGTCGCCTCCGACCTAGGCGAAGCCGCGCGGTGGTATCTGAAGGCGGCGCAGCAGGGAGACCCCGACGCGCAATACAGCATCGGCGTCTTCTACGAGACGGGTTCGGGGGTCGAGCAAAACCTCGACGAAGCGCGAAAGTGGTACGCGGACGTCATGGCCAACGCCCGAGCCGGTCCGAAATCGTCCGCGCGGCAACGCGCGCGCGCACGACTGGCGAACCTGTCGGCGGCGGGCCAGGAATCGATTGCCTACGATGGCGGTCGCTTCGTCATCGTCGGAACGGATCCGAATGCGTGCGTCGTAGCGTTGCAAGGCAAGATCACTCACGATACGAGCCTGAAGTTCGATGGCGTGCTCGCGCGGACTGAAAAAATCGGCTGCGACAAGCCTTGGCTCCTGCTCGAATCGCCGGGCGGGCTGTTGAATGACGGTATCTCCCTTGCCCGGGAGGTTCGCTTAGGTAAGTTTCGTACCGTCACCCGCTACGAGTGCGCGTCCGCATGTTCGCTGATCTTCCTCGCCGGCACCGATCGCGTGCTGCTCGGATCGCGCGCGAAGATCGGGTTTCATCAGGTAGCGAGCATCGGCCCCAAAGGGGAGCGCCATTGCAGCAGCTCGTTCGATGACAACGGCGTTCGCGCGATGCGCCGTTACCTTGCCAGCGTGATTCCGGAACAGGCCGATCCGATCATGCGCCTCATCATGCAGACGTCCTGCGATGCGATCGCGTGGACGTCCGGCCAACCTGCGCTCGACTCTGGTGTGGCGACCCGTATCGAATCGGAAGCGGTCGACGTTTTTGGCGCAAGGATCCGCCAAAAACCGGTGCCGCGCTGACACGCATCGCTTAACAGCGGCGTACCCGTTACGCCACGCAACCGAGGTCTCGTCGGTAGCCGATGGCCTCGGCCACGTGCGCCGCCTCGAGGTCATCGCTGCCGGCGACATCGGCAATGGTTCGCGCGACCTTGAGTACGCGGTGATAGCCGCGTGCGGACAACGACCACCGCGCCATCGCTTGCGCCAACAAGCTTTCGCTCGCCGCTGTGCGGCGGCAATGCCGTTCGACGTCTGCGGGCGCGAGCCGCGCATTGGCCTTGCCCTGCCGATCGATCTGGCGCGCATGGGCGCAAGCGACGCGCTCGCGCACGGCGGACGACCGATCGGTGCTGTCATTCACCGCTCGCGGCGCCATGTCCGCCGCATCGACAGCCGGCACTTCGATCGCCAGGTCGATTCGATCGTACAGCGCACCCGACACGCGCCGCCGATAGCGCTGGATCTGGTCGGGCGCGCAACGGCAGCGACCACTGGCGTGACCCAGCCAACCGCACGGGCACGGATTCATCGCGGCGACGAGCTGGAACTGCGCTGGAAACACGCTTTGCCGCGCAGCACGCGACACGTGGATCGTGCCGGACTCGAGGGGCTCGCGCAGCACCTCGATGACGCGCCGGTCCCATTCCGGCAACTCGTCCAGGAACAGCACACCGTGATGGGCAAGCGAGATCTCGCCGGGCCGCGGGATTCCACCTCCACCCACGAGTGCCACGCCGCTTGCCGTGTGGTGCGGCGCGCGAAATGGACGCACGCGCCATCGCTCGACGGTGAAACGCCCCGCAAGCGATGCCAGCGCTGCGGATTCCAGCGCTTCCGCCTCGGTCATCGGCGGCAGCAAGCCAGGCAAACGTTGTGCGAGCATCGACTTGCCGGTGCCGGGCGGCCCCAGCAGCAGCAGTGAATGGAATCCTGCAGCCGCGATCTCGAGCACGCGCTTGGCAAGCGGCTGGCCGCGCACATCGGCGAGGTCGGGCGCAT
The DNA here is from genome assembly GCA_963709335.1 of uncultured Pseudomonadota bacterium. Classification (GTDB taxonomy): domain Bacteria; phylum Pseudomonadota; class Gammaproteobacteria; order Burkholderiales; family Casimicrobiaceae; genus VBCG01. Next base: position 746,628 of record CAVPWB010000004.1, read on the forward strand.
CGCTGACGGCAGACGGCGGTGCCTGCGCAACGATTGGCGTCAATGCGGCGGCGCCCGTCAGATGCGCGCACACCGCCAGCAGCGACGCCGCAGGCAACACGACCGCATCGCGCACGAGCGCCGCTTCGGCAGCACTCGCCTGCGGGAGCACGAAGGCGCGCCCGTCATGCCGCGCCGACAGCACCATCGCGAGCGCGCCGCGCACAGCGCGAAGCTCGCCCGTCAGCGCCAGTTCGCCGGCGAACTCGTGCGCCGCCAGCGCGTCCTGCGGCAGTTGCCCGCTCGCGGCGAGGATGCCGATCGCGATCGGCAGATCGAAGCGTCCCGATTCCTTCGGCAGGTCTGCAGGCGCCAGGCTCACGGTGACCTTGCGTTGCGGAAACTCGAACTGCGCGTTCTGCAACGCGGCACGCACGCGATCGCGCGCTTCCCGCACTTCGGTTTCCGCGAGGCCGACGATGTGCACACCGGGAAGCCCACCGGACAGGTGCACTTCGACGCTGACGCGCGGCGCGGTCACGCCGGTCAGTCCGCGGCTATGGACGATTGCGACGGTCATCCGGCTGCTCGTGTGACGGAGCAACGAGCATGGCGCGACGGACTCGCTACTGCACTCATCCGTTTGGCCGATGCTAGGAACGCAGCGACGCAGGACGGCAATCATCGCCACCGGCCGTGCCGGGATCGCGCCATCTAATCAGGTGTCGCGAGCTTCAGTCCGAGAATGCCTGCAACGATAACGGCGAGGCTGATGACGCGCCCGGCATTCATCGGCTCGCCGAGGAAGGCCATTCCGAGCGTTGCGGTCCCGACGGCGCCAACGCCCACCCAGACTGCATACGCCGTCCCGACGGGCAGGAACTTGACGGCGAACCCGAGGAGACCAAGGCTTACGATCATCGACAGCACGGTGGCCACACTCGGCCACAGTCGCGAAAACCCTTCGGTGTATTTCAAGCCGATCGCCCAACCCACCTCGAAGACCCCGGCGACGATCAGGGCGGCCCATGGCAGCGCAGTTCTCAACGGGATCGGTCCTTTTGGTCGGGAAGCGCGGCGTCGGTAACGTTCCGCTCGCCGGGTCGGACCACGGGCGCGCCGGCCGCCGGCCGACCGAATATAAACCTTCGGCCGGAGCGGCTGCCCGTTCGCAAAGCGTAGCGGCGTTCGACCCCGCGATGGGGCCGGACCCACTTCTGGACGTGGGACCTCAGCCGAGCGCGCGCATCGCCGCTTCGATGCCGGTTGTCAACGACGGCACCCGGGCCGCCCGGCGGCGGATCGCGTTGCGCGTAGCCGCCACGGCTCGCTTGAACGCCTTTTGCACCCTGGCCACATAGCGTCGCGCAGCACCCGGATTGCGATAGACGAACAACGTCATCGCGAACAGCGTGCCTCCGGGCAGCAACACCTCGAGCAGCACGTACGGTCCGAGCTTGCGGGAGGTGGCGACAAGGGCTTCGAGCATCTGCAAGGCGGTCTTCACGGCGAACCTGCGATCGGTCAGTTGGACGCTGCTACTTTGCAGCCGCGTCACTGGCCGATCACTGACAGATTCGCGCGTTGATTGCCCCCTGCCCTCACGTGGGCTCGTTGGCGCGTGTGCGTCAGCGGCAATTCAGCGCCATTCCCCCTGCTAAGGGCAGATGCAACGCCGTGGCTAAGCGGGCGCGCAAGCAGATGCGCGCGTCACGCGCGACCGCGCCGCCGCACGAACCCGATTACCGCGGCGACGTGCTGACGGTTCGCTGACGGATTGAAGGCGCCGGCGCGTTGGCCGGGCGTGATCGGTCAGGCGCCGGATTCGGGCGCAGGCATTCGCGCCTCGAGTTCAGTCACACGCGCCTCGAGTCGTTCGACCTTGTCGCGCGTCTTGCGCAGCACTTCCGCCTGCACGTCGAACTCCTGCCGTGTCACGAGATCGAGCCGCGCAAGGCCGCTTTGCAACATCGCCTTGATGTTTTTCTCGATGTCCTTGGCGGGCGAGCCTTCGAACGCCTTGCCGATGCGGGCGGCAAGGTCATCGAGCGTCTTCGAATTCAGCATTGGGTTCTCCCTGACGCGGCGAACGGCCGCGGTCGCGCATCTTTGGACCCTACCGCGCCGACGACGATCCCTGCGCGCGCCGCCGCGGATCTCCACCGGATCGGTCGCCCCAGACCCGTGCACCACGCCGGATTCGACGCCCGCGATTGGTGCACGGTGAGTCTGGCACTCGCTGACCAGCGGTCCGATTTTTCAGCCAACCACTTGAACTATCTCGACTTTTTGCTTCGGGCACACGACGTGCAAAGCGTCGTCGGGACGTACGTTCAACAAAACCAGGACTCCTTTGAACATGAAACTCCATTCTGCCACTTGCATCGCCACGCTGGCCGCCATCGCTACGATCACCTCGAACGCGCAAGCGCAAACCGCACCCGCTCCAGCACCCGCAGCGGCGGAGGTGAAACCGGTCGAGCCGTACACGATCACCGGCAACTTCGGCATCTACAGCCAGTACATCTTCCGCGGGCTTACGCAGACCGACCGCAAGCCGGCATTCCAGGGTGGCTTCGACCTCGCGACGCCGGGCGGCTTCTACGCCGGAACGTGGGGCTCGAACATCAGCTGGCTGCACGACGCCGGCGTCGTCGATCACGGCGCAAGCCTCGAATGGGACTTCTACGGCGGATACAAGTACGCGTTCAACGACGACTGGGGCATGGACGTCGGCGTCCTGCAGTACTGGTACCCCGGCGATTATCTCGAAGGCGTCACGAAGCCGAACACGACGGAGCTCTACATCGCCGGCAACTGGAAATGGGTGTCGCTCAAGTACTCGCACGCGGTGAGCAACACGTTCGGCATTCCCGATTCCCACAACAGCTGGTACCTCGATCTGTCCGCCAACTATCCGCTGACCGAAACGTGGACGCTGAACACGCACGTGGGTCGGCAGGAATACAAGGGGCAGACGAACGGCTTCAACAACGGCGACAACCTCAACTACACCGATTGGAAGGTCGGCGTCACCTATGCGGCGGCCGGCGGCTGGAACTTCGGCGCGTATTACACCGATTCGACCGCGAAGGACGCCGGATACACGCTGGCTGGCCGGAACATCGGCAAGGCGACCGGCACGGCGTTCGTGCAAAAGACGTTCTGACAGGAGATCAACCATGAAACTTGTCTCCGCCATCATCAAGCCGTTCAAGCTCGACGAGGTCCGGGAAGCGCTTTCGGCCATCGGCGTGCAGGGCATCACCGTCACCGAGGTCAAGGGCTTCGGCCGGCAGAAGGGCCACACCGAGCTGTATCGCGGCGCCGAATACGTTGTCGATTTCCTGCCGAAGGTGAAGGTCGAGGCCGCGCTGGCCGACGACCTCCTCGACCGCGCCATCGAAGCGATCGAAAAAGCCGCCAACACCGGAAAGATCGGTGACGGCAAGATTTTTGTGTTCGACGTGCTGCAGGTTGTGCGGATCCGTACCGGCGAGACCGGCGCGGCCGCGCTGTAAAGGGAGCCTCGCGAATGAAAAAAATTCTCGTAGTGCTCGGGCTGCTGTGCGCGTTCGGGCTCGCTGCACCTGCCATCAGCCAGGACAAGGCTGCAACGCCGCCCGCGGCCGAGGCCAAGGCGCCGGACGCGAAAGCGGACGCTGCCGCTCCTGCTGCAGCGGCAACGGCGGCGCCCGCTGCTGCAGCCGCGGCCGCGACGCCAGCCGCCACGCCGAACAAGGGTGACGTCGCGTGGATGCTGATCTCCACCGCGCTCGTGCTGATGATGAGCGTGCCCGCACTGGCGCTGTTCTACGGCGGCATGGTGCGCTCCAAGAACATGCTGTCCGTGCTGATGCAGGTGTTCGTCGTGTTCTCGCTGATCACGGTGCTGTGGTGCGTGTACGGCTACAGCCTCGCGTTCACCGAGGGCAACGCGTTCTTCGGCAGCTTCGACCGGCTGTTCCTCAAGGGGACGTTCGACTCCGCGAAGGGCGAGTTCTCGATGGCGGCCACGTTCTCGAAGAACACGCCGCTGCCCGAGCTCGTGTACGTGGCCTTCCAGGCGACGTTCGCGGCGATCACCGTCTGCCTGATCCTCGGCGCATTTGCCGAGCGCGTCCGGTTCTCGGCCGTGCTCATCTTCGCCGTGCTGTGGTTCACGTTCGCTTACGTCCCGATCGCGCACATGGTCTGGTTCTGGCCCGGCCCTGACGCGTACACGGCTGCGAATGTCGTCGATGCGACGAACGCAAAAGCCGGCTACATCTGGCAGATGGGCGCGCTCGACTTTGCCGGTGGCACCGTCGTGCACATCAACGCGGGTATCGCAGGTCTCGTCGGCGCAATCGTCATCGGCAAGCGCGTGGGCTACGGCAAGGAATCGATGGCGCCGCACAACCTGCCGATGACGATGATCGGTGCCTCCCTGCTGTGGGCCGGCTGGTTCGGCTTCAACGCCGGCTCGGCGCTCGAAGCGAACAACTCGGCTGCACTCGCGTTCATGAACACGTTCCTAGCGACGGCCTGCGCCGTGCTGTCGTGGTCGTTCGGCGAGTGGATGATGAAGAGCAAGCCGTCGATGCTCGGTGCCGCGTCGGGTGCCGTTGCGGGTCTCGTGGCGATCACGCCGGCGGCCGGCAACGTCGGCATCCCCGGTGCGTTCGTCATCGGCACCGCGGCCGGTTTCGTCTGCCTGTGGGGTGTGAATGGCCTGAAGCGGATGATCGGCGTGGACGACACGCTGGACGTGTTCGGCGTGCACGCCGTCGGCGGCATTCTCGGTGCGCTGCTGACGGGCATCTTCGTCTCGCCGTCGCTCGGCGGACCCAGTGTCGTAGCCGACTGGGTGACCGGCAAAACGGAATTCCCGGGCTACATGGCGCAGCTGTGGATCCAGGCGAAGGCCGTCGGCATCACGATCATCTGGTCCGGTGTCGTCGCCTACGTCTCGTACAAGATCGTCGACATGACCGTAGGACTGCGTGTGCCGGAAGACGAGGAGCGCGAAGGCCTCGACATCTCGTCGCACGGCGAATCGGCCTACCGGATGTAGTGCCATCCCTGTCGTAGAACCCCCTCTCCTCCAAGGGATTCGGGCGCCGCAAACCGGCGCCCGCTTTTTTTCTACTTGCTTCGCTTGCGCTTCGCGCGGGGATGAGCGGCGTCGTAAACCTTCGCGAGCGCCTGGAAATCGAGATGCGTATACACCTGCGTGCTCGCGATCGACGCGTGTCCGAGCATCTCCTGCACGGCGCGAAGGTCGCCCGACGATTGCAGCACGTGGGACGCAAACGAATGGCGCAGCATGTGCGGATGCACGTGGCGCGACAGTCCCTGCCTGATCGCCCACTGCGCAAGTTGCTGCTGGATCGCGCGAGGCGACAGCCGGCGGCCGCGGCGGCCGATGAACATCGCCGTCTCGCCGGGTGCGGCATGCGCGCTTCGAAGGCTGAGCCACCGCGTTACCGCATCGCGCGCCGCGGTTCCGACCGGCACGATGCGCTCCTTGCTGCCCTTGCCGAGCACGCGCACCTCGCCTGTCGTCAGGTCGCAGCCCGCGACGTCGAGTTGCGCGAGCTCCGAGAGCCGCAGCCCGGACGAATAGGCGAGCTCGAACACCGCGCGATCGCGGATTGCGAATGGCTCGTCGCTGTCGATCGCCACGAGCTTCGCCGCTTCGTCGGGCGACAACGCCGACGGCAGGCGGCGCGACGACTTCGGCGCCTTGATGCCGGCGCACGGATCATCCTTCAACGTACCGTCCCGCTCGATCAGGAACCGATAGAACGCGCGCCACGCCGACAAGGTCCGCGCGAGGCTTCGCCCCGACAGACCGCGTCCGTGCAGCGTCGCGACGAACCGCATCAACTGGGGCCGCGCGAGGTCGGCCACGGACGCATCTCCCGCGAGTTCGCACAACTGCGCGACGTCGCGCACGTACGCGTTACGCGTGTGCAGCGCACGCGAGTTGAGATGCGTGGCAAACGCGTCCAGCGCCGCCGCGTTCTCGCCGGACACTCCCGACAAGACGCGCGGCGCCGTCACAGCCTGCTCAGCGGAAAAAGCGTGCGATCGCCACGCTGGCGAGCTCGGCGAGCCGCAACAGGTACACGGTGCCGATGTCGGCGTGGAAGCGGCGAGCATCGCCGCTTGCGAGCGCCAGGATGCCGAATGTCTGCTCGGTGCGCAGCGGCAGGTAGGCGAACGATTTCGCGTCCGCTTCGACGTTGAACCATTGACGCGATTCGGCCGCAGCCTCGCTGCCGCAGTACGGCGCGCGCAGACGCTCGGCGTACTCGCGCACGGCGTCGGACGTCGCGGCGAATTCCGGCAGTTCGTTCTCGCGCGGCGCTTCCGTCCACAGGCGTATCGCGACCTGCGGAACTGCGAAATCTTCCTTGAGACTGTGCGACAGCACGGCCAGCGTCGTTTCGAGATCCGGTGCGGCAAACAGCGCCAGCGTCGATCGATGGAGCTTTTCGCCGATTTCGTCGTTTTCCGTGCCGTTGCGGATCAGCTCGCGCAGCCGGTGCTCGAGGTCGCGCGCGCGGTCGCGCAGCGAAAGGATCTGGCGTTCCGCGATGGGAATTGCGTGGCCGCCGTGGGGGTGGGGAACGAAGATCTGCGCGACGACGTCGGCGTAATCCTCGAAGAACGCCGGGTTCTTCTTCAGGTAATCGGCAACTGCACTTGCATCCATCCGGATCCTTCGTCGATGTTGCGGAGTCGAGATTGAGACACCGTCGATCACGCCGCCGATGCCCCGGGATCGGTGCAGCGCCATTCGCCGTCGAATACCGCACGCGCGGGGCCTTTCATCATCACCGGCGCATCGCCGCCCGGCCACGCGATCGACAAGTCGCCGCCGCGCGTGATCACGCGCACGTGCTCGTCGAGGAGGCCGCGGCGGCGGCCGGCGACGACCGCCGCGCACGCGCCGGTGCCGCACGCGAGTGTCTCGCCGGCGCCACGCTCGAACACGCGCAGCCGAATGGTAGCGCGATCGACGACCTGCATGAATCCCGCGTTCACGCGCTGCGGAAACCGCGGATGGCGCTCGATCAGCGGACCCAGCGTCTCGACCGGCGCTTGCCCGACATCGGCGACAACCTGCACCGCGTGCGGATTGCCCATCGACAGCGCGGAGATCAGCACGGTCCGGCCGTCCACGTCGAGCGGCTCGGCGATCGCATCCGTTCCGCCGACGAACGGCACCTGTCCCGCTGCGAACCGCGGAGCGCCCATGTCGACCGTCACTTCGCCGTCGTCCTCGAGTCTCGGCACGATGACACCGCCGGCCGTCTCGACGCGAATCTCGCGCTTGTCCGTCAGCCCTCGCTCGCGGACGAAAACAACGAAGCAGCGGGCACCGTTGCCGCACTGCTCGACTTCGCCACCGTCGGCGTTGAATATCCGGTAGCGGAAATCGGCGCCTTCGCGCGCCGGCTCCACGACGAGCACCTGGTCGCAGCCGACGCCGAAGCGGCGGTCGGCCAACCGGCGAATCGCGTCCGGCGACAGCGTAAACGCGGATCGCGTTGCGTCGACGACGACAAAATCGTTCCCGAGGCCTTCCATCTTCGTAAAGCGCAGCGATGTCATCGAGACCACTTCAGCCGAGCTCGCCGGCGCGCGAAAACGGCAGCCGGTAGCCGCCATTGAGCGTTGCGCTGCCGGTGATCGAATAGCGCAGCGTCGGCCGACCGCCAGGCGCCACGAGCGTTGCTCCGCGGCGCATCGCGGCGGCGATCGCGCGCAGGATCGCATCCATGCCCGTCTGCGCCCGCAACTGCGCGCGCGTCGCGCCGTGCGCGGGCACGCGAACCGGCGCCGACACAAGCGCTGCCTGCGCGATGCTCTCGTCTTCGATCGCCAGCGCGCCCTGCATCGCGTTGATCACGATGTCGTCATCGCCATCGTTGGTGAGTTGCAGCGTGATGCCGAAAAACGCCTGCGGACCGTCGATACGCTCGAGCTCGACGACGACGACGTCGACGCGGGGCGGATTGCGGGGCGGCAGTGCGCCGCACGCGGCGAGCGTGGCGATTGCGAGAAGCGTGAGCACGCGGGCAAGACGCGATCCGGCGCGCCTGCGCGCATGAAGCGCACCCTTGCGCGTCATATCGTCGGAGATCGAATCTGTCACGGCGCGACACTGTACCAAGTTCACGCCGAGGCGAGCGCTGAGATCGAACTCGCCAGAGTTCGTACCGCCGCCGACGCCCGTTATTCGCGGCTCCCGTGCGTGTGCGGATCTGGTGGGCGTATAAGCATTTGTCGTCGTCAATATTGTGGCCAGGCGCATGCAGGATACGCGTACCCGCGCGGCTGCGAGCGCACGCGGTACAGCATCGCCTGCACCGGAGTACGAAGGGGATCGCCGTAGCTCGCGTACGCGCGAAGCGCAGCCCGGCAGCTTCGGTCCAGGCTGGTGCTGAGTGCAGTTTCGACGAGGAAGGCAGCAGTCGCATCGTTCTGCCGCGCGCTCAACGCACTGGCGACGGCGAGTGTGTTCCAGTAGTCGGCGCGCGCCGTACGTTTCGGCCCACTGACTGCGATGGCGAACAGCGCCAGCTGCCGTGCCGTTTCCGGCTGTGATGGCTTCGTCCACAGATGCAGCAGCGCCAGGAACTGCGCGATATCGGGATCGCGTGGATTTGCGCCGAAAGCCTTCAGTTCGAGGTCCATTGCGCTCGCCACGTCATCTCCGTACGCGATCGCCTTGCGCGCTTCCTCGTGCAGGCGCCGCGCGCGCGGCGGCGCGACGGTGGTTGCTGGAACGCGTGCAGTTTCGCTTGGCCATGTCGTAAACACCGCATCGACGATTGCTTGATCCTGCGACGAATCGCGCGCCCTGTACGCGACCGATAGTGCGCGGGATGCGTCGGCGTAGGCCTGCGTCGCAACGTACGGCACTGCTTCGATGGCGAATCGTTTCCCCCTTGCCGCGAGCTCTTCATCGGTAGCTTCCGCTGCCCGCACTTCGGTCCCGGCGGGGCGCAGTGCACGTGGATTCGGCCCCGGCGTCGGCGCCGCGACGTCGGGTGCGCGGGCGTCGACCAGCGATGCCGGAGCGACCGCGTTGAAACGTACGCTGGATTGGGCGGTGAGCGCTTCGCCTACCGGCGCCGGTTTCGCGGCAATCGGCGACATGATCACCTGGGGAGTACTTGCCTGAGCCACTTCGGCGGGCGGATTGAGCTGCGGGACGGCTGGGCGCGAGGCCACAACGTCGGCCGCTGCCGGCTGTCCCGCGGGACGTTGCGCCTGAGTCATGGATCGCCGCGCCCCGGCGCTGCGGTCCTCGACCGGGGCAGCCGGCTGACGAAATACGGTGAGCTGCCTCCACAGTTCGCCCAGCCATCCGCCATGGCTCGCGTGCGCATTCGACCGCCGGCGCCCGCCGTCGCTCGCGGTCGAAACCTGTGCGCTGGCTGCATCGCTCGGCTCCTTCGACCCGCTTGCCGCTGCAACCGGCTGAGGCGCAGAGCCCCCAGGCCGCTGTACCTCGGTCACCGTTGACGCTGCTGGTGGCGGGCTCGTCACGGCCGCTGGGTTTGCTGCCACAGGCGTCGACACCGGTTCGATCGATGTGGGCACCGTCCGCAATTCGTTCGCCGTTCCCGATCCGCCTGCCGCTTGCGCGGATTGCGCAGAGGAGTTGATTCCGTAACGGGTCGGCATTGCGTTCAAAGCGAGCGTCGCAGCAGGCGTAGTTGGCGCTTTCGTGCCGGCTCGCGCAATGGTGGTGCGATTCGACCCTTTCGATGCGACGGTCCTCGAGCCTTGCGCCGGCTTCGGTGCGACCGCAGCGCCTGCGACGAGCGGCCGCGAGGGGGCCCGCAACGATGTGCCCGGCGACCGCACCGGTTTCGACGCACCGGACGCGTCGACGGATGCTGGCTCCGCGGCAACGGGTGCCGGTTCTTGCGGAACGTCCGGCGGTGTTGTAGGCGCAGCAGTTTCTGCCGTATCGGCCGACTCGGTTGAATGATTCGCGGATGCGGGTGACTGCAGAGCAGAAACCGTATCGGTCGCCGCAGCGTTTGCCACGTTTCCCGGTGATGAAACGCTCGGCGTCGAATTCGTTTCGCGCGGCGACGCCGCGGGCGCAACCGACCGGGCGGCCGGTTCAGGCGCGGCGGGCGCCGGCCCCCGCAACGACGAAACCAGATCGTGCACACGCTCGGCGAATGGATGCGCGGGATCGCCCAGGAACGACGGAGCGGCCAGCGCGCACGCTGCAACGATTCCCGACGCAAGCACGCTTGCGCGCCGTCGCAACGATTGGCGTGCCGCCGGCGGTGCAATGCGAGTCGGCGGCACTGCCGGAGAGATAAGTACGCGCGGACGCCGGATCACTGCAGTCGGTGCCGTGAGCGGAACGACCTGCGCAGGCGGCCGACTTCCACCCGTCGCGCGAAGGACCGGCGCAATGCGCGTCAGCGGCGTGATCGGTGTCGAGCCTTCGACAACGGCGGCATCGCGCAGAACGGTCCAGCCCGTTACGACAGAATCCGCGAGATCGCGTTCGCGCATGCGGGCGCCGGTGACGTCCATCAGCTCCTGATGCGGCCGCGCGTCCGGAGAAGCGTGGTCATGGCATTCGCGCAGGTGGTAGATCAACGAACGGGCGTCGTCGTAGCGCGTCGCGGTCCAGCCGGCCTCGCGTCCTTCGGTGCCCGCCCATTCCTCGTTGGGCAGGTAGCGTTTCAGCATCGCCGCAAGGCTGTAGAGGTCGCAGCGCCAGTCGAGCTCCTGCGTGGGCCGGAGATCACCGCGGCGGCCCCCTTCGAGTGCACTGAGCAGCCGCGGCGATTGGTAGTCGTAATCCTTCTGCCAGCCGATCGGCAGCGCTGTGCCGAGCCGTTCGCCGGAAACCAGCGAGAACGCGAAGTCGATCAACGCGAGCCGCGCGAACATCGGATAGATGATTGCGCCGGTCGCGGCTGGATCGAAATGCGCGGGACCGTACGGGATGCAGATGTTGTCGCCCTTGATGTCGAGGTGAACGAGCTGCAGCGCGTGAATCTCGTTGAGCGCGGCGAGGCAGTGATGCGCGAGCGCCCACCAGTGCGCGCAGTCGTCGAAGATGCTGTGGCGCTCGACGCCGTCGCGCGAAACGGGCAGCAGCGTGGCCCATTGATCGACGGTCACCCCGGCGTCGTACGTCTGCACGAGTCGCATTCCGCCGCTCGCGCCTCCGTCGAACTGCACGACGTCGGGCACGCAGACGATCCCGTGCCCGATCAGGCGCGCGAGAATCCGCCATTCGCGCTCGGTCCAGAGCCCGAAATCCGCCTCATCGGTGGCGAGGAAGCGTTTCGTGTAGCGCCGTCGGTCGCCGGGCGCCACCGCTTCGCGGAATACCTCGACATGCTCGCCCGTCGTCATCTTCAGGCGACCGCGGCCGAAAACGCGCTCGATATGCTCGGCGGTCATGGCTTTGCGCTTTCGGAGTGAGTGGATGTGGCGATCGCGCGGATTCGCTCGGTCCGTTGCACGACGAGCACTGTGGCATCGTCGTGGCTGCCGTGCGCGCGAACGACTGCAATCAGCTCGGCGCAGCGATCCGCGAGCGGCATGGAGCTTCGAAGCACGCGGCCGAGCACCGCCGGATCCGCATGCCTATGCACGCCGTCGCTGCACAGGACGAGCATTTCGCCGGCGCGCAACTCAAGATGCCGGACATTGGGCGAATCGATCGCCCCGTTGCCAATCATTCGCGCCGGATCGTCGGGGGAGCCCCCGCCTGGTGGACATTCACCCAGCCTCCGATAAGTGTCGTCCACCGTAAGAAGCTGCGCAGCGATGTCATCTGCCTCGGGGAGTCGGTAGATCCGACAATCGCCGACCCATGCGATCAGCCATCGTGCAAGCGATGCGTCGGTTGCAGCCGCGAGCGCGACGGTTGCGGCGCCGGCAGCCTGCGTGCGACTTGCGATGCTTGCGCGTATGTCGCGGTCGGCGGCGAGAAGCGCCTGCCGGACGGCTTCAGCATCGATGCGTACGTGCGCCAACGCGCCATGGAGCCATGCGACGAGCTGGCGGCTCGCGCGCGAAGCCAGTGCACCGCCTCCGACGCCATCGGCGACGACGAACAGGGCGCATTCGGCGTCGAGCGGGCTGCGGCAATCCTCGTTCACGCGATGCCGCGTGCCGCGCGACGAAGCTGCCGCGGCGTCTAGGCGCGCCCATCGCGTGACGATTGCGACCTCATTGACCAATGACGCGAATTGGCCTGGCTTGTCGTGACGCTGCGAAGCGCCGTCGGATCGCAGAGGGCGCAGGCTCATTCATGCGCTCCCATCGTCAATCGCTACGGGCCAGCACGAGGGTGCATGCGGGGACCTGTTCCGTCCTGCCGCCGAGCGTCAGCGTCTCGCCCGGTTTCCAGCAAAACTGCGCACCGGGTCCGTGGGCGGTCGCATCGACAGCCACTCCGTTATCGCCATGGATCACGACCGACACGCCGTCATCGTCGATCGCGACGATCTCGACGTGCCGTCCGGACACGTCGGCATGCGTCCAGTCGATCACGAGGCCCTGGTTGCGCGAACGGCCGATGGAGAACGGTAGCGCGTTCGCGCTGAGCTCGACGTCGCGCGTTCCGGATGCCATCCGCGCCGACAGCGTCCACTTGCGACCGTGGCGGCGAGCAGGTGCGATCGGCGTGACCGGCGTTGCTACCCCATTCGAATCAATGCTGGAGTTGCGGCTGCGCACCTCGAGCGCCCGCAACGTCAGGCGGGGATACTGGCGCGGCTCGCCCTGCAGATTCGCGGAGAGCACAAGAGACGCTCCAGGAGGAAGCTCGATGGGCTCCATCCGGCCGGCCGCCCGCGCCGTTCTGCCTTGCGCAACTGCACCGCGCGATTCGACACGAATGCCGTTGGTCGATCCAGTGTCCACGACCCACCACGCGCCCCGGTCGAACCAGATCTCGCAGTGGCGGCGGCTCGCATAAGTGCCATCGACGACGACATCCGATCCCTCGTCCTTGCCGATCGCATAGCGCCGGCCCGGAACCACCGACGTGAGCTCCACCGGGCGGGTGCCTGCAGCATCTTCGACATCGAGTGTGAAGACGCGTCCGGCGAGCGGCGTCTGGGCGGGAGCGGCATGCGGCGCGCGTTGCGGGGTCGGATGACGCGACGCGTCGCCGTATCCCGCCGCGTCGGACTGCGTCCAACGTCCGACCATCGTGACCTGATACGGTTGTTGGACATCTCCCTGCGGCGAGGCACTGCGCAGTTCGGCGAGCAGCTCGGCATACTCCTCGTCCGCGTCGTTCGCATCCGCTTCGCGCGCCGATGCATTGAGCCCCGCGAATTGCCCGAGATCGACGGCGCTCGCATTGCGCAACCCCGCGATCACTTCCCGGGCGAGGTAGTGCTTGATCTGCTCGGGCTTGAATTCCCGCACGAACTTGCGCAGCAGTTCGCCGTGCTCGTCGCCGCCCTCGCAGTCGACGTCGATCGACGTGAGCACGTAGCGATCGCGCTCCGCGATCGTTAGGTGCAACCGCAGCTCATCGGTCACGAAGCGCTCGAGCTCGTCGCGAATGGCGCCGATGAGCGGCGCATACGGCCCCAGATGCGCAACACCCTCTCGCATCGCTTCGCGATTCGATGCGGCGCCAATCGTCGGCTCCTGGATGTCGCGGCCTGCAACGGGTTCACCGGACAGCGAAGGCGTGACGCGTGAACGCACATCGACATGCGCGCTGCGCTTGCGCCCGCCGGTTTTTCCAAGTACCCAGCGCTTCAGTGTCATTCGAGGCTCCGATAGGCGACGACGAGCGTGGCCAAGGGCCCCGCGCGTCGCACGTGGCGCACGCGCGGAGCGACCGGCAGGCCATACCGGCTCCCGAGCCGCTCGAGAAACAGGCCCCATGCCGGCTGGATCGCGTCGCCCGCGGCGACGCGACGCTTGAGGGCCGGCAGCGAAAGCTCGACGAGCACCCCGATCGAGGCGACGTCTCCCACCTGCACGATCGCACGACGCAGCGCGTCCTCGGCATCGGCCAGGCACGTCGCGAACACGCCGTCGAACGACCATACGAGCGGCACGCCGAGCGTGCCGGCATTCGCACGCTGGCGCGGGGAGCGCAGCGAGCGGTTCAATGCGCCCCCCAGGGCAGTGCACCCACATGGCGCCCGGCGATCTGCATTGCGATTTCCGCGGCGGGATTCGGCCCATGGTCGCCCGCGCCATGAATGCGCCCGGTATCCGCGATCCAGTTCCGTTCGGTCAGCACACCGATCGCCTTCGTCCACGCCGGTTCGTTCCGATCGGTCCGATAGGTTGCGACGTACCATTTGTAGGGACGCAGCGGCCCGCACGCGTTGTGATCGCGGTGCGTCTTCAGGGCCGTGTTCGCGCACAGCCCAACGAGGTCGTCGAGCGACAGGTCGTCGTTCGGAAACGTCGGCGTGCCCGTCTTGCCCGCGATCCAAACGTTGCTCGCGCAGCTCTTCGCGTCGAACATCTGCTCGCATGCAAGCCGCGATGTGCCCGCGCGATGGCCAAACGAAAGACCGCTCAGGATGACCTCGGCCACTTCCCGCGGAATCCGATTGGGCTCGGGGCGATCGACGCTGGAGCGCAATGCCGTGGACTTGAGGATGGATGCATCGGCCGACCCTGCTCCGCGCAGCGCTTCGACGAGGTGCGGCGCACTGACTTCCGCTTGGCCGTTCGCCGAGGCGGCGAGCATCGCGATCATGCCGGCGCCGCCGAGCGCGCTCGCGCGCGCGTGCCCCTGCCCCCATCCTTCAGCGACGAGGTCGACGACGGCCGCGCCGCTGCAGCGCTCCCAATCGTCCTTGCTGAACCGCTTGCCGTCCGGTCCCGCCGCGCATTGCATGACTTTCGAGCCGTCGAGCGTCACCGGGTGCCAGAAAGCCAGCGGGGTTCCGAGCTTTCCTCCCAGCGGCTCGGTGAGGAGGCGACCGTAGGACACTCTCAGTGCAAACGGACCGGCCGGACCATCATCTCCGGTCGCATCGACTGCTCGGCCGAAAAGTAGATCGCGCTTGCCGCAATCGTCGCGAGGCACCGTGCATCCGCCGTTCCAGCCGAACCAGGTCGCCGCTTGCTGGATCGCCCATGGTCGGTCGCAGGGACTGAAGCCTTTGTCGGCACAGAACATGCGGTCGAGAAAGCGCGCGGAGTCGGAACGCATCAATTGCCCGCGGATGCTTTGCGCCGAGGGAATCGCTTTCGGCGACTTCGCGATTTCCGCGCGCTCGGCGGAGAGCCAGCGTGCTCCCACGACCGGATCGGACAGAAAGGCGGCGGCCATGATCGGCTTGATCGTCGATGCCGGCATCGCGTCGAGAAACACCGCCGGATTCAATAGCGCGTCGGGACGATAGCGGATCGGGTAAGGAATGCGCTGGTCGCATCGCGCCGCCCGCCCGGGACCGTCGTATTCCTGGCGCGTGCACGGCGACATCGCGCCGGCAAGCGCTTCGATGCGACCGCTCGCCACATCGATGATCGCGACCGCCGCCATGCGCACCATCGCGTGCTCGAGCATCCGCTTACCGATCGCGGATCCGCCATCCTCTTTGCGCGTCATGCCCAAGGCTCGACACACGTCTTCGCGTCCCGTGTAACAGGCGACCGTCTGCTGCGCGAGCGCCTGCAGATTCGGATCGATCGTCGTGTCGATGGAGAAACCGATGTCGACGGCAGCGGCGCCGATCTCGATGCGATTGGGTCCGTAGCGGTATCGCTCCGCGGCGGCGTCGGACGCAGCGGCGACCTGCGTGTATTCGCGATAGAGCGACGTGCCGGGCCGGTGCAGACCCTCGAGCGGTTGCAGCATGAGCGGCAGCGACGGCGGCAACTTCCAACGCGCATCGTCGACGCGCATCTCAGGGGAGGGCTCGCCTGCGATTCCCACGGCGGAGGTGGCGCTGCCTGCTTCGATCCCGCGCATGTCGGCGCGGCTGCAGAGGTGATCGTCCAGTCCGCGCACGCCGCCGACATAGTAGATCGGCGCCCCGCGGCTCGACCCGCCGGCAAGATAGATGCAGCCGGGAATTCCGACCCATGGATTCGCCCGCGCGACCTGTCGCGGCGAGAACTCCACGTATTGATCCGGCCGCCAGCGTGCAAGCACGCGTTCGACTTCGGTTCCGCGCCACGCGAGTGCAGGGAGCATCCTGCCACTCGATCGGGCGAGCGCGACGACGGCACCCGCGATGTCGGCGCACCGCACCGAGAATTGCCGATCGGGATACTCGGCGGTCTCGACGGGCGTGCGCAGCGCCACGGCGACCGCTTCCGCCCAGCGCGCGCCGTCGAGCCCCACCTTGTCGGATACGCGTGGATTTTCGCTGCTGCTGAAGCGCAGCAATGCGTCATCGATTGCCTGGAGCTCGGCGGCAATCCGCGCCGCCGGCGACGAGCCGGAATCGACCGTTCGCGAAAGGTATCGATGCATCCGCGCAAGCACTCCACCGCCCCCGTCCCATGCGGACCGGCATGCGGGAATCCGGGTGAGAAGCGCGTCGGCGGAAAGCGGGCCGACGGACACGCGATCGCGCCGGACGATCGCGTACTCGAAAGTCTTCAACGCCGCAACGTGCCGAACGCTGACATGGCGGTCGCTGTTGCGCTCCGGAATCGTCGTGTCGGCCTGTCGCTGATGCGCGACGACCAGAAGCACCGCAAGCAGCACCGGGGCGATCGCCCAGCTCGCGACGCTCGCCAACGCAAGCAGCGTGACGGCGGGCCTGTCAACCATTCGCACCGCCCGGTCCGGCATTCACATTCACGGCGAGCGCGAGCATCGCCATGTTCAGCACGAGCGACGTCATTCCCAAGCTCACGAACGGAAACGTAACGCCGGTGAGGGGAATGACGGCGAGATTGCCTGCTACGGTAACCGACAGCTGGCATAGCGCGAGCACGACCCATGCGACGCAGATCCAGCTCACGAACGCCTGCTCGTCGTTGCCGAGGCGGCCGGCGATGCGAACCAGCCGGGGCTCACCCTTCGTCGAACGGGCATGGCCGCGAACGATCTCGTTCAGCCAAAGCACGCATCCCAGCGTGAGCGCCCAGGCCGCGGTCCACCCGAACATGCCGGTGACTGCCGTGAACGTGTAGTCGCTCTGGATTTGGGCCGGAACGCCTGCACACGCGCCCGACGCGCCGAAGCCGCACCACGGAACGCTCCCTGGACCGAACCCCCATTCGGGCGCGGCTCGCTGGAACCAGGTGACGAGCGCCAGATGGTCGTTGGCCGAAGCGAGCGGTGCGGCCGCGTTTTCGAGGCGTGCGGCGGTGACCTCGTCGATCGATCCGACCCTTAGCAGCGCGAACGTTACGACGAGCAGCCACGCGACGAACAGGATCACCGCCAGCGCATACGCGGAGCCGATCGACCCGCGCCGCTGATACCACCACATCGCCACCGATGCGGCAATGAATGCACCCGCGCCGTAACCCGCGATCAGCAACGGTCCCATGTCGCGCGTGACGAGCATCGCGCCGATCAGCACCGCCACGACGAACAGCAGCGGGGCAATGTAGCGACAGAGCGATCCGATCGAGGTGCCACTGCGCGCAAGCCGCTCCGTGAGGGGCGTTCCGCGCATGAAGAAGAACCAGGCCGCACCGACGATGAGCCACAGCCGGCCAATCTCGGATGTCAGCTGGCGCACGTTGAGCAGTAGCGCGCCCACGGCAAACGTCAACGCGAAGGCCACCGCGACGAACAATGCGGCGGCGCCGACGCCGTTCAGGCGGTCGCCCACGCGACTTGCGATGCCGTCGACAATCGATAGCGTCCATGCCAGCGCGCGCGCGACGGGCTGGCGCACGAATGCAATCACGCTGAACGTAAGCATGCCGAGCCACAGATGGCCCTGGTGATAAAGCGCGAGGTAGCGGCTGCCAACGTGCCCGTTCAAAGACAGATCCAGCAGCAGCAGCGAACCGATGCCGGTCGCCACGACCAGCCCCGGATACGCGAACACGGACGCGGGAGCTTGCGCCGTGCAGAACAGCGTCTTGCGAAGCAACGGAGCAGCCGCGAGCAGGCACAACGCAGCGCCGAGCATCCAAAGCACGAATGCGCCAGGCACCGCGAGCGACACTGCTGTGCTGCGCGCGAAGACGATCGAGGAGCTGGGCGAAAGCGGCCACGGAACGCGACCGATCCATGCCGCCAGCGCCCAGACGACCAGCGCGAGCGCGACACGCGGCGCCGCCGTACCCGGACGACGACTGAGCTCTAGCAGGAGCAGCCCCGCCAGCGCCCACCCGGCCCATTGAAAACCGGCGGTTTCGAGCAAGGCTCGCATCGCTTCGCTCTTCGCGCTGCCAAGCGCTGCGGCGCGCGCATCGGCCATCGTCACCGATAGCGCCGCGAGTGCGTCCGGCAAGCGCACACCGGTACACCGTGAAAGGGTGCTTCGCGCCGAAGGCAGGCCGGCGCCGCGTGCGAGCGATGCTACGTCCGGATGAGAATCGAGCGCGGCTGCAGCAAGCAGTACCACGTTCGCGCGCAGTTGCTGACGCGCACCGCTGTCCGCGAACAGCGACTGGAGCTGCGCAAGCGAGCAGGCAAGCGGACGCGGTCCGTCGCCATCACCCGGTCCCAGCGCGTAGCGGTCGATGAACGTCTGAATCTCGGCGGACACACGCACGACCTCGTCGCCGATCATGGACCGATCGCCGCCGCCCTCGCGCTGGCGCAGATCGGCAAGCCGGGCCTGCGCATTGCGCAACGGCGAGACAAACGCCTGCACCGTTCGGAGCGCCGCGTTGCGCAGCGTCTGAGGGACACGCTCGAGTGGCATATTCCGTTGCGCCGAGGCCGTTCGACCGCACAGGTGTTCGCGGACAGCATCACTGGCCTGCGCGGCGTACGCGGCGCAAAGGTCGGGCAGGACGGACGCGGGCAGTCCGTGCACGACGACAGCAGCGTCGGCAAACCGGCCGTCATTCCCGGTCTGCTGCTGGCGCAGCGCGCCGAACCAGGGAAGCATTGCCGCGATGACGGCAATGATCAATGCAAATTCGATCAGCAGCGGGCCCGCGCGCGAACCTTCCCGCGAAAGCGTACCGGCAACTGGGGTCGTGCTGAGCGCCAAGGACCGCCTCTCTTGCTCGCAATCCCGCCTGGCGATACCGCACGCTGCGACGTGCGCGCTACCGATGCCTTACGAATCGGTCGCTGCACTCATGATTGCGTCGCGCGAGTGTAGTGGACTGCCCCTTCCAAATCCATATGGCCACTGAATTGTTACACGTGTCTTGAACACGTGTTCAGTCGACGGCCCGTGCAAGATCGAGCAGGCGTTCGGTAACCGCGAAGCGACTCAGACGTTGAACCGGAAGTGCATGACGTCGCCGTCCTTGACGACGTAGTCCTTGCCTTCGAGGCGCATCTTGCCGGCATCCTTCGCGCCCTGCTCGCCCTTGCGCGCGAGGAAATCATCGTAGGCGATCGTCTCGGCGCGGATGAATCCCTTTTCGAAGTCGGTATGGATCACCGCGGCCGCCTGGGGCGCCGTCGCGCCGATGCGGACAGTCCATGCGCGGACTTCCTTCGGACCGACGGTGAAGTACGTCTGCAAGCCGAGCAGCCGATACGCGGCATGGATCAGGCGATCGAGCCCCGGCTCCGTCATGCCCATGTCGTCGAGGAACATCGCCTTGTCGTCGGCGTCGAGATCGGCGATCTGCGATTCCAGCGCCGCACTGATCGCAACGACGGGTGCGTTCTCGGCCGTTGCGCGCGCGCGGAGCGCGTCGAGCAGCGGATTGCCTTCGAACCCGTGCTCGGCGACGTTTGCGACGTAGAGCGTCGGCTTCATCGTCAGGAGGAAATACGGCTTCAGCAGCGCACGCTCCTCGTCGTAGAGATCGACGGTGCGCGCGGGCCTGGCCTGGTTCAGCGCTGTTCGCACTTTCGACAGCACCGCGAACGTGCGCTGCGCGTCCTTGTCGCCACCTGCCCTCGCGAGCTTCTCGACCTTCGTGATCTGCTTGTCGACCGCCGCGAGATCGGCGAGCGCCAACTCGGTGTTGATCGTTTCGACGTCGCCGAGCGGATCGATCCTGCCGCCGACGTGAACGACGTTCGGGTCTTCGAAGCAACGGACGACGTGGGCGATCGCGTCGGTTTCGCGGATCGTTGCCAGAAACTGGTTGCCGAGACCCTCACCCTTCGACGCGCCCGCGACGAGGCCCGCGATGTCGACGAATTCGACGGTCGCCGGAATGACTTTCTGCGGTTTCGCGATCGCGGCAAGCGCTGCAAGCCGCGGATCCGGTATTTCGACGATGCCGACGTTCGGCTCGATCGTGCAGAACGGATAGTTCTCCGCGGCGATGCCGGCCTTGGTCAGCGCGTTGAAAAGCGTGGACTTGCCGACGTTGGGCAGACCGACGATGCCGCACTTGAGGCTCACTGGCCCCCCCACGCTTGCGGCCTCATTGGCCTATTCGGCCGCTGCGCTGCCCCCGAGGGGGAGCAATTCGCGTCTTGGGACGACCCGGCGACGCTCATGAGGCGACCTTCGTGTGCACGACCATCATTGCGCGCTCCATGTCGCCGGCGGCAATGTCGGGCCATACGCCGAGCGCGCGGTCGATAGCTGCCTCGATCGCATCGCGATCCGCGGTGTCGGGCGGCTTCAGCACGTAGTCGACGACCTCGCGCTCCGGCATCTCGGTGTTACGCGGATGGCCGATGCCAAGGCGCAGCCGCCAGTAGTCGGGGGTTCCGAGCTGTGCGTGGACGTCGCGCAATCCGTTGTGCCCGGCGTGCCCGCCGCCAAGCTTGATCTTCGCGTCGCCCGCCGACAGATCGAGCTCGTCGTGAACGACCAGAATCGCGTCCGGCGCGACGCCGAAGAATCGTGCGATCGCCGCAACGGACCTGCCGGACGCGTTCATGAATGTCATCGGCTTGCAGATGCGAACGTCACCGGACTTCGCGACGTCCGCGGCAAAGCGTGCCTCGTGCGCAAACGTGGCGCCGAGCCTGGCCGCGAGCGCGTCGGCAAACCAGAAGCCGGCGTTGTGCCGCGTCCGCGCGTAACCGCGGCCGGGGTTGCCGAGGCCCGCGACCAGCCGGATCGGGGTGGGCATGGGAAATAAGGAAGGGGTCGCCAGCCGCAACGGCGCGGCGGGACTGCGTTACTTCTTCTTGTCGTCCTTGCCCGATTCCTTCTTGCCGCCACCCTTGTCGTCGCCCTTCGTTTCCGCTGCTGCGGGCTTCGCTTCCGCAGCCGGTGCCGCACCTGCGGCCGCCGCTTCACCTTCGACGGCGGTTTCCTCGGTCTCGGCCACGGCCTTCGGCACGACGGCGGTGGCGACGACGGGATCACCGGTGCGACGCGAAACGATCGACACGCCGGCCGGCAGCTTCACACCGGACACGTGCAGCGAATGGGCGGTGTCGAGCTCGGACAGGTCGACCTCGATGAATTCGGGAAGATCCTTCGGCAGGCACGCGATGTCGATCTCCGTCATCACGTGGCTGATGATCGCGCCTTCGCTCTTGACGGCAGGCGACTGCGCCTCGTTGACGAAGTGCAGCGGCACCTTCATGTGGATCTTGCGCGACGGATCGATCCGCTGGAAGTCGACATGCAGCACCTCGTTGCGGAACGGATGCATCTGCACGTCGCGCAGCAGGACCTGGGTGCTCGCTCCGTCGACCTTCATCGTCAGGATCGACGCATGGAACACTTCGTTGCGCAGCGCATGGATCAGTGCGTTGTGGTCGAGCTCGATCGGCTGCGGCGGCGTGGTTCCGCCATAGACGATTCCAGGCGCCTTGCCGGAGCGGCGCATCCGGCGCGACGCGCCGCGACCTTCGGTTGCACGGGGAAATGCGGTGAATTCGATCGTGGCCATGTTGGCGACTCCTTCGTGGGTCTGCGGCCTCCCGGGATCGATACCGGTCGTCCGCAATGGTCAGCGCCGCGCACCCGTGCTCGGGCGAGCCGCGAAAAGCCTTTGATTATAGCCGAATCCGGAAGATCAGGCCCGTCCGACCCGTGTACGTGCCGCTGCTTCTGCGTCCCTACGGCATCAATTGGCCGCCGTTGACCTCGATGATCTGGCCGGTGACGAATCCGGACAGTGCCTCGGATGCGAGATACAGGAACGCGCCGGCGCATTCGTCGGCGGTGCCGAGCCGGTTCATCGGAATCGACGCCTTGAACGTCTCGAGCATCGCGGGCGTCGAATACCGCTCGTGGAACGGCGTGACGATGACGCCGGGCGATACGGCGTTCACGCGGATGTTGTCCTTCACGACCTCGCGGGCGAGCCCGTGCGTGAACGTCGAGATGAAGCCCTTCGCGGACGCGTACATCGCAGCACCCGGACCGCCGCCGACGCGCGCGGCGATCGACGTGACGTTGATGATGTTGCCGCTGCCGCTCTTGCGCATGTGCGGCACGGCAGCGGAACAGGCGGCGACGACCGAGCGCACGTTGAGGTCGATCACCGCGTCGAAGAACGCGTCGTCGATCTCGGCGATCGGCACGCGCTGCACCAATCCGCCGGCGTTGTTGATCAGGATGTCGAGGCCGCCGTAGTGCGCGGCGGCGGCGTCGACCACCTCGCGCGCCTTCGTCGACGATCGCAGGTCGCCGCCAACGAGGAACGCTTCGGCGCCTGCGAAGCGCACGTCTGCTGCCACTTCCTCGGCGCGGTTCAGGCTCGCGTTGTAATGGATGGCGACACGGCAACCTGCGCGCGCGAATGCCCGGGCGGCGGCGGCACCGATGCCGGTCGACGCGCCGGTGATGAGGACCGACTTGCCTGCAAGATCGGTGGTGATCGGATCGGACATGAGTCGTGTTACTCCGTGAACAGCGACGAGACGGATTCTTCGTTCGAGATCCGCGTCATGGTTTCGGCGAGCAGCTGCGCACAGGACAACTGGCGAATCTTCGTGCACTGCTGCGCTTCGGGCGACAGCGGAATCGTGTCGGTAACGACGATCTCGTCCATGTCGGAGTCCGTGATGCGCGGAATCGCGCCGCCCGACAACACCGGGTGCGTGCAATACGCGACGACCTTCTGCGCGCCGTGCTCCTTCAGGGCCGTCGCCGCCTTGCACAGCGTGTTTGCCGTGTCGACGATGTCGTCCATGATGACGCACGTGCGGCCTTCGACGTCGCCGATGATGTTCATCACTTCGGCGACGTTGGCCTTCGGACGCCGCTTGTCGATGATCGCGAGGTCGCTGTCGAGTCGTTTCGCGATTGCGCGCGCACGCACGACGCCGCCGACGTCCGGCGAGACGACGAGCAGGTTGTCGTAGTTGCGTTTCCACACGTCGCCGAGCAGCACGGGCGTCGCGTAGATGTTGTCGACGGGAATGTTGAAAAAGCCCTGGATCTGGTCGGCGTGCAGGTCCATCACCATCACGCGGTCGACGCCGACCGTCGCCAGCATGTCGGCAACGACCTTGGCCGTGATGGGCACGCGCGCCGAGCGCGGTCGCCTGTCCTGCCGCGCGTAGCCGAAATAGGGGATGGCCGCCGTGACGCGCGCGACCGACGCGCGCTTCAGCGCATCGACCATCACCATCACTTCCATCAGGTTGTCGTTGGTGGGCGCGCACGTCGATTGCAGCACGAACGCATCGCGGCCGCGGACGTTCTCCAGCAACTCGACCATCACCTCGCCGTCGGAGAACCGACCGACGACGGCACGACCGAGGCTGATGTTCAGGTGACGGCACACCGCCTCCGCGAGCTTCGGATTGGCGTTGCCGGTGAAGATACGCATGCGCTCGAAGGCCATCGGTCGGCGTGCTTCCGGGAAGAGGAACGGTGGCTTCAGCCGCGCGGGTTACGCGAGCGCGGAACGACGGCGTCGAACGAAGGCTCCGCGATGGCGAACGTGCGCGCGCCAATGCGGAAAATGGCTGGGGAGGAAGGATTCGAACCCTCGAATGCCGGAATCAAAATCCGGTGCCTTAACCAACTTGGCGACTCCCCAGCGGAAAACTTGCGCGTAGGTCCGTTCCGCCACGGGCCAGCCCGGGGATCGCGCGAACGAGTACCGGCGAATCGATCGCCGTCGCGGATGCTGCCGGTGGTTGTGTGCGTAACCTTCGGAAAAGACGTCTATTTTCGCCGACCGTGATTGACGTGTCAATTGGAGGCACGCCGTTCGCGCCGCGCGCTATTGCCAACGATCGACGACGACGCGGACTTCGATCGTGTCCGGGCCCGGGTAGCTCAGGCTCGCGCGCAACGGCCGCTCGGCCGCATCGTCGGCGTAGGCATAGACGACTTCCCATCCCTGCTGCCGCAGCAGCGCCGTGCGACCGCGCGCATCGCGCTCGATCGTGAACGGCTCCGCCGCGCGTGGAACGCCGCGCACCCACGCCGACAGTCCATCGACTGGAATCGTGACGCCGAATGCACGCTCGGTGAGTTCGCGCCACGTAGCCGCCGTCTGCGTGCGACCGTCCGGCAGGCGGACCTCGACACCGTTCGGCACCGCCTTCGA
This sequence comes from uncultured Pseudomonadota bacterium, assembly GCA_963709335.1. Taxonomy (GTDB): domain Bacteria; phylum Pseudomonadota; class Gammaproteobacteria; order Burkholderiales; family Casimicrobiaceae; genus VBCG01. Next base: position 771,120 of record CAVPWB010000004.1, read on the forward strand.
GCTTCGCGAGCGTCTGGCCGAGCGGCGTCGACAGGTCGATCGCATCGTGCGCCGCGTCGTGGGTCCACGTGAAGGCACCTGCCACACCCGCGTCGCCCCGGCGGGCCGAGATGCGGCCGGCGATCGAAAACGGCGTGTCGGCCGCATCGGCCGTCGTACGCATCGACGGCTGCGGCGGCGCCGAGGCGCATGCGGCCAGCAGCACCGCGAACGTCGCGACGAAGAGCCCGCGCGACGACAGCGTCGGGAAACGCATCAAGGCGCGAGCCGCTTGACCGTTTCCTTCAGCACCTGATTTTCGGGATTCGAGTCGAGTTGTGCCTTGAAAAGCGCGCGCGCCTGGTCGCGATCGCCCTTGCGCCAGAGCACTTCGCCGAGATGCGCCGCGATTTCCGCATCCGGCCTGCTTTCGAGTGCAAGCTTCAGGTAACGCTCGGCCTCGTCGAGGCGGCCCATCCGGTAGAACGCCCACCCGAGGCTGTCGAGGATGAACGGATCCTTCGGCGACAGCTTGTGCGCGCGCTCGATGAGCGCGAACCCTTCGTCGGTGCGAGGCGTGCGATCGACGAGCGTATAGCCGAGCGCATTGAGCGCCTGCGCGTCATCGGGCTTCAGCTCGACGAGCCGCTTCAACCGCGATTCGGCTTCGTCGACCTTGTCGAGCTTCTCGGCGACCATCGCGAGGTCGTAGATCAGATCAGGCGTGTCGGGGTTGTCTTCGAGACCTTGCACCAGCACGCGGTAGGCGCCCGCGTCATCGCCCGCTTCGCGCAGCAACTGCGCCTCGGCTTGCCTAACCTGGACCTTCTGCTCCTTCGTCACCGCATCGAGGCCCGCCAGCCACTGCCGCCCTTCCGGCACGCGCCCGAGCTTGCCGTACATCGCCGCGATGCGCAGCTTCGCGAGCCACGCGCGATCGCCTTCGTTGATCACCTTGTAGCGTTCGATTGCCTTGGCGTATTGCTTCGTGTCCTCGGCCACCTGCGCGAGGTACAGATCGACCGAACCGGGTTCACCGTAGTTGGCCGCCTTGAGGTCGAGCAGCAGCCGCTCGGCGCCGCCGTAGTCCTTCATCTGCAGGGCGATGGCTGCGACGGCGAATGCGAGATCGCGCGATTCGGGCTCGCGATCCCACAGTTTCTGCATCAGCGCGCGGGCCTCGACGAACCGTTTCTCGTCGACGTAATGCTGCGCGAGCGCACCGGTCGCGTTCTTCGACGTCGGATGCGCGGCAACGTACGCCTCCAGCGACTTGACCGCCGCTGCCGAGGACTTGCGCCCGAGGATCTCGGCTTTCAGGATCGCCGCCCGGTCCCAGTCGGGGCGCAACTCGAGTGCGCGATCGATCTCTGCGCTGGCCTCGGATGCCGTCGCCATGTCGTCGCCGGCGCCGAATGCCGCGAGCGCGACGGCAAAGTGGGCCTCGGGTGTCGTCGGATAAGGGGTCGAGACTTCGCGGATCAGCGCGAGTACCGCGCGCTTGTCGGGCTGCTGCGCGAAAAGCTGGTTGAGTTGCAGGAAGACCTCGCCAACGCCCGATCCGGACAGGGCGGCGTCGGCGATCACCCGCTCGATGCGCGACCGCAACTCGTCGTCGGCGGCGCTGTTCGGAATCGCGCCCTTGGACGGGTCGGCAGCGAGCGCCGCCAGCACGCGCTTCGGCCGTTCGGCCGCGGGATCGAGCTGCGCCCACAGGTTTGCGGCGTCCGTGACGAGATTGCGCTGGCGGCTCGCGATGGCCACTTCGGTCGCCCGCCGCGCCAGCCGCGCATCGCCCGCCACGCGCGCGGCGTCGAGATAAGCGCGTGCGGCAAGCGTCACATCGCCTCGCTGCAACGCGACGTCGCCGAGCATCAGCCGGTAGAACAGATCGGCGGAGAGCCCGGGGTCGGCGGAGGCGGCGTCCGGTGCCTGCGACGCGTCCGGGGGCTTGCTTCCCGTATCCGGGGCCTGTGCGTGCAGTGCCGCCGCGCCGGCCATCAGCACGGCAGTTACGAGGGTTCGCAGCGGGATTGGTAGGTTCATCAATGGGTATGAGGGGCGCCGCGGGCACCCCGGTCGAGCCTGCTAGATTAAGCTATAGTCGCGGCGCTCACAAACGCGCCGCTCGCAATGCGCCGAAGCATGCCGACGCGATCGTTCGGCTCCGGTGCCGCCCCGATCCCGTTCAATGCCTGAACTTCCGGAAGTAGAGACGACGCGGCGCGGTGTCGCGCCCCATGTCATCGGTCGGCGCGTCGTGAGGGTCGACGTGTACGACCGGCGACTGCGCTGGCCAGTTCCCGGCGAACTCGCAAAGCGCCTCGAGGGCGCCTTGATCGACCGGGTCGACCGTCGCAGCAAGTATCTGTTGTTCCACGCGGGCGACGGCGCACTGCTCGTCCACCTCGGCATGACGGGAACGCTTCGGATCTGGCGTGAGCCGCCACCGCGCGCCCTTCACGACCACGTCGACATCACGCTCGACGACGGTGCCGTGTTGCGCTATCGCGACCCGCGGCGTTTCGGCGCGATGCTGTGGATCGCATCGACGGCGAACGGCCATCCGCTGCTCGACGCACTCGGCCCCGAGCCGTTCGATCCCGCGTTCGATGCCGATTACCTGTGGCGCGTGACGCGCAAGCGGCGCGCGGCGATCAAGCTCGCGCTGATGGACAACCACATCGTCACCGGCGTTGGCAACATCTACGCGAACGAGGCACTGTTCCGCGCCGGCATTCGTCCGTCGGCAGCGGCCGGGAAACTGTCGAAGGCGCGCCTCGCGAAACTCGTCGACGACGTTCGCTTCGTGCTCGACGCGGCGATTGCCAAGGGCGGCAGCACGCTGCGCGACTACGTCGGATCGGATGGCGCCGCAGGCTACTTCCAGCTCGATTACTTCGTTTACGGCCGCGCCGGTGCGCCGTGCCGCGTCTGCGGTCACCTGATCCGGCAGACGCGGATCGGCCAGCGCTCGACGTTCCACTGTCCGCATTGCCAGCCGCGGTAAGCCGGATTCGCGTGCGCCGCCGCTAGCGCGACCACGCGGACACGCCCGGGCCGCAACGGCGCGCGGGTGCCATTGTGCGGCAGGAGTCGCCGCCGCGCGGCGCCGGATCGACCATTGCCGCCGACTACCGGCGGTCATTGACCGACGGACGTTGGCGAAGGGCCTGCCGGGCGTTGCGCACGGCGCACGCCGCCGCGTTCCGTAACCCTCACGCGCAACCTTGACGGCATGACTTGTGCTTTCCCGGTCGCAATGGCGGCCGTTCTGCACTTGTCCTCACTGCATCGCTCCGAAAACCCGCAGGCCGCATGATCCAGTCACGCGACCTCGCCGTGCGTTTCGAAGCCTACGCCGATTGGCGGCGGCGGCTGTCGGCCGGAATTTCGTTGCTCCACGAATGGCTGCAGCAGCAGGACCTGGCCGATGCGCAGGCGGACGTCAAGGTGCAGCAGTTGCTCGAGCGCCTGCAGCAGGACAAGCTCGTCGTGGCGTTCGTCGCAGAGTTCTCGCGCGGCAAGTCCGAGCTCATCAACGCGATTTTCTTTGCCGATTTCGGCCAGCGGTTGCTGCCGTCGTCCGCGGGCCGCACGACGATGTGCCCGACCGAAATCCTGCACGATCCGTCGCGGCCCCCGTCGATCCGGCTGCTGCCGATCGAAACGCGGCTCAACGAGGCGACGGTCACTGAATTCAAGAACTACGCCGACGAGTGGGTGACGTTCCCGCTCGACCTCGCCGCGGCGGACCGGATGGCGGAAACGCTCGCGCGCGTCTCGCAGGTCAAGCGGGTACCGGTCGCCCTGGCGCGCAAGTACGGGCTCTTCTCCGAGCGCGACGACGACATCCTGTCGGCGCTCGAACGCGGTGACGAAGGCAGCGTCGACATTCCGTGCTGGCGGCACGCGGAGATCAACTTCCCGCATCCGCTGCTGCAGCAGGGGCTGATCATTCTCGACACGCCCGGCCTGAACGCGATCGGGACCGAGCCCGAGCTCACGCTCAACCTGTTGCCGAATGCGCACGCCGTGCTGTTTCTCCTGTCCGCCGACGCGGGCGTGACGAAGACCGACCTCGACGTCTGGAACGCGCATCTCGCGGGCGAAGAGGAGGCGACGAAGGCAGCGCGCATCGTCATCCTGAACAAGATCGACGGCCTGTGGGACGACCTCAAGGAGGACGTCGAGATCAATGCCGAGATCGACCGCCAGGTGGACGCGAGCGCATCGATGCTCGGCATCTCGTCGGCGCAGGTGTTCGCGGTTTCCGCGCAGAAGGCCCTGGTCGCGAAGGTGAACGGCGACGATGCGCTGCTGACGCGAAGCCGCCTGCCGGTACTCGAGCATTCGCTGTCGAGAAAGCTCATTCCCGCGAAGCGCGACCTCGTGGGCGCCGCCACGCAGGTCGAGATCCGCGCGCTGACGGCATCCATCCGCGGGATCCTCGACTCGCGCTCGTCCGGCATTGCCGAGCAGCTGGCCGAGATGGTCGCGCTTCGCGGCAAGAACCAGGATGTCGTCGAGCACATGATGGCGCGGGTGAAGGAAGAGAAGGAGCGCTTCGAGCGCGGGCTCGCGCGCTACACGGCGCTGCGCACGGTCTTCACGCAGCACACGACCGACCTCTTCGACATCATCGGCCTCTCGGCGCTGCGCCAGAACGCGTCGAACACGCGCCAGCGCATCGAGGACAGTCCCTTCACCAAGGGCGTCCGCGACGCGATGGGCGACTTCTTCGCACGCCTTCGCGCCGACTTCGACCAGGCGGGCCGACAGGGCGCCGAGATCCACGATCTGATGCGCGCGATGTACACGCGCTTCGCGCACGAGAACAACATCGAGATCTACGTGCCGCCCCAGCTCTCGGTGCTGAAGTACCTGAAGGAGATCGAGCGGATGGAGCGCGCGTACAACACGCACTTCAACACGCTGTGGAACATGGTCAGCAAGGCCAAGTACCCGCTGATGAAGCAATTCTTCGAGACGATCGCGTCGCGCGCGCGGCACATCTACAAGATTGCGAACCGCGACGTGGAAGGATGGCTGAAGGCGGTGATGTCGCCGCTCGAGACGCAGGTCCGCGAACATCACATCCAGTTGCGGCGGCGCCTCGATAGCGTCCGCCGCATCCACCGCGCGAGCGACGAGCTGGAAAGCCGCATCCAGGAGCTCGAGCAGGCGCGCGAAGCACTGGACGCGCAGCGCCACGGACTGCAGCAGCAGGTCGGCGCGCTCGACATGATCATCGAAGCGCCGGACGCGCTGCCCCTCGCCGCCAACGGCTGAGCCCGTTGCATCGGCGCCGCGACGAGGCGCCGTTTCCGCTGAACTTGCCGCGACTCAGGCCGGCGTAGCGTCGCGCTTGACCATCAGCGCTTCGTATTTGAGCTGCAACTCGCCGCGAGACTCGACGAAATCCGGATTGACGGGGATGCAGTCGACCGGGCAGACGACGCGGCATTGCGGCTCGTCGAAATGCCCGACGCACTCGGTGCACTTGGCGGGGTCGATCTCGTAGATCTCGATGCCTTGCGAGATTGCCTGGTTCGGGCATTCCGGCTCGCAGACGTCGCAGTTGATGCACTCGTCGGTGATGATCAGCGCCATATCGTCGCTATGGATGGGCGCGCGGCGGCGTCAGTGCGTCGCCTTCTGGCGCAGCTGCTCTGCCACGTGCGGATGGACGAACTTCGAGACGTCGCCGCCGAAGCGCGCGATCTCGCGAACGATCGTCGCAGAGATGAACATGTATTTCTCGTCGGGCGTCAGGAACAGTGTTTCGACATCCGGATATAGATTTCGATTCATCCCGGCCATCTGGAATTCGTACTCGAAGTCCGAAACGGCGCGCAGCCCGCGCAGGATCGCCTGCGCGCCCTGGGCGTGGACGAAATCCATCAGCAGTCCTGAAAATCCGAGCACCTCGACGTTTGGAAACGGCCGCAGCACCTCGCGCGCCATCGCAATCCGCGCGCTGGTCGAGAAATACGGACGCTTCGACTCGCTGTCGGCGATGCCGACGAGGACCGAGTCGAACAATCGCGCCGCGCGCCGGACGAGGTCCTCGTGCCCGCGGGTGAACGGGTCGAACGTGCCGGGATAGATGACCTTCATGGATGTGCCGCCAGTGCGTTTCGGGCGAGCAGATGATAATGCACGCCCCCAGCCCGCGCCTGGCGCAGCACGCGCAGTGACGGCGGCGCCTCGATCGGTCGGCCCGACTCCGCATAGACGAATGCATTCGGGCCGACCACCGGTTCGATCGCCGCGAACAGCGCGTCCCACGGCGCTTCGCCAAACGGCGGATCGAGGAACACGACGTCGAACGCACGCCGCTCGGTGCGAAGGTGGCGAAGCGCGTCGCCGACGTGGGTCTCCAGGCCGTCGACGCCGATCTTGTGCGCCGTGGCTTTCAACGCGTCGATCAGCGCCGGGTTGCGATCGATGGCGACCGCCAGCGACGCGCCGCGCGACAGCGCTTCGAGGGACAGCACGCCGGTGCCGGCATAGGGCTCGACCGTTGTCGCGCCCGACAGGTCCTGTCCGAGCCAGTTGAAGAGCGTCTCCCGGACGCGGTCCGGCGTGGGCCGCAAGCCGGGGGCTGCTGCGACGGGCACCTGCCGGCCGCGGTGCAGGCCGCCGATGATGCGAATCCGGTGAGGTGCCGTCACGGCCGAAGGGGAATGGGGCTGCAGGCGAACGGGTAGAATTCGAGTTTACCTGCGCGCTACGGCGTTCCCCGCGCGCCTTCCGGTTCCCTCAGTGTTCGATCTATTCAAACGCAAGTCCCCGGCGAAGCCGACGGCGCTTTCCGAACCCGCGCCGTCCGACCTCGGGCGCGACGCAATGCCGCCTGCGCCCGGCGCGTCTGCGATGGACCCGTACGCCGGCGGACGCGATCCCACGCCGGTGCTCGATCCCGCGCTCGAGGCTTCGCCGGAGACGTCGTCGCTGGCCGCGGCGCGGCCGTCATGGGCCGAGCGTCTCAAGGCCGGACTCGGATTGTCGCGGGAAAAACTGTCCGGCGCGATCACCGGCGCGTTTCGGCGCCGCGTCCTCGACGACGAGGCGCTCGACGACCTGGAAAGTGCATTGCTGACGGCCGACGTCGGCATCGACGCGACCCGGCACCTGCTCGAAGACCTGCGCGCCCGCTACCGCCGCGCTGGCTCAAACGCCGATCCGAGGGCGCTGCTGCGTGCCGCGTTTGCCGATCTCGTCCGGCCGCTCGAGACGCAGCTCGACATCGGCCGCGAGCGCCCGTTCGTCATCATGCTGGCGGGCGTCAACGGCGCCGGGAAAACCACGTCGATCGGCAAGCTCGCCAAGTGGCTTCAGCAGCGCAACCTGTCGGTGCTGCTCGCGGCAGGCGACACGTTCCGGGCCGCCGCCCGCGAGCAGTTGTCGGCATGGGGCGAGCGCAACGGCGTCGCGGTGATCCATCAAGCCGGCGGCGATCCGGGTGCCGTGATGTTCGACGCCGTCAACGCCGCCAGGGGCCGGGGAATCGACGTTGTGCTCGCCGACACGGCGGGCCGGCTGCCGACGCAAGGCAATCTGATGGACGAGCTGCGCAAGATCAAGCGGGTGCTCGCCAAGGCGCGCGACGGCGCGCCCGACCAGATCTGGCTCGTGCTGGACGCGAACACCGGGCAGAACGCGCTGGCGCAAGTGCGGGCGTTCGACGGCGCGGTTGGACTGACCGGGCTCATCCTGACCAAGCTCGACGGCAGCGCGAAGGGCGGAATCGTGGCCGCCATTGCCCGGCAGCACCCGATTCCGCTCAAGTTCATCGGCGTCGGCGAAGGGCTGGACGACCTGCGGCCGTTCCGCGCCGACGAGTTCGTCGACGCGCTGCTGCCGGCGGAAGAGGTCAGGTAGCACGCTAGATCCAGGCAGGTCGGCCGATTCGAAGACAGCGGGCACTGACTTCCGGCGTGGCGGAAAGCCCGGGCCTGAACGCGGCAATCTTTCCGCGGTCCATTTATCTCCCGCCGCCCTGTGGCCCGAAACGATCGTTTTCAATACCCGAGTGAATTGGTCGGGAACTTTGCCGAGGCTTTAGCACTCCTAGTGTACGAGTGCTAAAATGGCGTCCGGTGGCACTCGGATGGATTGGTCATCCGGCCGCCTTGAAAAGGAGAACTCGATGTCCGGAAGTGCGCTGGCGTTTCCGACCCCTGCTTCGCTTGGGAGTCTCGATCACTACATTCAGGCAGTGAATCGGTTTCCTTTGTTGACGGCAGAGCAGGAAACCGAGCTCGGCCGACGCTGGAGGGAGCGCGAAGATGTCGACGCTGCCCGCCAGTTGGTGCTGTCCCACCTGCGGCTGGTGGTCGCCGTGTCGCGCAACTACTTGGGCTATGGCCTGCCGCAGGCAGACCTGATCCAGGAGGGCAACATCGGCTTGATGAAGGCCGTGCATCGCTTCGACCCCGAGCGCGGCGTGCGCCTGGTGTCGTTCGCGCTGCACTGGATCCGCGCCGAGATCCACGAGCACGTGCTGCGCAACTGGCGTCTCGTGAAGATCGCGACGACCAAGGCACAGCGGAAGCTGTTCTTCAACCTGCGCAGCATGAAGCGCTCGTCCGCGGCATTGACGCATTCCGAAGCGGGCGAGATCGCCACGAAGCTGGGCGTCAAGCCCGAGGAAGTGCTCGAGATGGAGACGCGGATCTCCGGTGGCGACGTTTCGCTCGATCCGGCACCGGGCGACGAGGAGTCGGTCACGCCGATCGCGTATCTGGCCGACTCGGACGACGAGCCTGCCCAGATCCTCGAACGCGTGGAAACGGCGACGAATCGCAGCGAAGGCCTGCGCACGGCGATGGCGCAGCTGGACGAGCGCAGCCGCCGGATCATCGAGGCCCGCTGGCTGCGTGACGACGACGATGCGGCCACGCTGCAGCAGCTTGCCGACGAGTATGGCGTCTCCGCCGAGCGGATCCGCCAGATCGAGAGCAAGGCGCTGAAGACGATGCGCTCGCAGATGATCACGCTGCAGTAACCGCGCTCTCGCACCTTACGACGCCGGCCTCGCGCCGGCGTTTTTGTTTTTGGGCCGCCCGCTTACAGCTCCACCTGCGTCCCCAGCTCCACGACGCGATTCGTGGGCACCTGGAAGAACTCGGACGCCTTCGTCGCGTTCTTCGACAGCGAGACGAAGAGCTTCTCGCGCCATAGCGCCATGCCGGGCGTCACGGTGGCGATCAGCGTCTCGCGCGACACGAAGAACGACGTCTCCATCATGTCGAATGCGAAGCCTTTGTTGCCACAATCCTCGAGCAGTTCCGGCACGTCCGGATCGTCCTTGAAACCATAGTCCGCGCTGATCCGATAGAAGTTGCAGCCGAGCGACTCGACTTCACCGCGCTCCTCGTCGGGCACGTACGGAATATCGCGGGTTACGATCGTCAGGAATACCACGCGCTCGTGCAGCACCTTGTTGTGCTTCAGGTTGTGCAGCAGCGCGTGCGGGACGCGGTTGGGCGTCGACGTCAGGAACACGGCCGTGCCGTCGACGCGCGTCGGCGGTGACGCCTCGATGCTCTGGATGAAGAGGTCGAGCGGCATCGCGTCTTCCGACAGGCGCCGCATCAGCAGCGACCGGCCTTTCTTCCACGTCGTCAGCAGCGTGAACACGATGCCGCCGATCAGGAGCGGGAACCAGCCGCCTTCGGGGATCTTGAGCGCGTTCGACGCGAGGAATGTCAGGTCGATCAGCAAGAGCGGCGTCGTGATCAGGATCGCGATCCACACCGGCCAGTCCCACAGCCGGCGCATGACGACGAAGATCAGGATCGAGTCGATCAGCATCGCCATGGTCACCGCAATGCCATAGGCGCCGGCGAGATTGTCCGAATTGCGGAACCCGATGACGAGCGCGATGATCGCGATCAGCAGCATCCAGTTGATGAACGGCACGTAGATCTGGCCAATCGCGCGTTCGGACGTGTGCAGGATCGTGAGGCGCGGACAATAGCCCATCTGGATCGCCGCTCGCGTCAGCGAGAACGCGCCCGAGATCACCGCCTGCGACGCGATGATCGCGGCTGCCGTCGCCAGGATCAGCAGCGGCACGCGGCCCCATTCGGGTGCGAGGAGGTAGAAGGGGTTCTGGATCGTCGCCGGATCGTTGAGGATCAGCGCACCCTGGCCGAAGTAGTTGAGCAGCAGCGCCGGCATCACGAAGAACACCCACGCGCGGCGAATGGGCGTCTTGCCGAAATGCCCCATGTCCGCATACAGCGCCTCGGTCCCGGTAACGGCGAGCACGACGGCCCCGAACGCGACGAACGCGACGACAGGATTGCCACCGACGAAGCGTACGGCGTACATCGGATCGAAGGCGGCGAGAACGTGCGGCCCGCGCGCGATCTCGAGTCCGCCCAGCACTGCGAGCACGATGAACCACACGACCATCACGGGGCCGAACACGGCGCCGAGGCGCGCAGTCCCGGAACGCTGTATCGCGAACAGCGCGACGAGGATGATGACGGCGATCGGCACGATGAACGGGTGCAGCGCGGGCGCGATGACGCCGAGGCCTTCGACGGCGCCCAGCACCGTGATCGCGGGCGTGATCATCCCGTCGCCGTAGAACATTGCCGCGCCGAAGATCCCGAGTCCGACGAGCCACCAGCGCATCCGCGCGCGGTCCTCGATGCCGCGCGACACGAGCGCCGTCAGCGCCAGAATGCCGCCCTCGCCGCGGTTGTCGGCTCGCATGATCAGCGTGATGTACTTCAGCGTGACGACGATGACGAGCGCCCAGACGATCACCGACAGCACGCCGAGAACGTTGGCCGGCGTCAGCGACAGCCCGTACGACCCGGTGAACGCCGTGCGCAGCGTGTACAGCGGGCTCGTGCCGATGTCGCCATAGACGACGCCGACGGCGCCGATGACCAGCGGCATCAGCTTGCCGCGCGCGCCCGCCGTGGCTGCCGCCGAGGTCACCGTCGCAGCTCCCGGCTCGCGGTCAAGTGGTCGCGCTGTCGTCGGTGCGGCGCGAGAAGCGAATGTTGAGTTGCTTCAGCTTGCGGTAGAGATGCGTGCGCTCGAGCCCCGCCTTTTCGGCGACCTTGCTCATGTTGCTCTGCTCGCGCCCGAGCAATTGCTCGAAGTAGATGCGCTCGAACGCCTCGCGGGCTTCGCGCAGCGGCAGCTCGAAAAACCGGGTGGTTATCTCGGGTGCGAGCACCTGATTCGGGGATGCCGATTCGCCGAGCAGCCGCTTGACGAGATCCGGCGTGATCTCGCCGCGCAGAAGCTGCATGTTCGCCACGACGCTTTGCAGATGATCGAGGTTGCCGGGCCAGTAGGCGTTCGACAGCGCCGTCAGCGCGGCGGGCGACAACGATGCGAGCAGCGGTGCTGCGCGCTCGTCCGCGCCGGCCGCGCGCCAGAACCGCTCGATCAGCGCCGGAATGTCGTCCCGACGTGCGCGGAGCGGCGGCAGCACGAGCGCGCCGGACGACAGCTGCGACAGCAATGCCGCATCGAAGCGCCCCTCCGATGCCAGGTTTGCGAGCGGCTCCGAGCTCGTCGCGACGAGCGCGATGTTGTGCTTGTCGAGCTTCGGCAACAGGAACGCAAGTCCCTTCTGCTCGGCGCGCGAGTACTGGCCGATCTCGGCGCCGTAGAGAACGCCGTCCCGCGCCTCCTCGAGCAGCGTCAGCGGATTGTTCGCGAGGCGCGCGCCGTTGGCGAGCACGACGAACGGCGAACCCGACGTCTGCAGCGCGCGCGCCGCGAGATCGTGTCCCGTGCCCGCTTCGCCGAGAATCAGCACCGGCCTGCGCGCGGCGATCAGCGACTCGAGCGCCTTTTCCGCGTCACGGATCGGCGCACTCGTGCCGAGCATCGCCAGCGATATGCGGCGAGGCTCCTTCGATGCAGCCGTCTTGAAGGCCCGCGCGATCGTCGTCAGCAGCTTCGACAGACCGATCGGCTTTTCGAGAAAATCGAACGCGCCGATGCGTGTCGCCTCGACGGCTGTCTCGATCGTGCCGTGACCCGACATCATGATGACCGGCATCGTCAGCTGCGCCGTCGAGCCCCATTCGCGCAGCAGCGTGACGCCGTCGGTATCGGGCATCCAGATGTCGAGCAGAACGAGCGCCGGCTGCTGTCGCTGCCGGTACGCGCGCGCTTCGCTTGCGTTCTCGGCGAGCGCAACGCGGTAACCCTCGTCCTGCAGGATCTCCGAAAGCAACTCTCGAATCCCGATCTCGTCGTCGACGACGAGTATTTCGCGCGCTTGCGCCATTCGCGGATCCGTCATGCGTCGGCCTCCCTGGACCGTTGCGCAATGCCTGTGTCGGCGATGCGGCCTCGCTGCAGTCGCGCGTTCATGCAGCCACCGTCGCGGATTTGAGCGCGCGGAAGTGCAGCGTTACGCGCGCTCCGTGTGGTGCAACGTTCTCGAGCGTCACGCGACCTCCGTGTTCATCGACGATCTTCTTCACGATTGCCAAGCCCAAACCGGTACCCTTTGCCTTGGTTGTCACATACGGCTCGAACGGGTGCTCGAGCACGTTCTCCGAAAATCCCGGGCCGCGATCGCCGAACGTCAGCATCGCCTCGCCGCCCTCGACGGCCAGGCTGATGTCGATCTGTGGATTATCCGTCCCCGCCTGTGCATCGACCGCATTCTGCAGCAGATTGTGGAATACCTGGCGCAGGCGGGTCGGCTCACCCTGGATGATGACCGGTGTGTCAGGAAGCGCAAGGGCGACGTGCGGGCGCAGATTGTCGTACAGAGCGAGCACGTCGAGCAAGAGCCCCCCGACGTCGATGCCCTGCATCTGGCCCGGCCTTGGCTGCCTTGCATAGATGGCGAAATCGTCGACCATGTGCTTCATTGCCGACACCTGCGACACGATCGTCTGCGTTCCGCGGCGAAGCATTTCCTGGTCGTTGGCATCGAGCCGCGACGCGAGCTTGACAGCCAGCCGCTCCGCGGACAGCTGAATCGGCGTCAGCGGATTCTTGATCTCGTGGGCAAGACGGCGTGCAACCTCCGCCCAGGCGGCGTCGCGCTGCGCCTGCAATAGCTCCGAAACGTCGTCGAAGACCACGACATAGCCCGGCACTGGCGCTCCAGGCAGCCGCGTCCCTCGCAATAGCAGCGTGCGCGTCTGCCCGGCGACCGCGAGCGACGCCTCGCGTTGCCACTGCCCGTCGCGCGCACCGCGAAAACTTTCGGCGACGAGCTCGCTGAACGGCGCGAGCGCCGGCAGCCGCCCGCCCCACTCGGCGAGCGGAATACCCGACAGTTCGGCAAAGGGCTGCTGCAGCAGCACGGCGGCGCTCGGATTCGCCGTGCGCAATCGGTAGCGATCGTCGAAGGCGAGCACGCCCGACGACAGGTTGCCGAGCACGCTTTCCAGATAAGCGCGCGTCGTTTCCGTGGCGCGCTGCGATTCTTCGGTCTTCAACCGCGCATCTTCGAGCTGCGACGTCATCGTGTTGAACGATTCAGTCAGCACGCCGAGCTCGTCGCGCGACGTCACCGGTTGCCGGCGAGTGAAATCGCCCTGCGCGACGGCGCGCGTGCCTTCGGCGAGCAATCCCAGCGGCTCGGCGAAGCGCTCCGACAGGACGACGGCGAGGCCGAGCGCCGACGTCAATGCGAGCAGCAGCGTCAGGGCAAGCGTCAGCTGATACAGGCGTTTCAGCGCCGCGCGCGAGAACGAGATCTCCTGGTAATCGCGCGCACCCGCCTGCACCTTTTCGAGATCCTGTGCAAGCGCGCGCGGCACGCGCTCGATCACCTGCAGCACGCGCAGCGGGTCGAGCCGATCGCCCGAGTTCACGGGCACGACCACCCGCAGCATCAGCCCGGCGTCCTGTGTCTCGACTTTGGCGTACGTCTGTTGCAGGCGGGCGCGGCGCAACGCATCGCCCGACAGCGGCTCGGGCGTCATGCTCCCGGCTAGGCCCGCCACGGCAATCACGCCGCCGGAGGGTGCGTACAGGGCCGCTTCGTAGACGCCGGCCTGTTCCGCTGCACGCGTCAGCGCCGGCCCGGGCCCGCCTGGCGCGTCGGCGACGGCATTGGCGATCACCACCGCGCGATTGCTCGTTTCCTTCAACAGATAATCGAGCGAGCTCCGGCCGAGGTTGATCCCGCCATCGAGCGCGCGATCCACTCTGACGTCGAACCAGCTTTCGATGCTGCGGCCCAGGAATTGCGCCGATACGGCATACACCAGCGCACCCGGCAGGCAGGCAACGAGCACGAACAGCAGCACGAGCCGCAGTGCGAGCCGCGATCCGAACACGCCGGCGCGCAGGTTACGCCACAACTGCAGCAGCTGCCCGCCCACGACGAGCATCAGCAGCGCGACGAGGCCGCCGTTGATCAGCACGAGCGTGTTGTAGTGACCGGCGAACAGGTCCGTGTTGGCCGTCGCGGTCGCGAGCAGGAAGAGCGCGATCGCCGCGACGCTCGCGAATCCCAGCGTTACCCAGCGCAGCCGCCGCGAAGCGAGCAGGTTGGTCATGGCGTGAACGAGAACTTGTGCCATTCCGAAGCGAGCTGCCAATCGCGCGACGCGAGGGCATTCACCTGGAACGGTTTTGGCAGCTGGTTCACGTCGAGCTTCTCACGCACGGACGCTTCGTAGCGCGCGCCCTTGACGAGGTCGTCGGCACGCGCCACCGGCCGCGACGCGACGTGGCCGATGAAGCGCTGCACATCGTCGAGCGACTCGAACGTCTGGCCGAGTGGTCCGCTCGATACGCGATACTGGCGCGTGAGCGAGTTGTACGAGACGCGATAGGAAATCGACCACTCGGCCACCTTCTGCGGAAACCACAGAAAGCGCGTGCGGACGAGCTCGAATTCGATCGTGAAATACAGCGGGATTCCTTTTTCGAGCGCCTCCTCGAGCGAAGGCGTGAGCGCGAACGCGAATTCCGCCGACAACAGCACGTCGCTCTCTTCGATGTGCAGGCCCGCCGAGATCGCGGGAATGGTGTCGGCGCGCGACAACGGCGCCGCGAGCGCGATCAGCGACGCAAGCAGCAGTCGCAGCGCTTTGCGCCGGGGGTGGGGGGGCCGCGCATGGTCGGAGCGAGGATTGAGCGGCATGCCGGCGGGACGCGCAGGGTTCCCGGTGCCGGGATGGCGTGTCGGAGCGCGTAACGCGGGCGCGTCGTGGCGCGAAGGCCACATCAGCGCTTCCGTAGGCGCGCGTAGAAAAACCCGTCCTGATTGTGGCTCGCGCCGGAAGGCGAAGGCAAGAGTTGCCCGCCCCGGTGACCCGCATCCGCGGGGAACGTGAGGGTTTCGCGCAACGCATCGGGATGGCGAGCGAGGAATTCGGTGACGCGGTCGCCATTTTCGGCATCGAAGACCGAGCAGGTCGCATAGAGAAGCTTTCCGCCCGGGACCAGCAGCGGCCATGCGGCGTCCGCGAGCCGCGCCTGCTCGCGCGCGAAGCGCTCCACGTCGGACGCCCGATGCCGCCATTTGCCGTCGGGGTGCCGGCGAACGACGCCCGATGCCGTGCAGGGAACGTCGAGCAGGATCCGGTCGAACGGCACGTCGTCCCACCAGGCGGGCGGCGCGCCCGCATCGCCTTGAACGATCGAGACACGCCGGCCGGCAAGCCGAAGTCGCGTCAGGTTGTCACGGACGCGGAGCAACCGCTCGGCATCGACATCGAGCGCGACGACGTCGATATCCGGCGTTTCGAGCAGATGCGCCGTCTTGCCGCCGGGGGCTGCACACGCATCGAGCACACGCATTCCCGGCGCTACATCGAGCAGCGGTGCAGCCAGTTGCGCGCCGAGGTCCTGCACGGCGAACGCTCCGGCGTCGAATCCTGGAAGTGCTGTCACGGGCTGCGGATTAGCGACGATCACGCCGGCAGCACCCACCGGATGCGCGCCGATGCCAGCCGCCGAGAACTGCTGCAGCAACGACTCGCGGTCCGTCACGCACAAGTTCACGCGCAGCGTCAGCGGCGGTCGGGCGTTTCCTGCCTCGAGTACCGATTCCCAACACTCGGGATGGTCGCGGCGCACCCGCTCGATCCACCAGCGCGGATAGGACCAGCGCGCGACGTCGTCGGTCCTGACCGTTTCGCCGATCGTCGTGCGCTCGCGCAGGTAGCGCCGCAAGAGCGCGTTGACGAGTGCCTTCGCACCAGGACGCACCAGCGCACCGGCGGCGAACACTGCGCGGTCGACGACGGCGAACGCCGGTGCTCGCGTGTGATCGAGTTGGTAGAGCGCGACGGCGACGAGCGAGCGCAGCAACGGATCGGCGATCGGCTTGCGGACGAGGACGCCGGCGATTGCGTCCAGCGTGCCCCAATGCCGCAGCGTGCCGTACGCAAGTTCCTGCACCAGCGCGCGCCCGCGCAACGCGGTGCCGTCGTCGACCTCGGCAAGCGCTTCGCGAAGGCGCACGCCGCCGAGCACGCGCGTGACCGCGCGCGCTGCCTGCATCTGCTCATCGTGCATCGAACGGCTTTCGTTAGCCAGCCACGGCGTCGAACCGCGCACCCGGCACGACTGCGCGACCGGCGGCGAACGCTGCGGCCGTCATCGCGCGTCCACCCGCGGGCTGCAGTTCGATAAGGCGCAGCACCGTGTCGCCGCCACACGCGACATCGATGCCGGACGCACTCACGGCAACGACGGTCCCCGGCAACGCGTCCTGCGTCTTCGAAGCGTCCGGCCCAGCCGAGACGATTCGCAACGCAGCGCCGCGCCACGACGCGGTCGCGCCGGGCGCCGGTGACAGCGCGCGCACCTTGCGATCGATCGCGGCGGCCGGCGCCGACCAATCGACCGGCCGCTCCCCACGGTCGATCTTCGCCGCATAGGTGACGCCGGCTGCAGGCTGGGCCGAGGGCGTCACGTCACCGCGCTCCAGCGCGCGCAAAGTCGTCACGATCAGCCGCGCGCCGACGGCGGCCAGCCGGTCGTGCAACGCGCCGGCGGTCTCACCGGCGGCGATGGCCACGGACTCGGCGCTCAGGATCGGGCCGGTGTCCAGGCCCGCCTCCATCTGCATGATCGTGATGCCGGTGGACATGTCGCCGGCCTCGATCGCCCGGGCGATGGGCGCGGCGCCGCGCCAGCGAGGGAGCAGCGAGGCATGAATGTTCACGCAGCCGCGCCGCGGCCAGTCGAGGACGGCCTGCGGCAGTATCAGGCCATACGCGGCAACCACCAGCACGTCCAGGTCCACGGCGCGTAGCGCGGCCTGAACGCTGCCATCCCGCAGGCTCGCCGGCTGCAGCACGTACAACCCGTGCGCCGTCGCGTAGCGCTTGACCGCCGACGGCGTAACCGCCATCCCTCGGCCGGATGGCCGATCGGGCTGGGTCAGTACCAGCGGTATCGTGTAGCCGCTGTCGTGCAACGCGACGAGCGCGTGGGCGGCGAACTCCGGCGTGCCGGCAAAGCCTACGCGCATCGGAGGCGACCGGTCAGCCGACCAGGCGCTGCTTTTTGCGAACCTTGGCAGCGAGGCGTGCCCGCTTCAATGGCGACAGGTATTCGACGAAGACTTTGCCTTCGAGATGGTCCATTTCGTGCTGAATGCACACGGCGAGCAGACCGTCGGCCGAGAGCTCGAACGTTTCGCCGTTCTCGTCCTGCGCACGAACGCGTATCCGCTCGGCGCGCGTCACCTTGTCGTAGTAGCCGGGTACGGACAGGCAGCCTTCCTCGCATTCGGCCTCGCCCTCGGCCATCAGGAGCTCAGGATTGATGAATACCCGCAACTGGTCCTTGGTGTCGGAAATGTCGATCACCAGCACCCGTTTGTGAACGTTCACTTGCGTCGCAGCCAGCCCCACGCCGGGCGCCGAGTACATCGTCTCGGCCAAATCCCGGACCAGGCGCCGGACGTCGGCTGTCACGGCCGCAACGGGAGTTGCAACCTTTTTGAGACGCGGATCGGGGTATTCGAGTATGGGAAGCGTGGCCATCGCGTTATCGGCTTGCCAAATGCAAGCTGTTGGATGCAGAATCGATCTTAAGTCCTTATTTTGTGGCGGTTTAGGACGTTAGCAAGTACGTCCACTGACAAAGAGGCCATATGCGTCAACACTTTACCATACCGAAGCGCCTCCAGGCCGCGATTGCGCTCCTGTCCATTCTGGCCGTGGCAGCAGCCGCATCGGCGCAGGGTGTGCAGACCGCCGATAATGCACCGTCGAGCTACACGGTGCAAAAAGGCGACACGCTGTGGGGAATCTCCGGCAAGTTCCTCAAGGATCCCTGGCGCTGGCCCGACGTGTGGCGGATGAATCGCGAGCAGATCCGCAACCCGCACCGGATCTACCCGGGCGACGTCATCAATCTCACGATGGTCGACGGCCGTCCCCAGCTTACGCTGTCGCGCAACACGGTCAGGTTGTCACCGGAAGTACGCGTGACACCGCTCGAGCATGAGGCGATCCCGGCCATTCCGCCGGGTGACATCGAGCCGTTCCTCACGCGGCCGCTGGTCACCGGACCGGCGGGTCTCGGGGAGGCCGGCGAGATCGTCGCCGGGCGTGACGAGCGCGTCGTCCGCGGACAAGCCGACGTCGTCTACGCGGTCGGCCTCGATCCCAAAGGCGGCGACCTGTATTTCATCTACAGGCCAGGCGAGCGACTGGTCAGCGACACCGGCGAGACGCTCGGCTTCGAAAACCGCTATCTCGGCACCATCCGCGTCGAGCGCTTCGCCGAGGTGTCGACGGCGCGCATCGAATCGGCGACCGAGGAAATCATCATCGGCGACCGGTTGCTGCCTGCCGCGCGCGAGGTCATCCAGAATTACGTGCCGCATGCGCCGGACCGCGCCATCGAGGGACGCATCCTCAAGCTCGCCCGCGACGGCTCGGAAACCGGCCGCGCGTACGTGGTGACGCTCGACAAGGGTGCGCGCGATGGACTCGAGGTCGGCAACGTGCTCGGCATCTACCGCGTCATCGCGCCGATCCGCGATCCGCGGCCGAACCAAAACGAAACATACGTCATGTTTCCGAATTTCGATCAGACGACCGTCTACGCAGGAGGTCCGCGCTACCTGAAAGCGCCCGACGAACGCACGGGCATCCTGATGGTGTTTCGCGTGTTCGATCGCGTGTCGTACGCGATCGTCCTCAATTCGACCGACGCAATTCGCAGCGGAGACTACGTCCACACGCCCACTGGCAAATTGAAAAACGCCACCGCCGATCCGCTCGGATCCCGGCGGCGTCGCCGTCCCCCCGTGATTTCGCGCGAGGCGCGCAACCTATCGTGATCCGATGGCGCTCGATCCGCGCTCGCTGCAGTGGGCAACGCTCGCCCACAAGTCGCTGCCTCAGCGCGCGCTCGTAACGCTGCTGCGCGAGTTCCAGGATCCGGGCGCGATACTCGCGGCATCGCCGGCGCAGTTGTCGCGGCATGTGCCGGCTAACGTTGCGGCGGCCGTGCTTGCCCCCGTGGACGAGAACGCGCTCGAGGCGACGGCGCGCTGGATCGACGATGCGGAGCACCACGTCGTCGCCTGGGATGACACCGACTATCCGCAGGCATTGCTGGACATCGGGCATGCGCCGCCGGTGATCTTCTTCGTCGGGCGGCGTGCGCTGCTCAACCGTCCGGCGCTGGCGATCGTCGGCAGCCGGCACGCAACGCCGCAGGGCCAGGCGAACGCGCGCGAGTTTGCGAAAGCGCTTGCCGCGGCCAACCTGACAATTGTGTCGGGGCTGGCGCTCGGCATCGACGCGGCCGCGCATGAAGGCGCGCTCGGGACCGACGCGTCGACGCTCGCCGTCATCGGCACGGGCGCCGATCGCATTTATCCGGCAGGCAACCGCGAACTCGCGCGGCGCATCGCGCAGACCGGTGGCATCCTGTCCGAATTCGTTCCGGGCACGCCGGCGCGCAAGGAAAACTTTCCGCGCCGCAACCGGCTTATCAGCGGCCTTGCGCGAGGCGTGCTCGTCGTCGAGGCGACGCTGTCGTCGGGCTCGCTGATCACCGCGCGCTGGGCGGGCGAGCAGGGCCGCGAAGTGTTCGCGATTCCAGGCTCGATCCACTCGCCGTTCGCCAAGGGCTGTCACAAGCTGATTCGCGAAGGCGCCAAGTTGGTGGAAACGGCGCAGGATGTCCTCGCCGAGCTCGGCATCGGCGCGCCCGCGTCCGCGTCCGCGTCGCGCGCAACGAAACGCAATGCGCCAACACCCGAATCCCCGTTGCTTGCGATGATGGGCCACGATCCGGTCACGATCGACACGCTGGTCGAGCGGACGGGCTCGTCGGCCGACGCGGTCGCAGCCGGGCTGGTACGATTGGAGCTCGACGCGCTCGTTTGCGCACTGCCCGGCGGCTACTGGCAGCGGCAGTAGCATTGCGCGGTTCGGGAACCCCTCGGGCGCGCGCGTCCTGTGCCACGCCTTTTGTTGAACGCCGCAACCGCGGTCTCTTTGCGGGCCGTGTTCGAACAGGCGCACAATCGCGGTCGGCGAATCAAGTGGCCGATCGGACGCTTGCTCCAGCCGATGCACCTTATGTAGTATCGGCCCCCCAAACCAGGTCTCGCGGAAGGCTGGGCTTGCCAAGCCCGCGTGCGAGCCGCATGTTGCATCAATCGTGGCGCAGCCTGATTCGAAGGTGCGCCCGCATTGGACCAGACCTTGCCCAAGCAGCTGATCATCGCCGAGAAGCCGTCCGTGGCGGCCGACATTGCCCGTACGCTGGGGGGCTTCACCAAGCACGCCGACCATTTCGAGAGCGATCGCTACGTGCTTTCGTCGGCGGTGGGTCATCTGCTCGAAATCGGCATGCCGGAGGAAGAGGAGGTCAAGCGCGGCAAATGGACCTTCGCGCACCTGCCGGCCATCCCGTCGAAATTCGCGCTGCAGCCGATCGAGAAGAATGAAGCGCGGCTGAAGACATTGCTGCGCCTCATCAAGCGCAAGGACGTCGACCGCCTGATCAACGCATGTGACGCGGGTCGCGAAGGCGAGCTGATCTTCCGCTACATCGTCCAGTACGCGAAGGCCGACAAGCCGATCGAGCGGCTCTGGCTGCAGTCGATGACGCCCGCGTCCATCCGCGACGGCTTCGAGCGGCTGCGCAGCGACAAGCAGATGCTTCCACTCGCCGACGCCGCGGTCTGCCGGTCCGAGTCGGATTGGCTCGTTGGCATCAACGGCACGCGCGCGATGACGGCGTTCAATTCCAAGTCCGGGGGCTTCCAGCTGACGACGGTCGGCCGTGTGCAGACGCCGACGCTCGCGATCCTGGTCGAGCGCGAGGAGAAGATCCGCTCGTTCGTTCCGCGCGCGTACTGGGAGCTGATCGGCACGTTCCGCGCGGAAGCCGGCGAATACACGGGGCGCTGGTTCGACGAGAATTTCAGGAAGCGCGACGCGGGAGCCGGTGAAGCTGCAACGGTCGACGATGCCGACCGCCGGCCCGAGCGACTGTGGGACGAGGCCACGGCGCAGACGATCGCACAGGCGTGCATCGGCAAGCCGGGCGTCGTCAGCGAGGAGTCGAAGCCGTCGACTCAGATCGCGCCGCTGCTGTACGACCTGACGAGCCTTCAGCGCGAGGCGAACGGCCGCTTCGGATTCTCGGCGCGCACGACACTGTCGCTCGCGCAGGCCCTGTACGAAAAGCACAAGGCACTGACGTACCCGCGGACCGACTCGCGTGCGCTGCCCGAGGACTACATCGAGACCGTGAAGGCGACGCTGCAGGAGCTCGGCGAGACCAACGCGTACGGCACGCACGCGCGCAACATCCTGCGCCACAAGTGGGTGAAGCCCAACAAGCGGATCTTCGACAACTCGAAGATCTCGGATCACTTCGCGATCATCCCCACGCTCGTGCGGCCCAGGCACCTGAACGAAGTCGAGGCCAAGCTGTACGACCTCGTCGTCAAGCGCTTCCTCGCGATCTTTCATCCGCCTGCCGAATTCCTCGTCACGACACGCATCACGCGCGTTGGCGAGGCGCCTTTCAAGTCGGAAGGCAAGGTGATGGTCCAGCCGGGCTGGCTGGCCGTCTACGGCAAGGACGCGACCGGCGATGAGCCGACGCTGACGCCCGTCAAGGTGCGCGAGATCGTCGAGCAGGGCGCCGCGCGCGACAGTCGCAGCGCCGACACACGGCGCTTCGAAGGCATCGAGGAGGTCGCGACGGAAAAGGTGGATGTGGTGCCCCTGACCACGCGCCCGCCGCCGCGCTTCAACGAGGCGACGCTGCTGTCGGCGATGGAAGGTGCCGGCAAGTCGATCGAGGACGACGAACTGCGCGAGGCAATGCGCGAAAAGGGCCTCGGTACACCGGCCACGCGGGCGCAGATCATCGAAGGCCTGATCTTCGAGCGGTACATCCTGCGCGAAGGCAAGGAGCTGATCGCGACGCCGAAGGCCGCGTCGCTGATGACGCTGCTGCACGGCCTCGGCATCCCCGAGCTCTTCTCGCCCGAACTGACGGCGGAATGGGAATTCAAGCTCGCGCAGATGGAGCACGGCCAGCTGAAGCGAAGCGAGTTCATGCGCGAGATCATCGGCATGACGAAGCACATCGTCGCGCAGGCGAAGAATTACGAGAGCGACACGATTCCCGGCGACTTCGCGACGCTGTCGGCGCGTTGTCCGAAATGCGGCGGCGAAGTGCACGAGAAGTACAAGCGATTCCAGTGCGTCGCCTGCGACTTCGGCTTCTGGAAGATCATGGGCGGTCGCCAGATCGAACCGGGGGAGGCCGACACGCTGCTGACGACGCGCGAAGTGGGGCCGCTCGACGGCTTTCGCAGCCGCATCGGGCGGCCGTTCTCGGCCAAGCTCAAGCTCACCGAGGCGAACGACGTCGAATTCGATTTCGGTCCGCGCGCGGATGCCGATGACGGCCCGCCGCCCGATTTTTCGGCGCAGACGCCGCTCGGGCCTTGTCCCAAGTGCGGCAACCGTGTGTTCGAGACGCCAAACGCGTACGTCTGCGAGCGCGCCGTCGGCGAGGGCCGCACCTGCGACTTTCGCTCGGGGCGGATGATCCTGCAACGTCCGATCGAGCCCGCGCAGATGTCGAAATTGCTGGAAACAGGCAAGACCGATCTCCTGCAGTTCGTGTCGGCGCGCACGCGCCGACCGTTCGCAGCGTTTCTCGTCAAGCAGGCGGACGGCAAGGTCGGATTCGAGTTCGAGGCCAAGCAACCCGGCAGGAAAGGCGCGCGCGGCGCGCCCACTGCTGCGCTGCGCGTGCTCGGCAATCATCCGCGCGATCGCCAGCCCATCGAATTGCACGCCGGCCGCTACGGCCCCTACGTCAAGCACGGCACGACGAACGCTACGCTGCCCGACCGCGACAAGGTCGACTCGCTGACGCTCGACGAAGCGGTCGCGCTCATCGACGAAAAGGCCGGACGCAGTCCTTCGCGTTCACCGCGACGGACCGTGGGTACGCGCGCGCCGCGCAAGGCGCCGGCGGTAACGGAACGCCCGGCGGCCACGACGGCGCGCAGGACGCGAGCATCCGGCAACGGCGCGGGTGCGGCAGGGCACGTCGTAGCGAAATCCGCGGTGAAGGCCGTTGCCGCAGGTGCCCGCGGCACTGTCCGCAAGGGAACAGCGAAGTCGCCGGCGGTCAAGAAAACGGCAGGTGCGACGGCGAAGAAGGCCGCCACGAAGCGCCGCGCGACCGCAACGCCGAAGCCATTGCCGCGGGCAACCGTCAAGACGACGAAGCGCAGCAGCGCGCGAACGCGCAAGTGATCAGGATTTCGGCGAAACGTCGAACCTGATTCCCTGCGCCAGAGGCAGGTCGCGACTCCAGTTGATCGTGTTCGTCTGCCGGCGCATGTACGCCTGCCAGGCGTCCGAGCCCGACTCGCGCCCGCCGCCGGTCTCCTTCTCGCCGCCGAACGCGCCGCCGATCTCGGCGCCCGACGTTCCGATGTTGACGTTGGCGATGCCGCAATCGCTGCCCGACGCGGCCAGGAACGCCTCGGCAGTGCGTACGCTCGACGTGAACAGCGACGACGACAGCCCTTGCGGAACGCCGTTGTTCTGCGCGATCGCGTCGTCGATCGTCCGGTAGCGCATCACAAAGAGCACCGGCGCGAACGTCTCGCGCTGCACGAGCGCGCTCGTGTTGTCGACGCCGGTGACGAGCGTGGGCTCGACGAACAATCCGGCGCCATCGATTGCATGGCCGCCGTGCGCGATTGTCGCGCCGGCTGCGCGCGCTTCGCCGACCGCCTGGGTGAACTGCTCGACGGCCGCGCGATCGATCAGCGGACCCATCAGCGTCGCGGATTCCATCGGATCGCCGATGCGGACCTGCGCATACGCGGCGACAAGCCGCGCGAGCAACGCGTCGTATTGCGTGTCGTGGACGATCAGGCGCCGCGTGGTCGTGCAGCGCTGCCCGGCCGTCCCCACGGCGCCGAACACGACCGCGGGCACGACGAGATCGAGATCGGCGTCCTCGGCGACGACGACGGCGTTGTTGCCGCCACACTCGAGCAGAACCTTGCCGAAGCGGGCGCTCACTGTTCCGGCAACCGCTTTGCCGACCCGCGACGATCCCGTGAACGACAGCAGCGCCACGCGCGTGTCGACGGCGAGCGCCTCGCCGAGATCGTTGCCGCCGATCGCCAGCGCGAACACCGGCGGCAGTCCCAGTTCAGCGACGACGCGATTGGCGAGGTGCGAAGCGGCCAGTGCGCACAGCGGCGTCTTGGGCGACGGCTTCCAGACGGTCGCGTTGCCGCACACGCACGCGAGCATTGCGTTCCACGCCCACACGGCAACGGGAAAATTGAAGGCCGTGACCACGCCGACGACGCCGAGCGGATGCCACTGCTCGTACATCCGGTGTGACGGGCGTTCGGAATGCAGCGTCTTCCCGTACAGCATCCGCGACTGACCGACGGCGAACTCGGCGATGTCGATCATCTCCTGAACTTCGCCATCGCCTTCCGCCTTGATCTTGCCGTTCTCGAGCGTGACGAGCGTTCCGAGCGCGTCCTTGTGCTCGCGCAACAGGTCAGCGCAACGGCGCACCGCCTGGCCGCGGCGCGGTGCGGGCACGTCGCGCCATGCCAGCGCGGCAATGGTGGCGCGCGCGAGCAGCGCATCGAGATCCGCGGGCGTTGCCGTCGCGACGGTCCCGAGCGTGGCGCCATTCGCAGGGTTCGTCGACGCGAGCGCCGGCCCGGACGTCGGCGTCGCAAGCGCATCGGTTACCCGCCCGCGCCCATCGACTTGCAAGCCCAGCCGCGCGAGAACGGGACCGATGCGCGCGTCGAAGTCGCCGGCAGTGGCCTTGGCGGTCATTGGCATAGCGTACCTGGCGTGCGAAACACTTGTCGCGTGATCGTCTTCGATTGCGAAACGCCGTTGACGACGTACGCGAACGTCGCGGTGTCGCCGCTCGCGAAGCTGAGCGTCAGCGTGCCCACGGGCGTGGCGACGACCTGGCTCGGGCTGAACGGCAGCGCGTTGAACGCCGGGCCCGTCGTCCGGTAAAGCGTCCCGGTGAACACGCCCGCCGACGACTTGTTCGCCGTGGCCGACAGCCACAAGGGCGAGCCGTCGGTGTCATAGGTGAACCACGTCGCGAAGATCGTGTCCCCCTGCTGCGTGAAATTGACGCCCCAGCCCGATTCTGCGCCCGCGGGTGCTGCCCACCACAGGTCCTGGTAGTTCGTCGCTTGCGCAAGCGGCGTCGCCGATCCGAACGTGCACGAGGGCAGCGGGCCGAATACCTGGCGCGTAATGGGCTTCGTCTGCTGAATGCCGTTCACCGTGTAGCTGAACGATCCGTTGCTGTTGTCGCTGAATGTCAGGGTGCCCGTGCCGACCGGGGTTGCCGTCACGGCGGCGGGACTGAAGGGCACGGCGCCGAACGCCGGCCCGTGCGTCTGGTAGAGCGTGCCGGAGTAAATGTTCGAAGTGGTTGCATTCGCCGTCATCGACAGCCACCACGCCTTGCCCGTCGCGTCGTAGGTGAACCACGTCGCGAAGATCACGTCGTTCTGGTGCGCGAGGTTGATGCCCCAGCCGGACTCGGAGCCCGCAGGCGAGCGCCACCACAGCCCTTCGTAATTGGGGATGGCCGCCCCCGTCATCGCCGCGGCCGCGCGCACGGCGCCATCCGTATTCACGACCCCTGCACCGCAGCGCGTAGTCGAGCAATCGCTGCCGGCCGGGAAAGGCTTGGCAGTGCTCGTCAGGATCGAACGCACCTGCGCTGGGGTGAGCGCGGGTGCAACGGCGAGCATCAGCGAAACGGTCGCCGACACCATCGGCGCCGCGAGGCTGGTGCCGCCGATGTGCGCAATCGCGTCGTCCTGCGGCGTCGTCCTGCCGGTGTTGGACAGCGCGATGATGCTGCCGAATTGGAACGCGAAGGAACCACCCGGTGCCGACAGTGTGATGCCCGCGCCGAAGTTGCTATAGGCGGCGAGGTTGCCGGCGAGCGTCGACGCCGCGACGGCGATCGCGCCGCGACAGCTTGCGGGTGAATCGTTCGCGACGTCCGTGGACGCGTTGCCTGCGGCGACAACGATCGCGCGCGTCACGCCGCGGGCGAATGCAGCGTCGAACACCAGCGGGTAGATCGGCGGGCAACCATGCGCTCCGCCGAGGCTCATGTTGATGACGTGCGCAGGCGTCGGATTGACGGGCGTGCCGGGCACGTCGAGTCCCGCGGCCCACGCGATGCCGTCGACGATGTCCGAATCGTAGCCGCCGCACTTGCCGAGCACCCGCACCGGCAGAATGCGCGCGGCCCAGTCGATGCCGGCCGTCCAGATCGCATCGTCGGTGTTCGCGCCGATGATGCCGGCCACGCTCGTCCCGTGCCACGAGCTGAACGATTCCGGGCAATCGGTCGTCGCTTCGCTCGCCAGCACGAAGTCGCCGGGATCGGACGCATCGCCATCGCGTCCGCCACCATCGTTCGCCGTCATCGGATCACCGATCATGTCGTATCCGGGCAGCAGCCGGCCGGCCATGCCGGCGTGCGGCCGGACACCCGTGTCGAGCACTGCGACGACGATCGAGCTCGAGCCGTGCGTAACGTTCCACGCGGACGTCGCGGCGATGCCGCCGGGCGCATTCGACAGGTACTGTTCGGCGCCCGCGTACTGATCATTGATGGCCGGGCGCCGACGCCGGTCGACCTGCACGAACGCGACGTCCGGATTGCCGGCGAGATTCGCGACGGCGCGCTCGGCGGCGCTCGCGTCTCCTGCAACAGCGACGACGTCGGCCTCCATCGCCATCGTGCGCAGATGCCGCACACCGCTGCCGGAGCCTGCCGCCTTTTCGATGCGCGCCTTGCGCGTCAGTGCGGACTTCGCGCCGTCCGGCTGCAGCTTGATGATGAGCCGCGTTTCTTCCGCCGTCACCGGTGCGGCGAACAGCAGCGCCATGACGGCGATGACTCCAATTGCTTTCAACCCATGGCCGAACATCACCGCTGCCTTCGCCGTTTCGTTGCGAGGCGCGATTTAACCACTAGTTGGCACTTGGCGAAAGGCCGCCGCTGTGCATTTCCATCGGGGGGCTCAACGTCGCATGCGCGTTGCGCGCGCGTGCAACGATGCGCTCGCATGCCCGGAACCGGTCCAGCGGCGGCGGTACCGCCCTCAGATGTCGAGATTGCGCACGCCGAGCGCGTTCGACTCGATGAACGCGCGTCGCGGCTCGACCTGTTCTCCCATCAGCGTCGAGAAGATTTCCTCCGAGCCGATCGCGTCCTCGATCTGCACCTTCAGCAGGCGCCGGACGCCAGGATCCATCGTCGTTTCCCACAACTGCGACGGATTCATTTCGCCGAGGCCCTTGTAACGTTGAATTGCGACGCTGTTGCGCGCTTCGTTCAGCAGCCAGTCGAGCGCCTCCTTGAACGACTTGACGGCCTGCTGCTTTTCGCCGCGCTTGACGACTGCGCCCGGAAAGATCAAGTCCTGCAGCACGTTCGCCGAATGACGGATCTGCGCGGCGTCACCGCTCGCAAGAAAGTCGCCGTCGATCGCCGTCGCGTGCGGCGTGCCGTGATGCGTGCGAATGACGATGAGTCGGTGCACTTCGTTGGCAGCGTCATAACGCGCCTCCGCGACGACTTCGGGGTCGTCGATGGCGGCCTGCAGCGCGATCGCACTGCGCCGCGCCGTCGATTCGGTCGAAAGATCCAGCGCCACGCCACCGAGCATGGCGCGCAATGCCGCAGGATCGACGAGGCGCGCGAGCCGCTCGATCACTGCTTCGGCGAGCAGGTATTCGCGCGCGACGTCGCCGAACGACTCCGCCGACAGCGGCGGCCGGCCTTCGCCCGGCACGAGCTCGGCGCCTTTCAGCGCGACGCGCAGCAAATGCTGTTTCAGCTCGTGGTCGTCTTTCAGGTAGACGTCCTCCTTGCCCTGCTTGGCCTTGTACAGCGGCGGCTGCGCGATGTAGATGTGGCCGCGCTCCACGAGCTCGGGCATCTGCCGATAGAAGAACGTCAGCAGCAGCGTGCGGATGTGCGAGCCGTCGACGTCCGCGTCGGTCATGATGATGATGCGGTGATAGCGGAGCTTCTCGACGTTGTATTCGTCCTTGCCGAATCCCGTGCCGAGCGCGGTGATCAGCGTGACGATTTCCTGCGAGCTGACGAGCTTGTCGAAGCGCGCGCGCTCGACGTTGAGGATCTTGCCGCGCAACGGCAGGATCGCCTGGAACTTGCGGTCGCGGCCCTGTTTCGCCGAGCCGCCTGCGGAATCGCCCTCGACGAGGTAGATCTCGCACAGCGCCGGATCGCGCTCCTGGCAGTCGGCGAGCTTGCCAGGCAAGCCCATCCCGTCAAGCACGCCCTTGCGACGCGTCAGCTCGCGCGCCTTGCGCGCGGCTTCGCGCGCCCGCGCCGCTTCGACGATCTTGGTGCAGATGATCTTCGCGTCGAGCGGCTGCTCGAGCAGGAATTCGGCGAGCTTCGCGCTGACCACTTCCTGGACGATCGGCTGCACCTCGGAACTGACGAGCTTGTCCTTCGTCTGCGACGAGAACTTCGGTTCGGGCACCTTGACCGACAGCACGCAGGTCAGGCCTTCGCGCATGTCGTCGCCCGTGGTCTCGACCTTCGCCTTTTTCGCGATGTCTTCCTTCTCGATGTAGCTGTTCAGGGTCCGCGTCATCGCCTGCCGCAAACCGGTCAGGTGCGTGCCGCCGTCGCGCTGCGGAATGTTGTTCGTGAAGCACTGCACCGATTCCGCATACGAGTCGTTCCACTGCATCGCGACTTCAACGGTGATGCCGTCCTTCTCACCGATCGAATGGAAGATCTTCGGGTGCAGCACCGATTTGCTGCGGTTCATGTACTCGACGAAGCCCTTGATGCCGCCCGAGTACGCGAAGTTCTCGCTCTTGCCGTCGCGCTGGTCGACGAGCTCGATCTTCGTGCCGTTGTTCAGGAACGACAGCTCGCGAATTCGCTTCGCCAGGATCTCGTAGTGATACTCGATCCGGTTGAACGTGCCGAGCGACGCCATGAAATGCACTTCCGTGCCGCGGCGATCGGTCGTGCCGACGCTGGCAAGCGGCGCCACCGGCACGCCGTTGCGAAACTCCATCTGGTGGATTTCGCCGTTGCGCCAGATCTTGAGCTTCAGCCAGTCGGACAGCGCATTGACCACCGACACGCCCACGCCGTGCAAGCCCCCGGAAACCTTGTAGCTGTTCTGGTCGAACTTTCCGCCAGCGTGCAGCTCGGTCATCACGATCTCGGCCGCGCTGCGCCGTTCGTCGTCGTCGTCCTTGATGTCGGTCGGAATGCCGCGACCATTGTCGACGACGGAGATCGATTCGTCGGCGTGGATGACGACCTTGATGTCGTCGCAGTAACCCGCCAGTGCCTCGTCGATGGCGTTGTCGAGCACTTCGAACACCATGTGATGCAGGCCCGTGCCGTCGGACGTGTCGCCGATGTACATGCCCGGCCGCTTGCGGACGGCATCGAGACCCTTCAGGATCTTGATGCTGGATGAATCGTAGTCGTCGCCGTGCTGGCGCGGTTTCCCTTGTGCTGGGGTCATCGTGGCTTTCGTTTCATGTTGCCGGATCTCTGGTGTTCAACGTGCGCATACGGCGCAGGTCAGCGAGATCATCGAGGGGAAGCGTCGCGAGCAGCCCCGTATGCGAGGCGATCCGGAGCGAGCTGCGCAACCGTACATCGAACGTACGGTGAGCGGCGAGCGAAGACGCAACGAAGCAGACGGGGCGCGCAGTAGCTTTACACCGATGATCAGATGCGCATGGGCATGACAACGTACTTGTAATCCTCCCGCTCCGGCAGCGTCACGAGCGCACTCGAGTTCGCGTCGCCGAATGCGAAGAACACCTTGTCGGTTGTGACGTTCGCGAGCACGTCGAGCAGATAGGTGATGTTGAAGCCGATGTCGAGCGCGTCACCGCTGTAGCCGACGGGCAATTCTTCCTCCGCCTCTTCCTGCTCGCTGTTCGTGCAGATGATGCGCAACTGATCGTCGCCCAGCACGAGCCGGACGCCACGGAACTTCTCGTTCGACAGGATCGCCGCACGCTGCAGTGCCGACAGGAGCGTTGCTCGATCGAGCTCGATCCGCTTGCCGTGGCCCGTCGGAATGACGCGGTTGTAGTCGGGAAACTTGCCGTCCACGACCTTCGACACGAGCTCGACGTTGCCGAAGCGGAAACGCGCCTGGTTCGCGAGAATGTCGATCGTCAGCGGCGTATCGCTGTCGTCGAGCAGCTTCGACAGTTCGAGCACGGTCTTGCGCGGCAGGATCACTTCCTGGCGCGTATAGCTGCCTTCGATCGCGATGCTCGCCCATGACAGCCTGTGGCCGTCGGTTGCCACGGCCTGCAACGTGCCCTGATCGACGACGATCAGCATGCCGTTCAGGTAATAGCGGATGTCCTGCTGCGCCATCGCGAACTCGGCGAGTTTCAGCAGCGAGCGAAAGTCGCGCTGCGGCAGCGACAGCGTCTGCAACTGCTCCTGGCCGACGCTGATGCGCGGATAGTCGCTGGCCGCGAGCGTCTGCAGGTTGAAGCGCGAGCGGCCTGCGCGCACCGTCATCTTGCTGCCCGCCGCGTCGACGTTGATCTGCGCGTCGTCGGGCAGCGCACGCAGCAAATCCTGCAGTTTGCGCGCACCGACGGTTGTTGCCTGGCCGTCCTTGCCGTCGAGATCGCTGACCGCGGTGATCTGCATCTCGAGATCGGTGGCCGTGACGTGCAGCTTGCCGTCCTTCTGCTCGAGCAGCACGTTGGCGAGGATCGGCAGCGTGTGCCGACGTTCGACAATGCCTGAAACCGCCTGCAACGGTCGAAGCAGCGCGTCACGCGCGATCTGTTTTAATTGCATTATCGAATACTAATAACGTTAATAGGAGCCGGCCGAAATCGCCGGCAATGACAATTAGTTACGTTCCGTCAGGGACTTGGCGCCATGCTGACCGCCGTATAACCGCTGTGCGGGCTGTGGATGGATTGGGGGCCTTTTTCGGGTTCTACCGCCCGGCCGCTTAATCCACAAATTATAACCGTTTGACCCCGCACTTTCCAGCGTGCGCGGTCCGTGGCAAAAACGGGGTTTTACGACGGGAACGGTGGTCAGCTTCGCAGCACTTGCAGCAGAAAATTGACGTCGTGATTCAGGTCCGGCAGCGATTCGCGCAATTTTGCAATCTGTCGGCAGGCGTGCAACACGGTCGTGTGGTCGCGGCCGCCGAAGTTGCTGCCGATCTCCGGCAGCGACAACTGCGTCAATTCCTTCGCCAGCGCCATGGCCACCTGGCGCGGCCGCGCGACGGCGCGCGATCGTTTTTTGGAATGCATGTCCGTGATCCGGACCTTGTAGTAGTCGGCAACCGTTTTCTGAATGTTGTCGACCGAGATCTGGCGATTCTGGACGGCCAGGAGGTCGCGCAGCGCGTCCTTGGCCATCGGCAACGTGATCTCCTGCCCGTGAAAGTTCGCGTACGCCAGGATGCGCTTCAGCGCGCCCTCCAGCTCGCGGACGTTGCTGCGAATGTGCTTGGCGATGAAAAACGCAACCTGTTCGTCGAGACGCATCCCCACCGACGCGGCCTTCGACAGCAGGATCGCAACGCGCATCTCGAGTTCCGGCGGCTCGAGGCCTACGGTCAACCCCCAGCCGAAGCGGGAGATCAGGCGCTCCTCGATGCCGGAGATCTCCTTGGGGTAGGTGTCGCACGTGATGACGACCTGCTTGTGGGCTTCGATCAGCGTGTTGAACAGATAGAAGAACTCTTCCTGCGTCCGGCTCTTGCCGCCGAAAAACTGGATGTCGTCGATCAGCAGCAGGTCGAGCGTGCGGTAGTGGCGCTTGAAATCGTCGAACGCCTTGTGCTGATACGCGCGGACGACGTCCGAAACGTACGTCTCGGCGTGGATGTAGCGGATCTTTGCGCCGGGATTCTGCAGCAGGATCGAGTTGCCGATCGCCTGGATCAGGTGCGTCTTGCCGAGGCCCACGCCGCCGTAGACGAACAGCGGGTTGTACGACGTCGGGTGCTCGGCCACCTGCATGCCCGCGGCTCGGGCGAGCTGGTTGGCTTTGCCGGCGACGAACGATCCGAACGTGAACGTCGGATTGAGGCTCCCCGGTTCCACGCGGCGCGGTGCGAACGGCATCGACGTGCCCGCAGGCGCCGGGGTGATCGACGCGGGTGTCAGCGGGTTGGACCCGGCCGTGGGTGCGGTTGCCGGGGCGATCACCGCAGGACCGGGCGCCCTCGAGGCCGTCGCCGCCGCGGCATCCGCGACGGCAAACTCGACCGCCATCGCTTCGCCGGTGGCCTGGCGGGCCAGCGTCTCGATACGGCCGCCAAAGCGATCCTTCACCCACTGGAGTACGAACCGGTTGGGGGCGATCAGTCGTAGCCGTCCGGACTCGTCGGCACAGGACAGCGGACGGATCCACGTGGCGAATTGCTGGGGCGTGAGCTCCCGTTCGAACGCCAGCAGACAGGCGGTCCACGCCGGAGATTGCGGTACGGAATGCAAGGGGAGGAGGCCGGAAATTGATCGAGCGTTGCGGCGTGACGCGACTTTTGCGCGACTGGCCGGGGTGGCATTGTAGCCGCGCCAAATCGAGTTATCCACAGCCGTCCCAACCGCGCCAAAGCCGTGTCGGCGCGGCGCGGTTCGGCGTGAAAGTGATCACTCGCGCCGCCGGCTGTTCCGGTGGCGCTCGGATCGCGCATTGACACGCGCGCCGTAACGCGCTCTAATGTAAGGCTTTTCCGCGTGCTCGCCGGGCATCGTCCCTGGCGCCACGCTCACCGCTTCGCCAGCATAGGTTGTCATCATGAAACGCACTTATCAGCCTTCGAAAGTTAAACGCGCGCGCACGCACGGGTTTCGCGCTCGGATGAAGACGGTCGGAGGCCGCAAGGTTCTGGCGGCTCGCCGCGCCAAGGGCCGCGCGCGCCTGACGGTCTGACGGCCGTTGCGCCAGCCGCACGCGGAGGCGGCGCTCGCTTCCGATTGTCTGGCGCGGGCGCATTCCAGTCGCTGTTCGAGCTTGGCGTCCGCCGCGACGCGCACTTCCTGCAATTGATCGCCGCACCGGCTAAGCGGGATCCCGGCCGTGTCGGCTATGTCATCGGACGCAAGGCCATGCCGCGTGCCGTGGATCGCAATCGCCTGCGCCGCCGGCTGCGTGAATCGGTTCGCGCCTGCCGGCCCGCGATCGAGCGATTCGACATCATCCTTCGGGTCCGTCAACGCGTGCGTCGCGCCGATATCGCCGCGGCGATCGGCGAATCGCGGCGGCTTCTGGAAGGACTCATCGGAGTGCCGGCGTGAAGAGCGTCCTGCTGGCGGGCGTCCGCGGCTACCAGTATCTGGTGAGCCCGATGCTGGGCAACAATTGCCGCTTTTATCCGAGCTGCTCGGATTACGCGCGCGAGGCGCTCGAACGGCACGGTTCGCTGCGCGGTAGCTGGCTCGCTGTGAGGCGTCTTTGTCGTTGCCAGCCGTTTCATCCGGGCGGTTACGACCCGGTTCCCGATCCAATCGAACACTGAACCCGGCGTCGCCTCGCGCGTCCCGGATTCGCTTCACCGCAAGGATTACCGTTGATCAAGAGCATGGATACGCAACGCCTGATCCTGTGGCTCATCTTCTCCTTTTCGGCGCTGATGCTGTGGCAGGCCTGGGAGCGCGATCACAACCCGCCAGTCGCGCCGGTGACCGTGCCCGCGCGGCCTGCCGCCGATCCGGGTGTTCCTAGCGGCGCCGCGCCCGCTGCAACCCCGCCGGCGACAACGGTGCCAGGCGCCCCACCGGCGGCCGCGGCACCCGCCGGCGGTCAGACGGTGGAAGTTCGCACCGACCTTTACGTCGCGGACATCGACACGATCGGCGGCACGATCACGCGGATCGCGCTCGACAAGCATCGCGACGCGCAGGATTCGACGAAGCCTTACCTCGCGCTGCAACGCAACGCCGACCGCACCTTCATTGCGCAAGCGGGACTGATCGGTGACGGGCTCCCCAATCACCGTACACCGTACGAAGTGCTGCCCGGTCCGCGGTCGCTGGCACCGGGCGCCGACGAGTTGCAACTCAAGCTGCAATCGACGGCAGCCAACGGCGACAAGGTCGTCCAGACGCTGACGTTCCACCGCGGCAGCTACGTGATCGACGTCGCGTTCGACGTCACCAACGCGGGCGCGGCACCGATCAAGCCCGAGGCGTATTTCCAGCTGATGCGCGACATGAAGCACGTCGGGGTGCAAAGCTCGATGGCGCCGGCGTCGTTCGTCGGTCCGGTCGTCTACAACGAGCAGGACAAGTTCAAGAAAGTCGACTTCAGCGAGATCGACAAGGAAGCCGCGGACCCGTCGCGCAAGCCCGCGTACACGCGCGCAACCGACAACGGCTGGATCGGCATGATCGAGCACTACTTCGTCGCCGCGTGGCTGCCGGCGGAAACGCCGAAGCTGCCGCGCCAGTTCTACACGACGAAGCTCGACAACGGCCTCTATACAGCCGGGGTCCGCTATGCCGAGCCGACGATCCCGCCGGGCGGCAACGGCGTGATTCGCGCGCGCCTCTACATCGGCCCGCAGGACCAGGACGTGCTGGCGAAGCTCGCGCCGGGACTCGATCTCGTCGTCGACTACGGCATCTTCACGATCATCGCGGCACCGCTGTTCTGGCTGCTGAAATGGCTGCACGGTCTGATCGGCAACTGGGGCTGGGCGATCATCGTGATGACGATCATGATCAAGGCCGCGTTCTTTCCCCTCAATGCCGCATCGGCACGCTCGATGGGCAAGATGAAGATCGTCGCGCCGAAGATGAAGGCGCTGCAGGCGCAGTACGCGAACGACAAGCAGCAGCTGCAGGTCAAGATGATGGAGCTCTACAAGCAGGAGAAGATCAATCCGCTTGGCGGCTGCCTGCCCATCATGGTGCAGATTCCCGTGTTCATCGCGCTCTACTGGGTGCTGCTGTCCGCGGTCGAGCTGCGGCACGCGCCGTGGATCGGCTGGATTCACGACCTGTCGGCGCCTGATCCATGGTTCATCCTGCCGGTCGTCTACGCGATCACTGCGTACCTGCAGGTGCGCCTGTCGCCAACGCCGATCTCCGATCCGGTGCAGGCGAAAGTGATGCAGTTCATGCCGGTCGCGTTCTCGATCATGTTCCTGTTCTTTCCCGCGGGCCTCGTGCTGTACTGGCTCGTCAACAACCTGTTGCAGATCGCGCAGCAGTGGCAGATGAACCGGATGCTCGAGCGCGAAGCCGCCGCCGCGACGGCCAAGCGGCGCTAGGGCGCATTCGCGCGCACCTGACGCGCGTGGCTTCGAACGTGCGTCCATGAGCGCGTCCACGGGCAACTGCCCGCCACCGCCACCGATCGCGGCGATCGCAACGCCGCCCGGGCGCGGGGGCATCGGCATCGTCCGCGTGTCGGGGGTCGACCTCACGTCACTGATCGAAGGCATTGCCGGTCGCACGCTGGCCGCGCGCATCGCCTCGCGCGTCACGTTTCGCGACGACAGCGGCGCCACGATCGACTCGGGAATCGCGCTCTACTTTCCGCAGCCGCATTCGTACACCGGCGAAGACGTCGTCGAATGGCATGGTCATGGCGGCCCGGCCGTCATGCGCCTGCTGCTCTCGCGCTGCGTCGAGCTCGGCGCACGGCTCGCCGAGCCCGGCGAGTTCACCAAGCGCGCCTTTCTCAACGGCAAGCTCGATCTCGTGCAGGCGGAAAGCGTGGCCGATGTGATCGAGGCCGCGACGGCTACTGCGGTGCGGGCGGCCGCGCGCAGCCTGTGCGGCGAGTTCTCGCGCGAGGTCCATGCATTGCGCGACACGTTGATCGACCTTCGCGCCTACACGGAAGCCACGCTCGATTTCCCTGAGGAAGATGTGGATCTGCTTCGCGAAGGCGAGGTCCGCGATCGTCTCGCATCGATTCGGCGACGCCTCGAGCGAGTGCTGGCGCGCGCTCGCGCGGGTGCGATGCTGCGCGAAGGACTCACCGTCGTGCTCGTGGGTGCGCCCAACGTCGGCAAGTCGAGTCTCCTCAATCGATTGGTGGGTGAAGACGCCGCGATCGTTGCGGCCATTCCCGGCACGACGCGCGACACCGTCGAGCGACAGGTCGAGATCGCCGGCATTCCGCTGACGATCGTCGACACGGCAGGTCTGCGGGAGACGGACGATGCGGTCGAGCGCCTCGGCATCGCACGCACGCGCGCCGCGATTGCGCGCGCGGACGTGGCGCTGCTGATCGTCGACGCGCGCGACGATCGCGATAACGTTGCGCCGCTGACGGACGAGCTGTCGGCGTCGCTGCCGCGAATCATCGTGCACAACAAGTGCGACCTCGCGGGTGTCGCGCCGCATGTTCAGCGAAGCGGCGATGTGCGCGATGCTTCTTCGTACGAACCCGCGGCGCACGTGTGGCTATGCGCACTGACCGGCGACGGCGTCGATGCGCTCGAGGCTACCGTCCAGGCGGTGGCAGGGGTCGAGCATGTCAGCGAAGACGCGTTCTTTGCTCGCGAGCGTCAATTGCTCGCGCTGCGTGACGCGGCGGATCACCTCGATCGTGCGAACGCGCATGTCGACTCGCAGCAACCAGCGATCGAGCTCTTCGCCGAGGAGTTGCGCGCCGCGCAGCATGCGTTCGGATCGATCACCGGCGAATTCACGTCCGACGATCTGCTGGGCGAGATCTTCTCGCGGTTCTGCATCGGAAAATAGGCGCGCAAGGCGGCGGAAACCCGCGCTTCGGCGACCGCTCAGACATCGGTCGGGCCACTGGGCCACCACTTCCGAACGGCGTTGGGCGATGCTCGCCTGCGTGCTAAAGTTTTCGGTCCGGCGTTTTCATTACAAGGCATCGGATGAACAGTATCGAATCGCGGGCGGCGCTGTCTGCGTCGCTCGACGCGCCGGCATCCGTGCGCAACGCTCGCCTTCTCGACTGGGTGCGGCGGATCGCGGATCTGACTCAGCCGGCGCTGATCGTTTGGTGCGACGGCAGCGATGCCGAATATCAGCGCTTGTGCGACGCGATGGTCGCGCTGGGAACGCTGCATCGGCTGGATGAACAGCGACGGCCCGGCAGCTTCCTGGCACGCTCGGACCCGTCCGACGTCGCTCGCGTCGAGGATCGCACGTTCATCTGCAGCGACCGCGAGGAAGACGCGGGGCCGACGAACAATTGGGTGGCGCCCGCGAAGATGCGCGCCACGCTGCGCGGGCTTTTCGAGGGGTGCATGCGCGGACGCACGATGTACGTCGTGCCGTTCTCGATGGGACCGCTCGGCAGTCCGATCGCGCACATCGGCGTCGAGATCACCGACAGCCCCTACGTCGTCGTCAGCATGCGCATCATGACGCGCATGGGATCCGCCGTGTACGACCTGCTCGGTACCGACGGCGCATTCGTCCCGTGCGTGCATTCTGTTGGCGTTCCGTTGCACGACGGTGTGCGCGACACGCCGTGGCCGTGCAATCCGTCCAACAAATACATCGTTCACTTTCCCGAAGCGCGCGAGATCTGGAGCTTCGGCTCGGGCTACGGCGGCAACGCGCTGCTTGGCAAGAAATGTCTGGCGCTGCGGATCGCGTCGGTGATGGGCCGCGACGAAGGCTGGCTCGCCGAGCACATGCTGATATTGGGCGTTTCGTCGCCGGCCGGCGAGAAGCGCTATGTCGCCGCAGCCTTCCCGAGCGCATGCGGCAAGACCAATTTCGCGATGCTGATTCCGCCCGCGGGTTTCGAAGGCTGGCGCGTGACGACGATTGGCGACGACATCGCGTGGATCAAGCCGTCCCCAGATGGGACGTTCCACGCGATCAATCCCGAAGCCGGCTATTTCGGCGTGGCACCGGGAACGTCGTACGAGTCCAACCCCAACGCGATGGAGACGCTGCGCGCCAACGTGATCTTCACCAACGTTGCACTGACCGACGACAACGACGTCTGGTGGGAAGGAATGACGAAGTCGCCGCCGGGGCACCTGATCGACTGGCGCGGCGAGTCGTGGACGCCCGACTCCGGCCGACCGGCCGCGCATCCGAACGCACGCTTCACCGTGGCCGCGACACAGTGTCCGTCGCTCGATCCCGAATGGGACAACCCCGCCGGCGTGCCGCTCGCGGCGCTGGT
Source organism: uncultured Pseudomonadota bacterium (assembly GCA_963709335.1). Classification (GTDB taxonomy): domain Bacteria; phylum Pseudomonadota; class Gammaproteobacteria; order Burkholderiales; family Casimicrobiaceae; genus VBCG01. The sequence goes on from CAVPWB010000004.1 coordinate 809,760, forward strand.
GTTCGGGGCACGCCGTTCGGACACGATCCCGCTCGTGTCGGAAGCGCGGAGCTGGGACGAGGGGGTCTACAAAGCGGCGACGATGGGCTCGGAAACCACAGCGGCGGCAACTGGCACCGTCGGAGAGGTTCGTCGCGATCCGTTTGCGATGCTGCCGTTCTGCGGGTACCACATCGGCGACTATTTCCAGCACTGGCTCGACATGGGGCGCGCGGTCCCCAATCCGCCGCGGATGTTCAGCGTCAACTGGTTCCGCAAGGACGACGCGGGCCGCTTCGTGTGGCCGGGCTTCGGCCAGAACATGCGCGTGCTGAAATGGATCTTCGACCGCTGTGCGGGCCGGGCCAATGCGACCGAGACGCCGCTCGGGTTCGTGCCGCGATTCGACGACCTGGACTGGAGCGGCTTCGACTTCGGCGTGCGCCGGTTCTCGAACGTGATGGAAGTCGACCTCGCGCTGTGGGAACGCGAACTCGGTTCACACGACCGGTTCTTCGAACGCTTGGGGGCCAAACGTCCCGACGCGCTGATGAACGAACGCGATCGACTGGCGGGCCGGATCGCGATGTAGATTGAACATAAGATATTGATTTTAAAGTTTAAAAAAGCAAGACCAATTCCCGCTACCGCGACGTTGCGCGCTACTCAAACGGATTTCAAGCGAGCCTCGCAGGCCCTGCATACGCCGTCGGCAACGCCGCTTGGTGACGCCAATCGGACTGGACATCAACCGCCGGCCGATGTTTCACGTGGAACGTCGGGGATCGGTGATCGACCCCCAAATCTGTCGCACTGCGGAAGGGCCTCAGCCTACGATCGCGCACGTTCTCTCGCTGCCGTGGTTTCACGTGAAACAATCAAGGCGATCGCCCGCATGGCATAGGCGGGATCGGAGCCTGGCACGGTAGAATCGCGACTGCGCTCTGACGGTTCCATTCTGATGAAGTACCCGCGTCGTTTCGATGTCATCGTTGTCGGCGGTGGCCATGCCGGCACCGAGGCTGCGCTGGCCGCCGCGCGCGCAGGACGGTCGACGTTGCTGTTGACCCACAACGTCGAAACCCTCGGGCAGATGTCCTGCAACCCGTCGATCGGCGGGATTGGCAAAGGGCACTTGGTCAAGGAGGTCGATGCCCTCGGTGGCGCGATGGCCATCGCGACCGATGAGGCCGGCATTCAATTTCGCACCCTCAACGCCAGCAAAGGCGCGGCCGTTCGCGCAACGCGGGCACAGGCCGATCGAGTGCTCTACCGCCAGGCGATTCGCCGCCGGATCGAAACGGCCGCGAATCTGACGCTGTTTCAGCAACCGGTCGACGATCTGATCCTGGAAGGCGACGCTGTAAAGGGTGTCGTGACCCAGATCGGACTCGAGTTCGAGGCTGCCGCGGTCGTGCTGACCACCGGGACGTTTCTGTCGGGTTTGATTCACGTGGGGCTGAAGAATTACGAAGCAGGGCGCGCGGGGGATCCGCCGGCCAAGCGACTCGGCGCCCGGCTCCGGGAACTGAAGCTGCCGGCGGGGCGGCTGAAGACCGGCACGCCGCCGCGCCTCGACGGCCGCACGATCGACTTTTCGACGCTGACACCCCAACCGGGCGACGAACCCACGCCCGTGTTCTCGTTCGTCGGGCACCGCGGCTTGCATCCACGTCAGGTTCCCTGCTGGATCACCCACACAACGCCGCGAACGCACGACATCATCCGGTCCGGCCTCGATCGTTCGCCGCTGTTCACCGGGGTGATCAAGGGGGTCGGTCCACGGTATTGCCCTTCGATCGAAGACAAGGTCGTCCGGTTCGCTCAGCGTCCAAGTCACCAGATCTTTCTGGAGCCAGAAGGTCTCGACACGTCCGAGGTTTACCCGAACGGCATCTCGACGTCGTTGCCATTCGACGTGCAGCTCGAGCTCGTACGCTCGATCCCGGGATGCGAGCGGGCCGACATCGTCCGGCCCGGCTATTCGATCGAATACGACTACTTCGACCCCCGTGCGCTGCGTGCCACACTCGAAACCAAGGCAATCAGCGGGTTATTTTTCGCCGGGCAGATCAACGGGACGACGGGGTACGAAGAAGCCGCGGCACAGGGCATCCTGGCCGGCATCAACGCAGCGCGATTCTCTGCCGAACTGCCGGGCTGGTGCCCGCGTCGCGATGAAGCGTATCTGGGTGTGCTCGTCGATGACCTGATCGCGCGCGGCGTTTCAGAGCCTTACCGGATGTTCACGTCGCGTGCCGAGTACCGACTGCAATTGCGCGAAGACAACGCCGACCTTCGGCTCACGGAGCAGGGCCGCAAATTGGGGGTGGTGGACGACGCCCGGTGGGACACCTACTGCCGCAAGCGGGACGCTGTGGCGGCCGAGCTCGAGCGTCTGAGGTCCACGCGGCTCAGCCCGTCGATGCTCGCTCGTCACGATGCGGAGCGCGTGCTCGGGCAGCGCGATCGAGCGGGAGTATTCGTTGGCGGAACTGCTACGCCGGCCGGGCGTAACCTACCGCGCGCTGCATGCTCTGGAAGGCGTCGAGGCGCCCGAATGCGCCGACGATGTCGTGGATCAAGTTGAAGTATCCATTAAATATCAAGGATATATAGATCGTCAGCACGTCGAGGTCCAGCGCGGTCTCGAATACGACCAGCTACCGCTGCCACCTGACCTCGACTATCGGTCGGTGCGCGGGTTGTCGATCGAGGTGCTGCAAAAGCTGGCGGCGCAACGACCCGAGACGCTTGGCCAGGCGGCGCGGATCTCCGGCGTAACGCCGGCGGCCATCTCGCTGCTGCTCGTGCACCTGAAACGTGGCATCGCCGTCGGTCGTTCGGCGGCATCCGACGCGACCGTGCGATCGGCATGACGGTCGCGACGTCGCTCGCCATGCCGCCTGCGTCGCCGGGGGGGAAGGGCGATACCTGTGATCTCCCGTTCGGTGCCACGGACAAGCTGTCGCGCTATCTCGACCTGCTTGCCAAGTGGAACCGGACGTACAACCTGACGGCAATTCGCGAACGTTCGCAGATGATCACGCATCATGTGCATGATTCGCTCGCCGTGCTGCCTTCGCTTCCCGATCGACAGCGACTGCGCGTCCTCGATGTCGGAACCGGCGGTGGCGTTCCCGGCATTCCGCTTGCGATCGCGCGACCTGATGCGACGTTCGTGCTGCTCGACGCCAATCACAAGAAGATCGCATTCGTGACGCAGGCCGCAATCGAGCTCGCGCTCCCCAATGTTCGCGCCGTCGCGTCGCGTGTCGAGGACTTCGTTGCCGAAGCGCCGTTCGACGTCGTCATCTCGCGGGCGTTTGCCGACCTGCGCAGTTTCGCCGAAGTCGCGTCGCGACACGTTGCGCAAGACGGCGTGCTCGTCGCGATGAAGGGCGTGCTCGCACACGATGAAATCGCTGCGCTTCCGCCGCACGTTGCCGTGATCGCGACGCCGGAGCTCGACGTTCCGGGCCTCGACGCGAAGCGGCATCTTGTCGTGATGCGCGTCATCGACGCCGCGCGGCCATGACGCGCATCCTCGCAGTCGTCAATCAGAAAGGCGGTGTCGGCAAGACGACGACGACCGTCAATCTCGCCGCCAGTCTCGTCGCGATGAAACGGCGCGTCCTCGTCATCGATCTCGACCCGCAGGGCAACGCCACCACGGGCGCCGGACTGGACAAGCGCGCCTGCACGCGCACCGTGTATCACGTGCTGCTCGGCGAAGCCGCGATCCCCGATGTCCGCCGCAAATCCGAATCCGGCGGGTTCGACATCGTGCCGGCCAACCGCGAGCTCGCCGGCGCGGAAGTCGAGCTCGTCGATCTTCCCGAACGCGAGACGCGATTGAAAGACGCGCTCGCCGAAGCGCTGCGGCAGATGCGCGATGCAATCGACACGATTGCAGGTGAATACGATTTCATCTTCCTGGACTGTCCGCCGTCGCTGTCGTTGCTAACGTTGAACGGACTCTGCGCCGCCGACGCGGTGCTGATCCCGATGCAATGCGAGTACTACGCGCTCGAAGGTTTGTCCGATCTCGTGCAGACCGTGAAGAAGGTGCGCGCGCATCTCAATCCGCGGCTCGAGATCGAGGGCCTGCTGCGCACGATGTATGACCCGCGCAACACGCTCGCACAGAACGTCGCGGCCGAACTCGAGCGGCATTTCGGCGAGCGACTCTATCGGACCGTCATTCCGCGCAACATCCGCCTCGCGGAAGCGCCGTCGCACGGCATGCCGGCGCTGGGCCTCGAGCCGAAGTCGAAGGGGGCGCTCGCTTACCTGGCGCTGGCCGGCGAGATCATTCGCCGGATGGAAGCACGCGAGCAAGCGCTCACTCGCGCTGAGACGCCGCATGCGCCCGCAGCTGAAGATAGTCCTCCGGCGCCGTGACGCGCGCTCGCCCTGCGCAGGAACCCCGCCATTCACGCACCGAGGATCGCCGATGATTCGACCGAAAGGACTGGGGCGCGGACTGGACGCGCTGCTCGCGGGAACGGACGAGGCCGCACCGTCGGGGGAGCAACTGCAAACGATCTCGATCGACCGGTTGCGTCCGGGCAAGTACCAGCCGCGCACACGGATGGATGCCGAATCGCTCGCCGAACTGGCGCTATCGATTCGCGAGCAGGGAATCATGCAGCCGATTCTCGTGCGTCCCGTCGAGGGCGGCCGCTTCGAGATCGTCGCCGGCGAGCGCCGCTGGCGCGCGGCGCAGCAGGCAGGCCTGCGCGAGATACCGGCGCTCGTGAAGAACGTTCCCGATCAATCGGCGCTGGCCGTCGCGCTCATCGAGAACATCCAGCGCGAGGACCTGAATCCGCTGGAGGAGGCCAGAGGGCTGCAGCGCCTGATCGATGAGTTCGGATTGACGCACGACACGGCAGCGAAGGCCATCGGCCGCTCGCGCAGCGCGGTGTCGAACCTGCTGCGCCTCAACGCATTGGCGCCGCCCGTGCAGGAGTACGTGCTCGCGGGCTCACTGGAAATGGGACATGCGCGCGCGTTGCTGGCGCTTGCAATCGACCAGCAATCCGGCGCGGCAGCGCGAGTGGTCGATGGCGCGCTGTCGGTGCGCGAAACGGAGCGCCTGGTCCACGGCTTGTTGAATCCGGCCAAGCGCGCGGCGCGTCGCAAGGGGAAGCCCGCTTACGACGCCGATACGGCACGCCTCGAAAACGATCTGTCCGAACGGCTGGGTGCAGTCGTGCACATCGAGCCCGGTCGTCAGGGTGCTGGACGAATCGTCATCCGCTACTCGACGCTTGATCAGCTGGACGGCATCGTCGCGCGCTTCGCGAAGACTTGAACGGCTACGGCTGCGCAAGCGCCGGTTAGTAAGCGCTTGCGCCTTGTTTCAAGAACGCGGCTAGCCGAGCTGCGTCAGGATCGTGTCGCCACCGGATACTTCGAACTTGCCCGGTGCCTCGATGTTGAGCGTCTTGACCACACCGTCGTCGACCAACATCGAGAACCGTTGGCACCGCATGCCCATGCCGCGTGCGGTGAGATCGAGCTCGAGGCCAAGCGCCTTGGTGTAGTCGGCGCTGCCGTCGGCGAGCATCCGCACCTTGTCGCCCGCGTGCTGATCGCGGCCCCACGCACCCATGACGAACGCGTCGTTGACGGACATGCACGCGATCGTGTCGACGCCTTTCGCCTTCAGCTTGTCGTACGCCGCCAGGTAGCTCGGCACGTGTTTCGCCGAGCACGTCGGCGTGAACGCGCCCGGCAGGCCGAACAGCACGATTTTCTTGCCGCGCGTCAGTTTTTCGATCGTGACGGGATTCGGGCCGATGGCACACCCATCCTTTTCGACGTCGTAGAACTCCTGCAGCGTGCCGGCAGGAAGCCGGTCACCGACCTTGATCGTCATACGCACTCCTGGAGATTGAAAGGAGACGCCGTCCGGTTGGACGACATCGAGCGTTCCCCGTCAGCATCGCAGCCGCGGCCGTTAATTTCAACCCTGGCTTGCTCGTCCATGCCGTGCGGCGTAGGGTTCACCCCTTCGCGCCGGGGCATCCGCATTCCGGCCATCGATTATTTCGGGAGGCCGTGATGGCTCGATCGTCAACCGCAGCGCGCCCGGCGCCGCTGCGCAAGACGCGTTTGCTGGTTTCGACGCGCAAAGGACTCTGGACGCTGACCGGCGACATCGCGCGCAACGGCTGGGGCTTGGCGGGGCCGCAGTTTCTCGGCCACATCGTTCACCACTCGATCGTCGATCCGCGCGACGGCAAGAGCTGCCTCGCCGCAGCGCGCACCGGACACCTTGGGCCGACGATCTTCCGCTCGACGGACAACGGACGCACCTGGAAGGAAGCCACGCGGCCGCCCGCATTCGCCGAGGGCAGCGGCCGGGTGGTCGATCACACGTTCTGGCTCACGCCGGGACACGCGAGCGAGCCCGGTGTTTGGTATGCGGGCACGTCTCCGCAGGGACTGTTCCGTTCGGCGGATGGCGGCGCGACGTGGGAAGGCGTGGCGGGATTCAATGCGCATCCCGACCGCAAGGCGTGGTGCGGCGGCGACCAGGACGGCACGCCGGACGGACCGAAATTGCACTCGATCCTGATCGACCCGCGCAATCCTGCGCATATGTACATCGGGATGTCGAGCGGCGGCGTGTTCGAGACCAACGATGCCGGAGCGCAGTGGCGGCCGTTGAACAAGGGAGTGAGGGCCGACTTCCTGCCGGATCCCACACCGGAGTTCGGCCACGATCCGCATTGCGTGCGCTTTGCGGGTGGCAACCCGGATCGGCTCTATCAGCAGAATCATTGCGGGATTTACCGGCTCGACCGACCCGGCGACACGTGGCACGACATCGGGGCGGCAATGCCGAAATCCGTGGGCTATGTCGGCTTGCCGCTTGCGGTGCATGCGCGCGATCCGGACACGCTGTGGGTGCTGCCCATGGATGGCACGAGTGTGTGGCCGCGAACCGCGCCCGGCGGCCGACCGGCCGTCTATCGTTCGCGCGACGCCGGCAAGACATGGAAGCGCCAGGATCAGGGAATGCCGAAGGCGCAGGCGTGGTGGACGGTGAAGCGCCAGGCGATGACCACCGACGCTCGCGAGCCAACCGGCATTTACTTCGGCACGACGTCGGGTGAAGTGTGGGCGAGCCGCGACGAGGGGCGGAGCTTCCGCTGCATCGCGCGGCATCTCCCCCACATCTATGCAGTCGAGGTGGCTACGGGATGAGCGCAGCGAGCGAGGCCGACGGACCGGCCCAGGTTTTGCGCTGCGGACGCAACGAGACCGCGGGATGCGCGGCAGCGTACCAGGCGGGCGGACGGGGTGGCGCGCGATGACGGCGCGCACGTCGCACGAAGTGGCCGCCGTCGTGCGAGTTCGCATCCCTTCGCCGCTGCGCACCTACACCGGCGCGGCCGAAGTCGGCGTCGCCGTGCCGCTGCTCGCCCCCGAGCTCCCGCCGACGGTCGGCGGTGTGCTCGCGACGCTCGACCTCAACTACCCTGGCATCCGGTTTCGAATCATCGACGAGCAGGGCAAGGTGCGGCCGCACGTCAAGCTGTTCGTGGGGCCGGACGCGACGCGCGACCTGCGCGTCGAGATACCGTCGGGGGCAACGTTGATGATCGTCGCTGCGTTGTCAGGTGGTTGACTATCGCCCGTCGCACTCCGGGAAACGCGCGACGCGTGGGCGCACCGTGCGACTCGACTTGCGCTGCACTGCAACATTTCGTTGCGGCAGGCGCGCGAAAGCGGTTAAAATCGCGGACTTTGCGCGGCGGTTCGGGGAAGGCCAGCTCGTGCGGTGGTTGCGGCCGTCCTGATTCGTGGCGACGCTTTCCACGCGGCCGTTTCGAGCTGTGCTCATCTGGCAGGCGGCAGCGACATTGGTCATTGCCGCGATCGCCGGGCTGTGGGCCGGGATGCACGGCGCGCTGTCCGCAGGGTTGGGTGGGGTGATCAACATGGCGGCGGGCGTTGTGTACGCGTTTGTCCTGCTGATCGCGCCGGGTAAGACGGCCGGCGCCACGGTGGTGGCGATGTTCCGCGCCGAAGGTTCAAAAATCCTCGTGATCATCGGCCAGTTGTGGCTGGTGCTTGCGACGTACCGAGAGGTCGTCCTGCCGGCGTTGCTGGCGTCGTTCGTCGTCACCGTGTTGCTGTTCCGAGTAGCCTTGTTCGTTCGCGATCGATAAATCCTGCCAAAGCATTCGATGGCCGCTTCGTACGAATCACCGACCGAGTACATCAATCATCACCTGACGTTCCTGACGAAGCCGGTCGGAACGGGTGATTTCTGGAGCGTCAATGTCGATACGATCCTTACGTCGATCGTCGTCGCCGTGCTGACGTTCGGCTTCCTGTGGCTGGTAACGCGCAAGGCGACGGGCGGCGTTCCTTCGAAGACGCAGGCATTCGTCGAGCTGGCGTTCGACTTCATCAACGACCAGGTCAAGAGCATCTACAACGGCACGTCGCGCATCGTCGCGCCGATTGCGCTGACGACCTTCGTCCTCGTGCTGATGCTGAACGCGATGGACTTCCTGCCGATCGACGTCGTCACCGCCGGGTTGCACGCGATCGGCTTCGACCATTTTCGGTTCGTGCCCACTGCGGACGTCAACACGACGTTCGCGCTCGCACTGTCGGTGTTCGGTCTGATGATTTTCTACAGCATCAAGATCAAGGGCCTCGGCGGCTGGATCCACGAGTTGTTCTGCGCGCCGTTCGGCGCCAATCCGCTGCTGTGGCCGTTCAATCTGCTGTTCAACATCGTCGAATACGTGTCAAAGCCGCTGTCGCATTCGCTGCGCCTGTTCGGCAACATGTACGCCGGCGAGATCATCTTCCTGCTGCTCGGCATGTGGGCGGCCACCGGCATCGTCGGCGCGATCCTCGGCGCGGTGCTCCATGTCGGCTGGTCGATCTTCCACATCCTGATCGTCGGCCTGCAGGCGTACATCTTCATGATGCTGACCGTCGTCTACATCGCGATGGCGCACGAGCACCACTGATCAGGCTCAAGAACTCACGCAACGCTTTACCGCCTTACTCAAACCCGCCAGAAGAAAGGAAATGAAATGGACAAGCTGCAACTGGTCGCGATGATCCAGGGTTACACCGGCATCGGCATCGGCCTGATGATCGGCCTGGGCGCACTGGGTGCCTGCATCGGCGTCGGCATCATGTGCTCGCGCTTTCTGGAAGGCGCTGCGCGCCAGCCGGAACTGATGCCCGCGCTGCAGGCAAAGGTGTTCCTCCTGCTAGGCCTGATCGACGCGTCGTTCATCATCGGGCTCGGCATCGCGATGCTGTTCGCGTTCGGCAACCCGCTGATCCCGGCCGGACTCAAGTAAGGTCACGTCACAAGGGCGAAGTCCAGAGGCAGCGATGAACATCAATCTCACCCTGCTGATGCAGGCCGTCGGCTTCGGCATCTTCATCTGGTTCACGGCCAAGTTCGTGTGGCCGCCGCTGATGAGCAAGGTCGAAGAGCGGCAGCGGCAAATCGCCGACGGCCTCGCCGCCGGCGAGCAGGGCCGGCAGAATCTCGTATCGGCGGAGAAGCGGAGCGCCGACATGATTGCCGAAGCGAAGGCCAAGGCTGGCGAGATCGTCGCAACCGGCGAGAAATTCAAGTCGGAGACGATCGACGCGGCGAAGGTCGAGGCCGCGGCCGAACGCGAGCGGATCATCGCGGCCGCCCGGGCAGAAGCGCAGCAGGAATATGCAGCCGCGCGTGAGCAACTGCGCCACCAGGTTGCCGATCTCGCCGTCGCGGGCGCCGCCAGAATCCTGAAGCGCGAAGTCGACGCGAAGGCGCACGCCGACCTGCTCGCGACGATCCGGCAGGAACTGTAGGCGAAACGCGATGGCAGAACTCTCGACGATTGCCCGACCGTACGCGGAGGCGGCGTTCGCCCTCGCCCGCGACGAGCAGACGTTGCCTGCGTGGTCGGAGATGCTGAATTTCGCCGCGTCGATCGTCACGGACGACCGTGTCGCCAAGGCGCTCGACAATCCCCGGCTGGACAGTGGCGCGAAGGAGTCGCTGCTGCTGTCCATCGGCGGCGACCGATTCGACGGGCCCGCGCGCAATTTCATTCGTGTTCTCGTCGAGGGCGAGCGCGTTGCGCTGTTGCCCCAGATCGCAGCGATGTTCGAGACGCTGAAGAACGATGCGGAGTCGACGGCCAAGGCGACGATCGAAAGCGCGTTCGCAATGACCGACGAGCAACTGGCTGACATGCAGCGTGCGCTGGAGAAGCGGTTCGGCAGGAAGATCGAGGCGACGGTGACCGTGAACCCCGAACTGATCGGCGGCGCACGCGTCACGGTTGGCGATGCGGTTCTCGATGGCTCGGTGCAGGCGAAGCTCGCGGCGATGCACGCTCAGTTGCGCGCGTAACGTGTCGACCAAAAGTGAACCCCTACTTTTGGTCGGTTGATCTTGACCGCAATCGCGGGCGAAGCCCGACGATTGCGGTTGTAACGACTACGCAACAACGAACGATGCGCAGTCCTCCTGCGGAGAAACCATGCAATTGAATCCTTCGGAAATCAGCGAACTGATCCGCTCACGAATCCAGAACCTGGATATGAGCGCCGAAGTGCGCACCCAGGGCACAGTCGTGTCGGTCACGGACGGCATCTGCCGCGTTCACGGGCTGTCGAACGCGATGCAGGGCGAGATGCTCGAATTTCCGCGCAACACGTTCGGGCTCGCGTTGAATCTCGAGCGCGATTCGGTCGGCGCGGTCGTGCTGGGGGAATACGAGCACATCACCGAAGGCGACACCGTCAAGTGCACGGGCCGCATTCTCGAAGTGCCGGTCGGCCCCGAGCTGATCGGACGCGTCGTCAACTCGCTCGGCCAGCCGATCGACGGCAAGGGTCCGATCAACGCGAAGGAAACGGACGTCATCGAGAAGGTGGCACCGGGCGTCATCTGGCGCAAGAAAGTGTCGCAGCCCGTGCAGACCGGGTTGAAGGCGATCGACGCGATGGTTCCGATAGGCCGCGGCCAGCGCGAGCTGATCATCGGTGACCGGCAGACGGGCAAGACGGCCGTCGCCGTCGACACGATCATCAACCAGAAGGGCAAGGATCTCTTCTGCGTTTACGTCGCGATCGGCCAGAAGGCGTCGACGGTCAAGAACGTCGTGCGCAAGCTCGAAGAGCATGGCGCGATGGAGTACACGATCGTCGTCGCGGCGATGGCGTCCGATTCCGCCGCAATGCAATACATCGCCCCGTACTCCGGCTGCACGATAGGCGAGTATTTCCGCGATCGCGGCCAGGATGCGCTGATCATCTACGACGACCTGACGAAGCAGGCGTGGGCCTATCGCCAGGTATCGCTGCTGCTGCGGCGGCCGCCGGGCCGAGAAGCGTATCCGGGCGACGTGTTCTATCTGCATTCGCGGCTGCTGGAGCGCGCCGCGCGCGTCAACGAGGACTATGTCGAGCAGTTCACGAAGGGCGCCGTCAAGGGCAAGACGGGCTCGCTGACGGCGCTGCCGATTATCGAGACCCAGGCCGGCGACGTGACGGCGTTCGTGCCGACGAACGTCATCTCCATTACCGACGGCCAGATCTTCCTCGAGACCGACCTGTTCAACGCCGGTGTTCGCCCGGCCATCAACGCGGGCATCTCCGTGTCGCGTGTGGGCGGCGATGCGCAGACCAAGGTGATCAAGAAGCTCGGCGGCGGCGTGCGGCTTTCGCTGGCGCAGTTCCGCGAGCTCGCAGCGTTCGCGCAGTTCGCGTCGGATCTGGACGAAGCGACGCGCAAGCAGCTCGACCGCGGCCGCGTCGTAACAGAGCTCATGAAGCAGCCGCAGTATTCACCGCTGTCCGTCGCTGAGCAGGCATTGACGCTGTTTGCCGTCAATCGCGGCTACTACGACGACGTGCCGGTCGAAAAGGCACTCGCGTTCGAAACGGCGTTGCGGCAGTTCATGAAGACCAAGTACGCGAAGATCACCGACAAGATCGAGACGACAAAGGAAATGAGCGCCGACGACGAGAAGGCGCTCGCCGCGGCGCTCGAGGACTTCAAGAAGACGGGAACCTACTAGGTCGAGGGGCGGAGCGAGGAAAGACGCTGATGGCAGGATCCAAGGAAATCCGGAACAAGATCAAGAGCGTGCAAAGCACGCGCAAGATCACGAAGGCGATGGAGATGGTCTCGGCCTCGAAGATGAAAAAGGCCCAGGACCGGATGCGCGCTGGGCGCCCCTACATCGAGCGTTTGTTCAACATTGCGCTGCATGTCGCGAAGGCCAACACTGAATACAGGCATCCGTTTCTGGTTAAGCGCGACCCGGTGAAGCGCGTCGGCGCAATCGTCATCAGCACAGACAAGGGTCTGTGCGGCGGCTTGAATACCAACGTGCTTCGACTGGTCCTGCAGCGCTTCAAGGAATGGCGTGGCGCGGGTATCGACGTGGACTTCGTCGTTGTCGGCAACAAGGGCCTTGGGTTTATCAACCGTCTTGGCGGCAACATCGTGTCGAGCGTCGTGCAGCTCGGCGACCGCCCACGGCTCGACCGGCTCGTCGGCCCCGTCAAAGTGCTTGTGGACAAGTACATCGACGGCAGCATCGACGAGGTGCACGTGTTTTATACGAATTTCGTCAACACGATGAAGCAGGAGCCGCGCGCCGGTCGCATCGTCCCCATTCCCGATCAGTACCGCACGCCGAGCGGCGAGGCGCGGACGGCACAGCTCGCCGACACGTCGTGGGACTACATCTACGAGCCCGACGCACGTGAGCTGCTCGACGGCATGATGCGGCGTTACCTCGAAGCGATCGTCTACCAAGCGCTTGCCGAAAACCAGGCTTCGGAACAGTCGGCGCGGATGGTGGCGATGAAGGCTGCGTCGGACAACGCCGGCAAGATCATCGACGAGTTGCAGCTCATCTACAACAAGACGCGGCAGGCTGGCATCACGAAGGAGCTGTCGGAGATCGTCAGCGGCGCGGCGGCCGTTTAGGCGCGGCATCGACGGCGACGGATTCAATCACGAATCGGGACATCGAAATGGATCAACGAACGCAGAACCAGGGGACGATCGTCCAGTGCATCGGCGCTGTCGTCGACGTGGAATTTCCACGCGACCAAATGCCAAAGATCTACGACGCGCTGAAGATGGACGAGATCGGCCTGACGCTCGAGGTGCAGCAGCAGCTCGGCGACGGCGTCGTGCGCACGATCGCGCTCGGCTCGTCGGACGGCCTGCGGCGCGGCATGCAGGTCGTCAACACCGGTGCGCCGATCATGGTGCCCGTGGGGCTGGAAACGCTCGGCCGCATCATGGACGTTCTCGGCCGGCCTATCGACGAGCGTGGTCCGGTCGCATCCCAAAAGCAGATGTCGATCCATCGCACGGCGCCTGCGTACGACGAGCTGTCGCCGTCGCAGGAGCTGCTCGAAACGGGCATCAAGGTCATCGACCTGGTATGTCCGTTCGCCAAGGGCGGCAAGATCGGCCTCTTCGGAGGCGCCGGCGTCGGCAAGACAGTGACGATGATGGAGCTCATCAACAACATCGCGACCGCGCACTCGGGCCTGTCGGTGTTCGCCGGTGTCGGCGAGCGCACGCGCGAGGGCAACGACTTCTATCACGAGATGATCGAGTCGGGCGTCGTCAACAAGGACGACCTCGGCAAGTCCAAGGTGTCGATGGTCTACGGACAGATGAACGAGCCGCCGGGTAACCGTCTGCGGGTCGCATTGACCGGCCTGACGATTGCCGAGTCGTTCCGGGACGAGGGCCGCGACGTGCTGCTCTTCATCGACAATATCTACCGCTTCACGCTGGCCGGCACGGAAGTGTCCGCGCTGCTGGGCGGATGCCCTCCGCCGTGGGCTATCAGCCGACGCTCGCCGAGGAAATGGGCCGCCTGCAGGAACGCATCACGTCGACGAAGACCGGCTCGATCACGTCGATCCAGGCGGTGTACGTGCCGGCGGACGACCTGACCGACCCGTCGCCCGCGACGACGTTCGGTCACCTCGATGCAACGGTCGTGCTGTCGCGCGACATCGCGTCGCTGGGCATCTACCCGGCCGTGGATCCGCTCGACTCGACGTCGCGCCAGGTCGATCCACACGTGATCGGCGAAGAGCACTACAAGACGACGCGCGGCGTGCAGTCGGTGCTGCAGCGCTACAAGGAACTGCGCGACATCATCGCGATTCTCGGCATGGACGAGCTGTCGCCCGAGGACAAGCTCGCCGTGTCGCGCGCCCGGAAAATCCAGCGCTTCCTGTCGCAACCGTTCAGCGTCGCCGAAGTGTTCACCGGGTCACCGGGCAAATACGTGTCGCTGAAGGACACGATCAAGGGCTTCAAGATGATCGTCGACGGCGAGTGCGATGCGCTACCGGAGCAGGCGTTCTACATGGTCGGCCCGATCGAGGAAGCATTCGAGAAAGCGAAGACGTTGCAGTGACGCGGCGCAATCCGCCCGTGACGGCACGAGTCCCCCCACATGGCTAACACCATTCACGTCGACGTTGTCAGCGCCGAAGAGCAGATCTACTCCGGCGAAGCGGAGTTCGTCGTCCTGCCCGGCGTCGAGGGCGAGCTCGGCATCTATCCCCGGCACACGCCGCTCTTCACGCAGATCCGGCCCGGTTCGGTGCGGATCAAGGTGCCGAACTCGACGACCGAGGAGCTCGTGTTCGTGCAGGGTGGCTTCCTCGAGGTGCAGCCGCATCTCGTGACCGTGCTCGCCGACACCGCCATTCGCGCGAAGGACCTCGACGAGAAGGCAGCGCTCGAGGCCCGGCGCGCGGCAGAGGAAGCGATGCAGAACAAGACGTCCAAGGAAGAGATCGCGCACGCCGAAGCCGAACTGGCCTCCGCAATGGCGCAGCTCGAAGCGATCCGCAAGCTCCGGCACCGCGCGTAACGAAGTCCGGGGCAGCACCTAACAAGGGCAGCCGCGCGCTGCCCTTGTTGTTTCCGGGTCCTACCACCGCGGTCGACTGGACGAGTCGTCCCGACCCTGCATTTCCGGTATTATGTTGCATTGCAGCATAACCGGCTCGTGCCGAGGATTTCGGAATGCCCAGCCTGAACCAGACCATCGATCGTTCGCTGCAGATCTCGCGCAGCGTCGGCAGCGTGTTCGAGCGCCGGATGCGCGCCGCTTCTGAGGCTTACATGAGCCGCGTCCGCGAAGCGCGCAATGCGTACGCGCAGGCGAGCTCGCCGCCGGCGAGCTTGAATCCGCAGCAAGCGTGGCAGGACTGGGTCCAGTACGGTGTGGATTTCGCGCAGCGGTCGGTGCTGTTCTTCGACACGCTGCGCCAGCGTGGAACGAACTGGATTGCGCACGAGGAGGCCGGCAAGCCTCCGGTGCTCGCGTACAAGTACGAAGTGCTCGCCGACGGCCGGACGATGGAGCGGCCGGTCAACCACGCGCTGGTGCGGATCATTCCGCCGCCGGGCGTCGACGTCGACAACCGCATGCGCCCGTACATCATCATCGATCCCCGCGCCGGTCACGGCCCAGGCATCGGCGGCTTCAAGGAGGACTCCGAAGTCGGCGTAGCACTTTCGGCGGGCCACCCGGTGTACTTCGTCATCTTCTATCCGGATCCCGAGCCGGGACAGACGCTCGCGGACGTGACCGACGCTGAAGCCGAGTTCGTCCGCATCGTCGCCGAGCGCCATCCGGACAGCGCGAAGCCCGTGCTCGTCGGCAACTGCCAGGGGGGCTGGGCGGTGATGATGCTGGCCGCCGCACGTCCCGACATCGCGGGCGCGCTCGTCATCAACGGCGCGCCGATGTCGTACTGGGCCGGCAACGATGGCGACAACCCCTTGCGCTACGCGGGTGGCCTCGCCGGCGGCGCCTGGTTGTCATTGCTGGCGAGCGATCTTGGCGGCGGCAAGTTCGACGGCGCGTACCTCGTCCAGAACTTCGAGAATCTCAATCCGGCGAACACGCTGTGGGAGAAGTACCACCAGCTGTTCGACGATGTCGACGACGAGGCGCCGCGCTTTCTCGAGTTCGAGCGCTGGTGGGGCGGGTTCTACCTGATGAACGAAGAGGAGATCCGCTGGATCGTCAACAACCTCTTCATCGGCAACAAGCTGTCGCAGGGCGAGGCGCGTCTCGGCCCCGGACGCTATTTCGACCTCAAGGCGATCAAGCAGCCGATCATCGTGTTCGCGTCGATGGGCGACAACATCACGCCGCCGCAGCAGGCGTTCAACTGGATCAGCGACATCTACTCGTCCACCGAGGAGATCAAGGCGAACGGCCAGACCATCGTCGGACTGATCCACGAGGACATCGGGCACCTCGGCATCTTCGTGTCGGGCAAGGTTGCGAAGAAGGAGCACACGCAGATCATCTCGGTGCTGAAGTACATCCAGGAGCTGCCGCCGGGCCTGTACGGCATGGAGATTCACGAGACGATGGGCGCGGACGGCAGTGTCGAATACGACGTGACGCTGCACGAGCGCAAGCTGGAAGACCTCAAGCGGTTGCAGAAATACGATCGCGTCGACGAGAAGCCGTTCGAGGCCGTTGCGGCGCTGTCCGAGCTGACCGAACGCGCATACGAGCTGCTCGTGCGGCCTGCCGTGCGCGAGGCGACGCCCGAATGGCTGGCGAAAGTTCTGCGCGAATGGCATCCGCTGCGCGTGCAGCGCTGGTGGTTCTCCGATCGCAATCCGCTGCTCGCCGGCCTCCCGCACGCGGCGGAAATGGCGCGCGCCTACCGGCGTCCGCGCTCGCGCGACAACGCGGGACGGCGGGCGGAACTGTTGTTCTCGGAATACGTCGCCGCCTCGCTCGACTTGTATCGCGACCTTCGCGACGCGATGAGCGAGGCAGCGTTCTTCGAGGTGTACGGCAACATGCTGTCGCTGCAGATGGCTGACCAGCGCGCGGTGATCCGCAAGCAGACGCGCTTCGATGCGCGCGCGCTACCCGCGGTGCGGCAGGTGCTGGACGAGATCGACCAGGGCGGGCTGCCCGAAGCGATCGTTCGCACCGGCCTGTTGCTCGTGAAGGCCGGCGGCGGCAAGCGCAAGCTCGCGCAAATGGAGCACACGCGCGAGTTGCTCGCGCCAACCGGTGTACTCCGGCACATCGACCAGGACCAGTTCCGCCGGCTTCTGCACGAGCAGACGCTCGTCGTCGAGTTCGAGCCCGTGCAGGCGAAGCGCTCGCTTGCGCGGCTCGTGCGCACCGCCGGGGACCGGCAGAAGCTGAATGCGGTGTTCGACGCGCTCGAGGACGAATCGTCGGGACTCGATGCGCGGCAGCGCGAGCTGCTGGCCGAATTCCGCAAGATGATTCCGAAGGCGGCAACGGGTATCGCACTGCGAGCGGCGAAGGCGCTGCCGCAGCGCGTCGCCGCCAAGCGCAAGCCCCAGCCGCAAGCGCGGCGGATCGCAGCGGCGCGCGCGTAGTAGCATTGAGGGATGGTGAAAGATTCGCCATCGCACTCCGCCACGCGCATCGAGAAGGACGCGCTCGGTGAAGTGAGCGTGCCCGCAGCGCACCTGTGGGGCGCGCAGACGCAGCGGTCGATCGAGAACTTTCCGATTGGCGTCGACGGTTTTCGCTGGGGACGCCCCGTGATCCGCGCATTCGGCGTGCTGAAAAAAGCCGCCGCGAGCGCCAACGGCGAGCTCGGCGAGCTCGCGCACGACAAGGTCGCACTCGTCAGTCGCGCCGCGCAGGAAGTGATCGACGGGACGCTCGACGCGGAGTTTCCGCTCGTCGTATTCCAGACCGGCTCCGGCACGCAATCGAACATGAACGCCAACGAAGTGATTGCCAACCGGGCGATCCAGCTGGCCGGTGGCGTCGTCGGATCGAAAAAGCCCGTGCATCCGAACGATGACGTCAATCGCGGGCAGTCGTCGAACGACACGTTCCCCGCCGTGATGCACATCGCGACCGTCGACGAGCTCGACACGCACCTGTTGCCGGCCCTCGAGCGCCTGCGCACGACGCTCGACGCGAAGGCGCAGGCGTTCGACGACGTCGTGATGATCGGGCGCACGCATCTGCAGGATGCAACGCCGGTGACGCTCGGCCAGGTCATCTCCGGCTGGGTCGCACAGCTCGACGATGCGCGCACCGCGCTGTTGTTCGCGCGGCAGGGCCTGCTGCCGTTGGCACTCGGCGGCACGGCGGTGGGCACCGGGCTCAACGCGCATCCGTCCTTCGGCGAGCGCGTGGCGGCGGCTATCGCGCGCGAAACCGGCGTCCCCTTCGTCTCCGCTGCGAACAAGTTCGCCGCACTTTCGGCGCACGACGCGATCGTCAACGTCAGCGCGATGCTCCGCACGCTCGCCGGCGCGTTGATGAAGATCGCCAACGACGTGCGCTGGCACGCGAGCGGACCGCGCGCGGGCCTGGGCGAGATCACGATCCCCGATAATGAGCCGGGCTCGTCGATCATGCCCGGCAAGATAAACCCGACGCAATGCGAAGCGCTGACGATGGTCGCCGTGCGCGTGTTCGGCAACGACACGGCGGTCGCCTTCGGCGGTACGCAGGGCAATTTTCAGCTCAACGTCTACAAGCCGGTGATGCTGCACGGCGTGCTCGAATCGATCGAGCTGCTCGGCGACGCAATGACGTCGTTCGACGAGCGCTGCGCGCAAGGGATCGAGCCCGACCTTGCGCGGATCCGCGAGAACGTCGAGCGTTCACTGATGCTCGTTACGGCGCTCAATCCGCACATCGGCTACGAGAATGCTGCGAAGATCGCGCTTGCCGCGCATCGCGGGAACCTGAGCCTGCGTGACGCGGCGCTGCAGCTGCAATTGGTCAGCGCCGACGATTTCGACCGCTGGGTCGATGCGGCGGCGATGACGCGGCCCGGGAGCGGTTGACCGGAGCTCGGGTGCGGGTCGTCGCACTGACGTTCGGCACCGAAGGCGACTTGCGGCCGATGGTCGCGCTTTGCCGCGGCCTGCGCGACGCCGGATGTGACGCATTGCTGCTCGGCGAGCGCTCGGCCGCCGATTACGCCGCGCAGTGCGGCGTTCCGTTCGCACCGCTCGCCGGCGACATGGCGGAAGCGATGCGCTCTGCCACGGCCGGATTCCTGCGAGACGGTGGCGGCGTCGCCGACACGGCGAAAGCGCTCGCGGAAATTGCCCGTGCGAACACTGCGGCGTGGATGCGGGCAACGCTCGAGCATGCGGCGCAGGCCGACGGCATCGTCTGCGCCGGCCTCGCGATCTACGTTGGGCTGTCGTGCGCGGAGCATCTGCGCATTCCGGTAGTCGGTGCCGGCCTGCAGCCGATGATGCCGACACGCGAATTTCCATCGCCGTTCGTGCCGCCGTGGCGGATGCCGGGCTGGGCCAACCTGCTCAGCCACCGGCTCGTGCTGGCGATGATGTGGCGCGCGTTCCGCGGCGCGCTCAACGACGCGCGGCGCGACGTTACGCGGCAAGCGCCACGCCGCACCGAGTTCGACGGCTATCCGGTCGTCTGCGGCATTTCGCCGACGCTCGTCCCGCAGCCCCGCGATTGGCCCGAGCATTTCGCTATCACCGGCCAGTGGACTCTGGCAACCGATCCAGCGTGGTTGCCGCAACCGGCACTGGCGAAGTTCCTGGCCGCGGGCGAACCGCCGGTGTACATCGGCTTCGGCAGCATGGTCGGTTTCGATCGCGATCGGTTCCGCTCGCTCGTGCTCGACGCGCTGGAGGGCCGTCGCGCGCTGCTCTTCGCGGGCTGGAGCGGCTTCGGCGAAGGCGCGCTGCCGTCCAGCGTGCTGGCGATCGGGCCGACGCCGCACGACTGGCTGCTGCCGCGAACCCGCATCGCGCTCCATCACGGTGGCGCGGGGACGACGCACGCGGCGGCGCGCGCCGGCGTGCCGTCAGTCGTCGTGCCGTTCGGAGGCGACCAGCCGTTCTGGGCCGATCGGCTGCGCCGCGTGGGTATCGCGCCGCCGGCCATTTCCCACGCGAAGTTGACGGCGGCCGGCTTGCGCGAAAGCCTCGCGTTTGCAGGCGATCCGAAAATGATCGCGCAGGCGCGCGCGATCGGCGAGGCGATGGCGGGCGAGGATGGCGTGGCGGAGGCTGTCGGCCGCATCGTGCGCGCCCTCGAACGCCGGCGCGTCTGACGCGAGCGTCGACCCGAGGGCATCCGGTAGAATTCGCAGCGCCAATGGAGACGCTTCCTTACGACCTGCTGGTCATCGGCGGCGGCATCAACGGCGCAGGGATCGCGCGCGACGCCGCGGGTCGCGGGCTTACCGTGTTGCTGGTCGAGAAGGACGATCTCGCTGCGCATACGTCGTCGTGGAGCACGAAGCTGATCCACGGCGGATTGCGCTACCTCGAGCACTACGAATTCCGGCTCGTCGGCGAAGCGCTCGCCGAGCGCGAGGTGCTGCTGCGCGCAGCCCCGCACATCATCGAGCCGCTGCTGTTCGTGCTTCCACACGAGCCTCATCTGCGCCCCGCATGGATGATCCGCGCCGGATTGTTCCTCTATGATCACCTCGGCGGCCGGATGACGCTGCCGAAGTCGTTCGGCGTCGACCTCGGCGGAACGCGCTACGGTGCCGCCCTGAAGCCGCGTTTCAAGCGGGGCTTCGCGTACGCCGATGCCCGCGTCGACGACGCGCGGCTGGTCGTGGTCAACGCGCTCGATGCGCGCACGCGCGGCGCCGACATCCAGGTGCGCACGTCGCTCGAGCACGCGCGCCGCGACAATGGCCTGTGGCGCGCAACGCTTGCTGCGCGCGACGGTGCTACGCGCGAAGTGACGGCACGCGCGATCGTCAACGCCGCCGGCCCGTGGGTGTGCGACGTGCTCGGGGCAGTGAGCGATGCGCCGGTCAAGGCGAAGGTGCGCCACGTCAAGGGCAGCCACATCGTCGTGCCGCGCGTGCACGCGGAGCCGCACGCGTACATCCTGCAGAACGCCGACAACCGCATCGTCTTCATCATTCCGTATCAGGAGCGCTATTCGCTGATCGGCACGACGGACGTGCCCGTTGAAACGTACGAGCACCCGGCAATCAGCGACGAAGAGACGTTCTATCTGCTGACGCTCGCGAACACGTACCTCGAGCGCCCGCTCGCGAATGCGGACATCGTCTGGACCTACAGCGGCGTGCGCCCGTTGTACGACGACGGGACGACGGATCCTTCCGCCGTGACGCGCGACTACGTGTTGCGGCTCGACACGGCGCGCAATGGTTCGCGGGAATCGCGTGCACCGATGTTGTCCGTGTTCGGCGGCAAGATCACCACGTATCGAAAGCTCGCCGAAGCGGCGCTTGCCGAGTTGCGGCCATTCTTTCCGCAGATGAAGGGCGAATGGACGCGCGACGCCATTCTGCCCGGCGGCGACCTGCCGTCGGGGGGCATGGCGACGTGGCAGGAGGATCTCGCGCGCCGCTATCCCGAGATGCCGGCGCCGCTGTTGAGTGCGCTTGCACATCGGCACGGAACGCGGGTCACCGCGGTTCTGGGCGATGCTCGCAAGCCCGGCGACCTCGGCGAGGACTTCGGCGTCGGCCTCACCGAGCGGGAGATCGCCTACCTGCGCAACGAGGAGTGGGCGATCGGCAGCGAAGACATCCTGTGGCGGCGCACCAAGTGCGGGTTGTCGATGAACGCCGGCCAGCGCGAACGCGTCGCTGCGTTCGTCGGCGCGTGACGCCGAAGCCGCTCGCGTCGATGCCGGAGCACGTCCGGCGCAAGCTGCGCTTCGTGCTGACCGACATCGACGACACGCTGACAACGGACGGCAAGCTCACTGCCGGCGCCTATCGCGCGCTCGAACGCCTGCACGATGCCGGCAGGATCGTCGTGCCCGTCACCGGTCGTCCGGCCGGCTGGTGCGACCACATCGCGCGGATGTGGCCGGTGGATGCCGTCGTCGGCGAGAACGGCGCCTTCTACATGCGCTTCGATGCGACGCAGCGAAAACTGGTCCGCAGGTTCGTGGCGTCGGACGCCGAGCGTGCTGCGATGCGCGAGCGCCTCGCCGCCATCGGCGCGACGATCCTGCAGCGCGTACCAGGCAGTGCCCTCGCCTCCGACCAGCACTACCGGGAAACCGATCTCGCGATCGACTACTGCGAGGACGTGCGTCCCCTCGATGCGTCCGCGGTCGCGCAGATCGTCGCGCTGATGCAGGCCGAGGGCATGACGGCCAAAGTGAGCTCGATCCATGTCAACGGCTGGTTCGGCACCTACGACAAGCTCGCGATGACGCGCGTGCTGTTCGACGAGGTTTTCGGCGAGCGCCTGGAGGCCGTGCGCGATGCCGTGCTGTTCGCCGGCGACTCGCCGAACGACGCCCCGATGTTCGCGTACTTTCCGTGCGCCGTTGGCGTGGCCAACCTGCGCCGCTTCCTGCCGCAGATCCTGACGCCGCCCGCGTACATCGCGACCGGCGAAGCCGGCACCGGCTTCACCGAAATCGCCGATCTGCTCCTCGCCTAGCCTGCACCACCTTCACCGCGAGATCGCCGTCTTCTCCCCGCTTGGCCCCGAATCGGCCTTACCAATCCGCGCCAAACGTGGCGCACCCGGTCAACCGCGGACGGCATTCCAGGCGATCCATGGAATCGGCGGGCGAACGAGTGACGGATAGCTACGCACGCTGCAAGTGGGCGCTCGCTATCGGCAAATTCACATTGAATCAAGGCTTCCCGACCTGACACCTGCGCCCCGCTCCATCGCCCGCAGGCTGCTTCGTCGGCTCGTCATGCCGTGCGTCGGCAAACGGTACGGGATTTGCTGATTACGTCTCCCGGCCTACGACAACGCAATTCGCGCGCCGCGCCGGGCGACTCGAGCAACGACGGAGGCATCCAACATGATTCGCTACGGATTCACGATTCGGACCCGGACAGGGCAGCGGGTGGATAACGTCTCGATCATCGCCGGATCGCAACTTGATGCGGAACGGCGCCTGCGCCAGATGTACGTCCAGTGCGAAATCGTCGAATGCCGCGAACGGTCGATCCCGCGCCGCTTCGAGGCCGCGAACATGCACCTGATCGACCTGATGGCGATCAGCCCGCCGACGATCCAGCACCACGGCTGACGTCGAGTCAGAGCAACCGCTTGCGCACCTGGGTCACGCCGATTTCAGCGGCGATGACCACGGCGAACATGGCCACCAGGATCAGCGCCACGCGGTCCCATTGGAACAGGTTCAGCGCCGAATCGAGTGTCATGCCGATGCCACCGGCGCCTACCAGCCCCAGCACCGCTGACTCCCGCACATTGATGTCGAATCGGAACAGCGCGATCGACCAGAACGCCGGTCTCACCTGTGGCCAGTAACCGAAGCTCAGCAACGACAGCCACGGCGCGCCCGCCGCGCGCAGCGCTTCGATGGGTCCTGCATGCGTTTCGTCGAGCGCTTCTCCGACGAGCTTCCCGACGAACCCGATCGAGCGGAAGGCGATCGCCAGCGTTCCAGCGAGTGGACCGGGACCAAAGATCCCAACGAAGATTAACGCCCAGACCAGCGAGTTCACGGACCGCGACGCAACGAGGATCAGCCGCGCCGCCCAGTTGACGGGCCACAGTGGAACGAGCCGGTGTGCCGCGAGGATGCCGACGGGTGTCGCCAGCAGCAACGCGAGCAACGTGCCGAGCGATGCGATGTGGATCGTCTCCATCAGCGCTGCGTGCACGCCGCGCGGGTAGTAACTCCAGGCGACCGGCCACATCCGCGTCAGGAGGTCGACGACCTGCTCGGGCGCGTCGTACAGGAACTCCGGAATCACTTCGATCGTTCGCAGCGATGCGACGATCGCGACGACGAGCAGCAGGTAGATCGCGAACCGGCCTACGCGCTGCGCCGGCGTGAAACGACGCCATTCGCGAGCGCCCGCCGGAAGCGGCGATACGGCGGTCGCCATCAGTCGTCGTCCAGCGGCCGGTGCACCGGCGTGCCGCCGCGAAACAGTTGCCGCAGCGTCGCGTTGTCGATGAAGATGCGGCGCACCGCGGTTGCGAGCACCTCGCCCGCCATGATCAGCGCGATGATCGAGATCAGGATCGCGGACACGAAGTCGTAATCGAAGCGCTGGAACGCGGCGAACAGCGTGCCGCCGATGCCGCCGGCGCCGACGATGCCCACCATCGTCGAGTTGCGCAGGTTCGAGTCCAGCTGGTACGTCGCGAACCCGATGAAGCGCGAGAACACCTGCGGCAACACGCCGAACGCCAGCACCGAGGTGAACGGCGCGCCGGTCGCGCGCACCGCCTCCACTTCCTTGATCGACACCTCCTCGATTGCTTCGGTGAAGAGCTTGCCGATGAAACCGATCGATGCCACCGTGAGTGCCAGAATGCCGGCCAGCGCACCGAACCCCACCGCCTTGACGAACAGGATCGCGACGACGACCGGGTGAAACGAACGTGCGAGCACGACGACGAGTCGCGCAGGCCAGCTCACCCATGCCGGCATCAGGTTGCGCGCGCCAAGCAACCCGAACGGCAGCGCGAGCACGATGCCGAGCGCCGACGCGAGCACGGCGATCTGCAGGCTTTCCGCGAGGCCGCTCCACAGCAACTCGGATCGCGCGAAGTTCGGCGGGATCATCCGGCCGAGGAAGCGACCGGCATGCGCCATGCCTTGCTGCACGCGTTCGAGCGATACGTCGAGCTGCGTCAGGGCATAGACGACGTAGACGGCGAGCAGCGCGAACGTGATCTGTGCCGCGCGGCTCGCCGGGAACCTGTACGCCGCGATCGCGGGGGTCCCCTGAGCGCTCAATGGAGCCAGTCCTCGCCGCCGTAGATCTGCTTCAGCATCGAGTCCGACAAGCCTTGCGGAGGACCGTCGAACACGATCCGTCCGCCGGACATGCCGAGGATCCGATCGGCAAACCGGCGCGCGAGCGCCACGTCGTGCATGTTGATCAGCACCGGGATCCGATGCGATCGCGCGACGCCGGCCAGCAGTTCCATGATCTCGACCGAAGTCTTCGGATCGAGCGACGACGTCGGCTCATCGGCGAGCATCAGCCGCGGCTGCTGCATGACGGCGCGCGCGATGCCGACGCGCTGCCGCTGTCCGCCGGACAACGCATCGGCACGCCGGTTGGCGAATCCCGCGAGGCCCACGGTGTCGAGCAGCGCCAGCGCGCGCTCGATATCGGCCGGCGGAAACTTGCGTCGCCACGCACGCCACGGCGCCACGTAGCCCAGGCGACCGCACAGCAGGTTCTCCATCACCGTCAGCCGCTCGACCAGGTTGTATTCCTGGAACACCATGCCGATCTGTCGCCGCGCATGGCGCAGCGCCACGCCCGACACGCGCGCGAGGTCCTTGCCGTCGAACAGGATCTCGCCCGACGAAGGCTCGACGAGACGGTTGATGCAGCGGATCAGCGTGCTCTTGCCGGTGCCCGACGGCCCGATGATCGCGGTGACGCCTTCTGCGGCGATCTCGACGTCGATGTCGTGCAGGACCGGTTTACCGGGGACGTAGGCCTTCGACAGCCGGCGGATGATCAGCGCATCGGACATGAGGGGCGACGCGCGTTGTGCGCGCCGGATTCACGACAGCGCGCAAGTGTAGACCACGCACGCCGCGCGCCGCGCTACCCTCGAAGCGCAGCGGCTAGTTCGTCCCGGATCCGACCGTGGCGGGCGTGGAAGCGGTCCTGACGTCGCCGGCGCGCGGTGCCGCGGCCGGTCGTCCTGTTTCCCGCCGAATGGCGCTGGCGCTCGTCGCGAGCGTGGGTGCTGCGTCCGGCGTTGCGTGGCTGCGGGTGAACGCCGCCAGCGTCGTTCCGTAACTGCGCGCGATCACGGCCCACGCCATGCCGGCGGCGCGCTGTCGCAGCACGCCGACCAGGTTCCACGGCGTGCCGTCGACGGCCACGACCCGACCGCCGACCAATGCCGCGACCAGATCCGCATGCGACGGACTCGAAATGCCGGCGATTCGCAGCGCGTGCTGCGCGAGTTCGAGCGCGTAGGAAACGTTGCCCCATCCCATGGGCTTGGTCGGCGGCGAGAACGTCGTCGTTTGCGCGCGCGTCGCGTCCGGCGAAGGCGCCGTCAGCGTCGCCGGCGCGCCGGTGCGCAACGCATTCGCCAGCGCGATCGCGTTGTCGTTGGATCCGGCGAGCGCCACGAAGGGCTCGGCGACCAGCGCGACGGGCGGCTTCTGATTCTCCGTGGACGTCGCGGCGGGCGCCTGCGGCGACGCGTTCGGATCTGCGGCGTGGGCGCCTTGCCACGCAAAAAACGAAAGCAGCACCACGCTGACCAGCGAGCGTTTCATGGGCAAGCTCCTGTTGGCGAAAGGACTGGCACGCCAATTATGACATTGGCATCGACGGCCGGGAAGGCCGTCGATCGGGTGTTCGGTGCCGCGGCGCCGGTGTTACTTCTTCGCCTTGGCAGCCGCCTCGGCCTCGCGCGCGGTTTCCTTGTCGTACGCCGCCTTGTCGAAGCCCTGCCCCGAGCCCTTGGCAACCGCACGGACCACTTCCCAGTGGGTCTGGTAGTTGATCGGGAAGAACCGGTCGGCACCGTCAAAGGCCTTCTTCATCTCCGCGGGGAAGCGGTAGTCGTAGAAGCACGTCAGCATCTTGTCGGCGAGCTTCGGCTCGAGATCGTGCGCGTACGCGAACGACGACGTCGGGAATTTCTGGCTGCGGTAGATGACGCGAAAGTCCCCTTCCTTCACTTCGCCGCGAACGGCCATCCGGTGAAACACGTCGGAGGCGACGGCGGCGGCATCGTAGTCGCCCGAATTGACGCCCAGCACCGACTGGTCATGCTTGCCCGAGAAGATGATCTTGTAATCCTTGTCCGGCGTCAGGCCTTCCTTGGGGAACAGCGCGAGCGGCGCGAGATGCCCGGAATTCGACGATGGCGACGTATGCGCAACCTTCTTGCCCTTGAGGTCGCTCATCTTCTGGTACGGCGAGGTCGCCTTGACGATGACGATCAGGTTGTAGCCCTGGAACTCCTTCTCGGTGCCCTTGATGCCGAACGGCACCGCGCCCGCGAGGTTGACGGCGAACGCGGTCGGACCCGTCGAGAATCCGCCGACGTGCAGCCGTCCCGAGCGCATCGCCTCGATTTCCGCGGCGTTCGACTGCACCTGGTAGAACACGACCTTCTTGTTCAGGCACTGGGACAGGTAGGTCGTGAACGGCTTGAAGATGTTCTCGTAGACGGCCGGATCCTCGACCGGCGTGTAGGTGAATACGATCGTCGACGGGTTTTTCCATTTCTTCTGGTCCGTCGGGACGTCTGCCACCATGTCCTTGTTCGCGTCGCAGTACATCGTGTCGAGCTCGCCGCGGTTGGAGCAACCGTCGGCGGCCGTCGATGCCGCCGCGTACGTTGCGCCAACCGCAAGCAGCGCCCAGCCGAGCCATTTCTGCAAGTCCCGCATGAATTCCTCCGTCGATCGACAATGGCGTCCGGCGCCGGGCGAAGCCGCCTGATGGCCGGACATTGATTTAGGCGCAAAACTGTATCACCAGCCACTCTGCGGCGCACGCCGTTCATCGTTGCGCTCATGGCACGGCTTGCCCGGGTCACCGGCGGCGCTGGCGTATCATCGCCGTCTCCGCAGTCCCCCTCTTTTTGCCCGATGGCATTCCCGCTCGACGTCGTCATCCTCGCTGCCGGCCAGGGCAAGCGAATGCAGTCGGCACTGCCCAAGGTTTTGCACCCGCTTGCCGGCCGACCGCTCGCCGCGTACGTGCTGGCAACGGTCCGTTCGCTGTCGCCGCGGGCGATCGCCGTGGTGACGGGCTTCGGCGCCGAGGCGGTCGAGCAGGCGCTTGGCTCGCTCGACCTGATCTTCGTGCGCCAGGAGCCCCCGCGGGGCACCGGCGATGCCGCACGGGTTGCGCTATCCGTGCTGCAGCTCGACGGCGTGACCCTCGTTGGACTGGGTGACGTTCCGCTGATATCGGCCGATGCGCTGCAAAGCATCGCGTCGATTGCGCAGCAGGGGCGCGTCGGGCTCTTGTCGGCGCGGGTCCGCAATCCGTTCGGGCTGGGCCGCGTGATTCGCGGTGCGGATGGACAGGTGCGGGCGATCGTCGAAGAGCGCGACGCGACGCCCGAAGAGCGTGCCATTCACGAGATCAACACCGGCTTCATCGCTGCGCCGACGTCGCTGCTGAAACGCTGGCTCGAGCATCTGACGCCTCACAACGCGCAGGGCGAGTTCTACCTGACCGACATCGTTGCAATGGCCGTCGAGGAAGGCGTGGGCGTGGGCGCGCACGTCGTGACGGACGAAGCGTCGGTGCTCGGCATCAACGACCGTGCCCAACTCGCAGCGCTGGAGCGGACCGTCCAGCGTCGCCGAGCCACCGAACTGATGCTGGGCGGAGCGTCGATCGTCGATCCGGCGCGCATCGATATCCGGGGCAATCTCGCCTGCGGGCGGGATGTGACGATCGACGTCGGCTGTGTGTTCGAGGGCACGGTCCGGCTGGCCGACGGCGCATCCATCGGCCCCTATTGCGTGCTGCGCGACGTCACCGTCGGGCCCGGCACGCGGGTCGAGGCGTTCTCGCATTTCGATTCGGCCGTGATCGGCCGCAACTGCCGGATTGGCCCCTACGCGCGGCTGCGTCCCGGCACAAACCTTGCTGAAGATGTCCATATCGGCAACTTCGTCGAGGTGAAGGCCAGCACGCTCGGGGCCGGCTCGAAGGCCAACCACCTCGCGTACGTGGGTGACGCGGTGCTCGGCAGTCGGGTGAATTTCGGCGCGGGTTCGATCACCGCGAACTACGACGGCGCGAACAAGCATCAATCGATCATCGGCGACGACGTGCACGTGGGATCGAACTGCGTGCTGGTCGCACCGATCACGATCGGCGACGGCGCAACGATCGGCGGCGGCAGCACGGTGATCCGGGAAGCGCCCGCGGGTCAGCTCACCGTCGCGCGACCGAAGCAGGTGTCGATCGCCCGGTGGCAACGGCCGCGCAAGAAGGCGCGACCGGAATAATGCGGGGGTAGAGAATCATGTGCGGCATCGTTGGCGCAACATCGGATCGCAACGTCGTTCCAATCCTGATCGAGGGCATCCGACGCCTCGAATACCGCGGCTACGATTCGACCGGTCTTGCCGTCGTCAACGGCGGCGCGAGTCCCGTCCTGGAACGACTCGTATCGACGGCGCGTGTCGCCGACCTGGCGGCACAAGCCGACGCACTTCATCTGAATGCATTCACCGGAATTTCGCACACGCGCTGGGCAACCCATGGCGCGCCGACGTCGGACAACGCGCATCCCCATCTGTCGGGCGGCGAAATCGCAGTCGTGCACAACGGCATCATCGAGAACTACGAAGAGCTGCGCGACGGTCTCAAGGCGCGCGGCTACGTGTTCAGGACGCAAACAGACACCGAAGTCATCGCGCACCTGATCCATGCGTACTGGCACGCCGAAGGCGGTGGCGATCTGCTCGTCGCGGTGCAGCAGGCGATCGCCGAGTTTCGCGGCGCCTATGCGATCGCCGTGATCTCGACGCGCGAGCGCGGACGCGTGATCGGCGCGCGGCAAGGCAGCCCCCTCCTCGTGGGCATTGGCGACCACGATCATTTCCTCGCGTCCGATGCGTCGGCGCTCATGTCCGTCACGCGCCGCGTCGCGTACCTTGAAGAAGGCGACGTCGCCGATGTGCGGCGCGAGTCGTATGCGATCCTCGATGGGGCGGGCAAGCGCGTCGAGCGCACGGTGATCGAGGTACAAGGCAACAGCGACGCAGTCGAGCTCGGACCGTATCAGCACTACATGCAGAAGGAGATCTTCGAGCAGCCGCGCGCGGTTGCCGACACGCTCGAAGACATCACGCGGATCTCGCCGTCGTTGTTCGGGCCCAAGGCCGCCGCAATCCTCCCTGACGTCGATTCGGTGCTGATACTCGCGTGTGGCACGAGCTACTACTCGAGCCTCGTCGCCAAGCAGTGGATCGAAACGCTCGCGCGGATGCGCTGCACGGTCGAGATCGCCAGCGAGTACCGCTATCGCGACAGCGTGCCGCACGAGAAGGCGCTGGTCGTCGTCGTGTCGCAGTCCGGCGAAACCGCCGACACGCTCGCCGCGCTGAAGCACGCGAAGTCGCTCGGCCACCGTCACACGCTCGCGATCTGCAACGTCGGCACGAGCTCGATGGTGCGGCAAACCGAGCTCACGTTCCTGACACGCGCCGGCACCGAAGTGGGCGTCGCGTCGACGAAGGCGTTCACCACGCAGCTTGCCGCGCAGTTCCTGCTGGCGCTGACGCTCGCCAAGCTGCGGGGACGCTTGCCGCAGGACGAGGAATCCAAATGCCTCGACGCGCTGCGCCACATTCCCGCGGCGATCAAGGGCGCGCTGGCGCTCGAGCCGCACTTGATCGGCTGGGCGCAGGCGTTCGCGAAAAAGCAGCACGCACTGTTTCTCGGCCGCGGCCTGCACTATCCGATCGCGCTCGAAGGTGCGCTGAAGCTGAAGGAAATCTCGTACATCCACGCCGAGGCCTATCCGGCGGGCGAACTGAAGCACGGGCCGCTGGCGCTCGTCGACGCCGAGATGCCGGTCGTCGCGATCGCGCCCAACGATGCGCTGCTCGAAAAGCTCAAGTCGAACCTGCAGGAAGTGCGCGCGCGCGGCGGCGAGCTTTATGTCGTCGCCGATCTCGACTCGCATCTGACGCCGGCGGACGGCATTCACGTCATCCGCATCTCCGAGCATCGCGGACTGCTGTCACCGATCGTGCACGTCGTGCCGCTGCAGTTGCTCGCGTATCACACGGCCGTGCTGCGCGGCACGGACGTGGACAAGCCGCGCAACCTCGCGAAGAGCGTGACGGTGGAGTGAAGGCGCGGGACTCGCGCTGAAGCGCAGGGGCGGAGCGTTGTCGGCAGCGACCTGCCTAGAAGAGCCCGCGTGCTGCCACCCGAACCACCGGGCGAGACAGCCGGTAGACGGCGCGATCGAGCCAGTAATGCAGGAACCCGGTCGTGAAACCCAGGGCCACCAGCGCAGGCACCCATTCCGACGTGCGTAGCGCGACGGCGAGTGTGCCAAACAGGCGGTCCCCGTAGAACGTGCCGTCGGGTGCAACCGCTTCGACCTCCATGACGGGGAGCAACAGGACGGAGAGCAGACCAAGCACGAGCAGCAGTGCCCACGGTCGTCGGTTGACCGCGTGAAGCACACGCCAGAGATGCGACCCCGGTGGCGTCGGTTCGGCACATGCGACGCGCGTAGCCAGCGCGGTCGCAGCCAGCCAGTGCTGCCCGGTCCAGACCGCCACGAACAGTAACGGTCGATCAGTGTGGAGCCCGATACAGACCATCACGGCTATGCCCACGACGTAAAGGACGCGCGGAAGCGACACGCTCGGAGCACGCGCTTCCGAGGCGAGCAGTGCGAACGTCAATGCCAGGACCAGTGCGGTGGCTACGACGCGCAACATCCCCGATGCTTCAGCGAGCCACTCCATGTCGAGCCACGTTCCTTCCCACACGTCCTGGAACAAGGTCGTCCCGGCGACCGCCTCGGCAACCACAACAAGCGCGCCTCCGACACCCAATGCGAACAGGCGATCGAGTCGCCGCATCCAAGGATCGGCGGTCCTCTGGCTGCGGACTCGGTACAGACTGAGCACGCCAAAGTGTTGCGCTGCGAAGTGGTAGGTGACCAACCCGAAATCGACCATCGCAAGTGCCATCACGCGCTCGGCCCGCGTGAAGGGCAATGCCTCGTCTCCCGGGAGCAGGATGGCGAAACAGGCTGCGGCGATTACGATCGGAACGACAACGAAGCGCGTGGGCTCCGCGCGCAACAGCGGCCGGTACGCGGTTGTCGCATAGGCCAGCCACGACGAACCCAATCGATGGCTGATCCAGAACAGGGCAGTG
Organism: uncultured Pseudomonadota bacterium; assembly: GCA_963709335.1. Lineage (GTDB taxonomy): Bacteria > Pseudomonadota > Gammaproteobacteria > Burkholderiales > Casimicrobiaceae > VBCG01. Next base: position 841,620 of record CAVPWB010000004.1, read on the forward strand.
AGGGCGAAGACCAGCAAATCCAGCGGGCTATCGCCGGGATCGCCGTTGTCTTGCGCGAGCACCAGAGCAAGTGGTACCAGCCAGAGGGCTGACTGCAGCCAGAACGCATCCCAGGCGAAGCCACGGACCCAGAGCGGATGCGCAGCACCTGTGCGCGCCGGTCGCGAGACGCCGGGGGAGTCGTACATGGCTTGCGCCCTAGTCGGAAATACCGCGCGGCCGCACTCCGCGCAGCGCGAACCACTGTCGCACTTGGCCAACCCCCACTGCGGAAATCGAGGCCGAATGCTCAGACGTCGTTCAGCCTCGATGGAACACTGAGCTAGCGGCGCCTCACTTCATCTTACCCGTCGGCATATCGCCGACTTTCGCACCTGTCGGCGCCCTTGACGAAGGTGTCGAGCCTTTCGCCCGCCCATGAACTGACGGCCGGCCCGGCGGTGATCATGCCGCCGAGGGATTCCCAGTTGCTCCACGCCATGGCAATCCTCCTGGTCGAGCGGAATCTGCTTGTGAAGACAGGCCAGCGCCGGGAGGAGCCGACGGGGCGCGAATGATCCTCCGGGCGAGTTGAACACTACAATCGTCAACCTACTGCCGCTCAAACGGCGAGTCAAACGAACCATCCTTCGCGCTCACCCGGCTCAGGATCGCGCCGCCGAACGTATAGCCGGCACCGAACGCGCACAGGCCGATTCGCTTCACCGCACCGCCATTACGCAGCACGGTGTCGAGCGCCAGCGGGATCGAACTCGACGACGTGTTTCCCTGCCAGCGGATTTCGTTCCACACCCGTTCCGACGGCAACTTCAGCCGCGCCCGCATGGCCTCGATGATCCTGCCATTCGCCTGATGGGGTACGACAAGGTCCAGATCGCCAACGGTCAGGCCCGATTTTGCGCATGCCTGCACCAGCATGCTGTTCATTCGCCTGACCGCCTCGGCAAAAACCTTCTTGCCGTCCATGCGGACATACGCGCCGGGCCCCGGCAGTGGAACGCGCAACGAGCTGCCATCGTCGCCGTGAGCGCTCACCACCGGGCGATGCAGCACCGCCAGCAAGTCGTGGCCGCTGGCGTTGGTCGTCAGCACCGTTGCGGTCGCGGCGTCGGCAAAAATCGGCGAGGTATCCGGGTCATCCACATCGACGATTCGACGCATCGCTTCCGTGGTCAGGACCAACACGTTGCCGTCCGGATGCCCTTGCAGAAAGTCCCACGCGGCCGCCAGCGCATAGAGATACCCGCTGCAGGCGGCCTGCAGGTCATAGGCGGCAACATCCGCCGTTACCCCCAGCCGATGCAGCACCTGACACGCGGTCGAAGGCGAGATCATCAGTGGCGTGTTGGTGCTGCAGATCACGAGGCTCAGCTCGTCGGCCTCGATGCCGGCATCGGCGAGCGCCGCCGCTGCCGCCTCGCTCGCCATGCTGAGCGCATCCTGCGATTCGTCCGCCACGAGGCGAGTCTCGATTCCCGTGCGGTCGAAGATGCCGTCTCCAAGCGGAGCGTCGGGAGCGAAGCCGGGAAAGCGATGTGCCAGTTCAGCGTTGTGGAGCCGCGCACGGCCGCGAACGGCAGCCAACGCGGTAAAGCCCACATCACGACGCACGGAGGATTGTGTCTTCAATGCCGGCGCCTTAGGCGCACGACGGCGGATGCGCGCAACGCCCACTTCTTCGCTCGCCGGCTGGCGCTGCCGGGATTGCGGCACGCGCAGCGACAGGAGCGGCATGTCGACGGCTACGCGGTCGCCCAACACGAGGTGGATCGCCTCAACGGTGCCGTCGGCGGGCGAGGCCAAGTCCACAATCGCCTTGTCGGCCTCGAGACTGGCGATGATCTGGCCCGCGGTGACGGCATCACCGACCGACACTCCCAGCTCGACGAGCTGCACGGTCTGATCCGAGGGGCTCGAGCCAATCGTGGTGACGACCTGCTCCGTGGCATCGACGGGGCGGCAGGCTTCCCACTCAAGCTCGAGGTCGCACATCGCTGCTGCCGCCGTCAGGATGCTGCGATACGACGGCAGGACCTCCAACTGATTGCCAAAGTGGCAGGGAACATACGTGTCGGGTCGCGCGATGCGACGGCACTGGATGCCGTGATCGCCTGACTCGCAGACGGTGGCCACGATTTCGGCACCGAAGCCGCCGGTCAGATTATCTTCGTGCACGACCAGCAATCGGCGTGTCTTGCGCGCCGAGGCGCAAACCGTCTCGCGATCCCATGGCGAGAGCCAGCGAAGGTCGATGATTTCCGCCTCGATCCCCGCCGCAGCCAGTGTCACGCCGACTTTCTCGCACAGCGGCACCGTGTTGCCCCAACCGACGATCGTAAGCTCGGAACCTTCGCGCACGATGCGGGCAGCGCCGATTGGAACGAACTGACGCGCCACATCATCCGACGTGGCACTCGCCGGGTCGTTCAGCAACGCCTTCGGGTAGAGGACGACGGTGGGACGTTCGCTACGAAACGCGGCGTTCAGCATCCCCGCAGCGTCGGCAGCCGTGGACGGCATCGCCACGTCGATGCCGGGCACGTGGGCCACGATGGACTCGAACGTTCCCGCGTGGAACGGACCGAGTCCGGGACGATAGCCGCCGCAGGTGGCCATCACGACGACCGGCGCCCTCCAGCCACCGTTCGTGCGCCACGCAATGCTGCCCAATTCGCTGGCCAGTTGATTGAAGGCGAGCGGGAGGAAATCGGCAAACTGCAGGAACGCGACGGGACGCCCGCCGGCCAGCGCGCGGCCAATCGATGTGCCGACGATGGTGGATTCGCTCAGTGGAGCGTTCAGCACGCGGCCGGGAAACGCCATGGTCAGTCCGCGCGTCACTCCGAATACATCGCCCTTCGGGTCCTCGATGTCCTGGCCATAAAGGGTTATCCGTGGATCGCCTTCCATGTTCGCCCGCAGAACACCTCGCAAGGCGGCGACCATCGAGACCGCGCGAGCGTCTTCCGTCCCACGGTACTCCCGGCCCCGGTCCATCAGGGTGGCCGCAACCGGCATCCTGGCGTCGCGGTTGGCCTGCGGAGGAGCGTGATCGAGCGCGGCATCCACCGCTTCGCGCACGGCTCGGTCGATCTCTTCATCCAGCTCATCGGACTCGGCCGCGGCAACGCCGCCGGACAGCAGGTTCGCGCGGAGATTGGTCAGCGGATCGTTGGCGGTTCGTGCGCGCACCACCTCTTCGGCGTCGCGATACACGGACTCATCGTCGGCGTTGGTGTGATTGGTAAGGCGCTCCACACGCATGACGCACAGCGCCGGGCCTCGCGACGCCCGCACCTCGCTCACCAGCTTGCCGAACGTCTCCCAACAGGCCAGGGGGTCGCTGCCATCGACGCTGTGGATGGGCAGGCCATAGAAGGAATCGGCATTCCCGCTCGGCGTCGAGTAGAACGTGTTGCCGCTGGTCCGGGCGGAGATCGCAAGACGGTTGTCCTCGATCAGGAACAGCACCGGCAGCTCCCACCGCACGGTCTCGGCGATGGCTTCCAGGACTTCGCCTTGCTGGGTCGTGCCGTCACCCAGTGCGCAAAGCACGATGGGACGCTCCGGCCGCCACTTGATCTGATGGGCGACGCCTGCAGCTTGCAGCGCGTTGTTGCCGACGGGGCCAACGAGACTCAGGACGTTGAGCGAAGGGGCCGACAGATGCGCGCTCATCTGGCGCCCGGCGGAGTGGCTGGACCCGTTGCACAGCAGGCTATCAAAGAACTCAACGATGGGCACGCCACGCGCCAGCAGCAGCGCCTTGTCGCGGTAATGGCAATGAAGGTAGTCGTCCGAAAGCAGCAGGAGCGCGAGCGCGGCGCTGGCCTCGTGCCCCGCCGCACTTACCTGAAAGAACGCTTCGCCGCGCGCGATCAGTTCACGCTCCATCTCGTCGATGCGCCGCGCCGTACGCATCCACCGATAGAGCCGAACCGCATCGTCTTTGTTCAAGCCGAGCGGCTCTCTGCCTCCCGACATTCTGGCGGTTGGTCTTACCGCGCGCTCGGTCGAGCTGCTAGTCGCAATGAGCGTCATTGTTCGGGGCAACCTATTCAGCTACAAAGCGTCGCGTGGACCACGTGATGCGCAAGCTTCCCGACGCCGTCGTACGTCGGCGAGATTGCAAACACCTTCAACCTGATTCCAACCACCTCGATGATGTCGTCGACGTGGGCTTTGGTCGTAATGCGAAGCAGGAAAACCGCATCTTCGGGCCTGGGCGACGCGGTCGGGCGGTCGGGTGAGCTGCCGACCTTGGCGGAAATGTCGGCGTCGTCGCCGGGGAGCTTGAGAATCAGGCACGACTCCTCGTGCGTTGTGCCTAGAACCGGTTTCCCTTCATGATCTACGCCGGTGACCTTCGTAATCGTGCATTGAACGTCGCGATCGTCGGAAGAATGGTTCGCGTGCTTGCGCGACTTTTTAGACATATTGGCGGATCGAACGTCAGGCCGCAAACCGTTATGTCGGGCCCCGGCCAGAAGAGATCACATCGATGCCGCCGGACCCTCGGGGTTCTGCTGCGCTATCGTCGCCAGGTTGGACACGGGCACGCTACCCTCATGCACCCAGAGGGTCAAGAGACGATCAGCCAAATTCTGCCGCAAGCTTCTTTCGGGCGAGCGTCAGCCCGTCGCCGATCGGCAGCATGGCAATGTCCACTCGAGGGTCGCCACGCAGCTTGTCGTTGAGTGCCTGCAACGCGCGCGTGTCCGCATCGCTGGCAGGATGGGCAACCGCACCCGACCATAGCACGTTGTCGATGGCGATGAGCCCTCCGTCGCGCAGCAGTGCTAGGCACTGCTCGAAATACGCGTCGTAGTTGGGCTTGTCGGCATCGATGAAGGCGAAGTCGAAGCTCCCTTGCTCACCCCGGGCGATTCGGCGGTCGAGCGTCTCGCGCGCAGGTGCGAGCACGAGCTCGATGCGCGAGGCAACACCGGCCTCCCGCCAGAAGGGAATGCCGATGCGTGTGTACTCGTCGCTGACGTCGCAGGCCAGCAGCAAGCCATCGGCCGGAAGTGCGAGCGCGACCGACAGCGCACTGTAACCGGTGAATACCCCCACCTCGATTGCGCGTCGCGCGCCCGTCAGCTTCACCAGCAGCTGCATGAACTGCGCCTGCTCCGGAGAGATCTGCATTCCTGCATTGCGCAGGCCCGCTGTGGCGGCGCGCAGCTTCACCTGCGCGGCGTGCTCGGCCGCGGTGTGGTCGAGCAGGTACTGATGAAGAACGTCGTCGATATCGATGGTGCGTCTGGACATGATCGGGCTTGCCTTATCAATGAGCGGACGATGCGCCGGCTTGCCGGTCGCTCGTCGGATATTCCGTCATCGCGAAGTCGAGCGCGCGAAGCTCGGTGTGCAGCGCGGCGGCCGCAGCTTCACTGATCGCGACCAGCGGCGGCCGAACCACGGACCACGTCTCGCGCCGCGAAAATTCGGCGACGATCCGCTTCATCGCCGGAATCATCGGCCGCGTCTGGAAGACCGAGCGAATCGCGTCGGCGTCCGCCTGCAGCCGCGGACCCTCGACGGTGTTCCAGCGATCGAACACGGCGCGAATGCCCGACGGATTCATGTTCACCGTTGCGCTGATACAACCGGCCCCGCCGATGGCGAGCGCTTTCGACAGCAGTGATTCGCTCGCGGGAAACACGTCGAAGCCGGCACCGGCGAACGCGTCGATCATCGCCTTCGAATTGTTCCAGTCGCCCGATGAATCCTTGGCGCCCGCGATCGCGCCGGGATAGCGCTTGAGCAACCGCTCGATCAGCGCGAGCGTGATCGGCACCTCCGTCATCTGGGGGATGTGATAAAGATATACGGCGAGCCGGGCGTCGCCGACCTTCTCGATCACTTCCGAATAGTACGCGAACAAGCCATCGTCGGCGACGCCCTTGAAATAGAACGGCGGCAGCATCAGCACGCCCGCGGCGCCGTTGGCGACGGCATGTCGTGTCAGCGTTACCGCATCGCGAATCGCGCACGCACCCGTTCCCGGCATCAGGCGTTCCGCGGGAATCCCGGCGGCGAGGATCGCTTCGGTCAGCGCGATGCGCTCGTCGACCGCGAGCGACGCGGCCTCGGAATTGGTGCCGAAGATCGCGAGGCTCGCGCGCTGCTCGATCAGCCAGCGGCAGTGCGCGATGAATGCATCGGCGTCCGGTTCGAGATCGTGGTCGAACGGCGTGAGGACCGGCGCCAGCACGCCCCGCAATCGTGGTGTCATCGCAAGTCTCCGAGAAGAAAGATGATAATCGTGGCCTTGTTCCAATGCCGACTTGCGCGCAACTCGATCGATGAACGCATGTGGTGTCGATTTCGGCACGTCGAACTCCGGCGTGTCGATTCCCGACGGGGAGTCCGTTCGCCTCGTCGAAATCGAGGGTGAAGCGACATCCATTCCGAGCGCCGTCTTCTTCGCGCTCGAGGAATCGCAGCCGGTGCTCTACGGGCGCGCCGCCGTCGACGAATATTTGGACGGGACGCCGGGGCGGCTGATGCGCTCGCTGAAGAGCGTGCTCGGCAGCAGCCTGATGCAGGAGACGACGGCGATCGGCTCGCGCAGCATCGTTTACGCCGACATACTCACGCTGTACCTGCGGACACTGCGCGACCGCGCGTGCGCGAATACGGGCGCCGATCTCGATGCCGTCGTGCTCGGGCGGCCCGTCCGGTTCGACGACGACGATTCCGACTGTGACCGCGATGCGCAGGCGACACTCGAAGCGTGCGCGCGCGCCGCAGGTTTTCGCGCCGTCGAGTTCCAGTTCGAGCCGATCGCCGCGGCGTTCGACTACGAGCGCACGATCGACTCCGAGGAGATCGTGCTCGTCATCGACGTCGGCGGCGGCACGGCGGACTTCTCCGTCATCCGGCTTTCGCCCGATCGGCGGAGTCGCGCCTCGCGAATCGACGACGTGCTGGCCAACGACGGGATCCACATCGCCGGCACCGACTTCGATTCGCGCCTCAACATGTCCTGGGTCATGCCGACGCTCGGCTACCGGACGATCGGACCGAAGGGGCTCGTCGTGCCCAGCGGTGTCTACTTCGATCTCTCGACATGGCATCGGATCAACCTGCTCTATGCGCCGCGATTTCTCGGTACCCTGCGCGAATTGAAGGCGTTCTTCGCCGAGCCAGAGCCTTATCGCCGGCTGATGCACGTCATCGACGAACGCCTCGGCCACCTGCTGCTCGGCGAAACCGAAGCTGCGAAGATCGAGTTGTCGCAAGCGTTGCGCACGCTGATCGATCTCGATCGCGTCGAGCGTGGTCTTGTCGTACCCGCGTTGCGCGCCGAACTCGTCGAACTGCTCGACGACCTGCTCGCGCGGCTGGTGCGGACGGGGAATGCGACGATCGCCGCCGCGGGCCTGACCGTGGCGGATCTTTCGACGCTCTACTTCACCGGGGGCTCGAGCGGAATGCGCGCCCTGCGCGACGCATTTGCAGCATCGTTTCCTGGCAGCCGCATCGTCGTCGGGGATCTCTTCGGCAGCGTCGTCAGCGGGCTCGGAATCGACGCGGCGCGGCGTTTCGCCTGACCGCAACGCGAGCTGGCGGTGTGGCGCTGGCTACTTCGGGATCGCCAGCGCGGTTTCTGCGACGTGCGTCACGGCTTCGCGCGGATTGCCGACATGCTCGACGCCGTCGACGCGCGGCGCGCCTTCCAGTCCGAACACGCGCTTGCCGAAGTGCCGGCCCAGCGCGACCTCCGACAGTGTGCCGTAGCTGTCGCCGATCGCCACGAGGCAGAGGGACGCACGTGCGATCAGCGCGTTGCGCGCCTCGCCGATGCCCGTTGCCAGCGCAACGGTCACGTAGGGGTTTGCGTGCACCGGATCGGTTTCGGGCAACAGGCCGATCGATGTGCCGCCATGGCGCGCGACGCCTTCGCACACGGCCTGCATCACGCCTTGCCGTCCCCCGCACACGACGACAAGACCGCATTCGGCCAGCAACCCGCCGACGTCGAGCGCGGCCTTCATCTGCGCGCCCGATGCTTCGCGAGGCCCGACGACGCCAACGGGGATGCGCAGTGGATGCGAGCTCTCCCGTTGCAGCCACGTCGCCGCCGCGATTGCATCGAACCACGCTTCCGAAGGAGGGGCAAGCGGTCGATCGGAGGCTTGCCACATGCGTGTCACCGGATCGAAGCTGCGCCCCGCAGCATCGAAGAGTTGCGCGCGGTCAGCACCGAGCGTGAATTGCGCGGCCATCGGCGCGTCACCTTGAATCGCATTCATCGTCGCCTCCAGAGTGCACGCAATGCAAGCATAGCGAATTGCACCGCATCTCGCGATTGCGTCAGCGTCCTCTGCGCTAAGATGCTGCATACCGCATGTCTCCCGCGGTGCTGCGGAAGACCCACACGGGCACTTGCGATCGATGATCACGCTGCACTACCACCCCGGCAATGCCAGCCTCACCCCGCACATGCTGCTGGAAGAGATCGGCGCGCCGTTCGAGCTTGCGTTCGTCGACCGGGACCGCGGCGCGCTTCGGTCGCCCGAGTTCCTAGCGCTCAACCCGAACGGCAAGATCCCCGTTCTCGTCGACGGCGACCTCGTGCTGTACGAGACGGCGGCTATCTGCCTGCATCTGGCCGATCGCTTTCCTGACGCGCGGCTCGCGCCGCCGCTGCGCACCGCCGAGCGTGCACATTTCTACAAATGGCTTGCGTGGAGCGCCAGCACGCTGCAGGCGATGCTGATGCATTTCTTCTATCCGGTGCGCCTCGTCGACGACGGCAACGCGACTGGCGCTGCGCAGGTCAAGGCGCATGCGGAGGCGCAGATCGGCGCCATGCTCGACACGGTCGATGCCGAGCTCGCGTCGCACGGCAAGTCATGGCTCCTGGGCGACACGTTCAGCGCCGTCGATCCGTACCTGTTGATGCTCGGTCGCTGGACGCGCAGCTTCGCTCGTCCTGCCCGGAGTCTGCCCAATGTAGGTCCGTACCTGCAGCGGGTGCTGGCGCGTCCGGCCGTGCAACGGGCGTTCGCGACCGAAAAGCTGCAACCGCCGTTGGTGTAACGAGCGCGCGCGGCGGGAACGCGCTAGCGCCCCCGCCTGCGATTGATGCGACGCTCGAGCATCCGCAGCAACGCATCGATGGCAAAGCCGACGATGCCGATCGCGATCATTCCGCTCATCACCGTCGACGTGCTGATGTTCGCCTGACCCTTGACGAGCAGGTAGCCGATCCCGCTCGATGCGACGATCAGCTCGGCGCCGACGAGCGACTGCCAGCCGAGCCCCGCACTTATGCGAAGTCCTGCGACGATCGACGGCACCGATGCGGGCAGCAACACTTCCGTGATCATGCGCCAGTGCGACGCGCCGAGCGTCTGCGCAGCCTCGACGAAGCGTGGTTCGACGAATTTCGCGCCGCGGTAGGCATTGATCACACAGGGCGGAAATGCGCCGCTGAAGATGATCAGCACGGGACCGCCGATTCCGGTGCCGAACCACAAGGCGGCGAACGGCACCCACGCGATGGGCGCCACGAAGCGCAGCGCGTCGAACAGTGGCGTGACGATCGCATCGAGCGTGCGAAACCAGCCCATCAGCAGGCCGAGCGGCACGCCGATAGCCACCGCGAGGCCGAAGCCCATCGCGAACCGGCCGAAGCTCGACCACAAGTGCTGCTGCAGCGTGTAGCCGACGAAGGGCGATTGCGTCAGCGCGACGAAGCGCGTGAGCACGTCGAGCGGCGTGGGCAGGAATTGCCGCGGTACGACGCCGCTCGCGGCGATGAGCCACCAGCCGGCGAAGAACGCGACGAAACCGGAGAGCGTCAGCGCCAGCCAGCGCGGCAGCGACAGCGCCTGATCGCTGCGCACAGTGGTCGCGGTCGTCACGCCGGCTTCCGCCACGGCATCACGCGCTTTTCAGTCCAGCCGATGAGCGCGGTCATCGCCGCGCCCGTTGCGGCCACGGCGGCCATGCCGACGATGATCATCGCGGGAAAGAGGTCGAGCGACGCCTGATAGAGCACGTGACCAAGCCCTGCGATCGCGCCGATCAGTTCGCCTGCCACCAGCGTCGTCCAGCACGCCTGCATCGACAGCCGTAAGCCGGTGAAGATCATCGGCAGCGCGCCGGGAATCAACACTTCGCGCACGAACATACGACGGGGCACGCCGAGCATCCGCGCTGCCTCGATCAGGTGCGGCTCGATCGCGCGCACGCCGCTGTAGCTGTTGATGACGGCCGGCACGAATGCGGCGAACCAGATGATCAGCACCTTCGCCGCGTCGCCGAGGCCAAGCCAGACGATCGCGAGCGGGATCCACGCGAGCGGCGGGATGGGACGGATCAGCAGGAACGCCGGATTCGCGAACGCCTCGAACGACCGGCTCCAGCCCATCGCGAGGCCGAGCGGCACGCCGACGATCACCGCGGCGACGAAGCCCAGCAGCACGAGCTTCACGCTGTGCAGCACGTGCTCGTGCAGCCGCGCGTCCGCGTAACCGGTGAGCGTGATCTGCCGCAGCGCGTCCCACGACTCCACCGGCGACGGGAACCGGCCGGGACTGATCGTGTGCGTCAGCGATGTAAGGGCATACCACGCCGCGAACAACACGACGAGCGTCGCGACGCCAGCCCACGCGGGCCGGCGTGCGTTGCGGCGCAGCATTCGGCGTCAGTCGGCGCGGTTCGCGTAAGCCTTCAGCTTCGGATCGGCATCGACCATCTTCAGGTATTCGTCCGTGACGAACTTGTTCGCCGCGGGCGCTTCGGGAAACGTCCCGTTCGCCTGCATGAAGCCGCCGATCTTCGTGAACCAGCCGTCGACCTCGGACGCGCCGCCCGCAGGCCGCTGCATGATCTTCAACTGGCCGGCGAGGTCGTAGGTCGGCCGCGTCGTGAACTCCTTTTTCATCGACGCCTCGCTGATCGTCACGCCGCCCTGCTCGTAGAACTTCTTCATCATCGCGATCGCCTCGGGCTGATGCGCGTTCATCCACTTCCACGCGCGGAGATAAACGGCGAGGAACGCGGCGACGTCCTTCGGGTTCTCCTTCGCGTAATCGGCGCGGACGATCAGCGCGCCCGGCACCGCGGCGCCGGCGTCCTGGCCGGAGCAGATCTGCTTCGCACCGGCCTTCTCTTCCATCGTGTACGTGTTGGGCGCCCACAAGCCGCCGAGGTCGGCGTTGCCGCTCGACATCGCCGAGATGATCTCCGCCTGTCCCATGCTCTTGATCGTGACGTCGGTCTTCTTCAGCCCCCATTTCGCGAGGCATGACTGCACGGCGTAGTCGCCCGTCGAATTGGCGGTGAGCACGATCGTCTGGCCCTTGATCGACGCGGGATTCTTCATGAACGCGTCGGCGGTTTTCGCCGTGGCGACGAGTGCGTTGCCGTACGACTCGTCGTTCGTGATGCCGATCGTCAGCAGGTTGTAACGGACGGCTCCGAGCGTGGCCGGCACGGATCCGGTGCCGCCGACATCCCACGACTTCGCCGCGGACGCTGCGATCTGCGGCACACCGGCGGGGAACGTGCTGAACTCCGGCTTCAATCCCACTTCGCCGTACCACCCTTTTTCCGCGGCGACATAGAACGGCAGCGCCCAGTAGAGGGCCGGCTGATAGCTGATCTTGATCGGGGTCTGGGCGTGCGCGTTTGCTGCGGCGAACGTGAGCGTGATGCCGGCCGCCATCGCGGCGAAGTGCTTCTTCATGTGACGCCTCCTGTCGTTGTGAGCGCTGCCTTGTCGTCGGGCTGCTGTTCGCCGCGCAGCATACGCCAGATGCCGGTACGCAAGTGCACGAACGATTCCTGGTCCATCACCTCTTCCGTGCGCTCGTAACGGTCCCAGTGCTCCGCCGCGCGGACCGGCGCGATGTCGACGATCTCGCGGATGCGGCCCGGTCGCCGCGTCATCACGACGACACGGTCGGCGAGGTACACCGCCTCCTCGACCGAATGCGTGATGAACAGCACCGTGCGCGGATTGACGCGCGACAGCTTGATCAGTTCTTCCTGCATGACGACGCGCGTTTGCGCATCGAGCGCGCCAAACGGCTCGTCCATCAGCAGCACGTCGGGGTCGAGCACGTAGCTTCGCGCGATCGCGACGCGTTGCTGCATGCCACCCGACAACTGATGCGGATAGGCGGACTCGTAGCCTTCGAGGCCCATCAGCTGCACCTGCGCGCGGATGCGCTCACGGCGCGGCGCGTCGGCGATGCCCTTGCTGCGCAGTCCGAAGTCGATGTTCTCGTACACCGTCTTCCATGGAAACAACGCGAACTGCTGGAACACGACGGCGCGATCCGGACCCGGCTTCGTCACCGGACGTCCGCCGACACTGACGGTGCCTGACGTCGGCGATTCGAGCCCCGCCGCCATGCGCAGGCATGTCGTCTTGCCGCAGCCCGACGGGCCGACGATCGCGACGAACTCGCGATCGCGCACGTTCAACGAGATGCGGTCGAGCGCGGGAAACGACTTGCCGTCGCGGTGGAAGACACGGCTCACCGCGTCGAACACGATGTCGCTCACGCGCGCGCTGCCGCGGTTGTCGGGACGGCGCCGGTCACGGGCGCAGCACGATCTTCGCCGCCGCGCAGCGTCCCTGGTGCAGGTCGCGGAACGCGGCGGCGCCCTCGGCGAGCGGCCGCTCCTCCACCCAGCCGAGGTCGCCGAAGGCACCTTCGTGCAGCGCAAGGGCTGTGGCGCGCAGGTCCGCCGTCGAGTACGTGTACGTGCCGATCAGCGTGATCTCGGCGAGCGTCAGCTTGCGCATGTCGATCTCGCTCGCCCAGTCTTGCAGACCGACATGCAGCACGACGCCACCGGCCTTGACCGCGGCGAGCGCAGCCGCGCGCGTCGCCTTCGCGCCCACGGCGTCGATGACGAGATCCATGCTGCCATCGGTGGGCGCTGCGTCGGTTGCGGGATCGTAGACGTGCGCGGACGTTTCGTCGGCGACCGATCGCCTGCGCAACGCGTTGGTTTCCGCCACGGTGACGTGCCGCACGCCGTAGCGCGCGAGCAGCAGCGCCGACAAGAGGCCGATGGCGCCGCCGCCCAGCACGAGCGCGCGGCATTCCGGCAGCGGCCGGGCCAGCGCGCGTGTCGCCCGGTCGATCGCATGCAGCGCGGTGGCTGCCGGTTCGGTCAGCGCTGCAGCGCGCGCGGACATGTCCTGCGGGATGTCGATGACGCTGCGCGCGGCCGTCGTCATCCGCTCGGCGAAACCGCCCGCGCGCGTCATGCCGATCATCGACCGGTTCGAGCAGAGGTTGTCCCGGCCCTGGCGGCAGAACTCGCAGAGGCCGCACGTGATCAGCGGATTGACGGTCACGCGCCGGCCCGCGCCCGGACCGTCGAGAATCCGTCCGACCAGCTCATGGCCGAGGATCAGCGGCGGCGCTCGGCGGGGGTCGTGACCGTGGTACGCGTGCATGTCCGAGCCGCAGATGCCGACCGCGTCGATGCCGATCAGCACCTCGTCGGCGGCGCGCGCGGGTTCGGGCTCGTCGCGGTACGTGACCTCGTTCGGTGCCGTGTAGACGAGGGCTTTCATCGTGGCCCCTCGTGCCTCGGCGTGCCGGCGGCTTCGCCCTGCGCGCTCATCCGGCCTCCCTGAATACGCGCGGCCTGCGCGCGTCGGCGCGTCGGCCTCCCCGGAATCGCGCGCCGCCGCCCCCTTCGGGCCTCGGCTTCGCCCTGCGCGCTCATCCGGCCTCCCTGAATACGCGCGGCCTGCGCGCGTCGGCGCGTCGGCCTCCCCGGAATCGCGCGCCGCCGCCCCCTTCGGGCCTCGGCTTCGCCCTGCGCGCTCATCCGGCCGAGAATCCGCCGTCGACGAAGATCGTCTGGCCGGTCACGTAGTCGGACGCTCGGCTCGCAAGATAGATCGCCGTCCCGGCGAGATCGGGCAGCTCGCCGTTGCGGCCGATGAACGTCCGGTCGGCGTTCGCCTTCCATTTGACGGGGTCGCTGGCCACGGCCGCCGTCAGCGGCGTCGCAAAGAATCCGGGCGCGATCGCGTTCGCATTGACGCCCTTGCCTGACCACGCCTCGGCCTGCGCGCGCGTCAGCTGCATCACACCGCCCTTCGACGCGCCGTACGCGCCGCTGTTCGCGAACGCGCGCACCGATTGCAGCGATGCGATGTTGATGATCCGGCCCCATCCGCGCGCCAGCATGGCGGGAACGAGGCGCTGCGACAGGAAGAACGGCGCTTCGAGGTTGAGGCGCACCGTGCGATCCCAGTCGTCGCGCGTGAGGTCGAGCATCGGCTTGCGGATGTTGATGCCTGCCGCGTTGACGACGATGTCCGGCGCACCGAACGTATCCGCGGCCGCGGCCGCGCACGCGTCGATGGCGTCGCGCCTTTCGAGATCGCACGGTAATGCCGTTGCGTCCCCGCCACCGGCGTGGATCTGTGCGCGCGTTTCGGTGAGCGCCGGCTCGCGACGGGCGACGAGCACCACGCGCGCGCCCGCCTGTGCCAGCGCCAGCGCGATGGCCCGACCGATGCCCGAGCTTGCGCCGGTCACCAGCGCCACGCGACCGGTCAGCGAGAACAGCGCTGCGACGCCTTCATCGGCGCGTAACGCTTGCGGCTTGGCGCTCACGTGCGCACGGCCTCGCCCTTGTCGAATGTCTCGTCGGGAAAGTATTTGGCGAGCCGGTCGTCGGCGGTGCGCGCGTGCGCTTCCATTCCTTCCAGCCGCGAAATCCGCGCGCTCACCTGCGCAATCTGCCGCGAAGCGGCGCGATCCATTCGCTGCCACGTGAGCGTCTTCATGAACTTGTGCACGGACAGTCCGCCGGAATAACGCGCCGCACCCTTCGTCGGCAGGATGTGATTCGGCCCCGATGCCTTGTCGCCGAACGCGACGGTCGTTTCCTCGCCGAGGAACAGCGACCCATAACAGGTGAGGCGCGCGAGCCACCAGTCGAGGTCGCGTGCGTGCACTTCGAGATGCTCGGGCGCGTGGCGGTCGGACACCGCGGCAGCGTCCTCGCGTGATGCGCAGACGATCACTTCGCCGTAATCGCGCCACGCGGCACCTGCAGCATCGCGCGCCGTCGGCGGTAGCGCGTCGATCAGCGGCGGCACGCGGCGCATCACGTCTTCGGCGAGCGCATGCGACGTCGTGAAGAGCCACGCCGGCGATTCATGGCCATGCTCGGCCTGACCGACGAGGTCCGACGCGACGATCGCTGCATCGGCGCTGTCGTCGGCAATCACCGCGACCTCGGACGGACCGGCGAACACGTCGATGCCGACCTTGCCGAACAGCATCCGCTTCGCCTCGGCGACGAACTTGTTGCCGGGTCCGACGACGATGTCCGCCGGCTTGCCGGTGAACAATCCGAACGCCAGCGCAGCGATCGCCTGCACGCCCCCGAGCGTCATCATCACATCCGCGCCGGCGACCTTCATCGCATAGAGCACGTGCGGATGAATCCCCTGCCCCTGGTAAGGCGTCGAGCACGCGACGACGGTGGGCACACCCGCGGCTTTCGCCGTCGCGATGCTCATGTAAGCCGATGCGATGTGCGCGTAGCGTCCCGTCGGCACGTAGCAACCGGCGACATCGACGGGCACGAGCCGCTGTCCGGCGAAGAGCCCTGGTTGCAATTCCGTCGCGAACTCGCGGATCGACTCGCGCTGCGCGACGGCGAATTTGCGCACTTGCGCGGTGGCGAACTCGATGTCGCGCTTGACCGACGAGGGGATGTCGCGCGTGCGGCGCTCGATGTCGGCGGACGTGACGACGATCTCGCCACGCCAGTTGTCGAGCTTCGCCGCGTAGTCGCGTACGGCGGCCTCGCCGCGCGCCTCGATGTCGGCGAGCATGTCGCCCGCCACCTGGCGCGCGTGCCCGGTCTCGGTCTCGGGCGTCTTCGCCGCGCGCTTCAGGTATTCGATACCGGTCACCGCGGTCGGTTGAAGAACAGCCGGTCGTGGACGATCTGCGGATGACCGTTGAGGTGCGCAAGCTTGGCGGCGTACAGGTCGCGATCGTCGCGCGTCGTGCTGTTCTCTTCCGCGATCGCCAGGTGCGCCCTGGCGTTTTCGGTATCGCCCAGGCCGAGATAGGCGAGTGCCAACCAGAACTGGAACTCGTGGTAGTACGCGGCGCGGTCGACTTCCTTCGAGAACATCTGCTGTGCGAGCTTGTAGTCGCCCTTCTCCATCGCGGCAAGGCCGCGCTTGAAATAAGCGAACGGTGGATTGGGCTCGATCTGCGCGAGCTTGCGCGTCAGCGCTTCCGCCGCCACCGTCTGCCCGCTCGCGAACAGCACGGCCACGACGTTGGACATCGATCGCGTATTGCCCGGCTCGCGCTCGAGCACGTACTCGAACGCCACCTGCGCCTGCGGCAGGTTGCCGTGCCGTTGATAGACGACGCCGAGCGTGTTGAACGCCGTCAGGAACCGGCGATCCTGCAGGACGGCTTCGCGTGCGTACCAATAGGCGTCGTCGATGTTCCCGACCGTCAACGCCTCGACCGCGCGGTTGTTCATGTACATCGCGACGATCGTCGATTCGTCGATCACCCACGCGCGGAGCCCCTTGATGTTGGCGGGCGGCAGGAAATCGATGGTCAGCGCGGATTCGGTGGGGCCGTACTCGATCAGCCGATGGCCGAGCGACAGGTTGACGTGCCCTATCGACAGGTAGAAATCGCCGTTGCGGCTCCAGGTCTCGTCGACGAAGACGTTCTGGTAGCGCACCGACATTCCCATTTCCTTGGCGAACGCGGCCGTCATGATGACGAGGGACAGGCAGTTCCCCGCGCGCGCAGCGAACGCCTGCGACGCGTTGCGCGTCATCGCCGCGTCGTATTCGAGCTTCAGCAACCCTTTGTCGTACAGGGCGTCGAAGAGCCCGTGCTGGCTGCCCTTGGTGCGCACGACGCGCGAGATGTCGCTTCGCAGATACTCGAGCATCTCCGGGCTGAGCGCGAACACGTCGCTGGCGCTGATTCGCTGCGACGGCGGCTTGAACAGGGCGTCGTTGAAGACCGTGCTGCGCTCGGGTGTCGCCACCTGCGACGGAGCGCCGGCGCATGCGGCGAGCAGCAGCGCCATGCCGGCGATTGCCCAGTGTTTCATCCCTGCCTCCTATCGCGGGACGGGTCGCGATTTCGAATCGCGAGTATGGTCGAGTTGCCGCGGGGTGGTCAACGCGACTCCTGCGGCCTAGAAGCGGTCGGCGGCGAACGGCGCGATATCGATGAACGGTGCGCGGCCGTCGACCAGATCCGCAACGATCTCGCCCGTCGGTGCCGCCGCCGTCAAGCCGACATGACCGTGCCCGAACGCGAAGAATGCGTTCGGTGCGGCCTGTGAGGGTCCGATCACCGGCAGCGAGTCCGGCAGCGACGGCCGATGCCCCATCCAGCGCGTGTAACGTTTCGTGCGCAGTGTCGGGAACAATCGTCGCGCCTTGGTGAGCAGTGCATCGGCGCGTCGATCGTCCGGCGGCGCGTCGACACTGGCGAGCTCCACGGTGCCCGCGATGCGCAAGCCACCTTCCATCGGTGTCGCAAAGTATTTTCCCTCGCCGGACGCGATCGGTATTCGCGGCGCGACGTTCGGCGATTCCAGCATCACGTGATAGCCGCGCTCGGATTCCAGCGGAACGGCGTTGCCGAGCTGCGCGGCCAGCCCGGCGGAGTGCGCGCCCGCCGCGACGACGACGGTGTCGGTTTCCACCGCTTCGCCATCCGTCAGCACGAGCGCGACACGGTCATCGGCAAATGCGAATCCTTTGACGGTCCGTTCGACAAAGCTGGCGCCGCCGGCGCGCAGCCTCGCCGCCAGCGCGCGCGACAAGCGCAGCGGGTTGGGACAGTGCCCCTGCTCGGGCAGCACGACGAGATGCGTGAGCCGCGGTGACAGCGCCGGCTCGAACGCGGTGATGTCGCGGCCCGTCAGCACCTCGATCTGCACGCCGTGCGCGGCGCGGATCTCGCGGCCGAGCGCATCCGCGGCGAACGCCGTCGCGCTTTCATAGGCGAATGCGTAGCCTTGCTGGACGATCAGTTCCGGCACGCCGGCGTGCGCCGCCAGCGGCCGCCACTTGTCGAGCGTCACGGTCAGCAGCGAGTGCAGCGCATCTGCGATCGCCTTGACGCGCACCGGCGACGACGCGCGCTGGAACCGCCACAGCCATGGCGCAAGCGAGTGCACGTGGCGCCAACGAACGACCAGGGGTCCCGACCGGTCCAGCAGCCACGCCGGAACCTGCTGCCAGAGTCCCGGCAGGCCAAGCGGCACGCACGACGCCCGACTGAAACAGCCGGCGTTGCCGAACGAGCAGTGCTCGCCCGGCGGGCGCGGGTCGACGACGGTGACCGCGTGGCCACGAATCTGCAAATGCGTCGCGCACGCCAGGCCGACGACGCCCGCACCGATGACGGTAACGTGTGCGTTCATCAGCGGTACCCGGCGGCCTGCAGCTCGAAAAGCTCGGCGTAACGCCCCTGCTGCCGCAAAAGCTCGTCGTGCGTGCCCGTCGCCTCCACCGTGCCGTCGGCGAGCACGACGATCCGGTCCGCCATCCGAACGCTCGAGAAGCGATGTGAAATCAGCACGGCTGTCTTGTCCTGCGACAGTTCCTTGAAGCGCTGGAATACCTCGAACTCGGACCGCGCGTCGAGCGCCGCCGTCGGCTCGTCGAGAATCAGCACCTGCGCATCGCGCATGTAAGCACGCGCGATCGCGATCTTCTGCCACTCGCCGCCGGAGAGGTCGATGCCACCGCGAAAGAGCTTGCCGATCACCTGGTCGTATTGCTGCGGAAGCCGTTCGATCACTTCATCGGCCAGGCTGCGATGCGCGGCGTCGACGATGCGCGCGCGATCGTGGCGCGCCTCGATGCGGCCGACGGCGATGTTGTCCGCCGCCGACAGATGGTAGCGGACGAAATCCTGGAAGATGACGCCGGTGTTCGATCGCAGCTCGGCGACGTCGTAGTCGCGCAGGTCCCGGCCGTCGAGCAGGATGCGGCCTTCGTCGGGGTCGTACAGGCGCGCGAGCAGTTTCACGAGCGTCGTCTTGCCCGCGCCGTTCTCGCCGACGAGCGCCAGCACCTCGCCGGCGTGCAGCGTGAAGTTCAGGTGGCGCACCGCCCAGCGGTCGGCGCCCGGGTAGCGGAAGCCGACGTCCTCGAACGTGAACCCGCGCCGGATCGGCGCCGGAAAGGGGACGGGGTTCGGCGGCGACACGATTTCCGGCTGGATCTCGAAGAACGAGAACAGGTCGTCGAGGTAGAGCGCCTGTCCGGCCACCTGCGAAAACCCCATGAGCAGGTCTTCCAGCAGGTTGCGCAGGCGCCGGAACGAGCCGGCGAGGAACGTGAGGTCGCCGATCGTGAATTCGCCGTGCAGCGTGCGCCAGACGATGTATGCGTATGCGACGTAGTACGCAATGGTGCCGAGCGCCGCGAGCGCGCTTCCGTACGTGGCGCGACGCGTGGCGAGCGCGCTGTTGGCCTCGTAGAAGCTCGTCGCGAGCACCCGATAGCGGTCGATCAGGAATGCGTTGAGACCGAAGATCTTCACTTCCTTCGCCGTCTCCACGCTCGCGCCGGTCCGGCGCACATAGTCGAGCTCGCGTCGTTCCGGCGTGCGTGCGTAGTTCAGCGAGTAGCTTTGTGCGTTGAAGTGCGCTTCACCGATGAACGCCGGCACGAGCGCGATCGCCATCAGCACGATCAGCCACGGCGCGTAAACGAACAGGCCCGCGGCGAAGCTGATGATCGTCACGATGTCCTGGGCCTGGCCGAAAAGCTGGCCGAGGAGCGACATCCGGCCCGCCGCCTGGCGTCGTGCGCGTTCGAGGCTGTCCTGCAGCTCGCTGTCCTCGAAGTCCTCCAGATCGAGCTCGGCCGCGTGCTCCATCAACCGCAGGCTCGTCGCCGTGCTGAAGCGGTCGGAGAGCAGTGAGTCGAGCAGCGACACCGTCCGGCCGAGCACGTCCGACAGCACCGCCAGCCCGAATTCGAGCGCCAGCAGCCACAGGATGCGGTTCAGCCAGCCGTTGGCGAACCATTCGGCAAGATCGTCGGCCGGGTGCGATGTCTTCGCGAGCAGCACGACTTCATCGATGATCAGCTTGCCGATATAGAGCGTGGCCACCGGCAGCAATGCCCGAACGAAGCGGAGCACCGCTTGCGTCGCCATCATCCAGGGGCTCGTCTGCCAGACGAGCCTCAGGAACGGCGGCACGTTGCGCAGCCCGCCGAATCGCTCGCGCAGGCTGCGGCGCTCCGTATGCGCAGCGACACGCTCGGCCGCACTGGCCTTCGGCGTGCGCGCACCCATCGAATAATTGCGGGGCATCCCCTATTGTGCCGTGCGATCGGTCCACCGCATCGGCGCAGGCGGTTCCTGCACGGCGGTCGCGCTTGACGCTCGCCGCCATCCTCGGCACGCTACGCGCCGCGGGGCGAACGGCGGTCGAACGGGGGTCGGGATGGCAGGTTTGGTTTACCGCAGTTGCGGGTGGATGCTCACGGCGTGGATGCTCGCGTCGAATTTCGCCAGCGCAGCGGCCGATTCCGCGAAGGTGCTGCGGATTGCGCTGCCGCGGGCGGAGACCGGCTTCGATCCGGCGCAGGCGAACGAGATTTACTCGAGTGCCGTCATCGCGGCGATCATGGAACCGCTGTTGACGTTCGATTACCTCGCGCGTCCGGTCAAGGTCGTGCCGCTGACGGCGGAGGCGCTGCCGACCATTGCGCAAAGCGGCAAGCGCTTCACGTTCACGCTGAAAAGAGGGACGTACTTCGCCACCGATCCGGCGTTCAAGGGCAAGCGGCGCGAGCTCATCGCCGCCGACTACGTGTACGCGATCAAGCGGCTCGTCGATCCGCGCAACCGGTCGCCGAACGCCTTCTACGTCGCGGGCAAGATCGTCGGGCTCGACGAGCTCGTCGCCAATGCGAAGCGCCACGGTGACCGGCTGGACTACGACTCGCCGGTCGCGGGCCTCGAAACCCTCGATCGCTACACGCTGCGGGTCACGCTGACGCAAAGCGATTACACATTTCCGCAGGTGATGGCGCTGCCGCAGCTCGCCGCGGTCGCGCGCGAAGTGGTCGACGCTTATCCCGGCGAACTCGCTGCGCACCCGGTCGGCACCGGTGCGTACGTGCTGAAAAAATGGGTGCCGGCATCCAAGATGATCCTGCAGGCGAATCCCGGCTATCGCGGATTCACTTGGAATTTCGAGCCCGGCGACGATCCGGCAGATAAGGCGATCGCGGCCAGGATGCGCGGCAGGAAGATGCCGCAGATCGGCACGATCGACATCAGCGTGATGGAGGAAGCGCAATCGCGCTGGCTCGCGTTCCAGAAAGGCGAGCTCGACCTCATCGATCTGCCCGGAACGTTCGCGCCCGTGGGATTGCCGGGCGGCAAGCTCGCGCCATCGCTCGCGAAGCAGGGCGTGTACCTGTCGCGGTTGCTGCAGCCGGCGATCAACTACACCGCGTTCAACATGCGCGACCCGGTGATCGGCGGCTTCGGCAACGACAAGCTCGCACTGCGCCGTGCGATTGCGATGGCGTACGACATCGAGGCCGACATCCGGACGATCCGCAACGGCCAGGCAGAGGCGCTGCACGGCGTGATTCCGCCGGGTGTGGCCGGCTACGACGCCAAGTATCGCAGCGCGACGCCTCACGACGTCGACGCCGCAAATCAGTTGCTCGACCGCTTCGGGTACCGCAAGGGCGGTGACGGCTACCGCACCCTGCCCGACGGCAAGCCGCTCGTGATCACGTTCGCCAGTCAGACGACGGCGACCGCGCGCGAATTCGAGGAGCTGTGGAAAAAGGCGTTCGACTCCATCGGCATCCGCATGAACGTCGAGAAGGGCAAGTTCAGCGACCAGATCCGCGCGGCGGTGGCCTGCAAGCACCAGATGTGGAGCTACGGCTGGATCGCCGACTATCCGGATGGTGACAATTTCATGCAGCTCTTGTACGGCCGCAACATCGGCCAGAGCAACATCGCGTGCTATGCGTCGCCGACGTTCGACGCGCTGTACGAAAAGTCGCGGCTCCTGCCCGATTCGCCGGATCGCGACAAGCTGTACGAGCAGATGACGAAGCGGTTCGAGGCCGACATGCCGTGGCGGCTGGGTGCTGCGAACTTCCAGAACACCCTGGTGCACGCGAACGTCGTCGGCTACAAGGCGCATCCGGTGCTGCTGGCCGAATGGATGTACGTCGACGTCGAGCGCAGGAAGTAGCACGGCGATCCCGACGCGGTAGCGCCGTAGCCTGCTTCGCGGTGCGGCGGCGATTCAACCGGCGCCGAGCACGAACCTCGCGCCGCGTTCGCCGATCATCAGCGCGGCCGCATTCGTATTGGCCGACGTGACGGTCGGCATGACCGATGCGTCGACGACGCGCAAGCCGTCCACGCCGCGCACGCGTAGCTGCGGGTCGACGACAGCGAGGGGGTCCGTTGCATCGCCCATCCGGCACGTGCCGACGCAGTGGAACACCGTTCCGCCCGCGTTCCGCGCAAAGTCCAGCAATTGCGCGTCGGTCTTTGCGTCGGGTCCAGGCAGCATCTCCACGTCGAACAACTCGCGAAACGCCGGTTGCGCGTAGATGTCGCGCAACATGCGCACGCCGGCGACGAGCGTCTTGCGGTCGATCTCCGCGTCGAGATAGCGCGGCTCGATCAGCGGCGCGTCCGCCGGATCCGTCGATCTGATGCGCAGGCGTCCGCGCGATCGCGGATGGCATTGCCACACCGCGGCCGTGAAGCCCGGATACGCGTGCAGCGGATCGCCGGGCTTGTCGACCGACAGCGGCATCACGTTGAACTGCACGTCGGGGCGACCGTTGACCGCATGCTGCGTGCACGCGGCGCCGCCGACCTGTCCGGCGCCCACCGTCAACGGGCCCGATCGCCGCGTCAGCCACTCGAAGCCCATGCCGGCGAGCTTCAGCGGACTGCGGACCGCGTCGTTGAGCGACACGCGGTTGCGAAGGCGAACGATGGTGCGCGCTTGGTAGTGATCCTGCAGGTTCTCGCCCACCCCCGGCGAATCCGCGACGACCGGGATGTGCAACGCCGCGAGCAGGTCAGGCGGACCGATGCCGGAAAGCTGCAGCAGCTGCGGCGTCTGGATCGCACCCGCGGACAGGATCACTTCTCGTGTTGCGCGCGCTGTGTGGCGCGCGCTCGCGCGCTGATATTCGACGCCGGTGGCGCGAGTGCCGTCGAACAGCACGCGCGTCGCCAGCGCGCCCGGCAGCACCGTGAGGTTGCGTCGCGCGCGCACCGGCCGCAGGAATGCAACGGCCGAGCTCGCGCGCCAGCCGTTCTCGATGCTGAGCTGATACGAGCCCACGCCGTACGTCGTCCTGCCGTTGAAATCGACATTGCGCGGCAGTCCCGCCTGGACGCCCGCATCCACCCACGCCTCGCAATACGGGTGGTCGTTGCGCAGGTTCGACACGCCGAGCTCGCCGGTTGCACCGTGATACGCGCTCGCACCCCCCGCGTAGCGCTCGAGTCGCTTGAAATGCGGCAGCACATCGATGTAGCGCCATCCCGCCGCGCCGTGCAGAGCCCAGTCGTTGAAGTCCTCGTGCTGCCCCCGGATGAAGATCAGCCCGTTGATCGACGACGAGCCGCCGATGACACGACCGCGCGGCCAGACGATGTTGCGGCCCGCCGTGCCTTCCGACGGCACCGTGTCGAACTGTCGCGAGAAGCGGGGATCGTAGATCGTGCGGAAATAGCCAACCGGCAGGTGGATCCAGAAGTTGCGATCGGCCCCGCCCGCCTCCAGCAGCAGCACGCGTACGGACGGATCGGCGGACAGCCGGTTCGCGAGAATGCAGCCCGCGGAACCGGCGCCGACGATCACATAGTCGAATACATCGGACGCGCCCGGCATGCTAAGGAACCTCCGAACAACTCCCGCGCGGACGCGACGGGATGCTTGCCGGGGATGATGGTGCGAAGCACGGCGAAGCAAATAGCACGGCGCTATTGGCGAGCCGGGCGACAAAGCCAGCGCCCCGGCAAGCCCCGTCCCGAAGGGTTGGCGCGAGAATGCGGCGCCTGCTGCGCCGGCCTCCTCGGCTCGTAGTACGCACTACGACCTTCGTCGTCCGTCTCGCATGCATCCGCATTTCGCGCCAAAGCGCTCCACGTGGGAATTGTTCAGAGGTTCCCTAGCGATCAGCCCGGCAGCGTGTCGAGGTAGAGCTTCGCGTCGAAGTACTGCGACGCCGGCACCGGATTCTGGATGCCGCCAAACCTCACGAAGAAGTCGGTCACCTGCTGCAGCCAATTCGTGACCGTGCCGTCGGCGTACAGCTTCTTCCAGTCCTTCGACGTGAACATCTTCTGCGCCTTGAATTGCTCCTTGAGGTCGGTCAGCGGCACCTGCTGGTAATGATTCTTCTGCAATGCGTCGAGCGCGGCGTCCGGATTGGCGATGAAATAATCATTCGCCTCGGCCCAGCCGCGGACGACGTTCGCGCACACCGCGCGGTTCTTGCCGTAGTAGTCGTCGCGAACCGCCCAGCCGCCGACGATCGCCGCCTTCGGGTAGTAGGCCGACGCGTCGGTCAGCATCTTCGCGCCCGGCACCTTGTCGCGCACTGGAATGTTGAAAGGCACCCACAGCGCGACCGCCGGAACGGCACCGGAGATGAACGATGTCACTGCTTCGGACATCCGCTGGTTGACGACTTCGACGTCCTTCGGATCGACGCTGTTGGCACGCAGTGCCGTGTCGAGAAACACGTGCGCGGTGGTGCCGGTGGTCGTCGAGATCTTCTTCCCTTTCAAGTCGGCGAAGGTCTTGATGCCCTGGTCCTCGCGGACCCACAGTTGCGCCGTCGCGAATTCGACGTCGTTGGCGAGGAACATCTTGCCCTGGCCGCGTGCGGGGAAATTGGAGATCACCGCGCCGGTCGCGAGCATGTCGATGCTGCCGCCGATCATCGCCTGGAACAGTTCGAGTCCCGTCGTGAACTGGACGAGATCGGGCTCGACGCCGTGCGCAGCAAACGAGCCGCGATCCATTCCGAGCCAGATCTGCCCGTCGACGGCCAGCGTGTGCAGATAGCCGACCTTCACCTTCGTGCGGCTTTGCGCGATCGCCGGCGCGCCGGTTATTCCAATACCCGTGCCGACGCCGATCGCGGCGGCCGTCTGCAAGAACTGTCTGCGCGTGCTTCTCATCATCGTTCCTCCTTCGAGTGGTTTACGTGCGGGTTGGGGCCTGTTCGATCGAGTGCGCCGCCTGCTCGGCCTGCGCGGCGTATTCCTGCATGACGAGATCGCGGACGTGCGAGCGCAGCTCATTGAATTCGCGCGTCTCGTGCAGCGATTCGGTGCGCGGATAGGTAAACGGGACCCGGATCTCCTCGCGAATGCGGGTGGGACGCGCGCTCATGACGACGATTCGCGACGCGAGGTAGATTGCCTCCTCGACCGAATGCGTGATCAGCATCACCGTCTTGCCTTCGGTGGCGAGCACCTGCAGCAGCAGATCCTGCATCGCTGTGCGCGTCTGCGCGTCGAGCGCGCCGAACGGCTCGTCCATCAACAGGAACTGCGGCCGCACCGCATAGGCGCGGGCGAGCGCCAACCGCTGACGCATCCCTCCCGACAGCATCTTCGGCCACGCGTCGGCGAAATCGGTCAGGCCCATCAACGCCATGTAGCGGTCGCAAATCGCATCTCGCTCGCCGGCCGCGACACGGTTCGCGTCGAGCGTCAGGCCGAACGCGATGTTCTGGCGCACGGTCAGCCACGGGAACACGCCGTAGTCCTGGAAGATGACGCCCCGATCGGGACCGGGACCGGTGATCGGCTTGCCGTCCAGCAGCACGCGGCCCGACGTCGGCTTCACGAAGCCCGCGACGATATTCATCATCGTCGTCTTGCCGCAGCCCGACGGGCCGATGACGGCGACGAATTCGCCATCGCCGATCGAGTACGACACGTCGTCGACGACGCGCAGCGGCCCGCGCCGCGACGGGTATTCGACGGACACGCGATCGAACGCGATCCGAGCCGCGCCGCTCATATGACGACCCCCACGCTTGCGGCCGTCGCCGCGGCGCTGCCCCCGGCGGGGGAGCGATTCGCGTCTTGGGGCGGTGATGCGAGCAGCCGGCGAGGGGCCCCGCTCTGCGGGGATCGACGGCCATTGCGAGTCGTCACGCGAGGCCGACTCTCGCCGTGAATGTCCTCGTCGCAGGTCCAAGGAGGCCGAGGCCCTGCGCCGCTCATATCCGGTCCTGCCATGCGACGAGGCGGCGCGACACCGCGCGCAGCACGACGTCCATCGCGAGCGCGATGAGTCCGATGCAGATGATGCCGACGTAGATGATGTCGAGCTGGAAGAACGACGACGCGTTCTGGATCAGTGCGCCCAGTCCCTGTTGCGCGGCGATGAGCTCGGACGCGACGAGCGTCGCCCACGCGACGCCGAGTGCTACACGCAGCGCCGTCAAGAGGTGCGGCACCGTCAGCGGGATGATGACCTTGCGGAAGATCTCGCTGTCGGTCGCGCCGAGGGTGCGCGACACCCGGACGTAGATGGGGCTGATCTGCGCGATGCCTTCGTACATCACGATGACGCCGGCGAAGAACGACGCATAGAACAGAATAACGACCTTCGCGACCTCGCCGATGCCGAAGTACACGATGACGAGCGGAATCAGCGCGATGGGCGGAAGCGCGCGAAAGAAATTCATCAGCGGATCGATGAACATCCGCACGTTCTTGTACCAGCCGAGCACGAAGCCGGCGGGTACGGCGACGGCGATGCCCAGTGCTACGCCGATGACGACGCGTTGCGTGGACATCAGGATGTCGACGGGCAGTCGTGCCGCCGTCAGGAGCTCGTAGAAGCGCGCCGCCACGCGATGCGGTGTGGGCACCAGTGACGGGTTGATCAGTCCCGAATAGGCGACCGCATACCAGATCGCGATGACGATCAGCCAGGGCAGCGCGATCAGCAGCGCTCGATGCGGGAAGGACAAAGGAGTTTGGCAGTTGCGGACGGCAGTGGCCAAAAGTACTATAGATAGAACCTTATGCACAAGCCCCTGCCTGGCGGCGCTGCCGCGCTGTTCCGCGGACCCATGCCGCGCTACGCGCAACTGGCCGACATATTCCGGCAGCGCATTGCGCGCAATCGGTGGCCGCAAGGCACGAAACTGCCGACGCTCGAGGCGCTGATGCGTGAATTCGGCGTCGCGCGCGTCACGGTGCGCCAGGCGATGGAACTTCTCGCGCGGGACGGACTCGTATCCGCCGAGCGGGGACGCGGCACGTTCGTGATGGCGCAACCCGTCCGCGATCGCGGGCTAAGGCTCGAAACCAGCCTGCAGGCACTTGCGGACGTCTATCGCAACGACACGCCGAACCTCACGCTGATCGAGGAGGCGGCGGCGACGCCGCAATTGTTCGAGCGCGACGGCGCGCCGGCGTCTGCGTACCGGTTCATGCGTCGCGTCCATTCACGCAACGGCGAAACGTATTGCGTCATTTCCATCTTTCTCGACGAGCGCGTCTTCCGGATGGCGCCACGCCGCTTCCGGCGCGAAACGGTCATTCCTGTGCTGCTCGACCTGCCGCGCGTAACGGTTGCGCGCGCGTGGCAGACACTCGAGATCGGCACGGCGGACGTGACGGTCGCGCGTCATCTGGACATTCCTGCGAACGCCCCGGTTGCCGAGGTGCGACGCGTATGCCAGGATCAACGCGGCACGGTCATCTATCTCGGCGAAGTGACTTATCGCGGCGATTACATTCACCTCGAGATGGACCTGAAGCCGTGACTACCGGCGCAGAAGCGACGTCGCAATGAACCGCCCGCTGCACATCCGCTCGTTGCGCGCACTTGTCTGGCGTTATCCGCTGAAAACGCCTGTCGTCACGTCTTTCGGCTCGATGCGCGATCGGCCGATGGTGCTGGTGCGCGCGGAAGACACCGACGGCAACGCTGGCTGGGGCGAGATCTGGTGCAACTTCCCGGCCGTCGGCGCCGAGCATCGCGCGCGGCTCGTGCATGGCGTGCTGGCGCCGATCCTGACGAGCCGTCCGTTCGAGAATGCCGCCGCGGCATTCGACGCATTGACGGAACAAACGGCCGTGCTGGCGCTGCAGGCCGGTGAGCCCGGCCCTTTCGCGCAAGCGATCGCCGGCGTGGACATCGCGCTGTGGGACCTCCAGGCGCGCCGCGCGCAGCAGCCGTTGTGGCGGTTCCTCGGCGGCGCGTCGCCGCGCGTGAAAGTCTATGCGAGCGGCCTCAATCCCGACCGACCTGCCGACGTCGCCTCGACACGGCGCAACGAGGGCTTCCGCGCGTTCAAGCTGAAGATCGGCTTCGGCAAGGAGCGCGACGTCGCCAACGTCGGTGCGCTCCGCGCGTCACTCGGTGACGGCGTCGACTTGATGGTCGACGCGAACCAGGCGTGGTCCGTCGAGACGGCGATCGACATGGCGCGCGCGCTCGAGCCGTTCTACATTGCCTGGCTCGAGGAGCCGCTGCGCGTCGATCGGCCCTGGTCGGAATGGCAGTCGTTGCGCGAGCACACGAAGATCGCGCTTGCGGCCGGCGAAAACCTCGCGAGTGACGCGGGATTCGATGCGGCGCTTGCGGCGAACGTCCTGGCGGTGGTCCAGCCGGACATCGCGAAATGGGGCGGTTTTACACGCGGCATGCCGGTCGCGCGCCGCATCACCGCAGCGGGTGCGCGCTTCTGTCCGCACTGGCTCGGGGGCGGTGTCGGCCTTCTGGCATCGGCGCACGCGCTCGCGGCGGTGGGGGGCGGCGGCATGCTCGAAGTCGACGCCAATCCCAATCCGCTGCGCTCCGCAACGTGCGGTCCGCTGGCCACGGTGACCGACGGCTGCGGCGTGCTCAACAACCGGCCGGGACTCGGCATCGAGCCCGATCTCGCCGGACTGCAGACTTACGCGGTCGCGCTGTAGCACCGGCTTCCGTCGCGTATCGTTGCGCGCGTGCCAGCGCGAAGGCGAATATTCGCCTGCCGAGCGGCCGTGCTTAGCGACGCGATTGCGGCAAAATAATCGGTTCACATCCATGAGGCTGGGCAATGGCACAACCGGGTTACCTGCGGCATCCGACACTACGTGACGACACCGTCGTCTTCATTTGCGACGACGACCTGTGGCGTGTCGATGCAAAAGGCGGTATCGCGCGACGCCTGACAGCCGGGCTTGGCGAGCCGTCGACGCCGGCGCTGTCGCCGGACGGGAAGTGGATTGCTTTCGTCGGTCGCGACGAGGCGCACCCCGAGGTCTACTTGATGTCGGCGGAAGGCGGCGTCGCCCGACGGATGACGTGGCTCGGCCCGGACGTGATGGTGCGTGGCTTCACGCCCGACGGACGCGTGCTGTTCGTCACGACATACGGCCAGCCGTTCTTCCGCAACTACCGCGCGTACATGCTGCCGGTGGAAGGCGGCATACCGGAACTGATGCCGCTCGGACAGGTGAACCACCTGGCATTCGGCCCCGGCAATGCGATGGTGATCGGTCGCAATACGGCGGATCCGGCGCGCTGGAAGCGGTATCGCGGCGGCACTGCGGGTTACCTGTGGATCGACGTCGACGGCCGCGGCAATTTCCGCCGGATGACCGAACTCACGGGCAACATCACGAGCCCGATGTGGATCGGCAACCGCATCTACTACCTGTCCGATTCGGAAGGTGTCGGCAATCTCTATTCGTGCCGCCCCGACGGCAGCGACCAGCGTCGGCATTCGGATCACGACGATTTCTACGCGCGCCACGCGCAGACCGATGGCCGGCGCATCGTCTATCAATGCGGTGCCGAGATCTGGCTGTTCGACCCTGCACGCGACACGACAACGCGCCTTGCGATCGACGTGCCGTCGCACCGGACGCAAGCGTCGCGCAAGTTCGTCGATGCGGCGGAAAACCTCGCCGGCATCAAGGTTCATCCCCAAGGACACAGCCTCGCCGTCGAAACGCGCGGAAAGCTCTTCACGTTCGCGCTGTGGGAGGGCGCGGTACGCCAGCACGGCGTGCCGGACGGCGTGCGGTACCGGCAGGGGCAATGGCTCGCCGACGGGGAAACGATCGTCGCCGTGAGCGATGAGGCGCGCGAGGAGCGGCTCGTCGCGTTGCGCGATGGTCAGGTACGCGCGCTGTCAGCCGATATTGGCCGTGTCGTCGCGATGCGGACAGCACCCGTCGGCACGCGTGTGGCGCTGACGAATCACCGGCACCAGGTCATGATCGTCGATGTCGAATCCGGTACCAGCACGGTCATCGACCACAGCGAATGCGGACGCTCGGAGAGTGTTGCATGGTCGCCTGACGGTGCCTGGGTCGCGTATCCGTTCTGGACCAGCCCGCGACACTCGGCAATCAAGCTCCACGAAGTCGCAACCGGTGTCAGCACGCTTGTCACCACGCCCGAGTTCCGCGATTACAGCCCGTCGTTCGATCCGGCGGGCAAGTACCTGTACTTCCTGTCGCTGCGCACGTTCGATCCCGTGTACGACAACGTGCAGTTCGAGCTCAGCTTTCCGCGCGCGGCGCGGCCTTACCTGATTGCACTCCAGGCGCAGGCGCGGCCGCCCTTCGAGCCCGAGCCCAAGGGAATGAAGCCCGACGACCCCAAGGCCGCGCGGGACAAGGCCGGCGAAACGCCGACGACGGTGCGCGTCGACCTGCCGGGCATCGAGCGACGCGTGGCCGCGTTCCCGGTACCGGAAGGTCGCTTCGACCAGATTGCCGGCGTTGCCGGCGACAAGGTCGTGTGGACGCTGATGCCCGTCGCCGGTGCGCATGGACGCGGCGGCCATAAGGATCTTCCCGGCCGGCTCGAAGTGTTCGACTTCGGCACACAGAAGGCCGAGACGCTCGTCGAGCGGGTCGACCGCTTCGTGATCGCAGACGATCATTCGACGCTCGTGCTGCGACAGGGCAAGCGTGTGCGCGCGATACGCGCCGACCGCGTGCCCGATCCGCGCGAGCGATCGGTACCGCAGTCCGACGAGCCGTCGCGCAAGAGCGGCTGGATCGATCTTTCGCGCGTGCGCGTTTCGGTCGATCCGCGCCGCGAATGGCGACAGATGCTGCACGAGGTATGGCGGCTGCAGCGCGACCAGTTCTGGGTGCCTGACATGTCGGGCGTCAACTGGGAAGCGGTGTACGCGCGCTACGAGCCGTTGCTCGACCGCGTCGCGACACGCAGCGAGCTTTCCGACCTGATCTGGGAAACGCAAGGCGAGCTTGGCACGTCGCACGCGTACGAGATGGGCGGCGATCATCGGCGCCCGCCGTCGGTGACGCTCGGCAATCTGGCTGCGGAATTCACGCTCGGCGCGGACGGGTCGAGCTACGAGATCGCGCGGATCGTCGAAGGCGACCCGTGGGATGCCGCCGCCGATTCGCCGCTCAATGCGATCGGCGTGCAGGCGCAGGTGGGCGAGCGCGTCGTCGCCGTCAATGGGCAACCGGTTTCGCGCGAGCGGCCGCCGCAGGCGCTGCTCGTGCACCAGGCGAACACGAAAGTCGAGCTGACGCTGGCGCCCGCCGCCGGCACGTCGGGCACCTCGGCGAACGGCAATCGCGCGGCGAACGGCCGCACGGTCGTCGTGACGACGTTGGCCGACGAGATGCCGGCGCGCTATCGCGAATGGGTCGAGCGCAATCGCGCGTGGGTGCACGAGAAGTCGAAGGGGCGTGTGGGTTACCTGCACCTGCCGGACATGATGTCGGCGGGCTTCGCGGAATTCCATCGCTACTTCGGCACCGAATGCGACCGCGATGCGCTCATCGTCGACGTCCGCTACAACAGGGGTGGACACGTCTCGCAACTGTTGCTCGAGAAGGTCGCGCGGCGCCGGCTCGGTTACGACCTCACGCGCTGGGGACAACCGGAGCCGTACCCGGTCGAAGCGCCCGCCGGGCCCGTCGTCGCGTTGACCAACGAGCACGCAGGCTCGGACGGCGATATCTTTTCGCACTGCTTCAAGCTGATGCGTATCGGCAAGCTCGTCGGAACGCGGACATGGGGCGGCGTCATCGGCATCAATCCGCGGCACAAGCTCGTCGACGGCAGCGAGACGACGCAGCCTGAATACTCGTTCTGGTTCACGGATGTCGGATTTGCCGTCGAAAACTACGGCACCGACCCGGAGATCGAGATCGACAATGCGCCGCAGGACGGGAAAACAGGCCGCGACCGGCAGCTCGAGACCGCGCTTGCGACGGCGCTCGAACTCGCCGACAAGGCTACGCCGTCGAAACCGGAGTTCGGCGAGCACCCGGTGCTGCGACGTTCGGCGTTGCCGCCGCGCAGGGCAGGGGGATAATGACCGCTGACGCGCGCGCGATGCCGACGGCGGTTCCGTCCGAGGCGCGCGCCGATCGGCGGCGATGCAACTGGCGCGATTCCTTTCGGCGGTAGCGGCAGCATTGTTCTGCGCGGTGGCGCTTGCTGACGCGCCGGCTCCCGTCGTGGCGCTCCGCGTTTCCGGCGTCATCGGCCCCGCCACCGCCGAGTACCTCCAGCGCGGCCTCAAGCGCGCCGAGGATGCGCACGCGCAACTCGTCGTACTGACGCTCGATACGCCCGGCGGACTCGACACGTCGATGCGGCGCATCGTCCAGGACATTCTCGCGTCGCCGGTTCCCGTGGTGACCTATGTCGCCCCGTCGGGTGCGCGCGCCGCCAGCGCGGGAACGTTCATCCTGTATGCGAGTCACGTGGCCGCAATGGCGCCGGGGACCAACGTCGGCGCGGCGTCGCCGGTGTCGATCGGGTTTGCGCCCGCGCCTGCGGGCGACGGCGACAGCAAGAAGGCCGTGACGCCGGACACGCACGAGCGCAAGGCGATGCAGGATGCGGCCGCCTACATCCGCAGCCTCGCGCAGCTGCGCAGCCGCAACGCCGAGTGGGCGGAGAAAGCCGTCACCGATGCGGCGAGCCTGTCGGCGGACGAGGCGAAGGCGCGCAACGTCGCCGACATCGTCGCCACCGACACCGAGGACCTGCTGCGGCAACTCGACGGCCGCAAAGCCGTCACGCCGGCAGGCACTCGCGTGCTGCAGCCGCAGTCAGCACCGACGATCGCCGTCGAGCCGGACTGGCATTTTCGCGTGCTGTCGGTCATCACCGATCCGAGCGTCGCGATGATCCTGATGCTCGTCGGCGTGTACGGACTGATCTTCGAGCTCGGCAATCCCGGCTTCGTGCTGCCCGGTGTCGCCGGCGCCGTTTCGCTGCTGCTCGGTCTCTACGCGCTGCATCTGCTGCCGGTGAACTACGCCGGCCTCGCGTTGATGGCGCTCGGTATCGCCTTCATGGTGGCCGAGGCATTCGTGCCGGCGTACGGTTCGCTCGGCGTGGGTGGCGTCGTCGCGTTCGTTGTGGGCGCGTTCATGCTGATCGATACCGACGTCGTAGGCTTCGGCGTGCCGTGGACGCTGATCGCGACACTGGCGATCGTCACCGTCGCGTTCGTCGTCACCGTTGCGCAGATGGCCGTGCGCGCGCGGCGCCGGCCGATCGTCAGCGGCGTCGCAACGCTGCTGGGCGCCGATGGCGAGATGCTCGACGATGCAACCGACACGGGCTGGGCGAGCATTCGCGGTGAGACGTGGCAGGTCAAGACGGCCGCGCGCGTCGCGCGTGGCGAGAAGGTGCGCGTCGTCGCGATCGACGGCATGTCGCCCCGCGTCGCACCTGTCGGCGGCGCCTAGGGTCGCGGCATCAACCAGCCCTCAACCAGGTCAAGAAGGATCATATGGCGCTGATCGGTCCCGGGTTACTGCTGCTGCTGCTGGTCGTGCTCGCCGTGTCATCGCTCAAGGTGCTGCGCGAATACCAGCGGGGCGTCGTGTTTCAGCTCGGCCGTTTCTGGAAGGTGAAGGGCCCCGGGCTCGTGATCCTCGTGCCCGGCATTCAGCAGATGGTGCGCATCGAGCTTCGCACCGTGGTGCTCGACGTGCCGAGCCAGGACGTGATTTCGCGCGACAACGTGTCGGTGAAGGTGAACGCGGTCGTCTACTTCCGCGTGGTC
The DNA here is from genome assembly GCA_963709335.1 of uncultured Pseudomonadota bacterium. Classification (GTDB taxonomy): domain Bacteria; phylum Pseudomonadota; class Gammaproteobacteria; order Burkholderiales; family Casimicrobiaceae; genus VBCG01. The sequence goes on from CAVPWB010000004.1 coordinate 875,701, forward strand.
GATCCGCAGAAGGCGATCATCGAAGTGGAGAACTTCATGATGGCGACGAGCCAGCTCGCGCAGACGACGCTGCGTTCGGTGCTCGGCAAGCACGACCTCGACGAGATGCTGTCGCAGCGCGAGAAGCTCAACATCGACATCCAGCAGACGCTCGACGCGCAGACGCTGTCGTGGGGCATCAAGGTCGCCAACGTCGAGATCAAGCACGTCGACATCAACGAATCGATGATTCGCGCGATCGCGCGCCAGGCGGAAGCCGAGCGCGAGCGGCGCGCGAAGGTGATCCACGCCGAGGGCGAGTTGCAGGCGGCGCAGAAGCTGTTCGAAGCGGCCGAGGTCCTGGCGCAGGCGCCGCTGGCGATCCAGCTCCGCTATCTCGAGACGCTGACGGTGATCGCCGCCGACAAGAACTCGACGATCGTGTTCCCGCTGCCCATGGACATCATCGCGCCGCTGCTGAAGGCGCTGCCCCAACGGGAAGGTCGCTAGGGCCTCGACTCCTTCGGTCCGTTCGACGGTTTTGGGCCGCGGATCGGAACCGCATGTGATGCTCAGACAGCAACGCCACGTGTCGACGCTCGCACTCTTGCTCGGCATGCTAGTCGCGCCTTCGTCACCAGCCTTCGACCTCGAAGGCCACCGCGGCGCGCGCGGACTTGCTCCGGAGAACACGCTGGCGGCATTTCGGCGCGCGCTGGAGATCGGGGTCACGACGATCGAGACCGACCTGGCGGTGACCAGGGACGATGTCGTCGTGATCTCGCACAATCCGTTTCTCAGTCCCGACCTGGTCCGTGGTCCCGATGGTCACTGGCTTGCATCAGCGGCGCGACAGATTCGCTCGCTGACGTTCGAGGAGCTTCGGCGCTACGACATCGGACGCATCGATCCAACGAGCCAATACGCACGTCAATTCCCGAACCAGCGAGCAGCCGACGGGGAACGCTTTCCCAAACTCTCGGAGTTGTTCGACCTCGCCAAGGCAAGCGGCAAGCCGGTACGGTTCAATATCGAGACCAAGATAACGCCGACCAGCGGGTTGAACACGCCTGACCCGGCGACATTTGCAAGACAGTTGATCGCCGTCGTTCGCGAGGCGAACGTTGTCGATCGCGTGACGATCCAGTCGTTCGATTGGCGCACGCTTGTCGAAGCAAAGCGTATCGCCCCCGAGATCGAGACCGCCTGCTTGACGATTCAGACGCCGGACAACGACACCGTGCAGCAAGCCCCCGATGGAGGCCCGTCGCCCTGGAATGCCGGATTCGCGTTGCGCGACCATGGCGGGTCGCTGCCCGCATTGGTGAAGGCGGCGGGCTGCGGGACGTGGTCGATGTATTGGCGCAATCTGACGCCCGGCGATCTGGCGGCCGCGCACGCACTGGGACTCAAGGTTCTGCCGTGGACGGTGAACGAGCGCGCCGACATGAGGAGTCTCATCGACCTCGGCGTCGACGGGATCATCACCGACTATCCGGACAGATTGCGCGAAGTCGTTGCAGAAAAAGGGATGACGCCGCCTTGAGAGTCCTCACCGGCCGCTCACACCGCGGCGAGCGCTCCGAACCGTCCTTCCTGCAGGTCCTTGACCGCCGTCATGATCTCTTCGCGCGTGTTCATCACGAACGGCCCATGGCCGGCGATCGGCTCGTCGATCGGCTCGCCGGTCAGCACGAGGAACGTCGTATCCGTGCGTGCCTCGACGCGCACGTCGACGCCGGCGCGGTCGAATTGCACGATGCCGGGACCGGTTACCTCGTGCGTGCCGTTGACGTTCAGGCTGCCGCGCAGCAGCGCGATCAGCGTCGTATGGCCGTCGGGCACCACGAGCGACAGCGCGTTGGCCGCATTCAACCGGACGTCCCAGACGTTGACGGGCGTGAACGTCATCGCGGGCCCGCGGACGCCGCCGTACTCGCCTGCGATCACCCGGACGCGACCCGCCGCACCCGGCAACTCGACGACAGGAATCTGCGCTGCGACGATCGGCTGATAGCGGGGCCGCGACATCTTGTCCTTCGCCGGCAGGTTGACCCACAGCTGCGCCATTTCCATCGTGCCGCCGCGCTCGGTGAAGGCCTGCGAGTGGAATTCCTCGTGCATCAGCCCGGCAGCCGCCGTCATCCACTGGACGTCGCCGGGGCCGATGCGACCGCCATTGCCCGCCGAGTCGCGATGCTCGACCTCGCCCTGATAGACGATCGTCACGGTCTCGAACCCGCGATGCGGATGCTCGCCCACACCTCGCGGCCGCTTGGCGGGTGCGAATTCGGCAGGGCCGGCATGGTCGAGCAGCAGGAACGGGCTCAACTCGGCGCCGCGCGAGTGATACGAAAACAGGCTGCGCACCGGGAACCCGTCACCCACCCAGTGACCTTCGGGACTGCCGTGAATAGCCGCGACGCGTTTCATCGATGAACCCTCCGTAGCTTTCGACAGATGAGGATGGCGGCAGGCAGTTGCAAGGCGGCACAATCGGGGCGTCGCCAACCCTTGGGCCCTGCCGCCCCGTGGGTCCTGCATGAAGCGAGAGCCGCCACGAGTGCATTTCCGCCTGCGCATCAGCCGCGGCGACGACATCGCCATCGGCCCGGGCAAGATCGATCTCCTGGAAGCGATCGCGCGCACCGGCTCGATCACCGCCGCCGCCAAGGCGCTCGGCATGTCGTATCGCCGCGCGTGGCTGCTGGTCGACATGATGAACCGTTGCTTCGTGTCGCCGGTCGTCGCGGCCGAGGTGGGCGGTCCGCGCGGCGGCGGCACGCGGCTGACACTGCTGGGCGAAGAATTGATGCGCCGCTACCGCCGGATCGAAACCGCGGCCGCGCAGGCAAATGCCGACGATCTCGCCGCGCTGATGCGCCTGCTGCGTTGATGTGCGGCGCCCGCGCGCGTTACCCGTTCGCCGCCGGCTCGTCGTCGCGGAACAGCTGATAGAGGATGATCGCGCCGAACGTCGCGGTGCCGATGCCCCCGAGCGTGAATCCGCCGATCTTGAGCGCAAGGTCGCCGGCGCCGAGCGTCAGCGTCACCGCCGCCGTCACGAGATTGCGGGCGCGCGAAAAGTCGACGCGGTTCTGCACCCAGATGCGTGCGCCAGTCGCCGTGATCAGCCCGAACACGACGATCGACAGGCCGCCCAGCACCGCGCCGGGGATCGTCATGATCAGCGCGCCGAATTTCGGCGAGAAGCCCAGCACGATCGCGACGCAGGCGGCTACGACGAAGAGCAGCGTCGAGTAGATCTTCGTCACCGCCATCACACCGATGTTTTCCGCGTAGGTCGTGACTCCCGTGCCGCCGCCCGTGGCCGCGACGATTGTCGCGAGTCCGTCGCCGATGAAGGCCCGGCCAAGGAACGGATCGAGGTTGCGGCCGGTCATCGCCGCGACGGCCTTGATGTGGCCAAGGTTCTCGGCAACGAGGACGATGGCGACGGGCGCGATCAGCGCGATCGCATTCGTGTTCCACACCGGCACCTGGAAGTGCGGCAAGCCGATCCAAGGGGCGGCCGCCACGGCACCGAAGTCGATCGGCTTGCCGAGTCCCGCACCGTTCGTGCAGACGAGATAGATTGCGTACCCGGCGAGGCCGCCGAGCAGCACCGGCAGGCGGCGCGCGAGCCCCGGCGCGCGGACGGCGACGAGTCCGACGGCGACGATCGTCGCGAGGCCGACCCACGTGTCGAGCGCGTTGCCGGAGATGCCCTTCACCGCGATCGGCGCGAGGTTGAGTCCGATTACCGCCACGACGCTGCCGGTGACCACCGGCGGCATCAGGACGTCGATCCAGCGATAGCCGGCGATCATGACGACGGCACCGATGACCACGTACAGCAGGCCGGCGGCGATGATGCCGGTGAGCGCCACGCCGAGGTTGGCGTTCGGTCCGCTGCCCGTGTAGCCGGTGGCGGCAATGACGACGGCGATGAACGCGAAGCTCGAGCCCAGGTAACTCGGCACGCGCCCGCCGACGAGCACGAAGAAGATCAGCGTGCCGATGCCCGAGAACAGGATTGCAACGTTCGGATCGAATCCCATCAGCAGCGGCGCGAGCACCGTTGCGCCGAACATCGCGACGACGTGCTGGGCGCCCAGCGCGAGCGTCTGCGCCGCGGGAAGCCGTTCGTCGGGAGCGATGACGCCGCCGGTACGCAATGTCCAGCGCGGAAAATACGAAGGCTGCCGATCGTCGTGCATGGCGTGGCGCGTCGCAAAAGGGTGCATTGAACACCGAATTGAAGCGGGCGTCCCGTTTCGGCGCGCGGCACTTGGCGGCGGCCGGCTACCGCCGCAGTTTTCGGCCGCTGTTGTCCGAGGGCTGCCAAGTGCGTATCGTGGGGAGGCCCCCCGGCTGGCCGCGTCGAACGCCCGGCCGGGCTCGAGAGGCAGCGCGTCAATCCAAATCAACCCGACCGAGGAGAAGAGCCATGGCCAAAAAAACACCGACGCCCGAAGGCGTCTATCGCGTGATCGACGTCGTCGGCAGCAGTGATACGTCGTGGGAAGACGCTGCGCGCAGAGCTGTCGAAACGGCGGGCAAGTCGCTGCGGGACCTGCGCGTGGCCGAAGTGACCAAGCTCGACGTCAAGATCGAGGGCGGCAAGGTGCAGGCGTATCGCACGCGGTTGCAGTTGTCGTTCAAGTACGAAGGCTGAAGGCCGTGCGCCACGCGTAGCGGGCAGCGCGCACGGAAAGGGGGTGGGGCCGAATGCGGTACGATGGCCGCACCCCCCGTATGCGTTGCCCGGCCATGGATTTCGCCTTCGTCCTCGATCCTCTGTCGCTGCTGAAGGCCTACAAAGACTCGAGCATCGCGATGATGCGCGCCGTGGCCCGCCGCGGCCATCGCGTCTTTGCGATCGAGCAGCCGGCCCTGTACTGGCGCGACGGCGCAACGCGCGCCACCGCCGTGCCGCTGACGCTGCACGCGGACGACCACGACTGGTATTCGGCGGGCGCCGCCGAGGATCGCGCGCTGAAGGACTTCGCTGCGGTGATGATGCGCAAGGATCCGCCGTTCGACATGGAGTACGTGTATTCGACGTACCTGCTCGAAGCGGCCGAGCGCGAGGGCGCGCGCGTTTTCAACCGCCCGCGTGCGATTCGCGACTACAACGAGAAATTCGCGATCGCGGCGTTTCGCGCGTTCACGGCGCCGACGCTCGTTACCCGCGATGCGGCGCTCATCGGCGCGTTCATCGACGAGCACGGCGACGCGATCGTCAAGCCATTGGACGGCATGGGCGGCACGTCGGTGTTCCGCGTGCGCGCCGACGATCCGAATCGCAATGTCATCGTCGAGACCGTCTCGCATCTCGGCGAGCGCTCCGTGATGGCACAGCGGTTCATTCCGCAGATCACCGAAGGCGACAAGCGCATCCTGCTGATCGGCGGCGAAGTGGTGCCTTACTCGCTGGCCAGGATCCCGAAGGCCGGCGAGACGCGCGGCAACCTCGCGGCAGGAGGCCGCGGCGTCGCGCAGCCGTTGTCGGCACGCGACCGCGAGATCGGCGAGGCGATGGCGAAGCCGTTGTGGGACCAGGGCCTGCTCGTCGTCGGCATCGACGTCATCGGCGACTACCTGACCGAAGTGAACGTGACGAGCCCGACCTGTTTCGTCGAAATCACCGAGCAGTCGGGGTTCGACGTCGGCGCACTCTATGCCGACGCGCTGCTCCGCGCCTGCGAACGCCGATGATCGGCATCCTCATCGTCGCGCACGGCAGGCTCGGCGAGAGTCTCGTCGATGCGGTCACGCACGTGCTCGGCGCACGGCCGCCGCAATTCGACGTGTTCCCGGTGGCGGCAACCGACGATCCGCTGGCGCTGCTGCCCAGGGCGCGTGGCGTCGTCGCCGGCCTCGACACTGGCGACGGCGTGGCGATCCTGTCCGACATCTACGGCGCGACGCCGTGCAATCTGGCGGCGAAGCTCGCCGAGACGGGACACGTCGAAGTGATCGCCGGCGTCAGCCTGCCGATGCTGGTGCGAGCGTTCACTTACCGCACGAAGGGCATGGACACGTTCATCAAGAAAGCGGTGTCCGGCGGGTGCGAAGGCGTGTTGCACATCGAATCCGCTCCGCCCCATGCAGCGCCGCGAACTCGAAATCATTAACAAGCTGGGCCTGCACGCCCGCGCGTCGGCCAAGCTCACGCAGCTTGCCGCGAAGTTCGAGAGCGACGTGCAGGTGATGCGCAACAATCGCAAGGTGAACGCGAAAAGCATCATGGGTGTGATGATGCTCGCCGCAGGCAAGGGATCGAAGATCACCGTCGAAATCTCCGGACCCGACGAGGAGCAGGCGATGGACGCGATATCGAAGCTGGTGGGCGAATGCTTCGGCGAGGGCCAATAGCCGGCGGCTGAATCGCCGGTGCGCGGATCCGATGGAACCAATGCACGATGTGCCCGCTCCATAGTAAGGCTCTCGCCTACAGCCCCGCTCGCGGCTGTACGGCACGTGGGCGATCGGATTCGCATCATGCAGACACGCGTAGTCGAAATTACCAACCGGCACGGACTTCACGCACGCGCGTGCGCGAAGATCGTCCATGTCGCGTCGCACTTTCGTTGCAACGTCGCGCTGGTCAGCGGCGTTCGTCGGGCGAGCGCGCACTCGATCGTCGCCGTCATGCTGCTGGCCGCGGCGGTCGGCTCGAACGTTCGCGTCGAGACGGATGGGCCGGACGAGCTGGCGGCAATGACGGCGATCGTTTCGCTGCTCAGCGACGGCCTGGACAGCCGGTCGTAGCGCGCCTCGCGCATCGCGGGGTGCAGCCGTGGTGAGCTTCGCGCTCCACGGCATCGGCGTGTCCGGCGGCATCGCGATCGGCCGCGCGCACCTCGTGTCGCACGCGACGCGTGAAGTCGCGCATTACACGATCCCGCTCGCGCAGGTGCCCGCGGAGATCGAGCGCTTCGCGGCCGCAATCGGCGAGGTGCAGCGCGAGCTCGAAGGCCTGCATGCGGCGCTGACGAGCGGCGATGCGCCGGGCGAATTCGGCGCGTTCCTCGACGTGCACTGGATGATCCTCAACGATCCGACGCTGTCGGAGGTGCCGCGGCGGATCATCGCCGAGCAGCGCTGCAACGCGGAGTGGGCGTTGACGCTGCAGATGGGCGTGCTGGTCGACCAGTTCGAGCAGATCGAGGACACGTACCTGCGCGAGCGCAAGTCCGACGTGCTCCAGGTCGGCGAGCGCGTGCTGAAGCGCCTGATGGGCCGGCCCGGGACGCTGCCTGCGCCATCGGCGGAAGAGCAGACGATCCTCGTCGCGCACGACCTGTCGCCGGCCGACGTCATCCAGTTCAAGCAGCATCATTTCGCCGCGTTCCTGACCGATCTGGGCGGCATCACGTCGCACACGGCGATCGTCGCGCGCGGCATCAATGTCCCGGCCGTCGTCGCCACGCACAACGCGCGCTCGCTGATCCGCGACGGCGAGATGGTGATCGTCGACGGCAGCAATCACGTCGTCATCGTCAATCCCGACCGCTCGGTGCTGGCCGAATACCGGCTGAAGCAGGATGAGTTCGAGCTCGCGCGCCAGAAACTCCGGCGTCTGCGCAGCAAGCGCGCGGACACGCTCGATGGCATCCACGTCGAGCTGCACGCCAACATCGAGCTCCCCGGCGACATCGACCAGGCGCTGAAGAACGGCGCGACGGGCATCGGGCTCTTCCGCTCCGAGTTCCTGTTCCTCAACCGCACCGGCCTGCCATCGGAAGACGAGCAGTTCGAGGCGTTTCGCGAAGTCGCGGTCGGCATGCAGGGGATGCCGGTCACGATCCGCACGTTCGACCTGGGCGCCGACAAGCATAAGGAAGAGCTCGACGGATTGACCCGCGTCGCGCCCAACCCCGCGCTCGGCTTGCGGGCCATCCGGTTCTGTCTGGCCGAGCCGCGCCTGTTCCTCACACAGCTCCGCGCGATCCTCCGCGCAACGCATTACGGCAACGTACGCATCCTGATCCCGATGCTCGCGTCGGCGTCGGAGATCGACCAGACGCTGGCGATGATCGCGCGCGCGAAGGAGAGCCTCCACGAGCAGGGCGTGCCGTTCGATCCGAACGTGAAGGTCGGCGGCATGATCGAGATTCCGGCAGCGGTGCTCGCGATGGGCGCGTTCCTGCGCAAGCTCGATTTCCTGTCGATCGGCACGAACGACCTGATCCAGTACACGCTGGCCGTCGACCGTTCCGACGACGCGGTGTCGCATCTGTACGATCCGTTGCATCCAGCCGTGCTGAGGCTCTTGGCAACGGCGATCGCCGGCGCGACCAAGGCCAAAGTGCCGATCGCCGTCTGCGGCGAGATGGCCGGCGATCTGCAACTGACGCGCCTCCTGCTGGGCCTCGGCCTGCGTGAGTTCTCGATGCATCCGTCGCACTTGCTTGGCGTCAAACAGCGCGTGCTGCAATCGGACGTCGCGGCAACTGCGGCGTTGATCGAGCGGATGCGCCGCACCGACGAGCCGGAGAAACTCGGTCTGATACTCGGCCGGCTGAACGGCTGAACGGCGCTGCGCGTGCTGCCGCGGCGAGCGGTCGCGTCCCCGCCGGAATGACTTGCGCGCATCGCTGTTTGCGACGGGCAATGACCCGCACAAGACTCCAGGCATTGGCCGTTGCGTTGCTCGCGTGTGGGCTGACCGTCGCGGCGCCTGCGCACGCCGTTCGCATCGGCGAGGCCGCACCCGCGTTCGAGCTCGTGCAGGCCGACGGCAAGCCCGTCGCCCTCGCGAAGCTTCGCGGCAGCGTCGTCTACGTCGACTTCTGGGCCTCGTGGTGCGCACCGTGCAAGCGCTCGTTCCCCTGGATGAATGCGCTCTACGACCGGCATCGCGGCGAAGGCCTCATCATCGTCGGCGTCAACGTCGACAAGCGGCGACCTGACGCCGATCGCTTCCTGCGCGACGTGCCTGCGACATTCCCGATCGTGTTCGATGCAGCCGGCGCAACGCCCGCTGCCTTCGACGTCAAGGGCATGCCGAGCTCCTATCTTGTCGATCGCCGGGGTGTGGTCGTCGCCGTGGAGGAAGGCTTCCACGACGAGCGAACGGCGACGCTCGAGGCACAGATCCGTGCGCTGCTGGCTGCGCGCTGACGGTATCGCGCTGGTCGCAGCCTGCGCCGTCGCAGTCGCCGGTTGCGCGTCGTTCGATCCGCCCAAGCCGTGGGAGAAAGGCGACCTCGCGCGGCCGTCGATGCATTTCGACGCGGATCCGCTCGCGTCGAAGACCATGCAGCACATCTACCAGAGCAGGGAGGGCGCGGCCGGCGGCGGTAGTGTCGGTGGCGGTGGATGTGGCTGCAACTGAACGCCCGCGGTCCGATCTCGATCCATCGGCCGCGCTGATCGCAGCGGCGCTGGCGCTCCCGGGCATCCTGCCTGGTGGCGCGCACGCGCAAGCGGCGCCCGACCAGGGCGTCGTGGCGCTGCGCTACTACGATTACCGTGACTGGCAGCCGGGTGCGTCGCGGATGTCCGTCCGCAGCCCGTCGCTGTATGCGTTCGTGCCCCTCTCCAGCGCGTACACGATCGAAGGATCCCTGGTCCACGATGCGATGTCGGGTGCATCGCCGCTTTATCACGACACGCTGTCCGGCGCGTCCGGACTCGGCGTCACCGACTATCGGTCGGCGGCCGACGTCAAGGTGACGCGCTACCTCGACGGCCAGTCGATCGCCGTCGGCGGCGCGTACTCGACTGAGCGCGACTACGAATCGCGCGCGGCATCCGTCGAATGGCGGACGTGGAGCGCCGATCGGAATCGCACGTATGCGCTTGGTTTCGGCGCCACGCGCGACCGCATCGACAGCGCGAACGGGCTCGCCCTCGACAAGCGGCGCGAGACGTACGAATACCTCGCCGGCATCACGCAGGTGCTGCGCGCCGATGCGGCCGTCGAATCGACGTTTACATGGTCGGACGGCCGCGGCTACTATTCCGATCCGTACAAGCTGCTGGATGTCCGTCCGGACCATCGGCGGATCTTCGCGTGGCTCACGCGCTACAACCAGTACGTTCCCGCGGTGGACGGGACGCTGCGCATCGCCTATCGTTACCTGCACGACTCGTTCGGTGACCGGTCGCACATGCTGGAGGCGTCGTGGATACAGCCGCTGCCTGGCGGATTCGTGCTGACGCCGACGCTGCGCTACCTGACGCAGAGTGCGGCGAGCTTCTATCACGATCCGCCGTTTCCGCAAGGGTCCGTGCCGGGCGAGATCTACACGGCCGACACGCGGCTCTCCGCGTTCGGCGCGGTGACCGCCGGGGTGCGTCTGTCGAAGACGTTCGGTGCGGACGTCACCGTCGACGTCGCCGTCAACATGTACCGTCAGCGTGCGGGCTGGCATGCAGGCGGGAGCGGCAGTCCCGGGCTCGCTGAGTTCTCGGCGCGATGGATCGAATTCGGCCTGGAGAAGCGCTTCTGACATCGACACCGGCGGCCGCTGCCGACGGTCCTCCGTTTCGATATGTATTTCGCGCCATGGCTGCCGACCACGAGTTGCTGCTGTGGACCGATCGGCGCGCGCGAGCCGATCGCGTCGCGCGTGTTGCAATCGCCGACGTGCTGCGGATCGAGGCGAAATTCAGCCGCTACCGCGACGACAGCGTCGCGACCGCGATCAACCGCGCGGCTGGCGCTTCGGCCGTGGCAATCGACGCCGAAACGGCGGCGCTGCTGCGCTACGCCGACCGCTGCCATCGCTTGAGCGCGGGCGCTTTCGACCTGTCGTCGGGTGTTCTGCGGCGCGCGTGGGATTTCCGGCGTCGGCCGTCCCTGGTTCCGACGGCGGACGAGATCGACGCAGCGCGCGCACTGATCGGATGGGATCGCGTCGAATGGGACGACGTCCACGTGCGGCTGCCGGAGCGCGGCATGGAGCTCGATTTCGGCGGCATCGGCAAGGAATACGCCGCCGATCGCGCCGCGACGATCTGCGCGGACCACGGCATCGGGCACGGGCTCGTGAACCTCGGCGGCGACGTTCGTATCATCGGACCGCAGCCCGACGGCGCGCCGTGGCGCGTGGGCATCCGCCACCCTCGCGTCGAGCATGCGGCGATCGGCACCGTCGAGCTCCGCGACGGCGCCGTGGCGACGAGCGGCGATTACGAGCGCTATTTCGAGGTCGACGGTCACCGCTATTGTCATCTGCTCGATGCGCGCACCGGATGGCCCACCGGACATTGGCAGAGTGCCACTGTCGTCGCGCCGCTCGCGATACTGGCCGGCAGCTACGCGACGATCGCGATGCTGCTCGCCGCCGATGCGCCGGCATTCCTTGCGCAACAGCATGTCCGCTACCTGCTGGTACGCGCCGATGGCTCGGTCGTGTGCGATACGGTGTCGCCGGATCACGGCGTGCGAGTTGTCGTGGCGGAGCAGGGGCGCATCGCGACCGGCTAGAATAGGTCACGCGCCGATTTGAGCCAGCTTGCGGGCGCGCGCCGATCGACAGGCGAAAATACGGCTAAAGCGGAGCGGCACTCGCGCTATCCGGCCCTATCGATCGACTGCACAGGATCCGTCCGCGCACGCGTTGTCAGGTTCACGCGTGCGGCGCGCGGCAAGCCGGCTCGAGCGACGCGGGCTCGCGATCGAGACTTCATAGCCGCAATGCCTTCATTTTCAGCCACCACCGGCGGTGCCGAGCGCACCGGTGCGCCGCAAGGTCGCTCGGTGGGTGTGGTCCAATCGAGAACCGCGCATTTCGATGCGCCGCTCGCGCTGGCCTGCGGTCGCACGCTGCCGCAGTACGACCTCGCATACGAGACGTACGGCGAGCTCAACGCCGCGCGCACCAATGCCGTGCTCGTCTGTCACGCGTTGAACGCGTCGCATCACGTGGCAGGCTTCTACGCCGACGATCCCGACAACGTCGGCTGGTGGGACAACATGGTCGGACCGGGGAAACCGCTCGACACCGATCGCTTCTTCGTCGTCGGCGTCAACAACCTCGGCAGCTGCTTCGGCTCGAGCGGACCCGTGTCCATCAATCCGGCGACGGGGGAGCCGTGGGGTAGCGACTTTCCCCTCGATCACCGTTGAAGACTGGGTCGACGCGCAGGCGCAACTGGCCGACCGGATCGGCGTGGCGCAGTGGGCTGCGGTGATGGGTGGAAGTCTCGGCGGCATGCAGGCGATCGACTGGGCGATTCGCTATCCGCAGCGCATCCGCAGCGCCCTGGTCATCGCGGCGGCGCCGAATCTTTCCGCGGAGAACATCGCGTTCAACGAGATCGCGCGCCAGGCGATCCTCACCGATCCCGAGTTTCACGGCGGCCAGTTCCACGCGTACGGAGTGAAGCCGCGGCGCGGACTGCGCGTCGCGCGAATGATCGGGCATATCACGTACCTGTCCGACGAGCAGATGGAAACGAAATTCGGGCGCCAGCTTCGCGAAGGGCTCAAGTTCTCGTTCGCGCCGGAGTTCCAGATCGAGTCGTATCTGCGCTACCAGGGCGAGAAATTCGCCGAGTATTACGACGCGAACACGTATCTGCGAATCACCAAGGCGCTCGACTATTTCGATCCGGCAACGCGCGCCGGGGGCGACCTCGCGCGTGCGCTCAGCACGGCGACCTGCCGGTTCCTGGTCGTCTCGTTCACGACGGACTGGCGCTTTCCGGCGTCGCGCTCGCGCGAGATCGTGAAGGCGCTCGTTCGCCAGCGCTGCGACGTGTCGTACGCGGAGATCGCCGCACCGCACGGTCACGACGCGTTCCTGCTCGACAATCCGCAGTATCACGGCGTGGTCGGCGCGTGGTTCGGGCGAATCGCGCGCGAAGTCGCCGGCACGCCTTCGACGATGGCGGCTGCACCGTGACACCGGCGACGGTGGGAACCTCGTCGCCGCATTCGCCAGCGGGCGTCAATTCGAATGGCGGCGCACGCGCCGACTACGCGACGATCGGTCGCTGGGTGGCGGACGGCGCGCGGGTGCTCGACCTCGGCTGCGGCGACGGTGCGCTGCTCGCGTACCTCGCCGCGCAGCGCAACGCGACCGGCTATGGCGTCGAGATCGACGACGCCGGCGTGCTCGCGAGCGTGCGCAACGGCGTCAACGTGCTGCAGAACGACCTCGAACGCGGCCTTGCCGGATTCGACGACGCGGCGTTCGACGTCGTCATACTGTCGCAGACGCTGCAGGCGATGCGCCGGATCGAAGCGATCGTCGCCGACATGCTGCGCGTCGGCCGCGAGGCGATCGTCACGTTCCCGAACTTCGGCCACTGGTCGCACCGCCTGCAGATTCTTCGCGGCCGGATGCCGGTGTCGCAGTCGCTGCCCTATCAGTGGTACGACACGCCGAACATTCATCTCTGCACAGTCGCCGACTTCGACGCGTTCCTAAGCTACCGCGGCTACGTCGTGCTCGACCGCGAAGTGCTCGCGCGGGGCCGGCCGGTGGCGTTCGCGCCGAACCTGACCGGCGAGCTCGCCGTGTACCGGTTCCGTCGGCCATGAAAGGTCCACCGGATGCGGTGGCAGCCACGCCGGTAGCGGCTGCACCACGCAAGGAAACATGGCGCGAGGCGCTCTTCAACCGGCGGATGCTGATCTGCGTGTTCACCGGCTTCTCGTCGGGGCTTCCGCTCTATCTGCTGATCAACCTGTTGCCCGCGTGGCTGCGCACCGAAGGCGTCGACCTGAAGACGATCGGCTTCTTCGCGCTGATCCAGTTGCCGTACACGTGGAAGTTCCTGTGGTCGCCGCTGCTCGACCGCTACGCGCTGCCGCTGCTCGGGCGCCGTCGCGGCTGGATGCTCATCACCCAGGTCGTGCTGCTGCTCGCGATTCCGATGTTCGGTGTGCTGAACCCGACAGCGGACATCTGGGCGATCGTCGCGCTGTCGACCACCGTTGCGTTCTTCTCGGCAAGCCAGGACATCGTGCTCGACGCGTTCCGTCGCGAAATCCTGCCCGATGCCGAGCTTGGTCTGGGCACGTCGATCCACGTCAACGCGTACCGGATCTCGAGCCTCGTGCCGGGCGCGCTGGCGCTGATCCTGGCCGACCGCGTCCCGTGGTCGACCGTGTACGTGGTGACGGCGCTGTTCATGCTGCCCGGCATCGCGCTGACGCTGATCGCGAACGAGCCGCTGCTCGTCAAGGGTCGGCCGCGCACGCTGCGCGAAGCGGTCGTCGAGCCGTTCCACGAATTCATCACGCGCAACGGCTGGCGGGCCGCGGTCACCGTGCTGCTGTTCATCTTTCTGTACAAGCTCGGCGACAGCATGGCGACGGCACTCGCCACGCCGTTCTACCTCGACATGGGCTTCACGAAAACGGACATCGGCGTCATCGCGAAGAACGCAGGCCTGTGGGCGAGCGTGATCGGCGTGTTGCTCGGCGGCTTGTGGATGGTGAAGATCGGCATCAATCGCGGCCTGTGGCTGTTCGGCGTCGTCCAGCTCGTATCGATCCTGGGTTTCGCGTGGCTGGCCTACGTCAACCAGCCGGACCGGCTGCTGCTGGCGTTCGTCATCGCATTCGAGGCGCTCGGCGTCGGCCTGGGGACGGCGGCGTTCACTGCGTACATCGCCCGCGCGACTGATCCGCGTTATACGGCGACGCAATTCGCGCTGTTCACCAGCCTCGCGGCCGTTCCGCGGACCGTTGTCAATGCGTCGACCGGATGGATCGTCGAGCGCACCGGCTGGTTCGACTTCTATTTGTTGTGTACCTTACTGGCGATACCCGGCATGCTGCTGCTGTTGCGGGTCGCGCCGTGGGGCGACGATCCGATCAAAGGGCACCCGCGATGATCGATCCTCCGATGCTGAATCGGCAGAAGTTCAGCGCGATTGCGCACCGCGACCACGACTATTGCAATCCGATCTCGGCGGCGAAGATCGAGCGGCTGCTCGATCTGCTTCCGCTCGACGCGTCGTCCCGCGTGCTCGACCTGGGCTGCGGCAGGGCGGAGCTCGCGCTGCGGATCATCGAACGCTTCGGCGCGCGCGTGCTGGCAATCGACAACTCGTCGCTGATGCTCGACGCCGCGCGCGAGCGGGCCGAATGGACGGGTGCGCTCGGGCGGCTGCATCTCGACAACGTCGACATCGCCGAATTCCAGGCCGACCCCGAAACGTTTCACTTGACGGTCATGCTCGGCGCCGGCGGGATACCCGGCGGCATGGCGGGCATCTGCCGGCACCTGAAGTCGTGGACGAAATCGGGCGGCTACGTGCTGATCGGC
This sequence comes from uncultured Pseudomonadota bacterium, assembly GCA_963709335.1. Lineage (GTDB taxonomy): Bacteria > Pseudomonadota > Gammaproteobacteria > Burkholderiales > Casimicrobiaceae > VBCG01. Next base: position 890,922 of record CAVPWB010000004.1, read on the forward strand.
GAAGGCTTCTGGGGCAAGCGACCCCATCCGCACTACCTCACGTTTCTGGGCGGCGAGCAGGGTCAGTACCTGAATCACGCCGGCAACGTGCAGGCGGGCGTCGACGCGGGACTGATCCCGATGCACGCGACGACGGCGTCCCGTGACGAGTGGGACGAGTACGAGTGGAAGTACTGCCGCTCGATCGAGCGGTACGCACGCGAGCAGCCCGACGATGCCGACGTGCCGCAGATGCTGGAGCGGATTCGCCACTGGCGCGACGCGTACTTACGCTGGGGCCGCGAAACGCTCGGCTTCGCCGTCTATCTCTTCTATCGGCCGGGTCCGACCCTCGGCTGACCTGCAATTCCCGGGCGTCGGCGCGGTGCCGGCCGTCCGCTCCTCCGCACGAGGCTGGTTGCTCAAACTATCATCGGCCGCATCGGGAGTGGCTCTGCCGCTGCGGCCGGGGCTCCCTACGCACTGGCCCATGAGAGGAAGAGCATGCGTGCATCACCGATACTGCTCGTTGCGTTCGCAGGTGCCGCTGGGCAACGCCGCCGGGCGCCGAGCGAAGGCGACGACCGTGGGATCGTTCATCTGGGCCGACTCCCAGAATTTCGATTTCCAGCCGTCGGTGAACAACTTCTTCGGTGCGCGCGCCACCGGCGGCGTCGGGTTCACCGTCGCCATCAATCCGGCCAACGGCGCAGTCACCCAGTACTGCAACCTGCTGCCCGGCGTTGCGAGCTGGCAATGCACGAGCGATCGCAATGCCAAGGAGAACTTCGCTGCCGTCGATTCGAGGAAGGTCCTGGAGCAACTCGTCGCGATGCCGCTGTCGACCTGGAACTTCAAGGGGCCGACCCGCGCATTCGCCTGCTCGGCCCGACGGCGCAGGACTTTCATGCCGCGTTCGGCCTCGGGAACGACGACAAGACGATCGTCGGCACCAACCTGCACGGCGTCGCGCTCGCGGCGGTTCAGGGGCTGCACGAGATCGTGCAAGCCAACGAAGCGCAGATGCGGGTCCTGCTTGCGGACAAGGACGATCAGATCAGGGCGCAGGGTCGCGAACTGGCGACGTTGCGTGAACGACTCGCGGAGCTGGAGGAACTGCGCGGCGAAATGTCTTCGATTCAGGCGACGTTGCGGGCGCTGCGCGACGTGCCCTTGCGCCAATCGGCAACCGACACCCATGTCGCTGCACACTGACGGGCAAAGCGGCTCGATGGCGTGATCCTCGTCACGGCCGCCACGCGCAGAGGCTCGTTACACGCCTAGTCGATCGAGGTCCTCGGACACTTCGAGCCACTGCGACTCGAGGCGCGCGAGCATCCACGTAAGCTCACCCTGGCGCGCAATCGACGCGACGAGTTTGTCCTTCGCGTCGTCGACATACGCATCGGTCGTCGCGAGCCAGTCGTCGAGCGCGTTCTTTTCGGCCGTCAGGCGCTCGAGATCCTTCTCGATCGCCGCTTGCCGCGACACGAGAGGCTTGCGCTCCGCGGCCCGCCGCTGCCGCACCTCGGCTTCCTCGCGCTTCTGCGTGCGCCGGTCGGCCACGAGCCTGCCGGCAACGGCGCTGTCGTCACCGGCCGGCGTTCGCCGGTTGCGATTGAGCACCCACGTGCGATAGTCGTCGAGGTCGCCATCGAAGGGTGTCACTTGCTGGTCGGCGACGAGCCACAGCTCATCGGTGGTCGCGCGCAACAGGTGGCGATCGTGCGCAACGACGATCAGCGCGCCGCCGTAATCCTGCAGCGCCTCGGTCAGCGCCTCGCGCATCTCGATGTCGAGGTGATTCGTCGGCTCGTCGAGCAGCAGCAGGTTCGGGCGCTGGCGGACGATCAGCGCCAGCGTGAGGCGCGCCTTTTCTCCACCGGAGAAACGCTCGACTTTCGATGTCGCCATGTCGCCGCGGATGTCGAAGCCGCCGAGATAATCGCGGAGCTCCTGCTCGCGCGTGTTGGGCTCGAGCCTTGCAAAATGCCACAACGGCGACTCGCCCGCGCGCAACTGCTCGACCTGGTGCTGCGCGAAGTAGCCGAGTTTCAATTGCTGCGCAGCGAGGCGTTCCCCGTGCAATGGCGCGAGTGTGCCTGCGAGCGCTTTCAGCAGCGTCGACTTGCCGGCACCGTTCGCGCCGAGCAGTCCGATCCGCGCGCCCGCGAGCACGCCCCACTCGACGTCGCGCAGCACCGGCGACGCGTTCGCGTAGCCGAGCGTCACGTGGTCGAGGCGCACGAGCTGGCGTGCGGCGGAATCGACCGGCGGAAACGTGAACGTGAACGGGCTGTCGACGTGCGCGGCGGCGATAAGCTCCATCCGCTCGAGCGCCTTGATGCGGCTTTGCGCCTGCCGCGCCTTCGTCGCCTTGGCGCGGAAGCGATCGACGAACGCGCGCAGATGGGCGATCTGCCGCTGCTGCTTCGCGTACGCGCTTTGCTGCAGCGCAAGCTGCTGCGCGCGCTGCAACTCGAACTGCGCGTAGTTGCCCGTATACGTCGTCAGCGAGCAGTTGTCGACGTGCACGATCGTATCGACGACGGCATCGAGGAAATCGCGGTCGTGCGTGATCAGCAGCAGCGTCCCCGGATAGCGGCGCAGCCAATCCTCGAGCCATAGCACCGCGTCGAGATCGAGATGATTCGTCGGCTCGTCGAGCAGCAGCAGGTCCGATCGGCACATCAGCGCCTGCGCGAGGTTGAGGCGCATGCGCCAGCCGCCCGAGAAGGTGTTCACCGGCAGCGCCTGCTGGGCCTCTGTGAAGCCGAGGCCGGCGAGCAGGGTCGCCGCACGCGCGTTCGCGCCGTAGCCGCCGATGTCCTCATAGCGATGGTGAAGCTCCGCCAGGTGCGCACCGTCGTGACCGCTCGCCGCGAGCGCGCGCTCGACGTCGCGCAGCTCGCGATCGCCGTCCAGCACGTAATCGATCGCCGGCGTCGCCACGGCGGGCGTTTCCTGCGCGACATGCGCGAGCACCCACCGCGGCGGAAGGTCGATCGCGCCCGCGTCGGGCTGAAGCTCGCCGCGAATCGCTGCGAACAGGCTCGACTTGCCGGAACCGTTGGCACCGACCAGCCCGGCCTTGTGCCGGTCGTGCAGCGTCAGCGATGCGTTGTCGAGCAGTCGCTTGGTGCCGCGTGCCAGCACGAGGTTGGTGATGCGCAGCATGGGTAAGGCTATTTGATCTCGAAGTCGTAGTCGATGATCAACGGCGCGTGATCCGAAAAGCGCCGGTTCTTGTAGATCGACGCTGCGCGCGCCGTAGCGGCGATACCCGGCGTCGCCACCTGGTAGTCGATGCGCCAGCCGACGTTCTTGGTCCATGCCTGGCCGCGGTTCGACCACCACGTGTACTGGTCCGGCCGCACGTCGACGCGCCGGAACACGTCGACGAAGCCGAGCTCATCGAACACGTGCGTCAGCCAGGCACGCTCCTCCGGCAGGAACCCGGAATTCTTCTGGTTGCCGCGCCAGTTGCGAAGGTCGATGGGCTGGTGCGCGATGTTCCAATCGCCGCAGAGCACGACTTCGCGGCCGCTTGCGACGAGCTTCGCGAGATGCGGGCGAAACGCCTCGAGGAAGCGGAACTTCGACGCCTGGCGATGCGGCCCGCTCGATCCCGACGGCAGGTACACGCTGACCACCGACAGGTTCGCGAAATCGGCCTGCAGATAGCGTCCTTCCGCGTCGAACTCCAGGTGGCCGAAGCCGGTTGCGACGCGCGGCGGCGTCTTCGCGTAGAGCGCCACGCCGCTGTAGCCTTTGCGCTCGGCGGAATGGAACGTCGCGTGGGACTTGCGCGGCGCTGCGAGTGCGCGTGGAACATCGGCGTGCGTGCACTTGATCTCCTGCAGGCACACGACGTCCCATGGCTCGACGCGCGCGAGCCAGCGCGCCAAGCCCTTGCGCTCGGCGGCACGCAATCCGTTGACGTTGAGCGTGATGATCCGCATTGCTGTTGCTGTCGAAAGGGCGCGAGTTTACCTCCGCCGGCGGATGCGGCTGGCGCTGTCGCGCGGGTTGTCGGGCTATACTTGCCGCGCACGCATTGTCGTGAACGAAATGACCGACTTCCGTCAGGAATTTCTCGGTTTCGCGTTGGCACGCGAAGTGCTTCGCTTCGGTGAATTCATTACCAAGGCAGGGCGCAAGACACCGTACTTTTTCAATGCCGGACTCTTCAGCGACGGGGCGAGCCTCGGCCGCCTGGGCGAGTTCTATGCGCAAGCACTGCTCGCCTCCGGCATTGAATACGATCAGCTTTTCGGGCCCGCCTACAAGGGAATCACCCTTGCGGCCGCGACCGCGATCGCTCTTGCCGCCTCGGGGCATAACGTGCCGTATAGCTTTAATCGGAAGGAAGCGAAGGACCATGGAGAAGGGGGCACTATCGTTGGCGCGGCGCTCGAGGGGCGCGTGGTGATCGTCGACGACGTCATCACCGCCGGCACGTCGATCCGCGAATCGGTAGCGACCATCGGCGCGGCGGGTGCCAAGCCTGCAGGCGTGCTGATCGCGCTCGACCGCATGGAACGCGGCCAGGGCGAGTCGTCGGCCGTACAGGACATTCGCGACACGTTCGGCATTCCGGTCGTGTCGATCGCAACGCTCGACGACGTGATGACGTTCATCGACAGCCGCAGCGACCTTGCCAGGATGCGACCCGCGATCGCCGACTATCGTGCACGCTATGGCACGCACTGATCGCCACGCCATGCGCACCCAATCCTTCGAGGAAATCATGAAGCCGCTCGGCAACCGTGCGGTGGTTGGGCGTGGAATTACCCGCGTCGAAAACGGGCCGATCCGGCGGACCACCGTTCTGCTGTCGATGCTGCTCGCGGGCGTGTGCCTGTTCGCCGTCACGTCGCGCGCCGAGGCGGGCCTCTACAAATGGACCGACGAGCGCGGGAAGATCCACTACAGCGACAAGATTCCCGCGGAGGCCGTCAATGGCGCGAACCTCCAGTTGAACCGGCAGGGGCTGACGATCCGCAAAACCGAGCAGGTGAAGCCGTCGACGCAGCCGGTGGCGAAGACCGAAAGTGACGAGCAGCGCATCCGCCAGGCGGAGCGCGACAAGCTGCTGGCCGCGCGGCGCGACCGCGCGCTGGTCGAATCGTATACGAACGAGAAGGAAATCGACCTCGCGAAGGCGCGCGCCGTTGCGACGATCGACGGCCAGGTGCAGTCGGCGCAGGGCTACATCGCGCAGATGCAGAAGCGGCGCGACGAGCTCGAGGGCAAGAAGGGCACGTACGCCCCACGTCCGGTCCCCGGCGCGCTCGTGTTCGAAGTCGAAACGATCGATGCGGAGATTGCGCGGCAGCACGAATTCATCGCGGCGAAGAAGAAGGAATCGGCGAACGTCGCCGCGCGCTACGACGCCGACAAGCAGCGGTTCCACGAGCTGCGCAGCGGCGAGCCCGGTACAGCAGTCGTCGCCACCGACGACGGCCGCTATTCGTCGGCCAATCCCGCGACGCTCAAGCTGACCAACGCGTCCGGCGCCGCGCGCTGACGGCGTAGATGTCGTGGCGCCCGCGCGACGCGGCGCCATCCTGCGATAATCGCGGCTTCGCCACGCCGCAACCCGCAGCAATCCCATGGCTCAATACGTTTACACGATGAATCGTGTGGGCAAGATCGTCCCGCCCAAGCGCGTCATCCTGAAGGATATTTCGCTGTCGTTCTTTCCAGGCGCCAAGATTGGCGTCCTGGGCCTGAACGGATCGGGCAAGTCCAGCCTGCTGAAGATCATGGCGGGCGAGGACAAGGAATACGACGGCGAAGCGGTGCCGATGCCCGACATGCGGATCGGCTTCCTGCCGCAGGAGCCGAAGCTCGATCCCGACGCGACGGTGCGCAGCATCGTCGAGGAAGGCGTCGGCGACGTTCTTGCCGCGACGAAGCGCCTCGACGAGGTGTATGCAGCCTATGCGGAGCCCGACGCCGATTTCGACGCGCTCGCCGCCGAGCAGGCGCAGCTGGAGGCGATCGTCGCGGGCGCGGGTGCCGGCTCGGACGTGCAGATGGAAATCGCCGCGGACGCGCTGCGGCTGCCGCCGTGGGACGCGAAAATCGGCCAGCTGTCGGGCGGTGAGAAGCGCCGCGTCGCGCTGTGCCGGCTGCTGTTGTCGAAGCCTGACATGCTGCTGCTCGACGAGCCGACGAATCACCTCGATGCCGAGAGCGTCGAATGGCTCGAGCAGTTCCTGCAGAAGTTCCCCGGCACCGTGATCGCCGTCACCCACGATCGCTACTTCCTCGACAACGCCGCCGAGTGGATTCTCGAGCTCGACCGCGGCTACGGCATTCCGTGGAAGGGCAACTACACGTCGTGGCTCGAGCAGAAGGAGGAGCGCCTTACGCGAGAATCCAAGCAGGAGGCCGCGCGGATCAAGGCGATGCACAAGGAGCTCGAGTGGGTACGTTCGAACCCCAAGGGGCGCCAGGCGAAGAGCAAGGCGCGGATCGCCCGCTTCGAGGAGCTGTCGTCGTACGAGCACCAGAAGCGCAACGAGACCCAGGAGATCTTCATCCCCGTTGCCGAGCGTCTCGGCAACGAGGTGATCGAGTTCCGCAACGTCAGCAAGGGCTACGGCGACCGGCTGCTGATCGACGATCTGTCGTTCAAGGTACCGCCCGGCGCGATCGTCGGCGTCATCGGACCCAATGGCGCGGGCAAGACGACGCTGTTCCGGATGATCAGCGGACGCGACAAGCCGGATTCCGGCGACGTGGTCATCGGGCATACGGCGCAACTCGCAATCGTCGACCAGACGCGCGAATCGTTGCCCAACGACAAGACCGCGTGGGAGGCGATCTCCGGCGGCCAGGACATCCTCACCGTCGGCCGGTTCGAAATGCCGTCGCGCGCCTACCTCGGCCGGTTCAATTTCAAGGGCAGCGACCAGCAGAAGAATGTCGGGCAACTGTCCGGCGGCGAGCGCGGCCGGCTGCATCTTGCCGCGACACTTTTGCGCGGCGGCAACGTGCTGCTGCTCGACGAGCCGTCCAACGACCTCGACGTCGAGACGCTGCGGGCACTCGAGGATGCGCTGTCCGAATTCGCCGGCAGCGCGCTCATCATCTCGCATGACCGCTGGTTCCTCGACCGGATCGCGACGCACATACTCGCGGCCGAGGACAACTCGAAGTGGATCTTCTTCGAGGGCAACTACAACGAGTACGAAGCAGACAAACGCAAGCGGCTCGGCGAAGAAGGCGCGCGGCCCCACCGGCCGCGGTTCAAGCCGCTGCACTGAGGGTGATGAGCACGGCGGGCGCGGCGAAGCCGATCGGCGCTCGCGCGTCGTCGCCTGTGGCGCGGGGTTACAATTTCGGGCATGCAGGGAATCTCGTGGTCAGGCGTTGTCACGCGCATCGTGCTCGCGATCGCGCTCGTGCTGCTGACGTTCAATCCCAGCGGCCATTCGTTCTATCACTGGATCAGTGCGCCGCCGCCCGGCATCACAGCAGTCAAGGCATTCGCAGCGGTTGCGCTGCTGATCGGCTGGATCGTGTGCCTGCGCACGGCGTTTGTCGCGCTCGGCCTCATCGGCGTCGTGCTGTGCGCAGCGCTTCTCGGCACGTTCGTGTGGTTGCTGTTCGACCTCAACGTGCTGCAGACGACCGATTCGACCGCGCTGGCGTGGATCGGCCTCGTGATCCTCGGCATCGTGCTCGGCATCGGTTTGTCTTGGGCGCTGATTCGCGCGCGGACGACCGGTCAGCTCGAAGTCCAGTAGCGAACGCGATTCCGGGCTGAGGGTCCGGCGGACTACGGCGCGCGGCCGCCGCCCAGTCGGACGATTTCCAGCGTCGCTTCGACGACACCGCTCGCCACCATGCCGATCTGGCGCGCCGCGCCGAGCGACAGGTCGGCGATGCGCCCAGCGACCGCCGGTCCCCGATCGTTGACGGTCACTTCGACGCTGCGATTGTTCTCGGCGTTGGTCACGCGCACGCGCGTTCCGAACGGCAGCGTCCGGTGAGCCATCGTCAGGCCGTCCGGGTCGAATACGTCGCCGTTGGCGGTGGTCTTCCCAGCGAATTCCGCGCCGTAGAGCGACACGCGGCCACGCTCGATCGCACCGGCTCTTGGCGCGATCTCGGGCGGTGGGGGTGGTGGTGCCGGCGGCGGGATCGGAGGCGCTGGCGGAGCAGGCGCCTGCGGGGGCGGGGCTGAGGGCGTTTCCGGCGCAATGCCGGGTTGCGCGCATCCGGCGAGCATCGCCGCGACGCACGCTGCGACGGCAACGCGGCGCGCGGCGCTCGTCATCCGTTTGCGCCCGCGCGGCGCGTGGCCTCGCAGATGGCGGCCACGTGCCGATGATCGGTCCCACAGCAGCCACCGAGCACGGTGAGGCTGGGTTGCAGCCGCTGCAATTCCCGATACTCGAGACCGAGTGCTACGGGGTCGCCGATGTCGAGTTCTGTCGCGACGTCGAGCTCGGCATGGCTGCGCTTCGACGCGTTGGCGCGGAGGCCGCGGAGCCGGCCGGTCCATCCGTCGGCGCCTCGCAGCACATCGCTGAAATGCGTCGGATGCGCGCAGTTGATCATGTAATACGCCGGGTACCCATCGGTGGCCTCGTCGGTGCGCGCGATCGCGGCTTCGAGCGAATCGCCCGAGGGCAAACGGCCGTCGGTCTCCAGCGTGAACGAGATCGCGACCGGCATCGCACTCTTCCGCGCCGCGGCGACGATACCGATCGCCTCGTCGAGATAGTTCATCGTGAACGCCGAGACCATGTCCGCCTGCGTTGCCGCGAACGTTCGCACCTGCGGACCGTGATACGCCTCGGCTTCCGCGGGGCTCATCCGTGCGTCGGGACGATAACCATCGCCGCGCGGGCCGAGATTCCCGCTGACGACGATCGGCGTGCCCGGTGTCGCGTAGCGTTCGCGGATCGCGAGCAGTTGCTCGATGGACTTCCGCTGGACGTCGGCGAGCGCAGCAGCGTTGTAGCCCAGCTTGTGACCCCAGTCGGGATTGGCGCGCCACGTTGCGCTTTCGAGCACGACGCCGACGTTGTTGGCGCGCCCGATTTCGGCGTAGCGGGCGAAGTACTGCGCCAGGATCGTCGCGCCTTCAGGGCGATCGAACAGGACGAACGCCGCGAAATGGGGCAGGTCGATGCCTTCGTGATACACGAGCGTCGTTTCGAGACCGCCATCGGTGATGAACGGACGGTCGGCCAACTGGGGCAGTGCATGGCGGTACAGGCTCATCAAAGTCCTCCCTGTCGCTGCGGTGCGATGACTGCGCGGTGCTTTCGACGCCGTACGTCGCGACCTTACCCGGCGAGCTTGCGGCGCAGCATCGCATTGACCTCGCCGGGGTTCGCCTTGCCTTTCGATGCCTTCATTACATGTCCGACCAGTGCGTTGAACGCTTTCTCCTTGCCCGCGCGAAACTCGGCGACGACCGCCGGCTGCGCGGCGATCACGGCATCGACCAGCGCTTCGATTGCGCCCGCGTCGGAAACCTGGCGCAATCCGCGCCGGTCGATGATCGCATCGACAACTTCGGCACCGGTTGCGCCGGTGATCGCACCGTCGCCCGTCCACAATTCGTCGAAGACCTGCTTGGCCATCTTGCCTGATAGCGTACCGTCGGCGATTCGCCGCAGCAGCGCAGCGAGCGTTTCGGGTGCGACCGGCGCGTCGGCGACGGCAGTACCCGTGCGGTTCAGCGACGCCGAGAACTCGCCGAGCACCCAGTTCGCAACTGGCTTGCATGCAGCGGCGTCGTGGGCGTCCAGTGCTTCGCACACGCCTGCGTAGTACGCCGCGAGGTCGTGCGACGACGTCAGTTGTGCCGCGTCGTAGTCGGTGAGCCCGTGCGCCGCAACCAGTCGCGTGCGCATGGCGTCGGGCAGCTCGGGCATGTCGCGTCGCATGCGCGCGATCCATGCGTCGCCGACGACGAGCGGCGGCAGGTCCGGATCGGGAAAGTAACGGTAATCCTGCGCATCTTCCTTGCCGCGCATCGGCCGCGTCTCATTGCGGTCGGGATCGTACAGTCGCGTTTCCTGCACGACGGTGCCGCCGTCTTCGATCAGCTCGATCTGCCGCCGCACCTCGTAGTCGATCGCCTGCTGCATGAAGCGGAAGCTGTTGAGGTTCTTGATTTCGCAGCGCGTGCCGAGCGGTGCGCCCGGCCGTCGTACCGACACGTTCGCGTCGCAGCGGAAGCTTCCTTCCTGCATGTTGCCGTCGCAGATGCCGATCCACATCACCAGCGCATGCAGCTTCTTCGCGTACGCGATCGCCTCGGCGGAGCTGCGCAGATCCGGCTCCGACACGATCTCCAAGAGCGGCGTGCCTGCGCGGTTGAGATCGATGCCCGTCACGTCGCCGGCGTCGGCCGGCAACCCCTCGTGCAGCGATTTTCCGGCGTCTTCCTCGAGATGCGCGCGGGTGAGCCTGATCGTTTTCTCGCCCGCCTCGGTCGCGATCGTCAGCGAGCCACGCTGCACGATCGGAATCTCGTATTGCGAGATCTGGTAGCCCTTCGGCAGGTCGGGATAGAAGTAATTCTTGCGCGCGAAAACGCTGCGGCGGTTGATCGCACCGCCGACGGCCAGTCCGAAGCGGATCGCGCGCTCGACAGCGCCGCGGTTCAGTACCGGCAGCACGCCGGGTAGCGCGATGTCGACCGCCGATGCGTGCGTGTTGGGCGCTGCACCGAACGCCGTCGACGCGCCCGAGAAGATCTTCGACGCCGTCGACAGCTGGGTGTGCGTCTCGAGGCCGATGACCACTTCCCACGTCATCGCGTTCGCTCCGCTGCGGTGGTGGCCGGCGTGCGCGCCGCCGGCGGCTCGCGTCGGTGCCAGTCCGTCACCTGCTGGAATCGATGGGCGACGTTCAGGAGGCGCGCCTCGCCGAAGTACGTCGCCTGCAACTGCAGCCCGACAGGCAATCCCGTCGGCGTGAAGCCGCACGGGATCGACATCGCCGGCATCCCGGTCAGGTTCGCCGCGACGGTGAAGATGTCGTTCAGGTACATCTCGACGGGATCGTCGGCCATCGCCCCGATCGGGAACGCCGCCGTCGGCGTCGTCGGACCCGCGATGACGTCGCATTGCGAATATGCGCCGACGAATTCCCGCGCGATCAGTCGCCGCACCTGCTGCGCCTTCAGGTAGTACGCGTCGTAGTAGCCATGCGACAGCACGTACGTGCCGACGAGGATGCGCCGTTTCACTTCCGCGCCGAACCCTTCCGCGCGCGTGCGGCTGTACATTTCGGCGAGGTCGTCGTAGCGCTGCGCTCGATGGCCGTAGCGAACGCCATCGAAACGCGACAGGTTCGAGGAGGCTTCGGCCGGCGCGATGACGTAGTACACCGGTACCGAATGGCGCACGCCGGGAAGGGCGACATCGACTGTCGTCGCGCCGAGCGCGCGCAACGCGTCGAGCGCCGCGTCGACCGCGCCTGCGACAGCAGCGTCGATGCCGGCGCCGTAATACTCGGCGGGCAGGCCGATTCGCAGGCCCGCGAGCGGTTTCGCCGACTGCGCGGCGCGTAGCTCGCGCGTGTAATCCTCGGCGGGCCGATCGAGCGACGTCGAATCGCGGGCGTCGTGGCCGGCCATCGCATTCAGCAACAGCGCGCAGTCGAGCGCATCGCGGGCGAGCGGGCCGGGTGTATCGAGGCTCGACGCGAACGCGACGAGCCCGTAGCGCGAGCAGACGCCGTACGTGGGCTTCAAGCCGCAGATTCCGGTCAGCGCCGCGGGCTGGCGGATCGAGCCACCCGTATCCGTGCCCGTGCATGCGGGCACGAGTCCCGCCGCCACCGCGGCGGCCGAGCCGCCCGAACTGCCGCCGGGGACGCACGCAAGGTTCCACGGGTTGTGCACGGCGCCGAAGTACGAATTCTCGTTCGACGAGCCCATTGCGAACTCGTCCATGTTCGTCTTTCCGATCAGCACCGTGCCGGCGTTCCGCAGCCGCGCGACGACATCGGCGTCGTAAGGCGCGACGAAATGCTCGAGCATTCGCGAGCCGCACGTCGTGCGCAGTCCCTGCGTCATCAGCACGTCCTTGTGCGCGAGCGGAATGCCCGTCAACGCGGCCGCATCGCCGCGCGCGAGTGCGGCGTCCGCGGCGCGCGCACCGGCGAGCGCACCCGGCTCGTCCACAGTGATGAACGCGTTGAGGTGCGGCTGTGCGGCCGCGACGCAATCGAGCGCCTGCTGCGCGAGCTCGACGCTCGAGAGCGTTCGGGAGCGAAGCGCGGCCGCCAGTTCCGCGATCGTGCGCATCAGCGCCGGCTCACCCGCGGTGTCGTTGCACCGTTTCGCATCTACTCGATCACTTTCGGCACGAGATACAACCCGCCGGCGACGGCGGGCGCCTGCTGCTGGAAGATCTCGTGCCGATCGGTTTCGGTGACGACGTCGTCGCGCAACTCGAGCATCACGTCCTGCGCGTGCGACATCGGCATCACGCCGGACGTGTCGATCGATTGCAGGTCGTCGATCAGCCCAAGGATCGCGTCGAGCTTCGCCTTGACGTCGCGCGCCTCGCCGGCGTCGATGTCGATGCGGGCGAGATGCGCGAGGCGGGTGATGTCGTCGGCGGTGAGGCCCATGATGGGTCAGGCGGTCATGGACGGCAGGGGCGTCCGGAACGGGTTGGCGACGAAGGGATCCGGCGGCGCAGCGGGTCGCCGAACGCGCGGACCGGCGTTGCAAACTTGCCGCGGTTTCGTGCCGGGTGCCGCGCAAAAACCTGCATCGAATCAGCGTGGAAGAAAAGCATCTTAGGGTATCATAGCGGGCAATTTTTCTTCCGCCCGCGGACCGCTCGCAACGAGCATGTGCGAGGTGGAAGACCTCACGGGCCCCATCTCTTCATGTTCGAGTCCTTCAAAGGCTACTTTTCCAGCGACCTCGCGATCGACCTCGGCACCGCCAACACGCTGATCTACGTCCGCGGCAAGGGCATCGTGCTCGACGAGCCATCCGTGGTTGCGATTCGGCAGGAAGGCGGACCGAACGGCAAGAAAGTGATCCAGGAAGTCGGGCTCGCCGCCAAGCAGATGCTCGGCCGCACGCCGGGCAACATCACGGCCATTCGTCCGATGAAGGACGGCGTCATCGCCGACTTCACCGTGACCGAGCAGATGCTGAAGCAGTTCATCAAGAAGGTGCTGGATTCGCGACTGTTCTCGCCCAGCCCTCGCATCATCATCTGCGTACCGTGCGGATCGACGCAGGTCGAACGCCGCGCGATCCGCGAGTCGGCGCTCGGCGCCGGCGCGTCGAAGGTGTTCCTGATCGAGGAGCCGATGGCCGCCGCAATCGGCGCGGACCTGCCCGTCGGCGATGCGACCGGCTCGATGGTCGTCGACATCGGCGGCGGGACGACGGAGGTCGGTGTCATCTCGCTCGGCGGCATGGTGTACGCGGGCTCTGTCCGCGTCGGCGGCGACAAGTTCGACGAGGCCGTCGTCAACTACATCCGGCGCAACTACGGGATGCTGATCGGCGAGACGACGGCGGAAATCATCAAGAAGACGATCGGCTCCGCATTTCCGGGCTCGGAAGTGCGCGAAATGGAAGTCAAAGGGCGTAATCTCGCGGAAGGCATTCCGCGGAGCTTCACCGTGTCGTCGAACGAGATCCTCGAAGCGCTGACCGATCCGCTGAACAGCATCGTGTCGGCGGTCAAAAGCGCGCTCGAGCGCACGCCGCCCGAGCTCGGCGCGGATATCGCCGAACGCGGAATGGTGCTTACCGGCGGCGGCGCGCTGCTGCGCGACGTCGACAGGTTGCTGATGGAGGAAACCGGGCTCCCCGTCGTCGTCGCCGACGATCCGCTGACGTGCGTCGTCAGGGGGTGCGGCAAAGCGCTGGAGAACATGGAGAAGCTGCAGACGATCTTCACGTCCGACTGAATCGGGTTCCCGCAGGGCGTCGAGCGCTTCGCGTCGAGGGTACGCGCCCGCCGAGCGTCACGCGCCGAACCGTAACCGATGCGTCCCATTCCGGTCGACACACCCGCGTTCTTCAATCGCGGGCCCAGTCCCCTCGCTCGATTGGCGTTTTTCGGCGTGCTGTCGCTGGCGCTGCTGTTCGCCGACACGCGCTACCGCTATCTCGAGAACGTGCGGCAGGTCGTTGCCATCGCGCTCTACCCGGTTCAGCGTGCGCTGCAGATGCCCGGCGCGGCTTTTGCATACGTTGCCGACTATTTCGGTGCGAAGCGGGAGCTGGCGGATGAGAACGCGGTGCTGAAGCAGGAGCTCGTCGCGCGCGCACCCGCGATCCAGGGCTATCCGCGCGTCCAGGAAGAGAACGCGCGGTTGAAGGCTCTGCTCGATGTCCGCGCCCAGTACGCAGCGACGGCGACCGCGGTCCAGGTTCTTTACACGAGCCGTGATCCATTCACGCAGAAGGTGTTCGTCGACAAGGGCTCCAGCGCCGGCATCGTCGCCGGTGCGGGGGTCGTCGACGAATACGGCGTCGTCGGGCAGGTAACGCGCGTGTTCCCCTACATGGCGGAAGTGACGCTCATCACCGATCGCGACCAGGCCGTGCCGGTGCAGGTGGAGCGCAGCGGCGCGCGCAGCGTGCTGTTCGGCAACGGCACCGGCCGCTCGCCCGAGTTGCGGTTCACGTCGCCTTCGGCCGATTTGCGCATCGGCGACCGGCTGGTGACGTCGGGCCTCGACGGCACGTATCCGCCCGGCCTCGCCGTCGCGCAGATCACCGACGTGGTCAAGGACGCGGGACAGATGTTCGCGCGGATCGTCTGCAAGCCGCTGGCCGGCATCGACCACAGCGAATTCCTGCTCGTGCTGTCGCAGTCGACGGCCATGCCGCCGCGGCCCGAGGAGCCCGGCGAGGCCGATACTGCGAAAAAGGGTGGCCGGAAGGGGCGGCGATGAGAACGACGGGTGAGGCCGAAGGCCGAGCCGAGGCCCGAAGGGCGCGGCGGCGTTCGAGTCGCGGAGGCCGACACGCCGGCCCTGAATCGTTCGGAAGGTCCAAGGAGGCCGAGCGGTGAAGGACGGGCGCAACGTCCGACCCTTGCGCGGACACAAACAATGAGGGTGCTCCCCAGCGTCGGCTCCTTCGGTCCCGCGTCGCCGGACGAGATCCTGCGGCCGGCCAAGCCGTGGTTCATCCTGCTGTCGCTGCTCGTGGGTCTGCTCGCGAACCTCGTCCCCGTCAGCGGCACCGTCCTGGCGCTGCGCCCCGACTTCCTCGCACTCGTCGTGCTGTACTGGTGCATCCAGCAGCCGCGTTACGTCGGTGTCGGCACCGCGTGGGTCGTCGGCCTGTTGATGGACGTTGGCGACGCAACGGTGTTCGGCCAGCACGCGCTCGCGTACGCGGTGCTCGCGTACGGCGCCGAATACTTCCGCCGGCGCGTGCTGCGCTTTCCGTTGTGGCAGCAGGCGGTGCAGGTGGCCGCGCTGCTCGTGTTGTGCGCGCTGATCGTGCTGCTCGTCCGCTTCGTCGGCGGCGCACCGCTGCCGACGTGGCAATACCTCGTGCCGCCGCTGGTCGGCGCGCTGCTGTGGCCGGTCGTGTCGGTGCTGCTGCAAACGCCGCAGCGCCCGTCGCGGTCGCGAACGCGGAGTTGACGGGGTGAGCATCGGCCGCCTGCTGTTCACGTCGAAGCGCGGCGGTTTCGCACGCCCCAGCGCGAGCTTCGGCGCATCCGAACTGCGTAATCCGGAGCGCGAGGTGTTCCTGTTCCGCCGCCGGCTGTCGCTCGTGGCGTTTCTCGTGTTCGTCGCGTTCTGCGGGCTGTTCGGCCGCTTCTTCTACCTGCAGGTCGTCCAGCACGCGCACTTCGAGACGCTGGCGGAGACGAACCGGATCGCGATCGTGCCGATCGTTCCCAATCGCGGCGTCATCACCGACCGCAACGGCGTGGTGCTCGCGCAAAGCTATTCGGCGTACACGCTCGAGATCACGCCGTCGCGCGTCAAGGACCTGGACGAGACGATCGACCGGCTCGCCGGCATCGTCGACATCCAGCCACGCGACCGCAAGCGCTTCCGCAAGCAACTCGAGGAAGCGAAGAATTTCGAAAGCCTGCCGATCCGCACGCGGCTGACCGACGACGAGGTAGCGCGGTTCGCAGTAAATCGCTATCGCTTTCCCGGCGTCGACATCAAGGCTCGGCTGTTCCGCAACTACCCGTTCGGCGAAGTCGCTTCGCATGTCGTCGGCTACATCAGCCGCATCAACGACAAGGACAACGAGCGCATCGCCGGCTGGGAGGAGACCGCCAACTACAAGGGCTCCGACTACATCGGCAAGGTCGGTATCGAGCTGTCGTACGAGCGCGAGCTGCACGGGACGACGGGCGTCGAGGACGTCGAGGTGGATTCAGGCGGGCGCGCCGTTCGCACGCTGAAGCGGCAGCCGCCCATCGCGGGCAGCAACCTGACGCTGTCGCTCGACATCGCGCTGCAACAGGTCGCCGAAGCAGCGTTCGGCGATCGCCGCGGCGCGCTCGTCGCGATCGATCCCACGTCCGGAGACGTGCTGGCGTTCGTGTCCAAACCGGGCTTCGATCCGAACCTGTTCGTCGACGGCATCGATGCTGCGAACTGGCAGGAGTTGAACGAATCGCCGGACAAGCCGCTGCTCAACCGGCCGCTGCGCGGCGCGTATCCGCCGGGCTCGACGATCAAGCCGTTCCTTGCGCTGTCGGCACTGACGTCGGGCCGCCGCACGCCCAGCCAGGCGATCCACGACCCCGGCTTCTTCCAGATTCCTGGTCAGGCACACCGGTTCCGCGACGACAAGCCCGGCGGACACGGCACGGTCGACATGTACAAGTCGATCGTCGTGTCGTGCGACACGTATTACTACATGCTGGCGAACGATACCGACATCGACGACACGGCGCGCTTCCTTGGGGCGCTTGGCTTCGGCCAGAAGACCGGCATCGACATCGAAGGCGAGCTCAACGGCACGTTGCCATCGCGCGAATGGAAGCGGCAGCGCTTCGCCGGCAAGAATTTCCGCGAGGAGCACCGCAAGTGGTACCTGGGCGATTCGATCTCGGCCGGCATCGGCCAGGGCTACAACGCGTTCACGCCCATCCAGCTTGCGCACGCGATCGCGATGATCGCCGCCGACGGCGTCGGGTTTACGCCGCATCTGGTGAAGACGGTGCAGAACGTGAAGACCGGTGAAGTGCGCGACATCGCGCGCGATCCTGCGTCCCGGCTCAACGTCAAGGCCGAGCACCTCGCGATCATCCGCAACGCGCTCGTCGGTGTGAACAAGGAAGGGACGAGCGCCGCCGCGTTCAAGGGCGCGCAATACGTGAGCGGTGGCAAGACGGGCACTGCGCAGGTGTTCTCGCTGAAGGGCGAGAAATATTCCGAGCATCGCATCGACGAGCGATTGCGCGACCACGCGTGGTTCATGGCGTACGCGCCGGCCGACCATCCGCAGATTGCGCTCGCCGTGCTGGTCGAGAACGGCGGCTTCGGCGCGCAGGCAGCGGCGCCGATCGCCCGCAAGGTAATCGACCGTTACCTGCTCGGCAGCACCGAGCCGGGGGCGGCCCAGGTCGTGGTGCCCGGCGGCGACGACGAAAGCGACTGACGTGAGCGGCGTTTTGCGCGTGGCGCATCGATCGGAGCATTGATGGGATTCTTCCAGCGCGCCTGGGAAGTGCTCACCCGCCGCATCGATTCGATGCTGTTCGGTTGCGCGCTCGCGATCGTCGGCGTGGGCCTCGTCACGCTGTTTTCCGCGGCGGACCAGAGCGTCACGCGCGTGACGAGCCAGGCGCTCAGCCTGTCGTTCGCCATAACGCTGATGTGGCTGTTCGCCAACGTCGCGCCGCAAACGCTGGCGCGCGCGGCCGTCCCGTTGTATGCGCTCGCCGTGGCGATGCTCGTCGGCGTGGCGATGTTCGGCATCGTCGTCAACGGCTCGCGCCGCTGGTTGAACCTCGGCGTCGCGCGGTTTCAGCCATCGGAGTTGATGAAGATCGCGCTGCCGCTGATGCTCGCGTGGTACTTCCAGAAGTTCGAGGGACGAATCGCCTGGCGCGATTTCGCGATCGCCGCGCTGCTGATCGTCGTGCCGGTGTATCTGATCAAGCGGCAGCCCGATCTCGGCACGGCACTATTGATCGGGGCGTCCGGCTTCTACGTGCTGTTCCTCGCCGGGCTGTCGTGGAAGGTCATCGTCGGGTTGTTCGCGTTCGCCGCGGCGGTCGGACCTGCCGTCTGGGCGCAACTGCACGACTATCAGCGTGAGCGGATCCTGACGTTCCTCGATCCGAGTCGCGACCCGCTCGGTGCCGGCTATCACTCGACGCAGGCGTCGATCGCGCTCGGCTCGGGTGGCATCGTCGGCAAGGGATGGCTGAACGGCACGCAGACGCACCTCGACTTCCTGCCTGAGCGCCACACCGATTTCATCTTCGCCGTGTTCGGCGAGGAATTCGGGCTGATCGGCAACGCGATCCTGCTCGTGCTCTACCTGCTGCTGATCGGTCGGGCGATGGTGATCACGGCGAACGCCTCGACGATGTTCGCGCGGCTCATCGCCGGCGCGATCACGCTGATGTTCTTCACGTACGCGTTCGTCAACATGGCGATGGTGAGTGGACTGCTCCCCGTCGTCGGCGTGCCGCTGCCGCTCGTGTCGTACGGCGGCACGGCGATGATCTCCCTGTTCATCGGCCTCGGCATCCTGATGAGCGTGCAGGCGCATCGCAAGCTCGTCCGCACGTAGGCGGCACTTGCTTCACTTCCGCAGTTAGTGCCCTTGCCAACATTTATGTTAGATTGCCAACATATATGCGGCCGGGGACAACCCGGCAGCGATCGAGCGCGCGATGGACTTCATCTTCATGCTGACCCGCAACGACCGGACAGTCGAGGACGCGGGCTGCCTCGTCGACCAGGTCTGCGAGCTCGGCGTGACTCACGTCGGCTTCAAGGACGTCGGTGTGCCGGCCGGGACGATGCGCGAGCTCGTGGCGATGATTCGGCAGCGGGGCGGCACCTGCTACCTCGAGGTTGTAAGTACAACACCCGAAGCGATGATCCGCTCGCTGGAGACAGGCTTGGCGCTCGGCGTCGATCGGATCCTCGGCGGCACCGACCTGCCCGCGGCCCAGCGCATTCTCGGTGACCTGTCGGGCTACTTTCCGTTCCCCGGCCGGCCGATCGGCCACCCGACGCAACTCGAAGGATCCGCGGCGCTGGTCGCCGAGCATTGCGCAACGGCGAGGGCGATGGGCTGCGGTGGCGTCGACCTGCTCGCCTACCGGGCGACGCAAGCCGATCCGCTCGACCTCGTGCGCGCGGCGCGCGGCGCGCTCGCCGGGGGGCGGCTGATCGTCGCAGGCAGCGTGAAATCCGGCGGGCAGATCCGCGCGCTCGCCGAAGCGGGCGCCGACGCGTTCACGATCGGATCGGCGGCGCTCGACGGTTCGTTCTCGCCGGCGAAGGGGTCGTTCCGGGGCCAGATCCTCGACATCATCGAGGCCTGCGACAAGGCGTCCAGCCTGGCCGCATGAGCACTGCGGTCCTTGCGCGCTCGCCCCCAGGTGATCGTTTACCGGTGAACGACGGCCCGCGCTGCGAACGGGTCGGATGACGAGCGCGGTGACGCCGCTCGATCCGCTCGCCGCCCTGCTGCGCGGCGAGTGGCGCGATCCCGACGGCAGCGCCCCGATCCGGATACCGCCGCTCGCCGTTGCGATTGAACGCAGTCTCGCCGGCCGCGAAGCCGATCTTGTCGCGCCACTTGGGCTCGGGCGACGACTCGCCGTAGTCAGCGATGCGACGACGCGCGATGTCCTCGGCGCCCGTGTCGAGCGCGCGCTCGCGCGTGCGACAACGGTCGACGCGGTGGTGCTGGACGGAACACCGCACGCGGACGCATCGACAGTCGAACGGCTGCGGCAGGCGTGTGCGGGCGCCGACGCGCTGGTGGCCGTGGGGTCCGGAACGATCAACGACCTCTGCAAATACGCTGCCGCGCAGGACGGCAAGCCGTACGCGGTGTTCGCAACGGCACCGTCGATGAACGGCTACACGTCGAAGAACGCGGCGATCACCGTCGAGGGGCACAAGAAGTCGCTGGCGGCGGCGGCACCGGTCGGCGTGTTCATGGACCTCACCGTGCTGGCTGCAGCGCCCGCGCGGATGATTCGCGCCGGCTTCGGCGACTCGCTGTGCCGCTCGACAGCACAGGCCGACTGGCTGCTTTCGCACCACTTGTTCGCAACGCCTTACCGGCGCGCGCCGTTCGTGCTGCTGGCCGACGACGAGCCCGCGTTGCTGAACGATCCCGAAGCGCTGCTGCGCAACGATCCGGATGCGATGCGTTCGCTGGCGCGCACGCTGGTGCTTTCAGGGCTCGGCATGACGATCTGCGACGGCAGCTATCCGGCCAGCCAGGGCGAGCACCTGATCAGCCACTACATCGACATGCGGGCTCCGGCGGATCGCGCCGCCTATTTCCACGGCGAGCAGGTTGGCGTCGCGACGCTGACGATGGCGCGAATCCAGGAGTCGGTGCTCGCAGCGGGACCGCCGCGGCTTTCTCCCGACGCCGTCGGTCAGGCCGAGCTGCGGCGGCGGTTCGGCGACGACGTCGGCGAGTCGTGCTGGCGCGAGTTCGCGGTGAAGCGGCTGACGGATGAAGGGCAGATGCGCCTCCAGCGGCACCTCGACGACCACTGGGACGAGATTTGTGCAAGCGTGCGCCGCGCGATGATTCCGTCGGAGCGGATTCGCGACATGTTGCGGCGCGCGAACTGCGCGGTGACGCCGGCCGACATCGGATTGACCACCGGCTTCTACGCGACGGCGGTCCACGATGCCCGCTTCCTGCGTGATCGCTACACGTTCCTCGACCTCGCCGGCGACTCGGAGCGCCGCGATGCGGTGAACGCGGCGCTGGCGGCATGAGCCGGCGCCGGCAGCGCCTTGGCCAGCAAGAGCGTCAGGCGCAGCTGCTTGCGTTGCTGCGTCGCGAAGGCACGGTTCGCATCGCCACGCTCGCCAAGGTGTTCGACGTGACGACCGAGACTGCGCGGCGCGATCTCGACGAACTGGCAGCCGCCGGGGCGCTGAAGCGGACGTACGGCGGCGGCGCCAGCCGCTCGCTGATCGACGAGCCGGGTATCGGCATCCGCAACCGCGCCCGGGCGGCAGAGCGCGGCGTGATCGCGAGTGCCGCCGCGCGGATGGTCGAGTCCGGCGACGCGCTGATGATCGATTGCGGGTCGACGACCAGCGTGTTCGCCAACGTGCTGGCGGCGCGCAACCTTCATCTGACTGTCTTGACGAACTGCCTGCCGGTGGCGCACGCGCTGTCGACGAACGCGCATTGCCGCGTCATTCTCTGTCCGGGCGACTACATCGCGCGCGAGGTCGGCACGTTCGGCACTGACACCATCGAGTTCGTCGCGAAGTTCAAGGCCGACAAGGCCTTCATCGGTGCGGGTGGCCTCGGTCACGACGGCGTCACGGACGCCGACTCGATGGGCTGCTCGGTCAAGCGCGCGATGATGCAGCGGGCGGACCGGACGATCCTGCTGCTCGACAGCTCGAAATACGACCGGATGCATTTCGAGCGGATCTGCGAGCTTGCGGACATCGACACGCTGGTCTCCGAAGCCGCGCCGCCGAAAAAGCTCGCCGCGAGCCTTAGGTTGGCCGGCGTGCAGGTCGCGGTCGCGAAGGCGTGAGCGGGTTACCAGAAATAAGCCTATTTGGTGAACACAACATACGGGCTTGTGAACCCCATACGCCCGTGCTATCGTGGTTTTTTTAGTCTGTGCAGCGAATGCGTAGCGCGCACCCGGGGCGGAATCATCGCCACCCGGATGCGCTTCGATACAACCAACGGAGCCGCCCCATGACGACATGGATGCAACGAATCGGACGCCTGGCTGCGATCGCACTGGCATCGCTCGGCTTCGCGGCTCAGGCGGGCGAGATCACCGCGTATACGTCGCTCGAGGAAGACGACGTAAAGGTCTACCTCGATGCGTTCGCCAAAGCGAAGCCCGGCATCAAGGTGAACGTGCTGCGCCTGTCCACCGGCGATCTCGCCGCGCGGATGCTCGCCGAAAAGAGCAATCCGCGCCATGACGTCATCTGGGGTTGGGCGGTCACGCAGATGGTCGACCCGCGCTTTCTCGAGATGGCCGAGCCGTACAAGCCCGCCGGGATCGAGAAGGTCAACGCGCAGTTCAAGGATCCCGATGGGCGCTGGTTCGCGACAACCGGCTATTTCGCCGGATTCTGCGTGAACACCGAAGTGCTGAAAAAGAACAACCTGCCGATGCCCACGTCGTGGCAGGACTTGCTGAACCCGGTCTACAAGGGGCAGATCGTCATGCCCAATGCGGCGAGTTCCGGCACCGGTTACGCGCAGGTGGTGAGCCTGCTGCAGATGAAAGGCGAGGAGAAGGGCTGGCAATACCTGAAGGACCTCGACAAGAACATCGCGCAATACATCAAGTCCGGCTCGCGTCCGTGCAAGGCCGCGGCCACCGGCGAGTATGCGATCGGCGTGTCGTTTGCGTTCAGCGGCGTCAAGCAGATCATGGAGGGCTATCCGATCAAGCTCGTGATCCCGAGCGAGGGCGCCGGATTCGAAACCGAGGTCAACGCGCTGATGAAGACGGCGAAGAACAAGGACGACGCGAAGCAGTTCCTCGACTGGCTGCTGACACTCGACGCGGCAAAGCTCTACGGCGAGCGTTCGGAAATGTCGTCGGTGCCGGGCGCCAAGGCACCCGACGCCGTGCTGAAGGCGGGCCTGCCGGCGGACGTTTCGACCGTGCTGTACAAAATGGACTTCTCCGCTTCGTCGAAGAACAAGGATCGCATCATTGCCGAGTGGAAGCAGAAGATCGAGCGCTAATCCTGCGCACCGGATCCGGCTGACGCGCGCGCGATTGCCGGATCCCCCGCCGGGGCCCTAGACTCGGCGGATCGACCGGTCGGCGCCGCCGCCCGGCCACCACAACGGGCCCCTTCGTGTTCCTCACGCTGCGCAATATCAGCAAGCGGTTCGGCGCTGTCCCGGCGCTGAATGACGTCACGCTCGCGATCGGCGAAGGCGAGTTCGTCTGCTTTCTCGGACCCTCCGGCTGCGGCAAGACGACGCTGCTGCGCGTGATCGCCGGCCTCGAGTCACCCGACGCCGGCGAAGTGCTGCAGAGCGGCGCAAGCCTTCTGGGCGTTCCGGCGCGGTTGCGCAATTTCGGTATCGTCTTCCAGTCGTATTCGCTGTTCCCCAACATGTCGGTTGCGCGGAACATCGGCTATGGCCTCGAGTGCCGCAAATGGCCGAAGGAAGCGATCGCGCCGCGGATCGACGAGGTGCTGGCGCTCGTGCACCTGCGCGACCAGGCCGCGAAGTATCCGCATCAACTGTCCGGCGGACAGCAGCAGCGCGTCGCATTGGCGCGCGCGCTGGCGCCGAAGCCGACGGTGCTCCTGCTCGACGAGCCGCTGTCGGCGCTCGACGCCAAGGTGCGCGACGAGTTGCGCGCCGAGATCAAGGATCTGCAGACCGCCTTGCGCGTGACGACGGTGATGGTCACCCATGACCAGCACGAAGCGATGGAAATGGCCGACCGCATCGTCGTGATGAATGCCGGCGTGATCGAGCAGGTCGGCGATGCCATCGACCTCTACGATCGACCCGTCAGTCGCTTCGTCGCCGAGTTCATCGGCCGGATGAATCTCGTCCGGCAATCAGTGGCCCGGATTCCGCCGGCCGAGCGTCAAGCGGAGGCGGATCCGTACGTGGGCATCCGGCCCGAGCACATCGAGTTGATCGATGCCAACGGCGCGCAGTCCGACGCGCTGCTCGGGCGCATCGAGAAGTGCGTATTTCTCGGCAGCTTCACGCGTATCACGCTGAAGGTCGACGACCGGAAGCTGATGCTGGAATTGCGCGGACGGCGCACCGACCTCGTCGTGGGCGCGACGCTTGCCGTGCGAATTCCTGCCGCTGCCATCCACCGGCTGCAGGACGCGACGCGGTGACGGATCACGCCGCTGCGGCGCCGGCGCGCGCCGCGAGCCTCGATTCGGATCGAATCGCCGTCGTTGGGCTGGCGATCGCCGTGATGCTGCCACTCGTCGTGTTCGTCGTGGCGCCGCTGTTCGAAATCCTGAAGATGAGCTTCGTGACGCCGGAGGGCATCGGGCTCGGCAATTACATCCGCTACGTCAACAGCCCGAAGTTCAGCCGCGTCGTCGGCAACAGCCTCGCGGTTGCCGCGACGACGACGACGATCACGGTGCTGCTCGCCTATGCGTTCGCCTATGCGATGCGCAGGACGGCGATGCCCTTCAAGAGTGCACTCGGCTCGATCGCGCTGATGCCGCTGTTCGCGCCTTCGCTCGTGCAGGCGCTCGGCATCGTGTTTCTGTTCGGGCGCAACGGCCTTATCAACCGCACGTTCGGGCTGTCGATCGACATCTACGGCTTCTGGGGCATCGTCATTGCCGACGTGTTCTACAGCCTGCCTCACGCCTACCTGATCCTGTCCGCAGCGCTGGCCGTGGCCGACGCCCGGCTGTACGAATCCGCGCAGGTGCTCGGTGCAACCAGTGCGCGGATCTTTCGCGACATCACGCTTCCATCGACGAAATACGGCATCCTGTCCGCGACGTTCGTCGTGTTCACGATCGTGATCACCGACTTCGGCAACCCGATGGTGATTGGCGGCGACTACAACGTGCTCGCGACCGAGATCTACAACCAGGTTTCGGGACAGGGTAATTTCCAGATGGGTGCGGTGATCGGCGTCATGCTGCTGGTGCCGGCCGCGCTCGCGGTGGTCGCCGAGAAGTGGATCATGCGGCGTCACCACGCCACGATTTCCGAGCGCTCGCAACCGCTCCTGATCGTGCGACAACGCTGGCGCGACCGCATCGGCTTGACGTTTGCACTGGCGATCTGCGCGATGATCGCGGCCATCGTGCTGGTCGTCGTCGTTGCGAGTTTCGTGACCCTGTGGCCGTACAACATGCACGTCAGCCTGCGCCATTACCGGTTCGAAGTGCAGAACGGCCTGCAGCCGCTGTGGACCAGCATCGCGGTCTCGCTGATGGCGGCGGCCATCGGCGTCGTCGTAACGATCGCCGGTGCGTGTGTCACGCGGAGGCTGCGCAACGCCGCTGGCCAGGCGTTGTATTTCCTGTCGATCCTGCCGGCAGCCGTGCCGGGAATGGTGCTCGGCCTCGGCTACATCCTCGTGTTCAACAATCCGGCGAATCCGCTGGAGTTCCTGTACGGGACGCTCTTGATCCTTGCGCTTTGCAACGTGTACCACTATCACGCGCAAGGCTTCCTGATTGCGACGACGAGCGTCAACCAGATCAGCCGCGTGTTCGACGAGGCGTCGACGTCGCTCGGCGCGGGCTTCCTGCGGACGCTGTGGTCGGTGGTCCTGCCGATCATCGCGCCGTCGATCGTCAGCGTCGGCGTGTTCTACTTCGTGCGCAGCATGGTCACGCTGTCGGCGGTGATATTCCTGGTCACACCTGCGACGCAGGTGGCGGCGGTGTCGGTGCTGCTGCTCGACGATGCGGGCAACGTGAACCAGGCTGCAGCGTTTTCCGTCTGCATCATGCTGGTCGTTGCCCTGGCGCTGCTGCTGTTCCGCGTCGTGCTGCGGGCGAGCGGACGCCGCCACGTATCGCTGATGCGCTGACGGGAGGGCCGGCCGCCGATGTCACGCGACGCGCGTCAGCGGACTTGCGGCGTTGCCGCGTTCGCTGCCGCCGCGCATTTGCGCGAGATACCAGCGAATGAACGCGTCGACGTTGTATTCCTTGCGCTGCGACAGCGGGCCCGGCTCGTAACCGATCGAGTCGACGCCCTTCTGCTGCCATTTGCAGATTTCCCAATCCTGCGTATTGGTCAGGTCCCAGAACGGCAGCAGCCGCTCGAGTTGGTAATCGTCGCCCTCGCGGGCATTGCGGTCGACGAGCCAGTAGGCGCGCACGCTCGTCTTGCGCGGTCCGGCCGGGAGCAGGCGCGCGGCAACGGCGTGGTCGCAGCTTCCGTGCAGCCAGAAATTGGGCATGCTGCGCATCCGCAGCACGCCGACGTCGGCATCGCGATAGTCGCCCATCAGCGGCGCGACGCGGCGGCCGTCCATCGACTCGGTGTCGAAGCCGTCGACCATCACCGTGCGATCCGCCGCGTACCACACGTTGCGAACCGGATCGGGAAACGGCGCCAGGCCGCCCTTCGCATGCGTGATCGAGATGCCCTGCGCCGCCCACTTGGCTTCCGCGCGCGCGACAGCGGCCGCCATCTTCTGCCGGGCCGCCTCGGTTGCGAACGCTTCCTCATAGGCGTCGAAGTTCGCCTTGACGTACTGCGGGTGGCACGCCACGCAGTGGAAGCATTCGCGGTTGTTCTCCCACACGAGCTTCCAGTTCGCCTCGACTTCGTAGTCGACGATCTTGGCGATTCGCGCCCGATCGAATCCCTGCGGCTTGGCCGTCGCGCCGAAGCGCTCGCGCAAGCCGTCGAATGCCGGCGGCGCGGCGGCCAGCGACACGTAGATGAGGCCCGCTGTCACGCCGACGTGAACGGGCTTGAGACCGAGCTCCGCCTTGTCGATGCCATCGTGCATGCCGGCGCATGCGACGAGTGCCCCCTGCCGGGAATACGTCCAGCTGTGATACGGGCACACAATGGCGCGCACGTGCCCTGACTCATTGCGGCACAGTTGCGACCCGCGATGGCGGCACACGTTGTGGAACGCGCGCACGCTGCCCGCGTCGTCGCGGATCACCAGTACCGACGAACCGTCGACTGCCAGCGTCAGGAAATCGCCTGGCTGCGGGATCTCGATCTCGAATCCGGCGAACAGCCAGCCGCCCTGCCAGATCGTCCGGATCTCCGCGTCGTACAGCGCGGCATCGTGATAGAACGCACGCGGCAAGCCGTGCCCCTCGTGGCGCGTTGTGAGGAGCGCGTCGAGCTCGGTGGTTGGCGTGACAGCGGAATTCGGCATGGTGAAGAGATTCCCATTGGCACGACCGTCAGGCGAAGAGCCGGATCCGGTGCGTCAGGCTGCCATGATCGCGCGGCGGTCGGGATCGTACAACGGTCGCGTGTGGCGAACCGCAGCGTAACGCTCGCCCATGACCTCGATGCTATACGTGCTCGCGACAGGTTCGTCGGCCGCGACATACGCGCAGAAAATGCTGCGGCCCACCGTGTAGCCATAGCCTGCGCTGGTGACGCGACCCGCCACCCGGTCGCCAATCAATACGATCTCGCCACCGAACAGATCCAGCTCCGGCGCCGCAGTGAACCATGCGAGCCTGCGCTGCGGACCGCGCGCCTTGACGTCCGCGAGTGCTTCGCGCGCGAGGAACGCGCCCTTGTTCGCCGCCACACAGAAGCCCAGTCCCGCCTCGTAGCAATTGTAGTCGCTGGTGATATCGGAGCCCCAGACGAGGTAGTGCTTCTCGAGGCGCAGGCTGTTGATGACCCGATAGCCGGCGTTTGCGATGCCATGGCGCTCGCCGGCGGCCCACAGACGCTCGTACAGTTGCAGCGCGTATTCGGTCGGCACGTGCAATTCGTAGCCGAGCTCGCCCAGGTACGTGACGCGCAGCGCGAGCACAGGCGCATTTGCGACGTCGAGCACGCGCGCGCTCATGTACGGGAAACTGGCGTTGTCGAGCGGCGCATCGGTCAGTGAAGCCAGCACGTCGCGGGCGCGGGGGCCGCACAGATTGAGCACGGCCTTCGCCGACGTCTGCTCGACGATGTCGACGCTGGCGTCCGCGGGCAGGTGGCGCTCGATGGTCGAGCGGTCGCGCACGCCGAGCGCGCTGCCGGTGACGAAGTAGAAACGATCGTCGGCGAGCCGCGTGATCGTGACGTCCGCCTCGATGCCGCCGCGCTCGTTGCACAGCTGCGTGTAGACGATCGTGCCGACGGGGCGATCGACGTCGTTGACGGCGAGCTTCTGCAGCAGCGCGAGCGCGCCTGTACCGCGCACCTCGTATTTCGAGAACGACGTCATGTCGATCAGTGCGACGCGCTCGCGCACGGCGCGGTGCTCGGCACCGATCGCGTCGAACGCCGGTCCGCGCCCGAACGACGGCGCCTCGATCGGCGTTGTGCCGGGGGCGGCAAACCAGCTCGGCCGCTCCCAGCCGAACTTGTTGCCATACACAGCGCCGGCGCTCGCGAGCGTGGCGTGCAGAGGGCTGCGGCGCGAACCGCGTGCCGCATCCGCTTCGCGGTTGGGCCACGCGACATGGTAGTAGCGGCCGTAGCTCTCGACGGCGCGCTCGTACATGAACTGCTTGACCGAGTGGGGCGCGCCGAAGCGGCGGACGTCGAACGCCCACAGGTCGAGGCCGGGATCGCCGTCGACGATCCAGTTCGCCATCACCCAACCGGCGCCGCCCGAGGCGGCGATGCCCGAGGTGAAGCCGCAGCACAGGTAGAAGTTGTCGAGCTCGGGCGACAGACCGATCACCGGCTCACCGTCGGGCGTGATCGGGATCGGCCCGTTGATCATCTGTCGGATACCCAGTTCACCGACGATCGGGATGCGCGCCGCCGCGGCTTCGGCCAATGGCGCGAACCGATCGAAATCGGGCTGCAGCAATTCGGGGCCGAAATCGACGGGTATTCCGTTCGCGCCCCACGGTCGCGTGTTCGACTCCCAGCCGCCGACGGCGAACGCGCCGGTTTCGGGCTTCAGGTAGAAGTTGCCGTCGGGGTCGCGCAGCGACGGCAGCCCAGCCGGGATCCGGTCCGATTTCGCCGTGACCAAGTACTGGTGCTCGACCGCGCACGCGGGCACCCGTGTTCCGACCATCGCCGCGATCTCGCCACCCCACATCCCTGCTGCGTTGATCACGCACTCGGTGGCGATCTCGCCGCCATCGGTTACGACCGAAGTGACCCTGCGGCGCTGCGTGCGGATGCCGGTGACGCGGACCTGCTGGAGCAGCGACGCGCCGCCGTCGCGGGCGCCGGCCGCGTAGGCCGCGGTCAGGCTCGCCGGATCCGCGTAGCCGTCGCCTTCGATCCAGGCGGCACCGACGACGCCGGTGAGATCGAGCAAGGGGAAGAGGTCGCGCGCCTCGGTCGGTGAAACGAGGTCGACGTGGAAGTCGAAGCCCTTGGCCATCGTTGCCGAGCGACGCAGTTCCTGCCAGCGCGCCGCCGACGACGCGAGCCGCAGGCTCCCCGACCGCTGCCAGCCGGTCGCCTGCCCGGTTTCGGCTTCCAGCGTCCCATAGAGCTCGGCGCCGTAGCGCATCAGGCGCGTCAGGTTGCTGCTGCTGCGCAACTGTCCGACGAGCCCGGCCGCGTGCCACGTCGCGCCGTGCGTCAGTTGCAGTCGTTCGAGCAACACGACATCGCGGACGCCGCGCTTGGCGAGGTGGTAGGCGATGCTGCAGCCGATGATGCCGCCGCCGATGATGACGATGCGCGCGGTCGCGGGTACGGTCACGCCCATCGCCGCTCCCTCGAGGCGCCGCGCGGTGTCAACGCGGCACGCAGTCGATCGTCGCCTTGACCGAATTGGCGATGTAGCAGAGGTGATGCGCCTCGTTGTGCATCGCGGAGATGTCGTCCACCGACGGCCGCGTGTCGCCGCTCCACACGACCTGCGGATGCAGGACGACGCGCGTCATCCACATCAGCCCTGCGGCGTCAGTCTCGAGAAAACCCTCGGCGTCGTCGACGTAGTCGTCGATGCGGTGGCCATGCTTCGCCGCGATCGACAGGAAGAAGAGCATGTGGCAACTCGAGATCGCGGCGACGAATGCTTCCTCCGGGTCCACCGCTGTCGCATCGGAATACGGCAGCGGCACCGAATGCGGTGACGACGACCCGGCAACCGCAGCACCACCATCGAAGTGCCACGCGTGGCGGCGGCTATAGCGGTTGTCGGTGAACTTCGCATCGCCGCGCGTCCAGCGCACGCTTGCCGTGTAGCGGGACATCGAGGATGGCGAGCGGATCGTCGGGATTGCGCGCGGGAGCCTACGCGTCCGTCGCGGCGTGCAGCGCCACGCGGTTGCCTTCGCTGTCGATGACGATCGCGCGAAAGCCGTGCGGTCCGAGCGCATGCGCCGGCTCGACGACCTTGCCGCCATGTGCCTCGACCTGCCGCAGCGCTTCGCGTAGCCGGCCGTTGGCGTTCAGGTAGACGAGGAGACCACCGTCGCCGGTGATCTCGCCTGGCTTCGGCACGAGGCAGCCGCCGTTGCCTTCGTCGTGCTGGAGCACGCCGAACGAGAATCCCGGCGTTTTCTCGATGTGCACGGTGATTCCGAGCACGCCGCGGTAGAACGCCGCCGCACGCTCGAGATCGGCCACCGGGATGTCGAACCACACCACCCGGTTCTGCGCCGCATTGAGATCGCTCATCTCGCCCTCACAGCAATCGGTTGAACCACATCAGCGACAACCCCGCGCCGAGCGTCGCGATGATGGCCGCCGCTGCGACAAAGAGCGCCGTGATCTCGGTCTGCTGCTTTTTCAGCATCATCCGCGCGTTCATGCCCTGATAGACCTTCTTGAGGTCCGTCGATGTTCCCGCGTAGAAGTAGTCGGCGCGCGTGATGTTCGCGATCTGCTTCAGCGCGTCCTCGTCGAGGCGCACGCGCATCGACCAGCCTTCGGCGCCGATGATCTCGCCGGAGACGGTGCCGATGCCCACCGTGTAGACGCGTATGCCGCGATCGGCCGCCATCTTCGCCGCTTCGACGGGGTCGGGCCCGGTCGTCGTCTGCCCGTCGGTCAGCAGGATGATCGCCGCCGACTGGTACGACCCGGGCGGTGTCGTCTTGTCGCCGTCCTTGTCTTTTTCTTTCGCCTTCTCCTCGGCTTTCGCGCGGCCGAGCGACTTGCCGCGCCCGGCGTCGTTGGCGTTCATCCTCGGGTTGGAGCGGCCGAGGTCGAATTCGACGTCGGGGAAGATCGTTTTCAGCGACACCAGAATGCCGCTGCCGACGGCGGTACCGCGCTGCAGCGTGAAGCGGTCGATCGCCGCCATCAGGTCGTCGCGATTCTCCGTGGGCGGCTGCACGACGGCCGCGGTGCCGGCGAACGACACGATGCCGATGCGCACGTTGTGCGGCTGGTCGGCGATGAAAGCGCGCGCCGCTTCCTGCGATGCGGTCAGCCGGTTGGGTTTGACGTCGACGGCGCGCATGCTGCCCGACACGTCCATTGCGAGGATGATCGTCTCGTGCTGCGACGGCAGCGTGACGACGGCGGCTGGGCGCGCAATCGCGACGAGCATCAGCGTCAGCGCGATCAGGAACAGGAGCGGCGGTACGTGGCGGCGCAGCCGACCGCCCGCGCCAATCGCGTCGCGGATCATCGCGAGGCTCGCGTAACGGACGGCGAGCCGGTGCTTGCGCCGCAGCAGCAGCAGGTACACGCCCACGATGACGGGGACGAGCACCAGCAGCCACAGGAGCTCGGGCCAGAGGAACGTCATGGCGCGCCGGAAGGCCGCGGCAACACGGCCCCCGCGTTGAGGCGGCTGCGCCGCTTGCGCAAGTCCGCGAATCTCAGGATCGTGTCGGCGAGGTCGTCGTCGGTGCAAAGCTCGAGCGCGTCCACGCCCGCATGCATGAATGCCGTGCGCAACGCTTCTTCGCGGTCCTCGGCCGCCTTGACGAAGCGCTTGCGGAAACCGCGGTCGTGGGTGTCCACGAACAACTGCTCGCCGGTCTCCGCGTCCTGCATCGTCAGCAGGCCGAGATCGGGCAGCTCGTTTTCGAGCGGATCGTACAGCCGCACGGCCAGCACTTCGTGGCGCTGCGCGAGCTGGGCGATGGCGTCGGTCCACGGCGCCGTGCTGATGAAATCGGAGACGACGAACACGATCGAGCGCCGCGATATCGCCGGGAACGCGGCGCGGAGGAATTCATTCAGGTTCGTCTGCGTCGACTGCGCTTGCTGCGGCCGCTGCAGCATCCGGTGCAGGATGTGCAGCACATGGCGGCGTCCGCTGCCCGCCGGAACGACGGTGTCCATCGTCTCGCCGTAGAGTGCCGCGCCGACGCGGTTGCCGTGCCGGGTCAGGATTCGCGCGAGCACGGTGACGAAGTCGATCGAGACGCTGCGCTTGCGCACGTCCCCCGACCCGAAATCGACCGATGGGCTGACGTCCAGCAGGAACCACGCCGTGACGTCGCGATCCTCGTTGTACTCGCGAACGTACGGTGTCTGCAGCCGCGCCGTCACGTTCCAGTCGATGTGCCGGACGTCGTCGTGATACTGGTATTCGCGCAGGTCGGCCAAGTCCAGCCCGAAGCCGCGGAACAGCGTCCTGTAGTCGCCGTGCAGCAGTCCGTCGAGGCGCCGCAGCACCGTCCACTCGAGCCGACGCAGCACGCTTTCCGCGTTGCGCGGCGGCAGCGCGACGACGTTGCTCGCCGGGGCGGGCGGCTCAGCCTTGCGACGCGATCCGAACATGCGTCTCGAGCGGCTTTTCGGGCGGCGGAATGCGCTTCATGATCTTGTGGACGAGCTGGTCGGGGGTCAGGCCGTCGGCCAGCGCCTCGTACGACAGCACGAGCCGATGGCGGAGCACGTCTGGCGCCAGATCGCTGACGTCGTCGGGCAGCACGTAGTCGCGGCCGCGCAGGAACGCGAGTGCGCGTGCGCCCTCGATCAGGTGGATCGACGCGCGCGGGCTCGCGCCGAACGTCACGTACTTCCCGAAGTCGGCAACGCCGTAGCGGTCGGGCTGCCGCGTCGCCGACACCATGCGCACCGCGTACTGGATCAGCGACGGGTCCACGTAGCCGGTCCGGCATTGCCGCTGCAACGTGGCAAGCTGGTCCGTCGATGCCACCGTCGCGACGTCGGCCGGCACGCCGGTCACGCGCTCGACGATGACGAATTCCTCCTCCTCGCTCGGGTAGCCGACCAGCACCTTCATCATGAAGCGGTCCACCTGCGCCTCCGGCAACGGGTACGTGCCTTCGGTCTCGATCGGATTCTGCGTCGCCATCACGAGGAACGGTGTCGGCACGAGGTGCGTCTGCCCGGCGATCGTCACCTGGTATTCCTGCATCACTTCGAGCAGCGCGCTTTGCACCTTCGCCGGTGCGCGATTGATTTCGTCAGCCAGCAGCAGGTGGGTGAAGACCGGACCGAGCGATGTCGCGAAATCGCCGGTTTTCTGGTTGTAGATCCGCGTACCGACGAGATCCGCCGGCACGAGATCGGGCGTGAACTGGATACGCCGGAACGAGCCGCGGATCACCTTCGCCAGCGTCTTCACCGTGAGCGTCTTCGCGAGGCCCGGCACGCCTTCGACGAGCAGGTGGCCCTGCGCGAGGATCGCCACCAGTACACGTTCCAGGAAGTGGTCCTGGCCGACGACCACCTTCTTTACTTCGTAGAGAATGCGCTGCATCAGCGACGCGATGTCGGCGCCGGCGTTGTCCCGGTTTTCCATACGCTCCTTGCGTGATCGAACGAAACGAAGTCTCTTGCCCTAGAACGGCGAGATGCCCACGGCTGCAGCGGCGTTCTCGATCGGCACCGCGAAGCCGATGCCGATGAAGACACGCTGATTGTTGGGATTGAGGATACCGGTCACGATGCCGACGACCTCGCCGTCCATCGTGACGAGCGGGCCGCCGGAGCTTCCCGGATTGGCGGCGGCATCGAACTGGATCAGATTGGTGAGCAAGCGCTTGCCTTCGGGGGAGCGGTATTCCCGCCGCAATCCCGACACGACACCCGACGTGACCGACGGACCGATGCCGAACGGAAAGCCCACCGCGACGACCTCGTCGCCCAGCGCCAGGTCGCTCGTCGAGCGCAGCGTCGCCGCGGGAAGGTCGTCGGGGATGGTCTTGGCCTGCAGCACGGCGAGGTCGTTCTCCGGCTGAGTCGAGATGATCGTTGCCTCCGATTCGGTGCCGTCGGCGAATACCACGCCGACGCGCTTCGCCGACGACACGACGTGCAGGTTGGTGAGGATGATCCCCTTGTCGACGATCACGACGCCGGTGCCGACGCCGCTCTCCGTATCCTCGCCATCGCCATCGGCGCGCTCGAACTCGCGGACGCGGACGACCGAGTTGCGGAT
This sequence comes from uncultured Pseudomonadota bacterium, assembly GCA_963709335.1. Taxonomy (GTDB): domain Bacteria; phylum Pseudomonadota; class Gammaproteobacteria; order Burkholderiales; family Casimicrobiaceae; genus VBCG01. The sequence continues at coordinate 925,019 of CAVPWB010000004.1, forward strand.
CGCGTCGTACGCACGCGCCGCCTGCGACGGCAGCGTCTTGGTTTCCAGCGTGTGCATGACGGCGCCGTCGATGTCCTCCTGCGAGAGCTCGCGCGATTGCGGGTGCAGCAGGCTGTTGCCGTACACGATCGCCACGGCGATCAAAGCACCGGCGCAGAGCATCAGCAGTCGCTCGCTGCGCCTTGCAAGGCCGCGCAGACGCGCGACACGTCCGGGTTTGGGCGCCGCAGCGGCATCGGGCGCTGCGGCGTTGCCCGCTGCGACGGCCGGCTCCTTGCCGGGCGCTGGCGGGACGTCATCGGGCGCCGCACCGGAACGCGCGGCGGCGCGGGATCGATTCGAGCTGCTGTAAAGGGAGGCGCGGCGCATGGCGTGGCTTGGTTACCCGGTGTGCTGTAAAGACAGCGTCGCGGCCGGAGGATTCACTCGCCGCGCAAATCGATATCGGCGGCGCACGAACGGACGCGGCGAGTCAGGCGTGATGCCTGTGGTTGCGATGGCGCCCTTCGCGATGTCCGAACACGGTGAGCACGGTCGCAAGCGAAAAGGCGATCGCCAGCGGCGAGACGAGAAACGTCGCGAGCCAGTTCCACGTTCCGCCCGGGTCGAGGGTTGCGAGGCATGCATACACGAGCAACGACGATCCAAGGGCTGCGGCCAGCGACGCGCGCGTCGTGTCACGAAACACGAGCTCGGCGGCAACGCCGACGAGCACGGGCATCACGACGAGGACGGCGAGCGGCTCCAAGGCTTTCGGCTGCTGAAGCTGGCGCGTGACAGTGCGAACCTCGATACTACTCCGCCGTCGGCCGAATGTAACGGGCGGTTCGGCGGCTCGCTACGCCTCGAGTTTCTTGTCCAGCGTGATCGCTGCCCGAAGCACCTTGGACACCGGGCAACCCGCCTTCGCGTTCTCGGCGGCCGTGTCGAACGCCTGCTGGCTCGCACCGGGAATTTTCGCGGTGAGGTCGAGGTGAATGGCCGTGATCTCGAATCCGCCACCGGTCTTGTCCAGCGTAACCGTTGCCTTGGTGCGGATGCTTTGGGCAACGAGGCCCGCCTCGCCGAGCTGCGCCGACAGCGCCATCGAGAAGCACCCGGCATGCGCTGCGCCGATCAGTTCCTCGGGGTTGGTTCCGACGCCGTCCTCGAATCGCGTGCTGAACGAATACTGCGTGTTCGACAGCACACCGCTGTCGGTCGAGATCGTCCCCTTGCCGGTCTTGAGGTCGCCATTCCACATCGCGGAAGCAGAGCGTTTCATCATGTCCTCAGCGGGTCCAGCGTGGGCGCCCGGCGCCGTCCCACCAGATAGTCGACGCCGTCAGGGCCGACCGCTTCCGCGTGCCGATGCCCGGCCGGCATCACGAAGATGTCGCCTTCGCGGTACGCGTATTCGTCCCCTTCGACGGTCAGCCGGATCTCGCCGTCCAGCACGAGTGCGCGAATGTCGAACGGATGCGCGTGCTCGGGAACCCGCGTGCCGGGCGGCACATTCTTGCGCTCGATGTCGTCGAAGCCGTCGCGCCGCAGCGCGCATTCGAAATGTTCATCCTTCATCGCATCCTCCCCGAACCGAAATGGTAGCACCGCAAAAACGGCCGCGTGAAGCGTTGCCGGTTGCCCCTCGCGGGACCGGGACGAGGGCCCCTGCGTGGTAGGCTTCCGCTCGCGGCGCGCCCCGCAACGCGCTGCCAATGCCGGGCGCTGCGGAATAGCCGCTTGCACGCCGGTGTTGACGATGGCCCGGAGCGCTCGCCTACCGGACACGGCTGACCAACCCAAGGAGAATCGCAATGACCCGAGTGACCACCGGCCTCGCCGCAACGATCGCGCTGCTCGTCGCCGGCTGCAGCGGCATGACCCAGCCGTCGTCGTCCGGCATGGCCTCCCCGTCGAGCGGCATGTCGTTCTTCATCACCAGCGCCGGCTCGGGCAAGGGTGCCGATTTCGGCGGGCTGGCGGGCGCGGACAAGCAATGCCAGACGCTCGCCGCCGCCGCGGGCGCCGGCGACAAGACGTGGCACGCCTACCTGAGCACGCAGGGTGCAGGCGCCGTCAACGCGCGCGACCGCATCGGCAAGGGCCCGTGGCGCAATGCGAAGGGCGTCATCGTCGCCAACAACCTCGACGAACTGCACGGCACCAACAACCTCGGCAAGCAGACGTCGCTGACCGAGAAGGGCGACGTGGTCAACGGCCGCGGCGACACGCCGAATCGTCACGACATCCTGACCGGCTCGCGCGCCGACGGTACGGCATTCACCGGCGCGGACGACATGACGTGCGGCAACTATACGAAGAGCGGCGACGACGCAACGTCATGCTGGGCCATCATGACCGGAAGGGAAACAGTCCTCCGACCGGTCGCGGACGCATCGTGGAATTCGTCGCACAAGTCGGCCGGTTGCAGCGACACGAAGCTTGCCAAGACCGGCAGCGGCGGCTATGCTGTACTGCTTCGCGACGAACTGATCGGTCGCGATGCAAGGCGGTGCGGCGGGAACGAAGATCCGGGCTCCCGCTTCGCCGCCGGGTCCGCGCAACACCCGCAATCAGAAGTCGATGACGAAGGGCGCCGCGAGCAGCGCTGCGCCGATGACGCAGAGCCACAGCACGCTGTCGACGAAGTACGGGTAGACGCAAAGCGCCATCCCTGCGATCAGCGGCACGAACTTCGTCTGCCGCTTGCCGTACATGAAGTAGCCGACGCCGATCGCGCCGGTGAGGATGCCGATGGTCAGCGTGGCCGGCGTCATCCGCTCAGCCGGCGCGCGGGCGCTTGAACATCGCGTTGATCTCGGCGAACGGAATCGCCTGGTTCGCGAAGCCGAACGTACCCTTGCTACGGATCTCCTGCGCCGCGCGGAGGAACTCGCCAAAGGCGGCGCGCGCCAGCGCCGAGCCGACGCTGACACGGCGCACGCCGATGTCCTCGAGTGCCGCCAGCGACAGCGTCTTCCCGGCAAGGCCCATGATCGCGTTCACCGGTTTGGGCGACACGGCCTTGACGACCGTTGCGATGGCGTCGAGCGACGTCAGCCCGGGCGCGAACAGCACGTCGGCACCGGCGTCGGCGAACGCCTCCAGACGGCGGATGGTGTCCTTCAGGTCGGCGACGCCGTGGAGAAAGTTCTCGGCGCGCGCCGTCAGCGTGAACGGAAACGGCAGCGCGCGTGCGGCAGCGACGGCCGCGCGCACGCGCTCGAGCGCCTGGTCGAACGGATAGATCGGCGCCGCGGCGCTTCCCGTTGCGTCCTCGATCGAGCCGCCGACGAGCCCCGTGGCGGCCGCGAGCGCGATCGTTGCGGCACACGCCTGCGGGTCGTCGGCGAAGCCGTTTTCCAGGTCCGCGCTGACGGGCAGCGGCGTCGCATCGACGATCGCCCGCGCATTGGCGAGCGTCTCGTCGCGCGTGAGGGCACCTTCGCCGTCCGGGCGGCCGAGCGAGAACGCGAGTCCGGCGCTCGTCGTCGCCAGCGCTTCGAAACCCAGCGCGGCCAGCATCTTCGCGGACCCCGCGTCCCACGGATTGGGGATCGCGAATATCGTCGGCCGCCGGTGCAGCGCGGCAAAGGCTTCGCCACGGATCGTTTGCGTGCTCATCCGGCGATCTTACGCCGAGCCACGCTGTTCCATGAGGTCACCTTGCAGCATGGCGATCGTCGCAAATCCGCAGCGAAAGGTGTGACGTCAGCCCGCGCGGGAAACGCGCGTTCGCTTCGCCGTGACGTGCGACGCTACCCGCACGCGCTCCTCCCACCACGGCTCCAGCGCGTCGGCGATCGACGACGGCATCCGTGTTCCGGATTGCCGCACTGCCCAGCGAAAGCGGCCGAACGGCGGACGTGCGAGCTCGTCGAGCGTGATCAGCGGTTCGTCGCGCAGGAATTCCAGCCGCAGCTTCAGATAGTGCGTCGTCGCGCCGAGCGCGGCTTTCTCCGCGAGCCAGTGTTGCGCTTCCCACGGTTCCGACAGTGCGTGGCCCGACGCGATCAGGCCTTTGGGCGGCACGCCCAGCCGGACGAAGAACGCGCGCGAGCCCGGTTCGATCGAGCGTGTGCGGCCACACGCCCAGCGGATGTCGACGTGTCCGTGCGATTGGATGCTGCGGCGCTTGCGCGGAAGCTCGGGCCAGTTCCAGAGGCGCGGATTCCAGGCGAACACGTAAGTCGTCATCGGACTCCCTTCGCTTTCGTGGCTTCTCGGCGGCGCGTGGACGCGCATTCACGCGCCAAGCGGTGGTAGATTCGGCGCGGTCCCACGCACGCACACGATGCCGCTCCGCCGCTTCGCAACACCGCTCCTCGCGCTGCTGATCGCAGCGTGCACGAGTTCGTCGTATCGCGAACCGCCGCGCGTCAGCGTGCCACCCGCTGCGACGCCGCCGTCCGCGCCGCCGCCGTCAGGCAAATATTATCTGGACGACGGACCGGGGCTGAATCCGCCGCCCAACCTCGACGCCGTTCCCGATGCCGTGCCACGCCTGGAGCCGCTGCACCGCGCGGCGAACCGTCCGTACGCCGTGCTGGGACGCGAGTACGTGCCGGCGACATCGCTCAAGCCTTACCAGGAACGCGGCATCGCGTCCTGGTACGGCCGCAAGTTCCACGGCCAGAAGACGTCGATCGGCGAGAAGTACGACATGTATGGGATGACGGCCGCGCACCCGACGTTGCCGCTGCCGTCGTACGCGCGCGTCACCAGCGTCGCGTCGGGCAAGAGCGTCGTCGTGCGCGTGAACGACCGCGGACCGTTCCTGCACGGTCGCATCATCGACCTGTCGTACGCCGCAGCGCACCGGCTCGGCATCGCGCAGAACGGCAGCGGCGAAGTCGACGTGCAGGCGATCCTGCCCGGGAGCATCGCCCAGTCGCCGCAGGCGAGCCAGCCGCCGTTGCCCGCGGTTGCTTCGGCACCGGCGGCAACGGCGCCGCTCGTGCCGACACCTGCAGTCGCGCAACCGTCGGGCGCGCCCGACGCTCCGCCCGTCGCATCGGTTGTCGGCGGTTACTCGGTGCAACTCGGAGCGTTTGCAAATTTTGCAAATGCGCAGGCGTTCCTCGCGCATGCGCAGAACCAACTGTTGACTGCACAGGTCGAAGCGAAAATTCGCCAGGCAGGTGGACTCTATCGCGTCTATATCGGCCCGTATCCTGCCCGCAACGACGCCGAGCGCGTCGGAGAGCGCATCACGCAGGCATTTGGTTTCGCGACTTCGGTCGCGCCGCATTGAGCGCGCCGCTATAATGGCGCGCATCGCGCTTGCCCGCGCCGCACATGTACAACACCGTACGTTGCGTTGCGCGAGCTCCGGCGTCTCGTTCGTTCCCGCGCAACTTCATTCGATGATCCTGCTCTGTCGTCGCTGGTGTGCCATTGGGCTACTGGCTTTCTCGCCGTTGTTCGTGGGCGCAGCACAAGCTCAACTGTCGATCGAGATCGTCGGCGGTGCGGGTGCCGCAATCCCGATTGCAATCGTCCCGTTCGGCAACGAGGGCACGTGGCCGCTCGGTATCTCGGGGATCGTCGGCGCCGATCTCGCGCGCTCCGGCATGTTCAGGCTCGTCGACACGAACGGAGTCGTGCCGCGGCCGGTTCGGGCTGAAGAGATCCAGCCGGCCGTGTGGCGTTCGCGCAATGCGGATGCCGTTGTCGTCGGGTCGATGCAGCCGCTGCCGGACGGACGCGTCGACGTGCGCTTCGTGCTGTCGGACGTCGTCAAGCAGTCGACGCTGGTGTCGATGCAGTTCACCGTCACGCCGCAGCAGTTCCGCGTCACGGCGCACAAGATCGCCGACATCATCTACGAGAAGCTGACGGGCGATCGTGGCGTCTTCTCGACGCGGATCGCGTACATCACCAAGCAGGGGTCGCGCTACCAACTGCTCGTCGCCGACGCCGACGGCAACGAGCCTCAGTCGATCGTCGCGTCGAATGAGCCGCTGTTGTCGCCCCGCTGGTCGCCCGACGGCTCGCGGCTTGCGTACGTGTCCTTCGAGAACAAGAAGCCGGTCGTCTACGTGCAATCGGTCGACACCGGCGAGCGGCGCGCGGTGGCGAACTTCCGCGGCAGCAACTCGTCGCCGGCGTGGTCGCCGGACGGCCGCAGGCTCGCCGTCACGCTGACCAAGGACGGCGGCTCGCAGGTTTACATGATGAATGCCGACGGCAGCAACGTCACGCGCGTGCTGACGTCCCCCGGCATCGACACCGAGGCGATGTTCACGCCCGACGGCCAGTGGCTCGTGTTCACATCCGATCGCGGCGGCACGCCGCAGATCTACCGCGCGCAGCTTCTGACGGGCCAGGTCGAGCGGCTCACGTTCGACGGCAGCTACAACGTGTCGCCGCGGCCCCTGCCCGACGGCAAGGGCATGGTATTCGTCCGTCGCGACGGCGGGCGTTTCCAGATCGCATCCCTTGACTATGCAACGCGGCAAGTGCAGGTGCTGACGTCGGGACCGGGCGACGAGAGCCCGAGTGTTGCGCCGAACGGAAAGCTCGTCATCTACGCAAGCGAAGGTGGCGGCCGCGGCATTCTCGCGGCGGTGTCGATCGATGGTCGCGTGAAGCAACGGCTCGTGGCGCCCGCCAGCGACGTGCGCGAGCCGGCGTGGGGACCGTTCCCGCGGCAATGATGATTTCCTTTTCGAATGCGCGCCGTGGTCGCGGCGCGCCGACTTACCTTGGAGGTGGCATGCGCAAATATCTTTGGATCGGATTGATCGCGGCGGCACTCGCCGGCTGCTCGACTACGCCCTCGACCGAAGCGCCGGTCGACGACAAAAGTGCCGCGGGCACGGCTGGTGCTGGCGGCGCGCAAACGGGCGGCGCGGCGGGTGGCGGCGTCACCGGCTCCGCAACGGGGTCCGGCGCGAGCGGCAACCCGCTGCGCGATCCCAACAACATTTTGTCCAAGCGCAGCGTCTACTTCGACTACGACAGCTTCGTCGTCAAGGACGAATACCGGCCGCTGGTCGAGGCGCATGCGCGCTACCTGCAGCAGAACCGCAGCGCGCGGGCGACCGTGCAGGGGAACACCGACGAGCGCGGTTCGCGCGAATACAACATCGCGCTCGGCCAGAAGCGGGCCGATTCCGTCAAGCGGATGATGACGCTGCTCGGCGCGACCGAAAGCCAGATCGAGACGGTGAGCTTCGGCAAGGAAAAGCCGAAGAACCCCGGACACGACGAATCCGCGTACGCGGAGAACCGTCGCGACGACATTCTCTATGCCGGCGAGTAGGCGTTGAAGCTGTCGCAGCGGGCTTCGCTGGTCCTTCTGGCGGTGCTGCTCGGTGCGGGCGCTGCGCGCGCCGCGCTGTTCGACGATGAAGAAGCGCGGCGGCGCATCGAGGCGACCAACCAGCGCATCGTGCAGATGCAGCGCCAGCTCGAGGATCGGCTCGCGCTGCTCGAGCAGCAGGCGAAAAGCGGCGGGCTGGCCGATCTCGGCACGCAACTGCAATTGCTGCAGGGCGATCTCGCGAAGCTGCGCGGGCAGATCGAGGTGATCACGTACGAGCTCGAGCAGTCGCAGAAGCGGCAGCGCGATCTGTATGTCGACCTCGACTCGCGGCTGCGCAAGATCGAGGCATCGCCAGCGCTTACCGCGCCACCGGCGAACACCGGAGCGCCCGACGCCGGAACGCCCGCAGGTCCGGGCTCGCCGAACTCGGGCACGCTGCCGCCACAGGGCGCGTTGCCGGGCGGCGCGTCCGGCACGCCCGGCGTTGTCGCCACCGCGCCACCGGTTCGCAATGCGACCGACGGCGTCACCGAGCAGCGCGCGTACGACGCCGCTCTCGATCTGTTCAAGCGCGGCGACTACCAGGGTGCAATCGGCGGCTTCTCCGCATTCGTGAAGAGCTATCCGCGCAGTCCGCTCGCGTCGTCGGCGCAATACTGGATCGGCAACGCACAGTACGCGCGCCGCGATTATCGAGCGTCGATCGTCACCCAGCGTCAATTGCTGAAGGACTCCCCCGACAGCAGCAAGGCGCCGGACGCGTTGCTCAACATCGCATCCGCGCAGTCCGACATGGGTGACAACGCGGCCGCGCGGCGCACGCTCGAGGAGTTGATCGCCAAGTACCCGAAGTCGGAGGCGAGCACCCGCGCCCGTCAGCGGCTCGGCGGACGCTGACGGCGATCATGGCGGCGTTTCCGGCGCGCGTGTCCGGGTGGCAGCGCGCGCACGGACGGCGCGACCTGCCGTGGCAGCAGGACCGCGATCCTTACCGGATCTGGCTGTCCGAGATCATGCTGCAGCAGACGCAGGTCGCGACGGTGCTGCCGTACTTCAAGCGCTTCGTCGATCAATTTCCGACGGTCGAAAGTCTCGCCGCGGCGCCGCTCGACCGCGTGCTCGAGCAATGGAGCGGATTGGGCTACTACCGTCGCGCCCATCATCTGCACGCGGCCGCGCAGGCGGTGATGCGTGATCACGCCGGCCGGTTTCCCCGCGATGCGGCGACGCTCTCGACGCTTCCCGGCATCGGCCGATCCACGGCTGCGGCGATCGCCGCGTTCGCCGGCGACGAGCGTGGCGCGATTCTCGACGGCAACGTGAAGCGGGTGCTCGCCCGCCATCGCGGTGTCGACGGATGGCCCGGCGAGCCGCGCGTGCAGGCAGCGCTATGGCGGGTTGCGGATGCGCTGGTGCCGGACAGTGCCGGCGACATCCGGGCGTACACGCAGGGGATGATGGACATCGGCGCAACGATCTGCACGCGCACGCGGCCGCGCTGCGATGTCTGCCCGGTGCACGACGACTGTATCGCGCGGCTCACCGGACGAATCGCCGAATTGCCTGCACCGCGTCCTCGCAAAGCGCTTCCGCAGCGCGAAGTGACGGTGCTGCTGCTCGAGCGCGATGGCGACGTGCTGCTCGAACGGCGTCCCGCGCTGGGAATCTGGGGCGGCCTGTGGAGCCTGCCCGAGCTTCCGCGGGAAACGGATGTGCCCGCGTACGTCGGCGTGCATCTCGCGGCTACGACCGGCACGCTGCAATGGTTGCCACCGCTTACGCACGGCTTCACGCATTTCGCGTTGACGATGCACCCGGTCCGCGTGGAAGTGCTGGGCTGGCCGCTCGACGCGCGGATGCCGGGCGTCGAATGGTTCGCTCGCGATGCGGCACTCGCGGCGGCGATTCCCTCACCGATTCGCAAGCTGCTGCGCATCGGTGATGCCTCGGAGTTTCGGCTGACCGGTTGACGGCTCGCGGTACGACCTTCGTGCCGGTTTCACGGCACGGTCTTCGCCCAGTCACGCAAATCTTCCGGCAGCCGCGCGTCGGCATCGCTGAATGCGGCGCGAAAGTCGGCGAGCGCGCGTATCGCATCGGGCACCCGGTTCTCGCTTCGCAACTTGCGGATCAGTGCGAACCATTCGTCGACGGTACGTGGTTGTGCGGCCGCGACTTTCTGCCGATCCTCCAAGCTCATCGCGTCAGTGCGCGGCAATACTTCGGGCGAACGCGCCGGCTGCGTCAAAGCTGCAGCGCTGCCCTGGCGCGGCGGCTGTGCATTGGCTTCCTGCGGCACCTGCGTGGCGGGGGCCGGCGCTGCCGCCTCTTGCTGTGGCCGAATTGCCTTGGGTGCCGGCGCTGCCTGCGGCATTGCGGCGACAGCGCCGGTCGCATTTGCGCGACGGTCCTGTTCCGCCGCGGGGGGCTCTGGAGGGACGTAGCGGTACATCTCCATATAAGGACGGGACGGGGCGCTGTCGGCTTTCGCGCACCGTTGCCTCGCGCTCGCGCGTCGCCGCAGCGCCGCGCTTCGCCGACATGCGGTCTGTTGCGGAGGGCACGGGTACTCGCGCCATTGGCGTGCCTTGCGCATCGGGACGAGCGGCCTCGATCGGTTGCGTCGCCGACGGTGGCGGAGCAGCGGGCGTCGTTGGCGCGTCGCTGGTTGCCGGCGGCGTCGGTTCCACGAGCGTGGGCGCCAGCGGCAGGATGCCGATGACCACGACGCCAATCGCGGCAGCCGCCGCGAGCGGCATCCACCAGCGCCATGGCTGGGTCGCCCGTGCAGGACGCGCGCGCATTTCGCCGTCGACGGCGCGATGGGCGGCCGCGAGCACCGCCGCATCGACGGCTGGCGGCGGCGTCTCCGCCGAATGCGTCCGCAGCAATGCGTCGAGCGCCGTATCGTGAAGGTCGCGATCGTCGTTCATCGGTGAGCCAGTTCCCGCAGCGCGCCCAATTCACTTCGCAGCTTCGCAACCGCATAGCGGAGCCGGCTTTTGACCGTCTCGACGCCCACCCCGGTCAGCGTCGCGATCTCCAGCAGCGACAGGCCGCTCTCCTGCTGCAAAAGGAATGCGTCGCGCTGCAGCGGGGGCACCTTCGCCAGCGCCGCATGCAGATGCGCGGCGATGTTGCGATTGGCCGCGCGTTCATCGGGCTCGTCGGCGCGCGCGGCGGGCAACGCGCCGACGGCGTCGTTCGCTGCGTCGTCGCCGTCGATCGACACCATGTCGACCTGGCCTAAGGAGCGCCAGTGGTCGACGAGACGATTGTGCGCGAGCGTGTACAACCACGCGGAAAAGCGCGACGTCGGCGCATATGTCGCCCGCGTGCGGACCAGGTTCGTCCATACGTCCTGAAATACTTCGTCGGCGACGGGCGCGTTACCGCAATGGCGCAGCACGTAGCGATACACGCCTACGCGATGTCGGGCGTACAGTGCGTCGAATGCGGCAGCCTTGCCTTGCGCGTAGCTCAGCATCAGTGACTCGTCGCTGTCGTCGCTGAGGTTCTGCGCAGCCATCGCGCTGGCAGTATGCGGCGCAGGAGCCGTCGTCGCCAAACCGCCATGCGATGTAAACACCGGCGCGGCCCCGCCAGTCTCGGGAGCCTTCAGCGCGGTGCAGGCACGAAACGCATCGCGGGGAACGGATCCGGCGTTTGCTGCGCGTATCGTGGCCGCGGCAGCACGCCCATCGCGATCAGGTTGTCTCGCCGATCGTACTGGATCGAGATCGACTCCGCAGGCGCCGACGTCGCGCGTTCGAATCGGACCCGCTGCACCAGCGACGCCTCGTCGCGGCCGAATCCGGTCCCGAGCTTGTTCGACAACATCTGGCGTGGCTCGCTCGCCGCGAGCCGGCCGGATTCGCGCGGCGGCGTCCTGGGCGGGTGCGGCGGGGGCCGCTGCATCTGCGCGCTCGGCCCGTGCTCGCGGGTCGCCTTCGTTCTCGTGCGCGAGGACTTTGTCCCGCAGGAATGAGCTGATCATGGGCCGCACCAACTCGTGGAAAACGGCGACGCCGATGACCCCGACATTGCGCGGGCGTCCCGTGCGTGCGGCGTAGCTGTCGCCAAGGTCGGTGAAATAGAACGCCGACGTTCGCTCGAGGCTTCGGCGCCAGCCGGCGATCTCGACGCTGCCGCCCGCCTCGATCACGTAGCCCGATTGCTCGGGTGCCGCCGTTTCGCCGGTGACGACGTTGACGCCGTCAACGCTCGTGACGGCGAGGATCCGGCGTGAAGTCTCGTTGCGGATGCGAATCGCGTATTCGTGGCCCGGCGTGCCCACTACATAGCGCTGCGAATCGAGCGGATGGATCGCCAGGGTTTCGCCCTGCGTGCGGTCATAGACGTCGATCGTCACGGCGGACGGCGGCATTGCGTGAGCGGCGGTGTCGAATGCCAGCGCGAGCGCCGCGGCGGCGACGAGCCTCGACCAGCGACGGTCGCGTGCGCGCGAGGAATTCTGCAGTGGATTCGAACCAGCGTTGGCGCTCATCGACGACCTCCCTGATCCCGGCGCGAACGGCCGGACATGAATCGGTAAACGGAGCGCCCGGCAAAACGGGGTTAAAGAGGCATCCAAGCAATCTGCGGTCGTCGAAGGCCCGGGAGCGGCGCGCTCTGCCGGCTCGGCCGAATCAGCATGAGATAATTTCGCATGCCAGGCACCGCTCTTCCCAACCCGGCGCTCGTCACCGGCCTTGCATTTGCCCTTGCATTCGTCTTCGGCGCCGTCGCTTACCGCGTCAGCTTCTGCACGATGGGATCGATCACCGACATCGTGACGTTCGGCGACTGGCGGCGGATGCGGATGTGGCTGCTGGCGATCGTCGTTGCGATCGCGGGCACGGCGCTGCTGCAGGCGGCCGGGTCGATCGATACGGCCAAGACGATCTACACGACGGCGCACGTGCCGTGGCTGTCGCACCTGGTCGGCGGCTTCCTGTTCGGCTTCGGCATGACGCTGGGCTCCGGCTGCGGGAGCAAGACGCTGATCCGTGCGGGTGCCGGCAACCTGAAATCGTGGATCGTGCTGGTGTTCCTCGCCGCGTCCGCCTACATGACGCTGAAAGGCGTGTTCGCGCCTTGGCGAGCCAACGGGCTCGACACGTTCCGGTGGGAAATGAGCGCACCGACGTCCGATCTGCCGGCGCTCGCGATGGCGGCCGGCGCCGGGTCGGCGGTTCGCCTTTGGCTGCCGCTCGTAGCGGCGCTGGTGCTCGGCGGGTTCGTGTTCGGGAGCCGCGAGTTCCGTGGAAGCCGGGAAATGGTGATTGGAGGGCTCGTGATCGGCGCCGTCATCGTCGGCGGCTGGTACGTCTCGGGTCACCTGGGGTACGTGCCCGAGGATCCGCAGACGCTCGAGGAGCGATTCGTCGCCACGAACTCGGGGCGGATGGAGTCGTACAGTTTCGTGGCGCCAACCGCCTATCTCCTTGAATTGCTTATGCTTTGGACGGACCAGTCGCGTGTGCTCACGTTCGGCATCGCCGGCGTCCTCGGCATCCTGGCCGGGTCGGCTGCCATGGCGCTGGCCACGCGGACCTTTCGCTGGGAGGGTTTTGCGTCGGTCGAGGACATCGGCAACCACGTGGCCGGTGCAGTAATGATGGGATTCGGGGGCGTTACGGCGCTCGGCTGCACGATCGGGCAGGGCCTGACTGGGATATCGACGCTCGCCGTCGGCTCCATCCTGACGTTCGCGGCGATCGTCGCCGGCTGCGTCGCCGCGGTGAACTACCAGATGTGGCGCATCGAGCGCAGCGAAGCGGCCGCGCCCGTCGGCGCGACGGGCGGCGCGGTAGCCGGCGCCCGGCGGTTCTAGTATCGTGGGGTGGCGGGGCCCGCCCCACTGCGGAACGCGGTCCTGCCGGCGGGGTCAACCGCCGCCCTCCCTGGCCGTTGAATCGACATGATCATTTTCGAACTCACCTGTGGGCACGGACATCGCTTCGAAGGCTGGTTCGCCTCGGGTGAGGAATTCGCACGCCAGCAGGAGCGCTCGCTCGTCACTTGTCCCGTCTGCGACGACGCGAACATCGAGCGGCTGCCGTCGGCACGCGTGAGCGTTGCCAAGGGCGCGGCGCGCGACAATGCGCCCCCGGCCGAGCCTACGGAGGAGCGCAACACGACGACCGACGCCGCCGTCGGTTTGCCGACGGAGGCCCTCGTCAAGCTGCGCGAGATGGTGCGCAACACCGAGAATGTCGGCCGCCGCTTCCCCGAGGAAGCTCGCAAGATGCATTACCAGGAAGTGCCCCCGCGGGCCATCCGTGGCCAGGCGTCGCGCGACGAGGCGAAAGCGCTGACGGACGAAGGCATCGAGTTCACGTCGTTGCCATCATTCCTCGGCGGCGACACGCACTGACGCCTGCAGCAGGCGAGCGCGCATCCGCGCTTATAATGGCGGCCTTCTCCACGGGCCGTTAGCTCAGTTGGTAGAGCAGCGGACTTTTAATCCGTTGGTCGGCGGTTCGAGTCCGCCACGGCCTACCAATAAATTCAAGGGGTTAGCCTAACGATCGGCCCCTTGTGCTTTTGGAACGTGACAAAAACGTGACAAAGGAATCACGTCTCTGTCACGGCCGCGCTCAATTCGCTCCGCTGCAGCCGTTAAGTGCTCGGTTGCAAACTTCGCGTAGCGGTCCACCATCACGCGTGATTTCCAGCCCCCCAGATCCTTGAGCTCATCGCAGCTCGTGCCTGCTTGACGATGCCACGACGCCCACGTGTGCCGCAGATCATGGAACCGGAAATCCGTGATCCCTGCTTCCCGCGTCGCACGCTGCCAAGCGCTGTTCGTCAACTCCCAGGCGATTGGCTCTCCTCGATACGTGAAGCAGAACACCGGATGCTTGTCCGCTTCAGCTTCCAACACTTCTACCGCATCTCGATTCAACGGGACGCCTCGCGGCGTTCCATTCTTGGTCCGGTCCAGCCAGGCGGTCCTGCGCTTCAAGTCGACCCGGTCCCATTCGAAGCCGGTAATCTCGCGGGCGCGGCAGCCGGTGGCCAACGCAAAGCGAATCAGCGCCTTGCAAGTGCGGCGCTGCGGCCGCGATCAAGCGATCCGCTTCGCTCTGGGTCAACCAGCGATCGCGTTCGTTCTCGCCGGACAACAGGCGGATCTTCGGAATCACTTCGATCCACTGCCACTCGTCGCGTGCGGTGCGCAACAGGTTGCGAATGGTGGCGAGATAGCGATTCACCGTCGCCGGCTTGATTGCCGCGCTTCAACTCGTCCTGGGTGATCTGCCAGATCACGTCGCCCGTTGATCTCGCGCAGCTGCAACGCTCCCAGGTAAGGGTCGAGGCGGCGACAGATGCGCCGAACGTCCTTGAAGCTCCGCAAGATGCTGCTTGCCTGAGAGATACCGGACCACGGCCTCCTGCCACGAGCGCTCGGGCTTCATGCCGAAGTTCGCTTCGCTGGTACGCCTCGACCTTCAGCTTGGCGAGGAGTGCTTCTGCTTCTCTTCGGTCTTCAGTCCCAGCAGCTTTGGCGTACGCGCTGGCCGTTCGGTAACGTTGTTGCAATCCACCAGCAACGGGAATCGCCCGCCGGTAGATCCCGGTTTCACGGGCCATTGAACCTCCTTTCCGGCCCGCCCTCGCTGCTTATAGTCCGCTCAGCTGGTCTTGGACGAGCTCGCTGGTCGAATGAAGACCACGCATGTCCGCAACCCGATAGGCTATTGCGCGACACTGATCGTGCGTATTCAACGAGGCGATTTCACCCCAGAGCTCGGGATTCGGGTGGCGGAGCAGCGAGCTGGGGAACGACAACGCCAAACAGCGATTCGTGACGCCGCTCGCGCATCAAGTAGCGCGGACGATCCGGCAGCCAGCGCGTTACCGGAAGGAATTCGATCGTCGCTCGAACGCATGCGCCTCAAGGCACTGTCAGCACTGACCGGCAATCAGCGCAGCACGGTTTTCCCGAGCCATTCTGCCGAGCATGAACGGAGCGAATGATGTTCGATCGCTCGCGAGAGGCGCGGTATTCAGGTCGGCTTCAGTGTGGTGTTCGTAACGTATTGTTCGCGGGGTTTGCGCGCTGCAACCGGTATGTTTCGGCGGTGCGGCCGCTCTTATGCTTGCGCTGGCCAGTGTTTTCGTCGTGCGCTTCGCCGTCAGTCTGATCGCAGAAGAACTCCGGTCGGTCGTTAAAATCAGGTGCAGATGAATCGCGCTCGATGGTCGGAGAAGCTCGCTCGACCGCTGAAAATTACGACAGCAAGATAAAAGGCCGCAGCACTTGCGGCCAGTTAACGGCTTGTCTGCACACGGTTTAGCACGGCACGGCAGCTTGGTTGCGCGTGCCGCGCATTTGTTCAAGCGAGGCCGCCGCTAGCGTTCCGACGTGCCGTTCCCGACCAAGCGCGCTTAAGGCAGACGAAATACGACTTGAAGACGGGGAACAGTGGCTGGCGTCGAAGTCGAGCCGGTGACGCGCGCGCAACTCGGATAAATTCCCACCGTTCAAACGAAAATGATTGCGTCAACACGTACGCCTTACGTCGTCCGCGCAGACCAGTCGTAGCAGCGAATCGCAGCGCAAGGCAAGGGCACGAAGCGCCCCGCTGCTACCGGTCTATAGCGCGCCGTCGGTCAGCGCTCCGTCTCCTGGCTCCGAAACAGCGCTTCCGTGTTCTCGTCCAGCTACAACTGCCCCTGGCACACGTACTTCAATTGCATGTAGTCGTCGAGGCCATGCACCGACCCCTCTCGGCCGTAGCCCGACTCCTTCACGCCCCCGAATGGGGCCGCCTCGGCGGCGACCGCACCCTCGTTGATGCCGACAAGGCCGGCTTCGAGCGCTTCCGCCACCCGCCAAATACGGCGAACGTCCTGGGAGTAAAAGTAGGCCGCCAGCCCGAACGGCGTCGCGTTCGCGGCGGTGATCACTTCCTGCTCGTCGTGGAAGCGGGTCACTGGTACGACCGGACCAAACGTTTCTTCGCAGGCGCATGCCATCGTCGCGTCGGCGCCGGTCAGCAGCGTCGGTGCGAAGTAATTGCGACCGAGCGCCGGAAGTGGCTTCCCGCCCACAACCACGCGCGCACCGCGCTGGACTGCGTCACGCACATGCCGCTCGATCTTGTCGACCGCGCGCGCGTTGATCATCGGTCCGATTTGTGACGTCGGATCGGTTGCCGGTCCAACCTTCAATCCATTGATGCGTCGCGCAAGCTTCTCGACGAACACATCGTGCACGCGGGCATGAACGAACACGCGGTTGGGACACACGCAGGTCTGTCCGCCGTTGCGGAATTTCGCCGCCATCAGGCCTTCCACCGCGGCATCGAGGTCTGCGTCCTCGAAGACGATGAAAGGGGCATTTCCTCCGAGCTCGAGCGACAGCTTCTTGAGTGTATCTGCGCCGCGCTTCGCAAGGTGCTTACCGACCGGAGTGGAACCGGTGAACGTGATCTTGCGCACCCGCGGATCGTCGAGCCAGACATCGACGACCTCGGAGGCGCGCTCGCGTGAAGCGGTGACGATGTTGAGCACACCCGGCGGCACGCCCGCCTCTTCGGCCAGCCGCACAAGCGCCAGCGACGTCAGTGGCGTATCCTCCGCCGGCTTGCACACCACGGTGCACCCCGCCGCGAGAGCCGGAGCGATCTTGCGCGCGATCATCGCCGCCGGGAAGTTCCACGGCGTGATCGCCGCCACTACCCCGACAGGCTCTTTCAGCGCGAACATGCGACGGCCCACGACGGGCGCAGGGATCACGTCCCCGTTGGCGCGCGTGGCCTCCTCGGCGAACCATTCGACGTAACTTGCCGCGTACGCCACTTCGCCGCGGCCTTCGGCAATCGGCTTGCCCTGCTCGCGCGAGATCATGCGCCCCAGGTCTTCCAGATGCGCGATGATGAGGTCGTTCCAGCGCTTGAGGATCTGCGCCCGTTGTTTTGCCGGTACCGCGCGCCACGTCTGAAAGGCAGCATGCGCTGCGTCCGCGGCGGCGCGCGCATCAGGGGCACCGCTGTCGGGTACGTCCGCAAACACCGCGTCGGTTGCAGGATCCGTCACACCGAAGCGGCGACCGTCCTGCGCGTGACACCAACTGCCTATCCAGTTACGTCCGGGCAACAGGTCCTGGCGTTCAATCGTAAGTGTCATCTAACGCTCTCCAGCACATGATCGGCGATCGCCCGCCCCACGTCCTCCGTTGTCGCGTTACCGCCCAAGTCGCGCGTGCGAGGGCCGTGAGCAATCACCGCTTCGATCGCTTTGACGATTGCATCGTGCGCAGCACGACCGACGTCGCCTCCCCCAGTCAGGAAATCGATCATCAGCGCGCCAGACCAGATCGTGGCGATCGGATTGGCGATACCTTTGCCATAGATGTCCGGAGCCGATCCATGGACGGGCTCGAACAGCGATGGGAACTTGCGCTCGGGATTCAGATTCGCACTCGGTGCGAGACCGATCGTTCCCGTGGTGGCCGGACCGAGGTCCGACAGGATGTCGCCGAACAAGTTGCTGGCGACGACAACGTCGAAACGCTCCGGCTGCAACACGAAGCGAGCGCTCAGGATGTCGATGTGCTGTTTGTCGATGGTGACTTCGGGGTAGGCTTTCGAAACCTCGTCCGCGCGGGTATCCCACCATGGCATGCTGATTGCCACGCCGTTGCTCTTTGTCGCGACAGTGACGTGCTTACGCGACCGTGACTTCGCCAGCTCGAATGCGTACCTTAGGACGCGATCCGCGCCGAGTCGGGTGAACACCGACTCCTGGATCACGAATTCGCGGTCGGTGCCCGCGAACATAACGCCGCCGAGATTCGTGTACTCGCCTTCCGTGTTCTCGCGCACGACGAGGTAATCGATGTCGCCGGGCGAACGACCTGCCAGCGGGCACTTCACGCCCTCGAGCAGCCGCACCGGGCGCAGGTTGACGTACTGGTCGAACTCGCGCCTGAACTTCAGCAACGAACCCCACAGTGAAACGTTGTCGGGCACGGTCGCGGGCCATCCAACGGCGCCGAAGTAGATGGCGTCGATGCCTGCGAGCTGTTGCTTCCAGTCGTCGGGCATCATCTGCCCGTGCTGCGCATACCAGTCGCAGCTTGCCCACGGAATTTCCCGGATTTGGAGCTCGAATCCAAAGCGCTCGCTGGCTGCGTTCAGCACGCGCAAGCCTTCCGGCAGCACTTCCTTGCCGATACCGTCGCCCGCGATGGACGCAACTCGGAATGTCGGTTTCATTACGCGCCTTTCCTCACGCTGCCACGGCCGGCCTTTGCCGGTCGAGCTCGTCGAGCCAGCCGCGCCGCAGCTCAGGTACAGCGCGCGCAAGCTCTTCGTAGTAGGGATGATGCGGGCCACGCTCGTAGTCCGCTCGCGCGACTTGGGCGAGCTTGCGGCCATGGCGCATGACGACGATCTCGTCGCACACGGCCCGCACGGTGTGCAGGTCGTGGCTGATGAAGAGATAGGAGACGCCAAGCGCACGGCGCAGGTCCGCCATGAGATCGAGCACCGCTGCGGCAACCACCGTATCGAGCGCCGACGTCACTTCGTCGCAAAGGATGAGGTCGGGGTCCGCGGCTAGCGCTCTCGCAAGATTCACGCGCTGTTTCTGGCCGCCCGAAAGTCCACCGGGTAACCGCTGAGCGAGATTTCGCGGCAGCTTCACGAGGTCGAGCAGCTCGTCGATGCGCGCTCGCAGCGCGTCGCCCTGCAAGCCCTTGTAGAACTGCAGGGGGCGGGCGAGGATTCTCTCGATCGTGTGCGACGGATTGAGCGCGGTGTCGGCGGACTGGAACACTATCTGGATGCGGCGCAGCTCATCGCGAGTCCGATGGTCGAGCGTCGGCTTCAACGGCCGCCCGTCGAACTCGACTGTGCCTGCGCAGGGCGCAAGCAGCCCGGCAACGACACGTGCGAGCGTCGTCTTGCCCGAACCAGATTCGCCGATCACGCCGATCGACTGGCCTCGCTTCAGCTCGACGTCGATGTCCTCGAGGATCATCGTGCTGGCCAACCCCTCGCTGGTGCGAGGACCGTACCCCGCAGACAGTCCATGGACGCGCAGGAGCACGTCGGTGTAGGGAGCTGCCGCCACGACGCGGGGCGCCGGCCGCGCGGCGGCGAGCAGGCTCTTCGTGTACTCGTTCTGCGGCGCGACCAGGATGGGCTCGGTGGCCGCCAGCTCTCGCATGCGGCCGTCGCGCAGCACGAGGATGTGATCGGCCATCTGCGCGACCACCGCGAGGTCGTGGCTCACGTATACCCCCGTAACCTGACGCTCGCGGATAACGCGTCGAAACGCACGCAGGACCTCGACCTGCGTCGTGACGTCGAGCGCCGTCGTCGGCTCGTCGAGGATGACGACGTCGGGATCGGTGATGAGCGCCATGGCGGCCATCAGCCGCTGCAGCTGGCCGCCCGATACCTGGTGCGGGTAGCGGCGTCCGATCGTCTCCGGCTCCGGCAACGCGAGCTCGCGGAAGAGCGCAATCGCCTTCAACTCCGCTTCGCCGCGCGGCAAGGTGCCGTGCAGGCACGCAGGCTCGACCACCTGGTCGAGGATCGTGCGGGAAGGGTCGAACGAGGCGGCGGCGCTCTGCGCGACGTAGGCGACCGTGCGACCGCGCAGCGCACGCAGCTGGCGCGGCGCAAGCGAAAGGACGTCGACGTCCCCGATGCGCACGCTGCCGCCGGTGATGCGGCAGCCGCGGCGCGCATAACCCATCAAGGCAAGCGCGGTCGTCGTCTTGCCCGACCCCGATTCACCGATGAGCGCCAGTACCTCGCCAGGGCGAATGGTGAAGCTCAGCGCGTCGACGAGCGTTGCGACGCCGGCACTGACGGTGAGGTTGTCGACAACGACCGGGCTTCCCATCAGCGTACTCCACGTTCCCGGGCGACGCCGCCCGGCAGGTTGTCGATGACTAGGTTGACTGCGATGGTCAGGCTCGCGATCGCGGCCGACGGCACGATCACGGAGGCACCGGCATCGGCGAGCGCGCCGATGTTCTCGCGCACGAGCGATCCCCAGTCGGCCGCAGGAGGCTGGACGCCGAGGCCGAGAAAGCTGAGCGCCGCCAGGAGCAGCACGATGTACACGAAGCGCAGGCCGAGATCGGCGAGCATGGGGCCTGCGATGTTGGGCAGGATCTCGCGCAACATTACGTACAGCTTGCCCTCGCCGCGCGTGCGTGCGACGGTGACGTAGTCGAGCGCGTTGACGTTGACCGCGAGAGCGCGCGCGAAGCGATACGCGCCAGGCATGTAGATGATCGCAGCCGTCATCACCAGCATGGGAATCGACGACCCGAATCCCGCCACCATGATCAGCGCGAACATCTTGCTCGGGATCGCCGTCAAGGTGTCGAGCGTGCGGCTCAATCCGCCATCGATCCAGCGGTTGCTCGCGGCGGCGAGCAACGCGAGCACCGTACCGACGCCGCTCGCGAGCAATGTCGCTAGAAATGCCACGCCGACGGTATAACGCGCACCTTCGATGACCCGGGCGAGCATGTCGCGGCCCAGGTAATCGGTGCCGAGCCAGTGCGCGGCGCTGATCGGCGCAAACACCGCGCCGCCACCGGCGGCGCCGCTGCGCGACAATAGCGCCGGACCGAACATCGCCGCCAAAGCCCAGAACGCGACGATCGCGAGGCCTACCCACCCCGACGCACCGAAATGCGCTAGGCGTATGCGCCAAGCCGAACGCATGCTGCGCGCGAAACTGGCCGAGGTCAGGATCGATGCCATGAATCGCTCCTAGCGATGCCGCAGGCGCGGGTTGGCGACGATCCCGCACACGTCGGCCGCCGTCACGAGGATCAGGTAGGCGGTGCAAAACAGCATGGCGCAGGCTTGCACGAGCGGCATGTCGCGCTGCGACACGCCGTCGACCATCAACTTGGCAATCCCGGGGTAGTTGAAGATCGTCTCGACGATGATCACGCCGCCGAGCAGATACGACAAACTGAGCGCCACCGCATTCGCGATGGGACCGACCGCGTTGGGAAGCGCGTGTGCGAGCACCGTGCGCAGCGGCGACGCGCCTTTCAGCCGCACCA
The DNA here is from genome assembly GCA_963709335.1 of uncultured Pseudomonadota bacterium. Classification (GTDB taxonomy): domain Bacteria; phylum Pseudomonadota; class Gammaproteobacteria; order Burkholderiales; family Casimicrobiaceae; genus VBCG01. The sequence continues at coordinate 946,327 of CAVPWB010000004.1, forward strand.
TCTCGATGTAAGGCGCTTCGAGCTGGTCGATCACGGCCGCGCGGCTCATGCGCATCATCTGGGCGACGATCACGCAGCAAAGCGTCAACACCGGCATTGCGAACGCCTGCAGCAACTGACCGAGCGAATCGACGTCGCTGACGTACGACAGCGCGGGAAGCCACCGCAACTGCACCGCGAATATGAGTACGCCGAGCGTTGCCACGAGGAACTCCGGCACGGACACGACCGCGACGGCGGCGGTCGAGGCCGCGCGGTCGAACCACGATCCCCGCCACACGGCGGCCGCGATGCCGAGTGAAAGCGCGATGGGAACGGAGAATAGAGCCGTCACCGCCGCCAGCAACAACGAGTTCGGCAGCCGGCTTCCAATCAATTCCGTCACCGGCAGCTGCGTCGCCGACGACACGCCAAGGTTGCCGCGCACCAACCCGCCGAGCCAGCGCACGTAACGCTGCGGTGCCGGCACATCGAGACCCATCTGCGCGCGCAACGCTGCGAGCGCCTCGGGTGTGGCTTCCTGGCCAAGCTGCTCCTGCGCCGCGTCGCCCGGCAGCACTGCCGTGATCGCGAAAACGACCACCGACACTGCGAGTAACGACAGCAGTGCCAATGCAATGCGCCGGGCAAGTAGCAGCAGGATGATCCGGTTCATCGTCGAGTCCCTTGCTTACGATTCGAGCCAGACGTGCTCGGAAAAAGTGGAACCCATCATGCCGCCCAGCGGAATCGGCGACAAACCCTTGAGCTTGCTCGCGTGTCCATCGAGGCTCGAGATGAACATCGGAATGCCGACGCCGCCGTCGTTGTGGATCATCGTCTGCATGTCGGCGTACATCTGGGCACGCTTCGCCGCATCGGTTTCCCCGCGTGCAGCCACCAGCAGCTGGTCGAACTTTTCGTTCTTCCAGCCCGCCTCGTTCCAAGGCGCATCGGACTTGAAGAAGAGCGTCAACGCGAGGTCGGCGCTCGGGCGCGTGTTCACATTGCCGAAGCCCAACGGGTGTTTCATCCAGTGCGTAGACCAGTAGCCGTCGGAAGGCATGCGCTTCACGTCAAGGTTCAAGCCGATCTGCTGGGCCGCTTGCTGCAGCACCAGGGCGATCTCAACCGAGCTGGTGGCGGCAGGCGAAGCGACCACCGGAATCGCGGCGCTGCCGAGGTTGGCCTTTTGCAGGTGCCACTTGGCCTTGTCGGGGTCGTAGGGACGCTGCGGGAGACCCTTGAAATAGAAACGGTTGCTCGCGGCGATGGGCTGGTCGTTGGCCACCGCACCATTGCCGAGCTGAATCGTGTTCAGAATCTGATCGCGGTTGAGCAGGTACTTGAGGGCGAGGACGAAATCGGGGTTGCTGCCCGGGGCGCGATCGACCCGCACGATGAGGTCGGTGTACGAGACCGCTTTGGTCTCGAAGACCGCGTACTTGCCCGTGCCCTTGATTCGGTCGATCGACCGCGGGTCGACGGCGCTGACGAGGTCGACTTGACCTGCCAGCAGCGCGTTGACGCGCGCCGACTCGTCGGTGATGCCCACGAACTCGATTTCGTCGAGATACGGGCGGTTCGGCTTCCAGTAGCCGTCATTGCGCACGGCGATGGAGCGTACGCCCGGTTTGAACTCCTTCACCTTGTAGGGGCCGGTGCCGATGCCGGCATTGAAGTCGGTCGTACCTTCCTTGACGATGTGGAAGTGGTACGTGCCGAGGATCGCCGGCAGGTCAGCATTCGGCGACGTCAGTGTGATGGTGACCTCGTTGGGGCCGGTCGCCTTCACGGTGTCGATTTGGTCGGCCAGTACCTTCGCCTTCGACGCGGTCGCCGGATCCTTGTGACGCAGGATCGAATACACGACGTCGTTGGGCGTCAGCGGCTTGCCGTCGTGGAAGGTGACGCCCTTGCGCAGCTTGAAAACCCATATCCTGGCGTCCTGGGTCGTGAACTCCTCGGCAAGCGACGGCTGCGGTGTCAGGGTCCCGTCCAGCACCGTCAACCCGTTGTAGAACATGAAGCCGCGGGCGTAGTCCGTGCCGTTCGACTGTTTGGCCGGATCGAGCGTGTCGTTCACGCTCGAGGCGAATCCTGCAACGCGGATGCGGCCGCCCTTGCGCGGTGTCTGCGCATGCGCCGACATGGCCGTCGTTGCGAGGCTGCCGGCGAGTGCGGCCTGCATGCCGCCCGCCATGAGCATCTTGAGAATGTCACGGCGGGTCACGCCGCGCTGCAGTGCGCCGAACAGACGGTGGCTTTCCTGCGGTCCGACGAGAGCGTCGAACAGCTTGCGATCGGTCATGGTGGTCCTCCTGATATCAAATGGTCACGCAATGGTTGACGGCTGCCTCAGCGCAGGCCAACGGCGGTAGCAAGATCACCGCAATCCTTGATCTCGATATACCGATAGGCGTCGTTGCCGGGACCGTGTCCCCGGTTGATGTAGACCTTGTTCACGACGCCGAGATCGTCCGCCGACATGAGGTCATAGCGCAAGCTCGACGACACGTGGCACACATCCTCGGGATTACAGCCGAGCGAGTCGAGCATGTACTCGAAGGCCTTCAGGCGCGGCTTGTACGCTTGTGCCTGCTGCGCGGTATAGACACGGTGGAACGGCGCGCCGAGCTTCGCGACGTTGATCTGAATCTGATCGTCCGATGCGTTCGACAGGATCACGAGCGGAATCTCGCGGGCGACCTTGGCGAGGCCCGCCGGCACGTCCTCGTGCGGGCCCCACGTGGGCACCGCGTCGTAATACTTCTGCGCCTCCGAGTCGAGGTACTGGAGCTTCCACTTCCTGCACAAGCGCCTCACCGCGTTCTTGAGCACCGTCTCGTACGGCTGCCAGTCGCCCAGGCACTCGTCGAAGCGATAGGCGGTGAAGTCGGCGAGAAACTGCTCCATGCGCTCGGCGGGAATGCGATCGGCAAACATCTCGCGTGCCACTTCCGACATGCGGAAGCGCGTCAGCGTGCCGTAGCAATCGAACGTGATGTACTTGGGTTTCATGAGGAGATCTCGGTGTCGTGGTCGGTGGATGTCACGCCGCCATTGCAACATGACCACGCGATACGCTGATGATGAAATCGCGGGCGCGCAGCAACGAAGCTGCCGTTTTGGCAGGCGGCCACAGCATGCCGTGCGGCGCGCTCGTCGACACGCGAGTGGCTGCACATGGATTGATATGGAGCGCGGACATTGGGGCTGCGGTGGTCCTGTAGTGCGGCAGATGGTAGGCGGCCTGCCGCCGCATTTGCAGTCGTTGAGCGCCGCCGCGCCGCAGGTTATTGCGTACGAGCCGCCCGGGACAGCGCAGCGTGTCGATTTGCGCGCAAGGCCGCGTTACCGCTGGCGAAACGGCGCGATTGCATACAACATGAGCGCTGGAAAATCGAACGGACGGATCCGCATGGATGCGCATGCCGCAGTAGTTTCCGATGGGGTGGCACTGCGACCGATGACCGCGGCCGATCTGGGCGCCGCGCACGCGCTCACCGATGAGATGCGCTGGCCCCACCGGCCGGCCGACTGGAAGCAAGTGTTTCGCCTCGGCGAAGGTGTCGTGGCGGAGCGCGACGGCCACGTCGTCGGCGTCGGAATGCGCTGGCGCTGGGGGCAGCGGCACGCGACGATCGGGCTCGTCGTCGTCACGCAGGCGTGCCGGGGCCGGCGCATCGGGCATCGGCTGATGAGCGCCCTGCTGGAAGGACTGGAAGGCTGCAGCGTGCTGTTGAACGCCACGACTGACGGTCGCGGCTTGTACGAACGCCTGGGCTTCACGCGGATCGGAGAAGTGCGGCAACATCAGGGTAGCGCGCGGCCTTCTCCGCCGATCGCGCTGGATCCCGGCCAGCGGCTGCGCCCTGCCGACCAAAGCTGATGTCGCCGCACTGCGCGCACTCGACGCTGCGGCACGCGGCATGCAGCGCGATGCGCTGATCGACGAACTGCTTGCGCGATGCGCAGGCGACGGTGATGCTCGACCACGACGGCAGCCGCGCAGGGATTCGCGATGCTGCGCCGATTCGGTCGCGGCCATGCCATCGGTCCGGTAGTCGCGCGCGAACGCCGAAGGCGCCAAAGCGCTGATCGCGCATCTTGCGGGGCTCAATGCCGGCCGATTCACGCGCATCGATATCGATTTCGACAGCGGCCTCGCGCGAATGGGTTGAAAGCCTGGGACTTCTGCGCGTCGATGCGCTGACGACGATGCTGCGCGGCGCGCCGCTGTCTGCGCATCCGCAGACGCGGTTGTATGCCGTCGTCACGCAGGCACTCGGCTGATGCGCGAGGCATTCGTCTACAAGGCGGATCCCGATCGCGGCCGGCAGTGGGCCGACATCTTCCGGCGTGAAGCGCCACACATCGACTTCCGCCTCTGGCCCGACATCGGCGATCCGCACGACGTGCGCTTTCTCGCGGCGTGGGAACCGCCCGCCGATCTCGCATCGCGGTTTCCGAAAACCTGCAGGTGCTGTTCTCGACGGGAGCGGGCGTCGACCAGTTCGACTTCGCGGTGCTCCCGCCGCGGCTGCCCGTCGTGCGGATGGTGGAGCCGGGCATCGTACAAGGCATGGTCGAGTACGTGACGCACGCGGTGCTCGACCTCCACCGCGACATGCCGGCCTACCGCCGCGCGCAGGAGCAGCGGCAATGGCGACCCTTACCTGTGCGACCCGCGCGCGAGCGCCGTGTCGGCGTGCTCGGACTGGGCTCGCTCGGCCAGGCGGTGCTCGCGAAGCTCGTCGCCTTCGACTTCGATTGTGCGGGATGGAGCCGCTCCCGACACGATATTGCCGGCGTACGCTGCTACGCCGGCAACGATGAGCTCGAAACGCTGCTCGCGACGCAGCGACGTGCTGGTCTGCCTGTTGCCGTTGACCGATTCCACGCGCGGCGTCTTGAATGCGTCCTTGTTCGCGCAGCTGCCGCAGCGGGGCCAGTCTCGTGCACGTCGGACGCGGGCGCACAGCTCGTCGCGCCGGACCTGCTGCAAGCACTGGACGCCGGACGTCTGTCCGAAGCCGTGCTCGACGTCACCGACCCCGAGCCGCTGCCAGCCGACGATGCGCTGTGGTCGCATCCGCAGAGTGCGTATCACGCCGCACATCGCGAGCATGACGCAGCCCCGGACGGCAGCACGCGCGGTGATCGACAATCTGCGCCGCTTTGCGCGTGGCGAGGCACTCGTCGGACTGGTCGATCGCGCGCGCGGTTATTGACGTGGCGTCGCCGCATGATGTGCTGTCGCGATTGCGACAACGACATGAACCGCGGCGCGCACGCGCCAAAGCAGCACGACGACGCCACTGCTCCGTCCTAAGCTCTCTCATCATGCGCCTTTACGACAGAACCCATATGAGCCCCCCTCCCCTCGACTCCAGCTCCAGGTCGCTCGACGCACTCGACCGAGCGCATCTCATTCATCCCGTCGCCGCCTGGCGCCAGCACGAAGAGCGCGGCGCGCTCGTGCTGTCCATCGGGCCGTGGCTCATGGCTCACCGACGTGCACGGGCGCGAATTGCTCGACGCGTTCGCGGGACTTTGGTGCGTGAACGTCGGCTATGGCCAGGAAAGTGTCGTCGAAGCCGCGACCGACCAGATGCGCAAGCTGCCCTACGCCACCGGATACTTCGGATTCGCGAGCGAGCCCGCCATTCGCCTCGCTGCCAAACTCGTCGAGATTGACGCCACCTTCGCTGACGCGCGCGTATCTCACGCTCGGCGGCTCCGAGGCGGTGGACGCCGCCGTGCGCTTCATCGTGCAGTACTGGAACGCGCGCGGCCGGCCTGCGAAGAAGCACTTCATCTCGCTCGAGCGCGGTTACCACGGCTCGTCGTCCACCGGCGCGGGACTCACGGCGCTGCCGGTGTTCCACCGCGGCTTCGACCTGCCGCTGCCGACGCAGCACTACATTCCATCGCCCAATCCGTACCGCCATCCGCAAGGCAACGATGCGCAGGCACTGATCGCGTCGTCGGTGGCAGCCCTGCGCGCAAAGGTCGCCGAGCTCGGCGCCGACAATGTCGCTGCGTTCTTCTGCGAGCCGATCCAGGGCTCGGGCGGCGTCATCGTGCCGCCCGCAGGGCTGGTTGAAGGCCATGCGCGAAGCTGCGCGCGAGCTCGACATCCTGTTCGTCGTCGACGAGGTGATCACCGGGTTCGGCCGCACCGGACCCATGTTCGCCTGCGAGGCCGAAGGCGTCGATCCCGACCTGATGACCCTTGCGAAAGGCCTGACCGCGGGATACGTACCGATGGGCGCGACCATGCTGTCCGAACGAATCTACGCGACGATCGCCGACGCGGCGCCGGCCGGGACGTCGCCGATCGGTCACGGGGCGACCTATTCGGCACATCCGGTGAGCGCCGCGGTCGCGCTCGAAGTGCTGCGCCTGTACGACGAGGGCGGCGTGCTCGCCAACGGCCAGCGCGTGGCAACGCACTTTGCGGCGGGCCTCGACGAGCTACGCGCGCATCCACTGGTCGGCGATGCACGCTATCGCGGCCTCCTCGGCGCGCTCGAGCTGGTGAGCGACAAGGCCACCAAGCGCGGCTTCGATGCCTCGCCTCGCACTGCCGGACCGGATCTTCGCGGCGGCCTACGACAACGGCGTTGTGTTCCGCTGCTTCGGCGACGCGATCCTCGGATTCGCGCCTGCACTGACGTACACGGAGGCCGAGTTCGAGGCAGTTGTTCGAGCGCCTGCGGCGCACGCTCGACCAGGTGCTCGAGCGCGCGGGAGGTGCGCGCCGCGCTCGTCTGAAGCAGAATTCGGCGCCTTCGCCGACCTCGCCGGTAGATCGCCATGGAAGCGTTCAAGCTCGACCGCATCGACCTGCGCATCCTCGCGCAGCTGCAGAAGAACGGTCGCATGACCAATGTCGATCTCGCCGATGCGGTGGCGCTTTCGCCGAGCCCATGCCTCATCCGCGTGAAGCGACTCGAGCAGGCCGGCTACATCGCCGGTTACGGCGCGCACCTGCGCCTCGAAAAGCTCGGCGATACGCAGACCGTGTTCACCGAAGTCACGCTGGCCGAGCACCATCGCGAAGACTTCAACCGCTTCGAGACCGCGATACGCAACGTCGACGAGATCCTCGAATGCCATCTCGTCAGCGGCGGTTACGACTATCTGCTGCGCTTCCTCACGCGCGGCGTCAACCATTACCAGGAAGTCATCGAAGGCTTGCTCGACCGCAACATCGGCATCGAGAAGTACTTCAGCTACATCGTGATCAAGTCACCGATCCAGAAGACGTACTGTCCGATCGAGCGGTTGTTCCCGGACAAGGCGTAGTCAATCGGCACCAAGCTCGCGTTCCGCTACCGCGCAGAACCAGCGGATGCCATGCGGCAGCGCATCGTCGTTAAAGTCGTAACACGGATGGTGCAGCGGGAGTTCGATCGCACTCTCCGATACGGCACGCCCCTGTCCCAGCCACAGATAAGCGCCCGGGCGCCTTTGCAGCAGGAATGAGAAGTCCTCCGAGGTGAACGCCGGGCGAGCAGCGACGCTTGCGGCCAATCCCGCGGCTTCTGCTGCCTGCAATGCGATCGCGGCTTCGGCCGCTGTATTGATCGTCGCAGGGTAGTAGCGCGTGTAGTTCACCTCGACGTTGACGCCCTGGGCCAACGCGACGCCGCGCGCGGCATCCCGCAGCGCGTTCTCGATTCGATCCTGCACCTCCGCGTCGAAGCTGCGCACGGTGCCCGTGATCGTCGCTTCGGCCGGCAGCACGTTGTGACTGCCGCCTCCCGAGACGCGCGTGACCGACAGCACGGCGGATTCCGCCGGATCGACGCGACGCGAGACGATCGTGTTCAATTGCACGACGAGCTGGCTCGCGCCGAGCAGGACGTCGGGCGTGCGGTGCGGTTGCGCCGCGTGACCGCCGCGTCCCCGCAGGACGATGTCGAACCGGTCGGCCGCTGCCATGATCGGGCCGACCCGCGTCTGCGCGTGGCCCGTCGGCAAGTCGGGCCAGTTGTGCAGCGCATACACGGCATCACATGGAAATCGATCGAACAGGCCCTGCTCCAGCATTACCCGCGCGCCGCCTCGACCTTCCTCCGCAGGCTGGAAGATGAACTGGATCGTCCCGTCGAAACGCCGCGTGCGCGAAAGATGCCGTGCCGCGCCGAGCAGCATCGCGGTGTGGCCGTCGTGACCGCAACCATGATGGACACCTGAATGCCGGCTGGCGTGCGTGAGCTGCGATTGCTCAACGATCGGCAGCGCGTCCATGTCGGCACGCAAGCCGATGGTCCGCGTGCTGCGCCCATGACGCAGCGTCCCGACGACGCCCGTGCCGGCGAGGCCTTCGCGGACCTCGATGCCGAGATCGCGCAGCGCGGCGGCGACGATGCCCGAGGTGCGCCTCTCTTCGAAGGCAAGCTCGGGATGGGCATGCAGGTCGCGGCGCAGCGCAACCAGCTCTGGCACCAGATCGTCGATCTCGGCGGGACTGAATGAGCGCTGCATCGTGTGTGAATCATACGGTGTCCGCGGCTCGTCAATCTGCCGATCGCCGGGTCAAGGCCGCAGCTTCATGCTGAATGGGAGGCCGCAATCGGAACACTGCCGAGACGCGGCGCCGATACCATCGCTCCGAATTGTCAAGCGGGAGCGCAAACATGCACGTGCTGGTCCTGGGAAGTGGCGTCATCGGAACGACTGTCGCGTACTACGCTGCGCGGGACGGCCACGAGGTCACTGTGCTCGACCGCCAGCCTGCTCCGGGGCTCGAGACGAGCTTCGCCAATGCCGGCGAGGTCTCGCCTGGTTACTCGGCACCGTGGGCCGCCCCCGGGGTGCCACTGAAAGCGATCAAGTGGCTGTTGATGCGGCATCGCCCGCTCGTGATCAAGCCGACGCTCGATCCGGCGATGTGGCGCTGGGCATTGGCGATGCTGCGTAACTGCACGACGGCGCGATATCACACCAACAAGGCGCGCATGCTCAGGCTCGCCGAATACAGTCGTGATTGCCTCAAGGAGCTGCGTGCGCAAACCGGCATCGCGTACGACCACCGCACGTTAGGAACCTTGCAGCTGTTCCGATCGCAGAAGCAGCTCGACGGCCTCGGCGAGGACGTCGCCGTGCTCGAAGCGTTCGGTGTTCCCTACGAAGTGCTCGACCGGGAGGCCATTCTCGCGCATGAGCCGGCGCTGGCGCGCGTCAAGCACAAGTTCGTCGGCGCGTTGCGCTTACCCGGCGACGAAACAGGAGACTGCTTCGCGTTCACGGAGAGCGTCGCGAAGCTCGCGGAGCAACGTGGGACGCGGTTCCGCTTCGGCCTCAACATTGTCGGCATCGACAAGGCCGGCGATCGCATCACCGGCGTGCGCACCGACTTCGGCACCGTGACCGCCGACAAATACGTCGTTGCGCTCGGCAGTTATTCACCAAAGCTGCTTTCGCTCATTGGGATCGATCTGCCCGTTTATCCGGTCAAGGGATTCTCGATCACGGTTCCGATCACCGATCCGTCGCGAGCGCCCGAATCGACGGTCATGGACGAGACGCATAAGGTCGCCGTCACGCGACTGGGCAATCGCATTCGCGTCGGTGGCACGGCGCAACTGTCCGGATACGATCTCACGCTGAGTCCCGCACGGCGCGCCACCCTGGAGCACGTTGTCACGGACCTCTTCCCAGGGAGCGGCGACGTTCGCAAGGCGACGTTCTGGACGGGACTCCGGCCCATGACCCCGGACGGTACGCCCATCGTGGGTTCCACGCGGTATCCGAACCTTTACATCAGCACGGGTCACGGCACGCTCGGCTGGACGATGGCGGCAGGTACGGGTCGCGTCATCGCCGACCTCGTGACCGGCCGCAAGCCGGAGATCGCGATGAACGATCTCGGTATCGATCGCTACGAACGTCCCTCCTCCACGCGCGAAGCGGGGCTCCAATGGTCGAGTTGATGACGACGTCGGTGCTGACCATCGAGGTCGGCGCGATATGTGACAAGTACCAGAGAGTCGTGCCGCGAGCCCTTGATCGGCCTCGACCGCGCCGCGCGCGAGATTCTGATCGGCGAGGTGCGCAGCGACAACGGCACGCGCGGCGACCCACTTACCCGCGCGTAAAGCTGTATTGACGTTTCGCCTCGAGTCACGGCACGTTGTTTCGTAACAGGTCGCAGGCACCGTAGAAGATGCGATTTGAGCCGCATATACGGCACCCGCTTTTCCGAGCTTCCCGGTTTAATGCTGATCATGCACGCCACTCTCACTGCGCTCGAAACGCCCGCGCTGATCCTCGACATGGACAAGGCGGAGCGCAACGTCGCGCGGCTGACCAAACATCTGACGCCACTCGGGGTGACGCTTCGCCCGCACGTCAAGACGGCCAAGTCGATCGACATAGTGCGGCGTCTTTGCGGAGCGGCACCGATCACCGTATCCACCCTCAAGGAAGCGGAGTACTTCGCGAGCGGCGGCTTTACCGATATCACCTATGCGGTGGGCCTCGCACCGGACAAGATTGCGCGCGTCGCCGCCTTGTGCGCGCGTAGCGCCGACGTCAAGGTCGTCATCGATACGGCCGATCAGGCACTCGCGCTGGCGACGGCGGCGTCGCGCCGCACAGCAACGCCAGGTGTTCTGCTGGAGATCGACTGTGACGGGCATCGCGGCGGACTGACGCCGGACGATCGAAACCTCCTGACGATCGCAAGCATCCTGCGCGACGCGTCTCTCGACCTGCGCGGCGTGCTGACCCACGCCGGCGAATCGTACGGCTGTCGCAATGGCGAAGGATTGGCTGAGGCCGCGGAGGCCGAGCGCGCAGCCGCTGTGGCTGCCGCCGACCTCTTACGTGCCGATGGTCACGCTTGTCCGGTCGTCAGCGTCGGCTCGACACCGACGGCCCACTTCGCGCGCGACCTTGCCGGCGTCACCGAGGTTCGTGCGGGCGTGTTCATGTTCTTCGATCTCGTGATGCACGGGATCGGCGTCTGCCAGGTCGACGACATCGCCCTGTCGGTTCTCGCCACCGTGATCGGGAACAAACCGCAAAAGGGCTGGATTCTCATCGACGGAGGATGGATGGCGCTGTCCCGGGATCGCGGCACCGCCCGCCACCCGGTCGATCAGGGATATGGCGTCGTGTGCGACATCGATGGCAGGCCGTATCCCGATCTCATCGTTAGCGATGCGAGCCAGGAGCATGGAATTATTTCCATACGCCCCGGGAGTGAGCAGCGGTTGCCGGAGCTTGCGGTGGGCACGCGGGTGCGCATCCTGCCCAATCACGCCTGCGCGACTGGCGCGCAGCACGAGCGGTACCACGTCACACGCGGCACTGGCGAGGTCGTCGCGACCTGGCCGCGCGTCCGCGGATGGTGACCGACATGCCCGAGCAGATTGCCTTCATCACTTCCGACGCGCTTCCCCGCCCCGGCGGTCATTACAGCCACGCGGTCAGCTTCGGTAACCTCGTATTCGTATCCGGCCAGCTCGCCACGCGACCCGACGGGTCACATACGGCGCATCTTCCCTTTGAGGACCAGGTGCGCCAGGCGCTCGAGAACGTGCTGGCGGTCCTGCGTTCAGCAGGAGCTACGAAGGACGACGTGCTCAAGACAACGGCCTACATCGTCGACGTCGAGCGCTGGCCACGTTTCAACGCGATCTACGCGGAAGTTATGGGCAACGCGCGGCCGGCCCGAACCGTCGTGCCGGTCCCCCAGCTGCACTACGGCTATCTCGTCGAGATCGACGCAGTCGCCGCGTGCGGCCGCAATACCCCCGAGGATATCGACCCATGATTGACGCGGATACTCGCCACAGCTTTTACATTGGCGGTCGATGGGTGCGCTCGTCGCGGCCGGACACGATACCCGTGATCGCTCCCGCGACGGAGGAAAGCATCGCGGAGATCGCGATGGGCACTGCTGCCGACGTCGACCGCGCGGCAGCCGCCGCCCGCGCCGCGTTTCCCGCCTATGCGTCCTTGTCGGTTGAGGCGCGTGTCGCCTTCCTCGACCGGATACACGCGTTGCTCCTCGAACGCGCGGAGTTGTTCGCGCGCACGATCTCGCTCGAAATGGGTGCGGCCATCAGCCATGCGCGCAGCGCGCACGTGCCCTTCGCTGCCGCCCATGTGCGGGTCGCGCGCGATGTGCTGAGCCAATATCAGTTCGTCAAGATGCAGGGGACGACCGCGATCGTCCGTGAGCCCATCGGGGTCTGCGGCCTCATCACTCCGTGGAACTGGCCGCTCTATCAGATCACCGCCAAGGTTGCGCCGGCACTCGCCGCCGGTTGCACGATCGTCCTCAAGCCCAGCGAGCTCTCTCCGCTGTCCGCGCTGCTGTTCACGCAGGTCATCCACGACGCAGGCCTGCCGCCGGGCGTGTTCAACCTCGTCAACGGAACGGGACCCGAAGTGGGCAAAGCGATGGCGGCTCACGCCAGCATCGACCTCATCTCGATCACCGGGTCGACGCGAGCGGGCGTGCTCGTCGCGCAGGAGGCGGCCCCGACGGTCAAGCGAGTCACGCAGGAACTGGGCGGCAAATCTCCAAACGTCATGTTGCCCGATGCCGATTTCGCGCGGGTGGTCCCCTTGGGGGTCATGGCCGCATTCCGCAACGTCGGCCAATCGTGCAGCGCGCCGACGCGGATGCTGGTGCCGCGAGACCGGCTTACGGAGGTCGAGCGACTGGCGGCGGCCACCGTCGAGTCCATCGTGATTGGCGATCCGGCGTCGGAGAAGACCGTGCTTGGACCGGTGGCGAATCGCGCGCAGTTCAACCGCGTGCAGCAAATGATCGATGCCGGGATCAGCGAGCGCGCCAAGCTCGTGTGCGGCGGTCCTGGACGGCCGGCCGGGCACTCGAGAGGTTTCTATGTGCGACCGACGGTCTTCTCGGACGTGCGCACTGCGATGAGCATCGCACAGGAGGAGATCTTCGGTCCGGTGCTTTGCATCATGCCCTACGAAACCGCGGATGAGGCCGTCGCGATCGCGAACGATACGGTCTACGGCCTCGGTGGACATGTTCAAAGTGCGAGCCTGGCCGCGGCCCGTGAGGTCGCCCTGCGCATTCGCACCGGGCAGGTCCACATCAACCATCCCGCATGGGATCCCTACGCACCTTTTGGCGGATACAGGCGCTCGGGCAATGGTCGCGAGTACGGCGCGCACGGCCTCGAGGAATATCTGGAAGTGAAATCGATACTCGGATTCGAATAGACCATGGCAGCTACCACTCCCGCAAGCGTCATCGATCTTCGCGCCTATGCCACGGGTGCGCCGCCAACACGCGATTGGCTGACGGGTCGGGCGCCGCCCGCGTTCGCCGACAATGGCGCAAGCGTATCCGCGCTGGCGCCCGTAGGCCAAGGTCGCGTCGATGCGTTGCCGGGCGACGAATTCGTGATCCTCTTATCGGGAGAGCTCACCATCGACAGCGCCGGGGGAGCGACGGTCATCGCCGCAGCGCGGACCGCGGTGCTGCCCGCCGCATTGAGCTTCAGCTGGCGTGCGGCGGCGGGGACCATCGCGATAGTCGTGACGTGCCCGGCGACGAAGGGTGCCGCAGAGGACGTCGTGCCAATCGACGAGGCCGCGTCGCTGCAGCCGTCGAACCCGCCCGCTGCCGATCTTCTCATCGGGGCGACGCCCTCGTGCCGCAACCACACCGACTATCGTTCGATCGACGGCGAATTCACCTGCGGCACATGGGATTCCACGCCCTATCGCCGGCGCCCGATGGTGTATCGACACATCGAGCTCATGCACCTGCTCGAAGGCAGCGTCACCGTCGAGGATCGCGCAGGATCGGTGACGTTCGGCAAGGGCGATATCTTCCTCGCCACCCGTGGCGCCGAATGCGCATGGATCAGCGAAGTCCACGTGAAGAAGGTCTATGCGATCCATCGCCCCGCCTGAGCGCCTCTCGTAACGCGATGCACGAGGAGCTGCCCCTATGAAGCTCACGTCCTACTGGCTCGATACCGCGCCGCTGTTTTCCTCCGGCGCGGAAGGACCTCCGCACGGCGATGCCGACGTCGCCGTCGTTGGTGCGGGCTTCACCGGACTGTCGGCGGCGCTCGCGCTCGCGAAGAAGGGTGCGAAGGTCGTGGTGCTCGAGGCCGGGCGGGTCGCCAATGCCGCGTCGGGACGCAATGGCGGCATGTGCAATAACGGATTCGCCCAGGACTACTACGTACTGTCGACGCGGCTCGGTCGCGAGCGTGCGAACATGCTCTATCGCGCATTCGATGCCGGCGTGGACAAGGTCGAGGCCATCATCGCCGAGGAGCGTATCGACTGCAATTTCAAGCGGGTCGGCAAGCTCAAGCTCGCGGCGAAGCCTGCGCATTACGAAAAGCTCGCGCGCTCGCAAGCGTTGCTGGCGGAAGAGGTCGACCCGGATACGCGCATGGTGCCGCACTCCGAGTTGCGGACGGAAGTCGGATCCGATCGTTACTTCGGCGGCCTGCTGTTCGAGAAGAGCGCCGGCATGCATGTCGGCAAGTTCGGCCAGGGGCTCGCCGAGGCCGCCGCGCGGCGTGGCGCACTGATTTACGAGAACAATCCCGTGATCGGCCTGCGCCGACTCGACGGGCACGCGCACGAAGTCCGCACGCCCAGTGGCAGCGTGAGGGCACGCCAGGTGCTGCTCGCGACCGGCACGTCCTCCGTGGGACCCCTCGCGTGGTTTCGCAGGCGCATCGTGCCGGTCGGCGCGTTCATCATCGTGACGGAGCCCTTGCCCGTCGACGTGCTCGATCGACTGACGCCACGCCGGCGCATGACGACGGACACGAAGAACTTCGTGAACTATTTCCGGGTCACGCCGGACAACCGCCTGCTGTTCGGCGGGCGCGCCCGATTCGCCGCGGCGAATCCCAAGTCCGACGCGAAGAGCGGCGCGATCCTGCGCAAGTCACTGGGCGAAGTCTTTCCCGAGCTCGCCAGCGCGCGCATCGATTACTGCTGGGGCGGCATGGTGGACATGACTCGCGACCGGCTGCCGCGCGCTGGCGAGCGCAACGGTCTTTTCTACTCCATGGGTTACAGCGGCCACGGCACGCACATGTCCACATACATGGGCGCGATCATGGTCGAGGTGCTCGACGGCAGGCCCAATCTCAATCCCTGGCGCGATTTCGACTGGCCGGCGATCCCGGGATACTTCGGCAAGCCGTGGTTCCTGCCCATTGTGGGCGCCTATTACCGTTACCAAGACTTTGTCCGATGATCGTTTGACGCGCCATGCCTTCACCGCTAACGCATATCGAGACGAGCGCGAGCCTGCCGGACGCCGCCGACGCCGTGATCATTGGCGGTGGCATCATCGGCGTGTTCACCGCCTATTACCTCGCCAAGCGCGGCATGAAAGTCGCGGTCGTCGAGAAAGGGCGCGTCGGCGCCGAGCAGTCGAGCCGCAACTGGGGCTGGTGTCGCCAGCAGAACCGCGATGCGCGCGAGCTGCCGATGGCGACGAAGAGTCTCGACCTCTGGGAGCGCTTCGCTGCGGAGACGGGCGAGAACACCGGCTTCCGGCGCTGCGGATTGCTCTACCTCAGCGACAGTGAAGAAGAGCTGGCAGGTTGGGCGAGATGGCGTGACTTCGCTCGTACCGTCGGCGTGACGACGCACATGCTGAACGCTGACGAGGCGAGCGAGAGAGGACGAGTGACGCGACGTAGATGGCGAGGCGGCGTTTTCTCGCCGAGCGACGGAATCGCGGATCCCGCCAACGCCGCGCCCGCCGTGGCGCGAGCGCTGTTGAAGCTCGGCGGCACGGTTCATCAAGGCTGCGCCGCGCGCGGCCTCGAGATTGCGGGTGGCGAAATCGCCGGCGTCGTCACCGAAAAGGGAACGATTCGCACGCGGGTCGCGATAATGGCGGGAGGGGCGTGGGCTTCGTCGTTCTGCCGTCAGGTCGCCGTACGCTTTCCGCAGGCCTCCGTTCGCCAATCGATCCTCTCCGTTGCGACCAACGGCAAGGCACTCCCGGACGTGCTCTACACGTCGGGCGTTTCCGTCACGCGCCGCGGCAATGGCAGCCACACGCTCGCGATCAGCGGCCGTGGGCGCGTCGACCCAACGCTGCAGTTGATCCGCTACTCCACACAGTTCCTGCCGATGTTCCTGCGGCGATGGCGCAATATCGCGCCCGGCGGGATCGAGGGCATTCGCTCGGGGCATGAAGGCATGTCGCGGTGGCCACTCGATCGTCCGACGCCGATGGAGCGCATGCGCATCCTCGATCCCGCCGTCGACACGAAGCAAGTGAAGCTGACTTATGAGCGCGCGGTGAAGCTGATCCCCGAGCTTGCCGGTTCCCCAATCAGTGCGGCGTGGTCCGGTTATGTCGACAGCACGCCGGACGGCGTTCCCGGCATCGGCGAGATCCCCGGCATACGCGGGTTCGTCTTGGCCGCGGGCTTCAGCGGTCACGGCTTCGGCATCGGACCAGGCGCCGGCCACTTGGTGGCCGACATCATCACCGGTGCAACACCGATCGTCGATCCGCGCCCGTATCACCCGAGCCGGTTCGCCGATTCCACGTGGGGAAAGGTGGCGGACTTCTGACCCACGACGCACATGCCGCGAAGGAAACGTGGCGCGCGCGGCTTAAACTTGGATCAGCATCTCATACGGGCGCTGGTTACTTCGACATTGGGCCATCGGGTCGATCTGCATGTGGGGCGACACGTTAGCCAAGAAGTTCATACTCGCTGCTCTTAGTATTGAATGAGTCGGTGACCGTGACAAAAACGTGACAAACTCGGCGGACATCTGCGTGCATCTACGGGGAAGGGCGGGCCAATACACGCTAAAAAATACCTATATTTCGAGCTTTTAATCCGTTGGTCGGCGGTTCGAGTCCGCCACGGCCTACCAGTAAATCAAGAGCTTCGAGAGTTGCCGGTGCTCATTGTTAGATTCGCAACAAGACCGGAAGCGCAACGAGACCGATTGACTGCGCGGCATTAATGCTACGGTCGCCCTTGCCATCGCGGGCAGTGGACGCCGCCGGCTTTATCAAGGTGAACGCGCTGCGCTTGCGCATCGCGGCGAGACACGGCAGGCAGGCGCCGGCTAGCCGGCCCAGGAAAGCGCGATATGCTGGCGGCGACCGGCAGCGATCTCGAACCGCCGCGTCTTCACTTCTCCGTTACGCTCCGCCTCGATGGCGTACGCGCCGTCCGGCAGTCGTAGCAGGAAGATTGGTCCCTGCTGCGTCAGCTCGAGAACCGTTCGCCCCTGGCTGTCCACGATGCGCAGGTGGACGTCGGCGACGAACACGTCGATGTTGTGGGTGCCGTCGTGCCGCGCAAACGTGAATCGCACCGGGAATAGCGATGTCATGTCGCGCATCTGGTCGGCCTGTTCCTCTCCGAAACTACCGTTGAGGTAGCCCATGTCGCCCTGGCGCGGCATGAGGTTGGCTTCCCGGGATTGTGCGATCGCCGCGCTACTCGTGAGCGCCGCGAATAGCAGGACAAGGCCCGTTCGTGCGGATCGATGGATCGTCATCTCGATATCCTCGGTGCTTCCGCCGAGGAAGATTATGGTTCAGCTCCCGCCGATCGAACATCGGCGACCGCCGGCAACTTGTGTCGGATTGCGCCCTACTTTCCGGAAATGCCGGTTCGATTCAACACGGTTGCTTTCGGAGCCGGTACCACTTCTCGTCGGGTCTTAGGATCATCTGCAGTAGCTTCGGCAGACTGAAATACGAAGGCTGCACGTCGGTGATGTCCCAGTCCGGAAACGCGGCTTCCACTTCGCTGCGGTCTGCGCCGCGAATTAAGGGCCGAATCCGTCTCGGCCACATGAGGAGCAGCATGGTTGCGTTCGGTGCGGAGACGGCCGCGACGCCGATTCCCATCGCGATCTGCTCTCGCGGTTGCAGCCCGTGAAATGTTCCCGTGTCGAGAATAAGATTGAAACTGTCGCCAATGTCCGCACGGCCCAGCGCAGTCACATCACCGCGTACGAGCGTCATCTCCACGCCCGCGCTGCGCACTCGGTCGCGGGCACGATGCAATGCTTGCTCGACGAGATCCACGCCGGTCACCTGCCAGCCGCGCTTCGCGAGCTCGATGCCCCAAATGCCACTCCCTGTGCCAAGATCGAGCGCGCGCCCAAAGGGCGGTTGGCGGCCGCATTCCTCGCGGTCGAACATCTGCTTCGCCTTTGCGACGAATGGCGGATCGGCCGCGGCATCTTCCCACGGATGGAAGCCGATGGCGTAAGCGAGCCGGTAGTTCATGACGCGTCGCGCAGATGTGGGCGCCTAACTTCTACCGAATGCGAAGTCGGGTCGCGCGCCGCCTTTGGCATGTCTTATTTCCGTTGCGAGTCAGCCATGGAGACAAAGGTAACGAAGCGGAGAGAGGCGTGCATCGCAGAAACTACCCAACGCTCGAATCGAGGCCATGAGTGATCACACCCATCGGACGTCACACTAGCCCATTGCGATAAGCGAAGGCCGTTGCAGCTGAGCGCGAAGACACAGCGAGCTTGTCAAAAATGTTGCTGAGATGACGTTCGATTGTTCTGTTGCTCAGCGCCAAATCCCGGGCAACAGCCTTGTTCGATCGGCCCGCGGCAACCTGGCGAAGCACCTCCAGTTCGCGTTTGGTCAACCCATGACCCGATCCGGACGCGGTCGCGTGTGCGAGTGCATCCGCGCGAGCGAGGTCAGGCCCCGCTCGTAATTTGCGAAATGCATCGCGTGCGGCATTCAGCTCCAACGCCGCTGCTTCCTCGTCTCCGAGGATGCGGCAAGCCTTTGCGATCAGCACCCGCACGCGCGCGGCTTCGTAGGGGACCTCGAGTTGCCGCCATGCCTGGAACGCCCGCCGTAGAGTACCGAGTGCCGCCTGCGGCCTCCCCTCGGCAAGTTGAAAGGCGCCACGTGAGTGCGCAGCGAACGCGTCTAGCAGCTCACTTCGGCGGCCCTTAGATGCTTCTTCGATTTCGCGGCACGCCTCGTGGGCCTCGTCGGTACGTCCCGCGATCAAGAAGATCTCAACGCTTGCTGGAAGCAATCTCGCGCGACGAAACGGATCAGTTGTCTCCGAAAGCGCGCGTCGAATGGCGCTGGTCGCGGCAATCGTTCTGCTTTGGACGAGTCGCAGCAACGCGAGCCCCGGTTGCGGTTCGTAACCGCACCGAGCGGACTCGCGATACGCGGCTTCGGCTTTGTCGAAGTGACCCTGCACGCGATGCACCTCGCCCTGCCGGTACAGTGCGTGACCCGCAGCCGAAGTGTTCATGGCTTTCGCGCATTGTGCCTTCGCCCGCCGCGCTTCCTGCAACGCCAAGCGCCAGTCGCCGCGCAGTTGCGTAACTTCGGCGCGGTGGACCAGGCATTGCCCCGTGTGTGCCACCATCTCGGGCTGCTGGTCGCACCATTCCGTCAGAGCTCGGGTCCATGCTTGAGCCCGGCTCAGCTGGAACATGTCTTGGCAGTAAGCGATGACGCTGCAGTACACCAGGCCCGTCACGACCGGGGAGAGCTCGCCGGTCGTGACGCACACCATCACTTCGTCTACGAGTCGCAAGCCTTCCTCGACGCGGCCAAGCTGAACCAACGCATGCCCACGCTCATGCGCCGCAAGGGCGAAGAGATCAGCATCGCCGTGACGTTCGGCGATGCGGCCCGTTTTCTTCGCAAGATCTGCCACGCCTTTCCAGTCCCGTTCCCCCGCCCGCTTCAATAGCATGGGAACCAGCAGGTAGCCGTGCTCCACGCTATCTCGCGGTCCGCTTTCGGCGAGGCGCTGCGCTCGCCCGAACCAGCCAGCGGCGTGGCTGACCCGACCACGCACCGCGAAATTGATCCCGACCCAGAATGCACAGCGCGCGGCACGCTGCACGCTGCCAGCTTGCAGATGTTCGCGATGTGCTCGCTGCATGCACTCGAGGTGATCGTCGTTGCGGCCCAGCATGTAGGCTGCGACGGCCAGATATTGTCGCTCCCCCGCCCACGTTCGACCGCAGCGTCAGCGCCGCAGCGACTGTCCCGTTGCCGCGTCGAACAGGTGCGCATGCGCCATGTTGAACGCGAAGCGCAGGTTCTCCCCGACGCGCGGCAGCGCGCGCCCGGCGATCTTCGCCATGATCTCGTGACCGTTCAGCGCGAACGACAGCAGAAACTCGGGACCCAGCGGCTCGACGATCGTCACCCGCGCGTCGACCGTAGCGGGTGCCGTCGCGCCTGGCGGCACTAGCGAGATGTCCTCCGGCCGGACGCCGAACGTCGCGCGCGCTCCCGGCGCGCACGCCATGTCGCCGCAACCATCGAGCGGCAGCGATGCGCCGGCGGCGATCACGTGCGGTCCGTCCGCATGCGCGACGACCTCCGCGGGAATCATGTTCATCGCCGGGCTGCCGATGAAACCGGCGACGAACAGGTTGGCGGGCGCCGCGTAGACGTCGGTCGGCGTGCCGACCTGCTCGACCTTGCCCTTGTTCATGATGACGATGCGGTCGGCGAGCGTCATCGCCTCGACCTGGTCGTGCGTCACGTACACGACCGTCGCGCGCAACTTTTGATGGAGCTTCTTGATCGCACTGCGCAGCCGACTGCGCAGTTCGGCATCGAGGTTGGACAGCGGCTCGTCGAACAGGAACACCGCGGGGTCGCGGACGATCGCGCGGCCCATCGCAACGCGCTGCCGCTGGCCGCCCGACAACTCGCCGGGTTTTCGCTCCATGAGCTCGGTCAAGCCCAGAATGGCCGCCGCATGCTGGACGCGGCGATCGACCTCGGCCTTGGGCACGCGCTGCGCGCGCAGCGCGAACGCCATGTTGCCGTACACGGTCTTGTGCGGATAAAGCGCGTAATTCTGGAACACCATCGCGACGTTGCGGTCCTTGGGCGCCATGTTGTTGACGATGCGCTCGCCGATGTGGATCTCGCCGCCGCTCGCCTCCTCGAGCCCCGCGATCATCCGCAGGATCGTCGACTTGCCGCAGCCCGACGGCCCCACGAGCACGACGAATTCCTCGTGCGCGACCGCGAGGTCGATGCCGCATACCGCCTCGACCTCGCCGAACCGCTTGCGCAACGCTTTGAGTTCGAGCTGCGCCATGCGCTACGCGGCGGCGATGCGCCGCGCGACTTCGCGCGCCAGCGCACCCTGGGCGTCACGTTTGCGCGCGGCAAGTGCGTCGATCGCCCGGCGCTTGTCCGCGATCTCGCGGCGATAGCGCACGAAACTGGCGGCGAGCGGCGCGGGCGCAGGGCCGCCCTGCATCGTGCGCATCGCGATGAAATGCTCGGGCGTGGTGAATCGCCGGAAGTCGGCCTCGGACAGCCGCGGTGGTCGGCCGATCGCCGCCGTGAACAGAGCTTCGAATTCCGCGAACGGGATGACCGGCAGCGTTATGCCGCCGTCGATCATGCGGCGTGCGAGTCTGCTCGCCACGTCGTGCGCCTGGCGGAACGAAATCCCCTCGGTGCGTACCAGCGAATCGGCGAGCTCGGCCAGCGTTATGCCCGCTTCGTCGATGTGCTTTTTCACCTTCGCGGCGTCGATCGTGACGGCCGAAAGCAATCCAGCGAGGAGCGCCATCATCCGGTGCGCGGTGTCGAACGCGTCGTAGCCCGCGATCTGCACCTCGCCCTCGGAATCGTTCATGTCGGTGAAAGGCGTGTTGTGCACGGCGGTCAGCACGGCTTCGCACCGAGCGGCGCCGAGCGACGCCATCAGGCGCAAGTGCTCGACCGGCACCGGGTTGCGCTTCTGCGGCATGATCGAGCTGATTTGCACGAATGCGTCCGGCACGCGCAAGTGCCCGATCTCAAAACCGGTCCAGCTGTTCAAGTCCTGCACGAAACGTCCGGCGTGGATGAACACGAGCTTGAGCGCCGCGTACACGCCAGTCGCGTAATCGGCGGCCGCGATGCACCCGTACGAGTTCTCCTGCACGTCGGCGAAGCCCAGGAGCGCTGCGATCCGCGCACGGTCGAGGTTGAAGCCCGACGTCGTGATCGCCGCGGCCCCCATGCTGCTGAGATCGACCGTGCGCTGCGCGTGAAGCAGCCGGTCCATGTCGCGCAGCGAAAGCTCGATGAACGCGGCGAGATAGTGTCCGTAGGTGGTCGGCTGCGCCGGCTGGCCGTGGGTGTAGGCGACGACGATCGTGCCGCGCTCGCGCTCGGCGACGTCGAGCAGTGCCTCGATCATCGCGGTGTGCTCCGACAGCAGCGCCGCCAGCCTGTCCTTCAGCGCCATCTTGAACACCGTGTGGTCGATGTCGTTGCGACTTCGGCCCGTATGCAGCTTGCCGGCGACGTCCACGCCCAGCCGACGGATCAGCTCGCTCTCGACGTAGAAGAAAAAGTCCTCATGCTCGCCGGTATAGCTCAAGCGGTCGAGGTCGATCGTCTTCAGGATCTCGTCGAGCGCACGAAGGATTTCGCGCGCCTCCGTGTCGGTCAGCAACCCTCGCTCGGCGAGCAGCACCGCGCTCGCCTGGTTGATCTCCATCTGGTAGCGCCAGTGATGACGCTTCACGCCCTCGAAGAGCGGCGCGAGGACCGTATCCTTGTAAACGCGTGCCGGGAATCGCTCGTCACTCATGCTTTCAATCCCGCCAGCGAAATGCCGCGGATGATGTAGCGCTGCAGCAGGAGGAACACGACGATGGTCGGGATCGTCGCCACAGCGGCGCCGGTCATCACCATCTCCCACTCGGTCTGGAACTCGCCCGAGAAGGAGGCGATCCCGACGGGCAGCGTATAGAGGTTGCGGTCGCTGATGGCAATGAGCGGCCACAAAAACGCCGTCCAGCTGCCGAGGAACGTGAAAATCGCGAGCGCCGACAGCGCGGGCGCGACGAGCGGCAGCGCCACCTGCAACCAGACCTGGAACTCATTGAGACCGTCAAGGCGCGCCGCGTCGAGCAGCTCGTCGGGAACGTCCTCGAAGAACTGCTTCATCAGGAACACGCCGAAGCCGGTCATCAGTCCCGGAAACGCGATGCCCCAGTAGGTGTCGAGCCAGCCGAAGTTCCTCGCCATCGAGTACCACGGCAGCACCAGCATTTCCGTCGGGATCATGAGCGTGGAAAGGATGGCGATGAACACGACGTAGCGCCCGCGAAAGCGGAACTTGGCCAGCGTGTAGCCGGCGAGGCTGTCGAAGAAGAGCACCGACAGCGTCGTCGCGGTGCCGACCAGCAGCGAATTGCCGAACCAGCGCGGGAAGTCGGATCGCTCGAAGAGCCGCCGGTAGTTGTCGAGCGTCGGCTCGCGCGGCAGCAGCGAGAGCTCGTAGATCTCGTGACTGAGCTTGAACGATCCCGACAGCATGTACACGAACGGCATCACCATGACGATGCCGCCCAGCAGCAGCAGCGTCCACGCGGCGATGCTTGCCGGCGACGTTCGGCGGGCGTCGATCATCGGCTGCGCAAGAGCTTCAATTGCAGGACCGAAATCGCGAGCAGGATCGCGAACAGCACGACCGTCTGGGTTGCGGCGTAGCCCATCTCGAACTGCTTGAACGCCGTCTCGAAGATCATCAGCACCAGCGGCTTGGTCGCGTCGAGCGGTCCGCCCTGGCCGTTGGTCATCGCGTAGACGTAGTCGAAGATGCGCAGGTACGCGATGGAGCTCGTCACCACCAGGAACACGATCGTCGGACGCAGAAGCGGCAGCGTGACCTCGAACAGCACCCGCCACGCGCCGGCGCCGTCGATCGCCGCCGCCTCGTAATAAGTGCGCGGAATGGCCTTGAGGCCGGCGAGGAAGATCACGACCTGGAACCCGATGCCGGCCCAGATCGCGGGCGCGAGCACGGCCGGCAGCGCCTGCGTCGTGGAGCGCAGGAACGGCATCGAACCGAAGCCCAGCGACGTCAGCCACACGTTGAACACGCCCACCGGAGGCGGCTGGTAGAACCAGCGCCATACCCACGCCATCGCCACCGCCGTGGTCAGGTGCGGCACGAAGTAGAGCGCGCGCAGCAGCCCCTGGCCGAAGCGCACACGGTCGAGGTGATACGCGACGACGAACGACAGCAGCATGCTGAGCGTGACGCCGAGCCCGAGATAGAGGAAGGTGTTGCCGATCACCGTCCAGAACAGCGGGTCCTGTGCGAGGCGGGCATAGTTGGCGAGCCCGACGAATTGCATGCGGCCGACGATGTTCCAGTTCGTGAGCGACGCGTAGAACGCTTCCGCGGTCGGATAGAACCGGATCGAGACGAAGAACAGCACCGGGAGCGCGAGGAATCCCCACGCCCAGATCGCTCGCTTCTGCCCGATCGTCAGATCGCGCAACCGCCGTATCACTTACTTCTTGTAGAACGCGTCGAGGAGCTTCTGCTCTTCGGCCGCGGCTTGCGCGACCGCGTCCTTGGTGGCCACGTTCTTGAGCGCGACCTTGTCGATCATGTCCATGAAGACCTTGCGTTGCGCGCTCTCGTTCACGAAGTCGGTCGCGTACGAATAGGCGAGTCCGCGGACGAAGGGCCCGTACTTGACGTGGTTTCGATTCGCGTCCTTCTCCGCGACGCTCTTGCGCGCCGGCAGCTCGCCCACCGTGTTCATCCAGAGCTCCATCGCTTCGGGGGTGGTGATGAACTTCAGGAACTTCACCGACGCGTCCAGCTTGGCGCCGGTGGCCTTGGTGGTGATGCCGTTCACCCAGTACGACGCGAAGTTCGCCTTGATGTTGTTGCGCGCGGGTAGCTCGGCCACGCCGTATTCGAGCCCCTTCTGGCCGTCGAGCGCGCCCAGCCGGAACGAGCCGTCGATGGTCATGCCCGCCTTGCCGGAGCGGAAAGCGGTGACGCCGTCGGTCAGGAACCCGATCTGCCCGACCTTCTGCTTCGCGAAAAGATCGACGTACCACTGCGTGGCGGCGACGCCGGCGTCGGTGTTGTACGCGACCGTCTTCCTGTCGGCGGAATAGGGCATTCCTCCGTACTCGCGGATCAGCACCTCGCGCAGCCAGTGGTGATCCTGTCCGCCCATGTCGATCGTGATGCCCTCCTGCAGCAGGTCGCCGCTCGGGCTGCGCTTGGTGAGCTTGCCGGCATAGTCGACGAGCTCGTCGAGCGTCGCCGGCGGACGGTTGGGATCGAGCCCCGCTTCCTTGAACAGGGTCTTGTTCCAGAACAGGGCCAGCGAGCGCACGGCGGTCGGCAGCGCATAGTATTTGCCGTCGACCTTCATCTGCTGCACGATCGGGAAGAACTCGCGGTCGATCTCGACGGCGCTGAAATCGCTTGCGGGCAGCGGCTGCAGCAGGCCCGCCTTGAGGTAATCCTGCAGCCAGCCGTAGAAGAGTTGCACGACGTCGGGCCCCTGCCCGGCAGGAATGGCCGCCGCGATCTTGACGCGGAAGTCGTCGTACGGCACCTGCGTGTGCTTGACCTTGATGCCGGGATTGGCGGCCTCGAACCGCTTGATCAGCTCGTCGATCGCTTGCACGCGCTGTGCGAACGTGTACTGCCAGTATTCGATCTCGACCTGCGCGCTCGCCGGAACGGTCCACGCCAGCGTTGCGAGGAAAACGCCCAGCCACAATGCCGCTCTTGCTGCCTTGCCCGCCATGGAGTCTCCCTCGTTTGCGGCGCGGGTTGCGCCCCTGATACGGCGATGGTAGCGGATATTGCGCCGGGTCCTATCGGGTGACCTGTACTGCACAAGGGCGCGTGGGGTAATCCTGCCCGCTGGCGTCTCCGCAACAGCGCCCCCGACGCCTGTCGCCGCCGTTTGGCCGTCCGTCGCTCTGGTCAAATAACGGAAATTCAGAGCCTTACACTCCGGGTCGTCAAAGGGAGACACCTGCATGGCCCGGAATCGAACGCGCGGATTCACGTTGCTCGAAGTGATGATCGTCGTCGTCATCGTCGGCGTTCTCGCGGCGATCGCGCTGCCCGCCTATCAAAGCCAGGTGCGCAAGTCGAACCGCTCCGCTGCGCAACAGTTCATGCAGGACGTCGCGCTGCGCGAGCAGCAGATCATGATGGACCAGCGCGGATATGTGCCGGTAACCGACACGGCTTATTTCGGCAACAAGCCATCCGATTCCAATTCCGGCGTCGGACTCGCCGCGCCGAGCTCCACGACGGGCAAGTACACGTTCGTCGTGACGCGCGACAACACGACCACACCTCCGAGCTACACGATCACGGCGACTGCGGTGGGAAGCCAGGACAAGGATGCGAGCCTGAACAAGATGAGCCTCGATCACCTGGGTCAGCGCAAGACGTACACCTCCGGCGGAACCGTCACGGGAAGCTGGTAAGCACGATGGCGTCCAACGCAAAATCGAGCGCAGGGTTCACCGCCGTCGAACTGCTCGTCACGCTGACGATCGTCGGCGTACTGCTCGCGCTCGCGGCGCCGGGACTTCGTCAGCTGACGTTGAACCAGGGCGTCAAGTCGGCGGCGTTCGATCTCTTCTCCGCGCTCGAGTATGCGCGCAGCGAAGCGATCAAGCGGCCGAGTGAAACGGTGACGCTGAAGGCCGGCGCGGTCGAGCGACGGCGCATGGTCGACCGGCTGGCGGATTCTCGATGGGGCCGGCGACGTCATTCGCAGCTGGACCATCGCGCCGAGCGTCACGGTCGCCGACACGAACGGCACGCCGCTCACCCAGGTCACGTTCGGCAAGGATGGTCACCTGACCGCTGCGCCGAAGCTGCAGGTTTCCCCGTCGACGACGGTGGCCGGCGTCGGCCCGCGCTGCGTCAAGGTCGACTTGATGGGTCGGCCCTATGCGATGAATGCGGCATGCTCATGACGATCGCCTATCGTCCGACTCGCGCGAGGCCGGCTACCTGCTGATCGAGGTGCTGATCACGATGTTCATCCTGGCCATCGGCTTGCTGGGCGTCGTCGGGCTGCAGGCGCGTGCACAACAGGCTGAAACCGACTCGTATCAGCGCACGCAGGGGCTCGTGCTGCTGCGCGACATCGCGTCGCGAATCAACGCCAACCACGGACAGGCATTCAACACGACGGGCTCGCCGTATCTCGTGCCGACGACAGCGCCGCTCGGCACTGCCTCGACAATCGACTGTACTGCGCCCACGACCACCCCCGACATCGATCTTTGCGCGTGGGATGCCGCGCTCAAGGGCGTGGCCGAAACCTCGGGGGGCAGCAACGTCGGGACGATGATCGGTGCGCGCGGCTGCATCACCAGTCCGGCTGCGCACACGTATCTGGTGGAAGTCGTCTGGCAAGGGCTCACCCCCAGTGCCGCGCCGCCATCGACCGTCGCGTGCGGCGCCAACAGCTATGGCGCGGAAGAGCAACGGCGCGCCGTGACGACGATTGTCCAGATCGGCGACATCAACGCGCCATGACGGAACACTCCATGCCTGCTTTCCGACATTCATCGATCGCGCGTCCGCAATCAACGGTGCGAAGCAGTGGCTTCACGCTCGTCGAGCTGATGGTCGCGATGGCGATCGCGTCCGTGCTGCTGGTGGCGCTCGCGGCGATGTTCGTCAACACCAGTGCCGCGCGCGGCGAGATGGACAAGGCGAGCCGGCAGATCGAGACCGGGCGCTACGCGATGCAGATTCTCGCCGACGAGATGGCGCATGCCGGCTACTACGGCGCGCTGGCCAATCCGCCGTCGCTGCCTGTCACGGTGACGAGCCTGCCCGATCCGTGCGATTTCGCAGTGGCCACCGTTCAGGGAAGCGTGGCGATTCCGCTGCAGGGTTACGCCGGCGCGACGAGCGCGGCGAACCTCGACACCGGCAAGTTCAGGCTGCCTCAACGCCGCGGCCGGTTACAAGCCGGGCACGGCGGTGATCGTCGTCAAGCGCGCCGACACGTCGATAGCGGCCACCGCCGCCACCGCCGGTTTCTACAACATCCAGACCAGCGGCTGTGCCGGCGATGCGGTCCGGTACATCCTCGACAGCCCTTCGGCCACGTTCAACCTGCACGCGAACGGCTCGCCCGGCTGCCTTCCGCTGACCGGTGCTCCGGCCGCGACGATCACGCCGATCTACAGCCGCATCTTCTATATCAGCACGTGCTCGAACGCGAGCTGCACGGCGTCGGGCCACGACAGCATTCCAACGCTCAAGCGCATCGACCTGACACCCACGGCGATGTCGGCGCCGGTCGCGCTGGTGGATGGGATCGAGGACATGCAGTTCGAGTACGGCATCGACACCGCCGCCGCGGACGGCACCCCCGATTCGTACACGGCGACGCCGTCGTTCGCGAACTGGTCGAACGTGATGGCGGTCCGCGCGCACATCCTCGCGCGAAACATCGACGCAACGCCGGGCTACACGGACGTCAAGACCTACACGCTCGGCGCCGCAACACCGTACACACCCACGGGCGCCGACGTGCATTACCGGCGCCACGTCTACAGCGAGCTCGTGCGCCTCACCAATCCGTCCGGACGACGCGAATGAAACGACATCAACCTCTCGCGCGGCAGCGCGGCCTGGCAATGGTCATCGGCATGATCATGCTGGTGCTCCTGACGCTGCTCGTCGTATCGGCGATCAACTCGTCGTCGGTCAACCTGCGCATCACCGGCAACATGCAGGCGCAGGACGAGGCGCGGGCAATGGCCCAGCAGGCCATCGAGCGCGTGCTCGGCGTCAAGGCGAACTTCTACCCGACGCCGACCGCGCAGGCGGCGACCAACTATTACGTCGACAACAACAGCACCGGCAACGCCGTCTACTCGGTGTCGGTCGCGGCACCGGTGTGCAAGGGCGCCGCCAAGCAGTTTCCCGGCCGCACGGCGGATTGCATCAACGGTGCGCGCGCGGGCCTCTTTTGCTGGGACACGCTGTGGGAAGTCGTCGCGACCGCGACCGATGCCAAGACAGGTGTGCGGCAGGTGATTACGCAGGGCGTTGCCATTCCGTTCGAGCCGGGATTCAACCCGGCGACGGTGAGCTGCTAGGCAACGAGTGCCAACCAGGGATTGACATGAAAACGACAACAGCCACGCGTCTATTGCTGACTTGCATGCTCGCGACAGCGGCGAGCACGTCCTTTGCCGAGGACATCGACATCTACAGCCAGAACACGTCGATCACTCCCGGTGCGCCGAACGTGCTGCTCGTCATGGACAACACGGCGAACTGGAGCCAGAGCTTCGCGAGCAGCACGCAAGTTCGCCGCCGAGAAGGTGGCACTCGCGCAGGTGATCAACGCGCTGAAGACGCAGTTCAATCTCGGTCTGATGATGTTCACCGAGACGGGCGGCCGCAACAACAATACCGACGGTGGTTACGTCCGCTTTGCGATCCAGCCGATGACCGATGCGAACGGCAATCCGACGAACGCGCGCAACTGCCTGCTGACGATGATCGGCGCCACGCCGACGACGCCGTGCGTGTCGGACGGCCTGCCCATCACGTACTACACGAATCTCGACATCATCAACGACAAGAGCAACGGCGGCAAAGGCGGCGTCACGATGGGCGAGGCCTACAAGTATTTCGCCGGTGCCAATGCCTATGCGGGCAACGACAAGGTCAAGGCCGATCCGCGCGGATTCATCAGCCAGACGATCGCCGGGCCGCAGTACAAGTCTCCGACCGCCGAGGGGTGCCAGAAGAACTTCATCATCGTGCTCAACAACGGCCCGTTCTCGGACAATGCGTCCGATACGTCGACGGCCACGTCGCAGCTCGTGTCCGCAGGCGGATCCAGCGCGGCGACGGTGATCAATCCGCCCGACAACGGCACCAGCAACAACAACGAAGCGGACGAATGGACGCGGTTCCTGAACAAGGTGCCGACGGTCCAGGCGATCACGTACACGCTCGAAGTCGGGCCCGGCAACCAACGGCGGTGGGCCGTACAACACGGCGTTGCTGCAAAGCATGGGCCGGCAGGGCAAAGGCGGCTACTTCTCGGCAATCGATGCGGCGACGCTGAACACGGCGCTCACCCGAATCTTCAACGACATCCAGGCCGTCAACAGCGTGTTCGCGTCGTCGAGCTTGCCGCTGTCCGCCGACAGCACGGGTAACTTCGCGAACCAGGTGTACATGGCGGTGTTCCGTCCCGACGGCGCGGGCCTGCCGCGGTGGCTGGGCAACCTCAAGCAATACAAGTTCGCCGTCGACAGCAACAACAATCTGTTCCTTGCCGATGCCGACAACATTTCAGCCGCAAGCTCGGACAGTGGCTTTGCCGCATCGGGCGCGAGAAGTTTCTGGACCGCCGTCGATACGTCAACGGCACCGGACGCCACGTTTGCTGCCGCAACCGACGCGACCACCGGCAGCACCGGCGGTTTCTGGTATTTCGATACCAAGGGCGACGGCGGCAGTTACGACTCGCCCGATGGCGAATGGGTGGAAAAGGGCGGCGCCGCGCAGCAGTTGCGGCTCGCGCACCTGGGCTACGGCGGTCGCGGCGGCATTGGCGACACCAACGCATCGACGCTCAACTCGAAACCGGCGCGCAAGGTCTACACGTGCACGGGAGCCTGCCTGACAACCACGGGCACCGCGCTGTCCGGCACGCCGTTCGATTCGACGAACACGGCCATTACGAGCGACGCCAGCCAGTTCGGCATCAACCCGGCGGCGGTCACCGTGACGTCGATCAGCAGCGATCGTCCCGTCAACACGATCGTGGCCGGAACGGTGCTTGGCGGCAGCGTTGCATCGCTCGTCGCGACAGCGACAACGGTGACGGTGACGACGGGCAGCAACCATGGCCTGCCGAACAGCGGCACGACGACGATCATGATCAACGGTTCCAGCATCGCGGGGACCAACGGAACGTTTGCGGTTACCAAGACCGGCAACAAGACGTTCACGTACCCGGTCACCGGCGTGACGGCAGGTACGTCGACCGGTACGCCGACCGCATACAATCCCGGCGACGCTCGCGACCGTTACCACCGCGACCAGCCATGGTCTCACCAACGGAATGACGGTCCAGCTCTCGGGTGCGGTGTGTCCGCCGTCCGCGGGTGCGGGAACGCCGTCGACGGCGACGTGCGCGATCAACGGGAGCAGCTTCACCGTTGCGAACAAGACGACGAATACGTTCCAGGTCACGCTGCCGTCGGCTGTCGGCGCGAGCGCCAGCGGCACGATGGTCGCATCCGCGAAGGTCGCGCGCGTCACGACGTCCGCGGCGCACGGCTATTCGACCGGTGACTCGGTGACGATCGCCAACGCGACGTGCTCGCCGACGGCCTGCTCCGAATACAACACGTCGGCAACGATCTTCAACCTGTCGCCGAACACGTTCGACTATTCATACACGGCGTCCACGTTCCTGCCTGCCGCGACCAATGCAGGCATCACGTCATCCGACACGACGCCGGGTTCGACCGCGCTCACGAACCTGCTGAAGTGGGTGCGCGGCCAGGACACGCAGAACGAGAATGGCTTTCAGGTGGCCGGCGCCGACACCGACGTACGCGCGTCGATCCACGGCGACATCCTGCACGCCCGCCCCGTGATCCTGAATTACGCCCCCAGCGGCTCGACGACGGACAACGTCTACGTGTTCTACGGCGGTAACGACGGTGTGTTCAGGGCCGTGAAGGGTGGCCAGGCCGCCACGGATGGCAAGGAACAATGGGCGTTCGTTCCCAAGGAGTTCTTCCCGATCCTGAAACGCCAGTACGACAACTCGCCGCCGGTACTCTATCCCAGCACGCCGTCCGGCCTCGGTGCGACCAAGCGCAGCTACGCGTGGGACGGCCCCATCGTTTCCTACGTCGAGCGCAACAGCTCGGGTGTCGTGACCAAGGCGTACGTTTATCTGTCGGCGCGACGCGGCGGCCGGTTCATCTACGCACTCGACGTGACGTCGCCGACGAATCCGAAGATCCTGTGGCGCAAGGGCTGCACGACAGTCGGCACGACGACGACATGCGACACGGGATACGACGAGCTCGGCCAGACGTGGTCGACGCCCGCCGTCGGCACGGTCGAGGCAAGCGAAGCGAACGGGCATCCTGTCCTCATGTTCGGCGGCGGCTACGATGCAGCGTCCGAAGATCCCGAACCGCCGGCATTGACGGACACGATGGGTCGCGCGGTTTTCGTCGTCGACGCTTTCGACGGGCACGTCATCTGGTCCGCAGGCAACACCGCTACGTCGCCCACGGTGGCAGTCACGGGCATGGACTTCGCCGTCACGGCGGACATCCTCGCACTCGACCGCCACCAGACGGGCTTCATCGATCGGATCTACGCGGCCGATATCGGCGGCAACGTGTGGCGGATCGACACCGCCGGGACGACGACGGCAAGCTGGGCCGTGCACAAGCTCGCCGCACTCGGCAACCGGACGTCGGGGGCGGCTGGGCGCAAGTTCCTGTTCGGGCCCGAGGCGGTGTTCGGCTTGCCCGGCACGTTCGACGCGGTGGTCATCGGCAGCGGCGACCGCGAGCATCCGCTGGTCGGCAATGCGGCGAACAGCACGGCCAACCGCGCCTACATGCTCGTCGACCCCAATACGGGCACCACCGGGACCGACGTGAACATCACCGACTCGACCACCGACCTGTTCGACGCGACCGACGTCGCCAGACACCGTCGACCTGTCGGCCAAGAAGGGCTGGTTCGTCAGATTGCGCACCGGCGAGAAGGTGATCAACGGTCCGGTGGTCGTGGCGAGCGAGATGTTCTTCGGCACGAACCAGCCGTGCGCATCCGGCAAGCTCGACGACAACGACGAGTGCTCGTCGTCCGGCGACACGCTGAGCTGCACGGGCAACCTCGGGATCGCGCGGCGCTACGACATCAACTTCCTGACGGCGCAACCAGCGGGCTTCACGAACTCGAGCAACCTGGCCTCGCGCTCGGAGATCGCGGCAGGCGGCGGATTCCTGCCGACGCCGGTGTCCGGTGTCGTGGAAATCGATGGCACGAACCACGTATTCCTGACGGACAATCCGTTGAATCCGGGCGGCGTGATCAACCCGCACATCAGCGTCACCAGCAAGCGGTTCCGCACGTACTGGCACGCCGTCATCGAATAACGCATTGCTCGCCATCCGGCCTCGCACGACGCGGGGCCGGTAGCGGGCGGCGGCGTGACCCGCTGCGGTCGGCTATGCTTCTATCCGACTGCCACCCCCGTTGATTGCCTCGTCCATCGGACCGATGAGCCCCGCGCTCGATTTGGGGTCACGCGAATTCAAGGTCGCAGCCGCTTGCATCGCGATCTCGATCGGATTGCACGCGGCGTTCCTGCTCGTGGCGCGCGTCGGCAGCTTCAACGAAGCGTTTTCCAGCGTTCCCGCAAGCAGTGGCGTGCACGTTCGATTGATAGCGGCGGAGCCAATCGTCGCAGCACCGGTCGCGTCGTCGGAGCCCGCGTTGCAGCCTTTGAAGCCGATCCCCCAACGCGTTGCGCGCAGCGCCCGCCCGTATCCGTCGATGCTCGAATTTCGCCCCGTCGATATTCCGCCACGCGCGTTCGACGAGAGTCCCTACCTTCCGCTCGGTAAGCTCACGCGGGCGCCGTCGCCGATCCGTCCGGTGGCCGTACCGTATCCCGAAGGGACGGCGATCACCGGCAACGTGGTGGCGCGGCTAACGCTGTTCATCGACGAGGAAGGCAACGTTGCGCGGGTCGTCGTCGGGAGCACGGAGTTGCCCGATGCGTTCGTGCAGGCCGCGAAGGATGCGTTCGAGCCGGCGAAGTTTCGGCCGGGACTGATCGACGACACGGCTGTCAAGGTGCGCATGGTCGTCGACGTGGAGTTCGAGGACCGCGGCGAGAAGCGGCCGAAGCGCAATCGACAGAAGACGTCCTGAATATAAGCGTCAGCCTTTTCAAGGGAGGGCCGTTCAGGCAAAATACGGCCCTCTAACGGGTCGTTAGCTCAGCTGGTAGAGCAGCGGACTCTTAATCCGTTGGTCGTAGGTTCGATCCCTACACGGCCTACCAACACCTTCAAGGGCTTAGCGAGAAATCGCTGGGCCTTTGTCTTTTCTGGGCGGGCGAGGGTTCGGTATCAAGTGGCGCGATGTCGATTTGGCCTTAACGGCGCACAATAGACTTCCGCCCACGCTCTTCAGCCGGCGCGTTGTCGACCAAGGCACGGCGCTCGTCAAACACTCCGCGCTTGCTGCACGTGATCCGCGAACTGCATGTCGATGTTTATTTCGATCTGATCTGCCCATGGTGCATGATCGGCAAGAGCCATTTGCGCCGGGCGCTGGATCGACTGACCGACTCGGATCCGACCATCGACGTGCGGGTGCTGTGGCATTCAGTGCAGCTGGTGCCCGGCGTGCCCGAGCGCGGCTGGCCATTTTCCGACTTCTACGAGCGTCGCCTCGGCGGCAGGGTCGCGGCGCAGGCGCGACAGGTACAAGTGAATGTCGCCGCCGCGCAAGCCGGGACAACGATCGATTTTTCTCGGATTGCGACCTTTCCCAACACGGCCGCAGCGCATCGCCTGCTCGCGCTGGGCGCACGGTATCTCGACGGGCAAGCGCAAGACCGGCTCCTCGACCGTTTGTTTGCCGCGTACTTTCAGCGCGGCGAGGACCTCGCTGATACGGGCACGCTGGCGGCGATTGGCGCCGAGCACGGCCTGGATCCGGATGCGATACGGATCGCGCTCGCCCAGCGCGGTGCTCTGCCGAATGCCCCTGCGGTGCCTGGCGTCCCGTATTTCATGTTCGACGGTCAAACTGCTCTGTCCGGTGCACAGCCCTCTGACGTCTTGCTAGCTGCGATGCAGCGAGTGATCCGACATCGCGAGTCTCCAGACGCCAAGCATCAGCGGATCGACGTTCGCTGATTCGCCAGCGCGCCGTCATCGAACGCCGATATCGAAGAGAGTTACGCATGAGTAAACAACGATTGCAGTTTTTGCTGGGCTGTTTGCTCGTCAGCCGCGGTCGCATTGATGCTGATGCACCGAGCCGACCCCGACGCCGCGATCGCGGAAAGCATGGGCGAGCGGACGACGAAGGACGGAACGCTGCTCGGCTACACCAAGTACAAGGACTACCTGTCGGCGAGCAAGAGCGTGCTCGGCGAGAGGACGAAGTTCGTCGGGACGACCGTCGTGCGGCGGTACACGGTGAACCGCGGCGTCGAGAGCTCCCTGCTGGGGCTGAAGTCGCGGGGCGCCCTGGTCGTCACCTACGCCGCCGAGTTCTCCTTCGGCTACGACCTGGCCCCGGGGAGCTACGACGTCGTCGACACGCCCGCGGGCATCGAGATCAGGGTCGCGAGCCCGACCGTCGTCGCCGCCCCCGCCGTGCGCGACCTGCACCACCAGGTGCTCGCGAGCGGGTGGTTCACCGACGAGAGGGCGGCCGCGCTGAAGCTGTACGAGGACTCGAGCAACGTCGCCCGGGCGGAGGGCGCGAGGATGCAGTCGGACGCGGAGATCGTCGCGCTCTGCGAGAGGACGCTGACGGCGTTCCTGCACGACTTCCTGGCGAAGCAGCCGGGCGTGGAGAGGGTCCCGGCGATAACGGTGTCGTACAGGAACGTGGGTATGGCCGGCTGAGCATTCGGCGGACTTACGGAGGTCGCCAGACGTGTGTAGTGGCGGCGACTCGAAGCGAAACAATCAGTATGACTTCAGAAAATTGCGCGGTTGGGCATCGGGAGCCGTCACGCGGCTCTCTGCCGTCACCGAAGCTGCTTGCCGCGGGACGTACACGAAGCGCTACTTAGACCCGTTCACAGCCGCACGGAACGGCATCCCGCGTGGCAGCCACGCCCGCGATCGGGTGCCTCTAACCCAGCGGACAATAACTCAGGCGAATTGTCGCGATCGAGGCAGTCGTCGTTTGGGCGCCAGGAATAGATCAAGCCTGTATCGCTGCTCATCCTTTTGACCTGGCCAGCCAGGCCTTCACGCCGGGGTGACCGCCCACTGCTCGGTAGAGTGCCAGCAGTTTCGGGCAATGGTCGAACACGTTTGTGGGCAGGTAATCCACGGTTCCGGTGGTCAGCCAACGCACCACCATGTATAGCTTGAGGTCAGCAACCTGAAGCTGCGCGCCGCCGATGAACGGACCGTCGCCGAGCTGGCGTTCGACCTGGCTTCCCCACGCTCGGAGTTCGTTGGCTGCGAGCGCCTCGCGGGCTTTGCGCTTCTCCGCTGGGTCGGTAATGCGCAGCGTTGGTGTAATCGTGTGACGCAGTTCCTCGACCGCGCACATTAGGGCCTCGTGGCGCGCGGCCTCGAAAGCATCCGCTGGATGAAGTCGATGCTGCCGCCCGATAAAGACCAGGATGGCATTGGAGTGCGCAAGCGGCGGCTTGTCGGGGATTTCGAGCACCGGCATCGCACCGAAGGGCGTGTTGGCCTTCATCGCGGGCCAATCGCCGGTCTTGATGCGCACGTCCTCGAAATCGACGCCTGCCAGGTGCAGCGCCATGCGGCATTCTTCGCCGCGGCTGCCGGCGAAGTCGAAGTAGATTAGTCGCGGCATGGCCATGTGGTACCTCGGGTCAGATGCGTCGAGCCACTAGGGTACATCGGGCCGACCGTCAACCGTGGGGCAGAATCGAAACGACGATCGGCGGGTATTGTTGTGGGCGTGTTTTCGTGAACTGTCCTAACTCGAAGATGGCTCGCTGGACAATGTTCGATCCAGGCATCGACCTGTTTGTCGAGTATCCCCGACGCCACCGGCGCTTAGAGCCCCCTTGTCTCGGCGGAGGCATCAGTCATGGGTCGTCAGCGCCTCGATCCACATGATCTCGCACGCGCCGTTGTCAGTGTCGGTGCGGGTTAGCGATGTTCTCCAGGTGAAGCCCCCGGCACCGCGGACGTCGACCAGATAGCCAGAAAGAGATACGACCTGTCCGGGTCGCAATCGTCGCACGGCGCGCTCGATCGCAGGGGTGGCGGGAATGGCGTGGATCTGTGCGGCTTCAGTAATGAGCACTTCTCGGGGCACTGAAAACGTCGCACCATTCCTGGGCTGCCAGTAAAAGAAACGTCCCATCTGCGTGATGGAAAGTTGATCCAGCGTCGCACTGTCCGACATACGCCCCCAGCCCACGGCAAGATCCACCGGCGCGAGCGCTGCTGCGTCATCCATACGGTAGATCTCCTTTCGCAACACGCGAACGGTCAGCTCGTAACGGGCGCGCTTGATGAGAGTTCGGCTTTTGAACTCGAATGACGGCGAAGGATCCAGATCGACTTGCTGCGGCGTTTGCGCGGCGATCACGCCGGGTGGATGCGACGCGGGTCGCTCGTAGTTCCACCAATGCCACGCGCCGACCAGCGCGATGACAAGCGCAACCCATCCCCAGCGCGGCATATGACTCTCGTCCCTTTCAGGTGAGCGAAGCCTAATGTATCTCGCGCGCGCCCGTTCGACCGACTATCCGCCCGCACTGCGCCAGCAAGGGCGCGCCCCGTTTCGATCCGAATCAGCGGGTATCGAACCAAAAAACCGCCGGTCAAATTGATTACTGACCGCATGTGCTGACCATAACGGTGCATGGCGACGACGACGTAAGCGCGCACAAGGCGACCCCCCGCGCGTAGCAGCCGTAAGTCTCAAGACAGGCGTCATTCCACACGGGCCCCGGTCGGCGAACCATCGCCATCGGGGCTTCGTCATTTTGGCGTCACACGAATAGAGCGAACCCATATCGGCGAAACGTCCGACGGAGCGCATCAACAGAAAAGGAAACCCACGATGAAGAAAGAGAACCCGCCGTCGCGCGCCTGGAAAGAGCTGCAACGCAGCACCGCACCGAAGGAGTCCTACGACGGCCTCTCGGCGCTGGTCGGCGTATGGTGGGCCCTGCGCTGCGCGCAGAGAAGTGAGCGGGAGATGATCGAGGCGGTCGAGCACATCTTCCAGATAGAGCAGGCAATTGCAGCCAACAGGACAGGCGACAAGTCGTCGACGAGCGACGCGGATGGCGGCGAACCTCGTAGCTCGTCAGCTTCGAGTTCCTTTTTTCCGCAACGTCAGAGGGCAACCCCCGATAGGGACGGCCTGCTCAAGTACGTCGTGCTGTACGTCTTGACGCTGGTTCTGCAGCCACTGCTCGCGGTCGTGCTGTCGTTAGCCGCCCTGTGGGGGCTGTGGCGGGTGGTGTTGTGGCTGTTCTTGTCGTGACCACGGAGGAATTCACAGCAGGGCGCGGGCGGTGTGCACGTGCCGTAGTCCATCCGTTTCAACGGCTATGCAGTCAGAAAAGGAGAGCTTGCCCTCCGGCGCAGCACTCCAATGACGCGGGCGCGTGCAGGCGAGTGGCCGGCGCAACGGCTCGCACGTTGCATGCAGCGCACTATCGAGAACCCGTCGCGGCCGTATGACTAACGTGTCCTGACGGGGACCCGACCAATGTCGCCACGCGGACGCAGCATTTCCCGCTAAGACAATGATCGGCAGGTGAGTGTTCTCTGGTTTCTCTGGCACACGGTAGGCGGCAACGACGGTGGCTGCCGGCATCGTTAACCGTCATCGTACGTGTGCCGCGCAGTGCGGGTGGGCCTGCGCAACGCGCTCGTGGCACCAGTCAGAATCTTGGGGCGTTACCGCTATTCTTCGTGTCGGCGTTCGGGCTGTTACCGTCGTCCCAGCCGAAGGCGGCTTGACCGCGCACACGGGCGCCGGCAGCCACCGTGAGTGAACCCGCTTTCAGGTCTCCAATCACCACGCCAGTCTGCAGCAAATCGACGACCGACGCCTGCTCGACATTACCTTCCAAATCACCGGCGATGGTTACCTTGTCAGCTCGGACACTGCCGGTGAGCTTGGCGCCCGCCTCAATGGTTAGATCCCCCTGGACGTTCACGTCGCCCTTGAACTTGCCGGCGATGCGAATGCTGCCGCCGCCTTCGATTTTGCCTTCGATGGTGATGTCCGCGGCGATGAGTGATTCCTTGCGTTGCTGGCTAGACCCCGTGCGCGCCGGCGGAGCGGCAGGGCTCGTAACGAGCGCGGGTTTTGATGAAGCGTCGACCCGAACCGGTTCTGCCGCATCGTTACCGGGCGTAGGCGTTAGTCGGGCGACTGTATTGTCTTTCCACAGGGACATGGCGTAGATCTCGAAGGAGGTGAGAGCATGCCAATGTCATATATTCGAACGTCGCTGTCAAGTACCGCTAATCCATTTGGGCCGGTTTCCCTCACAACACACCGTACGAGGTGCCGCCGTGCCGCCCTGCCCGACCGGCAAGAAGAAGAAATAGAACTGTGGTTTTGCGATTCTGCCTGCCCCCTTAGGCGGCTAAACCGCAAGTCCGTCGATATCGCGAGAGGCGCCTCGTGATCCGTTCGTCATAGGTTCGATCCCGACACGCCGAACAAGGGCTTGGCGAGAAATCGCTGGGCCCTTTTTCTTTTCGGGCAGCGCCAAGTTGCGCAACCTGGCACAACTGCCGTGTCGAAACGATCCCCGGTGCATTGACGGGCGGACTTGATAGAGGTTGTTGTTGGTCGCGGTGCTGTCGCTACAGATTGCATAGGTCCATCGTCCGTCGTCCGCGTTTGCGGCGTTTGTCCAAACTGCGTGGCGCACCACCACCATCGGACTTACGCCTCCGGTGCATGCGGCGATCCCGAGGCGGCAATTGCCCCGGCTCCATCGCGGTCAGCGAAGCCGTGTCCTTTATCGACCACGATTCCTCCACGACCGTAGCCGCTGCCGTCCAGCGCAACTTCCACGTGTCGGGCCGCTGAAAAACCAGTTCGCCCCGATTCCCGTTGGCGTCGGTCAGTGGATAGCCCATCTGGTCTTGGTTCGGGAGACCAAAAAAAGCAATCGATGGGTCCCACCGGGTGAGGTGGTAGTGAGTGACGCAGACCGCCTCTTCGAGGTATCGATGCTTGCGGCTTGGAGCCCGGACAAGGTTCACCGCGATCCTAGGCGGGAAGAGCCTGTTCAGATGTGCGCACGCGGCATCAGCAGCGGCGAGCCAGTCACGCAACGACGAGTCGCGGCTTTGGAAGTGGTAGCGGGCCGCG
This sequence comes from uncultured Pseudomonadota bacterium, assembly GCA_963709335.1. Lineage (GTDB taxonomy): Bacteria > Pseudomonadota > Gammaproteobacteria > Burkholderiales > Casimicrobiaceae > VBCG01. The sequence continues at coordinate 986,214 of CAVPWB010000004.1, forward strand.
CGCTCTTGCCGTGAAAGGACTCGGCCGTCCACGGCGATCAACTGCGGGCCGGACTCCTCGACGTTATACGAAGTCGTGCGCAACGCGGGCCCACCCAGCGAGTTGCGACCTATGATCAGATAGGTATCTGCGTTGCCCTTCGGCAGAATCTCATAGCCAAACAGCCCGTCTTCAACGATCGGGCACAGTTCAAGGTCTGTACCGAGGGGACGTGCGGACGAGGCGGCAACGATATGGTCGCTGATTAGCGGAAGCAGTTGGCTCGCTTCTGAGAGTCGTGGGTAGAAGTGCGGTTCCATTGCCCTTCCGGCCATCGATAGACGTAGCCGGGTTGCCCGGCAGCGGACTTCGGCGCTCGCCCAGCGCGCGGCGATCATGGTTGCGTCGCTTCGTAAAGCCGCGCGCGCCTAGCGCTCCGCACGACGCCAACATGTTCAGAAAAGGCCGCGCTTATGCGGCCTGCTGAGTTACCGATTCATTCCCGCCGCGGGTGCCGGCTTATTTGGCCTTCGCGTCAGAACCCGAAAGGGTCGGCCCGGATCCGTAGATTCCGCGAGCTTGCTCGGGCGTGAGATAGCCGCGCCGTTGCGCGTCCATCATGTCCCACCGGTTTCCCATCTGGTCGAGGAACTCCTTGCGCGTAACGCGACCGTTATGCGCGGCTGCGTGGTCGGTCATCCAAGCGTCCATACCTCCTGGACTCGAATTGTCCATGCGCTCACTGCCGCCGACTGACTTCGCCGTGGTACCCGTGCTGGGGGACATCGCGGGTGGGGGAGTGCCTTGAATCTGACTGGTCGTCTGGCCCGCATCGGCCGCGAGCGCCGGCCCGTTAAGCGCTACGACTGACGTTATCACGGCGATTTGCATCCAATTTAGTGTTGTTCTCATGCTGATCCTTTGAAGGCTCATCCGTCGGCCTGCATGACGTTGCGACGGTATGTCGCGTTTCCACCCGGCGCAGATGCTCGTCCGGTGAGGAGTGGACTCTGATGTCCAAGCCTCCGGAGGTATGCCAGTGAATTGCTAATACGGGTGTAGGCGCCTGTGATCCTTATATAAATAGCAGCCCGCAACCATCTGTCGGATGCCCGATCGAAACTTCGCGCGACGCTCACCAACTCATCTCGCGGTAGGCCGATGAGATCCTGGCACCAGTGGTTGCCACCACCGCGCCTTGCGAATGCGGTTCTTTCGTTCCGCGCTCCGCGCCAGTTTATCGAGAAACCACTCGGATGCTGCCGCTAGCGCGATCACCATCCTGAGTCGTAGACGGCATCACAACGCGAAGGCCCGCCGGCACTCGATCCCAAACAACGGCTATCGAATTAAAAAACCAGCCGTCAAGTTGATCACCGCGGCCGGATTTACCTCGCCGTCCTGGCAAAACAGCTGGCGTGCGCGAAGCACCCGTCGTGGACCCACGCTTTGTAATTCGCGTTTCGTCAAGACGGGACGGGCGATCAGCTCGTCGCCGCTCTGAAGGTCACTACTTGGGCGCGCCGCTTTCGCCATCTTATATAGAACGCGCGTAATCGACCGCGTAGACGCACGTCACAAAATACACCCCATAGTCAAACCGTCGTTGTCCGTCTTCTTCTTTCAATCTCCCAAGGAGCATCTATGTACTGGTCCTTATTGGCCGCCGCAGTCGCACTCGCAATTGGGTACTACCAGGTCGGCGCAATGTCGGTGTGGGTGACTGTGCTGTCGTTCACGCTCAAAGGGGTTCTTCTGATCATTGCAATCGGAGCCGTAGTACTGAGCGCCATAGCGCTGCGCCGTCGCTTCACACGATAACCTCAGGTCCAACGACAATGCAGTTCACGCTGATGGAGGCATAACACCCCGCAGTCGCCAGTCGTCGTCTCAGTTCCGAGCAATCTCACCGTGCCCGGTCGCTCCCCAGCGGCTGGGTATTTTTTTCGTCCAGTGAAAGGACCTCGCATGCGAATCACGAACGAACTAATGCCACGCAATCAGCGCAACGGGGCTCTCGACCCGGAGGCGCGCCATGCTCGTCCTTCGTAGTCCCGACGATGCATCACGCATCGCCGATCCGGATATACGGAAACTTGTGCAACTGCGCTTCGCACAGGTCAGCGCAGGCGAACCGTACGACCCCGAGCGTCACGGCTACATGATCGTCGCCTTGGTAGTGGCTCAGCGCAGCCCGGCCACTTATCTAGTGCCGTAATTTTCGCGCCTAACAACCCCACCGGCGTTCCTGAGCTGAGCCGGGCCGACGAGCTGCTGACCCAATCGCTGAAGCAGGCGCTGGCGCTCGTCGATATCCGCACGCTGGATCACTTCGTCGTTGCCGGTAGCCAGCTCGTCTCGTTCGCCGAAAGGGGCTTGTCTGATAGATGCAGTTACGGGAGCGGCGCCCAGATGTGCGCCGTTCCCGCGCGCTGTGCCACGTCGCCCCGGCAAATCCTCACGGCGCCTGCTACGAGCCTTCGGCGTTCTCAGCGAGCTTGGTAACTCGACGACCGCCGGCGCGCGAGACGGCTCCGAGGGCAAGGCCACCGATCATCAGCAGCGCGAGCGTCCCCGGCGCGGCAACCGCAATTCCGACCCCCTGCACGCTCAGATCAACCTGAAAGATCATTGGCGTGCTTCCCGCCACTGCTATGGAAGCCCAATACCCGAAAGTGTCCCCAACCCTGAAACCGCCGATCAGCTGGTCTGTAACTGCGGGATAGTTCGTATTGCCGAGAAAGTTCGTGATTTCCTCTGCCGTGCTGGGATCAACGTCCGTACCGGTGCTCAGTTGCAGCAACACGGGCATTCCGATCGGTTCGCCAGCAGTGCCAACGATCTTGATAGAGATGTTGTGGGCGAACGACGACGTAATGGCGGTCGAAGCGTACTGGCTCTGACCGGACGTGTCCTGCAGCGTGAACGCCATCCGTATGAAAGAGCCGTTCTGCGAGAGAGCGGCCCGGATGCCGCCGATGATGGCCATGGCCGGGTTTTCCGTTGCCGGCGCGTAGGCACAGTCGCCGCTGATGCCAAGGCATGCGATCACGCCGGGTTGGAAGTCTTCCGGCGCAATCGTCAGGATGATGTCGGCGCGGGACAGGTCGGAAACCGACGACAGTACCGCGACACCGACGAGCGTCACGAGGAACCGGGGGAGACGACGCTGACCGAACATGTGCCTTTCCTCCCTTCGCAACCGCCATGATGCAAGGACAGTAATCCTGCACGCAAAGCTCCTCTTCAACAAGGAGTTTGCCGAGCCGTTCCGGCAGCTCACCCCGTGAGTTTTGAAGTACCGCGATGCCGAAGGTAATGCATATCTTCTAGGCAAGTTAACAGTCGCGGTCGGAGCGGGACACTGAAAGGGGTCAAGTGCAACACCAAGACGAGCAGTTGACCGGTTCGCCAAGGAGCGCTTTATGTATAGACCCCATCGCGGAATGCAGTCGACCAGTGACTAACAGACCGTAGTCGACCCTACGGACACAGCGATTGGATTCAAACTCGCAGGGAAGACCGCCATCGCCGATCCGGACAGTGGAAACTCTGGAAAGCTGACGGTCGGCGACTGTAACGAGACCTAGCGGCCCGTCGCTAGATCACCTCCGCCCCCCGCAGCAACAGCGACTGCGGAATCGTGAGCCCGAGTGCCTTGGCAGTTTTCCCGTTGATCACGAACTCGAATGTCGTCGGCTGCGCAATGGGTAAATCGCCCACCTTTGCACCGCGTAGAATCCTGTCAATGTAGCTTGCGACAATGCGATCCATGGCCGGCTGGTTGGGTCCGTAGGACATAAGCATTCCCGCTTCGACAAACCGTTGGTCCTCGGCCATCGTCGGCAGCGCATACTGCAACGCAAGGCGGCCAATTTGTTCGCGGTTCGAGAAAAACATTGGATCGCCGCGGACGACCAGCGCATCTGCTCGTCGGCCGGCAATCTGTGCAATTGCCTGCCCGATCTCGCCGGAGTCGGCCACCTCGACAAATAGCGGATTAATCCGCATCGCACGAAACGCTTGCTCGTAGTCTGGGCGAACGCGTTGCCAGTAAGTGTTAGCAGGATCAACGAGTTCGCCGATAAGCATCGCCTTCGGAAGAAACTCCTGAATCAATTCCAGGCGTTTAGCCGCGAGTTCAGGAGCGATCATCGATACGCCGGTGATATTCCCTTCGGGGTGCGACAAATTCGAGACTAGGCCAAGACGCACCGGGTCTCCGGTCGTGGCGATGATCGGGATCGTCGTTGTAGCCTTCTTTATCGCAACGCCCGCGACGGCACCGAAGCTCAGGATGACGTCGAGATTCATCTGCACGAGTTCAGCAGCGAGGACTGGAACGAGATTCGAGTTGCCGTCACCGCCGCGCCTTTCGAAGACCAGGTTCTGCCCCTCGACCCAGCCCCGTTCGCGCAGTTCGTCGCGAAGTGCGGCCGGTATGGTTCTCGGTAAGACGCCCGCTGTCAGAACGCCCACGCGCCGAACGCTCGCCTGTTGTGCTCTTACGACGCGCGGCACGCTAGCGAACGTACCGGCTGCCAATGCCCCAATGAACGTCCGCCGCTCCACCTGGATGAACTCCGAGTTGAATCGATGTCGATCCATACTACCCCTATCGGCATAGAAATGAGTGCGCCGGCATGCGGCTGCTTCTGGCTAGGCCGATGAACCTAACCTGATCGGACGTTACCCGGTTGGGTCAAGTCCTGGCTTTTGCAACTACGAACGATAGTCGACCCGCGGCACATCCGTTCGACGGCGATGACGCGCGACGAGGCATCGGACGCTGCGCTATTCGCGCCATCTTATGTAGAAGCGGTAATCGAGCGGAACAGCGCAGCCGTAGTTCAGCCTCTTCCCTTCTATCTTCCAAGGAGCGTCCATGTACTGGCCCGTGTTGGCCGCAGTCGCACTTGCAGGCGGGTATTACCAGGTCGGCGCAATGTCGGTGTGGGTGACCGTGCTGTCGATCAGCCTGAAAGCCATTCTGTTGGCTCTCGCGATCGCTGCCTTGGCCGTCGTCGGCATTCTGCTGCGTCGCCGGTTCTCCCGCTGATCTAACGTAACGCCATGCAATCCCCACCGTTGAAGGAGTAATCCGAGCAGTCACAAGTCGCCGCCTTACCTCCAGCAACCACCGTGCCCAGTCGCTTCCCAGCGGCTGGGCATTTTTTTGTCCGGCGAAAGGAGAACGCATGACCATCACAAGTGCTTTTGCACCACGCAGGATCCGAAGCAAGCAACGCAGCACGGAGTCCCGTCGTGCTCGTCCTTCGTAGCCCTGCGCAGGCCTCGCGCATCGCCGACGCTGCCATACGTCGATTGGTCGAGACGCGGTTCATGCAGGTCTGCGCAGGCGAGCCGCACGACCCCGACCGTCACGGCTACACGATCGTTGTCGAGCCTGGTGACACCGTGCAAACGATCGAGCGGCAGAGCGGAGTTTCGGTCCTGACGGATTGCTTCGGGGAGGCCCGTTTCGGGGACCTGGAGTTCACACCGGCGGCTGAAGTCATCGAGGAACACCGCAGCTGCTACGAGCTGGTGTTCATCTTCACCGACGACGGCTACGGCATCGAGATCTTCGTCCCAAAGGTCGACGGCGTCGATCGTGAGTTGCTTGCGATGTGCCGGCAGTTCGCCGTGCCTACTCGAGATGTAGCACAGCAGTAACCTGCAGTAACCGCAGGCGCTTCGGCTGCGTCCGCTCCTTCCCCTCGTTGTTCCCCACGCGCGCCACCTCGCTCGGCTTCAGTGCCGTCGTCGTGGCGCGTTTTCTTTTGCTCAGACCTGAAAGGTCCGCATGTACCCAATCGTATCGGAACTGATCGAACGCCTCGACACCGACGTCCGCGAGCTCTTCGAGGAGCGTGCCGGAATCGTCGAGTACGAGGGAGGGCTTCCGAGGGAGGAGGCCGAATCGTATGCGCTGTTGGACGTTCTGCGGCGCCATCCCTGGGCCCTAACCGGCGTCACCGTAGTGCGGTTTGAGGTCGCGAAGGAAACGTGCTGGCTCCTGACGACCGCTGCCGATGCATCACGCCGCGTCGTGCAATTCGGCGGTGAAGCTGCGTGCTTGGTTGATCCCGCCGAGGTGATCGAAGAGCGATTTCAGGGTGCAGCACTGCTCAGTAAGTGGCCCGCGCAGGAGAAATCGGCCGCGTAAGCATGGTCATCTTAGGTCGGAACACTTCTCAACACTTCGAAAGGGAAACAGCGATGGAAGAAACGACACCGCAGTCATCGCCGGAAGTGCAAGTTCTGAAGACCGCAACGTGCGCCTCAACGTCGGGCAGGTCGAAATTGACCTACCAGGTCGGCTGGACGCCTGACTCGGAGGTGCACGTCCGGATCACGGCGAACACAGGCAGTGGCGCGATCAGCAAGAACTGGGTCGCGTTTCGCGCGATTCGAGAGGTGCTCGCAAGCGTTCCTGCGGGCGAGCTCACTTCGGGCCACATGCAGAAATTGTGTGCGGGGCAATCGGTGAACAACGCGGGGTTCCTGCTGGCGGTACTGATGAGCGAAGGCCTCGTGCGGCCTTCGACCTCCAAGCGGCGAGCTTACGAGTGCGCGGATGAAGCTGCGTTCGCCGCTGCCATCGACGCGTGGAAGTCGGCTGCCGATGGCGACGGCGGTGAGAACGGGCCGAGGAAGCGCCGTGGAAAGTCGGCAGGTGTTTCCAAGAAGGGGCGGCAGGAACAAGCAATCAGCGCCGTTCCACCGGAAGCGACGCAAAGCAGCGCGCTGGATGCACCGAAGAGCAGGCCGTCGGATGTATCGCAAGACACTCCGCCAGCAGCGATGGACAGCATTCCGTCGTTCACCGCGATGGAGTCGCCGAAGAAGACGGAGAAGCCCGCACCGCGCAGGCCGAGTGGGAAGCGGTCAGGCTGAACCGAGCAAGGTCGTCCGTTGGAGTTCCTTTCCGGTGGTCGCCCCAACGCAAGCACGTGTAAGTCCAAGAAACGCAAACAAGGTTCTGGATGACCCGCGGACGCACGTGCAATGCCGACCCTATACCGACCCGCCCGAAAGCCGTTGCAGATCAACACGCTCAGGAGAACAACGCCACCCATGACGCTCACCACTTTCGCCGTACTTGCCGCCACTTCGCTTTGCCTTGCGTTCGCCGAAACGCGTTGGATGGGCATGGTCGCGGTCGTCGCTCTCGGCTACCTGTATCCGCTGTCGCTGCTCGCTGCTACCGTGATCGTCGTACTCGCGGCATGTGCTTTTCGTTACTTCTAAAGGGAGATCCAAATGATTTCAGAAAGCAAGATTCGTGACGCAATCGACGTAGTCCTTGCCAGCGATCTTTCGGACAACGTGTTCGGCAATGCCGTGATGGCGCAGGCGCGCGCGCTGGCCCACAGACCTATCGACTGAACTGGCGGTCGCGTGACGAAAATGGTCGCCCCGGCGTGTACGGTCCACAACGCGTCGGGGCGGCCGCGGGTCGCGGCGGTGGAGGGACGTGGCGGTAGCGTTGCGTGGGAGCGGCGGTGAAGACGCAACGCGCTGGCCCTTACGAATCATCGATGTTGCGGCGTTGCGGATTTTTCCCGGCCGCCGCAAACACTTTCGCCGGGTGCTCGCGTTACCCCGCCTGCGAACCCGCTTCCGCTGACCGCGCCGGGCTCCAACGTTTTCCGCAACATCGCAACGCCTCCGGAGAGCCAACACCGGCGAGGCACGCCGCGTTGCGGGTATGCCGCAACTCGAGTTGTTCCTACGGTACCCCATGCGCCACGCGCCAAGCCATGCCCATGCTCGAAGTTGCGGCGTTGCGGCTTTTTCCCGGGTTGCCGCGAAACTTACGTGTCCGAGTAGGAAGTGAACCTGACAAACATCGACCTTCGAACTTCGCCAAAGCGGACGCCTCATCACTGGCAATAGGTCGGGCTAGGTCAATGCGCGCTGTACCGACGTATGCCAATGTTCCGTACCAGACAATTCCAGGGAAGAGCCACAACCACCCGCTCGAAATCCGCCTCGGCGTGCGAGTTGCTGCATGCGGGCGTCCGGATCGGTGATGTGTGCCGTCGGTTGATCAGGCGCCGGACTTTGCGGTGATAGAAGCCATTGGCAAGCATGGCTGGCAACACGAATCCAAGTAATCCTATCCAGCGTGCGGTGCTGTCCGTGTGCGCGCTCGTCGCGCCCGGCATCAGCATGTCCGACAGCACTAAAAACGCGACGATCAAGATAAAGCTGCCCGCGAACTGCAGTGCCAAAGCGCCTAAAGCGAACCCCCACATCTTGCGATAAATGGACCAGAAAAACTGGATGAATAGCGCCGGCCAGTTCCACGAGATGAACCCACCCTCCCCCCGCATCGCGCCTGGTGAAATACCCCACATAGAAGTCGGTATGCTTGGGGCCAACCGCTGCGCGATACATCGCATCGAGCGTGGGTTCCGCGCCGTCGGTCGAAGTAAACGATGGGGCCATCAGACTTTCCTTCGCTGGCTCTTCAACGGCGTCCAAAGTGACGGCGCCCAGTATTTCGGGTTCAGCCAGCCGGGTCAACGATCGAAGGTTGGATCGACGCGCCGGAAGTTGGATCGACGCGCCGGCGACAGCCCCCTTGGAGAACGAAACCGTACGTCGGGTTGTGGCCGTTCAGCGACGATCGAGTCTGAACGCGAGCGGTAATCGGTGACTGTCGCAAGCCAACTGTCGGACTTGCAAAAAGCGGACGTTCGGGTCGCGACCACTGAGGGCATACAGCAACCCTGCCGGGCGCTGTGGCTGGCATCACCGACCCAGAGTGGGGACGGCCGGCCACGCGCTTCTGGGCGGCGAGGAATTCAATCGAGGGCGGCGCAGATGTCAGTCGCCTTTCCGGTGAAGGACTGCACAGTGCCGACTCCGGTGTTTAAATTGATCGTGATTACGAGTCGTCCCACATACGACGTCGTCGAGGGACCTGCTGGAATGTCGGTCGGAAACAGTATCAGGCCAAAGTGGCCCGTGTCGGTCTCCGTAATAGTCCCATCGCCGTTATCCGTTTCAAAGGCCGCTCGCTACCGCGCCGAGCTTGCCAACCGCCGACTAGGTCGATATCGTTGTATCGAGGAGATACGTTGCCGGCGTCTCATTAGGTAAGTAAATTGCTTCCTGGCAGGTGCCAGCGCCTGCCAATTTCTCAGATTGGATATCAACAATGCCGCGCGCCATTGCTTCGCTATCGCTGAGCTTCGGGCTTGTTTCGATCCCGGTAAAACTCTTTTCGGCTACTGAGGCTTCTAGCGCAGTGCGATTCAAACTCATGCGTGCCGATGGGGCTCGGGTCAGGCAGCAGTACGTATCGGATGCGCCCACTGACGAGCGTCCGGAGCCGGTAGCTGCGACGCCGAGCAATTCGAAGCGCTCTTCACGACGTCAAGATCCTCCGCCGTTGGCGCAGTCGAGCAACGTCCGCGAGCTCCGTGCCGCTGAAATCTTGCCGCCGCAGCGGGCGCTTGACATCGACGAGCCAACGCTGTCGGTTGTTGAGCGCGATGACATCGTCAAGGGCTATGAATTCGAGAAGGGCAAGTTCGTTCTTTTTACGCCAGATGAGCTGAAAGCACTGCAAGAGGCGTCACGGCAGACGATCGATATCGTCTCCTTCGTGCCGCAGGAAACCATTGACCCTGTCTATTACGACAAAGCGTATCTGCTAACGCCGGAAAAGCGCAGCAGCAAGCCTTACAGCCTGCTACACGAAGCGCTGCGCACCAGCGGACGTTGCGCGCTCGCGAAGTGGGCTTGGCGCTCCAAGCAATACGTGGTGCAGGTCCGTGCTGTTGACGGAGGCCTGGTATTACAACAGCTTCGCTATGCCGAAGAAGTTCGATCAGTGCGCGATCTTAAGATCGATCTGGTGCCCGTCACGAAGCCGGAATTGCAATTGGCTCTGCAGTTAATCGAGCACATCTCAGAGGAAGCGTTCGACCCAACTCAGTTCGTCGATGAGGAAAAGCAGCGAATCCTTGCGGCGGTCGAGAAGAAAATCGCTGGTCAAGAGATCGTTGCTCCACAACACGTCGAAACGTCGCGCGCTGAGGTCGTCGATTTGATGACTGCCCTACGGGCGAGCCTCAGCGAAGCGGGTAAGGCGAAGAGCGAAAGGCAAGCTTCTGCTCAGACGACCAGGAGCACCGTGCAGCGAAAGCCGCCGGTTCGCGCGACCAAGTCGGTCGAAGGCCTAGCGCGCAAGAAAGCCGGCGCGAAAAAGTAAGTGGCGCCCGGAAGCCGTCGGCTGTTCGGACCCACAGCGGACAAACAGACTGAATCATTTGGGTGACGAAGGACGACGAAGGCGAAGGTGACGATTGAGCGAGTAATCTATCTTCCAGGCCATTTTTCAGGCAATTTTGGAGGGCATCGATCTGCTTCTTGCCGTAAGCAGCGGGCGTTCGCCGAAGGGCTCGATCTAGTGACGCTTCAAATGCTGGCTGAAGAACTGCACTACCTGGTCGTTCATAGTCACATGGAAGGACCTGCGATCGAACCCTTCGGGGTCCGAGCAAACCGCAGCGGGCTTCAGAAGACCGCATGGCGCGAGGAAGGATGTATGGCCTGCGCCAGGGATAGAGTGGAACTCGACCCTCGACCCAAGCGCTTCCTGAATTAGCTTGGCATTTGTGGCGTAGGGAACTTTGTCATCCTTCTCGCCGCTCCAGAGTTGAATAGGGATCCGTACGCCTGAAAGTCCGGCTGGACTCATGGTGAAACCCAAGCCGGGGGCAGCCAAAACGGCTGCTCTGAGCTTTGTAGTCACCTGCATTGGCTCACTGGAGGACAAGTCGGCGTTTAGCAACGGGGACTTGAAATGGCGCAGCACATCGCACACGAACTCGGATGCTTGCGCGCACTGCTTTGCGATGAGCCGCATGTCTGGCTGGGCGCCGGCCGCTGCCAGAACGGTAAAGCCACCGGCTGAGAAACCAAAGGCACCGACGCGTTCCGGGTCAATTCGAGCCGCGCCCCTGCCAGTGAGTGAGTATGTGGTCAACGGTTAAGCGGAACTGTCGCGTGCGGCTGCTGTACAAAGTCGCCGCTCCCGCCGCGCTCTCGTCGGCGAAGTTGTCCCCGGTATGCATTGGAGCTGCGACGACATAGCCCGCGCTCGCGAGTGCGAGAGCCAAGTCGGCGTGACTCTGCAGGCCGCCGCCGTTTCCATGTGAGATCACCACCAGCGGCAGGTCGCGTCCTGCGATTGGCGCATCCTGGGCAACATCCATCAACGTGATGCCGACCAACGTTGTCGGCCAAGTGCGCGCTTCGGTCGGATACCAGACGCCCACTGCAAACGGCTGTCCGCTAGTGTCCGTAGCGCGAGAAACCTGGAACCCAACTGGTCGTTCGGCGCGGACTGCCGTCCAATACGCAATGCCCACCAGCCCGAATATCAGGATTGCGACTGCAGCAAGCGCTCGATAGACCCACTTCATGTTTTTATGAAGTTCTGACCAAAACCGTGCGTTCTGAGCTTTCTAAGCAGCCGAAGATGCGGAACTCGTCAACATGCGCTACGCGCCTCGCGCAATTTGGCGAGCACGATTATGCATGCGGTCGCTCCTGAACCCACTTAAAACTGGCAATTAGACCATCCGGCGTCATCGAGCAGCTTGCGCCTTCGCGGGCGAGATTTCGGAATGTCTGCTTCTGGGCCGGACTCGGCCGTGGCGCGGGCAATGATCTGATACTGATTGCCAGATCGAATCTCGGACTACGACAACTACATCGGGTGCGCTCGTCGCCGGACTGCGTACTGCCCCCGTGTTCACGCGCCCAGTCCCGGCGTTTTCCCGCAACGCCGCAACGCTCCCCGGAAAGCCAACGCCGGCGAGGCACGTCGCGTTGCGGCATACCCGCAACTCGAGCCGTTCCGGCGGCGCCGCATGCGCCCACGCGCGGGTCGATGCCGGTGCTCGAAGTTGTGGCGTTGCGGATTTTTCCGGGCCGCCGCGAAACTTACGTGTCCTAATCGGAACTGAACCTGACAAACATCGTCCGATCAGCTTGAACCTATTCCAGTGTCGTAATAGATATTCGACCTTGCAGACGACGTCCGATTGCGTCGAAAACTGATCTGCTCGATTACCGGGAACGACCCCAAAGCCGTCATTCACGGTGTAAATTTGCTGCCAGGATTTCCGATGCTGACATCTGCGGCTTTTCTCGGAATCGTTATTCGCAGCTAAGGATGGATGCCGAAAGCACTTTCTATGAAAACGTCGGACAACGAGCAAAATGTTATCCGTCATGCCGTGCGGAGTATTACTAGTTAGGCGGTGCCGGTCTTCGCCGTGAAGCTCTTCCTCGCGATCCGCGCGTTGTTCTTCGTGGCACTTCTGCCAGGCGTCGTCGCTGGCTACGTGCCGTATCGAATGCTCCTCGCGTCCGACAAGCTGCGTGTTCCTGCGGTCGGTGCTGCCTCTGTCGCGGCTGCCGCCTTGATCCTGCTCGGCGCTCTCGTCTTGCTCCGCTGCGTCTGGGACTTCTTCGCGAGAGGCAAGGGCACCCTCGCACCAATCGATCCTCCTCGCAACCTTGTCGTCAGCGGTCTTTATCGTTACACCCGAAATCCCATGTACAACGGCGTCCTCGCAGTCCTCGTGGGCGAGGCGTGGCTCTTTGACAGCACCTCGGTACTTACGTACGCGGCCTTCGTTCTCGTCGCCTTCCACCTGTTCGTGGTTCTGTACGAGGAGCCGGTTCTCCAGGACCAGTTCCACGAGTCTTACCTCACTTATCGCCGTTCAGTGCCGCGCTGGGGCTTTACCACTCACCCATACGAAGAGAGGACTGGGAGCACCGCCTAACGTGCCGTTGCAGCCGGGCTTTAAAGCTGCGCGATGTCGGCTCTTGGCCGATCTCAGACCGATGCGGTTGCGGGCAGCAGACGTTGCGCGAATGTGCATTCGGGATGAACGAGGGGCCGTAGTCGGACCCGTTGCAGCCTGTCGCGCTCTAGGGAAGTGGACCTTCGCAGACAGGGCTGAACCCTCAGAACCGGACGGTTGCTGCAATTGCAGCGGCCGATTCGATATGGCATAACGCGTACAAGGCGCGGAAACGCGCTCTGCGGCGGGACCTAGCACGGCTTGCGCGACGCTAACGGACGCAGTTGGACGCGTAGGGCCGGTCGGCGGTGACCTGTCGATTGAGCGTCGAGAGGCTTGGCGTCGCACAGAGATCGCTCCGCGCCCTTTCAGGCCCCACTATTGGACCCCAACGTTTTATTCGTGCGGGACTTTCCCGCTGCTATTAGTAACTACGGCTGCCGGATGAGCGACGCTTTATTTTCCCCGTATGTTTAGGACTCCCACTTTTAGTTAAGCCGCACTCCTCATTAGCTCGAACTGGCCACGTGCGCAAATATCTTCAGTCAGGATGGGTTAAATTCGGTCTGGGCTTGCTCGTCGTGGGTGCAGGTCCGCTCATATTCATCATTGTCGCCGCGGCTATTGGAGTGTGGCCTGATCCCAATCCGAATCCGATAGGCCCAGGTTTGTTGTTCTTCTTTACGTTTTGGCCGGCGGTTATCTGCATCGTTATCGGAGTCATCCGTGTCCGTCTTCGCAACCGTCAGCGTGCGGCCTAACCGGGCGGTCAACCGGACGCGCCGGTTCATGACTTCTGCTTGGCAATCGTCAGTACGGCGCATCCGTTACCTGAATCGCTAAGCCGTATGCCAGTCGTTACGATCGAGGTTGTCGTTGACACCGACCGCGCTATCGAGACAAATCTAGCGCGGTCGCTCGCTGATGTCGTTGGTCGCACGCTCGCTTCGCCACCTGGTCAGACTTGGGTTCGTCTCCGCTCGCTCGCGCGCAACCATTACGCGGAAAACGAGTCGCCGGTTGACGCCGGTCAACTGCCCGTGTTTGTTACCATTCTGGAACGACTGCCGCCTTCCGGTGCGAACCTCCAGACCGAGGTCACGGCGCTCACGCGAGCCATCGCGCAAGCTCTGGATCGTCCTGCTGCCTGCGTGCACATCGAGTATTCAGCCGCCGCGATCGGTCGCGTTTCCTTCGGCGGCGAGCTCGTTGAATGAGGGCCACTGCGGAGTAATCTTACGGTCAACCGGACGCGCCGGCACACGCCTTCGTTCTGGCGAGCGCCAGCGCGGCGCGCCGGCTACCTCCAACGTTGAGCGTCCGCTTCGGAGTAACAGCACCATCGTATGGCTGCTATCGGCGGCCTTACCGTCGGGCTGCAGTTGGCCGAAAGTAGCAATTCTTCAGCGGCTCATCGGCCATGGCCGCCGATCCACATCATCGAACCAGCCCGGCAACGTGACATAAGACATCATCGCCTTGAACACGATGAAGTCTATGATTGGCCACGAGTCGTGGCTCGTCCTCGGAGGCAAAGAGCGATGGGATCTGCTTTACACCCATTGTTGTTGTTGGTGGTGGGCCTGAGCGCCGTAACCGCGGTAAACGGGCCAGCCATAGCTGACAAGCTCGACGCCGCTTCGATTCCGATCGGTGCCGTTTACGTTTGCGCCGCCGGCAGCGGAAAGGATCGGACAATTGCGGCGATCAAGTTTGACGAGAAGGTCGCCGCGCTCTGCCGCCGCCACACCGAGATGGGTCCGTGCCAAAATGCGCGCAACGCCTGCCGCAGGAACGGGGGCCGCGTCTACGCCGCCGACGGCAGCGAGGTAACCCAAGCCGACGAAGCCGAATACGACAAGAAAGTAATGCGCGTGCGTGTGGGGCCGTGATTCCGCCGTCGCCGTGACACAATCGCTGCTGCTGCTCTATTTATTCTCCAGGAGCAGGGTCGCCTCCTTGCGCAATATTGGAAGAAGGCGTTTCGCTGCCTTCGCCAGGAGCCAAGGCAACGACACTTCGATGCGCAGCACGTCGTCCAGCACTTCAATGCTTGCCGCCGCAGTGTGGCCGAGCGCGCGCATGCGGAAGCGCAACGTATCTCCTTCCCAAGTCTCTTGCTCGACCGCGATCATCGGTCCAAGGTGACCGTCGGTGCGCGCGAAGCTCTCTTTGAGACGGCGGACCGCTTCGACCTTTCCGAGATGATGGCCGACGATGACTGTGACGATATCGCTCACGGAACCTGCAACTGCGTTGCATGGACGTGCATACGCACCATTATGATCGAACGGCGATCGCGGCGGCGCTCAAAGCGTCACGGCTACTCGTGCTCAAAATAAGGAGCGAGGACAACGCAGCGGTGCGGATCGTCTGCGTACAAGCGGGATGCGTAGCGCGCTGAAAATGCTTCGGGTGGCTTGCGCTATCGAACGATCGCTTTGAGTGTTGTTCCCGTGCGCCGCTTCTGGTCCGAACTCGGCCCTGTGCGGGCAATGATCTGACGCTGATTGCCAGATCAAGTCTCGGCTAAGACTCACCTGCGTCGGGTGCCCCGTCGCCGGACTGCGCACTGCCGCCGCTCGCGCGCCGCCCCCGCGTTTCCCGCAACAGCCGCGACGCCCCCCGGAAAGCCAATACCGGCGAGGCACTCCGCGTTGCGGGGTGTGCCGCAACTCGAGGCGTTTTGGCGCCGCGGCATGCGCCACGAGCGGGGCCATGCCAGTCATCGAAGTTGCGGCGTTGCGGATTTTCCCGGGGGCCGCCGCGAGCCTTTCGCGGCACGCTCACATCGCACCCGACGACGACCGTGCCGCTCGCGCGCAGGCCCGACCTTTTGCCGCCACATCCGCAACGTCGCCGCAAGCCCAACACCGACAAGGCTTTTCCGCGTTGCGGATACGCCGCAACGAAAGCTGCTTCAGAGGCGCCGCATGCGCAGCGTAGGGATTGGATGGCGCTCGACGCGCGCGGTTGTTGTTCTTGTGCTAGGCCAGCGACTGTGAAATTGGCCGTGCGTTGTGTGCCCGATAAAGTCGTGCTATAGTGACGGCGTCGCGATTAGTATTCATTTCGTCGATGGGGCAGATGGGGGTCGATCTGCACTCGAAACAAGGGAACCGTGGAACGCACGCCCCTCATTTCTTTTTTCCAATTTCACCAAGAGGTGAATGAAATGAGGACATTGGCATGCGTTCGAGTTCGAACCAAACACTTCGTAGTACCGCCTGCGCCGATGCGCAGGTCTCGTCGATAGCACCGAGCGCGGCTGGTAGCGCTTCCCAGCAAGATCACGCCAAGACACTGTTAACAGTTGTCTGGCGGTCACCCAAACGGGATCTAGAAATCGCCGCCCTTGTCGGGAAGGGTAGGTGGTTCCGTACCATCCCCGTCGCCGATGTGGGCGAGGCAGTCAGCCGCTCGCCCGCTCTATCTACTGTGGGCACGGAAACGTCTTTCGCCTGCGTGGAGTACGAGACGCGCGACACGCGGAGGGCAGCGCTCCCCAACGCATCTGAGGGGGACGCGTGATGGCTTCGCTCCCGTCCACTCCCTCAGCCGAGCCCAGCGTCGCTTCCGTGCCCGGAGCAGACACCGCTTCGGGCAGCAAACCGGGCCACCACGAGACCGACGAACAAGTAATCGCGCGGTTGGCCGCCCTCAAGCCAGTCGAATACGACCGGGTGCGGAGGGCAGAGGCGAAGGCGCTCGGTATCTCGGTCAAAACACTCGACGAGCAAGTAAGGCAACTGCGCGACAAGAGCGGCGATGATCGTCCGAGTCCCTGGCCGGAGGTCGAGCCGCACCCCGACCCCGTCGACCTGGCCCTCTTGCTCTCCTTCATATCGGGCATCATCCGTCGCTTCATGGTGATGGATGCCGAGCAGATTTATGTCGCTGCTATGTGGGTCGTGCATACGTACCTGACCGGAATCTTCGGTCATTCCCCGCTACTGATCATCAACGCGCCGGAGCGGGAATGCGCCAAGACGTTGCTACAAACCGTGCTCTCCATGATGTGCTACCGCCCGCTGCCGGCATCCAACGCTTCGCCGTCGGCGCTATTCCGGGCGGTCGAGGCATGGAGGCCCACGATATTCATCGACGAGGCCGATACCTTCTTTGGCGACAACCAGGAGTTGGCGGGATTGGTCAACGCCGGCTATGCCAGCACGGGCTTCGTTCTGCGAAGCGAAGTGTCCGGCGATAGCTACGAGCCCCGCATGTTCCAGGTTTACAGCGCAAAGTCCATCGCTGGGATTGCGCTGGAGCGGCACCTTCGCGATGCGACCATGAGCCGCGGGATCGTGCTCAATCTGCGACGCAAGCGGGCGGATGAAGTCGTTGCCCGACTGCGGCATGCCGATGACGAGACGTTCGAGCTCGTCCGCGCCCAGCTGACACGGTTTGCGAAGGATGCCGCGCGGCAGATACGGTTGATCCGCCCTCGGTTGCCCGACGAGCTCAGTGATCGCGCTCAGGACAATTGGGAACCGCTGCTGGCCATTGCCGAATACGCCGGGCCGGAATGGCTACAGCGTGCGACGACGGCGGCCCTAATGCTGTCCAGCGCGAGTGAAGCGGTGGGGAGTACCGGCAACGAGCTCTTGGCGGATATCCGCGAAGTCTTCGAGCGCAAACAGGGTAACAAGATCAGCACCGCAGATCTGATCACGGCGCTCATCAGGGACGAAGAGAAGCCCTGGGCTGCGTACAACCGCGGGCACCCTATCACGCCGCGCCAACTGTCGAAGCAGCTCGCGGCGTATGGCATCAAGTCGAAGACCGTACGTCTCGATCGTCACAACACGCCGAAGGGATACGAGCCGTCGCAATTCGTCGATGCCTTCGCCCGATATCTCGACGCTCCCTCGGATCTGGGGCAACAACCCCTCGATCCCTTGGACTCAGAATGCGACATCGCCGCGCGTGTTACGGATCAGCGGTCACCGCCCGATGTCACGGCTGCCGTGCCAAATCCGGACGGATCATCGCTCCACGCGGACGTTGTCGCAGTGATCGGCATGGATGACCCAGCGCCTTCGCCGGATGCCGACGCCGCGCCCCTGGACGAGGAGTCTGTTTACTAGCTCTCCCGCTCCGCGACGCGTTCGGCGAACGAATTCGGAGCCTTTCTCGCAAGCGCATTCGGCAAGCGCCTCGCCATCAAGCAGTACCCAATCGAGTAACGGCACGGGATGGGCAGCTGTCACGCGCAGTTGCCGTCCCCATCCCAACAAATTCCGCGGGGCCTGCACGGTCCCGCGCGCACGGCGCGCTCGTGCGGGCGAGGAGCCCGTCGATGACCAACTTTTGGAGTTACCTACTATGAATGACAGCAGCACTGATTTGCAGACGCTCGATACGCCGGTGCAAACCGCATCGCCGGGCCCATTGTCCTTCGCCGACCGCCTGATGGCGCTCGTGCTGTCGCGCCTACCGCATTTATTGCGCGACTTGTCCTACACGGCGCGAGAGATCTGCGGCGAGGATTTCTGGGGCGCCCTTGCACCCGACGAATGTGTTACAGCGGGGATCACGTTGTCACGTCTCGTGGAGATCGGGGCTGTCCCCCTCGTCTACGTCGGCAAAAACGACCGCAACCATCACGTGTACCGCAGGGTATGACGGTCGAGTGCCATTGCGATCGCGTCGGTCGGTGATCCCAACTCCAACACGTCGGAACGCCCCCTTCGCCGGGGGTTTCCCCATCTATTGCCAATTCAATCTGTCAAGGGAGCATTAATGCCAATAGTCAAACTTACCCAGAGTTTCGTTGCGTGCGACCTACGGTGCCCAAAAGACAAAATCCGGGTCGAGTTCTGCGACCGGGAACTGCCGGGCCTATACGTCGAGGTACGCCCCAAAAGCGACGGCTGCGGGACGTACTACCTGCGATATAAGGACGCCAACGGAAAGACATGTCATCAGAAGATCGGCCGTACTGCGGAGATCGAGCTCGCGGAGGCACGCAAGCGCGCCAAGCAACTGAAGGCGCAGATCCATCTCGGTGCCGATCCGCGCGGCGAAGCGAAAGCACAAAAGGAAGTGCCGACGCTCGACGCAGTTCTTCACTGACCACTACGCGCCGTTCGCACGGCCGCGCAAGCGATCGTTCAAGCGCGACGACGAGTTATACCGTCTGCGCATCAAGGATCGATTGGCAATCGCCGTCTGAACCAGATTTCGCGGCAGCAGATCCAGACGTTCCACACCGAGCTGCTGCACAGTGGGCTGGCGCCGGCAACGGCGGATCATCACCTGAAGCTGCTGAAACGCGTCTTCAACCTCGCCATCGATTGGGGCGTGCACACCGGGACGAACCCGGTGGCGCGAGTGCCGATGTTCAACGCCGACAACCGCGTCGAACGTTACCTCGACGACGGGC
This sequence comes from uncultured Pseudomonadota bacterium, assembly GCA_963709335.1. Taxonomy (GTDB): domain Bacteria; phylum Pseudomonadota; class Gammaproteobacteria; order Burkholderiales; family Casimicrobiaceae; genus VBCG01. Next base: position 1,005,423 of record CAVPWB010000004.1, read on the forward strand.
AGCTGCAACGGCTGGTGACCGTACTACGGACCGATGCGAATCGCCCCGTGTGCAACATCGCGTTGTTCCTTCTGTCGACCGGCGCCCGGCTCAACGAGGCGCTCTCGGCGACGTGGGAGCAGGTCGATCGCGACAAGCGGGTGTGGCGCATCCCGGCCATCAACTCGAAGTCGAAGAGGATCCGCGCCGTGCCGCTCAACGACAGCGCGCTCGAGGTCCTGGCTCACGTCGGCACCGACGGACGGTACGCGCATCTCTTCGTCAACGAGGAGACCGGCAAGCCGTACACGACGATAGCCAAGGTTTGGGAGCGGCTGCGCAAGACAGCGGACGTTCCGAAGTTGAGACTGCACGATCTGCGGCATTCGTTCGCGTCGATGCTCATCAACAGCGGGCGGACGATCTACGAGGTGCAGCGCATCCTCGGTCATAGCGACACCAAGGTGACGGAGCGTTACGCCCACCTCGACCAGGTGACACTGCAGGAAGCGGCTAATAGCGCGTCAGTGGCCATTAGGGGCGCGACGGAGGACGCGGCGTAGGAGGCGGGGTAGTCGCGGGGCGGGGTCTCGGGCAGCACGCCGGGGTCCCGCCTTGCCCCGAGGTTGGCCCCAGGCGGGGCGCGGCGGCGTCGGTGATGGCCACCCCCATGCCGCGGCCAGCGCGCTGCCTGGGGCCAATTTTGTGACCTCTGACGGGCCGATCTACGGGTCGACGTTACGCAGCTCGCTGCGCAACTCGAGCGAACGAAACGCAGCTTCTGGGTGGGTTGATTCATAGGACGAGCACGAACCAGGGACTCGCGGCGGACACACTCGCATCCGGTACCTACAGGTTCGCCCGAGCGTCTTACGTCAATTGCAGACGATGGATGACGCTGTTCTCAAGTCACCACACATAGTATGTGGCCTTCAGCTCGATGTGCTGGACAAAGAGTTGGGAGGCTGTGGGCGCGAGCGGCCAAACGTGTACCGAGGGGCCGCCCGTCGCAGCATGGTGAAATCTCACCGATCCTCAGGAGAACGACGAATGAGAAATCCTTGGCTTAAAAAGAATCCCTTTATGAGCATGTGGATGAGCGGTGCCAATGCCGTCATGGGCACCGCGCGCGGTCGGGCCACCGCCGAAGGAAAGCGTCAAGCGGCCACCATGATGTCGCACGGTACGAAAGAGGTGGCTCGTTTCTGGACTAATGCTTTGATGTCTACGACCCGGAAGCAAAAGAAATCCCGTTGAACCCCCGGAGGGCAACTCGATATAGGAAAGCGGTGTTCGTCTCTGCCGGGTTGGCCCGCTACAGCCTGCCGCCGCGCGAGGACCGCGCCGTCTCGAATTGAAATTTGGCACCTTGCACCGCGATTGCTTGCGCGCAGAGCAGCGAACTAAGGGTTGTTGAACGCCAGCTTGCATTACCTCAAGTGGAGCCGCACGTCCTCAACAAATTGGGAGAGGGAGTCTGGGTCGCGAAGCAAATCGAGTCGCTTGCCCTCGACGACGAATTGCTTTCCGTTCAAACCGTACACCGGTGCCTATCAACCGGTGCCTATCAACCGGTGCCTATCAACTACAGCAGCTCATGCGCGAAGTGACAAGCTCACATGTCGAACACCGTCTTTCCGGCGCCGACCGGCTGCGGCTCGCCCTTAGCAGCTCAGACCGCGCCCCGGCACCGATGACCTCCCCTGAGTCCTACAGGGGATTCGGGGGGTCGCTGACATTGCCTTAGCTGCGAGGCCTCGCATGCTGCGTCCTTTGCGGGGTAACACTTCAACAACTGCGTGAACGCGCCACCAGCGTCACGCGAAAGGTTCGACATGAATTCATTGGTATTACCAGCGAGACCTCGCCGGGGCCTCGTGGTCGCGGGAGCTGCTCTCACCGCCTTGGCTTCAACGGCTGCATGGGTCGCGCAACGAGCGCAGAGCGCGGAAAGCCAGAACCCGCCTGCCGGCAACCTCATCAACGTCGACGACACACAAGTCCACTATCTGGAGCGCGGGCATGGAACGCCCCTTGTGCTGTTACACGGCAACGCATTGCGCCTCGAGGACTTCGTCGCGAGCGGGCTCGTTGAGCGTCTAGCACGGAACTATCGCGTGCTTGCGTTCGATCGGCCCGGCTTCGGACACAGCGAACGTCCGCGTAATCGATTGTGGACAGCAGAGGCGCAGGCTGCTCTTCTACGTCAGGCGTTGGTACAGCTGGACGTGGAGCGTCCGATAGTGCTTGGTCATTCCTGGGGAACCCTCGTTGCCTTGGAGCTCGCGCTGATTCGCAGCGTCGGCGTTCGAAGGTTGGTGTTGATTTCCGGCTATTACTTCGCTACGCCTCGACTTGACGCTGTTCTCTCTACGCCAGTCGCCGTTCCAGTATTAGGCGACGTGATGCGTTATACCGTATCAGCGCTGTCCGCACGGCTTCTTCTCAGTCGCACGGTGAAGGCGATGTTTTCTCCTCAGCCGGTGCCGCCGAATTTCATGGATACCCTGAACCGCGAAATGCTTTTAAGACCAGTACAAATCCGGGCAAATGCTGAAGACGCGGCGTACATGATGCCTTCGGCTTCTGCCTTGAAGCGCCGCTACAGTGAAATGCAGTCGCCGGCGGTGATACTCGCCGGTACTGCGGACAACGTTGTCGATCCCGAAAAACATGCGCGCAGACTTCACGTGGAACTAGAAAACAGCCAGCTGCATCTGCTGCCCGGAGTGGGCCACATGCTGCATCACGCTGACCCGACGAAGGTGTTGGACGCTATTGGAGCAGATTAATCGAGGAGTGACCTTGGGCTATCCGCTGTGCCCCAAGTAGGACAACGTCAAGTCCATCGATGCTCGCTACTCGTAGCCGCGCATGTCCAACCGCTTCGCAGACGCGGTCAATGGACTATCCGCCCCGCTTTTAGAGCCGCACTCCGAACGGGCAACGTGAAGCTGACTACATCTTGAATCTCGCACACCCGCCGCAGACAACGATGCTCGATATTGCGACTTGACAGGTTTCCTCTCGCCCGACGGCCACGGCTCATCCCGTGGCCTTTTTTTTAACTTCCGACAAGGAGCAGCAATGACACCAGACCAGATCATCCAGCAGGCGCTCATGATCCTGGACGCCCGCATGCGCGCGGCTCCGACCCTCTCGTCGCCGGAGGCGGTGCGGGACTACTTGAGATTGTCCCTTCATGACCGCGCGCACGAAGTGTTCGCGTGCGTCTTCCTCGATTCGCAGCACCGGGTCATCGCCTGCGACGAGCTCTTCCGCGGCACGCTTGCCCAGACCAGCGTCTATCCCCGCGAGGTGGTGAAGGCGGCACTGGCGCACAACGCCGCCGCGGTGATCTTCGCCCACAACCACCCCAGCGGGATCGCCGAGCCCAGCCGCGCGGACGAGCTGCTGACCCAGTCGCTGAAGCAGGCGCTGGCGCTGGTCGACATCCGCACGCTCGACCATTTCGTCGTCGCCGGCAGCCGGCTCGTCTCGTTCGCCGAAAGAGGCCTTATCTGATGGGTGGGGTTCCGGGAGCGGTGCGCAGATGCGCGCCGTTTCCTGTGCTCTGCGTGACCGGCCGCCTACTTGGGCCCTCACGACTGCAGGACTAGAATTTCAGATCGGCGCACACCGCTGCCGTCCAAGGCGCGAAAGAGCGCCACCAAGTTGGGGGATACCATGGTCAGCGATATCAGGAAAGCGCTCGACGAAGGGGAGATGAGCCGTTTCCAGTGGGTCGCCGTCGCGGTCTGCGTCATGCTCATCATGCTCGACGGCTTCGACGTGCTCGTCATGGCGTTCACGGCGGCGCCCATTTCTGCCGAGTGGAAGCTCACCGGCGCCCAACTCGGCTTGCTGTTCAGCGCGGGCCTCTTCGGAATGGCAGCTGGCTCCCTTTTTCTCGCGCCCTTGGCGGACCGCTTCGGTCGACAGCCCATCATCCTGCTGTGCCTGCTGGTGATCAGCGTTGGTATGCTTGGTTCGGCGGCAACGCAGAATGCCGTGCAGCTCGGCATCCTTCGCGCGATAACCGGCATCGGCATCGGCGGCATGTTGGCTAGCGTGGGCGTCATCACCGCCGAGTATTCGTCGAACAAGTGGCGCAGCACATCGGTCGCGCTACAGGCCACCGGATATCCCATCGGGGCGACAATCGGCGGCAGCATCGCCGCCGTGCTCCTCGGCATCTATGGTTGGCGCTCGGTCTTCATCTTCGGCGGCCTCGCCACCGCGGCGATGATTATTGTCGTGCTGTGGAGGCTGCCGGAGTCGGTCGACTTCCTGATCGCCAAAAGACCGGCGAACGCACTGCGCAAACTGAACGCAATGCTCAAGCACATGCACAGGCCCGAGCTGGCGCAGTTGCCAGCGCCGCCGGTGCACGAGGTGGCCGCGGCCCGTTCAGGCAGCTTCGCAAGCCTATTCGCGCCAGGGATTCTTGGCTCGACGTTGATGATCTGGATCTCCTTCTTCTTGTTGATGTTCAGCTTCTACTTCGCGCTAAGCTGGACGCCAAAGCTGCTGGTATCGGCGGGACTTTCTGCGCAGCAGGGGATCACGGGTGGCGTGCTGATGAACGTCGGGGGCATCGTGGGTGGCAGCGTCTTCGGAATTCTCGCCGCGCGGATGGAGCTGGGTTGGCTGACGGCGTCGAGCATGTTTCTGACGGCGCTTGCGATGGCCGCGTTCGGCTATTTCTCGTCCGACCTGACGCTGGCTTTCGTCACCGCCTTCGGCATCGGCACGTTCATCTTCGGCTCCATGGCAGGGCTCTATTCATTCGCGCCGATCGTCTATCCCGCGAGGATCCGGACGACGGGCATGGGGTGGGCGATCGGCATCGGTCGCTTCGGCGCCATCCTTGCCCCGGTCACGGCGGGGGTGCTGCTCGACCGCGGCTGGCACCCGCCGAACCTGTATTACGCGTTCGCGCTGCCGCTCCTCGTCGCCATAGGCACCGTGTTTGCGCTGCATAGGAACACCGGCACCGTGCATACGTCGCTCGAGACCATCGTCCCCGAGGCGGCGCATTACCCGGACTAGGCCGCGCAAGCCGCGCACGGAGAAAGGTTGTGCCTCGCCGCATTCGCCTGCCAATCGACTGCAAGGAGTCGCTCCCATGTTCCCTAAGAACGCCTGGTACGTAGCCTGCATGTCTGAGGAGATCGATGACAAGCCCCTCGGCCGCAAGGTCTGCGGCGAATCGATCGTGTTCTATCGTGGTCCCGAAGGCAAGGCCGCCGCATTGGACGATTTCTGCCCACACCGCGGCGCGCCGCTGTCGCTCGGCTCGGTGGTCGAGGGCAAGCTGGTCTGCGGCTATCACGGACTCGAGATGGGCTGTGACGGCAAGACCGTCGCCATGCCCGGTCAGCGCGTGCGCGGCTTCCCGCCGATCCGCGCCTACCCCGTCGTTGAGCGCTATGGCTTCGTCTGGGTGTGGCCCGGCGACGCCCCGCAGGCCGACCCGGGCAAGCTGCACCACTCTGGAATGGGCCGAAAGTCCCGAGTGGGCCTACGGCGGCGGGCTGTACCACGTCAACTGCGACTACCGCCTGATGATCGACAACCTGATGGACCTGACGCACGAGACCTACGTGCATGCCACGAGCATCGGCCAGAAGGAGATCGACGAGACGCCAACCAAGACGATGACCGAAGGCGACACGGTGGTCACCAGCCGCTACATGGAGAACATCATGGCGCCGCCGTTCTGGCGCATGGCCCTGCGCGGCAACAACCTGGCCGACGACGTGCCGGTGGACCGCTGGCAGATCTGCCGCTTCACCCCGCCGAGCCATGTGCTGATCGAAGTCGGCGTGGCCCACGCCGGCAAGGGCGGCTACCACGCCGATCCGAAGTTCAAGGCCTCGAGCATCGTGGTCGACTTCATCACGCCCGAGACCGAGACCTCCATCTGGTACTTCTGGGGTATGGCGCGCAACTTCAATCCGCAGTGACAAGACGCTTACCGCCACCATCCGCGAGGGTCAGGGCAAGATCTTCGTCGAAGACCTGCAGATGCTTGAGCGCCAGCAGAAGAATCTGCTCGCGCATCCGGAACGCACAGCTGCTCAGTGCTCAACATCGACTCGGGCGGCGTGCAGTCGAGACGGATCTTCGAGCGCATCCTCGCGCAAGAACAGGCGCAGACACCTGCGCCGGAACCTGCCACCACATCCGCGTGATTCGCATCGTCTGCGTCCATCGTCGGCCGCGAATGAGCGAAGCCCAGCATCCAGGAGATACGCGTCGATGAACGTTTCCGACCTGCAAGTCCGCGTCGTGCGCAAGGCGACGGAGGCCCTGGACATTTCGACCTTCGAGCTAGTCAATGTCGACGACCGTTCGCTGCCCGCCTTCTCGGCCGGCTCGCACATCGACGTGCATCTGCCCAACGGACTGACCCGCCAGTATTCGTTGTGCAACGATCCCGGCGAGGGCCATCGCTACCTGATCGGCGTGCTGCGCGATGCCGCCTCGCGCGGCGGCTCGCAAGCGATGCACGAACAGGTGAAGGAAGGCGACGTGCTGCACGATCAGCGCGCCGAAGAACCACTTTCCGCTCGCGCACGAAGCAACGCACAGCGTGCTGGTGGCCGGCGGCATCGGTGTCACGCCGATTCTCTGCATGGCCGAGCGGCTAGCCGTCACCGGCGCGTCATTCGAGATGCACTACTGCACGCGCTCGCCCGAACGCACTGCGTTTCGTAAGCGCATCGCCGCCTCCGCTTTCTCGTCGCGGGTGCATTTTCATTTCGATGACGGTCCGGAGAGTCAGAAGCTGCAACTGAACCGGCTCCTGACTCCGATGCGCCCAGGCGTGCATTTGTACGTGTGCGGCCCGAAGGGCTTCATGGACTGGTTGCTGGAGGCGGCCCGCGTAGCCGGCTGGCCAGCGCAGCGGCTGCACTACGAGTTCTTCGGCGCGCAAATCATTAAGTCGGAAGATGACGCCAGCTTCGAGGTTAAGCTTGCCAGCACGGGCAAGATCGTCGTCGTGCCTAAGGACAAGACCGTCGTGCAGGCGCTCGCTGCCGTCGGCGTAGAGATCGCCACATCGTGCGAGCAGGGCGTGTGCGGTACTTGTCTGACTCGCATCCTAGAAGGCGAGCCCGATCACAAGGACGCGTATTTGACGCCGGAGGAACAGGCCGCCAACGACCAGTTCACGCCCTGCTGCTCACGGGCAAATTCTCCGCTGCTGGTGCTCGATTTGTAACGGTGCCCCGGCGCCTAGGAGAGTACTTGGAACACTTGAACAACTCTGCACGCACTGAGGTCCGTGACGTGTTCCTCGAAGGCGCGTGCCGAATTCAGCACGGTATTGGCCCCGCTGAGCCACATGCTCATAAACGGGTTCTTCTTGAGCCAAGGATTTTTCATTTAACTCCGGCCTGATAGTGTTGTTGAGCGGACCTCCAGTAAGAGCACGGCGCGGGAAAGAAACGCCAGCGGTCTCCGCATACCACGGTAGGTGTGTGCGATCGCGAGCCCTTCCGAAACCCTTACTGTCTTGCTCCTGCGCCTGCACACTCAAGGCTCGCATGGACCAACGTCGAGTCTCAAGCCTTCGGGTTCCACATCAATCGCGTGGGAAAGCGCGCATCGATAGTGACGCTAGTTCGGCAAGGCGGGTGCATCCTCACCGGCTCGGGCACATGAACCCCTGCAATTGATTGCAGTCTTCTGCCCACACGTCGTTGGGCGCACATCGCACCGACGAGCGCGCTCAAGCGAGCTTTGGATGGTTCCCTGATGGTAGGGGAGTTCCGTCGACGGGGTGTTCGATTGGCACGGCTTCAACCCAAGCGTAATCATCTTCAGCAGGGCGAGTGCAGTTGGGTGCCGCACGACGCTCGCAGCACCCTACGGCTGAGCTTCGACTAGAGGCTAAGGAAGCCGCCGCTCATCTGGTTTCGGTCCGATTTGGCACGCCCCTTGCTGGACCTTTCCTGACGGCAACGGACGAGGGCACCCATGGAACGTCTCAAACCGGAAAACTACTGGTCTAGCTATCGGGAAAGTGCCGTCGTTCGGCACCCGGAGGGCGCTACCCGTCTTAATACGGTGACCGCGCTGGGGGAGATCGAGCAAGCCATTCGTGGCGCGTTCCCCGCAGCTTCCGACGTAACCTTGCGAGAGGACGCCTCCGAGGTTCTAGTGCGGTTCGGCACTGCACAGAAACCTGTTGCAGTGCGATTCAGCGACGAAACGTTCAGGGCATACGCACGCTGCGCTGAAGCGTCTCGTCAACAGGCGCTCAAGACGCTGCGCCTTGTTTGCAACTTTGCCTTCGCTAGGGAATATGCACCCGACGATGACGCAGTAAACCCATTGGTCATCGACGTCGGGATGGCGCTGTCGAATACGCCCACTTAACGCCATCCCAACTGGTCGGGTTCGCTTCTACAACCTATCGCAAGCCAACCTAGTTCTGCGCCAGCGCGGTTGATGCGGCGCGGTCACGCACGATGCCGTCGATGACCTTTTTGGCTTGATCGAAGGCGTCCGATCGAACCTGCTCGATTCGATTGGTCGGCAACTGCCTAACGTCCATGGTCACGCGATCACCAAGTTCATGCACCAACGCCTCCGGTGCATAGATGGTGGTCGTTATCTCCCACGCGTCTCCGCGTCGACGAATGAAGATTGAAATCGGAAATCCACGGTACGAGGACTCGCTCACCAGTGCATCCTGCGCTGCAACGCCGGTCGTTACAAGGCGAAGCCGCTGACCGGCGGGCGAACGCGCTTCTTGCCCGCACGGCTCGTGCAATCAATTGCAGGCTTTGCCATCGCCCCGGTGGTCGACGCAGGTTACCTCCCTCGGCTTCAGGGGAAAGCGGCTGAGGCCCACCTAACCCTTGATCCGGCGCGGGTCGTTACCGCGGCTGTCTTTGCCGACGATACGGCCGCGCTCGTCCTTGATCACGAGTTCGGTTTGCTTGGTGCCGGCGAGTTCGCGGCCGCGCTTCACCGCATCCGACTTCCTGTCGTGCAACGAGTCGGCCCGTTGCGTGCCATTGGTTCGCACCGCCCATCGTCCGTCCGGTCGTGGTTCCACCGCCTACCTGCGGTTTGCGTGCCATGCGGTTTTTGCTCCGGCAAATTTTGATGTTGGTGACGGTATGACCGGTGCGGCTTCGTCGCAATGCCGGCTGGCTTCAGACTTTTCAACCGATTTGCAAAGCAACTCAGTAAATACGCCTTCGAGTCGTTGAACGCTGTAGGGCTTCAGCAGCGGAACATATCCCCGGTCCAAGATCGAGTCGAGCTCATCGGTCCACTCGGTCGCCAGAACCACTGGCACGTTCGGTATTCGCTCGCGGGCGAGTCGGGCCAGCGTGAGCCCATCCTTGCCGGGTAATACGACTTCTGAAAAAATTAGATCAACGCGCTTACCCAGATCGATCAGCGCGAGCGCTTCAGCGCAGGACGACGCCCCCAGAATCTGACAGCCGAAGGCCGCCTCGATCAGGTAACTCGTCGCTTCGAGAACGTTCGGATTGTCTTCAACGACCAGCACCACCAATCCGCGCAGCGACGAGGGGTGTTGCATGCGGTCTCCTGCAATCGTTCCCACGACCACTCATGCTATTCGCCGGTTTCTCGTTTCGCCAGCACCGCGCGTCCGAGAGTTGTAGGTTACGCCGCCGAATAATGTCGAAGTCCAGCATTGCTCGCCTTGAAGGATAATCAGGCCACCGACACCACCGAAACCCATGGCGGTCGAGATTGCCGCGTCGCCCCCGCAACATGCTCGCTAACGAAGACGTGCTTCCACTTCGAATCAAGTGTGAAAGGGTCGCGAAGAAGATGACGCTGCAGCGTTGGCCGGTCGCCCTGATTTCACGCGCAAGTCGTTGACTCGCATCGCCCCGGCGTCGAGGCGTCGGGTGCGTCGGGTTTCTGTCACAGGCCGCGCGCGAGGCCGCCTTGCTGCTGGGTTAGTCTTTCAGCGCCCTTCAAACTCTCTGCACTCGACGTACTCGTCGACTCGACGCCGAGCCACTGACCGCAAGGGTTTTTGGATACGAGAACAGGTGTCGGGGCGTCGACTGCGCTCCCACGGCGGGTACCGCGGCCGCACGAGGCAGGCGTCGCGGCGCGTTCGCGCGCCTGGGGCCTAGGTTTGGCCCAGGCGTGCCGCGGCGGGGGCCGGGATGGCCACCCCCTTGCCGCGGCCCCGGGGCGCCCCAGCGGGCCAGGTTTTTGGGGCGGCGCGGGCGAGTTGCTCACGGGACCGCCGTCGGCGACGCGCGCTCTTCCCAGTCCGAAAGCGAGCAACTGAAACGCTAGCGGTAGGGCAAAGGTGGCCGTGTAACTAACGCTCCCAAAAGCGGCCGTTCGACGTCGCTAACGACCCCAAAGCAGACGTTCGCGTCCTTATTCGATGACCTTAGTCGCCCGAACCAGAATCGAATTGGGAATCTTGATGCCAAGGGCCGTCGCCGTTTTTTTATTGATCACCAATTCCAACTGCGATATTTGTTCGACCGGCAGATCTGCGGGTTTTACGCCTTTCAGAATCATGGCCGCCTGCCGCGCCATATCTAGCCGACCCACCGCGCGAAAATCGGGACTATAAGAAAATAATGCGCCGCGTTCTACCCACCCCGCGCGATAACCGACCACCGGTATGCGCAGCTTGGAGGCTTCATCAAGAATCAACGCGTGAAATTCGAGTCGCAGATGCGGCGAGCAGATGAACACGCTGTCGACTTCGCCCGGTTTGAGCTCTGAAAATATGCGCTGAACGTCAATTGCGCGCTTTGCTTGACGCTCGACGGGCTGTAGATTCAGCACGCGGGCCCCTCGGCGCGCATGATCGACCCAGCGCAATGATGCCGGATCATCGTCCGCGAACAACAGCAGCGGGCGCTCGAGCGATGGAACGAACTCCTTGAGCAGTTCAAGTTCTTTCGCCGGCATTTCACCCGAAGCGGTGAATCCCGTAATGTTTCCGCCGGGCCGCGCCAGGCTTTTGACGAAGCCATCGGCAACCGCATCGCTCAGGTTGAGCATGATGATCGGGATTTCGGCGGTAGCATCTTTGGCGGCCTGTATGGGTAGATTCTCGAATGCGACTATCAGATCGACTTTGTTGCGAACGAGTTCGCCGACAGTGACTCGTGCGTCTTTCATGTCGGCGAGATTGCGAAAATCGTACGCAATATTTTTGCCTTCTTCATAACCGAGCGCTTTAAGTCCCTCCTTGAGGCCGTCGAGCGCTGGCGGAACATGGTCCAGTCCAACGTGAACGAGGCCGAGGCGCCAGATTTTGTCTGGTTGTTGCGCGAATGCAAAGAATGGTCCCGCAAAGACGCCAGCACCAAGCGCAATTAGAATCTCCCGCCGCCTAATCATGGATTCCACCGGGGTAACCTCCTCGTCCGTCGCAGTGTAAACATTACGCTAAATGCCGCCCGTCTGAAGTATTGTGTCGCACACAATCGTTGTGACTTATTTACGCCATCGGTGCGCCAAAAATCGCAGGTTGCAAAGCGTCTGCTCTCGGGTGTCGTAACGGGCTAAGCTTTGACCGCTTTTGGCCCGAATCGAGACAGATTCGTTTGCGATTACCAAACGTTGGGCAACGTCTGCTATTTGGAAGCGGCGGGCTGCAGTCGAACCTGACTCGACGGTCGCCTCTAACGAAAGCAGTCGTCAATGCGGAGATTCAGCGACGGCCCGCGCTTGCGTAACGAAGCAATTTCGCGTGAACGGCTCCTACTCCTGTGCGGTAAGGAACTGTACGAGAACGTCGGCATCTTCGGCAGTCGGGTTTCGCACCGTATCGCCTGGAGGGGCGTTGCCATGCGCACGGTTGCCTGTCCGGAAGTTTTTGAGCTCAGCGACCAGGTAGCCATGCCACTGGCCGGAAAGCCTCGGTACGTCACCCTGACCTGAATAGTCGCTTTGGTGGCAGGATGCGCAACGGTTATGTATGGGCCGTCGCGGAAAAGTGTCGGCCAGCGGCGAACGAACGATAGTGGACTCGCGGTAGATCCGTTCTGCAACGATGACGCACGACTAAGCTGTCCTAATCGAGATTCGGCCTTATAGACGACGGAGTGCATTGAAACTTAGCCGCTCGATGATCGAGAACGACTCCACAGCCGACATACGCAATGGCTCGAAGCGGTCATGCGCGCAGCTTCATTGAGGACCGGCGCGTCGAGACAACATCGAACGACCGCAACCTCGATCAGTAACCGCACACCGCCGGAATTCGCCAGCAAAGCGCAACCGAAAGCGCGTATTTTTAACCGCGGACTCTAGCCCAAACCGCACTAAATCGGGGTCAACTCGATTCGCTCACTGAGCTTTGCCGCCCACTTCCTTCACCGCTGCGGTCGAACCGGGGTACACCGCTTGGTGCATGGGCTCTGCGCGTCCGCTCAAACAGCCGGCTGCTCGCGGGTACCTACGGGGGCAATCTCGTGGCCGCTGCGGGGTTGAGTTACGGGGCCGCCGCCACGCGGCGCACTGTCACAACACGAGCGGGCGGCATGACAGCCTTCGCCAGAAGCGGCCAATCGTACCTACGCTGCGAAAGCAGCGGCCAACAGTAGCCCAAGCAGCGCATCGAACGTTGACTGACGCGCGGGCGCGGAAAGTTGGCGCATGCTCCGTCGATGCACCGGATCCCGAGACTTGGGATGTCGTTGGCCCGGCGATGTTTCGATGGACCACGCGAATCGTTGCAGCATTCAGTCGCGGTCCCCTTAATGGGTGCGGACGCCAGGCACCTCAGCGCTAGCATGGTGAAAGGAAACGAACATGCCGGAAATATCCAGAACGATTCTTGTAACCGGAGCGACGGGCGGCATTGGATTGGCTGTCTGCAAACGACTGGCAAAGGCTGACATTTCGCTCGTTCTCGCGGCACGCAATAGCGGCAAACTTCAAGCCCTCTGCGCTGAACTGTCGAGCACGTTTCCAGGCACCTACTCGTGGATTGCCGTCGATATGACGCGAGATGACTCGATCAGTAAGTTTGCAGAGGAGCTCGCGGCAAGGAAGGTGATCCTGGACGGCGCAGTCTTGATGCCGCCTCAAGATCCACCAACGAACGACCCACTCCCGAGCAGCGAGAAGTGGCGCGAGATTCTTCAAAACAGTTTCGTGGGCCCGCTGTCGTTGCTCAAGGCGGCAATCTCGAACATGTCGCCCGATCCGGCGAAAGGGAGGAGATGCAAAGTCGTCATCATCTCCGGAATCTCATCGGCCCAGGTCATGGGGAGTTACGCCTCAAGCAATGTTGTCCGTTGCGCTTGGCTCGCCGAAGCGAAGACGCTCGCGTTCGCATTGGGTGACCAAGGAATTCACGTGAATACCTTGTCGCTAGGGGGCACGCTCACGCCAGGCTATGCAGCTTCTCTTGAGAAACGCGCCGCCAATGCCGGGGCTACTGTTGAGCAACGACTTAGCGAAGAGACGTCGAACGTTCCACTCAGGAAATATGGAACACCCGATGAAGTCGCCGGGGCGGTCGAGGGACTGCTATCGACCTTTTCCGATCACATGACCGGACTTAATGTGCTTCACGATGGTGGATTCACGAGAGCCTATTGAAGCAATCGGGCGTTGCGCGCTGTCGGAGCAAGAGGAGCGCGTCGCGACCTTTATCGATGGGGTCCTGCGCGGCGCAAAACCTACCGTGGCTGCCGCCGATCACCTTCGGGATGCGAAATCGCTGACCGTGTACGAAAAGACGACCCGAGAGCCGAGCCTCGCACGAAGGTCGTAAGCCGGCTATATCCCTAGTCACTGCGTGGCGGTCTTGCCTTGCGTGCTCGCTCGCTGTGCTAAGAAAGCCATGACCTGGCGCTTCCCAACCTTACGGAGCTGCGAGAGCTTGGCCATCTGATCCTGGCGGGGGCGCGCTTTTCCGCTTTCCCAGTTATAGACGGACTGGCCGCTGACGCCCAGCACCTTCCCCAGACCTTCCGCGGATAGTCCCAGGCGGTCGCGCTGCGACCTTAGTCCTTTCGCGACGAAGCGCACTTTGGTCTCGAGCACGCTCGCTTGTGGAGGCGACGCCGCGCTTGGCGGGCGGCGCATCAGTGATTTGACCTGGCGCTCGAGCACTATTACCTGTCGTTTCAGCAGCGCTATGTCACGCCGATGGACCGCGGTTGCCTTTTTGGTCGGATCGATTTGGGTTCGGCTCTGTTGCCGGGACAGTCTCTTGATCTCGTCACGCAATGCGGTTGCAATGTTGGGCATTTCGCCTCCTCCTGAGTCTAACTGTACGACTGTACCAAATTTGGTTTTTGGGACGTCATTGACCGTAGGGTTTCCTGCGCGTCACGGTGGACTGGCTTTTCAGCCGAAAGACGTGCTTTCACTTGGAATCAAGTGTGAGGGTCGCGCAAAGAACATGACGCTGCAGCGATGGCCCGTCGCCCTGGCTGCACGCGCCAGTCGTTGACGCGCATCGCCCCGCGTCGAGGCGTCGGGTGCGTCGCATTTCTGTCACAAGCCGCGCGCGGGGCCGCCTTGCTGCTGGGCTAGTCTTTCAGCGCCCCCGCAACTCTATGCACTCACTCGACGTTCTCGACGACTCGACGCCGAGCCAACGGCCGCAAGGGTTTTTGGAACTGGTGTCGGGGCGTCGAGTGCGTTCCCACGCGGTGGGTACCGAGGCCGCATGACGCATGCGTAGCGGCAGGGTTCGCGCGGGGGCCCCAGGTTTGGCCCAGGCGTGCCGCGGCGGGTGGCGGGATGGTCTCCCCCTTGGCGCGGCGCCCGGGGCCCACGGCGGGCCAGGTTTGGGGGCCGTTTGCTTGGCCCGGTGCCGGGAGCAGACGCGGCCCCTGAGGCACCTGCGGCCTGGAAGCCGAGCTTCCCGCACCCCACATCCTTTCCTTCCTAAACGCACGTGTCCGTTTGAGGTGTACCCCAACAGGACAGGGCTTCGCAGGGCGAAGGGTTCGGGTTGCGAACCCTCGATGTGTTAGCAGTAGACTGTAGACGAGACGCCGCCCACCAGCGTGCGATCCGTGGCCCGAATGCTGATGCCTACCGATCAGCGAACGAATGGAATCTGAAACAGTCATCCGCCGTCTCGCCGCGATCGTCATCGCGGACGTGGTGGGCTACACGCGGCTGATGGAGCGCGACGACACTGGCACGTATGCGCGGGTGCGGTTGATCCGCGACGAGGTGGTCGATCCGGCGATCGTGTCGCATGGCGGCCGTATCGTGAAGACGGCCGGCGATGGGTTGGTGGCAGAGTTCACGAGCGCGCTCGCGGCGCTTCGCGCCTCGATCCAGATTCAGCGTCAAATGCTAACCCGCAACGCCTCGGCGACGGCGGACGAGCGCATCGACTATCGGATCGGCGTCAATCTTGGCGACATCATGGTCGAGGGAAACGACATTGCCGGGGACGGCGTCAATGTCGCGTCGCGCCTCGAAGCACTGGCCGAACCGGGTGGCATTTGCGTGTCCGCCGGTGTGCGCGAGCAAGTTCACGGCCAGCTCGACGTGGAGTTCGTGGATGGCGGCGAGCAGACTGTTAAGAACATCACACGGCCCATCCGTGTTTTTCGGGTGCGGCTTGACGGTGCCACGGGCGCAGGACCAAGGCCGGTGTCCGAGGCCCCCGGGAATGTTTCGCGCCGATTCCGACAGCCAACTCGAATCGGCATGGCGGCAGGCGCGATCGTCACGGCTGCCGTTATCGTTGGCGCCGTGTGGAATTGGGTGCCGGGACGAGACACGGTCAGCCGGACGGCGATTTCTGGACCGCCTCCGCGATCGATCATGGTGCTCCCGTTCGGTGCGCCAGCAGGTGATGCGGTACTGGGACCTCTCGCAGCTTCGCTGAGCGCGGACGTTACCCCTGCGCTCGCCAACAGCGTGCGGGATGCCCGCGTGGTAGCGCCAACGGCTCCCAAGAATGACTCCACGGTCGACGTGCGCGCGCTCGGCCGTGATGCAAACGTTCGCTATCTCGTCGCCGGCGACCTACACGTCACTGGGGAAGACATTGTAGCGAACGTGCGGCTTTTGGACACGACGAGCGGTACGCAGCTTGCCAGCGAGCGCCGTTCCATTGTTCATGCGCGTGCGGCCAAGGACGACGAGCTACTGGTCGCACGGGTCACTGCAGCGGCGCGACTCATGTTTGACAACGCTGAAGGGAGGCGCGTCGCGGCGGAACCGGTCAACGCGACGGACGCGCAAAGTCTGGTCTCGCGCGCCGACGCCATCTTCACCGGCGAGGACCTCGCTTCGACGCGCGCGGCGCGCAAGCTCTATGAGCAAGCCATTGAGCGTAATCCGAACCTGATTGCCGCATGGATTGGACATCTGTATACGCTTGACGATGAACACGGGCGCGACCTCGCGGCCGGGCGGAATGAGCGGCTGATGGCCGAAATGGATCGCGACTCGCGGCGCGCGATTCAGCTCGACGACCGCGATTCACTCGCGTGGCGTGCAAGACAACAGGCGCTTGCCGATCAATGGCAATGGCAGGGCGCGTTCGAAGCGAACGACCGGGCGCGGGCACTCGACCCGTCGCGCTTTTGGTCAAGGGCCTTCCTTTACATACTGACGGGCCGGTCCGCGGAAGCTCTGCATGAGATCGCGCAGCGCAATGCAATGGTGGGCCAGCCCGATTCGAACCTCCTATTCTGGGCGTGCCACGCACACATCCATCTCGGCCAATACGAACAGGCACTGGCCGATTGCGGCCGTGCGGTCGCTGATGACAATTCCTACTTTGTGCAACTTGATCTCGTTGTCGCCTACGCGCAAACCGGCGACATGGTCAGGGCAAAGGCGGCAAAAGCGGAGTTGATGAAACGGGTGCCGGACTTAACCATCTCGCGCTTAGAGGCGAAACAGTTCTCAAATAATCCGATCTGGATCGAAGAGATTCGCACTCGATTCATACCGGGACTGCGGAAGGCCGGGGTTCCAGACTGAGGCCGAGTCGATCCCGCATCTCCTCAATCACCACATCGGCTTCATCGCGTTGCGCTTGTGTCAGGTCAGCGTGATACTAAAGGCATAGCTGGTACGCGTCCTCGCGAGCCTTGGAACCAGGATTCAGAAACGGTTGCCGTGATTCTCAATTACATGGTGACCGCGAAAACTGTCTGGCCGGGGCATGGACGATTACGTGACTAAGCCCACCCCTGTCGATGCGTTAGTGCAGGAGCTTGTTAGGGCAGGAGCTTATCAGCGTGGCCGCCCCCGAGTCCGGGCCAGCTACCTCGGCCTGAGGCTCGCGTGAATGTGTGAACGATGTAGCCTGTCCCGGCGTTTAACCGGAAGCGCGAGTACATGGCTTCTACTTGGCGAGCGCCGTCGCGGCGCGGCGGGTTAGCGTGATACGTCGGGGTCTGCTTCCAATCCGCTATGGCCGCTCAGGGTCGACTACAGCCCGTCGTTCATCTCCCTTGCAGACGTTAGGCGCGACGTCCACTGGTCGCGAAAGCAGCGGTCTTCGTTCGGCCAATAGCAGCCGCTCCGTCAACCGATATCCATCGTCTTCGCGCGCTATTGTGCTTTCATAGAAAAGGGTTCAGGCTACATAAGCGCTAGCGTCGTTATTGCAACAAAAAATCGACCTGGCAGTTTTGGTTTCACCCCTCTGGGCGCGCCTGACGCCGTTCTGCGTCACCCCCACACCCTCCGGACTCTTCAGTCCCACAAGTCCGCGCCACGGAATTGGGCGCGTTGTTGCAACACCGTCGACGACTTACAGGCCGACGCGAGGACTACGCGCCGATGCGATGACCAGTTGGCGTACCCCGCCTCGCATGCCAGCGAGTCGCGAATTCCAGGGGAGCAGGAAAATGTTTACCACCAGATTGATCTGGATGCTGGTTTCTTTCGCGGTTGTCGTGCCGTTGGGAGCGCGGGCTGCTGAACGAACCATCGAGGGCGTTTGGACAACAGCTGTAACGCTTCTCAATTGTCAAACCGGTGAGCCAGTTGGCGTGGCTCCCTTCCCAGGTCTCTTCACATTCCACGACGACGGAACGATGTCAGAGTTCGGCATCGGTCCGGGCTCAAGCCCGGCGCTGCGCAGTCCGGGCCACGGAGTTTGGCAACGTGAACAGGGCTGGCAAGATTATTCGTACACGTTCATATACTACCGCTACGATTCGAGCGGTGGTTTCATTGGATCGCAGAAAGTGACCTCGCAGCTGGAACTCGCAGCAAGCGGCGACGCCTTTGTGACGAAATCGGTAGTAGAAATTCTTGGTGTCAATAACAATGTAATTGCTACCGCTTGCGCTTCTGCCGCCGGGACACGCTTCGAATAGCAAGGCTTAAGATGGTGCAAATAGCGCAGCGTCCGGAAGCTTAGCTGTCGTAGCCAACACTTGATGTGGCAGGCAGTGGTCAGATCATCAGCGCCCTTGACGCGGCCGAGATCGGGCCAAGAGCGGACACCGGCTTGCAGTCGAATCCGTCGTGACCGGACGACGCCGACAATGTGCCCGCTATAGGGCAGCGGCTGGTTGCAGGCGCATATCGAAAAAACCCCCGCCAACGCGGGGGTTCGCAAACATTGGGTTAATCCTAGCGCGAGACCCTCGTCGCCGTACCTTGGAACACGTTATTTGGATTGGTCTGGATTATCCAAATCTTCTCCTCACCCTTCGACTGAATGAATAGGTCGAACGTTAAAGGGGCGAAGGTGAGGGTGCCCGCGCATCCTCCATCCTGTGGGACAAGGTCGGTGACGGTGTAACTGCCGCCTCCCCCACCCGGTATTTGTGCGACGACACCGTTCAAGCTGCGCGTCGCTCCGGCAACAAACACTGTGCCGTCGCCGTTAAAGCGTATCCATTCCAGGATGGCTTTCGGTTGTGCCGGACCCGACGCGGGAATAATGAATCCACTCGCAGCGAAAACATATAGCCCATCCAATGTAGCTACCGTGCAATTCCTTACTCCGTTGGCCTTTTCGTCGTCTGCCAGTACCACGCTGGATACGCCCAACCCGATAGCGGCGATCAGCACGCTTCCCTTCATCAGCCTTTTCATAAATTGCTCCTTCGACGCCCGATCATGCGAGACGCTTCCGGCGTCCCCCGCTGGATCACCGGGATTTCATCCAACAGCATTACACGGTGCTCCTTCGCTGAGCGGATAGCAATTCTCCACAGCACGGGCGTTTTGATGCTCAGCGCCCTAAACGACGTTCCCTTCCGCGGCTGTTGGTGCTGATGAATGCACCAGTAATGGGCCTTTCGACGTTTGGCGACACTGTTGCGGACGCGCAGACGCGATGATCTGCTGAGTACGTGCAGGTTCCAGACGGTTGCCCCTGGTGACGGCTTAGTCGTGCGGCATCGTTGCGGAACGGATCTACCGCGCGTCCGCTACCGTTCGTTCACCGCTGGCCGACGATTTTCCGCGACGGCCCATGCATGCATAAGCGGCTCGTATTCTGACCGCATAGCCGATCGTCCGCCTGCGCGATTTAGGTGTACGCTGGTGGAATGCTGCACGAATTCCTCACGGCCAATCGCGTTGAACTGATCGATCGCTGCCGAACAAAGGTCGGCCGGCGATCGGCACCCAAGGCGACCGACGACGAGCTGACTCACGGGATACCGCTGTTCCTCGACCAGCTCATCAAGACGCTCGAGGTCGAGCAGACCTTGGAGCCAATGCAAAGCCGCAAGGTTTCAGGCGCATCCGGGGGGACGGGCAGCCGGGCGAGATTGGCAATGCCGCGACTCTCCATGGCGGCGAGCTATTGCAGCACGGCTTCACCGTGGATCAGGTCGTGCACGACTACGGTGACTTGTGCCAGGCGATCACCGACCTCGCGTTCGAGCTCAATGCGGACATCGAGATCGGCGAGTTTCGGACGCTCAATCGCTGCCTTGATAATGGCATTGCCGGTGCGGTCACCGAATTCAATTATCAGCGTGACTTGATCGCCACACACGCACACGCCGACGCGCTAAGCCAACGCCTCGGGGTTTTCGCCCATGAACTGCGAAACTTGCTGAGTACCGCCACTCTTTCGCTTGCTGCCCTCAGGGCGGGCAACGTAGGCCTTACCGGCGCCACTGGTGCCCTGCTCGACCAGAGTTTGGTCGGGATGCGGAACTTGATCGATCGTTCCCTCGCTGAGGTTCGAGTAACAGCCGGCTTGGGCGGCCAACATAACGTCTTCTCGCTCGCCGACTTCATCGCTGAAATTAAATTGTCCGCGGCCTTGGAAGCGCGGGTAAGGGAGTGTGGATTCAGCGTATCCAAGGTTGACAAACAGCTTGCCATTGGCGGCCACCGAGACTTGCTCTTGTCGGCGGTCGGAAACCTGCTGCAGAACGCCTTCAAATTCACTCGCGATCATGGCGAGGTTCGTTTGAGTGCCTACGCGGCGACCGATCGAATCCGCATCGACGTCGAGGACCGTTGCGGCGGGCTTGCGCCGGGCGCTGTAGAAAAGATGTTTGTACCCTTTACACAGCTGGGCAACGACAGAAGCGGACTCGGACTTGGGCTCGGGATATGCCGCGACAGCGTCGAGGCGAGCGGGGGAATTGTGAGTGTCCGCGACTTGCCGGGTGCCGGGTGCGTGTTCAGTATTGATTTGCCACGGCACTCTCTTCCTCTGCTCGACACAGTGCCGAGCGAGGGCGCATAGACGCAGACTATTGCGAGGCTGCTGTATTGCTCTCACGCGCGCTCGACTTCGAATTGAGTGACTGGTGTAGAGAACATTGACGGCCGCTTTAGGGTCGATGGCGGTCCCTCAATGCAAGTTCGCATCCAATCGGGCCGTGTCTGTAGGGTCGAATGCGACGACGCACGGGTCAGCTTATTCGACTACATGGAAGTGTTTTACAACCGGCAGCGACGGCATTCATCGATTAGCTACGAGGCCCCGCTACCGTTTGAAGCGATGAAATCGCCCGGTAAGGTGTCCACCGTTCGTGGGTAAGATCATTCTCGGTCATCGAGCGGATGAGTTTCGATGCAGTCCGACGCCGTCTGGAAGGTCCTACCTCGATTAGGACAATTAATATAGCCGTGCGTCATCGTTGCGGGACGGACTGCCGCGGGTCCACTACCGTGCGTTCGCCGCCGGGCCGACGAGGCACCACAAGACGGAGCTAAGTAAGCGCAACCACTACTCTCCTACGGGTAGACCGCTGATGGTGTATCTATACAGAACGCGCACCGTGTATGTTTTAACGGCGCCTCGTGACTTTAAGATGCTTAGTAGTAGATGACCACCGCGACGGGGCAGAGGCGCTGGGCGCCTTCCTGACCGTGCTTGGCTTAGATGTGCGCGTGGTATTCAGTGGCCGCGCCGCGATCGAGCTTGCACATGCTTTCCAGCCTGACATGGTGGTGCTCGACATCAACATGCCGGTCCTCGATGGATTCGAAACGGCCAAACGACTGAAGCAACAAAGCTGGGCACGAATTGCACTCTTTGTTGCCCATACCGGGATGCGGTGCGAAGCCGCGAGCGGCGATGTGTTCGCGGACTTTCACCACGTGCTCACCAAGGGCGATGGCGCAAAAGCGCTGGAAGCCATCGTCGACAACCTTCGCGCGTCCACTTGACTCGCTGGACGTGCCCACCAATTGTGGCCCCCATCCCGCACGACTCCTGTTATCAGCCCTGCGTTGGGCTCGGGCCTATCGCGTAGGATTGGAAACGATCAGGCACATGCGGACAAAGATCATGGATCGCCCGCCGCGATGGACGAACAATTGACTGCAGTGGCGTTGCACTTGGCTGCGCGGCGCGATTCGATCTTGCGGGCGTGGCGAAAGGCGGTGGATCGTGATCCCTCATTGACGACTGGCGCGTCGCTACCCCGTACGCAGTTGAACGATCACATCCCGGATTTACTGGACGCCTTCGAACGTAAGCTACGCATCCTAGCGGGCAGCAAGCTCTCCGAAGCAAAGGATGGGAACAAGGAAAATGCTGCCGCCCACGGCCTGCAACGCTGGCAGCAGGGCTACGATCTGCGCGAAGTGACCCGCGAGTGGGGCCGATTGCAGCTGTGCGTAATGGACGAGTTAGAGAGCTACGCGTCGCACTCGGAGTTGGAGGCCCAGGTGATGTCCACCGCACGTCGCGCATGGGCCGAACTATGCAGTGAGGGCGTGAGCGAAAGCATCGCGCAGTATTTCGACCTGCAGCAGATCGAGGCCCTCGGGCATGTCCGAGACCTGGAGCAAGCACTGGAGCAAGTCCGCGAGCTCGAGCGCCAACGCGCTGAACTCTGGCGAGAGGCCGCGCACGATTTACGCGGCAACCTGGGCGTGGTCGCTAACGCGACCGCAGGGCTAAGCCTGCAAGGCGTTCCAGATCCATTGCGCGACAATTTCCTTCGCATGCTAAAGAAGAACGTTTCGTCGTTACATACATTGCTCGATGATGTGATGAACCTGGCGCGTCTGCAGGCAGGCCATGAGCGGCGCGTTGTGCGGCCTTTCGACGCCGGGGTGCTACTGGCTGAACTGTGCGAGGGTATGCGCCCCATGGCCGACGAGCGTGGCCTTTACCTGAGGACAGAGGGTCCCCACCAGTTGCCCGTTGAAGGGGACACGGTCAAGGTACAGCGGATCGCCCAGAACCTTTTGACCAACGCGATGAAATACACTCACCGGGGCGGCGTGACCGTGCGTTGGGGAGACAGCCGGGAAAACGATGCCAACCGCTGGATGCTTTGCGTGCAGGACACTGGCCCGGGCTTTCACGCCGGCCCCGGCGCTCCCATGGCAGGCGCATTGGAGGCGGCCACGGACGAAGCGCGCTACGTTGAGCAGAGCGCGGTGACAGGCGAAGAAAGACACGCTGCAGTCGCATCTGATGCGCCGGCCCCGCTTGCGGATGGCCGTGCGGTGCATCAAGCGCCGGGTGAGGGCATCGGACTATCGATTGTCAAGCGACTATGTGAATTGCTGGACGCGGCCGTAGAAATGGAATCAGACCCTGGTGAAGGCACGACGCTCCGGATCGTGTTTCCACGTCGGTACGATCGCGTTGAACACAAACAGTAGCCGACGAAATTCATCGAAAAGCATTGAACCGTGCGCGATGGGTTTCGCCCAACGCAACCAACGCTGAACTTCCTCTTGAGTCACGGGCGCCACGGTCCGTTAGTCGCTCGCTCGATCCAGGTCCATCTTGGGTCGCTAGCGCCGGCGACGACGATCGGCGATAGCGTTGCTCGCGTTAACGCGAACTCGGGGATTGGACAACGAAACGGGACGGCGAGACATGACGCGATCTGCACGCCAATTGGCGACCGCACGTCGGCGAGGAGGTGAGCGTTTCACGGCCCGACTTTGCACGTGACCATCTGTCACCGATTCACGTCGCCGAATCCCAAGCAGTTGAAACATTGCTGCGCTTCCGGGAACAAACCTGCTACGCATGGCCCACAGACTAGGATGCAAACTACGCCAACCTGGGGGACGACAATGCTGGGGACAGGTAAGGCACGTATTGGCGTGCGTACCTCGATTTAGTAAAGCAATCGGGTGCTGCATGGGTCGACGACCGCGCGCCGACCATGGGTGCGGCACTCGCGTTCTATAGCGCGTTTGCGCTGGCACCGCTGCTGATCGTCCTTATCGCAGTCGCCGGCGCAATATTCGGCCCCGATGCTGCGCGTGGCGCAATTGCAGGTCAACTAGCCGGTTTGGTTGGGGCGCCCGCTGCGCAAGCGATTCAGGACTTGTTGAAGGCGGCGCAAGAGACAACAACTGGGGCGTTAGCGACCGTGATCGGATTGGTGACCATGCTAGTCGGCGCAACGACCGTTCTGGTTGAGCTGCAAGACGATCTAGACCTGATATGGAAGGCACCCAGGAGAGCCGGCAGTAGCTGGCTATCAATTCTCCGCGCTCGCGCGTTGTCGTTGGGCCTGATTCTCGCCATCGGGTTTCTGCTCCTGATCTCGCTGGTAATAAGTAGCGCAGTGTCAGCGTTGGGGGTCTACTCGGAATCGTTTCTTCCCGGCGCAGCGGTCGTGCTGATGCCCGTTTGGAACACCATCTTTTCATTGGGCGCGGTTACCGTGCTTTTCGCAATGCTATACAAATGGCTTCCGAACGTACCGATCGCTTGGCAAGACGTGTGGATCGGAGCCTTTATTACCGCGGTTTTGTTTACTTTGGGGCGGGCGGCACTCGGCGTTTACCTTGGTCGAGGCGCGATTGCCTCGGCATACGGCGCGGCAGGTACGCTGGTTGTCCTGCTCTTATGGCTCTACTACTCTTCGCAGGTCTTCTTGCTTGGCGCAGAATTTACCTGCCTCTACGCGAAACATCAGCGCTCTCCCGAGGGCCGGCATAGCCAGGATCGAAGGCGAGCTTTCCGCAAATCGGTCGTGATGGCATCCCGGCGAGTGAATGGCAAAAGATAACGAATCGCCTCGGTCCTCATTTGAGTCGCCCGCGGCCCTACCCCCCACCGTCCTTCAGACGCACGTGAACGTGCGGAGCACGTCCCTTGCTGTCCTCGCCCTCATCGCAGTATTGGGACTTCTATTGGTGGCGCGTGCGGTGTTTATTCCTATCACTGTGGCAGTTTTGGCGAGTTACGCACTAACGCCTATCGTTGACTGGTTGAAAAACAGCGTCAAGCTACCTAAATCCGTGGGGGCTGGCGTCACGCTTGCGCTGATTCTCACTAGCCTCGGTTTTGGTCTGGAATCGCTTCAGCCACAAGCCGTGCAAATCCTGGACATCGTGCCTCGTGCTACCCAGAAATTCAGCATAGCGCTCCGGCGCAGCACGCTCGGGCCTTCCGGAGCCGTCGAAAAAATTCAAAAGGCAGCAAGCGAACTCGAGAAGGCAGCGGCCGCCGCGGCGACAACACCCAGCGCTGCCCCGCTAACGGCGCCGCGAGCTGACGCCAGGAAGCCCGCTGAGGCATCGGCCTTTAATGTCTGGGACTACGTTGTGATGGGGACCGCGAGCGCGATCGCCGGAGCAGGGCAGTTCGTCGTCGTGGTGGCGCTGGTGTACTTCCTACTCATCGCTGGCGATAGTTTTCGAAGAACTCTAATGCGCACCAGCGGCGACACGTTGTCGAAGAAGAAGATTACCTTGCAGATACTCGAGGAAATCAACTCTCAAATCCAGCGCTATCTGCTCGTGCAACTAGCGACTAGCGCGCTCCTAGGGGTAGTGGCCTGGGTGGTGTTCGCCTGGGCTGGACTCGACAACGCACTCTTCTGGGCGTGCGTAGGAGGCGTGCTTCATCTAATTCCTTATGCCGGACCAACGGCGTTTGTCGTCCTCGTTGGACTCGTCGCGTACGCACAATTCGACACTTTACAACCCGTCGCTCTTGTCATCGGAAGCATGCTCACCGTCGTGGGCGTGATTGGGCTCCTGCTCGTGCCGTGGCTAACCCAGCGAGTAGGCCGGCTCAATGCGGTTACGGTATTCGTGGCGCTACTGGTTTGGGGATGGCTCTGGGGCATCTGGGGCCTGCTGCTGGGCGTTCCAATCGTAATGGCCATTAACGCCGTGTGCGAACGCGTCGAGGAGTTGCGGCCGATTAGCGAATTCCTTGGCTACGCACCGCCGAACCAGCGGGGCGAGGGAGGTGCGGACACACGTGCACAGTAAGCTGTACACGCGGTTACACAACTCGTCTAGGACATGGCGACTGGACGGTCCGTTATCAAGTCGGTTCGGGCTCCAGCGGGGTATTTGCCTTAGTCATACAGCTCGTCGCGCACAAGGGATGCTAGACCTCCTTTTCGCTAGCGGCCGCTTTGCGTAGATTGCGAAGTCCGTTGTGGGTCGACAAGCGCGCGTCGCCCGGGGATCAACATCAGGTTCCTTTCCGTCAGCCGTCCGGCGTATAGACTCGCGGGTTGTTGGCCACGCGCTCAATCCAGCCCGCCTTGTACTCGGGGCAGCTGCGTTCCACGAAGTACGAGTAGAGGATCCCATAGCTGTCCACGAACGGGAAGCCGTAGATGTAGGCGTCCTTGGCGATGGCCTGCGCGTAGCTAGCGACAGTGCCGACCTTGACATCGCAGTCTCCAAGGCGGCTTGGACGTAGGCATTCTGCGCTATCGCGGTACTGCCCGTAACTTGCCACCCGGACCGGGCAAAGTCTTGGCAATGTTCGCTTCTGCGCCGTTAGCGAAGTCCGCGAATGTCTGCTTCCCTTGCGCATGACCGGCAGCAATGGG
>CAVPWB010000005.1:0-127405 GCA_963709335.1 uncultured Pseudomonadota bacterium
GCCGCCTCGCCTCAGTGCACCGTTGAAGTTGCGGCGGATCGGTCCTGAAATCCACGAGATCCTGAGCGAGCTGACCCGCGCCTGGCACCAACGCGACCAGCTTCGCCAGGGTTTCTTGCTGACGATGGGAACCACGCCTCAACGGGCCTATCGCTCTCTAATCGAAGCCAGAGCGTGGCGGGCGGGCGAGACTCGATACGCGCCCGTTGCTGACGGACCGACCGTGCGTGTACGCTGTAGGCCTCGAGGGGGACGACCCTCGTCGCCAGAATCGAACGTAACTATTGCAGTGAGACGAACGCCCATCTTTTGTTTGACGGGACCACCGACGTTCGGAACCGGCCGTTTCTAAAAAGGAGAAATCATGATGTCCACCCAACCACTGAATGTTTCGCGTCGCACAGCCTTGCTCGTTCTGGTCGCTGCAACCGTCGCCGCGTGCGCAACGACGGATTCGGGGAAGTCGATGTCCTCCGCGGAACCGGACAAGCTGGTGTCTGACGCCCAGGTAACGCTCAGCAATTTCGTGCGCGATCCCGACCAGACGTGGATCCAGAACAACATCGACCGGGCCAAGGCGATCCTGATCGCTCCGCAGATCGTGAAGGCGGGCTTCATCTTCGGCGGATCTGGTGGACGGGCGGTGCTCGTCGCGCGAGAAGGGGTTGGCCCGCACCCAGCCATTGCCGTCCCCTGGACCGGACCTGCGTTCTACGATCTCGCAACCGCGAGCGTGGGATTCCAGGCGGGTGTGGAAGTGTCGGAAGTGATCATCGTTGTGATGACGGAAAAAGGCCTGAATTCGCTGCTGTCGACCTCATTCAAGATCGGTGGTGACGCCAGCATTGCTGCGGGTCCCGTGGGCGCGGGCGCCACGTCGACGGTGACGGCGGACCTGATTTCCTTTTCGCGCGCGAAGGGCGTCTACGGCGGCGTCAATCTCGACGGCACCGTCGTGCACGCCAACACCGACTGGAACGATGCGTATTACGGACGCAAGAACCTGTTGCCACCCGACATCCTGATCCGCAAGACCGTGCAGAGCCCGAAGTCGGCGCCACTGCTCACGGCGGTCGCCAGGGCCGCCCGGTAGCCAGTAATCGCGCGGCCCGACCCGCGCGATTAGCCTTCGATCGCCCTTCGCTCGACGGCGCAAGCCGTGCGCGAGGCGACAACGAGGCCATACGCTTCGGGAGCCGGAAACAACGGCAAACTCGGCCAGAAGCTCCGCTGAAGCTCAGGAGGCCCGAAGAGCGGCGTACGGCCGCTTTGCTGGAAGCGGTCGTGCGTCGGTCGGCTAAGCGAGCACCTTAACGGGTGAGCGAGTGACTTCCAGAGACTTCCTTTTTCACGACGACGGTCGGCCCACGACCGGCGGCTCGATCTCGTGCTGAGGGATCATGCGGTAGACGAGGCCGCCGAGCGCCGCACCGACGAGTGGTGCAAGCCAGAACAGCCAAAGTTGCTGGACATAGGCCATCCCCGCGAAGAGGGCCGGGGCGGTACTGCGCGCGGGATTGACCGACGTGTTCGTGACTGGGATGCTGACGAGGTGAATGAGGGTTAACGCGAGCCCGATCGTAAGGCCGGCGAATCCGACGGGCGCGCGCTCGTGCGTCGCGCCGAGGATGACGATCAGAAACATGAACGTCATCACGACCTCGGTGACGATGGCGGCGCCCAAGCTGTACTTGCCGGGCGAGAGCGGGCCGAAGCCGTTTGAAGCAAAACCCGCCGACGGGTCGAACCCCGAGTGGCCAGTTGCGATGACATACAGAACCGCCGCGGCGACGATCGCACCGGCAAGTTGCGCTACCCAGTAGGGCAGGAGGTGCGCGGCCGGAAACCGGCCACCGACCCACAGCCCGAACGACACGGCTGGATTGAAATGACCGCCCGAGATCGGCCCGAGGGCATAAGCAGCGGTGAGGACTGAGAGGCCGAATGCAAGCGAGACCCCGGTGAAGCCGATCCCGAGCGCGGGAAACGCCGCGGCGAGCACTGCCGAACCGCAGCCGCCGAGGACCAACCAGAATGTTCCGAGGAATTCAGCGAGGAGCTTCGCGGGCATGGCCGGACCTCCTAGTTGGAAGCCGGCCATGGTGCGCTCCGCCGGTGACATTGGCAAGCCATTGGATCGAGGTCCAACGCGCCGCTGTCGAACCGATCACGAAGCCAGTGAAGATCGATACGAGCGCTGGTCCGCCGAGCGAGTACGAGCCCGAGGTCGTGAAGCGCTGCCTCGAGCGCCTCGGGCAAGAAGGTGCTTTTGATGGTACCCTTTTCGGAGACAGCCGTTCTCTCCGCTTTGTCGGCATCGAGCATCCCAGCGGCCGCGATACAACGCATTTCCTCGCGACCGACAGCCAAGCACCCCTGACCCGCGAGCGATTGCGGTGTCGATCGAATCCCCCGAAGCCACCATGACGGAAACCAAATTCGTTTCTCTCCATCGCCGCGAAGACCCCGTGCGGCGCGCTCAAGCAACCTCGTTTCGGAGATAACCATGCTACGAAGCATTCTTCTGCTCTGCGTGCTGGCAATCCCACTTACGGCACCGAACGCCTCCGCTCAGGGCGCTCCTCCCGGCGCGTCCGCACCGGCAGTCGGCGCAGTCGACCCTGCGGTGATTCAGGCCCTGAAGGACATGGGTGCGTTCCTGCAGACATTGAAGCGCTTTGGTGTTTCGACCGAACTGACCGGAGAGCGCGTGCTGGCCGATGGTCAAAAGCTGCAACACACGGCGACGGCCGATATGGACGTCCAGCGTCCGAACAAGGTGCGCGTCCTTATGCATAGCGCCCGGTCCGAACGTGTCCTTGTCTACGACGGCAAGATGGTCACACTCCAGGCGCCGGCGCTGAAGTATTACTCGACGGTTGAGTTCTCCGGCACGATCGGCGAACTGATCGACCAGTTGGAGCAGAAGTATGGCGTGCAACTCCCCTTGTCGGATCTCTTCCTCTGGGGTACACCGGCCGCGCCGCTCGACAAGATCGTTTCCGCGATGAATGCCGGCCAGGATGTCGTGGGCGACGATCTTTGTGACCACTACGCCTTTCGCCAGACGAACATCGATTGGCAAATCTGGATTACCGTCGGGAGCAAGCCGTTGCCACGCAAGATCGTGGTCACCAACCGTGCTGACGAGGCGCGTCCGCAGTCGGTTGCCCTGATCGACTGGGACCTCAAACCCAACTTCAAGGACGCGGTTTTCAAGTTCACGCCGCCCAAGGGCGCTACGAAGATCGAGATCGTTCCAGTGAAGGCAAAGTAGAGGAGCGTCAACATGAAGAGATCATTCGGCAAATGGCTTCCGGCGTCGTTGGCTATCGGGGTTCTCGCGAGCTTCGCCATGAGTCCCTATGCTGATGCGGCTCGTGGCGGTGGCGGTGGCGGTGGTGGTGGTGGTGGTGGCGGTGCCCGTGCCTCAGGGGGTGGTGGTGGCGGTGGTGGCGGCGCTCGTGCAGGTGCCGGCTCGCAGGCTGCGGCCGGCGGCGGAGCCCGGCAGAGTGCGCAAGTCAATAACGCCAAGGCTGATACGCGGACCAACAATGTCCGGAGCAGCAGCGTCAACAACGTCAACAACGTCAACGTCGACCGGAACGTCAACGTAAACGTCGAGCAACACGGCGGCTGCTGTGGCGGTGGCTGGGACAACGACTATCATCCGGTCGCGACCGCAGCGGCAGTGGGCGCTGCCGTTGCGGTGACCTCTGCCGTCGTGGGCTCGATGGTGCAAAGCGTGCCCCCGAGCTGCGTGCCGATAAACTACGGCGGCATGATCTATCAACAATGCGGAAGCACTTGGTACCAGCCGCAGGGATCGCAGTACGTCGTAGTAGGTCCACCGTATTGATCGTCGCCGGTTCGATCCCTGAACGGGCGCCGACGGGCCCCGTTCGGACTTCGAATACTGGACGCTTGCACGCGGTGAGGGAGGCGAGAAGTGCGCCTCGGGGCTGCGGGTATCGGCGGCGGAAAATGTCCAGAATTACGGGGTCGCCGAGCTTCTCATGAGCGCAAAATGGCGGGCGCCGTCTCGCGATCGGCTCATCCGCGCCCTCGTGGCGAGCATTGTCAAGGGATTTCAAAAAAATGACTGCACCAAAGTGGGCACGGGGCATCTTGGCGGTGCTGGCTGCTTGTACCACGCTGGGCCACGAGGCAGCAGCGCAGACGCCTACGCCATGGCCGGCCGGCACCTGGCGCTTCGCCGGAACGCTTTATCTTTACGGGCCGTCGATCGACGCAAGCTTTGCCTTTCCGAAGCGCTCGGGCACCGGCAATATCGTCGTTGACGCGGGCGATATATTCGATGACCTCAACGGCGCGTTCATGGGGGCATTCGAGGCAAACAACGGCCAGTGGGGCATGTTCACCGATTACCTGTATGTCGACGTAAGTGGATCGAAGTCGGGGACACGCAACTTCTCGATCGGCGGGGTGGACGTGCCGGCGTCGGTCACCGCCAACCTCGACCTCGGCATCAAGGGCTCCGCCTGGACCATTGCCGGTGAATGGCGCCTGCAATCGACGCGCGAGGCGACGGTCGACGTGCTGTTGGGCGCGCGTTATCTCGATGTCAAGCCGAGACTCAGCTACGGTTTGAATGGCGACGTCAATTCGATCCCTACCGCGAGCCGTGGCGGCAGCTTCGAGATCAAGGCCAGCAATTGGGATGCGATCGTCGGGCTCAAGGCGCGCTACGCGTTCGGCGACCGACTGCAGTGGTACGTTCCCCTTTACGCGGACATCGGTGCCGGGGATTCGGAACTCACCTGGCAGGCGGCGGCGGGGCTCGGCTATTCCTTCGGCTGGGGCGACGTCGTGGGTGCATGGCGGTACCTGCGCTACGACTTGAAATCCGATCAGGCCGTCCAAGACCTCTCGTTCAACGGCCCGATGATCGGCGTCACGTTCCGCTGGTGACGCCGTTCAGCGCGCGCGATTCGTTGTTCCGTTCCGGCGACTAAGCCGGTAGCAGGAATTCGCTTCTCCTGAACTGGAGGGGACGATATATGGAAACGAAGGTGAACAGGCTGTCCGCGATCATGGTGATGGTTGCGTTGGTATTTGCCTTTGTGAGTGCCGCGTCGGCACAGACGACAACCACCGTTGACGTGCGCAGTTTCGAAGTGATCGCAGTAGATGGGAACAAGCTCGTCGTCCGCGATCAGAAAGGCACGCAGGAATACACGGTGCCGGACGATTTCCGCTTTACGGTCGACGGCAAACAGATGTCCGTGTCGGAGCTGAAGGCCGGAATGAAAGGCACGGCCACCGTCACCACGACGACGACGGTCACGCCAGTCGTCGTCACCGAAGTGCGCGAGGCCCAAGTGCTGCGCGCGTCGGATATGTCGGTGACCGTGCGAGAGGCCGACGGCAATACGCGCCGGTTCACGCAGGGCGAACTGGACAAGAGGGGTATCGAGGTTTTCAGAGACGGACAACCAATCCGGACCGCAAATCTACGGCGCGGCGACAAGTTGACAGCCACGTTCGTCACGAATGGTCCACCTGCGGTGCTCACGGAGAAGGAAGTCCAGGCGACGCTCGACGAGTCCAAGGCGGAACCCACCAAGCCCGAACCCACGAAGACGGAAGCCGCGACGGTCGCGAACGCAGCGCAGCCCGCCGCTCCGGCCGCCTCCCCGCCGAGTGCCGCTCCGGCCGCATCCCCTCAGCCGGGTGCTGCCCCGCCCGCATCGCCACCGGCCGAACCACCGGGCTTGGGGCTGAGGTGGTACGCGGTGATCGCTGTGCTGATCGCGGCCGCGCTGATCGTCTTCCGGCGCCGGCGAAAGGAGCAGTAACAAACCCGCCGGCGTGCCGAAGACAGAATAGCGCGCCTGCCATTACGCATCCGCTCCGAAATGGGCA
Source organism: uncultured Pseudomonadota bacterium (assembly GCA_963709335.1). Lineage (GTDB taxonomy): Bacteria > Pseudomonadota > Gammaproteobacteria > Burkholderiales > Casimicrobiaceae > VBCG01. Next base: position 5,887 of record CAVPWB010000005.1, read on the forward strand.
GGTGGCTCGCGCGAATCGCTGGCGAAAATGAACGTCCAGCATGTCCGCTTCTAGAACCTCGCAATACATCGACGGAGGAGTGGAAAATGAACACCCAAGCATTAGGCGCGATTGTTGTTGGCGTGACGCTGGCGCTCGTGTCCCCAATCTCCGTTGCGGCCGGGGCGGCTGAGCTTGAGCGCGATGCGAAGGCAAGCTTGCAAAGTCTCTACACGAGCGTTCCGGCGGCGAAAGCGCTCGGCTCGACCGCGCAAGCCATTCTCGTGTTTCCAAAGGTCACGAAGGCCGGCCTCGGTGTCGGGGCTCAGTTCGGTGAAGGTGCGCTGCTCCAGAAAGGCAAGGCAGTCGCGTACTACAACACCAGTGGCGCGTCGATCGGCCTGCAGGCTGGCGCGCAGCAATACGGCTACGCGATGTTTTTCATGAACGCCAATGCGCTGACGCAGCTCGACAAGGCCGGCGGATTCGAGGTGGGGGTCGGGCCGACGGTGGTCGTCGTCGACGAAGGCAAGGCGAAGACGATGACGACGACGACTTCGAAGGACGACATCTATGCGTTCATTTTCGGCCAGAAGGGGCTCATGGCCGGACTCGGCGTGCAGGGCAACAAGATCACCAAGATCACTCCGAAATAGGAGGCACGCCGATCAGCCCCAGCCGGATATGATGCGGGCTCGAATGCGGAAGTCGCATGTGCAAAGCGACAAACCGCGACGTACTTAAACGCCGTTGTAGACATGAGAGGTGACCATGCACAAACTACCCGTAATCGTCTTCATCGCCGCTGCGCTAGGCGTGGCTGTCGCAAATGCCCAGCCGGCACCAGCCGCGGCACCGCCGCGGACGGTCAAGGAACTCCAGCCCGGACTGCTCGAGGTGACCGGTCCGCGGGTGAACGACGCCGTTGCCGCAGGCATCGCGAAGCTCACCGCAACGCCGGGTAAGGGCGGGCGCTCCATCGAAGTGCAGTCGCCGTGGGGCAACAGCTATTTCGGCTGGCCGAAGGATGTGAAACCGGTGGCCTTCACCATCGTGCACGCGAAGAAGACGGGCGCAGTCACGGTTTCCGCGCCGGGATTCACCGAGGCGACCAAGGCGGACTACAAGGCGGCCGTCGACGCCGTCATCCCAGTCGCGATCTCTAAGGCACAGGCCATGAAGGATAGAAAAACGAAGGGGTAAGTCGATGGATGGTCCGTGACGGCCTGCCAATGAACGCAGGGGATCGGCTTGACGGCTGATCCCCTGTTGTTTTCCGTTGGCCTTGCGGCCTTTCCGCGTCAAGATCACTCCGAAATAGGGCGCACGCCGATCAGCCCCAGCTGGATATGTTGCGGGCTCGAATGCGGAAGTCGCGTGTGCAAAGCGACAACCGCGACGTACTTAAACGCCGTTGTAGACATGAGAGGTGACCATGCACAAACTACCCGTAATCGTCTTCATCGCTGCTGCGCTAGGCGTGGCTGTCGCAAATGCCCAGCCGGCACCAGCGGCGGCACCGCCGCGGACGGTCAAGGAACTCCAGCCCGGACTGCTCGAGGTGACCGGTCCGCGGGTGAAGGACGCAGTTGACGCAGGCATCGTGAAGATCACCGCGACGCCGGGCAAGGGCGGCCGCTCCATCGAAGTGCATTCGCCGTGGGGCAACAGCTTTTTCGGCTGGCCGAAGGATGTGAAACCGGTGGCCTTCACCATCGTGCACGCGAAGAAGACAGGCGCAGTCACGGTTTCCGCGCCGGGATTCAACGAGGCGACCAAGGCGGACTACAAGGCGGCCGTCGACGCCGTCATCCCAGTCGCGATCTCCAAGGCACGGAGCATGCGGAAAAAGGTTGAGGGTCATATGGTGGGCGATGCTGGGTTCGAACCAGTGACCCCTGCCGTGTGAAGGCAGTGCTCTACCGCTGAGCTAACCGATTGAAAGCGGTGTTGGTGGTGTCGTTGCTGGTCATGGCGTCGCTGATCGGTGTGTCACCCAATCTTTGCGTGCGGGGATGGGCTTTTTGCCCGGCATCGCTAAGGTAAAAATGGGCCGGCACGTTCTTCAAGCAGGCCCGTGACAGCAACGCGAAGATGTAAGTGTATGGAGGGCCGCTGACGGCCTATCAATGAACGCAGGGGTCAGCCTGACGGCGTGCCCCTGTTATTTTCCGTTGGCCTTGCGGCCTTTCCGCACCGCGAGCAAGCGGCACGACAGCCAGCGGGTAGAGGCAGCTGATCCGTACTCCGTGTACGTCCAGAGCGGGTCGGCGCCCGTGACGGTCCCGCGGCGTAGGCGACGTGCAGCAAGGTCGTCTGCGTGCTGGGACCTTGCAGCGCGGCCGTCGTCAGCACGAGGCCGAGCACGGGTCCGGCGCAGGGAGCCCAGAGCGGGCCGGTTACGGCGCCGAGCGCGAACGACGGAAGCACCGAGCGTACGGTCGCCCTCGAGCTCGCGTGCGCCATCGTGAACCAAGCGCGACCAATGGCCGCGTCGAGCGTTCGGCAAGCCCGCGGACCAGCAGCGCCAGCCGCATCGTGCCAAGGCTTTGCCGGCGTCGCCACGCTCGCGCTTGTCGGCGGTGCGTGGGACTGCGCAGGCCAACGAGCGTCGGACGCACCGTCGCCTGGTCATCCTCAGCAGCATTGTTCACCCCGGACATTCGGCTTTCATATCGCAATGCTCGCGATTCAAGGCTCGAAATTGTTGCAATCCAGCCAAAGACGGCTAGAATTCACACGGCAGATGGCAACGGGTTTGTCAAGAGGGTGTGACAACTTGTTACGCAGACCGGCAAAGCCGGCGCCACCTGCCAAAGAGAAGAAGTTTCATATCAGTCGCTAACTTAGACAGGAGAATTGCGATGACTGACATTATGTCGATGATACCGGCGGACGCCGACCCGAAGCAGTGAAGGAGGCGATTAAGCGCAGGATCGTGAGGAACGCGATCAAGCGCAAGGCCGTGAAGAACGCCATCAAGCGCAGGGCCGTGAAGAAAGCCATCGCGAAGAAGGCGATCAAGCGCCGGGTCGTGAAAAAGGCCGTCAAGCGCCGGGTCGTGAAAAAGGCCGTCAAGCGCAGAGTCGCGAAGAAGGCGATCAAGCGCAGAGTCGTGAAGAAGGCCGTCAAGCGCAGAGTCGCGAAGAAGGCGATCAAGCGCAGAGTCGTGAAGAAGGCCGTCAAACGCAAGGTCGCGAAGAAAGCCGTCAAGCGCAGAGCCGTGAAGAAGGCCGTCCGGCGCAAGGTCGCAAAGCGCGCGGCGAAAAGATAGCGTTCGGCGCCAAGCGTCCGCTGCCGGTTCGTGGCAGACGCAAGGCAGCGCCCTGCTTCATACCTGCTTTCATTTGGGCGGGCAAATGCCGGGTGCGGCAGCGCGCCGGAATGATGGGCTTCGGCCGGCCGGTTCACGGGGCATCCAAGGTCGGAGCGTGCGCCTCAAATCGGTGTGGCAAGTTCGAGATACCGACAGAAGGCATTCGTAAGTTGCATTTGGCAAGAGGGCTTAGCGAGACATCGCTGGGCCCTTTGTCTTTTCGGGGTCGCGGGTTGGGTCGGTATTCAGTCGCGCCGATGTCGAGCTGACCTTTACGGCGCACAATAGCCTCCGCCCAAGTGGCGCGATGTTCGACGGAAAGCCGAGTACCCTTGGCCCGAGTAACAGACGAAGGGGACCGCAGTGCCCAGCATTTGACTGGCCACGGATGTCGCCGACCATCTAGGATGTCCGGTAGTTTTTTCGGAGTTACGGAGGTCCACGATGCCTCAAGACCCGCAATCGCCTACCGACCAGTCCGGTTTCACTTCGGGGATTGGGCCCGCTGCTCCCGCATCCGAGATTCCAACCGCCTTGCCGCCGGAGCTGCCGCCAACCGCCCTGTCGCCGGACCCTCTCGCGGCGCCCGATGACAGCATCCGACGCCAGGCGAGCGAAACACTGCACAACGGCGTCGACATTCGCGCACGCGTTCGCGACGTCACGATGCTCGCGCTCAAGTCACGCCGGTTCGATCGCCATGGTGTGCGGGAGGTGGTCGGTGCCGTGACCGATGGCCTCGCTTTAGGTGCAGAACAAAGCCGGGGCGAACTGCGCCAGGCGCTGGCCGAAGCGTTCCGCGGCCTCGATGACGCGCTCACGCGATCTGCCGAGTCGGGAAGAGCGGCGCTGCGCCAGTTCGTCGCAACAGGTAAGGATTATTCCGATACCGACTTCAAGCAGACGCTCGCGACGATGAAGAAGCTTGAGGATGATTTTCTTTCTGCTGCCGCGCACGCAGCGGAGCGGGCGAGCGAAAAAGTGCAGCCGGAGCTGAGGCAATTGATCGATACTGCGAGAAGCACCGGCACGGACGCGGGCAAGACAGTCGCATCGGCGTTCACCGAGCTGGGACAGCGGTTTTCTGCAGCGTGGCTCGACGTTGCGCTGGCGAGTGTCGAGCTCGCGAGCGAAGTGGGTACCCGTTTCGCTCAGGTAACGGGTGGGGTTCTGAGTGGCATCGCCGACGTGCTTTCCGAACGCCGACCCGATACAAAACGATCCTGACCTTTCCGGATGCTTCAGGATGCATTAAATGCGATGCGGGATCTGCCGCGTCTGCATGAGATTACGTCTGTCCTGATTCGTCACGGGTTGGGTGACGTTGTACGCCGCAGCGGCGTCGCCGGAGTGCTGGAAAGCGCCGGACAGGTACTGAGCTGGGGCGCGAAAGCGGAATCGCTCGCGCTCGAGCCTGCAGTGCGCATTCGTCTCGCTCTTGAAGAGCTGGGACCCACATTCGTCAAGCTCGGCCAGTTGCTTGCGACGCGCGTCGATCTGTTTCAGCCTTCGTGGATAGCCGAGTTCGAGAAGCTGCACAGCGACGTCCCGCCCGTGCCGTTCGAGGCGCTGCTGCCCGAGCTGTTGATCACGCTGGGCACGTCACCCTTCGACGTGTTCGACGATCTCGATACTCGCGCGCACGGTTCCGCATCGATTGCGCAGGTCCATCGTGCCCGATTGAAGGATGGCACGCCGGTCGTGCTCAAGATACGTCGGCCGGGAATCCGCGCGAACGTCGAAGCCGATCTTCGCCTGCTCGGACATCTCGCGCGCATCGTGGATTCGGAAATGCCCGAAACGCGGCGCTACCAGCCGATGGAAATCGCCGCCGAGTTCGCGCGATCGCTCGAACGCGAGCTCGATTTCACGATCGAGGCGCAGCACACGGAACGGTTCGCGAAGAATTTCGCCGACGATCCGTTCATCGTCATTCCGAAGATCTATCGGCAATGGACGAGCGAGACGCTGCTGGTGCAGGAGCACATCGTTGGAATTCCCGGTGTCGATCGCGCGGGAGTGGACGCCGCGGGCCTCGACAGGAGGGTGCTCGCGGCGCGCGGCGCAGAAGCGTTGTTGCGGATGATCTTGATCGACGGTTTCTTCCACGCCGATCCGCACCCGGGCAACGTCTTCTACCTGCCCGGGAACCGCATCGTCATCATTGACTTCGGCATGGTCGGCCGGCTATCGCCGCGTCGCCGTCGCGAAGTGATCGATCTCCTCGCCGGGCTCGCGCAGATGGAAGAAGAGCCGATGCTCGACGTGCTGCTCGATTGGGCGGAAGACGCGTACGTCGATGAGGCCCGGCTCGCCGCAGACATAAACGATCTCGCATTCGAGTACGAAGGCGCGGCGCTCGCCGATATCCGCATAGGCGTGCTCATCCGCCGCTTCGCCGCAATCGTGCGCGATCACGCAATCGTGCTTCCGGCTGACCTGACGCTGATGTTCAAGGCGCTGATGACGATGGAAGGTCTCGGACGTCAATACGATCCCGACTTCCGAATCGTCGAGCAACTACAACCGATGCTCCGCGCTGCGTTGCGCGATCGATATCATCCGGCGGAGCTCGTACGCCGCAGTCGCGGCGCTATCGTCGATGCCCTCAACCTGATCGGAAGCGTTCCGCGCGACTTTGCCCGTCTGTTGCGCGACGCGCGACGCGGCAGGACCCGCATCGAGCTCGACCTGAAACGGCTCGACAAATTCGGCAATCGCCTTGATGCGACGCTCGATCGCGCCACAATGGGCATCATGACTGCATCGGTGGTGATCGGATCGTCGATCGTGATGACGGTACCAGGTGGACCGACGGTTTTTGGTGTACCGGTGCTACTGGCACTTGGACTGTGCGGTTACCTGATGGCGTTCTGCAACAGCATTTGGATCATCTACGGGATATGGCGCTCGAACAAGCAGTAACGTCATCGCGAAAAGCCTTGAAGCATCGTCATGCTTGCGCCGAGCACGCCTGCTTCATGGGGCGCGGTGCTCCACTCCGGAATGCTCCTTGTCGCCGGGTCGCGCCGCAAGCTGGCGCAGGATCCATACGAGCTCGATGTGCGCGGGCGAGCCTTTCTCGCTGATGACCTCGACCGGAACGGCCGTGGTCAGCCGGTTGAGCCGCGTGAGCAGGCGTATGCGTTGACGCCTTGTGAGCTTGGCCTCGGACGAGTGCCAGCGCAGGAACAGGCGCGGTAGCTCGCCGTCGCCGAACAGCGTATTGAGCTCGTGGGCCGTCACGTAGACGAGGAACAACACCATCAGCCAGATCTGGATCGCCAGAAACCGCGGCCACGAGAATTGCGCGACGAGGAAGATCGGGAAATCGCCGAGAGCGCCGCCGTCGCGCAAGAAATGCAGCAGGCCTTCGGCGAGGCGGAACACGAACACGCACATCCAGTAGATCGTTGACTTGAACAGGATAGGCTGGATCAGCGGCGCACCATCGAAGCGGTGCATAAAGGGCAGGTTGTCGACCACCAGCACCGCCTTGCCGACCAGCAGCGCGGCGAGCGATGCGGCGAAGAAATTGGTGAACGGAATGCCGTATTCCTCGAGCGTCATCCAGCGCGTGAATAGGATCAGGTTGAAGCCGAAGAAGAAGAACAAGGTTGGCGGCAGCACGTGCTTCACCTGCACGAGCCACCAGTCGAAGCCACGTCGCCAGAGTGGCGCTGGTGCTCCTGAGGCGGCGGGAATGGATGTTGTCACGGCGTCCCTCCGGCGATCGCGGGCATAACGCGTTCAATTTACTACTAGCAGTTCGTTGAAATTCGATCGAAGCGCGCGAAGCACAGTCATCAAGCCACTGAAACTGCTTAAGGATGCGGGCCAAGGTTCCACAGGCTGCATTGGTGGCCGCTTCCAAGCAGTGCGAAAGGCCCTGGCGAGGAGCGACCTGTGGTCGAGCAGCCCCGTAAATACGAGACCTGAGTTCGGGCCGAATTACCGCGGCGAGATGAACGCTGCGAGGCGCAACGAGAGATTCATCCGCGCATCTCGCGCACTGTGCCGGCGCCTTGGGCGGCCGCAACCTGCCTTCTCCAGCGAGATCCGACATGCTCCGCCGGATGTTCGATGCTGAAAGACGGCTGGCTTCGAAAAGCGTACCATCAAATGCATCCTTTTGCCTTTGACCTGGCTTCGTATCTGAGGGGGGCGAAGAATCGGGGGACGATCCGCGAGAGCATCACCAAATCCTGGGTGAGTGCATTGGCGATCGACACCGAAATCGTCACACTGTTTGCCAAGGTCAGTGTTTGCCAAGATCACCGTCAAGTCGGCTGCGCGCGATCGACGCGCGAGCGCCCGTCTGTCTCGGTCGACGCTGAGCGGGATCAGCAAAGTCGAGACGCAGGCCCATGCCCTATTGGCAATTTCGTCGAACGGTAGGACGTTTTGCGAAGTGAGGTGATTGGTATGTCCGCGGTCGCGCCGCCGCTCAGGCGTGACACCTTTCAAAGATAGGCGCGTCGCGCTAGGCGCGGACGCCTGGCCCCTCGCGAAGGCTGCAGAGGGAGTTACGTGTAGCTGACTTGGCAAAGGAGCGACGAATGAACTTCGATGACAAGCGTGCGGCTGAACTCCCTCCCGTAGGCGCTTCCGCTCTCCTGGAGGTTCTTATCCGCGCCGGCCTCATTTTCGCCCTGGCCGCGCTTTGTTTTCAGATCTTTGCGCCGTTCTTGACGCTGATGGTATGGGGACTGATTCTGGCCGTCACCCTTTATCCGATGCAAGAGTATGTCGCTGCAAAGATGGGCGGCAGGCAGGGCCTTGCGGCCACGCTGATCGTGATCCTCGGCATCGCCTTGATCGTTGCGCCGACCGCGATATTGATGAGCTCACTGGGCGACTCGGTCCAGCGCTTGATCCACGATGTGCAGAGCGATGCACTGGTGATCCCGGCGCCGCGGGAATCCGTCGCAGGGTGGCCGGTGATTGGCGAGCGGGTGTATGCATTATGGTCGCAGGCGCATGCCGATCTTCCCGCCCTCGTCAAGAGCATGCAGCCGAAGATTGGTGACCTTGCAAAGTCGGCGCTTGCCTTTGTCGCCAGCATCGGCGGCGGCCTTCTACTGTTCCTCGCGGCCTTGATCATTGCCGGCATCCTCATGGCCTTCGGCCGGTCCGGCAGCCGTGCCAGCCTTGCCATTTCCGAACGCCTGGCCGGCCCAGCACGGGGCGCGGAGTTCGCCACGCTGGCCACGGCGACCATCCGGGCCGTCGCGCAAGGCGTCATCGGCGTCGCGTTCATTCAGGCGATCATCGTCGGCCTGTGCCTGTTGGTCGCCGGCGTGCCTTGGGCCGGCGTCCTGGCGATGATTGCTCTGGTGCTCGGCATCGCCCAGATACCGGCGCTGATCGTGACGTTGCCGGCGATCGCCTACATCTGGTTGCTCGGGGACTACGGGAAGGGTGAGGCGATCCTCTACACGCTGCTGATCTTCGTCGCCGGATTGGCGGACAACGTTCTCAAGCCGCTCATGCTCGGTCGCGGCGTCGACGCGCCAATGCCGGTCATCCTGATCGGGGCGCTCGGCGGAATGGCGGCCGCAGGTATTCTTGGAATGTTCGTCGGCGCCACACTCCTGGCGCTGGGCTATCAACTATTCATGGGCTGGGTCGCCGCCAACCGCCGTGTAGAGCTCTCTCCTCAGGAGACCGATACAGCCGGGCTACCCTGAGGTCGAAAATCGGGGCGTTTATTCGCGATCGCTGCCAGGATGAATCGTGCAGCGAAAGTGCGCTTCTTGTAATGCGGATCCTCGCTGCTGCAAGCTAGGCTGAATCACGCGCCAACCCCGCGGACGGATGACCTTGCTGGCCCAGCCGGCCATGCGCTATCGTAAGGCGCACCGGCCGAATCCAAGCTGAGAACAAGCTGAGGAGACGGGGCGTCCGGAACGGAATCGAGAAATTCACGAGCATGTCTTACGTTCCGCCGCGAGCACCTGTACCACTGGTTCCTCCGCTCGATTGGCCTCGATCCTGTCGAGGCGGGCCGAAGTACCTGGACTCCCCCGAGACTCGTCCATCTCGTTTCGAACGCGAGCGACGCGCGAAAGTCGCGCATCCTGCAGTCGTGTCTCGGGCTCCTCCTCCTGTGGATTCTGGCCGCAGGGAGCGCTGCGCCGGCCGAGGCGCAATCGCCCCCACGCGTGCTCTACGAACAGGACTTCGTTGACGATCCTGCGCTTGCCGCTCTGGCAAAGGACATCGTGCTGTTCGACCTCGAGCCGTCGCCGCACGGGCGTGGAACGCGTACGCAGGTCGCCCGCTACGACCTGGAAGCCGGAAGCACACGATCTGCCTGGATGCCGACGACCCGTTTCTTACCGAGGTCGTCCTCGAGGACGGGCGCGGAAAAAAACTCCTCCGCCTTCATCGTCCGCACGGACCGAACGGAAACGGCAATGGCAACGGGCGCCAGAAGCCGCGCAAGCCGCAGTGCGCGCAGGTCACGCTCGCCGCCGCTACGTACACGATGCGCGTGGCGCACGACGGCGGGTCGATCGCCGGAGCGCATCGCGCCGCGTTCGCCCAGCCGATGTCGGCGAGTCCCCGTCTCATCGATGACGCGGGCGCATCGCTCGGGGGTTACTGGGCGCTGCGCCCGGATCCGACGCTTGACCCGCGGCGTCGTATCGGCCGGGTGATCGCGCCGCCGCCGGACCGAAGCGTCCCGGGCACGCCGTTCACGGCCATTCGACCGCTACTCGCGGACTTCACCGCTCGCCAGATCGACGACGCCGGCCTCTTTCGGATTCGCCGATCCGAACGATCCGACCGTCGGGGCCACGCAACCGACCGCGCTCAACTTCGCCAAGCTCGACGCGAGTGGCTTCTGGACCGGGTTCGCGGACGACGGTCAGACACGGAGCAACACCTTCTTCCGGACCGTTCCACTCGTCGTGAACGACCTCGGGGGCTATCGGTTCCAGCTTGGCGTCACGCGCAAGGACAACAAGCCGGCCGACTTCTTTCTGCGCTCGACCACGTTCTCCGAAACGACGTTCTCGCTGAATTACGATCAACGGCAGCCCGATCCCGAGCCGCCAGCGTCCCTCGAGGTCCTCTTCCGGTTCTATCCGGACGGAACGCTGATCGGCGAGCTCCAGGAGGGCGAGGTCGCGCTCTTCCAGCAGTGCAATTACCAGGGGCGGGCAGCCGTTTTCGCGCTCGATGCCCCCAACTTGAGCGAGCTCACGAGCCCCGTCATCACGCTCGACAAGACCGCCGCCTCGGTTCGGCTCGGCAACAACACGGGCGCGATCCTCCATAGCGGGCTCCTCTACACCGGCACCGAACAGGTGGTCGAAGTGGACACGCCCTGCCTGACGGGCACGTCGATCGGCATCGGGAACACGTCCAGCCTGCAGATCCGCTCGCTCTCGTTCCTCCTCGTCTCATCGCGCCGATGCGAGGGGTGCCAGCTCCTTCGCGTGGACCTCTCCGGGATCGACCTCTCCGGTACCGACGCGGAGTCAGGCGTCGACCTGAGGGGCGCCAACCTGAGCGGGGCGATCCTGACCGGCACCAACCTCGCGTTCGCGGCCCTTGAGGGTGCGATCCTTGACGATGTCACGGGCCCGGGCATCAACTTGAGCAGTGCCTTCTTGACGAAAGCCAGCCTCCGCGGCGCGAAGCTCCATCAAGGCAAGCTCTACGGCACGACGCTGATCGAGGCCGATCTCGAGGGGGCCGACCTCGAAGGGGCGTTTCTCTCCGACTGCACCGCGGCCGGTTGCTCGCCCCGTGTCGCGAGCGGGGCGTCACTTCTCAATGCCCACCTTAAGAACGTCAACCTCGCCGCGGCCGACGTCAGCGCCGCCGACTTCACCAGCGCGAGCTTCTACAGCAGCGCCCTCGTCGGATCCGGCAAGTGCACATTCAGCGACGGCAACTGCGCGACAGCGGCCGGCGCGACGATGAACAACACGCAGTTCGGTTTCGCCTACCTGGCCGGCGTCGACTTCACCGGGGCCCAGGTTCAGGGCGTTCAGTTCGGCGGCGCCGTTCTGGTTGGCGCGAACTTCGGCGGCGCCAAGCTCAGCGTGGACCCGAACGTCGGCACGAACTCGGGGTTCGCGAGCGCTTTCCTGCAGGGCGCACAGCTCGGCAACGCGACGCTGGAGGGGACATCGCTCGCCAACGCGTTCCTCGACTTCAACGCGGCAGGCAATGACATGTTCGTCCACCTGTCCGCCGATTTCGCCGGCTTCCCAAACTGGCATGCCCCCGGGCAGAAGATCTGCGTCTTCGTCATCTACGCCGCGCCCACCACGGTGCCGACCGGCAACAGCACGCTCACCTGTCCCAATGCCACCCCGGCCGGGGCGAACGGTTGCGGGCCGGCGTTAGGCTCGAACCCGAACTGGAACAGCACGTTCGCGCTCGGCGCGAACAGCGCGCCGCCCGCCTCGTATGTGCTGGACGCGACCTACACGAATGCGGCGCCGGCAATCTGTACTCCGCTCGATGCCGAATGGTGACCTCATGACCAAGAGAACTGGGTTCCCGTTTCCCCCATTTACGCGCCGGCAGTTTCTGACGGGAGCCCTCGCGACCGGAGCCTTGACGGGTCTGCCAGCGGGGCTGCTCGCGGACGGGCGCGGCCGGTCCGGCAAACCGCAGCCACCTCGCTTCGAGCAGCGAGACTACTTCTTCAACTTCGCACACGAGGCAGAGCATCAGACCGCGACCTACTACCTCGTCGGGGGCGGCACTCGCGTGAGGCTCGACCGGGTCCAGGACCACCCGGGCGTGCTCAAGCACCATCGGAAGAAGAACAGGTTCCTACAGAACGTGCCCGACGATCAGCTCACCCACTTCGTGCAGAACCTCCGACTGTCGGCGGACTTCGTCACGATGAGCTACGCGATCCAGGGCAGCAACACGAGCTCGGGCACCTGGAACATGTCGGCGATGTACTTCCTTCCGCCGATGGGCGGGATCGTCGACGCCGCGGCGCTGTCCGTCGAGCGCGCTGGCTCCAATCCCGTCCCTCTGTCGGCCAAGCGGACTCTGTACGGACACCGCCCGGCCGTGACGGCGGAGGACCTGATCGAGGAAGCCATCCTGCTCGATCCGAGCGATCACGCCACGGCGATCATCGGCATGCATCCCGATCTCTTCAGCGTCGAGGGCACGAGCGGCGGTATCGTCCACAACCATTACATCCAGCCCAACGCCGCGACCGTCGGCCTCGCGATTCTCATTCAGGCGTTCGGTCCGGCCACCCCGCAGCTGACGGCGGGTCACCCGAATTCGAACGGGTGGGCGACCCTCACCCCGATCCTCGATGACGGCGGCCAGGCGTTCCGCAACAAGAACGGAAAGAACAAGGGGCTGATCCAGTATCACCCCGATTGGAACGACCCGATCCGCGACGTCGCGCAGCAGGGCACGACGAGCGTTCTGCCTCAGATCAAGCGGGATTCGACTTTCGGGGCGGATGTCACCTCCGCCGATCCGAGCGTGCCGGGCCCGTCGGGTGCCCTCTGGAAGCGACACGATGGGGTCACGACCATCGATCAGAGTCCCCGCGTGGGCGCGCCGCAGGATTCGCTGAAGTTCACGCTGGCCACGCAGAACATCGAGGGGGGCTTCTCCACGACGGGGTCGGCGGTCGAGGTCGACGGCACCGTGCAGGCCACGCTGACGTTCGCCAATTGGTACGTGCGCTGGCTCGGCATCTACCTCCTGTTTCTCGACAGCGGCGGGATTCCTGTCGACCCGTCCGGAGTCGAAATCAAGCTCCCCCCGGACTACGATTCCCCGCCGGGCGACCGCGAGCAACTCGATCAGTTCGCCGCCATGTTCGCGCTGATGCTGGGGCCGGAGTTCACGGTGCTGGGAATCCCCGTCGCCTCATCCAAAGCCACCGTGGGGTTCAACCTTCCCCCCAATACCACGACCGTGCGGGTCTTCGCGAGCGGCCCGGCCCTGCTGCTGCTCGGCGGCGTCGACCCCAACGATCCGACGACGTGGGGCGACTGGTTCCCCGGCGCCGCGTGCACGCTGATCATCAACTACGGCGTGACGATCGTCCTCATGGTCGCCGGGGCCTGTGAAGACCTGTCGCTGATCCAGAAGGCCGCGCTCATCGTCGCGCCGGCCATCGCCAAGTCGTTGACCGCGCTCTTGAGCGATGAGCTGCGGGACAAGGACTTCAGTACGCCCGACGTCTGGCGGGATGTCGCGGTGTCCATCGGCAAGTCGCTCCTGCAGACGTTGCTCAACAAGCGCTCGGCGCAGCTGCTGGCGCTCATCACCGCCGCCGTCGCCGAAGGGGTCGCCGAAGACTGCATTCCTGTCGTGGGACAGATCGTGCTCGGCATCTCGCTTGCGGCCGGGCGCGGCAACGCTCCTGGAGACCACGCTCGAGATCGCGGCGTCGCCGGTCTCGTACGTCTACGACCTGACCCTGGCCCACGACATCACCGTGACCATCCTGCACGCCTCGAACAACGACCAGTTCCCGACGGTGGCGACCCACTACAAGGTGACGGCGCAGTTCGACCGCGGCGCGACGCCGTACACGCAGACGCTTCCCATGCCCTCCGGGACGGTGAAGACGCTGCCGCCGGTCGCCTTCCAGAACGTCCCTTTCGGAGGGAACGTCACGGTGACGGTCGGCTTCTACTCGAGCGACGACCGGCTGGCAGGGCAGGGCTCGACGGGATCGGTCGCCAACAACGTAGAGACGCTGGCCGACATCGTGATCCAGGAGTACCCCACGCCGATCCAGCCGAATACGGCTTACGAGCACAAGCAAGTCACCACCTTGACCGACGCGCAAGGGACCCACGGCTGGCTCGCGAGCCCGACGGGGCCGACGGTGAAGGCCGACAGTCTCGTCTGCGGGCAGGCTGCCGGCGACCTCTGCAGCCTGCGCGACATCACAGTCCGCCAAGGCAGCGGCGCGGTCCCAGGATTCGTCGGCTATGGGTTCCAAAGCTTCAGCTCGGGCGTGAGCGCGTGCGGCTCGGGCGGCCAGGGCCAGCTCGACCAGCTCGTCAACATGGGCGACGTCGATCCCGCCAGCGGATACGTCACCCTGGGTTGCGGGCTTCAGGACCGGAGCCGGGTAACTTACAGCCTGTTTCCCGGCAATTCGACTGCCGGTGGAGGTCCGACGCCCGCCACGTCGGACTTCTACCTCGACACGACGAACGGCGTCGTGCGCCGCGTGCGCCTGGACCTGAACCCGCCGCAGTTCGATCCCCCGAGCAGTGGGGCGTGGGGCGCTTTCAACCTTCCGTCCGACGATCTCGTGATGCATCCCTCGGGACGGCTGGTGAGCATCAACAACGCCCTCCACAAGATCGAGATTCTCCGGCTGCCCGACGCTCCGGTGTCGGACGCCGTCGCGATGACGAAGCTGCTGGCTACCACGCATGCGGGATTCGGCGTGGCAAACGGCGCGCTCCCGGGACTCCTCGGTGGTCCTGTCGCAGCGGCCATATCGCCGGACGGGGTGATCCTGGTGCTCGAGGCGCTGAACAACCGCATTCAGGCCTTCGACGTCGGGGCCAATCCGGTCCAGCTCTTCCAGCAGCAGACGTCGCGCTACTTCCTGGAGCTGACCGCAACCGCGGGCGCCGACACGGAGTATCTCGACCTCGCCGTGGAGTACACCGGGTACCTGTACGTGCTCTCGCGAAGCCAGAGCACCAACCTGTACCGGCTCGACATCTACCACCCCGGTCAGGACGGCACCGCGCCGATCGCGACCACGCAGAACATGAACGCGGCCAAGCTGACGGTCGACTTCTGGCGCAACGTCTACACGCTCAACTACGACGTCTTGCGGCTCCCGGGCGGCGGGTTTCCGGGCATGACCGAACCTTCGGTCAGCCTGTGGCAGCCGTCGACGCCGCCGCAGTCCCGCGCGTGACCGTCATGGTTCGGAAGGCACGACGGCTCGCAGCGTGTTTCCTGAGCATTCTGGCCATCGCCTCCGGGGCTGCCGCGCAGAGCTGGAGCCCGACCGGTTCGTCGAGCAGCCTCCGGTTCGGGAGCACCACGACGCTTCTCTCCACGGGGCAGGTGCTCATCGTCGGCGGCATCCCTAACGGATTTGGCCGATGCAAACGTCTCCGAGCTCTACGATCCGGCGACGGGGAAATGGACCGCGTCAGGATCGATCGCCCGCAATCGCTTCAACCATACGGCGACGCTTCTGCCGTCCGGCCAGACGCTGATCGCCGGAGGGCTTGTGCAAAAGAACCCGTCGAACCAGGACGCATCGCCGACGGCGAGTGTCGAGATCTACGACCGCCGCGACGGGGGCGTGGTCCGCCACTGGATCCATGAACGACGCCCGCTGGCAGCACACGGCCACGCTCCTTCCGTCCGGCCAGCTGCTGGTCGTTGGAGGCTTCACATTCTCTATCGGCGACGTCGGAAGCGACACGTCGGCGTCCGCCGAGCTCTACGATCCCGCGTCGCGAAGGTGGACCCGGACCGGAAGCCTGACGACGGCCCGCGGGGACCACACCGCGACGCTCCTGCCCTCGGGGAAGGTGCTGGTCGCTGGGGGACAGGATGGGGACACGCCGCTCGCGAGCGCCGAGATCTACGATCCGGCGACCGGCCTGTGGACCCCGACCGGCACGATGGTCTCCGCCCACGATCAGCAGACGGCGACGCTGCTGCCTTCCGGGCAGGTACTGGTTGCCGGAGGACTTGACCAGTCAAGTTCGGCGGTCGTCGTTGCGGAACTGTACGACCCGGCAACCGGGAGGTGGACCCAGACGCAGAGCCTCGCGCAGGCGCGCCAATCGCACACGGCGAACCTGCTGCCTTCGGGGAAGGTCCTGGTCGCTGGCGGGTTGCAAGGAAACTTCGTCATTCTCTCGAGCGCCGAGCTCTACGACCCGGCGACCGGGGTGTGGTCCGCCACCGGGTCCTTGAACGAGGCGCGCTGGCTGCACACGGCCATCCTGCTGTCATCCGGCCAGGTGCTGGTCGTCGGAGGCGCGAGCGGTGGTCCTGCCCTGCAAACCGCCGAGCTGTACGACGCCGGCGCGGGAACGTGGGCTCCGGGCGCGGCACTGCCCACCGGCACCTCGGCTCACCATACGACGACGCTGCTGCCGACCGGGCAGGTCCTGGTCGCGGGCGGCGAGAACGGCGCCGTCAGCCTCTCGAGCGCCGCCCTGTACGATCCGGCCACCGGACTCCTGGGCGGCCACTACCGACATGCTCGCCGCCCGCTCCGAGCACACGGCGACGCTGCTGTCCTCGGGCCGGCTCCTCGTCGCCGGGGGTCACGATCCCGGCGGTCCGCCGCGACCGGGCGCCGAGCTGTACGACCCGACGGCCCGGACGTGGACGTCCACCGCGGCCATGAAAAACGCCCGGAAGTCGCATACCGCGACGCTCCTGCATGCGGGCAACGTGCTGGTCGCCGGCGGACTCGGCCCGTCGGGTCCGCTGGCCGCTGCGGAACTGTACGACCCGGCGGCCGGGCAGTGGACCTCGACGGCGAGCCTCGGTCTTGCGCGCGCGGGGCACACGGCGACGTTCCAACCGTCGGGCCGGGTAATGGTTGCGGGCGGCACCGTCGCCGGGAACGCGGTCACCGCGAGTGTCGAGACCTACGATCCGCTGACCGGCCGCTGGACCCCGGCCGCGTCGCTCTCGACCGCGCGCGCGCACCACACGGCGACGCTGCTGCCGTCCGGCCAGACGCTGGTCGCCGGCGGCCTCGGCGCCGGGTGCAGCGCCGAGCTCTACGATCCGCAAACTGGCAACTGGACCGTGACGGGCTCGATGAGCACCTGCCGCAGCGGTCACGCAGCGCTCCTGCTGCGGTCCGGCAAGGTCCTGGTCGCGGGCGGCGCGGCCGCATCGGCCGCGGCCGAGCTCTACGACCCGGCCACGGGCCGCTGGACACCCACTATGCCCATGGTCGATGGGCGCGACTTCGCCTCGGCGAGCCTCCTGCCCGCGGGCCAGGTGATCGTCACGGGCGGCCCCGGCGGTCGCGTCGAGCTGTTCGAGCCCGAGCTCGGCGGTCCGCCGGCCTGGCAGCCGAAGTCACCTTCGTCACGCCGGTGCAGATCGGACAGCAGATCGGTGTCGAGGGAAGCTTCTTCCTCGGCATCTCCGAATCCTCCGGAAGCAACACCAATCAGCAGTCGGCGACCAACTATCCCGTGCTGCAACTGCGCAGCGTCGACAGCGGGCACACCGCGTTCGTGCCGGCCGACCCGCTCTCGGGGTGGACCGATTCAACCTTCACCTCGCAGCCTCTCACCGGCTTCCCGCCGGGACCGGCGATGCTCACGATCGTCACCAACGGCGTCCCGAGCGCCGCGCAGCCGGTCACGGTGACCGCGGCGAGTCTGGCCTGCCCGCCGCCCGGCTGCGACGATCGGGGCGCCCGCTTGCGCGTGGGCCCGATCCACGTCGCACCGCGGCACGTCGCCCTCGGACAGCCGATCGAAGCCACGACGACCGTCAGCGCCGGCAGTGCCGAGGTCTTCGACCTGATCGTCCTCCTCTACGACGGCGCGCCGGAGGACAACGGGACGATCGTGGCGGCGCAACGGATCGCGCACCTTCCGGCGCACGGGGACGCCGTCGTCCGCTTGTCGCTGCCCGCCGAGAGCTGCGGCAAACGCCGCCTCGTGGCCGTCGCCGGGGCGGGGCTCCCGATCGCCGACGCGCGCGAGTCGATGCCCGTCATGATCGAATGCGGCGGCCGAGCCGCTCGCTGACGGTGGCGGAGCCGTAGCCCCGGGGCGCACTTCGTCATTGGATTTGTTATCGGTTCAGAGGAGTTCCGAAATGCCCCTCCGCCCCGCCTTCATTGCTCATCCCGCCGCCGTGCTCGCGAGCCTTGCAGCCGCGCTGGCGTTCGCGCAGGCGGCGCCGCCGGTCGCTCCCGTCAAGCCGGTCACCGACACCTATTTCGGCGTGACGGTGGTGGATCCTTATCGGTACATGGAAAACATGAAGGACCCGGAAGTCGCGGCCTGGACGAAGGCGCAGGCGGATTACACCCATGCGGTGCTGTCGAAAATTCCCGGCCGCGCGACGCTGTACAAGGAGATCGAAACGCGCGGCGATGCGGCGTCGGCGCGGGTGTACGACGTGCAGATCGTCGGGACCAAGGTCTATTACCAGAAGCGGCGCGCCGACGAGAACATCGGCAAGCTCTACGTGCGTGACGGCTTCGGTGGCGTGGAGCGACTGCTCGTCGATCCCGGCACGGTGAAGTCGGCCGATGGCAAGCACAGCGCAATCGACTGGTTCGTGCCTTCGCCCGACAACAAGTATCTGGGCTATGGCATGTCGCCCGGAGGCTCCGAGGAGAGCGTGCTCCACATCATCGAGGTCGCCAGCGGCAAGCCGACAGGCGATGTCATCGACCGCGCCAATTTTGGCAATCCGTCCTGGCTCGACGGCAGCCGATTCGTCTACAACCGTCTGCAGAAGCTTCCGGAAGGTGCACCCGCGACCGACAAATACCAAAACTCGCGCGTCTATGTGCACAGGATGGGCGACGATCCGGCGAAGGATTCCACCCTCATCGGCGTCGGCGTGTCGGCCGCGGTCAAGCTCGAGCCGGCGGACATCACGATCGTCTACAAGCCTCTCGGCTCCGATTACATGATCGTGCAGGCGTTCAACGGAACGCAGCGCGAACTCAGGCTGTGGGCCGCGCCCGTCGCCAGTCTGAACGGCGACAAGACGCCATGGGTCAAGATTGCGGGCTTCGAAGACGAGGTCACCGATGTCGCGATCAGCGGCGACACGGTCTACTTGATGATGCACAAAGGGAACGCCGCGCTTCAAGGTGCTCCGCACCTCGCTCGCCAAGCCGGATCTCGCGCAGGCCGAAACGGTTGTCCCGCCCAGCGAGGCCGTCGTCACCGGAATCGGCGCGGCTAAAGACGCGCTTTACGTGCGCAAGATGAACGGCGGGAACAGCGAGCTTTACCGGCTTCAGTACACGCCGGGTGCGAAGCCGCAGCAGATTGCGCTTCCGTTCGTTGGCGACATCGCGGGCCTCGCGGTCGATCCACGCGTCCCGGGAGCCGTTGTCAACCTCGGCGGCTGGGTCCGCTTCGGCGGTTACTACGCCTACGATCCGCGGACGGGAAAGCTCACCGATACGCGGCTGCAACCGCAGGGCAAATACGATAATCCGACCGATCTCATCGCCACCGAGGTGAAAGCAAAGGCGCCCGACGGCACGATGATCCCGATGTCGATCGTGCACAAGAAGGGGATCAAGCTCGACGGCACGAACCCGACGCTGCTCTATGGCTACGGCGCGTACGGAATTCCACAGTCGCCATTTTTCCGTCCGACATGGCTGCCGTGGTTCGATCGCGGCGGCGTGCTCGCGGTCGCGCACGTGCGCGGCGGCGGCGAGTACGGCGAGGACTGGTACAAGGCCGGCTACAAGGCAACCAAGCCCAACACCTGGCGCGATGCGATCGCGTGCGCAGAGTGGCTGGTCGCCAACAAGTACACGTCGTCCGCAAAGCTGTCGATCATGGGCGGCAGCGCCGGTGGCATCTTCGTCGGCCGCTCGATCACCGAGCGTCCCGATCTCTTCGGCGCGGCGATCGACGTCGTGCCCGTTTCCGATGCGCTTCGCTTCGAATCCACGGCCAATGGCATACCGAATATTCCGGAGTTCGGCACCGTTACGACCGAGGAAGGCTTCAAGGCGCTCCATGCGATGAGTCCCTATGCATGGGTCAAGGACGGCGACAAATATCCGGCGGTGCTTCTGACGACGGGTTTCAACGACCCGCGCGTCGACGCGTGGCAAGCGGGCAAGCTGGCGGCACGACTGCAGGCGGCAACGTCCAGCGGCAAGCCGATTCTGCTACGCATCGATTACGACGCGGGCCACGGGTTCGGGTCGACGAAGAAATCGCAGTACGAAGAGCGCGCCGACACGTTCGCCTTCATGCTGTGGCAGGCGGGTGTCGCGGGATTCCAGCCCTGACGCGGGCGACATGGGCCATGCGGCGCATGTAGCCTCATGGCTCTACCCGTAATGCGACAGGCGTGATGTCGAATCCGGTCTGCCCCGTTCGACTACCGGGGGAAGGCGCCGAACGAACACCGGCCGCCGAGATCATGAGCACGCTGCCATCGATGCGATAACGATGCCGCGTGCGCCATTGTCCCAATTCAACAACGAGACTGACCGATGCTGAAGGTTTATGGCTTTTCCAAAGTTAACGCCGTTGCGAGAGGCAACACTCGCGACCTGCGCGTCCTCTGGGCGCTCGAAGAGATGGAGTTGCCTTTCGAGCTGGTGGGGATGGACCACCCCGCGCACCAGTTGAACACCGACGCGTACCGCAGGCTCAGCCCATTTGAGCAGATTCCTGCGATCGACGACGATGGGTTGGTGCTTTCCGAGTCTGCCGCCATCGTGATCTATCTCGCGAAGAAGGCCGGCAAGCTGATTCCAAGCGACCTCGCCGGAGAGGCGCAAGTGGTGCGTTGGTGTTTTGCCGCTATGAACTCGGTCGAACTGCCCCTCGTGAACATCCTGTTCATTGACTGGGCGAAAGACGGAAGCTGCGGTAAATACCGCGAGTTCACTGTCGGATGGGCCAATCATTTGCTTACGGGGCTGGAGCGATGGCTCGACCGCCGCGAATACTTGGCCACGGAGTCCTTCACCGTGGCGGACATTCTGATGTCGCACGTGCTAAAAGGGATCAAAGACGAGGCACTGCTCGCGCCTTATACCCACGTAACGAGCTATCGCGATCGTTGTCTTGCGCGTCCGGCCTGGAAGCGCACGATCGACAACTACCTCGCCAGGGTCGAGGCAGCGTAGCGGGGCGACATCGCGTCACCGCCTTTTTTCGCAGGCGCTGTTATCGCAACCAGAAGTCCTCACTTTTCATCGCCGCCCGCGAATGTTTTCAGCACTCGCTATCGAAATGAAAGTGGCGGTGGATACGCCGTGCTCAGGTTGCGCGTCGCCAGCACCGGGACCAATCCGTTCTGGCGCACAGCGACCTGCGAGCAACCCGTGTCGTAGAGGATCGACCGCACGTCCACGGTGATGGAAGTCCCGATTGCGCCTGCATAGAGCACGATGCCTTCCGGTGTCTGCACCTGCGTCGCGGCGCGCACTGCCGCATACGTTCCGCTATAGATGTGAGCGCCCACTGTGCAGTCCGCCGAGGTGAACAGCACGCTTCCGCCGGATTGCCACGAACCCAATCCGGAAGCCATTCGGCCATCGGCACCATAGATCGGCCGGATCGACGCAGGTGCCGTGAGGTCGCTTTCAACGGTAACAAGCACGACAGTTTCGGTGAGCGCCCGTGCAACCGCGTTGCCCGTGGAATCGATCAGCATGACTGCACTAGCGGGCGGACTCGACGGGAACCCGACGAGGCTTTGGGAACTCGCGTCGTGCGCCGCAGCGGCGAGTGCAGCACAAAGCACCGTAACGGCGCTGGTTGTCGCGATTCCTGGCACGGTCGGCACCTATCCGGTCGAAAAGCGGTGCGCTGCTCATCATACGCGTGGGACGACAGGACCTGCCCGCCGCGCAATCGCTCACGCTGCACAGCGATCGTCGACGCCGTGTTCCGGGTCCACGCGCTCTGTGCCCGGTGGTGGTAATGTTTGCGCACGTCACCGCTACAAACCGCGAGGAGATCCCATGTCGAAGCTTTCAAGCGCCGTACTTGCATGCGCAGCGCTGCTCGTTGCCGCGTGCGCATCCACCTCGCTGCAAAGCGCCTGGTACGACACGAGTTACCGAGGGGGCGCGTTCAAGCGCGTTATCGTCGTCGGCGTGGGTGCGAACGTCGCCAATCGCCGTGTGTTCGAAGACATTTTCGCGCAGAAGCTGTCGACGTCGGGCGTGCAGGGCATCCCCGGGTACCAATTCCTTCCCGACGACGCACGCGTTAACGAGCCGGGCTGGAACGCCGGTGTCGCGCAGTCGGCCGCCGACGCGCTGCTGCTGGTACGCGTGCTCGGCGTCGACACCAAGACGCAGGTGAGAACGACGATGGTGCCGGGCCCCGCTTTCTATGGACCGTATTACGGTGGCTGGTGGGGTCCGTCGATGGTCGCCGTGCCGGAGGTCACGTCCTACGACGTCGCGAACGTCGAGACGAGTCTCTTCGACGTCAAGACCCACCGCATCGTGTGGGCGGGCACGACAGAGACGTTCAATCCGTCGACGGTAGCCCAGGAGACGCCGGGGTTCGCAGACCTGATCATCAAGCAGCTGGCGGCGCGCGGCCTGATCGAGCAGAAGAAATAGCTACGCGATTCGAGCGGTAGGCTGTGCCCACAGAAGATCGCGCCGCCGAAGCCGTCGGGATTCCTGATTCGAGTAGACTTCTCGTAATATCGCTTCTCGTAATTCGCCTGGATCGAACATGTCCGGACACTATGTGGCTCGCCTGTTGCTGAGCATCGCGATCGCGCTCGTTGCGCTCACTGCGCGCGCGCAGACGGTGCTGCCCCCGGTGCCGATATCGGGTCCCTATCCCGTTGCGTGCACGAATATCGAGCAGGACCTCACCAGAGTCGCGGCGGGCGAGACGGCGGAGATGTATTGGCGGGGTGCATCGAGCGGCGGCAAGGAGCGCTACGTCAATGCGCTCCTGGTGTCACCCGCGAACACGCTGACGGCGACGGTCACGCCGCCCAATGATGCCGATCTGTACGATCGATGGGCAGCGACGCCGGTCAGCTACGTTTTCCTTGCGTGCTATCCGACCACCCCGGACAACACGCGAGCCGACTACGTCTTGCCGTTTGGTGCTGTCGTTCCCAGGATGCAGCGCGGCGACCAGGCACCGTTGCTGCCTGCGAGCCCGTCGCGCCTGCCGGTGCTGCTCTATTCGCACGGGTACGGCGGCGATCCGCTGACCGGCAGCTATCTGAATGCACTCATCGCGTTCGCCTCCTGGGGATACGTGGTCGTTGCGCCCTTCCACGGCGACCTTCGCTATTCAGCATTCGGGCCCGACGCCGCAGCGCTGGCACTGAAAGCGTACGTCCCCATCTGGAGCGAGTTCGTCGCGATGCAGGCCGTCCGGCCCCTGTCCGTTTCGGCGGGCCTCGACGTAATGCTCGCCCGGGCCGATTGGCGCGACCGCGTCGACGTCAATCACGTCGGCGCGTTCGGTATCAGCCAAGGCGGCGAAACGCTGATGCTGCTCGGTGGTGCCGAACTCAACTACGGGCTGTTCACGTTCGACCACAAACGGGTGACGCTCGATTCGCGCGTTCGCGCGGGTGTTGGATATGTTCCCTACTTCGGTGTCGAATCCATCCCCGCATTCGGAACCGGACAAGCGGGCGCCGGGGGCGTGACGCTTCCCTTCCTCGCGCTATCGGGAACTGCCGATCCGATTGCGCCCCCGGACGTCGTTCGCACCGCACTCGATCGGATGGCAGGTCCGCGCGGCCAGGTGCTTCTGAACGGTCAGGGACACGACCTGAATCCGCAAAGCGGCGCGGACATCATCACGTGGTCGCTGGAATTCCTCGCCGCCTGGGTCAAGGATGACGCGGCGGCGAAGTCCGCGCTGGTGCAAGTGGACCACGTCGAAGGCGGGCTCGACGACCACAAGGCGTTTTACGTCGATCCAACCGCAACCAACCCAGCGGCAAACTACCAGGGGCTTTGGTGGGCTTCGCCAGCGGGCTCCGAAGCGGGCTGGGGGATCAACTTCGCTCATCAGGGCGACATCATCTTCGCGACCTGGTTTACGTACGACGCCACCGGCAAGGCGTGGTGGCTCGCCATGACGGCCACGAAGTCTGCAACAGGCATCTACTCGGGCACGCTCTACACCACCACCGGCCCGCCGTTCAGTGCCACCCCGTTCGATCCCGCGCTGGTGAAGGCGACTCCGGTGGGTAACGCGACGCTGACCTTCAGCGACCTGAACAACGGGAGTTTCGCCTACGTGGTGAACGGCATCAGCCAGTCCAAGGCGATCACCCGCGAGGTATTCGGGCCGCAGCCAACGTGCAGCTTCGGCGGCGGAAGCCTTCCTGCCGCCAGCAACTACCAGGACATATGGTGGGCGGCCCCGGCAGGTTCCGAGTCAGGTTGGGGAATCAACTTCAGCCACCAGGGCGACATCATCTTCGCAACCTGGTTTACCTACGCCGGCGATGGCTCGCCGATGTGGTTATCGGTGTCTGCGCCGAAGAGCGCGCAGGGCGTGTATACGGGCACGCTCTACCGCACCACAGGACCTCCGTTCAACGCAGTGCCATTCAATCCGCAAAGTGTCATCGCGACCCCAGCAGGCACGGCCACCTTCACCTTCAGCGATGGGAACGCGGCGAGCTTCGCCTACACCGTGGAGGGTGTGACGCAAACGAAAGCGATTACCCGCGAAGTGTTCCGCCCACCTGGGACGACCTGCCAATAGCAGGCTGCCTTGTCGCGATCGCGGCCCCGCTTCAACCGCGTGGCGGCGGATAGTAGTACGGCGGCGGGGCGCGGTAATCCGGTGGCGCGTAGTCCGGTGCGTAGCCGGGAGGCGGCCCGCGATAGACGAATCGCGCCGGCACCTTGTTGCCGCGCGAGTACATGCACTGCAGGTAAGTCGCATCGTATTGCCGTTGCAGCTGATAGGACGAGTAGCCAGCGTAGTTCGAGCCCGCGGCACTCCCGAATAACAGCCCCGTACCCGCGCCGATCGCAGCACCAGGACCTGCCTGACCGGTCGCCGATCCGATGATCGCGCCGACCGCAGCGCCGAATGCCGTCGCCGCTGCGGCGTTCGCTGCCGTATTGTTCGCCGCGACTTGCCCGGCACCTCCGACGGCAGCCTGCGTATAGCCACGGCATGCGTCTTCATCGGCCCGAAACTGGTCGAAACTCTTTTGCGAACCGGGCATGGCAACGATGCTCGGCGCCGTTGGCATCACGACGCACCCCGTCAGCAGCAGGACTGCCGCTGTCAAGACGGAAACAATCGGTTTCTTCGCCATGGGATTACCTCGATTTGCGTGCTGTAGCAGCGATCATTATGGACTTCACGCGGCAAAAGGTGCACGACCGGTCCGTAGCCTTCCCACCACGCACGAGGACCGAGCCCGAAGTCCCCATGCGGCGATTCCGTCAAGGCGTCCGGTGGTCTGGCAAACAATCTCTGCGGGTGTCGTCGCGATGACGACGGACTGCTCGTCGAAATCCCGATGTACGAGGCCGTTGACGCTCACGGCTAGCAAGCGCCCCGCGAGCGGCGGCCGCAGCTCGATAGGCGCCGCGACACCGGGTCCGATGTCGAATCGCGAGGTACGCTCGTCGATGGTTCGTGCGGAGAAGCTCAACGGGCCGTAGAGCGTGGGCATCGCCTGCACCTGAACGCCCGCGCCGGTCGTCCACTCCCGCG
Organism: uncultured Pseudomonadota bacterium; assembly: GCA_963709335.1. Lineage (GTDB taxonomy): Bacteria > Pseudomonadota > Gammaproteobacteria > Burkholderiales > Casimicrobiaceae > VBCG01. The sequence goes on from CAVPWB010000005.1 coordinate 31,570, forward strand.
CAAGGCCCGCCGCCACCACGAGCGTTCGATCTGCCGCCCGCTCGTAGGCGAACAGGCTGCGGACTGCGAGCACGTACTCTGCGGCCACCCACGTGTGGGGCAGGTCCCCCACGTGCGCCGGCGCGCGACGATCCTTCCACGCGATTTCCGGCCATTGATTCCACTCGGGCGGCCGTCGGTCCGACAGAAAGAACCGCAGCAACTCGAGCGCCTCTTCGCGGCGCCCGAGCCGCACGAGCGCACCGATGATGCGGATCTCGTATGGTGAGTAGTTGGCCCATTCAAGCGTGCCACTGCGCTTGCGGCGCCAGTCGTACATGTAACGTTCGAATGTATGTTCGACTGCTCTGCGGTCGAGGCCCTCGGCAACGTCCAGGAATGCGATCGCGTTCGCCGTGGCGGTCGGGTCGAAGTCCGCCCACTCGACGCTGCCCGGGATGAAATCGAGCTTGTGTGCAGCGCGCGTTCGCTCGATCGACCCGAACAAAGCAGAGGCGAAACGCTCCGCCAGGCTGCTCCAGCGCGCCGCGACCTCGTGGTCCTCGATCACGCGTGCGAGCTCCACCGCATCGCGCAGACCGCGCAGCGCCCAGAAGTCGTCCCAGTAGGAATGCACCGGCTGTGCCAGGTAACCTTCGTGGCTGACGGAAACAGGCAACAGCCCGTCCGCCTCACGCAGTCCTTCAATGCAGGCAACGGCTTTGACGACGAAGGGCCAGGACTCCTCGAGGAACCGGGCATCCGCCGTAAACCAGTAGCAGTCGGCGATGGCGGTGATCAACTCACCGTGGCTGTCGTGTTCCACGAGCCAATCGGGTCCGTTGCGGTCCACGCAGCACGGGACGAAACCGTCCGCGCGCTGGTAGGGCGAATACCAACGGAGGAACTCCAGCGCTTCCTCCCTGTGCGCCATGCGCAATAGCGCTGCGCTCATGATGGTGCCGTCGCGAATCCAGGAGCGCGTGTAACGCCGTGGCCCGGGTTGCAGCGCTGGGCCTGCGCGCGTCACGAGTATGTGCGCCGTCGCCGTGAGCGCAGCGCGGATAGCGTCCATCGCCCACCCGGAGCCTACCCACTGCGCTGCGGGAAGCTCCTTCTTCCAATCGAATGCCGGCTCACCAATCGGGAGCGACGAATGCGTGGTCGAACATTCCACGCTGCGCTCCGCCGTTCCGCGAGGGCCGAGCGCCAGATCGAAAGCGAGGGCGCAAGAAGCAAGGCCAAGCGAATCGTGAACGCGTGTTTGTGCGGACGTCCGCCCGCCTGTGACAAGACGCAGCGCGACGAAACCCTCGTCGAAGCTCGTCGCCGCAACGCCGGAAGGTGCGGTCGCAGGCACGACGATGGCAGTCTCGTTCACACGCAACGCACCGCGCTCCCAGGTCACGTCGTGGATGGGGCTCACTCCGCCAATCGTGCCGGCGCTTTGCCAGGGCGGGGTCACCTGGAACGGGCGAACGAGCAGCAGCAGGCGCGCTGTCAGGGATCTATCCGAGCGATTCTCGATTCGATAGCGCACACGAACGAGCCCGCTCGCCGTCGCTTCGCCTTGAATGCGCAGGCGCCACTCTCGGGTTTCCCATGTTGCAGACGGCACGGGAAGCACCTGATCGACCAGTTCCTGTCGCGCAATGACGTCCGCCCACGTAAAGAGGCGGTCGTCGATCACCACCATCGGCTCGATCGAGAATGACCCCGGCGCCGGCTCTACGGCACCGTCCTCGTTCATTAGAGCGCAGTGCGTGCCATCGGCGGTCCCGATCGGCGTCCACAGCGTTTGCTCCCGATGCAGCCAGCGCGGGTACTGGCCACGTTGCTCGTGCCGCACGATGTTGTAGCAGAAGGCCTCGATCGAACGGCTGAACTCGAACGACTGGGGATGCAGTACGGCGGCGCCCGCGAGCGGTGCGTTGAGCTCCAGCCGAAGAAAGCGCGTCCGCAGGTTCGGCAGGTAGACGTAGCTGCGCACGCCGCTTGAACGCTGCGTCGCGTGCAGCGTCCGCCAGCGCTGACCGCGCGACGATGCTCGCACCCGGAAGCCGCTCGCCGGTGCGCCGTCGCGCCAATCGATGATCAGACCACCGAGCCTGCGCGCCTCGATGAAGTCGAGCGCAATCCAGGGCCTCGCATCGTCGGGGCTCGGCATCCAGCCGGACCCGCCGAGCGACTGATTGGCATCGAAGCCGGGGAGGGCGCTCGAAGCGCTCGCCGTCGCGCCGGTGAGCGGGTCGTAATCCTGGATCCTGAGGTCGCTCACCCATAGCGCACCTGCGCCACCGTCGCACGCGACGATGGCGAGCTCGATCGCTCCGACATCTTTTAGAACCCCGCCACTCTCCGGACCCCAGGCGAAGTCGAACTCGCGGCTGTCGATGCGAAAGTGCTTCCAGCGCGCCGGCGGCTGCAGATCTCTTTCGACGTGACGCCAGACGTTCTGTCCGCTCGAGTCGACAAGCTTGAGCTCGAGGTGGTTGGTCGGACCCACGCCACGCAGCCGGAACGTAATCGTGTAGTCCTCGTACAGCTCCCGCTGCACGGGGCACCGGGCGACCACAAACCCCGCCCCGCCTTTGAAATCAAAATCCAGCCGCAGCGCCGGCCGTCCGCCGGCCGATGCCGACGACAGGACGAGCCCCGCCTCTCCCGCTGCGACAGGCAACCAGACCGCCGCATCCAGAGGCACTACCGAGACACTCGCTGCCCGGCCCATCACGTGCCCGCTGCAACCGGCGTCCCGGGGAAGAGGTCAGCGGGCTTCTCACGCACCAGCCTGCGGCTCTCGGGATCATTGATGAGGTGGAAGAAGCGCGTGAACGTGGGCCCCACTCTCTTGCCGCGGCCGATGTGGATGATGGCTGCGTCCTTCAAATCCCGGGACAGGATGTCGAGCGCGCGGGTACGCGTCTCGCCGTCGATCGCGTCGAGCACCTCGTCGATCACCACCCAGCGCGGTTCGTGAATCAGGAGACGTGCGAGCATGAGACTTTGCTGCGCATCCCAGTTCAGCTCGCGATCCCATGCCGAGGTTCGATCGAGCATCGGGGTCAAACGCCCGAGACCCATCCGCTCGAGCGAATCGATGAACCTATGCGCCGCGAAGTCTTCGACGCTCCGCGGATAGGCCAGGACCTCGCGCAGAGTGCCAGGCGGCAAGTACGGTCGGCGTGGCATGAAGAAGACGGGTTCGCCACTCGGCCGAGCAATGCAGCCTGCGCCCCAGGGCCACAGACCCGCGAGTGCGCGAAACAGCAGGGTCTTGCCGACTCCGGGTTCCCCCACCACCAGCACGTGCTCGCCGGCCTTCACTTCGACTTTCCGGTCGTCGAGCATCGTGCACCCCGCCGGCGAGGCGATCTCCAGATTGTCGAGCGTCAACGCATCGGGCGAGCCTTCCTGGAAGGCGAGGCGGCCGGAGTCGTCATGCAATGCACCGGACATGAGGACGGCACGGCGAAAGCTTGCAACGCGCAGCAACGTCGCGCGCCAGTCCGCGATCGTTCCGAAGTTATCGACGAACCACCGCAAGGACGACTGGACCTGGATGAAGGCACCGGCAGCCATCATGAGCCCGCCGAAGGTGAGGCTGCTGCTGAAATAGAGCGGCGCCGCGACGAGGATCGGAGCCACGATCGTCAGCCACCCGTAGCCCGCGGTTACCCACGTCAGGTTGGTGTGGCCGATGACCAGGCCGCGTGTGGCGGCCAGCACCGCCGCGAGATTCAGCTTGATACGCCGCGCTTCTTCAGCCTCACCCGCTGCGAGAGAGATGGCATCGATATGCTCGTTCACGCGCACCAGCGAGAACCGCAGGTCCGCTTCGCGCGCGTAGCGCTCGGCGTTGCGCCCGATCAGGTTGCGGCCTACCCAGTAGCTCAGCAGGGAAGCCGAGCCAGCGTAGAGGACGCCGGCCCACACCATGTAACCGGGGATCGGAACCACTCGGCCCGCGATGTGGAAGGCGAAGTCCGCCGACAGCGTCCAAAGCACGCTCACGAAGGTGACGAGCAGGATTGCGGCTTGCAGTAGCCCGATGCCGAGATCGGCGGAAAGCTCGGTCAGGCGACGCGTATCTTCATGCATGCGCTGGTCGGGATTGACGCCAATCGGCCCGGCGCTTGCGAGGCGGAACGCGCGGCCCGGCAGCATCCAGAGATCGACGAGGTCCCGAGTCAAGCCCTCGCGCAACTTGAGCTTGATCGTTTCCGTAAGCCAGCGCTGGAAAACGTTGAGAACGAGAAGGACACCCGCGATCACGCCGAATACCCAGAGTTGCATCAGGAACTCGTGGACATCGCGCCGCGCCAGCGCATCGTAGAAGGGCTCGTTCCAACGGTTGAGCCTTATCTGCCCGTAGGCCGTCGTCACGATGACGAGAAAGATCAATCCCCCCAGCCACAGCAGCGTGTTGCGCACGGGCGAGGCCCAGAACGCTTCGAGCATCATGCCAACCTGCGGCACGAGGCGCGAACTGGCAATCTCGTCGCTGTCAGGTCTGGCGGCGTGTTGGAATTGGTTGCTCATGAACTTGCCCGCTTCGAAGTACCGCGATCATTGACGACGCGAAGGCGTCTGCGGTGGCGTCCGCTCGTCTTCGACGCTATCCGTTTGGCAATTTTGCGCTGCCGCATGCTTGGCGGTCGAGCGCTCTGCCTAGGCTAGCTGCGGACGCTTTTTCGTCGCATGACGTCGACGTGCATCCGGACGCGCAAGACCCGGATGTGGCGTTGCACGCTACGTCGTCAGTCGTGCGTCGGTGTGATGGCGAATTCCAGCACTTCCGGTTGCGCGAGCAGCGACGCCTCCAGCGCGCTGATCGCCTGCGGGCGGCTCGTCCAGACGACCGCGCGATATTCGAGGTGCGAGGGGTCACCGGACAGGCGATATGCAAGCTCGCCCATCTTGAATCCGTGGCGCTCGATCAGTTGCCGGAACCGGTCCTCGTCCATTGCGAGCGATCGATCGAAGGCAACGTCCACGCGCACGTACGACTGCGCGGGTAGCCGATCCTCCAGGTGCCGCAGCAGCGCGAGCGCGACCAGCGTGACGATGCTGGCTTCGGCGCCGGTCAGGTAGGACCCCGCACCGATGACGACGCCGATCGCCGCGGCGACCCAGATCGACGCCGCCGTCGTCAGCCCGCGGACCGAGAAACCTTCCTTGACGATGACGCCGGCACCCAGGAAGCCGATGCCCGTGACGATGCCCTGGATCACGCGCGTCACCTCGCCGCTGCCGTGGACGTCGGCCGTGAATTCGTAATGGGCCGCCGCCACGAGCAGCGCCGAGCCGAAGCACACGAGCGCGTACGTGCGCAATCCCGCGGCGCGGCCGTGGAAGCTGCGCTCGAGGCCGATCGCGCCGCCCGCAAGCAATGCGGCAACGGTCCTCGCGATCACGTCCCACTCGTTCATCGATCGATGCACCCCGCGCGAAGTGGCGGCAGTACACGTGAACGACGCAGACGCGTCAAGAGCCAGCCGGTCAATCCATGTACGCCCGCCGGCCGTATAATCGCGCCGCCTGCCCGCCAAACGGACCGCCGCCCTTGGACGTAACCAGCCGCACGTTCGGAAACGTCGTCGTCGTTGCGCCCGCCGGTCGCGCCGACCTTACCGGGTCGGCGGCGCTCGAATCCGCGCTCGCACCGCTGTGGGCGCGTGCCGACGTCAGCGGTCTCGTGCTCGATTTCGCCGGCGTGCCCTATATCAGCAGCGTTGGACTCCGCGTGCTGATGATCGCCGCAAAGGAGATGCGCGCGCGACGTGCGCGCATAGCCGTCGCCGGCCTGCAGCCGGTGGCGGCCGAGATTTTTGCCATCAGCCGCTTCGACAAAGTGCTCGAGGTGTTCCCCGTCGTGCGCGACGCGCTGGCGGCGATTTCTCCGACGGCGCTCGCCGCGTACGACGCGGCCTAGCGCGGACGATCCTCGAGTGAAGCGCATTCGATTCTGGGGCACGCGCGGATCGCTGCCGGTGGCGCTCACCGCACCCGGCGTGCGTGCAAAGATCATCGCTGCGCTGCGCGACGGCGCGGGTCGCACGTTCGAATCCGATGCGGAGATCGAGCGATACGTCGATGCATTGCCGTTCGCGGTGGCGGGCACGTTCGGCGGGCACACGGCCTGCGTGGAGATCGAAACCGGCGCGTCGGAATACGTGGTCTGCGACCTCGGCAGCGGCCTGCGGCCGTTCGGCCAGGCGGCGATCGCGCGGCACGGACCGGCGAATCCGCAGACGTATCACCTGTTCGTCTCGCACGTGCATTGGGATCACATCATGGGCCTGCCGTTTTTCGGCCCCGCGTACATCCCAGGCAATCGGCTCTTCTTCTACGGCGCGCACCGTGAGCTCGAAGCCGCGCTGCGCAGGCAGATGGAACCACCGTCGTTCCCGGTCAATTTCTCGGTGTTCAACGCCGACATCAAGTTCGTCTACCTGGAGCCTGGCCAGGCGCACGACGTCGCCGGGATGCGCGTCACGGTGAAACGGCAGCATCACGCCGGCGACTCGTACGGCTATCGGTTCGAGCGCGACGGTCGCACCGTCGTCTACACCACCGACTCCGAGCACACGTTCGAGGATCCGAACGAGAGCGCCGCGTTCGCCAAGTTCTTCCGCAAGGCCGATGTCGTCGTCTTCGATGCAATGTACTCGCTCGCCGAGGCGATCTCGGTCAAGGCGGACTGGGGCCATTCGAGCAACATCGTCGGCGTCGAGCTGTGCCAGCTCGCCGAGGCCCGGCATCTTTGCCTGTTCCATCACGAGCCGGCGCTCGACGACGTGGCGCTTTCGACGATGCTGGAGGAAACGCAGCGTTATGAGGAAATCACGCGCACCGGCGAACCCCTGCGCGTGACAGCTGCCTACGACGGACTGGAACTGACCTTGTGACAAGTACCGCGCCGGAGACACCGCTGCTCCGGACGGCAAGGCTACGCGTGGCCGGCGCAGCGATCGTCGCGGTGATCGCAATCGTACTGACACTCGACCTCGGGCGCGCGCTGCCGCTGCAGCAGGCGTGGTTCGACGAGCTCCAACGGCTGTCGCCACGCGCGATGGGGATCACGCCGGTCACGATCGTCGAGATCGACGACAAGAGCCTCAAGGATCTCGGCCCCTGGCCCTGGCCGCGGACGCTGCTCGCGCAGTTGATGCACCAGGTCAACGCCTACACGCCGGTGGCGATCGGCGTCGACATCATCATGCCCGATCCCGATCCGCTGTCACCCGAACGCGCACTCGCGCACGTCGACATGGACGTGGCGTTGCTGCAGGAGATCTCCGCGTTGCCCTCCAACGATGCCGAGCTCGCGAGTGCGTTCCGGGCCGCGCCTACCGTGGTCGTGCTCGCCGATGCGGCGAGTGCTGCGACCACGCAGCTGCGCGTGACGCCGATATTGGCGCGCGATGCGAGCGGTGATCAGGCAGAGGCCGAACGAGCGAAGAAGGCGCTGATGCAGTATCCGGGCGCATTGTCGAGCCTCGCACCGCTGAACGATGCGGCGTCCGGATGGGGACTGATCTCGGTCCCCGACCAGCAAGGGACGATCCGCCGAGTTCCGCTGGTGGCGAGCGTCAACGGCACGCTCGCGCCCGCATTCGCGCTCGAGATGTGGCGCGTGGCCGTACGTGCGCGGACGCTCCGGCTCCTGACCGCCGAGGGCGGCGTCGAGAGCGTGAGCGCCGGCGACAGCCGCTTTGCAACCGAGCGCGACGGTACTGTGCGTCTCAACTTTTCACCACACGATCCGCAGCGGTTCGTTGCGGCCGTCGACGTGCTGAGCGGCAGCGCGGCAACCGAGCGGTTGCACGGTTCGCTGGTGCTGATCGGCATCACCGCGAGTGCGCTTGGCGACTACCGGTGGACGCCCATCGACAGACTCCCCGGCGTCGAGGTCCATGCGCAACTGCTGGAGAACATGAGCGAGAACGCATTCCTCGTCCGGCCGCTGGCGGCCCCGCTCGGCGAAGCGCTCGCCGCGATCCTGCTGGGCGCACTACTGATCTGGATGACGCCGCGTTGGCCGATCCGCTACACGGCGCCTGCCGTACTCGCGTGCATCGCGGCGCTGCTCGTTGCGTCGCACGCGCTGTTCCGGTCGCACCGGCTGTTGTTCGACGCGGCGACGCCGGCACTGGGCATGTTGCTGCTGTTCGGCGCACTGGTCGCGATGACGCTGGCCGCCACGGCACGCAACCGCAAGGCGCTGCAGGAGGTGGTGCAGCGTCAGCGCGAGGAGAGCGCGCGCGTCGCCGGCGAGATGCAGGCCGCGCAACGGATTCAGCTGGATACGCTGCCGCGCGCCGAGTCGCTGCGCGACACACGCGTCGATCTCGCCGCGTCGATGGAGCCGGCGCTCGAAGTCGGCGGCGACCTTTACGATTTCTACCGGCTCGACGATCGCCGACTGTTCTTTCTGCTGGGCGACGTTTCGGGAAAGGGCCTGCCGGCCAGCATGTTCATGGCCGTCAGCAAGGCGCTTTGCAAGAGCACGATGCTGCGCGATCGCGGCGCGGACCTCGGCATGCTGCTCGCGCAGATGAACGCGGAAGTGTCCCGCGACAATCCGGCGGCGCTGTTCGTCACCGCGTTCGCCGGTGTCCTCGATCTTCACACCGGCGAGCTCGACTACTGCAACGCAGGCCAGGAAAATCCGTGGCTCGTTTCACCTGCTGCAGGCATCGCGCGGCTGGTCGACGGCGACGGGCCGCCGCTCTGCGCTGTCGACGACTTCACCTATCGGCCGGGGCATCTGCGGATGGCGATGGGCGACATGCTGTGCATCGTCAGCGATGGCATCACCGAGGCGGCAAATGGTGGAGGCGAGCTCTACGGAGCGGCGCGGGTCGAGCGCACGCTCGCGTCCGCGCCCACGGCGCGCGCAGCCGTCGATGCGTTGCGCAGCGACATCGCGACGTTCGTCGGCACCGCCGTGCAATCGGACGACATGACCGTGCTCGCACTGCAATGGCGCGGCGCGACCGTATGACCGACGTCGACGCCGGCGTTAGCGAACGACGATTTCGACGCGCCGGTTTCGCGGTTCCGCGACGCCGTCCGGCGTAGGGACCAGCAACTCGCGCTTGCCACGCCCGATTGCAACAACATCGGTCGTCGCGACGCCACGACTGATCAGCGCACTGCGAATGACGTCGGCGCGCTTGCGGGCGAGCTCGTCGTTGAAGGCATCGGTGCCCACGGCATCGGTGTGCCCGACGACGACGATGTCCACGACCTTGCGTTGCTTCAGGTCGGCAAACACGCTTTCGAAGTCCGCTTTCGATTGCTCGGTGAGTTCCTGCGAGTTCTCGGCGAAGTACAGCGTGAAATGCGCGGCCCGGGCAGGCTGTGCGCCGAGCGCGTCCTTGAACGTCGCCTGCACCTCGGCGTCGCTCGCCCGATACGCCCAGGGATCGGCATACGTGAGCTCCGTTGCCGCGTATGGCTGGTCGAGGCGCACCTCGCGAGCGCCCTGCTTGACGACGATCGCCGTGGGCCGTCCATCCTGCTCGGGCAGCAGGATGATTCGCTCGGTTCGCGACGCGCAGCCCGCCAGCGCGGCTGCGAGCGCGATCGCAACCGCCAGACAGGCGGCTCGCGCAGCGCTCGTCATCGGACCGAGACGACGAATTCGGTGCCGCGCACGCCGAGAATCGCCGACGGTGTGCGCACCGTCATCGCGTCGGAGGACTGCTTCGCGAGGCGGCCCGACACGACGGCGAGCGTGCCGCGCTGCAGCGATGCATCGAAGCGTCCGGCATTGGTCGTCGAGTCGAACTCGTAGCGGTCGAGCGAAAGCACGCTGTTCGGACCGGCCGACAGCAGCGAGTTGTCCGTCATCGTGATGCCGACCGACCCGTCGTTGCCCGTACGCACGACGTCCGCGCCCTGGAGGCGCGCTCCCGCGTCGCCTCGCAACGACTGGCCGGCGCGCTCGATCGACACGGCACCCTTGGACGTCTTGATTTGGCCGATGTCGGCGGCTTGCGCTGCACCAGCCCACGTGACGAGCACGAACGACAGCACCACCCATCCTGCGCGCATCGCGTCTCCCCTTCGCCCGTCAATTTGTCGGTGCGTGGAAGTATAAGGCGCAACGCGGAACGGGTGTCTGCGCCATCTCGCGGTGCAGCACCGCCGGCGTCGATGGCACATCGCTTGCGTTCGAATCCCGTATCAACGAGGAGACAGACATGGCTAGAAGCTCATTGAACACCACGGGCGAAAGCAATCCCGTCGTTCGCAAGGGACACGGCACGGGAGCGCTCGGCCCGAGCGACTCGACGGACAGCGGCAGCGACATCGTCGGTGGACCCGGGCTCAATCGCGACGATGGATTGCCGCTGCAACGCGGCACGACGTCCGATCCCGACATCGACCCGCGCGGTGCGACTGCGGGTCCCGACATCGGCGACGCGGATCTCGACAGCGACAGTGACCGGTACGGCACGGGCGAGCGCGGTGCAGCCGGTCGCGACTCGACCGAAGCCGTCGACGAAACGCTGACCGAGCAGGACAGCGACGGCGTCGAGTCCGTCGACGAGTCCGGTGGCCGGCGCGAGGCGAACGACGTCGAATCGGACGATCGTCCCGACGAGGACGTCGAAGCGAGCGAGTCGATCGAGAAGCGGCGCGGCCTGAACGGCGCGACGCGCCGCAAGCGCTGAGCGTCCGACGCGGCACCCCGCTGGTCGAAGGCGGACGAACGTACGTCCGCCGCGGCATGCAATATTTGCCCGGCGGCGAGTAACGGTTACAGGGTTCAGCGCGGCGATGGCTGCGCTGCGCGTGCGCGCAGCCTTCCTCCGTAGAGGTTCACGACCAGGCCGACGAACACGAGGCCGACGCCGACCGCCTGCAACGGCGCAAGCGATTCACCCAGGAACAGCGCGCCGCTCGCAAGTCCCGACACGGGGATCAGCAACCCGAACGGTGCCACCAGCGCGGTCGGATAGCGATGCAGCATGCGTGCCCACGACGCGAATCCGAACAGCGTCGCTGCGTAGGCGAGGAACAGCACGCATGCCCATGTGATCCAGCTTGCGGTCGCGACGGCATGCACCATCGCGGGCCCGCCCTCGAACAGGTACGACGCGATCAGCAACGGGACGGGCGGTGCCAGGCTCGACCATACGACGAGCGCGAACATGTCCGCCGAGTGATCGCCGGCGGCGCGCTTGGCGACGATGTTTCCCACGGCCCACGCGAATGCCGCGACGAGCACGAGCAGCATGCCGGCGAACGTCGCCGCTGCACCGCTCTGGATCTTGTAGACGGCCAGCAGCACGACGCCGAGCGCTGCGACCGCCGCACCGACGACGTTTTCGCGTTGCAGCCGGTCGCCGAGAAACGCGATACCCAGGCCGATCGTGAAGAATACCTGCACCTGGATCACCAGCGAAGACAGACCGGCCGGCATGCCGAGCTGCATCCCCAGGAACAGCAGTCCGAACTGGAACACGCCGATCGCGAGACCGTACGCAATGACGAGCTTCGCCGGGATCCGGGGCCGCCGCACGAAGAACACGAGGGGAATCGCCGCGAAGAAGAACCGCAGTGCCGCCAGTGCGAACGGCGGCACCTCCCGCAGTCCCCACTTGATCGGGACGAACGAAAATCCCCACAGCGCGACCACGACGAGGATGAGCGCGAGGTCGCGCCCGGCCAGATGTACTTTGCGCACTCGGTGAGCTTAACACCGGCTGCGGCGACACACGGCGCCGCGGAAGCAAATCCACGCGGGGCGCTGTTTGGGGAATTGCATATACTGACTCTTATGCAGAACCGAACGCGCTTCGCGGAAGGCCGTCCGCACGACATCCTGTGTCTCGGCCGCTTCGGCGTCGATTTCTACGCGCAGCAGATCGGCGCACGCCTCGAGGACGTGTCGACCTTCGCAAAGTATCTCGGCGGATCGTCGGCGAACACGGCGTTCGGCTGCGCGCGCCTCGGCCTGAAGGCGGGTCTGATATCGCGTGTCGGCGACGACGCGATGGGGCGCTTCCTCGTCGAGACGATCGCGCGCGAAGGGTGCGACGTCAGTCACGTCGGCGTCGACCCGTCGCGACTCACGGCCGCCGTCGTGCTGGGCATCAAGGACAAGGACACGTTTCCGCTGATCTTCCTGCGCGAGAACTGCGCGGACATGGCGATCGGCGAGGCGGAGATCGAGGCGTCGTACATCGCGCAGAGCCGCGCGCTCCTGATCACGGGTACGCACTTTTCGACGGAGTACATCAACGGCATCAGCAACCGTGCGCTCGATCACGCGCAGGCGCACGACGTGCGTACGGTGCTCGACATCGACTATCGGCCGGTGTTGTGGGGACTCACGAAACGCGGCGACGGCGAAACGCGTTACATCGCGTCCGACACGGTGACGTGGCATCTGCAGAAGATGCTGCCACGTTTCGACCTCGTCATTGGCACGATCGAGGAATTCAACATCGCCGGTGGCAGCGACGACATCATGCGCTCGCTTGCGGCGGTGCGTGCGTGCTCGAACGCCGTGCTGGTCGTCAAGCGCGGCGCGCTGGGCTGTGCCGTCATCGAAGGCGGGATCCCGGCATCGCTCGACGACGCGTTCAACGGCGCGGGCGTTCACGTCGACGTGCTGAACGTGCTCGGCGCAGGCGACGCGTTCTCGTCGGGCTTCATGTCGGGATGGGTGCGCGGCGAGGACTACGACGCGTGCGCACGGTATGCGAATGCGTGCGGCGCGCTCGTCGTTTCGCGCCATGGTTGTGCGCCGGCGATGCCGACGCGCGTCGAGCTCGACTATTTCATTGCGAACGCCGAGCGGATTCCGCGTCCGGACCAGGATGCGACGCTGACACGACTCCATCGCGTCACGGCCCCGCGCACGCCGCGCGATGAAGTGCTTGCGTTCGCGTTCGATCACCGGAATCAGTTCTTCGATCTCGCGCAGCAGACGGGCGCCGAGGAGGCCCGCATCCCGCGGCTGAAAGCGCTGTTCGTCGAAGCAGTGGCTGCCGTCGAATCGGCGCGGGGGCTGCAGGGGCGCATCGGCGTGCTGTGCGACGACCGCTACGGCCAGGACGCCCTCAACGCAGCGACCGGACGCGGGTGGTGGATTGGCCGGCCCGTCGAGCTGCCCGGTTCCAATCCGGTCGCGTTCGATCGCGGCCGCTCGATTGGCACCACGCTTGCGAGCTGGCCGCAGGAGCACGTCGTCAAATGCCTCGTCCAGTATCACCCGGATGATGCAATCGACAACCGGCTCGAGCAGGAAGCGCAGATCCGCGCGCTCTACGACGCCGTGCAGGCGAGCGGCCACGAGCTCCTTCTGGAAATCATCCCGCCGAAGTCGATGCCGCGCGAACCGGACACCGTCTACCGCGCGATGAAGCGGCTATACAACCTCGAGATCTTTCCCGAATGGTGGAAGCTCGAGCCGATGGACGCGTCGCAGTGGGCGGCGGTCGATGCGCTGATCGGCGAGCGCGATCCGCATTGTCGCGGCGTGGTGCTGCTGGGGCTCAATGCGCCCGTCGATACGCTGGCGAAAGGGTTCGCCGACGCGCGGCAAAGCGCTGTGTGTCGCGGCTTTGCCGTCGGCCGCACGGTGTTCCAGCAGCCGTCGACACAATGGCTCGCCGGGGCGATCGACGATCGCGCGTTGATCGGTGCGATCCGCGCCAATTTCGAGATGCTGATCGACGCGTGGCGCGCGTCGCGGAAATCGGCATGAGCGACACCGTGCGACTCACGATGGCGCAGGCGCTCGTTCGCTATCTGGCAGCGCTGCGGGTCGAAGTCGAGGACGGCGATCCGCTGTTGGGTGGCGTGTTCGCGATCTTCGGTCATGGCAATGTCGCCGGCGTCGGCGAAGCGCTGTTCGCGCACCGCGACGTGCTGCCGACGTATCGCGCGCACAATGAGCAGGCAATGGCGCATGCGGCGATCGCGTATGCGAAGGCGAACATGCGGCGCCGGATGATGGCGTGCACGACGTCGATCGGGCCGGGTGCGACGAATCTCGTTACCGCGGCGGCGCTTGCACACGTGAACCGGCTGCCGGTGCTGCTGCTTCCCGGCGACATCTTCGTGACGCGCGCACCCGATCCGGTGCTGCAGCAGGTCGAGGACTTCCAGGACGGCACCGTCTCGGCGAACGACTGCTTTCGACCCGTCTCGCGCTATTTCGACCGGATCACGCACCCGGCTCAATTGCTCACCGCCCTCCCGCGGGCGATCCGCACGCTTACCGATCCGGCGCTGTGCGGCCCCGTGACGTTAGCGCTCCCGCAGGACGTGCAAGCGATGGCGTTCGACTATCCGGCCGAGTTCTTCCGACCGGCGCCGTGCCGTTTCGACGGTCCGCCGCCGATCGCCGCCGAGCTCGCAGCGGCAGCCGACTGTCTGCGGAAGGCGAAGCGCCCGCTGATCGTCGCGGGCGGCGGCGTGCTCTACGCGAAGGCTACCGCCGAGCTCCGCGCGTTTGCCGACGCGCATGGCATCCCGGTTGCGGAGACGCAGGCGGGCAAAGGTGCGCTCGCGTGGGATCACGCGCTGCAGCAGGGTTCGATCGGTGTCACGGGTTCGCCGGCGGCCAACGCGCTCGCACGCGACGCGGACGTCGTGGTCGGCATCGGCACGCGTTTGTCGGATTTCACCACGGGCTCGCATTCCATGTTCGCGGGCGCCGCGCTCGTCAGTCTCAATGTCAACCGCTTCGATGCGCAGAAATGGCGCGCAATCGAGGTTTGCGCCGATGCGCGCCCGGCGCTGCCGGCACTGTCCGCCGCCTTGTCGGGTTGGCGTGCCGACGCGGGCTGGACCGCGCGTGCGCACACACTGGCCAACGAATGGCGCGCCGACATCGCGCGGATCACCGGCGAACGCGACCTCGGCGCGGCGCTTCCGTACGAAGGCGATGTCATCGGCGCCGTCCAGCGCTCCAGCGCCGATTCGCCGGCGCGCGACATCGTCGTCTGCGCGGCCGGAACGCTGCCCGCCGAATTGCACAAGCTGTGGCGAACGTCGACGCCCGGCGGATACCACATGGAATACGGCTACTCGTGCATGGGCTACGAAATTGCCGGGGGCCTTGGCGTGAAGATGGCGCAGCCCGACCGCGAGGTCGTCGTGCTGCTCGGCGATGGCAGCTACCTGATGCTGAACTCCGAGATCGCGACGTCGGTGATGCTCGGGCTGAAGCTCGTCGTCGTCGTGCTCGACAATCGAGGCTTCGGCTGCATCAACCGGTTGCAACAGGCATGCGGCGGCGCGCCGTTCAACAACTTGCTCGAGGACTGCATTCGCTCGATGCCGCAGCCGCCGGCCGTCGACTTCGCGGCGCACGCGATTGCGCTCGGCGCGCGCGGCGAGAACGTCAAGGGTATTGCCGAGCTCGAGGCCGCGCTCGGGCGGGCGCGCGCGTCCGACCGCACCTACGTGATCGGCATCGAGACCGACCCGCACCGGACGACGGAAGAAGGCGGCTGGTGGTGGGATGTCGCCGTGCCGGAAGTGTCGTCGCGCGCAAAGGTCCGTGCCGCGCGCGAGCGCTACGAGCAGGATCGCAAGGAGCAGCATCCGTGACCCGTGCCTCGACAGCGGCGCGCGCGAAGGACTGGGAAATGAAGCCGGGTTTCGACGTGCGCATCGGTATCAATCCGATCTCGTGGAGCAACGACGACCTGCCGTCGCTCGGCGGCGAAACCCCGCTCGACGTGGCGCTCGCGGAAGGCGCTGCGATCGGTTACCAGGGCTTCGAGCTCGGCAACAAGTTCCCGCGCGAGACGCAGGCGTTGCGCGACGTGCTGGCGCCGCACCGGTTGGCGCTGGTGTCAGGCTGGTATTCGGGACGGCTCGCGCGCCGAGGTGTCGACGAGGAGATCGCCGAGGTCGGTCCGCATCTCAAGCTGCTGGCCGAAGGCGGCGCCAACGTGATGGTGTACGGCGAAGTGGCCGACAGCATCCAGGGTGCGCGCGTGCCGCTGTACAAGCGGCCGCGATTCGCGCGCGCGACGCAATGGCGCGAGTACGGCGAACGCGTGACGGCGTTCGCGAAATACACGCGCGATCACGGCGTGCGCCTCGCGTATCACCATCACATGGGCGCGTACGTCGAATCGGCGGCCGACGTCGACCGTTTCATGGAAAGCACCGGCGACGACGTCGGGCTGCTGTTCGACAGCGGTCACATGACGTTCGCCGGCGGCGATCCGGTTGCGATGCTGGAGAAGCACGTGCGGCGCGTATGCCACGTCCATTGCAAGGATGCGCGTCCCGACGTGATGCGGATGGCGCGCAACCGCAACTGGAGCTTCCTCGAAGCGGTGATCAACGGCGCGTTCACCGTGCCCGGCGACGGCGCCGTCGACTTCCGCGCGCTGATCGACATCCTGCGACGCAACAGCTATCAGGGCTGGCTGGTCGTCGAGGCCGAGCAGGATCCTGTCGTGGCACCTGCGTATCGCTACGCCGACATGGGCTACCGCCACCTGGCGAAGCTCGTCGGCGACGGCAGCGGATCGCTCGCATAGCGCGAAGTTTCGGAAAGGATCATATGAGCCTGCTCGTCAAGGCGCGCCGCGAAGGCCGCGACATCGTCACGGTGACGCCGCAGTCGGCGGGCTGGCGTTACGTCGGCTTCTCCGCGCACCGACTCGCCGCCGGCGAATCGTTGCGGATCGACCAGCCCAGCGACGAACTGTGCATCGTCGTGCTCGGCGGTGTCGTCACGGTTTCGCAACGCGACGCCCGCTTCGCCGAAATCGGCGAGCGGCGCAGCGTCTTCGACGACGGCGCGCCGTACGCCGCGTACCTGCCGGAGGGCGCCGGCGTCGTCGTGCAAGCGCACACGGCGGCCGAGATCGCCGTTGCCAGCGCCCCCGGGGGCGGTGCGGACGGAGCGCGACTCATCACACCGTCGCAGATGAAACGCTCCGCGCGCGGCAGCGGCGCGAACGAGCGCTTTGTCTGCGACATCCTGCCGCAGACCGAGCCCGCCGCTCACCTGCTCGTCGTCGAGGTGCGCACGCCGAGCGGGCATTCGTCGAGCTATCCGCCGCACAAGCACGACACCGACAACCTGCCGCAGGAAAGCTCGCTCGAGGAGACGTACTATCACCGGCTGCAGCCGGCACAGGGCTTCGCGTTCCAGCGCGTTTACACCGACGACCGCTCGCTCGACGAGTCGCTCGCCGTCGAGGATCACGATGTCGTCATGGTGCCGCGCGGGTACCATCCGGTCGTCGTGCCCTACGGGTACGAATCGTATTACCTCAACGTGATGGCAGGACCGACGCGCGAATGGCATTTCCGCAACGACCCGGCCCACGAATGGATGCTGCGCGCGAAATGATCGTCGCCCGGCGCCGATAACGAGAGAGGGACAGCAATGATCGAAGTTGCATTGTTCGGCGCAGGCCGGATCGGGGCGATCCACGCCGGCAACATCGCGCGCCAGCCCGGCGTGCGGCTCAAGTACGTCGTCGACGTCGACGCCGCGGCCGCGACCAAGCTCGCGCAGTCGCATGGCGCGCAAACGACGGATGCGGCGCACGTCTTCGACGATACTGCTGTTCGTGCCGTCGCCATCGGCTCGTCGACCGACACGCACGCCGACCTGATCATGCGTGCAGCGAAGGCCGGCAAGGCGATTTTCTGTGAGAAGCCGGTCGATCTCGATTTGCAGCGCGCGCGGACGTGTGCGGATGCCGTGCGGGCCGCGGGCGTCACGTGCCTCATCGGCTTTCAGCGCCGTTATGATCCGACGTTCGCGTCAGTCAAGGCGCGGATCGCGCGGGGTGACATCGGACGGCCGGAGATGCTGATCGTCACGAGTCGCGATCCCGGCGCGCCCCCCGTCGATTACATCAAGCGTTCCGGCGGCATCTACAAGGACATGCTGATCCACGATTTCGACGTGTTCCGCTGGATCATGGAAGACGAGGCCGCCACCGTGTACGCAACGGGAAGCTGCCTGGTGGATCCGGCGATCGAGGCGGCGGGCGACGTCGACGCGACGGCGGTGACGATCCGCACGCGCGACGGCCGGCTTGCGCAGATCAATACGATCCGTCGCGCCGCGTATGGTTACGATCAGCGGTTCGAGGTGCTCGGCAGCAAGGGGATGCTGCAGGCGGGCAATCACCGGCCGACGGAGGCGTTGCTCTGGTCGACGGATGCCGTCGCAGCGGACAAGCCCGAATATTTCTTTCTCGAGCGGTATCGGGCGGCGTACGCTGCCGAGATGGCGCACTTCTTCGACGTCGTCGCGGGTCGCGCCGCTGCCGTCACCTCGATCGACGACGGCGTGAAGGCGCTGGCGCTCGCCGAGGCCGCAACGACTTCGTGGCGCGAAAAGCGCATCGTCGAGCTATGAGCGCCGAAGAGCCGCCTCAAGGAGCGAATTCCACCCCCACGGGGGGCAGTGCAGCGCGTGAGCCCGATGGGTCGCCCCAGGGCCGAACCGGCGAGTGCGAAGCGCGCGAGCCGCAAGCGTGGGGGAGCATATGAACCGATTGCGGGTGGGCATCGCGGGACTGGGCCGGATGGGACGCCGGCATGCGGAGAATCTCGCGCATCGCGTGCCACAGGCCGAGCTTGTCGCGGCGTGCGACCCGAGCGCTGACGAGCTTGGCTGGGCGCAGCGACACCTCGGCGTCGCGCAGCGCTACGGCGACTATGCCGAGATGCTCGCGCAGCCCGATCTCGAGGCAGTATTCCTGGTGACGCCGACAACGCTGCATGCGCAGCAGATCGTCGACGCGCTGCGTGCTCGCAAGCATGTGTTCTCCGAAAAGCCGCTGTCGCTCGACGTCGGCGAGTGCCAGCGCGTCGAGGCGGAAGCCGCGCTGCAGCCGGACCTCAAGGTGATGATCGGCTTCGTTCGCCGCTTCGACACGAGCTTCCGGCATGCGCACGCGCGGATCATGCAAGGGCATATCGGGCGCCCGCTGATGGTGCGGTCGCATACGTACGACAAGCACGATCCCGGCGGCTACTTCGTCCGCTACTCGAAGTCGAGCGGCGGCATTTTCGCCGACATGAGCGTCCACGACATCGATTCGGCGCGCTGGCTGCTCGGCGGCCCGGTCGTGCCGGCACGCGTGTTCGCGAGCGGGCTGATCGCGCTGAACGAGGGCCTGCGCGAGTTTGAGGACGTCGACAACGGCGTGGCAACCTGCGAGTTCGCCACCGGCGAAATCGCGACGATTCACGCATCGCGGACGATGGCGCACGGGTTCGAGTGCCTGGCGGAGGTAATCGGCACCGAGGGCCGGATCACCGTCGGCGGCGAGGGACGTTACGATCACGTGATGATCGCCGACAAGCACGGCGTGCGGCACGAGAGCACGCCGACGTTCTACGACCGCTTCGAGGAGGCGTTCCTGCGCGAGGATACGGAGTTCGTGCAGACGGTTCTCGAAGACCGTGTCACGCCGCTGACGCTGCGCGACGCGACCGAGGCGACACGCATCGCCATGGCGATCCAGCAATCGCTGCGCGAGCGTCGCGTGATTTCGTTGTGAGCGGCCGCGCGTACGTGACAGGCGCGGTCGCGCGCTTGCGGTTGCGGACCTGACACCGTTGCACCTGCGCCGCCTCCCGCGGTGGCTGGCGTTCGTGGCGCTCGCCATCGTGACGAACGTCGCGAGCGCGCAGGACGAGGTGGCCATGTTCTGCGGCGTCAGCGTGCCGTGGTGCGAGGCGCTGGCGCGCGGTTTCCGGGCCGATACCGGCATCGTCGTCAACATCACGTTCAAGGATTCTGCCGACGCACTGGCGCACGTGGCCGCGGAAAAGGATGATCCCAAGCACGACGTCTGGTATTCGGGCAACGGCGACTCCCAGCTGCGCGCCGCGGAAACGGGACTGGTCGACGAATACCGTTCGGCGCTGCTGCCGCTGTTGCACGACTGGGCGTTGCGGCAGGGCGAGCTGGCGAGGGGGCGCGCAATTGGTGTTCACGCTGCGGTCGTCGGCATCGGCTACAACAGCAAGGCGCTCGCGAACAAGCGCTTGCCGGAACCTCGCTGCTGGGCCGATCTCGCCAGGCCCGAGTATCGCAACGAGCTGCACTTCGTGAATCCGTCGGCGTCGCGGGTCGGCTACACGACGCTCGCAACGCTCGTGCAGGTGTTTGGCGAGGAGCGCGCGTTCGAGCTGATGAAAGCGATCCATCGGAATGCCGGCAACTACGCGATCACGGCAAACGGTGCGATACGTGCCGTTGCGCGTGCCGAAGCGACGATCGGCGTCGCGATGCTGCATGACGGCGCCACGGAAATCGCCAATGGCTTTCCGGTGCAGCTCGTCGTTCCGTGCGAGGGCACAGGCTACGAGGTGGGTTCGATCGCCCTCGTTGCGAACGCCCCCCATCCGGCCAATGCGCGGCGCTTCTACGATTGGGTGCTGACGCCTGCTGCGCAGCGGATTCCCGCCGGCACGCGCAACTTCCACTACCTGGCGAACCGCGATGCGGGGAGCCCGCCCGGCGTGCCGGATGCCGACAACCTGCGCCTGATCCGCTACGACTTCGTCAAGTACGCGACGGGGGCGGAACGCAAGCGCCTGCTCGAGAAGTGGGAGCGCGACGTGCACGCGCAACCGCGATGACGCTCGCGATGTCGCCGCGCGCGTTGCCGGGCATCACTGGGCAAGGAATCCCGAATGACCGCTGAACGCTATGCCTTCGCGCAATCCGTCGCCCGGCTCGCCGGCACGCTCGCCCACCAGTACTGGCGCGATCGCGAGCGCCTGACCGTCGAGCTCAAGGGTCCGCAGGACTTCGTCAGCCACGCTGACCGCGACGTCGAAGCGCTGCTGCGCCGCGAGATCAAGGCGACGTTTCCGGACGACGCGTTTCTCGGCGAGGAAACGGCCGCATCGTTCACCGGACCGCTTACGCGCTGCTGGATCATCGATCCGATCGACGGCACGCACAATTTCCTGCGCGGCGTCCCGTACTGGAACGTCGCGATCGCTTACGTCGAGCAGGGTAGGCGTGCCGAGATCGGCGTGGTGTTCGACCCGGTGCACGACGAGCTCTTTCGCGCGCGGCGCGGCGACGGCGCGTGGTGCGACACGGTGACGGGTGCCGCGCGGCTCCATGTCGCGGACACGACAACGCTGCCGGGCGCGTTCGTGGCGCTCGGTCACCACGATCGCGCGCCGGATGCGCATCACCTCGAAATCCGGCGCCGGATGATGGAACAGGGCGTCTCGATGCGCAATTTCGGCTCGGGTGCCTTGCAGCTTGCGCATGTCGCATGCGGTCGCCTCGACGGATTCATCGAGCTGCAACTGTCGATCTGGGACGCGATCGGTGCGCTCGTCATCGTCGACGAGGCGGGCGGCCGCAGCGCGCCGTTTCTTCCGTCGCCCGTCACTGCGAAGGCGCCTTGCCTCGCAAGCACGCCGGGCATCTTCGACGCGCTGGCCAGGATGTCCGGGATACCGACGACGTGACGGCGAACGGCGTCGCGCGACGCCGTTCGCATCGAACAGGCCCCGCGTTACTTGGCCTTCGCGAAATCGCCGGCGTACGCGTACGCGATGCCTGCCGGGTCGACGTACTTGCGCAGCGCTGCGTTGACCGACGCCACGGTCGTCGCTTCGATCGCGGCATCGATCTTCGCGGAGTTCGCCCACGTGCGGCCGAGGAACGCCTGCGATACGAGTGAGCCGGCCAGCGCGTCATCCTGCGCACGCGCGATGCGCCGCTCCTCGAGCAACGCCTTCTTCGCCGTCGCGACTTCCTGCTCGGCAAATCCGCCATCGCGGGCGCGCGCAAGTTCGTCGCCGGTGGCGGCCTGCACCTTCGCGAGGTTTTGCGGCGCGAAGATCGCGTAGACGACAAACGTGCTGTTCTCGTCGATCGGCGCCGGCTGGAACGCCGATCCGACCGAATACGACAGCCCGTCCTTCACGCGGACGCGCTTGAAGATCCGCGAGTCGCTGTCGCCGCCGAGAATCCGATTGGCGACGACGAGTGCCGCGAAGTCCGCCGCCTCGTCGTTGAGCGGCAGCGACAGGCGACCGAACATCGCCGCGTTGGCCTTGTCGGGCGTCTCGAACGTCTGCGGCGCTGCCTTCGTCGGATAAAGCGGCTGCGGGACGCGCGCGTACGGTGTCGGGCTCGCGTAGTCGCCGAACAGTTCGCGGATCAGGGGCTTTACAGTGGCCGCGTCGAAATCGCCAACGATGGCAAGCTCGGCGTGCGAAGCGCCGTAGAACTTCGCGTGGAACGCCTTGACGGCCGCGAGATCCAGCGCGCGCACGCGATCGATCTCCTCGTCGATCGTCGGCGTGTAGCGGACATCGTCGGGTGGATACGGATTGCCTGCGCGCGCCACGGCGCGACGTGCGATCGCCGTCGGGTCGCTGCGGCTCTGCTCGAGCGCCGTCAGCCGTTCGCGTTTCATCTGCTCGAACTCCGCCGGCACGAAAGCCGGCTCGCGCAACGCTTCCGCCGCGAGCCGCAGCACGTCCGGCACGCTGCCGCGTACGGTCGTCGCGTTGACGGCAACCGTGGCGCCGCCGCCCCCGATATCGAGCTTCGTGCGGAGCTTGTCGAGCGCATCGGCGAATGCCTGCCGATCGTGCTTGGCCGTACCGCGTTCCAGCATCGAGGCGGTGAAGGCCGACACCGGACTGCTGTTGCGCAGCGTCTCGGTGGCGCCGACGTCGAGCCGCAACTCGATCTGCGCCGTCTCGCCGCGCGTCTTCTTCGACAGCAGCGCCACCTTCATGCCGTTCGGAAGTGCGAACCGCTCCGTGCGCGCCTCGAGGTTCGCCGGCGACGGATCGAACGACTCGCCGGCGGCGACGGCGGGATCACCCTTGTAGTTGTTGACGAGCGCCGGCACGTCGACGCTCGCGAGCATCGGCGCGCGGTCGGGCTTGGTTTCGGGCAGGAACATGCCGATCGTCAGGTTCGACGACTTCAGCCACTGCGTCGCCACGCGGGTGACGTCGGCGGCGGTTATCGTGCGCCAGCGGTCGCGGCGAATGAAAAAGAGCCGCCAGTCGCCTTCCGCGATGGCGTCGGCCAGCGCGACGGCCATCTTCTCCGGATCGTTGATCGTGTCGTCGAAGTCCTTCTGCGCCTTCTTGCGCACGCGGTCGAGCTCGGCGTCGGTGATCGGATGCGCGGCGACGTCGTACAGCGTGGCGAGCATCGTGTCGCGCGCGGCATCGATCGCTTCGCCGTTCGGCACCTGCGCCCAGAAGATGACGAAGCCGGCGTCGTGCTGCGGGAAGAACCAGTTCTCGACGGACGACGCCTTCTTGCCTTCGACGAGCGCCTTGTACAGGCGGCCGGCGGGCTCGACGGTCATGATCTCGGCGAGCGCCTCGAACGCCGTCGCGTCCGCATTGGCGCCCTGCGGCAGGTGAAACATCGCGCCGAGCCATTGCGCGCTGGCGACGCGGCGCACGGTGACCGAGCGCTCGCCGTCCTGCACCGGCTCCACGGTGTAGAGCTTCGGCAGCGTCCGTGTCGGCCGTGGAATCGCGCCGAACGTCCTGGCGACGGTCGCGAGCGCGCGATCGGCGTCGAACTTGCCGCCGATCGTCACGACGGCGTTGTCGGGCTGGTAATACGTGCGGTAGAACGCGCGGAGCTTCTCGAACGGCACGTTCTCGATGTCGGAGCGCGCGCCGATCGTCGGCTTGCCGTAGTTGTGCCAGTCGAATGCGACGGCGGCCATCCGCTTCCACAGCACGCTCTGCGGACGGTTCTCGCCGCTCTCGTATTCGTTGCGCACCACCGTCATCTCGGAGTCCAGCTCGGGCTTGCTGAACGTCGAGCGCGTCATCCGCTCGGCTTCCATCTTCAGCACCCAGTCGAGGGCCGGCTGCGACGCGGTGAACGTCTCGAAGTAGGTCGTCCGGTCGTACGACGTGTTGCCGTTGAATTCCATGCCGCGCCGACCGAGCTCGGCAAACACGCTCGGCACCGACGGCGTGCCCTTGAACAGCATGTGCTCGAGCAGGTGCGCCATGCCGGTCTCGCCGTAGTTCTCCTGCCGCGAGCCGACCTTGTAGGTGACGTTGACGGTGGTCGTCGGCTTGGTCGCGTCGGGAAACAGCAGCACCGTGAGGCCGTTCCCGAGCCGGTATTCGTCGACGCCCTCGACGCTCGTGATCTTGGTGATGCCGGCCGGCAGCGCGGCGGTCGCGGTGACGGGGACGAACGCGACGATGAGAAGCAGCCGGTAAAGGCTTCTGCGGCAAAGAGACATGGCGGCCTTGGCGGGTGGGTGGATGAGCGACGATTCGGACAGCGGCCGGGGCGCAAAGTGCCGCCGTTGGTTGACGTTTACGTAAACGTCATGTACGGTTGGCAACCGGCGGGCGCGCCGGGCACCCGAGCGCCACCGATCCGGTAAGCTTTGAACCCGCCTCCTCTGCGCCGCCCGCGCAGGCAAGCTCACGAGGTACGCGATGAACGACGTCTCGACGCGCCAGCCGCTGGTCTACCGGCCGACTGCCAAGGTCCGCTTCGTCACGGCGGCGAGCCTCTTCGACGGCCACGATGCGTCGATCAACATCATGCGCCGGATCCTGCAGGCGACCGGCTGCGAGGTGATCCATCTCGGCCATAACAGGTCGGTCGAGGAGATCGTCGACTGCGCGATCCAGGAGGACGCGCACGGCATCGCGATCTCGTCGTACCAGGGCGGCCACGTCGAGTTCTTCACCTACATGCTCGACCTGTTGCGCGAGCGCGGCGCCGGTCACGTGAAGGTGTTCGGTGGCGGTGGCGGCGTGATCGTCGCTGCGGAGATCGACGAGCTCCACAACTACGGCGTCACGCGGATCTTCTCGCCCGAGGACGGGCAGAAGCTCGGCCTGCAGGGGATGATCAACGAGATCGTCGCGGCGGCGGACGTCGACCTGACGCAAACGTGTCCCGAATCGATCGCGGCACTGACCGACGCCGATCGCTTCGCGCGCGCGCGTGCGATCGCACGGACGATCAGCGCGCTCGAAGCGGGTGTTGCACCGCCGGCGTACCAGCAGGCGTTGCGCGAGGCCGCCGCCAAGACGACGACACCGGTCCTCGGCATTACCGGTACCGGCGGCGCTGGCAAGAGCTCGCTGACCGACGAGCTCATTCGCCGCTTCCGCCTCGACCAGCAGGACAAGCTGCGGATCGCGATCCTGTCGATCGATCCGTCGCGTCGCAAGTCGGGCGGCGCATTGCTCGGCGACCGGATCCGGATGAACGCGATCCACGCGCCGAACATCTACATGCGCTCGCTTGCCACCCGTGATGCAGGCAGTGAAATATCGAAGGCGCTCCCCGACGCGATCGCGACGTGCAAGGCCGCGGGGTTCGACCTCGTCATCGTCGAGACGTCGGGCATCGGCCAGGGCGACGCCGCGATCGTTCCGCACGTCGACCTGTCGCTGTACGTGATGACGCCCGAGTTCGGCGCGGCCTCGCAGCTCGAGAAGATCGACATGCTCGACTTCGCCGACTTCGTCGCGATCAACAAGTTCGACCGCAAGGGCGCTCATGACGCACTGCGCGACGTCCGCAAGCAGTACCAGCGCAATCGCGAGCTGTTCAAGGTGGCGCCCGACGAAATGCCGGTCTACGGCACGGTTGCGTCGCGCTTCAACGACGACGGCGTCACCGCGCTCTATCAGGCGATCGCGGCCGCATTGCGCGAGCATGGAATGGCGCTCGCCGACGGCGCGCTACCGCATCCGTCGACGCGCCACTCGACGCAGCAGCAGGCGGTGGTGCCGCCCGCACGCGTGCGCTACCTCGCGGAAATCGCGGAGACAGTGCGGGGCTATCACGTGGCGGCGCATGCGCAGGCGCGCGTCGCGCGTGAGCGGCAGCAGCTTCGCGCGGCGAAGGCGATGCTGAAGGACGCGCTGCCGGCGCTCGACGCGCTGATCGCAGAGCGCGATGCGGCGTTGCAGCCGCGCTCGAGAAAGCTGCTCGACATGTGGCCGCGGCTCAAGTCGTCGTACGGCGGCGACGAATACGTCGTCCGGATCCGCGACAAGGAGATCCGCACGGCACTGACGACGACGTCGCTGTCGGGCACGAAGGTGCGCAAGGTCGCCCTGCCCTCGTACGAGGACGACGGCGAGATCCTGCACTGGCAACTTACCGAAAACGTGCCCGGCAGCTTTCCGTTCACCGCCGGCGTGTTCGCGTTCAAGCGCGAGAACGAGGATCCGACGCGGATGTTCGCCGGCGAAGGCGACGCGTTCCGAACCAACCGGCGCTTCCATCTGCTCGCCGACGGCATGCCGGCGAAGCGGCTGTCGACAGCGTTCGATTCGGTCACGCTGTACGGCAACGATCCCGATCGCCGCCCCGACATCTACGGCAAGGTCGGCAATTCGGGCGTGTCGATCGCGACGCTCGACGACATGAAGGTGTTGTACGCAGGCTTCGACCTCTGCGCGCCGAACAATTCCGTGTCGATGACGATCAATGGCCCCGCGCCGACGATCCTCGCGATGTTCATGAACACGGCGATCGACCAGCAGCTGGACAAGTTCGCGCAGGACAACGGCCGCGAGCCCACTGACGACGAGGCCGCGAAGATCCGCGCATGGACGCTGACGACGGTGCGCGGCACCGTGCAGGCCGACATCCTGAAGGAGGACCAGGGCCAGAACACGTGCATTTTCTCGACGGAGTTCAGCCTGAAGGTGATGGGCGACATCCAGCAGTATTTCGTCCACCACAACATCAGGAATTTCTATTCCGTTTCGATCTCCGGCTATCACATTGCCGAGGCCGGCGCCAATCCGATCTCGCAGCTCGCGTTCACGCTCGCCAACGGCTTCACGTTCGTCGAGGCGTATCTTGCGCGCGGCATGCACGTCGACGACTTCGCACCGAACCTGTCGTTCTTCTTCAGCTACGGCATGGACCCCGAGTACGCGGTCATCGGCCGCGTTGCGCGGCGGATCTGGGCCGTCGCGATGCGCGAGCGCTACGGCGCGAACGAGCGATCGCAGAAGCTCAAGTTCCACTCGCAGACGAGCGGCCGCAGCCTGCACGCGCAGGAGATCGCGTTCAACGACATCCGCACGACGCTGCAGGCGCTGATCTCCACGTACGACAACACGAACTCGCTGCACACCAACGCGTACGACGAGGCGATCACCACGCCGACGGAGGACAGCGTGCGGCGGGCGATGGCGATCCAGATGATCATCAATCGCGAATGGGGTGTGGGCAAGAACGAGAACCCGAACCAGGGCTCGTTCATCATCGACGAGCTGACGGCGCTCGTCGAGGAGGCGGTGCTTAGGGAGTTCGAGGCGCTGTCCGAGCGCGGCGGCGTCCTCGGCGCGATGGAAACCGGGTACCAGCGCGGCAAGATCCAGGAGGAGTCGCTGTACTACGAGCATCGCAAGCACGACGGCTCCTATCCGATCGTCGGCGTCAACACGTTCCGCAATCCGCACGGTGACGCCGTGCCACAAAAGGTCGAGCTCGCGCGCTCGACCGACGACGAGAAAGCCTCGCAGCTTGCGCGCCTGGCCGATTTCCACGCGCGCCACGGCTCCGAGGCGCCCGCAGCACTCGAGCGCCTCAAGCGCACGGTGATGGCCGGCGGCAACGTGTTCGAAGAGCTTGTCAGCACGGTGCGCGTCTGCTCGCTCGGCCAGATCACGCGGGCCCTGTTCGACGTGGGCGGCCAGTACCGGCGCAGCATGTAGCGGCCGTAAGCGATGACGCACGGCGCAAAGCGTGCGCAGGGGCGCTGCCGGGGCGGCAGATAGAATGTCGCCTCCTTGCACGAGCGGGCCACGATAGATCCGCATGACACCGACCAGCCGCAACGCGCCGCAACCGCCGTCGAGCTTCGCGCGTGCCGGTGCGACCGTTCACCATTGTCCGACGTGCGGGAGCACGAATGTCCGCCGCTCCACGCGGCGCGAACGCGAGCGCGAAGTCGGCGACCACAAGTTCCACTCGCCTTACCGCTGCCGCGCGTGCAACGAGCGCTTCTGGGTCGTGAGCCGGAAGGCGCGGACGGCCGCGATCGTTGCCACCGTCTGCAGCGTCGGCCTCGCGCTGCTGATCGCGTTCCTCATCGTTTCGGTGCGGGACGACGATGCGGCAGCCAGCGACGCAACGACCGCCGCGCGCGAGGACGAGCCGGCGCCGCCGCCGCCGACCGCGCCCGAGTTGAAGGATCCGTTGCGCGCCACTGACTTGCCGCGGCCGGCTCCACCCGTGCCGCGGTCGCCGCCTGCGAAGTCCGAGGCTCAGCCGCTGCGACCGCCTGCGCAGCCATTCGTAAAGTGACCGCCAAGCACACGCAACGACGAGCAGCCGCCGGCATCGAGGCCCGCCCGCTAACGCCGCAGCGGTTCGACGATCTCGTGGCGCTGTTCAACGGCCGCGGCGGATCGCAGGTACGCGGCTGCTGGTGCATGTTCTACCGCCGTTCCGGTGGCATCGATCCGCCGGCGGGTGTCACCGCGGCACAGTACAACCGGCACGCGTTGAAGGCGCTCGTCGACAAAGGCACGGTGCCCGGGCTGATCGGGTACCGCGACGGCCGGCCCGTCGCGTGGATCTCGTTCGGCCCGCGCGAGCAGTTCGCAAAGCTCGCGCGCTCTCCGGTGATGAAACCGGTGGACACGAAGCCCGTCTGGTCGGTCGTGTGCTTTTTCACCGCAGCCGATGTTCGCGGAATGGGCGTTTCGGAGGCGATGCTCGAGCACGCGACGGCGTTTGCGCGCACGCACGGGGCGTCGCTGCTCGAGGCCTACCCGATCGACAAGCCCATGCGCGATCGGGACGACTCGATGTGGTTCGGTGCGAAATCGATGTACGACCGTGCGGGCTTTCGCGAGGTCGTGCGGCGCAAGCCGGCGCGGCCCGTCGTGCGCAAGGTGTTGCGCGCCGTCTAGCGTGCGCCGGCCTGCGCAAGCAGCGCCACCATCGGCGCGAAGCCGCGGCTTCGCGCGAGCGCCAGCGGCGTCGCACCGCTGCGATCGGCCAGGTTGAGGTTGGCGCCGCCGTCGATCAACGCCTTCATCGTCGCCACGTGCCGCGGACCGCCGTCGCCCAGCACGATCGATTCGATCAGCGCGGTCCAGCCGAGATTGTTGACGTGGTCGAGCGGTGCGCCGGCGCGTATCAGCGCACGGACAACGTCGTCGTGGCCAAGATGCGCGGCGGCGATCAGCGCCGTGCCGTCGTAACGGCTGGTGACATTGCGTGGACTGCAGCCGACCGCCAGTGCCGTCTCGAGCGTCGGTACGTCGTCGGCGACGGCGGCGATCGTCACGATGTCGTAGCGATCGCGTTCGAGTGCGTTGGGATCCGCGCCGGCCTTGACGAGACTGCGCATCGCGTCGTGCGCCTTCGCGTAGGCGGCGACATGCAGCGGCGTACGGCCGTACCCGTCGCGGGCGTCGACGACGCCAGCCGCTGCAACCAGCGTCGCGATCGTTGCCGCGTCGTTGCGCGCTGCGGCGGCAAACACGCCAGCGTACTGCGCGCGCTCGGCGGCAGTCGGCGGCACCTGGCTCGACGCAGGGGCGGCGACGAGCAGCAACAGCGCGCAGAACGGGCGTAATTGCATCGGGTCGCTCTCGGGTGCGTGAAAACGGCAGCAGTTTACGTGGAACATCGGGCGCTGGACGGTGCCCAAGTCTCGCAGTGACGGAAAGAGCCGTTCGCGTAAGATGTCCAACAGTCCGGCGGTGTCGCCGGCGACCGACGATCCGACGAACGTGACCGATCAAACGCACTGGGCGTTTCCGACCGAATTGCAGCCGAAAGGCGGCGAGGTCCCATTCGACCTCGGCGTTGCGCTGCATGCGGTAGTGGCTTTGCGCGTCGAAGTGCCGGACGACGCGTTCACCGCGCCGATCCTCGGCACCGAGCGCACCGGGAACGGCGTCGTCATCAACGACGACGGGCTCGTGCTGACGATCGGCTACCTGATCACCGAAGCCGAAACGATCTGGCTCACCACGCATGCCGGTACCGTCGTGCCCGGCCACGCGCTCGCCTACGATCCGGTCACAGGGCTCGGGCTCGTCCTCCCGCTCGGCAAGCTCGACGTCGGGCCGATCGCGCGCACCGACCTCGAATCCGCCGACCTGACCGGCGACGTGTTCGTCATCGGCCACGGCGGCCGCGGCCATGCGTTGAAGGCGCGTGTGTTCGCGCGCCGCGAATTCGCCGGCTACTGGGAATACCTGCTCGACGAGGCGCTCTTCACCACGCCGCCGCATCCGGAATGGAGCGGGGCCGCGTTGCTCGACCGCAACGGTCGGCTCATCGGCATCGGCTCGCTGTTCGTCCAGGAAGCCGACGGCGACGAGACGGTCAAAGGCAACATGTTCGTGCCGAGCGAGCTCATCGATCCGATACTCGACGACATGCTGCACCTCGGCCGCGTCGATCGGCCGCCACGGCCCTGGCTCGGCCTCTACACGGCGGAGACGCGCGACGGTATCGCCATCCAGGGGCTTGCCACCGACGGCCCCGCGGAGCGCGCCGGCGTTCAGCTTGGCGACGTCGTCCGCGATGTTGCCGGCGAGCCGATCGACGACCTCGCCGATTTCTACCGCTGTGTCTGGCAGCGCGGGGCCGCAGGCACCGAGGTGCCGCTGACGCTGCTGCGCGAAGGCAAGGTTCGCAACGTCACCGTGCGGTCGGTCGACCGCAGCGCGCTGCTGAAAAAACCGCAGCTGCAGTGATGGTCCGCGGTGCGGCGGGTTACTTCGCGGCGACGCGCGTGCCCGCCACCGCCGTGCGTAACGCGTTGCCCACCAGGCCCGACATCACCATCGGCAGGTAGCGCGCACCGACGTTGCGCCAGCGATGGAAGTCGTCCGGTGTGAGCGCGAGCACGCCGGGTGCGATGTTGTGCGCGAGCGCGCGCGCGACGCCGTGCTCGATGGCGGCGATGACTTCCGGATGGCCCATCTGGCCCGGATGCCCCAGCGAGAACGACAGGTCGTTCGGCCCGAAGAACACGGCGTCGATGCCGGGCACCGCGAGAATAGCGTCGAGGTTGCCGAGCGCTTCGCGCGTTTCGGTCATCACGATGACGGAAGTGCCGGCGTTCGAATCGGCGATGTGCCGTTCGCCGCCGAAGAAGCCGAAGCCGGCAGCGCGTGTCGAGAACGCGGCGCCGCGCGTTCCGACCGGCGGATATTTCGCTGCAGCGACGATGCGCCGCGCCTGCTCGGCCGTGTGCACTTGCGGCACCTGGATCGCCGACGCACCGATGTCGAGCACGCGCAGGATGTCGGGCTCCAGGGTACGCACGACGGGGATCACGCCGCTGCTGCGCGCCGCGCGCAGCATGTGCTCCGTCGACTCGATGCCGGCCGGTCCGTGCTCGTTGTCGACGATGACGAAATCGACGCCGGCGTGTCCGCACATCTCGACGAGCGATGGCGACGGAATGCCGACGAACATGCCGAGCAGCGCACGCGGACCGCGCAGCAGGTCCGGCAACCGGGTGTCGATCACATTCATCGGATTGGGCATGGCGTCGTTCGCTGGATCTGATCCGTCGGACGCACAGCGTACATCACCGGACGGCGTCGCGGCCCGCCGTCGCGGGCGTTCGCCGACGCCGGTTGCCGTCCTGCATTACTTGGCGCCCGTCGCCGTCGCGCGCGGCTCGACGGCAGTCTCGTACTCCCAGCCGCCGCCCAGCGCCTTCGCAAGATCCACGAGTGCCAGGCGGACGTCGCGCGCGGCGAGGATCTGCAGCGTCTGCGCCTGCAACAGTTGCCTTTGCGCGTCGAGCACCTCGAGATACGGCGAATAGCCAGCTTTGTAGCGGACGTCCGACAGATCGTACGCCTGCTGCAGGTTCGCGCTGCGCTCGGTCTCCGCGGCCAGCGCCTCGCGCGTCGTCCGGTCCGCGGCGAGCGCATCGTGCACGTCCTTGAACGCCGCCTGCACGGTTTGCCGATAGTTGACGACGAGCTCCTCGCGCCGGGCGGTAGCCGCCTGCACGTTGGCGTCGATCGTGTTGAGGTTGAGCAACGGCTGCAAGAGGCCCGCGCCCAATGACCAGAAGACGGCTGGCCCGGTGAACAGATTCGACAGCGCAGCCGATTCGGTTCCGAGCGCGCCCGTCAACGACACCGACGGGAAGTAGTCGGCGCGCGCGCGATCGATGCGCAGGCTCGCGGCGGCGAGCGCCTTCTCGATCGCCCGCACATCCGGGCGTCGCTCGAGCATGTCGGACGGCAGTCCCGCCGGCACCGTGGGAACGTCGAGCAGCAGGCCGGGCGACGCGTTGCGTGCGACGATGGGCGCGAACACGTCGCGCGGCGACCGGCCGGTCAGTGCGGCGAGCGCCGATTCGAATTGGGCGATCGCGCGCTCGGTGATCGCGATGTCGGCGGTCACGGCCGCACGTTCCGCCTTGGCCTGGGCGAGGTCGTAGTCACCGATGATGCCGGCTTGTTGCCGATCGGTCTGCAGCGCAACCGTTTCGTTGCGCAGCGTCAGCGTGTCGCGCAGCAGCCGCAACTGCGCGTCGGCCGCGAGCAGGCCGAAATACGCGCGCGCGACTTCTGCCGCCACGACAGTGCGCACCGTCTCGCGCGCGAACTCGCTCGCGAGCACGTCGTTCTGCGCGGCGCGCGTCGCGGCGCGGTACTTGCCCCACAGGTCGAGCTCGTACGCCGCGTTGAGCCCGATTCGGAAATCGTTGCTCGTCGCGGGGAAACTGGACGGAATCGGCGTTGCGCCGACACGCGAAACGCCAAGGCGGCCGGCGTTGACGCCGACATCGAGCGTCGGATAGAGGCTTCCCTGCGCCAGCGTCACCTGCGCGCGCGCGGCGTCGATGCGTGCCATCGCGACCTGCAGGTCGAGGTTGCTGGCGAGCGCTTCGTCGATCAGCGACGTCAGCGCCGGCTCGTTGAATCGCGTCCACCACCGTTCGAGATGGACATCCGTCACGGTCGCCGCCGGCAGCTCGACGACCGGTGGCGCTGTCGGCGTCGTCGTGCAGCCAGCGATCGCCGCTGCGAGGGCCGCGATGAGAATCGAGTTTCGTAGCGAGTGCGCCATCTTGTCAGTCTCCGTGAGCGGTCACCGGCGGATGGCCCGGCGTCGTCGGCACGTGGTGCGACGACGTGCGCAGGTGCTTGACCTCCTCGAGCAGCTCGTCGTGGCTGCGGCGCTCGATGAGCCGCCGCTCGGTGATCACGCGATAGAACAGCGGCACGAAGAAGATCGCGAGGAACGTCGCGGCGAGCATGCCGCCCATGACGCCCGTGCCGGTCGAATGCCGCGCGCCCGCACCGGCGCCCGTCGAGATCGCGAGCGGTGTCACGCCGAGGATGAACGCGAGCGAAGTCATCAGGATCGGCCGGAACCGCAGCCGCGACGCCTCGATCGCCGCCGCCGACGGCGACAATCCTTCGTGCGTCTTGAGCACCGCGAACTCGACGATCAGGATCGCGTTCTTCGCGGCGAGGCCGAGCAGCGTCACGAGGCCGATCTGGAAGTAGACGTCGTTGGTGAGCCCGCGCAGCCAGATTGCCGCGAGGGCCCCGAACGTGCCGAACGGCAGCGCCAGCAGCACCGAGATCGGCAGCGACAGCCGCTCGTATTGGGCGGCGAGGATCAGGAACACCATGACGACGGCAAGCCCCAGCGAGAACGTCGCCGCGCCGCTGGATTTCTTCTCCTGATACGACGTGCCGCCCCAGTCGAAGCTGAAGTCGCTCGGCAGCGTTTCGCGCGCAATCTGCTCGACGCGTGCAATCGCCTGGCCCGAGCTGAATCCCGGCGCGCCCTGGCCGATGATCTTCACCGACGGCAAATTGTTGAACCGGTCGAGCGCGTCCGGCCCCGACGAGTAGCGAACGGTCGCGACCGACGACAGCGGGATCATCTCGCCCTTGGACGAGCGCACATAGACGGCACCGATGTCGTCGGGTCGATTGCGGTACGTCGGCTCGGCCGACATCAGCACCTGCCATGCGCGACCGTACTTGTTGAAGTCGTTGACGTAGAAGTTGCCGAGCGTCGCCGACAGCGCGGCAAATACGTCGGAGATCGGGATGCCGAGCGTCTTCGCCTTCTCGCGGTCGACGTCGACGGTGAGCTGCGGCACCGTCGCGCGCCATAGCGTCTGCGCCCCCGCGAGTTGCGGATCCTGGTTGGCGCGCGCGAGGAACTGCTGGGTGACCTCCGACAGGCGCTTGGCGCCGCCGTCACCGCGGTTCTGGATGTAGAACTCGAAGCCGCCCGCCGTGCCGAGGCCGAAGATCGGCGGCGGATTGAACGCGAGCACCAGCGCTTCCTTGATGCCGGCGGTCTTGCCGTACAGCTCGCCGACGAGCTGCGGCGCCGTGACGGTGCGCTCGTCCCAGTGCTTTTGCGTGACGAAGATCGTCGCCGCGTTGTTGCGGAAACCGCCGCCGATGAAGTCGAAACCGGTGAACGCGATGATGTCCTGGTTGTTCGGGTTCGAGCGGATCGCCTCCGTCACCTTCGAGACCACCTTGTCGGTGCGCTCGAGCGTTGCGCCGTCGGGCAGGATCACCGCGCTGATGTAGAAGCCTTGATCCTCGTCGGGCACGAGGCTGCCGGGTGTCACGCGCCACAGCCACGCGGTCAGCGCGACCATGCCGATGAACAGCAGCGCACCGATGAGGCCACGCCGCAGCATCCAGACGACGCCATCGTTATAGCGGGCGGTCACGCGCGCGAACCAGTCGTTGAACCATGCGAAGAAGCGGTTCGGCGGCTCGTGCGGCTTCAGGATGATCGCGCACAGCGCCGGCGACAGCGTCAGCGCGACGAGGCCCGAGATGACGACCGAGATCGCGATCGTCACGGCGAACTGCCGGTACAGCTCGCCGGTCAGTCCGCCGAGGAACGCGATCGGCACGAATACCGCGGTCAGCGTCAGCACGATCGCGATGATCGGTCCCGTCACTTCGCGCATCGCCTTGATCGCCGCGTCGCGCGCCGGCAGCTTGTCCTCGCGCATGTGCCGCTCGACGTTCTCGAGCACGACGATCGCGTCGTCGACGACGATGCCGATCGCCAGCACCATGGCGAACAGGGTCAGCGTGTTGATCGAATAGCCGAGCGCGTAGATGCCGGCGAACGCACCGATCAGCGACACCGGCACGGCGGCGAACGGAATGATCGCTGCGCGCCAGCTCTGCAGGAACAGGTAGACGACGAGGAACACGAGCAGCATCGCCTCGCCGAGCGTCTTCAGGACTTCACGGATCGACACCTCGACGAAGCGCGTCGTGTCGTACGGGACCGAATAGGCGAGACCTTCCGGGAAACGCGTCGCCAGCTCCGCGACCTCGGTCTTGACCGTCTTGGCGACGTCGAGCGCGTTCGCACCCGGCGACAGGAAGATGCCGACGAGCGTCGCCGACTTGCCGTTGATGCGGCCGATGAACTCGTAGTCCTTCGAGCCAAGCTCGACGCGCGCGACGTCGGACAGCCGCACGGCGGAGCCATCGGGATTCGAGCGGACGATGATCTGCTCGAACTCCTTGGGCTCCGTCAGCCGGCCGCGCGTGGTGACCGTGTAGACGAGGTCCTGTCCCTTCGTCGTTGGCGACTGGCCGACCTTGCCTGCTGCGAACTGCGCGTTCTGCTCGTTGACGGCGCTGATGACGTCGGCAGGCGTAAGCCGCAGCTGCGCCATCCGGTCCGGCTTGAGCCAGATGCGCATTGCATAATCGTGCGCGCCGAAGATCTGCACGTTCGTCGTGCCGGGCAGCCGTTTCAGCCGGTCGAGGACATTCAACGTGACGTAGTTCGACGTGAACAGACCGTCGAAGCGGTCATCGGGCGAATAGAACGCCAGAACCTGCAGGAACGCCGAGCTGCCGCGCTCCACGGACACGCCCTGGCGGCGAACTTCCTCCGGCAGCCGCGGAAGGACTTCGTTGACGCGGTTGTTGACGTTGACCGTCGCGATGTCGACGTTGGTACCGATGTCGAATGTCACCTGGATCTGCAGGACGCCGTTCGACCCCGACGACGAGCTCATGTAGATCATGCCGGGCACGCCGTTGATCGCGTTCTCGATCGGCGACGCGACCGTTTGCTCGATGGTTTGCGCCGATGCGCCCGGATAGACGGCCTGCACGGTGACGACCGGCGGCGCGATCTCCGGGTACTGCGCGATCGGCAGCGAGCGCATCGCGGCCAGGCCGGCGAGCACGAGGAACAGCGATATCACCGCCGCGAAGATCGGGCGGTCGATGAAGAAGCGCGATAGCATCGGAAGAGTCCCCGGTCGTTACGACTTGTTCGGCGGCGCGGATCCCGTCGCTTTCGCGGGCGCGCCTGGCTCGGCGGCCTTCGCTTCCGGTTGCGCCGCGGGTGCCTTCGTGCCCGCGTCGATCGCCTTGGAGGGTGTCGATGCGCCGCCGCCGGCCGCCTGCGGCGCGCCGGCTGCGCCTTCGGGTGCGCCGGTGCCGACCTTGACCTGCCCTCCGGGCATCACCTTGGCGATGCCATTGATCAGCACTTGGTCGCCCGGCTTGAGCCCGGACTCGATCACCCACTGATTGCTGGCACTCGCGTCGACCCAGTCGCCGACGACAATGGGGCGCGGCGTCGCGACATCCTTGCCGTCCTTGTCCTTGCCGAGCGTGTAGACGAACTTGCCCTGCGGTCCGTCCAGCACGGCGACCTGGGGCACCGCGACGACGTTCTGCCGCTCGGCGCCGCGCAGGATCACGCGGACGAACTGGCCGGGCTTCAGCGCACCGTCGGGGTTGGCGATCTCGGCGCGCATCTCGTACGTGCCCGTCGTCGGGTTGATCCGCGTGTCGGAGAAGTTGATGCGGCCCTTGCGCGGAAGCGTCGAACCGTCCGACAACTTGACGGTCACCTCGTACGCATTGTCCTTCGGCAGCATCAGCTGGTTGGCGGCGACGGCGCGGTTGAGCCGCAGCTGCTCGTTCTCCGAGATGTTGAACACGACCCAGATCGGATGCGTCTGGGAAATGGTCGTCAGCAGCGTCTCGTTGGCGGTGACGAGGCTGCCTTCCGATTTCTGCGAACGGCTCGTCAGGCCGGAGATCGGCGCCAGCACTTTCGTGTAGCCCAGATTGACGCTGAGCTCGGCCACCTTGGCCTGCGACGCCTGCACGGCGGCGGCGGCCAGGTCGGCCGCCGACGCGGCGTCGTCGGCTTCCTTCTGCCCGATTGCCTTGCGCTCGGCGAGCGGCTTCAACCGTGCTGCCTCGCGATCAGCCTGCGCCTTCTGTGCCTTCGCGCGCGAGACGTCGGCGTTCGCCGCGGCGACCTGCGCCTGATACTGGCGTGCATCGATGATGAACAGCGTCTGACCGGCCTTGACGGCCGCGCCTTCCTCGAACAGCCGCTTCTCGATGATGCCGGTCACGCGCGCGCGCACCTCGACGTCCTTCGAGCCCTGCGTCTGCCCGACGTATTCGAACGTGACGGGAAACGTCTGCAGCGCCACCGGCTGCACGGTGACGTCGGCCGGCGGGAAGCCGTGAAAGCCGCCGCCTTGCGGTTTCTGCCCGCAGGCGGCCAGAAGGGCGACGAGGGCGACGGGTAATAGGCGGGGAAATGAACGCAGCGCGACGGACATCAGCGACTCCCAGGGGTCTTGAACGGCGCGGGGTTGTTGCGGTGCGCCTTGTGCGAAGTGAAAAGGATACATACAATCGCGACTGTTTGTAAAGAGTTTCGCAACACGCGCCGCGGAAAAAGGGCATCAAGGCAATGGCACGCAGGACGAAGGAAGATGCGGCGATCACGCGCGAGCAGCTGCTCGACGCGGCCGAAACGGTGTTTCGCCGGCGCGGCATCGCGCGGAGCTCGCTCGCCGAGGTCGCCGCTGCGGCGGGCGTGACGCGCGGCGCCGTTTACTGGCATTTCCGCGACAAGGCCGACCTGTGCGCGGCCATGTGCGAGCGCGCGCTGCTGCCGATGGAAATCATGCTGAGCGATGCCGGCGCGGCAACCCACGACGATCCGCTCGGCACGCTGCGCACGCTGGCGATCACGGCGCTTACCCGGCTCGCGTGCGACCCGCGGTCGCAGGCGGTGTTCGAGGTGATGCTGCACGAGACCGATTCGGCGGGCGAGATGGCGCCGCTCACCGAGCGCAGGCAGCGCGAGCGCCGGCATTGCTTGACGCACGTCGAGCGCGTGCTCCAGCAGGCCGTGTCCGGCGGGCAGCTGCCCGGTGACACCGATACACCGCTCGCCGCGCAGGCGCTCCATGCGTATATCGGCGGCTTGATGAACAGCTGGGTGCTCGATCCTGCCGCGCACGACCTCGCGTGCTCCGCGCCCGCGCTTGTCGACACGTTCTTCGCGGGGCTGCGTTCAGCCCCGCCGCGCGTGGCCGTGCAACGCAAGCCGACGCGTCGCCCGGGCCGTCGCGGCGACGAGCGCCCGTCGATCGACAAGGCATAATCGCGTCGTCCGGTCACGAGTCAGGCGACAACAATGCAGGCGATCGAGCGGGTAGGCGTCATCGGCGCCGGAACGATGGGCAACGGCATCGCGCAGGCGTGCGCCACTGCCGGTATTGATGTCGTCATGATCGACGTCGCACAGCCGGCGCTGGATCGCGGCGTCGCCGCGATCGGCGCGAGCCTCGAGCGATTGCAGAAAAAGGACAAGATCACCGCGGACGCTCGCAGCGCAGCGCTGGCGCGCATTACGGCATCGACCGATTACGCGGTCCTTTCGCGCGCCCATCTCGTCATCGAGGCGGCCACCGAGAACCTGGACCTGAAGCTCAAGATCCTGAAGGACATCGGCGCGCGCGCGATGCCGGACGCAATCGTTGCGTCGAACACGTCGTCGATCTCGATCACCGCGCTGGCGGCGGTCGCCCGCAGTCCCGAGCGCTTCCTCGGTATGCATTTCTTCAACCCGGTGCCGATGATGGCGCTCGTCGAGCTGATCCGCGGCCTGCAGACTTCCGACGCCACTGTCGACGCCGTGCGTGCGTTCGCGCAGCGCCTCGGCAAGACGCCGATCGTCGTGCGAAACAGTCCGGGATTCGTCGTGAACCGGATCCTGTGCCCGATGATCAACGAAGCGATCTTCGCGCTGCAGGAGGGCCTTGCGTCGGCCGAAGACATCGACAACGGGATGCGGCTCGGCTGCAATCATCCGATCGGGCCGCTGGCGCTGGCCGACATGATCGGCCTCGACGTGGTGCTCGCCGTCATGAATGTGTTCTACGGCGACTTCAACGATCCGAAGTACCGGCCGGCGCCGCTGTTGAAGGAGATGGTCGCCGCCGGCTATCTCGGGCGCAAGGCCGGCCGCGGGTTCTATACCTACACCTGAGCGTCCCGGGTGCGCTTCGTGGCGCGCCGGCGCGGCGACGACTGCGGGCGCAGTTCGTCGGCGAGAGCGGCAATGTTGGCTTGCGGCGAGTCCTTGCGCCATACGAGCAGCGTGCGCACGTTGCGAAAGGCCGGCGAGATCGGATGCACGCCAAGGCGCGCACGTTCGGCGTACGCGTCGACGACGCTCTTCGGCATCAGCGCCGTCCCCATCCCCACGACCGCGCAGCCGAGGATCGCGTGGTACGAGCTCATCTCGACGATGCGCTCCGGCATGACGTTCGCGCGATCGAACCAGTCCTCGAGTCGCTTGCGGTGCGGACAGCCCGGATGGAACGCGAGCAGCGTCCGCGGTGCGATGTCGCGCGGCTCGCGGATCGCCGGATGGCCGCTTCGCGTGACGAGCACGAGCTCTTCGGCGTAGACCGGCATCGACTCGAGCCGCGGATCGCTGACCGGCTCGGCAACGAGCGCCGCTTCGAGCGTCCCCGCGAGCACGTCGCCGATCAGGCGCACCGGATCGCCGGTGTGCAACTCGATTGCCAAGTCGCGATGACGCGACTGCAGCCGTGACAATGGCGCCGGCAGGCGCACGGCGGCTGTGCTCTCCATTGCACCAAGGCGCAGCACGCCGCGCGGACCCGAGTCGCGCAGCGCGACCTTCGCCTCGCTGGCGAGCGCGATGATCCGCTCCGCGTAGCCGAGCAACACCTTTCCCGCCGGTGTCAGCTGCATCCGCCGCCCTTCACGGATGAACAGCGCGACCCCGAGCTCGTCCTCGAGGTTCTTCACGCGAGTGGTGACGTTCGACTGCACGCGATGCAGCTGGTTCGCCGCGCGCGTGACGCCGCCTGCATTGACGACGGTACGGAACACAACGAGGTCGCTCAGTTCCATCAATCTCTCCAGAAGATGGATTACATCATAACAAATCATTTTACAGGATGAGACGACGCGTCTAGATTCCGCTTCTCGCACCCGACGGTGCCAATGACCAGAAGGAATCGCCATGGATGCACAGCAAACCGACAACTGCCCGCAGGCGGCGACGTGGCCGCATGTCGATGTGATGCTCGCCACCACGCGCGACGGCGCTGCGACCGGATGGCCGGATGCGGTCGCGCTGCATTTCGAGGCGCGCCACCGCCGCACGCGGTTGATCGGCGACCTGCTGCTTACTGCCGCTCGCGCGGTGGCACACGCAGTCAAGCGTCTCGCGTCGCGCAAGACAGCGACGCCGGCGGTGAACAGGCCGGCGTTTCGTCGCAACGTGTGCATCAGCGGGATCGGTGCCGATGTGCTTTAATTTACCGGAGTCCCGGCATGCGGGGCTCGCGAAAGCCTCGCCAACGGAAGGAACCGGATGGCCTGTCGACTGCTTGCGCTCGTGGCGTTCGCGTTCGCCGTCGCATCCGCGCATGCGCAGGCACCCTCTGCGCCGCTGATGACGCTGCGGGTTCTGGTATTCGACGGCGGCTGGAATCTGCCGCTGTGGGCCGCGCAGCGCAACGGATCGTTCGAAGCGGAAGGACTTGCCGTGCAGCTCACCTACACGCCGTCGTCCGGATTCCTGGTCGCGTCGGTGCTCGACGGCAAGTCCGACATCGCGTTCGCCGCGATCGACAACGTCATCGCGTACCAGGAAGGCCAGGGCGAAGCGAAGGTCGCCGACAACCCCGACCTCTTCGCATTCATGGGCGGTGATGGTGGATTCATCTCGATCGTCGCGGCGCCAACGATCACGTCGGTCAAGGAGCTGAAAGGCAGGACGGTTTCCGTCGACGCGATGACGACCGGATTTGCGTTCGTCATTCGTGAGCTCGTCACCCGCAGCGGCCTCGCGGAGGCCGACGTCACGTTCGTCCGCGCGGGGGGCACCGCGAACCGCTACCGCGATCTTGTCGCCGGCAAGCACGATGCGACGCTGCTGCGCACGCCGTTCGAGCTCCTCGCCGAGGCGCGCGGCTACCACACGATCGCGGCGGCAGAGACGCTCGGTGCCTACCAGGGCACGGTAGGGCTCGCGCGACGGAGCTGGGCGCGCGAGCACGAAGCGGTGCTGGTCGGCTTCCTCCGCGCGTACAAGGCCGCGACCGACTGGCTCTACGATCGCGCGAACCGCGACGTCGTCGAAGCGCTGCTCGTCGCGAACATTCGCGACATGTCGCCGGCGCTCGCGAAGCGATCGTACGATTTGTTGCTCGCCGACAAGGGCGGATTGTCGCGCGACCTGAAGCCGGACACCGCGGGGATCGCAACGGTGTTGCAACTGCGCAGCAAGTATGCGGCGCCCGCGAAAGCGCTGACGGATCCGCAGCGCTACGTCGATTTCGCGTACTACGATAAGGCGTTCACGAAACGCTAGTGCCGCGGCCGTTCGCGCGCTATCGTCCGCATCGATCGTCCGAGCCGACCCTACGCGAGGAGCCGAATACCGCCATGGCCAGAAAGCGCGCCCGCGAGCCTTCGATCGTCAGGCCGGAAGCGATCGACCCGCACCATCGGTGGGACCGCCCGTTGCAGGCACCCGGCCACACGCAGGTCGACTTCGAGGAGCGCGTCAACTTTCGCCGATTGCACGACTACCGGCTGGCGCGAACGCGCGAGGCGCTGGCCGCGTCGGGCCTTGGCGCGCTGCTGTGCTTCGACCAGCACAACATCCGCTACATGACGAGCACGGTCATCGGCGAGTGGGCGCGCGACAAGCTGACCCGCTATGCGCTCCTGACCGGCAACGGCGATCCCTACATTTGGGATTTCGGTTCCGCAGCCAAGCATCATCGTCTGCATGCGCCGTGGCTCGCGCACGATCATTGCCGGGCCGGCCTGCTCGGCTTGCGCGGCGCGACCGGCGCCGACATCACGCTGTTTCGCGATGCGGCGCGCGAGATCAAGTCGTTGCTCGACGCCGAGGGTGTCGGCAGCATGCCGCTCGGCCTCGACGTCGTCGAGCCGCCGAT
This sequence comes from uncultured Pseudomonadota bacterium, assembly GCA_963709335.1. Classification (GTDB taxonomy): domain Bacteria; phylum Pseudomonadota; class Gammaproteobacteria; order Burkholderiales; family Casimicrobiaceae; genus VBCG01. The sequence goes on from CAVPWB010000005.1 coordinate 73,821, forward strand.
GCTGTTCGAGTTGCAGAAGCTGGGCATCGAGGTCCGCGACGGCCAGCAGACGCTGCTGCATGCTCGCGAAGTGAAGAACATCGACGAGCTGACGCTGCTCAACATGGCGGCCGCGATGGTCGACGGCGTCTACCAGGACATCGCCGAAATGCTCAAGCCGGGTGTCAAGGAGAGCGAGATCGTAGCGCTCGCGACGTCGCGGCTCTACCTGATGGGATCCGACTGCGTCGAGGCAATCAACTCGATCTCGGGCGAGCGTTGCTCGCCGCATCCGCACAACTTCACGGATCGTCTGATCCGCCCGGGCGACCAGGCCTTCTTCGACATCATCCAGTCGTTCATGGGTTACAGGACGTGCTACTACCGGACGTTCAACGTCGGACGCGCTACGCCCGCGCAACGCACCGCGTATCGCAAGGCACGCGAATGGATGGATCGCACGATCGACCTCCTGAAGCCCGGCGTGACGACGGATCGGATCGCGCGCTCGCTGCCCAAGGCGGGCGACATCGGCTTCGCGAGCGAGATGGACGCGTTCGGGCTCAATTTCTGCCACGGGCTCGGCCTTGGCTTGCACGAGCGGCCGCTGATCTCGCGATTGAATTCGCTGAAGGAACCCATCGAGCTGAAGGCGGGGATGGTGTTCGCCGTCGAGACGTACTGTCCGGCCACCGACGGCATTTCCGCGGCGCGCATCGAGGAGGAGGTGATCCTGACGCCCAGCGGACCGCAGATCATCTCGCTCTATCCGGCCGAAGAGCTGCCGATCGCCAACCCCTATCGAGGAGAAAAAGGATGATCACGCGCGACGCTGTCGATCTCGACCGCCGCTTCGAGGAGGCGCTGAGCGGCCATGCGGTCGAGATCGCGCGGCGCCAGGCCGACGGCGGCTGGCTGTTCGTGATGGACATGCCGTTCGGGACCGCTGCGGCCGAATGATCATGCCGCGCGTCGACGACTGGATCGCACGCGAGCTGCTGGGCGGATGAACGCGATGACGACAAGCGACGCCGCAGGCCCGCTGAAGATCGGCTGGATCGGCATCGGGCGCATGGGGCACGCGATGGCGGAACGCCTCGCGAAGGCCGGCGCCGACCTCACCGTCTGGAATCGCACGCGCGCAAAGGCCGAGCCGCTTGCGGCGAGCGGCGCGAAGGTCGCCACGCACGTGACCGACCTTGCGGCGTGCGACATCGTGTTCGTCATGGTGTCGGCTTGGAAGGACGTGGAGTCGGTGATCACGGGGCCGTCCGGCCTGCTGTCCGCTGCCACAGCGGCGAAGCCCAAGCTGATCGTCGAATGCTCGTCGATATCCGTCGATGGCTCGGCGCGGCTGCGCGCGACGCTCGCTGAACGCGGCATCGCGCTGCTGGCGGCACCGGTGTCCGGCAATGCGAAAGTGATCAAGGCAGGGCGGCTGTCGTTCGTGTGCTCGGGTCCGCGCGCAGCGTTCGACACGGCGTTGCCGTTTCTGCGGATGATCGCGCCGGCGGCAAGCTACGTCGGCGAAGGCGAACTGGCGCGCATCGTGAAGATCTGCCACAACGTGTTTCTCGGCGTCGTGACGCAATCACTCGCCGAGATCACCATCCTCGCGCAGAAGGCCGGCGTGCCCAGACACGCGTTTCTCTCGTTCATGAACGACAGCGTCATGGGTTCGACGTTCTCGCGTTATAAGACGCCGGCGTTCGTCAACCTGGATTTTACGGTCACGTTCACGCCGCAGTTGCTGCGCAAGGACCTGGACCTGGGGCTGGATGCCGCGCGGCACCACGAGGTGCCGATGCCGCTTGCGTCGCTGACGCGCGACCTCGTGCAGACGCTGATTGGTCACGGCATGACCGACGAGGACTTTGCGCAGTTGCTGCTGCTGCAGGCGCAGGCATCAGGCGTTGCGCTCGAGCCGGAGAACGTCCCCATCGCAGACGGCCTCGGGTGACGATTGGCCTTGGTGCCTGCGCGCATCGAACGGATCTCATCAAAAGGAACGCCATGAGGCTCGCATTTCGTGTCGCCGCACTGCTTGTCGCCGCAGTGCTCGCAACGGACGGTGCCGTTGCGCAGTCGTGGCCGTCGAAGCCCGTCAGGATCATCGTGCCGTTCACCGGCGGCAGCGCGACCGACATCCTTGCGCGCACGTTCGGGCAACAGCTGTCCGAAGCCTGGGGCCAGCCGGTGATCGTCGAGAACCGTCCCGGTGCCGGCGGCACGATTGGCACCGGCATCGTCGCCAATGCGCCCGCCGACGGCTACACGCTGCTCGTGCATTCGGCGGCGTACTCGGTCAACCCTTCGATGTATCCGGACCTGCCGTTCGACACGCGCAAGGCATTCGTCGAGATCGCGCCGCTCGGCGGGCAGCCGAACGTGCTCGTCGTCGCACCGGCATCCGGTATCAAGTCGGTGCAGGATCTGGTCACTCAGGCGAAACAGAAGCCGGGGGTCTTCAATTACGGCTCGGCGGGTGCGGGCAGCGGCACGCACATCAACGCGGAGAAATTCAGGCTCGCGACCGGCATCGATGCTGTGCACGTTCCGTACAAGGGGACGCCTGAGGCGCTCACCGACACAATGGCCGGCCGCGTCACGTTCTTCTTCTCGCCGATCTCGGCGGCGCTGCCGCAGGTGAAGGACGGCAAGCTGATTGCGCTCGCGGTGTCGAGCGCACGGCGTTCAAGCGCGCTGAAGGACGTGCCGACGATCGCCGAATCGGGCGTGCCCGGCTTCGATTACAACCTGTGGGTGGGCCTGTTCGGACCGGCGGCGATGCCGGCCGATATCGTCGAGCGAATCAACAAGGACGTTACAGCGCGCACTTGCCACGCCGGAGATCAAGGAACGGCTCGCGAATCTCGGCGCCGAGCCGATGCCGATGACGCCGGCCGAGTTCAAGCAGTTCGCGCACGACGAGATGGACGTCGGCGCGAGGATCGTCAAGGCAGCGGGTGTCAAGGGACAGTAACGATAAGCCCGCCGGGCGCAGCCGAGGCCCGAAGGGGGCGGCGGCGGGCGAATCGTGGAGGCCGACAGGCGATCGAATCGGATCTTCGGAGACTATGCGGAGGCCGAAGCGCGCGCGGCCGGTAAGCCGCTACATCGTCGCGTTGACGGAGCCGCCGTCGATGACGAGGTTCTGGCCGATGACGAACCCGGCGTCGGCACTGCAGAGGAATGCGCACGCCTTGCCGAATTCGTCGGGCGTGCCGAAGCGTCCGGCCGGGTTCTCGGCGACGCGCGCGGCGAGAAACGTGTCGTAATCCTGTCCCGCCTTCGCCGCCAGCTTGCGCAGTCCGTCCTTCTGCCGGTCGGTGAGAAAGGGGCCGGGCAGCAGGTTGTTGATTGCGACGTTGTGTTTCGCGACCTGCCGTGCGAGGCCGGCGACGAATCCGGTCAGGCCTGCGCGCGCGCCGTTCGACAGTCCGAGATGCGCGAGGGGTGCCTTCACCGATCGCGACGTGATGTTGACGATGCGCCCGAACCGGCGCTCGATCATGCCGTCGACGACGGCGCGAATCAGCATGATCGGCGTCACCATGTTGTCGTTGACGGCCTTCTGCCACGCGGTCTCGTCCCAGTCGCGAAAGTCGCCGATCGGCGGACCGCCGGCGTTGTTGACCAGGATGTCGGGCGTCGGGCATGCGGCCACCACTTGCGCGCGGCCCGCGTGCGACGTGATGTCGGCAGCGATCGCAATGACGCTTACCCCGGTCGATCGGCGGATCTCGTCGGCCGTCGCGTTCAGCGCATCGGCGCCGCGCGCGTTGATGACGAGGTTGACGCCTTCGTGCGCGAGCGCCATCGCACAGCCCTTGCCAAGGCCCTGGCTTGCCGCGCACACGATCGCCGTCCTGCCGGAGATGCCGTAGTCCATGTCGTCCTCAGCGGGTTGCCGGGTTGTACGCCGGACGACGGTGGAAGACGCCGTCCTTCATCACCGCGAGCAACCGGGCGCGATCCTCGAGCAATCGCAGATCGGCAAGCGGATCACCGTCGACGAGCAGCAGGTCGGCAAGGTAGCCTTCGCGCACCTGGCCGAGATCGTCGGGCCTGCCCATGATCTCGCCGCCCCATTTCGTCGCGCCGACGATCGCTTCCATCGGTGTGAAGCCGAGCAGATCGACGAAATACTGCAGGTCGCGCGCGTTGGCGCCGTGCGGATTCCACATGAAGCCGTAGTCGCCGCCGGGCAGCACGCGCACGCCGCGTGCCTTCAGCGCCTTCATCGTCGCGATCGTCCGTTCGAGATCGGCATCGATCCGTGCGCGCATCGCGTCCGACGACGGCAGGCCGAACTTGCCGGCGTCGCGCAGCCGCGTCACCGTGACCGACAGCGCGGGTGCCACGAACACCGTTGCCTTGTGCGCTTCGAGGAGATCGAGCGCATCGTCGTCGGCGCACGTCGCGTGATAGATGACGGTGACGCCGTTGCGCACGCACATCCGGATCGATTCGGCGCTGCGCGCATGCGCGGCGACGACGCGCTCCTGCGCACGCGCGACGTCGCACACGGCAGCCACTTCGTCGTCGGTCATCAGCGTCCGCGCGGACGGCACGGCAGGTGTCGACGTGTCGCCGGATGGGACGATCTTCAGCACGTCGACGCCTTCGCGGCACGCTTCGCGCGCCGCGCGTCTGAACTCGACCGGTCCATCGCACGGCAGCGTGTACATCGCTTCGCCGGGATCGAGATGCATCTGGCGCAGGTCGCCCACACCGCCGGTGACGGTGAACTGCACGCTCGCAGCCTTGAGACGCGGCCCCGGATGCTCGCCGCGGTCGATCGCGTTGCGCGCGACGATGTCGAGGCGCGGCTTCGTCGCCGCGGCGCTGAAGCACGACGTGAAGCCCTGGTCGAGGTAGAGCTTCGCGTGCTTCAGCGTCAGCAGCACGTGCTCTTCGACCGGAATGGCCGACAACGCCTGCGGTGTCGCCTGGTCGACGAACGACAGGTGCGCGTGCGGCTCGATCAGCCCCGGCATCAGCGTAGCGCCTGCGCAGTCGACGACGTCGGCGGCGTCACCGGCCGACGGTCGTGCGTTGCGCTCGATCGCCGCGATCCGGTTGCCGACGACGCGCACGTCGGCGCTAAATGGCGCGTCGCCGGTGCCGTCGATGATGCGGGCGTTGCGGAAGACGGTTGCGCTCATCCGGCGCTCGCCCCGGACGTCGAACGGGAGTTCTGCAGGCGGTACAGGCCCACGTCAGGTGCCGGCGCTTCGCCGAAAAACGCGTCCCCAGCGATTCGGCGGCACAGCGTCCGGAACGGCTCGACGTCGTCCCAGCTTTCGACGAGCAGGATGCAGCGCGGAATCGTGTTGCGGCCGGCGCGCAACCGCCGTTCCGCCGTCTCGACGGCGCTCGCGGCCTCGTCGGCGACGAGCAGGTGGCAACCGGCCACGCCGGGCTCGGCGGCGAGCTTCGGCAATACCGTTTCCGTCAGGGCCAGCCGATGGCGGGCGACGACCTCGTCGTCCACCGCATAGCGAAACGTCGCAATCAGCCCACCCTGTCCGTCACCGAAACTGGCGGCCACTGCGCACAGCGACCGCGCGACCCCGCGAAAATGCCGGACGGTCGCCGCGGTCCACGGCGTCGGTGCGTTGAGTCGCGCCAGATATTCCGGCCCGGTCACCGTGGTGCGCGAGGCGGTTTCGTACAGGTTGAAGAACTCCGGTGCGCCATCGATAGCGACATAGCGGCGACCGCGCAGGAATCCCGGGATGGCGGCGCGTTCCGGCATGTGCTCGTGCCCGTGCCATGCGTAGAACTCGCCGCGGCCTTCCGGTGCGATGTCGTGCCAGATCGCGACGGCGCCTTCCCCTGCGAGGCTCATTGCATGGTGACTCGTATGCTGTCGTCGTGGCGCCGCCGCGGGTCCCGCCGAGCGGGCGCGTTGCGCAAGCTTCCGAATCGAACGTACCATAGCCGGCCGCCGGCAGCTTCCCACGGTTTCCAGAGAGAGCGCCGGCATTCCGGAACATACCCGTCGACGAGCGCATACCGGTGCGGACCAAAGACCGCAGCGGCCAGTGGAGGAGAGCGGCCCATGGATGAGCGGCAGGACACGTTTCCGCGACTGCTCCTGCAGCACGCGCGCACGCGGCCCAACCATCCGGCGACGCGCGAAAAAGACCTCGGCATCTGGCAGACGTGGACGTGGGCGCAGGTTGCCGACGAGGTGCGGGCACTGGCGTGCGGGCTGGCCGCCGATGGTTTCAAGCGCGGGATGCACCTCGCGATCGTCGGTGACAACCGGCCCCGCCTGTACTGGTCGATGATCGCCGCGCAGGCACTGGGCGGCGTGCCCGTGCCGATGTACCAGGATGCGCCCGCGGCCGAGTTCGTGTACGTCCTGAACGACGCGGAGATCGACTACGCGCTCGTCGAGGACCAGGAGCAGGTCGACAAGCTGCTCGAGGCGGCGCCCAGCGTCCCGACGCTCGCGCACATCTACTACGACGACCCGCGCGGCCTGCGCAACTATGAAGGCGTGACGAGCTTCGAGGCGTTGCAGGAACGGGGCCGCGAATTCGATCGCGCGCATCCCGGCTGGTACGACGCGGAGGTGGCGCTCGGACGCGCCGACGACGTCTCCGGCATGCTGTACACGTCGGGCACGACGGGCAAGCCCAAGGGCGTGCGGCAGACGCACGCCGCGTTCATTGCCGCCGCGAAAGGCAGTGCCGAGTTCGATCGCCTGAGTCCCGACGACTCGGTGCTGTCCTACCTGCCGATGGCGTGGGTCGGCGACCACCTGTTCTCGTTCGCGCAATGGCTCTACGTCGGGTTCACGATCAATTGCCCCGAATCGGGCGAGACGGTGATGACCGACCTGCGCGAGATCGGTCCGACGTACTACTTCGCGCCGCCGCGCGTGTTCGAGAATCTGCTGACGCAAGTGATGATCCGGATGGAGGACGCGGGCCGGATCAAGCGCGCGTTGTTCGAGCACTTCACGGCCGTCGCGCGTCGCTGTGGCGCCGAGATCCTCGACGGAAAATCGGTGGCGCTGTCCGACCGCGTTCAGTACGCGATCGGCAACGTGCTCGTCTACGCGCCACTGCGCAACGTGCTCGGCATGTCGCGCATTCGCGTCGCCTACACGGCGGGCGCTGCGATCGGGCCGGACCTGTTCCGCTTCTACCGTTCGATCGGCATCAACCTGAAGCAGCTCTACGGCTCGACCGAGACATGCGCGTACGTGTGCCTGCAGCCGGACGGCGGCGTCCATTTCGACACGGTCGGCGAGGCGGCGCCCGGCGTCGAGCTCAAGGTTGCCGACACGGGCGAGGTGCTGGTGCGCGGGCCGATGCTGCTGAAGGAGTACTACAAGCGGCCGGATGCGACCGCCGAGTCGATCGACGCCGATGGCTACTTCCACACCGGCGACGCCGGTTTCGTCGACGCGAGCGGTCAGTTGAAGATCATCGATCGCGCGAAGGACGTGGGCAAGCTCGCGACGGGCGCGATGTTCGCGCCGAACTACATCGAGAACAAGCTCAAGTTCTTCCCGCACATCAAGGAAGCGGTCGTATTCGGCGCCGACCGCGACCGCGTGTGCGCGTTCGTCAACATCGACGTCGGCTCGGTCGGTAACTGGGCCGAGCGGCGCGGCATTCCCTACTCCGGCTACACCGATCTTGCGTCGAAGCCCGCCGTGTACGAGCTGATCCGCGGCTGTGTCGAGAAGGTGAATGCGGAGCTCGCCGGCGAGCCGGGTCTCGCCGATTCTCAAGTGCAGCGGTTCCTGATCCTGCACAAGGAGCTCGATCCCGACGACGACGAGCTGACGCGCACGCGCAAGGTGCGTCGCGGCTTCATCGCCGAGAAGTACGGAGTGTTGATCGACGCGCTATACGCAGGACGCGACGTTCAGCACATCGAGACGCTCGTCAAGTTCGAGGACGGTCGGTCCGGCATGGTCGCTGCCGACCTGCGAATCGACGATGCGCGCGTGACGCCGGCAGAGGAGCAGAAGGCCGCATGAGCAACCGCCGCACCGTGTGGCCGGCGCGTGACCGGGCGATCCGTGCAGCCTGATCCGCCGCTGCCCACACCCACGCGCCGCATCGGTGACGTCATCCTGTCGCTCGAGCACATCTCGCTCGCATTCGGCGGCGTCAAGGCGTTGAGCGACATCACGTTCGACGTTCGCGAGCACGAGGTGCGCGCGATCATCGGCCCCAACGGCGCCGGCAAGAGCTCGATGCTGAACGTCATCAACGGCGTCTACCGGCCGCAGCAGGGAACGATCACCTATCGTGGCCACGTGCGCCGTGGCATGGACTCGCACGATGTCGCCGTCGCGGGCATCGCGCGGACGTTCCAGAACATTGCGCTGTTCAAGGGCATGACCGTGCTCGACAACATCATGACCGGGCGCAACCTGAAGATGCACGCGAGCTTCATCGAGCAGGCGATCTGGATCGGGCGCGCGCGCCGCGAGGAGCTTGCCCACCGCGCGAAAGTCGAGGAGATCATCGACTTCCTCGAAATCCAGCACATCCGCAAGACACCCGTCGGGCGATTGCCGTACGGCCTGCAGAAGCGCGTCGAGCTCGCGCGTGCGCTGGCCGCCGAGCCGTCGCTGCTGTTGCTCGACGAGCCGATGGCCGGCATGAACGTCGAGGAGAAACAGGACATGTGCCGGTTCATCCTCGACGTCAACGAGCAGTACGGCACGACCATCGTGCTGATCGAGCACGACATGGGCGTGGTGATGGACATTTCCGATCGCGTCGTCGTGCTCGACTACGGGCGCAAGATCGGCGACGGCGATCCCGCCGCGGTCCGCGGCAGCAAGGCCGTCATCGACGCGTATCTCGGCGTCGCCCACTGACCCGATGCAATCCAGCGCGCGACGGCCGACCCAATGATCTCGTTCTTCTTCGAGGTGCTGATCGGCGGACTGCTGTCCGGCGTCATGTATTCGCTCGTGGCACTCGGCTTCGTGCTGATCTACAAGGCGTCGGGCGTCTTCAACTTCGCGCAGGGCTCGCTGGTGTTCTTCGCCGCGCTGACGTTCGTCGGCCTGACCGAGCACGGGCTTTCGTTCGGTGTCGCGCTCGTTGCCACGCTCGCGGTGATGATCGTGCTCGGCCTCTTGATCGAGCGCCTCGTGCTGCGTCCGCTCGTCAACCAGCCGCAGATCTCGCTGTTCATGGCGACGATCGGGCTGTCGTTCTTCATCGAAGGCCTTGCGCAGTTGCTGTGGGGCGCCAACGTTCGCGGGCTCGAGCTCGGAATACAGGACGAGCCGATCAAGTGGCTGTCCGATGTCGCCGGCATCAACGTGTCGAAGTTCGATCTCGTCGCCGCGGGCATCGCCGCGGTGCTCGTCGCCGGTCTCGGGCTCTTCTTCAGCCGCACCCGGATCGGCCGCGCGCTGCGCGCCGTCGCCGACGATCATCAGGCGGCACTCGCCGTGGGCATTCCGCTGCAACAGATCTGGGGCATCGTCTGGGCGGTCGCCGGCTTCGTCGCGCTCGTCGCCGGCATGCTGTGGGGTGCGCGCAACGGCGTCCAGTTTGCGTTGACGTTCGTCGCGTTGAAGGCACTGCCCGTGCTGATCCTCGGTGGCTTCGAATCGATTCCGGGCGCGATCGTCGGCGGGCTCATCATCGGTGCGACGGAAAAGCTCGCCGAGGTTTTTCTCGGGCCTTATGTCGGTGGCGGCATAGAAGGCTGGTTCCCGTACGTGCTTGCGCTCCTCTTCCTGCTCGTGCGGCCCGAGGGACTGTTCGGCGAAAAGATCATCCGCCGGATCTGACATGAACACTCTCCGCCCGCCGTTCGGGTTCGCGCGTCGTCGAAGCGCTCACTCATCGCAGCGCCGTCGCTGAAGCCATCGAATGCTCTATCGCGAAGCCGGACAGTTCAAGAGCACGTACGCTGCTGACGCGGCGATCCTGCCCATTCGCCAGGACCGGATCGGACTCGCGCTGATCCTCGCCGTCGCGTTCGTCGTCGTACCGCTGACGGCATCGCCGTACCTGTTCTCGGCGATCCTGATCCCGTGCCTGATCCTGGCGCTCGCTGCACTCGGACTCAACATCCTGACCGGGTACGCGGGACAACTATCGCTCGGTACGGCCGCGTTCATGGCGGTCGGCGCGTTCGCGTCGTACAACTTCGTGCTGCGCATGCCGGGCATTCCGTTGCTGCTCGCGTTCGCCGGCGGCGGCGTAATGGCCGCCGCGGTCGGCATCCTGTTCGGTTTGCCGAGCCTGCGGATCCGCGGCTTCTATCTGGCCGTGGCCACGCTCGCGGCGCAGTTCTTCATCCTGTGGTTCCTGACGAAGGTGGGCTGGGTGACGAACTACAACTCGTCGGGCGTCATCACGGCGCAGCCGATGGTGATCGCCGGCTTCGCGTTCGATTCGCCGCAGGAGAAGTACCTGCTCGTGCTGTCGATCGTCACGCTGATGGCGCTTGCCGCGAAGAACATGACGCGCGCGAACATCGGCCGGCAGTGGATGGCGATCCGCGACATGGACGTCGCGGCCGAGGTCATCGGCATCCGTCCCGTCCGGGCGAAGCTGCTCGCGTTCGCCGTCAGCTCGTTCTATTGCGGCGTGGCCGGCGCGCTGTATGCGTATGCGTATCTCGGCACCGTCGAGCCTGAAGCGTACAGCCTCGACCTGTCGTTCCGGATCCTGTTCATGATCATCATCGGCGGCATCGGCACGATCCTCGGTGCGTTCCTCGGCAGCGCGTTCATCGTCGTGATGCCGATCGTGTTGACGATCGTCGTCCACTTTCTCGACGACACACTGCACCTGAATGTGGCAAGCAGCGTCGCGTCGAACCTCGAGCTGATGGTGTTCGGCGGCCTGATCATCTTCTTCCTGATCGTCGAGCCCCACGGTCTGGCGCGGATCTGGCAGATCACGAAGGAAAAGCTGCGGCTGTGGCCGTTCCCGCATTGATCCGTTGACTGGTTCGCAGGCCCGAGGCCCGTCGCACGCCGGTATTGACAGCGCGCGACGGCTGGCCAATTCTTCGTTAAACGCAAATGGATGGGTCCGTCGACGGGCCCTTGTTGCAACCCTAGGAGGAAGTCTCATGAAGTGGTGGATGAAAGGTTTGCTGGGCATTGGCTTCGCCGCCGCGGCGATGCAGGCGGGCGCCCAGGCCGAGCAGTACATGCCGGTCCTGTCCTATCGAGTGGGGCCGTACGCCGCCGGCGGGTCCGGCTATTACGGCGGCGCGATCGACTATTGGACGCTCGTCAACATGACGGGAGGCATCAATGGCGTGAAGCTCAAGTGGGAGGAATGCGAGACCGAGTACAACGCGTCCAAGGGGGTCGAATGCTATGAGCGACTCAAGAAGAAGAGCGGCGGTGCGACGACGGTCGAGCCGCTGTCGACGGGCATTGCCTACGGTCTCTTCGATCGCGTTGCGCAGGACAAGATCCCGATGACGACGTTCGGCTACGGGCTTGCGAGCTCGGCGGACGGTCGCGTCTATGACTGGGTGTTCCCGCTCGGGACGACATATTGGGATCAGATGGCGGCGATGATCGAATACCTCGGCCAGAAGGAGGGCGGCCTGGACAAGCTGAAGGGGAAGAAGATCGCCTTCCTCTATCACGACTCGGCCTATGGCAAGGAGCCCATTCCCGTGCTCGACGCACTGGCCGCCAAGCTCGGCTACGACGTGCTGAAGATTCCCGTGACGCCGCCCGGCCAGACGATGGAGTCGCAATGGCTGCAGATCCGGCAGGCCAGGCCGGACTACGTCATCGTGTGGACGTACGGTGTGATGAGCACCGTTGCGCTGAAGACCGCCGCCAAGACCGGTTACCCGAGGGACAAGCTGCTTGGCGTCTGGTGGGCCGGGTCGGAGGAAGATGTCGTTCCCGCGGGCGAGGCTGCGAAAGGCTATGTCAGCGCCGCATTCTCCGCGTCGGGCACCAATTTCCCGGTGATGCAGGAGATCAAGACCAAGGTTTACGGCGGCGGCAAAGGCAATCTCGAAGACCCGACGCGCCTCGGCAACGTCATGTACACCCGCGGCGTCGTCTACGGCATGATCATCGTCGAGGCGATCCGCACGGCCCAGGCGCAGTTCGGCAAGGGCAAGGTCGTGACGCCCGATCAGCTGCGCTGGGGGCTCGAGCACCTGAACCTCACCGAGGCCCGCATCAAGGAGCTGGGTGCGCCGGGACTCTTTCCGCCGATCAAGACCAGCTGTCTCGACCACGAAGGCTCGGGGATGGTGAAGTTCCAGCGGTGGGACGGCACGGGCTTCAAGCAGGTTACGCCGTTCATGGCCGGCGACCGCGCGATGGTCCGCAAGATGGTCGAGGAGAGTGCTGCGAAGTACGCGGCGGAGAAGAAGCTCACGCCACGCGATTGCACGAAGGAGATGTAGGGGCGTGGTCGATACGGTGGCCTCGATGGTGGCGCAAGCGGATCCGGCGCGTGCGATCGCGCTTTCGATCAACAACATCGAGGTCATCTACGATCACGTGATCCTCGTCCTGCGCGGCGTGTCGCTCGACGTGCCGGAAGGCGGCATCGTCGCGCTGCTTGGCGCGAACGGCGCCGGCAAGACGACGACGCTGAAGGCGATCTCCAACCTGCTGCGCGCCGAGCGCGGCGACGTGACCAAGGGAACGATCGAATACCGCGGAGAGCGCATCGACCGGCTGACGCCGAACGACCTCGTGCGCCGCGGCGTGTGCCAGGTGATGGAGGGCCGGCACTGCTTTGCGCACCTCACCGTCGAGGAAAACCTGCTGACCGGCGCGTTCACGCGCAAGGGACCGCGCAGCGAGATCGCGACGGCGCTCGACAAGGTCTATCACTACTTTCCGCGGCTGCGCGAGCGGCGCACGAGCCTTGCCGGCTATACGTCGGGCGGCGAGCAGCAGATGACGGCGATCGGCCGGGCGCTGATGGCGCAGCCGTCGATGATCCTGCTCGACGAGCCGTCGATGGGACTCGCACCGCAGATCGTCGAGGAGATATTCGCGATCGTCCAGGACCTGAACCAGAAGGAGCGCGTGTCGTTCCTGCTCGCCGAGCAGAACACGATGGTCGCGCTGCGGCATGCCGGCTATGGCTACATCCTGGAGAACGGTCGCGTCGTGATGGATGGCATCGCGTCCGAGTTGCTGCACAATGAGGACGTGAAGGAGTTCTATCTCGGCCTGTCGACGTCGGGTCGCAAGAGCTTTCGCGACGTCAAGCACTACCGCCGAAGGAAGCGCTGGTTGGCATGAGCGCAGCGGGCGAGGCGAAGCCGAGCCGAGGGCCGAAGGCCGCGGCGCAGCGCGATTGCCGCGAGGCCGACGCGCGGGCGTTCACGGTCGAGGACGGTGCAATGAGGCCGAGGGCATGATCGACGCTCGGCGATCGAAGTGCCGGAGGCACGCATGAGCGAGCATTACGACGCGCTCGAGACGCGCGCCCCCGAACTGCGCGAGCGCGAGCAGTTCGAGCAATTGCGGCGCCAGATCGCCTATGCCAAGGCGCACGCGCCCGACTTCGCGCGGACGCTTGCCGACGTCGACCCGGCGTCGATTACGTCCCGCGACGCGCTGGCCAGGTTGCCGGTGGTTCGCAAGTCCGAGCTCGCCGAGTTGCAGCGCGCAGCGCGTCCGTTCGGCGGATTGGCAGCAGCGCGATGGGGCGTGGCGAGGCGCGTCTTCGCGTCGCCCGGCGGGATCTACGAGCCCGAAGGCGCTGCCCCCGACTACTGGCGTTTCGCGCGCGCACTCTTCGCCGCCGGCTTTCGTGCCGGCGACCTCGTTCACAACTGCTTCTCGTACCATTGCACGCCGGCGGGGTCGATGCTCGAGACCGGCGCGCACGCGCTCGGCTGCACGGTGTTTCCCGGCGGTACCGGGCAGACGGAACAGCAAGTGGCGGCAATGGCCGATTTGCAGCCGGCCGGCTACATCGGCACGCCGTCGTTCCTGCGCATAATCCTCGAGCGCGCCGATGAGCTCGGCGTGAAGTTGCCGAGCCTGACGAAGGCAATGCTTTCCGCCGAACCGTTTCCACCGTCGCTTCGCGATGCGCTGATCGCGCGCGGCGTTCACGGCTACCAGGTGTACGCGACGGCGGACGTCGGCGCGATTGCCTACGAGACGACGGCGCGCGAAGGGCTCGTCCTGGACGAAGGGGTGCTGGTCGAGATCGTCCGGCCGGGAACCGGCGACCCCGTGTCGCCGGGCGAAGTGGGCGAGGTTGTCGTCACGCCGCTCGCCAACGCCGATTACCCGATGATCCGTTTCGGCACCGGTGACCTGTCGGCCACGCTGCCGGGCCTGTCGCCGTGCGGGCGCACGAACCAGCGGATCAAGGGCTGGCTCGGCCGCGCCGACCAGACGACGAAGGTGAAGGGCATGTTCGTCCATCCGGGCCAGGTCGCGGCGATCGTCCGGCGGCATCCGGAGGTCAAGCGTGCGCGACTCGTCGTCGACAATGCCGAGGGATCGGATCGGATGATGCTGCACGTCGAAGTGAGCGGCGTCGAAAAGCCGCTCGCCGACGCAATCGTCGATTCGATCCGCGAAGTCACGAAGCTCCGCGGCGACGTGATGTTCCGCGCAGCCGACGAATTGCCGAACGACGGCAAGGTGATCGACGACCTGCGGAAACTGGAATAGCGATGAGCGCAGGGGGCGAGGCCAAAGGCCGCGCCGAGGCCCGAAGGGGGCGGCGCTGCGCGAGTCGCGCGAGACCGACACTCAACGGTGGTCCCTGCGGGCAGGACCGCGGAGGTCGAGGCGATGGGCGCAGGGCCGAGGAGGTCGAGGCGATGAGCGACAAGGATAGGTCGAAATGACGGGTGCCGCCGATCCGTTCGAGCCACTGCACGACGAGGTACTGCGCAACATCGCGACCTCCGGCGTCGTGCGCACGTTTGCGCGCAACACCGTGCTGATCAACGAAGGCGACGTCGGCGACGCGCTGTACGTCATCCTGTCGGGCCGGGTGAAGGTCTACTCGAGCAACGAGGCGGGACGCGAGTTCGTCATCGATTTCCACGGCGCAGGCGAATACGTCGGCGAGATGACGCTCGATGGCGAGGCGCGTTCGGCGTCGGTGATGACGGTCGAGCCGACAACGTGCGCCGTCGTCAACCGCGCGCAGTTCCGCGATTTCATCCTCGCGCACCCGGACTTCGCGATGCACCTGATCGACCGGCTGATCCATCGACTGCGGGTCACGACCGGCAACCTGAAGAGCCTCGCGCTCTCGGACGTCTACGGCCGCCTCGTGCGCCTGCTGAACACGCTCTCCCAGGACGTGGACGGCAAATCCATCGTGCCGGAAAAACTGACGCAGCAGGACATCGCCGATCGCGTCGGCGCATCGCGCGACATGATCGGCAAGCTGATGAAGGACCTCGTCGCTGGCGGTTACCTGGCCGTCGAGGATCGTACGATCGCGATCCTGAAGAAGCTTCCCACCGGCTGGTAGGTCCCCGAGCCGATGCGAATTTTCCGCATCGGACGTAGTGACTTTTACGTAGGCTACAGATCGCGTCTCCGCGATAGTGCAGTTGCGCGGTGGCCCGCCGCTTTCGAGCGACGAAGGCCGCCGGATTCGAGGAGACGATGATGAGTAGAGACAGTTCCGAAAAACCTTCGGTCAACCGCTGGGCGACCGGCATCCGCATGGCGACGGTTATCGTCGTGCTCGGAACGCTGGCGGCGGTCTGGCATCCGGGTGTGCACGAACCGGCAACCGTTCTCGATGGCGGATCGGTGACGAGCGCGCCGGCGGGCATGCCGGACGCAGCGGGCGGCGGCGATACGACTTATTTTCCGTCGAGGTTCCCGGCGCCCGAAAGCGTCGAGCCCCAGGCGCCGACGTTCTAACGCGAATCACCCTGACTTCACCCTGACCTTCGCCGTGCAGCCGAAAACGGGAGCGGCAATGCTTCTGCATTCGACCCTACTTCCCGCTTCCGGACGGGCGCAGGTTCGGGGTGAGTCCCTTTCAGCAACCGCCGGCCGGTCCAGTTACTTGTCCACGCCACCGAAGCAGATGTACTTGACCTCGATGAATTCGTCGATGCCGTATTTCGCACCTTCGCGGCCGAGCCCCGACTGCTTCATTCCGCCGAACGGTGCGACTTCGGTGGTAATGAGCCCGGTGTTCACGCCGACCATTCCGTACTCGAGCGCTTCGGCGACGCGCCAGATGCGCCCGATGTCGCGGCTGTAGAAGTACGACGCGAGACCGAACTCGGTGCGATTGGCGAGCTCGACCACTTCGGCGTCGTCCTTGAACCGGATCAGCGGCGCGACAGGCCCGAACGTTTCCTCACGAAAGATCTGCATGTCCGGCGTAACCCCCGTCAGCACCGTAGGTTCGTAGAACGTGCCACCGAGCGCATGCCGCTTGCCGCCGGTCGCGACCTTCGCGCCATGCGCTTTCGCGTTGCCGAGATGCGCGTCGACCTTGTCGACCGCTTCGGCATTGATCAGCGGGCCCTGCGTGACGCCGCTGTCCGTGCCGGGGCCGACCTTCAATGCCTCGACCCTGGCGACGAGTTTGGCGGTGAAAGCGTCGTAGACCTTGTCGTGGACGAAGAAGCGGTTCGCGCAGACGCACGTCTGGCCCGCATTCCGATACTTCGAGATGATCGCCCCTTCGGCTGCTGCGTCGAGGTCGGCGTCGTCGAACACGATGAACGGTGCATTGCCGCCGAGCTCGAGTGAGATCTTCTTGATCGTCGGCGCGACCTGCTTCATCAGCAGCCGGCCGACCTCGGTCGAACCGGTGAACGACACCTTGCGCACTGTCGGATTCGCGCACATCTCGCCGCCGATCGATGGCGCGTCGCCGGTGATGACGTTGAGCACGCCGGGCGGGAACCCCGCACGCTGCGCGAGCTCGGCGAGCGCGAAGGCGGAATACGGCGTCGCCTCGGCCGGCTTGATGACCACCGTGCAGCCCGCGGCGAGCGCCGGCGAGACCTTGCGCGTGATCATCGAGCACGGGAAGTTCCACGGCGTGATTGCCGCGCAGACGCCAACTGCCTCCTTGACGACGACGAGCCGGCGATCGTTCGCGATCGTCGGAATGACGTCGCCGTAGACGCGCTTCGCTTCCTCGGCGAACCACTCGACGTACGCAGCGCCGATCGTCACTTCGCCCTTCGCTTCGGACAGGGGCTTGCCCTGCTCGGTTGTCAGGATCAGTGCCAGGTCTTCGACGTTCGCGAGCATCAGGTCCTGCCATTTGCGCAGGATCGCGGATCGCTCCCTCGCGGTCTTGCTGCGCCACGCCGGCAGTGCGCGGTTCGCCGCGTCGATCGCGCGTCTCGTCTCCGCTGCGTGCATCACGGGCGCCGTGCCGACGGGCATGCCGGTCGCCGGATCGACGACCGGCATCGAGCCGCCGTCATCCGCGTCGATCCATTTTCCGTCGACGTAGCATTGCTGGCGCAACAGCGAGGGATCCTTGAGTGCGATAGGTGAACGTTCGATCGTGTCGGGTGCCATGGGAATTCCGTTCGAGGAAGATTGCCGGTGGGATCAGGCGACGCGTTGACCGAGCGCCTGCACGACGTCGATTTTACGCCGTTGCTACGCGCCGGATTCGGGGTCCACGCGACACCAGCATCACGCCCGCGAGCACGAGTGCCATGCCTGCGATTTGCATCGCGTTGATCGGCTCGTCGAGCAGCAACGCCCCGAAGCCCAGCGTGAACACGGGACCGAGCGAACCGATCAGCGACGCTGTGCTGGCGCCGATCCTGCGGACGGATTCGGCGATCATCCACGTGGGCAGCACCGTGCAGAACACGGCCATCGCGAGGGTCAGCGCGTGAACCTTGAGCGGCACGTCCAGGGCGGACAGCGGATGCGTCAACGCAAAATGCACGACGATGAAGGCCGCCGACGCGAGCATCGCCCACGCTATGAATCGCGACGAGCCGAGACGCGCAATGACGCCGCCGGCAGCAACGAGATAGATCGCGTAACCGAGCGCGCCACCAAAAACCAGACTGGTGCCGAGCGTCGTGGCGCCTGCGTCGCCGGTCAACCTGATGTCGTGCCATACGGCCAGCGCGATGCCCGCATACGACAGCACGAGCGCTACCGCCGCCCGTCGCGTCACGGGCTGCGCCAGGAAGAGCGCCGACAGCACGACGACGATCGTCGGATACAGGAACAGCACCAGCCGTTCCAGCGACGCCGTCACGTACTGCAGCCCAATGAAATCGAGCAGGCTCGACAGGTAATAACCGACGAAGCCGAGTGCCAGCAGCAGCATCCCGTCACGGCGGGTGATCGGCGCAGCCCGGGGTGCGCGGCCCGACCACCACGCGATCGCGATGAAAAACGGCGTCGAATACAACATCCGCAGCGTCATCAGCGACACCGGATCGACGGGCGACGCCGCATACGCGAGCTTGATCAGGATCGCCTTGAACGAGAAGCCGAGAACGCCCAGCACCGCGAACAGCGGTCCCCACGCCGTCGCTAATCCCACTGGACGATGCCACTCCACGCGGTGAGCACGATCAGCAGGCCGAATGCGATCCGATACCACGCGAACGGCACGAAATCGTGACGGCTGACGTAGCGGATCAGCCAGCGTACGCACAGGAACGCCGAGATGAACGCGGCGACGAAGCCGATCGTGAGCCCCTGCAAATCCTGCATCGACAGCAGGCTGCGGTTGCGCATCAACTCATAGGCGCAGGCCGCGAGCAGTGTCGGAATAGCGAGGAAGAACGAGAACTCCGTCGCGGCGGGCCTCGACAATCCGAACAGCATGCCGCCGATGATCGTCGCCCCCGAACGCGACGTGCCGGGGATCAATGCCAGTGCCTGCGCGAAGCCGATCTTCAGCGCGTCCGTCCAGCGGATCGCGTCGACGCTGTCGATGCGCACCGTCGACGGCGCGACGCGCTGCCGGCGCTCGACCCACAGGATGACGAACGCGCCGACAATGAACGCGAGCGCGACGGGCACCGGCGCGAACAGGTGGCGCTTGATGATTTTCGAGAACAGCAGCCCGAGGATCGCGGCGGGCATGAAGGCGAGCAGCAGATTGACGACGAAGCGCTGCGCGTCGCGCGAGCTCGGCAATCCCGCGGCGACTTTCCAGAGCCTTGCGCGATATTCCCAGCAGACGGCGAGGATGGCGCCCGCCTGGATGACGATCTCGAACATCTTCGCGCGCTCGCCCGTGTAGCCGAGCAGCGATCCGGCGACGATCAGGTGGCCGGTCGACGAGATCGGCAGGAATTCGGTCAGGCCCTCGACGATGCCGAGGACGAGTGCAACGAAAACGGTTGGATGATCCAAAGGGCGCGGGCGTGCCGATGCGTGCGAACGGGCGTCGATTGTCGCACGGCAATTGCGCGGAATCGTGCGGCGGGTTAGCGTAAGCGCCGAAGCACCTTGAAACGGAGTGCCCGATGAGTCACGAACTGCATCAGTTGTTCGATCCGGCGTCGTCGACGTTCACTTACATGCTCGTCGACCTGCCGACGCGCGAAGCGATCGTCGTCGATTCCGTCGACCTTCTGACCGAGCGCGATCTGTCGCTCGTGCGGCGGCTTGGACTGACGGTCCGCTACGTCGTCGAAACGCACGCGCACGCCGACCACGTGACCGGCGCGGGACTGTTGCGCGCGCGGACCGGCGCCAAGGCGGCGGCGCCGTTCAAGTGCGGGATCTCGCCGGCCGACGTGCAACTCGCGCACGGCGACACGCTGCGCTTTGGCGCGAACGAGGAACTGCATGCGATCCACACGCCGGGCCACACGTCCGGCAGCACGAGCTACCTGTGGCACAACAACGTGCTCACCGGTGACACGCTGTTGATCGACGGCTGCGGACGCACGGATTTCCAGAGCGGCGACGCGGGTTCGCTGTACGACAGCGTGCACGAGCGGCTCTTCACGCTCCCCGACGACACGCGCGTGTGGCCCGCGCACGACTACCACGGCAACACCGTGTCGACGATCGGCTACGAGAAGCGGCACAACGCGCGACTGGTCGGCCGCGACCGGCCGGCGTTCGTCGCGCTGATGGGAAATCTCAACCTGCCGCGGCCGAAGATGATCGACGTGGCGGTGCCCGCGAACCTGCTGCTCGGGATTCCGCACGCGGCCTGATGAGCCGCCAGCGACACGCGGGTTCTAGCCGCCGCGCCCGCGCTGGAGGATGGCGAGTGCCTCGTTGACGAGGTCGCTGTGTCCTTCCGGGATCTGGCCACCCGGCGTCATCCGGTCGACGACGCTCGGCAACTCCTGCGCAAGCTGGCCGGCCGCTTCGTCGTGCGAAATTCCGAGTTGCTGCGCGATCTGCCCCAGTTGTCCCTGGCCAAAGATCTGCGACAGCGCGCCGGCGTCGATGGGCATGTTCTGACCGGTGCCGATCCACGACTGCGCCTGGTCGCCGTAGCCCGCCTGCTGGAACTTGCCCAGCACGCCCTGCAGCCCACCGTTCTGCTGCAGCAACTGCAGCGCGATCTGCAGCAACGGATTGGACCCCTGTGCGCCGAGCCCGCCCATTGGAGCGCTTCCCTGTCCACGCATCATCCCGCCGAGAATTGCGTCGAGTAAGCCCATGGTCAGCCCTCCACAAAGAACGAACGGCGAGTGTACTCCGCGATCGTCGATGCTGCCGGCGGCCCGTCGGTAAGGTTTTCGTGGGCGGCGCTGACTAAGCCCGCAATCGATCGGATCGCGCAGCGTCCGACCGGCCAGTGGCGCCCGGCTTGTCCGGCTGACGCCATCGCGACGCATCGCGACACCAACTCGGGAGACTTTGATGTTCAACGGCATGACTGCGCTGGTGACGGGCTCGACCAGCGGCATTGGATTGGGCATCGCAACGGCGTTCGCGGAGCGCGGCGCCAACGTGGTGCTGAACGGATTCGGCGACGCCGCAGCGATCGAGACGATCCGGTCCGGGCTCGAAGCTGCGCATGGCACTCGCGTGGTCTATGACTCCGCGGACCTGTCGAAGGCAGACGCGATCGAATCGATGATGGGACGGCTGACGGCGCAGTTCGGCGTCATCGACATCCTCGTCAACAACGCCGGCATCCAGTTCGTATCCCCGGTCGACGAATTCCCGGTCGACCGCTGGAACGCGATCCTCGCGCTGAACCTCGATGCATCGTTTCATCTGATACGGCTCGTGCTGCCGGGCATGAAAGCCAGGAAGTGGGGCCGAATCATCAACATCGCGTCGGCGCACGCGCTCGTCGCGAGCCCGTTCAAGGCAGCCTACGTCGCTGCCAAGCACGGCATCGCCGGCTTGACGAAGACCGTAGCGCTCGAAGTCGCGACGCAAGGCATCACGATGAACGCGATATGTCCCGGCTACGTCTGGACGCCGCTCGTCGAAAAGCAGATTCCCGACACGGCGAAAGCGCGCGGCCTCACCGAGGAGCAGGTTGTCAACGACGTGCTGCTGCACGCCCAGCCGACGAAACGTTTCGTCCAGGTCAGCGAAGTCGCGGCGCTCGCCGCGTTCCTCGCAAGCCGCGACGCCGCGTCGATCACCGGCGCAATCATCCCCATCGACGGCGGCTGGACCGCCCAGTGATCGGACGACCATGACAGACGGACAGACGATGAGCAAGACGCGGACGAACAAGCACGAAGCAGCGGCGCGTCGCACGCGACAGCCGGGCACGCGGCCCGAGTTCCCGGGGCAGGTCGTTCTCGTGCTGCAGGGCGGCGGTGCGCTTGGCGCCTACCAGGTGGGTGTCTACGAAGCGATGCACGAGCATGGCGCCGAGCCCGACTGGGTGATCGGGACATCGATTGGCGCGATCAATGCCGCGCTGATCGCGGGCAACGCGCCGGCCAACCGATTTGCGCGGCTGAAGGAGTTCTGGTCTCGGGTCGAGGCAGAGGCTTCGACACCCGACTTCCTGCAATTCTTCACCGGGCTCGCGAATGCGTCGGCGAACCTGTCGACCGTCGCGCGCGGAATCCCCGCCTTCTTCGCGCCGCACGGGCCTGCGTGGTTCGGCTCCCACATCCCACTCGGCGTCGAGTCGGCGGCGTATTACACGACGAAGCCGCTTCGCGAGACGCTCTCCGGATTGATCGACCTCGAGCACATTGCGGCCAGGAGCGTTCGTCTGACTGTCGGTGCCGTCAATGTCCGCAGCGGTGCGATGCGCTACTTCGACAGCCGCGACGAAACGGTCACGCTGGATCACGTGATCGCGTCGGGGGCATTGCCGCCGGCGTTCCCGGCCGTGCGCATCGACGGGGACCCTTACTGGGACGGCGGCATCTATTCGAATACGCCGATCGAGGCCGTGCTCGACGACAAGCCGCGCCGCGACTCGGTGATATTCGCCGTGCAGATGTGGAACCCCGAGGGACCCGAGCCCGCCACGCTGTGGCAGGTGATGGGACGGCAGAAGGACATCCAGTTCGCGAGCCGCGCCGACAGCCACATCGCGCGGCAGAAGCAGATCCACCACCTGCGGCATGTCATACGCGAGCTCTCGCGGCGCATTCCGGAGCGCGCGCGCGACATGCCCGACGTCCGCGAGCTGGCATCGTGGGGCTGCGGAACGACGATGCACGTTGCGCGGCTCGTCGCACCGAAGATCGACGGCGAGGATCACACGAAGGACATCGACTTCACCGCCGCCGGCATTCGCGAGCGCTGGCGCGCCGGCTACGAGGACACGATGCGGATGCTCGAGGCCGCGCCGTGGCGCACCGCGGTCGACCCGGTCGAAGGCGTGATCATTCACGACGATCCGATGCGCATGACGCGCGAGCGGGTGCGTGGAGTCGACGGGTTCGCCGGCCGTACGCGGTGAGCGCGCGACGACCGTAAGCAGCGGGCGCTTCGACCGACAACTGCAGTGTGCGTGACGGCAGCATGAAGCCGGTGGCGCGCAAGCAAATTTTTCAGAACCCTTCATCATCAACATTTCGAGGAGAATCCAAATGTCCAAAGCATTGAAGTCCAGCGTCTTTCGCAATGCCGCACTCGCAAGCGCCGTGGCGCTGATCGTCGCAACGCCCGCTTTCGCCGGGGAATGCCCGGCGGGCAAGGCGGGAGACAACCCGCTGGCCGGCGCGGCCACCGCCCCGGTCGGTGTGATGGAAAACGAGCTCGCGGCGATCGATCTGTCGAAGGAAAACGTCAAGCTCGACCAGCGCCGGCTGCGGTTCCGCCACATGGAGATCCAGCCGGGCGGCATCGTGCCGCTGCATTCGCACGCCGATCGTCCGGCGCTGATCATGGTCAACGCCGGCGAGATCTACGAGAACAGCAGCAAGTGCCTCGTGCCAATCCTGCATCACGCCGGCGATATCTCGCGCGAATACCTGGGCACGCAACACTGGTGGAAGAATGAAGGCAAGACGACGGTCGTGCTGACGATCGCCGACATCGTCAACGATCACAAGCCGGAAACGATGATGCAACACATGTAGTCGCGATGTGAGGCTACTGCTCTGAAGAAGGTGGGCGCGCGGAGCAATCGCGCGCCCGCAACATTTGCGGCATCCGCCGCTTGGACTCGTGGATCGGTGCGATGAATCAGGTAGGGATGACGCTGGCGTTCTGCGTATCCGCGTTGTGCGCGGCGGTGATGGGGTTCGCGATCCAGCGCGGCGCGACATGTACCGTGGCCGCCGTCGACGAGCTCGTCACGCGGCGTCGCGGCACGCGTCTTGTCGCCATCGTCGAAGCATCGGTGTGGGTCGTCGCCGGATTGCTGTTCGCGCGCACGTTCGGCGTCGCGTGGACCATGCCTGACGGCTACGCGATTGGCGCGGCGACGCTCGTCGGCGGTGCGCTGCTCGGCTTTGGCGCCTATGTGAATCGAGCGTGCGTGTTCGGTGCGATTGCGCGCCTCGGCTCGGGTGAATGGGCGTACGTGATGACGCCACTCGGCTTCTATGTCGGCTGCGCCACCGTTGCGCGCCTCTTTCCGGTCACGCCACCGGCGCACGCTGCGCACGCATCGCCGGTACTGCAAGGGTCCGCGTGGCTCGCGTTGCTCGCCGCGGCCTTCGTCATTGCGCGCGTCGCGTACGCATTCGTTGATTTCTCGATCGGTGCGCCGTGGCGGCTGCGCGTCCGACCGGTGGCCACGCTGGGGGCCAGCACCTGGTCGCCGCATGTGGCGACGACCGTGATCGGTGTCGCGTTCGTCGTGATCCTGCTGCTGTCCGGTGCGTGGGCCTACACCGACGTGCTCGCGGAACTCGCGCATGGCATGGCATCGAGCCTGCCGGCGAGGATCGGCCTGCTGATCGCGCTGCTGGCAGGTGCCATCTTCGGTGGCTATACCGCCGGTCGATGGCGCAACACGCGCGTCACCGCAGCCGGGCTGCTGCGCTGCTTCGTCGGCGGACTGCTGATGGGTTGGGGCAGCCTGCTGATCCCGGGCAGCAACGACGGCCTGGTGCTCGTCGGCATGCCGCTGCTGCTGCCGCACGCGTGGGTCGCGTTCCTGACGATGTGCGTCGTGATCGCCGTTTCCATCGTCGCCGCGCGCTCGCTGGCACGCGATGCGGCGGAGGCGCATGCATCGGTCCCCGATTCGCGGATGTCCGAGTAAGTTGCACCCGGCCTGAACGACTACAGGTGGGAATGGACTCGACATCACGCGTCGACCGCCTGCTGTTCGGCTCGCGTTAGGTGCCGGACTCCCTCGCCTGAAGCTCGGCGACGGCTGACCTCAGCGCCGCGACTTCGGCCCGCAACGCATCGAGCTCGGCCGCGAGGTGGCTCAATCCCCTGCCGACGTCCGACGCGTCCGGCGCCCGCGGCGCCGACGCTGGTGGATCAGCAGCGGGCGGTGCGCCGGTCAGAAGTTGCGTCCAGCGTGTCTCACGCGTGCCGGGCACCCGCGGAAGCTCGGCCACCAGCGAGCCGGCGGCGCGCTCCGCGAGTTCGTGCAGGAATCCTTCGACTGCGGAGATATCGCTGAAGCGGTGCAGTCGCTCGCTGTTGAGTCGCAACTCGCCGGCCGTTTGCGGTCCTCGCAGCACGAGGGTGGAGAGCAGCGCCACCGATTGCGTCGGCAACGCGAGCACGCGCTCTGCGTTGTGGGCGTAGCGCATCACGCGGCCGCCGCTCGTCTCGACGATCAGCGAGAAGCCGTTGAGCACATCGAGCGCTTGCAGCACGTCGGCGTCGCTCACGTTCATGGTCGGCGCACGGCTCGTCTTCTGGTTGCACCCGGCAACGAGCGCGTTGAGGCTCATCGGGTACGTGTCCGGGACGCTGCGCTGCTTCTCGACCAGCACGGCGAGCACGCGCGCCTCGACCGGCGACAGCGAAGGTACATTCATCGTTCGAATCCATCGGATAGCCTGCGATCGGAGTAAGGCCAGGCGGTGCTGGTATTGTGCGGCATTGCCCTTCCCGGCGAGCCGCGAGGCTTGCCCGCCTACATGCCCGCACCTCCTGAAGTCACCAGCATGGCGCTGTTCTGCGATTTCGAGAACATCGCACTCGGCGTCCGCGACGCGAGCTACGAGAAGTTCGACATCGGCAAGGTGCTCGAACGGCTGCTGCTCAAGGGCAGCATCGTCGTCAAGAAAGCGTACTGCGACTGGGAGCGCTACAAGACGTTCAAGGCACCGATGCACGAAGCGTCGTTCGAGCTGATCGAGATTCCCCATGTGCGGCAGTCGGGGAAGAACTCGGCGGACATCCGGATGGTCGTCGACGCGCTCGATCTCTGCTACACGAAGACCCACGTGGACACGTTCGTCATCATCAGCGGCGACTCCGATTTCTCGCCGCTCGTGTCTAAGCTGCGCGAGAACGCGAAGGTCGTCATCGGCGTCGGCGTCAAGAATTCGACGTCCGACCTCCTGATCGCGAACTGCGACGAGTTCATCTACTACGACGACCTCGTGCGCGCCAAGCGCAAGGCACCCGCGAAGAAGCGCGCGACGAAAGCGAGTGCAGCGGGCGACGCGCCTCCGACGAAGCAGGTGCCAACGCTGGATGAGGACCGGCGACCCGAAGCGCTGGAACTCGCCGTCGAGACGATCGAAGCGCTTATTGCCGAGCGAGGCGACGAGGAGCGCATCTGGGGCTCAATGGTCAAGCAGGCGTTGCGGCGCCGCAAGCCGGGCTTCAACGAGTCGTTCTACGGCTACGGCTCGTTCAACGAGCTCCTGGAAGACGCGGCGTCGCACGGGATGCTACTGCTCGAGCGCGACGAGAAGTCGGGCGGCTACCGCGTGAAGCTCGGGCCCGCCGAATGAACCAGGGCGCACACCCGTCGCTTTTCGCAAGCAGCTACACGACCTTCACGTTGATGTCGTAGAGCCCGTCGATGTGCCCCTGCATCACGTCGCCGGCGACAACCGGGCCGACGTTCTCCGGCGTGCCGCAATAGATGATGTCGCCGGGGAACAGCTCGTAATACCTGGAGAGATGCGACACCTGTTCGGCGACGTCCCAGATCATGTTGGCGAGGTCGCTCGACTGCTTCGTCGTGCCGTTGACCTTGAGCCAGATCGCGCCCTTGTTCAGGTGCCCCGTTTTGGTCGCCGGGTGCAGGTGGCTGATCACCGCCGAGTGATCGAACGACTTGCCGATCTCCCACGGCTTTTTCTCATTCCCCATCGCCTGCTGCAGGTCACGGCGCGTCATGTCGAGTCCGAGCGCGTAGCCGAACACGTGCGCGTTCGCCGACGCCATCGGGATATCGCGGCCGCCCTTGCTGATTGCGGCGACGAGCTCGACTTCGTAGTGATAGTTCTTCGTCACCGGGGGATACGGGTGGTCGATCGTCACGCCTTGCGGCACGAGCTGGACCGCATCGGTGGGCTTCTGGAAAAAGAACGGCGGCTCGCGATTGGGATCCGATCCCATCTCGCGTGAATGCGCAGCATAGTTGCGCCCCACGCAGTAGATCCTTCGCACCTGGAACCGCTGCGCGGTGCCGAGCACCGGGATGAAGCTGCCCTCGTGCGCGAACAGAACCTCGCCACCCGTTTGCGCCGTAGCCGGCAGCGCGCCCGTTGCGAGCGCGCCCGCACCAACGGCCGCGGATGTCTTCAGCCACTTCCTGCGTCGCTTGTCCATGCGTTCCTCCTTACGGTTTTCGCGTGACGGAGCCGATGCCCGCGCGCGGCCACGATGATCTGGCGCGTTCGCTTCGTCGCACCTTCGTCATCGCCGGTGTCGGTGTTGCGTCGTCGCCGCTCGCCTGGGGCTGCACGAGGTTGCCGCCTGCGCCGAGAATCCGCCTGGCAAGTGCGTCCGCATCGCGTGGCGCCATTACCTTGACATCATTGTCAAAGTAGCAGAAAACGTCGCGGCCGTGCCGGGCCTTCGGTGCGCTCCGCGAGATGAGGCGCGCGCCGGCGGGCGTACGTCCCTCGCTCCACGCGACGAGCCGGTCGCGCCATCGGTCGAGCGCGTCATCGCCGTAGCCGCTCACGTACAGTTCTTTGTCCCCATGCAGGCGGACATAGACGAAATTGGCCGTGATGTCCTCCGCGTAAGGCCATCGGCCGGCGGTGTCGGCGACGACCAGTGCAATCGCGTAGCGCCGCAGCAGGTCGACGAACGCTTCATCGATGAACGTCGGGTGGCGCACCTCGAGCGCATGCCGAAACGGCTGCGACGTGGCGAACCGCCACGCTGCCCGGCCGGCAACTTTGGCGTCGTGTCGCCGCGCGAGCGCCGTCGCAGCGTCTGCATCCGCCGGCAGCAGCGCGAGAAAATGCTCAAGCACTTCGCGATCGAAGCGGAACGTGGGCGGCAGCTGCCACAGCACAGGCCCGAGCTTCGCGCCAAGATTCGCGATGCCCGACGCGAAGAAATTGGCGAGCGCCTGTTCGCAATTGCGCAACCGGAGCATGTGCGTGATGAAGCGGCCTCCCTTTACGCCGAACACGAAGTCGTCTGGCGTCTCGTCGCGCCAGCGCGCGTAATACTCGGGCCGCTGCAGCGAGTAGAACGAGCCGTTGATCTCGATCGTCGAGAACCTGCGCGACGCGTGCTCGAGCTCGCGCCGCTGCGCCAGACGCGTCGGATAGAAAACGCCGCGCCACGGCGGATAGCGCCAGCCCGACAGGCCGACGCGGATCGCGCCGCGCGGTTCGGCTGCTCGTCGCTTGCGCGTCATGACAACGCTGCCGTCGGAGATCTTCGGGCGGCCGAGCGGTCACGCCCTCCGGTAGATCTCCGCGCCCGCCTTGACGAATTCGATCGACTTCGCCTCCATCCCCTTCGCGAGCGCGTCGCTTTCGTTCAGTCCCTGCTTCGCCGCGTACTCGCGGACATCCTGCGTGATCTTCATCGAGCAGAAGTGCGGACCGCACATGGAGCAGAAGTGCGCGAGCTTCGCGCCGTGCTGCGGCAGTGTCTCGTCGTGGAATTCGCGCGCCTTGTCGGGATCGAGACCGAGATTGAACTGGTCCTCCCACCGGAATTCGAACCGCGCCTTCGACAGCGCGTTGTCGCGCAGTTGCGCGCCCGGATGCCCCTTGGCGAGATCGGCGGCGTGCGCGGCGAGCTTGTACGCCATGATGCCGTCCTTGACGTCGGCCTTGTTCGGCAGCCCGAGATGCTCTTTCGGTGTCACGTAGCAGAGCATCGCCGTGCCGTACCAGCCGATCATCGCCGCACCGATCGCGCTGGTGATGTGATCGTAGCCGGGCGCGATGTCCGTCGTCAGCGGTCCGAGCGTGTAGAACGGCGCTTCGCCGCAGAGGCGCAGTTGCTCGTCCATGTTGTGCTTGATCATGTGCATCGGCACGTGGCCCGGGCCTTCGATCATCACCTGCACGTCGTGCTGCCACGCGACCTGCGTGAGCTCGCCGAGTGTCGCGAGCTCGCCCATCTGCGCGTCGTCGTTCGCGTCGTGGATCGATCCGGGACGAAGGCCGTCGCCCAGCGAGAACGCGACGTCGTACGCTTTCATGATCTCGCAGATCTCGGCGAACCGCGTGTAGAGGAAGCTCTCGCGGTGATGCGCCAGGCACCACTTCGCCATGATCGAGCCGCCGCGCGAAACGATGCCCGTAAGGCGTTTCGCCGTCAGCGGAATGTAGCGCAGCAGCACGCCGGCGTGGATCGTGAAATAGTCGACGCCCTGCTCGGCCTGCTCGATCAGCGTATCGCGGTAGATCTCCCACGTCAGATCCTCGGCCTTGCCGTCGACCTTTTCGAGCGCCTGGTAGATCGGTACCGTGCCGATCGGCACCGGCGAGTTGCGGATGATCCACTCGCGCGTCTCGTGGATGTTCTTGCCCGTCGACAGGTCCATCACCGTATCGCCGCCCCAGCGGATCGCCCACGTCATCTTCTCGACTTCCTCGCCGATCGACGACGACACGGCCGAGTTGCCGATGTTCGCGTTGATCTTCACGAGGAAATTGCGGCCGATGATCATCGGCTCGCTCTCGGGATGATTGATGTTGTTCGGGATGATCGCGCGGCCGCGCGCAACTTCGTCGCGGACGAATTCGGGCGTGATTGTCAGCGGGATGCTGGCGCCGAAGCTCTGGCCCGCATGCTGGCGGCGAAGGCTCTCGGGAAGCTGCGCCAGCGTTTCGTCGCGCAACTGGTTCTCGCGGATCGCGACGAACTCCATTTCCGGCGTCACGATGCCGCGGCGCGCGTAATGCATCTGCGTCACATTCGCGCCGACTTTCGCTCGGCGCGGCGGCCGATGCAGGTCGAACCGGAACCCGGCAAGCGCGGGATCGGCAAGGCGCGCGCGACCGAACGCCGACGTCGGCGCGTCGAGCAGCACGGTGTCGTTCCGCTCGTCGATCCAGCGGGCCCGCAGCGCCGGCAGTCCTTGCCGCACGTCGATCTGCGCTGCAGGATCGGTGTACGGCCCCGACGTGTCGTAGACGGCGAGCGGCGGATTCTTTTCCGCACCGAACGATGCCGGCGTGTCCGTCTGCGCGATCTCGCGCATCGGCACGCGGATGTCCGGCCGCGACCCCTCGACGTGGATCTTGCGCGAAGCGGGAAGGGGGGCGACGGCGGCGGAATCGACTTTCGCGTCGCGGGCGAAGAACTGGTCGTTGGCGTTCATCGTGCTCCTCGTGGCCGGTGCGAGTCACGGGAGCGGTGGACGACCCACGCTTCCCTGCGCCGGCATTATCCGTACAGGTTCCAAGGGTGTTCTCTCACCGACCTGCGTTGCAGGAAGGACCCCTAGCGTCGATCGGAGTTTACGCCAATGCGCGGCCGGGGCGTGCAGCGGACGCGTCAGCGCTCGGCGGCGGCCCTGCGCTCCGGCACCTTGGGGCTCCGTGCGACGAGCATCAGTGCGCCAAGCAGCACGAGCATCACGGGGACGATGAAGCGCCACTGCGTGTCGTAGCGGTCGTGCAGCAGCCAGGCGATGCCGATCGCGATCAGGAACGGTCCGACCACGACCGAATTCTTGTTGAAGCCGTCGATGACCAGCACCGCCACGCCGGCTGCGATGAAGGCGAGCGAGATGATCCAGTCCACGTCGGGAAAGAGCCGGAATTGCCACAGCAGCCAGCCGAGTCCGACGGCAATCAGCGTGACGGGAAGCGAGGCATCCTTCATGGCGTCCTGCGGGCGGTTGGGATGGCGCGAGGATAGCAAAGGGCGGCGGTTTCCAGCCTGTCGTCGGGGCGCGTGCCGGGCGACGCGCTATGGAGCGGGTGAAGGGAATCGAACCCTCGTATGCAGCTTGGGAAGCTGCCGTTCTGCCATTGAACTACACCCGCGTGAGCTTCGAAATCTCGCGACCGGCCGGCGGCCGCGCAACTACGGACGCAGATACGCCCAGCCCTGTTGCTGCCGCTGCATGATCTCGACGACGCCGGCGCCGACATACGAGATGCCGCCGAGCATGTCGGCTTTCTGCAGCTTCTGGCCGCGCATCGTGTTTTCGCACGCGGCCACCTTGACGCCGCTGCCGAGCGCCTCGCCGATCCGGTTGCCGACGACGGAATCGGACTTCAGCATGCCGATGCCCGGACCATACGCGACGATCTCGATCTCGACGTTCGACGCACCGAGATCGGCCTGGAGGTTGCGCGCGTTGTTGAGCGCCAGGTTCCATTTGCCGGGGTCGTTGTCGCTGACCTGCATGACGACGCGGTTGGCGGGCGCCGCAGCCGTCTGGCTCAATGCCGGCGACGCGGCCAGCGCCACGGCCACGAGCAGCGTCGCAAGCCACGTCAGCGCCGATGCGCCAGCTGTGCGAGGAAAAGCCATGCGAGGCCTCCGTCCGGTGTCGTTGCGGGCGCCGTGCGCGCGCGAGACGCCTATTATGCCCTCGGCACCGCCGCCGGCGCGTTCGGCCATAATCGCGGCGATGCGCCACGCCCACGTGCCGACCCCGGCGATACTGCTCGTCGTCGCATCGGTGTTCTGCTTCACGCTGCTCGACACGATCATGAAGTTCGCAACGCAGCGCTACCCGCTGCCGGTGCTGATCTTCGCGCGCTACGGTGTCCAGATGATCGCGATGCTCGTGTGGCTTGGCCCGAGCATGCGTTTCGACCTGCTTCGTACGCGAAGGCTGCCGCTGCAGATCGTCCGCGCGCTGATCCTGCTGCTGTCGTCGGTATTCTTCATCAGCGCGCTGAAGGCGCTACCGCTAGCCGAGGCGACGGCGCTCAACTATTCGACTCCGATGATCGTCGTCTTGATGGCGCGCGTGTTCCTGGGCGAGAGGTTGACGCCGCTGCGGATCGCGTTCGTCATCGCCGGGGCGATCGGGATGGTGCTGATCGTGCGGCCCGGCAGCACGATTTTCCAGGGCGCCGCCGGCGCTGGCACTCCTGGCCGCGGTGTTCTACGCCGGCTACCAGATCATGACGCGGCTTCTGTCGGGCGAGAATCCGCGCGTGCTGCTGTTCTATCCGGCGGTCATCGGCACGCTGGTGATGGGATTCGCCGCGCCAACGTTCGACTGGCCCGTGAACATGCCGTGGGAACATGTGGTATTGATCATCATCGGTGGCCTGCTCGGGACGCTCGGGCACTTCCTGTTCATCCTCGCGTTCCAGCATGCGCCGGCGTCGTCGATCACGCCGTTCACCTACATGCAACTCGTCTGGGCGACGCTGGCGGGATGGGTTGTGTACCGGCAGTTTCCCGACGCGTTCGCGGTGGCCGGCATGGTCGTCATCGCAGGCAGCGGCCTTGCAGTGGCGCTGCTCGACCGTCGTCGCGCGCGCCAGCTTGCGCTCGACCCGGTGACCGTGGCTTGATCGCATCTCTCGCTTCAAGACGCCGAGCGCGGCAGCGATCGGCAATGCATACGATAAAAACAGGAGGAACAGCGCAATGAGCAATGCACGAATCGGCTTCGTCGGCGTCGGACTCATGGGCCACGGCATCGCCAAGAACCTGATCGCCAAGGGCTACCCGGTAACGCTGCGGCTGCATCGCAATCGCGCGGTCGCCGACGATCTGTTCAAGGCCGGTGCGAAGGAAGCGGCGAGCTACGCGGCGCTCGCGCAGGGCAGCGACATCGTGATCCTGTGCGTCACCGGTGCGCCGCAGGTGGAGGAGGTCATGCTCGGCGATGAAGGGATCGCCAGCGCTGCACGCAAGGGGCTGATCGTCATCGACACGTCGACGAGCGAGCCGGCGACGACGACGCGGATGCGCGAGCTCCTCGCGGAGAAGGGCGTTCGGTTCGTCGATGCTCCGCTCGCACGCTCGGCCGTCGAGGCGGAGCAGGGCCGCCTCAACATCATGGTCGGCGCGGACGACGCGACCTTCACCGAACTGAAGCCGGTGCTGTCGGCGTTTTGCGAGAACATCGTCCACGCGGGGCCCGCCGGACACGGCCTCATCCTGAAGCTGATCAACAACTTCATCGCGCAGGCGATCTGCACGGCAACCGCCGAGGCGTGCGCCGCTGCGGCGAAGTCGGGACTGTCCATTCGCAAACTGCACGAAGTCATCTCGGCGGGCGGCGTCAACTCCGGCCTGTTCCAGGCGCTCGTGGGCAAGATGCTCGAAAGCGGCGACCTGTCCGGTCTGAAGTTCACGCTGACCAACGCGGCGAAGGACCTGCGCTATTACACCCATTTCACCGAGTCGATGATGTTGCCGTCGATCGTCGGCGAGGCGGTGCACCAGAGCCTCGTCACGGCCAACGCGCTCGGCTTCGGCGACAAGTACGTTCCGTCGCTGATCGAGGCGCAGGAAAAGCTCGCCGGCGTTGCCATCGTCCCGCGCTGACGTGGCATCGCTTCCACCCGGCGGCGGAATTCAAGCGTCGGACGCGGATGACGCCGCGTTCGCTGCGTTTGCGCTGGAAGCGGCGATCGCGGCCGGGGAAGCGATCCTGCCGCATTTCCGCGCCCCTCTCGACGTCGAGGACAAGGGCGGTGCGCGCGGCTACGATCCGGTGACCGAAGCCGATCGCGCGGCGGAGGCGGTGATCCGCGCGGCGATCACGAGTCGCTATCCCGATCACGGCATCCATGGCGAAGAGCATGGCCGGCTGCAGGGCCGTTCGCGGTTCACGTGGGTCGTCGATCCGATCGACGGCACGCGCAGCTTCATCGTCGGCCACCTGCACTGGGCGACGCTGATTGCGCTGAACGACGGCGATCGGCCACGCGTGGGGGTGACGCATCAGCCGTTCGTCGGCGAGTCGTTTGTCGCGGTGAACGGCACCAGCACGTGGATGCGCGGCGACGAGCGTCGCGCTCTGCGCACGCGCCGCTGCCCGCGGATCGACGATGCCGTCGTCGTCACGACCGATCCGCGCCATTTCAAGAATGATCGGCAAGTGCACGCGTACGCTGCGGCAACCGACGGCACTCGCCTCGTTCGCTACGGCGGCGACTGCTATTGCTACACGCAGGTGGCGATGGGACTCGTCGACATCGCCATCGAAACCGGCTTGCAAGCCTACGACATCCAGGCGCTCATTCCGCTGATCGAGAACGCCGGCGGCGTCGTGTCCAACTGGGAAGGCGGTTCGTGCCACGACGGTGGTGACGTGCTGGCGTGCGGCGATCGCAGGCTGCACGCCGAACTGCTGCGGCGAATGACGCCGTAGGGGTGCAAGCCATGCGACTGCTCGTTCTTGGCGGCACGCGTTTCCTGGGCCGTCATCTCGTCGAAGCGGCCCTTGCCCGCGGCGATGACGTGACGATCTTCACGCGCGGCCGGCTGCCCGTGCCGTGGGGCGATCGCGTGACGGCGCTTGCCGGTGATCGCGACCCGCAGCTTGCGCCGGGGCTCGACGCGCTCGCCGGTGGCGCGTGGGACGCCGTAGTCGACTGCTCGGGCTATGTGCCGCGCATCGTCGAAGCGAGCGCGCGCCTGCTCGCAGCGCGCACCAACCGGTACGTGTTCGTGTCGTCGATGTCGGTCTACGCGAAGACCGAGCAGCCGGGGATGGACGAGCGCACGGCAGTGGCAACGCTTGACGATCCAGCGACCGAGCAGGTGATGGAGCACTACGGCGCACTGAAAGCCGCCTGCGAGGCCGTGGTCGAGCGCATCTTCGCCGAACGTGCGACCAACGTGCGTCCGGGGCTCATCGTCGGCCCGCTCGACGGCACCGACCGCTTTGGTTACTGGGTCGCACGGTTCGTGCATCCCTCGTTGCTCGGCGATCGGGCCGCGAGTGCCGTCGTGCCGGCGCCACGCGAGCGCCCGGTTCAGTTCATCGATGCGCGCGATCTCGCGAATTGGCTGCTGGAGATCTGCACCCGCGACGTCCCCGGCGCGTTCAACGCCTGCAGTCCTGCATTTCACTTTACGATGGGCGATCTCGTCGACGCGGTCGTGGCCGCGTCACCCGCAGCACCCGCGCCCGCGTGGATCGACGACGCCACGCTGGTCGACGCGGGCGTCACGCCCTGGACGGGCCTGCCGCTGTGGCTGCCGCCGAGCGAACCCGACAGTGGCGGCTTCATGACGATGGACTGCTCGCGCGCGCAACGGGCGGGGCTTGAGATTCGCCCGCTCGCCGACACGGTCGTCGACACGGCGGCATGGCTTGCCGCGCGCGACAACGCCGGCGCATGGAAACACGTGCTGTCGGCCGATGTCGAACGGCTACTGGTCAATCGATCGGCCTAGCGTCGCGCACGGCGAACGGAATTTGCACTAGGATCGTCGGCTCGACGGATCGACCTTCTGGAACCGACATGTCAACCGCATCGCACGGCAACTTGTGGGACAACCCGCTCGGCACCGACGGGTTCGAGTTCATCGAATATGCCGCACCCGATCCGCTGGCGATGGGCCGGTTGTTCGAGCAGATGGGCTTCACCGCGATTGCGCGCCATCGCGCGAAGAACGTGCTGCTGTACCGCCAGGGCAACGTCAACTTCATCGTCAATGCCGAGCCGAACTCGTTCGCGCAGTCGTTCGCGCGCGTCCACGGCCCGAGCATCTGCGCGATCGCGTTTCGCGTCAGCGACGCCGCGAAGGCGTTCGAGCAATGCGTCCGCAACGGTGCGTGGGGCGTCGAGGCGCATCCCGGCCCGATGGAGCTCAACATTCCCGCCATCAAGGGAATCGGCGATTCGCTGATCTATCTCGTCGACCGCTATCCGGCGGCTGACGGCGCCGGCGTTTCGATCTACGACATCGATTTCGTCCCCTTGCCCGGCGTCGACCAGCATCCAGCGGGTGCCGGACTGACCTATATCGATCACCTGACGCACAACGTGCACCGCGGCCGGATGGAGGAATGGGCCGGGTTCTACGAGCGGCTCTTCAACTTTCGCGAGATCCGCTACTTCGACATCGAAGGCCAGCTGACCGGTCTGAAGAGCAAGGCGATGACGAGCCCCGACGGGAAGATCCGCATTCCGATCAACGAGAGCGCGGACGACAAGAGCCAGATCCAGGAATACCTGATCGATTATCGCGGCGAAGGCATCCAGCACGTCGCGCTTGGCACCGCGGAAATCTATTCGACGGTCGAGACGCTGCGCGGCAAAGGCGTCACGTTCCAGGACTCGCCCGACACGTACTACGAGGCGCTCGCGACGCGACTGCCGGGGCATCGCGAGGACACGGCGCGCCTGGCGCGGAACCGGATCCTGATCGACGGGGCGCCGGCCACCGACGAGATGCTGCTGCAGATCTTCACGGCAACGGTGATCGGGCCGATTTTTTTCGAGATCATCCAGCGCAAGGGCAACGAAGGGTTCGGCGAAGGCAACTTCCGCGCGCTTTTCGAATCGATCGAGCAGGACCAGATCCGCCGCGGCGTGCTGAAGGCCTGATGGGCAACCTTAATCGCCGGCAGAACTGACGGTCATTGGAATTCATCGGTTCGGCCGCACATCCCCTTTGCGGCTACCGCCGACAAAAATCGTGCAATTGATCATCGGGTCTGCTAGAATTTAACGTTTTAGACGTTCTGGTGGGTTAGTGCTTACTCCTCTGGGCTTCTCGTTGCTGCGCCAACTTTCGGACGGCGCCTTCCACTCGGGCGAGGATCTCGCCGCTACGGTGGGGCTCACGCGCGCCCGCGTTTCGCAGTTGCTGAAACAGGCCGAAACGGCGGGTCTCGCGCTGGAACGCGTCCGCGGACGGGGCTACCGTCTGCTCGCGACGCCCGATTTTCTCGATGCTGCGGCCATCCGGTCGGCGCTCGAAGATCTCAAATTCGACGTCGCGCCGGCGGATGCCAAGGCGCCGCTGCTTCCGGCGGCGAACGACGAGGACGTGATTCTCCCGCCGGGCACGCCTGGAATTCCGCTGCATCCAGCGATCGCCGTCGAGGTGATCGATCAGGTCGATTCGACGTCGAGCGAGTTGCTGCGCCGCGCGAGCCGCCGCGATATCCACGGCGCGCTGTTGGCGGCAGAGTGGCAGACGGCTGGCCGTGGCCGCCGTGGCCGCGTGTGGACGGCCGTTGCCGGCGGCAGCCTGACGTTCTCGCTGGGCTGGCGCTTCGAGCAGGGTGCGGGATTCGTTGCGGGCCTTTCGCTGGCAGTCGGTGTCGCCGTCGTCCGTGCGCTCGAAGCCGAAGGATTGCCGGGCGTCGAGCTCAAATGGCCGAACGACCTCGTCTACCGGCATCTGAAGGTGGGCGGTATCCTGGTCGAGCTCAACGGTGACGCCCTCGGCCCGTCGACCGTCGTCGTCGGCGTCGGGCTGAACGTTCGCCTGCCCACGGCGATCAAGCGCGACATTGCGCAGCCGGTCAGTGACCTCACCGCCGTCGCCGGTCGGGGCGCGCCGCCGATCGACCGCAACCGGCTGCTTGCGCGCGTTGCGGCCGAACTCGCGATCAATCTGGCCAAATACGCGGAGCATGGCTTCGCCCCGTTTGCCGCCGAATGGCAGCGCCGCCACGCGTATCAGGGCAAGCCGGTCAAGCTGCTGCTGCCCGATGGCGAAAGCGTGAAGGGTACGGTCGCCGGCGTCGACAGCACGGGCGCGCTGGTGCTCGCCGATGGCCCGCGCCGGGCGCGCTTCCTCACCGGGGAAATCTCGCTGCGTCGCGCCTGAGCGCTCGCCCCTGCTCGCCGGGGAGCGGCGTCATCGCTCGGCAATCCGCCTGCGCCTTCGTCCATCTTCGCGGTCGTGACCCAGATTCTCGTCATCGACGTCGGTAACAGCCGGATGAAATGGGCCATGCGTGGCCCCTCCGGATGGACGGCGCGAGGTGCAGTCGCCAACCAGGACATCGGTTCGCTCGCCGTTCGCGATTGGCAGAACCTCGAGCGGCCGGCCCGTGCCGTGGGCGTCAACGTCGCCGGCGAAGCGGCGCGGGTCCGCGTCGAAGGTCAGCTCGGGCGCTGGCGCTTGCCGGTGGAATGGCTGACGGCCACCACGGAGGCCGGTGGCGTCTTCAATCGCTACCAGGTTCCGTCGCAGCTCGGCGCCGATCGTTGGGTGTCACTCGTCGCCGCGCGACGGCGCGCCGTCGCAGCCAACGAGTCGGTACCCCGCGGCTGCGTCGTCGCCAACGTCGGCACGGCGGTCACGATCGACGCGCTCGACGGCGACGGCGTGTTTCGCGGCGGCCTGATCCTTCCGGGAATCGACCTGATGCTCCGTGCGCTCGCCGACAACACCGCCGGACTGCGCACGCCCCCCGGCAGCTTTCACGACTTTCCAACGACTACGGCCGATGCGCTCTTCTCGGGCGCCGTGCAGGCGGCCTGCGGCGCGATCGAGCAGATGCGCAGCCGCGTGCGTGGCCACGGTCCCGAGGTTACGTGCTACCTCGCGGGTGGCAGCGCACCTGACCTTTCACCTCACCTCGCCGCGCCGGTCGAGCTCGTCGAGAACCTCGTGCTCGAAGGCGTGCTCGTGCTGGCGCTGCTGCCGCGCTGACTCGCTCGATGCGCACTGCGCTGTTGCTGCTGCTCCTCGCGAACGTCGTCCTGTTCGGTTATGCGAGGCTCGATCGCGCTGCGCAAAGCGAAGCCGGACGTCTGGGCGCGCAGGTGCAGCCCGACCGCATCCGCGTGCTGTCGTCCCAGCAGGTGGCGGCGCTCGGACCGGGCAAGGTCGCGGCGCTGCCGGACGTCTGCGTCGAATGGGGACCGTTCGCGGAAGCCGATCGACTGCGGGCGCTGGCGGACATCGAGCCGCTGCAACTCGGCCGCCTGCTCACGCAACGTTCGGCGGGCGCCGATTCCGTCTGGTGGGTCAACACCGGTCCGGTGACCACGCGCGGCGCGGCGGACAAGCGCGCCGCCGAGTTGCGGCTGCTCGCGATCGACGATCTGTCGGTCGTGGACCTGGGAAAGGGCCAGTTCACCGTTTCCCTTGGCATGTTTCGAACGGAGGGCGCCGCCAATGCGCGGGTCGAGGCGCTCGCCACGCGTGGCGTCGCGGGAACGCGCGTCGAGCCGCGGGCGTCGGGCGTCACGCAGTCGATGCTCGTCGTTCGCGATCCGCCGCAGACGGCCGTTGCACGTCTCAAGGAGTTGCAATTGCAGTACCCGGGCAGCGACCTCAAGGTCGGCGCGTGCACGGCGTCCTGATTCGCGACGCACGCGTGCCCGACGAGGTCGCGGTCGTTCGCTCGATGTTCGAGGAATATGCGGCATCGCTCGACGTCGACCTGTGTTTCCAGGACTTCGACGGCGAACTCGCGCAACTGCCTGGCTACTACGCGGCGCCGGGCGGCTGCCTGCTGTTGGCGGAAGCAGGGCAACGCATTGCAGGCTGCGTCGCGCTGCGGCCGCTCGAATCGCAGGGGCGTGACGTCGGCGAAGTGAAGCGGCTGTACGTGCGGCCCGCCGCGCGCGGCTCCGGTGCCGGACGTGCATTGGCCGAAGCGGTGATCGCGCGTGCGCGGGCGATCGGCTACGGCGAGATCAGGCTGGACACGCTGGCGACGATGGACGCAGCGCGCGCGCTATATGCGTCACTCGGGTTCCGCGAATGCGCGGCTTACTACGTCAATCCGCTTCCGGGGGTTGCCTACATGTCGCTGCGGTTGCGCGACCCGCAGCCGTCAGCGTAGGCGGCGGCCACCGCGCCGGCGGCGCTCCTGCGTCACGTCTGCTCCCAGGGCAGGCCTTCCTTGCGCCAGCCGCCTACCGCTCCGCGGTGATGACTGTCGTCGAGCGGCCCCTCGAACCCTTCGAGCACGTTGTAGACGTCGGAGAACCCGGCTTTTTCGAGCTCGATGCCGGCGGCGATCGACCGCTGGCCGCTGCGGCAGATCAGCACCACCGGCCGGTTCATGCTCGCCACTTTCTTCACTTGTCCGACGAAATGCGGATTGATGTCCCAGTCGGGGCCGTCGTTCCACGCGACGTGATGCGCGCCGCTCGGATGGCCGACGAACAGGTATTCCATCTCGCTGCGACAATCGACGAGCACTGCCTGCGGGTTCTGGTGCAGGAAGTCGCTGGCCTCCTTCGGTTTCAGGTGTTTCATCGTCGTCGGTTCCGCTGTTCGGCACGCGCGGCGGGCCGGTTGCCAGCGGCGGCCGCACGAGTGCCGAATGTTAAACTGCGACGCCTATCTTCGAATGACTCGCACCGAAATGCAACCCGATCGCACCGCCGAGCTTACGCGCCTGTTGCGCGAGCGAATCCTGGTCCTCGACGGCGCGATGGGCACGATGATCCAGCAGTGCCGGCTGACCGAGCGGGATTTCCGGGGGCCGTTCCACGACCATCCGCACGATCTCGCGGGCGACAACGACCTGTTGTCGGTCACGCTGCCGGGAACCGTCGACGCGATCCACGATGCCTATCTGGCAGCGGGCGCCGATCTGATCGAGACGAATACATTCAGCGCCACGCGCATCGCGCAGGCCGATTACCGGATGGAATCGCAGGTTCGCGCGATCAACGAGTCGGCGGCTCGCATCGCGCGCGTTTGTGCCGATCGCTGGACGGTTCGGACACCCGATCGTCCCCGTTTCGTCGCCGGCGCGCTCGGCCCGACGAACCGCACGGCGTCGATCTCGCCGGACGTGAACGATCCGGGCGCACGCAACGTCACCTACGATGCGCTCGTCGACGCCTATTCCGAAGCCGCCGAAGGCCTGATCGACGGGGGCGCGGATCTGCTGCTCGTCGAGACGGTGTTCGACACGCTGAACGCGAAGGCGGCGCTGTTCGCGATCGAGCAGGCGTTCGATCGGCGCGGCGCACGGCTGCCGATCATCGTGTCGGGAACGATCACCGATGCGTCCGGTCGCACGCTGTCCGGCCAGACACCCGAGGCGTTCTGGAACTCGGTGCGCCACGTGCGGCCGCTCGCCGTCGGCCTCAACTGTGCGCTGGGTGCTGCACTGATGCGTCCCTACATCGACGAGTTGGCGCGCGTCGCCGACACGTTCATATCGTGCTACCCGAATGCCGGCCTGCCCAATGCGATGTCGGACACCGGTTACGACGAAACCCCCGGCGAGACGTCGGGGATGCTCGGTGAGTTCGCGCTGAGCGGCTTCGTCAACATCGTCGGCGGCTGCTGCGGCACAACGCCCGACCACATTCGCGCGATTGCCGCGGCCGTTCGCGGCGTACCGCCTCGCAAGGTTGCCGCGGCGCTGGAGCTCGCGGTTGCCTGAGCTCCGAAGCACGCACCAGCCGTCCGGTTCGTTGTGCAAGTGAGCGGCGTTCTGCGCCTGGCGGGGCTCGAGCCGCTCAACATCGATGACCGTGCACTGTTCGTCAACGTCGGCGAACGAACGAATGTCACCGGGTCGCGCGCGTTCGCGAAGCTGATCCTCGCCGGCGACTACGCGGCGGCCGTCGACGTCGCGCGCCAGCAGGTGCAAAACGGCGCGCAGATGATCGACGTCAACATGGACGAGGCGATGCTCGATTCGAAGGCGGCGATGGTCCGCTTCCTGAGCCTCATCGCGTCGGAGCCCGACATCGCTCGCGTGCCGCTGATGATCGACTCGTCGAAGTGGGACGTCATCGAGGCGGGGCTCAAGTGCGTGCAGGGCAAGCCGGTCGTGAACTCGATCTCGATGAAGGAAGGCGAGGCCGAGTTCCTGCGGCAGGCGAAGCTCGTGATGCGCTACGGCGCGGCGGCGGTCGTCATGTGCTTCGACGAGCGCGGACAGGCCGACAGCTACCAGCGCCGCATCGACATCGCGCGCCGCGCGTACGACCTGCTTGTCGACCGCGTCGGATTTCCGCCCGAAGACATCATCATCGACCCGAACGTGTTCGCAATCGCGACCGGCATCGACGAGCACACCAACTACGCCGTCGATTTCATTCGCGCAACCGCGTGGATCCGCGAGCGCCTGCCGCACGCGAAGGTGTCGGGCGGCATCTCGAATGTCAGCTTCAGCTTCCGCGGCAACGACGCCATCCGCGAGGCGATCCACACGGTCTTTCTCTACCACGCGATACGTGCCGGCCTGACGATGGGCATCGTCAACGCCGGCCAGCTCGGTGTCTACGATCAGCTCGATCCGGTGCTGCGTACGCTCGTCGAGGACGTCGTGCTCAATCGCCGCCCCGCCGACGGCGGCAATGCGACCGAGAAACTCGTCGCGTTCGCCGAGCACTACAAGGCGAAAGGCATTCGCGTCGAGGAAGACCTCGCGTGGCGCGAAACGAGCGTCGAGGCGCGTCTTACGCACGCGCTCGTCAAGGGCATCACGACGTACGTCGTCGAAGACACCGAGGAAGCGCGCGCGCTCGTCGCCGCGCGCAACGGACGTCCGATCGAGGTGATCGAAGGTCCGCTGATGGACGGCATGAACGTCGTCGGCGACCTGTTCGGCGCCGGCAAGATGTTCCTGCCGCAGGTCGTCAAGAGTGCGCGCGTGATGAAGCAGGCCGTCGCGCATCTGATTCCGTACATCGAGGCCGACAAGCTCGCATCCGGGACCGAAGCGCGCTCGAAGGGCAGGATCGTCATGGCGACGGTCAAGGGCGACGTGCACGACATCGGCAAGAACATCGTCGGCGTCGTCCTTCAGTGCAACAATTTCGACGTCGTCGACCTGGGCGTCATGGTGCCCGCGCAGAAGATTCTCGCGACCGCGCGCGAGCTCAACGCCGACGTCGTCGGACTGTCGGGACTCATCACGCCGTCGCTCGAGGAAATGGCACACGTCGCGGCGGAAATGCAGCGCGAGGGCTTCGCATTGCCGCTGCTGATCGGGGGTGCCACGACGTCGCGCGTGCATACGGCGGTGAAGATCGCGCCGAACTATGCGAACGGGCCGACCGTGTACGTGCCCGACGCGTCGCGCGCCGTGGGCGTGGTCACGAGCCTGTTGTCCGAGGACCAGCGCGCATCGTACGTTGCGCAGGTCAGCGACGACTACGCGACGATTCGCGCGCAGCACGCCGGCAAGCGCGGACCGAAGCTCGTCACGCTCGCCACGGCGCGCGCCAATGCATTCAAGGCGGACTGGCGGGGCTATGCGCCGACCGTTCCGTCGTTCATCGGACGGCGCGTCTTCAGGAACGTCGACCTTGCCGGAATCTCCGAGTGCATCGACTGGGGGCCGTTCTTCCAGGCATGGGAGCTCTCCGGACCCTTTCCGGCGATCCTCGACGATCCGATCGTCGGGGAGGCGGCCCGCACGCTGTTCACCGAGGGCAAGGCGATGCTCGCGCAGATCGTCGACGGCCGCTGGCTCGAAGCCGACGGTGTCGTCGGCTTGTGGCCTGCGGCATCGCGCGGCGACGACATCGTGATGTGGACCGACGAAACGCGCACGACGCCGCTCCTCGCGTGGCGCAACCTGCGCCAGCAGAACGAGCGGCCCGCGGGAAAGTCGAACCTCTGCCTGGCGGACTTCGTCGCGCCCGAGGATTCGGGCACGCGCGATTACGTGGGGGCGTTCGCCGTGACCACCGGCGGCGCTGTCGACGACCGTGTGGCGGCGTACAAGCGTGCAAACGACGACTATTCGGCGCTGATGCTGAAGTCGCTCGCCGATCGCCTGGCCGAAGCGTTTGCTGAATGGATGCATCGGCACGTCCGCCGCTCGCTGTGGGGATACGCACGCGACGAGAACCTCGACAACGGGGCGCTGGTGCGCGAGGAATATCGCGGCATTCGCCCCGCACCCGGTTACCCGGCGTGCCCGGACCATTCGGTTAAGGCCGACCTTTTCGGCGTGCTCGGCGCACGGGATGCCGGCATGGAGATCACGGAGAACTACGCGATGCTGCCGGCGGCCTCCGTCGCCGGCTTCTATCTCGCGCATCCCGCTGCGCGGTACTTCGCCGTCGGCAAGATCGCGCAGGACCAGCTCGACGACTACGCGGTGCGCAGCGGTGTCGATATCGAGACGGCGCGACGCCGTCTAAGCCCCAACCTGTAGACCGCGCTAGGCCCTTAATCCAGCGCGAATCGTTGCGGCAGCAGCGATTCGAGCGTGAACGTCAGCACATCGGGACCGTCGCAGAAGCAGCGGATCAGCGCTTCACGGCCGAACTCCGCAAGCACTTGGCGGCACGCGCCGCACGGCGCTACGGGAACCGGCGTCGGCGTATAAAGCGACAATGCGACGATCGTGCGCGCCCCATCGGCGATCGCGCGAAAAATCGCATTGCGTTCCGCGCAGATCGTCAGGCCGTACGAGGCATTCTCGACGTTGCATCCGAGTGCAATCGCGCCATCGCTGCTCAGGACCGCGGCCCCGACGCGAAAGTTGCTGTAGCGGCAGTACGCGCGCTCGCTCGCCACGTGCGCCGCATCGGCCAGTTGCCGCCAGTGCTCGACGGTGAGGTTGCCGCTGTCGATGCTGTGCATGAATTCGGTTGTCGAGTGCCGGAATGGAGCGCGTGCGCGACGAAGAATCGCACAGACTCGCACGGACGGGAACCCTGCGCGGCAAGGTGTCGAAAATTCGGATTGCCCCGCGGCTTCCTGCGCCGGTACGATATGCCACCATAGCACCACCACCCGGGTCAACCCGCTTCGGATGACAGACTCGACGATCCTCACATTTCTTTTCACCGACATCGAAGGCAGCACGTCGAAGTGGGAAGAGCAGCCCGAGCTCATGGCGCAGGCGGTCGCGCTGCCACGACGCGCTGCTGCGCGACACGATCGAGGCGTATCGGGGCAGGATCGTCAAGACGACGGGCGACGGCATCTACGCGGCGTTTTCGTCTCCCATCGATTGCCTCGGTGCGGTGATCGATATCCAGCTCGCGCTGCTCGATCCCGCCGCCACGGCCGGCATGCCGCTGGCGATCCGATGCGGTATGCACACCGGCGCGGTGCAGGCGCGCGACAACGATTATTTCGGCAGCACGATCAATCGCACGGCGCGGATCATGGGCGCCGCGCATGGCGGCCAAGTGCTCGTCTCGAACGCCGTCGCCGATTTGCTGCGGGACTGCCTGCCCGCCGGCGTGTCGCTGAAAGATCTCGGCAACGTACATCTGAAAGGTCTCGCGACGCCCGAAGCGGTCTACCAGATCCTCCATCCGAAGCTGTACACGAACTTTCCCGCCGCTGCGCGAGCTCGAGGCGACGCCGAACAACCTGCCGCAGCAGCTGACGACGTTCATCGGACGCGACCGCGAACGGGAGGAAATCGAAGGTTATCTCGGGACGACCCGGCTATTGACGCTGCTCGGCATGGGC
This sequence comes from uncultured Pseudomonadota bacterium, assembly GCA_963709335.1. GTDB lineage: Bacteria > Pseudomonadota > Gammaproteobacteria > Burkholderiales > Casimicrobiaceae > VBCG01. Next base: position 118,762 of record CAVPWB010000005.1, read on the forward strand.
GGGCTCGGCAAGACTCGGCTCGCACTGCAGATCGGCGCCGGCGTCATGGATGCGTATCCGGACGGCGTGTGGTTCGTCGACCTGCAGACGATCCGCGATCCTGCGCTGGTCGCGGCCGAGACGGCGCGGGTGCTCAGTGTGCGCGAAGAGGCCGACCGCCCGCTGATGCAAACGCTATGCGCGCATTTGAAGTCGCGCAAACTGCTGCTGATCCTCGACAACTGCGAGCAGATCATCGATGCGAGCGCCGAGCTTTCGGGCGCGATCCTGCGTGCTGCTCCCGATGTCCGCGTGCTGACGACGAGCCGTACGGCGCTGCGCGTTCCGGGCGAGCAGACGTATCTGGTGCAGCCGCTGCCGCTGCCGTCGAAGGGCGCGGGCCTGGAGAATCTTTCGGAGTCCACTGCCGTCCAGTTGTTCGTCGAGCGGGCGAAGCTGCACAAGCCGAGCTTCGCGCTGACCGAGCGCGAGGCGCCGGCGATCGCCGAGCTGGTGGCGCGGCTGGAAGGCATTCCGCTGGCGCTGGAGCTCGCGGCGGCGCGTGTGCGCGCGCTGAGCGTCGCCGAGATCAACAAGCGGTTGCAGGACCGCTACAAGCTGCTGGTGAGCGGCGATCGAACGCTGCAGGCACGCCAGCGAACGTTGCGCGCGCTCGTGGACTGGTCGTACGACCTGTTGCAGGACAACGAGCAGATCCTGCTCGCGCGCATCGCAGTATTCGCAGGTAGCTTCGATCTCGCGGCGGCCGAAGCGATCTGTGGCGTCGATCCGCTCGCGGTAGACGACATCCTCGATCTCGTCACGTCGCTCGTCGAGAAATCGCTGATCAACATGGAGGAAAGCGACGAGGGTGCGCAGGTATCGCGTCCTGGAGACGATTCGCGACTATGCGTGCGAAAAGCTCGTGTTGCGTGACGAACAGATTAAGCTCGCCGGGGCGCACTGCGATTATTTCTTCGTGATGGCGAAGGCAGCGAACCGGGGATTGCAAGGTGCCGAGCAGGGCGCGTGGACGCGCCGGGTAGAGATGGAGCACGACAATCTGCGCGCTGCGATTACAGGTGCACTCGAGGGCCGTAGCGACCCTATACTATCCGTCAAGCTCATTGTTGCACTCATGGGATTTTGGATGCTGCGGGGTTATTCCACCGAAGGTCGAAGGTACGTGCGAGCGTCGCTGGGACTGCCCGCCGTGCAAGCGTCGGATTTTCTTCATGGTCATGCCTTGTACGTGGGAGCGACGCTGGCGTACAGCCAAAGCGATTACAAGGAAGCGCTGGAAATGCTCGAGCGCTGCCTCGCCATCCGCAGGCGGGACGAAAAGCCGCTCGAGATAGCTGCGACGTTGTCGACGATGTCGCTGGTACGATTGAGCATGGGCGATGCTAGCCAAGCTCTGCAAGCGGAAACCGAGTCCGTCGAGATATTCCGCAACGTGGGAAACGAAACAGGGGAAGTGATAGGACGCTTTCACCTCGGTCAAATCCACGCTCATTGCGGCGACGTAGTGGGTGCGCGTAACCAATTCGAGCATTGCCTTGTCGTGGCGCGAGCCCTCGATAACCTGGAGCTGGAAAGCGAAAGTGAGTTGGTGCTCGGCGATTTGGCGTTGGAGGCAGGTGACGTCGAATCTGCCCGCGCAAGGTTTGCAGCGTCACTGGACATCGCACAGACGGCTGGGGATAAGCGTGGTGAGGCTACCGCGCTGTGGCGGCTTGGGCGCGTGGACTGCCTTGGAAGCGATTCGACAACCGCACGCGGTCGGCTGAGCGGTGCATTACGCGCATTCCAAGCATTCGACATGTTCGCCGAAATGCTGGGATGCCTCGAAGATCTCGCAACGTTGGCACAGGCTTTGGGCAACCACAGTTCATGCGTGCGCATTCTCGCAGCGGCGCAGGTGCGGCGTGAGCGACTGGGATTGCCCCGAACGCCGAAGATCGAAGATAGATGGCGAGAAGCCGTCGCGCAGCTACGACAGTGCCTCGGTGCCCCCGCCTTTGAGCGCGAGTGGTTACAGGGGCAAGCGTGGGAGTTGCAGGAAGCGGTCCGATGGGCACTTACTGCGGAATTCGAACCTCCAATTAAAGTCGCCTGCGCGAATTGACGAAGACGTGATCGAAATGTGACCGGCCTGTCACAGGCCGGTTCATAGTCATTCGCTAGGCAGACCGCCGTCGTCGATGGATCAACCCGACCGATGCCAACGCCACCATTGTCAACAGTAGTGAGCCGGGCTCCGGCACTGGACTGAACTGAACTGCCGCGGCGTCGGATCGCACTGCGTCGTCGCCTGGGCTGGAGGGGCATGACAGCTCGGTATTCGAACTGCTGCAAGGACTCACAATCAAATACCCACCCAGATCCGTCGGCGGTAACAAAGAGGCTAGAAAAATGATATTCGGATCGGGTGCAAAGAATTGCAGCCAAAGCGCCGATGTGCCGTCTGGGGGAAGGAAGCTGCCGGCGCTGGCAATGGGTGCCCCGATCAAGGAGGTATTGAGCCCAATGACGTCCCCATTCGAATCGAACAGAACACTTTGAATGAAGGACGGATTCGGTGCGCCTGAATAGTAAGTGAGTATCGACGGCGTGCTCACGGGCGTATGGTTGGGGTCAGCGACGTTGTAGAGAGTCCCCGTCGCGGAGAGAAGATCCATCGTGTCGCATGTCGTCAGCCCAACCGCTGCAGCACAGTTTTCCAAGTCGAAAAGCACTTCCGCGCTCCACGCGAGATCAACGCTCGTGGCTGGAGTGCTCTCGCCCTGAAATTGCGGATCAATAACGCCTTTAAAGACAATTGCGTCCGCAACACCATGCGATGCAAACCATAAGCCGGCGACCAAAACCCCGGAAGCAACTGCGGACCATTTGCGCTTTGCCGTGAACGTGCAGTGCGGAGCGAGCGGATTTTTCACGTTTGTTTCTCCAAATACACCGCGAACACCATGGGTGGGCGGCAGTAGTGACCGGACTAATAAGGCTGGCAACGCGGTGGCGAACTTGATAGCGCAACGCAAGAGTCGCACCAAAACAATGACACACACAAGCAAGCGATTGATTACTATACTAAAGATGTTGTGCCATCTTGTAAACCACAACCGTGGGGCGTTCGTTCGTAAATTTTTTCGACACGCAATGGTAGGACGTTCGCCAAGTTACCGGTCGATGGGTCGTGTACAACAGCGTGGGGGCAACAGGATGTCGTCCACTTTAACAAGGCCCGGCGCGAACGGTCGTATGCGTGCACGAGCACGATTCGCGCGTCCCCTGGCAACCCGACCGCTTAAAATCGCAGCGTCTTGCATCCGCTATGCACGCCATGCCCGGCAATGAAATGACGGTCGCCGATCAGTCCGACGCCCGCGACGCCAGCGCATCGAGCGCGGACCACGTCGCCGAGCGCGCCGGCCCGTACGTGTCGCGAATGCTGATACAGCACTTAGCGACCGCCCCGGACAAGCGGACGTGGACCGGCGAAGGCACAGCGGCGTTTGTCGACATATCCGGCTTCACGAAGCTGTCCGAATCGCTCGCCAAAAAAGGCCGGGTCGGTGCCGAGCAGGTCGCTGACTCGATTGGCGGCGTGTTCGAGTCGATGCTTTCCGTGGCGTATGCGAGCGGCGGCAGCCTGCTCAAGTTCGGCGGCGATGCGCTGCTGCTGTGGTTCGACGGCGAGCAACATGCGGCGCGCGCGTGCCGCGCGGCCGTTTTGATGCGCGACGCGCTGGCGGCCGTCGGCAGGATCGATGTCCCCGACGGAACGGTAGCGCTGCGGATGTCGCAAGGCGTGCATTCGGGCAAGTTCGACTTCTTCGCCGTGGGCACCTCCCATCGCGAGCTGCTTCCGGTCGGCCCCGCATGGAGCCGCCTCGTTGCGATCCAGCACTGCGCCGAGCCCGACGAGATCGCGGTCAGCACGGAAACCGCCGCGGCGCTTCCGGCGGAGTGCTTGGGTGCCGACAGGCCCACCGGCCGGTTGCTCATTGCCGTACCGCCGGGCCACACCGAAGATTCGCCGCTGCGCTCGCGCCCGCCGTTGTCACCGGAAATATTAGCGCGCTGTCTGTCGGCGCCGATTCGCGAGCACGTCCTGAGCGGCGGCGGCTCGTCGGAGCACCGGCCGGTCACGATCGCATTCCTGCGCTTCGAAGGGACCGACGCACTGATCGAGCAGCACGGCGTCGACGCGGCCGCGGCCGCGCTGCATGGCGTCGTCAGCGCCGCGGAGGCAGCGTGCGACCAGCACGGCGTCGCGTTCCTCGCATCGGACGTGGATGCCGACGGCGGGAAGCTGATCCTCACGGGCGGCGCACCGAAGGGGATGGGCAACGATGAAGAGCGCGTTCTGCTCGCGTTGCGCGCGATCCTGGCGAGCCCGCTGCCGATTCCGGTGCGCATCGGCGTGCATCGCGGCGCCGTATTCGCCGGCGACATCGGGCCGCGCTACCGACGTACTTATACGGTGATGGGCGACGCGGTGAACCTCGCGGCGCGCGTGATGGCGAAGGCCGAGCCCGGCACGATCTACGCGACGGCCGACGTGCTGGACCGCAGCAACACGCTGTTCGAAATGCGGGCGATCGAGCCATTCGCCGTCAAGGGCAAGGCGGAGCCGGTGCAGGCGTGGGCCGTCGGCGATGCGCAGGGATCGAGGACGCGTCAGGTCTCGTTGCAGCGGCTGCCGCTGACTGGCCGGAACACCGAGCTCGGCGCGATCCGCAAGGCGTTCACGAGCGCGCGCTCGGGCGCGGGGCGGCTCGATCGACGTCGTGGGCGAGGCCGGCATCGGCAAGACGCGCCTGCTCGAGGCGCTACGCGATGCTGCCGCGGGCTTTCGCAAGCTGCATGCGACGTGCGAGGCATACACAGCGTCGAAGCCGTATGCGCTGTGGCGCGAATTGCTGCGCGAGCAGATGAGCATCGGTCGTGACATGCAGGACGACGCGGTGATCGACCAGCTGCGCAGCGCGGTGGCGGCGCAAGCGCCCGATCTCGTCGCGTGGCTGCCGTTGATCGGGATGGCCTTCGATGTCGAAATCGCGCCGACGCCGGAAGTGGAGATGCTGGCGGATACGAATCGACGAACGCGATTGCACGAATCGGTGCGACGGTTCCTCGAGATCGTCGTTCCCGGACCGACGCTGATCGAGATCGAGAATGCCCACCACATCGATGAAGCGTCCGCCGAGCTGCTCTCGTACCTGACAGGCGAAGTGGCGTCGCGTCCGTGGCTGTTCGCCGTAGCCCGTCGACCGGTCGCGGGAGGCTTCGATCCGCCGAAGACCGAATCGGTCGTGCGGATCGAGCTCAAGCCGCTCGCGCCGCAGGACTCGTTGCGAATGGCGCAACTCGCCTCGCAGCAAAGTCCGCTGCCGGCGCACGTGCTCGACGTCGTCGCGAAGCGCTCCGGGGGCAACCCGCAGTTCCTGCGCGACTTGCTGCGCACGGCGATCGAATCCGGCGGTATTGCCGATCTACCGGACTCGGCGGAGGCCGCGGCAATGGCGCAGATCGACGATCTGTCGCCCGAGGACCGTTCGGTCGTCCGCCGCGCCGCCGTCTTCGGCATCACGTTCCATCCGCGGATGCTCGCGTGGTTCGCGGACGAGGGCGAAGGAACCGTGCCGTCGCCGGCGCTGTGGGAGCGGCTGCGCGAATTGTTCGACGAGGAGCCCGACGGTTACCTTCGCTTCCGGCGCACGCTGCTGCGTGACGCCGCCTACGAGGGACTGCCGTATCGGCTTCGGCGGAAGCTGCACGCCGTCGTCGCCGCGCGCCTCGAGGATGAAATGGATTACCCGGAGGAGGCAGCGGGCATTCTTTCGCTGCACTACTTCGAAGCGGGCGATTACCCGCGCGCGTGGCGCTACGGCAGCCTCGCAGCGCTTCGCGCAGAAGCCGCCTATTCGTACGTTGAGGCCGCGCGGCTCTATTCGCGCGCGCTCGAAGCGGGACGGCAGGTTCCCGACCTCGACAGGGGCGAACTCGCGGAAGTGCAGATGCTCCTCGGATGGGCGTGGTACCGCGCCGGGGAGTTTCGCAAGGCATCGGACGTGTTCACCGCGACTCGGCCTCTGCTCGCTAACGATCCGCTCGCCGAATCCGGGCTGCTGATGAAGCTTTCGCAACTCGAGGAGAAGCTCGGCAATTACACCGGGGCGCTGCGATACATCGACCAGGCGCGCGAGGCGCTGCAGGGCTTGGCGGGCAAAGACGCTGCGCGCCAGGCCGCACGCGCGGCCGCGTGGTACGCGACCGTGCTGCAGGCCGAAGGCCGGACGAACGACGCACTTTCCTGGGCCGAGCGCACGCTGGTCGAGGCCGAGGCCGTCGACGACGCCGAGGCGCTCGGCGATGCCTATTTCGTCAAGGGCTGGGCGTACGGCGAGCTTGCGAAAGAGGGCGCGCTGCCGCTGATGGAGCGTTCGCTGGAAGCGTACCGGCGCTCGGGCAACCTCGTGCGGCAGGCCGGCGTGCTGATGAGTCTCGGCGTCGTCTGCCAGTGGGAGGGCCGCTGGGACGAAGCGTTGTCATATTACGAGAAGGGTCGTGACGAATCGGTGAAGATCGGCGACACCGTCGGTGCCGCACTCGCGCGCATCAACATCTCCGAGATCCTGACCGATCGCGGCGAATGGGCTGAAGCCGAAGCGCTGTTGCTCGAAACGCTGCCGCTGTGGAAGGCGTCGCAATACCACTATTATCTTGCCGCGTGTCTTTCGATCCTCGGTCGAGTGTCGCTGCGGCGCGGGAGGCCCGAGGAAGCGCTTGCCCGCCTCGAGGACGCGAAGGCCAACTTCCTTCACGTCGGCGCAGAGCAGGAAGTGCCCGCCGTGGACGCGCGGATCGCCGAATGCCGCGTCGCGCTAGGCAATACCGACGCTGCACTCGAGATCGTCAATGCGTTGCTCGATCGCGCGAGCTCGTCGACCGGCGTGACGCGCGTCGTGCCGCTGCTGACGCGCCTGCAGGGCCACATGCTGATGCAGCAGAGCGATTTGTGGGGCGCACGCGACGCGCTGGAAGCGAGCCTCGCGGCAGCGCGGGAGCGCAACGATCTGTTCGAGTCGACGCTGACGACGCTTTCGCTGATCGAGCTCGATCGGCTCGAAGGCGTGGAGCCGTCGCACGAGATGGTGACGGAGAACCGCTTCATGCTCGCGAACCTGAAGATCCGCGCGGTGCCGCCCGTGCCGCTGCCTGCTGCGTAGGACGCGGAAATGCGAAGCGGCCCCGAGGGACCGCTTCGTGGGTGCGTTTGCTAGTCGCGACTACTGGCCGATGCGCACGAAGCCGTCGCTGCCATCGATGACCCAAATGCGGATGTGCCGTCCGTCCATACGAGGCACATCTTTGCCGGCGTTCCAGCGGCATACGGGGACGGCACGCCCAGCCAGCAAAGGAAATGGGTTGCTCGCCACGGTCTTCCCCGTCATATGGGGCACCGGGGCCGTTCGTGTCACCGACCAGCCACTGCTGTCGATGCTGGTCACGAGCATCCGCTCACCCTCGACGGTAATCCAAGGGCCCAGCTTCGACACTGTCGGTGGGTCATTGCCTTGGGTGTCCACTTTCAGCTGCTTAGTGTTGACCTTGACGTCCTGCGTCAGCACGCCATACGGCTTCGGCAGAGGCAATTCAGCGAGCGTTGTCGGCTCGTCTGTACCGGAGAAGTCGTTGCAAGGCAGGGTGGCAGCGTCGAGCTGCACCGGTGACGTGCTTGGCTTCGGCAGCCAACTCTAAGGTGAGTCCCGTTCCGGTAGCATCCTCGTCTTCTGAACTTTGTAGGCGAAGACTGTCGTCGTCGTCGCTTCGATGTCCCACACGAAGTGAGCGCTGCGCGCGGTCAATGGGTACAAGCTATCGATCCGCGATCCGAGCTTGTTCGTGAGGAAGTAACGGAGGTGGCTCGTGCCGCACGTGCCGTCTAAGTTCAAACCACGAAATCCGGTCACAACTGTATAGCCGAGTTGGCTCGGATCGTCATTGCCGATGGTGAATTGCTGTTCGCATGCGATGTTTCCGCACTTGATGCCGGTGGCGGTAGGAATGTCCTTGTCGTCGTGAAGATGATCGGATAGGTAGTACCGCGTGTCGAAAGCGTTGTCGCGACGGGGAAGTTGGGGTCGCCCGTGGAAAGGGTGAACGGTTGGCCATTGGCCACCTGCGATCCGGTGGAGACGAGCACGTCGCTGATGTACGCCTCATTGACGACGACGCACGTATTCACTTGCAGCGTAACGGGGTAAACCTGCTGCGCCTGGATCGGGGGGCGAAGATGTTCGACACGACGACTGTGTTGCCGGTGACGGTACACGTCGCGTTCGGGCAGGAAGGCTGGCCCACGGGCACCAGGCTCGGCGCGAGGACGAACGACAGCGAGCCGCGTCTCGAGGCAGCCGTCGACGGCGGACTCTCATTCTTCACGTAGACGACGACCGTGACCGGGGTCTGTATGGATAATGTATTGGGATCGACGGTGTCGGCCACGTACAGTGGGTTGTCTAGCCCGTTCGCCTTCGACGGCAGCAGAAATTCAACGCTGAACGACTTGTCTTGCGCTTGTGGCGGCTTGGTCGGCTTGGCGGCTGTCGCTGGTAACGCAAGCGCCGCAATAGTGATGACCATTAATACATTTAAC
>CAVPWB010000006.1:0-49280 GCA_963709335.1 uncultured Pseudomonadota bacterium
TTGGTGCCGGTGGAAGGAGTCGAACCCTCGACCTTCGCATTACGAATGCGCTGCTCTACCAACTGAGCTACACCGGCAGGAAGGCGCGAATTATAGCCGATCCCTCGCGACCCTTCCGCCGTTGCGGCGACTACTGGAACGCGAGCGTACGGAACAGCGTCGACGCGCCGTTCCACGTGATTTGCACGCCGATGCACAGCAGGATGAACGCGGACAGACGCAGCAGTACGGCCGTGCCGGTCGGGCCGAGCTTGCGCATGATCGTGTCGGCGTAACGAAGCACGACGAACACGGAAAGCGCGACGACGAAGATGCCCGTTGCATGCGCGGCGGAGTTGACGATCAGCGAGCGAACGCTCTGCGACTGGTTCGCGCCGATGGTGAGAGCGACTGAAATCGAGCCGGGTCCGACAGTCAGCGGCATCGTCAACGGGTAGAACGCACGCGTGCGCAGGTCGGGCCGTGACAGCGGCTTCGCGGCCTCGTGCACCCATTCGATCGGCTCGTCGGGCTGATTCAGCAGCGACCACGCGAGCGAGCAGACGACGAGCCCGCCCGCCACTTGCACGATCGGCACCGACAGATCGAAGAAATCGAGCACGTAGGCGCCGACGAGCAGCGATGCGAGAAGCAGCATGAAGCAGTTGATGGCAACGCGGCGCGACAGGTCGGCGTGCTCGGCGGGCGTCAGGTCGACGGTCTTGGCCAGATAGACCGGTGCAGCCCCCAGCGGATTGACGATCGGCAGCAATGCCGCGATGGCGAGCAGCGTCGATTCGAGGAACTGACGGAGATCTTCGGCGATCACGGGTATCCGGCTGTTTTTTTAACGAGGGTCGGCTTGCGCCGCCCGGATTCTGGCACAACCGCCGCCTTTGGCGCGGAAGTCTAGAATGGGCCCAATACTTCACGAACCCCACGCCATACCCCGAGTCCATGACCTCCACGCGCACGCTGATCGGATTTCACGCCGTCATATCGCGGCTGCGCCAGCATGCGGAGTCCGTCGAATCGGTTTACGTGGACGCCACCCGGCAGGATGCGCGAATGCGCGACCTCGCTGCCCGGGCAAATACGGCTCGCGTCACGGTTCACGCCGTCGACGCCGCGCGGCTCGCCACACTCGCCGGCAACGCGCCGCACCAGGGCGTGGTGGCGATCGTCGATGCGCAGCGGCCGCATGTGACAGTCGACGACGTGCTGTCGGACCTGGCCGAGCCGGCGCTATTGCTCGTGCTCGACGGCGTCACCGATCCGCACAATCTCGGCGCCTGCCTGCGCAACGCCGATGCGTTCGGTGCGCAGGCGGTGATCGTGCCGAAGGACCGTGCCGTCGGGCTGAATGCCACGGCCGCGAAGGCAGCCAGCGGCGCCGCCGAGACGGTGCCGGTCATCACGGTCACCAACCTGTCGCGTGCGCTGGCCGACCTGAAGCAGCGCGGCGTATGGGTGCTTGGCGCAGACGAGGGTGGCGAGAGCCTCTTCGCCGCCGACGTGTCCGGACCGGTGGCGTGGGTGCTCGGTGCCGAAGGCCAGGGGCTGCGCCGGCTCACCCGCGAAAGCTGCGATCGGCTGATCGGCATCCCGCTGGCCGGCGCCGTGGAAAGCCTCAACGTGTCGGTCGCCGCGGGCATCTGCCTGTACGCGACGCGCGCGACTCGCAGTCGAACCATTGCCGCGCAGCCGGCCGTCGGCTAGCATGCGCTCCCGTTGCTCACTCCAAACGCTTGCCCGAGGTGCCCGATGAAGACGCTGATCGATTGCCGTTTGCAGGTCTGTGCCGTTGCCGTTGCAGTGCTGACCGCGCTGGCCGCCGCGCCCGTGGCGGCAAAGGGAACGCTCGTCTATTGCTCGGAGGGAAGCCCCGAAGGCTTCCAGCCGCAGTTCTTCACGACCGGCACGACGTTCGATGCGGTATCGGTGCCGATGTTCAACCGGCTCGTCGAGTTCGAGACCGGCACGACGAACATCGTGCCGGCGCTCGCCGAATCGTGGACGGTTGCGCCGGACGGCAAGACGTTCACGTTCAAGCTGCGCAAGGGCGTCAAGTTCCACAGCAATGCGAACTTCAAGCCTACGCGCGACTTCAACGCCGAGGATGTGCTGTTCTCGTGGTACCGGATGGCCGACGACAACCACCCGTTCCATAAATTCACGGCCGGTCAGACGTTCGCCTATTTCGAAGACATGGGCATGAAGAACATCGTCGACAAGGTCGAGAAGGTCGACGACTACACGGTGCGATTTTCATTGAAGCGTCCCGAAGCGCCGTTCCTCGCCGACATGGCGATGGACTTCGCGTCGATCCTGTCGAAGGAGTACTTCGAGACGATGCGCACGAAGGGCACGCCGAATGCGGCTGACGTATATCCGATCGGCACGGGACCGTTCGAGTACGTCAGCTACCAGAAGGACGCGACCATCCGCTACAAGGCATTCGATCGCTACTGGGGCGGCCGGCCGAAGATCGACAACCTGGTCTTCTCGATCACGCGCGACGCCACGGCACGCTACGCGAAGTTGAAGACCGGCGAATGTCACGTGATGGCGTTCCCGAAGCCCGCCGATCTCGACGAGATGCGCAAGGATCCGCAATTGGCCCTGCAGCAGAAGGAGGGGCTCAATGTCGGGTACATCGCCTTCAACGTCGAGAAGAAGCCGTTCGACAACAAGCTCGTGCGCCAGGCGCTCAACATGGCGACCAACAAGGAAGCGATCCTGAAGGCCGTGTACCAGGGTCAGGGGCAGGTGGCGAAGAACCCGATTCCGCCAATCCTGTGGGGTTACAACAACGCCGTGCAGGACTACGCTTACGATGTCGCGAAGGCGAAGCAGATGCTCGCGCAAGCCGGCTACGCGAACGGCTTCGAAGTCGAGCTCTGGTACCTGCCGGTGACGCGGCCGTACAACCCCGACGGCAAGCGGATGGCCGAGTTGATCCAGGCCGACTGGGAGAAAGTAGGTGTCAAGGCGAAGCTCGTGACGTATGAATGGGCCGAGTACCGCAAGCGCAGCAAGACCGGCGAGCAGGCGGCGATGATGTTCGGCTGGTCGGGCGACAACGGCGATCCCGACAATTTCTTCGTACCGCTGCTGGGCTGCGAAGCCGTCAAGGGCGGCGGTAACGTCGCACGCTGGTGCAACAAGCCGTTCGAAGACCTTATCCTCAAGGCCGCGCAAACGCCCAAACAGGCCGATCGCGCCAAGCTGTACGAGCAGGCGCAGGTGATCGTCAAGGAAGAAGCGCCCTGGATCACGCTCGCGCACTCGGTGCGCTTCGACCCGCTGCGCAAGGAAGTGCAGGGCTACAAGATGGATGCGACGGCGCATCATTACTTCACCAACGTCGATCTGGCGAAACAGCCTTGACTGTCAGCGTCTTGCGCCCTCGCCGCCGTCCTGACGATGCGAGCGGGGCGCCGGACGCAGTAGCGCGAGGAGCGACGCCCGCCGCATAGCGCGAACGGCGCCGCTCAGGGGTCCTCAGCGATGTTCGGCTTCCTCCTCCGCCGCGTCGCGCTGATCGTACCGACGTTTCTCGGTGTGACGCTGCTGGCGTTCGCGCTGATCCATCTCATCCCGGGCGATCCTGTCGAGAACCTGTCGGGCGAGCGCGGCATGGATCCCGCGCGGCGCGAGCGGTTGCTGCATGAGTTCGGACTCGACCGTTCGCTGCCGGTCCAGTACCTGTCGTATGTCGGACAAGTGCTCCGCGGCGACCTCGGTACGTCGCTGACCACGCACGAAAGCGTTGCGCAGGAATTCGCGACGCTGTTTCCCGCGACCGTGGAACTCGCTTTCTTCGCGCTGGTCTTCGCCGTGGCGGTCGGATTGCCTGCCGGCATGCTGGCGGCGGTCAAGCGGAATACCGTCGCGGACTACACGGTGATGGGGCTGTCGCTGACCGGCTATTCGATGCCGATCTTCTGGTGGGCGCTGCTGCTGATCCTGTTCTTTTCCGTTTACCTGGGTTGGACGCCCGTCTCGGGACGGATCGCCGTGCAGTACGACGTGCCCGCGACAACGGGCTTCATGCTCGTCGACACGCTGCGCGCCGGCGACATGGGCGCGTTCCGCTCGGCGCTGTCGCACCTGATCCTGCCGACGATTGCACTCGGCACGATTCCGCTGGCGGTGATCGCGCGGATGACGCGCTCGTCGATGCTGGAAGTTCTGCGTGAAGACTACGTGCGCGCCGCGCGCGCCAAGGGGCTGCCGCGCTGGCGCGTCATCGTCGTGCATGCGTTGCGCAATGCGCTGATCCCGGTCGTGACCGTCGTCGGGCTGCAGGTCGGACTGCTGCTGTCCGGCGCCATCCTCACCGAGACGATCTTTTCGTGGCCCGGCGTTGGCAACTGGCTCGTGCACGGCGTGCAGTCGCGCGACTATCCGGTCGTGCAGGGCGGCATCCTGCTGATCGCGGCGATCGTCATCACGGTGAACCTGATCGTCGACATGCTGTACGGCGTCATCAATCCGCGCATTCGCCATGGCTGACGCTGCGTCCGCCGTGCCGGTGATCGGTGCAACCGACAGCGCGCCGCCGTCGCGGCTGCGCGAGTTCTGGCGTGCGTTCGCGCAGAATCGCGGCGCGGTCATCGGTCTCGTGCTCGTCTTCCTGCTGCTCGCGCTGGCACTCGGCGCCGATTTCATCGCACCGCATCCGCCCAACGAGCAGTTTCGCGAATTCACGCTCACGCCGCCTGCGTGGGACACGGCCGGCAGCACGCGCTTCCTGCTCGGCACCGATCCGGTTGGCCGGGACATCCTGTCGCGGCTCATCCACGGTACTCGACTGTCGCTGTTGATCGGCACGATCTCGGTCGCGATCTCGCTGACGATCGGCGCGATCCTCGGTCTTTGCGCTGGCTATTTTCGCGGCATCGTCGACACCTCGATCATGCGGCTGATGGACGTGATGCTCGCGCTGCCGAGCCTGCTGCTGGCCATTGCCGTCGTGGCGATCCTCGGTCCCGGCCTTGCCAATGCGATGTACGCGATCGCCGTTGTATTGCTGCCGCATTACGTACGACTTACGCGCGCGGCGGTGATCGCCGAGGCCGGGCGCGAGTACGTGACGTCATCGCGGATCGCCGGCGCCGGAACGCTGAGGCTGATGTTCGCCACGATCCTGCCTAACTGCGCGGCACCGCTGATCGTGCAGGCCACGCTCGGCTTTTCCAACGCGATACTCGATGCGGCAGCACTTGGCTTTCTCGGCCTTGGCGCGCAGCCGCCGACGCCGGAGTGGGGCTCGATGCTCGCGTCCGCACTCGAATTCATCCAGCGCGCGCCGTGGGTCGTCACGTTCCCGGGACTGGCAATCCTGATCACGGTGCTCGCATTCAACCTGACTGGCGATGGCCTGCGCGACGCGCTGGATCCGAAGCTGCGCAGTTCGCGGGGATGAGCACTGACTCGAACGCGCTGCTCGAAATCGTCGACCTGCACGTCGAATTCGGCACGCCGCAACGTCCGGTGCGTGCCGTCGAAGGCATCGACCTGTCGATCGCCGCCGGCGAGGTCGTCGGACTCGTCGGCGAGTCGGGCTCCGGCAAGAGCGTGACCGCGCTCGCGCTGCTGGGGCTCGTCGACTATCCCGGCCGCGTTCGCGCCAAGCGAATGGCGTTTGCCGGACGCGATCTCGTCAACTGCTCGGGCGAGGAGCGCCGCGCGATCGCCGGACGCGACATCGCGATGATCTTCCAGGATCCGCTGGCGAGCCTCGACCCGTGCTACACGGTCGGCTACCAGCTCGACGAGGCGCTGCGGCTGCACGGCAACGACCGCGAGCGCGCAAGCGCGTCGGTGCGTCGCGATCGTGCGCTGGAACTGCTGCGTCACGTCGAGATCGCCGATCCGCTGGCGCGCCTGCGCGCCTATCCGCACCAGCTGTCGGGGGGCATGGCGCAACGCGTGATGATCGCGATGGCGATCGCCGGGCGTCCGCAACTGCTGATCGCCGATGAGCCGACGACGGCGCTGGACGTCACCGTGCAGGCGCAAGTGCTCGCATTGTTGATGCGGCTGCGACGCGAGCTGCAGATGGCCGTGCTGCTCATCACGCACGATCTGGCCGTCGTCGCGGAAACCGCCGATCGCGTCGTCGTCATGTACGCGGGGCAGGTGATGGAGACGGGCCCGGTGCCGGCGCTGTTCGATGCGCCGAGGCACCCGTACACGCGCGCACTGCTCGACGCGTTGCCCGAGCACAACTTCGGCCGTGCGCGGCTGCGGACGATCCCCGGGGTTGTCCCCGGCGCGTTCGACCGGCCTTCGGGCTGCCTGCTGTCGCCGCGCTGCGAATTTGCCGTCGAGCGCTGCGTCGCCGAACGCCCGGAGCTGACCGGCAACGCCGTGCGCGCGGTCCGGTGTCACTTTCCGCTATGACGACGCCGGCGACGTTACTGGAAGCGCGCGATCTCGTTCGCCACTATCGCGTGTCGAAGGGATTTCTTCGCGGCACGATGCTCGTTCGCGCACTCGACGGTGTTTCGTTCGAGCTCGTGCAAGGACGCACGCTCGCCGTCGTCGGCGAATCGGGTTGCGGCAAATCGACGCTCGCGCGGCAGGTGACGATGATCGAGACGCCGACTGCCGGTGCGCTGCTGCTCGATGGCCAGGACGTCGCGCACGCGGATCGAGCGCTGCGCGGCCGGCTGCGGCCGCAGGTGCAGATGGTGTTCCAGAATCCGTATGCGTCGCTCAATCCACGCCGGACCGTCGGTGCGCTGCTCGAGGAGCCACTCGAGATCCATCGCCGTGGTACGCGTCGCGAGCGCCGCGAGCGCGCGCTTGCGATCATGGACAAGGTCGGGCTGCGGCGCGAGCACTACGGCCGCTACCCGCACATGTTTTCCGGCGGCCAGCGGCAACGCATCGCCGTCGCACGCGCACTCATGCTCGATCCGCGCCTCGTCGTGGCCGACGAGCCGACATCGGCCCTCGACGTGTCGATCCAGGCGCAGGTGCTGAACCTGTTGCTCGACCTGCAGCAGGAGTTCGGGATCGCTTACCTGTTCATCGCGCACAACCTGCAGGTCGTCCGTCACATTGCCGACGCAGTGCTCGTCATGTATCTCGGCAAGGCGGTCGAGCAGGGTCCGAAGGAGGCAATCTTCGCGCGCCCGCTGCATCCGTACACGCAGGCGCTTTTCGCGAGCACGCCGAATCTCGGCCGCGCGCGCCGGATTGTCGACGCAGCGGCGCCGAGCGAGCCGCCGTCGCCGCTCGACGCGATATCGGGATGCGCGTTTCGCACGCGTTGCCCACGCGCGATCGAACGCTGCGCCATCGAGGTGCCGGCACCGACGACGATCGGCTCGATCACGGTCGCCTGCCATCGCGCGGCGGAATGACGTAAGCCACGTTCGTCCAGGCAACGCGATGATGTAATGCGCAGCGCCTGCGATTTGACGCTGCTGGAGCGATTCGGCATCATCTGTCGCACCCACCATGACGACCGCCTCTCCGGTCGAGCACATCCGGCGCTGGTCGGATGCGTTCACCGACATTCGCCGCGACCTTCACGCGCATCCCGAGCTGGGCTTCGAAGAGCATCGCACCGCGCGCCTCGTGTGCGATCAGCTGACGGCGTGGTCGATCGAGCATCACGCTGGCGTGGGTCGCACGGGCATCGTGGCGGTCATTCCAGGACGCAGCGATGCGAGCGGACGGCGGATCGGTCTTCGCGCCGACATGGACGCGCTGCCGATGCAGGAGGAAAACGACGTCGCGTATCGCTCGCGCTACGACGGGCGCATGCACGGCTGCGGCCACGATGGCCACACGACGATGCTGCTTGCCGCGGCGCGTTACCTCAGTGAAACCCGGAACTTCGACGGCGTCGCCTACCTGATCTTCCAACCGGGGGAGGAGGGCCACGCCGGTGCGAAGGCGATGATGGACGACGGGTTGTTCGAGCGCTTCCCGGCCGAGCGCGTGTTCGCGTTGCACAACTGGCCTGCACTTCCGGCAGGACGGATCGGCATCACGCCCGGGCCGGCGATGGCGGCCGCGGACCGGATCGAGATCCTGATCGACGGACGCGGTGGCCACGGCGCGCATCCGCACATCGCCGTCGATCCGGTATTGGTGGCGGGCCATATCATCACTGCCGTCCAATCGATCGTCAGCCGCAACGTGAGCCCGCTCGATACGGCGGTGATCAGCCTGTGCGCGATGCAGGCCGGCAATCCGGGCGCCATGAGCGTCATTCCCGCGCACGCGCGGCTCGTCGGCACCGTGCGGACGTTCCGGCCGAAGACGCAGGACATGATCGAATCGCGTCTGAAGGAGCTCGTCGGCTCGATCGCCGCCGCGTTCGGCGCGCGCGCCGAGGTGAAATACGAGCGCGTGTATCCGCCGACGATCAACCACGATGCCGACGCAAAATTCGTCGGTGACGTCGCCGAAACGCTGGTCGGTCCCGAGAACGTGCTGCGCAATCTCGAACCGTCGATGGGCGCCGAGGATTTTTCGTTCATGCTGCAGGCACGACCGGGTGCGTTCGCGCGGCTTGGACAGGGGGGTGCTGATCGCGGGGGCTTCCTGCACAGCAGCCGCTACGACTTCAACGACAGCGTGATTCCGCTGGGCGCCGGGTTTCTCGCGGCGCTCGCCGAGCGCGCGATGCCGATCGCTCGCTGATCGCCGCGATGTTCGATCTTGCGGCGGCGTTCGCCCCCGACTACGCGCAAGCGCGCGAAAAGTTCCAGGCGGCCGCCGCGGCGCGGTCACTGCCGCTCGAACGTCACGTGCATCCCACGGCGCGGGGCATTCAGGGCGAGACGCTGTCCATGGACGTCGCGGTACTCGGCGACGCCGACGCGCCGACGATGCTGCTGCTGACGTCCGGCATGCATGGTGTCGAAGGCTTCTGCGGATCCGGGTGCCAGGTTGCGCTGCTGCACGACGACAGCGCTTACCGGACGCTGGCTGCGAGCGGTGTCGCCGTCGTGTTCTGCCACGCCGTCAACCCGTACGGCTTCTCGCATCTGCGGCGAGGGAATGAGGACAACGTCGACGTCAACCGCAACTTTCGCGATTTCCGCCAGCCGCTTGCACAGAACAGCGCCTATGCGAGCCTGCATGCAACACTCGTCCCGGACGACTGGCCGCCGAACCGCGGCAATACCGAGGCGCTCACTGCCAGTGCCGCGCGTCACGGACTGTCCAAGTTGCAGGCGATCATCACCGGCGGACAAAGCGAATTCGCCGATGGGCTCTTTTACACGGGACGCTCACCGTCCTGGAGCAACACCACGCTGCGCGGCGTGCTGGAGCGCCAGGGACAGCGTCGGCGCGCGATCGGCTGGATCGACTTCCATACGGGCCTCGGCCCTTGGGGGTACGGCGAGAAGATCTACTCGGGTCCGGACGACGCGGCGTCGATCGCCCGCGCCAAGGCGTGGTACGGCATCGACGTCACGACGTTCTACGATGGCACGTCGACGTCGGCCCACCTGACGGGTGTGGCGTATCGCGCGGCGATCGAGTCGTGCCCCGCTGCGCTGTTCACCGGCATTGCACTCGAGTTCGGCACGCGACCGCTCGCCGAGACGCTGCAGGCGCTGCGGGCCGAGCAATGGCTCGCCAACCATCCGGGCACGGCGGAGCCGTTGCGTGCCGCAATCAAGCGTCAGGTGCGCGACGCGTTCTTCGACGACGGGATCGCGTGGCAGGGAATGGCCTACGGCCAGGCGCGCACCGCCGTGCTGCAGGCCGTGCGCGCATTGGCGCTGGAACCATGACGCACGGCATCGGTCTTTATGCTAGGTACGACAACGGGAAGCCGGATGTCCAACTCTGCGGGAGGCGGCCTTGCGCCCTGACCCGCCTTTCGACGGAGGTCGCATGAAGGCGATTCGCTGGATCCCGATGGCCGCAGCGCTGCTTGTCGCCGGCTGCCAGACCTGGGGGCCGACATGGAGCGAGTTGACCGGTGACCGCTATACGATCATCGATCCCGATCGCCGGGCCGCGATCCTCGTCCGCGTCGGCGACGAGTCGATCGGCACGATCATGCCTTACAAAGTCGCGCCCGGCACGTACGACGTCAAGGTGCAGGCGCCGCCATGGCGCCGATTCACGGGCTCGGAAATGACGTTTCGCCTGAAGATCGAGCCCTGCCAGCGCTATTACATCAATGCGCAGTTCGACAACCGCATTGCGCCCGAGTGGACGCCGGTCATCGATCACGTGGAGACGATCGCGGGTTGCCGCATCACGACCGGTTGAACGTGACGGCGGAGGTCGATCCTCCGCTATAATTCCGCAACTTTTTTCGCCGCACCCGCTGCGCCTCGCGCGCGGGGCGATTCGCCGCGTTCGCAACTGCCTCGAAGATCCCCCTTGCGCCTCACGCAGATCAAGCTTGCCGGATTCAAATCGTTCGTCGACCCGACGTCGATCGCCACACCGGGCCAACTCGTCGGGATCGTCGGTCCCAACGGTTGCGGCAAGTCCAACGTCATCGATGCCGTGCGCTGGGTGCTCGGCGAGTCGAAGGCATCCGCGCTGCGCGGCGAGTCGATGCAGGACGTCATCTTCAACGGCGCCGGTGACCGCAAGGCCATCGGCCGCGCGTCGGTCGAACTGTTCTTCGACAACAGCCAGGGACGTATCGGCGGCCAGTGGGGCCAGTACGCCGAGCTGTCGATCAAGCGGATGCTCACGCGCGACGGCGATTCGACGTACTACATCAACAACATTCCGGTTCGCCGCCGCGACATCCACGACCTGTTCCTCGGCACCGGGCTCGGTCCGCGCGCGTACGCGATCATCGAGCAGGGAATGATTTCGCGCGTCATCGAGGCGAAGCCGGAAGAGCTGCGGATTTTCCTCGAGGAAGCCGCCGGCGTGTCGAAGTACAAGGAGCGGCGCCGCGAGACCGAAGGTCGCCTCTCGGACACGCGTGAGCACCTCGCGCGCGTATCCGACATCCGGCTCGAGCTAGGCAACCAGCTCGCCCGGCTCGAGGAGCAGGCCAAGGTCGCCGCGCAATACCGCGAGCTCGAGGACCGCCATCGGACTGCGCAGCACCTGTTGTGGCATTCGAAGGCGCAGGACGCGGTTCGCGCCCGCGATCGCTGCGTCACCGAGATCGCGACGCTCACCGTGGCGCTCGAGGCGCTGCAGGCGGACGTGCGTCAGGCCGAGAACCAGCTCGTCACGCTGCGCGACCAGCATTTCGCGGCCGGCGACGCGCTGCACGACAAGCAGGGCGCGTTCTACGCGGCCAATGCGGAAGTGACGCGGCTCGAGCAGCAGCTCGCGTTCGCGCGCGAGAATGAAACGCGGCTCACCGAGCAAGTGGCGCAGCTGACCGAGGCGATCGGCGCGTTGACGGGCCAGCAGGCGGCGCTCGACGCGGAGCAGGAAACTGCGGAGCGCGACCTCGAAGGTGCGCTCGCTGCGTGCGAGCGCACGGCGGCCGCAGAGGCGGAAGCGCAGGGCGGGCTGCCCGCGCTCGAATCCGCCGTCGCCGACGCCGTGCGGCAATTCGGCGAGATTTCGCAACGGATCGCGCTGACGGAGCAGGGCGTGCGCGTCGCTGAAACGCGTCGCGACAGCGGGGCGCAGGCGCTGACCCAGATCACCGAGCGTCGCGAGCGTCTCGCTGCCGAGCTCGCCAATCTTGCAGCACCTGCAACCGACCCTGCGTCGGCAGTGCAGGAGCAGCTGGACCAGGAAACTGCGGAGCTTGCGGAGCGCCAGCAATCGCAGGCGCAGCTGCAAAGCGCCGTCCAGTCGCTGCAGGATAGCCAGCGGGCGTCGGCGAGCGCGTGGCAGGATGCCAGCAAGCGGCTCGCGGACCTCGCGGCACGGGCGGATGCGCTGTCGGCGCTGCAGGCGAAAATCGGTCACGGCAAGGACATCGACGGGTGGCTCGAGGCGCGGGGCCTCACGCACGCGAAGCGGCTGTGGCAGGCGGTCGACATCGAACCGGGCTGGGAAGACGCGCTCGAGGCCGTGCTGCGCGAGCGCCTCAACGCGCTGCACCTTGCGGATCTCGACGCCGCGCTCGCCTGGGTTGCCGAGGGGACACGGCCGCCGGGACGGATCGCCGCCTACGCGGACGCGGCCGACAGTGCGCCAGCCGCGATGCGCGACGACGCGCTCTTCGCGAAGGTGCGGATCGCAACACCCGGCATCGCGCGCGTACTGGCCGACGGTCTGCACGGTGTGCGGTGCCGCCCCGACCTCGCGGCGGCGATCGCCGATCGCGCCTCGCTTGCCAGCGGCGAAACGTTCGTGACGCCCGAGGGGCATCGCGTGGGCGCACAGTCGGTGTTGTTCTTTGCGCCCGACAGCGAATTGCACGGCGTGCTGGCGCGCCAGCGCGAGCTGACCGAGCTCGCCGGCATGATTGCGACGGCGCGCGCAGGCGACGAGGCGGCACGCAGCGCTCTCGACACCGTTGAGCGCGACTTGCAGGATCAGCAGGCCGCATGGCATCGCGACAGCCTGGCGCTCGCGTCGCAGCAGCGCCGGTGTCATGACCTCGAGCTCGAGCTCGTCGCCTTGCGGCAGGCGGCGGAAGCGGCGAGCCGCCGCCGCGCGCAGATCGCACAGGAGAGTGACGACCTCGCGAGTCAGCATGCGCAGGGCAGCGAACAGCTGGCGGCGATGGGCGCCGAGATCGCTGACACGCAGTCGCGGCTGCACGACGAGTTCGCGCAGCGCGATGCGGCGCGCAATGTCCGCAACGAAACCGAGCTCGGGCTTGCGCGCGGTCGCGAGCAACTGCGCGCCGCCGAGCGTGCGGCGCAGGAGGCGGGCTACACGGCGCGCAGTTGCCGGGATCGTCTCGCCGAAATCGCGCGCCGGCGCGAAGGGCTCGCGGGGCAGGTCACGCAGCAGCAGGGATTGCTCGGGCAATTGACGAGCGAGCGCGCGTCGATCGACTGGACGCCGGTGGAGGAAGCGTTGCAGCGGCAGCTCGCCGCGCGCGGCGCGGCCGAGCAGGCGCTCGCCGATGCGCGGGTGCGGCAGGAGTCGCTGACGGCGCAATTGCGCGCGAGCGATGAAGCCCGGCTGTCTGCCGAGCAGAAGCTCGAGCCGGCGCGCGCCCGAATCCAGGACATGCAGTTGAAGGAGCAGGCGGCGCGACTCGCCGAGCAGCAGTTCGCCGAGCAACTCGTGGAGGCGAAGGCCGACGCGACCGCGCTGCCCGAGGCGCTGAAGGCGTGGGGAAGCGCGCGTACGCTGCCCGGGGAGATCGAGCGGCTGACCGCCGCGATCGCCACGCTCGGTGCAGTCAATCTCGCCGCGCTCGACGAGCTCTCGCAGGCGAGCGAGCGCAAGGCGTATCTCGACCGCCAGGCCGCCGACCTGACCGAGGCGATGACGACACTCGAGACGGCGATACGCCAGATCGACCGCGAGTCGCGCGAACTGTTGCAGCAGACGTTCGATACGGTGAACGAGAACTTCGCGAAGCTGTTCCCAACGCTGTTCGGCGGTGGCCAGGCGAAGCTCGTATTGACCGGCGAGGAAATCCTGGACTCGGGCGTGCAGGTCGTCGCGCATCCGCCCGGCAAGCGCAACACGTCCATTCACCAGCTGTCGGGCGGTGAAAAGGCGCTCACCGCGATTTCGCTGGTGTTCGCGCTGTTCCAGCTCAACCCGGCGCCGTTCTGCTTGCTGGACGAAGTGGACGCGCCGCTCGACGAATCGAACACGCATCGCTTCTGCAAGATGGTGCAGGACATGGCGGCGGGATCGCAGTTCCTGTTCATCTCGCACAACAAGATCACGATGGAAATGGCGAACCAGCTCATCGGCATCACGATGCCGGACCCGGGTGTCTCGCGCGTCGTGGCGGTCGACATCGCCGAAGCGCTCGAGCTCGCGTCCGATACCGAGCTTGCCACTTAGCACGCGATGACGGGCGCTATACTCAATCATGCCGAGCCGGTTCGACGCGCGCGCACCTCTCGCCTGGGGATGACTTGAGCACGCTGCAGCTAGGACTGATCGTCGCCGGCGTGCTGCTGGTGATTGGCGTCATCGTCTACAACCAGTGGCAGGAACGGCGTCTGAAACGCCGGGCCGCCCCCGCCGCACCGGCGGAGGTGCGAGCCCCCCGTGCCGCCGAGCGTGTCGAACCCACGCTCGCCGCATCGGCGGTAGCGCAGGACGCGGGCGATGGTGTCCCGGCGTTTCGCGGCGGCGCGGATACCACGAGCGAGTTCGAGCCGCCCGTCGACGTAATCGCCGCACCGCCCGGCGACGGGGAAGCGCTGGCATCCGACTCTGACGCGTCGATCGATACGTCGCCTCCCGTGGTGCATGCGAGCCTCGCACCTTCGCGGGTGCAGGCCGCGCGACAGGCGTCGATGCCCGATCACGAGATCGAATGCCTGATCCCGTTGCAGCCGGCCGCGCCGGTCGCCGCAACGGCGATCGCCGGTGGGCTCAACGCCCGTATCGGCAAGGCAGTGCGCTGGTTCGGGCGCGCGGACGCACGATCGGATTGGCAGCGCATCACGGCCAACACGCCCGGATCGTTCGGCGAGATCGTCGCGTGCCTGCTCCTCGCCGACCGCAACGGCGCCGCGTCGCGTGCGCAGATCGACACCTTCATCCGTGTGGTCGGCGACATCGCGCCGACGCTGCCTGCTGCGTTTACGCCGCCCGACGTCGCACAGGAGGTTGCGCGCGCCGAGTCGCTCGATCGCCTGTGCGCCGAGCTCGACGTGCAGATCGGGCTCACCGTGCAAAAGCCGGAGTCCGGGTCGATTGCCGGGACGCGGCTTCGCGGTGTCGCCGAGGCTGCGGGATTTCGTTTGGCGCCCGGTGGCCGCTTCGAACTCGCGCACGAGGAAACGGGCGCGGTCGTCTACACGCTGCAGAACCTGCGACCCGATCCGTTCACTGCGGAATCGCTGCGGCTGACGGCAACGAACGGCGTGGTGTTCCTGCTCGACGTCGCACGGACAGCCGATCCGGTGCGCACGTTCGACCAGATGAAAATGGCAGCCAAGCGGATGGCGAAGACGCTCGGCGGTGAGCTCGTCGACGATAATCATCGCCCACTCGACGACGCCGCATTCGCGCTGATTCGCGAGCAGGTCGACGGCGCCGCCGAGGCGTTGCGCGCCGTGCACATCGAGCCGGGCAGCGCCCGCGCGCTGGCGCTGTTCAGCGCGTAGCCGTGGCAGGCTAGTGTCCGCGGCCAAGTCGCAGCCCGCGGTCCCCGCAGCGGCGGCAGCGCGCGTCGATGCGTTGCGTGAAGCGATCGCCGCGCACAACCAGGCGTACTACGTACTCGACGCACCGACGGTCAGCGATGCCGAATACGACGCGCTCTATCGGGAGCTCGAAGCGCTCGAGGGCCAATACGTCACGCTCGTCACGCCCGATTCGCCCACACAGCGTGTCGGCGGCGCGCCGCTTGCCGCGTTCGCGCCGGTGCGCCACGCGGTGCCGATGTTGTCGATCCGCACCGAGACGAATACGACGGCCGAGGGTGCTGCGAACTTCGATGCGCGAATCCGTCGCGACCTCGGGCTCGCCGAGACCGCACCACCGGTCGAGTACATCGCCGAGCTCAAGTTCGACGGCCTCGCCGTCAGCCTTCGCTATGAGGCAGGGCGACTCGCCGTGGCGGCGACGCGGGGCGACGGCGAAGTGGGCGAGGACGTCACGCGCAACGTGCACACGATCCGCGCCGTGCCGCTCAAGCTGTCCTCGCGCAAGCCCCCGGGCGTTCTCGACGTACGCGGCGAGGTCTACATGGCGCGCAAGGACTTCGAGCGACTGAATGCGCGGCAGGAGGCCGCGGGCCTGCGGACGTTCATCAACCCCCGCAACACAGCGGCCGGTGCGGTGCGCCAGCTCGATCCGGCGATGACTGCGCAACGGCCACTGCGCTTTTTCGCCTATGGCATCGGCGAGGTGAGCGGCTGGGATGTGCCACCGACGCACGCGGCGATGTTCGACGCGCTCGCCGGATTCGGGCTGCCGGTCGACCCGCACCGCCGCGTCGTGCACGGGGCCGACGAACTGATCGCGTTCTACGAGCACGTGAAGGCGCTGCGCGACAAGCTGCCGTTCGACATCGACGGCGTTGTCTACAAGGTCAACGACCTCGCCTTGCAGCGCAAGCTGGGCTTCGTCACGCGCGAGCCGCGGTGGGCGGTGGCGCACAAGTTTCCGGCCGAGGAAATGGCGACCGAGCTCCTCGACATCGGCGTGCAGGTCGGGCGCACGGGCGCGATCACGCCGATCGCGCGCCTGCGCAGCGTGTTCGTCGGCGGCGTGACGGTGACCAATGCAACGCTGCACAACGAGGACGAGGTGCGCCGCAAGGACGTGCGCATCGGCGACACGGTGATCGTGCGCCGCGCGGGCGACGTGATTCCCGAGGTCGTCCGCGTGCTTCTCGAGCGCCGTCCGCCGACGGCGCGCGAATTTGTCATGCCGACCACCTGTCCCGAATGCGGGTCGGCGATCGTACGACTGCCGGACGAAGCGATCGCGCGCTGCACGGGCGGGCTCATCTGTCCGGCGCAGCGCAAGCAGGCACTGCGGCATTTCGCGAGCCGCCACGCGCTGGACATCGAGGGCCTCGGTGAGAAGCTGATCGACCAGCTCGTCGACGGCGGCAAGGTCCGCACGGCCGCCGACGTCTACGCGCTGTCGGCGCAGGACCTCGCAGCGCTCGAGCGCATGGCCGTCAAGAGCGCGGCCAACGTCGTCGCAGCCATCGACAGGAGCCGGACCACGACGCTGGCGCGCTTCATCTTCGCGCTTGGCATTCGCCATGTCGGCGAGGCGACGGCACGCGACCTCGCCGCGCACTTCGGCAGTCTCGATCCGTTGCTCGCGGCGACAGCGGACGAGCTCCTGCAGGTCCACGACGTGGGTCCGGTGCTCGCAGAAGCCATCCACGATTTTTTCGCCGAGCCCCACAATCGGCAGGTGATCACCGCACTGCGCGCTGCCGGCGTCACCTGGAAGGAAGGCCCGCCACAACGCCCGGCCGCCGGACCGCTCGCCGGCCGCACGTTCGTGCTGACCGGAACGCTACCAACGCTTTCGCGTGACGAAGCGAAGGCGCTGCTGGAAGCGGCCGGCGCCAGCGTCGTGGGCAGCGTGTCGAAAAAGACTGACTATGTCGTCGCAGGCGCCGACGCGGGGAGCAAACTGGCGAAGGCACAGACGCTCGGCGTGGCCGTCATCGACGAAACGGAGTTGCGCACCATGATCGGACAGCAATGAAAAAAATCACCAAAGCCGTATTTCCCGTTGCCGGACTCGGCACGCGCTTCCTTCCCGTGACCAAAGCAAGTCCGAAGGAAATGCTGCCGGTCGTCGACAAGCCTCTCATCCAGTACGCGGTGGAAGAGGCTGCCGAAGCCGGCATCACCGACATGATCTTCATCACCGGCCGCAACAAGCGCGCGATCGAGGATCATTTCGACAAGGCGTACGAGCTCGAGACCGAGCTTCTGCTCCGCAACAAGACGGCGCTGCTGGAGCAGGTGCAGGCGGCCACGCCGCGCGGCATCAACTGCGTCTACATCCGCCAGACCGAAGCGCTCGGCCTCGGCCACGCCGTGCTCTGCGCGGAGCCCGTCGTCGTCGATGAGCCGTTCGCCGTGCTCCTCGCCGACGACCTGATCGACGCGAGCGTTCCCGTGATGAAGCAGATGGTCGATCTTGCCGCACGCGAGAACGCGTCCGTGATCGGCGTGATGAACGTGCTGCCGGAGGAAACGGGCAGCTACGGCATCGTCGAGGCCGACAGCGAACCGGCTGGCGAGCGGATTGGCCGCATCACGCGGATCGTCGAGAAGCCCAAGCCCGGCACGTCGACGTCAACGCTGGCCGTCGTCGGCCGCTACGTGCTGTCGCCGCGCATCTTTCACCACTTGCGATCGATGCCCGCCGGCGCGGGCGGCGAGATCCAGCTCACCGATGGCATCGCACGCCTGATGCAGGAAGAGCGCGTGCTGGCTTACGAGTTCGACGGCCGGCGCTACGACTGCGGCAGCAAGCTTGGCTACCTCGAAGCCACGGTGGATTACGGTCTGCAGCACAGCGAAGTCGGCGCCGGCTTCGCCCGGTTTCTCGCGCAGCGCAAAAGCTGATGCACGGCGCGCGCAACGCTTGGGGGGACCATATTCGCGGCGAAGGGCCGCCCCGAGCCGCGAATTGCGCCTCCTTTGGGGGCAGCGCAGCAGCGAAGCTGCAAGCGTGGGGAGGGCCACGTTTGCGGCGAAGGGCCGCCCCGAGCCGCGAATTGCGCCCCCTTTGGGGGGAGCGCAGCAGCGAAGCTGCAGGCGTGGGGGGCCACGTTTGACGCTGAACGAGCTTCGCTACATCGTCGCGGTCGCGCAGGAACGCAGCTTCGGCCGTGCGGCGGCGAAATGCTTCGTCAGCCAGCCGGCGCTGTCGGTGGCCATCCAGAAGCTCGAAGAGGAGCTCGGCGCGCCGCTATTCGAGCGCGGCAAGACGGAGATCACGATCACGCCGGTCGGCGAGCGGATCGTCGAGCAGGCGCAAAAAGTGCTGGAAGAGGCCGCACGTATCCACGAGATCGCGATCGGCGGCCGCAACCAGCTCGTCGGCACGCTGCGGCTCGGCATCATCCACACGGTCGCGCCCTATCTGCTGCCGGACCTGATCCACGAGCTGCACGACGTGGCACCGCAGATGCCGCTCGACATCGAGGAGACGCTGACGGAGAACCTCGAGGCGGGATTGCGCACCGGCCGCGTCGATGCCGCGATCATCGCACTGCCGTTCGACCCGCCGGGCGTCGTGACGGAGTTCATGTACGAGGAACCGTTCCAGGTCGTCGTGCCGCAGGGCCACAAGTGGGCGCGGCGCAAGTCGGTGTCGCCCGACGAGCTCGCGACCGAGCACACGATTCTGCTCAACGTCGGTCATTGCTTTCGCAACCAGGTGCTTGACGCGTGCCCGGAGCTGAACCAGTCGGACGCGCAGGTCACGCGCACCAACTCGCTCGAAACGGTGCGCAACATGGTCGCGTCGGGATTGGGCGTCTCGGTTCTGCCGCGGGACGCGTTGACGCCGCGTTACCACAGCCAGCTCGTCGTACCGGTCCCGTTCACCCAGCCGGTGCCGTCGCGTCGGGTTGCACTGGCGTATCGCCGCAGCTTTCCGCGGCCGGCGGCCATCGCCGCCATCCGCGACAGCGTGCTTCGCTGCCGCGCTACGCCGGGTACATCTGCGCGATCGGCACGAGGTTCGCGAGCGAGCCCACGATGAAATCCGGTTCTCGCGCATGACGCTCGACGGGTTCGCCGTTGCGGTTGATCCAGAACGTCGTGAAGCCGAAGGCCGCGGCGCCCGCGGCGTCCCAGCCGTTCGCCGAGACGAACGCGATCTCGGCCGGTTCAAGCTGCAAGCGATCGACGGCGAGTCGGTAAACCTTGGGGCACGGCTTGTAGATTCCGGCAGCGTCGGCGGAGAGGATGCCGTCGATGTGCGGCGCCAGCGCCGATCCGCTCACGAGAGGCTCCAGCATCGCAAGCGTTCCATTGGACAGGATCCAGCGCGGACGCGGCGCGAGATCGGCGAGTGCGGCGAGTGCATCGGGAAATGGCGCGAGCGAGCCGTAGCCGTCGAGCAGGCGCTGGCGGTCACCTTCGCCAAGCCGCACCGTCAATTGCGAGACGGCGTAATCGAGCGCTTTCGCCGTGATCGTCGCGAAGTCGTCGCGTTGCTGCGCCGATCCGATCATCAGCGACTGCAGCCACGTGTACTGCAGCTGCTTCGTGCGCCAGATCTGCGACAGCAATGCACCCTGGCGCGGCGCGATCGACTCGGCGGCCGCGGTGATTGAATGAACGTCGAAGAGCGTTCCGTACGCGTCGAACACGAACGCGCGCAGCGGGCTTTTGCGCATTGATCGAGATAAAAAAAGAGGGGTTACACTTGCGCGTAACCCCTTGGTTCATGTGGTGGGCGATACTGGGTTCGAACCAGTGACCCCTGCCGTGTGAAGGCAGTGCTCTACCGCTGAGCTAACCGCCCCGCGAACCCAGACAGGAGCCGCGATTTAACCATAGCGATCGGGTCAGTTCAAACCGACATTTGACCTTTGTCCAACCTTGTCCTGGACACAATTGCACTAAGTTGGTGCAAATGACCGGTCGGGTGCGCTCGACCGGTATTATTACGGTCGCCCCGCGACGCGGTTTCGATTGTTCCCAAACGGTTTTTGCGTTCTGGCCCGTGGGTTGCTTACCGTGAACGACGCTGTTGTACAAACGATGCTGTCATCCCTCCCCTTCGACGAAATGCGCACCCCGGAAGGTGCGCTGCGTCCCCACTATCGCGCGTTCGCCGACTGGCTCGAGCGGACGCCGCCGGACCGCATCGCGCAGAAGCGCGGCGAAGCGGAGCGCATCTTCCATCGCGTCGGAATCACGTTCGCCGTGTATGGCGAGCAGGCGGGTACCGAACGACTGATTCCATTCGATCTCGTTCCGCGAATCATTCCCGCCGACGAGTGGGCGCGGCTCGAGGCGG
Source organism: uncultured Pseudomonadota bacterium (assembly GCA_963709335.1). Lineage (GTDB taxonomy): Bacteria > Pseudomonadota > Gammaproteobacteria > Burkholderiales > Casimicrobiaceae > VBCG01. The sequence goes on from CAVPWB010000006.1 coordinate 20,512, forward strand.
GATTGGTGCAGCGGGTGCGCACGCTGAATCTGTTCCTGCACGATATCTATCACGAGCAGGCGATCCTTCGCGCCGGCATCATTCCGTCCGAACGCGTCCTCGGCAACACGCAGTATCGGCGCGAGATGGTCGGTGTCGACGTGCCGGGCGGAATCTATGCGCACGTCGCCGGCGTCGACGTCGTGCGCGCCGACGGCGGCCGCTATTACGTACTGGAAGACAACCTGCGCGTGCCCTCCGGTGTGTCGTACATGCTCGAGAACCGCAAGATGATGATGCGGCTCTTTCCCGAGCTCTTCGCCACGCGCTCGATCCGCCCAGTGCAGCACTATCCGGATCTGCTGCTCGAAAACCTGCATGCGGCGGCGCCGGCCGGCCAGGAGCGGCCGACGGTTGCCGTGCTGACGCCGGGTGCGTACAACTCGGCGTACTTCGAGCACGCATTCCTCGCGCAGCAGATGGGCGTCGAGCTCGTCGAGGGCCGCGATCTCTTCGTCGAAGACGATACCGTCTACATGAGAACGACGCGGGGCCCGCAGCGCGTGCACGTGATCTACCGGCGCGTCGACGACGATTTCCTCGATCCGCTCGCGTTTCGCCCCGATTCGATGCTCGGCGTGCCGGGACTCTTCGCCGCCTACCGCGCGGGTCGCGTGACGCTCGCCAATGCGATCGGGACCGGTGTTGCCGACGACAAGTCGATCTATCCGTACGTGCCGGCCATGACACGGTTCTACCTCTCGGAGGAGCCGATCCTCGGCAACGTGCCGACGCTGATGCTCTATCGCGACCAGGATCGCGCCGAGGCGCTCGCCAATCTCGACCGGCTCGTCGTCAAGGAAGTCCACGGCGCCGGCGGTTACGGCATGCTGATCGGACCGGCGGCCACGGTCGCGGAGCGCGAGGCGTTTCGCCAGCGGATCCTCGCGGCGCCCGACCGCTACATTGCGCAGCCGACGCTGGCACTATCGACGTGCCCGACGTTCGTCGCCGCGGGCCTCGCGCCGCGGCACATCGACCTGCGTCCCTACATCCTCACCGGGCGGGGCAGTGCGCTCGTGCCCGGCGGGCTCACCCGCGTCGCGCTGCGGGAAGGCTCGCTCGTCGTCAACTCGTCGCAAGGGGGCGGCACCAAGGACACCTGGGTGCTCGCCGGCGAAGAAGGCGCGGAGACCTGACGCGATGCTTTCGCGGACCGCCAACGAGTTGTACTGGATGGCGCGCCACATCGAGCGCGCCGAGAACACGGCGCGGCTGCTCGACGTCACGTACCGGACGTCGCTGATGCCTTACCAGGTGCACGAGACGGGGCTCGCGTGGGCCGACCCGTGGTCGGTGCCGCTGGTAACGCTCGGCCTCGCAACGGCCTACTACCAGCGTCACCCGGGTTTGACGGCCGAGAACGCGCTGCGCTTCATGATCTTCGACCCGGCGAACACGTCGTCGATCTACGAGTGCCTGCGGACGGCGCGGGAGTCCGCCCGTGCCGTACGCGGGGCCATCACGTCCGAGATGTACGAGGATCTCAACTCCGCCTGGATCGAGATGCGCTCTTACGACTACGAGCGCATCCAGGCCAACGGCGTCTCCGATTTCCTCGACTGGGTGAAGATGCGCTCGCATCTTTTCCGCGGCGTGACGTTCGGCACGATGCTGCGCGACGAGGCCTACCATTTCATTCGCCTCGGCACGCACATGGAACGCGCCGACAACACGGCGCGCATCCTCGACACCAAGTACCACATCTTGCTGCCGTCCATCGACGACGTCGGCGGCGCGGTCGACTATTACCAGTGGGCGTCGCTCTTGCAGTCGCTGTCGGGATTCGAGTCGTACCGGAAGATCTACAGCGACGTCATCGCGCCGCGGCGGATTGCCGAGCTCCTGATCCTGCGCGACGACATGCCGCGCTCGCTGCACAGCTGCATGAACTTCATTCACGACACGCTCGGCATCCTCTGCGACGACCACACGCGCGAGGTCGAGCGCAGGGCCGGCGAGTTGCACGCGCGGCTGCACTACGGGCGCACCGACGACATCATGGAGTTCGGCTTGCACGAATACCTGATGGAGTTCCTCGAGCAGATCTCGGAGCTTGGCGGCGAGGTGAGTCGCGCGTTCCTCGTACCCACCAACAAGGCATCCACCGATCTCGCGTCCGCCGCGCAGCGGCTGCGTTCAATGCCGGTGCGCGCGACGGACTCGTTGCGTTAGTATTCATCGGCACACCCCTGTTCGCTCGTAATCGCCGATGACCTATTGCGTGGCCATGTCGCTTGACGCCGGAATGATCTTCGCCTCGGATTCGAGGACGAACGCCGGCGTCGACCATATCGCGCGCTTCTCCAAGATGCGCGTGTTTACGCGCGATGCCGACCGCGTCATCGTCATGATGTCTTCGGGTAACCTGTCGATCACGCAGAACGCGATCAATGTCGTCGAGCAGAAAGCGCGCGGCACCGACGATCAGACGCACATCTGGAACGCAACGTCCATGTTCGACGTCGCGCGGATGCTCGGCGACGCGCTGCGCGAGGTCAAGGGCCGCGACGGGCCGTACATGGAGCAGCACAACATCGACGCGTCCGCCAACTTCATCCTGGGCGGGCAGATCCATGGCGAGGCGCCGCGGTTGTTCGAGGTGTACAGCGAAGGCAATTTCATCGAGGCAACACCGGACACGTGCTACTTCCAGATCGGCGAATCGAAGTACGGCAAGCCGGTGATCGATCGCGTCGTCCATCGCGGAACGTCACTGCTCGACGCGACGAAATGCACGATCGTCTCGTTCGATTCGACGATGCGCTCCAATATCTCGGTCGGGCTGCCGATCGACCTGCTCGTCTACGAAACAGGCAGCCTCAAGGTCGCGCTGCAGCGGCGGATCCAGGAATTCGACCCGTATTTCCAGATGGTCCATCATCAGTGGGGAGAGGGGCTGCGCCGCGTGTTCGCGCAGTTGCCCGATCCCGACTGGCTCTAGACCTTTGCCGCACGGATGCCGATTCGCGTAGCGCTCGCACATCGGACGAGCTATCGCTTCGATCGGCTCGTGTCGCTGTCGCCGCATGAGGTGAGGCTGCGGCCCGCGCCGCACTGCCGCACGCCGATTCTCGGGTATTCGCTGCGCGTGACGCCCGCCCAGCACTTCGTCAACTGGCAGCAGGATCCGTACGGCAACTGGATCGCGCGCATCGTCTTTCCCGAGCGGACGGACAATCTCGAGATCACCGTCGACCTGACGGCCGACCTGACGATCATCAATCCGTTCGACTTTTTCGTCGAGCCGTACGCCGAGGCGTTTCCGTTCGCGTATTCGACGATCCTCGCGCAGGAGCTTGCACCGTTCCTCGAGGTCGAGCCTGCAGGCGACCGGCTGCTGGCGTGGATCGAGCGGTTCCGCACGACGGTCGCGGTCGGCCTGTCGACGGTCAACCTGCTCGTAGCGGTCAACCAGTGCGTCAAGGACGATGTCGCGTATTTGGTGCGCATGGAGCCGGGCGTGCAGACGCCCGAAGACACGCTGGCGAAGGCGAGCGGATCGTGCCGCGACTCGGGCTGGCTGCTCGTGCAGATCCTGCGCCACCTGGGTATCGCCGCACGTTTCGCGTCCGGCTACCTGATTCAGCTCGTCGCCGACGTCAAGCCGCTGGAAGGGCCGGCAGGGGCCGACCGCGATTTCACCGATCTGCACGCATGGGCCGAAGCCTACGTGCCGGGTGCGGGATGGGTCGGTCTGGACCCGACGTCCGGCCTTCTCGCCGGCGAGGGCCACATTCCGCTCGCGTGCACGGCCACGCCCGGCAGCGCCGCGCCGATTTCCGGGCTCACCGATGTCGCGAACGTCGAATTCAGCGTCGCTATGAGCGTCACGCGCATCCACGAGGATCCACGGGTGACGCGCCCGTACTCGGACAAGCAATGGGCGGCGATCGACGCGCTGGGCGAGCGCATCGATATGGATCTCAGCGCGGGCGACGTGCGGCTGACGCAAGGCGGCGAGCCGACGTTCATTGCCATCGACAAGCCCGACGATCCGGAATGGAACTTCACGGCGATGTCGCCCGCGAAGCGCCGCCTGGCCGAATCACTGCTGCTGCGGCTGAAGACGCAATTCGCGAGCGGCGGCATGCTGCATTTCGGGCAGGGCAAGTGGTACCCGGGCGAGCCGCTGCCACGCTGGGCGCTCGGCGTGTTCTGGCGCGTCGACGGCGAGCCGCTGTGGCACGACGATAGTCTCGTTCCGGATTCGAGCGTTCCGGGCCGCGCGACGATCGATTCGGCACGCACGTTCATCGATGCGCTGACGACGCGGCTTGGGCTTCCAGCCGGCTACGTACTGACGGCGTTCGAGGATGTGTCCAAGGTGCTGCTCGACGAGAGCGCATTGCCCGGCAACGTCGATCCGCTCGCGCACGACCTCTCGCAGCCCGGCGAGCGCGCGCGCATTGCGCGACTGCTGCGCTCGGGCGTCGACAAGCCGGCCGGCTTCGTGCTGCCGCTCAAAGCCGTCGACGAACAGGATTTCGCGGGCATCGCGTGGGAGACGAGCCCGTGGCCGCTGCGCCGCGACCGGCTGTACGCCGTCGGTGGCGATTCGCCGCTGGGTTTCCGGTTGCCGCTCGCATCGCTGCCGGACGTGCTTCCCGACGATGTCGAGTACGATTCTGAGCCGGATCCGTATGCGGCGCGCGCGGGGCTCCGCGATCGCGACGCGCTGCAGTCGCACCGGGGCCGCGCGCGGGGCGACAAGCCGCGCGAAGTGATCAAGACGGCGCTCGTTGTAGAAGTGCGCGACGGTCATCTGCGCGTGTTCGTGCCGCCCGTGCGCACGATCGAGCCCTACGCGGCGCTGATCGGCGCCATCGAGGCTACGGCGCGAACGCTGGCGATGCCCTTGCTCGTCGAAGGTTATCCGCCGCCGCGCGATCCACGCATCCGAGCGCTGCTCGTGACACCGGATCCCGGCGTCATCGAGGTGAACGTCCATCCGTCGTCGTCGTGGCGCGAGCTGATCCACACGACGCAGACGCTTTACGCCGAGGCGCGGATGACGCGTCTTGCGACCGAGAAGTTCATGCTCGACGGACGCCACGCCGGCACGGGCGGCGGCAATCATGTGACGCTCGGTGGCGCAACACCTGCGGACAGCCCGATGCTCCGCCGGCCCGACCTGCTGCAGAGCCTGATCGTCTACTGGCAGAACCATCCCGCGCTGTCGTACCTGTTTTCCGGGATGTTCGTCGGGCCGACGAGCCAGGCGCCGCGAGTGGACGAGGCGCGCGACGACCGCCTCTACGAGCTTGCGATCGCATTCCAGCAACTCGACCGCGTGGCGCCGCCCGGCCAGGAATCGGACAAGCCATGGCTCGTCGACCGGCTGCTGCGTCATCTGTTGACCGACCTCACCGGGAACACGCATCGCGCCGAGTTCTCGATCGACAAGCTGTATTCGCCGGACACTGCGACCGGGCGCCTGGGTCTGCTGGAATTCCGCGCATTCGAAATGCCGCCGCACTACCGGATGGCGGCTGTGCAGATGCTGCTGCTGCGCGCGCTCGTCGCGCGATTCTGGCGCACGCCGTACCGCGGCCAGTTGGTGCCGTGGGGCACTGCGTTGCACGATCGGTGGCTACTGCCGCATTTCGTCGCGGCCGATCTGCGGGATGTCGTCAACGATTTGAGGCGCGACGAGTATCCGTTCGCAACCGAGTGGTTCGATCCGTTCGTCGAGTTTCGCTTCCCGTGGTTTGGAACGGTGACGTACGACGGGATCATGCTCGAGCTGCGCCAGGCGATCGAGCCGTGGCATGTGCTTGGCGAGGAGATCGGCACGTCGGGCACCGCGCGCTACGTCGACTCGTCGGTCGAGCGGCTGCAGATCAAGGTGACGGGCATGATCGATCACCGGCACGCGGTCACGTGCAACGGCCGCGTGGTGCCGCTGACGGCGACCGGCATTCCGGGCGAGTTCGTCGCCGGCGTGCGCTTTCGCGCGTGGAGTCCCGCGTCCGCGCTGCATCCGACGATTCGCGTGCAGGCGCCGCTGCGGTTCGATCTCGTCGATCGCTGGTCGCAACGCGCGATCGGCGGGTGCACGTATCACGTCGTGCATCCCGGCGGCCGCAACTACGAGACGTTTCCCGTCAACGCGAACGAAGCGGAATCGCGGCGGCTCGCGCGGTTCTGGCCCCACGGCCACACGCCGGGACCTGTGCCCGTGCACGACGAGCCGCGCAATCCGGCGTTGCCGACGACGCTCGACCTGCGCTGGAATCCCTGACGCCGACCGCTCGCGTCTCCCGTCGCTGTCGCCCTTACTGCAGCAGCTTGTAGCCGAACGTGTGGCATTCGCCGAAGCCGCATTGAACGACGACGGAGACTGCGTTGATCGTGAGGATCGCGATCACGTACAGGCTCACGGCGTCGGCGATGCGCTTCAGCGTGGGGAACGTCGCGATGTCCGCCGTGCGCATGAACGCATCGCTGCCGACGAGCGTGACCTTGATCGCGTACGCGACGAGCAACGCCAGCGCGATGATGATCGACCACACCGGCATGTGGATGCCGAAGATCGGACTGCCGATGTACGCATGACCGGGGCGCGGGTAGATGTCGAGCAGGCTCTGGCGCACCGACACGACCAGCAGGAAGATCGTCCACAGCAGGCTGAGCCCGGTATTCCGATACGCGAACCCGTGCCGGAAATTGCGCATGATGCCGAAGCAGACGCCGAACAGCGCGACGCGCTCGAGCAGGCAGAGTGGACAGGGCAGCTCCCCCTTGACGTACTGAAAGATCATCGCGACCGTCAGGATGGCGGCGATCGCGACCATCATCAGCAGCATCGCCGTATGATTGATCGCAGCGAGCCGACGGTCCGTGGAGGCCGCGCGGGTCTCGGCGAGGATATCGAGCTTCAAGTGCACACCGCGCTGCCTGCCGGACGCGCGTCGTAGGTCTGGAGCCACGGCATGTGGAAGCCGTACTCGGGGCTGTAGATCTCGTAGAGGAACAGCCCGCCGGCGAGCGCCAGGCTCGCGAAGAAGAACAGCAGCGACCATCGTCCGTGGCGGCGCCAGCCGGAGACGAACGCGAGCAGCGTGGTTGCGAATATCGTCGCCATCATGATGGACGCTCCGTGGGAAGCGCGAGCTTACCAGCAACGGTCCGCTAGAATGCAGCGACTGACTGTCGTTCCCGAAAGCACCGTGACCGCCGTTCGCACCCGCTTCGCGCCAAGCCCGACCGGGTTCCTGCATCTCGGCAATATCCGCTCGGCACTTTTTCCGTGGGCGTTCGCGCGCCATCACCAGGGCACCTTCATCCTGCGCATCGAGGACACGGACCAGGAGCGGTCGACGGCCGAGGCCGAGCAAGCGATCGTCGACGCGATGGCGTGGCTCGGCCTCGATTACGACGAGGGACCGTACTATCAAATGCAGCGGATGGACCGCTATCGTGCCGTGCTCGACGACATGCTGGCGAAAGGCCTCGCCTACCGCTGCTACACGACCCCCGCCGAGCTCGACGAGCTTCGCGCCGAGCAGACGGCACGCGGCGAGAAACCGCGCTACGACGGCCGGTGGCGGCCGGAGAATGCGCAGGGGAAGACGCCGCCTGAAGGTGTCGCGCCGGTGTACCGGTTCCGCAATCCGGACGACGGTGTCGTCGCCTGGGACGACGCCGCGAAGGGGCGCATCGAAATCGCGAACGCCGAGCTCGACGATCTCGTCATCGCGCGGGCCGACGGCACGCCGACGTACAACTTCTGCGTCGTCGTCGACGATCTCGAAATGCGGATCACGCACGTAATTCGCGGTGACGACCACGTCAACAACACGCCACGGCAGATCAACATCCTCCGTGCGCTCGGTGCGACACCGCCGGTCTACGCGCATCTGCCGACCGTGCTGACACCCGGCGGAGAGAAGCTCTCCAAGCGCCACGGTGCGCGCGGCATCCTGCAATACCGCGACGACGGCTACCTGCGCGAGGCGCTCGTCAACTACCTGGCGCGGCTGGGCTGGGCGCATGGCGACGCCGAAGTGTTCGGCGTCGACGAGCTCGTCAGCTGGTTCGATTTGCACGGTTTGACCGCATCTGCTGGGCGCTTCGACCCCGAGAAGCTGCAGTGGCTCAACCACGAGCACCTGAAGCGCCTCGACGCCGACGAGCTCGAACGGCGCCTGACGCCGTTTCTCACCGCCGCGGGGATCGGCGTTGCGGCCGGACCGCCGGTCGCACGCGTCGGTGCGCTGCTGAAGGACCGTTCACCCACACTCGTCGAGATGGCGGAGGCGGCGCGCTACTTTTATCAGGCGCCCCCGGTCGATCGCGCATTGCTGGACGAGCAGCTCACCCCCGCCAATCGCCCCGTGCTGACCGAGCTCGCCAGCGAGTTCGAGACGACCGACTGGACGCGCGAGGCGATCGGCGCCGCGATCAAGGCCGCCGCGGCGCGCCACGGCATCAAGCCGGCGCTGGTAATGATGCCGCTTCGCGCACTGGTGGCCGGGACACCGAGGACGCCCGCGATCGACGCCGTGCTCGAGCTGGTCGGCCGTGATGCGACGCGTGCGCGAATGATCGAGGGACTGCGCGCGACAGGCTGAGGCGGCTGCGAGCGACGGTGGCTCGCGGCGACGGTGCAACCGGCGCGACACGTGCCGCGCGTCGGAAATCCCGTTGTATTCGTGCAGGGCTCGTCGACGGCGGGATCAATTCGGCCCCGGCATGCTGGGCCGCCGCGGTGAGTTCCGGTAAAATACGAATTTCCGGAACTGGCCAGCCATGACCAAGTTCGTGTTCGTCACCGGTGGCGTCGTTTCCTCGCTGGGGAAGGGCATCGCCGCCGCGTCTCTTGCAGCAATCCTCGCATCCCGCGGCGTCCGCGTCACCAATCTCAAGCTCGATCCGTACATCAATGTCGACCCCGGCACGATGTCGCCGTTTCAGCACGGCGAAGTGTTCGTGACCGACGACGGCGCCGAGACGGACCTCGACCTCGGTCATTACGAGCGCTTCACCGACGTCCGGATGGCGAAGCGCAACAATTTCACCACGGGCCAGATCTACGAGAGCGTCATCCGCAAGGAGCGTCGCGGTGACTATCTCGGCGGTACCGTGCAGGTGATTCCGCACATCACCGACGAGATCAAAGGCTGGATCAAGCGGGGCGCCGGCGATGCCGAAGTGGCGGTCGTCGAAGTGGGCGGGACGGTGGGCGACATCGAATCGCTGCCGTTCCTCGAAGCGATTCGTCAGCTCGGCATCACGCTCGGTCGCGACAACGTCTGTTACATCCACCTGACGCTGGTGCCGTTCATCCCGACAGCGGGCGAGATGAAGACCAAGCCGACGCAGCACTCCGTCAAGGAGTTGCGCGAGATCGGTATCCAGCCTGACGTCGTGCTGTGCCGTGCCGATCGGCCGGTGCCTGAAGGCGACCGGCGCAAGATCGCGCTCTTCACGAATGTCGCCTTCGAAGCGGTGATTCCGGCACTCGATACCGACTCCATCTACAAGATTCCCGCGGCACTGCACGCCGAAGGGCTCGACGTCATCGTCTGCAAGAAGCTCGGCATAGAGCCGCCGCCGGCCAACCTCACGACGTGGAACGAACTCGTCGATGCACTCCAGCATCCGGAGCGCACCGTCGACATCGCGATGGTCGGCAAGTACGTCGACTTGACCGAGTCGTACAAGTCGCTGTCCGAGGCGCTCACCCACGCGGGCATTCATACGCGCTCCCGCGTGCAGATCCACTACGTCGACTCGGAGCAGGTCGAGCGCGACGGCATCGACGCGCTGAAGGACATGGACGCGATCCTCGTGCCCGGCGGCTTCGGCAAGCGCGGTGTCGAGGGCAAGATCGCCGCAATTCGCTACGCCCGCGAGCGGGGCATCCCCTATCTCGGCATCTGCCTCGGCATGCAACTCGCCGTCATCGAGTTCGCGCGTCACGAAGCGCAGCTTGCCGACGCGAACAGCACGGAATTCGATCCGTCGACGCCGCATCCCGTGGTCGCGCTCGTCACTGAATGGCAGAACCGCGACGGCACGGTCGAGAAGCGCAGCGCGAGCTCCGACCTCGGCGGCACGATGCGGCTGGGCTCGCAGGGGTGCGATGTCGTGCCGGGCTCGCTCGCGCATCGGATCTATGGTGCGACCACGGTGTCGGAGCGCCACCGGCATCGCTACGAAGTGAACAACCATTACCTGCCGCGCATCGAAGCTGCGGGCCTTGTCGTCGGTGCGTGGGCAAAGAGCGAGGCCGCCGGCGATCTCTGTGAAATGATCGAGCTGCCGCAGCATCCGTGGTTCTTCGGCTGTCAGTTCCACCCCGAGTTCACGTCGAATCCGCGCCGCGGCCATCCGCTGTTCGTCAGCTTCATTCGCGCCGCGATCGAGCGTAGCAAGAAGGGCGCGAGCAGTGCCGCCGCCGCGGCACCGCGGCTCGTCGTCCCGGCGTGACGATGCAAGCCGGACGCCGTCGGAGCCCATGAACCTCTGCGGCTATGACGTCGGACTCGATCGACCGCTGTTCCTGATCGCGGGCCCCTGCGTCGTCGAGTCGCGGCAATTGCAGATGGATGTTGCCGGCGAGTTGAAGGTCATCTGCGCGGATCTCGACATCCCGTTCATCTTCAAGTCGTCGTACGACAAGGCCAACCGCAGCTCGGCGGCGTCGTTTCGCGGTCCCGGCATGGACGAGGGGCTGCGCATCCTCGCCGACGTTCGCAAGCACGTCGCGGTGCCCGTGCTGACCGACGTGCACGCGGAGGACGAGATCGCGGCAGCGGCGGAAGTGGTCGATGTGTTGCAGACGCCCGCGTTCCTCTGCCGGCAGACTGATTTCATCCAGGCGGTCGCGCGTTCCGGGAAGCCGGTCAACATCAAGAAGGGTCAATTCCTGGCACCCGAGGACATGCGCCAGGTCGTCGCAAAGGCGCGCGCGGCGAGCGATGCGGACAACATCCTCGTGTGCGAGCGCGGTGCATCATTCGGTTACCACAACCTGATCTCGGACATGCGCTCTCTCGCGATCATGCGCGACACCGGATGCCCGGTTGTCTTCGACGCGACGCACTCGGTGCAATTGCCGGGCGGAAAGGGCACTTCGTCGGGCGGACAGCGCGAGTTCGTGCCCGTGCTCGCGCGCGCCGCGGTGGCGGCGGGCGTGGCCGGCGTGTTCATGGAGACGCATCCCGAATCCCGACAAGGCGCTCTCCGACGGGCCCAACGCGTGGCCGCTCGATCGGATGCGCGCGTTGCTCGAGACGCTGAAGGAGATCGACGCGGCGGTGAAGCGCGCGGGATTTCCCGAGCAGCAACTGATGCATGCCGCGTTGGACCGTCCGACCTGAACGGCGCGTTCGCGAACACGCCACTTCGCAACTCAACACAAATCCACTTCCGCGTCCCATCGCCCATGAGCGCCATCGTCGACGTCATCGCACGTGAAATCCTCGATTCACGCGGCAATCCCACGATCGAGGCCGACGTGGTCCTCGAAAGCGGCGTGTCGGGTCGCGCCGCCGTTCCATCGGGCGCATCGACCGGGTCGAAGGAGGCGATCGAACTGCGCGACGGCGACAAGGCGCGTTACTTCGGCAAGGGCGTCACCAAGGCGATCGACCACGTCAACACCGAGATCTGCGAGGCGGTGCTCGGGCTCGACGCGACGGAGCAGGGCCTGATCGATCGCACGCTGATCGACCTCGACGGAACCGACAACAAGTCGCGGCTCGGCGCCAACGCGCTGCTGGCCGTTTCGTGCGCGGTGGCAAAGGCGGCCGCCGACGAATGCTCGCTGCCGCTGTATCGCTACCTCGGCGGAGCGGGCGAGATGCAGTTGCCAGTGCCGCTGATGAACGTCATCAACGGTGGCGCGCACGCGAACAACAAGATCGACCTGCAGGAATTCATGCTGGTGCCGCTCGGAGCGCCGACCTTCCGCGAGGCGGTGCGCTATGGCGCGGAAGTGTTCCATACGCTGAAGAAGATGATCGACGAGCGCGGGATGCCGACGACCGTCGGCGACGAGGGCGGTTTCGCGCCGAACCTGCCATCGAACGAGTCGGCGCTTCAGCTTCTGGTCGAGGCGATCGACAAGGCGGGCTACACGCCAGGAACCGATATCGCGCTGGCACTCGATTGTGCCGCGACGGAGTTCTATCGCGACGGCGCGTATCGCCTCGAATCCGAGAACCGCGCGCTGCCTGCGAAAGCCTTCGCCGACGTGCTCGCCGCATGGTGCGACAAGTACCCGATCGTCAGCATCGAGGACGGCATGGCCGAGGACGATTGGGACGGCTGGAAATATTTGACCGAGCAACTCGGCAAGCGCGTGCAGCTCGTGGGCGACGACCTGTTCGTGACGAACACGAAGATCCTGCGCGAAGGTATCGCCAAAGGTGTGGCCAACTCGATCCTGATCAAGATCAACCAGATCGGGACGCTGTCGGAGACGTTCGCCGCGATCACGATGGCCAACCGCGCCGGCTATACGGCGATCGTGTCGCACCGGTCGGGCGAGACGGAGGACTCGATCATCGCCGACATCGCCGTGGGGACGAACGCGGGCCAGATCAAGACGGGCTCGTTGTCGCGCTCCGACCGCATCGCCAAGTACAACCAGTTGCTGCGCATCGAGGAAGACCTGGGCGACGCGGCGTCGTATCCAGGGCGCGCGGCGCTCTTCAACCTGCGCCCACGTTCGCTCGCTCGGCGGGCAGTCGGCGGGGTCCGACGACGTCAATGCGCTGGCTCGCTCTTGCGTTCGGCATCCTGATCGTCGCGCTGCAGTATCCGATGTGGCTCGGCAAGGGCGGCTGGCTGCAGGTGCGCGAATCGGATCGGCAACTGGCGGTCCAGCGTGAGGCGAATGCGAAGCTCAAGGTGCGCAACGACGCGCTCGACGCCGATGTGCGCGACCTGAAGACCGGCACGGAGGCGATCGAGGAGCGCGCGCGCGCCGAGCTCGGCATGATTCGCCAGGACGAAGTGTTGTTCCAGGTGCAAACCGGTGGCGCCGGCGTCAAGCCCGCGACTGCATCGCCGTCGCGCAACGCGGCCGCCAGCGCCGCGCCTCGTCATTGACGTTCGGGTAGCGCCGTCCGGCCCGTGTGCGGTCGTGGCCGTCACGGTTGCGTCCGGGCTGAACCCGTGCAGCGCGTAACCAGCCGCCAGAACGAGCGCTTGCGTGAAGTCGCGCGATTGATCGCGTCGTCGCGCGATCGGCGCAAGTCCGGCCGTTGCGTGCTCGAGGGCGCGCATCTGATCGATGTGTACACGGCTCGCGTTGGCGCACCCGAAACGCTGGTGGTCGTCGACGACAGACTCGACGATCCCGCAATCGAGAAGTTGATCGAGCGCGTGCACCCGGCGCGCGTTCTCGCGCTCTCGCGCACGCTGTTTGCGGATCTCGCGACATTGCCGCCCGATGTCGGCGCACTGGCCGTCGTGACGGCGCCGCGCGCCGCACCGGCCGCACCGGGCCGGTTCTGTCTCGTGCTGGAGGACGTGCAGGATCCGGGCAATGTCGGTTCGATGATTCGCTCCGCCGCCGCTGCCGGCGTCGACCAGGTCGTGCTGTCGCCGCATTGCGCGTTCGCCTGGTCGCCCAAGGCGTTGCGCGCAGGGCAGGGCGCGCATTTCCTGACGACGCTCGTCGAGGGCGTGGATCTCGAAGCGTGGATCGACGCGTTTCAAGCTGCGGGCGGGCAACTGGTGGCGACCGTCGTCGACCGTGCGCCGAACCTTTACGCAACCGACCTGCGCGGACGCGTCGCACTGGCGATCGGCGGGGAAGGGACAGGATTGTCGCAAGCGTTGCTGGCCAAGGCGAACCGACGCCTGACGATCCCGATGGCGCCGGACTGCGAGTCGCTCAACGCGGCCGCGGCTGCTGCGGTCGTACTGTTCGAGTGCGTTCGGCAACGCGCGAACGCGCCACCGTGATCGCAGCACATGGCTGTTGGCGAGGCGGCGTTCTCTGCGCCGCTACACCGCCAGCGTCGCCGCCATCTGCGCGATGGCGTCTCGCGCCGGAAGTGAGTCCTGCGCACCGGAGGTGAGACACGCGAGGCTGCCGGCGGCCACCCCTTCGCGAATCGCGGTCGCAAATTCCTCGCCGCGATCGAGCGCAGCGACAAGCGCGCCGGCGAATGCGTCGCCAGCGCCCACCGTGTCGACGACGTCGATGGACGCCGCACGCTGCTGGCCAACCTCGCCACGATGGACATAAAGCGCGCCGAGCGCGCCGCGAGTGACGACGACGCTGCCTGACGAGGCCGATGCGAGCCGGTGCGCCGCGTCCAGCACGTCCGTCGTTGCAGTCTCGCAGAGCGCCAGCGCCTCCGTCTCGTTGACGACGAGCACGTCGACGTCGTCGAGCAGCGTGCGCGGCAGCCTCGTGGCAGGTGCGGCATTCAGCACCACGCGCGCGCCCCGCTGCCGCGCGCGTCGCGCGAGCGAGGTCACTTCGTCGAGCGGCACTTCGAGTTGCATCAGCACGATGGCCTGTCTCGACAGCATCGCGTCGGGAACCTGCGCGGCACGAGCGCTCGCGTTCGCGCCGGCAACGACCGTGATGCAGTTCTCGCCGCGATCGTCCACATGGATCAGCGCGACGCCGGTCGGCGCATCGCATTCCACGACGCCGGCCACGTCGACGGCCGACTGCGCGAGTGCGCGCAACGCCGCGACAGCGAGCCCGTCGGTGCGGCCGACGCTACCGAAGAGGTGCACGTCACCACCGGCGCGGCTGGCGGCGAGCGCCTGATTCGCACCTTTGCCGCCGGGCAGCATCGCGAACGATTCGCCCTTCAGCGTCTCACCGGGTTGCGGCAATCGCGGCACGCGCGCAACGAGATCGACGTTGAGGGAACCGAAGACGACGATCACAGGTGACACCTGCGAATCGCGGGACGAATCCCGGACAGGACGGATTGCGCGAATCCGCTACGCACCCTTTACGCCGCCGTGCGTCAGGCCCGCGACGATCTCTTTCTGGATGAAGATCGTCAGCAACAGCACGGGCAGTGTGACGACGATCGCCGCCGCGGCGAGCGGCCCCCAGGCAAGCTGCTCGAACGTCAGCACGTTGTAGACGGCGGCCGGCAGCGTGCGCGTCGCACGGCCCGCGAGCACGGCGCCGAACACGAAGTTGTTCCACGAGAAGATGAACGCGAGGATTGTCGCGACGACGATGCCGGGCCGCGCGAGCGGCAGCGCGACATACCGGAGCGTGCTCCACACGCTGCCGCCGTCGATCAGTGCCGCCTCCTCGAGCTCGCGCGGCAGCGTCTCGAAATAGCCGGCCATCACGTACACGACGATGGGCACCGTGATGACGAGGTGCGTGATCACGAGCGCCGTCAGCGTGTTGTTGAGCCCGAGGAACTGGAACACGGTGAAGAGCGGGATCAGGAACGACAGCGCCGGCGTCATCCGGGCGATCAGGATCAGCACGAGCGTCCGATTCGCCTGGAGCCGCGCGATTCCGTAACCGGCCGGAACGCCCACGAGCAGCGCGAGCAGCGTCGCGCCGCCCGACACGACGAGGCTGTTGCGAAAGTACAGCCCCATCGAATTCTGCGAGAACACGTGCACGTAGTTCGCAAGCGTCGGCGGATCGGGGAAGAACACCGGCGGATACGTGAGGTTTTCGAGCTCGTTCTTCAGCGACAGCGACAGCATCCACAGGAAGACGAGGATGGCCGGCGACACGATCACGGCAACGGCAAACCAGAACCCGAGCCGGCGGACGAGCCGACGCAGCCGCGCGCGGAACGGGCGGCTCGCCGTGGGCGGGATGCCGGCCGTTACGCGGGAAGGTGCTAACGTCGACATCGCTATGCGGCCCAGCGCGCGCGCTCGCGGACATGCAGCAGCAACAGTGCGAGCGCCACGATGATCCCGAAGAACACGACGACCACCGCCGATGCGTTGCCGACGTTGTAGAACGCGAACGCCTGCAGGTACAGGTACAGGTTGATCGTCTCGGAGGCGGTGCCGGGGCCGCCTGAGCTGATCACGTAGATCGTGTCGAACGCCTTGACGGCATCGATCGTCCGGATCACGGCGGCGACGACGATGAACGGCATGATCAGCGGCAGCGTGATAAAGCGCAGCAACTGCCATTCCGACGCACCGTCGAGGCGCGCAGACTCGTACGGCTCGGTCGGCAACGCCGCGAGCCCGCCGAGCACGATCAGCATGACGAGCGGCGTCCAGTGCCAGACCTCGACGAGGACCAGGCTCGGAATGACCCACGTCGGCGAATAAACCCACAGCGACGGCGGCAGCCCGACGAGCGACAGCAGGTAATTCAACACACCCTGCTGTGGATGGAACATCATCGTCCACACGAGCGCGACGGCGACGGGCGTCGCCATCATCGGCAGCGTGAAGATCGCACGGAGAAATCCGCGACCGCGGAATTCGCGATGGAAGATGAGTGCCGCCGCCGTGCCGAGCAGCAGCGGAAAGACCACGGCAAGCAGCGTGAAGTAGAACGTGTGGACGATCGCTTCGATGAAGCGCTGGTTCGTCGCCAGGCCGGTGTAGTTCGAGAGGCCGACGAAATGCGCGGCCTCGCCGATCTTCCAGTCGAAGGCGCTCATGTAGAGCGTGAACAGCCACGGGAACACGATGACCGCCCCGACGACGACCAGCGCCGGCACGGTGAGCAGCCGATAGCTGCGCGTGCGCCGGCGCAGGAAGCCGGCCCGCGGGGCGGCAGCCGCGATGGCAGCGGATGTGGACATCAGCCGAAGCGTCGTCGCGAGGCGCGTTCCCGGCAACGGGTGCGCGCCACGCGTGCGTCCATCGTAACGGTCAGGCCTTTTCGCTCTTGTCGAGCACCGGCTGGAAGTCGGCCGTCGCCTTGCGCAGTTCGGTCGCCGGATCGGCGCCGTTCAGCATGTTGCTCAACGCAACGCCGAAGACGTCACGGAATTCGGTCACCGGCGAAATGACCGGCAGCCCCGGCTGCGCGATCGCCGCCGACTTCAGCATGCAGTCGACCCATTCCTTGGGCGCCTTGAAGTCGCTCGATTGCTGCGCGGCTGCATACGCGGAGTTGCGTACCGGCGCGCCGGCCGCGGCCTGCAGCATCCGCGTCTGGTTCGCCTTGTTGGACGCCCACTGCAGGTAATACCAGGACGGTCCCTTTTTCTTGCTGTTCGACGCGATGCCCTCGCCATCGCCGAACAGCGCGGACACCTGCTGCTTCGGACCCGCGGGCATCACGCCATAACCGACCTTACCGACGATGCGTGACTTCGTCGGATCCTCGAGGGGCTGCGCGAAACCGATGCCGTCGAGCCACATCGCAGCCTTGCCTTGCAGAAAGAGCGTCTGCGATTCGTTCCAGTTGTAGCCGGACACGCCTTGCGGACCGTATTTCGCGAGCAGCGTCTGGTACATCTTGGCCGATTCGATCGCTTCCGTCGAATCGGTCATCAGCTTGCCCTTCGCATCGGTGAAGCCGCCGCCGTAACCGAGCAGGAAGCTCGTCCACACGGGCACGTTCGCGTTCTTCAGCCCGCGACCGACGAATCCTGAAATGCCCTTGCTCGCGTCGTTGAGTTTCGCCGCCGCGTCGATCATCTCAGCGAATGTCTTCGGGTAGGCGACGCCCTTCGCTGCGAACAATTCCTTGTTGTAATAGACGACCCACGGATCGAGATTCATCGGCAGGCTCATCACGCGTCCGTCCGATTCCACCGCGTAATTCAAGCCACCCTTCGCGAAGTCCGCGAAGTCGAGATCGGGCGATGCCATCGATGCGTCGCCGATGTACGGGCGCAGATCGGTCAGCCAGTTGTTCTTGGCGAACTGGCGCTTCTGCACGTGGTAGGACAGCGCGATCACGTCGAAGCTCGGGTTGCCCGAGTTGAATTCGATGACGGCTTTCTGGCGCTGCTGCTGCTCGGGAATCATCTCCGAGCCGACCTCGATGCCGGTGAGATCCTCGAACTCCTTGTGATACTTGGTCAGCAGGTCGCCCCGCGGGCTCTTCACGAGGAACACCTCGATCTTCTGGCCCTTGAAGCGCTTCCAGTCGAATGCGCCTTGCGCGTGCGCATTGCGCATGCCGAGGCCGGGCAGCAATCCGAGCGCAGCCGCGCCGGCACCTGCCTGCAGCAACCGGCGGCGCGACGTGTCGGGTGTTTCAGGTGGCGTGAAATCGGTCATGACATTCCTCCTTGTGGCGAACCCTTGTCGGGGACGATCTGCGGTCGTGGCGCCGATAGTGGACCGGGGTGCTGCGATTGGTCAACCGACGTCGAAGCCGGCGCCGCGAAGGCTCGCAATCAGATCAGTGCGCGCGCTGTCGGCGAGATCCAGCCAGGGCGGACGCAGCGCATTCCATGCCGCGTCGCCGCTTTGCGCCGCCTTGATCGCCTTGAACGCCGGCAGGAATGGAAAACGCGCCAGCACGGCAAGGAATTGCGCCATTCGCGCCTCGTCTGCCGCGGCGACGTCACGCGCGAGCAGCGCGCGGACGATATCGGGATATACGTTCGCGATGCCGCAGATCGTACCGGCGCCGCCGCCGCGCATCAGCTTCGGCAGATCCGGCTCGTGCCCGACGAGCACGTCCAGATGCGGTACGCGATCGAGCAGCCGCGCCGTGTTCGTCCAGTCGGCCGCACTATCCTTCACGCCGGCGACGACCTCCGGGTAGGCGTCGGCAAGCCGTCGCAGCGTATCGGGCCATATGCCGACGCTGCTGAACTGCGGGATGTGATAGACGTACAGGCGCAGCCGCGAATCGGCCACGCGATCGATCAGCGTTGCGTACAGCGCGTACACCGCGTCGTCGGACAGGTTCTTGTAGAAAAAGGGCGGCAGCACCAGGCAGCGTGCGACGCCGTTTTCGAGCGCGTGCCGGGTGAGCGCCAGCGTGTCGGTCAGCGATGCGCATCCGGTACCCACGACTATCTGCCGCGGCGCAATGCCGCCGCGCAGCAACGCCTCCAAGCCCGAGCGGCGCTCAGTGACAGAGAACGAGGGTCCCTCGCCGGTCGTGCCGAACGGTGCTACGCCCTCGACGCCTTTGGCGAGCAAGTCGCGCGCATGGCCCGCCATCCGTGCTTCGTCGAGCGAGCCGTCCGGACCAACCGGCGTAAGCGTGGCGCACCACAAACCGCGCACGCGGTTGTCGTCGGTCATCGGATTTCCGTCAGTAGATGTGGCGTTCGAGTTTTGCGCGGTGCAGGATCGTCGTCGCGATCTCCTCGATCGATTTCGATGTCGTATCGAGCATCGGGATGCCGTGCTGCTGCATCAGGTGCTCGGCCTCCCGCACTTCGTGCCTGCAATTGTCGAGCTGTGCGTAGCGACTGCCGGGGCGCCGCTCCTCGCGGATCTCGCGCAGGCGGTCCGGCTGGATCGTGAGCCCGAACAGCCGCTCGCGCAACGTTGCAACGGACGCCGGCAGCTTGCGATCGGCGAAGTCGTCCGGCGTCAGCGGAAAGTTCGCCGCGCGGATGCCGAACTGCAGCGCGAGATAGAGCGACGTCGGGGTCTTGCCGCAGCGCGATACGCCGACGAGAATCACCTGCGCCTTGTCGAGGTCCCGCGTCGCCGCACCGTCGTCGTACGCCTGCGTGAAGTTGATCGCCTCCATCCGCGCAAAATACTCGTGGCTGTTGGCAATGCCGTGCGAGCGGCCGGCCGCATGCGAGCTCTTCGCGCCGAGCTCCTCCTCGAGCGGCACGATGAAATTCTGGAACATGTCGAGCGTCAGCGCCTGCGCGTCGCGACGAATGGCTGCGCTCATCGCTTCATCGACGACGGAGCTGACGACGATCGGCCGCCGGCCTTCCGCAGTGGCCGTCGCGTTGACCTGGCGCACGGCGTCGGCGACCTTCTCCATCGAATCGACGAACGGAATCGTCACGCGGTGAAAGACGATGTCTTCGAACTGCGTCAACAGGCTGTTGCCGAGCATTTCGGCCGTGATGCCGGTGCGGTCAGAAATGAAGAAGACGGTGCGGCGCTGGCTCATTGCAATGTGCGCTGAGATTGCCCACGGCTCACCGCCGCGAACGCCCAACACCCGGATCACGGCGAGGGGCCCGTCACCAGTGACTCCAGACGGGATCGACACCTGCTGGAAGCGGGGGCAGGTCGCCGAAATCCAGCCGGCTTTCGCCGATGCCATGGAAATCGCTGCCGCACGACGCCTTGAGGCCGTGGCTACGCGCGAGCGCCGCGAATTCGGCGAACTGTGCCGCCGTATGTGACGGCGAGACAACTTCGAGCGCGTCACCGCCGAGGTCGCGAAACTCGGCGATCAGCGCACGCAGCTCCGAAGCGGTGAGCTTGTACCGGCCCGGATGCGCGATCACCGCCTGCCCCCCGGCGCCGTGGATCCAGCCCACCACCTGCGCGAGCGTCGCCCAGGCGTGAGGCACATAGCCGGGCTTGCCGGACGTCAGGTAGCGCTTGAAGGCGTCCTTCATGTCGCGCACGTAGCCGGTCTCGATCAGGTAGCGCGCGAAGTGCGTGCGCGAGATCAGCCGCGGACTGGTGACGAAAGTGCTCGCGCCCTCGAAAGCATCGGGAATGCCGGACTGCTCGAGCGCGTCGCCGATGCGCCGCGCGCGCGAGTCGCGTCCGCTGCGGACCGCGGCGAGGCCTTCGTTGAGTTCGACGTTGTCCGGGTCGATGCCCAGCGCCACGACGTGAACGGTTTCGCCACCCCACGTCACCGAAAGCTCCGACCCGTCGATGAACGAGATGCCGGCTGCACGCGCCGCTTCGCGCGCCTCGGCCAATCCTGCGACCTCATCGTGGTCCGTCAGCGCCAACACGTCGACGCCGCGCGATGCGGCACGTCGAACGACGTCGGCGGGCGTCAGCAGGCCGTCGGAACGGGTCGAATGGCAGTGCAGATCGTAATGAGGCATAGGTGACTACAAGCGAGCAGGGGCAAAGCGGAGAGCGCAGCCGCCGCGAAACTCGCGGTTTTGGCCGCTGACGGCGACCCGTCTCAATTTTGCTGCATTTCGTGGCAATTTTAACGCCGCCGGTCGGTCGCCCTTGAAAAGCGCGGCCGAACGCGCAACCATATGCCAATGGTATAGCAAAGCCTGTCCCGAACCCCTTTACTGCCGCGGAGTTGCAGTGAAATTCTTCGATCGAGTGTTGAATCCCCGGGAGATCCGGCGCCGGCTCGGCATGAACCAGGAGCAATTCTGGACGCAGATCGGCGTGACGCAAAGCGGCGGTTCGCGCTATGAGAGCGGCCGCGAGATGCCGCGCCCCGTCAAGGAATTGCTGCGACTTGTTCACGTCGAGCAGATCGATCTTTCGCAGGTGAAGCGCGTCGACTTCGAGATCATCAGCTACCTGAAGGAAGCGCACCCCGACCTTTATCGAAACCTGCGCCGCGCGGCGCGCAGCCGCACCGCGGGCCAGGAGCCTCCGGCGTTCGCCGACGTTGCGATCCCCGCCGTGGCCGAAGGCTTCGCGCCGGCGACAGTGACGCCCGCCGTGCAGACCGGCGACGGCCACAGCGACTAGTCCTTTCGAAACGTAGCGCACCTGCGCCCGCCGCCGAGCGGGCGCATTCGTTTTAACGTCGTCGAGTGGCGTCGTGGCCACGGATGCAAACGCGCCGATTGGTAGAATGCTGCGCTGCACTTCCCCACCCACGCGTCACTTCCCGAGGTAACCCGGCATGTCGGAATCGGTTCGCGTCATCCCGCTCGAGCGGTTGCGCATGCGCGATCTGCCGCAGGTCGGCGGCAAGAACGCCTCGCTCGGCGAAATGATCGGCGAACTCGAAGCGGCCGGCATCCGCGTGCCCGGCGGTTTTGCGACGACGGCTGACGCGTTTCGCGAGTTTCTGCGGCAGGACTCGCTCGGCTCGCGCATCGAGGATGCGATCCGGCACCTCGATGTCGGCGACGTCCGCGCGCTGGCCGCCGCCGGTGCGACCATTCGCGGCTGGATCGCAGAGACGGCGCTGCCTCAGGCGTTGATCGACGAAATCCAGCGCGCGTACCGGGTGGCGGCCGATGGTGCCGACGCGACGGCGTTCGCCGTGCGCTCGTCGGCTACCGCGGAGGACCTGCCCGACGCGTCCTTCGCCGGGCAGCAAGATACATTCTTGAATATCAATGGATTAGAGAATGTATTAAAAGTGATTCCGAGGGTGTTCGCATCGGTCTACAACGATCGGGCCATCGCGTACCGCGTTCATCACGGCTTTGCGCATCACGAGGTTGCGCTGTCGGTCGGCGTCCAGCGGATGGTGCGCAGCGATACCGGCGCCGCCGGCGTCATGTTCACGCTGGACACCGAATCGGGCTTCGACGGCGTCGTGCTGATCACATCTGCATACGGGCTCGGCGAGTCCGTTGTGCAGGGCACGGTGAATCCGGACGAATTCTGCGTCTACAAGCCGAACCTTGCCGCGGGGCGTCCGGCGATCCTGCGCAAGAGCATCGGCAGCAAGGCGTCGCGGATGATCCTCGCCGACGCGGCCAGTGCCGACGAGTCGACACGCGTTGTCGACGTGCCTGATTCGGAGCGGATGAAGTTTTCGCTGACCGACGCACAAGCCGAAGAGCTCGCGCGTTACGCCGTGTCCATCGAGCAGCATTACGGGCGCCCGATGGACATCGAATGGGCACTCGACGGCACCGACGGGCGCATCTACATCCTGCAGGCGCGGCCGGAGACCGTGAAGTCGCGCGAAGACGGCAATGCGCTGCGCCGCTATCGGTTGAAGGGACACGCGGAGCCGCTCGCGACGGGACGTGCGATCGGACAGAAGATCGGCCAGGGAACGGTGCGGCTCGTCAAGTCGTCGGCGGAGATGGAGCGCGTCGCCGACGGCGATGTGCTCGTCACCGAGATTACCGATCCGGACTGGGAGCCGGTGATGAAGCGCGCGAGCGCGATCGTCACCAATCGCGGCGGACGCACGTGTCACGCGGCGATCATCGCACGCGAACTGGGCATCCCGGCGGTGGTTGGCTGCGGCGACGCGACGCGAACGCTGACCGATGGCTCGCAGGTCACCGTCAGCTGCGCGGAAGGCGACACCGGCCACGTTTATCCGGGACTGCTGGAAATCGAAGTGGTCGAGGTCGCACTCGACCAGATGCCGCCGTGCCCGACGAAGATCATGATGAACGTCGGCAATCCCGAGCTTGCGTTCGAGTTCTGCCAGCTTCCCAACGAAGGGGTCGGCCTCGCGCGGCTCGAGTTCATCATCAATCGCAACGTCGGAATTCATCCGAAGGCGCTGCTCGAGTTCGACCGCCAGCCCGCCGACATCAAGCGCGACATCGAGCAGCGGATCGCCGGCTACGCGAGCCCGAAAGAGTTCTACGTAGCGAAGGTCGCCGAAGGGATCGCGACGATCGCTGCGGCGTTCGCACCGAAGCCCGTGATCGTGCGAATGTCCGATTTCAAGTCGAACGAGTACTCGAACCTCGTCGGTGGCGGGCGCTACGAGCCGCACGAGGAAAATCCGATGCTCGGGTTTCGCGGCGCGTCGCGCTACGTGGCTGCGGAGTTCTACGACTGTTTCGCGCTCGAATGCGAAGCAATGCGACGCGTGCGCGACGACATGGGCTTCACCAACGTTGAATTGATGGTGCCGTTCGTGCGCACGGTGAACGAGGCCGAGCAGGTGATCGGTTTGCTCGCGAAGAACGGCTTGCGACGGGGTGCCAACGACCTGCGCGTGATCATGATGTGCGAGATTCCATCGAATGCGATCCTCGCCGATCGGTTCCTCGACCATTTCGACGGTTTCTCGATCGGCTCGAATGACATGACGCAGTTGACGCTCGGTGTCGATCGCGACGCGGGCGGCGTCCTCGCGGCGACGTTCGACGAGCGCGACGATGCGGTGAAGGCGATGCTCGGCATGGCGATCGCTGCGTGCCGCAAGCGCGGCAGCTACGTCGGCATCTGCGGGCAAGGACCATCCGACCATCCTGATCTCGCGCAGTGGCTCGTGGAGCAGGGGATCGGCAGCATCTCGCTCAACCCAGACACCGTCGTGTCGACGTGGATGCTGCTGGCGAAGCAGAAGGCCCCGGCCACGTAGGCAGTCGGGACGTCCGTCGCGCAATTGAGCGGAACGCCTAGTCCGACCGAACGATCGCGTCAGCGCTGCGATCGCGGTTTGATGGGCGCATGCATTGGCCGCCCCCCGTTCGCGTCGTTCTTGCGTCGTCCCGCACTGCAGTCGTCCTGATCGGGATGCTGGCGGCGGCCACCTGCGCGGTCATTGTGGCGCTGCCGATGCACCCGACGCTGGCCGGGCTTGCAGTGTTGCTCGTGGTCGTGTGGGCGCTCGACCGCATCCACGTCGTTGCGCTGCGCCACGGACCACGCGCCGTGCGTCAGTTCGAATTGCGCGGCGACCTGACGGTGATCGTCGTCACCGGTGACGGCAATGCGTTCGCGGGCCGCGTGCGTCGCGACACCTACGTCGGCGCGCGCTTGTCAACGCTCGTGTGGCGGCCCTTCGGCCGCTGGCGTTCGCGCGCCATTTTGCTGTTGCCCGACATGTTGCCGCCGCAGGATTTCCGGCGGCTGCGGGTGCTGCTGCGCTACGGCCGCAGCGATGAGAGGCAGGGCGATCCTGCCAGCCATGCCTGAACGTCGACCAGCGCCTCGCTGTCGGCTTTCGACTGGCCGGCGATCAGGTGATGGTAGAGCGGCACCAGGCTTTCCGGGGTGGGCAGCAGCGACGGATCCTCACCCGGGTGCGACTGGTTGCGCAGCGGCGAGCGGATCGGGCCGGGGATGACGGCGTTGACGCGCAGGTTCGATCGATGCTCCCACTCGTCGGCAAGCTCGCGGGCGAGTGCGCCGACCGCAGCTTTCGTTACGGCGTAGCCGCCCCAGTACGCGCGCGGCTCCTGGCCACGGCTGTCGAGCGTGAATACGACACTCGCATCGGGCGAGCGTGCCAACAGCGGCATGACGATACGCGTGAGTCCCATCGGCGCCGCAACATTGACGCGCAAGAGCGCGACCCAGTTGTCGAACGATTGGTGCTCGAGCGGACCAAGAGACCCGAGCAGCGCCGCCGTATGCACGAGCGCGTCCAGGCGGCCAAGCTGTGCGTCCAGCGCATGGGCGACGTTGGCGAAATCGGACGCTTCGGCGCGCGCGAAATCGAGAGGAAGGATCGTCGGCTCGGGAAGCTTCGCCGCCATGATTTCGTCGTACAGCGCTTCGAGCTTGCGCACGACGCGGCCGTGCAGCACTACCGTCGCACCGGCGCGCGCGCACGCGAGCGACAGCGCCTTGCCGATGCCGCCCGCAGCACCCGTAATCAGGATGACCCGACCGTCGAGTGAGGACTGGTTCAACTGAGCAGCCAGCGGCAGCGTGTCGATCGTGCGCATCGATCGGATCATAGTGCAAGCGGCAGCAACGCCGCGTCTGTGAAATGTCTGCGGCATCGTTCGCGAATGCGAAATCGCTACGAACGAGCTGCTCTGTCGCGCAGTTCGTGCTGTCCCGATTGTCCGGCTCATGCCCGTCCGCTATAATTTCACGTTCGCCTTGGGGGTATAGCTCAGCTGGGAGAGCGCTTGCATGGCATGCAAGAGGTCAGCGGTTCGATCCCGCTTACCTCCACCACCGAATAGGCTGCGCGTCTGGGCGTAAGCGCCGCAGCTGTCTGATCGGTCCCTATCGTCTAGAGGCCCAGGACACCGCCCTTTCACGGCGGTAACGCGGGTTCGAATCCCGCTGGGGACGCCAATATAAACAATCAGATACGACGTATTCAGAGAATTACTGTGAAGTCGTATTTAAGTTCTATCAAACTCTGGTTTTGAGCGTGGGGCCGGACACCGTCGCCGCCATCTGCTCAGCAATCGCCGCCTTCGCGTCGGCCGTCGCCGCCTTCCTGTCGTTCAGTCTGGCGAAGAGCGCAGCGGCACGAGCACTGAAAACTGAGCGTCGCGGCCTCGAACACGACATCGAGAAGTTGCGCGGACGGTGCAGGTGGAATCAGAACGGGCGACGCGCGTCTACCAACAAATTAGGCCGATACAAGACAGCCTCTCCGCTATCGCCGGAAGCTTTGGCGCCAGTGGCCACAGCGAAGCAGTCGCTGCGACCGCACACACGAACGCCCGCATCGCCGTGATTCAACAGCAGACAGCAAAACTTTCCTCGGCGGCATCGGATCGAAAGTTTAGCCCCGCTGACCTCGCGGCTTGCTTGCCAAGCCTGCATGTACACCTAGTCGCGATTCGCGGCATTCTCGACGACGGGCTTGTAGAACGTGATCGGCTGACCGCCGAAATTGCTTCCCACGTTGCCGAGCGAAACGAGCGGGACCGCGAACGGCGCGCGGCGCCGTAGGGCGCCGCACCGACCCCGTAGAACGGGCTCAGCGCGAATCGCGGCAGGCGGTGGACACAGCCTTCGAACCGGCTGGCGCGATGACGTCGGCCTACGTCGTCACCTGGCGCGGGAAGATCATCGCTGAACGCTATGCACCCGGAATCACACCCCAGACGCCCCTGGAAAGCTGGGCGATGGGCAAGACCGTGCTCGCGATCCTGATGGGAATGCTTGTTGCGGATGGCACCTACGACCTTTGGCAACCAGTGCCGATTGCGGAGTGGCGACAGCCTGAAGACCCTCGGCGGAACATTCGAATAGCCGATCTCCTGCGTATGTCGGGCGGATTGCGTTTTCGCGGCTTCATGGATGCTCAGTTGTATCCGGCCGGGGATTACATCGACGACTTCTATGTCAACAACGCCGACGTCGACGTCGCCAGGTATGTCCTGACGCGTCCGCCACAGTGGCCTGCAGGCACCGTCGGTCGCTACCGCGGCTCGGACACCGTCGTCATCACCTACTTGATCCGTCGCGCCGCCGAGGCACGAGGCCAGGACTTCTACTCTTACGCACAGCGCGCACTCTTCGACAAGGTCGGGATACGGACGCTGACGCTCGAGCCCGACACCTTTGGCACGCCGCTCGCCTTCGGCTGGGTACTGGGATCTGCTCGCGATTGGGCCAGACTCGGGAATCTTCTGCTGCAGGATGGCCGCTGGAATGGCGAGGCGCTGGTGCCGGAGTCTTACGTGCGTTTCATGCGCACTGCGGCGCCCGCCTGGGCGGCGGATGGAAGACCGTGGTACGGCGGATTGATCTGGTTGAATCGCGCGAATTCCTGGCCTGGTCCGGAGGATTCCTATGCCCTGTTCGGCTCTGGCGGGCAAGCAACGTGGATCTTCCCGACGCACGATCTCGTCGTCGTTCGAATGGGTTATGCCAAAGGCGGAGACGAGTCGCCCGAGCCGCTGAAGCTGATCCTGGAAGCTGTGCCGCAGTCGCGGCCGGTCGAGGCGCCGTATACGGCGAAACCATAGAAGGTCCGGACACAAGTTGCTTTGATAGTGGCAGGGCCTCGCCCGAGGACCAGCGACACCTGCTTCGTGGTCGGACCGCCTTCGTCGCCATCGCAGCGCCGAGGACCGTTTGGGCGCGGGCCCAATCTTGACCTTGGCACGGCGCATCAAGGATCATCACGAGCGCAATTCTCAACACGCGCCCTTGTGTAGATCCTAGATGCAGCACTTCATATTCAACTTGGCTGACGGCGACCGGGAGCGGGCCACGTCTTTTTTGCACGCGCAGAGGTGGGTGGTCAGCCGCGACGAGCGCCATCGCGATGCCCTCGCTGCCGGCGATCTCGTCCTTGTCTTCGTCGGGCTCACACGCGAGTTCGTCGGTCGCGCCGAGCTCAAGACCACGTTCCTCGATCCGATGTCATCGGATCTCGTCACCTCCGGTCCAGCGGTGAGCGGGGTGTTGCTCCGCAACGTCGAGCAGTGGCCGAACGGCGTGCCGTTGGACGTCGCTGTGCAGCGGATCGATCCGACGGCGTCCAATCCGTACGTCCAGGCGAACGCGGCCGGATTCCGCGCAGGCGTGGTGCAGATTACTGTACAGGAGTACGACACCGTGTTGGCGCTGCACGACGAGGCGGGACATGTCGCCGACCAATCGCCTCCCGGAGGCCAATCCAGCTAGCCCCGCGCACTCGCGCCCGCGGACAGCGCACGCTAAATTCGAACGCGCTATGATTTGACCGCCAGCCTTCGATACCGTGAGGTCATCATGAAACGCGCACTTCCGATCTTGTTGCCTATCGTCATGTTGGCACCGCCGGCGCACGGCGCCGACAGCGCCGCCGGCAAGAAGCTCTACGACGCAAATTGCGTGCAATGCCACACCGCCAGTGTCCACACGCGGCCCGACCACAAGATCAAGTCGCTGGCGGCACTCGACAAGCAGTTGACGGGATGCAGCGCGGGTGCGCACATGAACCTGAGCGACGCGGACCGGGCGAACGTGGAGCAGTACCTGAATGAGCAGTTCTATAAGTTCCAGTGATCGCAGGGGATTGCGCTATTCACTGGGCTCGATGCCTGACTTGTTGATGAGCGCCGGCTACTGCAGAAAGGTCCCTACAGAGCAGACTCGTACATCAACGGCCACGCCATGACCGGCAGTTAGAAGGCGAATCTAACTCGCTCCACCACCAGCATATTCAGCAACCGTTCGCAGACTTCCGAGAACGGCCAACTCCGGTCGGTCAGCGTCGCTGCCAAAATTGCCTGGAAGCGGTCATTCGCCGTTGCATCTGTTTCTGGGATCGCGGGCGAGGTCATTGCGGGCGCACATTGGTCACGGGCGCGTGTTGCTCCACGGCATCGCATTGCAGGTCTTTGAACGCCGCG
>CAVPWB010000007.1:0-75056 GCA_963709335.1 uncultured Pseudomonadota bacterium
TGCTCTTGCGTTGTTCCTTCGATGCGGATTCGATGTCGAGGTCGATCAGCTTCTGGCCGTCGACGATGGCGACACGGAGCTCTTCAGCCTGCGTGGCGTTGAACAGCATGCGTTTCATGTACTTGTCCCCGGCGCAAGGCCCACGGGGGCAAGTGGATGGAACGAGGCGGCGCGTCTTGCGACGCGGGTGACGCTTACGCGGCGGTTGCGGATGAAGACGGGCCGTCGGCCGGCAATGGCCGGCAAACGCGAGGTGAGCGAGGTGGCATGCGCATGAGGTTCGCAGGTCCGGCCAGTGCCGGTTCTCGTAGTGGCGGGTCTTCTTGTTCGCTAACTAGCGGAATATCCGATCGGCCGCCGCGATTGTCTCTTTCGCAGTGGCAGCCGGGGCAGAATCGTTCGCTTGGCGCCGCGCGGCGGCCGCTTCGAGCCGGCCACTGCCGGGTGCGGGAGCTGCGCTGTTCCTTTACCATCGCTACTTTCTCGCGGGAACTGCCCGCCCGGCGAGCGACTTAGCCGGCTTTTTCCTCGCACTCAAGCAAGGCCCGATACGTGGCGCGCTGGCCGCGTCATTTCGCACGTTGGGCGAATGAGCAAGCCGCTGCGCTTTGTCGCGGTTGGACGACAATTATAAGCGAATGAATGAGTTAAGCAAGGATGCTGTCTCGTGGGTCACCGTCGGCGACGACGCGGAAGGCCAGCGAATCGACAATTTCCTGCTGCGAACGCTCAAAGGCGTTCCCAAGAGCCACATTTACCGGATCCTGCGGAGCGGCGAGGTTCGCCTCAACAAGGGGCGCGTCGGTCCCGATGCGCGCCTCGCGCAGGGCGACGTCGTCCGCGTGCCGCCGGTGCGGACAGCTGCCCCGGCGCGCATCGCCGCATCACCTGCCGCCAGGCGTTTCGGACCGGCGATCGTCCATGAGGACGACGCCCTGATCGCCATCGACAAGCCCGCCGGGCTGGCCGTGCACGGCGGCAGCGGAATTGCGCTCGGCCTCATCGAGCAGCTCCGCGGATCGCGCCCCGACGCGAAGTTCCTCGAGCTCGTGCACCGCCTCGACCGCGATACATCGGGCGTGCTGCTGGTGGCGAAGAAACGGTCGGCGCTGACGGCGCTGCACGCGCAATTGCGCGGCGGCGAAATAGACAAGCGCTATCTCGCGCTCGTTCGCGGGCCCTGGCGGGACGCTAAGAAGACAGTTGACGTGCCGTTGCACAAGTTCTCGACGCCCGAAGGGGAGCGGCGCGTCCGCGTCGAGGATGCCGGCCGTCCGTCCACGACGACCTTCCGCCGGCAGAAGACGTGGCCCAAGCACGATCCGCCACTGGCGCTCGTCGAAGCGGAGCTCGAGACCGGCCGCACGCATCAGATCCGGGTTCATCTTGCGCATGTCGGCCACGCATTGGCGGGCGACGACAAGTACGGTGACTTCGCATGGAACCGGCTGCTTGCGAAGGAAGGATTGAAACGGATGTTCCTGCACGCGCGATCGATGACGTTCAGCCACCCCGTGACGCGCGAGGCTGTAACCGTCGAATCGCCGCTGCCGCCGGAGCTCGAGCGCTATCTGGCGATGCTGGACGGGTGACGCTGCCGCGCCCGGAGCGCGAAATCGGCTAACGACTACGTGACGCCAGCCGATGGGCCGGCGTGCGGCCCATCGTGACGGGATTCGGGCGAATCAACCCGCGCGCGATGCCCATCGCGATCGCTTCCTTGCGGTTAAGCACGCCGAGCTTGTCCACGATGTTGCCGAAGTGGAAGTTGGCTGTGCGCGGCTTGATGCCGAGCTTGAGCGCGATGTCGACGCTCGTCATGCCGTTGGCCGCCATCTCCAGGCATTGCGCCTCGCGCGCCGACAGCGGCACGACGCGAACCATCAGCGACGGTTCGTAGTCTACGAGATGGGCCATGAAGAAATCGTGGAACGACATCGCCAGCAAAACGAGCTCGCCGAGCTGCGAAGCGACGAATCGCCGCTCGCGCTTCATCCATCGCCGGAATGCGGGAATTGATCGCTACCAGCACGCGACCGTGATCCGGATCGCGAAACGACACCGCGACGCCGCTGCACACGTCGAAGCGCGCCGCGTCTGCGAGGAAAGCGCGGCACACGGGGTCGCCGCTGAATTCCGACGAGTCCCACACGTACGGGAGGTTTCGGTTGTAGGTGCGCGTGACTCGCGGGTCGACCTCGATGTAGCCACGTTCGCCGTACAGTTCGACCCATTCGCGTGGGAGCGTCGTCCAGACGTACGAGCGCGTATCGCGCCGCGTGGGCTTGGGATCGGCCGACATCCCGTACATGAAACTGTCGAATCCCATCTCGCGGACGATTTCCACCATTACGGGCTGCAGCGGCTGTCGTTTCATCGCGGCGCGCGACAGACGCGCGATGTGGTCGTTGAGGATGTAGCCGGAGATGTCGGCTGGCGCGCCCGGATCGATGGCCGAAAGCATGGATTTCCCCTGATAGTGGCCTGCTGCGGCGTCGGATGCTACACCAGGACGACGCGCCCCGGCTTGCTGCCGGGTGCACAGTCCGACCCGGGTATCAGCGTCGGCGCGCAGCGCCAATTGTCCAACTGGCACTTTTGCCGGGTGTGGAGCGCCGGTCGATAGTCCGTTCTAGTTTTCTCGCTACGGCAGCCCGTCCACCATGTCGCCGGGCCCGATGCCTTTGCCGGCGAACCATCCTTGCCGCATTTCGATCGCATAGCGCGCCATGCCCTTCGACCAGTGCGTCGACTCGTCCAGGGGCCGCATGTCCTCGATGTTGAGGATCTTGCCGCGGCTGTCCACGAATGCGATCGACAACGGCACGTAGGTGTTCTTCATGTAGAACGCCAGCGGCTGCGGCGCTTCGAACACGAACAGCATCCCGTGGTCGGTGCGCAGGCTGAAGCGGTTCATGAGCCCGAGCGCGCGCGTCTCGGGCGTCGTTGCGAGCTCGACCTGGAGCTTCTGGTCGCGGATTGTCAGCGTCCTTGTCGGTGGCTCGTCCGCGGCGATGGCAGTGAACGAGACGACCGCCAGCAGCAAGGCGACAGTGGAGTTGCGGATCGTTGCTGTCATTGATGATCCATTTCCTGCGTTCGACCGTGCCCGCAGGCATCGATCGCGTTATTGGGAATCACAGCACGTCCACCGGCACGTTGCCGGCCAACGCGGCGTCGACGGCGCTGCGCGTGTATTGCGGCGCGAACAGCGTGATGAACTCATAAACGTATCCGCGCAGGAAGACGCCCTTGCGCAACGCGAGCCGCGTCGTCGACGCCGCGAACAGATGGCTCGCGTCGAGCATCTCGAACCCCACGTCCTTCGCAGCGTCGAACGCCATTGACGCGACGATGCCGACGCCCATGCCCAGCTCGACGTAGGTCTTGATGACGTCGGCGTCGAGCGCCGAAAGCACGACGTTGGGCTCGAGCCCGCGCGCGGTAAACGCCGCGTTGATCGCAGAGCGTCCGGTGAACGCGAAGTCGTACGTGACGATCGGATAACCGGCGACAGCTTCCAGCGTGAGCGGTCGCACCTTGGCGAGCGGATGTCCTTTTGGCACGAGCACGCCCCGGTTCCAGCGATAGCAGGGCAGCGTGACGAGCTGCGGTGAGTCGCCGACGGCCTCGGTCGCGATGCCGACGTCGACGTCGCCCGACAGCGTCTGCTCGGCAACCTGCAACGGATTGCCCTGATGCAGCACGAGGCGCACCTTGGGGAATCGTGCCGCGAACTTCGACAACACCGGCGGTAGCACGTAGCGTGCTTGAGTATGCGTGGTCGCGATGCCCAGAACGCCGGCATCCTCGGTCCTGAACTCGTCGGCGACGCGCTTCAGGTTTGCGATCTCCCGCAGTGCGCGCCGCGCGGTTGCCACGACCACTTCGCCGGCGGGCGTCAGCGACGTCAGCCGCTTGCCCTGCCGCACGAAGACGCGCAGGCCGAGCTCGTCTTCGAGCTGCCGGATCTGCTTGCTGATGCCGGGCTGCGACGTATAGAGCGCCTCGGCGGCGTCGGAGACGTTGAGTCCGTTGTCGACGACCGCGCAGAGGTAGCGGAGTTGTTGGAGGTTCACGGTGGCCTGGAACGACTACGCGCCGGATTATATGATCCGGACGAAGGCCCTCGCCGATGACCCAACTGCTGACGGTGCATCCGACCCATCCGCAGACGCGACTGATCCGCGTGGCAGCCACAGTCCTGCGCGGCGGCGGCGTCATAGCGTATCCCACCGATTCGAGCTATGCGCTGGGATGCCGGATCGGCGACGCCGATGCGGCGCGCCGCATCCGCACGCTTCGCGGCGTGGACGAGCGGCATCACCTGACGCTCGTCTGCAAGGATCTCGCGCAGATCGGAAGGTTCGCGCGGATGGACAACTGGCAGTTCCGCACCGTCCGCCAGGGGACGCCGGGCAGCTTCACCTTCCTGCTGCGCGCCACCGACGAGGTGCCGCGCCGCGTCCAGCATCCGAAACGCAGCACGATCGGCGTGCGCGTGCCCGACAATCCGGTTGTGCATGCGCTGCTGGCGGAGATGGACGAGCCGATCCTGTCGTCGACGCTGATCCTCCCCGGCGAGGAGCACGCCCTGAACGATGCGACCGTGATCGAAGCGCGGCTTGGCGGGCGCATCGAGGCTATCGTCGATGCCGGGCCCTGTCCGGCGTCGCCGACCACGGTCGTCGATCTCGCCGTGGCCCCGCCGGTGATCGTCCGCCGCGGGCTTGGCGATCCGGCGCGTTTGGGGCTTGCCGCTGACGATGGGGAGGCAGTTGAGGTAAACTGACGGCCTAAATGGATGTATCGCTGCAGACTATCGCGCTGTGGGTGCTGCCGGTGGTCTTCGCGATCACGTTGCACGAAGCGGCCCACGGCTATGTCGCCAAGACGTTCGGCGACCGCACTGCTGAGATGCAGGGCCGGATCACGCTGAACCCGCTCAAGCATATCGACCCGGTCGGAACGATCCTGGTCCCGGGTTTGCTGATCCTCACTGCCAAGCTCGGCGGTCCGCAATTCGTGTTCGGCTGGGCGAAGCCGGTGCCGGTCAATTTCGGCAACCTGCGCGACCCGAAGCGCGACATGCTCTGGGTGGCAGCGGCCGGACCGGGCGCGAATTTCCTGATGGCGGTGCTGTGGGCGCTGCTGTTCAAGGTATTCGAGCCGGACGGCGCTTTCGCGAACGCGCATCTGCTGCAGATGGCGACAATTGGCATATCGGTCAATCTGGTCCTGATGGCACTTAACCTTTTGCCCATACCCCCGCTCGACGGCGGCCGCATCGCCGTCAGCCTGCTTCCCATGCACGCGGCGCACGCGTTTGCCCGCATCGAGCCTTTCGGACTGTTCATCGTCGTAGGCCTGCTCGCGTTCGGCGTACTCGACAACGTCATGGGGCCACTGCTGAGGTTCGGCGAGTGGTCGCTGCAGGCGTTGGTCGGGCTGTAGTACACCGGCGCCACAAAACCATCGCTGCCATGTTTGCCGATAGGGTGTTGTCGGGCATGCGGCCCACCGGGCGCATGCACATCGGTCATCTGCACGGTGCGCTGAAGAACTGGATCAGGCTGCAGGAAGAATACGAGTGCCTGTTCTTCGCTGCCGACTGGCATGCGCTCACCACGCATTTCGACGAGACCGAGACCGTCGCAGAAAGCGTCTGGGACATGTTCGTCGACTGGCTCGCGGCCGGCATCGATCCGACGCGCGCGACGCTGTTCATCCAATCGCGGGTGCCCGAGCACGCAGAGTTGACGCTGCTCCTCGGCATGATCGCGCCCGTCGGCTGGCTCGAGCGGGTGCCGACGTACAAGGATCAGCAGCAAAAGCTCACCGACCGCGATCTGTCGAATTTCGGCTTCCTCGGCTATCCGGTGATGATGAGCGCCGACATTCTTGTCTACCGCGCGAACAAGGTGCCGGTCGGCGAGGACCAGGTTTCGCATATCGAAGTCACGCGCGAGCTCGCGCGCCGCTTCAACCACATCTACGGCCGCGAGCCAGGATTCGAGGACAAGGCGCGCGCCGCGGTGAAGAAACTCGGCAGCAAGAAGGCGAAGCGCTACGAGTCGCTGCGTACCGCGTTCCAGCAGCAGGGTGACGCCCAGGCACTCGAGGCAGCGCGCGAGTTGCTCGAGGACACGCAGAACCTGTCGCTCGGCGATCGGGAACGGCTGTTCGGCTACCTCGAGGGCGCTCGGCGCGTGATCCTGCCGGAACCGCAGCCCCTCCTGACGGAAACGCCGCGCGTTCCGGGCCTCGACGGCCAGAAGATGTCGAAGTCCTATGGCAACGCGATCATGTTGCGCGAGGATCCGGCGTCGGTCACCGACAAGATCCGGACGATGCAGACCGATCCCGCGCGCGTTCGGCGAACCGATCCGGGCAACCCGGAGAAGTGCCCGGTGTGGGGGTTGCACTTGGTCTACTCGACGCAAGAGACGCGCGACTGGGTGGTCCGCGGCTGCACGACTGCCGGCATCGGCTGCCTCGAATGCAAGCAGCCGGTCATCGACGCGATCATTCGCGAGCAGCAGCCGATCCGCGAGCGTGCGCAGCGCTACCTCGACGATCCGTCGCTCGTTCGCAACATCGTCGCCGACGGCTGCGAGCGCGCGCGCAAGCTTGCCGAGGAAACGATGCGCGACGTGCGCGAGGCAATGGGCCTGCGTTATGACTAGCGTCGACGCCGCACTCGATCTCGCGCATCCGTCGCCGGAGCCAAAGCCGCTCGCGCGCGTTTACGGCGAGCCGGTGAACGAGATGCCGCGCGACCTCTACATCCCGCCGGAAGCGCTCGAAGTCTTCCTGGAAACGTTCGAGGGGCCGCTCGACCTGTTGCTCTACCTGATCCGGCGGCAGAACATCAACGTGCTCGACGTGCCGATGGCCGAGCTCACGCGGCAGTATCTCGGTTACGTCGAGATGATGCGCCGCACGCAGCTCGAGCTTGCGGCGGAATACCTGTTGATGGCCGCCGTGCTGATCGAGATCAAGTCGCGACTGCTTCTGCCGCGTCCGCCGGCGCCGCCGGGGACCGAGCTCGACGACCCGCGTGCCGAGCTCGTGCGTCGGCTGCTCGAATACGAACGGATGAAGCAGGCTGCGCGCGAGATCGACGCGCTGCCGCTCGCCGAGCGCGATTTCTCAACCGTGCGCGTATGGTTCGACCGCCTCGCAGGCGAACGGATGCCCGACGTCACGCCCGCCGATTTGCGCGCGGCATGGGCGGGGCTGATCGCCCGGGCGCGCTCGAATCGGCATCATCTGGTCACGCGCGAGCAGTTGTCGGTGCGCTCCGAGATGAGCCGCCTGCTGAAGCTGTTGCAACCGGCGCGCTTTGTCGAGTTCACGGCGATGTTCGCCGAACACGCGGACGTCGCGCACCTGGTCGTGACGTTCCTGGCAATGCTCGAGCTTTCGCGCGAGCAGCTGATCAGCATCGCGCAGGCCGAGCCGTACGCGCCGATCTACGCGCGGCTGCGCGGCGAAGCCCCATTCGCACTCGACGCCGAGTCCGCATGACGCTGATGACGACCGATACAACTCCGCCGTCCGACCTCGCCGACGCGAAGGCCGTGCTCGAAGCCGCGCTGCTCGTCGCCGGCGAGCCCGTGCCGCCCGCGCAGCTCGCGAAGCTGTTCGAGCCCGCGCTTCCGCTCGACACCGTGCGTGCGTTGCTCGACGATCTCGCGCGCGAGTGGTCGACGCGCAAAGTAGAGCTCGTGCAGGTCGCGTCGGGCTGGCGTTTCCAGGGACGACCCGAAGTGCAGCGCCATCTCGATCGCCTGGCGCCGGAGAAGCCGCCGCGCTATTCGCGTGCGGTGATGGAAACCCTCGCGATCATTGCGTATCAGCAGCCCGTCACCCGCGGCGACATCGAAGCCATCCGCGGCGTTGCCGTTTCGACGAACGTCGTCAAGACGCTCGAGGACCGGCAATGGATAGAGGCAGTCGGACATCGCGAAACGCCGGGACGTCCGGCGCTCTACGCGACGACGAAGACCTTCCTCGACGACCTCGGCCTCACCTCTGTGGCGGAACTGCCGCCCCTGGCCGAACTCGATTCATCCCACCTACTGGAGATGCCTGATGCCCCCACCAAGGCCGCCGAGGCGCAACACGCACTCGCGAGCCCGATCCTCGGGACCGAGCCAACAACCGACCCAGCAGCCGAGCCTGGCGCTGCAGCGGATAGCGGAGAGCGTGCTGCCTCCGAAACACAAACGCTCCACTGACGAGATCTTCAACGAGCCGCAGCGCCTGCACAAGGTGCTGGCGAGCTGCGGTTTCGGCTCGCGTCGCGCGATGGAGGAGATGATCCTCGCCGGGCGCATCACGGTGAACCGGATGCCTGCCGACGTCGGCCAGAAGGTCAGCCCCGGCGACGAAGTTCGCATCAACGGCGAGCTCGTCAGGGTCCGCTTCGCCGAGCCGCGCGCGCGCGTGCTCATGTATCACAAGCCGTCGGGCGAGCTCGTCACGCGCGACGATCCGGAAGGGCGGCCGACGGTGTTCGAAAAGCTGCCGTCGATCGGCAACGGCAAGTGGATCAATGTCGGGCGACTCGACTACAACACCGAAGGGTTGCTGCTGTTCACCAATTCGGGCGAGCTTGCGAATCGATTGATGCATCCGCGCTACGAAGTCGAGCGCGAGTACGCCGTGCGCATCATGGGACGGCTCACCGACGAGCAGGCGCAGTCGCTGACAACGGGCGTGACGCTGGACGACGGCCCCGCGCGCTGCGAAAAGGTCACCGACGGCGGCGGCGACGAAGACGGCTCGAACCATTGGTATCACGTGGTGCTGAAGGAAGGCCGCAACCGCGAAGTGCGGCGGCTCTTCGAAGCGCTCGGGTTGATGGTGAGCCGGCTCATTCGCACACGCTACGGGATGCTGGCGATGCCAACGTCGCTGAAGCGCGGCAACCTGCAGGAACTGGAGGGTGCCGACGTCAACGCGCTCGTCGCGTCGGCAGGGCTGAACGCACCCGCAGCGGGTGCGGCACCGAAGAACGATCGCCGTGATCCGCGTGGAGGGCGTCAGGATCCGCGCAAGGGCGGCGCGCCGGCCAACGGATCACGACCGCCGCACAAGGGCGGCCCCCGGCGCCCGCACGGCCAGGGCAGGCCGCAGGGGCAGGGTCACGCCGCTGCCGCCGCGGGCCCCGACGCGGAAGGCCGAACGAAGCCACATCATGGACCCCGCAACCCTGCGCAGGGCGGCGTTCCCGGCCGCGAGGGCCAGCATCCGGCCGGTCAGCGACCGCCGGGCCGTCGCGGCGCGGGTCCCAAGCACAGGAACAACGATCGCCCGCCACGTGACGACACGCAGCCGGCCGGCCCGGGTCCGGGCAATACCCAGCGTCCACAGCGGCCGCAGCGGACGCAGCACAACTTCGACGAAGTGCAGCCGCAGAGCAACGCGAACGCGTCGCCGTTCGGCCGCTCGACGCTCTCGGTTCCGGGCGGTGCGCCGCGCGGCTATGGCAACGAAGGCGCGCCCCGACACCGCAGCGGACCGCGCGCGCAGCACGCGAAATTCGGCAAGCCGAACGGCGGAGGGCAGGGCGGTCCGTACGGTGGCGGCCAGAATCAGCGCGCGCCGGGACAGCAGGGATTCAAGGGACCAGGCCGCGGCCAGCGCCCGCCACGGCGTGCACAGGGTGACGGCGACGGCAACGTCGCGCCGCGGTCGGAAGCCAACGGCAATGTCGCACCGAAGGCCGAGGTCAACGGCAATGTCGCGCCGCCGGGCGAGAAGAACCGGGTGATGCCGGACGACGACAACTGATCGCGCGGTCGCTATCGACGCCGTCAGCGAAACCGCGGCGACCTTTTGTCGAGGAACGCGCGGATGCCCTCGGCGAAGTCGTCGGTCGCGGCGCAGCGGGCGAAGCTCTCGGCCTCGGCGTGAAGCTGCTCCGATAGCGTACGTCCAGACGATTCGCGCAACAGTCGCTTCACGTTGCCGAGCGCGAGTGCCGGGCCGGTTGCGATCGACTGTGCCATGGCGCTGACTGTCGCCTCCAGCGCTGCGCCGTCGACGACGCGATTGACGAGGCCGATCCGCTGCGCCTCCCGCGCATCGAACCGCTCGCTCAAGAGGTAGATTTCGAGCGCCTTGCGCAGTCCGACGATGCGCGGCAGCGCCCACGTGCCGCCGCCGTCGGGCGTCAGTCCGATTTGCCGGTACGCGGACGCAAAATATGCGTCATCCGCGGCAACGGCAAGATCGCACGCCGCTGCGAGCGACAACCCGAAGCCGGCCACGGCGCCGCGCAGCGCGCAGATCACCACCTGAGGCATCCGCTGCACGTGTTCGATCGCCGCATGCAGGCGGTCGACGATGAGCTGGAAATCGGCTTGCCGTTGCGCGGGTTCGGCGTCGAGACGCGTTGCAAACGTCTTCAGGTCGCCGCCCGCCATGAAGTGCTTGCCCGCACCTTGCAGCACGACCACGCGCAGCGTCGGGTCGGCGGCGATCATGGCCACGTGGGCGACGAGCGCATCCATCATCGGGAGATCGAGTGCGTTCAGCGCCGCCTGACGGTTGAGCGTCAGGTTCGCCACCGCGCCGTCGCGCGTCAGCAGCACCGATTCCGTATTCGTGTTCGTGGATCGTTCGGTCATGCCGATTCGCTCCCGGTTGCGTCGATCGCCGCGTCGCTGCGAAACGGACTGCCGGATTCGAGCTCGTCGATCGAATGCGCGACGTCGACGCGTTCCCGCGCGCAATAGTCGGCGATGGCGGTCGCAAACGCGCGATCGGCGATTGCGTGCAGCGAGTGCGTGGCCACCGGCAGCAACCCGCGGGCGAGCTTGTGCACGCCCTGCGCACCGCCTTCGAAGCACTCGATGCCGCGTTCGATGCAGAACTCGATTGCCTGGTAGTAGCACGCTTCGAAATGCAACCCCGGCACGTAGTCGCGCGTGCCCCAGTAGCGGCCCCACAGCGTGTTCGCGTCGAACACGTCGAGCGCCGCGCAGAGCCTTCGGCCGTTGCGGTATCCGAGCACGAGCAGCAGATGGTCGCCCAGCGTCCCCGCGACCTCGTCGAAGAACTCGGCGCTCAGGTAGGGTGTCGAATGATGCGCGCGGTACGTCGTCTCGTAGCACTCGAAGAAGAACGCCCGGTCCGCCGCCGTGATCTCCGCGCCCGTCTTGCGCACGAACGTCACGCCGGCTTCGAGCAGCCGCCGTCGCTCTTGCTTGATCTTCTTGCGCTTGTCGTGATTGAACGCGCCGAGAAAATCGGCGAAGTCCTCGTAGTTGCGGTTGCGCCAGTGGAACTGCAGGCCGTCGCGAATCAGCATGCCGGCAGCGGCGCCTTCGCGCGCCTGGTCCTCGTCGGTGAACAGCACGTGGAGCGAGGAGAAGCCGTGCTTCAGTTCGCCGAGTGCGCGCTCGAGCAGTGCGCGGCGCGTCGTCGGATCGTCGCCGATGAGGCGCGGTCCCGGCACCGGCGTGAACGGAATCGCAGCGACGAGCTTCGGATAGTAGCGACGTCCGTAGCGCCGGTACGCATCGGCCCAGCCCCAGTCGAATACGTACTCGCCGTAGCTGTGCGTCTTCGCGTAGAGCGGCATAGCGCCAATCAGTTTCGCCTGGTCCCACGCCGTCAGGAAGCGCGGTGTCCAGCCGGTTTCGGGTGCAGCGCAACGCGTGCGATGCAGTGCCGAGAAATACTCGTGCGACAACAGCGGCAGGTTGCCCGCAAGCTGGTTCCAGTCGTGCGCAGCAATCTGCGACAGCGCAACGTCGTCTCGTATCAGCGGTGAAACGGCGACTGGCGGTCGCGGCCGGGAATACGGAACGGGTGCATGCATGGAACCATTGTAGCGTCGTAGCGACGATGCCGACGCACGGGAGCATGGGGTGCCGCGTGCTAACATTTCCCGATGCGGATCGCGATGGCGCAGCTGAACCAGAGGCTCGGCGACCTTGCAGGCAATGCGCGCGCATTGCTCGACGCTATCGGTGAAGGCCAGCGCGACGGTGCGGCGCTCGTGGTTACGCCCGAGTTGTCGCTCTGCGGCTATCCTCCGGAAGACCTGCTGCTGCGCCCCGCATTTCTCGATGCGTGCGCAAGCGAGCTCGCGGCACTCGCCACGCAAGTGCGCGGCACGACGGCAATCGTCGGCTTTCCCGAAATCGATGCGGGGTCGCGCTACAACGCGGCCGCCGTCCTTCGCGACGGCCGCGTCGCCGCCGTCTATCGCAAGCACCACCTGCCCAATTACACCGTCTTCGACGAGGATCGCTACTTCGAGCCCGGCACCAAGCCGTGCGTGATCGATGTGGCGGGTATTCGCTGCGGCATCCTGATTTGCGAGGATTGCTGGTTCGCCGATCCGGCACGACAGTCGCGCGAAGCGGGCGCGGAAGTCATCATCGTGCCGAACGGATCGCCGTATCACACGTTGCAGCAGGCGGCGCGCTGCGCGCAGATCGAAGCGCGCGTCCGCGAGACGGGCGTGCCGTTCGTCTACGTGAATCGCGTCGGCGGGCAGGACGAGCTCGTGTTCGACGGGGCATCGTTCGTCATGGACGCCAACGGGACAATTTCGCAGCAGCTTCCGGCGTGGCACGAGACGCTCGCCGTCGCGGACTTCGACGGTGCGGCGCCGCGACACGTGCGCGGCGCGCTCGACCACGCACTCGAGCCGCACGTCTATCAGGCGCTGGTGATGGGCGTGCACGATTACGTGGAGAAGAACCACTTTCCGGGCGTGCTGCTCGGCCTGTCGGGTGGCGTTGATTCTGCGTTGACGCTCGCGGTCGCCGTCGATGCGCTCGGCGCCGATCGCGTGCGCGCCGTGATGATGCCGTCGCAATACAGCGCTGCGATCAGCCTCGAGGACGCCCGCGAAATGGCGGCGATCGTCGGCGTGCGCTATGACGAGATCGTCATCGGGCCGATGTTCGACGCATTTCTCGGCTCGCTCGCCGAAGAGTTCGCGGGGCTGTCGCCGGATGCCGCCGAGGAAAACATCCAGGCACGCATTCGCGGCACGCTCCTGATGGCGCTGTCGAACAAGTTCGGCTCGATCGTGCTGACGACCGGGAACAAGTCGGAGATGGCCGTCGGGTACGCGACGCTCTACGGCGACATGGCGGGCGGGTTCGCCGTGCTGAAGGACATCAGCAAGACGCTCGTGTACCGCCTTTGCCATTACCGCAACAGTCTCGGCCGCGTCATTCCCGAGCGGATCATCACGCGGCCGCCGTCGGCGGAATTGCGCCCGAACCAGGTCGACCAGGATTCGCTGCCGCCGTACGATATCCTCGACGGCATCCTCGAGTGTTATGTCGAACACGACCGCGCACCGGCTGAGATCGTGGGCCTCGGCTACCGCGCGGAAGACGTGCGCAAGGTCGTCCGGCTGATCAAGATCAGCGAGTACAAGCGCCGCCAGGCGGCGGTCGGCATCCGGATCACGCCGCGTGGATTCGGCAAGGATTGGCGGTATCCGATCACGTCGGCATGGAACGAGTGGGAGAGCGTAGGCGGTGCGCCGCATGCGCGGTCGTAGAGACTTCGTCGCGGGCAGCTGCGCGGTCGGGTTCGTGTATCCTTCCCGCGCCAGCGCGCAGTTCTTGGGATTGGGCTATGAAAAAAATCGAAGCGATCATCAAGCCATTCAAGCTTGACGAGGTCCGCGAGGCGCTTTCGGATGTCGGCGTCACCGGCCTCACTGTTACCGAGGTGAAAGGTTTCGGCCGCCAGAAGGGCCACACCGAGCTCTACCGCGGCGCCGAGTACGTCGTCGATTTCCTGCCGAAGGTCAAGGTGGAGATGATTCTCGGCGATGCGATGGTGGACCGCGCGATCGAGGCCATCGTCAAGGCGGCGCGCACGGGCAAGATCGGCGACGGCAAGATATTCGTGACGGCCGTGGAACAGGTCGTCCGCATACGCACCGGCGAATCGGGCGAAGCCGCCGTTTGAGCATCCGTCGTTCGCGCGGATCGCTGGAACCACCAGAGGAGGTAAGCGATGTCATTCGCGAGAGAGTTCCGGGAATTTGCCGTCAAGGGCAGCGTGGTCGACCTCGCGGTCGGCGTCATCATCGGCGGCGCGTTTGGCAAGATCGTCGATTCGCTCGTCAAGGACATGATCATGCCGGTCGTCGGCGCGATTTTCGGAGGCCTCGATTTCTCGAACTATTTCATCGCACTCAAGAGTCCCCCTGCCGGGTACAGCGGGCCGATGACGTACGAGGCGCTGACGAAGGCCGGCGTGCCGTTGTTCGCCTATGGCAATTTCATCACCGTGGTGATCTACTTCATCATTCTGGCGTTCATCATTTTCCTGATGGTGAAGCAGATCAACCGGCTGAAGCGCGAAGAGCCTGCCGCCGCTACGCCGGCCCCGCCTGAAGAAGTGCTGCTGCTGCGGCAGATTCGCGATTCGCTGAAGCGCTGATCGTTCATGCGCGCCGCGGCAAGCCTGCCGCGGCGCCCATTCTTTCTCCGGAGCTTTCCATGATTCGTCGATTACCGTTCGCCGGTCTCGTTGCCGCGCTGTCGCTTTCGTTTCCCCATCTGGCCAGTGCCGACGTGACGATCGGCGTCACGTTGTCGGCGACCGGGCCGGCGGCGTCGCTCGGCATCCCCGAAAAGAACACGATCGAGTTGCTGCCGGCCACGCTCGGGGGCGAGAAGGTGAAGTGGATCGTGCTCGACGACGCGTCGGATACGACGCGCGCCGTGACGAACACGCGCAAGCTGATCAGCGAGGACAAGGTCGACGTCATCGTCGGCTCGACGGTCACGCCGAATTCGCTGGCCATGGCCGATATCGCCGCCGATGCCGAAACGCCGATGATCTCGATGGCGGCATCGGCGCGGATCGTCGATCCGACGAGCCCCAAGACGCGCTGGGTATTCAAGACGCCGCAAAGCGATTCGCTGATGGCCGACGCGATCGCCGTGAACATGAAGGCGAACGGCGTGAAGACGCTCGGCTACATCGGCTTCAACGACGCCTACGGCGAGAGCTGGCTGGGCGAGATCAAGCGCTCGGCGCAGACGGCCGGGATCAAGGTGGTCGCCGAGGAGAAATACAATCGCAACGATGCGTCGGTGACGGGACAGGTGCTGAAGCTTGTCGCCGCGAAGCCCGACGCCATCCTGATCGGCGCGTCGGGCACGCCGGGTGCCACGCCCCAGAAGGAACTGGTCGCGCGGGGCTACAAAGGCAGGATCTACCAGACGCACGGCGTGGCGAATCCCGACTTCCTGCGTGTTTGTGGCGCCGACTGCAACGGAACATTGCTGCCGATTGGGCCGATGCTCGTGTTCGAGCAACTGCCCGATACGAATCCGGTCAAGAAAGTGGCGGCACAATACATCACCGACTACGAGGCGAAGTACGGCAAGGATTCGCGTACCACGTTCGGCGGCCACGC
Organism: uncultured Pseudomonadota bacterium; assembly: GCA_963709335.1. Lineage (GTDB taxonomy): Bacteria > Pseudomonadota > Gammaproteobacteria > Burkholderiales > Casimicrobiaceae > VBCG01. The sequence continues at coordinate 15,422 of CAVPWB010000007.1, forward strand.
GTACGACACGTTCGCGCTGCTCTCCAAGGCGGTTCCCGAGGCGCTCAAGAAGGCGAAGCCGGGCACGAAGGAATTTCGCGCGGCGCTGCGCGATGCGCTCGAGGCGAGCAACGTTGTCGGCACGCATGGCGTGTTCGTGATGAACTCGCAGGACCACAACGGCCTCGACAACCGCGCCCGCGTGATGATCAAGATCGAGAACGGCAAGTGGGTGCTCGTGAAGTGACGACGGCATGGATCTTTCGATCGCCGCGTTCCTCACGCAGGACGGCGTCACCAACGGCGCGATCTACGCGTTGCTTGCGCTCGCGCTGGTGCTGGTGTTCGCCGTTACGCGAATCATCTGGATTCCTTCCGGTGAGTTCGTCACCTACGGCACGCTGACGCTCGCCGGGCTGCAGCTCGGCAAGCCGCCCGGCACGATGGGCCTGTTGATCGGCGTAGCCGTCGTGGCGGCGGCCGTCGAAGCGTTCGCGACGATCCGCGATGGCGAATGGCGGCGTCTGCCGCAGCGGCTGGCACTCTGGCTCGGTGTGCCGTTGCTGATCGCCGGCGCGATCGGCTGGGCGGCGCCACGGGCGTTGCCATTATCGGTGCAGGTGCTGCTGACGCTCGCGGCCGTCACCGCGCTCGGGCCGCTGTTGTACCGGATCGTGTACCAGCCGATCGCCGATGCCAGCGTGCTCGTGCTGCTGATCGTCTCGGTCGCATTGCATCTCGTGCTCACCGGACTCGGGCTGTTTTTCTTTGGCGCCGAAGGATCGCGCACGCCGCCCTTCACGGGCGCGTCGTTCCAGATCGACGCGATGACGTTCAGCGCGCAGAGCCTGCTGGTCGTCGCGACGAGCGTCGTGCTGATCGGCGCGCTCTACCTGTTCTTCGGTCGCTCGCTGTACGGCAAGGCGCTTCGCGCGACGGCGGTCAACCGCATCGGCGCGAGGCTCGTCGGTATCTCGCCGAGCTTCGCCGGAACGCTGACGTTCGTGCTCGCGGCGCTGCTCTGCGCGTTCTGCGGCGTCCTTATCGGACCCATCACGACCATCTACTACGATTCGGGATTTCTCATCAGTCTCAAGGGTTTCGTCGGCGCAATCATCGGTGGGCTCGTCAGCTATCCGCTTGCTGCCGCGGGCGCACTGCTCGTCGGCCTGCTCGAAGCGTTCTCGTCGTTCTGGGCGAGCGCGTTCAAGGAAGTGATCGTGTTCACGCTGATCATCCCGGTGCTGCTGTGGCGCAGCCTGACGACGCGTCATCACGAGGAGGACGAGTGACGATGAGCGCGCCGGGTGAGACCGCAGGTCGAGCCGAGGCTCGAAGAGCCCGGCGGCGCGCGAGTCGTGCGAGACCGACGCGCGGTGATACGCGATGCACCGGCGACGCAAAGAGGTCGAGGCGGTGAAGGGTGCCCGCGTCGCGTCGCTGGCATTCGCCGTCGCGCTCTTTGCACTGCCGCTGGTGGCGCCGCCGTTCTGGGTGACGCTTGGCAATTACATCGGGCTCTACAGCATCGTGGCGCTCGGGCTCGTGCTGCTGACCGGCGTCGCCGGGCAAACGTCGTTCGGGCAGGCGGCGTTCGTCGGCCTCGGCGCCTATACGACGGCTTACCTGACAACGAAATACGGCGCGTCGCCGTGGCTTGCATTGCCGGCCGGACTCGCGATCACGCTGGTCGTGGCGCTCGCCCTCGGCTTCATCACGCTGCGCATGCAAGGCCACTATCTGCCGCTGGCGACGATCGCCTGGGGCATCAGCCTGTTCTTCCTGTTTGGCAACCTCGAATGGCTCGGTGGCCACACCGGCATGACGGGAATTCCAGCGCTAACGCTCGGTCCCATCGACCTCAAGGACGAGCGGCGCTTCTTCGTGCTGATCTGGGTGATCGCGCTCGCGGCGGTCGTTGCGACGCACAACCTGCTCGATTCGCGGCAGGGACGGGCGCTGCGCGCGCTGAAAGGCGGCCTCGAGATGGCCGAGGCGTTCGGCGTCAACGGCGCGCGGCTGAAGATCATCGCCTTCATCTACGCGGCGCTGCTCGCGTGCGTCTCCGGCTGGCTGTACGCGCACCTGCAGCGCTTCGTCAACCCGACGCCGTTTGGCATCAACCAGGGCATCGAATACCTGTTCATGGCCGTCGTCGGCGGCGCGGGCAGCGTATGGGGCGCGATCATCGGCGCGACGCTGATCACCCTGTTGAAGCAGATGCTGCAGGACGTGCTGCCGCAACTTCTCGGCCGTGCGGGGAACTTCGAGATCGTCGTGTTCGGTGTGCTGATGATCCTGCTGCTGCAATTTGCGCGCGACGGCGTGTGGCCGTGGTTCGCGCGCTGGCTGCCGCAACGCAACCAGCCGCCGGTGCCCGATGCGCCGGCGTTGCCGGGTCGCGACAAGGAAGTGGCGCATGACGGCGCGCTGCTCGAAGTCCGCGGCGCGCGTAAGCAGTTCGGGGGTCTCATCGCCGTCAACGACCTGACGTTCGAGATTCGTTCCGGCGAGATTCTCGGCTTGATCGGCCCCAATGGCGCCGGCAAGAGCACGACGTTCGCGCTGATCAGCGGCGCGCTGCCGCTGACGGCGGGCGACGTGCGGTTTCGCGGCGTATCGATCGGTTCGCGCGAACCCTACCGGATCGCGCGTCTCGGCATCGCGCGGACGTTCCAGCACGTGCGCTTGCTGCCGCGGATGCGCGTGCTCGACAACGTCGCGCTCGGCGCGTACCTGCGCGGCCGCGCCGGTGTGGTCAGGGCGGCGCTGCGGCTCGATCGCGACGAGGAGCGCCGGACGCGTGCGGTTGCCGCGCGCGCGATCGCGCGCGTCGGACTCGCCGACCATCAATTCGACGACGCGGTAAGCCTGCCGCTTGGCAAGCAGCGCATAGTCGAAATAGCGCGCGCGCTCGCTGCGGATCCGTCGCTGCTGCTGCTGGACGAGCCCGCGGCGGGCCTGCGCTACCGCGAGAAGCAGGCGCTCGCGGAGCTGCTGCGCTCGCTGCAGCGCGAGGGCATGACGATATTGCTCGTCGAGCACGACATGGAATTCGTCATGGGGCTGACCGACCGGCTGATCGTCATGGATTTCGGCGAGAAGCTCGCCGAGGGTCCACCGGTTGAAATCCAGCGCGATCCGCTCGTCGTCGAGGCCTACCTTGGCGGTGTCTGAAACGGCTGCCGCGCCTGCGAGTGGCGATGTCGCGCGGTCGCCCAACGTTCTCGATGTCGAGCGGCTGTCGGTTGCGTACGGCAACGTGCTCGCGGTTCGCGATGTATCCCTGCACGTGGCACCGGCTTCGATCGTCACCGTCATCGGCCCGAACGGGGCCGGCAAGACGACGCTGCTCGCGGCGATCGCCGGGCTCTTGCCGGCGCAGGGCGTCATCCGCTGCTTCGGCGAAGCGGCCTCGCCGTGGCCCGTGGAGGAACGCGTGCGCCGCGGCCTCGTGCTGGTGCCCGAGAAGCGCGAGCTGTTCGCGTCGATGAGCGTTGCGGACAATCTCCAGCTCGGCGGATTTGCACGGCGCCGCGAGCGCGGCGGTGATGCATTGCTCGCCGACGTCTACGCGCGCTTTCCTCGCCTGGCCGAGCGCCGCGACCAGTTGGCCGGCACGCTTTCGGGCGGCGAACGACAAATGCTTGCGCTCGGTCGCGCGCTGATGGCGGCACCGAAGCTGCTGTTGCTCGATGAACCGTCGCTCGGCTTGGCACCGCTCGTCGTCCGCGACATCTTCTCGATCATCGCCACGCTGCGACAGACCGGCGTTGCCGTCCTGCTGGTCGAGCAGAACGCGCGTGCTGCACTGCAGGTCGCCGACTACGGGTACGTGCTCGAAACCGGTGAACTGGCGCTCGAAGGACCGAGCGCATCGCTCGCTTCGAATCCACGCGTGGCGGAAACATACCTTGGACAGGCCGGCAAGGGCGATCGTGGCGCATGATCGCAATGAACCAATTTCGCCGGTCGTCGCCACCGGCGTGGTCCAATGCAGGTTGAAGCGCCGCCGATGCGTCCCAACCTGCATAGGGTCGCACGTGCGATGACGTCGAACCGTTCACCACATGTACCGACGACTGCGCCCACGAAGCGCTCTCGGATAATGCAAGCCAAAGGATTCCTGTGACCGACACCTCGCTCTCCGACCTGCCCGCACCGCTGCTCGCCAACGCGGAGCGCCTGCTCCTGGCTCCGGCGGACCTCGACTTCGACAAAGTCTCGCGCGTCCTCGCGTCCATTCACGATCACGACGTCGATTTCGCCGATTTCTATTTCCAGCACGCGTCGTTCGAGAGCTGGAGCCTCGAGGAAGGGATCGTCAAGGCGGGAACGTTCAGCATCGATCGCGGCGTAGGCGTGCGTGCCGTCAGCGGCGACAAGCAGGCGTTCGCCTATTCGGACGACATCTCGCTCGGCGCGCTGGAGGAAGCATCGACGGCCGTGCGGGCGATCGGTCGCCAAGGACAGTCGGCTTCCACCCCATTGCGCGAGCGCGGCCGGACGCGGCTCCTCTATCCGACCGCCGATCCGGTGATGAGCCTCGGCGACGCCGAAAAGGTCGCGGTGCTGACGCGGCTCGAGCGCCGCGCGCGTGCGCTCGATCCGCGGGTCGTGCAGGTGATGGCATCGCTGGCCGGCGAGCACGAAACGGTGCTGATCGCACGCAGCGACGGCGTGATCGCCGCGGACGAACGGCCGCTCGTGCGCATATCCATCACCGTGATCGTCGAGGAGAACGGCCGGCGCGAGCAGGGCCATTGCGGCGGCGGCGCGCGGCTCGATTACGGGTACTTCACCGACGCGCAACTCGACTCGTATGCACGGCAGGCCGTCGACCAGGCGTTGATCAATCTGGCCGCGCGCGACGCGCCCGCCGGCAACATGACGGTGGTGCTCGGCAACGGATGGCCGGGGATCCTGCTGCACGAGGCGATCGGACACGGCCTCGAAGGCGATTTCAACCGCAAGGGCACGAGCGCGTTCTCCGGCCGCGTCGGGCAGCGTGTGGCGGCGCCGGGTGTCACCGTCGTCGACGACGGCACGCTCGGCGAGCGACGCGGATCGCTCAATCTCGACGATGAAGGCAATCCGACGCAGCGCACGGTGCTGATCGAGGACGGCATCCTGCGCGGCTACATGCAGGATCGCCTCAACGCCGGGCTGATGAAAGCCGGGCACACCGGCAACGGCCGCCGCGAATCGTTCGCGCACCTGCCGATGCCGCGGATGACCAACACGATCATGCTCGCCGGGACGCACGATCCCGCCGAGATTATCGCGTCGGTGAAGAACGGCCTCTACGCAGCGAACTTCGGCGGCGGGCAGGTCGACATCACCAGCGGCAAGTTCGTGTTCTCTGCGGCCGAGGCGTACATGATCGAGGACGGCAAAGTGACCTATCCGGTCAAGGGTGCAACACTGATCGGCAACGGCCCGGATGCGCTGACGCGCGTGTCCATGGTCGGCAACGATCTCGCGCTCGACGCGGGTGTGGGCACGTGCGGCAAGGATGGGCAGAGCGTGCCCGTCGGCGTAGGCCAGCCGACCTTGCGCATCGACGGCCTCACCGTCGGCGGCACGTCCTAACGCAGCGTTAGTGCAGGGGCCCTGACGCCGGCGCGTCCGACACGGCCGGCGCCGGCGAGGCGTGATGGCAGACGATCCGCCAGCCTGACGGCGTGCGCATCATCACGTTCGTGGCGACGGCCGCGCCGCGCGTGCCTTCCTCGCCCGCCTGCAGATGCTCGATCGCACTCTGCATCGCGAGGCCGACCGTTTCGAGCACGACGACCTGGTCGAGCCGGAACGTGAGCTTGGTGCCGCCGGCGAAGAGCTGGTCGAAGCTGTGCCGCACCGACTCGTAGCCGACATGCCGCATGCCGCCGGGGTGAATGCAGACGATGTCCTCGTCCTCGGCCCACGTCGCCATCATCGCATCGATGTCGCGCGTCTCGAAGGCCTGGTAGAACGCCTGCGTGACGTCCTGCGGCGACGTGTAGATCGGAGGCGTTCGTGCCGTGGACATGGCGGAGTGGTCAGCGGGACGGGGGATGTGGCGCGGGATCGGATGTTGATGTCGCGCGCGCCAGATTGTAGACCAACTCCGGCGCGAGATCGCGCATGCAGCGAAAATGTCCGAGCGGGCATTCGCGCGCGAAGCAGGGGCTGCACACGATGTCGATGCGCGCGATCCGCGCGTTGTCGGACAGCGGCGGCGTGTAGATCGGCGACGACGATCCGAACAGTGCGACGAGCGGCGCGCGCACGGCCGCAGCGGCGTGCATCAGCCCCGAATCGTTGCTGACGACGATCGACGCGACCGACATCAGGTCGATCGCCGTGCCGAGGTCGGTGCGTCCGGTGAGATCGCGCACCGGCAACGCGCTGGTGCGCAGCGCCTCGACGAGTGTTGCTGCCACCGGCGCGTCGTTGGGCGAACCCAGGATCCAGATCGAATGGCCATCCGCGGCGAGTCGCCGTGCGAGATCGGCGAAATGCTCGGCCGGCCAGCGCTTCGCGGGCCCGTACTCGGCACCAGGGCACAGGATTGCCACCGGCTTCGCGCGATCGAGTTCGAGCGCTTGCAGCGCCGCGGCGAGGTTGGACTGATCGGGGATCAGCACCGGCGCTTGCGGTTGGCCCGCCGGGGTGCGGTCCGGCTTTCCGAGTGCAGCGTAGCGCGTGACGAGCTGCGGCATGGCGTGCCGGTCGAGCCGACGCGCCTCGGTCAGCAATCCGTGCCGCGCTTCGCCGCGATAACCAATGCGCACCGGAATGCGCGCGAACCACGGAACGAGCGCCGATTTCCATGTGTTCGGCAGCACGTACGCGCGTGCGTAGCGCGTCGCACGGAGCGCCACGCCGAGCCGGCGGCGCTCGCGCAACGCAAACTCGCCATGCGCCGCGGGCGCACCCAGGATCCGGTCGACTCCCTGCATCCGCGCGTACACGGGTCCGCACCACGGAGGCGCGACGACGTCGATGCTCACCGCGCCGTCCGCCGCGGTGCGCAGGCTGGCAATCAGCGGCTCCGACAGGATCGCATCGCCGACCCACGACGGTGCGATGACGAGCACACGCTCGCCGGTGCCGCGCGGGGGCGCGGCCGACCCGGCTTCGATGTCGGTGCGCAGGCTCAGTGACCCGCTTTCGCGTCGCCCTCGAGGCGGTAGCGCGTTCCGCAGTACGGGCACATTGCCTCACCCGCGCCGGCGACGTCGAGGAACACGCGCGGATGCGAGCTCCACAGCGGCATGCCCGGATTCGGGCAGTAGACGGGCAGATCGTCGGCGTGCACGACCACCGCTGCCTGTACGTTCGCAGTCGTCACACCATCGTCAGCCATTCGCCATGCGCAGGATCGCGTCCATTGACCGTGTCGAAGAACATCGTCTGCAGCCGTGCAGTGATCGGCCCGCGGCGGCCCTCGCCGATCGGCCGGTGATCGTACTCGCGAATCGGCGTCACCTCGGCGGCCGTTCCGGTGAAGAAGGCTTCGTCGGCGACGTAGAACTCGTCGCGCGTGATGCGACGTTCGCTGACGGGTATGCCGAGTTCGCCGGCGAACTGCATGATCGTATCGCGCGTGATGCCGGCGAGCGCGCCGCCGGAAAGGTCGGGCGTGTGCAGCTTGCCGTCGCGGACGAGAAAGACGTTCTCGCCGGAACCCTGGCAGACAAACCCCTGCGGGTCGAGCAGCATCGCCTCCTCGTACCCGTCGTGCGTCGCTTCCTGGTTGGCGAGGATCGACACCGTGTAGTTCGACACGGCCTTCGCACCACACATCGTGATGTTCGGATGGTGGTGCGTGTACGACGACGTCTTGACGCGGATGCCCTTTTCAAGCCCGTCGGCGCCAAGGTATGCACCCCACGGCCACGCGGCGATCGCGACGAGTACCGGATTCGACTTCGCCGCGACGCCCATCGCCTGCGAACCGTAGAACGCGATTGGCCGCAGGTAGCACGAGTCGAGCTTGTTGTCGCGGACGCACGCGCGCTGTGCCTCCATCAACTGCTCGGCGGTGAACGGAATCTTCATCCCGAAGATGCGGGCTGAACGCAGAAAGCGGTCGGTGTGGTCGCCCAAGCGGAAGATCGCCGGCCCGCGGTCGGTCTTGTAGCAGCGCACGCCCTCGAATACGCCCATGCCGTAGTGGAGCGTGTGCGTGAGCACGTGCGTCGTCGCATCGCGCCACGGCACCATCTTGCCGTCGTACCAGATCCATCCGTCGCGGTCGGCCATCGACATGGCGGGTCATCCCTTGTTTTCCGAAGCGTGCAATTTTAGCAGCACGGCCTCCCACAGCACCCTGACCGCGGCGCGGCGGTCTTCCTCGGGCACCGGATCGACGCGCGCGTGCGGCGCGCCCGTGAGGCGTACCTGGTGCTGCAGACGCCGGTATTCGCGGTAAGCGTCGGCCGACTGCTGCGCCAGCCCCGGCGCGACGAGGTTTGCGTCGGCCGCGAGTTGCAACAGTGCGATGTTGCCCGCGTTACGCGTGAGCTGCGGGTGCGCGTGCGCATGCGCAAGCACGAGATACTGCACGGCGAATTCGATATCGACCATTCCGCCCGTGTCGTGCTTGACGTCGAACAGCGGCGTCCGGTTGACGTGCTCCGCCGCCATGCGGGCGCGCATGTCGACGATGTCAGTCGCGAGCTTCACCGGATCGCGCTGCAGTCGCAGCACTGCGTCGCGCGTGGCTTCGAACGTTGCGCCGATGCTCGCGTCGCCGGCGACGAAGCGCGCGCGTGTCAGCGCCTGGTGCTCCCACGTCCACGCCTGCTCGCGCTGGTAGCGCGCGAACGCGGCGACGCTCGACACGAGCAGACCGGCGGCGCCGTCGGGGCGCAATCGCAAGTCGGTCTCGTACAGCCGTCCTGCACCCGTCGCACTGGTGAGCCACGTGTTGATGCGTTGCGCGAGTCGCGCGTAGAGCTCGGCGGCGCCATCGCGCGCGTCGTCGTCCTCGTAAAGGAAGACGAGGTCGAGGTCGGACGCGTAACCGAGTTCCTTGCCGCCGAGCTTGCCGTAGCCGATGATCGCGAAGCGCGGCGGTGTTTGCGCGCGCTTGCGCAATTCCTGCCAGCAACGGGCGAGCGTCGCATCGAGGATCGTGTCCGCGAGCGCCGACAGATGGTCGGCCAGGCGCTCGATCGTCAGCTGGCCCGCCAAGTCCTGCGCGAGCAGCCTGAACGTGTGCGCATGCTGGAAGTGGCGTAGCGCGTCCATCGCCGCCTCGGCGTCGTCGCGATGCGCCGCGAGCACCCGATCGAGCTCGGCGCGCCATGCATCCCAGTCCGCTTCGGCAAGCAGCACGCGCGCATCGAGCAGTTCGTCGAGCAGCAGCGGCCTGCGCGTCAGATAGTCGGCCGCCCACGCTGACGCCCCCATCAATTGGGCGAGCCGGGGCAGAAGCGGTGGATGCTCGATCAGCAGCGCAAGATAGGCACTGCGCCCGCCGACTGCGTCGAGCAGGCCGAGCAGTCGCTGGACCACCGCGTTGGGACTGGCCAGCGGGCTGCGATGCTCGGCCGCAACGGCGAGCAGCCGCGGGACCAGCCGGTCGAACCGATCGCGCGACAGCGCTGGCAACTGCAGGTAGCGTCGGCTCCGCCGCATCCGCACGAGCGTTTGGACGAGACCCGCCGGATCGTCGAAGCCCGCTTCGGCGAGATCGGCGACGGCGTCGGCACCGGGCGACGGATCGTCCCATAGCGCACGGTAACGCTGGTCGGCGTCGCTCGACTGCTCGCCGCCGCCGGGCGCGTCGAACACGGCATTGAACTGCCGCGAGATCGTGTCTCGATGCTCTCGGAGTCGATCGTCGAATGCTGCGACGCTGGCGCAATCCAGCGCTTCCGCGATCAACGCGCGCTCGCTCGCGTCGACGGGAACGATTTGCGTCTGGCGGTCGTCGCGATACTGAAGCCGGTGCTCGAGCATTCGCAAGAAGGCGTAGCCGTCGCGCAGCACGCTGGCCGTGTGCGGTGCGATCGCACCGCGGTAGGCGAGCGCGCTCAATGCCGGCAGCGTGCCGGCGATCCGCAGCGCAGGCTCGCGTCCGCCGCGAACGATCTGCAGCGCCTGCACGACGAACTCGATCTCGCGGATGCCGCCCGCGCCGAGCTTGATGTCCTGCGCATAGTCGCGCCGCTTCTCCTGCTCGCGGATCTGGCGATGGATGCCGCGCAGCCCGTCATAGGCGTCGTAGTCGAGGTACTTGCGATAGACGAACGGCGTCACGAGAGCCGCGAGCTCGTCGTGCCGCTCTCCGGTCAACGGCCGCGCCTTGAGCCATGCGTACCGCTCCCACGCGCGCCCCTGCGAGACGAGATAGTGCTCGAGCGCCGCGAACGAGACGGTCAGCGGTCCGCTTTCGCCATAGGGTCGCAGCCGCATGTCGACGCGGAACACGTAGCCGTCGGCATCGACATGCGATATCGACGCGATGACACGCTGGCCCAGCCGATCGAAGAACTCGCGATTGGAGATGCGCCGCTGTCCGTCGGTGTCGCCATCCTCGGGATAAGCGAACACGAGATCGATGTCGGACGAGACGTTGAGCTCGCGCCCGCCGAGCTTTCCCATGCCGATGACGACAAGCGCCTGCGCAAGACCGGTTTCATCGCCGATGGGCCGGCCATGCGCCTCGGTCAGCACGCGCGTGTGCACGGCGATGGCGGCGGCCAGCGTGCGCTCGGCCAGCGTGCTGACTGCCTGCACGACTTCGACGAGCGTCGCGCGACCGGTCAGGTCGCGAAGCATCGAATGCACGAACACGCGACGGCGCAACCGCCGCATCGCCGTTGCGAGCGCGACCGGGTTGCCGGTGTCGATGCAATCGTCAAGGGCGGCGTCCGCGCCGGTCCAGTCGAACGATGTGTCCAGCGCGGCGACGATTTCGTCGCGCAGCGCGGGCGACACGGCGAAGACCCGGTCCGCGTAGCGGCTGAACGCAAGGGCGCGATCGAGGTCCATCACGGGGCCGGGAACAGGGTTACGCGGTGCAGCGGCGGTGGTCGCACTCTGCCAGCGATGCTTCCGCTACAATCGTCGTCGGGTCAACGACCTTCATTATGCCTGCGCACTTGTCGACGCCGTCCTTCGCTGCGCGCGCCGTGCGGCTCGTCGCGATGTCGGCGCTGCTGCTGGCGGGCGCGTTCTGCGCGCTGCTACTCGCGGTTCGGCTCGTTGCGTTCCCGGCAATCGAAGCGCGCCGTGACGACATCGCCCAATGGATGGCCAAGCGCATCGGCCAGCCGGTCGAGATCGATGCCCTCGTCACCGGCTGGGACGGCTGGAATCCGAAGTTATCCGTGCGCGGATTTCGCGTCCGCGCGCGCGCGCCCGATGGCAGCGTTTTGCTGGCGCTGCCGCGCGTGGACCTGCTCGTTGCGTGGACGTCGCTGCCGCTCCTCGACCTGCGCCTCAAGGAACTGCTGATCGAAGGTCCGCGGCTTTCGCTGCGGCGCGATACGGCGGGACGGTTGCACCTCGCCGGCATCGAGCGCGAACCCGACGAGGGCACCGACGATACCGCCGTCGCGGACTGGCTGATGCGCCAGCCGCAAGTCGTCGTCCGTGATGCACTGGTCGCGTGGGACGACGAATACCGCAAGGCGCCGCAACTGCTGCTCGATCATGTCGCGTTTCGTCTCGAGCAGCGATTTGGCCGCCATCAGGCCGGCCTGACGGGAATACCGCCCGCCGACGTCGCCGCGCCAATCGAGCTTCGTGCCGACGTGACCGGTGAATCGCTGAAGGACTGGAACCAGCTGAAGGGCAAGCTGTACCTGCGCCTCGATTACGCCGACGTCGCCGCGTGGCGCGACTGGCTTCCGCTTGCGTTGCCGATCGAAAGTGGCAAGGGTGCGTTGCGCGTCTGGATGGATTTCGCTGAGGCTCAGCCGGTCGACGTCACGGCCGACGTGGAGCTCGAGGACGTGCGCGCGACGCTGGGCGAAGGCTTGGCACCGCTGGCTCTCGCGCATCTTGGCGGGCGGATGCAATGGCAGCGCACCGCAGCGCAGACGACGGTTGCATCGAAGGAATTGACGTTCACGCTGCCGGACGGAACGACGCAGGCCGCCGCGGACGTGCGGATGGCGCTGGCAAGTGGCGCGGGTGCCGGTGGGAGCTTCTCGTTCGGCGAGCTCGAACTGCGGCCGCTGGTCGCGATTGCGCCGCACCTGCCGATCCCGGAGGGCGTTCGCCGCGACATCGCACGGTTCGATCCTCGCGGCACGCTGCGCAACGGCGCCGTACAGTGGACGGGTGACATCGATGCCATGTCCGGCTATGCGGTGAAAACAGAATTCCGCGCATTGGCCGTTGCGGCGCACGACGGCATGCCCGGTGCGAGCAACCTCGCGGGAACGCTCGACGCGAACGATCGCGACGGACGCCTGCACATCGACACGCGTGCGGCATCGTTCACGCTGCCGAAGCTCTTCGCGGAGCCCATCGCGTTCGACACGCTGCGCGGCGACGTCGCCTGGCAGAACGACGGCAGCGAATCGCACTTGCAGTTCAAGGACGTCGCGTTTGCCAACGGCGATGCCGCGGGGACGACCGCCGGCAGCTGGCGCCCGCGCGCCGGCAGTCCCGGCGACGTCGACATCAAGGCGCAACTGTCGCGCGTCAATCTCGGCAGCACGTACCGGTACCTGCCGCTTGACGCAGGACAGGGTGTCAAGGACTGGCTGCGCCATGCTCTCGTGAAAGGCACGTCGAGCGACGCGAAGCTGACGCTCGCCGGCGATCTCGCGCAGTTTCCGTTTGCCGCGGGGAAGGGCGGCCAGTTCGTGTTCGCCGCGAAGGCGCAGGACGCCACGCTGCAGTACGCCGACGCGTGGCCGCCGATCACCGAGATCGTCGGCGACGTGCGCATCGAGGGTCCGCGCCTGTCGATCGTCGCTTCTGCCGGGCGCGTGCTCGGCGCGCGCATCGGCACGACCCGAGCCGAGATCGCCGATATGCACGAGGCGCGGCCCGTGCTGCAGATCGACGGCGTCGCCAGCGGTCCGACGACCGAATTCCTGGCGTTCGTCGCGCAGACACCGGTCGCCGGCTGGACCGGTCACGTCACCCAGGACGCGAAGACGGAAGGCGATGGACAGCTCGCGCTCAAGTTCGATCTGCCGCTGCGCGACCTCCAAGGCGTCAAGGTCAACGGCCAGTATCGTTTCGTCGCGAACGCAGTTCGCCTGCCGGGTGTGCCTGCGCTGCTGGCAACGAGCGGGACGCTCGCGTTCACCGACCACGACGCGCGGGCAACCGACGTCACCGCCGACGCACTCGGCGGGTCGCTCAAGCTGCAGGTGACGAGCGAGGACGGACGCGTGCGCGTGAACGGCTCGGGCACTGCGGATCTGCAGCGCGTGCGCGCCGAATACGATCTGCCGCTGTTCGAGCGCGTGAGCGGGACGACGAACTTCAAGCTGGCCGTCGACGCGCACGAGCAGCGGATCGGCTGGATCGTCGAGTCGTCGCTCGAAGGCGCGACGATCGATCTTCCTGCCCCGCTGCACAAGAACGCTACCGACAAGGTCGCGTTGCGCGTCGAGCGCCGCGAGCCGCGCGCTGGCGAGGACCGGATCGTCGTCGACTACGGACCTGCCGCGCGGGTGGTGCTTCGCCGGCGCCTCGCTCCGCAGCCGACCGATCGATCGGGCGCTCGTGCTGGTGGGCAAGGCTGCGACGGAAACCGTCGATGCGGAGCAGCCGGGACTGTGGATTCGAGGTGATTTGTCGGAGCTCGACCTCGACGCGTGGCTTGCGCTCGACTCACGCTCCGGCGCCGATGCGTCCGGCCCTGCGCCGGCCGGCGGACTGGTGTTGAACGGCGTCGATCTGACGGCCGAGACGCTCGATGCACTGGGCCGTCGCTTCACGAAGTTGCGGACGAGCGCGCGACGCCAGAGTAGCGAATGGCGGTTGACGCTCGACGGCACCGAGCTTGCCGGGACGGCCGTGTGGCGCGCCGCGACGCCCGCGCAGCCCAACGGTCGCATCGTCGCGCGCCTCGCCCGTCTGGCGACGCCATCGGCCAGCGACGCGGCGGGAACCGGTGCAGCGCATCCGGCTACCGTTCCCGATACGCTCAATCGCTGGCCGGAAGTGGACATCGTCGCGGACGCGCTGCGCTCGAAGGACCGCACGATCGGCAAGCTCGAGCTGCTCGCGCACCCTGCAGGCAGCGACTGGCAGATCCAGAAGCTCGCGCTGATCAACGACTTCGGCCGCATCGACGCAGAAGGCTCGTGGCGCAACGTCGCGAGCCGATCGCAGACGCGGCTCGACGTCGTGGTCGACGTGAAGGAGGCCGGCGAGTTCCTGGGCCGATTCGGCTGGCCCAACGCCGTCAAGAATGCGCCGACAAAGATCGACGGCCAGCTCACGTGGGACGGCGCGCCGAGCGACTTCGACTATCCGACGCTTACCGGCAGCTTCAAGCTTCGCTCCGGCGCCGGGCAATTCACGAAGGTGGATCCCGGCGTCGGACGCCTGCTCGGCGTGCTGTCGCTGCAGGCGCTGCCGAGGCGAATCTCGCTCGACTTCCGCGATGTGTTCAGCGAAGGCTTCGCGTTCGACACGATCACCGCGGACGTCAGGATGCGCACCGGCACGATGCACACGGACGACTTCCGGCTCGTGGGCCCGGCCGCTGCGGTGAACATCGCCGGAGACGTCGACCTCGCGCGCGAGACGCAACAGTTGAAGGTGCGCGTGCAACCGTCGCTGTCGTCCGGCGTGTCCGGAGCCGCGGCCGCGCTGTTCATCGCCAACCCGCTGATCGGCGCTGCGGTCGGCGCGGGAACGCTGCTCGCGCAGAAGATGCTCAACAATCCATTCGACCAGCTATTCAGCTACGAGTATGCGGTGACCGGCAGCTGGGACGATCCTGTCGTCGTGCGCACGAACGCAGCCGCAGCGGCGGCCGCGCAGTCGGGCCCGTCGATTCGCTGAGTGGCTCTTTCGACTGACAAAACGATGACCGACACGACTGCTGAACCGATGCGCGTTGCCGCCGTGCAGATGACGTCGGGTGCGAGCGTGGACGAGAACCTGCGTGCTGCAGCCGAATTGATCGGCATTGCGGCCGGCGGCGGAGCGGAACTCGTGCTATTGCCCGAAAACTTCGGGCTGATGGGGCTTCATGCGCGCGACAAGCTCGCGATACAGGAGCGCGACGGCGACGGGCCCCAGCAGGCATTCCTCGCCAGGATGGCGCAGGCGCATCGCGCGTACGTCATCGGCGGCAGCGTGCCGATCTCGTGCGACGATCCGGCGCGCGTACGCCAGACGCTGCTGGTGTACGGTCCCGACGGTGCGCGCCGCGCGCGTTACGACAAGATCCACCTGTTCCGTTTTACGCATGGCGACGAGGATTACGACGAGGCGAAGACGATCGTCGCCGGCAGCGAGCCGGCAACGTTCGCCGCACGGTGCGGGCGCGTCGGGCTGTCGATCTGCTACGACCTGCGCTTTCCGGAGTTGTATCGGGCGCTTGGCAACCTGGCGCTGATCGTCGTCCCTGCCGCGTTTACGGCCCGTACGGGAGAAGCGCATTGGGAGGCGCTGTTGCGGGCGAGGGCGATCGAGAACCAGTGCTACGTGCTGGCTGCGGCGCAGGCCGGCACGCATCCGGGCGGACGGCGGACATGGGGCCACTCGATGTTCGTCGGCCCCTGGGGCGACTTGCTGGACGTTCGGGCGGACGGTGCCGGCATCGTCGCCGGGATCGTCGAGCCACCGGTGATCGCAGAGGTCCGCAACAAGCTTCCCGCATTGCAGCATCGGACGCTCGGGGCGCGTTGACGCAACCGTTGTTTGCTACATGCGGTCCCGGTTGTACGCGCGTCAAAGTTTGCGCCGTTATCGGCAGGTACAAGTCGGCGCGATTGCCGTTAGAATCCACGCGAGCCAACAGCAACGGCGGTCGCGCAGTGGGCGCGATCGGAAAGCCCATGACGCAGGAAGTGCGCACGATGCGCGGATTCGTGGTTCTGGTCGTCGACGACGATACCGACAACCTCGAACTCGCCGCACGGATCGTCGAGTCGTTCGGTTGCAGTGTGCTGAAGGCAAGCTCGTGCGCCGACGCGCTGGCGATCCTCGATTCGGGCGCGCACGTCGATCTCGTGTTCTCCGACGTGGTCATGCCGGAGACAAGTGGTATCACGCTGGCGCGGCTGGCCCACGAGCGCAACCCGGGAATGCCGATCGTGCTTGCCACCGGCTTTCCGGACGCGATCGACGACGTGACGGACAGCGGCGCCATCCCGCTGATCAAGCCCTACACGATCGCGCGGCTCGAAGCGGTATTTGCCGAGCAACTTCGCGTCGACCGCGGTCCACTCTCGTCCTGAGGGTGTAGCGGCACGCTTCCGCTCGATCGGCCCAGGGCGACGGGCGCATCCGAACCACCGTGGCCCCGACGTCGCTAGCTGGCCGTCCGTTGATCGGGCGTCGGCCGCACGTTGCGCTGCCGGTTGCGCACGAGGTCGACGATCGCGTCGAACAGCTCCTCCATGCCGAACGGCTTCGCCAGATGCGCGTCGAATCCTGCGCGCAGCGCGCGCGCGTGATCCTCGTCGCGCGCATAACCGGTAATCGCGACGGCAGCGACGTGCTGGGTGCGATCGGGAAAATCGCGACGTAACGATTCGACGAGATCGTAGCCGTCGCGGTCCGGCATGCCGATATCCGACAGCAGCACGGCGATGTCCGGCTTGTTGCGGAACTTGTCGAGCGCATCGGCGGCGCTGTGCGCGGCGGTGACCGTCGCGCCGCCGAGCTCCAACATGGACGTGAGCATGCCGAGCGCATTCGCATCGTCGTCGACGGCGAGCACGTGAATGCCGAGCAACCGCTCGTTGGATGGATCCGGTCGCGATGGTTGCGAAGCAGTTCCCGGCAGGACCGCCGAGGGCTCGGCCATTCGCGGCAACCTGACGATGAACGTAGCGCCATGGCCGGGACCGGCGCTTTCCGCAACGACACTGCCGCCGTGCAGGTCCATGATGTGGCGTGCGATCGCCAGTCCGAGGCCCATGCCCCCGTGCCTGCGCGTGATCGAGCCATCCGCCTGGCGAAAACGTTCGAATATGATCGGCAGCATCTCCGGGGCGATGCCTTCGCCGTGATCGACGAAGCGGATCTCCACGTCGTCACCGATGCAGCGCATCGCGATGTCGATCGCGCCGTCGGCCGGCGAGAACTTGATCGCATTGACGAGCAGGTTGGTGAACACCTGCTGCAGCCGCGACGGATCGCCCCATACGATCGGACTCTCCGTCGGTAACGCGAGATTGATCGATACGCGACGGGCGCCGGCCTGCGGTTTGACGGTGTCGATCGCCGATTCCAGGATCATCGACGGGAACGACTTGTCGCGTTCGATACGCAGCTGGCCGGTGATGATCCGCGAGACGTCGAGCAGGTCGTTGATCAACTGGTTCTGCAGCCGCGCGTTGCGTTCGATCGTCTCGAGCGCCTGCGTCTCCTGATCGGACTTGAGCTTGCCGCTGCGCAGCAGGTGCAGCCATCCGAGCACGGCGCTCATCGGCGTGCGCAGCTCGTGACTCAGCGTCGCCAGGAACTGGTCCTTGAGCCGTGCAGCGTCCTCGGCCGCCCGCCGCGCAGCGGATTCGCGCTGCAGGAGATCATTGCGTTCGACGTCCGCGCGACGCCGCTCCGTGATGTCCAGCATGACGCCGATGAAGCGCGTCCGCTCGCGTGTCTCGTCGAGGTGGAACTGACCCGTTGCGGCAAGCCATCGCTCCGCGCCATCGTTCGCGCGGATGATCCGGCATTCGTGCCGAAAGGGCAGGTTGTTGCGCTGGGCAGCTTCGAAGTTCTGCAGCGTGTCGGCGACGTCGTCCGGATGAATGCGATCGGTCCACATCGTGAGACTTGCGGGCCCGTGGTCGGCGGGGAGGCCGAGCATCCGGAACATGTGCGAGCTGAAGACAGCACTTCCCGTTCGCGTGTCGACGTCCCACGTGGCGAGGCCGGCGCTTTCGGTTGCGAGGCGCAGCCGCTCCTCGCTCGCAGCGAGTCCGGCTTCGGTATGCCGCAGGCGCAGCAGCGTGCGAACGACGGTGATGAGCTCCTCGGGCGCGATCGGCTCCACGAGGTAGATGTCGGCGCCGCTCTCCATGCCGACCTGCTGATCGGCCTCGGTGATGTGCGTCGCCGAGATGTGCAGCACGGGCGTGCGTCGCGTGGCGGGGTCGTTCTTGATCCGCCGGCAGACGTCGAGGCCGCTGATGTCGGGCAGCTGCACGTCGAGCAGCACGAGATCGGGCGATTGGGACGCAACGAGGTCGAGCGCCGTCGTACCGTTGCCTGCCTCCAGGACGGTGAAGCCGGCGCGGCGCAGGATGCGCGTCTTCGCATAGAGCCCCGGCTCGTTGTCGTCTACGTTGAGCACCGTCGGAGTTGTCGAAGGATTCATCATCGTGGGTCCACTGCGGAGGGAGAGTGTGCGCTCGATGCGATGGCGACGTTGGCCACAATGGTGCCGAGCATTTCGCGCTTCGACAAGACGACAAGCGCCTGCGATTCGAGCGTCGCCCGGTCGACGTCGCTGAGGTCGTGGGCCGTTGCGACGATCACCGGGATATCGCGGGTGGTTGGCGACGCCTTGAGCCGGTCCAGCATCGAGAAGCCATTGACGTCGGGCAGGCCGAGATCGAGCACGATCGAGCGGGGCTGCGCCACTTCGGCCACGCGCAGTCCATCTTCGCCGGTCGCCGCCTCGAGCACGACGAACTTCGCGTGCTCGAGGAGCTTGCGCATCGCGTAGCGCGTCGTTGCGTCATCGTCGATGATCAGCACGCGCGATGCCGTCGCCTGGTTCAGCAATGCGATCAGCGCCTCCCGATCGACCGGCTTCCGCGCGAACAGATCCGCACCGAGCGCCAATGCCTTGCGCTCCTCGTCGACGCTCGTGATGACGACGACGGGGATCGAATGCGACTCCGGCGCAGCCTTGATCTCCGCAAGCCAGCGCCACGCGTCCTCGTGGCGCAGGAGGATGTCGAGGATGATGGCGGCGGGCCGCACGCGCTCGATCGCCGCGCTGGCCTGGTGCAGCGTCTGGGCGGCGATCGTCCGGTACGGCGTGTCGCGCAGCGTCTTCTCGTAGAACAGCTGCAGCTCGCGCTCGTCCTCGACGACGAGCACTGGAATGTGCCAAGGCTCCGGTTCGGGGGACGGCGGTCGCTCGACGATTGTCTGTTCGGCTTCGACGTAGCGTAGTGGAAGCCGCAGAAAGAACCGGGAACCCGCGCCAAGTGCGCTCTCGACGGACACTTCACCACCGAGCGCGGTCGCGAGACGCCGGCACAAGGGAAGGCCGAGGCCAGTGCCTTTGACGCGCCCCTGCAGACGGCTTCGAACCTGCACGAACTCCTCGAAGATCCGTTCCTGGTCTTCGGGCGCCACGCCGATGCCGGTGTCGGCGACGCAGAACATCACCGCCTCGTCGTCGGCGCGGGCCGACACCGTCACGCTGCCGGCCTCGGTGAACTTGAGCGCATTGGAAATGAAGTTCCGCAGGATCTGCGACACCTTCGCTTCGTCGGTGTAGAGCGTGGAGAAGCCCGCTGCAGGCTCGAAGCGAAGCGTTACGGCGTCGCCGACCAGCAGCGGCCGCAGCATTCCGCGCAGCGCGCTGAACAGGTCGTCGATCGCGAATTCGGCCGCATGGATCTCGAGGCGTCCGGCTTCGATGCGCGCGAGGTCGAGCAGGTCTTCGACGAGGTTCGACAGGTCGTCGGTCGCCTTGCGGACCAGCGCGACCTGCCTTTCCTGCTCGTCGGCGAGCGGACCGTCGACGCGTTCGAGCAGCAGTCCGGTCAGCGCGCGGATCGAATTGAGCGGCGTACGGAACTCATGGCTCATGTTCGACAGGAAGCGCGACTTCATCTCGTCGGCGCGCCGCAGGTGGTCGGCCTGCTCGTCGAGTTCCGCGTAAAGCGCGACGACGCCGCGATTCGTGTCCTCGAGCTCGCGATTGAGCCGCGCGAGCTGCTCCTCCCGTTCGCGCGCATCGGCGAGCGCCAGTAACAGCTCCTGCTGCTGTTGCTGCAGCTCGTCGACCTGCGTCGTGCCGCGCTGGGTGCGCAGCGCCGCTCGGATGCGCTCGATCCCTGCCGCCGCGACGGGCTGCGCGCGGGAATCGAATAGCTTGCGCATCAGCACGGTCGTGCCCTTGGGGCTCGACGCAATCTCGCACCGGTCCATCAGCCGGCGCGCGCCGGTGAGGCCGATACCCATGCCGGTCGTCGATTTATAGCGGCCTTCGAGGATCTCGTCGAGATTCGCGATGCCCGGACCGCGGTCGGCGATGCGAACCAGCAGGATCTGCGGCGCGCGCTCGCCCTCGACTTCGTACGCGATGCTGCCGTCGTGCGCATAGCGGATCGCGTTGCGCGCGATCTCCGACACTGCGGTGGCGATCCGCGCCTGATCCTGTCGGTCGAAGCCGAGCATGCCGGCGATCTCCCGCGCCTTCTGCCGCGCGATCACGAGGTCGTGCTCGCGGACCAGCGGCATCCGGTCGATCATCGTGCTCATCGCGGGCCTGCGTCGTTGCGCAGCACGGCGACCGTGGCGTCGTCGCGAATGCGCGCATGATCGCGATAAATCGTCGCCGCGATCACGGCGGGATGGTGACGCGTCAGGCCCGGATACGCCGAGAAATTCCAGTGCGTCGCGATGCCGTCGGAATGCATGACGAGCAGCGCGCGCTTCGCGAACGTGAACTCGAACGCCTGGAACTTGCGCACCTGATGGCCGAGCGTGCCGTTATGCGAGACGAGGTTCCGCTCGCCGTCGTGTGTGTGCACGAGGCCGCGGATGTTGCCGATGCCCGCGAAGACGCCCTTTGCCGCGTGCGGGGCAACCGTCGCCGCCGCAGCGGCCGCGCCACGCGTCGTGCGTAACGCCCCGTGGAGCGATTCGAGGAGGGCGACCGGATCGAGCGCGGCGGCTTGCTCCGCGACACGCAGCGCGGCTTGCGCGGCGGTCGCAGCCCCCGTGCCGTGGCCGAGTCCGTCGACGACGAGCATCCGCCACTGTCCGTCCGCTGCCTGCATCGTCCAGGCGTCGCCGGCGACGTCCTCGCCGGGCTTGGCAATACATACGCCGCCAAACGACGCCGGCGTCGGCGGAAGTCCTGCCGCACCCCACACTTCGAACCGCATCACCGTACCGACGTCCTTCTGCGAGTAGATGTCGAGGTTCGACGCGAGCCGCGAAATGGATCCCAGGCCGAGACCCGGGCTGCCGGCCGTCGAGTGCCCATCGCGCATGCTCGCCGTGACGTTCTGCATGCCCGGTCCGTTGTCGATCGCGATCACTTCGACACCGACGATGCCCCCCGCGGGGAGTGGGCTCAGCAGCAGTCTCCCGCCCGTGCCGTGCTTGACCAGATTGGTGGCGGTCTCGGTGACGACGAGGCCGAGGCGGTCGGCGACGGCGTCGTCGATCGACAGGCGGCGCGCGAGCGCCACGGCCTCGCGCCGCGCCTGCGCCACCTGGCTGCGTTCCTCGACGACGATTTGCACGGTCATCGCCAGCGGATGATGGTGACGCGCGTGCCGCTTCCGGGCGACGACTCCAGCGCGAACTCGTTGGTGAGCCGGCGTGCGCCGCCGAGGCCGAGTCCCAGGCCCGATCCCGACGTGAACCCGTCCTTCATCGCGAGCTGGATATCGTCGATGCCCGGACCCTGGTCGATGAACGTCAGCCGCAGTCCCTTGCGCGGACCCGCGGCAAGCTGCGCGATCTCGACGTCGCCACCTTCACCGTAGAGGATTGCATTGCGGGCGAGCTCGCTCGCCGCGGTGACGATCTTCGTCTGGTCGACAAGGCCGAAGCCGAGCGTTACCGCACGCTCGCGGACGGCCTGGCGCATCCGGACGATGTCCTCCGACCGGCGCAGCGGCATTGCTTCGACCTGCATCACGGTCGCAGCCAGCGCTCCAAATCCCGGGGAGCGAAAGACGCCGGCGCTCCCGGCGCGATCACTCACCGTGCGCAGCGACTTTTTGCCGCAGCAGCGCCATGCCGCGCTCGACGTTCAATGCCGTGAGGACGCCCTCGAGCGTCATGCCGAGCTCCACCAGCGTGATCGCCACCGCCGGGCGCATGCCGGTGACGACGGTCTGCGCGTCCAGCACGCGCGCCATCGCCGAAATATTCGCGATCATCCGGCCGATGAACGAGTCGACGACGTCGAGCGACGAGATGTCGATCAGCACGCCCGTCGCCGAGTCGGTGCTGATGCGCGCAGTCAGGTCTTCCTGCAGCTGCAGCGCGAGCTGGTCGTGCATGTCGACCTGGATCGTCACGAGCAGGAAGTCGCCCATCTTCAGAATCGGAATGCGATCCATCGGAATGACCGGCGTGTCAGGTGGAACGCGATGTGACCGACGCGCCGGTCATCTTCAACGCGACGGCGAAGGCGTCGGCAAGCGTCGCCTTCGTGATGACGGCGCCGAGATCGACGCCGAGATGCACGATCGTCTGCGCGATCTGCGGCCTGATGCCGCTGATGATGCAATCGGCGCCCATCAGCCGCGTCGCCGCGACGGTCTTCAGCAGATGTTGCGCGACGAGCGTATCGACGGTCGGCACGCCGGTGATGTCGATGATCGCGACTTCCGAGCCCGTCTCGACGATCCGCTCGAGCAGGCTCTCCATCACCACTTGCGTGCGCGCACTGTCGAGCGTGCCCACGAGCGGCAGCGCGAGGATGCGATCCCAGAGCCGGACCACCGGCGTCGACAGCTCGAGCAATTCCTGCTGCTGGCGCGCGATGATCTCCTCGCGCGACTGCTGGAATGCTTCCATCGTGAAGAGTCCGAGCTGATCGACGATGAGCGAAATGCGCCATGTCTCGTCGGCGACCTGCTGCGGCTGCGCGCCGAGCTCGCGGCGCACGAGATCGAACAGCGGCTGCTTCAACGAGAACACGAACGACGCCGTTTCGTTCGGCGAAAACCCCTGGATCGCCCGCGAGCGGGAAATTTCGCGCAACAGCTCGCGCGCGTCGGTCCATGCGTTGGAAGACGGATCGTCGTACGAGCCGGCGTTGAGGGCCGCCTCGACGCTGGCAAGAAACCGCTTCGACTGGTCGTCGAGCTCGCTGTTGCTGATGAGATCGAGTCGCGCTGCGGACGACGCGCGCTGGTGCGCAAGCCAGGAAGCCAGCAATGGCTTCGCGTTGCGGGATACAAGCTCCGGAAGGCGCGACGGGGTCGCGGATGTCATGTGGTGCTCCTGAGGGTTTTCGTTGGAGCGCACCGCGCGAAGCCCACTGCGGTCATGCGCCGATACGGGAGACCACGGATTCTAACGGTAAAGCAGGTGTTGCCCGGCGCTGTCGCCACGTTGCGCCGCTCGACAGGCTAGCGTCCGCGCAGCAGCACGACGACGGCGCCGCCGCCGCCGGCGTGACGAGCGGCCTCGCAATAGGCGAGGACGTCGTCCCACTGCGATAGCCACCGGCGCACCTTGCCTTTCAGCACGGGCTCGCGGTTCGGCGACGTCAATCCCTTGCCATGGATGATCCGCACGCAGCGCAAGCCACGGTTGCGGGCGTCGAGCAGGAAGTCCGCCAGCGTGTCGTGCGCTTCGTCGGTTGTCATGCCGTGCAAATCGAGCACGCCCTGGGTCGTCCAGTGCGCGCGGCGAAGCTTGACGAGGATGTCGGTGCCGAGCCCCTTGCGCAGGAACGTCTGCTCCGCATCGAGCTCCTGGCCGATATCCCACGAATGCGGCGACGGCTCGGCCCCGTACTTCGACAGCTCGAGCGCTTCCCGCTCGTCGGCGATCCGCAGCCGCGGAATGGCCGTAGGCTGCGACCGGATCGGGGCCGCGCGATTGCGCGGCGGAATCCGGGTCACGTCCGCGAACGCCTGCGCGATGTCGATGTCGGCCGTGGCGTGCTTGGTCGCCGCTACCTGACGCCGCGGCGTCGTGACCTTCCCGGTTGAAGTGGCGCGTGCGGGGGCACCGGCAGCGCTGGCGATGGCACGGGCAGCCGGTTTCGCGGCCGCTGCGGCCGGCGTTTCCGCCTCGTGTTTTTGCCGCGCGGCGTCGACGAGCGAGCGAAGGTCGGTGAGCTTGGCCACGCGCCGACCCGCGCCGTTATGCGACGGGAACGGCCACAGCGCTCGTCGCGACGTCCGTCGGGACGGGCGTTGCCAGCGACTCCAGGAACGCCTCGGCGTCGAGCGCCGCCATGCAGCCGGTTCCCGCCGACGTAACCGCCTGGCGGTAGACGTGGTCGGCGACGTCGCCGGCGGCGAACACGCCGGGGACGCTCGTCGCTGTCGCGTTGCCTTCAGAGCCGCCCTTGACATGGATGTAGCCGCCTGCCATGTCGAGCTGGCCTTCGAAGATCTGCGTGTTGGGCGTGTGGCCGATCGCGATGAACACGCCGTGCGTCGCGATATCCTGCGACTTGCCGCTGTGAACATCCGTCACGCGCACGCCGATGACACCTGCATCGTCGCCGAGCACGTCGCTGACCGTGTGATTCCAAAGCAACCGCACGTTGCCGCCCGCACCCGTCTTCGCGACGAGGCGGTCGACCAGGATCGCCTCGGCGCGCAGCTTGTCGCGCCGATGGATCAGCGTGACGTTGCGCGCGATGTTCGACAGATACAGCGCTTCCTCGACGGCCGTGTTCCCGCCGCCGACGACGACCACATCCTGACCTTTGTAGAAGAATCCGTCGCACGTCGCACACGCCGATACGCCCCGTCCCATGTGCGCCTGCTCCGACGGCAGCCCGAGATAGCGGGCCGATGCACCAGTGGCGATGACCAGTGCGTCGCACGTGTACTCGGCACTGTCGCCGACGAGCTTCAGCGGCCGCGCGCGCAGATCCACCGTATGGATGTGATCGAAGACGAGCTCGGTCTCGAAACGCTCGGCGTGCTTCTGGAACCTCGCCATCAGGTCGGGGCCCATTACGCCGTCGAAATCGGCGGGCCAGTTGTCGACCTCGGTGGTCGTCATCAGTTGCCCGCCCTGCGCGAGGCCGGTGATGACGACAGGTCGGAGATTGGCTCTCGCGGCGTATACTGCCGCGGTGTAGCCGGCGGGTCCGGAACCCAGGATCAGCAGGCGGGCGTGCTTCGCAGGCATGGCATTCTCGTCAGCGCAAAACCCCCAAAGTCTAGCAGTTGATGCAACGTTTGCTCCGCATCGGCTCCTGTCCCACATGGGGACGCGATCACCAGTCGCAAGCAGCCTCCGATGCGCGAAACGATTGCGCGGCGCGGACTTGGCTGCGTATAATGCATTATGTGAGGTTCTAGCGGCAATACCATGTTTTTGAAGCAGAATGGAAATTCTCGACGAAAGGCTAAAGAGCCTGCGCCCGAGCTTTCGCCGCGGATTGCGCGGTTGCTTCGAGAGTCATGGTGGCTGCTGGTCGTCGCAGCACTCCTCTACCTCGCGCTGACGCTCGTCACCTACACGAAGAGCGACGCCGGCTGGTCGTCGACCGGTACCGGCGGTCCGATCGCCAATCGCGGCGGCGTGGTCGGCGCGTGGATGTCGGATCTCCTGCTGTACCTGTTCGGGTTCTCCGCGTGGTGGTGGGTCGTTGCTGGAATCGTTCTCGTCGTCGCGGGCTATCGCCGCGTCGTGCGCCCCGATCATTCGAGCGATCATCCGTTCGTGCTCGGCGCCGTCGGTTTCGCGCTGGTGCTGTTGGCGAGCGCTGCGCTCGAATCGATCCGTCTCTATCGGTTGCCTGCAGCGTTGCCGCAGCGGCCAGGCGGCGTGCTCGGCGATGTCATCGGCCACAACCTGGAAAATGGTGTCGGCTTCAACGGCGCGACACTGCTGCTGCTCGCACTGCTGGCCGTCGGCACGTCGCTGCTGTTCGGCGTGTCGTGGCTGCGCGTGATGGAGCGGATCGGCACCGGCATCGAGACGCTGTTCCTCCGCGCAAGGCGCCGGCGCGAGGAAGCGTTGGACCGTCGCATCGGCGATGCGCACGCGGCGGAACGCGAGCTTGCAATCGAGCACCTGCGCGAAGACCCGGCGGAACGCGAGCCGATTGTCGTCGTTCCCGCGGTGACGGCCGTGCAGAGGTCCGAGCGGGTGGTGCGCGAGAAGCAGCGGCCGCTCTTCACCGACATGCCGGATTCGCCGTTGCCGCCGCTGTCGCTGCTCGAAGATGCGCCGCCCGCAACCGAAACGGTCGGTGCCGAAACGCTCGAGTACACGTCGCGCCTGATCGAGCGCAAGCTCGCCGATTTCGGCGTTACGGTGAAGGTGCTCGCCGCGTATCCGGGCCCGGTTATCACCCGCTACGAGATCGAGCCTGCCGTCGGCGTGAAGGGCGCGCAGATCGTCAACCTGGTCAAGGATCTGGCGCGCGCGCTGTCGGTTGTTTCCATTCGCCTCGTCGAAACGATTCCAGGCAAGTCGTGCATGGCGCTCGAGTTGCCGAATCCGCGCCGGCAAGTCGTGAAGCTGGTGGAGATCCTCGCGTCGACGACGTACAACGACGCGCCCGGCATGCTGACGCTCGCGCTCGGCAAGGACATCGCCGGCAACGCCGCGATCGCCGACCTCGCGCGGATGCCGCATCTGCTCGTCGCGGGCACGACGGGATCGGGCAAGTCGGTGGCCGTGAACGCGATGATCCTGTCGCTGCTCTACAAGGCAGTCCCCAAGCAGGTGCGGATGATCCTGATCGATCCGAAGATGCTGGAGCTATCCGTGTACGACGGCATTCCCCATCTGCTCGCGCCGGTCGTCACCGACATGAAGCTCGCGCCCAACGCGCTCAACTGGTGCGTCGGCGAGATGGAGCGACGGTACAAGCTGATGTCGACCCTCGGCGTGCGCAACCTCGCCGGCTACAACCAGAAGGTCGTCGACGCGAAGAAGGCAGGCAAGCCGCTGACCAATCCGTTTTCGCTCACGCCCGATGCGCCGGAGGTGCTCGACGAGATGCATCTGATCGTCGTCGTCGTCGATGAACTCGCCGACCTGATGATGGTGACGGGGAAGAAGATCGAAGAACTGATCGCGAGGATCGCCCAGAAGGCCCGCGCGGCGGGAATTCACCTGATCCTCGCGACGCAGCGTCCGTCGGTCGACGTGATCACCGGCCTCATCAAGGCGAACATTCCGTCGCGGATCGCGTTCCAGGTCGCAAGCAAGATCGACTCGCGGACGATCCTCGATCAGATGGGCGCGGAGGCGCTGCTCGGGCAGGGCGACATGCTGTACCTGCCGCCCGGCACCGGCTACCCGATGCGCGTGCACGGCGCGTTCGTGTCCGATGCCGAGGTGCACCGCGTCGTCGAGCACCTGAAAGCGCAGGCCGAGCCGCAGTACATCGAGGGCATTCTCGAAGGTGGTGTAGCGGGCGACGGCGATGATGCGTTATCGGTCGAGGGTGCCGATGCGGAAACCGATCCGATGTACGACCAGGCGGTTGCTGTCGTGCTGAAGACGCGGCGGCCGTCGATTTCGCTCGTGCAGCGGCATCTGCGCATCGGCTACAACCGCGCGGCACGGCTGATCGAGCAGATGGAGCGCGCGGGAATGGTGTCGCCGATGCAGACGAACGGCAATCGCGAGGTCCTGGTGCCGGTGGGGAAGGACGCCTGAGTGTGCGGGGCGGAGGCGATTGGCCGAGCCGAGGCCCGAAGGGCGCGGCCGCACACGATGGCGAGGAGGCCGATGCTCGTTGCTGCGTATCGGTCTGACTTGCAAAGAGGCCGACGGCTAGGCGTGCGGCTTGGTGCGGTACTGCTCACGCTCGTGTCCGGATTGGCTGCAGCCGGTCCGATCGAGGTCTACCGCGAAGGCGCGCGCTTCTGCCCGCGCGATCGCGATATCCGCGGCACGGTGCTCGACGAGGCGCAGACGATCGAGCGCGCGCGTACGCTCCTTCCGGACCGCTACTGCGGGCCGACGATGTTCGTCGATGGGTGCGACGTGCAGACCGAGAACGAGATCGGTTCGTGGCGTGTCTACTTTCACCAGTACCATCTGCGCGCGGGGCAACGCGACTGGGGCGGCCTGACGCACACATACGTCGTCCTCGATCCGGTCGGGAACTGCTACGCCAACATTCCCGGCACGGAGCCGGGTGCTACACGTTGACTATTCGACACTCACCGCAAGCTCACCCCCGTCGCCGCAACCGGCTGCGGGCTCACGCCTTCGCATGGGCGTGCGCGCTTGCGCTGGCGGCACCGGTCGCCCACGCATCGGGTCTCGATCAGTTGCACGCGTTTCTCGAAGGCACGCAGAGCGCACAGGGATCCTTTCGGCAGAACGTCGTCAACAAGGACGGGCGCACGACGCAGGCCACGTCGGGAACGTTTGCGTTCCAGCGTCCGGGCAAGTTCCGCTGGACCTACGAAAAGCCGTTCGACCAGCTGATCGTCGGCGACGGCGCGAAAGTGTGGGTATTCGACCGCGACCTGAACCAGGTGATCGTGCGCAAGCTCGACGCGGCGCTCGGCGCGACACCGGCGGCGCTGCTGGCCGGCGACAACGCGCTCGAGAAGAACTTCACGCTCGTGGCCGGCGGAGAAGCCGACGGCGTCGAGTATGTCAACGCAACGCCGAAGTCGGCCGAATCGCAGTTCACGCGCATCCGGCTAGGCTTCGTCGACAGCCTGCCGCGGCGCATGGAGCTGACTGACGCATTCGGCCAGTCCACCGAGCTCACGTTCAGCGATGTCCGGCGCAATCCGAAGCTCGCCGGCGATGTGTTCCAGTTCACGCCGCCAAAGGGAGCCGACGTGGTCGGGCAGTGATCAGGGGGTCTGCGCCTGCCAGTGCGGCGGATAAGTCGCGCCGAAAAACGGCAACGCTTCGATCCGGCGCATCCATGCAGTCAGTCGCGGCCCGATGTTGGCGGCGATGTCGAGGTCCGGCTTGGTTCGCGCTTCCATCCGCAGCGGAAGCGCAAGCAGCGGATAGAGCGTGAAATCCGCCGCGCCGAGGTCGCCGACCAGAAACTCGCCGGCCAGGTCCTCCTCGAAGAACACGAGCTCGGCGAGAAACCGTTCGCGCGCCTTGCCGATTTTCTCCGCATCCCACTGAGGAGGCGGTGTGAACAGCACGTGGTCGACGAGCCGTTCCATCGACTGCGCGACGTACTCGTCGGCTTCGCGGATCTTGCGACGCACGATTGCGCGCGCCTTCACGTCGTCGGGAAAGAGCGGCGCGCCGGCGTCGCGATAGGCATCGCCGATGTAATCGACGATCGCCGCCGATTCGTACATGACGAAGCCGTCGTCGTCGAGCACCGGCACCTTGCAGCGCGGATTGAGCGCCGCGAACGCCGGCGTTCGCAGGTCACCGGCGGAGAACGACAGCACGCGCAATTCGTAGGGCAGCCCCTTGTGCTCCAGCGCGAGCCAGACCCGCCACGCGTACGGCGACCCCGAGCCTACGTACAGCGTACGTCGCTTTCGCACTTCCATCCGGAAAACTCCTCGCGCGTGGCTGGCGGCAGAGCGCAAGCCAGCGGCGCACATTAAAGCCATCAGCGTACGCGCCGCACCCGCGAGCGACAATGACTTCCCGATGACCGATCTTTTCGCCGCCGCTACGGATACGGGACCGCTGACGCCGCTCGCGGAGCGATTGCGGCCGAAGTCGATCGACGACGTCATCGGGCAGCGCCATCTGCTGGCACCCGGCAAGCCGCTGGCCGTTGCGTTCGCGGCGGGCAAGCCGCATTCGATGATCCTGTGGGGACCGCCGGGGGTGGGCAAGACCACGCTCGCGCGGCTGATGGCAAATGCGTTCAACGCCGACTTTGTCGCGATCTCGGCCGTCCTCGCCGGCGTCAAGGACATTCGCGACGCCGTTGCGCGCGCCGAGCTTGCGCGCGAGCAATATGGTCGGGCAACGATTCTGTTCGTCGACGAAGTGCATCGCTTCAACAAGGCGCAGCAGGACGCGTTCCTGCCGTTCGTCGAGCGCGGCGTGCTGACGTTCATCGGCGCGACCACCGAGAATCCGTCCTTCGAGGTGAACAGCGCGCTGTTGTCGCGTGCCGCCGTCTATGTGCTGAAGCCGTTGTCGCCGCCCGAGCTCGCGCAATTGCTCGACCGCGCGGTGACGGCCGCGATGCCGGACGTCACCGTCGACGCTGACGCCGGCGATGCGCTCGTCAGCTACGCCGACGGCGATGGCAGACGGCTGATCAACCTCGTCGAGCAACTCGCCACGGCCGTCGCAGAAGCGAAGAGAGCCGTCGTCGACGTCGCATTCGTCGAGGACACGATCGCGCGCAGCCTGCGGCGTTTCGACAAGGGCGGCGAAGCGTTCTACGACCAGATATCCGCGTTGCACAAGGCCGTTCGCGGGTCCGATCCGGATGCGTCGCTGTACTGGATGTGCCGGATGCTCGACGGCGGCGCCGATCCGCTCTACGTCGGACGCCGGCTCATCCGGATGGCGAGCGAGGACATCGGCCTTGCCGATCCGCGTGCGCTGACGCAGGCGCTCGACGCCGTTGCAACGTATGAGCGGCTTGGTTCTCCCGAAGGTGAGCTGGCGCTCGCGCAGTGCGTGCTGTATCTCGCGTGCGCGGCGAAGAGCAACGCCGTCTATTCGGCGTACGGCGCCGCGCGTGCGTTCATCGGCGAGGACGGATCGCGGCCGGTGCCGATGCGCCTGCGCAATGCGCCGACCAAGCTGATGAAGGGCCTGGGCTACGGCAAAGGTTATCGCTACGCGCACGACGAGGCGGACGCTTATGCGGCTGGCGAACGCTATCTGCCCGACGACATGCCCGACGTGTCGTTCTACTCGCCGACGGAGCGCGGCCTCGAAGCGCGCATCGGCGAGCGGCTGCGCGATCTTCGCGCGCGTGACGACGCTAGCGGCGGCAGGCACGCGCCGCCGGTGCCGGACGAAGACTGATTGTCGGCACAACGTCGTCGTCGCGCCCGCGCCGGCGCATGCGAGGGTGCAAGCGCCTGCTAGAATTCTTCGATGATCGACATCAATGCAATGCGCAACGATCTGGCGGGTGTCGCCGCTGCGCTCGCCAAGCGCGGCGTCGTGCTGGATACCGGTCGCTTCGAAACGCTCGAAGCCGAACGCAAGACGATCCAGACGCGCACGCAGCAGCTGCAGGCGACGCGCAACGCGCTGAGCAAGCAGGTCGGCATGGCCAAAGGCGCCGGGCAGGATGTCGAGCCGCTGTTACGCGAGGTGGCCGGCGCAGGCGACGAGCTGAAGCAGCTCGAGCGCGAGCTCGAGCGCGTGCAGACGCAGTTGCGCGATTTCCTGCTCGAACTGCCGAACGTCACGCATCCATCGACGCCGGAAGGCCGGTCCGCCGACGACAACGTCGAAGTGCGCCGCAGTGGCGCGCCGCGCGCGTTCGATTTCAAGCCCAAGGATCACACCGATCTTGGCGAAGCGCTCGGCATGGTCGATTTCGCGGCGGCGGCCAAGCTGTCCGGGGCGCGGTTCACGTTCCTGCGTGGCGATCTCGCCCGCCTGCATCGCGCGCTCGCGCAACTGATGCTCGACACGCACACGCAGGAGCACGGCTACACCGAGTGCTACACGCCGTACATCGTCAACGCGGCGACGCTGGTGGGTACGACGCAGCTGCCGAAGTTCGAGGCCGACATGTTCTCGGTCCGCAAGGGCGGTCAGGACGGCGACACCGATCCGCTCTACCTGATCTCGACCTCGGAGATCACGCTGACCAATTCGGTTCGCGACGAGATCCTCGCTGCGGATCGCCTGCCAATCCGGTTGACGGCGCACACGCCGTGCTTTCGCTCGGAAGCGGGGAGTTACGGCAAGGACACGCGCGGGATGATCCGCCAGCACCAGTTCGACAAGGTCGAGCTCGTGCAGGTGGTGAAGCCCGAGGATTCCTACGCAGCACTCGAGGCGTTGACCGGGCACGCCGAGGCAATCCTTACGAAACTGGAACTGCCGTATCGGGTAATGGCGCTGTGCACCGCCGACATCGGCTTCGCCGCGGCAAAGACGTACGACCTCGAAGTCTGGTTGCCCGCGCAGGACGCATTCCGCGAGATCTCGTCGTGCTCGAATTGCGAGGCATTCCAGGCGCGGCGCATGCAGGCACGCTATCGCAACGCACAGGGCAAACCCGAGCTCGTGCACACGCTGAATGGTTCCGGGCTCGCCGTCGGGCGCACGCTCGTCGCCGTGATGGAGAACTACCAGCGCGCCGACGGCTCGATCGAAATCCCCGCTGCCGTCCGCCCGTACATGAACGGGCAGAGCGTCATCGCACGCCGCTGATTCTCGAAGCAGTTGCGACGTTACTACCTTCCTACCGCATGTTGCCCGTGTGGCCGAGCGAATAGCGGCCCGGTTGCGGCCACACGGTGAGCCCGTGCGGCTCCTTGCCCACCGCGATCTTCTGCACGGCGCCGGTCGTTGTATCGAACACGTACACGACGTTGTCGTAGCGTCCCGACAGCCATAGCTGCTTGCCGTCGGCGCTGACGTTGCCCATGTCGGGACTGCCGCCGCCGGGGATGGGCCATGTCACGTCGACCGTGCGCGTCGCGAAATCGATGACGGACACGCTGCCCTTGCCCTTCGCCGGACCATGGATCTTGTTGGAGCCGCGGTTGGAGACGTAGAGCTTCTTTCCGTCGCGACTCGGATAGAGGCCGTGCGTGCCCTTGCCGGTGGGCACGAAGCCGATTTCCTTGAACGTCTCGCCATCGATGAGGAACACGCCGTCGGCCATCATGTCGGCAACGAAGAACACCTTGCCGTCCGGGCTGATGCGGATGTCCTGCGGCATGCCGCCCTTCGACAGCTTCAGGTAGCCGACGACCTTGCGATCGACGAAATCGATTTTCGCGAGGCCCTTCGTGAATTCGCACGTGAAGATCGCATAGCGGCCGTCGATCGAGAAATCCGCGTGGTTGATGCCGTCGCACTCCGGCGTGGCGAGCGACGACTGCAGCGCCATCGTCTTCGGATCGCGGAAATCGAGTCGCTTGTACGCTTCCGCGACGACGATCGCCGACTTGCCGTCAGGGGTGAAGTACATGTTGTAGGGGTCGTCGACGGGAATCGCCTTGCCGGGCTTGCCCGTCAGCGGGTCGATCGGAATCAGGCTGCCGTCCTTGCGTCCTTCGGCGTTGTTCGCGACCCACAGCGTCGTCATGTCCCACGCCGGAACGACGTGTTGCGGGTTGATGCCGACCCGGAACCGATCGACGACCTTCAGCGTCGCCGGGTCGATGACGTAGACGTCGTTCGACTGGACATGCGGTACGTAGACGCGCGGCAGCGCCGCGCGCGCTGTGGCGCCTACGTTGGCCGCGGTCGTTTCGCTGTACAGGTTGGTCGCGTCGACGACGGGCGGCATGCCGGGGACCGTGGCAATGCCGGCCGGCCGCGCGGCTTGCGTTGCAGCCGAGGCGGGAGTCGATGGGGCGGTGGCGGGCTGTGCGTGAACGGCAGCGATGAACGCGCTGCAGAGAAGCGCGACCGGAAAACGGGCGAGGAGGGCGGACAATTGGAATTCCGTGACGGTGGATTGAAAAAGGGGTTCAGCGCCCGGCCACGCGCCTGATCGCGGCGACCGATTCGCGAACGATGAGGTCGACGCCGACGGCGCCGGCTTCCGCCGATGCGCGGCGTGGATCGCCGTACACGCCGTGCGCCGCGTCGAGCGACGATCCGGCCGCGAGTTGCGCACCGCGCACCAAACGGGGATCGACGGCCAGCGCGAGCGACGTGTCGGCAACGCCCGCGTGCGTGCCGATCTCGGCGTCAGTGAAGCCGCGCGATTTCAGCGCTTGCCGGTACTGCGTGTCGGTCACGCGATAGTACTCGGCCAGCGCGTGCACGCGCACGTGCGCGCCCGACCATTCGCGATTCAGCCGCCGCGCCACGGCCTCCTCGTTGCGCTGGTAGCCACCGTGGTCACCGATGAAGACGATATCGCGGAAGCCGCTTGCACGGAGGCTGCGCGCCGCATATTCGAGCACGCTTTCGAACGTGGCCGCGGGTATGGTCAGCGTACCGGCGAAGCGCATATGCGACGTCGGCGGATTGACGTCGCCTTCCGGAACGTACGCGATGACGGGTGCGACGAGTGCATTGCCGAGCGCGCGCGCGATCTTCTCCGCCAGAGCCTTAACGCGCACGTTGTGCTTGCCGAGCACCATGTGCGGACCGTTCTGCTCGGTGCCGCCGATCGGCACCAGCGCGATCGTTCGCCCGTCGCGGATCAAAGCCTGCAATTCGGGCGACGTCAGGTCGTCGATGAACACGCTGTCCTGTGCATAGGCGACGCACGGGAAGGCAGCGAAGAGCGACAACAGGAATGCGGCCAATGCGCGCGCGTACATGCCGCTATGGTAGGCGACGCGCACGTTGCCGTTACGCCGGCCTGCAAACCGCGCGGTTCAAGCGTCGAACGATCCGACGCGTCAGCGCACTGCGAGGCGTGCTTCGAGGCGCGGCGTGCCGGGGCTTTCGCTGCGTAGCAGGATGTCGTAATAGCCGCGCACGCGGCCGACGAAGGCCACCGGCATGCCGCCGCGCGCATAACCGTACTTGGCGCCGAGGTAGTACTCGGGCTCGGCGAGCAGCGGTAGCACCTTGCGCACGTCCGCCCACAGGTCGGGGTTCAGTTTCTGGCGCTGCGCGAGGATCCGGGCGTCCTCGAGATGAGCCACGCCGATGTTGAACGCGGCGAGCGCGAGCCACGTTCGATCCGGCTCGGCGATGCGGGCCGGCAGCTTGGACTTGAGATCGGCGAGATAGCGCGCAGCGCCGATCGCCGACGACTTGGCGTCGAGACGATCGACGACACCCAGGTGGCGTGCCGTCTCCTCGGTCAACTGCATAAGGCCGCGGACGCCCGTTTCGCTGGTCGCGATCGGATCCCACTGCGACTCCTGGTACGCGACCGCGGCGAGCAGGCGCCATTCGATGCCGCTTTTCGCCTGCGCCTCGACGAACGTCTTCCGCCATTCGGGCAGCGTCTTGCGGATTCGTTCCTGGAACACGCCGGCATCGATGCGCTCGACGTCGGCCGATACGCCGAAGTAACGGTCGGCCAGGCGCGCGAGCGTGCCGTCCTTGCGCAGCCGCGCGAAGTACGCGTCGAGCGCGTTACGCAGCTCGGGATACCCCGGCGAGACGGCCCACGCGAACTCGCGCCGCGGACCCGCCGGGAACGCGACGTCGAAATCGAGGTAGATGTTGCGCGCCATCGCGGCGTCGCTCGAGGCGACGACCGCGTAGCTGATCGTGCCCTCGGCTACTTCGGCGATCAGCGCGTCCGCCGAGGCCATATCGATCGCCTGCCAGTTCACTTCAGGATGCGCGTACCGGACCGCGGCGAGCGGACCGTCGAGGCCCGTGTGCGCCGGATACGCAACGGTCGCGTGATCGAGATCCGCCCATCGGCGCGGACGATAGCCGTCGACGTTGTAGATCAGCACGGGCTCGACCGAGTGGTAGCCGGTGCTCCACGCCAACGCCTTGCCAGGCACCTTGGGGTCGTTGGCGACGTCGGCCGCCTGCAACAACCCACCGGCGCCGAGTTGAGCGTCGCCGCGGGCGATCTCGTCGAGCAACGGCGCCGCGCCGTCGGCGAACGTGACGTGAAGGGGGACGCCGCGCTCACGGGCGAACCGGGTGAGAAGATCGTGATCGAACCCGGTCGTCGTGCCGTCGGGCAGCGTGAACCAGGTGGACGGGCCGGGCCGGACAACGACGTGCAGCCCCGGCTTGCCGGGCGGCAACGGGGGGCGCGTGCTTTCGCAGCCGCTGAATGCCAGCAGCGAAAGTGCGGCGAGCCCAATCAAGGACCGGCGACACCAACTTCTCAAACGTCGTACAAACACTCGATCGCGCATGGTCTACCGCCCCGTTTCCGGGCGCGTCGTCGAAGGTTTGCGGCGATCTTGATGCCGCCGTGCATTGGCGCAGCCTTGCCACGGGCTGCGAGGAACTCCACTGGTGGTCGCGGACGCGGCACCGCGTCTCAAGCGACGGTGGCCATTATAACCCTTGGAAGGGGAGGGACAATCGACCGTCCCGCCGAGCGGCAAAAACCCCGTTTTCAGCCAGCCCGCGGCACCCGGACCGCTTCAGCGGCAGTCCGGAGGCCGCCGCAAACGTCTCCGCGGCAAGTTCGCCCGGCGGAGCGATGAGCGGTTATACTGCGGGTTCGCGGAAGTTGCGCCCCGATCAACGGCGGGTCGCCCCGCATTGCAAGGTCGTGAACCTGGTCAGGTCCGGAAGGAAGCAGCCACAGCGATTCACTGCAAGTGCCGGGGGAACGGCTCGCCTCCTTTGCTCTTTGTCGTCCAGATCGACCTGATACTTTGTTGCTCACCGGCTCCAACGCTCACGTACGTCCATGTACGTTCCGCGTTGTCGCCGGTTCGCGCCGCGTCTCAGGCCGATCTGGTGACAAATAGCCGGCGCTTCGATCTTCGGCCGGCGTAGAACCCCGCAATCACGCCGCTCCACTCGGCTCGCCCCGTCCCCGCTCCGATGAGTTACCAGGTCCTTGCCCGCAAATGGCGGCCGCGCGCGTTTGGCGAGTTGGTCGGCCAAGGTCACGTGGTCACGGCGCTGACCAACGCGCTCACCCAGGGCCGGCTGCATCACGCCTACCTGCTGACCGGCACCCGTGGTGTCGGCAAGACAACGCTGGCTCGGATCCTTGCGAAGAGCCTGAACTGCGAGCGCGGCGTGTCCGCAACGCCGTGCGGCGAGTGCGCCGCCTGCCGCGACATCGACGCCGGCCGCTTCGTGGACCTGCTCGAGCTCGACGCCGCCTCGAACACGGGCGTCGACAACATGCGCGAGATCCTGGACAACGCGCGCTACGCACCCACGGTCGGACGCTACAAGGTGTACCTGATCGACGAGGTGCACATGCTGTCCAAGGGCGCGTTCAACTCGATGCTGAAGACGCTCGAGGAGCCGCCCGAGCACGTCAAGTTCGTGCTCGCCACGACCGACCCGCAGAAGATTCCGCCGACCGTGCTGTCGCGCTGCCTGCAGTTCAGCCTGACGCCGCTGCCGCGTGCGGCCATCGGCGAACGGCTCGCACACATCCTCGCGGCGGAGGCGATTCCGTTCGACGCGACGGCGTTGCCTCAACTTGCGGCGGCGGCACAGGGTAGCTTGCGCGACGCGCTGTCGCTGCTCGACCAGGCGATCGCATTCGGCGGCGGCGAAGTCCGGGAGCCGGCGGTGCGCGGGATGCTCGGCGTCGTCGACCGCGGCTACCTGCACCGAATCGTCGATGCACTGCTCGCGTCCGACGGTGCGGCATTGCTCGCCGAGGCCGACGCGCTGGCGAGCTCCGGACAGGCATTCAGCGCGGCGCTCGACGAGCTCGCGACGATCTTCTATCGGATTGCCGTCGTGCTGGCCGTCCCGGGCGCGCCGGTCGGCGACGAAGCGGATCGCATCGCCGAATACGCGGCCCGATTCACCCCGGAAGCGGCGCAGCTCGCTTATCAGATATGCGCACAGGGTCGCGCCGACCTGGCGCTTGCCCCCGACGAGGCGACCGGATTTTCGATGACGCTGCTGCGCCTGCTGGCGTTCGAGCCGGCCGGCGCCCCCGAGGCCGCGGCACATGGCGGATCCGGGCGTTCGGCCGCCGTCAAACCATCGGACGTCGCGCGGCCCGCGCAGCGCGAGTCCGCATCGCGACCAGTCGCCATGGAGTCGCCGTCGCAGCGCGCGCCGGCCCCTGCGCGCGGCGACGCCGATGTCACGCTCGTCGCGCCGCGACCAAGTGCCCGTCCGGTCGACGCACCGCCTGTCACCGAACCGGCTCGCGCCACCGCTGGACCCCTGCAGCCGCTACCCGATACGACGGCCGCGTGGCCGGCGTTCGTCGCGAGCCTGCGGCTGACCGGCATGGCGGCCCAGCTCGCGGCACAATCCGAGTTGAAGTCGGTGAGGGGGAACGCGCTGTCGCTGGCGATCCCCGCGTCCCACAAGCATCTTGCCGACAAGGCGTACTCGGACAAGCTGAAGGCGGCGCTCGACGCCGCAACCGGCCGCAAGGTGTTGCTCGCGTTCGAGATCGGCGAAAGCGGCGACGGCTCGCTCGCGGCGCTGGAACGTCGTGAGCGCGCGCAGGCCAAAGCGCAGGGCGACGCCGCATTTCGCAACGAGCCGTTCGTCCGCGAGCTCGTCGAGCGCTTCAGCGCGACCGTGCGTCCCGATTCGGTGACGCCGCTCTCGATTCCCACCCCATTGACCAAGCAGGAACCGTCATGATGAAAAACCAGCTGGCCGGCCTGATGAAGCAGGCGCAACAGATGCAGGAGAACATGCAGCGCGCGCAGGAGGAACTCGCGCGCACCGAAGTCGAGGGCCAGTCGGGCGCCGGTCTCGTCAAGATCGTGATGACTTGCCGTCACGACGTGAAGCGCGTGGCGATCGATCCGTCGCTGCTCGGCGAAGACAAGGACATGCTCGAGGATCTCGTCGCCGCCGCATTCAACGATGCGGTACGCCGCGCCGAGGCGACGACGCAGGAAAAGATGGGCGGCCTGACGGCGGGCATGCCGCTGCCCCCCGGCTTCAAGCTGCCGATCTGAGCGCTTAGACTCGGGTCCGATGAACGCGCGTGACACAACGCTTCGCGGGGCACGGCCGGGCGCGCTGTCGAGCCTCGACGAGCTCGCAAGTGCGTTGCGCTGCCTTCCCGGTGTAGGGCCGAAGGCGGCGCAACGGATGGCGCTGCATCTGCTGCAGCACGACCGCGACGGCGCGCAGCGTCTCGCGCATGCGCTGGTCGAGGCCACGCGCTCGATCCAGCATTGCGAACGCTGCAACACGTTTACCGAGGCCACGCTGTGCGCGCTGTGCCAGTCGGCGAAGCGCGACGCGACGCAGCTGTGCGTCGTCGAGACGCCGGCGGACCTGCTGATGGTCGAGCAGACGCAGGCGTACTCGGGCCTCTACTTCGTGCTGATGGGGCGGCTGTCGCCGCTCGACGGCATCGGTCCGAAGGAGATCCGCCTCGAACGGCTGCTGAAGCGTGCCACCGACGGCAGCGTGCGCGAGGTGATCCTCGCGACGAACTTCACCAATGAAGGCGAAGCCACCGCGCATTACCTCGGCGAGCTGCTGTCGGCACGCGACCTGCGCGTGACGCGGCTCGCGCGCGGCGTGCCCGTCGGCGGCGAGCTCGAATACGTCGACTCCGGGACGCTCGCGCAGGCGTTGCGCGAACGGCGGGCGATCGCGTCCTAGCGTTTTGGGTCGGCCATGAAGCGGCGCCCGAGGGGACGCCGCTTCGCTATCAGGCTACTTGGTACCCTGGTAGAGCACGCTCGGCAGCCACAGGATGATCTGCGGAAAGATGATGCAGAGCGTGAGCCCGAGCGCCTGCAGCCCGATGAAGGGCATCGCCGACTTGAAGATCATCGCCATCGTGATCTCCTTCGGCGCGACGCTCTTCAGGTAGAACAGCGAGTAGCCGAATGGCGGACTCAGGAACGCCATCTGCATGTTGACCATGAAGATGACGCCGTACCAGAGCGACAGGTCGTCCTTGCTGACGCCCTGCGATGCCGAACAGGCCGCCGAACGTGAGTGCGGTCAAGATCGGCAGGAAGATCGGCACCGTCAGCAGCAGGATGCCGACCCAGTCGAGGAACATCCCGAGAACGAAGAGGATGAACATCATCAGGAACAGGATTCCATACGGTGGCAGTCCGGTGCCGAGGATCATGTCCGAGACGAACGTCTGGCCGCCCTTGATGATGAAGAAGCCGACGAACATCGTCGCGCCGAAGAAGATCCACATCACCATCGCGGTTGCCTTCAGCGTCGCCATCGCGGCTTCCTGAAGCGCCACCCACGTGAGCCGGCGGTGCAGCGCGCATACGGCGAGCGCGCCGAACGTTCCGATGCCGGCCGCCTCGACGGGCGTGGCGATGCCGACGAAGATCACGCCCAGCACCAGGATGATCAGCAGCACCGGCGTGATCGTGTTGCGCAGCAAGCGCAGCTTTTCGCGCATGTCGACGCGCTCTTCGACAGGCAGCGCGGGGCCGAGCGCGGGATTGATGTAGCAGCGAATCGTCACGTACGCGATGTAGAGCCCGGAAAGAAGCAGCCCCGGAAAGACCGAGCCGATCAGAAGCTCACCGAGCGACTGCTGCGCGACGACGGCGTAGACGATCGCCATCACCGACGGCGGGATCAGGATGCCGAGCGTTCCGCCCGCCAGCAGCGATCCGCACGCGAGCTTGGGCTCGTAGTTTCGGCGCAGCATCGCGGGCAGCGCGATCATCCCCATCGTCACTTCGGTGGCACCCACGACGCCGACCATCGCCGCGAGCAGCGTGCATGCCACGACCGTCGCCGATGCCAATCCGCCCTTGACCGATCCCAGCCATTTGTAGATGACGTCGAACAGCTCCTCGATGATGCCGGCCTTTTCCAGCACCGCCGCCATGAAGATGAACAGCGGGACCGCGGAGAGCTGGTAATCCGTCATGAACGGAAAGATCCGCGACGGCATCATGTTCAGCACCGCGCTGTTGCCGAACACGTAAAGAAAGATCGTCGCAAGGCTGCCGGTGCAGAACGCCATCGGCAGTCCCAGCATGAGCAGAAGGCCTAGCGAGCCGAACAGCAGCAGGGAGAGCCATTCGATGCCGATCTCGATGCCCATGCCTTACGCTCCCCTGCGCGAAATGAACAGAATGTCCTTGACCAGCTTCGAGATCCCCTGCAGCAGCAGCAGCGCGGCGCCGATCGGTATCGTCAACTTGACCGGCCAGTACTGGATCCCCCATTCGGTGAACGAATGCTCGCCGAAATTCACCGCATCGCCCGCGAAGCGGTAGCCGGTGACGAGCATCGTGCCGATGAAGATGAAGAAGAACACCGACGTGATGATGTCGGCGATCGCCTTGCCGCGCGGCGAGAATTTTGCATAGATGACGTCGACGCGCACGTGCTGGTCCTCGCGGTACGCATAGGCGCCGGACAGCATGTACTGCATGCCGAACATCAGGAACATGCTTTCGTGCACCCAGTTCGTCGGGGAATTGAAGACGAAGCGGGCGATGACCTCGTAGTAGTACACGAACACCGCCATCAGCGACCACCACGCCACGTACTCTCCCGCTTTCACGTTCACCCATTCGATGGCATCGGTCACCCGCGAATGGAAGTGCAGCGTCGGATCCTCCGCAACCACGGGCTCGGCGACGATCGGTGGGGCTTCGGTGACGGCGGGCGCGCGATAC
Organism: uncultured Pseudomonadota bacterium; assembly: GCA_963709335.1. Classification (GTDB taxonomy): domain Bacteria; phylum Pseudomonadota; class Gammaproteobacteria; order Burkholderiales; family Casimicrobiaceae; genus VBCG01. Next base: position 56,701 of record CAVPWB010000007.1, read on the forward strand.
GGTGTCGCTTCTTCCACCGCGCGACGCTTGCGGACGAGGCCCGGCAGCAATATCGCATCGACCAGGAGAAGGATCGCCAGCACGATCGCGCCGTAGCGTCCCCAGCGACACCCAGTGATCGGTGACGGCCTTCGCCGTGTCGTATTCGGTCTGGAACTTCTTGACGTCGGCCTGTGCGCGCTCGAATGCGGCGGTGGCCTCCGGCGACGGATTCGTCGCGTCGGGCTTGGCGATCTGCGCCGTATGCTGCGCGGTCTCGAGCGCTGCGAACGTGCGCGAAGTGTCGTCGCGCACCTCGCGCACTTCGGCGTTGCAATAGAGGATGAAGAGAAAGACGGGAATGAAGACAACTCCGTACGCGCTGCGCAGATAGAAGCGGTGGATGCCGAGAAATCCCGACGTCAGCCAGAACAGATACGCGATGAACGGCGAGGGACCGCGCGGCAGCGGCTTGCGCAACTGCCGGCGCACCAGGTAGATCGCCATCAACGGAAAGAGCAGCAGTCCGGCCCAGTAGAGCCAGTGCGGCATGACGAAGGTCAGTGAGGGCATGGCGCGCGTCCATACGCTTGCGGCGACCGGAGCCGGCCGCCGCAAGCCTTCTTAGCAGTTGCGAAAGGGAGGAAAACGAACCGCGTCAGACGTCGAGCTTCAGGCCCTTGTACATGTCCGGCGTCACATAGCCGCAGGTCGGCGACTCCATGACATCCAGCTGAAGCTTGAACACCCGCGCCGCGTCCTTGTCCTTGTTCGCCCACTTGAACCAGATCGGTACCGCGATCTTCTGGAACTTCGGCAGGTCTTCGGCCGGCAGGCGATTGATCTGGGTGCCGGCCTTCTCGAACTTGCCCCACGCTTCCATGTCGGCCTTCTGGATCGCCGCGTGGTGTTCGTTCGAATAGACCTGGATCTCGTCGTCGAGCCACACTTTCATCTTCGGCGACAGCTTGTTCCAGACGTCCATGCGGACGACGAAGTCCATCAGGTCGACCGGCTGGTAGATCGACTCCAGTCCCGGGGGGCCGGTCCAGATGTACTTGGTGACTTGCTGGAACCCCAGATCCCAGTTGACGGCGGGTCCCGTGTAGTCGGCTGCGTCGACCGTGCCCTTTTCCAGAGCCGAGAACACTTCGCCGCCAGGCAGCAGCGTCGTCTTCGCGCCGATCGCGGCGAATCCTTCGGCGATCATCCCGCCCGGAACGCGAAGCTTCAGGTCCTTGAAGTCCTCGGCGGTACGGATAGGCTTCTTGGAGTGGATGATGTTGGGGCCATGGTGAATGCGGTTGACGTAATACAGCCCCTGCTTGGCGAAGATATCGCGCGCCGCCTGGAGGCCGCCCTTGCTGTAGAAGAAGATGTCCCACTCGTGCGGGTAGCGCAGGCCCATCAGGTACGACGACAGGAATGCCGTCGCGGGCACCTTGCCGACCCAGTAGACGGTGAACGAGTTCATCGCCTCGAGCACGCCGTTGCGTACGCCGTCGATCAACTCGAAGTCACCGACGACTTCCTTGGCCGCGAAAGGCTTGATCTCGAGCTCGCCGCCCGTCTTCTCCTTGATCGTTCCGGCCCAGGTCTTGAACGTCTGCAGGCCGACGCCCGCCGGCCACGAGGTCTGCACTTTCCACGTCGTCGTTTCGGCGGCCGCCGCATTCCGTATGAAAGGGGCGCCCACGATTGCGGCCGTGCCGGCGGCCGCGCCGACGGTCTTCAGCAGCCGTCGCCGTGCAGGCTGCTCGACAGGCTTGGAAGCTAGATCGAGAACTGCGTCATTGCCATTCGGACTGTCCATGTGCGTCCTCCAGTAGAGTGCTTTTTTAGAAGATTCTCCGGTCTTGTGGCGGGGCCATGTGACGGGGCCGGTTTGCGCGCCATCTTGCACTCAACGCCCGCCCGGGAGCAAGCGTCTGCCGTCATTTGGGCACCGGCAAGCGGACCGGGCGTGCGAAACGACAGCGAGCTTCGGGCTTCGGCAACCGGCGTTGCGCCGCGCGGTGGCCCGGGAGTAATCTCGCCTTCACGGGTCACCCGCCGGGTTGTCACCGAGCGGACGAAAGGAAATCCGATGCTGGTCAGCGAAATACTCCGCATCAAGGGGCACACGCTGTTCACGACGACGCCCGAGCGCTCGGTGCTCGAGGCGGTCGAGGTCATGGCGCAGCACGACATCGGCTCGCTGGTCGTCATGGACCACGGCAAGCTCGCCGGCATGCTGACATTCGCCGAAGTGCTGCGTGCGCTCGCCGAGCGCGCCGGGCAACTCGGCGACGCCGTGGTCGCAGACATCTACGAGCGCGAGCCGCTGATGGCCGTCCCCGGGCTCGACGTCATGGAACTGCGCGGCGCGATGCTCGAGCGCCACGCGCGCTACGTTCCGGTAATGGACGGATCGACGCTGCAGGGTGTGGTGTCGTTCCACGACGTCGCGAAGGCGGTGTTCGAGGAGCAGAGCTTCGAAAACCGGATGCTGAAGAGCTACATCAAGGATTGAGTTTTAGTCGGCCTGCAGCAGGAAGATCGCCGGCCTGCGATCGAAACGCGCGTGCTCCTGCCGCCGCCAGTCGCCGGCGCTTCGACATTCGATCGTCTCGGTGTCGAGCGTCAGGTCGGCAGCCACGCACACGCGCGTCGTCGTTTGCAGCGTGTCGGCAAGCGCGCCCAGCATCGCGACATTGCGATACGGCGTTTCGATGAAGAGCTCGGTTCGGGCTTCGGCGCGCGAGCGCTGCTCGAGTGTTCGCAGCGCTGCGCTTCGCGCATCGGGTTTTACCGGCAGATAGCCGTGGAACACGAACCGCTGCCCGTTCATGCCGGACGCCATCAGCGCGAGCAGCACGGCCGACGGGCCCACCAGCGGGACGACGCGCACGCGCGCCGCGTGCGCGGCCGCGACGATCGCAGCACCCGGATCGGCCACGCCGGGACAGCCGGCGTCGGACAACAAGCCCACATCGTGGCCGCTGGCAAGCGCGCCGAGCGCGAACCGCGCGTCGGCCGGGGGATCGTCGGACAGCGCGCGGATCGCGAGCTCGGCGATCGGACGCGCGACATCGATCGATTTCAGGAACGCGCGCGCCGGTTTCGGCGTCTCGACGAGCCAGTGCGAGAGGTTCCGCGCGATCTCGATCGTCCGTGCGGGCAGCACCGATGCCGGCGGGACGGCGCCGAGCAGGTTCGGAACGAGGAACAGCGTGCCGGTCATTCGGCGTCAGCGAGCACGTCGACGCCTTCGACACGCAGCATGTCGATGAGCGCGATCAGCGGCAGGCCGATCAGTGCGGTCGGATCATCGCTGTCGATGCGCTCGAACAGCGCGATGCCCAGCGCTTCGGACTTCACGGCGCCGGCGCAATCGTACGGTGTTTCGCGACGCAGGTAACGCTCGATCGCCGCCGGCGACAGCGTCCGAAACGTGCTGCGCACGTCGACGAGCCGCTGCTGGACGCGACCCGTCGGCGCGTCGATGAGCGCCACCGCCGTATGAAAGACGATCGCCCGGCCCGACAGCGCGAGCAATTGCGCGACCGCCGACGGGTGATCGCCCGGCTTGCTGATCGCCACGCCGTCCGCATCGGCCACCTGGTCCGAACCGATGACGAGCGCCGTCGGGAACCGGGCAGCGACGGCGCGGGCCTTCGCCTCGGCGAGCCGGCACGCCGTCGCCGCGGGCGTCTCGCCGGGGAGCTCGCGTTCGTCGACCTCCGGCGCCGCGACATCGAACGGCATGCGCAGCCGCTCGAGCAATGCTTTCCGGTAGCGGGACGTCGACGCCAGCACGAGGCGCCGTCGAGCATTCTTCGTTGTTTTTCCAGACATTTTTGACACCTTGCGGCCGAAGCGGTATGATTCTACGTTTTTCGTCCGCCGGCGCGGCGCCGATTTGCGGCAGTTCGCAGCCGGGCCGGAGATGGTCATGATCACGCGTCGCGCGCATTCGGGTTCCAGGCTGGATGCATTCCAGCTCGCGCGCGAGCGCGGCGTCGCCGAAGGCACGGTCGATGCGCACGAGCTGCCGCGCGTCGACGACGTATTGGGCGACGGGCCGGCGCAGATCGAGTGGCGCATCGAGGGTACGACCGACTCGGCGGGCCGCCTGGCGCTGGCGATCGACATTCAGGGAGCCGTGCCGCTGACGTGCCAGCGGTGCCTCGAGGATTTCGAGTATCCGATCGACCAGCGGACGAGCGTGCTGCTGGCCCGCGACGAGCGCGAGCTCGAGGCGCTCGACGGCGACAGCGACGCCGAGGTGGTGCTGGCCGGAACGCCGGTCGAGCCACTCGCGTTGGTCGAAGACGAACTGGTGCTGGCGCTGCCGTTCGCGCCGCGGCACCCGGAAGATGCGTGCAGCATGAAACAGGATCCGTCTTAGCGTATCGTCGCGCTCGTCGGCGGGTCGTCAAACCAGGAGAGCACCAGATGGCAGTCCAGCAGAACAAGAAATCGCCGGCGAAGCGAGGGATGCACCGCGCGCACGATTTCATGAAGAAGCCGCCGCTTGCGGTCGAGCCGGTCAGCGGCGAAGTGCACTTGCGTCATCACATCAGTCCGAGCGGGTACTACCGCGGCAAGAAGGTCGTCAAGACAAAAGCGGACGAGTAATCGTCGCGGTATGCGTGCGATGCGCGCGGCCGTTGCGTACGTCTCGGTGATTCGCGGCCGCGCGACAGTCTTGCGAGCGCTTGCCGACCGGGTTTTGTTGCCGTCGCAATAGCGGTCGGCCCGCCAAGCGATGTCCGTAACCGTAGCCGTCGACGCAATGGGCGGCGATCACGGCCCGGCCGTGACCGTGCCGGCCTGCCTCGAATTCCTCGAATCCGCGCCGGAGGCGAGCGTCGTGCTCGTTGGGATCCGCGAGCCGCTGGAGGCGGCGTTGGCCAAGGCACGCCCGGCCGTGCGCGGACGCATCTCGATCCGTCCGGCGACCGAAGTGGTCGACATGGACGAGCCGCCGGCGGATGCGTTGCGCAAGAAGAAGGACTCGTCCATGCGCGTCGCGATCAACCTCGTCAAGGACGGGACCGCGAACGCATGCGTTTCCGCGGGGAACACGGGTGCGCTGATGGCGATCGCGCGGTTCGTGCTGAAAACCCTGCCGGGCATCGATCGTCCCGCGATCGCGTCGCAACTGCCGACGAAGACCGGCGACACGCTCGTGCTGGACCTCGGCGCCAACGTCAACTGCACGTCGGAACAACTCGTGCAATTCGCGGCGATGGGCAGCGCGCTCGTCTGGGCCGTCAACGGCATCGAGCGGCCCACTGTTGGCCTGCTCAACATCGGCGCCGAGGACATCAAGGGCAGCGACGTCGTCAAGGAAACGGCCGAGTTGCTCAAGGCATCGTCGCTCAACTATTTCGGCAACGTCGAAGGTGACGACATCTATCGCGGCACGACCGATGTCGTCGTCTGCGACGGCTTCGTCGGCAACGTGATGCTGAAGACGTCGGAGGGGCTTGCGCACATGCTGTATGAATTCCTGAAGACGGAATTCACACGCAATCTACTGACGCGCATCGCCGCGGCGATCGTCTATCCGGTGCTGATGTCGTTCAAGCGCCGGATCGATTCGCGCCGCTACAACGGGGCAACGCTCGTCGGGCTCAAGGGTGTCGTCGTCAAGAGCCACGGCGGTGCCGACGCCTTCGCCTTCGCCAACGCGTTGAAGCGAGCTGCGGCCGAGGTCGAGCACGGCGTGCTGGAGAAGATCGCCCAGCGAATCTCCGAAATGCCTCCGATGCGGCCCGCGGACGACACGTCGGGCCCGCTGCGTGCCCATGCATAGCCGCATCGCCGGCACCGGCTCGTACCTGCCGGAGCGCATCGTCACCAACGACGCGCTGGCCGACCGCGTCGCGACGAGCGACGAATGGATTCGCTCGCGCACCGGCATTCGCCAGCGCCACGTGGCCGCCGACGGCGAGCAGACGTCGGACTTGGCGCTGGCCGCGGTGCGCAACGCGCTTGCCGCTGCATCGCTGGCCCCGGCCGACGTCGACCTGATCGTCGTGGCGACGACGACGCCCGACATCATCTTCCCGTCCACGGCCAGCATCCTGCAGGCGAAGCTCGGCGCTGCGGGCGGACCCGCGTTCGATGTGCAGGCCGTGTGCTCCGGCTTCGTCTACGCGCTGGCGATCGCCGATCGGATGGTCGCCGGCGGCATTGCGCGCAACGCCGTCGTCGTGGGCGCCGAAGTGTATTCACGGATCCTCGACTGGAACGACCGCGGCACGTGCGTGCTGTTTGGCGACGGTGCGGGTGCGGTGGTGCTCGTGCCCTCGACGGAGCCGGGCATCCTGTCGGCGCATCTGCATTCCGATGGACGCTACAAGGACATCCTGTGCGTACCAGGCCAGGTGAACCAGGGTGCCGTAACGGGAAGCCCGTTCGTGCGAATGGACGGTCACGCGGTGTTCAAGTTCGCCGTCAAGGTGCTGGCCGAAGTGGCCCACGAGGCGTTGACCGCCAATCGCAAAACGGTCGCCGACATCGACTGGCTCATTCCGCATCAGGCGAACATCCGCATCATGGATGCAACGGCGCGCAAGCTCGAATTGCCGCTGACCAAGGTGATCTCGACGGTGGATCTGCACGCGAACACGTCGGCGGCTTCGATCCCGCTTGCGCTCGACGTCGCTGTCCGCGACGGACGCATCAAGACGGGTCAGCACCTGATGCTCGTCGGCGTGGGCGGCGGATTCACGTGGGGCTCCGCGTTCGTTCGCTGGTGAGCGCGACGCGGAGCGGCGACCCACAACATCAAGGATCAGAGCATGAGCGTCGCATTCGTTTTTCCGGGGCAGGGCTCGCAGCAGATCGGCATGATGGAAGGCTTCGCCGACCATCCGGTCGTGCGCGCGACGTTTGCAGAAGCATCCGACCTTATCGGGGACGACCTGTGGAGTCTCGTCGAGCACGGTCCCATTGAAGGCCTCAACCTCACGCGCAACACGCAGCCCGTGATGCTGACTGCCGGCGTAGCCGTCTGGCGGGTGTGGCAGGCGGTGGATGGCAGGGCGCCGTCGTTCGTCGCCGGTCACAGCCTCGGCGAATACACGGCGTTGGTGGCGGCGGGTGCGCTCGACTTCAAGGACGCCGTGCCGCTCGTGCGATTTCGCGCGGAAGCGATGCAGCAGGCGGTAGCGCCTGGCGTTGGCGCAATGGCGGCCGTCATTGGTGCCGACGATGCGGCGGTCGCGGACGCGTGTCGCGAAGCGGCGCAGGGCGAGGTCGTCGAGCCGGTGAATTTCAATGCGCCCGGCCAGATCGTGATCGCCGGCAACAAGGCGGCAGTCGAGCGTGCGATCGTGGCGGCGAAGGCGCGGGGTGCCAAGCGCGGTCTGTTGTTGCCGGTATCGGCACCGTTCCACAGCTCGCTGTTGAAGCCCGCAGCAGAGCGCCTCGCCGCGCGGTTGGCGCAGGTCGAGATTCGTGCGCCGCTGATTCCCGTCGTTCACAACGTCGACGTCGCGACGCACACGGCACCCGACGAAATCCGCGCGGCACTCGCGCAGCAGGCGGCGAGTCCGGTGCGCTGGACCGAGACGATCAAGTCGTTGGCCCTGCAGGGTGTCACTGCCGTCGTCGAATGCGGCCCCGGCAAGGTGCTCGCCGGCCTGACGCGGCGCATCGATCCGTCGCTGAACGGCTACGCACTCACCGACGGCGCAGCACTCGACGAAGCGCGCGGCGCGTTAGCCGCAGCATGATCGCGCACCTGCTGGCTGGCGCGGGTTCTATCCGATGAGCGCGCAACACGAGCTCGATGGCCAGGTCGCGCTCGTGACGGGCGCCACGCGGGGTATCGGACGTGCGATCGCGCTCGCACTCGCCAACGCGGGCGCGGACGTGATCGGCACGGCGACCACTGACGAAGGCGCTGCATCGATCACCGACTGCCTGCGGGCCGCGGGTGGCCGCGGCGAGGGATTGCGACTCGACGTTCGCGACGGGGCGGCCGTCGATGCGACGCTGCGCGACATCGAATCGCGGCACGGCCCCATCGCGATCCTCGTCAACAACGCCGGTGTCACGCGCGACAACCTGCTCGTGCGAATGAAGGACGACGACTGGGACGCGATCATGGCAACCAATCTCAAGCCGGCGTTCGCCCTCGCGAAAGGCGTGCTTCGCGGCATGATGAAGGCGCGCCGCGGACGGATCATCCAGATCGGGTCGGTCGTCGGCAGCTCGGGCAACGCCGGGCAGACGAACTATGCGGCGGCGAAGGCGGCGCTGATCGGCTTCACCAAGTCGCTGGCGCTCGAAGTCGGCAGTCGTGACATCACCGTCAATTGCGTGGCACCCGGGTTCGTCGATACGGAGATGACCCAGAAGTTGCCGCAGCCGCAGCGCGACGCGCTGCTGGCCCGCATTCCGCTGGGTCGGCTCGGCACGCCGGACGACATCGCGAATGCCGTGCTCTTTCTGGCCAGTCCGCGGGCAGGTTACATCACGGGTGCGACGCTGCACGTGAATGGCGGGATGCTGATGCTGTGAAAGGCCGGTTGTGCTGGTGCGTACGCGCGAGCGCGCAAACCGGGCTTCGGTGGTCCCGATGGAGAGCGGTGGCAAGCTCTGGTAAAATCCGTCGGTTTCGATTGTTGACCCCTCGCAGGGGAGGAGATGCATGGAAAACGTAGAACAACGCGTCAAGAAGATTGTCGCCGAGCAGCTCGGGGTCAACGAAGCCGAGATCAAGAATGAATCGTCGTTCGTCGACGACCTCGGCGCGGATTCGCTGGACACCGTCGAGCTCGTCATGGCGCTCGAAGAGGAATTCGAAACCGAGATTCCCGACGACGACGCCGAGAAGATTACGACGGTGCAGCAGGCGATCGACTACGTCGGAAGCCACCTGAAAAAATAAGCGCCTCGCTTCGCGGGCTGCGTCGCGCAGCCCGCGTCCTGAACGAACGGTGATCGCCGGCACCCGAGCGGCGGCCACCGTAAACGATTCGCCCCTCTTCATTCGCGTCACGCCATGTCACGCCGCCGCGTTGTCGTAACCGGCCTCGGCATCGTCTCTCCCGTCGGCATCGGCGTCGCTGCCGCATGGGCGAACATCGTTGCCGGCGTGTCGGGCATCACGCGGATCACGCGTTTCGACACCGAAGGATTTCCGTCACGCATCGCCGGTGAAGTGAAGGGCTTCGACGTTTCGAAGTACCTGTCGGCGAAAGAGGCACGCCGGTTCGACACGTTCATTCACTACGGCCTGGTCGCAACCATGGAAGCGATCACCGACGCGGGCCTCGACGGGTACGACGGCGACAAGGATCGCTGCGGCGTATCCGTCGGCTCCGGCATCGGCGGCCTGCCGATGATCGAGGAGACGCAGCGGGCGTACATGCAGGGCGGCGTGCGGAAGATCTCGCCGTTCTTCGTGCCCGGAACGATCATCAACATGGTCGCAGGCCTCGTGTCCATCCACTATGGCTTCCGTGGTCCCAATCTCGCAACCGTCAGTGCATGCTCGACCGGCAATCACAGCCTCGGCGAGGCCGCGCGTCTGATCGAGTACGGCGACGCGGACGTCATGGTTGCCGGCGGGGCGGAGTCCACGGTATCGCCGCTCGGCGTGGGCGGCTTTTCCGCGGCACGGGCGCTGTCGACGCGCAACGACGATCCCGCCACGGCAAGCCGGCCGTGGGACGTCGGCCGCGACGGCTTCGTGCTGGGCGAGGGCGCCGGCATCCTGGTCCTCGAGGAATACGAGCACGCGAAGGCGCGCGGCGCGAAGATCTACTGCGAGCTCGCCGGCTACGGGATGAGTGCCGACGCGAATCACATCACGGCGCCACCGGAAGACGGTGGGGGGGCTGCGCGCAGCATGCTGAACGCGATGCGCAACGCCGGCCTCGCGACGACCGACATCGATTACATCAACGCGCATGGCACGTCGACGCCGCTGGGTGACATCGCCGAGTGCGTCGCCGTCAAGCGTGCGTTCGGCGAGCACGCGTACAAGCTCGCTGTTTCCTCGACGAAATCGATGACAGGACACCTGCTCGGTGCTGCGGCGGGCATCGAGGCCGTGTTCACGGCGCTCGCGTTTCGCGACCAGATCGCGCCGCCCACGGCGAACCTCGTCGACGTCGATCCGCACTGCGATCTCGATTTCGTCCCGCGCGTCGCGCGTCCGATGAAGATTCGCGCCGCACTGTCGAACTCGTTCGGCTTCGGCGGCACGAACGCTACGATCGCCTTCCGCACGCTCGACGCGTAACGCCGTGTCGCTCATCGTGCAGAAGTACGGCGGCACGTCGGTCGGCTCGACCGAGCGGATTCGCAGCGTCGCCAAGCGTGTCGCGCGCTTCCACCGCGACGGTCACCAGGTGGTCGTCGTCGTGTCGGCCATGTCGGGCGAGACGAACCGGCTGCTCGCGCTGGCGAAGGAGTTGTCGGCCAATCCCGATCCGCGTGAGGTCGACGTGGTCGCCGCGACCGGCGAGCAGGTGACGATCGGATTGCTCGCGATCGCTCTGCGCGAGATGGGGCTGAAGGCGCGCAGCTACACGGGCGCGCAGGTGCGCATCCTCACCGACAGCGCGCACACGAAGGCGCGGATCATCGAGATCGACGAGCAGCGCATCCGGCAGGACCTCGCCGAGGGAACGATCGTCGTCGTCGCGGGATTTCAGGGCGTGGACAAGCAGGGCAACGTCACCACGCTCGGGCGGGGCGGCTCCGACACGTCGGGCGTTGCGCTGGCCGCCGCGCTCAAGGCCGACGAGTGCCAGATCTACACCGACGTCGACGGCGTCTACACGACCGATCCGCGCATCGTCCCGGAGGCGCGGCGCCTCGACCGGATCACGTTCGAAGAGATGCTCGAGCTCGCAAGCCAGGGCTCGAAGGTGCTGCAGATCCGTTCCGTCGAGTTCGCCGGGAAGTACATGGTCCGGCTGCGGGTGCTGTCGTCGTTCGAGGACGCCGATGCAACGTCGAACGGAACGCTGATCACCTACGAGGAAGACGACGACATGGAACAAGCGATCATCTCCGGGATTGCGTTCAATCGCGACGAGGCGAAGGTGTCTATCATGGGTGTCGAGGACCGGCCGGGAATCGCCTACGCGATCCTCGGACCGATCGCCGCCGCGAACATCGACGTCGACATGATCGTGCAGAACATCGGCGCGTCAGGGCACACCGACTTCTCGTTCACCGTCAACCGCAACGAGTATCAGAAGGCCCTGGCGGTACTGAACGCGGAGCGCGAGAAGAAGCACATCGAGGCGCGCGAAGTGATCGGCGACAACCATATCGCCAAGGTGTCGGTCGTCGGGATCGGCATGCGCTCGCACGTCGGCCTCGCGTCGAAGATGTTCAAGGCACTGGCGGGCGAGGGGATCAACATCCAGATGATCTCGACGTCGGAGATCAAGATTGCCGTCGTCATCGACGAGAAGTACCTCGAGCTTGCCGTGCGCGTGCTGCACAAGGCGTTCGAGCTCGAAAAGGGCGTCGAGTCCGCGCGATTCACCTGACGACGCAGGCCCGGATGGCGCCGGTCACGGCGCACCTGTAAAATCATTTGCTTCGCGTCGGACCGCCGATGTTCAGGCCGCCGCCGATTCGAAGCCCGAACCGCAGATGCAACGTCTGCGCGGTTGGACGGTAACACCGGAGACGTGGCCGAGTGGTCGAAGGCACTCCCCTGCTAAGGGAGCATACGGGCCAAAACCTGTATCCAGGGTTCGAATCCCTGCGTCTCCGCCAATTAAATCGACGCAATCTACTGATTTAATTGTATATTATTTCTAAATAATCTGTATCAGTCCTACCTTTTACCCGCAGTCTTACCCGTCCTAATTCAAACTCGCCGCTCAACGCCCGGGGGTTGCGGCGGCGTTTGGAGAACGTACTTTTGGGTGCAAATGGCCGAGTTCGACCGAGGCTGTGTGAAAACGGGTCGGCACGAGGGGTTCGCGTCGGCTAACACCGCCGCAGAGTCTGGGCGGTGGTTCGCCGAAGGTGGCCCATAGCTACGAGTGGACCTACGCCCTCATGAATGCAATGCCGCGGTGTCTTCGCTTACCAGTTTGGACAGCTCGACGAATCCAATCGGCGGCCGGGTCAACCACGGCAGGATGAAGGTCCGCTTGCTCAGCCCAGCAGACAAGCGCTCCATCTGCTTGCGTTCTCCTGCAAGCCGCGCGTTCAGCAACGTATCGTGTGTCCCAGCGGCCATAACGCTCTTGTTAAGTACCCAAGCGTAGGGCTCGATGCCGGCGCGCCGAAGGTCATCCTGCAGGGCAGCGGCTTGCGAAACCGGAGTCACCTCGGGCAAGGTCACCAGAATGATCTTCGTGTATGCAGCATCCTGCAGTCGCATCAAAGGCGTGACGACGCGCCCGGCGCCGTGTCCTTCGAACTCCCGCATCATTTGCCGGTGGTAGGCGCCCGTGGCATCCATCAATAGCAGTGAATGCCCGGTGGGTGCGGTGTCCAGCACCACAAAGGCACTGCGCCCCTCGCTGACAACTCGCGAGAATGCATGGAAGACGGCGACTTCTTCGGTGCACGGCGAACGCAGATCTTCCCGCAGCAGGGCCTGCTCCTGGGCGTCGAGAGTGGGTGACTTCGCTGCCATGATCTTGGCGACGTAGCGCTGCGTTTCGACTTTGGGGTCGATGCGGTCGACACGCAGACCGGCCATCTCACCATCGAGCGTTCCCGCAAGGTGCGCCGCCGGATCGGTGGTGCTCAGATGCACGGTCCTGCCACGCTGGATCAGTCCAATGGCCAAGGCGGCGGCGACGGTCGTCTTTCCAACGCCGCCTTTGCCCATCACCATGATCAGCCCATGCCCGGCGTCGGCCAATTCGTCGGCCAACGCGTCCAAGCCCGGAAGTGTCTCGATGCGTTCGACGGCGATGGGCTTGCTCGGGTCGATGGAATCCACCCCTGCGGCAAGCAGGGCACGCAAGGCGGGCAAGCCGACCATGTCGAATGCCCGCAGCGGCACCCGATCCTGCGGCAAGGCGCTCAGGGAAGGGGGCATCTCAGCAAGAACTTGCTGACCCAAGGTTTCGATGGCGCAGGCCACCGCGTCAGTGCTCTCACTGGCACGAAACACGCCGTTGATCACCAGGCGCTGGTTGTTCAAGCCCAGTGCATGCAACTCTTCGGACGCGCGAGCCGCCTCGGCCATCGCGCCTTTGTCCGGCCTGGTCACCAGAATCACGGTCGTTTGGCGCGGATCGCTCAAGGCGTCAAGCGCTGCCTTGAAACGCACCTCCTGCATCTTCAGTCCCGAGTGGGGCCCGAGGCAGGATGCACCGCGATCATTGCCATCGAGAAATCCGCTCCATGCCTTGGGCAGGCTGAGCAGGCGCAGCGTATGCCCAGTCGGCGCCGTGTCAAAGACGATGTGATCGAAGCGTCCGGCGCCCTCAGACAAGAGGGACGCAAATTCGTCGAAGGATGCAATTTCCGTGGTGCACGCCCCGGACAATTGTTCGCGCACGGCCGAGAGTTCGGTATCGCTGGCGCTGGCACCCATCTGCGCCAAGACACGCAGCCGATAAGACTCGGCCGCGTTGTCAGGGTCGATGTTCAGGACCGACAGCCCGGGAGCGCCGGGTACAGGCACGGGTGAGTTGCGAAGTTCGATCCCCAGCATCTCATCTAGGTTCGACGCCGCGTCGGTGCTGACCAGCAGAACCTTCTTGCCTGCGTCCGCCAACGTCAGGGCGGCCGCGGTGGAAAGAGACGTCTTCCCGACGCCGCCTTTGCCGGTGAAGAACAGATGCCGCGTCGGGTTGCCCAGAAACCCCATGGGGATGGAGTTCAGCCAACCTTGCACTTTGGAGTGTGGGGGAAGACCGCCGCTGTGCACGATCTTGCCGTCGATCACGACGGCAGGGGTCGAGCTGACGCCTAGCCGTTTGATCTCGTCACGGTCTTCGATCTTGATGATTTCAACCTCGACATTCAAGGCCCGGGCAGCCCTTTCGATAATTCCGATAGTGGTGCGGCACTTGCTGCAGCCGGGCCCCAGAACTTTGATTTTCATCTCGACGGCCTCGTACTCGAATTCATTCGACAGCTCGCTTTCCAGCGATGGGAGGGTGCATCGCCAGAGCCTCGCTCGCATGCAAGTTTCGACGCAACGCATGGCGTCATCGAACATCGAGTGACTTTACGCCGGATCGCGCATTCCGCCTTGCGCTCGGTCAAGACGTGGGCGAATCGCGGCGGCGCAGTCGCCGTGCCTACACTCTGCGCGCCTCGCGTCCGACGGTCTGTGCGCCAAGGCACCATCCCTTCGCCTACTGCAGCGTGGAGCTTGGGATGTCCCACCGCCGCAACACGAGACTCAGTCCGTAGTCACGATCTCGGTAATTAGGTGTCGCTGCCCACGCAGCGAGTTGGAAACCAGACACAGGTGCTCGGCCTTCTCGAGGAGCCTCTGCACCTTGACGGCGCCGGAATCCGATGTCACTTTGAGGCTGGCAACGTCGTAAACCGAGTGTATTGGGCGACGCCGTCGACGCGCTCCAATACACCTTCTACCGGCATGCGAGTTCGCTCCATTCGGGTTTGGAGGCGCGCGCGATTGCGCGAAAGGTCAGGACGAAGCAGTCCGCAATGGACGCGCACAAGCACGGCAAGCAGTCGAGCCGCTCCTTGCATTTCTCGAAAGCGCCGACGACGCGCGCAGTAGGTCACGTAACGCGTCAGGAACACATTGATCAGAAAAGCGCTCGGTCGCGTCAATTGCCGGCGGCCTTTCCAGATGCGGATTGATCTGTGGCGCCCGCTCGGATATGCGCATAGCTCCGCGTGCGGCAGGACCTCCATGAAGTAACGCGCGCCGGATCAACGTCGCGGATCTCGGGCGGCCGATGATTTCCCACTCGGCGTAGCGTGCCGCGATCTCGTGTCGCCCTGCCCGGTAGCGCGCCTTCAACCAACTTGCCCGTAAATGATTCGCGATAGCGAAAAGGGAACAGTTCGAGTCTGGGCATTTGCGTTAAACGGTGCGGCTGCAGGCCCTGGCGTGTCGACCCGCGCGCGTGCCTCCATCAAACGGTCGCGCAACGCGGTCAAATCGCGGTCGCCAAGCTTCATCGACAACGAGCATTCGCTGCAGCTGACGGTTCGAAGTCGCCACGCCAATTCAGCCCATAACGGGTGATTACCCCGCATTTCGGGCACTCCGCCATGAACTCGGCGACAGCCTGGTCGGTCCGGACTACGAGGAATTGCACGCTGCTTATCGGCTTCGGTGGAATCGTTCGCGAGCATTCGGAAAGACTACGCCGATATCTGATGGAGTCCAACGATCCGGGACGCCCATTAGTCGCGATTACTTGACGGTAATCTAGCTTCGGCACAGGCTCGGCCGCTACTGCCGGACATGGTCAAGGGGCGTAGACGTCGCGCGGGGCGCGTCGCACCGAAGGGGCAGGGTCAGGTGCTAACTACAATCGGTACCACGTGCGGGATGTTTCGCTGCTCGCGATCGCATGGGCGTCCTGGCGCTCAACCCCAGCATCGGTGCGCCATGCGCACCACTTCACGTGGGGTCCGATCGTCGAAGTGGCGAAGCTCTTCGCGGGCATTTTCCTCACGATCATTCCCGCGATCGCGATGCTGCGAGCTGGCAGCGAAGGCGCACTTGCGCCGGTGATCGCGCTCCAGTCACCGACGCCGATCGGCCGCCCCGAACGACGCGGTGTACTTCTGGGTCACAGGTGCGCTGTCCTCATTCCTTGACAATGCCCCTACCTACCTCGTGTTCTTCAACCTTGCGGGCGGCGACGCCGTTGCGCTGATGGGCACGATGGCGAGCACGCTGACAGCAATCTCGCTCGGGGCGGTGTTCATGGGAGCCAACACGTACATCGGCAATGCGCCGAACTTCATGGTCAAGTCGATCGCCGAAGCGCGAGGTGTGCGCATGCCCAGTTTTTTTGCTTCTTTGGCTGGGCGATGCTGGTGCTTACGCCAATCTATGCCTTGATCACAGTCCTGCTGTTTTAGCTCGCCCTGGCCGCCTTGTGCCGCTGCAGCTCAAGGGGAGACGTCCATCATGTTGCGTTTCGAATTGAAGGCGCCCAGATGATCCTCGACGTCGGTTGCACCTGAAATGCGAGCGGAGGCCGCAGCCGACTAGTGAGGTAGGATTACGCAGCCCCGGCGGATGGATTCTGATCTTCGGGGCCGTCGTTGACCGCGTCGACGTATGCCCAGTCGTCTGAGTAGGCTGTAACAATCTCAGTGATGCCTTGAACGAGCGCTTCGATCTGGCGTGCCTGCTCCGTTCGGAACCACTGGACGACATCCTCGATCGTCTGCAGCTCGCGGTCAGGCACGCGCACGCCTATTCGGAATATGTCCTTCTTCATCGTTGCACTTCCGGTGCCGGAGATACCGTGTTTTGCGGCGCGCCCCAGACCGCCGTGCCGCTTCAGGCGGCTACTCGGCGTCCTGCTGCATCCACCATGGGGCATACTGACGCAGCTGCTTCTTCTGCTCCGGCGATGGTGCGGCTTCGATCTCGTTGCGCGTCTCGACGCGCGACTGGATCATCTGCCGGCGTAGCTCGTCGACCTTCTTCTGCTGCTCGCCGATCGGCTTCGGATCGGCCTTCTCGGCGTTGTAGTCT
Organism: uncultured Pseudomonadota bacterium; assembly: GCA_963709335.1. Classification (GTDB taxonomy): domain Bacteria; phylum Pseudomonadota; class Gammaproteobacteria; order Burkholderiales; family Casimicrobiaceae; genus VBCG01. Next base: position 73,322 of record CAVPWB010000007.1, read on the forward strand.
TCGCCATCTTGTACTGCTCGGCGCGCATCTGCGTCATCGTGCCGAAGTTCTTGGTTCGGGCTTCTTCCTGGATGGCGAAGATCTTGTCGCGCTGGTCGTCCTTCAGGTCGAGCGCGCCCAGAGGGCCAAAGCCCATCATGCCGCCGCCGGGGCCGTGGCCGCCCATCATGCCGGGGCCATACCCGCCGCCGCCCATCATGCCGGGGCCGTACCCGCCGCCGCCCATCATGCCGGGGCCATCCCGCCGCCGCCCATCATGCCGGGCCCACCCATCATGCCGGGGCCATACCCGCCACCCGGACCATAACCCTGCGCCATTACGGCACCTGCTGCGGCAAGCCCGAGGGCGACCGCCGTTAATCTCAGTGTCTTTCGCATGGCCCGTTCCTTTGTGATTGACTACAAATCGATTCTCGGCGTGCGCTGGAAGGCGGTATTGATTCACCTCAACGAATGCTCGGACACGGCGCATGCCGGCGGCCACTTGACGCCGCGGCGCACGACCTCCGCGGCCAGCGACCGCGTTCCATTCACCGAGTTGGACACCAGGCAGTAGTGCTCGGCGCGCTCCAACAGCGTGCGCCCCTTGGCGATGTCGCTCCCCCGGGGCGACCTTCAGGGTCGCGTAGGTCGTGTACTTCGTGAACCGAGTAACGCCCTCAGCCTTCTCCAGGACGCCGTCGACGCGACATTCAAGCCCAGTCCACTCGAATTTCGACGCCTTGGCGAGCGCGCGGAACGTGAGGATGAAGCAGTCGGCGAGCGAAGCGCACAGCAGCGTTTCGGGAGACCAGACGTCGCCGGGACCGTCCGGAACTGGGCGGCGGAGCCGTCGCGATTTCGGGGAGTCCCGGAGAGGTTACGGCAACGCTGCCTGAAGGTCCGGCGGCGGCGCTGGCGGTGTACAAGTGCGGATAGGGGTGCACGCGGTTCTCCCGTCAGTGGATTGGTGATTGCGAGTCGAGCGTCAGACCACGCGATCGGCGTCGGTATCCGGTACCTGCGGTTCCGGTGTTCGGCCCGTGCGGCAGTTGGTCTACCGGACATGCCGTCTCGTAAGGGAGCGGAGGTTCGTCAACGCCGCGATGGTCGAAGCCATACATCACCACGATGATGATGATCGCGGCTGGTGGGCCGGCAAGCGGATGCACGATCGAAGCGAGGATGGGCGCTACGAAAATCAGATGCCGAAGCCCCCAGCTGTAGAGAATCCGGCGCGCCGAACATATCGGGTCCCGGCCGTCGTCCAGTGCTGCCGCGCATCCGACCCCACCGGCATGCCGCAGATGAAGCCGACGTGGTTGTAGAACCGCACGGCCATTGCGGATGACACGATGACGCAAACAACAGTGCGATCAGCACGAGTTCCAGTGCGAGTCGTGCGCTCAAATAGGGCAAACCCGCGGTATTGCTGAAGCTGGCGTGGAGGGAAGGCGCGGACAAGGATTGCATGCCCGATCAGCGCGAGGAGCGCAGTCGATGCAGTCATCGTCGCCGACATCAGCGAATTACGCAGCGTCTGCACGGCAAGAATCTCGGAACCGGGATGCGCGGAAACGGCGGCGAACCACTCCTGCCGCAGGGGGTGGCATGAGCGCTGCGTCCGAGGCGTGCGGGTCGGCGACGCTGTTCGACCAGCAGCGCCAATTCGTAACCCACGAGCAGGGCCACCGTCACCAGCGCGGCCGACCAGGTCAGGAGATCGCTCATCTCGCGACGCTAGCCCGCTCGCAGT
>CAVPWB010000008.1:0-47686 GCA_963709335.1 uncultured Pseudomonadota bacterium
CAGAGGCTCGTTTGAGGATCGCGGCCCCGGTAACCTAAGCTATCCAAGCTCCCAACGGAACGCCGTTGAGGTACTGGTTCGGAGAAATCCGGCGGGCCCCCTTCGTCTAGCGGCCTAGGACGCCGCCCTTTCAAGGCGGTAGCGCGGGTTCGAATCCCGTAGGGGGTACGTTTGCCGGTCGACTGCGGTATGGTTCGAGCGATAAAGCAAGGCCCTGTGGCGCAGTTGGTTAGCGCGCCGCCCTGTCACGGCGGAGGTCGCGGGTTCGAGTCCCGTCAGGGTCGCGCAACACAGGCGATAGGCATTCGGTTCGGGTGCCGTCCGGCCAGGTAGCTCAGTTGGTACGAGCGTCCGCCTGAAAAGCGGAAGGTCGCCGGTTCGATCCCGGCCCTGGCCACCAGATTTGCGCAGGTCAGCAGTTGTTTGTAGGACGAGCCACCGCTGCTGATCGAATTTATCCGCCAACCGAAACCGCGCCCGCAAAGCGCTCTACGAGACCGCGAAGGCGCTTGGGTTGTCCGTCAGCCGGTTGGCGGCCTGTCCCTCTGGTTACGACTGCCCGCGCCGGTAGCCGAGCCGTTCGCGCACGTGGCGCCGCCCCATGTCGTTGACCACTCCCCGCCTGCGCCTGTCGTTCAGCGCGGCCCCGATGAGCTCTGCGAAGGTGTCGACCGCCTGGCATCGGCCCGGGAGATTTTCACTGCGGGTGGGTCGCCAAATAGTCGGTGACGGGGATCGGCGAGGTTGCGACGTAACCGACGGGCAGGAGCACGTCACCAGCAGTCGTGCGGTAGTAGATATCCCACCGGTGGTAGCCGGCGAACGCAGCGGGATCGGTTGCGAGCACGGCGGCGTAGTCGTTGACCGCCCGGACGTACCGATTTGAGTTGTTGTACCGGAAGATGGCGTGGTCGTGGTCGTCGGCGATGCCGTTGGCGGCGAGGTAGCGACCGGCCGCCATGATGCTGTCGTGGAGCGAGAGGATGTCGCCACCGTCGCCGTAAACGGCGAACGTCGACGGTAGGAACTGCATGGGGCCTTGCGCGCCGGCGTGGCTCACGCCGACGATGCGGCCGAGACCGGTTTCAACCAGGTTGATCGCCGCCAGGTAGTTCCAACCGACGCCGGTCGCCGCCTCCGCTTTGCGGTAGTAACCGAGCAGCTCGTCGGCCGGCGCCGGCGGTTCGATGCGCCACGCGGGCAGCGTGTCCTTCAGTGCGCTCGCGACGATCGCGGTGAGCTGTCGGCGCGCGTCGACGTTGCGGTCGTAGACGTAGATGAGCGACGGCGGGATTTGCGGGCGCGCGATCGCGTCCCACTCGGGATGCCCGGCGAGGGCGCGGTACGCCGCTTGCTGGCGGCGCGCCGCGCCCACCAGCACGGCCTCCGACGACGACGGGTCGCGCAGCGCCTGCTCGTCGGCGACCAGGTCGCCGGCCAGCTCCGCGGGGTCCGATGCCAGCCGCGGCTGCGCGGGCGGGAGCGTGGTCGCCGCCGTGGACGGCGTGGCGGTCGACGTTGTGGACGGCGTGGCGGCCGACGTCGATGCGGTCGACGACGTGGTCGACTCTGAGCAGGCGACGAGCCCGAACGTGATCGTGACGACGAGCAGCGTCGTGCCGCAACGCATCACGCGGGATCGATGCGCGGGATCGTGCGTCAACCGAGAGCGCGTACAGTCGGCCGCACGCATCCTTCTCCTTCGTTTGCGGGACTGCCTCCGCAATCGCTACCGCTATCTTGAACCACCGAGACGGGTTCGTCTTGCCGCGACCCCGAAGAACGTACAGTATCCGGGTCGCGAGACGCACCCATCCGGTGGCTTCATTCAAGCTGCGGGATGCCTCGCAATCTTCAACTGGACGAGACAGTTGTTGCGTGGGGCGGGACGGAACTGGCGTGCAGGAGGGGATGTGCGGGGGATTGGTTGGTGCAGCGGCGATTTGGCGGGGAATCCGGGGTGGGTGAAGTCGGCTGTGGTGGTGGCCGGCGCGGACATGTCGGTCGTAGGGTTCAGCCATGGTCAACATCCAGTCGAAGAACCAGGCCCGCAAGCTGGTGCGTGAAGCGCAGACTCGGGCTAACGAGGAACGGGCCCAGCAGGAGCGTGACAACGTCGAGGACCTGGCGACGTTTCTGGTGGCACGCACTGGGTTTGCCGGCATCGAGGAGTCGCCGGTCGGGCGGGTCACCCAGATCGGCCTGGAAGCTGACCGGTGCCGCGACGAACACCGCGCCGAGGGCGCCGTGGCGTTGGCGCGGTTGCGCGCCCGTGGCGAGTCGAGCGCGACGATCGCCCAGCTGGCCGGTGTCTCCGAACGCGAGGTGCCCGCGTACCTGAAGGCGGTGCCACGCGATGGTGACGCGGTGGGCGGCGCCGCGCCAGCGGCGCGCGCACCCGCCGCGGTCACGGACGATGGCGCAGAAGGTGGCCCGTTGCCCGGCGCGTCGTCGAGCACGCCGACATGAACTACCCCTTCGACGCCGCCGCCCAGGTGCAGGCGTCTGCACGCGAGTGGCACAAGCTGCAGCTGGGCGTGTTGGGGTTCGTCGGGCTCTGCGGCGTTTTGCGGGGCGACTCCGGCTCGGGTCGCCCGCTGTGGCTGCAGGACCTCAGCGGCGTCGCCGCGCTCGCCGGCCTGGTGCTGGCGCTGGTGGCGGTGACGCTCGTCGCCACTGTCGCATTCCCGCTCGCGGCGGTCCCCAGTCAGCCAGTGGCCGCCGCCCGCAGGCTGCGCCTCGGGATCGGGGTCACCTTCGTCGCAGTCGCCCTCACCGCGCTGTCCGCGCTGAGCATGTGGTGGCCCGACCGGGCGGGTGAGCAGGTGGATCGCGCAGGTGACCAGGTGACCGTGACGACCAGCTCGGGCTCGGCATGCGGCACGGTACTCGACAGCGCGTCGGGATGGCTGGACCTCGAGGTCAAGGGCGACCGCGTGCGGGTGCCGCTCAACCGCCTGGTGTCGATAAAACCGGTCGATGCCTGCTGAGCCATCGACGCCGGTGGCGACGCAAGGTTGCCGGGACAGCGTGCGACAACGCCAATCGCGCCCCGATGCCATCACCGACGTGGAGGCCTGTAGCACTTGGTTGACGGTCGACGGCATGCGATTACGTCTCAGGACGAGCGCGGATGTCTCGACCGGCGATATGGAGATGTGGATCGGGGCGCTGACCGCATCGATGGTAGGAATTGGGGTCTGCGTGTGTTCTTCTTCGGCGCCGGTGGATTCCGATCGAACATCGCGGCGGACGGGATTCGTCACGGTGTCGGCGGACGCTGCCGAGGTGTGAATGCGCGAAGCCGCCGATCGGAGGCTCATGGGGCGCAAATGAGGCCAAGTCTCGGCGCGGCGCGGCGCTAGCAAGCGGCTACCGGGCCCTCGCCGGGCATCCCGAGTGGGATGCGATCGCGCGCCCGCAAATCCCGCCGTCGCTCATCTACGTCTACGACCGCCACGTCGGACGCGCGCCGACAGCTCACCGCGATCGTCGCGAGCGCACTAAAGGACACGCTGCCCGCGTGGCGCATCGAACCCCCGGCGCCGGCCGACGAGCTGCTCGGTTACTACCGCAAAGCGGAGGCGGCGACCGGCGTCGGTTGGAACTACCTGGCGGCGATCAACCTGGTTGAACCGGCCTCGGCCGCATCGTCGGCGTGAGCCACGCCGTCGCGCAAGGCCACATGCAGTTCCTACCGTCGACGTTCGCCGTTTACGGCGACGGTGCGCGATCGTCAAGGTAGCGGACGGCCGGATAGGAGGCTTCCGTGGCGGCGATCGCACTTTGGCCCGGGCGGCGCTGCTGCCGCGATAGTGTCAGCGGTCGATGACCCCGCAATCTCGGTTAGAGCGCTTCGAGCAACGGACGGAGTGGCCGCTGGCCGCCGTCGCGATCCTGTTCCTCGGCCTCTACTCGGTGCAGGTTCTGGCACGCCCACACGGGTTGGGTGCAGACGTGGTCAGGGCTGCACTGTTCGCGTTGTATCTGGTTTTCGTGGCGGACTACCTCGCGCGGCTTTATCTGGCAGATCCCCGGGGTAGGTGGTTCTTGCATCACCTCCTCGATCTCGCAATCGTTGTGCTGCCGTTTCTGCGGCCGCTGCGACTGCTCAGCCTCGCGGTGGTAATCAAGGTGCTGCAGCGTGCGGTCGGCCACACGATCCGTGGCCGGGTGATCGTTTACACGGCGTGTGGGGCGGTCCTCATCGTCTACGCGGCATCGCTGGCGATCCTTGAGATCGAACGCCCACATCCCGGCTCCAAGATCGGCACATTCGGTGACGCGGTTTGGTGGTCGATCACCACGGTCACGACGGTCGGGTACGGCGATCTGTCGCCCGTCACCGGCATGGGCCGCGTCGTTGCCGTGGTGTTGATGCTCGCCGGTATCAGCCTGGTCGGTATCGTCACCGCGACGCTGGCTTCGTGGATCGTTCAGCGCGTCGCCGAAGAGGAGACCGCCGCGACCGCCGCGCATATCGAAGAACTTCGGGCAGAGATCCGGCAACTCGCGAAGTCGGGCACCGACAGCGCCGACAATAGTCAGCCTCTCCCTGGGCCGCCCACGGAACACCCGCCGTAGACCGGGCGCGGTGCGCGGCTGCCGGGTGACTACATGCAGATCACATCGGCGCCCGCAGCGCCCGGCAAAATGAGAAGATCATGCCGACCGCTACGCTGCAGATCTGCGACCGGTGCCGGGTGGACGGTGCCGACGAGCGGCTCCCAGCGGGCTGCGCGGTGCGAGAACTGAACACCAGCGGCCACCGGCTACCAGATAGCTTCTCTGGGCAGTAGCCTCGACGGCTGCCCCGACAAAGAATGCGGCGTCGTCGACGTGAGACCGCCGACAATCAGCGGATAGCGCGCCCTCCCCGCCAGCGACATCACAGCCTCCCTCAGGTGGCGGGCCGCTCTGGGGATCGGGCAGGATTGGCCGCGGCGCCGTGCGCGGCATCGGCCAAGCCATCCGATTCGGGTTCGTCCTCTGGCGACCACAGCTCAGGGCTGCCGCTTCGAGCGGTTGCGGACCTTACTCTCCTGACCTCTGATGCCGAGCCTGATGTCATCATGCGCTGGTGCGCCACGGGGCCGCGTTCACGCGGCTTTCATTGCACGTTCATCGTTCGCGGTCGCCGCGGTCGTCGCGGTGTGTCAGCATATGGGCCGTGAGGGCACGCCATATCGTTGTTGTCGTTGGTGCTGTGACGCTGGCAAGTTGGGCGCTGCTGAGCGCACCCGTCCCATCCGCGTCCGCGCAGCCGTGCCCCGACGTCGAGGTGGTATTCGCCCGCGGCACCACCGAGGCACCCGGTGTTGGTCCGACAGGACAGGCATTCGTGGACTCGCTGCGCCCGCGAGTCGGCGCAAAGTCGATCGGGGTGTATCCGGTCGACTACCCCGCCAGCACCGAATTCGCCACTGCGGTAGACGGTGTTCATGACGCGAGCGATCATGTCCGGTCCATGGCGGCCCACTGTCCTGACACCAAGTTGGTGCTCGGCGGTTTTTCCCAAGGCGCAGCCGTGATGGGTTTCGTCACCGCGAATGTCATACCGGATGGAGCACCTGAGGGTGTCCCGAACCCGATGCCGCCCGACGTGGCAGACCGTGTCGCCGCGGTCGCCCTGTTCGGAAAACCAAACACCCGGTTTATGCGTGCGATCAATGAGCCGCTGATCGAAGTCGGCCCGCTGTATGCCGACAAGACCATCGACTTGTGCGTGCCCGATGACCTAATTTGCTCTAGCGGAAGGGACCTCTCGGCGCATACTCCACTGCAGTACGTGGAGGCGGGGATGGTTGACCAGGCAGCGACTTTCGCCGCGAGTCGCCTCGGGGATTTGGACTCCGCCACCAGCGATCCTCGTTGCGCGATGGCACCCGGGTGCGGTCCAGTTGAACATCTGGCGCGCGGCTCGATGCCCGGGTAGTTGGCAGGCCCGCCGTATTAAAGCAGTTGACCGCCATCGGGTTTCGTGCGCGAGGTCGCATCGCATGCACGCTTCCCGGGCATCGGTGATGCACCTAGCGGCCCAAAAGATTAGGCGCCATCGTGGCTAGGAGTGTCATCCGGTGTGGTCCCGCGACTCCGCGCGGCGTGCTGAAGCCGGCATCCTACTGACCTTGGTTGGTGACAAGACCCGCCACCAGACTGTGCCGCATCGACCAGCGTGTGATCTTGAGAATGCGCACACGTGACCGCCATGACGGCAGAAGACGTATGGTCAAGCCACGTGGCGATGACTGCGATCGGCACGCCGCGGTGCGTCAGGCTGGCGCAGGTGTGCCTCGCATCATGCAGACGAACATGCGGTATGCCGGCGGCGATCATGCGGGACCGCCGCAAAGTGAAAGCAGTCGTGCCACGGTCGCCGGTTCGATCCCGGCCCTGGCCACCAGAGGTTGTCGCAGGTCACAACCGATCGCGATCCGGGTGTCATCGAGACCCTTCAGTTGCCTGACTGTCCCCGGGACAGGCCAGGTTCGGCATATGCTGGGGCCACCGATCATGGCGCCGCCACGGCGCCGTGGAGTATCGAGGCGAACGATGGCCCACATCGACCCGCTGCCGACGCAGGGGGACCAGCACGCCGGGATCCCGGCGGAGCTGGTGGCGGCCGGTTTCGAGGACCCCGAGGAGATCGGCCGCGGCGGCTTCGGTGTGGTGTATCGCTGTGCGCAGCGCACGCTCGACCGCACGGTGGCGGTCAAGGTGCTCACCGCCGACCTCGAACCGGACAACCTCGAGCGGTTCGTGCGTGAGCAGGTGGCGATGGGCAAGCTCTCCGGCCACCCGCACATCGTCAGTATTTTCCAGGTCGGCACCACCGCCACCGGGCGGCCCTACATCGTCATGCAGTACCACCCGCACGGTTCGCTGGAGGCCAAGATCCAGGACAGCGGGCCGGTCGGCTGGCGCGACGCCCTGCACGTCGGGGTGAAGGTGGCCGGCGCGCTGGAAACCGCGCACCGGCGCGGCACCCTGCACCGCGACGTGAAACCGGCGAATATCCTGCTCACCGAGTACGGCGAGCCGCAGCTGACGGATTTCGGTATCGCCCGGATCAGCCGGCGGGTTCGAGACGTCCGACGGCGCGATCATGGGTTCGCCGGCCTACACCGCGCCGGAGGTGCTGTTGGGCGATCCGCCGGATGTGACCTCGGACGTGTACAGCCTGGCGTCGACGCTGTTCTGCGCCGGCACGGGGCACGCGGTGTTCGAGCGGCGCCGCGGCGAGCAGATGGTCGCGCAGTTCCTGCGGATCACCAAGCAACCCATCCCGGACCTGCGCGATTCGGGCCTGCCGGGCGATGTCTGTGCGGTGATCGAGCAGGCCATGTCGCGTGATCCGAAGGACCGGCCGGCGACCGCAGCGGAGTTCGGCGAACGACTGCGCGAGGTACAGCGTCGGCACGGCATACCGGTCGATGACATGCCGGTACCCCTTCCTGCATCCGAAACTCGTCCTGCTGCACCGCGATCGACGGACTCGTTGCGGCGCGAGTATCCGGCGCGGACGCTGACGCCACCGGCCCCGGCCACCAGGTTCCACCCGCCGGTGTCGACCCGCGCGCTGGTCGACCGCGCCCGGTTGATCGACATCCTGCGCGCCGGGCAGCGCCGCCGGCTCACGGTGATTCACGGGCCCACGGGCTTCGGCAAGAGCACGCTCGCCGGCCAATGGTGCGAGCTGTTGACCGCGGAGGGCGTCGGAGTCGCATGGCTGACCGTCGACCAGGACGACAACAACGTGGTCTGGTTCCTGGCCCACCTGGTCGAGGCCATCCGCGCGGTAACACCGGCGCTGGCAACGGAACTCGGGGAGGTGCTGGAGGAGCACGGCGACGAATCGGAGCGCTATGTGCTGACCTCGTTGATCAACGAGATCCATCAAAGCGGCACGCGAATGACGCTGGTGATCGACGACTGGCATCGGGTCACCGACAAGGCGACCGTCGGGGCGCTGCGCTTCCTGCTGGACAATCTGTGCGCCGGACTGACGGTTGTGGTGACCAGCCGCGACCAGCGGGGCCTGCCGATGAGCCGGATGCGTATGCGCGACGAGCTGGTCGAAATCGACTCCACCGCACTTCGCTTCGATGTCGATGAGTCGGAGAACTTTCTGGTCGATCTGGGTGGGCTGGACCTCGACCACAGCGACGTCGAGCAGCTCACCGCCACGACCGACGGCTGGGTCGCGGCTCTGCAGCTGGCGTCGCTGTCGCTGCGCGAGTGTGAGGATCCGGCGCGGCTGATCGGCACGATGACCGGCCGTCACCACGCGATCAGCGAGTTCCTCGCCGAGAACGTGCTGGACACGCTGGAACCCGCGATGCTCGACTTCCTGCTCGCCACCTCGATCACCGAGCGAATCTGCGGTGAGCTGGCGTCCGCGCTGTCCGGCGTGGCAGGCGGGCAGTCGATGCTCGAACAGGTCGAGGAGCGCGACCTGTTCCTGCAGCGAATCGACGACCAGTGGTTCCGCTATCACCACCTGTTCATCGAGTTCCTGCGGCACCGGCTCGAGCGTGACCAGCCCGAACGGGTCGTCGAGCTGCACCGCATCGCATCGGAATGGTTCGCCGAGCATCGACTGGTCAGGGACGCGGTCGATCACGCCCTTGCGGCCGGCGATCAGCAGCGGGCGGTGCAGATCGTCGAGAAGCGACGGCAGCTACCTGCTCGAGCAGTCCCAGATGGCAACCCTGATCGGTCTGGTCGGCAAGTTGCCCGCGGCAACGGTGCAATCGCATCCGAGGCTGCAGCTCGCGCTCGCCTGGGCCAATATCATGCTGCACCGCTCCAAGCCGTGCGAACAGGCTCTGGCACTGGTCGATTCGGCACTCGACGACAGCGGATTGAGCGAGGAGGAAATCGCCGACCTCCGGATGGAGGCCGACGTGGTCCGCAGCCTGGTCGCGCTGCGAGCCGACCGAATCGACGCCATCGACCAACTCGTGGCGCCGTGTCTGGCCCGCGCGGCGCGGCTTCGGCCTTTCGTCGTCGGCGTGGCGGCCAGTATTGCGACGTTTGTCGCGGCGTACCGCGGCGATCTCGACGAGGTGCACCGCCTGCAGGGGTGGGCGGCCCCGTACCTCCAACGAAATATCGGCAAGCACAACGTGATTCACGGCTTGTGCTTCACCGGACTTGCGGCCCGCATGCAACTCGATCTCGTCGAGGCCGAAACGTGCTACCGCAAGGCGCTGAAGATCGCCAAGCAGGTCGGGCGGCAGTCATTCGCACACCGCGCGGCTGGCGAGCTCGCTGCTCGGCGAATTGCTCTACGAGCGTGGCGATCTCGACGAAGCCGAGCGGCTGCTGGACGAGGGCTACAAGCTGGGTCCGGAGGGCGGAGCCGTGGATTTCAAGATCGCCCGCTACGTGATCGGCGCACGGATAAAGGCGCTAAGGGGCGATCGGCTTGCCGCGATCCGAACGGCTCAATGAGGGCGCGCGGATCGCCCGGGCGATGTCCCTGCCGCGGCTGCGGCGCGCTGGTGGAAAACGAGCGGATCCGGTTGGGCCTTCCGGTGCATCCGGAATTCGGCGCGCTGCCGGTGACGTCCTACGATGCGCGCCGCCGGCCCGTGGACGTGATCGACGAGATCACGGTGCAGCACGAGGAGGCCACCGCGATCCGCACGCTGCTCGTCGAAAAGGACCCGGCACATCAGGATCTCGCGTGCCGATGGGCGCAGGAATGGGTCGACAGACTGACGGCGCAGAACCGGCCCCGGGCGTTGTTGCAGGCGCGCCGACTGTTGGTCGCCTGCCTCGCCGCCGCCGAACGCAGCGACGAGGCGAAGGCCACGCTCGCGACCATCGCCGCACAATGCGCGCAGTTGGGAACGGTGCGTTACCTGCTCGACGGCGGGCCCCACGTGGTTGCCACCCTCGCGCAACTGCACGCCGACCAGCAGGCCGGACGATGGCGCCCGGAATGGCCCGAGGTACCCGATGATTTCCTGGACCGGCTCGTCAATGCCGAGGCGGTTCAGCGGGTCTGACCACCTGCGCGTAGGCGAATCCGCCGCGCGCCGACCTCAACGAACGATCGCGATCTTGGCTTCTGAAAAGCGGATGGTCGCCGGTTCGATCCCGGCCCTGGCCACCAAGGGATTTACGCAAGGCAACCGGGTGTTATCCCATGGTGCCGCTGTTGGGCCCGCGGGGCACGGTGATCAAAGGCGGGGGAGCGATCTGTCCCGGCGGGTTCTGTAGAACCGGCGGGGCGCCCGTCTCTCCTGGCTGACCTTCAAGAGTCTGGGCCTGGCATTTCTCGCCGCCCTTGCCGTCGTCGGTGACAACTCCACCGCTTTCCCAGCAGCATGTCGCAACGGTGCCGCCGGGTCCTCGCATGCACTCATCGTATTTTTCGATGTCCCATTCCACCGGCACGGCGCTCGCGACTGCGCCCGATAAGGCGAGACCTGTCATGAGCGCGGCCCCTGCGAGTCCCTGGTTCACGCGGGTGAGGATTGCGGTGCGATTTGTCGGTGTCATTCTCTGGTCCTGTTGATTGTCGAGGTGACCTGGGGCCGGCCGCTGTGCGCACAATGAATTTGTGTTTGCCAAACGGACCCCGATTTCGCGGATAATTAGCCCCGGCGGCATGGCGGCCATCTTGCAATCGACAAGAACGTTGCCGACGTTAGAAGAGCGTCTACGTACTCTCGATCCGGTGAGCGTACGTGCGGGCATCGTCGTTACGGGTACCGAGGTCCTTACCGGCCGGGTCCAGGACCGAAACGGTCCCTGGCTCGCCGACCGGCTCCTCGAGCTGGGAGTCGAGCTCGCGCACATCACGATCTGCGGCGACCGGCCGCGCGATATCGAGGCACAACTGCGCTTCATGGCCGACGAGGGCGTGGACCTCATCGTCACGAGCGGCGGCCTGGGGCCGACGGCCGACGACATGACCGTCGAAGTGGTGGCTCGATTCTGCGGTCGCGAGCTGGTGCTGGACCAGGAACTCGACGACAAGATCGCCGAAATCCTCAAGCCGCTGATGGCGCGATTCGGCTACTGGGACTTCGACGCGGTGCGCGCGGCCAACCGCAAGCAGGCCATGATTCCGGCCGGATCGCAGGTGATCGACCCGGTGGGGACCGCGCCGGGCGTCGTCGTGCCCGGGACGCCGACGGTCGTTGTGCTGCCCGGGCCGCCGCGCGAGCTCCAGCCGATGTGGCGGACGGCCTTGGAAACCGAAGCCGTGCAGGAAGCGATCGCCGGCCGCACGCACTACCGGCAGGAGACCGTGCGGATGTTCGGGCTGCCCGAGTCGGGGTTGGCTGACACCCTGCGGGACGCGCAGCAGGCTATCCCCGGCTTCGATCTGCTCGAGATCACCACTTGCCTGCGGCGTGGGGAGATCGAGATGGTCACGCGCTACGAGCCCGCGGCGGCGGGCGTGCACGCGAAGCTGGTAGAGCTGCTGCGGGAGCGTCATGGCCGGGAAATATTCTCGGAGGACGGTTCACGCGTGGACGATCAGGTCGCGCGGCTGCTGGCCGGGCGCCGGGTGGCGACGGCCGAGTCGTGTACCGCGGGTCTTCTGGCGGCGCGGCTGACGGAGCGGCCGGGCTCATCGGCCTACACCGCCGGGCGGGGTGGTTGCCTATGCCAACGAGGCGAAGGTGGAACTGCTCGGCGTGGCCCCGGCACTGATCGGGGCACACGGGGCGGTGTCCGAGCCGGTGGCCGAGGCCATGGCCGCGGGCGCGCTGCGCCGTTTCGGCGCCGACACCGCGATTGCCATCACCGGGATCGCGGGTCCGGATGGGGGATCGGAGGACAAGCCGGTGGGGACGGTCTGCTGCAGCGTGATGCTGGCCAACGGCCCGACGCTGACCCGCACGGTCCGGCTGCCCGGTGAGCGCGCCGACATCCGTGAGCGCTCGACGACCCTGGCGATGCACCTGCTGCGGCGCGCGCTGAGCGGCACGAGTGATGCCGCCGTTACGCGTGACTCGGCCGCCGCGACCTGACCGCGCTAAGCGTCACAAGAAGCGACGAGCCGACCTGCCGAATTGGTAGCCAGCCGGAAAACTCTTCTCGATCACCCGGAACCGATCATTGGCCAGGGACTCCAGTTCCAAGACCACGCAGCCTTCGCCGAACGGTTTGGACTCCAGGACTTTGTAGTGCTCGCCGCCACCATGAACGTCGGTGATCGGGTCACCTGAACGCAATGCCTCGACGGGCACCAACTCGTGCGCGTTTGGATTGTCTGCCTCCACGCCGCAAACGGTAGGCCAAATAGTCCCGCGAGGGGCCGCTTTCAGCCGCGCTGTATCCGAGCGTGTCGAAGTACGATGCACCCGAGATGAGAGGGGTGACGTGGCGAGGTGAGGTCCGCGGGTCGCCCAGCCGTCGTTGAGCAACCGGGCCAGGCCGGGGACGATCAGCGCAGTTTCCGGCAGCGGTTGCTCGACGCGTTGGAGGAGTCGATCGCCGAAGACGGCTACCCGAAGACGACGGTCGCCGACATCGTGCGGCGCGCGCGGACGTCGCGGCGCACCTTTTACGAGCATTTCCCCAGCCGTGAAGCGTGTTTCGTCGCGTTGATCACCGACGCCAACACCGCGCAGGTGAACCGGATTTCAGCCGCCGTCGACGGCACCGCGCCGTGGCAACGCCAGGTGCGGCAGGCCATCGAGGCGTGGATAGCGTCCGCGGAATCCAAGCCCAGTCTGATGCTGAGCTGGATCCGCGACGGTCCATCGCTCGGTGCCGCCGCACGGCGTCTGCAACGCGACACCATGGAGAATTTCATCGCGATGGTCCAATCGCTCTGCGACACCGGCGAGTTCCGCCGCGCCGGCGTCGGCCCGGTGTCACGACAGCGGGCGATCATGCTTCTCGGTGGCCTGCGCGAACTGACGGCGATCACCGTCGAGAACGGCGGGCGCATGAGCGATATCACCGAGGAAGCGGTCGACGCGTCCCTCGCCCTGCTGGCACCCCGACCCTTGTAATCGACGGTACAAGGGCGTACCGTCGGTACCCTGGAGTACCGCAGAAGGTGATTGGCATGGCTGAAGCGACCACGGATCCCGTCCGGCTCCCACCGTGCCCGCGTATTCCCAAGTTCGTCCTCGGCCTCGCCTTCCTGACAGCGCGACACCGCGCGGTCGCCGCAGTGGGTCGGCGATATTCTGGCGCCTTCACCGTCGATCTGCCGATCTTCGGAAAGACCGTCGTCATCGGCGACCGGGCCCTGATCAAGGATCTGTTCAGCACGAGCGGCGACCTGGTCGGCAGGGCGTCGAACCTCGGCACGGTGCTCGGTCCCGGCTCGACATTCAGCCTCGGCGGTGACGAGCATCGTGAACGACGCAAACTGCTTGTCCCTCCGTTCCACGGCAAGCGGATGGCCGGCTACGAAGCGATCGTCGAAGAAGAGGTGATGCGCGAAACCGACACCTGGCCCGAGGGTAGGGAGTTCGAAACCCTGCGGCCGATGATGCGCATCACCCTCAATGCGATTCTGCGCACCGTGTTCGGGGCGCAGGGCAACGCCTTTGATGAACTGCGCCAGTTGCTTCCACCGATGGTGCCGTTGGCTTCCCGCATCGCGGTAATGCCCCCGGTCGTCCGGCGCGATCTCGGGCCGTGGAGCCCCTGGGGGCGGGTCCAGCGCTACCGACGGCGCTATGACGAAATCATCGCATCGCTCATCCGCGAAGCGCGAGCCGACGCGGCGTTCGAGGACCGCAACGACGTGCTCGCACTGATGCTGCAGGCCCGCTACGAGGACGGGTCGTCGATCTCCGACAGCCACGTCGCAGACGAGTTGCTCACGCTGCTCGCGGCCGGCCACGAGACGACCGCGACGACCCTGGCCTGGACGATCGAGCGGCTGCGCCGCCATCCGCAGCTGTTGTCACGGCTGACGGCGGAAGTCGACGCGGGCGGATCCGAACTGTGCCAGGCCACAATCTGGGAGGTGCAGCGCACCCGTCCGGTCGTCGAGGCCACCGCGCGGATGGCGCGTGAACGAATGAGGTTGGGCGAGTGGGTTATTCCCAAGAATCACGCCGTCATCGCGAGTATCATCCTGGCACACCAGTCCGAGCAGAACTTTGCCGACGCCAAGAGGTTCAACCCCGACCGATTCCTCGGTACCAATCCTGATACCCACACCTGGATTCCGTTCGGCGGAGGCATAAGGCGCTGCATCGGCGCTGCGTTCGCCAATATGGAGATGAACGTGGCGCTGCGGACATTGCTGCGCGAATTCGAGTTCGGCACCACACATTCGGCGGGCGAACGAATTCACTCCCGCGGTGTCGCGACCGCCCCCGCACGCGGTGGCCGGGCCGTCGTTTACCGCCGAAGGGTCAGACCGCAACTCCCCTCTGCGCGCGACGCGGCAACGGTGTCTGCATGAGCCCGGTGCAGTTCCCGCGGTGGTACGCGCGATGGAACCGGTTCGCGACCAACAAGGCTGTCCGGCTGTGGGCGGGCTGGGTTCCGGCGATGGGCCTGCTCTTCCACGTCGGGCGAAATTCCGGCACCCGGTACCGGACCCCACTCAACGCGTTTCCCACCGACGAGGGACTGGCCGTGCTGCTTTTCTACGGTGCTTCGAAGACCGAGTGGCTCAAGAATCTCAACGCGTCGGGTGAAGCCCGGATACAGCGCTACGGCAAGACTTTTGCCGTCACCGACCCCCGAGTGGTAACGACGGTGGAGGCCGCACCACTGGTGGTGGGCCGGTGGCGGCCGGTGTTCTCCCGCGCGCCGGTCGTGGATACGCTTCTGGTGAAGACCGCCGGCTAGTTTGTCGCGCGGCGGTACGTTACCCCCATGGTTCGGCCCGCCCAGACGGCGCGCAGCGAGCGGACCCGCGAGGCGCTACGGCAGGCCGCGCTGGTGCGGTTCCTCGCGCAGGGTGTCGATGACACCTCCGCCGAGCAGATCGCTGCGGACGCCGGGGTGTCGCTGCGGACCTTCTACCGCCACTTCACCTCCAAGAAAGACCTGCTGTTCGCCGACTACGATGCCGGGCTGCACTGGTTCCGCGCGGCGCTGGCGGCCCGATCTCCCGACGAGTCGATCATCGAGTCTGTGCACTCGGCGATCCTGGCGTACCCGTATGACGTTGGGGCGGTGACGAAGATCGCCGCGCTTCGGGCTCGAGAACTCGATCCGGGGCGCATCGTTCGGCACATCCGCCAGGTCGAGGCCGATTTCGCCGAGGCGGTCGAGGAGCACCTCACCCGGGACAGTCCGCCCGCGCCGGAGCCGGATCAGCGCCTGCGCACAACGGTCACCGCCCGCTGCATCGCCGCCGCCGTGTTCGGGGCGATGGAGATGTGGATGCTCAGCGACGAACGGTCGCTGCCCGAACTGGCCAGGCTGTGCCGCACGGCGCTGGATTCGCTGGCATCGGGCATCGTCGACACCACTTGAACAAGTTTCGTCATTATTGACAAAACTTGCTGCCGCGTGCCAGCCTCAGCCGATGGCGGACTACGACGCGATCGTCATCGGCGCGGGTCACAACGGATTGACAGCCGCGGCGATCTTGCAGCGCGCGGGCCTGCAAACCCTCTGCCTGGATTCCAAGCTCTACGCCGGGGGCATGGCATCGACAGTGGAGCTTTTCGACGGCTACAAGTTCGAGATCGCCGGCTCGCTGCAGTTCCCCACCTCTAAGAAGGTCAGCGGCGAACTCGGACTCGACGAATTGCCATCGGTCGACCTCGACGTGATGTCGGTATCGCTGCGGGGCATCGGCGACGACCCCGTCGTCTACTACACCGACCCGATGAAGTTGCTCACCCATCTCAACGACGTGCACGGCGCCGAGGCCGTCAACGGCATGGCCGGCCTGATGGCATCTCCAGGATCTGTTCACCTCGCATGGAGGCAACTACGGCTCGCAGCAAGGTGGATGAGATTCTGGTCGCCGATGGCCGGACCGCCGGCGTGCGCCTGAAGGACGGGTCGACGCTGGCCGCTCGCGTCGTGATCTCGGCAGTTGCCCCGACGTCACGATCACCCGTTTGGTGGATCCGAATGCGCTGCTGGCCGAGGTACGCGAGAGATTCTCCCGGATCGACCACCGCGCCAGCTACCTGCAGATACATTTCGCCCTGGACGACATGCCCACGTTCGCGCCGCCCTACGACATGCTGAAGGATCCCGAAATGCAAGCGGCCATCGGCATTTTCAGCACTCCGAAAGAGTTGCAGCGGCAGTGGGAGGACTCCCGGCGCGGGATCGTACCCGCACACCCCGCCATCGCCCTGCAGATCCCTTCGGCCCACGACCGCGAACTCACCCCCGACGGTAAGCATGCGGCGTCGGCTTTTTCGTTGTGGTACCCCATCGAGGAGAGCCCGTTCAGCTACGGCGAGATGAAGGCTGAGATGGGACGACGGGTGATCGAAAAGATCAGCCGCCTGGCGCCCAACTTCGAAGGCCTCATCACCCGGCACACCACGTTCACCCCGCGGCACATGGGGACCATGTTCGGTGCACCCGGCGGCGACTACTGTCACGGGCTTATTCATCCCGACCAGGTCGGCCCCAACCGCCCCGGGCCCAAAGGCTATGTCGATCAGCCGATCCCGATCGACGGGCTCCACCTCGGGAGCGCGGGCTGCCACGGCGGACCGGCATCACGTTCATTCCCGGCTACAACGCCGCGCACCGGGCGCTCGCCGAGTGCGCCTGAGGTCCGCGAGGCTGCGTGGTCAGCCACATCAACTCGCGACGGTCGCGTAGGTGGCGTCTCGCAGCGGCACCGCGATGAGCTCTTGAAGCTCGGCCATTGTGGTCCCGAAGAGATCGCGGACGGATACGCCTTCCGGCTCGATGTCGAATACCGCGTAGTCGGTGTAGATCCGGCTGACGCAGGCCACCCCGGTGAGCGGGTAGCTGCACTCCGGCACGATTTTGCTTCGGCCGTCTCTGGTTAGCAGATTCATCATGACGAACGTGCGTTTGGCGCCGATCGCCAGGTCCATGGCGCCGCCGACCGCGGGAATCGCGCCCGGTTCGCCGGTGTGCCAGTTGGCCAAATCGCCTGCGGCCGAGACCTGGTAGGCGCCGAGCACGCAGATGTCCAGGTGGCCGCCGCGCATCATGGCGAATGAGTCCGCGTGGTGAAAGTACGAGGCGCCGGGCAATTCGGTAACCGCGATCTTGCCCGCGTTCATCAGGTCCGGATCGACCTGGTCGCCGTGTGCCTCGGGACCCATTCCCAGCATTCCGTTCTCGGTGTGCAGCACAACCCCGCTGGACGGATCGAGGAAATTGGACACCTTCGTCGGCAGGCCGATTCCGAGGTTCACAAATGACCCGTCCGGGATGTCGAGCGCGACCCGGCGCGCCAGTTCGTTCTTTTCGAGTGGGCGATCGCTGCTCACAGCGCCTCCTGCAGGTCAATGTCACAACGAACGATGGTAGAGACGAAGATTCCCGGCGTCACAACGACTTCCGGGTCTAATGCGCCGACTGGCACAATGTTGCGCACCTGCACGATTGTCGTCGCGGCCGCGGTCGCCATCACCGGCCCGAAGTTGCGTGCGGTCTTGCGGTAGACGAGGTTCCCGGCGCGGTCCGCGGTGTCGGCCTTGATCAGTGCCACGTCGGCGGTGATCGGTGACTCGAAGACGTGCCCGACACCGTTGATGATCCGGGTCTCCTTGCCCTCCGCCAGCGGGGTGCCGTATCCGGTGGGGGTGAAGAAACCGCCGCGAAAGAGCCGCGCCAGGAAGCGGTGGTCAAGGGCATCACGCCGTCGCAGCCGGCGCCGATTGTCGCGCCTCGTGCAACGGCACCGACGCAGCCGGACGTTCCCTCAGCGGCGCCACCGATGCCCGTAACCGCGAACGGTGGCTGGCTGTCGCGCATGCTGCACTGGTTCCGCACACCCCCTGCATCGACGACCACAGCGCCCTCGGTCCCTGCACCGTCGGCGCCTGCGGTCGAGCGTCCGCGCGACGCGCGTCCGCCGCGCAATCGCGACGGCTCGCGCGATGGACGTCCGCCGCGCAGCGAGGGTAGACGCGATGGCGCTCCGCCTCGTCGAGACGAGCGCCGCCCCGACAGGGATCGCAGCGATGGGCGCGCCGGCGGATCGGGCGCCGATGGTCAGCGACCGGGCGCCCGTCGTGACGGCGAGCCTCGCGAAGGTCGCAAAGACCATGACGTGCGCGAAGGACGCAAGGGCGAGCAGCGCGAAAGCCGCAAGGAAGGTGAGCGACGCGATGGCCGCAAGGAGCAACGCGAAGGCCGGCCGGCGCAACCGCCGTCACCGCGTCCCCCTCGTGAATCGACGAAGCGCGAGCCCAAGGAAGACGTCGTCGAAGTCGATGCAACGCTTGCCGCCGCCGATGTAACTGAAGCCTCACCGGGCGCGGTGGCGGGCGCCGACGAGCAGCGCGAAGGTGGTAGCCGCCGTCGCCGTGGTCGTCGCGGTCGCGGTGGTGATCGTGCCGAGCGGCCGCCGCGCGCGTCGTCTGCATCCTTGACGGGATCGGCCGAGTTCGCTCACGACGAAGGCCACGGCAGCGTCGAAAGGCACGCAAGTGCGGACGACGACGCACCGGTCGAAACCAAGACCATCGAGCGTCAACCCGTAGTGATGGAGGGGAACACGCGGATGTCCGCCGAGGCATCGTCAGTCGACGAGATGGAGGCGGCAAAGGACTTTGGCGCATCCTCGCCATCGCCGCAGCATTGGCCGTCGGATCCGGACCCCGTTACGCGCGCAACGTCACATCCGGCTAGTACAGCGGCAGAGCCGTCACGCGAGCACGTTGGGGAATCCACCCCTGTGACCGCGCCGTTCGTCCCCGAGCCGACCCCGCAGCGGGCGATCGAAGCAGCACGCGACGCAGAGCCGCGCGTCCCTTCCCCGGCACCGATATCCAGGCCTGTCGAGCGCGCAGCACCTGCACCGGTTGCGCTGGCAGAGACCTCGGATCTCGTCATGGTGGAGACGCGGTTCGCGGCGCCGCCGGCGATGGAACCCGAAGCGCCCGCCGTCCCGCGTCCACGCCGCGAGCGCCGTCCTACGGCAACTGTTCAGGACGAGCCGCTGCAGTTGGTCGAAACGCGAAAGGAACAGCCCTCACCCTGAGCGGCTGACATTCGCCAGCGCCGATCCGTCGTTCGTGACGGGTCGGCGCCCTTTTCACCGCAACTGATGCACTGCTGCGATTCGCGCGAGCAGCGCCTCGCTCGCGCGCTCGGTCAGGTCGAGCACCGTCTCGAAACCGGCGGCACCCCCGAAATAAGGATCCGGCACTTCGCGAAGACCAATCTCGGGCACGACATCGAGGAAGAGCCCGAGATGCCCCCCGAAGCCCGGCGGGCTGAGTGCCTGCAAGTCGCGCAGATTGTGCAGGTCCATCGCGAATATCCAGTGGAATCGCGTGAAGTCATCAAGGTCCACTTGCCGCGCGCGCAGGGCCGTCAAGTCGTAACCGCGCTTTCGGGCGTGCGTAACCGCGCGACTGTCAGGCGCCTCGCCGGCGTGCCAATCGCCGATACCGGCCGAGTCGATGAACAACTGGTCGTGCAGTCCGGCGAGTGTCGCGTGCCTGCGGAACACGGATTCCGCCGTCGGCGAGCGGCAGATGTTGCCCATGCAAACGAAGAGTACGCTGCGCTCGGGCGGGAAGTCGCTCCTGATCTTGATGTTGCGTAGCTTCATGTTCGAGTCGAGGCGTCCGCCGTAAATCGCATTATCGCGGTCACCCGACGAACTGACTGCAGCGTCCGTCGCCCGGTTGAGAGGCCCTCCCGGCGCCATCGAATGGCCGGAGCGAATGGCGGATGGCACATTTATTGCGCCGACAGAGGCATGCCCGGCTTCTCGGCTAACGATTTCGTCGCTGCACATGCCCGTCGAGTGTCCCTCAAGGCGCGTGGGACAGTCGTCGTGCCTTCCGGTCCCGTGGCTCCGGGCACAGGCGCGCGACCCGGCGCCCAGGGAGTCAAATCGGCACCCCGGAGCGCAGCAAACGACGCGGTGGCGGAAAGGCGGACCAGCCTCGTCTGGCCCTCACAGCCGGCAGTGGTGCCGGGCCGTCATGCCAACAGCGGAAAGGCCGCCGCCGGAACGCGATCGAACGAACGGCGGTGGCGAAATGCGTACATCATCTTGGTGGAGCGACGTCGGGGTGACCTCTACAAGTACGGATCGGTCGCGCTTTGCGCGGCGCTGTGGTTACAGGTGTGGCTGATGTACCGGATGTAGACCGGATGCGCCCGGCTACGACGACAGTTCCGCGGTTAGCGCAGGAATGATCTCGAACAGGTCGCCGACGAGACCGTAGTCCGCGATCTGGAAAATCGGCGCCTCGGCGTCCTTGTTGATCGCCACGATCACCTTGCTGTCCTTCATGCCTGCCAGATGCTGGATGGCACCCGAGATGCCAACCGCAACGTAAAGGTCCGGCGCTACGATCTTACCCGTCTGGCCCACCTGGTAGTCGTTGGGAACGTAACCCGCGTCGACAGCGGCGCGCGATGCACCGATGGCCGCGTGAAGCTTGTCAGCGAGCGCTTCGAGTAGCTTGAAATTCTCACCACTTGCCATGCCGCGACCGCCCGACACCACGACGCGCGCACTGGTGAGTTCCGGCCGTTCCGATTTAGTCAGCTCCTGCCCCGTGACCTTGGCTGACGTGATTTCCGCGGGTGCGGCGACGTCCTCGATCACCGCATTGCCGCCCGTCACCGGCACGGCATCGAAACCGGTCGTGCGCACCGTTATTACTTTGATCCGATCGGACGATTGCACAGTGGCGAACGCGTTGCCTGCGTAGATCGGCCGCACGAACGTGTCCGGAGACTCGATGCCGGTGATGTCGGAAATCTGCGCGACGTCGAGCTTGGCAGCGATTCGCGGCGCAGCGTTCTTGCCGAAGCTCGTGGCGGGCGCTACCACATGGGTGTAGTTGCCCGACGCGACCACTTGCAGCACGACGGCAGCGACGTTTTCCGCCGTGGGTTGAGCAAGGTGCTGCGCGTTGGCACGCAGAACCTTGGCAACATCGGGAATGGCGGCGGCGGCGATCGCAACCGCTTCGGCCCCGCTACCGGCAACCAGGACGTGGATGTCGTTGCCGAGCTTCTGCGCCGCGGCGATCGTGTGAAGCGTCGCGGATTTGAGAGCCGCGTTATCGTGCTCGGCGATGACCAGTATCGTCATGGGATGGCTTTCAGGATTTCAGATATCGATTGGCTAGCGCAGGACCTTGGCTTCGTTCCGCAGCTTGGCGACAAGCTCTTTTACGTCCGCGACACGACCACCGCCCTTGCGCTTCGCCGGCTCGGTCACGCGCAGCGTCTTCAACCGGGGGGCAACGTCGACGCCCAGCGCTTCCGGCGTTAGCGTTTCCAGCGGCTTCTTCTTCGCCTTCATGATGTTGGGGAGCGTCGCGTAGCGAGGCTCATTCAGCCGCAGGTCGGTTGTAACCACGGCGGGTAACGCGACCTCGACGGTTTCCAGTCCACCGTCCACTTCCCGCTTCACCGTCGCCTTCGAATCGGCGATGTCGACCTTGGAAGCAAAGGTTGCCTGCGGCCAGTCGAGAAGAGCGGCGAGCATTTGACCCGTTTGATTGGCGTCATCGTCGATTGCTTGCTTGCCGAGTATTACCAGACCTGGCGACTCCTTCTCGACAATGGCGCGCAGCAGTTTCGCGACTGCCAACGGTTGCAGTTCCGTATCGGTTTGCACCAGAACCGCCCGATCGGCGCCCAGCGCGAGCGCCGTGCGCAACGTCTCCTGACACGCGGCGACGCCGCAGGAAACGGCGACGATTTCGGTCGCCGTCCCTTTTTCTTTCAGCCGGACTGCTTCCTCGACTGCGATTTCGTCGAAGGGGTTCATCGACATTTTTACGTTCGCCGTGTCAACGCCCATGCCATCGGGGCGGACGCGAACCTTCACGTTGTAATCGACGACGCGCTTTATGGGAACGATGATTTTCATATGGATATCAAATGCGATCGGTAATCGATAGGACCATGCGCGTAGGACCCAGCTTGTTGACCGCACAGGCACTCGAGACGTAGAGCTGAGATTAACGAACTATGGGTCGGAGTCGAACGATGAGCTACAAGCCATGGTCCTATCCCCAGCTAATTAAGGACGACGCCCAGGTAAATCCTCCACCGACACTGAGCAACAGTACTTTGTCGCCCGGGGCCAGCTTACGGTCTTCAACTGCTTCGTGTAATGCAAGCGGTATTGAAGCTGCCGACGTATTTGCGTGCCTGTCGACCGTGACAATTACTTTGTCCATTGGAATTTCGAGTTTCTTCGCGGAAACTTCAATGATTCGCAGATTCGCTTGGTGGGGAATGACCCAGTCCAAATCGCTGGACGTCAAGTCGTTGGCCTTCAACGCTTCCTGACCACCCTCCACCAAGCTTCTGACGGCAAATTTAAACACCGCCCCTCCATCCATGTGCAGATATGGAGTGAGTTTCGACGGTGCGCGCAAGAGGTCAGGCGACGAGCCATCGGCATGCATCTGGGCACTCATTATTCCGGGTTTCGAACTGGGTACCATCACTACTGCCGCCGCTCCGTCGCCGAAAAGGACGCACGTAGAGCGTTCGGTCCAGTCCACGAGGTTGGTCATTCGCTCCGCACCAATCACAAGCGCGGCTTTGCTCCGGCCTGCTGCAATCATGCCATCAGCAATGGCCAATCCATTGAGAAAGCCAGAGCACGCGGCCGACAAATCGAATGCCCCAATGTGCCTAGCGCCGAGCCTCGCCTGCACCATCGCAGCGGTCGACGGAAAGATTAAATCGGGCGTAATCGTCGCCACGATAATGAGATCCAGCCGACCAGCTTCAATACCGGCCGTCTTCAATGCCTGCGCGCCTGCCGAGACCGCCATGTCGGTCGTGGACTCTTCGGTCGACGCGACATGTCGCTGTCGAATCCCGGTCATCGTCCTAATCCACAAGTCCGTCGTGTTGACCTTTCTCGCGACGTCGGCGTTTGACCAAACGCACTTCGGTAGATAGCTACCGGTCCCCACGATACGGCTGAAGATTTGATCCATCTGCGCCTAACTTGACCGCCAACGGCAGTTCTAGAACAGCATCTGCACCGCGGTTATATCACCAATGGCGAGGAATGCCTCGCCTGTAGAAACCTAGATTGCTTTAGCAAGCAGCAGACGTTCAGGTTTTTATGATAAACTGCGTTAATATAAGTCTATAATACCATGAAACTTAACCATTTATACTGATAGGCATAGCTGATTTTTGGCAGAAATGCTGTATCGCGCGCCTCCGTGACCTTCCGTCGCCTTTGATGCCATTTGCAAGCCAAACTGGTATAAAGATTGCCTCATTAGTATATGCTTTGAACGCTACAGGTCTCCGACTAGATGATTCACGCGTTCCACGAATTGAAGCAAAGGCTAGCTGCTCGCGACGATAGCGAGCACGAGCAGGCCGCGCTTCGTATCGTCATTGTCGGGCTCGTTCTTGGATACATGTCGTCATTTCACGGCTCTCCAACGAAATGGAGCGCTCAGGATTGGACGATCATCCTAGGGCTGAGTGGATTCTTCGCCGTCGCAATTGCCCTGTTCGTATCGATCTGCCTGTGGCCCGCTAAGAACGTTCCCCGTCGCTTGATCGGCATGCTTGCCGATAACAGCGGCGCAACGTGGTACATGTGTCTCGCGGGCGAGTACGGCTTCTCGATGATCGGTGTGCTCCTCTTTGTAACGTTCGGAAACGGCTTTCGTTATGGACGCCGCTACCTGTTTGGTAGCCAAGCCTTAGCGCTAATTGGCTTCGTAGGTGTTCTGCTCTTCGTAGAGTTACTGGCAGGGGCACCGAGCAGCTGGAACCGGTTTGCTCATCGCGCTTATCGTTCTACCTCTATACATTTCGACGCTTCTAGAACGCATTCAGGAAGCACGCTCGAAGGCGGAGGAAGCAAATCTCGCGAAGACATCATTTCTGGCCAACATGAGCCACGAAATGCGCACGCCACTCAACGGTATCGTCGGCGTCGTCGACCTATTCAAGACAACTGCACTGTCCCCGCAGCAGGCTGAGCTTGTCGGCCTCTTGCGCCATTCGATTACCGTACTTCGATCGCTGGTCGATGACGTTCTCGACATCACGAAGATCGAGGCTGGCCGTCTGACCATTGAACTGGCTCCCTTCGATCTACACGCGTCGATCAATGGTCTTATGCAGCTTTTGCGTCCTCATGCTGAGGCAAAGGGTCTACTGTTGAAGGCGTTCGTCGATCCCGCCTTGGAGTACCGGCTACGCGGAGACTCCCATCATCTGCGCCAGATCTTGTTGAACCTCCTAGGGAACGCAATTAAGTTTACCGAACGGGGCGAAGTCAGTCTGTCAGTCAATCTGAGGCAAGAGAGCACGGCTGCTATCACTGTCCGTTTCGAGGTCAAGGACACGGGAATTGGGATTGCCCATGAGGCCCTTCCCAAGATCTTTGAGCGCTTCGTACAAGCCGATCAGTCAACGACACGCAAGTATGGCGGGACAGGCCTTGGAACAACTATCGCCAAGCAGCTAGTTGAGTTGATGGGCGGAAACATCGGTGTGGAAAGTACGTTTGGCGAAGGAAGTCTGTTCTGGATGGAGCTTCCTCTCCTTCGCGACGTTGAGGCCTCTACCGCCACACCAGAACGCGTTGATCGAATTGATTCCGTCAGCGAAGAAGCCGTCACGCTTCTCATTGCGACGGGACCATCTGATGTAGAAGTTTCGTCAGCTCTGCGCTCCATCGGCGAGCGCTACGAAGTCGTTACGCCGGCCAGCTCCGTCGGTGCCAAACTGGATCAACTAAAGAGTATCGGCACTACCGTTCGTGCGATCGTGGCTGCCTGTCCTATTGACCAAGCTTGCTCGGCTTTTAACGTGACCGTGCAGCGCCTCGCAAATGCGAAGGTGGCCTTGATTTACATCGCCAATGGGGACGTATCCGTTGTCGATCGTGCACGCGTCAACAGCATTAGCGGAGCTTACGCGCTGGACGCACCCAACGCCAAAACTAATCGCAAATGCAATCCACGCAATTACTGCAGGAGTCGAGAATGCGAGCAGTAGCGTTGCAGACCTCAACAAAGTCCTGCAGCAAAGCCGCGCGCATCTGAAGATCTTGGTCGCCGAGGACAATCCGACTAATCAGAAGATCATTCGTCAGTTCCTTGAAAGCGCCGGGTATGAGGTAGTGCTGGCCTCTGATGGTGAAGAGGCACTAGACCTATATGAACTCGAGAGTCCGGACGTTGCGATCCTCGACTTCAACATGCCGCAGCGAACCGGCATTGAAGTCATTCAGGCCATCCGAGCAATGGAGCCGCCTGGCGTACGGATGCCGGCCGTCATACTCTCGGCGTCGGTTACCGTGGAAGCGCGTCAATGCGCGGCAAACGCAGGCGCCGATGAGTTTCTCGGTAAGCCATTTGAGGCGACAGCGTTGATTGAGCAAATCGATCGTCTTGGCGCGCAAACACCGCGCGGACGAATGGCTAGTACGTCCGCCAATCAACCGATGAAACCGACGCTCCGGGTGATCAGTGCGGGGGGCAACCCCACGCCTATCGAACGGCACTACTCGTTCGGGTCGTCCGACGCTGGATTGGAGTCACACCTTGTCGACGGTGGACGCTTATCTCAACTCGAAGATATCGCCCGCGATAACTCTTTCTTGGGTGAACTGATCGCGGGGTTCGTTAGCGACGTTGACGACATCCTGAAAAAGGTAAATCAAGCAATAGCGCAAGAGAATAGACGCGCCCTTCCAGACTTGATGCACTCTCTAAAAGGTGCCGCAGTCGGAGTCGGCGCAGTCAAGCTGGCGTCGTTGGCGTCCGACCTCGACGAATCAGTAGACAAAGTAAAATTTGCAGAGATCGTTAACCAAGTGCGCACCATCGAGATGTGCTTTGAGTCAACAACTATGTTCCTCAAGCGATATCTTGAGACGCATCACCAATAGGCGCGCTAGCCGTTGACAACGGCCTGTACAGGCGCGAATAACTGCTCGACCGCCTCTTCGTCGACGCTAATCGACTGTAGCTTGTCTTGAGCACGCACCAGGCGCGCCATCATTCTGAGATCTCGGGTTTCCAAGCGCATTGCGGCATCAACCCAAATCGCAACGACTGCCCGCATTTCCGAATGGCTAACCGGCGCGTACGCGCGCTTGGCCAACGAAAACGCGCGATAACTGTTTTGCTTGCGCCGACGCGAATTGATCATCGCGTGCGTGAAGGCCAATCCGTTTCCGTCTTCGGTCAGATGGTCCACAACACCCACTGTCATGCATCTGTTGCGCCGTATAGACCTGCCCGCTCATGATGATCTCTTCTGCCTTGCGAAGTCCGATCTTCCGACCAAGCAGCGTTAGCGCCCCCATACCAGGGAACATGTTAAACAAGACCTCC
This sequence comes from uncultured Pseudomonadota bacterium, assembly GCA_963709335.1. Taxonomy (GTDB): domain Bacteria; phylum Pseudomonadota; class Gammaproteobacteria; order Burkholderiales; family Casimicrobiaceae; genus VBCG01. Next base: position 26,439 of record CAVPWB010000008.1, read on the forward strand.
GGGAATGACATGGTCGCACTGCGTTCCGCGACAATGACTTCGCTAGCAAGTGCGCATTCAAAGCCGCCGCCAAACGCTTTGCCCTGGATTAACGAGAACGTCGCGATGCCGGAGTCGAATCCTGTTACACGCCTGTACATGTTGTCGACGCACAGGTCGCCGTAATAGGAAAGAGCGCTGCGGTCCTTCCTCAGGATGGCCTGTATGAACATCGATAGGTCACCGCCGAGGTTAAACACTCCCGGAATGCGGCTGCCGAAAACAATGTTTTCGACCTTACATTCGCGACCAGCGTGCTGAATCCAACCTTGGTGCCGCGCCAATCGACTTTCGAACTGCTCAACTTCACTTAGAAATTGCGAGTTGAAGCATGGGCGCGGACTCGGCTTCATCCACCAATAAAGCGTCAGCGTTTCGGCGTCGTATTCAACTTCGATTTGACGAAGATTCTGCGTGTTTGCATGTGCGGGGAACTCTGCAACGGCATTCATTTGTACGACCTCCGAAAGAGCTGCTTTCTACACATGGACAATGACCGACACATATTGCCGCTCAGCGGCATGCGTGTACTCTACACAGATTGTAGGATTTAGCACAAGGAGGAAACGCAGGCGCCCGTACGGATGGCCGGGTTTGTTGCGATAACCCAAAAAGCTATACGTGATAGGGAGTTATGCTAACGTCCTAAAACTTCGACTCTCGCCGCCGCTTCGCAGGGATACTTGGATTGTTTACTACAAGCAGTTTAAAAGGTTCTGCTGACTACAAGGCCAATCCATCGCCCCCCAACCATCCCCTCTATTGGTCGAAATGTCGCCTTGTACGCCATCTTCGGGCTCTCGCCGATCCAGTAACCCAAATACAGATACGGGAGACCGAGCTCCCGGCAGAGCTCGATTTGCCAGAGGATGCTATAGGTCCCGTAACTTTCGGTCGGCGGCTCGGGATCGAAGAACGTGTAGACGGACGACAGACCGTCGGCCAGCCGGTCAATGAGGCTGACCACCCTGAGCTGGCCGTTCTCGCGGAACTCGTAGAGGTCCGTGTCTACATTGCTGTGCAGCAGGAAATGCTGGTATTGCTCGCGGCTATCCTGATCCATCCCGCCGCCTGGGTGCCGCATGCGCTGGTAGCGCAGGTAAAGCGCGTAATGGTCGGCATCGTAGGTCAAATCGCGCCTAACTACGGCTATCTTGTCGCGATTTCGCATCGCCCGACGTTGACTTCGCGTGGGTTGGAACTGCTTGACCGGAACCCTGACAGGCACGCATGCGTGGCAGTGGTCACAGTAGGGGCGATACGTGAAGGCACCGCTGCGGCGGAACCCCAGGCGCACCAGTTCGCTGTAGACACGTGCGTCGATCAGGTGGCTGGGGGTCGCCACCTGTGAGCGGGCTGCGCGGTCGGGCAGGTAGCTGCAGGGGTAAGGCGCAGTCGCGTAGAACTGCAACGTCGCCAGCGGAAGGTCCTTGAGATTGCTCACCCCTGCTCCGTCAGTGGTCCCGCAGTCCAGTCCGCGGGCGCTGCGTTCGAGTGTATCAATTCAGCGAGCGCGAGTGCGAACTCCCGCCTGGGAATCGGGCGCGCGCCCATCGACGCCAGGTGCTCGGTTTCCTGCTGGCAGTCGATCAGCGGGATGCCCCGTCGCGCCGAAAGCGTAACCAACGCCGCCAGCGCCACCTTGGACGCGTCGGACTCGTACGAGAACATGGATTCTCCGAAAAATACCTTCCCGAGCGCAAGGCCGTAGAGCCCTCCGACCAGTTCCCCGTCGCGCCAGGCCTCCACCGAGTGGGCATACCCAAGCGCGTTCAGTCGCTTGTAGGCAATGGCCATCTCGCGCGTGATCCATGTTCCGAATTGCGCTTCGCGCGCGATGTTCGCGCACGCGTGCAGGACTTCGTCGAACGCGGTGTCGACGCGAACGTCGAAGTCGCAGCGCCTGATGCGCTTGGCGAGCGAGCGCGACAATTTGAACTCGTTCACGTACAGCACCATTCGCGGATCGGGGCTCCACCACAGCAATGGCTGGCCCCGGCTGTACCACGGGTAGATGCCATGGCGGTAGGCTTCGATGAGCCTCGCGGGCGAAAGGTCACCACCCGCGGCAAGCAGCCCGTTGGGCTCCGCTAACGCGCTTTCGACGGGCGGAAATGGCGACTGCGAGTCGAGCCAGGGGATCACTTGCGGCGCGCGGGAATGGGATGCGGATTCTGCGGGCGCCAGTGTATGCGCAGAAGACCGTTCCGGTAACATCGGGCGCGAAGTGCCCCGGTAGCTCAGTGGATAGAGCAGCCCCCTCCTAAGGGGCAGGTCGGACGTTCGATTCGTCTCCGGGGTACCACGAACGGCGGCACGCGAATGCTACATGGGCGGGGTACGGCGATCCCACGGCCAGCGACGCGCGCGAGCGCGCATGCATGATGTCGCGCCGCAAGACGTCTGCCTCTGTTCGCGCAGGCATTTCGCAACTTCGTCGCGCGTCAGGGCCGCACCGTTCTCACCGAGATCTGAGCGGACCGCTACCCGCCAGCCGTGCGGCCGAAGCGGCGTGCGGCCGTTGAATTACACTGCGTCCCTTCTCACCTGCCCACGCCGTCGCGCACCCACGATGAAGATAGGAATGATCACCGACAGCCTGCCCGAAGCCGATTTCGACACGATGCTCGGCGTGGCTGCGCGGCTGGAAATGGACATGCTCGAGTTCGGCTGCGGAAACTGGTCGAGCGCTCCGCATATCGACCTCGACGGAATGCTCGAAAGCGCGACCGCGCGCCGCGAGTTTCTCGCCAAGCTGGCCGACAACGACATTGCGATCAGCGCGCTCAATTGCTCTGGCAATCCCGTGCATCCGGGCGACGAAGGACGCAGGCACGATGAAGTGACGCGCAAGACCATTCGCCTCGCGCGCCTGCTGGAGGTCGATCGCGTCGTCATGATGTCGGGATGCCCCGGCGCACCCGGCGACCGGCACGCCAACTGGATCACGACCGAGTGGCCACCCGAGGTGCGCGAGATCGTCCGCTGGCAATGGGAGGAGGTGCTGATCCCCTACTGGCGCAACCTCACGTCGTATTCGCGCGACCAGGGCGTGGCGCACCTGTGTCTCGAGTTGCATGGCTATCAGAACGTCTACAGCGTGGCAACGCTCAAGCGGTTGCGCGATGCGGTCGGCGACACGGTCGGTGCCAACCTCGATCCAAGCCACCTGATGTGGATGGGCGCCGATCCCCTCGCGGCAGCCCGTGCGCTCGGCGACGCGATCTATTACGTCCATGCCAAAGACACGCGGATCGAGCCTTCGATTGCCGGCGTCAACGGCGTGATCGACACCACGCCCGGCAGCGCGTACGAATCGCGTGCGTGGAACTACATCACGCTCGGACGCGGTCACGACGAGAGCTGGTGGCGCGGCTTCGTCTCGACGCTGGCGGACGTCGGCTACGACGGCGTGCTCAGCATCGAGCACGAGGATCCGGCGATGAGCGCCGTCGAAGGCGTCGAAGAGTCGGTGGCGTTGCTGCAGCGAGTGATCGTCGACCGGCCGCCCCGCGCGCATGCAGTCGCCTGACGCCGCGCCGCGCCGGCGCAGCGTCGTCGTGTTCGATGTTGGTGGCGTCCTGCTGCAATGGGATCCGCGGCATCTCTATCGCAAGCTCTTCGCCGGCGACGACGCAGCAATGGAGCATTTCCTCGGCAACGTCTGCACCGAGGAATGGAACGAGCGGCAGGACGCGGGCCGCACGTTCGCCGACGCGGCGGCCGAGCTTCTTCCCGCGCATGCCGACAAGGCGCATCTCATCCATGCGTTCGGTCGCCGCTTCGACGAGATGATTCCCGGCGCCATCGAGGAAACCGTCGACATCCTGCGTGAGCTCAAGCGTGCCGGCGTGCCGCTTTACGCCGTGACCAACTGGTCGGCCGAGACGTTTCCGTCGGCGCAGAACCGCTTCGATTTCCTGGCCGAATTCGACGGCATCGTCGTGTCGGGCGAGGAAGGCGTCATCAAGCCCGATCCGCGCATCTTTCGCATCCTGCTCGATCGCTACGACATTCCGGCGCACGCCGCGGTCTTCATCGACGACAATCCGGCCAATGCGGAAGCCGCGACGAACCTCGGCATCCATGGCATTCATTTCCGCTCGCCGCAGCAATTGCGACGCGAGCTCGTCGAGCTGGGCCTTCTCTAGGAACCTTCGCATGGCCGTTTTGCTCGGCATCAACCCGATCACCTGGACCAACGACGACATGCCGGAACTGGGCGGCGACATTCCGCTCGACGTCTGCCTGTCGGAAGCGCGAATGGCCGGCTTCGCCGGCATCGAGCTCGGCGGAAAATTTCCGCGCACCGTGAGCGCATTGAGCCCGATCCTCGACCGCCACGGCCTTCAGCTGGTCTCGGGCTGGTACAGCGCGAGGCTGTGCGAGCGAACCGCCGACGCGGAGATCGCCGCTGTAGCCGACCACCTGCAACTGCTGGCCGGGATGGACTGTCCGGTGATGGTCTTCGCAGAGGGGCACAACAGCACCGACGGCAACGCGGACGCGCCGCTCTCCACGCGGCCGCTGCTCAGCGAGGCGGAGTGGCCGCGGTTCTGCGAGCGGCTGAACGCCGTTGCGCGGCATCTGCGCGATCGCGGCGTTCACCTTGCGTTTCACCACCACATGGGCACGGTGGTCCAGACCGAGGCGGAAATCGATCGGCTGATGGCCGGCACCTCCGAAGACGTCGGTCTGCTCCTCGATACCGGGCACCTCGCCTTCGCGGGCGGCGATCCGGTAAGTGTGGCGCGGCGTCACGCGTCGCGCATCGTCCACGTCCACTGCAAGGACGTGCGCCGCGCCACGCTCGACGACGCAATTCGCCGCGACCGCAGCTTTCTCGCATCGGTGCTCGACGGCATCTTCACTGTGCCTGGCGATGGCGCGATCGACTACGAAGCCGTGCTGCAACCGATCTGCGATGCGGGTTACGCAGGCTGGCTCGTCGTCGAGGCCGAGCAGGATCCCGCGAAGGCGCATCCGCTGACTTACGCACGACTCGGCTTCCGTAATCTGAAGCAGGCGGCGGAAGACGCGGGCTTCGATGTTGCACCACCGCCCAAGACACCCGTCGATTCACCCGGGAGCGCCGCATGATCGACTTCTGTCTCGTCGGCGGTGGCTTCATCGGACCGCTGCACGCTGCGAACATCGCAAGCCATCCGAACGCGCGGCTGCGCTGGGTCGTCGACGTCAACACCACGGCGGCCGAAGCGCTCGCTACCAAGTTCGGCGGGCGGGCGACGGCGAATCTCGACGAGGCGCTCGCCGATCCGGACGTGCGCGCCGTGATGATCTGCACGCCGCCGCGCACCCACGCCACGATCATCGAGCGCGCGGCGCGCGCCGGCAAGGCGGTGTTCTGCGAAAAGCCGATCGATCTCGACATGAGCCGCGTCGATGCGTGCGGTCACGTGCTGGAAACGACGCGCACGCCATTCTTCGTAGGATTCAACCGGCGCTTCGATCCGTCGCATCGCGCATTGTTCGACGCGATTCGCGCCGGTGAGATCGGCGCGCTCGAGATGCTGGTATTGAGCAGCCGCGACCCGGAGATCTCGCCACCCGATTACGTCGCGGCGATGCCGTACGGGATCTTCTACGACACGATGATCCATGACTTCGACATGGTGCGGTGGCTGACGGGCGACGAGCCGATCGAGATCGTTGCGCGCACGGCGTGCATGCTGGACACGGCGACGAATCCGCATCGCGATCCAGACACGGCCATGGTGATGCTGAAGATGGCGAGCGGCGCACTCGTGCACGTGAATTCGAGCTTTCGCGCCGTGTACGGCTACGATCAACGCATCGAGGCATTCGGTGCCAACGGCATGCTGATCTCGCGCAATCGCCAGCCGACGACGCTCGAGCGCTACAGCGCGGACGGCATCCGCGAGGATCCGCTGCTCTACTTCTTCATCGACCGCTACGCCGAATCGTACGCGCGCGAGCTGAACGACTTCGTCGCCGCGCTCGACGAAAAGCGCGCGCCGTCGATTGGGTTCACCGACGGCCGCCGGGCATTGTTGATTGCGGAGGCCGCGGTAGCGTCGGCGAAAAGTGGCGCACCGGTAGCGATTCCCGGCTAGCCGGCGCGGTCACGCGGTCTTCATCGAAGCTTCCGCACCGACGCCGAATTCGGCAGCCGCTTGCCGAGGCGCGATTCGCCGGCGTCCTACGACAACGCGGATGACGCCTACCGCAGCAATCATCAGTGCGATCAGCACGGAGGCATACGCCGATGCGTAGCCGTATTCGCCGACTTCCGCGCGGCCGACGATGTTGACCGTCGCCATGTCGAAGCGCGGACTCGTCAGGAAGATTACGGCACTGATCGAGGTCATCGCACTGATGAAGCTGTAGACGAGTGCGGCGATCACCGCCGGCCGGGCGAGCGGCAGGATCACGCGTCGCAGCGTCGCGAACGACCCGGCGCGCAGCGTCGCCGACGCGTCGTCGAGGCTCGGATCGATCTGACTCAGCGTTGCGGCACCGGCGCGCAAGCTCGTCGCCATGTCACGGAACACGAAGCAGGCAACCAGGATGATGCCGGTGTATGCGAGCTCGATCGGCGGCGCGTTGAATGCCAGGATGTAGGCGATGCCGACGACGGTGCCGGGCATCGCGAACGACAGCATCGCGATGAACTCGAACGCGCCCCGTCCGGCAAAGCGATGCCGGTTCAGCAGGTAGGCAACCAGCAATCCGAACGCGGCGGTCATCGGCGCCGACACGAGCGCGATCGAGAGCGTCGTCAGGAACGAACTCCACGCACCGCCGGTCAGGTGCAGCGCGCCGTTGACGTTCTCGACGCCGAACGCCGTGACGTAGTTGCGCAGCGTCAGCGCGTGATTCAGTCCCCACTTCTCGAAGAATCCGCCGGCGAAAATCATCGCGTACACGATAACCGCCAGCACGAGCCACGGCAGCGTCAGGAGCGCGGCCACCGCACTGACCGATCGTGGCAGCAGCATCCGCTTGCCACTGTCGCCCTTGCCCGAAATCGTCACGAAGCTGCGGCGCGCCAGGAGCCGCCGCTGGATCATGAACACGGACAGCGACAGCGCCAGCAGGACGATCGCGAGGATCGCCGCACGGCCGGGATCCTGCTGCACGCCCACGATCGCGAAATAGATCGAGACCGACAGCACTTCGAGATTTCCACCGAGCAGCAGCGGGTTGCCGAAGTCGGCGAGGCTTTCGATGAACACGAGCAGGAACGCATTGATCAACCCAGGCGCCATCAGCGGCAGCGTGACCGTTGCAAACGTCCGATAGCGCGATGCGCGCAGCGTTTGCGCAGCCTCTTCGAACGCCGGGCTGATCCCGTCGACGACACCGACGAGCACGAGATACGCAACCGGCGTGAGCGCGAGCGTTTGCGCAAGCCAGACGCCTGGCAGACCGTAGATCCAGCGCGTCGGATTGACGCCGAACGCCGACTCGAGGATGGCGTTGACGATGCCGGAGCGGCCGAAGAGCATGATCAGCGCGAGGCCGATGACGAACGGGGGCGTGATCATCGGCACGATCGCCATCACGCCGACCAGACGCCGTCCCGGCAACCGCGTGCGCGTCACGACGAGCGCGAACCCCAGCGCGAGGAGCGTCGCGGCCGTGGCGGTCATCACACCGAGTTGCAGGGTGTTCCACACCACACCGCCGTAGCCCCAGATCTGGCTCGATGCGATACGCGCGGTCAACGCCCTCAGCGATGCGTGCCCGTCGGAATCGACGAACGCTCGCACGAGCAGGCGCGACAGCGGGTAAAGGGTGAACAGGCCGACGAGCGCAACCGCGGCACCGATCGCGCTGGCGATGAACGCATCGCCGCGGACCCAGCCGCGCAACGCAAGACCGTGGCAAACGAACATCAGTGCGGCGGCGGCCACCGCAAGGCCGCCGTAGCCAAGCCCGGGCTGACGCCCGCGCAGCGGGCCGAACAGCGCTGCCAGTGCGGGCCAGGTCCAGCCGCCGATGTCGATCGCCGCGGCGACCGCCGCGATCGTCGCGACGCCCAGCGCCCCGCTGACGATGAGAAGCCGCGACGCCACACGATCGCTCATCGCGCCGCGTAACGTGAACAGCGGCAGCACGAGCGTTGCCGCCAGCGGCAGCAGCCACGCGCGTCCCTGGTAGACGAGCTGAACGGCGGCCGGGGCCACGCGCGCATCGAGCGGATACGCCGCTACCCAGTTGAACGCGAGGAAGCCCTGCCCGCCGATCGCATTCCACGGCAGGAAAAGGAAGCCGAACCAGCCCACGGCGAGCCAGCCGGCGACGCCCGGACGTTGCATCGTGAGCGGGGCCGTTTCGCGCGACCCCAACGCGGTTACTTCGGTGCCTTGAATACCTCGTTCTCCCAGCGGGAGAGCAGCCGCTCGCGGCCCTGCTTCGAGCCGTACTTGTCGAGATCCAGCTTGATCAGCTTGATCTCGGACGGCTTCGGCGCCATCGGGTGTACCTGGGCGTTGCGATTCGACGGCGTCTGGAACTTGTTGACCGCCACCGCGACGTTCTGTCCCGCCGGCGACAGCACGAAGTCCATCCACTTGCGCGCGCCTGCCGGATTGGGACCGTTCTTGATGATCGCCGACGAGATGATCTCGTAGCCGGTACCTTCGCACGGCACGACGGTCTTCACCGGATAACCCTGCACCGTCTGCGCGACCGAGTCGTGCAGGAATGTGATGCCGATCGTCGTCTCGCCCTTCGCAGCCGCCCGGATGCCGGCGCTGCCGGAGCGCGTGTACTGGTTGACGTTCTTGTTCATCGCCGCGAGGAACTTGAAGCCCTCGTCCTCGCCCATCATCTGCAGGATCGTCGACACCATGTTGAATGCCGTGCCCGACGAGCCCGGATTGGCCATCTGGATCTCATCCTTGTAGGCCGGGTTCGCGAGGTCCTTCCAGCACTTCGGCTCCGGCAGCTTCTTCTTCGCCAGGAGCTCGGTGTTGTAGCCATATCCCAGCACGCCGGTGTAGATCGGCGTCTGGAAATACTGGTTCTCCTCGGCGATCCGCTGCGCCCACTCGTGCAGATCGGCGATGCGCGGCGACTTGTACGCTTCGAGCAGGCCCTCCGCGGCGAGTTGCTTCGCCGATGCCGATTCGGCCGCGTGATATACATCGGCGCGCGGGTTGGCCTTTTCGGCCCGGATCTGCGCGAGGCTCTCGCCGTCCGTCCTGCGGATGAACACGGCTTTCTCGCCCGTGGTCTTTTCGTAGGCGGCCTTCAGAGCTTCGCACCAGTCGACCTCGAAATTGCAGAGAACCGTCACTTCCTGGGCGAGCGCGGGTGCAGCGAACGACAACGCGGCGATCAGGCCGAGCAATGCGCGCGGCGTGATTCTGCTCCATCGAACGGACATCATTCCCTCTCCTTTTTGTTGAGTGCGTGATGCTCCACGTCCGAGGCGGGTCGGAGCAAAATTATGTGCATGCGCAGGACCTTCGTGTCAAGAAGCATCGGTCCTCGCGGCGGCGTGCCAGGACATGGAATGCGAACGATCATCGAGCGCGCGTTCACCGCCCACAAGCTCGCGACGGCAAGGTACGTCGGCGGATGGCGCAGGCTATGGGCCGCAGGCCTGCTTTGCGCGCTTGCCGGAACGGCGTCAGGTTACGTGCAGGACCTCGAGTTCGAGCGGCAACTTCACGCCAGTGACGCGCGCGGGCTTGCGCGCCTTCCGGCAGCGCGGTTCAACAACGGCGTGGCGGGGTTCTTCCGCGCGCACGGACTCTACGTCGTCCCTTACACCGAGATGGCCTGGTGCCAGGATCGCGCCCACGGCGTGCTGGGTCCGGGATGTTACGTCGAGTTCTTCTTCCAGCTCAAAGGGCTTCCGCCACGCGAGGCAGGCGGCTCGCCCTGCGGCCTCATCGGACGCTGGCACCGCGCACCCGGCAGCAACACGTACGTCCCGACACCCGGTGCCATCTACGCGGCTGCGATTGCGGCCGGCGATTGGCACAAGGTGATCGCCGCGCTCACGGAATCACCCAATCCTTCGCAATCGAACGACTCACGCCGCCGCGACGAGTGCACGAGCTGACGTTGCTTCCGATGACCAGTGCGTCGCAGACGCGATGCCGATGACGATCAAGCTCGATTTCGCGCCGTTGCAGGCCGCCTGCGACAGGCGCTGATCGGGGACCGGGCGCTGCGCCCGACAGCGCAGGTGCGACGGCAAAGACGGTAAACTGGCGCCATGTTCGCCGCAACCGATGCCGTCGTCGTGCGCGAGGTGGGATTGCGCGATGGGCTGCAGAGCATCGAGCGCATCCTGCCGACGGCGCAGAAGATCGAGTGGATTCGCGACGCGCATGCCGCGGGTCAACGCGAGATCGAAGTGGGTTCGTTCGTACCTGCCCGCCTGTTGCCGCAACTCGCCGACACCGCCGAACTCGTCGCATTCGCCAGAACATTGCACGGCCTGTTCGTGTCGGTCCTCGTCCCCAACCTCAAGGGCGCTGCACGTGCGCTCGAGTCGGGCGCGGACCTGATGCTGGTTCCGCTGTCGGCAAGCCACGCGCACAGCCTCGCCAACCTGCGGAAATCGCCTGACGACGTCGTCGCCGAGATTGCGCAGATCCGTGACGCGCGCGATCAAGCGGGTTCGGCATGTCTCATCGAAGTCGGCATAAGTACGGCATTCGGCTGCACGATCCAGGGCCGGGTCGATCCCGCGGAAGTGCTGCGGCTCCTGCAGGCTGCCCTCGACGCGGGTGCCGATCGCGTCGGCCTCGCCGACACCGTGGGTTACGCCGATCCGCTGATGGTCAGCCGACTGTTCGAGCAGGCCACGCGCATCGCCGGCGACCAGTTGGCATGCGGTCATTTCCACGACACGCGCGGGCTCGGGATGGCCAACGTGTTCGCCGCGTGGCAGGCCGGCGTACGGCGCTTCGATGCGACGCTGGCCGGCATCGGCGGGTGCCCGCATGCGCCCGGCGCGAGCGGCAACGTCGCGACCGAAGACGTCGCCTACCTGTTCGCGAGCATGGGAATTTCCACCGGGCTCGACTTCGACAAGCTGATCGCGCTCCGCCGGCGAGTCGCCGGATGGCTCGACGGCGAAGCGCTGCACGGATCGCTGTGGCGCGCCGGATTGCCGAAGACCGTCGACACCGCGCGCGCCGCACATTGACCTTCCAAGAGACAACTCCGATGACGCCGTCGTCTCCGCTGCCCCTCGCCGGCCTCCGCGTCGTCGAGTTCACGCACATGGTCATGGGACCGACGTGCGGCATGGTGCTCGCCGACATGGGCGCCGAAGTGATCAAGGTCGAACCGATCGACGGTGATCGCACGCGCCGGCTGCTCGGCGCGGGATCGGGCTTCTTTCCGATGTTCAACCGCAACAAGAAGAGCATTGCGATCGACTTGCGCAATCCGCAGGGCGCCGAGGTCGCACGCAAGCTCGCGGCCAGTGCGGATGTCGTGGCCGAGAACTTCAAGCCGGGCACGATGGGCAAGTACGGGCTCGACTATGCGTCGCTTGCCGCTGCCAATCCACGCCTCATTTACGTCACTCACAAGGGCTTCCTGCCGGGACCGTACGACCATCGCACCGCGCTCGACGAGGTCGTGCAGATGATGGGCGGCCTCGCGTACATGACCGGCCGGCCCGGCGATCCGCTGCGCGCAGGTACGAGCGTCAACGACATCATGGGCGGCCTCTTCGGCGCCATCGGCGCGCTCGGCGCGCTGATCCAGCGCGGCATCACCGGCAAGGGCATGGAGGTGCAGTCGGCCCTGTTCGAGAACAATGTGTTTCTGATGGGGCAGCACATGCTGCAGTTCGCGGTGACGGGCAAGCATCCTTCGCCGATGCCGGCCCGCGACAATCCGTGGGCCGTCTACGACGTGTTCACGGTGCGCGATGGCGGCCAGATCTTCCTCGCAGCCGTCAGCGACCCGCAATGGCAGACGTTTTGCGACCTGCTCGGCTTTGCCGACCTGAAAGCCGACACGTCGCTTGCGACGAACAACCAGCGCGTGCGCGCGCGGCCGACGCTGATACCTGCGTTGCGCGAGCGCCTCGCGCAATGGAGTGCCGACGAACTCGCCGAGCGCTTCGAAAGCGTCGGACTGCCGTACGCACCGATTCGCCGGCCCGAGGATCTGTTCGACGATGTGCACCTGAACGCCACTGGCGGCCTCGCCGATATCCGGCTGCCCGACGGCGACCGCGCGGGGGAGACGGTGCGGACGACGCTGTTTCCGATCACGATGCAGGGGCGCCGGCTCGGCGTGCGCCTCGATCCGCCGAAGATCAGCGAGCACATGCGCGAATTGCTGCGCGACGTCGGCTATGCGGCCGACGCGATCGATGCGCTCGTCGCGCAAGGTGCCGTCGCCGCGAACGACGCTGCCGAACACCACCCTGCAGAAGGAGCGAAGACTCGTGACGAACGATTGGAACAAGCGGCGATCACCGCATCGCCTTAGCCAGGCGGCGCGCACCTGCGTTTGCGGCTTCGCGCTCGTCGCGACCCTCGTCACCGGCAGCGCGGGAGCTCAAAGCGACCGGCCGATCAAGTTCATCCTGCCCGTCGCAACAGCGTCCGGCGTCGACACGATCACGCGCGCCGCCACCCCTGCGCTCTCGAAGGCGCTCGGTGCCCCGGTCATTGTCGAGAACCAGGCCGGCGCCGGCGGGATCGTCGGGACGTCGGCGCTCGTCAAGTCGGCGCCGGATGGCACGACACTCAGCATCGTATCGAACAACCACGTCATCTACCCCAGCGTCTACAAGTCGATACCCTTCGATCCGGTGACCGACATCACGCCGATTGCAGTGGTCGGCACCACGCCCATCGTGCTCGTCGTCAATCCAAAAGTGCCGGCGAAGAACGTGCAGGAACTGATCGCACTGATGAAGGCGAAGCCCGACACGCTGAATTACGCATCGTCGGGCAACGGCACGATCCTGCATCTCGCGGCTGCGATGTTCCTCGACCAGGCGGGCGCCACTGCGAAGCACATCCCCTACAAGGGCGTCGGTCCGATGCTGACCGATCTCCTCGGCGGCCAGGTCGATTTCGCGACGTCGTCACTGCCGTCGGTGCAGCAGCACATCAAGAGCGGCGCGCTGCGCGCGCTGGGCGTGGGTGCTGCCAAGCGACTTGCCGCGGCGCCCGAGATACCGACGATGGTCGAGCAGGGAATGCCGAATTACATCGTCGAAGGCTGGTTTGCCGTCATCGGCCCCGCGAAGCTGCCGGAGGCGGACGTCAAGCGGATCAATGCGGCCGTGGCCACGGCGTTCGCTTCGCCCGACGTGACGGACGCGATGGCGAAACAGGGCAACTCGATTTCCGTCAGCACACCCGAATACGCGGGCCTGTTCATTCGCTCGGAGATGGCGAAGTACGCGGCGATCGTGAAGAAGATCGGACTCGAGCCGCAATAATGCGGTGTGCCGATGGTCCTTCTTCGGTTCAATCCGCGGCTCCTGTTCCTGTCGGCTGACCCACGGCTCGTCCGCTCGCAGCTCGCGGGCACGGCACTGAGCCTCGTCGTCTGATCTGACGCGCCCGACGAGTTACGCCACACCTTCGCGCTTCGGCGGTTCGATCGCAATCGCACTCGCCCCGCCGGCGGCCACTGTTGTGCCGCCAGCACCGGCGGACGGCGACACGTCGACGGTCACCTGTCGATGCGCGAAGCGGATGCCCGCGGCCTTGAATGCGCGGATGATCTTGTCGTAGGCGACGCGGCGGACGACCCACGCGGTGTTGCCCGGACGCGCGGTGAATTTGGCGCGGACGACGATCGCGCTGTCCTCCGCCGCCATCACGCCCGCCGATTTCAGCGGCTGCAGCATGTCATGGGAATAGTCCGGATCGGCCGACAGCTCTTCGCCGATCTGCTTCATGATTTTTTTCACCTGCAACATGTTCGTGTCGTACGTCAACCGGAATTCCATCACGTGCACCGACCAGTCGCGGCTCGTGTTGCGCAGCCGCTTGATCTCGCCGTATGGCAGGATGTTCAGCGCGCCGCGGTGGTGGCGCAGGAATACCGAGCGCACGTTGATCCGCTCGACGCGACCCTTCGCGTCACCGACCTCGATGTACTCGCCGAGCCTGAACGCGTCGTCCATCAGGAAGAAGGCGCCCGACACGATGTCGCGAACGAGCGTCTGTGAGCCGAAGCCGATCGCAACGCCGATGACGCCGGCGCCGGCGAGCAGCGGCAGGATGTCGAAGCCCATCGCCGCCAATATCGACATCGCGGCGATGACGACGATCGTCACCAGCAGCGTCGCGCGCAGGATCGGCAGCACGGTACGAAGGCGCGTTCGCGGTTCGTCACTGGGCAGGTCGGCGTCAGCCACGAGCCGTCGATCGATCGCCGTCTTGACGATCTCCCACAGCATGTACGCCACCAGCAGCACGATGCCGATGCCGAGCAGCGAGCTCGCGATCTTGCCGCCGAGGCTTCGCTGCGCGTAGCCTGAAACGTCGAGATCCCACAGCGCGGCGATCGCCAGCATGCCGCTGACGATGACGATGATGTGGATCGCGCGCCGGAACACGGGCTCGTAGTCGGCGAGGAAGCTCATCTGCCCGGCCGCGAGCTTGTCCTTGCGCTCGACCGAGATCGCCCGGAGCGCATGACAAAGCGCCATGTCGATCACCGGCAGCGCGGCAAGCAGCAGCACGCTCGCAAAGCCGGTGCCCGTCGTCAGCGGGGTCCCCGCAAGGACGTTGAACAGCCCCCCGAACAACAGCGCCGCGAAATAACCGGTCGCGGCAATCGGCCACAGGTCGGCGAGCCAGCCGACGACGGCGCCCCGGTGACCGTCGCCGCGAATAAGATCGGCGATGGGTTTGCGCACGGACCACACGGCGCCCACGAGTAGGATGAAACCGACGATCCAGAAGCCGACGCTGATCACGTCGATGGCTTCCGGCTGCGTCGCCGCGGCGCTCAGCAGCGACCGCAGGGCAATGCTCAGGCCGAAGAGTGCGGCCAGCGCGAGGATAAAGCCGCGCAGGCGACCCGCCGCCCGGTCGTCGAAAGGCAGCAGGCGCGCATGCTCGGCGCTGCGGGCCAGCAGGAACCGCGCGAACAGTGCGACGACGCGCAGCACGAACACGATGAACAGGATCTGCAGCACGAGGATGCGCCGCAGGTCGTGGTCGAGCCACCACGAGAAGAAGAACAGGATCGCCGCGATGCCGAACACCAACAGCGCGCCGATGTCGAGCGCGAGCCCCATGCCGACCTGGAACGCGCGCGCCGAATACGTCGTCGCCGTTACCTGCAGCAGCCGTTGCCTATAACGGCGCAACGCGTACCCGTAGAGCCACTCGGCGACGAATCCGGTCGCCAGCATCGCGACAACGTACCCGAAGACTGCAACCAGCGCCGGCCGGCCGTCCGGTTCGCGCAGCCGCGTAACGAGATTCGCGAAAGTCGCGGGCAGGCCGACGAACGCCGCGTTCAGCGTGTCGTACCGCGAGCGCATCTCGCCCGCATGCTGATCGACCATGCCGGCCATTCCTGCGCGGTCGGACGCGCCCGCGGCGGCCGGCGCCTTCGATGTGCTGGCCGCCGTGCGATCGAGCTGGTCGATGAGCAGGTTGCGAACCTGCGCGTCGGACAGCCTCGACAGCAGGTCGCGCACCGATTCCTTCGTGATCGTCTCCGGCAGCGCCGGAACCTCCGCGGCATGTTGCGCAACGGCGATTCCGCTCGCGAACACCGCCCACACAATGCACGCCAGCGCGACCCGTCCTGCGGCCGCGACACGCACGCGTTCTGGTATCAGCATTCTGACCTCCCCCGACGTCATCGTCGGTCGTCGCGATCGGGTCCAGCGCACCGTCAGTCGAGCTGCATGCCGCTCGTAAGGTCGCGCGCCAGGTAACGCAGTCGGTAATCCTCGAACGATTCGTCGTCGGCCGCTTCTATCGCGCGCTGCTGCTCGAGCGACTCGTCCGCCATCTGCTGCAATCGATTATCCGCGTCGGTCGTCGCAGGCTTCGCGATGAACTCGCGCCGATGCTCGAGCGATTTGGCGAGCGCGAATGCGATATACGAATCGCCGTAGTCTTGCTTCATCTCGCGCAGCACGCGCGCGGACGGCGTGCGCTCGGGATCGCGCAGCGCGTCGTGAGCCGCGGCCAGCGCCTCCCGGTGCACGCTTGCACCACCCGCCCGGTCGAGCGCCTCGGCCAGCGGACCGCACTCGTCGAGAAGCTCTTTTCCCCACTGCCGCAAGCCGACGTCGCCACCATTACGGCGCAGCGCCAGGCCCGGCTCGCGGCCCCGCTCGGCAACACGATACTGGTTCTGCGCGATCACCTCGATCTCGGCCGGCGTGTCGGGCGGGCTCGGCGACAGCAGACAATGCAGCAGGAATATGTCGAGAAAATGCATCGTCGGCGTATCGATTCCGACCGGCGAGAACGGATCGACGTCGAGGCTTCGCACTTCCACGTACTCGACGCCGCGCTCGGTCAGCGCGTGCAGCGGACGCTCGCCGCGGCGAATGCGGCGCTTGGGCCTGATCGTGCCGTAGAACTCGTTCTCGATCTGCAGCAGCGTCGTGGCGACCTGCCGGTAGCCGCCGTCGCCGCTGCGCACGCCGAGCGCGTCGTACTGCGGATACGGCTCGGTCAGCGCGTGGTGCAACGAGCCTGCGTAGCTCGCGAGGCTGTTGTAGCTGACGGCCAGCGATCGCTGTGCGTCGCTCTGGTAGCCGAGCGGCCCCATGCGCAGCGACGTCGCGTGCGGCATGTACAGCGTATCGCCGGACAGCGACTGCAACCGGTGAGTGCGTCCGGCGACGAAGGTGCTGCAAACGGCCGGGGAAGCCCCGAACAGGTACAGCGGCAGCCACGAGTGGCGCCGGAAGTTGCGGATCAGGCTGAAGTAGCCGGTGGTCCGGAATTCCGCGCGGGCGGTCTCGGTCGCGCCGGGCCCCTGCAGCAATGCGAGTGCGGTCTCCGGCAGCGAAAAGTTGTAATGGACACCCGAGATCGTCTGCATCCGCCGTCCGTATCGCAGCGACAGTCCCATCCGGTACACGGTCTTGAGCCTGCCGACGTTCGAGCGGCCGTATTGCCCGAGAGGGATTTCGTCATCGGCCGGCAGCCGGCACGGCATGCTGCTCGACCACATCATTTCATCACCGAGATGGCGATAGACGAACTGGTGAATCTCAGCGAGCTCCTGCACGCAGGCGTCGGCGTTCGGGTGCACGCCGGTGATGAGCTCGAGCTGCGCCTCGCTGAAGTCGGTCGTGATATGCGGATGCGTCAGCGCCGCGCCGAGCGCGAGCGGATGCGGAGTCGTCGCAAGCCGGCCGTCCGGCGTGACGCGCAGGCTTTCCTTCTCGACGCCGCGCACGAGTCCGCGCAGTGCATCCATCGGCAGTGCCGCCAGCCGGGCGTGTAGTGGGATCAAACGGAATCTCCGCAGCGTGTTCGGCGTCACAGCCATTGCAACGGCTGGACCTGTCGGCGGCATTATGCCTGCGACGCGGCGCGGGCATCGTGACGAGCCGCACCACCCTGGGGACGCTGTCAGGCGTGGTCCGCAGCAATCACTTCGCGCAGCTTGCCGCTTCGCAGGTCCACGACCGGCGGTTCGACGTCGAGCGACAGCCGGACATTATCGAGCGACTGGAGCGCCAGATAGTCGTGCAATGCCTGCTCGGCCGCATGCCACTGCGCATCGCGCACGCGCGCATCGCGGGCCTCGAGGCGCAACGCAATCAGGTCGGGGCCGGTCTGCACCAGCTGGAACCGGCGACCGACCGTTGCGTCCTCGACGACCGTGGTCAGCGCCAGCGGCGACAGGCGAACGACGTGACCGTCGCGCGCGCGTAGCGCAAGCACGTCGTCCCGACGACCTTCCACGCGTATCGCCGGCAGGGGACTGCCGCACGCACAGGGCTCGGGATTCTCGATGACGCTATCGCCGAGGTCGTAACGGATGATCGGCTGGATACGATTGGCAAGATTGGTCAGCAGCACCGTATGCGAATGTTCGCCCGGAGGCGTCGGCCGGTAATCGCGATCGACCGGTTCCAGCACGGCCCAGTCGGCATTTACGTGAAGCCATCCTCCGCGGCACGAGTAGCCGATGCTCATGCACTCCGACGCTCCATACTCGTTGACCAGCGCGCTCGCGAATGCATCCTCGATCGACGCCGCCATCGCGGGGACCAGGCATTCGCCGCCCGACCACACGCACGTCGGCGCAATCCGCAGGCGCCCTTCCCGCTGCTCCGTCGCCAGCAGCGCCAGCGTCGTCGGATAGCTCGCGAGGAATGCGGGCTTGAATGCGTTCAGTTCGTCGACGATCTTCCCAATGGGATCCATCACCGAGAGAACGCGCGCGACCGGCCACTCCCGACCACGGCACAGCCGCTGCCACGACGCAACGCTGGCGAAATGATCGCCCGTCGCCGCGACCAGCGCCGCGCGACCACCCTGGCCCAGGACACCCTGTGCGTACGGCCCGGCGAGCGTTCCGGCGTGGATCTGGACGGCCAGCAGTGCGTCGTACGTCGTCAGCGCAAATATGTCCTGGACGTAGATGCCCGGCTCACCCGTGCTGCCCGAACTTTTCCAGACAACGAAACGATCCAAGAACGGCGTGCCGACGCGCGTCTTGTTGCGCAGGAACGCATTGATGCCACGTCGCGTGACGGTACGGTCGGTCACCCAATCATCGAAGCGCGCCATCAGGTCGCGCTTGTGCACAATCGGAAGCGTTTCGAGCGCGACGGCGTCCGCGGGCAACCGACTCCATGCGTCGCGATAGAAACGTGAATGCTCGCGGGTAAACCGGATGATGTCGGCGGTGCGCTGCGCCGTCGCGGCAACTATCGCGTCACGACCACACTGCCTCGTCCAGGCAACCTCGCACATGCGCGCGAACGTGCTCCACCAATCCAGCGACGCGCGCGCGATGTCGTCCCCGGGCGAATTGCGATCGCTCATCGTGAAGCCCTTGCGCCCGATTCAGCATTCCGGATGTCGAAGTTCGAACGACGATGCTACTCCGGGTTGGTCGTGTCGGGTTGATTCACGCGCCGCACGGGACGGGGGTACCGGCGCTGCTAACGATATACGGCTCCGTCGACCGACGCCTCGAAGAATTTTCCGTCGGCGTCGAAACGCGATGGATCGTCGAAGTACCATCCGACGCGCACGCGCGCAGGGATCGTGTAGTCGCCGAACGTCGCTTCCTGATCGACGCAGGCGCCGAACGGAATCTCGCGAAACGGTCCTCCATCGGGGTTGCCCCAACGCAACAGGCTAACGGATCGAAGCCTGCCGTGATCGAGCGTCATCCGAAGTTCGGCGGGATGGCCCGCGAGCGTCACGTCCGCATGCGCAACGCCGGAGCCGTCAGTGCTCCAATGCACGCGCTCATCCATCAGCATTGGTGGCAGCCAGATCGATTCCGCCGCAACCCGACCTGCCGCCGACCGCGTGACATCGGCGCCCGCTGCACATACAACGGGAAGGACCCCGAACAGTCTCCACTTCATCGAGCCGCGCCCGTCCACGAATCGATCGTAGCCGCGGATTGACGCGATGCGCATCCGCACCGATGCGCGCCAGATCATCGCCGAGTCGCGCGTTATCACCTGCACCGCCCTGAACTTGTGCCAGCGCCGCAGCCTGATCGAGCCATGCATGCGCAGCCGAACCGCACCTGCAAGTGGTGCGCCGGGCGCGATCGCATGCGCGAAGTAGCTCTGCGCAAGCGAGGGAAGGTGCGCTATTTGCTGCGGGTCGAACGAGCGTACCGCGTGGGGCGCCCGTGCCCATAGCCTGTCGAGATCGGGGGTCTTGTCAGCCATGCAATACGTGCACTCGCATTCGGCGCACAGCCGCCCGCGAGCGGGGATAGCGAGTCCTCCCCGTCAGTCCGCAAAAATCGCGATGAGTTCGCGACGGATCTGCGACAATTTTGCTGCCGCATCCATCCGGAAGGAACCGCAATGCTGAAGATCCTGCTGCCCGTCGACGGCTCACCCAGCGCCGTGCGCGCGACAGAGTCGCTGATCGAGACGATCGGGTGGTACCGCGAGGCGCCGTCGATCGAACTCGTATCCGTTCACCTGCCCGTGCCGCGGGTGCCGAACCTGGGGTCGTTCGTCAGCAAGGAGATGATCAGGAAGTACTACGACGACGAATGTGCGGCCATGCTGGCGCCAAGCGTGAAGCTGCTCGACGCAGCCGGCGTTCCGTATACGTCGCACGCGCTGACGGGTCCCATCGCCGAGACCATCGTCCAGCAGGCGAAGGAATCGGGATCGAACATGATCTACATGGGCACGCGCGGGATGTCGGCGCTGGCGAACATGGCGCTCGGCTCGGTGACGACGCGGGTACTCCACCTGTGTCACATACCGGTCGTGCTCATCCACTGACGGCGCACCAATGAAAAACGACCGCGTCCGCCCGTGGTTTCGGGCAACGCGGCCGTTCGGAACGGCCCTACCGCGCAGGCGGTTACGGCTTCAGTTGCGCGCGGACTTCTCCGCCCGGATTGGCGGCGCTGTGGACGTTGACATACAGCTCGCCCGCCTTGTACGCCTTCATCTGGTCCGGCGTGAGCTTGGCGCCCGCCGGGGCGCTGAACTTGTCGCCGTCCTTCGTGAACGGAACGATGACCGGGCCATTCTTGCCCGCCGCGGCCTGATGGATGTGCGCAGCGGTCGGCGTGAATCCGGTTGCCGTAACCGACCCGCTGACGGCGCCGTCGTCGCCGATCGTGATCGCTCCGGCAGCGGCACCCGCGCTCTTGACCGCAGGAACCTCCTGGTCGCCCGACAGCTTGACGTCCGCCGCGAGCGCCGTTGCCGACGTAACGCCAAGTGCCAGCGCCAACGAAAGTGCCATCACGTTCATGCGATTTTTCGATTTTGGAAATGCGTTCATTGACTTCCCCCCGGTGTGGATGAGCCGCACTGCGGCCGCCTGACCATGTCCGCGACGCGCTTTTGCGGTGGATTAGCGTGAATCCGACTGCGTTAACAGTGGTCGCAACGGCTCATTCCGGGCCGGGCGACGCAAGGTCAGTGTACCACCGGCCGAAGCGCCGGCCGGGGCTGCGACCGTTACAATCGGCGCGCCGCCCGGGTGGTGAAACAGGTAGACACAAGGGACTTAAAATCCCTCGACCGCAAGGTCATGCCGGTTCGATTCCGGCCCCGGGCACCA
>CAVPWB010000009.1:0-298775 GCA_963709335.1 uncultured Pseudomonadota bacterium
CCCGAACCCCTTCAGCAGCCGATCCAAGCGATCTTTCGCGGCAAGCATTCGGGTTCGCGCTGTCTCGGTGTTGGCGATGCGATGTCTCATGCGGAGCCCTTATGAGCGACGTATCCGTCTGTATGCGTAAAGCCTGCCAGCACCGAATAGTACGTCTGATCAACTGACCGATGGTCGGCGGGGCGTCATCGCGGCATGTGGATTGCATTTTGGTTGTCGCGTAAGCAAATTGGAGGATGTATGACACGACACAAGAGCAGCGAGCGCCCGCCCAGTGGCCACCACTTTCGAATCACCCTGGACGGTCGCGAATTCGAGGGCACGTACACCGTAAACGGGCCCATGCTGGCGGTGGAGAGCCTGCTAATGGGCATCAAGCGCCGCCAGTTGGGTGACACTCACCCGGAAGCGCTCGCGAGGCTGCTACTAGCCGAGCTCGTCTACGAGCACGAGGCCCCCCGGCGCGCGTGACCGTGTTGGACGCGGCGCGGCAAGACCAGTCACTCCACGGCTTCGTCGTACTCGTTGTAGACGACGATTCCGCGGCCATCGAGGTGGTTTCCGATTTGGTTGCCGACGACTTCGGCTGTCTTGCCCTTGGTGCCGATTCCGCCTAGGCGTTCCGTATGCCGACGCGTCCGAGTACTGCAGTTGCCTGGGAACAATCGCTTTAGGGCCGCCGGTCAAGCGGTGACCAGCCGGTATTGCTTGTATTGCTCGCGCAGCATTTTTTTCGACAGCTTGCCGGTTGCCGTGTGCGGCAGCTCGTCGACGAACACGACGTCGTCCGGCATCCACCATCGGGCGACCTTGCCTTCGTAGAACGCAAGCAGCTCGTCGCGCGTGACGCTGGCACCCTGTTTTTTCACGACGATCAGCAGCGGCCGCTCGTTCCACTGAGGGTGAAACACACCGATCACCGCCGCTTCGGCAACGGCCGGATGGCCGACCGCAATGTTTTCGAGTTCGATCGAACTGATCCACTCACCGCCGGACTTGATCACGTCCTTGGAACGATCGGTGATGCTCAGGTAACCGTCCGGGTCGATGGAGCCGACGTCGCCCGTCGGAAACCAGCCATCGGGCGTGAGCGTGTCAGGCGTTTCGCTTTTGAAGTAGTTACGGATGACCCAAGGCCCCCTTACGACTACGTTGCCTGTCGCAACGCCATCGGTGGGAAGGTCCTCGCCGTTTCCATCGATGATCTTCATCTCGACGCCGTAAAGTGCGCGGCCTTGCTTCAACGATAGCGCGAGGCGTTCGTCGGCCGAGAGGTTCGCGTGTTTCGCCTTGGGACTTCCAATGGTTCCCACCGGGCTCATTTCCGTCATCCCCCACCCGTGCAGCACGCGCACGTCGAACTCATCGCGCAGCGTTTGGATCATCGCTGATGGACAGGCCGACCCGCCGATCGTGGTCGTCTTCAGCGTCGAGAACACGAGGTTGTTCTGCTTCATGTACTGGATGAGGGTGAGCCAGACGGTCGGCACGCCCGCAGAGAAATTCACGCCCTCGCTCTCGAATAATTCGTACAGGCTCCTGCCATCCATGCCTGCACCGGGAAACACGACCTTGGCGCCGACGAGGGGAGCCGAATAGGGAATTCCCCACGCGTTGGCGTGAAACATGGGGACGATCGGGAGGACCACGCTTTGCGCGGAGTAGGCCTTCGCGTCCGGCAGGCACGTCGCCAACGCGTGCAGTACCGTCGAGCGATGGCTGAACAGAACGCCCTTGGGATGGCCGGTCGTGCCTGACGTGTAGCACAAGCCCGAAGCGGTGTTCTCGTCGAACTCCGGCCACTCGAAATCGTCGCTTTCGCTGGCCAGCAGGTCTTCATAGCAAAGCAGCGCCAGTGCCGAAGCCGGCATGTGCGCGCGGTCCGTCAGTGCGATCCACGTCGTCACGCCCGGGCATGCGGGTGCGAGTTGCTCGACCAGCGGGAGGAACGTAAGGTCGAAGAAGACCACCCGGTCACCGGCATGGTCGATGATGTAGGTCAGCTGGTCGTGGAACAGCCGGGGGTTGATCGTGTGGATGACCGCACCCATCCCCGATACGCCGTAGTAGAGCTCGAAGTGGCGATAACCATTCCAGGCGAGCGTTCCGACGCAGTCCCCCGCAGCGACCCCCAGCCGAGCCAGCGCATTGGCGAGCCTCCGCGTCCGGCTGTGTGCGTCGCGGTAGGTGTATCGATGGATGGGACCCTCCACGGTGCGCGAGACGATTTCAGTATCGCCGTGCCAGCGGTCCGCATGCCGGATCAGCGATGAAATCATCAACGGCCAATGCATCATCGAGCCAAGCATGGAGGGGCTCCCGAGCTCACGTCGTGAAGGGTTGGCATGTTGCGTTGCGGGATCGCGCGCGACGCTTGTAAGTACGAATCCAGACCGTTAGCATCGGCGTGGCGATCTCCCGTCCCAGCGCTTGCTGGCACATGGGACGCGGCGAATCAAAGGAGGAGGGCGTCATGAGCGGATGCGCGTGCAGCGTCGTCGGGCTGGGGCTGGTCGTCGCTTGCATCGCCGGGCCGGCGTCGGCAGATGTGAAGATCGCCTTCATCGATCCGCTATCCGGCGGCGGCGCGGCCACCGGCATTCTGGCCCAGAAAACGCATCAGTTCTACATCGACGCCATCAATGCCGCAGGCGGGCTCAATGGCGAAAAGCTCGAGCTGCTGCCGTTCGACAACAAGGTCAATCCGCAGGAGTCGCTGATCCAGCTCAAGCGGGCGCTGGACGAAGGCGCGCGGTACGTCGTGCAGGGCAACGGGAGCTCGGTCGCGCTCGCGATCACCGACGCCGTGCAGAAGCACAACGAGCGAAATCCCGGCAAGGAGGTGGTGTTCCTCAACTACGCTGCCGTGGACCCCGCACTCACCAACGAGAAATGCAACTTCTGGCACTTCCGCTTCGATGCCGACGCCGATATGAAAATGGCGGCGATGACCGACGTGATCGCGCGTGACACGAAGATCCAGCGCGTCTACCTGATCAACCAGGATTACTCCTTCGGCAAGGCCGTCGCGGTGGCGGCCAGCAAGATGCTCGCGGAGAAGCGTCCCGACATCAAGGTCGTCGGCGACGAGCTGCATCCGCTGCAGAAGGTCAACGATTTTTCGCCCTACGTCGCCAAGATCAAGGCAGCCGGCGCCGACACCGTGATCACCGGCAACTGGAGCAACGACATGGTGCTGCTGATCAAGGCCGGCAAGGACTCCGGCCTCAGGGTCGTGTGGGAAACGTATTACGGCGGCAGCCCGGGCGCCGTCACCGCGATCGGCGAGGCGGGCGTCGACACGCTGAAGCAGGTCTCGGAATGGCATCGCAACGCGACGCCGGAGCTCGACGCGACGGTCGCGGCGTTCAGCAAGCGCTTTCCGGGGAAGGAGAACGAGTACACGTACTGGCGCGCCAAGACGATGTGGGAAATGTTCGCCGCGGCGGCGAAGAAGGCGCAGTCGAACGATCCCGTCAAGGTCGCGCGTGCGCTTGAAGGGATGAAGATGCCGACGTCGCTGGGCGAGGTCGAAATGCGCGCCGACAATCACCAGTTGCTGCAGCCGCTGTTCGTGTCGACGCTGTCCCGAAACGTCAAGTACGACAGCGAAGACTCTGGCCTGGGCTGGAAATCCGACGCGAAGGTCGAGGGCAAGGCGACCGCACTGCCCACGACGTGCAAGATGGAGCGTCCGAAATAGCCGGGCTGCGGCCCACCCGATGATTCCACCGATCGCGGCGGCGTGCGCGAACGTCGCCGTGTTCGCCTTTGTGCCGCGCGTTGCGGCCTTCCTTGGCTGACCGGGTAACGCAGCATGCTCGAACTCGTTACCGTCTCGCTGCTGAACGGCGTCGTCTACGGCCTGCTGCTGTTCATGCTGTCGTCCGGGCTCACGCTCATCTTCAGCATGATGGGTGTGCTGAACTTTGCCCACGCGAGCGTGTTCATGCTCGGCGCATACCTTTCCTATCAGTGCGGCCGCTGGATTGGTTTCTGGCCGGCGCTGGTTGTCGCGCCCCTTCTGTGCGCCGCCGTTGGCGCCGTCATCGAGCGCTACGGTCTGCGTCGCGTCCACGCGAGCGGACACGTTGCCGAGATCCTGTTCACGTTCGGCCTGGCCTACGTGATCGAGGAGCTCGTGACGATGGCCTGGGGCCGCAATGCCGTTGCGAACAGTGTGCCTGCGGTCATCGATTTTCCGCTCTTCCGGGTTTTCGGCACCACCTTTCCGGCCTACAAGGGCCTGATGATGGCGATCTCGATCGCGATGTTCATTTTCCTTTACGTCGCGCTCAAGAAAACGCGAATCGGGCTCGTGATCCAGGCCGCACTGACGCATCCGCAGATGCTCAGTGCACTGGGACACGACGTGCCGGGCATATTCGTGCTCGTGTTCGCGATCGGCAGCGGCCTCGCGGGGCTCGGCGGCGTGATCGGAGGCTTCATGCTGCTGACCCAGCCCACGCTCGCCCAGGCGATCGGGCCCATCGTGTTCGTCGTGGTCGTCGTGGGCGGACTAGGGTCGCTCGGCGGTGCGTTGATCGCGTCGTTGTTGATCGGCATCCTGCAGACGTTCGCGGTTGCCGTCGACTATTCGCTGCTCGACCTCCTGCGCACGACCGGTATCGCCGTCGCTCGCGCATCGCCGATTCACGAGCTGCTGTCGATCAAGCTCGCCACGGCGGCGCCAATCGTCCCTTATCTGATGCTGGTACTGATGCTGATCGTGCGGCCGCGCGGCCTGTTCGGCACGCGCGACGTATGAGCGAGGCATCGCATCCGGCGAGCGTGCGGCGGGTCACTTGACCGATGCCGCGGCCGCGGTCGGGACGCCGCCTGCCGTGGCCCCGGCTGGGCGCGGCAGGCGGTGGCTCATTTTCACCGTCGCGTTGCTGGTTGTGCTGCCGTACCTGCCGGGCCTCGACACCGATTACGGGCGATCGCTGCTGACGCAGATGGCGATCGCGGCGGTGTTCGCGCTGTCGTTCAACCTGCTCTTCGGACAGACGGGCCTGCTGTCGTTCGGTCATGCTGTCTATTTCGGCCTTGGCGGCTATGCGGCCATTCACGTTATGCGCGCGATCAACCAGGGCCTGCCGCTGCCGATGGTGCTGGTGCCCCTGATCGGTGCAGCCGGCGGACTGCTCGGTGGTCTCATGTTCGGCGCGATGACGACACGCAGAGCGGGGACGATCTTTGCGCTTATTTCGCTCGGTGTAGGCGAGTTGATGCACGCGGCGACGTTCATGCTGCCGGGTCTCTTCGGCGGCGAAGAGGGCATCACGGCCAGCCGCACGCGCGCTCCGCTCGATTTTGGAGTGACGCTTGGCCCGCAGCTTCACGTGTACTACGTCGTGGTCACGTGGGCCGTCGTCGCGGCGATGCTGATGTACGCGTTCACACGTACACCCGTCGGCCGGATGTGCAACGCGGTTCGCGATAATCCGGAGCGCGCCGAGTTCGTCGGCTACAGCGCACAGCGCGTGCGATTCATCGCATTCGCGGTCGCGGGCCTGTTC
Organism: uncultured Pseudomonadota bacterium; assembly: GCA_963709335.1. GTDB lineage: Bacteria > Pseudomonadota > Gammaproteobacteria > Burkholderiales > Casimicrobiaceae > VBCG01. The sequence goes on from CAVPWB010000009.1 coordinate 5,523, forward strand.
GCGGGACTTGCCGGCGGGCTGCACGCGATCAACTACGAGATCGTCGCAGCCGACGCGGTGAGCGCGCAACGCTCCGGCACGGTGCTGATCATGGCCTACATCGGCGGCACCGGGCATTTCATCGGGCCCGTGCTCGGCGCGATCGTCATCACGTGGTTACAAAGCAGCCTCAGCGGCTACACGTCGGCGTGGCTGTTCTACCTCGGAGTCTTCTTCATCGTGATGATCCTGTGCGCACCGTCCGGCATTGCGGCGCTGATCGTCGCGCATCGACCGCTCGTGCGCTCGCGCGCTTTCATCGGCGTGCTCGCCGCGTACGCCATCGCGCTGGCACCGCTGGCGCTGATGGGCGCAGGCGCGGTGCTGTTGATCGAGATGAGCTACCGGCTTTCGACGCAACCGGAACTCGGGACGCAGATGCGATTGCTGTGGACGCCGCTCGATGCCGCGTCTGCGTGGCCATGGATCATCGCAATGGGCGCGCTGGCGGCGGGCGTCCTGCTGTTCCGCGCGACCTGGCGTTTGGTCACGGCAGCCTGGGACCGGGCCGGCGGAGCCGCCTCACCATGACGTCTGCGTATGCGCTGCAGCTGCGCGATGTCGAGAAGCGTTTCGGCATGACCCACGTCATTCGCGGCGTTTCGCTGGACATCGCTCGCGGCGAGCGGCACGCGATCATCGGTCCCAACGGCGCCGGCAAATCGACGCTGTTCAACCTCATCAGTGGCCGTTTCGTGCCCACGCGCGGCTCCATTCGACTCAACGGCGAGGAGATCGCGGCCGCCACGCCGTTCGCGATCAATCGACGTGGCCTCGCGCGAAGCTTCCAGGTCACGAATATGTTTCCGCGCCTGTCGGTATTCGAAAACCTCCGCTGCAGCGTCTTGTGGTCGCTCGGTTATCGGTACTGCTTCTGGCGCAGCGTCGACACGCTGCACGACGCCGGTGAACTGGCGAACGCGGTGCTCGAGCAGATCGGCCTCGCCGCGCGGCGCGACGTGGTCGCCGGTGTGTTGACGTATGCCGAGCAGCGCGCGCTCGAGATCGGCATCACGATCGCCGGTGGTGCGAGCGTTATCCTGCTCGACGAGCCGACTGCCGGCATGAGTCGCCGCGAGGCCGATCACGTCGTGGCGCTGATCCGCAGAGTGTCGCAAGGGCGCACGCTGGTGATGGTCGAACACGACATGAGCGTCGTATTCGACCTCGCCGACCGCATATCCGTGCTCGTCTATGGCGAGATCATCGCGACCGACACGCCGGAGCGGATTCATGGCAACGCCGCGGTGCAAACCGCCTATCTCGGGACTCTGCCCGATGCTTGAGGTCGACGACCTGCACGCGTACTACGGCAAGAGCCACATCCTGCGAGGCGTGACGCTTCGCGTCGGCAAGGGCGAGATCGTCAGCCTGCTCGGACGAAATGGCGCGGGTCGCTCGACGGTCGTGAAGACGATCATGGGACAGGTGCGCCCGGTAGGATCCGTGCGCTTCCAGGGCGCGCGCATCGACGGGCTCGAGCCGTACCAGATTGCGCGCAAGGGCCTGGGTTATGTACCGGAGGATCGCGAGATCTTTCCGGCGCTCACCGTCCGCGAGAATCTGCTGCTCGGGATGAAGTCGTTCCGACCATCCGGCCGCTGGTCGTTCGATGATGTGTTCGCCCTCTTCCCCGTGCTGCGCGAGCGAGCCGACGCAGCCGGCGGTGTACTTTCAGGTGGCGAGCAGCAATTGCTGACGATCTGCCGGACGTTGATGGGTGATCCCGATCTCGTCATGATCGACGAGCCGACCGAAGGTCTCGCACCGCGGCTGGTCGAACAGGTGCGCCGGTTGCTCGAGCAGATCGCCGCGCGCGGCGTTGCGATCCTGCTGATCGAGCAGAAGCTGACGATCGCGCTCGCGATCTCGCACCGGCTCTACGTGATGGGACAGGGACGCATCGTGTTCGAAGGCAGCGCACGCGAATTGCGCGACAATCACGCCGTGCGCAAGGAATGGCTCGAGGTATGAACGGGAGGCGACCATCGGCGCCCGCTACGACCTGAACGGCCGCTTGGCCGTCATCACGCTGGACAATCCGCCCGTCAACGGCCTCGGGCATGCGACCCGCGCCGACGTCCTCGCGGGGATCGACCGCGCGACCGAAGATGCCCGTTGCGACGCCATTGTCGTCACCGGAGCGGACGGGCGCTTTTCCGGCGGTGCGGACATCCGCGAATTCAATACGCCCAAGGCGAGTGCCGAACCCACGCTGAATACGCTGATCCGGGCAATCGACGACTGTCCCAAGCCTGTCATCGCGGCGGTCGATGGCATCTGCATGGGAGGCGGCCTGGAACTGGCGCTGGGATGTCACTACCGGGTCGCCGGCTCCAAGGCGACGCTTGCCATGCCCGAGGTGAAGCTCGGGTTGCTGCCCGGCGCAGGCGGCACGCAGCGGTTGCCGCGTGCCGTCGGTGTGGAGAAGGCACTCAACCTGATCGTCACGGGAACGAGTGCCCCTGCCGCAACGCTGAAGGACACAGCGCTGTTCGACGCCGTCATCGACGGGAACGTGCTCGACGCTGCGCTGGCATTTGCGCGCGACGTCGTCGCAGGCGGGCGCGGGCGCAAGCGGTTGCGCGATGTCGCGATCGACTACCCGAACGCCGACGCTTTGTTCCAGTTTGCCCGCAACGCCATCGCCGCGGTCTCGAAGCACCTTCCTGCTCCGCGCAAGTGCATCGACGCGGTCGCCGGGGCGGTGGCGATGCCGTTCGACGACGGTCTTCGTAACGAGCGGCGGCTGTTCCTCGAACTGATGCAGACGCCCGAGTCGCGCGCGCTGCGTCATATGTTCCTGGCCGAACGCGCTGCAAGGCGCATTGCCGGCGTTGCGGATACGACGCCAGTGCGCAGGATCGAGCGCGTAGCCGTCGTCGGGGCCGGCACGATGGGCAGCGGCATCGCGATGAGCTTCCTGTCCGCAGGATTTCCAGTTGCATTGCTCGAGATGAACGCCGGCGCGCTCGATCGGGGGGTGGCGGCGATCCGCGCGAATTATGAAAACTCGGCGCGGCGAGGCCGTATGACGCACGACAGCATCATGCAGACGATGACGCTGCTGAAGCCGACCCTCGCCTACGAGGATCTGCGCGACGCTGATCTCGTCATCGAGGCGGTGTTCGAGGACATGGCGATCAAGGAGCAGGTGTTCGCGACGCTGGCCGACGCCGCGAAGCCCGGCGCCATCCTCGCGACTAACACATCGACGCTCGATGTCGACCGGATCGCTTCCGGCACGAAACGCCCGCAGGACATCCTGGGCATGCATTTCTTCAGTCCGGCCAACGTCATGAAGCTGCTGGAAGTCGTTCGCGGCGCCGCAACGGGCGCCGATGTTCTGGCGACGGTCATGCAACTGGCAAAGCGTATCGGCAAGACGGCAGTTGTTGCGCGCGTATGCGACGGCTTCATTGGCAATCGGATGGTCGAGCAATATCTGCGGCAGGCGATGTTCCTGGTCGACGAGGGCGCGTCGCCGGCGCAAGTCGATGGCGCACTGGAGACGTTCGGGATGGCGATGGGGCCATTCCGCATGAGCGACCTGGCCGGCAACGATATCGGCTGGCGGATCCGGCAGCGACGCTACGTCGAGAAGCCGCATGTCGCGTACTCGCGGATCGCCGATCGTCTGTGCGAGCGCGGTCGCTTTGGCCAGAAGGCGGGCGCCGGCTGGTATCGGTACGAATCCGGGCGACGCGACGCGCTGCCGGACCCAGCGGTGGATGAGATCATTGCGGCGCATCGCGCCTCGATCGGCGTGACGCCGCGCACCATCGAAGCCGGCGAGATCGTCGACCGCTGCATCCTCGCGCTGGTGAACGAGGGCGCCCGCGTCCTCGACGACGGCGTCGCACAGCGCGCGTCCGACATCGACGTCATCTACGTCGCAGGCTACGGCTTTCCGCGGTATCGCGGCGGGCCGATGCTCTACGCGGACATGCTCGGACTGTACAACGCGATGCGCCGGATGCGCGCGTTCGCTGCCCTGCCAGGCGCCGATACGGCGTTCTGGACGCCGGCGCCATTGCTCGCGCGCCTCGCGGTTGAAGGCAAGACGTTAAACGGATGATCCTGCCCTGCGACTGCGGTAACAGTGAAAGTAGTGGTGCACACCGGAGCTACGGGACATGACTGACGCCGTGATCGTATCGACTGCACGCACCGGACTTGCGAAGAGTTGGCGCGGCGCGTTCAACATGACGCACGGCGCGACGATGGGCGGGCACGCCGTGGCTCACGCCATCGCCCGCGCGAACCTGGCCTCCGCGGAGGTGGATGATGTCCTGATCGGGTGTGCGCTGCCCGAAGGTGCGACGGGCTGGAACATCGCGCGCCAGATCGCGCTGCGCGCCGGTTGTCCGGTCACGGTGCCGGGCGCGACGGTCAATCGCTTCTGTTCGTCCGGCTTGCAGACGATCGTGCTGGCCGCGCAACGCATCATGGCCGGAGAAGCGGATGTCATCGTCGCCGGTGGCGTGGAGTCGATCTCCTGCGTGCAGAACGAGCTCAACCAGCACATGCATCGCGAGACGTGGCTCGCCGCGCACAAGCCTGAAATCTACTGGTCGATGCTCGAGACTGCGGAGACCGTGGCGCGCCGCTACAACATCTCGCGCGAGCGCCAGGACGAATACGGCGTCCAAAGCCAGCAGCGCGCCGCGGCCGCAGCGGCGGCGGGGAGGTTCACGGCCGAGATCGTGCCGATGACGGTGACGATGGGTGTGGCTGACAAGGAAACGTCGTACATCAGCACGAAGGAAGTGACGATCGCGGCCGACGAAGGGATCCGCGCCGACACGACGTACGAAGGCGTCGCGAAGATCAAGCCTGCGCTGCCGGGTGGAACGGTCGCAGCCGGCAACGCGAGCCAGTTCTCCGACGGGGCTGCCGCATGCGTCGTCATGAGCGACACCGCGGCGGCGGCCCGCGGGTTGAAGCCACTCGGCATCTTCCGCGCGTTCGCCGTTGCCGGCTGCGAGCCCGACGAGATGGGTATCGGACCGGTATTCGCCGTGCGGAAGTTGCTCGCGCGCACTGGCATGTCGATCGACCGCATCGGCTTGTGGGAAATGAACGAGGCGTTTGCCGTGCAGGTGATCTACTCGCGCGATGCGCTCGGCATATCCAACGACGTCCTGAATGTAGACGGTGGTGCCATTGCCGTCGGCCATCCCTACGGCGTATCGGGTGCGCGCCTCACCGGCCATGCGCTCATCGAGGGACGCCGGCGCGGCGTGAAGCACGTCGTCGTGACGATGTGCATCGGCGGAGGTATGGGCGCGGCCGGATTGTTCGAGATCGTGGCGTGATCAGGTGTTGGCTGGCGAAACTCAGATACCCTATTCAAGCGGAGCGCATTCGCCTCCGCCGCAACCCGATCAGAACCGGTACACAGCTGCCGCGAGGATTGACTTGCGAGCGCCGAGCCCTCCCTCGACCAGAATATAACCATCCTTCCCGAACTCGATCAGGCCGCCGAGCAGCGTGTTCCACGGTTGAGTCGGCGATTGGATCACGGCGAATTGAAGGTCTGTATTAGCAACGCTGCCGGCCACCGTTTGCTGGATGCGCTGATGCATCGCACCGGTCCAGATCGCCGCGCCCATCGACGGGCCAACCCTGCCATGCAAGCCCACTCTGGCCGAGAAAACCGTAGCAATCGGCTTCGTGTCGGCGATCAACGTTTCGTTTTCGAACGACAGCTTCGTCTGGGTGCGGTTCCAGTCCGCCACCACGATTGCCGTCAGGTCCCGCCAGTCGCTGATCTTGCCACCCCCTTGGAGGGTGAAACCTGCGCCGTAGGTTGGGCCATTGAACGCGGCATTGAGCTGAAGTGTCCTGGGCTCGATGATGCCCAGGACGGGATCACCGGGAACCTGAATTTGTCCCTTGGTGGTTCCCTTGGTATAGCCAAGGAGAGCGTAGACGTCGAAAAACGGGAAAAGGAGTAGGTCGAGCTTCGCAGAGATATTCTGCTGGGACGTGTCCACCTTATCGATCTGCAGAAAATTATTGACGGATACCGGGTCCTTCCCGTTGCGTCCCAATTGCAGGTCCTGAATGTTGACCGGCTGTCGAGCCGAGTACGCAGTGACGCCGATCCCGAACGGGAGTGGGACTTGATAGCCTCTGGCCTCCGCTTCCGCACCCCATATCGGCAAACCCGACCAGTGCGACGCGGGCGTCGACGCGTCCTCGGCCAGGGCGCCGCCGGAAAGCAGAGAAAGCGCCAACAGGCCAGCGGCAATAGCCGTGAATCGCGATATAGACTCGGACATTGTCATCCTCCAACGCACACCACAGACGCGGCCGTGACCAGCAGGATTTCAACTTGGCACGACGTCGAGTCCTGCTATTGCCACGCGATAGTACCTCGCACGCTGCGAGGATGGCCGGGAGGTCCATGAGACGGCTTTGTCTGTTGCTCGTGGTTGTCCTTGGCACCTCCGGAGCCAGGATCGGTGGATCGCCGTGAGTGCTACTCAAGGACCCATTGCGTTGAAAAAGACGCCTCAAGTACCCGGACTGCCGTTGCTGGGCAGCCTTTTCAGCATGGTCAAAGGACCTGCGGACTTTTTCGTTCACTGCTACCGCACTTACGGTCCCGTGTGTCGCCTGAGCGTTCTCGGCGAGAAATACGTCCTGATCTCCGGTGTTGAAGCCGCCAACTTCATGGGCACGCGCGCTGGCAAGGAATGCCTCCGCTCAAAAGAATTCTGGGAGGGCCTGCTGGGCGAGTACGGCGCCAAGCGCATGCTCACCGGCGAAGACGGTGACAGCCACAGAGAACTGCGCGACATCATGCGCAGTGGCTATTCCAAGGAAGCGATCAAGGGCCGCTACAACGAACTCGTCGCGATCACCGACGGCTCGCTCACGCGCGACTGGCCGGTAGGCAGGGAAGTGCCGGTTGTTGAGGCCATGCAGTACATGGTCGTCGATCAGCTCGGCACTATTCTCACCGGCGCGGCGCCACTGGAATATGTGAAGGACATCCGCACCGCGATCATCTACATCCTCAATGTATTGGTCACGCGTCAACGCCCCAGGATTTTGCTCAAGCGTCCTGAATACAAGAAAGCCAAGGGCAAGCTCATGGGGCTGGGCTACCAGATGATCAAGGACGCCAAAGCGCGGCATGCCACGACCAAGCCGGAAGATCGCAACCTGATCGACGACATCATGGCGGCGCACATCGAAACGCCGGAGAAGATGCCTGAGAGCGATCTGATCGTGTCGCTAACTGGCCCCTACGTCGCAGGCCTCGACACCGTCGCCAACACCACCTCCGCCGTCGTTTACTCCGTGCTAAAGCATCCGGAAGTCAAAGCCCGCGTGCTCAGGGAAGTGGATGAGCTGTTCGCAGCTGGCGACCTGGATGAAGAAAGGCTGCTCAAGAAGCTGCCCGCACTCAACGGCGCAATCATGGAAACGATGCGTCTCTACCCGATCGCCGTCGCACAGATGCGCACCGCAAACAAGGACTTTGTGTTCGAAGGCCATCAAATTTATGAAGGCGAGAGGATCTACATCGGCACAAGCGTGCCGCACTTCATGGAGGAATACTGGCCCAAGGCCAAGACCTTCGACATCGACCGTTATCAGAAGCCACGCGCCGAGCATCTGCGGCCCGGCGTGTACTCACCTTTCGGCCGCGGCCCGCACACCTGCCTGGGCAAGAGCCTGGCCGAAGTGCAGATGGCACTGTCGATGGCCCGCGTGTTTCACAAGCTCGATCTGGAATTGGAGTCACCCGACTACGTGCTCAAGACCAAGTCCGCGCCCACACCCGGTCCGGCGATGGACTTCAAGGTTCGCGTGAAAGGTTATCGCCACTAAGCGGCACTAAGAACGTCGACTCCCTGGTTAGCCACATGTAACACTAATGACCTAGCTACCGAATTCTATGAATTTACCGATGCAGGACGGCTGTCACCACAATGGTTTCCATTACGCCATCCTGACGAGCTGCTTGCCGAAGTTTTCGCCTTTGAGCAAGGCGATCAGCGCGCGCGGCGCATTGTCGAGCCCGTCGACGATCGATTCGCGGTACTTGAGCTTGCCCTCGGCAACGTACGACGTGAGCGTTGGCAACGCGTCTTTGTAGCGGTCCTTCCAGTCGAAAATGATCATCCCCTGCATCCGGATGCGGTTGACCAGCACGGATCGCAACCCGCGATAGCCGTACGGGTCCTTCGCGCTGTACTCGGCGACCAGGCCGCAAATGACCACGCGCGAGTGGCGGTTCATCACGCGCAGCGCGGTATCGAGCACCGCACCGCCGACGTTCTCGAAATCGACGTCGACGCCGTCCGGACATGCGGCTCGCAGATCCTCGTAGAGGTTTCCCGCACGATGGTCGACGCACGCATCGAAGCCCAGCTCGTTGACGACGTAATCGCACTTGGCCTTGCCGCCGGCGATGCCCACGGCGCGGCAGCCGTGGATTTTCGCGAGCTGGCCCACGACGCTGCCGACGGCGCCGGACGCCGCGGAGACGAGCACGGTTTCGCCGGCCTTGGGTCGCCCGATCTCGAAGAGGCCAAACCACGCGGTCAGCCCCGGCATGCCGAGGACGCCGAGATAGTACGACGCCGGTACGCGCCGCGCGTCGACCGTGGTCACGTCGGCGGCTTTCGCGACGCCATGGCTTTGCCAGCCGAGTTGCGTCAGCACCTTTTCGCCGACTTCGATGGTCGCATCACGCGAGCGGATGACCTCGCCAACGGTCTGGCCCACCATGACCTCGTCGAGCTGCGCAGGCGGCACGTATGACTTCGCATCGCTCATCCGACCTCTCATGTAGGGATCGAGCGACAGCCACTCGTTCTTCACCAGCACTTCGCCCTCGGCGGGCTCCGGCAGCGGGGCGTCCACAATGCGAAAATTCTGCTCGGTCGCCGCACCCTGCGGGCGGCTTGCGAGCAGGATCTTGCGGTTTCGCTCGGTCATGGGCCTCCTTCGCTTCGGGACCGGATCGCGTCCACTGCCTCGGCGCGGACCAACGCGGTTGCAAAGTCGACGACATCCTCGATCAGCGGCAGCGCGTTGCGAAACGCGCGTTCGTCGGCGGAATGGCCGAGATCCATTGATTCAGCCCAGCGTGCGTGACAGTGTTGGGGCATTATCGTCGAACTGCCGCTTGCCGCGCATCGACGCAATGGAATCATCATGGGCGTGAAGCAACTGCTCGACCTCTCGGGACGCACGGCACTCGTCACAGGTGGCTCGCGTGGCCTTGGACTGCAGATCGCCGAGGCACTGGGGGAATTGGGCGCCCGGGTCGCGCTGGTGGCGCGCAAGGGCGACGAGCTCGACGCTGCGGTCGCGCATCTCGCGACCCAGAACATCGAGGCCGTGCCGCTGGTCTGCGACTTGTCGGACGCGCCGGCTATCCCGCCAATGGTCGCGCGTGCGGAGCGCACCGTCGGTCCGATGGACATCCTCGTGAACAATGCCGGCGCGACATGGGGTGCTGCTACCGTCGACCTGCCGCTTGCTGCTTGGCAGAAGGTGATCGACGTCAACCTGACCGCGATGTTCATCGTGACGCAGGAGGTCGGGCGGTGCTCGATGGTGCCGCGCCGCGAAGGCAAGGTGATCAACGTGGCGTCGATCCTCGGCCTCAAGGGGGGCAGCAATGAGGGCCGGCGTCCCGCCACGCTCGCCTACAGCACGAGCAAGGGTGGTGTCGTGAATTTCACGCGGGCACTCGCCGTGGAGTGGGGCCGCCACAACATCAACGTCAACGCGATTGCGCCGGGGCTGTTTCCAACCCGCATGACCAGGGGAATCCTCGAAATGATGGGCGACGATGCGGCGAAGCAGCCGCCGTTGGGGCGTCTCGGCGGCCCCGAAGACCTGAAGGGTATCGTCGCGGTCCTTGCCTCGGACGCGGGAAGCTTCATTACCGGCCAGATCATCGCCATCGACGGCGGGGTGACCGCGATGTGACGCCGTTAGGGATGCGGATGCGGCTCACAGGGCAGGCGCTCCGAATATTCCCGGTCAATCTCGCGGGCAGCGTCTTCCGCGATGGCGTCGGCATGTCTCGGTCTTCGTAGTGCACCTTCACGCCCGCATTCAAAGCGTCAACCGCAGGTTCGGCGTGACTTGCTTTCCGATTGCAGCAAGCGCGTGTACGATACAATCTGTTGTGATGATCGCCGATTGTTTGTCAATAAGGGAGTCAAAAATGCGTGTCGGATGCTCGTTACCATGCGGCCTTGTCGCCGTCGTCATTGCCGCTGTGTTCGCCTCTCCCGCCATCGGGCAGCCGTCGAGCGGCACGTCGATCGAGCGCGCGCCCGGCACCGCGAGTGTGTCACGCGTGGTGACGGCGTCCGCAACCGTCACGGCCATTGACCTGACCACCCGCGAGGTGACACTTCGGCGCGACAACGGCAGTACGTTTACCCTCGTAGCCGGTCCGGAAGTCCGCAACCTTCCGCAGATCCGCGTTGGCGACACCGTGCACGTCGATTTCCACGAGGCGCTGGCGATCGAGCTCAAGAAGGGGGGTACCGGCGCACCTGCGAGCCGCTCCGAAACCGCGACCCGAAGCCGTGCAGAACCCGGCCAACGGCCGGGCGGAGTCGCCACCCGCGAAACGGTGATCGTTGCAGACGTAATCGCCGTCAATGCGGCCGACCAGACCGTTTCGCTGCGCGGCCCTGGGGGCAGGGTGGTTGACCTCAACGTCAGGGATCCGGAGCAGTTCAAGCGGATCGCGGTAGGCGACCAGGTGGAGGCGAGCTATACCGAGGCCGCCGCGGTTTCCATCACAGCAGCGCCGGCGGCAGCGCAGTCGCCTACGCCATGGCCGACCGGCACCTGGCGCTTCGCCGGAACGCTGTATCTCTACGGGCCGTCGATCGACGCAAGCTTTGCCTTTCCGAAGCGATCGGGCAGCGGCAATATCGTCGTTGACGCGGGCGATATATTCGATGACCTCAACGGCGCGTTCATGGGGGCATTCGAGGCAAACAACGGCCAGTGGGGCATGTTCACCGATTACCTGTATGTCGACGTAAGTGGATCGAAGTCGGGGACACGCAACTTCTCGATCGGCGGGGTGGACGTGCCGGCGTCGGTCACCGCCAACCTCGACCTCGGCATCAAGGGCTCCGCCTGGACCATTGCCGGTGAATGGCGCCTGCAATCGACGCGCGAGGCGACGGTCGACGTGCTGTTGGGCGCGCGTTATCTCGATGTCAAGCCGAGACTCAGCTACGGTTTGAATGGCGACGTCAATTCGATCCCTACCGCGAGCCGTGGCGGCAGCTTCGAGATCAAGGCCAGCAATTGGGATGCGATCGTCGGGCTCAAGGCGCGCTACGCGTTCGGCGACCGACTGCAGTGGTACGTTCCCCTTTACGCGGACATCGGTGCCGGGGATTCGGAACTCACCTGGCAGGCGGCGGCGGGGCTCGGCTATTCCTTCGGCTGGGGCGACGTCGTGGGTGCATGGCGGTACCTGCGGTACGACTTGAAATCCGATCAGGCCGTCCAAGACCTCTCGTTCAACGGCCCGATGATCGGCGTCACGTTCCGCTGGTGACGCATGTCGGCGGCGCCGTGCACGGTAGGGGACGTAACGCCGCGGGAATAGTGCGGCCAGGAACCCTCCGTGGCATCTGTTGCCGCGCGACCGCTTGAGATGAGGGTTGGTCTGCGGCGGCATTGCGTACTTCGGCCCACGATCTCCACGCCTGCGTATCGACGTGGCGATCTTCGAGTTCGTCATTCCACTCGGCATTCGCGACCGCGCGGCGCCTGTCGGATGCCGACTGTGGCCGCGCTGAGCAACGTCCCAAACACACCACGATCCGCGGACTCAGACGCACAGGCAATCGATTGTTTTGATATGCCGCACAGCAATCGAACCTAGGATCGAGAGTCGACCGAGCTACACATACGCGAGGGTGCCAACTGCGCGAAACACGACGACTTCGAAACCCTCGGACGGGCCCGCGACCGTAGATCGGAAGCAAATAGGGAGGACGTGCGTATGCTCAAGTTTTTTGCTCGAATGGCTTTGTCGCTATTGGCCAATGCACTTGCACTGCTGGTCGCATCGGTACTCTTGACTGGATTTGCCATCAATGGCTTGGCGTTTGTCGTCGCGGTTTGTATCTTCACTGCGTCGACCACGATCTTGGAGCCGCTCATTACTAAAATTGCCACGCAAAACGCGCCGTACTTGCTGGGTGGTATTGCCCTTGTAACAACGTTCGTCGGTTTGCTTGTGACCACGCTTATAACGGATGGTCTGCGCATCATGGGCATCGGTACTTGGGTTATGGCGACGCTTATCACATGGCTGGCAACCGTTGTTGGCAGCCTCATTTTGCCGCGTTTCTTGTTCAAAGAGGTTTTGGGTAGCAAGGTAACCGAGTAGGTTATCTGCTGCTCGGTCACGGCACCTGCGGGCGGCTGGCGAGCAGGACTTGGCGGTTACCCTCGGTCATGCGTCTGCTTTGCTTCGTTCGGAGAGCAATGCGAAGCGCTCGAGATGGTGATCGGCGTCGCCGAATTGCTGGGCGATCGCCGTCAGGCGTCGGAACGTGTGGCTCACCTTCAATTCGTCGCTCATGCCCATGCCGCCGTGCAGCTGGACCGATTCCTGGCTGACCCGACAGCACGCATCGGCGATTCGTACCTTTGCGGCGGAGACGATGCGCGATCGGGCCGCAGGATCGCGCTCGGTATCCACGGCGGAACAAGCGAGACTTGCCATCGACCTGGCTTGCTCGTACTCGATCACCATGTCGACCATCCGGTGTTGCAACGCCTGGAACGACCCGATCGCCACGCCGAATTGTTTGCGCGTCTTCAGGTGGTCGAGTGTCGCGCCGTTGGCGGACCGGATTGCGCCCACTGCCTCGGCGCATATCAACGCGGTTGCAAAATCGACCACTTCCTCAATGAGCGGCAGCGCACGACCCGGCGCGCCGACAAGGGCGTCGGAGGGGACGCGAACGTTGTCGAACGCGATGTCGGCCGCACGCGTCCCGTCGAGCATGCGCAGCGAGACAAGCGTCAGGCCCGGCGCATTGCGCGGGACCAGCAGAAGACTGATGCCGTCGGGGTCGGTGTCGCTGCCACCCGTGCGTACGGACACTACGAGCGTGTCGGCGGCGGCGGCGTGTGCCACGGCCTGCTTGACGCCTGAAATCGCGTAGCCGGATTCGTCGGCGCGTGCGCGCGCGGCGACATGCGCGAGCGTGTAGCGTGTCCCGGGCTCTGTGTAGGCGAACGCGAGCTTCATTCTCCCTTCGCCGATCGCGGGCAGCATGCGCTGCTGCTGTTCTTCGCTGCCACCACGCGCGACAAGCTGCGCGCCCAACGCAACGGTGGCAAGCCACGGTTCGACGATCAGCGCGTCGCCGATTGCTTCCATCAGGCTCATTGCATCCATCGCGCCGCCGAAGCCGCCGTACGCGGGCGGAATCGTCAGGCCGAGCAGGCCCAGCGTGGCCATGGACCTCCAGACGTCGTGACTGAATCCGTCGCGGGACGTAACGATACTGCGGCGGATTTCGAACGCGTATTCGCGTTCGACAAAGCGTGCGATCGAGGCAGCGAAAAGTTGCTGCTCTTCGCTGGTGTCGAAATTCATGATGCGTCAGAGCCCGAGCGCATGTTTCGCGATGATGTTGCGCTGGATCTCGTTGGAGCCCGCGTAAATGGTGGTCTTGCGCATGTTGCAATACCGCAGCGCCAGCGCGGCGACGAAGGTGTCCGTCATGGTCGCTTCGTCGACCGGCGCGATCGCCTGGGCGACCGGACCGGCCGCCTCCAGCATCAACTCGGTCAACGCCTGCTGGATTTCGGTGCCCTTGATCTTCAGCATCGAAACCTCGGCGCCCGGTGCGTGCCCGCCGCGCAATCGGTCGAGGAATCGAAGGTTAGTGATCGAAAGTGCCGTCAGCTCGATCTCGAGTCGCGAGAGCTTGTCGCTGAACCGCGGATCCTCGGTGAGCGGCCTGCCGTTCCTGCGCTCCGCGCCGGCGAATGATTTCAATCGCTCCAACTCGCGCTTGGACGTGCCGATGCGGGCGGTGTTCATCCGCTCGTAGCCGAGCAGGTACTTGGCGACGGTCCAGCCTTTTCCCTCGTCGTGCACCCGATTCTCGATCGGGACCGCCACCTCGTCGAAGAACACTTCGTTTACTTCGTGGCGGCCGTCCATCAGGATCAGCGGTCGAACCGTGATCCCCGGCGTGCGCATGTCTATCAGCAGGAACGAAATGCCGTCCTGCCGGCGTTCCGCTGCAGGATCGGTGCGCACGAGACAGATGATCCAATCGGCGATGTGCGCCATCGTCGTCCAGAGCTTCTGACCATTCACGATGTAGTGGTCGCCGCGCCGCACGGCGGAGGTCCGCAGCGATGCGAGGTCGGAACCCGATGCAGGCTCCGAATAACCCTGGCACCAGACGTCGTCACCCTGATAGATGCGCGGCAGGAAGCGCCGCTTCTGGGCGTCGGTGCCGAACTTGATCAGCACCGGCCCGCACATCGCGAGCCCGAAGGGAATCAGCGGCGGGGCGCCTGCGTAGCCGCACTCTTCCTCGAAGATATAGCGTTGCACGACGTTCCAGCCGGTCCCGCCCCATTCCTTCGGCCACGCCGGGGCGATCCAGCCCTTGGCGGCCAGGATCCGATGCCAGTTCAGCAGGTCGTCGCGATTCAGGTGGGCATAGCCGACGACCTTGTCGCGCAGCGGGGCGGGCAGGTGCTCGCGCAACCAGCTGCGGACCTCGTTGCGGAACGCGCGTTCGTCAGCGGAATAGCCGAGATCCATACGCTTCTCATTGGATGATACCGATCCAGACCGGTGAAGAAGGGTCGCCCCGCCTCGAATGCAACCCACGCGCTCCCGCCGACGATCGCCGCGCCTGCCGCGCCCGTCAGTCCTCTGTTGGACTCGCGAGGGGCTTGCCAAACGCCGCCGCGACCAGAGGGATGGTCGAAATGACGCCGACGGCGACTAGCGTCCAGCCAACGGCGCGACGTTGATCAGCGTCCAGCCGGTCGCTGAGCAACAGCGCGACGCCTGCGCCAAAGGCGGCTCTCGTTCCTGCAATCAATCCGAGTTCTGGAATGGTCAGCGATAGTTCTCTCATCGTCTTCTACCCTCGAGGTTGGTCGCTTATGAATCGGGATGTCATCGGACAGGCGGAATCCCCGTTGCTCCCAAACCCGCTGCGGCTCGCGTGGGAAAGAACGTGTTGGTGCTGTCGAAGGGCGGGAACTCACCAGGGTTTGTCATGTTCACGAATTTGTTCCGCTGGATCACGGGTGCGGGTGGCGCGGGCACGTTGAGCCAGGTTGGCGGCATGTTGCGGTATTTGCCGAACTGGTTCTGGCCGGCTTGCCAGGCCGGCTCGGGCTGCACTTGCATGCGGTCGAAGATCACCCAGTTGTCGGTGAACGTGAAGCTGCTCGGCAGGTAGACCATTGCAGGGTCGGCTTGCGCGATCTCGCCACCGACCATCATGGATTCGGCGTTGTCGGTGTTGGGTCCTTTCTGGATGACACTGTGCGTGATGGAGATACGCCCGCCGTTCGGCGCTTCGAACTCGCGGCTGTCGCGACCGTTCAGGCCCAGGAGATAGCTTTGGTCGATGGTCGTTGTCCTGGCTCGCGATTTCACCAGATGCCCAAGTCCCTTGACGTCACGCACCGTCGTTCGACGGACGGTGAGCGTGTCACTGAAGCCGGCATAGATACCGTGCGACAGGGATTCGTCCCCGCCGTACATGCCCTCGATGATGCTGTCCTCGATCCTGAGCTTGCCCGTACCTTCATTGCCGGCCAAGATGCCCATCTCCGAGTTGGCGATGTGCGCGCGCCGAACCGTAACGTCGCCGCCGCCCTGGATACGAATGCCGGACGCGTTGGTGCCCGTATGGGGCGGCAGCACCGTTTCGAAGTCCTCGATCACCACGGGCCCCGGCGTATTGTCGACCAGTACAAAGCCTTTCGCATCGACCACGCTAGTCAGCACGACACCCTTGAGGTTGATCGTGAGCGGCTTGTTCACGCGTAACCCGCCCGGGTAGATACCCGGCGGCACGACCACACTCGAGCCTGCCGGAGCTTTATCGACGATCGCTTGTGCCGACACCGTCGTCATCGGCGATCCCGGACCCGAGGGCGGCCGATACACCCACATCGACGAATAGGCCTCCGAGATGCCGACGAACACGTTTTCGGGCTGAACGAAGACGAACTTGCCGTAGGGTCTTCCCCCATCCGGCCCACTGGCATGCAGGTAGCCGAACCACTTGTTCGTTTCCGGCTCGTAGCGAACGACGTTGGCACCACCGCCCCAGGCGAACACCCGCCCCTTTTCGTCGAACGCAAGCCCGGTGCCGGCGAACGCGGGCATTGGACCAATGTCCTGTGGAGGGCTCACGACCGGCACTGCGGACTTGAACAGGTGGTTCGCCATCACGTGCCAGACCAGGTTGCGTGTCTGGTCATAGCTGGAGGCCCCATCACCCCAATCACCGATCGTCTCGAGCGCGGTCGTTGAATTGTTGCGCGGATCGTGGACCCAGCTTCTGCCTGCTGAACCGACGTAGACGTTCCCGTCGGGCAGGACGGCGCTACGGGCGAAGCTCGTCACCATCTTCGTATCGTCTGTCACCTTGCGCCACTTGAGCGGCGCAAGGCCGTTGCGCGTCTCGACCTTGGACGGGTTGAACTCCCACAGTTGCTTGCCGAAGAAAGCATCGCCACCGGGGAAGGCTGAGCCCGGGATCAGCATCACCGTTTTGGTCGGCGGGTAGTACCAGACGCCGTCGTACGTGTGGGTCGACGGCGGACCGGAGATCGGCATCGGATACCCTGCCGCCAGATTGGTCCCTGGCGGGTAAGCCGACGGCTCTGTCAGCCGTTCCCATTTCGCCTGGTCGAGGTAGAACGCGTAGCACTCGTTGCCGCCCCAATCGGTGTGACCGCCGTTCGCGCAGAAATACATCGCGCGGTCGTCCGGCGAATACGCCATCGAATTCCAGGCTTCGATGACCGATCGAACGCCGTTGGCGGCGTTGATCAGCTTGTCGATCGCGTCGGCCTGGGCACTCGTGACAGCAACGTCCATGAACTTGACGCTGCCGATCTGACACCAGCCGCCGTCCTGGGCGTTCAGCGCGTCGACGCAGCCGCGGAATGATGTCGCCGATATTGCAGGCCCGCCCGCGGGCGCCGCAGATCCTGGCGGGACCGGACCGACCCGCACCAATCCGACGCTGCCTGATTTTCCAGCGCTACTGCCGCCGGTAAACGCGTAATCGAGTTGCGCCGCCGCGTAGCTTGCAAATGCCAGGTTCGCGGCGCCGACGGGTTCACTTGAAGGCGCCGGATTCGTGGGCTGATCGAACAGGCCGCCCGTGGTCTCGTACAGTTGAAGCGCGAAGGACCGCGTTCCCGGGACGTAGGGCTTCTGCAGGCCCACAAACCATCGCTGACCGGACGGGCCCATCGATTGGCCCGCAGGTGCATACGTGTACCACGTCAGTAGCAGCGATTGTGAACCTGGGTTGAGTTCGAGCACGACGCCCTGGCCCGAGGTTGCCGGTGCAAACCAGTTGCCGGATAGCGCAAAGTCGGCGTCGGTCCCTGGGGCTGTGTCCGTCGCGCAGGTGACATTGGGCGTAAGACGGGTCAGCGGGGTCGATCCCGTCCGACCACTGCTATCCGTGAACGTGTAGCTGAGCGTCCCATTGCTGCAATCCGAGAACGCAAGCGTTCCCGAGCCGACCGCGGTTGGTTGCGTTATCGGCAGCGCATCGAAATTGCCGCCGACGTTCTGATAGATCGTGACCGGGACGCTGGCGCTGCCGCTCTGGCCGTTCCCGTTGAACGTGTACCAGCGCTCCCGGTCAGACGCGCCGACCGGCGCGCTGTCGAACGTGAACCAGGCGCCTTGAACGAGTGACGTCCCGGATGCTACGAGATCGGGAAAGACTTCGAGCTCGATGCCTTGTCCGCTCTTCGCGGGGTCATACCACGACCCCGTCAGGCCATGCTGGTTGAGATCGGGCGACGCTCCGTGAACTGACGCCGAGAAAAGAATTATGGACGCAACGACGTGGATGCGAATACGGCTCATGCAGGCCCCGCTCGGCAAGAATTAGTCCAGCGCGTAGAGCCGAAAGTAGTCCCTTCGACAACCGGGCGCAACCTGACGTTGGACAAAACGCTGCCGCTTTAGAACTCTTGCACATGGGGGAAGTTCATGTCCATGCCGTGGTACCGCCGGCCAACGCACGTCGATCGACGCGAGGCGGCGACCTGCCTCAGCGCGTGCCGCCGCTGACGCGCTCGATCTCGAACTTCAGCGGCAGGATCTCGCAAGTCGTCTGGAAGCCGCGCCGGTACAGATCGGACTTCTGGGCACGATCGAGCTTGAACTCCAGCAGCGAGCAGGGCCCGGTATCGATCACAACCGTACGCGGCCAATACCGCGCATCGACGAACTCGCGCGAAATCGTCGTCATGAACGTGCGAATCAACATGTTGATGTAGCTGCTCAGCGGGAACAGCCGGTTGAGCGGCATCGGTCGCGTTTCGGCTTCGCTGCGCATGCGGAACAGGCACACGGGCGTTCCGTCCCCGGACCAGTCGCGGTGCAGCGCATCCTCGGACAGGATGCTGCCGTCGACGAGCAACCCACCCTCCCACGGTTGAAACGAAAACAGCAGCGGAATACCCATCGAGCAGCGCACCGCGTGCGACACCTTGAGATCGGGCGTGGTTCGCCGATCGAATATCACGGGTCGGCTCGAGCGTACGTCGGTTGCGACAACGGCAAGATCGATTGCGAGATCGACGAACGATTTGCCTTCGAGCTGGGTGTCGAGCCATTCTTCAAACCCGTCGCCTGACGACAGTCCGCCGCGCTGGATCAGCTCGACCAGCGACCGGCCACGAAAGCGCGCGAAATTGATGTCGAGCACGAGTTCGAGCATTCGCGCCGGCGACCAGCCGGCAGCCCTCAGCGCAGCCACGATGCTTCCGCCCGACACGCCGACGATGCGCGCGTAGCGGACGCCGAGATCGTCGAGCGCCGCCAGCACGCCAACGTGCGCTGCGAGTCGCGTGCCCCCGCCGGCCAGCACGGGCACGAGGTGCAGTCCCGACAAGCGTGGTCGCTCGATCATCGCACCGAGTTCGGCATCGTTCATCGGGGTTGCGCGCGATCGCCGGCAATCATTCGGTCACGTCAGTCGGCAGCAAGCTCACGCTCGAGGAACCTCGCGACGCGGCCGTAAAAATCGTAGCGATTCTTCTCGAGCAGGAAGCCGTGCGCCTCGTCGGAGTACACCTGCCATTCGACCGGCGTTCCCTGCGCGCGCAACGCATCGCGCATCTTCTCGCCAAAGATCAGTGGCACGCGACGATCCTGGGCACCGTACGCCATCAGCACGGGAGCCTTGATCTTCGTCGCATTCTGCAGCGGCGACGCGGCCTTGAGCTTCGCGGCGTCCGCGTCGGGATCACCGATCGTTTCCTTCGCCGTGTAGCGAATGAAATTGCTGTACGCCAGATCCGACCACGTGATGTCGAACATCAGGCCGATGTCGGTGACGCCCACGACATTGATGCCGCAACGCCAGCGGTCGGGATCGCGGGCAAGTCCCATCATCACCGCGTAGCCGCCGTAGCTCGCGCCCATGATGCACGCGCGCTTCGGATCGACGATGCCTCGCTTCACCAGCCAATCCATACCGTCGTTCAGATCGTCCTGCATTGCGAGGCCCCATTGCTTCCAGCCGGCAACGTAGAGCTTCTTGCCCCATCCAGTGCTCCCGCGAAATGCGGGCTCCAGCACCGCGTAACCCAGTGATGCGATGTACGCGGGCTCGGCGCTCCAGCCCCACGTTGCACCGTGCAAGTAAGGTCCCCCGTGAACCAGCACCACGAGTGGCAGGTTCTTTTGGGGCCCGCCCTTCGGCAGCGTCAGGTAGCCGGGAATCTCGAGACCGTCACGCGCCACGTAACGCACGGGCTCCCGCGTGGGCATCGCTTCCGGTCGGATCGAATTGCGCCGCGACGCGAGAAACTCCATGCGGCTCTTGTCGGCGTCGAGGAGGTAGTACGAGCCCGGATCGGTGTCCGAATACGATGTCACCAGCGCCCGCGCGCCTTCGCGCGCGATAACGTTCATTCGCCCCGGCAATGCCGCGTCGACGGATTTCTGCAGCCGCGCCCAGTCTTCGTCGAACCAGAAGCTGCCGGGGCGATCGGCCTGGTAACGCAACCCCACGATGCGGTTCTTGCTCCGGTCGAAGACGAGGTTCCCGTCCAGGTCGGCGCTCGGGTGCGCCGCCAACTCGGTCCCGAGTGCACGCTTATCGGTGTCGTAGCGATAGATGGCCCAGGTGTCGCGGCCGATGTTGGACTTCACGATCAGCGAGCCGTCGCCGTCGAATGCGACCGGAAGAAACGTTGCGTCGCGATGATTCGACTCGGCAAGGCGTACCCATTTCGACGCTTCGTCGGACCGCCAATACACGCGGAGCGTCGTTCCCTTGTCGATCTCGACGGCCGCGCGAATGGCACCCTTGCGGTCGGCGAGCCATGAAACGATGTCCCCGGGTTTGTCCGAACTCTTCAACATCCTGCGCGCCGAGCGCGTATCCATCCGATAGACATTCGGATAGCGGGCGTCGGGATCGTTTGAAACGACGAGGATGTCGTCCGTGCCGTCGCGCGGCAGCGACAACAAACGCGTGTAGCGGTAGACGAACTGCTGACGGTCCGATTGCGCCTTGAGCGTCGGAGCGAGGATGCGGAAGTCCTTGCCGTCGCGGTTGACGGCGAACAGCCCGCCACCGCGCTGCTCGCCGAGTCCCGATTGCAGGTCGATCGCGGAGAATACCAGGCGATCGTCGTTGACCCACTCGAACCAGTCGACGTCGTCGCCCTGCAGCGCGGCCGCGATCGCGACGGACTTGGTCTCGACGTCGATGACGGCCAGGCGCACACGTCCGCCGGCGGGGATCAGCGCACCGAGATACTTTCCCGACGGCGAAAGGCGCAGTTCGCGATAGCTGGCGTGCTCGAAGTACGGTTCCGGCGTGACGGCGTCCGCCGCACGTCCGACCCCCGCCGCGAGCGTGGTCGCGAGGAGCAGGAAGAGCTGCACCAGTCGGGCGACAGTGGCCAGTATCGCTGGCATGGTCGATGGTCGAGCGATCGGACGCCGGTGAATGACGCTGCAGTATAGGCGCGACAGGGCGCTTGGCAGCGCAGCGGTTGCTTCCCATAATTGACGGCCGATCCCGGCTTACGCGGACTTAGCAATCCCCATGCAGGCCCTTCATGCCGAACGCACATCCGGCTCCGCCCGATGCGACCTCCGATGATCGCCCGATCCGTGATCTGCATACGGCATGGCGAATCGACGTTCAATGCCGCGTGGCGCGCGAGCAGCACCGACCCACTGCACTTCGATGCGCCGCTGAGCCCGACGGGTATCGAGCAGGTGCGCAGCGCGCGCAAGGCCGTGGCAGCATTCCCGGTGGAGCTCGTGGTCACGTCGCCGCTCACGCGCGCGCTGCAGACGGCTGCGGGGCTGTTCGACGGGCACCGCCTCGCACCGCCGATCGTCGTTCATCCGCTGATGCGCGAACGCGTGGAGAACAGCTGCGACATCGGTCGTTCGCCGCACGCACTCGCCGTCGACTTTCCGTCGCTGGACCTTGGTCATCTGGACGACGTCTGGTGGCACGCGGAGGGAACCCCCGACACGAGGGGCATCTGCGTCGAACCCATCGCATCCGTCGCTGCGCGCGCTGCGCAGTTCAATGCCTATCTTCGCGCGCGCCCCGAGCGCTACATCGCAGTGGTAGGTCACGGCACCTTCTTCTTCCATCTGACGGGTCGCACGCTCGCCAACTGCGAAGTGGCCGAGCTCGACATTGACTCGCGCGACTGATCGGCCTTCGGGATGGACCTTGAATCGATTTCCTCGCCGGCCGCTGCCGGGCCATTGCACGAGCCCGAATGGATCGACGAGAACCTGATGCGGATCGACGGCGTCGAGTTTTACGTGACCACCGATCAGGAAGCGCTTCACGCGCACCCGTCGACCCGGAATCATTTCCTGCTCGGCAAGAACCGGCAAATGATCGACGACATACTGGCGCTGCGCGATCGCGAGCATATCGAGCGCATCCTCGACATCGGGATCTTCAAGGGCGGCAGCGCAGCGTTGTACGCGAAATTGTTTCAGCCCGCCAAGCTCGTTGCCGTCGAATACGCGGCCGAGCCCGTTCCCGCACTGACGCAGTTCATCGACGACAACGCCCTGGGCGCGCGATTGATTCCCGTCTACGGCACCGACCAGTCCGATGCGAAAGCAATGAGCCGTGTGCTGGAGGCGCACTTTTCCGCACGCGACATCGATCTCGTCGTCGATGACGCGTCGCACTTCTTCATGGAGTCGCGCGCGGCGCTCAATCTCGCGCTTCCCTACTTGCGTCCCGGCGGTCTCTACATCATCGAGGACTGGGGATGGGCGCACTGGCCCGGTGACGTGTGGCAGAAGAGCCGGGCGATCCCGTCGGTGAAGCCAGCGTTGTCCAACCTGCTGGTTGAAGTAATGATGTTGTGCGCGTCGCGGCCCGACATCGTCGGCAGCCTCTCCATCACGCCGAACAGCGCCGTACTGCGGCGCGGAGCTGCGGTGCTCGACCCCGCAGGATTCGACATCGGCAGGCACTATCTCTGCCGTGATCGCTGGTTCAAGCCAATGCTGTAGCCGGCTGCGCCAGCAGCGGAGCGTTAGGCAGTTGTGGGCTACCAAACCGTCGACAATGCTTACAGTGGTCAGAACGACGCCCCGCTATTCCGCGCCAACAGGTTGAATCGGTATATTTTTCTGGCGCGGGTACGCTCTGCCGACCGCAGCCATTACGAGCCGGCGCCGGCCTGCGCTTTCATCGCGTCCTGCATCCGCTTTTGCGTCGGAGCGTCGGTCGTGCGTCCCGCCACGATCATTTCGGTGATCCAGCCTACGAGTAGCGTCGTGTAGGCCTGCCGGCACGACGGATCGGTGAGGCCGTGATCGGCGCCCTCGATCATCCGGTACGTGAGCGAGTGCGCCCGTGTGTACGCGTTCCGATAATTCTGCAGCACTTCGCGCGGAATGATGGCGTCGTGTCCGCTCTCGACGATCAGCACGTCACCGTGGTAATCAGCCGCCGCGCGCAGTGCGCGATTGTCGCTGGCGTCGAGCGCACGACGGCGATAGGTCTCGAGTCCCTGCATCCTGCGCAGCGCGAGCTTCGGCTCGTTCCATTCGCTGTCCTTGTAGAGCGCCGGCGCACGCAACGCGAGCCACTTCACCGGCCGCAGCGTCGTCAGCAACGTTGCCAGGTACCCGCCGTAGCTGCTGCCCACGACGGCGATGCACCGGTCGTCGACGGCGGGTTCTCCGGCAAGCGTATCGTAGGCCGCGAGCGCATCGTGCAGATTGTCCTCGCGCGTTACCGTCGCCTGCTCGCGCACGGTCTGCGCGTGACCGCGCATGTCGACGGTGAGGCACGCGCAGCCGAGCGCTGCGATTTCGCGAGCGCGCGACGCGTATTGCGCCTGATTGCCGCCCCAACCGTGCAGGAAGAGAACGCCGGGCATCCGGGTGTCGGGAACAATCAGCGTGCCAGCGATCGTGTGATCGCCGACCGCGATTTGCATCAGCTCATCGCGCGTGGACATAGGGCTCGATCAACGTGAACTTGAGGAGAGGACCGGCGCGCTCGTCGGTGCCGGTGAAATACACGATGGCGCCATCCGGTGGCGCCGCGTCGCTGCCGTACCGTTCCGTGGTCGACGCCCGGACGACTGCCAGCGCAGGGTCGTCCCGGAACGCGAGCAGCGCCTCGACTTCGGCGCCGGTTGCGCCGCCGACCCGCCAAGACTGCTCGAGCACGCCTGCGCAACGGGCGCCCGCGGCATCGAGGCCCTCGGCGACGTCGTAATTGCGTCGTGAGGCGAATAGACCCGCGAAGCAGCGGAACGCCGCGTCGTCGTAGGTTCGTGCCTTGGCAATGGCGCGCTGGGCCTGCGGTGGATGATCGATCGCGAGCAGCGCGTCGAAGTCACCGCGTACAACCAGCAGCGTCGATCCGCCGTAGACGATCGCGCCGTGATTGTTCTCGGTCACACCCTGCGTACCGCAATAGCTCGCAACGAGATCGCCCACGCGAACCTGGCCGATGCTGTAGGTGGTCACGTCCGTAAGGTTCTGTTCGAGGCCGATGCCGTATTCGCGAAGCTCGTCTGCGTCGATATCGGCGAGCGCACGCTCCAGTGCCGTTCGATCGCCAACCACGACCTGGCCACCGCCACCGATTCCGAGCGCACGCTTGACGCGAACCGGTCCCTTGTCGAGGAGGCGCAACCCGGCGCGGCATGCATCTTCGACGCCGAAGGCGGTGAATCCGTCGAGCACGGCCGCTTGAACCTCACGACCGAACGCGACCGACCAGCCGTCAGGTGCGCGCGCATCGGCGTCGACGAGCGGATGACTGATCGACTTCGTTGCGGCGAATGGCTGCGGCACGACACCGCCGAATATGTCGTGCTCGCCGTGGATTCCGAGCGTGCGCGCATGGTCGATGCCGACCAGCGTGCTCGTCGGCACGAAATAGCGATGGGCTGCCGAGCCCGTGGCGCCGTCGTGCTCTCCGACGAACCGATAGCCCTTCAGCGCGGCGAGGCGTCGCGCGATCTGCGTGCAGGTCGCATGATCGTGCGCCGCACGGTCGCCCGATTCGCGACGGTAGACGACCACCTCGCCGGCCGGACGTGCGAGGGCGTGCGCGCGTTTCGATTCAGCGGGACTCATGGAGGCATCTGTTCTGCGATGAGTCTTGGAGTCGTGAAGTTGCTAATCATTGCAGATACCGCGGCTGTTGCGTATTGGCGAATTGTTCAACACCCAGCCGTGATGCATTTCTGCCGTCGGATACTATCCGCGGTGGAATTCGACAACCGTGATCGCGGAGCCTGCGAGGCGCGCGACGCGCGAGGAGCGGCGGCGGGGTCTCCCGGCGCCGAAGGTCGTCGTCCTGCCAACGTCCCTAAGGAGGACCCATGCGCAGTTGTCACATGAAGGCCGCGGCACGGGCGGCGGCCGCCACGGTCGCGTTGCTGGTCGCAAGCAGCGGGGCGATCGCCGAGAACATTGCCGTCGGCAACTACGGATCGTCGGCGAACGGCATGCCCTTCGCCGTCGCGCTCGCGAAAGGTTACTTCAAGGAGGAGGGCGCCAACGTCACAGGCATCGTGTCGTCGCAAGGCGGCGGAACGTCGGTCCGTAACGCGATGGCCGGCGTCGCGTACGGCGAAGCCAATCCGGGGGCGATCGCGGTCGCGATCCAGCAGGGTGCCGACATCAAGATCGTCAGCGACAACGTGTTGACGATCGCCGAGTTCGCATGGATGGTGAAGAAGGATTCGCCGATCAAGACGATCAAGGATCTGAAGGGCCGGAAGATCGGCTACACGAACCCGCGCTCGACGAGCCAGGCACTGGCGATCCTGCTGCTGCGCAAGGCCGGCTACGAGGAGAAGGACGCCGAACTCGTCAAGACCGGCGGCTTCGGCCCGATGCTCGCCGCACTCGATCTCGACCAGATCGATGTCGCCGCCGTGACCGAGCCGCTGTGGTCGAAGGTCAAGGACAAGTACCGCGTGCTGATCACCGGTGCGGAAGCATTGCCGCCGCTCGACAACGTCGTCGGGATGGCAACCGGCGAGGCGATCCGGACGCGCGGCGATTTCATTCGCGGCGTCATCCGCGCGCGCCGCCGCGCGGTCGAGTTCATGATCAAGAATCCCGACGAGGCGGGTGACATCGTCGCCGAGCCGTTCGGCATCACCAAGGAAGTCGCGCGAAACGCCGTGCGCAACCTGACGACGAGCATGACGCAGGGAATCCCGTATTGGGGCACCGGCCAGATTCACCTCGAGGGAATGAAGCGGATCATCGACGTGCAGCGCAGCGTGGGCGCGATCACCGAGGAAATCGATCTGACGAAGATGATCGACACGCAATTCCTGCCCGACGACATCAAGGCGCTCAAGTAAAGGGCGGGCCGTTCCGGATGCCGGCTCCGCACGTCACGCTGCACGGCGTGACCAAGGTATTTCCCGCCGCGCCGGGCGGGCAGCCCGTGCATGCGCTCGGGCCGATCGACCTTTCGATTGACAAGGGCGAGTTCTTCGCGATCGTCGGGCCGTCGGGCTGCGGCAAATCGACGCTGCTCGAATTGATCGCCGGACTCGTGCAGGCAACCGACGGCGAGATCGACTTCGAAGGACGCGCGATTGCGCGCGAGATTCCTGACGGCATCGGTGTCGTGTTCCAGGAGGACGCGTGCTTTCCGTGGCTGACCGTGCGCGACAACGTCGGATTCGGCCTCCGGGAGACGGTACTTGCCGCGGGCGAGCGCGCAAGCCGGGTCGACGGTGCGATTGCGATGATGGGACTGCGCGAGTTTGCGGGCAGCTATCCGGCGCAACTGTCGGGCGGAATGCGGCAGCGCGTGTGCATAGCGCGCACGCTGGTTGCGCAGCCGCGGCTGATCCTGCTCGATGAGCCGTTCGGTGCGCTCGACCAGCAGACGCGGCTTCTGATGGGAGACGAGGTGCTGCGTGTCTGGCGCGAAACGGGCGCCACCGTGTTCCTGATCACGCATGCACTCGACGAGGCGGCGATGCTCGCCGACCGCATCGGCGTGATGTCCGCGCGGCCCGGCAAGATGATCGACGTCGTCCGGACCGATTGGCCACGCGAGCGGGACAGCCGGATCGTCGAGCGCGAGCAGTTCGGCGCGATCACCAGCCGCCTGTGGAAGACGCTGCGCGACGAGTCGATGAAGACGATGGGACGAATGACCACTTCCGCATGAGCCGCGTCAGGCTCTACCAGGTTGCCGTAATCGGCGGCTTCGTGCTGCTGCTGGAGGCTCTTTGCGTCGGCGGCGTCATCGACAAGGTGACGATGCCGCCGCCGCATCGGATCGTCGTCGACTTCGTGAAGCTCCTGACGTCGAAGGCGATGTATCCCGAGATCGGCAAGAGCATGGGCAACGTGCTGGTGGCTTTCGTGCTGGCCTACGTGCTCGGCATCGTCGCCGGCACGGCGTTGCATGGCTACCGGACGCTGCGCGACACGCTCGATCCGCTGTTCGCGACGTACTACGCGATTCCGGTGTTCGCGTTTTATCCGCTGTTCATCGTCATCTTCGGACTGGGCGACGGGCCGCAGGTGCTGATCGGCGTCCTGCTCGGCGTGGTCGCGGTGATCGTCACGACGCTGAACGGCCTCGACCGGGTGCCGTCCGTGCTGCGCAAGACGGCGCTCATCGCGCGGCTGACGCCGTTGCAGACCGCGCTGCAGGTGACGCTGCCGTTTTGTGCGCCGTACCTGCTGACAGCCGCGAAGCTCGCGCTGGCCTATGCGTTCATCGGCGTCATCGGCTCCGAGTTCATCATGGCGCGAAGCGGCATGGGTTACGAAATCGGTTTCGCATACACCAATTTCGACAACGCGACGATGTACCCGCTGATACTGCTGATCCTCCTGCTGTCAGTCGTGATGAACGGGGTGCTGTCGCACTGGGAGAAGGTGCTGCTCGCCCGGCGGGGACAGCAGTGAAGGACGGCGGCCGCCGGCCGTTGCGCAACGCGGTCGCGCTCGTCGCCGGCGTGTTCGCCTGCTGGCAGATCGCCTACTGGATCGTCGGCGACGTCGCATTGCGCTCGCCGTGGCAGACGCTGCGATTCACCGTCGAGCTCACCCAGACGCACCTGTTCTGGCTGCACCTCGCGAACACGCTGCAGGCGTTCGCCGCGGCGCTCGCGATCGCCGTGGCGCTTGGGCTCGCGATCGGCTTCGGTCTTGGGATGCACCGCCTATCGGCCGACGCGATGGAGCCGATGCTGGTCGCGTTGTACTCGATCCCCAAGATCACGCTCTATCCGATCCTGCTCCTCGCGTTCGGCCTCGGCATGTCGGCGAAGGTCGCGTTTGGCGCGATCCACGGCATCATCCCGGTCGCGCTGTTCACGCTGAACGCGGTGCGGGGAATCAAGCCAATCCTGCTGAAGACCGGACGCGTGCTGAAACTCGACGCATCGGCGATGGTCCGGTCGATCCTGTTTCCTGCCGCGGTGCCCGAGATTTTCACCGGGCTGCGCGTGGGCTTCTCGCTGACGCTGATCGGCACGGTGCTGGGCGAGATGTTCGCCGCGCAGCACGGGCTCGGATACCTGCTGATGAACGCGATCGGGCTCTACAACGTCGACGTCATCATGTCCGTGACGTTTCTGCTCGTCGTGTTCGCGGCGACCGTCAACGGCGCGTTGCTCGCCATCGATCGCAGGCTGCATTTTCGCGCCTAGCGGGCGCGGATCGGGCTCCGCTATTGCATTAGGCGCGTCAGCGCGATCGCGAGCGGCATCCAGAACATCAGCGTGGAGAGCAACGCGCCCAGCGTGATCCCGCGCAGCGCGTCGAGTGGATCGTCGTCGCCGGCAAGGCGGCGCTCCAGGCAGGCCGACAGCCAAGCCTCATTGGTAAGCGTGTGCGCCACGAGCCCCCTCCAGGTCGTTGCGTGCCGCCGCGCGTTGCGCCGACATCGTCCGGACTTTGGGCACCCGGCACGCAAAAATCGTGACACCCGCCGGATGATGTCCCGAATCAGCGAGTTAGTGATCCGCGGCGGTAGCGCAACCGCCCCGGCCGTAAGGCGTACCGACATCCGGCCGTTTTAGACTAGGGCCCGCAGAAGCCCTAGAGCGCCGAGATCAGCCAGGACTGCGCATAGTCGATGCCGTCGATCCGCTCGAGGCCCGCCAGCGTGAAAGCCTGCTGGCTCATGCCGATTACCCGGACGTCGTGCAGTTCCGGCAGCGGAGCGCCGAAGACGACGGTGCCATCGTCGGGGAAGAGCTTCGCCGTGCGGACGTAGCGTCGGAGGTCTTCGTCGCGGAGCTCCTCGATCCGGATGTCGCCGATTTTCGGCGAGCGGTTGACGACGTCGCGCCATGGAATGACGCGACCTCGATAACGTAACAGGCGTATCGCAAACCGCATCATGGTACCGCATATGTATACGGTACTTTACCATCCGCGAGGCGCTACGCGCTGAAGAGCGTGTCGAGTTCCGCGATGCCGACGGGTTTGATCAGATGCCTGTCGAACCCGGCCTCCGCCATCCGCCGAAGGTCGTCGTCGCCCCCATAGCCGGTGCAGGCAACGATCTGGACATGGTCCAGAGCGCGAATCTCGCGCATCCGGCGTGCGACCTCGTAGCCGTCCATGTCGGGCAGTCCGATGTCGAGCAACATCACGTCGGGACGCCATGTCGTCGCCACGCTGAGCGCGTCGTGGCCGTTGTCGGCCACCCGAACGTCGTGGCCGAGTGCCCCGATCAGCGCCGCGAGCGCTTCGGCCGCATCGTGGTTGTCGTCGACGATGAAGACGCGCCGTAACGTCGACGAGGCTTGAGGCGCTGCAGTCAGTTCCGCGCCGGTCGATTCCGCCGCTAGCGGGAGGCCGATCGTGAAACTGCTGCCGGTTCCTGGCCCGTCGCTGGCCGCCGTGAGCGTGCCACCCTGCAGGTCGATCAATCGTTTCGCGATCGTCAGCCCGACACCCAGGCCCCCCTCGCGGCGGTCGAGCGCGCGGTCGCCCTGGACGAACAGGTCGAATACACGCGGCACGAGGTCCGCAGCCATGCCGACGCCGTCATCGGCGATGGCGAGCGAAGCCAGACCGTCCGACGCGGAAGCGCGCACTGAGATATTGCCGCCGGCGGGCGTGTACTTGATCGCGTTGCCGAGGATGTTGGACAGCACCTGCGCCATTCGGGTCGGATCGACGTTCACGATGACCGGCTCCTCGGGCAGCGCGACCGCAACCGAAAGACGGCGCGCATCGATGGCCGGTCGCAGCGACTGGATCACCCCGTCGACGCTGTCGCGCAGATCGAGCAGTTCGCGCTTCAGCGATATCTTGCTGCGTGTGACCCGGCTGACATCGAGCAGATCGTCGACGAGGCGCGACAGCTGACGCGTCTGCCGCGCGATGATGTCCTGCGCCCACTTCGCCGTGTCAAGGTCGTCGGGCTTGAGCTTCGCGACATCGAGCGCGCTCTGGATCGGCGACAACGGATTGCGAAGCTCGTGGGCGAGCATCGCCAGGAACTCGTTTGTATGGCGCTCGCCGCGCTGCAGTTCCTCGACCTTCCGGCGCGCCGTCAGGTCGCGCGTGATCTTCGCAAAGCCGCGCAGCCGCCGCTCGCCATCGAAGATCGGCGTGATGACCACATTGGCCCAGAAGGCGACTTTGCCCTTGCGCAGCCGCCAACCCTCATCTTCGAACCGGCCATGCTCGACGGCGAGCTTCAGCTCTTGTTGTGGCCAGTGGCGCGCAATCGCGTCGGGCGTATAGAACACCGAGAAGTGGCGCCCGACGATCTCATCCTTCGTGTACCCCTTGATGTTCTGGGCGCCCACATTCCACGTCGTGACGATGCCCTGCGGATCGAGCAGGAAGATGCCGTAGTCGCGAACATTCTCGACGAGAAGCCGGAACATCTCATCGTTGACGAAGCCGGGCTGACCGGCGCTATCGCTCGACGCCGCCAAGACGCCCTGCGACGCTGCACGTATTGCTCTCGGCGACCAACCGGCCCGTCATGCCGGTTCCCGTCCGTTCGAGCTCGTAGAGCGTCATCGTGCCGTTGACGCCGTACGTACATGAATAATTGGAGTCGACCGTACCCATGTGACCGAGTTGACTGTAGTTGCCCGCGATCGTACACGTGCCGAAATTCGACTGCAGCGTGAGTGTGAACGTATTGTTGGCGGGATGGTTGATCTGGATCGAGCCCAGCTCCTCGACGTGCCCGTTGTTCGCCGGATTCGCGCAGTTGCTCTGGTCGTAGACGAATCCTCCGAAGTAGCTGCCGGTGAAATCCTCGTACGCGAACAATTGCCGCTGGATCGACTTGGCCACGAGGACGCCGTCCACGGAGTACGTGAGCGTTGCGAAATCGGTGTTGCTGGCATCGAACTGCAGTGTGCCGACGCGCCGCACCGAAACGGCCGCGGGGTTGAAGAACGAGCCGAACCACGGGCCCGTGGTCGCGTAGAGGTCGCCGCTGAACAGGGACCGGCCGCTTTGCGGCTGGTAGTACACGGCGGCGGTGTACCACTGCGGGCGGCCGTCGGTGGCGTAGACGAAGAGGTCGATGAACAACGTGTCGTATTGCTGCAGAACCGACGCCCCCCAGCCGGATTCGTTGGGGTTCCACCATTGATCGCTGAAATTGGTACCGAGCGAGGCGGTCGACGGCGCGGCGAACGCGCACAGCGCAGCGGTGGCAAGTGCTGCGAAGAGCACGCGGAGGTATTGCATCGGAATTCTCCTGGGCAAGTAATGCGGGCGAGGGTCGCTGTTGGCGACACGGCATTGTTGGGACTGGATGCTTGCGCCGCCATCAGCGCATGCGACGGTATCGTGTAGTCCAACTCCTACGCCACGCAACAGCTCACGACTTCGGCGCCGCGGGAACGTCGGGAGCGCTGGTCACCGGCGTGCCCGCGTCGGTCAGCGGCGCGACGAAGTTGAGGAGGTCGAGCACGAGCTTGCCGTTGCGTCCGGCTTTGGGGTCGAACGTGTACGAAGTCACCGAACAGTTCGGCACGTCGGCGCGCCGGTCGACGTCGAGGATCTCGTCTTCCGACATGCGCTCGAACAGATAGCGCAGGCAATTGACTGTCACCTGATGGCCGACGATCAGTACGCGCTCGCGCCGATGCTCGCGAGTGATCGTGTCGAGCACGCTACGCAACCGCAGGATCACGTCGCACCAGCTTTCGCCGCCCGGTGGGCGGAAATAGAACTTGCCGACGTGGGCGCGCTGCTCGGCAAGATCCGGATATTTCTGCCGGATGCCGAATTTGGTGAGCCGGTCGAGCGCGCCGAATTCCTTCTCGCGCAAGCGTTCGTCGCGCTGGATTGGCAGCGCTCGCGTATCGCCATCGGCCGCATCGAGCAGCAGCCGCGTCGTTTCGACCGCCCGCACGTAAGGCGACGAGAGGACGACGGTCGGCAGTTTCGATGCGGCCAGCGCGCCGAACCAGCGCCCCAGTGCCGCGGCCTGCTGCTTCGCCGAGCGGCGACAGCGGCGTATCCATGTCGCGCGTCGCGATGTCGATCAGCGGCACCGCCGCGCGCTCGGCTTCCTCGCGGGCAACGTTGCCGGCACTCTGGCCATGGCGAACGATCCACAGCGCGTCGGGCCACTTCTGCTCGGGCATCGGCGAGTGTTACGAATCGCGATGCCGTTGGCTAGGCGCGCTTGCGGCGCGCTGCCGGCTTGGCTTCGGCAGCTTTGTGCGCGGTGAGCGCCTTGCGCGCACGGGCCTTCGGCGCATCGGTGACCTTCGTGACCGACGCGTCTCGCTTGCCGGCGCCGTTGCCGGTCTTGCGGCCACGCCCGTCGGCTTTGCCGATGCTCTGCTTCAGCAGTTCCATCAGGTCGATGACCTTCGCGCCGCGCGGCTCGCCCTTCTCGCTCTCCGGCTTCGTCAGCACCTTGGTTTCACCCGCCTTCACCTTCTCCTTGATCCGTCGCATCAGGTCGTCGTTGTACGTGTCCTCGAACGCCTCGGGTTTCCACGGGCCGGCCATGTCGTCGATCAGCTTGCGGGCGAGTTCCATCTCCTTCGCTGTTACGCCTGTTGACTTGGCGGACGTCGACGGAAATTCGAACTCGGAATGCTCGCGAATCTGGTTGACGTAGCGCATCGTGATCATCAACAGCACTTCGCCGGACGGCACGACCGCCGCCAGGTGATGGGTCGTGCGGATGGTGACCTGGCCAACGCCGACCTTGCCGGCGGCGCGCATCGTCTCGCGCAGCAGCGCATAGACCTTTTTGCCGCGCTCGTCGGGAACGAGATAGTAGGGCGTCTCGAAGTACTCGGGCGGGATGGTGCCGGCATCGACGAACGTCGCAATGTCGACCGACTTCGCCTGCTGCACGTTCGCACGGCGGAAATCCTCGTCGCTCAACACGACGTATTCGTCCTTTTCGTATTCGTAACCCTTGACGATGTCCTTCCACGGCACTTCCTTCCCGGTCGTCTTGTTGTACCGCTTGTAACCGACGGGACTGAAATCGCGCTGGTCGAGCATCGAGAACGCGAGCTGATGCGACTGTTCGGCGGGATAGAGCGAGACGGGGACGCTCACGAGGCCGAAACTGATCATGCCTTTCCAGATGGGTCGTGCCATTGTCGTTCTCCTGTGTTCACTGGAGCATGCCGACCTGGCGCAGCATCGCATCGGTCAGCTGCTGGTGCACGTTGGCGAGCTCCGCCCATGGATCGTTGCGCCGCCGCCGCAGCAGGCCGGGAACGTTTTTCACGTTGAAATGCGCATAACGCAGGTCGTTCTTCAACTGCTCCCATGCGATCGGCATTGCCACCGGGGCGTTCGCCTTCGCGCGCGCCGAATACGCCGCGATGGCCGTCGCATTTTCCGCATTGCGCAGGTAGTCGACGAAGATGCGGCCCTCGCGCGTCGACTTCGTCATCTTCGACGTGAACCGATCCGGAAACGTCCGCACGAGCAGTTCGGCGATCGTCTTGCAGAATTCCTTCGCCTGGTCCCATGCCCGCGTGGGGTCGATGGGGACCACGACGTGCAGACCCTTGCCGCCGGTCGTCTTCACGAATGAGATCAGGCCCAGCGTGTCGAGCAGCTTGCGAAGCACGTTGACGCCGTCGACGATGCTGTCCCAGCCGAGCTTCTCGTCCGGGTCGAAGTCGAATATCAGCCGGTCGGGATGCGACAGCTTCGGCGCGCGCGAGCCCCACGGATGCAGCTCCAGCACGCCCATCTGCAGCAATGCCACGACCGCACTGACGTTGTTCGCGATCATGTAGGGCTGCTCGCCGCCACCTTCGCGAATGTCGATCGTGTCGATGAACTCGGAAATCGACTGGTTGGCGTGCTTCTGGAAAAAGCACGGCTTGTCCCAGCCGTTCGGACACCGGACGAGCGTCAGCGGCCGGCCCGCGAGCTGCGGCACGATCCAGTCGCCGACCGCCGCATAGTATTCGGCGAGATCGCGTTTCGTCACCCCGGCTTCCGCATACAGCAGCTTGTCGCCGTTGCTGATGACCACGCCCTCAACGGTGTCTGCACCCGTCGTCGATGCGCGGCGCGTCGGGGCTTTCGACGATGCCGGCGCGGCTTTCGCAGCAGGTGCCGCTGCTTTCGGCGCACGCTTGGCCGGTGAGCGCCGCGTTGTGGCGGCTGGCTTGTCCTTCGATGCATCGCTCGTCGCATCGTTCGCCGGCATCTCGCGGACGACGTCACGCGCACGCTTGTCCTCGCGCAGGCCTTCGAACGCCGGATGGCGCAGCGTGCCGTCGCGGGTCCATTCGGTAAACGTCACTTCGCCCACCAGTTCGGGCTTCACCCAGCGCGCCCGGCGTCCTTCGGCGCCCGTCGGCGGATTGACGAACGGCGGCGCATCCGTCGCGAGCTTGCGCAGCTTGCCGACGAGCGACATCAGCAGCGCATCGTTGAAGCCGGTTCCGACCTTGCCGCAGTAGCGCAGCTCCTTGCCGTCGTAGACGCCGAGCAGCAGCGCGCCGAAACCCGATCGCGCGCCCTGCGGGTCGGTGTAGCCCCCGATGACGAACTCCTGCCGCAAGTTGCACTTGACCTTCTGCCAGCTACGGCCGCGCGTGGCCTGGTAAGGCGAATCGGCGCGCTTCGAGATGATGCCTTCGAGCCCCATCTTGCAGGCCTGCTCGAAAAATCCGCCCCCGTTACCCTCGACGTGGTCGCTGTAGCGGATCGGGCCGTCGTTGCCCGCAATTGCGCGCAGCGCTTCCTTGCGCGCGGCGAGCGGAGCGTCGCGCAGGTCGTAACCGTTGAGATAGGGCAGGTCGAACGCGTAGTACATCGTCTTGGCCGTCGATTCTTCCGCAAGGACGTTCTGCAGCGACTGGAAACTCGAGCGTCCGTTGTCGTCGTTGACGATCACCTCGCCATCGATCCACGCCGAATCGACGGGAAGCCGTGCGGCGGCGGCGGCGATATCGGCAAACGAGCCGGTCCAGTCCTTGCCGGTGCGGGAGAACATCTGGCACTTGCCCGTCGGCAATGCGGCACAGCATCCGGTACCCGTCGAACTTGATCTCGTGCAACCAGCCGTCGCCGTCCGGTGCTGTGTCGACGAGCAGCGCAAGCTGGGGCGCCATGGCTTTCGGCAGCGCCGTCTTGCGCGCGCCGGTGATCTTGCCGGGCGCCGCGTCGACTTTCTTGCGCGCGACACGGCCGGTCTTCACGTTTTCCGCGACGCTCTTGTTCGAATGCCACACGCGATCGGGATCTGCCGCGATCGCATCGAGGTCGCGACCCGACGCGACGCTCTGCGGCTCTGTCTCGACGATGTGCGCATCGGCGCCGGTCCGCGCATACTCGTCCCGCTCCTTGATCAGCAGCCAGCTCTTGTCGCCGCCATACTTGCCGCCGTGACTCTTGACGAGCATCCACCCGCCGTGGAGCTTCTCGCCGTGCAGCGCGAACTTGAGCTTGCCCTGCCGATAACCCGCCTCCGCGTCGCCCACCGGTTCCCATTGCCCGCGGTCCCATAGCAGAACGGTCCCCGACCCGTACTGCTTGGGCGGAATGACCCCTTCGAAGTCGCCGTACTCGAGCGGATGATCCTCGACGTGCATCGCAAGACGCTTGTCGGCCGGATCGAGGCTCGGTCCCTTCGGAACCGCCCAACTCAGCAGCACACCATTGAGCTCGAGGCGAAAGTCGTAGTGCAGGTGCGATGCCTTGTGTTTCTGGATGACGAACGATAACGCGTGAGCGCGACGTTCGCCCACGCGCCCCGCAGGCTCGGGTGTCGTCTTGAAGTTGCGCTTTTTTCGATAGAGTTCGAGCGCCATCCGGATCTCCGCCATCGTCGTCGCAGCGATGCGACGAAAGCGATGGCGATTCTAACGTCTGGGTCGGCGCGCAAAAAATCGACCGCGCCGCGCAGTCATGCGAGCGCCTAACGGGGCCGCAAGCATCCCAAGTTTCCCATTGTCGACAGCACGTCGGTGCTGCGAAACGCCGGAGGCACCGAAACAGCCGTAGGCCGCGTCCGACACCTGGAGGGACGCTCGCCATCCTTGGGAGCCTGTCGATGGGCGGGTTACACCTCGAGCGGCGCCTCGTCCATCAACGCCACCTGCTCACGCAACTCCAGGATCCGGTCCTGCCAGTACCGCTGCGTGTTGAACCACGGGAAGGCGGCAGGAAAGGCCGGGTCGTTCCAGCGCCGCGCGATCCATGCTGAATAGTGAAGCAGCCGCAACGTTCGCAGCGGCTCGATCAGCGCCAGCTCACGCCGGTCGAAGTCGCGAAACGATTCGTACGCACCGACGAGTATCCGCAGCTGCCCTTCCATCGCCGCGCGATCGCCCGACAGCAGCATCCATAGGTCCTGCACGGCGGGACCGCTGCGCGAATCGTCGAAGTCGACGAAGTGCGGACCGTCGTCGGTCCACAGCACGTTGCCCCCATGACAATCGCCGTGCAACCGGATCATCCCGGCCGCTCGATCGGCGTAGGCGTGGCGAACGGCCTGCAGCGCCTGATCGACGATGCTCGTCCAGGCGGCACGAATATCGGCGGGAACGAACTCGTGCTCGAGCAGGAATGCGCGCGACTCGTCGCCGAACGATTCGATCGTCAGCGCGGGACGATGCGCGAACGGCCGCGCTCCGCCGACGGTGTGCATCCGGGCGATGAACCGGCCGAGGTGCTCGAGCGTTGCGCGCTGTTCGAGCTCCGGGGCGCGGCCACCATGCCGCGCGAAGATCGAAAACCGGAAATCGCCGAAACGATGGAGTGTGCGCCCGTCGATGGCCATCGGCGGTACGGCGGGAACCTCGTGTGCATCGAGCTCCCCGATCAGCGCATGCTCTTCGAGGATCGCGTCGTCGCTCCAGCGCGAGGGTCGATAGAACTTTGCGACGACCGGCTGCGCGTCGTCGCGCCAGAGCTGGTAGACGCGGTTCTCGTAGCTGTTGAGCGCGATCATCCGCCCATCGCCGCGGACGCCGACGCTGTCGAGCGCGTCGAGCACGCACTCGGCGGTGAGTCCTGCGTAGGGCGGGGCGGTCGTGTCCATTCACTTGCAAACCGATTGCGACATGCTGCGATTCTACGTGGCTGCTGCATGTCCCTCGCGGCGAGTCGTCGCGCGAAGCACTGGCCGCTACGCTGGCCGATGCGAAGAGCTCAATCGATTTGCTATTGTTCATCCCTTCGCGTCGACGAATTCCCTCGCTCATGCAGATCCCCGCCGCCACCGAGCGCATCGCTCGCCAGTGGGACGACGACATCGTTCCCCGCCTCGTCGATTACATCCGCATTCCGGCAAAGTCGCCGCATTTCGATCCCGATTGGGAGGCGCACGGACATATCGAGCGGGTGATCCGGCTCGCGGAAAAGTGGGCGCGCGCGCAGTCCATTCCGGGCCTGACGGTTGAGATCGTCCGGCTGCCGGGACGAACCCCTGTGCTGCTGTTCGAAGTGCCCGGTGACGACGACAGGACCGTCCTGCTCTATGGGCACCTCGATAAGCAGCCCGAGATGGTTGGCTGGCGCGACGACGGCGGACCGTGGACGCCGATCATCGAGAACGGCAGGCTCTTCGGCCGCGGTGGTGCGGACGACGGCTACGCGATCTTTTCGGCGCTGTCCGCGCTGGGTGCGCTGTCGGCGCAGGGCGTGCGCCACGCGCGCTGCGTGGGCCTGATCGAGACGTGCGAGGAGAGCGGCAGCTACGACCTGCCGGCCTATCTCGATGCGCTGCAACCGCGGCTTGGCAACGTCGATCTCGTCATCGGTCTCGATTCCGGTTGCGGCGACTACGAACGCCTGTGGATGACCACGTCGCTGCGCGGCCTCGCGTCCGGCACGCTGACCGTCGAGGTGTTGACCGAGGGCGTGCACTCCGGGGATGCGAGCGGTGTCGTGCCGTCGTCATTTCGCATTGCGCGCAAGCTGCTCGACCGTCTCGAGGACGCGGGGAACGGCTGGATCTTGCCGTCGGCCTTCCATGTTCATATTCCACCCGAGCGCGTGGCGCAGGCGGGTGCTGCTGCATCGATCCTCGGCGACATCGTGTTTCGCAAGTATCCGTTCAGCGCCGGTACGCTGCCGATGATCGACGACGCGGCGGAAGCACTGCTGAATCGAACGTGGCGGCCCGCGCTGTCGATCATCGGCGCCGACGGCCTGCCGGCGATTGCCAACGCGGGCAACGTGCTGCGTCCGAAGACGGCGCTGGAACTGTCGCTGCGGCTGCCACCGCTCGTCGACGGCCACACGGCGACCGTGACGATGAAATCGCTGCTCGAATCGGATCCGCCCCACGGTGCGAAGGTGACGTTCGAAGCTGCGCAGGGCGCGACCGGCTGGAACGCGCCGGCGACGCGGCCCTGGCTTGGGATGGCGCTCGACGATGCGTCGCGCGCCGTCTATGGCAAGCCGGTGGCCGCGATGGGCGAGGGCGGGACAATCCCGTTCATGGCGATGCTCGGCGAGCGCTTCCCCCACGCGCAGTTCCTGATCACCGGCGTGCTCGGTCCGAAGTCGAACGCGCATGGACCGAACGAATTCCTCGACATCGCGTATGCGAAGCGGCTCACCGTTTGCGTGGCGCACGTCGTCGCGGCGCACGCGAGGGCGGACTAGACGTGTTCTAGGCGTATTCCGGCACTTCGTGGTGTTCTGCGTCGCCGGCGTGCGCCGCGATGAGGCGCAGGGTACCCGCACGATGCCGCCGCACGAGCAGCTTCACGACGTCGAGATCGAACGCGGCGGACTGCGGCGCCTCGACCAGGTCCTCAAGCTCGCCGTCGTCGCGCGCAGTGCCGAGCCAACACCAGTCGCGAAACAGGTGAACGTCGGTGCGTTCGCCCGACCCGCATTCGCGCACGAGCGCCAGGCCCGCCGCCGGCCAGCGCGGGATCATCAGCGGTGCCATCGCGTCGACGAGCCGCTGATCGTGCGACGCCGGTGACTCGGCACCGACGCAGGCGCCATCGCATCGAGCGAGCTGACGCGCAAAGCACGGGCCACCGGCGCGCCGCTCGAGTCGCAGCCGCAGCGCACACAACCGGTGGTCGGACGCGAGTTGGCGCAAGGCTGCGCGCGCCGATGCGCGCGATGCGAACGGACCGTAGCTGCCCGACAGCTTCGCGCAATCGATGCCGGCGGCGGCGACGAACCGCGGCACGCCATCGACGATTTCGAGCACGCCGGCCTCGAGCTTGCGGCGCAACGCGCGGTTGTACGCGGGCAGCCGCGACTTGATCAGCACGCTTTCGCGCAACAGGGCGCCGAGCTCGCCGGCGGTTTCCTCGAACTCGATCCGGCGGATCTCCTGCGACAGCCGCAGGTCGGTCTCGCTGCGCCAGTCCTGCGAAAAGTGCGCACCGACGCGCTCGCGCAGGTTGATGCTCTTGCCGACGTAGAGCGGAAGCGGGTTGTCGCCATAGAACAGATACACGCCGGACGATTCGGGCAGCACGTCGATCGCGTCCGGCGCGAGCTGCGGCGGCAGGCTCGGCAGTCGCAGGATTCGCCGGATGGCGCCATCGACGTCCTCGCGCTGCCGTTCGCGATAGAGCAACTGGACGAACGACCAGATCGCTCGCGCGTCGCCGAGGGCGCGATGCCGATCGGAAACGGCCAGCGAATGGCGCGCGATCAGCGCATCGAGTCCGTGCCCGTCGACCTCGGGAAACAGCCGCCGCGACAAGCGCACCGTACACAACACGCGTGCAGCGAATGGTCGCTCGAGGCGCGCGAACGCATGCTTCAGGAATCCGTAGTCGAAGCGCGCGTTGTGCGCGACGAACACGCGGCCGCCGAGCATCTGCGCCACATCGCCGGCGATCGTCGAGAACGTCGGCGCCGAGGCGACCATCGAATCGGTGATGCCGGTCAGCACCTGGATCGCGGGCGGGATCGGGACCTCGGGATCGACGAGCGTGCTCCATTCGGCCACCTGCGGCAGCCCTTCGCCGTCGAGATCGACGCGGACGATGCCGATTTCGGTGATCCGGTCCGCATCGGCACGTGTGCCGGTGGTTTCGAGATCGACGAAGGCGAAGCTGGAAACAGGCAGCATTGGAGTGTGGCGGTGGGCACGTCCAGCGCGACATTCCCGGAGGGCTTGACGCACGAACGTTCGTTCGTTATTCTACCGTAATGTCGAACGATCGTTCATATTTAGGCGCGCTGCAGGATTACTACGCGCGCCACCGCGCGTTGCCGTCGTACGCGTCGATCGGCAGCCTGCTCGGCTTGCGATCGAAATCGTCGGTGGCGGCGCTGGTGGCGCGGATGAAGCTTGCCGGCTTGCTCGAATCGACGCCCGATCGTCGTCTCGCACCCACGAAGCGGTTTTTCGCGCGGCCGGTCGCATCGGGCTTCGTGCGCGCCGGCCTGCCGGAAGCCATCGCCGACGACGAGCCTGATGCCGTCACGCTGGACGACTACCTGATCGAACGGCCGTCGCAGACGGTGCTCGTTCGCGTCAGGGGCGATTCGATGATGGACGCGGGAATCTTCGAAGGCGATCTCGTCGTCGTCGAGAAGCGCGCCGCCGCGCAAAAGGGCGACATCGTCGTGGCGATCGTCGATAACCAGTTCACGTTGAAGCGCCTGGATATCGAGAACGGTGCGTTCATCCTGAGGCCGGAAAACAAGGCGTATCCGGTCATCCGTGCCGAGGGTGCGCTCGAGATCTTCGGCGTGATGGTGGGGCTGGTCCGCAAGATCTAGCGGCGGCGTTGCGGGGCGCACGCGCAGGCGTCGCGCCGTACCCGCTACGCCGGGCGCACTTCCACCAGGCAATCGTAGAACGTCGCGGCGCGACCGAGATCGGTCAGCGCCTGGCTCGTCACCGCGTTGGCGTTCTCGCCGCCGGGTGCGAGCTTGCGCCACCAGACCGACGGCGCAACGACGACGCCGGGTCGCGCACGATCCGTTACCCGCGCAGTCGCGAGCAGACTGCCGCGGTCGTTGAAGACGCGAACCGGATCGCCGGCGCCGATGCCGCGCGCACC
Source organism: uncultured Pseudomonadota bacterium (assembly GCA_963709335.1). Taxonomy (GTDB): domain Bacteria; phylum Pseudomonadota; class Gammaproteobacteria; order Burkholderiales; family Casimicrobiaceae; genus VBCG01. The sequence goes on from CAVPWB010000009.1 coordinate 46,776, forward strand.
GGCATCGTCGGGATGGATGTCGAGATGCGGCGTCCTTTCCTCGGCCAGGAATTCCGGCAGGTTCGCAAACGACGAATTCAGGAAGTTGCGGGCCGGCGGTGAAAGGAATCCAAGCGGATAGCGTTCCGCGAGCGCCGGATTGGACGCCGCCGACTCCCGCGGCGGCAGATACGCGGGCAGCGGATCCTGTCCTTGCGCCGCGAGCGTATCGGACCAGAACTCGCACTTGCCCGACCGCGTCGGGAAACCGCCATTTGCGAACGGCGCGTAGGGGCGGGGCACGTTCAACCGCTGCCAACCGCTCTGCTTCAGCGTATCCCACTCGATGCCTTGCGCGCGGACGTCGTTCTTGCGGAACGCGGCGCGTGCGAGCGTGTCGTCGCTTTCGCTGAAGCACGGATCGGTGTAGCCCATCCGCGCGGCGAGGCGGCGAAAGACCTCGGTGTTCGGCAACGCTTCGGCAATGGGCGCTATGGCCGGGTTGTTGGCGAGCGCGTACAGATGGCCGTACGAATTGTGGACGTCGGTCTGCTCGAGCTGGGTGGTCGCAGGAAGCAGAATGTCGGCGAAGTCCGCGGTGTCGGTCTTGAAGATCTCGTGAACGACGCAGAACAGGTCGTGCGCGTGAAAATCCGGCGACGACGCGCGACGAATCGGGCGCGACGGCCACTGGATTCGAGTTGTAGACGTAAATCGCGCGAACGGGCGGATCGCGCGCATCGAGCAACGCATCGCCGATCGCCGACATGTTGATCGTCCGCGGCGCGCCATGAATGAGGTCCGGCCGCTCGAGGGCCGCCGAATCGACCGGGAAAGTCCCCGACGACGACAGCAACGCACCGCCGGCCGGATCGCGCCACGCACCGACGAGCGCGGGCAGGCACGCCACCGCCCGCACGGCGTTCCCGCCGCCGCGAATCCGCTGCATGCCGTAATTGAGACGGATCGCGGCAGGCTTGGTCGTGCCGTAGTCGTGCGCGAGCCTGACGAGTTGCTCGCGCGGGATGCCGCAGGTCGATGCGACGCGATCGGGCGTCCACTCGCGCACGCGCTCGGCGAGCGCGTCGAAGCCGATCGTATAGCGGTCGACGTAGTCGCGATCGATCCATCCGCTGTCGATCAGCAGATGCATGATGCCGAATGCGAGCGCCGCGTCGGTGCCCGGCAGCAACGCGATGTGCTCGTGGCACTTGTCAGCGGTGGCGCTGCGGTACGGGTCGATGGCGACCAGTCGCGCGCCGCGCCGCTTCGCCTCCTGCGCGCGCGTCCAGAAATGCAGGTTCGACGTGATCGGATTGCTGCCCCAGATCAGGATCAGCCGGCTGTCGACGTACGCCTCGACGTCCATGCCCATCGACGCGCCGACAACGGCCGCCCAGCCGGCCTTGCCTGCGGCTGCGCAGATCGTCCGGTCGAGCAGCGATGCGCCGAGGCGATGGAAGAATCGCCGGTCCATCGACGAGCCTTGCAGCAACCCCATCGTGCCTGCATAGCTGTACGGCAGGATCGCCTGGGGTCCGTCGGTCGACTCGGCAATCGCCTTGAAACGCGTCGCGATCTCGTCCAGCGCCTCGTCCCACGAGATGCGGGCAAAGCGGCCTTCGCCTTTCGCGCCGATGCGTCGCATCGGATACCGAAGCCGGTCGGGTGAATACGTGCGGTCGAGATAACGCGCGACCTTCGTGCACAGCGTGCCGCCGGTCGTCGGATGGTCGGGCGCACCCTTGATCTCGATCGCGCGACCGTTCTCGACGGTGACGAGCATCGCGCACGTGTCGGGGCAGTCGTGCGGGCACGCGGCACGCACGACGCGTCGCGTGGAGGTTTCGGGGCTGTCGAGCGGAACCATCGCAGTCCTATTGTACGTCGAGTGGCACCGCACGATCGCGATGACAGCGGCCGTGCGGCAGCGCTATCCTTCGATGATGGCAGTGCGCGACCACACCATGCCGACGGTGCGCCTCACCGACGGGACGAACGTGCCGGCGCTCGGATTGGGCACGTGGCGGATGGGCGAATCGGCCCGCACGCGCAAGCGCGAGGTGGCCGCGCTTCGCGCCGGCATTGACGTGGGCATGACGCTCTTCGACACCGCCGAAATGTACGGCGACGGTCGCGCCGAGGAAGTGCTCGCCGAGGCGATCGACGGGCGCCGCGACGACGTGTTCGTCGTCAGCAAGGTCTATCCGCACAATGCAGGCGCGCGCAGTGCGATTGCGGCCTGCGAGCGCAGCCTGCAGCGCCTGCGGACGGATCGGCTGGACCTCTACCTGCTGCACTGGCGCGGTCGGATCCCGCTTGCCGAAACCGTCGGCGCCTTCGAGCGCCTGCGGCGCGATGGCAAGATCATGCGCTGGGGCGTCTCGAACTTCGACACCGCCGACATGGATGAATTGCTCGCGTTACCCGACGGCGCGCAGTGCGCTGTCAACCAGGTGCTTTATCACGTCGGCGAGCGGGGCATCGAGTTTTCGCTGCTGCCGCTGTGCCGCAAGCGCTCGATTGCCGTCATGGCCTATGCGCCGGTCGGCGAGGGCGCGCTGCTGCGCAATGCAGCGTTGCTCCGCATCGCTGGCGCCGCAGGCATTTCGGTGGCCCAGCTCGCGCTCGCGTGGCTGCTGCGACGCGAGCACGTCATCAGCATTCCGCAAACCAGCGACGTCGTACACGTGCACGAGAATCGCGCGGCGACTGCGATCACCCTTTCCTCCGCAACGATCGATGCGATCGACGCGGCCTTTCCGCCGCCGGTTCGGGCGTCGCGACTTGCCGTGATTTGACCCGCCGCGGCCGACCGGAAGCGGCGAAGGATCGCGATTTCGTAGTGCACTAGCTGTCATTTTCAGCGTGCGCAACGCGCACGGTTCCTGTCGCGTCAACGACTTATCGCGTCCCGATCAACGGGTTTCGCGCGTGGCACGGTTGCTGCTCAAGAGGTTGCAGCCGGCGCTAACCAAGACGCCGACCCGGACAGGAGATGAAGGTGAACTACACGCACTACGATTATCTGGAACTCGCACCTGGCGCAACGTCGAATCGCATCGAGGCCGCGTACGCCGCGTTGCTCGAGCGATTCCAGTACGGCATGACCGATGCCGGACAGGACCTGTCGGGACTCGTACGCATGATCCACGCGGCTTACGCCGTGCTTTCGGATCCCGAGACGCGGAAGGCATACGACGCGCAACTGTCGCAGGAGGCCGCCGCAGCCGATGCCGAGCTGCAGTCGCAACTGGACGCGCAGGCGCTTCCCGGTTTCACCCGCGTGCAGCGCGTTCCGGAGGCGATGATGGCTGCGCTCCCGGAACTCGCCGCCTGAGCCCATTCACCGGTTTGCGGTCGCCGGGAACATTTTTAAACTGCAAACAGCGATGCGGTCGGCGGCCTTTTTCTCATCGAACCTCCGAGCCTCCGGCGCACGGTCGACCGGCCGCTTCGGAAAATCGCGCCGCCCCGAGGTCGCGATGTCGCGCCGCGTGGGTCGGCAACAGTCTTCGTCGCAGCGCAAGCTGCCTGCCGGTGCGCGCACCAAGCACGTCGAACGGCTCGCAACACCCCGAATGCGCCCCGACCGCAAGACGGTTCCGGCTGGTTTCGCCGCGATGATCCTGCACTGACCGCGGTTTGACACTTCGACTTGATTGCCCAGGAGATCGTCTTGCATAAGTGCGTCGCTTGCCAGCACTACGACCGCAACGAGGCCGAGGCCGAGGAAAAGGGCGTGCGCTGGGGACAGTGCCGGCGCACGGGGCCGATCGTGAACCCGCTATCGGCGAAGACGTACATGGTCGAAGGCGTCTGGCCGCACGTTCGCGACGACGACTGGTGCGGCGAATGGACGGCCAGCAATCGCTCCCCCGAGTCGTCCGCCACCGCGGCGATGAGCTCACTGATGCAAAGCGCGGCCGCCGCTGCGCGACCCGCATCGCAGATGCCCGTGTTCGTTGCGACGGAAGCGTCGGAACCGGTACATCCGCCGATCTCGACCCTGATGCGCGGACCGATTGGATCCGACTAGCGCGACCATCTGCTAGAGTTTCACCCCTGCTTCTACGCGGCTGCCATCGTTTCGAGGCATCGCCCGCAATCCCTCCACGATGTCGCAGTCATCGCTCGTCGACGCGCTGGCGGACGGCGCAATCGTCGTCACGCCCAACAATCGCCTTGCGCGCGACGTCGCGCTGCGCTTCGACGCGTCGCGCCGCGCGCAGGGCCTCGTCGCGTGGAATGCGGCGCAAGTTCTACCTTGGACGCTGTGGCTCGATCGCCTCTGGCTCGAAGCGCTCGCGGCGCGCGCCGGTGATGGTCGCGTGCTGCTCGACGCTGGCGTCGCCCGCGAGCTCTGGTACGCGGTCGTCAAGGGCGAGGGGCGCAAGCTGTTGAACCCGCGGGGTGCCGCGCGCCACGCGATGGATGCATGGATGCAGTTCCATGCGTGGCGCGCGCCGAACGAATCGCCGCAGGCCGTCGCGGCGCGCGGGAATGGCGACGACGTCGCGACGTTTGCCGCGTGGTGCGAGCGCTACCAGCAGCGTCTCGATGCGCTGGAGGCGATCGATCCCGTCCAGTTGCCCGACGTGCTGACACTCGTCGCTCCGCGAATCGTGCGGTCGTCGCCGCGCATCCTGCTCCACGCCTTCCTGCCGATCACGCCCCAGCAGCGCCGCCTGGTCGATGCGCTGAAGGCGGCAGGCGCCACGATCGATGAAGTCCCGCCGACCGATCGCGCGCCGACGTCGCGACATCGGACGTCCGCGCCGAGCCCATTGCTCGAAACGACCCGCGCGCTCGCGTTTGCACGAGCGCGCGTGGCCGAGCGTCCTGACGCGCGCGTGGCGATCGTCGTCGCCAACCTGCACGAACGGCGCAGCGAAGTCGTGGCACTCGCCGAAGAGATCCTGTGCCCCGAGTTGCTGCTCGCGCTGCAGCCGGACGCGCCGCGTCCCTACGGCATTTCGCTGGGCGAGCAGCTTTCGTCGGTGCCGATCGTCGCATGCGCGCTGGCACTGATCGCGGTCGCGAGCGGACCCATCGAGGCGGCCACGGCCGCAGCACTCGTGCGGGCGCCGTTCCTGCCCGATGCCGACGCACACTGGATGCGCCGCGCGGGCGTCGAAGAGGCGTGGCGCAAAGTCGCACGTCGCGACGTCGGCTGGTTCGACATCGTCGCAGCACTCTCCGATGTCGATCCCGCGTTGCACCGGCAGTTCAGCGCCGCGGCTTTACCTTCACGCGTGAATCGGCTGCCGCGCGACTGGGCGCGCGCATGGTCCGAGTGGCTCGCTGCGACCGGCTGGCCGGGAACGGCGCCGCTGACCAGTGCGCAGTGGCAGGCGCGTGACGCGTGGTCGGATGTCGTCGCCAAATTCGCCGCAACCGGTGCCGTCACCGGTGCGGTCGGCCCCGCAGGTGCGCTCGAGACTCTGCGCGCGTTGCTCGACGAGACGCTGTTCCAGCCCGAGGCTGCGCCTGCGCAAGTGCAGATTCTCGGCACCCTGGAGGCCGTCGGACTGTCATTCGATTGCGCGTGGCTCGCGGGCTTCGACGCAGAACGCTGGCCGCCCGCCGCGACGCCCAGCCCGTTCCTGCCGCTCCAATGGCAATACGCGCGCGGTGTCGCGCGCGCTCATCCCGATTCGGCGCTCGCCCACGCGCAGGCGATGACGCACGCGTTGGCAGCACTCGCACCCGAGATCGTGGTCAGCCACGCGGCGCTGATCGACGACGCGCCCGCCGTCGTTTCGCCGCTGTTCGAGGCGTGGCCGGTCCTGCATGGCACGCCATCGGTCAGGCCTGCCAGGCGAGCCGATGCGATCGGCCCCACGACGCTCGAACGCATCACCGACGATCGCGCGCCGCCGATCCCCGCCGGCACGTACATGCGTGGCGGCGCGCAGCTCTTCGACAGCCAGAGCGCATGCCCATTCAAGGCGTTCGCGCGCTTTCGACTGCGAGCGGACGCGTGGGCACCTTGTCCGGACGGCCTGTCGGCGGCGGAGCGGGGCATCGTGCTGCATGCGATGCTGACGGCATTCTGGGACGACGTGCGCGACCATGCGACGCTTGCTGCACTCGCGGCACTCGAGCCGGCGGCATTGCAGCAACGGATCGACGCGTCGATCGCCGCAGGCAAGGCGAAGCTGCCGCATGCGCGATGGCGCGCGCTGCCTCCCGCGGTAGCCGACGCCGAATCGCACCGTCTGGCGACGACGATGCTCGCGTGGCTCGTGGAGCACGAACTGCCGCGTCCTGCGTTCGTGGCGCGGGCGAACGAGCACGCGATCGAGACCGAGGTCGAGGGTGTCGCGGTGAAGGTCCGTGTCGACCGCATCGACGAGCTCGCGACAGGCGGCCTTGCCATCGTCGATTACAAGTCGGGACGCGTTGCAGGCCCGGCGCGGTGGTTCGCCCCCCGGCCCGAGGGCATCCAGCTCGCCGTCTACGCACATGCCGTCGAGCGCAGCGCAACGGCGCCGATACGCGCACTCGCGTTTGCAAAGCTCAAGGCGGGCGAGATCGAAGTCCGGGGCATCGCCGATCGGGCCGAAACCTGGCCAGGCCTCGACGTCGCAGGCACGTCGCCGCGAGTGCCCGCACGCGACTGGACCGCAACGCTCGCCACGTTGCGCGCCGAGCTCGCAATGCTCGCGCGCGAACTGCGCGACGGCGTTGCGCGCGTCGCGCCGCGACAACCGTCAACCTGCCAATACTGCGGCCTGCAGCCGCTGTGCCGCATCCGGCTGCTCGATGACGGCATGGCTTCGGCCGAGGCTTCCGATGACTGACGACGACGCAATGGCGCGGCAGGACGCGCGGGCGCGGGCGCAGGCGCTCGACGTCACGAAGTCGTGGCTCGTTCAGGCTCCCGCCGGCTCCGGCAAGACCGAGCTCCTGATCGCGCGGTTTCTTGCGCTGCTCGCAATCGTCGAACGGCCGGAGTCCATCGTCGCGATGACGTTCACGCGCAAGGCGGCCGCAGAAATGCGTGAGCGCGTCGTCGAGGCGCTGCGCGGTGCGCAAAGCGAGCACGACGACCGCCGCGAGCCCCTTCCCGCGCACGTCGCGCTCACGCAACGGCTGGCGCGCGCGGCGCTCGCGCGCGATCGCGCGCTTGGCTGGCGACTGACCGAGCAGCCGTCGCGATTGCGCATCATCACGATCGACGCTATGGCGACCGCGCTCGCGCGCCAGGCACCGATCGCATCCGAGCTCGGCGCGTTGCCGCGTTTCGTCGACGATGCCGATCTGCTGTACGCCGAAGCGGCCCGCGATGTGCTCGCCGCCGCACCGGCCGGTGATCCGCACTGGCAGACGTTTCTCAAGTGGCTGGACAACGACGCGATGACCGCGACGCGGCTGATTGCGCAGATGCTGTCGGCGCGCGACCGATGGCCGACCCATGTGTACACCGACGACCCCGCAGCGCTGCGGGTCGACGTCGAGCGCGCGCTGCGGTGGGAAATCAGCGTGGCGATCCGAGCAGTCCGCGAGCGCATTCCGGCCGCGCTCGTTGCGACGCTGCAGTTGCATGCCGCCAACGCCAGCGAGCACTTCGCCACCGATCCGTCCGCGCCGGCGTTCATCCCTGCCGTGCGGATGCTCGGCGCTGCGGGCACGCTGCCGGAAGACGAGGATCTTGCGGCGTGGCTGGCACTCGCGGATTGGCTGTTGACCAGGAATGGCACGTTTACCAAGGCGGTCCAGTCGAGCCACGGCTTCCCGGCAACGGGCTCCGGACCTGGCGCGTCCGAACGCGCACGCCGCAAGGCGGCGTTCGTCGCGTGGCTTGCCGAGGCCGCTGCCGTTGCGGAACTCGCCACATCGTGGCATCGGTTGAGATCGCTGCCGCCCGTTGCATATGGTGACGACGCATGGGCGTTCGTCGTCGCCACGATGCGCATTCTCCCGGCGGCTGCGCAGGCACTCGCCGGCGTATTCGCTGCGCACGGCCAATCGGATTTCACCGAGGCGACGCTGCGGGCTCTCAATGCGCTCGGCACGTCCGACAACCCGAGCGATCTGCTGCTCGCGATCGATTACCGGCTGTCCCACCTGCTTGTCGACGAGTTCCAGGACACGTCGCGCGCGCAACTCGCGCTGATCGGTCGGTTGTGCGAAGGCTGGGAACCCGATGACGGTCGTACGCTGTTCGCCGTCGGCGATCCGATGCAGTCGATCTATCGCTTCCGCCAGGCCGAGGTTCGGCTGTTCATCGAGTCGCAGATGTCCGGTCAGGTTGCCGGCGTTGCGGTGGACGTCGTCGAGCTCACGCGCAATTTCCGGTCGCAGCGGTCGATCGTCGGCTGGGTCAATCATGTGTTCGCGCATGTGCTGCCGCGCGCCTCCGATGCCGGTCGCGGCGAAGCGGGTTTTCGCGCGAGCTACGCCGACCCTTCCACCGGCAACGACGTCACGCCGACGCTCGACGTCGCGCGAACGCGCGGCGAAGAAGCGGCCACGGTCGTCGCGAGGGTCAGTGAGGCGCTCGAAGCAGGCATGACGAGTGTCGCGGTGCTGGTCCGCGCACGCAGCCACGCGCAGCCGCTGCTGCCGGCGCTCCGCGCGGCCGGCATCGACTTTTCTGCCGTCGATCTCGAAGGCCTGTTCGACCGGCTGGCGACACGCGATCTGCTGTCACTTGCGAGGGCGCTCGCGCAACCCGCCGATCGACTCGCATGGCTTGCGATCCTGCGCGCGCCCTGGTGCGGCCTTCCGCTGGCCGACCTGCTCGTTATCGCGAATGCTGCGGCCGATCGCCCGCTGCCCGACGCGATTGCCGACGCCGCCGTGCGGGACGCGCTCGCGGCCGACGGCCGTCTGCGGCTCGAGCGGCTGTGGGCGGCGCTCGAACCGGCGCTTGCCGCTCGCGGTCGCCAGCGGTTCGCAGTCCGTGTGCGCGCGGCGTGGCTCGCGCTGGGCGGGCCCGCGTGCATCTCCTCGCCGCTCGACCGCGCGGGCGCCGATCGCGTGTTCGCGCTGCTGGCCGAGCAGGAGCGCGGTGGCGACCTTCCCGACGACGAGCGGATGAATGCACTGGCAAAGCGACTGTTCGCAGCGACGGTCGAATCCGACGCGACGACCGTGCAGGTGATGACGCTGCACCGCGCGAAGGGCCTGCAGTTCGATGCCGTGATCCTCCCGGCACTCGATATCGAGACGGGTGGCTCGGGGCAACCGGTGCTGCGCTGGAAGGTCCGCCAGCACGACGGTGCGTCATCGCTGATCCTTGCACCGCTGCGCGCAAAGGTCGGCACGTACGCCGCATCCGATCCGGTCTACAAGTGGCTCGGCACGCTCGACGCGGCCGAGGAAATCGCCGAGCTTGGCCGACTGCTCTACGTCGGCGCCACCCGCGCCCGGAAACGGCTGCACCTCACCGCCGTAGCCGAAGCTGCGCACGACGCGCCCGAGTGGAAGCGGCCTGCGCGCGGCACGCCGCTCGAGCGTTTGTGGGACGCGCTCGCTGCTGCGCCGCCGCCGCCCCCGGGCGATGTCGGTGCCGACGATACGACGGCGAGTCTCGTTGCGGAGGACTCGCTGCTGCGCGTGCCGCTCGACATGCGGTTGCCACCGTTGCCGATCCCGCTGCCCATTGCCGTGCCGTACGCGCGACCGGCCGATACGCTGGTGTTCGATTGGGCGGATGCCATCGCCGCCGCGGTGGGAACGGTCGCGCATCGGTTCCTTGCACAGATTGCCGCGGAAGGTCTCGCGCAATGGGACGAGCGCCGGCTCCAGCGCGAGCACGAGCGCATTCTGGCCGAACTCGGGACCGAGGGGCTCGAAGCCGATGTGCGGCCGCGCGCCGCGCAGCGCGTTGCCGCCGTCATCGCACGTACGCTCAGCGACCCGCGGGGCCGCTGGCTGTTCGATGCGTCGCACGGCGATGCGCGCAGCGAGTGGGCGCTGGCGGGCGAGGAGGACGGCCGGATCGTGCACATCGTCGTCGATCGCAGCTTCGTCGCGGACGGCTGCCGTTACGTCGTCGACTTCAAGACCGGCGCCCACCTCGGCGGCAGTGCCGCAAACTTTCTCCAACAGGAATTCGACCGTTATCGGCCGCAACTCGACCGCTACGCGCGGATCGTCCGCGCGCTGGACCCGCGGCCGGTTCGCATCGCGCTCTATCACCCGCTTGTCGACGGCGGCTGGCAGCAGGTCGACGCCGGCTGAAGCATCGCCGTGCGCAGCAGGGGAAAAAACGCGACTGCGCTAAAATGACGGGTTTTGTTGAACGGATGCCGCATCGACGAGCGGTGAACAACTGAGTGCGGGTACAGCGCCAACTGACGAGCGCAGGGCAAGCGCCGGTCGCGTTGACGATCGGCAACTTCGATGGCGTCCATCGCGGACACCAGGCGATGCTGTCGCGGTTGGTCGAGGCCGCTGAGGATCTGCGGTTGCCGCCGGCCGTGTTGACGTTCGAGCCGCATCCGCGCGAGTTCTTCGCTCCTAAGGCGGCGCCGCCAAGGCTGTCGACGCTGCGGGCAAAGCTCGAGTTGCTCCGCGCGTATGGCGTCGCGATCGCGTACGTCGCGCGCTTCGATGCGCGCCTTGCTTCGCTGACGGCGGGCGATTTCGTTCGCGACGTCCTCGAGCAAGGGATGCATGCGCAGTGGGTTCTCGTCGGCGAGGATTTCCGCTTCGGGCGCGGGCGACAGGGCGATCTCGCGTTCCTGCGCACGACGGCCACACGGTTCAGCGTCGAGTCGATGCGCACGGTCGACGTCGACGGCCAGCGCGCATCGAGCACGGCGGTGCGCACGGCGCTCGCGGCCGGTGATCTCGAGCACGCGGCCGCGCTTCTGGGGCGCAACTACGCGATCACGGGCCGCGTCGCGCACGGCGACCGGCTCGGCCGCACGCTGGGTTTCCCGACCGCGAACGTGCCGCTGCGCCGGCGCCCGGCGCTGACGGGCATTTTCGCTGTCCGCGTGCATGGAATTGGCGCCGCGCCGCGGCGCGGTGTTGCAAGCGTGGGCGTGCGGCCGACGGTGAAGGTGGACGCAAAGCCGCTGCTGGAGGTCTTCATGCTCGACTTCGACGAGTCGATCTACGGTCGTCGGATCACCGTCGAGTTCCTGCACAAGTTGCGTGACGAGGAACGCTTCCCGGACGTCGACACGCTCAAGCGGGCCATCGCGCACGACGTCGTCGATGCACGCAACTATTTCGCCGCGCGAGGTTGAAATGCCGCCGGTCCGACCGATGTACGTCTGCTAGACCCTGAAGAAGCGCCATGCCCGACGATTCCCGCACCAATTACAAGTCCACGCTCAATCTGCCGGACACGCTCTTCCCGATGCGCGGGGACTTGGCGCGCCGTGAAGTGGCGTGGGTTGCCGCCTGGCGCGCGAATCGTGTTTACGACGCCATACGGGTTGCCTCGCGCGGGCGCCCGCGTTTCATCCTGCACGATGGTCCGCCCTACGCGAACGGCGACATCCACATCGGCCACGCCGTCAACAAGATCCTGAAGGACACGATCGTCAAGAGCCGCACGCTGGCCGGCTTCGACGTCCCGTACGTGCCCGGCTGGGATTGTCACGGCATGCCGATCGAGGTGCAGATCGAGAAGACGCACGGCAAGAACCTGCCGACGGCGGAGACCCAGCGGTTGTGCCGCGCATACGCCACCGAGCAGATCGAACGGCAGAAGAAGGACTTCGAGCGTCTCGGCGTGCTGGGCGACTGGGACCATCCGTACACGACGATGAACTACCGCAACGAGGCCGACGAGATCCGCACGCTCGGCAAGCTGCTCGAGAAGGGCTACCTGTATCGGGGCCTGAAGCCCGTCAACTGGTGCTTCGACTGCGACAGCGCGCTGGCCGAAGCCGAGGTCGAATACGAGGATCGCGTCGACGTCGCCGTCGACGTCGGCTTCCCGCTCGCTGAGCGCGAGCGGAGCAGATTGTCACAGGCATTCGGCCTCGCGGCACCCGTCGGCGGTCCTGTTTACGCCGTGATCTGGACGACGACGCCGTGGACGATTCCTGCGAACCAGGCGTTGAACGTGCATCCGGACGTGTTGTATGCGCTCGTCGCGACGGCGCGCGGGCATTTGCTGCTCGCCGCCGACCTCGTCTCCGCCTGCCTCGCGCGCTATGGCCTTGCCGGAGATATCGTCGCCACCGCGCCGGGTCGTGCACTCGAGCACATCGAGTTCCGGCACCCGTTCTACGATCGCGCGTCGCCGATCTATCTCGGCGATTTCGTGACGCTGGAGCAGGGCACGGGCATCGTCCACAGCTCGCCTGCGTACGGTATCGACGACTTCCTGTCGTGTCGCCGCTACGGGATGACGGACGACGCAATCCTCAACCCGGTGCAGGGCGACGGGCGCTTCGCGAGCGAGCTTGCGTTCTTCGGCGGACAGCGGATCTGGGATGCGAACCCGCGGATCGTCGACAAGTTGAAAGAGGTCAACGCGCTGTTCCACGCGGCGAAGTTCACGCACAGCTACATGCATTGCTGGCGGCACAAGACGCCGATCATCTATCGCGCAACGACGCAGTGGTTCGCCGGCATGGACGACGTGCCGGGATTCCGCGGCACGAAGCCTGCGCAGACGCTGCGGACGACGGCGCTGCGCGGCATCGACGCGACGCAGTTTTTCCCCGCGTGGGGCAAGGCGCGGCTGCACGGAATGATCGCCAATCGGCCCGATTGGACGCTGTCGCGACAGCGGCAATGGGGCACGCCGCTGCCGTTCTTCGTTGACCGGAAGACCGACGAATTGCATCCCGACACGCTTCCGCTGCTCGAGCTTGCCGCGGCGAAGGTCGAAGCGGGCGGCATCGAAACCTGGTTCGAGGCGACCAGCGAGGACTTCGGCGTCGACGAGGCGCGCTATCGCAAGCTGACCGATACGCTCGACGTATGGTTCGATTCCGGCACGACGCACCAGACGGTGATGGGCGGCCCCAACGGCCGTGCGTCCGGCGCGGGCTCGCATTCGCAGCAAACGGGATTTCCGGCCGATCTCTATCTCGAAGGGTCGGACCAGCATCGCGGCTGGTTTCACTCGTCGCTGCTGACCTCGTGCATGCTGAACGGTGTGCCTCCGTACAAGGCGTTGCTGACGCACGGTTTCGCCGTCGACGGCGAAGGCCGCAAGATGTCGAAGTCGAAGGGCAACGTCGTCGTGCCGCAGAAAATCGCCGGCACGCTCGGTGCCGAGATCCTGCGCCTGTGGGTCGGTGCGACCGACTATTCGGGCGAGCTGTCCATCTCCGACGAGATCCTGAAGCGCATCGTCGAGAGCTATCGGCGGATTCGCAACACGCTGCGCTTCCTGATGGCGAACACCGCGGATTTCGATGCGGAGCGCGACGCAATACCCGCGGCCGCGATGCTCGAGATCGACCGTTTCGCACTCGTCAACGCCCGCGCGATGGCCGATGCCGTCGCCGCCGACTACGCACGCTACGATTTCCATCTGGTCGTGCAGCGGCTGCAGACGTATTGCTCGGAGGATCTGGGCGGCTTCTACCTCGACGTGCTCAAGGACCGGCTCTACACGGCCGCGGCGGGCAGCGCCGGTCGTCGCTCGGCGCAAACCGCGCTCGCGCTGATCCGCGACGCACTGCTGAAACTGATGGCGCCGATCCTGTCGTTCACGGCCGAGGAGGCCTGGTCGATCCTCCGGCCCGACGATCCAACGATTTTCGTGCACACCTGGGAGCGGATGCTGCCCGACATCGCCGGCGGCGACGCGCTCGCGGCGCGATGGAGCAAGATCGTCGCCGTGCGTGCGCTCGTGCAGAAGGAACTGGAAGCGGTGCGTCAGGCCGGTAGGATCGGCTCGTCGCTACAGGCCGAAGTCGACATCGTCGCCGACGCCGACACATACGCCGCACTCGCATCGCTCGACGACGACTTGCGCTTCGTGCTGATCACCTCGGCGGCGCGGGTCACCCAGGGTGACGCGCTGTCGATCACCGTCGCGCCGAGCACGCATCCGAAATGCGAGCGCTGCTGGCACTGGCGCGCCGACGTCGGTCGCGATTCGGCTCACGCCGGGCTTTGCGGCCGCTGTGTCGCGAACCTCTACGGCGCCGGCGAACCGCGCAGGTTCGCCTGACCGGCACGGGAGACCAGGTCTGAACGCGATCGTCCTTCTACGCGAACCGTCGCGGCGAACGCTGCGCTGGCTCTGGCTGTCGCTCGCCGTGATCGTGGCCGACCAGGTGACGAAGCGCGCGATCCTCGCGGCGTTTCGTCCGGGCGAGGACCTGCCGCTGACTTCGTTCGCGAGCCTGGTGCTCGCATTCAACAAGGGGGCCGCCTTCAGCTTCCTGGCCGGCGAGGACGGCTGGCAGCGCTGGCTGTTCGCGGCGATCGCGATTGCTGCGTGCGTGGCGATGGCGTGGCTGCTGCGTCGCGGCGGCAGCGCACTTTTTTGCGCGGGGCTCGCGCTCATCATCGGCGGCGCGCTGGGAAACCTCTACGATCGGCTGGTGCTTGGCCACGTCGTCGATTTCCTGCTCGTCCATTATCGCGGCTGGTATTTCCCTGCGTTCAACGTCGCCGACAGCGCGATCACCATCGGCGCCGCCGCGCTGATCGTGGACAGTTTCCTCGATCGGCGACCGGCCGATCGCCGCTAGCAGCCCAGGCAAGGATCCCAAATGGACATACTGCTCGCCAACCCGCGTGGTTTTTGCGCCGGCGTCGATCGCGCGATCGCCATCGTCGAGCAGGCGCTGTCGCGGTTCGGACCGCCGATCTACGTTCGCCACGAAGTCGTGCACAACCGCTTCGTCGTCGACGACCTGCAGCGGAAGGGTGCGGTGTTCGTCGAGGCGCTCGACGAGATACCGGACGGTGCGACGGTGATCTTCAGCGCGCACGGCGTTCCGCGCAGCGTGCGCATCGCCGCGGAAGCGCGTGGTCTCAACGTGTTCGACGCAACGTGCCCGCTGGTGACCAAGGTGCACGTCGAGATCGCGAAGATGCACGACCAGGGCCGCGAGATCGTCATGATCGGCCATGCCGGTCATCCGGAAGTCGAGGGCACGATGGGCCAGTGCGACGGAGGCGTGTATCTCGTCGAGTCGGTTGCCGACGTCGAAGCACTCGACGTTCGCGATCCGTCGCTTCTCGCCTACGTCACGCAAACGACGCTTTCGGTCGACGACGCCGCCGCGATCGTCGCCGCGCTGAAGGCGCGCTTTCCCGCCATCGTCGGGCCGAAGAAGGACGATATCTGCTACGCGACGCAGAATCGACAGGACGCCGTCAAGTTCATGAGTCCGCGCGTCGACGTGGTGATCGTCGTCGGCAGTCCCAACAGTTCCAACTCCAATCGGTTGCGCGAGGTCGCCGCGAACCGCGGCGTGCCGTCGTACATGGTGGACAACGCGACCGATCTGCTGCCCGAGTGGGTCGAAGGCAGGCAGCGCGTCGGCGTCTCGGCGGGCGCGTCGGCGCCCGAACTGCTCGTAGCACAGGTCATCGAGCGCTTGCGTGCTCTGGGCGCTGCGTCGGTCACCGAGTTGTCAGGCGTCGTCGAGAGAACCGTGTTCCCGATGCCGAAGGGACTCGGCGCGAAACCAGGCGAGTAGCGCGACGAACGTCGCCGTCGCGACGATGCACGTCGTGCCGGCCACGACCGCATGCCGACCCTGTTCGACGATCGCACGGGCGAGCGCTTCGGCGACATAGAACGGCAGCAGCAGCGCAAGCCATTGCCGCGCGCGACGATCGCCGCGCAGCACGCCCGGAGCCAGCAGCGCGAGCGGCAGTGCCTTCAGCACGAGCCACGAGCCGTGCGGCGCAAGTGGCGCGAGCACGAGCTCCCACAGTACTTCGAGCGCGAGCAGCGCGAGCGTGCCGGCGACGGCGAGACGCGGTGTCAGTGGACCGCGACGAATTCGTAGAGGTCGAATCCCGGTCCCTGCTCGACGAGCTTCGTGAGCACGGCGAAGCCGGTCGCGCTGCCCCGGCGCAGGCTCACCGCCTGCTCGAGCGCGAACGCGCCTGCGGGTGCCGCAAGCTGCGGTGCGGCCGCGGTGAGATCCGCATCTTCTTCTTCCGGCAGCACGAGCACCGGCAGCATGTCGCCATCCGCAGCGTTTTCCGGCGCTGCCGCCGCCGCCTCGGGCTTCTCGGACAGCAGTTCGCAGCCGAACTCGAGCATCGCGTCGTTGAGCGTGTTGCGGAACCAGCGCACCACCGCGACCTGGAGTCCCGGCCGTCCTTCGACGCGCAACGCGATGAGGTCGCCGACGCGCAGCGAGGCCGGGGCGCTGTCGACCTGGCGCAGCGCATAGCCGCCGGTCGTGTGATTGACGACCTGGCACTGCGTCATCGGCGGCGGCGCAGCGGTGCCCTGCGCGCTACCGTTCATGCCGCGGCTGTATTGCCAGACACCGGGCAATCCGGCGCACATGACGACACGCGCGCGCGACGGCAGCCGGTTGAACTGCCGCGCGGGCGGAATCGCCCATTGGCGCAACAGCCGCTTCAGCAGCGCGATGTAAGGCAGCCGCGCTTCGGCATTCGTGCCGACTTCGCGTGGCAGCGGGCCGCCGGATTCGAGATCCCGAATCTGCGCCTGCAACTGAAACGCGAGGTCGAACGTCAGCAGATACAGCTTGGACCCATCGCCCGACCCGCCCTTGTTCGCCGAGAACGGCGGAAAATCGTGGCCGATAGGCACGATGGCGACCGCCTTCGCCATCCGGTGCACCGGCGGCACCGGCGTCAGCTTCGCGAGCTGCGCGTGCTCAGCCAGGTAGTTCTGCACCGTCCGCAGCTGGCTCGGCAGGAACCCGTACGGATTCGCGAGTGCCAGCAACAACGACTGCACGTAGAGCCGTTCGAGCGTGACGTCGGGCTGGTCGAGCGTCACGGGATGGCGGTGGATTCTCCGCTCGCGCGTGTACATGTAGATGTCGTGCGCGTCGTACCATGTCTGCAGCGGTACCGGCGCGTACGCGAGGTAGCTGTTGGCGAGCACGCGGGACGTCGCCTGGAACGTGCGTCGCACGAGCGCCACCGTGCGGCGCGGGCCCCCCCAGCGGAAGCGGCGTGACGTCTCGCCCACCAGCAGCCGCTTGTACGCTGTCGACAGCTCATTGGCGAGCGTCAGCGACGCCTTCGCCGCGTCGAGGTTATCGCCCTGCAGCGGATGCGATGCGCGGGTGAACTGCCGCTCGAGCCGCGGCCACAGCAGCGCCGCGGATTTCCAGTATTGCTCGGTGAGATCGAGCCGGCGCGAGTGGCCAAGCGAGACGCGATTGGTGGCGGCGAGCGCGTCACCGATGACGCGTGCTGCGAAACCCGGCTCGCGCGTCAGCGTTTCCGTGAGCCACGCCGCAACGCGCGACGGACGCGTCTCGGGTGCGTTCGCCGATTGTTCGGACAGGGGCGGAAGTCGCAGCGCGAGCGGCATCGAAGGACGACTGGGAGTGGTGAGTGCCCGATCTTGGGCCGCGAGGATTATACGGGCGAACGCACGAACCCGACGACAGTATCGACCTGATCCTGCGCAAGCAGCATCGGTGCGTGACCAACACCGGCGAACTCGACGACCTGGGGCCGGGGACCGCGCTCGCTCATCTCTCGCGCCGTGTCGCTCGAGAGCAGGTCGGACATCGCGCCGCGCAGGACGAGCGTCGGGCACCGGATCGCGTCCCACAGCGGCCAAATATTGGCCGGGGCCGGCACCGTGCGAAACGGGATGGCGATGGCGGGGTCGTAGCCGACACTCCAGGTGCCGTCGTCGCGCTGACGCGCGTTCGTCCGGGTCACGTGGTCCCATTGTGCGTCGGTCAGCGGTCCGAACGGCGCCGAGATCGTCCTGACATAGGTCGCGAGCTCGTCGTACGTCGCGAACGTGGGATCGGTGCCGAAATACTCGCCGATGCGCGCAATCGCCGCGGGATCGAGCACGGGGCCGGCGTCATTGACGACGAGGCGCTTGACCGGCGTTCCGGGCAGCGATGCCGCCATGATGCCGAGCAGCGCGCCCATCGACGTGCCCACCCAGGTGACATCGTCGACGCCCGATGCAGCGATCAGCGCCGTCAGCGTCGTCAGGTACGTCGGCGCGACGTAGTCGAGCGGATTGCGGAGCCACTCGCTCTTGCCGCGCCCGGGCATGTCCGGTGCGAGCACGCGGTGGGTTTTCGCCAGCGCCTCGCCCAGCACGTCGAAGTCGCGACCGTTGCGGCCGATGCCATGTACGCAGACGACGACGTCCGGATTGTCGCGCTCGCCCCATTCGTAATAGACGACGCGATGGAAGCCGTGCGCCGACAGGCTGCGCAGCCGGGATTCGCGCGGCAGCGACGACGTCAGCGTCATGCGAGCGTGCGCCCGTTGCCTGCTACGCGTTCAATGACGGTCGTCATCAGTCGGGGGCGGAGAGAGTTCGCTCGAGGATCAGCAGCATCGCGGCAGTGGCGCCCCAGATGTAGCGATCGAGCCAGGGAATTGCCCAGTAATCGCGCCGAATCTCGCCGAGCATCCGGTGATGCCGCTGATGGTTTGCGGTGTCGAGCAGGAAATCGAGCGGGACCTCGAACACGTCGGCGACCTCGACCGGATCGGGTGTCAGGTCGAACGGCGGCTCGATCCAACCCACGACCGGCAACACGCGGTAGCCGGTGACGGTCTCGTACGGCGACAAATGACCGAGCACGTCGACGCGCGCGGCGGGCAGTCCGATCTCTTCGGTCGTTTCGCGCAGCGCGGCCGCCGCGTGATCCGCGTCGCCCGGATCCAGGCGGCCGCCGGGGAAGCTGATCTGCCCTGGATGATCGGCCAGATCGGCGCTGCGCTGCGTGAGTAGCAACTGCAGTCCTGCGGGGCGATTGACGACAGGCACCAGCACGGCGGCCGGAATGGTCCGGCCTTCGCGGCCCGGCAGGCGGAACCCGTCGTTCAATCCTTGCGCGGCCGGCGGCGCCGGGCGCGCGAGCCTCTGCGCGAGCCACGCGCGCTGCTGCTGAGGTGGAAGATCGAAGAGCGGAAGACGGGAAGCCGCGGCAATCTGCCACGTGCCGCCGGCATTGGACGCGGCCATTGGCAATGATACCGCGGTAACGCGCTACATCGCCGCTCCGGCCAGCGTTGCCGCGCCCGCGCCGGGCGCGCTACGCGACGTGGGTGCCGCTAACGCCCGGCGACGGCGGCGACGCGGTCGGGTATCGCCGCTTCGACGTATTGCGCCCCGCGCGCGCGGAACTGCGGTCCGACGAGGAGCAGCGTCGGACCTCCGGAATCGGACTGGAAGCCCGGCAGCGCAGCGAGCGTCGTGTAATGCACACGCGCATCCGGCATCGAGGCGTTCTCGACGATTGCGACCGGCGTTTCCGCACTGCGTCCGGCGTTGACGAGTGCCGCGGCGATTGCCGGGGCATCGTGACTGCCCATGTAGATCGCGCCGGCGTCGGCACCGAGAATGCCGTCGAGCCAGCGGCTCGGTGGCTCGCCCGCACCAACGCGCGGCGTGACGAATGCAAACGAGCGCACGCCGCCGCGCTGTGTCAGTGACGTTCCGATGTCGGCGGCAGCGGCGAGGGCAGCCGTGATGCCGGGGACGACTGCGTACGGGACCCCGGCCGCTTCGAGCGCGGCGATTTCCTCTTGCGCGCGCCCGAACAGCATGGGATCGCCGCCCTTGAGCCTCACGACCGTCGCGTGCGTGCGCGCGGCATCGACGAGTCGCTTGTTGATGAAACGTTGCGCAGTCGAGTGCTTGCCGCAGCGCTTGCCGACTGCAATTTTCTCGGCACGCGTTGCGAGCGCGAGCGTGTCCGGATGCACGAGCGCGTCGTGGAAGACGATGTCGGCGCGCGCCAGCAGGTTCGCGGCACGCACCGTCAGGAGGTCCGGTGCACCGGGTCCCGCGCCGACGAGGTAGACCGTGCCGGTCATCGCCGAATCAGGAGCATGGAAACCAGACGTCGCCAGGCGTCGCCACGGCTTGTCGGCGCCGGAACCACGGCGTGCGCGCCGTCGTGGACTGGTAACCGTCGCTGAAATCCGCGAAGGCGTCGAGTGCACCGCGCGCATCGCGGCCGTCGGGAATCAGGAACGCGTCGAACCCGCATTGCAAGAGGTAGTAGAGCTGGTCGCGCGCGATGTCGCCGATCGCCCGCAGCTCGCCGGCGTAGTGATAGCGATCGCGCAGCAGCCGTGCGTGCGAATAGCCGCGGCCGTCGGTGAACTGCGGGAAGTCGATCGCGATCACCTGCAATCGCTCGAGGTCGTCCGCCAGCGCGCCGGGATGATCGGCCGGAGCGAGCCAGACGCCGATGTCGCCGCGCGCAATCAGCGCGCCGCGCCGCTCGAGCCACAGCGACAGCGGCACGATGACCGGCACCCCGTCGGGCAGATCGGCAAGCGTCTCGGCGTCGCGTACGAGCGTAAAGCGGTCATCCGCGAGCGCGTGGTTCCTAATCAGTTGTGGCATAGACGCGTTCCTTGAAGGGTTCGATGCCGATGCGGCGAACGGTGTCGATGAACCGCTCGTCCGCGTGGCGCTGCTCGATGTACGTCTCGATGAGGCGGGCGATCACGTCGGGCATGTCGATCGCCGCGAACGACGGTCCGATGACCTTGCCGAGCGACGCGTCGTTGCCCTGGGCGCCACCGATCGACACCTGGTACCACTCGGATCCACTCTTGTCGACGCCGAGCACGCCGATGTGACCGATGTGATGCTGGCCGCATGCGTTCATGCAGCCGGACATGTTGAGATCGATTTCGCCGATGTCGTGCAGATAGTCGAGATCGTCGAATCGGCGCGTGATCGCTTCGGCGATGGGGATCGACTTCGCGTTCGCAAGCGAGCAGAAGTCGCCGCCCGGACAGCACACGATGTCGGTCAGGAGGCCGATGTTCGGCGTTGCGAGGCCGAGCGGCTTCAACTGCGTCCACACGTCGAACAGATCCGCCTGGCGCACGTCGCGCAGGATCAGGTTCTGCTCGTGCGACGCCGACACCTCACCGAACGAATACCGGTCGGCGAGATCGGCGATCGCATCCATCTGGTCCGACGTCACGTCACCGGGCGGCACCCCCGGGCGTTTCAGCGACAGCGTGACGATCGCGTATCCGGGCACCTTGTGCGCATGCACGTTGCGCTTGACCCAGTTGCCGAATGCGCGGTTGTCGGCAACGGCCGCCTTGTGGCCGGAGTCGTCGCCGGCAAACGCCTGATACGGCGGCACGGTGAAATACGTGTCGAGCCTTGCGAACTCCGCATCGGGCACGGTCGCGACGCCGCCTTGCAGATGCGACCATTCATCGTCGACGTCGCGCGCGAACTGCTGCGGCGTGCGCTCCTTGACGAGAATCTTGATCCGGGCCTTCCACTTGTTGTCGCGACGGCCGAACCGGTTGTACGTGCGCAGGATCGCGTCGAGATAGTTGAGGATCTCGGCGCGCGGCAGGAATTCGCGGATCACATGACCTATGATCGGCGTGCGGCCCATGCCCCCACCGGCGAGCACGCGGAATCCGATCTCGCCGGCGTCATTCCTGACGAGCACGAGCCCGACGTCGTGCAGCCATACGGCGGTGCGGTCGTTGGTTGCCCCCGTGATCGCGATCTTGAACTTGCGCGGCAGGTACGAAAACTCCGGGTGCAGCGCCGCCCATTGACGAATCAGCTCGCAATAAGGCCGCGGATCGACGATCTCATCCTGCGCGACACCGGCGAAGTGGTCGCTCGTGATGTTGCGCACGTCGTTGCCGGACGTCTGGATCGCGTGCATCTCGACCGACGCCAGATCGGCGAGCATGTCGGGCACGTCTTCGAGGCGCGGCCAGTTGAGTTGCAGGTTCTGCCGCGTGCTGAAATGCCCGTAACCTCGATCGTAGACGCGCGCGATTCGTGCGAGCATCCGCAATTGCTTCGACGACAGCATTCCGTACGGGATCGAGATCCGGAACATCGGCGCGTGCCGCTGGATATAGAGGCCGTTTTGCAGGCGCAGCGGGCGAAACTCGTCCTCGGAGAGTTCACCGATCAGGAAGCGGCGCGTCTGGTCGCGAAACTGCGCGACGCGTTCGTCGACGAGGCGCTGGTCGAAAGGGTCGTAGCGATACATGGCGATTCCGCAGAGGGACATCGGCAAGGTAACGTGCCGGCCTAATAAACAGAAGGAATTGCGGGCTATGTTTTTAGCGCTATTTCATATAACCCGCCGCGGTCTTACGCCACACCTAGCCACACCTATAATGGGCCGATGACCGCGTTGATCCTGTTCGTCCACGGTGCGCGCGACCCCCGCTGGGCCGTGCCGTTCGAGCGCCTGCGTGACCTGATCACCGCCCGTTCACCCGATATCCCGGTCAGGATCGCGTTCCTCGAGCACGGCACACCCGATCTGTCCCAGGCGGCGATCGACGTCGCGGCCGCCGGCGTGCGCAGGATCAAGGTCGTTCCGCTCTTCTTTGGGCGCGGCGGGCATCTGCGCGAGGACTTTCCGCGCCACCTCGCCGCGGCCAAGGCACGGGTTCCCGAAGTGGAGTTCGCCGTGACGGACGCGGCCGGCGAGGACGACGGCGTGCTCGACGCACTGGCGACGTTCGCGCTAGAGGCGCGGGCGACGAATCTTTAGTTCAACCAAATACTAAATAGTAACGACTAAATAAATGAATAATAATGTTAAAGCAACGCTGATGGTCATGGCGACCGCTATCGCAACCGGCGCGCTGGCGCAGCAGCCTGCCGTCAAGATCGGCGTCATCGCGGAATTCTCCGGGCCGTTTGCCGACTACGGCACCCAGATCGTCAACGGGATGAAGACGTACCTCAAGCTTCATGGCGACACGTTCGGCGGGCGGAAGGTCGAGTTCATCCAGCGCGACACGACTGGTGCCGCACCCGACATCGCCAAGCGCCTCGCACAGGAGCTCATCACGCGGGACAACGTGGACATCCTGGCCGGCTTCGGATTGACGCCCAACGCGCTTGCGGTGGCGCCGATCGACGCGGAAGCGAAAAAGCCGATGGTGATCATGAACGCGGCGACGTCGATCATCACGACGCGCTCGCCATACATCGTTCGCGTCTCGCACACACTGCCGCAGGATACGCAGCCGATCGCACAGTGGGCGGCGAAAAACGGCATCAAGCGGGCCTATACGCTGATATCCGACTACGGGCCGGGAATCGACGCGGAGGGCGCGTTCGTCAAGGCCTTCAAGGCGGCCGGCGGAGAGATCATAGACAGCGTGAGAACTCCGCTGCAAAATCCTGATTTTGCGCCATATTTACAGCGAATCAAGGACTCGAAGCCCGACGCGGTATTCGTGTTCCTGCCGCCAGGCAGCCAGACGATCGCGTTCATCAAGGGCTACGAGGAACGAGGCCTCAAACAGGCGGGCGTGAAGCTGATCGGCACCGGGGACTTGACCGACGATGGCGTGCTGCAGGCGATGGGCGAGCCCACGCTCGGCCTCATCACCAGCTTCCACTACTCGGCGTCGCACGATTCGCCGGAGAACAAGGCATTCGTCAAGGCGTACGCGGAAGTCAACGGCACCAAATACCGGCCGAATTTCATGGCATGCGCCGGCTACGACGGCATGGCGGCGATCGCCGAAGCCCTGAAGAAAACCGGCGGCTCCGTCGATCCCGACAAGTTCATGACAGCGCTGAAAGGCATGAAGTTGATGAGCCCGCGCGGGCCGATCATGATCGATCCGGAGACGCGCGACATCGTGCAGACCGTCTACATCCGCAAGGTGGAAAGAGTGAACGGCGAGCTCTACAACATGGAGTTCGACAAGTTTCCCGACGTCAAGGACCCGGGGAAATGAGCTCGCGAACGGGAACCGCGTTGGTGGCGTAGGGGATCTTCAGCATCGCCTCGAACAACCGCGGGTCGTGCCACGGCGCGTCCGAGGGCAGCGTGGCGAGCCACGCACTTTCCGGATCGCGGTACCACTCCTGAGGAAATAACGCGATTCGCCAATGCGCACGCGGCACGGCCGAGCTTTGAGAGGGACGTCATGCGATAGGCCGGGCAGGGCGCGAAACGAATCGCGCGACTGTACACGCGGTGGCGGACCCGTTCCTCGAAGGGTGCGTCACCAACCCGTGAAGCGCGGCCAGTTCCGGCTTGCATCCGCGCCGCGCAATACGTGGTAGCTGCCATGCTGCGCCCCGGTCGCGCAGGCATGGTTGGGCAGGATGCGCAGGCGCGTGCCGATCGGAAACACCTTCTCGATGTCGTCCTGCGCGCCCGCCCGCGTGCACGCCACCATCCCGTGCTCCTGGTTGGCGCCGCTGACCGTCCAGCCGTCGAGCACCGTGCCGGCCGCGTCGCACACCATTCCGTAGCCACGGTCGACCGCCTGCTCCTGCGTTCCGCGGTCGCGGCTCAACGCCATCCAGCCCGCGTCTATCATGATCCAGCCGCGCTCGGGCTGGTGTCCAATCACCGTCGTAAGCACCGACAGCGCGATCTCGTCGAGACCGCACACGGTGGTGCCTGCCATGACGAGGTCGAAGAACACGTAGACGCCGGCACGCACCTCGGTCACGCCGTCCAATTGCCGCGCGGACAGTGCCGTCGGTGTGGACCCAACACTCACCACCTCGCAACGTAGGCCCGCGGCGCGCAGGCGCTCTGCCGCAAGCACGCTGCGCGCTCGTTCCTGCTCGGCGATGCGCACCAGGGCCGCTGACGTCGAGCAGGCGTACGAGCTTCCCGCGTGGCTCATCACGCCGAGCACGTCGGCACCGCCTGATTGCAGGCGCGTGCCGATCTCGACGAGCAAAGGTGACTCGAGGTGCACGCCCGCGCGGTGCCCGTCAACATCCACTTCGATCAGCACTCGAGGCCGAATCCCCGCCTGCGCCCCCGCGGCAAGCACGGCCTCGGCGCCCGCGAGCGAATCGACCACGACGCGCAGCTTGCAGCCGCGTGCTTGGAGGGCCAGCGCGCGCTGTACCTTGTTCGGCGCCATGGCCACGGCGTAGAAGATGTCGTCGAAGCCGCCATCGAAGAATTCTTCCGCTTCCTTTAACGTCGACACGGTGATGCCGCGTGCGCCGGCATCGCGCTGCTGGCGCACGACGTCGAGGCACTTGGAGGTCTTCACGTGCGGACGGAATGACACGCCCAGCGCATCCATGTGGCGCTGCATGCGTGCGATGTTGTGCTGCATGCGCGCCTCGTCGATCACCAGGCAGGGCGTGTCCAGTTCATCCAGTTGCATCTGCGTTTCCTCTTCGCAAACGAACCAGCTCGGCTTCGATAAGCAGAAGTCGGTTGTACTTTGCCACGATCACGACGAGCCTGTCTTCGGGGCAGGGGGCAGATGGCGGGGACGCACAACGCGGGCTGCGCGGCCGCCACGGCTCTCGTTGAACATTGCGCGCAGCGCCTGGCGTGGATCGAGTGAGCTCACGACGGCTCACGCGCGATCAGGCCGCGGCGCGGGCAGGCGCGATCGGCGTGACGTTGTCTTCGTCGGCCGGAACTTCGTACAGCGCGTGAAGATCCTCCGGATCCGTCTTGCCGTCCAGAACTTGCGCCAGGCGTACCCGGTCGACCGATCCGACCCAGCGTGCGATCGCCACGGTGCCGACGGCATTGCCGATGGTGTTGGTGATGGCGCGTGCCTCCGACATGAAGCGGTCCACGCCAAGCAGCAGGACCATGCCCGCGACCGGAATATTGCCCATCGAAGCCAGCGTCGCGGCGAGCGTGATGAAGCCGGAACCGGTGACGCCCGCAGAACCCTTGGAGGTGATCGTCAGCACGCCGAGCACCACGAGCTGGTCGGTGAAGGTCAGCGGCGTGTTCGTGGCCTGGGCAATGAAGATCGCCGCCATGGTGTAGTAGATGCATTGGCCGTCGGGATTGAACGTGACGCCCGACGGCACCACCAGGCCGACGACTGGCTTGGAGACGCCCGCGAACTCGAGTTTCTTCATCAGCTGCGGCACGACCGACTCCGACGAGCTGGTGCCGAGGACCGTGAAGATTTCATCCTTGATGTACTTCAGGAACTTCCACAAGCTGAAGCCCGACAGCCACGAGATGAAGCCCAGCACCACGACGACGAAAAGCGCGCAGGTGATGTACATCGTGCCCATCAGCTTGCCCAGCGAAACGATCGAGGCCAGGCCGTATTTGCCGACGGTGAACGACATCGCGCCGAACGCTGCGATTGGCGCAAGACGCATGATCATCCCGACGACGGCAAAGATGCCGTCGATGAAGGAATCGAGCACGGCGATCACGGGCTTGGCACGCGGCCCGATGTGCGACAGCGCAACGCCGAACAGGATCGCGAACACCAGAATCTGCAGGATGTCGTTCTTCGCCAGCGCATCCACGATGCTTGTCGGCACCATGTTGAGCAGGAAGTCGACGAAACCTGCGGGCTTGGCGGAGGTGGCCGTGTAGCTCGCGATGGCCTTGGTGTCGAGTGCGGCGGGGTCGACATTCATGCCCACGCCCGGCCCGACGAGGTTCACCGCCAGCAGGCCCAGACCCAGCGCAAAGGTCGAAAGCACCTCGAAATAGATCAGCGCCCGGGCGCCAACGCGGCCGAGCTCTTTCATGTTCTCCATGCGGGCGATGCCCAGCACGACCATCGCGAAGATGATCGGTGCGAACACCATCTTGATGAGCTTGATGAACACGTCCCCGAGCGGCTTCACGTCCACGCCGAGACCGGGATTGAAGAAACCCAGTGCGACACCGGCGAAGACGCCGATGAGGACCTGGACGTAGAGCTTGCCGAAGAAGCGTCGCATGATTTGTCTCCTATGACTTTGTGTAGGCATGAGTTGAGCCCGCAACGCTTGTCGGTTGCTTGGGGCAGGGCGACGAGCACGCCGCCCCGCTGAAGTTCGAGAGGCCGGGCCTCAGTCGAGGTCCCGGCTGATAGATCAGGCGGCCTTGCGCTCCGCGCTGGCGCGCAAGAGGTCGCACACGGCCTGCGTCACCTGTGCCGTCGTTGCCGTGCCGCCGAGGTCGCGCGTGTGCAGCGCGGCGTTCGCGGTGACTTGCTCGATGGCGCTCATGACGCGCTTGGCGGCGTCCAGTTCACCGAGGTGCTCGAGCAGCATGACGACCGACCAGAACGTGCCGACCGGATTGGCCAGGCCCTTGCCCATGATGTCGAACGCCGAGCCGTGGATCGGCTCGAACATCGAGGGATAGCGGTGCTCCGGATCGATGTTGCCCGTGGGCGCAATGCCGAGGCTGCCGGCCAGGGCTGCGGCCAGGTCGCTGAGGATGTCGGCGTGCAGGTTGGTCGCGACGATGGTGTCGAGCGAAGCCGGACGGTTGATCATGCGTGCCGTCGAGGCATCGACCAGCTCCTTGTCCCACGTGACGTCCGGAAACTCCTTGGCGATCTGCGCGGCGATCTCGTCCCACATCACCATCGCGTGACGCTGCGCGTTGCTCTTGGTGATGACGGTCAGCAGCTTGCGCGGACGCGACTGCGCGAGCTTGAACGCGAAACGCATGATGCGTTCGACCCCCGCGCGGGTCATCATCGACACGTCGGTGGCGGCCTCGAGCGGATGGCCCTGGTGCACACGACCGCCGACACCCGAGTATTCGCCTTCGGAGTTCTCGCGGACGATGACCCAGTTCAAGTCATCCGGGCCGCAGCGCTTCAGCGGGCCGTCGATGCCGGGCAGGATGCGCGTGGGGCGGACGTTGGCGTACTGGTCGAAGCCCTGGCAGATCTTCAGGCGCAGACCCCACAGCGTGACGTGGTCGGGGATGTGCGGGTCGCCCGCGGAACCGAAGAGGATCGCGTCCTTGTCGCTGATTGCGCTCAGTCCGTCGTCCGGCATCATCACGCCATGCTCGCGGAAGTAGTCGCCGCCCCAGTCGAAGTTCTGGAACTCGAATTTGAAGTTGCTGCTCGCGGTTGCGAGCGCTTCCAGCACTTTCTGGCCGGCGGGCACGACTTCCTTGCCGATGCCGTCGCCAGGAATCGTTGCGATGCGATAGGTCTTCATGGATGTCTCCAACAGTGGGTGGGCGTGATCGAGACTGTAGTGGCTGGACAGTGCGTCAGCTCGCGGCTAAAGTGAATCCATCGTTAACCTGAGTTCAACAATCGGCGACGCATGTCGAATGGCGTCCAACCGGCCGACCTCGGCTTCTTCTCTGCACTTGCCGGTGCCGGCAGCCTGAGTGCTGCGGCCCGCGAGCTGGGGATCACGACGCCGGCCGTGAGCAAGCATCTGGCGCTGATGGAAGCGCGACTCGGCGTTTCCCTCGTCAACCGGACCACGCGGCGCATGAGCCTCACGCCCGAGGGCGAGACGTACCTGGAGAGCGCGCGGCGCATCCTGGCCGAAATCGACGGCATGGAGGAGCAGCTCGGCGTGGCCAAGGCAACGCCGAAGGGGCTGCTCAGGGTGAATGCGACGCTGGGTTTCGGGCGCAGCCACGTGGCGCCGCTGATCTCGCGCTTCGCGCGCAAGCACCCGCAGGTCAACGTTCAATTGCATTGTTCGGTCAACCCGCCACCGTTGACGGACGACTCGTTCGATGTCTGCATCCGGTTCGGCGCGCCGCCGGACGCGCGGATCATCGCGCGCTTCATCGCGTCGAACCGCAGGCTGCTGTGCGCATCGCCCGCGTATCTGGCGAAGCACGGAATGCCGAAGGTGCCCAACGACCTCACCAAGCACAACTGCATCGGCATCCGGCAGGGCGAGGAGGCCTACGGGACGTGGCGCCTGGCCAGCGGCCGCGGCAAGAGCGTTGCATCCGAGACGGTGAAGATCCGCGGCAACCTGACCACCAATGACGGCGAGATCGCGGTGAACTGGGCGCTTGACGGGCACGGCATCCTGATGCGCGCCGAGTGGGACATCGATCGATACCTGCGGAACGGGCGCCTGGTCCACGTGCTGCCGCAGTACCACACGCCCGACGCCGACATCTACGCGGTTTATCCGCAACGCCATCAGCTTGCGGCTCGAGTGCGCGCCTTCGTCGATTTCATGGCGCTGTCGTTCTCGCAGCAGGCGGCCGCAAGCAAGGCTTAGTCGGGGCGCCTGGCTGTCAGCTGAAGTGCGATCCCGTCGATCGGGGCGCCGAGACCACGGTTGTTAGGTCGTCGTCTGCGGCGAAGGGGTCAGTGGATGACGTGTGAGAGCCCTGCGAATCCTTCTGAAATCGTTGTTCTTCTATTTGACATAATAACAATTATACGCAGTAACGGGACGGAGATTCTTGAACGAGGTGATGGCCGGGCTATGTGTTGTGGCACGTAATCTGACCTCTTTCGACGAGTCAGTAGCCTCCGCGATCGTCGGCCTTGCGTCGTTGTCTACCCCCTATTAGCCCCGGTAGGCCGTCCAGATGAGGCTGCTCGAAACGGTGCTGTTGCTCGCCAATGGGCTGACGTTCTTCGGGTTGGCGATCCGACGCGTTCGCGCATCGCGCGTACTGCGCTTCGTCGCGCCGATTGCGGTCCTGGTCGCAGGTGCACAGATTCTGATCGAAGGGCCGCGCTGGCAGATGGTGCCGGCTTACGCACTGACCGGATTGCTCTTCGTGGCCTGGCTGCTGCAGGAGCATCCGCGCGGCGCGCACGCTCGTACGCGAGGTCATGCGGAACGCGTCGCTGGCCGCGTGGCTACCGCCGTTGGCTTGATCGGACTTGCCGCATCGACGGCACTGCCGATGCTCATTCCGATATTCCGCTTTCCGACTCCAACCGGTCCGTACGCCATTGGCACGCTGACGTACCACTGGATCGATGCCGGGCGTCCGGAGGTGTTCACCGCCGATCCCGATGATCGCCGCGAACTGATGGTGCAAGTCTGGTACCCGGCCGTCGCCGAGCCGTCAGCCGCGCGTGCTCCTTATGTGCAGCATCCCGAAGTTCTCGCGCCGTTGGCGCGCCTGTTCGGTCTGCCGGCATTCACCTTCGGGTATCTGAACTACGTCACCACCAACGCGGTGACGTCCGCGCCCGCGGCGCACGGCGGACCTTACCCCGTGCTCATCTTTTCGCACGGGCGCGGCGGCTATCGCCAGCACAACACCATGCAGGTCGAGGAGCTCGTGTCGCATGGTTACATCGTTGCGGCCATCGATCACCCGTACGCCGCGACCGGGGTCGTATTCCCGGACGGGCGCATTGCGGCGTTCGATCCGCGGATGTTCGATCCCTCCCACCCGAGTCATCCCGAATTCCTGGATCGAATCATCCCCTTTCTCGCAGAAGACGCGCTGTTCACGCTCGATCGCCTCGCGGGTCTGAACCAGTCCGACCCCAACGGCATCCTCGCCGGGCAGCTCGACCTGCAACGTGCGGGCATGTTCGGCGTCTCGCTGGGCGGCGAGATCACCGCCGAGGCCTGCCACCTCACGCCCCGCCTGAGCGCCTGTCTCACCATGGATGTGTTCATGCCGGCCGACGTCGTCGAAACGGGCCTGCAGCCAACCCACGATGTGGATCAGCCGTGATGCGCGCAGCATGCAGCTCGAGCATTGGTCTCGACGCGACATCGACGAGACGCAGACCACGATGCGCGCGGTGTTCGACAAGCTGCCTGCTGATGGCTACCTGGTGCTGATCCCCGGCACCTTTCACCCGAACTTTTCGGATTTTCCATTGCTGTCGCCGCTGACGCATTGGCTCGGGCTTACCGGTCCGATCGATGCCAGACGCGCCAATCGCATCATCGACGCGTTCTCGTTGGCGTTCTTCGACCGTCACTTGAAGGGTCGTGCGACGCGTTCCTCGATCGCCCGGAGCAGCGCTTTCCCGAAGTGCTGTTCGACACGCGTCGAAGCCGGCCGGGTAACGCGCGTTCCAGACCGTATGCTGCGAATCAAGCGCTGGACGGAGATGCTCGCCAATGGGCCACTTCGCGGCAATGGAAGAGCCTGCGCTTCTCGCGGACGACATCCGCACCTGGTTTCGCCAGTTTCGTTAGAACGCTGCAGCCCTCCCCCGCCGTTTCGTCGCGTGACGACCTTGCGGTCCGTGCAGAATCCAAATCGTCGCTGCCGGGAACGCGCCGTTACACTGCTGGGCATCCCAGGAGCGAGACCATGAAATCCATCGACATTGTCTACCGGTACAGCGCGATCGATGCCGCTGCCCGGCCGCGGCCCGGCGACGCGGAGGCAGCGCTTAAGCGTCTTGACGACGGCGGCCGGATGATTGCTGAACTGTGCGCAGACGCAGCCGAAGGTGATGGAACGGCCCAGCGCGTGATCGAGTTGGATGCACACGATCTCGGCTTTGCGAAGGTCTACAGGGCTGCGCCGAAGCAGCGACCCTACGCGGCGATCCTTGGTTGCTCGGACGCACGGGTTCCCATCGAGCTCATTTTCAATGAAGGTCCAAACGATCTGTTCGTGGTGCGGGTAGCCGGCAACGGGCTCGGCAGCGACGTCCTCGGAAGCCTGAAATATGCGGTCGCTCATCTTGGCGGCAGCTTGAAACTCATTGTCGTCCTTGGACATAGCGGCTGCGGCGCCGTTTCCGCCGCGGTGGATGTTTTCCTGAATCCGGAAAACTACCTGTCGTTTGTCAACAAGCAGTCGTTGCGCAACATCGTCGACAGGCTTGTGGTGGTCGTGCATACAGCGGCGAGACGAATGCAGGCCACGCTGGGTCCGGACGTCGCGCACCGCGCCGGGTATCGGCTGGCGCTCACCGAAACGGCAATCGTCCTGAATGCCGCCCTTACGGCTCACACCGTCCAGCAGGAGATGGGAGATGTCGCCGTTCATGGCGTGCGCGCGGCCTATGGCAGCTACCTGCTCGCCAGCCATCGAGTCTGGGCACCTCGCGGCGGAAGTTCCGATCATGCGGGGCTGGCGTATCCACCCGCCGACGCTGCCGCGTTTGGCACCTTCGCAGACGCCGTGCTGCAGTCGGATCGGATCCAAGGACTGCTCGAACACGGTGCCGAACACACGTCGCCGAACCCGGCCGGGAATTCGACGTCGCCAACCGGCGATTGAGCGACCGCTTAGACTACATCCGCGGGCGTTGCCGAATGCGACAGCGAATAGAGTCCGCTCGCGTGACCCGGAGCGATTCCGGCGATCGACGCGGCATCGGGGAGGCCCGATGCCAAGAGACCCTCCAGCGCAGCGAGGTCGTAGCCACACACGACAACGATCCAGTCCGCCACTTGATCGGTCGCCAGGCGAATTTTCTGCTCCGTCGTAAGCGCCATCGCAGGCGGCTGATGCCGTAACAGATGCACTCCGACGATCCCCGGACGTGACACCCACGTTTCGGCGAGCGATTTGAAGTGCGCGCGCGCGTCGGCATCTCGGCCGGGCTCGGGCGAGAACCGCATCGTGAGCGCGTGCCTGGCCGTGCCGGCACCGCGACTTTCGAGCACGTGGCATTGGCTGCGCACCATGTTGCGGTGATGCGGCATCATCTTCGTCGACCACGGCGTGGGCGAATTCAGCCGCGCGGCATAGGCCGGCGACGAAAGCGTCTCGTGCGCATCGACTTCGTACATGACGAATATCCCCGGGCCGTCGGTTGCACTCGTCCACCGCGTGCCGCGGCGGAAGCCGGGGATCGACAGGCGCTCCGGAAAGTGCTCGTGCGAATGCCAGTTCTCGAATTCGGCCTTCATTTCCGGCGCCATGTCCCACCACATGGCCAGCGCAGCCTTCCCCAATAGCGACATTGGCAGCTCCCGATGACGCGTCGAATCGAACCGCTGCGCGCCCGTCAGGCTCGCATCGGTGCACTGGAGCGGCGGCTCAATCGCTCGCCGGTGTCGCGTCCATCACGGACGCCATCTGCGTGACGCAATCCTGGATGTGCGTGACGAGCGTCTGCTGCGCCCGTTGCCAGTCGCGCGCGAGCGCACATTCGAGAAGAATGCGGTGTTCGTCCGCCGCAATCGGACCGCGAAAGATCGCCGCGATCATCTGGTAGCGAAGATATTTGTCGCATATCGCCGCGTACGTTTCCAGCAGCACGCGCGAGTCGCACGCGGAAATCAGTGCCAGGTGAAATGCCCAGTCGTAGCGCCGCCACGTCTCCGGCGGGCATGGCCCGCCCGTATGCAATTGCTTCTCGGTCGTCGCCAGCATGTGATGCGCCGCGACGACGCGTCCTTCCCACGCCAGGTCGCCGCGCTTGAACGACTCCTGCATGCCATGGCATTCGAGCAGCTGGCGCATCGCGGCGATCTCGCGCAGGTTCGCCGACGACACTGCGGGCACCTGGAAGCCGCGCGCGCCTTCGGCGACGAGCAGACCCTCGGACGCAAGACGACTGAAGAGCTCCCGCAACGTGCTGACGCTGGTGCCGTACGCGTTGCGCATGCGGTCGAGCGGCAGTTTCCGGCCCGGCGGCAAACGCCCCAGGACGATGTCGGAACGGATGCGCCGGTACGTGATCTCGCCCACGCTGGCCCCCGCTTCCGGCATGGTTGCCATCTGTTCGGGGGCCACCACAGTCGCCCGGGCGGGTCGCCGCCTGCGCGGCCGAATGTCGGCGGATTCGTCGTTCATGCGAATGGGGCCTTCGACTGCGTAATGAGGGACTGTTGTTAGGATGGTTCTCACATTATCATACGCACGCTGTTCAATGTGACGATCCGCCAAGCCTCAGATGATCCGTTCACCCCACGCGTGTGACATAACAGGAGGAAATACCCGATGGAACCGACTTTTACCCGGCGCAGGATGCTTAGTGCCGGTGCGTCGATGCTGGCGCTCGGGGCGCTTCCGCAGGCCCTTGCCCAGGCCAAGACCAAGCTCCGTTTCAGTTCCGCGTTCACGGAGCAGGATCTGCGCACGGAGGCCTACAAGAATTTCGCGGCCGCCATCAAGGATGGCTACGAGTTCGAACCGTACTGGGGCAACACGCTGTTCAAGCAGGGAACCGAGCTCATCGCCCTGCAGCGCGGCAACCTGGAGATGTGCAATCTCGCACCCGCGGACATTTCGAAGCAGATACCGGCGTGGTCGCTGATGACGTCCGCGTATCTGTTCCGCGACGTCGACCACCTGAAGAAGACCTTCAAGAGCGACGTCGGCAAGGAATTCGCGAAGCTGGCGCGCGACCAGCTCGGCATCCAGATCATCACGCCGGTCTATTTCGGATCGCGCCACGTCAACCTGAAGCCGGACAAGCAGATCAAGACGCCTGCCGATCTCGCCGGCATCAAGCTGCGCATGCCGCCCGGCGAGTACTGGCAGTTCCTGGGTGAGTCGATCGGCGTCAATCCGACGCCGGTGGCGTACGCCGAGGTGTACACGGCGCTGCAGTCGGGCGCGATCGACGGCCAGGACAATCCACTGGTCGCGAGCCGGTTGATGAAATTCGACGAAGTCACCACGCAGTTCGTGCTGACGTCGCACGTGCTCGGATACGACGTGATGGTGATCACGACCAAGGTCTGGGACGCGATGTCACCCGCCCAGCAGGCGACCTTCCAGGCGGCCGCCGAGAAAGCCGTCGACGACTACACCGCAAAGTTCGTCGGTCAGGAGAAGGACGTCGTCGAGTACTTCAAGAAGGAAGGCAAGAAGATCTACACGCCGGACATCGCAGCCTTCCGCACCTTCGCGCAGAAGAAGTACGTCGACAAGTACGGCGGCGACTGGCCGAAGGGCGCGCTCGAGCGCATCAACGCCCTTTGATCCGACACACCCGGCGCGGCTGCGTGGTCGCGCCGGCAGCGAAGTCCGGCATCCGGGAATGATCGCCCGCACGGGAATCGTCGTGCGTCGCCATCGGTTGCGCTGACATCTTCGGGGGAGCGATGGAACAGGCAGGCATGGCGAGCGCAGCGCGCTGGCTCAAGCGCCGCGCGAACGACGTCGCCGTCGGGCTGATGGGCCTGATGTTCATCTCGTTCCTGCTGCAGATTGCGTTTCGCTACGTGCTGAACCAGCCGCTCGGGTGGACCGAGGAAGTGACGGTGTTGTGCTGGGTCTGGGTCGTGCTCTGGTGCGCGGCGTTCGTGCTGTCGAATAACGACGAGATTCGTTTCGACATCGTCTACACGCTGGTGCCTCCACGGGTTCGGCGGCTGTTCACGGCGGCGTCCAGCATCGCGTTCGTCGTCCTCCTGCTGATGTCGCTCCCCGCGTCATGGAGCTACGTCGCGTTCATGAAACGCGAGCACACGGCGTACCTGCATCTGCGGCTCGATGCGATGTATTCGATCTACGTCATCTTCGTGCTGGCCTGCATCGTCAAGCAGGCGCGCATCGCGCTGCGCGCTATCACCGGCACAGACCGCGGCGAAACCGACACGCCGTGACCATGCCGGGCCATTTCACCCTTTGCATCGTCGTGCTGGTCGTGCTCGCCCTCCTCGGCCTGCCCATCGGCCTGTCGATGATCGCGGCGTCAGTCTTCTACTTCGTCGTTGCCGGACTCGATGTCGGAACGGCCGCCGAGCAGATCCTGAACGGACTGTTCAACAGCTACGTGCTGCTGGCCGTGCCCCTGTTCATCCTCGCTGCCGACCTGATGAACACGGGCAGCCTCACCGATCGGCTGCTGAAATTCTGTCTCGTCCTCGTGGGACGTTTTCGCGGTGGACTGGGACACGTCAACGTCGTTGCAAACATCATCTTCGCGGGCATGTCCGGATCGGCGATCGCGGACGCCGTCGGCATCGGGAGGGTCATCATCGGCATGATGACGCGCGGCGGCAGTTATCCGATCGCCTACGCCGGCGCGATCACGGCCTCCGCTGCCATCATCGGGCCGATCATCCCGCCGTCGATCCCGATGGTCATCTATGCGCTCGTATCGGACACGTCGATCGGCTACCTGTTTCTCGGCGGCGTGATCCCGGGGCTTCTGCTCGGCGTCGGCTTCATGATCACCAACACGTGGATCGCGCGGCGCAGGAACTATCCGGTCGAGCCTGCCGTACCTTGGCGCGACGTGCCGCGCATCACGCTCGATGCGTTTCCAGCGCTGATGCTGCCGGTGGTGCTGCTGTTCGGCATCTACGGCGGCGTGATGACGCCGACCGAGGGCGCCGCCGCTGCAGCCGCGTACGCATTGCTGGCGTCGTGGCTCATCTATCGCGCGATGACATGGCGACAGCTCTACGACGTGCTGCTCTCGAGCGCCAAAGCGACGACATCCGTCGGCATGCTCATCGCGGGCGCGCTGGTCTTCAACTATGTCGTCACGATCGAAAAAGTGCCGCTGTCCGTGCAGGCCTTCATCAGCGGATTTCACCTCACGCCGATCATGTACTTGCTGCTGGTCAATGCGATCCTGCTGGTGCTGGGGTGCCTGCTCGAGGGCTCGACGATCCTGCTGGTCATCGTTCCCATCATGATTCCGGCGGCGAAGGCGCTCGGCATCGACATGGTTCATTTCGGTGTCGTCGTCGTCGTCAACATCATGATCGGGCTGTTGACGCCGCCGTTCGGTCTTCTGCTGTTCGTCGTCGCTGGCATGACCAAGCAGCCGCTGATGGCGATCGTGAAGGAAGCGCTGCCATTCATCCTGATGGCGATCGTCGTCCTCGCAATCATCACGCTCGTACCGCAAACCATCCTGTGGCTGCCGCGATTGATGGGTTACAAAGGCTAGCGTTAACAGGCCCCGGGAATCTCACCCCTGCCGCACCCAACTCGACCATGAACAAGCCCATTTATGTCCTGAACGGTCCCAATCTCAATCGCCTCGGCACCCGCGAGCCGGGTGTCTATGGCACCACGACGCTCGCAGAGATCGAGACGATGTGCAAGGATGAAGCCGGGGGTGCCAGGCTCGAGTTCCGGCAGTCGAACAGCGAGGCCGAGCTCATCGACTGGATCCACGAGGCGATCGACGCGGGAGCCGCGATCGTCATCAATCCCGCCGCGTATTCCTTCACGTCGTTGGCGATCCTGGATGCGCTCAAGATGTCCCGCGAGCCGATCATCGAGGTGCACATCACGAACATCCACCGCCGCGAGGAGATGTACCACCGTTCGTACGTGTCGAAGGCAGCGACTGCCGTGATCGCGGGACTCGGACCCGGCGGCTATCGCGCCGCGCTCCGGGCATTGCGCGAGATGGCCGAGGTGGCGCGGCTGTAGCTGCCGCTGCTTTCAGGCTGCAGGCGTCGCCGTCGCCAGATGATGAGCGGCGATGTAGCCGAACGTCATCGCCGGCCCGAGCGTGATGCCGCCGCTGGGATAGCGCCCGCCCATGACGCTCGCCATGTCGGCGCCGCACGCGTACAACCCCGGTATCGCCATCCCTCGTGCGTCGAGCACGCGCGCGTCGGCGTCGGTGCGCAGTCCTGCGAATGTCCCGAGGCTCCCCGGCACTACTTTCACGGCGTAGTACGGTGCGTGCTCGACCGGCGCCACGTTCGGATTGGGGCGCTGCAGCGGATCGCCGCCCGCGCGGTCGTACGGCGTATCCCCGCGACCGAAGGCTGGATCGCGACCCTCGCATGCATCGCGGTTGTACGTTTCCACGGTGGCAGCCAGCGCGCCTTCCGGAAGCCCGCAAGCGCGAGCGAGTTCGGCGATCGTCCTGCCCCGCTTGAGGTAGCCCGAGCGCAGCGAAGGGCCGAGCGGCAGCGGCGCGGGCATGGCATGGCCAAGCCCGTAGCGGCGGATGAAGCGGTGATCGCAGACGAGCCACGCCTCGACGGGCGCACCCGCGGGCAGTGCGGCGAACAGCGCCGCCATGAAGTCGTAGTACGAGCCGGCCTCGTCGACGAAGCGCCCGCCGGCAGGCGTAACGGCGATGAGGCCCGGTTTCGCGCGCTCGACCAGATGCGGAAAATGGCCGACGGTGCCATCGCGCCTGGGCACGAGCGACACGGGTGCCCACGCGGCACCCGCGCGCAAATCTGTCTCGACGACGGCCCCCACCGCTTCTCCGAGCCGCAATCCGTCGCCGGTGTTCGAGGCCGGTGCCGCCGATCGATGCTCACGGCCCGTCGGCGCATGCGCGAACAATTGCGCGATTCGCACCGGATCATGGGGAAAGCCGCCGCATGCGAGCACGACACCGCGATTCGCACGAATTTCGGTGTCGCCGCCGGGTTGCTGCACGACGGCGCCGACCACCCGCCCTTCCTCGATCAGCAATTGGCGCACTGGTGCCGATACGCGCAAGTCGACGCCGCGGTACGACACCTGCGCTGAGCAGCGCGAGCGCGATCGCGGAGCCCGCACCGCCGGCGCCGGCCAGCAACGCCCGCCGGCCCTCCGGGCGACACCCCGCCGTGCGGATTCCTTCGACAAAGCCGACACCATCCGCGTGATCGCCGTGCCAGCTGCCGTCGTCCTTTCGGCGCAGCACGTTGACGGCACCGAGGAACTGCGCGCGCTCGGTGGTCGTGGCGCAGAGTCGGAAAACGTCGAACTTGTGCGGCACGGTGACGATGATGCCGTCCAGATTGCGTGCGAGGCTCACGCCTTGGATGAAACGCTCGAGGTCCGCGGTCGTCACATGTATCGGCACGACAATGGCGTTGCGGTCGCGATCGATCAGCGATTGCGTGACGCCGGCCGGCGATTTCACCTGCGCGATCGGATCCCCGATGATGGCGACGAGCCGGGTTGCACCGTCGAGCGTATCTGCGATGTTCATCGTGCATCCAGTCGCGCGAGCACTGCACGCGTCGAAGCGAGCGCGCGCCGCGCGCGATCGCTGGCGCTCATCGTGCGCGCGAGCGTATGCGTCGGCACTTCGACGCTCAGCGGCAGATCGCGGGGCACGGCACGCAGCAAGCCCACGAGGTCGAGCGCGCCCTCCCCCGGAAACAGCCGCTCGGCGCGGGCCTCCGCCAGGATCTCGTCCATCGTCGGCGGAATCGCCGCCGGAACGTCGCAAAACTGCATGAAGTGAAGCCGTTTGACCGGCACGCTCGCGATCTCGTCGATGCTGCTGCGCGAGCGGCTCAGGTGGAACGGATCGATCAGCACGCCGCCGTTGGCGCGGTTGGCGGCCTCGACGATGCGCGCCCCTTGCGCCAAGTCCTTCGCGTCGGTCCACGGCATGAATTCGAGGCTCGCGCCCAGTGCGTAGCGCCCCGCGAGATCGCAGAATGCGCCGAAGCGTTCGATGAGTCGCGCCTCGTCCGGATCGTTGCCGGCGACGAGCAGGCACTTGGCGCCCAGCCGGGCTGCCGTAGCGATCGCCCCTTCGTAGTCGACAACGCGCGTTTCGGGCTTCAGCCGGAAGATCTCGACGTCCAGCACGTCGACGTGGGTGTCTGCAAGCCGGGCCTCGATCTCGCGCACCAGTGGCGTGTCGCCGACGAGGTCGTACTGCGGCTCGGTCGGCGTCGCGGGGATCAGCCGGATGCCCACGTGGCTGAACCCGGCCTCGGCCGCGCAGGTCACCATGTCGGGTGGTGTCAGTTCCAGCACGGTCAATGCGGCGAGCGAGATCGGTCGGCTCATGGCGTCTCAGTAGGTTCGACGAGCGGTCATTGTATTGACCACGAATCCGATTGAGAACGTGCGATCCGTCGCACTATGATTCACGGATCGTGAATGCTTCAAACTCGAGGATTTGAGGGGTCCGGGTGGCCGCGCGCAAGGCCAGGTTTGCGGCGACCGCAATCGACGCGGCACGCGATGCCGGCCGCTTGGTGCACGTGCTGCGCGACTACGAAGAGCCGGCGGACGTCTGGGCAGCGACCACGACGCACCTTGGCCAATCAGCCAAGGTGCGCGTGTGCGTCGCGTTTCTGCAGGAGCAATTGACCGGCGGTCCGTTCAGGCTGCGTGACTCGGCCGACGGATGACGACGCCAGCACGCGCCCGCGTGTGCCGCTCAAGCTACGCCGAACGGCTGCTGGGGAACGGCTTGCGCGTTACCGATCCCCGCGTGCGGCAGACTGTCGAGAGCCCCGCTGCTGGCCGTTCGCCGACCTGCGGCCCTGACGCGCGCCACGCGCCGTGAGTTCGGCCTTCCGGTCGGCCAACTGCCGGCCGATCGCTTCGAGGTCCATCTGCGACGACTTGACCTTCGGGAAGAGTTCGTTCTCCTCCTCCTTGACATGATGCTTGACGTACTCGCTCAGCACCTTGACCCCGGCGTCGTAGAGCGGATCGTCCGTCGGTGCCGCTTCCAGCCGCGCGATGAGATCCTTCAACGTCTGGTGCTCGACAGCGGCTTCGTCGAGCAGGTCCTTCCCTTCGTCGCCATCGAGCGCGCGCCGAGCGGCCGGGTAGAAGATCTCCTCCTCGACTTGCGCGTGTACGGTCAGCGCGTCGCATATCTGCGTGACCAGCATTTCCTTGGCGTCATCGTCATTGGTCTCCTTGCTATCCTCGTACTGGGAGAACAGCGTGTCGACATCGTCGTGATCGCGCTTCAAGAGCTCGATGGCATTGGTGATTTCTGAACTCGTGTTGCCGAACATTGTGGGTACCTCGCAACGGATGGAATCGCAATGACGAACTGTACGCCGCACGCATGCGCGCTCCTGTCCGGGCGCCGCCCGAACGTCTGTAGGACATGGACGACGCACCGACGCATTGCGCGCGCCT
The DNA here is from genome assembly GCA_963709335.1 of uncultured Pseudomonadota bacterium. GTDB lineage: Bacteria > Pseudomonadota > Gammaproteobacteria > Burkholderiales > Casimicrobiaceae > VBCG01. The sequence goes on from CAVPWB010000009.1 coordinate 87,218, forward strand.
TCACCCACTAGCCGAGCCCAATGGCCGACTCCAGGATTGCCGTCTACGGCGCCATCGCAGCGAACGTCGCGATCGCTGCAACCAAGTTCGTCGTGGCAGGCATCACGGGCAGTTCGGCCATGCTGTCCGAAGGCATCCACTCGGCGGTCGACACCGGCAACGGCGTGCTGCTCTTGATCGGCAGGCGTCTCAGCGAGCGCAAGGCGACGCCCGAGCATCCGTTCGGCCACGGCAAGGAGCTCTTCTTCTGGAGCCTGATCGTGGCCGTGCTCGTGTTCGGTCTCGGTGGCGGACTGTCGATGCTCGAGGGCATCCAGCACATCATGAATCCGGCGCCGATGCGCGATCCGAAGTGGAACTACTTCGTGCTGTTCGCTGCGGCGATATTCGAGGGAACGAGTTTCACGGTGGCGCTGCGAGTCTTTCTGCGCGAGAAAGGCGATCGCCCGTTCTGGGCCGCGCTGCACGCCAGCAAGGATCCGATGACGTACACGGTCCTGGGCGAGGACTTCGCCGCGCTCGCAGGCCTTGCCGTCGCTGCGCTCGGCATCTTCATCAGCCATTACTACAACCTGCCGCAGGCTGACGGCGCGGCCTCGATCGCCATCGGCGTGATCCTCGCCGGCGTCGCCGTGCTGCTGATCCGCGAGGCGCGCGGCCTCTTGATCGGCGAAGGCATTCGCCCGGATACCGCTGCGGCGATCCGCGAACTGCTGGGCCGTCATCCGCTGGTGCGCAGCGTCGGCCCGCTGCTGTCGATGTACATCGGACCTGAGCAGGTGCTGCTGACGCTCGATGTCGAGTTCGACCCGAAGGCGTCCGCCGCGAGCATCTCAAAGGCCGTCAGGTCGCTCGAGCAGGAAATACGGGCACGCTTCGACAAGATCACGCGCATCTACATAGAGGCACGGGCTACAGATGCGCGGTGATAACCTCACGCACTTTGGATCTGCCTGGCGTCGATCAAGCGACGCCGTCACTGCCGGATGAGCATCAGTCAAGAGTTCGAACGCGCCTTTCGCCTCCACCAGCAGGGCAAGCTTCGCGAAGCATTCATGCGCTACGATGCCGTGCTCGCAGCCGATCCCGACAATGCGCCCGCGCTTCACTATTCGGGGGTCGTGCTGTTCCAGGCAGGCAAGCTCCCGGAAGCGGCCGAGCGAATCCGCGCATCGCTCGCAATCGAGCCGAAGTCACCCGATGCATGGTCGAATCTCGCGCTGGTGCTGAACGCTGCAGGACGCCGCGAGGCCGCCGCCAACGCGCTGCGCGAGGCAGCGACACTCGCGCCGGCGTCGCCCGAAATACTTGCGAACCTCTCGGCGGCCGAGCTCGCCTTGGGACGCACCGCCGAAGCGGAAGCCTTCGCGCGGCGTGCGATCGCAGCCGATGCGACGCACGCGCCGGCGTGGCACAACCTCGCGCTGTCGCTCGAGCCGCAGGGGCGGCTGCTCGAAGCGATGGACGCATCGTCGCGCGCCACGGCGCAGGCGCCGGCGGAGCCCGCTTATGCCGGATTCAAGGCCCAGCTCGAAAGCACGGCGGGCATGCGCAAGAAGGCACGCACGACGCTCGATTCGGCGCTGGCGCGCAAGCCGGAATCCGCGCCGCTGCAGTTTCAGCTCGCAGGCCTGCTCGAGCGCGAGAACGACCCGTCGGGTGCCATGCAGGCGTACGCGAATGTCGTGCGCCTCGACCCACGCCATGGTGCGGCGCTGTCCCAGCTGCTGTTCCTGCGCCAGCGCGTCGGCGACTGGCACGATCTGAAGACGCTCCGCACGCAGTTTCAAGACGGCGTCGCCGCCGGCACGCCGCTGCTGTCGCCGTTTGTGCTGCTGTCCCAACCATCGTCCCGGCACGAGCAGTTGCGGTGTGCGACTGGATGGACCGCAGTGCTCGCGCCGGCGGCCGAGTCAGCGCCGTCGCGCGAGTTGCGCGACGATCGTCTGCGTATCGGCTATCTGTCGGCCGACCTCTACACGCATGCCACCGCATATCTTGCGGCGGGTCTGTTCGAGGCGCACGATCGGTCGCGCTTCGAGATCGTCGCGTATTCGACGGGCCCGGACGATCGCAGTGCGATGCGCGATCGTCTCGTGCGCGGGTTCGACCGGTTCGTCGATGCCGCCGGCTGGCCTGCGCTGCGGCTCGCGCAATCGATTCGCGACGATGGCATCGACATCCTCGTCGATCTCAAGGGCCACACGGAGGGCGCGGCGCCGGCCGTGCTCGCGCTGCGCCCGGCACCGATCCAGGTCCACTACTTGGGGTACCCGGGAACACTCGGCGGCAATCTCGTCGACTACCTGATCGGCGACGCGATCGTCACACCGGCCGCGCACGCCGGCGACTATTCGGAAACGCTCGTGCGGCTTCCCGGCAGCTACCAGATCAACGATCGCGCGCGTCCAATCGCCGACAACGTGCCGTCGCGGCACGAGCTTGGTTTCGCGAAGAGCGCGATCGTGCTGTGCTGTTTCAACCGCGGCTACAAGCTCAATCCGGAAGTGTTCGATGCGTGGATGCGCATCCTCGCCGAAGTGCCCGACGCCGTGCTGTGGCTGCTGGCGCGTCCCGGCGAGGAAATGCTCGAGCGCAACCTGCGGCGCGAGATGGTGCGTCGCGGCCTCGATGCGCGGCGGCTGCAGTTCACGCGCGCGCGCGCCAACCCGGACTATCTTGCTCTCTATCGCGTCGCCGACCTGTTCCTCGACACGTGGCCCTACAACGCGCATACAACTGCAAGCGACGCACTGTGGGCCGGGTGCCCGGTCGTCACGCGGCGCGGAGACACGTTTGCTGCGCGGGTTGCGGCGAGCCTTCTGACCGCCGTGGGATTGCCCGAGTTGATCGTGACGGACGTCGACGGCTATGTGCGCAAGGCGGTGGCGCTCGGGCGCGACGCGAACGAGCGGCAGCGCTTGCGGGCGTTCCTCGACGCCGCCGGGCACGACAGCCCACTGTTCGACACCGTCGCGACGACTCGCGCGCTCGAGGCGGCGTATGGCGCAATGGCGGCCCAATACCGCAACCGGACCCGCGCGCCGATCGACATCGACGTAGCGCCGGCGGCGTAGTCGCCGAGCGCGCACCCCCGCCGCTCGGACTACTCCCGCAGAAGTGCCAGCGCTTCCTCGACGCGATCGACGGCTATTATTTTAGTATTTTCAGGTGTTTGCTTTGGTTTGTTGAGGTTGGGTATCACGAACGTGGTGAAGCCGAGTTTCGCGGCCTCGCGGATTCGCTCCTGTCCGCGCTGTACAGGCCGGATTTCGCCGGCCAGCCCTACTTCACCAAAAATAAGCGTTTTACGCGGTACTGGCTTGTTTTTCAAAGAAGAACAGACCGACAGCAACACTGCCAGATCGGCGGCCGGCTCCAGAATTCGCACGCCACCCACCGCGTTGACAAAGACGTCGAATCCACCGGTGTCGACGCCGCCATGACGGTGCAGCACCGCCAGCAGCAAGGCGAGTCGCTGCGGGTCGAGGCCCACCGCGAGGCGCCGTGGCATGCCGCCCTGGATGGGATCGACGAGCGCCTGCACTTCGACAAGGAGCGGCCGCGACCCTTCGAGCGTTGCGACGACAGCCGACCCCGCCACACCCTCTGCGTGCTGCGACAGGAAGAGTGCCGACGGATTGGCAACTCCCTTGAGGCCGCGCTCGGTCATCGCGAATACCCCGAGCTCGTTGGCGGCACCGAAGCGATTCTTGATCGCGCGCACCAGGCGGAAGCTCGAATGCGGATCGCCCTCAAAGTAGAGCACGGTGTCGACGATGTGCTCCAGCACGCGCGGACCGGCGATCGCGCCCTCCTTGGTCACGTGGCCGACGAACAGCACGATCACGCCGCGCTGCTTGGCGAGTCGTGTCAGCTGCGCCGCGCATTCGCGCACCTGGGCGACGCTGCCGGGCGCCGACGCGAGCGCTTCCGTGTAGACGGTCTGGACCGAATCGATGACGACGATTTCCGGCGACGTTGCGTTGATCGCGGCGACGATGGCCTCGAGCTGCACTTCGGCCAGCAACTCGATCGGCGCGTTCACGAGTCCGAGACGCTGCGCGCGAAGCGCGATCTGCTCGGCGGATTCCTCGCCGGTGACGTACAGCGTCCGATGCGCGGCGCCCAGAGCCGCACCCGCCTGCAGCAGCAGCGTCGACTTGCCGATGCCCGGATCGCCGCCCAGCAGGATCACGCCGCCCGGCACGAGGCCGCCGCCGAGCACGCGATCGAATTCCTCCAGCCCGGTCGGTATGCGCGACGTCGCGCGCGCCGTGACCGACGCGAGCGGCGTCACCGTTGAGCGCGCACCCGATACGCTTTCGAAGCGGACGGGCGCCGTGGCGGCGACCGTCTCGACGAGCGTGTTCCACACGCCGCAATGCGGGCATTGCCCCTGCCACTTCGGCGACTGACCGCCGCACTCCGTGCACGCGTAGAGCGTCTTGGCCTTCGCCATCGGTCAGCCGCGGCGAAGGATCAACTGAGCTCGCCGGGTTCGGCGACGGCTGTGCCGAGCTTGCCGACGACGACACCGGCCGCTTCGTTGGCGATCGACATCGCGTCGGGCAGTGTTGCGCCGGCGGCGAGCAATGCGCCGAGCGTCGCGATCACCGTATCGCCGGCGCCGGAAACGTCGAACACCTCGCGGGCCTGCGCGGGGATCGTCAACTCGCCCGCGTCCGAGTAGAGGCTCATCCCTTCCTCGGAGCGCGTGAGCAGCAACGCCTCGACGCCGAGCTGCTGGCGCAGCGCCTGTGCGCGCCGGGTGAGATCCGCTTCGTCCCGCGCGCGTCCCGCCACCTGGCGAAACTCACTGCGATTGGGCGTGATCACCGTAGCGCCGCGATAGCGGTCCCAGTCGTCGCCCTTGGGGTCGACCAACACGGGCTTGGAGGCCGCGCGGGCGCGATCGATCATCGTCGCGATGTGCGCGAGACCGCCCTTGCCGTAGTCCGACAGCACGAGCGCATCGGCATCGGCAAGCAGCGCGTCGAACGCGTCGAGATGCGACGCAAGAAGCTCGTTGGGTGGCGCGGTCTCGAAGTCGATGCGCAGCAATTGCTGTTGGCGGCCGATGACGCGCAGCTTCACCGTCGTCGTCAGCGCGGCGTCGCGCAGGAACGATGTGCGGATGCGATCGATCGAAAGGAGCCGCAACAGCGTATCGGCCGGCTCGTCCTCGCCGGTCGCCGACAGCAGCATCGCGTGCGCGCCGAGCGCTGCAACGTTGCGTGCAACGTTCGCGGCGCCGCCGGGACGCTCCTCGGTGCGCGCGATCCTGACGACAGGCACCGGCGCCTCCGGCGAGATGCGCTCCACGTCGCCGAACCAATAACGGTCGAGCATCACGTCGCCGACGACCAGCACGCGGGCGCGCGCGACGCGGTCGTGCCACTGCGAGAAGCGCGCACTCGTCGCTGCGACCTCGCCCGGTGCGCTCATGCCTCGACCTCGCCCGGTGCGCTCATCGCCGACCCATCGAAAAATGCTCGAAGCCGGCGTCGCGGACGACGTCAGGCTCGTAGAGATTGCGTCCGTCGAAGATTACCGGCTGGCGCAGGTGCCGTCGCAGCAAATCGAAATCGGGGCTGCGGAACTCTTTCCATTCGGTGACCACGACAAGCGCGTCGGCCCCTTCGCAAGCGGCGAGCGGATTGGCGGCGAAGGAAAGGCGCCGCACGTCGCCGAGCACGCGCTTCGCTTCTTCGATAGCCACCGGGTCGTAGGCCGAAATCGTTGCGCCATGGTGCAGCAACGCGTCGATGATCACGCGCGACGGCGCTTCGCGCATGTCGTCGGTGTTCGGCTTGAACGCGAGCCCCCACAACGCGAAGCGGCAGCGCGAGAGATCGTCGCCGAAACGCGCAATGATCTTGTCCACGAGCACGCGCTTCTGCGCTTCGTTGGCGGCCTCGACGGCGCCGAGCACCTTCAGCGGTGTGCCCGCGCGCTGGGCGGTGAACTGCAGGGCGCGCACGTCCTTCGGAAAGCAGCTGCCGCCATAGCCGACGCCGGGATACAGGAATTGCCAGCCGATGCGCGGATCCGATCCGATGCCCTGGCGCACCGATTCGATGTCGGCGCCGAGCCGCTCGGCAAGGTTCGCAAGCTCGTTCATGAACGAAATGCGCGTGGCGAGCATTGCGTTGGCCGCGTACTTGGTGAGCTCTGCCGAGCGCACATCCATCACGAGCAGCCGCTCGCGATTGCGCTGGAATGGCGCATAGACGTTGCGCAGGATGCCAATCGCGCGCTCGTCATGGGCGCCGATCACGATGCGATCGGGCTTCATGAAATCGTCGATCGCGGCCCCTTCCTTCAGGAACTCGGGATTCGACGCCACAGCGTAGGGAATGTCGACGCCGCGCGCCGCGAGCGCCTCGGCGATCGTCGTGCGCACGCGATCGGCGGTTCCGACGGGCACCGTCGATTTGTCGACGACCAGCGTCCACTGCGTCATCCGGCGCCCGATGTTGCGCGCGGCCTGCAGCACGTACTGCATGTCCGCGCTGCCGTCCTCGTCGGGCGGCGTGCCCACCGCGATGAACTGCACGGTGGCGTGGCCGACTGCGGCGTCGATATCGGTCGTGAAGCGCAAGCGCCCCGCGTGCACGTTGCGGCGAATCATCGGCTCGAGGCCGGGCTCGTGGATCGGCACGCCGCCGCTTTGCAGCACGTCGATCTTGCGCGCGTCGATGTCGACGCATAGCACGTCGTTGCCCACTTCGGCGAGGCATGTTCCGGTGACGAGCCCGACGTACCCCGTGCCGATCATCGTGATCTTCATGCGGAATTTCCAAGGCTGCGATTGATATCCGCAAGCGCTGCGACGGGGTCGGCCGCCGCCGTGATCGGACGGCCGATCACCAGGTAATCGGCGCCGCCTTGCGCCGCCATCTCGGGTGTTGCAATTCGCGTCTGGTCGTCCCTGGCGCTGCCTGCGAGCCTGATCCCGGGCGTTACGAGTGCGAAGTCCGGCCCGAACGCCGAGCGCATCGACGGGGCTTCGACCGGCGAGCACACGATTCCGTCGAGCCCGCAATCGCGCGCGAGCGCCGCGAGGCGCAGCACGTGGCGTCCTGCGTCGAGGTCGATGCCCGTCTCCTTCAGCGCCGCCTGGTCGAGGCTCGTCAGCACCGTGACGGCAACGAGCAGCGGACGAGCGACACCCGTCTCCGCCGCGGTCGCTGCGACGGCGTCTCGTGCGGCCTTGAGCATCGGCCTTCCGCCGGACGCGTGGACGTTCAGCATCCACACACCGAGCCGAGTCGCCGCTGCGCACGCTTGCGCAACGGTGTTGGGGATGTCGTGGAACTTGAGGTCGAGAAATACGTTGAAGCCACGCTCGACCATCCAGCGCACGGGGTCCGGTCCCGCGGTGACGAACAGCTCCTTGCCGACCTTCAGCCCGCAGTCGTGGGGATCGAGGTTTTCAGCGAGCCCGAGCGCACGCATCGGATTGGCGAAGTCGAGCGCGACGATGACGCGCGGGCGTGGGGAGGAGCTCATGGCAGGAACCTGGCGCGTGTCGGCGCAAAAAGCATCACGTGTAGCCGTCGGGCATCTCGGTGCGCTTGGGCGAATACGTTTCCCATTTCTGACAACCGGGGCAGCGCCAATAGTATTGCCGTGCGCGAAAACCGCAGTTGTCGCATTTATACAGGCCGAGGCGCTTGATGTGCTGGCTGACGAGTCCCTTGACGAGCTCGAGATCGTGCCGCCGGTCGGGGGGTGATGTCAGCAACTGCGCTTCCAGGAGTCGGTCGAGTCCGATCAGCGTGGGATTGCGTGCAAGCTCGTCCTTGATCAATGTCGCGGCGGCGATCGGACCTTCGTGCTCGAGCACCAGCGTAAAGAGCGCGTTCAATAGATCGAGCGACGGATACTGCGTCTGGTAATTGCGCAGGCGCCGGATGCCGGTGGGCAGGTCGCTAAGCCGGCGGTATGCGTCGGCGAAGCGATCGGCGGCGAGTGCGAGGAATGCCGGATTCTGCGACTCGATCCGTTGCCACGCTTCGACGGCGGCAAGCCAGTCGCTGTTCTGGACGGCAAGATCGCCCTGGATCAGCATCGCGCGCGCGCAGCCGCGGTGCGCGGCGAGCGCATGCTCGATCTCGGCTTTTGCGGCAGACGTGTCGGAGCGCAGCAGCGCGGCTTGTGCGAGCTCGCAGTGATATTGGGCGATCTCCTTGTAGTACGGCTGCTTGGCGAGAACCTCCATCCGTTGCGTCGCCGCGATCGCCTTCGGCCAGTCCTTCTCGGTTTCGTAGATGGAGATCAGGTGCGACAAGGCGGAATGCTCGAACGGCGTGTCGTCGAGCTTGCGAAAGAGCGCTTCCGCCCGATCGAGAAGGCCGGCGCGATGAAAGTCCTGCGCGAGCTCGTAGGTTGCCATCGTCCGCTTGTCCGCCGGCAGCGTGGGACGGTCGAGCAGGTTCTGGTGCATGCGGATCGCGCGCTCGGTTTCACCCTGGCGCCGGAACAGCGAACCCAACGCGAAATGGAGGTCGATCGTCTGGGGGTCGACCTTGACGACCTCGATAAACGACTCGATCGCCTTGTCGGGTTGCTCGTTCAGCAGGAAATTGAGGCCGCGGAAATACGACAGCGGCAACGCGCGCGATTCGGTGAGCAGATGCTTGATGTCGATGCGCGCGGCAATCCAACCCATCGCAAAAAAGATCGCGGGGATCGGCAGCAGCCACCAGAGCTCGAAATCCATACGTCGATTCGGTGTCGGTTCCTAGAAGCCGGTCGACGGTGGCTCGAACCCCGGTCCCGACGCAGGCGCGGTGCCGGGTGCCTTGACGTGAGTGATCGGCTGCGTCAACTGCGTGCGCTGTTCGCGGCGCATCCGGCTCACCTGCCGCTTGAGTCGCGCGACCTTGACCGCTGCGGCGAGAAGGCCGAGCGCTACACCGGCGGCGAAAGCGATCAATACGACGAACACGAGAGGCGCCTGCCACGCATAGAAGCTGAACACGCGCAGCGTCACCGGCTCGGCGTTCTGCAGCGAGATGAACAGCAGCGCGACAAAGATCACCGACATGACGATCCAGCGCAGCACGCTCATGGTCTCGATCTTTCCGGATGTCCATCGAATGCACGCGGATTGCGGATGCCGCAATGCGCGACCGGCATGCGGCGGCCATCCACAAGCCACGAAAAAAAGGCGGCCGGCGCGTTGCGCGCTGCGACCGCCCTGCCGAGTCTCATCGAATCAATCCTGCCCGACGTCGAAATCGACACGCTCCCGCAGTTCCTTGCCGGCCTTGAAGTGCGGCACATATTTTTCAGGGACCTGCACTTTCTCGCCCGACTTCGGATTGCGTCCGGTCCGCGGAGGCCGATAGTTCAAGCCGAAGCTACCGAACCCGCGGATCTCGATGCGCTCCCCTTTCGCGAGGCTTTCCGCCATCGCGTCGAGGACCATCTTCACCGCAAGCTCGGCATCCTTGGCAACCAGTTGCGGAAACTGCGCCGCGAGGCGGTCGATCAGCTCCGATTTGGTCATCTCGAGAACCCCGCCGTCAACCGTTGGCCTTGTTGTCGAGCTTCGCCTTCAGGAGCGCACCGAGATTCGTCGTCCCGGTCGTCGTGCCTGCGTTCTCGGATGTGATCCGCTGCATCGCCTCCGATTCGTCGGCGTTGTCCTTCGCCTTGATCGAAAGGTTGATGCTGCGGTTCTTGCGGTCGACGTTGATGATCATCGCGTTGACCGTGTCGCCTTCCTTCAGCCGCGTGCGGATGTCCTCGACGCGGTCACGCGACACTTCCGATGCACGCAGGTAGCCTTCGATGTCGCCACCCAGCGAGATCACGCCACCCTTCGCATCGAGACTCTTGACCGTTCCCGACACGATGCTGCCCTTGTCGTGGACGGCGACGAAGTTGCTGAACGGATCGCCTTCGAGCTGCTTGATGCCAAGCGAGATCCGCTCGCGCTCGACGTCGATCGCGAGCACGACCGCCTCGACTTCCTGTCCCTTCTTGTAGTCGCGAACCGCCGTTTCGCCGGCATTGGCCCACGACAGGTCGGACAGGTGTACGAGGCCGTCGATGCCTCCCGGCAGTCCGACGAACACGCCGAAGTCGGTGATCGACTTGATCTGCCCCGAAACCTTGTCGCCCTTCTTGTGGTTGATCGCGAACTCGTCCCACGGGTTGGGCATGCACTGCTTCATGCCGAGCGAGATGCGACGGCGGTCCTCGTCGATTTCGAGGATCATCACTTCGACCTCGTCACCGAGCTGCACGACCTTCGTCGGATGGATGTTCTTGTTCGTCCAATCCATTTCCGACACGTGCACGAGACCTTCGATGCCCGACTCGATCTCGACGAACGCGCCGTAATCGGTGATGTTCGTAACCTTGCCGAAGAGGCGCGTTCCCGGCGGATAGCGGCGCGACAGTCCGACCCACGGATCGTCGCCAAGCTGCTTTAAGCCCAGTGAAACGCGGTTCTTCTCCTGGTCGAACTTCAGCACCTTCGCCGTCACCTCGTCGCCGACCGCCAGCACCTCCGACGGATGCTTGACGCGCCGCCAGGCGAGATCGGTGATGTGCAGCAAGCCATCGATGCCGCCCAGGTCGACGAACGCGCCGTAGTCGGTGATGTTCTTGACGATGCCCTTGACGACCGCGCCTTCCGACAACGTCGACAGAAGCTTTTCGCGCTCCTCGCCCAGGCTTTCCTCGAGCACTGCGCGACGCGACACGACGACGTTGTTGCGCTTGCGATCGAGCTTGATGACCTTGAAGTCGAGTTGCTTGTTCTCGAACGGCGACGTGTCCTTGACCGGACGGATGTCGACGAGCGATCCGGGCAGGAATGCGCGGATGCCGTTGATCATCACCGTCAGCCCGCCCTTTACCTTGCTGGTGACGAGGCCCTGCACGACGGAGCCCTGCTCCATCGACGCTTCCAGATCGTGCCAGGCCTTGAGGCGCTTCGCCTTGTCGCGCGACAGCCGCGTTTCCCCATAGCCGTTTTCCAGACTCTCGATCGCGACGGTAACGAAATCACCGGCCTTGACCTCGACTTCGCCCTTGTCGTCCTTGAACTCCTCGATCGGGATGAAGCTCTCCGACTTGAGGCCCGCATTGACGACGACGATGTTGTAATCGACGCGGATCACTTCCGCGGTGATGAGCTCGCCCTGGCGCATTTCCTGGCGCGCGAGGGATTCCTCGAAGAGCGCCGCGAAATTCTCGACGCCCGGCGTGGGTGTTGCTACTTGCGTGGCGGTAGCCATGAGGGTTGGTTCCTTCTTGCATGTGCCGTCTCGCGCGAGAACCCGTTATCTCGCAGCGGGACGGGCAGGTTGATGAAGTCCGCAGTGGTCCGCGCCGGCTAAAGCGCGCCCTGCGGCCCTTTGCGTGAACTCGCGGGGTCGAGCGCGGCATTCGTTTTCAACGCCGCACGCAAGCCTGCCAGCCATGCAGTCGAATGCTCTAGCGTGCACCGGGCCGCTCGCGATGGAATGCGAGTACGGCCTCGGTCACCTCGGCAATCGACAGATCGGTCGTATCGAGGATCACGGCGTCGCGGGCCGGCACGAGCGGGGCTGCTGCTCGCGTCGAATCCCGGGCGTCACGCTCCCGGATATCGCGCAAAAGACCCTGAATGGTAACCGAGATTCCTTTTGCGATCAACTGCTTATGCCGCCGTTCGGCGCGCTGTTCGGCGCTGGCGGTCAGGAAAACCTTCAATTGCGCATCCGGGAAAACGACGGTACCCATGTCGCGCCCCTCGGCGACCAGCCCGGGCGCCGCCCGGAAGGCACGCTGCCGCTCGATCAGCGCACGGCGCAGGCTCGCGTGGACCGCGATCTGCGACGCAACCGATGACACCTCCTCGGTTCGCAGCGCATCGGCGACGTCGCGGCCGTCGAGCATCGCCCGGCCCCCGCGAAAAGAGATGTCGAGGCCCGGGCACAGCTCGACGAGCCGCGCGGCATCCGTCGGATCGATCGAGCGCTCGAGCGCCTGCAGCGCGATCAGCCGGTACAACGATCCGCTGTCGAGGTAATGAAATCCGAGCGCGCGCGCGACGCTCCAGGCGATCGTGCCCTTGCCGGAAGCGGCCGGCCCGTCGATCGCGATAACGGGCGGCCTCACCGCGGCCGGTGCGGCAGGCGTTGCAGGCTCAGCCATGTCGCACGACCGCGGCGAGCGCGTCGAAGTACCCGGGGAACGTCTTGCGGACGCAGCCCGGGTCGTTGATCGTGATGCCCGTGCCGCCGAGGGCCGCGAGCGCAAAGCACATCGCCATCCGGTGATCGTCGTACGTGTCGATTGCCGCGTTGCGAAACGTGGCGAGCGGGGCGACCTCGAGCCAGTCGTTGCCGGCCTTAAGCGTCGCGCCGAGCTTGCCGAGCTCGGTTGCCATCGCCGCGATGCGATCCGTTTCCTTGACGCGCCAGCTGCCGATGTTCGCGAGGCGTGTCGGCGCTGTCGCGAACAGTGCCACGATTGCGAGGGTCATCGCGGCGTCCGGGATCTCGATGCAGTCGATCGTGCCGCCGGCCAGCGGCCGTCCGCGCCGCGCCTCGATCCAGTCGGGCCCGTAGCGGATATCCGCCCCCTGCCGCGCGAGAACCTCGGCGAACGCGACATCGCCCTGGATCGAGTCACGTCCCACGCCAGTCACGCGCACGGGCCCGCCCCCGATGACGCCGGCGGCGAGAAAGTACGACGCGGCGGAAGCGTCTCCCTCGACATGCAGATCGCCTGGACTCCGGTAACCGGACGTCGCGGGTACGACGAACGTCACCGGATCCGGGGTCTGCACGGCGACACCGAAACGGCGCATCAGCCGCGTCGTGATTTCGACGTAGGGCCGCGAGATCAGCGGCGTGGTGAGCGTCACGGTGGTCGCGGCATCACGCGCGCCTTGCGCGATCGGCAGCGCCATCAGCAACGCGGACAGGAATTGGCTCGAAACGTCGCCGCGAATTGGAATGCGTCCACCGGCCCGCCCGCCGGTGCTGCCGATCGCGAGAGGCGGATAGCCATCGTTGCGCGTGTAGCGAATGTCGCAGCCCAGTAGCCGCAGCGCGTCGACGAGATCGCCGATCGGCCGCTCGTGCATCCGCGGCACGCCCGCCAGCGCATAGTCACCGCCCTGCACGGCCAGCGCCGCCGTGAGCGGACGCACGGCCGTTCCTGCATTGCCGAGGAACAGCGACGCGGCGCGAACCGGAAACTGGGCGCCCGTGCCGAGAACCTTGGCCGCATCCGGCGTGCGCTCGACGAGGACGCCGAGCGTGCGCAGCGCGTTCAGCATGTGCGCCGTGTCGTCGGCATCGAGAAGGCCGAAGAGCCGCGTCGAGCCACTTGCCAGCGCTGCCAGCAGCAGCGTGCGGTTGGAGATGCTCTTCGAACCGGGGAGCACAACGACGCCCTCGACGCCGGCGATCGGCGCGACATCCAACGCCGCACTGTCAGCGGCTGCGGCGCCCGTGTGATCCCCCCGCGAGTGCGGCTTCGCCGCTGCGCTGCCCCCGGTGGGGACGGAATCCTCGCCTCGAGACGGCTCTGCGTCGCTCATGGGCTCGCTTCATTTCGCCGCGCTGGCGCTCGCCGCGATTCCACCTGCCGTCTCACCCCATTGCCGGCGCGCTGTGGACGCACGCGACAGCATCGTGTCGAGCGCCGCGCAGTCACCGTGCTCGATCGACAGCGCGAGCGCGTCGAGTGCCGTCCGATACGCGGCGAGTTCGACCAACAGCGCATCGCGGTTGGCGAGTGCGATGTCGCGCCACATCTCCGGCGAGCTCCCTGCGATGCGCGTGAAATCGCGAAAGCCGCTGCCCGCATTGCCGAAGTACTCAGCGCCGTCCTTGCGCGACGCGAGCTCGGAGACCAGAGCGGACGCTAGCAAATGGGGCATATGCGACACGGCGGCCAGGACCTGGTCGTGCCGCGCGGGATCGAGACGCGCGATGCGCGCGCCACATGCGGTCCAGAAATCGGCTACGAGCGCATACGCATCCGGCGACGTCTCGGGAAGCGGCGTCAGGATCACCTGGCGGCCGACGTAGAGCGACGGATCGCCCGCATCGGCGCCGCTGTGCTCGTTGCCCGCGATCGGATGGCCCGGCACGAACTGCGGCAACCTGGAGCGCAACGTCTCGCGCGCCGCAAGCACGACGTCCTGCTTCGTGCTGCCGGCGTCGGTGACCACCGAGCGCTCGTGCAGCACGTTGCCGAGCGCGCTCAGCACCGGCCGGTATTGCGCGGCGGGAATCGCAATCAGCACGAGATCCGCGTCGGCGACCTCGGGTGTCCAGTCGTCTGCGAGGAGCACGCCGCGGTCGATCACGCCGCGTGCGAGTGCGCGATCGAGATTCCCCTGCGAGCGGCCCACGCCGACGACGCGCGACACGCCACCGGCGGCGCGCAGCGCCAGCGCGCACGATGCGCCGATGAGACCGACGCCGATGACGGCGAGCTTATCGATGCGCACGCGCGTTGCCGCCCGGCCGGTGGGAGATCGCCTGTCCGAGTGCGGCGAGAAAGCGTGTATTTTCTGCCGGCAGCCCGACGGTGACGCGCAGGAACGACGGCAGGCCATAGTTCGCAACCGGCCGCACGATGACGCCTTGCCGCAACAACTCCAGATTGACGCCGGCGGCGTCGCCCACGTCGATCAGGATGAAGTTGCCGTGCGAACGCACGTAGCGCACCGCCAGCGCATCGAGACCGGCTTCGAGCTGTCGCAGTCCTTCGCGGTTCAGCCGCCGGCTCTCGGCGACATAGTCGGTGTCGCCCAGCGCGGCGACGGCGGCGGCCTGCGCCAGCGAGTTGACGTTGAATGGCTGGCGCACCCGGTTCATGAGATCGGCGACGGCCGGATCCATGACGCCGTACCCGATGCGCAGCGCCGCGAGTCCGTAGGCCTTGGAAAAGGTTCTCGACACGATCAGGTTCGAATACCGCGGCAGCCAGTCGATTGCTGCGGATTGCTCGGAGGGCTCGAGGAATTCGTTGTACGCCTCGTCCAACACGACGATCACATCCCGGGGTACGCTTGCGATGAACGATTCGACAGCGGCACCCGTGAGCCAGGTTCCCGTCGGATTGTTCGGATTCGCAATGAATACAATCTTTGTTCGCGGCGTAATTGCCGCGCGCATCGCGTCGAGGTCGTGGGCATGATCCTTGTCGGCGACTTCGACGCCACGCGCACCCCGCGCCTGCGTGGCAAGTGGGTAGACAACGAATGCGTAGCGCGAATAGACGGCGTCGTCGCCGGGGCTCAGAAACGCCTGCGTCGCGAGCTCGAGCACGTCGTTGCTGCCGTTGCCCAGCACGATCCGTTCCGGACCTACGCGCAGGTGCTCCGCGAGTGCGGTCTTGAGCGCAAACGCGTTGCCATCGGGATAGCGCGTGAGCCCGCTGGCAGCGGTGGCGACGGCGGCGAGCGCCTTGGGGCTCGGCCCGCGCGGATTCTCGTTCGACGCGAGCTTGATGATCGACGCAACGTCGAGGTTCAACTCGCGTGCGACCTCCTCGATCGGCTTGCCGCCGACGTAAGGGGCAATCGCGCGGACGTAATCGGGCGCGCGTTCGTGCGCGGCTGCGTGCTTTGCGCTCATACCGGTCCGCCGGCGGGTTCGCGCGCGGCCGGCGCCGGCGTCACACCATCGGCCGGATACGAGCCCAGCAGTTTCAGAAATGGCGCCTTCGAACTCAGCTCCGCTAACGCCGCGGCGACGGCGGTATCTTCGCGATGGCCGAGCACGTCGACGAAGAACAGGTATTCCCACAACCCGGTCCGTGCCGGACGCGACTCGATCCGCGTCATCGAAACGCCGTGCCGTGCAAACGGCTCGAGCAGCGCGTGCATCGCACCGGGCCGGTTCGCCGCGGACATCACGAGCGACGTCTCGTCGCGCCCGGACGGCGGCACGCTCTGCCGGCCGAGCACCCAGAACCTGGTCGTGTTGTTCGGCTCGTCCTCGATGTGCGCAGCGAGCACACCCAGACCGTAGATCGACGCGGCGATCTCGCCGGCAATCGCCGCCGTGCCGGGCTCCTGCGCGGCGAGCCGCGCCGCCTCGGCGTTGCTCGACACAGGAACTCGGGCCGCACCCGGCAAGTGTCGCGCGAGCCATTGCGCGCATTGCGCCAGCGATTGCGCGTGCGAATAGATCTTGCTTACTCGCTCGACGGCCGCTTCCTTCGACAAGAGGTTCTGCTCGACGCGCAGCTTGATTTCGCCGCAGATCGAAAGCTCGGTCGAATACATGAGGTCGAGCGTCCGGCCGACGGCACCCTCAGTCGAGTTCTCGACGGGAACGACGGCGTAATCCGCCTGGCCCGCCTCGCCGGCGCGAAAGATCTCGTCGATGGTTGCGTACGGCAATGCATCGACGAATTGTCCGAAATGCTTGCCGACTGCTGCGTGACTGAACGTGCCCGCGGGACCGAGATAGGCAATTCGCAGCTTCTGCTCGAGTGCAAGGCACGCCGACATCACCTGGCGGAACACGCCGATGATCGCGGCATCCGGCAGCGGTCCGCCGTTCTGATCGCACAACCGGGCGAGGACCTGAGCCTCGCGGTCCGGCCGGTACGCGGCGCCGCCGCCGCCTGCCTTCAACGCGCCGATGGCCTTGGCATGCATCGCACGCTCGTTGAGCCTGCCGAGAATTTCGCGATCGAGGACGTCGATCGCGTCGCGGTGCACGCGCAACCGATTGTCGAGCTCGTCGTCGCGGGCGTCGCCCGCCGTAGCGTCAGCCATGGGTCGCTTCGAATTCCTGCATCCAGTCCGTCAGCGCAACGACACCCGCGAGCGGCATTGCGTTGTACAGCGATGCCCGCATGCCGCCGACCGCGCGATGCCCCTTGAGCTGGACGAGGCCCCGTGCCTTGGCACCTTCGAGGAACGCTGCGTCGAACTTAGGATCGCGCAGGAAGAACGGCACGCTCATCCGCGAACGATCCTGCGGGCGCACGGGATTGCGGTAGAACCCGGTTCGATCGATTGCCGCGTACAGCGCCTGTGCCTTCGCGACGTTGACGCGTTCGATCGCCGCGAGCCCGCCTTGCGCCAGCAACCATTCGAACGTCAGCCCGGCGAGGTAGATCGCGAACGTGGCCGGCGTGTTGAACATCGAGTCGGCCTTCGCCTGCACAGCATAGTCGAACACGCTCGGGCACTCGCGTCGCGCGCGGCCGGCAAGATCGTCACGAACGATGACAACCGTGAGTCCGGCCGGGCCGATGTTCTTCTGCGCGCCCGCGTAGATGATTCCGAACCTCGCGACGTCAACAGGTCGCGACAGGATGTGCGACGACGCGTCGGCGACGAGCGGAATCGCGCCAGTGTCGGGAATCCAGAAATACTCGACGCCGCCGATCGTCTCGTTCGTCGTGATGTGAACGTAACTGGCGTCGGTCGACAACTGCCACGCCGACTGCGGCGGAACGTACGTGTACTCGGCGTCGGCGCTCGACGCGGCGATGTTGACGCGCCCGTATTTGTGCGCTTCGGCGATCGACTTCTGCGCCCAGTGCCCCGTGTCGACGTAGTCCGCCACGCCGCCTGCAGGCAACAGGTTGAGCGGTACCGCGGCGTTCTGAGCGAGTGCGCCGCCCTGCAGGAAAAGCACGCGGTAGTTCGGCGGAATGGCGAGCAGTGCGCGCAGGTCCGCTTCGGCTTTCGCGAGAATCGACATGAAGTGGCTGCCGCGATGGCTCATTTCCATCACCGACATGCCGCTGCCGTTCCAGTCCAGCAATTCCGCCTGCGCTCGTTGCAGCACCGGCTCCGGCATGGCCGCCGGACCGGCGCTGAAGTTCCAGACTCGCTTCGTCATCTACGTCCCATCCGCTCGCCGCGTAACCCGGCAACTACACCTCGTCGTCGTCGTCGCGCTCGACGACCCTTTCGAGCCCCGCCAGCTTCTCGCCCTTGTCGAGATTGATCAGCGTGACGCCTTGCGTCGAGCGGCTCATTTCGCGGATCGACTTCACGCTCGTGCGGATCAGCACACCCGACGTCGAGATCAGCACGACCTCGTCGTCGGGACGCACGAGTGCAGCGCCGATCACCTGGCCGTTGCGGCTCGACTGCTGGATCGCAATCATTCCCTTCGTGCCACGGCCGTGCCGCGTGTATTCGACGATCGGCGTGCGCTTGCCGTACCCCTGCTCGGTGGCGGTCAACACCGACTGCTCCTCGTCCTCGGCGACGAGCATCGAGATCACCTTCTGCCCCTTGTCGAGCATCATCCCGCGCACACCGTGCGCGTTGCGGCCCATCGGACGCACGTCGTTCTCGTCGAAGCGGACCGCCTTGCCACCGGAGCTGAACAGCATCACGTCGTGCTTGCCGTCCGTCAACGCAACGCCGATCAGCCGATCGCCATCGGTGAGATCGACGGCGATGATGCCGGACGGCCGCGGTCGCGAGAAATCGGCGAGCGACGTCTTCTTCACCGTGCCCATTGCCGTCGCCATGAAGACGTAGCGGCCCTCGGAAAACTCCTTGACCGGCAGGATCGCCGTCAGCTTCTCGTTGTCGATCAGCGGCAGCAGGTTGACGATTGGCTTGCCGCGTGCGTTGCGCTGTTGCCCCTGCGGCACGTTGTAGACCTTGAGCCAGTAGACGCGTCCGCGGTTGGAGAAGCACAGGATGAAGTCGTGCGTATTGGCGATGAACATCCGGTCGACGAAATCGTCCTCTTTCGTCCCGGTGGCCTGCTTGCCACGCCCGCCGCGTCGCTGCGCGCGGTACTCGCCGACTGGCTGCGCCTTCATGTAGCCGCCGTGCGACAGCGTGACGACCATGTCTTCGGGCGCGATGAGGTCCTCGAGCGACAGGTCGACGCCCTGCGCGACGATCTCGCTCTTGCGCTTGTCGCCGAACTGGTCGCGGATGGCGGTCAGCTCGTCGTGGATGATCTGCGTGATGCGCGCGGGCTTGGCGAGGATGTCGAGCAGATCGGCGATCAGCGTCATCACGTCGCGATAGTCGGCGGTGATCTTGTCCTGCTCGAGACCGGTGAGCCGCTGCAACCGCAGTTCGAGGATCGCTTGCGCCTGCACATCGGACAGCCGGTATCCGGTCTTCGCGTGCCAGCCGAACTCGGGCGCCAATCCTTCGGGTCGCGCGTTGTCCGCAGCGGCGCGCTTCAGCATCTCCTCGACGAGTGGCGAGCGCCAGTTGCGTCCCATCAGCGCCGTCTTCGCCTCGGCCGGCGTGGGCGATGCCTTGATCAGCGCGATGATCTCGTCGACGTTCGACAGCGCGACGGCGAGTCCTTCCAGCACGTGGCCGCGGTCACGTGCCTTGCGAAGATCGAAGCGCGTCCGGCGCACGACGACTTCGCGCCGGTGGGTAATGAAGTGCTCGAGGAACTGCTTGAGGTTGAGCAGCCGGGGCTGGCCGTCGACCAGCGCGACCATGTTCATGCCGAAGCTGTCCTGCAGCTGCGTCAGCTTGAACAGGTTGTTCTGGACGATCTCGGGGACCTCGCCGCGCCGCAGCTCGATGACGACCCGCATGCCGGACTTGTCGGATTCGTCACGGAGGTCGGAAATGCCTTCGAGGCGCTTTTCCCGGACGAGCTCGCCGATGCGCGTCAGCAGCGTCGCCTTGTTCACCTGGTAGGGGATCTCGTCGACGATGATCGCCTGACGATTGCCCTTGTCGAGATCCTCGAAATGCGTGCGGGCGCGCATGATGACCCGGCCGCGGCCGGTGCGGTAGCCTTCGCGGACGCCTTCCAGCCCGTAAATGATCCCCGCAGTGGGAAAGTCAGGCGCCGGAATCATCTCCATCAGGTCGTCGACGCTGAGCTCGGGGCTGCCCAGCAGTGCGAGGCACCCGGTGATCGTCTCGGTCAGGTTGTGTGGCGGGATGTTCGTCGCCATGCCGACGGCAATGCCCGACGAGCCGTTGATCAGCAGGTTCGGCAGCCGCGACGGCAGGACGGCAGGCTCCTGCTCCTTGCCGTCGTAGTTCGGGACGAAGTCGACGGTCTCCTTGTCGATGTCGGCCAGGAGCTCGTTGGCGATCCGCTCGAGCCGGCACTCGGTGTAGCGCATCGCTGCCGGGTTGTCGCCATCGACCGAGCCGAAGTTGCCCTGCCCGTCGATCAGCGGATAGCGCAGCGAGAAGTCCTGGGCCATCCGGACCAGCGCGTCGTAGATCGCGGAATCGCCGTGCGGATGGTATTTCCCCATGACGTCGCCGACCACGCGCGCGCATTTCACGTAGGGCCGGTTGAAGACGATGTTCGCCTCGTGCATCGCGAACAACACGCGTCGGTGGACGGGTTTCAGCCCGTCCCGGGCGTCCGGCAGCGCCCGGCCGACGATCACGCTCATCGCGTAATCGAGGTACGAATGCCGCATCTCCGCTTCGAGACTTACCGGTATGGTTTCTTTGGCGAACTGCTCCATGGGAACGAACAATCCTTGCGAACGAGGTTAAATCAGTTGAGAAAATGGCCAAAAATCGGCGGGAAGCGCACTTTCGCGCATCCGAACCGCCGACGCGAACCGGGACCGCGGCGCCGAATCGGCGCGCCAGCGTGGAAAGCTTTGAAAACACGGCATTTTAACATGGCGTTGTATCGCCGCGACACTCGTTTGCCGAACGCAAATGGGGCCGGCTCTTTCATTGCTAGCGCCAAAATTGGCGTGCTATAGTCGGCGGGAACACAAAGGATTCGGTGCGTCAGGTAGTTACAGCCGCTCGCGCCAACTCGCTACGTTCGCACAAAACCTGTTCAAAACCAAAGTCAAAGGGGTGGAACAATGACTCGACGTCTCGTCTCCGGTCTCGCCGTCGGCTTGCTTGCGGCTGGAATCGCCGGCTGCTCGACGCAACCGATGATGGCCCAACCGAAAGCCGATCCACGAGGCTACGTCGCCGGAACGGCTTACTGTGATCCGAAGGGGAATTGCGGCTACTGGACCGACAGCTGGAACACCCCGGGCAACAACGTCGTGAGGAGCGGCAGCTACAACGGTGCGCTCGGCCTGGCCGGCAATCTGTGCTGGCGCCAGGGGTTCTGGACGCCGCAAATGGCGATCATCGAATGCGATCCGGACCTCGTGCCGAAGCCGGTCCCGCCGCCGCCTCCGCCCGCTGCCGCGCCGCCGCCCCCGCCGCCTGCTCCGGCGCCTGCACCGCCGCCCCCGCCGGCTGTTCAGAAGATCACGCTCGCATCGAAGGCGCTGTTCGACTTCGACAAGGCGATCCTGAAGCCGGAAGGCAAGGCGGCAATCGACAGCGAGATCATCTCCAAGCTGTCGAGCGTGCAGAAGCTCGAGCTCGTGCTCGTCACGGGTCATACCGACCGGATCGGTTCACAGCAGTACAACCAGCGGTTGTCTGAGCGTCGCGCCGATGCCGTCCGCGATTACCTCGTCAGCCGTGGCGTGCCGCGTGACCGTATCGAAACACTGGGCATGGGCAAGACGCAGCCGGTTCCGGGTGTCGTATGCGACCAGAAGGCACTCAAGGCGTTGATCGCGTGCCTCGCGCCGAACCGTCGCGTGGAAGTCGAAGTCAAGGGTGACGGAGTCGTGCGCCGCTGACGCACCGACCTCTGTCCAACCAGCCCCGCGGCAGTTTCGCGGGGCTTTTTTTGGCTGTTTCGTGGCAAAGTTTCGCGAGGCGCAACGCGCCTCGCACGATACTTTGCCCCGTTCATCGTCCGCGAAAAGCTCGGGGCGGCCCTTCGCTTTTCGCGCGGCAACTGCGATTGGCGCTCGCGTGCGGCGCCAGTGAGGCTTGCACACGCCTTCCGTTAAACTCCGGCGGATGCTGAGTCCGCGCACCGTCGACCTGCGCATCGATGCGCGCTGGGTCGTGCCCGTCGAGCCGGCGGGCGTGCTGGCCGACCACGCGCTGATCGTCGACGGCGGCCGCATCGTCGCCGTTTTGCGCGCAACCGACGCCGATCGCGATTACCGTGCAAGCACGCATGTGACGTTGCCCGACCACGTGCTGATCCCCGGGCTCGTCAACGCGCACACGCACGCTGCGATGACGCTGTTGCGGGGCGTGGCCGACGACGTGCCGCTGAAGCCCTGGCTCGAGCAACAGATCTGGCCGCGCGAGGCGCGGCTTGTCGCACCGGACTTCGTCCATGACGGCACGCTGCTCGGCGCCGCGGAAATGCTGCGCGGCGGCATCACCTGTTGCAACGACATGTATTTCTATCCGGACGCGGCTGCGCGTGCCTACGAAAAAGCCGGCATGCGCGCGATGCTGGGCATGCCGATCCTCGACTTCCCCACGCCCTACGCGGCCGATGCCGACGCATACATCGCGCGCGGTCTGGCCGCGCGAGACATGTTCAAGCACGCTGCGCGGTTATCGTTCTCGCTCGCGCCGCATGCGCCGTACACGGTGTCGGACGCGACGTGGAGCACGATCGTGATGTTCGCGCGCCAACTCGATCTGCCGATCCAGACGCATGTCGCCGAGACCAAGGCCGAGGTCGACGACGCCATTGCCGCCACGCACGAGACGCCGCTTGCGCGACTCGATCGGCTGGGCGCAACCGGACCGGCATTCATCGCGATCCACGCCGTGCATCTCGACGCCGGCGACATCGACAGGCTCGCAACGCACGGCTGCCACGTCGTTCACTGCCCCGGCTCGAACATGAAGCTCGCGAGCGGCATCGCGCCGATCGGGGCGTTGCTGGCGAGGAACGTCAACGTCGCGCTCGGCACCGATGGCGCCGCGTCGAACAATCGGCTCGATCTCTTCGGCGAAATGCGCCTTGCAAGCCTGCTCGCCAAGGTTGCGACCGGCGATGCGGCGGTGGTTCCGGCCGCGACGGCGCTGCGGATGGCGACGCTCAACGGCGCGATCGCGCTCGGGCTCGAAGGCGAGATCGGCTCGCTCGAAATCGGCAAGCAGGCCGACGTAACCGCAGTGCGCATTGCCGACGTCGAAACGCTGCCGATGTACGATCCGGTATCGCATCTGGTCAACGCCGCGGGACGCGAGCACGTGACCGACGTGTGGGTCGCAGGTGACCGGGTCGTCGAGGCCGGCCAGGTGACAACGCTCGACGTGACCGCGCTGTGCAGCCGCGCGCATGCCTGGCAACAGCGCATCGCCTGAACCGTGATGAATCCGACGCCCCAGTCCCCTGCTTCGGCACCCGCGCCGGCCGCTGGCGTCGCAAGCAACGCCGATCCAGCCGAGCTTGCGAAGTTTTCGGCGCTCGCGCATCGATGGTGGGACCCCGAAAGCGAGTTCAAGCCGTTGCACGACATCAACCCGCTCCGGCTCAGCTGGATCGAGCGGATCGCCGACGGGCTCGCAGGCAAGCGTGTCGCCGATGTCGGCTGCGGCGGTGGCATCCTCGCCGAATCGATGGCGGCGCGCGGCGCGCAAGTCACCGGCATCGATCTGTCGACCAAAGCGATCGGAGTCGCACGGCTCCATCAATATGAATCCGGATCTGCGGTCGATTACCGCCATGTTGCCGCCGAAGCACTCGCGCTCGAGATGCCGGGCGCATTCGACGTCGTCGCGTGCCTCGAGTTGCTCGAGCACGTGCCGGAGCCGGCGTCGACGGTCGCGGCATGCGCGGCACTCGCCCGGCCGGGCGGCATCGTCGTGTTCTCGACGCTCAACCGCAATCCCAAATCGTACGTGCAGGCGATTCTCGGCGCCGAATACCTGCTGCGACTGCTGCCGCGCGGCACGCACGACTGGTCGCGCTTCCTGCGGCCGTCCGAGCTCGCCGGTTTCGCGCGTCGCGCGCGACTGGAACTCGTGACGATGATCGGCATGACGTACAACCCGCTGACTAGGACGTATCGGCTCGTCGACGACACGTCGGTCAACTATATGGCGGCCTTCAAGCGGCCGATGCCCGATGCGACCTGACTCACATCCGCTGCCGGTCGCGGCGGTCCTGTTCGATCTCGACGGCACGCTGGCGGACAGCGCGGGAGACCTCGCGGGCGCGGTCAACCGGATTCGTCGCGAGCGCGGGATGGCAGAAATGTCGGTGGCGTCGCTGCGCCCGCATGCGTCGGCCGGCGCGCGCGGGTTGCTCGGCGCGGGCATGGGGGTCGCGCCCGGCGACCCGGACTACCCCGTGCTACGCGACCGGTTTCTCGCTTATTACGAAGCGGGGTTGGCCGAAACGACCGCGCTGTTCGACGGCATCGGAGCGCTGCTCGACGCGCTCGACGCGCGCGGTCTGCGCTGGGGAATCGTCACGAACAAGGCCGCGCGCTACACGCGGCCCGTCCTCGCGGCGCTCGGCATCGAGTCCCGCGCAAGCGCAATCGTCTCGGGCGACACGACGCCGCATCCGAAACCGCACCCGGCGCCGCTGCTGCATGCGGCGACCCTTCTCGATCTCGATTCCGCGAAGTGCGTTTACGTTGGCGACGACCTGCGCGATATCGTTGCCGGCAACGCGGCGGGCATGCCGACGATCGTCGCGGAGTACGGTTATCTCGGCGAAGCCGGATGCTCGGACGATTGGCCCGCGAATGGCTGGATCGACCAGCCGCTCGACCTCTTGCACTGGTTGCCGCAGCGCGGCGACTGACCCAACGCGGGCCTCAGCCCTGCACCAACGGCAGCTCGGTGTCAGCCGGCGCATGCCGCGTTGGCGAGCCACAACTCCTGCGTCGCACCGTCGCGCGCGCCGATCAGGCGTACACCCTGGTTGGCGACCAGCGGCTTGATGATCGCGGTCGCGACATCGTCCGGCGCGCTGAGCGCAATGCCGTTGGCCTGCGTCAATCGGTCGCCGGTCTTCAGCCCGAGCATCGCGCCAAAGCCGTTGTCCGTGCGCACGACCAGACCGCCGCCGCTCGGCGACAGCAACGCCGGCCACTGCACGGTGTCGGCGCCGACACCGGCGAGCAGTTCGGCATTCAGGCGCACGACGGTACCCCGAAAACCGGCAGGCGGCGCGCAGGTTCCACCGGCACGAGCCGATGCAGCCGGCGGGCGGGCACTGGCATTCGTCGTCGATGCCACGGCGCTGCCGCGCGCTGCAGATGGCGTGCTGGCGCGCAACAAGTAGCGTCGCTCGCCTGCGCCATCCCGGATGGTGACGCCGTCGCGCTGCACGGAGACGAGCGTGACGCCGCTGGCGATTTCACCGCCCTGCGCGACGAGCTTGGCGCCGGCCTGCAAGCGGAACAGCGCATAGCCGCGGTCCCCCGGTTCGGCGATGATCCCGAGCAGCTTCGTGTCGCCGGAGAACACCGCGTCGGCGGGTGCCGCCTGAGGCGCTGGTTGTGCGCTGTCCTGGCCGAACAGGTTTGCCGCGATGATCGTCGCAGCCGGATTAGCCGGCGCCGCCGGTGCGACACGGACGGCGGAAGGCCCGAGCAACTGCCAGCCCCAGTAGGCAATGACGAGTGCGAGCGCCGCGCCGGTAGCGAGCGCAGCCAGCGCGGCAAGGAGCCTCATCGCTATAATCGATCCTCCTCCGGTTCGCGATCCCGCATGAATCCGCTGCTGCGTCTCCTGCAGCCCTACCCGTTCGAACGGCTGCGTACGCTGCACGCGGACACCGCGCCGAATCGGACCAAGTCGGCGATCAATGTCTCGATCGGCGAGCCGAAACATCCGACGCCCGCGCTCATTCTGGATGCGCTCGCGCAGGGTGCTACGACGGGACTCGCGAATTATCCCACGACGGTGGGCAGCGTCGCGTTGCGCGAGGCGATCGCCGGATGGCTCACGCGTCGCCACGCGTTGCGCGCGCTCGATGCCGTCGCGGAAGTGCTGCCGGTTCTCGGCAGCCGCGAAGCGCTGTTCGCATTCGCGCAGACGGTGATCGACGGCAGCCGTCCCGGTGCGACGGTCGTCGTTCCCAATCCGTTCTATCAGATCTACGAAGGTGCTGCGCTTCTCGCCGGCGCGCAGACGTTCTGCGTGAACGCCGACGAGGATGCGGGATTTGCGCATCGCTGGGATGCGGTGCCCGCCGACGTCTGGGCGCGCACGCAGCTTCTGTACGTCTGCTCGCCCGACAACCCGACCGGCAGGGTGACGCCGCTCGCCGAATGGCAGGCATTGTTCGACCTGTCCGATCGATACGGCTTTGTCATCGCATCGGATGAATGCTATTCGGAGGTCCACTTCGACGAGTCGGCGCCGCCGCTTGGCGCGCTCGGCGCCGCGCAGGCCTGCGGACGCGACGGCTATCCGCGCCTCGTCGTGTTCGGCAGCCTGTCGAAGCGCTCCAACGCGCCCGGACTGCGCTCGGGCTATGCAGCCGGCGACCGCACGCTGCTGAGGGCGTTCCTGCATTACCGGACCTATCACGGCTCGGCGATGTCGGGGGCCGTCGCTGCGGCGAGCATCGCCGCATGGAACGACGAGGCGCACGTGGTGCAGAACCGCGCCGAGTACGCCGCGAAGTTCCGCGCGCTCGCGCCGCGGCTCGCGCAGGCGATGCCGTGCGCGATGCCCGAGGCGGCGTTCTACCTGTGGGCACGAACACCCGGCGACGACGCGGCGTTCTGCCGCCGGCTGTATACCGAGGAAAACGTCACCGTGTTGCCGGGAAGCTACATCGCCCGCACCGCTCACGGGCGCAATCCCGGCGCCGGACGCGTTCGCATCGCACTCGTGCCGTCGCTCGCCGAGTGCACCGAGGCCATCGAGCGGCTCGTTGCCTGCGCACGACGCTCGTAGCGCCCGGACGTGGCTCATCCCGGAACGCCGCGCTTCGTCTGGCCGGCATGCGTCCGGTCGGCAGGGCCCATGCCGGCTGCGGGCCTGACTAGAATGCATGCCATGGCTTCCATCCCACCCACCCGGCCGCCGCGTCCGCTGCTCGACGCTTTCCGGGTCAATCCGCTGACGCTGCTGCTGATCGCGGCGATCAACACCGGCATCGCGCTGGTGCTATGGATCGACGACACGCGCCCCTTCTGGCAGCCGCTGCTGACGGTGCAACTCTATGGCTTCTCGATCGCGTACTGCGTCAACGTGGCGAAGCCATGGGACCACGAGAAACCGCTGCGCCGCCTCGTGGCCGCGGCGCTGATCGGTTCGTTGATCGGTGTCGTGCTCGTCATCGTCGTCAAGGGCTATTCGCCCACTTACGTCCGCGAGCGAGCGGCATTCTTCCTGTACAACGTGTTCGCCGCCTTCGGCAACGGCCTGCTGATCAGCCTCATCTTCTACGTCAAGCGCCGCGAGGCGCGCGCCGCGACTGCGCTGCACAAGGCGGAGGCGGAACGCCACCTGCTGTCGAAGCAGGCGATCGAAGCGGAGCTGAAGTTGCTGCAGGCGCAGGTCGAGCCGCATTTCCTGTTCAACACGCTTGCGTCCGTGCAGTACCTGACGGAAACCGATCCGAAGCAGGCCAACGTGCTGCTCGGTCACCTGATCGCCTATTTGCGCGCGGCACTGCCGCAGTTGCGCGCCCGCTCGTCGACGCTCGGCCGCGAGATCGCGCTGGCCCAGGCGTATCTCAACATCCTTACGATGCGGATCGGCCCGCGCCTGAAGTTCGCCATCGACGTTCCCGACGACCTCCGCGATCATCCGTTCCCCCCGAACCTGTTGATCTCGCTCGTCGAGAACGCGATCAAGCACGGCGTCGAGCCGTCGGCGGACGGCGGCACGATCACGATCACCGCGGCGCAGGCCGGTGCTTCGATCGTCGTCACCGTCACCGATACGGGGCGCGGGCTCGCAGCGGGCAGCCGCACCGACGGTGACGGCGTTGGACTGACGAACATCCGCGAGCGGCTTGCCGCGCTGTACGGTTCCGAGGGACGCTTCACGCTCGAGCCGGCAGCACCGCGCGGCATGCGCGCGACGCTGTCGGTGCCGCTCGAAGCACTGGCCGTGACGTCTTAGGAGAGCTCCATTCGATGCCTACCGCGCTCATTGCCGAGGACGAGCCGTTGCTGCGTGCGCAACTCAAGGCGCGCCTTGCCGAGGCGTGGCCGGAACTCACGGTGGTGGCCGAAGCCGAGAACGGCGAACAGGCACTGGCATTGGCCGATGAGTGCAGACCCGACGTCGCATTCCTCGACATCCGGATGCCGCTCGTCTCGGGCATCGAGGTCGCGCGCGCCCTCGCCGGCCGGTGCCATGTCGTGTTCGTGACGGCTTACGACGAATACGCCGTCGCGGCATTCGACGAGGGTGCCGTCGACTATCTGCTGAAGCCGGTGACGGGCGAGCGGATCGCCAAGGTCACGCAACGCGTCAAGGCACGGCTCGCAACACCACCGCTCGATCTCGCGGCGCTGCTGACTCGGCTGGCGGAGCGCGAGGACGCATCGGTGCCGCTGAAATGGATTCGTGCATCGCTCGGCAACGTCATGCAGATGATCGCGGTTGCCGACGTCGTCTACTTCCAGGCCGAGGACAAGTACACGAAGGTCGTCACGCGTGACTCGGAGGCGTTGATCAAGAAGCCGATCAAGGACCTGTACGACGAGCTCGACCAGGAAGCGTTCTGGCAGATCCATCGCGCGACGATCGTCAATCTGAACGCGATCGCGCGGGTCGAACGCGACTGGCGCGACCAGCCCGTGATCACGCTGAAGTCGCGACCCGAAAAGCTCACCGTGTCGCGCACGTTCGCGCATCGCTTCAAGGCGATGTAGCGGCGCGAGCGACTGGCGAGGGGCCCCACGCAGTGGGGATCGACAGTCATCGCGAGTCGCCGCTCGAGGCCGACACGTGGGCGCATCCATCACGCTGCGCAGGCAAGGAGGCCGAGGCGACGGAGCGACGGGCGCGACGCCCCACAGCGAGCAGCGCGTGGGGATCGACGGCCAATGCGACTGTCTGCGCGAGGCCGACCCGCGGGCGCATCCGTCGCGCTGCGCGGGCAAGGAGGCCGAGGCGACGGAGCGTCTGGCGAGGGCCCGCGCAGTGGGGGATCGAGACAAGAGCTTCGACTGCGCCGCCTTGCCCGGGTGGATACCGACGCACGTGTAAAATCCGCTCCTTTTAGGCGCCGCGAATGGAAAGCCTGCAGCAGGCAATCGACGGAGCGTGGGAAGCGCGCAGCACGCTGACGGCGGCAACGGCGCCGGCAGCCGTCCGTGACGCCGTGGCGCACGTGATCGGCGAGCTCGATGGCGGTCGCTTGCGCGTCGCGGAGAAGATCGACGGCGCGTGGACGACGCACCAGTGGATCAAGAAGGCCGTCCTGCTCTCGTTCCGCCTTTCCGACAACGCGGCGATCGGCATCGCCGGGCCGCAGGCGCCGTTCAGGTTCTATGACAAGGTGCCGACCAAATTTGCCCAATACGACGACGCGGCGTTCGCCAGCACAGGTGCGCGCGTCGTGCCGCCGGCCGTAGCGCGGCGCGGCGCGTTCATCGGCCGCGACGTCGTGCTGATGCCGTCGTACGTCAACATCGGCGCCTACGTCGGCGACGGCACGATGGTCGACACGTGGGCAACCGTCGGCTCGTGCGCGCAGATCGGGCGCAACGTGCATCTGTCGGGGGGTGTGGGCATCGGCGGGGTGCTTGAACCGCTGCAGGCCAACCCCACCATCATCGAGGACAACTGTTTCATCGGCGCGCGCTCGGAAGTTGTCGAAGGCGTGATCGTCGAGGAGAACGCGGTGCTGGGCATGGGGGTCTTCATCGGGCAGAGCACGAAAATCTACGACCGCGCACGCGGCACGATCGGGTATGGCCGCGTGCCGGCCGGCTCGGTCGTCGTTGCCGGCAGCCTGCCCGCGACCGACGGCAGTCACAGTCTGTACTGTGCGGTGATCGTCAAGCAGGTCGATTCGAAAACGCGCGCCAAGACCAGCATCAACGAGCTGTTGCGCGCGTGATGTCCGTCACTCTCAAATCCGAGACCGACATCGCAGGAATGCGCGAGGCTGGACGACTCGCGTCGGAACTGCTCGATCACCTGCAGCCGACGATCGTCGCGGGGATCACGACGAAGGACATCGATCGAGAAGCGCACGATTACATGGTCAACGTGCAGAAGACGATTCCGGCGACGCTCAATTACGCACCACCCGGGCACTCGCCGTATCCGGCGTCGTTGTGCACATCGGTGAACCACGTCGTCTGCCACGGCATCCCCGGCGACAAGAAGCTGAAGGACGGCGACATCATCAACGTCGACGTGACGGTGATCAAGGACGGCTATCACGGCGACACGAGCCGGATGTTCTTCATCGGCAAGCCGTCGATCCAGGCACGCCGCCTGGTCGAGGTCACGTACGAGTCGATGTGGCGCGGCATCCGCGCCGTCCACCCGGGCGCGCACCTGGGCGACATCGGCGCAACGATCCAGAAGCACGCGGAAGGGCACGGCTTCTCGGTCGTCCGCGAGTTCTGCGGCCATGGCATCGGCAAGCAATTCCACGAGGAGCCGCAGGTACTGCATTACGGGCGCGCCGGAACCGGACTCAAGCTCCAGCCCGGGATGATCTTCACGATCGAGCCGATGATCAATGCCGGCCGTGGGGGCATTCGCTGCCTAGCCGACGGCTGGACGATCGTCACTGCCGACCATTCGCTGTCGGCGCAGTGGGAGCACACGGTGCTTGTCACGAAGGACGGTTACGAGATCATGACGCAATCGGCAGGGACGCCCCCGCCGCCGCCTACGGCGTCGGATTGAAGCCGATCCGGCGCAACTGAAGGCACAGGCGAACCGGCGCCGCAGAACGCTCTCCGATGGACGTCGCAGCGCCTGACAACGTACCGGCGGCAACGCCACGCCAGCCACGCGTCGCGCATTGGCGCGAGCAACTTCACGCGCGACGCGACGCGCTGCGGCGGGAGTTCTTCGAGCACTCCGATGCTCCACGGCTGCTGCGCGGCCTCGCCCGGCTGACGGACGAAATCGTCGGCAACGTATGGGGCGAAGCGGACATGCCCACCGCGGCGGCGCTCGTCGCGGTCGGCGGGTACGGACGCGGCCAACTGTTCCCGCATTCGGACGTCGACTTGCTGATCCTGTTGCCGCAGGACGCCGACGTCATCGCGGCGGCCGCCGTCGAGCGACTGCTGACATCGCTGTGGGACATCGGCGTCGAAGTCAGTCACGCGGTGCGAACGCCGGCGAACTGCACGGTCGAGATGGCATCGGATGCGACGGTGCGCACCAGCTTGCTCGAGCACCGGCGGCTCGCGGGGTCGCGCCGACTCTACGCCGAATTCAAGGAAACGTTCGACACGTCGCTCGACGTGCGCGCGTTCTACGACGCGAAGGCGCTCGAGCAGCAGCAGCGGCATCTCAAGTATCACGACGCTGCGTACAACCTGGAACCCAACGTCAAGGAAAGCCCCGGCGGACTGCGCGACCTGCAGACCGTCATCTGGATCGCGCGCGCCGCCCACCTTGGCCGCACGTGGCGCGAACTTGCGCGCAACGACCTGATGACGGTCGCCGAGGCTCGGGCCGCCGCTCGACAGGAACGGACGATCAGCGAGTTGCGCATCCGCCTGCACTATCTTTCCGGACGCCGCGAGGATCGGCTCGTGTTCGACCTGCAGGCGGCGCTCGCGCGCGAGCTCGATCTCGCCGACACGGCGGCGAAGCGCGCCAGCGAGCAACTGATGCAGCGCTACTACCGCGCCGCCAAGATCGTGCGACAGGTCAATACGCTGCTCCTGCAGAACCTGCACGGGAAGCTTTACCCCGCCGCCATCACGCCGGTCGCCATCGACGATCAGTTCCGGCGCGTCGACGAGCTGCTCGACGTCTGCGACGAGGAGCTCTTCGCCACGGATCCGGGGACGATGCTCGACGCGTTCCTCACGCTGCAACGGCATGCGGAGCTTCGCGGCATGACGGCCCGCACGCTACGCGCGCTATGGCGCAACCGGCACCGGATCGACGCGCAGTTCCGCCGCGATCCGACCAACCGCGCGCGCTTCATCCAGCTGTTCCGCGAGCCGCGCGGGCTCACGCACGAACTGCGGCGGATGAACCTGTACGGCATCCTCGGCCAATACCTGCCGACGTTCGGAGCAATCGTCGGCCAGATGCAGCACGACCTGTTCCACGTCTATACGGTCGACGAGCATATTCTGATGGTGATCCGCAACCTGCGCCGGTTCACCGAGGCGCAGCACGCGCATGAGTACCCGTTGTGCTCGCGGCTGATCGCCGATTTCGAACGCAAGGAAGTGCTCTACCTCGCCGGACTGTTTCACGACATCGCGAAGGGTCGCGGTGGCGACCATTCGGTTCTCGGCGCGCGCGACGCCCAGCGATTCTGCGCGCAGCATGACCTGTCGCCGGAAGACACCGAGCTCATCGCGTGGCTTGTCGGCGAGCACCTGACGATGTCGCAAACGGCGCAGAAGCAGGACGTCACCGATCCCGCCGTTGTCGATGCATTCGCAGCCAAGGTCCGCGACGAGCGTCGCCTCGTGGCACTCTACCTGCTGACCGTCGCCGATATCCGCGGCACCAGTCCGAAGGTGTGGAATGCGTGGAAGGGCAAGCTGCTCGAAGACCTGTTCCACGCGACGCGCGCCGCGCTGCTGACGGGGACGAGCGAGCACACGCTGCGCGACAGCATTGCCGAACGGCAACGCGAGGCGCATCGCCTGCTGCGACTTTACGCGGTGCCCGAAAATGCCGAGCAGCGATTGTGGCGCGAGCTCGACACGCTCTATCTGCAGCGGCACACGGCGGACGAAATCGCGTGGCACGCGCGGCACCTGTACTGGCGGATCGAAGGTACCACCCCGGTCGTCAAGGTGCGCCTCGCCCGCGAAGGCGCAGGCCTGCAGGCGCTCGTGTACCTGCCCGACCAGAAGGCACTCTTCGCCCGCATCTGCGGCTTCTTCGGGCGCGCCGGTCTGTCGATCCTCGAAGCGAAGGTGCACACGACGCGCCACGGCTACGCACTCGACACGTTCGCGCTGCTCGACCCGTCGAACCCAAATGCGTCGTATCGTGAGACGATCCAGTTCATCGAATACGAGCTGACGCGCGCACTGACCGAACCCGGAATCCTGCAGCCGCCCGCCGAGGGCCGCATTCCGAGACAGTTGCGCCACTTTCCGCTCACGCCGGAAATCCAGATCTTTCCCGACGACAAAGGCACGCACTTCATCCTCGAAGTCGTCGCCGGCGATCGGCCCGGCCTGCTCGCACGCATCGCGTACGTGCTGGCGCAGGCGAACGTCAACGTCGCCAGCGCGCGGATCAATACGCTGGGGGAACGTGCGGAAGACGTGTTCCTGATCGACGGCGCGCGTCTTCACGACGAGCAGGCGCTGCTGCGGCTGGAGACCGCGCTCTACGAGCAGTTGCGGGTGTGACGGACGACCCTGCGGCGCGCGCGTGCGCACTCACCGCTGCGGATCCGGCGATTGGAACGCGCCCGGCGTCCACGCATCGCGAGGGGCGAGCGGCGTCGTGCCGACCGGCAACGTGAACTCCGCCGTCGGCGCGAGCGACACTCCACCGATCATCGGCGGCGCGACGCCCAGTCCTCGCAGCAGCGAATGCGCTCCGAGGCGAAAATCGAGCGTGTCCGGATCGCCGAGGGCACCCGCAAGCACGGGAAAGTTGCCCTCGAATTGCCCGGGCGATGCCAATGTGAAGAGCCCGACGCCGACGGTGAGATTGTTCGTGGCGACGACGTCGACGCCGGCGGGAAATTGCTCGGTGACCACGCGCAGAAACCACGCACCGGCGGCATCGCTCAGCAGCGTGTTGTTGACGAGGTAGAGCGCGTTGCGCGGCCATACCGAGCCCTCTGCGCCATAAGACACGACGACCGGGTTCGTCGTCGTGCTGCTCTGCCCGATGATGTTGCCGATCACGACGGCGAGTCCGCCATCGGGGAACTCGAGCTCATAGGCCGCCTGCCCGCCCGTGCCGTCGTACAGCAGGTTGTACGCGACGTGGCTTTCGCGCGCACGGCTTTTCACGAGATGGCCTTCGAAGCCTTGGTGAAACCGGCTGCCGGTGAGCGTGAAGCGGCCGATTCTCCCGACGTACAGCAGGTGCTTCCGAGTACCGCGATCATGCGGCGCGCGTGCGAACTCGGTGTCTTCGATCGTGAGCTCGCTGTCGGCAATATTGCCGGTCAGGATGCCGTTCTCGTTGTCGGTGAAGCGGCAGCGGCGCACGGCGAGCCTGCCACGCTCGAAGCGGATGCCGGCGCCGTTGCGCGCAGGCGCCCGCGCGCCTTCGAACGCGACGTTCTCGATGGCGAAGTCACCGTCACGGATCACCCAGATCGCCTTGCCTTCGGCGATCTGTCCTTTGGCGCTCAACACCGGCGTGCCGCCGATGCCACGGATCGTCAGCCGTTTCTGCCGCCATACGGCGACGTCGCCGCGATAGGTGCCGGCCGCAATCTCGACGATGTCGTCGTCGCG
Organism: uncultured Pseudomonadota bacterium; assembly: GCA_963709335.1. GTDB lineage: Bacteria > Pseudomonadota > Gammaproteobacteria > Burkholderiales > Casimicrobiaceae > VBCG01. Next base: position 121,547 of record CAVPWB010000009.1, read on the forward strand.
CGCAACCCGCGCCGCCTGCGCAATCGTCGCGATCGGACCGTTCGGACTCACGGTGAGCGTCGCGGCGCACGCTGCCGACGCCGCCGACAGCAGCAACAGCGTCAGCGCATACGTGCGCGCAGCATCGCCCCCGGCGCGCGCTCGACGCGGGTCAATCGTCCGGAGCGTCGGCAAGCTCGGGAAACAGCACGTCGGTGAAGCCGAAGCGGCTGAAATCCCGGATGCGCATCGGATACAGGATGCCGTCGAGATGGTCGCATTCGTGCTGGACGACGCGCGCGTGAAAACCGCTGACCTCGCGCTCGATCACCTGGCCCGCCGGATCGAGCCCGCGGTAATGCAGCTGCACGTGCCGAGGTACGACGCCGCGAAACCCCGGTACCGACAGGCACCCTTCCCAGCCGTCTTCGAGCTCGTCGGAGAGGACGGTCAATACGGGGTTGATGAGCTCGGTGTATGGCACCGACTCGGCATCGGGATAGCGCGGATTGCGGTCGACACCGAAGATGATTACGCGCAGGTTGACTCCGATCTGCGGCGCGGCGAGGCCCGCCCCGTTCTGCGCGCGCATCGTGTCGCGCATATCCTCGAGCAGCGCCGCGATCGCCGGCGCTGTCGGATCCGCCACGTCGCGCGACCGTTCGAGCAACCGCGCATCACCCATCCGCAGCACGTCACGGATCATCGTGGCCCACCTTCGACGGAGTCATCGGTGCCGGAACCGTCGGCGCGCGTGGCTCCGACGACACCAGCGGCACGACATGCTGGATAAGCGCACGAACGCGATCCATCGCACTCTCGAGAACGTTGGCGATGCTTTCCATCGACACGTGCGCCGCGCTGTCGCCGCGACCCGCCGCATGATTGACGACGACGCATACCGAGGCGTAGTCGATGCCGAGTTCGCGCGCGAGCCCGGCTTCCGGCATGCCGGTCATCCCGACCAGCGTCGCGCCATCGCGATCCATCCGGTCGATCTCCGCCGCCGTTTCCAGCCTCGGGCCGGATACGGCACCGTAGACGCCGCCATCCTGCAGCGCGATCTTGCCGCGCTTGGCCCCGGCCAGCACGATGCCTCGCAGCGCGTCCGAGTACGGCTGCGTGAAGTCGACGTGAACGACCTGCTGGTCGCCACCATCGAAAAAAGTCTGCGCACGCCCGGACGTGTAGTCGATCAGCTGGTGCGGCAGGACGAGGTCGCCGGGCATGCAGGCGCGGATGCCGCCCACTGAAGCCACCGCCAGGACGGCGCTCGCGCCCTGCGCCTTCAGTGCCCATAAATTGGCACGATAGTTGACGCGGTGCGGCGGTATCGTGTGGCCGTGCCCGTGCCGTGCGAGGAAGGTCGCACGGTGTCCGGCGATCTCGCCGAACACGAGCGCCGCGGACGGCTCGCCGTACGGCGTGCGAATGACTTGCCGGTGCGTGACGGCGAGGGTTGGCAGGCGCGTCAGGCCCGAACCGCCGATGATGGCGAGCATGGAACTTGCTTCGTGCGAGGGTTAGTCGGTAGGCCGGGGTGTGGCGATCGGCGCACTGGCAACGGACGCCGCCGTGGCCTTTTGCCGGCGACGCATTCCGAACTGCGCCGACGTATGACATCATCATGGGCGGCGCTAGCGCGCGGGTCTTGCCTATTCTAGCCCGGAAAGGTTCCATGTACCTCGACCGACTCTTCAAGCTGATGGCCGACAAGCAGGCGTCGGATCTGTTCATTTCCTGCGGCGCGCCGATCAACATCAAGGTCAACGGCAACCTGGCGCCGGTGTCGAGCCAGACGATGGACGTCGAGACGGTGCGCCGGATCGCCTACGACCTGATGACGAAGGAGCAGGCGCGCGAGTTCGAGAACGAGCGCGAGATGAACCTGTCGCATCTCGACAAGGCGATCGGCAACTTCCGGATCAACATCTTCCGCCAGCGCGGATCGATCGCGCTCGTCATTCGCTACGTGCGCAACTCGGTGCCGGCGTTCGAAGCGCTGAAGCTCCCGCCGGTGCTGCTCGATCTCGTGATGGAAAAGCGGGGTCTCGTGCTCGTCGCCGGAGCGACCGGCTCGGGCAAGTCGACCACACTGGCCGCGATGATCGACCACCGCAACACCAATCGCACCGGCCACATCCTGACGGTCGAGGATCCGATCGAGTACCTGTTCAATCATCGGAAGAGCCTCGTCAACCAGCGCGAGATCGGTACCGATACGCACAACTACCACATGGCGCTGCAGAACGCGCTGCGCGAGGCACCCGACCTCATCATGATCGGCGAAATCCGCGACAAGGAGACGATGCAGGCGGCGCTGCTGCACACGCTGACCGGCCACCTGTGCCTGTCGACGATCCACGCGAACAACAGCTACCACGCGCTGTCGCGGATCATCAACCTGTTTCCGCACGACGTCCGTGCAGCAGTCCTGTCCGACCTGTCGATCGGCCTTCGCGCGATCGTGTCGCAGCGGCTCGTTCGCAGCACCGATGGCACGTTGCGTCCCGCCGTCGAAATCCTGCTCAACACGTCGCTGATCGCCGAGCTCATCAAGAACGGCGAATTCACGCAGATCAAGGAGGCGATGGAGCAGTCGCTCTACCCGGGATCGCAGACGTTCGAGCAAGCGCTTTGCAGGCTGTACCTCGACGAGCAGATCGGTTACGACGAGGCGATGGTCGCGTCGGATTCGGCGACGAACCTTGCCTGGCTCATCAACCAGAACTCGTCGACGACGCGCGACGGCGAAGAGTCGGATCAGGGTTCGGGCAATGTGCGGATGACCGCCGATTTCGGCAACATGACGATCGACCGCGGAATGCTCGAGCGCTCTTAGCTGAGCCCGTCGCAGGACGCATTTCCGGCGGACGCAGCGCAGCCCAGGGTCGCGGGGCGTGTACCGTGCCTGCCACCACGACAGGCGACAAGTCCGCGTTTGCTACCATGAGCGGATGGATAGTGCAGCCACACCCGTCCTCACGCTCGCACGCGAACTGATCGCGCGCCGATCGCTGACGCCGGACGATGCCGGCTGCCAGACGCTGCTCGCGCAGCGATTGCAACCGCTCGGATTCCGCTGCGAGACGCTGCAGTCCAACGGCGTCACCAACCTGTGGGCGCGGCTGGGCGACACGGCCCCGCTCGTCTGCTTCGCCGGTCACACCGACGTCGTGCCGACGGGACCCCTCGATGCGTGGGGCAGCGACCCATTCGAGCCAACACTGCGCGACGGTCATCTCTACGGTCGCGGCGCGGCCGACATGAAAGGTTCCGTCGCCGCGTTCGTCGTCGCGATCGAATCGTTCGTTGCGCAGCATCGTCCGGCGGGATCCATTGCGCTGCTGATCACGTCCGACGAAGAAGGGCCGTCGACCGACGGCACCGTCAAGGTCGTCGAAAGGCTCGAGCGCGACGGCGTCGGCATCGATTTCTGCGTCGTCGGCGAGCCGTCGTCGGTGAACGCACTCGGCGACATGATCAAGAACGGCCGCCGCGGAACGCTGTCGGGGACGCTGACCGTCAAGGGGATCCAGGGGCACATCGCCTATCCACACCTGGCGCGAAACCCGATTCATCTCGTGGCACCCGTGCTCGCGGAACTGGCCGCGCTGCGCTGGGACGACGGCAACGCCTACTTTCCGCCGACGACGTTCCAGTGCTCGAACATCCACGCCGGCACCGGTGCAACGAACGTGATTCCCGGCACCCTCGAGCTGCAGTTCAACTTTCGCTATTCGACGGCGAGCAGCCGCGAATCGCTGGCGACGCGGCTCGCCGCCGTTCTCGATGCGCACGGCATCGACTACGACCTGGTCTGGACGAGCCATGGCCATCCGTTCCTGACGCAGAAAGGTCGCCTGGTCGACATCGCGACGTCGGTCATCCGCGAGCAGACCGGCATCGAGCCCGAAATCTCGTGCACCGGCGGCACGTCCGATGGGCGCTTCATTGCGCGTATCTGTCGGGAGGTCGTCGAGATCGGTCCGATCAACGAGACCATCCACAAGTTGAACGAGCGCGTCGCCGTCGCGGACCTCGAGCGGCTGGCCGGCATCTATCGCGGGATTCTCGAGCGGCTGCTCGTTCCGGCGGGCGCTGGACGTTAATGGTCGTTGAAAGCCGGTCGCGCGAATGAACACTCCCGCCGAACTCGAGACGCTGCGCGACTTCCTGCGCTACACGGTGTCGCGGTTCAACCAGGCCGGGCTCGCGTTCGGCCATGGGTCCGCCAACGCGTATGACGAGGCTGCGTACCTGCTGCTGCACACGCTGCGTCTTCCGCTCGATCGCCTCGAGCCTTTCCTGGATGCGAAGCTGACGGCAGCCGAGCGCAGCGAGTTCGGCGCGCTGCTCGCGCGGCGCATCGACGAACGCGTGCCGGCCGCGTACCTGACCCAGGAGGCGTGGCTGGGCGAATTCCGTTTTCACGTCGACGAGCGCGTGCTGATCCCCCGCTCGTTCATCGCCGAGTTGCTGCCGGATGGACTCGCGCCCTACCTCCCGGACCGATCGGCGGTCACCTCCGCGCTCGACCTTTGCACGGGTTCGGGGTGCCTTGCCGTGCTGCTCGCGCACGCGTTCGAGAACGCGGACGTCGACGCCGTCGACATCAGCAGCGACGCGCTCGCCGTCGCGCAGCGCAACGTCAGCGACTACGGCCTCGCCGGCCGCATCAACCTCATCCGCTCGAATCTGTTCGACAACCTGCCCGGCAAGTCCTACGACCTCATCATCAGCAACCCGCCGTACGTGACGACGATGGCGATGGACGAATTGCCGCGCGAATACCGGCACGAGCCCGCGCTGGCGCTCGCCGGCGGTGACGACGGGCTCGACGCGGTACGCACGATCCTGCGCAAGGCGCCGCAGTTCATGCAGCGCGACGCGCTGCTCGTCGTCGAGATCGGCGACAACCGCGCCGGCGCCGAAACGGCGTTCCCGCGGATGCCGTTCACGTGGTTGTCGACGCCGTCGTCGGAGGCGAGCGTATTCCTGCTGAAGCGGGAAGAGATCGTGGCCGGCCGCTGACCGCGAGTCGCACGAACCCGTGCGGCCGTCGCGCTCCGGCGAACGTCGTCAGAGACCGAAGAACTGCTGGATCTTGCGCACGAGCTCGCGCGTGCGTCCGACCGCGTGCTCGGCACGCGCTTCGGCGTCGAGTGCCTGCAGCTTCGCATCGTTCTCCGCCTGGCGCTCCGCAAGGATCCGCGCAAGCGCTTCGGCGAGCGCCGGCCTCCCGCGCAGGATTGAATCGAAGCCGCGTTTGTCCAACCGGTAGCAAAGTGCGTCGTCGACGGCAGCAACCGTTGCGATCCGCGGCTGGCCGAGCAACAGTCCCATCTCGCCGAAGTAGGCCGGCGCTTCCAGCGTCGCGAGCTTGACCGCAAGTCCGCCCTTGTCGCGCTCGCGGATGATCTCGACGTGCCCTTGCGCCAACAGATACAGCGAATCGGCCGGCTGGCTCGCCTCGAAAATGCGTTCGCCGGCAACGTAAGGAGACGTCGTCAGCTGGCGCGCCAGCGACGCGCGCTCGGCGTCCGTCAGCGATGCGAACAGATCCATTGACGCGAGGGCTGCGGTCCTGTGCTCGATCTCGCGCCGCGCGGCGCCCGGCCGCTCGTCGTGTCTTACTTCGACGATGCGTCGCGGAAACGAGATGACGAAGCCCTGCCGCATCAGTGCCGCGTAGATGTGGGTGCGAATCCGCGAATCCGCGATCCAGTACGCGCCTGCATCGGTCAGGTCGTACGCGACCGCGTACTCGATGCCGCTGTCCTTGAACGCGACGCAGCCGACGCTGGGCGCCGGCGCGCGCGCCACGTCGGGAATCTGCGCGTTGGCGAGTTCCTTCTCGACCTGGGCGATTACCCGCGCGGGCGGATGGTCGAACTCGACTTCGAACGGCACGTGGCGCCGCCACGGCGTACGCTCTTCGCCGCGGCGCGCGACGACGGTGATCCGATTCTTCATCACCGTCGAGTTCGGGATGACGATCGTCTCGTTGGTGATCGTCGCAATCGCCATGTAACGCCAGCGGATGCTGACCACCTGGCCGGTTACGGTGTCGATCTTCACCCAGTCACCGATGCGGCACGTCTTCTCGAGCTGGATCGCGATGCCGCCCCACAGGTTGCCGAGCGTCTCCTGCGCCGAGAACGCCAGCGCACCGGTCACGACGGCAGACGTTGTGATGAGGCTCGCGAGATTGACGCCAACGGCGTTCAGCCGGTAGATCACGTAGCCGATGAGCGCCAGCGCTACGACGAACTCGTTCAGGATCCGCGGGATCTTGCGTCGCGCGAGCAGCGTCTGGAACGCGAACAGCACGAAGATCTGGATCACGCCGAACGTGACGATCGCAAGGCCGGCTTCGCGCGCGAGCAGCGAACCCGTCGGCGAATGGATCGCGGAGCCGATGCGCTCGTACGTCCACAGGCCAAGCACGCCCACGGCCACGACGACGAGCATGCCGAGCATCGTGTGCCGCGCGGGCGAGCGGGCGACGAGCGCGATCAGAACGAGCACGAGCGAGACCCCCGCGAACAGCAGCGCGTCGTTCAGGTACGCGTCGAATGGCATCGTCGTCGGTTCGTCCGCTTGGAATCGCCGCGATTATAGGGCCGGCACCGTGGTCGGTCGCGTAGAATCGGCGCCGGCCCATCCCGGACCCTGCCATGGCATCCCGATCGGGCGGCGAGATCGTCGTCGCCAACCTGCTGGCCCAGCGCGCAACGCACGCGTTCGGCGTTCCCGGCGAAAGCTTCCTGGCCGTGCTCGACGCACTGCACGGCGTTCGCGAACGGCTGCCATTCATCGTCTGCCGGCAGGAAGGCGGCGCGGCTTACATGGCCGAAGCGTATGGCAAGCTCACCGGGCGGCCCGGCATCGCGTTCGTCACGCGTGGCCCCGGTGCGTCGAACGCCGCCGTCGGTATCCACACGGCAATGCAGGATGCATCGCCGATGATTGTCTTCGTCGGCCAGGTCTCCACCGACATGCTCGACCGCGCCGCATTCCAGGAGATCGATTACCGGCGCATGTACGGCAGCGTCGCCAAGTGGGCCGCGCAGATCGATCGTGTTGAGCGCATACCCGAATACATCGCGCATGCCTACCGGCTCGCGATGTCGGGCCGGCCAGGACCCGTGGTGCTGGCGCTGCCTGAAGACATGCTGACGTCGCGCGCCGATGTCGCCGACGCGACCTACGTCGACGCGATCGCCGCCGCGCCGTCACGCGATGACGTGCGTGCGGCCGAGGCGCTGCTCCGCGATGCGCGTCAGCCGCTCGTGCTCGTCGGCGGCAGCCGGTGGAGCGACGACGCGCGCGCTGCGCTGCGCCGATTCGCCGAGGCGGCACAGCTGCCGGTGGCATGCGCGTTTCGCCACCAGGATCTATTCGATCATCGTCATCCGAACTACGCGGGCGACGTCGGCATCGGTAGCAACCCGTTGCTGATTGCCCGTGTGCGCGATGCCGACGTGCTGCTCGTCCTCGGCGAGCGGCTCGGCGAAACGGTCACGTCCGGCTACACGCTGCTCGACGTGCCGAAGCCCCGGCAAACGCTGATCCACGTCCATCCCGGCGCCGACGAGCTCGGCAGCGTCTACCAGCCGGCGCTCGCGATCGCCGCGACGCCCGGCGCCTTCCTCGATGCGATCGACGCGGCGGCCGCGCGGTCGCAGCACGGTGCGGGCCTCGCAGCGCGCGCGCACGACGACTACGAAGCGTGGCGCGCGCCGCGCCCCGTGCCCGGCGCTGTCGACCTGTGGCAGATCGTCCGCTGGCTCGACGAGCGCCTTCCCGACGATGCGATCCTCACCAACGGCGCCGGCAACTACGCAACGTGGGTGCATCGCCTGTTTCGCTACGGCGGCGGACGCAGGCAGCTCGCACCCTACTCTGGCTCGATGGGCTATGGCGTGCCGTCAGCCGTCGCGGCGAAGCTCGTCCATCCGCAGCGGACCGTCGTCTCGTGGAACGGCGATGGCTGCTTCCTGATGAACGGTCAGGAGCTCGCCACGGCTGTGCAGTACCGGTTGCCCATCGTTTTCGTTGTCATCGACAACGGCATGTACGGGACGATCCGCATGCATCAGGAACGCAATTATCCCGGTCATGTCTCCGGTACGGACCTCGTGAACCCGGATTTCGCGATGCTCGCGCGCGCATACGGCGCGCATGGCGAAACGGTGCTGGCAACGGAAGAGTTCGCGCCGGCGTTCGAGCGCGCACTGTCGGCGCAGCGTCCAGCGCTGCTGCACGTGCGCGTCGATCCGCAGGCACTGACGATGAGCGCGACGCTCGATGACCTGCGCGCGCAGGGGATGGCGCACACGGTGCGTGACGAGTGACTCTGCGAACCATCGCGTTCCGCGCGTAGCGGCACGCGTTTGTTATCTACGCGACGGCCACGAGTTTCTGCAGCGTATCCGGATCGCTCAGGAGGTCGTCGCTCGGTCCGCGATGAACCACACGTCCCCTGTCGAGCACGATCGCCTGCCGTGTCAGCGTCAGTGCGAGCTTCGCGTGCTGCTCGACGACGACGACCGCCATGCCCCCTTCTGACATCAGGTTGCGGATCACCTTCATCAGATCCTGGACGATGATCGGCGCCAGTCCTTCCATCGGCTCGTCGAGCAGCAGGAGCCGCGGATTGACGACGAGTGCACGTGCGATTGCCAGCATTTGCTGCTCGCCGCCGGATAGCTGATTGCCGAGGTTCGAGCGGCGCTCCTCGAGGCGCGGAAAGATCTCGTAGATTCGCCGCAGCGTCCACTGACCGGGCCGGGCGACCGCTGTCAGATGCTCCTCGATCGTCAGCGACGGCCACATGTAGCGCTCCTGCGGCACCCACCCGATGCCCGCCTGCGCGCGCTGGTACGTCGACAATGCAGTAAGGTCGGTACCGCGCCAGCGCAACGCTCCTCGATGCAGCCTGGTCAGGCCCATCAACGTCACGAGCAGCGTCGACTTGCCCACGCCGTTGCGTCCAAGCAGTGCGAGGCTGTCACCGTCGTCGAGAGCAAGCGAGATCCCTTCCAGCACGACGGACGCGCCATAGCCCGCCGTCACGCCGTCGAGCGACAGCAGCTCAGCCATGCTGGGCCTCGCCGAGGTAAACCTCCCTCACACGCGGGTCGGCGGCGATCTCGGGGGGCGTGCCCTCGGTCAGAACGCGGCCCGCGACCATGACGGTGATGCGCTCCGCGAAACGAAACACGAGGTCCATGTCGTGCTCGATGAACAGCACGGTCACGTCGCGCGGCAATTTCGACAGCACACCGAAGAGCTCGGCACTCTCGCCGGCCGGAATACCGGCTGCGGGCTCGTCGAGCAGCAGCAGCGCGGGCTTCGTCGCCAGCGCGAGCGCGATCTCCAGCAGCCGCTGCTTGCCGTACGCGAGATTGCGTGTGAACTCGTCACGCTCGCGCGTCAGATGCAGCGTCTGCAACAGCGCGTTGGCTTCGTCGGCAGCCTCGCGCTGCTGCACGACGGTCCGATGCCACACGCCGGCGTTGCCCTGGCGCTCGCACACGGCGAGCACGACCGACTCCAGCACGGTCAGCCCGGGAAACAGCGTGTTGATCTGGAACGTCCGCGTCATCCCGCGCTTGACGCGCTCGTGCTGCGACAGCGCCGTGATGTTGTCGTCGCCGAGAAAGACTTCGCCCGCCGTGGGCGGAAACACGCCCGTCAGCAGGTTGATGAACGTCGTCTTGCCCGCGCCGTTCGGGCCAATCAGCGCGTGTCGCGCACCGGGCGCAAACGCAAGCGATATCTCGCTGTTCGCGTCGAATGCGCCCCAGCGCTTGGAGAGCCCCCGCGTGCGCAATGCGGGCTTCTGCGTCGCCGTGGGAGGATCGCTCAAGGCTTGCGCCCCCGCAGGCGCGCGCGCAGCGCGTCGAGTCCGCCAAGGATGCCGCCGTGGGCGAACAGCACGATGACGATGAGGAAGAAGCCGATCCAGAATTGCCAGTAGACGGGGTCGATGCCCGACAGATAGTCCTGCGCGATCATGAAGATCGCCGCACCGACGAGGCCGCCGTACAGCCGACCCGTGCCGCCCATCACCAGCATGATCATCAACTCGGCCGAGCGCGGAAAGCCCAGCGTATCGATGCCGACGAACTGCGTCGTTTGCGCGAGCAGCGCGCCGGCGATGCCGGCGACGGCAGCGGCGAACGTGAAAATCGTCCGCAACCGCCGCGCCACCGGTGCACCGATCGCAGGCATCCGCTTGCCGCCCTCGCGCACGCCGCGCAGGCTCAAGCCGAACGGCGAATTCACGACGCGCCGGATCACGACGAACACGACGAACACGACAACGAGCGCGTACAGGTACGCAGTACGACCTCCGATGTCGAAGCGAAACAGGCCGAGGATCGGATCGATCGTCACACCGCTCAACCCGTCGACGCCACCGGTAATCGAATGCGCCTTGTTCGCCGCCTCCCACAGCATCAGCCCGATTCCGAGCGTCACCATCAGCCGCGTGAGATCGCCGCCACGCACGACGAGGAAGCTGACGGCGTAACCGGCGATGCCGGCGACGACCGCCGCCGCGGCAAGCCCCGACAGCGGCTCGTGCCAGCCATGCACGGCGAGCAGTCCCGCCGTATAGGCGCCGATGCCGAAAAACGCCGCGTGGCCGAGCGACACGATGCCGGCGTAGCCGAGGATCAGGTCGAGCGAGACAGCGAACAGCGCGGTGATCAGTACTTGGCTGCCGAGCACGCGGTAGTTCGGCAGCAGGAAGAAGCACGCGACCGGAATCACCCAGAACGCGATCTCGAGCGCACTCCAGCGACCGTCGGGCAGGCGTCCGACCGTTGTGGCCGCTTCCGATGCGCCAACGCGCGTTGCTGGAGCCGTCATCGCGCGACCGTCTACGTCCGGCGGCCGTACAGGCCGGCCGGAAAGAGGATCAGCAGGACCACCATCAGCGCGTAGATGACGAAGCCGCCGATCTGGGGCAGATAGTATTTGCCGGCGACGTCGAACACGCCGAGGATCAGCGCCGCGACGAGCGGTCCCTTGATCGTGCCGGTGCCGCCCACGCTCACCACCAACAGGAAGTACACCATGTATTTCAGCGGAAACGTGGGATCGAGCCCCAGCACGTCGATGCCGAGTCCGCCGCCCAACCCTGCAAGCCCCGAACCCAGCGCAAACGTGAGGGCAAACACGCGATTGACGTTGATGCCGAGGCCGGCCGCGGCCGTGGCATTGTCGACGCTCGCGCGCACCTGACTCCCGAACCTCGTCTTCTCGATGATGTACTGCAGCGCCACCGTCAGTGCCGCCACGACGACGATCAGGAAGATGCGGTAGACGCCGAAGTCAAGCCCGAGAAAGTGCACCTGGCCGCGCAGGTACGGCGGCAACGCCATCGGCTGTTGCGACGCGCCGAAGAAATACGTGGCGATCGCGATCGACATGAACACGAGACCGATCGAGAACAGCACCTGGTCGAGGTGACTCGACTTGTACAGTCGCTGGTAGAGAGTCCGCTCGAGGACGATGCCGACGACGGCCGCCGCAACGAACGCGATGGGCAGCGTCAGCAGGAACGGCACGCCGAGCCGTGTCATCAGAAGCACGCAGACGTAACCGCCGACCATCGCGAACGCACCGTGCGCGAGGTTGACGAAGTTCATCAGGCCGAGCGTCACCGACAGCCCGACGGCGATGATGAACAGCAGGCTGCCGTACGCCAACCCGTCGAACAGCACGCCGATGACGTTGCCGATCACGGCGGGCTCGCGACGGTTCCGGCCGGGGTTACTTGCCGGGGTCCTTGACGTCGGCGATCTTGTCGAACTCGACGTTGGCGAGCTTGCCGTTCTTCTTCTCGACCTTGCGGATGTACACGGTCTGCGTGATGTCGCGCGTGTCGGCGTCGATCGCCACCGGACCGCGCGGGCTCGTCCACTTCATCCCCTTGATCACCGCCATCGCCTTGTCGCCGTCGATGTTGCCACCGAGCTTCTTGGCAACTTCGTAGATGACCTGCATCGTGTCGTAGCCGGCGGCGGCCATGAAGTTCGGCGCACCGAGCTTCGCGTCGTTCGCGTCGGCGTAAGCCTTCAGGAACGCCGCATTTTCGGGTGAGTCGTGGGCGGCCGAATAGTGGAACGATGTGATGAGTCCGAGCGTGGGATCGCCCATCGCCGCAAGCACGTGGTCGTCGGTGATGTCACCTGTGGCTATCAACTTGATGCCCGCCGCAGCGAGCCCGCGCTCGTTGAAGCCCTTGACGAACGAGATGCCCTGCTCGCCGGCCGGCAGGAACACGAACACCGCCTGCGGCTTCGCATCCTTCACGCGCTGGATCGCCGCGGAGAAATCGGGATTCTGCAACGGCGTGCGCAGCGTGCCGACAACCTCACCGCCGCCCGCCTTGAACGACTTCGTGAACTGCGTCTCGGCGTCGATGCCGGGGCCGTAGTCGGCCACGACGGTGTACACCTGCTTGATGCCGTTCTTCAGCGCCCACTCGGCCATCGGTGCGCTGACCTGCGGGATCGTCATCGAGACGCGCGTCACGTACGGCGACTTGGTCGTTATCGACGACGTCGCCGCGTTGGAGATGATCATCGGGACCTTCGCCTCGGTGACGACGGGTGCCACCGCCATCGCGTTGGGCGTGAGACCGAAGCCGGCCAGGAACTGCACCTGGTCGCGCGTGATCAGCTCCTGCGCGAAGCGCTTCGCCACGTCGGGGGCCGGCCCCTTCGTATCGCGGGTGATGAGCTCGATTTTCTTGCCGGCGACCGTATCGCCGTGCTGCTTCATGTAGGCCTTCATGCCGGCCTCGATCTGCGCACCGTAGTCGGCGAATGGACCCGAGAACTCGGCGATCACGCCGACCTTGATCGTGTTTTGCGCATACGCCGGTGCAAGTGCCGCGAGACCCGCGGCGGCAAACGCGATGGTGCGGAGCAATTTGTGCGACATGGAGGATCCCCGTCTGGCGTCGATGCGGTACCGGGAAGCCCGGCACTCCCCACGGCCTTCGTCGCCGGAACCGCGCCGAGCGCCCGACCGGCCATTGGGGGGCGAGCATACTACAATCAGCCGTCGCAACCGGGCATGCGGCCCGGCGCTCGCGCGAGGAGATTGCAACGACATGGTGTTCACTGCTCCACGCAGCACGCCCGAGCGCGAGGCGTTCTACCAGCGTATCGACGCGCAGCACCTGACGCCGCTGTGGGACGTGCTCGGCGATCTCGTGATCCCGCAGCCGCGCACGCCGTGCGTGCCTGCGCTATGGCGCTTCGACGACGTTCGACCGCACATCATCGAGGCCGGCCGCCTGATCTCGGCGAAGGAGGCGGAGCGGCGCGTGCTCGTGCTCGAGAATCCCGGCCTGCGTGGTGAATCGAGCATCACGCGGACGCTCTATTGCGGCCTGCAGCTGATCCTGCCCGGCGAAGTGGCGCCGAGCCACCGGCACACGCAGACGGCGTTGCGCTTCGTCGTCGATGGTGAAGGCGCGTACACCGCCGTCGACGGCGAGCGCACGACGATGCATCCAGGCGATTTCATCATCACGCCGTCGGGATCCTGGCACGATCACGGCAACCTCGGCGACCAGCCGGTCATCTGGATGGATGGCCTCGACATACCCTTGATTCGCCAGCTCGACGCCGGCTTTGCCGAACGCTATCCCGAGGAAACGCAGCCGGTCAGCAGGATGGAGGGCGACGCGATGCTGCGCTATGGCACGAACATGGTGCCCGTCGATTACGAGCCGAGCTCGCTGACGAGTCCGCTGTTCGCCTATCCGTATGCGCGGAGCCGCGACGTGCTCGAGAAATTGCGGCGCGACGGTGCCACTCATCCGTTGCACGGGCTCAAGATGCAGTACGTCAATCCCGTCACGGGCAGTTATCCGATGCCGACGATCGCCGCCTTCATTCAGCTGTTGCCGAAGGGATTCGCAGGTGCTCCCTATCGATCGACGGACGGAACGGTATTCACCGTGGTCGAGGGTCGCGGCCGGAGCGTCGTCGGCGACGTGACGTTCGATTGGGGACCGCGGGATATCTTCGTCGTACCGTCGTGGACGCCGGTGCGGCATCACGCGGTCGACGATGCCGTGCTGTTCAGCTATTCCGATCGTCCGGTGCAGAAAGTGCTGGGACTGTGGCGCGAAGAAGCGCTTGCGGCCTAGCGCCGATCAGCTTCCGCTCAGCACGGCACGGAAGTCGTTGACGTCCCGCACCGATCCCCTGCGCCGGCTGCTCGTCGCGCGAGGCCTGCGTGCATTCGGCGACGGTTACATCAGCCTGCTGCTGCCGGTGTACCTGCTGTCGCTCGGCTTTTCCGCATTCGACGTCGGCATCATCGCAACGGCCACGCTGCTCGGATCGGGGGCGCTGACGCTGCTGCTCGGCCTCTGCGCCCACCGGTTCCGGACGCGGTCGCTACTCCTGGCCGCCGCAGCGCTGATGGCGGCCACCGGGATCAGCTTCGTCGCGGTCACCGCCTTCTGGCCGCTCGTCGTCGTCGCCGTCTTCGGCACGCTCAATCCGTCGAGCGGCGACGTCAGCGTATTCCTGCCGCTCGAGCACGCGATGCTGGCGCACGTCGCACCCGAGAAGCAACGCACGTCGTGGTTCGCGCGCTACAGCCTCGTCGGCGCGCTGATGGGCGCCGGCGGTGCTGTCTGCGCCGGACTGCCGGAGTGGCTCGCGTCCGCAGGTCTCGCGCATGCAACGGCGCTGAAGGCGATGTTCGTGCTGTATGCGCTGCTCGGCGCGGCATGCGCGCTCGTATACCGGCGGTTGCCCGCCCCGCCTCCCGCGACGACTGACTCGACCGCCGGACCGCTGCGCCACAGCCGGCGCATCGTATTCACGCTTGCAGCGCTCTTCAGCCTCGATGCGTTCGCCGGCGGATTGATCGTCCAGTCGCTGCTCGCATTGTGGCTGCTCGAGCGGTTCGCATTGTCCGTCGCGGCGGCCGGCGTCATCTTCTTCTGGACCGGCGTGCTGTCGGCATTCTCGTACCTCGTCGCCGTGCGCATCGCTAATCGCATCGGCCTCGTGTACACGATGGTGTTCACGCACCTGCCCTCGAGCGTGCTGCTGATCCTCGTTCCATTCGCGCCGAATCTCGCCACGTGCATCGGCCTTCTGCTGCTGCGCAGCGCGCTTTCGCAGATGGACGTTCCGACACGAAGCGCCTTCGTGATGTCCGTGGTGCCACCCGCCGAGCGCGCGGCAGCCGCCAGCGTGACATCCGTGCCACGCAGCCTCGCGTCGGCGACCGGACCGCTGTTCGCCGGCTACCTGTTGACGCTGTCGGGTTTCGGCTGGCCACTCGTCGCCGCAGGCGTGCTGAAGATCGTCTACGACCTGCTGCTGCTCGCGTTCTGCCGCACGTTACCCGCACAGCGTCCGCCGCCGCTGACGCCGCCGCGTCGGGAAGTCGGCGACGTGTAACATTCACGACGATGTCACATGGTGAAGCCGATTCGGCGTCCGCGTGGATTCGTCTCGCAATAACGCTGGCGCTCTCGACGATCGGCGGCGTCGGCATGTGGTCCGTCGTCGTCGCCCTGCCCGCGGTTCAGACGGAATTCGGTGTCGCGCGCGCCGATGCGTCGCTGCCGTACACGCTGACCATGATTTCATTCGGCCTCGCCGGCATCGCGATGGGCCGACTGTCCGATCGGTTCGGCGTGATGACGCCAGTGATGCTCGGCACGTTGCTGCTCGCGCTCGGCTACGTGGCCGCCAGCTACGCACCGTCGCTTGGCACGTACACGCTCGCGCAGGGCGCGCTGATCGGCGCCGGCAGCTCGGCGACGTTCGCGCCGCTCATCGCCCACACGTCGCTGTGGTTCGTGCGCCGGCGCGGCATCGCGGTTGCGATCTTCGCCAGCGGCAACTACCTCGCAGGCGCGCTATGGCCGCCGGTCGTCGAGCATTTCATCCGTACCGACGGATGGCGTCACACATACCTGGGCATCGCAGTCTTCTGCGTCGCGACGCTGGTGCCGCTCACGCTGTTGCTGCGGAAAAAGCCGCCGCTCGGCGACGGCACAGGCGCGACGGTCACCACGCGCAAGCTGTCGCCGGAGTCGCTCGGGCTGTCGGCCAGAGGGCTGCAGTCCCTGCTGATCATCGCCGGACTGTCATGCTGCGTTGCGATGGCGATGCCGCAGGTGCACCTCGTCGCGTATTGCAGCGACCTGGGCTACGGTCCGGCGCGTGGAGCGGAGATGCTGTCGCTGATGCTCGCGTGCGGCATCGTCAGCCGCCTGGTGTTCGGCGGCATCTGCGACCGGATCGGCGGCCTGCGTACGCTGCTGCTCGGCTCGGTGCTTCAGGGCACGGCGCTGCTGCTGTTCCTGCCGTTCAACGGCCTCGTGTCGCTGTACGTAATTTCGGCGCTGTTCGGACTGTTCCAGGGTGGCCTCGTGTCGACGTACCCGATCATCATCCGCGAATTTTTCGATCGTGCGGAAGCGGGCGCGCGCGTGGCGACGGTCATCATGGCCACGCTGTTCGGCATGGCGCTGGGCGGCTGGATGTCCGGCGCGATATTCGACGTCACCGGCTCGTATCGCGCGGCGTTCCTGAACGGCAGTGCGTGGAACCTCGTCAACGTGTCGATCGTGGCGTGGCTGTTGCGGCGTTCGATTCGGCCGCGGGCGTTCGCAGCGTAGGCCTGCGCTGCTTTACGCGCTCGCCTGATCGAGCGCGCGCACCGCATCCGCGTCGAGCCGCAGGCGCGTGGCGGCAATGAGCTCGCCCAGCTGCTCGACCGACGTCGCGCTCGCGATGGGTGCCGTGAGTCCGGGACGGTCGATGAGCCACGCCAGCGCGACTGCGGCCGGCGTCGCATGCTTGTCGGCCGCGACGCGATCGAGCGCCGCGAGAATGCGCAGACCGCGCGGATTCAGGTACTTCGACATGCCCCCGCCCCGGGCACTCTTCGCGAAGTCGGCCTCCGACCGGTACTTGCCGGTGAGAAAGCCGGCCGCGAGCGCGAAGTAACTGATGACGCCGATGCCCTCCCGGATGCACAGGCTGGCGAGCGGCCCTTCGAATGTCGCGCGATCGTAGAGGTTGTAGGGCGGCTGCAGCGTCAGGTAGCGCGGGAGGCCGTTGCGGGCACTGACGTCGAGCGCCTGCTGCAAGCGATCGGCGGACAGGTTCGACGCCCCGATCGCCCTGACCTTCCCCTGTGCGATCAGCGTCGCATAGGCCTCGAGCGTTTCGTCCAGCGGCGTTGTCTCGTCGTCCCAGTGCGACTGGTAGAGATCGATCGCGTCGACCTGCAGACGCCGCAGCGACGCCTCGGCCGCCTGCAGGATGTAGTCCTTGCGCAGGCACTTGCGGCCAAGCCCCATGTCGGAGCCTACTTTCGTCGCGATGACGACGTCGTCGTGGCGACCCCGCGCCGCGATCCAGCGGCCGATGATCGTTTCCGACTCGCCGCCCTGGTGGCCGGTGACCCAGCGCGAATACGAATCGGCCGTGTCGATCAGGTTGAAGCCGGCGTCGACGAACGCGTCGAGCAGACGGAACGACGTCGCTTCGTCGACGGTCCAGCCGAACACGTTGCCGCCGAACGCAAGGGGCGCGACGTCGAATCCGGTATTGCCAAGCTTGCGACGATTCATCCAACTCCTCCTGGAATGGGCGGCGCGAGTGCAGCGGCGCGTCGCAAGTCATCGACCAGCGTTTGCAGCAACGCTGTTCGGGCAGCATCATCCGGCGCACGCAGGATCGCTGCCGGATGATACGTCGCGACCAGTCGGCGACCCTCGGCAAGCTGCAAGGGTCGTGCACGCGCCGCGGCGATCGCCATCTTCTGACCCGTCAGCGCGAAGAGCGCACTCGCGCCGAGCGCCACGACGACGCGCGGCTTCACGTGGCGCATTTCGTCGTCGAGCCAGTGCCGGCACGCGGCCACCGCCTGTTGCGACGGCGTCTTGTGAATCCGGCGCTTGCCGCGCGGCTCCCAATTGAAATGCTTGACGGCGTTGGTGATGTAGACGTCGTCCGCGGCGATACCGGCGCGTTCGAGCGCATTGCGCAGCAGCTTGCCGGCAGGCCCGACGAAGGGCTCGCCCGCGAGATCCTCCGCGTCGCCGGGTTGCTCGCCGACGAGCATCAATGCGGCGCGCGGCGGGCCCTTGCCGTTGACACCTTGCGTCGCTCGTTCCCACAACGGACAGCGGCGACAGCCATCGATGTCGGCTTTCGTCGGTGCTGCATCGCCCGGTGCGCGGGCAGCGACAGGCGCCGGCTCACGCGCCTGCGTGCGTGGGAGCCTGGGCGCCGACACAGTCTCGACCATCCGGCCAGCCCGCTGCGACGCCATGGCAACGAGCTCCGGAATTCGCGTCGCCTCCGGCAGGTTCGCCCAATATTTCTGCGGCATCTCCTTCTGCATCGCGCGAACGTTGAGACGTGCAGGATTGAAGATGCTCTCGTAGTAAAGAAGCCACAGCGCTTCCTTCGCGTCGTGCGCAGGACGCGCGATCGACGCGTCGTACGGCAGCAGCGCGAGCGCCGAACGATCCCAGTGCGCGATGCCGTCCGGCGTGACGATCGTCCAGACCATCGTCGCGAAGCGCTTGACGAAAAACGGTGCCGTCCGTGCGACGATGCGGTGCGAAGGCTCGTACCAGGCAATCCACGTCGACTCCGCGGCGCCTTCATCGCGCACTTCGCGAAAACGGACGAACGCCGTCATCTTGTGGCTGTCGAGTCGAACCGCGCGCACCATTCGCGCAACGACGCGCACGTCGTCATCGGCGGCATCGTCGAGCAAACGCGGCTCTCCGTGGGTCACCCGCCACAGCAGCCGGTACATGACGTAAAACCGACGCTCGTCGCGGTGGCACGCCGCGGTCTCCAGCATTTCGTAGAGCTGCTGCGAGATGCGAAACGAGCCGGCGTCGCCGCTGCTCGCGACGGGGTCCGGCGCAGCGAGCACAGGCCTCTGGCGCGCATCGTCCCACTGGGCGTGCTCGGGCGCGACACCCGCTGCAAGCAGCGTACGAGCCCTTGCACGCCAGTCTGCGAATTCGTTCACCGCACTTGCTACAAAAGCGGCAGTTGTTGCGCCGGCGAGGCAAGCCGTGCGCGCAGCGCCGGTGTCGCCAACGCAGCGTGCCGGGGCCGGTGATCGACCGTGACGACAAACGGCTCGGCCTTGCGAACGTCGCAGCGCAGCTTGACGAGATCGGCGTACCGCACGCGCCGCTGGCGCCGCAGCGCAAGCAGCCGCTTGACATTGCGCACGCCCAGGCCCGGCACGCGCAGCAGCGCCGCGCGCTCGGCAGCGTTGACATCGACGGGGAACGCCTCGCGATGCGCAAGTGCCCATGCGAGCTTCGGATCGATGTCGAGGTCGAGTTGTCCCCCGCGAAGCGGTGCGACGATCTCGTCTGCGCCGTAACCGTAGTGCTGAAGGAGCCAATCGGCCTGATAAAGACGATGCTCGCGCGCCAGCGCCGGGGCTTGCACGGGCAGTTGCGCCGATGCGTGCGGAATGGGACTGAACGCCGAGTAATAGACGCGCCGCAGGCCATACGCCGCGTACAGCGTTTCGGCGGTGCGCAGGAACGTCGCGTCGGTTGACCCATCCGCTCCGACGATGAGTTGCGTGCTCTGCCCTGCCGGCGCAAAGCGACCCGATCGTGGCTCGGCCCGCGCGTGGTCACGAAAGGTGCGGATCCGCCCCATCGCGAGCTTGATCGTATGAATGCTCTTTTCCGGTGCGAGCGCCCTCAGCCCCGCTTCAGTCGGAATCTCGACATTGATGGACAGGCGATCGGCATATCGCCCGGCATCGCGAATCAGCCGCTCGTCGGCCTCGGGAATGGTCTTCAGGTGGATGTAGCCGCGAAAGTCGTGAACGGTCCGCAACGTGCGCGCAACGTCGACGAGTTGCTCCATCGTGTAGTCGGCGTTGCGGATGATTCCCGACGACAGGAACAGGCCCTCGATGTAATTGCGGCGGTAGAAATCGAGCGTCAGGTTGACGACTTCGCCGGTCGTGAAGCGCGCACGGCGCACATCGCTCGACCGCCGATTGACGCAGTAGTGGCAGTCGTAGACGCAGAAATTCGTCAGCAGGATCTTGAGCAGCGAGATGCAGCGGCCATCGGGTGCGTACGAATGGCATATACCGGACCCGGTGGTCGAGCCCAGGCCGCCGCTCGCCGACGATTGACGGCCGGCCGCACCGCTGCTGGCGCACGACGCGTCGTACTTCGCGGCGTCGGCGAGCAGCGCCAGCTTGCGGGACAGTTCCATTCGTGACCGGACCAGAGAGCCGTATAAGTATACGGTATGAGGACACGGCGCCCGCAAGCAAAGTTCCGCGTTTGCGGGCGCATGCGCGGGGCTTTGTTGCGAGGCTGGTTTCGCTCGCCTGTTCAACGTTCGTGCAACTACGCGGTGTCGGTGCGGGCCTCGCGTTCCGCCTCGTAACGCGCGCGGGTCTCGGCATTGGGCGGATAAAGCCCGAGCAGCGGCGCCCCGCGGCCCACCTCCTGCATGATCCACGCCTCGAGCTGCTCCTGCTCGAGCGCAAGCGCCACGACCTCGTCGACGAGCGCGGCCGGAATGACGACGGCGCCGTCGTCGTCGGCAACGATCACGTCGTCGGGAAACACGGCGACGCCGCCGCAGCCGATTGGTTCCTGCCAGTTGACGAACGTCAATCCGGCCACCGACGGCGGCGCGGCCGCGCCGGCGCACCACACCGGCAATTGCGTCCCGAGAACGCCTTGCAGATCGCGGACGACACCGTCGGTGACCAGTGCCGCGACGCCGCGCTGACGCATCCGCGCGCACAGGATGTCGCCGAAAATGCCCGCGTCGGTCACGCCGCGCGCATCGACGATGGCGATGCAGCCCGCCGGCATCGCTTCGATCGCGCCGCGCGTCGACGTCGGCTTGGCCCATGACTCGGGCGTCGCCTGGTCTTCACGCGCCGGGATGAAGCGCAGCGTGAACGCGCGTCCGACGGTACGCGGCTGGCCGGTGCGGATCGGCTGCGTGCCGCGCATCCAGACATTGCGCAGTCCCTTTTTCAGCAACAGCGTCGTGAGCGTGGCGGTCGTCACGCTGGACAATGCGGCAATCGTCGTACGGGGAAGGTCCATGCGGTCTCCGCTCTCGATCGTGGGCACGCTAGCGCAATTCGCCGGCGACGAGCTCGTCGACGTAGCACCACACCCACGCTTCGCCAGGCTCGATCGAGCGGATCAGCGGATGCTGGGTGCGACGGAAATGATGCGTGGCATGCTGGTTCTTGGACGCATCGCAGCAGCCGACGTTGCCGCATTCGAGGCATAACCGCAGATGCACCCACGTGTCGCCGAGCTTCACGCATTCGGCGCAGACGTGCGTAGCGGCCCGCGTGATCTTCACGGTATCGAGGTGGGTGCAGGCGGTTGCCATCGAGAGGTCCTAGTGGTTGGGGGTCGACGCATTTTCGACGCGTTCGAGTGCCGCGCGGTTCCACTGCGCGAGATCGGCGCCCGCTGCGTAGGTCGATTCGCAGAAGTCGCGCAACGCAGCGCTCGGCGAGCGCGCCGCGCGAACGTCGTCGTACATCAGCACGAACTCCCCGAGTGCTGCGCGATACGCGGCCGCTGCGGGCAGCACAGGCTGGTCGCGCAATCCCGCAGGCTCCGGCGCCGTATACGCATAGAACGCTGCATCGGCGATATCACCGCTGCCGGGCCAGAAGCCGACGCTGCTCACTTCGTGCGAGTACGCTTCCTGCGTGATGCGATCGGCACCGGGCCGCTCCGGCGCGCGGCGCCCCGAGAAGCGCGTCACGCAAAGATCGAAGCTGCCCCAGAAGAAATGCACCGGACTGCATTTGCCGATGAATCCCGCACGGAATGCATTGAACGCGGTGTCGACAGTGACCAGTATCTGCGCAAAGCGCGCGACGGCTTCGCGATCGTAGCTCGCGTGGACCGTATCGTCTTCGAAGCGGATCGGGTTGGGGATCTCCACCGGCATCGTCCAGATGGCGACATCGATCCCGGCGTCGTGCAACAGCGTCATCAGGGCGCGATGAAAGTCCGCCACCGACCGCGGCTCGAGCGGCAGCGAATGACGGGCACCGTCCCCGACATCGAGCACCAGCGTGTGCGAGACGAAGTCGAACCGGATCGCGAACGCACGGCCGCGATACGGCATCATCGATGTCGTGAGGCCGCATGGGTACACGTACAGCGGCACGTTCCACCAGTGATTGACCCTCGGCGTGACGGCGAGGCGAATCTTGCCGACGACCTGCGTCCACATGTGCAGCGTCTCGCACGTGGCCTGCCATTCGCGCAGCGGCAGCGCCGGCCAGCATGCCGGCGAATCGAATGCGGTGCTGGTGTCCGTCATGGCGAGCCACTCCCGTCGTTGCGTTCGGCGCGCGGCGCACGTGCCGCCGATCCGGTCACCGACGCGCGGCGACCGTTGCGCCAGCGGTGCACGGCGCCCCCGGCAACGACCAGTGCAGCACCCCCCGCAACCGCGGGCAACGGCAGGCTGGACGCGAGCAGCACGCAGCCGAACAGTCCGGCCACGGGCAACGCAAGGGCTCCGCGACGCTCACGCGCATTCAGCGTTATCGCCGACGCATTCGCGATCGCATAGTAAAGCAGGACGGCGAACGAGCTGAAGCCGATCGCCTCGCGGATGTCGGCGACGATGACGATCGCCGCGACGATCGCGCCGGCCGCGACCTCGGCACGATCGGGGATCCGATGATGCGGATGCACCGAGGCGAGCCATCGCGGCAGGTCCCCGTTGGCAGCCATTGCGAACGTCGTTCGGCTGATGCCAGCCAGCAGCGACAGCAGCACGCCGAGCGACGCAACGGCTGCGCCGACGCGAACCGCAGGCAACCATTCGGCGAAGCGTCCACTCGAGACGGCGGCGGCGAGCGGCGCCGCCGTTGCGGCCAGCACATCGGCGCCCACCGCGGCGAGCGCACTGATCGCCACGATCGCGTATATGACGAGCACGATGCCAAGCGCGATTGGGATCGCGCGCGGTATCGTTCGCTCGGGTGCAACGACTTCCTCGCCGAGCGTCGCGATCCGCGCGTACCCCGCAAACGCGAAGAAGAGGAACCCCGCGGCCTCCAGTATCCCGTTCCAGCCCTTGCCGAGGGTGGGCACCGCGCGCGCCGGGTCGGCGCTGCCGCCGAATACGGCTGCCGTCACGACGAGCGCGAGACACCCGAGCACGAACGCCACGATCACGCGGGTCGCGAACACGGTCTTCGCGACGCCGAAATAGTTGACGGCGGTCAGTACGACGACGGCCAGCACGGCAAGCGGCCGCGCGAACGCCGGCGCGGCGTAGGTGGCGAACGTCAGCGCCATCGCCGCGCAGCTCGCGAGCTTGCCGACGACGAAGCACCAGCCGGCGAGGAAGCCCCACGCATCGCCGAGACGCTTGCGGCCATAGACGTACGCGCCCCCGGACTCCGGATAAAGTGCCGCGAGCGCCGCCGACGACGTCGCGTTGCAGTACGCGACGAACCCCGCAATGAGAAGGCCGATCAGCAGGCCGTCGCCCGCAGCGCGCGCAGCGGGCGCAATGGCGGCAAAGACGCCTGCGCCGAGCATCGCGCCTAAGCCGATGACAACCGCGTCGGCGGTGCCGAGCTTTCTCGCGAGGCGCGTGGGCGCTGCGGTGCCCGTCGGTGGGTCGACGTTCATCGGGGCGCGCGCGACGCGGGCGCGTGGTTCATAATTTTGGATCGGAGGGCGTCATGATCGAACTCGTCATAGAATCGCGCAGCCGCGATCTCGGTGGATTCCAGGTGGGGCGCGTGCTGCCGTTCAGCCAGAAGCGGATGGTCGGGCCGTTCATCTTCTTCGATCATTTCGGTCCGGTGCGATTCGAAGCGGGCATCCCGCGCAGCGTCGACGTGCGGCCGCATCCGCACATCGGGCTGTCGACGGTTTCGTACCTGTTCGACGGCGAGATCATGCATCGCGACAGCGTGGGCTCCGAGCAGCCGATCCGGCCGGGCGAGCTCAACTGGATGACGGCGGGTCGCGGAATCACCCACTCCGAGCGTTTCGAGCGAGCACGTGCGGAGGGCGGCACGATGCACGGCATCCAGGCATGGGTCGCGCTGCCCCGCGAGCACGAGGAAACCGAGCCCTCGTTCTCGCATCACGCCGAGGCGGACCTGCCCACGTTCGAGAGTGGCGGGTTGTGGGCGCGGCTCATCGTCGGCAGCGCGTTCGGCGCGCATGCGCGCGTCAGGACCCACTCGCCGATGTTCTACGTTCACTGGCAACTGCAGCCGGGGGCGAAGGCGCAATTGCCGGCCGAGTATCCGGAACGCGCGGCATTCGTCGCCGCCGGCACCGTCGACGTCGGCGGGCAGTCGTTCGCGACCGGCCAGATGATCGTGTTCAAGCCCGGCGAGCCCGTGCTGTTCACGGCGACCACGGCCGCGACGATCATGCTGCTTGGCGGCGAGCCCATCGGCGAGCGCTTCCTCGAATGGAACTTCGTCTCGTCGTCGCTCGAGCGGATCGAGCAGGCGAAAGCCGATTGGCGCGCGGGTCGGATGAAGCTGCCCGACCTCGACAACCAGGAGTTCATTCCGCTGCCGGGTGGACCGCCACCGCCGGCGCCGGCGATGTCCTAGCGCGATTCGCCGCGCGCGTTGGATCACCGGCCACGCGACGCGCGCTGTCGACGGTCAGCGGGCCTCTTGCGCGGCCGTCCATTTCCCGTCGCGCGCGAGGCTGTTCATCCGCAGCCGGTGGGCGAACGCGGACTGTGCCGCAGCGACGTTGCCGGGCTTGCCGCGCCACAACTGCATCACCGGATCCTGCAGCGCGCGGGCGAACGAGAACGACAACACCCATGGCGCGTGCGGATCGAGCGTGTTGAGCGCGTTCAGATTCGCTGTCGCTTCCTCGGGTGCTTGGCCGCCCGACAGGAAGTTGATCGTCGGCACGCTTGCGGGCACCGTGCGGCGCAGCACGCGCAGCGTTGCGGCAGCGACCTCCTCGGGGCTTGCACGACGCGAATGCTTCTTGCCGGGGACGACCATGTTGGGCTTCAGCACGATAAGCTCGGTGGCGACGCGATGCCGACGCAGTGCGTCGAACACGGCGGCAAGGACGCTCTCGGTCACCTCCTCGCAGCGTTCGAGCGAATGGTCGCCGTCGATAAGCACCTCCGGCTCGACGATCGGGACCAGGCCCTGCTCCTGGCAGATGCCGGCGTAGCGCGCGAGCACTTCCGCATTGGCCGCAATGCCCAGCGGCGTGGGATTCGCCGGCGTGATCGCGTACACCTCACGCCACTTCGTGAAGCGCGCGCCCTGCGCCTTGTAGCCTTTGAGCCGGTCGGCCAGCCCGTCGAGCCCTTGTGTGACGAGGTCGCCCGGCGCGCCCGCCAGCGGCGTGGTGCCCTTGTCGACCTTGATGCCCGGCGCGATGCCGTTGCGGACGAGCAGCTGGGCGAGCGGTGTTCCGTCGTCTGCATTCTGTCCGAGCGTTTCCTCGAACAGGATGACGCCTGCGAGGTATTCGCTTACGCCCGGCGTCGTCAACATCAGCGTCCGATACGCGCGGCGCGAGTTCTCGCTCGATTCGATGCCGACCGCATCGAAGCGCTTGGTGATCGTCGGCGTGCTCTCGTCCGCCGCGAGTATGCCCTTGCCGGCCTCGAGAATCCTGGCGATCGTCGACTGCAGCTCGCTGCGCGTGTCCATGTCCATTTCCTTTCGTTTCGATTCGACCTGATTGACGGTTTCATGCGCACCGCTAGACCGTCAGCGTGTCAGTGCCGCTCCAGCGAGCCATTGGGCGCCATCGGCATAGAGCCGCTCGACGGCGGCGCCCGTCAGTTGCGGCATGTCGCGCTTGACGGTGAACCCGATCCGCGTCTGCGCATAGGCCAGGTGCCGGTAGCCTTCGGGAAACTGTCCGAGCAGCGCGCAGTCCAGTGTAACCGTCGCCGTTGGATCGACGGGGTCGAGGCGGTCTTTCTCGTAGATGGGCTGCCGCAGCACGATCTTCCACTCGCCATCGCGCCGCTCGAAGAAATCGTAGAAGCGACCGTCGCAAGCCACGTCGCACAGCACGCCGTCCACGTCGGCGCGTTGCGCGATCGTCATCCGCGTTTGCGCGATCGCCCGCACGCCCGCGACGTCGACGGTGGTACCCCCGAGAAAGTGCAGGATCCGCACGCCCCTGTCGAATCCCTGCCGGCTCACCGCGATGAAGTCGGAAGCCGAGCCCTGGAACCACGTGGCCATCATCCGCCCGTCGGGATGCCAGACCGTCGCAAAGCGCGACCAGTCGCCCGCATCGCGCCACAGCGTCCAGTTCTCCACCACTTCGCGAATGCGCAACCGCTCGATCAGCGCATCGTCCATCGGCTCTCCGGTAACAGGCCCGGCGCCGCCCCAGCCGGCGCAGCGACCACACGGCGAGTGTACGCTGCGCGCCCGCTGCGGCTGCCAGGTCGCAGCGCACGCTACACTTCCCCTCGTGGCCTCCCGCCTGCCTGCCTATGCCGCTCGCTTGTTGAAGTCGACGCCGCTCGAGAATCCGGTCTTCCGCAACTTCTACGTGGGATCGATCGGCGCGGCGCTCGGCTACACGATGCAGGCGACGATCTCGGCGTGGCTGATGGCGACGCTGACGACTTCAGCGCTGATGGTGGCGCTCGTCCAGAGCGCCAGCACCGCACCGACACTGCTGTTCGGGCTCTTCGCCGGGACGCTCGCAGACATCGTCGATCGCCGCCGCGTGATCATCGTCACGCAGATCCTGCTGTTCGCCGCGAGCCTCTTGCTCGGCTTCGCGGCCGTCGTCGGCATCGTCGGACCCGTGACGCTGCTGTTCCTGACGTTTCTCGTCGGCGCCGGCTTCACGTTCTACCTGCCCGCTCAGCAGGCGAGCATCAACGAAATGGTGTCGCGCGACAACCTGTCGCGCGCCGTCGCGCTCGGCTCCGTCGCGTTCAACGTCGCGCGCGCACTCGGCCCGGCACTTGCCGGCGCAGTCGCGGCTGGGCTCTCGTCGGGCAGCGCGCTCATCGTCAGCGCGTTCTTCTTCGTGCCGATGTTCGTCGCGATGAAGCGCGCGAAGCCGCGCGAGGCCGCGCTGCCCGGCGTTCCGGAACGTCTGCTGTCGGGGGTGATGAGCGGCTTGCGTTACGTGCGGCACTCGACGCCGATGCGCGCGCTGATCCTGCGGAACCTGACGTTCAGTGTCTGCGCGAGTGCGTTCTGGGCGCTGCTGCCCGTGATCGCACGCGACCAGCTAGGCCTCGGCGCCGGCGGTTTCGGCCTGCTGTCGGCGAGCTTCGGCATCGGCGCGATCGTCGGCGCGGTATCGATACCCGGGCAGTTGCACCGGCAATCGATGAATCGCGTCGTCACGTCCGGCGGCATCCTGTGGGCCCTGGCGATCTTCATCGTAGCGCTGACCGTCAACACCGGACTCGCGCTGATCGGCACCGCCTGCGCGGGTGCCGCATGGGTCTACGTCTTCGCCACACTCTCGGCCGGCACGCAAAGCAGCGCGCCGGGGTGGGTGCGCGCGCGGGCGGTTTCGATGAACCTCGTCGCGACGCAGGGATGCCTGGCACTCGGCAGTGCGATATGGGGCGTTGTCGCCTCCGGATTCGGAACGCGCTGGGCGCTGGCCACGTCGGCGTCGGCGGTCATCATCCTGCAATGGCTTTATCGGCGTGTTCGCGTCGAGATGGGCCAGGAAGCCGACGTGATTCCCGGCATGCAACTGCCGGAGCTCACCGTCTCCGCCGAGCCATTGCCCGACGACGGTCCGGTGCTGATCCAGCTCGAATACCGGATCGACGCCGACAACCGCGACGCGTTCCTGAAGGCGATCCAGCGGGTCGGGCCCACGCGCCGGCGCAACGGTGCGACCAGTTGGCGCGTCTTTCGGGACGTCGGCGAGGACGGTCGCTTCGTCGAGCGCTACGTCATCGCGTCGTGGGCCGAGTACGTGCGCCTGCGGGCCAGGATGACGATGGCCGACAGCCGCCTGCAGCAGCGCGTGGCGGAACTGCAGCGCGCCGATGTCCCGATCCGCGTATCACGTCTCATTGGCGTCACCGCCGAGAGCAGCGGTCAGTCGCGGGTCGCGTAGAATTTGGCCGGGTCGACACTTGTCGAATGCGTCGCCAGGTAAACCTCGCGCAGGAACGACGTGAGTCCGCCGATGACCCCGAGCATCGCCAGCACGAACAGCACTCCGGCGGCCCAGCGCAGGTTCGTCGCGAAGAATTCGTCCACGAACAGCACGGCGATCACGAGACACACGAGCAGTGCCGCCGCCGTGCAGAAATTGATCGACCAGCTCGCGAACCTGCGGCGCCGCTCGAGGTAGGTGAGCTCGGTCCGCGCCTGCGCGCGCGACTTGTCGTCGAACGTCCGCCATGCCGCCTCGAGCGCCCTGGCCCGGTCGATGACCCGCGCGAGTCGGTTCGCCATCACGCCAAGCAGCCCGGCGATCCCGGTCAGCAGGAATACCGGCGCGATCGCCAGCTGGATCGCGTGCGAAATCAGCGGCATTGCGTCACTGGATGGCATCGTGGGCGAGGCTGCGGAGTTCGGAATGGCAACGATAGCACTGCCGCAGCGCGGCGACGCAGTATAGTCGCGTCGCGCATCGCCCTTTGACCACAGCGGAGACACGACGATGACCGACAACGAGCAATCCGGCGCAGCCTGGTCCCGACCGGGCTCACGACATGCTTTCGCGCTTGCGGCGCTGACAATGCTGGCCGTGTTGGCCGTGTCCGGCTGCGCGGGGCCGCCGTTCAGTCCGGAGCCGCACGACCTCACGTGCAACAGCGCGCAGCAATGCAAGGTCGAGGTGAGCGTCGCGTGCACTGGAGGTGCCTGCAAGCTGTCCGTCGATCATCCGCGCGTCTTCGCAAAGGGTTTCGCCGTCGTCTGGAACATCGTCAACAACGCCGGGCAATCGTACAAGTTCGCCGACGACAATGGCATTGCGTTCAAGACCGAAGCCGGGCGCAATGCCTTCCGCTGTCATGTGGAAGAAAACGGCGGCCGCATTGCGTGCATGAACCGTGGCACGGCCGGCACGTTCGAGTACGGCGTGCGCGTCAGCGGCATGCCGACCGTGCCGCCGCTCGACCCGTGGGTCGTCAATCACTGAACGGCGTTGATAGGACCGGCCGAAATCCTCGCTGTGCTGCTGGTCCTGCTCGGCTTGTGGCTGGTGTGGGACACGCTCCGCGCACGCGAGTACGCGAACACGGCGATGCGGGACGCATGCGAGCGTCGCGGATACCTTTTCCTCGATGACACGGTATCGCTGCATGCCGTGCGACCGATCCGCAGCGCCGACGGCCGCGTGCGCCTGCGCCGCGTCTATCGCTTCCAATACAGCGATACGGGCCACAATCGGCGCGACGGCTCGATCACCATTGTCGGTCAGGCCGTGTCGGCGCTCGAGCTCGATGGCGTGACGCGCGCTGAGACGGCCCATTGAGCAGCGGCGATCGACGCCGATGAAGGCGCGCGATATCGCCGTCGCCGCGATCGCGATCGCGTTGACCGCCGTCGCCGGCGTGATCGCGCTCAATTTTCGCACCGGCGAGAAGCAGATCGAGCAGACGGTGACGCGCCTATACGCGACATCGGACCCGCAATTCGATCGCGCAATGGGAGTGCTGCTCGGACCCCCGATCCTCGAAGGCAACCGGTTCGAGGTCCTGGTGAACGGCGACGCCATCTTTCCAGCAATGCTGGCGGCGATCAGCGGCGCGCGCGAGACGATAACGTTCGAAAGCTACATCTATTGGTCCGGGGCTGTCGGCCGGGCGTTTGCCGAGGCGCTCGCGGAGCGGGCGCGCGCGGGCGTACGCGTGCACCTTCTGCTGGATTGGCTGGGCAGCAGCAAGCTCGATCCCAGTCAGCTCGCGCTGATGGAAACTGCCGGCGTCGAGGTGCGCCGGTTTCACGAGCCGACCTGGTATCACCTTGCGCGGTTCAACAATCGAACCCATCGCAAGCTGCTGGTCGTAGACGGCCGGATCGGCTTCACGGGTGGGGTCGGCATTGCTGACGAATGGTCCGGCAATGCGCAGGACCCCGCACACTGGCGCGACACGCACTTTCGCGCCGAGGGGCCGGTCGTCGCCCAGATGCAAGCCGTGTTCATGGACAACTGGATCAAGGTAACCGGCAACGTTCTGCACGGTGCCGGGTATTTTCCCGCGATCGCCGTGGCGGGCAGGAGCCGCGGCCAGGTCTTCAGCAGTTCCCCCGAGGGCGGCAGTGAGAGCATGCGGCTCATGTACCTGCTGGCGATCACGGCGGCAACCCGGTCGATCGATTTGTCGAGCGCGTATTTCGTACCGGACGCGCTGACCCAGGCGGCGCTCGTCAGCGCGGCGAAACGCGGCGTAAGGATCCGTATCATTACGCCGGGCGAGCACATGGACGCGGAAACGGTTCGGCGCGCGTCGCGGGCAGGCTGGGGTGCCCTGCTGCGGGCCGGCGTCGCGATCCACGAGTTTCAGCCTACGATGTTCCATTGCAAGGTGCTCGTCGTCGACGCGCTGTGGACATCGGTCGGCTCGACCAACTTCGACAGCCGTTCGTTCGCGCTCAACGACGAAGCCAATCTCAACATCGACGATGCCGCTTTTGCCGGCCGGCAGGTCGACATATTCGAGGCTGATCTTGCGCGGTCGAAGCCAGTGACGCTACAGGCGTGGGAGCAGCGCCCCGCGTCGGAGAAGCTGCTCGAGCACGCCGCAGCCCTGCTGCGAACGCAGCTGTAACCGCGGCGTGGCGAAACGTCGCACGCAGGTTCGCTAGACTTCCGGTATGTCGCTCGCACTCCTGCTCGCGCTGCCCTTCATCGGCAGCGTCATCGCGGCGCTGTTGCCTTCCAACGCGCGCAACGCCGAGTCGACGTGGTCGGCGGCGATCGCCGCCGCCGCGCTGGTCCGCGTCGCAGTGATGTTTCCACAGGTGCGCGACGGCGGCGTCGTGCGCGAACAGATCGCGTGGATGCCGAGCGCCGGGCTCGACCTCACGATTCGCGTCGACGGCTTCGCGTGGATGTTCGCGATGCTCGTCACCGGCATCGGGTTTCTGGTGATCCTGTATTCGCGCTACTACATGTCGCCGTCCGATCCGGTGCCGCGTTTCTTCGCGTTCCTGCTCGCGTTCATGGGTGCGATGCTCGGCCTGGTCACCTCGGGCAACCTCATCCAGCTCGTCTTCTTCTGGGAGTTGACGAGCCTCACGTCGTTCATGCTGATCGGCTATTGGCATCACCGCGCGGACGCAAGGCGCGGTGCGCGGATGGCGCTGCTCGTCACCGCCGCCGGCGGATTGTGCCTGTTCGGCGGCGCGCTGCTGATCGGCCGAATCGTCGGCAGCTACGATCTCGACGTCGTGCTCGGCGCGGGCGCGCAGTTGCGTGCCGATCCACTCTATCGTCCGCTGCTGGCGCTGGTGCTGATCGGCGCGTTCACGAAAAGCGCTCAGTTCCCGTTCCAGTTCTGGCTGCCGCATGCGATGGCGGCGCCCACGCCGGTATCGGCCTACCTGCACTCCGCGACGATGGTGAAGGCCGGAGTCTTCCTGTTGGCACGACTGTGGCCGGTGCTCTCCGGCACGCCGGAGTGGTTCTGGATCGTCGGCGGTGCCGGTCTCTGCACGCTGCTGATCGGTGCCTATGCGGCGATGTTCCAGCGCGACCTCAAGGGGCTGCTCGCGTATTCGACGATCAGCCATCTCGGCCTTATCACGCTGCTGCTCGGTCTCGACAGCCCGCTCGCCGCAGTCGCCGCCGTCTTCCACATCATCAATCACGCGACGTTCAAGGCGGCGCTTTTCATGGCGGCTGGCGTCATCGACCACGAGACCGGAACACGCGACATCCGAGGCTCGAACGGATTGTTTAAGGCGATGCCCATCACGGCGACGCTCGCTATGGTCGCCAGCGCAGCGATGGCCGGCGTGCCGCTCCTGAACGGCTTCCTATCGAAGGAGATGTTCTTCGCCGAGACCGTCTACATCGCGTCGAACCCGTGGGTCGAGTGGGGACTGCCGATCGCCGCAACGATTGCGGGCATTTTCGCCGTCGTCTATGCGCTGCGGTTCAGCGTCGATATCTTCTTCGGCGAACCCTCCTCCGACCTACCGCGAAAGCCGCACGAGCCGTCGCGCTGGATGCGCGTACCGATCGAGTTACTCGTGCTCGCCTGCCTCGTCGTCGGCATATTCCCGGCGCAATCGATCGGGCCTGTGCTCGCCGCGGCGGCGAACCCCGTCGTCGGCGGCGACTTGCCGGACTACGATCTTGCACTGTGGCACGGCGTCAACGCACCGCTCGTCATGAGCGTGCTCGCGATGATCGGCGGTGCGCTTTGCTATGCGTGGCTGCGGCGCCAGCTCGCCCGCGGGCGCTTCCGCCGAGCGCCGCTCGTCGGGACGCCTGGACGGCAAGTCGGCGTTCGAGTCGCTGCTCGCGCGGTCTAGCCTCGTCGCGCGCCACGCACTCGAATTCTTCGGCACGCGCCGGCTGCAGCCGCAATTGTTCCTGCTCGCGCTGCTCGCCGTGCTGGCGCCGACCGCGTCGATGTGGGCCGACGGCATCGGCTGGGGACCACGTCCGCGTGTCCCGGCGTCGCCCGAGGTCGTCGCGATCTCGGTCATCGGCATCGCCTGCGCGATCGCCGCGACGTGGCAGTCGAAGTATCATCGCCTCGCCGCGCTGACGATGCTCGGCGTCGTCGGTCTCGTCGTCTGCCTGACGTTCGTATGGTTCTCCGCGCCCGATCTCGCGTTGACGCAACTCGTCGTCGAGGTCGTCACGCTCGTGCTGTTCCTGCTCGGGCTGCGCTGGCTGCCCAAGCGCGCAGTGCCGGATGATCCGCACACACCGCTGCACGTACGCATCCGGCGTGCGCGCGACCTCGTGCTCGCGCTCGTGGCCGGCGCCGGCATGGCGGCGCTTTCGTACGCGATGCTCACCCGGCCCGCGCCGCAGAGCATCTCGCCGTTCTTTCTCGACCAGGCGGTGCCCGGCGGCGGCGGTGCGAACGTGATCAACGTGATGCTCGTCGACTTCCGCGCCTTCGATACGCTGGGCGAGATCACCGTGCTCGGCGTCGTCGCGCTGACCGTCTACGCACTGCTGCGACGATTCCGGCCGCCGCGGGAAAGCGCGCGGCTGCCGCGGCAGCAAAACGCGTCGCAAGGCGTTGCGACAGACCTCGTCCATCCGCGTACGACGCCCGATACGCTACCTGGCTACATGCTGGTGCCTGCCGTGCTCGTCCGCTGGCTGTTGCCCATCGCGGGCATGATCGCGGCATATCTGTTCCTGCGCGGGCACAACGAGCCCGGTGGCGGGTTCGTTGCGGGCCTGGTGGTCGCGATCGCGATCGTCACGCAGTACCTGGTGGCGGGCGCGCAATGGGTGGAGGCGCGGATCGAGTTGAATCCGCTGCGCTGGATCGCGCTGGGGCTGCTGGCAGCCGTAGGCACGGGTGCGGGCGCGATCGTCGTCGGCTACCCGTTCATGACGACGCACACCGCGCACATCGACGTGCCGGGACTCGGCGTTGTCCACGTGCCGAGCGCGCTGTTCCTGGACACGGCATCTTCGCCGTCGTCGTCGGCTCGACGCTGCTGACGCTGATCGCGCTCGCGCACCAGTCGCTCCGCGGCCGCCGCCTGGCCGCCCAGGACGCCGACGAGGCCAGCGCGCACTGATGGAAGTCCTCATGGCACTGTCGATTGGGGTGCTCACGAGCTGCGGCGTGTGGCTCGTGCTGCGACCGCGAACTTTCCAGGTGCTGATCGGCCTGGCGCTGCTTGCCTACGGCGTCAACCTGTTCATTTTCAGCATGGGCAGCCTGTCGGTGGGCGCCGAGCCGATCATCCGTGCCGGTGTGCCACCGGATCTGTTGCATTACACCGATCCGCTGCCCCAGGCGCTGGTGCTGACCGCCATCGTCATCAGCTTCGCGACGACGGCACTGTTCCTGGTCGTGCTGCTCGCGTCGCGCGGACTCACCGACAGCGACCATGTCGACGGCGAGGAAGAAAGGCCATGAGCGCACCGTCAGGCCCGCTGATGCCGCACCTGATCGCGCTGCCGGTGCTGCTGCCGCTCGTCGCTGCCGCGCTACTGCTGTTGATCCACGAGTCGCGCCACCGCGTGAAAGCCGCCGTCGGTATCGCCGCCACGATCGGCAATCTCGTCGTCGCGACGACGCTGCTCGTCATAGTGAACGCCGGTGGTGGTCCCGTGGCGATCGGCATCTACCTGCCGTCGAACTGGGCGGCACCGTTCGGCATCGTGCTCGCCGTCGACCGGGTGACGTCGCTGATGCTGGTGCTGACCGGCGTCGTCAGCGTAGCGGCGGCGCTGTTCAGCGCGGGCCGCTGGCATCGCGCGGGCGTCCACTATCACACGCTGTTCCAGATCCAGCTCGTCGGTGTCAACGGCGCGTTCCTCACCGGTGACCTCTTCAACCTGTTCGTGTTCTTCGAGGTGATGCTTGCCGCGTCGTATGGATTGCTGCTTGCATGGATCCGGCACGTTGCGCGTCAGGGCTGGTTTGAAGTACATCGCGTTCAACCTGCTCGCATCGTCGTTGCTGCTCGTCGGCATCGCAATTCTCTACGGCGTCACGGGCACGCTCAACTTCGCCGACATCGCGCAGAAGATTCCGCAGATTCCGCCGTCGGACCGCGGCCTGCTGCACGCAGGTGCCGCGATTCTCGGCGTGGCCGTGCTCGCGAAGGCGGCGATGTGGCCGCTGAACTTCTGGCTCGCTGCTGCGTATTCGGCGGCGGCGGCGCCGGTGGCGGCCGTGTTCGTCATCCTGACCAAGGTCGGCGTCTACACGATGCTCCGGTTGTGGACGCTGCTGCTGTCCACCGAGCCTGGCGCATCCGTTCCGTTCGGTAGCGACGCGCTGATCGTCGGCGGGCTGGCGACGCTCTTCTTCGGCGCGATCGGCATGCTCGCGTCGCAGCAGCTGCGACGCGTCGCCGGCTACTCGCATGATCATCTCGTCGGGCACGTCGCTTGCCGTGATCGGCGTCGGCGATGAGACGCTGATCGGCGCGGCGCTGTTCTACCTCGTCGGTTCCACGCTGGCGTCGTGCGCGCTGTACCTGCTTGCCGAGTTGATCGAGCGGTCGCGCGCGATCGATGCCGCTCCGCCTATCCGCGAGCACGAATCGGATCGGTTGCCGTTCCGACTCGAGACGCAGGACCGGTTCGCCGAGGGTGCGGACGACGAAGGGCGGCCTGGCACGGCGATTCCGGCGGCGACGTCGTTTCTCGGTCTAAGCTTCGTCGCCTGCGCGCTGATGATCGCCGGTTTGCCGCCGCTGTCGGGCTTCGTCGCGAAGTTCGCGATGCTTGGGCGCGCTGCTCGATCCGAGCCACCGGATCTCCGACGACGTACGTGGCGATGGCCGCGATGCGCACGACGTTGCTCGTGTCGCTGCTCGCGTCGGGGCTGCTATCGACGATCGCGCTGACGCGTGCCGGCTTGCGCCATTTCTGGGCGCCGCACGATCGTGCGCCGCCACGGCTGCGCCTCGTCGAATGCGCACCGGTCGCGCGCTGCTGATGATCTGCGCCAGCCTCGCCGTCGGTGCCGATCCGGCTCTGCGCTATTCGCGCGAAGCCGCCCAGGTCTCGTCGACCCCGCGCTCTATATCGACTCGGTGATGTCCGCGACCGTAGTGCCCGCACCGTCGGCCGCGCGGATCCCCACGAGCGCCCCGCGATGAAGCGACTGCTGCCCGCACCGCTTTTGTCGGCGCGCACTGTTCGCGCTGTGGCTGCTGCTCAATCAGCACCTTGGCAGCGCCACGCTGGCGATGGCGCTCTTGCTGGCCGTCGCGGTACCGCTGCTCACAGCGCCGCTGCGGCCTTTGGCCGTGCGGATCAAGCGTCCGCGGGTGGCGCTCGCGTTTGTGTGGACGGTGCTTTGCGACGCATTCGTTTCGAATCTCGACATCGCACGCAGCGTCTGGCGCCCCCGGCGGCCGCCGCGCGGCGCCTTCGTGCGCATTCCGCTCGACCTTCACGATGCCAACGGGCTCGCCGTCCTCGCCATCGTCACGACGATCGTGCCGGGCACTGTCTGGTGCGAGCTTGCTATCGATCGCAGCGCATTGCTGCTTGCACGTATTCGACGTCAACGACGAGGTGGCATTCGCGGCGCGCTACAAGCTGCGGTACGAGCGTCCGCTGATCGAGATATTCGAATGAGCACGGCGGGACTCGCGAGCGCGGTGGGTGCTGCCGAAGGCCGAACCGAGACCCGAAGGGCCGGCAGCGCGAGCGAGGGAGCCCGACACGTTGCTCGTGCTTGCGGCAGTGTCGGTACAACGAGGGCGAGAGGCGAAGAAGCCGCAAATGGGGCCGCTCGCACAGGGACGCCGGGAATGAGCGAGGCCGACGCGCAGGCTTGGCCCATCGCGCCGCTCGCACAAGGAGGCCGGGAATGAGTACGCTGCTTGCCGCTGCCATCGTCGTGACGCTCGCCTGCTATTCGCTCGCGATGGCGCTGGCCGTCGTGCGGCTGCTTGCGCGGGCCGGGTGCGCAGGATCGCGTGCTCGGGCTCGACTTCCTCTACGTCAACGGCATGCTCGTCATGCTGGTGCTCAGCATCCGGTTCGCGAGCAACATGTACTTCGTCGTCGCGCTGCTTAATTGCGCTGTTCGGCTTCGTCGGCTCGGCGGCGCTGGCGAAGTTCCTGCTACGAGGGGAGCTCATCGAATAACCATGAGCACGCCGTTGCCCCTGTGGATCGAGGTGTTCGTCGCGCTGCTGCTGCTCGCAAGCGGCGCGCTCGCGCTGACCGGTGCGATCGGTCTGTTTCGCTACGGCAACTTTTTCCAGCGCATGCATCCGCCCACACTCGCTGCCACGCTCTCGGCCGCGTGCGTGACGCTCGCGTCGATCATCTTCTTCTCCGCGCTCGAACGGCTGCCGGCGCTGTATCCACTGCTGATCAACGTGCTGCTCGCACTGACGACCCCGGTGACGACGGTACTGCTCGCGCGCGCCGCGCTGCAGCGTGCGCGCGAAGCGAACGCCGACGTGCCACCCGCACTTGCCGTGCAGGAACCGCAGCCGCCCGATTAGCAGCCTAGCGCGTCAGCGGTGCATCGAGTCCTGACCGGCGGCTTCGGGCGCCGGTTTGAGCATCGACGCATCGAGCGCCGGCGCGGCCGGCAACCCGGTGACAGCAAGGATTTCTTCCTCGTTGAGCGTCTCTCGCGCGAGCAGCGCTTCGGCGAGCGCGTCGAGTGCCTTCCGATGGCGCGTCAGCAGACGCTTCGCCTCGTCGTGGCTGTCGCCGATGATCCGCCGCACCTCGTCGTCCACCGCCTCGGCCGTCTGCTCGCTGAACGGCTTCGATCCACCGTATCCCTCCGGTCCGCTGAGATACGGATTCTCGCGCGGTGCGAGTTGCACCATGCCGATCCGCTCGCTCATGCCCCAGCGCGTGACCATGCGCCGCGCGAGTGCGGTCGCCTGTTCGATGTCGCTCTCTGCGCCGGTCGTCTTCGTGCCGTAGACGATTTCCTCGGCCGCGCGACCGCCCAGCATGCCGACGATCCGCGCACGCAAATACGACTCGGGATAGTTGTAGCGATCGCTGTCGGGGCGCTGATAGGTCACGCCCAGCGCCTGGCCGCGGGGCACGATCGTCACCCGGTGCACGGGATCGGCGCCCGGAACGACGAGCCCGAGAATCGCGTGGCCGCCTTCGTGGTACGCGATGCGCTCGCGATCGGCGCGCGTCAGCAGGATCGGGCGCGCGGGTCCGAGGACGATCTTTTCGAGCGCATCGAGAAAATCGGCCTGCCGCACGGTGTCCTGCGCACGGCGCGCAGCGAGCAGCGCAGCCTCGTTGACCAGGTTCTTGAGCTCGGCACCGGAGAAACCCGGCGTCGCCGCTGCCATTTCCGGAAGGCTCGCGTCCGGAGCCAGCGGCACGTTGCGCGTATGCACCTTGAGGATCGCCTCGCGGCCGTTGCGATCAGGCAGGTTGACGACGACGCGCCGATCGAAACGGCCCGGGCGCATCAGCGCACGGTCGAGCACGTCGGGCTGATTCGTCGCGCCGAGCACGATGATCCCTTCGCGACTCGAAAAGCCGTCCATTTCGGTGAGGATCTGGTTGAGCGTCTGCTCCTGCTCCGATGACCCGCCGATCGACATCGGCCCGCGCGCGCGACCGATCGCGTCGAGCTCGTCGATGAAGATGATGGCCGGCGCGTGCTCACGCGCCTGCTTGAACAGGTCGCGCACGCGCGCGGCCCCGACACCGACGATCATCTCGACGAATTCGGCCGCGCTCATCGAGAAGAAAGGCACGCCTGCCTCGCCGGCCACCGCCTTGGCGAGCAGCGTCTTGCCCGTGCCCGGCGCGCCGACGAGCAGCACGCCCTTGGGAGCGGTTCCACCAAGGCGCGTGTACTTCGGCGGATCGCGCAGAAAGTCCACGATCTCGACGAGCTCGTTACGCGCTTCGTCGATGCCTGCGACATCATCGAACGTGACCTTGGTGTCGCTCTCCTGGTCGAAGCGGCGCGCCTTGCTCTTGCCGATCCCCATCAGCCCACCGCCGAGCCCGCCCTGCTGCGCCGTGCGCCGAAAGAGCCAGACGTAGAACGCGATCAGCAGCACAGCAGGACCGAAGCCGTAGAGCAGCGTCGACAACCCGTTGCCGCCCTCGTCGATCGGCTCGGCGCTGATCTCCACGTTGTTGTCGATCAGGAATCCCTCGAGCCCCGGATCCGCAAACGCAGGCAGCGTCGTCACGAAGTTGACCGACGTGCGCGGCGGACCGCGGCGCGGCATCCCCTGCCCGGCCTTGGGTTGCGGCGTGCCGGTCGCCTGCGGCGCGTCACTCGTCGGCGGAAACGTGACCGGCGCCACGAAGCGACCGGAGAGCGTCTCGCCGCGACTGTAGATCGATTGCACGTTGCGCTTGCCGACCTCGACCTTGAACAGCGTGTACGGAATGGTGAGCGGGGCTTCCGCGCCTGGCATGAACAGCCGGACGGCCAGGAAATTGACTAGCAGTGCAATGGCGAACAGCAGCCACGTTCGTCGCGGCGGAATCTTCCACGATGCATTGCCACCCGGCTGCGCCTTGTCGGCGCCCTGTCGTTGCGCCGGGCGTGAGTTCGGCATGTCCATCATCGGCACCCTGTAAATGCCGTGCGTGCGCCCGTGATCAACGCGCAGCCTCCGGCAGATCGAACACGAGCACTTCCGCCGAATCTCCGCCGGCGATTGTGATATCGCCGGCACCGGTCTTCAGCGCATCGCCGGCGGCGAGTGCCTGACCATTCACGTCGACGCGACCGCGCGCGACATGAACGTAACC
Organism: uncultured Pseudomonadota bacterium; assembly: GCA_963709335.1. GTDB lineage: Bacteria > Pseudomonadota > Gammaproteobacteria > Burkholderiales > Casimicrobiaceae > VBCG01. The sequence goes on from CAVPWB010000009.1 coordinate 160,965, forward strand.
CTTGCGGCCGACTGCGATCGAGTGTCGTGCGGACTCGTCGCCCTCGAACAGGCCGGCGAACAGCAGCGCGTCCTGGTGGATCGTCACCGAGCCGTCACGGCCGTCGGGCGATGCGACCAGCCGCAGGCGGCCACGCTTGTCGGCGGCGCTGAAGTGGCGTTCCTCGTACGACGGCGCGATGCCGCGCACATCGGGCTCGATCCAGATCTGCAGGAAGTGCGTGGTGCCCGCCTGCTCGTGGTTGAACTCGCTGTGCGTGATGCCGGAACCGGCCGACAGGCGCTGCACGTCGCCGGGGCGTATCGTCGAGCCGTTGCCCATCGAGTCCTTGTGGCCGAGCGCACCCTCCAGCACGTAGCTGACGATTTCCATGTCGCGGTGGCCGTGGGTGCCGAAGCCCTGACCTGCCTGCACGCGATCCTCATTGATTACGCGCAGCGGCCCCCAGCCCATGTGGCGCGGGTCGTGATAGTCGGCGAACGAAAAGCTGTGATAGGAGTCTAGCCACCCGTGGTTGGCGTGTCCGCGCTCGCCCGAACGTCGTACGTCGGTCATTTTGCAGTTCCTCGATGGACGATGATTCCGTGACGGTAATATGGACCCGTTGCGTGAAAACAAAAGCGCGCCTTCGTTCAGGGAGTTGAAATGGCCAACGGCATCACTGCCCGCATCGACGGTGGATCCCCGAAGCTCGATTTTGCGAAGCTGCTGCTGCGCGTCGTGCTGGGGCTCTTGATCCTTGCGCACGGTATTGGCAAGATCAAGAGCGGACCCGGCATGATCGTCGACCTGGTCGTCCAGCATCATCTGCCTGCGTTTGTCGGATATCTCGTCTACATCGGCGAGGTCGTCGCGCCGGCATTGCTGATCGTCGGGTTGTTCACGCGTGCGGCCGCAGCCATCATCGTGATCAACATGATATTCGCCGTTCTGCTCGCACACGCCGACGAGCTGTTCTCGATGGACAAATCGGGCGGCTACGCGCTCGAATTGCAGGCGCTCTACCTGGTGACCGCGATCGTCGTCGCGTTGATCGGTGCGGGCCGCTACAGCATCGGCGGACTCTACGGCCGCTGGAACTGACGGCGGGCAGCGCGGCGATGCGCTGCACGCGTTCGTCGCGGCGCACCCGCGGCTCTTCGTGCTGACCGGCGCGGGCACCAGCACCGAATCGGGCATCCCCGGCTATCGGGACGCGGACGGACGATGGATGCGTGCAGCGCCCGTGCTCTATCAGGATTTCGTTCGCTCGGCGGCATCGCGAAGGCGCTACTGGCGCAGGAGCATGGCGGGCTGGCCGCTGCTCGCCGCGGCGCGTCCCAACGCCGCGCACGCCGCGCTCGCAAATCTCGAGGTGCTGCGACACGTCACGCGAATCGCAACGCAGAACGTCGACGGCCTGCATGAACGCGCGGGCAGCGCAACGGCGATCGCGCTGCATGGCAGTATCCACGACGTCGTGTGCATGGATTGCGGCGGACGGTTTTCGAGAGCCGCCGTGCAGCAGGCGCTGGAAGCGGCCAATCCGGATTTCCGCGCGACGGCGGGGAGCGTGCAGCCCGATGGCGACGCCGACATCGCGGACGATCACTGCGATGCATTCACCATTCCCGCCTGCACGCACTGCAATGGCAGACTCAAGCCCGACGTCGTCTTCTTCGGCGAAGGCGTCCCGACGGATCGAGTGGCGCTGGCGCGCGCGGCGCTCGAGGGCTCCGACGCGATGCTCGTCGTCGGCTCGTCGCTCGCCGTGTACTCGGGCTACCGATTCTGCGAATGGGCTGCAGCGCTGCAAAAGCCGATCGCGGCCATCAACCTCGGGCGCACGCGCGCCGATCCGCTGCTCGCGCTGAAGGCGAACGAACCGTGCGGGCCGGCGCTGACGGCGTTGGCGCAGCGGCTCGGCACCGGGCGTGACGCTGCCGTGGGCTAGTACTTGCCTGGAAGCCTAGACGTCGGCCGTCAGCTGGCTGAACGCCGTATCGAGATTGCGCACGGTGCGCTCGACGTTGCGAAGCTTGTCGAGGCCGAATAGCCCGATGCGAAACGTCAGGAAATCGGCCGGCTCGTCGCATTGGAGTGGAACGCCGGCCGCCGTCTGCAGCCCGAGGCCTATGAGCTTGCGGCCCGACTGGATGTCCTTGTCATCCGTGTAGCTGACGACCACACTCGGCGCCTGGAAGCCCTGCGCTGCCACGCTCGGCATACCCTTGGCGACGAGCATTTTCCGCACGCGGGCGCCGAGTTCCTGCTGCGCCGCTTTCGCCGCCTCGAAGCCGAAGCCGTCGAGCTCGCGCATCGAGTCGCGCAGCCGTGCCAGCGAATCGGTCGGCATCGTGGCGTAGTACGCATGTCCGCCCTGCTCGTACGTCTCCATGATCTGCAGCCACTTCTTCAGGTCGCACGCGAAGCTCGTGCTGGTCGTCGCGTCGATCGCGGCGCGCGCACGTTCGCTCAGCATCACGAGCGCGCAACATGCCGAACTGCTCCATCCCTTCTGCGGCGCACTGATCAGCACGTCGACGCCGCAGGCGGTCATGTCGACCCACAGCGCGCCGGATGCGATGCAATCGAGGACGAAGAGACCCCCAACAGCGTGGACGGCATCGGCGACGGCGCGCAAATAAGCGTCGGGCAGGATGATCCCCGACGCCGTTTCGACGTGCGGTGCACACACGAGCGCCGGCCGCTGCTCGCGGATCGCAGCGACGACTTCGTCGATCGGTGCGGGCGCATACGGCGCCGTCCTGCCGGATTCGCTGCGCCGTGCCTTCAACACGACGGTCTCGGACGGGATGCCACCCATGTCGAAGATCTGCGACCAGCGATAGCTGAACCAGCCGTTGCGAATGACGAGGCACTTGCGGCCGGTGCCGAACTGGCGCGCGACCGCCTCCATGCCGAACGTGCCGCTGCCGGGTACGACGATCGCGGACTTGCCGCGGTACACGTGCTTCAGCGTGCGTGAGATGTCGTTCATCACGCCCTGGAACGCGCGCGACATGTGATTGAGCGCCCGATCCGAGAAGACGACGGAATATTCGAGCAGCCCGTCGGGATCGACGTCGGGCAAGAGGCCGGGCATGTCAGGCTCCTCAAACAGCGGATTGCCGCAGAACGACAAGGATACCGGATACGCGCGACGCGACCCGCGCGTACCCGCTGCGGGCGCCGCCGCGCAAGCGTTCGAGGCGACGCCGAGGCCTAGGCCCGGCCGGTCACCGGCAGCGCCGCGCCATGGATGGCCCGGGCCGCGGGCGACGCGAGGAACACGATCACCTGCGCGAGGTCGGCGGTTGCTACGAACCGCGACGAATCCGCATCGGGCATCGCCGCGCGGTTCTCGGGTGTGTCGAGCGTCGACGGCAGCACGCAGTTGACGTTGATGTTCCGGTCCCGCAGTTCCGCGGCCATGGCTTCGGTCAGGCGCAGGACGACCGTCTTCGCTGCCGTGTATGCACCCATGTTCGCGACGCCGCTGCGCGCCGACCATGCGCCGACATTGACGATCCTGCCGCCGCCTCCGTCCAGCATCACCGGGACAACCGCGCTTACCATGTTGCGCAGGCTGCGCACGTTCGCATCGAACAGCAGGTCCCACGTTGCGTCAGGCGTTGCGTGCACGGGCGCGCCCATCCTGAACGTGCCCGCGATGTTGCACAGCACGTCGATCCGCCCGAATCGCTCGCGCGCGCGTTGCGCAACGCCGGCGGTGTCGGCAGGTCGTGCGAGGTCGGCGGCCACGTACAGCGTGCGCGCGGTCTCGGGACCGTAGCGCTCGGCCAGTCGCTCGCGGTGGCGATCGACCAGCACGACGTTGGCGTCGCCGTCGGCGAACGCACTCGCGACGGCCCGCCCTAGGTTGCCGGCTGCACCGGTGACGATGACGGTCTGGTTGCTGAAATCCATGGCTTTCGGGTCCGGTGCTGGCGTCAGGCGTTCCTATAAACCGCTTCGTCCCCGGCGGCAAGCGGCCTGCCGCTGCCGCGTCCGGTCAACACGGCTCCTATCGTCACGATAATTTTGCTATCTTTGCAAATTGCCCGAGGGGCGGGACTCGATCTCGCAACCACCATGCAAACGCAGTCCGCCACGCTTCGCCGCAAGGATGCGCTGGGCGTTCACTCCCTGAACCGGTTCGTGTTCAGCGTGCCGGAGTTAGCACCCGCCGAGCACTTCTATTCCGCGTTCGGCCTCGACGTGCGCCGCGACCGCGACCATCTCGAGCTCCGCACGCACGGCAGCGAGCATTGCTGGGCGAGCGTGCACGCGAACGGCGCACCGAAGCGGCTGCAGTACCTGAGCTTGAGTGCGTACGACGACGACGTCGACGCGCTTGCTGCACGCCTTCGCGCGCGCGGCACGTGCGAGCCGCACCCGTTGTCGGACGGACGCGGCGCGTGGGTCCGCGACGCCGACGGCACGCCGATTCAACTCGTCGTAGGCCCGAAGGTGACGCCGTCGCAAAAGACGATCCCCGCCGCCGTCGCACCCGCGCCGGTAGGACACGGCGCCGCACCGAGCCGCAAGACGGCCCGGCCGGTCCGGCCGCGACGCCTGTCCCACGTCTTGCTGTTCACGCCCGACGTATCGCGCCAGGTTGCGTTCTACACCGAGACGTTCGGATTGCGACTGTCGGATCGATCCGGCGACATCATCGCATTCATGCATGGCCCGCACGCAAGTGATCACCACCTGCTCGCTTTCGCGAAATCCGGCACGGCCGGATTGCATCATTCGAGCTGGGACGTCGGGAGCCTCGACGACGTCGGCTTTGGTGCCGAGCTCATGAAGGAACAGGGCTACCAGAAGGGCTGGGGCGTCGGCCGGCACGTGCTTGGCTCCAACTATTTCTACTACGTCCAGGATCCGTGGCGAAGCTGGGCCGAGTATTCGTTCGACATCGATTTCGTCGCGGAGAGTGTCGACTGGCCGGCTGCGGATCATCCGCCGGAAGACTCCTTCTATTTCTGGGGCCCGACGGTCCCCGACGATTTCGTCGTCAATCACGAGCAACCCGAAGCCGCGTAAGACGAGCCTGATCGAAAACAACCGGGAGGAGCATTCGATGTCGATCGAGCAACGCATCGCCCGCGGGATGACCGCGGCAGTCTGTCTTTGGCTGGCCGCGGTTTCCGGCGTGTTCGCGCAGGGCGCGCAGCCGCCGATCCGCATCGGCAGCACGCTGGCGCTGACGGGCCCGCTTGCGGCGACCAGTCTCGTCCACAAGGTCGTTGGCGAGATCTACGTCGAGCAACTGAACAAGCGCGGCGGGCTGCTCGGCCGGCAGGTCGAGTGGATCGTCAAGGACGACCAATCGAAGCCCGACCTCGCGCGCACGCTGTACGAGCAGCTGATCACCGCCGACAAGGTCGACCTGCTGATGGGACCGTACGCGACCGGCGCGATCCTCTCGGCGATGGGCGTGGCGCAACGCTACAACAAGGTGCTCGTCCATCACACGTTCGGCATTCCGTCGATGGCGAAGTACGACATGCAGTTCCCCGCCTGGTCGCTCGGACCCGAGCCGGCGACGACGGTTCCCACGACGGTGCTCGACGCGCTGGCGGCCTCGCCCAAACCACCGAAGACGATCGCCATCGTCACCAGCAAGTTTCCGTCCGTGCACTTCATGTCGCTCGGTGCGCGTGAGATCGCAAAGAAGCGTGGACTGAACGAAGTGCTGTTCCTCGAATGGGACTTCGGCAACCTCGACTACGGCCCGATCGCCGCGCGCATCAAGGATGCCAAGCCGGATTTCCTGTGGGTCGGCGCCATCGGTCTCGAAGGCAACCAGGTGCTCGAAGCGCTGAACAAGATCGACTACACGCCGCAGGAACACTTCTACATGTATCCGGCGCCCGGCCCGATGTCGAAGTCGCCATTGGCGAAGAACGCGATGTCGATGACCGTTTTCGAGGAGCACGCGCCGTTCACCAGCGCGCCCGGCGCCGCGGAATTCATCGCGCTCTATCACGAGCGCGCCGCGAAGGCGGGCATCCCCGACACGTCGGTCGAAGTGCAGGCGGCTGCGTCGTACACGGCGTGGCAGATCCTCGAAGCAGGCGTGCGCGGTGCCGGCAGCCTGGACGACAAGGCGATCGCCGCGTATCTCAAGAAGAATCGCATCGACACGATCCAGGGCAAGCTGCGCTTCGACGGACCGAGCAACTACGGCGACGACCTGATGCGCGTCAAGCAGGTGCAGAACGGCCGCTGGGTCACCGTCTACCCGAAGGAGTACGCGGCGCCGGGTGCGACGCTCGCCGTCCAGTGACCTTGGGTGGGGGCGGCAGGCGCCGCGGCTCGCGCGTCCTGCGTGGTGCGCGGATGAGCACGGCGCGCGATTGAGCGATTCGGGGGCCCGGTGACGTTCCCGAGCGCAACGCTGCTTGCGCAATCGGCGTTGTCCGGCGTCTTCATCGGCAGCCTCTACGGCCTGCTCGGACTCGGGCTTGGTCTGACGTGGGGCCTGTTGCACGTCATCAACCTCGCGCACTTCGCGTTTGCGTTCCTGGCGGCTTACCTGTGCTACCAGCTCGCGAGTGTCGGCGGCATGGACCCCTTGCTGACGCTCGCGATCATCGTGCCGCTGTTTGCAGCGCTCGGCGTTGCGGTCCAATGGTTGCTCGCGCGTTTCTCCGTGTCGCCGCTCAACTCGCTGCTTGCGACGTTCGGCCTCGCGGCGATCGTCGAGGCTGGCATCCAGTGGGTGTGGACAGCCGATTTCCGCAAGCTCGAATCCGTCTACGCCGGACAGAAGTTCCGCGTCGGTGAGCTTTTCATACCGGTACCGGAGCTCATGACGCTGCTCGCAGCGCTCGCGCTGTCGTTCGGCATCTGGGCCGCGATGCGCTACACGGATCTCGGGCCGTGCACTGCGTGCGCTCGCCGAGGATGCGCCGGTCGCGGCGGCCTTCGGCATCAACGCGAAGGCGCACGCGCTCGTGCTGGCGGGCGTGTGCGGTGCGCTGGCGGGCATCGCCGGCGTATGCCTCGCGCTGGGCTTCACGCTGACACCGTCGCAGATCTATGCGTGGGTCGGCGTCGTGTTCGCGGCGGTGATGCTCGGTGGTCTCGGCTCGGCACTCGGACCGCTCGCCGCCGGCATCCTGATCGGCGTGAGCGAGGCAGTCACGATGGCGTTCGCGTCGCCGTCGTGGGCACCGATCGTCTCATTCACGCTGCTGATCCTGCTGCTTGCTGCTGCGCCCGGAACGATCCTGAGCATCGACCGCACGCTCGTGGCGATCGGCGCCGCCGGCGCGGCGCTCGCCGTCGTTCCGCTGTTGCACCTGCCGGCGTTCTACGAATCGTTCCTGTATCTGGTGTTCCACTGGGTCGTGCTCGCGACGTCGTGGAACATCCTGTCGGGCTACTCGGGCTATTTTTCGTTCGGCCACGGCGCGTTCTACGGTGCCGGCGTGTACACGACCGCCGTGCTCGCCGGTACGTTCGACATGCCGTTCCTGTGGACGCTGCCCGTGGCGGGCGTCGTTGCCGCGCTGCTGGGCGTGGCACTCGGCGCCGTCGTATTCCGCGTTCGCAGCGTCCGCGGCGAGCTCTTCGCACTGCTGACGCTCGCCGTGACTTTCGTGCTCGCCACGATCGTGCTGAACACGCCGATCGATGGCGGTCCCGGCATCTACCTGTCCGGTGTTGCGGTTCCCGCGCTGGCGCCGACGGCATCGGGGACGTTCTACGTGCTGGCACTCGCCCTCGCCGTCGGGACGCTGGCCATCGCCCGATCGATCGCGAAGGCGCCCCTCGGTACAGGGCTCTTCGCGATTCACGACGACGAGGACGCTGCCGAAGTGATCGGCGTTCCGACGTACCGCTACAAGCTCGTCGCGCTGGGGGTGTCGTGCGCGCTCGCGGGGATTGCCGGTGGCATCCACGCGCTGTTCATCGCCTACGTTACGGCCGGCAGCACGTTCAACATCACCGTTCCGCTCACCGTCGTGCTGATGAGCGTCCTGGGCGGCACTCGGCACTGGGCGGGACCGGCGCTGGGTGCAACGGCGATCACGCTGCTGCTCTACGCGTCGACGGCCGCCGAGCAGGCCGTCGCCGGCAAGGCAGCAACCGGCGCGATCCTGGTCGCCGCCGTGCTGTTCATGCCGGACGGCATTCTCGGGCTGCGCTGGGCGCGCCGCCGACGCGTAACGTCGCGGCCCGAAGCGGTCGCCGACGTGACGATGGTCGCACCACTGGCCGCAGGCACCGTACCCGCCGTCGTGGGCAGCGGTACTACGCTCCTTTCAGTGCGCGGATTGCGCAAGGCGTTCAGCGGCGTCCAGGCGCTCGACGGCGTCGACATCGACGTGCGCGACGGCGAGATCCTCGGCTTGCTCGGGCCGAACGGCTCGGGCAAGTCGACGCTGATCAACGTCATCAGCGGGCATTACCGGGCCGACGCGGGGAGCATGCGCTTCGAGGGCGTCGAGATCGCCCACTGGCGCGCGCATCGGATCGCGGGCGCGGGCATTGCCCGCACGTACCAGATACCGCGCCCGTTCGCGCACCTCACCGTTCACGACAACGTCGCGCTCGCCGCGATGTTCGGCGCTGCAGCGCTCGATCGCCGCAGGGCCGATGCAGCGGCGGCCGCGTGGCTGCTGTTCACCGGCCTCGCGCACCGCGAGCAGGCGTACCCCGGCGAGCTCAACCTGCATCAGACCAAGTTTCTGGAGCTCGCCCGCGCGCTCGCTGCGAAGCCGCGGCTGCTGCTGCTCGACGAGGTATTGTCAGGCCTGACACCGGCGGAGATCGACGGCGCCGTCGATCTGATCCGGCGCATCCGCGACCAGGGCACGACGATCGTGCTGGTCGAGCACGTGATGCGCGTCGTCACCGAGCTGTCGGACCGGATCGTCGTGCTCGACCAGGGCCGCGTGCTGGCGGAAGGCAGCGCCACCGACGTGATGGCGCGCGACGACGTCGCGATTGCCTATCTCGGAGTCGTGCATGCTTGATGTTCGCGATCTGCGGGTCGACTACGGCCGTGCGCCCGCGCTCTGGAATGTTTCACTCACCATCGGCGACGGCGAGCTCGTCTGCGTCGTCGGTCCCAACGGTGCCGGCAAGACGACCCTGATCAACGCGCTCGCCGGAATGCATCCGGCAAAATCGGGACGAATCACGCTCGACGGATGCGAAATGACGTCGCTGGCGCCGCATAAGTTCAGTGCCGCCGGCGTGGCGCTCGTGCCCGAAGGACGCCGCCTGTTCGCGCGGATGACCGTCCGCGAGAATCTGGAAATCGGCGGCTATGCGCGTGCGGTCCGCGCCGCGCGCAACCGGACACTCGCCGACGTCTGCACGCTGTTCCCGGTCGTCCGCGACAAGCTCGACGCACCGGCGGGTTCGCTGTCGGGCGGCCAGCAGCAGATGGTCGCAATCGGCCGGGCGCTGATGGCGAAACCGCGACTGCTGCTGCTGGACGAGCCGTCGCTGGGCCTGTCGCCGATCGTCGTGCAAGCGATGTTCCGCGCGATCCGGGAGGTCAACGCAGCGGGAACCGCCGTCTTGCTCGTCGAGCAGAACGTCACGATGGCGCTGGAAATCGCGAGTCGGGCGTATCTGCTCGAGGAAGGCCGGATCGCGGCCGAGGGCACGCCTGCCGCCGTGTTCAGTACGCCGGAGCTGCGCCGCGCTTATCTCGGGGACCTGCCGCAGCTCTGACGCGAAGAGCGCGTTCTTGATTCAATTCTGCGTCAGGCCGGCATCCACGACGAAATTCGCACCGGTGCAGCCGCGTGCCTCGTCGGACGCCATGAACAGCGCCACGCGCGCGACATCGCTGGCTTCAAGGCGAAATTTGAGTGCCTGCAAGTCGACGAACTGCCGGTCCTCTTCGGGTGTCCACCACAGCGCGCGCTGTCGCTCGGTCAGCGTTGCGCCGGGAACGAGCGAATTGACGCGGATGTTCATCGGCCCGAGCTCGCGCGCGAGCGTGCGCGTAAGACCGTGGATCGCGGCCTTCGCGGTCGAGTATCCCACCATCCCGGGACGGCCGCGCATCCACGAAACGGAGCCCATGTTGATGATCGACCCGCCGCCGTTACGCGCCATGCCCGGGACGACCGCCTGCGTCGCGAACAGGTGATGCCTGACGTTGACCGCAATGGCCTCGTCCCAGTAATCGACCGTCGCCGTCATCAGGTCCTGGCGATCGTCGCGTGCAGCGTTGTTGATCAGGACGTGGACGTCACCGTGCGCGGCCTCGACGGCGTGTATGGTGCGCTGCAGCGCCGCGACGTCGGTAAGATCGCAGCGGAAATACGCGGCCCGCTTGCCTGCGCTGCAAAGGCCGTCGACGAGTTGCCGCGACGGCTCGTCGGCGATGTCGAGCACGACGACACTGCAGCGCTGCTCGGCGAACAGCACCGACATCGCGCCGCCGATGCCTGAGCCGCCACCGGTGATGACGATCGTCTTGTCGACGAGGCTGGGGTAGTGCGCCAGGTTATCGAGAGACATTGGAGCGCATCATAATGCAACTGACCCCTGCAAGCTTCGCGCGCGCCGTCGGTCTGCGTGCCGTTGGCAGCGACGACTTGCGCGCCGCATTCGACGTCGAATTGACCGACGGATCGCGTCAGCCCGCCTTCGTCGAATGCCACGGCGACGGTGTCTTTCGGCTGCGGCTCGGTCCGCAAACGCTGCCCGACTACGGGCTCGTCCTGTCGAAACCGGTCGCGTTGGGCACGTCGAGCGGACCCACCGGCGAGCTGCGGTTTGCAGGCGGCACCGCGACGCTGATCGTCAGGCAGAATCCGCTGCGCTTCGCTCTCGAACAAGACGGCGCGACCGTGCTGCGCTCGATCACCGACGAACATTTTCGCGGCTGGACACGATTGCCGGCTTTTGGCCGCGACGGTGCGCGATGGATCGCCGCGGTGGACCTCGAATCCGGCGAGCCCGTCTACGGTCTCGGCGAGAAGTTCTCGGCACTGAATCGTCGTGGCCAACTGCTCCATTCGCACGTCGACGATGCGCTCGGCGTCAACACGAGTGCAGCCTACAAGAACGTGCCGTTCTGCTGGAGCCCGAACGGTTGGGGCCTGTTCGTGAATACGCCCGGCGATGTCGCGCACGGCGTCGGCTACGCCGAGTGGTCGCACCGGTCGTACGTCGCCGTCGTCGAAGACGAGGCGCTCGACCTCTTCATCATCGCGGCCGATTCCCCGGCTGGAATTCTCGCCCGGTACACGGACGTGACCGGCCCCGCACCCGCGCTGCCGGCGTGGGGACTCGGGCTTTGGATCTCGAAAGCCTATTACGCAACGGCGCAGGAGGCGACCGACACCGCGGCGGCGCTGCGCGAGCACGACATTCCCTGCGACGTGCTAACCCTCGACGGGCGCGCCGCGTGGGAGGTTCGCACGCGATTCGACTTTCGCTGGGATGAAGCGCGGTATCCCGACCCGCACGCAGCACTTGCCCGCATGCGCGCCTTCGGCCTGCGCATCTGCGTCTGGCTTTATCCGTACGTATCGATCCACAGCCCGCGATACGCAGAGCTCGCCGCACGCGGTTATTTCCTCCGCGCAGCGACGCGCGACGAACCCTGCGTGTTCCACTGGGACGTCGATCCTGCGACATCGCCGTTCGGCAACGTCCTGACACCGCTGCAGCCGTCTTCCATCATCGACTTCACGAATCCCGATGCATACGCGTTCTGGCGCGACGAGCACCGCGCACTGTTCGAAGCTGGCGTCGACGTGATCAAGTCGGACTTCGGCGAGCAGGTGCCGGACGACTGTCGCGCGTTCAACGGCGATACCGGCCGGCGACTGCACAACGTCTATTCGCTGCTCTACAACCGGTGCGAATACGAAGCGACCGAGCGTCATGGACGCGGCGCGGCGATGGTGTGGGGCCGCGCCGGGTGGACTGGTTCGCAGCGCTATCCCATCCAATGGGGCGGCGATCCCCAGTCGGACTGGGAAGGCATGTGCGCGTCGATTCGCGGCGGGCTCGCATGGGGCCTGTCGGGCGTCCCGTTCTATGCCACCGACATCGGCGGCTTCTACGGCTCGCGGCAGCCCGACGCCGAGCTCTACCTGCGCTGGCTGCAATGGAGCGTGTTCTCGTCGCACATCCGTCTCCACGGCATCGGCGCACGGGAGCCGTGGGCATTCGGCGCGGACGCCGAGGCGATCGCCAAACGCTGGCTGCGCTTTCGCTACCGGCTAATCCCCTATCTGCAAGCGATGTGTGACGAGGCTTCGTCCTCGGGATTGCCGGTGATGCGCGCGATGTGCCTGGCCTTTGCGCGGGATCGGCTCGCATGGCCGTTCGAAGAGCAGTTCCTGTGCGGCGATTGCCTGCTGATCGCACCGGTCAAGCGCCCCGGCGGCGCCGTCGACGTCTACCTGCCGCGCGGCGACGACTGGATCGATCTGAACACCGGTGTGCAGCACGCCGGCGGCACGTTCCTTTCGCTGCGCGTCGATGTCGCGACGCTGCCGCATTTCGGACGCATCGGCTACGTTCTGCCGCTGGGCCCGGAAATCGATCGCGTCGATGCGATGAACGAAGCGGCGCCGCTCAACGAAGCGTGGATGTTTGGCAATGTGATGCATGAGCGTCATGGCTTCGCGCAACTCGACCATATGAGCGAGGACGGCAAGCTCGGCGTACGCTGCAAGGCCGGAATGGTCCGCAGGTTCTGAGGGTGCGCCGGCAAGGATCTGCTGGTGCCGCCGATATGACGACCTGACGGCGCATCGGTGCAATGACGTGCAACGCTGCCGGTCGGATCACCCGCTCATATCCGAACGACGATTTCGGCGACCAGCGGCAGATGGTCGGACGCGATGCGCGCGAGCGCGCTCGAATGCCGGCCGATGCGACGGGCGGAACCGGTCGGCGACACCCATATCCGATCGAGGGCGAACAGGGGACGGCGCGCCGGAAATGTCCGTGGTGCAGCGGGTACTTCGCGAAAATGCGCGTGCAGCCAGCGCAGCGGTCGCCCCCACAGATACCATTCGTTGAGATCGCCCATCAGCAGCGTCGGGTGCGGGCTGTCGCATTCGACGGCCGATACGATGCGCCTGACCTGCTCGCGCCGCTCGCCGGGGCGAAGGCCGAGGTGCGTCGCGATCACCCGCAAAGGGACCGCCGCGCCGACGTCGATGCAGACGTCGAGCGCTCCGCGCGGTTCGTAGCGGCCGACGGCGAGATCGAGGTGCCGCACACTCGCGACCGGATATCGCGACAGGACGGCGTTGCCGAAATCCGAGCCATGGCGCTGGCGCAGCAGGCCCGCGACGATGCCGTAGCCGGTTGCCTCTTCGAGACCGCGCAGGAAATCCTCGTGTACCTGCGGCGACGCCACTTCCTGAAGCGCGACGATGTCGGCGCCGATCTCCTGCAGCACGTCGACGACGCGCGCCGGCACATAGCGGCCGTCGGCACCGACGGCGCCATGAATGTTCCATGTCGCGACAACCAGCGCTTTCGTGGTTACGCCGCGATGGTGAACGTGCGCAGCAACCGGCGCTTCAGCTGCCATGGACATTCGGCACTGGCGTCAGCGGCACCGGAGCCTTGCGCCGCAACTTCCGCCGCAGCACCCACACCAGCGCGACCAGAATCGCCACCGCAACAGCAAGCAGCGCGAAGGTTCCCGCCCCCGGGTCGCGGATTGCCGCAATCGCGCGATCGACGAAGAACGTCAACGTCGTGATGCCGGGCAAGAGGCCGATGATCGTGCCGAGCAGGAAATCGCTCCATCGGATATGCGATGCGCCGGCGACGACGTTGACGACCGAAAACGGGGCTATGGGCAGCATCCGCACGAAGGCGACGGTGACAAGACCCCGCCGCGCGAGCCGCCGCGACAGTTCGTTGACTCGCTGTCCTGCGAGCCGGCGCACGGTTTCGCGACCCAGCTTGCGCCCGATGGCGAAGGTCAGTGTCGCGCTCGCCAACGCACCCAGCAGCGCATAGATCGGCCCGAGCAGCGGCCCGAACAGCATCGCCGTCGCCGCGATCAGCACCAGCAGCGGAAAAGCGACGAGGCCGCCAGCGGCGTACACCAGGACCACGCCTGCCGCCGCCCACGGACTGTCGCGCAGCGCATCGCCGGCGTCGATCAGACGGTCGAACGCGAGCCATTCGTCGAGCGGCGTAACCCGCCACGCCAGCGCCATTGCCGCCAGCAGCGCCACGCCCGCTGCGATACCGATCAGCCGCCCGCGCGTGTCGGTCCGCGCATCATCTTGCGGCAGCAGGTCCGCGACGATCGTCTCGGCGTCGAGCGCCCGCTCGGGATCGAACAAGTGGCGGTCGGGGACGACGGCGTCGAGCGTTGCATCGAAATCGGGCTCGACACTCGGCAGCGTACGTTCGCCGCCCTTGTCGAGAGATGCAATCGCCGCGTGCAGGCTTCCCGTCCGTTCGGTCGCATGGGCCACATCCTGTGCCGTGCAGCCGAGATGCTCGGCAAGAAGCCGCTCGCGCATCGCGGCAATCAGCTTGCTCAACCGCGGATTCCCGCGCGATTCGATGATCAGATTGCACTCGGTGTCGAGAGCGAGCGAACGGTCGGACAGGTTCGACGAGCCGATCATCAGCAGCGCGTCGTCGACGATCAGCACCTTGCTGTGGATATTGAGGCAGCCTTCGTTGCAATCGAGCCACCCGAGCATCGGGCAATACAGGTGGTAGCGCCTGCGGTGGTCGGCGTCACGAAGCATCCGGTGAATCCGTGCGCGCAGCACGCCCATCGTCGAAATCTCGAGCCAGCCGCTTTGCGTATAGGGCGACAGCACCGCGATCTCCGGCGGATCGTCCTCTGCGAGGCGCCGCGCGAACGCGCGCGCGATCGCCAGCGACGTGAAATACTGATTCTCGGCGAAGATGTGGCGCTGGGCGGAAGCGATCGCGTCGAAATGCAGTGCACGGATCTCGGTGACGGCCGGACGGCCGGCGAACGGGGGCTCGGTGCGCGCGATCGCGACGTCGACATCCGTTGCGGCCACGGCGATGCCCGCCGGCCATACGTCCGCAGCGTCCGACGCCGTGGTCGGCGCATGACGCTCACCGGTGGCGCGCAGCCAGCGCTCGCGCGCGAGGTCGCCCAGCGCACGCGCGCAATCGCCTGCAACGGCGATCCCGACATCGTGGAACGGCGGATAGCGGATGCCGCGGTGATCGACGCGTCGAGGATCGTCGATCCGATGATCGCTGGTGTCGAAGCGGCACCGTGTCAGGTCATAGCCGCTGACAAACGCGACCGCGTCGTCGACGACGATGACCTTCTGGTGATGCGATGCGCCCACCGGGTGCTGGTCATCGAGGCGAAACTTGAGTCGCCGGTGCGTACGTCCGTCCAGCTTGTAGATCGGCAACCATTCGCGTTCCATCGCATACAGCATCGCGAAGTCCCACGACAGCACGTACCCGCGCAGCGCGCGGCGCCGCGCAACGACCGCATCGAGAAATTCGCCGAGCGGCTCCGGCAGCCCATCGTGGGCTCCGTCCGGAACGAGGCGCATGCGGCTGTCGATGTCCCAGCCCAGGATGTAGATCGAATGCTGCGCACTGGCGAGCGCCGAGCGTACGGCGCCGAAATACTCCTCTCCGTCGACGAGCAGCGAGACCTTGTCGGCCCGCTCAATCCGCCAGCAGTTGCGACCCGGGGTCAGCAATGGCGACGAAACGGGTTCTCCGCACCCCTGCGAAGCGCGTTCACAGGCGGATTCGACGCAGCATTCGTTCGTCACTCGGTCATCCAACCCGCGGCCTTCGAGACCCCCGGTCCGATTGTGCGGGGCAACGGCCCACGTGTCTGTCGGCGCTGTCCGACATTTCGGGTGATAATGGCCCGCCACCCACTTTGGCCTGCCACCCTTCGAACTTCAGCATGGACCAGGAACCTGCCACCGTCGACGTGCCGCGCGAATTCCAGCGCCGGATGGCCGCGATCATCGACGAGGTCCAGGTCGCGATCTGGCAGCGCGGCGTGCATGACCTGCTGGGCTATGCAACCGACTACGCGTTCGGCCAGCAGCGCGGCCTGCAGACGCTCGTGCTGAAAAGCCGGAATCGGTCCGCCTACGTGCGCCTGAATTTCGACACCGTCGTCAGCGACGCGGACGCCGATCGGCAACGTGTCGATGCAGCCGTCAAGAGCGCAATCGCCGAACTGACGTAGCACCGGCGGCGACGTCGCCCGGCGGGACCTGCTATGCTTCGCGCTGCGGCATTGTTCCAGTCCTCTTCGCCGCAGTCGATTCGACCCGCATCCCGCGGTTGACCTGTCCGGCCCGACTGGCCGCCACGCTCGTGGCGAAACGCCGGCATTACCCAAAGGCTTTCATGTCGTTCTCATCGCTCGGGCTCTCCGAGCCGCTCGTACGCGCCGTTACCGAACAGGGCTATCACACGCCCACCCCTATTCAACAGAAGGCGATCCCCGCCGTCCTCGCCGGCGGCGATCTGCTGGCCGGCGCCCAGACCGGGACCGGAAAGACCGCCGGCTTCGTGCTGCCGATGCTGCAGCAACTTTCGCAGCCCAGGGCGGCGCCGGCGGGACCACGGCCGTCGCGGAAGCCGCTGCGCGCGCTGATCCTGACGCCGACACGCGAGCTCGCCGCACAGGTCGAAGCGTCGGTGCGCGTCTACGGCAAGCACCTGAAGCTCACGTCGACGATTGCGATTGGCGGCGTCGGCATGTCGCCGCAGACCGCGCAGCTTGCGCGCGGCGTCGACATCCTCGTCGCCACCCCTGGTCGGCTCCTCGACCATCACGGCGAGCGCAACGTCGACTTCAGCCACGTCGAGATCTTCGTCCTCGACGAGGCGGACCGGATGCTCGACATGGGCTTCATCCACGACATCAAGCGCGTGCTGGCGCTGTTGCCGAAGCGACGGCAGAACCTGCTGTTCTCGGCGACGTTCTCCGACGAAATCAGGGCGCTCGCAGCGAAGCTGCTGCACAGCCCGGCGATGATCGACGTGGCGCCGCGCAATGCGACCGTCGATATGATCGAGCAAGTTGTCCATCCGGTTGATCGCGATCGCAAGCGCGAGCTGCTGTCGTCGCTGATCAGTCGCAACGACTGGCACCAGGTGCTCGTATTCACGCGGACCAAGCATGGCGCCAACAAGCTCGCCGAGCAACTGAACGACGACGGCATCCGGGCGCTCGCAATCCATGGCAACAAGAGCCAGAGCGCGCGCACGCGCGCACTCGCCGAATTCAAGACGGGCGACTTGCCCGTGCTCGTGGCTACCGACATCGCGGCACGGGGGATCGATATCGACCAGTTGCCGCACGTCGTCAACTACGATCTTCCGAACGTGCCCGAGGACTACGTGCACAGGATCGGCCGCACGGGGCGCGCAGGCGCTGCCGGCGAGGCCGTTTCGCTCGTATGCGTCGACGAGCACGCGTTCCTGCGCGACATCGAGAAGCTGATCCGCAAGCCGATCCGCAGGGAAGCGCTCGCCGGATTCGAACCGGATCCGCACGCGAAGCCGCAGCCGATCGTCCAGCGCGGCGGACATAATCCGCGCAATGCACGTGGCACGCCGCGCGCTGGCGCGGGCCGTGGTGCTGCACGACCTGCTCAACAGACGCGCGCACGCGGCAACACGCAGCCTGCGCCGCGCGCCCAGACGCGCGCCGCCGGCCAGGCACCCGATCGAGAAACCGCACGCGATCCGCGACGCGGGCAACCGTCAGCGAAGCGCAAGCGGTGAGTCGCGCCAGTACGCGCGGTCAGGCTGTCGCGCATGCCGCCCCGGCAGGCCCTTCGGCGCTGGACGATGTTCGGGGCGCCGGCCGGCTTGTCGTCGATCTGACCATGCGCGTCACCGACGCCGTGGAAACGATGCACCACAACATCATCCGTCGTCGCGGCGTGCTGGGTCGCGCCGTCGTCGAGCCGGCACCGGGCCTCACGGGCTTCGTTTACCGGCGCGTCCGCGGTGTCACGCGACTTGCGGGTACCACGTTCGATGCACTGCTGACTCCGCTCGTGGCGTTGTTCCCGCGCAGCGGCGAATGGCAAGGGCGCGATGCGGTGATCGCTGCGATCAACGGCGTGCTCGGCGACCATCTCGAAGCAACCCGCAATCCGCTGCAAATCCGGATGCATCTGCGGATGCACGGAAAGGCCGTGGATGCGGGCTCGTCGTTCATCGCCAATCCTCGCCCGCGCGTCATCGTCATGGTCCACGGCCTGTGCATGACGGATACGCATTGGACACGCGATTCGCACGATCATGGGCAGCGCCTGGCGAGCGACCTCGACGCCGAGCTCGTCCATCTGCGCTACAACAGCGGCCGGCACATCTCGACGAATGGTGCTGCGCTGGCACAACTGCTCGATGCAATGGTCCGCGGCTGGTCGTCCACTCCGCCGCAAATCACGCTCGTCGGCCACAGCATGGGCGGCCTCGTCATCCGCAGCGCTTGTGCTGCTGCCAGCGCCGCAGGATCCGCGTGGGCACAAAATATCAACGCGCTGGTATTCATCGGGACACCGCATCGCGGCGCGCCGCTCGAACGGCATGGACACGGCGTCGATCGCCTGTTCAGCGCGAGCCCCTACACGGTCGCATTCACCAAGCTCAGCAGCCTGCGCAGCGCCGGAATCACCGATCTACGCCATGGGTCGATGCGCGACGGCGACTGGAGAGGGCGGGACCGGTTCGCCCGCGACGGTTACGCGTGCGCCCCGGTGGCGTTGCCGGACGGCGTTCCGGCGTTCACGATCGCAGGCAGCGTCGGCAAATCCGGCAGGCTGGTTCCGATGGTAGGCGACGGGCTGGTGCCGCTCGCGAGCGCGCTTGGGCAAGGCCGCGACGCGAGCACGTCGGACTTCCCGCCGTCGCGCTCGTTCGTCGCGCGAAATACGGGTCACCTCGATCTGCTCGGCAGTCGTGCTGTCTATGCCCAGCTCAGGGACTGGCTCGTGCCCGCGCGCTCCGCTTGAAGATCCCACGACGACTGCAACCGCTCGTCGACGACGGCATCGTCGACTCCGTCACGCGCCAGTTGATGAGCGGCAAGGAAGCGATGGTGTTCGTCGTCCGCTGCGGTGGAGAATCGCGTTGTGCGAAGGTCTACAAGGACGCGGACCAGCGCAGCTTTCGCCAGGCGGTCGACTACACGGAGAATCGCAAGACGAAGAACACGCGTGCGGCAAGGGCGATCGCGAAGCGCACGAGGTTCGGAAAGGCGTCGCAGGAAGCGGCGTGGCAAAGCGCCGAGGTCGATGCGCTCTATCGCCTGGCCGGCGCCGGCGTACGGGTGCCGCGTCCGTACGGGTTCCACGCCGGCGTGCTGCTGATGGAGCTCGTCGCCGACGCTGCCGGCAACGCGGCACCGCGGATGAACGACGTGGACCTGCCGCCTGCAATGGCGATTGAATTGCACACCACACTGGTGCGCGAGGTCGTCCGCATGCTTTGTGCCGGCGTCGTGCACGGAGATCTGAGCGAATTCAACATTCTCCTCGGCGTCGACGGGCCGGTGATCATCGATTTGCCGCAAGCCGTCGACGCGGCCGGGAACAATCATGCGAAGCGCATGCTGATTCGCGACGTCGACAACCTGCGCCGATACTTCGGGCAGTTCGCCCCCGAGCTCTGCGAGACGGATTTCGGTAACGAGATCTGGGCGCTCTATCAGTCCGGATCGCTCGGTCCCGACGTCGAACTGACTGGGCGCCATGTGCGCGACGACGCGCCGGTCGATCTGGAAAGCGTGCTGGGCGAGATCGATGCCGTCCGCCTCGAGGAAGCCGCGCGGCAGATGCGGATGCGCGAGCGCGAATGACGGGCGCCCGGTCACGACGCGAATGGCACTGAAGTCGACGATATTCAAAGTGACGCTGTCCGTCGCGGACGTCGGTCGCGGCTACTACCGCGACCATGACCTGACGATCGCGCGACATCCGTCGGAGACCGACGAGCGGATGATGGTTCGCGTGCTCGCCTTCGCACTGCATGCGGACGACACGCTGGCATTCGGGCGCGGCTTGAGCACCGACGACGAGCCGGACCTCGTGCGCCGCGATCTCACCGGCACGATCGAACGCTGGATAGACGTCGGGTTGCCGGACGAGCGCGACATCCGGAAGGCGTGTGGTCGCGCACGTGACGTCGATGTCGTAGCCTACGGCGGGCGCGCCGTCGAGCTCTGGTGGCAGGATGCGATGCCCAGGCTCGAGCGACAGCCGGGACTCGCGGTGACCGAAGTACCCGGCGATGCGAGCCGCGCGCTCGCCCAGATGGTCAGGCGCTTCATGCGGCTGCAGGTGACGATCCAGGACGACCACGTGCTCGTGGCCGACGACTCGACGTCGGTGGCCGTCGAGCTGCGCATGCGCAAGGTCCGGACGGCCTGACGGCACCGCCGCGGCCGTGGCGGATCGGTGCGCTAGCGGCGATGGTCGCGGAAACCGGCCGCGTAGGCCAGGTCCGCCTTGACGTCCTCGCGACTTCGCTCGTAGACGATCTCGCGTCCTTTTGCGTTGCCGACGTACGCAGAGCCGTTGCGATTGGGAACCAGGTCGCAGCGAACGTTGTGTATGCCTTCGCCGAGCACGACCTGGATCACGTCCAGTCGTTTGTCGAACACGACAACTTCGAGCATCTGACCGCTGCTCGTCACCCGCACTTTGATCTTTTCATCGTTCATATGGCGACCTTCCTCCCTCTTTCGATGCCGCAACGACCTGCACGACGCCTGAGTGTTCCGGCCAACCGCTCACGATCGACTCGAATGGCGCTTGTCGCCGGAACCTGGGCGCAGGGTCGAGGTTCGAAGCTAAGTTACCACGACCGAGGAGATCCGCATGACACTGCAGGATGCACCGCTTTACGCTTACCTTCCTGCCAAGGACCTCGCGCGTGCGCGACGCTTCTACGAGGACCAGCTTGGCTTTCGCCCCAAACAGGAGATAGCAGGAGGCGTTGTCTACGGGTTCGGCAAAGGAACGGCCGCGTTCCTCTACCCCACCCCCAATGCCGGCACGTCCAAGGCGAGCCAGGCGTTCTGGGATGTCGATGACGTCGAACGCGAAGTCGCCGCGCTGAAGGCACGCGGCGTCGTCTTCGAAGATTACGACCTGCCCGGCGAGAAGAGTCCGAGCGGCGTGCTCACCGCGGGTGGCGCAAAGGCTGCGTGGTTCAAGGACAGCGAAGGCAACATCCTCGCGATCATCGAAAGCGTCTGAGCGCGGCGGCGCGCCGCGGCCGGCTCCGCACTGCCGATCCCCGCGTTCGGCATCACGTCGCGGTTGGCCTCCCGCGCCGATCGGCTACATTGACGCCAACGCGCAGCGTGGGCCCGCGCGAGGACAGGACTCGATCTGCGCCATCCCGCAACGCCTGGTACGTTCGCGCGTCGAATTCCGCTGATCGTCGCGGCGGCGTTCTTCATGGAAACGCTGGACGCCACGATCATCACGACGGCGCTGCCCGCCATGGCGAAGGCGCTCGGACGGACCACGCTGGACCTGACGGCGAGCATCACCGTCTACCTCGTGGCGATGACGGCACTGGTGCCGGCCGCAGGCTGGGCGAGCGAGCGTTTCGGCGCGCGGAACGTGTTCGCGGCTGCGGTAGCCACTTTCACCGTCGCCTCGCTGCTGTGCGGCATCAGCCCGACGTACGAGACGCTGATCGCGTCACGGCTCTTGCAGGGTGCGGCTGCCGCATTCATGTCACCGGTCGGCCGACTGATCGTGCTGCGCGAATCGCCGAAGCACGAGATCATCGCCGCGATCGGCTTGATCGTCTGGCCCGGCCTCATCGCG
Source organism: uncultured Pseudomonadota bacterium (assembly GCA_963709335.1). GTDB lineage: Bacteria > Pseudomonadota > Gammaproteobacteria > Burkholderiales > Casimicrobiaceae > VBCG01. The sequence goes on from CAVPWB010000009.1 coordinate 182,753, forward strand.
CCGGTGATTGGACCGCCGCTCGGTGGATTCATCACGACGTACGCATCGTGGCGCTGGATTTTCCTGCTCAACCTGCCGCTGGGGATCATCGGCGCCTGGTTGATCCTCCATTACATTCCGTCTCACGCAGGATCCCGTGACGCGCGCTTCGACGCGATGGGGTTCGTGCTGACGGCGACGGCGCTTGCATCCGTCATCCACGGCCTGTCCCTGATCGCGGCGGGCGGCAATGGGTCACTGGCCGGTGGCGCGTTTGTCGCGGTTGGGGCAGCTGCCGGGTATGCCGCTGTCCGCCATGCGCGACGTCATCCGGCGCCGCTGCTCGACCTGCGCGCCGCGGCAGTACCGACATTCGCGCTGAGCATGCTGACCGCCGGCCTCGCGGCGCGGATCGCCATCAGCATGACGCCGTTCCTGCTGCCGCTCATGTTCCAGATCGGCTTCGGCGCAACGCCGTTCGAGGCCGGCATCATGCTGCTCGTCTACATGGCCGGAAACCTCGCGATGAAGAGCGTGACCACGCCGATCCTGCACCGCTTCGGCTTTCGCGACGTGATCCGGTGGAACGGCGTGCTGTGCGTCGCCTCGCTGATCGGATGCGCGCTGTTCACGCCGCACGTTCCGCGAGCCGTTATCTACGCGGTGCTGTTCGTTGCGGGCATGACACGGTCGATGAACTTCACGTGCATGGCAACGCTTGCGTTTGCCGACGTCCCCGCCTCGATGCGCGCCAGCGCGACGACGCTGTCGGCGATGTCGCAGCAAGCCTCCAATGCGTTCGGCGTTGCCGCCGCAGCGCTTGCACTCGGATTTTTCCAGGCCCTGCGAGCCAGCGATCACCTGTCACTCGGCGATTTCCAGGCGGCGCTCTTTGCGTCGGCCGCGCTGATGGCCATTGCCATCGCGTGGACCTGGCGCATGCCCGCGGACGCCGGCGCGCAGTTGTCGCCGGGTGCTGCGCTGCGCAACACGCGCTCCTAGCGCGGCTTCATGTCAGGCAAGCGACGCCGCCAGATCGCGAAGGGTACGCTGCGGCTCGCTTTCGATTGGATCGCCGTGCGACACGATGATGCGTCGCAGTCCCGGAAGCTCGGCCCACTCGAGCAGTTGCGCGCGTAGATCGGCCGCGTCCTTTACGAGCGCCATTTTCACCACACGCGGAATCTGCGCGTCGTCGCCGGCGAAACCGGCGAGGCGCAGAAGCCAGCCGTCGATGCCCGACGCAGCGCGGATATTGCCCACGAGGTCGTTCAGCACCAGCGTGGTGCCTCTTTCCCTGCGCACGACGAGCGCTGCCTCGTGTGCGCGGGTTCCAGGCACGGTGACGAACGTCACGCCGGGGTCGCCGAAGTCCGGCGACGTCGTGTCGACGGCCACGACGTCGGCAATCTTTTCCCGCGCGCCCTCCGGTGCAATCACCTTCAGTTCCGGGTAGCGGTTCTTCCACGCTTTGGCGTCGAGGCGATGATGATCATTCGGCACGACCAGGAACGCGGGACGGCCGAATGCCTCGAAGGTGGCCATCGCGGCATCGTCGAGCGCAATCGCGCTCCACACGACGAGCCGCGAATCGTGCAGCCGCACCACCGTCATCCGGCGCGGCAGATCCATCAGCGGCATCTTGATCCGCCCTTCGACGGTCAGCATGCCGTCGTCCATCGGCGTCAGCTTGCCGTGGGGAAGAACGTTCCAGTGTTCGTTCGGCCTAGTCATCGCTGCATTGCTCTCCATACGCGTGGCGCCGTCAGCGGCATCTGGAGCTCGCGCGCACTGTTGCCGAAGCCGTTGCGCGACAGCGCGTCGACGACGGCGTTGACGACCGCAGGCGTCGCCCCGATCGTGCCGAGCTCACCCACGCCCTTGACGCCCATCGGGTTGGTGACACACGGCGTCGATTCGTCCACCGTCATCTCGAAATGGTTCACGAGCGATGCGCGCGGCAGCGCGTAATCCATCAGCGTCCCCGTCTGCGCCTGTCCCGATTGCGCGTCGTAGATGAAGTGCTCGCACAGCGCCTGGCCGATTCCCTGCGCTGCACCCCCTTCGAGCTGGCCAATCACCACCATCGGATTGATGACGCGTCCAACGTCGTTCACCGACCAGTAGCCGTCGAGCTCGACGTTTCCGGTTTCAGGATCGACTTCGACCTCGCAAACGTGGCATCCGTTCGGCCAACTCGACGATTCGACGGCGCTCGTCGACTGAACGACGATCCGCTCGTCCGTTTGTCGTCGCGCAAGCTCGAAGAGGCCGATGCGCCGATCCGTTCCGGCAATCCCGAACACGCCGTCGCGGTATTCGATGTCGGTAGCGGCAGCTTCGAGTGCATTCGCCGCCAGGCTCAACGCCTTGTCCACAGTGCGCTCCGACGCGATGCGCACCGCCGACCCGACGACGAACAGCGAGCGCGATCCGGCGCTGCCGAAACCGGTGCCGCGATCGGTGTCGCCGAACGATATGCGGATCGAATCGCCCGGCACGCCGAACACGTCGACGACCAGCTGCGTGAAGGTCGTTGCAAGGCTCTGGCCCATCGGCTGGGCGGCGGTGAACAACTCGATCGTGCCGTCGCCGTTCACGACCACATCGACGGTTTCCTGGAACGCATCGGCGCCCGTCCATTCGAGGAACGTCGCCATGCCCTGCCCGCGCAGTCGACCGCGGCGCGCCGAATCGGCCGCTCGAGCTGCGAACCCGCGCCAGTCGGACAGTGCGAGCGCCTGATCCATCACCTGCGCGAACTGGCCGGTGTCGTACGTCTTGCCCATCGGATTCGTGTACGGCATTTGTTCCGGCCGGATCATGTTGCGCCGGCGCAATTCCGCGCGATCGATGCCGGTCTGGCGCGCCGCCTCGTCCATCAGCCGCTCGATCATGTGGATCGCTTCGGGACGGCCTGCGCCGCGATAAGGACCGGTCGGCAGCGTATGGGTCAGCACCGCCTTGATGCCGATGTCGATCGTCGCGATGTCGTAGATGCTCGTCGCCACCCACGGGCCGATCATCAACTGGATGACGACGCCGGCAGGCGTTGCGTAGGCGCCGACGTTCGCGAGCGACGCGACGCGCAGCGCGAGAATCCGCCCGTTGGCGTCGAGGGCCAGCTCCGCCTTGCTCGACAGGTCGCGGCCGTGGCTCGCGGCAAGAAATTCCTCCATTCGGTCCGCCGTGAACCGGACCGGCTTGCCGAGCGCGCGCGCCGCGAACGCGACGACGATGTCTTCCGGATAGAGACTCGTCTTCATGCCGAAGCCGCCGCCGACGTCGCCAACGATGACCCGCACGTGCTCCTTCGGGATACCCAGCACCGCCTCGCACAGTTCGTCGCGCATGCCCGTTGGCGTCTGGCAGCTTGCACGCAGCGTCAACCGTCCCGATGTCGGATGGAACGTCGCCAGTGTCGAGCGGGGCTCAATGGGACAGGCGGCGACACGCTGGTTGGCGATGTCGAGCGCGACGACATGCGCTGCGCGCGTGAACGCCGCGGCGGCGGCGGCGGGATCGCCATGGCGAATCTCGCACGCGATGTTGTCCGGCGCATCGGCGACGACCTTAGGTGCGCCAGCCGCCGCGGCGGCGACCGCGTCGACAACAGCGGTCAACGGCTCGTAGTCGACTTCCACGCGCTCGGCAGCATCGCGCGCCTGCAGCGGCGTGGCCGCGACGACGGCCGCCACGGCTTCACCGACAAAACGAGCCGTATTGACCGCCAGCGCATGGTGGGACGGAGTGACGGTCGGTCCGCCGTCGGCGCGCCTGAAATCGCCCGAATTCGGAATCGGCTTGACGCCGGCACGTACGAGATCAGCGCCCGTCAGCACGGTGGCCACGCCCGGCATCGCGGCCGCCGCCGCAACGTCGATCCGCACGATCGACGCGTGCGGATGCGGCGAGCGGACGAAGCACGCGTACAGCTGACCCGGTTCCGGAACGTTGTCGGAGAAGCGACCGTTGCCGCGCAGAAGCGCATCGTCTTCGACTCGTGCGATCGACTTGCCGCTGCCAAAGCGGCTCGGTTGTGAAGCGGTCATCCGGCGCACTCCGGTTCGAATGGAGTTCCATTCTGCCATCGCCGCGTTCCGACCCGCAGCGCCACGGCGAATGCGCGTCGGCTGAGCGATCTTTCGCTGCGACTTGCTGCGAACGGTGATAACGTATCCCACGATCGCCGCGTGTGCGAGTTTCCGCCCACTCACGCGAGCGGTCGTGGAGAACGCCATGGCCTCGAATCCTCCGCAAGCTTTGCGGCTGACGATGACGTACGAAGGCGCGCAGATCCGCATCGCCGGCAGCGAGCGGATCGCGATGATCGTGCCTGCGGCGACTGGCGCGCCGCCCGAACCCGGACAGACCGGCTATTGGTTCGAGATCCGTGACGATGCCGGCCGCGTCGTCTATCACCGGCCGCTGCACCAGCCGATCGTCGTCGATGCCGAGGCGTTCTCGCCGGACCCGAAGCAATCGATCGCGCGCGTACCGATTGCGCGGCGCGAAGGCCAGTTCACGGTGCTGATTCCCGACATCCCCGATGCGCGAACCTTCGAGCTCCACGGTCCCGCCGATCCGGCGCAACCCGGGCTGGTGGCGGGGACGCTGCTCAGCGCCGACATCGACTCGCTGCGCCGGATGAAGCCGCCCACCCCGCCGCCAGGCCCGGGCGGCACCAAGCCGCCTCCGCCGACGTCGTCGCGCGGCGGCACGTCGTGATGGCGCGCCGTGGCAACGACGCGTCGCGTTGCGCAGCCGGAGGGCATGCGCGATGAGCGCCAGCGACGGGTCGGTGTCGGGCACGCAGAAAATCGTCGATCACGGACCGGATTCGCTTCGCTACAACATCGTGATTCTGGGCGACGGGTATCGCAGCACCGAGATGGCCAAGTACCACGCCGATGCGCAGGCGTTCGTCGATGCGTTTCGCGCCACCGCGCCCTTCGGCGACCTGTGGTGCGGCATCAACATCCATCGCGTGGACGTCGTGTCGACGGACAGCGGCGCCGACGACCCCGTCGCGTGCGGCGACGGCAGCGCGGGTGCGGGGACGGTCGCGCGGACGTATTTCGATTCGACGTATTGCAGCGACAACATGATCCGCCGACTGCTGGCGTGCGACAGCGTCCGCGCCCGCGCGGTCGCGCACACGCAGGTGCCGGCGACTCACGTGACGATGGTCATCGTCAACGCCTCGAAGTACGGCGGATCGGGCGGCGACGTTGCGACGTTTTCGACCGCCAACGGTGCCGCCGAGATCGCGTTGCACGAAATGGGGCACACGGCGTTCGGCTTCGCCGACGAGTACGAATATTATTCGGGCTGCGGCACCGGCGAAGCCGGACACGACGTGTACGTGGGCGGCGAGCCCATCGAGCCCAACGTCACCTGCAACACCAATCCGGCTTCGATCAAATGGAAGTCCGTGCTGTCGGCACCGGGACATGCGCTGCCGACGACGGCGAATCCCAACTGCAGCCAATGCGACCCGCAGGGCAACCCGCAGGCGCAGGATTACGTCGGCGCGTACGAAGGTGCGCGCTACATGCACTGCGGCTGCTACCGCCCTTCGTTCAACTGCAAGATGCGCGAACTCGGGCAGCCCTTCTGCGGCGCATGCCAGAAGGTGATCCGCGATGCGCTTGCACCGTACCTGCCGGTCGCCTACCAGGGGTTGTGGTGGAACGCGCCGGCCGGGTCCGAGTCGGGCTGGGGGATGAACATCGCGCATCAGGCCGACATCATCTTCGCGACGTGGTTCACGTACGACGCGGCCGGCAGAGCGTGGTGGCTGTCGATGACGGCCAACCTCGTCAGCGGAGGCAACAAATTCGTGGGCACGCTCTACAAGACGAGCGGCCCGCCGTTCAATGCCACACCGTTCGACCCGGCGCAGGTGGTGCCGGTGGCGGTCGGCACCGGTGCGTTGACGTTCACGAGCGCCGACACAGGCACGTTCGCGTTCACCGTCAACGGCATCAACCGCTCCAAGTCGATCACGCGGCAGGTGTTCGGCCCGTTGCCCACGTGCAGGTTCGGCACGCTTGCGCATCTCGAAGCCGCCACCAATTACCAGGACTTGTGGTGGAACGATCCGCCCGGATCCGAATCGGGCTGGGGACTCAACGTCACGCATCAGGGCAATACGCTGTTCGTGACGTGGTTCACCTATGACGTGGATGGTTTGCCACTGTGGCTGTCGGCCACAGCGCAGAAGACGAGCGCCGCCACGTATGCGGGCACGCTCTACCGGACGACCGGACCGGCGTTCAGCGCGTCGCCGTGGAATCCCGCTTCCGTTGCGGTCGTTGCGATCGGCAACGTCACGCTGACGTTCGCCGACGGCAACCATGCGACGTTCGCCTACACCGTGAACGCGGTCAGCCAGGTGAAGCACATCACCCGGCAGATCTTCAGCGGCCCGGGAACCGTGTGCAGTTGAAGCGCCTCAGGCGCAGGGTTCCGCGGTGTTGCAGGGGTGGGGAGTCAGTTTCTCGTCGCGGTCGTGTCGCGCGCGAAGAACGCGATGATGACGCCGAACACCAGCATCGCCAGCATGTTCCACGCGAAGCTCGTGACGGTGAAATGCGGCCAGCGCGCCAACGCCGATAACGGCATTACGACGAAGTTCATCACCAGGAACACGACGACGCCGAAGGCGAGCCCCGCCGCGATCCAGCGCTCGCGCAACCACGCCAGCCGGCGGCTCGCGCCGACGTAGATCGCGGCGATGATCAGCGACATCGCGATCTGCACGCCATAACCGAGCAGCGCGATCGCTGCGCCGCCGTCCTGCGCCGTCTTGCCGAGCAGACCGCCGGCGACGAAGCGCAGGATCAATGCGGGCGATGCCCAGTTGATCAGCGCCGCTGCGCCGATGTCCAGCGTTCCCGCGACAACGCCACCGAGAACGATCGCGGTCCACGGCGAATGGTTTCGCGCTGCGACTCGCAGTTGCATGCTTGCTCCCGATCGACCGTTACGACAATGCCAGCCGCGCCTTCTCGCTGCGCTCGACGAGCCTCTCCGCATCGATCCGTTGCGCAAGCTTGGTGAAATCGGCGCCGGGTCCGCGCCAGCCAAGCTCGTCGACGTCGCGGAAGAGCGCGGCGTCGGTGCGCAGCGTGGCGAGATTCTTGAACAACTGCGCCAGCGCGTGCTTGTCGCCCAGCACCGCTGGCGGAAACTGTTCGATGCTGCCGTGCTTGTTCACGAGGCGCGCTGCCGTCACCGCGCCGATGCCCGGAATGCCAGGATAGCCGTCGGCGGCGTCACCCACGAGCGCCAGGTAATCAGGAATATGCACCGGGTCGACGCCGAACTTGCGCCGAACACCGGCCGCGTCGCGAATGCTCTTGCCTGCGCGGTCCATCTGCACGATGCGATCGCCGACCACACATTGCGCGAGATCCTTGTCGGGCGTCCAGATGCAGACCTTGTCGACGCGCTCGTCTTCGGCGGCGATCCGCGCCGCCGACGCGAGCGCATCGTCCGCCTCGAGCTCGGTCATCGGCCACGTGACGACACCCATCGCGACGAGCGCATCCTCCAGCGGATGGAATTGCCGCCACAGCGCGGGCTCGATGCCGGCGCCGGTCTTGTAGCCGGCCCACAGGCGGTTGCGAAACGATTCGATGACGTGGTCGGTGGCGACACCGATGTGCGTGGCACCCTGCTCGATCATCTGCAGCACGGTCTGCAACACGCCGACGACGGCGCCGTAGGGCCGATCCTCGCCCTTCGTGAATCGACGCAGCCCATAGAAGTGCCGGAACAGCTCGTACGTGCCGTCGATCAGATGAACGACCACGCGATCTCCCTGCGTCATTGCGCGGCGCCGGTTACACCGCCTCACCCGCGGCGGTCGCCGATGCCCACGCCCACTGGAAGTTGTAGCCGCCGAGCCAGCCGGTCACGTCGACGACCTCGCCGATGAAGTGCAGGCCCGGCACGCTCACTGCGGCCATCGTCCGCGACGACAATTGACGCGTATCGACGCCACCCGCCGTCACCTCGGCCTTGTTATACCCGAGCGTGCCCGACGGAAGCACCTCCCAGTGATTCAGTTGCGCACCGAGCGCTCGCAGTCGTTGGGCGCCGAGCTCTCGCAAGGGCCGCGCGGCAGTCTGCGCGGTGGACCATTGCTGCGCGAACCGCTTCGGCAACTTGTCGGCGAGCAGCGTATCGAGACGCGCATTCGACGTCGCGCGTTCGCAGAGCCATTCGCCCGCGTCGATGTCGGGCAGAAGGTCGATCGCGAGCGGCGTGCGCCCGTCCCAGTACGACGAGATCTGCAGGATCGCCGGCCCGGACAGGCCGCGATGCGTGAATAACAGGTTCTCGCGAAAACGCCCGTCCCCGCACGCGACGTCGACGTCGATCGATACACCCGACAGATCGCCGTAGCGGTCGAGCGCATCGGGTGCGAACGCCAGCGGCACCAGCGCCGGCCGCGGCGCGATCACCGGCAGGTCGAATTGCTCGGCGACCCGATAGCCGAAGGGCGTCGCGCCTATCTTCGGTACGGTGAGGCCGCCTGTTGCGATGACCAACGACGGCGCCTGCGCTCGGCCCATCGACGTGGCAACGGCAAATCCGCTGCGCTCGACCGACACGCGCTCGACGCCGCACGGCATTGCCCAGGCAACGCCGCCGAGGTCGCACTCGGCCTTCAGCATCGCGATGATCTCGCGCGACGAGTTGTCGCAGAACTGCTGGCCGAGTTTCTTCTCGTGATGAGCGATACCGTATTGCTCGACGAGTGCGATGAAATGCGCCGGCGTGTAGCGCGCGAGCGCACTGCGGCAGAAATCCGGATTCTGCGACAGGTAATTCGCCGGTCCGGCATTCGCGTTGGTGAAGTTGCAGCGACCTCCGCCGGAGATACGGATCTTCTCGCCGACGACGTGATAGTGCTCGATCAACAGCACGCGGCGTCCGCGCTTGCCTGCGACCGCCGCGCACATCATGCCGGCGGCACCGGCGCCGACGACGACGACATCGAAATGGCCTTCGGCCGCGCGCGCGCCCGTCTGCGTCGCGACCGCCGTCATTACAGCACGGGCTGGATACGCAGTTCGACCTCCGGACGCGGCGCCGTTCGAGTGAACTCGGCGTTGCCGGCTTCGAGCTCGCGGTCGAGTGCGTCGAGCGCATCGAGCAGCCGGGCAGCAGCGTCGCGAGCGCCGTCGGAAAGTCGATAGCTCGAACCGACGTACGCCGGTGCGTCGCGGATCAGGTCGGGATAGGGAGGATGGTTGTCGAGCACGGTGGCGCCCTGGTGAATGTCGCGCAACATCCGCTGCAGCACGCCGAGCAGCGAGCGTGCGCGGACCCAGCGATGGTACGTGAAGTGGTCGGATGCGAGATCGGGCGGACGGGCGAACGCGTCGATAAGCCTCTGCGCGCCGGCCTCGCCCGACGCCGCCATCGCCGTGATGTCGTCTTCGGACATATCGAGGTTGAGCCCGCCTTCGAGGGCGGTGTGGCGGATCGTCAGCACCCGATCGCGAAAACCGGGCGCTGCGCGCTGCAGATTGTCGCGCCAGTTCTGCATCGTCCGGATGATCGCCGAACCGAACGAGAAGACGCCCGCGGCACCTGCATCTGCGATCGCGTAGTCCTCGGGCGGCAGCGCGCTGCCGCGCGGCGGCAGGTACGCGCGCTCCGCGGCGCTCGCCGGTTCGGTCAGGTCGTCGCGCAGATTGATGCCGAACGTCGGCCACCCGGGCAGGACCGCGTCGAACATCTGCAGCGGAAAGTTGCTGCAGATGCCGCCGTCGCTGAACAGCACGCGACGCACGTTCGCCTCGATGAAGCGCGGTTCTCGTGCAGTGGTTGCCGCAGCGCTCGGGGCGGCGTCGACGTCGGACGTGTCATCGCCAGGCGGTATCGCCGCGTTCTCTGCAGCGTAGGTTCCTTCGCGGCGAGCCGCCCCAGCACCCGTGCCGCGATCGAACCACTCCCACGCGTAGCGATAAAGCGGCACCGCGGACAACAGCACGGGAAACGACAGGCTCAAGCGGACGGCGACGATCACCGGCAGCGTCGCACGCATCGGCAGCGGCTGGTAGCCGAACGATCGCATCGCGTCGTCGCGCGCGCGATTTGCGTTGCTGCGGTCACCGGGGTGCGCGACCATCCACTCGATCACGTCGGCGGGAAAGTACAGCGCAAGCTCGTCAGGCTTGAAATAGAACTGCTCGTTGTCGAACGGCAGCGAATAGGGACGACCCAGCGACAGCGCGGTCGTCATCATCTGCAGATCGATGCCACGTACGCCGGTCGCCGGGTCGAGCAATACGCCGTCGAGATCGCCGAACGTCAACGGCTCGCCGGAACGCTTCCCGGCGAGATCCTGCAGGTAACCGTGCAGCCAGTCGGTGAGTCGGGAACGATCGCCGCTCGTCGAGTGACCTCGCACGAGGCCGAACTCACAGGCTGGAAGCAACCGCGCGAGCGATGCCGTCGCCGCGACCGCCGCACCGACGATGCCGCCGGCGACAGCGAACAACGCGGCGATCGCAGCGGCAACGATGCCGAGCGGCGACCCGCCGTGGGCGGCGGCGACGAGGATCAATCCGGGAATCGCTCCCAGCACGGCGGCGAGCGGAAACGCCCATGCCAGCGCCCGACTGCCGTGCAGCACGCGGGCGGCGACGCTCGTGCGGTTGAGCATGGCCGCGAGGATCGCGAAATGCCTTCGCGCGGCGGGCTCCGGCTCGAACAGCCGGAACAGGCGCGAGTGCCCCCGTTCGGGTCGCCCGCCCAGGTACTCGGGCAGCCGGGCAAGTTCGGCAAAGCCATAGCCTGGCTGGACCCGATCGGTCGCCCGGCGAAACTCCGCGGCCGCGGCCCCCGCGGCAGCAATCGCACCCGCGGAGGTTCCCCCGATATGCCGAAAGCGATATTGTGTGGACAGTCGTGCAACGGCGGTCGGAAAGACGATTCCCGACGTGATACCGCCTTTCATCACCAGGTCGCAGAACCGGCGGCCCGTGTCGCCGGTATCGGGAATCGTGTCGGTCATGATCAGGTCCTCTACACAAGCGTCGCGGTGCGGCGAATTGCCCGGGATCCCCGCCGCTTCGCCGGAGTCGCCGGCAGCAATGCCGTATGCTCCGGGCCAGATCGAACACAACGGGTGAGCGGACTACGTGAAGCGCGGCCTCAAGCCCACCCAGCCAAAACCAAAGGATAGTCATGCCAAACATCGGTGCCCTGCTCAAGCAGGAAATAACGCGACTCGCCCGCCGTGAGGTGCGCGCGCAGGTCCAGGCGACGAAAAAGGCGTCTACGCAGTACCGGCGGCATATTGCCGCGCTGCGACGGCAGGTGGCCACGCTCGAGCGGCAGATGGCGCTTGTCCGGCGGCAAAGGTCCGACGGCGGCTCCGCACCCACGCGCGAGGGACCGCAGAAGATCCGGTTCGTCGCCAAGGGACTCAAGTCCCAGCGCGCGCGGCTCGGCCTTTCTGCCGCCGATTTCGGACGCCTCGTCGGCGTGAGCGCCCAATCGATCTACAACTGGGAACAGGGCCACGCATCGCCGCGGGCGGGCCAGTTGGCTGTGCTGGCGGCGCGCCGCGGCATCGGCAAGCGGGAGGCACTGCAACTGCTCGCGCAGCAACAGCCGGCCAAGAAGCGCGGGCCGTCCAAGCGCAAGCGCTGAGGCGAAGCGAACCCGAAGCTTCGAGAGGCGTCTGACGGTCGATGGATCCAACCCAGACGGTCGACGATGCCGTGCGGGCGCTTCCGGCGGACGTCGACCTGCTGGCGGGCGTGCTGCCGCTCGCCACCATCGTGCCGTTCGCCGACCTGCTGTTCGGCGGCGCGCTGCTCGTCGCCGTCGTCGTGCTGCACGGCGGCGGCGTTCGCCTCATCGACGGCTTCTTTCGCAAGCGCTGCTCGGCGTTCGCCACGCGTGCCACGTCGGCGCTGCGGTTCGACGTGCTGTTCGGCATAGTCATTTTCCTGCTGCTCGCGCTGCATCTCGGCGAGATCGTGTTCTGGACGGCGGCGCTCGTCTATTCGAAGCTCGTCGTCAACTGGCGTTCGGCGGCGTTCTTCGTCGCGAACACCTACACGACTGTCGGCTACGGCACGTTCGTGCTGCAACCTGCGTGGAACATGCTCGCGCCGATCATCGCCATCTCCGGCCTGTTCACGTTCGGCTGGACCGGCAGCGTTCTCGTCGGTTACGTCGACATGCTGAATCGCGCTCGCGCCGGACCCAATACCGCCGGCTGAGCCGAATTCCGACCGGCGCACGAGGCGCCCGGGCCGCTTTGACGCCTGTGCAAGTTGATGACCGACCGTGACGGCGGACCTCGTGTCGTTCACGCGCTCGAAAGGCGTTTATGGCGGTTGTGAATGTCGACGGCACCGTTGTGCACGCCAATACCAAATTCAATGGCGAGTTCTTCGGTGCGAAGAAGGAAGTGCTGCCGCCGGACATCGTCATGCGGCATACGTACAAGAGCGCCAGCGCCACGCCGCTGCTGAACGCCGTCGCCAAGGTCGCCGGCAAGTAGGCGCGCCGACTCCGGCGGGCATCAACCGGCCGGGCTGGGGAAGTTGACCTGAACGGCAGCAATCGCCGCGAGCGCATCGGGCGTTAGCTCGCGTTGCGCCGCGGCGATGTCTTCCGTGAGTTGCGCCATCGACGTCGCGCCGATGATCGACGCGCCGACGAACCAGCGGCTGTTCACATAGCCAAGCGCCAGCTCCACGAGCGTCATGCCCAACTGCTCGGCGACGGCCGCGTAGGCGTCGATCGCAGGCGCAACGTTCGGCTTGCGAAAGCGCAGGCCGAAGTTGTCGAACAGCGTGAAGCGGCCGTCGGAGGGTCGCGCGCCGCCCCGATACTTTCCCGACAGCATGCCTCCGGCCAGCGGACTGTAGGCGAGCAGCGACATCTTTTCGCGAAACAGCGCTTCGGCAAGGTCGTTGTCGACGCCCCGCGACAGCAGGCTGTAGCTGTTCTGGATCGTCACCGGGCCGGGCACGCCGAGCTCGCGGGCCACACGCCGGAACTCACAGACGCCCCACGCCGTTTCGTTCGACAACCCGTAGTGGCGGATCTTGCCCGCCTTGATCAGCGCGGCCATGCCTTCGACCTGCTCGCGAATCGCCGGCCCCGGCCGCTCCTTGGACCGGTCGAATTCGGTCTCGCCGAACATCGGCACGTTGCGCTGCGGCCAGTGGATCTGGAAGACATCGATGCAGTCGATCTGCAATCGCGCGAGGCTGGTGTCGGCCGCTTCGGCGATCACGTCGCGCGTGAGATCGGTGCGCCCGCCGCGGATCCATTCGCGCCGACCCGGGCCGGCCACCTTGGTCGCGATGACCAGGTTGTTCCGCGGGCGCCCGGCGAGCCAGCGGCCGAGTATCGTCTCGGTGCGGCCCTGGGTCGTTGCGTTCGGCGGAACCGGATACATCTCGGCCGTGTCGATGAAGTTGATTCCCTGCGCCGTCGCGTAGTCGAGTTGCGCGTGCGCGTCGGATTCATCGTTCTGTTCGCCCCACGTCATCGTGCCGAGGCACACGCGCGATACTTCGAGGTCCGTGCCCGGTAACGTCTGGTATTGCATCGATGCCTCGCCAAGTTGCTCGAAGTCGGCAGTCTAACGGCATGCGGTCTCCGGCCCCGAACGGACGGCGCGCATTCCTGGGCTCGCTCGCCGGATCGGCGGCCGCGCTGCTGCTGGCGCCGCGCAGCGCGGGCGCGCAGCAGCCACCGATCACCCGCGCGGTTCCGTCAACCGGCGAAGCGCTGCCCGTCGTCGGCCTCGGCTCCTGGATCACGTTCAACGTCGGCGACGACCGCACCGCGCGCGACGAGTGTGCCGAAGTGATGCGCGTGTTTTTCGAGGCCGGCGGTCGCATGATCGACTCGTCGCCGATGTACGGGTCGTCGCAGCAGGTGATCGGGTATGGCCTGCGCAAGCTCGGAATGCCGGCGCCGCTGTTCTCCGCGGACAAGGTCTGGATCGCGTCGGGCTCACGGGGTGCTGCACAGATCGAGGAATCGCGCACGCACTGGAGCGTGCCGAGGTTCGACCTGTTGCAGGTCCACAACCTGCTGTCATGGCAGGATCATCTGCCGCTCCTGTTCGCGATGAAGGCCGCCGGCCGGTTGCGTTACGTGGGCATCACGACGTCGGAAGGACGCCGCCACGCCGACATCGAAGCGATCATGCGCGCGTATCCGCTCGACTTCGTGCAAGTCACCTACAACGCCGTCGACCGCGACGTCGAAGCACGGATCCTGCCGCTCGCACGCGAGCGCGGCATCGCCGTCATCGTCAACCGGCCGTTCCGGCAAGGTGCGCTGATCAGTGCGACGCGGTCGGCGAAGCTTCCGTCGTTCGCGGCCGACGTCGGATGTGCCAGCTGGGCCGCGCTGCTGCTGAAGTTCGCGGTGTCGCATCCGGCCGTCACCTGCGCGATCCCCGCGACGACGAGCGTGGCGCACGCGCAGGAGAACATGGCTGTGGCCCGCGGACCGCTGCCCGATGAACCGATGCGCCAGCGCATCGCGACACTCTTCGCGAAGCTCTGATGTCGGAGTGGTGGACGTACCGGATCGCGAGCTTCGTGTTGTTCTCGCCGCGCACGTATCTGCGTCTTTGCGAGATCTACAACGACGCGATCTGGCCGCTGCAGATCGTCACACTCGCCGCGGGAATCGCGCTGGTGCTGGCCGCATGGGTGGGCCGCCCCTCGTCAGCACGCGCGATCCCGCTGGCACTCGCGGCGCTGTGGCTGTTCGTCGCGTGGGCGTTTCATTACCGCCGCTACGCGACGATCAACTGGGCCGCCCAATATTTCGCGGTCGCGTTCGTCGCCCAGGCGCTGCTGCTGGCCTGGAGCGGCGTGGCGGGTCGTATTCGCTTCGGTGGTGTCGCGGCATGGCGGCAACGCGCAGCCGTTTGCGTCGTGGCGGCAGCACTCTTCGGCGTTCCGCTGCTCGAGCGGTTGGCCGGGCGCGGCTGGAGTCAGCTCGAAGCGTTCGGGACCGCTCCCGACCCGACGGCGATCGGCACGCTCGGTATCCTGCTTCTCACGCGCGATCCGTCACCGTGGCCGCTGCTGACGATTCCGCTCGCGTGGTGCGCAGTGAACGGGGCATTCCAGTGGACGCTCGGCCTCCCCGACGCGCTCGCGCTGCCGCTCATTGCGCTAGTGGCACTGGCACTGCGGGTGGCGTCGGCGCTGCGTCAACCACTTCGTCCGTCCGTACGATGAACCGCTGCAGCGTGTTCGGGCCGAACGTCGTCGTGATCGCGACATCGGAGGCATCGCGGCCGCGCGCGATCAGCACACGTCCGATACGGGGAACGTTGTTGCGCGGGTCGAACGTGTACCAGCGCCCGTCGAGGTAGGCCTCGAACCACGCGGCGAAGTCCATCGGTCCGTACGGCGGCGGAATGCCGATGTCGCCAAGGTAGCCCGTGCAATAGCGCGCCGGAATGTTCATGCAGCGGCAGAATGCGACGGCAAGGTGCGCGTAGTCGCGGCACACGCCGGTCTTGTCGTGCAAGGCCTCCCACGCGGTGCGTGTGAAGCGCGCGTGCTCGTAGCCGAACGCGATATGGTCGATGCACATAGTCACAGATCGCCTGCACGCGCGGCCATCCCGGCGGTGTCGCCCCGAATAGTTGCCAGGCGGTGTCGGACAAGCGGTCGGTTTCGCAGTAGCGGCTGCCGAGCAGGAACAGCAGCGTGTCGTCCGGCAAGGCCTCCACCGGTGTCTGCCGCGCATCCGGCGCGGCGACATCCGGCAGGCCGGAATCGCGGACGACGGCATCCGTCGACAGGCGCAGCGTTCCCTTGGGCGCGACGATGCGGCTGCACCAGTTGCCGAACGTGTCGCGATAGGCGGTCATCGCGACCGGCGGATCGGCCACCAGGTGATCGGGCACGACGAGATCCGACACGCGCGAATAGTGAACGCTCAACGTCAGGATCATCGGCGTCGGCTGCGGACAGTCATAGGTGATTTCGAAACCGACACGAATCTTCATTGCTTGCCTTCCCGGCACCTGCGCGCCATGGGGGTCATCATTGCAAATCGGGAAGGCGGCTGAACACCTCCCGGACGCCATCGCGCCACTCTTTGCTGAGCGCCGTGAAGTACGGGTCGCCTTCGTCGAAGCGGCGGCGCATGCCGATCTCGAGGCTGTCGTGCCGATAGCAGATCAGGTCGACGGGCATGCCCACCGACAGGTTGCTGCGCATCGTCGAATCGAACGACACGAGCACGCACTTCGCCGCGTCGAGCAGCGCCGTGTGGCGCGTGATCACGCGTTCGATGATCGGTTTGCCGTATTTCGTCTCGCCGGTCTGCAGGTACGGCGTCTCGATCGACGCCTCGATGAAATTCCCTTCGGCATAGATGCGGAAGAGCCGCGGCGGCTCGCCCTTGATCTGGCCGCCGAGGATGAACGACGCGTTGAAGCCCTGCCCTTCGGCGAGATACGCGCCGTCGCGGTTGTCGACGTCGCGCATCGCATCGGAGATCAGCATGGCCGTGTCGAACATCGAACGCGACGTCCACAGGCTCGGCACATCGCCGCCGGCGTCCGCACGTTGCCGCAGGATGCCGATCACCGCCTGCGTGCCGGCCAGGTTGCCGGAGCTCAGCAGTACGAGCACGCGATCGCCGGCGCGCTCGAACACGTTCATCTTGCAGAACTTCGCGAAATTGTCGACGCCGGCGTGCGTCCGTGAGTCGGACGCGAGGATCAGGCCGCTATCGAGCATGATACCGACGCAATAGGTCATCGTGCCGCCACTGTACGCGACCGGCGCGCCGCATCATCGGATGCAGCGCGGCTCGAGCAGATGCGAATGGAAAAAGCGCAGCATCGCGCCCGTCGCATCCGGGCCTGCAGCGTCGGTGCAGGAACCTTCCGCCGACCCGCCCGACCACGCGTGCCCGGCTTCGTGAACGATCCATTGCTCGACGCACGCGCCGCCGCGCGAATCGGCATACGTCGTGGTCGTGTGCGCGCGCGAGCCGGCGCTGGGACCGTGTTTTGTCGCAATTCGCCCGCGGGCCTTGGCGCAGCCTTCGACCACATCGGCGACGATCGCCGATGCGTTGATCGGATGAACCGTTTTGTCGGCATCGCCGTGAAAGACGATCGTCGGCACCCGCGCGAAGGCCCTTCGCGATGGCGGCGAATCGGCAGGACCGCGCGCCATGACGTCGAGCGCCGAATAGACATCCGCTGCTACCGCGTACGGCAACCCGGAATGCGAGCCTACGGCTGCATACACGTCCGGATATGTCTGCCCCAGCACGACCGCCATTGCGGCGCCCGCCGAGAGTCCCGCCGCATAAATGCGCCTGGGCGAGATGTCGTGCTCGGCGACGATAAAGCGGGTGAGCGCAACGAGCACCGCCGGTTCGCCCTGCCCTCGCATCTGGTCCTGCGCGACGAACCAGCTCCAGCAACGCAACGGAACGTCGCGGTTCTGGCCCGGATACAACACCCAGGTATCGCCCGCGCCCGCATGCTCGTGCATCCGTGTGCCGAGCGCGAAGTCCCCTGGATCCTGCCCTGCTCCATGCAGCATCACGACGAGCGACATTTCGCCGCCCGACCTCGATGCCGGCGGGTAAAGGAGATATTCGAGTGCGCCGCTTGTGGTTTCGAAGCGGCCTTCTACGACCTTTGCGCAAGGCGACGCCACACGGAGGTCGCGAGCGGCTGCGCCTTGCCGTAACGCATGCGCTGGCTGCACGAGATGCAGCGCGCGCGCATTCGCTGTCTCCGGGTCCCCGTCCACCGAAACTCGCTCGGTGTTTTTCTCCAGCAGTGACTTCTTCAGCATTTGTTCGAGTGTGATGCTCACACGTTACTCCAGCCCGTGACCCCCTCGCGTCTGGGCTCTTGCGTGTCCCATGACCGGCCGATCATGTCATGCTGCGGTGCAGCAATCCATTCCAAACGTCGCGTTCACGTGTAGGACAACGACTGCACGAAGCGACGTCAGACCTGTGGTACGAGCGCACCAAGGGGCGAACTCTCGGCATAGCGAATGGATGAACAGGGACGCGTGCGGGCGAGCCGGTTGCGGCCCTCGTCATCGGGCGAGCGCGGCGATCCGTGCGACGTATTCGCGGATGTCGGTTTTGCGCTCGAGACCCGCAGCGTTCATGTAGCGGACGTTGCCGAAGATCGAGCGCTCGGGCCACGGTCGGTCGTGAAGGCCGAATACCCAACCGACGTTCGCATACGAATTTGCATCGCGGCCGTCGAGGAAATAGCGGTTGTTGAGGTTCAGGAGCGCCGCGTACCCGACCTCCGGCGAGGCCGACCACTCCAGCACCTTCTTGCCCCAGTACATCCGCATGTAGTTGTGCATGAACCCCGTCACCAGCAGCTCACCCATCGCCGCATTCCAGTACGGATCATGCGTGGCCGCGCGCGCGAGCTCGTCTTCCTCATAAAGGTGCGGGCGCACGTCCCTACGATGCGCATCCAGCGTGCGCCGTGCCCAATCGGGCAGGCAGTCGTAGCGATCGTAGTTGCGCGTCGTGTTGACGAAGTTCATCGACAGCTCGCGGCGAACGAGCAGTTCCTCGAGATAGGTGTCACGGTTCGTCGCATCGGCGGACGCGTCGCGCACGGCGAGCGCGATCTCCACCGGCGAGATCTGACCGAAGTGAAGGTACGGCGACATCGTCGAGACGTGCGGGTGGCCCGGATGCGCGCGGTCCATGACGTAGCGCTCGAGGTGCCGCGTTACGAACCCGCGCAGGTGCCGCCGCGCCTCCCGATAGCCGCCGCGCAGACCGGTGACGGCAGCCACGCCGTGATCGATGCGCAGCGCGCGCACCAGCGCAGGAATGTCGCCGAGGTCGAGGTCGCTGCGCACGTCGAGCGAATCCGCACGCACGCGGACACGTTCCTTCGCAAGTGGTGTGAGAAATTCGTCGCGCCGCCTCGCAAGCTTGGGCCGCAGCGTTCGGGCGGCGATCTCGTGCTTCGCCGACGCGGCGCCCACCGGTACGACCACGTCGCCTTCCACTTGAACGAGGCGCCGTCCGGCCTCGGCTGCCACGCGCGTGCGCCATGCCCTCTGCGGCCGCAGGTACCCACGATCGCACACCACGAGTGCTGCGCGCTGCGCGAGCGCGATGGCGACGTCGTCCGGTCCGCCGCGGCGAATGACGAATCGCAGTCCGCGCGCGTCGATCGCCTCCGCAGTCTCGGCGAGACCCTCGAGCATGAACGTGTAGTGACGCGCATTGGCCTCCGGGTAGCCGTCGGTCAGGCCGAAGCCGACGACGACCGGAAGCGCCAACCTGTTCGCCTGCGCTACGGCCATCTCCAGCGCCGGGTTGAACTGCGCGCGCTGCGATTGCTGCATCCAGTACAGCACGTAGTCGCCCGGTCGCTCCGGCGCCTCGTTGAGTTCGACGATGCGCTCGGGCTCGATCCAGGCTTCGTTCAACCCGACGCTCCGGCGCGGGCGAGTTGCGCGGCGTACAACGCCTTCACGGTGTCGATCGTATCGGCCTCGGCCGGCGTCTTGTCGGGACGGTAGCGCTTGACGCGCGCAAAGCGCAGTGCGAGCCCGCCCGGATAACGCGGACTTGCCTGGAGGTCGTTGAACGCGATCTCGACGACCAGTTCCGGCCGCAGGTATACCGTCCAGTCGTCGCGGCGCGTTTCGCGTTCCAGCATCGCACGCGTCTGCCATGCCAGCATTTCGTCGGTCATGCCCTTGAACGTCTTGCCGAGCATCACGAAGCTGGCGCCGTCACGCGCCGCGAGATGCAGATTCGACAACCAGCCCTTGCGGCGGCCGTGACCCCACTCCGCGGCGAGCACGACGAGATCGAGCGTGTGCAGCCGCTTGATCTTGAGCCACGATGCGGCGCGACGACCCGGCTCGTACGGCGCCGCCAATGCTTTCGCCATCACGCCTTCGTGGCCGCGCGCAAGCGCGTCGTCGTAGAACGCTTGCGCGGTCGCAGCGTCGCCCGTCACGATGCGCGGGATGACCAGCGGCGGAGGAAGCGCGCGTTCCAGTGCGGCAAACCGCTCGGAGGCCGGCGCTGCGGTCAGCGCCTCGTCACCGCGCCGCAGGCAATCGAAGAAGAACACGGACAGCGGCAGCGACGCACGCATGTCGGCGACATCGAGCGTGCGACCGAACCGGCGCATCGTCTGCTGAAACGGCTGCGGCGCCCCGTTGTCGCCCAGCGCAATCGCCTCGCCGTCGAGGATGAGATTACCCGCATCTACGTTGCGAAGCGCCTCGACGATCTCCGGCACCGACGCCGTCACGTCGTTGCGCCGTCGCGTGAACACGCGAACGTCGTCGCCGGCCTTGTGCACGTGCACGCGCGCGCCGTCGACCTTCCACTCGAACGCGGCGGTGCCGAGCGCGCGCAACGCTTCTTCGATGTCCGCGGCGGGTTGTGCGAGCATCGGTGCCACCGGCTGCATCAACTGGAGCGCGAACGGTGCGAGGCCGGCGGCGCCGTCCACCAGTGCCGCGCGCGCGACGCCGGAAACACCGTGCGCCACCATCGCCGCGCTGCGCACCGCTGACGCGGGGAGCGATGCGGCCACCGCCACCGCATCGATCACCAGCGATTCGAGCGCGCCCTGGCGCAACTCGCCGATCAGCAGCCGCGTCAGAAAGTCGCGCTCGACTTCCGTTGCACGTTCGAGCAACGCCTGCAGCAGCCGCGTGCGCGCTGTCTTCGAGCCGGCGCCCGACGTCGTCGCCAGCGCCGCGAGCGCTGCATCGGTATCGGCGATCGACAGTGTCGGCACGTCGACGCCGCCGGTGGGGCGCGCGTCGCGAAGGAGCGCATACCCAACGCCGCTGCGTCCTTGCGGAGTTTCGCCCGACAGATACGCAACGGCGATGGCGATCTCGTCGGGGTCGAGCTTCTTCAGCAGCGCGGCAAGCGCTGCGACCTTCGCATTGCGCCCGGATGTCCCGGCGACGCACCGCGACGTCTCGACAAGTTCCGCGAGCATCGTCATCGGTGCATTGTACGGGCCTGATTCGCACGCATGCGCTCCGCGATCAGGTAACGTCGTGCCAAACTTCGGTCGGCCGTAGAATCGAACGATGAAGATCGCGACATTCAACATCAACAGCATTCGCGGCCGGCTGCAGCATCTCCTCGCGTGGCTCGCCGAAGCGGCGCCCGACGTCGTCTGCCTGCAGGAGTTGCGGATCTATCACGACGAGTTTCCGGCCGTCGCGCTCCGCGACGCCGGTTATGGCGCGCTGTGGCAAGGCCAGAAGCCGCGCTACAACGGCGTCGCGATCCTCGCGCGCGGCGCCGAGCCCATCGAGGTTCGACGAGCGCTTCCCGGCGACCCCGACGATTCGCAGGCGCGCTATCTGGAGGCCGCCGTCAACGGGATCCTGATCGCGTGCCTGTACGCGCCCAACGGCAACCCGCAGCCCGGGCCGAAATTCGATTACAAGCTCGCGTGGCTCGCCCGCCTCGTTGCGCACGCCAAGGGACTTCGCGATTCCGGCGCACCCGTCGTGCTCGCCGGAGACTTCAATGTCGTGCCGACGCCTGCCGACATCTATTCGACGCACTCGTACGACGACGACGCGCTCGTGCAGCCGCAGAGCCGCGCGGTCTTGCGGAAGCTGCTCGACCAGGGATGGACCGACGCGATCCGCGTCCTCCATCCGAACGCAACGATCTATACGTTCTGGGACTACATGCGCAAGCGCTGGGAACGCAACGCCGGCCTGCGCATCGATCATCTGCTGCTGAACGCTGCCTTGAGCCGGCGACTCGTCGACGCCGGTGTCGACAAGGCGGTGCGCGGCTGGCCGAATGCGAGCGACCACGCGCCGACGTGGATCGAAGTCGAATGATGGATGGTTCATCTGCCGGCTCGTGCCCGCATCACGACGTGGATTCCGACGTGGGCGCTCGGGCCCTGAAGCACCCGCCGATGTCAATCGTGGCTGTCGTGCCGATGCCGGTGGTGCGCATCGGGCACGTGGACGTGCGAATGATCGAGCGGGTGGTGAACATGGTCGTGGATGTGCGGTTCGGTGCCGTCCAGGTCGGCTTCGTGCGTGTGTTGATGATGCGCGTCGTGCCGGTGCGCGTGCGTGTGACGCAGCATCTCGTGAACGTGCCGGTGGCGATGGCGCTCGGACACGTGCAGCCAGACACCCAGCGCCATCAGCACGCCCGCGAGGCCGACGGCGAACGTGAACGGTTCGTGCTGGACGGTGATCGCGTAGAGCGCGCCAAAGAACGGCGCGATCGCGTAGTACGCTCCGGCGCGCGCCGTCCCGAGGTGGCGCAGCGCGAGCACGAACAGCGCGAGGCTGACGCCATATCCTGCGAATCCGAGCGCAAGCGCCGATACGGTCGTCCGCACGTCCGGAACGTCCGCGCCAAACGACAGCGCAAGCGCGAGATTCACCGAACCCGCGACCGCACCCTTCGTCGCCGCGATGACGAGCGGGTCGCGCAGCGATACCTTGCGCGTGAAGTTGTTGTCGAGCGCCCAGCACACGCAGGCACCGGCAACCAGTGCAGCTCCTTGCGTCAACCGCATCGACTCGCCCGGCGTCCACGCCAGCACCGCCCCGCCCGCGACGATCGCCGCCATGCCGAGCGCGATCCGGCGATCGAAGTTCTCGCGGAACAGATACCACGCGAATAGCGCCGTAAGCACCGACTCGAGGTTCAGCAGCAGTGACGCCGTCGCCGCCGGCGTCGCCGCCAGGCCGTACATCAACAGCGGCGGTGCGGCTATTCCGCCGAGCGCGATCGCTGCCGCGAGCCAGCGCAACTCGGAACGCGCGGGCCAGTCGAGCGCACGCGGTCGCGGTGTCAGCAACGCGCGAACTGCGATGACGACCGCAAGGCCCGCGCCCGATCCGCAATACAGGAGCCCCGCGAGCAGCAACGGGCTCGCCGTTCCGAGCAGCTCCTTGGCGAGCGGCGTGCTGATGCCGAACAGCATCGCAGCCGCAATTGCGTACTTCACGCCGGTGCTCAGTGTCGACAAGCCAGCCTCGTGTGCGCCTGTCGACTGCCGGGAGGCCGCTGAACCATGGTGCACCGCGCAGCCTAAAAAGGCCGCCCCAGCTGGAAATACGCGTTGAAGATGCCGCCTGGCGCAGCACCGATGCCCAGGTAGAGCGGGCCGAAGCCGGTCGTCATCCCGGTAAACACGCTATAGCTTTGGCGTAGCGAACCATGTCCGAACTCGCTCTCCTTGATCCATACGCTGCCCACTTCGGCGGACAGTCCCAGGAACAGGTCGCGAAACGGCGGCATTTCGAAGTTGAGTACGGGCGTCAGGTACGTGAGTCGACCATAGAGCAGGAAGTTGCCGGCGAACTGATTGGTCGGATACGCGGACAGATGCTGGAACCCGCCGAGCGAGAAGCCCGGCGGTTGCGCCTGATCGCTCGCGCCGAAGTCGCCACCCGCCTCCAGCGCGACATTCAGCGTGTGGCGGCCGCTGGTCATCGCCAGCAGTCCGTTGCCGTGCACCTCGCTGAAGCGATTGCCGGACAGGATCGACGTCTGGTCCTCGAGTAACAGGTAGTAGCCATGCCGTGGATAAAGCGCGTCGTCGAGCTGGTCGAGCACGAGGCGCACGCGTGGACCGAAGAGCCGTGTTCGGGTCGTCGGCAGAAAGTTGTCGGTGCCCTCCAGTCCGATGATATTCGCAGGAATGAAGCTCTTCGGCCTGAACAGGAACTTCACGTATTCGATCCCGACGCGCAGCTCGCCGAGCCGTTCCAACGGCACGCCGAGGTCCAGCCCGGCGCGCGCCGTCGTCAGCTGATAGCGCGCAAACGGCAGCGTGTTGGCTGGCTGATTGAGGATCAGGTCGTTGATCGTGATGTTCTGGTTCTCCTGCTTGAAGTCGGCGTAAGGCGCGACGTACAGGTTCGCCGCACCCGGCAGCGGCTGGCGAAGCTCCGTGCGCGCGCTCGTGAGATCGCTGCCGAAGACCAGATCGTTGCGCCACTCGAGTCCCGAGTCGGTGATCCACGGCAACCGATGGCCGAGCGCGAACTGAAAGGCGCCGTCGCCCTGGAAATTGCTGTCGAGGCTCAACCCGAACAGGAAGAAATTGGGACCATAGCTCGCGCTGCGCACCTCTACGCGCAGCGTCGTCGTGCCGTCCGCCTCGATGAGCTCGTGCGTTACGTTCTCGAATCGTCCGCTCGTCGTGAGCGCCTGCATCGCGTCACGCATCTTCTCGGCGTTGTAGAGATCACCCTCCTTGACGTCGAGGTTGCGGCGGACGTACGCGGCCGGCACGCGTCCGTCGGTGACGATCTCGATCCGGTCGATCCGCGGATTCGACGGTGCGAGTTGTGCGAGTTGCCGTTCGCGGAATGCCGCGTACGCCGGCGCGTCGAGCGCGTACTTGCGCAGCGCCGGCAGCGCTGCCTCGGCGGCCGCTTCGCCGACGGCGATCGCCGATGCCGCGTGCGAAAAGTCGGCGAACCCGAGGTCGCCCAGCGGGGGCGTGATCAGCACGTCGGTGCTGCGCAGCAGTTGCTTCTGCGCGCGAACGTTCTGGCCGACGAGGATGCCGATCATCTGCGACGACACCGCGAGCGGCGAGTCGATGTCGGAAGGAGGCAGCAGCGGACTCACGATGTCGACGGCGACGACGACGTCCGCACCCATGTCGCGCGCGATCTGCACCGGCAGGTTCGCGACGAGGCCGCCATCGACGAGCGTGCGGTTGTCGATGGTGATCGGTGCGAACAGTCCGGGCGCCGCCATGCTCGCGCGAATCGCGTGCGCGAGCGAGCCGCGGGCGAGCAGCACCTCGTCGCCATTGGCAAGATCCGTTGCGACCGCGCGAAACGGTATCGGCAGCCGGTCGAACGATGCGTTGCCCGGAACGCGCGACGTCCAGTCCTGCAGCAGGATCAGGAACCGGTTGCCCTGGACGAAGCCGCTGGCGACCTTGAACTTCCCGTCGCCGTAACCGGCCTCGAATCCGAGCGGATAGTCGTATTCGTCCTCGCGCAACGCCTGCGACAGTGACGAACGCGCGTTGCGGTCGTACGCGATGTTCGTCAAGTCGACTTTGGATAGCCGGGTTATCAGCTCGTCGGCCGAGAGGCCACTTGCATAGAGGCCGCCCACGACGGCCCCCATGCTCGTACCCGCGATGCAGTCGACCGGGATCCGGTTGCGCTCGAGGACGCGCAGCACACCCAGGTGCGCGTATCCGCGCGCGCCACCGCCGGAGAGTGCCATGCACACGCGCGGCCGGCCGGACGGCGGCGACGGCTCCGCGGCCGCAGGGGGCGCCGCGAACGCCGGCAGCATCGCGACAACGGCAAGTGCCGCGATCGCACGCTGGCATGAGCGCCGGCACGTCCGGCGCCGGATCGTCATCGGGAACGGTGTCGCAGGTGCGACGAAAAGTGCGCGGTCATCGGGTGAGTGTTTGGTAGCGAGTTCATGTTCGCGGGGTCGAAGGTGCTCCGCGACCATACCAAATGCGGCGCCAGTTGCCTTGCCGACGCGCCGCCGATATGCTCGGGCGGCGCTCGATCGTTGCATCCGGCGCACTACTCGCGCCGCGGCCAGCGGGGCGGAGAACCCTCGCACGGGACGATGACATGCGAACGCAGATTGGCATCATCGGCGGCGGCCCGTCGGGCCTGTGCCTCGCGCGCCTCCTCAGCCTGCACGGCATTGCGAGCGTCATCCTCGAGCGGCACACGCGCGAATACGTCGAGGCGCGCATCCGCGCCGGCATTCTCGAGCAGGGCATGGTCGACCTGATGCGCAAGGCCAACGTCAGCGCCCGGATGGATCGCGAGGGAATCGTCCACGACGGAATCGTGCTGACGTTCGCCGGCCGGCAAGAGCGCATCGATCTCGCCGGCTTGACCGGCGGCAAGCGCGTCATGGTTTACGGCCAGACGGAGCTGACGAAAGATCTGTACGACGCGGTGCTGCAGGATCGCAACGTCACCGTCGTGTTCGAAGCGCAGGACGTCGCGCCGACAGGCTTTCTCGAAGGCGAACCGGCCCTCGACTACATGCTGAAGGGCGCGCACGGCCACGTCGACTGCGACTACATCGCGGGCTGTGACGGCTACTACGGCGCATCGCGCGCGTCGGTCCCGCGCGCGATGATCACCGAGTACGAGCGGATTTACCCGTTCGGCTGGCTCGGGCTGCTGTCGGACACGCCGCCCGTGCACGACGAGCTGATCTACGCGAATCACCAGCGGGGCTTCGCGCTGTGCTCGATGCGATCGCACACTCGGAGCCGCTATTACATCCAGGTCGGCCTCGACGAGAAGGTGGATGCGTGGCCCGACGAACGCTTCTGGGGCGAGCTTCGTCGCCGGCTGCCTGGCGGCATGGCCGCGAAGATGATCACCGGGCCGTCGATCGAAAAAAGCATCGCGCCGCTGCGCAGTTTCGTCGCCGAGCCGATGCGTTACGGCAACCTGTTCCTCGTCGGCGACGCGGGGCATATCGTTCCACCGACCGGCGCCAAGGGCCTGAACCTCGCAGCGTCGGACGTGTACTACCTGTCGACGGCGTTCATTGCGTTCTACGAAGCGAAGCGGACGGACCTTCTCGACCGTTATTCGGAAACGGCGCTGCGCCGCATCTGGGCGGCGGTGCGCTTTTCGTGGTGGTTCACGTCGATCTCGCACAAGTTCAACGACGACCCGATCGAGCACAAGATCCAGCTCGCGGAACTCGACTACCTGATGAGCTCCACGGCGGGCAGGACGACCATCGCCGAGAACTATGTCGGATTGCCCTTCGAGCCCTCGTTCGTCTAGCGTGCTGCCGCGCCGATTCCGCTAACGGCGCGCGGGGCGCTGCCAGCCATGACGGCTTGCGCTTGACGTCGACGCTTCGCATCGACGATAATGCGAATCGTTCGCATTATCAGACGCAGGGAGACCCGCATGTTTCGAATCGCCGCGCCGCAAGCGCTCGGCGCAGTCCTCGCCGCGCTGGTTGCGTGCCCGGCAGCGGCGCTCGAATATCCGGTCGGCGCACCGAAGAACGCCAATGGCATGGAGATCGCCGCCGTCTACCTGCAGCCGGTGGACATGGAGCCGGAGGGTCACATGCGCAAGGCCGCCGAAGCCGACGTGCACATGGAGGCCGACATCCACGCGCTCGCGAACAATCAGAACGGCTATCCCGAAGGCGCGTGGGTACCGTTCCTGCAGATCCGCTACGAGCTCACCAAGCTGCCGTCCGGTGAAAAGATCACGGGCAACTTCATGCCGATGGTGGCAAGTGACGGTCCGCATTATGGCGACAACGTCAAGCTCGCGGGGCCGGGCAAGTACCGGCTGAAGTACACGATCTACCCGCCGAGCGCCAAGGAGAACGAGCTTGGCCAGCACTTCGGCCGCCACACGGACCGCGCCACCGGTGTTCGCCCGTGGTTCAAGACGTTCGACGTCGAATGGGAGTTCACGTACGCAGGCGTTGGCAAGAAGGGCGGCTACTGAACCGATGGGCGCACGGATGACGGGCCGGCTCGCCCGGATCCTGCGGACGAGCGCGTGGCTGCTCGCAGTCGCGCTGGCAGCGCCGGGTTACGCGGCGGAATTGCCGACTTACGCGATCACGCTCGATTCGGGGCGCATCGAGCCGTCTCGCCTCGAACTGCCGGCCAACACGAAGGTGAAGTTCACGCTGCGCAATACCGGCCGCGGCGCCGTCGAATTCGAAGGGCGCGACGTGCGCGTCGAGAAAGTGCTTGCACCGGGCGCCGAATCGTTCGTGGTGTTGCCCCCGCTCAAGCCGGGCACGTATCGGTTCTTCGACGAGTTCCACCCGGACGCGAAAGACATGCTGGTGATCGTCAAGTAGCGTGCCGCGACCGGTGACGTGACGACGATCCCGATCCTGCCGGCAGCGACCGCGGTGCGCTCCCGCGGCACGCTCGTGCGCATCGGCGATGCGCTGCGGCGTCACCGGCGGACCATTCTCGCGCTGCAGTGGCTGGTCGTCGGTGCGTATGCCGTTCTTGTCGCGATTCCGGCGTTCCTGCCGCTGCCGCCCGCAGGCGACGGCATCCTGTCGAACCTGACCCTGTTCGCCCAGTTCGCGTTCTGGGGCCTGTGGTGGCCCTTCGTCATCGCGAGCACGATGCTCGTCGGGCGTGCATGGTGCGGCATCCTCTGTCCGGAAGGGACGCTGACGGAGTTCGCGAGCCGCCACGGTCTTGGCAAGGCGATCCCGCGCTGGATGCGCTGGAGCGGCTGGCCGTTTGCTGCGTTCGCGATCACGACGATCTACGGCCAGCTCGTCAGCGTCTACGAATACCCGAAGGCGGTGCTGCTCGTGCTGGGCGGGTCGACAGTGGCGGCCATCGCCGTCGGATTCGTCTATGGCAAGGGCAAGCGTGTCTGGTGCCGGCATCTGTGTCCGGTCAACGGCGTGTTCGAACTGCTGGCGAAGGTCGCGCCGCTGCACTACGGTGTCGACGAGGCCGCGTGGAAACGCTATCAGGGGCCGCCTGCCCGGGTCGATTGCGCACCCCTTGTCGACCTGCGCCACATGAAGAGCGCGTCGCCGTGCCACGCGTGTGGCCGCTGCAGCGATCATCGCGGTGCGATCGCCCTCGCCGCGCGCTCGCCGAACCGCGAGATTCTCGCGCTTGCGCCGCACAGCATCGATGCGAGCGTCGCGCTGTTGCTGCTGTTCGGCGTGCTCGGCGTAGCACTCGGCGCATTCCAGTGGACCGTCAGCCCGTGGTTCGTCGCGCTCAAGCAAGGGCTTGCGCAATGGCTCGTCGAGCGCGATTGGCTCGCACTGCTCGACGATCACGCACCCTGGTGGCTGCTGACGCATTACCCGGAAGCGAGCGACGTGATGACGTGGCTCGACGGCCTCTGCATCGTCGGCTACATCGTCGGATTCGGCGCGGCGATGGGGGCCCTGTCGCTCGCCGCACTCGCCACCGC
Source organism: uncultured Pseudomonadota bacterium (assembly GCA_963709335.1). Taxonomy (GTDB): domain Bacteria; phylum Pseudomonadota; class Gammaproteobacteria; order Burkholderiales; family Casimicrobiaceae; genus VBCG01. The sequence continues at coordinate 211,708 of CAVPWB010000009.1, forward strand.
CGCGCGCATTGCCGGTGGTACGCGCTTCGACTGGAAGACGCTCGCGATGGCGCTCGTGCCGATCGGCGGCGTCGGACTGTTCCTCGGCCTGTCGATGCTGACGCTGACTCAGTTGCGCAACGAGCATCTCGTACTGCCCTTCGCCAGCGCGTTGCGCGCGGCCGTGCTCGCCGCAGGGGTGCTCTGGTCGGCGTGGCTCGGCGCGCGCATCGTGTCACGAAGCGACGCGACGATCGCCGCCCGCGCGCTCGCGCTGCTGCTGTATGCGGCCACGCTCGCGCTGCCGGCAGTCACCTGGTATTTCATCCTCTGGCGCTGGTAGGCACTGCCCCGAACGGGACTCTGCCGGCGCAGCCACGGCGATCGCCGGCGCCTTGGGGTAAGCTGTGCTCCGCGCCCGCTGCCTGTCGCGGCGGGATCGCCGCCCTTACCCTGGAGGTTTCCATGAAGCGCACTCGCTTCGCATACATCGCCGGTCTCCTCGTCGCCTTCGGCGTGGCCGGATCCGCGACCGCGCAGGACAACAAGCTGCGCCTCATCACGTGGGCCGACTACGTGCCCGCCGACGTCGTCGCGCAGTTCAAGAAGGAAACCGGCATCGACGTCGAGGTCACGCTCTCGAACAACGAGGAGATGATCTCGAAGCTGCGTGCAACCGGCGGAGCCGGCTTCGACCTCGCGCAGCCGTCGCAGGATCGGATCGTCGGCCCGCAGCAGGAGTTCGGCATCTACAAGCCGATGGATCTCACCAAGGTCAAGACGGAACTCTTCATTCCGTCGATGCTCGACGCGACGAAGAAGAACACGACACTAGAAGGCAAGGTGTATGGCCTGCCGCACATCTGGGGCACCGACGGGCTCGTCGTCAACACGAAGCTCGCGAAGATGACCGATTACCCCGACCTTTGCAAAGCCGAATTCAAGGGCAAGACCAGCGTCCGCCTGAAGCGTCCGACGCTGCTCGCCTTCGCGTTCGCGAGCGGCAAGGATCCATTTGCGCTCTACGGCGATCCGAAAGCGTATGCGGCGCTGATGGACGACGTCGGCAAGACGCTGGCCGCATGCAAGGGCAACATCAAGTTCTTCTGGGACAACAAGGACCAGTTGCTCAACGGCGCGCGCACCGGCGAGATCGTCGGCGCGATGATGTGGGACACCGGTGGCTGGAAGCTCAACACCGAGAACGCCGACATCCAGTACATCGCGCCCAAATCGGGCGCGCTCGGTTGGATCGACACGTTCGCGCTCCCCGCCAAGGGCCGTAACGACGCTGCGGCGTACGCGTGGATCAATTTCAACATGCGGCCGGACATCGCCGCGAAGGTCGCGGCTTCCGCCGGCAACTTCACCGGTTCCAAGGGCGCCGACGCACTGATGGATCCCAAGCTCAAGGCGCAGTTCGCGAACAGCTTTTCCGAGGAAGCGCTGAAGAACGTCAAGTGGTATCCCGCAGTGCCGCCCGGCATCGAAGACATCGAAGGCAAAGTGCTCGATCGCGTGAAGGCCGCAAGCTGAGCCGCGCAACCAGGGAGGCTTTGCCAACCAGCGGGCGGCGCGCGTATGGCGCGTCGCCCGCGATTTTGTCGCGCTCTCGGTGGCCATGCAGCCCGATCTCGAAGTCGACCGCGTAACCAAGCGCTACGCGGGACTCCTTGCCGTCGACGCACTGTCGCTGTCCGTCGACCGCGGCAGTTTCTTTTCCATTCTCGGCCCCTCAGGCTGCGGCAAGACGACACTGCTGCGGCTGATTGCCGGCTTCCTGATGCCCGACGAGGGCGACGTGCGGATCGGCGGCCACTCGATGCGCGGCGTCCCGCCCAACCGGCGCCTGGTCAACATGGTGTTCCAGCATCTCGCGCTGTTCCCGATGATGTCGGTGGGCGAGAACGTCGGCTACGGCCTCGCACGGCGCGGTATCGGACGTTCCGAGATTACCGCGCGCGTCGCGGCGATGCTGAAGCGCGTCGGCTTGCCGGGTGCGCACGACAAGCGTGTCGATCAGCTTTCCGGTGGGCAGCGACAGCGCGTGGCGATCGCGCGGAGCCTCGTGCTCGAACCGACGCTGCTGCTGCTCGACGAGCCGCTCGGTGCGCTCGATCTCAAGCTGCGCGAACACATGAAGATCGAGCTCAAGCAGCTGCAGGCAGACTTCGGCACGACCTTCGTCTACATCACGCACGACCAGTCGGAAGCGCTCGTGCTGTCCGATCGCGTCGCCGTGATGAACGCCGGGAGGTTCGAGCAGATCGGCTCGCCGCAAGAGCTTTATTACGAGCCGCGGACACCGTTCGTCGCAGGTTTCGTCGGTGCGAACAATCGCCTTCTCGGACGCGCCCTGCGGATCGACGGCGACGTCGTCGAGATCGCCACCGGCGCCGGATTGACGGTGCGGGCGCGCAAGCACGGCGACATCGTGGTCGATCAGCCCGTCGAGGCGTTCGCGCGGCCCGAGGCATTCGACCTCTCGCGCGACGCGGCCGAATTGCCGCCTGGCGCGCAGCGTTTTGCAGGCAGAGTCGAGAGCCTGCTGTTCGACGGCGCGAACTCGGCGGTGCTGGTCCGTGAAGTGCGTTCGCACGCGGAAATCCGTATCGCGCTGCCGCAGACCGGACGCTTCGCGGACCTGGCGGTGGGCGAGACGATCGCGTTCGGCGTCGAGCCTGCCCGCGCCGCATGCTTCGCCGCGCGCAGCGATGGCAGCTGACACAGTCAACCGATACGGGTCGCACCATCGGGTCGCGCTGGCGCTGCTGCTCGCGCCGGCACTGGTGTGGCTGGTCGGCCTGATCGTGCTGCCCCACCTCGAGCTCGCGGTGATCTCGTTTCGTGCGCGCGTGGCGCCGCGCGTGTATGAGTTGAGCCTCGACCAGTATCGGACGTTCGTCGACGAGCCGCTGTACTGGCACACGTTCGTGCGCACGGCCGTGATGTCCATCCTGGCGACAGCCTGCACGCTGGCGATTGCCTTTCCCGCGGCGTGGTACATCGCCAAGATCGCGCGCGGGCGCACCAAGGCTACGCTGTTCGTCCTGTGCCTCATTCCGTTCTGGATCAGCGAAGCGGTGCGCACGCTCGGCTGGATGATCCTGTTGCGCGAATCCGGCGTGCTGCCGCGTCTGCTCGTGCAGTTAGGCGTGACGGACGCGCCGGTCGAACTGCTCTATCACGACGCGACGATCCTCGTCGGTCTCGTCTACACGTCGCTGCTGTTCATGATGGTTCCGCTGGTGAGCGCGCTCGAGAGTCTCGACGACTCCCTGATCGAAGCCGCCTACGACCTCGGCGGCAACGGCTGGTCGATCTTCCGCCAGATCATCGTGCCGCATGCAGCACCCGGGATCGCGGCCGGCTCGATCGTCGTGTTCATGCTGACGCTCGGCAACTACCTGACGCCGACACTGCTCGGCGGCAAGAACTCGCTGTGGTTCACCGAGCAGATCTACACGCAGTTCATCACCCGCTTCAACTGGGAACAAGGCGCCGCGTTCGGATTCCTGCTGCTGGTGCTGTCGACAGCGATCGTCTGGCTGGGGCTCGCCGTCAGCGGCCAGCGCTTGGGCGACGTGCTGAGGCGCTCGTGATCCCGTCGCTGCCGCGTTCGACGCTTTCCCGCTTCGCCACCGGCGGCTACGTCGCAGCGTTCTTCGTATTTCTGTTCGTGCCGCTGATCGTCGTCGCCGTCTTCGCGTTCAACGACGCCAACTATCCGGCGCCGCCGTGGCGCGGCTTCACGCTGGACTGGTTCGTCGGCGGCCACGGCCGCACCGGACTCTTCACCGACCAGCCGTTGCTGCGCAGCGTCGGCACGAGCCTCATCGTTGCGCTGTCGGTGACGATGCTGTCGGTGGTGGTGGGCACGGCAAACGCGTTCCTGCTCGAGCGCGCGCAGTTTCGCGGCAAGTCGGCGCTCTCGATGCTGATGCTCGCACCGCTGGTGATCCCCGGCGTGATCCTCGGCATCTCGATCCTCGCGTTCGCGAGCCGCCTCGCGCAGTTCGCGGACGATCTCTTCGGACTGGATCTCGATTTCCTGCGGCCCGGCCTGCCGCTCGTCGTCGTCGGCCAGTTTTCCTACATCGTTTCGATCGCCACGCTGACGATCGCCGCGCGGCTCAAGCGTTTCGACGGCACGCTCGAGGATGCCGCGTTCAACCTGGGCGCATCCCGGGGCGCCGTGTTGTGGACGGTGACCCTGCCCTACCTCAAGCCTGCACTGATCGGCGCGGCGGCGATCTCGTTCCTGATGTCGTTCGAGAACTTCAATACGACGCTGATGCTCGTCGGCTCCGACCCGCCGCTGACGGTGATGATGTACGGGCGGATGCGCGAAGGCGCGAGCCCCGTGCTGAACGCCGTCAGCCTGCTGTTGATGGTCGCGTCGGCGCTGATCGCCCTCGTCCTCATGCGCCGGCCCGCACCGACGGCGACGACGTAGGGTCGACGCCGCATCGCGGCGCTCCGGTTTTCCCCTCTCGAGACGGCGCGCGCCAGCGCATTCCACCGCGCGCAGGGCGGTGGAATGCGGCTTGCAAGGCTCGGCCGGTCAGCGTCCCTTGTAGTTGAACTTCTGGCCGCCGATGCTTGCCTCGTACATCAGCCCGCCTTTCGCGACGGTGAACGTCGCCATGCCCTTGTTGTAGGCGCCCACGTTCTTGGCCTCGTTCTTGGTGACGCTCGCGCCGGCCGACGAGCCCGACGTGTTCGCTTGCGCGCTAGCGCCTGCGGTAATCGCGACGGCCGACGCTTCGGCGCCGAACTCGAAGTTGCCGCTGGTGAACGTCTTCAGCGATTGTGCATCCTGGAAGAACACGATCTGGCTGTACGCCTGGCCGCCCAACTGGAAGCCGACGGTGACCTGCGACATCGACGTGTCGCCGATGTACTTGCCCTTCTCGTACACCCGGCCCTTGCCGTATGCGCCGCCGACGCCGACGCCACCTTTGCCGATCGTCGGGAACACCGCATAGCCGTACGCCGTCTTGAAGAAGGCCGAGCTTTCGGTCGCCTTCTTGAACACGTTGATCGTGTCCTGGTACTCGTCGGCCCACGCGGGGGACGCGACGAACGCCATCGAGAACAGCGCCAACAATGAAGCAAAACGCCTGATCATGAAGATACCTCCGGAATGATGCCGCGAACCCGCGGCGAATTGACAGTAACCGCTGGAACAATACGCCTGGGCGCTCACTTGGGCTTGACCACGCTTTTCTTGAGGGCCTCGGCGCGAGCGCCGGCATCCTGCGACAGTCGGTACGAGACGTAGTACTTGAAGATGTTACGCACATAGGTCGTTGTCTCGATGCCGATCCTCTCCGCCGTAACGATCTCGACGTTATTGAACCAGACATTCGGGTCGAGCCCGCGCTTTTCCGCTTCCTTGCGCATCTTCGAAATGTTGCCCGGTCCCGCGTTGTAGCTGGCGAAGGCGAACAGCGTACGGTTCTGCTCGTCGAACTTCGCGTCCTTGAAGTACTGGGTCATCAGCTGGTCCATGTACTTCGCACCGCCGTGCACGTTCGACTCGGTCACCCTGATATCGCCGACCTTGAGCGACTTCCCCGTCGCCGGCATCAGCTGCATGACGCCGATCGCGCCGACCGGACTCTTCTTCTTCTGGTCGAGCATCGACTCCTGGTAACCCTGCGCGGCGAGCATCAGCGGGTCGAAGTTGTATTGCTTGCCGTATTTCTGGAAGAGCGCAATCGTCTGCTCGAACCGCTTGTAGTCGGCGTTCGCACCCGGATCGTGCAACGCCTTGATCGTCTTCATGTACTGCTTCTGCCGATACGGCACGACGCCCTGCTTCTTGACCCAGTTCGCATAGAAATCGTTCAGCACGGCGGCGAGCTGCGGGCTGTTCTTGCGGATCGCCCAGCCTTTTTTGGTCGGCTGCCGCAGCACGACGTCGTCGTGCACGACGAGCTTCGGCAGCACCTGCTGCCACAGCTTTGCTTTCCAGTCGTCGACGACCATCACGTGCAGCAGTCCCGCATTCATCATCTCGAGCATGTCCTCGTCCTCGAGTGCGTCGGGGACGAGGACGACGTTGATCGCGGGCTTGCCGGCCGCGCGCAACCGCTCGTTGACGGCCATGACGCTCTGGTAGTAGCTCGACGCCTTGCGCACGTGCAGCGTCTTGCCCGATAGATCGTCGACCGACGCGATCGCCGGCGACGCCGGGCCAGTGACGATGACTTCGACGTTGACTACCTTGTCGTCCGGCGCCACGAAATCGACGACCTTGCTGCGCTCGTCGGTCACCGTCAGGTTGCCGATCGCGATATCGGCGAGCCCGTCGTTGAGATCGCCGAGCAGCTTGTCGCGCGTCGCGGCGACGATATAGACGGTCACCGGCCGTTTGCCGAGCTGTTTCGCGTATTTCTGGTTGACCCAGCGCTCGAAATCGCGGACGAGCTCGGCGCCGAGGCCTCGCTCGCGCCCCTTGTCGATGAAGTAGAGGGAGCGGCTGTACGGCGCGTAGACGCGAATGAGCCGGCGCTCGAGCATCGCGTCGAAATCGCCGGCCCACGGCTTGTTGTTGACCGCGAGCTGCCGCGTTGCAGACGGCGCCTTTGCAGTGTCGGTTGCCGCCGGCGGGGCCGCCTGCGCGCCCGCCCCGGCGGCGGCAATGACGAGGAGCGCTGCGGCAAGCGCGCGGCTCATGCATCGTTTCATGGTGGATCGTCCCAAGACATCAGCGCGCAAGCGGCGCGCGGCGCGGATTATCGCCCAGGTGAGCGACCTGTGACCACGGGTCAAAGCAGCGGCTCGATCGGAAGCAATGAATAGAATCCGGACTTCCAGCGCTGCCACGCAGTGCTTTTCGGTTCGACCGAGTAGCGGACTTCCCGGTCCCCCTCGCGTCCCACCCACTCGGCGTGCATTCCGCCGGTCGCAGAGCTCCGCAGCTCGACGCGGTACGCACCCTTGGCAAGGACGTCGTCGAGCACGCTGCACAGGCGCACCACTGCCTCGGGCGCGTCGACGACGATGCCGATCTCGGTATTCGTCAGCGCGGACCGCGGGTCGAGGTTCATCGAGCCGACGAAGAAGATCCGGCAATCGACGACCAGCGTCTTGGCATGCAACGCGGCGCGCGAGCGACCGCTGCCGTGCGTCTTGTCGTCGTCACCGGCGACGCGGCGCCTGCGCAGCTCGTCGCGGGTTGCGTCGGGGTTCAGCTCGTAAAGCTCGACGCCTGCCTCGAGCAGCGCGTCGCGATACTTGGCGTAACCCGAGTACACGGACGGTTCGTCCGTCGACGCCAGCGAGTTCGTCAATACGCGGACCCGGATGCCGCGCGCGCGCAACCGGCGCAGCGTCTCGACGCCATCGACGCCGGGCACGAAATACGGCGACACCATCAGAACCTGCTCGCGCATGCCGGCGAGCTCCGGCATCAGTTGGGGCATCAGGTTCTTCGAGCGGTCCTCGTCGGGCCGCTCGACCTTCGCGGGATCGTCCGCGAGCACCTTGACCGATCCCCCGCTGAACGCGACCTGCCCTGCCAGCAACTGCTGCGCCAGCTCGTTGTTCCGCAGCGCTTCCGCATATTCGCCGTCGCGCTCCTGCCGCGCAAAGGCCTCGAGCTCCTCGCGCGCCTTGGCATAGGCGGCCGCATCGGGCCGTGTCGTCGTCAGATCCTGTATCGCATAGACGACGGAACTGTTCCAGAACGCGTCGAAGCGTCCGGACACGTCGGCGACCGCCGCGCCGACCGTCAACGAGTCGAGGTCGCCGAAGTTCACGTCCTGCCGTGCGCCGAAATATTCGTCGCCGATGTTGCGCCCGCCGACGATCGCGACCTGGTTGTCGACGGTGAACGACTTGTTGTGCATTCGCCGGTTGGTGCGCGAGAAGTCGAACAGCAGGCCCATGAGCCTTGCCGAGCGCGATGCAATGGGGTTGAACAGGCGCACCTCGACCTTCGGATGCGCCGTCATCAGCAGCAAGTTCATGTCGTTCGCCGCAGATCCGACGTCGTCGATCAATATGCGCACGCGAACGCCCCGGTCGGCCGCGCGGAGCAGCCACGCAAGCAGCAGTCGCCCGGTCGTGTCGTTGTGCCAGATGTAGTACTGGGCGTCGATGCTGCGCTCAGCGGCGTCGGCCAGAGCCAGCCTCGCCAGGAACGCATCGGGACCCTGGTAGAGCAGGTGCACGCCCGACGGCTCCTTCAGGTTGGCGAGCGCGCGTACAGCCAGGACGCCGAGCTTCGTGTCGGCCGTTCCCGTGAGTGCCGTGCTCGGCGCCGTCGAATGCTCGCTCGGCAGCGACGCGCACGCCGCAAGCGCCAGTGCCGCACACGCCACGACGAGTCGGAAACTAACCATCGGCGATCGTGAACAGTTCTTGCGGTTCGCCGATGCCGCGCAGCGCGTGGACGCCGAGCGATAGCAGCGCGCCATTCGCGGGCGCGGCCGCGTTGTGCACGGCGCTCGACACGAGGACGTGGCGCCCGAGTGGCCGGCAGAGGCCCTCGATCCGGCTCGCCTCGTTGACCGCGGATCCAACGACGGTGAAGTCGAGCCGCTCCTTCGTGCCAATATTGCCGTAGAGCACTTCGCCCATGTGAATGGCCACGCCGAAATCGAGCGTCTCCTTGCCATCGGCGCGACGCGACGCGTTGAATTGCGGCACGTGCGCAACGAGCTGGCGCGCGGCCTGCACGGCGTCCGCGCACACCATCTGCTGGCTGCGGGCCGCGAGGTCGAACGTGGCGAGAAAGCCGTCGCCCATGAATTTCAGGATCTGGCCCCGATTGTCGAGCACCGGCCGCGCCATGATTTCGAGGTAGGTATCGAGCAGCTCGACGAGCGCGCCCTGCGAAATGCGACTGGCCATCCGGGAGAATCCGCGCAGGTCGCAAAACCAGATGACGGCCTGGATGTTCTGCACCGAGTGGCGATCGATTTCGCCCGTCAGCACGCGTCCGCCTGCATCGGGCCCGAGATAGGTTTCGAGAAGCGTCTGCGCAACGTCGAACGTCGAGCGCGACTTGACGGCCAGCGCAAGGTACGGAAGCAACTCGCCTACTTGGTGCAGATGGCCTTCGTCGAAGCCTTCGGGCGCATCGGTGGCGCAGGAAAAGAAGATTCCCTGCATCAGATCGGGCCGGTTGCGCTTGGGATCGAACAGCTTCGTTGGATCGCGTTGCTGTGCGTCACCGAACGAGACCAGGCGTGCGGCGTAGTCGGTCATGCCGGCTTCCCGCAGATCTTCGAGAATCGGAAAGTCGACGGGGCCGCCGGTATCGAGCCGGCGGCGCAGCGTGACTTCGTCGGTATTGCGCAACCGATGGATAGGGCTTTTCAGATAGCCATCGCTCACCCCCTCGGGCCGGCGTGGATGGAGCTCGGTCGCAAGACCCTCGTCGCGCCGCCACACGTAGCTATGCGCACCGTGGCGCGGGTGCAGCGTACCGATCGACATGTTGAAGCGACGCGCGCGGAAGCCGGCCTGCGTCACGTCGCGGCAAAACGCATCCACCTGCTCCGCAACGGGCAGCCCCTGCAGGCCGCGTTCCACGAGCGTGGTCGCGAAACCCGATAAGTCGAGCGTGTTCGGCATGATGGGACCTGCGCGGGCGCCGGTGACAGCCAGGGTCGCGTCGAACAGGAGCGCCCAGTCTACTTGACCGAGCCCAGCGTCAGTCCCGCAATGATGAAGCGCTGTCCGACGAACATCAACACGAGCGCGGGCAGCGTCGCCAGGATCGACGCCGCGGCCATTTGCGCGTGCAGCACCTCGTAGTCGTTCGAGAACTTTGCGACGATGACCGGGACGGTCGAGTTGGCTTGCGACGTGAGATTCAGCGCGATCGTGAACTCGTTCCAGCTGAAAATGAAGCTCAGCACGCCCGTGGCGATCAATCCGGGCGTCACCAGCGGCAGCGTCACGCGCCAGAATGCCGACAGCGGATGGCAGCCATCGACCAGCGCCGCCTCCTCGATCTCGGGCGGCAGCGCCTTGAAGAACGACATCATCAGCCAGACGGCCATCGGCAGGTTGATCGCGACGTGGGTCAGCACGAGCGCCGTGCGGGTGTCGTAGAGCCCGAGCGCCTTGAACACGAGGTACCACGGGCCGACGAGCGTGATCACGGGGATCACGTGAAACGCGAGCATCCAGCCGAGAAACACTGCGACGACAGCCCGCGACCAGCGCAGCCGGTACAGCGAATAGGCCGCCAGCGTGGCGACGACGAGGACGACCGCAGTGCTGACGGTAGCGACGATGAGGCTGGTCAGCACGCCGTGCCCGAAGTCGGAGCGGCGGCTGAAGAGCACGTCGGCGTAGTTGTCGAGCGTAGGCGTGAACAGCCATGCGCCGCTCAGGATCGAAATCTGGTTCTTGAACGAATTGAGCAGGATCCACAGGAAGGGCGCCACGACGATCACGAGCGCGAGTGCGATCAGCACCCAGCCCGCGACACGCGCGCGCGTCGCGGCGTGCGCGCGATTGGCATCGTCGGGTAGCGCCGCTGACCTGGAATGGGCGCTCATCACCCGCGTACGCCGGTGACGAGCCGGCGTCCTGCGCCAAGCAGCATCAGGACGCCGACGATCGTCAGCACCGACAGCAGCGCGCCGTAACCGAGCTGGTTCTGCTCGAAGAAGACGCGGTAGAGGTGCAGGCTCAAGAGCTCGCTCGACGTTCCCGGACCGCCGCCCGTCAGCAGGTAGACCTCGTCGAACGCCTTGAACGCCAGGATCGACCGGAACAGCAGCGCGACGACAATCGCCGGCTTCAGCAGCGGCAGCGTCACGTGGCGCAGCAATTGCCACCGGTTCGCGCCATCGACGCGACCAGCGTCGAGTACTTCGCCCGGCAAACCTTCGACGGCGGCGAACAGGATGAGGAACACGAACGGCACCCAGTGCCAGATGTCGACGAGGATCACGGACCACAGCGCCATCGACGTCGATCCAAGCCAGCTGATCGGCCCGATGCCAACGAGGCCGAGCATCTGATTGAACACACCGAAGTCATAGTTGTACATCAGCTTGAACATGCTGCCGATCGCGACCGGCGGAACGAGGATCGGCACGATCATGATCGTTCGCATCAACCCCTTGCCGCGCGTCATGCCGCCGACGAGCAGCGCGAGCGCCAGGCCGAGCAGCATCTCGGCCGTCACCGCCACCACGACGAAGACCAACGTGTTGACGAGCGCCGCACCAAGCGACGGATCGCTGAACAGCGCGTCCCAGTTGCGCCGTGGCGTGAACGACCACAGGTCGGCATTGCCCTTGAACTGGATCGTGGAAACGCTCATCCGGAACAGGTTCAGCACCGGGTAGGCGGTGAGCACGGCGAACATGATGACCGCGGGCAACAGGCTCCAGTGCCGGAACGTGGCATTGAGCCAGCCGACGACGCCGCGACTGCCCGGATGCGCGCTCATGTCGAGGCGAGGCTACTGCAGGCGCAAGCCGGTTGCGCGGTCGAACAGGTGAACGTGTGCGGGACGCGCGGCCAAGCGTACGGCGTCACCGGTGCGGGGACGACGCGAGCGGTCGACGAGCAGGCAAACGCGCCCGTCGTCCGTCTCGACGAAAACGTACGTCTGATGTCCGAGGTTCTCGACGACGCCGATCCGGCCGGCCAGCGCGCCCTGCTCGTCGATGTCGACGTGCTCCGGCCGAACCGCCGCGCTCACGGCTTGCCCGGCCATCAGTGCGCCGGCGTCCGCGAACGTCGCGCCGCTCCGGGTCACGACGTGACGCGTGGGTGCCGCGTCGTCGACGATGGCGTCGAAGACGTTGATCGCAGGGGCGCCGATGAAGCGTGCGACGTGCAGCGTTTGCGGGCGATCGTACACGTCGAGCGGCGCGCCGATCTGCTCGACGCCGCCGGCGTTCATCACGACCATCCGGTCGGCCATCGTCATCGCCTCGACCTGATCGTGCGTGACGTAGATCGACGTCGCGCCAAGCCGCTGGTGCAACGCACGGATCTCGGTGCGCATCGCGATGCGCAACTGCGCGTCCAGATTCGACAGCGGCTCGTCGAACAGGAATACCTTCGGATGCCGGACGATCGCCCGCCCCATTGCGACGCGCTGGCGCTGGCCGCCGGACAATTGCCGCGGGAAGCGCTCGAGGAGATGGCCGAGGTTCAATACGCCGGCCGTCTCGCCGATCTGGGTGGCAATGTCGGCCGGCGTGCGCCGGCGCAACTTCATACTGAAGCTCATGTTGTCGCGGACGTCGAGATGCGGATAGAGCGCGTAGCTCTGGAACACCATCGCGATGTCACGCTCGCGCGGCTCGAGGTCGTTGACGCGCCGGCCGCCGATCAGGATGTCGCCGGCCGTGATCGATTCCAGTCCCGCGATCATCCGCAGCAGCGTCGACTTGCCACAGCCGGACGCACCGACCAGCACGACGAATTCGCCGTCGGCGATGTCGAGGTCGATGCGCTGCATGACGACGACGTCGCCGAAGCGCTTGTCGACATTGCGAACGCTGACGGACGCCATGGCTTAGACCCTTCGCTCGCGCACCGCGACGCGAGCCGTTCGCGCGTGCCTCGCGCGGCACCCGCGATGCGCGGATGCCTCGTTGCGGTCCTGCGGCTTCGTCACTCGGGAAGCGGCTGCCCGACGCCGGTCCGGCGCTTGTTCTTGTCGAAGATGTCCTTGATCTCCTGCGCCGCGAGGTTCAGTGCCTTGCCCGAGGATAGCTCCCCGATCATCGCCTGATTGAGCCGCAGCCCCAGTACCTGCTCGACCTGCGGTCCCTCGAGATAGCCGAGCTCTTGGCGGGCGGTCTTCAGCGTCTCCGCATACGCCGGCATCCAGCGGTAAGCAGGGTCGCGGGCGAGCTCCGACGCGAGCACGTCGGAACGATTCGGAATTCCACCCGCCTTCGCGTACGCGATCTGCGCGTCGTAGCTGATGAACCATTTCGCGAACGCCAGCGCGGCCTTCCGACGCGCCGCACTGATGTCCTTGGGAATCGCGTAGTTCCAGTTGCCGATCACCGCGCCGTTCTTGCCATCCGCGGCGCGCGGAATCGGCACGACGTCGAGCTTGCCCACCACCGCCGATTTCTTCGGATCCTGGAAATTCGCCCACGCGGCCAGCACGAGCTGTCCCTGCAACGCCTTGCCGGTCGCGAGCAGCTGGATGACGTCGCCCTGTCCGAGCGAGCCCGGGTTCGGCGCTCCGCATTTCTTCGCGACCTCGATGAAATCGTCGAGGGCCGCCTTGTTTTGCGCACTGTTGACAGTGACCGTGTAGTCGCCGTTCTCCGGATCCTTGACGACGGTGCCGCCCCGTCCGACCATCCATTGCATCCATTCGTAGCGAATCCCGTTGCCACGCTCGCCCCGCAGCACGGCGCCATACGTCGAAGGCGGCTTGCTGAGCTTGGCACACGATGCGAGCACGTCCTGCACCGTCGTCGGTGGCTTGATCGCGGCGTCCTTCAGCGCATCGGTGCGGTAGTACCAGACGGGGACGTTGCCGAGGACGGTGAAGGCCATCAGCTTGCCGCCCTTCGACGTCCGCCAGCGCTTCTGCTCGTTCCAGTATCCGGAATCGTCGTACGTGAGCAGTTCCTTGGGCGCGGCAAAGGCTGTGTCGATCTCCTGGAACGGCACGAGGAAGCCGCCTTCGTACATCTCGATCGTCCACTGCGTGTCGAGCAGCACGACGTCGTAGACGCCGCCGCCGCCACGAACGTCGTTGCGCGCCTTCTCGAGCACGCCGCCGAACGGATTCACGTCGAGCTTCACCTTGTTGCCGGTCTGCTCTTCATAGAGCCCGACGAGGCTCGTGAACGCCGGCAACCACGGCGTCGACGGGGTCAGGATCGTGATCGGTTCCTGCTTGCCGACGTCCGCGAACGCCTTGTCGGCGGCATGGGACGGCGCGGCCAGCGGCATCAGCAGCGCTGCCGCCAGTGCCGTTACGGTTTTGACGAAATGCATGTTTTCCTCCTGATGTTCTGCTGTTCTGTGAAGCGGTGCGGATTGCATTTCAGCCCATCGCCTCGCGCGGCGGCTGGCCGCGCGCGGCATAGATATCCAGCGTTACATCCCACGCGATGACGCCGACCCGATCGGCCCAAGCCTGCCAGTCGTGCGCAAGGTCCGCGACGACGTCGGGATGCCGGGCGGCGACGTCCTCGAGCTCCGACCGGTCGTGTGCAAGGTCATACAGCTCCCACGGCTTAGGATAGTCGCGAACGAGCTTCCAGTGTCCCCGGCGAATGGCGGCATTGCCGGTGTGCTCCCAATATTGCGTGCCCTCGACGACGGACTCGCCGCGCAGCGCCGCGAGCATGCTGCGGCCTTCGAGCGGAATGATCGGCCTCCCATTGTGCTGCGTCGGATAGGTTGCGCCAGTCGCCTCGAGCACCGTTGGCATCACGTCGGTCAATTGGAACGGCGTATGCGCGACGCGACCGCCGCGCAAATTGCCCCCGGGCCAGTGAACGACCAGCGGCGTCGCGATGCCGCCCTCGTGCACCCATCGCTTGTAGTAGCGAAACGGCGTGTTCGACAGGTTTGCCCACGCGCGTCCGTAGCTCGCATACGTGTCCTCGGGCCCTGGCACGATCGACGGCTCGTTGCCGATCCGCACGGGGCGCGCATCGCGCGTTTGCGCACGCAGGATGTCCGTGCGCGTCTTGAACCGCTCGAGCTCGACGAGCGGCAGCGCCTCGTCGGAGGCGCCGTTGTCGGACAGGAAGAGGAGCAGCGTGTCCTCGAGCGTGCCGCCTGCGTCGAGCGCATCGACGATCCGGCCCACCGCGTGATCCAGCCGGTCGATTTGCGCCGCATAGACTTCCATACGGCGCGCCTCCCAGTCCTTGTCCTTCGTGTCGGACCATGCCGGCTGCGTTGGATCACGCTCACTCAGCGTTGCAGCGTCGTCGAGGATCCCCTCGGCGCGCAAGCGGCCCAGCCGGCGTTCGCGCAGCACGTCCCAGCCTGCGTCGTACGTGCCTCGATAGCGCGCGACGTCGGCGTCGCGCGCATGCAGCGGCCAGTGCGGCGCCGTGAACGCGGCGTAGAGGAAGAACGGTCGTGCCGGCACCGCTTGGTGCGCGTCACGGATGAACGCGCAGGCCTCGTCGGCGATCGCGTCGGTGTAGTAGAAATCGGGATCTAACGCCTCGTCCTCCACATTGTCCTCGCCGCGCGTCAGCGTGCCGGGCTGAAAGAACGACCCACAACCGGTCAGCGTCCCGAAGAATCGATCGAAGCCGCGGCGCGTGGGCCACGCGGCGTTTGGCGTGCGCATTTCCGACGCGAGGTGCCACTTGCCCGCAAGACAGGTCGCGTAGCCGGCTGCCTTGAGCACCTCCGCCAGTGTCACGCAGCGATCGTTGATCGTCCCCGGATATCCGCGCGGCCGGTCGTCGTTGGTGAGGATGCCGATGCCCGTCTGATGCGGATGAAGCCCCGTCAGCAGCGATGCACGACTCGGGCTGCAGCGCGCTGTGTTGTAGAACTGCGAGAGCCGGACGCCGGCGGCGGCCAGGCGATCGAGGTTCGGCGTGCCGATCTCGCCTCCGTAGCAGCCGATATCGGAGAAGCCCATGTCGTCGGCGAGGATCAGCACCACATTGGGTCGCGTCATGGTTCGTCGGGCGATTGCCGGTCGCGTCCCGGCCAGCGCCAAGGGTGCCGCAGTTCAACTATACTGATGATGAGTATTTTCGCCCGTCCCATGAGCACTTGGAATGTCATCGCTTCGTCACGCCCATTTCTTCCGGCATTTCCTCGCCGTCGTGAACGAGGGTAGCCTGACGGCGGCGGCACAGAAGGTCGCCGTGACGCAGTCGGCGCTGACCAAGAGCATCCGCAAGCTCGAGCAGGAACTCGGTACACCGCTGTTCGAACGGCTGCCGCGCGGAACGGCGTTGACGATCTACGGCAAGACGTTGCTGCCGCATGCGCAGCGGATCGTCGCCGAGTGCCGGCTGGCCGACCTCGAGCTGCAGGCGTTCGGCAGTGGGCACTCCGGCTTGCTGAAAGTCGGCGCGGGGCTGATGTTCGGCGCAACGATGGTACCGGCGGCGATCGCGCAGCTGTACGAGCACTACCCTGGCATCGCGTTCCAGCTCGTGTCCGGCGTCACCGAGGTGAACTTTCCGCTGCTTCGTGCGGGCGAGCTGGATCTGATGTTCGGCTTGCTGCCGCCCCCAACGACGATCCCCGAATACCTGGCGTATCGCCCGATCATCGAACTGAGCTCACGCGTTGTCGCAGGTGCCGATCACCCACTCGTGCGCGGCCGAAAGATCGTGCGCGCGGCCGATCTCGCCGACTATCCGTGGGTCGTCATTCAGCACGATCGGGAGCTCGTAAACAACATCCTCGCCGCGCTGACGACCGAAGGCGGGCGAACGCCGCGAATCAACGTCGAAGTGACGTCGCTGAGCTCGCTCGTTCGCATCCTGCGGGCGGGAACGTACCTGAGCTCGTTCGCCGATGCGATCGCCGCGATGCCTGACCTTGGCCTGGCGCTCGTTCCCTACGAGCAGCGCATCATCCGCGGCGAGGCCGGCGTCGTGTATCACCGCTCGCTCGAACGCTACGGCCCTGCCCTGCGACTGATCGAGCTCGTGCAGAGCGCCGCCGCGCAGATGCGGCTTTGACAGGCGCCACCGACCGCGGCGCAATCGAGGAATAACGCGCCGCACCGCGCTGTTGCCTATTTATCCGCCGGGCCATGCGCCACGGGCGCCACCTGGGCGGCAACCCGCGAACCGCGTCGGCGAGCCGGCATCCGCAAAAAAGTGCCCGCGCCGCCGCGCGCCATTCGCATCGCGAGGAGCGATCGATGCGCAAACTCTTTCCAGCACTTGCCTTGGTGTCGATGGTGGCGCTCGGTGCCGCGCAGCCTGCCGGCGCCGACCCGCCTTTCTACAAGCAGCGGAACCTGATCTCCGACGATACGACGCTGATTCCGGCCGAACATCGGGACGGCCTGCTGCTGAACGCGTGGGGCCTCGCGGCCAGCGCGACATCGCCGTGGTGGATTGCCAACAACGGCAGCGATTCGTCGATCCTGTTCAATGTGACCACCGGCGCGATCCAGTCGCTGGTCGTCGCCATCCCCGACGGCGCACCGACCGGCCTCGTGTTCAACAACAGCGGCGGCGGCTTCGTCGTGACGAGCGGCGCCTCGAGTGCGCCCGCGGTGTTCATCTTCTCGAGCGAAGCCGGCGTGATCTCGGGATGGAACCCCAACGTGCCGCCTCCGGCACCCTCGACACAGGCGCAGGTGGGCGCGACGGTTGCAGACGCGATCTACAAGGGCCTCGCTATCGCAGGCACTGGCGCCGATGCGCGGCTTTATGCGACGAACTTCCACGCCGGCACTGTGGATGTCTTCGACAACACGTACACGCTGCTTTCGCTTCCCGGTGCCTTCGTCGATCCCAACCTGCCGGTGGGCTATGCGCCGTTCGGCATCCAGAACATCAACGGCACGCTCTACGTCACCTACGCATTGCAGGACGACGATGCCGAGGACGATGTCGCGGGTCCTGGTAACGGCTTTGTCGATGCGTACGACACCGCCGGCAAGCTGCTTCGCCGCGTCGCATCGCGCGGTTCACTGAACTCGCCGTGGGGATTGGCACTGGCGCCCGCTGATTTTGGTGCATTCAGCAATAAGCTGCTCGTCGGCAACTTCGGCGATGGACGCATCAATGCCTACGACCTCTCCGCGAGCACGAGTACCGGCGAAGCGGTTGCGGTGGGTCCGCTGCACAGCGCCAAGGGGCCGCCCGTCGAGATCGAAGGCCTGTGGGCGCTGCAATTCGGCAACGGCGCCGGCGCCGGACCGAAGAACACGCTGTTCTTCACGTCCGGTCCGTTCGACGAGGCGCACGGGTTGTTCGGCTCGCTCGAACCCACGGGACCGCCCGGTCACAACAAGTAGCCGATCGCTTCGGCTCGCCGACGGCGCGGCGGCGGCACGTCGCCTCGCCTCGCCGTCACGCCCGGCGATACGCTACGCTCGATCCACGAGTAGCGCCTTGCTGGCGAGAACCTGCAGCGCCCGGTCGAGTTGAGTGCGTCCCGCCGGACCGGCAAACGGTCCATCGAGTGCGGCGCAGAGGTCGTCGCGCGTACGCGTGCCATCGAGCAACGCCAGCAACTTGCGCGCGAGCGGATCCTGGTAGCGGAGCGCCTCGTGGTAGAGGCTCGGAATCACGTCGTGGTCGCGGTTGATGAAACGCGCTGCGCCGAACGCTTCCGGCCGCTCGCCGGCCGCAACGGCAACGGCCACCGGCTGCGCGCGCAGGTCCACACGGCCGGCCGCATACAGCGCGGCGACGCGCTCTCCGATATGCGGTGATCCGTTCGCGCGCTCCGCAGCGCCGGCGCGTGCCGCGGCCCATTCGCCGAGTTCCGTGACGGATACGCAGCGCGGCCAGCACGCGAGCAGGTAGCGTTCGAGCGGATCCATCACCGCCGCCGGTTGCGTCGTGCCGCTCGCCGGCAATGCGGCGCGGCGCGTGGCGAGCGACGGCAACGCGTGCAACGCGAGCACGCGCGACGGCTGCAGCACGAATTTCGCCGGTGCGCCCGCGTGGCACAGCAGCGACTCGCGGAAGTGCCGGAAGTGGACGAAGTCGAGGTATTGCTCCCGGGCAAGCCGGTCGAGTCGCCCGAGCGCCTGCCGAACCTTCGGCGCGACCCCTGCGCCCAGCATCGTGTCGAGCCGCGCCTCGGCGAGAAACGTCAGGCCCGAATGCGCGGCATCGGCGACGAATTCGTGGAAATAGAACGGATGATTGGGCTCGCTCAGGTCGTCGTGCGCGAGCGACGCGTCCGTGCCCAGCGCGGCGCTGCGAACCTCGGCGCGCAGCGCCTGCTGGCCCGGTGTGTCGTCGTCGACGGGCGTCGCGACGAGCTCGAGCAACGCGCGCCCCGCCGCCACCTTGCCCGCTTTGCCGCTGATGTCGCGCGTGTGGTACTTCAGCATGTCCCAGACGACGCCGCGCATGTGGCAGCCGGGCATCGCGTTGTAGCTGACGAGCGCAACTCCGTTCGGCGCGAGATGCCGCGCAATCAGCGGCAACACGTGTGCACGCACGTCCGCCGGTATCCACGAATAGAGACCGTGCGCAATGATGTAGTCGAACGTTCCGAAATCCGCGGGAACAGCGCGAAGGTCGAGTTCGTGGATGCGAACGTTGTCGAGACCAAGCTCGCGAACCATCCGTTGCGCCCGGGCAACCGGCGTTGCCGCGAAATCGAAACCGACGAACGTCGCGTCCGGCAGCGTGGCGCCGATTGGCACCAGGTTCGCGCCGTCGCCGCAGGCGAGCTCGAGCACGCGCGACGTCGCGACCGGCGCAACGTCGAGGCCGAGCAGCGTTCCGAGCGTTGCAAGCCGGTCCGGATGGCGCGCCGGATCGGGCGAACTCGTATACGGGACGTCGTTGTAGCTCCGGACCAGCGGATCGTCCGGTGCAGGCTGCATGGTTGCCGCGAAGTCGGCCAATGGCATCGTCGAGGATGCGCCGCCACTGTCGCTGCACGACGGCAATGCATCGATTGTATCGCCACGATCAGCGTCGCTGCGTGGCGAGGGTCGCCTACCTCGCGGACGACGCGATGTCGGCAGCGGGATGTACGCGCAGCCGACCACCGTCGGCCGCCAGAACGGCGCTTTTTAACCGGCGAGCACAGCGGTCATCGCCCACAGCACGCCGGTCACGGTGACGAACGACAGCAGCGTCGCGACGAGCAGCGCGGCCGCGCAGAATCCTTCGTAGTGATAACGCTGGGCAAGAATCGGGTAGATGCTCAGCATCGGCATGCTGGCGAAGATCACGGCGCCCATCGTGAGCCGCGGGTCGATCGGCGGCAGCAGCCACAACAACGCAAACACGGCCAGCGGATGCAGCAGCAGCTTCGCGAGCGCGACGCCGATGACGGCGCCCAACACGTTGCGGACGTCGAGGCCCACCAGCGATCCGCCGATGACGAACAGCGCCAGCGCCGTCGACGCCATCGCCAGCATGTTCACCGTGCGCACCAGTGGTTCGGACAGCTCGACACCAAGCAGCGATATCGTGAAGCCGGCGAAGATGGCGATGATCATCGGGTTGCGCACGAGCCCGCCGAGGGCGTCGAGCAGCACCTTCTGCCAGCGCATCTGCGGATTGCCGCCCATTTCCGCCAGCACGAGGGCGAGCGGAAACATCAGCACGTTTTCAACGATCATGCACATGGCGAGCGCGACCGCGGCCGGCGGCCCGAGAATCTGGAGCGCGATCGGATAGCCGACGAACCCGCTGTTCGAGAACGACGACCCGATGGCGATCAACGCGCTTTGTGCGACGCTCTTGTGCCGCACGAACCGCGTGAATGCGCCGACGGCGGCAAACACCGCAAGCGAGCCCACCGCATAGGCGGCGAGGTAGCTGCCGTTGACGATATCGGCGATTGGCCGCTGCGATAGCGCGGTGAACAGCAACGCGGGAAGCGCGAACTTGACGACGAACTTGCCGAGCACGCGCATGTCCGGCGCCGAGAACAGCCCGGCACGGCCCGCGGAATAGCCGATGCCCATGACGATGTAGATCGGGACGGTGATCGCCAGGATATTCATGAACCGCCGCTACGCACCGACGTCGACGCTTGCATTGCGCCGCGCGCTCGCCGCGAGCGCTTCTAGAGTCAGTGCGATGTCGATGGACTCGTCCGGCGTGGCACCGGTCCAGTGTGCCGGACCGTTGGCGACAAGTTCGCGGAACGCCTCGGCTTCGGCGAGGAAGCCGTTGGTCGACGCGGTCTCGACGATGTCGCGCTGCGCATCCCAGCCCGTGCCCCGCCTGAGCTCAAGGAGCGGCGGGAACGTGGCCGACGTGTCGTTGAAGTAACTCGTCGCAATCGTGCCCTCGTCGCCGGCAATGAACGCATGCCGATGCCGAGCCGTGGCGAACGTGCACGAAATCTGCGCGATCAACCCGCTCGCGAACTCGAGCGATGCGACGAGCGTGCGGTCCACGCCGCTGTCGCTCCACTGAGCCAGGGCCTGCACGCGCGCGGGCCGCGACCCGGCGACCATCCGCACGAAGCTGACGGGATAGCACCCTGCATCCATCAACGCGCCGCCTGCCAGCGCCGGATTCATGCGGATGTTCGCCGCATCCGCCAGCGGAAAGCCGAACGATGCCTGAATGAGCTGTACGCGCCCGATCGCGTTCTGCCGCAGGAGCTCGCCCAGTTTCAGCGTCTGCGGTTGCGCGCGGTACGGATACGCCTCCGCCAGGTGACGGTCGTTGCGTTTCGCCGCATCGAACATCGCGCGCGCTTCCTGGCCGGACGTCGCCAGCGGCTTCTCGCACAGCACGTGCTTGCCGGCATCCAGTGCGCGGATCGACCACTCCGCATGCAGGCTGTTGGGCAGCGGGTTATAGATCGCGTCGATCGCCGGATCGGCGAGCAGCGCGTCGTACGTCGGATGCACGTGCGTGATTCCGGTTTCGTCCGCGAACTTCCTTGCACGCCCGGCATCGCGCGCGGCAACTGCCACGACGGCGACCTTCTGCGACGGACGCACGCCGGCCGCGAACAGGCGTGCGATGTTTGCGGCACCCAGGATCCCGATTCGCAACATCGGTGACGAAGACGTGGTCATTGGTCCGGCCTTTCAACGTGGTGATGGCCAAGCATCTCACATGTGCTACGCGGTCGCGGCGCGCAGCCGATGTCATTGGGCTTGCCGCGGCTCCGAAAGCCACAACCTGGCGTCATCGACGGCGGCCTCGTACGTCAGTGCGCGACCTGCTGCTTCCTCGGCGGCGAACGACGCGTCGCCCAATTCCTCGCGTGCGCACGCAATGCGGCGCATCAGCACGGCGTCGTCTTCCGGCGTGCGCTTCAGTCCCATCTGCTTCTGTTTCGCCTCGACGGTGCCGAAGAGTCGCGCTGCGCGTCGCCAGTCGCCGCGCAGCACCGCGAGGCCAGCCGCCACTTCGAGCACGTTCTGGACGCCGCGCGCCGAGCCGATCGCATGGGCGATTGCCAAGCCCTCGCGCAGCAGGCCCTGCACGCGTTCGCCGGCACCCTTTTCGACCAACAGGCGCGCCAGGTTCGGCAGCCCGATCGCGATCGTGTCCTGGTCCCCGATCTCGCGGGCGAGTGCAAGCGCCTCTTCGAACAGGGGCTCGGCCGTTTCGAGGTCGTTGCTTTCCTGATGATGGCCGGCGAGCGCATTGAGCGCGAACGACAGCCGACTTTTGTCGCCAAGCTCGCGCGCGAGCGCCGCCGACTCCTCGAAGTGCTGCTGCGCCACCGCCCGCTGGCCGAGCGCGTCGGCCGCGTAGCCCAGCAGCAGCAGCGCCGAGGCGGCGCGTTCGCGGATGCCGAACTGGCGCGCGATCGCGAGGCACTCCTGCGCGTGCTCGCGCGCGTTCTCGTAGCTGCCCATGAAGTACGCGAGCTGGCACGCGGCGTACTGCGCGCCGCTGCGGTTGAGGTCGCGAGGCTGCGCACCGGGACGCGCCAGCGCCTCGACCGTAAGTCGATATCCTAGCTCGATGAGTCCGCGAGGCAGCCAGTAAAGTTGGAGCGCGTAGACCAGCCGCAAGCCGCGGTCCCCGCCCTGCTCGACTCGATCGCACCAGGCAAGTGCCGCAAGGAAATTGTCGCGGTCAGGATCGAGGCGCTGCAGCCATTCCCCCTGGGCCGGTCCCCACAGTTCCGTCCGCGCACGCTCGGCGAGACTGACGAAGAATTCGAGATGGCGCGTCCGCGCCGCCGCAGCGGCTTCGGCCGCACCGAGCTTCTGCTGCGCGTATTCGCGGACGGTCTCGAGCAACCGGTAGCGCTCACCGCTCGCGTCACACTCGACCAGCGACTTCTCGACCAGGGCAACGAGCAGATCGAACACGTCCGCCACTGCGATCGTTGCGTCGGCGCCGACCGCTTCCGCGGCCTCGATCGTCATGCCGCCCGCAAACACGGCCAGCCGTGCGAACAGTGTCTTCTCGGCGTCACCAAGGAGATCGAAGCTCCAATCGATCAGCGCTCGCAACGTTCGCTGCCGCGGCAGCGCCGTGCGGCTGCCGCGCGTGAGGAGACCGAGTCGATCGCCAAGGCGCTCGGCAATCCTGTCGACGCTCAGCGCATTGACGCGTGCCGCGGCAAGTTCGATCGCGAGCGGAATACCGTCGAGACGTCGGCAGATGTCGACGATCGCCGCCGTGTTTTGCGCACTGATCGCGAAAGCCGGCTGCACGGCGGCGGCGCGCTCGACGAAAAGGCGCACCGCGTCGCAGCGCTGCAACGTCGCCAGGTCCACGGCGGCGTCCGGTCCGGGAAGCGTGAGCGCCGGCACCGCATACGTCGTCTCGCCGGTGACACGCAGGTGCTCGCGGCTGGACGCCAGGATCCTGACCCGTGTGCTCGCCTGCAGCAGCGTCTTCGCCAATTCCGCGCATGCGCCGATCACGTGCTCGCAATTGTCGAGGATCAGCAGCAGCTGCCGATCCTTGACATAGCGCACCAGCGCTTCGACGACCGGTCGCCCCGCAACCTCCATTACGCCGAGCACCGACGCGACGGCCTCGCGGGACGCGGCGCGCGTCCGCCACCGCGGCCAATTCGACGAGCCAAACGCCATCCGGGAAGTCGTCGAGGACGTCGGCGGCAACCTGAAGCGACAGGCGCGTCTTGCCGAGGCCGCCCATCCCGAACAGTGTCACCAGTCGCGCCGTCCGGAGCAGCGCGTGCACTTCCGCGCGGCCCTCGTCGTGACCGACGAATGACGTGACCTGTTGCGGCAGGTTGTTGGGCGTCGCTTCGAGCGAACGAAGCGCCGGAAACGTGTCCCGCAAATCCTGGTGCAGCAGTTGGAAGATGCGCTCGGGGCTGGCGAGATCGCGCAACCGCACCGAGCCGAGGTCGCGCAGCGACACCCCATCCGGGAGCCGGTCACCTGCGAGGTCCACGACGGCGCGCGACAGCAGCAACTGGCCGCCGTGGGCCGCACTCGCGATCCGCGCGGCCCGGTTGACGACGCTGCCGTAATAATCGTCGTCGCGGCGCTCGACCATGCCCGCGTGCACACCGCAGCGGACTTTCAGCGCCACACCCGCGGTTGCACCGGGATCGTCGAGTGCACGCAGGATCTGTGACGCCGCGAGCAACGCATCGAGCGGATCGGCGAACACCGCATGGGCGCCGTCGCCGATCATCTTCACCACGACGCCGTGATGTTCGGCGACGGCCGTGCGAACCAGCGTATCGTGCCGGGCGAGTGCGCTACCCATCCGGCCGGCGTCCTGCTCCCACAGCCGCGTGCTGCTCTCGATGTCGGTGAAAAGAACGGCGAGTAATTGGCGGCTGTCGCTCATGTCGGCTCACGCTGGCGATGGCACCCGATTCGGTCCCTAGGTTCCTGCGCGCAATGGGTCTGCACCACGTAGCGGACATCCACCGTTGCGGAATCGACGCCGGTCAGGCGTGGCGATGGCCCTCCAGCACAGGGATTCATTGCCTCCGCCCCCTTTTAGCGCTAGCCTAAAAATCCCTCCGTCCGATAGGACTACGCCATGGCCCTCTGGAAAGACAATACCGCCGCACGACCGACCACCCCGCCCGCCCCCGAGCTCAAGGAGCCAACGCGTTTCGATGCCGCGTCGAAGCCGGAATTCGCGGCCAATCCGGTGCCGGCTCCAATCGCGCGCACCGATCACGGCACGCCCCGCAAGGAGTCGCTGATCGCCGCCGACATCACGATCGAAGGCAAGATCGAAGGCGGCGGCAGCGTGCGCATTGCCGGCAAGTTCAAGGGTGACGTCAATGTCCAGGGTGACCTGACGATCGAATCCGGCGCAAAGCTGACGGGCAGTGTACGCGCCGACAAGGTGACCATCGCGGGCGAGCTCGAAGGGAACGTCGAGGAAGCATCGCTCGTCAACCTGCTGGAAACCGGCATCGTCATCGGTGACTTGCACGCGGGCTCGCTCACCGTGGCCGCCGGCGCACGCCTGCGCGGTCAGGCGGAGTTCGGCTGGGACGACAGCAGCACGCAGAAGGGCAAGCAGCGGATCGGTCAGCGCGTGGAGAGCGGCACGGTCGCATGAACAGCGCGCGCGCGGGAAGCGCGGGGGCGACTCGCGCATGTCCGCACTGCCGGGAGACAATTCTCGAAAGCGCAAGCGTTTGCCCTGCTTGCCGGAAATTCCTGCGCTTCGACGGCAACAGCGATGAGCCGGCGGCACCCGCGCTGACGCCGCTCAGCATCGAAGGCAGCATCCGGCATCCGGCCGACGGCGAGCCCTGGGAATACACGGTCGTCGTCGCGATCCGCAACGATCGCGGCGAGGAGACCGATCGCAAGCTCATCGGCGTCGGCGCGCTGAATCCGAACGAGCAGCGGACGTTCACGCTGTCGGTCGAAGTCGTGTCGGCGAAGGCGAAGCGTGCCGGTCGGGGCGGCACACGCTACTAGAGCCTTGGCAGACCCTCGCGTACGCAAGAGTCGAGCCATCGGCGAACCGAACTTTCCATTTACAGCGTCGCACGCACGCGGACAATCGCATCGTCGATGGCGCAGCAGCGTTGTGCTACCGCCATCGCTTCGCAGAGGAGAGCCGCAATGAAGAAATCCGGATCACGCACGACGCGCAGCAGTCGCAAGCCGAAGATCCAGATGTGCTGCGACCGCATCCTGACGGGCGCCGAGAAGATCAGGGCGATGGAACTCGCCATCAAGGAAGCCAGCGTCAACCGCCCGCCTGCGCAGAAGGCGAGCCGGCGCCGGTTCGGCGCGTCGTCGATGGGCGCTCCATTGAAGATGGCGCTCGAGGCCGGCAAGAAATGGGCGGACGGCCGCGCGCTCGGCGTCTGTTTCCTGGACGGCTCGGCGACGCAGAAGGCCCGCGTGAAGGAACAGGCCGTCAAATGGTGCAAGTTCGCGAACATCAAGCTGAACTTCGACGTCAGCAAGGCGGATGCGCAGATCCGCATTTCGTTTGTCGCCGACGACGGCTCGTGGTCTTACATCGGGACCGATTGCCTGGGCATCGGCAAGACCAAGCCGACGATGAACTTCGGCTGGCTGAAGGACGACACCGACGCTACCGAGTACGAGCGTGTCGTCGTCCATGAATTCGGGCACGCGCTCGGCGCGATCCACGAGCACCAGAACCCGAAGGGCGGCATCGAGTGGAACCTGCCCGCCGTCTACAAGTATTTTGCCGGACCGCCCAACTTCTGGAGCAAGGAAGACGTCGACGTCAATGTCGTCGGCAAGTATTCGGTCGATCAGCTGAACGCATCGAAGTTCGACCCCAACTCGATCATGCTCTACCACTTCGACGGGGCGTTGATCAAAGGCGGAAAGTCGACGAAGTCCAACACGAAGATGTCGCCCGGCGACAAGCGCTTCATCAAGAAGCAATATCCGTAGCGGCTGCGCCGCTGTCGAACGCGCGCGCGGCGGCGTCGCCCCGCCTGCTAGCGGACGCCGGTGCCGCCGCGGTTCAGGTCTTCGATGACCACGAGAAGTCCGTCGGGCTCGACCCTGACTGCGCCGGTGAACGGTCGGTCGATCGACACGATGATGAGAAGTCCTGACATGATCAACATGGTCAGGATCCCTGTCATCAGCGACTGCGCCCGCAGGTTCTCGGTACCGAAGAAGAACGTGAAGCCGATCGTCAGCACGGCACCGCCGAACAGCACCAGCCAGATCACACCGGGCACAGTGCCCGATGACTTGACCAGCCGTGCGCGACGCGCCTCGATGATCTTGTCGAGCTGGTCGAGAATCTCGGCCATGATCGCCACGCCCCGCGGATCCGTGGGCTGGTACGCGAGCGCGGCCGCGTAGAGCGCGTTGAGCGCCTGCGTCGTCTTGCGGCTGGAGCGTCCTTCCGCCATCGCCTTCCAGTCGTCGGCGATCGCCGAATTGAGATAAGCCGTCAGGTCGCCCCGGAGCGCAGCGCGCGATTGCGCGTCGATGCCGCCGGTTAATCGGTAGACCGTCGCCGCCGCGCCGGCCTCCCGCGATACGTCGGTCTCGGCGTCGCTGAATTTCTGCCACACGACGATCACGACGAACGCCAGCAGCACGGCGTAGAGCACGCCGACAACCGCGAACTTGAATCCGGCGACTTCGTTGTTCGTCGAAAGGCGTTCAAGCCCGACGATTTTTCGGGCGAGGACCGGGCCCACCATTGCCAGCGCCGTCGGCACGATGACCAGCAGGATGCCGGACAACCACAGCGGCGCAGTCGCCAAAGACATAGAGGCTGTCTCCGGTTGCTCGTGTCGAATGCCGCGTCCGCGGCGCTATTGTCCGGATACCGCTCGTTCCCGGCGCGCGTCGGGTCGCATGCAGTGCGCGCGCCCGTTCTACAGCGGTGCCGAGTTGCGGAAAGAGCGCACCTCGCCGAGGTGCACTCTCCTGCGTGCGCGGCTACCGCATGTTGCCCGCGTGTCTAGCGCGTGGCCTTCGCGACATCGGCCAGCAGTCCCCCGGACTTCGAGCTCGAGGCCGTCTTGCGGATCAGGATATCGGGCGGCAGCACGTTGCTCTTGCCATAGTACGCGTCGTTCCAGCCGACGTTCGAGTGAACGACTGTGCCGTCCAGGTTGACGCCGCCGTACACGCCCTTGGACCGCGAGAACGAGATCAGGTCGGCCGTAACCGTGGACTTCGCGCCGGCGCCGACCGGACCCGCTGCGACACTCGCGTCGCCGCCGACTTTGAACGAGCTCGACAGCAGCGAGTTGAGACCCTTCTCCGTCATCACGATCATCACGAGTTCCGACACTTCGACACCCGCCTGAAACCCGACGCTTGCCGTTGCCAGGTCGTAGAAGGCAGGACCCGTCCACACGCGCCCATCTTTCGCGACCAATACGGCACGTCCGCCCGACCCGCCGAAAATGAAGCCTGCCTTGACGATCTTCGGTGCGATCAGCACGGCCTTGGCCGAGCCGAGATTCGCCTGAATCCACGTCTGATCAGGGTCGCGGAGGAAATTGTTGAGGGTGATCCGCGCATCTTCCACGAGTGCGTCGGGCTCGGATGGCGGTACCGGTCGCCCCGATTCCGATGCGCACCCCGCGAGTGCGCCGGCGAGAATGAGCGCCAGCGCGGCGCGACGCGCAAGACTCGGTGCCGCAACTGCATTTGTCATTATTGTTCCTTCGAAGGTAAGGTGGAAACGCGGGGGGATGCCCGCATCACGCTTTGCCGGTGCGCAGCGCGAACGAGCACGCACGCTGAAACCCGAGCATCTACTTTACATCGTCCGGGTTCAATCATCGCATCAAGCCGCATTTGACCGTCGCGGCGCTTACTGCGAATGCCGGCAAACCCTGTGCTATCTTGGCCGTTCGACGAACACGGAGTGCACGCGTGGACAACAGAACACTCGGCCAGGGCTTGCAGGTATCGGCAATGGGCCTCGGCTGCATGGGCATGTCGGATTTCTATGGCGGACGGGACGAAGATGAAGCGATCGCAACGATCCACCGTGCGCTCGATCTCGGCATTCGCCTGTTCGACACGGCCGACATGTACGGAGCGGGTCGCAACGAAGAGCTCGTCGGGCGCGCGATCGGCGCGCGGCGCGACACCGTGATCGTGGCAACGAAATTCGGCAACGTGAGAAATCCCGATGGCACGTTCGCGGGCGTCAATGGCAAGCCCGACTACGTTCGCCAATGCTGCGAGGCAAGCTTGCGCCGTTTGGGGATCGAGACGATCGACCTCTACTACCAGCATCGCGTCGATCCGAACACGCCGATCGAGGACACCGTGGGCGCAATGGCGGCACTCGTGCGCGAAGGCAAGGTCCGCTGGCTCGGCCTGTCCGAAGCGGCTCCCGAAACCATTCGTCGCGCCCATGCGGTGCATCCGATCGCGGCGCTGCAGACCGAGTACTCACTGTGGAGCCGCGAAGCCGCCGAATCGGTGTTGCCGACGGTGCGCGAACTCGGCATCGGGTTCGTTCCCTACAGCCCGCTCGGCCGGGGCTTCCTCACGGGCCGAATACAATCGATCGACGCTCTGGACACGGACGATTACCGGCGCAACTCGCCGCGATTTCAGGGCGACAATTTCCAGAAGAACCTGCGGCTCGTCGACGAGATCAACACGATCGCGACCGAGAAGCACTGCACGCCGTCGCAGCTCGCGTTGGCATGGGTGCTCGCGCAAGGCGACGACATCGTGCCGATTCCCGGCACCAAGCGTCGTACCTATCTCGAGGAGAACGTCCATGCGCTGGACGTGCACCTCGACGCCGACGACCTCGCGCGGATCGACCGCGCCATCCCGCCAGGCTCGGCGTCCGGCGAGCGCTATGCGCCCAACGCGTTGCGTGCCGTCGGTCGCTAGGGAGCCGCTCGCCCGCTGCGGCAGCTGAAGGCAGCCGTGCTTCGCAAACGAAATCGATAGCGCGCAATGCATCCGCTGATTCGCAACGTGCTGCTCGTCGCGGTGGCAACGCTGGCACTTGCCGCGCCGGTGCGCGCACAGTTCGCACTCATCGACGACGCACGGGTCATCGTCAAGTACAAGACCGCGTCGACGCTGCTGAAGGAAGGCATTGCCGCAGAAGATAAGCCTGCGGCGCTGGCGAAGGCGATGAGCGAGCGCACGGGCATTGCGTTTCGCGCAGGTGCGTCCGTAGCCGACCGCACACACGTACTGCTCGCAACGGGGTTCACGTCCGAGCAACTCGTCGCGCGCCTTGCCGCCGACAGTGACGTCGAATACGTGGTGCCGGACTACAAGCGCCATGCGCTCGCGGCGCCGAACGATCCGCTGTACGTCACCGGCCCCGCACTAACGGATAGCACCGGTGGGCCGCCGGCAGGGCAGTGGTATCTGCGCGCCCCATCGGGCGACGTCGTGTCGTCGATCAATGTCGAGCCCGCCTGGAGCGTCACGCAAGGCAGCCCGGCGGTCGTCGTCGCGGTACTGGATACCGGCGTGCGCTTCGACCACGCCGACCTGCAGCGTGTCGAAGCCGGCGGCAACCTGCTGCCCGGCTACGACATGGTCAGCAACGTGAACGTCGCCAACGACGGCACCGGCCGCGATGCCGACCCGTCCGATCCCGGCGACTGGGTCACGCAGGCCGAAGCGCAACTAAGAAGCGGGCCGTTCTACCAGTGCGACGTGGAAGACAGCTCGTGGCATGGCACGCAGACGAGCGGCCTCATCGGCGCGCTGACCAACGACGGCATCGGCATGGCGAGCGTCGGGCGCACGATCCGCGTGCTGCCCGTGCGCGTGCTCGGCAAGTGCGGCGGCTTCGATTCCGACATCATCGCGGGCATGCGCTGGGCCGCCGGACTGGCGGTTCCGGGCGTGCCGCCCAATGGCAACCCCGCGCGCGTGCTCAACCTGAGCCTCGGCGGTGACAACCCGTGCACGGCGGCGTACCGCGATGCCGTTGCCGCCATCAACGGTGCCGGTGCGGTCGTCGTCGCGTCTGCAGGCAACAGCACGGGCCACGCCGTTGGAACGCCCGCCGGCTGTCCGGGTGTCATCGCCGTCGGCGGGCTGCGCCATGCGGGCACCAAGGTGGGCTTTTCCGATCTAGGGCCCGAGATCAGCATCAGCGCGCCGGCAGGCAACTGCATCAACACCGCGGCCGGCACGCCATGCCTGTACCCGATCCTTACGACGTCGAACGCCGGCGTCACGGTACCGGTCGCCGACGCCGACGGCGGCTCGATCTACACCGACAGCTTCAACGCGTCGCTCGGCACGAGCTTTTCGGCGCCGCTCGTATCGGGTACGGTAGCGCTGATGCTGTCGGCGCAGCCGGCGCTGACCCCCGTCGCGATCGAAGCGATCCTGCGCAACACCGCGCGCGCCTTTCCTCCTGCTGCGCCACCGCTGCCGCAATGCGTCGCACCGCAGCCGGCGGCAGCCCTACAGATCGACCAGCTGGAATGCGGATGCACGACGGCGACCTGCGGTGCGGGAATGCTCGACGTAGGTGCTGCCGTGCTCGCTGCGAGAGCAGGCGCGCCACCGAATTACACGGGCCTGTTCTGGAACTCGCCAGCGGGCTCGGAGTCGGGCTGGGGCATCAACTTCGCGCACCAGGGCGACGTGATCTTCGCCACGTGGTTCACCTACGACCTGACCGGCAAAGCGTGGTGGCTCGCCATGACAGCCAACAAGACGGGCGCAGCCACGTACGCCGGCACGCTCTATCAGACAAGCGGCCCGCCGTTCAACGTCGTGCCGTTCTTTCCTTCGGCCGTGCACGCGACGCCGGTCGGCTCCGCGACGCTGACGTTCAGCAACGTCGACAACGGTACATTCGCCTACGTCGTGAACGGCGTTGCGCAGACGAAGGCAATCACGCGGCAGGTGTTCGGCCCGGTGCCCGCGTGCGCGTGGAACGCATTGCCCGTGCAGGGATCCGCCGGCAATTTCCAGGATCTATGGTGGGCTGCGCCGGCGGGCGTGGAATCCGGCTGGGGCGTCAATTTCACGCAGCAGGGCAACACGATCTTCGCCACCTGGTTCGCGTACGACGTCGACGGCACACCGCTATGGCTGTCCGTCACTGCGCAGGACACGGGGCTCGACGTCTTCAGCGGCACGCTCTATTCGACGACCGGGCCGCCGTTCAACGCCGTTCCGTTTCGTCCGGCCGACGTGACGGCGTCGCCAGTGGGAAGCGCAACGATTCGCTTCACCGATGGCGACAGCGGCATCCTTTCGTACACGGTGGGGCTGCCAGGCGGATCGTCTGCGCAGTCCAAGGCGATCACACGCGAGGTGTTCCGCGCACCCGGCACCGTCTGCCAGTGACGGTGAGGCAGCAGGCGACTCGTCACTGCATCCAGACCACCTGACCCCTGACGCCCTGGTAGAGGCACAACGCCGCCTCGATCAGCAGCACGAAGAACGTGATCGCGGCGCCTGCCACGCGGCCGAAGCGCGTGTGCCAGCCAAACGACAGTGCGAGTCCGTGCATGAGGCGCGCGACGACGAGCGCCACGCCGAGCGCGTGCAGCAGATAGATCGAATGGCGGCCGACTTCGAGAAACCCCATCATCAGCAACGCAAGCGGCACGTACTCGGCAAAGTTTGCTTGCGCGCGAACGATCCGGATGACACCGACGTCGCCGTTGTCGCCGAAGATGATGCCGCGCTGGCGCAGGCCGACGACGCGCACGCTCAACAGGACGAACCACAGGGTCAGCAGGCCGGCATACAGCGGGGTGACGAACATCGTGCGAGCTCCGTTGGTTGAGTCGCGTCGGCGGCGCAAGCGCTGCCGACATGGTTGGTCCGCACGCGAGTCCCGGGTGCGTCCCTGCAATCCGCTATTCTGCCCGGCGATGCTCTGGCGCGTCCCGTGATCCCACCGGACGCCCGGCGAGGCGGCCCCGCGTCGCGCGTGCGACCGCGAATCGCCGGCGGCCCGCCTCGGCCGGCTTGCGGACTGGCGGAGTTTTCGGCATTCCACTCCCTCCTTCGTGCGGCGCGTCTCGCCGCGCTGGAGCGCCAGGACGCTCCCGCGTAGTCTCGGCGCACGACGTGTTCGGAGGGTAGCGACATCGAAACGAACCAGGGCAGTTCAGCAGCAGGCGGCGACACAGGCCAGCGGGGGACCGCCGTGCGGCGTTCCGGAATTCGGCAAACGCTGCACGAGATCCGCGATACGGGCGCCGTGATCTGGTGGCGCTTCTTCGACTGGCTCGCCGTCGTGTCGTGGAAGAAGCTGCTGCTCGTGTCCCTGCTGGCGCTGGTGCTCGCGGGAATTCTGCAGCATCCGATGCCGGTGTTGATGCTGATCATCGCGTCGTTCATCATCAAGGTCGTCGCCGGCGGCAAGCGCCGGGCCGAGCTTACCGCCGGCGAAGCGACGAAACGCGCGGAAACCGAGCAACTCGAGCGCACGGTCGTCGAAGCACGGATGGAAGCACTGCAGGCGCAAATCGAGCCGCATTTCCTGTTCAACACGCTCGCGAGCATTGATCAACTGATCCAGACCGACCCCAAGCGGGCGTCGGAAATGCAGAAGAGCCTGATCCGCTACCTGCGCTCGGCGATGCCGCAGATGCGCGAAGGCAGTCGGCCTACACTCGGTCAGCAGCTGAACCTGTCGAGCGCGTTCCTGGAAATAATGGCCATTCGAATGGAGGAGCGCCTGCGACCGGTCGTCAACGTCCCCGAAGGCCTGAAATCGGCGGTGTTCCCACCCATGATGCTGCAGACGCTGGTCGAGAACTCGATCAAGCACGGTCTCGAGCCGAAGGCGGAAGGCGGCACACTGGAGATCAGCGCGGAGATCGTCGATGGACAGCTTGCCGTGCACGTGCGTGACGACGGCAAGGGCTTCGCGCCGAAGGCGGAGGGCGGCGTCGGACTCGCCAACATCCGCCAGCGACTGCAGGCAATGTACAAGGGCCGGGCCGAGCTGATCATCAGCGTCCCCCCGGTCGGCGGAACGTGTGCGACGATCAAGGTTCCGTACGAAGTCTCGCGCGACGCCGCGACCTGAACGAGCGAGTTCCAGCATGCCGACAAAAGCCACGCCGACCGCCGTGGTTGCCGACGACGAGCGCCTGATGCGGGATCAGCTCGTCACCGCGTTGAACGACGCATGGCCCGAGCTTGCGATCGTCGGTCAGGCGAGCAACGGTCGCGAGGCGATCGCGATGGTGCGCAGTCTCGACGCCGACATCGTGTTCCTGGACATCCGGATGCCCGAGCTCGACGGCATCCAGGCCGCGCAGGCGCTCGCGGGCGCTACGCACGTGGTCTTCGTCACCGCGCACGACCAGTTCGCGATCGACGCGTTTCAGCAGGGCGCAGTCGATTACCTGCTGAAGCCGGCCGAGCCGGAGCGTGTGGCGCTCACGTGCCAGCGATTGCGCGAACGGCTGCAGCACAAGCCCGATCCGATGAATGACCTGCTGGCGCAACTGTCGCAGCGCCTCGGCAGCGGCACGGTCAAGCCGCGCGAATACATCCGCTGGGTGCAAGCAAGCGTCGGGGCCAACCTCCGCGTGATTCCGACGACGGACATCCTGTTCTTCCGTGCCGAAGACAAGTACGTTCGCGTGCAGACGAAGAGCTTCGAGGCGCTGATTCGCAAACCGATCAAGGAGCTGATCGATGAGCTCGACCCCGACGAGTTCTGGCAGATCCATCGCGCCACCGTCGTGCGCGTCGACGCCGTCGAGCAGGTCAGTCGGAACTTTCGCGGTCACCAGGTCGTGCACGTGAAGGGCAGCACCGAAAAGCTCGAAGTGAGCCGAACGTTCAACAATCTGTTCAAGCAGATGTAGCGCGCCACATCGCCCTTCCGCCCGCGATCGCGTTCTCGTCGGTCGATATCTGTTGCGCCAGTCACCCGCGTCTGGTGTATGCTACAAACGCAGTGACAGGAGAACAGGACGGACTTCATCGAGCGGATCTTCGGCTTTGCGCCCGACGGCGGCAACGGCACGCGTTACAGGCGGCGCTCATGCCCAATATCCAGGACGTGAGCGCGACGTTAGCCAACACGTCGTTCAACTCGTCATTCAACTTCGCAACGGGCCGGATACTGTCGCTCGGCGAGCTGCAGTCGGCGCCACGGTTCGCACCGTAGCGCCGCTTCGATGCTAGCGCGCCGGCGCCGGCGTACGCTCGAGTGCTGCACCCGACGCGGCAACCTGCGCGGCGTTCGTCGCCGGCTGTGCGGCGAGCGCCGCCTTGTCGCGTTGCGCGTAGTCCCAGTAGTACAGCCCGTACACGCCGCGCGTGCGCTCGACGTATCGGCGCAACGCGGTCTTGCCCTGCGCCGCAGCCGCGCACGCTTTCGCGTCCGGACCGGCCTGCGGGGTGTCACAGCGGCTTTCAGCGTGTGCGGACAAAAGCGGTGCCGCCGCCAGCACCAGGCCGGCGCCGATTGCGAACGTCGTCTTCAAATCGAACTTGCTCATCGCGTATCTCCTGTCAGGTCGCATTGCAGTCCGGGCAACGCATTGGACTGCACGCAGTCTAGGAGAGCCGCATGTCAGCGCAATTGCATGGGTCGATGAGATTTGTTTCGCGTGTTTCGCCAGTGCAACGAATCAACGCCTGCCGCGGTCGTGACAGGCGCCACCCCGATCAGCCCTTGGTCCAGGTCCAACCCGTGATGCGCCAGCCCGCCGTGCCCTTTGCGAGCGCGACCGTCATCTTCGAAGCTGTCTCCTTCGTCGGCTTGCCCTTTACCTTGTACGCATAGGAGACAGGTGCGACGACGTAGGCGCGATCTCCAGTCACGTCGAGATGCCGCGGCTTGCCGAGCGTGACGACGCCGTCCGTGATGCCGTTCTTCTTCGCGTCGGCGTCGAAGTCCTTCGCCCACGCTGCGCAGGCGCCTGCGCCATGCCATTCGTAGGGTGGAAACTCGTCGATGATCGAAGTCTGCTCCGCACAGGCCGCCAACGCCGTTTTGATGTCACCCTTGTTGAAGCCGTTGATGAATTGATTGACGGGCGCCATCACGTCGGCACGCTCGTCGGCCGCGACGGGTGCTGCGACCAATAGGCCGACGACAAGTGCTGCAAGGATCTTGTGCATGTTCATTTCCTCCCGTTGTCCGAATGGTGACGAGCGCCATGGCGCGCTCGTCGGAACCTGCTACAGAGCCTGCGGTCCTTTGCAGAAGGGGACCTTGCATCGATGCGTATCTTACTGACTGGCGCAACCGGCGTCATTGGCCGGCGGGTCATTCCGTTGCTGCTCGCAGAAGGACATGCGGTGACGGCACTGGCGCACGATCGGCCGGATGCGCTGCGAAAGCTCGGTGTAAACGTCATCGCGGGCGACCTGTTCGACATCGGATCGTTGAAGCGCGCGGC
This sequence comes from uncultured Pseudomonadota bacterium, assembly GCA_963709335.1. Classification (GTDB taxonomy): domain Bacteria; phylum Pseudomonadota; class Gammaproteobacteria; order Burkholderiales; family Casimicrobiaceae; genus VBCG01. Next base: position 247,531 of record CAVPWB010000009.1, read on the forward strand.
CGCGGGCTGCGACGCGATCGTCAACCTTGCGACGCACATGCCGTCGCCGACCTGGAAGATGCTGTTTCGCAGCGCGTGGCGACTGAACGATCGCATCCGCCGCGACGGGTCGGCCAACGTCGTTCGGGCCGCCGTCGACTGCGATGTCGATCGAGTCGTCCAGGAATCGTTCGCATTGACCTATCCCGATCGCGGCGACCGGTGGATCGATGAACGCACACCGCTCGAGCCTGCCGACTACAACAGCACCGTTGCGGATGCGGAGCGCACAGTCGAGCACTTCACACGCAGCGGCGGCATCGGCGTGGCCCTGCGATTCGCAGCCTTCTACGGACCCGATGCGATGCAATTGGAAGACTACATTCGGACGCTCCGCCTGGGCTGGGCGGCGTTACCCGGCGCGCCCGAACGATACATTTCGTCGGTCTCGCACGACGATGCCGCGGCCGCGGTGGTGGCGGCGTTAGCGCTGCCGGCGGGCGTGTACAACGTCGTCGACGACGAGCCGGTCACGCGCAGCACCTACTTCGGTTCGCTCGCCGAATGCATCGGCGTGAAACCTCCGCGATTCATGCCCAGTTGGGCGACTTCGCTGTTTGGATCCGTCGGCGAAACGATGGCTCGTTCACTTCGCATGTCGAACCGCAAACTCCGCGAAGCCTCGGACTGGAGGCCGTTGCTTCCGAGCGTTCGCGACGGATGGCCGATAACGCTCGCGCAAATGACACCCGACGCGCGCCGCTGATGCATCGGCGGAAACTGCGCGACGGCACCGCGTATCGATGCCGCCGCGATCAGGAACCGATCCGCAGGTGACGACGAGGCGGTCAACGCGCCCAGACGTCGAGCGGACGGCCCGTTTCGAGGAATGATTTCAGGCTGCACAGCACGCGCGGCCAGCCATACGTGATGCGCTTCCGCATCTCGGGGTCGAGCCTGTCGTGCGTGACGGTAAGCTGCACCATCGACCCGACCTTTTCGATATCCATCGCCACGCGCGTGTAGCGCGCCTGGTCGGCCGCATGCTCCGGGTTGACCCAGCTCAGGACCAGCCGCCTCTTCGGCACGTTCTCCAGCACCTCGCCCACGTGCTTGACGGTTCCCTTGCCGTCGGCGGCGACGTGTCGCCACTTCGTTCCCACCTTCCAGTCCGAATCAGACACGTTCTCGTGCGCGCCCCAATACTGGCGCGTCAGCTCGCCTTCGAGCAGCGCATCCCACACCTTCTCCGGCGTGGTGTTGATATAGGTGACGTACACGAATGCGTCGTCGCTCATGGTCGCTTCCTTTCAAGTTTGGTTTTGAAGTCGTGCAGCGCCTGCAGCCGCTGCTGCTCGAATTTGCGAATCCAGCGCTCGTAGATTTCGTGGATCGGGACGGGATTGAAGTAATGCAACTTCTCCCGTCCTTGCCGGCGAACGGCGACGAGGTTGGCTTCCTGCAGTACAGCGAGGTGTTGCGTGACCGCCTGCCGCGTCATGTCCAGCCCGGAACACAATTCGGTGAGCGTTAGCCCACTGCGCGCATGCAGGCGATCGAGCAGTTCCCGGCGGCTCGGGTCGGCGAGCGCCTTGAACACAACGTCGATTCTTGTCACGGGCACGGAAGGCGGTCCTGAAATGCAAGTATTTACTTGCATGACTGGAGTATAGGCAAGTGTTTACTTGCCTGTCAAGCGAAATAAAAAGCAGCACTTCGGACGGCGTCGATCTCGTGCGCTCGGCAGCCGGTTACGCGATCATCGGCTGCCACTTGCTCGCTGCGGGCGGCCCAGCCTGCGGCTGGCCCGGTATTCGTGCAAATATGCCGACACTGCCGCGGCGGCGATCGCGCATCCAGCACGCGCGTTGCGACATCTCACCTCCCCTGCACTTCGCACCAGGCGTAGAGTGCCTCGTACAGCGTCAGGCCGTGCCGCAGCAGCTCGTGATCGTCCGCGTAGAGTCGCGCCAGACCGACCGATACCGCGTGAAGCCCCGCCGACTGCGGCGCGAGCTCGAACCGTCCGGTATCGGCGCCGCGCACGATCGCCGCAAGTTGCGCAAGCGCCGGCTTGTCGATGAAGCGCGCGATGAGCCACGGGCACGCTATCCGGTCAATTTTGGGACGTTCGCGCGTGACCCACTTCATACCGCCTCCCACGCGCAAGATCGATGATGGATCGCGCGACTCGTGCGATCGGCGCGGCGTGCCTTGCGAGCGGAAGTTTTCAAGCGGCCCTCTCTTGGGGAAATCCCCAGAACAAGGGCAGAGCTTGGACGCGGAGCGTCTTGGGAAGCGGGGAGTCTGCCTAACGTCCCCGACTGCGAGAAGTATAGGCCCGAGCACGCGGCCGTTTCAAGCCGCGTTCTTCGGCCTCCGGAACGTGGCGAACAGGCTGCTGGGACACTTTTTCCGCCCAGCCTTCCTTCCCGCCAGCGCGGACGGCCGTGCGCACGCGCGGGCCGAATGAGCTACATTGTCCGGACTCACCAAGGATCACACGCTTCATGGGAGAGCCCACGCCTTCATTCGCCTTCTGGTTCGATCGTCGGTCGGAACGGATAGGCCCAACCACGGGGAGCATTCGATGATCAAGCTCGGATTTGCGCTGCTCGCACTGATGCTGACAGCGTGCACGACGGTGGCTCCGCCGCAGACATCCGAGCGCGGCAGCGGCAGCGTCGTCTCCGATCGCGTGAAGCAGTTGACGCGCGCCGTGCAGTGGCGCCCGGTTGCCACCATACCGATTCAGTTCAACACGCATCACCCGCAAGGCATGGTGAAGATCGGCGACTTCTTCTACGTGACCGCCGTCGAGATTCGCACGCCGACCAAGCGCTTCCCGCAGTTGCAGGGCGGCTACGATCGGGACACGGGCGAGGGTCAGGGCCACGTGTTCAAGTTCGACGACAAGGGCAAGCTCGTCAGCGACCTGCTGATCGGCGAAGGCTCCGTCTATCACCCCGGCGGCATCGACTACGACGGGCGTTACATCTGGGTGCCGGTCGCCGAATATCGGCCGAACAGTCGCGCGATCATCTACCGCGTCGATCCGTCGACGATGAAGGCGCAGGAAGTATTCCGCTTTGCGGATCACGTCGGAGGCATCGTCCACAACACCGACGACGACACGCTGCACGGCGTGACGTGGGGATCGCGCCGGTTCTACCGCTGGACGATGGACAGCCAGGGACGCGTCACCAATGCCGACGTGGCGCCGGAATCGCTGCGCAAGATAAACCACTCGCACTACATCGACTACCAGGATTGCAAGTATCTCGGGCGTCGCGAGATGCTGTGCTCCGGGCTCAACAACTATCAGAGCAAGAAGGACGGTCCGCGCTTCGCGTTGGGCGGCTTCGAAGTGGTGGACCTGACGACGAACCTGCCCATCCACCAGGTTCCGGTCGAGCAATGGACCGAATCGGGACTTCCGATGACGTACAACCCGTTCTGGGTCGAGCCCACCGCCGGCGGCCTCCGCGCGTACTTCATGCCGGAGGACGAAAAATCGACGCTCTACGTCTACGAGGCCGACATTCGCTAGCCGGCGGCGGACGCTCCCGCCGTCACGCGGAGGTCGCGAACTTGCCCGACTGGTAATCGCGCACCGCCTGGAAGATCTCCTCGTTCGTGTTCATCACGAACGGACCATGCTGCGCGATCGGCTCGCCGAGCGGCTTGCCGGCGATCAGCAGCACGCGCGCCGCCGAACCCGCCGTCACAACGACGCCGTCGCTGCTGGAGTCGTTCGCGAGTATCGCCATCCGTTGCACCGGAACCCGGGTGCCGCCGATTGCGACATCGCCGCGATAGACGTAGACGAACGCGTTGTGCGACGGCGGCAGCGGCTGCGTGAAGCTTGCGCCGGCCGGCAATTCGATGTCGAGATACAGCGGCTCGGTCGTCGCACGCTGCACGGCGCCGTCGACGCCGTGACTGCGGCCGGCGATCACGCGCACTCGCGCCCCGCCCGGCGTCGTCAGTTCCGGGACTTCCGGGCCCTGGATATCGCGATACCAAGGATCGCGCAGCTTGTCCTTCGCGGCGAGATTGAGCCACAGCTGGAAGCCTTCCATCCGTCCGTCCTCCTGTTCAGGAAGTTCGGAATGGATGACGCCGCGGCCGGCGGTCATCCACTGCACGCCGCCGTTCTGCAGCAGCCCTTCGTGGCCTGCGCTGTCGCGATGGCGCATGCGGCCGGCGATCATGTACGTGACCGTTTCGAAGCCGCGATGCGGGTGATCGGGGAACCCGCCGATGTAATCCTGTGGATTGTCCGTGCCGAACGCGTCGAGCATCAGAAACGGATCGAGCCGGCGCTGCAGCGGCTGCGTCAGCACGCGCGTCAGCTTCACACCGGCGCCATCCGACGTCGCCTGGCCCGCGACCAGTCGTTCGACCCCGCGCGGCCGCGTGACCGTCTCGGACATCGGTGTCGTGAGCGTTGTCGTAGTCATTGCGTACTCCATTCGTTAGTCGATGTTGTCTTGCATGCTCGCAATCATCCACCGTACCGCGATCACGCCGCTACGGCTTCCTCGATCTGCTCGTACGCTGATGCGATCGCCGTCTGCTCGGCCGTGGCACCGAGCGAAAGTCCTTCGGCGTAAACGAAATGCACGTCGGCGAGGCCGAGGAAGTTGAATACGGTCTTCAGGTAAGGAACCTGTGTATCGGCCGGCGTGTTGCGGTAGTTGCCGCCGCGCGTCAGCGCCACATAAACCTTCTTGCCCTTCAGCAACCCTTCGGGCCCCTTCTCCGTGTAGCGAAACGTGACGCCGGCGCGCGAGATCGCGTCGATCCAGTTCTTCAGCGGCGCCGGAACGCCGAAGTTGTACATCGGGACGCCGAGCACGACAACGTCGGCGGCCTGGATCTCGGCGATCAGCGCGTCGTCCAGCGCAACGCGTGCCACCTGATCCGGCGTCCGCTGGCTGGCAGGCGTGAACAGCGCACCGAGCGCCGACTCGTCCAGCACCGGGTGCGGGGCGCGGTTGAGATCGCGCACGGTAAGCGTCGCTTCGGCATCGGCGTCGCGAAGCCGCTCGACGATACGAGTGGCGAGGCGCGTCGAATGGGACGCTTCGCGGCGGGCACTGGAATTGATCTGCAGGATGTTCATCGTTCGCTCCGTTGGGGTGGTGTGACGCAAATATATTTGTTCCCCAACGGGCGCGGAAGCCATCGATTTGGATAACATTGTTCCACCCATGGAACGGTCACCCCTGCCGAAACGACGATGAGCCTGCAACCCAATGACCTGCTGCTGTTCGCACGCGTCGTCGACGAAGGCAGCTTCTCGCGCGCCGCGGACCGACTGGAACTCCCCAAGTCGACCGTCTCGCGACGGGTCGCCGCCCTTGAAACCGAGCTTGGCGAGCGCCTGCTGCTGCGCACGACGCGCAAGCTCACCGTCACCGACTTCGGCCGCGCGGTGCTCGAGCACGCGCATCATCTCGTCGAGGACGTGGCGGCGGCCGAATCGCTCGCCCAGAACCGGCAGGTCGAGCCGAGCGGTCGCCTGCGCGTGACGATGCCGAGCGACATGGCCAATCAGGTGCTCGCGCCGCTGCTCGCCGACTTCGTTCTGAAGTATCCGGCGGTCTCGCTCGAGGTCGACCTGTCCGCGCGGTTCGTCGACCTCGTCGGCGAAAATTTCGACGTGGCGATCCGCATGGGGGAGTTGCGCGACGATGCGTCGCTCGTCGCCCGCCGCGTCGCCGTTTTCACCGGCAGCCTTTACGCGGCGCCTGTGTACGTCGCCCGGCGCGGCATGCCGTCCGAACCGGAAGCGCTGATGGAGCACGACGCGCTGCGCATCCTCGCGCGGACCGGTGATGCGCTGCCATGGAAACTCACTCGCGGGGACGCGCGCTGGGAAGGCATTCCACCCGGCCGCGCGACGGTCAACTCACCGGAACTGCTGATGCGCATGGCCGTGCACGGCGCGGGGATCGCCATCGTCAACGATCACTTTGCGTCGCCGTATCTGCAGCGCGGCGAACTCGTCCAGGTATTGCCGGACTGGCGTTCGCCGCCGGTTAGCGCGTGGGCGGTGTATCAGGGCCGCAGGCTGATGCCGGCGCGCACGCGCGTGTTTCTCGATGCCCTCGCCGCGACGTTCACCGGCGAGAAATGCCAGGCGATCGAGGCCGAGGTGCAGAAGACCAAGGCGCGCTTGCGCAAGACGCCGGTTCGTCTGCCGACTGCCAACGGGTCGGCGACAACGAAACGTCGCTGACGACGACACGCGCGCGTGCGTGCACCTCGGATGAAAGTTCAGTGCATCCCGGCTGCGCTTGCGACAACCAGCACTTGGACGGATTGATACCCGCGAGCCGCGCAAGCAGGCTATTGGCTGCCGAACAGGTTCTGCGGAATCCCCGCCGCGGAAAAAATGTAGTCGCGCGACGACTCGAGCTGCTGGCGCAGGCGATTCAGGTTGACGTCGACGAGCTTGCCCTTCCACTTGCGGATCTTGCCCGCGACGATCACGGTTTCGACATTCGTCCTGTCCATCAGCGATACGACGGCACCGGGCACCTGGTTCAACGGCGCGACGTTGATCGCCTCGGCATCGAGAATGATGACGTCCGCTTCCTTGCCCGGCGTCAGCGAGCCGACCTTGCCGTCGAGTCGCAGGCCCTTCGCGCCGTTCATCGTGGCGTAGCGCAGCACGTCGCGCGTCGTCAGCAACGGCGGCGTTCCGGCGACCGGTGTCGGCCACTGGTTGGGCGGATTGAAATCACCCTGCTCCAAAACCATCTGGTTCACGATCATCCGCTGCATGTTCATGCACACGCGCATCTGCGTGAAGAAATCGGCCGTCATCGTGCACTCGACGTCGACGCTCAGCGACGGCTCCATGCCCAAGCTTTGCATCTTGATGATCGGTGGTTCGCCGTGGCGCATGTTCATCTCGATCGGCACGGCGACGGAAACCTGAGCACCGACGTCCTTGACCTTCTGCCACGCCGCGTCCGACATGCCCGTCATGTGGATGAAGAGGTTGTCAGGGCCGATCCCGATATGGCCGTTCCCGCCGTTTCCAGCGGCGAGCGCGTCGAAAATCGGCCGTATGCCGAACGGCGACAGGATATGCGCCGCGATCTGCAGGTCGAGATTGCGTCCGATCGTCCATGAGAGATCGGTGCTCTCAGGCCCGAGATACACCTCGCCGCCCATGATCATGTGCACGAGCTGATCGCTGGAGGAGAACCACTCGTTCCTGATGCGCGTCGCGTCGAGCGGGTATTGGTTCCCAGGCACGCCAGCACCGAAATTCCCTGCGCTCTCGAAGTAACCGAACGCGGCGCGGCGCCCGGTATCGAAGAGCGCCTGAATCGCATGGTCCGAGTGGTCCGGCGAGTGATGAATCTGCGATACGTCGAGCACGGTGGTGACGCCGTCGTCCAGCTGGCTCAAGCCACCGAACAGCTCGTTGATGTACACGTCCTGCGGCCGGTACACCGGGGCGAACTTGTTCAGAATGAATTCGTAATAGGTGGTGTTCGCGCTCGGTGTATCCGACCCGTCGTTGATCAGCAGGCCGTCGGCGAGGAAACTGCGCAGTGCAGTCTCGAATTGATGGTGATGCGTGTCGATGAAGCCCGGCATCACGATCCGGCCGCGCGCATCGATCACCGCAGCGCCATTCGCGCGCAGGTTCGGGCCGACGGCGACGATCTTCGCGCCTTCGATCAGCACGTCGGCCTGCGCAAAATCGCCGACGTTCGCGTCCATCGACATCACGGCCCCGCCGCGAATGAGCAGTCGCCGACCCGGCCGACCGCTGTCGCCAGGCTTGTCCCCGCTGTCAGCCGATGCACCACGCGCTGCGAACAGGCCGGAAGCGGCCGCGCCCGTCGCGGTTGCCGTCTTCAGGAAATCGCGCCGCGCGTTGTCGTGGTCTTGTGGATTGCCTTCATCACAGAGTTTGCACATTTGTCTTCCTCCCGAACGGCGACTCGACAGGTTGCTCGCTGGCGACGCATTCTGGCGCTAATCAACTCGACTGTAAATGTTACCGCCAGCGGCGCTGGAAGTAACACGCCACAACCTGCTGCAATTCGTTGCGACCGGATGTCGGACCGCAGGCCGTACTCTATTGACACGTTGCTCCGACGTGGCCGACGAAAGTTCAGGCGCATTCAGACGCTATGCGATTTCATCTATCTGATTCCGCTGCCGTTGGGCGTCAGTGCGTACGCCAAGAGCGGTAACGTGGACGTCGCCGGTTATCACGTCCGCTCGATCGCCGGCGGCATGCTCTTCGGCGATCAATGGGTCTTTTTCGCGTTCGTCATCAACTGGACCGCGGGGACCACCACCGATCCTGCGACCGTCGACCGGTTCTTCGCCGCCATCAGCGATTCGCTGTCACTCGTAAAAGCGTCGCTGTCGAAGGACTGAACCGCCGACGCAAGGTCTCGTCCGGCTGCGGTCGCGTCATTTCGGCACTTGCCGCAGCACGTCGAGGATCGGCCCGGGCGGCACGAACACCGGAGGCTCGAACGGCGATTCGTGTACGGCCAGCAATCCGAGCACCGACACCGCGGCCAGCGTGAAGACGAACAGCGCGGCCGCTTGCGGTCGTGGCTTGTCCAGGTGCACGAGGGCGATCGCGACCTGGGTGATCACTGCGAGGATCAGGACCGCCGCCCACTTCGTCGGCACCGTTCGGTCGGCGCTCAGCACCAGCCGATCCTCGTGCGCCGCGCGAATCCGCAGCACCATGTCGAGCATCGTTCTCTGGATGCCGACATCCTTCGACGCTCCCGGCAGCGCAACTTCGCGCAGCAGCGCATTGAGCGCCGCGTCCGTCGGCGGCGATCGCTGTTCCAGTGCCAGCTTGGGCCATTCGTCGTCGACGACGGCCTGCGCATAGGCGCGAATCGCGGTACGCAAGGTCTTGTCGTCCGCTCCGCTCGCGGCGCTGAGGCTGTGGAGGGCGAGGAGCGTGTCGCTTTCGGTGAGGACGATGCGCTCCGCCTGCTTGTTGCGGTCCCAGATATCGTTCGACAGGAACGCGATCAGCAAACCGAAGATGATGGCCGTCGAGCCGAAGAAGGGCGCGACGACGCCCTTGAAGCTCAGGATGCGTCCGCTCAACGGTGACCCGAACGACAGCCACACGATAAGCGCAGCGGTGCCGAGGTAGAACGTGACCAGGCACGCGAAGATCCAGGGGATCGACAGTCCGAGCCAGGCGGAAATCATGCTTTGCATTGGCAACTCCCGGAAACGCTTGCGCGCAGTAGCATATTAGCGATCGCCTGTTCCGCCAACTTTCGTGACGCAAGCGTGCCCTGACCGTGGGCCTCCGCGGGCATGGAGTGCGCCGCCCTGACTGCCACTGCTGCGACGCTCCGGATGCATCTCCAGGGCGAATGCGAACTGCGGTCGCAACGAACCTGTCCAAACGATCGAGAACCGCGGTGCCCGACCTCCGCGACGAACGACGTTGCTGCAGGTTCGCAGCGTTACCGGTCGGCCGCCCGCCCATTGCTAGCCGAGCACACACGAGGAGATGGCGATGACGCACCTCACGTATCCGAACGAAAGCGCCGAGTATCGTGCCGCGCGCAACGCCCTGCTGGCGGAGGAAATGGCATTGCGCGAGCATATCGAAGCCGTCGCGGCGCAGCGCCGCGCCCTGCCCCCGGGCGGCACCGTACCGGAGGATTACGTTTTCGAGCGGATCGGCAAGAACGACATGCCCGAGAGCGTTCGGATGTCCAGTCTCTTTGGCCAGCACCGTACGCTGATCCTCTACAGCTTCATGTACGGTCCCGAGCGGGACACGCCCTGCCCGATGTGCACGCTCTTGCTCGACTCCGTCAACGGCGCGGCCGCGCATATCGACCAGCGCGCATCGCTCTACGTCGTCGCGAAATCACCGATCGCGCGCCTGGTCGCATGGGCGCGCGATCGCGGATGGTCACACCTGCGGTTCGTCTCGACCGCCGGCAACCGTTATGACGCCGACTATTTCGGAGACACGTCGAAGCTTCCCGCGGCGGTGCGGAAAGAGCATGACATCAAGGAGGCGGAAAACTACGACGAGACCGCGTTCAACGTGTTTCGTCTCGACAACGGCGTGATTCGTCACTTCTGGGGCAGTGAGCTGTCATGGACACCGCCGAAGCCCGCCATGGGTCACCGATCGGGCGACGCCGTGAGTGCGCTGTGGGGCCTGCTCGACATGACCCCCGAAGGACGCGGGCAGTTTCTGCCGAAGGTTGCGTATTGACGGACGACGACACCGGTAGTCGGCACGCGAACGGATCAGGCCGCCTCCTTCAATTCGGTGAGCGTCAGGTCCAGCGCGACCGAGCCACCGGGGCTGCGCACCGGCCTTGGGCCGAAGCGCTAGGTTATCTTGAATACGCCATCGAGGCGTCCCAGCGATTCGGTCAGCAGCGCCGGGTTCGGTTGACAATAGACGCCGATTCGCCGCGACGGCGCCACTCCCGCCTTGCGCAGATCGACCAGCATTTCGGCCTGCTTGACCGCAACCGACACCGTGTCGAGCACCAGTGCGCCGTCGACCTCGGTGAGCGCCGCGCGATGGGCAAGGGTCGCAAGAAACGCCGGCGCCGGAACGATGACCGAAGCGCCGTCGGCGACTGCGCGGCGCGCGGCCGCCTTGAATTTCTCGATCAACGGACCGGGACGCGTCAGCGCCAGCGCGATCTCCTCTTCCGACGCATCGACGCTGTAAGGTCCCGGCACATAGCGGCTTGCAACGCCGTAGCGAGGCATCTGCTCGCCGTACGACTCCCACAATCCCGGCGAGCTGGTGACGATCGCAAACATCCGGCCCATCGTCATCGCCATGTGATACGACGCTTCGCTGATGCCGACGATCGGAATGTCGAGCATGCTCTTGCCTTCGGCGAGACCGACGTCGAGCGTGCAGCCGACGACATACGCATCGTAGCCCTGCTGCTGTGCCACGCGCATGTTGTTGATCGCCTGCACGTTCTGGTAGTACTGCAGCACCTTCCAGTTCTCGACGTCGCGCACCATTACCGGAATGCCCGTGACGTGCACCTGCGTGTCCGGCCGCAGCACGTTGCGGCATTGGTCTTCGAGCGTCCGGCCGTACTCGTCCCACACGGGTTCGTAGCGATAGCCGCTCGAGCTCTGGTACCAGATCTTCATCGTCGTTTCCGTTCAGTGCGAGGCGGCGTGCGCCGCGTGATGATCATCGGCGGCGATCCGCGCATCGGCAGGACTGCCCCCTTCGAGCAACCGGCACCAGCAGCCACCGCTGCCCGCGCCTTCGCCCACGACGCCCTGCACCACCTTGCCGTGATCGATGACCACCGATTGGTCGTGGCTCGGATAAAGGGTGAACCGTGGCGCGGACTGCAGCATTCGCTTCATCGCCGCCTTTTCGGCGCGGCGCGCGACAACGTAGTTGGCCGTGAGACCGGGGTCGGCGACGGTCGTGGTCGGCGTCAGCAATTGATGGCGCACGCTGTACACGAGATCGCCACAAAAGCACGCGAGGCCGTCTGCCGTGTCGACGTAGACGAGCATCGAGCCTTCGGTGTGCGCACCCGCCGCCGCGCAACGAATGCCGTCCATCACCTCCTCGCCACCGGTCAATTCGAGGTCGAGGAGCCGCAGCGCGCCGCGCGTGTGCAGTCGATCGATCATGTGCTTGATGTCTTCCGGCGGATACGAGGGCCCCGACAATCCGGAGACTGCGTATTCGAGCTCTCGCCGATTGACAACCACCGTGGTCGCGAACGGAAAGATGTCGGTCTGTCCGGCGTGGTCGATGTGCAGATGCGTATGCAGCACCCATCCCACATCGGCGGGCTTGACGCCGTGCAGCGCCAACTGGCTTTGCAACCGCTGCTCGGGCGTCTCGATGCCCCGCGCACGATCGCCGAGCCGCCTCAGGATGTCGCCATTGCGAAATCCGGTATCGATCACCACGGCGTCGCTGGCCGACCGCAGCAGCCAGCTCTGGACTGGCACGCGCACGGCCGGCACGTCATCGGGATTCGGCACGAGCCGGCGCGGGTTCAACTCGACCTGACCCAGATCGAGTGGAGTGACAGTCCAGTTCATCGCAAGCCTCGAATGGTCACGTCGCGGGTGGATCGAGTCCGAGCCCGAGCACGCCGGGATTGAGCGTATGCCGCGGGTCGGTGACGGCTTTGAGCTTTTCGAGGATGTCCCACGCCGTCGCACCGGCTAGCGCCTCCGAATACGGATAGGCTTTGGCCCATTGCACGTGCAGCGAGCCCATCTCGCGGAACATGCGCGTGAGCCGATAGCGGAAGTCGATCGCAGCCGCCGTGCGCGCGGCATTCTCTTCGATGCCGCTCGCGCGCGCCTTGCGGTCGTCGGTCGCGTAGTGCATCCGGTACGGTCCAAGCGGACGGCGCCAGAACACCACCGGCTCGATGCCCCAGAAATGGCCGTGCAGCAGCGAGTTGCAGGCCACGCGAATGCCGTGCCTGTCCAGCAGCGCCTTGTTGTCGGCGACGAACTGCTCGAATGCGCGCATCGCCGGCACCGCCTTCGACGCCTCGAATTTCGCGTTGATCGGAAAGTTCACCTCGCCCTCGCGATTGGCCATGATGTCGCCGACGTTGATGAACGGGCCGTAGCGGAGTCCGAACGGAATTGCCGTCGGCAATGCGCGACCGCCGAAGCGCTTCGTGATCTTCGCGATCTTGCGTTCGAGGCGATCGGCCGCGGCCTGATCGTGCGCTTCGGCAATGTAGTACATCGCATTGGGCAGGCCCTTGAGGAACCCGAGGCCCGACGGATGCCAGGCGCGCAGCAGGTTGCGATAGGCGCGGACCTTGTTCGGATTGTCGGCGAGGAACTTGGCGATCATCCTCTTCTTGTCCTGCGCGGGCGGCGCCGGATGCTGCGCATATTCGTTGACGAAGAAACCGTCGAACGCGAACGCTTCGGTGTGCAACCCCGACGTAGCCATCGCCGCCTGCGCCTGCGCGACCGCGATGCGATCCTTGAACGTGACGCAGCCGAATGCCATTTTCGGCCACGGCTCGAGCAGCAGATGTACCTTGGTCTTGATGCCGAATGCGCCCGAATCGCAGAGGAAAAGGCCGGTCAGATCGGGGCCGTTGTAGCGATAGAACGGCGCCGTCCCGCTGGTCGCCGACGATCCGGTGACGAGGGTTCGCCCGTCGCCGAGCACCACTTCGAGCCCGAGCACGTGCTCGGCGAGCGTCATCCGTCCCATGCCGGTGGCGTTCTGCGACAGTCCGCCGCCGACCGTTGCCCAGTTGCCGGACAGCGTGCCGAGATAGGGAACGCGATAGCCGGTGTCGAGCAGCGCGGCCCGCAACTGCGCCCACGTGACGCCGGTTTCCAGCGTCACGTAGCGGTCGACGGTATTGACCTCGATGATGCGGTTGAGCCCTGTCGCGTCGATGATGATCGTCTCGGGACGCACGGGTACGTGCCCCCGCGTGTACGACATGCCGCCACCGCGCGTGTTGACGGCGATGCCGGCCGCGGACGCCGCCTTGACGACCGCTGCGACCTGTTCGGCGCTTTGCGGCTTGACGACCGCCATGGCCACCGCTCCGGGTTCTTCCGAAAAATCGAGCGAGAAGAACTGTCGCTGCTCGACCGACGTCTCCACCGACGCGCTGCCGACGATTTCGCGCAGCCGTGCGACAAACTCGGTGCTCGCGGCATCGACTCGTTCGAGCGTTCCGCTTTCGGTCATTCGGTACTCCTTCGCTTCTGCACTGTCGGGGCGGCGGATCGTATGCGCATTCGGGTTTCGCGAAGCGACGACGTCACGCAACGCGTTCGAGGTCGCCGGCGACGATCCATTCGCGCAGCACTGCGCGCTGGACGCGATTGGTGGCCGTCAGCGGAAACTGCGGCGCGTGGTACACCGCGCGCGGAATCTTGAATCCGGCGAGCTTCGTGCGGAGGTCGCCGAGTACTTGCGTCCAGTCGGCGGAACTCGCGCCGACGATCACCGCCGCCGGCACTTCGTCGAGCCGCCCGTCGGGAATGCCAACGACGCACACGTGCTGCATGCCGGTCGCATCGCGGATTGCCTGCTCGACTTCGGCCGGCGCCATGTTCTCGCCGCCGACGCGGATGAGCTCCTTGAGCCGGGCGATGTAGTGCAGTTCGCCGGCGTCGTTGATCGTGCCGAGGTCCCCCGAGCGCAGCCAGCCGTCTGCGGTGAACGCATCGGCGTTGGCTTCGGGATGGTTGAAATAGCCAGGCGTGACCGTCGCGCCCTTCATCTGGATCTCACCGACGGCACCGGGGCCGAGCGGCGCCCCGGTGTCGGGTGCGCCGATGCGCAGATGATTGCCCGGCTGGGGACGGCCGTTGGCGGACAGCCGCCTGTCGAGCGGATCGTCCGGGAACCACATCGTGAATTGCCCGGCCGTCTCGGTCATGCCGTAGATGTTCGAGATGCCCGTGATGCCGAGCTCGTCGTGCAGGCGCTGCAGATACTCGCGCGTGCCGAGATCGTGCGCGACCTTCATCGTCGCGAGCTTGCGCCGCGCGCGCTCGGCGCCCTGCGCCAGCACGTCGCGGAAGTAGATCATGTGTGCGACGTCGCAACGCTCGCGCTCGGTCGTGTCGAGAAAGCGCTCGGGGTCCCACGCCGACATCGCATCGAGCGAACAGCCGGCGACGAGGCAGACGGTGATCGCGTGCATCGTTCCGCTGCAATGAAAGAACGGTGCGCCGCTGATGAAACGCGAGTGGGGCGTCAGCCGCTGGCAGCGCGCGACGTGCGACGCCGTCAGCAGGTACGCGCGGTTCGTCAGCATCACACCCTTCGGCATCGCCGTGGTGCCGGACGTATATTGAATGCAAAGGAGGTCACCGAGACCGGCGGCGGCAGCGGATCGTGGCGCTCCACCGCGTGCTGTTGTCACGGGCCAGTCATCCGGCAGGCGATCATCCGACGCAACGATGGCGGTGAGCCCGAGCGCATCGGCAGACGCCGCGGCCATGAGCTCGTCGTGATAGTTGCGACCACGGTAGCGGCGTGTCGTGACCACGACGCTCGCTTGCGCATCGCGCAGGATGTCCCGCGTCTCGACGGCCGTCAGACGCGTATTGATCGGCACCGACACCGCCCCGAGCGCATTTACCGCCAGGAACGACGCGACCCACGCAAACGAATTTTCCAGCCATAACCCGACCCGATCGCCGGGCCGTACATGGCGACCCAGCGCTGCGGCGGTTGCTTCGACGCGCCGGGCCAGCTCGGCGTACGTCAGCGCGGCACCGTCGAGTCGCAGCGCGGTCTGCGTCGCGTAGTGGTGCGCGTCGTGCCGAAGCAGGTCGACCAGCAGCAACGAGTGCGGCGGCACGGTGGGATCAGGCGTCGGCAGGAAGCGTCAGCGCGTCGTACGCGGGCTTGCGAACGAAGGGGTAAGGCACCGGACGGCCGCCTTGCACCGGCAGCACACCGATCGCATGGCCGGCGGTGGAGACCTGGTCGTTCTGGTCGGTCAGCACGATTCGCAGCGTGACAAACCCGAGGCCGTCGATGACCTCCTTGGCCACCACTTCCGCACGGCCCCGGATGCTGTCTCCGGCGATGTCCATCTTCTTGTACCGGAACTTGAGCTTCCAGAGCCAGCCCGCCGGACCCAGCGCGTCCTTCACCAGTTGCACCAGCACGTGCTGTTTCCACGAGCCATTCACGAGCACATCGGGCAGCTGGTCATGCCCGGTTGCGAAGCGCCAGTCGTAGTGGATCCGATGGAAGTTCTCCACCGCCGCGGACCAGCGAAAGATGTGTGCGGTGGTCATCACGCCCTTGTCGATCGTCCCGATGCAGGCGCCGATCTCGATGTCGTCGAACGATAACTGTGCCATGCGTGTCATCGCCAGATCAGCGTTTGCCGATTGATCACGAGCAGCTCGCCATCTTCGGTCGTAAACCTGGTTTCGATGGTCGTCAGCAGCATCGCGCCGCTCTTGCCCTGTTTCAGCGTGACGTCGGCAAAACGCGCGTGCGCGATGCAGCGCTCGCCGACGGCGAGGCAGCGATAGAACTCGATCTCGTTGCCGCCGTTGAGCAGTCGCTTGAAGGGCGAAGGGATCGGCTTGAGTCCAAAGTAGACGCCATCGCTGCCGCCGGAGCCATCGGCATCGGGATCGTCGTGCAGCAGATCGAGGGGATCCGCGCCCCCCGGCAGCGGGCGAAACGCGTGCACCGGATACAACGGCGGCGCCACGAGGCCGCCGTACTTCGTGCCCATCGCGTAGGCGTCGTCGTAGTACAGCGGGTCGCGGTCCATGATCGCCTGCACGAAGCGGCGCAGCGCATCGCGCTCGAGCGGTGTCGGCGCGACTTTCGGCTCGCCCGACATGCCGGTGTAGCGCGCGAAGTCTTCGGCGGAAATCTCGGTGCCTTCCATGCCCCGCTCTCGTTGTTTGGGCGTTGCCGGCGTCCGCACGCGCGCGACCTCCGCGCACGCGCGAGGCGCCTGCTAAACGGCAGCGGCGTGCTCGCGCGCCTTGCGCCGGTAGCTGTCGAGATGGCCGCCGCGCATCACCTTGCCGGGAAGCGGATGGCCGACGATCTTTTCCGCCTCGCGGGCCACGTCGAGCAGCCGCTCGAGGTCGACGCCCGTCTCGACGCCGATTTCGTTGCAGAGGTGCACGAGGTCTTCCGTCGCGATATTGCCCGGTGCGTCCTTGAACCCTGCGTAGGGACATCCGCCGAGACCCGCGACGGCCGAGTCGAAATCGTCGACGCCCATTTCCATCGCCGCCAGCGCGTTGGCGAGACCCATGCCGCGCGTGTCGTGCAGGTGCAGGTTGATCCGCGAGTCCGGCCAGCGGTCCTGCACCATCCCGACGAGCTTTCGCACCGACTGCGGATTGCCCCAGCCCATCGAGTCGGCGAGCTGGATCAATTTGATCGGCAGGCCGTGATCGGCGGCGATGCCCATCATGCGCTCGATGAGGCGCACGACGTGTTCCGGCGCGACGTTGCCCTCGTAGTTGCAACCGAACGCCGCCATGACGCTGACCTCGGAGATCGGGCACGTTCATCTGCTGCAGCGCTTCGATCCGCCGCTCGGTCTCGGCGAATGTCTCGGCGATCGTGCGATTGGTGTTGGTTTTCGAGAACGTCTCGCTCGCCGTGACGCTCAGGCTGCCCTCGACGTCGAGCTTCTGCGTGCCGACGGCGCGCGCCATGCCCTGCGTGTTGAGATAGACGCACGTGTAGCGCGTGCCGGCACGTCGCTTGAATCCCGCGGCCACCTGCTCGGCGTCGGCCATCTGCGGCACCCACTTGGGACTGACGAAGGACGTGACCTCGATCTCGGGAAATACACAATCGGACAGCAGGTCGACGAGCCGGATCTTCTCGCTGGTGGCGATGGGCGTTTTCTCGATCTGCATGCCTTCGCGTGGACCAAGCTCATGAATGATGATGCGTTTGGGCAGAGCCATGAACGTCTCCGTCAAGTCAATCGAGTGTCACGACAGCGTGCGCTCCGCGATGGCGCCTCGCGACAGCAGTGCCGTCGACAACCCGCTGCGGGTCATTGATTGCTGATCGATAGTCCGGTGGACTCGACCAGCTTCCGATATTTCTCGCGTTCCGCGGACATGTACCGTGCGAACTCCGCCGGTGGCTGGCCACCCGGCACCACGCCCATGCCGTTGATCTTCGCGACGATGGCAGGGTCGCGCAGCGACTGCGCAAGCGCCTGCTGCAATTTGTCGATGACGTCCTTCGGCGTGCCCGCCGGCGCCATCAGCCCGACCCACGCGGAGGCGTCGTAGCCGGGCACCCCGGCTTCGATCATCGTCGGAATGTCGGGCCGCAGCGGGAAGCGCTTGCCCGACGTGACGGCAAGCGCACGCAACTCGCCGGAGTCGACCAGCTTCTGCACGGCGGGGAAGAACTCGATGTAGAAGTCGAGGCGTCCGCCGAGCACGTCGACCATGGCCGGCCCCGAGCCCTTGTAGGGAATGTGGACGACATCGATGCCTGCCAATGTCTTCAGCAACTCGCTCGACAAGTGACTGAACGCGCCGGTCCCCGCGGAGCCGAAGCTCAACGCGCCCGGCCGTGCGCGCGCAGCTGCAAGGAGATCCGCAACCGACTTGAACGGCGAGCCTTTGGCGACGACCAGTCCACCCGGTCCTTCCGCAATCAGCGTTATCGCCTGCAGTTGATTGACGTCGTATGACAGGCCCTTCTGGGCGACCGGGCTCACCGTGATCGGGCCGGGTGTAGCTGCGACCAGCGTGTAGCCGTCGGGCTTCGCGTTGACGACCTGCGCGGTGCCGATCGTGCCGCCCGCGCCGCCGACGTTCTCGACGACGAACGGCTGACCGAGGCGCTTGCTGAGCTCGTCGGCCGCCAGCCGCGACAGGATATCGGTCGACGCACCGGGCGCGAACGGCACGACGATGCGCACAGGCCTGCTCGGGTACGTCGCCGCGGCACCCGCCGGCGCTTGCGCCGCCGCAATACCGCCCTGAAGCACGATCGCGAAGACGATGGTTGCCCAACGCAGCAGGCGTCTCATTGCCGCTCCTCCCTGGACGGAATCGTGGAAAGCCGGGCCAGCACGTCGGCAACCGGCGCGACGTCGGCGTATTTCGACGCCATGTCGAACAGGTTGACTGCATGCGACGTCGCACTGCGATCGTATACGCACTCCTGCGGCACCAGCACGCGAAAATTGTAGGCGAATCCGTCGACGACGGTGCCGCGTACGCAGCCGCTGGTCGTGCAGCCGGTTACCACGAGCGTATCGGCGGAAAGATCGACGAGATGGCTCACCAATGCCGTGCCGAAGAAGGCGCTCGGATGCTTCTTCGGCAGCAACACGTCGCCGGCCACCGGCGCGATCTCGCTGACGAACTCGTAGCCCTTGTCGGCGATGTTCATGATCGCAGGGACCTTCTCGGCCAGGCGGCCGCCCTCTGTCGCGACTTTTCGCGCGACGTGCGGGTAGAGCACGGGCCAGGACTTCTGCCGGAACAGCGCCAGCAGCGGCTGGATGTTGCGCACGGCATCCCAGCCGACATCGCCGCAGCTCGTCGAGAATTCCTTGATCGCTTCCCAGAACGGCAGTGGCGTCGTGCCAACGGTGCGGTACTGGACGTCGATGATCAGCAGTGCGGGCCGGGTGCCGAGTCCCGACGGGCGTCCGAAGCCAGCGGCGTGGTAAGCGCGCTGCTCTTCGTCGCTGATGATGCTGTCCCACGGACGCATGCCGGGATCTCCTGGTGCCATCGCGCGCCGGCAAGGAAGGTGGGCGCCGCTGTCACCCGATCCGGCCGCTCGACGGCGATTCGCTGCCGGGTCCGGTAACGATACGAAAGGGCGAAGTATTTGTCAAATCCATTTTAGTCTGTGCTAGCATTTTGGGGAATGATACGCGGCGCCCGATTGCGACCTGCGGTTTCGGAGCAACGCGTTGGCCTGGATCCGGAGCAAGCCCTGCTCGATCTGAACCTTCTGCTGGTGTTCGAGGCGATGCTGCTGCATCAGAACGTCACTGCCGCCGCCGCGCACAACGGGCTCACGCAGTCGGCCATGAGCAATGCGCTCGGGCGATTGCGCCGTCACTATGACGATCCGCTGTTCGTCAACACTCGCAGCGGAATGCTGCCGACACCTCGCGCGCTCGAGTTGGCGCGCCCGCTCACGCGAGCACTCACGCTGGTCCGCACCGCCGACCAGCGCGACAAGGGCTTCGATCCGGAGCAGTCGAAGCGGACGTATCGGTTCCACATGACCGACATCGGCGAGATGGTCTTCCTGCCGCCTCTCGTGAAGCGGCTCGACGAGATCGGCGCAACCGTCAAGGTCGAGACGACGCAGCTTGCCTCGTCCGAGATCGCGGAACGCCTCGAATCCGGCGAGATCGACTTTGCCGCCGGCTACCTGCCGAGCCTGTCGAAGAGCGTCGAGCAGGCACCGCTCTTCCGCGAAACGTACGTGTGCGTGACGCGACGCTCGCATCCGGTCGGCCGCGACGGCGGACTCACGCTGGAGAAGTTCCAGGCCGGCTCGCACGTGCTGATCGAGTCGATGGGATCGGATCACAAGAACGTCGAGCGCAAGCTCGCCGAGCAAGGGATCAAGCGCGAGTTCGCGCTGCGCGTACCGCACTATCTGGTGATTCCGATGATCCTCTCGGGGACCGACTACATCGTCACGGTGCCAAGGCGCGCCGCGGAAGCGTTCGCCACGCTCGCGCCGATGCGCATCCATCCGATGCCCATCGCGATTCCGAGCTTCGACGTCTCGCTGTTCTGGCATCCCCGCTTTCGCGAGGATCCGCCGATCGAATGGATGCGCGACCTGATGGTCGAGCTGTTCAAGGATGCGCGCCAGCCGAAGGCCAAGCGCAGCTGACCGTGGCGACCACCGCAAAGGCACCGATGGGCTACCGCGTCGGAATCGACGTTGGCGGCACGTTCACGGACTTCGCCCTCTACGACGAAGCGGCGCAACGGCTGAGCATCCACAAGGTGCTGAGCACCGGGCACGACCCGTCGATCGCCGTGCTGGGCGGCCTCGACGAACTGACGCACACGCTCGGGATCGACGTCGGCGCGCTGACCGAAGCGATCCACGCGACGACGGTCGCCACGAACACGGTCATCCAGCGCAAGGGGCCCCGGACGGCGCTGCTGACGACGCTCGGCTTTCGCGACGTGCTGGTCATCGGCCGACAGAAACGCTGGGAGCTCTACGACAACTACATCGACAAGCCCGTGCCGGTGGTGCCGCGCGAGCATATCTGGGAAGTCGCCGAGCGGCTGCTGCACGACGGCACCGAGCGCACGAAGCTCGATGAACGGGCGGTCCGGCGCGCTGCGCGCGAGATGAAGGCGGCAGGTGTGGCAACCGTGGCGATCTGCTTCCTGCACTCGTACGCCAATCCTGCGCACGAGCGGCGCGCGGCCGAGATCGTGCGGGAAACGGCGCCCGACCTGCTGGTATCGCTGTCGTCCGACGTGTCACCGATCTACCGCGAGTACGAGCGCGCCAGCACAACGACGCTGAACGCCTACCTGATGCCTGTCGTCGGCGCCTACGTGCAACGAATCCAGCAGGGACTTGCAGCGCGAAAGTTCAAGCGCAAGCTCTTCATCATGCAATCGAACGGGGGTGTCGCCACACCCGACATCGTCGAGCAGTTCCCGATTCGCATCATCGAAAGCGGTCCCGCGGCGGGCGTGATCACGGCCGTGCGCTACGCACCGGCTGCAGGCACGAACAACATCCTGTCGTTCGACATGGGCGGCACCACGGCCAAGCTGTGCCTGATCGAAGCGGGCCGACCGTCGCTCACCGGGCAATTCGAGGTGGACATGGTCCATCTCAAGAAGAACAGCGGCCTGCCGATCAACATCTCGGCGATCGACCTGGTCGAGATCGGGTCCGGGGGCGGGAGCATTGCGCGCGTGGAGATGGGTGCGATCGCCGTTGGTCCGCAGTCCGCGGGTTCCGATCCGGGTCCGGTGTGTTACGGCCGCGGGGGCACGCAGCCGACGGTGACCGACGCGGACCTCGTGCTCGGCTATCTGAACGCCGATTATTTCCTCGGCGGCGAGATGCGGCTCGATGCCGACGCGGCGAAGCACAGCATCGATGCGCACGTGGGCCGTGAACTCGGCCTGGACAGCACCGCCGCTGCGTGGGGGATTCACGAAGTGGTGACGGCGACGATGGCACAGGCGGCGCGCGTGGTTTCGGTGAGCAAGGGCAAGGATCCGCGCGATTTCGCGTTCATCCCGTTCGGCGGCGCAGGTCCCGTGCACGGCGCACGACTGGCCAGGATGCTCGGCTGCCGGCGCATCGTGTTTCCACATGGCGCAGGCGTGGAATCGGCCATCGGCCTGTTGATGGCGGAACCTGCGTTCGATCTCGCGCGCACGCGAATCACCGTTCTCGATGGCGCAACGATTCCGGCGATCAATTCGATCTACCGCGAGCTCGAAGCGCAGGGCAAGCAACAGCTCGCGGCCTGCGGCATTCGCAGCGGCGCCCGCTACCGACGCAGCGCCGACATGCGCTTCAGCGGCCAGGGCTACGAAATATCCGTGGACCTTCCCGACGGGCCGTACGCCGCCGCTGACGTCGCGCGGTTGCGCGACGCATTCTTCGACGCCTACGCGGCCAGCTATGGCGACCGGGCGTTCAATCGCGCCGACGCGGTCGAGCTCGTGCACTTTCGCATCGCCGCGTCGGGTCCCGTGGCACCGATGGCACTGCAGTCGCTGCCGGCGCGCGACGGCAGCGCCGCCGATGCACGCAAAGGCCACCGGCGCGTCTATTTTCCCGAAACGAACGGCTTCACCGATTGCCCGGTCTACGATCGCTACCAGCTTCGCGCGGGCGATCGCTTCGACGGCCCCGCGCTGGTCGAGGAGCGCGAGTCGACGGTCGTGATCATCCCGCACAGTCAGGCGCACGTCGATCGCGACGGCAACATCATCGTCGATCTCACCGCGATCGAGTCCACACCGTGAAACCCATCGACCCGGTAACGTTTTCGGTGATCTGGGGCGGCCTCATCTCCACCGCTGCCGAAATGGGCGTCACGCTGACGCGGACCGCGTATTCGGTGGCCGTGCGCGAGGGCTCCGACTTCTCGACCGGTGTCTTCAACGCCGACGGCTACATGGTCGCGCAGGGCGACTACAGTCCGGGCCATCTGGGCTCGATGGCCTACTGCGTGCGGCGGATGCTCGAGGACTATCCGGCGGCGGAGCTTTCGCCCGGCGACGCGATCATCTGCAACGATCCGGGCATCGGTGCCGGGCACCTGCCGGACCTGTACATGATGTGCCCGGTGTTTCTCGACGGCGAGCTGCTCGCGTTCGCCGTCAATATCGCGCACCAGATCGACATCGGCGGTTCCGGCGCCGGCTCGCAGACGATCACCGGCATCCAGGACAATTTCCAGGAGGGACTGCGCTTCATGCCCACGCGCGCGTTCCACAAGGGCGAGCCGGTGCGCGACATTTTCCGGGTGATCGAGTCGAATGTCCGCGTGCCGGAGGTCGTCGGCGACGTCCGGGCGCAATACACCGCCAACATGTCCGGCGCGCGACGCATCGAGGACCTGGCGCGTCGTTACGGCCCCGCCGTGCTGCGACAGGCCATGGACCAGCTGATCACCGAAACCGAGGCGCAGATGCGGGCGGCGATCCGCGCACTGCCGGAAGGTGTCTACACGTTCCACGACCGGATGGACGACGTCGGGCCCGACACCGCGCCGGTCGAGGCGCAGGTCACGGTGACGATCAGGGACGGCCGCGTCGTGATGGACTGGGCCGGCAGCGGCCCGCAGCGCGAAGCCGGTCTCAATTGCTACCTGCACTACACGGCCGCGTATTCGATCGCGGCGCTGAAGAGCGTCACCCTGCCGCAGGCCCCGCAAAACGAAGGGATGATCCGCACGATCGAGGTGAAGGCGCCGCCCGGCTCGTTCTTCAACGCGACACGCCCGGCACCTTGCGGCGGTCGCGCCGTGACTTCGCACCGCATCTACGAAGTTGCGCTCGGCGCGCTTGCCAAGGCCGTACCGGATCGCGTGATCGCCGCGACGTCGCACTTCTTCAATCCGAACATCGGCGGGACGCACCCGCGCACCGGCAAGCAGTTCATCTGCTGGGAATCGGTGATCGGCGGCATCGGCGCGCGCGCGACGAAGGACGGGATCGAAGCCACGTCGTCACCCTGGAACGGAACCAACGTGCCGATCGAAATCCAGGAAAGTCGCAATCCGGTGCTCATCGAACGGCTGCAGCTCATCGAGGATTCCGCGGGGCCCGGACAGTTCCGCGGCGGCTGCGGACTACGGAAGGACCTGCGCGTGCTGGCGGACAACGTGACGCTCTACAACCTCGGCGATCGGCATGTCTACGCACCGTACGGACTCGCGGGCGGGAAATCCGGCCGTCTCGGCGTAACGCTGCTCAACCACGACCGCAAGAGCGCAAGCAAATTGCACTCGAAGGGAACGTATCGACTGAAGCCGCAGGATCTCGTCAGCTGGCAGACGGCCGGGGCCGGTGGTGTCGGCAATCCGCTGCATCGGGCGCCGGATGCCGTGCAGCGCGATGTGCGAAACGGACTGGTCAGCATCGCCGGCGCCCTGCGCGACTACGGTGTGGTCATCGAACCGAAGCGTCTGACGGTCGACGCCGCCGCGACGCAGCGGCGGCGCCGCCAAAAAGCCGCGGCGGCAAAGACCAGCGCAGTCAACAAGCGAGTCCCGCGAAAGCGCAAACCGGTTCGCAAAGCAGCATCGAAGTAAGCGGCCGTCGCGCGGACCGACACGAGGAGGCAACTGCAATGCGGATTTGGCATCAGAGTTTCACCGTGCTGGAAGATCTTCCTGCGTACGCGGACACGTTGCGCAAGCACATCGCGAAAATTGCCCGGCCCGACACGGAGGTCGTCATGCACGGTCAGCGGAAGGGTACCTACCCGGCCGACTACCCGGGCGACGATCTCGCCTACAGCTACCTGTACTGGATGCACGGCAACCAGTGGGTGGCCGGCGCGATCAAGGCGCAGCAGCAAGGCTTCGACGCCTACGCGATGTGCACGATGCCCAACCCGATGATTCGCGAGATCCGCACGCTGGTCGACATTCCCGTCACCGGTTATGGCGAGTCTTCGGCACTGGTCGCGTGCCAGCTCGGGCAGAGGTTCGGCGTGATGACGTTCATCGAGCAACTCGTTCCGCTCTATGCCGACCGGATCAAGTCGTACGGCCTCTCCGAGCGCTGCGCCGGCGTCGCCCACACGGGGTTCGGCTTTCGCGAAGTGCTGGCGGGCTACTCCGATCCCGGTCCGCTGATCGAGCGCTTCCAGGCGGCCGCCCGCATGATGATCAAGACCACGGGTGCCGACGTACTGATCGGCGGCTCGATGCCGCTGTCGGTGCTGCTCGCGAGTCACGGCATCAGCCGCGTCGACAACGTGCCGGTGGTCGACGGACTGGCGGCGACGATCAAGATGGCCGAGATGATGGTCGACCTGCGACAATCGAGCGGCCTCTCGGTCAGCCGTCACGGCTGGTTCAATGCCGCCCCGACACCCAAGCGCGTCGCCGAAGTGATGGAGTTCTACAACGTCGGTCACCTGATGCAGGAGCCCGGCCATGAGGCTTGAAGCGGTCGTGCGGGCGTTCGTCGCGGCCGCCGCCCTCGTCGTTGCGGCTGCGTACGCCGCCGGCCTGTCGGCGCAGGAGTATCCGAACCGGCCGATCAAGGTCGTCGTGCCCTACCCGCCGGGCGGCGGCACCGACGTCGTCGCGCGGATCGTCACGCAGAAAATGGCGACCGTGCTCGACGCGACGATCGTCGTCGACAACCGCGCCGGCGCCGGCGGCAACATCGGCACGGAGGTGGTCGCACGTTCGCCCGCGGACGGTTACACGCTGCTGGTTGCGACGGGCTCGACGACGATCAACAACACGCTGACCCCCAACCTCAGCTGGGACCTGATGCGCGACTTCACACCCGTGGTGCTGCTCGCGTGGAACCAGAGCGTGCTCGTGGCCAATCCGTCGTTTCCGGCGTCGAGCGTGACCGAGTTGATCGCGCTCGCCAAGGCGAAACCCGGCCAGATCACTTACGGCTCTTCCGGCATCGGCAGCTCGGCGCACCTGTGGGCCGAGCTGTTCAAGCTGAAGGCCGGCGTGGACCTCACGCACGTTCCGTACAAGGGCACCGCACCGGCGCAGACCGACCTGGTGTCCGGCCAGATCAATGTGATGTTCTCCGACATTTCGGCCGCGCTGCCGTTCATCAAATCCGGCAAGATGAAGGCCTTGGGTGTAGGTTCGCTCACTCGCTTCGAAGGTCTGCCGGACGTGCCGACAATCAGCGAATCCGGCGTACCCGGCTACGAAGGGGGCAGCGTCGTCGGACTGGTGGCGCCTGCCGGCACGCCGCGCAACGTGATCGAGACTCTGAACGCTGCGGCACTCAAAACCCTCGCGGCGCCAGAGGTTCGCGATCGGCTGCTCGGGCTCGCGAGCGTGCCGGCCGGCGGCACGGCCGACGAATTCTCACGGCGGCTCCGGGGTGAGATCGACAAGTGGGCACAAGTGATCAAGACCGCCGGCATCAAGGCGGAATGAAGCACGACGATACAGCGACGCAGTACGCTGCGTCAGGTGGCGGCAGGCACGAAGGCGCGGCGCGTCCGAACCACAGTGACCGTCAGGCGAGGACCGCGCAATACATTCTCAACGTTTGACCGACAGCGAGGAACACCATGAGCACGACGAGATCCACTCACTGGCAGGTTTCCACCGGATTGGTTGCAGCATGCGTCTTCACGTTCGGCGTCGGCGCGGCAGCGCCGGCGATCGCGGAAGACGGCGTGACGGACACGACGATCAAGATCGGCATGTTCGGCCCGCTGACCGGCGCCACCAGTGTCTACGGCTACCCGATCAACAACGGCGCGATCGCGCTCTACAAGGACATCAACGACAAGGGCGGCATCAACGGCCGCAAGATCGAGATCATTCACGAGGACGGCGCCTGCGATCCCGCCAAGACGCGCGCGGCGGTCAAGAAGTTGATCTACAGCGACAAGGTGTTCATGATCAACGGCGGCAACTGCAGCGCAGCGGTCGTTGCGGCGCGCGACGAATTCATCGAGAGCAAGACGCCTTTCATGGTGATGGCGGCGACGCTCGACTCGATCAGCACCCCACCCAGCAAGTACATCTTCACGACCACGCTGCCCGGCAGCGGTGACAGTGCGGTGATGCTGAATTTTGCCAAGACCATTCCAGGTGCGAAGAAGCTCGCCGTGGTCCGGCACGTGAACGAATGGGCCGACGCGAAATACAAGAAGGTCGAGGAAGGCTACAAGGCGGCTGGCTTCGAACTCGTTGCCGACGTGCAACTCGAAGCGAAGGCCACCGACGCAACGTCGGCGGTGCTGAAAATCAAGGCCGCGAATCCGGATGCGACCATGTTCCTGCTCTATCCGGGCGAATCGGCCGTGTTCCTGCGCGATGCCGAGAAATACGGGCTCAAGGGACCGTTCATCGGCACGACGTCGGTGCAGGATCTGCAGGATCTGGCTGATCGCGCCGGCAGCAAGACCGCCATCAAGGACGTCTACGCGACGTCGTTCCTCAAGGGCCCGGTCGGCAGTCCCGATCTCGCGAAGTACGCCGACATCTACAAGAAGCAATTCCCGAACGACAAGGTGCAGTCGCTGTCGTTCTACGGAATGTCGGGTGCGCTTACCGTCATCGACGCGCTGAAGCGCGCGGGCCGCGACCTGACGCGCGAGAAGTTCATCGCCGCGCTCGAGGCCACGAAGAACGGCGATGCAGGCCCGGCGCAATGCCAGGTGAACTTCTCGCCGGAACGCCGCCAAGGGTGCCTGGAAGGAACGATCTGGGCGCTGAAGGACGGGCAGATCGTCAACGTCGGCACCTCCTGGCCCAAGGCGAAATCGTAGCGCCGGCGCAAGCGATCGCGCGGAGCGTGCGACGGCGTTCGTGCTGTCGCCCGCCCCACGCGTTGCGCATCGCACCACGACTTCCGCAGCGGCTGCCCGGGCTTTCGGCCAGGCGACACGGCGCAAAAGGACGCAATGGACGCACTGACGCTCGTCGTGGCCGGGCTCGCCAACGGGAGCCTCTACGCGCTCGTCGCACTCGGCCTGGTGCTTATCTACAAGACACAGGACGTCGTCAATTTCGCGCACGGCGAAATCCTGATGGTCGGCGCGTTCATCGGGTACACGATCTTCCAGATCCTCGGCTGGTCGTATCCGCTGGCGCTGATCGCTGCTGTGCTGCTGTGCGGCGTGCTAGGCGCGCTGATCGAGCGCGTCGCATTCCGGCGCCTCGCGCACGAGCATCACATCACGCTGGCGATGGTGACCGTCGGCCTGTCGTTCACGCTGAAGGGTGCGGCACGTCTGCCGTTCGGCGGCGATATCTACACGTTCCCGCCGCTGTTCAGCGACACGCCGCCGATCGTCGTCGGCACCGCGGTGATCTCGCCGCAGAGCCTCGTGACGATCGGCGTCGCCGTGGCGCTCACGCTGTTGCTGTGGTTCTTCTTCCGCTCGACGACGATGGGCAAGCAGATGCGCGCCACGCAGCAGAACCTTCGGGGTGCCCAACTCGTCGGCATTAACACCGGCCGGATCTTCTCCGGTACCTGGGCCCTCGCCTGCGCGGCGGGCGGCGCAGCCGGCGTGCTCGCAGCGCCCGTCTCACTGCTCTATCCCGACATGGGAACGAACTTCCTGCTCAAGGGCTTCGCCGCCGCCGTCCTCGGGGGCTTCGAAAGCATTCCAGGCGCGATCGTCGGCGCACTGATCATCGGCGTGATCGAGATGCTGTTCGGTGGCTACATCTCGACAGCGTTCCAGCAGGTCTCGGCGTTCTGCATCATCATCGTCGTGCTGTTCGTCCGCCCGCACGGGCTGTTCGGGCACAAGCCCACGCACCGGGTCTGATGCGATGCGCGCAGCGACCGTGCACAAGTGGTTCGCACCCGCGCTGCTGCTGGTGCTGCTCGTCACGCCGCTCCTGACCGACCGGTACATCCAGTATGTGCTGAACCTCGTGATCATCTACGTGATCATCGGCATCGGGCTCAACCTGCTGCTGGGCTACGCGGGCCAGTTCGCGTTCGCGCACGCGGCGCTGATGGGCATCGGCGCCTACACCGCCGCCCTGCTTGTCTATCGGCTGCACGTCTCGTTCTGGATCGCCTTGCCCGCGGCGGGCATCGTGGCCACGATCATCGGCTCGCTCGGTGCGCTGCCGGCGTTGCGGATGAAGCGGGTCTACCTGGCACTCGTCACGCTGGCGTTCGCCGAGCTGATCCAGTGGGTGATGATCCACTGGAAATGGCTCACGTACGGGACGGACGGCGTGAAGCTGAAGGCGCCGGAGTTCTTCGGGTTCTCGATGCACGGCGACCACCGGACGTTCTACCTGCTGCTGCTCATCGCCGTGCTGCTCTACGTCTTCGCCAAGCGGATCGTCGAATCGCGGATCGGTCGCGCGCTCGTCGCGATTCGCGAGAACGAGATCGTCGCGCAGTGCAACGGGATCAGCGTCGCGCGTACCAAGGGCCTCGTCTTCGCGCTGAGCGCGTTCTACGCGGGCATCGGCGGCGCCCTTTTCGCCGTCACGCTCGGCTTCATCGTGCCGGAGAGCTTCGGCATGTTCCAGCTCGTGATCCACTTCTCGATCGTGGTCATCGGCGGCCTCATCAGCATGTACGGGTCGGTGCTGGGCGCGCTGCTGCTCACGACGCTGCCCGAGCTGCTGCGCGGCTTCCAGTCGCTGCAGGAGATCATCTTCGGCGTGCTGCTGATGGTGTTCATCCTCGTGATGCCCGCAGGGCTTGCCGGGCTCGGCAAGCGCAAGGGCTGGCTGCCGCAGGAAATCCTGTCGCGCAACTGGCGGGCGCTGCGCGATCGGCAGGCGGCCGCGGCACGCGATGCCGCGTCCAGGGAGAACCGATGACGCCGCTGTTGCGGACGAACGGCATCAGCGTCAAATTCGGAGGCCTGGTCGCCGTGAATGCGGTCGACATCGCCATTCCGGAAGGCGTCATCCACGGTGTCATCGGCCCCAATGGCGCCGGCAAGACGACGTTCTTCAACGCGATCACCGGCCTCGCCGGCCTCAGCACCGGAAGCATCGACTTTGCCGGTGACAACATCACGCGGCAGCCGCCGTTCCAGCGCGCGCGTCTCGGCATGCGTCGCACATTCCAGTCGGTGCAGCTCATTCCGCAGTTCACGGTGCTGGAAAACGTGCTGATCGGCCTGCACGACCATATTCGCGCGAACCCGCTGCGTTCGCTGCTGAGCTTCTCGGGTCGCGACCCCGCCGAGGAGGAGGCGCAGCAACGCGTGGTCGAGACGCTGCGCTTCCTGGGCATCGAGAGCACGCTCTTCAAGCGGCCCGTCGAGCTGAGCTTCGCGCAGCAGCGATTCGTCGAGATTGCCCGCGCACTGGTTGCAAGGCCCAAGCTGTTGATGCTGGACGAGCCTGCCGCCGGATTGAGCCCGAGCGAAGTGCAGGGTCTCAATGCGCTGCTGCGTCGCCTTAGGTCGGAATCGGACCTGACCGTCATCCTGGTCGAGCACGTGCTGTCGCTGGTGTTCGATGTCTCGGACCGCATCACCGTCTTCGACAACGGTCGGGTGATTGCCGAAGGCGCACCGGCCGACGTCGAAGCCGATCCGAAGGTGAAGGCCGCCTACCTTGGAGACGGCCATGCTTGAGATCCGCAAGCTCGAAGCGGGCTATGGCGCACTGCGCGTGCTGCGGGGCGTGAGCCTCGCGGTGCCGCAGGGCAAGGTCGTCGCGCTGCTGGGCGGCAACGGGGCCGGCAAGACGACGACGATGAAAACCGTCGTCGGGGTCGTACGCGCGACCGGCGGCGAGATCGAGCTCGACGGCGAGCGCATCGACCGGCTGCCTTCGCACGCGATCTTCGCCCGCGGCATCGCGCTGGTTCCGCAAGGACGGGAGCTGTTCCCCGACATGACCGTCGCCGAGAATCTCGAGCTCGGCGCGCTCGCTCGTGGATCCGCGGGCGGCAAGCTTGCGGACCTTCTCGAGGACGTGTTCGACAAGTTTCCACGGCTGCGCGAACGGACCGCGCAGCGAGCAGGGTCGCTGTCCGGCGGCGAGCAGCAGATGCTCGCCACCGGCCGTGCGCTGATGTCGCGGCCGACGGTGCTGCTGCTCGACGAGCCCACCAACGGTCTTGCGCCGCTCATCGTGCAGGAGCTCGCGCGCACGCTCAAGCGCTTGAACGAGGCCGGACAGACGATCCTCCTCGTCGAGCAGAATGTCCGCGTCGCCTTGTCGATCGCCGACTACGTCTACGTGATCCGCACGGGCGAGATCGTGCTCGAATCGGATGCCCGCAAGATCGACGACGCCGACGAGATGTTCAGCGCCTACCTCGGCTGATGACGAAGGCGCGATCGTCGCGATGAACACTTCAACGACCCCGGCCATGGAACCAGCACCCAGCAGTTTCGCCGGACGCGTCGCCCTGGTGACGGGCGGCGCCGGCGCGATCGGGCGGGCGACGGCTCGCGCGCTCGCGGCGCGCGGCGCCACGGTGATCGCCGCCGACATCGACGGCTTCGAGACGAGCCGCGATGCGTCGGATGCCTTCAGCGAAGTGCGGCTCGACGTGACGAGCAAGTCAGACGTAACCGCCGTTGTCGCACGTGCGGTGGCCGCGCACGGCGGCATCGATCTGCTGGTGAACGTCGCCGGTGTCATATCGCACGGCACCGCCCGGGATCTCGCGGAAGCCGAATGGGATCGCGTGCTCGCCATCAACCTCAAAGGCACGTTCCTGTGCTGCCAGGCGGTGATGCCGGTGATGACGGCACGCCGTTATGGGCGCATCGTGAACATCGGCTCCGTCGTCGGCAAGAACGGCGGCAACGCGCGGCCGTGGCTGGACGCCGGGGAGCAATTGCGCTCCGGCAACGTCGCGTATGGCGTGTCCAAGGCCGGCGTGCACGCGATGACCGCGTTTCTCGCGAAGGAACTCGCCGTCCACGGCGTGACGGTCAACGCGGTCGCACCCGGCCCGGTCGCCACCACGATGATCACGAACTATCCGCAGGCGTTGCGCGCACTCGTTCCCGTGGGCCGGATGGGTACGCTGGACGACGTGATCGACGCGGTGCTGTTCCTGCTCTCCGAGCGCTGCGGCTACATCACCGGCGAAGTGCTGGACGTGAACGGCGGGATGTGGTGCGACTGAAGCGCGCCCATCCGGGCAGCCCGCCATCAAACAGGAGTCGACATGCATTCACCTGATCCCGCCGCGGCAAGCTCGTTCACGCCGCGCCCCGAGCAGATCTTCTTCCCGGACCCCAGCGTCGATCGCGCGATGGGCATCCTCATGGCGCTCGCCACCGAGGTCTACGTGTTGCGCGACCGGCAGCTCGCGCTCGAGCGCATGCTGGCCGCCCAGGGCATCGTCGACCTCGCGCAACTCGACGCGGAACCCGCGCCTGCCGAGGCGGCTGCGATGGCGGCGGATCGCGAAGCGTTCGTCGCACACCTGATGTCGTCGGTGCTTGGCGTGCAGGCATCGAAGGGAGTGGCAGCATGAATGCCACTGCACCCAACCTCCACGCGTCGGGCGCAGCGATCAGCGCGCGCAGCTTCGCCGCCGCACAGGGCTTCATCACGGCGGTAAAGGTCTACTGGCATGTCGAGCTGTTCCCCGCCGTCCATGCCGAATACGAGCATCGCGCCGCGGCCGCCGCCGCAACACCGGAGACCGTCGACGACGTCGGGCGACTGCTGCGCGAAAGCACCCTCTACCAATATTTCGGTTGGTTCGAGCGGCACATGCAGCGTTTCAAGTACGCGGGCCGTTACGGGCTCGTGGCGTGGCATCGGCAGCAGCGCCGGGAACTTCTCGCGCGACTCGACGGCGCCGCTGCGGTGGAGCTGCATCCGGAGCTCGAGATGCCGCGCTACTACGTGAGCTGCGACATTCACCAGCATCCGGGCGGTGTGTGGAGCGACGACGTCGCAGGCTTCGTCTACGAGCGTGCCGCAAGCACGACGACGCCGCTCGCCGGCAACAAGCATGCGGATCTGCACGACCGGTTCACCGACGTCATCGGGCGAGAATGCGCTGCGCCGCAGCGCGTGCTCGACATGGGCTGCGGCTTCGGCAAGAGCACGCGTCCGATCGCCGAGCACTTCCCCGACGCGCAGATCGATGCGGTCGACCTGTCCGCCCCCTGTCTGCAAGTCGCGGCGCTCGATGCGCGCAACGTACGGTACCGGCAGATGGACGCCGCGGCGACCGATTACCCGGATGCGCACTTCGATCTGGTGACGTCGACGATGTTGCTGCACGAAATGCCGCCGCCGGTGATCGAGAAGACGCTCGCCGAGGCGGCGCGCGTGCTGCGGCCAGGCGGCAAGATGGTCCATCTCGACTTCTACCACCTCGCGGATCCGTTCCGCCGGTTCATCCACTACACGCACGGCCGGCGCAACAACGAGCCGTTCATGGAACCGCTCGCCGAAATGGACTTGCCCGGCACGCTCGAGCGCCTCGGTTTCACCCATGTTCGAATCGAGCCATTCGAGGAGACCGACGGTGCCCTGGCACCCGATTTCCGCTCATGGCGCTTCCCGTGGACGGTCATCACTGCCGAACGGGCTTGACGCACTCGCGTCGCATGCTCTTTCTGGCACCAACGCCTGTGCTCGCATGAACAGGACACGACAATGAATGCGACAACCGAGGGCGCGACACGCGAGCCCGCTGCGATCTCCCATCCCGCCATCCCGCTGGTCGACGCCGCACGCGCGCGCCACTTCATGACCGACGCAGGCATCGACCTGCTGTGCGTCAAGAACGATGAGCACCTGTACTACCTGTCCGGCTATTTCTCGGACTCGTCGCGCTGCCACTTCTACGACGACTGGGCCTGCGTCGCCTATCCCGCTTCGGCGTCGATTCCGGGCACGCTGTTCGTGCCCGACTACGATCTCGCCTACCAGGTGACCAAGCCGACGTGGCTGCCACAGTTGCGCGCTTACGGGTCCGAATGGTCGAGCGCAGGCTCGCTGCTGAAGGAGATCTACGCGGGCGTGGGTGTGGAAACCGATCTGCGCACGCCGTTGCGCGAACTCTTTGCACGCACGCGACCCACGCTCGCAGAGACGCTTACCGGTGCGGTGACGGCGTTCATCCATGAGCACTTCGGGGGACGGAGCCTGACGATCGGCTGCGACGATCTGCGCTATGGCGCGGTGCTCGAGCGCGCGCTGTCGGGTCGGGTGAAGATCGTCGACGCCCGCCCGCTGCTGCGCAGGATTCGCGCGGTGAAGACCGAGGCCGAGATCGACCTGCTGCGAAAGACCGCGCTGATCAACGACCGCGCGATGGCGGCAGCCGCCGCTGCCATTCGCCGCGGCGGCCCATGGAGCGACATGGTGATCGCCTATCGCGGCGTGCTGGCGCGCGAAGGCGCCAAGCCGCTCGGCGAGCGCGGGATGCTGTTCAACAGCGGGCCCGACGGCGCGTTCGTCCTCGATCACGAGTACATCGAGGCAAAGCGCTTCGCGGCCGGCGAAACCGTGTTGCTCGACTGCATCTGCGAGCATCGTCTCTATCACGCGGACATGGCGCGCACGGCGATCGTCGGAGAGCCCACGCAGCGGCAGCGGCAGATGCACCACGCGGTTATCGAGGCGCTGTCCGCGGCCGAAGCGCTGATGGTTCCCGGCAAGCACACCGCCGACATTGCGGACGTCGCCGCCCGCGTACTCGCGGAACACGGGCTCAACCCGCGCTGGACGACGCTGGTCGTGCATCCGATCGGACTCGAGATCTTCGACTACGCCGAGCCCGAGCACGTGTCCGGCGGCTGGATGCTCGAGCCCGGCATGGCGATGAATTTCGAGGTGTTCTACCGCGATCCGCAGGAGGGCGGCATGCACCTGGAAGACACCGTCGTCGTCCGTCCGGGAGGGCTGGAGATCTTCTCGCGCTCGAGCCGCGACCTCATCGTCGCAGGCTGAACGAGGGCCACGATGGTTCCCGTGTTCGTGCTCTCGGGCTTCCTCGGCAGCGGCAAGACAACGCTGCTCAATGCGCTGTTGAAGGAGCCCGCGTTCGCGAACACTGCCGTGATCGTCAACGAATTCGGCGAGATCGGCCTCGATCACCTGCTGATCGCACGGGGCAGCGACAATGTCGTGCTGCTCGATGCGGGCTGCCTTTGCTGCACCATTGCCGAATCGCTGCACGAGACCCTCGCTGATCTCAACTTCCGCAAGGTACGCGGCGAAATCCCGCCGTTCGAGCGCGTGATCATCGAGACCACGGGCCTCGCGGTACCGGGGCCAATTCTCAATACGCTGCTCGGGCACCGTCTCGTCACCGATCACTATCGGCTCGAAGCGGTCGTCGTCGCCGTGGACGCGCAGCACGCCCTCGCGAACCTCGACGTCGCGGCCGAAGTGGCGCTGCAGATCGCGGTGGCCGACAGGCTCGTCATAACCAAGCGCGACCTCGTGCCGGTGCAGGACGCGCTCGTCGCGCGACTCGACGCGATCAATCCGCATGCGGCGCGCTTCGACGCTCATGATGCCGGTGCGTTGACGGCGCTGTTCGGCCCCGGTGAGCGCTACCGCCTGCCCCACCGCTTCGTCCACGCCGGCGTCCGCGCCGCCAATCGGCGCGGTCTCCACGTCGACGCCGCCAACCGCATACGCGCCGACGCCTTCGTGTTGCCGCATCCACCCACGTGGGCCGGCATCGCCGCGTGGTGGGGTGTCGCCAGCACCGAGTTCGGCGACCGGTTGCTGCGCTGCAAGGGCCTGCTCGAAATCGCGGAGACCGGCGAGATCGTGTTCGTGCAGGGCGTGCAGCGGATATTTCATGCACCCGAGCGTCTGTCCGGCTGGCCCGACGCCGATCATCGATCGCGTCTCGTCTGCATCACGCGCGACGTCGACGCGGCCGAATTGCGCCGCACGCTGCGCGCATTCGATGCTCCGGCGGGCACGCCGCCCGCAATGAAGCTGTCGGACTTTCCGTTGGAGAACCTGCAATGAGTAGTGACTTCGTGCTACGCGGCGGCATCGTCGTGCGTCCCGAGCATTCGCCTGCGCCCATGGACATCCTGGTTCGCGACGGACGCATCGCCGCGCTGCTCGCGCCCGGCGAACCGGTTACCGAAGGGGTGCCCGTGCAAGCCGCGACCGGCCTGCACGTATTTCCCGGCCTGATCGATGCGCACGTCCACTTCGGCTTCGGCGAAAAGATCACCGAGTACGACACCGAGACGATCTATGCGGCACAGGGCGGGTTCACGACGATCCTCGGCTACTTTCTGAACAACGAGGCCTACGCCGATGTCTTCGCCCGCGAGCAAGGCTATGCGCAAACCCGATGCCGCGTCGACTACGGCTTCCACTTCTCGACCGCCAACGAGCTGCACATCCGCGAGCTCGAGCAGTACGTCCGCGACTACGGCGTGACGTCGTTCAAGTACTTCATGAATTTCAAGGGCGAGGAAGGCCGCTACCTCGGCCTCGACGGCACCGACGACGGGTACCTCTACGACCTGCTCGCCGAGTCCGCACGCGTGGGCCGCGCGACGATCGTGTGCCACACCGAGAACATCGAGGTGGTCAACCGCATCCGGCGGCGCGTGCAGGCCGAGGGGGGAAACACACTGCGCGACTGGGCACGATGCAAGCCGCCATTCACCGAAGCGGAAAGCTGCGTGCGCGCGATGTACTTCGCCGAACGGCTCGGCGCGCGCATCTACGTGCCCCATCTTTCGACGCGCC
The DNA here is from genome assembly GCA_963709335.1 of uncultured Pseudomonadota bacterium. Lineage (GTDB taxonomy): Bacteria > Pseudomonadota > Gammaproteobacteria > Burkholderiales > Casimicrobiaceae > VBCG01. Next base: position 283,881 of record CAVPWB010000009.1, read on the forward strand.
TGGCGCTCGACGAAGTGCGCAAATGGCGCCGCCGCTACGACGACGTGTATGTGGAGACCTGTCCGCACTACCTGACGCACACCGAGGATTCGGATCTCGGCGGAATGGGCAAGGCGAATCCGCCGTTTCGTTCCGCCGACGATCGCGACGCGATCTGGGAGGGGCTTGCCGACGGGTCGATCGACGTCGTTGCTTCCGACCATTGTCCGCGCAAACGCGCGACCAAGGAGAAGAACCTGTGGCTCGCGTCGCAGGGCTTCCCCGGCACCGCGACGATCCTGCCCGTACTGCTCGCGGAAGGATTTCACAAGGGGCGCCTGACGCTGCAGCAGGTTGCGCGGCTGCTGACGTCAGGGCCTGCCCGCATCTTCGACCTTGGGCCCGCGAAAGGCGCCATCGCGGTCGGCTGCGACGCCGACCTGACGCTCGTCGATCTCGCGCGCGAGCGCGTCGTCAATGCAGCCGAGCTCGGGTCGTATTCCGACTACAGTCTCTACGACGGCTGGAAGCTGAAGGGGTGGCCCGTTCGCACGATCGTCCGCGGCGTCACGGTGATGGACGACGGCGTCATCGTCGGTCCGCCCGGGCATGGCCGTTACCTGCGGCGCACGCCGCAGAATCGCGAGCCCGCGCGCTAAGCTAACTGCGCAATAGGCGGTCGACCGCGCATTGCGGAGTTGCGGACCGATGTCGTCACGTCTTCACGCGGCGGCGGGCAACGACAGCAGCCGGCGCGCCTCGTTCGTGTTCGCCGGACGGCGATCGAATGCCGCGCACTGCTCGACGACCTGTTTCACGAGCGCCGCGTTTGACGCCGCGAGCGTGTCGCGGTCGATACGGACGTTGTCCTCGAGTCCGGTCCGGCAATGTCCACCGAGTTCGAGCGACCACCGCACAAGCGTCAGCTGATCCTTGCCAATGCCCGCGCCCGTCCACGTCGCGTCCGGTGCAAGCCGACGGAGCGTCCGCACGTAGAACTCGAACACCTCGCGATCGACCGGCATCGCATTCTTCACGCCCATCACGAACTGAACATGCAGCGGACCGACGATCTTGCCCGTTTTCCGCATGCTCGCCGCCTGGAAGATCATCGACAAGTCGAATGCTTCGATTTCCGGCTTGACGCCGTGCTGGCGCATTTCCTCCGCGAGCCAGTCGACGAATTCCGGGGCGTTCTCGTATACGCGCGTCGGGAAATTGACCGATCCTGGCGACAGCGAGGCCATGTCCGGGCGCAGGGACAGCATCGCGCCCCGCTCTCGTCCGGCGCCTGAGCGACCGCCCGTCGAGATTTGCGTGATCATCCCGGGACAGTGCTTGCGAATGCCTTCCAGCACTTCGGCAAAGCGATCCGGCGCGGACGTCGGAGTGCCGTCGTCGTTGCGCACGTGCAGGTGAACCAGCGTGGCACCCGCCTCGAAGGCTTCGTGCGTCGATTCGACCTGCTCGTTGACCGTGATGGGAACCGCGGGATTGTCCTTCTTTCGCGGCAGCGATCCGGTGATCGCGACGGTGATGATGCAGGGTGTAGTCATGGCGACCTCGATCAACTCGACAAGCGGGCGTTAGTCCGATATATCGCTGCGCACTCGGAGGTCCGGCGGAACACTCGAGTCAGGCGCGATTGTTCATTGCGGCGGCCAGGCTTTCGCGTGCTTCCTGCTCCGTCTCGTAGATGTGAGGGGCGGCACCGCGCCCGGCCAGTGCCGTACCGAGTTTCGCGCGCATGAACGAGCTCGTCGTATAGCGCGTCACGCCCAGATAGTATCGCTCGACCACGTCCTGCACCATCGCCAGGTAGTCGTCCTCGATATCGCGCGTCAGCGAGAATCCATCGTAGTTGACGACGGCGTAAACCTTGCGGCCAAGCGGCTCGCACAGGCGCGCAACGTTGCGCCGGATCGCCTCCACGTCTGCCAGCGATTTGACTTCGAGCTTTTCGAAGTTGAGAAACAAGACGTTCTGGTCGGCGTCGTACTTGAAGCGGGCTTCGAGAGGCAGCCGCAGCAGGATCTCGCGAAGATTCATGGGCGCGGTGCTGAAAATCACCTCGTCCATCGTCTTCACGTGCTCGACGATCGGCGCGAAGTCCATGTGCGCGAGAACATCGCGCTGCAGGTCGACGCCGGGCGCAATTTCGAGCAGTTGCAGTCCCTTCGCCGTCAGGCCCAACACGCAGCGCTCGGTGATGTAGAGCACCTCCTTGCCCGCCTGCGCCGCATAGGGGCCCGAGAACGTTCGGTGCTCGACCGCATCGACGAACTTCCGCGTCGTTCCCTCACGGTCGATGACGAGCTTGCCGGCGACCACACTCGTCCGCAGGTTCTCGGCCGTGAAAGTGCCGACGAACAGCACCTTCTTGGCGTTCTGACTGATGTTGATGAACCCGCCGGCGCCGGCAAGGCGCGGACCGAATCTGGAAACGTTGAGGTTGCCTTCCCGATCCGCCTGCGCCAGGCCGAGGATCGCGACATCGAGCCCGCCGCCATCGTAGAAGTCGAACTGATAGGGCTGGTCGATCACGGCCTGCGCATTCGTGGCGGCGCCGAAATCGAGTCCCCCCGCCGGAATCCCGCCAAATATGCCGGGCTCCGCGGTCAGCGTCATGAGGTCCAGGATCTTTTCTTCGTTGGCGACGTTCGCCACGCCCTCGGGCATGCCGATCCCGAGGTTCACTACTGCATTGGGACGCAGTTCCATCGCCGCGCGCCGGGCAATGATCTTGCGCGCGTTCATGTCCATCGGCCGGACGGAGTCGGCCGGGACCCGGATCTCGGCCGCGTACGCGGCGCTGTAGCTCGTCCCGAACGTCTGCCGGTGATGTTCCGCCGCTGCGACCACGACGCAGTCGACGAGCACCCCGGGGATCTTCACCTGGCGTGCGTTGAGCGCCCCGCGTTCCGCCATCCGTTCAACCTGCGCGATGACCAGGCCGCCACAGTTGCGCGCGGCCATCGCGATCGACAGCATTTCCAGCGTCAGGGCCTCGCGCTCCATGGTGATATTGCCGTCCGGATCGGCAGTGGTGCCGCGGACGATGCCGACATTTATCGGAAACGCCTTGTAAAAGAGAAACTCCTCGCCGCCGATGTGCATCAGCGTGACCAGGTCTTCCGACGTGCGGGCATTGAGCTTGCCGCCGTCGAAACGCGGATCGACGAACGTGCCGAGGCCGACGCGCGACAGGTGACCCGGTTTGCCGGCCGCGATATCGCGATAGAGGTGCGTGATCACGCCCTGCGGCAGGTTGTAGGCCTCCACCTGGTTCGAGATGGCCAGTTGCTGAAGCTTGGGAACGAGTCCCCAATGGCCGCCGATGACGCGGCGCACGAGGCCGGCATGCGCGAGGTGGTTGAGGCCGCGCGACTTCCCGTCGCCTTGCCCTGCTGCATAGACCAGGGTCAGATTCCGGGGCCTGCGTGCTCCCGCCAGCTTGTCGTCGGGCGTCAGGTACAGCGCCTCGAGCGCAACGGCAATCTCTTCGGCGAATCCGATGCCGACGAAGCCGCCCGTCGCAACCGAATCGCCGTCGTGGATGAGCCGAACGGCCTCGTGCGCCGTCACGACCTTGCCTTCGCCAATCGCACGCGCCGCCCGGCGCACGCCTGCACCTCGCTCGCCAACGGCGCTCATACGGGCGACCACTGCACCGGCGTGGCGCCGGCTGGGTTGCGACGCGCAAACGGCGCCTTGGGCAACGCGATCACGGGCGGATTATGCACCTGCCCGACGCCGCGATTGATGCTCGACCCGCCAGCGACGACCGCCGTTACGGTGAGGGACGCCGGCTCCCGCGCGCGAGACGTCGACCCGTCGTCAGGTAGCCCTGCGCTGACAACGACGCCACGTCACTGCGCGGCAATCGCCTTGAGCTCGGCACCTTTGAATTCGATTGCCGGTCGGTCGCCGGGATTGAGGACGACTATTGCATCTTCATGGAGCAACGACGCAAACGTCTTGCCCGCTACCGGGATCGCCTTTTTCTCGAAGCCAGTGCCGTAGGCTTCCTCATCGAACGTTTTCTGGTCGGAGAAGACCGGGATGAAGGATCGTTCGTTCTGATCGAAAGGCAGGACGGCGAGACGATTGGCGTGAGGATCCGGAATCATCCAGACCTGCTGCGTCACCAGCGCTTGCGCCAGCACGGTGCGCTTCGTCGCGTCGGCGCGAACGAGGGCTACGAGCGACGGAATCTGCATGTCCGCGCCGTTCGTTCCCGTTTCAATCGCAGTTCCGGGTGCACACCCGACGATGAGCGCGCACACAGCGCCGATCAGCACAGCACGCGGATGAATCTCCATGGCTTCATGTCCGTTGCGGTTGAAAGAAGTGCCCCGCCGGGCGGCGGGGCACCGTTTTGCGACTTCCACGTCGAAGCGGACTTTGCCGACGTCCGCTTGACGCCGTTACGTCGTCAATACCCGAAAGCGGCGCCGTCCTTCCGATGATCGGACCCGGCCCGATAGAACCCCTTGATCGGCTGCAGCGGGCAGTTTGGATTGTGCGCTGCCGCCGGCGTGCTGCATGCGTTGCCGGGACCTCCCGGCGCCGCCGGTGCCGTCGGATCCGCGGTAAACATGATCGCCTGGAATCCGCCAACGGAACCACCATTCGACGTCACCGCGTTATGGCCCATCGCCTTCAGCGGCCCACCGACGATGTTGAAGAGCTGCGACTCCAGGTCGACGACGTTCGCGACCTGGTCATGGTGGAAGCGCGCCATGTCCGTCGCGGCCTGCAGGTTCGCACCGAAGTCGATGATGTGAACCAGCGTTTGGGCGTGCCCCTGCGCCTGCATGTCGCCGCCCATCAGCCCGATCGTCATCAGCGGCTTGCCGTCCTTCATGACAAATCCCGATGCGAGCGTGTTGTACGGACGCTTGTGAGGCTCGATGAGGTTGGGACTCGTCGGATCGAGCGTGAACTGCTGCGCCCGATTGTGCAGGAGGAAGCCGTAGCCGGGCACGGTGATGCCGGACCCGAAGCCACCCCAGTTGCTGTTGACGAAGGCCACCATGTTGCCCCAGCGATCGGCCGTCGACATGACGATGGTGCCGCCGATGTCCGCGGGTCCGGCCTGCGTGGCCGATGCGTGCGTCGGGTCGACCTTGTGGCACAGCGTCGCGGCGTAGGACTTCGACAGCAGCTTGTCGAGCGGAACGTTCTCGAAATCCGGATCGGCGTTGTAGAACGTCAGATCCGCGTAGCCAAGCTTCTTCGCCTCGATCATCAGGTGCCAATACAGCGGGCTCGTCGGGCCGAGGCTGGCGAGCGTCTGTCCCGGCGCCCACTGTGGAACGCACACTTCGAGGATATTCAGGATCTCCAGCGCATTCCATGCCTGCGACGGTGGCGGCAGTTCCCAAACGTCATAGCCATGGTAGTTGGTCGTCGCCCCCTCGACCCATTCACCCTTGTAGTTGGCGAGATCGTCGAGCGTCATCGTGCCGCCGAGCGCGTTGGACTTCGCGACGATGGCCTGCGCGATCTCACCCTTGTAAAACGCATCCCGGCCATACTTCTGCATCAGCCGGAAGGTCTTGGCGAGATCAGGATTCCGGAATGCCTCGCCCAGCGCCGGACCTCGTGGCGTCCCATCGGGATTCTTGAACGGCATCCAGACGGCCACTGAATCCGGATCCTTCTGCGTGCAGCAGTTCGCAGGCGATGCAGGATTCGGCCCAAGCGCATTGGGCGGGTTGAATCCAGCAACGCGCTCCTGAATGGGAACGCCGGCTTCGGCGAAGTCGATCGCCGGCTGCAGCGTCTCCTTGAACGTAAGGAGTCCGTACTTCGTCTGCAGCTCGCCCCAGCCCCACGCAGCACCCGGAACGGTCACCGACAGGATTCCGCGCGGCATGCCCGAACCGAACGCGAAGTTCGCCGGATTCCAGAAATAGCCGAGCGAGTTGTAACGCTGCAGCGTCGCGCCGGTCGGCGCAGTCCCGCTTGCGTTCAGGAAGTGAAGCTTGTTCTCCTTCGCGATGTAGACGACCGCGAAGACGTCCGCGCCGACGCCGGTGCTCGTCGGCTCGATGAGGTTCAGCACGGCAGCCGCTGCGACCGCGGCATCGATCGCATTGCCGCCTTGCTTCAGGATCTCCATGCCGGACTCGGCTGCGAGCGCCTGACTCGTCGCAACGATGCCGTTGCGCGAGACCACCTCGGAGCGCGTTTGCGGCAGCCATCCCTGCGCGCGATCGCCGCGCACCGCGTTGCAGAACGCCGGCTTCGGATTCTCGGCGCACGACCGAACCTGGGCCAAGCCCGGAGTAGGTCCGACAGCCGCTGACAGGACGCCGGCAGAAATCATTGCAAACGCAAGCGTACGGGGGCTGCGTGCGCGACTCTTCGGCGTCACGGTGCCTGTGGCCGCTCGGACGCTGAACCTGATATGCATGAACTCCTCCTATTGTGAACTCACCCGACGCGCGGACCATTGAGTAGGTTCGTCATGGTCTCGCTGCGGCGTGACGAAAGAGTGCGCCAACTTTCACCGGCGTGGTTTCGGATTCCTGCTATGGATTTCCAGAGCGTGCTGGATGAATGGCGCAGCGCCCCTCGACGACTCGAACTAGGACGCGCGGCGATACTGGCCCGGCGTCAAACCCACCATCCTGTGGAACGTGACGCAGAAGTGCGCGTGCGTTGAAAACCCGGCGCGCGTCGCGAGATTGGCGATCGGGAGGTTCGTTTCCAGAAGGAGCCGTTTTGCCAGCTCAATCCGCCGTTCGATGACATAGCGATGCGGGGCAAGACCGATGCTGTTGCGAAACGCGTGCGCAAAGCGCCCGGCGCTCATCGACAGTGCGTCGGCAACGTCCTGGATCGTCAGGTCGTCGGCGAGATTGGTTTCGATGTATTCGATGGCCCTCGCCAGCGCCTTTCGCGAGAGTCCGTCGGCAGGCGGATCGGCTGCGGTACCGGCCTTCCAATAGCGTCGAAGCAACTGAACGGCAAGCTGGCTTGCCAGCGCCTCGGCGCATACGCCGCTTGCGACGTCCTCGGTGCGGTACTCATCGCAGAGTGCAAGCGCAAGCCGCTCCATCTTCGGGTCGCGCGTGCAAAACGCGTGCGTCAATTCGACGCTGCCGAAGCGAGCCTCGGTCCAGTCGTCGACGATATCTTTCAGCAGCGCCGGCGCCAGATGCACGACGACGAAGTCGCCGTCCCCGCCGCGGTGCTGGAACGTCTTGGGGATGCCGGCTGGGCTGACGACGAGGTCACCTCGCCGCATCTTCGAATCCAGGGACTTGCCTTCGAAACGCTGGTAGACGCCCATGCATCCATTGAGCTGCACCCGGATGCCGTGATTCGCAAACACCGCGGTGAAATCCGCGCTCGCGCCGCTGAAGAACTCCAGCAGGACGCCGTGCCAACCCTGCGAAACGCTCGAGCGAACCGGGTCGGCGATCGTTCCGCACAGAAGATCCCGGCCGGAGCTTGTCAAGACGAGTTCGCTGCTAGCCATGCTCGAATGCACCTTTCCCTCGGATTCCAGACGCTTGAGCGCCTCGCGCACCGGCGTTCGGCTCACCTGCAGCCGATCGGCAAGCTCCGTCTCACGCAAGCGGCTGCCGGGAAGCAGCGTTCCGCCGCGGATATCGTTTCTCAAACGCATGTAGGCGAATTCGCCGAGTTGCTGGTCGCCCGGTCGAGGCTCGACAGCCGGCACGTCGAGGCGCGCGTCCCCTGCCGACCGCGACGCGACCTTCACCCTGACTGCCCCCGCCGTCTTCTTCAACATTCGAGCCATGGCACCTTCCGTTTCAATCCGTTGGCGCAACGCCCGGCGATGTGCGGGCTGCGCAGCTGCGTTGAAGACAAGGTCTCAAGCAGTGATTCTATACAGCGTGACTGCCCGGTTGCGACAGATACGCGGCCCTGCGGATTGGATGCGTGTCGTCACCTGGGGTCGCGCACCCCCCACGGTTGACTCATGACGCCGGGTGGCCGGGGCAGGGAGCAGCACCGTATGGCAAACTTGGCCATGGCTACCCTCCCCGCGCCCCTCGCTTCGGCGGGCGCGTTCACCTTCGACAATTCGTTCGCGCGCGAACTGCCGGGGTTCTACGTCGCTCAACGGCCGGCGATCGTGCGCGCACCGCGGCTGCTGTATTTCAACCGCCAGTTGGCAGAAGAGCTTGGCCTCGATCTCGATTCGCTCGACGACGAGGCGAAGGCAGCCGTGTTCGCGGGAAATACAGTGCCCGACGGCGCGGAACCGTTGGCCCAGGCGTACGCAGGTCATCAGTTCGGCGGCTTCTCGCCAAGACTTGGCGACGGCCGTGCGCTACTTCTCGGCGAAGTGATCGATCGTCTCGGACATCGACGCGACATCGCGTTCAAGGGGTCCGGCCGCACACCGTTCGCACGCGGCGGCGATGGCAAGGCGGCTGTTGGACCCATGCTTCGGGAAGTATTGATCAGCGAATCGATGCATGCGCTGGCCATCCCCACGACGCGTGCCCTTGCCGTCGCAGCGACGGGCGAGCAGGTGTTTCGCGAAGACGTGCTGCCTGGCGCTGTCCTGACTCGCGTCGCAGCCAGCCACATCCGCGTCGGTACGTTTCAGTTTTATGCCGCACGCGGCGATGTCGAAAGCGTGCGGAAACTCGCCGACTATGCGATCGCCCGACATGACGCCGCACTGGCGAACACGCCGCAGCGATTTCTCGGACTGTTGCGCAATGTTGCCGAACGCCAGGCTGCGCTGATCGCGCAGTGGATGAACGTGGGATTCATCCACGGCGTGATGAACACCGACAACATGGCGATCTCGGGCGAGACGATCGATTACGGGCCGTGCGCCTTCATGGAGGCCTATGACCCGGCTGCGGTGTTCAGTTCCATCGATGATCAAGGACGCTACGCTTTCGGCAACCAGCCCGACATCGCGTGCTGGAACCTTGCACGCCTGGCCGAAACGCTGCTGCCTCTGCTGTCCGACGATCGCGAGAAGGCGATTGCGATCGCAACCGAGGTGATCGCTGAATTCCCAGGGCATTACCGAGAATGTCTGCTGCGCGGTCAGCGCGAAAAGCTCGGGCTTCGTCGAAGTCACCCGGAAGACGACGCGGCCGACACCGCGCTGATCGACGACTGGCTGGCGCTGCTCCATGCCGAGCACGTCGATTTCACGCTTGGATGGCGACGGCTTGCCGATGCGGCTGGCGGCAACGAAGCGCCGCTACGCGCATTGTTTGCCGATGCGCATGCGCCCGACGCGTGGCTGGCCCGCTGGCGTGCGCGCTGCGCAACCGAGGACGTGAGTGCGCAGCAGGTCAAGGAAACCGTGGCAACCGAACGTGCGAATGCGATGCGCGGCGTCAACCCGATCGTCATCGCCCGCAACCATTGCGTCGAGGAAGCGTTGACCGCTGCCTCCGCACACCTTGATCTCGTGCCCTTCGAGCGATTGCTGGCGGCCGTCCAGCAGCCGTACCAAGAACTGCCTGAGCGCGAGCGCTACGCCGAGCCGGCACCGGCCGCCGTCACCGCCTGCTACCGAACGTTCTGCGGCACATGACAAGACCGACGGATCAGGGCTTCCGGGCGACGAGGTCGATCAGCGCGGACATCCCCGTATGGCGGGTGCCCTCCTGCAGCACCGCGTCGTATTCGCGCAGCGCCAGCGTTTCCCAGCCACGAAACGTTTGTTCCACCCATTCTCGCGTGTAGAGGTTCTCGATCGCACCAGGACCGCCCGTGCGATATTGGAGCTGCTCCGGTCGATAGCCTTCGAGCAGGAACAGTCCGCCCGGTTTGACCGCGGACTGCATGCGAGCAAAAGCGTCGTCTCTTTCCTCGGGTGCCAAGAACTGGATGAAAATCACCACGAGCGCATCATATTCACCCGGCGCGAAGGCCCACGTCTGGATGTCGCCCATGCGGTGGTCGACATGGACATTGCGCTGACGCGCGAGCCGTCGCGCCTTCTCGACGGCATTCGGCGCGAAGTCGAATGCGGTCACACGCAGTCCACGCTCCGCGAGCCAGACGCTGTTGCGACCTTCGCCGTCGGCCACACACAGGACCGACTGCCCCACTGCAAGATGGCCCGCCGCCGCGCGCACGAATTCGTTCGGTGACTCACCGAATACATAGTCCGGCCCGGCATAGCGCTCATTCCAGGTCTCAAGCGGATTCTTGAAGTTGGCCATTCAGCACGTCGCCTCGATTTTAAAGCCCTATGATCGCGCAGGATCGCTGCGCCGCGCCAGAACGACGAACCATAATACGAATGCGATGGTTCCGGTTAACGGCACGTCGCGACAATCTCGATAAGGTTGCGATGGCCGTAATGATGTTCCGCTCCGCCTGCATGGTGCTGCTGGCCGTCTCGTGCGTCGACGCTGCGCCAGCCCAAACCCTCGCGCGTCCCACCTGGACGCACGGCGACACGTGGCGCTATCGAATTTCGCTGCTCCCCGCCCACAATCGCGGTGGGACGTTCACGTACGAAGGCACTGTCGCGGTCAAGGATCGCCAACCCGACCGCTACAACGTGAACTTCAGCGGTTACTATGGGAACGCCGCGACTGGCGCAGACCGCACCGTCCGATACTCGCTCGACCTCAACCGCACGGCGCTCGCCTACCAGGGCGGACCGCTGAATGACACGACATGGTATCGATGGCCGTTGCAGATCGGCGCAAAGTGGGAATTTCCCTATCATCAGCCCGACGGGCAGAGCATCTCGATCTGGGAGGTCGAAGTTCGCGGGTGGGAAAAGGTGACGGTACCGGCGGGCACGTTCGATACCGTTCACCTCACCGGCATTCGCAAAACGCTCACCGGTTCGAAGGGTACGGCGAACGAGGACATGTGGTACGCGCCGGACGTCAAGCGTCACATCAAGCATGAGCGCTACGCCGCTTCCGGTCCGTACATATACGAGCATTGGGTCGAGGAGTTGACGAGTTTCGAGCTTCGTTGATCGGCCGTAGCCACCGGCATTCCGGCGCGGACAAGCCGAACGTGCCGCGCGCCCGCCACGAGGCACGGCGAGGTCTCATTCCAGGAGGAACGTCGAGATGAAGATTGGAAACGCGCTGCTAGCAGCCAGCCTGCTGATTTGCCTTGGCCAAGAAGCGATTGCCGACAACACGTACATTCTCGCGACCGGACGTCGGGACCCCCGGATGTACGCGATCGACCTCAAGGAGGCGTTGAAGCCGCAGAACAACAACACGCCCAACGCAATCGTCAGCCGCTCCAAGACCGCACTGGATCGCCTGGACGGGAAACTGCTCGGCGATCCGGCCAATATCGTGATCAGCGAGGACGGCAAGACCGCGTACGTCGTGAACCACCACGGGGCGATCGACAACGACGAGTTTCAACAGCACGGCGGCCGCGGCAACATCGCCGTCATGGACGTCCGGAAGATGACGCAGCGTCGCAGCGATAACACTGCGGAAGCGCTGGAGTTCCACATCGACAGCGGTCATTTCGGAGCCGTGGGGCTCGTGCTGCTGCGCGACATGTTCGTCATCGGCAATGCGGAAAGTCATCTCACCGAGGACGGCGGTAACCGCATCACGTTCGTGGACCGCAAGACCGGCAGCCTGCGCGGCGCGGTCGAGCTCGCCCTTGGCAAGCCCGGATTCGCGTGCCCGGACTTCCCCGTGCCGTTCGTGTCGCCGCACGGGCCGCCATCGCCCGTCCCCTTGCTGTCGCCCAACGCGGCATGGGGTTGCTTTCCGGACAGCAACGGCATCACCGTCGGCACCGCGAGCGACGGCAAGCACTACCTGTTCACGGCCAACGGCGGCACCAACGACGTCTCGGTGATCGACCTCGCGGCGGCGCTCGCGGGTAGCAAGACCGCCGAGATCGCTCGCATTCCCACGCAGATAGGGCCCTGGGGCATCGCGACAAGCGCCGACGGCCGTTGGGTTGTCGCTGCCAATCGCGAAAGCCAACAAATCGCTTTCGAGGGCAACACGATCTCGATCATTGACGTGAATCTGGCGGCTGCCCGCTCGCCAACGGCCGAGGTGGCGCGCGTGCTGGTGGGCACCAGCGATTCGAACGTCCAGACGCGCCCGTTCATCCCGTCCTTCACGCCCGATGGAAAATTCATCGTCGTGCCGAACTTTCGCGCGAACAATGTCTCGATCGTCGACCTGTCGATGGCACTCGCGCATCAGCCGGGCGCCGAGGTCGCGCGCGTTCCGCTCACGCGACCGGCGGACGCGGACGGTGTCGTTCGTCCCGCCCGGCCCAAGGGCTCGGCTGTGACGGCCGATGGGCGCTTTGCGGTGATCTCCGGCGGACCGCGAACGACGTTCGCGGCGAGTGGCACGGTCTGGATCATCGACCTGCGCACGCGCACCGTCGCCGCGACGGTCACGGGTGTCGGCAACGACCCCTATGGTCTGGCGGTCGTGGACCGGGGCGACTAGCTTTGCGGAGCCACCGAATGCCTGATTCCGCACCATCGTTGATCGACTCGAGGCTTCCGGTTCGCCGGGCGCTTTACTTCGAGGGCAAATGGCAAGAGTCGTCGTCCGGTCAGTTCATCGACGTCGAATGTCCGTCCACCGGCCAGGCGCTGGGGCGCGTTGCGGATGCAAACGCCGACGACGTCGCGCGCGCCGTGCACAGCGCGCGTGCGGGATTCGCCGCCTGGCGCGATGTTCCAGCGCACGAACGCGCGCGCGCCGTCCGTGCGGCAGCAACGGTGATTCGGGAGCACGCCGAAGAGCTGGCATGGATCGACGCCGTCGATTGCGGCGTCGCCTATCAGGCCATGCTGCACGATGCGATGGTATCAGCCGACTACATGGATTATTTCGCCGGCCTTGCAATCGAGCTCAAGGGGAGCACGATCCCCGTCGGCCCTGGCTGGCTCAACTACACGCTGCGCGAACCGCTCGGTGTCGTCGCGAGAATCGGTGCGTTCAATCATCCGCTCCTGTTCGTCGCGGCCAAGGCAGGCGCGCCTCTTGCGGCGGGCAATTCGTTGATCGTCAAGCCTGCCGATCAGACGCCGCTATCCGCGCTGCGGATCGCCGAGCTGTGGGACGGACTTTTTCCGCCAGGCGTCTTCAATGTCGTCACCGGCGGCCGCGACACGGGTGCCGCACTGGTTGCGCATCGCGACGTCGCCAAGGTGGGGCTCATCGGCAGCGTGGCCGCGGGACGCGCGGTGATGCAATCCGCCGGCGCGTCGATCAAGAAGCTGACCCTCGAGCTCGGCGGCAAGAATCCGCTGATCGCATGCGAAGACGCGATGCCCGACGAAGTCGCCGAAGGCGTCGTGCGCGGCATGAACTTCCGCTATGCGAACGGACAGTCGTGCAATTCGACGAGCCGCGTCTATCTGCACAACGCGATCCATGACGCCACGTTGCCGAAGATCGTCGCGCGTGTTGCGGCGCTGCGCGTCGGCATCCCGATGGACCCGGCCACGGACATGGGGTGCCTGTCGTCGGCGGCCCAGCTCGAGAAGTCGATGAGTTACGTTCGACTCGGACAGGCGGAAGGGGCACGGCTGCTGTACGGCGGCAAGCGCCCGGCTGACCCGGCGCTCGCGGGCGGTCACTTCCTCGAGCCGACCGTGTTCGCAGACGTCCGCGATGACATGCGAATCGCGCGCGAGGAGATCTTCGGCCCGATCGTCAGCATCCTGCGGTGGTCCGATGAGCGCGACGTCATCGCGCGCGCGAACGCGCTCGAATACGGTCTCACCGCTTCGATCTGGACGCACGACCTGGATCGCGCACATCGGCTGGCGTCGCGCGTGGAAGCAGGCTACGTCTGGATCAACGGCGCGAGCACCCACCATGTCGGCGTGCCCTTCGGCGGGTACAAGCAATCGGGCAGCGGCCGCGAGGAATCGATCGACGAATTGCTCGAATGCACGCAACTGAAGAACGTGATGGTGACGTTACGGCAACAACCCTGATAAGAGGAGGAGTCATATGAACGTGGTCAACAGGCTGGCGAGGACGATCGCCGGTGTCGGTGTCGTGCTCTTGTGCGGTGTGTTCACGTCTGCACGCGCGGACGATATCGCGGTGGCGAATTACGGCGTGGCCATGAACGGCATGCCGATCGTGATCGCTGTCAACAAGGGCTATTTCAAGCTGGAAGGCGCGCCCGATATCACGGGCGTGCTGACCGACAACGGCGGCGGCACAACGATACGTAATGTCACGGCCGGAAACCTCGTTTTTGGCGAGTCCGCACTTGCCGCGGTCGTCGCCGCAATCCAGGGAGGAGCGGACATCAAGATCGTCAGCGAGGACGCAAGCCTCGTCACGGACATCTCGTTCGTCACGATGCCGAACTCGCCGATCAAGTCGATCAACGACATCAAGGGAAAGCGCCTCGGATTCACGAATCCCGGCTCGACGACCCAGGCGCTGACGCTTCTGCTGCTCGAGAAAGTCGGGTTGAAGACCACCGACGTCACGATGACGGCCACCGGCGGCTTCGGACCGGGGCTCACGGCACTCGAGAATGGCGGCATCGACGTCATGGCGCTCACCGATCCGCTCACGTCCAAGAATGCGGAGCGGTATCGAGTCATCGGATGGGGCCGTGATCTGTTCCCGCCGATGAACAACGTCGTCGGCGTTACAACGACGAAGGCGATGAAGGAGCACGGCGATACACTGCGCGCGATCATCAGGGCTCGCCGGCGGGGCGTCGAGTTCATGAAGGCGAATCCGAAGGAGGCTGCCCAGATCATCGCCACCGTTTACAAGATGGAGCCCTCGGTGATCGAAAACGCGATCCGCCAGACCGGCGTTACGGTCGAAGGCGTTTCGTACTGGGGGCCGGGCGGCATCAACTACAAGGGTCTCGACAACATGATCCGCGCGCAGAAGCTCGTCGGCGCGATCAAGGGCGACGTGGACTGGTCCAAGATCGTGGACGAAA
>CAVPWB010000010.1:0-344153 GCA_963709335.1 uncultured Pseudomonadota bacterium
CTTCTTCCGCATCACTTCGCGTCGACAGCGGACCACCCGCGACCGGGATCGAAGCGCTGCATGCCTTCGGCCATCGCCTTTGTGTCTGGTCCGAGATCCGCCTGATAAATCCTGCCGTCCTGATTGACGATGAAAGTCATGATGCCGGAATTGCCGTACCTCGCCGGATACGCAACCACGGCGAACCCTGCAATCCCTCTACCGCGTATGACGTAGTCGAACGCCCCCGATTCGGCACTCTTACCCTGGCCCTTCAGCATTCGATAGAAGTACCCATGGTAGGGCGTCGGGGACTTGTCGCTCTGCTGGTAACCCTCGCTCGCCGCCTGCGCCACGAGCACACCCAAGGGACTTTCAGTCTCACCGGATTTCGTCGGCCAATAGAGTCCATCGCGCTTGCCGGGCCTACTCGAGAATCTCTGCGCGTACGCGAGGACACCATCGCCGTGTCGGTCCTCGGAAGCGTATTCCTGCTCGGCGTCGACGACTGCCTGTAGAACCTTGATCGCCGCCAGCTCGTTTCCGCCGATGCGCCTTTCGAGCAATTCTTCTTTTCCGCGTGCGGCGTCGAAGTGCCATCGTCCCGCGCTTCGCATTAGCGGGAAGGCGAACGGAAAATCGTCGCTTCCGATCGTCAACGTTGCCTTGTCGCCGTCGGGAACAATGGCGTGCTTCTCCTCGTACTGCGACAGGAAGCGTGCAACCGTCGCCCTGTCGGCCGTGGGGTCGCCCGATGAAATCCAATCTCCGGCGTCACCCAGCACCGAAAGGATCGCGTTACGGTCGTATGTCTTCGCCGCCTGGACCAGCGCGCTGACGGCATCATCCGGCGTCGGGAACGACTTCTGAGGGGGAGCGGCGGCCCGAGCTCCGGTCGCGATCATCGCGACGACAAGGACCATAACCAGCCACCATGTCCACTTGCGCACTCTCCATAGGTTGTTCAGAGCGCTCATCGAGGCCTCCATCGTGGGATCATTGTCGGCCGGGCGGATCATCGGCGTCCGCCGCCGCGTCCGCCCCCGCCGCCGCGCCCTCCTCCTCCGCGGCGCACCGCCGAAGTTGCCCGAAGACCGTGCCGAGCCAAGGCTGGACGACCCACGATTGCCGAAGTCACGCGTCTGGGCCCGGCTCCCCGTGTCGAACGCCGTCGGCGTGCGGGTGCCGCGCATGTCGCGCCCGCCGAAGTCGCGACCGCCTGCCGCGCCGCTGGCTCTGCCCGCATCCCGGCTACCGAGATCGCGGCCTGCAATGTCGCGCGAAGATACCTCACCGCGCTGGATCGACTGACGTCCAGCGTCGGCACGGCCACGAAACGCATCCCGCGAACCGGCATCGGCGGATTGTCCGCGCCCGTACTGTTGCGCGACGCCCTTGTCGCGGTACGGCACGGCCCCGCGGTGGTTCACGTTGTGGTTCCATTTGCCGTCCGAGATGTTCGTACGGTTGAAGTTGTTGTAGCGGTTGTGTTGATGTTGATATCGCCGCCACCCCAGTTGACGTTGCCCCACAGCGCGCCGCCGATGATGACGCCCGCCGTGAAGCCGAGTAGCGCGCCACCGTACCCGTAGCCCGGCGGATACCAGTAATAAGGCGGATACGCCGGATAAGGCCACGCACCGTACACGATCGACGGGTTGTACGTCGGCACGTAGACGACCTGGGGATCCGCAGGCTCGATCTTGATGATCGTCGTGTTGTTCTGCACCTCAGTCAGGACCTTCTGCTCCTTGGAATCCTTGAGCGTGCCTTGGGTAACAGCCTTGCCGCGCAGGGTCTGAATGGTCGCCATAACGTCTTGCTGCTGCGCAAGGAACGCATCGCCGAGCTTTTGTGTCCAGTCGAGCTTCTCGCTCATCATCGTCAATACCTGCGGGAATACCACAAGCGACTTGACGGCCGGGTCCCAAGGGCTGGTTTTGCAGCGCTTCTTCGAGTGCCTTGTCCTTCAGGGAAGGATTGGCCTTTACCCAACGTTCGGCAAAAACGAGCTCGAGCGGGTAGGTGGACGCCATCAACACCTGGGCCACCAATGGATCTGGATACAACGCGATCGGCGCGGCCAACTGATCGAGTTCCTGCTGCGAAAACGACTTGGTTGCGGAGGGTGCCGCCGCGCTGGAGGATGCATTTGCACCAGACGCAGGCACTTGGGAAGGAACCGGCATCGATAATGCGAGACAGATCACGAGCGTGATCACGGAGCTCAGACGTCTCATGAGTGCCCTCTCAACCTTCGATCGCTAAATAAGATATCACGCACCGAGCGAACCAGTGTCCTTTGTTCAATCGCACAAAACGTCGCCGCGTCCCTTGGCCGGAAATCCTTCTCAGATGTAGACCGTGGGGCGAGCACAAGGGACCTCATCGTTGACGCGCTATACCACAGTGCCCCAGCGCGGCCGTGTCGGCCAAGTACAGGCAGGACGCACGATGGCTTTGGTATACGGTCGAGCCAGCCGCTAGGAGGTTGGGCCGCTTTATTCTGCGGGGCCATCAAGCACCGGGCAACCGGGACCGAACGACTCTGTCGTAGTAATAAGCGCCGCTGCAGATTCCGAGGCGGCGGTAGACGATCCGGCGCGTTTCGCCGAGACTCGGGAGAGCTTGCTGTTCAGAGCGTCTCTCTTCGGCTTGGGCCCCGTGTTATGGCGCTCCCATTCAAAATCCGCGGGCACCATCCACGCACGTCCGAACCGCAATGCACCCGACACTTGACCGCGCCGACAGAGTTGAGTCATACCGAACCGTCGAGTTCCGATGCGCGCCGCGGCCTCGGCGGTAGTGACGTAGGGGTAGTCGTCCTCCATGCCTCGCCCTCCATGGCGTTAACCAATCGACCCGGGCGCACCGCGCGCATGCCGGACACCAAATCCCACAGTACATTGACCACGCGATCGAGTGGCCGTCGAGGGATTCGCCGTGTGGTGGTAGCGCGCAGTGAGGGCACAACACCGGCTCGCCAGTGCCGTCGTGGTTATATTCACGGCGTGACCGCGTTTCGCTTCTCGCCATCGAGCCATTCCATCGCATCGTGCAGGAGCATGCGCGGGCCCCGCCACAATTACGATCGGTCGGTGCCGTTG
Organism: uncultured Pseudomonadota bacterium; assembly: GCA_963709335.1. Taxonomy (GTDB): domain Bacteria; phylum Pseudomonadota; class Gammaproteobacteria; order Burkholderiales; family Casimicrobiaceae; genus VBCG01. Next base: position 3,087 of record CAVPWB010000010.1, read on the forward strand.
ACGATCGTCGGCAATCTCCTACGCGTGGGAGTGGCTGAGGTCCGTTATCTATTTGTGATCGACTTTGTGGGCGGCGCGCTGGACAACAGACTGCAGGCCCAATTGTTCGGTGAACACGGCTTCGAGCCGTTCAAGCGAATACGGCTTCAGCAGGGCGATACCGCCTCGTTCGGTGACTGAGTCGACGGCGTCGGAACGGCCGGTGGCGAGCACGACCGGAAGACTAGGCAACCGCCTGCCAATCAGGTGAGCCAACGTGACCCCATCCATCTCGGGCATGACGACGTCCGCGAACACGAGGTCAATATGCGCGCCCGAGTCGACAATGCGCAGCGCTTCATCGCCGGACGAGGTGGTCAGCACCCGACAGCCGAACTCCTCGGCGATCAGTCGCTCAAGCGTTGCCGCCGAATCGGCGTCGTCGTCGACGATAAGGATGATGTTGCCACGAAGTGGCTGTTCTGGTGCCACGGCGTCTCCCTCCCTCTCGCCACCTGCTGGATCGTACAAGCCTGCCGGCCGACTCCTCCACGCCACTGGTCGGGAACATCCGCCGGCCGATCGTGGCGTCGTGGAAATGCAACAGCGCGGCTCGTAGGCTACGGAGTACGTCGCTCCCATCTCCGCGTCGGTCCGATGGAATCGACCAATCGGTTGCACATCGGCACCAGATGGCATGGTGCTTGCCACATCTAGGGCGGCTATCGAAACGCGAGGTGTGTATGCACTTGCTCTGGGTCTACATCGGATTCGCCGTGGTAGCGCTGCTGCTCGTTCTGCTGTTGGCGCGTGTGGTGGGCAATTCACAGCGGCGGCGTATTCGCAAGCCACTTGGCTTGCCGCTAAATAGCCGGCTGAGTCCGCAGGAGGCATTGGCCTTTCGTGCGTTTCGAGGACACGACATCAAGCTGAAGAAGTCGTTTCCAACAATGTCGGACACGCAGCGGCAGTCCATGGCGCGTGAAGTGCTGCGCGACAAAGGCGTCATCGCTAAGAGGAAAAAGTCCGTTCCCCAGTCGTAATTCATATTCCACGGCGTGGCGCCACTGGGCCGCCCATTCGGGCCTCGGCCGCGAGCTTTGCACAGCGTTCGCACAGTGGGTAACCCCCTCGCCCTCGGATGCGATCCGTCGAGGTGATCAGGTTGCCCTCCGGGCACCGGTTATTGTTGTGATGCCGGGTCGTCCCGCGCCTGGGCGAATGGAACGCGCCGATTTTCATCGATGGGTTCGCCGCTGACGTTAGGGCTCGACGTCTTTCACCCGCGGACCTAGAACGTTGATGGCCGCGCGAAGTACCGACTGGGTGCAACCAAACTTCCGCGACCAATATCTGACGTCCTGCCAGTTATCGACGTCGATGACGGGATCGTCGGGGACCTTTGCGCTGCTCGGGACCAAATCGGCCTGAACATCAAGCGCAGGCGGTGTTGGCTCAGATGAATCCGTACGTCTCGAATGTACTGCGCAAGTGCGTCCAGGTCACGCAGTAGATCGAGGCGCTTACCTTCGACGACATACTCTGCCCCATTCGGACCGCGCACCCGCAGCGCAACTCTGCGCCGGTCGTCCTGAAATTCCACAGTACAGCGATGCGGCGGAAAGGCATCGGTGAGCACTTGCGCGATGCGCTCGTCTCCTAATGGCTCCGGCGGGTGTCGGGTTTGGACAACCGGCATACGATTTCCCAAAAGCATATGGAGGACCCCAGCATTAACGACGGGTTGCGATCAACGGTGGCGCCTGGCACACGGTTGACTCGAAACTAATCCATGCAACCCGCATGCCGTATCGCGTCGGCATTCCGACCTTGTGCCGGTGTTGAAGTTGCAGGTTCGCGAGAGTTGAACGCGCGACCACATGTAACGGCAGATTCGACTCGGCGGGAGCCGCGAGCTGCCCTCTGGGACGCGCTGTCGGCGGCGACGGCGTGCAGCGCCTGACGTTTGCCAGTCGTTCCCGATTATTCCTACGCCGCGACCGATCGAACGCCGATTGCCGTGGCTCGGTGGCCCAAGGCAGCATTGTTGCCAACAAAATTCGCATACAAGTCCTCGGTGCCGACCGTACTAATCGTCGAAGATGATCGCGCCCTCGCAGATGCCGTCGCTGAGGTCCTGCGCTCGATCGGCTACTGCACGTTGATCGCGCACGACGGCGAAGCCGCCCTGTCCGAGGCAGAGCGCTCCAAGCCGGAGATCGCCCTCGTCGACCTCGAATTGCCGGCGATCGACGGACTGGAGGTGGCGCGTCGACTACGCGAGGGCTACGGCAAGCGGATGCGGTTGATCGCCAACACGGCTTGGCCGGACAACGCTGAGACGCACTCCAAAACGGCAGACGCTGGCTTCGACGATGTGCTCATCAAGCCGACCTCGATCTATCAGATTATCAAGGCCGTTCAGCACGGCGGCAGGCAGCCCACCTTGTGATCGCTGGGGCTTAGAATCAACGTAGGGCCGATCAGCAACGCGCTCTGGACAATCTCGCGCGACCGGCGGCGGCGAGCCTAAGCAGACGATCTGCCACGTGCACGAGAACACAGTTTCTAGATCACGCGCATGCGACGCGGCGAGCGGGAAATTGTCAATGCAACGTCTGCCCCGTTTCCGCTGATCGCCCAGTGCGGATGATCTCGTGAGCGATGACGCCGCCACGATGTTCCCCTCGCCCTCGGTCAACTCGGCCCCAAAGCTTGCCGCGGCGCTCCACCACGCCCTTGCACGCGCAGACCATGTCGGTCAGCCTGGGGATCAATTCACGCTGTTCCGGAGGCAACACGAGCATTAGCAACGCGGCAACGGCGTCCCGCAGCTCGGACTTAGCGTCGAAGTCGCGTTCATCCGCCATCTTGGTGCCTGCATCTGAATGCATCGCAGTGTTTCAGATTGCTGATCACTGGCACACCGTGCCCGGTGCTCGAACGACCTGACGAGTGATTCTCTTCGTTTGAGTTATCGGTCCGTTCGTTGCGTAACCTGTATTGGTAAAGATAGCGCTGTTGCCGTTAAGGCGCGGGCGGTGGGCTATCCGCTTGGTGTGCGTCTATCCGGCTTGAGAAGACCCTTCTGAACAGAGGGATGGTCCACGCGCAGTTGTTCGGTGAACACCGCTGCAAGCGTCTGGACTGTGTACGGCTTCAGCAAGGCAACCCAACCGGCTTTCAGGGATGAATCGACAACGTCGGGGCGACCGGTAACCAGAACGAACGGCAGGTCTGGCCGTCGCCTACGCACCAGTTCGGCAAATGTCAGTCCGTCAACTTCGGGCATGCCGACATCGGAGAAGACGAGGTCGACGCGGGAACCGGAGTCGATCATCCGCAAGGCGTATTCCACCGATGACGCGCGCAGCACCCGGCAGCCGAATGCTTCGACGATCAGATATGCAACGGCATTGAGCGTGTCAGGATCGTCTTCCACGACGAGGATCACAAAGCCACGAAGCGGCTGGTCCGGCAGTTGCGGCATCGATGTCTCCGATCTAGTACGTGGTCAATGCTACCCGCCTTCAACGACACAGCGGCCGCATGTCGGTCGTGGCTTCACTCCGGCGACGTTCCCACGTCCTATTCGTGCCGATGCTCGCAGACCGACTGAGAGCCTCATCAGCATGTGACTGGCCCGGCTACCCTCGGCGCTTGTCGGGTGGTGCGAGGCCGTGGTGGGCCTTGGAGATGCCACGCCGGTCGTCGTGATTGTCGCCCAACAACCGTTTATGCACCGTTGGTGCCACACCGCAGCGCCTTGGCAGTGATGAAGTTGCGATTCACGGGCCTTGAACGCGCACATGTAACCGCTGATTTCGATCCGGCTAAGAGCCGCGAGCCCTTCGGGATAGGGGTGGCCGCCGTCCTCAGCGCTAACGTCGCAATGCACGCGAGCAAGTGGTACGAGCGTGCAGTGGATGTGACCGTATTGGGTGTACAACAGTGGATGGAGGTATCGCTTTGCCGTGGTTCACGTTTCACCGTCCGGGTTCAGAGGCGCTAAACGTCGCCGAGAACATTCGAGCCAACTACCCGACGTTTCTTCAGCGGCCTCACTGGCCGAAAGAGAGCGCCGCCGTATTCCTTCGATACGATCATTCGACCGGTCAGACGCACTTCTACTTCTCCCCCGCATTCGCGGAGGCTGAGCCCTTCATGGTTGAGCTTTACCTCGCCGGTGTTTGCTCACCCCCCAAGCGCCAAGTCGGACTCGCGTTGCTGGTCGGACAGTTCGGGGCTGTGGACCTTCTCGCGGCATAGTTCAGGTCGAAACTGATGGCGGCGCTGACCGTCGACCGTGGCATTCTGGCGCCATGCTCGCCAACGATTCGAACGAAGGGGAGAACCAGAGCGAATTCTTCCTGGTCATCCGCCTGCACCAAGCCGTGGCCGAACTCATGGCCGAGTGTCCGTCATGCGGTGCGATGACGTCGTTTGGACTGGAACTCGCCTGGCAGCTGGACGTCGTGTCCTGCAGCGAGTGCAACCGGGCCATGCGCCTCGATGAACACGCAATGCCGCTATCGTGGCGCTGCGGTCGCGTGTCGTTTGACCCTTGCGCATGCCGACTACTTCGGCGCCCAAAGAACTCGCCGCAAACTTCGCGGCACGACTCGCCACATTGGGTACGACTGCAAGCAGTCGGGATGGGCCACGTCGTCATCGGGACAGCACGCGTTGCAGCGCGGCCCGCGCTCCCCCCTTAGTCGGCGGCTTGGCGGGCCCGAGAAAGATTGTCGGCGATCATCCGCCGGATCCGCCGGCGGCCATCGGAAGTCGCGAGTAGGTGGTTGCCGAGCCCGGCTGCCACGATCTCGGGGATGCGCTCGTGTCGGGCAATGGCCTCGATCTCTTCGACCTCGAGCCCCGAGAGGTCGATGCACTCCTGAAGTGTCAGCATGCCGGTGATCCTTCCGATGTCGGCGTCCGCGCGCCCGCCCGCAGCGACCATGACGTTAGCATAATTTGCCACGACGCGAAATTGCCTTCCGTCCGAGGGGCGTTGCAGATTGCCTGCTCTCCAGCAGGAACCTCCGCGGCGACACGCGATTCGCAGAGGCGCCCAGCGACGATCAAGTGCATTCCCGATCTAACACCGGGCTTAATCATTCCGCAAGTGCCTATTCGACAAAATTCCGGCGGCCGTTTCGATGCCCTAAACTGCGGTCCTTCGGTTTGTCGGCCCCGCGCCACGTTGGCACGCGTGAAGTCTTACTGTCCAACAACGCGCCGTGTTCCTACGTCGATGGGTAGTCGAATACGGCACCGCGCCCTAAGTCGACCTCGACCGCCAGCTAAAAGCTCAGCAAGATCAATCGGTCGCCGTATTCCAGACGTGCGACATGGATTTCCATTTCCCGTCAGCGCCCCGCTCGAACACGTTGGTTAGAATGCCACCGAAGGCAGGCTCTTTTCCGTCCTTAGCACGGCCCTTTGCACTCCATTTCGCCACCTCATACGCGAAATCACCATTGCCGTACGCTTCAACGATGTCAATCGTATGGTTGTGAACACCGCCGTCGATAAACCCTTTGAACAATTTCTCGATCTCAGATCGCCCTACTAGGGTTTTGCCATCACCAGCGGATAAAGTAGCTCTCTCGTCGTAAAGCGCGGCAACCGCCGATGCATCGCCCTTGTTGAACGCTTCGTTCCAAGACGAGTTCAAACCGGTGACTACCGTTCGAACATTAGGGTCAGTCGCTAACGCGGGTCCGGAAAGTGCGAGAGCGCAAATGCAAGAAGTCAAAATTCGAATCGTTATGATTTTCATCTTTACCCTTGGAAGATTTCGTTGGTGTCGGTGCGCTCGAGTCGGCCTGCAGCCGTAAGCCGGTGATGCAGCGGCTCACTTACTCAGCGGGCGTGTGGGACTGAACAGTGCGGAGGGTGTGGGGTTGACGCAGGAACCGCGTCAGGCGCGCCCAGAGGGGGTGAAACTAAACCTGCCAGTCGATCTTCTTGTTGCGGATAACGACGCTGGCGTGCAGGCAGTCTGAACTCTTTTCTGTGAAGGCACAAGGGCGGCTGCTGATCGGCCGAACTCGGCCAGTCAAGGGCCACGACGATTTGATACCGCCTGCCAGATCAAATCGCGGTTAGGACAGATCAGGCCGGGTGCCAGTCTTCCAACGTTGGCAACTTCGGCATGCTCGACCTTCCGAATTCTTGCCCTTGCAGAGTTCTACGTAGGCGGTGCGCGTGCAATGGTGCGAGGCGCTATTTCCACGGCTTGGTGCTCACTGCTTCGTACGCCGCAATGACTTCGCGCATCGCCTAGAGCTTTTTCAGACTGGTAGCAGATCCATAGCACCACCATAGCCCAGTTTCCAAACGCCCCGCAGGGCGTTATGCTTTTGCCGATGAAGCCCGAGTCCTGCCCGTTTTGCGCTAGCGATGACCTAGACGTGATCGCGGTCGACCAGGATCGCGTGATGCTCGCCGTTAGTTGCAAGGAATGCGGCGCAACCGGCCCGCTATCGTTGAGTGACGATCCGGCGCATGCCATCCATAGCTGGGATCAGCGCATGGGCCGGCTAAACATCGTCAAGCGACAGTGGCAGCGACTATAGGACGCCTTCGCAGTCGCGCGTGCCTCTGACTTTGACATGCCTCGCTTCTGTGCCAGATCTGTCGCTACGCTAACGCCGGTGACGACGCGCGTCGCGAACGTGCTGACGATGCATCTGCAACGCGTTTAAGCGGAGTGAGGGCCGAAACCGTGCCGTTCGCAACCAACCACGGCGTGCGAATTAGCTATGACGTCGCCGGGCACGGCCCACCGCTCGTGCTTCATCACGGTTTCGCGCAGCGCGCGGTGGATTGGCATGACGCCGGATACGTGGACGAACTCGCGGGCACTCACACGGTGCTACTTATCGACGCACGCGGACATGGGGACAGCGACAAACCCCATGACAAGTCCGCTTATATCTGGCCGATGCAGGTTTTCGACGTCATTGCAGTTCTGGATGAGCTGAAGATGTCCAGGGCCGCCTACTGGGGTTATTCGATGGGCGGGGAATTCGGATTCGGGCTCGCAGCGTATGCGCCGCATCGAATATCGGCATTGCTTTGCGGTGGCGCTTCCGCGCACGGCAGCGATATGGGTACGGCGTTCCGTGGCATCGACGGAACGGACCCGGAAGCGTTCCTCGAGCGATTGGCCGCGCGAACGGGCGCATCAGCGTTTGATGGCGATGCGAGGAAGCGCCTGTTCAAAAACGACCTGCGCGCGCTTGCTGCCGCAGCACAGGATCGGCCTTCCCTCGAGCACATGCTAGGCGCCGTCAGCATGCCTTGCTTCATATATGCGGGCGGAGCAGACAAGGACCTCACGCAGGCAAGGAATTCTGCAACCCGTATAGCCGAGGCAAGGTTTACCGTGTTCCCGGATCTCACGCATGGCGAAACCTTCGATCGCTCGGACCTCGTGCTGCCGGACGCGGTTCGCTTCCTGGAACACGCGTTGGAAAGCCGATAGGCGCGCTGTCCTGCGGCGTCGGAGCGCGCCCCCGCATGGTCGACTTCTTGAGTCCTACAGGGGATTCGGGGAGGCGCCGACATGCCTTGGTGCCGGGCCCCCGCATGCTGCGCCCTTAGCGGACTAACTTCAAATGCGTGACGCCCCACTAGGGTCACGCTCAAAGGTTTGACATGAATTTCATTCGCATTAGTAACGAGGCCTCGCCGTGGCCTTGTGATCGCGGGAGCTACTATCACCGCCTTGGCTACAACGGCGGCGTGGGTCGCGCAGCGAGCGCACAGCGCGGAAAACGCGGAACCCTCCTGCCGGCAGCTTCATCAACGTCGAAGACACACAAGTCCACTATCTCGAACGTGGGCAAGGAACGCCCATTGTGCTGTTACACGGCAACACGTTGCGCCTTGAAGATTTCGTAGCGAGCGGCCTCATTGAGCGTCTGGCACGCCACTATCGCGTGCTTGCGTTCGATCGGCCCGGCTTTGGATACAGCGAACGCCCTCGTAATCGATTGTGGACGGCAGCGGCGCAAGCCGCTCTTCTGCGTGAGGCGTTGTTACAGCTAGGCGTGGAGCGTCCGATCGTACTTGGTCATTCGTGGGGAACCCTCGTTGCTCTGGAGCTCGCGCTTATTTCCAGCGTCGACGTTCGAAGGTTGGTGCTGATTTCAGGCTATTACTTCGCTACGCCTCGACTTGACGCTGTTCTCGCTACACCAGTCGCCGTGCCAGTATTAGGCGATGTGATGCGTTATACCGTAACAGCGCTGTCCGCGCGGCTGCTTCTCGCTCGTACGGTGAAGGCGATGTTTGCTCCTCAGCCGGTTCCGCTGAATTTCATGAATACCCTGAACCGCGAAATGCTTTTTAGACCAGTACAAATCCGAGCGAACGCAGAAGACGCGGCTTACATGATGCCTTTCGGCTTCCGCCTTGCAACGCCGTTACAGTGAAATACATTCGCCCGCGGTGATACTCGCCGGTGCGGCGGATAAAGTGGTTGGCCCTGAAAAACATGCACGTAGACTCCACGTAGAGCTAGAAAACAGCCAGTTGCACGTACTTCCTGGAGTTGGCCACATGTTGCATCACGCTGCTCCGACGACGGTGTTCGAGGCTATTAAAGCAGATTGATTGAAGAGTGACTTTGGGGCTAGCTGAAAGCGCGTAACGCCGGAATGCCGCGGGCGCCGAACCTGGCTGAAATGTTCTAACCGCGATTTAAGCTGGCAGGCGGCGTCAGATGGCCGTCGCGCTTGACCGTCCGAGATCGGCCAGAAGCGGTCGGGCAGTGAAGCTGGCCGAAGGCAGTCGATTAGGGAACGGCCAAGTCCGACGACGTAATGCGACGTTTGACGCCGGGTTCGGCCTTCATCTCGTCAAGGCCGGTCGAGGAAGCGGACCCGATGCGCTTCTTCGCACGCCGGACTGGCGGCTTCCTCGCCGCCATCCGCTTCCGCCCGACACATTGTGAGGGACTACGCGAAGCTTCGGCGCGAGGCGCGCCGCATGGACGCAGGCCACATCGCCGCGATCACGTCCCACCACAGCGGCCGGAAGTACAGCGTTGCCTTGCCGCATGCGATGCGCGCCGGTCGGGGACCGACCCGCGGTGCGAGCAATGTCACACGCACTTCGTTTTGTGCTGCGACGAGCGCTACGCCCGGGCGATCGAACGTGTACCGCTGACCCGCTTCCAGAACGTGGTCGACCACGCTTCCTTCTTCGGTGATCCACACGCAGCCACGATCGATGCGAATGGTCGTGGCCTCGCCGTCCGTTACGCTGAGCCTGTCGCCTCTAGCCATGACCGCCGTTGTCACGGCACCCGACCCTCTGGTCCTAGTCGTTCTTGCCGATTCGTGTCTCATGATGCCCACCTTGTAGCATCGACCAAAGGCGCGAGTGCTGCGCCGACACGTTGCATCTCTGCCGACGTCACGCGGTCGCGAATGACATCGCGATCGATGTCCCAGCGAATGCGCTTCGATACCTCGATGCGTTGGGCGTAGCGCTTGTCGGCGCTCGCGCGATCGATGACTTCCATGGCGTCTCCTCGGTGAACGCGGTCAGTTCCGCGATGAGACGCATTGTCGTGACGCGCAGCCGTCGCCGCATGAGTCGTACGTCCCGGTGCGCGCCATGGAGCGGCACAAACGCATGGGACTCCCGTCCCGAGTCTGTCAGGATCGGCCGAACCCCGCGTTTCGTGCCAGCACGATCGCCTGCGCGCGATTCTCCACCTCTAGCTTGGCGAAAATGTGCGTGATGTGGTTGCGCACGGTCTTCTCGCTGAGCGCCAGCGTGGCCGCGATCTGGGCGTTGTCGCGGCCTTGTGCGATCAACTCGACCAGGTCTCGCTCGCGCGGCGTCAGCTCGGCAAAGACTGTTCCTCCGCTCGTTGCGCTCGGCAGGAACGTTTCGAGTTCCTCCGTGAAGCGGCGCCACGCCGGCTCCGATTCCAGCAGCAGGTGATTGCCGCTCTCGAGCGGCACGAAGCGCGCGCCGGGAATGCGACTGGCCATGAGACGCCCCTCTTCGAACGCCACCGCCGCGTCATGCGTTGGATGCAGGATCAAGGTCGGGCACGTCCACCCTGGGTAGCAGCGCCTCGACGTCGATTTCGGTCAGCACCTTCATGAAGCGCACGGCGTTCGCCGGCGAGGTCGAGATGCGCTGCAGCTCGTTGAACCAGCGCTGCTGCTCGAGGGAAGCATCGGGAATGAAATGCGACGTGAAGAACTGGCGGAACGCCGGGTTTTCTCCGCCCCAGCCCATTTCCATGAGCTTCAGCATCAGCTCCGCACTTTCGCGCTGCCCATCGCTCGCCGAGCGCAGGGCGCGGCCGCGCGCATAACCACCATGCAAGACGAGATGCGACACGCGTTCCGGGTACTTGACCGCATAGGCTATCGCGATCGACGCGCCCTGCGAGATGCCGAGAAGCGGAAACCGCTCGAGGCCCGTCGCGTCAACGACGAGCTCGAGATCGCGCAGCCACGCCTCGAAGCTCAGGTCCTCGACGTTCCAGTCGGAAAGGCCGCATCCACGCTCGTCATAGCGGACGAGGCGATGCGTGCGCGACAGTTCGACCAGCCAATGCCGCCACACGGGGCTGTCCCAGTCGAACTCGAGATGGCTTAGCCAATTCGCAGCCTTGATGAGCGGCGGCCCATCGCCCGATTCCGCGAACGCGATGCGCGTGCCGTCATTGCTCGTGCAGAAGCGAATGGATTGTCTGGGAGAACGCATGGTCGTCGGCTCCTGCCGAACGGACAGTCATTCGCAGAGCCGGGGAAGGCGAAGGCGTCAGCCTAGCAGGACAGCCCGCCTGGTATTCTTCGTAACCGGAAAGAGCACCAAGGATACGTCCATGTTCCGATTCGACCGTAACCTGCCCAATCAGTGCAACGTCTGTCCCGTCTCCGATGGTCGGCCGGTCCCTAGAATCTCGCGCGCGATGACACCGACGCGCGTGGCGACGATGTTTTTTCCCCTTCGGTGAGTTCGCCCCACAACTTGCCGCGGTGCTCGACGACGCCCTTGCAGGCGGAAACCATATCCGTGAGCCGCGGAATCAGCTCACGTTGCTCGGCAGGCAGAACCAGCTCGAGTAGCGTGCCGATGACATCGCGCAGAGGCCGCTTCACGTCGTAGTCGCGTTCGTCGCTCACCGGTACGGCCTCGGTAGGATGCGGGACTATGACTGTACCGGATGACACCGGCGCGCAGGGTAACGCGCGCGAGGTCGTCGCAGTGCAGCGCGCCTAATAGTGGCCGCGAAACTGACGCGAAGCCGATTGCAGTGACGCGTGACGCAAGCAAAACGGCCCACGACGTGAGCCGTTCGTTGTGGCGCAAGGAATGGTTTCAGGCAGCGCGTCGCCGTGCCAAGGCGATTCCGGCGAGGCCAATCCCGAGCAGCGCAAACGTCGCGGGTTCGGGAACAACGGCGACGAGCGGCGTCATCGTTCCAGTGAAGCTATTTCCGGCGCAACGAAGTTTAAACCTGTGTCAAATGCGCGAACGTTAAATGGGTCCAGCCCGGCGTCGATTTCAATCCCTTGGATTTGGAATTGGCGGATGCCGTTGGGAAAGCCATGGTCTAGGAAACTAAAGGGCACTCCGCCCGTTAGGCTGTTCGGCGCTTGTTTGGACCGGCGGCGTTGGGCATCGAGACCGGCGGAGGTTGAATCAGGCGGGCGGGCGGTGTCATCGCCTCGCGCCTCCGCTTGTCCGCGGTTTGAAATTGCGGTTTGTTCTCCTCTCTCAGTCCTCAGATGGCAAACGGACTTGGGTAACAGGACGGGTAAGGGGGATGCTCGATCGTATTGTGCTGTGCATCGCATAGCGGGAAACGACAAAGTTCGATTCTCGCCACCTCCACCACATCGAAGAATGACGGCCGCCAACGCGCGGCCGTTTTCTTTTCTGCCTCCCAGTGCACGGCGCTATTGCGTTTGTCTACGAGCGACGGTGAGCGGACGGGGAGCTGCGGTGGGACTCGTGCCGGAACTGCTGCCGAATGTGCGAAGTGATCGTGCAGTAGTGGACGGCGTGGAGGTTGCCGAAGGTGTTTGCGATTTCGCTACCAGTCGCAGCGGCTAGCGACGGGGGAGCGCATGCAGCGATGCGCGGACGCCTTGTACGAGCAAGCGGGGATGGACTCCTTCGGAATGCGGATTCAGCATCGCCCGCATCTAGCGCCAACGCAATGCACGCTATGAGCATCGGCGCGCCGGCCCTTTCTTCGCCTCCCTTACTGTTCCGATTGTTACTTGCCAGACTTCAAGACTTGGCCACAAGATAGGGTACGCAACCGCTGCGACCGACGGCGGGCGATGGGTCTAACACAAGGGAGTCGAGGATGGCCACTTCAAGCATGACCTCTTGGGGCGGATTCATGCCCTTCGTCAAACGCCATCTCACCTGGGGTCGGCTGTACCGCGCGACCAGCTATCTCAAGTCCGCGCTATGGACCGTTCCGCTCGTCGCCATCGTGCTCGAGATGGCACTGGTGCCTTGGCTCCGCGCGCTCGATGCGTGGTTGCATTGGCGTCTCTCCGGACTCGCACCGGCCGGCGCAACGGCGCTGTATCAGACCGTCATCACGATGACGCTGTCGTTTCTCGTGTTCACGTTCGGCTCATTGCTGGTGGCGATCCAGGTCGCCGGAGGTCAGCTGACGCCGCGGATCATCGCCACGACACTGTTGCGCAACAACGTCGTCCGCTATAGCGTCGGCCTCTTCGTGTTCACGCTGGTGTTTGCCGTCCAAGCGCTCAACCGGCAGGAAGCATCGGTGGCCGAACTCGTCTCGCTGGTCACCGCAGTTCTCGGGGTCGCATGCATCGCCGACTTTCTGTTCCTGATCGACTACGCGGCGCGTCTGCTGCGACCGGTCGCCGTTGTCGCCCACATCGGCAACGAGGGCGTCGCGATGATCAAATCAGTGTATCCCGATCCGGCCACCGCGCTGCCGCTAGAGTCTGTCGCGCTACCCGGACAGCCCCAGATGCCAAGCCGCGAAGTGGAGCACCGCGGTACTTCGGAAATCGTGCTCGCCGTCGATCTCTCGACGCTGGTGGCACTGGCGCGGCGCCACGACGGCATGATCGAGTTCGTGCCGCAGGTTGGGGATTTTCTCGCCGTGGGAGAGCCGCTGTTTGTGCTCCACGGCGGCGCGATGGCGATCGACGACCGCGTGGTGCAGTCGTCAGTGGCCTTTGGCCCCGAACGCACCCTCGAGCAGGACCCGATGTTCGCGTTCCGGATCATCGTCGATATTGCCTTGAAGGCGCTCTCGCCGGCGATCAACGATCCAACGACCGCCGTGCTTGCCCTCGACCAGGTGCATCGGTTACTGCGATTGGTTGGCCAGCGGAAGCTGCGCGGTGAAGTGATCGTCGACGAAAGCGGGCGGCCGCGCGTTATCTTCCGCACCCCAAACTGGGAGCACTACGTTCAAGTCGCCTGCAGCGAGATTCGCGCCTGCGGCGCGGGCAACCTCCAGGTCGCGCGCCGCATGCGCGCGATGCTCGAGAACCTCCGCAGGACGCTGCCGGAGCACCGCCACGCCACGCTGGATATCGAACTTGACTTGTTGGATTCGGCTATTCAAACTCATTTCACCCGTTCAGAGGAACTCGCGCTGGCCCGCATTCCCGATTCGCAGGGGTTGGGGGGTTCGATCAGGTCGGCTACCGCAATTGCGGACCATAAAACCGCCGTCGATCCGCACCGATAGCACCACCGAACGCGAGCTGTCGTCCGCGTCTTCCACGCAGACGTCGGCTTTCAGGAAACAGGCCGACTTCCGCTATTGGCGCGAGGCTGTGTGAAAACGCCATGATCGTAAGAGTGGTGGTAAGGGGCGGGATAGGTATTCAACAGCTTTCACATTCACCTGTGAAATGCACCGTGGAGTTCGAACTCTCGCCACCTCCGCCACATCGAAGAATGACGGCCGCGTCGCGCGGCCGTTTCCTTCTTGAAGCACCTGAGCCACCGCATGTCCGCCGGTGTCCGAATTATCGCTGCGATTCGACGCCTGCTCATCTCGATGCCATTCGCGATCAATAGTTGACAACCCAAGGATCGACTTCGCTCAGGCCCTTGATGAGTATCCGATACTTGTCGAGGCCTGCAGGTGTCTTATCCTTGATGTCGCATTTGTACTTGGTCTTGCCTTGCGCCTGGCAGGGAAACCAGCCGGTGGAATTCGACGACGTGAACTTGATGCCGTCGGTGTCGAATTCGTGTGTCGTGGTCGAATCGACCTCGAACTCGATCTTGTGATTGGGATCGGTCAGCACGACCTCCTTGTCCGGATACGCTTCGCACGTGAAAACGCCACACGCGAACTTGATGACGATGCTGCAATCGCGGCCACCGCAATAGTATTCTGGATGCTCACGCTGGATCCGACGAAAAACCCAGCCGCTGCAACCACAAGACCCACCGCCACCATCGCGCCAAGCGTTTTTGCTCTCATGGAATCTCCCCGTTACGAACCGGCACCCCCTGATGCCGCTGCTTGCAGACGTAACGGGAATATTCCACTTCGGAAGCTGGCGGGGCTCGACTGAGGTGAATGTCAGGGACATGGCGGCTGCCGATGACGTCATCCGCCGTCGCGATCGGCAAGCGTTGAAAACCCTGCGATAAGCCGATCGATGGGCTAGAGGTCGATCACGCGCAGGCGGCCAGCGGGGCTGAAATGGCGGCGGGCATCGATTTACCCTCCCCTCCGCGTTGACGCATCACACCTAGCCGCCCGTCAAGTACTTGCAGACCGCGCTTGGCCCGGCGGCCGTGATCGCACCCCGAGCGGATTCCTGCGACTTGTTGCACTGACATGCGTAGACGAGCTTGTATGCGCGGCTGCAATCGCCCGCAGCGGCCGCCTCCTTCGCCAGGCGGATGAGACACGAACGGTTGTCGCGGCTGCTAAGACAGTCGTCGGCCCGTAGCGTCTGATAGGTCACCGGGCAATCGGCCGGGCTTCGGTCCTGCGCGCACCAGGCAATCTGCGCCGTGTAGTCGTTCGATGCCGGTTGCGCAAAGCTATGCGACGACGCGGCTGCGGCGACGATTGCGAATGCCACCAGTTTTACCCACATATCCATCTCCCAGGTGAGGTGCGAGGCCCGATTGTCGGAGTGTGCGTCGTCGCGGTTCAACGGCGAAACGACGAGCCGCGCTCCTCAGCGATGAAATGCCTGAGAGGGCGATAGACCGTACAGCGGCCGGGTGGGATTGCGCGTCAGCGTCTCAGGTGAACCTTGAGCTCTCGAACTGACCGAAGGCAGAGGTGCGGGTAGCGAAGCGCTACGGCCGCTCGACTGGCACGACCACCACCTGTTCGCGACTTCCGTTGCGCAGCACCGTTATTTCGATCGCGCGGCCGATTCGCGTCGTGTCGAGCAGGCGGATCAGGTCGTCCGCAGCGACGATGCGCTGACCGTCGACGGCGATGATCAGATCGCCCACCTGCAGTCCCGCGCGCGCCGCCGGCATGTTGCGCTCGATCGAGCCCACGCGCACGGCCTGCGCGCCTGCACCGTTGGCAAGTGCAGTTCGTCTCGGCAGCGGTACCGTCTGCGCGGCAATGCCGACGTGCGCGCGCCGCACTCGGCCATGCGCGACGAATTCGCCGACGACGAAGCGCGCGGTGTTGCTCGACACGGCGAAGCACAGGCCTTGTGCGCCACCGATCATCGCCGTGTTGATGCCGATCACGTCGCCTGACGACGCCACCAGCGGTCCGCCCGAGCTGCCGGGGTTCAGCGCCGCGTCGGTTTGAATCACGTCGTCGATCAGGCGGCCGCTTCGTGAGCGTAGCGATCGCCCGAGCGCCGAAACGACACCGGCCGTGACGGTGGACTCGAAGCCAAGCGGATTGCCGATCGCGATGACGAGATGACCGCGTCGTAATGTCTTTGAATCACCGAGTGTCGCGGCAACCGCGCCACCCGGGATATCGCCTTTGAGCAATGCGAGATCGGAATCGGGATCGTCGCCGAGGACGTCGGCCTCGGTCGGGTGCCCGTCGGAGAATGTCACTTTCACCCGACGTGCGCCAGCGACGACGTGGCTGTTCGTGACGATCAAACCATCGCCGGCGATGACGACGCCCGACCCCAAACCGGCGCGGCGGTTCGAGCCAGTCGTTTCAACGCGAACCACGGCGTGGCCGACGTCGTTCGCAACCTGTCCAACGACGCGCGAATAGGCGTCGAGCGGCGCTTCGTCGCTGCTGCGGTCGAATGCATAGGCGCTCATGGGGTTAGCTCGATCATCGGCGTGCTAAAGGTCGATCACACCAAGACGCGCCGCGTGCGTTACAGCGTCGGTGCGGCCCGTGGCGTCGAGCTTGTCGAGCAACGACGCAACGTGGAACTTGGCAGTGTGAACGGAAATACCCAGTCGCCTGGCGATCGTCTTGTTGGACGCACCTTCGGCGAGCAACCCCAGCACGTCACGTTCGCGCGGCGTCAGGTACGGATCGTTGTCGGAGGCAAGTGCGTTGGGCTGCGCAACGTTCGCCGGTACAGCCACGTCGGCCGGCGCGACCAGCACCAGATCCGCGTGCCCCGCTTGCGTGACCAGCCGGATGCCGGCGACGTCGCCGAGGAGCGCGACGATCCGCTCGGCGAGTGCTGCGTCGTCCACGGCCAGCGCGATCGTGACGACATCGTTCGAACGCCCGTTGCTCAAGCGTCAGGCCTTGCACCGATGGTCACGCTGAACGTGACGGGATCACCGGCTCGTGTCGCCGACACCTCCACAACGGAGCCCACGCTGTCGGCGCCGAGCTCGCGCACGATCGCGTGCGTGTTGCGAAGCGGCGCCCCATTCCAGCGAACGATGATGTCACCTTGGCGCACGCCCGCGGCCGCGCCGGGTCCCGCAGCGTCGACGCCCATCACCATCGCGCCTTCGCCGCCGGCGTCGATCCTGACCGGTTGCAGGCTGAGACCCAGATACCCTCGCGCGATGCGTCCGTCGGCATCGAGCTTCGATGCGATCCGATCGATCGTCTGCGCAGGAATCACCAGCACGCGCCTGCGGGGGCCGAACACGGCCATGCCGATCACGTGACCGGCGGCGTCGAGCGCGAGGCCGCCCTCCGCGGATGCAAGCATCGCGACATCGAGCTCGATTCGGGGCCCCATCCGGCCGCCGCGCAGGCTTCGCCAGTCGGTGCCAACGCGCGCAACGATGCCGAGCGCCGCGGTTGCGCCGCCGTCCGCTGCGCCGACGACCATCGCGAGCGAGCCTGTGTCGACGCTGTCCGCCGCGGGCGGGATGACGCCCAAATCAGGTCGATCGACGCGCAGGAGTGCGATATCGGTGGACGGGTCGCGCCCTTTCAGCATGGCTTCGACGCGTTCGCCGCCTGCAAGTCCGATTTCGATCGTGCCCTCGTCGGCGAGCGCGTCACTGGCGGTGACGAGCAGGCCCGGACGCCAGACGAATCCGCTGGCGCGCGAGCGGCGGGAGTAGACGCTGACAACCGAAGTGGTTGCCGCGCGCACGACGCCGGCCAGGGCGTTCGACAGCGGCAACAACGGTGCGTGGACAGTTGCGGGGCTCATTGGAATTCTCCGTAGATGGAGATCCAATGGTGCGAACGCCAGCGCCTCGAGTCTACTGGCCAGGTGGGCAGGTCGGGTCGCCGGTGAACGGCGCCCGACTTCGCGTTGCGGGCGCCTCCGCATCGCGATTCGGCTTGCCCTCGCCATGACCAACGCAGAAAATGCGAGCGGATGAGGCCCCTGCGCAGCGATCGCCGATGCCACTGAAGAAAAGCAGCCGCAAACCGTCGACGCGCACCCGCACCACCCGCGCCGAAGGTGGGCCGGCGGGCGATTTCGACAGTGGTGCTTCGCCTGCGCCGGCCGCCGACCGGTGCTGGTGGGCCGGCGCCGATCCGATCTACATCGATTATCACGATCGCGAATGGGGGTTCCCCGTCAGCGACGATCGGCGCCTGTTCGAGAAGATCTGCCTCGAAGGATTTCAAGCGGGTCTGAGCTGGCGGACGATCCTCGGCAAGCGGGAGGCGTTTCGGGTTGGCTTCGCTAATTTCGAGTTCGGGCGGGTCGCCCGCTTCACGCAACGCGACGTCGAGCGGCTGGTCGCTGACGCGGCGATCGTTCGCCATCGCGGCAAGATCGAGTCGGCACGCAACAATGCAAAGCGCGCACTCGAGCTGGTCGATGAATTCGGGTCGCTCGCCGCGTACTTCTGGCGCTTCGAGCCGGCTGTGTCGAGCCGGCCCAAGCGCCTGACGCGCGAGGTGCTTTCGGGCATGCCGACGTCGACGGAATCGATCGCGCTGTCGAAGGACCTCAAGCGGCGCGGCTGGACGTTCGTCGGCCCGACGACGGTCTATGCATTCATGCAGGCGATGGGCCTGGTGAACGACCACGTGCACGATTGCGCGACGCGCGCGCCGGCACAAAAAGCGCGCGCAGCGTTTACGCCGCCCCTATAGCACCGGCGGCCCGAGTCGCGCGCAGCCGCGATAGGTCGGACGCGCCTCTCCGTATGTCGGCTGGAAGGACGGTCAGCGCCGATCTTTAGACGGTCTTAAGGCAGCGCCAGATGGCGCTCGTCGAATCGTTGCAGCAACGCATCGCCGCCCTCGAGGCGGTGCACGACGAAGTCGCGGCGCTTAAGGCGATGCTGGACTTCCGGGGAACCACTACGCCGTGACGTCCAGCCGGCGTCCCGTGGCGCAGCGATTCGCGCGCGGCGAATTGAGCCGCAGCGCGCCGGCTGGGCTCGCTAGACGCGGCGGCGATATTCGCCGGTGCGCGTGTCGATCTCGATCTTGTCGCCGGTGGTCACGAACAGTGGAACCGGCACTTCGAACCCGCTCGCGAGCTTGGCGGGCTTCGTGACCTTGCCCGACGTGTCGCCCTTGACCGCCGGCTCGGTGTACGCGACCTCGCGGACGACGGACGTGGGCAGCTCGACCGAGATCGCCTTGCCCTCGTAGAACGTCAGCTGGCATGCGAGGCCGTCCTCGAGATAAGGAAGCGCCTCTTCCATGTTTTCCTTCTCGACGTCGTGCTGGTTGAATTCTTCGTCCATGAACACGTACATCGGATCGGCAAAATACGAATACGTGACGTCCTTGCGCTCGAGCTGGATGACGTCGAATTTCTCGTCGGCGCGATAGACGGTCTCCGTGCCGCCGCCTGACAGCAGGTTGCGCAGCTTCATCTTCACGACCGAGGCGTTGCGTCCCGATTTGCTGAACTCGGCCTTCTGCACGACCATCGGGTTGCTGCCGATCATGATGACGTTGCCGGCACGGACGTCCTGAGCGATTTTCATGGTGATTCCTACGAGGGCGGTGCGCGCTATGGGTCGCCGCCGCGAGCAATGGGGTCAACCCAAGATTATAGCTGACGCCCGGCGAACGTCACCAGCCCCGCGGTCAGTTCGGGCAGCCCGGCCAGCGTTTCACCCCACGCGCGACCGTGTCCGCCGAGCGTGTCGAACGCGGCGCGGAATGCCGGCCATGCCGCGACCGCGGCCGGTCCGTCCTCATCGTTGAAAGCCTTCCAGAACGCCGTCATGGCGATGCTCGCCCGCGACGGCAGCTCGGCCGTGTATCGCGCGAGAAACGCATCCAGCTTCAATCGGTGCGCATTCTCGATCTGCGGGTAAGGCTGCCATACGAACGCGCGCGCGGCCCACTGCGCGCGGACGAACGAGTCCTCGCCACGAACGAAATTGAGATCGGCCGACCACAGCCTGCGGTCGAACGCGTCCTGGGTCGAGAACGGGATCAAGTCGAGCGTCAGCCGGCCGCGAACCGTCGACTGGCCGGCGTGCGGCACATCGCCATGCAGCCACTGATCCAGTGCACCGGTGGCGACACCCTCGGGTATCGCGCAGCGGATGCGCTCGTCGCCTTCGGACCACGCGTCGAACAGCGCCGGCAGCGCACGGTTCGGATAGCAGAAAAGAACGATCTGAAGCGCGCCATCGCCAGCGCGCTCTCCGTCGAACGCGGCGCGCGCCTCGAGCAGCTGCGCCTCGCGGATCAGTCCGCCCGTGTGATGCGTGAATCCTGGAAACCAGAAGTAGCGCTCGAGCGGAAGGCGCGGTTGCGGCGAGGCGAGCCCATGCACGGTGTCGACCCACGGCTCGGCCGACAGGTACTCGAGCGCGATCCACAACGGAGGTGTCCGCGCGTCCGCCATCGCCGCGACGTAGGGTGGCGGCAAGCCGCACGCGAACGCCTCGATGACGACTTCCGGCAGCAGCGGCGCTGCCGCGTCTTCGGCAATGCGTGCGATCGTGATGCCCGCAACCGACTGCGTCGTGGCTTCGACGTCGATGCCCGGTTGAAAGCGCGCCAGCGTTTCGAGCCGATCGATCCACAGAGTGACGTCGCAGCCGTGCTCGATCGCAAGCTGTCGCGCGAGGCGCCAGCAGACGCCGGCGTCGCCGTAATTATCGACGACGCGACAGAACACGTCCCAGCGCTTGCCGCTCATCCGGCAAGTTTAGGCCCAGGGGAGCCTCTGCAAAACCTGCGTGGGGTTATATGCAAAGGCTCGCTACGCGTCGTGCCGCATCTCGCTTTCGTGCCAGCGTGCGAGTGCGATCCGCGACAGCGCGACCGTCGCCGCGAACATCGCAACGCCGGCCACCGCGATCAGCACCAGCGCCGCGAACAGCCGAGGTATGTTGAGCTGGATGCCGGCGAGCAGGATCTGATACGCCAGCCCGGCACCCTGGCCGCCAGTGCCGGCGACGAATTCCGCGACGACTGCGCCGATGAGTGCCAAGCCGCTCGCGATGCGCAGTCCGCCGAAGAAATACGGCAGCGCGCTCGGCACCCGCAATCGCCACAGCGTCTGCCAGCGCGTTGCGCGCGACAGGCGAAACAGGTTCAGCAGTCCAGGGTCGACGCTGCGCAAGCCGAGCGTCGTGTTCGAGATGACCGGGAAGATCGCCACGACAGTCGCGCACAGGATCAGCGCGACCCGCGTGTCGCGCACCCAGATGATGATCAGCGGCGCGATCGCGACAATCGGCGTCACCTGCAGCAGGATCGCGTACGGAAACAGGCTCATCTCGATCCAGCGGCTTTGTACGAACAGGAGCGCGATCGCGACACCGATCACGATCGCCAGCGCCAGCGCGGTCAGCGCGATCTCCATCGTCACGCCGAGCGATCCCAGCAGCAACGCGCGATCGCCGACGAGCGTCTGCGCGACGCGAACGGGCGAAGGCACGATATACGGCGGGATCTTCCAGAGCTCGACGAACGCCTGCCACGCGCAGAGTGCGACGATCGCCACGCCGAGCGGCGCCAGGATCTTCAACAGCCGCTCCCGGTGCGCGCGCATCGTCACTGCGCGTCGCCGTCGGGAAGTGCGTCGCCGCCAGCATCCGCCACGCAGGCCGACAGCCGTTCCGCATGCTCGGCGAACGCTCGCGTGAGCCGGAACGACGGCTCGCGCGGGTAGGGCGAGTCGATCGCCCACGAATCCAGCATGCGTCCC
Organism: uncultured Pseudomonadota bacterium; assembly: GCA_963709335.1. Classification (GTDB taxonomy): domain Bacteria; phylum Pseudomonadota; class Gammaproteobacteria; order Burkholderiales; family Casimicrobiaceae; genus VBCG01. Next base: position 24,593 of record CAVPWB010000010.1, read on the forward strand.
GGATGCGCGCCCATCACCGCAACACGACTCGACAGGAACACGGCCTCGTGGATGCTGTGCGTGACGAACACGATCGTCATCCGTTGCGCGGACCAGAGGTCGAGCAGCTCAGTGTCGAGGCGCTGGCGCGTGAATTCGTCGAGTGCGCCGAACGGCTCGTCCATCAGCAGCAGGTCGGGCTCGGTGACGAGCGCGCGGGCGATCGACGCGCGCATCTGCATGCCGCCGGAGAGTTGACGCGGCAGGTGATCGCCAAACGGCGTCAGGTGGACGCGCGTCAGCGCTTTCGCGACGGCAGCGTCCGCGTCGCGACGCGAAGCGCCGGCGAGGTCGAGCGGCAGCCGCACGTTGGTTGTCACGCGCGCCCATGGCATGAGCGTTGGTGACTGGAACACGAATCCGATTTTGCGTCCCGTGCCTCCGGTGTGCGCGAAGTCGGCGCCCCACCAGCGCACGCGGCCGGCCGTTGGTCGGGACAAACCGGCGATGAGACTCAGCAGCGTCGACTTGCCGCAACCCGACGGACCGACCAGCGTCAGGAACTCGCCGTGGCGGATGTCCAGATCGACCTGGGCCAGCGCGCGCGTTCCCGTGTCGTACGTCTTGCAGACACCGCGCGCTTCGACGATGGCCGGTCGACCGACCACTCGAGATGCGTCCGCAGGCACTCGCGATCGCGCGCTTAAGGAACGACGCGCACGGCCTTGACGAGATCGAGCGTGTAGGCGCGCTGGTAATCGACGCCTTTTTTCGCGAGGCCGACCGACCGGAGGAAATCGATCGTTGCCTGCCACCGGCCGTCAGTCATCGTCAGCAGGCCGAACTTGCGCGCATCGCCGCTGGCGACGATGCCGTACTCGCTCATCTTGCGCACGCCGTACGCGATGAGCTCGTCGCTCATCTGCGGGTTCGCTTGCTTGATCAGCGCGTTGCCGGGCGCGGGATTCGCAAGATAGCTGCGCCAGCCTTCCGCCGACGCGCGGAGGAATCGCTCGAGCGTTTCCCTGCGGCCGGCGAGCGTCGTGCGCGTGACGACGAGTGCCTCGGAATAGGGCGGATAGCCGAAGTCGGCCAGCAGGAACACCGCGGGCCGCACGCCACCTTTCTCGATCGAGAAGGGCTCGGACGTGGCGAATCCCTGCTGTGACAGCTTGGGGTCGGCCAGGAACGGCTGCACGGAAAACCCGTACGGACGCTTCTGGCTGTCGGTGAATCCGTATTTTTGTCGCAGCCACGGCCAGAAGGTCGTGTTGGCGGCGGCGGAGATCGCGACCGGCTTGCCCTTCAGGTCTTCCAGGCGATTGGCGCCCGGATGCGCGATCAACACCGTCGGATTCTTCTGGAATGTCGCGGCGATCGCGACGACCGGCACGTCCTGCTCGATTGCGGACATTACCTGCAGCGCGTCCGCCATCGCGACGTCGAGCTGTCCTGCCGCCAGCAACTGCAGCCCGTTGACTTGCGGCCCACCCATGCGTATCTGCACGTCGAGGCCGTACTTGGCATACGTGCCTTCGGCGACGGCCTGGTAGAACCCGCCGTGTTCCGCCTGCGCGAGCCAGTCGGTGGCGAACACGACCCGCTGCGGCGCCTGCGCGTGAACGCCTATGGATGCGGCAAGCAGCGCAACGACGATGACGCTGATCCGCGACAAGGATTGAATCGACACGGCAAGCTCCGTTCGGATGATCGTCAGTTGCGCGGGTGCAGCGTTCGTGCGAGGGCAGCATTATGCGGCAGTCGTCGGTCGGTCGCCGCGGCGCCGTGGTGTCGCGCGCCGATCCGCGAGCCGCGCGATCGGCGACACGGCGGATTTCGGGTGTCCATTCCGATGTCCGGAAACGGCGAGTGCCATGCGGCAGAACGCGCATAATTCGCGTCATGTTCATCGATTCCGAAAGCTGCTACCGCGCGCTGGCGACGCACGACGCGCGCTTCGACGGACGCTTTTTCGTCGGCGTGCGCTCGACGCGAATCTATTGCCGTCCCGTCTGCACCGTCCGGTTGCCCAAGCGCGAAAATTGCCGCTTCTATCAGAGCGCAGCCGCAGCGGAAGTGGCTGGATTTCGCCCGTGCCTGCGCTGCCGGCCCGAGCTCGCGCCGGGCCTCGCGAGCGTCGATGCTTCCGCGAATTTTGCAAAAGCGGCGGTAGCGCTGATCGAGGATGGCGTGCTCGAGCAAGGCGGCATCGAGGCGCTCGCGGCGCGCATCGGCATCACCAGTCGACACCTGCGGCGGATCTTCGATGCGGAGTTCGGCGTGTCGCCGATCGAATACGCGCAAACGCAGCGGCTGCTGCTCGCCAAGCGGCTGCTGACCGATACGGCGCTCCCCATTCTCGACGTCGCGCTGGCGAGCGGATTCGGCAGCCTGCGGCGCTTCAACGCGCTGATCCGCGCGCGTTACCGGATGCCGCCATCGCGGCTGCGCAAGGACGCCGCACCGGCAACGTTGCCAACGACGATGCGCTTCGAGCTCGCCTACCGGCCGCCGTACGACTGGGAATCGCTGCTGGACTTCCTGCGCGCGCGCGCCGTCACGGGCATCGAAGTCGTCGACGGCAGTCGCTACGCCCGCACACTCGCGATCGACCGCGGCGGGGAGCGCTGCGTAGGCTGGATCTCCGTGACGAAATCGCCTCGGCGCAACGCGCTCGCGCTGACGGTCTCGGCGTCGCTCGCTCGCGTCGTCCCTGCCGTGCTTTCGCGCGTCCGACACGCGTTCGACGTCGGCTGCGATCCGGAACCCATCGCGCAACAACTTGGCGCACTCGCACAGGCGCGTCCTGGCCTGCGCGTTCCCGGCACGTGCGATGGCTTCGAGCTCGCCGTGCGTGCCGTCATCGGCCAGCAGATCAGCGTCGCAGGTGCGCGCACGCTGCTCGGTCGGCTCGTCGCCGCGTTCGGGAATGGTTATGCCACGGACGATTCGCCCGCCGGCCTGACGCACACATTTCCCTCGGCGAGCGCACTCACGGAGCGGACAGTGGCGGAGTTGCAGGCAGTTGGATTGACGTCGGCGCGTACGCGGACGCTGACCGAGCTCGCGCGCGCCGTCGCGAGTGGCAATGTGACGCTCAATGTGGGCGCGGACGTCGAACGCACCCGCGCCGCGCTCGAAAAAATACCCGGCATCGGGCCGTGGACGTCCGGTTATGTCGCGATGCGCGCGCTCGGATGGCCGGATGCCTTTCTGGATAGCGATCTCGTCGTTCGCAAGGCGATGGGCGAGTCGCGCGCAGCCAATGCGCGCGCTCGCAGTGAAACGTGGCGCCCATGGCGCGCCTATGCAGTGATGCACCTGTGGAGAAACAGCTGATGAACTCGATGAAACTGACGTGCCGCACGCCGAGCCCGCTCGGCACCATTCTTCTCGTCGCGAATTCGTCCGGCGACGCGCTGGCCGGTCTTTACCTGGATGGGCAGAAATACTATCCCGACGATGCCGATGCGTTTCGCGATTCGCCGCGGCTGCCCGTCTTTCGGGAGGCCGTGACGCAACTGCGCGAGTACTTCGCCGGAACGCGCACGGAATTCGACCTGCCGCTTGCACCTGAGGGCACGCCGTTTCAACGCGGCGTGTGGAGCACGATAAGCGGCGTACCGTTCGGTGCGACGATCAGCTACGGCGAGCTCGCGCGCCGGTGCGGACGTCCGTCGGCGGTGCGCGCGGCGGGTGCTGCGACGGGACGCAATCCGCTGACGATCGTCATTCCATGCCATCGGATCATGGGCAGCGGCGGCGCGTTGACCGGCTACGCCGGCGGCCTCGACCGCAAGCGCGCGCTGCTGACGCTTGAAGCGCGGCACGCGCGCGAGCCGTTGCTCGAGCTCGCGTAGAGGCACCGGGCCACCGGTCCGCGACCGAACGCGAGCGGACCATGCGGCCTGCCGATACCGCGCGCCTCCTTGCGCTCGCCGTCATCTGGAGCGCGTCGTTCGTCTTCGTCCGCGTGCTCGCGCCGGTGCTCGGACCGGTCTGGGTTGCGACGTCTCGCGTGCTTGTCGCCGGCATCGCGCTGACGGGCGCATTCGTCATACTGCGCCGGCATGTCGACGTCGCTGCGCACTGGCGCGAGTACCTGTTCGTCGGCGTGCTGAACTCGGCGCTGCCGTTCCTGCTGTTCGCATACGCCGCGCTCACGTTGCCCGCGTCGTACCTCGTCATCCTGAATTCCGGGCTGCCGCTGTTCGGTGCGATCGCGTCGGCGATCTGGCTTGCCGAGCCCCTCGATCGCGGCAAGGTCGCCGGACTTGTCTCGGGGGCCGCCGGCGTATTGCTGGTGAGCCATGCGGGGCCGGTGGTGCCGGATGCGGCGTTTGCGATCGCTGTCGTTGCGAGCCTCGGCGCCGTGTTGTGCTACGCACTTGCGGGCGTCTGGATCAAGCGCCGGGCCCGCGCGCTGCCGCCGATCGCGATGGCCGGCTGGAGCCAGTTGCTCGGCGGCCTCGCGCTGTTGCCGATCGCCGTAATGGCACCTGTCCACGGCGCGATCACGCCGACGATCGTCGTCAACGTGCTGCTGCTCGCCTTGGTCTGCAGCGCAATCGCCTACGTGCTCTATTTCCGGCTGATTGCCGATGTCGGCCCGACGCGCGCGATGACGGTGACGTTCCTGATGCCGGCGTTCGGCATGCTGTGGGGCTGGCTGTTCCTGAATGAGACAATCACGCTGCCGATGCTCGCCGGTGCGACGCTGATCGTGGCGGGCACCGCCGCGGTGGTCCGCCAACAGCAACGCCGATGAACGCAGTCACTGACAATCCCCCCGCGTCGCTCGAAAGACTGCTGCTCATCCAGCGCAGCGCTTTCGAGGCCGAGCGCTATCCGAGCGTCGCCACGCGCCGTGATCGGCTCGAACGCCTCCGGCGGATCGTCACGCAGCACGAAAGCCGATTCGTGGCGGCGATCGAGCGCGATTTCGGTCACCGGTCGGCCCACGAGACGCGCCTTGCCGAGCTTTATATCGTGGGTGCCGAGGCGCGCCACGCCATCCGTCGCCTGTCGCGCTGGATGAAGCCGCGCCGCGTCGCGACGCCGTGGCACCTGTTGCCGGCATCCGCACGGATCATGCATCAGCCGGTCGGCGTCGTCGGCATCATCAGCCCGTGGAACTACCCGGTGCAGTTGGCGCTGGCGCCTGCGGTCGCGGCGATCGCCGCCGGCAACCGCGTGATGCTGAAGCCGTCGGAGTTGACGCCGGCAACGTCGTCGCTGCTCGCCGAACTCGTGTCCGCCTCCTTTCGTGAAGACGAGTTCGCCGTCGTCGAAGGTGACGCCGATATCGGGCAAGCGTTCTCGGCACTTGCTTTCGATCACCTGTTTTTCACAGGCTCGACGGCCGTGGGTCGCAAGGTTGCGCAGGCGGCCGCCGCCAACCTGACACCGGTCACGCTGGAACTCGGCGGAAAATCGCCTGCAGTATTCGATGCCACCGCGGACTTCGCGTCGTCCGTGCCGCGGCTCATGGTCGGCAAGCTGCTGAACGCCGGGCAGACGTGCATCGCGCCGGACTACGCGCTTGTTCCCGCCGCGCGCCTCGACGAGTTCATCGCAGCAGCCACGGCGACTGTGCACGATCTTTATCCGCAGGTGTCGACCAATCCGGATTACACGTCGATCGTGAATGCGCGGCACTTTGCGCGACTCACCGGACTGCTCGACGACGCGCGCAGCAAGGGCGCGCGGATCATGCCGCTCGGTGAGGCCGGTGCTCGCACCGACACGACACCGCGTCGGCTCGTCCCCACGCTCGTAGCAGGTGTCACCGACGACATGGCGATCATGCGCGAGGAGATCTTCGGACCGCTCCTGCCGATCGAAACCTATTCGACGCCGGATGACGCGATCGCCAAGATCAACGCGCGTCCGCACCCGCTTGCGCTGTACTGGTTCGGCGCCGATCGCCGGCATCGCGAACGGATGCTGCGCCAGACGCTCGCCGGTGGCGTGACGGTCAACGACACGCTATGGCATTTCGCGCACGAGGGCCTGCCGTTCGGCGGCGTGGGCGCGTCGGGGTCGGGCCAGTATCACGGCGAGCACGGATTCGTCACGTTCTCGAAGGCGAAACCCGTATACGCGCAATCGCGCTTTGCGCCGACGCGCTTGCTCTACCCGCCCTACGGTCGCGTGTTCGAACGCGTGCTCGCGCTCTTGAAGCGACGCAACGGTTGACTGCAGGTCAGCGTGAAGCGGTTCCTCGCGCGTTCGCGCGTTCGCGTGACAATCCCGGCACCTTGACCTGCGTCGGCGCCGGGAGCGGCCGATAGAGTGCGTACACCTGCTGGACGAGACGCACGAACGTGCGCGTTTCCGCGAACGGAGGCACCGTATTGTCGCGCGCCGCGACGCTGCCTTCGCCGGCGTTGTAGGCGGCGAGCGCGAGCGGCAGACTGTTCTCGAACCGGTCGAGGAGATCGCGCAGGTAGCGCGTGCCGATGCGCAGGTTCGTCGCCGGATCGAGCAGAAGCTGCGCGATCGATCGCCGCGCGTCACCGGCCAGTCCGTAGCGCTCCCCGGTGTCGGGGATCACCTGCATCAACCCGACCGCGCCCTTGGCCGACAGCGCGTGCGGGTCGAACGCAGACTCGACGGCGACGACCGCCTTTACGAGGTTGGGATCGAGCCCGTTGATGCGCGCGTGTTGCTCGATCAGCGTTGCGTAACGACGTGTGAGCCGATCGTCGGTCGCGCGTTCGTACAGTCGCGTGCCGGCGAGCGCGCGCACCGCCTGTGCACTTTCCACGGCTAGGTCCGGCGGGACGTCGAGCGACGTCTCGCCCTTGAAGAACAGCGTGTAGCGCGAATCGACCTGCCGGTTGGCGACGTGCGAGCGCCCCTGCTCGTCGACATAGGCCCACAGGTCCGCACGGGCGATCCCGTAGCATGCAATTGCGGCGACCGCGAGCGCGGCGGCTGCGGCGCGCGTGGGTTGGAAGGCGTTCATCGAGCGTGCGATCGCAGGGACATTCGGCGCGACGCTATCGCCGCGCCGAACGATCGAGTGTCAGCGGCCGGCGCCGGGAAGCATCCGCTGCAGCACGCGATCGTGCCTGCCGAAATGGTGATACAGTGCCGCGGCAACGTGCAGCCCGACCAGCGCAAGCAGCGACCATGCGAGATAAACGTGCACGTCGCCGGCGAGTCGGCCGATCCGCGATTGCGCCGCGACGAGATGTGGCAACGACTGGCCGAACACGACGATGTCCCAGTCGCGCGCCGACGCGTTGGCCCAGCCGAGAAACGGATTCGCGACAAGCAGCGCATACAGCAGCGCGTGCGTCACGCCCGCGACCTTGCCCTCCCACTCGGGCACGTCGGCGGTGACCAGCGGCACCGGGTGACCGATTCGCCAAAGCCAGCGAATGACGATGACGGCAAGGATCGTGAAGCCGAGTGTCATGTGCAGGTTGATCAGCGTGTCGGGCTTCGTGCCGCGGCCGATGTCCGGCATCGCAATGGCGACGACGAACTGCGCCGCGACGAGCACGAAGACGAGCCAATGAAGCGCTTTGGCCATTCGGCCATAGCCCACGCCCGGTGCGGGACTCGTTGCCATCGCCAGTTCGGTCGGCGCTGATCGCGGATCGGCGCCGACGGGTGCGCTATTTCGCCGCCGGCAGCTTGCCCTGCACGCCCTCGACGTAGTAGTCCATCTTCGACAGCGCTTCGTCGGTGATTGCCTTGCCCGCCGCGAGGCGTTCCTTGCCGTCGTTGTCCTTCATCGGCCCCGTGAAAGGATGCAGCTTGCCGGACGTGATGTCGGCTTCCGCCTGCTTCTCCATGTCCTGCACGTCCTTCGGCACCGCCTTGCCGAACGGTCCCATCTGGATCATCCCTTCCTTCAGTCCGCCCCAGATATGGTCGGGCGCCCACTTGCCGTCGATTTGCGACTGCGCGACACGCGTGTAGTACTTGTCCCAGACGTGGGTCACGGCGGTGATCTGCGCGTTCGGACCGTACTTCGACATGTCGGAATGGTAGGCAACTGCGTAGATCTTCTTCGCCTCCGCGGCCTGCACGACGGCCGTCGAATCGGTGTGGTGCGTCAGCACGTCCGCACCCTGGGCTGCGAGCGTGTTCGCGGCCTCGCTCTCGCGACCCGGATCGAACCACGAGTTCACCCAGACGACCTTGACTTCGGCCTTCGGATTGACGCTGCGCATGCCGCGCGTGAAGGCGTTGATGCCCATCACCACTTCGGGGATCGGGAACGCGGCGACATAGCCGGCGACGTTGGTCTTCGTCATCTTGCCCGCGACGATGCCGGCCAGATAACGCCCTTCGTAGAAGCGCGCGTTGTACGTGCCGACGTTCTTCGCCGTCTTGTACCCGGTCGCATGCTCGAAGTGGATGTTCGGGAATTGCTGCGCGACCTTGATCGTCGGATTCATGTAGCCGAACGAAGTCGTGAAGATCAGCTGATGCCCCGATTGGGCGAGCTCGCGGATCACGCGCTCGGCGTCGGCACCTTCCGGCACGCTCTCGATGAACTTCGTCGTCACCTTCCCCGGGAGGTTCTTTTCCATCGCGAGGCGCGCGATGTCGTGCTGGTGCGTCCAGCCCGCATCGCCGATCGGGCTCACATAGATGAAACCGATCTTCAGCGGGGCGGGCGCCTGGGCGGGGGCGGGCAGCGCGAGCGCGACGCTGCACGCGGCGAGCGCCGCGAGCGTCATTCTGCGAGTGAGGCGGGCCATCGTCGTCTCCTGGGGTCGGGAATGCGGGTGGGGCGGAATTGTACGCGTTACCGCGATGCCACGATTTGGCGCTCGTTGTTGCGCCACTACTCCGGGTGGTAGGGCTTGCCGAGGGACGCCGGCGCATTGAGGCGGATCGTCGTCGCGTCGCGCGAGATGATCGCGAGCACGACGATCGTCGCCACATACGGCAGCATCGCCAGCAGCTGGGACGGTATGGCGACACCGGCGGCCTGCGCCTGGAACTGCGCGAGGGTGACGCTGCCGAACAGGTAGGCGCCGATCACGACGCGTGACGGCTTCCACGTCGCGAACACGACGAGCGCAAGGGCGATCCAGCCGCGTCCCGCTGTCATGCCTTCCACCCACGACGGCGTGTACGCCATCGCCAGGTACGCGCCGCCGAGGCCGGCGCACGCGCCGCCGAAGACAACGGCCGCGTAGCGAATTGCAATCACGCGATAGCCGATTGCGTTCGCGGATTGCGGCGACTCGCCCACGGCGCGCAGCACGAGGCCCGCACGAGTGTGATACAGGAACCATTGCACGCCAGCAAAGAGCGCAAGCGACAGATAGACGAGCGGATTGTGGCCGAACAGCAGCCGCCCGACGACGGGAATGCCCGACAGCGCGGGCATCGATACCGGCGTGATCCCTTCGATGACGACGCTCGAATAGTCGCGGCCGATGAACGCCGACAGGCCGACACCGAACAGCGACAGCGCGAGGCCGGTCGCCACCTGGTTCGCTCGAAGCGACAGCGCAACGACGGCGAAGATCACCGACAGCGCGGCCGCGGCCAGTGCGCCCGCCGCTACGCCGAGCCACGGCGATTGCGTGTGCGCCGCAACGATGAACGATGCGATCGCGCCCACGAGCATCATCCCCTCGACGCCGAGATTCAGCACGCCGGATTTCTCGACGACGAGCTCGCCAAGTGCTGCGAACACGAGCGGCGTGCCCGCGGCGAGACTCAGCAGCACGAGTTGCGTGATCGTATCCACCGTCAGGCCGTGCCCGAGCGTGCGGGGACGCTGCCACGGATGCGAGCGTCGCGCGCGGTATCGACGGGGAGCGTCACGTCGCCGCCGCCGGCTGCACGATGCGCACGCGATAGTTGACGAACACGTCCGCGGCCAACAGGAAGAACAGTAACGTGCCCTGGAACAATCCCGTCACCGCCGACGGAAGCGCCAGGTTCACCTGCGCGGACTCGCCACCCAGGTACAGCAGTGACATCAGCAAACTGGCGAACACGATGCCGATCGGGTTGAGGCGGCCGACGAACGCGACGATGATCGCCGCGAAGCCGTAGCCCGGTGACATGGACGGCAGCAGTTGGCCGATCGGCCCCGCCGCTTCGCCGACGCCGGCAAGACCTGCGCATGCGCCACCGGCGAGCATGCCGAGCCAGATGTTGCGGTTCGCGTCGATGCCGGCGTAGTTTGCCGCGGCAGGCGCCAATCCTGCGACACGCATCTCGAAGCCGATGATGTGCCTTCGCACAAAGAGCCACGCGACGGCCGTGATCGCGAGCGCAATCAGTATCGCCGCATTGAGTCGCGTCTCCGCGACGAGAATCGGCAGCAGGGCGCTGTCGACGAACAGTTTCGATTGCGGAAAGTTGTACCCCTCCGGATCGCGCCACGGGCCGTGGACGAGCCACGACAGGAACAGCGTCGCGACGTAGACGAGCATCAGCGATGTCAGGATCTCGTTGGCGTTGAAGCGCGTTCGCAGCCACGCGGGAATCGCCGCCCACAGCATGCCTGCGAGTGCGCCACAGACGAACATCGCCGGCAGCATGAGCGCGGCCGGCCATTCGGCGTCGCCGAGCGCGAGCGCTGCACCGCCACCGGCGATCGCCCCCATCGTCAGCTGGCCTTCGGCGCCGATGTTCCACACGTTGGCGCGATAGCCGATCGCCAATCCGGTTGCGATCAGCAACAGCGGCGTCGCCTTCAGCAGCAACTCGGCCACGCCGTAGAGCGTTGCCACGGGCTGGATGAAAAACGCGCCGAACGCGGCAACCGGATCCTTGCCGAACGCCCTGAATACGATGAAGCCGACGATCAACGTCGCCAGCGTCGCGAGCAGCGGCGCAAGCCAGACGGCGGCACGCGATGGCTGCGGGCGCGCCTCGAGCGTGAACCTCATTCGGTCACGGCCGCGAGGCTATCCCCGGTGCTGGCTTCACCGGTACCTGCCATCAGGATGCCGATCTCCTCGGCGCTCGTGTGCTGGATCGGCTTGGCCGGCGACAGGCGACCCTGGGCGATCACTGCGAGGCGATCGCAGATCTCCATCAGCTCGTCGAGCTCTTCGGAGATGACGAGCACGGCCACACCGCCGTCGCGCAGATCGATCAGCGCCTGGCGAATCTGGGCCGCGGCGCCCACGTCGACGCCCCAGGTCGGCTGCGCCGCGATCAGGACCTTGGGCCGCTGGTTGATTTCGCGACCGACGATGAACTTCTGCAGGTTTCCGCCGGAAAGGCTCCGCGCGACGGCGTCCGGCCCGGTTGCCTTGACGCCGTAGCGGGCGATCGTCTTCGCGGCGAATGCGCGCACGCCTTTGCTGCGAATGAAGCCATGCGACACGAGCGCGCCGTCACGTGTGGTCAGGAGGGCGTTGTCGGCCAGCGTCATCTCCGGAACGGCACCGCGACCCAGCCGCTCCTCGGGTACGAACGAAAGGCCGAGCCGGCGCCGTGCATACGCGGCCCGCTTGCCGACGCGCTTGCCGCAGAGCGTCACTGCCTGGGCGCGCGCGAGCGTGCGCTCGCCCGACAACGCGGCGAGAAGCTCCTTCTGGCCGTTGCCCGACACGCCGGCGATGCCGACGATCTCGCCGGCGTGCACGGTGATGGAGATCGCGCGGAGCGTCGTGCCGAATGGATCGTCGGCTTCGAGGTCGAGGGCGTCCACGACGAGCGCGGGCGATCCTGCCGCCTGCTCGCGATGGTGCGGACGCGGCAGCTCGCCGCCGATCATCATTCGCGCCAGCGTCGCATTCGTCTCGGTTCGCGGGTCGCACGTGCCCGTGACCTTGCCGCCGCGCAGCACGGTGGCGCGGTGACAAATTGCGCGAATCTCGTCGAGCTTGTGGCTGATGTAGAGGATGCTGCAGCCTTCCGCCGCGAGCGCCTTCAGCGTGTCGAAAAGCCGCAGCACCGCCTGCGGCGTCAACACCGACGTCGGCTCGTCCATGATCAGCAGTCGCGGCGCTTGCAGCAGGCAGCGGACGATCTCGACGCGCTGCCGTTCGCCGACCGACATCGTGTGCACGCGACGGGCGGGATCGAGCGGCAGTCCGTAACGCGCCGACACTTCGCGAATGCGCGTCGGCAGGTCCTTCGCACTCGCCTCGTCGACGGCGAGCCGGATATTGTCCGCAACCGTCAGCGTGTCGAACAGCGAGAAGTGCTGGAACACCATGCCGATGCCGAGCTTGCGCGCCTGCGCCGGATTGGCGATGTGCACGGCGCTGCCTTCCCAGCGGATCGTCCCGGCATCCGGCTTGACGATGCCGTAGATGATCTTCATCAGTGTCGACTTGCCGGCGCCGTTTTCGCCGAGCACCGCGTGAATCTCGCCCGGCAGTACGTCGATGTCGACCCGGTCGTTGGCGAGCACGCCGGGATACTGCTTGGTGATGCCTCGAAGCTCGAGCCGTGCAACGGGCGCGGGCATCAGCGCGATGCCACGCGCAACGCGGACGACCGTGCGCTCGTCTCGCGCACGACGATGAGCTCAGCAGCAATGGCGATCGCGATCGTACCCGGGTGCTTGCCCTTGATCGGCGAACCGCGGGCGCCGATCGGGCAATGAATACGCGCGAGTGCGTCGGGGGGATATCCGCGTGCGGCGAGCCGCCGTTCGAACTGTGCGCGCTTCGATTGCGAGCCGATCAGGCCGACGTAGCGAAGGTCGTCGCGCGCGAGCGCCACCTCGATCAGCGCAAGATCGAGCGCATGGCTGTGCGTCGTCACCACGACGAACGCGCCGGCCGGTGCGTGGCGTAGCTCGTCCTCGGGCTCCTCCGTGATCACGACGTCGACGTTTTCCGGTACCCGGCGCGGGAAATCGCCAGCGCGCGAATCGATCCAGCGCACGTCCGCCGGAATTACGCCGAGCACGCCGACGAGCGCGCGACCGACATGACCGTTGCCGAACACCAGCACCGGAAACGGATCGGAACGCTCGATCTGCACCAGCAGCACCGGGCCGTCATCTTCGGCGAAGCGCACCAGCGCAGCACCTTGGGCAGCCCCGGCGAGGCGCGCACGTGCGAGCGCGATCGCCGCCGAGTCGAGCGTGAGGTTGCCGAGCGAGCCGCGCGTGTCGTCCGGCGTGACCAGCAACGCGCCGTTGTCGCCGGCCGCGCACCCAATCTGCGTGACGATGGCAAACGGTGCGTCCGTTCGTGCGCACGCCAGCGCGCCGTCGACCCAAGTTCGCGCGCGCCGGTCGACCTTGCAAAATGCGAGCGTCGCGACGCCGCCGCAGCATTGCCCGAGGCGCGCCGCAAGCGGAAAGCGGACGATCCATGCGCCTTCGGTCGTCGGAGTCGCGAGCGCGTCGCGCGCGATGCGCAGCGCTTCGAATTCGAGGTGACCACCGCCGATGCTGCCGCGAACACCGTCATGCGCGATGACCATCGTCGCACCGGCTTCGCGCGGAGCGGACCCTTGTGTCGACGCGACGACCGCGAGGACGGCCTCGCCGTCGAGGGCCAGCGCGCCGGCTAGCGGCTCGAGCCACGGGACGGTGCAGCGACCGTGCTCGCTCATCGCGCAGTCGCCGTGTCACGCGACGCTTTCGATGCGGCGTCGGCGCGAATCCTGTCGACGGCGGTCAGCACGCGCTCGGGCGTCGCGGGTGCCGACAGCGCGGGGGTCGCCGCATAGTCGGCGACGCTTGCGATCGCATCGCGCAGCGCGTGGAAGCCGGACAGCGCCAGCATCAGCGGCGGCTCGCCGACGGCCTTCGAGCGATGAATGGTCTCCTCGCGGTTCGGCGCGTCGTAGAACGCGACGTTGAACCGCTGCGGCGTGTCGCGCGACGTCGGGATCTTGTACGTCGACGGTGCATGCGTCGCAAGCGCGCCGTCGGGATTCCAGTGCAACTCCTCCATCGTCAGCCAGCCCCAGCCCTGCATGAAGCCGCCTTCGATCTGGCCCCGGTCGATTGCCGGATTGAGCGACGCGCCGGCGTCGTGCAGGATGTCGACGGCGCAGAGCCGGTGCTCGCCGGTCAGCGTGTCGATCGCGACCTCGGACACGGCGGCGCCGTAGGCAAAGTAGAAGAACGGCCGACCCGATAGCGTCGTGCGGTCGTAATGGATCTTCGGCGTGGCGTAGAACCCGGTTGCCGACAGCTGGACGCGTGCGTGGTACGCGGCGTCGACGAGTTCGGCAAATTCGAGCGCGTGCTCGCCGGCGCGAACGCGGCCGCCGGCAAACGAGACATCCGCCGGCGTGCAGTGAAAGCGCTGCGCGGCGAACGCGGCGAGCCGTTCGCGCAGCGTCGCCGCCGCGGCACGCGCGGCCATGCCGTTGATATCGCTGCCAGACGAAGCGGCCGTCGGCGACGCGTTCGGCACCTTGCTCGTATCGGACGCCGACACGCGCACGGCGGACAGCGCGACGCCGAGTTCGTGCGCGACGACCTGCTGCACCTTCGTGAACAGTCCCTGTCCCATTTCCGTGCCGCCGTGGTTCAGCAGCACGGTACCGTCCTGGTAGACGTGGATCAGCGCGCCGGCCTGGTTGTAATGCGTCGCGGTGAACGAGATGCCGAACTTGACCGGTGTGAGGGCGATCCCGCGCTTGACGATCGGGCTCGTTCGGTTCCACGCAGCGATCGCCGCACGACGCGCGCGGTAATCGGCGCTCGTCTCGAGCGCATCGATGATCTCCGGCGCGATGTTGTCCTCGATCGTCATGCCGTAGGGCGCCTGGTTGCGGTCGTGCGTGCCGTACAGGTTGCGCTTGCGGACGTCGAGCGGATCGCAGCGCAGGTGACGAGCGATGTCGTCGATGACCGATTCGATCGCGAACATCCCTTGCGGTCCGCCAAAGCCGCGAAACGCCGTGTCGGAGACGGTGTGCGTCTTGCAACGGTAAGAATGGATCGCGATGTTCGGCAGCCAGTAGCAGTTGTCGACGTGGAAGACGGCGCGATCGTTGACCGGTCCCGACAGGTCGGCGGAGAAGCCGCAGCGCGACGCGAGCGTGATGTCGAGCCCGAGGATGCGTCCGTCGTCGTCGAAGCCGACGTCGTAGTCGTATTGAAATGCGTGCCGCTTGCCGGTCGAACGCATGTCGTCGTCGCGGTCGAGTCGCAGCTTGACGGCGCGACCGGTCTTGCGGGCGAGGAGTGCCGCAACGCACGCGAACAGCGACATCTGCGTTTCCTTGCCGCCGAAGCCACCGCCCATCCGGCGGCACTCGACGACGACGTCGTGGTCGAGCATGCCGAGCGCGCGTGCGACCATGTGTTGCACTTCGCCCGGGTGCTGCGTCGACGTGAACACGTGCATGCCGCCGCGCTCCTGCGGAATGGCAAGCGCAATCTGGCCTTCGAGATAGAAGTGATCCTGGCCGCCGCACGCGAACCGGCCGCCCAGCCTCCGCGGCGCTGCGGCAAGTGCACCTGCGGCATCGCCGCGCATCACGTGCACGGGCGGCAGAACGTACGACTGCGCGGCAAGTGCCGCGTCGATCGTCAGTAGCGCCGGCAACGGCGCGATGTCGATGCGCGCCTGCGCCGCCGCGCGGCGCGCGATTGCCACGCTGGTCGCGCACACGGCGAAGATGGGTTGGCCCGCGAACTCGACGAGGCGCTCGGCAAGAATCGGATCGTCACGCTGGATCGGGCCGATGTCGTTGACACCCGGGATGTCGGCCGGCGTGAGCACGGCCACGACGCCGGGCACGGCCAGCACGGCTGCGAGATCGATGTGCTCGATCGTTCCGTGCGCGTGCGGGCTCACGCCCACGGCCGCATGCAGAAGTCCGCGCGGCTCGGGCAGGTCGTCGGTGTAGGTCGCCTCGCCGGCGACGTGCAGCGCCGCCGAATCATGCGGCACCGGCGCGCCGACGATCGTCGCTGCGTCGAATGGCGGATGCGGTGCGTTCATCGGTCGATCGCGACGAGCAGCGACTCGACGCGGGTCGGCGTCCGGGAGCCCGGCACCCGTTTCGTGAAAGCATCGCCGCAACAGGTTGCCAAGCACGATTCGCCGGTAGTTGGCACTCGCGCGCATGTCGTCGATCGGCGCGAACTCACTTGCCAGTACGGTCGCCGCGCGCTCGGCCGTTGCCGCATTCCATGGCGATCCTGCAAGAATCCGCTCGGTGGCGACGGCGCGGATGGGCGTGGCGGCGACGCCGCCACAGGCGATGCGAGCCGAGCGGATCAGGCCGTCGCCGATCGTCAGCGCGAAGCACGCGAACACCGCGGAGATGTCCTGGTCGTAGCGCTTGCTGATCTTGTACGCCCTCAGCACGAGGTTCGGCGATCGGCGCGGGATCCTTACCGATGCGACGAACTCGCCGCGTTTCCGCGCTGTCTGCCGGAAGCCCGGGTAGAACGCGTCGAGCGGCACGCTGCGTTCGCCCGCGGCGCTGCGGACGATGACGATCGCGCCGAGCGCCATCAGTGCCGGCATCGAATCGCCGATCGGCGAGCCATTCGCGACGTTGCCGCAGAGCGTCGCGCTGTTGCGGATCGGAACGGACGCGAACCGTTGCCAGATTTCGGCGAGCTCCGGGTAGCTGCGGTTCAGCGCGGTCACCGCGTCGGTCAGGACGACGGCGCAGCCGATGTCGAGCCCATCGTCCGTTTCGCGGATCGACGCAAGCTCGGCAACGTCGCCCACGTAGATCATGTCGTCGAGCACCCGATGCTGCTTCGTGACCCACAGCGCAAGGTCGGTCATGCCCGCGACGATGCGTGCGTCGGGACGCGTTGTGCACAGCCGTGCGACTTCGGCAGCGGTGCGCGGCGCCGACCACCGCCGTCCGCCGTGGGCGTATTCCAGTGGCGCGTTGCGCTCGACTGTTGCGAGTTGTGCGGCGAGCTCGCGATCTGCTTCCGCCGCATCGGAAGGCGTGCAACCGCGCCAGCCGGTGGCCGGTGGCAGCGCGTACATCCGCTGCGCCGCCTCGACGATCGGACGGTAGCCGGTGCACCGACAGAGATTGCCGGACAATGCGTCGTCGACGTCGCGCCGCGACGGTGCTCGCGCCGTCTTGTACAAGCCGAAGAGGCTCATCGCGAACCCGGGCGTGCAGAACCCGCATTGCGACGCATGGCAATCGACGAGCGCCTGCTGCACCGGATGGAGCGCGCCGTCATCGGACTTCAGGCTTTCGACGGTGAACACCGCCTTGCCGTCGACCGATGGCAGCAGCCGGATGCATGCGTTGACGGGTTTCCAGGCGACGCGCCCGCCAACCCGCTCGGCGACGACGACCGTGCAGGCGCCACAATCGCCTTCCGCACAGCCTTCCTTCGTCCCGGTCAGCCGGCGCTCGTCGCGCAGGAACTCCAGCAGCGTCGTCTGCGGCGAGAGGCCGGCGACGTCGACGCGTTCTCCGTTCAGCAGGAAGCGGACAGGCTCGCTCATACGGGTCCTTGACGACGATAGCATAGCGCCGGCCCGCGGGCTCGCGCGACTGGCGGCGCGTAGTCGCGTGCTAAGCTAACTTTCTATGCCGAAGATGCGCATTTCGTGGCGGCGAAGTATGGTCCGGGCACTCCGCGCGAGCAGGCGCTGATGGCGGCAGTCGCGATTTCCGACGCCACCGACGGCCGACGCATCCTGGCCCTGTCCGGCCGCCTCGAGGCGACGACGATCAGGGGCGTGTGGGACGAGAGCCGGCGCGCGATCGCGGCGGCACCCGATCAGCGCGTCGTCGTCGATGCAGCCGACGTCGATTACTGCGACGGCGCGGGCATCGCGCTGCTCGTCGACCTGATCCAGCAACGCAAGGCCGGCGACGTCCAGGTCGCGAACCTGCGTCCGGCATTCGAGACGCTGTTGCAGCAGTTCGACGCGCAGGCACTTGGCCACGACCTCGATCCGCCGGCGCCGCGCAGACCGGCCGTCGAGGAGATCGGCGTCATCACCGCCGACATGGGCGAAGACCTGCGCCAGCAGATCGTCTTCATCGGCGAGACCGCCGCCGCCCTGGTATACGCGCTGTTGCACCCGTCGACGATTCGCTGGAAGGACGTATGGCGCATCTGTGAGCGCGTCGGCGCCGACGCGCTGCCGATCGTCGCGCTGATCTCGTTCCTGCTCGGTGTGATCCTCGCGTTCCAGTCGGCGATCCCGATGCGCAAGTTTGGCGCGGAGATCTTCGTCGCCGACCTGATCGGGCTCGCGATGCTGCGCGAGCTGGGCCCGCTGATGACGGCGATCCTGCTCGCCGGCCGCTCCGGCGCTGCGTTCGCCGCCGAGATCGGCACGATGACCGTCAACCAGGAGGTGGACGCGCTGACGACGATGGGGCTCGATCCGGTGCGTTTCCTCGTCACGCCAAGGATCATCGCGGCGCTTCTGATGACACCGCTGCTGACGTTGTTCGCCGACCTCATCAGCCTGCTCGGCGGCGCGATGACGCTGCAGAGTTTCTCGATACCGTTCGTGACGTTCGTCCACGAGGTGGAGGGCATCGTCGACTTCAGCGACTTCATGGCGGGCTTCGTCAAGTCGTTCGTCTTCGCGATCCTCATTGCCGGCATCGGCTGCCTGCGCGGCCTGCAAACCACTGCGGGCGCGTCGGCCGTCGGCGATGCGGCGACTCGCGCCGTCGTTTCGGGCATCATCCTGCTCGTCATCGTCGACGGCGTGTTCGCCGTGCTCTACTTCGTGCTCGACATCTGACCCGCATGACGACACCCGCTACCATCGCCGATCCGATCATCAGCGTTCGCGGCCTCACCGCTGGCTACGGCGACGTCGTGCTGCTCGAAAACGTGAGCTTCGACGTCCGGCGCGGCGAGGTGTTCGTGATCCTCGGCGGCTCCGGCAGCGGCAAGAGCACGCTGCTGAAGCACATGATCGGCCTCCTGCCACCGCAAAGCGGAAGTGTAGCGATCGACGGCGACGACATCATCGCCGCCGAAGGCGACGCACGGCGCGCGATCCTGCGCAAGATCGGCGTCATGTACCAGTCGGGCGCGCTGTTCGGCTCGATGACGCTCTCCGAGAACGTGCGGCTGCCGCTCGAGGAGTACACGGACCTTACGTCCGACGAGATCGAGCTGATCGCGCGGATGAAGCTGTCGCTCGTCGGCCTCGGTGCGTTCACCGGCCACCTGCCGGCGGAGATCTCGGGCGGCATGCAGAAGCGCGCGGCGATCGCGCGCGCAATGGCGCTGGATCCGATGATCCTGTTCCTCGACGAGCCGTCCGCGGGCCTCGATCCCATCACATCCGCCGAGCTCGACGCGCTGATCAAGCGACTCGCGCGCAATCTCGGCGTCACGTTCGTCGTCGTCACGCATGAGCTGCCGAGCATCTTCTCGATCGCCGATCGCGTGATCATGCTCGACCGCCGCAAGAAAGGGATCGTCGCGGAAGGCGATCCGCGCAAGCTGCGCGACGAGAGCGACGATCCGTGGGTGCGCCAGTTCTTCAACCGCGAGGCGGAGCCCGTCGCCGCATGAGCCAGAAAGCGAACTATTTCAAGCTCGGGCTGTTTGTCATCGGCGCGGTTGCCGCGGGTGTCGCCGTGCTGCTGATCATCGGCACCGGGCGCTGGCTGAAGCCGCGTGCCGTGATGGAAACGTATTTCAACGAGTCGGTGCAGGGACTCGACATCGGCTCCAAGATGAAATATCGCGGCGTGGTCATCGGTGAGGTGACGCGCATCAGCTTCACGTACGTCAAGTACGAGCAGGACAAGCCGATGACGCAGCGCAAGCGCTACGTGATGGTGGAGGCGCAGCTCGAGCCGCGGCTCGTCGGCGGACGCGCGGCGAACGACATCGCGAGTCCGGAATCGACGAAGATCGAAGTCGAGCGCGGCCTGCGCGTGCATCTAGCGCCGCAGGGGATCACCGGCACCAACTACCTCGAGCTCGACTACGTCGATTCGCTGCCGGCCGCCGTGCTGCCGATCGACTGGGTGCCCGACAACATCTACATCCCGAGCACGCCGTCCACGGTGACGACGTTCGTCAACGCGGCATCGGAAATCGTCGATCGCCTGCATCGACTCGACATCGAAACGACGCTCGCGAATCTGAACAAGCTGCTGACGACCGCAACGGATCGCGTTTCCAGCCTCGACACGACGGGAATCTCGAAGGACGTTTCCGGCATTGCCAAGCGCGCCGACCGCACGCTGGCGAAGATCGAGTCGACGCTCGACGCCGTCGCAGCGAAGAAGCTGTCCGACGAGGCCGTCGGACTCCTGGCGGAGCTGCGCCAGACCAACACCGAGCTGAAGGGGTTTCTCGCCAATCCCGCGCTGGCGAAGCTGCCGAACGACACGTCGGCGGCGCTGGCCAGCGTACGCACGCTCGTCAGCGACCCGAAGCTGCCGCAGTCGATCGCGCACATGGAGCGCACGCTCGGCCGGCTCGACCGGATCTTCGGCGCCGGGGAGGCTGACCTCGGAACCACGTTCGACAACCTGCGGCAGATCACCGACAACCTGCGCGACCTCACCGAAGACGCGAAGCGCTATCCGGCGAACGTGCTGTTCGGCGAACCGCCGCGCCCGCTGGAGCGTCCGTAATGAAGATCCGAATCCTTGCGGCGCTCGCCGTGGTCGCGTTCCTGGCCGGGTGCTCGGCGGTAACGCGGCCGGCGCCGGTGAGGCAGACGTTCCTGCTCGAGCCGAAGATGCCGCCGGCAGCTGCGCAGCCGCAGCCGGCTGCACTGCGCGTGGGGGTGGTGAACGTCGCGGCGCCGTTTCGCGGCAAGGCTTTCGTGTACCGGCTCGGCGACCTGCGCTTCGAGACGGACTTCTACGTCGAGTTCCTCGTGCCGCCGGCGGCGATGCTGACCGAGCAGACGACGCGCGCGCTCGTCAGCGCCAGGCCGTTTGCGCGCATCGCGGGGCCGGGGGCTGCGGCCGATGCGGACTGGGTGCTCGACGGCTTCGCCTCCGCGCTATACGCCGACACGCGCGACGCGGGCAAGCCCGTCGCCGAGCTGTCGATTACCTACTACCTGACGCCCGTGGGCGGCGCCGAGCAGACACCCGTATGGACGCACGAATACACGCGCCATGCGTCGATGCGCGACGGCTCTGCGGTGGCGTACGCGGATGCGCTGAACGTTGCCTTCGGCGAAATCGTTGCCGAGCTCGCGCAGGATCTCGCGCGCACACCTTTGCCGAAGCGCTGACGCCGGGCGGTCACCGCTCGGTTTACGTGATTTCCGCGTGGAGATCGTGTGCGTCGGCTCGAGTAATGCGCACACGCGCGAATGTTCCCGGCGCGAGATCGGCAGCATTCGCGATCCGCACGGTGCCGTCGATCTCAGGCGCATCCGCCGTCGACCGCGCGATCGCCATGCCGTCGTCGATCGAATCGACGAGCACGTGCTGCGTCCGGCCGATCTTGTCGCGCAGCCGCGCAGCGCTGATCGCCGCCTGCGCTTCCATGAAGCGCTGACGGCGCTCTTCCTTCACGCGCTCGGGGACTGGATCGGGCAGCGCGTTGGCGGCTGCCCCTTCAACCGGCGAGTAGGCGAAGCAGCCCACGCGGTCGAGTTGCGCCTCGTGCAGGAACATCAGCAGCTCGTCGAACTCGGCGTCCGTTTCACCGGGAAACCCGACGATGAACGTGCTGCGCAACGTGATGTCGGGCCGCTCGGCGCGCCACGCGCGCACGCGGTCCAGCACCTTCTCCGGAGCGGCGGGCCGTTTCATCAGCCGGAGGATGCGCGGGCTCGCGTGCTGGAACGGCACGTCGAGATAGGCCACGAGGCCGCCGTCCGCGGGCGACGTCGTCATCAACGGCACGATGTCGTCGACGTGCGGGTAAGGGTAAACATAATGGAGCCGCGCCCACGCGCCGTGTTCCTTCGCGAGCGCCGCAAGCTCGGTCGCGAGCTCGAGCGCGCGCGTTTTCATCGGCCGACCCCGCCAGAAGCCGGTGCGGTAGCGCACGTCGACGCCGTAGGCACTCGTATCCTGCGACACCACGAGCAGTTCGCGCACGCCGGCACGCAGCAGGCGCTCCGCTTCGGCGAGCACGTCGCCGAGCGGGCGGGAGACGAGGTCGCCGCGCATCGACGGAATGATGCAGAACGTGCAGCGGTGATTGCAGCCTTCGCTGATCTTCAGGTACGCGTAGTGACGCGGCGTGAGCTTGACGCCTTGGGGTGGGACGAGATCGACGAACGGATCGTGCGGCTTCGGCAGGTGCGCGTGCACGGCCGTCATCACCTCGTGCGTCGCGTGAGGGCCCGTGACGGCGAGCACCTTCGGGTGCGCGTCGCGAACGAAGTCGCCGCCTTCCTTGGCGCCGAGGCAGCCGGTCACGATCACCTTGCCGTTTTCGTGCAGCGCCTCGCCGATCGCGTCGAGTGACTCCGCGACAGCGGCATCGATGAAGCCACACGTGTTGACGACGACCAGGTCCGCATCGTCGTACGACGGAGAGATCGCATAACCTTCGGCGCGCAGCTGCGTCAGGATCTGCTCGGAATCGACGAGCGCCTTCGGACAGCCGAGCGACACGAAGCCTACGCGCGGTGGCGTAGTGGACGGACGTTTGCGCGGGGCTGCCATGGGAATCGCTGCGAGCTCGATGCGGGTGACGCGGTGCTGATGCGGCGCAGCAGCGCCCACTGCGCGCGGCGGATGCTGCGGCGCGTCGTCGCGCTCAGCGTTTCTTGTCGTCGTCCGGTGCCGTCGTGGGGGGCGCACCGAACGCGGGGAACGGGAACGCGGAGAAAATGCCTCGCGTCTGGTCCTGCATCCGCTGCTGCATGTCCATGAACAGTTTCGCGCTCTGCTCGAGATAGTTGCCGAGCATGCCCTGCATCGCCGGCGCCTGCATCTGCATGAATTGCTTCCACAGTTCCGGCGTCAGCATCATCTTGTCGCCGTAGACCTGCTTCGCCTGGTCCTGCAGCTTCTTCTGGATCGCCAGGAACGCCTGGACGTTCTGCTCGATGTACTGGCCCATGATCGTCTGTTGTGCGGTGCCGTAAAAGCGGATCAACTGGGCCAGCATCTCGGAGCTGAACATCGGCATGCCGCCCGCTTCCTCGTCGAGAATGATTTGCAACAAGATCGCGCGCGTCAGGTCGTCGTTGGTCTTTGCGTCGACGACTTTGAACTCGATGCCGCCGAGAACCATCTGCTTGACGTCCGCCAGCGTGATGTAGCCGCTGTTGGCCGTGTCGTACAGCCGACGGTTCGGATACTTCTTGATCATGCGTACTTCGGACGCCATCGACGAGAGCTCCTTCGGGGAAGCCAAGATTATAAACCCCTGATTTTTAGAGGGTTTGAAAAGCCGGGTCCGGCGGTCCCGAAAAACATGGTGCGGTGCACAAAAAACCCTTGACTTACCTTCGTGCCATCCCTACAATTGGTTTTGTGCGGTGCAGCATTCGACCGGGGAAACCAACCGGGCGGATCGTAACAGTCACCGATTCTGGGCGGGAAGGGCGAATGTACCGGTCCTGCCAACGACAAGTGGGTCTCGCTACCCGCCATTGAAAGGGCAACCATGTACAACGCAACCGAACAATTCTCGGAAATCAACAAGGCCAGCGTCTCGAGCGCGATCAAGCTCGCGTCGCTGTCGATCGAAAACGCGGAAAAGCTGGTGCAGCTGAACATCAACGCCGCCAAGCTCGCGATCGCGCAAGCCGTCGAAGGCGCGCAAGCTGCCGCGTCGGCCAAGGACGTGCAGGAACTGCTGTCGCTGCGTGCGAAGCTCGCCGAAGTGGGCGTTCAAAGCGCGACGGGCTACTCGCGTACGCTGTACGAACTGTCGTCGCAAGCGCAAGCCGGCTTCTCGGCGCTCGCCGAAGAGTCGTGGTCGTCGTACACGAAGGGCGTCGCCGCCTGGGTCGAGAAGGCCAGCCAGAACGCGCCGGCCGGCTCTGACGTCGCCGTCAACGCGCTGAAGTCCACGTTTGCCGCGTCGACCGCTGCGTTCGACCAGTTCCAGAAGGCGACGAAGCAAGTCGTCGACCTCGCCGACGCGAGCGTCCGTGCCGCGGCCGCCAACGCCAGCAAGGTTACGACCAGCATCAAGACGAAGCGCGCTGCGTAATAGCGCCGGCGGCGCCGCGGTTAGGGTGCCGCATCGTCGACCCGGGTCCCGCTTGAATCGAGCGGGACCGGTCCCCAAGTCGGGGATGGTGGTGTCTCCACTGTATCAATTCTCTCCTCCTGATTGATACAGCTTTGAACCCCCGCGAGCCTTGCTTGCGGGGGTTTTTTATTGCGCTACTCGGCCTCGGCTTCGCCCGCCGCCCTCACTCTCGGCCTCTATTCGACCTTTCCGACCCGCTGCACGGCCTCGGCGAGTGTTTTTGCGTCTGCCTCCCAGAAGCGCCGCATCTCCGGCGCGTCGAGATACTGGACGGGTGTTTCGACCGTCGCCAGTGTATTGACGAAGCGCGGGTCAGCGGCCGCGACACGCGCAGCCTCGCGCAGGCGGGACAAGACCGGTTCCGGCGTGCCGGCGGGCGCGAACAGTGCGCACCACTGGAAGAAGACTGCATCGAAGCCCGACTCGGTCAGCGTCTTGACGTCGGGTAGCGATGCAAGGCGGTGGTCACCCCATGACGCGAGCACCCGCACCTTGCCGGCCTTTACGTGCTGCAACACCGTGGAAGGGCCCGTCGACAACGCATCGACTTGCCCGCCGAGCAGTGCGACGACTGCGGGCCCGCCGCCGGTGAAGGGGACGTGCAGCAGCTTGACGTCGGCGCGGTGCGCGAACATTTCCATGGGCACGTGCATCGTGCCGTAGTTGCCGGAGGACCCGTACGTGATGGCCCCCGGACGGCGTCGCGCATCGGCGACGAAGTCCTGCAGCGTCTTCCACGGACTGTCCGCGCGAACGGCGAGGATGGTCGGGTCGGCGGTGAGCCGCGCTATCGGCGTGAACTGATCGAGCTGATACAGCGGGGCCCGACCGAGCACCTTGTCAGCTTCGGGCAGGATCGAGATGGACGACAGCGCCATCAGCAGCGTGTAGCCATCGGCCTTGGCTTTCGCGACGGCACCCATGCCAATGCCGCCGCCCGCACCCGGCTTGTTCTCGATGATCACCGGGGTCTTCAATTCACGTGACAGCGCCTCGGCGAACGGCCGGCCGACGATGTCGGCAACGCCTCCTGGCGGAAAGGGGACGATGAGCGTGATCGGCTTCGACGGATAGACGTCTTGTGCCGACGCGACGCCCATCACCAGCGCAATGGCCAGAGTGGCGGCGAGCGTGACCGAACGCTTGAGAGGCGACATGATCATCCTTCGATTGGGCAACCCGCGGAACAAGCGACTCGCAGGTGCGAGCGTACGCGCCCAGACCCGCCGGCACCGGTGCCGCGCAGAAACTGCGTGAACGCGCCTTCGCTTGATTGTGCCTGATGTCCGTCTCGCGGCGTGGCGCGAGCAAGGCGTCAGCAGGTGAGTGGGCCCTTCGTGACGGGACAGTCGTCAGGTGCGGCGCCATTGAGCTTGCCGTTCTCGAACCGTCCATCGTAGCGGACGCCCTTCGCGGAAATGTAAAGCCCCGGCCCGTTGGCCTTGCCGGCCTTGAAGATTCCCTCCAGCTTCGCCCCGTTTTCCCACGTGTAGAGACCTTTGCCGTCGGGACGTCCCTTGACGAAGGTTCCGACGTAACTGTCGGCGCCCGTTGCCTCCCCTCGGCCTTGCGCCGTCTCCGACCCCTCGTCGCAGTCCCCGTGGTAATGACCGCGCAAGTACGGATTGCCCACGACCCGACATTCGTGCGCGAGCGCCGGGATTGGCAGGGTCGCCAGCGCGGCGATCAAGACGATCGAAATGCGATGCGGCGGCTCGCGCCCGCTGCGCCGGAAGACTTCGCTCGGCATCCGCTCGGATCGTTGCCGCTCGATCGCGTTGCCCGTTTCCGTCGAGATCGATTTCTGCAGACCTGTTTTCATGTGGCTTCATTGGCCTCGTGCCCGAACGTAGGCGCGAGAAAGAAAAGGGCATGCTTAAGCTGCATGCCCTGACTTCATGATTGAGGCGGGCAGCGCTTTCGTCGAACGCGCCGATCGAGAGCGCGGCCCCTGTCGATCGCTCCTACTTGTCGTTGTTGCCGGCGGCGTTGTTGTTGCCGAGGTCGTTGCACACGTGGACCTTGCCATCGAGCGCCTTGTCGACGATCTGCTTGGCGCACCCCGTGAGATCGAGGATATCCAGTCCCGCACCATTGCGGTCGACGACGTAGATGTAGCCGCGGTTGTCGATCTCGACGTTGTTGGTCATGTACCCGTCCGGGTCGGTGTTCGCATTCGATTCGGGCACGTAGAACCCGACTTCTCTCGGCGCCTGCGGCTCGCGGATGTCCCAGATGCGCACGCCGCCGTTGAAATACGCAATCGCCGTCAGCGTGCCGTATAGCGGGTTGCTTGAAGTTCTCTTCGCTCGAGTGGACGCCGAACCGTGCGCCGCGGCCGCAGTAGTTGCCTCGCGCATATTTCGCGCCGGAGCGTTCGTCGACGGACATCGTCGACAGCACCATCGGGCCGTGATACGGATCCTGCTCGACGCGGGTGCCGGGTGGACTCGTCATCGAGTTCTCGACGGTCACGTCGACGATGAAGCTCCAGTGGGGTGCCTCGTCGCAACGGCCGTCCTCGCCGTCGGCGGTCGCTTCGGAGGCGAGCAGCACGATGTCGCGAGTGGCGAACTCGTTGAACTTGGTGTAGCTCGGCGGCTTCATGCCGAAGACGGGCATCGATGTATGACCGCCCTGGTCGGGCGACATCAGGAAGTACCCGACCGTCGGCGACTTGGGGCCGATCAACTCGTCCCTCGTGGGCGACACCGCGCTGTCGGCATTTGCCGGCACCCAGCTTCCGCCGTATGCGACCGGCAGCAGCTTCTTGCGATCGATGATCGTCATCACGCCGTCGTCACCCACTCCCCACGCCGCGTAGATCCGGTTGCCGATGACGTCGTTCGGGCCGGCGGCGCGCGCCAGTGGCTTGGCTTTGTCGGGATGCTCGTGGGCCGAGATCGGACCGTGGAGCGAGGCCGGTGTCGCGCCTGTGCCGGTCGGCTCCGCGCCGGGCAATCCGAACGAGCGGATGAAGACCGGCGGCGCAGTCGGGGTTTTTCCAGTCGTAGATGAGCATCGACTGTGACTGCAGCCACAGTGGTCCCGTGCTCAGGCTTCCGGGCATGTAGGTGATGCCGGTGTCGCACTCCCACCATTGCTTGTGCGTCGACCGAATGCCGGTCAGCTCCGACGCCTTGACGGGATGCGCAACGTCGGTCACATCCCAGACCTGATATCCGGAGATCGCCAGGTTGTTATTGGTTTGCACATTGCGCATCAGGTAGACCTTCTTGTTGTTCTTATCCCCCGTCAGCTGCGAGCCCAGGCACATCCGCGCCATTTGCGCCTGTCCGCCGGTGGGGGCCGGGATCAGCGCTTTCTCGACCGGGTTCCTGGGATCGGTGACGTCGATGATCATCGTCCCGTTGTTCTCGCAGGCGCCGCCGTTCAACGGATTCGGCAGGAACGATGCACACGCCGGGACGGGTCGGGGAACGCCGCTGTGCATGCCCACGAACGCGATGTAACGGCCATCCGGGTATTGGATGACATTCGGCTGATAGGACGGGCGCCCCTGCAGGTCCGTATGCCCCAGCCGAATCATGTTCTTCTGTTCGCCGCTCTGATTGATGGCTTGCGCCGTTCCTGCTCCGAGCGCCAGCGATACCGCGACTGACAGCGCAGTGATGCGAAACTCCCAATGCTTGCTCATCACGACTCCTCCATTTGCTGACTTTTTCGTCACACGACACCGTCGCGAACCTTCTCGCGCCGTCAAAGTTGCACCGCCACCACGCGATGCTTCCGGTTGATCTGCACCGAACGGCCATCCTTGTATTTCCAGATCTCGACACGTCCGCTCGGCGGCTCGTCCTGGATGATCTCGTCGGGCTCTCCCCACGCCTTGCGGACGCCGTCCTCGTTCATGCCGGGCTGCGGGTTGCTCGCGCCGGCGGGCGTTGGCTGAATCGCTTGTTTGCTGACCGCGGTGGACGTAGCGGCGGCACGCGCTGGCGCCGGCACCGCTTTGGGTGGCGCCGGGTGTGCAGCCGGCTTCGCTTCGGATGCCGCGTCCGCAGACACCGACCCGAGCGAGTCGAACGTGCACGGAAAGTTCTGATAGACCGTCATGCCGCGCTTGCCTGCGCATCGGTAGATTTCGCCGTGGGCATCGGCCGCATGCAGCGCGAATGCCATGCAGAGGAGAGCGCGCGTCATCATCGTGACGGAGTGTTGGCGTCGCTGTCGACGGTAAGCGGGGAAGCCGCGGTTCTGCGCCACCGTCCGCGACGCGAGCGTGCATCGCGGACTTGGACCTCGCTGTTGCTTGCGTTGCAATGTAGCGACGCGCGCAAGCCGGTGCTTTCCTTCGCTTGCTGAAAATTTAGGAATCCTGCGATTCGTTGCGTTGGCGTTCCGTGCAACAAAACGACTCTCGCAACGCGTCCTCTCGCACGCCGCGCAGGGCAGCGTCTGGACGTGCGGGTTCCCGTTCACGCGTTACCATTCCGGCTGGCGATTTTTTGCTGCGTTGCGACGTGCGGCAATAAGCGGCACTGGATGCGCCGCAGCCGGCTGCGTCGCAGGCAGCGGAGCTTTGCAGGGATGCGATGAACGACTCAGGCGGGATGAAGCGCGCGAAGGCGATCGGCGGCGTGTTGCTGCTCGCCGTGGTCGCTTGCGGCAGCGATGCGGCCGCAGCCGATGCCGCGAAAGCGGCCGCGGCGCACGACCACGTGCACAGCGCGCAGACGCCGTTCGGCATCGCCGGACAAGCGCGCGACGTCTCCCGGACGTTCGAAATCCGGATGCTCGATGAAATGCGCTTCATTCCGGATCGGATCGATGTGCGACAGGGCGATACGGTGCGCCTCGTGCTGACGAATACCGGCCAGCTGCCTCATGAGCTCGTCATCGGAACCCGGAAGGATCTCGACCGGCACGCGGCCACGATGATGTCGTCCGGCATGGTGCACGACGAGCCGTCGGCGGCGCACGTGCCGCCTGGCAAGACGGGCGAGATCGTCTGGAAATTCAATCGCGCCGGCCGCTTCGACTTCGCGTGCCTCATCGCCGGCCACTATCAGGCCGGCATGACCGGCACGATCAACGTCAGCTCAAAGTGACGCGCTCGCGGAGTCGAGCGCACGGAACTGCCGCGGCGTGACGCCCGTGACGCGATGGAACAGCACGGAAAAATGGCTGTTGCTCGGGCAGCCGACCTGGTCGGCGATTTCCGTGATCGGCAGGGCCGATTGCCGCAGCAGGTTCTTCGCGCGTTCGACGCGGCGCTCGACGACGTAGCGGTGCGGCGTCACGCCCGTCGCCTCGCGGAACGCGTGGGCGAAATGACCGGGACTCAGCGCGACGGCACACGCGATGGCGGCAAGGGTCAGCGGGTTGCCAAGGTTCTCTTCGATGTAGTCGACGGCGCACCGCAGCTTGTGCGGTGACAGGCGGGTCCGCGGCCAGTCGCTGGCGGGCGTGGTCGTGTAGTGGCGTAAGAGATGCAGCGCCAGTTCGCACGTCAGCGTGTCGACGTAGAAATGACTGTCGACCCCTTCGAGCTCGAGCCCGGCCAGCAGGCGACGGCCGAGGTTCTCGATGATGGCATCGCGCGTCGCGAAGACATTCTGGATTTCGAACCGATCGGGGTCCATCGCACATTCGTCGCCCGCCATGTGCCGCACGTACTCGGGCGCGAGCCGCAGCAGAATGACGAGGCTCGGGCTTGTCTGCTGCCACCGGACGCGCGGCCCCACCGGCGTGATCGTGATGTCGCCGCTCGTCATCTTCCGCGTGCGCGTTCTACCCGCGAGCGTGCGCCGCAGCGTCACCGTGCCCGCGAGGTGAACGGCGATCACGTGGTCGGGCGCCTGCACGACCACGTCCAGGTCGCTGAAGCTGTACAGCTCGACCACGAGCCCGTCCCAGCCGCGCGCTCGACTGGAGAGCAACGACTCGGGAAGGGAGCCGGCGATGACGTGCGTTGCCGGCGGCATCCGCGCGGCCTGCCGCCGCGACAACCACGCCGCCGGCAGGGAAGTGCCGATGCTTTCCACGCGAAGCCTCGCGCGCGCCCGCCGCTGCGTCAGTACATGTGCTGGCCGCCGTTGATCGCGATGTTGGCGCCGGTCAGGAATGCTGCTTCGTCGCTGGCGAGATAGGCGACCAGCCCGGCGACTTCTTCGGGCTTGCCGAGCCGGCCCATCGGGATCTGCGGAACGATCTTGCTGTCGAGCACGTCCTTGGGAATCGCCATGACCATCTTCGTGCCGATGTAGCCGGGCGAGATCGTGTTGACGGTGACGCCCTTGCGCGCCACTTCGAGCGCCAGCGCCTTGGTGAAGCCGTGCATGCCGGCCTTCGCCGCCGAATAGTTGGTCTGGCCGAACGCGCCCTTCTGGCCGTTGACCGACGAGATGTTGATGATCCGGCCCCAGCCGCGGTCCACCATCCCGTCGCACACCTGCTTGGTCATGTTGAAGCACGAGTCGAGGTTCGTCTGCACGACGGCGTCCCAGTTCGCCTTGTCCATCTTCTTGAACGTCATGTCGCGCGTGATGCCCGCATTGTTCACGAGCACGTCGATCGGCCCGAGCTCCGTTCCGACGTGCTTCACGCAGGCCGCCGCCGAATCGAAGCTCGCGACGTCGCACGGATAGGCGCGAAACGTGTAGCCCTGTCCCTTCATCGACTGCAGCCATTCGTTCGCCTTCGCATTGCCCGGCGAATGGGTGGTGACGACCGTATAGCCGAGCGCCGCCATTTTCATGCAGATCGCTTCGCCGAGCCCGCCCATTCCGCCCGTCACGAGCGCGATGCGGTGAGTTGCCATGATGGTCTTCCTCCAGGTGTGGGGTCGGGGACCCCGTGATCTTGGATTGGCCGCAGCGGGCGGCGCCCGTGCGCTAGCGCTCGACGGCGAGCGCCACGCCCATGCCGCCGCCGATGCACAGCGATGCGAGCCCCTTGTGCGCGTTGCGTCGGGCCATTTCGTGCAGCAGCGTCACCAGCACGCGCGCGCCGGACGCGCCGATCGGATGACCCAGCGCGATCGCGCCGCCGTTCACGTTGATCTTCGACGTATCCCAGCCCATTTCCTTGTTGACGGCGCAGGCCTGCGCGGCGAACGCTTCGTTGATCTCCATCAGGTCCAGCTGCGCCGGCGTCCATCCGGCTTTCTCGAGGCAGCGCCGGGACGCGGGTACCGGACCCATGCCCATGATCGCCGGATCAATGCCGGTCGTCGCGAACGCATGGATGCGCGCGAGCGGCGCAAGGCCGAGGCTCTTCGCGCGTTCCGCGGTCATCACGAGCACAGCCGCGGCACCGTCGTTCAAGCCCGAAGCGTTGGCGGCGGTGACGCTGCCGTCCTTCGCGAACGCGGGCCGCAGACCGGCGACCGAATCGAGCGTCGTGCCGGCCTTCGGAAATTCGTCCTGCGCGAACGCAACGGGATCGCCCTTGCGTTGCGCGATCATCACCGGAACGATCTCGTCGTTGAACCGGCCCGCCTTCTGCGCCGCCTCCGCCTTGTTCTGGCTCGCGACGGCAAACTCGTCCTGCTGCTTGCGCGAGATCTCGTACTTCTTCGCGACGTTCTCGGCGGTCGTGCCCATGTGGTACTGGTTGTAGACGTCCCACAGGCCGTCGACGATCATCGTGTCGACGAGCTTTGCGTCGCCCATCCGGAATCCATCGCGCGATCCGGGCAGTACGTGCGGCGAGGCACTCATGTTCTCCTGCCCGCCGGCGACGACGATGTCCGCGTCGCCGCAGCGAATTGCCTGGGCGGCGAGCATCACCGCTTTCAATCCCGATCCGCAGACCACGTTGATCGTCATCGCGGGAATGGCATGCGGCAGTCCCGCGCGAATCAATGCCTGCCGCGCCGGGTTCTGGCCGCTGCCGGCGGTCAGGACCTGACCGAGAATCACTTCGGATACCGCTTCCGGCTTGACACCGCTGCGCTCAAGCAGTGCGCGAATGACGGTGGCGCCGAGTTCAGGGGCGGGTGTTTTCGCCAGGGTTCCGCCAAACTTGCCGATTGCAGTGCGCAGCGCCCCGGCAATGACGATGTCGGTCATGGGAGTCTCCGTAGAATCGCGTGCGTCAGGACGACGCGGCATCATGGTAGCGCAATCGACCGATGCTGGGCGAGGGGGCGGCGCGGCGCGCGTGCGGTTGAAGTTTCCCGGTCGACGGACTAGAGTCTTTCGGCGTTCGCTGCGACTCGTCGCGGGTCGTCAGCTTCAACCGGCGCAACATCCTGCAATTCGTTCACGGGAGGCACTGATGAGATTTCATCCGAAAGTGACGGTCGTACTGTTGGCGCTTGCATTGGCACCCGCGGCAAGCAACGCCGCCGAGCTCGAGACGCTCAGTGCGATGCACCCGACGAGTCCGATCGACTGGCCGACGATTCCGCAAACGGGCGCAAAGGCCGACCAGGTCAAGCAGAACCTGTCCAAGATCAAGCTGCCGCCGGGATTCCACATTTCGCTGTACGCGCTGGTGCCGGACGCGCGCCACATCGCCATCGGTCCGCAGGGCATCGTGACGTTCGTCGGCACGCGCAAGACCAAGGTCTACGCGGTGACGGATCGCTCGCGCGGTGGCGTCGGTGACGAAGTCAAGGAATTCGCACCGACGCTGCCGAAGAAGATTCCCAATGGCCCATGCTTCTCGAAGGACGGTTTTCTCTACGTCGTCGAGCAGAACCGTGTCGTCGAGTATCCGGCCGCCGAGTTCTTCTACGAAAGCCCCGACGTCGTTCCCAACGCGATCGTTCCCGAGGGCGAGCTCATTCCGAAGGGTGAGGAGAGCTACAACCACACGGCGCGGCCGTGTCGCGTCGGACCCGACAACAAGCTCTACATCCAGCTCGGCCAGCCGTACAACGTTCCGGGCAAGGACAAGCTCGGCATGTACACGAAGCTTGGCATCGGCGGCATCATCCGCATGGACCGCGACGGCAAGAATCGCGAGGTCTACGCAACCGGCCTGCGCAATCCGGTCGGCATGGATTTCAATCCGAAGGACAAGTCACTGTGGAGCAACGACAACCAGGTGGACGGCATGGGCGACGACCAGCCGCCCGGCGAAATGAATCGCATCGAGAAGGGCGGCCTCGACTTCGGTTTCCCGTGGTACGGCGGCGGCCGGGTTCGGACGAATGAATACAAGGCCGACACGCCGCCGGCGGGTGTGGTGTTTCCCGAAGTCGAGCAGGCGGCGCACGCGGCCGATCTCGGACTGATGTTCTACACCGGCACGATGTTTCCGGAGAAGTATCGGGGTGCGATCTTCTCGACGCAGCACGGCTCGTGGAATCGCACGGTACCGGTCGGTGCGCGGCTGATGGTGACGTTCCTGAAGCCCGATGGTCACGTCGCCGGCAAATCGGAGCCGTTCGCCGAAGGGTGGAACGACAACGGTTACTACCTGGGCCGCCCCGTCGACGTCGCGCAGATGCACGACGGCTCGATCCTCGTTTCCGACGATCTCGTCGGCGCGCTGTATCGGATCTGGTACGACGGCAAGTGAGTCCGCAGACAGCGATGGCCCGGGCAACGGGCAGGGCCATCGCCGCGCTGGTGCTGCTCGTCGGGGGCAGCAGCGCATTCGCGGCCGATGTCGCGGCCGGTCGCGCGAAGGCGCTGATGTGCCAGGCGTGTCACGGGTTGGACGGATTGTCGAAGGTGCCCGACGCGCCGAACATCGCGGGGCAGACGGAAAGCTACCTCGCGCTGCAACTCGCGGCGTTCAAGGCCGGAACGCGGAAGAGCGAAACGATGAATGTCGTCTCGTCGACGCTGTCGGAAGCCGACGTTGCCAACCTCGCCGCTTATTTTTCGGCGATCGAGATCAAGGTCGTCAAGATTCCGGGCGAATAGCGAGACTCGCGCAACGCCGGTCCGTTCGGCTCTCTAAGCGGACGGCTCGACGACGTAGCCGCCCGGCGCCGGGCCGAGCGGCGGGTACTCGGCGTTGCCGCACTCAGAGGGCGCTGCACGCTTGGCGCCCGCGTGCGTGTCGAGCCACCGGTACCAGTGTGGCCACCAGCTGCCGGGATGGCTCGTCGAGCTTGCGAGCCAGTCGTCCGGGTTCGTCGCTTGCGTGTCGCTCGTCCAGTAGTTGCGCTTGCCGCCCGCAGGCGGATTGACGACACCCGCAATGTGGCCCGACGCGCCGAGCACGAACGTCGATGCGCCGCCGAGGAGGGCGGGCGTCCGGTAAGCGCTGGCCCACGGAACGATGTGGTCGTCGCGCGACGCGAATACGTAGGCCGGCGTCTTGACTCGTGCGAGATCGATCGCCTCGCCCAGCATCGTCAGCGCGTCGCGGTCGCGCAGCCGGTTGCCGACGTACATGTTCTTCAGGTAGTACGCGTACATCGGTCCCGGCAGATTCGACGAGTCGCCGTTCCAGTACAACAGGTCGAACGGCGGCGGCGTGCGCCCCTTCAGGTAGTTGTTGACGACGTAGTTCCACACGAGGTCGTTGGGTCGCAGGCTCGCAAACGCGCCGGCAAGCTCGCTGCCCTGCACCCGCTGCCCGGACAAGAGCGCCGGCTCGCGCGCTGCGAGCGATTCGGGCGCGATGTAGACGCCGATCTCGCCGGGATCGGCGAAATCCAGCATCGTCGTCAGGAACGTCGCGCTGGCAACTCGCGCTTCTTTGCGCGCTGCCAGAACGGCGAGCGCACACGCGAGCAGCGTGCCGCCGACACAGAATCCCAGTGCATTGAGCGTTCGCGATCCGGCGATCGAGCGTGCCGCATCCATCGCGGCCAGCACACCCTGCTGCAGGTAGTCGTCCCACGTCAGGCGGCCGAGCTCGGCCGGAACGTTGCGCCACGAGATCATGAACACCGTATGGCCCTGCGCGACCGCGTGGCGGACGAACGAGTTCTCCGGTCGCAGGTCGAGGATGTAGTACTTGTTGATGCACGGCGGCACGATCAGCAGCGGTCGCCTCGCCACCTTCGCCGTCGTCGCGTCGTACTGCAGGAGCTCGATCAGCGCGTTGCGGAAGACGACGCTGCCGGGCGTGACGGCGAGGTTGCGGCCGAGCGCAAATGCCGACTCGTCGCTCATCGTGATCCGGCCCTTGCCGATGTCGCCGGCAAAGTTGTTGAGCCCCGCGACGACACTGGCGCCGTCGGTCTCCAACGCGCGGTTCAGCACGTCGGGATTCGTCGCGGGAAAGTTCGTCGGCGCGATCGCGTCGACGAACTGCCGCACCGAGAATTCGAGCCGGCGCTTTTCCGCCGCCGGAAGCGTCGCCAGCGACGCGATCGCTTTCAGGTATTCGCCATAGAGCAGGTACGACTGCTTGACCCACGCGAAGAAAGGCTGCTCGCGCCAGACGGCCGAGCTGAAGCGGCGGTCACCGGGCGCGTCGGCGACGATCTGCGGCATCGCCGCACCCGGCGTCGCGAGCGCGCTCGCCGCGGCTGCCCACAGCTGCGCGAAGCGAAGCTTGAACGACTCGTGGACGGCAACGAGCGCCTGCGAATCGAACGGGTAAGGGTGAGGCGCGGATGCATGCATGCGGCAGGAGACGGTCGAGGTCGCGGGTTCGGTATCGTCGATGTTACGCGGGCTCGAGCAACAGGTGAGTCGTCGCGATGATCGCGATGCCGAGCGCGATCCACAACATCTGTTTCGCGGTTTCCAGCGGCTCCGAGCGACGGTGCAGGCTCGGGATCAGATCGGCGACGGCGACGTAGAGCAGGCTTGCCGATGCGATCGCGAGCACGGTGGGC
Organism: uncultured Pseudomonadota bacterium; assembly: GCA_963709335.1. Taxonomy (GTDB): domain Bacteria; phylum Pseudomonadota; class Gammaproteobacteria; order Burkholderiales; family Casimicrobiaceae; genus VBCG01. The sequence goes on from CAVPWB010000010.1 coordinate 60,319, forward strand.
AGCAGTTCCTGCATGTGCGCCAGCGCACTCCACGCGGCCAGCGCGCCGGCGAGCGTCGCGACGCCCGTCGCGATGTTGTACGCGAAGGCCTTGGCGCGCGTGAATCCCGAGTGCAGCAGCACGGCGAAGTCGCCGACCTGCTGCGGAACCGCGTGGGCGACGATCGCCAGCGTCGTTGCGATGCCGAGCCCGTCGTCGGCAATGAATGCGGCAGCGATGACGATGCCGTCGCAGAAATTGTGCACACCGTTGCCGATCAGGATCATCAGTCCCGAGCGGCCGCCGTCGGTCGCGGGCGGCGCGTGGCGATGCAGCGCGTGGTCGTGCTCGCTTTCTTCCCGCTCGTCCGAATGCGCGTCGTGGCCGTGGGCGTGGCGCCACAGCACGAGCTTCTCCAGCAGGAAGAACGCGAGCAGCCCGATCAGCACCGTCAACATCACGTGCGGAGCCGGTCCCGATTCCAGCGCGTGCGGAAGGAGTTCCAGGAATACGGCGCCGAGCAGCGCGCCGACGGCGAACGACACGAAGCGCGGTATCCACGTCGCCTGCATCCGGAGCGTCGCTGCCGCGGCGAGCGTGGACAGCACGCCGCCCGCCAGTGCGGCGACGACGATGTGCAGCAGCGTCAGCATCGAGTGCGCCAGATGAACGCTGCCATCCGGCCCGTCGCGCGATCGCGGCGGAACGAGAAGAAGCGCGACGGATCGGACGCCGTGCACAGTCCGGACGTCGTCACGGTGGCCACACCTGCGCGCGCGAGCCGTTGCCGTGCGAGCGCTGCGAGATCCGCCTGCCATTTGCCCGGCTGCCCGCGCACGAACGACGCTGCAGCGCTGTCGTCACCGGCAACGAAGGCATCACGGACGTCGTCGCCGACTTCATAGGCGGCAGCGCCGATGCAGGGTCCGATCCAGGCAACGACGTCGGCCGGTCGACACTGCATCGCGTCGACGGTGTGCTCGAGCACGCCGGCGGCCATGCCGCGCCATCCGGCATGCGCAGCGCCGATTGCGGAACCGTCCGCGGCCGTGAACAGAACGGGCACGCAGTCGGCGACGCGAATGGCCAGCACGACATCGGGTGCCCGCGTGACGGAACCGTCGGCGCGACGCCAGCGATCATCGGGCGATCCAGGCGCTCGATCGACGGCAACGACATCGGTGCCATGCGCCTGATCGAGCCATACGGGCGGTGACGGCAGCAGTTGTTGCAGAAAGCGCCGATGGTCCGCGATGGCGGCGCGTGCGGTCGCATCGTCGGACGCGCGCGGCGGACCGCCGACGTCGAACGCCGCCGTCCGGACGCCGTCGGCCGTGACGGCATTGCGCGTCGTGAAGAACGCCTGCACGTTGGCGGGCGCCGGCCATGCGGGGACGATCCAGTCGTCCGGCAATGCGTCGCGCACGGGCCGAATCGGCGAATGCCGCGATCGATCGGGCGCGCGTGCGCTCATCGAGCGGAGGGCGCGCGCTTAGCGTGCAGCGCCTCGATCAGTGTCGCAAGGTCGGCGGGCGGCGGTGCTTCCCATGCCATCGGCTGTCCGGTGGCGGGATGGACGAGGCCGAGTCTCGTCGCATGCAGCGCCTGGCGTGGAAAGTCGGGGACGCCGGCTGCGCGGCCCGGCCCGTAGGCGGGGTCGCCGACGAGCGGATGCCCGATCGCCGCAAGGTGCACGCGAATCTGGTGCGTGCGGCCCGTTTCGAGCGTGCAGCGCAGCAGCGTTGCGGGGCCGTAACGCTCGACGACTTTTACATGCGTGCGCGCGGGCTTTCCTTTGGCGACGACCGCCATCGTCGTCCGCTGGATCGGATGACGGCCGATCGGCGCATCGACGATCGTTGCGCGTGCCACGTCGCCGCGCGCGACGGCGAGATACTCGCGTGCGACCGTACGCGCCGCGAGCTGGCGCACGAGGTCGGTGTGCGCCGCCTCGGTTTTCGCGACGACCATCAGGCCGCTCGTGTCCTTGTCGAGACGATGGACGATGCCGGCGCGCGGCAATCCCGCGAGCGGCGGGTGATGATGCAGCAGCGCGTTCAGCAGCGTGCCGTCGCGATTGCCGTTGCCGGGGTGCACGACGAGTCCCGCGGGCTTGCGCAGCACGATGATCGATGCGTCCTCGAACGCGATATCGAGCGCGATGTCCTCCGCCGCGGCGGTATCGTGCGGCGCGCGCTCGGGTGCCGCGACGTCGATGCGCTCCCCGCCGGCGACGCGGCGCTTCGCATCCCAGGCGACGCCGCCGATCGTGACGCGGCCCGCGTCGATCCACGTTTTCAGGCGGCTGCGCGAATGCTCGGGGAGCAATTGCGCGAGCGTCTGATCGAGCCTCATGCCCGCGCATTCGTCGGGGACGAGAAGCGCGGCGGCGGGCTCGGCGAGCGGTGTTTCCGGCGCCGCAGCAGGGCTTGCATGCGGTGCCGGTCGGCTATAATTCGCGGGACTCACGAAGGATGCCGATGAAGATGTCGCAATGGCCGAGATGGCAGGTTTGGTTCGTGGGCGCCTTGATGGCGCTCGCGGTGGCGGGATGTGGGTTGTTGCCCGACGTCAAGGACGAAACGTCCGGCTGGTCAGCGGAGCAACTGTATCGCAACGCGCACGAGGCGATGCTCGACGGCAATTATACGCGGGCAATCAAGCTGTTCGAGACGCTCGAGGCGCGCTATCCGTATGGCCGCTTCGCGCAGCAGGCGATGCTGGAGGGTGCGTTCGCCAATTGGCGGCAGAGCGAGCAGGCCGCGGCAACCGCGGCGCTCGACCGCTTCATCCGCACGTATCCCAACCACCCGAACGTCGACTACGCGTACTACCTGAAAGGCCTCGTCTACTTCCGCGAGGACCAGGGGCTGTTCGGGTACGTGTACGAGCTCGACCTGTCGGAACGCGATCCGAAGTCGATGCGCGAGTCATTCGCCGCGTTCAAGGAGCTCGCCCAGAAATTCCCCGACAGCAAGTACACGGAGGACGCCGAGCAGCGGATGCGTTACCTGACGAACGCGCTCGGCATGTACGAAGTGCACGTCGCACGCTACTACTATGCGCGCGGCGCGTACATCGCCGCGGCCAATCGCGCGCAACAGGCGCTCGTCAGCTATCCGCAGACGCCTTGCAACGAGCATGCGCTCAACGTGATGGAGCGCAGCTACCGGCAGATGGGCCTAATACAGCTCGCCGACGATGCGCACCGGATTCTCGAGAAGACGTATCCGCAGAGCGTCTACATCGCCGGCGTTCCCGACAAGCCGTGGTGGAAAATATGGTAGCGACGCGAAGTTTCGGTCGCTTCGCTCCCGCGATACTTCGCGTCGGATAAGGCTTCCGCCGCCAGCTCGGGACGGCCCGTCGCTGGCGGCGTAGTCAAAACTCGGTCAACAACGAGCGTACTGCGCGCGGCTTAGCCGTCTGCGGCGACTGGAGTCGCTTCGAAGAACGCGATGACGTCGTCGAGCTCGCGCGTGCGCTTCATCGCCGGCAGGCTCTGCCAGATCCTTCGGCCGTAAGGCTTGTCGACGATCCGCGGATCGCACAGCATCAGGATGCCGCGGTCGGTCTCGGTTCGGATCAGCCGGCCGGCGCCTTGCTTCAGGCTGATCGCCGCCTGCGGCAACTGCCAGTCCATGAATGCGTTGCCGCCTTCGGCTGCGAGCCGCGCGAGTCGCGCGGCCAGCAGCGGATCGTCGGGCGGCGCGAACGGCAGCTTGTCGATGACGACGACCGACAGCGCGTCTCCGGGAACGTCGACGCCTTCCCAGAAGCTCGCGCTGCCCAGCAGCACCGCGTTGCCGAGCGCGCGAAACCGCAGCAATAGCTCGGTCTTCGAGCCGTCTCCCTGCACCAGCACGGGGAAATCGAGGCCTTCGCGCTCGAATGCCGCGGCCAGCCGCTCGCGCGCCGTGTTGAGCGCGCGCAGCGTCGTGAACAGCAGGAACGCACGCCCGCCGCTCGCCTTCAGCACCGGAAGCGCCGCGTCGACGACGGCGTTGGTGTGCTCGATGCTGTTGGGGGGCGGCAGGCCGCGCGGCACGTACAGCAGCCCCTGCGTCGGGTAGTCGAACGGACTGTCCCAGCAGCCGGTCGCCGCGTCGCCGAGGCCGAGCTGTGACGTGTAGTGCGAGAAATCGCGACCGACCGCGAGCGTTGCCGACGTGAAGATCCAGGCGCGCCCGGTCTCGTCGACCTGGCGCCTGAACACGTCGGCCACCGACAGCGGCGACGCATGCAGCTGCCAGCTCTGGGCGCTTATGTCCATCCAGCGGATCCAGTCGTCGGGTGCGTCGTCTGCGCCACGCAGCCCTGCCTGCCAGCGCTCGAGGCCATCGGCGGCCGCTTCGGCGCGCCGCGCGACGACGGCGACATCCTCGCTGCGATCGGCGACGAGTCGCATCTCGCTCGCCAGCCGATCGAGTCCCGCCGCGAGCGCTTCGAGCGCGTCGCGAAACTCGCGCCGTCCCGCGAGCGCCTGCTGCGCGTACTTGCCGGGCGTGTCGCCGGCGGCGAGCCGGAACTTGCGGATCAACGGCACGAGCTCTGCGCTCGCATCGGGTAGACCGGGCACGTCGCGCAACTGCGAGCGGGCGATCGCTTCGGCGTCGCGGGCAAGCTCGGCCAGCTCGCCGGCGGTGGTCTGCTCGCCGAAGAACAGCGTCGCCGTGTCGGGCAGCTGGTGCGCTTCGTCGAGGATCACCGTGTTGCACGCCGGCAGCAGCTCGGCCAGGCCCTCGTCGCGCAGCGTGACGTCGGCGAAGAACAGATGGTGGTTGATGACGACGACGTCGGCATCGAGCGCTTCCTTGCGCGCCTTCATCACGAAGCACTCGCGGTAGAAGGCGCAGTTGCTGCCGAGGCAGTTGTCGCGCGTCGACGTGACGAGCGGCCAGATCGCCGCGTTCTCCGGGACGTCGGCGAGCTCGGCGCGGTCACCGCGCTCCGATGCGCGCGCGAAGGCGACGATCTTCGGCAGGTAGCGTGCATCGGCGCGCGTCGGCAGCCGCCCTTCGCGCGCTGTGCGCTCCAGATGGTGATGGCACACGTAGTTCGCGCGACCCTTGAGCAGCGCGACGGTGATCGGCGTCGCGAGCGCGTCGCGGATCAACGGCAGGTCGCGTTCGAACAACTGATCCTGCAGCGTCTTCGTGCCCGTCGACACGATGACCTTGCCCCCGTAGAGCAGCGCCGGCACGAGGTACGCGAACGTCTTGCCCGTGCCGGTGCCGGCCTCGGCGACCAGCGGCTGGCGCAGCGTGATCGCGCGAGCGACCGCCTGCGCCATCTCGAGCTGCTGAGAGCGGAAACGGAATCCTGCGAGCTTGTGCGCGAGCGTGCCGCCGTCGCCGAAGATCGCGGCGAGCTCGGCGTCCGACGTGCCGGCAGTCGCGTCGTCTGGAAGCGGAGCGTTCAGTTCGCTTTTGCCTTGGCTTTCGCCTTGGGTTTCGCTTGCGCAGCGCCCTTCGCGGCGCGCGCGGGCTCCGTGTGCTTCTCGACGATGGCGACGATCGTCCGGATACCCTCGATGCGGACCTTGAAATCCTCGTACGGCAACCCGACGCGCTTCTTGTAATCGTCGTCGGATTCACCACTGCGCCAGCCGAGCTGCGTCATCGCCAGCACCCACGCTTCCTGCAGGCTGCGCAGTCCCTCGACCGCCTGCTGCGACACCTTCGCTTCCTTGAGCGCCAACTGGTACGGCTGTGCAATATTCTGCCGCTGCTTGTCGAGACAGTACTCGCTCTTCGAGCCGTTGGTGCCTTCGGTCGACTTCTCGTAGCCGAACTCGATGACCTCGATCGACTTGACGTTGCGGCACATCGTGTACAGGTGAGCGACGGCGTCGAAATAGCAATCGAGTGCGGGCTTGCCGTCGGAATGGGGGCAGACGTAGTTGTGTTCGGGACCGGGATTGCCGCCAATCGTCACGGCGGCGGCATCGCGATCGGTGGCCGAGACGAGCGACACGAGCACGACGACAGCAAGAAGAAAACGCATGGGTATTCGGCGCGAGCGACGCGGCAGGTAAACGCGATGCCGAATGCTACCCGCGCGCCGCGCAGCACTCAACCGGACCAATGGTCGATCGATGCAGGGTCACGTCGCGGCGCGCGAGGCGCCGCCCGCCGACCGGTCAGATCGTGCAGCCTCCTGACACTTCGATGACCGCGCCGTTGATGTACGACGCTTCATCCGAGGCGAGCCATGCATAGGTGTTGGCGATCTCTTCGGGCTTGCCGAGCCGGCCCATCGGCACCTTGTCTTCCATCATCTTGATCACCTTGTCGGGGATCGACGAAAGGATCGGTGTCTCGATGAAGCCCGGGCAGATCGCGTTGGCGCGAATGCCCTTGCGGCCGAGCTCGCGCGCCCACGTCTTCATCATGCCGATGACGCCGAACTTCGTGGCCGCGTAGTTGGTCTGACCGAAGTTGCCGTACAGGCCGACGATCGACGACGCGTTGAGGATTACGCCGGAGTTCTGCTCGAGCATGATGTCGACGACCGCTTTCGTGCAGTGGTAGACGCCCTTGAGGTTGACGTCGATCACGCGCTCGAACTGCTCGTCGGTCATCTTCTTGAACTGAGCGTCCTGAACGATGCCGGCATTGTTCACCAGCGTGTCGATGCGGCCCCACTTGGCCATGACACCGGCAACCATGCGCGTGATGCTTTCCTTGTCGGTGACGTCGACGTTGAACCCCACCGCTTCCCGGCCTGACGCGAGGATCTCGCGCACCGTGTCGTCGACGGCCGCCTGGTTGATGTCGCACACGGCGACCTTGGCGCCTTCGGCTGCGAACTTGAGCGCAGTTGCGCGGCCGATTCCCTGGCCACCACCGGTGATGATCGAGACCTTATCCGTCAACCGCATGAAATTCCCTTCCGAGAAGCCATCCCCTGCCCCCGGGCGGCGCCCAGGACGCACGTTGCGCAAAGCCTGACTAATCTAGCGGAACGTATTGCACCGCACAAGCATTCCACGAGCAAGAATTGAGCTAAAGGCTGCCGGCTGTGGTTTTAGCGGGAAATCCCATAAAATAAGCATTAAAATCAGTTCATTACTGCCGATGGCACCCGGCTCGCCGGCTGGCGGCCGGCGATATGCCGGCCGACCGGCGGCAGCGAGTGGCGCGGCTTCGTTGATGCTCTGCGCAAAAGGTTGACGACGTCGCCGCGCACCGCTGTGACGCGGCTAGGGCCCGTTAACGGTCCCCAGGTGGCAGGTCAGGCCGGCAACCAGAAATCGATGACGAGCTCCAGGTTCGCGACGCCGTTCCAGTGATTCACTTCCGGCCGGAACAACGCGTGAATTCGCGGCGGCAATGCGGCCGGCGTTCGAAACGCGATCGCCGTGAACCGCTCGCCGCTGCGCGCCAACGTGAGCCTGGCATGCCCGTCGCCGACGACCCGCTGCGCGACGACATCGAACGTATCGTCGAACGCCGGCGCCGGAAAGCCCTGGCCCCAGACGCACTCGCCCATCGTTGTGCCGAGCTCGACGGTGAGTTCGCCCGGCTCAAGCGCGCCGTCGCTTTCGTGGACGCGCTGCAATTGCGCGTCCGACAGCGTTTCATGGGCGACGTCCTCGAACGCCGCGATGAAGTCGGGCAGCCGGCCAGGCACGATCGAAAGGCCCGCTGCGAACGCGTGGCCGCCGAAGCGGATGACGACACCCGGCGCGCGCTTGGTCACGAGGTCGAGCGCGTCGCGCAGGTGGAACCCCGCGATCGAGCGACCCGACCCTCTGAGCTCGGCGTCTCCTCCGCGCGCGAAAACGATCACCGGCCGGTGATACCGGTCCTTCAGGCGCGATGCGACGATGCCGATCACGCCTTGATGCCACTCCGGGCGATGCACACAGAGTGTGAAGGCGCCGGTATCGGCAAACGTGCCGCTCGCCACTTCGGCCAGCGCCTCGTCCTGCATCGTGGCCTCGATGTCGCGACGGTCGCGGTTCAGCCGGTCGAGTTCGCGCGCGAGGGGCTCGGCCGCGCGCTCGCTGTCGGCGAGCAGGCACTGGATGCCGAGCGACATGTCCGACAGGCGTCCCGCCGCATTCAACCGAGGGCCGGTGACGAACCCGAGATCGCTGGCGCTCGCGCGCTTGATGTCCCGCCCGGCAACGGCGAAGAGGGCGGCGATGCCCGGACGAGCGCGCCCGTTGCGCATCCGCGCGAGCCCCTGTTCGACGAAGATCCGATTGACGTGGTCGAGGCGAACCACGTCGGCGACGGTGCCGAGCGCCACGAGATCGAGCAGTTCGGCGAGGTTGGGCCCGCTGCGACCGGCGAACGAGCCCGATGCCCGCAGCCGGGCGCGCAGCGCACAGAGCACATAGAACATCACGCCAACACCTGCGACGTGCTTGGACGGGAAGCCGCATCCGGCCTGGTTCGGATTGACGATGATCGCCGGCGTCGGCAGTGTCGCGCCCGGCAGGTGGTGATCGGTGACGATGACGTCGATCCCCGCAGCGGCGGCCGCGGCGACGCCGTCGACGCTGGCGATGCCGTTGTCGACGGTGACGAGTACGTCGGGCTTGCCGGCCGCCGCCACCGCGACGATTTCGGGCGTGAGTCCGTAGCCGAATTCGAAGCGGTTGGGCACGAGAAACCCGATATTTGCGCCCATTGCGCGGAGGCCGAGAACGCCGACCGCGCACGCCGTTGCACCGTCCGCGTCGTAGTCGGCCACGATGACGATCCGCTCGTGCGCGGCAATGGCCTGCGCGAGGCGCTCGGCCGCGGCGTCGATGTTCGCGAATGTCGCGAAGTTCGGCAGCGCGGCCAGCGAATGGTCGAGCTCGGACGCGTCCCGAATGCCGCGCGCAGCGTAAACGCGCGCAAGCACGGGCGGCCAGCCGGCGGCTTGCAACGATGCCGACGGCGCGGAGGCTTCGCGGCGAACGATGGTCACGATTCGGGCAGCGCAGGGACGGCGAACGGCTTGCGCTGCGCGCGAACGGAAACGCGTTGCCAGAACGTCGGGGTCGTCGCGGTCCAGCGTGCGGCCACACCGTGACCGTCAGCGATCAGCGTGAGCCGCGCGAGACGCTTGCGGCCGAGACATTCGAGCGCGGGCGCGAGCCAGCGCGCGTGAAGGGCGGCCGGCCCGTCGTCCCGCTCGATCGTGTCGGTGACCACCATGTGCACCTGCGCAGAACCGGCGCTGCGTGGATCGGCGGCGTCGAGCACGCGCGCCAGCGTGTCGCCCGATGCGAGCGGGCGGCTGATTCCACCCCCGCGACGCGCGATGCCGCGCGCAAGGTCGGCGATTCGTCCGGGCGCTGCATGGACGATGGCGCGCGGCATCGCGTTGGTGTCCGCGAGGCGCCCCCCGCCCGAGAACCAGATGCCGGTCACCAGCGCGCTGCCCGCGGCCTGCCGCGCCTCGTTGACCGGGTGTTCGTGCAAGAGCATTCCGATTTCATTCTGCCAGCGTTGCCAAAGACCTGCGTCCGCGCCTTGCGGCAAGAACGGAAAGATCCCGCGCAGCCGCGCGGCGTCGAACGGTGTCGTCGTCATCGCCGGCACGCGAGTGCTGCGGGCGAACCAGGCGTCGGGATGCACGGCAGCGAACTGCAAGCCGTCTGCGTCGAAGTGCCGGTTGAGCAGTGCGACGAGCGTCGCCGCCTCCGCCGCGGAAAGATCGTCGACGCGCTGCACGAGCACGAGATCATCGCGATCGGCGGCGAGCAGCACGGGATCGGCTGCGATCACGTAGTCGTTGCCTGCATCGAAATCCCCGCCGAGTGCTGCGAGCGGCGCAATCGGCGTCTGCGCCGGCGCTTCGAGCGCGTCGAGCAGCGCTGCCGCGATGCCGTTGCCGTACGCGTGCGCCGGTGCAAGGTGCGCGAGCATGGCAAGCGACGGCGCCGCGTCGAGCGCGGACTGCGGCTGCGCCAGCAAGCCTGGCGCGACGAGAATCAGATGCATGACATGCGATAATCTTCGACGTTGCCGCGCGAGCGTACCGCATTGGCGGTTCGACGGTCGCGCGCTGCGTTCCTCAGATTGCTCCCATCGCAAACGTGTCGCCGTACGAAGTCGCCGTCGGCTTGCGCTACACCCGCGCCCGCAAGGGTTCAGGGCGCAACTCGTTCATCTCCTTCATATCGCTGATCTCGATGGCCGGCATTGCCCTCGGCGTCGCGGCGCTGATCGTCGTGCTGTCGGTGATGAACGGGTTTCAGCTCGAACTGCGCAACCGGATCCTGTCGGTCGCATCGCACATCGAAATCCGCGGTTTCCCGGACCTGAAGGATCCACCCGGCGTCGCGGCAGCGGCGCGGAAAAATCCCCGCGTTGTCGCCACGGCACCGTATGTCACCGGCCAGGCGATGCTCGCGTCGGGCGACGTCAATCGTGGCACGCTGCTGCGCGGCATCGACCCGGCACAGGAAGCGACGGTTGCCGATATCGGACTGCACATGCGCGCCGGCACGCTCGACTCGCTGACGCCTGGCAGCTTCAACATCGTGCTCGGCACCGAGCTCGCACGTGCGCTCGGCATTCGGGTCGGCGACAGTGTCGTCGCGATCACGCCGCAGGGCAACATCACGCCGGCGGGCGCGTTACCGCGCCTCAAGAGCTTTCACGTGAGCGGCGTCTTCGAGGTCGGCATGTTCGAGTTCGACAGCGGCCTCGCGCTGATCAACCTGGAGGACGCCGAGAAGCTCTACCGGCTCGCCAACGCGAGCGGCGTGCGCCTCAAGCTGGACGACATGTTCGCGGCACCGGGCGTTGCCGCGGAGCTGTCGCGCACGCTGCCGCCGGACGCCGAGGTCCGCGACTGGACGCGCAACCACGCCAACTTCTTTCGCGCCGTCGCGATCGAGAAGCGCGTGATGTTCATCATCCTGACGCTGATCGTCGCCGTTGCCGCGTTCAACATCGTTTCTGCGCAGGTGATGGTGGTGACGGACAAGCAGGCCGACATCGCAATCCTGCGCACGCTGGGGGCCGCGCCGTCGTCGGTGATGGCGATCTTCATGATCCAGGGTGCGCTGATCGGGATCATCGGAACGCTGATCGGCGTTGTCGGCGGCGTGCTGCTCGCGCTGAACGTCGAGACGGTCGTGCCGGCGATCGAACGCACGCTGCACATCCAGTTCCTCGACAAGAGCGTCTACTACATCAGCGATCTGCCGTCGGACCTGCAGAGCGCCGACGTGATCACGATTGCATCGATTGCGCTGGTGCTGGCGCTCGTCGCGACGCTTTACCCGAGCTTCCGCGCATCGCGCGTGAATCCTGCCGAGGCGCTGCGGTATGAATGAAGCCGCGATGGCCGCGGCGGACACGCCGGTGATCGCGTGCCGCGGCCTGCGCAAGACTTATCGCAACGGGCCGCTCGACGTGCCGGTGCTGCTCGGCATCGATCTCGACGTGGCGGTCGGCGAGCGGCTGGCGATCGTCGGCGCATCCGGTTCCGGCAAAAGCACGCTGCTGCACTTGCTGGGAGGGCTCGACCTGCCGACCGGCGGCGAAGTGCGTGTCGAAGGCGCAGTGCTGGCGACGCTGTCCGAGGCACAACGCGGGGCTCTGCGCAATCGCGCGCTTGGGTTCATCTACCAGTTCCATCACCTGCTGCCGGAGTTCACTGCGCTGGAGAACGTCGCCATGCCGCTCGCGATTCGGCGAGTGGACGAGGGCGCGGCGAGGGCCAGTGCCAACGACATGTTGACGCGCGTCGGCCTCGAGCATCGCGTCCGCCATCTGCCGGGCGAGCTTTCGGGCGGCGAGCGCCAGCGTGTCGCACTCGCGCGCGCCCTCGTGACGTCGCCGCGTTGCGTGCTGGCGGACGAACCCACGGGCAATCTCGATCGCCGCAACGCGAACGCGGTGTTCGACCTGATGCTCGAACTCAATCGGGTCGTCGGCACGGCACTGATCATCGTGACGCACGACGCGGATCTCGCTGCGAAGACCGACCGCACGCTGCACCTCGTCGACGGCAAGCTGCAGTAAGCGCGCCGCCGCGCTTCGTGTTGTGGCCGAGGCAGTGGGGAGGCGCGCCGCTTCGCCCCTCAATACTCCACCGGTATCGGGTCGAGCGAGCGCCACAGGTACCACGTCGCGACGCTGCGGTAGGGCTGCCAATTCTCGGCGACTGCGCGCAACTCGGCGAGCGTGGGTCGCCGGCCGTCGAAGTAGTGCACCGCTACCGCTTTCTGCAGGCCGATGTCCGCCACGGGCAGGACGTCGGCGCGCAGTTCGTGGAACATCAGGAACATCTCGGCTGTCCAGCGGCCGATGCCCTTGACGTCGACGAGCGCTTCGATGAGGGCCTCGTCGTCGAGCGCCGGCCATTCCCGCGGATCGAGACGCGCCGACGCGAAATGCTTCGCGAGATCGCGGATGTATTCGGCCTTGTTCAGCGACAGTCCGCATGCGCGCAGCGTTGCGATGCGCTTGCGCTGCACGCGGGCCGGGTCGAGCGGTCCGCGCGGGCCCGCCTCGCAGGCTTTCAGGACGCGCTCCCAGATCGTCTGCGCGGCCTTGACCGAAATCTGCTGTCCGACGATCGCGCGCGCCAGCGTGGTGAACGGGTCGCCCCGGCGGGTCGCGTGGAGACCCGGAAATTCGGCAATCAGCTTGGCGAGCACGCGATCGCGCGCGGCAAGCGCCTGGATCGCATCGTCCCAATAGGGCGGCTTGGTCATCGAGGGCAGGATCCGTCCGTCGCTGCCGGCGCGCCGGCGATCGGGCGACGCCGGCTTCCTTCGCCGGCAGGCAACGATCCGCCGCCGGCGCGGTCTTATCGCGGCAGTGCGAAGTAGGGGAATTTGCGGCTGAAAATGGTACATTACGCCGCTTTTTCATTCTCGGAGCGTGAGTGTCCAAGTTCCTGCGATTGGCAAGTGGGTTGGTCGCGCTGCTGATCGCCGCATCCGCCGCCGCGGCGGACCCCGCCAAGCTCCTGCGCATTTCCTTTCCGGTCGCCGAGACGGGCTTCGACCCCGTTCGCGTGTCGGACCTGTACTCGAACATCGTCAACGAGGCCATTTTCGAGCGGCTTCTCACGTACGACTATCTCGCGCGGCCGGCCAAGCTCATTCCGATGACCGCCGAGTCGATGCCGGAGGTGTCGGAGGGCGGCCGCACTTACATCGTGCATCTGAAGCGCGGCATCTATTTCGCACCCGATCCGGCATTCAAGGGGCAGCGGCGCGAGCTGACTGCGGAAGATTACGTCTATTCGTTCAAGCGCTTTGCCGACCCGGCAAACCGTGCGCCGTACGGGTTCATGCTGCAGGGCAAGATCGTCGGTCTCGACGAGCAGACCGAAGCGGCGAAGAAGTCCGGCAAGTTCGACTACGACGCGACGATCCCCGGTCTCGTCGCGCTCGACAAGTACACGCTTCGCTTCAAGCTCACCGGCGCGGATTTCCTGTTTCCCTACACGCTCGCCCACGTTCCCTTCTGCGCAGTCGCGCGCGAAGTCGTCGAGGCGTACGGGAACGACGTCCAGGCGCATCCCGTCGGCACCGGCCCGTACGTGCTAAAGGAGTGGCGCCGCGCGGCCAAGATCACGCTCGAAGCCAACCCGAGCTATCGCGAAGTCACCTGGAACTTCCAGGCCGAAGGCAATTCTCGCGACGAGGCGCTCGCCACCGAAATGAAGGGCAAGAAGATTCCGCAGATCGGTCGTGTCGAAATTTCGATCATCGAGGAAAGCCAGTCGCGGTGGCTCGCGTTCGAGCGCAAGGAGCTCGACTACCTCGCGTTGCCGGCGACGTTCGTCGGTGAGGCGCTCGACGAGTCCAACAATCTGAAGCCGAAGTGGGTCGAGCAGGGGGTTTCGCTGTATCGCGCCGTCGATCCCAGCGTCGGCTACACGTTCTTCAATTTCCGGGATCCGCTCGTCGGCGGCTTCGCCAAGGAAAAGATCGCGCTGCGCCGCGCGATCATCATGGGGTACGACCTTCCTGCCGAGATCCGTGTCATCGCGAAGAACCAGGAAATACAGGCGCAGATGCCGATCCCGCCGGGCGTCGTGGGCTTCGACGCGAGCTACCGCGGCGTCAACCAGTACGACCCGGTGCTCGCCAACAAGCTGCTCGACTACTTCGGCTACAAGAAAGGCTCCGACGGGTATCGCACGCTTCCCGACGGCAAGCCGCTGACGATCCGGCAGGCGACCGGCACCGCCGCGATCGACCGCGAGTACAGCGAGCTGTGGAAGCGGTCGATGGATGCGATCGGCATCCGCATGCTGTTCGAGCCCGGCAAGTTCGCGGACACGCTCAAAGCTGCCAAGGCATGCCACGTGATGATGTGGCAGGCGTCGTGGACGGCCGACTATCCGGACGGCGACAACTTCATGCAGCTGCTCTACGGGCCGAACACCGGCGAGAGCAACAATGGCTGCTACGAATCCAAGGCGTACGACGCGTTGTACGAGAAGTCGCTGACGCTGCCTCCCACGTCCGTCGAGCGCAACCGTCTGTTCATCGACATGAGCCGCCAGATCGAAGTGGACGGCGCGTGGAATCTGCATTCGTCGCCGATCCGCAACCAGCTCATTCGCCCGTGGGTGAAGGGCTACAAGAAGCACCCGATCCTACAGGCCGAGTTCGTGTACATGGATGTCGACGTTGCGGGCGGGGGCAAGAGCTGATGCTTCCCGTTCCGCGTTTCGTCACCGCGGCATGACGATGAGGCCGGACCGGGCAGCGTCAATGCGAGCAGGCTCGGCAGACGCGATTCGCATCGCGCGGCAGGCATGCGCGGTACTCGCGGCGACCGTTGTCATCGCCACCGGCGTTGCGCACGCCGCGAATCCGTCGAAGGTGCTCCGTCACGTGTTCCCCGCCGCCGAAACCGGGATTCGATCCCGCCGGCGTGCAGGATCTCTATTCGGCGACGATCGAGCAGATGGTGTTCGAGACGCTGCTGACGTACGACTACCTCGCGCGCCCCTCCAAGCTCGTGCCGCTCGCGGCGGAGGCGCTTCCGGAGATCACCGACGCCGGCAAGACGTACACGGTGCGGATCAGGAAGGGCATCTACTTCATCGACGATCCCGTGTTCAAGGGACGCAAGCGTGAGTTGACCTCAGCGGACTACGCCTATTCGATCAAGCGCCTGATCGATCCCAAACTGCGCTCGCCGTGGGCGTGGCTCGTCGAGGGCAAGATCCTCGGGCTCGACGACCTGGCCGAGGCCGCGAAGAAGACGGGCAAGTTCGACTACGATGCGAAAGTGGAAGGTCTCGAGACGCCCGACCGCTACACACTGCGCATCCGGCTCAAGGACACCGACTACAACCTGTCGTATATCCTCGCGCACGAGCCGACGTCCGCGGTGGCGCGCGAGGTGATCGACGCGTATCGCGACGAAAGCGGCCGAGCGATGGCGAACCCGGTGGGGACGGGTCCATACCGGTTGAAGCAATGGATGCGGAGCTCGAAAATCGTGCTCGAAGCCAATCCGGATTACCGCGGCTTCACGTGGGACTTCAAGTCGGACGACCCCGACGACCAGCCGCTGATCGCGCAGATGAAGGGCAAGAAGATGCCTCAGGTCGGGCGCATCGAGGTGAGCATCATCGAGGAGGACCAGGCGCGGCTGCTCGC
Organism: uncultured Pseudomonadota bacterium; assembly: GCA_963709335.1. Classification (GTDB taxonomy): domain Bacteria; phylum Pseudomonadota; class Gammaproteobacteria; order Burkholderiales; family Casimicrobiaceae; genus VBCG01. The sequence goes on from CAVPWB010000010.1 coordinate 75,890, forward strand.
ATTCCAGAACGGCGAGCTCGACCTGATGGACCTCGGCGGTGCGCTCGCTCCCAACGTGCTCGATGGAGGCAAGCTCAAACCGGAATTCGTCAAGAAGGGCATCCAGCTGTCGCGGATCGTCGACCCGTCGACGGTCTATGTGTACTGGAACATGCAGGATCCGATCGTCGGCGGCCTCACGAAGGACAAGATTGCGCTGCGGCGCGCGATGGCGATGGCCTACAACGTCGACGACGAGATCAACGTCATCCGCAACGGGCAGGCGGTGGCGCTCGAGTATCCGATTCCGCCGGGCGTCGTCGGGCACGATCCGAACTACCGGTCGCCGGTGCGCTACGACCCGGCGCTCGCCAACCAGCTTCTCGACTCTTTCGGCTACAAGACAGGCGCCGACGGCTGGCGTAACCTCCCGGACGGCAAGCCGTTTACCATTCGCTACGCGTCGCGTCCCGATTCGCTCGCTCGCCAGCTCGACGAGCTGTGGAAGAAGGCGCTCGACAGCATCGGCGTGCGAATGGAAGTGCAGAAGGACAAGTTTCCCGAGCTGCTGAAACTCGAGCGGCAATGCAAACTGATGATGCGCACCGCGTCCTGGATCGCGGACTACCCCGATGCCGATAACTTCATGCAATTGCTGTACGGCAAGAACATCGGCCAGAACAACAACGGCTGCGCGAAGATCCCCGAGTACGACAAGCTGTACGAGCAGTCGATCCGGATGCCGGATTCACCCGAGCGCAACCGGATCTATCACGACATGGCGCGCATCATCGAGGTGTATGCGCCGTGGCGGCTCGACACGGCGACGTACCGCAACATGCTGATCCAATCGCGCGTGCAGGGCTACAAGAAACACCCGATCCTGCATGCCGAGTGGGCGTACGTCGACGTGGCAAAGCCGCCTGGCAGCGTGCCGAGTGCGGCGGGCGGCAAGGCTGTCCCGGACTGAACCACTGTTTTTTCGCGCGTGATCCGCGCAGAGGGAGGCGACCGCATGGGTGCCTATATCGTAAGGCGGTTATGGCAGATGCTGCCGACGATGCTCGGCGTCATCCTGCTCGTGTTCTTCCTGTTCAACTGGGTCGGCGGCGATCCCGCCTACGTGCTGGCGGGGAAGATCAGCAACCAGGAGCAGATCGACAATATCCGGCGCCAGCTCGGCGTGGACCAGCCCTATTGGGTCCAGCTGTGGATCTTCATCAAGCAGGTCGTCACCGCCGATTTCGGCGCGAGCTGGAGCACGAACGAGCGCGTGTCGAACATCCTGATGACGCGCCTCGGCCCGTCGCTGACCGTTGTCGTGCCGCTCGTGATCATCGCCACGATCATCTCGATCGGCCTGGCGCTTGCGGTGGCCTACGTTCGCGGCTCGCTGACCGATCGCGCCGTGATGATCGTATGCACGATCGGGCTGTCGGTGTCGATCCTCGTCTACATCATCGTGTTCCAGTACGTGTTCGCATACAAGCTCGGCTGGTTTCCGGTGCAGGGGTGGGGCGACAGCTTCTGGGAGAACCTGTTCGTCTACTCGTCGCTGCCGATCCTGATCGGACTCGTCGTCAGCATCGCACCCGAGTTGCGGCTGTACCGGACATTCGTGCTCGACGAGATCAACCAGGACTACGTGCGCACGGCACGCGCGAAGGGCGTCTCCGAGAACCGGATCATGTGGATCCACGTGCTGCGCAATGCGTCGATTCCGATCATCACGAACCTGATGGCCGGCATTCCCGGATTGCTGCTCGGGTCGTTCCTGATCGAGCGCTTCTTCTCGATCCCCGGCATCGGCCGCGAGGTGATTCTCGCCGTCGAGCGCTCCGATTTCCCGGTGATCAAGGCGATCACCGTCTATGTGGCGTTCGCGACGATCGCCACCAACCTGCTCGCGGACCTGACCTACAAGGCAGTGGATCCGCGCGTGCAACTCAAATAAAGGAGCGCAACGATGGCCACCGACATTGCCACGCTCCGCGACGGAACGGGCGCACTCGTCCGCGACAACCGGCACGCCGTATCGCCGGGCCTGTGGGTGCTCGCCTGGCGGCGCCTCACGTCCGACACCGTCGGCATGGTCGCGCTTGCGATCGTCGCCGCGTTTATCCTGACGATGATCCTGTCGGGTGCAGGGCTGCTCGCGGGAGACTGGAACCGCGAGGTGGGCGTCAACTACGCACCGCCATCGTTCGTCGATGTGGAGGCGCCCGCCACCGCGACGCAGCAAACGATCACGACGACGGAGACGGCGCCGGCCGGCACCGAGTACAAGTCGACGATCGTCGACCCCATCGGCGACGTGATCGAAAAGCTAAAGGGCGGCAAGGCCGAATCACCGCCTGCCGCCGTCCAGCCGGGCGCGGCCGAGGAAAAATCCGTCGACCCGCTCGCCGACGTGATGGCGGATATTCGCGCCGGCAAGGGTGTCGGCGCCGCGGTGAAGCCGGAGGAGCGCAAGGCGACGCTGCCCCTCGGCGGCGACAAGTGGGGCCGCGATGTGCTGAAAAAGACGATCAAGGGCTCGGAGACGTCGATCTTCGTCGGACTCGCGTCCGCGGCCGTCGCGACGTTTCTCGGCACGCTGTTCGGCGCGCTCGCCGGTTACTACGGCAAATGGATCGACGACTTCTTCAACTGGTTCTACAGCGTTTTCAGCTCGATACCGTACCTGCTGCTGATCCTCGCCGTCGCGGCGGTGCTGCAGCAGAAAGGGATGCTGACCATCATCCTGATCCTGGGACTCACCGGCTGGACCGGCGTATTCCGGTTGATCCGCGCCGAATACCTGAAGCACAAGTCACGCGAGTACGTGCAGGCCGCCGATGCGATCGGCGCGTCCAACGGCCGGCGGATGTTCATCCACATCTTCCCGAACATCTCGCACGTCGTGCTCGTGCAGTTGTCGATCCTCGTCGTCGCGTTCATCAAGTCCGAAGTGATCCTGTCGTTTCTCGGCTTCGGCGTTCCCGTCGATGTCGTGTCGTGGGGCTCGATGCTGAACGAGGCACAGAACGAGCTGATCCTCGGCAAATGGTGGCAGCTCGTCGCCGCGACGGTCGCGATGGCCACGCTCGTCACTGCGTTCTCGCTGTTCACCGACGCGCTGCGCGACGCGCTCGACCCGAAGCTCAAGGGAAGGCTCGGAGCATGAGCGCATCCAAGCGTTCGAACCCGCTGATGTCCGCGAGCAGTCAACGTCGATCGAGGGCCGCATGAGCAACACCAAGTTCACCGGCGATCCGCTCGTCAGCGTGCGCAATCTGCGCATCTCGTTCCGCCTCGATCGCCATACGACGTTCGAGGCGGTGAAGGGCATCTCGTTCGACATCCCGCGCGACAGCACCGTAGCGCTGGTCGGGGAGTCCGGATCGGGCAAGTCCGTCACGTCGCTGGCGATGCTGGGGCTGCTGCCACCCGAGAACTCGATCATTGATCCTGCGAGCGAAGTGCTGTACGGCGGACGCAATCTGCTTGCGCTGCCGATCGGCGAGCTGCGCAAGCTGCGGGGCGCCGACATCTCGATGATCTTCCAGGAGCCGATGACGTCGCTGAACCCCGTTTTCACCGTCGGCTGGCAGCTCGAAGAAGTGCTGCGGCTGCACATGGGAATGTCGGGGCGCGCGGCACGCAAGCGCGCGGTGGACCTGCTGCGCGAGGTGGGCATCCCCGAGCCCGAGCGGCGGATCGACTCGTTCCCGTCGCAGCTTTCGGGCGGCCAGCAGCAGCGGGTGATGATCGCGATGGCGATCGCCTGCGAGCCCAAGCTGCTGATCGCCGACGAGCCGACGACGGCACTCGACGTCACGATCCAGAAGCAGATCCTCGAGCTCATCGCCGATCTGCAGAAGCGTCACCAGATGTCCGTGCTGTTCATCACGCACGACCTTGCCGTCGTCGGCGAGATCGCCGACTACGTCGTCGTGATGCGCAACGGCGAGATCCGCGAGCAGGGTCCGGCGAAGGCGGTGTTCGAATCGCCGCAGGACACGTACACGAAGGCGCTGCTGATGTGCCGCCCGCAACTGGACCGGCGTCCGTTGCGGCTGCCCGTCATCGACGACTTCATCCACGGTGCCGGGCCGAAGAACCTCGAGGACCGCAAGCGTGGCATCAAGCCGAACGACGCGATCGTGCTCGACGTGCGCAATCTCGGCAAGAGCTTCTATTCGCGCGAGGGGATCTTCGGCAAGCGCGAGTTCAAGGCGGTGAAGGACGTGTCGTTCCAGTTGCCGAAGGGCAAGACGCTCGGCCTCGTCGGTGAATCGGGCTCCGGCAAGACGACCGTCGGCCTGACGCTGATGCGGCTGCACGAGGCGACGACTGGCGAGGCGATCTTCGAAGGCCGCGATCTCCTGTCGATGTCGCCGGCCGAATTCATGCAGTACAAGCGACGGATCCAGATCATCTTCCAGAATCCGTACGCGTCGCTGAACCCGCGCTTCACCGTCGGGCAGATCATCGTCGAGCCGATGCAGATCCACGGCATCGGCAATTCGGCACAGGAACGCACCGACATGGCATTCGAGCTCCTGAACAAGGTGGGCCTGGCGGAGGTTTCGTTCTACAAGTATCCGCACGAGTTCTCGGGCGGCCAGCGGCAGCGGATCGCCATTGCGCGCTGCCTGACGATGAAACCCGACATCCTGATCTGCGACGAATCGGTGTCGGCGCTCGACGTGTCCGTGCAGGCCCAGGTGCTGAACCTGCTGCAGGACCTGCAGGACGAGTTCGGCCTGTCGTACATCTTCATCTCGCACGACCTGGCCGTCGTCAAGTACATCTCCGACCAGGTGATGGTGATGAACGACGGCGAGATCGTCGAGATCGCCAATTCGGACGAGATCTACCGGCACCCGAAGATGCCGTACACGCAGCGGCTGCTCGCGTCGATTCCGAAGGGCTGGCACGGCCAGCACTCGCGCGCGAACGACTGAACGCCGTTAAGGCGGAATGACGATGCGAATGACCGGCGTGTTCCCGATTGCCCCGACGCCGTTCACCGATGCCGGTGACGTCGATCTCGACGGCCAGCGCCGCGTGCTCGACTGCATGATCGACCAGGAAGTCGACGGCATCTGCATCCTCGCCAACTATTCGGAGCAGTTCCTGCTGGCGGACCGCGAGCGCGATGTGCTGCTCGACGTGTGCCTTGCGCATGTGAATGGCCGCGTCCCGGTCATCGTCACGTGCAGTCATTTCAGCACGCGAATCGCCGCGGAGCGTGCAAGTGCAGCGGCGGCCGCAGGTGCCGCGATGCTGATGCTGATGCCGCCGTATCACGGCACGGGACTGCGCGCCGACGACGAAGGCGTCGTCGAGCATTTCACGCAGGTCGCCGAAGCGGCCGGCCTGCCGATCATGGTGCAGGACGCTCCGTTGAGCGGCGTCCAGTTGGCCGTGCCGCTGCTCGCCAGGCTTGCGCGCGAGGTTCCGCACGTCCGCTATTTCAAGATCGAAGTCGCCGGTGCCGCCGCGAAGCTTCGTGCATTGATCGACGCGGGTGGCGACGCGATCGCCGGTCCGTTCGACGGCGAGGAATCGATCACGCTGATGGCCGACCTCGACGCGGGCGCCACCGGCACGATGCCGAGCGCGCTGTTGCCCGACCTGATCAAGGCGGTGGTCGTGCATTTCCGCGAGGGCAGGCGCGCGGAGGCGGAGGCCGCGTACGCGCGGATCCTGCCGCTGATCAACTACGAGAATCGGCAGTGCGGCTTGCGCGCCACGAAGACGGTGATGAAGGAGGGTGGCGTCATCGCGAGCGACGCCGTTCGTCATCCGCTCGCGCCGTTGCATCCCGCGACGAAGGCCGGCCTGCTCGCGCTCGCCGCGCAGGTATCGCCACTCGCGCTGCGCTGGGGACGCTAGCGGGGTTTCAGGCCGTCACCAGCGTACTTCCTGGTCCGGCGTGGACGAGATCTTGTGGATCGTCAAGTCGGCGCCGTTGAATTCTTCTTCTGCGTCGAGACGCAGTCCGACCGTCGCCTTCAACGCACCATAGACGAGAAATCCGCCGCCCACGGCGATCGCAACACCCAGCAGCGTTCCTGCAACCTGCGCGCCGAATGCGACGCCGCCCAATCCGCCGAGCGCGCTCGCGCCGAAGATGCCCGCGGCGATGCCGCCCCACGCGCCGCATACGCCGTGCAGCGGCCACACGCCGAGCACGTCGTCTATTTTCAGCCGGTTCTGCGTGTACGTGAACAGCGCGACGAACAACGCGCCCGCGAGCGCGCCGGTGACCAGCGCGCCGATCGGATGCATGACGTCGGACCCGGCGCAGATCGCGACGAGGCCTGCCAGCGGACCGTTGTGCACGAAGCCCGGATCGTTGCGCCCGACGACGAGTGCGGCGATCGTTCCACCCGCCATCGCCATCAGTGAATTGATCGCGACCAGCCCCGAGATCTTGTCGAGCGTCTGCGCACTCATCACATTGAAGCCGAACCAGCCGACCGACAGGATCCACGCGCCGAGTGCGAGAAACGGAATCGACGACGGCGGGTGCGCGGCGATGCCCCCGTCTTTCGAGTAGCGACCGCGCCGCGCGCCGAGCAGCAGCACGGCGACGAGCGCGACCCAGCCGCCGAACGCATGCACGACCACGCTGCCGGCGAAGTCGTGGAACTCCGCGCCGAACGTTCCCTTCAGCCAATTCTGGAACCCGAAGTGCCCGTTCCACGCGATGCCTTCGAAGAACGGATAGACGAATGCAACGAGCGCGAACGATGCCGCGATCTGCGGGTTGAATCGCGCCCGCTCGGCGATGCCGCCCGAGACGATCGCCGGGATCGCGGCGGCGAACGTCAGCAGGAAGAAGAACTTGACCAGCGCGTAGCCGCTCGTCTGCGCGAGCGCCTCCGCGCCCGCGAAGAAATGCACGCCGTACGCGACCGTGTAGCCGATGAAGAAGTACGCGATCGTCGACAACGCGAAATCCGTCAGGATCTTCACCAGCGCGTTGACCTGATTCTTCTTGCGCACGGTGCCGAGCTCGAGAAACGCAAAGCCGGCGTGCATCGCGAGCACCATGATGGCGCCCAACAGGATGAACAGCGTGTCGGCGCTGGCGCGCAGTGACTCCATCGGTCGTTACCCCTTGTCGTTCTGCGGTCGTCGAACGAATCGCTACAGCGTGAAATTCAGCTCCGACATCAGCGCACCGGGAAGCGTCGCGCTGGTCAGCATCCGCGAGCCGTACGTGCTGGACGACAGCAGCAACTCGCGCTCGGTCGTCAGCGCTTCGAGGTTGTCGCCGAGCATCCGGAACAGGGTATCGTCGAAGCGCAGCACGTCGACCGGTGCCACGACCTTCCCGCCCTCGACCCAGAACGTCGCGAAACGCGTCATCCCGGTCATCCGGCACGCGGGACGGTCTGAATAATTGAGGTACCACAGGTTGCCGACGGCGAGCCCCGTGTCGAGCGTGGCGAGCGCATCGTGCGTCGCGACCGTGCCGCCACCGATCGACAGCGCTTCGGGCGATTCGGCGCCGTTGGCGCCATTGGCCTCGAGCGCGAATTCGCGCGCGGTCCGCGGCGAGACGAGCGCGCCGGACAAGCGGCCGTCGACGACGAGAGGCACGCTTCCCGGTCGCGCGAATCCTTCCGCCTGAAACGGTGGCGCGACGCCGGCCGCGTAGTCCTCGACGATCTGCACGCGCGGATCGAGCCGCGCATCGACGCGCATCCTCGACAGCGCGCTTTGCTGCGTCTCGAGGCCACGCGCCGAGAACCCGCCCCACGCAAGCAGTTCGACGATCTCCTGCATCGCCGCCGGTGCGAGATACGCTCGATACTTGCCGGGTCGAAGCGCCTTCGGCGGTGCGCTGATCAACCGGAACTGCTCGATCGACGCACGCATCCGCTCGTCGAGCGCCGCATCACTCCACGCGACGTCGCTGTACGAAGCCTTCACCGCCTTGTCGGCGCGGTGGTAGAGGCTCCATTGCAGGTTGAACGTCGTAACGACGTGCCAGTTGCGCTGGCCGTCAGAGTTCGCGAACCCGCGATACACCGGTCCCGCCGCGGCGAGACCGACAAGATCCAGACCGGCGGCGGCGTCGAGCATCCTGGCCACGATCGCTTCCGTTGGCGGCAGCGTCGCGCCGCGTGTGGTCCTGCTCGAGGCAACGGTGGTCGGCAGCAGCAGATGCGGATCGTCGGCGAGTTGCGGCAGAACATCGCGCAAGCCCGCAACTGCTGCGCCGATTGCGCGCGAATCGGAATGCAGATCACCCGACAGCGACAGCGAGTGCGACGCGTGGCGTGCGCCCCGGATCAGCCTGATGTCGATGAACCGTTGCGACACCGTGCCCGGTTGGCGGACCTTGCCGCGGTTCATCCGGACGAAGTCGGAGTCCTCCGCGGAGAACCACGTTGCATGGCGCTCGCCGGCGACGAGCGCGTTGTCGACGGCTCGGGCGAGATCGTTGAAATAGCTCTCCACGTCAGGCGCTCGCGCCTCGCCGGCCGCGCTCATGCTTCGCCGCCGAATACATCGACGTTGGTGAACACACAGGCGGGCGACGTGTGGCCGACGCGAATCGTCTGCGACGGCTCGCCCTTGCCGCAGTACGGCGTGCCAAGCACGCGGACGGTCTCGGCATTGCCGACACGGGCAAGGCTGCGCCAGAACTCGGCGCTGATGCCGCGGTAGTTCGGGTTCTTCACGACGTGGCCGAGGCGGCCGTTCTCGATGACCCTGCCGCGCTCGCACCCGAACTGGAACTTGTTGCGCGAATCGTCGATCGACCACGACGCGTTGGTCTCGAGCAGCACGCCGCGCTCGATGCCCGCGACGAGCGCGTCGAACGTCGCGTCGCCCGGCTCGAGGTTGAGGTTGGCCATTCGGTCGATCGGCGGGCGATTCCAGCTCGCCGCACGTGCGTTGGCCACGCCCGGGAGTCCCGCACGACTTTGCGAGATCGCGCCCCCGAGCGGACGCTCGAGGATGCCGTCGCGGATGAGAAAAGTCCTTTCCGCCGCCGTGCCGTCGTCGTCGAACGCGTAGCTCGCGAGCTCCTCGGGGCGTGTCGGGTCGAACGTGATGTTCAGGTGCTCGGAGCCGTAGCGGTAGGTTCCGAACATGTCAGGCGTGACGAAGCTGGTGCCGGCGAAATTGCGCTCGTCGCCGAGGATGCGGTCGAGCTCGAGCGGATGTCCGATCGACTCGTGGATCTGCAGCACCATCTGGTCGGGTGCCAGCAGGACGTCCATCCGTCCCGACGGGCAATTCGGTGCGAGCAGCAGTTCCAGCGCCTCTTCGGCCACACGCCGACCGCTTCCTGCGAAGCCGACACGATCGAGGATTTCGACACCACCCTGCTGGCACATGCCGCGCTGGCCATTCAGCGAGCGCTGCTGGGTGACGCCGTCGGCATGCGCCGTCACGCTGATCGACGGATACAGGTAGCGATGCCACTGCACGACATCGCCGCCCTCGCTGGTGATGAGACGATGCGTCGCCTTCAGCACGTCGACGAGCGCTTCCCAGTCGACGATGCGCGGATCGCAGGCCGCCTGCAGCGACTCCCGCTGCAGCATTTCGTACCAGTCACTGTGCGACGGCAACGGCCGGTCGAACGACGGTGAGACGTACCGTCCGCGGGGTGCCGGGCGCGGCAGCGTCCGTGAATCGATCAGGGCGAGGCGGGCGGTTCCGAGTGCCCACGCCTGCGCTCGCTGCAGCGCGTTGCGCAATCCCTGCGGCGACATGTCCGCGGTGGCGGCATAGCCATAACCGCCACCGGCATAGACGGACGCCATGACGCCGCGGTCGGTCGATACGGCCCACGGCTGCTGGACGTTGCGCTGCACCGAAAACGATTCGCACGTTTCCTCGACGAACCGCAGCGACCAGAAATCGGCGTCGAGTCCATCGGCCGCGGCGGCAACGTCCAGCAAGGACTGATCAGGCATTCTGATTCCGAGGGTTGGTTGTAGACGGCCGGCCGCCCGCAGCGAGTCGCGGCAGCGCATCGCCCGTGACCCGCGCGATCCGCCAATCGGGCAGCAGCGACGCACCGAGCGATTCGTAGAACTGGATCGCCGGCGTGTTCCAGTCGAGCACCGCCCATTCGAAGCGACCGCACTTCCGCTCCACCGCCAGTGCAGCGAGCGCGTGGAGAAACTGCCGCCCCAGGCCGCCGCGACGATATTCGGGCCGGACGAAAAGGTCCTCCAACCACAGCGATCGACGGCCCAGAAACGTGGAGTAAGTATGAAAAAACAAGGCGAATCCTGCAGCCTCTTGATGATTTGCGTCAACTCTTGCAATCAACGCTTCGGCGCAGCGGACTTCGCCGAAGAGCGCTTGCTCCAAGTCATGCTGCGTCGCGACACAAATGTCGGTCAGCCGCTCGTAGTCGGCCAATCCGGCAATCAGCGCGTGCAGTTCGGGGACATCAGCGGGTGTTGCGCTTGCAATGCGGAACGAACGTCCGTTCGACGAATGGATCGTTTCGTGTTGCGCAATCACAACGGCCGCCCGAGTATCAGCAGATCCCTCGCCACGCCGTCGAGGCGCGCAACCTGCGGCAACTCGCCCCACGTCTGGAAGCCGGCCGACTTGAACAGGCCGACGCTCGGCACGTTGTGGGCGAAGGTGAAGGCCAGCAGCGTCGAAATGCCGAGACCCGGGCCGTGTTCGATCGCATGGTCGAGGAGTTGCCGCCCGACGCCGCGCCGCTGCGCCGCAGGGTGGGTGTAAATGCCCACTTCGACGGTTTCGGCATAGGCCGGCCGGCCATAGAACGACCGTAGCGACAGCCAGCCGAGCACCTGGGCATCGTCAGCCGAGCCGTAGATCCACAGGGGGCGCCGGCCAGGGTCGAACTCGGCGAACCATGCCTGGCGATCGGCGACGCTGACAGGTGCGAGGTCCGCCGTCGCCATCCGGCCGGGAATCGACGCGTTGTAGATGTCGACGACGGCGGGAAGGTCTGCAGGTACGGCGTCTCGGATCATCGTTTGGCGGATTTGCAACACCGGGACGCCGATTCTACCGAACGGCAAGGGGATTCGTTGTCGATTCGAATACCCCGTGTTGTACCTTTGCTACTGCGTGCCGAAAGGCCACTCGTTTTCAAGACATTCGTTAGATTCCACTGGGTTTCCACGCGCTACAAAGGATGCGGAAGTCGACCGACGATTTCGCACCTTTATCTTCTGGGGGTTTTTAAATGGTTTTCCAACGCAACAAGCTTGCGGCGGCCGTTGGCTGCCTGCTCGGAATCGGGGGCATTCTGCTGCCGCTCGCCGCGCCGGCCCAGACGCCTGACATCCGCGTCGACGTAACCGGGTCGAACATCAAGCGCGTCGAGGGCGAGGGTGCACTGCCCGTCGAGATCGTGACGCGCGAAGAGATTCAGCGTACCGGCGCACGGACCGTCAACGAACTGCTGCGCTACATCCCGAGCGTCGACATCTACGACCAGGGCGAAATCGCGTCGAACTCACCGTCGGGGTCGGGCACGACGACGATTCGCCTGCGCGGCTTGAGCGAGACCAACGTGCTGGTGCTTCTCAATGGCCGCCGGCTCCCGGTCAACGCGATTTACGACGCGAGCGGCGCCGGTGCGGCCGTCGACGTCAACATGATTCCGCTCAGCGCCATCGAGCGCGTCGAAATCCTGAAGGACGGCGGCTCGGCCATTTATGGCGCGGACGCGGTTGCCGGCGTCGTCAACTTCATCACCCGCAAGGATTTCCAGGGCGTCGAAGTGACGGGCCGCTACGGCATCAGCCAGGAGGGCGACGGCGAGGAGTAGGGCGGCAGCGTGACGGCCGGCTTCGGCAACTACGAGAAGGATGGCTACAACGTCTTGTTCACGCTCGACTATTTCAAGCGCGACCCGATCTTCCGCAAGGACCGGGAGATTTCCAAGTCGGTCGACTTCCGCCGACTCGGATTCGGCGACGGCCGCAGCTCGTTCCGCGCCGGAAGGCAACTATCTCGATCCGGACACCGGTGCAGTTTCACCGGGCAATCGGTGCAGCCCTGCCCGCCGGAGCACTTCAACGGCGGCGCTTGCCGCTTCGACTTCAACGCAGAGCGTCCTGACGCTGTACAACGGCGCCGACCGCACGGCCGGCGATGCTCGTCGGCAACTTCAAGATCAACAACGACCTGAAGGCGTTCGCGCAACCTCTCGTACGCGCATGCCGAAGATCACTTCGAGGCGCAACCGGTTCCCGACTATCTTCTTCGTTCCGAGCGGCACGGGCGTGATCGCCGGACGCTTCATGCAGGGCGGCCCGCGGATCACCGATCGCAAGTCGGACCTGTTCGACATCAACGTCGGACTCGAGGGGACGACGAAGTGGTTCGACTGGGACTTCGCCATCGGCCATGGCGAGAGCCACGTCAAGAACAGCGACCGCAATTACTACGACGCGACCAAGTGGGACGACGCGACGGGGAACGGCGCTCCTCGACCCGACCGTCATGACCAACGATCCCGCGTTCGTCGAGAGCCTGAAGGTCAGCCCGGTCCGCGACGGCAAGTCGAAGGTCGATTTCGCGGATCTCCGCGCGCGCGGCCAGACGTCGTACGCGCTGCCGGCGGGCAACATCGGCTGGGCGGTCGGGACGTCGTGGTGGAAGGAATCGTTGACCGATCAACCCGGATCCGCTGACGCAGGCGGGCGAGGTCGTCGGCAGCATCCAGCAGGCGGCAGTCGACGCCAGCCGCAACGCGTACGCGGTGTACGGCGAAGTGAACGTGCCGATCGTCAAGACGCTGGAAATGCAGGGCGCGCTCCGCTACGACCACTATCGAACCGCGTCGAAGACGTCGCCGAAGATCGGTCTGTACTGGACGCCGTTGAAGCAGCTGGCGTTCCGCGCGTCGTACACGGAAAGCTTCCGCGTGCCGAGCCCTGAAGCAGCTGTACGGCGCGCAGGAGCAGGGCGCCACCACCGTCAGCGAGGACCAGGACTGCGTCCTGATCGGCCTGGAGCCGGGTTGTCTCGTCGCGGTCTTCAACGTCCAGGGTTCCAATCCGAACCTGAAGCCTGAAAAGGGCAAGACGTACAACGTGGGCATGGTGACGGACGTCGGTCCGTTCTCGGCGACCGTCGACTGGTGGCGGATCGACAAGGACGATGCGATCACGACGCCGACAACCACGTCGGCGCTGCAGCAGGGGCTCTTCGCCCGGAACGAGCGCGGGGAGCTGCTCATCTTCACCAACCTGCAGAACGTCGCGCAGAGCAAGACCGAGGGTGTCGACGTCGACGCGCGCCTGCGCTTCCCGGGCACGATCGTCGGCAATGTCACGATCCGCGACGCCGCCACGTATTACATCACGCAGGCGACGCGGGAAGCCGGTGGCGAGTGGGCGGACTTCAACGGGACGTACGCGCTGCCGCGCTGGCGCAACGTGTTCTCGATCAGCACCGAGTGGCAGGCGTGGGAAGCGAGCCTGTTCATCCGCACGGTCGACGGATTCATCGACACGCCGAACCCGTGGACGGCGAGCGATCCGGGCCTGGTCGAAGGCGTGCGCAAGGTCGGCACGAACGAGCAGTGGGACATTTCCGCCGCGTATACGGGCTTCAAGAACTGGCGCCTGAGCGGTGGCATCGTCAACCTGTGGGACAAGACGCCGCCGTTCAGCTTGACGAACGCGTTGAACAACTCGTACGAGCAGGTCGGCTTTGCTCCGCTGTACACGGCACGCGGTCGCTTCTTCCACGTCGAGGCGACGTACACGTTCAAGTAACCTCATCAGGCCGCGGCGAAAGCTGCGGCGCGTCACCTTCTCCGCCGTGTTCCGACCGCGAGGTCGGCACGGCGGTTTTCATTGGCGCATCGCCGGCGCGATAATGCGGAAGGAATCGAAGCGGTCCTTTGTTCACCTGCCTGACTACCGGGAGAATGCGATGAACCGATCGAACCTCATGCTGCTCGCAACGCTCGCGCTGACGGGCTGCGCGACGTACGGCCCCACGTGGAGCGAGATTTCAGGTGACCGCTACACGCGCACGACGATCAACCGCGCGCCGGCGCTGATCGAGAAGGTGGATGGCTACAGCGCCTACCCGAGCTATCCGATCAAGCTCGACCCCGGCTCGCACGAGATCGTGCTGCAGGGCGCGTCGCGCTGGCCGGGCGGCGCGCCGCTGCGGACGATGACGCTGAACCTCGAGCCCTGCAAGCGCTACTACCTCAACGCGCAGTTCGATGCGCCAGGGCAGCCGCGGTGGGAGCCGGTCGTCGATTACGTCGAGGACATCGCCGGCTGCCGTACCGCCACGAGTTGACGCACCGCAACAATCGAACTGGCGTAGCGCGCGCGCAACGTCGTGCGCCGCACGTTTCCCGCACGGATTCCGTTGCTCCGCGCGGGCCTTGGACGGATCGTCGGTCGCGACGCCCGCGCGGCGATTGGCTAATTTGCAACACAACGGCGGAAATCGCCGGCTGTTACCTAAGGTTTGGTTGCCCCCGAAAACGCGCGGGCGGTAACGTTGACGGCGTGCCGGTTCCCGGCCCAAGTCAACGTTTCCCTGTCGTTCCACATCCTGGGGGTACCAATGGAGTTCAAGCGCAACAAGGTCGCAACTGCGCTCGCTTGCCTTTTGGGCGCGGGCGGAGTGGTGTGGCTGCCCAATGCTTTCGCGCAGGCCGTCAATCCGGATGTTCCGTCGTCGACGCGGCCGCCGGCCCCGGACATCCGCGTCGATGTCACGGGTCGCAACATCAAGCGGGTCGAAGGCGAAGGTGCGCTGCCCGTAACGATCATCACGCGGGATGAGATCCAGCGCTCCGGTGCGACGACCGCGGCGGAAGTGTTGCAGCTGCTCTCGTCGAACAACAGCAGCAGCGCAGTGAATCTTACGAGCGCCGTCGGCGCGACGACGTTCTCGGCACAAACGGCGTCGTTGCGCGGCCTTGGCGGCGGCCGCACGCTGGTGCTGTTGAACGGCCACCGCCTCGAAGGCTTCGCCGGCGAGATCACCGGCGTGCAGGGCGTGAACCTGGCGGCCGTGCCGTTCGCGGCGATCGAGCGCGTCGAGGTGCTGAAGGACGGCGCGTCCGCCATCTACGGCTCCGACGCGATCGCGGGCGTGATCAACTTCATCACGCGCAACGACTACACCGGCGCCGAAGTCACGGGCTTCTACGGTTCGCCGACCCGGGGCGGCGGCGGCGAGCAATGGCAGGGCAGCGTCTCGGCCGGCTGGGGCGACCTGAACAAGGACCGGTGGAACGTCTTCCTCTCGGGTTCGTACAACGAGCAGAAATCGCTCGACCAGAATCGGCGCAACTTTTCGAGTTCTTCCTACATCCCCGAGATCGGTCTCATCGGCGATATCGAGCAATACGTTTCCGGGGCGGATCACGACCGGCGGTATCGGCGCGTGTCGAACGGCCAGCTCGCGGCACCGAACAATTGCGGCTTTGCCACGTTCTTCCCCGAGTCTTGAAGGCTGTTACTTCGATCCGTCGCGGACCCCCGGCGTCAACATGATCGCGAACGACAAGCAGTACAACCTGTTCGCAGCCGGGCGGTTCCAGATCAACAGCAACTGGCAGGCGTACCTGCAGGGCAACTACTCGCATGACGAGACGCATCTCGTCATCCAGCCGGGCCCGGTGTCGAGCCTGTTCACGTACGGACCGCTGAACAACATCCCCACGACGATCACGCTGCAGCCGACGAGCCCGTTCTATCCGCACCAGCTCGCAGCGGACGCGGGTGTGCGATGGCGAGCCGCTCGACGTGCGCTACCGGACGCTCGAGAACGGCTTCCGCGACACGACGGATACCAACGAGCACTTCAATGTCGTCGGCGGCTTCAAGGGCAACTGGGCCCACTGGGATTGGGACGCCTCGCTGTTCTATAGCGAGGGCAAGACCAAGCAGCGCCTGAACGGCGGCTTCCAGGACTACACGAAGCTGCTGCCGTTGCTGAACAGCGGCAGGGTCAACCTGTTCGGCTTCGAACACGCCCGAAATCCACGATGAACTGCTGGCGACGAACTTCGTCGGCGATACGTTCCACGGCACGACGAAGAGCTATGGCGCGCAAGTCGTGACATCCGGCGAAATCTGGAAGCTGCCCGCCGGACCGCTCGCGCTGGCCGGCGGTCTGGAGACGCACAAGGAAGAGTTCGACCAGGTATTCGTCGAGGCGCTGAGCGGCAACATCACCGGCTATGGCGGCCCGATCAAGTCGACGACGGGCAAGAACCGCACGCAATGGGCGGTATTCGGCGAGTTGAACATCCCGATCGTCAAGACGCTCGAAGGCAACGTCGCGGTCCGCTACGACCACTACAGCGATTTCGGCAGCACGACGAACCCGAAATTCAGCCTGCGGTGGCAACCGCTGCAATCGGTGCTGGTCCGCGGTTCCTGGGGCACGGGCTTCCTCGCCCCGACGCTGTATCAGAGCTTCACGCCGCAGTTCGGCGGTGTGTCGCTGCCGGGGCAGACCGACCCGATCCGCTGCCCGGTCACCAACGACACCGGTCTCGACTGCGACACGCAGTTCAACGTGCTCTTCGGCGGCAACGCGCAACTGAAGCCGGAGGAGTCCGAGCAGGCGACGTTGGGTTTCGTGTTCGAGCCCATTCCCGGCGCGTCGTTCAGCATCGACTACTTCAAGATCAACCTGAAGAACGCGATCCAGACGGGCATTGCGGTCTCGACGATCCTTGCAGACCTGAACCAGTTCGGGTCCCTGGTCACACGCGGCCCGGATGATCCGAATTTCCCCGGGCTGCCCGGACGGATAACCTCGATCGACCAGACCTACATCAATCTGGGCGCCGAGCGAATCCAGGGTCTCGACATCGAAGGGCATTACCGGCGCCGACGACGGCCTGGGGCCGGCTGTCGTTCAACCTCGCGGGCACGTATTACCTGCGCTACGACGTGCAGCGACCGGACGGTTCGTACTACGGCCAGGTCGGCAACATGTACAACAGCATCATCAACGGCCTCAACACCGGCGTGATACCGCGCTGGAAGCACTACGCATCCATGACGTGGGACCAGGGCCCGTGGTCTGCAACACTCGCCCAGACATATCAGACGTCGTATACCGACTACCTGCCCACCGCCGTCGAGGTCGAGACCTGCTGTGCCCGGACCGTGGGATCCATGAGCATCTGGGACCTCCAGGGTTCGTACACCGGCTTCAAGAACTGGAAGCTCACGCTCGGCGTCAAGAACCTGTTCGACACCAATCCGCCCGTGTCGAACCAGCAGGGCGACGTTCGTCGTCGGGTTCGATCCGACGTACTACGATCCGCGCGGGCGGTTCGTGTACGGCACGGTCACGTACACGTTCAAGTAACGAGGCTTTCGAAACATCATGCGAGGGGGCTTCGGCCCCCTTTTTTTGTGCCTCGCCGATGCCGGCCGGCGGCGCGTTGCACTATGCTAGCGGCCTTTCGGACGCGCTCGCGCGCGACGCGACGACGCTCAGGCGATTGCTGCGCCGCTGCGCAAAGCGTCGATCGCTCGCAATCGAGGACATGACGATGAAGAATTTTCTGGTGGGCGTAATGCTGGTCGTGCTGTCGGTGGCCGCGCCCGCGGCGCTCGGACAGGGGAGTGCCGGCGACGGGACGGATCTGCAGGCGCTGCGGCAAGTCGTCAAGAACGACAAGCACGCGTTCGTGGAATCGGTGATGAATCTGACGGCCGCTGAAGCGAAGCGCTTCTGGCCGATCTACGACGATTATCAGCAGACGCTCGACAAGGGCCTGCGTCGTCGCGTCGTGGCGATGCAGGGGTTCATGTTCCGCGACAAGCCGGTGACCAACCTTGCCGCCAAGCAATATGCGACCGAGATGCTCGCGATCGACGAAGCGGAAGTCAAGGCGCGGCGCTCGATGCGCAACCGCGTGATGCGCGCGCTTCCCGCCGTCAAGGCCGCGCGCTACATGCAACTCGAGGAAAAGATTCGCGCGGTGCAGGACTACGACGCCGCCGCCGCAGTGCCGCTCGCGCGATAGACTGGATCGTTCAGCGTTCCGAAGGATGGGGCACGGTGAGTTCGCCGGTCAGCTTGCGAGATTGCGGCGGAACTGCGTGTGCGTGCTCACGACGGGTACGAGCTTCGTCGTGCGCAGTGCGACGACGTCGATCGACGTGGTAAGCGTGCCCGCATTCGCGCTGGTCGGTTGCGCAGCCGTGGAGGTAGACGCCACGCTGACGTCGTGGCTCACCGAGTCCAGCGACGCGGGTGCGAGCACCGCTACGGCGAGCGTTGCAACGCTCATGAATGCGGCGGCGACACCGACGAGCGTGCGGGAGGTGGCGGGGTGGTAGCTGTTCATTGCGGTCTCCTGGGTTTTCATGTTGTTGCTGCAAGGTTCGATGCATTCGCCGGTCGATTCGGATTCAACGCGATGGCGGCGCGGTGGTGAGTCGTTCGTGTTTGGCATGGGTGCATCGTAGGCAGCCGCCCGGACGCCCGCAATGCGCTCGCGACGAGCCGCGCAAATCGCGGATGCAAGGCCGTTTGCGGCCGACAGGCCGCATCGGAGGGTTCGCGAAACCGTCGACGCCCCGGTTTCGGGCGGCGGTGGACTTCCCCGCATTTTTGTGTAGAATCCGCGACTTTCCGGCGATGCTATGGCCCGACGTTCGCGTGGCCAGCACCCGGGTGCGCCCCCAACGGGCTTCCTGTCGTATCGCTGGATCGGATTCTCCGGTGCCGCAACGCCGAAGCCTGTCGTACCCCCGTTGCATGAGTACGATGCTGGCCCGCCCGCAGCGTTTTGCGGGTGACGGGCCAATAGTCGTGGCTCCGGCATTGCCGTCCTGTTACATCGTAGTCAGTGACCAACACTCGCGTGGAGAGAACATGTTGAAGATGACCCGTCTGGCGATGCTCGCCACGGCCCTGGTGCTGGCGATGCCCGCGGCGCTCGCGCCGTCCGTCGCGTCCGCGCAAGGGCAACCGGCGCCCGCCGCGACGCCCGCAACGCCCCCCGCCGCACCGGCGGCCACAACGCCGCCGCCAGCCCCTGCCGCCGCGCACCGGCACCGGCAGCCAAGGTCGGTGAGAAGACCACCGAAATCATCGAGAACCCGTACGGCCTCGAAGCGTTGTGGAAGGGCGGCGACCTCGTCGCACGGATCACGCTCGGCATCCTGGTCATCATGTCGATGGGCAGCTGGTACGTGATCATCACGAAGCTGTTCGAGCAGGCGCGCATGGGTGCGCAGGCGCGAGCGGCCGAGAAAACGTTCTGGACCGCCCCATCGGTGCAAAAAGGCGCGACCGGCCTGAAGGAGGGGAGCCCGTATCGCTTCATGGCCGAATCCGGTCTCGAGGCGACGAAGAAGCACGAGGGACTGCTGGGCGGCGTCGACATGAATGCGTGGATCAGCATGTCGATCCAGCGGGCGATCGACAACATCCAAGCGCGGACGCAAGATGGTCTTGCGTTTCTCGCGACCGTTGGCTCGACGGCGCCTTTCGTCGGGCTGTTCGGCACGGTGTGGGGGATCTATCACGCGCTGACCGCGATCGGCATCGCCGGCCAGGCGTCGATCGACAAGGTCGCCGGCCCGGTCGGAGAAGCGCTGATCATGACAGCGATCGGTCTTGCCGTTGCAGTGCCCGCGGTGCTCGGCTACAACTGGCTCATCCGCCGCAACAAGACTGCGATGGACCGCGTGCGCAGCTTCGGTGCCGACTTGCACGCGGTCCTGCTGTCGTCGCGGCATTCGCCGGCGGCGGCCTGACCGGCGCCCGAACGCTTCGGAGGGTGCAACCATGTCGATGAACGTCGGCTCGGCCGATGACGAAGAAGACGCGATCTCGACGATCAACACGACGCCGCTCGTCGACGTCATGCTCGTGCTGCTGATCATCTTCCTGATCACCGTGCCGGTCGTGCGGATGACGGTTCCGGTCGAGTTGCCGAAGGAGCGCAACGAGATCCGCGAGACGAAGCCCGAGAACATCGTCATCTCCGTCGATTCGCAGGCGCGCATCTACTGGAACGAGCTGCGGATGCCGAACACCAACGCACTCGTCGAGCGGTTGAAGAAGGTCGCCGTGCTGACGCCGCAGCCCGAGGTGCAGATCCGCGGCGACGGTCGCTCGAACTACGAGGGCGTCGGGCGCGTCGTCTATGCCTGCCAGCGCGCCGGTATCGCCAAGATCAGCTTCATCACCGAGCCGCCGCCGCGCGCCGCCGCGAGCTGACGTCTTTTCTACCGGTTAGGACTTCCCATGGCGATGAACGTAGGCAGCCCGGGTCGCTCCAGCGACATGGACGTGATGATCGACATCAACACGACCCCGCTGATCGACGTGATGCTCGTGCTGCTCGTGATGCTGATCATCACGATTCCGATTCAGCTGCACTCGGTCAATCTCAACCTGCCGACCGGCAATCCGCCACCGCCGCTCGTGCTGCCCGAAGTGGTGAAGCTCGACATCGACGACCAGAGCCGCGTGTACTGGAACGGCGAAGTCGTCGACGATCGCGCGACGCTCGAGTCGAAGATGAGCGCCTCCGCGCAGGAACAGGTGCAGCCCGAAGTGCACCTGCGGCCCGACAAGCAGGCGAAGTATTCGGTCGTCGCCGGCGTCATGGCGTCGGCGCAGCGCCTCGGCCTGACGAAGATCGGCATCGTCGGCAGCGAGCAGTTCATCGAGTAGCGGCGCGCCGGCCAGGTCCGGCAACCGGCTGCAGGAGCCCCCAGTAATGGATTTCGCACGACAACAACGCGATCCGGCCCGGCATCTCGTCGGCATCACGTTCGTCATCCTGATTCACGTGCTCGTGATCTGGGCGCTGATGAGCGGGCTCGGCCAAAAGGTGATCGAGGTCGTCAAGAAGCCGATGACGGCGAAGATCATCGAGGAGATCAAGCCGCCGCCGCCGCCCCCGCCACCGCCGCCGCCACCGCCGAAGCGGGTCATCGAGCCGCCGAAGGTCGTCATCGAGCAGCCGTTCGTGCCGCCGCCCGAAATTCCCGTTCCCGCGCCGCAGGCGCCGGTGATCGCGAACGTGGCGCCGACTCCGCCGCCGGAGCCCGTGGCCATCGCACCGCCGGTCATCGCGGCACCGCCGGCACCCGCGCCGGCAAAGCCTGCGATCCGCCAGGGCGTCTCGTGCTCGAAGCGCGACGCGCCGACGTTCCCGCGTGAGGCGATTCGCGCGAAGATTCAGCGCGGCCGTGTCAACGCGATCCTGACGATCGACGAAAAAGGCAATGTCGCGGAGGTGAAGATCGCTTCGTCGGATCCGCCGCGCGTATTCGATCGCGTGGTGCAGGACACGCTGTCCGAGTGGAAGTGCGTCGGCGAGGGAAGCCGGTATCAGGCGTCCGTCGAGATCAACTTCACGCTGAAGGACGAATGACGAGGAAAAGTTTCGCGACCTTCGGTCGCACGATACTTTTCCTCGATTAGTTTTCCACGCTCGGCTCGGGACGGTCCGTCGCCGAGCGTGCCGCAACCGCGGAGGGCGCGTCGTTCGCGTCTCGCTGCGATGCGCGCGCCGCTCGGTCACGCGCGCGATGCGCGGCAACCTGCTGGCAAGCGGGGCCGTTTCTGGTGCGTCTAATCGCGTCGCAGCGCGACTGCTGCGGCGGTCCACGACGCGGCGCCGAACGCCACGACCATGAACGCGACGGTGGACAGCGCGAACGGTCGCGCCGCAAACAGCTTGTACGCCGCGCGCGCGACATCGAACGCGACGCCGGGCAGCGCTACCGCGAGCAGCAGACCCGCGACCACCCACAAGGCCGCGACGGCGGGACGCCGCCATGCCGGCAGCGCGCTCGTTACCAGCGGCAGCTTGTGCATGACGCGCGCGGTAAATCCCGCGTCGTCGATGTAATCGCCTGAATGCTCGGCGGCGTCGAACCGCAGCAGGCGATCCATCCAGTCCGCTGACGGATCGGGCGAGTCGGATGCGTTCGGGCTGACAGTGTTCATCGCGTTCTTACGCCGGCTGTGCCGGACCCCACGCGGCGAGCGCACGTTTCAGCTTCGCCTTGCCGCGCAACACGTGAGTCTTGACCGTGCCGACGGGGCAGCCGAGCACGTACGCGGCCTCCTCGTGCGACAGGTCGTTATGGTAGCACTGGACGATCGCCGCCCGCTCGGCGTCCGACAGCACCGCCATCGCGCGTTCGAGGTCGATTCTCATCGTCGTTCCCGCTGCGTGGTCGGCTTCCCACGAATGCGGCGAATCCGCCGCGTCGGCGTCGCTGTCCGCCACGTCGTCATCGCGATCGCCAAGCAGTTCTTCCTGCCGCTTGCGCGCCTGCGCGAGCCAGCAGTTGGTCGCGATCCGGTACAGCCATGTCGAAAAGCGCGCTTCCTGCCGGAACGATTTCAGGTTGCGCCATGCGAGCACGAATGTGTCCTGCGCCAGATCGTCCGCCAGCGCGTGGTTGCCCGCCGTCAGCTTGCGCAGGCATGCCCGCACTGCCGACTGGTGCCGCTTGACGAGCTCGGCGAACGCATGCCGGTCGTCGCCAACCAGGCATCGCGCAATGAGCTGGGCGTCGGTGACGTCCGCAGACGCTGCCTTCGCGGCCATCGGTCACGCCGGGCCGCGAGGTCGCGGCTGCGCCGCGTTCCCGCAACGCGGGGCGGTCGCCGGAGCGGCTCGGGTCATGCATCGGGACCATCGTTGTACGCGGCTTTCCATCGAGTCATTTACGCACCACCGGCCGGCGGCGTGCCCGAAGGATCGCGCTGCGGCATCCGCGTGCGGTCCTCCAGGTACCACAACAGGCAATAACCGAGACCGACGAACAGCAGGATGAGACCGACGCTGTTGGGCGAGGCGTCGTCGAACATCGACCAGGCGGATAGTCCGAGTCCGGCGCCCGTCAGGATCACGCCCTTGCGCAGGTCGGACCACACGGTGCGCCGTTGCAATGCGCGGGCATGCTCGTAGGCGGGGGTGCCCGCCGGGGCGGCAGTGGCAGTGGCCGCCAGCGATGCGGCGTTGCCCGAGGCGACGGCCTCCATTGCCGTGACCGGCGGCACGATGCCGCGCTCGGCCAGCTTCAGCATCGTCTCGTTGGCCATCCGGTTCTTGCGCATCTTGTACCAGATCAGCAACACGATGATGAGCAGCGGGACGAGAAACACCAGCAGCACCGTCAGGAACACCAGACCGGCGAGCCAGGGTGCATCCTGTACGAACTGCTCGAAGGAGTCATATTCGCGATCGCGTCCCAGCACGCCCACATGCACGCGCTTGCCCCCCTTCTCGATGATGATCGTGCGCTTGCCGACGGTGCTCCGGCCCTTGTCGGCTGCGTCCTCGTCGACATCCGCGTCGGCATCCGGGGCGTCGGCATCCGGCGTCGCGGCGGGTGGGACCGGCGGCGCGGCCGCGGCGGGCGCTGCGGGCGCTGCGGGTACGTTGGCCGACCGGGCGCCGGTTCCCGCGGCGGCCTTGCCGGACTCCTTCGCCGGTTCGGCTTGTACGATGACAATCGCGGGGCCGGCCGCCAGCACAGTCGGCATGTGTGGCGTCAGCGCCGTCACGAGCCCGAGCGCCAGCGCCGCGCCGAGAATCAGCCGGCGGGGCGGCTTCCCGCACGGCGAACTGCCTGAATCCTGCATGGGTACTCCCTCGAGTTGCACAGGGATTGGATGCTGCGTGAAGGGTCGCCGGATTCACCGGCCGTCACCGCGTTTTCGCCTGCGTGGCGCGCGTGCTGACGCGTCGCACCATGCTATCATCGCCGCCGATTCCGCTTCGCGGCGCCTTGGAAAGCTTGCCGACGTCTCGGAACAAGTCTGCACGAGCACCGGAGCGCCGCACTTTCCTGTCGATGGCCGTGGTTTCATCCTCTCTGCGTCCGCCCGTGGCCGGCTGATGCAGGCCGTTTTTCACTCCGCCTGATGCTGTCCCGCCGCTTTGCCTGGATCTGCGCCGCGTTGCTGCTGGTCGCCGGTCTTCCGGCGTCGGCACAGGATGCCGATACGGTCACACTGAATTTCGTCAACGCCGACATCGACGCTGTCGTCAAGGCCGTCGGCGAGATCACCGGCCGCAACTTCCTCGTCGACCCGCGCGTGAAGGGGACGGTCAACATCGTCTCCGCACGACCGGTCGCCAAGGCGCTCGTCTACCCAACGCTGCTGTCGGCGCTGCGGATGCAAGGGTTCGCAGCCGTGGAAACCGACGGCGTCGTGAAGATCGTGCCCGAAGCCGACGCGAAGACGCAGGCGGGTCCTGTGCAGCGGGGCGCCGTCACGGCGAGCGGCGAGCGGATCGTCACCCAGGTCATCGCGCTGCGCTACGAGTCGGCGGCGCAACTCGTCACGGTGCTGCGACCCCTGATCACGCCCAACAACACGATCGCCGCGTACGTTCCGGGCAACGCGATCATCATCACCGACTATGCGGACAACCTCCGGCGGATCGACCGGATCGTCGCATCGCTCGACCAGGCGCCTGCGGGCGAGCCGATGCTGGTGCCCGTGAAAAACGCCTCGGCGCTCGATGTCGTCGCACTCGTCAACCGGATGCTGACCGATACGGGGGGGACGTCCGGTACCCCCGGAGCGCAAGCCGATGCGCAACAGCGGGTCGTGCTGGTCGCCGATCCGCGATCGAACAGCATCCTGATTCGCGCCGACAATCCGGCGCGCAGCGCACGCGTGCGGCAATTGATCGAGCAACTCGACACGCCTTCACGCGTGGGCGGCAATGTGTTCATGGTGTATCTCAAGAACGCGGATGCAGCGCATGTCGCGGAGACGCTGCGCGGCCTGTACGGCGGCGACCGTCCGCAGGGCGGAGTGGCCGGCGGCCCCACCGCGACGCTTCCGATTGTCGCGGCGATGCCGGCCAACGCGGCGTCCGGCTTCCCGGGATCGGTGCAGGCGACCAGTCCTCTGGTGACGAGTGCGGGAGGTCCGACGACGGCGTTTTCGGCCGGCGGTGCGATGATCCAGGCCGACACGACGAGCAACGCGCTGGTCATCATGGCGCCGGAGCCCGTCTACAACAACCTGCGTGCGGTGATCGAGCGACTCGACTCGCGTCGCGCGCAGGTGTTCGTCGAGGCGCTGATCGTCGAGGTGTCGTCGGACAAGGCGGCCGAATTCGGCATCCAGTGGCAGGTGCTGACCGGCGCCGCTCGCAATCGCAGCGGCGTGCAGGGGTTCGGCGGCACCAATTTCGGCGCGCGTGACACGGGCACGAACATCATCGACGCCGCGATCAACATCGGCAGCGTCGCAACGGGCCTCAATCTGGGCATCATCAACGGCACGATCACGATCCCGGGCCTCGGCGTCATCAGCAACCTGGGACTCTTGATCCGCGCGCTCGAGCAAGACACGACTGCGAACATCCTGTCGACGCCGACGCTGCTTACGCTCGACAACGAGGAAGCGCGGATCATCGTCGGCCAGAACGTGCCGTTCATCACGGGGCAGTACTCGACGACGGGCAACACGGCGACCGTGCAGCCGTTCCAGACGATCGAGCGCCGCGACGTCGGCCTCGTGCTGCGCGTGCGCCCGCAGATCACCGAAGGCGGCACGGTGCGCCTCGGCATCTACCAGGAAGTGTCGCGTGTGCAGGACACATCGAACGCCGGTCCCATCCTGTCGAAGCGCGCGCTCGAATCCTCGGTGATCATCGACGACCAGCAGATCGTCGTGCTCGGGGGCCTGATCTCGGACACTCTCACCGACGGCACCGAGAAGCTTCCGTACGCAGGCGACATGCCCGTGTTTGGATCGCTGTTCCGCTATGACAAGCGCTCGCGCGTGAAGACCAACCTGATGATCTTCCTGAAGCCGACAATCGTGCGCGGCACGACCGAGGGCCGCGAGCTCACGTCGGAGCGCTACGACTACCTGCGCGGCGAGCAGTGGAACATCGCGCCACCCGAGCGCTGGTTCTGGAAGGACCCCTCGGCGCCCGTACTGCCGCCGCAGGGGACGATGCAAGGCACACCGCAGGCAACGCCGATTGGCCCGCCCGAACCCCTCAATCGCTGAAGCACCCGGCGCGCGGATTCCTTACGCATTTTCGCGGGCGCACGGCGTGCTCGCATGGCGCACCGAAGGCGATGCCGTCGTCGTGCTGCTGCGCCCCGATGCAACCGTCGAAGGCATCGCCGAGCTGAAGCGCGTGCTGAACCGGCCGCTCGTCACGCGCGCGGTCGAAGCCGACACGTTCGCCGCCGAGCTGTCGCGCGTCTACAACCAGGGCGGCGCTGCGCTCGCGATGAGCGAAGGTCTCGCCAACGAGGCGGATCTCGCGCGCCTGATGCAGGATCTGCCGACGAGCGAGGACCTGCTCGACGGCAGCGCGCAGGCCCCGGTCATCCGAATGATCAACGCGCTGCTGCTGCAGGCGTTGCGCGAGCGCGCGTCGGACCTGCATTTCGAGCCGTACGAGGCGCGCGCCGTCGTGCGCTTTCGCGTCGACGGCATGCTGCGCGACATCGTCGAGCCGCCGCGAGCGCTGCACGGTGCGCTCGTATCGCGTCTGAAGATCATGGCCGGCCTCGACATCGCCGAAAAGCGGCTGCCGCAGGACGGGCGCATCGCGCTGAAGCTCGGCGACCGGCAGGTGGACGTGCGCGTGTCGACGCTGCCCACGGGGGCGGGCGAGCGGGTCGTGCTGCGCCTGCTCGACCAGGAGGCGGCTCGCCTCGATCTCGCGACGCTCGGCATGAGCGGCGACACGCTCGCGACGATCGACGCACTGATCCGCCAGCCGCACGGCATCCTGCTGGTCACGGGCCCCACCGGCTCGGGCAAGACGACGACGCTCTACGCCGGACTGTCACGGCTGCCGCGCGGGACGACGAACATGATGACCGTCGAGGATCCGATCGAATACGCGCTCGACGGTGTTGCGCAGACCCAGGTGAACGCGCGGATCGAGCTCACGTTTGCGCGCGCGCTGCGCTCGATCCTGCGCCAGGATCCGGACGTCATCATGGTCGGTGAGATCCGCGATCTCGAAACGGCGCAGATCGCCGTGCAGGCGTCGCTGACCGGCCACCTCGTGCTGGCGACGCTGCACACCAACGATGCCGCGAGCGCGATCACGCGTCTCGCCGATATGGGCGTCGAGCCCTACCTGCTCGCAACAAGTCTGCTCGGCGTGCTCGCGCAGCGGCTGGTGCGCACGCTGTGTCCGCAGTGCAGGCACGCGGCTGCGCCCAGTGAAGGCGAGGGCCACCTGCTCGAGGAGCTGGGCCTGCCGGCCGATCAGCCGGTCTGGCGGGCGCCGGGATGTGCGCACTGCAATCAGTCGGGATTCAGCGGCCGCACCGGCATCTACGAGTTGCTGCGGATCGACGAGACGCTGCGGCGACTGATCCACGACGGCGCCGGCGAGATGACGCTGCGCGATGCCGCCGTTCGCGCCGGCATGCAGAAGTTGCGCCGCGACGGCGCACGACTGGTCGCCGACGGCAGCACCTCACTCGCGGAATTGACGCGCGTCACGCGCGAGCAGTGACGCATCGGGCTTAAGCATTGAGCGCGTTCCGCTTCGAAGCCGTCGACGCACACGGCCGGTTGCGGCAGGGACTCGTCGACGCTGCGGATGCACGCTCGGCGCGCGATCGCCTGCGCGCCGACGGGTTGACGCCGACGGCCGTCGATGCGGCACCGTCGCGCGACACGCCGCTGCAGCGCACGCGGCTGCCGGCCGCGTCGCTGGCACTGCTGACACGGCAGCTCGCATCGCTCGTCCAGTCCGGGATGCCGCTCGATCAGGCGCTCGTGGCCGTGCACGAGCAGGCCGACGACGCGCCGGCACGCAAGCTCGTCGACGCGATTCGGACGCAGGTGCTTGCGGGTGAATCGCTGCCGGCGGCGCTGTCGCGCTTCCCCCGCACTTTCTCGCCGCTGTATCGCGGGCTGATCGGCGCAGGTACCGAGACGGGTCGGCTGCCGGAAGTGCTCACGCGCCTCGCCGACTATCTCGACGCGCGGCTCGCGCTGCGGCAGAAATTCGTCGTCGCGCTGATCTATCCGGCGCTCGTCACCGTGATCGCCGTGGGCGTGATCGCCGTTCTGGTCACCTACGTCGTGCCCCAGGTCGTGTCCGTTTATCAGCAGAGCCGGCAGACGCTGCCGCTGCTCACGCGGGCGCTGATCGCGACGAGCGAGTTCTTTCGCGCCACCGGCTGGCTGTGGCTCGGTGCGCTCGCAGCGGTGGCGATAGCGCTGGCGCTCGCGTGGCGACGCGATCGCACGCGCGAGCGGCTGCATCGCGCGCTGCTGCGGCTTCCTGGCGTCGGACGGCTGGCGGCAAGCCTCGACACGGCCCGTTATGCGAGCACGCTCGCAATTCTCGTCGGCAGCGGCACCCCGCTGCTGCGCGCGCTCGACGCGGCCACCGGTGTGGTCAGGATGCTGCCGCTCGCACGCGCGGCCCGCACGGCGAGCGCGCTCGTGCGCGAAGGCGTGTCGCTGTCCCGGGCGCTGAAGGAACAAAAGGCGTTTCCACCTGTTCTCATCCATCTGATCGCCAACGGCGAGCAGAGCGGCGCACTGGCGCCGATGCTCGAACGCGCTGCGGCCGAGCTCGAGCGCGATGCCGAGCGGCGGCTCGCGTGGGTCGCGGCGCTGATCCAGCCGACCCTGATCGTCGCGATGGGCGCCATCGTGCTCGTGCTGGTGCTGGCGGTGATGCTGCCGATCGTGACGATGAACCAGCTCGTACGCTGACCGCGCCTGGTTGGCTTGTGTAGAATCGGCATGCGATCTTTACCGGATCTTCGCCGGGCGATGAAAAGTGCATTCGTTGCAGCGATCGGCGTCGCATGCGCAGCGCTGCTGATGGCCGTGAGCGTGCGTGCGGCCGACCTGCCGTCCACATTCGACCCCGCGCGCGACGCCGCGCGTGACCTCGAAAGCGCGCTGGCGCTCGCCAAGACGCAGGGCAAGCGTGTGATCGTCGACGTCGGCGGCGAATGGTGCTCGTGGTGCCACGTGCTCGATCGCTTCATCGCCGCGAACGCCGACGTGCGCGACACGCTCGACGCGCAGTTCGTGTGGCTCAAGATCAACTTCTCCAAACAGAACGAGAACGCCGGCGTACTGCGGCGCTGGCCCAAGGTCGCCGGCTATCCGCATCTGTTCGTACTGGACGCCAGCGGCGTCGTCGTGCTGTCGCAGGACACCGAGCTGCTCGAAGGCGGCCGTACCTACGACAAGCGACGCTTCCTCGACTTTCTCGCGCGCGCCGCCGCAGCGCACCCGAGCCGGGCGGCCACCGCTTACGGCCCGTTTGGACTCGTGGGCCCGCCGATGCGAGTGCTCTGACCGGCGGGCCAACCGACGCCGCGCTAGTCCTCCACCTTGACCAGCGCACGCATCCACGGATGGATGCAGCACTGGTACAGATGATCGCCCTCCGTGAGCCCTTGCAGCACGACGCGCTCGCCCGGCGCGATGTTCACCGACGCCGCGCATTCGGGTGCGGGCGTCAACCCTTCGCTGAGTTGCGGCACCTTGCCGCCACCGAAGTTTGCCACCTCGGTGAACGTATGCGTGCGACCGCCGTCGTTCGTGACGCGCAGCGATTTGCCGGCGCGCGCTTCGCTGAACGAGGGTTCCATCCGCCATCCGGGATGGCCAACGACGGCCGGCGACAGCACCGAGTGCAACAGCGCGTTGAACTCGGCGAGTGTTACGTCGCCGTCTTTCAGCAGGCATCCACCCGTGGGCGCCCAGCCCGGATCCGCCGGATCGCAATAGTCGACGATCGAGACATGATCGGCCGCGATGGCGACGGAAGTGGCGGTGGCGAAGACGACGCTCACGGCGAAGCGCACGAGAGTTCTCATGAAAGGCTCCTTGATGATTGACCGACCTGAGTGGATGCCCGTCCGGCGTTATGACGAGTTCGGTGTCACGGCGCGCAACGGCGTGCTACGGCGCCTCGGGTGCTGCCGCGCGGGTCGGCGATTCGTCGGCCAGCGCTTGAAGCTCGGCGGCAATCGTCGCGGACGGCGTATCGGGATGGAGCTTCAGCCAATGCCCCGTTGCCGCGTTGCCCGCGATGAACATCGATGTATGCGCCCTGCGCTCCGCGACCAGTTGACCGAGCCTGCGCAGCACGTCGTTCACGATTTGCGGCGATCCGGTGAGAAACGTCCAGTCGTTGCCGGCGTGCCATGTGGCGGCGTACGCGGCGAGCGCGGCCGGTGAATCGTGCGCCGGATCGACGCTGACGGATACGAGCCGCACCCGCGGTCGCGGATTCGCCCGCAGCAGCGTCTGCACTTCCTCGAGCCGGGCACTTTGCGTCGGGCACGAATCGGTGCATTGCGTGAAAAAGAAGTTGATCAGCACGACGTTGTTCTTGAGCACGTCGGTGTAGAACGCGACGTCGTGCCCGTCCTGCGTCACGAGCCGCCGATCGCTGAAGAAAAGACGCGCGGCTCGTTCGCGCGGGCTCGCGATCGCCGGCATCGGGGAATCGGCGGGTCCGATCGCCTCCGGAGAAGGATGATGGCCGTCATGCGCGAACGAACGCGCGCACGCCAGCAATGTTGTTGCGAACAACAGCATTCGAAGCTTCACGGGCTCGATCTCTCGATGGACGCCGTGATGGATCGAACACTTGCAATCGATCCGCTATTCCGTCGCGCACATCGGACATGCGCCGCCGGAGACCGGTCAGTTACGTGGCGGCGGTTGAAGCGAGCCTGCGCTGGCGCTCGATCGCCCACGCGACGTGCTCGCGCACGACCGGCGACGGATCGTTGGCCCGGCTTCGCAATGCAGCGACGATCGCAGGTGCCGGCGCCGCATTGCCGAGCGCGACGGCGATGTTGCGCGACCAGCGCTCGAAGCCGATTCGCCGGATTGCGCTGCCTTCGGTGTTGCGCAGGAAGGCCGGTTCGTCCCACGCGAAGAGCGTCGTAAGCTGCGCGGTGTCGAGGCCGTTGCGGACTCTCGCGAAATCCGTCGCTGTCGCGGCGACTGCGTAGCGGTTCCACGGGCACACGAGCTGGCAGTCGTCGCAGCCATAGATGCGATTTCCGATCAGCGCGCGCAGCGGTTCGGGGATGCTGCCGGCGAGCTCGATCGTCAGGTACGAGATGCAGCGCCGCGCATCGAGCTCGTACGGTGCGACGATCGCACCGGTCGGGCACGCAGTCATGCATGCCGTGCACGTACCGCAATGCGCACTGACCGGCGCCGTCTCGGGCAGCGGCAGATCGGTGTAGATCTCGCCGAGAAAGAAATACGACCCCATGTCGCGCGTCAGGAGCAGCGTGTGCTTGCCGCGCCAGCCCAGTCCCGAGCGCGCGGCGAGCGCCACTTCGAGCACCGGCGCGCTGTCGGTGAACACGCGGCAGCCGAACGGGCCGACGTCATCCTGGATTCGGCGTGCGAGCCGCGCAAGGCCGCGCCGAAGCACGCGGTGATAGTCGCGCCCCAGCGCATAACGCGAGACGTACGCGCGGTGCGAGTCGCCGAGCACGCTGGCGGCGGGCTCGGCCCCCGCCGGCCAGTAGTTCATTCGCGCGGTGATAACTCGCACGGTACCCGGCACGAGCTCGGCGGGACGCGCCCGGGCGGCGCCGTGCCGAGCCATATAATCCATTTCGCCGTGCCGTCCGGCGCGAAGCCAGTTCAGCAGGCGAAGTTCCTCGACGCCCAGATCGACGCCGGCAACACCCACCGATTCGAAACCGAGCTCATGCCCCCACGCCTGGATTCGCGCCGCGAGCGCGCCCCAATCGCGCGCCGCAGCCAGCGGCGCATCGTCGTCGCGTGTCACTGACAATTCATCTTGCCGATGCGGCTGCAATGCAGGCGTGCGGTGCCCGACTCGCACCTGCATTGCAGGGTGGCATGGTCGTGACGCTGCAAGGTGAGCTCGGAACCGGCAAGACGACGTTCGTCCGCGGGTTGTTGCGCGCCCGCGGCATCAGGGGTGCGGTGAAGAGCCCGACCTACACGTTGGTTGAACATTATCCGATTTCGAGCTTATACTTTTTTCACTTTGATTTTTATCGTTTCACGAATCCGAATGAATGGGATTCCGCCGGCATGTCCGATTACTTCCGCGACGACGCCGTCTGCCTCGTCGAGTGGCCGGAACGCGTCGGTGACCGGCTGCCGAAACCGGATCTCGCATTATCGCTGTCCTACGCGAACGAGGACGAGGGTCGCGATGTCGTCGCCGTCGCGCATACGGCGGAAGGCGAGCGATGCCTGACCGCGCTCGCGGAAGGCGAACCGCTGCGACGCTGAAGTGCGTGTCGATCGAGCGGCGGCGCGCGCTCGGCTGGATGCTGCTGCCGGCCGCGCAATGGCTGGCGCCTGCCGCGTGGGCCGATGCAGCGCGGATCGCGTCGGCGCGGCTGTGGCCCGCGCAGGAATACACGCGCGTCATCTTCGAATCGGCGACACCGATCGAGCATCAACTCGTCGTGCTCCGCGATCCGGGCCGGCTCGTGCTCGATCTCGCGCGCATCGAGCGATCCGACGATCTCGCGGCCCTCGCGTCGCGCGTTCAGCCGGCGGACCCGTACATCGCCGCGATTCGCGTAGGCCAGCCGGCGGGTGGCTTCCTGCGCGTCGTGCTGGATCTCAAATCCGAGATCCGGCCACAGGTGTTCGCGCTCAAACCCGTAGCGGAGTTCGGCCACCGGCTCATCATCGATCTGTATCCCGTGAATGCCGTCGATCCGCTGATGGCGCTGCTCGACCGCGAGCGCGCCGACACGTTGACGCCTGCGCCGGCGGGAACGGCACCCCGACGCGACGCAGCGCGATCCGAGCCGTCGGCAGGCGCTTCGCACAAGACACCGTCGCGGCGAATCACCGTCGCGATCGATCCCGGCCACGGCGGCGAGGATCCCGGTGCCGTGGGTCGCCGCGGAACCTACGAGAAGAACGTCGTGCTCGCGATCGCGCGCAAGCTCAAACAGAATCTCGATCCCGACATGCGCGTGATGCTGACACGCAACGACGACTTCTACGTTCCCCTGGCAGACCGGGTGAAGAAAGCGCGGCGCGTGCAGGCGGACCTGTTCGTGTCGATCCACGCCGATGCGTTTCGCGAATCGTCGGCTCGCGGCTCGTCGGTGTTCGCGCTATCGGATCACGGCGCGACCAGCGCCGCCGCACGCTGGCTCGCACAGCGCGAGAACGCCGCGGATCTGATCGGCGGGGTCAACCTGGACGTCAATGATCCGGTGCTGGCGCGCACGCTGCTCGACTTGTCGCAGACGGCGCAGATCAGCGACAGCCTGAAGGTCGGCCGACAGATCCTCGACGGCATCGGGACGCACAACGCGCTGCACAAGGCGACCGTCGAACAGGCGGGCTTCGCCGTGCTGAAGGCGCCGGACATTCCTTCGATTCTCGTCGAGACGGCGTTCATCTCGAATCCCGACGAGGAACTGATGCTGCGCAATCCGCGCCACCAGCAGCGCTTCGCCGATTCGATCGCCGACGGCATTCGCAGGTACTTCGCCAAGAGCCCGCCGCTGGCCCGCGCGTGAGCGTGCGGCGTTCGGATCACAGGAACGCCGGCTGTCGCGCTTCCTTGTCGCCTTCGTGCTCGCCGTGTGGGTGATCGGGGTCCGGCTCGCGGGCGTGCACCGCGCGGTCGGCGGAAATGCGCTCGCCGCGTAGCGATGCACGCCGTTGCGCAACGCGCGCACGACGCGTGACGTTCGAGTGATGGCGCGCGCCGAGGAGGCGCAGCTGGCGGCGCGCCCGACAACCGTCGTCGGCTTTGCGCTTCGCGCGCTCGCGTGGCTGCCGCCGTCGTCAAGCTGAACGGCGGCTTGGCCGGAACAAATTACCGCGAAAGCGGATCGGCCATCTGCTGCACGCTCATGGCAATGCGCGCTTGCGCGCCGCTTCGCGGTCGCGCAGCACCTTGCGTTGCACCTTGCCGGTCGTCGTCATCGGCAGCGCGTCGATGAACTCGATTTCCTTCGGGTATTCGTACGGCGCGAGATGCTTGCGAACGTGTTGCGCGATGTCGGCCTCCAGCTCGGGCGACGCTGCGTGCCCGGGCGCGAGCACGATGAACGCCTTGACGACGTTGCCGCGCGTCTCGTCCGGCGACGGCACCACGGCTGCGTTCGCGACGGCGGGGTGCTTGACGAGGCAGTTTTCGATTTCCGACGGCCCGATCCGGTAGCCGGCCGCCTTGAACATGTCGTCGGCGCGGCCCTGGTACCACAGGTAACCGTCGTCGTCCGCGACGGCGACGTCGCCGGTGCGACACCATTCGCCGGTGAACTTCGCGCGCGTGCCGTCGGGGTTTGCGAAGTACTCGAGGAAGAACACCGGGTCGAGCGTGCCGTCGGGCGCACGGCGATGGATCGCCACTTCGCCCGCTTCGCCGCGTGGGCGCTCACGGCCGTCGTCGTCGATGATCGCAATCCGGTGGCCCGGGTACGGACGCCCCATCGAGCCCGGCTTGGCCGGCCACTGCGACTGCGAGTTGCCCACGATGTAGTTCATCTCCGTCTGGCCGAACATCTCGTTGATCGTCACGCCGAGCGCCTCTCGCGCCCATTCGAACACCGTCGTGCCGACCGCTTCGCCGGCGCTCATGATGCTGCGCAGGTTGATGTCGAACGCGTCGCGCGGCTTCGGAAACGCCTTCATCATCAGCTTCAGCGCCGTCGGGAACAGGAACGTGTTGCGGATCTGGTAGCGCTCGATCAGCCGTAGCGCGCGCTCGGCGTCGAAGCGGCCGCGATAGCCGACGATCGGCTGTCCGAAGTAGAGCGTGGGCAACAGCGCATCCATCAGGCCACCGGTCCACGCCCAATCGGCCGGCGACCAGAACAGGTCACCCGGCTGCGGGAACCCGTCGTGCGAGTGAATGAAGCCGGGCAGGTTGCCGAGCAGGCACTGCTGCGGCATCAGCGCGCCCTTCGGCGGTCCCGTCGTGCCGCTGGTGTAGATCAGCAGCGCGGCGTCGGTCGCGCGCGTGGCCACGCGCGTGAACTGCCGGGGTGCCGTTTGCAGCGATTCCCAGCTGTCGATGCCGGGCCCGGTCGCGCCGGCGACGCCAACGACGTGCCGCAGCGTTCCGCAGCGGTCGCGGATCGGCTGGAGATTGGGCAGCGATTGCGGATCGACGAACGCGATCTTCGCGGCGCTGTTCTGCAACCGGTACTCCAGTGCCTCGGGACCGAACAGGAACGAGAGCGGCACGGCAACCGCGCCCACCTGATGGCACGCGAGGTGCGCGACGATCGTTTCGGGACGCTGCGGCAGGATCAGCGCGATACGATCGCCGCGCCGGATGCCTGCACTCGTCAGCGCATTCGACAGCCGATTCGCCTGCTGCTGCAGGTCCCAGAACGTCAGCGCTGCGCGTGTCCCGTCCTCGTCCTCCCAGTACAGCGCGAAGCGCGTCCGGTCGGCCGCCCAGCGACCGCAGCAGGCTTCGGCAAGATTGAAGTCGGACGGAACGTCCCAGCGATGCGCGGCGCAGATCTCCGCATAACGGTCGACGGCGGGCATTCGGCTAGGGCCTGTTCGCGCTCATGGCAGTGACGGGCCCAAGTATCGCTCAACCGACGCCAAACGCCAGCGCCGGCGCGCGGCGCGGCTCGCCGCAGAGATAGTTGCGGGACGAGCGGCCCGTTCTCCGTCCTACTGCAGCGTAGACCCTGGAGAAACGCGCTGGGACGTCGTTTTCGTTCCGGGCTGCAGCGGCTCGATCGCGGTCCAGATCCAGTCGGGTTGTTGCTCGATCAACCGGCCGAAGCGGATCGTGTAGTCGGTCTTCGACGTCGATAGCCGATAGCGCTTGACCGGCTGGTACTCGACGGCGGGGACGATCAGCGATTGCACCATCGGCTCGGCGTCGCGCGCACGCAGCGCCAGCAACAGCGCGCCGAACCGGCGCCCGTTGATCGTCGTACCTTCGCCGTCGATCGAATATTCATCGGCACCGCGCTTGCGCTGCTCGACGAGGTCGACGGAGGAGATCGTATCGGCGACGATCTGCAAGCCGATCTCCGCGCGATCGGCAGCCGTCCGCTTCATCCGGCGGATGATGCCGAGCGTCCAGCGCGGCTGGCCGTGCGGGTGGATCGCGACGAGCGTGCCGAGCGTAACGGCGTTGGCGACCTGGATCGGCGCGATCAGCTTGAAGCCCGTTTGCGAGACGTCTTTTGCCTCCCATGGTCCTCCGGCCGCCGCGTGGGCGCCGATGCGCCGCCGCGCGAGCTCGTTGCGCCGCGTCGGCTCGTCGCGGATGCGACCGAAGACGGCGATGTCCATCGTGCTGTCGAAGCTCTCGCCGGTCGTGTCGGCCAACGGAATGGGCTCGTGGGCCTCTTCCTTGAAGTAGCTGGCGATCTTCTGGAAGCCGACGATTGCGTCGACGTTTCCGGTCGTGCTCACCCGCTCGCCGCGGCGCGCGAATGGCCTGAACTCGGGATCGACCTGGGCGGCGAGCTTCGTGAACAGCGTCAGCTGCTCGCTGCGGCGCGGGGTCCGGTTCGACAGCGGTTCGGCCTTGATCTTCTGTTCGAGCGTGACGGCATGCTGGACCATCACGGCGTGCAGTGGCCGCGTGTCGAGGAACAGCACGCGGCCCTCGAGCGCACCTGTCTTGCGGCGCCGCAGGCCCTCACGTCCGCCGAGATCGACGAAGAACGCATTGGCCGCGGACTGCTCGAGTGTCAGGCGCAGCGGCGAGCACCAGTCGTCGAGCTCGCCCCAGATGAACTCCACCTGCGACGCGGTCAGGCTGCCGGCGTTCATCAGGTGCAGAACCAGCGCGCGCAGGTATTCATGCTCGATGCTGGTCGTGCTCGATTCGGTCAGCGAGACAAGCTGGCGCTCGACCTGCTGCGAGCACGCGAGCGACATCAGGCCGTGTAATTCCGCCCATTTCGCGGGGATCCACTGCTCGTATCGGAAGAGCCGCACACGTGCATCGAGCGCCAGGTGGACGAGTTGGCGACAGATGAGCTCGGGCATCAGCTCCTGCCAGCGACCGCTTTGCGGCCGCTCGACGATCTCGCGCGCGAACGACTGGTAGGTCTGGAGGAAGCCCTGCGTCAGCCCGAACAGCGCGGTCCAGAGCTGGTTTTCGATTTTCGAGCTGCGGCTCGCATGCTCGATGTACTGGCCGATCAGCGCGCGGCGCTGCGCGCCCGTCTGGGCATCGACGTGAAAGACGGCCCGAAGCCGTTGCGGTGTCCGGTTCGCGCCAGCGCCTGTCGCGCGTTCCAGCTCGTCGATGACGTTCGAATGGACCGCGAGCGTATCCGCGCCGGGGAGCGTTGCCAGCCAGCGCTCGGCTGCCTTGATATCCGACAGCGGATCCTTGCTCGACTTGCCAAAACCGAACATCGTGCGTCGCCCAGCGTCACGTGCCGCTTAGAAACGGCGTGTTGTCAGCGTCGCGGTCGGCGGCCCTTCAGAGCGAAGGACGCCGCCCCCGCCGCGCGAGGAGTTTCCCTTTGATAGCGGTTGCAAGTTCCGGACCGACGTTCGTCGGATCGGAGGGCCACGTCCGTCCGGGTGCTCCGGACGATGGCACGCATCCTGCATAGGCTCGCACCGTGCATCACAACTCGCATCGATCAGATTGATCCGCGGCGCGCAGGGTATGCCGGAGCACGCCGCTATACTTGTGCCAGACAGATTGCACAGTCGAATAGAAAAGAGCAGGGGATAAAACCCATGGGAATCCTTATCGAGGCGCCGTCCAGGCGCCAGGACGCTGTAGGAATGCCGGCCAACGCCCCCGCGGCGGCGCCCGCCGGTGAGCCTGCCGGCGCGCTGCACATCCGCGAAGTCGTCCGGATTACCGGACTTCGCCGCGAGCAGCTCTACATGTGGCAACGACGGTACGGCTTTCCGGCGCCGCTTCGCGATACGTTCGGCGACCGCGTCTATCCGGCCGATCAGGTCGCGCGGCTCAAGCTGATCAAGCAATTGCTGTCGGAAGGCTGGCGCGCAGGCGCAGTCGTGCCGCTCGCCGATACGGCGCTGCAATCGATGGTGGGCCTCGCGGTCGCGGAACCCGCGCCGCTGCCGGCCGAAATATCGCAGGCGGTCAAGCTGCTCGGCGAGCACCGGATCGGCGAAATGCAGAATCATCTGTCCAAGCTCCTTGTCGGTCAGGGGCTGCGCAAATTCCTCGAACAGACGCTGATTCCGCTCAACGAAGCGGTGCACGAGCGTGTCGTGCGCGGCGAGATGCAGACGTACCAGGAATTGCGGTTCACCGACCTCACGCAACGACTGCTGCGCGACGTGACGAGGCTGGTCCGGCCGACGCGCGACGCGCGCCAGATCCTGCTCGCCACGCCGCCGAACGATCCGAATCAGCTGGGCCTGGCGATTCTCGAATTGCTGCTGTTCACCGAAGGCATCAACTGCCTGACGCTCGGTACCGGTGTCCCGGCACAGGAAATCGCGAGCGCATCGGAAGCGTATCACGCAGCGCTGGTCGTGCTGCTGTTCGACCGCGGCATTTCCGGCAAGATCGCGGGCCAGGAGATTCGCTGCCTGCGTCGTGCATTGCCGCAGGACGTGCCGTTGATCGTCAGTGGACGCGCGGTCAACCTGCTCGCGAAGCCGATCGAGAACGTTCAGGTCGCCGCCGATTTCAATTCCGTGATGTCCACGCTGCGCGCACGGGGTGTGCTGCCTGCCGCGCCGCTCACGCGCGTCGCCGATTTGCCGGACGCCTCGCAATCGGCGTAAATTCGGCGGGGTGAACCCGCGTCCAACTACGCCCGGCGACCTGGCCGAACCGTCCGGTGGCGCAACCAGCGGCCGGCGATTCGTGTGGCACGCGATCGCGCTGCTGCTTGCGGCGGCTGTCGCGTGGCTCATCTTCGCGTCGTACCGGCAACCCGACCTGATGCTCGACCTGGCCGGCATGCGCCTTTGCGCGGAACGTCCGCCGGTGATGTCCGTCGCTGTGTAGCGGCACCGCCTTACGGCTCGTTCAGGAAGTCCTCCAGCCTGCGCCGGTCGCGTTTCGTCGGCCGACCCGCCGGCAGCGCCTGGGCCTGTGCGCGCGCAGCCTTGTGCTCGGCTGTCGTCTTCTCGCGGAGCGCTGCGCTGTCCGCCGTTTCGCGATACAGCGCGGCTGCATCGGTTGCAGAACCGCGCCGCTGCGCGACGCCCACGACGTCCACGCTCCATGTCAGCGCCTGCTTGCGCACGCTCACGCGCATGCCGGCGCGTATCGGATGCGCAGCCTTGACGCGCTCGCCGTCGACGCGGACCTGCCCCGCGTCGATCGCCTGCGCGGACAGGCTGCGCGTGCGGTAGAAGCGCGCGGCCCACAGCCACTTGTCGAGGCGGATTCGTCCGCTCGTTCCGGAATCCGCGGTTTCCGCGATCATTGTCGGTCCGCGGCGCCGTACGTGCGCATCCACGCGGCAACGGCGGCGGCATCGGCGTAGGTCTCGCTGTCGAGCGCCGCAGCGATCCGCTGCTGATCGCCCACCGGCCGATTCTGCGACAGCTTGAACTTGCCGGTCAGGTGCCGGACACGCATGCGGAACGCGACGATCGCGCCGACCAGCGCATCGCGTTGCCGCTCGGCCATCGCGAAGGTCCATGGCGCCGCACGATCCGCTTCGAAGCGGTGTACGAGCGCGTCCAGCACGCGGCGCTTCTCGACCGGCTCGTCGATGACGTCGAGCATCCCGTACGCGTGCACGACGGCGTAGTTCCATGTCGGCACGCCCTTCGACGGCTCGGCGAACCACGATGGCGAAACGTACGCGTGCGGCCCGTGGAATATCGCTACCGATTCGGCGCCCGTCGCGTGCTGCCAGTGCGGGTTCGCGCGCGCCACGTGCCCGATCAGCGTACCGTTCGGCTCCGCGTCGGGCACGAGCAGCAGCGGCACGTGCGACAGCATCGGCTCCGGCATCGACGGCGTCAGCAGCGTCGCGAACGGATGATCGTGCATCAGCCGCGCGATTGCCGCGCGGTCGTCCATCCTGAAATGCTCCGGTGTGTAAACGCTCATCGAACGACACCTGTCGCCGCACTTGCATCCGGCGCCGCGCCGGCGAGAAGCGCGCGCGCGTCATCGGCGGCGAACGAGTAGCGGCGATTGCAGAATTCGCACGTCACCTCGACGACGCCGCGCTCGGCGAGCGCCGCCTCGATTTCGTCCCGGCCGGCTATGCGCAACGCGTTCGCGACGCGCGCGACTGAGCACTTGCAGCGGAACGCCACCGGACGCACGTCGAAGATCCGCAGGTCGTCGTGTACGAATATCGCCTGCAGGACGCCGGGAAGCGTCGATTCTCCCAGCGCGCGTTGCGACGCCGCGTCGGCCTCGCGACCCAGACGCGCCCACGTCGCATCGTCGGCTCCATCGGCGCCTGGCAGCCGCTGCAGCAGCAGGCCGCGTACGTTGTGTGCATCCGGCCGCAACCACAGGCGGCTTTGCAGCTGCTCCGACGTCGCGAGATAGTGCTCGATCGATGCGGCGATCGACGTCGAATCGAGGCTGACGATCCCCTGGTACAACGTGCCGGCGTCACGCGGGTCGAGGGTCAGCGCAAGCCGTCCGTGCGTGCTGCCGCCGGCGAGGTCGGCCAGCGACGCGTCGGCAGAAAGCGCAGCCACGCGGCCCGCGTCCCACTGCGCGGTTGCACGAAGCTGCAGCGCGTCGTTGCACTCGACGACGATCAGGCGCACGGGACCGTCCCCCGACAGTTGCACGATCAGGCTGCCGTCGAGCTTCGGCGACGACGCCAGCAGCGCGGCGGCCGCAAGCAACTCGGCAAGCGCGCGCGCGAGCGGCGGCGGATAGTCGTGGCTGCCGAGAATGTCGCCGCTCGTCGCTTCGAGGCTCACCAGCGCGCCGCGGACGTTCGCATGCTCGAACACAAACGGCATCAACGCGTCGGTGCTGCGGGTTGCTGCGGCTTCTCGCTGCATCACCGCGCCAGAGGCAGCGTGTAGATCGTCATCGGCAGCGCCGAATTCTTGTCGAACGTGGCGCCAATGTCGACGCCGACGCGCGCGACCGCTTCGGCCGTCTTCAGCTGTCCGTAGCGGGCCTGCATTGCGCCAAGCGCGAACTCGGCGCCCGATCCGGCGGCCCAGAACTGCGTGTACTCGAACACTTCGCGCATCGAGAACACGCCGAAGATGCCGTTCGCGTTGGCGATCAGCGCGGTGATCTGCGTCGACTCGTACGGATCGTCTTCCTCTTC
Source organism: uncultured Pseudomonadota bacterium (assembly GCA_963709335.1). Classification (GTDB taxonomy): domain Bacteria; phylum Pseudomonadota; class Gammaproteobacteria; order Burkholderiales; family Casimicrobiaceae; genus VBCG01. Next base: position 117,034 of record CAVPWB010000010.1, read on the forward strand.
CTTCGGATTCAGGTAATGCTGCTCCTTCAGGATCGGATGCAGCTTCCGGAACGTCTCGAAGATCCCCGCCTTGTGCGAGAAATCGAAGTCGCCCTGCTTGGCGAGCAGGCTTTCGAAGACGAGCTGGTGCGCCGCCGATCCGCAGAGGCCGATGTAGGTGTCGCGGTGCCGGACGATCTTGTCGTAAGTCCGGTCGTGCTGCGCGGCCAGCTTGGTATCGCCGAAAGTCGTCAAGGAATCAGCGGCGATGGCGACGGAGTCGCCTTTGCGAACGACGACGAGTGTGGTCATGCGGCATCGATTATACGCGGCGGTGCAGGCCGCATCGCGACGCGAGGCAGTTGGAGCGGCTGCCAGTTCGCGCGTGCCCACGTCCAGAACTCGGCGACCGACGCCGGCGGTTCGGCAGGTGCGGGCTGCTCGAGGAACTTCCATGCGGCCATCAACGCCGGCAAAGGCGCCGACGGCAGCGCCGCGGCACCGGTGGCCTTCGACAGCTTGCGTCCGGCGGAGTCGGCGGCCACCGGCACGTGCAGGTAACGCGGCGTCGGCATGCCGAGCAAACGCTGCAGGAAGATCTGGCGCGGCGTTGACGCGAGCAGGTCGGCGCCGCGCACGACATCGGTGATCCCCTGCGCGGCGTCGTCGACGACGACGGCGAGTTGATACGCGTAGAGGCCGTCGCTGCGGCGCAGGACGCAGTCGCCGACATCCACACTGAGCCGTTGCTGCTGTGCCCCGTACAGGCGATCGGTGAACTCGATCGGCGATGCGTCGACCCGCACGCGCAGCGCGCGCCGCTTCCGCGCTGCGGCGCCGGCGTCGATGCCGTGGCGGCACACGCCGGGATAGACCCGTTCGCCGATGGACGAGACCGGGTCATCCGCGCGCTCGGCGCGCGAGCACGCACACGGATAGACCCGGTCGAGCTCACGCAAGCGCCCGAGGGCTTCGTCATAGCTCGCCGTGCGCTGCGACTGATGCCACACCGGGCCATCCCACTCGAAGCCAAGTCGCTCGAGCGTCGCCAGCATTGCATCGGCCGCACCGGGCCGCGTACGCGGCGTATCGACGTCCTCGATGCGCAGCAGCCATTCGCCATCGACCGCACGCGCGTCGGCATGGCTCGCAACGGCCGCGACAAGCGATCCGAAGTGCAGCGGGCCCGAAGGAGATGGCGCAAACCGCCCGCGATAACAGGCGCACGCCGGCGTCGACAACGCGAACTCAGCGAAGCTGCGCGGTGGACACCGTCTGGACGGCAAGCACCGACGGGCGCGTCTGGTAACGCTGCGCGGCGCTCATCACCGCCGTCGGGTATTCCGGCCGCCCGAGGCTGCCGTTGTAGCGGCCGAGCGCGCGATAGACGTCGCCTTTTTCCACATCGAGGTAATGCCGCAGGATCGTGCAGCCGTAGCGCAGGTTCGTGCGGAGCTGGAACAGGTTCTGGTCCGGTGTGCCGATCAGCTTCACCCAGAACGGCATCACCTGCATGAAGCCGCGTGCGTCGGCGACCGACACCGCGTACTTGCGGAAATTGCTTTCGCGGTGGATGACGCCCAGCACGAGTTGCGGGTCGAGGCCGGCGCGCGTCGCCTCGTAATGGACGGTCGCGAGAAATTCGCTGCGACCCGTGTCGTCGGGGAGGCGCGGCGTGAGCACGCGGGACATCTCGACGAGCCACGAGCGTACGGCCGGTCGCTCGGCGTAATCGCGGGGCACGGGGTTGTCGCCGATCGCGCGCTGCAGGCCCGACACGACGGACGCCGCGAGGTGCTCTTCGGCCTGCGCGCCGGCATGCGCCGGCCGCGCGCCGATGAGGCACGCCGCGAGACCCACGAAAGCCGCGGCGATCGCGCGTTGTCGTAATCCGTACCGCATCATGTCGTTGCTATGCGCTGCCTAATGAACGAGAGGATATCCGCGAGCGCCACTTTCGTGGCCTGAGTTTCGCGCCGTGCCTGGTATTCGACGATACCTTCCTTCAGCCCGCGGTCGCCGATCGTCACCCGATGCGGGATTCCGATCAGCTCCAGATCAGCAAACATCACGCCAGGCCGCTCACTGCGGTCGTCGAGCAACACCTCGACCCCGGCAGCGGTCAACGCCTCGTGCAGGCCGTCCGCGCATTGCCGGACCCCATCGCTGCGGTCGTAGCCGATCGGCGCGATCGCCACGGCAAATGGTGCCATCGCCGCCGGCCAGGCGATACCCCGCTGATCGTGATTCTGCTCGATCGCCGCGGCGACGACGCGGGTGACGCCGATGCCGTAGCACCCCATCTGAATGACGTGCGACTGACCGGCGGCGTCGAGATAGGTTGCGCCCATCGCTGTAGAGTACACATCACCCAGAGCGAAGACGTGGCCGACCTCGATGCCGCGCACGATCGCCAGGGTCCCCTTGCCGTCCGGCGACGGGTCGCCTGCCACGACACTGCGGATATCGGCAATGGTGTCCGGCTCGCGACAATCGCGTCCAAAATTGACGCCGCGCAGGTGGTAGTCCGCCTCGTTCGCGCCGCAGACGAAGTCGCTCATCGCGGCGACCTGGCGGTCCACGATCAGCGGCATGTCCGCCGGAATCCCGACGGGGCCAAGGTAGCCGGGCCGGCAGCCCGTGGCGTCGACGATCTCCGTTTCGGTCGCCCAGCGCCATCCGTCGAGCCCGCCGACCTTGCCGATCTTGATCTCGTTGCCCATGTGATCGCCGCGGACGAGCAGCATCTGCACGCGATCGTGGGCGTGTACGAGCAGGCACTTGACCGTCCGTTCGAGCGGGAGGCCGAGCAGTTTTGCCACGTCCTCGCACGTCGCTTGGCCCGGCGTGGGAACCCGCTGCATCGGCTCTGCCGGCGCCGGGCGACCTTTCGCGGGTGCCAGCGCTTCGGCCTGCTCGACGTTCGCCGCATAGTCGGAGCCGTCACTGTATGCGATCGCATCCTCGCCCGAGTCCGCCAGCACCTGGAACTCGTGCGACGCGAAGCCGCCGATCGCGCCGGTGTCGGCGTCAACCGCCCTGAACTTCAGTCCGAGGCGCGTGAAGATGCGTGCGTACGCGTCGTACATCGCGCGGTAGGAGCGCATCAACGCGTCGCGGTCGACGTCGAACGAGTAGGCGTCCTTCATCAGGAACTCGCGCCCGCGCATCACCCCGAAGCGCGGCCTGATCTCGTCGCGGAACTTTGCCTGGATCTGGTAGAGGTTGAGCGGAAGCTGCCGGTAACTGCGGATGTCCTTGCGGACGATGTCGGTCACCACTTCCTCGTGCGTCGGACCGAACAGGAAGTCGCGGCCCTGGCGGTCGCGCATCTTCAGGAGTTGCGGGCCGAACTTGTCCCAGCGTCCCGTTTCCTCCCACAACTCGGCCGGCAGCACGTGCGGCAGGTACGTTTCGAGCGCGCCGGCGCGATTCATCTCCTCGCGGATCACCTGCTCGACCTTGCGCAGCGTGATGAGGCCGAGCGGCAGCCAGCTGTAGATGCCCGACGAAACCTTCTTGATCAATCCGGCCCGCAGCATCAGTTGCTGGCTCGTGACGTCCGCCTCGGCGGGCGCTTCCTTGAGGGTGTTCAGATAGAACTTCGAGACGCGCATCGGAGGGCGATACTAGGCGGGCGAAGCCCCGGATTCTAGCCTGCACGCCTCGCGTGCGAGAATTCACGACCCATGCGCGACGCCGAGCTACCGGATCCCCGTGCCTGGCCGGCTCCCGGCGCGGCGAGCGTAGGGGCAGCGCGTTTGCACGCTGCGGCGCTCGCGGCGATCGACGCGGGGACGCAAAATGCCGCCACCGCAGCCGACGCCGAAGGCACGGCGACGATCGAGCGGTTGCTGGCCGCCGGCGATGGTCATGCGCTGGCCGACGCCCTCGCGACGGCACCGTCGTTCCCCGTCGCGCGCCATCTGTGGCGGCTGTTGGCGGCCATCGAGCGCGGGCCAGCGCAACGCGCGCCACTGCTGCGCACCACACTTGCGGCGATCCCGGTGATCGTCGTGGCCGCGCTCGAGTCGCGCGAAGGATCGGTCACCCTGCCCGGCGAATTGCCGAATCCACGCGCGATCGAAGCGCTGCTCCGCGACGCGGGCGAATTCGGCGGCGCCCAGACGTTTGCGCTGTCACCGGCGCTCGTTGGGGTCGACGCGATCGACGTCGCGACGCTGCCGGCGCACGTTGCGCGGCTCGCGATAGCCGAGTCGGACGGCGCCGCATTCGCACCCATCGACATGCCGCCGAAGCCGATCGTGACGCAAGGCGGCAACGAGCGCGTCCACCTGCGGTTCGTCGTCGCGGCCGTGCTGACGGCACCGCGCGCCGATCCGCTGCGCACGTCGACCATTTCGGCGTGGGGAATCGGTGTCGCGCAGGCGCTCGCGCGCCAGCTGCACGTGCCGGGCGTGTCGCTGCTCGCGTTGCCGCGTCCGCCGCAGCACCTGGTCGCCGCCGTGCAGGCGGGGCGTGCCGTGCAGCGCGAAGTGTCTGCGCAGGTGTTCGCGAGCAACGCGATCCGCAAGCTGCGCGCATCGGTCGGCGAACCCACGGCGATCATCAGCGCACATCGCGCCGCCGATGCGCCGATGGGTGGCGAACTGAGGTTATCGCTGTCGTCGGCGTTCGCGCCGCGCGAGGCGGAGGGCTTCAGGTGTGCGCTCTACCCGTACGAGTCGGTACAGGACGTCACGGCGATGCTGACCGGGTTGCTGCGCGATTGCCGCGTCGACGACGTCCGGCTGCGGCCGGGCGTTCACGACGATATTGATCCGGTCACCGGCTCGCCGCTGCTGTTCAAGGAGACCGAAGCGCCTTCGTCGATGCGGCTGCAGTAGGCCACCGCGACACGCATCCTCGGCACCGACGAATCGTGGCGCCGCACGCGGCCCATGCCGCTCACGTGCTCGGTCACTTGCGGATCGCCGATGTACTCGATGATGCCCGCGCCGGAGATGCTGGCGCGGAGCGTTCGCTCGGCGTTGACGATGACGTTGCCCACACCGCTCACCGAGACGGTTGCCTTGCTCGTCCGCAAGCGCTCGGCGTTGTACGACCCGGCCCCCGAAATCGACACTTGCTGGTCGTCGACGCGGCCGGCCAATTCGGCTGAAAGCGCTCCAGAACCTTCGACCCGCAGCGTGGTGGCGGTAAGGTCGTCGATCGTGAGGTTTGCGCCGCCCGATGCCGCGATGCGTAACGTCGACGCCTGGAGCCGCGGGACCGTGACCTTCACCGTTCCCGTCAGCAGCAACTGGTCGAGGTTGCGAAGGTGGATCGTTATCGTAGGCGCGTGCGCCGTGTCGTGACCGAGGAGCCGGCCCCACCAGCGGCGCCGATCGCGCGAGCGGACAACAAGGCGGCCGTTCGTGACATTCGCTTCGACGATCGCACGGCCCACATCGTCGACGTCGATCGCCTCGGCCGGCCCCTGGATCAGCACGACGTCGGCGGAGCCACCGATTTCGAGCTCGTGAAATGCGGCAAGCGGGTGATGCTGGCTGACCGCGGCCCGGCCGGTGCCACCCCCGCCGCGGGTCAGCGTAATCCAGGCGAGCGCCGCGGATACGGCAATCGTGGCCAGGATGATCCAGGGGAGCTTCGAGCGGGACATGGGCGGCCGGACGATTTATACCTCGGGTTGGATGCGCCGGAGGGCGCCCCTGGATTCAGAGGCGGTCGCAATTCCCCGGCGTTCGGGGTCATGGCCGAACACGGTACAGGGATCGGGGAAGCAGCAGGCGGGACAATCGGCCGGGGAGAGCGTGGGACAATGGCCGGGCGCGAAGCGTCTTCGCATCGGCTCCCGTCCGCAATGATCATCGATTACCTGCACCACAAGCCCGCGATCGGCGACGGCGCGGCAATCGCCGGCCGCGGTATCGTCATCGGCCGCTCGACCATCGGCAGTCGCCCATCGTTTTCGGACTATGCAACGGTGCGCGCCGACGGCGAGAACATCCGGATCGGCGCCAACGTGTGGTTTGGCGAGCACGCGACGGTGCACATCGCCGACCAGGTGCTCGGCGCCGTCATCGGCGACGACGTGACGGTCGGCCGCTACGGCCTCGTCCACGCGTGCACGCTCGGCGACGGCGTCGTCGTCGGCGAATCGTCGGTGGTGATGGACGGCACGAGCATTGGTCCGCACGCGCTGATCGCCGCCGACACCGTCGTTCCGCCCCGCAAGACGCTGCCTGGCGGCTTTGTCTACGCCGGACATCCGGCCAAGCCCGTGCGCGAGATCGAGCCTGACGAGCTTGCGCAGTACGCGCGGAGCTTGCGCAGCGGCAATCCGCACGGCGATCTCGTGTCCGCCCGGTTGCCGGGATGGGCGGCCGTCGTCCAGCGCCTGCCAGCCGCCGGCGGACCGCTGCACGCCTTGCACGGCCGTTCGCCACGGCTGGCTCTTGCCTTCGTCGCGCCAACGGCGATCGTCGCCGGTGACGTCGAGATTGCCGACGACGCGAGTGTCTTCTTCGGATGTGCCGTCATCGCAGGCGACGGTCGCATCGTCATCGGGCCGCGGACCAACGTGCAGGACAACTCGATTCTCGCGACCGATCGCGCGCGCGGCGATCTCGTGCTCGGTAACGGCGTCACCATCGGGCACAACGTCGAGATGGGGTCCGGCATGATCGGCGACGACGCGCTGATTGGCATGGGCTCGCGCGTCGGCGACGGCGTCGTCGTCGAGCGCGGCGGCTGCATCGCCGCGGGGGCGTGGGTCGAGCCGGGCGTCGTCGTGCCCGCCGGCTGGATCTGGGCCGGCCGTCCTGCACGACCGTTTCGCGAGCTGAAGGCCGCAGAGCGCGCCGAGTTCGCGCGTGCGCGCGACATCTACGTGACGTACTCGCGCGACTATCGCGCGGCCCCGGCGCCTTAGAGCGCCGCGCAGCGCGTCGTTGGGGTGATTCCTGCGACGGGCGTCAGCGGATTTCCGGCGTGAACCGGATGTCGCCGTACCACGCTTCGGCATGGCCGTCCGTATTGTCGGTGTCGGTCAGCACGCCAACGGCCCGCAGTGCGCCGGGTTCTTCGCCGAATGCGCGCCGGAAATCGGCGCGTACGTCGCGCGTCAGCGACTGCCACGCGCCGACCCCGGCGGCGCCGCTCGACGCGACGATCATCTGCACGCGCCGCGTCCGTGGATTGGCGATCACCGCACCGACGGGCGCGTGGTTCGCCCAGATGTACATCAGCGTCGCGTACGGCAACTCGCGCCCCGCCACGTGCTGGCTGACGCCGTAGATCGCCCGCTCCACGAGCGTCAGCTTGCGCTTGTCGCCGTCGAACTCGAACACGATTCGCGCCGGTGCGTCCTCGCGCGACGCGACGGTGGAATCCGCGTCCGGTATCAGGCCGGCGATCTTCCAGCGCCACGACACGATCGGCGCGCTGCGCACGTCGAAATGCAGCGGCAGCGCGAGGGCGCTCGCCGCGTTGTCGGCCACGGCGTGCAGCACGGTCACGCCTGCATCGTCGACGAGGTTGTAGCGCGTCGGACGCTTGCCGATCACGATGGCGACCGGCGTCCACGGCGCGAGAGGGCCGCCGCGCGGCAGATGCGAGAAGAACGCGAGTTCGGGCGTGGTCGGCGGATTCTCCGCACATGCGAGCCCGCCCGGAAACGACGCCGCCAGCATTACGATGACGCCTGCGGCCGCTCGGTATAATCGACCTTCCCCCGGGCGCCGGCTGCCCGCATTCCACTGGGAGCCGTCACGCATGAGCTTCGACCTGGTCCCTTCCGGCGCCGATGTGCCGAATGACTGCAACGTCATCATCGAGATCCCGATGCATGGCGAACCGATCAAGTACGAGGTGGACAAGGAATCCGGCGCGGTTTTCGTCGACCGCTTCATGTCGACGTCCATGCATTATCCGTGCAACTACGGCTACATACCCCAGACGCTGTCCGACGACGGCGATCCGTGCGACGTCCTCGTGCTGTCGCCGGTGCCGCTGATCACCGGCGTGGTCGTCCGCTGCCGGCCCATCGGCATGCTGAAAATGGACGACGAGGCGGGCGGGGACGCGAAGGTCCTCGCCGTGCCGACGGACAAGCTGTCGTCCTTGTACCGGTCGATCGAATCGCCGCGCGACCTGCCGGAGATCCAGCTTGCGCAGATCGCGCACTTCTTCGAGCATTACAAGGACCTCGAGCCGGGCAAGTGGGTCCGCCTGGCCGGCTGGGTCGGTCCCGAGGAAGCGAAGCGCGAAATCCTCGACAGCGTGCAGCGCCACCGGGCGTCGAAAAAACCGGCTTAGCGGCGCGTCCGCTGCTCGGCCTTCGCGAGCGCACCCGCTCGCGCGAGCAGCTTGAACACCGCCGGATCGACGACGCAACTCGCGTTGAAGCGCATCCACGCGCTCTTGTCGTGATGCGGGCGAAACGATGCGCCGGGTGCCAGGCGCACGCTTTCGCGCAAGGCGGCCTGCGCAATCCAGACCGAGTCGTCGACATCCGGATGGCGCGCCCACAGGAACAACCCGGAATCCGGCATCCGGTCGAGCAGCCAGCCGGCGCGTTCGAGTTCCTGTGCAACGCGCGCGCGCCGCGCGTCGAGGCGATCGCGAATGCGCGCGATATGCTTGCGGAAATGGCCGCCGACGAGCATTTCGTGAACGACGCGCTCGGCGAACGCCGACGTCGTCATCGTCACCAGCAGCTTCATCCGCGTCAGTGCGGCGATCGCGTCGGCACTGGCAGCGACGAAACCCACGCGCAGGCTCGACGACAGCGTCTTGCTGTAGCTGCCGAGGTAGAACGTCCGCTCCAGCCGATCGAGTGCCGCGAGACGCGGCGGCGCGTTGCTCGCGAAATCCGAGAAGATGTCGTCCTCGACGATGTTGAAACGGTGCTGCGCGGCGAGTTGCAGCAGGCGGTGCGCGATCGCCGGCTGAATATTCGTGCACGTCGGATTGTTCAGCACCGACATCGTGAAGTACGCCTTGGGCTGGTGCGCAACCGCAAGCTGCGCCAGCACGGCCAGGTCGGGACCGTCGGGTCCGCGCGGCACGGGGAGCAGCCGCACGCCGGCAAGCTTCAGATGGCCGAACAGGTTGTAGTAGCCGGGGTCGTCGACGAGCACCGCATCGCCGGGTGCGAGCAGATAACGGATCAACAGGTCGAACCCCTGCGTGGCGCCCGCGGTCAACAACACCTGCGACGCCGGAACGCCGATGCCAAGATCGCCGATCCGCCGTGCGATGTAATCGCGCAGCGGCGGATAGCCGAGCGCGGTTCCGAAATCCGTGACCTCGATGCCGCTGGCAGCCACCTGCCGTGCGTGCCGGCGAATGCCCGATTCCTCCTGCCAGTCGTTGGGGAGGCAGCCGCCGGCGTAGAGCTTCCTGCCCATGAACGCGACGCGGGCGTCGTCGCTGACGACTTCGGCAATCAGGTTCGCGAGATCGACGGCGCGCTCGAGGCCGCCGCTGCGCTCGACGGCGGTTTCGGGCACCGCCGGTGTCGTGACGTAGAAGCCGGAGCCGCGGCGCGATTCGACGTGGCCGGAGGCGACCAGCCGATCGTAGGCCTCGACGACGGTGAAGCGGCTGATCCGGTGGTTGGCGGCGAGCGTCCGTATCGACGGCAGCCGCGCGCCTGGCCGCAGCAGCCGCGATTCGATGTGCTGGCGGACCCCGGTGACTACCTGCTCGACGAGCGGTGCGTTCGGTGCAGTGCGAAGCTCGAGATTAAGCATCGGTGGCTCGGTGCGGCGACCGTTACAGTCTGCAAAGGTGAGGGATAAGTGTACATCGGCGGGGATCAAAGTGTCAGGTACTGTACTGGTCATGCGCCATTCTCCCGCGATACGACTGTCCCGATTGCTCGCGACCTTCGCGTTGCTCATGCTGGCGGCCTGCGGGCCGGTGAGCACGGCCCCGGCGATCGTCGTCGCTGCGCCGACGACGGGGATGGTCGCCGTGACCGCGCGGGGGTCGGCGAACGTGCGGCTGCTCTATGCGCGCGAAGGGAGCATCGTGCTGTTGCGCACCGTCCACCTGCCGCCGGGCGACGCGGTACAGTCGGTCGCATGGTCGAACGACGAACGCGACGTGCTGATCACGACTTCCGGCAAAGTGCTGGCGCTCGACACGCGCACGTGGCGCCTCGAGTCCATTCCGCGGCTCGCGGCGGCGGCGCGCGATGACGCAGGGGCATTGCGCCGGCGCTGACGCGGCGTGGTCGCGGTGCTCCAGGCGCTCATGCGCGACCGCGCAGCGGGCGCTGCCGGAATGAATCGCGCCAATCCGCTGTTACCGGCACTGTTCGTCCTGCTCTGGAGCACCGGCTTCATCGCTGCGAAGTACGGGTTGCCCTATGCACCGCCGCTCAAGTTCCTGCTCGTCCGGTTTGCGCTCGTCACGGCGCTGATGACGGTTGTCGCGCTCGTTACGCGCGCGCGCTGGCCGGGCGGCGGGCGGCAGATCGCGCACATCGCCGTCGCCGCGTCGCTGGTGCATGGCCTGTACCTCGGTGGCGTATTCGTGGCACTCGCCGGCGGGATGCCGGCTGGCACGAGCGCGATGCTGGTTGGCCTGCAGCCGATCCTCACCGTGTTCCTGGCCCGCGTCTGGCTCGGCGAGCGGATCACACCGCTGCAATGGAGCGGCCTGGTGCTGGGACTCGCCGGCGTTTACCTTGTCGTCCGGCACAAGATCGCGCTCGGCGGGGATTCGACGGCACTCGTCGCCATCGTCGTGGCGCTCGCCGGCATCAGCGTCGGCACGCTGTACCAGAAGAAGTACTGCGGCCGCGTGGACCTGCGCACCGGCGCCGTTGTGCAGTTCGCCGCCTGCGTCGCGCTCTACGCGCCGATCGTCGCGCTCTTCGAACCTGCGCCCATCGCGTGGACGGGGTCGTTCATGTTCGCGCTCGGCTGGTCGGTGATCGTGCTGTCGGTTGGGGCGATCAGCCTGCTGTACTGGCTTTTGCGGCACGGCGCAGCCGCCGACGTCGCGCGTCTCTTCTACCTGGTGCCTCCGGTCACCGCGCTGATGGCGTTCGTGCTGTTCGGCGAGCGGCTCGATGCGATGGCGCTTGCCGGCATGGTATTGATCGCGTTCGCGGTGGCGCTGGCACGGCGGCGTGCCGCATGAACAAGAACCTGATCAAGGATCTCTATCGTTACATCTGGTCGATCAGCGCGCGCGACCAGGTGCTGCTGTCGATCATGTCGGTGGGCGTGTTCCTGCTCGAATTGGCTCCGCTCGAACTGCAGCGGCGGATCGTCAACGGGGCGGTCGCGCATCACCCGTACCGGTCCATCGCGATACTTTGCGGGGTATACCTTGCCGTGTCGCTGGTGCACGGCGGACTCAAGCTCGTCACGAACGTCTATCGCGGCTCCGTAGGCGAGAAGACCAATCGTCACCTGCGCATGCAGCTTGCGCCGGCGGCGGAGCCCGACGCCAAGGGTCCCGAGGGCGATGCCGGCGTCAGGATTTCGATCGTTCTGTCGGAAACCGAGGCGGTCGGCGGGTTCGCGGGCGGCAGCTTCGCCGAGCCAGTGCTCAACGCCGGTATTCTGCTCAGCGTGTTCGGCTACATGCTCTACGTGCAGCCGTGGATGGCGCTGGTCGCCCTGCTGATGCTGTCCCCGCAGCTGCTGTTCATCCCCGCGCTGCAGGAGTCGATCAATCGCCGGACGGAACGCCGCATCGAGACGCTGCGCGCGCTCAGCAACGCCATCGTCGATGAGGCCGCCGGCAACGGGACGGCAACGACGCACCACACGTATCGCCGCCGGATCGGCTTCGTGTACCTGCTGAACGTGCAGATCTTCATCCGCAAGTTCGGCATCAACTTCCTGATGAACCTGCTGTACAGCCTCGGCGTGATCGGCATCCTCGCCGTCGGCGGCTGGCTGATGCTGCAGGACCGCACCGATGCCGGGACCATCGTCGCGTTCATTTCGGGCCTGAACAGGATGAACGTTCCGTGGCGCGACCTGATGAACTGGTTTCGCGACCTGACGAACGCCGGCACGAAATATCGGCTGATCGCCACACAGCTCGGCAAGGTCTAGGCATCGGCTAGGCGCTGCCGAAGCGCGGCATGCGAGGCATCAATCGGCCGGTGGGTTCGTCAGTGCCTCCGGCAGCGCCGTGACGCAAGCGGGCGCGTCCGTGACGGCCACTCCCGATTGCACGAGCGCGTCGATCAGCCGCAGCACGGTCGACTCGTGCGGGAGCGAGACGCCGAAATAGGTGGGCAGTCCGTTGCGAAAGACGGCGAGCGTCGGAAAGTTCTCGACGTCGATGTCGCCGGCGATCGCGGCGTCGTCCTCGATGTCGAGCCACACGAAGGCGCACTCCGGTCGCGACCGGGCGATGCGCTCGTACGCGACGCGAAACTCGTTGCACGTGTCGCACCACGCGGCGCACATCGACACGACGACGAGCCGCGCATCGCCGGCGAACGCCCGTGCCAACGCGTCGCGGTCCGTTGCGGTCAGCACCGTCATCGTGTGCGTGCCGGGGCGTCGTCGACCACGCGCGTCCCGGCCAGCCGATCGTGCAGGAACTGCCGGTCGGGATCGACGAGTGCCCACGCGTAGTTGAAGAGCAGCAGCGACGTCGCCCAACGGGCAGCGCCTGTCCCCCGCAGCGCCGCATAGGCCGCCAGCGCCAGCGCCGGGCCGATCCAACCCGCGACATAACGGACGAGCGCGACCGTACGGGGAAGATTCGAGCCATCGTCGGTGACGAGCCGCAGCCGCCAGGTCTTCTGCGGCAGCGTGCGCCGGCCTTCCGCCCAGAACCATGCGTAGTAGAACGCCGCCGCGGCCGCCAGCGCGCAGAACAGCATCGTCCGAACGAACAAGGGCGGGATCGTCAGCGCGGGCGCATGGGTCGGCGAGGCGAGTGGCAGCAGCGCGAATCCGGCGCAAAGCGCCATCGCGGCCAGCAGGAGCGCTTCGTAGACGAGAGCGCCGAGCCGGCGCGGAAGCGACGCGCGACCGGGCGCGCTCCCGTCGGACCGAGCAAGCACCACGGATTGTGCCGGCCCGCGGCCCGTCACGACGCCGGTTTGGCAGGCGCGGCGGGCGCGGGTACGGCGGGTGCTGCGGGTACAGGGGCCGTGGGTGAAGGGGCAGCCGGCGCGGGAGGCCTCGCCGGCGTACGCGCGCCCCCTGCGGGCTTGGCCGGCGCCGGCGGCGGCTTTGCGGCAAGCTCGCGCTTTTTGTCAGGGGGAAGGTTCTGGTACTCCTCCCATTTTTCGCGAACTTCGCTCTTCTTTTCGGGTGGCAGCGATTTTAGGGTCCTGTACCGCTCGCGAGCCGCGTTGCGCTGGTCGGGCGTCAGCCGCGACCACTCCTGCATCTGCGTCTGGATCCGCTGCTGCTCGTCGGGGCTTAGCGTCGGGTAACGCTTGGCGAGCCCGAGCCACTTCTGCTTGCGCTGGCCGTCGAGGTTGTTCCAGTCGGGCTGCAGCGGCGCCAGCACTTGGCGGTCCTGTTCGGCGAGCTCGTTCCACGCCGGCGACTTGAGCGTAATCTGTGCGTGCGCGGCCGTGGCGGCCAGCGCGAGCACGGACAGGGCTTTGGTCAGTAGTCGAACGTGGTCCGAAGCCAATTCTGGAACCCCCCGTCCAGATAGGCGTCGATCGGCAGGTCCGACGCGAGCAGGTGCAGGTCGAGCTCCTCGAACTCACGCACCTGCTGCACCGCCTGCCATTGCTGGTAGCCGAAGCCCAGCGCCGCGATCAGCATCACGGCGGCGAGCCAGCGGGCCGGGGTTCCCCGCGCGCCGAAACGACCGGACGTGCCGCCGGCGCCGGCCATCGCAAGCTCGGTGCCGGCTGTGCGGGCCTGGTTGACGCCCGCGAGCGCGGCGGCGCGCGCCTGTTGCAGCCGGTAGACGGTGCCCGAGCGCAGGTCGGCCGCTCCCCGGTCGAGGTAGGCGGTCAACTTGTGGGCGATTCTGGATTCTTGGTCGTTCATAGCGTGATACCCCTTGCCTTCAGCATTTCGGCCAAGGCATGGACTGCGCGCGAGCAATGCGTCTTGACGCTGCCCTCGGAGCAGCCCATCGCGGCCGCGGTCTCCGCGACGTCCAGTTCCTCCCAGTAACGTAACAGGAACGCCTCGCGTTGACGCGCTGGCAGCCGGGAAAGTGCCTGCTCGATCATCCGGACAGTCTGCGCCTGCTCGGCGTTGGCCGCCGGGTCGGCCGAGATGTTCGTGTCGGTCCGCGACTGTAGCGTTTCCAGCGGATCGTAATCGTCGTCCTTGTCGTCCCGGTGGCCCAGCGCCGACAGCAGCGTCGTCCACGTCGAGCGCACCTTCTGCCGGCGGAAATGGTCGTGGATCGCATTCTGCAGGATGCGCTGAAAGAGCATCGGCAATTCGGAGGCAGGCTTGTCCGAATAGTTCTCGGTCAGCTTGAGCATAGCGTCCTGCACGATGTCGAGGGCGGCGTCTTCGTCGCGAACGGCGAACATCGCCTGCTTGAAGGCACGGCGCTCGACGTTCGCCAGCAAGCTCGAGATTTCCTGTTGCGAGGCCAGTTTGATCAGTCCGGGTGGGCGCGGCGATTATAGGCGGATGTGGGATCACCGCCCGTCCGGCGCAACGGCGCGCGCCGATGTTGCAACGTAGCAACCGGCGGCTTGACCGGCGTCCGGGTTTCCCGGTACTGTCTCGGTTCCCGGTTCGCGAGACCGGTTGCTGTATTGCAACAAAGGCCGTTGATAGCTCCCTCCGCGCCGTCACGAGCGGCAACGAGTTTCCCTGGAGTCGGCCTGCTGCCCCCAATCGCGGCTTTCTACCCGACCGAGCCTGTTAGCGGGCGCGCGCTCAACGAGAGCGCGACCGGCAGTTAAGGAACCTCCCGGGGTTCCGTCGACGTTTCACGTCCTGCGGGCGTGAACGGGCACATTCACGGCACGAGGCATTGATCATGCAATTGACGGGTGCGGAAATCCTGATCCGCTGTCTGCAGGAGGAGGGCGTCGAGTACGTCTTCGGCTATCCAGGCGGCGCGGTCCTCAATATCTACGACGAACTGTTCAAGCAGACGCGCGTCAAGCACGTGCTGGTGCGCCACGAGCAGGGCGCCGTGCATGCGGCCGACGGCTATTCGCGTTCATCGCTGAAAACGGGCGTCGCGCTGGTGACGTCCGGACCGGGCGTCACCAACGCCGTCACCGGCATCGCGACGGCGTACATGGACTCGATTCCGATGGTGGTCATCACGGGCCAGGTGCCGACGGCCGCGATTGGCCAGGACGCATTCCAGGAATGCGACACCGTCGGCATCACGCGGCCGTGCGTCAAGCACAACTTCCTCGTCAAGAACGTCGCCGACATCGCGCTGACGATGAAAAAGGCGTTCTACCTCGCGACGACCGGCCGTCCGGGCCCGGTGCTGGTCGACATCCCCAAGGACGTGTCGCAGGCGCTGGCGGAGTGGAGCTACCCCAAGACCGTGTCGATGCGGTCGTACAACCCGGTGACCAAGGGCCACGCCGGCCAGATCAAGAAGGCCGTGCAATTGCTGCTCGAAGCGAAGCGGCCGATGGTCTACTCGGGCGGCGGCGTCATCCTGAACAACGCGTCCGACGTGCTGACGCGGCTCGTCCGGCTGCTAGGCTTTCCCTGCACGAACACGCTGATGGGGCTCGGCGGCTTTCCGGCGACCGATCCGCAGTTCACCGGCATGCTCGGCATGCACGGCACGTACGAATCGAACATGGCGATGCAGAACTGCGACGTGCTGTTCGCCGTCGGCTCGCGGTTCGACGATCGCGTCATCGGCAACCCGTCGCACTTCTTCCGCGCCGATCGCAAGATCATCCATGTCGACATCGATCCCTCGTCGATCAGCAAGCGTGTGAAAGTCGACGTTCCCATCGTCGGCTACGTCGCCGATGTGCTCGCCGAGATGGTGAAGATCGTCGAATCGTCGCCAGTGCGCCCCGATCCGGTCGCGCTCAAGGCGTGGTGGGCGGAGATCAAGGAATGGCAGCGCAAGGATTGCCTGAAGTACGACCGCGCGAGCAAGCTGATCAAGCCGCAGATGGTCGTCGAGAAGCTGTACGAGGTGACGCAAGGCGACGCGTTCATCACGTCCGACGTCGGCCAGCACCAGATGTGGGCTGCGCAGTACTACAAGTTCAACAAGCCGCGGCGATGGATCAATTCGGGCGGGCTCGGCACGATGGGCTTCGGCCTGCCGGCGGCGATGGGCGTGCAACTCGTGAATCCGGGCGCGACTGTCGCCTGCGTCACCGGCGAGGCGTCGATCCAGATGTGCATCCAGGAGCTGTCGACGTGCAAGCAGTACCACCTGCCGATCAAGATCGTGAACCTGAACAACCGGTACATGGGCATGGTCCGGCAGTGGCAGGAGTTTTTCTACGGCAATCGCTACGCCGAGTCGTACATGGACGCGTTGCCCGACTTCGTCAAGCTCGCCGAAGCGTACGGGCACGTTGGCCTCAAGGTCGAGAAGCCGGGCGACATCGACGGCGCGCTGCGCGAAGCGTTCGCGCAGAAGGAGCGCCTCGTGTTCCTGGACTTCATCACCGACCAGACCGAGAACGTGTTCCCGATGGTTCCGGGCGGCAAGGGGCTCACGGAAATGATCCTGGCGGAAGAGCTCTAGCCATGAGACACATCCTGTCGATTCTGGTCGAGAACGAAGCGGGCGCGCTGTCGCGGATCTCGGGACTATTTTCGGCGCGCGGCTACAACATCGAATCGCTGACGGTCGCGCCGACGGAGGACCCGACGATGTCGCGGATGACGATCGTCACGAGCGGCTCCGACGACGTCATCGAGCAGATCACGAAGCAGCTCAACAAGCTGGTCGAGGTCGTCAAGGTCGTCGACCTGACCGAGGGCAATCACATCGAGCGCGAGTTGATGCTCGTCAAGGTGCGCGCCGCGGGCAAGGACCGTGACGAGATGAAGCGGCTCGCCGACATCTTCCGCGGCAATATTCTCGACGTCACCGACAAGAGCTACACCATCGAGCTGACCGGCACGGGATCGAAGCTCGACGCGTTCTTGCAGGCGATCGAGCCGGGCGTGATCCTCGAGACCGTGCGTACAGGCGCGTCGGGCATCGGGCGCGGCGAACGAATTTTGCGTATCTGAACGAACCCAGGGAGCTTCGAGCATGAAGGTTTATTACGAGAAGGATGCGGACCTGTCGCTGATCAAGGGCAAGAAGGTGACGATCGTCGGTTACGGCTCGCAGGGGCATGCCCACGCGCAGAACCTCAACGACTCCGGCGTCAAGGTCATCGTCGGCCTGCGCAAGGGTGGTGCGTCGTGGGACAAGGCGAAGGGCGCGGGGCTGAAGGTCGCCGAGGTCGGCGAAGCGGTCAAGGGTGCCGACGTCGTGATGATGCTGATGCCCGACGAGAGCATCGCCGCAACCTACAAGGCCGACGTCGAGCCGAACATCCGCAAGGACGCGACGCTCGCGTTCGCGCACGGCTTCAACATCCATTACGGCCAGGTGGTGCCGCGCGCCGATCTCGACGTCGTCATGGTCGCGCCGAAGGCGCCGGGACACACGGTGCGCTCGACGTACGTCGCCGGCGGCGGCGTGCCGATGCTGATCGCCGTGCATCGCGACGCGTCGGGCAAGGCGCGCGACGTCGCGCTGTCGTACGCTGCGGCGATCGGCGGCGCGCGGGCGGGTGTCATCGAGACGAACTTCCGCGAAGAGACCGAGACCGACCTCTTCGGCGAGCAGACGGTGCTCTGCGGGGGACTCGTCGAGCTGATCAAGGCGGGTTACGAAACGCTGATCGAGGCCGGGTATGCGCCGGAGATGGCGTACTTCGAATGTCTGCACGAGGTGAAGCTGATCGTCGATCTGATCTACGAGGGCGGGATCGCGAACATGAACTACTCCATCTCGAACAACGCCGAGTACGGCGAATACACGAGCGGGCCGAAGATCGTCACCGCCCAGACGAAACAGGCAATGAAGGACGTGCTCGCGCGGATCCAGTCCGGCGAGTACGCGCGCGATTTCATCCTCGAGAACCGCGCCGGAGCACCGACGCTGATGTCGCGGCGCCGGATGACGTCGCAGCATTCGATCGAGGTCGTCGGCGAGAAACTGCGCTCGATGATGCCCTGGATCAAGAAGAACAAGCTCGTCGACCAGACGCGCAACTGAGCGCCGGCGAGGCCCGACGGTATACTGGCCGCGTCCCGGGGAGGTTCCCCGGCGTGGAGGCTCTTCGGTGGCACTGCGTCGTCGCCAGCGCGGCTGGGTCGGGCTCGTCGTCATCCTGCTGGCGCTCGTCATCGTCGCCGTTCTGGCGCGTACTGCCCTGAAGCAGTACGGTCTGCTGGACGATCCCGCGAAGGCGCCTGCCGCGGCGGGCGCATCGGAGGCCGCGCAGGCCGCTACCGTCACGCCGCGCAACGCGCTCGAGCGCGCGAAGGGCGTCGAGGACATGGTGAAGCAGGGCGCCGCGGCGCAGCAGAAGAACATCGACGATGCAATTTCGAAGTAACACGCGGTCCACGGTCCGTGGCGGCGCATCGGACGAGTGCGCTTAGGCGATGGCGGCCGCCCGTTATCCCCATCCGATCATCGCCCGCGAAGGCTGGCCGTTTCTCGCCATCGCGCTGGTCGTCGCCGTGGCGCTGTCGCTCGTGTCGTGGTGGCTCCTCGCGACGGTCGCATGGATCGTTTTCGTGTTCGTGCTGCAGTTCTTCCGCGATCCCCCGCGCAACGTGCCCAGCCAGCCGAATGCGGTGCTGGCGCCGGCGGACGGCCGCATCGTCCGGATCGGCAAAGCGCGCGATCCTTACCTCGATCGCGACGCGCTGATGATCAGCGTGTTCATGAACGTGTTCAACGTGCACTCGAACCGCAGCCCGGTCGACGCGATGGTTGCCGACGTGTGGTATCACCCCGGCAAGTTCGTCAACGCCGCACTGGAAAAGGCGTCCTCCGACAACGAGCGCAACGCGCTGAAGCTCGTGACGGACAACGGCGCCGACGTCACCTGTGTGCAGATCGCCGGGCTGATCGCGCGCCGGATCCTTTGCTATGCGAAGAGCGGCGATCGCCTTGCGCGCGGCGAACGCTACGGATTCATTCGCTTCGGCTCGCGCGTGGATCTGTACCTGCCGGCCGACGCCATCCCCCGAGCAAGCGTGGGCGACAAGGTTTACGCCACCGAAACCATCGTCGCCGAGTTGCGCTGACGGCCATGGACGAGTACCAGGTCGAGCGCAGGGCGATGAAAAACCGCGTGCGCAGGCGCGGCATCTACCTGCTGCCCAACCTGTTCACGACGGCCGCGCTGTTCGCCGGCTTCTACGCGATCGTTCAGGCGATGAACAACAACTTCGACCAGTCCGCCGTCGCGATCTTCGTCGCAATGGTGCTGGACGGGCTCGATGGCCGCGTCGCGCGGATGACGCGGACGCAAAGCGCGTTCGGCGCCGAGTACGACAGCCTGGCCGACATGGTTAGCTTCGGCGCGGCGCCTGCGCTCGTCATCTACGAATGGGTGCTGCGCGACATGGGCAAGCTCGGCTGGATCGCCGCCTTCGTTTACGTCGCCGGCGCGGCGCTGCGCCTTGCGCGGTTCAATACGCTGCTCGAAGTGGCCGACAAGCGCTGGTTCCAGGGCTTGCCGAGCCCGTCGGCGGCAGCCGTTGTCGCAGGTTTCGTGTGGATCGTCGAGGATCTGGGCTACGCGCCGGCCGGCTTCCGCGTGCTCGCGTGGTTCGTCACGGTGTTTGCCGGGCTGACGATGGTCAGCAACCTCAAGTACTACAGCTTCAAGACGATCAACCTGAAGAAAAGCGTGCCGTTCGTCGCGATCTTCCTGATCGTACTGTTCGTCGCGCTGCTTTCATACCAGCCGCCGCTCGTGCTGTTCGCGGCCTTCGTCGCCTACGGCGTTTCCGGCTATATCGTGTCGGGTTGGCTGATGCTGCGCGCCCGCCGCTCGCGCGCGGCCGACGCGGGTTGACGTCGCCGCCCCGCATTGCGGTGCTCGTGCCGTGCCGCAACGAAGCGGCGACGGTCGCGTCGGTCGTCGCGGACTTCAGTACCGCGCTCCCGGGATGCACCGTGCACGTGTACGACAACGGCTCGAATGACGGAACCGCCGACGTCGCAAGACGCGCCGGCGCGATCGTCCGCAGCGAGCCGCGCCCAGGCAAAGGTGGTGTCGTGCGACGGATGCTCGGCGAGATCGACGCCGATGTCTACGTGATCGTCGACGGCGACGCTACGTACGACGCTGCGAGCGCTCCGCGGATGGTCGACGAGCTCGTCGTCAACGACCTCGACATGGTGACGGCCATCCGCGACGAGCAGGGCGATGGCGCCGCCTATCGCCGCGGCCATCGCCTCGGCAACCGCGCGTTCAACGCGCTCCTCGGCACGCTGTTCGGCGTGCGGCCGAGCGACATGCTGTCGGGGTATCGCGTGCTGTCGCGTCGATTCGCCAAGTCGTTTCCGGCGGCATCGCGCGGCTTCGAAATCGAAACCGAGCTCACCGTGCACGCGCTTGCGCAGCGGCTGCCCACGACTGAGATCCGGACGCCCTATTTCGAGCGCCCGGCCGGGTCGCAGAGCAAGCTTTCGACGTATCGCGACGGCAGCCGGATCCTGCGGATGACCGTGAGCCTGTATCGAGACGAGCGGCCGTTGTCGTTCTTCGGCATCTTCGCGCTGGCGTTCTGCGCGGTCGGACTCGTGCTGGGCGGCAGCGTCGTCGTCGAATACATGGAAACGCATCTCGTGCCGCGTTTTCCCACGGCGATTCTCGCGACCGGGCTGATGCTACTGTCGTTCCTGTCACTGGCTTGCGGCCTGATCCTGCACAACGTCGCACGCGGGCAGCGCGAGATGAAGCGCCTTGCCTATCTCGCGGCAAGCAGCAGCGACGCGCAGGCGCATCGCGCGGCGGGATCACCCGTGACGACGCCGATCGCGCGCTGAGCGCGGAGACCGCGCGGGCCGTCGCCGAATGATTTTCGCATCGCCGGTTTTCCTGTTCCTCTTCCTGCCGCTTACGCTCGTCGCGTACTGGGCGTTCCCCGGCCGTTTCCGCAAGGCCGTGCTGCTCGTAGCCAGCCTCCTGTTCTACGCGTGGGGCGAAGCGCGCTACGTTCCGCTGATTCTGGGCTCGATCGCGCTGAACTGGTGGATCGGGATTCGCATCGCCGACGCGCCGCATGCCGGCGCGCGCAGGCGCTGGGCCATCGTCGGCGTCACTGCGAATCTCGGCGTGCTGGCCATCTTCAAATACGCGAATTTTGCCGTTTCGAACCTGAACACGCTCGCGCCCGTGCTGAGCGTTGCGCCGTTGTCGGTCGCGACGATTCCGCTCCCGCTCGGCATTTCGTTCTTCACGTTCCACGCCATTTCATACATCGTCGACGTGTTCAAGCGAACGGCGAGCGTGCAGCGCGGCGTCGCGGAATTCGCGCTGTACATCCTGTTGTTCCCGCAGCTCATCGCCGGTCCGATCATCCGTTACCGCGACATCGCCGCCCAGCTCGGCGCCCCGCAGCCGAGCGCTGCCGAATTCACCTACGGCATGCGCCGTTTCATCCTCGGTCTCGGCAAGAAGCTGCTGATCGCGAACACGCTGGGCCGCACGGCCGACGACATATTCGGCCTGCCGGCGACCGAGCTCGGCGCACCGCTCGCCTGGCTCGGGCTGCTTTGCTACTCGCTGCAGATCTACTTCGATTTCTCCGGCTATTCGGACATGGCAATCGGGCTGATGCGGATGTTCGGCTTCCGGATCCTCGAGAACTTCAACTACCCGTACGTCGCGTCGAGCGTTCGCGAGTTCTGGCGGCGATGGCACATATCGCTGTCGAACTGGTTTCGCGATTACCTGTACGTGCCGCTCGGCGGAAATCGCAGCGGTAGCGCGCGTGCGTACGCGAACCTGGTCGTCGTGTTCGTGCTGTGCGGACTCTGGCACGGCGCGAGCTGGACGTTCGTGCTGTGGGGGACATGGCACGGCGTGTTCCTGGTGCTGGAGCGCGCATGGCTCGGGCGCGCGCTCGAACGCCGCCGTATCGTCGCGCACGTGTATACGCTCGCCGTCGTCGCCGGCGCCTGGGTGCTGTTTCGCAGCGACAGCGTCGGGCACGCGATCGATTACTACGCGGCGCTCGCTGGATTGTCGGGCGCGGACCCGGCGCGGCATCCGGTGGCCCGCTATGCCGACGGCCTGCTCGTGACCACGCTTGGTGTCGCGATCGTCTGCGCGATGCCGGTCGGCAGGCGCATCGCCGCGTGGCTCGACGGCGCGGTGCAGCGGTCGCGCGAGGCGGTCGTCGCGATGACGGTCGAAGGCGCGTGGCTCGCCGCAGTGTTCGTCGCGTCGGCGGCAACGCTGGCGGCAGGCACGTACAACCCGTTCATCTATTTCCGCTTCTGATGCGCACCGATCGCAACGCCAGCGCGCCATCGCGTGTCCCTGCGGAAGTGCCGACATTGCATTCCCGCCGGGACCGGCTCTTCACCATCGTCTTCATCGTCGTGCTCGTCGTCATGGGCAGCCTTGCGTTTCGACCGCGAGCGAGCGTCACGCTGGACGCCGAGAACCGGACGATGGCGCCGTGGCCGACGGGTGTACCCGCCCGCACGTTTCCAACTGCGTTCGAGCACGCGTTCGCCGATCGCTTCGGCGGCCGTGAGGCGCTGTTGCGCGGGTACAACCGCGTACGAGTTCGCCTGTTCGGCGTTCCCGCCGCGTCGAACGTGCTGATCGGCCGCGATGGCTGGCTGTATTTTCTGGGCGAGGAAGGAACGTCCTTCGATCGCTACTACCGCGGCACGCTGCCGGTGTCGGATGCGCAATTGCGGGCCGTCGTCGCGGAATTTGCGCGGCGTAACGCGTTTCTCGCGGCGAACGGCATTGCCTATGTCGTGACGATTGCTCCGGATAAAGCCACGATCTATCCCGAGCATCTGCCACATTGGGCAACGCAGCTCGCCACCCGCACGCCGCTCGATCGCCTCGTCGACGCGATTCGCGCCGACGGGTCGGTGCGCTTCGTCGATCTGCGGAATTCGTTGCGTGCGGCGAAGGCGCGCGAACGGGTCTATTTCGCCACCGACTCGCACTGGAACCTGCTGGGCGCGGCCATCGCGTACGGCGAGATCATGCGCGAAGTCGCGCACGCATTGCCGTCGGTGCATCTGCAGCCGGTTCCCGCAGCGCTTCCGCCGTACGTCGCGGGCGTCGACGTCTATCGCGGCGACCTCGCGCGGCTCACCGGCGATCCGGCGGCATTCGGCGAGCCCGACTATGCACCGCTGGGGAAAGTCCTGGCAGCACCGCAGACGCGTTGCGCAAAGCGGACCGACGTCGAGCAGAACAATGGCTTCGAGTGGTACGCGTGCGATCGCGCACCGCTGCCGCGCGCGATCGTGTACCGCGACTCGATGGCGATCCCCTTGATTCCGCTGCTTGCCGAAAATTTCAGGCGGTCGATCTACGTCGGCAGCCGTCAACTCGATCCCGGCTTCGTGCTGCGCGAGCATCCCGACGTCGTCATCGAGGAGATGGTCGAGCGGACGCTGCTCGCGCCTGCTGCGGTCCCGATGCCGCCGGTGCCATGAGGCGCCTGTGAACCCGACCGACGCATCCCGGGGACCCGCGCCCGCGCGGCTGTTCTTCCTGGCGCTGCTCGGCGTGCTGCTGGTCTATGCAGGATCGGCCACTCATCTGATCGATCTGCCCGGCGTGTACATGGACGCGGTCAATCCGGATTACCTCGTCGCGAAGGTGCTGAATCGCGCGCATGCGGATCAGTTGGTCGCATGGGTGCTGCCCGGCAACTATCTCGCCAACCGCTTTCCGGTCCTCGTGTCGCTCTACCATGGGCTGCAGCAATTCTGGCTGGCCCTGCCGCTGTACGCGATTTTCGGGATGAGCGTCGACGGCATCCGATTGACGCACATGGTCTTCGCGATGGGCGTGCTGGTCGCGGCACTGCTGCTGCTCCGGCGCGCGCAGGTGCCGCTGTGGATCGCAGCACTCGCGGGGATCGCCTTGGCGACCGACCCCACGTTCGTCTTTGCGTTTCGCACGCAAAGCTACATCACGATGTCGCCGGTGGCGTGGCTGCTGCTGTCGCTCGCGGCGCTCTCCGGTGCCGGCGAGCGCGGCGCTCCACTGTCCGTTCGCCACTACTTCGCGAGCGGCGTCTGTTTCGGCTTTGCCGTGCTCGGCTATTTCGTCTACGCGTTTTATCTGCCCGCAATGCTGCTGTGGATGCTCGGGATGGCGCGAGCGCAACCAACCGGAGCCCCTACCGGACGCGGGCTGAAAGATGCGGCCGGGTGGCTTGCGGGCCTGGTCGTCGGATGCGCCTATTACGTTCTGGGCTATTCGCTCGTAGCGCGCAAGGTCGGCGGCGGCCTCGCGGGCTTCGTCGCTTATCTCGGCGAGTCGTCGACGCGGCTGAGCGCGTTTCCGACGGGGCTTTCGTTCGACGATCGCGTTGCGACAGCGACATCGTTCGTCGAATCCGTCTTCACCAACGACTGGCAACGCGCGCTGATGTTCGGCGCGAGCGAGCCGCAGCCGTTCGATGCGCTTCGCGTCTTGCTGCTCATCGTTGCGCCGCTTGTGTTGTTCGCGTACGCCGAGATTCGCGGACGATCGACGCCGCTGATGCGCATGGCGATCGCGCTGCCGTGCTCGTTCTTCGCCGTGTCGCTGGTATTCGGCAATCGGTTGGGTGGACATCACTTCATGTCGTTCCTGCCGCTCGCTTACGTCGCGCTGGCCGCCGGCCTCGCTGCGATGCCGTCGGACGCACGTGGACGTCACGCCGCCGCCATCATCGCGGCGGGATTCCTGTGCGCGCTGGCGGCGATCAACCTTGCCGCAACCCAGCGAGCGTTCGTGACGCTGGCGCGAACCGGAGGCGTCGGGCTGTATTCGGACGCCGTCAACCGGCTTGCGGCGGATGTGGCTGCGCTGTCGCCTTCGACGCTTGTCTATTTTCCGGACTGGGGACTGGCGCTGCCGGTGACGCTCATCACCGGCGGCAGCGTCGCGACGTCGGCGATTGTGAATGCCACGGAAGCGCACCGCCTCTTGTGCGGCGGACGCGACGTCGCGATCGCGATCGTCGGCGAAGACCGCGCCGGCCGCTTCGCGTCGTGGGCTCACGACTTCCAGTGGCAAGGCCCCCGCGTGAAGACGTTTTTGCAACGCGACGGGAAGGCTGTCGCGCAACTCGGCGTCTACGCGTCCGCGAGCCGCGGCGAGTCCGCTTGCAGGTCCGGCTGATTTGGGCTAGATTCGCAAGGATGAGCAGCGTTACCTCCTTGGCCAGCCTCGCCATTGCCGGTGCCCGGACGATTCCGTCCGCTTCGCGCCGCCTGGCCGGCCTGCTGCTCCTGCTGCGCCCCGCGCGCAGATAAAACCCACCCCCTTCCGCTGGAGCAGTAACCTACGCCGTCCCAAGCGGGGCGGTCCAGTTGCGTTCATCGTCGCCGGGATTCCGCCATGCATGCCGAACCTTCGCAGAAATACAGTCCGTTCAAGCCGATCGACCTCCCCGATCGAACCTGGCCCACGCGCACGATCACCCGGCCCCCGGTATGGCTTTCGACGGATCTGCGCGATGGCAACCAGGCGCTGATCGAGCCGATGGACGCGGCGCGCAAGCTGCGGATGTTCCGGCAGCTCGTCGACATCGGCTTCAAGGAGATCGAGGTCGCGTTTCCGTCGGCTTCGCAGACCGATTTCGATTTCGTCCGCCAGCTGATCGAAGAGGACCTGATTCCCGACGACGTCACGATCCAGGTGCTGACACAGTCGCGCGACGAGCTCATCCGGCGCACGTTCGAATCGCTGCGCGGTGCACGGCGAGCGATCGTGCATCTCTACAACCCGACGGCACCGCTGTTTCGTCGCGTCGTCTACGGCAAGGATCGCGCAGGTATCGTCGACATCGCGACCACCGGTGCGCGTCTCTTCGTCGAATGCGCGGCGAGCCAGGCCGAGACGGACTGGCGCTTCGAGTACTCGCCCGAGACGTTCACGATGACCGAGCTCGACTTCGCGCTCGAGATCTGCGAACGCGTCGTCGACGTTCTCGAACCCGCGACGCGCTATCCGGTGATCCTCAACCTGCCCGCTACCGTCGAGGTCGCGACGCCGAACGTTTTTGCCGACCAGATCGAATGGATGCATCGCCACTTGAGCCGGCGCGATCGCGTCATCGTGTCCGTGCACCCGCACAACGATCGCGGCACCGGCGTCGCCGCCGCGGAGCTTGCCGTGATGGCTGGCGCGGATCGCGTCGAAGGCTGCCTGTTCGGCAATGGCGAGCGCACGGGCAACGTATGCCTCGTCACGTTGGCGATGAACCTGTACTCGCAGGGGATCGACCCGCAACTCGATTTCAGCGACATCGGTGCCGTGATCCGCACGGCCGAGTACTGCACGGCGCTGCCGGTACATCCTCGGCATCCGTATGCCGGCGAGCTCGTCTTCACCGCGTTCTCCGGGTCGCACCAGGACGCGATCAAGAAAGGACTCGCGTCGCAGCGTGCCGAAGAAGCGAAGGGCAATACGCAATGGGAGGTCCCGTACCTGCCAATCGATCCCGCCGACGTCGGCCGGACCTACGAGGCCGTCATCCGTGTAAACAGCCAGTCCGGCAAGGGCGGCATCGCGTTCCTGCTCGAGCGCGACTACGGCCTCTCGCTGCCGCGCCTGTTGCAGATCGAGTTCAGCCAGGTCGTGCAGGCAATCACCGACGAGTCGGGCAAGGAACTGTCTGCAGCCGACATTCATGCGGCGTTCCAGCGTGAGTACATCGCACCGGCGGCGCCGCTCGCCTATGTCGATCACCGCGCGAGCCACGGAAGTGCGCACGGCGCGCTCGAGCAGTTGACGGCGCGCCTCGTCATCGACGGCGTGGAGACGCTGTTGACCGGCACGGGCAACGGTCCTGTCGACGCTTTCGTCCAGGCACTGCGCGAAGGCATCGGCGCCGACATCCATGTGTTGGCGTACCACGAGCACGCGACGGGCACTGGCGAGGACGCGACCGCGGTCGCCTACGTGCAATTGCGCGCAGGCACCCGGCCGGTCTATGGTGTGGGTCTCGACCCCAACATCGTGACGGCGACGCTGAAGGCCGTCGTCGCCGCGCTGAATCGGGGCACCGCACAAGGCGCCGTTTCGCTCCGGCGCACCGCGGGCGCCGAGGCCGCGTAACCGACGGGAGAATCCGATGTCCGACCACCTGATCATCTTCGACACGACGTTGCGCGATGGCGAGCAGAGCCCCGGCGCGTCGATGACCAAGGAAGAGAAGACGCGCATCGCGCGGCAGCTCGAGCGGCTGCGCGTCGACGTGATCGAGGCGGGATTTCCCGCGTCGTCGAACGGCGATTTCGAAGCGGTGCACGACATTGCCAAGGCCATCCGCGACAGCACCGTGTGCGCGCTCGCCCGTGCGAACGAGAACGACATCCGTCGCGCCGGTGACGCGCTGCGACCCGCGAAGTCGATGCGCATCCACACGTTCATCGCGAGCTCGCCGATCCACATGCAGATGAAGCTGCGGATGACGGCCGACCAGGTGTTCGAGCAGGCGATCAAGGCAATCGGCTGGGCCCGCGAATACACGGACAACGTCGAGTTCTCGCCGGAGGATGCGGGGCGCTCCGAGCCCGACTTCCTGTGCCGGCTGCTGGAGGCGGCGATCGCCGCGGGTGCGACGACGGTCAACATTCCCGACACCGTCGGCTACACGATGCCGTGGCAGTTCGGCGCGCTGATCGAATCGTTGCGCGAGCGGATTCCGAATTCCGATCGCGCCGTGTGGTCCGTCCATTGCCACAACGATCTCGGTCTCGCCGTCGCGAACTCGCTGGCGGCGGTGATGCACGGCGCGCGGCAGGTCGAATGCACGATCAATGGCCTCGGCGAGCGCGCCGGCAATGCGTCGCTCGAGGAAATCGTCATGGCCGTGCGCACACGCAAGGATGTGTTCACGTGCGCGACGCGCATCGATGCGACGCAGATCGTCGCGGCGTCGAAGCTCGTGTCCGGCATCACCGGCTTTCCCGTCCAGCCGAACAAGGCGATCGTCGGCGCCAATGCGTTCGCGCACGAGTCCGGCATTCATCAGGACGGCGTGCTGAAGCATCGCGAAACCTACGAGATCATGCGGGCCGAGGACGTTGGCTGGGGCGCGAACAAGCTGGTGCTCGGCAAGCTTTCCGGACGTAACGCGTTCAAGTCGCGGCTCGTCGAGCTCGGCATCGACCTGCCGGACGACGATGCAGTGAACACGGCGTTCGCGCGCTTCAAGGAGCTCGCCGACAAGAAGGGCGAAGTGTTCGACGAGGACTTGCACGCGCTCGTCTCCGAAGAGGGCATCGTGCCCGCGCACGAGTATTACAAGCTCGCCGCGCTGCGCGTGACATCGGAAACCGGCACGCAGCCGACGGCACGCGTCGTGATGAACGTCGGCGATGCGGAGGTCGTCGCCGAAGTGGGCGGGGACGGTCCGGTCGATGCGGTGTTCAAGGCGATCGAGCGGATGGCGGGTGCGACGGGGCAGATGCTGCTTTATTCGGTCAACGCGATCACCGGCGGCACCGATGCGCAGGGCGAGGTCACCGTGCGACTGCAGCGCAATGGGCGCATCGTCAACGGACTCGGCGCCGACACCGACATCATCGTCGCTTCGGCCAAGGCGTACATCAATGCACTGAACCGCCTGCACGGCGGCGTCGAGCGGCTGAATCCGCAGCTGGCGGCGTGAGCACGGTAGAATAGTGCGCTGCAACATGCCTCGACGCCGAGGCCCTCAATCGCCGCGCCCTCGATCGCCTCGAGCCGCGGTCGTCGCCCCCGCATCGAGGCCCGCATGAATGCTCCGCGCTACGCCCCCGGTATCGAAATCACCGCGCAACCGACGCCCGAGTCCGCACAAATCCTGACGCCGGACGCCGTCGCCTTCGCCGCCCGGTTGCAGCGGGCGTTCGGCCCGCGCCGCACCGAACTCCTCGCGCGGCGCGCGGTACGCCAGGCGCGGTTCGACGCCGGCGAGCTGCCGGACTTTCTGGCCGAGACGGCCGCGGTCCGCGGCGGCGAATGGAAGTGCGACGCAGTGCCGGGCGACATCCAGGATCGTCGCGTCGAGATCACCGGGCCCGTCGACCGGAAGATGATCATCAACGCGCTCAATTCGGGTGCGAGCGTGTTCATGGCGGACTTCGAGGATGCGAACACGCCGCGCTGGGAAAACAACATCCAGGGCCAGCTCAACCTGCGCGACGCGATCCGGCGGCGCATCGATTACGTATCGCCCGAAGGCAAGTCGTATCGGCTGAACGATCGGACGGCAACGCTGTTCGTGCGCCCTCGCGGCTGGCATCTTCCCGAAAAGCACGTGCTCGTCGATGACGAACCGATCTCGGGCGGCATCTTCGACTTCGCGATCTACTTCTTCCATAACGCGAAGGAGCTCACGGCGCGTGGCAGCGGGCCGTACTTCTACCTGCCGAAGCTCGAAAGCCATCTCGAGGCGCGGCTGTGGAACGACATCTTCGTCATGGCGCAGGACGACCTCGGCATTCCGCGCGGGACGATCAAGGCAACGGTGCTGATCGAAACGATCCTCGCCGCGTTCGAGATGGACGAGATCCTCTACGAGCTGCGGCACCATTCCGCCGGGCTCAACGCCGGCCGCTGGGATTACATCTTCAGCTGCATCAAGAAATTCCGCAGCAACCGCGACTTCTGCCTCGCCGATCGCGCGCTGATCACGATGACGACGCATTTCATGAAGAGCTATGCAGAACTGCTCGTGAAGACATGCCATCGGCGCGAAATCCACGCGATGGGCGGCATGGCTGCCCAGATTCCTGTGAAGAACGACGAAGCGGCCAACGCCGAGGCTTTCGCGAAGGTGAAGGCAGACAAGGAGCGCGAGGCGACGTACGGCCATGACGGCA
Source organism: uncultured Pseudomonadota bacterium (assembly GCA_963709335.1). GTDB lineage: Bacteria > Pseudomonadota > Gammaproteobacteria > Burkholderiales > Casimicrobiaceae > VBCG01. The sequence goes on from CAVPWB010000010.1 coordinate 146,992, forward strand.
CGTGGGTTGCCCATCCCGGCCTCGTGCCCGTGGCGAAGGAGGCGTTCGACCGGCTGATGCCGGCGCAGAACCAGATTGCGACGAAGAAGCGCACCGACGTGAACGTGAGCGCTGCCGACCTCCTGCGGTTCGAGCCGGAGCACCCGATCACCGAAAAGGGGTTGCGGCTCAACATCAACGTCGCGATCCAGTACGTCGGTGCGTGGCTCGCCGGGCAGGGCGCTGTGCCGATCTTCAACCTGATGGAGGATGCTGCCACCGCCGAGATCTCGCGCTCCCAGGTGTGGCAGTGGATACGGTCGCCGAAGGGCACGCTGGACGACGGCCGCAAGGTGACGAAGGAACTGGTCGCGACGCTGTTGCCCGAGGAGATGGCGAAGATCCGCGAACTGCTCGGCGGGGCGTACGGCGCGGGCCGCTACGAGACCGCGGCGCGCATTTTCGCGGACCTCGTCGACAACGACACGTTCGTCGATTTCCTCACGTTGCCGGCCTACGAGCTGATCGATTGAGGCGATAGGCATCTTTTATCGCATCAATTGTCATAGTTGATTGGACACGCGCGGCTGCGCGCTCCACAATCGGCGCGTCGGGACGCGTGACGCCGGTGCCTGCAACAGGCGCCGTACGGCACGCGACCAGCGGGCGCATGCACCATCCAATCGGAGGAGTTCGGTCATGAAACCATTGAAGGGCACCAAGACGCACGACAACCTGAAGGCCGCGTTCGCTGGCGAGTCGCAGGCGAACCGCCGCTATCTGTATTTCGCGAACAAGGCCGACGTCGAGGGCCAGAACGACGTCGCGGCACTGTTCCGCTCGACGGCCGAAGGCGAGACGGGACACGCGCACGGGCACATGGATTACCTGGCCTCTGTCGGCGACCCCGCCACCGACCTGCCCATCGGCGCCTCGCGCGACAACCTGAAAGCCGCCGTCGCCGGCGAGACGCACGAGTACACCGACATGTATCCGGGCATGGCGAAGGCCGCGCGCGGTGAAGGGTTCGAAGAGATCGCCGATTGGTTCGAGACGCTGGCCAAGGCCGAGCGGTCGCACGCCAATCGGTTCCAGAAGGCGCTCGACGCATTGGCCGATTGACGTAGCGACGCGCGGCACGATGGAGCCACTGGGCGACGGGGACGGCCCGGGACTTCGCGAAGGCAACCTGCAAGCGCCGACGCGTCACCCGCTCGATTGGCGCAACCCGGAGTTCTTCGACGCGGACGCGCTGCAGAAGGAAGAGCAGCGCGTCTTCGACATCTGCCACGGCTGTCGCCGGTGCGTATCGCTGTGCGGCGCCTTTCCGACGCTGTTCGACCTCGTCGACGAAAGCGCGACGATGGAGGTGGACGGCGTCGCCAAGGCCGACTACTGGAAAGTCGTCGACCAGTGCTACCTGTGCGACGTCTGCTACATGACGAAGTGCCCATACGTTCCGCCGCACCCGTGGAACGTCGATTTCCCGCACCTGATGCTGCGGGCGAAGGCACAACGATTCAGGGACCGGCCCGTGCCGACGCGCGACCGCCTGCTGACGAGCACCGACGCCGTCGGCAAGCTCGCGACGATTCCCGTCGTCGTACATGCGGTGAACAAGGCGAACAAGCTTCCCGTCGTGCGCAAGCTGATGCAGGGTGTGCTCGGCGTGGCCCAGGACGCGTGGCTGCCGCCCTACGCATCGACGCGCTTTCGCTCGGACGTCGTGCCGTCATTGCAGTGGCCGGTTCGCAACGGCGCGCGAACGCCGGGCAAGGTGGCGATCTTTGCGACGTGTTACGTCAACTACAACGAGCCGTCGATCGGGCACGACCTCGTGAAATTGCTCGGGCACGCCGAGGTGCCTTACGTCGTCGTCGAGAGCGAAGTGTGCTGCGGGATGCCGAAGCTCGAGATCGGCGACCTCGAGGGTGTCGAGGCGCTGAAAGTGCAGAACGTGCCGCCGCTCGCCGCGCTGGCGCGCGCCGGTTATGCGCTCGTCACGCCGGTGCCATCGTGCACGCTGATGTTCAAGCACGAGCTGGCACTGCTCTATCCGGATGATGACGATGTCGCGGCGATCGCGGACGCGATGTTCGATCCGTTCGAGTATTTTGTCGCTCGCGAGCGCGACGGGCTGTTGCAGAAATCGTTTACGCGGGCGCTCGGCCACGTCAGCTATCACATCCCGTGCCATTCGCGGGTGCAGAACATGGGCCAGAAAACGCGCGAGCTGCTCGAGCGGATTCCCGACACGACGGTCAACACGGTCGAGCGCTGCGCGGGCCATGACGGCACGTGGGGTGTGAAGCGCGAGTTCTTCGCCGAATCCATGAAGATCGGCAAGCCGGTGTTCCAGCGAATGGGCGACGGCGAGCCGGACTACATCAGTTCCGATTGCCCGATCGCGGGGCGCAGGATCGAGCAGGGCATTGTGCAGGCGGGCGGGCGGAAGGTGCGCAAGGCGCATCCGCTGACGCTGTTGTGCATCGCCTACGGTCTCGATTGAGCCGCCGATCATGCCGGCCATCGCTCGCGACAGCCTCCTGACGCTCGAAGCGTACGCGAAGGAACGCTCGGCGTTTCGCGCGCGCGTTCTGGCGCACAAACGGAATCGAATCGTCCATCTCGGACCGCATGTGACGCTGCTGTTCGAGGACGAGCTCACGATCCGCTATCAGATCCAGGAGATGCTGCGGATCGAGAAGACGTTCGACGAGTCGGGCATCCAGCAGGAAGTTGACGCCTACAACCCGCTCGTGCCCGACGGCAGCAACCTCAAGGCGACGATGCTGCTCGAGTACGAGGACGCCGACGCGCGCCACGCGGCGCTGGCGCAGCTGCGCGGCATCGAGGACCACGTTTTCATGCGCGTCGCCGGGTTCCCCGTCGTGCGGGCAATCGCCGACGAGGACCTCGATCGCGAGAACGACGACAAGACGTCGGCCGTGCATTTCGTCCGTTTCGAGCTGACGCCGGCGATGATCGCAGCCTTCAAGGCGGACACGCCCGTTGCGCTCAGCATCGACCACCCGAACTACCAGGCCGAGGTCGCCATGATCTCGCCGCTCGTGCAGGAAACGCTCGCGTCCGACTTCGCCTGACCCCATCGGCGGCCGAAAAGGCGCCGGAGCCAGGGCCTGTTAACGGGCCCTAGTCGCGGAAATTCTGGTATTGCAGCGGGAAGTCGGTGATCGATTTCTTGGTCAACGCGATCGCGTCCTGCAGGTCGTCCTTCTTCGTTCCGGACACGCGCACGGCGTCGCCCTGGATCGAGCCCTGGACCTTGAGCTTGCTTTCCTTCAGCAGCTTGACGATTTTTTTCGCGAGCTCCTGCTCCACACCGGTGCGAACGGTCACCGCCTGCTTCACCTTGTTGCCGGAAACCTTTTCCGCATCGCTGTACTTGAGCGACCGCACGTCCACCTGACGCTTCGTGAGCTTGGCGACGACGATGTCGGTGACCTGCTTCAGCTTGAAGTCGTCGTCGGCGAACAGCGTCAGCGCCTTGCCGTCGTACTCGACGCGCGCGTCCGAGCCCTTGAAGTCGAAGCGCGTGCCGAGCTCCTTGTTCACCTGGTCGATCGCGTTGCGAACTTCCACCTGGTTGACTTCCGAAACGATATCGAACGACGGCATGGGACCTCCGGGATGCGATCCGGGACGCTAGCACGGCCCATTCGCGGCGGCAAACGGCTGCGGATGGATTCAACGCGGGCTCGCTCGCCACGGCCTGCGCAAGCGTCGCGCGCCGGTGGCGTTGCCGGTGGCATGTTTGATGCATAATCGAATGCGGGAGGTGAAGAAGCGCCATGGAAACCGTTATCCCGATCGCGGACCTGCAGCCGATCTACTCGGTTACCGACGTCGACCGGGCACGGGGGGACGGCGCGGCCAAGCGCAACGAAGGCCTGGCGAGCTGGTATGACCGGATGCGCGAGCTCGGCGGCTCGCGCTACATCATCAAGCCGTCGACCGTCGCCGCCGTCGACGACCTCTACGACGCCTCGCCGAACTTCCACGACGTCATCGACGATCTGCGCAAGCATCTGGCGCTTGCCGTGGCCGGAAACGAGGCCGTCCAGTTCCTGCCCATGCTGCTCCTCGGCGAGCCCGGCCTCGGCAAGACGTATTTCGCGAAGCGCCTGGCGCACGTGCTCGCGACGGGCTTCGAATTCGTGTCGATGAGCTCGCTGACGGCCGGATGGGTGCTCACCGGCGCCTCCGCCCAGTGGCACAACGCGCGCCCCGGCAAGGTCGCGCAGACGCTGATCGAAGGCGAATACGCCAATCCGGTCGTCGTGCTGGACGAAGTCGACAAGGCTGGCGGCGATGCGCGTTATGACCCGTTCGGCGCGCTGTACGGGCTGCTCGAGCGCGACACCGCGACCCACTTCAAGGACGAGTACATCGACGTCGACATCGATGCGTCGCACATCCTGTGGGTCGCAACGGCGAACGATGAAAGCTCGATTCCCGAGCCGATCCTGAACCGCATGAGCGTGTACGCGATCGAGCGTCCGGATGCTGACGGATCGCGGCGGATTGCGCTCGCCGTGTATCGCGAGATCGTCGACGCGCATCGCTGGCCGTTCCCAACGGAGCCGTCGCAGAGCGTGCTCGAGCGGCTTGCGTCGATACCGCCGCGCGACATGCGCAAGCTGCTGCTCGACGCGTTCGGCACCGCACATCTGGCCGGCCGCGATCATCTGCTGCCCGAGGACATCGACAGCCGCAAGCTTTGCGGCCGTCGCGCGCGCGTCGGCTTTTGACGCGGCGACGTCGCCGCGCCCGGACTTCCTACACTTCGCGCGGCCAGCTCTTGTGCAGCAGCCGCGACAGCGCGCGGTCGGCGAGCACGACGCCGCCCGTCTGGCACCGCGGGCAGTAGTTGCACTCGTTGTCGGCGTAGACGATCCGCTGCACCGGAGTGCCGCACACCGGGCACGGTTCACGGAACTTGCCATGCACGGCCATCTGCGGCCGGAAGGCGGTGACCTTTTCCGGAAAGGCACCGTCAGCCTCGCTGCGCAGCCGCTGCGTCCATTCCGCGAGCACCGCATTCGTGGCGTCGAGCAGCCGCTGAATCTGCGCGTCGTCCAGTTTGCGCGTATGCGCGATCGGCGACAGCTTCGCGCGATGCAGGATCTCGTCCGAGTATGCGTTGCCGATGCCGCTTAAGATATGCGGGTCGGTCAGCGCGCGCTTCAGCGTGTGATTTTCGGCACGCAAGCGCGCGGCAAAGGATGCGAAATCGGCGCCCAGCACTTCGAGGCCACCCATGTCGAATGCGCGGAGCGCCTCCGCGCCGCGCACCACGTGGAGCGACGCTCTTCGCTTGGTTCCCGCTTCGGTCAGCGCGAGCGTTCCTTTCGGAAAATCGAGGAGGGCCAGCGTGATGCGGCCCGGCGGCTTCTGCTCGCTCGTCAGCCAGCGGAAGCGTCCGGCAACCATCAGGTGGATCACGAGGAAGAGGTCACCGTCGAACGCCATGACGATGCGCTTGCCGAGGCGACGGACGTCGACAACGCGGTGATTCTCGATCGCCGACAGCGGCGGGTCGACCGTCCGCAGCACGAACGGGTTGACGATCCGCACGCGCACCAGCGGCTCGCCGGCGATGCGCTCGTTCAGCGCATCGCAGTAGACGACGACGTCGGGAAGCTCAGGCATCGGGCGACGCCGGCATCACCGGCGGCTCGAGTTGCGTGCGGAAAGTCGCCAGGCAATATCGTTGTCGTGGAACCGGTTACCGCCCCCGCTTGGCGGCAATGCGCAGGCGCAGCGCGTTGAGCTTGATGAAGCCGGCTGCATCCTTCTGGTCATAGGCACCGGCGTCGTCGTCGAATGTCGCAATCGTCGGGTCGAACAGCGAATCGTGCGGCGACGCGCGGCCGACGCAGGTGAGCGTTCCCTTGTACAGCTTCAGCCGCACCGTCCCGTTGACCGGCGCCTGCGATGCGTCGATCAGTCCCTGCAGCAGCTTGCGCTCCGGGCTGAACCAGTAACCGTTGTAGATCAGCCGAGCGTACCGGGGTGCCAGGTCGTCCTTCAGCGCGAGAACCTCGCGATCGAGCGTGATCGACTCCATCGCGCGATGCGCTTTCAGCAGGATCGTCCCACCGGGGGTTTCGTAGCACCCGCGCGATTTCATCCCGACGTAACGATTCTCGACGAGGTCGAGCCGGCCTACGCCGTGTCGACCGCCGATCTCGTTCAGCGCCGTCAGCGCCGCAGCGGGCGTGAGTTTCCGTCCGTCGACCGCTACGACGTCGCCGCCGCGGTACGTGAGCTCGACCACCTGCGCTTTCGCGGGTGCCTTCTCCGGCGAAACGGTCATCCGCCACATCGACTCCTCGGGCTCGAATGCCGGATCCTCGAGGATGCCGCCTTCGTAGCTGATGTGCAGCAGGTTCGCATCCATCGAATACGGCGCACCGCTGGCATTGGCCGCCGTGCGCTTCTTGAAGTCGACGGGGATGCCATGCTGGTCGGCGTACGCGAGCAGCTTCTCGCGCGACAGCAGGTCCCATTCGCGCCACGGCGCGATGACGCGGATGTTCGGTGCGAGCGCGTACGCGCTGAGCTCGAAACGTACCTGGTCGTTGCCCTTGCCGGTGGCGCCGTGCGAGATCGCGTCGGCACCGGTCTTCGTCGCGATCTCGACGAGCCGCTTTGCGATCAGCGGGCGCGCGATCGACGTGCCGAGCAGGTACTCGCCTTCGTAGACGGCGTTCGCGCGAAACATCGGGTACACGAAGTCGCGGACGAATTCCTCCTGCAGGTTCTCGATGTAGATGTTCTTTTTCTTGATGCCGAGCTGCAGCGCCTTGGCGCGCGCCGGCTCGACCTCCTCGCCCTGGCCGATATCGGCGGTGAACGTCACGACCTCGCAGCCGTACGTGTCCTGCAGCCATTTCAGGATCACCGACGTGTCGAGCCCGCCGGAATACGCAAGTACGACTTTCTTGATGTCGGACATGTGTGAGCCGTTCAATCGACCTTGAGCCCGACCTTCTTGATGACGGGTGCCCATTGCGCTGTTTCGCCGCTGATCAACGCACCGAATTCTTCCGGTGTGCCGCCGACGAGATCGAACCCGAACCCCTGCATCTTCTGCCGCATCTCGGGTTCCTTGAGGATCGCGTTCATCTCGGTGTTGAGCCGGGCGACGATCGGCCGCGGCGTGCCGGCGGCAACGAGCACGCCGTTCCACGCGAGCGCCTCGAAACCCGGGTAGCCGGATTCCGCGATCGACGGAAGATCCGGCAGCAGCGAAAAGCGCTTGGCCGTCGTCACCGCCAGCGCGCGCAGTGTCCCGGCCTGGATCTGCGCCTGCAACGGCTGCATGACGGCGAAGATCATCTGCGTCTCGTTCTGTACCGTCGACTTGACGGCGGGCGGCGAGCCGTTGAACGGAACGTGCACCGCATCGAAGCCCGCGACGCTTTTGAAGAGTTCCATGTTCAGATGGGACGAGCTGCCGTTGCCGACCGACGCGTAGTTGAGCTTGCCGGGATTCGCCTTCGCGTATGCGACGAGCTCGGCGATCGAGCGCACGGGCAGCGTCGCGTTGACCGCGAGCACGTTCGGCTGGCTGGACGTGATGATCACCGGCGCGAGATCCTTGCCGACGTCGTAGGGCAGCTTCTGCAGTAGCGGCGCGAACGACAGCGGCCCGTTGAATGCGAGCACCATCGTGTAGCCGTCCGGAGCGGAATGGGCGACTTCCGCCGTGGCCACCGTGCCGCCCGCGGCGGGCTTGTTCTCGACGACGACGGGCTGGCCGAGACGGTCCTTGAGCTTGTCGGCGATCGCCCGCCCCAGCACGTCGATCGAACTTCCCGCCGGCGCCGACATCAGGAACTTGATGGGCCGGTCAGGCCATGCCTGCGCCCCGGCGGTCGACACGCCGACCACCATCGAAACGATTGCCATCACCAGCAGTCTGTACATCTGTCGCTCCGCGAATTGAATCCAATCAACCGGTGACGCGCCCGCACACGAGGTATTCGAGCAGGGCCTTCTGTGCATGCAGCCGGTTCTCGGCCTCGTCCCACACCACACTCTGTGGACTGTCGATGACGTCCGCAGCGACTTCCTCGCCGCGATGCGCGGGCAGGCAGTGCATGAACAGTGCATCCGGCCGCGCGCGGCGCATCATGTCCGCCGTAACCTGCCAGTTGCCGAAGGCGCGCTTGCGCACCTCGTTCTCCGCCTCGAATCCCATGCTCGTCCACACGTCCGTCGTCACGAGGTCGACGCCGTCGCACGCTGCATACGGATCGTCGAACGGGACGCAGCGCTGCGCGTCGCTGGCGGCGACCGGCGTCCGGTAGCCCGGCGGCGCGGACACGCGCACGGTGAAGTCGAAGATTGCTGCGGCCTGCAGCCACGTCGCGCAGACGTTGTTCACGTCGCCGATCCACGCGACGGTCCGGCCGGCGATCGAGCCGCGATGCTCGACGTACGTGTAAAGGTCGGCCAGGATCTGGCACGGATGGTATTCATTCGTGAGCCCATTGATCACCGGCACGCGCGAATGCTCGGCGAACCGCTCGATGATCGCTTGCTCGAACGTGCGGATCATCACGACGTCGACCATCCGCGATATCACTCTTGCAACGTCTTCGATCGGCTCGCCGCGCGAAAGCTGCGTGTCGCCGCGATTCAGATTGATCGCGATGCCGCCGAGCTGGTTCATGCCGGCTTCGAACGAGACGCGCGTGCGCGTCGATGCCTTCTCGAACACCATCGCCAGCGTGCGATCGCGCAACGGCTGGTAGAGCTCGTAGCGCTTGAAGCGCGCCTTGATCCAGCGCGTGCGTTCGAACAGGTGGTCGAACTCGTCGCGCGAAAAATCGCGGAACTGCAGGAAATGCGCAGGCTTGGCGGCAACCATCGGATCCGTCGTGACCGCGCGGTCAGCGATCGACTGCAAACAAAAAGTCTAGCACGCGGCTTCGCGCGCGCCGCCGGGGAGCGTCGCGCATCCGTTGCGTCAGAACAGTTGCCGCGAAGGCTCGGCGATGAATATCCGGTTGCGTCCGGCTTCCTTCGCCTCGTACATCGCGCGATCGGCCGCCGACAGCAGGTCGGAGAAGCCGCGGCCGTGCTGGCCGAGCACGGCAACGCCCGCAGAGAAGGTGAAGCCACCCAGCGTGCGCCCTTGCCACTCGACGCGCAGGTCGCGCAACCGCGCCGCGAGGCTCGACAGCGCCTTCTCCGCGCCGGGTCCGTCGGCATCGGGGAGCACGATGCAGAACTCCTCGCCGCCGTAGCGGCACACGACATCCGATGGCCGCAGCGCCATCGGCAGCACGCGACCGATTTCGCGCAGGACGACGTCGCCCGCCGGATGGCCGTGCCGATCGTTGACCTCCTTGAAGTGATCGAGATCGACCAGTGCAAGGGCGAGCGATGTGCCGCGCCGCTCGGCTGCGCCAAGCAGTCCCGGCATCACCGAGTCGAGATAGCGACGGTTGAAGAGCTGCGTCAGCGGGTCGTGGACGGCCTCGACGGCGAGCTGTGCCTGCAGCGCCTCGACCTGGATCATCTTGTGCTGAAGGTCGGAGTTGAGCCGTTCGAGCTCCGCGTTCAGCCGCTCGGTCTCTTTGCGTTGCAACAGTGCGCGGTCGCGCTCGGCGCGTGCGTGCCCGAGTTCGTGCTCGACACGCAGCATGTAGTACTTGGCGCTCGCGCGATGCGACAGTCGCTCGGTCTGCGCGGCGAGCAGCTTGCGCGAATCGTCGTAGGCGGCTTCGAAATCGCCGGCTTGCGCATGCCGCTCCGCGAGCCTCGCCCACGCCTTGCACTCGCCGGGCAGGTAGCGATGACGCTCGGCCGCTTCCGCTGCGACCGTCAGCATTTCAAGCGAACGACCGCGATCGTCCTGCGCGTCGGCGACCACGGCATCGGCCCACCGCGCGTGCACTTCGTTGTAGCCGCCGGGGAAGTCGGCAAGGATCTCGCGCGCCGTTTCGGCGCAACGGGCGGCTTCCTCGACGCGACCATGCCGGGCGAGGACCTCGGCAGCGATGCCCATGTAATGATTCTGCGCTGCGCGCCGGGGCGCGACCGGCGCGTCGGCCAGCATGCGCTCGGTCAGTTCCAGCGCTCGCGCATGCTCGCCGAGGCCGCTCAATGCTTCGGCAAGGTTGGAACGCGCGAACAGCACGAGCTGCCCGTTGTTGTGATTTTCGAGCTCGGCGAGCGCCGCCTCGGCGAGCTCGCGGGCGGGCGGGTAGTCGCCCACGGTGATGAGCGCAGCCGCGAGGTTCGACATCACCGTCGAATGCTGGGGCGAGCGCTCGCTGCCCCGCAGCGTTTCCAACGCCTCGTAGAGAAAGCGGATCGCGTCGTCCATGCGATCGGAGAAGAAATGCGCGGCACCGATCGCATTCAGCAGCCAGAACCGGTCCAGCTGCGGGAGTACCTGCTGCGCCATCGGGTAGAGCGCGAGCAGGCGGTCGCGCGCGGCGATTGGCGAGCGCTCGACGATCGCGAGGCGTGCGGCGGCGATTTCGGCCAGCAGCGCGCCGCGGCGCTCGCCGGTCTTCGCGAAGCTGTCCGTCGCGGCCGCGATCCACCGCTTGGCCTCCAGCGGATGGGCGGTGAAGAACAGATGGTGGAACGCGATGGTCAGCTCGCACCACGCGCGCGTGCGGGCATCGACGTTCGCGGGCTCGGCCAGAAGCGCTTGTGCCTGTGCGAACGCGGGCTCGGGATCCCGAAAATGGAGGTCCCACAACGCCGTGACGCGATCGTCAGGCGTGGGGTTGGCCGGGCTATCGGTCATTGTGGCTTATGCCAGGGCGCACCGTGGATCGATTTCGGATTCCCGGCCCCAAGCCGCTTGAAGAGCAACGCGAGTTGAAGTGCACAACTTCATACGGCTGAAACAATCAGGGCGCCCGAGAGGCGCCCTGCACGACGTGTTCAGTGACTGCAGCCCGCTAGGGCAGCGCCCTGATCGCCTGCGCGAGACGCGATTTCGTCCTCGATGCCATGTTCTTGTGCACGATGCGCTTGTCCGCGATCCGATCGATCACCGCCTGGGACTCGCGCAGTGTCGACGTCGCGGCGGCCTTGTCACCGGTGGCGATCGCTTTCTTGACCTTCTTGACCGCTGTGCGCAGCGCCGACTTCAAGCTGGCGTTGCGTTGGCGCGTCGCCTCCGCCTGGCGGGCGCGTTTGCGGGCTTGTGCCGTGTTGGCCATGAAATCCGATCCTTGTTCGAGAATGGCGCCGCGCGGGGCGCGTAGCCATCGTTGACTGGGTTGCGCCGACTCGATGCACCCGCCGCCGTGGCGGCGAAGCCGCGGCGCGAAAGCCGTGCGTGGTAGCGATGGAGCGGCGTTGAAAGACCGGGCATAATACGCGATTTTTGCATTCCAGGCAAGGCGTTGCGAAGCATTCCGACTTGAATCTCCTCCGTACCCTTACGACAGTCAGCGGGATGACGCTGCTGTCGCGCATCACCGGTCTCCTCCGCGAAACGATCAAGGCAACGGCCTTCGGGGCGGGGCTGCAGATGGACGCGTTCGAGGCCGCTTTCAGGTTGCCGAACCTGTTGCGCCGCCTGTTCGCGGAAGGCGCGTTCGCGCAGGCGTTCGTTCCCATCCTGGCGGAATACCGCCGCAAGCGAGGGGTGGACGCCACGCGGCTCCTCGTCGGCAACGTCGGCACGCTGCTGGCGATCGTGCTGATCGTGCTGTCGATTGCCGGGTCGCTCGCCGCCCCATGGCTCGTCTACCTGCTTGCGGGCGGGTTTGCGCGCACGCCCGGCAAGGTGGAACTGACGGCCGAGATGATCCGGATCGTCTTTCCGTACATCCTGTTCGTGTCGCTCGTCTCGCTCGCCGGCGGCGTGCTCAACGTGTTCCGGCGGTTCGCGATTCCCGCGTTCACGCCGGTCATGCTGAACCTGTCGGTGATCGGTGCGGCGATCTTTCTCGCGCCCTACGTCGATCCGCCCGTGCTCGCACTCGCCTGGGGTGTCGCCATCGGCGGTCTCGCGCAGTTGCTGCTGCAGATCCGGCCGCTGCTCGCGATCGGCATGTTGCCGAAACCCGGCTTCCGCTGGCGTGACGAAGGTGTGCGGCGCGTGCTGCTGGCGATGGGGCCGGCGGTGATCGGCGTATCGGCCGCGCAGATTTCGGCGCTGATCAACACGCAACTCGCGGCATTGCTCGGCGATGGCCGCATCTCCTGGATCACGTACGCCGACCGGCTGATGGAATTCCCGAGTGCGCTGCTCGGTGTCGCGCTCGGCACGATCCTGCTGCCGTCGCTCGCGCAGCACCACAGCGACGCGGACAGCGAGGAATACTCGGCGCTGCTCGACTGGGGGTTGCGTCTTGCCGTGCTGTTCGCATTGCCGGCGGCCGTCGCGCTGGCGATCCTCGCGCTGCCGCTCGTGTCGACGCTTTATCAATACGGCCGGTTCACCGTCAACGACGTCTTGCAGACCCGCGCCGCACTGCTCGGTTACACGGTGGGCCTGCCCGCGCTGATCCTGGTGAAGATCCTCGCGCCTGGCTTTTACGCGAGGCAGGTGATGGGCACGCCGGTGAAGATCGCGTTCGTCACCGTGCTCGTCACGCAACCGCTCGCCGTCCTGCTGGCGTGGCCACTGGGCCTCGAGCAGGCCGGGCTTACGCTCGCAACCAGCATCGGTGCGATTCTCAACGGCGGGCTGCTGCTGTGGCTGTTGATGCGCAGAGGCTATTTCCGTCCGGCGCCCGGCTGGCCCGCGTATTTCGCCAAGATTTGCGTCGCCGTGGTCATGCTCGCGATCGTCGCGAAATGGTCGATGGGCGTTGAGGCGACCTGGCTGACCGCGGGTGTCGCGCAGAAGCTTTCGCACCTTGCGCTCGTCATCGGTGCGGGCGCCGTCGTCTATTTCGGAACGCTGTATGCGCTGGGATTGCGCATCGCGCATTTCAATCGCCGCGAGGCGGCAACTCCACCCGACGTGACGCCCACCGACGACGCCGAGCTGTGACGCTCGCGCGACCGGCGCGTCACCGAATCAGTTCGGGTCGGCCGTCTTGCGGTGCGGACAGCGCGGCTTGGTGCAGTCGGCGTACAGATACAGTGCGTGCTCGCTGATCTCGAAGCCGCGATCCTTGGCAACCTTGATCTGCCGCTTCTCGATCTCGGGGTCGTAGAACTCCTCGACGCGTCCGCACTGCATGCACACCAGATGGTCGTGGTGCTTGCCTTCGTTCAACTCGAAGACGGCCTTGCCGGATTCGAAGTGATGGCGAACGAGCAATCCCGCCTGCTCGAATTGCGTCAGCACGCGGTAGACCGTGGCGAGGCCGATGTCGAGCCCTTCCGTCAGCAGGATCTTGTAGACGTCCTCGGCGGTCAGGTGCCGCACGCGCGACGTCTCGAACAGGTTGATGATCTTGAGCCGCGGAACGGTGGCCTTCAGCCCTGCGCTTTTGAGATCGTGCGATGTCGTCATGGAATGATCCGGAGGTCCGTCGAGCAGCATAGCTATAATAGCCATTTGCCTCGATGATTCCCATAGTGTTCCGACACGCCTTCCGCCCGCGCGGCATCACCGGCGCGGCCGCGCTCTGCGTCGCCGTCGTCGCGGCAAACGGTTGCGCGACGGCCGACCAGTACATGCCGAGCTGGCGCTCGTTCGGTGTCTACAAGCTCGACGTCAACCAGGGCAACTACCTGTCGCAGGACATGGTCGACAAGCTGAAGGTCGGCATGACGCCGGGACAGGTGAAAACGCTGCTTGGCACGCCGCTCGTCAACTCGCCGTTCCGGCCCGACCGGTGGGACTACGTATACGAATACTCGCGCCAGGGGCGGGTCGTCGAGCATCGCAACTTCACTGTTTATTTTGCCGAGAACAAGCTCGCGCGCTGGGAAGGCGACGAGATGCCGCAATCCGTGGTCGAGCTCAACCGCTCCGCGAGCGCCAAGGCGTTGCCGACTCCGCCGCCCAGCGAAAAGAGCGCGTGGGATCGTTTTCTCGACGTGTTTCGGCCGTAATGGAGTCCCGACGGACGATCAACCGATGACCGTGCGCGTTGCCATTGCCGGCGCAGGTGGCCGCATGGGGCAGGCACTGATCGAGGCGACGCTGGGTGCCGACGACCTCGCACTCACCGGTGCGCTCGACGTCGCGGGAAGTCCGGCGATCGGCGCCGATGCGGGCGCGCATCTCGGTCGGGCAACGGGCATTCGCATCAGCGCGGACGTGGACGCCGTGGCGCCCGGTTGCGATGTCTTCATCGATTTCACGCGGCCCGCCGGAACGCTGGTCCACCTCGCGGCGTGCGCGCAGGCGGGCATTGCCGCCGTCGTGGGCACCACGGGTTTCGACGCCGATGGAAAGCGGCAGATTGCCGAGCGCGCGGCAGCGATTCCAATCGTGTGGGCGCCGAACATGAGCGTCGGTGTCACGGTTCTCGCCGAGCTCGTTGAAGAGGCGGCGCGGCGCCTCGGCCCGGCGTTCGACATCGAGATCCTCGAGATGCATCATCGGCACAAGGTGGATGCGCCGTCCGGCACTGCGCTTCGCCTCGGCGAGGCCGCGGCTGCGGGCGCGGGTGTGGCGCTCGACGCTCATGCCGTCTATGCGCGCGAGGGCGTCACCGGCGAACGCAAGCCAGGCACGATCGGCTTTGCAACGCTTCGCGGCGGCGACGTCGTCGGCGATCACATGGTGATCTTCGCCGGCGCAGGCGAACGGCTCGAACTCGCGCATCGCGCAACGTCGCGACAGAATTTCGCCGCCGGTGCGCTACGCGCGGCGAGGTTCGTCGCCCAGTGCCGTGCGGGCGGCAGGCACGGCCTGTTCGACATGTCCGACGTGCTGGGCTTCCGTTGACCGGCGAGCGGCGATGAACGCACCCGAATCCGCACTCGTGTCGCCCGCGCTCTTCTCCGCGGAGCCGCAGGCGCTGCTTGCGCTTGCCGACGGCACGGTGTTTCGCGGCCGCGCGATCGGCGCGCTCGGCCATGCGGTCGGCGAAGTGGTGTTCAATACGGCGATGACCGGCTACCAGGAGATCCTCACGGATCCGTCGTATGCCGGCCAGATCGTTACGTTGACGTATCCGCACATCGGCAACGTCGGCGTCAATCCCGAAGATGCCGAATCACGGCGCGTGTTCGCGGCGGGACTGATCATCCGCGACCTGCCGCGCCGCGCGTCGAGCTGGCGGCGTACCGACGACCTCGCCGACTACCTGCGTGCGGCGAACATCGTCGGCATCGCCGACCTCGATACGCGGAAACTCACGCGGATCCTCCGCGAAAGGGGCGCACAGAACGGCTGCATCGTCGCCGCACCCGCCGTCACGGACGCCGATGCCGAAGGTGCGATCACACGCGCACGCGCCGCGCCGTCGATGGCGGGACTCGACCTCGCCAAGGTCGTCTCCTGTGACGAGGCGTACGAGTGGAGCGGCGGCTCGTGGGCGCTCGGCGAAGGTTACCGCGCGGCGGGCGAAACGCGTTTTCACGTCGTCGCGTACGACTACGGCGCGAAGCACAACATCCTGCGGCTGCTCGCGCAGCGCGGCTGCAAGTTGACCGTCGTGCCGGCGCGCACGCCCGCGACCGACGTCCGCGCGCTGCGCCCCAGCGGGATCTTCCTTTCGAACGGTCCGGGCGATCCCGAGCCATGCGATTACGCGATTCGGGCGATCCGCGATCTTGTCGACGGCGGCATGCCGACGTTCGGCATCTGTCTTGGCCACCAGCTGCTCGGGCTCGCGTCGGGTGCGCGGACGATGAAGATGAAGTTCGGTCACCACGGCGCCAACCATCCGGTGCTCGACAAGGACACGGGGCATGTGCTGATCACGAGCCAGAATCATGGTTTCGCCGTGGACGCCGCGTCGTTGCCGTCGAACGTCCGCGTGACGCACGTCTCGCTGTTCGACGGGAGCCTGCAGGGCATCGCGCGCACCGACCGGCCGGCCTTCAGCTTCCAGGGACATCCGGAAGCGAGCCCCGGACCGCACGACCTCGGCTATCTGTTCGATCGCTTCGTGAAAATGATGGAAAAGAAGTAGCGATGCCGAAGCGCAGCGACATTCATTCGATCCTCATCATCGGCGCGGGCCCGATCATCATCGGCCAGGCGTGCGAGTTCGACTATTCGGGTGCGCAGGCCTGCAAGGCGCTGCGCGAAGAGGGCTATCGCGTCATTCTCGTGAACTCGAATCCGGCGACGATCATGACGGACCCCGAGATGGCGGACGTCACGTACATCGAGCCGATCACGTGGCAGATGGTCGCGAGCATCATCGAGCGCGAGCGGCCCGATGCGCTGCTGCCGACAATGGGCGGCCAGACGGCGCTCAACTGCGCGCTCGACCTCGCGCGCGAAGGCGTGCTGACCAAGTTCGACGTCGAGCTGATCGGCGCGTCGAAAAAAGCGATCGACAAGGCGGAGGATCGCGAGAAGTTCAAGGCGGCGATGACGCGCATCGGCTTAGGCTCGGCGAGCTCGGGCATCGCGCACAGCGTCGAGCAGGCGCTCGACGTGCAGGCGCAGATCGGTTTCCCCGCGGTGATCCGGCCGTCGTTCACCCTGGGCGGCACGGGCGGCGGCATCGCGTACAACAAGGACGAGTTCGTCGACATGTGCAAACGCGGGCTCGACTTGTCGCCGACGCGCGAGTTGCTGATCGAGGAATCGCTGCTGGGGTGGAAGGAATTCGAGATGGAGGTTGTCCGCGATCGCAAGGACAACTGCATCATCGTGTGCTCGATCGAGAACCTCGATCCGATGGGCGTGCACACGGGCGACTCCATCACCGTCGCGCCCGCGCAGACGCTGACGGACAAGGAATATCAGATCATGCGCGACGCGTCGATCGCCGTGCTGCGCGAAGTCGGCGTCGACACCGGCGGCTCGAACGTGCAGTTCGCGATCAATCCCGCCGATGGCCGCATGGTCGTCATCGAGATGAACCCGCGGGTGTCGCGCAGCTCGGCGCTCGCGTCGAAAGCCACCGGTTTCCCGATCGCGAAGATCGCGGCGAAGCTCGCGGTCGGCTACACGCTCGACGAGCTGCGCAACGACATCACCGGCAGCGAGGAAGGGCACTTCATGCCGGCGTCGTTCGAGCCGACGATCGACTACGTCGTCACGAAGGTGCCGCGGTTCGCGTTCGAGAAATTCAAGCAGGCCGACGACCGCCTGACGACGCAGATGAAATCCGTCGGCGAAGTGATGGCGATCGGCCGCACGTTCAAGGAGTCGCTGCAGAAGGCGCTGCGCGGGCTCGAGGTGGGCGTCGACGGATTCAACCTGAAGACCGTCGATCCCGACACCATCGCCGATGAGCTCGCGTATCCGCGCGGCGAGCGCCTCTGGTACGTCGCCGACGCGTTCGGCATCGGCATGAGCGTCGACGAGCTACACGGGTACACGAAGATCGATCCGTGGTTTCTCGCGCAGATCAAGGAGATCGTCGACCTCGAGCTCGTGCTCGACAAGCGCACGCTCGACTCGATCGGCGGTGCCGACTTGCGCGAGCTGAAGCGGATGGGATTTTCGGATCGCCGCCTCGCCTACCTGTTCAAGACGAACGAAGCGGTCGTCCGGGCGCGACGCCATGCGCTCGGCATCCGGCCTGTCTACAAGCGCGTCGACACGTGCGCCGCCGAGTTCGCGACGCGCACGGCGTACATGTACTCGACGTACGAAGACGAGTGCGAGGCGGCACCCACCAGCCGGAAGAAGGTGATGGTGCTCGGCGGCGGGCCGAACCGGATCGGGCAGGGCATCGAGTTCGACTATTGCTGCGTGCACGCGTCGATGGCGCTGCGCGAAGACGGGTTCGAGACGATCATGGTCAACTGCAATCCGGAGACCGTCTCGACCGACTACGACACGTCGGACCGGCTGTATTTCGAGCCGCTGACGCTCGAGGACGTGCTGGAGATCGTCCACGTCGAGAAACCGTGGGGGGTGATCGTCCAGTTCGGCGGCCAGACGCCGCTCAAGCTCGCGCGCGATCTCGAGGCGAACGGCGTTCCGATCATCGGCACGACGCCCGACATGATCGACATGGCGGAGGACCGCGAGCGGTTCCAGCAGATGCTGGACCGTGCGGGATTGAAGCAGCCGCCCAACCGGACGGCGCGCACCGAGGATGAAGCGATCGCGGCTGCGGAGGCGATCGGGTATCCGCTCGTGGTCCGGCCGTCGTACGTGCTCGGCGGCCGCGCGATGGAGATCGTCCACGAGCCGCGGGATCTCGAGCGCTACATGAAGGAAGCGGTCAAGGTGTCGAACGACAGCCCCGTGCTGCTGGACCGGTTCCTGAACGACGCAATCGAGGTCGACGTGGACGCCGTGTCGGACGGCGTCGACGTCATCATCGGCGGCATCATGGAGCACATCGAACAGGCCGGCGTGCACTCGGGCGATTCTGCGTGCTCGCTGCCGCCCTATTCGCTGTCGCCCGAGCTGCAGGACGAGCTGCGGCGGCAAACCGTGGTGATGGCGAAGGCGCTGCACGTCGTCGGGCTGATGAACGTCCAGTTCGCGATCCAGTACGACGGCGACAATCGGCCCGTCGTCTTCGTGCTGGAAGTCAATCCGCGCGCATCGCGGACAGTGCCGTACGTATCGAAGGCCACCGGCCGGCCGCTCGCGAAGATCGCCGCGCGGTGCATGGTCGGTACCACTCTGAAGGAGCAAGGCATCACCGGGGAAATCGTCCCGCGGTATTTCTCGGTGAAGGAAGCGGTGTTTCCGTTCATCAAGTTTCCCGGGGTCGACACCATTCTCGGCCCGGAAATGAAGTCGACGGGCGAAGTGATGGGTGTCGGCGAGACGTTTGCCGAAGCGTTCCTGAAGAGCCAGGTCGCTGCGGGCACGAGGCTGCCGGAATCCGGCAACGTGTTCATCAGCCTGCGCAACGCCGACAAGGCGCGCGCGATCGAAACGGCGCGCAAGCTGCACGAGCTCGGTTACAAGATCGTCGCGACGCGTGGAACGGCCGCCGCGTTCGCCGCGGCCGGCGTGCCCGTCACGCCGGTCAACAAGGTTGCCGAAGGCCGGCCGCACATCGTCGACATGATCGTCAACGACGAGATCGCGCTCGTGTTCAACACGGTCGAGGAAAAGCGCTCGGCGATCCAGGACAGTTACGCGATCCGCCGCGCAGCGCTGACCGACCAGGTCCCGACGTTCACCACGCTCGCGGGCGCGCGCGCCGCTGCAACCGGCATGGCGAACCTGCGCGACCTCGTCCCCTACTCGATACAGGCGCTGCACGCCTCGCTTTAACGCATGCTCCCAGCGCATGCAAGTCGTGCGCAAATAGCGTTTGTCGAGGACCGTCCTGCCAAGCATCATCGCAGGAACGCGCATGCCGATTCCCCTTGCTTTGCATGCACGCCGATCATCTTTAATGCGGTGCCTCACGGGCACCGGCGAACGAAGGATCCGTCATGCAATCGATGCCCAATACCCGCGCCGCCGGAATGCTGGTCTTCACGACAGTCGCCTGGGGCGCAATGTTCGCCGTCGCGAAGAGTGCGCTCGGCACGCTCGACGCGTTCTGGCTCTCCACGTGGCGCTACATTCCGGCGGCCGTGGCGATGCTCGCGATTCTCTGGCTCGTCGAGGGACGCGGTTCACTGTCGCCGCGCGGCGCATCGTTGCGGTTGTGGGTGCTCGGATCCGTCGGATTCGCCGGTTTCAGCATTCTCGGCTTCCTCGGCCTCGCAGAGTCGCGGCCCGAGCATGCGGCGATCCTCGTCGCGCTGATGCCGCTGATCACGTCGCTGATGAACTGGGTCGTGCGCGGCCGTCGTCCCGGCGCGCTGACGCTGGGTGCGACGATCGTTGCATTCGCCGGTGTGGTGCTGGTGATCACGCACGGGCGTCTCGACCTGTCTGCCGGTTCGACGCTGCATGCGGATGCGCTGGTGCTGGCGGGTGTCACGTGCTGGGTCGCCTACACCATGGGTGCCGCGGCATTGCCGCAATTCAGTCCGCTGCGCTACACGGCGCTCAGCATGAGCCTCGGTGCGGTGACGATCACAGGCGTCACCATTGCGGCCACGGTGGCGGGAATTGCGCATCCGCCGGCGTTGGATGTGCTGCGCCTCGTTCCGCTGGAGATGGTCTACCTGTCGCTCGTCGGCGGCGTGATGGCGGTGCTCGCATGGAACGCAGGCATCGGCATCCTCGGGCCGGCGAACGGCGTGCTGTTCATCAATCTCGTTCCGATCACCGCTTTCGCGATCGGCGTCGCGCAAGGCCACCGCTTCGGTGCGAGCGAGATCGCCGGCGTGCTGATGGTCATCGGCGCGCTGGTCATCAACAATGTCGCGACGCGCGAGCCGATCGGTCCGGCCGCCGCGGCGCCCGGAACTCGGCGCTCGCTAGGTTCCGCATAGGTCCAGAGGCGCTGGCACGCCGCGCGTCAAAGGCGTAAAATGCGTGTTCCGGCCGGAGGCGGTTCCCCGCTTCCGGTCGTTCGCTTTTTGGTGACGCACAATGATCAAAGTACCCATGACCGTCGAGGGCGCCGAGCGCCTCAAGGCGGAACTGCAGCGATTGAAGAGCGTCGAGCGCCCGGCCGTGATCCAGGCGCTCGCCGAAGCACGCTCGCACGGCGATCTCTCCGAGAACGCCGACTACGACGCGGCGAAGGAACGGCAGGGATTTCTCGAGGGCCGCATCTCGGAAGTCGAGTCGAAGCTCGCGCACGCGCAGGTGATCGATCCGTCGGCGATCGAGGCCGACGGCCGCGTCGTGTTCGGCTCGACGGTCGAAATCGAGGATCTCGAGAACGGCACGCGCACGTCCTACCAGATCGTCGGTGACGACGAGGCCGACATCAAGGCAAGCAAGATTTCCGTCAACTCGCCGATCGCCCGCGCGCTGATCGGCAAATCGGAAGGCGACACCGCCGAAGTGCAGGCACCCGGCGGCATCCGCAGCTTCGAGGTCGTCGGCGTCCGCTACGCGTGACGTCGCACCGCGCATCACATCCTGCAGTGCGCTGCGACCCTGTACGACGCATCCGGGCAGGCGATGAAGCCGTCGATGATCCGGAGTCGCATCGAGTCGCCGGCGGCAGCGGCGTAAGCGCTTCGCGCCGCGGCCAGCGCGGCGGCGTCGCGACGCAGGAACGCGAGCGTCGCCGCGACGTAGACGCGCCACTCGCTGGGTGCGGCCGCATCCTGCGCACGTTCGAAATGGGCGATCGACTCGGCATCGCGACCGGCGAACGCCAGCGCCTGTCCGGCATGGAACGTGAGCTCGCGCCGCGCTTCGGCGGATAGCCGCGCGTCGTTCGCGCTGGCGTAGCGGGTCAGCAGCGCGACGGCTTCGTCGGTGCAGCCGGACGCGTTGAGCGTTCGCCAGCCGTATCGGTCGCTGCGGGCATCGAACGAAACATAGTCGAGCGCAAGCTGTGCGTCTGCGTCCGCGGTCGGGATCGCGCATCCCGTCGACGCCGCCAGCAGCAGCGCCGTGGCGACAATCATGTCAGTGGTTGTCGCGCGGCACGGCGGAGCCCGACCGGCCGACGAGAAAGTCCAGATCGACGCCTTCGTTCGCCTGCAGCACGTGATCGACGTACAGCTTCACGTAGCCCCGCTCGCCATGCGACGCAGGCGGCGTCCACGCGGCGCGGCGCGCGGCAAGCGTCTTCTCGTCGACGTCCAGATGCAGTCTGCGGCCGTCGACGTCGAGCGTGATCATGTCGCCGTTCTGCACCAGCGCGAGCGGTCCTCCGGCGGCAGCCTCGGGAGCCGTGTGCAGCACGACGGTGCCGTACGCCGTGCCGGACATTCGCGCATCCGATATGCGGACGATGTCGGTGACGCCACGCTTCAAGAGCTTCGGCGGCAGCGGCATGTTGCCGACTTCGGCCATGCCCGGATAGCCTTTCGGACCGCAATATTTCAGTACCATCACGCACGTCTCGTCGATGTCGAGCGCATCGTCGTTGATCCGCGCGTGCAGATCCTCGATCGACTCGAACACGACCGCACGTCCCGTGTGCTGCATCAGGTTGGGTGACGCTGCCGATGGCTTGATGATCGCGCCGTCGGGGGCAAGGTTGCCGCGCAGCACCGCGATGCCCGCATCGCGTTTGAACGGCGCGTCGAAGGTGCGCACGACATCGGCCTTCCAGCACTGCGCGTCGCGGTTGTTGTCGCCGATCGACTTGCCGTTCACCGTCAGCGCGCCGTCGTGCAGCAGTCCGTGCTTCGCGAGTTCGGCGATGACCACCGGCAGCCCGCCTGCTTCGAAGAAGTCTTCCATCAGGTAGCGCCCCGACGGCATGATGTCGACGAGGCAATGCACGCCGCGTCCGAGCCGGTCCCAGTCGTCGAGTCCGAGATCGATGCCGACGCGGCGCGCGATCGCTATCAGGTGCACGACGGCGTTCGTGGATCCGCCGATGCCTGCGTTCACGCGGATCGCGTTCTCGAACGCTTCGCGAGTGAGTATCTGCGACAGCACCGTGTCGCTCTGCACGAGCCCGACGATCTGCCGGCCGGCTTCGCGTGCGAGCAGATTGCGTCGCGCGTCGACGGCGGGCACCGCGGCGTTCCCCGGCAGGCCGACGCCGAGCGCTTCGACCATGCACGCCATCGTCGACGCGGTGCCCATCGTCATGCAGTGGCCGTGCGAACGGTGCATGTCGGCCTCCGCCTCGTGGAACTCCGTCAGCGTGATCTGGCCCGAGCGCAACTGCTCGCTCATCGAGATGACGTTCGTTCCGGAGCCGATCGCCTTGCCGCAATGAATGCCGCGCAGCATCGGCCCGCCGGACACGCCGATCGTCGGGATGTCCACGCTGGCCGCACCCATCAGCAGCGACGGCGTCGTCTTGTCGCAGCCCATCAGCAGGACGACACCGTCGAGCGGGTTGGCGCGAATCGATTCCTCGACGTCCATCGACGCAAGGTTGCGATAGAGCATCGCTGTGGGACGCAGCATCGTCTCGCCGAGCGACATCACCGGAAACTCGAGCGGGAATCCACCGGCTTCGAGAACGCCCCACCGTACGTGCTCGGCGAGCGTGCGGAAATGCGAGTTGCACGGCGTCAGCTCCGACCACGTGTTGCAGATGCCGATGACCGGTCGCCCGTCGAACTGATCCTGCGGAAAGCCTCGATTCTTGAGCCAGGACCGATAGTAGAAGCCCATCTTGTCCTGGCGCGCGAACCACGCCTGGCTGCGCAGCGGTTTCTTGTTCATGCAAAGGATCCGGAATCAGGCGACGCGCCGGCGACGGCGCGGGGCGGCAGCCCGCGGCACGCCCGACGGTGCCTTGCCCGGCGGACGCGCGCGCGGCGGCGGCTCGCCGAGGGGCGCCCGCGCACGAGCGTTGCCGTCGCGGGCAGCCATCGCGCCCGTTCCCCTTCGTCGGCGGGCGGCCGCCGTCGACGACGGTGGGGCGGGCGCCGGCCTTGCCTTGCGCGGCGGTCTTGGCACCGGTGACGGCTCCTCCGCCGGCGGACGCGCCCGCCATAGGACGAGCAGCTTGCCGATCTGCTGGACCGCCGCACATTCGAGCGCGGCGCAAATGTCCGCAAGCATCGCGGCTCGCGCCGGGCGCTCGTCGTTGAACACGCGCACCTTGACGAGCTCGTGCGCCAGCAGTGCGACGTCGATCTCGTGAAGCACGGCGGGCGTCAAGCCGTGCTGGCCGATCGACACGACCGGATGCAAGGCATGCGCACGGGCGCGCAGCTCGCGCCGGAAGGATGGCAACAGGGGTTCCATGGGCTGATTCTAGCGCGGCGAAGCAGCGCGCCGCGCCGAGCAAGCCGGCGCGCGCGCCACCGACTCGTCGCCCCGGCCGCGGACAAGCCCTAATATGCGGAATGCCGTCGCCGCTCAATCCCACGCGCAAGAAGCATCGCTTCGGCAAGGCGTGGATGCACGAGCACGTCAACGATCCCTACGTCAAGGAAGCGGCCCGGCGAGGCTACCGGTCGCGCGCGGCGTTCAAGCTGATCGAGCTCGACGAGCGTGACCAGCTGCTGCGGCCGGGCATGACGGTCGTCGACCTCGGCGCCGCGCCCGGGAGCTGGTCGCAGATCCTGCGGGAGCGGCTCGGTGCGCGGTCGCGGATCGTCGCGATCGACCTGCTGCCGATGCCGGGCATGCCGGGGGTCGACGTGATTCAGGGCGATGTCGAGAGCGACGAGGGGCTGGGCGCCATCGAGACGGCATTGCGGGGCGCGCCGGTCGATCTTGTGATCTGCGACATGTCGCCCAATCTGTCCGGCATCGATGTCGTCGATCAGGCGCGCAGCGTTCGCCTTGCCGAGGTCGCGCTGGATTTCGCGCGAACGCACCTGCAACCCGGCGGCGATCTCGTGGTCAAGGTCTTTCAGGGCGCCGGCCTCGATCAGTTCCAGCGGGAAGTCCGGCCGTATTTCAGCAAAGTCTATTTGCGCAAGCCAAAGGCATCGCGTGACCGCAGTCGCGAACATTATGTAGTGGCCAAGGGTCGTCTCGCGCCCGGTTAGCTTGTCGTTTCCGGGCGACAACCGCCCGACACCACCAAACGACGTCAATTCGTACGCTTGTCCGGAAGCGGCGCCGCCTCGGCGATCGTTTCCACGTAGAATGGAAGGGGGCGCATCCAACGCGCCCGACAGTGACCCGGCACGCGGCCGACCGGGTGAATCGACGGCCGCAAGGAGCATCGCTTGAACAATTTGCTGAAGAACATCGGGATCTGGCTCGTCATCGGGCTCGTCGTGCTGACTGTCGTCAAGCAATTCGATTCACGGCAAACAGCCAAGGATTCCGTCGCGTACTCGGATTTCATGGAATCGGCGCGCAGCGGCCGCGTCGAATCCGCAACCGTCGAGGGTCGGTCGATCAAGTGGATGTCGACGGACAAGAAGCGTTACGTCACCTATAGCCCCGGCGACATCTGGATGGTCGGCGACCTCGTCAAGTACGGCGTCAAGGTCGAGGCGCGTCCCGAGGAAGAGCAGAGCTTCCTCGCGCAGATCTTCATCTCGTGGTTCCCGATGCTGCTGCTGATCGGCGTGTGGATCTTCTTCATGCGGCAGATGCAGGGCGGCGGCAGGGGCGGCGCGTTCAGCTTCGGCAAGAGCAAGGCGCGGATGCTCGACGAGTCGAACAACACCGTCACGTTCGCCGACGTCGCAGGCTGTGACGAGGCGAAGGAGGAAGTGGCCGAGCTGGTCGAATTCCTCCGCGACCCGTCGAAGTTCCAGAAGCTCGGCGGGCGCATCCCGCGCGGCGTGCTGATGGTGGGCTCGCCGGGCACCGGCAAGACGCTGCTCGCCAAGGCGATCGCCGGCGAGGCGAAGGTGCCGTTCTTCTCGATCTCCGGTTCCGACTTCGTCGAGATGTTCGTCGGTGTCGGTGCTGCGCGCGTGCGCGACATGTTCGAGCAGGCGAAGAAGAACGCGCCGTGCATCGTGTTCATCGATGAAATCGACGCCGTGGGGCGCCAGCGCGGCGCGGGCCTCGGCGGCGGCAACGACGAGCGCGAGCAGACGCTGAACCAGCTGCTCGTCGAGATGGACGGTTTCGAAGGCAGCGCCGGCGTCATCGTCATCGCCGCCACCAACCGCCCCGACGTGCTCGATCCCGCGCTGCTGCGGCCGGGTCGCTTCGACCGCCAGGTGGTCGTTCCGCTGCCGGACATCCGTGGCCGCGAGCAGATCCTGCTCGTGCACATGCGCAAGGTGCCGATGGCGCCGGACGTCAAGCCCGACATCATCGCGCGCGGCACACCCGGCTTCTCCGGTGCGGATCTTGCAAACCTCGTCAACGAGGCTGCGCTCTTTGCCGCGCGCGGCAACAAGCGCCTCGTCGACATGCTGGATTTCGAGCGCGCCAAGGACAAGATCATCATGGGCGCCGAGCGCCGGTCGATGGTGATGCCCGAGGAAGAGCGGCGCAATACCGCGTACCACGAGTCGGGACACGCGGTCGTCGCGATGCTGCTGCCGAAGACCGATCCGGTGCACAAGGTGACGATCATTCCGCGCGGACGCGCGCTCGGTGTGACGATGCAGCTGCCGGAATCCGATCGTTACAGCATGGACAAGGACCGGATGCTGAACACGGTCGCCGTGCTGTTCGGCGGTCGCATCGCCGAAGAAGTGTTCATGAACCAGATGACGACGGGCGCTTCGAACGACTTCGAGCGTGCGACGCAACTCGCGCGCGACATGGTGATGCGCTACGGCATGAGCGACCTGATGGGTCCGATGGTCTACGGCGACAACGAAGGCGAGATCTTCCTCGGCCGCGCGATCACGCGCACCGTCAACATGTCCGAGGAGACGATGCGCAACGTCGACGCCGAGATCCGCGGCATCATCGACCAGCAGTACGCGCTCGCGCGGAAGCTGATCGAGGACAATCGCGACAAGGTCGAGGCGATGGCGAAGGCGCTGCTCGAGCTCGAGACGATCGATGCCGACCAGATCGGCGACATCATGTCCGGACAGCCGCCGCGCCCGCCGAAGCCCGCGCCTGCGGCCACGCCCGGCACCACGATCGGTCCGGGAACGATGGGTGGCACCGCGCCGTCCGCCAATCCGGCGCGATCGCGGCTCGACAACTAGAAGCGCCCATCAGCGGCGACCAAGAGGTGCACGCGGACGTGCACCTCTTTTTTTGGCGTGACCGAATGCCGCGCCGCCTGAAGCGGCACCGTAACCGATGACGATCCTCGCTGCCGGCAAGTTCGAGATCGACCTCCAGACGCCGTGCGTCATGGGAATCCTGAACGTGACCGCCGAATCGTTCTCCGGCGACGGACGGGTCGACCAGGACGCAGCGATCGCGCACGGCCGCGCAATGCAGCGCGACGGCGCGCGGATCGTCGATGTCGGCGGCGAGTCGACGCGGCCGGGTGCCAGGCCGGTGGACGAAACGGAAGAGCTGCGCCGCGTCATTCCGGTCATCGAGGCACTGGTGGGCGACGGCACCTGCGTGTCCGTCGACACGATGAAGCCCGTCGTGATGCGCGCAGCCCTCGCCGCGGGCGCGTCGATGATCAACGACGTCCGGGCGTTGCGTGCGCCCGGAGCGCTCGACGTCGCAGCCAAGAGTGCGGCTGCCGTGTGCCTGATGCACATGCAGGGCGAGCCCGGCACGATGCAGACGGCACCGGCCTACGCGGATGTCGTCGCCGAAATCCGGGCATTCCTGCAACGCAGGGCGTCAGCCTGTGTCGACGCCGGCATCGACCGGCAACGGATCGTCGTCGATCCCGGTTTTGGCTTCGGCAAGACCGTCGCGCACAATCTCGAGCTTCTGCGCCATCTCGACGCACTGACGGCGCTTGGATATCCGGTGCTGGTGGGAATGTCGCGCAAGGCAACGCTCGGATTCATCACGGGCCGCGACGTCGGCGACCGCCTTGCCCCGAGCATCGCGGCGGCCGTCGCTGCCGCGGCACGCGGGGCACGGATCCTGCGTGTGCACGACGTGCGGGAGACGGTCGACGCGCTTGCGGTCTGGAGCGCGATCGAGCCGTGGGCCGCGTCCGGCAATTCACGAACGACCGATCAATGAACGATACCGCCGCACGACAACGCCGCTACTTCGGAACCGACGGGATGCGCGGACGCGTCGGCGATCCGCCGATCACGCCGGACCTCGTCCTCAAGCTCGGCTGGGCGGCAGGACGCACGCTGGCGAATGCGGATGGCGCGCGGGGCGAGCGTCCGGCCGTGCTGATCGGCAAGGACACCCGCATCTCGGGCTACCTGCTCGAAGCCGCGCTGGAAGCGGGCTTGTCGGCGGCGGGCGTCGACGTGTACCTGTGCGGTCCGTTGCCCACGCCGGCAATCGCCTATCTGACGCGCGCGCTGCGGCTGTCGGCCGGCATCGTCATCAGCGCGTCGCACAATCCATTCGACGACAACGGCATCAAGTTCTTCTCCGGCGGCGGCGCCAAGCTCGCCGACGCTGTCGAGCTGGCGATCGAGCAACGGATGGAGGAGCCGCTCACTTGCGCGCCGGCGGCGGAGCTCGGCAAGGCGTTTCGCGTCGGCGACGCTGCGGGCCGCTACATCGAATTCTGCAAGAGCACGTTCCCTAACGAGCGCGATTTGCGCGGCTGCAAGATCGTCGTCGATTGCGCGCATGGCGCCGGCTATCACGTCGCGCCGCCGGTGTTTCACGAGCTCGGCGCCGATGTCATCTCGGTTGGCGATACGCCGAACGGAACGAACATCAACGCCGGTGTGGGTGCCACCCATCCCGAGTTCCTCGCGCAGCAGGTGCGCCTGCACGGCGCGGACTACGGCGTTGCGCTCGACGGCGATGGCGACCGGCTCGTGATGTCCGACAGCGAGGGACGACTGTACGACGGCGACCAGTTGCTCTATGTCATCGCGCGCGATTATCAGCGGCGCGGCGTGCTGACCGGTGGAGTCGTCGGCACGCTGATGAGCAACCTGGGTTTCGAGCAGGCGCTGACGCGGATGGGCATCCGGCTGCTGCGCGCGAACGTTGGCGACCGCTACGTGCTGGAACAGCTTCTTGCGCGCGGCTGGCAGCTTGGCGGCGAGAATTCGGGCCACCTGATCTGCCTCGACAAGCACACGACGGGCGATGCGATCGTGGCCGCACTCGCCGTTCTGCGTGCAGTGATCGAGCAGCGGACCACGCTCGCCGATGCCACGCTGCCGGTGACGCTGTTTCCGCAGCGACTGATCAACGTGCCCGTGAAGCGCGGCTGGGACTATCGCGGCAGCAGCGCGGCGATCGACGCGGAGCGTACGGCCGTCGCCGCACTGGGTTCCTCCGGACGCGTGCTGTTGCGCGCGTCGGGTACCGAGCCCGTGCTGCGTGTGATGGTCGAGGCACGCGAGCGGGCGATGGCCGACGAGCACGCGGAAGCGCTCGCGCACGCGATTGCGGCGGCGGCAGGCCAGGCACTCTAGCGCCTGCGTCGCCACGCTGCGCTTTTTCGCGGTCCAATTTCTCGGTCGTCCGGCGACGGCGCCTATAATTCGGCATGGTTGCCGTCACGCACGCCGCGCCGCAAGCTGCCGTGCCGCAGGCGGTCAACGCGTGGCTCGATACGCTCACGCCGGTCTATACGGCGGCTGATCGCAGCCGCTTCGCAACCGCGTACGAAACGGCCCGCGACACATTCGGCGACCTTCGCCACGCCGAGGGCGAACGGCTCATCGATCGTGCGCTCGGCACGGCCGGCATCCTCGCCGCGCAACGGCTCGATCCCGATTCGTTGACCGCGGCGCTGCTCGTCGGCCTCCCCAACGTTCCCGGTTACGACGACGCGCGCGTGATCGCGGCGTTCGGCGTCGATGTCGCGACGCTGATCGGCGGCGTCGCGCGGATGGACGTCGTCCATGCGGCGGCCGACGCCAATGCCGGCGCCGACAGCCAGCAGCGCAGCGCGCAGGCCGAAAACCTGCGCAAGATGCTGCTCGCCATGGTCGACGACATTCGCGTCGTGCTGATCAAGGTCGCCGAACGGACGCAGGCGCTGCGTTTCCTGATGAACGGCGACGAGCGCGTGCGCCGGGAAGCGGCGCGCGAAGTAATGGACATCTACGCGCCGCTCGCCAATCGGCTGGGCCTGTGGCAACTCAAATGGGAACTCGAGGACCTGTCGCTGCGCGCGCTCGAGCCCGTCGAATACAAACGCATTGCCAAGCTCATCGACGAGCGCAGGCTCGACCGCGAGCGCTACATCCGCGAGGTGCTCGCGCTGCTCCGCGGGGAGCTCGCCGCCGTGGACCTGAACGCGGAAGTGACCGGCCGGCCGAAGCACATCTTCAGCATCTTCAACAAGATGCGCCGCAAGCAGATCGGCATCGACGCGCTGTACGACATCCGTGCCGTGCGCATCCTCGTGGACTCGGTGCGCGATTGCTATACGGCGCTCGGCATCGTTCACCACTTGTGGACGCCGTTGCCCGGCGAATTCGACGACTACATCGCGAAGCCGAAGTCGAACAACTATCGATCGTTGCACACGGCCGTCATCGGTCCGGAAGGCAAGCCGCTCGAGGTGCAGATCCGCACGCGCGAGATGCACCGGCATTCCGAGTACGGCGTCGCCGCGCACTGGCGCTACAAGGAAGGTGCGGTCGAGCGCCGCGATGCGGGCTTTGACGACAAGATCGCGTGGCTGCGCCAGATTCTCGACTGGAAGGACGCGGTCGCCGGTACGGGCGAATGGCTCGCGGCGTTCCGCAGCAGCCTGTTCACCGACTCGATCTACGTGCTGACGCCGCAGGGCAAGGTCGTCGATCTGCCGCAGGGTGCGACGCCGATCGACTTCGCCTACGCCGTGCACACGAGCCTCGGACATCGCTGCCGGGGCGCCCGCGTCGACGGCCAGATGGTGCCGCTCGACTACACGCTGCGCAACGGCCAGCGCGTCGAGATCATCGCGGCGAAGCAGGGCGGTCCATCGCGTGACTGGCTCAATCCCGAGCTCGGCTACGTGCTGAGCCACCGTGCGCGCACGAAGGTGCGGCAGTGGTTCAAGGCGCAGCAGCTCGACGAGACGGTCGCGCAGGGGCGCGTGATGGTCGAGCGGGAGCTCGCGCGGCTCGGCCAGACGGCACTGAAGCTGGAGACGGTCGCAGCGAAGGCCGGCTTCGCGAAGACCGACGACCTGTTCGCTGCGTTCGCGCGCGACGAGATTCACAGCAAGCAGGTGCAGGCAGCGATCAACGCCGTCGCGCAGCCGGCGACGGCGGAATCTGCGCCCGGCGAGCCCGAAGTCGTCATGCGGCGTAGCCGCGCGACGGGCTCGGGCCAGGGCATCCTCGTCGTCGGCGTCGATCGCCTGCTGACGGGTCTCGCGCGCTGCTGCAAGCCTGCGCCGCCGGATCCGATCGTCGGCTTCATCACGCGGGGCAAGGGCATCACGATTCACCGCGCCGCGTGCGCGAACGTCGGCCGGATCCGCGCGCGCGAACCGGAGCGGCTGATCGAGGCGAACTGGGGTGCGCCGCGCGATCAGCTGTTCCCGGTGGACATCGTCGTCGAGGCGAGCGATCGGCAGGGACTGCTGCGCGACCTGTCGGAGCTCCTGTCGCGCGAGAAGATCAACGTCACGGCGGTGAACACGCAAACGCGCCAGCATCAGGCGCGTATGGCCTTCACGCTCGAGGTCGAGAGCGTTGCGCAGTTGAAGCGCGCGTTGCAGCTTGCGCGTGACATCCCTGGCGTGTTCGCCGCAGACCGTCGCTGATCGGGGACGCCGAGTTCGCGTCCGGCGAGCGAGGTCGGATTGACCGGCGCATGATGTACGCCTCATTCCGGCGAGCGACGACCACGACAATGGACCCTATCGAACACCGGGAGCACCGCGGCGACCTCACCCGCACGGTGCTCGCGATCCTCATCCTCGGCGGGCTCATCGTTGCGTCGCTGTGGATCCTGCGGCCATTCCTGGCGGCGACCGTCTGGGCGACGATGATCGTCGTGACGACGTGGCCGGTGCTGCGCATGGTTCAGACGGCCTTCTGGGGCAAGCGCTGGGTCGCAACCACGGTCATGACCGCCGCGTTGCTGCTGGTCTTTGTCGTGCCGCTGACGGCCGCGATCGGGACGATCGTCGCGAACGCAGGCGACATCGTCGACTGGGCGAGCCGACTTGCCGGAGTAACGCTTCCGCCTCCACCGGACTTCGTGGAGAAGATCCCCATCATCGGCCAGAAGGCAGCCAGCATCTGGCGCGAGCACGCGGACAAGGGGGCGGCAGAGCTCGCCGAAGCGGTTCGGCCGTATGCGGTCGGCGTCACGAGCTGGTTCGTGGCAGAGGCGGGCAATTTCGGCCTGGTTGGCCTGCAGTTCCTGCTCACTGTCGTGATTTCCGCGATCCTTTACATGTCGGGCGACAAAGCCGCGCGATACGTGCGCCGGTTCGGTCGGAGGCTCGCGGGCGAGCGCGGCGACCAGGTCGTGCGTCTCGCGGGACAGGCGATTCGTGGCGTCGCGCTCGGCGTGGTCGTGACGGCGCTGGTTCAGTCGGTTCTGGGCGGAATCGGTCTGGCGATCGCCGGCGTGCCCTTTGCCGGGGTGCTGACGGCCGTGATGCTGATGCTGGCGCTCGCGCAGATCGGCCCGTTGCCGGTGCTCGCGGCAGCGCTCGTCTGGTTGTGGTGGAGTGGACAAACCGGCTGGTTCGCCGCGCTTTTGGTATGGACGATCGTCGTGGGAAGCCTGGACAACATCCTGCGCCCGGTGCTGATCAAGCGCGGCGCCGATTTGCCATTGCTGCTGATCTTTGCCGGCGTCATCGGCGGGTTGTTTGCATTTGGTTTGCTCGGCCTCTTCGTCGGCCCGGTGCTGCTGGCGGTCGCCTATACGCTGCTGGATGCGTGGGTGCAGGAAGAAATATCCGAAGACGACGTCCCTGCAGCGGTGGCGACGACATCGCCGCCGCGGTCGTGAAAAACGATGCGGACTCTACAGCCGCAGCGCGCCGCCGTAGCCGGTGAGCTCGAGATAGCCGCGTCCGGCGATGCGTCCGCCGCTCGATGCGCGCACCGCACCTTCCCAGTACACCGTACCGACGCCGGCGCGCGCATCGAGCTCCTGGTCGGGAAACAGCGGTTCCAGCAGTAGCTCGCGGTCGCCGGCGCGCAGGCGGACGGCAACCGGATATTCGAATCCGGTGCGCGGCGATCGCCAGCGGCGCTCGGTGGCGAATGCGACATCGGCCGGCGAGAAGATGTGCGTCGTGCCCGCCGCATCGCGATACGCGCCGCCGGCCCACGTCGCGGCACCCTGTGCGTCGCGGATGCGAAACGCCATCAGAGCGCCCCCGTCGTCGAGATTGACACCGGTCCAGTCCCATCCGACGGCACCCCGCGCGAGGTAGCGGCTCGACCATTCGTGATCGAGCCAAGCGACGCCGCTCACCACGCGCGTGCGCTCGCCGATCGACACCGAGCCGCTGACGGCAACCTGCGGCTGGCTATAGTAGAAGCTCGCATCGAGAGGGTCCGGCCCCTTGCGACTGACGCCGGCCTCGCCTTGCAGCAGTACGGGCGCGCGCGCATCCAACACGAGGTCGAGCGCGAACGTGCGGGCGACCACGTGCGCGACATACCGATCGCGTTGCTGCACGAGCGACCAATCGTCGATGCGAACGTCGACCGATCCGACGGCCGCGCGCGCGACACCAAAGCCTTCGCGTGCGGCGCGCTGGTCGACGATTAGCCGCCGCTGGTCCGGATCAGCGATCGCCGCATGCGCGAACAGCAACTGCTTCGGTGCAAAACGGCTTTCGCTCGTTTCCGCGATGCCGGGCCGGTTACGGAAGAACGTCAACTGAAAGCCGAGCTCTCGCGCGTCCGCGTCGCGCAGCCAGCCGGTCACGTACCACCATTCGCTGCGATACGACGGATGCGCACCCTCGTCGACGGGAAAGCGCAGCGCCGCGCCTTGCTGCACATCGGGGTAGACGACATCGGCGCGCGCCCGCGCAACGGTCAGCGCGAGCGGCAGCAGCAACAGCCGGCGGCGCGCGCGGTCGATCACCAGTCGTCGCGCACGGCGCGCACGGCGCCGATGCTGGTTGCCGTGCGCGCGCTGGCACGGGCGGTCAGCGTCGCCAGCGCCACGAGCGACGCTGCCAGCACGGCGAGCGCGAGCCATGGAATGTGAAGCGCCATGCCCCAGTGGAACGACTGCCGGTTGACGACGTTGACCAGAATCAGGCTGATGGCAAATCCCAGCACGAGGCCCCACCCGACCCCCATGCCGGCGAGTGTCGCACCTTCGACGGCGAGCATCGTGCGCAATTGCCTGCGCGTCATGCCGACGTGGCGCAGCATCCCGAACTCCCGGCTTCGCGCGAGCGTTTGTGCGACCAGCGCCGCCGACAGGCCCACGACACCGATCAGTACGGCGGCGGCTTCCAGCGCGTAAGTGACGGCAAATGTGCGGTCGAACGCTGCGAGCGACAGCTTGCGCAAATCGGCAGGCGTTGCAGTGAGCACGCGCCCGGCACCGGCTGCACGCGCGACATCGTCGCGGACAGCGGCGGCATCGACACCGGGTGCGAGCCAGAGCGTTGCCTCGTTGACCGCGTCGTCCCCGGTCAGCGCCACGTAGCGCGAGCGCTCGATGACGACCGCGCCCTGCTGGCGCACGTAGTCGCGCCAGACGCCCGCCACCGTGAACGTGACGGCGCGTCCCGCAAGCGGCAGTGTCAGGAGCGCACCGGGGGCCAGCCCCTTCGCATCGGCCACAGGCTCGCTGATCCACGCGGGGGGCGGCGCACCGGCAGTCACGCGCAAGGCGTCGCCGACGAGCGCCAGCCGCGCCGCTGCATCACCGGGGTCGATATCGCGGGCGAGCAGGGCCACGCGCGGCAGCGACGGATCGAGCCATAACGATGTCGCGCGCATGAACTCGGCGCGCGCGACACCGCCGATCCGCGCCAGCGCAGCACGGTCGTCGCGCGTGAAAGGCACGCTGTCCGACGCGGCGCGAACGTACACGTCGGCCGGCAGCATCAAGGTGAGCCAGTCGTCGAGCGATTGGCGAAACGACGTGACCATGATCGCCATCGCCACCATCAGCGAAACGCTCGCCACCATCGCTGCGAGCGTGGCGGCGACGCGGCCCGGCGATGCGCGCATGTACGCGATGGCAAGTTGCGCCGGCACGTACGCGGGCGTGCGGATGGCGTGCAGCACCGTGCGGGCGATCTGGGGCATCGCGAGAATGCCGCCAATGACGATCAGCGCGATCGCGCCGTAGCCTGCGAGCGGAAGGCCGTTCACCGCAGGCAGGAACGTCGCGGCCGCGCCGGTTGCGATCAGCACCCACGCTGGCCAGCTCGGAGGCGCTGCAGCGAGATCGGCGTCGCTTGCCTTCAGCGCAGCCGCCGGTGACGCGAGCGCCGCCTCGCGTGCTGGCAGCGCGCTGCCGATGATCGCCGCCAGCAGGCCCAGCGTTCCGAAGGCAAGCATGGGCAGCGGCTCGAAGCCGAGCACGACAGCGCGGCCGCGAAAGAATCCGGCACCGAGGTCGGGTCCGAATTCGCGCAGCGCAATCCATGCGAGTGCGTGGCCGGCGACGATGCCGATGAGCGCCCCGACTACGCCGAGCGCCGCCGCTTCCGCGATGACGAAGCCGACGAGCCGACCGCGTGCGAGCCCGAGCGTGCGCAGCAGCGCGAATTGCGGTCGCCGTCGCGCGACCGAAAGCGTTTGCGTCGCGAAAACGAGCATGCTGCCGGTGAACAGCGCGACGAGCGCGAGCACGTTGAGATTCACGCGATACGCGCGCGACAGCCGCGCGGCGGCCGCCATGCCGGCCTGCGGCGATGCTGCGACAAGTCCGGGCGGCAGCAGTGCCTGCACGCGTTGCGCGAGCTTTCCGACGTCGGTGCCCGGCGATGCGCGCAGGTCGATGCGCGTCAGCCGGCCGCGCAATCCGAACGCATCCTGGACGGCAGCGATGTCCATCACCGCGTAACGCAGCGCCCCGCTGCCGCCCGACATACCGGCGACGCGCAGCGTCAGCGTCGAGCGGCCCGCTGCGACGTCGACGGTGTCGCCATCGTGAACGCCCAGCCAGCTTGCTGCGGCCGCGCTGGGAAACAGCGTGTCGCCTCGCAGCGCATCCATCCGGTCCCCCGTTGCGCCGACGAGCGCCGGCGTGATCGCAGCCGCGCGAAACACGTCGACGCCTACGAGCGTCAGCGCCGAGTCGCGACCGCTCACCGTGACATCGGTTTCGACGACGGGGCTCGCGACGGCGACGCCGTCGAGCTGCGCGAGCAGCGGATAGAGTGCCTCGTCGAAGCCGGTGCGCGGCCCGCGCACCTCGATATCTGCATCTCCGGAAAGCGTCGCAAGTCCCGTCGAAAGCTCGTTCACCGCGGCACGATTGATGAGCTCGACGGCGTAGCCGAGCGCGATACCGAACGCGATCGCAACGACGGCGAGCAGCGTGCGCCCGCGGACGAACGCGCGCACGCCGCCCGTGACGGCGCGTGCGACGGCGAACGGCGCGCCGAGCGTGCGCACGTCAGTCGACATCGCCGCTTTGCGCCGCCACGAGTCCGTCGGGTGTCAGTCGCCAGATGCGATCCGCGGACGCCGCTGCGCTGCGCGAATGCGTCGCGAGCACGCAGGCGGCTCCGTTGGTCGTGACGGCATCGCGCAGCAGCTTGATTACCTGTGCGGCTATCGCCGGATCGAGGTTGCCGGTAGGCTCGTCGGCGAGGACCAGCGCAGGGCGGTGGACGAGCGCGCGGGCGATCGCCACGCGCTGCAATTCGCCGCCCGAAAGCTCGCGCGGCTTGCTGCGCTCGCGTCCGGCAAGGCCCACGCTTTCCAGCATCGCGGCGACGCGCTCCCTTCCCGCGGCAGGGCTTTCGCCGCGCAGCGCAAGCGGGAGGCCGACGTTTTCCGCAACCGACAGGTATGGCAGCACGTGGAACGCCTGGAACACGAACCCCATGCGGTCCCGTCGCAACACGGTGAGCGCGTCGTCGTCCTTGGTCGCGTACTCGACGCCGTCCACCATAACCGTGCCGGAATCGACACGTTCGAGACCGGCGATGACGTTGAGGAGCGTCGATTTGCCTACACCCGACGCGCCGACGATGGCGATGTACTCGCCCGGCGCGACGTCGAGCGACAGGCGGCCGAAGATCGTCCGCGGCGCAGGACCCGCGAACGACTTGGATACGTGCCGAAGTTCCACCACGCGCGCTTATCCCGCCCGACCTTCCGAGAGGTTCGAGTCTATCGCGCGTGTCGACCGCGCCGGGCGCAGCGATGCCCGGCGCGGACGGGAGTCGCTATGCCTTCAGCGGAATGAAGCGCAGCGCGACGCCGTTATTGCAATAGCGAAGGCCGGTCGGCTCGGGGCCGTCGTCGAACACGTGACCGTGATGGCCGCCGCATTTCGCGCAGTGATACTCGGTGCGCGGCAGGATCAGCTTGCTGTCCGACTTCGATTGGAAGACGCCGGGAATAGTCGTGAAATAGCTCGGCCAGCCGGTACCGCTGTCGAACTTCATCGCGGACGTGAACAACGGCAGCGCGCAACCGGCACACACGAACACGCCGGCGCGATGCTCGTCGTTGAGCGGGCTGGAAAACGGCCGCTCGGTTCCTTCGTGCCGCAGCACCGCGTAACTCGCCGGATCGAGCGACTTGCGCCACTCGTCATCGGAACGGACGACCGGCGATGCATCCGCCGCGACCTTGGCGTCTTTCGCCAGCAGCGATTTCCACGTGCTCTGCAGCTGCTCGACGGCGGTGTTCTTCACGGCCGGGCCCTTCTTCGGATCGGCGCCGATCGCAAGACCCGCACCCACCAGCAGTCCGGCCCCGATACCCTGCAGCACCAATCGGCGTTCCATCGACTCATGCTCCGCTCTGAGATCGTGTGATTTGGAGATGCGCGAAAAATTATCGTTCCCTGCGACAACCGCCGGGGAACCGCGCCGACCGGGAATTATCCACCGGCCCGAATCGTCAGTCGGTTACGCAAGCCGGACCTTACAGCGTTCACGGTCCAGGGCCCGTTGACAACCCCTAGGCAGCGCGCCGCGCGTCGGGGCTGGAAGCGGGCACGCTGCCGGCCCGCGCCCAGACGTCCGCGACGACGTCGCGTACCGCGTGGATTGCCGGATCGTTCTCACGGTCGCGCCGGAACAGGAACTGCAGGTGCGTCCAGAGGCGCGTGTCCCCCCAGATTGCGAGACGGCCGGCAGCGGCGTCGGCCAGTGCGGTGTCCTCGCGCATCAGAGCAACTCCCAGCCCCGCTGCGACGAGCGAGCTGATTACCGCTTCGTGATCGGCCACGACCTGGCGGGTTGGCTCGATGCCGTGCGCGGCGAACAGCTCGGTGGCAAGGGCGTGATGGGTGCTGATTGGCGGCGTCGTCAGCCACGGCTCGGCGGCGATTGCGTTCCAGTCGGCGTTCGCGAGCCGGCCGGCCCATGCGGCCGGCACGACGATTCGAAAGGCGAGCTCGCGAAGCGGCAGCGCCGCAACGGCCGGATGCACGAGATTCCCGTAATAGAACGCGACGTCGAGCTCGCCATCGCGCACCTTTTCGAAGGCAGCACCCGAGATCTCGTGATGGACGTCGATCTCCAGCAGGGGCAAGCAGTCGACCGCGCTTCGTAGTACCTCGGCGACCCTCGTGAGCTCAGGGTCCCCAATCGATCCGAGGCGCACCCGACCGGCGACCTCGCCGCGCAGCGCGAGCGCCTGGCTGCGCAGCGCCTGCGCGGCGGCGAGCGCGCGTTCGGCCTCGGGCAACAGCTGCCGTCCGGCGGCCGTCAGCGTCATGCCGGCGGCGCCTCGCTCGAACAGCGCGACGTTCAGCTCGTCTTCCAGCGCCTTGATCTGCGCGGAAAGCGCCGGCTGACTGATGTGAAGGCGCTCAGCCGCGCGAGTCAACTGGCCGAGCTCGGCCACCGCCGCGAATCCCTTCAGCTGGTAAAGCTCCATGGATCCAACTCGTCAAAGAATTGAATATGCATGCATTTATGCTGCGGCGCAATAGGACAAATGCCGGTATATCAGTATTGCTTATCTCAATGATCCAAAAGGACGATTTGATCTAACCCCGGGCGCGTCCTATCTTGTATTGGTGCGACGCACAATCCGTGCCGAAGCCAATCCATGCCTACCCGGCGGGAGCAGAAAACCATGAATCCCAACGAAATTACGACGCCCAGTGCTGCCGAACGCTACTTCGACGCCAGCGTTCTCGGCCAGCTCTACACGTTGATGGCCGAAGCGCTCGGCCCTACGCACAAACGCGCCCCGGCCCGCAGTGCGGCAACGCCGGCGCCCGGTCAGCCCGGGCCCGGCGGCTCCCCGCGAGGGGCTTCTCGATCGGCTGGACCGCTGGTTCTGGCATCGGGAGCAAAAGGCCCGCGAGGCCTATCTGGCGCAATCGCGCGACGTGTTCGAGCTCGAACGGCGAATCGAGGCGATGGAGCGGGGCGACATCTCGCGCTACTATTGACCGGCGCGTCCAACCCGGGGCGCGTAATCAGGTGCGTTCGTGCGGCAACGCGAAGAAGCCGGCTAGGCTGTTAACAGGCCCTAGACGAGGCCTTCCAGCACCTGGACGTCCACCGCCGTTCCGGCGTCGAGGTCACCGGCATCGGTCGGCAGCACGATGAAGCAGTTCGCCTGCGACATCGACGACAGCACGCCTGAACCCTGCTCGCCGGTCGTCCGCACGGCCCATCCGTCGCCGTCCGCGGTCAGGATGCCGCGCTGGAACTCCGTGCGTCCGGGCATTTTGCGGATCGGCGTTGCCAGCGTCGCCTTCAGCGTCGGCAACGGCGGCACGTCGCGCCTTCCCTGCAGAACGAGCAGCGCGTCGCGGACGAACTCGTAGAACGTCATCATCACCGACACGGGATTGCCGGGCAGGCCGAAGAAATGCGCGCCGCCGATCTTGCCGTAGGCCAGCGGCCGGCCCGGTTTCATCGCGATTTTCCAGAACAGCACTTCGCCGAGCTTCGCGAGCAGGTCGCGTACGTAATCGGCCTCGCCGACCGAGACGCCACCGGATGTGATGACGACGTCGGCAGTCGCCGAGGCGCTGGCGAGCGCGCGCTCGAGCGCTTCAGGCACATCCGGGACGACGCCCATGTCGACGACGTCGCAGTTGAGCCGCATCAGCATGCCGTACAGCGTGTAGCGGTTGCTGTCGTAGATCTCGCCCGCTGCGAGCGGCTGGCCGATCGACCGGAGCTCGTCGCCGGTCGAGAAGAACGCGACCCGCAACTTGCGGTACACCGTGCATTCGCCGACGCCGATCGACGCGAGCATGCCGAGCTCGGCCGGGCGTACGCGCTGCCCGGCGCGGAACACGATCGCGCCGCGCTTCACGTCTTCGCCGGCAATGCGCCGGTTTTGTCCCGCGCGATTGACGGCGTTCGGCGCCACGGTCACGCTTTCCGCGGTTGCCGTCGCGCGTTCCTGCATCACGACCGTGTCGCTGCCATGCGGCATCACCGCACCGGTGAAGATCCGCACGGCCTCGCCGGCGCCGACGTTGCCAGGATAGGGCTTGCCCGCGAACGACTCGCCGATCCGGCGCAGTGTCGTCGGGCGCACCGCATCGACATCGGCGAATCGCACGGCCCAGCCGTCCATCGCCGAGTTGTCGTGGCCCGGCACGTCGAGCGGCGATTGGATGTCGGCGGCCAGCACGCGATCGAGTGCTGCACGGATGTGGACGCGCTCGACGGTGGTCACCGGCTGCAGGAACCGGCGAATCGCTGCGCGCGCCGCGTCGACCGACAGCGAATCGGGATCGTAGTCGTCGGCGCATGAAAGCTCGCGCAACATCGGCGCGGTCATGGCGCGCTCACCGTGCTTGCCGGCGAGGTATTGCCGCTCGCCGCGAGCTCCGCTGCGGTATTGATGTTGCGAAAGGCGTCGGCCTCGTCGTCGAAGCGCACGTCGGCCACGCGTAGCGTTGCATACCACGCGTCGATCTTGCGTCCGCCGCCGCGCAGGAATGCCTCGAGATGCGGACGCACGTCGGTGCGCACCAGCGAGAACACCGGATGCGGCTGGTCGAACGTCCGCGCAACGGCGAGGTCGAGCGGCGTTGCCGCTAACGCGAGCGCAAGACGCGCAACGAGATCGGCTGGCAGGAACGGCGAATCGCACGGGCTCGTCACGACATAGGGCGTCGTCGCGGCGGCCATCGCTGCGTGCAGTCCGGCCAGCGGACCGGCAAAGTCAGGGATCACGTCCGCGACGACCGGATAGCCGAATGCAGCATAGCGGTCGCGATTCTGGTTCGCATTGATGACGAGCTCGCCAACCTGTGGCGCGAGGCGCTCGATGACGTGGGCGACGAGCGCGCGACCGTCGAGTTCGACGAGTCCCTTGTCGACGCCGCCCATCCGGCGACCCTGCCCGCCGGCGAACACGACACCGGTGATGTCGGTGCGCGCGATCGTCACGGCCGGGCCTTCGTCGGAACGCGCTTCACGTCGCCGTCACGCGTCCGCGCGGCGCTTCCGCGGGCGCATCGGCGTGAAACCGCTGCGCACCCGTGAACAGCAGGTAATGGCGGTTGGTTGCGCGACCGATCATCGTCATGCCGACCTTCTGCGCGATTTCGTAGCCCATCTGCGTCAGCCCCGAGCGCGACACGAGGAACGGAATGCCCATCTGCGCAGCCTTGATCACCATCTCCGACGTCAGGCGTCCGGTCGTGTAAAAGATCTTGTCGGCGCCTTCCTCGCCGTCGAGCCACATGCGGCCGGCGATCGCGTCGACGGCGTTGTGCCGGCCGACGTCCTCGATGAAAAGCAGGATCTCCGCCTGGCCGTCGCGATGCGTCGCGAGCGCGCAGCCGTGGACGGCGCCGGCCTGCTTGTAGATCGTTTCGTGCAGCCGCACCTTGTCGAGCAGCGCGTAGAGCGCCGTTTGCGTCAGCGTCGCATCCACGTGCAGGCGCACGTTGTCGATGTCTTCCATCAGGTCACCGAACACCGTGCCCTGGCCGCAGCCGCTCGTCGTCGTGCGTTTCGCGGTCTTCGCGTCGAGGTCGGCGAGGCCGTGGCGCGTCCTGACGGCGACCGAGTTCGTCTCCCAGTCGACCTGGACGGCGACGATGTCGTCGAGGCGTTCGACGAGCCGCTGGTTGCGCAGATAGCCGATCGTCAGCGCCTCCGGTGCGGCACCGAGCGTCATCAGCGT
Organism: uncultured Pseudomonadota bacterium; assembly: GCA_963709335.1. Taxonomy (GTDB): domain Bacteria; phylum Pseudomonadota; class Gammaproteobacteria; order Burkholderiales; family Casimicrobiaceae; genus VBCG01. Next base: position 188,659 of record CAVPWB010000010.1, read on the forward strand.
CAGGATCTCCCGCTTGTCGACGTATACGGTCAGCGGGTGCTCGCCGGCGATCGCAACTTCGCGGGCAGCGCCGTTCTCGTCGACGGCGGTAACGTCGAACGTCGATGGCCTTGCGGCGTTGGTGAGTTGCGGCCGGTACATCAGCGCCTGTTGTGCGGGTTCATCAGCGTTCGAACGAGTGCTAGCCGCCGATGTACGACATCTCGACGCGCGACTCGCGCGGCGTGTTCGCCGTGCGGATCTCGGAATAGCGATCGTCGCGCGCACGCCAGATCGCGGCGATGGCGTTGCCGACCTGCGCGTCGGAATACGCGTCGCGCAACAATGCGCGCAGGTCGTAGCCGTTGTCGGCAAACAGGCAGGTGTAGAGCTTGCCGTCGGTGGACAGCCGTGCGCGCGTGCACTCGCGGCAGAAGGCCTGCGTCACCGACGCGATGACGCCGACCTCGTTGTCGCCGTTGCGATAGCGCCAGCGTTGCGCGACCTCGCCGGGATAATTCGCATCGACCGGCTCGAGCGGGAACTCGCGGTCGATGCGATCGACGATTTCAGCGGCCGGCACCACGTGATCCATCCGCCAGCCGTTCGTGTGTCCGACGTCCATGTATTCGATGAATCGGACGATGTGCGGGCTGTCGCGGAAGTGCCGCGCGAGCGGCACGATCGCATGCTCGTTCAAACCGCGCTTGACGACGGCATTGATCTTGATGGGCGCGAGACCGGCCGCGTGCGCGGCATCGATGCCTTCGAGCACGCGCGCAACCGGAAAGTCGACGTCGTTCATGGCGCGAAACGTCGGGTCGTCGAGCGCATCGAGACTCACGGTGACGCGCTTCAATCCCGCGTCCCGCAACGCGCGGGCCTTGCGGGCGAGCAGCGCGCCGTTGGTGGTCAGCGTGATGTCGACGTCGCCGATCGCCGCCAGCATCGCGATCAGCCGCTCGAGATTCCGGCGCAGCAGCGGCTCGCCGCCTGTCAGCCGGATCTTTCGCACGCCCCGTCCGACGAATACTTTGGCGATGCGCGCGATCTCCTCGAACGTCAGCAGGTCCGCATGCGGCAGGAACGGAAAGTCGCGGCCGTAGACGTCCTTCGGCATGCAGTAGACGCAGCGGAAATTGCAGCGATCCGTCACCGAGATGCGCAGGTCGTGCAGCGGGCGGCGACGGACGTCGACGGGTAGCGACGACTCGTCGGCGACAGGCGCATTCGCGGCAGCGCGCACGAACGCATCGCGGGCGGCGGCGCTCGCCGTGGCGCGAATGTCGGTCAGCGGAATGATGGCGGCCATCGGAGGGGCGTCCGGCGATCCTGTGGATGCACGAGTGGACAATCCATGTTAGCAGAGCGAGAGTTGCCGACCGATCCGTCAAGGTATGATCGACGCCCGATGATTTCGTTGCCTGAAGTTCCTGCGTCGGCACGACGCTCGTGAATGCCCTGCGCCTGGCCGTAGACGTGATCATGGCGCGGATCCCGCTCGAAAGCCGATGGGCAAGCGAACGTTGGCAGCCGCTAAAGGTCGAAGTTGCTACGCCGCGGCTCGACATTCCGGCGGCGCGCGATGCCGTGCCCGGTACCGGACGCTCGATGCCGGAAGGCGTCGACGGCAACCACTGGCGCTGCACGGGTTTCGAGATCGAACTGCATCCGACGGAGGTGGAAGGCTACTTTCTCAACCTCACGGCGCCGGATCCGCGCATCTTCGTGATGTGGCGCTTTTTCGAGGACAATTCAATGCCCCGCGCGCGCCCGGTGCTCGTTACTGTGAGCTACAACGAGGCCGGGCGATTCATGGATGGCGGCGAGCAGGTCGACGGCGTTCCGATGCTTCCGTCGATCGCCGAATGGATCCGGGCGTTCGTCGACGTCCACTACAAGCCCGAGCCGCGCCGCAAGGTTCGCCGCAACGATCCGCTGGCCGATGCGGCGTCGAGTGACCGGTCCAAGCCCGATCGCTAGTCTCGAGTTGACGATGCCCGACGCCCCGACAGATCCGAAAGGCTTTTCGCTGCGCCGCTGGTCGCAGCGCAAGCACGCGGCCGCGCGAGGGGATCTCGCGTCCGATCGCGCGCCTGGCAGCACCGTGGCACCCGTCGGTACGGCGCTCCCGGACCCGACCTCGCCGGTTCCGACCGACGCATCCGCGGGCAGCGCTGCGGCGGTTCCATCGGCAGCCACCGGCGTGGTCCCAACGCCTAGTGGGCACCGCATCGACAACCGCCGTCACCGGTTCCGCATCCGGCGCCGCCGTGCCGCTGCCGACGCTCGAGTCGTTGACGATCGACTCCGACTATTCGCCGTTCATGCAGCCGGGTGTCGACGATGCGATGAAGCGGGGCGCGCTGAAGAAGCTGTTCAGCGATCCGCACTTCAACGTGATGGACGGGCTCGACGTCTACATCGGCGATTATTCGAAGCCCGACCCGATCGACCCCGCGATCGTGCGAACGCTCACGCAGGCTCGCTATATCTTCAATCCACCGGCCACGCGCGTGAACGCCGCCGGCTACGTCGAGGACGTTCCCGACGACGCACCGGCTGACGACGCCGCGGCGGAGGCCGATGCTGCGCCGGCGTCGCCCGCCGATGGCATCACCGTCGCAGAGGCTGATGCGCCATTGGCAGCACCGCCGCCGACCGCGGCCACTGACGTAGCGGTGCGAATCGGCCAATCCGACACGACACCGTCCGTCGATGCGGACGGGAACGTCGCTGCCGCGAAGCCGGCGACGAGCCGCACATGAGCGTCTCCGACAAGAACGTCGCGATCTGCACGTGCAACGCGACGATGCCGCTCGATCGCGACGCGCTTGCGCGTGCGACAGGCGTTGCCGACCTGCACGTGCACACGGCGATGTGCCAGCAGGGCGCGGGCGAGTTCGCGAAGCGCGCATCGGGCGACATGGTCGTTGCATGCACGCAGGAGCAACGCCTGCTGGGCGACCTCGCGGACGAAGCGGGCGGCGTGCGATCCATTCGCTTCGTCAATATCCGCGAGACGGCCGGATGGTCGGCCGAAGCGTCACGTGCCACACCCAAGATCGCAGCGCTGCTCGCGGCTGCCGCGCTGCCGGACCCCGAGCCCGTGGCGTCGGTCGGATACAAGTCGGAAGGACAATTGCTGATCGTCGGCCCGCTCGCAGCGGCATTGAAGTGGGCCGATGCGCTCGCGCCGGCGTTGTCCGTCACCGTGCTGTCGACGCAGTCCTCGTTCGAAACGGATTTGCCGGCAACGCGCAGCTTCCCCGTCGTTTCCGGCCGACTGACGCGGCTCGATGGCTGGCTGGGCGCGTTCGACGCGCAGTGGACGCAGGAAAACCCGATCGACCTCGATGTCTGCACACACTGCAACGCCTGCGTGAGCGCCTGCCCCGAGCATGCGATCACGTGGAACTTCCAGGTCGATCTCGATCGCTGCAAGGACCATCGTGCCTGCGTGATCGCCTGCGGCGCCGTCGGTGCGATCGACTTCGACCGCCGCGACACGACGCGTGGCGCTCGCTTCGACGCGGTGCTCGACCTGCAGCCGACACGGTGGTTCACGCAGCACCAGCCGCCACAAGGTTACTTCGCGCCAGGTGACGATCCGTTGCTGCAGGCGAAAACGGCCGCCGAAATCGCGCTCGCGGTCGGCGAGTTCGAAAAGCCGAAGTATTTCGCGTACAAGCCGTCGATCTGTGCACACAGCCGCTCGCAGAAGACGGGTTGCACGCAATGCATCGACGTGTGCTCGACGCTCGCGATCCGCGCCGACGGCGATCATGTCGCTGTCGAGCCGCACCTGTGCATGGGGTGCGGGGCATGCGCGACCGTGTGCCCGTCCGGCGCGATGACGTATGCGTACCCGGCGCCTTCCGACCTCGGCACGCGGCTGCGCACGCTTCTGGGTGAGTACGCGCGGGCCGGCGGGCGCGACGCGGCACTCTTGCTGCACGCGGCAGACGCGGAGCCATCGCTCGCAGCACTCGCGCGACGCGGACGCGGACTGCCGGCGCGGGTGCTGCCCGTCGAGGTCGAGCACATCGCGTCTGTGGGCATCGATCTGTGGATGGCCGCGCTGGCGTGGGGCGCTTCCGGCGTCGCGGTGCTCGCCACCGGCCGCGAGGCGCCGCAGTATCGCGAGGCGCTGCGCTTCCAGATGTCGATCGCCCAGACCGTGGCCAACGCCCAGGGTTACCAGGGCGAGCATTTCCGGCTCATCGACGCGGTCACGGATGACGTCGCACGCGCGGTGTGGGAATGGCCCGTCGCGTTGCCGCCGCGCGTTCCCGCGACGTTCGCCGCCACCAACGACAAGCGCCGCACGCTCGCTTTCGCGTTCGACCATCTCGCCCAGCACGCGCCCGTGCCGCGCACGACGATCGCCTTGCCGGCGGGTGCGCCGTTCGGAGCGCTCGACGTGGACAAGTCCCGTTGCACGATGTGCCTCGCGTGCGTCGGCTCGTGCCCCGAAGCCGCGCTGCTCGATCACGCCGAGAGCCCGCAACTGCGCTTCATCGAGACCAATTGCGTCCAGTGCGGGATCTGCGCCAGCACGTGTCCCGAGCAGGCGATCACGCTCGTTCCACGGCTCGACCTGTCGCCGGAGGCGCGCGCGCCGCGCGTGCTGAACGAAGCGACGATCTTCGCATGTACGCGCTGCGGCAAGCCGATGGGCACGGAAAAGCTCGTGCTGGCGATGGTCGAACGGCTGCGCGGGCACTCGATGTTCGCCAGCGAGGACAGCCTCGCGCGACTGCGGATGTGCGGCGATTGCCGGGTCGTCGACATGGTGACCAACGAAAAGACCGTCGACATCCGTGACATCTAGTTCTGCTCAAGTCGTCGCGCTCGCGCACCCGCTGGCGCCCGAAGACCGCAGCCGCGCCGAGTTCTACGCGCTGCTCGCGAGGCTCTATGCCGAGGCGCCCGACCGGTCGCTGCTGCGGTCGATTGCCGGCGCGCAGACAATGGAAGGCGACGGCGCGCTCGCACCGGCATGGAACCGGCTCGTCGCCGCGAGCAGCGCAATGGATGTGGACGCCGTTGCACAGGAGTACACGGACCTGTTCGTTGGCGTCGGCCAATGCGACGTCAACCTGCACGCATCGCACTGGATCGCCGGCGCGATGCTCGATCGGCCGCTGGCCGACCTGCGCGGCGAGCTCGCGGCGCTCGGACTGGGCCGTCGCCGCGATGTCGTCATGCTCGAGGACCATCTGTCGGCGCTGTTCGAAACGATGCGGCTGCTCGTTGTCGGCGAGGGCGACCGGCGGCCGGCATCCGTTGCGGTGCAACGAGCGTTTTTCGAGCGCCACATCGGATCGTGGGCATTCTTGTGCTGCGGTGCAATACGCGAATCGTCTATTGCCAACTACTACGCGTGCGTTGCAGAATTGACGGGACAATTCATGGCGCTGGACCGCGACGCACTCGCCATGGAGTAAAAGCTATGCGTGCGGAACCTGTTTCTGGAGGCACCATGAGCGATCGAATCCATCGCGACCCGCAAGGGTTGCCGTCCGTTGCTGCGCACGCCCCCGACACGAATCGTCGGCGCTTCCTGATGTTCGGTGCGAGCGCCGCGGGGGCTGCCGTCGCCGTGCCCGTGCTTGCATCGCCGGCGGCGCTCGTCGAAGCGCCTGCGACGAAGCCCGCGTCACAGGGGTACCAGGAAACCGAGCACGTGCGAGATTATTACGCGACGACGCGCGTCTGAACGCAATGAACCCGGCGCGCCGAGTGTTCACGCTGACGCCATCGCGTTAAACGAAGTCTTCGGCAGGAGAGAACCATGCTGCTCACGCGCAAGACCGATTCCACCCGCGTCGCGGGTCCGCGCCTCGATCGCACGCTGGGCGCCCGGATCGCCACGATGGACCGCCGGGCGTTCCTGAAGCGCTCCGGCCTCGTCGCGGGCGCGGGTGCGTTCGCGAGCCAGTTGCCGTACGGCACGATGGGCAAGGCGCAGGCAGCCGACGAGACCGCGAACGTCAAGACGGAAGTGCATCGCACCGTGTGCACGCACTGCTCGGTAGGCTGCGCGGTCGACGCGGTCGTCGAAAACGGCGTCTGGACGCGGCAGGAGCCGGTGTTCGACTCACCGCTTAATCTCGGCGCCCATTGCGCGAAAGGGGCGTCGATTCGCGAGCACGGTCACGGCGAGCATCGGCTGAAGTCGCCGATGAAGCTCGTCAACGGCAAGTACCAGAAGATCAGCTGGGAGCAGGCGATCAACGAAGTCGGCGACAAGCTCGCCGGCATCCGCAAGGAATCGGGGCCCGATGCCGTGTTCTGGGTCGGCAGCTCGAAGCATAGCAACGAGCAGTCGTACTTGCTGCGCAAGTTCGTCTCGTATTTCGGCAGCAACAACTGCGACCACCAGGCTCGCATCTGCCATTCGACCACCGTCGCCGGCGTCGCGAATACGTGGGGCTACGGCGCGATGACGAACTCCTACAACGACATGCAGAACACGAAGTGCGCGATATACATGGGCAGTAACGCGGCCGAAGCGCATCCGGTGTCGATGCTGCACATGCTGCACGCGAAGGAGACGGGCGCGAAGATGATCGTCGTCGATCCGCGCTTCACGCGAACCGCCGCGAAAGCGGATGAATACGTTCGCATCCGCTCTGGCACCGACATCGCGTTCGTGTTCGGAATGCTGTACCACATCTTCAAGAACAACTGGCAGGACGACAAGTACATCAACGATCGCGTCTACGGGATGGACAAGGTCAAGGCCGACGTCATGGCGAAATGGACGCCGGACAAGGTCGAGGAAGTGACGGGCGTCCCCGAGGCGCGCGTATACAAGCTCGCCGAGATGATGGCGAAGAACCGGCCGTCGACGGTCGTCTGGTGCATGGGGCAGACGCAGCACACGACCGGCAACGCCTTCGTCCGCGCGTCGTGCATCCTGCAGCTGGCGCTCGGCAACGTCGGCGTATCCGGTGGTGGCACCAACATCTTCCGCGGCCACGACAACGTGCAGGGGGCCACCGACGTCGGTCCCAATCCCGACTCGCTGCCAGGCTATTACGGCGTCGCGACGGGCTCGTGGAAGCACTTCGCGACCGTGTGGGGCGTCGACTACGAGTGGATCAAGAAGCAGTTCGCATCGCAGGCGATGATGGAAAAGCCGGGCATGACGGTGTCGCGGTGGATCGACGGCGTGCTCGAGAAGAACGAGCTGATCGACCAGGATAGCAACCTGCGCGCGCTGGTCTTCTGGGGCCACGCGCCGAACAGCCAGACACGCGGCAAGGAAATGGTCGAGGCGATGAAAAAGCTCGACGTTCTCGTCGTCATCGATCCGTATCCGTCGGCGACCGCCGCGATGGCTGCGATGGTGCGCAAGGACGGCGTCTATCTGCTGCCGGCGGCGACGCAGCTCGAGACGTCGGGTAGCTGCACGGCGTCGAACCGGTCGCTCCAGTGGCGCGAGCGCGTGATCCGGCCGCTGTTCGAGTCGCAGACCGATCACGCGATCATGTACGCGTTCGCAAAGAAATTTGGCTGGGGTCCCGAGTTCATCAAGAACTACGAGATGTGGAAGCCCGACGGCGACGCGAAGTGGGAAGAGCCGACGCCGGAATCGGTGTTGAAGGAGATCAATCGCGGCATGTGGACGATCGGCTATACGGGCCAGTCGCCCGAGCGGCTGAAGCTGCACATGAAGAACATGCAGACGTTCGACGTGAAGACGCTCCGCGCGAAGGGCGGTCCGTGCGACGGCGACTACTTCGGCCTGCCGTGGCCGTGCTACGGCACGCCGGAAATCAAGCATCCGGGCTCGCCGAATCTGTACGACCAGTCGCGGTCGATGATGGACGGCGGCGGCTGCTTCCGCGCGAACTTCGGCGTCGAGCGCGACGGCGTGAGCCTGCTCGCCGAAGACGGCTCCTTCCCGAAGGGCTCGGACCTCACGACGGGCTATCCGGAGTTCGATCACGTGCTGATGAAGAAGCTCGGCTGGTGGGACGAGCTCAGCGACGCCGAGAAGAAGGCCGCTGAAGGCAAGAACTGGAAGACCGACCTGTCGGGCGGCATCCAGCGCGTGACGATGAAGCACGGTGCGCATCCGTGGGGCAACGCGAAAGCGCGCGCCGTCGTCTGGAATTTCCCCGACGGCGTTCCGCAGCATCGCGAGCCGCTGTACTCGCCACGCCCCGACCTCGTCGCCAAATACCCGACGCACGACGACAAGAGGGCGTTCTGGCGGCTGCCGACGCTCTACAAGTCGGTGCAGGAAGCCAACGTCAAGGAGAAGGTCGCCGAGAAGTTCCCGCTGGTTCTAACGAGTGGCCGGCTCGTCGAATACGAAGGCGGCGGCGAGGAGACGCGCAGCAACCGCTGGCTCGCGGAACTGCAGCAGGAATGCTTCATCGAGATCAATCCGGTCGATGCGAACAACCGCGGCGTCCGCGACGGCGAATACGTGTGGGTGAAGACGCCGACGGGCGCGCAGATCAAGGTGAAGACGCAGGTGACCGAGCGCGTCGGCAAGGGCACGACGTTCATCCCGTTCCATTTCTCCGGCTGGTGGATGGGCAAGGACATGCTCGAGTTCTATCCGGAAGGTTCAGCGCCGATCATCCGCGGTGAAGCGGTGAACACGGCGACGACTTACGGCTACGACTCGGTCACGATGATGCAGGAAACCAAGACGACGCTGTGTCAGGTCGAGAAGTTCACGGCGTAAAGCGAAGGAACTCAACATGGCCCGAATGAAATTCCTGTGCGATGCCGAGCGTTGCATCGAGTGCAACGCCTGCGTCACCGCGTGCAAGCAGGAGCACGAGATACCATGGGGTGTGAATCGCCGCCGCGTCGTCACGATCAACGACGGCGTTCCCGGCGAGCGCTCGATATCGGTCGCCTGCATGCATTGCTCCGACGCGCCGTGCATGGCCGTCTGCCCCGTCGACTGCTTCTACAAGTCGGAGGAGGGGGTCGTGTTGCATGACAAGGACCTGTGCATCGGCTGCGGTTACTGCTTTTACGCCTGTCCGTTTGGCGCGCCACAGTTCCCGCAGACCGGCGCGTTCGGCGTGCGCGGCAAGATGGACAAGTGTACGTTCTGCGCCGGCGGTCCGGAGCCCGACCGCTCGGAGGCAGAGTTCCAGAAATACGGCCGCAACCGCCTCTCCGAAGGCAAGCTTCCTGCGTGCGCGGAAATGTGCTCGACGAAGGCGCTGCTCGGCGGTGACGGCGACGTGATCGCCAACATCTATCGCGAGCGCGTCATCCACCGCGGCAAGGGCGGCGAAGTGTGGGGCTGGGCGACGGCGTACAAGCTGCCGCCTGCCGGCGCACAGCAGGGGGCGCCGGGTGCCGGCGCACCGGGGGCTGCTCCCGCCCCCGCGACGCCGCCGGGAGCGACCAAATCATGATTGCAACGCGTATCGCGCTGACCATCGTTTCGGTGGCGACGCTCGCGCTCGCCGGCTGCGGCGAGCGCCCGCAGGTGATCAACTACAAGCAGGGAACGTATCAGGGCAAGCCCGATACGCCGGCCTATCAGGGCGCGCCGTTCAACGGCAACAAACAGCAGTGGGACAACGCGATCGAAACGCGCATGCAGTCGCAGAACGAGTACACGCGACTTCACGACTGATGCCCCATATCCGATGACGCCGCATCGCAGTGGCGTTTTGCCTACACGGACCGCTATGCGGAGAGAATCGATGCAGACGACGATACGCGCCCTTCTCGGCGCTGGACTGGTCGTGACCGCCTTCGGCGTCGCCGTGGCCAAGCTGCCGCCGGTGCCGCCGATGACGGACGAGCAGAAGGCTGAGAAGGCGACCAAGGACAAGGCGTCTGCCGATGCCGAGGCCGCGAAGCTCAACAAGGCGATGGATCGCGCTGCCGCAGCGCTATATCGCCGACCAGAAGGCGAAAGGCATCACCGTGAATCCGCAGTTGCCGGTCACGGCGCCGGCCGGTTCCGATGCGGCCAAGGGCTTGCCCGCGCAGCCGGAGAAGGCGTCGAACGCACATTCGCCTGCGCAGAAGCAGTGAAGGCGCGCGCGTCGGATGCACTGATGACGAAGCGAGGAAACAGCATGCTGGCAGGAATCGCCCGGACGGGCTCGATGTTCATCGTGGCCCTCTACCTCCTGACGTTCGGGTGCGCGATGGCGCAGTCACCCGCCGTCAATCCCGTCGACGCGGATTACGCCGCGCAGCAGCAGAAGCGACAGGTGGAGCAGCCGCTGAACAATCAGCCGGTGTGGTCGGAGGCGCGGTCCGGGCAGCCGCAGTTCACCAGCATTCCCGGGCGCGAAACCAACGTGCTGATCCAGCCGCGGGGCCAGACGTGGCGTGCGGCGCGCTCGCCGCTGATTACGGCTGGCGGATTCCTGCTCGCACTCGCGATCGGCGGCCTTGCCGTGTTCTACATGATCCTGGGCACGATGGATTACGAGCGCAAGCCAGGCGCCCGCGTGATCAAGCGCTTTCAGCCGATCGACCGCTACGCGCACTGGCTGCTGGCCATCACGTGGGTCACGCTCGCCATCACGGGGGTGATCCTCTCGATCGGCAAGGCGGTGTTGCTGCCACTGATCGGCTACACGCTGTTCTCGTGGCTCGCCGTCTTCGCCAAGAACCTGCACAACTTCGTCGGCCCGGTGCTAATCGTCGCGGTGCCGCTGATGTTCGTCCGCTACGTTCGCGACAACGGCATCGGCATCGAGGACTTCCGCTGGTTCATCAACATCATCGGTTATTTCAAGGGACACGAGTACCCGTCGGGCAAGTACAACGCGGGCGAGAAACTCGTGTTCTGGTTTGTCCTCGTCCTGTTTTCCACGATCCTCGTCATCAGCGGACTCGTGCTGGTGTTCCCCAACTTCGACCAGACGCGAGCGACGATGCAGACTGCAAACATCGTCCATATGATCTGCGCGTACCTCGCGATGGCCCTCGCCTGCGTGCACGTCTACCTCGGTACCATCGGAATGACCGGCGCGTACCGGGCGATGCGCGACGGTTACGTCGACGAGAGCTGGGCGGAACATCACCACGCGCGGTGGTATCAGGACATCCTGGCGGGTCGGGCGCGCGAAACGTTCGTGCAGCCCGACGCGGCGGCCGCGGCAGGCGATCCGGCCGCGCCGTCGATGCGAGAGCGAACCGCCTGACCATCGCGGGGCGCATGGAGCCCTCGCGCTCGACGCCACCTCGTCATCATTCCGCGGACCGCGGCGGCGTTTCGGCTCGCCCCGGATATCCGCAAGCCCTTAGCTGACCCAGCGTATCCTGCGCGAAACGCGCGAGCGGCAACGTGAAAGTCCAGCGGTCGGCACTCATCGGTCGTTCAGCAGGCGACACCTTCGACCTCATCGAGAGGGCGGAGAACTATCCCGCCTTCCTGCCGTGGTGTGCCGGGGCGGTCATCCTCGAGCGCACCGACGAGATCGTCGCGGCGCGGATCACGTTCAAGCATCGCGGGCTCGAATTCGAGATGACGACGCGCAATCCCAAGCGACGTCCCGCATGGCTGGCCGTCCGCCTCGAGAAGGGGCCGTTCAGGAGATTCGAAGGTGACTGGCGGCTGACCGAGCTTGCCCCCGACGCATGCAAGATCGAGTTCGAGCTCAGCTACGAATTTGCCGGTGGCGTTTTTGACAAGGTGACCGGCAGCGCTGCGCAACGCATCGCCGACCAGATCGTCGACGCTTTCGCGCGACGCGCCGAAACCCTCGCGCGCTAGCTATTCCAAGCCGGCGTTTTGCGGCACCATGCGGCTGGGGCCCGCCGCATCGATTGCGGGCGGGCATTCCAACGATCGAACACAACGCGAGGAGGCGCTTTTTTGGACACCAAACCTGATCAGGTCGAACCACGGCGCAGTCTGCCGGGTCGAGTGTGGCGCCGTCTTTCGACGCCGAGCGCGAGATGGTCGGTGCTGGCGCTTGTCATCCTCGGGCTCGTTATAGGAGCAGGTGGTGTGGTGGGCACGCAACTGATGGTTGCTGCAACCGGGACCAATGAATTCTGCAGCAACGCCTGCCATTCGATGCAATGGGTGGCGCGCGAATACGCGCAGAGCGGGCATCACCTGAACCGCACGGGCGTCACTGCTGGATGCCACGACTGCCACATTCCCCACCAGTACCCCGAGCTGCTCTGGTACAAGGCCAAGGCCGGCATCAAGGACGCGATCGGCGAGGTGCGCGGCGTGATCTCGACCGAGGAAAAGTTCAAGAAGGAACGCCTGCGGATGGCGCAGTCGGTGTGGGCGGAATACAAGCAGAACAATTCCGAGAACTGCCAGCACTGCCACGCGTTCACCGCCGAGATCGTGGCGAAGCAGAAGGACTTCGTGCAGCCGATGCACCAGCAGGTCCTGGCGAAGGCTGCGACGTGCATCGATTGCCACAAGGGCATTGCCCACACGGCGCCGGACGAGAAGCCCTAGCCCGCAGCGGACCGTCGTCCGCTGCCTTTGGCCAATGCGCTGCTTCGACGGCGGCGGCTCGTGAACGAATCGAGACGCCGATCGTCCGGGGCTTTACGGGCGTTGCGAATGACGGCGCCGGGAAGCGCCGTCATTCGAAGCCTGCTGAGCTCGCGTGGCGACTATTGCGACAGCACCCACTTCACCAGCGACTTCACGTCGTCGGGGCTCGCCTTCACGGCAGGATGTCCCTTTGCGGTGGTGAGCTCGGTGACGATCTTTGCCTCGGCATCGGCGTTGCCCTTGTACTTGGCCGCGACGTCCTTGAACGCAGGACCCACCTTCTTCGTGTCGACCGCGTGGCAGTTCATGCAGCCGGAGCTCTTGGCGAGCGCCTCCTGCGCCTGCGCCGGTGCAGCCAGCGACCATACCCATCGATGCGGCTGCAATGACAACGAGCATCTTCATGGAGCTTCTCCTTTCGATCGATCAACGTTTGCGGAGTCTGAGTCCGGTCGAGCATGCCTGAGCGCGCGATTTTCGGCGGCCTTCGATCCCGCGGTTCAATGCGCTGCGAACTTGTAGGTGGCCAGCAGATAGAAGATGTTCGCGTTGTAGTTGGTGAACGCAAGGTAGCCGTTCAGGTAGCTCTGCGCCGTGTTGGTCGTGACGCCGGGGGACGGGATCGTGTACTGGTAGCCGTCGTGCGCGGCGTCATTGTAGCGCCACCGCTCGTAGGCGTATCCGGCGTGAACGACCAGTTCTTGTCGTAGGCGTAGATCGCCTTCAGGTTGAACGACGTTCGCTTCGTGTCGTCGTAGGCGGTGATCGGCAGCGGATTGCCGAAGTTGTTCTGGCTGGCGATGTCGGCCGATCCGTCGGTCTCGTAGTAGAGGATCGACCCCTTGAACTTCCAACGCTCGGTCGCCGGCCAGTCGACGCCGACGCCGAGAACCCAGTTGTGATCGCGGTTGCTCGCCGACCAGTTGAACGACGACGACGAGGGCGGAGCGCTCGGATCGAAGCAGTTCGGGCCGGTCTTGCTATCGCACGAGCCGACGCCGACGTTGCGGTGGTTCGAATCGTAGCGTGATCCGCTCGTAGTCGCCGAATCCGGTGATGCGAACCTCGAGGGATCGCCCCACGACGCGCTGAGATAGATGTCTTCCCGCTTGTCGGAAGTTCGCCCGAGCACGATGTCCTGGTAGTCGTTGTCCTTCCACGTGGCCTCGAGCGAGAAATCGAGCAGCGGCACCGGGCTCCAGTCGGCGATCAGCTTCACCTCGTTGCGGTTCAGGTCCGACAGGTCGAACCGGGACGTGAAACGCTCGAGGAATGCCGGGTCGTTGGCGTCGACGCCCGCATCGCCCAGCAGGAAATTCGAGCGGCGCTGGAAGTACGTGTACTTGAGGCGCCCGGAGAGGTTGGGGAGCGACGTGTTCTTCCACTCGACGAACAGGCGGTTCGTCCGTCACCTTGTCGTAGTCGTGCCGGTTCTGCTTGATGTCCCAGTAGTCCCAGCCGCCGCCCAGGCGGTTGTTGGGCAGGAAACGCCAGTACGCATCGAAGCCGAAATTGTTCTTCGTGTATTCGAAGTTGTCGCTCACGCAGGCGCCGCCGCAGCTCACGAACGAATTCGAGGCGTAGATCACGTCGGTCGAGTCGTTGTTGCGCTTGTAATAGTTGTAATAGACGCGCGTGTCGACCGCCTTGGCCGGGTGCGACGCGAACGTCGCCGTGAACGTCTGGTTCTTGACGTTGCCGTTGAACGTGTCGACGTTCGGCAGCGTCGGCCCGTACGGGTTCGCGCCGGTGCTGTTGAGCGCGGTCTGCGCCAGCGTGGCGTCGCTCTTCGCTTCCGACCACGTGTAGCGCGCGGCGAACGTCGAATGCCACGGAAGGTCCCGGTACGTCAGGTTCGCGGCGATCCTCTGGTAGCTGTTCTCCGGTGCGATGTACGTGGTGTCGACGTTGTTCCCGAAGAACCCGTTGTTCCAGGTGAACGTCGTGAAGTCGTTCTCGAACTTGCTGTAGAGGTAGCTCAGCGACGCGGTCAGGTTGCCGCTGCTGTAGCCGCCCTCGGCGGTCGCGTTCTTCGTTTTGTACTGGGTCGGGAAGATGAGATCGGTGAAGCCGTTGCCGGGGCTGGTGCCGTTGGCGCCCGACCCGATCTTGGTGCCGTCGAACTCGACCTGATTGAGATCGACGCGGAAATACCACGGCGCGAGGCCCTGCCATTCGAAGAAGCCGCCGTTGTCCGTGCGCTTGTAGCCGATGTTGACGGAATTCCAGGTCGACGGGTCCGGCTGCGGGAAGGTCGCGGTGAGGTTCCCGATCCCGGCACCGTTGAACGGCGTCCTCCCGTCGAAGAGGAAGTCGTGCGGCAGCGAGTCGCTGTAGATCTTGTACTTGAAGAGGTCATAGATGCCGCCGCGCAGCATCAGGTACTGGTCGTCGCGACCGAAGTTCTCGCCGTAGCCGTCGAACCACGTGCGGTTCGCGCGCCCGTACACGAAGATGTTCGACAGGGCGCCGTTGCGCGAGGTCGCGGTATTCCTCGAACTTGGAAGCGTCCTTCGTGTCGTTGGTGGAATTGTAGATGGCGCCCAGGGTCGCGGAGCCTTCCACCTGCCAATTGGCGGCGTCCTGCGCGAACGCCGGGGTGCTTGCAAGGAAGAGGGTTGCAAGCTGCGCGCAGATTGGTTTCTTCCTCACGTCGCTCTCCCCGCCTCACCGCAAGAAGAATCGCCCCTTGCTGCCGGGCGCGTTCGATCCGTGAATCGCGTTGTGACAGTTCACGCATCCGCGCGCGATGAAGCGCGTGTTCACGCTCGAGTTGGGTGATCCGCCGGGGCGTTAGCCATGCCGCCCCGCCGCCGTAGATCGACCCCGGGATGCCGTGCCGCGTCGTGGCAGTCCTGGCACAGGTTCGGCGCCTGCTCGTTCAGCAGCTCTGTCGTGCGACGAGCCGTGCGGGTTGTGGCAGGTCGTGCAGTTCTCCTCGACCGGCGGGTGGGAGAACACGAACGGTCCGCGCTTGTCGGCGTGGCAGCTCAGGCACTGGTCGTTGACCGTCGCGTTGCGCAGCATCGCGGGGCTGATCGCGCCATGCGGATTGTGGCAATCGGAGCACTTGACCTTGCCTTCGACGATCGGGTGATGCGAACGGCTTCAGCGTCTGCGAACGGATGTCCTGGTGGCAGGTGCCGCAGACTTCCGATTCGTTCGGGCGGAAGGTCGTCTTGAACGGCGCGATGGTCGGGTTGCCCTGCTTGCCGTGGATGCTGTGGCAGTTCGAGCACGCGACGTCGTTCAGCGCATGCTTGCCCGATTCCCAGAAGGCGAGTTGCCGGTTCGTCGAATGGCAGGCGAAGCAGACGGCCGTCTTCTCGGCCGCCGTTCCGTATTTGATCAGGTTCGCCGGCTTGCTCTTGGCCGGATCCTTCAGATGCTCGGTGGCATCGCCGTGGCATGCCTGGCACATCGAGCCGGTGGCGTCGTTCTTCGCGCCGTGGGCGGTCATCGCGATCGAGGCGTGGGGCTGCTCGTGGCAGCCCGCGCAGACCGGCGTCGGCGGTCCCTTGGGTTCCGGCGCGGGCTGCGTTTGCGGCGGTGCGCTCGGCGCTAGCGCGCATTGCGCTGCGCCTAGGCGAGCACGCTGGCGAGCTGGACAGCGCCATCGGTAGCGCTCACTGGCTACCGTGCCGGCATCGGATCTGGCAAGCCTGGTCATCCTGCCAGCTCGGAATGCAGCTCGCTCGGCATCGGTGCCTCGACGGCCTCGCGATGTCCGACGGAAGAATCGCGCGAGGGCGCGACGCTCGACGTGATGTTAAGCCGCTCATTGGGATCAAGGTCAATGTGTCGCGCGAAATATTCGACCGTTACGCCGAGTCGGTGCGCATTTGGCAACGGAGCGCCGTTGACGGTGCGACACTTGACGATACCGTCCGAGTTGTTGATTGTTATGGCTTCGCCAAGCGAGCCGCGATCTCTCGCAATACGCGGCCGGAGCCGCACGCGACCGATCCAGTCGAACGCGATCCGGCGTACAGGTTCTGATCTCGAGGCTTAGATACCATGCGTCTCGCAAAGTCCGTGAAATTTCGCGAAGAGAAGTTCGGCGGCGTGCTGTTCGAGACGCGGTCCGAGAAGGTCTTCACGCTGAACCCGACGGCGGCCGCCGTCGTCCGCGAAATCCAGGCCGGACGACCGGAGCACGAAATCGGCCACGTTCTGGGAGGGCGCTTCGACGGGGGTGAGGGCGTTATCGAAAAGGAGGTCGAGGCCTTCTTGCCACATTGCGCCAACAGGGCCTGACGGATGAATGACCGCAGCGGAGAGGCTGCGAAGCGCGCTGCGGCGCCTCCGTGCCCGCGGCATCCAGCGACGATCTTGCGGCGCCGCTCTACGTCGCGTGGCAGATCACCAACGAATGCAACCTCGCATGCCTGCACTGCATCGAGGAGAGCGGGCCGGGCAAGGCCTTTCACGATGAGCTGCGAGACGACGAAGTGTTCGCCGTCATCGACCAGCTCGTCGACCAGGACGTCCCGTATCTGTCGTTCTCGGGCGGCGAGCCGATGGTGCATCCGCAATTCTTCAGAATGGTCGAGCACGCCTGCGCGAACGGGCGGCAGCTCAAGATCGAAACCAACGGTCACTACCTCGACGCGAAGAACTGCGAGCGCCTGCGTGAGCTCGGCGTGAAGGCCGTGCAGGTGAGCCTCGACGGGGCGTCGCGCCCGACGTTCAACCGGATGCGGGTGCTTGGCGAATTCGACACCGTCGTCGAGGGCACGAAGAACCTGCGTGCGGCGGGCGTGCCGATCGAGATCAACTTTTCTCCGACTCGGTTCAATATCGGCGAGATCGGCGCTGCCGTCGATCTCGCGCACGAGCTCGGTGCATACAGCTTCTATACCGGCCGCACGATGTACACGGGCAATGCGGTGAAGACGTGGCGCATCGTCGCGCCGTCCGAAGAGCAGTACGTGGAGTTCTTCAGCATCCTGCACGCGAAGGCGGACGAGTATCGGGGCCGCATGCGCGTTCACTTTCACGAGATGGGACTGCTCGAGGAGCTGCGCTATCGCCTGCAGCATCCTGCAGCGCTGCTGATCGTGCTGCCCAACGGGCTGGTAAAGCTCATCAACGCGTTGCCGTTCGTGTGCGGAGACCTGCGCAAGCAGTCGCTGGCGCAGATCTGGAGCAGCTTCCGAAAAGCGTGGCACGACCCGCGCGTCGCGCGTTTCATCGAGGATCTCGCGGTCGACCCGCGCGGCACGTCGGCACTGCACCAGTGGGTGTACGTCTGAGCACGCTGTCCGATGCACGGTTCGACGCGCCTACGCCGGCGCAGAGGGTGCTGCGCGTCGTCGGCATGGTCCGGTACCGTTTCTTCCTGTACGCCGGGCTGTTGCCTTACCTCCTCGGCGCCGCGTGGGCTCACGCGATCCCGGGCAGCTTCGATGCCGCGCTCTTCTGGAGCGGGCTTTTCGGCGTCGTGCTTGCCGTCATCGGCGTGGAGGCGTTCAACGAATATTTCGATGCACGGATGGGCACGGACCGCGTCTTCAATCCGGCGGATCTGCCGCCGATCCCGGTCGCGGTCTTCTGGATCGGTGTCGTCGCGTTTGCCGGTGGACTCGCCGTTGGCATCTATCTGACGGCTCGCGTCGGCTGGCCCGTGCTCGTGTTCGCGGTCCTCGGAGGCGCCGCAGCGATCTTCTACGAGGCACCGCCGGTCCGGTGGTCGTATCGCGGGCTCGGCGAGCTCGTCATCGCGCTGGCGTACGGTCCGTGGCTCGTTCTCGGCAGCCTCTACCTGCATACCGGCGCCCTTTCGTGGGGCGCGTTCTGGGCATCGCTCGTTCCGGGCTGCCTCATCATGGCGCTCGCTGTCGTGAACGCGATTCCCGACTTTCATCAGGACCGACTCGTGGGAAAGCGGAATCTGGTCGTGCGCATAGGACGCCGCCGTGCCGTAGCGCTCTACCTCGGTCTGGCGGCCGCAGCGCTGGTTGTCGTCGTCTCCGGCGTAGTCGCCCGATTGTTTCCGCTCGGTTGCCTCGGGGCGCTCGCAGCGATCCCGCTGCTGATCGCAAGCGCGCGGCGCGCCGCTGGAACGTACGAGCAGCCTCGCCGGTTTCTTCCGGCCGTCCGTAGCATCGTCGCCTGTTATGCGGTCGCCGTGGGGCTGTTCACGCTCGGGCTCTTCCTGCGTTTCCCCGGCTGAAGCGTCGTGTCCGCGAAACAAATCGATTCGCTCGGCGCACCGCTGCTCGTGTCGTGGCAGATCACGCGCGACTGCGATCTCTGCTGCCTGCATTGCTGTACCGAATCCGCACCGGGCAAGCGCCTTGATGACGAGCTCGACGCAGATGAAGCCATGCGCGTCGTGGACGACATTGTGCGCAACGACGTTCCGTACGTGATGCTGTGCGGCGGCGAGCCGCTCGTCGTGCCCCATTTCTTCGCGATCGCCGAGGCGCTGGGGAACGCGGGGGTGCATCTCAAGATCGAGACCAACGGCCAACGCTTCGACGCAACGGTCGCCGAACGACTCGCGCGGCTGCCAATTCGCTCGGTGCAGGTGAGCCTTGACGGCGATTCCGAAGCCATCTACGGCCGCCAGAGGCCGGGCGGGTCGCTCGCCAAGGCGCATGCGGCCTGCCGCGCGGTGCGCGCCGCGGGGATGCCCCTCGAAGTAACGTTTGCGCCGACGCGCATCAACATCGACGACGCGCCGCGCGTCATCGAGCGCGCAAGGGCGCTCGGCGCGTTTCGTTTCAACACCGGCAGGCTGATGCGGGTCGGCACCGCTGCGCGCCTATGGAATTCGCTCGAGCCGACGGCGGACCAATACCGGGAGTTTCGAGCAGTGCTCGAGCGCGAGGCACAAATTGAAGCCGCCATGGAACTCTGCTACAGTCCCTTTGACTTGGCGGAGGCTATGCGCCGTAGTGTCGATGACCCGCCCGCGACGCTGCTGGTTTTGCCGAACGGATGGGTGAAGGTCGCCGCGGTGCTTCCGCACATATGCGCCGATCTGCGCAAGGCAACACTGGCACAAGCGTGGCAGGCGTATCGCGACGCGTGGCGCGATCCGGAAGTGATCGCCGCCGCGCGAAGTGCTGTCGAGGATGAGTCGAGGCATGCGCAAGCGAACCGCTGGCGCATGCTTCTGTGGTCCGTGTCCGAACCGATGGAGGCAAGATGAGCGAGTTGAAAACGACGAGCGAATCGCCGCACGACAACAGAGCAGACGGTGAGCGCGCAGACACCTCCCATCAAGAAGCTCGCCTGGGAGACGCCCAAGCTCGAGGACGTCTCGGAACAGGTGATGGCTCAGCCCTACATCCGTTTCACCTGAGAAGGTCACCTGCCTCAAAATCGTTTTTGAGACAGGCTCGGAACGTTCGCAATGCCAGGGGGCTCGGTCGACGAGTACCGCGCTCCTCTGTTTGTTGCGTGGCAGCTCACGAATCGCTGTCAGGCGCGCTGCATTGCCTGTTGCGAGGAGTCCGGTCCCGATCGCGCGTGGCGCGACGAATTGACGCGTGAAGAGGCGCTGACAATCGCGCGGACGCTGGCGGCCCTCGGCGTTCCCTACGTCGCCTTCGGCGGAGGAGAGCCGCTCGGTGTTCCGTTCTGCTGGGACCTCTTCGAGCAGCTCGCCAATGACGGCGTGCTGCTGAAGCTCGAGACCGACGGCAGTCGCATCGACGCCGCCGCCGCCGATCGCTTGGCTGCTTTGGCGGTGCAATGCGTGCAGATCTCGGTCGACGGCGCGCTTGCGACCACTCACGAGCGCGTGCGTCCCGGATCGAGCTTTGCCGCCGCCGTATCCGCAATCGAACGTCTGGTTGCGCGGGGATTGTCGCCGCAGCTCGTCTTCGTGCCGAATCGATACAACATCGGCGAGATCATCGACGCGTTCGAGCTGGCGGCGGCGCTGGGTTGCGGCGCGTTCGTCACGGGTCCGCTGATGCGAATCGGCCGCGCAGCGTCCGATTGGCAACGGATCGCCTGCAGCGATGAGCAATGGAGCGACGCGGTGCTGCAATTGCGAGAACGCGCCGCGTCGATGGCGTCACCGATCGCGCTGTCGATCTATCCATGGGATATCGTGACCGAAATGGAGCGCAGGCTCGACAACCCCCAGGCAATGTTGCTGATCGTGCCGAACGGGCAGGTCAAGCTGCTGAACGCGCTGCCGTTCGCGGTGGCCGATCTGCGCAGCGATTCCGTGCAGGGCGCGTGGGACGCGTATCGCAGGGGCTGGCGCGATGAGCGCGTGCGGTCGTTCGTTTCCCGTTGCCGAGCGGAGCCTGAGTTATTGCGGCATGCCAACGAGACGTGGCTTGTGGATCACTCGCGGATGCCCGGCGGTCAGGTTTAAACGCGCCGGCTGACCCGGCCTGCCGACAGTGCGGCGCAGCAGGATAGGTCAGCCATGCGGACGCGCGGGAGCCAGCCCGCCGTGCTTCAGAAACGGTAGTCGATGCCCGCGACGTAGCTGTCGATGCGGATGCGGTCGTTCTTGATCCATTCCGCAAAGACGCCCCATTGGGGATGGAAATTCCAGCGCACGCCCGCGCCGTAGGTCGCTTCGTCCTGCCGGTTATTTTCGTTGGCGATGCCTCCGAGCGGTCCGCTCGCGTTGAACTCAAGCTCCGAGTGCGCATAACCGATGCGCCCGTAGAGGTCGAAGTTGCTGATAGGGATGATGCCGACCAGCGATAGGGCGACCGAGTGCGCTTTTCCCGATCCGTTAACGTTGCCTACGTGGCCGATGACGTTTCCGTCGAAATTGTAGCGTCCGAAATCGTAATAACCGAGCTCGACGGCTGCGTAGGGGCTGAACCGCCAGCCGCCTCGAACCGTCCACGATGTATCGTTGTTGTCGAGCGTTCCATCGTTGAGCCCCAAATCTCCAGGTGAGCGGTTCAGGTGCCCCTGGCCGACGCCCGCGCCGATGTACCACGGAGGCGTGGGATTGGTACCAGGAGGCGGTGGCGCGAATTGCGCGTGGGCGACCGACGCCCCGGCCACGGCTGCGGCCGTTACTGCGATGTAGCCAAGCTTCTTCATCCTGCGCTCCTTACAAATCAAGACTCGATGGCGGTCGAGCAGGCTCGCTCGTGTGGTGCGAGAGCCACTCATATGGTGTAGGGTACAACTCAGTGTAGGGTACACTAGAGGCCGTGCGGTCTTTCGGCACTGCAGCATTTCGAAAGTTCCGACCGGATCAGAGTCGACGTTCGCGCAGCAGCGGCGCGTATACCCAACGAGGGGTCTGCGCTGCGTAACGTCGAAAGATTCAGCTGTACAGCATCCGGCACGCACTGGGTCTAGCGGTGCATCGAGCCCGTCGATCCAGGTCGCAGGCTAGAGCTGGTCTTCGAGCGGTAGCGTCCCGTAGAGCTCGACCAGGAACTCGCGCCAGCGATCGTCTCCAGGCTCGCTGTCGTAGACGATCGATTTTCCGTCCTTGACGCTTTTCCAGACAAGCTTCGGCGTCGTGCCTCCGCCGTTCTCGAGTGCCAATACGAAGCTGTTCGCCGGCTGTGCGATCTCCTCGAAGCGCGCAACCACTTGCCGGGCCAGGTCGGGACTCTCGATCATCAGCCCGATCTCCGTGTTGAGGTGCATCGAGCGCTGGTCGAGGTTCGCCGAGCCCACGAAGACCCGCTTGCGATCGAACACATACGCTTTCGCGTGCAGCGAGAACTGCCCGGAGCTCGGAGTCTTCAGCGAGCCGTCGCGCGGCGCAGGCTTGCCCGGCAGCGGCTTCACCTCGTACAGGTCGACACCTTCCTCGAGCAGCGGAACGCGGTAGCGACGATACCCGGCGTGCACGACGGGAACGTCGGTCGACAGCAGCGAGTTCGTCAATACGCGGACGCGTACGTTGCGCTCGCGCAGCGACTTCAGCATGTCCGACACCGACGTGCCGGGAACGAAATAAGGCGAGACGATGAGGAGTTCGTGCTTCACGTCCGCAGCGGCTTCGAGGAGCCGCTTGCGCAGCAGAGCGCCGATCGTGTCGCCGCCTTCCACACTCGCCTTGTCGGGACTGTCGGCGACGACAGCGGCCTTTGCCCACACGACGCCTGTATCACTGTTCAGCAGGCGGGCGAGCGGATTGCCGGTGCGCAGCGCCTTCATCTGATCGCTGTCGCGCATCTCGGCGAGATGGTTCGCGAGCTGCGTCTCCATCGCTTCGAGTTTCGGACCGGTGGGAAGGTTGCCGTACAGGGCTCCCACCGGCACGGCCAGCGCGCTGTTCCAGTATTGGTCGAAACTCTTCGACAGGTCGCGCGTGATCGGCCCCATCGCGAACACGTCGTAGTCGCCGAACTGCAGCTCGTTGCTCTTATCGAAATACTCGTCGCCGACGTTGCGCCCGCCAACGATTGCGATGGAGTTGTCGACGACGAAGAGCTTGTTGTGCATCCGGTAATTCAGGCGGCTCGCCGTCAGGCCGAATTCCGCGTAGCGCAGCAGCGGTATCGAGCCGCGATAGAAGAACGGGTTGTACAGGCGCACGTCGACGTTAGGATGCGCCGCCAGCAGGCCGATGCGGTCGTCCTGGCCGCGCGCTTCCGTATCGTCGACGAGTAGGCGCACGCGCACGCCGCGGCTTGCCGCGCGCAGCATCGCGCTCATCAGCAGCTGGCCGCTGTCGTCGTCCTTGAAGATGAAATACTGGATATCGAGCGTGCGCTGCGCGCTGTCCGCCATCTGCAGCCGCAGCGTGAACGCGTCGCTGCCGCTCGCGAACAGCGTGAAGCCGGAAACGCCGGCATGCGCTCTGGCGCGAGCGTCGACCTTGCGGCCGAGCGCCGTCTCGTCCGGTCGAGCGAGCGCGGTCGACTCAGGCTTGGGGAAGTTGGCGCCCGGCTGCATCGTCGCGCAGCCTGCGACCAGTACGAGCGCGCATGCCGCGATTCCAATGCGCACGGCAAAGACCCGCAGCGCACCAACGGGGTTGATCAAGGTCGTTGTCCGCAAATGCAATTCGACGAGGATCGACGATTCCGTGCCCACGCGCCGTCGGTGACGCGACGAAAATTGGATAGTCGCCGCGACGTTCAACATGTAGGTATACGACCTACGGCGCTTCGCGGCGGTGCGGTAGGCCGGCGGGGACGGCGCGCGATGCCGGCGCGCTATAATCGCGGCGCGCGGAGAGATGGCCGAGTGGTCGAAGGCGCTTGACTCGAAATCAAGTATACGTTTACGCGTATCTAGGGTTCGAATCCCTATCTCTCCGCCACTTTTCAAGCACTTACAGATCCAAAAAAGCTCGTTGCGGCAGGGGTCCCGGGGGAGCATTGGGGCAAACGGACCGCCCGGCGGACGAACGAAGGCGCTGGCCGGCGGCAGGCCGGCCTACCCAAGGGCGATCAATACCGGTATTCTCCCGCGCACGTCGAGCATTACCGGACACTGAGCCGCGCCCAAGACCCTCGCAAGGACGTGAGGAGCACGCAAGGCGGCGCCGTGGAAATTCCGGGCAGGCGCGGCGAACGACTGCCGCGCATGAAGAAAACGATGTTCCGACGACGCTGGATCGTGGTGATCACCTCGATGGTGCTCATCGCCGTCACGATTCTGCTGGGGTACGGCCCTGCCGTTGCGTACCGGTACAGCGGCTTCACCGACACGCCGAAGCGAGCGCTCACGCCGCTGGTCGAGCCGGTCCTGATCGACCTCGAAGAACGAACGTTCCGGTTCTTCTGGGACACCGCGAATCCGAAGAACGGGCTCGTCCCCGACCGCTATCCGACGCCATCGTTCGCGAGCATCGCGGCTGTCGGCTTCGGCCTTACTTCGTATCCGATCGGTATCGAGCGCGGCTACGTCGCACGGGCCGACGCCCGCAAGCGCGTGCTGACCACACTGCGCTTCCTGTGGAACGCGCCACAGGGCGCAGGCCCGTACGGCATGGCCGGATACAAGGGCTTCTTCTACCATTTCCTCGACATGCGCACCGGCGCGCGCTACGACGACAGCGAGCTGTCGACGGTCGACACCGCACTGCTGCTCGCGGGCGTGCTCTTCTGCCAGACGTACTTCGACGGCGCGCATCCGGAGGAAGTCGAGATCCGCCGCCTTGCCGACCAGCTCTATGGTCGCGTCGACTGGGGCTGGGCCCAGGCGCGCGCGCCTGCGATCAGCCTCGGCTGGTCGCCCGAAGCCGGCTTCCTCGAATACGACTGGCGCGGCTACAACGAAGCGATGCTCGTGTACCTGCTCGCGCTCGCCTCGCCCACCAAGCCTGTCGGCACCGATGCGTGGCAACAATGGACGAGCACCTACGACCAGAACTGGCGCACGGTGTTCGGGCAGGAGCACCTCGACTTCGCGCCGCTGTTCGGGCACCAGTATTCGCACGTGTGGATCGATTTTCGCCGGATCCAGGATGCCTACATGCGCGGGCGCGGCATCGACTACTTCGAGAACAGCCGGCGCGCGATCTACGCGCAGCGGGCCTATGCGATGGCGAATCCGCGGGGCTGCAAGGCCTATGGCGAGAAGATGTGGGGAATCACGGCGAGCGACGGTCCCGGCGACATGATCGTCGTCAACAAGGTGGGCGGGCGCGAGTTTCGTTCCTACTCCGCGCGTGGAATCGGCGACGCAGCGGCGAACGACGATTGCACGCTCGCACCCACGGCGGCCGTCGCGTCCATTCCGTTCGCGCCGGAGCTCGCGATTCCTGCCGTGCTCAACATGTATCATCGGTTCGGCCAGTACATCTACGGGACGTACGGCTTCCTCGATGCGTTCAATCCAAGCTTCACGTTCACGGACGTGACACTGCGCCATGGACGTCGCATCGCCGGCGTCGGATGGGTCGATCACGACTATCTGGGCATCGACCAGGGCGCGCTCATTGGCATGATCGAGAACTATCGCAGCGGCCTCATCTGGAGCGTGATGCGCAGGAACGCGTACGTGCGCAACGGTCTCGAGCGCGCCGGCTTCACCGGGGGCTGGCTTACCGCAACGACGCAGTGAGCCGTCGCGCCGGCGCTCGCCGTCTCACCGCGACGCTGATGTTCGCTGCCCTCGCGCTGCTTGCGCTGGCGGGCTGCCAGCAGCGCTCGACCGACGTCACCGTCGTCCGCTTCTGGGCGATGGGGCGCGAAGGTGAGGTCGTCGTTCGGCTGCTTCCCGAGTTCGAGCGCGCCAATCCGGGCATCCGCGTCGAAGTCCAGCAGCTGCCGTGGACCGCGGCGCACGAGAAGTTGCTGACGGCGTTCGCCGGCGACGCGACCCCCGACATCTGCCAGCTCGGGAACACCTGGATTCCGGAATTCGTTGCGCTCGGCGCGCTCGAGCCGCTCGACGCCCCGCTGACGACATCGACGGTGGACCGCACCGATTTCTTCGAGGGCATCTGGGACACCAACGTCGTGGCGGGACGCACGTATGGAGTTCCGTGGTACATCGATACCCGTCTGCTCTTCTACCGGCGCGATATCCTCGACGACGCGGGATTCGCCGTCCCGCCCGCGTCGTGGCCCGACTGGATGCGCACGCTCGCGGCCGTCAAGGCGCGCGCTCGACCGAACCGCTATGCGATCCTGCTGCCACTGAACGAAGTCGAGCCGTTGCTCGCACTGGCGCTGCAGCAGGACGACCCGCTGCTGCGCGACGACGGGCGCTACGGCAATTTCGACAGTCCGGGCTTTCGACGCGCGCTCGGCGCCTACGTCGACATGTTCCGCGAAGGCTACGCGCCGCCGTTCACCGCATCGCAGATGACCAACGTGTGGAGCGAGTTCGGCCAGGGCACCTTCGCGTTCTACATCTCGGGGCCCTGGAACATCGGCGAATTCGAGCGGCGGCTTCCTGCCGCCGAGCAGCATGCGTGGGCGACGGCGCCGCTGCCGGGGCCGAGCGGTCCGGGCGCATCGATCGCGGGAGGCTCGAGCCTGGTCGTCTTCCGCGCATCGCGTGCGAAGGATGCGGCGTGGAAGCTGATCGAATACCTCGCGCGCGCCGATATCGAGGTGAAATTCCACGCACTGACCGGCGACCTGCCTCCGCGCCGGAGCGCGTGGCACGACCCGGTGCTCGCGGCCGACATGCATGCCCGGGCCTTTCGTGACCAGCTCGAACGCGTCAAGCCCGCTCCCAAGGTGCCCGAGTGGGAGCGCATCGCCGATGAGATGCGGCTCGTGGCGGAGCGCGCTGCACGCGGCCAGTGGACGATCGACGAAGCCGTGCACGAGCTCGATGCACGCGCGGATCGCATCCTCGAGAAGCGACGCTGGCTACTCGCGCGCGGAGCCAGCACGCGTTGAAATCGTCACGCGTCGCGTGGTGGTTCGTCGGCCCTGCGCTCCTCGTCATCGCCGTGTTCTTCGTGCTGCCGGTGCTTGCGGGGCTTGCGATGAGCCTCACCGACTTCGACATCTACGCGCTCGCCGACCTCCGCAACCTGCGCATCGTCGGGTTGCGCAATTATGCGGAGCTGCTGCAGCGACCGCTGTTCTGGAAGGCGCTCGGCAATACGCTCTATTTCGTCGTCGTCGGTGTTCCGCTTTCGCTCGCCGTTTCTCTCGGGGCCGCGCTGCTGCTCGATTCGAGGTTTGCGCGCTTCCAGCCGTTCTTCCGGACGGCACTCTTCGCCCCGGTGGTCACGACGATCGTCGCGGTGGCCGTCATCTGGCGCCACCTGCTCGGCACGCGCTATGGCTTCGTCAATTACGCCCTCGGCGCGATCGGCATCGCACCGATCGACTGGCTCGGCGATCCACGTTTCGCGATGCCGGCGATCATCATCTTCGCCGTATGGAAGAATTTCGGCTACAACATGATCATCCTGCTGGCCGGCCTGCAGAGCATTCCGCGGGACCTCTACGAAGCTGCTCGCATCGACGGCGCTTCGGCGCTCGCGCGCTTCCGCTACGTGACGCTGCCGATGCTGGCGCCGATCCTGACGATCGTCGGCATCCTCACGGTCGCGGGGTACTTCCAGCTCTTTGCCGAGCCGTACGTCATGACGCAGGGCGGGCCGCTGCAGAGCACGGTGAGCGTGCTGTATTTCATGTACGAGGAAGGCTTCAAGTGGTGGAACCTCGGCACCGCCTCCGCGGTCGCTTTCATGTTGTTCCTGCTGATATTCGCGGTGACGATGCTGCAGCTGCGCCAGATGCGGCGCGCCGGGATCGCACGATGATGCCGCGACCCGCGGCGATCGGCGTCAACGGTTTGCTCTTCGCGGCGTCCGCGATCGCGCTCTTTCCGCTGCTGTGGATGGTGTCCACTTCGCTGATGTCGCCCGGAGAATCGAGTGCCTACCCCCCGCTGCTCATGCCGCAGCAGCCCACGCTCGACAACTATCGCGAGCTCTTCGCGCGCGCCGGCATGGGTCGCTACCTCGCGAACAGCCTGCTGCTGGCGGTGGCGGTCACGGCGCTGTCGATGTTCTTCAACGTGATGGCGGGATACGCATTCGCCAAGCTGCGCTTCGCGGGACGCGAACGGATCTTCAGGCTCATGCTCGGCGCGCTCGTCATTCCGGGACAGGTGGCGATGGTGCCGCTATTTCTGCTGTTGAAGCATCTCGGTCTCGTCAACAGCTACGGCGGCATCATCGTGCCGGCGCTCGCGAGCATCTTCGGCATCTTCCTCGTGCGCCAGTACGCATTGTCGATCCCCGACGATCTGCTCGAAGCGGCGCGGATCGACGGCGCGAGCGAATGGCGGATCTTCGGCCTGGTGGTCGTACCGCTGCTGCGGCCGATCATCGTCACGCTCGCCGTGTTCACGCTCCTCGGCACGTGGAACGACTTCATGTGGCCGCTGATCGTGCTGACCGACCAGGATCTGTACACGCTGCCGGTGGCGCTCGCGAGCCTGTCCCGCGAGCACGTGCAGGACAATGAGCTGATGATGGCGGGCGCCGTGCTGACCATCGTTCCGGTGCTGGTCGTGTTTCTCGTCCTGCAGCGCTACTACATCCAGGGCCTGACGATGGGAAGCGTCAAGGCATGACCGCTCAGTTGCTGGCGGCCCCGTCGCGCGGCGGCCTTGCGCGTCGCATCCGGGTGCTGGGCGCAGTCCTCGGGCTCGTCGCCGTCGTGGCTGCTGCACAAGGGCCCGCACCAGTGCCGGCGCCGCCGTCGCTACGCGTGCTCGACCGCTTCGACGATGTCGCAGCGTGGAAGTCCGTGGCTTCCGACGGCGTGACCGCTTCGGTTGGGGCAATCGTCGACGGGAAACGCCAGGCGCTGCGCCTCACATTCGATCTCGGCGGAACCGCGGGGTACGCGGTCGCGCGCCGCGCGCTACCTATCGTGCTGCCGGAAAATTACGCCATCACGTTCTGGCTGCGCGCCGATGCGCCGGTCAACGACCTGCAGGTCAAGCTGGCCGATGCGAGCGGCGACAACGTCTGGTGGTACAACCGGCCGAGCTTCGCCTTTCCGCGCGAATGGCAGCAGGTCACGATCAAGAAGCGGCAGATCGAGTTTGCGTGGGGACCGACGAAGGACCGTGCGCTGCGCGAATTCGCGACCATTGAGATCGCCGTCGCGGCCGGGTCCGGTGGCGGTCGCGGCTCCCTCTACGTCAGCGAGCTTTCACTGCAGGAGTTGCCCGCGGTGCCCGAAGCATGGCCGGCGCCGAAGACGCGCGCGTCGTCGACGCAGCGTGGATCGGATTCTGCGAATGTCGTCGATGGTGCCGTCGCGACTGCGTGGCGCAGCAATCCGGCGTCGGCCCGCGAGCAGTGGCTGACTTTTGACTTCGGACAGCCGCGCGAATTCGGTGGCCTCCATTTGCATTGGGTGCCTGGCGAGCATGCGTCGCGCTACGACGTGCAATTTTCCGACGACGGAAAGCGGTGGCGGACGGTGCGCCGCGTCACCGATGGCGGCGGGGGACAGGACGCGTTGCTGCTGACGGAGTCGGAAACGCGCTACCTGCGGCTCGCGCTGCACGACGGGCCCAAGCGTGGGTATGCGCTCGCCGAGCTGACCGTCGAGGATCTCGCGTTCGGTGCGACACCGAACGCGTTCTTCGGAGCGCTTGCGCGGGACGCGCCGCGGGGCTCCTATCCACGCGGGTTCCTGGGCGAGCAGGGCACATGGACGCTGGTCGGTATCGATGGGGGCAGCGATACGGGGCTGCTGTCGGACGATGGCGCGCTCGAAATCGGCAGGAGCGGCTTCACGCTCGAGCCGTTCGTCGTCGAGCGCGGCAAGGTGACCACCTGGGCGGACGTCGCCACGCAGCCATTCCTCGTCGACGACGATCTGCCGATGCCCGGCGTCCAATGGAGCGCATCGCGCTTTTCGTTGCGCATCGCCACGTTCGCCAGCGGCGCGCCGGAGGACGTGCGGCTCGTCGCCCGCTACGACCTCACGAACACGAGCGATCAACCGCTGTCACTGACGCTTGCCATCGCGGTGCGGCCCTTCCAGGTGAATCCGCCCGCGCAATTCCTGAGCACCGTCGGCGGAACGAGCCCGATCCGCGACCTCTCCTGGGACGGCCGGGCAATGACCGTGAACGGTGTCCGCCATATCCATCCGCTGTCCCAGCCCGGGCGTGTCGGACTGCGGTCATTCGACGCAGGACCGCTCGTGCCGTGGCTGTCGACAGCCGAGGCGAAACCACCCGGCGAGGTGCATGACGAGTTCGGTTACGCGTCGGGCGCGCTGTTCTATCCGGTGACGCTCGCGCCGTACGCGAGTGTCACACTCGGCGTCGTCGTCCCGTTGTCGGACAACGACGCAACCGCGAAGCTTGCGGAGCGCGCGCCGCTCGAGTGGCTCGCGCGCGAGCAGGCGAACGCCGCCGCCGCGTGGCGCAGCAAGGTCGATCGCGTGACGATTCGATTGCCGTCCGAGGCGCAACCGCTCGCCGATACGTTGCATACGGCGCTCGCGCACATCCTGATCACGCGTGACGGGCCGAGGCTGCGTCCGGGAACGCGCTCCTATGCGCGCTCGTGGATTCGCGACGGCACGATGATCGCGGAATCGTTGCTGCGGCTCGGTTATGCGAACGTCGCGGCCGACTATCTGCGCTGGTATGCGCCGCATCAGTTCGCCGATGGGAAAGTGCCCTGCTGCGTCGATGCGCGCGGCGCCGACCCGGTTTCCGAGAACGACAGTCCCGGCGAGTTTCTCTTCCTCGCTGGCGAGGTGTACCGCTATACGTACGACCGCACGCTTCTGACGCAGATGTGGCCGCACATCAAGGCGGCTGCCGAGTACATGGAACGCCTGCGGCTAAGCGAACGCGTCGCAGGCACGAGTGGCGTCCGCGGCCCGTTGTTCGGCCTGCTTCCCGCATCGATCAGCCACGAAGGCTATTCCGCGAAGCCGATGCACTCGTACTGGGACGACCTGTGGGCGCTGAAGGGTTACGACAGTGTGGTGATGCTCGCCGCAGCGCGCGACCGGCCGGACGACGAGCGCCGCTTCGCCGCGGCGCGCGACGAGTTCCGCACCGACCTCGTCGCCTCGCTGCGTGCAACGGCGGCGCTCCACAGGATCGACTATCTCGCGGGTTCGGCCGAGCTCGGCGATTTCGATCCGACGTCGTCGACGATCGCGTTTGCACCCGGCGGCGGTGCGCGCTACGTTCCGCAGGAGCTCGTCGTACCGACGTTCGAGCGCTACTGGCGCGAGTTCGTCGCGCGCCGCAACGGCTCGGCGCAGTGGGATCAATACACGCCCTACGAGCTGCGCAACGCCGCGACGTTCCTCCGGCTGGGGTGGCGCGAGCGTGCGCACGAGCTGCTCGAGTTCTTCATGGCGGCTCGCCGGCCGCCGGCGTGGAATCAATGGCCGGAGGTCGTCGCACGCGATGCGCGCAAGGCGCAGTTCGTCGGCGATCTCCCGCATGCGTGGGTGGCGTCCGATTACATACGTTGCGTGCTCGACCTCTTCGCATACGAGCGCGGCGACGGCGCGATGCTCCTGGCCGGCGGCATCCCCACGGCATGGGTCAACCGTGCAGGCGTTGCGATCCGCGGCCTGCACACACCCTACGGCACCCTGTCCTATTCGCTCGTGCGCACCGGCGAGCGGATCGCCGAAATGACGTTGTCGGCCAGCGGGCGCGTACCGCCCGGCGGATTCGTGCTCGCCGGTCCCTGGCCGCGTCCGCTGTATGCGACGGTGAACGGCAGGCCGGTCGCAATCACCGGCAACGAATTGCGCATCGACGAGCTCGAGGCCAAGGTCGTACTGCAGCTCGGGCGATGAGCACGTTTTCGTTCACCGCCAAATCACCGTTTTCGACATGACGCCTCGACGCAAACGCCGCATCGAATTTCCGAAAACATTTCTCTGGGGCAGCGCGACGTCGGCCTACCAGGTCGAGGGCTCGCCGCTCGCCGATGGCGCCGGGCCGAGCATCTGGCAGCGCTTCACGCGCACGCCGGGCCTCGTGCGCGACGGCGATACCGGGGATGTGGCCTGCGACCAGTATCGCCGCTACGCCGACGACGCCGCGTTGATGAGAGCGCTCGGCATGAACGCGTACCGTTTCAGCATGTCGTGGGGTCGCGTGCTGCCCGAGGGCCGCGGGAAGGTCAACGCAAAGGGGCTCGGGTATTACGACAGGCTCGTCGACACGCTGCTTGCGCATGGGATCGCACCGTCGGTGACGCTGTTCCACTGGGACCTGCCCGCGGCGCTCGACGATCGTGGTGGCTGGCTCAATCCCGACATCGCAGGTTGGTTCGCCGACTACGCATCGGCAGTCTTCCGCAAGCTGGACGACCGGGTGACGATCTGGGCGACGCTGAATGAACCGTGGGTGGTCAGCGACGGCGGGTACCTGCATGGGGTGCTCGCGCCTGGTCACCGCAATGTTTTCGAAGCGCCCATCGCGGCCCACAACCTGCTGCGCGCGCATGCGGCGGGGGTACAGGCGTATCGCGCGGTCGGGAAGCATCGCATCGGCATCGTCGTGAATCTCGAGCCCAAATATCCGGCGTCCGGGAGCGCCGAAGACCACGCGGCGACTGCGCGTGCGCATGCCTACATGAATCGCCAATACCTCGATCCGGTTTTCCTCGGCCGCTATCCGAAGGCACTCGAGGAGATCTTCGGCGAAGCGTGGCCGCGTTGGTCGCCCGACGACGTGGCGCCGATCAGGCAGCCGATCGATTTCGTCGGCATCAACTACTACACGCGCAGCGTCACGCGCTTCGATCCTTCGTCGTGGCCGCTACGCGCGAGCCCCGTCCGCCAGACGCGTGCGAGGTACACGGAGACGACCTGGGAAGTGTTTCCGCAGGGATTGACCGACACGCTCGAGTGGGTCAGCAAACGCTACGGCAATCCACCGATCTACATCACCGAGAACGGCGCGGCGTTCTTCGATCCGCCGGTCGTCGAAGGCGATCGTCTGTCCGATCCGCTGCGCGTCGACTACTACCGCAAGCACCTCAAGGCAGTCCATGCCGCGCTTGCCGCTGGCGTGGACGTGCGCGGCTACTTTGCGTGGTCGCTGCTCGACAACTTCGAATGGTCGCACGGCTTTTCGAAACGGTTCGGCATCGTGCACGTCGACTTCGGGACGCAGAAGCGCACGCCGAAGGAGAGTGCGCATTTCTACGCGCGCGTCATTGCGAGCCGCGGAAGTGCGCTGAACGAGCCGGACTGAACTGCGGGGTTCAATACTTCGAAGTGGCGCTTCCGGCGCCGGGGTCACTGCGCGGGGCGCAGCGCCGGTCGAGCCGTCCGAGACGCTCGTACGCCGGTCCAGGCGAAGCGGAGGTGGGGGGCAGTCCACAGGTTCTGATGCAGTTGCGCAAGGGCGACCGGATCGCAGAGCAAGCGCATGCGATCGGCGGGGCTCAAATCATCCGGCCCCCGTTGCAGCGCCGCGCGCACGAGTGTGGCGCGCCGGGCGCGCAGCGCAGGTTTGGGTCGCGGGCGGACGTGGCCCGTCGCGCACAGCAGCCCCACGATCGCGGGGTCGACGACGCCTTCGACAAAGCCCGGCAGCGCTCCGTCGGCACGCCGGCTCTCCTCCATCGTCGTCTGGATCTCGCGGGGGGGATGGGACTCTTCCGGGATGACGAACAGCCCGGCGTCGCGCAGCTTCCTTCCGAGCGACACGCGACTGCTGAGGACCGACAGGGGAATCGCCACGATCAGCGCACCCAGTACGGGCAGCAACCACCACAGAAATCCCGGGTTCAGCGAATACACGGCCGCCGCCCAGACCAGGCCGATGAGCGTCTGCGTGCCATGCTGCCGCCACGCCTCCGACCAAGTGGTTTCGGCATCGTTGCGCGGCGGCGATCGCCACGCCACACCCCATCCGCAGAGCGTGGTGACGACGAAGCGCGCGTGAAAGAGCATCCGGATCGGCGCGAGCAGCATGGAGACGACGGATTCGCCCAGCACGCTGGCGAACAGCCTGGCGCCGCCGCCGTACGGTTTCGCACCGTGCGCCGCGACGGCGATCGCGGCCAGGAGCTTCGGCAGCAACAGCAGGCCAGCGGTGACGACCGCCAGCGTCAGCGCCCATTCGGGATGCCACTCGGGCCACAGCGGAAACATCTGGTACGCCGCGACGAAATACTGCGGGTCGCGCAAGATCTGCACCGCCAACAAGATGGTCGACAGTACGAGGAATGCGAGCCAGAGCAACCCGGCAGCGTACGCCATCACGCCGCTCACAAATACAGCGCGATGCGCGGCCTGGAGCCCGTTCATGACCGACAGGCGGAAGTTCATCAGGTTGCCCTGGCACCAGCGCCGGTCGCGTTTGAGCTCGTCGATAAGATTCGGCGGCATCTCCTCGTAACTTCCCGGGACGTCGTAGGCGATCCACACCGACCAGCCGGCACGCCGCATCAGCGCCGCCTCGACAAAATCGTGCGACAGGATCTCCCCGGAAAGCAGCCCGCGGCCGGTTAGGCGCCGCAAGCCGCAGTGCCGCATGAACGGCTCGACGCGGATGATCGCGTTGTGCCCCCAATAATGCGACTCGCCGAGCTGCCAGAAATGCAGGCCCGCCGTGAACAAGGGACCGTAGACGCGCGACGCGAACTGCTGCGCGCGTGCGTGCAGCGTGTCGCGCCCCGTGGCATTCGGCGCAGTCTGGATGATCCCCGCGCCGGGATTGGCTTCCATCAACCGCACGAGCGTGGAGAGGCAGTCCCCGCTCATGACGCTGTCGGCGTCGAGGATGACCAGATAGCGATAGTTCCTGCCCCACCGGCGGCAGAAATCGGCGATGTTTCCGCTCTTGCGCTTGATGCGATGCTGTCGCCAGCGGTAGAAGATGCGCCCGAAGGCGTCGAGCGCCCGGCAGGTCTCGAACCACGCCTCGACTTCCGCGACGCGCGAGTCCGCATTGTTGGTGTCCGACAGCACGAACATGTCGAACTGCATTGCAAGATCGGTACGCGCCAGCGACTCGTATGTTGCACGCAGCCCGGCGAACACCCGCGGCACGTCCTCGTTGCAGATCGGCATCACCACCGCAGTGCGCACTGCTGGAGCCACCGGCGCATCGGGAACGGCCGTAGCGGAGATCGCATAGCGATCGTGGCCGGCGAGGACGATGGCGAATCCGGCGATCGCCGTCCAGAAACCGGCCGACACCCAGCCGAACAGAATGGCGAACAGCGTGACGATGGCGATCTCGAGCGGTTCGCGGCCGTGGTATGGCAACACCGCGGCCATGAGACTGGTGGCCAGATACGTCTGCGTGAGAACGAGGCCGACGAGAACCAGTCGACGGAATTGTCCTGCGGCTTGCCAGTAGTTTTGGTCGACCGGTCGGGCGGGCTCGGACGCCCCCGGGTCGGCGCTCGATGTGCCGATCGCCGACTCGCTTGCGCCATTGCTGGTCCACGGCAGCGGGGCCATCGTCGCGCGATTGATGGGCGGTGCCAGCGCCAGGCCCGCCTGCCACGGGACGCCCGCGACAGGTGGGATGCCAAGCCCGTCGCCGTCCCCGGGCCCCGGGACACGGTGCTGCTCGTCGGTTACGCGCTTGGTGCCGGACTGCCGGAACGAGCGTCGCAGGGCTCCGCGGGCGCTACGATTGCCGGACGACTCGAACGCGAGGGTGATTGGCGCAGGAACGGCCTTGGCGGAGTGTGAATTCAGCCGCCCCTGCACGTCGTACCCGGAAGGCGCGAGCGCACTGTGCGCCATGAAAGCCAGAGGCGACTCGTTCACGTGGGGCCGCGCGCAGTGAGATGGGGTAACGCAATTACGGTCGGTGGATCGTCACACGTCGCTCGCCGGGAAACATTCCTACGAGCGCCTATTTTCTTGTAGGACGAGCGGCGACCCTCCTTAACCAAGCGCGAGCGCCATGACGCCGAACGCGATGAGCGCTGCGCCAGAAATCCGCGCCAAGCGGTCACGCTCGCCAAGCAACTGTCCGCCGATCAGCGCGGCGAACAGCATCGAGACCTCGCGCGCGGGTGCAACGTGCGAGAGCGGCGCGGCCTTCATGGCATAGAGCACAAGCACGTAGCCGATCGGGCTGATGACCGCCACGACCAGCGCGTGTTTCCACTGCTTGCGCCAATGCCGAGCGGCGGTCGCCCGGTCGCGCAGCACAGTGGGCAGCAAGAACAGCAGCCGCACGAAGTTGCCGTAGTAGTCGAGCAGGATCGGCGACATCAAGACGAACTTGACCGCATAGCCGTCGACCACGGTGTAAGCGGCGATGAATACGCCAGTCAACAGGCCGTAGAGCATGCCCGTGCGAATGCCGGCCTGCTTTGCGGGGTCGTGCGCGGCGCGAAACAGCCCCATTCCGCCGGCGATGAAGAACACCCCTGCCACCACGGCGAATATGCCCGCCACGCCGAACGCCGTGATCTGCTCGCCGAAGATCAGTATCGCCACGAGCGAGGACAGCAGCGGCCCGGAGCCGCGCGCAAGCGGATACACAACGGTTAGGTCGGCCTTGCGGTAGCCACGCAGCAGCGCGATGTAATACAGCACGTGCAGGACTGCACTGACGACGACGAGGCCCCATTCCACGCTGCCCCAGGTTGGCAGCACGTCCCAGCCCAGCCAGACGCCAAGTGGTGCCCATATCACGGCCATGAGCAGACCGGTGAACGTGGCGAAGCGCGCGTCTCCGCCAGCCTTCTTGGCGGTGATGTTCCAGACGGCGTGGATCAGGCCGGCGAGGATTACGAGCGCGAGGGACGAGGCAGGCATGGAGCGAATGCAAAGCGGGAGCGCAATGCGCCACGGCCGCGGTTGGCTGCGCGGCTTCGGCTTGCGCTGGATCGTTCGATCTAGCGCCGGACGAATTTTCGCATCAGAACCCCGTCGCGATAACTGTCGTCGACTTTCGTGTCTCGGTCGAGAACGGCCAGTTGCTCGAAACCAGCATTGCGGTATAGGCGAATCGCCGCCTCGTTATCGGCACGGACCATGAGGTAGACGATTTCGATGGCAGACTCCGCTGCGACGCGATCGAATGCAGCCTGAAGCATGAGACCGCCCAGCCCTTTCCCTCGCGCAGCAGGTGCGACCCCCATGCTCAGCTCTGCGGTGTGCCGAAGCCTCGCCTGCGTTCGTGGCCGGATAATCAGGTAGCCCGCGGGCTTACCGTCAACTTCAACAATCAGCGCGACTGCCCCCGGAAGGCGATAGAGAGCCTCAACGTCCTCTTCGAGCCGTCGGATGTCGGGGTACTTGTCTTCCAGCAATTCGCTCATCCCATCCGAAGACGAATAGATCTCCTGGAACAGGCCGTACAGGTCAACGGCGGAATAGCTCCGGAAATCCTTCAGCATGGGTGTGGGCACCAAGGTCATCATCGGGGACTCGCCGTTCGACCCGCACTAGTATCCAACATGCAGCTGCCGTAGCCGAACTTGGTGCGGCCTATACTCCGGTGTCCGAAGTGCCAGGGCGCGATACGGCGTAGATTTGCCTTATGCGCATTTTGAAGGCCGTGCTGCGTGACCTGCTGGCCGGCAATCGGCGAGCACCGGATCCGCCTGTAGGGGCGAGGGGCAAGGGCTCGTCGACCAATCCTCTGGTTGACTATCTCGAAAGGCACCCGAACGGCCGACAGGTGCACAGACTCCGCCATTACTTCGACATCTACCATCGTCATCTTGCGCGCTTTCGCGGTCAGCGCGTCACGATGATCGAGATCGGAGTGTTCAACGGTGGCTCGCTTCCGATGTGGCGCGACTACTTCGGACCTCAAGCGACGATCGTCGGCGTCGACATCAACCCGGGGTGTACGCGATTCGCAGAGTCGCACATCGACATCGTCATCGGCGACCAGTCAGATCGACCGTTCCTGCGGTCCCTCGCCGATCGCTATCCCGATTGCGCGATCGTGCTGGATGACGGCGGGCACCGGATGGATCAGCAGATCGCAACCTTCGAGGAGCTTTACCCGCGCCTTCGCTCCGATGCCGTTTACATTTGCGAAGACATCGGTACTTCGTACATCCCTGCGTTTGGCGGTGGACACGGCCGACCGCATACCTTCATCGAAACGGTCAAACGGCTGGTGGACCGGCTCAATGCCGACTACAGCACCGATCTTGCAGCCCTCGCTCCCGATGCATTCACGCGCTCTACCGACGCCATCCATCTCTACGATAACGTGGTGGTGATCGAAAAAGCGCCCCGCGGCAAATCCGAAACGGTGCTTTATGGGAGCGAGGCCCCTTTTCGTTACATCGGCGCGTCGCTCTCCGGCGAATGATCCATTGCCGACCACGCGGTGCAATGCACGACGAAACCGCGCGCGTTTGTATCAAGACGTGACAACGCACCCGTTCGGCAACGAAAGGTGGACGATTGCGACCTCTGCGGTCGTCCCGCACGCGCCGCCGATCAACCCAGCAGTGACACGAGGCGCAACGCCGCCTCGTCGCACATGCGGGCGGACACGTCCAGGTGAGTGACCGCGCGCACCGTGCGCGGGCCAAATGCGCCGAGCAGCACGCCGCGCTGTCGCGCCTGCGCCACGACCGTCGCAGCATCCGGTGCGCCAGGCTTCAGATGGAAGACGACGATGTTCGTCTGCACGCTCGCGAGGTCGAGTTGCACCGCGGCGCAGTTCGCGATGCTTGTGGCGAACCGACGCGCGTTCGCATGGTCGTCGACGAGCCGCGCACGATGCTGATCGAGACCGTGCAGCGCCGCCGCCGCGAGAATGCCCACCTGTCGCATCGCACCCCCCAGGCGTCGGCGAAAACGAGTGGCACGCGTGATCGAGTCGCGCGGCCCGGCCAGCACCGAGCCGGCGGGCGCGCCGAGGCCCTTGCTGAACGAAACGGACACCATGTCGAACGGCGCGGCGAGTTCCGTCTCGCTGCGGCCGCTCGCCGTCGCTGCATTCCATAGCCGCGCACCGTCGAGGAAGCTCGCAATGCTGCGCTCGCGCGCGAATGCGCAGATGCGCACGACTTCGTCCTGCGGGAACACGATGCCACCGGCGCGGTTGTGCGTGTTCTCGATTTCGACCACGGTAGTCGCTGGAAACACCGGAAGGCCGGCCGGCTTGATCGCGGCTTCGAACTGCTCGCGCGTGAACGTGCCGGCGGTGCCTACTTCCACGATCTGCACGCCGGCGTTAGCTGCGGCGGCACCGACCTCGTGCCATCCGGCATGCGCTTCGCGCGCAGTGATCACCTCGTCGCCGGCGCGCGCCAGCGTCATCACCGCGACCTGGTTCGCCATCGTGCCGCTCGGCATCCACAGCGCGGCGTCCTTGCCCAGCAATGCAGCGAGGCGCTCCTGCAACAGGTTGGTCGTGGGATCCTCGCCGTACTGGTCGTCGCCCACTTCGGCTCGCGCCATCGCGTCGCGCATCGCCGGCGTCGGGCGGGTGACGGTGTCGCTGCGAAGGTCAATCGTGTCGGGCGGATTCATCGGTGTCCTCAACGTGTTGACGATGCGGCCCGGTCGCATCGAGGTACGCCGGTCCGCGCCGCGATTCGACGCTATCGGCGCGCAACTTTGCCACTGCCGCACCGTCCAACCGGTCGTATACCAACAGGAGACGCGCCATGGCAAACAATCCGGTCAACTGGTTCGAAATCTATGTGCAGAACACCGGCCGCGCGAAAGCCTTCTACCAGGCGGTTTTGAAGATGGATCTCGAACGGCTCGACGCACCAGGCCCGGGCGTGTCGGAGATGTGGATGTTTCCATCCGAGGAAAACGCCATGGGCGCGACGGGCGCGCTGGTGAAGATGGAAGGCGGCCCGTCGAACGGCAACAGCGTCATCGTCTACTTCTCGTGCGACGACTGCGGCGTCGAGGCAAAAAGGGTCCCTGCGGCCGGCGGCAAGATCATGAAGGACAAGTTCGCGATCGGAAAGTACGGCTTCATCGCGCTGGTTACGGACACCGAAGGCAATGTCATTGGACTGCACTCGATGAAGTGACGCGACTTCAGCGTCGATGCGCGCGCTACGTTAGGAGCCTGCTGCCGCGCGCATGTCGCGACGAGTGCTTGCGTAGGCCCTAGAACCCCAGTTCCGTCAGAAACCGATCGACGTGCTCGGTCCACAGGCGCCCGCCGCGGGCGAGCAGCAGGTGACCGTCGGAGTTCGGCACTGGATCGGTCATGACGAACTCGGTATGACCACCGCCCGACGAGAACGCGCGATACCAGGCGCGCGGCCACTCCGCACCCCAATAGAGATCGTTCTCGGCGTATATCCAAAGTCCGGGTACGTGGGTCGTCTTGCCATACGACCGCATCAACACTGCCATTTCTTCGGAGCCGCAACTGTGCTTCGGCGCGCGTCCGCTGTCGCCGCCCGTGCCGCCGGCGAAGTTGATGTACGCGACGACACCCGGCGGATTCGCCGCGGCGCTGGCGATCGACGTGAGACCGCCCATCGACGATCCGGCCAGCACGATGCGATCGGTGTCGGCCCAGGGCTGGCGGCGCAGCCAGTCCAGCGTCGCGGTGATCGCCGTCGCCGCCGCGGACGCGGCGCGATCGAAGTAGGGCGGTCCCCAGCAATTGCCGAACATGTCGTAGCGCACGCCTGAATACTCGCGGTCGGCGCCGCCGGTATCGCCATAGCCGGGCCGGATCGGCGCCACGACAGCGAAGCCTTTCTGCAGCCAATAGCGTACGTGTCCGCGCGGGTCGGGCGGCTTGATCCCGCGACGGTCGAGGTCGCTTCCCGAGCGTCCGTGCGAATAGACGAGTACCGGCCACTTGCCGTCGCCCGGCGGCTTGTAGACGGCGGTGACCATCCGGATTTCTCCGTCGGACAATCGCGGTCCCGCGATGACGATCTGCACGATTTCCGGCGTCACGGACTGCGCACGGGCGACGCCGAATGCTGCGACGCAGCCGAGCACGAGCACGCCAGCCATCGCGCACCGGCGAGCGCTACTTACGCGTATCCCGATGCGTCGACTCCGGATGGGACACATCGCAACCGGCGCCTAGCCGATTCCTTGCGTCGCCTCGAGACATCTGCGATACAGCGCGAGCCAGTACTTCTCGTCGCGCTGCTCGGGGCGCATGCGGGAGTCCGAAGTGATTCGCAACGCGAGGTCGAGGGCGACGCGCGCCATCGAGTCGTCGATCGTCATCGCGGGCGCGGTGGTGTTGTTGTCTGCCATCGAGTGCTCCTGTTGCAGGGGCGGCGGTCACGCGGCGCGTGGGCTGCGCATCGCCCCGACGCCTATTAGCGCACGGAACGGGTGCCGCTCGCCAATCGGCGCATACTTGCTTCGCCAGTCTTGCTAAACGAACAGGCGGCGCGCGACCTTCACGCGGCGACCTCGAAAGTCGAATGATGCACCCGAGATTGTATTCGTGCTCAATGGCCGCGGCCGGAATTCGCCGGGACGCACAGGGCGCCCGTGCGCCGAAGTCGCCCTCCCGTCTTGCAACTGGAGACCGGCGATGAGCGAAACCGCGTATGCGCCGTCCGCCGAGCGCGATCGGTTTCTGCGCGCGCTCGATGCAGACGATCCTGCCGTTGCCGCAGCACTTGCAGTGCAGTTGACCGGCTGCAGCAACCCGCTGCCGAGCTCGACGTGCATTTCGCTCGGATTGCCGCTCGGAAGCTCCTACGGCAAGGCGGCGCGCCACGTGATTCGGGAGAACGAAGCAAGGCACGGCGGCGGCGCATCAACCGCCTGAGACTGCTTCTTATGGCGTCGGCACGGCGACGCCGCGACGCTCGTCAGGGTCGCCGCGCCTTCCGGTCGAAGTCGCTGCCCACGCGCGTGTAGCAATCGGTGTCGCGGCTGCCATGCGCGAGATCGTCCGCCGCTTGCCGCGTCACGGCCTTCGGCTTGCCTGGCCGCTGCGTTCGCTCGTCGCGTTCGTGGGGCAGAGGCAGATTGGCGTACTGCGCTCCCGGCGGCAGCGCTGAACCCGCTGCAACCCCCGTCGCTTCATTCTCTTCCACGCGCAGCCGGGAGGGTCGGCCTGGTAACGGCAAATGCCGTCGGCGCTTCATGACGCCGGCTACGCCATCGTCTGGTTATCGAGCTCCGAAGCGAGCTCGCGCGCCCACTCGAGGTGCTTGCGCAGCGCCGGGAGCTGTTCGGCGGCGAAGCGCTGGACGCGCGCGCCGTGGCGGTCGGCCGCCCGCTCGAAGGCGGTAAGCGTTTCCTCCTGCGCCATCACGCCGACGTTGCGCGCGTACGCGCGGTCGAAATCGCTTCCGGTCAGTTGCCGCAGCACATCGAGCCTGGCTCGCAGCGTGTCGCCCAATTGCGACGGAAGCGAGACGCCGACGCTGGCGGCAAGTTGCTGGAGGTCGGTGTCCACGGCCACGCGATCACGCAGTGTCGCCTCGGCGAAGCGCCGCACCGCCGGTGATCCGCCGTGCGCGACCGCAAGCCGACTCGCCTCGATCTCGAACAGTCCGCTTTCGGCGACGCTCACCAGGAAGTGCTTCTCGGACGGCGCCGGCGTGACTGCGGAAGGTCGCTCCGGCGATGCCCATCCGGATCGGATCGAGTCGCCGGGAATCGCCCGATATTCAACCCGTTCACAACCGGTGACGAAGGACGCACCGGCAAACACCACGCCTGTTGCGATCAACCAGGAGCCAATCCGCCGCCGCCACTCAATGTGCATCAGGGAGCTCACATGAGCAAATGAGCAAGCGGCATGCCGCTTGCGAGTCCGCGTCTGCGTGCGATGCGTACGCGTTGACGACTCAGGTGAAAAGGGGGCTCCAGTTGCCAGGCGTTTGCCGCCACCAAGCGTTCGCGCGGCGCCGGAACGGGAAACTGTTACGAAACCCCACCGGTAACATTTACGCGCCGCGTGTGCCAGCTGCGCTCGTCAATGAACGGAACAACGAAGCGTGAACGCCTAAGCCGACGGTCGGCGCATCCGCTGTTGCAGCCACTGCGCGACGACGCCTTGCAACGGCCCGATCAGCCGCGGCAGCAGGATGGACGCGACGGCTCCCGCCACCTGGGCGACGCGTGATGCCGTCGATGGTCGTCGGCCCGTCATCGATCGCGACGGCGGCGGCCGGCGCAGGAACCTCGACGCGGCGAAGCCCACGGCAAGCGCTGCGATCAGCGCGATTGGCGCCGTGCTCCTGGCGTTCACCCGGCTTCGCGCGTCGTCCAAGAGCGCGCGCAACTCCATCCGGCGCTGCGACAACCGGCCCTCGACTTCGGCAATCTCCTCGTCAACCGACAGATCGGTTCGGCGCATGTTCCTTCTCCGGATGCAGGACGTCCTGGCGCAGCTGGCGCAACGTCGCAGCGAACAGCAGATCGGGTACCTGCGACTTCCCCCAGAACGCGATCGCGACTGCTACGACGATGTTGACGATCGCCGCGACGACCAGCGCAAGGCCCCAGCTCGCACCGGCGCCGACCGCCCACACGACGGCCGCAGCGACGAGAGCCATCCACGCCGAAACGACCAGGATCGAGATGATGATGCCCGCGGCAACCATCTTGACGAGCGAGATGCCGGCGCGCTGAAGCTCCAGGACGGCGAGCAGCGTGTGGTCGTGAACGAGTCCCTTGACGTTGGTCCACGCGAGCGCGAGCTTCGATGGG
Organism: uncultured Pseudomonadota bacterium; assembly: GCA_963709335.1. Lineage (GTDB taxonomy): Bacteria > Pseudomonadota > Gammaproteobacteria > Burkholderiales > Casimicrobiaceae > VBCG01. The sequence goes on from CAVPWB010000010.1 coordinate 232,072, forward strand.
CCGGATGCGTGCGGCGAGCTCATTGTTGTTTTCCGAAAGGAACGACGCGACAACGCAGCGTTGCGAATGCAACACACTGGTTCGGCACGCGGATCATACGCCACTCATGCAACCGCCATGCCATGACGTCCGCCCGCGGGGTGCTTGTTCGAGCATCCGGGGCGCGCTCACGCAGGACGCGATGCGCTCATCTTTCGCTGGCCGTCGACGATGAACGCGGCGGCATCGGCAAAGTCGTAGACGATCGCGCTCGGCGTGCGCACGCGCCCGGCGCGCCAGCGTGTCTCGCCACCGCGATCGACGAGCACGGCGCGACAGCCGGCACGAACACCGGCCTCGACGTCGTCCAGGATGTCGCCGATCATCCACGACTGGTCGAGCGCTATGCCTTGCGTCCCGGCTGCGTCCAGAAGCAATCCCGGCCGTGGCTTGCGGCAGGTGCATGCGGTGGCGCCGACGACGCGCGTGCCGGGCGGATGATGGATGCACCAGAAATAGCCGCTGATCACCACGCCGTAGGGTGCGAGCAGCTCGTCGATGCGCGCCTCGACCAGCGTGAGCGCGCTCGCGGGAAACCGCCCCAGCGCGACGCCAGGCTCGTTCGACACGACGATCAGCAGGTACCCGGCATCCTGAAGGTGCCGAAGCCCCTCGCCAACGCGCGGCAACAGTTCGAGCAGGTCAGGGTCGGAGCCGTGTGGGAGGCCATGGACGAGCGTGCCGTCCTTGTCCAGAAACACGGCGCGCGCTTCGGCGGGCTCGCTCGAGGTCATGTCGCCCATTGGGCTTGCACGCCGCGGACGCTGGCGGCAAGTTTCCCCCGCGCGCAAACGCGGTGGTCACACCTGCCGATCCGGTACAACCCTGCTGGCATAGTGGTAATTATGACCGGCAATATCGGCACGTCGCAAATCTCCGATCCGGAAACGATCAACTCGAGCCGGTCGTTGTGGCAGGTGCGCCTGGCAGCCCGATCGCGAAGCCTCCGCCGGAGGCATCGCTGACGAGCGCCACCTCGCCACCGTGCGCTTCGATGATCATCCGCCCGGCGCGCACGGCCTGATGGTCGGTGTCGGCAGCTGAGCCGATCCGGAACAGGTGCGCCGTCACGCCGACCGGCATCGTGACGCTCGTGCCCACGATCCGGACGCGCGTTCCGTCGGATGGTGTATCGGAGCCGACACCAAGGGTAATCAATGACGCCGGACGCGCCGCGTCGACCAGGCATTCGCAAAAAGAGAGAAATGCGAGCTGCAGTTGACGTGGGTCGCCGAATGTCCATGCAGGCGCCCCGGCGACGTCGAGCTCGAGCCTGGCGTCGCGTATGCGCGCCTCGTGCCGCAGCAGTCGCGCGACGGCCGCCAGCAACGCACCGACCTCGACGCGCTCCGGCTCAGCGTCGGTCCGTTCCGTCAGCGCATGGAGGTCGTTCAGCCGCGCGGCCAGCCGTGCCTCCTCTGTCTGCATCACGTCGAGGTAACGCTTGCATCGCACGAGGGCGTCGTGCTGATCGCTCCCGGTATCAATCCGGGCGATTGTCGACGTGAGCAGCGAAAGCGTGAGGTGAAGGTTGTTGAGCGGGCCCTTCGCGTCGTGCACGAGGCCGGCGATCACGTGCCGGTTCGCCCGGCATTCGCTCGCCATGACCTGTGCGCAGTCCGCGTTGTCCATCGTCGTTCGCTCGCGCAGCAGCATCATGTAGCGTGCGGCGCCGCCGTTGACTGCGTGCACTTCGAAGCGAAGCTTGCGCGTGCCGGACGGCGTGCGCAGGTCGGAGCGGCGCTGCAGCGGCGGATCTCCGACTCCAAGCGCCGCCACGTCGGTCAGATCGAGGCCGGCGCGGATGTCGTCCCATCCATTCCGCAGCGCCGCCTCGTCGGACGCGCCGAAGTGCGCGCAGGCGCGCGGGCTGGCAAAGCAACAGCGCTGCTGCTGGTCGAGCATCAGCACGCCGGCCTCCAACAGTTCACCGAGAAGCCGGCCGTCGTACGGGCCCGAATCGTGCAGCGATTTCGTTGCTTCCATGTTCAACACCGCCCTCGAACCGGAATGGCGACCTGCGAAAACGAAATGGGCATGCACGCACATCGGAAACTGAAGCTGCTCGTCGTCGACGACGACCCGAACACGCGGGCGCTGCTGCAGGATGCGCTGGAGATCCGCGGTGCCGAAGTCCTTGCGTCGGCAAGCGTGCGCGAGGCCGCGGATGCATTTCGCACATGGCAACCGGACCTGCTGATTTCAGACATCGGCATGCCTGTCGACGATGGCTATGAGCTCATCCGGCGGTTGCGCGATGCGCCGACTGCGCCGGGACGGCGCACGCCCGTGATCGCCTGCACCAGCCACGCAGCCGCTGACGACCGCGCGCGCGCTCTGGATGCGGGCTTCGACGCGCTGATCGCGAAGCCGATCGACCTCGACCTCCTGGTGGATACGATCGTTCACTTCACGACCGTTGGCGCATCGGGTGGCCGCAGCGATGCGGCCGGGGACGCCGTAGCATCGCTTCGCGCCGCGGGGAGCGGTGCCGGCGGCCGCGGCAGGTCCGCGCCCGATTCGTAGGCGCGCAACCTGTTGTAGAGCGTCTTGACGCTGACCCCGAGAATTTCCGCGGCCGCTTCCTTGGTGTGCGTGTGCTGCACCGTCGCGAGGATGAGGCGTTTTTCGACGGCGTCGATACGGTCGCCGACGCCGATCTGGAACGAGCGTCCGTTGAAATCCGCCGAGAGCGTGGGCTCCTGCGACAGGCCGATCTGCGTGATCCACTCGCCGTCGGTCATGATGCAGGCACGGTGTATCGCGTTCGAAAGCTCGCGGACGTTGCCGGGCCAGTGATAGCGCTTCAGGCGGTCGATTGCGGCGGGCGTGAGCGCCTTGGTTGTGTTGCCCTGCTTGTTGAGTTGCGCGAGGAAGTGGTTCGCGAGGAGTTCGATGTCTTCGGCGCGCTCGCGCAACGGAGGAACGTAGAGCGGAAATACCTGCAGGCGATAGAGCAGGTCCTTGCGCAGCTTGCCTGACGTCACGGCGTCGTGCGGATTGCGGTTGGACGCTGCCAGCACGCGCACGTCGGTCTCGATCGGTCGGTCCGAGCCGACGCGGCTGACGGTCTGGGTTTCGAGGACGCGCAGGAGTTTCACCTGCAGGTCCATTGGCATCTCGGTGATTTCGTCGAGGAACAGCGTGCCGCCGTGCGCGCGCTCGAAATAGCCCCGGTGCTGCCGGTTGGCACCTGTGAAGCTGCCCTTCTCGTGACCGAACAGCTCGCTCTCGATGATTTGCGGCGAGATCGCGCCGCAGTTCACCGCGAGAAACGGCCGCAGCCGCCGTCGGCTCACCTCGTGGATCGTCTGGGCGACGATTTCCTTGCCGGTGCCGCTCTCGCCGGTGATGAACACGGTCGCGCCCGTCGGGGCCACGCGGCTCAGCTGATCGTAGAGTCGCTGCATCGGCGGAGAGCCGCCGACGAGCCGGCCAAAGTGACCGAGCGAGCGCAGCTCGGAGCGCAGATCCTTGACTTCGGCTGACAGATCCGGCGGCCGCGCCACGCGGGACAGCACGCCGCGAAGCTGCGACAGGTTGATCGGCTTCAGGAGGTAGTCGGTAGCCCCGTGCCGCATCGCCTCGATCGACGTTTCGAGCGACGCGTGACCGGTGATGACGACGACCTGCGTGTTCGCGTCGCGTGTCGTTGCCTCGCGCAAGAGCTCGATGCCGCTGCCGTCGGGCAACACGAGATCGAGCAGGATCACGTCGGGATGCGTCGCCAGCAGATCGCGCGCCGCCTGCACGGAACCTGCGCAGGCGGTCGTGAAGCCTTGATCGGCGACGAGCTCGGCCAGGACCTCGGAGGCGATGGTATCGTCGTCGACGATGAGGGCGTGCGGCATGCTGGCGTTTATCCGGTGCGTGTGAGTTGCACGCAAAGAGCGCAAGACCCGTACCGGGCGGTTGCGCCGACGTCATGTCCCTGAATTCTATTCGTAATCACCTGTTTCGCCGGCCCGCCTTCGCGCGGGCCGCGCCGTCCGCGTAATAATTACCTGCGCCCAGTGAAATTTGCGCGTCTGCCGTGGGCGAAATCCATGTCGGACAGGCCCGCAATGCGTGTAGGTGTTCCAAGACACTCCTGTTTTTCAAAAGGAATTTGATCGGAATCGGCGACGAAACATATCGGCTTCATGGCATTGAATCTGCTAAATCGGAATGCGTTCCTTCGTTAACTGATTTGGAGATCACAATGAGAAGTGCCGCCCTCGTTACATTGCTTTGCACCGGCATGGCGCTCGGCGTTGCGGGTTGCCAGCGCGAATCCAGCACGACGTCGTCCACTTCGACGACACCACCGGTCGTGGCGCCGTCGCCTTCGAAGTCTGCAGCCCCGCCGCCCAGTACCGATTCGAAATCGTCGAGCTCGTCGATGAGCCCGGCCTCACCGCCGTCGTCGTCGAGCGCACCATCTGGCACGACTGCGCCGGATGCGAGCTCGAGCGCGACGACGACGGCCCCGGACAAGATGATGAACAACCCGTCGACAGGCGACATGACGAAAGAAAAAGGCAAGTAAAGCGCTCGGCCCCTGGTGACGACATCGCGGCATGCGCTCGTCGCGCGGGGGCGTGGTTGACGCGCATTGACCGTCGCGCCGGCGGTAGCCGCTGGACGGACAATATTCCGGAATTGTGCCGGTAGATCCGTGCGCGAAGCACGGATCGCCCCCACCTCGGTTCGACGGATGCATCTGCTCGATGTAACCATGCTGTACGCGCCGACCAGCGGCGGCGTCGTTCGCTACCTGCGAGCGAAGCGCGCATGGCTGCGTCGCCACACGTCGGTTCGCCACTCGATGCTCGTTCCCGGAGACGCCGATGGGGCGGGCCCTGCGGGCGAGCGCTACCTGCGCACGGCTTCGCTGCGGCCGGACGGGCATCGCTGGCCGTTCGCTGCGCATCGCTGGGTTCGCGAGATCCGCGCGGCGCACCCCGACCTCATCGAAGTCGGCGATGCCGGCCCCGAAGCATGGGCCGCGCTGTGGGCCGCTCGTTCGCTCGACGTGCCGCTGATCGCGTTCTGCCACAGCGACATCGTGCAGATGGCGCAACGGCGGCTCGGTCCCGTCGCCGGCGCTGCGGCGCGCATCTATTCGCGCGAGTTCTACCGCCGCTGCGATCTCGTGCTCGCGCCAAGCGCGTTCATGGGCAGCCGCTTGCGGCAGTGGGGCGTCAAGCGCGCCGTCGTGCGGCCGCTTGGCGTCGATATCGACACGTTTTCGCCGCAACGCCGTTCGCCCTCGCTGCGGCGCGAGCTCGGCTTGCCCGCGCGCACGCGGGTGCTCGCTTATGCGGGCCGATTCTCGCGCGAGAAAAATCTGCCGGTGATGCTCGACGCGTTTCGGCAGCTGGGTCCGCATTACCACCTCGTACTGGCGGGACCGAGCACGCCATCCGATCTTCCTCGGAACGTGACGTTGCTGCCATTCTTGCACTCGTCGCTCGAGCTTGCGCGGATACTCGCGAGCGCGGATGGCTTCGTGCATGCCGGCGACCAGGAAACGTTCGGGCTCGTGCTGATCGAGGCGATGGCGTGCGGGCGTGGCGTCGTCGCCGCGAATGCAGGCGCGATGCCCGAGCTCGTCACGCCCGATACCGGCGTGCTGGTCGCACCCGGCGATGCGCGCGCGATGGCGGATGGCGTGCGCGCGTTCTACGACAGCGACCCCGAGCGACTGGGCCGCCAAGCGCGGTTGCGGGCCGAAGGCGAGTACAACTGGTCGGCGACGATGCGCGGACTACTCGAGCTCTACCGCGGCACGCTGGTTTCGGGTGCGGTGCGCACGACCGGCTATGCGACATCCTGAATCGCGCGACCCGTGCGTCGCGATCGCACTGCACGACGTTTCGCCGGCGACGTGGCGCGAGTGTGCAGTGCTCCTCGAAATGCTTGACGGCGTTGGCGCCGCGCCGTTGTCGCTGCTCGTCGTCCCCGACTTCCACTTCAAGGCGCCCGTGCTCGCCGATCGCGCGTTCCGCAACGCGATGGACGCGCGGGTCGAGCGAGGTGACGAGCTCGTGCTCCATGGCATGCACCACGTCGACACGGAGCCACCGCCGCGCACGCTACGCGGCTACATCGAGCGCCGGCTGCTGACGCGCGCCGAAGGCGAGTTCGCGGCGTTACCCGTCGAGGCCGCGGCGGCGCGGCTTGCGCACGGAATCGACCTTTTCAAGACGCTTGGGTGGCCGTTGCACGGGTTCGTGCCGCCGGCCTGGCTCGCGAGCGAGGCCTCGCGAACGGCGCTCACGCGATGCGGCCATCCATTCACCTACATGACCGTCCGCAGCGGCATTTTCCGGCTGCCCGACTGGCGCTTCGAGCGCACTGCGAACCTCTGCTACAGCCCGGACAGCGCGCTGCGCCGGTTGTTCTCGCGGCTCGCGATCCGCACCGAGTTACGGCGTGCAAGCCACACATCGCTGCTGCGGATCTCCCTCCATCCGCAGGACGCACGCGAACCGATGGTGCTGGCGCATTGGCGACGATTGGTCGCCGCTGCGATCGCGACCCGCCGCGCCGTTACCAAGCACGCGTGGGTTGCGTCGCTCGAGGGTCCGGTCGAGGCTTCGCGACAGGTGCCGGAGGTCGACTCGCGCGACCGCGCGTGCGTCGACGTTGCGTCGGTGCGCGCAGCGTCCTGAGGAGCACGAGCGTTCTGGTCTCGGCGGCGCGCAACCCCTCGACACGGCTGCGCAGTCGCCGCGGCGGCAACGCGTCGGCGAGGTAAGCGTCGACGACACCCGGATGGACGTAACTCTTGCGGCATACGGCCAGCGTGTTGCCGAGCGTGTGCGCTGCCGCGCGCAGTGCCCGGTTGACCGTCCGCGTGCCTTCGGTGGGTGACGACGCGGGCCCGAAGCGTGTCAGCAGGACCGTCGCGATCACGGTTGCACCCCACGTGCGGAAGTCCTTGGCGGTGTAGTCGGCGCCGCTGATCTCCTGCAGGTAGACATTGACGTCGGTCGCGCACACCTTGCGCGGCTCGCCGTCCTCCACGTACTGGAAAAGTTCGTAGCCCGGCAGGTCGAGGCATCGGCGCACGATGCGCGCGAGCCGGCGATCGGCGAGCGACACGTCGTGCTCCTTGCCGGACTTGCCGCGGAATCGCAAACGGATCCGGTCGCCCGATACGCGCACGTGACGCGTGCGCAACGTCGTGAGGCCGAAGCTGCCGTTGTCGCGGCGATAGCGCTCGTCGCCCACGCGGATGAACGTGCGGTCGAGCAGGCTGACCATCGCAGCCAGCAGCTTGCGGCGCGTGAGCCCGGGTGTTGCGAGGTCGCGTTCGACGGCGGCGCGAACATCGGGCAGCTTCGCCGCGAAATCGGCAAGCCGGTGGAACTTGTGCTGATCGCGCTGTGCGCGCCACTGCGAGTGGTAGCGATATTGCAGCCGACCACGCACGTCGCGCCCCGTTGCCTGCAAATGTCCCTGCGGATCGGCAGCGATCCACACCGACGTCCACGCCGGCGGGATCACGAGGGCACGAATGCGCGCGAGCACTGCCGTGGTGCGCACGACGCGCCCATTGGAATCGCGGTAGCGAAATTTGTCCGGCGGGCCTTCGCGTCGAAAACCCGGATCGCTCGGCCGCGCATAGCGAAGCGCCGCCTCGGAAAGCGCACGGCTCAGGTCTGCGGGCGCAGCTTCGGCTCCAGTTGCCAACGCGATGCCGGGTTCAACTGCGACGCTCAAGACGGGTGGGCGCGATGTCGGCGGCGGATGCGGGCGATGCCGAAACGCGCTCCATCACTCCCCATCCACGTGATACTTGCGTACGTACCGTGTCGCTGTCGGCGCCGGGTGCTCGTAGTCGGCGCCGACACCGAGCTCGAAGTGGGTCGATGCCGGCTCGCAACGCGGCCACGCACGAGCGGATGCCGTCGGTGGGAGGCGCGGATGGGGCTCCGCCTGATCGATCGTCGTCGCAGCGGCAACGACGCTTCCCGCGGAAGTAAGTCCGATGTTCATCACGAGTTTCCAGCAGTTCCCCGATGCGCCAAGCGAAAAACAATCGCAAGCGTTGTGCCATGCTAAAAAGACTTCCGGATCATAGGGATGCGCTTGCCTGCGATTGTAGTCATCGGAAATACTTACCTGCGGCCGGTAAGAATTCCGATCGATGAGCGCGTGCTCACGGCCCCGCCTCGGCCGGATGCGCGGGCGACACAGTGTCAGGGATGACCGGATTGGGTAGTCTCTCGCGACCGCGCGGTTTCTGCGCCAGCGAGTCTTCGAGACCGCGCTGCAATGCGGTCCAAAGCTCCGGCCGCTGGCGCGCGAAAGCGACCTGCGCCTCCAGATAGCCAAGCCTCCCGCCGCAATCAAGTCGCCGGCCTTCGATAACGCACGCGAACACGCGCTCTCGCTCCATCAGATTGCGGATCGCCGCGACGAGCGGTGATCCAGATCGCTCAGCATCGACGGCATGGTCGAAGGCGCTCCAGGCCGCCGCCGTGAACACGAAGCGGCCTGCCGTGGCGAGCGACTCGAATGCCGTGCCGATCGGCGGCACGTGAACGAGTGCGCGCGTGGACGCGATCGCGCTCGTGGCCAGGTCGACACCGATGAAGTGCGAGCCTTCGCGCGTGTCGGGACGCACGCGCTCGGTACCAACGACACTCGACCGACACTCGGCGAACACGTCGAGCAATTGCGCCAGCGCGGGTCGCTCGCTCTCGAACAGTTGATCCGGCAGCACGACGGCAAACGGCGCGGTGCCGAGAAGGGAGCGCGCCATCCGCAATGCACCGAGCACTCCCGACGCCTCGCGCTGGCGGATGTAGCTGAACGTCACGCCGGGCGGAACCGCTGCGCGCAGGTTGTGCAGCGCTTCGTGGTCGGCCCGCGCCTCCAACTCGTGCTCCAACTCGTAGGCGCGGTCGAAATGGTCCTCGATCGCGCGCTTGCCGCGACCGGTGATGAAGATCATTCGCGTCAAACCCGCCGCGGCCGCCTCTTCGACGGCGTACTGGATCATCGGCCGATCGATGATCGGCAGCATTTCCTTTGGACACGCTTTCGTTGCCGGCAGGAAATCGGCGCCGAGTCCCGCAACGGGAAATACGGCGTGTCGCACGATCGCTGCAGTTGCCGGGCGTGCCGAATCGATGCCGCCAGAATTCATGGCGCGCGCGCAAGTCGATGGCGGGTGGTCATGCCCAACGGTTAGCAGCAAGCATGCCGGTCACGTTTGTGGTGATGAGCAAAGTAGCGTTTCTGCTTTGAAGCACCACGGTCGCGTGCACTTGTGACCGGTCGTCGCCGCCGTCCCAAGGCGTTTTGCACAGCACCATTTTGCCGGCTCCGCCGGTAATTGTTACGGGGCCGCTGCTGGCGGAGACAATGGAGCCAGCGCGTCACCCTCTCGAACGGCAGCGAGCAGCTCTGCGGCACGGAGCTTGCACACCGATCGCCTGGTGCAGCGCAGGAAGATGAATGAAGAACGTAGGGCGCGTGTTCGAGCTGGGGAGCCTTCTTCGCATGGCGGTCGCGCGATGCAGTCGCTGATCGTCTTCTCGCATGTGCGTTGGGACGCCATGCAGCGGCCACAGCACGTTCTCGCGCGACTTGCGCGCAAGTGGCGCGTGCTCTACGTCGAGGAGCCCGTATTCGACGCGGGCGATCCGCGAGGCGAACTTCGCGCCGTACAGGACGGCGTCACCGTGCTGACGCCGCACACGCCGCTCACCGCGCCCGGATTCCACGATGACCAGATTCCGCTGCTGACGAAGCTTCTCGGTCGGGCCATTGCGCACGAGCGCATCGCCGATTATGGCGTGTGGTTCTGCACGCCGATGGCGCTTTCGATGCTCCACCGTCTGGACCCGCGCGTCGTCGTCTACGATTGTTTCGACGAACTCGCTGCGTTCGAAGGCGCGCCGCGCCAGTGCGTCCAGCGGGAGAACGCGATGCTCCGCGTTGCGAACGTCGTGTTCTGCAGTGGTCCTGGCGCATACGAAATGCGCCGCGAACGCCAATCGAACGTCGCGTTGTGCGCGAACGGCGTCGACCGCGAGCATTTCGCGATGGGCCGCGATGTCGCCGCGACTCACGCCGAGATCCGGGAGCTTTCGCGGCCACGGCTCGGGTTCATCGGCGCCATCGACGAGCGAGTCGATGTCGCGCTGTTGCATCGCGTTGCGCGGGCCCGTCCCGAATGGGAGATCTGCATCGTCGGCCCGGTGGCGAAGAGCTACGCGGTGCCTCTGCCGCACGAGCCCAACCTGCATTATTTCGGTGCGCGCCGCTACGACGAATGGCCCGCGTTCCTCGCCGGCTGGGACGTTGCGCTGCTGCCGTTCGCGCACAGCGACGCCACACGTGCTCTCAACCCGGTGCAGGCGCTCGAGTACATGGCGGCGGAGCGCTGCATCGTGTCGACGCCAATCGCCGATGTCGAGACGCTGTACCGCGACGTCGTGAGGTTTGGCGGCTCGGACGACGCATTCATGGCCGCGTGCGAGGCGGCCCTCGTCGAGCCTGCGCCGTTGCGCGCGTCGCGCATCTCTGCCATGCGTCGGATCGTCGATGCAACGTCGTGGGACGACATCGCGCAACGGATGCAGCAAAGCGTCGAAGCGGCAGCGATGCACGGGCTGACCGACGCGGCGCGGACGATGCTCGAACCGGCGCGCTCACCCGGCGTGCCCGCGGCTACACCGGCGGCCGGTGCCTCGTGCGTGATCCTGGGTGGCGGCGCGACGGGGTTGTCGGCCGCGTATCACTTCGGTGGCGGCAGCGTAGTGCTGGAACGCGAATCGCGCGTAGGCGGAGGGTGCAGGTCGATCGAGGACACCGGCTTCACGTTCGACTGCGCCGGGCACATCATGTTCTCGGATGACCCGTACGTGCAGGACCTCTATCGGCTTTTGCTGGGCGACAACGTCCACTGGCAGGAACGCGACGCGTGGGTCTATCGCGACGGTGGCCACACGCGTTGCCAGATACACGACTCATTGCAGGGTTTGCCGGCTGCATTGTTCTGCGACGGTGTCGGCGCGACGATTGACAGTGACGAAGCGCCGGTTGCATCCGAGGGCGTGGCCGCGATGGGTTCGCGTTCCCGTTTTGGCTATCCGCTTCGCGGTGGTTTCCAGTCACTGATGGACGGGTTCCTGCCCCTTCTGCACGGCGACGTGATGCTGCACGCGGATGTCGAGCGCGTGTCGCCACAGTTGCGGTCGGTGGTGCTGAAGGACGGACGGCGATTCCGCTACGACACGCTGATCAGCACGATGCCTCTGCCGGCGTTGATCGCCGCAATGGGAGACGAAGCACCCGCGGACGTTCGACGTGCGGCTCGCGAGTTGCGGCACGTGTCGGTTCGCTGCGTCAACCTCGGCGTCGCGCGTCCGCGCGTGACGGACAAGCACTGGATCTACTTTCCCGACGACACGATCTTCCATCGCGTCTTCGTGCAGGGCAACGCGAGTCCGCATTGCAACCCGCCGGGCGGGTTCGGGCTCATCTGCGAGATCAGCTACTCCGCGGACAAGCCCCTGCCGGCGACCGGCACGGCACTGATCGAACGCTGCCTGCAAGATTGCGTCGGCGTGGGTCTGCTGGACGCATCGGATTCGCTGCTGACGTCGAACGAAGTCGACATCTTCCACGCGTACGTGATCCACGATCAGGGGCGCGCCGAGCGCGTCGGCGTTATTCGCGACTGGCTCGGGCGCTTCGACATCATTCTCGCGGGCCGCTTCGGTGAATGGGAGCACGGAAGCTCGGATCACGCATTCATCGCCGGCAGGAAGGCCGCGGAGGCGGCGCTTGCGCTCGGTGCGGCCCACGTCGCGCCGAAGCGAGCCTGAAGCCGCGGGACAGGCGGCTTTCGCCACATTCGGTCGCGCAACGATTCCTCGCGAGGCGGGGGCGGGTCGCCGCCGCCGACTGGATACAATGCACCGCTTGGCACCCTTGTTTGGGGTGGCTTTCCGTTCACCGCGGACGTGACCCGCTGCGGGACGTCTCATCACTACCTCGGCCTCGACCCCGGTCTGCACCACCGCGGTTCGAGCTGCACAGCATGCCAATGATTTTCGGAGAAACGGGCTTGGAGCACGACCGGACGCTCGCACAGATCGCGCGCGGACTCACGTGGATCGGTGCGGCGTTCGTTGCCGCGAGCGCGGCGGTCATTGTCTGGGCGGTATTCCGGACGACCGGCGTGGACGATCTCGTCGTTGCGCTGACCGTTGCGGGTCTCGGCCTCGGCTTGCCGGCAATCGTTGCGTTTGTCGTCGCGTGGATCCTGAACTCACTCGGCCACGAGGATGCCGAAGCCGCCGATCAGGAAGCCGAGCCGGACGCCACGGCGACTGCGCGGATGAATCTGGCGAGCGTTGCGCTGGGCTACGGCGTCGCGGTCTTCGCGTCGGTGGTCGCCTGGGCGTTGCGTGCCGCCCTCGATCCGCTGCTCGGCAATCAGGTCGCCTATGCGCCGCTGCTGCTGTCAGTCGCGTTCACCGCGTGGTTCGGCGGACTCGGCCCGGCCGTGCTGGCGACAATTCTAGGTGGCCTCGTGTCCTGGTACGCCTATCTCAATCCCAACGAGCACTTCGGCGCGCTGAGCATCCAGGACTCGGTGCAGCTCGGCCTCTACGGAGCCGCGGCGCTGTGCATCGGCGGCATCGCGTCGGCGTTGCGCGCTGCACGAGAGCGCGCGCAGTCGCTGGCACGCGAAGTCCTGGCGCGCGAGGCCGGCCTCGAGAAAACGCGCGCCGAGCTGGCGGCCGAGCGCGACCGCTCGCAGGTGACGCTGCAGGCGATCGCTGAAGCCGTCATCGCCACCGACGCCGAAGGCAGCATCACGTTCGTCAACGATTGCGCCGCCGAGCTGACCGGATGGGCTGCCAATGAAGCACCCGGCCGCCCGCTGGGCAAGATCTTCAGGACGATGGATGGGGAGACGCGTCGCTGGGTCGACTTCCCGCTCGACGCAGGCAACGGCAACCCCGCGGCCGTCGAGCGGGTTCTCGTCGCGCGCGACGGCACGGAACACGTCGTCGAAGCGCGCCTCAACGCCATTCGCCATCACGATGCACCCGCCGGCGGCTTCGTGCTCGTCTTCCGCGACATCACCACGGCGCGGCAGGCCCGCGCCGCCCTCGAGGAGAGCGAGGCGCGCTTTCGCGTGATGGCCGACCAGACCCCCGTGCTGCTCTGGATGTGCGACGCACGACGTTCCTTCGTCTACGTCAACCGCTCGTGGCTCGAATTCACCGGTCGCCCGCTCGCGCAGGAAACGAACGACGGCTGGACCGCGGGGATTCATCCGGAGGATTTCGGGCCGCAGCAGGCGGCGTTCACCGCGGCGTTCGAGCAGCGCATACCCTACGTGCTCGAATATCGGCTGCGGCGCAGCGACGGCCAGTACCGCTGGCTGCTCGACAACGGTGTACCGCGTTTCCACGGCGATGGCCGGTTCGACGGCTATATCGGCGCGTGCGTCGACATTACCGAGCGCAAGGAGGCCGCGGCGACGATCGGCAATTTCGAACAGCGCAAGAGCGCGTTTCTCGCGTCGCTCGCGCACGAGTTGCGCAATCCGCTGGCGCCGATCCGCAGCTCGATCGAGCTTCTCCAGCGGATTCCCGCGAGCGACGACCCTCGTGCCGCGCGCGCACAGGACATCATCGAACGGCAATGCGCGCGGCTCGCCGAAATCGTCGACGACTTGCTGGACCTCTCGCGCATCGACAGTGGCAACATCCAGTTGAAGCGCGATCGCGTCGACGTCGCGCAGGTGATCGAGCGCGCCGTCGCACGTCACGCGAGCGCCATTCGCGACCGGCGGCAACAACTGCAGCTCGACGTCCCCCGCGAGCGGCTGCGCGTCCTCGCCGACGCGGATCGACTGACGCAGGTCGTCGCCAACCTGATCGGCAACGCGTCGAAGTTCACGCAGGCCGCAGGCACGCTGCGCATAGCGGCGGCGGCGCAACCCGACGATTGCGTCGAGATCGTCGTCGCCGACGACGGACCGGGCATCGAGCCTGCGCTGCAGCCGCAATTGTTCGATCTTTTCGATCGGCCTGCAGGCAACGAGCGCAAGGCCACGCAGGGGCTTGGAACGGGGCTCGCACTCGTGTCGCGGCTGACCCGGCTGATGGGCGGGTCGGTCGGCGTGCGCAGCGACGGTGCCGGCAAGGGCAGCACGTTCACGTTACGGCTGCCGCTCGCTGACGCGCCGGCAAGTGGAGCCGCCGCGGCGGGCGATCAGCCGGCCTCGGCCGAGCGGCAGCCGCGGCTTCTCGTCGTCGACGACAACGTCGATGCCGCCGATGCGATCGGCACGTTGCTGACGCTGAACGGTTTCACGGTCGAAACCGCGCACGATCCGCAGTCGGCAATGGAACGCGCGATCGCCAGCGACCCCGATGTCGTGTTGCTCGACATCGGCCTGCCCGGCATGTCGGGCTACGAGCTCGCCCGCGAGTTCTCCCGTCATCCAGTCGTGTCACGCGCGAAGCTCATCGCGCTGACCGGCTACGGCCAGCCCGGTGACACCGAGCAGGCTAAGGCCGCCGGGTTTGCCGGCTATCTCGTCAAGCCGGTGGACGTCGACCAACTGCGCGAGCGCATCGAATCGATTCTCGCCGCCGACGTGGCACCGGCACAGCGCTGACGATGTCGCTGCCGCCATCTCGCGTCGATCAGTCGCTGACGCTCGTCGTACTGGCGATGCTGATCATCGGCTGCTTTTTCGTGCTGCAGCCGTTCATAACCGCGCTCGTATGGGCGGCGATCCTCTGCACGACGACGTGGCCGCTGTACTGGCGCGTGACGGCGCGGCTACGCGATCGCAGCGGGCTGTCGGCGTTCGTCATGGTCGTGCTGCTCGCGTTGCTGATGATCGCGCCGTTCATCGTCGTCGGCGCGACGATCGCCGACAACGCGGCGCTGATGGCGCAGTGGGGCCGGCAACTGCTGGAATCCGGACCTCCCGATCCGCCGGCCTGGGTTGCCAGGATGCCGCTGATCGGAACGACGGTGGCCGCGTACTGGAGCAGCATGGCGCACGACACGGCGCAATTGCTCGTCGTGCTGCGCGACTATGTCGAGCCGTTGCGCAAGTTCCTCGTCGCGTCCGGCACGTCGGTCGTCGGTGCGATCCTGCAGATGACGCTTGCGATCTTCATCGCCTGGTTCATGTTCCGCGACGGACATTCGATCGCCGAGCATCTGGAGCGAGTCGCGCAGCGGATTGCCGGCGACCGCGGCATCCAGCTCGCGTCGGTGGCCGCTGCGACGGTGCGCGGCGTCGTGCTCGGATTGCTCGGCACCGCACTCGTGCAAGGCGTCGTTGCAGCGATCGGTTTCTGGCTCGCGGGCATCCAGGCGGCGCCGCTGCTCGGACTGCTGACGTTTTTCCTGTCGCCGGTACCGATCGGTCCGCCGCTCGTCTGGGTTCCGGCGGGACTGTGGCTGATCCAGAACGGCCAGACCGGCTGGGGGCTGTTCGTGCTGCTGTGGGGTGCGCTGGCGGTGTCGACGATCGACAACATCATCAAGCCGCTGATCATCAGCCGCGGCGTCGACTTGCCGTTCGTGCTGGTGCTGCTCGGCGTGCTGGGTGGCGCGATCGCGTTCGGCTTCATCGGCATCTTCCTCGGGCCGGTGCTGCTCGCCGTCGGTTACGCGCTGCTGATGGAATGGGCGGCGTCGCGTGGACGCATCGAGCTCGTCACACCGCATGGCGACGCCGAGCGCAACGGCTCGTCGCGCAACGTCATCGAGCGCGTCGTGCCCGATGCGCGCGAGCGGGACGCGGCATCGCACTCCGGCGAGTGAACCGCTACCGGACGGCGGCCGCAGCGGCGCGTTCGGCGACCAGTCGCGCGCGGAAAGGTGCCAGTGTCTGCACGATCTCCGCGAACACCTTGGGCGTTGCCGCGATGACTTGGCCGCCGTGCAGATAGTCGCCTTCGCCGGCGAGATCGCCGATCAGGCCACCGGCTTCCAGCACGAGCAGACTGCCGGCGGCCACGTCCCATGCGTTGAGGCCGATCTCGAAGAATCCGTCGTAGAAACCGGCCGCGACGTACGCGAGGTCCAGCGCGGCGGCGCCGGGCCTGCGCAAGCCGGCCGTCTGCTGGATCATCACCTTCATCATCTGCAGGTAGGTGTCGAGATAGCTGCCGTCCCGAAACGGGAAGCCGGTGCCGATCAGGCAGTCGCGCAGATGCGCGCGGCGCGACACGCGGATCCGCCGGTCGTTGAGAAAGGCGCCGCGGCCCCGCGTAGCGGTGAAGAGATCGTTGCGGATCGGGTCGAAGATCACGCCCTGCGTCACCACGCCCTTGTGCGCGAGCGCGATCGACACGCAATACTGCGGGAAGCCGTGCAGGAAGTTCGTCGTGCCGTCGAGTGGATCGATGATCCACAGGTGCTCGGCATCGGGATTGCGGCCGCGGCCCGTGCCCTCCTCGGCGAGGATGGCGTGCTCCGGATAGACGGAATGGATCGTCTCGACGATCGCTGCCTCGGCCGCGCGGTCGACCTCGCTGACGAAGTCCTTCGGACCTTTGGCGGTCACGGTCAGAAGGTCGAGGTCGCGGGCGCCGCGCGTGATGACGTTGCCGGCGCGGCGTGCGGCCTTGACGGCTGTGGTCAGCATTGGGTGCATGAGGCCTCGCGCGGCGCGGGGCGGTCGCGTCGCGTGTCAGAATGCGGAGAACCTTCATTCTACCGTGCGCGTAACGGCCCCACGCGGCGCGTCGCGTACGCCCGCCGGCGTTGCCCGTGAACGAATCCTCCGCTGCCGCCGTGATCGACGACCTCGAGGGGCGCCTCGCGCGGTTGCGCGTCGTTCTCGTCCAGACGAGCCTGCCGGCGAACATCGGTGCGACGGCGCGCGCGATGCTTACGATGGGCATCGACCATCTCGTGCTCGTGCGTCCGGCGCGCTTCCCCGACGCGGACGCAACGGCGCTGGCATCGGGTGCTACGGCCGTCCTCGATCGCGCGCGCGTAGTGCCGACGCTCGAGGCGGCGCTCGCGGGAACGCGGATGTCGATCGCACTTACCGCCCGGCCGCGCGAGTTCGCCGGTGACGTGATGCCACTGCGCCGCGCAGCGGCAGCGGCGATCGGCATGGCTGCGACTGCGGAAGTCGCGCTCGTCTTCGGCACGGAGATGTCGGGACTGACCAATGACGAGGTCGCGCGCTGCACGGCGGTGGCGACGATCGCGACGAATCCGGCGTATCAATCGCTGAACGTCGCTGCGGCGGTGCAGGTTGTCGCGTGGGAGATGCGCGTGGCCGCACTGGGCGACCGCGTCTGGTCGGCGCCACGGTTCGAGCCGGCGACGCACGAGGACATCGAGGCACTGCACGCGCACGCGCGGCGAACGCTCACCGCATTGCGATTCCTCGACCCCGCACGTCCGCGCAGACTGCTGCCACGACTGCGACGGCTGTTCGGGCGCGCGGGCCTCGAGCGTGAGGAAGTGAACATCCTGCGGGGCATCCTGGCGCGCATCGATGCGCTGACAGGTACGCACGACGACCGATGACGGCCCGCATCGCCGTCGATCCGCCGTCGGTCTCCGACGTTGGCGAAGGGGCTCCCCGCGAGGTCGCGGCTGGCGAGCGCTGCCGCAATTGCGGCGCTTTTGCACCCGGCAACTACTGTCCGAACTGCGGCCAGGAGACGTCGCTCACGCTGCCGTCGGCCGGGCGCTTCCTCCGCGAAGCGGCGGGTCGCTACATCGCGTTCGACGGACGCTTCTGGCGTTCGATGCACCGGCTGCTGTTTCGTCCCGGCGTGCTGACGCGTGATTACCTCGCCGGCAGGCGCCGGCGCTACGTGCGACCGGGTCGTCTGTTTGTCGGGTTGTCGATCGCGATGTTCGCGCTGCTGCGGCTGTTCGTCTCGACACCGGAAGTCGTCGAGGCCGCGGCCGCGCCCGCCGCCAGCGCGAAGCAGGTTGTCGTCGAAGGCGATATCGACATCCTGAAGGACGTGCCGTGGTCGTCGACGCTCGCGCCACTGCGCAGCCGCTTCGAGGCTTTCAACCGCTTGCCGTCCCAGCAGAAGGTCGAGCAGGTAACCACGGGCATGCTGCGCTATGGCCCGTGGGCTGCGATCGGCCTGCTGCCGGTGTTCGCGCTGCTGCTGCGCATCGTCTACGCCGGCCGCAGCGGACGTCACCCAAACCGGCCGCGGCTCTATGCGGCGCATCTGGTCTTCGGCGCGCACAACCACGCGTTCCTGTTCCTGGCCGTCAGTCTGCTGGTGCTGATCGATTCGACCCCCGTGCGCGCGACGCTCGGGATCTGGATGGTCATTTACGCGCTCGCGTCGATGAAAACCGTTTATGGCGGGGGCTGGACCGGCATCGTGCTGCGCGCAACGCTGATCTCGCTGGCGTATTCGGTGTTTTTCTCCGTGGCGCTGATCGCATTGGTGCTGGCGGCGGTGACGCTGCGCTGAGGCGGGCAATACTTGAGTAAAATACTCGGACAAGGGCATAATTCGAACATGTTCAACCGACTCCGCGAGGACATCAGCGTCGTCTTCGACCGCGACCCGGCCGCCCGCACGACGTGGGAAGTCCTGACGTGCTACCCCGGCCTGCACGCGCTCGTCTGGCACCGCATGGTCGTGCACCGCCTGTGGCGGGCCAACTTTCGCTGGCTCGCCCGGTGGCTCGCGCACTGGAGCCGGTTCCTGACCGGCATCGAGATCCATCCCGGCGCGACGATCGGGCGGCGGGTCTTCATCGACCACGGCATGGGGGTGGTCATAGGCGAGACGGCGGAAATCGGCGACGACAGCACGCTGTACCACGGCGTCACGCTCGGCGGCACGTCGTGGAACCAGGGCAAGCGGCACCCGACGCTCGGCAAGGGCGTGGTCGTGGGGGCCGGCGCGAAGATCCTCGGACCGATCCACGTTGGGGACAGCGCGAAGATCGGCTCGAACGCCGTCGTCGTGCGCAACGTGCCGCTGGGGGCAACGGCGGTTGGCATCCCAGCCCGTATCGTCACGCCGGACGATGCGGACCGGCGCGAAGAGCAGGCGGCCAAGATCGGCTTCTCCGCCTACGCGATCTCGTCGGACATGGACGATCCCGTGGTCCAGGCGATCCACAAGCTCCTCGATCACGCCGCGGCCACGGAAGAGCGCTTCAACCGGCTCGTCAAATTGCTGCAGCACGAAGGAATGGACTGCGGCGAGGCCAAGGCGGTGGCCGACGCGTTCGATCCCCGCCAAATCAATAAGATGCTCGAGTAAGGGCCGCGGGCGAGGCGATAGCCGAGCCAAGGCCCGAAGGGGCCGACGCGGCCCGAGCGAGTGAGGCCGACACTCCAGCGCGTTGCGTCGCACAAACGATCCAAGGAGGCCGAGAGTGGGCGAGGCGAGTGAGGCCGACACGCCGCGCGGCGCATCGCGCAGACGGATCCAAGGAGGCCGAGAGTGGGCGAGGCGAGTGCCGCCACTCCGCGCGCGCATCGCGCAGACGGGCCGAGGAGGCCGAGAGTAGGGAACCCTCCCCGGAACTTCCCGGCCCTTTAGTTGACTAAATCATTCGGGTATTAGATAATTTCCCTGTTCGGACAATGCGATGCGCCTGACCACCAAAGGACGGTTCGCGGTAACCGCGATGATCGACGTGGCGCTCCACGGCGCGCGTGGACCGGTCACGCTCGCCGCCATTTCCGAGCGGCAGAAAATCTCGCTGTCGTATCTGGAGCAACTGTTCGGCAAGCTGCGCCGCAGCGGCCTGGTCGACAGCGTCCGCGGTCCGGGTGGTGGCTATAACCTCGGGCGCGCACCGGAACTCGTCGCCGTGTCCGACATCATCATCGCCGTCGACGAGCCTATCGACGCGACGCAATGCGGGGGCCGCGAAAACTGTCTCGACGATCGCAGGTGCATGACGCACGAGTTGTGGGCGGGGCTCAACAGCCACATCTTCCATTACCTGCGGTCGATCACGTTGGCGGAACTGGTCCGCCAGCAGGGCCCGCGCGGGGGTGAGGTCGCCGTCCTGCACGATTACCGGCAGCCCGCTGCGGGCGATCGGCCCGCAATCCCAGCCGAGCCCCACGAGCCCGCTACCACCGCCTGAAACCCGAGGTCCGAAATTCCCATGCGCCTGCCCATTTACCTCGACTACTCGGCGACGACACCCGTCGATCCGCGGGTTGCCGCGAAGATGATTCCGTACCTGACCGAGCACTTCGGCAACCCGGCGTCGCGGTCGCACGCGTTCGGCTGGGAAACCGAAGCTGCCGTCGAGGAGGCCCGCGCCGAGATCGCCAAGCTCGTCAACTGCGATCCGAAGGAACTGGTGTGGACGTCCGGGGCGACCGAATCGATCAACCTGGCCGTCAAGGGTGCCGCGCACTTCTACAAGGACAAGGGCAAGCACCTGGTCACGGTGAAGACCGAGCACAAGGCGACGCTCGACACGATGCGCGAGCTCGAGCGCGAAGGCTTCGAAGTCACGTATCTCGACGTCGCACCCGACGGTTTGCTCGACCTTGGCCGCTTCGAGGCGTCGTTGCGCAAGGACACGAGCGTCGTGTCGGTGATGTTCGTCAACAACGAGATCGGCGTCATCCAGGACATCGCCGCGATTGGCGAGATGTGCCGCGCACGCGGCATCATCTTCCACGTCGACAGTGCGCAGGCGACGGGCAAGATACCGGTCGACCTCGGTGCACTCAAGGTCGACCTGATGTCGTTCTCCGCCCACAAGACGTACGGTCCGAAGGGCGTCGGCGCGCTGTTCGTCCGGCGCAAGCCGCGCGTGCGCATCGAGGCTCAGATGCACGGCGGCGGCCACGAGCGCGGCATGCGTTCGGGCACGCTGCCCACGCATCAGATCGTTGGCATGGGCGAGGCGTTCCGGCTCGCGAGGCTCGAGATGGACGCGGACAACGCGCGCATCCGGCGGTTGCGCGACAAGCTGTGGGCGGGATTGTCGGCGATCGATGAGGTCTACCTGAACGGCGACATGGAGCGACGCGTGCCGCACAATCTGAACGTCAGCTTCAATTTCGTCGAAGGCGAGAGCCTGATCATGGCGATCAAGGACGTCGCGGTGTCGTCGGGCTCGGCGTGCACGTCGGCGTCGCTCGAGCCTTCGTATGTGCTGCGGGCGCTCGGCCGAAGCGACGAGCTTGCGCACAGCTCGATTCGCTTCACCGTCGGCCGCTTCACGACGGAAGAGGAGATCGCGTACACGATCGACCTCGTGCAGCGAAAGATCGCGAAGCTTCGCGAGCTGTCGCCGCTGTGGGAAATGCACGAGGAAGGCATCGACATCAGCAAGATCGAATGGGCGGCTCATTGATCGATTTCGCCCAAAGTTTCGCGACCTGCGGTCGCACGATACTTTGGGCGAGCAGGTCTTCCACGAAAAGCTCGGGACGGCCCTTCGCTTTTCGTGCAGGACCGAACTGCAGGCAAACCCGAGCGCAGGTTCGCGCCGGTTGAGGAGGTTGTATGGCATACAGTGAAAAGGTGCTGGATCATTACGAGAATCCGCGCAACGTCGGCTCGTTCGCGAAGAGCGAGGAGGGCGTCGGCACGGGGATGGTAGGTGCGCCCGCGTGCGGCGACGTGATGAAGCTGCAGATCAAGGTCGGTGCGGACGGCGTCATCGAGGACGCGAAGTTCAAGACGTACGGCTGCGGTTCGGCCATTGCGTCGTCGTCGCTCGTCACCGAGTGGGTGAAGGGCAAGACGCTCGACCAGGCGATGACGATCCGTAACACGCAGATCGCCGAGGAACTGGCGCTGCCGCCGGTGAAGATCCACTGCTCGATCCTCGCCGAAGACGCGATCAAGGCGGCGGTGGCCGATTACAAGGCGAAGCACGATCAAGCGGCGTCGACGGCACCGGCACTCCAGGCGGCCGACTGAAGCCTTCACTTTCAACACTCACAAACGAATAGTGGCCATCACACTGACCGAAACCGCCGCGCGACACGTCGCATCGCACCTCGCCAAGCGCGGTAAGGGCGTCGGGTTGCGCCTTGGCGTACGCACGTCGGGCTGCTCCGGGCTTGCGTACAAACTGGAATACGCGGACGACGTTCGCGCGGAGGACCTGCGCTTCGAAAGCCACGGCGTGCAGGTGATCGTCGATCCCAAGAGCCTTCCGTATCTCGACGGCACCGAGCTCGACTTCGCGCGCGAGGGGCTGAACGAAGGCTTCAAGTTCAATAATCCCAACGTGCAGGACTCATGCGGCTGCGGCGAGTCCTTCAACGTCTGAAGCGCTCTTCGAAACTGCTGCGCGCCCCGATCGCCTGCTGAGATAGCTTCCTCGTAGTTGGCGGGCGCGCGGCGCGCCAGAAGCTTCGTCATTCACCGTCGCGACCGATGATCGACTTTTCGCTCAATCACTTCGAGTTGTTCGGGCTGCCGTCGCGCTATCGGATCGACGAGACCGCGCTCGAGCACGCCTATCGCACATTGCAGGGCAACGTGCATCCCGACCGGCACGCCGCGGCCGGCGATGCGCAAAAGCGGCACGCGTTGCAGGCATCGGCCCGTGTGAACGAGGCGTACCGGACACTCAGCGATCCGGTCGCGCGCGCCGAATACCTGCTGCACGTTCGTGGCATCGACGCGACGGACGAGACCGATACCAAGTTGCCGGTCGCGTTCCTGACGCGGCAACTCGAGCGGCGCGAAGCCGCCGACGAAGCGGCGGATGCGCACGACGAGGCGGCACTCGCCGCACTGTCGAAGGACGTTGCCGACGACGCCGTGCGATTGCGCGCCGAGGTCGAGCGCGCGCTCGACGGCGACGATCTGCCGGCGGCACGTTCGCTCGTGCGCGAACTGCGATTCCTTGCGAAGCTCGCCGAGGACCTGGATGCGCTGCGCGCGGTGGAGCTCGACGGATGACGCTGTTCCAGATCTCGGAACCGGGCGAGTCGCCGCTGCCGCACGCGCGCAAGCGGGCAATCGGCATCGACCTCGGCACGACGAATTCGCTCGTCGCGACCGTGCGCAACGGCCTCGCCGTCGTGCTGCCCGACGACGAGGGCCAGCCGCTGGTTCCGTCCGTCGTCCGCTACGGCGAGCAGGGGATCGACGTCGGCTATTCGGCACTCGCGCGCGCGGCGCAAGACCCCGGCAACACCATCGTTTCCGTCAAGCGGCTGATGGGACGCGGGCTCGCCGATGTCGGCGATGATCGCCGCTATCCGTACCGGTTCGTCGAAGGGGAGGGCATCATCCGGATCGCCACGCGCGCCGGCGTGAAGACGCCCGTGGAAATCTCGGCGGAGATCCTGCAGGCGCTGCGCAAGCGCGCGGAGGCATCGCTTGGCGGCGACATCGACGGCGCAATCGTCACCGTGCCGGCCTACTTCGATGACGCGCAGCGCCAGGCGACCAAGGATGCAGCACGGCTCGCGGGCCTGACCGTGCTGCGCCTGTTGAACGAGCCGACGGCCGCCGCCATCGCGTACGGCCTCGACAATGCCAGCGAAGGCACATACGCGGTATTCGACCTCGGCGGCGGCACGTTCGACATCTCGATCCTGAAACTGTCGCGCGGCGTGTTCGAAGTGCTGGCGACCAACGGCGACTCGGCGCTCGGCGGCGACGACTTCGACCATCGCGTCTTCTGCTGGGCGCTCGAGCAGGCGAAGGTGCCACCATTGTCGGCCGCCGACGCGCGGCAGCTGATGACGCGCGCACGCGATGCGAAGGAAATGCTTACCGGGCACGATGCGGCGCCGATCGCCGCCGAGCTGTCCGCCGGGACGATCGACGCGACGCTGACGTCGGCGACGTTCACCGACATCACGCGCACCCTCGTTGCCAAGACGCTCGCGCCGGTCAAGCGCGCGTTGCGCGATGCGAAGCTCACGCCGGCCGACATCAAGGGTGTCGTGCTCGTCGGCGGTGCGACGCGGATGCCGCAGATTCGCCGTGCGGTCGCGGAATTCTTCGGCCAGCCGCCGCTGACGAACCTCAATCCGGACGAGGTCGTCGCGATCGGCGCGGCGATCCAGGCGAACAAACTCGTCGGCAATCGCGACGGCGCCGACTGGTTGTTGCTCGACGTCATTCCGCTGTCACTGGGCATCGAGACGATGGGCGGTCTGTCGGAGAAGATCGTTCCGCGCAATTCGACGATCCCGGTGGCGCGCGCGCAGGAGTTCACGACGTTCAAGGACGGCCAGACGGCCATGGCGCTGCACGTCGTGCAGGGCGAGCGCGAGAAGGTGTCCGATTGCCGGTCGCTCGCGCGGTTCGAGCTGCGTGGCATTCCGCCGATGGTCGCGGGCGCTGCGCGCATCCGCGTGTCGTTCGATGTCGACGCCGACGGCCTGCTGTCGGTATCCGCGCGCGAGCAGACGACCGGCCTCGAAGCGTCGATCGTCGTCAAGCCATCCTATGGACTCACCGACGGCGAGATCGCGCGCATGCTGCAGGACTCGTTCGCGCACGCGTCGGACGACGCGCAGGCCCGCGCGCTGGCTGAAGCTCGCGTCGACGCCGAAAGAATCATCGTCGCGACGCAATCGGCGCTCGCCGTCGATGCGGATCTGCTCGCGGGCGACGAACGCGCAGCGATCGACCGCGCACTCGACGACGTGCGGCGAATGAGCGACGGCGACGATCGAGCGGCGCTCGCGAAAGCCGTCGCGGCGCTCAACAACGCGACCGGCGCATTCGCCGCGCGGCGGATGGATCGCGGCGTTGCGCGTGCGTTGACCGGCAAGCGCGTCGACGCGCTGGGTTGACGGGCGATGACCGAAATCGTCGTGCTGCCGCATGCGGAGATCTGCCCGGACGGCAAGACGTTCGATGGGTCGCCGGGCGTGTCGCTGCTCGACAACCTGCTCGAGCAGGGGATCGACGTCGAGCACGCATGCGAAAAATCATGCGCGTGCACGACGTGTCACGTCATCGTTCGCGAAGGCTTCGGATCATTGTCGGAAGCCAGCGAGGACGAGGAAGACCTGCTCGATCGCGCATGGGGGTTGACGCCGCAATCGCGGCTGTCGTGCCAGGCGATCGTCGCCGACGAGAAGCTCGTCGTCGAAATCCCGCGCTACACGATCAACTATGCGAAGGAAAGCAAGTAGCGGGCACGGCCGCGCTTGCATCATCGCCAGGGAGCTTTCGATGAAATGGATCGATTCGCGCGAGATCGCGATCGCACTCGCCGATGCGCATCCGGACGTCGACCCGAACCGGTTGCGCTTCACCGACCTGCACGCCTGGGTCTGCGCGCTGCCGGGATTCGACGACGACCCGAAGCACAGCGGCGAGAAGATCCTCGAGGCGATCCAGTCGGCCTGGATCGACGAAGCAGCCTGACGGCCAACCGGCTGCCTTCTCCGGGTTGCCGGTCCGCTGCCTCCAAAAAAAGGGGGGCGACTCGCCTCGCCCCCCATTCACTTCACCAACGGAGTGCTGTTACTCAGCAACTAGCGGGCCATTCCATCAAGTCGTTGAAAGCGTGACCTAAAGTTGTGGTTTTCAGAAGGTACACGCGACGCCCTGTAAATCGTTCCGCCGTTTCACCTTCGGCGTGTGCACCACAGCGGCACGTCACGCAAACAGGTTCAGCACCGCGTCGAGGCCGGAATGGTCGATTGCATGGACGGCGGCCGCCCGCACGCGCGGCTTGGCGCGATAGGCGACGGAAACGTCCGCGCGAGCCAGCATGGGAATGTCGTTCGCCCCGTCGCCGATGGCAACCGCGATGCCGTCGTCGCCGCGTAAGCGATCAGCAAGATCGCCGAAATACGCGGCCTTCGCCGCTGCATCGACGATCGGGCCGCTGATCCGCCCCGTCAGGTGGCCGTCGACGATCTCGAGCACGTTCGACAGCGTGTAATCGATGGGCAGGCGCTGCCGCAAGCGGTCGGTGAAGAACGTGAAGCCGCCGGAGACCAGGAGGGTTTTCGCGCCGATGCGGTGGCAGGCGTCCAGCAGTTCCGCAGCGCCCGGCGAGATCTGCAACCGCTCGTCGTAGACGCGGGCGAGGTCGGTCAGGGGCATGCCGGCCAGCAGCGCGACGCGACGCTCGAGACTCGCGCGAAAGTCGATCTCGCCGCGCATTGCAGCGGCCGTGACTTCTGCGACCTCGTCGCCGATGCCGCGGAGTGCCGCCATCTCGTCGATGCACTCGATCGTGATCAGCGTCGAATCCATGTCCAGCGCAACGAGGCGCACGCGGGACCACACCCGTGCGTGCGGTACGAGCGCCCAGTCGTAGCCCGCTGCGGCACAGGCCTCGGGAACACCGGCGAGTGACGTCGGTTCGTGCAGCCGGTACGCATCGCAGCGCGCGCGCGTCAGCGGCTCGATGCCGACTGCGCCGGTCAGCAGTTGCAGAATCTCGAGGTCTTCGCGGAGCACAAGCGGCCCCTGCACGACGAGGTCGGCGTTGCCGTCGAGGCGTTCGATCGGCACGTGCGGCGACGGGTGCTGCGACGCGCCGGTCACGGCGCCCTCCAGGATGTGACGGCCCGACGGGCATGCGTCACGGTAGCGCCGCCAGGCCGGCGCAGCGCGTAGCGAACGCAGTCCGCGCCAGTTCCGCTACCATAGACGGTTCCTCGCCGAACGAGGACTAAACGGAGGTCACCATGGCACTGAGACTCGGGGATACCGCACCCGATTTCACGGCGGAATCGAGCGAAGGCACGATCAACTTCCACGAATGGCTCGGCGACAAATGGGGCGTGCTGTTTTCGCACCCGGCCGACTTCACGCCCGTCTGCACGACCGAGCTCGGGCTGACGGCGAAGCTCAAGGACGATTTCGCAAAGCGCAACGTGAAGGTGGTCGCGCTGTCGGTCGATCCGGTCGAGTCGCACAAGCGCTGGATCGAGGACATCAACGACACGCAGAAAACGCGCGTCAATTTTCCGATCATCGCCGATGCGGACCGGAAGGTGTCGATGCTGTACGACATGATCCACCCGAACGCGAATGCGACGCTGACGGTCCGCTCGCTGTTCGTCATCGACCCGGCGAAGAAGATCCGGCTGATGATCACGTATCCGGCGTCGACGGGCCGCAATTTCGACGAAATTCTTCGCGTCATCGACTCGCTGCAGCTGACCGAGTATCACAGCGTCGCGACGCCGGGCAACTGGAAGCAGGGCGACGACGTCGTCATCGTGCCTTCGCTGCAGGATCCGGAGTTGATCAAGAAGAAGTTCCCGAAAGGCTACACGGCGCTGCGCCCGTATCTGCGGATGACGCCGCAACCCGACCGCTGACCGAAGCATCGGCAGACGTCCGCCGGTTTCGACCGGACTTCCATCGCCACGCGCGCCGCGGCTCACCCGCGGCGCGTCTTTTTCGAGCGCGGTCGCGTCTGTGTTCGCGCGCGTTCGACGGCGCGGCCGCGATCGTCGGCGCCTGGACGCGCAGCGCTGCGCGCCCGGTCGCCGCGCGCAAGCGGCTCGGCGATCGCCGGACGCTTTGGCGACAATGGTTGCGGCTCGGCATCAGTCGCCGCTTCGTCGAGTGTGAAATCGATCTTCGCGCGCTCGAGATCGACGCGGGCGACCTTGACGCTGACGCGCGCGGCCAGCTGGAATACGCGACCGGTGCGCTCGCCGATCAACGCATGTCGCACGGCGTCGAAGTGGAAATAGTCGCGCGGCAGGTCGGTGACGTGCACGAGACCGTCGATGTCGAGTCCGTCGAGCGTCACGAAGATGCCGAAGCTCGCCACGCCGCTGATCGTGCCGGCAAATGTCTCGCCGACCTTCTCCTGCATGTAGAAGCACTTGAGCCACCGCAGCACGTCGCGCGACGCGTCGTCGGCGCGCCGCTCGGTCTGCGAGCAATGCAGTCCGATCGCTTCCCACGAGGAGTCCTTGGGCGTATAGCGTTTGCCGGCGAGCACCGCCTTGATCGCGCGATGGACGAGCAGGTCGGGATAGCGCCGGATCGGCGACGTGAAATGCGCGTACGCGTCGTAGGCGAGGCCGAAGTGGCCGACGTTGTCCGGGCTGTATTGCGCTTGCGACAGCGAACGCAGCAGCACTGTCTGCAGCAGCGCGAAATCGGGCCGGTCGCGAATGCGGTCGATGAGCGCGGCATAGTCCATCGCGGACGGCTCGTCGCCGCCGGTCAGCGTCAGCGCCGAGCCGCCGAGAAATTCGCGCAAGGCGGCAAGCTTGTCCGGGGGCGGCGTATCGTGGATGCGGTACAGCGCAGGCTGCTCGTGCTTCGCGAGGAAATCGGCGGCGCAGACGTTCGCTGCGAGCATGCACTCCTCGATCAGCTTGTGCGCGTCGTTGCGCGGCGCGGGCACGATCCGCACGATCTTGCCGTGCTCGTCGAACTCGAGTGCCAGCTCGACCGTGTCGAAGTCGATCGCCCCGCGTCGCTCGCGCGCGCCGAACAACACCTTGTATAGCGTGTAGAGCTGCGCAAGATGCGGCAGCAGCGCGCGAGCGGGCTCGGCTGTGGCGGTGCCGGGCTCCGTCAGCCACTGGTAGACCTGCGTGTAGGTGAGCCGTGCGCGCGAGTGCATCGTCGCCGGGTAAAACGTGTACGACGTGATCGCGCCGCGCGCATCGATCCGCATGTCGCAGGCCATGCACAGCCGGTCGACGGCGGGCTTCAGCGAGCACAACTCGTTCGACAGCGCCTCGGGCAGCATCGGGATCACGCGCCGGGGAAAATAGACGGACGTGCCGCGCTCGCGTGCATCGGCATCGAGCGCATCGCCATCGCGGACGTAATGCGACACGTCGGCGATCGCGACGATCAGGCGGAATCCGCGACCGTCGGGTTCGCAATAGACGGCATCGTCGAAGTCCTTCGCCGATTCGCCGTCGATCGTGACGAGCGGAAGGTGCGTTAGATCGGTGCGCCCCTTGCGATCGGCGGGTCGCACGTCCTTCGGCAATCGCTGCGCCTGCCGCTCGGCTGCAGCACTCCATTCGAACGGCAGCGCGTGCTTGCGCAGCGCGATCTCGATCTCGATGCCCGAGTCGGTCGCGCTGCCGAGCACTTCCTTCACCCGTGCAACTGCTTCGCGATGCTCGCTCGGCGGCTCGACGATCTCGACGACAACCACCTGGCCCGGCTGCGCGTTGCCGCGGCCGTCGGGCGGGATCATCAGGTCCTGGTTGATGCGGCGGTTCTCCGCCTCGACGAACCAGACGCCGCGCTCCTCGTGGATGCGGCCGACGACGTCGCGATTCGCGCGCTTCAGCACGTCGACGATCTCGCCTTCCGGGCGGCCGCGCCGGTCGAAGCCGATTCGTTTCGCCGTCACGCGATCGCCGTGCAGCACCTTGTGCATCTCGCGGGGCGACAGGAAGAGATCGTCGCCGCCGGCATCGGGAACCAGGAAACCGAACCCGTCCGGATGGCCCTGGATCGTGCCGGTGACGAGGTCGAGCTTGGCGACGATGCAAAGCTCGCCCTTGCGGTTGACGAGCAGCTTGCCGTCGCGCGCGAGCGCGGCGACGCATTCGTCAAAGCGGTGCTGCTGCTTGCGGCTCACGCCGAGTCGCGCCGCGACCTCGGCGGGCGCGAGGGGCGTGCCCGCCTCGCTGAGTTCGCGCAGGACGGCTTCCGCACTCAGTGCGAAGGCTGGAGAAACGTCGCCGGCGCTCTTGCGCGGCTTCGGTGTTCGGGGTTCTGTCGCCGCACGGCGGCGAAGGGGTATCGTTTTTGACAAGGATCGTTGCTGCTTTTAAAATAGTGGGTTGGTTACGCCTGCCCAGATGGCGGAATTGGTAGACGCACTAGGTTCAGGTCCTAGCGGTCGCAAGACTGTGGAGGTTCGAGTCCTCTTCTGGGCACCATCTTCGGGCGCTTCGTAGCGATACGGTGCCGCTCATGCATGCAAGTAGCCACGACGCCCGCGCCCGCGGGCGTCGTCGCTTCCGCGGAAGGCGCGACGTCACTGTGCTTCGCTCGCCTTGCGGGTCGCTGCCGCGATGCGTTCAGGCAGCGTCGCCGGGTCGAGGTCGTCGTAGACCTCGAACGGCTGGTGGATCCACGGGTTGTCGGCGAGGTATTCGACCCAGTAATCGGGCTTGAACACCGAGCACGCCTTCCACCACAGCACAGCGGTCTTCACGTCGACGATGTGCGGGAAGCGCCGCGGCAACTCCTGGTGGACTGCCGCTAGCGTGTGGCCCGAATCGACCATGTCGTCGACGATCAGCACGCGGTCGCCGAGGCGCGGCTTCGTCATCGTCATGTGCTCGGCGATGACGAGCTCACCGCGGATCGTCCCGCCTTCGGACGTATAGGAATGCGTCGACAGGATCGCGAGCGGCTGGTCGAAGATCCGCGAGAGCACGTCGCCAACGCGC
Organism: uncultured Pseudomonadota bacterium; assembly: GCA_963709335.1. Taxonomy (GTDB): domain Bacteria; phylum Pseudomonadota; class Gammaproteobacteria; order Burkholderiales; family Casimicrobiaceae; genus VBCG01. The sequence continues at coordinate 262,424 of CAVPWB010000010.1, forward strand.
AGGCCGCCGCGCGCGAGGCAGATGATCTGGTTGAAGCGGAACCCCGATTCGTTGACCGACAGCGCGAGGCGCTCGACCAGCGTGTTGTATTGCGGCCAATCGACGTGAAGGCTCATCCGGCTCTTCCGTAGAAGTGACTGCGTCGAATCGACGGGCTTCGCCCGCGATTCGACGGTGGCATTTCCGAACGAAAGTAGGTTTTCACTTTCGTTCGATCAGCGAAACGGATGATGCACGAGAATCGTCTCGCCGCGGTCGGGGCCGGTCGACACGATCGCGATCGGCACTCCGGTCAGCGTTTCGATGCGTTGCAGATAAGTCCGTGCCGCGGCCGGCAGCGCATCGAACGTTTGCGCACCCACGGTGCTCTCGTTCCAGCCCGGCAGCGTCTCGTAGACCGGCACGCAGCGTGCGACGGCATCCGCGCCGGTCGGAATGAGCTGCGTCGGTACGCCATCGAGCAGGTAGTGCGTGCAGAGGCGAATCTCCGGCAGCGTGTCGAGCACGTCCAGTTTCGTGATGCATTGGCCGTCGACGCCATTGAGCTGGAACGAGCGCCGCAGCGCGGGGATGTCGATCCAGCCGCAGCGTCGCGCGCGTCCGGTGACGGAGCCGAATTCCTTGCCGCGCTCGCCGAGTATCGCGCCCGTCGCGTCGGTGAGCTCGGTGGGAAACGGACCGGTGCCCACGCGCGTCGTGTAGGCCTTGACGATACCGAGCACGTAATCGAGCATCCGCGGTCCGATGCCGCTGCCCGTCGCGGCCGCGCCCGCGATGCAGTTGGAGCTGGTCACGAACGGATACGTGCCGTGATCGATGTCGAGCAGCGCACCCTGCGCGCCCTCGAACAGCAGCGACTCTCCGCGCGCCCGCGCCTCGTGGATCAGCGCGGCAACGTCCGCCATCATCGGCACGATCTCGCGTCCCAGCGCGAGCAGCTCGTCGCGCATCGGCGCGAACGGCAGCGCATCGCGCTTGAAGTAGTGGACGAGGGCGAAGTTGTGCAGCTCGAGCAGCCCTTCGAGTTGCTCGGCGAACCGTACCGGATTGGCCAGATCCTGCACGCGCAGCGCACGCCGCGCGACCTTGTCCTCGTAGGCGGGGCCGATGCCGCGGCCGGTAGTGCCGATCTTCACATCGCCGAGAGCACTCTCGCGCGCCTGGTCGAGTGCGACGTGCACCGGCAGCACGAGCGGACACGCGGGCGATATGCGCAGCCGCTGGCGCACCTTGACGCCGGCCGCCTCGAGCTCGCGTATTTCCTGCAGCAACGCGGACGGTGACAGCACGACGCCGTTGCCGATCAGGATGGGCACGCCTTCGTGCAGCACGCCCGACGGAATGAGCCGCAGCACCGTCTTGCGTCCGCCGGTGACGAGCGTATGGCCGGCGTTGTGTCCGCCGTGAAAGCGGACGACACCCTGCGTGCTCTCGGTGAGCCAGTCGACGATCTTGCCCTTGCCCTCGTCGCCCCATTGGGCGCCGATGACGACGACGTTCTTGCCCATGCGAATCGCTCTTCGAAAGGTTAGCGTGCGCGGTCGCCGCGCGCCAGCACGTCGGCGAGCTGACGCAAGTCGAGCGTGAAACCGGTCGCCGGCCGTGCGCGCCCGAATGCCTTGCCGATGCCGTCGTAGCGACCACCGTTGCCGACGGCGGTGGATTCGCCGGCGGTGAACACCGAGAAGATCGCGCCGTTCTGGTAATGATAGCCGCGCAGGTCCGCGAGATCGATGTGCAGTGCCTGCACGACCGGCGCAGCCGCGGCGGCGAGGGCGTCGAGTGTGGCGAGCGCATTGTGGATCGACGGAATGTCGGGCAACTGCGCGCGCGCGGCGCCGAGCACGTCGTCCGCCGGTCCATACAGCATGGGCAGCGCGGCGAACGCATCGCGCCACGCGGCGGGCAGCGCCCTGGTCAGCGCGCGCACCGCCGGCTCGTCCTTCGTGCGCAGCGCGTCGAACAGCTCGGCTTCGTCGCCGTTGCCGGCGACGCCTGAACCACTGGCGAGCGCGCGATAGACGCCGACGTGGCCGAGGTCGACGTGCAGGCCGGGCAGTCCCGTGGCCGACAGCGACGACACCAGCAGCGCCATCACCTCGCGGTCGCCGTCGATGCCCGCAACGCCGAACAGCTCGGCGCCAACCTGTACCACTTCGCGCGTGGCGCCCGGTGTCGACGCGACGGCGCGCAGCACGCTCCCGGCGTAGCAGAGGCGCGTAGGGCCCGGCTCGTTCAGCAGATGCGCGTCGATTCGCGCGACCTGCGGCGTGATGTCGGCGCGAACGCCGACCAGGCGTCCCGACAGCGGGTCGACGACCTTGAACGTCTGCAGGTCGAGATCTCGGCCGCTGCCCGTCAGCAGCGATTCGAGGTGCTCGATCAGCGGCGGCTGCACGAGGCGGTAGCGATGCGCCGCGAAGTGATCGAGCAGCAAGCGTCGCAGCGCCTCGAGCCGCGCCGCCTCGTCGGGGAGGACGTCGTCGATCGATTCGGGCAGCAGCCAGTTACGCATGGAGGCTCGCACGGGCGGTGGTGGCTTACAGGTTCAGGAGATACAGGCCGAGCAGGCCGATGCCCATCGACACGACGCCGACGAAACGCAGTTGCCCGTCGGTGAGCTCGGTGAGGCGCCGGAATCCTTCACGCCAGACGCGCGGCGCTACGAACGGCAGCAGGCCTTCGAGAATGAGCAGCAGGGCGAGCGCCGTCCACAGCGAATCCTGCACGCGGGTCTTTCCGGGCGTTCGATTATTTCGCCGGGCCGCGCGCGGGTGCGCGCTGGGGCCCATTCTGCTTGAAGTACTGGAAGAAGTCGCCGCTCGGATCGAGAACCATCAGGTCGCTCTTGCTGCGGAACGTCGACTTGTAGGCATCGAGGCTGCGGTAGAACGAATAGAACTCGGCGTTCTGGCCGTAAGCCTGCGCATAGATCGCCGACGACTTCGCGTCACCTTCGCCCTTGATCGTCTGCGCCTGCCGGTAGGCATCGGCGAGGATCACCTGCCGCTGCCGATCGGCGTCGGCGCGAATCTTCTCGGATTCGGCACCGCCGAGCGATCGCAACTCGTTCGCCACCCGGCGACGCTCGGATTCCATCCGCTGATAGACGGGACCCGTCACGTCCGGCGGCAGCTCGACGCGGCGCAGCCTGACGTCGATGACCTCGACGCCGATGGATTTCGCGTCGGCATTCGCCTTCTGCTGCGTCACCGACGTGATCGCATCGCGCGCCGACGATATCGCCTCGTGCACGTCGTGCTTGTTGAACTCCTCGGCGAGGTTCGCGCGTACCGTCTGCGACAGCCGGCGGCGCGCCGCCTCCTCGTCGCCCTGCACCGAGATGTAGTACTGCCGCACGTCGATGATTCGCCACAGCACGACGAAGTCGACGAGCAGCGGCTTCTTCTCCGACGTCGTCATCCGATCGGGCTCCGGATTGTCGAGCGTCAGGTTGACCTTGTCGTAGAACTTCACGTTCTGCACGAGCGGCATCTTGAAATAGAGACCCGCCGTGGTCTTGGTCTCGACGACTTCGCCGAGCTGGAATTTCACTGCGTACTTGCGCTGGTCGACCGTGTACACCGATTGCGACGCGACGAACAGCAGCGCGACGACGATCGCGAGGATGGGCATGGAGAACTTCATCTAGCGGCCCTCGCGATTGCGAAGCGCGTCGCGCGAACGCGACGGATCGAGCGCCAGCGCAGCGTCGGGCGTTGCGGCGCGCGGCGGCACGGCGCCGACGTCGGGAATCGCAGCGCTCGGCGTCGGCGCGCCCGACTGCTGGATCAGCTTGTCGAGCGGCAGGTACAGCAGGCTGCCGCTCTTCTGGTCGACGAGCACTTTGCTGGAGCTGCCGAGCACCGACTGCATCATGTCGAGATACAGGCGGTCGCGCGTGACGGCCGGCGCCTTCTGGTACTCGACGAGAATCCGGCTGAACCGCTCGGCATCGCCCTGCGCGCGCTGCTCGACTTCGGTACGGTAGCCGTTCGCTTCCTCGAGCAGCCGCGCCGCGTTGCCACGCGCACGGGGGACGACGTCGTTCGCGTACGCCTGGCCTTCGTTCTTCAGGCGCTCGCGATCCTGGCCGGCCTTGACGGCGTCGTCGAACGCCGCCTGCACCTTGTCGGGCGGCTGTACGTTCTGTAGCGTGACCTTCTGCACGAACACGCCGGTGCCGTAGCGGTCGAGCATCTGCTGCATCAGCTGTTCGGTCTGCTTCGCGATCTGCTCGCGCCCTTCGTACAGCGCGAAATCCATCTTGCTCTTGCCGACGACCTCGCGGATCGCCGACTCGGCGACATACGCGACGATCTGGTCGGGGCGGCGGTTGTTGAAGACGTAGTCTTCGGCGCTCTTCAGGTTGTATTGGACGGCGAACTGGATGTCGATGATGTTCTCGTCATCGGTCAGCATCACCGCTTCCTTGTCGATCTTGTTCTTCGGTGTGTTGCGGTAGCCGACCTCGATCGTCTTGACCTGCGAGAACTCGACGAGCTCGACCGCCTCGACGGGGAACGGCAGGTGCCACCGCGGTCCCGGCTGGGTCGTCTCCGTGTACTTGCCGAAGCGCGTGACCACACCGCGACGCCCTTCGTCGACGATGTAGAAGCCGCTGGCGAGCCAGATGACGAGGATCAGCGCGACAAGCATCCCGGCACCGCCGAGCGGCAGCCGCGCGCCGGGCCGCCCGCCTTCCCCACCGTCCTGGGGTTCGCGCTTGCGGCCGAACAGGTCGTTCATCCGGCGATTGACGTTACGCCAGATCTCGTCCAGGTCAGGCGGTCCGCCGTTCTGATTGCCGCGCTTGCCCCACTGCGGGTCATTCAGCGACATGAGGCTGCAACTCGTTGTTCACGCATGGGCAGAAACAAGGGTCGGTGGGCGCAAAGCCGCGCCTTGGGACCTTAGCCGGAGCATTCCGGCGTGTCCAGATCTTCTGCAACAGGGGCTGGCGAGACCGGGAATCGTTCGGCCAGCGCAGCACGCAATTCGGGGAGACCGGTGCCGCTTACCGCACTGACGCGGACCGACGAAATGTTACCACAGCCATCGCGCTCGACGCCCGCTGGCATCCCGGTGACGTCGCATTTGTTGAAGACGCGGATCTGCGGCACGTCGGCTGCGCCGATCTCCGCGACCAGCGCATCCACGGCCTCGATCTGCTCGTCGCGGTTGTCGGCGCTCGCGTCGATCACGTGCAGCAGCAGATCGGCGTCGGCGGCCTCCGCGAGCGTCGCGCGGAACGCGACGACGAGATCGTGCGGCAGATCGCGGATGAAGCCGACGGTGTCGGACAGCACGATGTTCTCGGCACCGGCGACGTGGACGCGCCGCAGCGTCGTGTCGAGCGTCGCGAACAGCTGGTCCGCCACATAGACCTTGGCGGCCGTCAGCCGGTTGAACAGCGTCGACTTGCCCGCGTTCGTGTACCCGACCAGCGCGACGGTGCGCACCGCGGCCCGGCGGCGCGCGCGATTCTGCGTGGCGCGGCTTCGTGCGACGCGTCGCAGCCGCTCGCGCAGCAGCTTGACGCGCTGCATGATCAGACGGCGGTCCGTTTCCAGCTGCGTCTCGCCGGGCCCGCGCAGGCCGATGCCGCCCTTCTGGCGCTCGAGGTGCGTCCACCCGCCGACGAGGCGTGTCGCCATGTGATTCAGCTGCGCAAGCTCGACCTGCAGCTTGCCCTCGGCGCTGCGCGCGCGTTGCGCGAAGATGTCGAGGATCAGGCTGACGCGATCGACGACACGGCATTCGAGCGCCTGCTCGAGGTTGCGCTGCTGCACGCCCGACAACGTGTGGTCGAAGATGACGAGATCGGCCGCCGCTTCGCGGCGCTGCGCCGCGATTTCGTCGACCTTGCCGCGGCCGGCGAAAAATGCCGGATCAGGACGCGAGCGGCGTCCGCCGAGGTTACCCACGACGGTGGCGCCTGCCGACGTGGCGAGCGCCGAGATCTCGGCCAGCCGCTCCGCATTGTCGGCGCGGCCGAAGTCGAGCGCGACCACGAGCGCCTTGTCGCCCGTTTCCGGTCTATCGAACATCGGCCGTCATGCGCGGTGCGCGCAGGCACCGCCCACGCGCGCGACTGCGGCGGACGGCCTGGCCGTCAGCTCTCGGTTTCGTGATGGTTCTGATGCGGCATCGCGACGGGGCGCGACGGCACGACCGTCGATATCGCGTGCTTGTAGACCATCTGCGTGACGGTGTTCTTCAGCAGCACCACGTATTGGTCGAAGGATTCGATCTGGCCCTGCAGCTTGATGCCGTTGACCAGGTAGATCGACACCTGCACGTGCTCCTTGCGCAGTGTGTTGAGGAACGGGTCTTGTAGCATTTGCCCTTTGTTGCTCATCGATGAGCTCCGCGCTTGTTATTCCGCACCTTTCGATCATCGGCCCGCGTGCGGCTTCGGGCGCGGGCAGGTCGCGGTTGCTGCTGGACCTGCTAGCGGCGTGCGTTGGAATCCGCGTAGGGGTTGACGCCTGTCTTGAATTGTATCCTAAGGGGCGTTCCCCGCAGTTTGAACGCGTCGGTGAAGAAATGTTCCAGGAAGCGTCGGTAGGCGTCGGGCACGTGCTGCAGCGCCGAGCCATGGATGATCACCAGCGGCGGATTCATTCCACCCTGGTGCGCGTAACGCAGTTTCGGGCGGACTACCCCGGTGCGTGGCGGCTGCTGGCGCAACACGGCGAGCTGTAGCGTCCGCGTCAAGCGGGGCGTCGGCAGCTTTGCCATCGCAGCCGCATAGGCGGCATCCACGGAGCGCAACACCTTTTCGACATTGCGGCCGTCCCGCGCGGAAATCTGGTGCTGCTCGGCGAAGGCGAGGAAGCCGAGCTTGCGCTCGAGATCGCGGCTGATGACGGCACGCTGCTCGGTATTGGCGGCGTCCCACTTGTTGATCGCCACCACGAGCGCTCGGCCCGTTTCCAGGATGTGGCCCGCGAGATGCGCGTCCTGCTCAGTGATGCCGGCAACCGCGTCGACAAGCAGGATGACGACGTGCGCGTCCTCGATCGCCTGCAGCGTCTTGATGACGGAGAATTTCTCAACGGTTTCGCTGACCTTGCCGCGCCGGCGCACGCCGGCCGTGTCGATGACCGTATAGCGGCGATCGCCGCGCTCGAAGTCGAGCCTTATTGCATCGCGCGTGGTACCAGGCTCGTCGAACGCGATGACACGCTCCTCGCCGAGCAGCGTATTGACGAGCGTGGACTTGCCGACGTTAGGCCGGCCGACGACGGCAACCCTGATACGCCGCTCGCCATCGGGCTCGTCGTCGGCATCAGCGTCCCGCGTGCCCGCTGCCGCGAGCGCGATGTCGATCAGGTCGCGGACGTTTTCGCCGTGCGCCGCGGAAATCGGCAGCGGTTCGCCCAGGCCGAGCTCGTGGAACTCCGCAACGGTTCGCTCGGGTGGAAGGCCTTCCGCCTTGTTGACGGCGAGCACGATCGGCCGTCCCGACTTGCGCAGCAGCTCGGCGATGTCACGGTCCTGGGGTGCTAGTCCTGCGCGCGCGTCGACGAGAAAGACGATCGCGTCGGACTCGGCGATAGCGGCTTTCGCCTGCTTCGCCATCTCGAACAGGATTCCCGATGTCGCGACGGGCTCGAAGCCGCCGGTGTCGACGCACAGGAATTCGCGGTCGCCCGCGCGCCCACGGCCGTAGTGCCGATCGCGCGTCAGTCCCGGGATATCCGCGACGAGCGCATTGCGCGTTTTGGTCAGCCGGTTGAACAGCGTCGATTTGCCGACGTTGGGACGGCCGACGAGGGCAATCGTGGGCAGCATCGCCTGCTACTGCGAAGTGACCGAGTAGACCGTACCCTTCTCGGATTGCCACAGCATGCCACCGGCGACTTGCACCGGCTGCGTCGTCGCGAGACTGCCGTCGGTCGCCATCCGGCCGACATACGCGCCGTCGGTGCGCGACAGCAGGTGCAGATAGCCTTCGACGTCCACGACGCCGAGGTGATCGCCGATGAGCTGCGGCCCGCCGATGCGCCGCTTTGCGAGCGCGTCCTGCTTCCAGATCGACGCGCCGTTGCTGCGATCCAGTGCCTGCACGCCATCCTTGTCGTCGACGACGTAGAGGCGCTGCGCATCGGCGGTGATGCCGGCGAGGCTCGACACGTCGCGCGACCACAGCAGCGTGCCGCGGATGATGTCGAAGCACGCGACGCGACCCTGGTAGGCAGCGGCGCACACTTCCTTCTCGTCGACGAACGGCAGGCTCGTCACATCGGCGATCCGCTCGAGCTCGGTCGCCCCCTTCGGCGTCGCGACAGCGCCGTCCCATGCGATCGAGCCCGACGCCGCGTCGATCGCGAGCAGACGTCCGCCGGCCGTGCCGGTCAGCAGGCCGCCGCGGCTCACGGTGCCACCCGCGGCGTTGCGAATCGTCAGCGGCGGATTGGTCCGCGCGTCGACCCACAGCCTCTTGCCGTCCGCGGCGGCGAGGCCGTAGATCTTGCCGTCGCCGGAGAACACGATGACGACCTTGTCGGATATCCGCGGCGGTGCGATCACCTCGCTTGCAACGCGCGCCGTCCACAGCGCCTTGCCGTCGGTGTCGAACGCGAGCACGTCACCCTTGTCGGTGCCGACGACGACGAGCGCATCGCTTGCCCCCGGACCGGCGGACAGCGGGCGCCCCGCGCTGACTCGCCATATCGGGCGTCCGGTCGCCACGTCGAGACGCGTCAGCGTGCCGTCTTTCGCCGCGGCATAGACCGCCGACGCCGTTACCGCCGGTGCAATCCCCGGCCCCGCCGCGCCGACGCTGTGCTGCCAGTTGATCCGCGGCGTGACCGTCGCGTTGAGCGTCGGCATCGGTCCCGGCTTCTTCGTGCCGCCGGTCAGCCATGCGAACGAGGGCACCGGAATGTCGCGCAGCCACGACGTCAGCGACGAATCGGACATGTTCGCGCAGCCCGCCGCCAGCGCTGCCGCAGCGGCCGCGCAGACCAGCGCACGCGCGCGATGCAACCTCGTCATTTGCCCGTCCCCTTGGGCGCCTTCCCAGTGTCGGCTGCACTCGCGGCCGGTGCCCCCTTGTCGGCGGCGGCCGGTGTGCTGGCCGCCGGAGGAACGGTCGGCGCCGCAGCCGCTGCGGGTGCAGCGCTGCCAAGCGTGTCGTGCTTCACCTGCACGTACGTCCGGTACGGCGACTTGGAATCGAGCTTCGCGAGCGCCGTTTCATAGGCAGTGCGCGCGTCGGCGACGCGGCCGGCGGCTGCCAGCGCATCGCCGCGCAGGTCGGCGAACACGCCGTCGAACGCGTCCGGATGCTTCGCGTCGAGTGTGGCGAGCGCCGCGTCGTACTGCTTCTGGTCGACCTGCACCTGTGCTAAGCGAAAGCGTGCGATCGCCTGGATCTCGTCTTCCTTCGCATGCTCGGCCGCCCACGTGTACTGCGCCTTCGCGCCGTCGCGATCGCCGCTGTCGTAGAGCATCTTCGCGTACAGCAGCGCCGCCCGCGGCGCATAGGCGGTGCCGGCGTACTTGTCGGTGATCTGCGTGATCGCGTCCTTCGCCTTGGCCGGATCCTTGGTGCGAGCGGCATCGCTCACCGCCGAATAGAGCACCGACGCGTCCTCGGCGCGCTTGCCGCTCCACCATCGCCAGCCCTGCACGCCGCCGATCACGAGCACGGCCAGCACGAGCCCGACGGTGACGGCGCCGCCGTAGCGCGTCCACCAAGCCTTCAGCTCGTCGATCTGGTCCTGCTCTTCTAGGTCATAGGCAGCCATATTCGTCCTTGGAAACGTTCAGTGCGGCAAAGCGCGGCAGCAGATCAGCGACCGGCACGACGATCTGCTCGCCGCCGTCGCGGAGCGTCTTGATCGCGACGCTGCCCGCCGCCGCCTCATCGTCGCCGACGATCACGGCGAGCCGTGCGCCGCTCGCGTCGGCCTTCTTCATCTGCGACTTGAAGCTGCCCCCACCCGCATGCAGAACGACGGATGCGCCATGATCGCGCAGCGTTTCGGCGACGCGGCGCGCGAGCACGCCGGCCCGCTCGCCGGCATGCACGACGTACGCGTCGGGTGCCGCCGCGTGCAACGTGCCTTGTGCCTGCAGCAACAGGATCATCCGCTCCACGCCGATCGCGAAGCCGCACGCCGGTGTCGCCTTTCCGCCCAGTGCCTCGAACAGGCCATCGTAGCGGCCGCCGCCGGCGACGGTACCTTGCGCACCGAGCGCGTCGGTCACCCACTCGAACACCGTGCGGTTGTAGTAGTCGAGCCCACGCACCAGGCGCGGATCGACCACGTAGCCGATGCCGGCTTCGTCGAGCAGCGCACGCAGCGCATCGAAATGCGCGCGCGAATCAGCGCCGAGCGCGTCGATCAGTCTTGGCGCGGCGGCGATGGCGTCCTGCAGCGGCGGGTGCTTGCTGTCGAGGATGCGCAACGGGTTCGCATGCAGTCGTCGGCGCCCATCGTCGTCGAGCAACGCCGCGTGCCGCTCGAAGTGCTCGATCAGCGCACTGCGATGCGCGCGTCGCTCGGAAGCGTCGCCGATCGAGTTGATCGCGAGCGTGATGCCGGTGAGGCCCAGCGCGTGCCAGAGTCGCGCGAGCATGACGATCTGCTCGGCGTCGACGTCGGGACCCGCGAAGCCGAGCGCCTCGACATCGAGCTGGTAGAACTGGCGGTAGCGCCCTTTCTGCGGCCGCTCGTGGCGGAACATCGGCCCGCCGGTCCACACGCGCTGCGGCCGTTCGTAGACGAGGCTGTGCTCGATTGCCGCGCGGACGATGCCGGCCGTCGCTTCCGGACGCAGCGTGAGGCTGTCGCCGTTCAGCTTGTCGTCGAACGTGTACATCTCCTTCTCGACGACGTCGGTGTGCTCGCCGATGCTGCGCACGTACAGCGGCGTCGATTCGACGATCGGCACGCGCAGGTAGCGATAACCGTAGCGCTCGAACACCGTGCGCGCCGTATCCTCGAAGCGCTGCCACAGCGTCGCCTCGTCGGGAAGAACGTCGTTCATGCCGCGTACGGCCTGCAGTGCCGCTGGCATCGGCGCTCTTAGGCGATCGCCGCGCAGGCGGTCGTCGCAATCACTTGAGCGCGACGCGCGCGACGACGCCGCGCGTGAACGGTGCGAGGTCGAGCGACTGCCCGCGAAATGTCACCGCCACGTCGGGTGCGTTGCCGAGCGAAAGCTCGAGCGGCGGCGTGCCGTTGACTGTCTGCGTCATGCCGGCACCACCGGTCATCTGCAGGATCACGCGGCCGTTGGCATCCTTCACTTCCGCCCACGACGTGCCCCGGAAAGCGAGCACGAGCGCCGCGTCGCTCGCCTTCGCGGCCGTCGCACCTCCGCCGGCGGGCGTGGCCGCTGCGTCGGGAGTTCCGGCCGCACCGGGTGCGGTTTCACCGGTTGGCGGCGATGCCAGCGTTGCCGTTGTCGGCGATTCCGCGGCGACGGGGTTGGGCAGTGTCGTCGTCGTCGATCCGGCCGCGGTCAGCGACTGCGGCGCGGGAATCGTCGTCGTCGCACTTTCGGCGCCGCTGACGCCCGCGGCCTCGCGGCGCGCTTCCGACGCCTTGTGCACGTATTCATAGTAGGCGGCAGCGCCGACGGCGACGAGCGCGAGCAGCAGGAACAGCACGCGCGGCGCGGACGATCGGTGCGCTGCGCGCTCGACGGGGATCTCGCCCATCGGCCGGCGCGCCGCGGCGAACGAAGGACGCTCGAGCGCCGGCGCGCTTTCGCCGGCCGGCATCAGCGCCAGCACGCGATCCGGGTCGAGCTGGATGAAGCGCGCGTAGTTGCGCGCGAAGCCGCGCGCGAACGTGCGGCCCGGCAAATGCTGGAAGTCATCGTCCTCGAGCGCTCGCACCTGGCGCGGGGCGAGCTTGAGTTGCAGCGCGACGTCGTCGACCGACAGGCCCGCCGCCTCGCGCGCGGAACGCAGCGTCGAGCCCGCCGTTGCGGGTTGTGTGGCAGCGCCTTCCCTTGCCTCGTTCGCGTACGTGTCGTCCGTCACTGGCACGCCCCGCCGGCAAGCGCCTTGGCCTCCGGTGACTCGGGCCAGCGGTTGCGCAGCTGCGATTCGTACGACCGCTCGGCTTCGCGATCGCCTTGCTTGCGTTCAATGCACATGCCGAGATACAGCGCTTCGGGCGGCGGCACCGCCTGCTGCATCACCGGTCGCATCCACGCGCGCGCCTCGCCGACGCGCTGTTCGCGATAAGCGAGCAGCGCAAGGTTGTACGCAGCCGTGGGGTTGCCGGGCGATGCGGTCAGCGCACGCCGGAAGTAATCGTCGGCGTTCTTCGTCTGCCCGAGCACGACGCTGCACTTGCCGGCGTTGATCAGCGCGATTTCCGGCGTGCGGTACAGCGGATCCTTCAGCACCTGCTCCAGTTGCGGCAACGCCTCGCTCGCGCGGCCGGTGGCGCACAGGTAGGCAGCCCAGTTTGCACGGATGTCGGAGTCACCCGGTGCAAGCGCGATCGCCTGCCGGAAATTCTCCTCGGCCTTGGCACTCTCGCCGAGCATCGCGTAGACGAGGCCGTAGATGTTGTACAGCCTCGGGTACGAGGGATCGAGCGTCTTCGCCACACCGAGTTCCTCGAGCGCCACGTCCATCTGCCCCCGTTCGTAGTAGCCAGCGGCGAGCTCGGTGCGAATCACCGCGCGTTGCTGCGGCGTTACTTCCTCCTTCTTGATCGGCGACGTGTCGGGCGGCGGCGTCGGTGGCGTCGTCGACGAGGGCTTCGACGCGCACGCGCCGAGCGCGAGTGCACAGGCCAGGAGGACCAGGGACAGCAGCGGACGGTTCATGCGCGATAGAAGGCGTGCGAAGGGAGATTCAGCGCGCGGCGGCCACGTGGATGCGCGTTGCGAGGCGTCGCCGCGTCCGGTCCTGCACCTGGCCGGCGAGCTGGCCGCAGGCGGCGTCGATGTCGTCGCCGCGCGTCTTGCGCACGGTCGCGACGAGACCTGCATCCTGCAGCGCGTGCGCGAACGCGCGGATGCGCTCGCGCGGACTCGTCGCAAAGCCGCTCGCCGGAAACGGATTGAACGGAATCAGGTTGAGCTTGCACGGCACGTCGCGAACGAGGTCGATCAGCGCGCGCGCATGCGCCGGCTGGTCGTTGACGCCGTCGAGCATCACGTACTCGAACGTGACGAAATCGCGCGGCGCACGCTCGATGTAGCGCACGCACGCGGCCATCAGTGTGGCCAGCGGATGCTTGCGATTGATCGGCACCAGCCGGTCGCGCAGCTCGTCGGTCGGCGCGTGCAGCGATACGGCGAGCGCGACCGGGCATTCGTCGCGCAACCGGTCGATCCACGGCACGAGACCGGACGTCGACAGCGTGACGCGGCGCCGCGACAGGCCGTATGCGTTGTCGTCGAGAAACAGCCGCAAGGCCGGAACGACGTTGTCGAAGTTCGCGAGCGGCTCGCCCATGCCCATCATGACGACGTTGGTGATCGGCGCGTGGCCCGCCTGCACCCACGGCGCAGTTCTATTACCCCGCCACGCTTGCGGCTGCGCCGCTGCGCTGCCCCCCGAGGGGGCGGAATTCGCGGTTTGGAGCGGCCCTGCACCGCTCATGCCGTCGGCGAGCAGCATGCGGTTCGCATGCCAGAGCTGGCCGACGATCTCGCCCGTCGTCAGGTTGCGGTTGAATCCCTGGCGGCCGGTCGAGCAGAACGCGCAGTCGAGCGCGCAGCCGGCCTGCGACGAGATGCACAGCGTGCCGCGATCGTCTTCGGGGATGTAGACGGCCTCGACGGCGTTGCCACCACCCGCGTCGAGCAGCCACTTGCGCGTACCGTCCGCCGCGGTCGTGTCGCCGATCACCGTGGGCCCGACGATCGCGGCCTCCGCGGCCAAAGCCGTACGGAACGCGCCGGCGAGATCCGTCATCGCGTGCACGTCGTTCGCGAAGCGCTGATGGACCCAGCGCGACACTTGGCGTGCGCGAAACGGCTTCTGGCCGCGCTCAGCCATCCACTGCGCGAGCGCCGCGGGATCGAGGTCGAGCAGGTTCTTCATCGGCACGGCGTGCGCGCTGCGTTCGAGCCGACGTCAGCGGCGATAGACGGCGTGAGCCGGAAAGAAATACGCGATTTCGACCGCGGCCGTTTCCGGCGCATCGGATCCGTGGACCGCGTTGGCGTCGATCGACTGCGCGAAATCGGCGCGGATCGTCCCCGACGCAGCTTTCTTGGGATCGGTCGCGCCCATCAACTCGCGGTTCTTCGCGATCGCGTTGTCGCCTTCGAGTACCTGGATCATCACCGGGCCCGTCGTCATGAAATCGACGAGGTCTTTGAAGAACGGACGCTCCCGGTGGACCGCATAGAAGCCTTCGGCATCGGCGCGGGACATCCACATCATCCGGGCGGCGGCAATCCGCAAGCCGGCCTTCTCGAACCGGGCATAGATCTCCCCGATCACGTTGTTGGCCACGGCGTCAGGTTTGATGATGGAAAGCGTGCGTTCAACGGCCATTGCCAAGCTCCGACTCGATAAAAGCGAGTAAATTCAAAATTGTACCATGCGACGACTACCCGGGAACAGCGCGTCCCCGACTGCGCGCGCCCCGTCGGCCGCACCTTTTTCGGGCGTGTGGAAGGCCATTCGATCGAGCGCCGCCAACGGCGGACGGCGCGCGCCCCGCCGCGAGGCGCCGGTCGTGCCGACAGCGCGGCTGCGCGGGGCAACGGCGATGCTAGCCGCCGCAACGGCGTCACATCATGCCGAGCGTCTTCGGCAGCCAGATCGACAGCGCGGGCCAGTAGGTGACGAGCAGCAGGAACACGAGCATCGTCAGGAGCCACGGCCACACGGCGATCGTCAGCTCGGTGATGCCCATCTTCGTGATGCCCGACGCGACGTACAGGTTCAGTCCCACCGGTGGGTGGCACATGCCGACTTCCATGTTGACGACCATCATGATCCCGAAATGCACCGGATCGATGCCGAGCTTGATCGCAACAGGGAACAGGATCGGCGCCATGATCAGCACGATCGACGACGGCTCCATCACGTTGCCGGCGAGCAGCAGCAGCACGTTGACGACGAGCAGGAAGGTGACGATGCCGAGTCCCTTGTCGAGCATCCACGCTGCGAGCTCCTGCGGAATCTGCTCGGACGTCAGCAGGTAGCTGAACATCACCGCGTTGGTGATGATGTACAGCAGCATCGCGCTCATGTTGGCAGAGTCGAGCAGCACCTTCGGCACTCTCGACAGTGGCATGTCCTTGTAGACGAACACGGCGACGAGGAACGCGTAGACGGCGCTCATTGCCGCCGCCTCGGTCGGCGTGAAGATGCCCGTGTAGATGCCGCCGATGACGACGACGATCAGCAGCAAACCCCACGCGCTTTCCCGAAACGCGCGTAGCCGCTCACGCCACGACACCACCGGTTGCCGCGGATAGTTGTTCTTGCGTGCGCGCCACCACGTCGTGAGCCCGAGCATCGTCGCGAGCACGATTCCGGGAATGATCCCGGCGATGAACAGCTGTCCGACCGACGTGTTGGTCGCGACCGCGTACATCACCATGACGATCGACGGCGGAATCAGGATGCCGAGCGCACCCGACGTCGTGATGACGCCGGCGCCGAAGCGCGCGGGAAAGCCCTGCTTGACCATCGCCGGCAGGATGATCGAACCGATCGCAACGACGGTCGCCGGCGACGACCCGGACACGGCGGCGAACAGCGCGCACGCCATCACGCCGGCGAGTCCCAGCCCGCCGTGCCAATGACCGACCATCGACGACGCGAAGGTGATCATTCGCCGCGCGACGCCGCCGTGGGTCAGGAAGTTGCCGGCGAGGATGAAGAACGGGATCGCCATGATCTCGAACTTCTCGATGCCGGTGAAAAGCTTGAGCGCGACCGACTCGATCGGCACCGTCGTCATCGCGAACAGATAGACGAGCACGGTAAGGCCGAGCGAGATCGACACGGGCATGCCGGTGAGCATCAGGCCGAACAGCAGCGCGAAGATGATCCACGCATTGGGAAGCGCAAGGCCCGCGAGCTTCAGCGCGACGGGAATGCCGATGATCAGGATCGGCAGCAGCCCCGGCCAGCGTGGTGCGTTGGGCGGTGCAACGACCGGCGCGGCGACGCTCATCGCGGTCTCCCGCCGTTGCCGGCGCCGGATGAAGGTCCGGTATCGCCTCGATCACATCACCAAGGCCCTCGACGTGCGCGACGTCGTGGTGCGGCAGGTCGCCGGTGCGCCAGAACGTGACCGCTACCTGCAGGAACCGGAAGCACATCAGGTACGAGCCGAGGGGCACGCACAGGTAAACCAGCCACTTCGGCAGTTCAAGATCGGGGGATACCGAGTCGGTGTGCCCGATATCCCAGACGAACGTGGCACCGAGCGTGCCGACGATTCCGGTGAAGAGCGCACCGGCGAACAAGCCGAACAGCACGTACAGCTTGCGCGTGTCGGGCGGCAGCCGGTTGATCATCACGTCGACGCCAACGTGGATGCCGGTGCGCACGCCGTACGCGGCGCCGAACTTCGCCATCCACACGAACATGTAGATGCACAGCTCCTGCGCCCACGACAGGTTCAGCTTGATCAGGAAGTCCTGCACGACGGGAATCGGCCACCCGGCGGCGTACCTGTGGACGACCGCGACGAAGATGAGCAGCGTCGCTGCAGCCATCAGCGTGGCGATCAGCACTTCCTCGAGCCGATCGAGCAGTCGCATCATGAGCACCTCCCCGACGCGCCGCCATCGCGCGTGCTCGACAAAAAACGCCACTGCGGCGAGCGTGCCCCCAGTGGCGTCACGAATCGATATGCGGACCGGTCAGGGCTTGAAGCCGGTTTCCTTGTAGACGGTCTCGATCGTTTCCTTGCCGACGCGCGACTCGTTCTCCTTGTGAACCGTCACGGCGACCTTCTTCCAGGCCGCCTTCTCCGCTGGCGTCAGCGTGATGATCTCGGTCTTGCCGGATGCCTTGATGGCGGCAAGCGCGTCGTCGTTCTCCTTCTTGGCAATGTCGTCGGCGAATTTCGTCGCGTCCTTCATCGCGCCTTCGAGCGTCGTCCGGATGTCGGCGGGCAGTCCGTCCCAGAACTTCTTGTTGACGATCACCGCGTATTCGATGACGCCGTGGTCGGTCAGGGTCAGGTATTTCTGCACCTCGTGCATCTTCTGCGTGTAGAAGTTCGACGGCGGGTTCTCCGAGCCGTCGACCACGCCCGTCTGCATCGCCTGATAGACCTCCGAGAACGCCATCACCTGCGGCAGCGCGCCGAACGCGCGCATCTCGCTTTCGAGCACTTTCGACGACTGGATGCGCATCTTCAGCCCCTTCATGTCCTCGGGCTTGCGCAGCGGCTTGTTCGCGCTCATGTCCTTGAAGCCATTGACCCAGTACGCGAGGCCGGTGATCCCCTTGGACTCGAGCTTCTTGAAGAGCGCCTTGCCGACCGGTCCGTCGGTGACCTTGTGCAGGTCGTCGTAGCTGTCGAAGAGGAACGGCAGGTCGAACATCTCGAACTCGCGCGCGCCGAGCGGTCCGAACTTCGACACCGATGGTGCGAGCATCTGGACCGATCCCAGCTGCAGCGCCTCCATCTCCTCGCCGTCCTTGAACAGCGAGCTGTTCGGGTACACCTCGACCTTGACCTTGCCGCCCGTGCGCTCCTCGGCGAGCTTCTTGAAGTAATCAGCGCCCTTGCCCTTCGGCGTGTTGACGGCGACGACGTGACTGAATTTGATGACGATCGGCGCCTGCGCGAGCGCGCCGGCCGCGAACGTCAGCGCCGCGGCGGCGACCCATGTGGTAACGAGCTTCATTGTTCCTCCGGAAAGTGTGCTTCGTGACGCCGCGCTACCGCCGACGGTAAGTCCGTTCTTGTGGGCGTGGCTCGCAGGCGCCGATTAGGCCGCGGCCGCGCGGGATTGTCAAATCGTCACGCGGGTGCGGGCGCGGCCGTCCATTGCCAGGCGAGCCCGGGTTCGCCGGGCGCCGCGGCGAACGCTGCGTCGGCACCGACGGTCACCACCGCCGCGAGTGCGTCGCCGCAGTAGATCCGCGGGATCGCGTGCCGCTCCCAGCGCGCAACGCCGGCCTCCCGCAGCAGGTCGGCGACGTTGCGGCGCGTCGTTCGCCCGGGAAGGCGCAGTCGCTCGCCGCGGCTGCCGCTGCGAATCGTGACCGTCGCGTTCGCTGCATGGCGTGCGGCGATGCCGACACCAAGCCTGCGCGACAGCCGCAGCGCCCCGTGGGGCATCGACACGTCATCAGCGCCTGACCACACGCACGAGTAGGGTTCGACCGGTTTGCACTGGACGACAAGTCGGCCGCGGTGCACGCCGAGCACCGCACCGGCGTGGCGGATCTCGATCCGCGAGCCGGCAGTGCTGCGCTGCAACTGCGCAAGGGCGTTGGCAAGGCGCGCTCGCGCCGCCGCCGGCAGGTGCTGCTCGCGCAGGAACCACCGCAGCACGTTCGCCCCGCGGCGCGCGTCGAGCCGTGCGAAGACGGCGCAATCGAGCGTCGCGCCGTCGTACGCATCGCGCGCGTCGAGCGCGGCCAGGTCGTCGAGGAGCGCGGCGGCATCGGCCTGCAGCTCCGCGGCCCGGACGAGCGTAGCCGGATACCCGGGTGCGATATCGCGCAGCGCCGGCACGACGGCGCTGCGCAACGCATTGCGACGGTAGCGTGCATCTGCGTTGGATTCGTCGTCGATGTGTCGCAGCCCGCGCGATCCGGCGTAATCGTCGAGGGCTGCGCGTGGCACGTCGAGCCATGGCCGCAACCACCACAGGCCGTCGAAGCGCGCGGCGGGCATCGCGGCAAGCCCACGCGGGCCGGCACCGCGCAGGAGTTGCAGCAACAGTGTTTCGGCCTGGTCGTCGGCGTGGTGGGCGAGCAGCACGGCCGCAGCACCCGTGATCGCGCGCAAGCCGCGCGAGGGCGGCGTAGCGGGCGGATCGCGCTGCGGCCTCGACGCCGATCCGCGCGCCGCGCTCGACGGCCACGTTCGCAACGTCGCACGCGACGCCGCGCTCTGCGCAAAGCGTCCGGCAGAACTGCGCCCATCGCGAGGCGTTCGGCGACAGTCCATGGTCGACGTGCAGCGCGACGACGCGGAACTGCTCCCGCGTCGCCGCGACAAGCGTTGCGTCGAGAAGCGCGACGGAGTCGCGGCCGCCCGACAGTGCCACCGCGACGCATCCGCGAGCCGGCAGCGCGGCCGCGATCGCGCGCGCGACGGCGGCCTGCAGCGCAGCGTGCGGCGAACCGTCGTCAGCCGGCGGGAATCTCCTTGTAGCGTCCATAAGCCAGGATCTTGTCCTCGCGCGCCTCGACGAGCGCGTCGATCGTCTGCTCCTGCAACTGGCGCAGCGCCTCGGTCAGCGCCTTTTTCAGCGAGACCATCATCGCCGCGTGGTCGCGATGCGCGCCGCCGACCGGCTCGTTGACGACCTTGTCGACGAGCCCGAGCTGCTTCAGCCGCACGGCGGTGATGCCGAGCGTCTCGGCGGCCTCCGCGGCGTGCTCCGCCGATTTCCAGAGAATCGACGCACAGCCTTCCGGCGAAATGACCGAGTACGTCGAGTACTGGAGCATCAGCGTCACGTCGCCGATCGCGATCGCCAGCGCGCCGCCCGATCCGCCTTCACCGATGACGGTGACGAGCACCGGCACGCGCAGACCCGCCATCTCGTAGAGGCTGCGACCGATCGCCTCCGACTGCCCGCGTTCCTCGGCGCCGATGCCGGGATAGGCGCCAGGCGTGTCGACGAACGTGAACAGCGGCAGTCCGAACTTCTCCGCGAGTTTCATGAGGCGCAGCGCCTTGCGGTAACCCTCGGGCCGCGGCATGCCGAAGTTGCGGTGGATCTTCTCCTTCGTGTCGCGGCCCTTCTGCTGGCCGATCACCATGCAGGGCACGCCGTTGAATCGGGCGAGGCCGCCGATGATCGCCGGATCGTCGGCATACGTTCGATCGCCGTGCAGCTCGCGGAATTCGGCGAACATGCCGTTGATGTAATCCTGCGTGTACGGACGCTGCGGATGGCGCGCGACCTGCGCGATCTGCCACGCCGACAGCTTGCTGTAGATGTCTTTCGTAAGCTGCTGGCTTTTCTTCGTCAGCCGCGTGATCTCGTCGGAGATGTCGACGGCGGAGTCCTCGTGCACATAGCGCAGCTCGTCGATCTTCTGCTGGAGCTCGGCGATCGGCTGCTCGAAATCGAGGAACGTCTGCTTCATCGGGGCGGATCGGGTGGAATGTTCGGCGCATCATAGCGCACGCCGCAGCGGTATCCGCGGTCGCGGCCGGGACGTGCGCCGGCCACTTCCTTCAGGTCACCGCCGAGGCGCGCCCGCGCCACGCGCCGAATGCCTCGTTGGCGAAGACGGCCGCCAGCACGATCGCGCCCCCGGCGAGCGTGGCGGCACCCGGATGCTCGCTCATCAGCACCCAGACCCAGATCGGCCCGAGGATGGGCTCGAGCAATGCGAGGAGCCCGAGCTCGGTTGCGGACAGATGTTTCGATGCCGCCGTGGCGAGCAGGCAGCCGGTGCCGAGTTGCACACACCCCATCACGGCGAGGATCGCGAGGTCGCGCGGCGTGGCCGCAAACGCCGGCGTGAGCGCGCCGGCCGCGACGGCGGAAAGAATCCCCGCGATCATCACCTGCGGCAGCATGTCGACGCTCGCATGGAACTTCCGCAGCACGGTGACCTGCGCCGCGAAGCAGCATGACACGCCGAGCGCCAGCAGGTTGCCGGTCAGGCGGCCCGCATCGGCGGTCTGCGCGAACATGACGACGATGCCCGCGAACGCGACGATCATCGCGATCCACGTGCGTCGCGGCACGGGTTCCTTCAGGATTCCCCGCGCCGCGAGTGCGGCGAGAAACGGCGAGACGCTCATCAGGATGTTCGTATTCGCCACCGTCGTGCGCGTCAGCGAGCCGATGAAAAAGAAAAACGTTCCCGCCAGGAACGCGCCGGCGACGACACCGGGCATGCCGGCGTCGCGAACCGCACGCGGCATTGCACGGCCGTGCAGGGCGACGAGCACGCCGACGACGAAGATCGTCATGAACAGGCTGCGCCAGAAGACGATCTCCCACGCGTCGACGATCGACAGTTGGCGCACGAGCAGACCGCCCGACGACCAGCAGATCGCTGCGACGACCATGAACAGGATCGCGCGCGTGTGCAGCGCGGAGCGTCGATCGGACAAGGAAAGCTTTGGGACTGCGGTGGTTGGGGCGGGCCGCGATTGTAGCGTGCGGGCCACGCAACGGCTCGCGTGGACGAGCGCCGTCACGTGAAGTCGACAGCGGCGTCGCGGCCCATCGCGGTGGCGATCGTCGCAAAGTCCTCGCGCGGCACGCGTACCAGGCCAAAGCGAAACGCCGCACCCCAGTGCGTTTTGCTGCGGATGAACGTCAGCTGCGGAATCAGCGGGCGGATCGGCGCGGGCGTCGCATCGAGAAATGCAACGTCGCGCCGGGAGATGGTGCCGAGCTCGGGCATCGTCGCCTCGTAGACGTCGCCGTTGGCCACACGGCCGATCGCGGTGAACGCCTGCAGTATCGCGCCATCCGGATAGGACTCGCGCGGCGAGTAGAACGCGAACCCGTCGCCGGGCTGCAACCGTTCGAGCGGTGCCGCCTTGCCGTGATTCAACTGGACGAAGCCGTGGGCCACGGCGTTCGCGACGTGATCCCGCGATACGACGCCGATCCAGTAGCGACTTTCGCGCACGATGATCTCCTTCAGTCGGTTGATGATGATGGGGACGATCGTAGCGCCGCAAGCGCGAACCCGGCGATCGATCGAATGGCCGATGCGTGCGCCAGTTTGGACACCTTCTATAATGCGGCACCCATTCGCCGACCGTGATCGGGCCCTCGATGAAAACGCATCGCATCGCTGTCATGCCGGGCGACGGGATCGGCAAGGAAGTCGTACCGGAGGGACTGCGCGCACTCGAGACCGCGGCGTCGCGCTTCGGTATCGCGTTCGAGCTCGCGCATTTCGACTGGAACTGCGACTACTACGCGCGCACCGGGCGCATGATGCCCGAGGACTGGTTCGAGACACTGTCCCAATTCGACGCGATCTTCTACGGCGCCGTCGGCTGGCCCGCGACGGTACCCGATCACGTGTCGCTGTGGGGCTCGCTGATCCAGTTCCGGCGCCGCTTCGACCAGTACGTCAACCTGCGCCCGTGCCGGCTGATGCCCGGCATCGCGACGCCGCTTGCGAACCGCAAGCCGGGCGACATCGACTTCGTCGTCGTACGCGAAAACACGGAAGGCGAGTACTCATCGGTGGGCGGCCGGCTGTTCGACGGCACCGACCGCGAGATCGTGTTCCAGGAATCCGTCTTCACGCGCAAGGGTGTTGACCGCATCCTGAAGTTCGCGTTCGAGCTGGCGGCAAAGCGGCCGCAGCGGCACGTGACGTCGGCGACCAAATCGAACGGCATCTCGATCACGATGCCGTACTGGGACGAGCGGTTTCGCGCGATGGCGGCGAACTACCCGGACGTTCGCGTCGACCAGTTCCACATCGACATCCTGGCTGCGCACTTCGTGCAGCGTCCGCAGTATTTCGATGTCGTCGTCGGGTCGAACCTGTTCGGCGACATCCTGTCCGATCTCGGTCCCGCGGTCTGCGGAACCATCGGCATCGCCCCATCGGGCAACATCAACCCCGAGCGAACGTTCCCATCGCTGTTCGAACCGGTGCACGGGTCGGCACCCGACATCGCCGGCAAGGGCATCGCGAATCCGATCGGCCAGATATGGTCGGGTGCGATGATGCTCGAGTTCCTGGGTCATCCAGAGGCCGCGCGCGCGATTGTCGCGGCGATCGAGCGGGTGCTCGCTGATCCGACGGCGCCACGAACACCCGACTTAGGCGGGCGTGCCTCCACGACCGAACTCGGCGCAGCACTCGCGGCGCTGATATGATCCGACGCGTTTATTGCGGACGCCGTCCGACCGTGCCCGTCCGACGGCACGACGGGCCGGCGCCGCCGCGCGGTGCCCGGATTCGGCTCTCAAGGGGAAGCCAATGTCATTGCTGATCGGAGTTCCGCGCGAGGTCTTTCCGGGCGAGAAGCGCGTCGCCACGGTTCCCGATGTCGTCGAGAAGCTGATCAAGCACGGCTTTCGCGTTGCCGTGGAGGCGGGTGCAGGCGATGCCGCGCAGATCGCGGACGACGCCTACCGCGCCGCAGGGGCCGAGATCGTCGCCGATCGCGCGCAGCTTTGGGCGACTTCCGACATCGTGTTCAAGGTGCGCGGTCCGGACAGCGACGAAGTGGCCCTGCTGCGCGAGGGCGGCATGCTGGTCAGCTTCATATGGCCCGCGCAGAACCCCGATCTGTTGCAGGCGCTCGCGGCGCGCAAGGCTACGGTGCTCGCGATGGACAGCGTGCCGCGCATCTCGCGCGCGCAGAAGCTCGACGCGCTGTCGTCGATGGCCAATATCGGTGGCTATCGCGCCGTCATCGAAGCCGCGCACGCGTTCGGCCGCTTCTTCACCGGCTCGATCACGGCCGCCGGCAAGGTGCCCCCGGCCAAGGTGTTCATCATCGGCGCGGGCGTGGCCGGCCTCGCCGCGATCGGCGCGGCATCGGGCCTGGGCGCGATCGTGCGCGCCAACGACACGCGGCCGGAGGTTGCCGACCAGATCAAGTCGCTGGGCGGCGAGTTCGTCCCCGTCGACTACGTCGAGGAAGGCAGCGGCGTCGGCGGCTACGCCAAAGTGATGAGCGAAGGCTTCCAGAAGGCGCAACGCGAAGTGTTCGCCAAGCAGGCGAAGGACGTCGACATCATCATCACGACCGCGCTGATTCCCGGCAAGCCGGCGCCGAAGCTCATCACCGAGGACATGGTGAAGTCGATGAAGCAGGGCAGCGTCATCGTCGACATGGCGGCCGAGCAAGGCGGCAATTGCGAGCTTACGGTGCCGGGCGAAATCGTCGTCCGGCACGGCGTCACGATCATCGGCTACAAGGACCTGCCGAGCCGTCTCGCCAAGCAGGCGTCCACGCTGTACGCGACGAACCTGCTGCGCCTGACCGATGACCTGGTCAAGACCAAGAGCATCGAAGGCGACACGATCGCAATCGACATGCAGGACGAGGTGCTGCGCGGCACGACGGTGATCAACAAGGGCGAGGTCACGTGGCCGCCACCACCGCCGAAGCTGTCCGCGGCGCCGCCGCCCGCAGCGGCTGCCAAGCCGGTCGTCGCGCCGCCGAAGGCGAAAGGCCACGGCGAGGCCAGCGCACCGATGTCCGGCACGAAGACCGCCGTGCTGTTCGGCGTGGGCGCGCTGCTGTTCCTGTTGATCGGACGCTTCGCGCCGGCGAGCTTTCTCGGACACTTCACGGTGTTCGTGCTGGCGTGCTTCGTCGGCTACATGGTGGTGTGGAACGTGAAGCCCGCGCTGCACACGCCGCTGATGAGCGTCACCAACGCGGTGTCCAGCATCATCGCGATCGGCGCGCTGGTGCAGATCGCGCCGGATCTGACGAAGATCTCCGCCGACCTCGCACGGCCGAACGAGTGGATACGCTGGCTGTCGGTGGCGGCCGTCGCGCTCGCGACGATCAACATGTTCGGCGGCTTCGCCGTCACCCGGCGCATGCTGGCCATGTTCCGCAAATAGAGGGAGCGCGAACATGACCTCCGGACTCTCGATGGTCGCCTACCTGGGCGCTGCGATCCTCTTCATCCTGTGCCTGGGCGGCTTGTCCAACCAGGAGACGTCGCGCCGCGGCAACGTGTACGGCATGATCGGCATGGCGATCGCCGTCGTCGCCACCGTGTTCGGCACGCAGGTCACGTCCGCCGGCCTGCCGTACATCATCGCCGCGATGATCGTCGGCGCGGCGATCGGTCTCTACGCCGCGCGCGTCGTGCAGATGACGCAGATGCCCGAGCTCGTCGCGCTGATGCACAGCCTCGTCGGCCTCGCCGCGATGTTGGTGGGCTACGCCAACTTCATCGATCCTGCGGTGTCCACGAACCTGACGCCGGCCGAGAACTCGATCCACGAGATCGAGATGTACATCGGCGTGCTGATCGGCGCCGTCACGTTCTCGGGCTCGGTGATCGCATTCGGCAAGCTGTCCGCCCGGATCAGCGGCAAGCCCGTGCTGCTTCCGGGCCGGCACTGGCTGAACCTCGCGGGTCTCCTCATCGTTCTCTATTTCGGCTTCGTGTTCGTCAACGCGCATAGCGTGGCCGGCGCGATGTTGCCGATGATCGTGATGACGATCGTCGCGCTGCTGTTCGGTATCCACATGGTGATGGCGATCGGCGGCGCCGACATGCCGGTCGTCGTGTCGATGCTGAACAGCTATTCCGGGTGGGCGGCGGCGGCCACGGGATTCATGCTGGGCAACGATTTGCTGATCGTGACCGGTGCGCTGGTCGGCTCGAGCGGTGCCATCCTGTCGTACATCATGTGCAACGCGATGAACCGCAATTTCCTGAGCGTGATCGCAGGCGGCTTCGGCACCGACAGCAGCGCGCCGGCCGCCAAGGGCGCGATCGTTCCGGCCGGCGAGGTGACGCCGATCCTCGCGCCGGAAACCGCCGAGCTGCTGCGCGACGCCAAGAACGTGATCATCGTTCCCGGCTACGGCATGGCGGTCGCACAGGCGCAGCACACCGTTTACGAGATCACCAAATTGCTGCGCGAGAAAGGCGTCAACGTCCGCTTCGGCATCCACCCGGTGGCGGGACGCATGCCCGGCCACATGAACGTGCTGCTCGCCGAAGCGAAAGTGCCGTACGACATCGTGTTCGAGATGGACGAGTTGAACGAGGACTTTCCCGACACGGATGTTGCGATGGTCATCGGCGCGAACGACATCGTGAACCCGGCGGCGCAGGACGATCCGACGAGCCCGATAGCCGGCATGCCCGTGCTCGAAGTGTGGAAGGCGAAGACCTCGATCGTGATGAAGCGCAGCATGGCGTCGGGCTACGCGGGTGTCGACAATCCGCTGTTCTACAAAGAGAACAACCGGATGCTGTTCGGCGACGCCAAGAAGATGCTCGACGAGGTGCTGACGTCGCTGAAGGCCTGAGCGCGCGTGTTCGTGCCTGCGTGAACGCGGGGCGCGCACGGCGCGCATTCAGAGTCGACTGATGCCGGGACCGCTGGCGCACCTGACGATCCTCGATCTGTCACGCGTGCTCGCCGGGCCGTGGTGCACGCAGTTGCTCGCCGACCTCGGTGCGACGGTGATCAAGGTCGAGAAACCGGTAACCGGCGACGACACGCGAGCGTGGGGGCCGCCGTTTCTCGAGGACACCGCCGGCCGGGACACGGGGGAAGCCGCGTATTACCTGGCGTGCAATCGCGGCAAGCGGTCGGTCGCGATCGACTTCACGCGGCCCGAGGGTCGCGACCTCGTGCTGGCGCTCGCCCGCGACGCCGATGCGCTCGTCGAGAACTTCAAGGTCGGCGGCCTTTCGAAATACGGGCTCGACTACGCCAGCGTCGCTTCGATCAATCCGCGCCTCGTCTATGCGTCGATCACCGGCTTTGGCCAGGACGGCCCCTACGCAGATCGCGCCGGCTATGACTTCATCATCCAGGGCATGTCCGGGTTCATGAGCGTCACCGGCGAGCGCGACGATCTTCCCGGCGGCGGGCCGCAGAAAGCCGGCGTAGCGATCACCGACCTGATGACCGGCATGTACGCGTCCGCGGCGCTGCTGGCAGCCCTTGCTCACCGCGATCGCACCGGGCAGGGCCAGTGGATCGACGCTTGCCTGTTCGACTCGTCGGTCGCGATGATGTCGGTGATGAACATGAATTATCTGATCGGTGGTGTCGCGCCGGAGCGCGCCGGCAACGCGCACCAGAACATCGTGCCCTACCAGGTGTTCGAGTGCGCCGACGGCCACGTGATCGTCGCCGTGGGTAACGACGGACAATTCCGCAAGTTCTGCGACATCGCGGCGCGGCCCGAATGGGCGACGGATCCGCGCTTCGCGACCAACGCAGCGCGCGTGCGGCAGCGCGACACGATCGTCCCGCTGATCGCCGCTGTGATGCGTGCGCGGCCACAGTCACGTTGGCTCGCCGACCTTGAACGCGCGGGCATCCCGTGCGGTCCGATCAATCGGATCGACCAGGTGCTCCGCGATCCGCAGGTCGAAGCCCGCGGGATGAAAATCGACTTACCGCATCCGCTCGCAGGCTCGGTGCCGCAGGTGCGCGCGCCGCTGCGGTTTTCGGGCAGTCCGTTGTCGTACACTGCGGCGCCCCCGGTGCTCGGCCAGGATTCGCGCGACGTGCTGCGCACGACGCTCGGCATCGGCGAGGCCGCTTTCGCCGATCTCGTCCAGCGCGGCGTCGTCGGTGTGCCCGCCACGGATGCGGAGTCGATTCGCGCCACGCCGCACAACGATGGAAATCCGGCATGACAGGCATCACGCGGCACCGCTCCTTCTGGATCCTCTACGCGATCGCATCGGCGGCTGCGCTCTTCGTCGCCGTGCGACTGTTTCCGCTCGCCATCCCGATCGTCAACCTCGACATCAAGATCTCTCGCGACGAGGCGATCGCCGCGGCGCGCACGCTTGCGATGCGCCTTCACCTGACCCCGGAGGGCGCACGGGTCGTCGCGCGCTTCGCGCACGATGCGACGGCGCAGAACTACATCGAGCTCGAAGGCGGCGGCAAGCGCGCGTTCGCGGCGCTGACGCAGGGCGATCGCTACAGCCCGTACTGGTGGGAAGTGCGGCTATTCACGCTCGGCTCGATCGACGAGACGATCGTCAGGCTGAAGCCCGACGGCACCGCGTCCGGATTCGCGCGCCGGCTCCCCGAGGATTACGTGCACGACGCGGCACGCAAGGCGCTCGATCCCGCGGCGGCGCGCGCGCTCGCAGAAACGCAGGCCCGAACCGACTTCGGCGTCGATGTCGGACGCTATCGCTTCCTCGAGCAGGCGCAGCGCACGCAGACATCCGGTCGCGTCGACCAAAGCTTCACGTACGAGCAGCCGGAGCCGATCGGCGACGCGCGAATCCGCCTGACGCTCGTCGTCTCCGGCGACGAATTGACG
Organism: uncultured Pseudomonadota bacterium; assembly: GCA_963709335.1. GTDB lineage: Bacteria > Pseudomonadota > Gammaproteobacteria > Burkholderiales > Casimicrobiaceae > VBCG01. Next base: position 290,521 of record CAVPWB010000010.1, read on the forward strand.
GGCATCGCGCCGTTCGTCCATGTGCCCGAGTCGTTCGCCCGCCGCTACCAGGAGCTGCGCAGCGCGAACAACCTGATCGCGACGCTCGCCAGCGTCTCCGCAGGCGTGCTCTACGGAATCGGCGGCTGCATTCTCGCCGTGCTGTGGCTCGCGCGCGCGCACTGGCTCGTCTGGCGGCCGCCGATCGGTGCGGGACTCGTCGTCGGCACGCTGCTCGCGGCAAGCTCGCTCGCCGCGTCGGGCAGCGGATGGTTCGGCGCCGACACGACGGAGACAGTCACGACGTTCTGGGCGAAGCAGGGCGGGCTTGCGCTGCTGATTGCCGTGGCCGGCGGGCTCGCGTACGCGCTCGTGTTCATGGCTGCCGAGAGCCTGACGCGCCGGGCATTCCCGCATCATCCGCAGCTATGGCGATTGTGGTCGCGCGACGCCGCGCCGACGCCGGCGATCGTCGGCCGCACGCTCGGCGGCTACCTGTTCGTGCCGCTCGAGTTGGCGCTCGTCGCGACGTTCTACTACGCGACGAATCGCTGGCTCGGCTGGTGGCAGCCGTCCGAGGTGCTGACCGATCCCAACATCCTCGGCTCGGCGATTCCCGCGCTGACGCCGATCGCGATCTCGCTGCAGGCCGGCTTCATGGAGGAGTGCGTATTCCGCGCGATTCCGCTGTCGCTCGGTGCGCTGATCGGTGGTCGCTACGGGCACCGGACGACGGGCATCGCCATTGCCGTGCTCGTGCAGGCGCTGGTATTCGGCGGCGCGCATGCGAACTATCCGGGGTTTCCCGCGTATTCGCGCCCGGTCGAGCTCATCCTGCCATCGATCGTCTGGGCGCTGATCTACCTGCGCTTCGGCCTGTTGCCCACGATCCTGTTGCATGCGACGTTCGATCTCGCGCTGTTCTCCATTCCGCTGTTCCTGCTGGACGCGCCCGGCGCACGATTGCAGCAACTGCTGGTGATCGCGGCGGCCGCCGTGCCGCTGTTCGTCATCGCGTGGCGCCGCGCGCAGGCCGGCGGGTGGCATGAGTTGCCCGACAGTCTTCGCAATGCTGCATGGCGAGCCGTCGCACCGCAAAGCGATCGGCCCGCGGCGCGTGCGCTGGCGGCCGGTCGCCTGTCCACCGCGTTTCAGCGCGCCGTTGCCGGCGCTCGGCATCGCGGGCGTCGTTGCCTGGGCGGTGTGGGCACCCGTTGCCGCCGACGTGCAGCCGCTGACGCTCGACCGTGACCGTGCGATCGCGGCGGCGGACGCGGCGATCGCCGCGCAGGGCATGACGCCCGGTCCGCAGTGGCAGCGGTTCGCCGCCGTCAAGCTCGCGAGCGAAGACCCGCAGCAGTGGACGTGGCACAAGTTCGTCTGGCGCGAAGCAGGCCCCGAAGCGTATCGGCGCCTCGTCGGCACGGTGCTCGCACCGCCGTTCTGGGAAGTTCGCTACGCGATGTTCGGCGGCGACGTCGCCGAGCGCGCGGAGGAGTGGCGCGTCGCGATCACCGACGACGGTGCCGTGCGCGCGATGACGCACGCGTTGCCGGAAGCGCGTGCCGGCGCCCACCTGCAGCGTGAGGCGGCGCAGGCACTGGCGCAACGGGCGCTGCAGATGCGCTTCGGCGTCGACGCGACGCCGCTGCACGTCGTCGCGGCCGATGAGCAGCAACGGCCGGCGCGCACCGATTGGTCGTTCGTCTTCGGTGACCCGCGCATCGTCGTGGGTGCGGGCGGCGAGGCACGGTACATCGTCACGATCAGCGGCGACGCGATCTCGGGTGCCGGGCGTTTCGTGCACGTGCCCGAGACGTGGACGCGTGCCGAAGAGGAGCGCGACAACCGGTTGCAGGTGGTTGGGCTGGCTGCGGTGGTCGTGTTTTTCGCGGCCGGGCTTGCCGCGCTCGTCGTCGGCATCGTCGGCTTCGTCAAGCATCGCGTCGATGCGCGACTCGCATGGATCGTGTTCGCCGTCACGCTGGTGATCGCCATGCTGTCGGCCGCCAACAACTGGCCGTCGATCGCGATGCGGCTCTTGACGACCGAACCCGTCGCGTCGCAGTTGACGACGAAGATCCTGGGGGGCGTGGCTGCCGCGTTGCTCGGCGGATTGCTGGCCGGGTTATGCGCGGGTGTGGGTTCATTCGGCGCGCGGATGACGCCGCCACTCGACCGCATCGGCCGCTGGCCCGCCGTACTTGCGGCTATCGCGGCCGGTGCGTTCGTCGTGGGGCTGCAGGCCGCGTTGGGCGCGCTCGCGACGCCGGACGTGCCGCGCTGGCCGTCTTCGTCGTGGCAGTCGCAGGCGTTTCCATTGGCGGGCGGGGTTGTGTCGGGCCTCGGATTCATGGGCTTCGCAAGCCTCGAGCTCTTCGTCGTCTATGTCGTCGCGCGACTGACACGCGGATTCTCGGAGCGGCTGTGGCTGGCGATCGTCGTCGTAGTCGCGCTCGAGTGCGCGGCGGCACTGGTCGACGGCCGGAGCAACCCCGCCGGTGCATTGATTGCCGGCGTGATCGCGGGCGCGGCCGCTGCGGCGGTGCTGCTGCTGTTGCTGCGCTACGACGCGCGACTCGTGCCGGCGTTCGCCGCAACCGTCGTGCTGATGACAGGTGCCGTCAAGGCCGCGCAGGCCGCGGCATGGCTGCCGTTCGCCGCCGCCGCCATCGTCACCGTCTGCGTAGCCGCGTGGCTCACTCGCTACCTGCGACGCGCCGCGCCGGTTGCAGCGCCCTGACCCTTCGCGCTGCGAAAGGCGTTGCTGCGGATCGAGTGGAGCAACACACGTAGCCCGATGTCGACCGCCGACCGCCTGCTGACGCGGGTTCGCGACGCGCTCTACGCCGACGAGCGAAAGCTGCGCGCGCGTATCGAGCGGGCGCGCAACGGGCGCGTGGATGCGATCGAATGGCAGCGCATCGCCGCCGACGTCGACCGCGCGGTTGCCGCACGTGCCGCACGCGCTGCGCGGAAACCGCGGGTCACGTATCCGCCGGAGCTGCCGGTGGCGCAGCGCGCTGCGGACATCGCGCAGGCGATTCGTGACTCCCCTGTCGTCATCGTGGCGGGTGAGACCGGCTCCGGCAAGACGACGCAGTTGCCGAAGATATGCCTCGACGCCGGCCGTGGCGAGCGCGGGCTCATCGGCCACACGCAGCCGCGACGGATCGCCGCGCGCGCCGTCGCTTCGCGCATCGCGCAGGAGCTCGGCACGCCGCTCGGCGATGCGGTCGGCTACAAGGTGCGCTTCACCGACAAGACGCGGCCCGATGCGTACGTCAAGCTGATGACCGACGGCATCCTGCTCGCCGAGACGCAGGGCGACCGCGATCTGTCGCGCTACGACACGATCATCGTCGACGAGGCGCACGAGCGCAGCCTCAACATCGACTTCCTGCTCGGCTACCTGCAACGACTGCTGGTCCGCCGCCGCGACTTGAAGCTCGTCATCACGTCGGCGACGATCGACGCCGAGCGCTTCGCGCGCCACTTCGCGACGCCGGCCGGTCCGGCGCCGGTGATCACGGTGTCGGGGCGCACGTTCCCCGTCGAGATCCGCTATCGCCCGCTTGGCTCGGGCGATGCCGAGGCCGACGACGAGGAAGAGCTCGAAGAGGCCATCGCGGGCGCTGTCGAGGACTTGTGGCGCGCAGCACCCGGCGACGTGCTCGTGTTCCTGCCCGGCGAGCGTGAGATCCGCGAGACCGCCGACGTGCTGCGGCGCTCGCTCGCGCGGCGTCCCTACGCGAGTGAGTTGGAGCTGCTGCCGCTCTACGCGCGTCTCACCGTGGAAGAGCAGCAGCGCGTTTTCGCGACGTCGCGGGGCCGACGGATCGTGCTCGCGACGAACGTCGCCGAGACGTCGCTGACGGTGCCGGGCATTCGGTACGTGATCGACAGCGGACTTGCGCGCGTCAAGCGCTACTCGGTGCGCAACAAGACGACGCTGTTGCAGATCGAGAAGATCGCGCAGGCGTCGGCCAACCAGCGCGCCGGGCGCTGCGGCCGCGTTGCGGACGGCATCTGCGTGCGACTGTACGGCGACGACGATTACGCGGCGCGCGCGGCGCACGCCGATCCGGAGATCCTGCGCAGCTCGCTTGCGGCGGTGATCCTGCAGATGGCGTCGCTTGCGCTCGGCGACGTCACCGCGTTTCCGTTTCTCGATCCGCCGTCGCCGCGGGCGATCAGCGACGGCTACCAGCTGTTGCAGGAGCTCGACGCCGTCGATGCGGCGCGTGCGCTGACGCCGCTGGGCCGCGAGCTCGCGAAGCTGCCGCTCGATCCGCGGATCGGCCGCATCGTGCTCGCCGCGCGCGACGCCGGATGCCTCGCCGAGGCGCTCGTCATCGCCAGCGCGCTCTCCGTGCCGGATCCGCGCGAGCGGCCGCTCGAGCGCGCGCAGGCAGCGGACCAGGCGCATCTGCAGTTTCGCGACGACCGGTCCGATTTCCTGTCGCTGATCGCGCTGTGGGAATTCTTCGACAGCCCCGCACAGAAGGCGCTGTCGCATCGCAAGCGCGTCGACGCGTGCCGCGCGCACTTCGTCTCCTTCCTGCGGATGATCGAATGGCGCGACGTCCATGCGCAGCTCGTCGCCGTATTGACCGACGCGGGGTGGACGATCGACGCGAAGCTCCCGGCGACGATCGATGTCGCGCGCTATGCGACGATCCATCGGACGCTGCTCGCCGGACTGCTCGGCAACATCGGTGTCAAGTCCGAGCCCGCCGCGACGCTGGGCGGGCAGTTCGATGGCACGCGCGGCATCCGGTTTTTCCTGCACCCGGGATCGGGGCTGGCGAAAAAGCCGCCCAAGTGGGTCCTCGCCGCCGAGCTCACCCAGACGTCGCGCCTCTTTGCACGCTGCGCCGGTCGCATCGAGCCGGAGTGGATCGAGGCCGTTGCCGGCGACCGCGTGACGCGCGACCATTTCGACGCGCACTGGGACGACGCGCGCGGCGACGTCGTTGCCGCGGAGCGCGTGCAGTTGTACGGCCTCACGCTGGTCGCGCGACGGCCCGTCGCGTATGGACGGCTGGCGCCGGGCGAGGCACACGCCGTGTTCATTCGCGAGGCGCTCGTCGGCGATCGGCTTGGCGTCGACGCTCCGTTCGTGCGCCACAATCGCGCGCTGATCGAGGATGTCGCCGGACTCGAGCACAAGGCGCGGCGCGAGGACGTGCTCGTCGACGAGGACGCGATCGCCGCCTTCTATGCCGAGCGCATTCCCGGTGAGCTCTTCTCGCGTGCGGCGTTCGAGGAATGGCGGGCCACCGCCGAGCGCACCGAGCCCAGGCGGCTCTTCCTGACGCGCGACGCGCTGATGCGCCATGCGGCGGCGGCGGTGACCGAAGCGTTGTTTCCGGAGACGTTGCACGTCGCCGGTGGCGACTTTCCGCTCGACTACCGGTTCGCGCCCGGCCACCCGCTCGACGGCCTGACGCTGACGGTACCGCTGGCCCGGCTGAACCAGGTCGATGCGGCGACGCTGTCGTGGCTCGTCCCCGGCATGGTTCGCGACAAGGTGACGCACGTGATCAAGGCCTTGCCCAAGACATGGCGCAACCGGCTGATCCCCGTCGCCGAGACCGTCACCGAATTCCTCGTGCGTCCGCGCGCCGCGGATGACGCGCTGCTCGACGCCTTGCGCGATTACATCGGCGCGCGCCTCGGCGATGCGCCGACGCCTGCGGCGCTGGCGGCGATCGACTTGCCCGCACATCTGCGAGTCAACGTGCGCGTTGTCGACGCCGCCGGCGAGGAGATCGCGATCGACCGCGACCTCGCTTCGTTGCAGCAGCGATTGCGCGAGGCGGCGCAACTGTCGTTCGCAGCCGGTGGTCCGGCATTCGAGCGCAAGGGATTGCGACAGTGGGATTTCGGCGAGCTGCCGCAGTCGCTGACGACGCACAGCGGCGGCCAGCGCGTGACCGGGTATCCGGCACTCGTCGACGAGACGGACGGCGTGGCGCTGACGCTGCTCGATACGGAGGTCGCGGCGGAGACGGCCACGCGCCGCGGCGTCGCCCGCCTGATCGCCTTGGAACTGGGCGATGCGCTGCTGAGGCCGCTGCGCAATGCGCCTGCATGGACGACGATCGGCTTGCAGCTGCGCGGCGCGATGGCGCTGGACAAGCTGCAGGACGACGCCCGCGTTGCCGTAACCGATCGGGCGTTCATCGGCGATGATCCGCTGCCGCGCGACCGCGACGCATTCGTCGCGCAGGTTCGCCGCGCGCGGACGCGACTGCCGGCCGTCATCGACAGCATGCTGCGCCTGTTGGCCGCGATCGGTGCCGACTATCAGGCGCTCACGCAGGCGCTCGCGGGGATGCCGCCGTCGCAGCGGACGGTCGCGGCCGAGGTCCGCGCGCAGCGCGACGCCCTGGTTCACGCGGGCTTTCTCGCGACGACGCCGTGGGAATCGCTCAATCATGTGCCGCGCTACCTTCAGGCGATGCTGCGACGCATCCAGCGCCACGCGCAGAATCCCGAGCGCGACGCACGGCACGCGGGCCAGGTGAACGAGTGGTGGTCGCGCTATCGCGAGCGGCGGGCCGCCGAAGAGCGGGGCGGCGAAGTGTCGGCGCGTCTCGCCGCGTTCCGTTGGCTGATCGAGGAATTGCGCGTTTCGCTGTTCGCGCAGGAGCTGCGAACGCCGGTGCCGGTGTCGTTCAAGCGTGTCGAAAAAGCATGGGCCGACATCGCGCGGGAAGGCTGACGGGCCGGCGCAGTGGCATACATTCCGCCCCCGTGCTAGAGTCAGTTCGCCAAAAATCCCGCTAAATCATTGAAGTCGCTGGAAGCGCACACTGCTGACGTCGATGCGTAGCCCTAGCCTGTGCCCCAGAACGTAACGACCAGCGTTGCGCCGGCTCGCCGTCCCATCCCCCGGGAGCTGGCGAAAATCCTCGGCGACTGCCGCGACATCACCGTCCACCGTCTGCTGCTTTCGTTCACGGCGCTGCTCGACCGCGTCTGCGACATGCTGATGGATCGGGCGGGCAAGTCCGATGCACGCCCCGAGCAGCAGATGTTCCTGGAGGCGCGGCAGGTACTGCTGCGCGATCGCGCGGCCGTGATGGCCGAGTTCGAGAAGCGGCTGCGCACGCAGATCGAGGAGCGCGTGTCCGGCCGCTCCGACGAGAAGGCCGATTTCTCCAAGGTCGACGCGACCAAGCTCGCGCTGATCGACCTCAACACGATGGACGAGTCGGTGCTGGTCGGCAACATCGTCCGCGTCATCGAGAACGTCTGCCATGAAGAATTGCTGACGCTCAACCGCGGCATCGGTCACCTGCTCGGCAAGCCTCATCTCGAAGCGTCCGCGAATCCGCTGGGGCCAGCGACGATCGTCACCGCGTTTTCCGAGGCGCTCGGCACGCTGCAGGCCGAAGGACGCGCGAAGTTCCAGATCCTGAAGGAGCTGAACCAGGCGCCGCTCGGCGAGCTCGCGGCCATCTACGCCGACGTCAACCGCCATCTGGCGAACCTCCGCATCGTGCCGCAGGGCAGCGTGCGCCCGGCCGGCGCGCGCAAGCCCGCAGCGCCCGGGAAGCGCGCGGCGGATGACAAGGGAGACGGTGGCGCTGTGAAGGGTCCACCACCGTCGCCGGCCGAGGTCGACGTGATGGCGATGTTTCGCCAGATGTCGTCCCACGGCGGCTTCCCGCTGACCGGGCATCCGCCGCCGCCGAACCGCGTCTATCCGTCGCTGCCGCCAACGCCGTCGGGCTATGTGCCGGGGGCGCCGATCGTCGCCACGCCGGGCCTCCGCGAGGGCCTGACGCGGCTGCAGCAGGGGCAGACGGATTTCGACGTCGAAGGAATGCAGGTCGCGTTCTCCGGAATCCCGGAGGGGATGCACAACGTCCTGCGCGACCTGCAGGAGTCGCCACTCGGCAAGAAAGCGAACCAGCTCGAGGCGATGACGATCGAGATGGTCGCCATGCTGTTCGACTTCATTTTCGAGACGCGCGACCTGCCGGACGGCATCAAGGCGCTGCTCGCGCGGCTGCAGATTCCGGTGCTGAAGGTCGCGATGCTCGACGGCGCGTTCTTCGCGCGGAAAACGCATCCGTCGCGGCTGCTCGTCAACGCGCTTGCCGCCGCCGGCCTCGGCTGGTCGCCGGCGATGGGCCAGGACGACCCGCTCTATCGGGCGATCGAGCGGATCGTCCATCGCGTCATCGACGGGTTCGGCGACAACCTCGCGATCTTCGACGAGCTGCGCGCCGAGCTCGAGGCGTTCCTGCTGTCGGAGGAGCGGGCGGCCGAAGAGAATTTCGCGACGACCGCCGAAGCGATCAACGAAGGCGATCGCAAGGATCTCGCCGGTGTCGTCGCCAAGTCGGAGATCGAGCGGCGCGTCGAAAGCTATCCGATCCCGCGCTTCCTCGCGGACTTCCTGCGCCAGAAATGGCACGGCACGCTCGAGGGCATTTATCTGCGCGACGGCGAGGAGAGCGACGCGTGGAGCTCGAGTGTGGCAACGCTCGAGGATCTCGTCTGGAGCGTGCAGCCGAAGAAGACGCCCGAGGACCGCAAGCACCTCGTCGCGCTGCTGCCGTCGCTGTTGAAGCGCATTGCCGCCGGCGTCCCCGGGCCGCAGTGGGGACCGGGCGAGCGCGAGGGCTTCATGGCGAACCTCGTCGAGGCGCATGCGGCAGCCGTCAAGCCTGGGCTCGCGTCGGTGGCGTCGCCGACCGCCGCGGTCGCCGAAGCGGCGCGCGCGGAAGCCGCTGTCGCGAAGGCATCGGGCGACACGGTAACGGCGGCGCGCGCCGAAGCCCTTGCCGTCGCAATGGCGCCGGCGGAGCCGGCCGCGCCCGACCCCGGCCCGCCGGTGCTCGACGACGAATATCTCGAGATCGCGCGAAGCATGGATCGCGGCATGTGGGTCGAGTTCGAGGACGACGACGGCCAGCTGTCGTTCGCGAAGCTCGCGTGGGTCAGCCCGCTGCGCGGCAACTACCTGTTCACCAACCGGCAGGGCCAGCGTGCGGTGTCGATGACGGCCGAGGATCTCGCCGTGCAGTTCCGCAGCAATCGCGCGCGGCTGGTCGAGGCCGAGCCGCTGATCGACCGCGCCTTCTCGCGCGTGATGAGCGAGCTGACGGACCGGTTCGAGCTCGAGACCGCGTCGGTTTGAGCGACGCGTCGCGCGCGATCGCAGGCGCGATGCGGCGCGCGCTGCCGATCCTGTTCACCGCTCGCGTCATCGGCCTCGCCACGCTGCCCGTCCTTGGTGCGGCGTTCGTGTGGACGGCGATTGGTGTCGTCGCATGGGATCCGCTGACCGGCAAGCTCGTCCATCTGCTGGGCGGCGCCGCCGACGCTGCGTTGTGGCAGCGCATCGCCGCCGACGTCGTCGCCGTGCTGATGTTCGCCGCCCTCGCAATCGCGACGGCGCTGGCGGCGACCGCCGTGCTGACGATGCCGGTGATCGTGAAGACCGTTGCGGCACGCCACTATCCGAACCTCGCCGTCCGGCGCGGTGGAACGTTCGTCGGCAGCACGCGTAACGCGGTTCTGGCGCTGCTCGTGTTCGTGCCGCTGTGGCTTCTTACGTTGCCGCTGCTCGCGCTGCCGCCGCTGTACATCGCAGTGTCGCTACTGCTGAACGCGTGGCTGTCGCAGCGGATGTTCCGCTACGACGCGCTCGCCGAGCACGCGAGTGGCGACGAGATCGCCGCCGTCGTTCGCGAGCGCAAGACGCGGCTCCTTCTGCTCGGGCTGGCGCTGTCGCCGCTGTCGCTGGTGCCGCTCGTCAACATCCTCGTGCTGCCGATCTACGCCGGCATCGCGTTCACCGAGCTTTGCCTGGCCGAGCTTGCGAGTCGCCGTGAGCGCGGCGCGGCGGTTGCCGGATGAACGCGCTGCAGGGCAGCGGTGCATGGTTCGAAGACGTTCGCGTCGGCGATCGCTTCGACAGTGCCGTCACCGTCACCGAAACGCACATCGTCATGGGTGCAGGACTCATCGGCGATTTCAATCCGCATCACATGAACGCGGAGTTCGCGAAGACCACGCGCTTCGGCACGCCGATCCTGCACGGCATGCTGACCTCGTCGATCATGGGCGCAGCCGTCGGCATGTACTTCCACGGCACGGCGGTCGCGTATCTCGAGCACCACGCCCGCTTCCTGGCGCCGGTGCGGGCCGGCGACACGCTGACGACGGCGTGGACAGTCACGGACGTGATCGACAAGCCCCGCCACGGCGGCGGCATCGTCGTACTTACGGCGACGGCAACCAATCAGCAGAACGTCGTCGTTGCGAAGGCCGACGCGCGGATGCTCGTGGCGTCGCGCACGGCGGGTGCGGTTGCGGGGGCCGGGAACGCAAGCTAGTTGCGGCTCCGCCAGCGCGGCGGCCGATGGCCACACGTACGCAGGGCGGCTGATGCTACTTCGCGCAATTGGTCATGCACTCACGGTTTTTCACGTCGGGCCGAGGATCGGCGATGAAGCCATCGCGATTGGGCATCTTGAGCGACGTCAGCGCCTTGCCGTCGATCACGGCCGTATCGGGCACCAGTCCGTTCAGATACAGCACGTAGCCCGACACCGCGTACACGTCTTCGTTGGACAGCGATTGCGGTGCAGTCAGCGGCATCGCGCGGCGGATGTAGTCGAACAGCGTCGGTGCATACGGCCAGTAGCTGCCGACGGTCTTGACTGGCTTGTCGGTGGCGAGCGTGCCCGCGCCGCCGGTCAGCCGATCGCCCATGCCACCTTCGCCGTTCGCGCCGTGACAGGCGGCGCACTGCGCGTTGTACACGTCGCGGCCGTGCGCGACAGTGCCCTGACCCGGCGGAAAGTTGCGGCCATCGGGCTCGACGTCGATGTTCCACGCGGCCACTTCGGCCGGCGTCGCTGCGCGGCCAATGCCATAACGGGTCTGAGCGATGGATGGCGCAGACAGTGTCAGCAGCAGCGCAGCGGCGACGGTTCGCAACACGCCGCATGCGGTCGGTGTTCGATCAGCCGTTGCCATTGAACACCTCGCCGCTGTCCGCGACGCGCCACGGCTGGATCGCGTTGTTGTGATAAAACGAGTTGACGCCGCGCTCACCGACGAGTTGCTCGAACGCTGGCTGCACGTATCCCGTCTCGTCGACGACTCGGCTCGCGATCACCGCGGGCCGCCCGTTCCACTGCCACGGATACCGGAACCGCGTCAGTGCTCGCGTCAGCACCGGCTCCTGCAGCGACGCCTGCGTCCACGTGCTGCCGCCGTCGACCGAGACGTCGACGCGCACGACCTTGCCGTGGCCGCTCCACGCGATGCCGCGGATCTCGACGAACCCCGCGCCCGGAATCTTCTGGCCGCCCGAAGGCGACGTGATGATCGATTTCGCTTCCATGTAGAACGTGAACTCGCGCGCCTTGCCGTTGGGCAGCAGATCCGTGTATTTCGACGTTTCTTCGCGCGAGTGGACCGGCGCGTCGGTCACCTTGAGCCGGCGCAGCCACTTGACGTTCATGTTGCCTTCGAATCCCGGCAGCAGCAGGCGCAGCGGGTAGCCCTGCTCGGGACGCAGGCGCTCGCCGTTCTGGCTGTAGACGACGAGCGCGTCGTCGAGGCATTTGTCGAGCGGGACGCTGCGTGTCATCGCGGCCGCGTCGGCACCCTCGGCCATCACCCACGCGGCCCCGGGCATCAGGCCCGCTTCATCGAGCAGCAGTTTCAGGCTGACGCCCGTCCATTCGCCACAACTGACGAGTCCGACGAGATCGGACGCCGTCTTGCCGTACGGCTTCGTGTAGACCGGGTTGCCCGAGCACTCGAGGAAGTGAATACGCGAGATCGACGGCAGGCGTCGCAACTCGTCGACAGTGAACAGCAGCGGGTTCTTCACCAGCCCATGCAGCATCAGCCGGTGCTGCAGCGGATCGATGACGGGCACGCCGCCGTGATGACGCTCGTAGAACAGGCCGCTCGGGGTGATGATGCCGTCCAGGTCCCCGAGCGGCGTGCGGCTCGCCGCCGAGATGTACTGTGCCTGGTTCTTCGGGACGTTGCGGATGACGCCCGCTTCGTATTTCGACGGCACGCCGTAGAGCTTGTCGCCGACCGGCGCGCCGGGCGCCTTCATCGAATCGGGAATCGCCGGCGGCGATGCGGTGCCGCTGCTCGCGCGCGCGGCGTCCTGTGCATGAAGATCGAGCGCCGCCAGCGCGACGCCGGAGCCCACCCATGCGCCGGACCGGCGCAGGAATGTGCGGCGGCCTTTCGTTACGGCGCTGCCGACGGTATTCGCTTCGAGAGTCGCCGGCACATCGGGCGCCGGCGTTGTGGGTTGCCTGGGCGTGCGAGCCATCGCTGTCCTCCACGAGAGATCAACCACCGACGCGCGGTGCGAGCGCGTTGCCCGCATCGCATCGGCGACAGCATACGCGCTGGACGACCCGGCCGTCAGGTTCTGGCGACGACCCGGTCGTCAGGTTCTGGCGAGCGCGCGGACGCACTCGGCGACGAGATCGGGACCGCGATAAATGAGTCCCGTGTAGAGCTGCACGAGCGCAGCACCCGCGTCGATCTTCTGCTGTGCGTCGGTCGCGGCGAGGATGCCGCCGACACCGATGATCGGCAGCGCGCCGTCCAGCGCCTTGGCGAGAATCCGCAGCACCGCCGTCGAGCGTTCGCGTAGCGGTGCGCCGGACAGGCCGCCGGCCTCGTCCGCGTGCGGAAGCCCGGCCACGCCGTCGCGCGCAATCGTCGTGTTCGTCGCAATCACGCCGTCGAGCCGATGTGCGACGAGCAGTCGTGCCACCGCGTTCACGGCGACGTCGTCGAGATCGGGTGCGATCTTGACGGCGAGCGGCACGCATCGCCCGTGCTTCTGTGCGAGGTCGTCCCGCTCCGCGACGATCCGTGCGAGCAGCGCCGAGAGTGCCTCTTCGGCCTGCAGGTCGCGCAGGCCCTTCGTGTTGGGCGACGACACGTTGATCGTCACGTAGCTCGCGTGTGCGTGCACGGCTCGCAGGCACGCAACGTAGTCGTCGGCTGCGCGTTCGTTCGGCGTGTCGAAGTTCTTGCCGATGTTGATGCCGAGGATGCCGCGGTAACCCGATCGCGCGACGTTGGCGACGAAGGCGTCAACGCCGCCGTTGTTGAAGCCGAGACGGTTGACGAGTGCCTGCGCTTCGACGACGCGGAACATGCGCGGCCGCGGATTGCCGGGCTGGGCGCGCGGCGTCACCGTGCCTGCTTCGATGAAGCCGAAACCCAGCGTGGCAAGGCCCTTGAGGTGCGCAGCATTCTTGTCGAGACCCGCGGCGAGACCCACGCGGTTCGGAAAGCGAAGACCCATGGCCTCGACCGGCGCCTGCGGCAGCCGGGAAGCCGCGAGTTGCGCCAGTCCCACGCGTGCGGCCGCATCCAGGCCGCCCAGCGCGACATCGTGCGCGAGCTCGGGGTCCGCGGCGAAGAGCAGCGGTCGAAACAGCGGATACAGCGCGTGCACACCCAAGAGTAGCCCTCGCTTGCGGCGCGCGCCGCGTCGGCATTTCCGAGCGCAGATCCCGTGCAGCGGTGACGGACACTGCGTTCGCCGTGCGTCGTGCACTCGCGAACGCGCACGGAGCGCTCGGGCGCGATGTTACTATCGACGCACTCCCCGGGACGTCAAAGCCACTTGCAGCAGCGGATACTGGTCGCGCTCGCGACCGCAATCGTCGTGGCAGCAACCGCCGTTCCCGCCGTCGCCGCGCGCAAGGCGCAAACGGCGGCGTCGGGGTACGAGCGCCGCGACGATGTCCGCGCGTTCATCGATGAGCTCGTGCGCGACCACGGCTTTTCGCGGGCCACGCTGCGGCGCTGGTTCAGCGATGCGCGCTATCAACCGAAGATCGTCGCTGCGATGCAGCGTCCGCTGCTCGAGCCGCCCAAATGGTACGAATACGCGCCGCAGTTCCTGTCGGCGTCCCGCATCGGCGACGGCGTCGCGTTCTGGCGCGCGCACGAGGCCGCGCTCGATCGCGCGTCCGCCGAGTTCGGCGTCCCACCGGAAATCATCGTCGCGATCATCGGCGTGGAGACGTTCTACGGCCGCAACATGGGCAGCTACCGGATCATCGACGCGCTGACGACGCTTGCGTTCGACTATCCGCGCCGTGCGCCGTTTTTCAGAGGCGAGCTGCGCGAGTTCCTGCTGCTTGCGCGCAGCGAATCGTTCTCGCCGCTCGAGCCGAAAGGATCGTTCGCCGGCGCGCTGGGCATTCCGCAGTTCATGCCCGGCAGCACGCGCCGTTACGCGATCGACTTCGATCGCGACGGGCGCGTCGACCTGTGGCGTAGCGATGACGATGCGATTGGCAGCGTCGCCAACTACCTCGCGCGGCACGACTGGCTGCGCGGTCAGCCGATATGGTCGCGGGCGTCGATCGCGGCGTCGCAGCGCGAAGCGGCACTGGGCCGGCTCGACGGCGGCATATCCGAGCGGCGTCCGCTCGCCGCGTGGAACGCCGACGGTGTTGCCGCGGAGTGGTTGCCCGACCCGCTGTCATCCGAGCCGGTCGGCTTGCTCGCGCTCGAACTGCCGCCCGACGCGAGCGCCGAGCCGATGGCGCTGTTCATCGCGTTTCCCAATTTCTACGTCATCACGCGTTACAACAAGAGCCGGCTGTACGCAGCGGCCGTGACGTCGCTGGCCGAGGCGCTGCGCGCAGCGTACACCGGCGCGCCGGCCACCACCGTCGGGATGCGGTGAAGACATGCGCGACAGCTTGAACACGCCCGACGCCCTCGACAAGGACTTGCCACTGAAGGAAGACACGCGGCTCCTCGGACGCGTGCTCGGCGACGTGCTGCGCGCGCAGGTCGGCGACGCGGGCTACGAGCGGATCGAGGCGATTCGGCAGACGGCGATCGGGTTTCGGCGGGCAGCGGGTCCGGAAGCGGACCGGCACCGCACCGCGCTCGCCGGACTGCTGAACCCGCTGCCGATCGCGCAGGCGCTCGAAGTCGTCCGCGCGTTCAGCTATTTTTCGCACCTCGCCAACATCGCCGAGGACGTCCATCAGAACCGGCGCCGGCGCGCGCATGCGCTCGCGGGGTCGCCGCCGCGGCCCGGCGACATCGCGGAAGCGCTGTGCCGTCTCGCGCAGGGCGGTGTGGATCGTGCCAAGGCGCAGCACTGGCTCGACGACGCGCGAATAAGCCCCGTGCTGACGGCACACCCGACCGAGGTCCAGCGCAAGAGCATCCTCGACGTCGAGCGCGAGATCGCGCGGCTGTTGACGTGGCGTGACCGGACGACGCTGACGCCCGACGAGACGGATGAATTCGCATTCCGCCTGCACACGTCGGTGCTCGAGTTGTGGCAGACGGCGATGCTGCGTGTGTCGCGGCTGCAGGTGAAAGACGAGATCGACAACGGCCTCGCGTACTACCGGTACACGTTTCTGGACGAGATCCCGCGGCTGTACCGTGCGTTCGAGATCCTGGTCTTGCGGGAATTCGGCATCGAAGCCGCGCGCGTGCCGGCGTTCCTGCAAATGGGCTCGTGGATCGGCGGCGATCGCGACGGCAATCCGTACGTCGACGCGACAACGCTTTCGTACGCGATTCGCGCGCAAAGCGGCGTCGCGCTCGAGCACTACCTCGCCGAAGTGCATCGCCTGGGTGCCGAGTTGTCGCTGTCGACGCGGCTCATCACGCCGACGCCTGAGCTTTCGGCCCTTGCGGCGGCGGCGAGCGATGCCAATCCGCATCGACAGGACGAGCCGTACCGGCAGGCGCTCATCGGCGTCTACGCGAGGCTCGCGGCGACGGCTCGCGCGTTGACCGACCTCGTCCCGGCACGCGCGACGCACGTCGACGCGATGCCGTATGCGAACGTCGCCGAGTTCATCGCGGCACTGGATACGATCGGCACGTCGCTCGCGTCGCACGGCGCGCGTCCGCTCGCGGCGCGGCGACTCGATCCGTTGCGGCGCGCCATCGGCGTGTTCGGCTTCCACCTCGCGGCCCTCGACCTGCGGCAGAACAGCGACGTTCACCAGGCCGTCGTCGGCGAGCTGCTGCAGCGGGCTCGCGTCGTCGACGACTACGCGGCGCTGGCGGAGGCGGCGCGCGTCGAACTGCTCGTGCGCGAGCTCGGCAGTCCGCGGCCGCTCCATTCGCGTCATCTGGAATATTCGGAGCGGACGCGTTCGGAGCTCGAGATCCTGCGCGTCGCCGCCGACGTCCAGCGCCGTTACGGCGTGCGAAGCGTTGCCGAACTATGTGATCTCCAAATGCCAGTCGGTGTCGGACCTGCTCGAGGTCGCGCTGCTGCTGAAGGAGGTCGGGCTCGCGAGCGAGAGCGGGCTGGCCGTCAATATCGTGCCGCTCTTCGAAACGATCGACGACCTCGACCGATGCGGCGACACGATGCGCGCAGCGCTCGCGCTGCCGCTTTATCGTGCCTATGTCGCGAGCCGCGCCGACTGGCAGGAGGTCATGCTCGGCTATTCCGACAGCAACAAGGACGGCGGCTACCTGACGTCGAGCTGGGCGATCTATCGCGCCGAGCGCGCGCTGGTCGATGCGACGTCGGCGCACGGCGTGCATTTGCGCCTGTTTCACGGCCGCGGCGGCACGGTCGGCCGCGGCGGCGGGCCGAGCTACGATGCGATCCTCGCCCAGCCGGCGGGAAGCGTCACGGGCGGCCTTCGCGTCACCGAACAGGGCGAGATCATCGCCAGCAAGTATTCGGATCCCGAGCTCGGTCGCCGCAACCTCGAAACGCTCGTCGCGGCCACGCTCGACGCGAGCCTGCAGGACGCCGAGCAGCTCGGCGAATCCGCGGCGCGCTACTTCGCGACGATGGACGCGCTGTCCGCTCATGCGCTCGACGCGTATCGCGCGCTCGTGTACGAGACGCCGGAATTTCCGGATTACTTCCGCGCGTCGACGCCGATCTCCGAGATCGCCGAGCTGAAGATCGGCAGCCGACCGGCATCGCGCACGGCGTCGTCGCGGATCGAGGACTTGCGCGCGATCCCGTGGGTGTTCAGCTGGGGCCAGTGCCGGCTGATGCTGCCCGGCTGGTACGGCTTTGGATCCGCCGTCGCCGCATTCCTCACGTCCGCGCCGGACGGCATGGGGCTTCTTGCCGACATGCATGCGCGCTGGCCATTCTTCCGCGCAACGATGTCGAACATGGGCATGGTGCTTGCCAAGACCGATCTCGCCATCGCGTCGCGATACGCCGAGCTCGTGCCCGACAAGGCGGTACGCGACGCGATCTTCGGCCGCATCCGCGACGAGCATGCCCGCACGGTCGCGCACTTCCTCGCGATCACGAAGCAGTCGGCGCTGCTCGACGACAATCCGACGCTTGCGCGAAGCATCCGCAACCGCTTTCCGTACCTCGATCCGCTCAATCACCTCCAGGTCGAGCTCTTGCGCCGCTATCGTGCGGGCGCGACCGATGTGCGGACGCAGCGTGCGATACACCTGACGATCAACGGGCTCGCAGCCGGCCTCCGCAACAGCGGCTAGAACTGTCGCGGTCTCGCGCGGCCGCTGCACTGTCGGGCCGTTCATCCGTTTTGCGACAGGTTCGTGGTCTTGCGCCGGCCACCAATGGCACAATGCCAAGTCAAAATGACGTGCGCCCCGGAGCGCACGCGAAGCCTTTGCACGCCAATCCGATGCGCATCCTGCTCTCCAACGACGACGGCTACTTCGCGCCGGGCCTCGAGCACCTCGCGGCGGCGCTCGCACCCCATGCCGAGTTGACGGTTGTCGCGCCGGAACGCGATCGCAGCGGCGCATCGAATTCGTTGACGCTCGACAGGCCGCTGTCCGTGCGGCGCGCGCCGAACGGCTTCCAGTTCGTCAACGGCACGCCCACCGATTGCGTTCATCTTGCGGTGACCGGATTGCTGGACGAGCTTCCCGACATGGTCATCTCGGGGATCAATCTCGGCGCGAACATGGGTGACGATACGATCTATTCGGGGACGGTCGCGGCGGCCACCGAAGGTTTCCTGCTCGGCGTTCCGTCGGTCGCGATATCGCTTGCGTCGAAGACAGCCGCGCATTTCGAAACGGCGGCTGCCGTAGCACTCGAATTGCTCGAACGCCACCGGCGACAGCCGGCGGGGCCGTGGCTGCTGAACGTCAACGTGCCCGACATCGAGCGCGAGGCCGTGCGCGGCTACCGGATCACGCGGCTGGGCCGCCGGCACAAGGCCGAGGACGTCATCAAGATGCAAAGCCCGCGCGGAGAAACGGTGTACTGGGTCGGCGCCGCAGGTGCCGCGGCCGATGCGGGCGAAGGCACGGACTTTCATG
Organism: uncultured Pseudomonadota bacterium; assembly: GCA_963709335.1. Taxonomy (GTDB): domain Bacteria; phylum Pseudomonadota; class Gammaproteobacteria; order Burkholderiales; family Casimicrobiaceae; genus VBCG01. Next base: position 308,800 of record CAVPWB010000010.1, read on the forward strand.
CCGTCGGGAGCCATTACGTGTCGATCACGCCGCTGCAGATCGACCTCACCAATCGCGACCAGATGAGCGGCGTGTCGGCATGGCTCGAGCGTTGAGCCGGCGGACGCGACTGCGCTAGGGACGCCGCCGATGGGTGCGGCCGGCGGGGGCATCAGCGGCAGCGGCATGACGTCCGACCGGACGCGCGCGCGGATGATCGAGCGCCTGCGTACCGACGGCATCCGCGACGAGCTGGTCCTTGCGGCGATGAATGCCATTCCCCGGCACATCTTCGTCGACGAGGCGCTCGCGATTCGCGCGTACGACGACGCGCCGCTGCCGATCGGCCACGGCCAGACGATTTCGCAGCCATGGGTCGTCGCGCGAATGACCGAGCTTGCCCGCAACGGCCGCACGCTCGACGACGTGCTCGAGATCGGTACGGGCTGCGGCTACCAGACGGCGGTGCTTGCGCGTCTCGCGAAAACTGTCTACACGGTCGAGCGGATCGGCGCGCTCGTCAACAAGGCGCGCCGGCACCTGCAATCGCTCAAGATCCGCAACGTGCGCCTGGCACATGGCGACGGCAGCGCCGATCTTGGCGAGGACATCGCCGTCGACGCGATCGTCGTCACCGCGGGCGCCACGCACGTGCCCGCGCCGCTGCTGCGCTACCTGAAGCCCGGCGGACGGATGGTGCTGCCGCTCGCCAGCCAGGAAGACGGCGAGCGGGGCGTGCAGCGGCTCACCGTCATCGAGTCGGCGGCGTCGGGAATCCGGGAGCAGACGTTCGATGCGGTAAGATTCGTTCCGCTGTTGCCGGGCCTCGGCTGAACTTTCGGTCGGCCGATCAGTCGCTGCATCGATGCGCTTCCCTCTGCTGTCCGCCCTGTCGAATCCACTGTTGCGCTGCGCTGTCGCCATGACGGCTGTCGTGCTCGTCGCGGCCGGCTGCGCATCGCGGCGAGCCGCGCCCGTCGAGGACCGCAGCGCGACGCAGCCGCCGCCCGTCGCGAGCGCACCGGCGGTCGCAGCACCGGTACCTCCCACGACCCCGGTCCCGGTGCCCACGTACACGGTAAAGCGCGGCGATACGCTGCATCAGATCGCGCTCGACACCGGTCTCGACTACCGGGAGCTCGCCGCGTGGAACAGCATCGAGAACCCCAACGTGATCCGCGTGGGGCAGGTATTGCGGCTGGCAGCGCCGGGTGAGCCCGGTTCGCAGCCGTTGGGCCAGGACAGCGTGCCCGGCGTGACCACGGCACCGCTGCGCGCACCGCCGCCGGTCGTGGCCGTGGCGCCCGCGTCGGGCGCCGCGTCGCCTTCGCCCGCGGGCACGGCCCCGCCAGGCGCCTCGGCGCCGGCCGCAGCGCCCGCCGCGGGCGCGTCCGGCGGCCTGAAGACGTCGCCGAAAGCCATCAAGGAGCCGTATTCGGATCAGGCCGTACGCGAGCTCACGCTGGCCGCCAGTGCCGTGCCGGCGCCGTCCGACACGGTGGCGATGGCCGCGCCACCGGGCGTACGCAGCGAGCCGAAGCCTGAACCGCGACCGGCACCCGCTGCGGCGCCGCCGGCTGCACCGGCGACGAGTGGCGACTCAGACGCGCTCGACTGGGCGTGGCCGGCGAAAGGCAAGATCATCGCCGGCTTTTCCGAGACGGCGAACCTCAAGGGCATCGACATCGCGGGTACGGCCGGCCAGGCGGTCAACGCCAGTGCCGCGGGCCGCGTCGTCTACGCGGGAACCGGACTGCGCGGCTACGGCAAGCTGATCATCATCAAGCACAACGCGACGTTCCTGTCGGCGTACGCGCACAACCGTGAAATCCTCGTCAAGGAAGGCCAGCAGGTTGCGCGCGGACAGAAAATCGCCGAGATGGGCAATACCGACGCCGATCAGGTGAAGCTGCACTTCGAGATTCGCCGGCAGGGCAAGCCGATGGATCCGACGAAGTACCTGCCGCCCGCGTAGCGCCGCGGTCGACCGCGCCCGAAGCACTCCTGCGGAACGGGCGAAGCTACATCGCGCGCAGTGTCGCCGGTGCCGGCAGCACGTCGATCGCGCGCTCGAGCGTTGCGATCAGCGCGAGCCGCTCGCTGTCGCGCCGCTCGCTTCCATAGCGCAGCGCCGCGAACGATTCGCCGATCGCGCGAAACGCGATGTCGAACTGCGGCCAGCGTAACGCCGCGCGTCCGGCGAATGCGATCGGCCCTTCGTAATTGAAGCGCGGCATTCCCGCGCGCGCGAGCCGGCGGCAGACGTCGTGCCACAGCGTCAACGCGCGCTCCTGGCGCTTGCGCCGCGCCGCGAACCATGCGAATACGCCGCCTGCCCAGGCGAGCAGCGCGACCGACGCGGCAACCGCCACCTGCCAGGGCGCGAACTGGTCGAGCTTCCATTCGCGCCACAGTGCGCGCTGGCGGTCGCGGTTGAACTGGATCACGTTGCGGCGCCATTCGTGATTGAACGCGTCGACGGCAAGCTGCAGGTCCTTCAACAGCCCCCCGTCCTGGCGCGCGAACAGGGGAACGGGCTCGTTCGCGGCCACGGCACCGAACAGTCCGCGCTCGACACGCGAAGGCGCAACGGCGGCCGTGGGGTCGAAACGCTGCCATTGCCCGTCGACGATCGCTTCCGCCCATGCGTGCGCGTCTGACTGGCGCACGATCATGTAACCGCCGCGCGGATTGATCTCGCCGCCTTGGTAACCGGTCACCACGCGCGCCGGAATGCCGGCGGCGCGCAGCATGACGACGAACGCGCTCGCGTAGTGTTCGCAGAAGCCGCGCCGCGAATCGAACAGGAACGCGTCGACCGGATCCTCTTCGAGCAGCGGCGGCGCAAGCGTGTAGAAAAACGACTCGTCGTGGAACCACTTCAGCACGGCAGCGATGAACCGGCGATCGTCGGGATTGGCGGCACGCAGGCCGCGCGCGAACTCTGCGGTGCGCGGATTGCCGGGCGGCTCGCGCGAATTGATTTGCGCATCGCGCGGCGAGGGTACCGGGTAGCGGTCGCCGATCGTCGACAGCACCGAGTAACGCAACGGCTGGGTGACGGGCGCGCGCATCATCAACTGCTGCTCGCGCGAATAGCCGGCGAAGCCCCCCGCACTCGCCTGCGTGCCCGCGTCCGAATCGACCTGCGGCATGGCCGACGGGAAATCCAGCGCGAAGAGCCACGGATGGTCGTTCGGCTCGAGGGTCACCGTGTAGCGGACCGCCGGGCGATCGGCGGCGGCGAACCTGCCGCCCGGCGTCGGCGTCAGCGACCGCCACTCGCGACCGTTGAACAGCGCGAGCACCGGGCCGCGCCAGTAGCGGGCGCGCGGCGGGGGCGGCGTGTTGTCGAAGTCGACGCGAAACGCGACGGCGTCGTTCAACGCGAGCTCGCTGATCGAACCGGGTGCCATCCGTTCGGACAGTCCGGTCGCCGCGGCGCGATCGGCGGGCAGGCCCCACAACGGGCTCGCAAGCCGCGGAAACAGCACGAACAGCGCAGCGGCGATCGGCAATCCCTGCGCGAGCATTGCGGCGGTGCGGCGCCACGCGGCGCGCCACGACGACGGTGACGTCGACGGATCGTCGTGCGCAAGCGATTCCATGGCTGCGCCAGCGGCGAGCACGGCCGGCAGCGCGGCCAGTGCTGCAAGCAGCGACTGGCTGTAGAAGAATGGCGTGATCAACAGGAATATCGCGAGGCACACGAGCAGCGTTCCGTCGCGCAGCGTGCGCACTTCGAGGAACTTGATGCCGACCAGCACGAACAGGAACGCGACGCAGGGATCGCGGCCGACGAAGTAGCCGTACGACTTGCGGATCGCGAACGCGATGGCGAGCGCGAACACGGCGAGCGCCCACGACGGTATGCGCGCCGGGGTCGCGGACGGACGGGCGCGATCGCGGCGCAGCAGCACGAAGCGCAGCACGACGAGTGCGACGCCGAACAGCGCGACCCAGATCGGCAGATGCACGGCCTGTGGCAGTTGCGCCGCTACGAGCAGCACGCCGAGGCTGCCGATTTGCGCCGGCGTCAGCAACGGTGACTGGACAGCAGCCGCGCGTGGTTTCGCTGCGCCAGTCGCCAAGCGCTTCACGCGATGCGTCATCCAGGTTGTCGCACTCATCGCGTGTCGGCGGGAACGAGTGCCAACGCAGTGAGCGCCGCACGGCGGTGCTCGCGCCCGGAGCCAATGGGCATCGACCCGCCGGGCACGGCCAGACCGAACGGGCGCGTGGTCCGCTCGGCGGCGAGCACCCACGCGCAAAGGCGCGACAGCCGGGTTTCGGTGTCGAGTTGCGCAGGCAATCGCGACCAGTCGAGCGCGACCGGACCGCCGCCGCCCGTGCCTTCGAACGATTTCGAGAACCAGCCGGCGCCGCGCGCGACGGCTTTCCATGCGACGCGCTGCAGCGGATCGCCGCGCTGGTACTCGCGCAGTCCGGCGAGGTCGGCATCGTCGCCGCGGCCCGTCGCGCGCGGATCGATGCCCTGTGCGCCGGTGGGCAACGGCGGCGGATGCGCCTCCGGTGCCGGATACACGATGCCCGATAGCGGGAAATGGACGTAAGCCCAGCCACGCCACAGGCCGAGTGGGTGCAACGACGACAGCGTGACACGCCCGAGCGGAACGCGGCCGCGCTTGTGAGCGGGCGCTGCGAGCGTCACGGTCTGCGTCGATCCGGCCGCAATCGCGGCCTTTGCATTGGCATCGTTCGCGCTGATCGAGATCGCGCGACGATCGATCGCGCCGCTCGACACGGCGAGCGAGAACACGACGTGGCCGCCCGCAAACGTATCGCTCGCGGCAAGCGGCTTGATCGCGATGCCCGCCAGGTTTCGAAACGTATGCAGCAGCGCCGCGGCGACGAGGCCGCCGAACATGAAGGTCACGCCGAGGCCGAGCGCCAGCGCGTAATTGAGCGACGTCAGCAGCATCGTGATCAGCGTCGCGATCACCGCGTAACCGCGCCGCGTGGGCAGGATGTAGATCCGCGAATGGCGCAGCACGACCGGCGCAAGGTCGGCCGGCGCGCTCCGGAACGCACGCTGGCGCAGGCGCGACCATGCATGCGCCAGCGTCGCGCGGGGTGTCCGCGCGGCGGGCGCGCCAACGGCGATCACGGCAGTGCGACGGCGCGAATGAGCTGCTGCGCCTGCAACGCGCCGGCGCGTGCGCCGCCGGCGAGGCGATGGCCCGCCACCGACGGGAACACGGCCTGAACATCTTCCGGTATCGCCATCGGACGTCCGGCCAGGAGCGCCCACGCGCGTGCGGCGGCGAGCAGCATCAGGCCCGCGCGGGGACTCAAGCCGCGCCGTGCGCCGGCTTCGCCGCTGGCGCCCGCCGTCTGGCCCGGCAGGTGGCCGCGCGATGCGGCGAGCAGCGATTGCACGTAATCGAGCAGCGCGGGTGCCACGTGGATCGCCGCCGCCTCGCGTTGCCACTCGGCGAGCGTCGCGGCGTCGCACTGCGGCACGATGTCGACGAGCTTCGCGCGGCGATCGCCGCCGGCGAGGAGCTCCCGCTCGGCCAGCGCGTCCGGATAGCCGAGCTCGATCGCGAGCAGGAACCGGTCGAGCTGCGATTCGGGCAGCGGATACGCGCCGATCTGCTCGACAGGGTTCTGCGTCGCGATGACGAAAAACGGATCGGGCAGCACCCGCGTCTGGCCGTCGAGCGACACCTGGCGCTCCTCCATCGCTTCGAGCAGCGCGCTCTGCGTCTTCGGCGGCGCGCGATTGATCTCGTCGGCGAGGACGACGGAATGAAAGATCGGCCCTGCGTGGAAGCGGAACGTCTGCGCGCGCTCGTCGAACACCGACACCCCCAGCACGTCCGCGGGCAGCAGGTCGCTCGTGAACTGGATCCGCGCGTACTTGAGCCCGAGTGTGGTGGCCAGCGCCTGCGCCAGCGTCGACTTCCCCACACCCGGAATGTCCTCGATCAGCAGGTGGCCCCGCGCGATCAGGCAGGCCAGCGCGAGCTTCAGCGGCTCGTCCTTGCCGACGACGATCTGCGCGAGCTGCTGGAGCACGACAGCGAGCCGGTGCGCGGTGGTGACGTTTTGCGTGACGGAACGGACGGTCATTGGACGGGTCGACAATGGATGGGCGGGTGACCGTCGCACTGTAGCGTGGCGCCGGGTACTCGTCACGCGCGTCTGTCGGCGCTAGACTGCCGGAGCGCGGACGGCCGTCCGGCACGCGACAGAGCCATTGCGTCGCCGCCGCCGTCCACCTTCTGCTGCCCTCATTCGAACCCGCTCGACACCTTGGCCACTCTCGCCTACCTGACTCATCCCGCGTGCTCGCTGCACGAAATGGGCCCCGACCACCCGGAATGTCCCGAACGGCTGGCGTCGATCAGCGATCACGTGATCGCGCTTGGACTCGACGGGCTCATTGCGCGCAACGAGGCGACGCCCGCGACGCGCGAGCAGCTTGCTCGCGTCCACACCGGTGCCTACGTCGACGCCGTCAGCGCGGCGGCTCCTTCGAGCGGCCTCCGCTACCTCGATCCCGATACGGCGCTCAATCCGCATTCGATCGAGGCTGCGCTGCACGCGGCGGGCGCCGTCGTCAATGCCGTCGATCTCGTCTGTGGCGGCGAGCGGAAGACGGCGTTCTGCGCCGTCCGTCCGCCCGGACACCACGCCGAGCGCGCCCGCGCCATGGGCTTCTGCGTCTTCAACAACGTGGCCGTCGGCGCGGCGCACGCATTGGCCGCGCATGGGTTGTCGCGGGTGGCGATCGTCGACTTCGACGTTCACCACGGCAACGGCACGGAGGACATGTTCTCCGGCGATCCGCGCGTGCTGATGGTGTCGACGTTCCAGTACCCGCTGTATCCGTATTCGGGTGTCGACAACCCGGCACCGAACATGGTCAACGTTCCGCTCTCGGCAGGCAGCGGCAGCGCGGAGTTCCGCGACGCCGTCGTCAACCACTGGCTGCCGGCGCTTGAACGCCACAAGCCGGAACTGATTCTCGTCTCCGCCGGCTTCGATGCGCATCGCGAGGATCCGCTGGCCGGATTGCAGTTCACCGAGAACGACTACGTGTGGGTGACACGCGAGTTGATCGCCGTTGCCAAGCGTCATGCGTCGGGCCGCATCGTCTCGACGCTCGAAGGGGGCTATGCGCTGTCGGCACTCGGGCGCAGCGCTGCCGCGCACGTACGCGAGCTGATGATGGCCTGACGCGGCATGAAGCGCCGCGACTTCCTGGGTTCCTGCGCGCTGTTGTCGGCGGTCGGCCCGCTGGTTCACGCGGATGCCGCGGCCGACAGCGTGGCCGTCCGACGGTACGCGCGCTCGCTGCTCGTCGACGAGCACGGCGCGGCGATTCGCGCCGCTGCGCTCGCGGCGGAAACGAATTACGTGTTCCAGTATCCGTTCGCGTCGACGCCTTGCTTCCTGCTGCGGCTTGCCGACGCCGTGCCGCAGGCCGCTGCGCTGCGTCGCGAGCGCGGCGATCCGTACGCAGCGCCCGCCGGCGTGGGCCCGGCGCGCACGATCGTGTCGTTCTCGGCGATCTGCGCGCACAAGCTCGCCTATCCGACGCGCGACGTGTCGTTCATCCGCTATCAGCGATCGCGTTCGGCGACGTCGTCCGGCCGCGTCATCCACTGCTGCGCGGATCACAGCGTCTACGATCCGATGGCCGGCGCGCGCGTCGTCGCGGGGCCGGCACCGCAGCCGCTCGCCGCGATCGCGCTCGAATACGACGCGGCGCGCGACGAAATCGCGGCCGTCGGAACGATCGGTGCCGAGCAGTTCGCGCCGTTCTTCGAGAAATATGCGTTCAAGCTGGCGCTCGAATACGGCGCCCTCGAGCGCGCGCAGCGCCCCGTCGCGGACACGACCGTCGTTCGCGAATTGACGAACTACTGCCGGACCACGATCGAGTGCTGACGGCCGAGCGCGGCCGGTGGGGGCCGTGAGCGACGCCGTCATCGCGGTGCGTGATCTGCGCAAGCGCTTCGCGCGCGTCGAGGCCGTCCGCGGCATCACGTTCGACGTCCGCGCGGGCACGACGACCGCACTGCTCGGCGGCAACGGCGCCGGCAAGACGACCACGTTGTCGATGCTGCTCGGCGTGCTGTTGCCGACGTCGGGGGCGATCACCGTGCTCGGCTGCGACATGCTGCGGGACCGGCACCGCGTGCTGCCGCGGATGAATTTCACGTCGCCGTACGTCGATTTGCCGAAGCGCCTCACGGTGCGCGAGAACCTGCGCGTGTTCGCCGACCTGTACGGCGTTGCGCGTCCGTCGATGCGGATCGGCGAGCTCTCGGCGGAGCTCGACCTCGTCGATCTGCTGAAGCGGCCTTACGGCCAACTGTCGGCGGGTCAGCGCACGCGCGTGTCGCTGGCGAAGGCGCTGCTCAACCGGCCGGACGTGCTGCTGCTCGACGAGCCGACGGCGTCGCTCGACCCGGACATCGGCGACCGGATGCGCAGCCATCTCGAGAGCTACCAGCGCATAAGCGGCTGCACGATGCTGCTCGCCTCGCACAACATGAGCGAAGTCGAGCGGATGTGCGACGACGTGATCATGCTGCGCGCGGGCACCGTCGTCGACAACGGCTCGCCGACGCAGCTCATCGAGCGCTACGGTCGCGATACGATGGAGGAGGTGTTCCTCGACATCGCGCGCGGCGTCGACGAGCCGGTGCGGGGCTTTGCGCAGGACGTCGCGACGTGACTGCCGAGATCCCGGGCGAGGTGCCGCGCGTCGTCGACCGGCAGCGCGGCGTCGTGCCGTCGCTGCGGCGCATCCGCGCGCTGATCCGGCGCCACGCCTATCTGCTGCTGAAGTCGTGGCCGCGGATCGTGTCGATGGCGTATTACCCGACGGTGACGATGGTGTTGTGGGCGTTCGTGACGCTCTACCTCGCACCGACGAATCGCTTCCTTGCCGACGCGCCGGGATTCTTCATTGGCGCGGTGCTGCTGTGGGACGTGCTGTTTCGCGGCCAGCTCGGCGTCTCGCTGACGTTCACCGAGGAGATGTACTCGCGCAACCTCGGCAACCTGTTCGTCAGTCCGCTGCGACTCTACGAACTGATTGCCGGCCAGCTCACGATGAGCCTGATGCGAACGCTGATTGGTGTCGGCGGCGCGTGCGGCTTCGCGTTCCTGCTGTTCCACTACTCGATCTTCTCGATGGGCCTGCCGCTCGTCGCGTTCTTCGCGTGCCTGCTCGCGTTCGGCTGGGCGGTCGGGCTTGCCGTGTCCGCCATGATCCTGCGCTATGGCCTTGGCGCCGAAGAACTCGCCTGGGCAGCGATATTCCTCGTCGCGCCGGTTTCGGGCGTCTACTACCCGATTGCCGTGCTGCCGCCGGCGCTGCGAGCCGTCAGCTACGCGCTGCCGACCGCGCACGTGTTCGAAGGGATGCGCGCGCTGCTGCTGGAGCAGACGTTTCGCTATGACCTCTTTCGCAATGCAGTGCTGCTCGACGTTGTCTATATCGCGCTCGGCGTGGCGCTGTTCGCCGCCGCCGTGCATTCGGCGCGCAAGCGCGGGACATTGTTGCAAATGGGGGAATAGCAAAGGCTCCCGGGGCGCTTACTCTCGGCCTCATTGTGCGGATTTGCTGTGTGCTGCGGCGGAGTGTCGGCCTCACTCGCTCGCTCGGCGTCGGGCCCTGCGGGCCTTGGCTCGGCCTCGCCTCGCCCGCCTCGCTTACTCGATAATCAGCGCCGCCGCCACGTTGCGCCCCTCGGCGACGAGGATGTTGTAGGTCCGGCACGCGGCGCGCGTGTCCATCACCTCGAGGCCCACCTGCGCGCGGTGCAGCGGTGCGGTGATGCGCGGATGCAGGAACCGCTGCGTGGCGCCGGTCCCGAGCAACACGATGTCGGGCGACGTTGCGAGGAGTCGCTCGAAATCCGCCTCGGTCAACGCGTCGAAGCCATCGGGCGCGAATCCCGGCGTGATCGTATCGCCCGTCAGCACGAGGCTTTGCCGATGCTCGTCGTTGCCGATGCGCACCCACCCGGGACCGGTTCCGGTCACGAGGTTGGACGTCGGCGTCTGCAGGTGGAATTTCATCGAAGGCGTTGCCCGGAGGTTCGGCGCGCACGCGATCGAGGGCTTCGCGTCACGCCACGAACGCGCGCAATCGCGAGTTCCGACGCGGTCATACGCCACGATGGTGCGTTGCGGTAAACTAGTGAATTCGCTAGGATTGTAGCCTTTTCCGATCCTTCGTCGCTCGGACGGTTCCGGGCGCTTACGGTAGAGATCCATGACCTCCACGCCGCAGTCGCAGTTCGCCCGCATCGAGCGCCTTCCCCCGTACGTATTCAACATCACGACCGAGCTCAAGATGGAGGCTCGCCGCCGCGGCGAGGACATCATCGACTTCGGCATGGGCAATCCCGACGGGCCTACGCCGCCGCATATCGTCGCCAAGCTCGTCGAGACGGTCCAGCGGATCGACACGCACGGTTATTCCGTGTCGAAGGGCATCCCGCGGTTGCGCCGTGCGATCTGCCATTGGTACGACCGGCGCTGGGGCGTGTCGTTCGATCCCGAAACCGAGGCGATCGTCACGATCGGCTCGAAGGAAGGGATCGCGCACCTGGCGCTCGCGACGCTCGGCCGCGGCGACACGGTGCTGGTCCCCAATCCGAGCTATCCGATCCACATCTACGGGCCGGTGATCGCCGGTGCCGACATCCGCCAGGTGCCGTTGACGCCTGACGTCGACTTCTTCGCCGAGCTCGAGCGGACGATCAAGCTGTCGGTGCCGAAGCCCAAGATGCTGATCGTCAACTTCCCGGCGAATCCGACGGCGCAATGCGTCGAGTTGCCGTTCTTCGAGAAGATCATCGCGCTCGCGAAGGAATATGGCATCTGGGTTGTCCACGACCTCGCGTACGCGGATATCTGCTTCGACGGCTGGAAGCCGCCGTCGATCATGCAGGTGCCGGGCGCGCGCGACGTCGCCGTCGAGTTCTTCACGATGTCGAAGAGCTACAACATGGCGGGCTGGCGCATCGGGTTCATGGTCGGCAATCGCGATCTCGTGTACGCGCTGTCGCGCATCAAGGGCTATCACGACTACGGGACGTTCACGCCGATCCAGGTCGCGGCGATCGCGGCGCTCGAAGGACCGCAGGAGTGCGTCGCCGAAATCGCGCAGAGGTACCAGAAGCGTCGCGACGTGCTCGTCAAGGGATTGCACGAGGCCGGATGGATGGTCGACATTCCGAAGGCGTCGATGTACGTGTGGGCGAAGGTTCCCGATGCCTACGCGAAGATGGGCTCGCTCGAATTCGCGAAGCAGCTGCTCGCGAAGGCGAAGGTGTCGGTGTCACCCGGCATCGGTTTCGGCGAATTCGGCGACGGCCACGTGCGCTTCGCGCTGATCGAGAACGAGGCGCGTACGCGGCAGGCGATCCGCGGCGTCAAGCAGATGTTCCGCGAAGATGGCCTGCTTTAATTCCGTCTCGGCGACTGCTAGCGCGCACCCGGCGCGGGTGAAGCGAGCGGCCGCGCGCGGCAGTCGCTCAGATCGGCTCCTCCGATCGGCCGTTCCCCAATGAAAGCGCTGCAGGTCGGTTTGCTGGGCTTCGGCACCGTGGGTCGCGGCACGTGGGACGTGCTTCGCCGCAACGCCGAGGAAATCACGCGGCGCGCGGGCAGGCCGATCCGCATCACCTGGATCGGCACGCGCACGCTCGAGCGCGCGCGGGCTGGCGCGCGCGGCATCACCGACGTGCAGTTCACCGCCGACCCCACGGTCGTCACGCGGAATCCGGACATCGACATCGTCTGCGAGCTGATCGGCGGCATCGAGCCTGCACGCACGCTGGTGCTCGACGCGATCGCCCATGGCAAGCACGTCGTCACTGCCAACAAGGCGCTCCTGGCCGAGCACGGCAACGAAATCTTCGCCGCGGCACACGCGAAAGGCGTGATGGTGGCGTTCGAAGGTGCCGTCGCCGGTGGCGTGCCGATCATCAAGGCGCTCCGCGAAGGGTTGACCGCCAATCGCATCGAATGGATCGCCGGCATCATCAACGGCACGTCGAACTTCATTCTGTCGACGATGCGCGAATCGGGCGCGTCGTTCGAGACGGCGCTCAAAGAGGCGCAGGCGCGCGGCTACGCTGAAGCCGACCCGACGTTCGACGTCGACGGCATCGATGCCGCACACAAGCTGACGATCATGTCGGCGATTGCGTTCGGCGTGCCGATGCAGTTCGACAAGGCGTACGCCGAGGGCATCTCGAAGCTGACGCGCGAGGACCTGCGCTATGCCGAGCAGCTCGGCTACCGGATCAAGCTCCTCGGGATCACCCGGCGCGCGCCGAACGGCATCGAACTGCGCGTCCATCCGACGCTCATACCCGCAAAGAGGCTCATCGCGAACGTCGAGGGCGCGATGAACGCTGTACTCGTCAAGGGCGACGCCGTGGGCTCGACGCTGTATTACGGCGCAGGTGCTGGCGCCGAGCCGACGGCGAGTGCGGTCATCGCCGATCTCGTCGACGTCACCCGAATGCACACGGCGGACCCGGAGCATCGCGTGCCGCACCTCGCGTTCCAGCCGGACCAGCTCACCGACGTGCCGTTCCTGCCGATGGGCGACGTCGAGACGAGCTACTACTTGCGCATGCGGGTGCTCGACCGGCCCGGCGTGCTCGCGGACATCACGCGGATCCTCGCCGATCGCGAGATCTCGATCGACGCGATGATCCAGAAGGAGCCGACCGAGGGCGAGGACCAGACCGACATCATCCTGCTGACGCACAAGTCGATCGAGCATCGCGTCGTCGATGCGATCGAGCGCATCGAAAGCCTGCCTACAGTGCGCGGCACCGTCGTGCGCATCCGCCTCGAAGACCTCGGCTGAACGATGCCCGCCGCACCGACCGTCCGCGGCATCCTCGCATCGAACGGGGCGCGCTGATGCGCTATGTCGGCACCCGCGGCGCGTGGCGCGACGACCCGCAGCCGTTTCGCGCGATCCTGCTCGAAGGGCTCGCACCCGATGGCGGGCTGGCCGTGCCGCAGGCTTATCCGCGTTTCGCGACCGGGACGCTCGCGGCATTGCGCGGCAAGCCGTATGCGGATCTCGCGTTCGCCGTGCTGTCGCAGTTCATCACCGACATTGCTCCCGACGATCTGCGCGCGATTGTCGATCGGACGTACACCACCGCGGCGTTTGGCGATCCGCGGATCACGCCGCTGACGACCCTCGAGCCCGGCCTGCATCTGCAGCATCTGTCGAACGGTCCGACGCTCGCGTTCAAGGACGTCGCGCTGCAACTGCTCGGCAACCTGTTCGAGCACGTGCTGCGCGACAGCGCGCGGACGCTGAACATCCTGGGCGCGACGTCGGGTGATACCGGCAGCTCGGCCGAGTACGCGATGCGCGGCAAGCGCAACCTCGCCGTATTCATGCTGTCGCCGCACGGCCGGATGAGCGAGTTCCAGCAGGCGCAGATGTACGCGCTCGACGACCCGAACATCCACAACCTCGCCATCGAGGGAACGTTCGACGACTGCCAGGACATCGTCAAGGCCATCGCCGCCGATGCGGCGTTCAAGCGTGAGTACTTCCTCGGCGCCGTCAATTCGATCAACTGGGCGCGGATCGCCGCCCAGGTCGTCTACTACTTCGCCGGTTACTTTGCGGCGACGTCCTCGAACGACGAGCCGGTGAGCTTCGCCGTTCCATCCGGCAACTTCGGCAACGTCCTCGCCGGGCATGTCGCGAAGCAAATGGGTCTGCCGATCGCGCAGCTGATCGTCGCGACGAACGAGAACGACGTGCTGGACGAATTCTTCCGCACCGGTCGCTATCGCCCGCGCAGCGCAGCGGAGACGCACGCGACGTCGTCGCCGTCGATGGACATCTCGCGTGCATCGAACTTCGAGCGCTTCATGTTCGACATCGCCGGGCGCGATCCGGACGCGCTGGCGCAGCTTTGGCGCACGCTCGAGAGCGAGCGCGAGTTCGACATCGCCGCTACGCCGATGTGGGCGCGCGTAGGCGCGTCCGGCCTCGTTTCCGGGCACAGCACGCATTCCGGCCGCATCGCGACGATCCGCGACGTCCATCGGCGCTACGGCGTGGTCATCGATCCGCACACGGCGGATGGCGTCAACGTCGGCCGCGCGCGCCGCATCGCCGGCATGCCGCTCGTCTGCCTGGAGACCGCGTTGCCCGCGAAGTTTTCGGCGACGATTCGCGAGGCGCTCGGCTTCGAGCCGCCGCGGCCGGCCGCGTTCGCGGATCTGGAGACGCGACCGCAGCATTGCACGGTGCTGGCGGCCGATGCGGATCGGGTCAAGGCGTTCGTCGCCGCGAACGTCCACGCCGGCGGCTGACCGGCCGGAACATGCGCGCCGTCATCCACGCGTTGGGCCGCAATCTCGCGGCCGGCCTGCGGCTCGCCCTGTTCATGCCGATCGAGCGCGTCGCATTCCGCATCTCGATTACGCAGTTGCTGCTCATGGTCGCGCTGTCGGCTGCGATCGATATCGACGCCGACTGGGTGCGCGCGGCGCACGAGGCGCGGTTCTCGCTGCTCGGACTGCACGGCGAGATCTTTGCGCTCGGACTGCTCGCACTCGTCAGCGCGATCCTCGCCATAATCCGTCGCGACGGCGAGCTGTACCTTGCGCTGCCGATCGTCGTGCTCGCGTCGTTTCCGCTGGTGCAGGTCGTGCACGTACTGCCGGATTTGCCGCAGGCTTCGGGAATGGTGTCGGCCGAGACGAAGTCGCTGCTCGAGTATGCGGTGCTGGCATGGATGTTCATCATCGCGATGCGCGCCGTGTACGTGTGCACCGATCCTGCGCGGCCGCGGCGGCGGTTGTGGGGCGTCGCCGGTGGGCTGATGCTGATTGCGCCGTTCTGGTTCGCGCCTCTGCTCGGGCCGCTCGAGCCCTGGTGGCGCGAGATCGACGCAACGACGACCGACGCCAGCGCCGTCAGTCCGGCGTCGGAAGCCGTGCTCGCCGCGCAGCAGTTCATGCTCGATCGCGCGCTCGACGACCTCGAAGACGAGAGGGCGGGCGTGACCGACCTCTACTTCGTCGGTTTCGCGCCCGATGCGCGCCGGCCGGGGTTTATCGCGGACGTCGAGGCCGCGCAGCGCACGATGGACGAGCGCTGGAACACGCAGGGGCGCTCGGTGGTGATGATGAACAGCCCGGCGACCGTCGCGGAGCGCCCGTTCGCAAGCATCACGCACCTGCGCCGCGTGCTGCTGGAAATCGGCGACATCATCGATCCCGACGACGATGTCGTGATGGTGTATCTGACTGGCACTTCCGGGCCCGATCACACGCTGACCGCGGTGAACCCGCCGCTGGAACTCGCGGCGCTGTCGCCGCAGGGATTGAAGCAACTGTTCGAGGCGGCCGGCATTCGCTGGCGGATCGTCGTCGTGTCGACGTGCGAGGCGGGAACGTGGATCGATGCGCTGAAGGATGACGAAACGGTCGTCATCGCTTCATCGGCAGCCGGTGTCCGTGGCGCCGATTGCACCGGTGGGCTTCGTCCCGGTGCCTTCGCCGATGCGTTCTTCGGTGCGGCGATGCGGCGCAGCGACGACCTGCCGGGCGCGTTCGAAGCAGCGCGGAAGCGCCTTGCCGAACAGCATGCGGCCGAGCCCGTGATGGTCGTAGGTGCTGCGATCGCCGAGCAACTGAAAACATTGCGGCAACGCGGCAAGGGACGCGTTGTCGCGTCGTTTGACGCGCGGTCCGATGCCCGTCGACAATAGCCGTTTGCAGAACAACAATTCCGGAGGAGTGACATGCAGCGCTGGTTCCGCCTGATCGCCGTTTCTTTCTTCGCCGCCATGCTGGCCGCGACCGCGCATGCGCAGGGGCTCGAAAAGCCCAAGCTCACGATTGGCGTCGGCGGCAAGCCGCTGATCTATTACCTGCCGCTGACGATCGCCGAGCGCAACGGATACTTCAAGGCCGAGGGACTCGACGTCGAGATCCTCGATTTTCCTGGCGGTGCCAAGGCGTTGCAGGCTTTGCTGGGCGGCAGCGTCGACATCGTCTCCGGCGCGTACGAGCACACGATCTCGCAGCAGGCGAAGGGGCAGGCCATCGAGGCGCTGGTGCTGCAGGGCCGCTATTCGGGCATCGTGCTCGCGTTGACGAAGGCCAAGGCCGCGACGTGGAAATCGCCGGCGGACCTGAACGGCATGAAGGTAGGCGTGACCGCGCCAGGCTCGTCGACGAACATGTTCGTCAACATCCTGCTCGCGAAAGCGAACCTGAAGCCCGATGCCGCGTCGATCATCGGCGTCGGTGCGGGTGCGGGAGCCGTCGCGATCATGAAGCGCGGCGAGATCGACGCGATGTCGAACCTCGATCCGGTGATTTCACAGCTCGAAAGCGACGGCACGGTGGTGCCCGTGATCGACACGCGGACGGAGAAGGGCATGCAGGAAGTCTACGGCGGCGCCTACGCAGCCGGCTGCATCTACGCACCGCCCGAGTTCGTGAACAAGAACCCGCGGACGGCGCAGGCGGTCGTCAATGCGATGGTCCGCGCGTTGCGATTCATCCAGAACTCGTCGATCGACCAGGTCGTCGCGGCCGTACCGCCCGAGTATTACACCGACAAGGCGCTGTACAAGGCTGCGCTCGAGAAGAACATCGCGACGTTCAAGCACGACGGCTTCATCTCGGCGGCCGCCGGCGAGCACGTCGCACACGACCTCCTGTCGTTCGATCCGACGATGCAGGGCAAGAAGATCGATCTCGCGAAGACCGTCGACATGTCGTTCCAGCAGAAGGCCGCGCAAAGCATCAAGTGACCGCGCAGAACGTTGCGGTAGCCGCAGCGGACGCGAAGACGGCGGCGCTCGCGTTCGAGCGCGTCACGTGCGCGTTCGCCGGCAAGACGCCCGGCGAACGCTATACGGCCGTCGCCGATACGTCGCTCGTCGTCGAAGCCGGCCAGTTCGTCTCCGTCGTGGGACCGACCGGGTGCGGGAAATCGACGCTGCTGAACGTCGCGGCGGGGCTGCTCGCGCCGTCGTCCGGCCAGGCGCTCGTCGACGGGAAGCCGCTCGCGGGCATCAACGCGCGTGCCGGCTACATGTTCCAGACCGAGGCGCTGATGCCGTGGCGCAACGCGCTCGACAACGTGACCGCCGGGCTCGAGTTCCGCGGTGTCGCGCGTGCCGACGCCGTGCGCCGCGCGCACGAATGGCTGGCGCGCGTCGGCCTCGCCGGTTTCGAGAACCGTTATCCGCATCAGCTTTCCGGCGGCATGCGCAAGCGCGTGTCGCTGGCCCAGATGCTGATCCTCGATCCCGAGATCCTGCTGATGGACGAGCCGTTCTCGGCGCTCGACATCCAGACACGTCAACTGATGGAGAACGAGTTGCTCGACCTGTGGTCGGCCGACCGCAAGTCCGTCCTGTTCATCACGCACGACCTGGAGGAGGCGATCTCGCTGTCGGATCGCGTCGTCGTGCTGTCGGCGGGGCCCGCGACGCATCCGATCGGCGAGTTCACGATCGACCTGCCGCGGCCGCGCGACGTTGCGGAGATCAGGATGTTGCCGCGCTTTGTCGAACTGCACGAAGCGATCTGGCACGTGCTGAAATCGGAAGTGCTGAAGGGCTATGCGCAGGGCAAGCGCTGATTCGCGCCTGTCGCGGACACAACTCGCGCTCGCGCACGTCGCGATCCTCGGCGTCGTGTTCGTCGTCTGGTACGGACTCACGACGCCGGGACTCGTCAGCGAGGCATACGCGAACAAGATCGCGTTCTTCTTCGGCCGGCCGCTGCAGGTCGTCCGCGTCGTATTCGACTGGTTTACGTCGGGCAAGATCTATCCGCATCTCGCGATCACGCTGTGGGAGACGGTGCTGGCATTCGCCGCCGGCAGCGTGCTCGGCCTGGCTGTGGGCCTCTGGCTCGCACTGACGCCCACCGCATCGGCGATCGCCGAGCCTTACATCACGGCGATGAACGCGATGCCGCGCGTGATCCTGGCGCCGATCTTCGCTGTCTGGTTCGGTCTCGGCGTGCTGTCGAAGGTCGCGCTCGGCGTGACGCTCGTGTTCTTCATCGTGTTCTTCAACGTCTATCAGGGCGTGAAGGAAGTGAGCCCCGTCGTGCTCGCCAATGCGCGGATGCTCGGCGCATCGCGCCGCCAGCTGCTGCGCTCGATCTACCTGCCGTCGGCGACGTCGTGGGTGTTCTCGAGTCTGCACACGTCGGTGGGGATGGCGTTCGTCGGCGCCGTCGTCGGCGAATACCTCGGCTCGGCGAAAGGCGTCGGCTACCTGATCCTGCAGGCCGAAGGCGTATTCGACATCAACACAGTGATCGCCGGTATCTTCGTGCTGACGATGTTCGCGCTGCTGCTCGACTTCATCGTCACGCGCATCGAGCGGCGCCTGCTCGTCTGGCGGCCCCGCACAGCGGAAACGGAAGCGCTATGACTCGCAGTGAATCACCGCATCCGGTCGGCGATCGATGAGCGCGCCGAACGATCCGCTATCGCTCGCAGAGTGGCGCCGAACGGTGGCTGAGCTCTATGCCGACGTGCGCGCTGGATCCGCTGAACCGGAGCGCGCTGCCGAGCGGTTTCGCGCGACGCGCGACCGCCTGTTCCGCGAGCACGTGGACAGTCCCATTCCGCATGTTCATCGGACGCGGTGGCGCGGGGCGTCCTGGTTTCCGTACGATCGGGCGTGGCGGATCAAAGGTGTCGTCAAGCCGCTTGCGAATCGCACGACTTTCGAAATCGCGCTCGCCGCCGATGGGATCACGCGGTGCACACGCGTGGCGAGCGTCGAGTTCGCGGTACGCGGCACCGGATACGCACTCGCCTTGTATTGGTTCGAAGGTTACGGCGGCGGCCTCTGGCTGCCGTTCGGCGATTCGACCAACGGCACGGCAACGTACGGCGGCGGCCGCTATCTTTACGACACGATCAAAGGCGCCGATCTTGGCGCATCGGCCGGCGAATTCATGCTCGATTTCAACTTCGCCTACAACCCGTCATGCACGTACGACGATCGATGGTCGTGCCCATTACCGCCCGCGGAGAACAAACTGCCGTTCGACGTGCCGGCCGGGGAGCGCGTGTTCGACTTGGAAGACCTCACCGGCTAGCGTTCACCGGGCTGCGGAAATTTGGTATACTTGCAATCCTCTGACGCGGGGTGGAGCAGTCTGGCAGCTCGTCGGGCTCATAACCCGAAGGTCGCAGGTTCAAATCCTGCCCCCGCAACCAATAAAACAATCACTTAGCCCAGCCGCGCGCTGGGCTTTGTCGTTTTTGAGTTGCCGTGTAGGCACCATGTAGGTTTTTCGGCCAGTGAACGCGCCCAGAGCCACGGGCAAAAAGGCGGTTGCTACTGACCAGCGCCCCACGCTGACATGGCAGTGCGGTTCGGTCAGGCGCCGCCCTTGGCATTCGATTTGCGCACAGTATGTGACGTACCTGCGAAGAAATAGTGTCGTCAGGAACGCCTCTCGCTCGTCAATGCGCGGCGGCTTAGCCAGGTGCGGCTGCATCTCTGGTGGCGGCTCTTCCATTCGCATTAGGTCGGCGTGCGGCATGCTTTCAGGCGTGAATGGCGCGCGTAGGATTGACCTGCGCGACCTCTGATGGCCGGTGAAGCTGACGTTCAACGGATCAAGTTGGACGGTGTTCCAGCGGGTGGTGCGAATATCGAGATCGACCCGGAACGGTCTGTTACTGGATCACTCCGTCGGCGCGCACCAGCAAGGACTGCGGGAGCGCAAGCCCGATCGCCTTTGCCGTATTGAGGTTGATAACGAACTCGAACTTCGTCGGCTGCACAATTGGAAGATCTCTGGGATTGGCAATCGTGACGCTGTCCGCGTTTGGCGGGTCAAAGTGGGCACTATCGTCAGCGATGCTCAGTTCTTGCTCAACCCGCCGATCTCCTTCCTGCCGATCACAGAGCAACGGTAGACCTCGTCCGTCGGGACAAGAGTGATCTCGGGATTGGGGCCGTCGGCAGCCGCGTCGACCTCCTCATCGGAAACGAACTGACGGGGCGCAAAGCCCGGATTGAAGACGATCAGGATCTGCTGCCACAAGGGATTAAACCCATCGCCCTGGATGGCATCAATCACGGGAAAGAACTCCTGTTCCTCGTCCAAGTCCTTAGTAGTGAAGATCTGGTTGATGCTCGGGTTCTGCGCGATGGTCGAGGCGGAGGCAGTTGAGGGCAGTTCTTTCATGTTGACGGTGAACAACTGACCGTCGTAGTAGGCGGGCATCTGCCCGGCAGCACCGTTCATGCTTTCTGCAAGCGCGAGGCTCGGCAGAAACTGAAGCGCGCTCAAGACGCAGAGCGTCGCAAGGGCAACGAATGTACGAGACTTCCAGGCTTCCATGGTTGATTCTCCTTTCGAGATAATGACTTGGATCAATACAGATTCCTCTGCGTTATCGACCTCGATCCCGAGGTATCTGACGGTGCTTTGACGAACCTGCTGAGTGAACAATCGGCGAGCCCATTATATTCGTCTGCTTCGCGCGGTTTCTTGTTTCGTTTGTTTCACGCACGTGCGATTCGATCAACTCGATCGCGGCCGGGTGTGCGGGCTGCACGCGCGCAGGCCGACTCCACCCCGCGCAGGAACACGCGAAAATGAGCGCTAGATCGCGCGGCTTTGCTGGCTGTGATTATTTGGGCGTGTGGAGCACGACGCTGGTTGGCCTGTCCATGCCGGTTGTCGACCAAGATTTAGCATCGAAGCTGAACTCGGCGACGGCGGATGTCGGCAGATGAGTGATCGTTCCGGAGAGTCGATGCGCGAGTTCGGTCAGCTCGGGATTGTGACCAAACAGCATGACGGTCGTCGGCTTCGAGCCAAGCTCGCGAATGACGTTGAGCAGATCGTCCGCTCCGGCGGCATAAAGTCGCTCGTCCAACACGATATCCTGAGGCTTGTAATTGAGTTTCCTGGCGATGACCTGCGCAGTTCTGAACGCGCGCTTGGCCGGGCTTGACAGGATCAAATCCGGCTTCACCTCGCGCTTGGCCAAGCGCTCACCCATTTTGGGCGCGTCCCGCTCGCCACGATCATTCAAGGGCCGGTCTTTGTCCGGCAATGCAGGATCATCCTTGCTCGACTTTGCGTGGCGAACTAAAAAGAGCATCTTCATGGCATGTCACCATGGATGGTGATTCCGTCCCGACGCTGCCGGGCGATGTGTCGACCGACTGTTCCTGGCCTATCTGCGACCGTCGCTGTTCGACCCAAAGCGCGCGGTCGCCTCAGGTAAAAGCAGACGGTCGCGCGGCACTGCAACGCGGCGTTGCGTCTTTCATGATCAGTGCGAGCCAACCTGCTGGTTTCGCGGCGAATCGTCCAAACGAATTGCGGTTGCCGATGCGCAACCAGAGGCTTCATCCAACAGTTAGAGCATGGCGGCACGGCCACCGTGATCGGTCGCATTTTTTAACGGATGATCAGCCGCCCGGACTCATGATGTTCACGAGATTGGCGCAACCGTAAGATGGGCAGAGCCTTCTCTTCCTGCAACTCTTCCAGCTACGGGTCTCCCGCGATAGTAGAGGAACACCACTCACGCTAGGCCATCCAATGGGGCGTCATCGAACGCGATCGCTGCCGCCTGGGTTTCAGTCAGTTGTTTGCCCGCGTGCTGCCAACTGTCGACCGTCGCTGCTGACTGGACGATCAACGCCCGATTGCGGACTTGTTGCTGCGCGTGCAGCAGCAACTGCAGACAGGCCGGCGCTGGACTCGTCTTTGGCGCGCTGAGCGCGTAGCCGGCAAGCAAGACGCCACGCTGCAGATCATCGCGTCGAGCGTGATGCAGCGCGGCGGCCAACAACGGACCGCTCGTCGCGCCGAGCCCTCGGAGTTGATCGAACGCTTCGCGCGCCAACGCAAGAACATCCACGGCGTCGCCGCGCAACGCGAGCGCAATCGACAACATACTGAGGCGAAAATCGAGTCCGTAAGGGGCCTTAATTCGACGCAGGCCATCGACTGCGGTACGCAGCGACTCGATTGCTGCGTCTATCTCACTGGCCTGGAGCTGGGCACTACCGACGTTGCCGAGCGCGAGGTACTCGCCCAGTTCTGCGCCTGCGCGGCGATACAGGTCGCCTTGCCGACGAAAGGCCGCGATCGAGCTCTCGTGATCGCCGAGAGACCCGTAACACTCCCCCTGCGTTGCTGCGAGCGCCGCCTGCTTGCGTAACGCTGTAGCGCCGGTCACCAGTGTTTCGGCCTCATGAAGCGCGCGCTCCGCCTCAGGGACATGGTTCCGGTTCAAACCGATTGTCCCGATAAGAAGCAGGGCATCGCCGAGCCGATCAGCATCGCCGAGTTGTCGATACAACACTTCGGCGCGCCGCGCGGCCTGCCAGTGCTCTTCGCGCCCACCGGCCTCATTGAGCCGCGCTAAGGCTAAGCAGAAGTCCGCTTCAATGATGATCGGCAGGTTCGATGCCGGCGGCCATAGCTGCAGCATGCGCTGTACACCTTCGCCGGTCAGGCCGTTGTGCAGCCATACGAGCCAGCACTTGGCCAGCAGCTCATAGGCCAGCGTACGCTCATCCGCGCGGGTTATCGCCCAATCGGCCGCGGCGCGTAAGTTGCCGAGCTCCTGCACCGCGCGATTACGTTCGGCCGGTGACAGATTCCAGCAGTTCGCATCCGTCTTCGCCATCAGCTCGAGCATTACCTGCGCGTGACGACGCAAGATCGCTTCGGACTCACCGGCTGCCCCGAGTTGCTCGAGTGCAAAGGCACGCGTGGTCTCGAGCAGGTGATAACGAGGCTCGGCCTCAGCGTCAGCGATCACCAGCGATTTGTCGATTAGATGCCCAAGCAGATCTAACACGAGCCATTGATCAATGTGTCCATCCATGACGACCTGTTGCGCCAGTTCCAGGGTGAAGCCGCCGGCAAACACACCCAGGCGGCGGAATGCGGTCTGCTCGTCAGCGGACAGAAGACCATGGCTCCATTCCAGTGCCGCGCGCAGCGTCTGGTGCCGGCGCAGCTTCATGCGCGTGCCGCCGGTCAGTACGTTAAACATCTGGTTCAGCCGTGCGTGCAAGCCATGCACACCGAGGACGGGCACACGTGCGGCGGCCAGTTCAATGGCTAGCGGAATGCCGTCCAATCGCCGGCATATGTCAATCACCACCTCGACGTTATCGCTGGCGAGTCGAAACCGGGAGTCGACCGCATGCGCGCGTTCGACAAACAGTGCCACGGCGCCGAAGTCGGTCGCCTCTTCAAGCTGCGCACTCGCCGGTACCGCCAGCGCTCCGAGTCGATAGACCTGCTCGTCACTGCACTTCAGCGATTCCTGCGAGGTTGTGAGTAGCCTTACGTTCGGTGCGCGTGCGCGCAACAGGTCAATTAACGGAGCAATGTCATCGGCAAGGTGCTCGCAATTGTCGAGCACCAGCAGCAGATTCTTGCTCGCGAGTGCCATAGCCAACGCTTCATGCGGGGGTCGACCGGAAGGTAACTGCATTCCGAGCGCGGCGCAGATACTGTTCGGCACTTGCGCACCCTCGTTGATTGGCGCCAGCTCCACCCACCAGCGTCCGTGCGGAAACTCGAGCGCAGCGGCCGCCGCAGCCGCGAGCGCCATACGCGTCTTGCCGATGCCGCCGGCACCGACAATCGCCACGACCGCGTGTTCGCGCAGCAGGGTATCCACTGCCTGCAAATCCTGTGCGCGACCGAACAGAGCGGGCGAGGTCGGCAGATTGCCGCGAATGGCTGCTGACGGCGGCGCAGTGTCAGCCCACTTTTCGCCGATCACCGCGTCGATTGGCAGTGCGAAGCGATAGCCGCGCCCCGGAATGGTGGCAATCGCTCGCGTACCGAGCAACTTGCGCAGCGCCACCATATGCACCAGCAGGTTACCTTCCTCAACCACGAGCTTGGGCCAAACCAAATCCATCAACTCGCGTTTGGGGACCACCCGTTCGCGCCGTTCAACGAGTGCAAGCAGCACATCGAAGGCACGCGCGCCGAGCTTGGCGGGCGATCCATCGATCAGCACACTTCGCTGCATTGCATCAATTTCGATCGCCCCGCTCCGGTATCTGCTGCTGGATCGGGTCGCTCCGCCGTCGTCCATGGCCTCAGATTAATCCGGTCGTTGTCAGGCGCAAAGCGCAGGCCGACACGATTAATAATAATTAATTCTCGTCGCCATGACCCGAGTAGCCCTTCGGCGGATCATCCGTGGCAAGCAGGAAGTAGTCATGAGAAGACCGCGCGCAATCCCTCGACTTGGATCCGTTTTGATGCTTGCGGCATTTGCGCTTGCGGCAGGCATCGCAGGGTCAGGCTATTGCCAGAATCCGTCCCCCCTCGATTGGGGCTTAAAGGCACTCCTGACGCAGCCCGGTTGGAGCCTTACGGGCAATCTCAACACTGCCCGCTGTGGGCACACCGCAACGCTGCTGGCGAGCGGCAAAGTTCTGGTGGTCGGGGGGAGCAATGGCGGCGATTGCACCGGTTTCAACCTGACAACCCTCGACAGCGCCGAGCTGTACGACCCGGTCACCAGTTCGTGGAGCATCACGGGCAGCCTAAAGCAACCCCGTACGAATCACACGGCAACGTTGCTGCCCAGCGGTCGGGTGTTGGTGGTCGGAGGCGTGGTAGCTACGGCCGGGCGCTTTCTTACGATCAGCACGGCCGAACTGTATGACCCCGTTGCAGGTGACTGGGAACCTACTGGCAACCTGATCGCGCAACGCGCCTATCACACCGCAACCTTGCTGCAAAATGGGAACGTCCTGGTCGCGGGAGGTTGTTGCGGCGGCTCCGGTGCGCTTGACGGTGCCGAGTTGTACGACCCCTCCACGGGTGCGTGGACGCCCACCGGCAACCTTATTACGGGCCGCTATTGGCACACCGCGACGCAACTCCAAAACGGCAAGGTCCTGGTTGCCGGGGGATTGCTCAATGCTGCCCCAAATATGGGACAAAACAAGGGCAGCGCGGAGTTGTACGACCCGGTCAGCGGTGCATGGACTCGCACCGGTGATCTCAATGAGGAGCACTCTCAACACACGGCAACGCTATTGCAAGATGGCAAAGTGCTCGTCGCCTCAGGCGATAACCCATATGATGACTACGGCGACGCTAATGGCACCGCCGAGATCTACGACCCCGGCACAGCTAAGTGGAGCAATACCGGCAGTCTTCGTGTAATCCGTAACAGTCACACTGCAACGCTGCTGCCGATTGGCAAAGTGCTGGTCACTGGAGGTGTCTACTTTTCCGCCGGGACCCCTGCGGAGCTGTACGATCCGGCATCCGGCACGTGGACCCCGTCAGACGGCCTCCGCACACCGCGCTTCTTCGGGCACACAGCAACGCTGCTCTCCGATGGGAAGGTCCTGGTTGCGGCTGGCGCGAGCGAGGATAACTCTCCGACGGCTCTCGACAGCGCGGAGCTCTATAGTGAAGGAGCGCCGGCCGCCGACCAGCGTGCCGGTGATCGAATACTTCCATGCGGGATTCGGTGATTACTTCATCACCTCAATTCCCGATGAGATCAGCAAGCTCGACCATGGAACTTTCGCCGGCTGGACGCGTACGGGACTGCAATTCAACGCCTACGCGGCGCCGAGTGCGAATTCCGTACCGGTCTGCCGGTTCTTCAGTGCAGCGTTCGCGCCGAAGAGCGCCCATTTCTACACGCCTTTTCCCACAGAGTGCGCCATCTCGCAGGCGAACTCCGCATGGACGCTCGAGAGCCGCGACGTATTCGACATCGCCGTTCCCGCGGCGGACGGGTCATGCGCCACAGGCTTCAGGCCAGTTTACCGTTTATATAACAACGGTCAGGGCGGAGCGCCTAACCACCGCTACACGACTGATCTTACAGTGCGCACGCAGATGATTGCCCAGGGCTGGGCGCCGGAGGGCTTGGGGCCCGATGCGGTGGAGATGTGCTCACCGCCGTAGCCCTTGCAGCTTTCCTACGCAATCGGCACTTGTACGCGCCGATCGCGGGATCGAATGACCGCTAATAGCGACCTCGCGTTACGGCCGCTGTTGGCTGCGGATTCAACCGATGGATGCAACACACTAGACGCCTGCGTAAGCAGGAGGAGTGTTGCAGATGAAGCAAAGACCTCGGATCCATTACACGGAGAGCCAGAAGGCGCTGATGTGGGAGCGCTGGCAGAAGGGTGAGTCTCTCCAGCAGATCGCCCAGTTGTTTGATCGGAACCACTCGTCGATACAGCCGATTCTGGCAGCGACCGGCGGGATCCGTCCGGCCCCACGATGCCGCTCCCGATTGGCGCTGACCTTGGCCGAACGGGAAGAGATCTCGCGCGCGGTGGTTGCGGGTCATTCAATCCGTTCGATAGCAGCGCAACTCGGCCGAGCGCCCTCCACGATCAGTCGGGAGATCAAGCGCAATGGTGGCCAAGAATGCTACCGAGCGAGTCAGGCCGACCAGTCCGCCTGGGATCGGGGACGTCGCCCCAAGGCCGGTAAACTGGCGCAGAACCGAGCGCTGGCGCGCATCGTGGCAGGCAAGCTCCAACTGCAGTGGTCACCGGAGCAGGTTGCCGGTTGGCTCAAGCGCACCTATCCAGACGATACGAGCCGTCAGGTGTCACACGAGACCATCTATCGCAGCCTGTTCATCCAGGCCCGCGGCGCCCTGAAGAAGGAACTGGTGGAGCATTTGCGGCGCACCCGAGTGATGCGCCGTTCGCGCCATCACACCAGAAGACGGACAAGCACGGCAGAATCACCGACACCGTCTCGATCAGCGAGCGTCCGGCCAGCGTTGAAGACCGGGCGGTACCCGGTCACTGGGAAGGCGACCTGCTGTTCGGCAGCAAGAACAGCCAGATTGCGACCCTTGTCGAGCGCAATACACGCTACGTGATGCTCGTCAAGGTCGACGGCAAAGATACGGAGACGGTCATCAACGCGCTGATCAAGCACGCGCACAAGTTACCGGAGGAACTCTACAAATCGCTGACCTGGGATCGCGGCAAAGAGATGGCCGACCACAAGCGGTTCACGCTTGGCGACGGACATCCAGGTCTACTTCTGCGATCCACAGAACCCTTGGCAGCGCGGGATCGAATGAGAATACGAACGGATTATTGAGACAGTATCTCCCCAAGGGAATCGACCTGTCGGGCTACTCACAAGCGAAGCTCAACGCGTCGCAAGGAGACTGAATGAGCGCCCAAGAAAAACACTAAACTACGAAACACCCGCCGAACGATTCCACCAAACTGTTGCGTCGATCGGTTGAATCCGCAGCCGAACTCGGACGGTCAAGCGCGACGGCCATCTGACGCCGCCTGCCAGATTAAATCGCGGTTAGAACATTTCAGCCAGGTTCGGCTCCCGCGGCGGTTCCGGCGTTACGCGCTTTCAGCTAGCCCCAAAGTCACTCTTCAATCAATCTGCTTTAATAGCCTCGAACACCGTCGTCGGAGCAGCGTGATGCAACATGTGGCCAACTCCAGGAAGTACGTGCAACTGGCTGTTTTCTAGCTCTACGTGGAGTCTACGTGCATGTTTTTCAGGGCCAAACACTTTATCCGCCGCACCGGCGAGTATCACCGCCGGCGAATGTATTTCACTGTAACGGCGTTGCAAGGCGGAGGCCGAAGGCATCATGTAAGCCGCGTCTTCTGCGTTCGCTCGGATTTGTACTGGTCTAAACAGCATTTCGCGGTTCAGGGTATTCATGAAATTCAGCGGAACCGGCTGAGGAGCAAACATCGCCTTCACCGTACGAGCGAGAAGCAGCCGCGCGGACAGCGCTGTTACGGTATAACGCATCACATCGCCTAATACTGGCACGGCGACTGGTGTAGCGAGAACAGCGTCAAGTCGAGGCGTAGCGAAGTAATAGCCTGAAATCAGCACCAACCTTCGAACGTCGACGCTGGAAATGAGCGCGAGCTCCAGAGCAACGAGGGTCCCCCACGAATGACCAAGTACGATCGGACGCTCCACGCCTAGCTGTAACAACGCCTCACGCAGAAGAGCGGCTTGCGCCGCTGGCGTCCACAATCGATTACGAGGGCGTTCGCTGTATCCAAAGCCGGGCCGATCGAACGCAAGCACGCGATAGTGGCGTGCCAGACGCTCAATGAGGCCGCTCGCTACGAAATCTTCAAGGCGCAACGTGTTGCCGTGTAACAGCACAATGGGCGTTCCTCGCCCACGTTCGAGATAGTGGACTTGTGTGTCTTCGACGTTGATGAAGCTGCCGGCAGGAGGGTTCCGCGTTTCCGCGCTGTGCGCTCGCTGCGCGACCCACGCCGCCGTTGTAGCC
This sequence comes from uncultured Pseudomonadota bacterium, assembly GCA_963709335.1. Classification (GTDB taxonomy): domain Bacteria; phylum Pseudomonadota; class Gammaproteobacteria; order Burkholderiales; family Casimicrobiaceae; genus VBCG01. Next base: position 337,109 of record CAVPWB010000010.1, read on the forward strand.
AAGGCGGTGATAGTAGCTCCCGCGATCACAAGGCCACGGCGAGGCCTCGTTACTAATGCGAATGAATTCATGTCAAACCTTTGAGCGTGACCCTAGTGGGGCGTCACGCATTTGAAGTTAGTCCGCTAAGGGCGCAGCATGCGGGGGCCCGGCACCAAGGCATGTCGGCGCCTCCCCGAATCCCCTGTAGGACTCAAGAAGTCGACCATGCGGGGGCGCGCTCCGACGCCGCAGGACAGCGCGCCTATCGGCTTTCCAACGCGTGTTCCAGGAAGCGAACCGCGTCCGGCAGCACGAGGTCCGAGCGATCGAAGGTTTCGCCATGCGTGAGATCCGGGAACACGGTAAACCTTGCCTCGGCTATACGGGCTGCAGAATTCCTTGCCTGCGTAAGGTCCTTGTCCGCTCCGCCCGCATATATGAAGCAAGGCATGCTGACGGCGCTTAGCATGTGCTCGAGGGAAGGTCGATCCTGTGCTGCGGCAGCAAGCGCGCGTAGGTCGTTTTTGAACAGGCGCTTCCTCGCGTCGCCATCAAACTCTGATGCGCCCGTTCGCGCGGCCAATCGCTCGAGGAACGCTTCCGGGTCCGTTCCGTCGATGCCACGGAACGCCGTACCCATATCGCTGCCGTGCGCGGAAGCGCCACCGCAAAGCAATGCCGATATTCGATGCGGCGCATACGCTGCGAGCCCGAATCCGAATTCCCCGCCCATCGAATAACCCCAGTAGGCGGCCCTGGACATCTTCAGCTCATCCAGAACTGCAATGACGTCGAAAACCTGCACCGGCCAGATATAAGCGGACTTGTCATGGGGTTTGTCGCTGTCCCCATGTCCGCGTGCGTCGATAAGTAGCACCGTGTGAGTGGCCGCGAGTTCGTCCACGTATCCGGCGTCATGCCAATCCCCCGCGCGCTGCGCGAAACCGTGATGAAGCACGAGCGGTGGGCCGTGCCCGGCGACGTCATAGCTGATTCGCACGCCGTGGTTGGTTGCAAACGGCACGGCTGCGGCCCTCACTCCGCTAAACGCGCTGGAGATGCATCGTCAGCACATTCGCGACGCGCGTCGTCACCGGCGTTAGCGTAGCGAAGGATCCGGCACAGAAGCGAGGCATGTCAAAATCAGAGGCGCGCGCGACTGCGAAGGCGTCCTATAGTCGCTGCCACTGTCGCTTGACGCTGTTTAGCCGGCCCATGCGCTGATCCCAGCTATGGATGGCATGCGCCGGATCGTCACTCAACGATAGCGGGCCCGTTGCGCCGCATTCCTTGCAACTAACGGCGAGCATCGCGCGATCCTGGTCGACCGCGATCACGTCTAGGTCATCGCTCGCGCAAAACGGGCAGGACTCGGGCTTCACGGCAAAAGCATAACGCCCGGCGGGGCGTTTGGAAACTGGGCTATGGCGGTGCTAATGATCTGCCACCAGGTCGGAAAAAGCTCTACGTCGCCGAAATCAACGTGTCGATCGAAGCGACTAGGACCATGGGCTTTTGCCGAGGCGCTGTTCCACGCCATCGCCCAAGTCGTTTGCGCTGGAACTGGCGTGGCGACTAGACGCCGCGTCCTGCAGCGAGTGCAACCGGGGGATGCGCCTTGACCAGGACCACTTAGCCGGTTTCCGCGAGCGTCCCGGACAGGAGAGCGCTGCACTAACTCTCTGTTTGCGAAGCAGCACCATAGGGTGCTCGACCAAGCGGTTTCGCCACAATCTAGTACGACGGTTACGACCCATTGCAGAATCTTCGATCTGGCAAAGCGGTCGTTCGGGATTGCTCGATCCCGCCGCGGCCACTGCTTCGCGGCAGGGTGGCATCTATCGCTGCGCCCACGCTATTTCGATCTCCCGATGTTCCGGAATGTTGTCGAGATAGCTCTGTCGTAGCGTGAGGTCGGTGATCGTCGCCGCGACAGCCTGCAGGTTAGCGTGGGCGCTCGCAAGCAGCTCGGCAGCCCGAGGATCGCCCGCTCGCGCGAGAACTCTATGTACGATGAGCTGGATAAGGTGCGGTTGCTCAGTGCCCTCCAGTACGCCGCCGGCCGTCAGATGAGCCAGTGGCTCCTCGATCGCGCGCATAGCAAGCGCTATGTCGCCTTGCACCAATGCCACCTGGGCTAAGCCGATCGCCGCGTCGTATCTTTGGTTCAGTTTGATCGCTGTCGCGGCAGCGTATGCACTCTCGAAGGCCCTCGTGGATTCGGCATGTTGACCGAGTGCCAGATTCGCTTGTCCCAGGAGCAGCAGGGAAAGCGCCTCTTGTCGCCGCTCCTGAACGGTGATGGCGATGTCTAGCGCAGACTGGGCATGCGCAAGCGCGAGCGCATTTTCACCCTCCCGCAGCGCAAGCTGCGACAGGCTGATCAACGGGTACGTTTCCGCACTGCGGTCGCCAACCATCCGGATCAATCTCAAGCCTTCTTCGAGATGGCGCTTAGCGGCACGGTGCTCACCCGAAGGAGAGCCATGACCAGCCGAGATTGCCGAGCGTCGTGGCCTCCGACCGTCGGTTACCAAGCTCCCGGTCTATCGCCAGCTGCTGCTGGTCAATCGCTAGACTTTCCATCAGATCGCCCTGCGACGCAGTGACGCTAAGGGCATTCATGAAAAGAGCTTCGATTTGACGCAGGCCTTGGTCTCGCGCCAACTCGAGACCCTCCTGCGCAATGGCCCTGCTCGCTTGGAGGTCGCCGAGATTGGCCAGCGCATTGGCCAAGCGATGCTGCGCACGCAACCCAAGCAGCCCGTCCCCGGCGCGTTCGGCCAACACCATGGCCTGCCGGGCTGCGCTCTCCATTGCGCGGAAGTCAGCGGTGCGTAGTGCTAAATCGCTGCGCCGCCAGGCGACCTCGCCGCGCCGGCCGTCGTCGTCCATTGCATCCGCCAGCTGCTGCAGCGCGTTGATATCGATTCGCTGTTCTGTGCGCCGACCCTGCAGATCCAGCATGCGCTCGCGCACATCAAGCAAGCGCCAGTGCAACAGAGGTCGATCGGCACGCAGATCCTTGTCCATCGTGGCCAGGCCGCTGTCCGCATAGCCGGTGGCGGCCTCATGCGCATAGCGCGCTGCGGCGCGCTCGGCTGCGCGGGTGAAGAATTCGGCGGCATTGGTGTTGTCACCGGCTCTCGCGAAATGCTCCGCCGCCGCACCCAGGTGGTCGCTGGCTCGTGCGCCGGAAAGACGGGACATCCACGCGGCTACCCTGGCATGGCAGTCGCGACGCGTGCGCTTTAGCACCATGTCGTAGGTAACGTGGTGGAGGATCTGATGTTTGAAAGCGTATTCGCGCACGCCGTCGAAGCTGGCGTCCCGGCTTCGAACGATCAGCTCGCGCTTTGCCAATGCGGGTAGCGCATCGATGGCCCGCGGATCGATGGCCGACAGTGCGTCGTCCCAGAACACGACGCCGATGATCGAGGCATGTTGCAGCGCGAGCTTCTCAGCGGGTTTGAGGCCGTCAAGACGGGCCTGAAGCACACCGGTCAGCGTTGGCGGCACACGGGTTGTCACCAACCTTGAAAGGTTCACTGTCCAACGGTCTGCGCCGATTTCAATCGCGCCCTCGTCCACCAGCATCTTCACCAGCTCTTCCATGTCGTATGGGTTCCCCTCCGCGCCCCTCATGATTACGTCGCGCAACGTAGCGGGCACTTCGGGCAGCTTCTTCAGCAACTCGTCGGCTAGCAGGCCGCTGGCGCCCTCGTCAAGAGGGTTCAGATCGACACGCCGATGAATGCCATCGATGTCGCCCCAGCCGCTTCGCCGCTCGAAAAGCGTCGGGCGGGTTAGAGCCACCATCAGCATGGGTACGTCTCGGTTTACCTGGGTCAGGTAGGTCAGGAAGTCCAACGAGCCGTCGTCCGCCCAATGCAGATCTTCGAGCATCAGCACGATGGGCGCACCGTCGCGCGCGCGGATGCGACGGAACAATTGGGCGGCAGCGTGGAAACCCCGGTTCCGTATTTGCTTGCCGTCGTCTTGAATGCCTTTTATATGGCGGCTCGTGGAGTCGAGCCCGATCAGGTGGCCCAGCAGATGGGCATGGGCCTGGGCCATGTCGTCGCCATCGTCGGTTTCGAATAGCGGGACAATTTCCGTTTCGACCTTCGCCTTGGCCGCATCCATGCTGTCGCTGTCTGCGATCTGCAGCCGCCAAGCCAGCATATCTCGCAGCAGACCGTAGGGCTGGCTCACAGTCTGGGGATGCGCTCGAGCCTGAAAGATGGCGAAGCGTTCAGGCCGGGTCTCGATCCAATTGCCGAATTCGTACAACAGTCGACTTTTCCCCACGCCGGCTTCAGCGACTACGGTAATGACGGCCATCTTGCTATCGTCATACAAGCGCCTGCACGCTTGCTGCAACTGCCCGAGTTCGGCGTCGCGACCGATCATCCGCGTTTCCACACCTTCGATGCCGCGTGTGGCCACACGGAAAGCGCGTGGCTTGGCCTGTCGCACGAAATAGGTGGCGAGCGGCTCGTCCATGCCTTTCACGGTCAGCGGCGGCTGCGGGTCCACGTCAAAGACGCCGCGCACGTGGCGGTAGGTATCGTGGCTAATGCGGAGCGTCCCGGGCGGTGCCGTTTGCTCCATGCGCGCGGCAATATTGACGGCCTGACCCCGGATGCTTTCCTCGGCATCGACCCCGCCCCCAACAGCACGCCGCCGGTGTGCACGCCCACCCGCACGTTGAATCCGTGCTGACCATGCTGACGATGCAGCTGTGCACCTTGCTCCTGTCCCGCTTCAAGGAGCGCTAACCCGGCGCGAACGGCACGTTCGGCATCGTCCTCCCGGACTTCGCCCGCCCCGAACACCGCGAGCACGCTGTCGCCGGCGTACTTCAGGACCTTGCCACCGTATCGTTGAACGACAGCGGCGAACTGGGCAAGGGCGCCGTCCATCACCTCGCTGGTTTGCTCGGGGTCGAGGTGCTGGCCAATCTCGTCGAGCCGACGATGTCGAGGAACAAGAGTAGATACTTGCTTAAGGGCCTGGAGGGGCTCGTCCGGCGGTACCATCGCCAACAATGTCAACCTAGCGCGCAGAGGGGCGAGCGCCGCATCGACCAGTGCATCGCCGAGCAAGGCGCGCTGGGATTCCAGCCCGGCGATGATGTTTTCGATTTGTTGTCGTTCCCCAGCCATGGAACCAGGATATCAACTTCCTAGCTGCCGCCGTCATCGCTGCCATGACTCCAGTCTGGTCCGAACGGCTGCTATTCGGATGACGCTCGTGCGGCCGCTTCTGGCCGGGATGAAGGTACCCACGTTTGATGGACACCTCAATCAGAGCAATACTGGCTGAGGAGGTGTTCGATGGAATACGCACCGCGCAGGAAGTTGACTCGGGAATTCAAGCTTGAAGCGGTTCGTCAGGTGGCGTTGAGCGAGAAGCCCAAGGCGCAGCTGGCTCGGGAGCTGGGTGTACGAGTCGGCCAGCTGCGAACCTGGCGGCTCGAGTTCGAGAAGGAGGCGGTGACCGGCATCGCTAAACCTGATCGCTCTGCCGCTGAGGATCTTGAGCAGCTGCGGCGCGAGAACGCCAAGCTCAAGCGTGGAGATCGAGATCTTAAAAAAAGCGGCCATCTACTTCGCTCGGGAAGCGAAGTGAAGTACGCCTTCGTCGAGAACAATCGACGTCAGTACGGTGTGCCGGCGCTGTGCGAGGCGCTGCAGGTCTCGCGCAGCGGCTACTACGCTGCGCGGCAGCGCGGTCCCAGTGACCGCCACAAGCGCCGGGTTGAACTCACGGCTCGTATCAGGACGATCCACCAAGCCAGCCGCGAGTCGTACGGCGCTCCGCGAGTGCACGTCGAGCTGCTGGCCCAGAAGGTGCCGTGCTGCCGCAACACGGTGGCCAAGCTGATGCACAAGGCCGAGATCCTGCCCAAGGCGATCCGGCGCTTCCGCGTGACCACTGACTCGCGCAAGACCAAGGCCTCGCCGAACCTCATCAACCGGGACTTCACGTCCGAACATCCCAACGACCTCTGGCTGAGCGACATCACCTACATACCGACGCGGGAAGGCTGGCTCTACCTGGCTGCGGTTCTGGACGCGTACTCGAGAGCCTTGGTGGGCTGGGCGATGAGCCGAACTCTGGACACCAAGTTGGCGATGGACGCGTTGAACATGGCGATTGCGCATCGAGGTCCACCGGTAACGCTGCACTCCGACCAGGGGTCAACGTACGCCACGGGAAGCTACCGGGAGATCGTCAACCGCTACGGCATCAGGCAGAGCATGAGTCGTAAGGGTGATTGTTGGGACACTCAATATACGATGAAGGTGAGCGACCGGCCCGGCCTGACTCGTGCTGGGATTGGCCAACGTGCCTTGGCGTTGACTTGTCGACTGCGGCCCGGCGTTCCCCGCGCGTTGCCGGGCCGCTCGTCTGTGACCTGATAGGAGCTTTGTTCTGCACCGTGAGTGTCCTGTCCTGCGAACGGGTTGGCAATGCATCCCTACGCAGCAGGAGGACCGGATGATTCATCTGCCTGAAGAGCGCGAAGTAATTCTCGGTGTTGACACGCATCTTGACGTGCATGTGGCGGTGCTGATCGACGTTGTGGGCCGCATTGTTGCGACGACATCTGTTCCGACGACGGCTTTGGGCTACGAACAACTAATCGAATGGGCGCGCGGATTCGGTCGGCTCACCCGCGCTGGAATTGAGGGCACTGGAACGTACGGCGCGGCGCTTGCGCGACGGGTGCATGCGCATGGCGTACAGGTGCTTGAGATCAACCGGCCCGATCGTTCACGGCGGCGGTTGCGCGGCAAGAGCGATCCCACTGATGCCGAAAACGCGGCTCGGGCGGTACTCGCCGGTGAAGCCAATGCCATCCCGAAGGCGCAGTCGGGCGTAGTGGAAGCAATGCGAGCCGTGAGCATGGCCAGGCGCAGCGCCGTGAAGGCAAAGACCCAAGCCATCAATCAATTGCGGGCGCTGTTGGTGACGGCGCCCGAATCGATACGCGCCACGCTCTGGAAGGTGAAACCAGAACAATGCGTGGCGCGTTGCGCGCGGCTGCAATCTC
>CAVPWB010000011.1:0-357396 GCA_963709335.1 uncultured Pseudomonadota bacterium
ACGAAAGATGTCGCGTATTGCACTTGAACCGTTGTGAGGCACGGGATTCCAGCACAGTCTGCTGAGTAGGTGTATTAGACAAACTTCACGAAACGGCCGGTTTTGTTTCGCGCGTTTCACGTAACGACGTCTGCTTTCTAGGGACCGATATGACCGTTCAGGGTCGAACTGCGACATCAACAATTACCAATCGCGTTCAGACTCGACCGTCGCTGAACGGCCACAGCCGACATTCGCGGAGCTGCTACTCGATCACCCGATCTGCCCGCAGCAGAACTGACTGAGGTATCCGGATTGCGAGTTCGCGGGCAGTCTTGAGATTTACGACAAAATCAAATTTAGTCGGCAGCACCACGGGGTCTCGCGGCGGGTGGTGACACCTTTGCTCGTTCGTCCGCGAAGCGCGCGCGGCCGTTGAACCGGTACATGGCCGCTGAAGTGGAATGTCACAAAGCGCCGTCACCGGTCAATCAGCAGCGCAGCTCCGCCTCGACATACCGATATTCAACGGTCCCGCTCGCTGCCGCGTCTTGCGATCGGTCCCATCTCGCCACCTTTCCGCGCGACGCCGTGAGCTCCCCGGGGGCTTACTCTTGCGAAAAACGGCTTCATCCAAGCCGCCTGAGGCGCGAGCGATGCTAGACTAAGTCATCTCGCACGCCCGGGTTCGACGTGATGTCGCAGGTTTTTCGCCTCGCATGTGCGCTCGCACTGCTTGCCGCGTGTTGCGTGATGCCTGCGCTGGCCCAGAATGAGGCCGTTCCAGCCTTCAAGACAGTCGACTCGATCGAGGCGCGTGTCCAGGGCTGTGTGACATGCCACGGTCAGAGCGGTCAGGGCACCAATAACGGCTACTTCCCGCGCATCGCGGGCAAGCCCGCCGGCTATCTCTACAATCAACTCGTCGCGTTTCGCGACGGGACTCGGCAGTACCCGCCGATGAACTACCTCGTCGCGTACCTGCCCAATGCGTATCTGCGCGAGATGGCTGAGTACTTCGCGAAGCTTCGCCCGCCGTTCTCGGCGAAGGAGCCTGCGCCCGCAGATGCGGCGATTCTCGAGCGCGGCAAGGTGATCGCCACCACGGGCGATCCCGGAAAAGGCATTCCGCCGTGCATCGCGTGCCACGGCGCGCGCCTCACCGGAATGAATCCCGGCATTCCCGGTCTCGTAGGTCTGCACGCCGCGTATATCACGGCGCAACTTACGCGTTGGCGCGTCGGCAGCCGACATGCAGACGACCCGGATTGCATGAAGCGGGTGGTTTCGCGGTTGTCGGAAGCTGACATCGCTGCTGTGGCTGCGTGGCTCGCGGTGCAGGATCCGCCGAGCGATTCGTCGCCTGAATCGTCCAACCTCGTGCGCATGCCGCTGGCGTGCGGAAGTCAATCGTGACCGGCGCCCGCATTGTCATCGCCGTTGTCGTGCTCGCGGCCGCGGCCGTCGTCGCGTGGATACTGCTGCGTCCGGGCGAGCTGCCGCGTACGGGCGTGCCTGCACCCGTGACGAATGCGACGACCCAGTACTTGAGCCGCGGAGAATATCTCGCTCGCGCAGGGGATTGCGTTGCATGCCACACCACGCCTACCGGGAAGCCGTTTGCGGGCGGCCGCGCAATGCCGACGCCGTTCGGCAATCTCTATGTGCCCAACATCACGCCCGACGACGAAACCGGCATCGGGAAATGGACGGCCGACGAGTTCTACCGCATGATGCACACGGGCATCTCGCGCGACGGCGCGCTGCTCTATCCTGCCATGCCCTTCGCGTCGTACACGAAGGTGACGCGCGAGGACTGCGACGCGATTTACGCGTATCTCATGTCGGTTCCGCCGGTGCACCAGAAGAATCGGCCGCACGAGCTTCGATTCCCCTTCAACAAGCGCGAACTGCTGGTCGGCTGGCGCGCGCTGTACTTCAACGAAGGGGAGTACGTGCCCGATTCCTCACAGTCCGCGCAATGGAATCGCGGCGCTTACCTCGTGGAGGGTCTCGGGCACTGCGCGATGTGCCACACCGCCATCAACCGGCTCGGCGGGTCGAGCGAATCGCAGGCGTTCGAAGGCGGGATGATTCCCAACCAGAACTGGTATGCGCCGTCGCTGACGTCGAATCGCGAGGCGGGCCTCGCCGACTGGAGCGAGAAAGATATCGTCGACCTGCTGCAGGTCGGCGTGTCCAAGCGCGCCACCGTGTACGGTCCCATGGCCGAGGTCGTCTATAACAGCCTGCAATACCTCACCGACGAGGACGTGGCGGCGATGGCGGTCTACTTGAAGTCGTTGCCCAAGCGCGACGCCGAGCCGCAGCCGACGAGCCAGGCGCGGCTCGTCGGTCCCGAGATCCTCGAGACGGGCCGCAAGGTCTACGAGACGCAATGCGCGATGTGTCATGGCGCGGAGGGCAAGGGAAATCCACCGCAGTTTCCGCCGCTCGCAGGGAACCAGTCGATCACCATGTCGTCGCCGGTCAACTCCATCCGCATGGTCCTCAACGGCGGCTATTCGCCCGGCACGAGGAAGAATCCGCGGCCGCATGGAATGCCGCCATTTGCGCACATACTGAACGATGCGCAGGTCGCGGCGGTGATCACCTACATCCGCGTCGCATGGAACAATACCGGCACGCCGGTGATGCCCGCCCAATCGAGCGAGCTGCGGACGTTATTGCCGGAGTGAGGGAGCACATGACACCTGCCGACGAGGAAACAAACCGTCGTGTCGACGAGATCGTCCGCCGGGGACCCTCCGGCGCGTTCGCGGTCGCCGGCATCGCGACCGCCATCGTAACGATCCTCTACTTCGCGTTCTACTTCGTCGTATACCTGCCGCGTGGAGCGGTCTCGTGAATGCAGCGAGCACACCGGCGCCCGACCCGCACGCCGCGGCCGCCGCAGCCGAGCGCCAGTGGGCGATCGTGGTCGGCATCATCATCGCTTTGCTGGTGGCAATGATGGTGTTCACGGGCGTGCAATGGGCCGCAATGCCACCGTCGCGCGTCGAGACCATCGATCCGCGTACGCTGCACGTGTCGGGCGAGTTCGTCGAAGGCAACCTCGGCACCGCCGTTGAAGCAGACGGCCGCGTTGTGGCGCGCCTCGTCGCACAGCAGTATTCGTTCGAGCCGCAGTGCATCGTCGTACCCGAGAAGGCACCCGTCACCTTCCGGGCGACCAGCACCGATGTTGTCCACGGCTTCGTGGTCGGCACGACCAACGCCAACGTGATGCTGGTGCCGGGTTTCATCGCCACGTTCACGACGACGTTCCAGAAGGCGGGCGAGCATTTGATGCCGTGCCACGAATACTGCGGCACCGGTCACGAAGCGATGTGGGCGCGCGTGCAGGTGATTCCCGCCAACGAGTTCGCCGCGCGCACCGCCCGCGGGCAGAGGATCAACTGTGTTCGCCGCTAAAAAGCTGGTCCTTGCACACTTCTGGGTCGCGTTCGCGGGGTTCCTGCTCGCCATCCTGCTGGGCGAGTGGCAGATGTACGTGCGTAGCCCTCTCCACGCGTGGGTGAACAACCCGGAGCATTACTACCGGTCGGTCACCGCGCACGGAACGGTAATGGCGTACGTGATGCCGACGCTCGTGGCGATGGGATTTGGTTACGCGATCACCGAACTCTCGCTCAAGCGGCCGCTCATCGGCGTGCGTTGGGCGTGGGCGGGATTCTGGCTCGTCGTCGCCGGCACGGTGATCGCCGCCGCCACCGTGGCAGCGGGCAGGGCCTCGGTGCTCTACACGTTCTACCCGCCGATGATCGCCAGTCCTTTCTATTACATCGGCGTGGTGCTGGTCGTAGTGGGGTCGTGGATCTGGGTGGCGCTGATGTCGATCAACCTGCATGCTTGGCGCAAGGCGAACCCGGGAGCCACGGTACCGCTCGCGATGTTCGGCAACGTCACCGGCGCGTACCTGTGGGCGTGGACGTCGGTGGGGGCGGCCGTCGAGGTCCTGTTACTCATCCTGCCGGCGGCGCTCGGTCTGAAAAGCACGATCGACGCCGGATTGTCGCGCGTGTTCTTCTCGTGGACGCTGCACGCCATCGTCTACTTCTGGCTCATGCCGGCGTACATCGCGTTCTACAGCATCGTCCCACGCGCGATCGGCGGACGGCTGTACAGCGACACGATGGCACGGGTGGCGTTCGTCCTGTTCCTCGTATTCTCCATGCCGATCGGCATGCATCACCTGTTTGCCGACCCGCAGGTTGGCGCGGGGTTCAAGTTCGTCCATGCCGCGATGACGGCTATGGTGTCCGTGCCCACATTGCTTACGATATTCACCATCACGGCATCGGTCGAGATCGCGGGTCGCCTGCGCGGCGGCACGGGCGTTCTCGGCTGGGTCAAGGCGCTGCCCTGGGACAACCCGGTCATGCTCGCGGTCACGTTCTCGTTCGTGATGCTGGGGTTCGGCGGCGCCGGCGGCATCATCAACATGAGCTATCAGCTGAACGAGACGGTGCACAACACGCAGTGGGTCACCGGTCACTTCCACCTCATCTTCGGTGGCGCCATCGTGATCATGTACATGGTGATCGCTTACGAGCTATGGCCGCAACTCACGGGCTGCGCACCGCTGCGCGGCGGCGCGGTGAAGGTGCAGCTTTGGCTGTGGTTCATCGGCATGCTCGTACTGACGATGCCGTGGCATCTCGTGGGCTTGCTCGGGATGCCGCGGCGGATGGCGTACTACGACTATTCGAACCCCGTGCTGCAGCCGCAGGCGTGGACGGTCACGATGTCCACTGTCGGCGGGCTTGTCCTCGTCGTCTCCACGGTGCTTTTCGTCTACATCCTCGCGCGGGCGCGCCGCGTCGACCCGGCGCCCGTGCCGTTCACCTTCAGCCTCGCCGCGCACGCCGGCGAGCGTACGCCGGCCGCACTCAACACGTTCGGCCTGTGGGTGGCGATGATGATCGGTCTCACGATCGTGAATTACGGCTATCCGATCGCTCAGCTCGCGATGCTCAAGGAGACGTCGGTGCCCGTCATACAAATAGGCGGGCCGTAATGGAGAACGGCGACCGCATCGCGTGGGGCAATCCCTGGGTGCGCTGGAGCATCGTCTGGCTCTTCGTGCTGACGGTGGGCGCCTTCCTGGTCGGCTTCGTGCTGCTCCCGTCCGTGCATCGCGACTACACGGCGGGCGGGATATGGCTCGCGATCTGCCGCGCCGCCGGCCTGCCAAGCAACTGGGCGCCGTCGCCACGTCGCGAGAGCGAGAAAGGGGCAACGAGCGTGGTGCTCCTGCCCGCAATGACGACGCATGGATCGAGCGACGCGATCGGCCGCGGCGCGACGCTCGCGCTCCAGCAGTGCAGCATGTGCCACGGCGCGCAGGGCTTGAGCGAGGCGAACGCGCCCAACCTCGCGGGCCAGTATCCCGAGGTCATCATCAAGCAGTTGCAGGATTACAAGCGCGGCGACCGCGGTGGGTCGTTCATGCTTCAGATCTCGCGCAATTTGTCGGACCGCGACATCGAGGACGTCGCCGCGTACTACGACTCGCTGCCCAAGGCGCGCACCGCGCCGGCCCGATACGACGAAGCGACTGCGCCGGCGCTGGTTCGCGTCGGCGACCCGCTGCGCAACATCGCGCCTTGCATCGCCTGCCACGGCGGGACCGATCACAAGCTGGGCGCGCCGTGGCTCGAGGGCATGCCCAAAGAGTATCTCGTCGTGCAGCTCAGGGATTTCCAGACGGGCACGCGACGCAACGACAGCCATGCGCAGATGCGCAACATGACTCGCGAGATGACGGCAGCCGAGACCGAGCAGGTCGCGGATTTCTATGCGCGACGTCCTAAGGAAGGCGATGGCAAGTAACGCGTAGTTCGGCCCGAGGCTCGGCCCACATCACTTATGGTTGACGGACCCATCCGTAGCCCCAGGAATAGCTCGAGCAGCTCGCGGGGTCCGCCGAGCAGCGCGCGGCGGCGACTCGAAAAAAATCGCGCTCGAATCAAGAGGGGAACGGTGCGTCGGGCAACCCGCTACCCGCCGTTCTACTGTGTCTTTTCGAAGGCGACGCGATAATGTCGCTCTTCCAAGCACGACGGAGGCACCATGCCCGGCCACTTAGACGTCATCGAAATCCCATCCGCCGACCCGATCACCATTGCGCTGGGCGGAGACAACGACATCGTCATCGCGCAATTGCATGACGATGGACGAAGGGCGAGCGTTTATTTCGACGTCCAGCATGCGAACGCAATCGCCGCGGCGATCCTCTCGCTGGCGAAGCACTTCAGTGGAAGATGATGCGGGACGTGGAGATCCAGACACTTCGCAACCGCATCGCGCAGCTCGCCGCCGAAGGGCGCGAGCAGGAACGCGAGGCGGCGGCCTGGTTGCTGGCCGAACTGCAGATGCGTGGCCCGGTCGGCTTTAACCCCCGCGGGCCACTGGCTGAGCGGCGCGTCCCGCGGCTGCGCTATCCGGTGATCGAGGTGAACTGATTCGCGATGCTTGCTAACGATTCGAACGAAGGCAAGAAGCAAAGCGAGTTCTTCCTCATAATTCGCCGCTTCTCGGCACGGTGAACGTCAACTAGGGTCGAACTCCGACCGTCGCCGACGGACGGATGGCGGCCAAAAACAGAGGACCGAGGCAGCCGGCGCCACGTGCCGGAGCGCGTTGTGGCTGCATTGATGGGGACTTGGTGCGCTCAGGCTCCAAAGCAGTCAGGCTACTCCGCCAATGTCGACACACAGCGTCAGTCCATGGCGCGTGAGGTGCTTTATCGCGTTTAACCGACCAAGAGTGCCGCAGGATCTCATTGGGTCCGTGACACTGCCCACGCGACGCACCCGAACCGACGCTTCGGCTGTGTCGCGTGGTGTGACGTGCCACCCGATGATGGGCAGGCACGGCGTCGTGGTCAAGCGCGCGCCGGGACAAGTCTGGATTCGTTTCAACAACTGACGTGAGCAGAGCAAACTGCCGACACTGGTCTGGGGATCTGGGCCGGCGGACTCGCACCCACGACGGGTGACAACTCTGAGCGAGTGATGCGCCCGCCGCCAATCGAGCGCGAACTACCGCCGTCGCATTATCTGGCGAAGATTTTGCATCGCTGAATCCGAACCCTCTGGACGCCTGGCGAAGCGCGGGTGCGATGCAGCTCGTCGCCCCCATTACGGCCGAGTTTGAAGGTACCCACGTTTGATGGACACCTCAATCAGAGCAATACTGGCTGAGGAGGTGTTCGATGGAATACGCACCGCGCAGGAAATTGACTCGGGAATTCAAGCTTGAAGCGGTTCGTCAGGTGGCGTTGAGCGAGAGGCCCAAGGCGCAGCTGGCTCGGGAGCTGGGTGTACGCGTCGGCCAGCTGCGAACGTGGCGGCTCGAGTTCGAGAAGGAAGCGGTGACGGGCATCGCCAAGCCTGATCGATCTGCCGCTGAGGATCTTGAGCAACTGCGTCGCGAGAACGCCAAGCTCAAGCTGGAGATCGAGATCTTAAAAAAAGCGGCCATCTACTTCGCTCGGGAAGCGAAGTGAAGTACGCCTTCGTCGAGAACAATCGACGCCAGTACGGGGTGCCGGCGCTGTGCGAGGCGCTGCAGGTCTCGCGCAGTGGCTACTACGCTGCGCGGCAGCGCGGTCCCAGTGACCGCCAGAAGCGCCGGGTTGAACTCACGGCTCGTATCAGGACGATCCACCAAGCCAGCCGCGAGTCGTACGGCGCTCCGCGAGTGCACGTCGAGCTGCTGGCCCAGAAGGTACCGTGCTGTCGCAACACGGTGGCCAAGCTGATGCGCAAAGCGGAGATCCTGCCCAAGGCGATCCGGCGCTTCCGCGTGACCACCGACTCCCGCAAGACCAAGGCATCGCCGAACCTCATCCACCGAGACTTCACGTCAGCACATCCCAACGACCTCTGGCTGAGCGACATCACCTACATCCCAACGCGCGAGGGCTGGCTGTACTTGGCCGCGGTTCTGGACGCGTACTCGAGAGCCTTGGTGGGCTGGGCGATGAGCCGAACGCTGGACACCAAGCTGGCGATGGACGCGTTGAACATGGCGATTGCTCATCGAGGTCCACCGGTAACGCTGCACTCCGACCAGGGGTCAACGTACGCCACCGGAAGCTACCGAGAAATCGTCAACTGCCATGGCATCAGGCAGAGCATGAGTCGCAAAGGTGATTGTTGGGACAATGCGCCCATGGAGAGCTTCTTCCATACGCTCAAGACCGAATTGGTCATGCACTGCGACTACAAGACCCGCGACGATGCGCGGGTCAGCTTGTTCGATTACATGGAAGTGTTTTACAACCGGCAGCGACGACACTCATCGATTAGCTACGAAGCCCCGCTGCCGTTCGAGGCGATGAAATCGCCAAGTAAGGTGTCCACCGTTCGTGGGTAAGATCAGTTCGGCCAGGAGCAGCCGTACGGGGGATTAGCTGAGAGCGGCCGTTCGACGGTGCTTTTCACCCAAAACGGCAAGATGTGGGGCTCCCCGTCGACGCCAGGATGGCGCGCCAAACACCAGTCTTCAGCGTGCGCAGTTCAGTCTCCCGGCTGCACTCGTCCGCGCCTCGTTGGTGGCTCTTCGATGAGCGCTACTTCGACGTTTGGCCGCGATACGAAGATGGCGTGACTTCCGCGACATCTACTTACTCCGAACACGCCGCTTTGACATGAGACGCTGGCTGCTGGTGGAAATACCCCTCCTGTGTGACGACCAAGTACCGGGTGGGATTCATCGTCTACGCCGGGTGCTGATCGTTCCGTTTAAACGCGTCCAAACGCGGGACTTGGGCGGCTGCGATTAAGGCGACCTTTCCGGAGGTCAATCGCAAGTTTGGAGGTCGGCAACCTCGTTCTGGGAGGTAGCGCATATTGATGACCGCAAACCGCCAAAACAAAAAAAGCCCACGTCACCGAACCGGGGCTCGTATCAATGCGCGCCGACAATTCTGTCAGCCCCGTTATCCCGACGTCGCAACTGCCGGCCACGCGAAGGCGGCTTTACGGCAATCTGCCACATCGGAACAACGGGGATACCTTCAGTGTGCTGTCGTGTATTAAGTTGGGACGTTGTATGAGAAGGCAAGGTCAACCGCGCAACTACACGACCTTTTCTTTCTTCATGGGATGGGTGACGCTAGCGCTTGCGACGGCCTTGGCGAGGAACTCCTTCACCGAAGCCGCGGCGGCGTCGCGACCGTCGCTAATTGCCTTGGTGAACTGGTCGAGGTATTGCTGCGTTTCTTTGTTGGCGGACGCGAAAGGGCCGCCCATCAGGTTAGCAATCTCGGCCTGGGTTTGCGGCATGATCTCAAAGCAACTCCGGGTGACGTCCAGCACCCTACGCGTGTTCGCTTCGTAAAGTCTCGCCCATTCTCCGAGCAGCGCGCCAGAATCCTTGGTGCTCAGCGAGCTCATCAGGTGCTTCGAATTCTCTGCAAACGCAGCATTAGCGGCTTCACTTTGTAGCTTGAATAGACGCTGGTTGGCTTCCACGATGACGGTGGCGATCCGCAGTGCGGTTTCAAAGTTGGCTTGACTACCGTCGACGGTTGTCTGAGTAGGGCGATTTTGGGTGTGGCTAGACATGATGTGACCTCTTAGGAAAAGACGTATTCACGCCATATGGGACATCCCATAGGACTTTGCTTGCATTTTCGGCAAGTGCGCAGGGTCGCGCAGGAGTCAAAAGACATACCGCAGGTTCTCGACCCGCTTTGAATCGGCATCGCGCAAGCTGGGTGATGCCTGGGGAGCGCCAAGGGTTGAAAACCCAACTTGGCGGAGGCGGAAGGGCTGACACTACCCTCTCCGTGAGAAGTCCACCATAGCACAACGGTGGGATGAGTGCGACGGGTTTTATCTTAATTTTAAAACAGTCATCCGCAGCTCGTGTTGGCATCGAAGCCAGTCGCAAATATTGAATGCCGTTGCGAACCGGCAGGCGCTTTGACGGCGGCTGACGACGTTGCGCCTACGGGGATGCCCGGTGACCCTGCCGCATTGGCCGCCGTTGCATTTCACCTGCTGCCTTCTGTATCTTTTTCGATTGCGCCGGGCGGTCCGAGCGCGCTACGTCGAAGCGCCATGCTGAATTTTTGGATGGCGCGAGGCACGATGTCCAGGAGTTGAACGACCTCTGGCTGAAGCGACGTTAGAGCGCCGACTCAATTGACCGAGACCACGTTATCTTTTGACATTCTGTCGCCGGGACGCATTTGCGACTGGTTTTACCAAAGCTCGCTCTCGATGCGCATCACGCACTTCGTCGCGCGAGCACCGACGTTTCGCATAGAGGCAGGTAAATTCTGCGCCTAGCAGGAAGACCTGCGCGGAGTAGTAGAGCCATAACAGGAGTATTACGAGCGTACCTGCCGCACCGTAAGTTGAGGCAATCGCGGTTCCACCAAGGTAAACGCCGATGGCGAACCGCCCCAGAGTGAACAAAACGGCAGTAGTGAAAGCACCGATCCATACATCGGGCCAAGCAATCGATACGCTCGGCAGCCACTTGTACAGCATCGCGAAAAGTACAGTAGCAGCGGCTAATGAAAAGATCGTGTTCCAAAGAGGCAGCAGAAGAACTGCCGCACCAGGAAGGTATGCTTGCGAGTAAACGCCAAAAGCTGACATTGCGCCACTTATAACCAATGAGATCAGGAGCAGAAATCCAATTGCGAGGAGCAGGCCTAACGACAGCGTTCGAGCCCGGAGAATCGATAGCCAACTACTGCCGGCTCTCTTTGGTGCCTTCCAAATCAAGTCCAGATCATCTTGCAGTTCGACCAGGACGGTCGTTGCACCGACTAGCATGGTCACCAATCCGACAATGGTTGCTAGCGCGCCGGTTGTTGTCTCCTGCGCCGCCCGCAGCAGGTCCTGGATCGCCTGCGCAGCGGCCGCCCCGACCAAGCCAGTTAGTTGACCTGCAATTGCGCCGCGCGCAGCATCCGGGCCGAATATTGCGCCGGCAACCGCAATAAGGACAATTAACAGCGGTGCCAGGGCGAAGGCGCTATAGAACGCGAGTGCGGCACCCATGGTGGGCGCGCGATCGTTGACCCATGCAGAACCCGATTGCTTTACTAAATGGAGATACGCACGCCAATCGGTGCCTGTGCCAGCCTCGATCATCCTTCTCCGCAGAGACGCTTTAGGTTGCATCCTGATCTGTGGGGGAGGGGATTGGACTTGAAGTCGCGGCGGGTTCACCTGCCTAGCATTGCGCGACCGGTGACCGTAGAGGGCGCCTCCAAAGTCGGCATCCCGAAACGTTTCACCTAGTCCGCGACGTTCGGCCGCCAATTCGCCTCAGACCGCTTGGCACGTTTATCCCTGTCCCCGCACATTTCGTGGCCCGCTCACCATCGCTTGCACCGAACACGTCCGAGCGCCTCGATGTGCTGCAACGTCGAAATACTCCGCGGTGCTCGCTGATGCTCCCACTGCATAAGTCCGCCCACGCGCGACGAGCGGTGAACATCACATAGGCCCTTCCGCGTGAGCATACGCGTGGCTTAGTCCACGAGCTAGGTGTGATAATTCGGCTGAGTCTCAATGTCGCAGCTTGCCGCCTGCGGTGGTGTCAATGATCGCACTACCGGAATAGCAGCAGCGCTCAAGCGCAACGTGGATAATCAGCGCCGACTTCCGCACCCGTCGACTAGATGAGTCGGCCAGGATCATCGATGAGAAGCCGATCGACGATGGCGTCGAGGGCTGCGACAGAATCGCCCTTCACCAGGAAATGGTGAAAGCCGGCGGCCGTCGCGGCGCGCCGGAGGGTCGGACTCGCCGCGGTGTGGGCGACGAAGGTTGCGGCGGGCGCCCACGCCGGGTGCTTCAGACTTGCAATGGTTTCAAAGCCACTCAAGCCGGGCATATTGATGTCGAGAACGACCAATTGCGGTCTGAATTCCGGTGCGATTTCGATTGCTTCGTTACCACTGAATGCGACACGCACGTCCCCGCCCAGAATGCCTAAGTAAGCACCGAGTGACGTAGCTTCGTCATAATGGTCGTCTACTACCAGACATCTCAACACGCATACCGCCTTAAGAACAGCATGCGCGCATCCGTGCACCCATTGCCAGTTGTAAACGCTCGGAGCGACGTAGCGATTCGTCCTACACGGACACGGACACCGACGTGAGCATACTTCGCACTGCGTCGCAGAATGATGAGATTATGGGCGCTTTGCTGACGACTGCTGCATATGCGCCTTGCCGACTTCATCCTTGCCAACATGGAACCCATTCTGGTCGAATGGGAGGCGTTTGCGAAATCATTGCCCGCGGGTGCCTCGATGTCCCCTCGCGCACTGCGCAATGACGCGGGACGGATGCTGCGATTTATTGCAGCCGATCTGGCGACAGGTCAAACGGTAGATGAAGCGATTGCAAAGTCACATGGTCTCGGTGAACCGCTTCCCGAGGGTGAGCAGAGTGCTGCGCACGATCACGGTCTGCAGCGATTGGAGGACGGATTCGACCTGGTTCAGATGGTGTCCGAATACCGGGCGTTGCGAGCGAGCGTGACCCGCCTGTGGGCGAAGGAGGTCAATGCTTTTGACCGGCAAGCGTCGGAGATGATTCGTTTTAATGAGGCCATGGATCAGCTCTTGGCGGAGTCGATCGAGCGCTTCACCGAAAAGGTCGGCCGCGACAAGGATCTGTTTCTCGCCGTGCTGGGTCATGATTTGCGAAACCCGTTGTCCGCCATCAAGATGGGCGCTGCAATGTTGCTCAGGTCGGAGGCTATAACGGCGCGTGACCACAACTCAGCGGTCACGATTTCCCGCAGCGCGGATCGGATGGGTCAAATGGTGCACGACCTGCTGGACTTCACTCGTACTCGCCTCGGCGCGCGGCTCCCGATTTCCGCAGAGAGCTGTGACTTACGCACGGTTTGTAACCGAATCGCAGAAGAAATGCGCACCGCCCATCCGGATCGGCCCATTTCAGTCGAGTGCGGCGGAGATTGTGCTGGGCAATGGGATGCATCCCGCATCGAGCAGCTGGTGTCCAATCTCGTCGGTAATGCCGTTCAGCATGGGTATCGCGGCACCCCGATCAACATCAGCCTTGACGGCAACCAAGCGGAAACTGTCACCGTTAGCGTCCTCAATCGCGGCCCCGCGATTCCTGTGTGGCAACGTCGCTCCATCTTTGATCCGCTGACTCGTGGAGTCGATCCGGAAGCCGACGCGGATGAGGACCAGCGTACAAGTCTCGGACTGGGACTCTACATCGCCCACGAGATCGCCAGCGCGCACGATGGAACGATCGACGTGGTTTCGAGTGAGCTTGCGGGCACGACGTTTCGCTTTGTGCTCCCCAGGCACCTACCCAATTTGCGAGTCAATTGATCTCGCGTCGAGGCCGCGCAGTTCAGGTCCATTTGTTGGACGGCGGCTTTCGCGCCCAGTTAATGGCTGGAATGGGACCCGAAGCGGTCGGAGTGATGTTCAGAACCGGCCATAGAAACCCATGAAAAGGCGGGCCGCGAGCTCCCGTGCAATCTCGTGCTTCTCGCTCCGCCACCAAGGGCGCCGCAAGAAAAAGGCCAGGAAATCCCGGCCTTGCATTCAAATTGGGATGAACTACTTGGGCACGTCGCCCGGTTCGGACTTGATCGACGTGTAGTCGATTCCGTTGTCGGCAGGCGTGGACATTTTCACGACCTTGATGAACCCATACCCCATTGCCTGGTGGCAGCCATTGCAATCGCTGATGACCGCCATGTACGCGCCGTCAAAGCCTTTCCAGTCCTTGGCCATGATCGCCTTGTTCACGGACGTGAAGGTGTTGTCATAAAAGCCCTTCCACACTTTGTACTCCGCCGGTTTCGTGACGCTCGCCGGATTCATTGAACCGTTCATGTACTTTGACATGTACGCTGCCAGCGCCCAGTTGCCATCCTTGGCCGCGAAATACATGTTTTGAAAGCGGTCCCCCACCTCCCGCATCGGAATGGCGAACTTTGGAAGCGCGCTCCTGACCTCGTCGATCTGCTTTTGAAGTTCTACCTCTGCCGCCAAGGCAATGCCTCCACTCAACGTGAAGATCGCGAGCGCACACCCCAACTTGTGCTTGATGTTCAGCATTTCTCGTCGCTCCTCTATTGGTGGATGGTGGGCGGATCAGCACTACACCGCTCCCCCCTGAGGACACCCTAGCAACCTCTCCGCGTCGCAAGATTGATCTGGGTCAAAGACCTGTCGGTGGCCGCTGACTGTGGGTCATGAGCCTATTTTGAGTCGACCGAGAGGCAACCCCGCGACCGTGAGAGGTCCCGCCTTGGCGGGATACGAATGGCTGCTACCGGGTAATATTCGCGGCGCTGCGACCGTCTCTTCATGCCGCGAGCCGCCTGATTATTGACGGTCCCAGATCGACCCCTCTGGGTCACTCGCTGTGGAAAGGTTTCGCTGGACAGCAACCTTGATCTGGTCCACGATTTCCGACGCCACGGGTGTGCGTATTGCCAGCGTCACAGACTATATTCCACGTTTCCCGCATGCCTGCGCGGCATCGCGCAATCGCGACGGAAGGAAACCATGAATGCACACACCGCCATCATCGCGACGACGCGGTGGACTCACCTAATGACCAGCAGACGAACGTCCACCCGCCTGCTTTCCGCCATCGGTGTCCTGACTTTCACGCTCTTCTCTAGTGGGGCGCGCGCCGACGTAGTTACGGAATGGAACGTCGTGGCATTGGACACGTTCAAGGCTGCGAACGTCGGGGGAAATCCAACGTTTCGCGCGTTGGCGATCATGCATGTCGCGATGTCCGATGCGGTCAACACGGTACAGAACCGCTACACCCGCTACGCGCTCAACATTCCCGCGAATTCGGCGGCGTCGGCCGAGTCTGCGGCCACAGCCGCGGCGCGCAGCGTGCTGGTGGCCCTGGTTCCCTCGCAAAAGGCCAAGACAGACGAGGTCTACGCAGCGGCGCTCGGCCGCCTCCCCGACGGAGCGGGAAAAGTCGCGGGGATCGCCATCGGTGAGCAGGCGGCGGCCGCGGTGATCGCCGAGCGTGCTGACGATGCGACTAATGTGGCTGATACCTATCGACCTGTGACCGCGCCGGGCGTCTGGATTCCAACCACGCCGCCGTTGTTCGCCGAATACGCCCGCGCCAAGCCGTGGGTACTCGCGCGCGCAGACCAGTTTCGTCCCGAACCGCCCCCGGCGCTAACAAGCGCGATCTACGCCCGCGACTACAACGAAACGAAAGATCTCGGTGGCGTGAAAAGTACGCGCCGGACGTCACAGCAGGCAGACGCGGTCAAGTTCTGGACGCAGGCGAACTTAGGCTCGGCGTGGTTCGAGGCCGCACGCCAACTCAGCGCCGCAAAGGGACTCGATCTGGCGGACAATGCGCGGCTGTTTGCGCTACTGTCGATGGCCAGCGCGAATTCGTTCATCGTCGATTGGGATGCGAAGTTCTACTACAACCGTTGGCGACCGGTCACCGCCATCCGCAATGGCGATCTCGATGGCAACGACGCCACTGAGCGCGATCCGGGCTGGACTCCGCTCAACGCGACACCTATGCACCCCGAATACCCGTCGCAAGCGGCGATCTTTGCGGGTGTCTCCGCAGGTGTTTATGAAGCGGTGCTCGGCCCAGGCATTGGAACCCCGATCGTCGTGACGGACACGGTCGACCCCAAGGTGACCCGACAATTCGAGAACATTAAGGCGATCGTCGAGGAAACGCGCCTCGTGCGCGTTTGGGGCGGAATCCACTTTCGCAACACGCTGGAGGTGAGCGACGTGATGGGACGCGAGGTTGCCGCATACCTGGTTGCCAACTCGATACGGCCGGTCCGCTGACTGGGTGTTCTGAGCCAATCAAGCTGCTCATTAACATTTGCATCACATCGGAGTCGTGCCGAAATCGACCCGACGCCTGAGACAGCAACTATCTTACCTTGTAAAACTGTGAAGCGGTGTTGCGCGCGGCGACGTTGGCTTCAGAGGAAGCCGGCGATCGCGGGCGTGCCTGATCCCTTGCGCAGATTCGAACTCTCGGTGTCGCCTCTTGTGTTACAAAGTCAGTCGAGAGGGAGAAGTAGCCTATTCGACCGACCTTGACCGCCACTGCGCATCGGCAGTGAGCGATGCGACAAGGAACCCCGCGGGTCCGACCGCACGATCGAACGGCCGCTCTCAGCAGATTTTTCGTGCAGCTACTCTTGGCCGTTCAACGACATCGAATCCCGAACGCGCGCGGCTCGATCGTGGCCCTTGTCGGCCATTGAAGCCTCCTCGAAGCCGCCACTGAGCGTGGGCAGAGCGGTCATCCTATACCGCTCGCTGTGGTCTAACGTTTTGTAAGCCCCCTCGGTGTCGCGGGCGATTAACAGCGCCAATTGAACGTGAGTATCGCCCCCGTTCATGCTTACGTCCTGCGCCGGCTTGTCGCTGAATGGTGGAACAAGATTTCTCCATAGCGCACACTCCGGTGGTCTTGGGTCGAGCAGCGGAGACGTGTCATGGAAAACATACCTCTCGGCGCGATCAACCCGCGACGCTGGCTTGTTCTGACGGTAGTTGTTGCTGCGCGGCAGCGCGAAATAAAACGGGGGCGGCAAGGGTCGAAAGAGGGCCGACGACTTCCGAATGCAGACCTGCAACACTCCCATAAAAAGCTGTTAATGGGCAAGTTTGCTGCCGACTCGGAACCCTCCTCCATGAACCTGCCGGGGCCGATGTTCTGTTGGTACGTTCGCAACACGTATCTGGAGGACAACCTGCGCCTGCCCGGCAAAACGGTGCAGTGTGGCGTGCCGGTGGATCTGTCGTTGATCGACGTGCCTGCGTTCCTGTATGCCTCGCGCGACGATCACATCGTTCCCTGGCGTACCGCCTACGCGTCCACCGAGCTTCTTGCGGGAGACACGACTTTCGTCCTCGGCGCCAGCGGCCACATTGCCGGCGTGATCAATCCCGCGTCCAAGCCCAGTCGGATGGATACGGTAGCGCTAAGTCCTTGATGCTGCGATGTTGCTATGACACATTGCGCGCCCCCGCAACCAAACAATCAAGGGCTTGCCGACGGCAGGCCCTTGCTGTTTTCGAGACTGTGCCAAAACGTGCCACGGTTTCGTTCTCCACCTCACGTGCTGCGCACAAGCGCTCCGCATACGGCGCTAGGTGATCCGCGACGAGATGCGCGTAGCGCCGCACCATCTCCGCTGATTCCCAACCACCGAGTTCCTGCAACGCGAAGAGCGGCGTGCCGTTTTGCACGTGCCGGCTCGCCCAGGTGTGCCGCAGATCGTGCCAGCGAAAATCGCGGATGTCGGCACGTTCCAGTCTGCGTACCAGGCCTTGGTGCTGACCTGGATGATCGAACTGCCCTTGTAGCTATGAGTTGGCGGGCATCGAACCCTAAGTCAAAGTAGAGTATTTAACGGGTGCTTCACCCGCGGATCTGAACGTGCACTTGTTCTTCTCGCTGGTGTCCGCACAGCCCAAAATATAAGTGTGGCGATATACCGGTACTGAACGGGCCGAGCTCAAGTAATCGAATGTGCACAATTCCGACTGGTACTAAAAGGCGCTTAGCCTATCATGACAAATCCACTGCTCTTCGTGCTTGCAGTGTTGACGGTCCTCATTACGCCCGGTCCAACAAACACCCTCCTTTTTACGTCCGGCGCGACCGTCGGCATCAGCCGTTCGCTGCGTCTACTGGTCGCAGAGTTCGCAGGCTACAACCTGGGCATTCTCACAGCGGGTTTCGTGCTGGCGCCGTGGATCGCGGGCACACCGTACGCGCGTCAATGGCTCGTCCTTTTCGCAGGGCTCTATCTTACGGGTCTCGCCGCGAAGCTCTGGCGCCGCGGCGTGGATGTAGACAGGACTACAGTGATACCAAGGCACGTGTTCGTCACGACGCTGCTGAACCCAAAGGTCTTGGTCTTTGCGTTCGCTATCATTCCGCTTGACGATCCAAGTCTCACGAGCTATCTAACGGGCTTTTCAATTCTCCTCGTACTCGTAGGTTTAGGATGGATCACGCTAGGGACTATCGTGGGCCGTCAGGTGCCAGGCAAATACCACGTTCTAGTGCCCAAGGCAGCGGCCGTCGCGCTTGTCGCCCTCGCGGCCGTTTTAGTCGCATCCGTACTTCTGCAATGATTGGCCGTGCTCCAAGACAATGTGGCGTCGGCGTAACACGATGCTCAAGCCGTGCGCAACAGCGATGTACGCCGTAAAGCGTCGCTGCGCACTGCGGCCGACTCTACGCGCGCGTGGGAGGAAAACGCTGTACGTCGGCGGGCTCGCGACGCAACGCGGAGTGCAGAGCTTGAACGGCTAAAGCAAGCTGAGAATAGGGTCCAGCGCTGGCACACAGCCGAATTATTGCGGGGGTATGCTCACGCGTTGGAGGCGGAAACGCGGCAGTCGAAGTTACACCAAGGCGCCCTCACTGCGGCGTGGATTCGAAACGCCGCCGACTGACTTGACCCGTTGATCGGCAAGCGGTGGCCGGAAGTAGACATCGATGCTTGACCCAACTGAGGCGGTGAGCAGAACTGCCGCGATAAGAGCCATCGCGAGAATATCGCACAGGTGAGCTAGCCTAGCGATTGCGGACAAATCTGCGGCCAAATCAGCCCATTTCAGCCAACTCCAGCGGACCGGTTTCCCTCTAGAAAACCCTCAGTGACCTTATGGCTGAGCGGGTTCGAATCCCGCCCTAGCGCTCTATCTGGTCGCAGACCCGTCGCCGATCTAGCCAGTCGTGAGCCACGGATTCCAGTGGATTTGAACCTACGTTCGGCGATCCGCCGCAGCAGCGCGAGTCGGCCGTGCTTGACGTTCGGGTGAGTACACCGATTGTCGGAGTCAAATCATTCAAGATCATTCCCGAAAATGGTTGGGACAGCGATGAACGTCCGCTTCCGGCCAGCGGGTGCCGGTCGATGTAGCCGTGGCATTTTCCGTTAAGCGCCCCTTACGGACCGATTCTCTCGTTGCACCAGTTCAGCCTGGCCGCTGGGTCCGCAGGGACGACATAAAGGGGTAATCCCTATTGCCGACGGGGTGCGGCGGGGGGGGGGCCCAAGGGGGGGGGGGCCGGGGGCCCAAGCGCCAAAACGCGAGATTTGGATGCACCAACGCTCGCGGATTACCCGCACCTGGGGCAACGAGCCCCCATGACGCCCATACGCCCCTCATCTCGACTTGGACTCGGTCGCGTCGACGCGTGCTACGCTCGGCGCGTGCACAAGGATGCGGATTGTCGCAACCAAGTCTCGCTGTGCGCCTGGGGCCGGTTCGTTCGCACACTTTGATGCAACAAAACCAGGGAGAACTCCATGCTTACTCGCTTGCTCGCCGTCGCAATCGCCGCCAACACACTACTGCTCACGGGCTGCCAGACGAGCCCGGCGAAGTTCCTGCCGCCAGACAAGCGCGACCAAAAACCCTTCGACTGCCCCACCAGTTGCTATGTGCCGGTTGATCCGAGCCAGCCGCAGTGGGTGGCCGAGTACATTCGGGTGAACCGCGGTGGCGTCTTCCATCTCTGGCTTCCCGAAGGGTGGGAGTACGTCGAGCCACCCATCACGTTTAAGAATGACGCAGCCGCTAGCGTTGTGAAATGCCCCGCACAAAACGCCCGCATAGTGGTCTGCAATGTGGGACAGGACGCAGACCCGAACGTTAAGTACGGGTACACGATCCATGTGAAGCAAAGAAGTCCCGGCGCGCCCCCGGTGGCCTACGACCCATTCGTGTGGCCAAAATGAAGCGAACCGTTCATGCGGGTGCCCACCCTTTGTCAGTGGCTGGGGATGTCCTGCCTCTGGCGTCAGCGATTCCGTATCAGCCAGGCATCGACTTCGTCGAGTACGGCTTCATAGCCCGCTTCCCGTCCATCCCGCTCGTCGCAAGCCGCGGCATCCGTGCCCTGCGAATAGCGGGCGGATTGGATGAGTGGCCGTAGGAAGGCATCATCCGCGGGGTCGCGCACGATGCCGGTGTCGCGCGTGTGCGCTTCCGCGGCCCCGAAGAAGCGAAGCGCGAGTGCCGGGTCGCCGAGGCTGGCGGCGAGGCCCGACGCGACTTCGAGCGCACTCTGGCCGATGGGCATCGACCGCGTCTGGCGCGCGATGGCGATGATTTCCTGAAGCGCTTTTCCGGCGTCGCGGTGCGCCCGGCGCGCGATGTAGATCATCGCCAAGTTGAGCAGACCGATCGCCACCAGCTCCATGTCGTCCAGCCGCCGGCCAAGCGCGACGGCCTCGTCGTACAGCGGCTCGGCTGCGGCGACATCGCCGTCGGCGCGGTGCATCTGCGCAACCGCATTCAACGCCTCGGCGAGCTTTCGCTGGTCCCCGGACTCGCGGGCGAGCGCAAGCGCCTCCTCGGCGTGGCCGCGGGCAGCCTCGAAGCACCCACGCCCAAATTCCGCGAAGGCCAGCGACTCCAGCGTTGCGATGATCTGCTCGCAGTCGCCGAGCTCGCGCGCGATCGCGAGGCTTTCCTCGAGGAAACGCGTCGCTTCATCGTACTCGCCAGCAAACGAGCAGAACAGTCCGGCCGCGGAGAGAGCGATGCAGCGGTGCTTGTCACGTGTCTGCGCCCCGGGATGGAGGAGCGCCTCCGTCATGACGCGCTTGCCCATCGGAAGCAAGCCGCTTCTGAACCAGTACGTCCGCATCGCATTTGCGAGCCGGAGGCCTTTCGCGCCCGCATCGGCCGAGCGGCCGCAGAATGCATGAGCAGAGAGAAGATTTTCCTGCTCGAAGTCCAGCCGGCCCCGCCAGACAGGTTGGTCAGGGCCGTTCTGGTGCGATTCGGCGGCCTCCGAAAACGCGAGATAGAAATTTAGATGGCATTCGCGGACGGCATTCTCTTCTCCAGACCCCTCGAGCTTCTCCATCGCGTACTGCCGAATCGTTTCCAGCAGCCGATATCGCCCGCTGTCGAGGTCGACCGCAACGAGCGACTTGTCGACGAGGCCGGCGAGAAGCTCGAGCACGTCGCCGCCCTCGACACATCCCCCCGAGCAGACCGCCTCCGCCTCTTCGATTGTCCAGCCGCCCTTGAATACTGACAGCCGGCGGAAAACCGCTCGTTCCTGAGCCGAGAGGAGGTCGTGGCTCCAGTCGATCAGCGCGCGCAGCGTTTGCTGTCGCGGGAGCGCGGCGCGGTTTCCAGTGGACAGCAGGCGGAAGCGGTCATCCAGGCGCGCCGCGATCCCTTCGACCGGTATTGCACGAACGCGCGCCGCGGCAAGTTCGATCGCGAGCGGAATGCCGTCGAGGTGGCGGCAGATGTCGGCTATCGTGCCACCGTTCCGCGCGTGGAGTTGGAACGACGGCAGCACCGCACTGGCGCGTTCGGCGAACAAGCGCACGGCCGGATATCGCGAATAAGTGGTATCGGCGTCGGGCTTGTCCGACTCGGGTACCCCGAGCGTCGGTACCGGGTAGACGACCTCACCGGGGATCCGCAACGGCTCGCGACTCGAGGCCAGCAACTTCACCCCGGCCGTCCCACGCAGCAATTGCTCGGCCAATGCGGCGCAGGCGCCGACCAAATGTTCGCAATTGTCGAGCACGAGGAGCAATCGCTTGTCGGAAGCCCATTGCAAGATGACGTCGACGAGGGGACGGCCCGGTTCCTCCGCGACGCCCAGTACCTTCGCGACTGCGTGCGTCACCGCGCGATGGTCCGCGATTGGCGCGAGTTCGACGAACCACACACCGTCCGCGTAGTCGTCGAGCACGTTGGCGGCAAGTTGCAGCGAGAGCCGAGTCTTGCCGATGCCCCCTGCGCCCACGAGCGTGAACAGCCGCGCTCCCGTCAGCGCCTTCGTCACCTCGTCGAGTTCGCGCTCGCGCCCTACGAACGAGGTTGCCTGCTGCGGCAGGTTGTTCGGGGTGAGCTCCAGCGAGCGCAGCGCGGGGAAGTTGTCGCGCAGCGAGCGATGCTGCAACTGGTACAGGCGCTCGGGGCTTGCGAGGTCTCTCAGCCGAACCAAGCCGAGGTCTCGCACCGAGATCAAATCGGGCAGCCGGTCGCGCACGAGATCGACAGCCGCCTGGGACAGCAGCACCTGTCCGCCGTGGGCGGCGCTCATGATTCGCGCTGCACGGTTTACCGTACTGCCGAAGTAGTCTTCGTCGCGGCGCTGTGCCAGACCGACGTGGATACCGCAGCGCGCGCGCAGCTCGAGACCTTCGGTGTGCGTTTCGTCGGCGACCGCCTGCTGGAAGTCGAGCGTCGCCTCGATGGCGTGCAGCGGGTCGTCGAAGATGGCGCACATGCCGTCGCCGGTCATCTTCACGATGTGGCCGCCGTGTTTTTCCACGGCGGCACGCCCGACGTGATCATGCGCGGCCAGCGCCCGCTGCATGCGCATCGGTTCCTGTTCCCACAGTCGCGTACTACCCTCGATGTCCGTGAACAGGAACGTCAAGACGAAACCGGCTTTATCCATCGCAGATCGCCTCGACGCTCGCCGAACTTGCCTCGACAACGGCACCCTGACTCGACCGCCCGGGGAGGGACGACGGGCGGCGCGGGCGCGATCCGGGTACCATAGGCGCAGTATTTCCTGCACCCCGCTCGCTGGTCAATCTCGCGGGCGTACGTGACAGGATTCGACTACCGGCGCGACCCAGACGTGCGTCGCCCCGAGGCCTGCGACCGTTGTCTCGCCAAATAGGCGTCGATCGCGAGCTCGACGTACTGTCCTGCTGCGCGCTCCGAATCGACCGCGACAATCGGCTTTCCGGCCCTCAGTGGTGTGGGTGCTGCACCGGTAATGCGTCGTGTGGCATCGACCATGGCACGCTGCAGCTCGGATAGGGTGCTTGAAACGAGGTAGCGCTCTCCTGCGAGCGCCTTCAGACGCTTGGCTGGCGGCGGAACGGGGCTGTTGGCGCGGAGTGCGGATTCGACTTGCTGCGTAGGCGTGCGCGCGGTCGCAAGGTCAAGTGCTCCCATAAACGAGCTGGCGTCACGATCTCGGTGCGTCAGTGGGCCGTCGAGATCGAAGTTCTCGCGCAGGCTTGCAATGATCGAGGTGTGGTCGAGCGGCTGCGACACTATCGTGCCCTTGGGTATGAGGGGCGAGACGAGCACGGCCGGGACCCGCACACCGTAGCGATCGAATCCAAATTGCGACGTATGCTCGTCGGGAGGAGTCGCCGCCGGCGGCATGACATGGTCGTACGTTCCCCCATGTTCGTCATATACGATTACCAGCAGGGATTCGGGCCAGGTGTTCGACGCTTGCAACGCCTTGTAGACGCTGGCAATCAATACTTCGCCGCGCGCGACGCCGTGCGGCGGATGCTGGTCGTTTGCGGCGGCTAGTCCGTTGTAGTACCGCGGCTCGATAAACGAATAGTTCGGCAACCGCCCCTTCCTGGCGTCCTGTGCAAACGTGCTGAACTTGACGAAGTTCACGACGTTGTCGGGGCTATTCAAACGGGTAAGCTGTAGGGCGTGGACGAAATCATGGAAGTAGATCTTCCATGTCAGACCCTTGGCCGTCAGCTGCTCGAACACGGTCGGCATGTCGTAGTTCGCCGCCCCGCCGTTTGTGATACCTCCTTTTGAGGTTGCGCAATGGGCAAAGAATCGGTTCGGCCATGTCGGACCCGGCATAGATGAGTACCAGTGATCGCAGATCGCGAATTCCTGTGCCAGGGCGCTTAATACCGGCAGATTGGCCGCCGAGAAGCAACTCATGATCTGAGGCGCGATCTCCGGCGTGACATGTGGCTGCTGACCGTAGTTGAAGACAAAGCCTCGATTCGGCTGCTCAACTGGTGGAGGTCCCAAGGGGTTCTCGAACACCTGAACGTTCACGTCGCTGAACTCGTGCCCCGGGTCATGAACCAGTATGTCCGTCGCATCGGGTTGGACACCGATCTCCTTCGCTCCAGGCTCGAGGTTGACCGGGTTGGTCTCGTGGCCGGTTAGCCCATTGATGGGATATTGGTCGGTCTTCAAGTAGCCGAGCATGTGATCGAATGATCGGTTCTCGAGCATCAGAACGACTACGTGTTTGATCTTCGTGGCCATTTTTCGAGCCCCTTCGTTGCACTACGGTGTACATGCTCAGGCGGTGTCCATGCATCGTGCAGACTCGCTCGGGGGAACGAGATGCAGACAGATCGTCAATTCGCTCAAGACATTCCCGAAAGTGAAAAACGTCCGGCCAAGAGCCGTCGTACAACGAAGGCGCCATCAGCTGCCATTCGATGTTGCTATCGACCCGTTTCGGGCGTTCACACTTAGTGAAGGCAGACTTTACCGAGACACTTGCTCCTAAAGGCTGTGCGGTTACGGCAACGGCTAGACGGTAGCGCGCGACTACCAGTCGCAAAAGCAAACGGCCCACCGAAGTGAGCCGTTCGTTGTGGTGCGAGGCATGATCTAGACGGCGCGCCGTCGTGCGAAGCCGAGCTCCGGCGAGAGCAACAGCAAGGAGCGCGAGCGGCGCGGGTTCGGGTATCGCAGCAAGACTCGGAGCCGGAATAAGGCTGAGTACCCTAGGCGGGGACTGTGTCCCGCTCTTTCGGAGGCGTCTCCGCTGCCGGCTCGGGTTGCCGCTCGGTTCGCGCCGGCCTTTGCGACTCGACCTCCCGCATCCTTCTTCGCCAGTTCTGCAACGCGCGCCTTCCACGCCCAATCGCTATATTCGTAGCACATGGTTCACTCCTTTCGATTCACCGATGAGAGGCTCCCTGTGTCGTCGAATTGTGCACCCATGCTACGCCCGCCATTGGCCGGATGTCCACTCTCGGTTTGGGTGCTTCGGGCGTCTCCGTCCTCGCAGCGGGGCGACGCCAATTGCGCCCCGCGTTGGCCGTCAATCAAGCGTTTCGACCGGAATCGTCATAGGCATGGCAGCATGAAGCATGACCGGCTCGAGCAAACCCCATTTCGAATATCACCAGCGCAGCAAGCACCGTGTCAATCACTATGCTCCTGGCCCCGGGTGGGCTCGACTGGGCCAACCAGCCAAACCCCTTCCGGGAGTTTCAAGGGGCGGTGCAGATCAAGCTGCGCCTGCTAGCGGATTCCCTGCGTACACGCTACAACGACGTGCGCTGTGGTGTGCTTCCTTCTCCACGCACCTTCGACGTCGACAGTCTGGCAATTCTGTTCGAGCTTTCGCTCGGCCTCTCCGCGTGGAAATCCTATGGCGGCACGCGCTGGGCGCTGCGCTGCAACCCTTCGAGCGGAAATCTACATCCGACCGAGGGTTATCTCCTGTGCCCGCGAATCCCCGGCTTGACCGCCGGTGTCTACCACTACCGGAGCCGCGATCACGTGCTCGAGCAGCGCGCCGCGGTCGACGATCCGCGATGGAACGAAGCATTCTCGGGCAACGGGATTCTGATTGGCATCAGTTCGATCCACTGGCGTGAGGCCTGGAAATACGGCATGCGTGGTTGGCGCTACTGCCAGCATGATTGTGGCCACGCCATTGCCGCGGTGAGCTACGCCGCGGCGGCCCTTGGCTGGCAGAGTCGACTGGTCCTGTCCGCTGCGGACGACGTCGTGGCGGCCTTGCTCGGACTCGATCGCGTCGTTGATTTTGCATCCGCCGAAACGGAAACGCCGGATATCCTGCTGTGGATTGGCATTTCGGATGGACAGCCCGATCCTGTGCGGCTGCTAGAGCCTCTGCACAACGCGACTTGGCACGGCCGCGCCAACCCGTTGAGCCAGGCGCATGTGCAGTGGCCGGACATCGATTCGGTTGCGCTCGCCACTTACAAGCCTTCCACCTCGAAAGGACCCGGGCCGGGACCGTTGCCCCTCCCATCGCCAGTCGCGCCCGCCCTCGACCTCAGCTTTGCCACGATTGCACGACAACGCCGCAGCGCCGTGGAGTTCGACGGTGTGACACGCATCTCTACCGCTGCCTTCTTCAACATGCTCGAGTGCCTGCTGGCGCGCTGTAATACGCCGCCCTGGAATGCGCTGCCGTCCTCTTCCCTCGTGCATCCTGCGTTGATGGTGCATCGCGTGGATGGCCTGGAGCGCGGCCTGTACATGTTCGTTCGGGATGCGCCGGCACTCCCTGATCTAAAGCGATCGATGCGTCCCGAATGGCTGTGGCAGAAGATCGGACCGGACCATCTGCCGTTGTACCTGTTGCTGCCTTACGATTTGCGCGATGCGGCCAAGCTTATCTGCTGCCACCAGGACATCGGCGCGGATTCCTGTTTTGCGCTAGCCATGGTTGCCAGGTTCGAAGTCGCCTCGCACGAGCCTTGGCTTTACCGTCGCCTTTTCTGGGAGTGCGGGATGCTCGGACACGTCCTGTATCTCGAGGCCGAAGCAGCCGGCACGCGCGCGACCGGGATCGGTTGTTTCTTCGATGACGAAATGCACGCGCTGCTGGGGATTGGCGATCATTCCTGGCAAAGCCTGTATCACTTCACCCTGGGCGGCGCGGTGGACGATACGCGGCTTTCCACCCTGCCCCCGTACCAGGTTCAGCCTTGAAAGCGGGCGTCGGATGGGTGACGGCAGGAAATGCCTGGGAGGTCGAACTTCACTGCTCACCCCACAGCGGTTGGCCCATGGTCTTGGCGAATTCGGCGAACATGACGTTAAAGCCGATGCTGATTCTCGGCAGCTCGCTTTGATTGGTGTCCACCGAGTGCGGCAGCCAAGCGGGGAAGACGATTAGCGTTCCCGTATTGACTGTCAGTACCACCTGATCGGTGTTGTAGGCGGTCAGCTCAGTCACTGCCGGGCGGATGATGGCCGTTTGCGCCCTCGGGTCGTGGAAATTGATGCTATCGGCGCCGTCCTGCACCTGGACGTAATAGACGCCGCTCAAGAAATTATTCGGATGCGCGTGCGTCCGGTGTGCCGCATCCGGTGCGTTGATATTCGCCCAACAGCCCGTGATCGAGACGTCGCGATTGCCGACGCGCAGGTGGGCCAGCACTGCAGCCACCGCCGCATCGATACAAGACACCAATGCGCCGAAATCCTCGAGCCGGTGTAGCCCGTGACCCGATTGCCACGCTTCGCCGCGACCGAGTGCCTGCAGGCCGCGCCGCATCTCATGCACTCGGGTGAGAATCGTTGCATTGACCCGTCGGTGTACCTCCGGGCGCAATTGGCATTTCCATACGAACGTAGGGAACAGCCGCAGGACCTCCGGGGTTTCGAGCCAGAACCCGGTTTCGGCCGCCACGGCAGTCCTCGCATCTCGGGCGTCCTTCGTTGCCGCTGGTCACCGGCGTGCGGCGAAGCCTCCGTCAACGGCATCGTGCATGAGGATCGTGAACTCTTCCTGCTTCATGTGGATCAATTCTTCGTGGTCGCCGGCTTCGAAATAGATCTCGGGTTGCGCGCCGAGGTTTTTGTCGATGACCGTCAGCATCCCGTACGCCGGCCCGACCGCTGGGATGGCCCCCAACTCACAGTCCCCGAAAAGGGCGGGTAGATCGCTCTCGGACGCCAGACGAAGTTTCCGATCAAGCTGCCGGCTCAACCTTCCGAGCTTGATGTGGCAGGTCGACGGCAGAACGGCCATCACGAAACCGTCGTCATCTTCCAGAACCACCGATTTTGCCAACCGATCCCCTGGAACATGCGCCAGGTGCGCGGTTTCGATGCTGTTGCGCGAATGCTCATGCGTAACGACGTCATACTTGATGCCGCGTTGCGCCATGTAGTCTTCGACTTTGCACGCGATTGTCATGGTGACTCTCCTCGACGCTGTGGCGTAGCGAGATGCAACAGGCGCTGTTATCTCCTTCGATGTAGAAGGCGGGCGTACCTGCCTCGAGTCGGACCCGGTCTGACCCGTCCCGGCCTGAGCATCCATTCTATCCCTTGCGTCAGCCTGCCGAATCAACGCGTCAGTTCGATAGCGCCTCGTCGAGCGCGCTCACCAGCGGACCGAGCTTGGGCGGGCTCGCCTCGACGTCGACGTCCACCGCGAACCGACGGAGCGCGGCCGACGCGACCGGTCCCACCGACGCGATCAGCGTGCGATTGAGATCCGCGCGCAAGGCGTCGGCGCGGCCGAGCGGTCCGGCGACGGCGAAGAGGTTGTGCACCTGCGCTGCGTTGGTGAACGCCACCGCGTCGATTTCGTGCCGCGCGAGCGCGTTCATCAGTTCGATGAGCAGCCGCGTATCGTCAGGCACTGCCCACCGGTACGTGGGGACCTCGACCACCTCCGCGCCGCGCGCCTTCAACGCGTCTTCCAGCTCGACATTGGTGACGCCGTAGCGCTGAACGATCACGCGCTCGCCATCGACGGGAGTGTTCTGCATCGCCTCGAGGACCTCTTGCGTCGTGAACGGATCGCGGGCACTCAAGTCGATGCGTACCTTGCGTGCGCGAAGCGCCGCCGTCGGTTTGGGGCCTCGGACCACGACGGTCGTCGCCGCGAGGAGATCGAGCAGCGATTGCGTCAGACCCAGGGCGTCGGTGGTCGCGAACAGCGCACGCGTACCGACGCCGGTCTGGAAGATCGCAACCTTTGCGGGTCGCGTCTGTGCGTCGTGGACGAGTCGCTCGACGTACGCGGGGTCTACATCCGGAACCTCGGCTAGCGCCGGCGCGTGCAGCGGCAATCCACCATGCTTGGCCACCAGCTCGACCATCTGCGTGCCGAGCCGGCTTTCCAGGATGGCCACTCTCTTGTCGCGCATGCGCGCCGCCTCCGCCGCCGATCCGCGGGCGTGCGGATTGGCGCCACGCCCGCCGCCACGCCGGGAAGTACATCCGGCCGACGAAAATCAAAGTCAACATTAGCACGGCGCGCAATACCGGGCTCAAGCCAAAACTCTTGTCGATCGGGGCTCGTCGACATACGCGTTGACCGCATCGCTGTGGCCGATATCCGATGGTTCATCCGCGCCACAACATGCTCGCGCGATCAGAAACGGCTCTTCCGCGACGGTGGATTGCCCCGATGGCTCGGGTGACGCGCTCACCGGTGCTCATGGCGCGGGAAGGGATGCGAGACCACCTACCTGTGATGCCGGCGCTCGAACAATACCGGCACATGTCGCGATCGGCGCTCCCATAAGGGACGGGCCTTGAACGACGGAGCCTCCTATCAGCGCGTCTAAGCCCTGGGTCGCTTCCAACAAGGCCCGGTACTCAGCGACCAAGGGCATTTGGAACCATCGCTTTCGAGGATTGCGAATTGAGCCCCTGTGGCAATTGTGGGCCTCCGCTTCACGCGCTAAAAGCAAATATTCCAGCACGCCGAGCGCAATGCCCCTAAACCCCCGGGCGCACCTCCCCAGAAACCTTCGCTGAGCTACCCATTTGCGGGCAGCAGCGGGTCCTGGGTCGCTAGAGGTCGCCGGCGCGTAGAAACGAGACGGCCCGCATTGCGCAGGCCGCGTGTGAGCATTGTTGTTCGTAGAGGACTATGTTGGCGAGCAAAATTCGACACCTTCGTGGATCTAGTAAGGGACTGGCCGAATTGCGGCTTGCCAATCCTTTATCCCGCTGCGATGAAGCTCTCGCTGCGAACATGGCGTTAGCAACGAGGGCATCCCGATCAACCTGCCTCCCGATGGATCACGCTACCGCGAAGGTCGGCAATACGCCTAACAGTGGACCAAAGGCCGAGATTGTCGGCAGGCTGCACCCGGCCCAAGAGCGGTCGTTCCGCCGGCGAACCAAGATCGACGACTATCTATCGAGGATGACCTCGCCAGATACGGGATCGGTCACGCCGAGCCCTCCACCCAGGTCTTCCAGCATGTTGCGGAACGTGTCGAGCCTGGCGATCATTTTCGGCCGCGCACCGATTAGATTCTGCATGCTGTCCCATTCGCCGATGATGCAGTAGGACCGGTCACCAGTCTTGATCATCGTAAAGCGTTTGGATCCGGCCAAGTCTTCCCGGGACTTCTTTTGCGCTTCGATGAACTCCGCTTCGTGTCCCGGCTTGACCCGGAATCGCACCACGTTGAATGCGGTCATGGCTTTGCCTCCTGGTGGATATGCCGACCACGAGCTCACAATTCCGCGTACCACGATGTGGCGCTGTTGGCGGCACTTGCATCATGCCGTCGCACGCTCGAAGTAGCAACGGGTATGCGGTGCTATATGGAAATTCTCGACGCAAACAACTGAGCTGACGCGTGTTGTACGAAATTCGTCCGGAGTTGTATCGAGTGCTTTCCCCGCGACCTCGATCGAGGTCCGCTTTCGCCCGCTCAAGGACAAGTTGGACGATGCACTGATCCGCTACCGTGAATAGGTCCCGCTGCAATTTCATGCGGACGATGCAAACGTCCGCAGTTGGCCGAACGCGCCCATTGCTGAGGCGGGATTGACGGCCGGTTTCGCGGCGGAGCGGACCGTCGGTCACTTCGGGGGTATGACCGAGAAGGGTCGATAACAAGCACCCGCGGGCGGCCCGCAAGCGGCCAGAAGCCGATGCCTGCGAGTGTCCGCTCATCGATGACGGCCTTATGAAACCTTAGTACCGTGCACCGGGTCTACTCTCCAAGATAACTTGGCCGTCAACGTATGCGATCACTGACCACAACATTAATGGCAGTGCCTGCCCAGCGCAGGCTTATTGCAACATGCATGACTGCGACCGCCTTCCTGTTTACGTCTGCCAGCTATGGTCAGGCTGGGCAAGTCCCAGCCGCAGATGGCCCCGTTCCTGGAAACGGACAGAAAGCTCCTGCGCCCGTTATGCCGGAGAGCCTATCCTGCACCGAATTGAAGGGCCAATTGAAGACTGCTGGAGAACTAAGCATTCTCTCGGGACCTAGGGGTGGTTGGGGTGATACCTTCTACGGCCCAGCCGTTCCTCGGTGTCAGTTCTGGCAAATGCCGCAATTTACCTACGTGAGGGCACGCGATGGCCTCTGCGGCGTCGGCTACATTTGCGTTGAAAAGTACTCGGTTGATTGAGCCGGTCCAACCAGCACACCGGTATCGCGTAGTCATTGTCACCGCTTGACCGTTGCGTGCTGGTAGTGACTAGCGCAGGTTGCTGCGGCGCCCCGCAAAGAGTTAGTACAACGTCTCTCCTGTCCCGGCGGCGCGGCCTGTCCCGAGAAGTTCTCGTGCAATGACCCCGATGCTCGTCGCGACGATGTTGCCCTCGCCCTCTGTCAACTCGCCCCAAAGCTAGCCGCGATGCTCGCCCCCGCCTTTGCATGCGAAACCATGTAGGTCAGCCTCGGGATCAATTCCTTTTGCTCCACCGGTGAACGCAATGCACTGCTACGTCGCGTCCCTTACAGTCTTCGTTGGTCCGTTCGCCTTCACCGACGTGATACCGCTCTCCATCGCAGACGCCGACGAGTACGTCTCACTCTTTCCAATCGTCTGGCCGTTGGTCGCTTTGAGGACGAAAAGCGGCTCTCCCCGGTGGAGCTCTTGCGTTCGAAGCAGGCAAGGTGATGCTTCTAGGTAACGGACTCGAGGTAGCTTTGGAATACGCCCACGTGGACGAGCGCGCGGTCCGATGAGTTCGGCCAAAGATCCTCGCTGCGAAAACGTACGTCGTATGTCGGCTCGTCTTTCGCCTCGATCCCGTGGGCGTGCCCATCGGGGAATGGGTACGCGGGAGATGCGCCGACCACGATGCCGGCCTTGCCCCGGATGTAGGCCGGCATGCGTACGTGACCGGGAACGTAGTCCTCCCGCACCCGAACGCGATCGCCGGACTTGAATGTCTTGCAAGTCGCGGTGTTCGTTCGCCCAGGGGCGCTTGGTATCGCGAGAGGAAATGCGCCTTGGGCTCGCTGCTCCAGTTCTTCAGGTGTCACGAGGCCCTTTTCGACGCACAGCGTCGCCATCCCGGTGAGCGAGCGCTCGTAGTAACTTGCAGCAAGGTAGTGCCGCGGTTCCATTCGTTCGATCGCGTGACGGTACTCGTCCATGTTGAAGATGCCGCACCCGACGGCGAATGCATACAGCGAATTCGCGCGCACCTCCCAAGAGGCGTGAAATGCCGGCGCATTGAGCGTGTACCGCACCGGACCGAAACCCTGCTTGCCACCCAGATCATGCATGCCGTCCATCTTTGCGACCCCAGATAACCCTACGGTCGAGATACGCCGATCATCGAATCGCGAGTGACAATCGAGGCGAGCCGTTCCTCCGGCCAGCCGATCGTTTCCGCGGGCTGCACGGGTAGCACCATGTATCGGGTGTCCGCTGTCGTATCCCACACCCGGATCTCTATGTGCGCGGGAAGATTAAGCCCCATCTCCTTCAGCACGGTGCGAGACTGGCGGACGATGCGTGCGCGATACTCAAAGTCCTTGTACCAGTCCGGTGGAAGGCCGAGGAGCGTGAAAGCGGTGCATGAACACTGCGTACAGCAAATCACGTTGTGAACCGTCGGCGTGTTCTCCAGCACGACCAGGTGCCGATGGTGCTTGGGCATCGTCAGGCCGAGTTCGATGACCGCAGATCGACCATCGGTTAGGAGGCGCTTGCGAAATGCGGGGTCTGTCCATGCCCTGGCCACGACACGCGCGCCGTTCTGCGGCACCCACTGCTCCTGCGCGAGGCGGTCAAGCTCTTTAACCGCCGCACTGGCGTTCAGCCCGCGATCGTCGAGGAGGGCTTGGACCGCACTGACTCGCTGCTCGATCGAAGCCGCGCGCTGACCTTGCGTAGACCCGGACATGTCTATTCCCCCGCGCTGGTTATCGCTCTGCAAAGTGTCCCGCATACGCTGCCACGGGTCAACGGAACGTGAACTCAGTGTCGCTCCGAGAGGTGTGTACACCGGGGCGCTGCGCGTCCTGCAGTCAGAATTACGCCCTATCTCCGAATTTAGTGAACCTCTTTGACCGGCGATGGCGAATGGATCACGGTCTGCGCATGGTCAATCTGCGACCTCCAACGCAAAGATCGAGTGCGGCCACCTTGGTAGTGTTGGAATGCCCATTCGTTATCCGGATTGAACCGAGGAGCTCCGCAACGTTCTAGGCTCGCAAAGCGTTGGCATGCATCAATCGGTGTCAATTAGGGTCGCGGTCCTCGGGCGAAGACGGGGTCATTCGTACTTGACAGCATCCGTAGGATGCGCAAAAGATTAGGCGTCGTAACCAATCCTTCGCTGCCTTCGACCGCTGCACTGCGAAAGGAGCACCCATGAAGGCGAATGACTTGCGCATGGTTCTGGCGCTTGCCGCGGTTGGCGCGTTGGCGCTCACGCCCGCCGCCGGCGTTGGCGGCAATGACGACTTCGATCAGCTGCTCGACGGCCGGGCGTTTTGCGGACCGCCGGAGGGACGTCCGCCCCTGCTTCAGAAGCTGATCCTCGCGCAAGCCGAGACCAAACCCTTCAAGCCACAGCCGATGCAGGCCGCGGGCGGCGAAGTACCGCTGTACGACAACCTGGGCACGCTGTCCTTCAAGGTGGGAACGCGCAACGCGAAGGCACAGGCCTACTTCGACCAGGGCCTCCGCTTGGCCTTCGCGTTCAACCACGCCGAGGCCCAGCGCGCCTTCCAGGCCGCGCAGAAGGCAGACCCGAAGCTGGCGATGGCCTGGTGGGGCGAGGCGATAGTGCTCGGGCCGAACATCAACGCGCCGATGATGCCCGAGGCGGCGGCGCCGGCGCTTGCCGCGCTTGCCAAGGCAGTCGAATTGGCGCCCGGCGCGCCGGCGAAGGATCGTGCGTTGATCGCGGCTCTTCAGAAGCGCTACTCGCCGGACCCGAAGGCCGAGCGCGCCGCGCTCGACGCGGCCTTCGCCGATGCGATGAAGTCCGTGGCCGAGAAGTATCCGGGCGACGACACGGTGCTCACGCTCTACGCCGAGTCCGTGATGGACACGCAGGCCTGGGACTACTGGGAGGCGGCGGGCACTAGACCCAAGGGCCGCGCCGCCGAGCTGCTCGCGGCGCTGGAGAAGGTGCTCGCACGCAATCCAAACCACCCGGGAGCGATCCACCTCTACATCCACGCGGTCGAGGCTTCGACGAAACCCGATCGCGCGTTGCCGCACGCGCGACGGCTGGCCGCGTTGATACCGGGTGCGGGCCACATCGTGCACATGCCGGCCCACATCTTCTACCGCGTCGGCCTGTACAAGGAGTCGCTGGCAATCAACAAGCGCGCGATGGCCGTCGACGAGCAGTACTTTAGAACCTCGCCCTCGGACCCGATGTACAGGTCGGCCTACTATCCTCACAACATCCACTTCGTGCTGGTCTCGGCGCAGATGGGCGGCGACGGCCCGACCGCAATCGATGCCGCGGGCAAGCTCGACGCATCGCTGTCCGACACGGTGATCGCGCAGTTCGCGGTGCTGGAACCGATCAAGGCCGCACCCTACCTGGCCCAGGCGCTCTTTAGCACGCCCGAGGCGATCGTCGCGTTGAAGGCACCGCCAAAGGAGCAGGTGCTGGTGTCCGCACTGGCGCACTACGCACGCGCGCGCGCCTTCGCGGCGAAGAAGGATGCGACCGGCGCACAGCGCGAGATCGACGCCATCGCCGCGATCGAGCAGAACGCCGACTTCAAGCCCTACACCGACTGGGCAGTGCCGGGCAAGGAGATCGTGCAGACCGCGCGCTTGGTCGCGATCGCGCGCCTCGCCGACGCGCAAGGCGACCTTGCCGGGGCGGCAAAGGCCTACGAGGAGGCGATCGCGGTCGAAGATACGCTCGCCTACATGGAGCCCCCGTACTGGTACTACCCGATCCGCCAGTCGCTGGGATCGGTCTACCTGCGGCAGGGCAAGCTCGACGACGCAGAAAGAGCGTTCCGGGAATCGCTGGCGCGCGTGCGCGGCAACGGCTGGGCGCTGGCGGGGCTCGTGGAAACGTACCGTCGGAAGGGCGACGCGGCGGCCGAAACGCGCACTCGTCGCGCGTACGCCAAGGCGTGGCTCGGCGACCCAGCCGGCCCGTCGATCGCCGCGCTCTAGATTGGGAGTCGCTCGAATTTGGGATGTGTCGGATCGATCTGAAGCCGCGAGGCTCTCGGAATCTCGATTCCGCTGTCACTTCTGCTGCGCGTGAAGCAGGTACGAGCGGATCGAACGCCACGCATTGCGTGCGGCTTTTCGCGGAGCTCGCCATTCGTCGGGCCTAACGTCGAGTGTTGCACGTCCGCTTGAAGGAAGTTTGTCCGGCCGGTGTGGGTCGAAAGCGGGCCGACCACTTCCAAACGCTGACCCGCAACACTCCCATAAAAGAGTTCTTTTCGGGAGAGTTGCAACCAAGGCTATGCCGATCGCTCTTGAGGCAGCCGCGTGCGGTAAAATCACGCCACGGAGACGTGGATGAGCGGTTGAAGTCGCACGCCTGGAAAGCGTGTTTAGGGTAATACCCTAACGTGGGTTCGAATCCCACCGTCTCCGCCAACTCCTATCATCTGCGTTCGAAGCGGGGACGCAGTCCAGTCCATCTTGGGGTGCGACTGTAGTTTCCGGGCTCAGATGGACGTACGGTCCTTCCTTCGGAAGATGGGACTCCGCAGTGGCACCTTGACCGCCTGGAACAGCGTCAAGTCTCCCCTCTCAAACGCGAGCACCCGCGAGGTCTGGGCGCACTCACGATAGTAACTGGCTTCCCGCTCCGCATCTTCCCAGACGGGCGCGCCGCTGCGTCGCATCGTCAATGCGGGGCGAGGGCACAGCCAGTGCGGTGCGCGACGGGCGTGCATGGCGCCCTTCTTCGTAAGTTCGGCGGCTTCGTAGTGAAACCCGCTGCGATTGTCGGGACACACGTCGATAATCAGGTATGGACCTCGTGTGACCATTACCCGGTCGACTTGATATTCGACGAGAACACGGTCCCCCGGCTTGTAGGGTGCGTAGAACATTGCCTCCTGGCGTCGGAGCTCTTCCAGGCAAGCCTCCGCGAGGCGAGGCACCAAGGATCGACGGGAGTGTGCGTTCGAAGTTCATCTTCGGGATCGCCTGCTGGAAGCGACGCGCGACACGGTGGTCCCAAAAGCGTGTTGAAGGTAATCCCCTAGATGGGCTCGAAGCCTCTCCGCGGCCACGCTGGCCGGTGTCCGCACTTGCATCGGCCCGATTCGTTACGATCTCCCTAGCGCACGCATTGACCGGGTACACCGTCAACGCTATTGAGACGAAAATCAAGCGCGGCGTATGGATCGAAGGTCGCGAATGGCGCCGAGCGCCCGATGGACGAGTGCTAATCGATATGCGAGGCTATGAACGGTGGATAGAAAGCCAGAACTGCGCAGCACCCAAGAAGCGCGCGATCAGTTCCAATTCGACGAGTTGAGTGTCAAGCATGCGCACCCATAGCGACTTGAACCTTGGCACCCATGGACAAGACGCGCGCATCGAGCTCGTCGAGCGGTTTTTCAATGGTACGGGGTCTTCGTACGATTCAATGGTGCACTGGGCGACGCTAGGTTTCGACGCGCGCTGGAAGAAGCGGATGCTTAAGTACATTCCGGCGGGGGACGGCCCGGTGCTCGATCTCGCATGCGGCACTGGAATCTCGACGCTGTCGATCGCGCGCCGCTTTCCTGGCCGACTTGTGATTGGCGTCGAGCTGCGCGACGAATACTTGTGCGTCGCGCGGCAAAAGGCCGCACGCGAGCCGGCGGCAAACGTGCAATTCGCCTTGAGCCGCGCCGAGGACTATGAGAGCCCGCTGCACTTCGACTGCGTGACGTCGTCGTATCTCGCGAAATACGCCGAGCTGCCGCGAATAGTGGCACGGTCGCGCGGCATGTTACGACCGCGTGGAGTGCTTATGATGCACGACTTCACGTTGCCACCGAACCGGACTTTGCTCGCGCTTTGGCACCTGTACTTTTTGATGATGCGCAACACCGTCGCGCGTGCCTTACCGCAATGGTCGGAAATCTATCGCGGCTTGCCGGCGCTGATCGAGAGAACGCGCTGGCTGCCCGAGTTGCAGAGTGAGCTCGCGCGAAACGGTTTCACAGACGTGAAAGTGGATCACTTGACTCTTTACGGCTCCGCGATCGTGACAGCGGTCAACGGTTAGGCGGCGGTGGGTTGCTCGTGGAACCCGCTCCAGTACGCGAGGAAATCGTCGTCTAGCCGTTCCATCGCCATATCGCAAGACCGGCGGCGAGCAACAGCACGCCGGCGCTGATGCATTTCAGAATACTTTCCAGAACCGACTGGATCGCGCGGCCCGCATCGTCTGCAGAGCGTCTCAGCTCCTTGTAGCGACGCGACGCTTTGATCTCGACGAGGCTGAACATCGCCGCAGCGCCCGCGGCTACGACAGCCGATAGCGCGAGGTCGTTCGTCTGCAGCACATAACCGGCGATCACCGGAAGCGCGCCCCATGAAAAGGCGAACCAGCGATCGGTATGGAATCGGCCGGCGAACCACTCGAGGTTATAGACAAGCACGAAGAAGCCTTCCGCGATCGCGATAGGCCAAAGCCACGGAGCGAAGAGGACCATGTAGTAGGTGCCGATCGCATATGCACCCACCAGCGCACAGACGGCGAGCGCCAACAATTCCCGCGACGAGAAATACGCGCCCCACGGCTTCACTTTGCGGCTGCCGAGGGCATCGAGCGCGTGCGCTGCAATCCCGAGCGCCAGGAAATAGATCAGCAGCAACGCGCCAACGCGATCCCAGTGAATGTGCGGTGCAAGCATCGCGCCGATTACCGTGTACGCGAGCACCATGCCGGTGTACGGTAAGAACAAGAGTCCGACGAACACGCGGAACTTCAGCGGACCGAACTTCGGCACGAACCATTCCGCCGTCCGGTCGGCGGCAGGCTGCTCGTTTTGTGCGGTGGGCTCGTCCACGGAGCGAGTCGTTGTGACCTACTGGGTGCGCACCTTTGGCGGCCGCGGCTCGATCGTTCGCGGCGGTATGCGCGGGTTGGATTGAGGCGGCCGCGGCGGCTTGCGCGGACCGGGTTCCCTCGGCCGTCGCACCTGCGGCGTCTTTTTTGCCGCAGAAAGTGCATCGGGCATGGCACGAATCGAGTCGACTTCACTC
This sequence comes from uncultured Pseudomonadota bacterium, assembly GCA_963709335.1. Classification (GTDB taxonomy): domain Bacteria; phylum Pseudomonadota; class Gammaproteobacteria; order Burkholderiales; family Casimicrobiaceae; genus VBCG01. The sequence continues at coordinate 37,948 of CAVPWB010000011.1, forward strand.
GGTCGACGACAATTATCAGCCGAGCTCATCGGACGCCGCGCTCGGCCCGCACGTTGATCGTCAAATATTCTCTTTAAGTGCATGAGCAACGTGTCGATGGGAGACGCAGTTTGCACACCGAATGGACCTTTAACACGGGTTGTGACCAATCCAAAATGACTGTGACCAAATTGTGCCTTAATCGGACTGTTTTGCTACTTGGAAAGCGCTGCAAGTGTTTGATTTGTAACGATGTTACGAGCCCAGAACGCGCCTCATAACCCGAAGGTCGCAGGTTCAAATCCTGCCCCCGCAACCAATCAAGGGCTTGCCGACGGCAGGCCCTTGCTGTTTTCGCGACTGCCAAAACGTGCCTGGGTTCGCTCTCCATCACACGTGCTGCGCACAAGCGCTCCGCATACGGCGCCAGGTGATCCGCGGCGAGATGCGCATAGCGCCGCACCATCTCCGCTGACTCCCAACCGCCGAGTTCCTGCAACGCGAAGAGCGGCGTGCCGTACTTCACGTGCCGGCTCGCTCAGGTGTGCCGCAGATCGATGTTAGGCAGCGCCCCTTGCCAATGGAAATGGCTGAAGGGTAAATCCCGTCGAAAAGTGGCCTGCTCGGTGCGCGGGCCATAGCGGTTGACGTAGATGAAATTTCACACGGCGTTGCTCGCGTTCTACGATTTTCCTACCGAGCATTGGATCCGCATCCGCAGCTCGAACATGATCGAGTCGAGCTTCGCCACCGTGCGCCTCGGACCGATCGCACGAAATGATGTCTGACCCGCGACGGAATGCTTGCGATGATCTACAAGCTCGGCCTGTGCGCCGAGCGCACCTGGCGACGACTGCGCGGGTTCGAAGGGCCTCGCGAAGATCGTCGATAGGGTGAAACTCCACGACGGAGTCGAAGTGAAGAAAAACGTAGCGCGTAGCCACTGGATGCGACCTGCGTTTAGCACTTCTGGAACATCGCGAACAGCAGGTCATGCGGCCTTTGACTTGCGGTACGATTCCTTCATGTCACTGCTGCGCACACTTGCGCTCCTGTTCACGGCGGGAGCGCTGCTCGATGGGGCCATCGCGGCCGATGCGCCGGGTTCCTCGCCTGCATCTCCCCCAGCGAAGGCAATGACTTCTCGCGCCGTGATGACGGGCGAACAGGTCGTGCGGATCCTCGATGAGACCGTGGACTGGTACCGCACCCTGGGCGCCCAGCAGCAATCGGCTACTCAGCCGAGCGACCTCCTCATCCTGTACGCCAATCGGCAAATTGCCGACAGGGCCATCGCCCTCGCCTTCGAAATCGCCAGAGCCAACGCAGAGCTGCTGAGCAGTGAAGCAGATGTGGCGCAGAAAACCGCTGCGGATGCTGCTTCCTCGCCGCAGGCGCTGCAGCGGGTGCAACAGCAACTGGATGGGCGGCGCGCGGAAATACAGGCGGAGATCGCATCCACGCAGCGTCGCCTGGCTGCCGCTCCCAAAGCAGAGAGCGCTGAGGTGCAAACGAAAATCTCGGAGCTGCAAAGCGAGCTCGACCTGGTGAACGCGCGCCGCAATCTCCACGGCTCGATGTCGCAGTTCACCTACCAGAGCGATGCGAACGGCGCTGGCGTGAGCGCGCTGAAGGCGCACATTGATGCCATAGCGGTATCGATTCCCTCCTCGAGCGGCGGCGCCGGACCGGCGGGTGCCGCGGCGGGTTCCGCGTCAGGGTCGGCCGCCGCGCCGACAGCCTCGAGCCCGCTGAGCTCGGGAAGTGACAACAATTCCGGACGCCTCGGCATCTGGGACCTGGCCGCGAACGTGCTGCGGCTCTCGGACAAGATCCGCACCATCGATATGGTCGACCGCCGCACCGCCGCCCTGCAGGACACGTTCACGCAAATACGCACTCCGCCGCAGGAGCAGATCAAGGCGCTGTCGGCTCGCGGTGACGCCCTCGCGGAGCAGGCGGATTCGTCCAACGGCGCAGCCTTGAAAGGCGTGCGAGATCAATTCGACACCCTGGCGTGGCTCTTCAAGCAGACTGCCGCCATTCTTCTCCCGCTGAGCCAGGAAGGCGTGCTGCTAGATCAGTATCGACGCAACCTCAGCAGCTGGCGCGACAACGCGAAGAGTCAGTACTTCGACGCACTGAAAGCGCTGGGAGTGCGCCTCGCGATATTGCTGGCATTGCTGACAATCGTGTTCGTAGCCGCGGAAGCATGGCGACGCGGAGTGCTTCGCTACGTGCAGGACCCGCGGCGACGCTATCAGTTGCTGCTGGTGCGCAGAATCGTTTTCTGGGCGTTGGTCGTGGCCATTGTCGGCTTCACCTTCGTCACGGAGCTGGGGTCCCTCGCCACGTTTGCCGGCCTCCTCACGGCCGGCGTCGCAGTGGCCATGCAGAGCGTGCTCGTCTCCATCGTCGGTTATTTCTTCCTCATCGGGAAATACGGCATCCGGGTGGGCGATCGCGTGCAGATTGGCAGCGTGACCGGCGAAGTCATCGACCTCGGCCTCGTGCGGCTGCATCTGATGGAGCTCAGCGGCCAAGGGCCGCGCGGGCCGACCGGCCGGGTCGTCGCGTTTGCGAATTCGATCGTCTTCCAGGCCTCGGGCGGCATCTTCAAGCAGATTCCCGGCGTCAACCTGGCGTGGCACGACATCACGCTCACGCTGCCTCCGAAGGCCGACCCCTCCGCGATGAAGGAAAACCTTCTGGCCGCTGCCAACCAGGTGCTCAGCGAATACAGCGAAGACATGGCGCGCCAGACCCGGGAAATTCAGAAAACCACGTCACTGCATGCTGGCGGCGAAGCACAGGCCCAGGTGCAGCTGCGCTTTTCCGCCTCCGGCGTCGAGGCGCTCGTGCGCTATCCCGTGCAGCTGCAGCGCGCCGCGGAAATCGACGAGCGCATATCCCGCGAGCTGCTGAAGGTGATTACGGACGCTGCCACGTGAACAAATCCTTCACACCCCCGCCTGGCTGCGGATCACGTATTGCTCAATGCCATCGCGGTCATCATGGTCGCGAGCGGCTGGCAGATGACGTGACCAAGAGTTTGTTCGCGCTCACGACGTCACCGGGTAATCCTCCCCCGCGCACGACGTCCGAAGCTCTCGCGAACCTCGCTCGCGAACCCGGACTTCACGTCGATGCCATCTTCGCGCTGACATTGCTGAGTGACGCGTACGCGCCACATCTCGTGGCAATGCCGGATGCATGGACCGTCGCGGTCAAGGTCAACGACACCGGCAGCGACGCGAAGGGCCTGGAGTTCGGTGGCCCCGGCAACCTAGCCTTCGATCAAAGAGGCTACGCCTGGGTTACGAACAACGTCGTGCAGGGAACGCCCGACTCGACCGACTCCGTCGTCGTGCTCAAACCCAATGGCCAACCCGCGGACGGCCGCAAAGGTACGCCGGTGTCGCCGCTGACCGGTGGAGGTCTGCTCGGTACCGGATTCGGAGTCACGGTCGATCCAAAAGGTTTTGCCTGGTTCGGCAACTTTGGCTGGGGCAGCTGTAGTACCTGCGACCCATCGCCGGATGGGAACGGAAGTATTTCGCGCTTCACGCCGTCGGGCGCGGCGATGTCGCAACCGAACGGTTATCAAGGTGGACCGTTGCGAGCGCAAGGCTTGGCGTCGGACGCTGCCGGCAATATCTGGATCTCGAGTTTCGGGAATGACAGCGTCTACGTGTTTATTGGAGGCAACCCGCAACGATCCGTGGGTTTTCAACAGGAGGTCGGAAGCGGGCCCTTCGATGTCGCTCTCGCCGCCGACGGCACCGCATGGGTGTCGAATGGTCTCGGCAAACCGCCGAGCAGCGTCGCGAAATATGCGCTCGTCAACGGCGTGCTGGAGCAGCAATTCAGGCGCTTCCTGGGGCAGGGCCTCAGGGGTCTCTCCGTCGATTCGCTTGGCAACGCATGGGTCGCTTCGCAGACCGACAGCATGGTCTATGTGGTGCGGCCGGATGGCTCGGAGATCGGTCCCTTCAACGGCGGCGGTATGCGGGGTCCTTGGGATACGGCCGTGGATGGCGACGAGAACGTCTGGGTCGCGAACTTCGGCCCGCTCGAGCCGGGAACGAACTTCAGCGGCAGGCTAACGAAACTTTGTGGCCACGCCCGCCGATGCCCGATCGGGAAAGACGTCGGCGATCCCATTTCGCCCGATACGGGCTACACGCTGCCTTCGGCTGGAAGTGAGGTTCTGCTACACAACGGCGATCCGTTGTACGGTCCCGATCGCCCACCGAGCTTCATCCCGATGATGCGTCAGACGGGCCTTGTGATCGATCAGGCGGGAAACATCTGGACCATCAACAACTGGAAGCCGAATTTCGACAACGACGCGCTCCTCAACCCTGGTGGCGATGGCATCGTAATCTTCGTTGGGCTGGCGCCACCTGCACGCCGCCATTGAAGAACGGGGGCGCGCGTCCGCTGCCGACAAGGTTCAACTTCGGACAGAGCTTGGCCATGCGGCCGCACTGACGCTGCGGAAATCGCCCTCGACGTATTAGGGAACGCGGCGCATCAATCGTCGAGGCGGACGGTCACTTCGTGATTGTCGACATGGTGCCGGAACTGCACCAACTGGCGTTTCGAGTCGAACCATGCTGTCGCCGTCCAGTCGCCGGAGAAGTCGAACCGCTCGGTTGCAACCTTGCGCTTGTCGATCGTCAACGTCTCGCCGGAGCGGGACGTCTTCACGTTCATCAGTTTGAAGAGCTTCAAGTCGAAGAGCAGCGTGCGATCCACGATGGCGTAATGCCACACCGATGCCGGAAACGCCCGATCGGGCAGCTCGATCGGTTTACCGTTGAGTGCGCCAGAGTACTGCGCCGGCCCCCGCTGAAGCGACGCGTCGTAGATCTTGCCCGCGTCGTCGGTTCGACCGCGCAATTCGTGCAATTGCCCGCCACGCCACTCCTCGTGCAGGCTCTGCTCGAAGTTGTATACCTTCACGCCGAGGATCGACAGCGACGCGTTGGTCTTCAGCGACTCGACGTCGCCGTTGTCGCCGTACTCGATGGTGTAATGGATCTGCCCGGCCTTCTTGCCGTCGATGTAGATGGAGCCGAAGCGGTTCTCGGACCGGCCGGCTGCGTGCACGATCGTCGACATCGCGACGAGCAGCACGGCGAGCGTCATGTGGACAGATGACATCGACCCCTCGATTGGGTGAAGCGGCAATTGAGGACAACAGCGTACCACCGTCACTCGTGATACGAGGCAGGCGTTTCCATCAAGGTCTTGCCGACGGCAGGCCGCTGCTGTTCTCGGGACTGTGCCCAAAACGTGCCACGGTTTCGTTCTCCATCGCACGTGCTGCGCACAAGCGCTCCGCATACGGCGCCAGGTGATCGGCGGCGAGATGCGCATAGGCCGCATCGAGGGGACGCGAGGCTGAGGTTATGCGCGCATCAAGAGGTCGAGCTTAGTGAGCACTGACGAGACTGTCGGTGCCATGTGCGGTAAGCCCAGCGTGCAGTGTCGAAGGCAGGGTCACCCCCACATCTTTGTCCGCTGGCGCGCCGCGATCCGCCTGGTGCCGTTGTCGGACCCGCCCTACAGGGGGATGGGTCCGGCCCCGATGGCGGATAGGCGCGAGGTTTATTCAAAATGGCGAGTATCGTGTTCTGGGATCTCGGTACGACGGATATCAGGGAGTATCGTGTTCGGATTTCGGTACGACGTGATTCAGGGGGGCGGGACTCTCTCCGCAGTCGGTGGCAGAAGTATCAAAAGAGGTCGTCGTGGCCAACATCGAAATTTCCCACGAGGAACCGACGAGTCAGGCTGCACCCCATCAAGTGGAGCGCGGCCATTTGGGCGAGTGTCATTGGCGGACTCGTGTTCGCGGCGCTCGAAGTCTTGATGGTTCCGCTGTTCCAGGGCAAGTCACATGGATCAGTATCTTCACTCACCTTGTGCAGGGCGGACTGTGGACCTACCTCTACAAGATCCTTGCTCGCCGCGCGGTGACCGAGGTGCGATAGCTCGTCGAAGCTCGCAAGGAAAGGGCCGCCACGGCCCTTGTCCTCATGCGCGCCGTCGCCGCCGGTGCCCAGCTTTACGCCGAAATCGGCTCCGTCGAGCTGTGACGTAGCCGTCACCGGGCGAGAGTCATTGGCGGACTCGTGTTCGCTTAGCCTCGACCCTGTAACAAAGCAATCGTCCTTTTAGAGTCATCTTTAGGAGTCGCGGTCCAACGGAGAATCGCGTCGCGCCGGGCCAGCTTTACGCCGAAATCGGCTCCGTCGAGCTGTGACGTAGCCTCACCCTGTAACAAAGCATCGTCCCTTTAAGTCATCTTGTACGGAGTCGCTTTTCGAGGGCGAACATGATGCAAAGGAACGAGTCGGCGTTGTGCGGTCACACGCCATGCTCCTGCACAGTATCGGCAGGTCAGCACTACTGCAGCGACTACTGTCGGACGCATGCCGCAGGGAAAAGTCAGGACCGAGTCGAAGGGGCCGGTCAACCAGAACGTTCACAGCATCCGACGGGAGGATGCGGCTGCGGTCATTCGGGATGCCGATAGTCTGATTGCCGTTTTCTTGCTTGGGACGATCGGCGGCGCCGATACTGAACGACCGGCCCGACGCCCGTGGTGGCGAGCTTCCGCTTCGACCGCTTCGTTCCTATTTGCGAAGGGGCTTCGGAAAGGTTCCTCTGCCCAAAAGACCCATTCCGCACCGTCGGCGTGCTTCTCTCGCGGCGGCAGTGCGTCGCGTTGCTCGAGAAGCGTGCGCGCACGCCGCTGCACCGTTGCAAAGAGATTGTGCGCCAAGTCGTGATACGTCCACTCTTCTTCGGGGAGTGATGTTTGTTCGTTCGATGGCGACCTCTAGTCCTGATCTTCGTGCCTGAAAGAGTTCGGCGAGGCCGGTCGCCAGTTCGTCGCAGATCACATCGGGATGTCGTCAAGCATTACGACGATTTGTTCGACCTCGATCTCTCGAAAGAGGAGCTGGTCGACCTCGTCGAATATCTGAGCACCTTGTAGCGTCTTTAGCTCTCTGACGGCGCTCCGATCGTCGAGGGTCGCGAGCCGCGACGTTGTAAGCTGCGGCCGACTCGCAATTCGGCCAATTGCCTACAGCGAAGACATGCCGTGCGTACTACGTTTGCTCAAGCACCCGCGAAACGAAGTCGATCAGTTCGCCCAGAGCAACGTAAAGGAGACGCAATGACCACTCATAAGACCGCGAAGAGACGCGCCACGAGCGCTCGCAAGACTGCGACAACAAAGACTGCAACGAAGAAGCGCGCTGCGAAGAAGACTGCAAAGAAGAAGAGTGCTGCGAAGAAGACCTCGGCCAAGACGATCGCGCAGAAGAAGGTGAAGAAGGTCATGCACGAGCGCAAGGCAGGTACGCTACGTAGCGGTAAGTCGGGAAAGAAAGTGACGAGTCGGAAGCAGGCAATCGCCATCGGTCTGTCCGAGGCACGCAAGGCGGGCGCCAAGGTGCCGAAAAAGAAGACCTAGATCGAACCGGAACCGATCACCAAAGGTCCTGATGCTCTTCTTCAGGAACTGATGAGCTACGCCAACCTGCGCGCGACGTACTCCGAGAACATTCCCAAGACCAGCCTGCGATCAGGCGACGGAAATCCCGCCCGCGTGAGTGACGCAAGCACGGCGTCCGGCGGCACGCAGGCGTCGATCGTGTCCCAGTAGAACTTCATGAGCGATGCGCCGTCGCGGCGCGCGACGCGCGTCAGGACGGGGACGACCCGCGTCATGAAGACGCGCAGCGGCGTTGCGACGAGGCGATTCGCCGGGCGCGTGATTTCGAGGACGCAAGCGGTTCCACCGGGCGCCAGCACGCGCCGCATCTCGGCGAAGAGCGCGTCGAGGTCGGCAACATGGCGCAATGCGAATCCCATGCTGACGAAATCGAAGCATGCGTCGCGGAACGGCAGCCGCTCGCCGAGGCCGCGGACGAGCGGATACTCAAGTCGCCGCGCTTCGCCGAGCATTCCCGCGCTGGGATCGAGGCCGATTACTTCACTGCCGAGTGCGAGCGCCTCGCGCGCAACGAGGCCGGTACCGGTCGCGATATCGAGGACGCGCATGCCCGGACGCAGTCCCGCGCGACGCAGTGCATCGCGGCGGTAGCGGTTTCCAGTACCAAAAGCGAGGACGCGCTCGACGAAGTCGTAGTCGCGCGCGGTGCGATTGAACAGCGCGTCAAGGAAATCGCGTCGTCCGCGTTCGTCTTCGAAGTAGCGGGGGAGGGATTTGATCGGGGGCCGCACGGAGTCGTGGGCGAGCTTGCGCTGCGCCGGCGCCGTTAGTGCGGCGGATTCTACATTACAATCGCCTGCGCATCGATAACGGAGGCGTGCTTCGTGGACGCAGATCCCAGCAACTCCACGACGGCGCAGGACTGCGACGTCGTCGTGATCGGAGGCGGCCCGGCCGGGTCCACTACAGCGACGCTGCTCGCCGACCGCGGGCATCGCGTCGTTCTCCTCGAAAAGGAGGTCCATCCGCGCTTTCACATCGGCGAGTCGCTGCTCCCTGCCAACCTGCCGCTGTTCGAGAAGCTTGGTGTCGCTGCCGAGATCGAGGCGATCGGGATGGAAAAATGGGGCGCAACTTTCGCCTCGCCATGGCACGACCGCACGTCGGGTTTCGAATTCGCCAATGCGATCGACCCGTCGATGCCCATGGCCTATCAGGTCCGCCGCTCGGAGTTCGACGAGATTCTCTTCCGTCGCGCGTCGCGCGCGGTCGCTGAGGCGCGCGAAGGCTGCCGCGTGCGCGACGTCGATCTCCACAGCAGCAGCGATCGCCTGCCCGAAGTCACGGCGACCGATGCGGATGGCACGATTCGGCGCTGGCGCGCGCAATTCATCGTCGATGCGAGCGGTCGCGACACGTTCATCGGCAGCCGGCTCGCGATCAAGCGACGCAATCAGGACCACAACAGCTCGGCGATGTTCGGCCATTTTCGCAACGCGAAGCGCGATGAAGGCAAGTTCGGCGGCAACATCATCATCAGCTGGTTCGACCACGGCTGGTTCTGGTTCATCCCGCTGAAGGACGGCATTACGAGCGTAGGCGCCGTTGTATGGCCGTACTACATGAAGGCGCGCAACAAGCCGCTCCGCGAATACTTCCTCGATACGATCGCGCTGCTGCCGCCTCTCGCCGCACGTCTGGCCGATGCGGAGCTGGTCGCCGAGCCGACCGCGACCGGCAACTATTCGTACGAAATGGACACCTGCCAGGGCGAGAACTACATCCTGGTAGGTGATGCCTATACGTTCATCGACCCGATGTTCTCGTCGGGCGTGATGCTCGCGATGAACAGCGGCTTCGCGGGCGCGGACGTGGTCGACGCGAGGCTTCGCGCGGACACGGCGATGGAGGCGAAAGCGCGCGAGCGCTTCGACTACGTGATGCGGAAGGGGCCGAAGGAGTTCTCCTGGTTCATCTACCGCGTGACCAACCCGATGCTGCGCGAGCTCTTCATGTTCCCGAGCGATCGCTGGGGGATGCGAAAGGCGATCATCTCGGTGCTTGCGGGCGACCTGTTCGGGCGCACGGATGTCAGGCCGGGCCTGCGCAGGTTCCGCCTCGTCTACTATCTATTCTCGCTCGCACACCTGCGACGTGCGTTCGCGGGCTGGCGGCGGCGTGCGTTCAACATCAGCGACGATTCCGACCTCCGAATATCCCGTGGCTGAGTCCATCCGTCCTTCACATATCCTCCTCCTCTTCGTGATCTCCGGTAGTTTCCAACACGCGTTGTCTTTCCGTGGCTGAGCGTTCCGCGACACATCTCGTCCTCATCCCGAGCTACAACCCCGGCGCGATCGTTTACGAGACGGTGCGCGGCGCGCGCGAGTTCTGGGATCCTGTGTGGGTCGTCGTCGACGGCAGCACGGACGGCACTGCGGAGGGCCTGCGAAGGCTCGCCGAAACCGATCCGGGCCTGCGGGTGCTGGTGCTGCCGAAAAATCGCGGCAAGGGCGCCGCGGTTCTGCACGGCATAAGTGCGGCGGCGGCCGTAGGCTATACGCACGTGCTGACGATGGATTCCGACGCACAGCATCCTGCGGGGTGCATTCCGGAGTTCATGAGGCGTTCGATGACCGAGCCGAATTCGGTGATCCTCGGCGTACCCGTGTTCGATGCCAGTGCGCCCACGATTCGCGTGCGGGGACGCAAGCTCTCCAACTGGGTTGCCAATCTCGAGACGGTCGGATTCGGGATCAAGGACACGCTGTACGGCTTCCGCGTCTACCCGATCGCCGATCTGGCCGAGGTCATGCGCCTGCAGCCGTGGATGCGCCGCTTCGATTTCGATCCGGAAGCCGCGGTGCGGCTGGTCTGGCGCGGGCTGAAGCCCGTCAACATCCGCGCGCCGGTGAGATATCTGAAGCGGGAGGAAGGTGGCGTGTCGCACTTCAACTACTACCGCGACAACGCGCTCCTCACGTGGATGCACACGCGACTCGTGTTCGAGGCCATCGTGCGGCTGCCGCTTCTGGCCTGGAAGAAAGCTAAGTCATCCCGCCGTTGACGGACAGGATCTGGCCCGTGATGTAGCTCGCCGCATCCGAGGCGAGAAAGGCTACCGCGTGAGCAACGTCGCCCGGGGTTCCGGCACGCTGCAGGGGTACGAGCCGCCTGATCGTCGCCTCGTCGAAGGCACCTGCGCTCATCGCAGTATCGATCAGCCCGGGCGAGACGCAATTGACGGTGATCCCGCGGCTTGCGAGCTCGCGCGCGAGCGACCGGGTGGTCGCGTGCAGCGCGCCCTTGGCCGCGGCATAGTTCGTCTGGCCGCGGTTGCCGATCTCCGCGGTCACTGACGTGATGTTGATGATCCGACCCCATCGCGTACGGATCATCGGCAGCGACAGCGGTTGCGTCACGTTGTAGAAGCCGTCGAGAGCGACCGCGATCACGCGCTCCCATTGCTCGCGCTTCATGCCCGGGAACGCCGCGTCGTCGTGCACGCCGGCATTGTTCACGAGAACCTGGATCGGGCCTGCTTCGAGCAGCGACTCGAGGGCGGCGAGCGAAGCGTGCGCATCGACGACGTCGAATGCCGTTGCGCAACCGCCGATCTCCGCTGCCAGCCGCTCAGCCGCTTCGGCGTGGCGGTTGGCATGCACGATCACGTCGAAGCCGTCGGCCGCGAGGCGGCGGCAAATCGCCGATCCGATCGCACCGCTGCCGCCCGTCACGAGAGCGCGCTTTTTCACCGCCGGAATGCCACTGCAACGCGTCCCTCGACGAGCACGCGGCCGGCCGAGGCAACTTCGAATCGATAGAGGACGCCACTGTCATCGCCGCCGAGACGTTCCGCGAGCACATCGAGGTCGCCCGGCACGTCGTCGAGGCGGTCGGCGTGCATCACCACGTTGCGGACACTCGCGAGCACGCCGGCGCCGGACGACGTCCGCGACACGAGCGCGCCGTGAGCGGCCGCGGCTTGCGCGCCGTATTCGATGCCGCAGACCGACGGCAGCTCGCCGCCGCGTCGCAGCGGATGGTCGAGCGCACGCTGGTTGCGGGCCACGGCGCGCACGCAGGAGTCGTCCCACTCGACGATCGCGTCAAGCAGGTTCATCGCGCCCTGGTGCGGCAGATTCGCGAGGAGCCACGTACGATCGAGCGGCGCGGCGATCACGAGCAGCGTACCGTCAGCGGCAGGCCTTCGAGATAATCGAGCGTTGCTCGTCCCGCGGCCTCCAGGGCGAGCAGACGAAGCAGCGGCAAAGAACGCGCTGCAGGAATGCCACGCCGCAAATCCTCGAGTTGCGAATCGTCGAGAACATCGATTGAAGTGCCGCCGGGCTCCAGGGTGATCGTCGCGCCGCGCCTCGATCGCTGCGGCGACGACAATGCGAGCGCGACCGCGAACGCATCGGGAATCGGACGCGTCGCATTGAGCGGTTCCGGATAGGGTGCGTCATAGGCGATCAGCAGGACGGGCTCGTCGGGATCCGCGGCAAGGCGCGACAGAGCTTCCATCATGCCTGCACCGAAGCTTGCGTCGAACGCGGCGAGGCTGTCCGCCGACTTTTGCGAGCCGGTCGCGATGCTCCAATAGCCGGACGGCGCGTTGTGCACCGAGTTGTGAAAGCGTGTCGGCGAGATCATGCGATCGTTCGACGCGAGCATCTCGCAGATCGCGTGCACGTTCTCGCCGTCGCCCGTGGACGACGTGAACACGGCACCCATGTCGCGCGCGGAGCGCCCGGCAGCAGTGGCCGCCTCGAGGCCAGCCGCCAGCGAAATGCGGACCGCTTTTCCCGCGCGGCGGCGCTCGACGGCGGGAAGCGCGTCCGGCAAAGGGATGCACGTTCGCGTGCGCTCGTACCGCGCGCTTCCGCAAAGCACGTCGCGCGCGTGGGGCCAGCCAGCGAGTCCGGGCCCCACGAGACCGATGCCCTCGACGCGAGCCGCGAGTGTCATTGGCCGTCGACGCGCCCGAAGACGAGGCTGCAGTTGGAGCCGCCGAAGCCGAATGAGTTGCTGAGGACCCGTTGCACATCTCTCACCGCGCCCCGTATCTCGTAGCGTGCTCGAAGCTTCGGATCGACCACACGCGTGCCCGGGCTGCCCGGGATGCGCCCTTCCTCGAGGGCGATCACTGAAAGCAGTGCTTCGAGCGCCCCTGCGGCGCCCAGCGCGTGACCGGTCATTCCCTTCGTCGAATTCACCGGCACCGAATCTCCAAAAAGGCCGTGGACGGCGACGTCCTCGGCGGCGTCGTTGCTTGGCGTCCCCGTGCCGTGCAGGTTCACGTAGTCGATCGCTTCGGGGGCGAGGCCCGCTGCCCCGAGTGCCAACTCCATCGCGCGTCGCGCGCCCCGTCCTTCGGGATGCGGCGCCGACATGTGATGCGCATCGCTCGATTCCCCTGCGCCAAGCAGCGCGATCGATCCTGCGCGAGTTGTACGCTCGAGCAGGAAGAATACCGCTGCCTCGCCGATCGAGATGCCGTCGCGGTCGACGTCGTAGGGTCTGCACGGCGCTGCGGAGAGCAGTTGCAGCGAGGCGAATCCGTAAAGCGTAGTGAGGCAGAGCGTATCGACACCGCCGACGACCGCGAAGTCGATCAGGCCCGCCTCGAGCATGCGCGATGCCGTGGCGAAGGCCTTGGCGCTCGACGAGCAAGCCGTGGACACCGCCGCGCACGGTCCGGTCAACGCGAGCCGCGTCCGCACATACTCGGCCGCCGAGAACGTATTGTGCGTGCGGCGATAGTCGAAGTCGGGAGGCAATGCGCCACTCGCCGGATCGCGGCGTCGATAGGCGAGCTCGGTCTGCAGGATGCCGGCCGTGCTGGTGCCGATGAACACACCGGCACGGTGGCGGCCGTAGCGCAGCGCCGCTTCCTCGACCTTCTCGAGGAATCCGTCCTGCGCGAGACCCACTTCGGAGGCCCGGTTGTTCCGGCAATCGAAGCGCCCGAGGCCGGGTGGCAGCGCTACGTCATCGAGCCCCGGAATCTCCCCGACACAGGTGTTGAGGTCGACCGTCTCGAACCGGCACGGAGCAAGCCCGCTCGATGCCGCGCGAAAAGCAGCGCGCGTGGGTGCGAGACCGCGACCCAGGCAACTCGTCGTCGTGTACGCGGAGAGCAGGACTGGCTTCATTTCCCCTTTCGGCATCATACCGTGCGCAGAGCAGCACGTTGGCGAACGGCGTGCCCGCGCTCATCGGTGTAGCGGTCACGTGGAAGCCGTGCGCTTCGAGCATCCTGATCCAGGCGGCGACCGGCCGGCAGTAGAGTCGATCGATGCGCTGGCCGCGAAGCGTCATGAGGACTCGATCGATCGCAACCGTACATCGAAAGCGCAGCGTCGACGACTCGTCGGCCACGCGCAGCAGCATCCTGCCACCGGCCTTCATTGCGTCGCATACGCGCCGCAACAAATGTTCCTGTGCGCGATAGTCGAGGTAGTGCAACACGTCGAGAAGGATGACGGTGTCAGCCGCGTCGAACGGCACACTTCGGATGTCGGCGCACACGAAGTGCGCGGTACCGTCGACCGCATGCTTCGCGCGCTCGATGCTGCGCCTCTCGACGTCGATCCCGCAGTATGCGACCGGATCGGGTGGCAGCGACATGCCCGCAGGCCAATTACCGCAACGATCACGCGCCGTCTGGAGCAGTGCCGCCATGAGCCCCTGTCCGCAGCCGAGATCCAAAATTCGGCTACGGTCCGGGATGAGGCCGCGTGCAAGGATGTGCGCGAACGCCGGATCCCCCGTGAGCTTGCCGAACGCAAAGTGGTACGCGAAGCGCCCGGCCGATTTATAGCGCGCCGCCGCATCTCGCGCGAGCGTTCGAAAGAATGCGTCGCTCACGAATCCGCTCGCCTCGCGGAGCGTGACGGGTCGCAGTCCGAGCGATTCGATGCGATCGAGCACGCGCGGCAGGACGTCGAGGACGACCGGCGTGTCGGATGCGGTTCGCGCCGCGTGTCCATCGTGCAGCAGGAGGATGTCTCCGGCAGCCAGGCCGTCGAGCAGTCGCGCTGCGACTTCGCTCGCATCGCCTCTGAGCGTATCGAATCCGCGCCGGGTCCAGCTTGCGAGGCGCAGATTCATTGCGTGCAGCACCGGATCGAGCAGCGGGTTGCGCAATCCTGCGGGAGGACGGAAGAACCGCGGAGGACGACCCGCAAGCTCGGCGAGGATCGACTGCGCGTGCGCGATCTCCGCACGAAGCCCGCTCATGCCGAGCAGCGCGAAGGTCCGCAGGTGCCTGCGGGAATGGTTCTCGATCGCATGCCCGCGGGACGCAATCTGCCGACAGAGATCGGGGTGTCGCGCGGCGAGGTCCGCAATGCAGAAAAAGGTCGCACGAACTCCGCGCGCATCGAGCAGGTCGAGGACCTTCGGGGTAACCTCGGGATCAGGGCCGTCGTCGAAGGTCAGCGCGACTTCCCTGCGCCCCGCCGCCGATTCGGGCAATCGCGTGAGATTCGGGCCGAGGATCGTGCTGCGCGGACACATTCCCGCGATGCCGAGCAACAGGTGATTCGCCGCGATCGCGCCGAATGCCCACGGCCACGCTTCGGGTACGACGACGACACCGAGCGGTGCCACGACATGCAGACCGATCGAGCCGACGATCGCCGCCGTCGGTCGCCACCGCGAGCCGGGCGTGGGTGGATCGAGGTCGATTCCTACTGGAGGGCCGATTTGTTGATGCACAGGAACTCCATCCAGAGCGCACGCCAGGCGGCCCAATCGTGGCCGCCCTCGACCTCGTGCACCCGCCCGGCCGCGAGCGCCTGCGCCATCTGCCGCTGCCCGGACGCGAAGCGGTCGTTCGACGCGAAATAGCCATGGACGGGCGGATCGTCACGGTCGCCGTATTTCGCGAGCCACCACCACGCCTCGCGCTCGAGATCACCCTCGGGCAGGATCATGGGCTTCCATTGCTTGATGCCGCCGGCGTGCTGCATCTCGCGCAACACGGGGCGCGTCGCGGGATAGGGCGAGATCAGCAGGATGCCCTCGATGTCGCGCGCGTGCCGCGCGGCGTACGAAAGTGCGGCGAGGCCACCGAGCGAAACGCCCACGAGCCAGATGCGCGTTCGTCCGCGCGCGCGTGCGGGGTCGATCACCGCGTCGCGAATGCGATCGATGATGGTGCCGTCGGCAAACCAGCTTGCCCGCATCTCCGCCATCACGAGCTCCGCGTCGATCCCTTGATCGCGAACGGCAGCTGGAAAGCCCTCGCGCACGAAATCCTCGGGGGCGCTATACGTCCCAGGAAGCAGCGCAAGCAGCGGTGCGCTAGGAGAGGGAACCGTCTGTACGATCGTACGCACGGGCAAATCTTAACAACATCGCGGCGAACACCAGCGTACAGAAGGCGCCCAGCGCGGCCGTCGATCCGATCGCGTTCAGCACCGGAATGGCGGATAGCGAGAGAATGCCGAAGCTTGCGACCGTGGTGACGTTGGCCAGTGCCAGCGAAGCCAGCGTTCGCGCGTTCGATGCATCGCGCACGTGTGCCATCCGGTCGAAGAACAGCGCGTAGTTGGAGCCGATCGCGACCACCAGCAGGAGGCCCACGAGGTGAAGCAGCGACAGCCGCGTTCCGGCCAGCACGTGTATCGCCGCTACCACCAGCACGCCCGCTACGAGAGGAGCGAGGACACGCGCGACACGCACAGGCGAGCGCAGCGCCGCGAACAGCAGCGCGATGATCACGACCAATCCAACGGCCGACATGCGCTGCGCACGTTCCAGGTAACCCGAATAGAGGCGATCGACTTCGGCCTTGACGTCGAGCAGCATCGCGTTGTCGGCGTCTCCGAGGGCCCGGCGCACGACCGTGGCGTCGATCGCCCCTGCGTCGGGCGGAACGAGCCCAAGCAACGCGGTCCATTGGCCCGAGCCGCTCGCGAACAACAGGCCGTCGAGCGCGTGCTCGAGGGCGGTTCCGTTCAGCATCTCCCGCGTGACGGGTGACTGGTCGCGCGCCGCCGCGACATCGACGATGAAGGGCTCGACCTTGTCGGGGCGCAGCGGCATTTGCGCAAGCGCGGTCTGCACGCGGACGCGAATTTCCTGCGGCTCGGGCAGGCTCGCGAGGCGTGCGCGCTGCGTGGCAGCGCTCGGCAGAATGCGAGCCGGGCTTTCGTAGCTCGCGAGTTTTCCCGCGGCGACGAGCGCATCGAGTCGCTTGCCCACGGCCTCTGCGCCCGCAAGTGCGGCCTCCGCGGTTGCGCCACTTACTGTCACCACGAGACGGGCATCCGGGGCGCCAAGCGCCGCGCGCAATTGCGCGTCGAGTGCGCGGTCTTCCACCGGAATCGGATTCAGGCTGGAAAGCTCACGATCCCAGAGCGTGTCACGATGCGCAACGAGCACCGCGATCGCCGCCAATGCGAGAGCAGCAACGATCCAGCGCAGCCGCGTGGCCAGTAGGACGACACGGCCGAGACGAGATCCAAAGGGCGATACGTCGCGAATGCGAAACCCCGCGGGCAGCAACGAGGGCATCACGAAGCGTGTGACAAGCGCCGCAACCATGAGGCCGGTGATCGAATAGAGGCCGAGTTGCGCGAGACCGGGTAGCCCCGAGAACAGCAGTGCGGAGAAGCCTGCGATCGACGTCAGCACACCGAGGCGTACGGTCGGCCAGAAGCCGACGACCCACTCTCGTCCGCCGGTGGGGCTGCCACGCGCGGCCTGCACGAACAGATAAATGGAGTAATCGACCGCTTCGCCGATCAGCGTCGTGCCGAATCCGAGGGTGATGCCGTGTACCGTGCCAAAACCCAACGACACTGCGGTCACGCCAGCCAAGGCACCGCAGGCGACGGGAAGGAGTCCGAGGGCGAGTGCTACGGGCGAACGATACGCGAGAAAGAGAACCGTCGCGACGATGAGCGTGCTGGCAATCGCGAGCCGTTCGACGTCGCGAATGATCATTGCGCGCGAGCGCACGGAGAACACGCCGGGACCGGTGAGGAGTAGCTTGGCGCCACGCATGTCGACGCGCGCCGAGGCATCCGCAAACCCCGCCTCGACGGCGGCCACTGCGCGCGACTGGCCGTCGGTGTCCGATCCGCTTGCCCGGGTGCGCGCGATCAGCACTGCGCGGCTGCCGTCGGTCGTGACCCAGACGCCGTCCGCGGTGCGCGGCCCTCCGACCGGGCGCATCTGGTCGACCACAGCGAGAAACTCCCCCGTCGGATCGCGCGGCACGAGCGACTTGACGAGCAACCCGGCCGGCGAAGCTAGCAAGTCGATTGTTTCTGCGACTGCCTTGCGCAGGCCCTCGACGGTGAAGCGATCGGGCGTGACGTTGGGACTCAGCGCATAACGGTGCTGGAAGAGGAGCTCACGCTCGCGCGTCAATCCTGACGTTGCGCCGTTGGCGACGGACGTGAACGAGGAGTCTGCGCCGAGCGTGCTCGCCAGCGCGCGCGAAATCTCCGCGCGTGTCGAGACATCTGCGCCTTCTATCCCGATCAACATCACGCGCGAAAGCGCGCCGTCACGCAATTGCTCGACGAGAAAGCGCTGCTCGGCCGTGGGCGCCGAGGGAAGGAAGGCAGAGAGGTCGGCGACGAACCGAACCTGCATCACCTGCCAGACACAGAACGCGAGCCCGACGAGCCAGACGCCGATGGCGAGACGCCGCACGCGCATCAGCGCACTGGCACGGCAGAAATGTTCATCACCGAGCGATCACCGTCGGCCTGGAAGATCTCGACCGTCTGCACCTGCGCCTCGACTCCGCTGATCTCGATACGCTGGACCAGCGACGCGAGCGAGGCGTCGAGCGGCCGCAACACGAGACGCCATCTCGACGCGTCGCCTTCGAGCTGCACCGAGTATTCCCGCGATAGCGCTGCGAGGTCCCCCGCAAGCGTCCCGCGAATGCTCTCGATCAGCACCGCGACGGCCGGATTCTCCCGCAGATCGAGCGTCTGCTTCCGGCCGTTCCGCTCGAGCGTGACACGAGTGCCTTCGACCGTGACCGTTTCCGCTTTCGGCGATGTCGTGCGCTTTTCCAGACGATCCGGGGGAGTGAACAACAGCTCACCCGACGAGTCGACAGGCTCGGTGAGTAGCGATAGGTACTTGCGCTCCTGGAACCTCGCATGCGCGTGAGGTTCCCTGGCCAGGCGCTCGAAGAGCGTGGCGACGTTCCAGTCCGCGGCAGCAGCAGTGGACAGCCACAGGCTCAGGACCGTGAGCACCGCCGCGACGCGCGCGCGATGCTCCACTAACGACGCGCGACGCGATGATGTCTCCGTCACGCGGCGGGCTTCCAGAAATCGTGGAAGTTGAACCAGTTCGACGGCGCTTCGCTCGCGTAGTGCTCGAGCCGCTTGGCATAGCGCGTCACCGCTTCCTCGACGCGTCTATCGCGTTCCGCGCGAGGAATCGCCTCGAAATCGGTGAAGTCGGCGAGCGGCTCGAAGTGAATCTCGTACGCATTACCGCCGCGATACAGCCCCACCATGAAGATCACGCGACGACGCAGCGCGGCCGCCATGCGCATCGGGCCGGTGGGAAAGGGGGCCGATGCGCCGAAGAAGTCCACGTAAATCACCGGCTCGTTGCCAAGCGTTCGATCGGCGAGCACGCCCACGAGCGCGCCCTGGTCGAGCTGCTCGGCGAGCTCGAGCATCGATTCGGCGTGTCCGAGCGCGACGATATCCTGCATGGCCGACGGATCGATCGCGGCGAAGACGCCGTTCAGGCGACGCGCATTGTCCTCGTACATCGCCATCACGACGCGTCGGTGACCGAGGTGACGTCCGCAGGCGCGCATCGCCTCGAAGCTGCCGAGATGGGCACCCATGAGCAGAGCACCCTCATCGTCGAACACCTCGCCGCCTTCGACTTCGACCTCGAAGAGTTCGAAGCGCTTTTTCAGGAAATAGACGCGGTCATGGATCGTCGAAGCGAAGCTGAAGAAAAGCGCGTACTGCTCGCGCAATGTCGGCCTGCGCCCATGCACGCGCTGGAGAAATTCACGCGAGGCCCGGCGCGCAGCGCTTCCGGACGCCAGGAAATAAGCGGCGATGATGCGCAACGGGATGCGCGAAAACGCGCGGCCGAGCCGCAACGACAGCCATGCCATGAGGCGCGCCAGCGCAAGGCTGCCGCGCTCCGGCCGCCGCGTCCATTCGGCCGAGGGCGTCGAGGTGACACTTGCATGTACCGCCAACGCTCGCGGTCGGCCGGACGACTCTTGTGCTGCCTGTCTCATGCAGCGCGGCGCGGTGCGAGCGTTCCCGAGGCGACGATTTCGCCCGCGGATCGCGCCTCGAAACGAAACCCGCCCGACGGAGTGTCTGCCAGCGCGACGATCAGTGACTCATTGGGGCGGACACCGGAGAGAAACTTCGCCACGACGATCGTCCAATCCTGCGGCGACTGACTGGTTCGCGCAGCGATCTCGGCGAGGACTTCCGTAAGCAAGACGACGCCGGGAAGAACAGGGCTTCCGGGGAAGTGTCCCGAGAACGCGGGATGATCCGGCGCGACGTTCATCGCTTGCGTGCTTCCTCGGCTAGCGCGCGCAGCGCCTCGTGCGGAAGCTTGCCGGTGGATTGACGCGGAAGGCGCTCGACGAGCACCAGCGGTCTGGGCATGAACACGGCATCGATTCGACCGCGCAACATCGTGCTGACCTGCGCTGCAGTCAGGCCGGGCGCGACTGCGAACGCCATCAGGCGCTCGACCTCGCTGCGCGTAGCATCGTCGGGCAGGTAGAAGGCGCCATCGAGCACGCCCGGGATCGCGCAGAGCTGGTGATTCAGGTAGCCGATCGAGTTGCGCTTCCCCGCGATGTTCACGAGATCCGCCGTGCGGCCGTGCAGCAGGAAACGCGTACCGTCGCCCAGGACTTCGATGATGTCCATCAGCTTCGTAGGCTGTTCGACATGACCGCCGGATACTAGGGCGTATTCCCCTTCTGTCCACAGGCGCAGTCCGTCGTACGCCTGCCACTCGGGCGACAGCGTCGTGCGCCGCGTTGCGACCTGCCCGGCCTCCGTGCAACCGTAGATCTCGTAGAGTTTCGCGCCGGTCCGCTGCTCTGCCATTTGCGCCAGCGACACGGGCAACGGCGCAGTGGCCGATACGAGCGTCTCGATGCGCTCGCTTTCACCGCTTTCCAGCCAGACCCGCAGGTGAAACGGCGTGATGAACATCGTGCGCGGACTCGGCAGGCATCGGATCAGCGAATCGATGTCGGCGGGATAGTAGGGGCGCTCGGCGGTAAGGATCGCGCCGCTCGCAAGCGGCAGCAGCACCGTCGATTCGAAGCCATACATGTGCTGCGGAGGCACCGTGCCGAGTATCGCGTGGCCAGGACCGACGCCGAAGCGCGCCGACTCACCGCGCATGCCGATCGCAAGCCTGCCCCACGTCTTGAAATTCGGTTGAGGATCTCCGGTGGACCCGGACGTGAACACGCACGCGACGACCTGGTCGCCATCGATCTGTGGGACGTGGAATTCCTTCGTTTGCGCATCCTCCCCCGTGGCAAGTTCGCAGCGAGGCAGGTCGACCTGCAGCGCCGGATCGTCCGATACGAAATACGCATCCGGCGCGAATCCGCGCATCGACTCGATGACGTTCGGAGTCGTCGTTGGTGGCAAAAGCGAGACCTGCCCGCGAACGATCGCCGCGCAGAGCAGAACCGCGAAGTTGTAGCGGTCCGCGCAGGCATTGAGCAGATGGCGCCGATCAGGCAGCGAGGCAGCCGTGCGATGAACGTCGGCGAGCAATTGAGCCGCGGTGACCGGCCGGCCGCCGCGGTACGCCGCAATCGCATCGGGATGAGCGTGAGCGACCAGCGGAAGGCGCTGGGCGTGGCGTGCGCTCCGCGGCGCCGACCCGGGCATCGCCCGCTCGCTCAGCGGGGCGCCTCGAGTTGCGCCGCCGCAAAGTGCCGCGCGAATGCGCGAATGCCACCCAGCACGCCGGTGCGCTCCCAGTTCGGCAACACGCGATACCGCACGAGATACTCGACCACGAACATCGCCGCGACGAGGACCGGGCTTGCGATGTTGGCGAACAGCGACCACGCCGCGAGGTCGCCAGCAAGATAGAGCATGCATGACAAAACGAACATCACGACGAAAAAGATCGTCCAGGCGGCCGTGACCTGGCGCGTGTAGCGCTCGACTTCAGCCGGAAGCGTTCCATGCAGCAGGCGCGCAAATCGCGTGCACAGCGCCTCGCGGTTGCCCAGAAGCGTGTGGCCGAACACGATGGCAAGCACCAGGTTCGCACCCGCGTGCTCGGCGAAGAACATGCTTGCGAAATGATGCTCGATCAGAGGCCAACCGAGCCAGACGGCGGCTACCGCGGTGATCGCAGCAACGAGCATGGCTCGCGGGCGCCGCCAGCGGCGGACTGCCGATGCCAAGAGACCCGCGAGAGGAACAAGCGAGAGCCATGCGCCGAACAGGGGCTGATGGAACCCCTCGACGATCGCGACATGCGCCGCAATTGCGAAAATGACCGCCAGCACGACGGCGATGCCCCACGCGGTCTCGCGACGCGAAGCGCCCTTCACTTCGTTCTCCGCTCCGCGACGTGCAATGCGAAGTTGTTGAGCGAGCTGAAGATACCGATGTTGTCCCGATCTTCGTCCTTCAGCTTGAAGCCGTAGCGTTTCGAAGCGACCAACGCGACCTCGAGGATGTCGATCGAGTCGAGACCGAGGCCTTCCCCGTAAAGCGGCGCGCTGGGATCGATCTGGTCTGCAGTGATGTCCAGATTGAGCGCGGAAACGACAAGGTCGGCGATCTCCCGAACCAGGGCCGAGTCGGCCTGGTTTCCCTGCACGGGCAGATTGTCGATGGACATCGGCATTTTCGATAGGCAACGAGGCGCGCTGGATGATAGCACGCGGATTTTTGCTCGAAGTTCAGGCCCAGGCTCTGATTGGTCGCGGCGTAACGGCGCCTTCGCACCGTTCGTGCGACCTATTCCTCGAAGCGACCGCTGGCGTCACGATCGCGCTCGTATCGTCTCTTGAGCGGAAACGCCGGCAACCAGGATTCACGACGGACGATCCAGCTTTCGTAGGTTGGCATCAGTTGGTCGGGGGCATCCAGGGATCCCAGGTTCACTTCGATTTCGTCGGCGGTGCGTGCGAAAATGGACGAGCCGCAGCGGGGGCAGAAAAACCGCCCGGCGTACTCGCGTGTTTCGCCGTCGATCGTCACTGCATCCTGAGGGAACACCGCGGAAGCGTGGAAAAGGGCGCCATGATGCTTGCGACAGTCGAGACAGTGACAGAGGCCGACCCGGTAAGGGGGGCCCGACGCCACAATTCGGACGCTGCCGCACAGGCAACCACCCGTGAATTGGTCCATGCTGCGTCTCCCTTAATCAAGCAAACGAAATGCTAACAACGAACCGCGTCGGACGCACGTGACCTTAATTGAATGCGCGGGATCGCGCCGGAATCCACGCATTCGAGTAACGAACACATGCCGGCGCGCGCGGCATTTTGAGTGCTAGAGTGTCATTGCAGTTCTTTGGAGGGGCGCCATGACGCGTGTGACCGCACTAGGGCTTGCGCTTGCACTGTGTGTGCCTGCAACGGTCTCCGCAGCCCCCGCGTATGTTGCAGTTCCGCTGGGCTCTCTGGGCGGGTTGACCACGTATGGCGCTGCAATCAATGCTGCGGGCCAGGTGGCCGGATGGGGTGATACCGATGGCACAGGCCCCGCGCACCGGCACGCGTTTCTCTTTTCCAACGGCACGATCACCAACCTCGGAACGTTCGCTGGCGGCACGCAGAGTTTCGCGTATGCACTGAACGACGCGGGTCAGATCGTGGGCTCGTCGAACGGGTTGGGGGTTCCGCAGTTGCATGCGGCGCGATTCAGCGCGGGGACCGTGACCGATTTGAATACGTTGCTGGGCGCATCGATCAGCAGCGCGTACGGCATCAACGCGCGAGGCGACTTCGTCGGAGGCGTCAGCTCTGGGGGACCGGCTCACGCCTATCGGTACTTGGCCGCAAACGGAATGGTCACGGACCTCGGTACATTCGGCGGAACGACGAGCCAAGCGTATGGCGTCAATGCGTCCGGCAGCGTGACGGGGTTTGCGCACGTGCCCTCGCAAGACGCCCATGCGTTCCGCTACGATGGCGCCGGCCTCGTCGATCTCGGAACCCTTGGCGGCAATCTCAGCATCGGGCGCGCGATCGGTCCGACCGGCCACGTCGTGGGCGAGTCGTATTTGCCTGGCAACGTCGGGCCCCATGCGTTTTTCCACAACGGCATCTCGATGGCCGATCTGGGCACGCTCGGCGGCAGTGTCAGCAGTGCACTCGCGATCAATGCAACGGACACGATCGTTGGCGAGGCCACGAATGCTGGGGGAGGATCGCGGGCCTTCGTGCACTCGGCAGGGTCCATGGTCGACCTCAATGCGGTCACTTCCGGCCTGAACGGCGCCACCCTGACGACCGCCACAGCCGTTAACGACGCGGGCCAGATCGTGGCGATGAGCTGTACGGCATTGCTGGTGTGCCCGCAGGCCTTCCGTCTCGATCCGGGAGTTGAGCTCAATCAGCAAGGATTGACGGGCTCGTGGTACGAGCCGGCGACGAGTGGCCAGGGCTTCGAAGTCGAGGTTTTCCCGAACTTCATCGGTCCAGACGTCGGATTGATTCAAGTGAGCTGGTTCACGTTCGACACCACGGCAGGCGCCGCGGATCGCCAGCGTTGGTACACGTTGAGCGCCAACGTACAGGGCGGGCAACCGACGGCGTCGCTGACGATTTATCGAAACGTCGGCGGCAATTTCAACGGTCCCCCGGTGACGAATGGCGTTCCCGTCGGTACGGCCACACTGCGGTTCGATTCGTGCACATCCGGACAGCTGACGTATGACTTTGCGGATGGATCGGGCCGCTTCGGCGCAATAGCGCTCACGCGTCTCACACAGAATGCGACGTGTTCGACCACGAGCGCACGCCCGACGAACGCCGATTTCGCGCTCTCAGGGAATTGGTACAACCCCTCGACCGCAGGTCAAGGGTTCACCGTAGAAGTCAGTCCGGGGTCCTCCACGCTCTTCCTGGCGTGGTACACGTACGCGCCCGCCGCGGCCGGTGCAGGTGCTGAAGGCCAGCGGTGGTACACAGGGCAGGGTGCCTTTTCCCCAGGTATGCGCTCCATCCCCTTTACATTTTACGAAACGACGGGTGGTACGTTCGATTCGGTCATCGGTGTTCCGCATAGCGTAGCCGTCGGCACCGGTACCCTTGCATTTCAAAGTTGTTCGGGCGCGCGACTCGATTTCAACTTCACCGGCGGATCCAGCAGCGGAACTTCCGGTGCCATTGCGCTGAGTCGCATCGGACCGGTGCCGCAGGGGTGCGTGCAGTAGCCGTGGTTACGCTGCAGTAGCCCTCCTCAGCCCTTCTTCAAGCGGTAGCGGTCGCGCAGGTCACGAACCGCGTCGTGGTTGCTGACAACGCCGTCGTATTGACGTTGCACGACAGCGCGAACATCGTCGGGCAGCGACGCGTCAAGCGCCTTCCGGTATTTGGCCTTTGCGACATCTTCACCGCGTTCGCATTCCTCGAGTATCGCGAGGTCGTCTCGATGGGCCACCTTGGCCTTGAGGTCCATCCATCCGCGGTGCATTGCACCCGCGACGCTACCTCCCTGCTCGGGTTTGCCGCCCATCCGAGAGACGAGCTGCTGCAATTCCGACGCGCCTTTCGCACAGTCTTCCGCGCGGCGCAGAAAGGTGGCCTTCAGCTCGGCGCTCTTCGCGTCTTCTGCCGCCGAGCGAAATCCGTTTTCGCCGTCCTTGGACGTTTCGATGAGGTCGTTCAACATCGAGGTATTGTCAGCCATGCTTGTCGCTCCTTGTTTGAAGGCAACAGCGTGACACGCTCCAGGTCGTTTAACGATCAGCGTCTTTGTCGTATGCCTGTCAGCAATCTCCTACTGTCTGACCCCGTGCCGTTGCACGACGGGCCGGTCGTCCGCTACGCTACGCGCGGGCAAAGTCACCAACCAGAAAAGGAGCGAAGCGATGCCACGCAAGCCGCAAGTAGCCGTTGAACCGCGGGCTGATGGGCGATGGGCGGTACAGACCAACGGTACGCAGCGCGCAGATTCGTTGCATGCCCGCAAAGGCGACGCCGTGAAGAGAGGCCGCGAACTCGCTGCGAACAAGCAGACTGAGCTTGTCATCAAGAACGAGGCCGGAAGGATCATGTCGAAGGACAGCCACGGAAATGACCCGCGCCGGATCAAAGGGTGACTGGACGCGTCAGGGCGGCAATGGGTCCGGACAGAGCTTTGTCGACCGCGACGCGCGGAGACTTGCTGACCACTGCCGGGATGCGATCGCGACCGTCAGGCGACTGCGTCGTGTACCGACCACTCAGCGGACGGCGGTTCTGAGGATTCAGCAATGAACATCTTATCCAACCTGTTCGATCTGACCCTGCATCCCGCGGAGTTGATCGTGCGCGGGTCGCTGATGTACCTCGGCCTGATCCTGGTCTTTCGTTTCGTACTGCGCCGCGATGTTGGGTCTCTCGCCGTTCCCGACATTCTCTTCCTGGTCCTGGTAGCGGACGCGTCCCAGAATGCGATGGCCGGTGAATACACGTCGGTGTCGGACGGAATTATCCTGGTTGGGACGCTCGTGTTCTGGAACGTCGCGTTGGACTGGCTCGCTTACCGCAGCGTGCTGGTGCGCCGCCTCGTCGAACCGCCTGTGCTGCCCGTCGTTCATGAAGGCAAGTGGATCCGTCGCAACCTGAAACGTCAGTGGATTACCACGGACGAAGTGCAGTCCAAGCTACGACAGCATGGAATCGAAGACCTCGCGAAGGTGCGATCGGTGACGCTGGAGCCGGACGGCAACCTCAGCATCATCCGCTACGACGGAAAGGATTGAACCGGACAGAATGCGCGAAGCGGCTCTTTCCCCGACGCCCAATGGTGGGGTGGTGCCCTTTGTATTACCATCCACGGCGACGCGGCAGTGCGGGGCGGCAGATTCTGGACGACCACGGAAAGCAGCAGCTTCCGTAGAACGAGCGCGGGTGGCGATCACGCCCTTCGCGAAAACCGGTTGAGGAGCCTACCAATGCGTGCATCTCTATCCATACGCGGCGCGGCTGCCGCAGGGCTGGTTACGCTGGCGGTTTTATTCGGCGCGGCACCGCAGGCAAACGCGGAGGATGTGACGATTGAGGTCTGGAGTCACGAAGCGGACGAACCGGCAAAAGTGGCGTTCCGCGAACTGGCCGTCAAGAGCTTCGAGAAGAGCCACCCCGGCACGAAGGTAAAGATCACGTGGTACGAGAAAAATCCGCTGGGCGCCGCGCTGAAGACCGCGCTGCCCGCGGGCAAGGGTCCCGATGTCTTTTATGTCGAGCCCGACCAGACCGAATACATCACCGCCGGTTACATCGTTCCGCTCGACGATCTGGTGAACTGGAACAATATCGAGCCGTGGGCTCGCAAGGTCTGGACCCACAACGGCAAGACGTATGGCATCCCGCAGGAGGCCTACACCGTCGAGCTGTACTACAACAAAGACATGTTGAAGAAACTGGGCATCGCGCTGCCGGCGAATGCGCAATTCACGCAAGCGCAATTCCTCGATCTGGTCAAGAAAGCGCGCGCTGCCGGAATGACGCCCGTTTCGCAGGGCGTTGGCGACCGCCCTTATCCGGGTGCCTATATCACGGTGGAGGCGCTGCTGCGCAAGCTCGGTCCGGATGACTATCAGAAACTGTTTACCGGCAAGTTGTCGTTTGCTGATCCGCGTGTGGTCGAGGTTCTCAAGTGGGTCAAGGAACTGGCGGACGCTGGCGCCTATCCGAAGAACTTCATGACGCTCAAGCTCGGCGAATCGCACTACTATTTCTACAGCAAGCCCGGCGCGCTGATGCTACCGATGGGCAGCTTTTATACCGGTCGCGCGTTCGTGCCCGAGGACAAGGGCGGGCAGCCGCAGACTTTTCCGCTCGGCATCATGCAGTTTCCCGCGATGGATCGCGGCGCGTGCAACGAGTGCAAGACGTCGACAATCGGCGCGAGCTTCGCCATCAACGCGGCCAGCAAGCAGAAGAAACTCGCAGGGGAATTCCTCGATGCGATGTCGACACCCGAAATGGGCAAGATGTGGATCGAGACTGTCTATCTGCAGACGGGCATCAAGGCCGATGTGAAGAATTTCTCGGGCCCGTACGCCGCGTACTTCACCGAACTGATGGAACGCCAGAAGGGTGAGAAATATTTCATCGGGCAGCCCCGCGACATGGTGACGGGCGAATGCAAGGATTCGTTCGCACAGGTCCTGAACTCCGGATTCCCGGGCGGTCTCTTATCGGTCGATCAGACCGTACAGATGATGAACAAGGCCTGTTTCAAGGGATAGAGGGTGGCGTAAGGATGCCCTCGCGGTCGCAAACGCCGGCAGCCGACCCCAGCGATGAGAATCCTCGACCGCTTGCCGCTCGTCGGTACGCGAGACCGGTCTTCCGCGGCGATCGATGCACGGCGCGCGAACCTCGGGATCCTGGTGGCATTTCTCGCGCCGGCCTTGCTGGTCTACGCCGGATTCACGATCTATCCGGTCATACGCACGTTCTATAACGCCTTTCACACGATCAAGCCCCAGGGCGTGGTCGAATTCGTCGGGCTCGCCAATTTCCAGGCGCTGTTGTTGGCGGATTCGACGTTCTGGAAGGCCGTGGCGAATACGGCGTGGTTCGCAATCGTTGCAACGATCGTGGACGTGATCGGGGGGTTGCTGCTCGCGCTCTGCCTGTTTGCCCGGGCGCCGCTCGCGCCACTGTTGCGCGTGGTGTGGTTCACGCCCGTGCTGATGTCCTACGTCGTGGTCGGCATCATCTGGGTCTGGATGTACGACTACGACTGGGGTCTCGCGAACACCGTGCTGCGCTGGCTGGGACTCGCGGCCTTCGAGCAATCCTGGCTCGGCCAGCCGTCGACGGCGTTGTGGTCGGTACTCGTCGCGCACGAGTGGAAGTGGCTCGGCTTCAACATGATCGTATTCCTGGCCGCATTGCACGCGTTGCCGGTCGAAGTGCTCGGCGCGGCTGAACTCGACAATTGCGGATGGTTCGCCAAGCTCGTGTACATCATCGTGCCAATGCTGCGCACGACGATCCTCAATCTGCTGGTGCTGTCGTTCATCGGCAAGATGATGGTGTTTGACCTCATCTGGGTCATGACGGGAGGCGGTCCGCTGTGGGCGACCGAGACCGTCTCGACCTATGTCTACAAGCGCGCCTTCGAGTGGAATACGTTCGACCTCGGCTATCCGTCTGCGATCGCCGTGCTGTGGTTCGTCATCATCCTGCTCTTCGTCGCGATCATGTCGCGCCTGTTGCGCCAGCGCGACAAGCTCGAGTTCTAAGTTCTCTCCATGCACACGGCGGTTCGGCTGGGGATCGAGCGGGTGCGCCGCGTGCCGCTCGCGCTGTTCGCCGCGTTCTATACCGTAGTGACGGGCGGCCCGCTCGTGTGGGTCGCCATGATGTCGCTGCGCACGACCGCCGAGATATTCAGGGACCCGTACGGTTTTCCTTCGCCCGCCCATTGGGAGAAGTTCGCCGACGCCTGGACCAAATCGAATTACGGCACTTACTTCTGGAACAGCACGATCGTCGTCGTCGTCGCTGTCGCGTTGGTGACTGCGGTCGGTGCGATGGCGGCGCACTGTCTCGCGCGTTACGCGTTTCGAGGCAGCAGGATCGTGCGCTTCGTCATCCTCACCGGATTGATACTGCCGCCGCAATTGGTGATTCTCGCGATGTTCCAGATTCTGCTCGACGTCAACCTGTACAACACGCTGACAGGGCTGATTCTCGTCTATGTGGCGACGCACATAGCGATGACGGTCTATATTTTGGAAGGGTTCTTTGCACAGATTCCGCAGGATCTGTTCGACGCCGCGCGGATGGATGGCTACTCCGACTTCGAGATTTTCTGGCGCGTGACGATGCCGATCGGAGCGCCCGCGATCTTCACCACCGTGACGCTCAATTTCATCGTCCTGTGGAACGAGTTCCTGTTCGCCGTGGTGCTGCTGACCGACGACGACAAGCGCACATTGCCTCTCGGGCTCATGCACTTCACCGGCAGTCACCAACTCGACGTCGGAATGGCTGCCACGGGCCTCATGATCGCGATGCTCCCGATCATCGTGATCTACGCCTTCTTTTCCGAAACAATGATCAAGGGCATGACCGCCGGCGCGGTCCGCTAGCGTAGCGACTCCAACACCGAACGTGACGATCGTAGCCGTCGATGAGCTGTGCAAACGTTACCCGGGTGGGAGCGCTCCGGCGGTGCAGGACGTCACCTTCACCGTTGCGGACGGCGAGTTCATGGTGCTGCTGGGCCCGTCGGGCTGCGGCAAGTCGACCGTGCTGCGCATGATCGCGGGGCTCGAGCCGATCACGTCCGGCACCGTGTCGATCGACGGCCAGGTTGTCAACCAGGTCCCGGCTAAATCGCGCGACATGGCCATGGTGTTCCAGTCGTACGCGCTCTATCCGCACATGACCGTGTACGACAATCTGGCGTTCGGGTTGCACCGGCGCGACATCGAAAAGGCCGAAGTCGCGCGGCGCGTGCATGCTGCGGCAGGCAAGCTGGAACTGACCGGGCTGCTGCAGCGCAAGCCCCACGCGCTTTCCGGTGGGCAGCGGCAGCGTGTGGCCGTCGGACGCGCCATCGTGCGCGATCCCAAGGTGTTCCTGTTCGACGAACCGCTGTCGAACCTGGATGCCGCACTGCGTGTCAGCACGCGCAACGAACTGATCAAGCAGCAGCAGGAGATTGGAACCACATCGATCTACGTGACCCACGATCAGGTCGAGGCGATGACCATGGGCGACCGCATCTGCATCATGAACCAGGGCCGGGTCGTGCAGATCGGGCGGCCGCTCGACGTATACAAGAATCCCGCGGATACCTTTGTTTCGCGATTTCTCGGGAACCCGCCGATGAACCTGTTGCACGGAAGGATCGGGAAGAGGGGCGATCGCAGCGTCGCACACCTGGCCAGCGGCGATCTCGGACTACCGATGCGCACCGCCTCGGCACTCGGCCGCCATGACGCCGGTGAGGTGATCGTCGGCATACGCCCCGAGGATGTGTACGAATTCGTGCCGCCGGGCGATCCGACCCGATTCGAGTATCTGCCGGTCCGCGTGGAGGCCGTCGAGCCGTTGGGTGCCGAGACCTTGCTCATGGTGTCGCTGGACGGCTCCGACGCGGAAATGATTGCGCGTATCGGACGGGACACGGCTTTGCGCAGAGGCGACCGACTACCCCTCGCGTTGGATACGGCCGCCATTCATCTGTTCGATCCTGCAACGACCAGGGCCATCGCGTAGGCAGAGGACAATCGCATGGGAGACACCGAATGCATCGTCGATTGTCATGCGCACATCATCGATCCGGAGCGCTTTCCATTGACCGGCAAGAGGGGCTATCGGCCACGTGTGGACGAGCGAGGAACGCGCGAGGCGTTCTGTGCGGTTCTCGACGAGCATGGAGTACGCAACGCCGTGCTGGTGCAGTTGAGCGGATACGGCACCGACAACTCGGCCAACCTGGATGCGATGAGATCGTATCCGGGTCGGTTCAAGGCGATTGCCGTTGTCGACCCGGACGCTACCGATCGAACGCTGGAGAACCTGGCGGACGCCGGTGTCGTCGGGCTGCGGTTCAACCTTCCCAGTTACGAACCCGACGCGCTGTTGCGACCCGATGCACCGCGACTGCTGCAGCGACTCAAGGCGCTGGGATGGTTCGCGCAGGTCTATGCCGACGACCGGCAATGGCCGGAGGCCGCTGCCGTGTTGAGAGCCAGCGGCGTCCGGGTTCTGGTCGATCATTTCGGGGTGCGCGACATTTCCGTGGGGATTGGCCACCCTGGGTTTCAGGCGGTGCTCGCACTCGGCCGCGAAGGCAACGCGACGGTCAAGCTTTCGTCGCTGTTTCGCGTGTCCACGATGCTCGCGGGCTTCGACGATCTCGATCCATTCGTGCACGAGCTACTGAAGGCCTTTGGCGTGAACGGCTGCATCTGGGGATCGGATTGGCCGTTCATCAACGTTCCCAACCGTCCGATCTATGCGGACTTGCTGCCGCCCTTGTCGCGGTGGCTCCCGGATCCAGGCGACCGAGCGCGCGTTCTCGCGGGCAATCCGCGGCGACTCTTTGGCTTTGCAGACCAATGATGGCTGAGCAGCCCATGAAACCAAAGCCGTTGCAAGTTGCGCTGGCCGGCGCCGGAATGATCAGCTGGTATCACCTCGTCGGCTGGCGAAACCTGGCGCAGCGCGTGCGCCTGGTGGCGGTTTGCGATCCGGACATGTCCAGGGCCGCCAAACGCGCAGAAGAATTTTCGATCCCGCACGTTTATCGCGATTCCAATGCGATGTTCGCCGCCGAGACCATCGATGCGCTCGACGTGGCGACGCCGCGGGCGACTCATTCCGCCTGGGTCGAAGCCGCCGCGGAGCGCGGCATCCACGTGCTCTGCCAGAAGCCCATGACGCCAACGCTGGCCGAGTCGCAGGCGCTCGTCCGCCGGGTCGCGGGCAAGTCGCGGCTCATGGCGCACGAAAACTGGCGGTTCCGGCCCTGGTATCGCGAGCTGAAGCGATGGATAACTGAAGGCGAGCTGGGCGATGTAGTCCTGGCGCGCATGGCGACGATCGCATCAGGGCTGGTTCCCGATGCCAACGGTCGCCGGCCGTTGCTCGAACGCGAACCCTACACGCAGCACGAAGAGCGGATGATGATTGCCGAGGTGCTGATTCACCATCTGGATGTGATGCGTTTCCTTTGTGGCGAATTGCGTGTGGTCGCCGCGCGCGCCGCGCGTACGGTTCCCGATGTCGTCGGCGAAACGGTGGCAGCCATCTTCCTGGAAACGGGATTGGGTGTACCGGTCGAGGTGACCGGAACGATGGTGGCGGCCGGATATCCGGCGCGTCCGCCCGATAGCCTGGAAATTATCGGCAGCAAGGCGAGCGCCACTTTCGCAGACTCCGTGCTGCGCCTGCACGGCGCGACACCGCGCAGCCAGTCCTACGATTCCCAGCTCGGTTATCAGGCGAGCTTCGACGGCGTCATCGCTCATTTCGTCGAATGCCTCGAAACCGGCGCGCCGTTCGAGACCGACCCCGCCGACAATCTCGAAACGCTGCGTCTGGTCGAGGATGCCTACTGGGCGGCCGGGTTGCAACGCTTGCGTAGCAACCCCTGACAGGGCTTCGCCGTGGACACCAGAACGGATTTGTCGCGCGATCTGATCGGCCAGTCGAAGTTTGCGCTGGATACCCCGGCGCTCCTGGTCGATCTCGACGTCATGGAAGCCAACATCGCGCGGATCGTCGCCACCTGCCGCGCGCACGGCGTCGCGTGGCGGCCGCATTCGAAGGCACACAAGACGCCGGAGATCGCGCATATGCAGATCGCTGCGGGCGCGATCGGCGTCACGTGCGCAAAGCTGGGCGAAGCCGAAGTGATGGCCGCTGCGGGCATTCGCGAGATCCTGATCGCCAATCAGATCGTGGGATCCGACAAGATCGGCCGGCTGGTCCGGCTTGCCGAGCAGGCCGATCCGCTCGTCTGCGTCGACAGCGTCGAGAACCTGATCGAGCTTGACGCGGCTTTCGGAACGCTGGGCAAGCCGTTGCGCGTGGCGATCGAGGTCAACATCGGGATGAATCGCGCAGGCATCGAGCCAGGCCCATCGGTGGCGGCATTCGCGCAAGAAATCGCCAATCGTCCTGGTCTTCGCCTTGTCGGCGTGGTGGGCTGGGAGAGTCAAGCCACGACCATCGCCGACCCCGCCGAAAAGGAGCGCACGGTACGCAACGCCGTCGCTGCACTCACTGCCAGCGCCCGGGCGTGCGTGGCGGCCGGCCACGGCGTCGCGGTCGTGAGTTGCGGCGGCACAGGCACTTTCCCCTACTGTGCGCAGCAACCGGGCGTGACCGAGGTGCAGATTGGCGGCGCCATTTTCAGTGACATGCATTACTTGACGAACTACCACGTCGATTTTGCTCCGGCGCTCACCGTGTTGACGACGGTGACGAGCCGGCCCACGCCGACGCGCATCGTCGTCGACGCCGGCAGGAAGTCGATGAGCGGAGATGCCGCAATGCCGAGGCCTCTCGGCATCTCGCAGATAAGCGCAATGAAGCTGTCGTCCGAGCACGCGAAAATCGAACTGCAGCAACCGAGCGCTGCGCCTCAAATCGGCGACAAGATCGAGTTGATCGTCGGCTACTCGGATACCACGGTGCATCTGCACGAGGAAATCGTGGGCATCCGCGGCGACCTCGTCGAATCCATTTGGCGCGTTGCCGCGCGTGGCAAGGTCAAGTAGCCGTCGCGCGAAGCTTCTTCTTTGCGTTCTTCGGCGCCGTGCGACGGACAGCGATTCTCACAACACTTCGCCGATGTGCTCACGATGCTCGAGTTCCGAGTCGAACTCTTGCAGTTCCGGCCCGAGTGCGTCCCGCGCGGAGATCATCCCAAGCGGTTTGCCATCCTCGACGACGGGCACATGCCGAAAGCCTCCGTCGTACATCATGAGCAACGCGTGCCCGATCGCCTTATCGGGATCGATCGTCCGCGGCTTCGTTGTCATGACGTCGGCAATGTGGGTCGTCGCGGGGTCGCGTCCTTCGGCAAGCACCCGAAACAGCGCGTCGCGCTCGGTGAAAATTCCGGTGAGTCGGCCACGCTCGACAACCATCAGCGCGCCTACGTTGTGCTCTTTCATGACCTGCGCTGCCGAGGCTATCGTCGTCCTGCCGGGAGCAGTGAATGGCTTCCGGTTTGCGATCACATCCCTGACTGATCGATTGGGCATGGACCATCCTCCTGGACTCTGGAACGGGCTGAACCGATGATGCTACGCGCCTTGGCTACGTCACTGCGATCGATTTCGCGCCCCCTGCAGCCGGCGCCACGGGGGATGGCGATGGTGGAAGCGCTCCTGCGGGCGGGAGCTGGATCCCGTGATTGAAAGGACCCGAACAGCCTTCGCTCAAAACGAAGGGGCGCCGTTTGGGCGCCCCTGACGAACCAATCCGACGGTTCGAGTTGCAGTTCAGACCCTCGGCTCACCCTGCGCGTTCACCAGGATGATCGCTCCCGGTGGCGCCGTCATCTGGGCGCGATGCTCGCGGCCCGCGAAGACATAGGTGACGTCCCAGTAGTCCGGCGGCCCGGATGTCGGTACATATTCACAGCGCTGCACGTCCTGGCTGTAGACGAGCCCGTCCGATGCGCTACCGACGTTTGCGCCCACGGCGGCACCGCCCAGGACGCCGACGCCCGTCGCAATGTCCTGGCCGCGACCGCCACCAATCTGATGGCCAATGATGCCGCCAACGACACCGCCCACGATCGCGCCCGGAACGTTCACGCCCGAGGCGCTACGGTCGACGACCGCCGGTTCGACCCAGCAGCGCTGCTGGGGCGGCCCGACCACGGCGCGGACATAAGTCACCTTCGCTTCGTATAGGCGCTCGTTGTCTCGCCTGCGGTACTCGGCAATCGTCGGCGAATACGCGTCAGTGCGCATCGAAGACGCAATTCGCTGCGCCCTTTCTGCTTCGCGCTGTGCCGCAGCCGCCTGCATCTGGGCGGACTCCGCCTGGCGCCGGCTCAGGTCGGCGCTCAATTGAGCATCGGTCGCCTTGCGCTGTGCCAGCATCGCGGCTTCGTCACTGCGCGCGCGAGCCAACTGTTGCGCCACTGTCGCGCGCTGCCTCGCCAGCGAAGCCAATTGGTGAACTTCGGCGGCCCCGCCACCACGCGTCGCCAGATCGTCGGCCTGCCGCATCGTATCGGCGGCCTGAGCGAGTTCCACCGGCGCGTACGAGACAACTTGCGGATTGTTGCGTGCGGCATTAACGGACAGTCGCGCATCTTCCATCACCGGGTCGCCGGGCAACACCGAGGCGCAGCCCGCCATCGCAAACGTCGCGAGCATCGAAATGGATCGCATCGAGTTTCGTAACATGTTCATCTCCCACCAAATCGCGCGAGCCCAGAGGCGGAACTCACTTCCGTGCTCGTAGGCTAAGGCGGGGATTGCCGAAGAAAAATCGGATGAATTTCGATTCGGGTGTCATCCGTCTGCCTACGCGCGCGACGGCGGATCCGAACCTTGCGGATGTCGGGCATTGGGCGCTTCGGCAGGCGACCACGCGCGGGAATCGTCGCTGCCGCTTCGCAATTCCCGCTAATTCGCCGGAAGCATCGACGCCAGCGTTCGTGCGCCGCGTTGGCCCTGATCCTGATAGTTGTTGTTGAACAGTACGTGCACTGTCTTCGCCTTGGGTGCGAGAGCGGTAATGTCCTCCGCGAGCCCGCCCAGTTCGTCGTTGGCATAGTCGTAGTCGAACCGCTGCGACGACGCCTTCAACCCTTTCCTGTTCCACGCGCCGTGATTGCGTCCGTGAAGGCGCACCACGGCGAGCTCGGGGTTGGTCACTTCCCATACGGAGGGGATCGTGTTGGCGATGTCTCGGGGTTCGTCGACGACGACGTTCACCAAGCCGTTTTCGCGCTCGAACGCCAGCGTGCGCGCAATGTGCCTTTCGGTGTTGAACCACGTGGGATTGCGGAACTCCACGGCCACCGTGAACCCGGCCAGCATCGCCCGGCAATGGATCAGGTAGTCGAAGGTCTCGGGATGGAACGCCACCCACGGCGCGAATTGCATGTGCACTGCGCCGAGCTTGCCGCCGTCCCGCAACACCTCGAGCACGTCGCGAAACTGACGCCACAATGCCTGAGTGACCTCAGGTGGCAGATCCTTGTCGTAGACGTTTTTCTTCGTGACG
This sequence comes from uncultured Pseudomonadota bacterium, assembly GCA_963709335.1. Lineage (GTDB taxonomy): Bacteria > Pseudomonadota > Gammaproteobacteria > Burkholderiales > Casimicrobiaceae > VBCG01. The sequence continues at coordinate 74,316 of CAVPWB010000011.1, forward strand.
GCGCCGAGCGCCGCGCGAATGTCCTTCGCGAGAGAGACCACCGGCGTCTGGTGCCGCGTGAAGAGGCGGTACGTCTTGATGTTGAAGACGAACCCCGGCGGCGTTCGCTCTACCCAGCGACGAGCGTTCTCGACCGTCGGAATGCCGTAATAGCTGCTGTCGATCTCGACGATGGGAAATTGCGACGCGTAGAAGCGCAGGCGTTCTTCCGGCGTGGTGGCGGTGGGCGGATAAAACTTGCCCGACTCGATCAGCGTCTTGTCGGTCCATGAGGATGTACCTACGAGAATCTTGCCCATGACGGCATTCCGTGAATTTCGCCGTAGCGCGCCAGCGCCGACTCGGTGCGCGCGAGGTATTCGACCGCGTGCGCACGATAGTCGGCGCCGGGCGCGGCGAGGTGGATCTCGGAGACCATCGCCCACGTCGCCTCGCGCAACGCGCTCGCCACCTTCATCGCGTCGAACGAGCGCTGCATTTCGTCGCTCACCGATCCCCCGAAATAGGCGCCAAGCAGTAGCTGATCATCCGCTCGCGAGAAGCTGCCGTTGGTCGAGAGGTTGGCCAGGTCGAACATCGCGGTACCGAAGCCGCCGTACTCCCAATCGATGAGCCAGAGACGCTTGCCGTCGTCAATGAAGTTGCCAGGGAGCAGGTCGTGGTGACCGTAGACGATCGGCAGTGGCACCTGCTGCGCCTCGAGCGCGCTGGCAAGCGCCGCATAATGCGACAGTTCGCGGTTGCTCTCGCGGCCGCTGGCCTGCAGCGTTCGCACGTAGTCGCGGATGATGTGAAAGACCCAGAACATGCTCGCCGAACCCGCGAGGTTGCGCGCCAGCTCGCGGTGACATTTCGTCAGAAGCGGGACGATGCGCTCGATATTCGCCCGCAGGTCGGCTTCGGCGAGGGTCCTGCCATCGATGTACCGAATGACCATGACGCCCGGCTCCGCATACACCAACTCCGGCGACAGTCCCACCCCGTGCGCGGCGATGTTGGCCGCTCGCTCGCGTTCGCGGAAGACGTGGTGGACTGGAATATCTGCGCCGCAACGCGCGACAAAACGCTGTCTCCCGTCATCGACGACGAACGCCGTGTTGGACAGCCCTCCGTGCAGTGGTTCAAGCGATACCTTGCTTCGCCAGCATGGCAGTGCGGCGATTCTTGCCTCAAGACCAACCGTCATCGTTCGGCGCGAGAGCAGGGGTTCCGCGCACGATATCACCGCGACGTTTGAGCGTCAGCCGGGACGCTCGCTCGCTACGACCGGTCCGTGGCGGAATCGCGCCCGTCGGCCAACCAGCCCCTTCGTAGATTGGTTCAGGCGCGTCGGTCACGACACGGGCATGGACGTCAGGGAGGCGGCGGGCGCAAATTTTCTTCGATGCAATGTCGATTTACCGTGCCCGCGATCGACTAGTCGGACAGCGGGCCTTGCTCGGAAGGCGCTTCGTACGAGGTCGCATCGCCCGCCCCAACGTCTACACCTCTACCAGGAGACGAAACTGTGCGATTCCTATCGATGATTCGTATCAACGAGAACAGCGGTATCGTGCCCAGCGAGCAGCTGATGCGCGACATGGGCAAGCTCATCGCGGAGATGTCCCGCGAGGGCACTTTGATCAGCACGGCCGGGCTACGGCCGACGGCGGAAGGGGTGCGGGTGCGCCAGAACGCTGGAAAGCTGTCGATGGTCGACGGGCCGTTCCCCGAGACCAAGGAGGTAATCGGCGGGTTCGCGATCCTCGAGGCGGGATCCATCAAGGAGGCGGTCGAGCTGACCAAACGCTTCCTCAGGGTTCACGGCGACGAATGGAACATCGAGTGCGAAGTACGGCAGATGGAAGGGCCGGACTTCGGCGGCGAGGCGTGACTGCGGACCCGTGAACCGTACGGATTTGTCGTAAGCAGATCGGAATTTTCAGCTTGGCCGACGATCTTAAACCAGAGCCCGCCGTTGACTCCTGCCTCCGGCGGCTCCTCTCGATGGAGAAGCGAAATGGTGAAACCAGCAAAGAACACGATTTGTCTTTGGTACGATCGCGACGCCGAAGACGCGGCGCGGTTTTACGCCAAGACCTTTCCCGATACGTCCGTAGGCGCGGTGCACCGCGCACCTGGAGATTTTCCGTCGGGGAAGAAAGGGGATGTACTGACCGTCGAGTTTGTCGTGATGGGCGTTCCGTGCCTCGGGCTCAACGGCGGACCTGCGTTCAAGCACAACGAAGCCTTCTCGTTTCAGGTCGCAACAACTGACCAGGCGGAAACCGATCGCTACTGGAACGCCATCGTCGGCAACGGCGGCCAGGAAAGCGCATGCGGATGGTGCAAGGACAAGTGGGGATTGTCCTGGCAGATTACGCCGGTTGCCCTGACGCAAGCGATCACCGATCGCGATCCCGCGGCTGCGAAGCGCGCGTTCGATGCGATGATGGAAATGAAAAAGATCGACATCGCTGCTATCGAGGCGGCGCTTCGCGGCTGAGACGCGTGAATCTTGGCCGGAACGCTTGTCCGCGGGGCGTATCGGGCTCGGTCCTCAATGGTCTCGACGCCAAGCCGCTCGAGATTCGCGAGATGATCTGGGCCTGATCGCGCGGTGCAACTGGAGTGCGCGTTCGCTCGTCGCGCGCAGGGCTACTTCGCGTCAGGAAACCGCTTGACGCACTCGCGGATAGACTCGCTCCCGGCGACGAACGCTTCCCAGTCGCGAGCACTTCGCGTCGAGCGCTGGGCGGCGAAGTAATAGCGGGTACAAGGTTTCGCCTCTATCGTCATCTTGACGCGCGTCGACTGACTCGAGCCGGGCGTCCCGGGAATGCTCAGTTCGACCTCATGGTTGCCCGGGGCGATCGGATCGTTGGTGCCGATCTTCACGTACTTTTCATCGATTCGCATGATGAAGGCCGGTCGCGTATCGGCCGCGGGCCTGCGCTGCTCGGCCTCGAAGAGGGCGTACGGGGTCGAATACTTTCCACCGGCTCCGGCCAGTAGGGGCGCGATGGCGATCAGGATTGATATGGCGAACGGCTTCATGGGATTTTGCAAGATCACGCGGTCATGCAGCACCGCATTCGGTTCCGGCGAAAAACAAACCTCGCCAATCCGCAGGATACTGGAACGCGGAGGCCGCGGCCACTTGCCACTCGTGATCGGCTCGAACTAGGCAAAAGTGCCTCGGGTTCCGCTCGGTTCGCCAGCGCGTAAACTCGAAGCTGCGCGCGTTCCGGTCGGTTCGCGTGCGCTGCATCGTCGATGCCGAACAATCGAACCTGGGGAGAATTCATGAAACGCATTCTATTCGCGATGCTCGGCATCGCTGCCTTGAGCGCGCACGGTGCACTCGCGCAATCCTCGGTCGACACGCTGGCCAAGATCAAGCAGGCAAAGGCTATCAATGTCGCGTTTTCTCCCGACTCGCTTCCTTTCTCGATTTCCGAAGCGAATGGCGAACCTGCCGGCTACACGATCGACCTCTGCAAGCGCGCGATCGCGCAGATCGGTCGCGCCGTTGGCGAGGGAAATCTCAAGGTGAACTGGATTGCCGGCTCGGTCAGCGAGCGCCTGCAGATGGTCGCAGCGGGCCGCGCCGACCTGGAGTGCGCGAACACCACGCCGACTCAATCGCGGCTAGCTACCGTCGACTTCTCGAACCTGATTTTCGTCGATAGCGGCGGTCTGCTGGTCAAGACGGGCACGCCGATCAATGCGACAAGCGATCTCACGGGCAAGCGCGTGGCGGTACTGAAAGGCACGACCACGGAAACGCGGTTGAACGAAGCGCTGCGGCGGCGCTTGATCAACGCGTCGGTGGTGACCATCGCCAACGCTACCGAAGGAATCGCGATGCTGGAGTCGGGCAGTGCCGATGCGTATGCCGGCGACAAGATCAAGCTCGTCGGACTGATGGCAACGGCCAAGGATCCGAGGCAGTTCGCGCTGCTCGCGGAAGACTTGTCGTTCGAGCCCTACGCGCTTGCGCTTCCGCGCGGCGATTCAAAGCTCCGTCTCGAAGTCAACAAGGCGCTGACGCAGATCTACACGAGCCCGGACATCGAAGCGATCTTCACGCAATGGATGGGCAGGATCGGACGCCCGAGCCCGATGCTTGCGGCGATGTACCTGCTGAATTCGATACCGGAATGATTCGCGGAAAGCGCGATTGAGCGCGCACCCTTCGACGTGATCGGGAAATCGAGGCGCGCGCGCTCAACCGGCCTAGGGGTTGCGGGCGCCGGCGTATGTCGAGAAGAGGTAAGTCGAACCGCGGCCTTTCTGCGTGGGATGCCATCGCGCGTTCCATGCCGGCCCGCATCGCACTGCCGCGGCTCGGCGCATCGCCTATTCAAGGAGACAACCGTGAATAGAATCGTTGCATTGCTCGTCGCCGGCTTGTTGTTGGCGTTGTCGACGGGCGTCCAATCGCAAACGCCGGGCGCAACCGACAAGGCGCCCGCCGCTACGGCGCCGGCCTCCGCGCCAGCCACCGGAGCCAAGGCGACCGAGCCCGCGCCGAAGCGCGACCTCAACGCCGAAGCCGCGGCAACGATGAAGTCCGCCCCGATGACGCTGCCAGATCAAAAACGGCGAGCGGCCGAGAAGGCGGAGAAGCAAGCGCAACGCGCGAAAATAAAAGCCGAGGACGCGCGGAAGAAGGCGGACGAAACCAAGACCGAGAAGGCGGAGAAACAAGCGCAAACCGCGCAGAAGAAAGCCGAGGACGCGCAGAAGAAGGCAATCGAGGCCAGGAGACAGGCAGAGGAAGCGAAGAAGAGCGCCGAGGCCGCTAAGAAATAGTCGGAGTCGTCGAAGCCGGCGCCGCCGCACCGGCGGCTGTCTCGAACCGCAACGGGCCGAGGCAGGGATATTCGCTAATCCACGCGCGCAGGAAGCGTTCCTGTTCCGGCCCGCGCGCTGCATATTCGTCCTGACCGATGTGGCGTTCATCATCGGGGACCGGCGGCAGGGGCTCGGCACCAGCCGGTCGGAAGCATCGGTCGTGGACGAGGCAGGATTTCCGCACGAACGCCCAAATGCGATCGCGCAAAAACCATTGATCGATGTTCGGCGTCTCGACGTCGCGCGAACGATACTTCGCCAGCATGGTCGTCATGGTCGGCAGCACGCCCGCAACGCCGCCCCACATTCCCGCAAGAATCAGGTCGGTGTGCGTCCACCAGTCGCGCATGGAGTGAAACCACTTGCCGGAACGTAGCCACGCTTCCACGGCCTGCGCTTCGCGCTGATCGATCACGGCATCGACGTCACGAACCAGGAAGTAGCCCACGCCGGCATCGTTTGCAACCTGAAAGCGCCAGCAAAGCTTCTCGCGCATCGCGTCGGTGCGGGCGGGCATGACGACCTCGCCGCCGAGCTCTCGGATGATCGCGACGAACTCCGCGGGCACCGTCGCATCGACGTAGAAGCGCAGCGTCCAGCCGGGATAGATCTCCGGCGCTCGCAGGAGGTTCTGCAGCGCGCCGCGCAGATACGCGGGTTGTGTGCCCCACAACGAATACGCAACAACGTTGCGCTTGCCTGCCTGCGCAGCGAACTCGCACGCAGGGATCTTCGGCACGGTCCAACCCATCGCGGCGGCCTTGCCGCACCTGCGATCCTTGGTCTCCAGCGCGCGAGTGCCAGCGTCTTGCGCTTCATCGTAGCGTCCGAGCCGATACAGGGAACTCGTGAGACCGTCGAGCGCGGTTACGTTCTGCGGCTCGAGAGCGAGAACGCGGTGGCACAAATCCACCGACTCGGACCAGCGACCCAGTCGCGAGTAGAACACCGCAAGATTGAGGATCGTTTCCAGGTGCGCAGGCGTTGCGTTGAGTTGCTGCTCCAGAATCGAAGCCCCGCTGCGGTGATCACCCATCAGGAAGAGGTAGTACGCCCCCTGCAGAGCAAGTGCGGGATTGCCGTGATTGACACGCTGGACGGACGCAAGGACTTGCGCGACAGCCTCGCGGGCACGCTTCGCCAACCACAGTTCGCACGCGCGTCTGTCCCACCCAGGCGGCACGGGAATGTTTTCGGCGGGAGATTTCATCGTGGTGCTGTCGTTGCCGGGATTTGCCGCCCCATTATCGGCCACTGCTTCCGGTAGGCACACCGCCCACCTTGAACCTGTCGGAATTGTTTACACCCATCGGGGTTTCGACTCGTAAGCACGCGTACCAGCGCGTTGAATTGAAGCAAATTGTAGAGCTTGCACAATGGTTGCTTTGCTCGTCACGACATATCGGCGGCCGCGGTTGGGGCGGGTGGCCGCCAACGACCAAGTCAACGCCCCGTACCGCGCGCTGCGGATCAATGTCGCGATCGATGACGTTGCCGGCGACAGGCAACACGGGAGCACATCAGGGAGGTTCAGCATGCAGAATCATCGGCCATGGGCGTTCGCGATTTCCGTCGGGATGGCACTCGCCATCGTCGTGACGACCGGCCAGGCCAAAAAGCCCGGGACTGAGGACGAACACGGTTACCGCACCGGCACCATCGTTGCGTCCGACGCGAACGAGTGTGCGGGCGTTCCGAATTGCTTCTCCGCAACGCTGCCTCCGACAACCGTACCCGCGAAGGGCCGGGCGGAGATGCGCTTCGCGTGTCCCGTGAGCCATCCGAACCTGTGGGGCTGGGACGCCGCGCAGCATGAGCACATCTTCGTGCAGATGGTCGACGTCGACCAGTTCACCGTGACGGTCGAAGGCGTCAACGCGTCCGACGTGCCCGGCGATTTCATCGTGTCGCTCGGCTGCTCCGACACGCCGTACGCCGGCAGCTACATACAGAAATCACGCCAGCTCGCACCGACGGCGCAGTTGTCCAAGCGCAAGCCTGCGCACACGTCCCGCGGGCGTTTGACCGACACCGGCAACCTGATGGACACCGCCTGCGACGGCGTTCCGGATTGCCAAGCGCAGCTGCAGCCCACGTTCGCGATGGGGGGGTGGGAAACGACGACGAAGAGCTACCAATGTCAGAAGCCTTATCCCTATGCGTGGAACATGAGCTACTCGCAAACCGGCAGCCCGTCGGTGAGCGCGATCGGAGCGATCTTCGGCGAGAATCCCGGTACGTTCGACGTGCTGCTGACGAACTGGAATCTGTTCGCAACGGACGACGTCACGATCGTCGTGGCGTGCTCCAAGGACAATTCCTTCAGCGGGAACTCGTGCGGCGCGCCCCAATCGGATCCGGGATGTCCGCAGGTTCCCGGCTCGCAACACCAGTACTGCAGCAAGGGACCGGTGCCCGTGTGCTTCGCGGATTACCAGGAACGCTGTCAGCCGAGCAACGTGCTGTACCAGTGCACGATCGATGTCGTCATTCCGTGGTGCCAGCCGTGCCCCGGTCAGTAGACTGAGCTACCGGGTAGAGGCTGCACTTCAAACCAACGGCCTGCGTGAAAGCGCAGGCCGTTTTCGTTTCCGCCCGCGATCCTGCGCACCCGACCGTTTTCACGTTCCGCCTCGGCATGAATCGCTGCAAGACGGCCGAAATCATTGAAACAATAACGCCGCCGCGCTGAAGTCCTGCCGACGCACGTGCCCGCTAGGCTGCAAGCGCAATCCCCGAATCGCGGAGATTGAATCTCAGCCCACTACCGCGCACGCAGCGCAAAAGGACCATCAGCATGAAAATATGCCATTCCCCGGACAGTCAGACCACGCGTAGCATCGGATACGCCACCGCGCTTGTCGTAGCGCTGGCGGTCGCACTGTCTGAATCGGCCCACGCCGGCCCCAGCACGATCGTAGTGCCGCCGGCTCCCGCACCCGGCCTCGTGGCGGACGCGGACTTGAAGCCGTTCCTCGTGGGTCACGCCGTCGGCACGCAAAACTACGTCTGCTCGAGAGCAGGCGCCGGCGTCAAGTACGTGCTCTTCACGCCGGAAGCCACGTTGTTCGACGACGACGGCAAGCAGATCATTACTCACTACTTCAGCCCCAACCCCAACCCGAAGGATCCCAACACGAGTGCAACGGTGGTGGCCGATGGTGCGATTCGCGCAACGTGGCAGGACAAGGACACGAGCACCATCTGGGCCCAGCTGCATCCGAATGGAGCGGCCACGGTGGACGAGAGTGCGATTGCCTGGCTTCTGCTCGACGTGGTGGGCACCGAAGCCGGACCCACCGGAGGCGACAAGCTGACGCTGACCAAACAGGTCCAGCGGTTCAGCACCCAGGGCGGCCTCCCACCGACGACGGGCTGCAGCACGCTGGACGACGCCGGCAATCAGGCGTTCGTGGACTATACGGCCGACTACTTCTTCTACAAGTAACGGTAAAACGGAGGCGGGTGGACAACGGCCTGCGCGAGTTCGCAGGCCGCTCCGTTTCTGCCGGTGGTTCACGCAGGGTGCTGCTGTCGCGTGTCACAAGCCGAATATCAGCACCGTCGCAGCACCCGCTGCCTTGTACGGATGGAACGACGTATTGCCGGACATCACCGCGACGAATTGCCTGCCCTTCACCGAATACGTTGCGACGCCGCCGCCCAGTACGCCGCCAGTGTTGAAGCGATACAGCACGTCGCCGCTCGTTGCATTGAAGACGAGAAAATAGCCGGCGGTGTCGCCGGTGAAAACGACGTTGCCGGCCGTTGGCGTGACGGCGCCCAGCATCGGAATGCCCTGCGGTGAACGATAGCGCCACTTGATGTCGCCGCTGGTGGCATCTACGGCGGTGGTCCAGCCGAACGATTCGTCGAGCGGATCGCGACGACCCGTTCCCCCGTCGTACTGGATGCCGGCGATGTACTTCGCCGGGCGCTTGAAGCCGACGTTGCACCAGTCCTGCGAGTTGATGTAGACCAGGTTGGTTGCGGGACTGTAGGCCGGGCCGTTGTTGAGAATCGCACCGCCGGGGCAGTACGCAACGCCCGCCGCGGTGAGCGGCTCGTCGAGATTCTTCTGGTTGGTGACGGGTACCTTGAAGCGCAGCGCGCCGTTCGTGCGGTCGACGACGTGCAGCACGCCGTCCTTGCCGGCTGCCGCCGCGAGGTGCAATCCACCGGGCGTGTCGAATGCGGCCACAACGGTGGTGTCGAGGTCCTTGTCGTTGGCGCCGCGCAGCTGATGCCACCACTTGATGGCGCCAGTTTCGCTATCGAGCGCAACGAGTGAGTTCGTGTAGAGGTTTTCGCCGGGGCGCGGGTCGGCGTTGTAGTCCGGCGCCGCATTGCCCACGGGGACGAGCAGCAGCTTCGCTTCCGTATCGAGGCTGAACGAGCTCCACGTGCTGCCTCCGCCGGTCGCGATGCTCGCAGGATTCTTCCACGTCGCATAGGCAGGATCGCCTTTTCGAGGCAGCAGTAGCGTTCCCCACACTTTCGTGCCGTCGGCCGCCCTGAACGCCATCATCTCGCCTTGGATGCCCCAATCGGCGCCCGCCTTGCCGATGTAGACGATGCCGTTGCGTATCAACGGGGCGGCGACGGCGAACTCGCCTTTCGTCACGTCCATGATCTTGCGCAACCACAGCACCTTGCCGGTGGCCGCATCGAGTGCGAGCAAGCTGCCGTCGGTCGTGCCCCGGATCACGCGGCCTTCGGCAATCGCGACGCCCTTGTTGTTGACCTGCACTTCGGGTGCCCAGGGCGAATAGTGATATTCCCAGCGACGCTCGCAACTGGCTGCGTCGAGTGCATAGACGCCGTGCGATGTCGTCACGTACATCGTGCCGTCGTAAATCACCGGTCCGGTCTGGAACGTTCCGACTTCGCCGAGCTGCATCACGCAGACGGCGCGAAGTTGCGGCGCGTTGTTGACGTTGATCTGGTCGAGCTTCGAGAAGCGGAAGCCTTTGTAGCCCTTGTTGTAGGTGAGCCAGTTGGTCGCATCGTCGTCCGCGCTGTCGAGCTCGGCTTGCGAAACGATGCGCGTCGTCGGCTGGCTGACCGCGACATTCGGGGGCGCGGGCGCGCGCGCAACGGCCGCAGCGATATTCTTGCCGGTTTGCGGCGGTGTGAGCGCGCGATCGAGATCAGACGCGGATACGGCCTTGGTGCTCGCTTGAAAGCCGTTGAAGCTGAGCAAGTAAGCCAGGATGTCGAACGAGGTCTTCGGGGGAAGCTTGCCCGGCGCGGTCAGCGGCATCTGATCGTGTGCCACCGTGTAGAGATCGCGCAGCGGCCGGTCGCGCCATTTCGCCGCGAACGACGCGCCCGACAGCGCCGGACCGGCGCCGCCCTGCAGGCTGGAGCCGTGGCAGACCGCGCAATTGGCGTTGTAGCTTCCCTTGCCGCGTGTCGCCTGATCGGGCGCATACCAACCGTCCACACTCGACGTTTGCGCAGCGCTCGCGGGAAGCGCAGCCGCACTTGCACCCGTCAGGACTGCGATCGACAGCATATCGAGCTTCGTCATCAACGGTCTCTCCAATGTTCTACGATCGTCCGCGCGAAGCACGCACGAAGCGAGCGTTCGCGGCGTGAATCAATCCCGCATCGGAAGCGGTCACCATCGGCTCAGCCGAGTTCGAACGTGGTGACGCCGAATAGTCTCTGCAGCGGCACGGCGGGGGCAGGCCCGGCGTACATGCGCGCGGTTTCGAACACCACGGTCATTCGATTGCGTTGCGCCAATGCAACGGCGGCCGGATTGGACTCCGGTATGTCGAGGCAGAAGGTCGAATCATGCGGAACTCGCGCGACAAGTGCATTGAACAGCGCGTCCGCCGCCTCGGGATCGTCGGCGAAAAGCGGGCCGATCTTGAAGCCGCTCCGAGCGGGACGAATGACGCCGTAGCCGGCGAGCCCGCCGTTGCGCACGAAGCCGACCGCCGTGCTGTGCGGCTGGTTGATCCAGCACTCGAGGAAGGTCGCTCGATCGGCGACGAACACCGACCGATCGTACGCGTTGACGTCGTCGAAGGGGATCGACACCAGCGGCACGACGCGCCGATCCCCGGCGAACGATGTTCCACCCATTCGCTGGTATCGAATATTGCGATACGCGAGCGCGAAGCCCGACTTCCGGTAGTTGTCCTGCTGCGCGATGACACCGTCGAGCCCGACGGTGCGCTGTCCCAGATAGGCAAGCCCGGCATCCCAGAGTCGTATCCCGTAGCCGCGACCGCGAAAGGCGGGCTTGACGATGTAGAGTCCCAGGAAACCGAACGAATCGCCGTACTTGACGACGGAAATCGTGGCGACAAGCTCATCGTCGAGCAGGCCAGCGAGGAATCCGCCGGGATCGGCGGCACGAAAGCACGCCGCATCGTCAAGTCCCGGATTCCACCCTTCCGCGCCCGCCCATTCGATTGCGGAATCGATCTCGGTCCGGGTCATCGTCCGAGTCTGGTAGTCGCCGCGGGTGCCTGGGTTCATTGTCGCCGACACCAGGGCCGACGCGTGCGTGCGTTGCTCAAGCCTCGACGAGCAGCACCAACGTGTCCGCCAATACACCGTCATACGCCATCGCGTCGGAGGCGGCCTTGGTCTGCATCGCGGCCATGACGACGTCGAGGTTCGCAACGTCCATCATCACCGCTACGCGCGACGGATTCCGCGGATCGACGAACGTCCGGATATTGGTGACGCCGAGGGGTCCGAAGAACGCCTCGCGCCTTGGCGAAGCCAGCCAGTGGTCCTTGTCCTTGACATCGTGGTGCGCAATCACGGTCGGCATGTCGTTTCCTCACGTATTCAAGTCGGCGCTGCACGCAGCGTGCGGAGCATACGCCAGGCAATTCAACCCAGCAATTCGGCAACGCGAGCACGGTATTCCCATACCCGACCGTTGCGCTACACGCGATCGGGCAGCATCGACGACACGGCGAACGTCGTCCGCCGCGAGTTGGCCCGATGATTCGGCGGTAGAATCGCCGCCGTGAATGACGAGCTAAACGCCAGCAGGCGAGAGAACGAACTGCCGGCGATCGATACGATCCGAGTCGCGCTGATCGGATACGGCGAGGTTGGCGCCATTTTCGGCGCCGCACTCATGCAAGCCGGCATCGGCGCGGTGACGGCGTTCGACATACTGATCGATGACGCGCGCTGGGCCGCGGCGGCGGGTGCGCGCGCTGCGCGCGACGACGTGACACTTGCGTCCAGCGCCACTGCGGCTATCGCAAATGCCGATCTGATCATCTCGGCGGTGACCGCCGCGTCGACGGCATCGGCCGCCGATACGATCGCGAGCACGTGCCGGCGCGAGGCATTCGTGCTCGACGTGAATTCGGCGTCGCCTCGCACCAAGACCGCCTGCGCTGCCGTAGTCGCGGAAGCGGGCGGTCGCTACGTCGAAGCAGCCGTGATGAGCTCGGTACCACCGCACGGCATCCGCGTACCGATGCTGCTGGGCGGCCCGCACGCGCAAGCGCTGCAGCCGACGCTTGCGAAGCTCGGCTTCGATGCGAGCGTGGGCTCGACCACCTACGGCTTCGTGTCCGCGATCAAGCTGTGCCGCAGCGTGATCATAAAGGGGATGGAGGCGCTCGCCATCGAGAGCCTGCTTACCGCGCGTCGTTATGGCGTCGAGCCTCACGTGCTTGCGTCGCTTGCGGAAACGTTTCCGGGCCTCGAGTGGGAGCGTCAGGTGACCTGGTTCTGGCGCCGTGTCGTCCAGCACGGTCGGCGCCGTTCCGAGGAAATGCGCGAAGCCGCCGTGACGGTCGCCGACGCGGGTATTGCGCCTCGCATGGCGACTGCGACGGCGGATCTCCAAGGCTGGATTGCAGCGCTTCGCGCCGACGGCGCATTCGCGGACGCTGCCGCCGATGCGGGTTGGCGCGAACTTGCCGATCGGATCGAGCGCGAACCGGACGCCGGTCAACGGTAACGATTCCCTCGTTACGGGTCACTAGAACGTTGCGGCGATTGCCTTCTTCAGCGCCGGGGTGATCTCCGGCATGACGCCGAACCACGCATTGAACGCCGGACGCGCCTGGTTCAGCAGCAAGCCGAGTCCATTTACCGTGATGTTGCCGCGCACGCGCGCCGCGGCGAGCAGCGGCGTCTCGGGTGGTATGTAGATCAGGTCGCCGACCAGCGCGCTTTTCGGCAACCGATCGAGCGGCATCTCGAGCGTCGGCTTGCCGGTCATGCCAAGACTTGTCGCGTTGGCGAGCAGCGCTATGCCATCGAGTGCCGCCTCGCGCGCTTCCCACGGCAGCACCTTGACGACCGCGCCGACGGCATCGGCGATTTCCTGCGCCTTGTCGAGCGTGCGGTTCGCAACGCGAATTTCCTGCGCGCCTTGTGCGGCGAGGCTCGCAACAACGGCGCGCGCAGCACCACCCGCGCCGAGCACGAGGATCGGACCGCTGTCGGGACGCCACTTTGGATCCGCGTCGCGCAGGCTCTGGATGAAGCCATTGCCGTCGTTGTTGAATCCGGTAAGCGTGCCGTCTTTTTCGACGACGACGGTATTGACTGCCCCGATCCTTCGTGCGAGGTCGTCGACGCGGTCGAGCAACGGAAAGACCGCCTGCTTGTGCGGCGTGGTGACGTTGCAGCCCCGCAGACCCAGCGCCGCGATGCCGCGCACTGCGGATTCGAGCTTCTCCGGCGGCACCGGGAACAGCACGTAGCGTCCGGGAATGCCGTGCTGAGCGAGCCAGTGGTTGTGGATGACCGGCGAGCGTGAATGTGCGACCGGCCAGCCGAGAAGGCCTGCGATACCAAATGTCTTCGCGTCTGTCATTGCGTGCGTTCCTGCAAGGTTCTTCGAATGTTCGAGGCGCGCGGGCGGGGTCCGCGCAAGCCCCGCGTTCAAGCCGCGCGACGGCGTGGACGCGCCCGTCATTGTCCCGCCGTTCGCCGGCCCGCGTTACGGACAATGCATTGGGCTAGCTATCGAATACACTTATCGACGCCGGGCAGCGCCGTCCTGGTTGGCTAGACTGCCGGCATTCGTGTTGCATCAAAACCGGCCAAGCCATGCAGCCTGAGCTGCGCCACCTGCGGGTCTTCCTTGCAGTCGCCGACCAGGGCAGCGCCAATCTGGCCGGCGCTGCATTGTTCCGCGCGCAATCCGCGGTTTCGCGGTCGATCCACAAGCTGGAAAGCGAGCTCGGCGTGCAGCTCTTCGAGCGCCGTGCGCGAGGCATGCTGCTCACCGAATATGGCCGTGCGCTGCAGGTCCGCGTGCGCCGCGTGCAAGCGGAAATGCAGCGCGCACGAAGCGACCTCGCAGCGCTCGCCCCCGGCGGCAGCGTGCGCAACGCTCCGATATTCGGCATGCTCACGCACGAGCGGCGCGTGCGCGCGTTCGTGGCACTGGCAGAGCAGCACCACATGCCGTCGGTTGCAGACAGCCTCGCGATCACGCAGCCCGCGGTCAGCATGGCGGTTCGCCAGATGGAAGAAGGCATCGGGATTCCACTGTTCGAAAGGACTGCACGCGGCATGCTGCCGACACCCGCGGGCGCCGCGCTGGCCCTGCGGCTGAAGCGCGCGCTGGCGGAGATTCGCAACGCCGTGGCCGACATCGCGGCGCTGCGCGGCATCACCGAAGGCACCGTTACCGTTGGCGCGTTGCCGCTCGGCCGAACGCGACTGCTGCCGGAATCGATTGCCGGCGTCGTTTCGCGTCACCCGGGACTGCGCGTCGCGACGATGGAGGGCTCGTTCGAGGCGCTCGCCGCGGCCTTGCGCGCAGGCGACGTCGATTTCATTCTCGGCGCATTGCGTCCGGCCGAATACGCGAGCGATCTTCACGGCGAGCCGCTCGCCAGCGACGAGCTCGGCATCGTATGCCGGCACGGTCATCCGTGGGCCAAGCGCAAGCGGTTTCCGCCATCCGACCTGGCGCTGGCGCGCTGGGTGCTGCCGCGGGAGAACACGCCGAACCGCACCCTGTTCGAGCTCGCGCTTGCCGAGCGCAGCATGCCGCGTCCGGACGTCGTCGTCGAGACGAGCGATCTCGCAGTGCTGCGCGGCGTGCTGTTGAACAGCGATCTGTTAACCGCCATCTCGCCGCGCCAGCTTGCCTACGAGCTCAACGCCGGATTGTTGAGCCTGCTTCCGATTCCGCTCATTGAAACGCGACGCATCATCGGCATCACGCGACGCACCGACAGCGTCGAGTCGCCGGGCGCCAAGATCCTGATGGAAGAAATTGCGCGTCGATGTCCCGACGTGCTGGCGTCAAACGGAAGCAAGTCGCGGCCTGCGGCTTCGCGTCGCACGCGACGCTGAGTATCAGGCGGCGGTGGTTGCCGGATCCATGCCGTGGCGGCGCTTTGTCGCGTCGGCCGCGGGGGACGCAAGAAACGCGAGCAGATCGCGGGCCGCAGCGCGGCGGTTCGACGCCGTGCATACCGCCGCCGAGAAGACCGTGACCATCTGAATCCCGGGGGGAAGCGGGCCGATCACGTCGATTCCCGCCGCATGAATCAGCTCGCTCAACTGCTGGAACCCCAGTTCGACGTCGCCGCGCGCAACGAGCGTGGCTACGGGGATGCCCGGCGAAGCCTGCAGGATGCGTGGCGCAACCGCGGCGGCGATTCCCCAATGTTCGAACAGCTTCACCAGGTGCGCACCACTCGGACCGGTCGAGTACCCGATGCTGCGGGCCCGCAGCACGGCGTCGCGAACCGCCGCTTCATTGCCGACGTCGGGAGCACGCGATCCAGCGCGCACGGCCATCGCCACGCCCGAACGGGCGAGATCGACCCGGCTTGTCGCATCGATTCGCGCGGCGTCCGCAAGTTGCCGAAGTGCGTCGGATGCGAGCACGACAAAATCGAACGCCTCGCCGTCCCGGATGCGGCGGGAGGCGTCCACGCCACCGACCGACTCGATCGCCACCTGGACGCTCGACCGCTGCCGATATTCGTCGACGAGATCGGCGAGCACCTGCCGCATCGCCATCGACGAGATGCCCGTGACGCGGTCGGCACCCGGTTCGATGCTCATCCGTCGAATCCGTGCTCAGTCGATGTACTTCAATCCGGCTTTCTGCAGCGGCTCGCGCATGCCGTACATGTCCAGGCCCAGGACGCCTGCGGCAAGCTTCGAGCGCTTCTGGCCTTCGTTGCTTTCGCGCGCAGTTGCAGTCTCGAGTGTCCTGCCTGCCAGCGCGGCCGGCACGACGACGACGCCGTCGTCGTCGGCCACGACGACATCGCCCGGATTCACCAGCGCCCCTGCGCATACGACCGGAATGTTCACCGAGCCGAGCGTCGCTTTCACCGTGCCCCGCGCGGAGATCGCCTTGCTCCACACGGGAAACTTCATCCCGGTCAGCACGCGCACGTCGCGCACGCCCGCATCGATGACGAGGCCCAGCGCGCCGCGCGCCTGGAAACTGGTGGCGAGCAGGTCGCCGAAATAGCCGTCCGTGCAGTCCGTTGTCACCGCCGCGACCACGATATCGCCGGGCCGGATCTGCTCGGCTGCGACGTGAAGCATCCAGTTGTCGCCGGGTTGCAGCAGAACGGTCACTGCGGTTCCGCCGACTTCCGCACCTGCGTAGATCGGACGCAAATACGGCCTCGCGAGCCCCGTGCGCCCCATCGCTTCGTGCACGGTCGCACTCCCCAAGGCGCCGAGCCTCGCCGCGACGTCGCGGTCCGCGCGTTGAATGCTCCGGTACACCACTCCAAGCTCGTACATGGTCAGCGTCCTTTGGCTTTCAGTGCGGCGTCGAGGCGAGGATAGACGCGTCGCGCGTTGCCTTCGTAGATCTGTCGACGTTGCGCGGGCTCGATGCGCGCGGCGTCGACATAGCGCCGGGTATCGTCGAAGTAGTGACCCGTCTCCGGATCGATGCCGCGCACGGCGCCGATCATCTCGCTTGCGAACAGGATGTTGTCCACGGGAATCACGCGCGTAAGGAGGTCGATGCCCGGCTGGTGATAGACGCAGGTGTCGAAGAAGACGTTGTGGAGCAGGTGATCCGCAAGCAACGGCTTCTTGAGCTCCTGCGCGAGACCGCGAAAGCGTCCCCAGTGATACGGCACGGCACCGCCCCCGTGCGGAATGACGAAGCGCAGCGCGGGGAAATCCTTGAACAGGTCCGACGTCAGGCACTGCATGAATGCGGTGGTGTCCGCGTTCAGATAGTGCGCCCCGGTGGTGTGGAAGCACGGATTGCAACTCGTGCTCACGTGGATCATCGCGGGAATATCGTACTCGACCATCTTCTCGTAGATCGGGTACCAGCAGCGGTCGGACAGGGGTGGCGATTCCCAGTGGCCGCCCGACGGATCGGGGTTCAGGTTGATCGCGACGTTGCCGTACTGCTCGACGCATCGCGCAAGTTCCGGGATGCACGTCGCGGGATCCACGCCGGGGCTTTGCGGCAGCATCGCGGCCGGAATGAAATGATCGGGGAAAAGCGTGCTGACTCGATAGCAGAGCTCGTTGCAGATCGCGGCCCACGTGCTGGAAACCTCGAAGTCGCCGATGTGATGGGCCATGAAACTGGCCCGCGGGCTGAAGATCGTCAGGTCCAGTCCGCGCTCCCGCATCAGTCGAAGCTGGTTGCCCTCGATCGATTCGCGCAACTCGTCGTCGCTGATGCGAAGCTCGGATGCGTGCGGCTTCCGTGCCGAATCCTTGATGCCTTCGATCTGGCGGTTTCGCCACGCTTCGAGGGCCTTCGGCGCGGTCGTGTAGTGGCCGTGAATATCGATGATCATCGCGTGGCTCGCGCCGTCGGATGGGTTGCCGGACGGGTTCAGCGCGGACTTGCCGGGTCCGTCTGCGCGTCCCACCCGAGGTTTCCGGCGCCTTTGCCCGCCACCGAATACAACGCGCCTGGCGCATTGCGCGTGCGCTGGAACGCCTCGAGCGTCTCGCCGCGCATCGCAGCATAGATGTGCAGGTTCGACACGCCGCTGACCGCCCCGAGCTTTTCCAACATGAAGAAGATGACGCCGTAGTGCATCAGACCGCGCCAGTCGCGCCGGCGGATCAGGTCGCGCTCTTCCTCGGTCAGCCCGGCGGCGGCGAAACTCCCCTCCGGATCGCGGACGAATGCGTCGCGATGGGCCGGGTCGACCATACGGTGCAGATAGTCGTTGATGCGGAACGCCTTGACGCTGCGCTCGAGCGTGAAAGGGTAGGTGCCTTTCAGCCGCTCGGTGCCACGCAACTGATTCGCGACGTGGAGGCGATGGCGCTCGACGACCGCTGCGTTCGGCGGGTCGTCCACACCCTCGTAGATCGCGGTTGCGATGCCGGTCATCGACGGCAGGTAGTAGCTGCGGTGCTTGCACACAACGTTCGCCGACAGTGCGCCGCGCATCGTGAGCCACATGACCACTTCGGCGCCTTCGAAGCCGCCGAGCTCGGCATATTCGGCCGTCGTCATTTCGGCGAGCGCTTCCGGATCGCGTTCGAACAGGTCGAGAAAGCGCTGGTCCCACGCCGGGTTGTTGAATCCGGCGCGCTCGCCATGCACCTGGTGCGAGAGGCCGCCCGTGGCAACGATCGCAACTCGCAGGTCCTCCGGGTAGCTTTCGATCGCACGCCGCAGTGCCTGTCCGAGCTTGTAGAACCGTCGAGCGCTGGGAATCGGGAACTGCAGCACACCCATCTGGAGCGGCACGAGACTCACCGGCCATGCCGGTTCGTGCGGACAGAGCACGGACAGCGGCGAGAAGCAGCCGTGGTCCAGGGCGCGGTGCTGGAAGAAGGACATGTCGAACTCGTCCGCCATCAGCGAGTGCCCGATGTGCGACGCGAGTTGCGGGTGTCCGTCGATGGGCGGCAGGTCGCGCGCTCCGGCGCCCTCGTCGGCGACCGGCCACGATGCCCCTACGCCGAGCGCGAACGCCGAATAATGGTCGAAGAAGAACGACGTGACGTGATCGTTGTAGATCAGCAGCAATACGTCCGGGCGCTTCTCCGCGAGCCACTCCGCGAGTGGCGCGAAGTTCTCGAAGATGGGTGCCCACACGGGGTCGTCCCGCTTGTTGCGGTCGTACGCGAAGCCGATGGTCGGCGTGTGCGAGGCCGCGAGGCCCCCGATGATGCGTGCCATGCGTGGTTCCTGGTTACGTTCGGTCGGTCCGCGGATGGGTTGCGCAGGGAGGGCCCGATCGAAATCACGCGACGAGCAGGCGGCGGAGCATCCATCCAGGCCGTGCTCCAGTGTGTCGCAAAAGGCTGGCGGCCAGCGTTGCTTTCGCGTTGATCTGCCGAGCGTCCTGCTTATCGAGCCCGGTCAGAACAGCAGCTTTGCGTAGAGACTGACGCTGTTCATGCGCGGTCGCAATACCTGTGCGCAACAAACCTGAAGAAATCCCCATCGCGATGACCCTTGTCGGAAAAGTACGTATCATGCCAACCCCGGCAGCGTACTCGATCGCTCGGCGCCTGCGCGGATACCGGTCGTAAGGTTACGTTGGCGTCACCTGCAGCGGGCTCCTCGGCTAGCGTGGGAAGTGACGGCGGAGACGATGGCGGGGGTCTGACCGATAAGGATTTTCGATAGCGATCGCCGCGTATCGATGTTGGCCGCCTAGTCCGCGGGCGGGAGAATGGGCGGCCTGGCGCCAGTCGCTGCACGGACATTGCTCCCGGCACGAGTTGCAAGCGCTCGCGCGCGTCGCACCGGGCACAACGCCGTCACCGACACAATAATCAGTCGAGGAGAACCAATGCCGCACCGCACCGATCTTCTGCGCCGCCGCGTCTTGCAGGCTGGCGCTGCCGCGCTGACCGCCCGGTACGTTCCGCTTGCGGTCGCAGCCGATCCATTCAGAATCGGATTGATCCTGCCGCTGAGCGGACCGTTCGCATCGACCGGCAAGCAGGTCGAAGCGGCGTGCCGGCTGTACATGCAAAAGAACGGCGACACCGTGGCCGGTCGCAAGGTCGAGCTGATCGTCAGGGACGATACGGGCGTCGCGCCCGAGACGACCAAGCGAACCGCGCAGGAGCTGATCGTGCGCAATCAGGTCAACATCCTCGCGGGATTCGGATTGACGCCGCTGGCGCTCGCTACGGCGCCCGTTGCCACGGAAGCGAAGACGCCGATGATCGTCATGGCGGCGGCAACGTCGATCGTCACGTCGAAATCGCCCTACATCGTGCGCAGTGGATTCACGCTGCCGCAGGTCACCGGCCCGATCGCCGACTGGGCCGTGAAGAACAAGATCCAGACGGCCGTGACGATGGTCAGCGACTACGCGCCGGGTATCGACGCGGAGAGTACTTTCGTCAAGCGATTCACGAGTGGCGGCGGCAAGGTTGCCGAATCGCTGCGCGTGCCGCTGCGCAACGCCGACTACGGGCCTTTCATCCAGCGCGCCAAGGATGCGAAGCCCGATGCGTTGTTCGTGTTCGTGCCGTCAGGGGAGGGCTCGGCGGTGATGAAGCAGTTCGACGACCGCGGGCTGAAGGCAGCAGGCATCAAGATCATCGGCACCGGCGACGTCGTCGACGACGATCTGCTCGAAAGCATGGGTGCGGTCGCGGTCGGCGTCGTGACGTCGTTCCACTACTCGGCTGCGCACGATTCGCCCGAGAACAAGGCGTACGTCGATGCGTTCATGAAGGCCAACGGCGGGATGCGACCGAACTTCCACTCGGTCGGCGGCTACGACGGCATGCATGTCATTTACGAAGCTGCGAAAAACGCCGGCGCCGATGCGAACGGCGACAAGCTGGTCGAGGCCATGAAAGGAATGAAGTGGGTGAGCCCGCGCGGACCGATGATGATCGACCCGGCCACTCGCGACCCGGTGCAAACCGTCTATATCCGCAGGGTGGAGATGGTGAACGGCAAGCCGTGGAGCATCGAATTCGACAAGGTCGAGAACGTCAAGGATCCCGGCGTCTGAAGCGGAGCGTGAGCCGCTGAACGGAATCGAAAGCTGGCTGGTCGAAGCGGGGCTCGTCGGCGCGTCCGAGGCGGACCTGCTGCACGGGTTCTGCAACCGCTGGCGGGACGCAGGCGGGGCGCTGTCGCGGGCCACGCTGCTGATCGACACGCTGCATCCGATCCACGAAGGCCGCGCCTTCCGCTGGCGGGACGGCAGCGCCGAGCAGCCGGCGGTCGTGGAATACGGCCCGTCGAATGTCGGCGAGTCCGCGGCCAATTGGCAAAGCAGCCCTTTCTACCACCTCGTCGAAACCGGTGGCAGCGAGTTGCGGCGCCGCATCGGTGCCGGCGACGCGGCGGACTTCGCGGTCCTTCGCGAGATGGAGGCGGAGGGGCAAACCGACTACGTCGCGTTCGTTCATCGCTTCGGGGCGACGAGCAGCATCGGCGAGATGGATTGCGTCTACTCGTCCTGGGTCACGTCCCGGCGCGACGGCTTCGCGGAATCGGATCTCGCATCACTGCGACGACTCGTTCCGCTGCTTGCGCTCGGCGTCAAGTGCGTGTCGCTGGTGCGCATCGCCCGGACGATCGTCGAGGTATATCTCGGACACGATGCGGGGGGCCGGGTTTTGGGCGGCCGCATTGCGCGCGGTGTCGCCGACCGGATCAAGGCCGTCATCTGGTACTCGGACTTGCGCGGTTACACGAAGATCACCGACACGGCGCCCCCCGACGAGATCATTCCGCTGCTCAACGATTACGCGGCGGCCGTGATCGCCGCCGTTCGCAACGCGGGTGGCGAAGTGCTCAAGCTCATCGGCGACGGCGTGCTGGCGATCTTTCGCGCCGACGATGCGCCGCAGGCGTGCCGCAGGGCGCTGCGCGCCGAAGCGGCGATGAGATCGGGTGTCGAAGCGGTGAACGCGCTACGGGCCGCAGGCAACCATCCGATCACGTCCGTCTACCTCGGCCTGCACATTGGCGAGGTGTTCTACGGCAATATCGGCAGCGAGGATCGACTCGACTTCACGGTCGTCGGTCCGGCCGTCAACGAAGCAAGCCGTATCGCGGCGATGTGCCGCTCCGTGGATCGCAGCGTCGTCATGTCGTCCGAGTTTGCGTCGGCGACGCCCCATCCGGAACGCGCGAATCTCGTGTCCGTGGGCCGCTTCGCGCTGCGCGGTGTCGGCCGCGCGCAGCAGTTGTTCACGATCGATCCGCAATTGGGTGCCCACCCGTAGCCATCGTCCGGCGGGACAGTTCCGGAGCGCCACCGCTCCGACGAGCCCCGCACGTTGTCATCAGACGGCAATTGGCCAGGGCACGGTCGATGCGAGGACGTATCCAGCCAACGAAGCTTACCCGGTCGTGGTGGCGGCGACGCCGTTGGCGACGGTGACGAAGTTCGCCTGCACGGGATCCACGTTCGACAACGGCATCGCATTCGACCGCCGCTACGGCGGAGAGCTCTACCGGCGCAGTTCGGCAACTGGCCGGCGATGACCAATCTCAACATCGCGTAGGACGCCGCCACTCCGGATGTCGCCATCGCCACGTTCGGCGCCGACGATGTCAGCTTTGCGGACATCGTCACATTCTGTGCGACGGGCTACACCGATGCCCGGCACCGTCGCGGCACTCGCCAATCTTCCGGATCGCTCGCAACAGCTTCGCGCAAACTTCGTCAAGCGATTCCCCACAGTGGATGCCTGGCAGCACCGTACACCGCGCGCATTGACGTCGTCCTACTGTACGGTCCCGACAGCCCCGGCGCTCCGATCCTCGCGCTGTTCTGGGACAAGATCGACAGCGGAGAGATCGCCGGTTACTACCAGAACCTGGTTGCGGCCATCAAGTCACGCGGCGAGAAGGCCGGCAAGGTTCCGAAGGATCGTCTTCACGACGTATCCGCAGCCGTTGCCGAGCGCTGGGCAATCGGACGACTGCCTCGAAGTCGGCGACCTTGCCCGCGACGAGCTCGATTATCTGAGCACGCTCGAGAACACGCTGAAGGCCACCCTTACGAGCGCGGCGGGCGGGCTCCCCGGCGTGTCGATCGCCGATATATCCGGCGACATGAAGGGGCACGAGTACTGCACGAGCGATCCGTGGTCGTACGGGCTCAGCGTGTTGCTTCACAACGACGACAGCCTCGCGCCTTTCCATCCGACGCCGAATGGCCAGGCCGCCATCGCGGCGGTCGTGAAGGGGTCGTTGCAGTCGCGCTAGCGGGGCGACAGTCGCTCGCACTGCGGTTCAGCGCTAAAGCGGTTCGAGTCGCGTCACTGCCGCGTTCGGCTCCTCCGGTGTCTGCGTGACGTTCAGCACCATGCTTACCAGGGCAAAGTAACCGATCAGGCTCGTCAACTCCACGACACCTGCTTCGCCGAAACGCTCGACGGCCTGCTGGTACGTCGCGTCGCTTGCGCCGTGGTCCCTAAGCACTTCCATCGTGAATGCGTGGACGAGTTGCTCGTCCGCGTCCATCGTCGCCGGGTGCCGGCCTTCGCGCAGCGCATCGATCGTCGCCTGCGCAGTGCCGGCCTTCAGCGCGAGCGGCACGTGCGTGAACCACTCGAACTGCTGCGTGCAAGCGCGCGCCACGATCAGCGTCGCAAACTCGGTGACGCGCGGCGGCAGCGAGCTGCCGAAGCGCAGGAACTCGCCGACCTTCTGCAGGCGCGCGAGCAGCTCGGGGCTGCGCAACAGCGCGATGAACGGCCCTTTCACGCCTTTGCGAGGGCCGGCAGTGAGCTCGTCGGCCGCGGCTCGCTGCGCGGCGGACATTTGACTGGGTGCAAGAGGTGGCATACGCATGACAAGCGCCTCGAATCAATCGGCGACGGGACCGAACCGGCCTGCGGGACGTCGCAACAGCACGATCGCCGCGGCCAGCAATGCCACGCTCGCCGCGAGGCTCGGGACCAACAGTGACGTCTCGATCGAGCCAGACCGAACGGTGAGCGGTCCGATCAACTGCCCGAGCGCAAATGCGGCCGTCATCGCCGCGACGACACGCGACGTGGCGGCACCGGCGACGAGCCGCGCGTCCTGGAACGCGGCCATCGTCACGACGACAAAGCTGCCGCCGACGCATAGCGCGCTGATCAGAATAGTGGCGAGTCCCGGTGCAAGCGCCGGGGCCGCGACGCCCACCGCGGTCAGCAGCGTGCCGAGTGCCACCAGCCGGCGCGGTGGCACGCTCTTCAGGCGGCTCGCCGCGAACAGCGTGGACAGCCCGGCTGCAGCACCGAATGCCGGCCACGCCCAACCGAACACGAGTGGATCGGGGAGCAACTGGCGGCCGAGTGCCGGCAGGAACGTCGCGGGAATGATGTAGCCGAACCCGTAGATGCCGTAGCAGACGATCAGTGTCCACGCGTCCCCGCCGATGCGCGCGTCGGTGCGTGCAGTCGCGGCGGATTTGACGGGTTCGGCATCGTCCGCCAGCGGCCGCCACGCGGCCACCGCAA
Source organism: uncultured Pseudomonadota bacterium (assembly GCA_963709335.1). GTDB lineage: Bacteria > Pseudomonadota > Gammaproteobacteria > Burkholderiales > Casimicrobiaceae > VBCG01. Next base: position 98,520 of record CAVPWB010000011.1, read on the forward strand.
TCGCCGTGGCCACGGCTCCGAACAAGAGCCACGAGCTCGCCGGCGACCACTCGAATGCGCCTGCGATAAGGCCGATCACGCCTGCCAGCACGATGCCGCTGCCGATGCCGAAGAATATCCAGCCCGCCCACTCGGCACGTCGTTCACGCGCGAGTATCCCCATCGCCCACGACGCCATGCCCACCAGGGCGAACGCGCTGGATACACCCGCCAGTGCACGCAGCAGCATCCAGGCCGCGAACGATTCGGTGAGTCCCATCGCCAGCGTCGTGAACGCCACGACGGCCAGTCCGAATCGTGCGGCTGCACCCGGACGCAGGTCGAGTGCTACACACAGCAACGCGCCGAGCAGATAACCGACGTAGTTCGCCGACGCGAGCCACGAACCCTGCTGCAGCGGCATCGCGTACGCGTGCTGCATCAGCGGCAGCATCGGCGTGAAGGCGAAGCGGCCGATGCCCATTGCCGACGCCAGTCCAAATCCGCCGAGCGCTGCGGCGGCTGCGGGGGAGCGGTGGAAGGAGGCTTGCATGATTCCCATGCTACCGTCAGAATATGTTCCCGGATATTGAATAATTCAGAACGCGATGTTCTCCAACCGAGAATAGTGCGGACGCTGCCGACGATGGAACTCGAGGACCTTGCCATTTTCCGCGCCGTCGTGCACGAAGGCGGCATCCTGAAGGCGGCGCGAAAGCTGCATCGCGTGCCGTCGAGCGTGACCACGCGCGTCAAGCAGCTCGAAGCGTCGCTCGGCGCCGAGCTGTTCTATCGCGACCGGCAGCGGCTGCACCTGTCGCCCAGCGGACATCAGTTGCTCGACTACGCGGATCGGCTGTTGCGCCTGTCGAGCGAAGCGCGCCAGGCGATCGCGGGCGGCGAACCGGGCGGCGTACTGCGTCTGGGAGCCCTCGAAAGCACGACGGCAAGCCGACTGCCCAGCGTGCTGGCCGCCTATCATCGGCGTTATCCGGATGTGCGGATCGAGCTCATGACCGGCACGAACGATGCGCTCGTCGCTGCGCTGTTGGCGCGCCGGATCGACGCGGCGTTCGTCGTCGAAGCACCATCGGAGAAGGGCATCGCCGCCGTGCCGTTGTTTCGCGAGCGGCTGGTGATCATCTCATCCGAGGATCACGCACCGATCATGCGGGCGCAGGACGTGCAAAACGATTCGGTGATCGCATTCCCGACCGGCTGTGCCTATCGGCGCGTACTGGCGCGCTGGCTCGGTGACCGGCGCATGGCGTCGATTCGCGTGCTCGACCTCAGCTCGTATCATGCGATCGTCGCCTGCGTTGCCGCCGGCACCGGCATCGCGCTGGTGCCCGAGGCGGTGCTCGCCACGTTGCAGGGACCGCCGGTGATGCGGCATCGACTGCCCGCCGTGCACGCCAACGTGATCACGCCGCTCGTGTGGCGCGAAGGCGAGGTCTCCGCGGCGCTTGCCGCATTGCAGGGCGCGCTACGGCCGCGTACGCGTTCGCGAGGGTAAGGGCAGGCGCGCGACGACCCGACGCGGTCGTATCCGTGCTTTTGTCGCCAACTGGTGCGCGCTGGACGTGTCATCGCCTTTCCGATATGTTGGTCGATGGTGCAATCAATCGGCTGTTGCGATCCGCCGCCCGCGCCGCGACGTCCGCCATTTTCCCTGACGAATGGAGTGATCATGTTCAAGCTGATGCTTATCGCAACGTTGACGTTCTCGTTTGCCCTGCCGGCTGCGGCGCAAACGGGCGCCGTGGTCGCCGGCAAGTCTCCCGGCGCTGCCGGCATCGCGCAGACGGTCAAGGTTTCCGCGACGATTACCGCCATCGATAAGGCGACGCGTTCGGTGACGATGAAGGGGCCGAAGGGCCGGGAAGTCACGATCGTCGCGGGACCGGAAGTCAGGAATTTTGCGCAGTTGAAGGTCGGCGACCAGGTCGAAGCCCAGTACGTCGAATCGCTCGCCATCGAACTCAAGAAGGGCGGGGGTCTGCCGGTCGGGGCAACCGAGCAAGCGGCGGCGATGCGGGCGAAGGAGGGAGGGGCACCGGGCGCCGCCGGTGCCCGGCAGGTGACCCTGGTAGGCGACGTCATCGACCTGGATCCCGCCACGCAGACCGTGACGGTTCGCGGCAAGGAACGGACCGTCGATCTCAAGATTCGCGATCCCGAGCAGTTCAAGCTCGTTGCGAAGGGGGATCAGATTCAGGCGACTTACACCGAGGCGGTCGGCATCGCGGTATCGCCGAAGAAGTAGGTGCTGGGGGTTCCGTGACCGATATCGCCGAGAAATCTCGCACTCAGCGGCAGGAGGAGATCGCCAAGCTCGTCGCGACCGGCATCGGAGCGGACCTTCGCGCGACGCTGCAGGACTTTGTCGCACGCTACTACGAGCAGGTAGATCCCGAGGACCTGCAGGAACGATTGCCCGCCGACCTGTATGGCGCGGCGCTCTCCCATTGGAACTTCGCCCGCAAGCGTGCACCGGGCGAGGCGCGCGTGCGCGCGTTCAATCCGACGATCGAGGAGCAGGGGTGGTTGTCGAAGCATACGATCGTCGAGATCGTCAACGACGACATGCCGTTTCTCGTCGACTCGGTGGCGATGGAAGCGAATCGCCACGGCCTGACGCTGCACCTCATCGTCCATCCGATCATCGGCGTCGAGCGAGCCCCTGATGGCACGCTGACCGGACTCGCATCCGACGACTCGGCGACGCGTCGGGTCGAATCGTTCATCCATTTGGAAGTGGACCGGACGATCGACGGTGCGGCACTGCAGGCGCTCGCGGCCGACATCACTCACGTGCTGAGCGACGTGCGTGCCGCCGTCGAAGACTGGGCAGCCATGCGTGACAAGGCACGTTCGATCGCCGACGCGATCCGTCGCGCGCCGCCGTCCCCGCTTCGCGCCGATCAGGTCGACGAAGGCGTCGCCTTCATCGAATGGCTCGCGGACAACCATTTCACGTTCCTCGGTTACCGCTGTCACGACCTCGTGCGGATCGATGGGCAGGATGCGCTGCAGATTGTGCCCGGAACGAGCCTCGGCATTCTCGGCGAATCGCGCAGCAAGGACGTAGCGGTCAGCTTCGCTGCGCTGCCGCCCGAGGTACGTGCGTATGCGCGCCGTCCCGAGCTCCTCGTCATCACCAAGTCGACGTCGCGCTCGACCGTGCATCGGCCGGGATTTCTCGATTACATCGCGATCAAGCGCTTCGACAAGGATGGCCAGGTCTGTGGCGAGCATCGCTTTCTCGGCCTGTTCGCCCACGGCGCGTACAGCGCGAACCCGGCCGACATACCGCTGCTGCGCAACAAGACAGCCGATGTCATCCGCAGGGTGAACGTTCCGGCGGGCGGGCACGCGGAAAAGCAGCTGATCAATATCCTCGACAACTATCCGCGCGACGAGCTGTTCCAGATCTCGGAAGACGAGCTCTTGCGTACGGCTACCGGCATCCTGCATCTTGCCGACCGGCAGCGCTTCCGGCTGTTCGTTCGCCGCGATACGTTCGAGCGCTTCGTCACGTGCCTGATCTACGCGCCACGAGAGCTCTACGCGACCAGGGTGCGGCAGAAATGGCAGGCCGTGCTGATGCGCGCGTTCAACGGCCAGAGCTCGGATTTCAACGTGCACCTGTCGGAGTCGTCGCTGGCGCGCGTCATGATCACTGTGCGGACGACGCCGGGACACGTTCCGCCGATCGACGTGCGCGCGCTCGAGGCCGAGCTTGCCGCGGCGGCGCGCCGATGGGACGACGAGCTCAAGGACGCGCTGATCGGCGCGCTGGGCGAGGCGCGCGGCAACGTGCTGTTCCGTGCGTTCGGCGGTGCGTTCCCGGCGGCATACCGCGAGGACTTCGCCGCGCGCAACGCGGTGCCGGACGTCGAGATGATGGATCGGCTCAACGCGGCATCGCCACTCGGCATGTCGCTGTATCGGCCGCTCGGGGCCGCGCCCAACGCGCTGCGCTTCAAGCTGTTCCGCCTCGGCGGCCCGATCACGCTGTCGGAAAGCCTGCCGATGCTCGAGCGCATGGGCATGAAGGTGCTCGACGAGCGGCCGTATCGCGTCGCACCGGAAGGCCGTGCCCCGATCTGGATGCACGACCTCGGGCTGTTGTCGGCAACGGCCGACGCCGAAGTCGACGCGCTGCACGGACTTTTCGAGGATGCGTTCGGTTACGTGTTCCGCGGCGAGATCGACAGCGACGACTTCAACCGGCTCGTCGTCGCCGCGCGACTGCCTGCGACCGAGGTGACGATACTGCGCGCGTATGGTCGCTATCTGCGCCAGATCGGCTTCGCGCTGTCGCAATCGTTCATCCAAGCCACCCTCGCGGCACATCCCGGTGTCGCGGCCGAGCTCGTGGCACTGTTCAAGCAGCGGTTCGATCCGGACGTCGTGACCGACGAAGCCGAGAGCGTCCGACGGGTGAGCGCGATCGAGCGTGCGCTCGAGCAGGTCGAAAATCTCTCCGAGGACCGCGTGCTGCGTCAGTACCTGGCGCTGATTCTCGCGACGACGCGCACGAACTACTGGCGCCGCGACGCGGCCGGTGCGCCGCGCTCGTTCCTGTCGTTCAAGTTCGACCCGTCGAAGGTGCCGGGCTTGCCCGAGCCCAAGCCGATGTTCGAGATCTACGTCTACTCGACGCGGTTCGAAGGCGTGCATCTGCGGGGCGGCAGGGTTGCCCGCGGAGGGTTGCGCTGGTCTGATCGGCCCGAGGATTACCGCACCGAGGTGCTGGGCCTCGTCAAGGCGCAGATGGTGAAGAACTCGGTGATCGTGCCGGTCGGCTCGAAGGGCGGGTTCGTGCTGAAACGTCCCCCGCCGCCCGGCGATCGCGACGCGCTGATGAAGGAGGGCGTGGCCTGTTACAAGGACTACCTGCGCGGCTTGCTCGATCTCACCGACAATCGTGCAGGCGACTCGATCGTCGCGCCGCCGCGTGTGAAACGGCACGATGCCGACGATCCCTACCTCGTCGTTGCCGCGGACAAGGGAACGGCGACGTTCTCCGATTACGCGAACGGCATCAGCCGCGAATACAAATTCTGGCTCGACGATGCGTTCGCGTCGGGCGGGTCGGCGGGATACGACCACAAGGCGATGGGCATCACCGCGCGCGGCGCGTGGGAGTCGGTCAAGCGCCATTTCCTCGAAATGGGCGTCGACACGCAGACGACCGACTTCACAGTCGCGGGCATCGGCGACATGTCGGGCGACGTGTTCGGCAACGGCATGCTGCTGTCGAGGCACATCAGGCTCGTCGCGGCGTTTGATCATCGCCACGTCTTCATCGATCCCGACCCCGACGTGAAAACGTCATTCGCCGAACGGGAACGACTGTTCAAGCTGCCGCGTTCGTCGTGGGGCGATTACGACGTATCGCTGCTCTCGAACGGTGGCGGCATCTATCCGCGCAGCGCGAAGTCGATTACCGTCACCCCGGAAGCGGCGAAGGCGCTGGGCGTCGCCGCCAAGGCGATGTCGCCGACGGAACTCGTGAACGCGATCCTCAAGGCGCCGGTCGACCTCCTCTACAACGGCGGCATCGGCACCTACGTGAAGGCGACGACCGAAACGCACGCGCAAGTGGGCGATCGCGCGAACGACGCCGTGCGCATCGACGCGCGCGAGCTTCGCTGCAAGGTCGTCGGCGAAGGCGGCAACCTGGGCTGCACGCAGCTGGGCCGTATCGAGTACGCGCTCGCAGGCGGACGGATCTACACCGACGCGATCGACAACTCCGCCGGCGTCGACACGTCGGACCATGAAGTCAACATCAAGATACTGCTCGGCCTCGCGATGCGGGACGGCGAGTTGACCGAGAAGCGGCGCGACGCACTGCTCGCGCAAATGACGGACGACGTCGCGGCGCTGGTGTTGCGCGACAATTACTTCCAGACGCAGGCGCTATCGGCGATGAACCGGATTGCGCCTCGCCTGCTCGACGCGCAGCAGCGGTTCATCCAGTTCCTCGAGAAGAATGGACGGCTCTCGCGGACGATCGAATACCTGCCGTCCGACGACGAGATCGCCGAGCGCCGCCGCAGCGAAGTCGGGCTGACCACGCCCGAGGGCGCCGTGCTCTTCGCCTACAGCAAGATGTGGCTCTACGACGAGGTGCTCGCGTCGCCGCTGCCGGACGATCCGTGGGTCGCCACGGCACTCTCCCGCTATTTCCCGGAGGCGCTGCGCGCCACGTACGCGACGTACATGTCGCGCCACCCGCTGTCGCGCGAGATCATCGCGACGCATGTGATCAACAGCATGCTGAACCGCGTCGGGAGCACGTACGTGCACCGGCTCACGGAAACGACAGGTGCCAAGCCGCACGAGATCGTCCGTGCCTACCTGTTGGCACGCGAGATCTTCGGCTTCGTCGGGATGTGGAAGGAAATCGAGGCGCTCGATGGCAAGATCGACAACGCAGCCCAGATGGAAATGCTCGTCGATTCGAGCCGGCTGATCGAGCGTGGAACGATGTGGTTCCTGCGGTCGCGCCGCCTCACCGAAGACATGGCCGCAACGATCGCGCAGTTCACGCCGCGCGTCGAAGCGCTCGCGTCACGGCTGCCGGAACTCACGGAGGGCGGGGACCGGGCGCGCATCGACGCGGCAATCGCTGCGTATTCGGCACGCGGTGTGCCGGAGGCGCTGGCGGCGCGCGTCGTGGCGCTGGACACACTGTATTCGACGCTGGACATCGTCGAAGTCGGCGACGCGACAGGTCGGCCGGTCGAGCTCGTCGCCGGGATCTATTTCAGCGTGTCCACGCAGCTCGGCCTGCCGTGGTTGCGCGGCAAGCTCGCGGAGCTGCCCGAGGACCAGCACTGGCGCCGGCTGGCGAAGGGTGCGATGCAGGACGACCTGTCGGCGCTGCAGCGTACGGTGACGACCGAGGTGCTCGTCGGCGGCGCGCGCATCGACGATCCGCATGCGCTGATTGCCGCGTGGCGGGAACGCAACCACCGCGCGATCGAGCGCGAGGAACAGCTGTTGGCCGAACTGCGTGCGGCGCCGGTGCTCGACTCGGCGATGTTCTCGGTCGCGTTGCGGGAGCTGCGAACGCTCGGGTAGCCAGTTATCCGCGCTCACCGGCGTTCGCCGGCAAGCGCCTCGAGCATGCCGGCGAACGCCTCGACGGCCGTCTGGATGTCGTCGCTCGTCGTGCTTTCGAGCGGATTGTGGCTGATGCCTGCGTTCTCGCCGCGCACGAACAGCATCGCCTGCGGCATCGCTTCGTGGATGCGCATCGCGTCGTGACCCGCGCCGCTCGCGAGCCGTCGCACCGGCAGTCCGAGCTTCTCGACCGCATTCTCCCAGCGACGCTGCCACACGGCGTCGCTCGGTGCGGCGCTGGCGCGCATCGTCTCACGCACGTCGCAGACGACACCGCGGCGATCGGCGATCGCCGCGATCTCGCGCAACAGGTCGGCGCACGCCGCATCGCGCAATCCATCGAGTGGCGCGCGAAGATCGAGGGTGAATCGGCACCGGCCTGGGACGACGTTCACGGAGCCGTCCGGCACGTCGACGATGCCGACGGTCGCCACCACGCCCGGCATCTGGCGCGCGCGTTCCTCGGTAGCGAGGATCACTTCGGCGACGGCGGCGGCCGCATCGCGCCGCCGATCCATCGGTGTCGTGCCGGCGTGTGCGGCCATGCCGACCACTTCGCCGCTGAAGCGCACGCTGGCGTTGATCGACGTGACGATGCCGAGCGGCAATGTCGCGTCGTTCAGCACCGGCCCCTGCTCGATGTGCACTTCGACAAAGCCGAGGTAATTCGCCGGATCGCGGCGCAACCCGGCGATCGCTTCGTACGAACCTGGAAGGCCGGCGGCGATCATCGCGTCGCGCATCGTGATGCCGGCAGCATCGGTGAGGTCGAGCCATCCGGGGTCGAACCGTCCGACGAGCGCGCTCGAGCCGAGGAACGTGGCCCCGTAGCGCTGGCCTTCCTCTTCGGCGAAACCGATGACCTCGATGCCGAAGGGCAACCGCTCGCGTCGGTGCGCGAGACTGCGCACGACCTCGACGGGCACGAGGATGCCGAGCCGGCCATCGTAGCGGCCGGCATTGCGCACCGTATCGTAGTGGCTGCCGGTCAGCAGTCGCGCCGCGCGCGGATCCGTGCCGTGGTAGACGCCGACGACGTTGCCTATCGCATCGATCGACACGTCGTCGAAACCGCACGCCTGCATCCATCCGCGAAGCTCCGCCGCGCAGGCGCGATGCGCGGGGGTCAGATAGGTGACGGTGAGCTGCCCGGCGGTGTCGGTGTGGCGCGCGAGATCGTCCGCCCAATCCCACACGCGGTTTCCGGCGTCGAGCGTGATGCCGAAGCGATCATCGACGCGCAGCTCGACGATGCGGAATATATTGCGAAGGCACTCGGCGAACTCGTCATCTGGATGCGCCTGCAAGCGCCGCCGAAACGTCGCGATGATGTGGTCGCGCGTAAGCCCGATCCCGCGCGGGCCGCGGACGGCCAGGATGAACGGCCAGCCGAACTTCTGGCGATAAGCAGCATTGAGAGCGGCCAGGTCCGCGAGTTCGTCGTCGCTGCTGCGGGTGAGCCCGGCAGCGCCCTGCTCGTGCGTCGATTCGGCAGTGAGCGCGCGGGCGAGCATCGCCTTGCCCGCAAGCTCCGGGTGCGCGCGGAGCAGCTCGAGCTGCCGTTCAGGCGACGCGTCGCGGACGATGCCCGTCATCGCGACCTTCAGCGCCGTGACACTCGCAAACGGCCGCGCGTCGGCGGCTCGCTCGACCACCCAGGGCGAGTGCTCCCATATGCCGCGCAACTGCACGGCGAACTCGGTCCGCGATGCCGCGTTCACCGCAGCGAGCGTCAGCGGATGTTGCTGCAGCATTCCTTGAGGAACTCGATGAACGCGCGCACTTTGGGCGACAGTGCGCCCTGACGGGGCAGCACGGCGAAGATGCTGCGATTCGACGGCGTGTAGTCGGTCAGAATCTCGACCAACCGTCCGGCGCGCAGGTCGTCCTCGACCATCCAGCGGGCGGTCATCGAAATTCCGAGCCCGCACAGCACCGCGTCGCGGACCACCTCGCCGTTGTTGGCGACGAGGTTGCCAGCGACGCGAATGGATTCGATCCTGCCGCCGCGCTGCACGGGCCAGCTGGCGTTGAGCGATGCGCCCCGCGAGATGATGCAGTTATGGTGCGTGAGCTCGTCCGGCGACGCCGGCGTGCCGTGTTCCGCGAGATACGTCGATGTGGCGCAGAACACGCGACGATAGGGCGCGAGCTTGAACGCGACGAGGCCGGGGTCGATCGCTTCGGCGATCCGTACGGCGACGTCGACGCGCTCGTGAAACAGATCGATCTTCTCGACGGAGAAGTCGAGATCGATCGTTACCTTCGGGTAGAGCCGCAGGAATTCCGGTAGCCGCGGCGATATCCGGCGTACGCCCAAAATCAGCGGCGCCGTGACGCGCAGACCGCCGGACGGCTCGCCGAGCAGACCGGCGACGTCGGCCTCCGCCTGCTCGAGCTCTTCGAAGACCCGAATGCAATGCTCGTAGAGCCGTTGCCCCGCCTCGGTGATGAACAGCCGGCGGGTCGTCCGGTTCAGCAGCCGCGTCCGGAGTTGTGCTTCCAGCGATGCGATGTGCTTGCTGACGGTCGCAGGGGTGACGCCGGCGCGCCTTGCCACCTCCGAGAAGCTTTGCAGTTCCACGACCCGCGTGAAAATGCGCAGCGAAACCAGATCCTTGAGCGCGCCCCCATTCAGCTGACTCACCGGGGGCGTCACCTTGGTATCCATGCGCGCTTTCCCGTAGAGAACGGAACAAATGATATTCCTTTACCGGGATTGCCGCCAACGCGCCAGGTCGGCACACTGGATCGGCTGAAAATCGGTCAGCGTCAGGAGGGGCCCGGCGATGCGATTGGCAAGCTTCAGGCACGGCGCGCGCCGTGCGTTCGGCGTCGTGCAGGACTCGCACGTCGTCGACCTTTCCGGCGAATGCGCAACGCTTCGCGACGCGCTGACGCGCTTCGGCGTCGACGGTATCGCCAAGCGTGCACGCGATTCCACCGGCCCACGGATCGCATTGGCGGAAATTACGTGGGAGCCGCCGATCACCGAACCCGACAAGACGATCTGCGTCGGCCTCAACTACTACGAGCATGCGAAGGAAGCGAACATGGCGGTGCCGACGCGCCCGTCGCTGTTCGTGCGCTTTCCTGCGTCGCAAGTCGGCCACGGCGTCGCTGTCGTGCGTCCGAAGGCGTCGCCGCAGTTCGACTACGAGGCGGAACTCGCCGTCGTCATCGGTCGTGCGGCTCGACACGTCGCTGAGGAACGCGCGAACGACTATATCGCCGGCTACACGTGCTTCGCCGAAAATTCGGTTCGCGATTGGCAGCGCCACGCGGCGCAGGCAACGCCGGGGAAGAATTTCGAAGCGAGCGGCGCGATGGGGCCATGGCTCGTCACCGCCGACGAATCGGGTCCCGTCGAGAACATGACCGTCATCGGTCGCCTCAACGGCCGCGAGATGCAACGCGACTCTGCGGCGAACATGATCTTCTCGGTGCCGCAGGTCATCGCCTATATTTCGACGTTCGCCACGCTGCTGCCGGGCGACGTCATCGTCACGGGGACGCCGGCCGGCGTGGGCTTTACGCGCAAGCCGCCCGTGTATATGGTGGCCGGTGACGTGTTCGAGGTGGAGATCACCGGCGTAGGGGTATTGCGGAACAGCGTCGTCGACGAGGACGACGCGAACGGAGCTCGCACATGACAGAGCCGCTGGTCTGGATCACCGAACAGGACGTCGTGTCGCTCGTCTGCCTGGACGACGCGATCGACGCGCTCGAACGCGGTGTGCGCTCGCTTGGACAAGGCGAGGCGTTCAACATCGTCAAGGCGCTCGGCGGCTTCGGCGACGGCTCGTCGATGCATTCGCTGGGCTCCGGCGCGCCTTCGCTCGGCTACGTCGGCTACAAGAACTGGGTGCACACGAAGCGGGGCGCGACCGCGCTGTTCGTCATGTTCAACGCGGACGACGGCAGCGTCGCCGCCGTCATCGAGGCGGCAGCCCTCGGTCAGCTGCGCACGTCGGCGATGACGGGACTCGGCACGCGCTGGCTCGCCGCACCCGAAGCCGACGAAATGGCGCTGATCGGCACGGGTGCGCAGGCGATCACCCAGGTCGCGGCGGTGAACGCCGTGCGGCCGCTGCGCCGCCTCCGCGTATTCAGCCCCACGCCCGAGAAGCGCAAGGCGTTCGTCGACAATGTCGCATCGCGTTTCGACTTCGATGTCGTCGACTCGCCGACGCTGGAAGCCGCGACGCGAGACGCGTCGATCGTCACGCTGGTCACGCGGGCAAAGGATCCCTTCCTGCGCGCGTCGATGCTCGCGCGCGGCGCGCATCTGAATGCCGTGGGCGCGATCCTGCCGGCCAGTGCCGAATTCGATCAGGACGTGTTCGACCGCACCGGCATGATCGCGGTCGACGACGTGCCCAATGCCCGCCGCGCGTCGCGCGAACTGATCGAACGTTTCGGCAGCGACGATGCCGCCTGGGGTGCCGTCAAGCCGCTCGGCGAGTTGATTGCACGCGGGACCGGCCGGCCGAGCGGAACCGATGTGACGATCTTCAAGTCCATGGGGATGGGAATATCCGATCTCTCCGTCGCGATGCTGGTGCTCGAACGCGCGCGGGAACAGCGCGCGGGGCAGTCGATTCCCCATCCGAAGCGCGCGGTGCCGCGCTGGAATACGACGGCCGTCAAGGTCTGAAGGAGGATTCAACGTGGCCGCAGAATATTCGTTCGTCGACGTGAGCGAGCGCGGCGCTCGCAAGCAGGACAAGTGGCCCTCGGTAATCGTGCCGCGCGCGGCGATCGACGCCGAGATCGAGCGGCTCGCGAGCATTGCGCGACCGTCGACGGGCCGCCGCAGTGTCGCCGTCGTTCACCCGTCGAACACCGGGCCGGTGCCCGCGTTCGCGCCGGGCATCGACGTCACGATTGAAGTGCTGAAGCCCGGCGAGGAATCACCGCCGATTGCACGCAATTCGACGATGGTCGACATGTGCATCCGCGGTGATGGCGCGGCCAGCATCGGCACGACAACGTTCGCCGTCGAGCGCTTCGACGTTTGGAATACGCCGTCGATGGACACGTACGCCTATCGCAACACGGGCAAGGACTTGTTCGTCCGGATGTCGTACAGCAATGCGCCGCTGCTCGAGCGGCTCGAAGTGCACTACATCGATCCGCATCCGAAAATCGCAGATGCGGCCCGGATGGCCGGGGAGGGGGGCAAGCCCCGCGCGCGCGACCAGGCGGAGTCGATCTCGCTCGATGGCGAAGGCGCCCGACTGCTGGGTTACGAATACCTGATCGACATCGACACCGTCGAGTGGAAACCGCTGCTGTGGCGCTGGAAGGATGTCAACCCGCACCTCGACAAAGTGTACGCGCGCGACAAGCGTTACACGGGACGCCACCTGTACCTGCTGTACAACCCGGCGACCGAACGCCGGATGGGGACGTCGCCGTGCTTTTTCGCGACGATCGCCAAATATCCGCCGGACAAGCTCGACATTGCGCATCGGCACGTGTCGGCGGCGATCAACTACTACTTCATCGGCCACGGCCGCAGCGCAGTGATGGGCAAGAAGCTGGAATGGGAAGCGGGCGACCTGCACCTGTCGGCCCCCGGCTGGGCCGTTCATCACCACGGCTCGCGCAACGACGGCTTTTGCGCACTGACGATTCAGGATCATCCTCTGCACATCGCGATGGACTCGCTGCTGTGGCAGGAGAACCTGCAGGCGCCGATCCTGAAGCTCGGGTCGCAGAAGGGTTTTGAAACCAATCTGGCCGAGCTCGAGCTGACCTGACGCCGATGCCGACGACGCAGGCACCGGGTCGCGCGAGCGTCGCAGACGACGCGGCCGCGCTGCGCGCCGAGATCCGCGATCTGTACGACGAGGTCGCCGATCTGCTCGATGACGATCGGGTCGAGGAATTGCCGAACCATTTCACCGATGATTGCCTGTACAAGGTGATCTCGCGCGAGAACTACGACCAGGGCTTGCCGGCCGGCACGATCTTCTGCGACGGCATCGGCATGCTGCGCGACCGGATCGTGGCGATCCGCGAGACGCAGGTGTACGAGCCGCGATCGTGGCGGCACTTCATCAGCGGCGTTCGTATCGTGGCGCAGGACGGCGACGCGATCCGTGCGCGCGCGAACTTCCTCGTCACCGAAGCGATGTCGGACGCCGACCCGACGGTGTTCATCGTGGGTCGTTACGACGACATCCTCGTGCGACGGGAAGGCCGGCTGCTGTTCCGCCAGCGCCTCGCCGTCTGCGACAATCATCACGTCCGCCGCTCGCTCATCATGCCGCTATGAGGCCGACGTCAAGCTCGAAGCCAACGCCGGGCGGACGGCGTACGGAGGCTGCTGACATGCCCGACGACATCATTGCCGAAGTCCACGGAGACGGCGCGGGGCGCAAGGATGCGCAGCGCCGGCCGGGCGAGCGCGCATGGCCCGCGGAGGGATGGACGCGCGTGCCGTTCTGGGTCTACACCGACCCCGCGCTGTTCGAGCGCGAGATGGAGACGTTCTTCTACGGTCCGTCGTGGTGCTACGTTGGCCTGGATTGCGAAGTACCCGAGCCCGGGTCGTACAAGCGGAGCTTCATCGGCCAGCGGCAAGTCATCGTCGTGCGCACGCAGGATGGCGGCATCGCCGTGCTCGAGAATCGCTGCGCGCATCGCGGCTCGCGCGTGTGCTGGCAGAACAAGGGCAGGGTCGATTCGTTCACGTGCCCGTACCATCAGTGGAACTTCGCACTCGACGGCAAGCTGCAGGGCATTCCGCTGAAACGCGGGGCTCTTGGCAAGGGTGGCATGCCGCCGGATTTCGACATGTCGCAGCACGGGCTGAAGGCTTTGCGCGTCCATGTCGAGGGCGGTTCGATCTGGGCGACATTCGATCCGAACGCGCCGTCGTTCGCCGACTATTGCGGGCCGCAGATCCTCGGCTACGTACAAAGGCTCTTCGGTGGCCGCGCGCTGCGGCTGCTCGGCTACAACCGCCAGCTGATTCCGAGCAACTGGAAGATGTACGTCGAGAACCTGAAGGATCCCTACCACGCGACGCTGTTGCATTCGTTCCTGATCACGTTCGGCCTGTGGCGCGCGGACACGCAATCCGAATCGATACCCACCGAGGGCGGCAAGCACGGCATCATGATCTCGCGCAACGTCGGCAAGAAGGAATCGGCGGCGACATCCGAGATCAAGCGCTTCAAGAACAAGCTCGACCTGATCGACAAGGACAGCATCACGCCGCGGCGGGAGTTCGAGGACGGCAAGGTCGTCGGGCTGTCGCTCTTTCCGAGCGTCGTGCTGCATCAGCAGGCCAACACGCTCGGCATGCGCCAGATCGTGCCGAAAGGTGTGGACAGCTTCGAGCTGTGCTGGACGTATTACGGCTACGCGGACGACGACGACGAGATGGTGCGCCTGCGGCTGCGCCACACGAACCTGTACGGCCCGTCGGGATTCGTGGCGATGGAGGATGGCGAGGTGCTCGTCGAATCGCAGCAGGGCGCGACGGGCTACGGCCATCGCGCGGCGGTGCTCGAGATGGGCGGCCGCGAGACGGAGCCTCAGGATCACATGGTCACCGAAGTGCTGATTCGATCGTTCTATCGCTGGTATCGCGAGGCGATGAACCTGTGAGCGGCGACGGCGAAATTCCGCGTCTCGCGTTCGAAGACGTCGACGACGCGCTGCGGGCGCAACTGAAACCCACGGTCGATCGCCTCGGTTACTTCGGCGAGTTCTTCCAGGTTGCGGCGCACGTGCCCGGCGCCGTGCCGGCGTTCATGACCTACACGGCTGCCGTCAAGGCGCCGCTCGCCGATGCGCAGAACGAGGTGCTCGCGCTCACCGTCTGCACGATGCTCGAGGCCGACTACGAGCGCATCCAGCACGAGCGGCTGGCGACGAAGCTCGGTCTTGCGCGCGAGTGGATCGCCGCGGCGGAGAGTCGCACCGGCAGCCACGCGTCCACGCTTAAGGAAGACGAGCGGCTGCTGCAGGTGCTCGCGCAGGCCATGGTGACCCGGCACGGGTTGCGCTGCGACGACGAATTGCGCGCCGTGACGGCGGCGCTCGGGCCTCCGAGGGCCGTCGCCGCGCTGCTGCAGATCTCGCGCTTCGTGACGATCGCGCTCCTTTGCAACGCGATGCAACTCGAATTGCCGGTACCGTCGATCTTCGATGCGCCGCCGGCGACGTAACGGTTACCGTCAGAGTCCGCCGCGCGCATCGATGAATGCGCCGGTGACGTAGCTCGCTTCGTCCGACGCGAGCCACAGGATCGCGCGCGCGACTTCGTCGACGGTGCCGATCCGTTGCAGTGGCACCATCGCCCTTCATCCGGTCGAGTTGCCCGGGCGGGCGACCCGCGTGGATGTCGGTGTCGATGATGCCGGGCCGCACGGCGTTGACGCGGATGCCTTCGCCGGCCACTTCCTTGGCGAGTCCGATGGTCATCGTGTCGAGCGCGCCCTTCGTCGCCGCATAGTGCACCCACACGTTGGGTGAGCCGAGCTGCGACGCGCCCGACGACACGTTGACAATCGAGCCGCCGCGGCCACCGCGTTTCGTCGACATCCGGCGGACGGCCTCGCGCGCGGCGATGAACGCGCCGACGACGTTGATTCTGACGAGACGTTCGAGCATCGCCACCTGGACGTCCTCGACACGCCCCACGTCGCCGACGATACCCGCGTTGTTCACGAGCAGCGTCAACGGACCGAGCGCATCGGCGGTCGCGAACGCGGCCTGCATCGCCGCTTCGTCCGCGACGTCGGCGCAAATAGCCGTCGCGCGCCCGCCGGCCGCTTCGACGTCGGCGACAACACGCTGCGCTTCGTCGGCGCGTTCGCGGTACGTCAGCGCAACCGCGTAGCCACGCCCTGCTGCCAGTCGCACGGTGGCGGCACCGATGCCGCGGCTGCCGCCGGTGACTACACAGACACCGCGATCAGACACTGAGGTACTCCCGCAGAACGCGTTCGTTGTGCTCGAGCTCAATCGTCGTTCCCGTGTAGCAGACGGTTCCCTTCGACATCACGTAGTGGCGATCGGCGAGGTCGAGCGCGACGCGCAGGTTCTGCTCGATCAGCAGCACGGCAAGGCCCTCGCTTTTCAGCGTACGCAGCACGCCCACGATCTCCTCGACGATCAACGGCGCGAGGCCTTCGGACGGCTCGTCGAGCAGGATCACGTCCGGATTCAGCATCAACGCGCGGGCGATCGCGAGCATCTGCTGCTCGCCGCCCGACAACTGGAAGCCGAGATTGCCGCGTCGCTCTTCCAGCCGCGGAAACAGCGCGTACGCGCGCCCGAGCGTCCAGTGCCCCGCGCGCGTCCGTGCGGCAACGGTCAGGTTTTCCTCGACGGTCAGGCTCGGGAAGATGCCACGTTCCTGCGGCACGAAGCCGAAGCCGCGGCGCGCGAGCGCGAACGGTGGCAGCCCCTTCAGATTTGCGCCGGCGTAGACGATCGTTCCCGGGTCGGGCGCCAGGTAGCCCATGATCGTCAGCACCGTCGTCGTCTTGCCCGCGCCGTTACGTCCGAGCAGCGACACGACCTCGCCCTTGTCCACGGCCATCGACACGCCGTGCAGCACGTGGCTCTGACCGTAGTACGCGTGAACGTTGTCGAGTTCGAGCATCAGCGGCCGAGTCCCAGGTAGACCGAGCGCACCTGCGGATTGTCGCGAATCGCCGCGGGAGCACCCGACGCGAGCACTTCGCCGTAGTACAGCACGGTGATCGTGTGCGCGAGCGAGAAGACCACGTTCATGTCGTGCTCGATCATCAGAATGCCGAGGTTTCGGGGCAGCGAGCGCACGAGATCCATCATGCCGTCGGTCTCGGCCGGCGACATTCCCGACGTGGGTTCGTCGAGCAGCAGAACCGCCGGCTTGCTTGCCAGCGCGAGCGCGATCTCGAGTTGCCGCTGCTCGCCGTAGGAAAGACTCGCGACCGGACGATCGAGCCGCTCGGTCAGCCGTACTTGCGCCAGCACCTCGTCGACCTCCGCCAGCAGCGCGCGATCGGACGCCGTCGAGCGCAGGCATTCGAACCAGCCGCCGCGCTTGGCCTGCAGCGCGATGCGGACGTTCTCGCGCACCGACAGCGCGCGAAACAGGTTGTTCTTCTGGAACGTACGGCCGATGCCGAGCTGGCAACGCACCTCCGGCCGTTCGTTCGTGATGTCACGCTCGCGCAGCAGCACGCGGCCCGACGATGGCTGAAGCTGCCCGGCGATTTGATGAACGAGGCTTGTCTTGCCAGCGCCGTTGGGGCCGATCAGCGCGTGCAACTCGCCTTCGTTGACAGCGAGGTCGACGTTCTTCGTGACGACCAGGTTGCCGAAAGCCTTGTTCAGCGCATCGAGGCGCAGCAGGCTCACGCGCGCGTCCCCGCCCAGCGTTGCCGCACCCAGCCCCAGATGCCCTGCGGCAGGAACATCACGCACAGGATGAAGATGATGCCCACCCACAGCAGCCAGTATTCCGTGTGCGAGCTGACGACGTTCTTCAGCAGCAGGAACACCGCCGCGCCGATCGCCGGGCCGACGATCGTACCGGTGCCGCCGAGAATCACCATGATGATCGCATCGCCGGACAGTGACCAGTGCAGGATGTCGCTCGACACGTACGCGTTCTGCAGCGCGTACAGTCCGCCGCCGACGCCGGCCAGCGCGCCGGCCAACGTAAACGCGACGAGCTTGAAGCGCTGCACCGGATAGCCGGCAGCGCGCATCCGTTGCTCGTTCTCGCGAATGCCGATGAAAATCGAGCCGAGCGGCGATGCGATGAGTCGCCGCAGGAATAGGAGCACGAACAGGAATCCGACGGCAACGACGTAGAACTGCACGGCGCGATTGTCGAGCGATATGCCGAACAGCGTGGGGCGCTGAAAGCCGGACAGCCCGTCGGTGCCGCCGGTGACCGTCCGCCATTTGATCGACAGCGAGAACAGCAGTTGCGCGAACGCCATCGTCAGCATCAGGAACGGTATGCCGCTCACGCGAATGGCGAAGAACCCGATCACCGCCGCGACGGCTGCGGATACCACGATGCCGACGAGAAGGCCCACCCATCCCGACCAGCCGAAGTTGAGCCCGAGGATCACGACCGCATAGGCCGCGACGCCGAAGAACGCCGCGTGACCGAACGACAACAACCCCGTGTAACCGATGAGGAGGTCGAGGCTCATCGCGAAGATCGCGAAGATCAGCACTTCGGCGGCAAGGCCGGTCGCGTAGCTGCCCGATAGCGGCAGCAGCGCGAGCACGGCGATCAGCACGAGCCAGGCGACTGCGCGGCGAATGCGGCCGCCGGCCGCGGTCGCAGCCGATGCCGCAGTCGACGCCGCGCCGGTAGCGTCAGGCGCAGTCATGCCTTGCCCACACCGAACAGGCCGTTGGGGCGCGTCAGCAGCACGACCACCATCAGCAGGTAGACGACGAACAGCGCGAAGTCGGGGAAATACGCCTTGCCGAACGTGTCGACGACGCCGACGAAAATGCTGGCGACGAACGCGCCGCGCAGGCTGCCCATGCCGCCGATCACGACGACGATGAACGCCGGGATCAGGATCTCGATGTCCATCCCCGGATACAGGCCGAGGATCGGCCCCGCTACGGTGCCGCCGATGGCGGCGAGTCCGACGCCGAGCCCGAAGATGACCGCGAAGAGCAGCGGCACGTTGATGCCGATGCCTTTGGCGGTGAACGCGTCGTCGACACCGGCGCGAACCATCGCGCCGACGCGGCTGCGTTCCAGGAACAGCCACAGCAGGAATGCCGTGGCACCGCCGAACGCGATCAGGAACAGCCGGTACTTCGGCAATACGACGTCACCGAACGCAATGACGCCCGACAGGATTTCGGGCACCGGCAACTCGCGGATGTCGGCGCCCCAGATCATCCGGACGAGATCGACGAACACGAACGTGAAGCCGAAGGTCAGCAGCACCTGGTCGAGGTGGCCGCGTGCGTACAGCTTGCGAATGAACACGCGCTCCAGCAGCACGCCGATGGCGACGGCGGGGATCCACGAGACTGCCAGCGCCAGCCAGAAGCTGCCGGTCCACTTGACGATGGCCAATGCGAAGAACGCGCCCAGCATGAAGAACGAACCGTGGGCAACGTTCACGACGTTCATCAGCCCGAAGATCAGCGAGAGGCCCGCCGACATCAGGAACAGCAGCGCGCCGTACGCGAGTCCGTTCGCAAGCTGGGTGGCGACGAATCCCATGCCGGAGTGCTGACGCGCTGCACCCACCCGCCCGCCTCGCATTGCACGGGGACGGGTGTGGTGCGGGCGGTCAGGCGGGCTTGGTCGCCGGCTCGACGGCGTTCGGTATCGTGTGCAGAACCTTGTTGGTGATGCGCCCCTCCACCTCCGCCACCTCGCGGATATAGACGTTCTGGATCGGGCTCTGCGTCACCGGGTTGAACTTGAACGGGCCCCGCGGAGCCTTCAGCTCCAGCGCGCGCATTGCAGTGCGCAGCTTGTCCTTGTCCTGCGTGTTGCCGTCGACGGCGGCCAGCGCCGCCTGCAGGATCATCGCCGCGACGTAGCCATATTCGGCGTACACACTCGGATACTCCTTGAACTTGGCGCGGTACTGCTCGACGAATTTCCTGTTCTCCGGATTGTCGAGCGTGTCCGCGTAATGCAACGCGTTCACGCAACCGAGCGCGCTCTTGCCTTGCGCAGGCAGCGTATCGCTGTCGACCATGAAGCCCGAGCCCGTGAGCCGCGACTTTGCCTTCAGGCCGTACTCGTCGTATTGCTTGACGAACCGCACGGCGTCGGTGCCCGCATAGAAGTTGAACGTCGCGGCCGGGCCGATGCTGCGAATGTCGGCGAGGTACGCGCTGAAATCATTGTTGCCGAGCGGCGGGTAGATCTCCTTCGTCACCTTGCCGCCTTTCTTGACAAAGCCTGCCTTGAACTCCTGCACCGTGTTGCGGCCGCCGGCGAAGTCGGACGCCGAGGTGACCGTTTCCTTCGCGACGTTGTCGTAGAACCATTCGCCCATCGTCGCGTGGATCGGTTGTGTCGCGATCGAGCAGCGGAACAGGTAGGGGATGCCGGTGTACGAGAGATCAGTGACGCCCGCGCCGCTGCACAGGTAGAACGTCTTGCTCTGGCGGATGTAGTCCACGCACGCCAGCGCCACGTTGCTCGCCTGGATGCCGGTGATGATGTCGCAGTTGTCGCTCTCGACCAGCTTCTTCAGCTTCTGCAGTCCGACCTGCGGATTGATCTCGTCGTCCTCGCGGATGATCTCGACCTTGCGCCCGCCGAGCATGCCGCCGTTCGCCTCGATGTACATCGTCATCGCTTGCAGGTTCGCGTTGCCGAGTGCTGCGAACACCTTCGAGAACGAGTTCAGCACGCCGATCTTGAGCGGTGCGCGCGACTGGGCGAGGATCGCCGGTGCACGACCGAGCGCTGCGGCGCCGGACAGCGCGAGCGCCCCGGTGAGCACGCGACGGCGGCGGGGGTCGAGCGGGGCTGCGGCGTAACGGCTCATGCGCATCGTGATCCTCCTGTGGGTTCGAGCGGCGGCGATCGGTTCGCCTTGAACTAGGCCCGAGTGTGCACCGATTCTAGGAGAGGCCCTTCCAGCGGGGCAAGTGGTGGCGAGAACAACATTTGTTCCGCCGGACGCCGGAAACCCACGCCTGCGCCGCGCGCCCGTTGCGACTACCATGCCGGACATGGATACCGCACGCTCATCGCCGGCCGGTGCACCGGCCTACATAGGGTTGCCGCCGCCGCTCGATCCTGCCATCACCGACGTCAAGGCTTACTTCCAGGCGCTGGACAATTTCTGCCGTGTGTTCGCGATACGTCCCGGCGACCGCGTGCTGGTGCTGGCCGACGCACTGCTCGACCCGCGGGTCATCGACGCCGTCAGCGGGCTCGCCAAGGCTCGGGGTGCGACGGTGCGCGTCTATTCAGAGGCGACGACCAAGGCGGCGCGCATTCCCGACGAGGTCCGGCCGCTGGTCGCGCAGGCGACGTTCGTCGTGTCGACATGGTTCTGCTCGATCCTCGATCCGTTCTGCATCGACTTGCGGCGGAAGGGACAGCGGTGGGTCAAGATCACCTACTTTCGCGACCTCGGGTTGCTGATGACGCCGCAGGCGCGGTTTCCGATCGATGTCGTCGGCGAGTTGATCCGCGCGACGGCGAAGCGATATCCGACGGGGCGCGACTTCGACCTCGCGTTCGCCGATGAGCGCGGCAGCGATTTCCGCATCGGCTTCACCGCTGCAATGCGCGAGAACCAGCTCGGGACGAATCGGTGGCGCGGACGGATGACCGCCGAGGACGACGGCTGCTATGTCCATTACCTGCCGACGCACGGGCCGAACCTGTGGGATCACAACTCGGTGAAGAACGATTTCACCGCGAAAGTGGCGATGCGCGGCGTCCTCTATCCGCAGTGGGCGATCGGCTTCGCGGCGCCGTTCGCCGAGCGGATTGCCGTCGAATTCGAGCAGGACACGGTCGTGGAGGTGCGGGGCACCTCGCGCGAGGCGACGATCCTGCGCGACATGCTGGTCGGCGGCCGGATGATCGAGGGCGGCGGCTGCGGCTTCAACCCGAAGGCGCCGGTGCACACGGTCTACCCGGCGGGCTCGAATGCGCCCGGCGTCCTCCATTTCGGCATCGACCTCGCGAAGCCCAGCGACTACATCCGCAAGGTGATGCCGGACTGGGAAGAGCCGCCCGTTCACATGGACCTGGTCACGTTCGATGCGACGGTGACAGCGGGCGACGCGACCCTGATCGACCACGGATTTCTCGTTGCGCTGCGCGACGATTCCGTGATCGACGTGGCGGCGCGCTACGGCGACCCGCTGGAATTGCTCGAAGCGCCGGTTTGACGCCAGCCATGGCAGCGCAGCCGATGTGTCGCAGTATCGAGGAGAACGGAGATGAGTGACGAATGGGTTCGCGTGGCGGCGGTCACCGACGTTCCGGAAGGCGGCACGCTGCTGGTCGACGTGGCGGGCGAGCCCGTGTGCCTGTACAGCCTGGCCGGACGCATTTACGCGACGCACGACACGTGCACGCACGAGGAGGCGAGCCTCGCAGACGGGTTCATCGAAGGCGACTGCATCGAGTGCCCGCTGCACCAGGCGCTATTTCACATTCCGACCGGCGAAGTGCGCAGCGCGCCCGCGACGCGGCCGCTTCGCGTTTATCCGGTCAAGCTCGTCGAGGGCCACGTGCACGTGTGCGCGGCACCGGCCGACGCGCCATGATCGCGCTCGAACCGGACTTCCTCTGCGGATCGTATCCGCCGTTGATCACGCCGTTTCGCGGCGGCGACGTCGACTACGACAGCTACGCGTCGCTGATCGAGCACCAGATCGCCAACGGCACGCATGGCGTCGTCGTCAACGGGACGACGTCGGAACCGACGTCGCTCACCGTCGACGAGCGCAACCGGCTGGTGCGCACGGCCGTCGAGGTTGCGGGCGGTCGCTTACCCGTCGTTGCGCAGACCGGATCGCAGTCACACGCGGAGACGGTGGCGCTGACTGAATATGCGGCAAAGGCGGGTGCCGATGCGCTGATGGTGCTGACGCCGTATTTCATCCGGGCGCCGCAGCGTGGCGTGGTCGCGTACTTCGACGACCTCGCAAAGCGCTCGTCACTGCCGCTGCTGATGTACCACATCCCCGGACGTTCGGCGTTCAAGGTGGAGCTCGAGACGCTGACGTCCATCGCGGAACGCGCACCGAATTTCGTCGGCATCAAGCATGCGATAGACGATCACAGCTTCGTCACGCGGATGCTCGCGACGCTCGGCATGGAGTTCCGCGTATTCGTCGGCCTGGAGGAGTTCACCTTTCCGATGATGGCGCTCGGTGCGCAGGGCACGATGAACGCCGTGGCAAACGTCGCGCCGCGTCAAGTGGCGGCGCTGTGCAATGCGGTTCGCGCGGGCGACATGGCGCGCGGACGGCAATTGCACTTCGAGCTGTTCGACCTGATGTGCGCGGTGTTCTACGACACCAACCCCATTCCGATGAAATACATGATGAAGCGGATGGGCCTGATCGCCGGTAACGAGCACCGGTTGCCGATGCTGCCGGCAACGCCCGAGCTCGAGCGCCGGCTCGACGCAGTTCTCGATCGCGCGGGATTGCTGCCGCGCTGACCAGAAGCCGCGACGCGTCGCGTCCGGCCCGCGCCCGGCCGGCGGAACGCGGCATTCGGCATTCGCGGTCTACAATGGCCGGCGCGTGGCTCGCTGCCCCCAGCTGTCGCCGATACCGCCGCGAAACCCCACGCCGACCCGCGCACCGCCAACGCCGACTCTCCTATCGATAACGACATGAGCGACTTTCTCCTGGCGTCCCAGAACCGGGAGCCTCTGCAGGAATCCTTCAGCGACGATGCCAATCCGCTCAGCCTGGATGGCGTCGAGTTCATCGAGTACGTGACCGCCGCGCCGCAAGCGCTCGGCCACGTGCTGGAAATGATGGGATTCCGGCCGGTGGCGCGGCATCGCTCGCGCGAGGTCCTGCTGTATCGGCAGGGCGGGTTGAACATCGTCGTCAACGCACACCCGGCCGCAGCGGGCCGTGCATCGCTCGCCGACGATTCGCCGATCATCAGTGCCGTCGCGCTGCGGGTGCGCAATGCGCGCGACGCTTATCACCGCGTGATCGATCGAGGCGGGTGGGAGGTGCCCACGCATCCGGAAGCGATGGAGCTCAACATCCCGGCTATCCACGGCGCAGGCGGCAGCCGCATCTACTTCGTCGACCGCTACCGCGAGTTCTCGATCTACGACGTCGACTTCGTTCCCATCCCGGGCGTCGATCCGCTTCCGCCGGCATTGCAGGGAGTGCATTTCTTCGGCATCGTCCAGTACATCGGGCCGGGCCGTACTTTCGACTGGGTCGAGTTCTATCGCGAGCTGTTCGGCACCGAGGTCATTCCGGACGAGCAGCGCTTCGGCATCATGCCGAAGGGCAAGCTGCTGCGAGCGCCGGCGCTCCAAGCCGCCAACACGTTCATGCTGCAACTGATCGAACCGCCGCTCGACGCGGGCTTGATGGGGCGCGAGTACCTGCAGCGGATCGGGTTGGGCGTGCCCGACGTGCTGGCAGCGGTCGAAGCAATGCGCACGCTTGGCATGGAGTTCGTCGAAATGCCCGCCGCGCACACCGAGCGCCGCGGCGCGATCACCAAAGCCTACCTGGGCAGTGTCGTGTTCGAGCTGGTGCACAGCGAAGGGCGTGCGTGATGCAGCGGCGCAGCATGGAGCAGGCGATCGCGCCGTTCGGCATGGACACGATCACGCTCGCAGGCCCCCTCGAAGCGAAGCTCGACGCGATACAAAACGCCGGCTTCAGCCAGGTGATGCTGAAGGCCAACGACCTCGCCGGACACCCGCAGGGCTGGCAGGCGGCGGTGAAGGCCATTCGCAGCAGCGGCCTGCGCGGAACCGGTTTCCAGGTGCTGCGCGACTTCGAGGGCCTGTCGGGACACTTGCATCAATACAAGGTCGACATCGCGAAGACGATGCTCGAGATGTGCGCCGCATTGGGCTGCGAGGTGATGCTCGCGTGCTCGTCGACGTCGACGCACGCGACGGCGGATCTCGACGCCATCGCGCGCGACTTGCGCAAGCTCGCGATGCTCGCGGTGCCGTTCGGCATCCGCGTGGCGTACGAGGCGTTGTCGTGGGGCCGCGCCGTCAACGAATACACGACGGCATGGGATGTCGTCTGTCGGGCCGACTGTCCGAATCTCGGGCTTGGCCTCGACTCGTATCACGTGCTGGCCGCGAACTCCGCGCTCGATGCGATCGACGAGCTCGAGCCGTCGCGCATTTTCCTGGTCCAGCTGTCGGACTTCATGTGGCAGGAAACCCGGACGTTCGAGGAGCGCATCGCCACCGCGCGTACGTATCGCGTGTTTCCCGGAGAGGGCGTCCACACGCAGCAGCTCGTCGAGATCGTCCTCAAGCTCGATGCGCTCGGTTATGCCGGCGACTACAGCTTCGAGGTCTTCAACGACGACTACGTCCAGCTGCCGTTGCCGATGGTCGCCGAGCGTGCGCGGGTGTCGGCGCTTTGGCTGGCCGAGGACGTGCTGCGCCGCGCCGCGCCGCTTCCGAACCAGCTGCGGTTGCGCCGGTAGCGGCAATGCGTCGCGCTAGATCCAGGCGTGGACCTCGACCCGCTTGCGGACGATATCCCACAGGTCGGCACTGAGATTGCGGCGGCTCAGTTCCGTGCTGCGCCACGACTTCGTCGAGGCCAGCCGCGCAGCCGGCAGCGAGGCGATCGCCGGATGCTCCGTCCATAGCGCTGCGCCCTGCATCAGGATGAGGATTGCATCCCTGGCAGCGGCGGCGGCTGCCAGGTCGAGCAGCCGTGACCGGCTCGGCAGTCGCAGCCGCTCGTCGAACATCGTGGTATGCCACGGCGTCAGGTACACGCAGGCTATCGAATTCGCCACATGCTGCGGCCCGAAGAGTTGCACCAGCGACGCCAATCGCGGGCCCCACCATTCGCCGAGCGCCGGCGGTGCTTGCGGATGGAGCGCCGCGAGCGGCCAGCGCGCCGGCGCGAACGTGTAGTCCTGAGGCGTCGAGCGCGCGTCGGCGACCGGACGGCCGAGCAGCAGGACGATCGGCGCAGTCATGATCGCGCCGACGCAGGGCACCGGTCCGAGCGCGAGCTGCAGTTGATGCTCGGGGCGGGCGGCGGTGTTATGGGCCTTCGCGGGCAGCGCGTCCTCGATCGAGATGGAAGCGGCCAGCCGCTGCCAATCGTGGTCTCCCTGTCTCATTGGGGGTACCCCGGCCCGGAACCCGGTCCGGAACGGTGGTAACAAAAGAAAGTGACCAGAGTATACCATATGTAGGCGACGCAATCGCGTTATAGTGACCGTGGTCACCCGGATTAATCGACAGCGAGGCTCGATGACGGTCGTGGTGAGGGGAAAGCGCGGTCCGGTGCGATCCGACTCGCGCAACGTGGTTCGCGGCAGGGAGACTCGCCAGCGGATCGTCGACGCGGCGCGCGTGAGGATCGCGCGCGATGGATTCGAGGCGCTGCGCCTCGACGACCTGGCCCGCGACGCCGGCGTTTCCAAGGCCGCCGTCGTCAAGTCCGCCGGCGGCAAGGCCGCGATATTGCTCGCAATCGGCGAGGAGGACCGGCAGACCCGACTCGCGACGATTCAGCTTGCGATGGGACGTCGAAGCGGATTGCGCCGCCGCCTGCACGACGTTGCGCGGGAACTGCTCACGCTCGATGTTCCGCGGCTCAACATCGTCATGGCCTACATCGGCCATATGTGGTTCTGGTCGCACGAGGATCACACGACCGCGCAGTCGATGCTCGACGAGACGCGCGCGCGGTTGCGTGACCTGATTGCCGCGGCGTCGCCCGCGCGAGTCGCGTTCGAGCGCCAGGATCGCGTTGCGCTGCGGATGATGAGCGGCTACGGCGTCGGCATTCGCGATCTGTTCTACGGACGCAGCACGTTTGACGAAGCCGCGCGCTTCGTCGTCGAGTTCGCGCTGGACTGACGATCCACCGGGCGACGCGCGCGCGTCAAGCTGCCGGCGAGGGCTTCGTGCGCAGCGCGACCGCGCTTGGCTACGACACGAATATTTTGGTGCGGGATTCCGGGTGAAACGGCCACGATCCGCGGAGGCGATAGATGTAGAGCGCGAGCACGGCCGCGGCGAGAACGACCAGCGAGATCACGCCGACAACGTGCGATGGCAGCACCTTGTCCACGGGAAAGAAAAAGCCCGTGACGCTCGTCAATATCGTCGTGCCGAGAAAGATCGCGGTCCAGCCGTCGAGCGTTCTCGATCCGAGCATGCCGATGACGGCGACGAGTCCAGCCACGATTCCGATCAGGCTCAGGACGACGTGGAACGTGGTGAATGCAGACGTCGAAAGGCCGAGGATCATGCGCAACTCCGTTGGCAGGCCGCGCGAGCGCACGGGGAGCGCATAGTGCTGCGGGAACGGCACCCGGGTCAAGACGCCAGTTCGACCGGCGTGAGCAGGACGTGCCCACGCCGGATTTATCGCTACTGTGCGTCGTCGCCCGTGTCCAGTGCAGGCATGATCGCCACGCCATTGGCGTTGGCGGCACCCGCATCGACGGTGATCGGATCGGAAAGCTCCCCGAAGCCATTCATCGTGAACAGCGTCAGATGAGATGCGCCGGCGATGTGGTCGACGACGCCAAGCACGTCACCGTCCGCATCGATGTCGGAGGGTGCTCCGCCGGAAGGAATCGCCGCTGCGACCGGGACGTCCACGAAGACATTGTTGCCGGTGCCGAGCAGGCGACTGATCGTGTGACTGCCCGTGTTGGCGGTGAAGAGGTACTTGCCGGATCTCGTCATCCAGCACGGCGCCGCCTGGCCGGCGTTGATCACGGACGTGAACGCGCCGTCGCGGAACAGACCATCCTGGCTCGAATGGGCCAGCGTGATGACCGCCGTGCCATCGGGGTAGACGGCAAAGCCAAACGGTGTCAGCGTTCCGGCCGGAGCCGACGTTGCCGTGGGGCCGGTGCCGACGATGGCGCCGTCGCGCAGCATCACGGTGTCCACCGTACCCGGCGCCGGATCGGTCTTCAGCGTCACCAGCAACCGCGAGTCGTCGACGACGCCGACCTGCGCGGTGCTGCCGCTGGGCGGTGCGCCTCCGCCGGCCAGTTGCAGCGCAGTGGTGCCATCGCGCGCTCCAACGCTGTTTCCGCGCAGGACGAACGAATCCACCGTGGTGGCGCCGGCCACATACATGTGTCCATTGGCGAAATCGATACTTACCGGCGCGCTCGATGTCGTGACGGTGCGCTCGAACTTGAGGCGGTCGCCGTTGCGCCGGTAGACGGCACTCGTTCGAGTAGTCGGCGGCAATGCGCCGGCCTTACGACGACCGGGGACGTTCGTCGCGGCGCCGCGCGGGTGCTGCTACCCGATGCGCTGCGGACGCATCTTCATTGCGCCGGGCGATTTCGGGCCGTGACGAACCACGTGCTCGACGGTCCCCAGACGCCATCGGCGCGAACGTAACGCGACAGCGTATCGCGGAGTGCGGCTACGACCTTGGGCCTGAGCGCCTCGCCCTCCTTGCCGGCCAGGCGGATGATTTCCCCGGCAGGCCCCAGCGCCATCGCGAATTCGACGGCTTCGTCCATGTCGCGGCCGATGCAGATGTCCGTGTCGAAGCGCTCGAACGTGATGTGGTCGTAGCCTGCGCTGCGCAGCATCGAGCTGACCATGTCGGGGCCCGCCATCGAAAACGGGCCCGGACCGCAATGCACTTCGCTGGTCTCCTCGTGCGACACGACGGGGACGAGTTCCCTCACGCGCAGTTCCGCTTCGTGGAGCCACGGATTGTCTTCGCGCTTTCGCCACACGATCATCATGAATTCGCCCTCGGGTTTCAGCGCCTTGCGGATGTTGCGCAGTGCGGCGCCGGGCGACATGAAGAACATCGTGCCGAAACGGGCGAACACGTGATCGTACGGACCGCGAAGGTCGTCGCTTTGCGCGTCCGCGACGAAGAACGACGCATTCGCGGGACCCTCGGTGTTCGCCTCGCGGCTGGCGATTTCGATGAAGTTCGCCGCGCAGTCGACGCCGACCGCCGCACCCTTCGACCCCACCCGCGAAGCAATGAGTCGCGTGCTGTCGCCGAAGCCGCAGCCGATGTCGAGCACTCGCGTGCCTTGCGGGTGCGGGTGGCGCGCCAGAGCTTCGTTGCTGTGCGGGGACAAGCCCTCGACCAACAGATGCCTGAAGCGACAGAACTTGTCGAACAGCACGGTGTTCCACGCTTCGATGACGATGTCGTTCGCTTCACCCATGGCAGAAACCTTTCCCGGATTCGCGACAGGGTTCCGGCGCCGCGCGCGGCGCCCTGTCGCGAAGGTTGCATGATCAACGTCCATTTTCGCGCAGTCTAGACGAACGGCGCGTTCGTTCGACTTCACCGGACGGTCGCGATTGTTTCGTTCGTTTCGCGGAGTCCGTACTATCGTAGCGCGCGGCCGGACCGTTCTGCCTTATCTTCCTAGCCGAATGCCTCTATCCTCGAAACCAACCTAGTTCCTCCGGGCGCGCCCGCTTCGACTGCCCAACCCGGCACGCTCCGCATTACCATCCAGCGTCGTCACCGTTTCGATGAGCGAAGGGATATGAGCGCAACGACAACCCCAACTGGAGCGGCAATCCCGGAACCCGGCCAGGCGTTCGTCGCCCACGAACGCGACATCGTCTGGATTCCCGGCGGCACGTTTCGAATGGGCTCCGACGATTATTATCCGGAGGAGGCGCCCGTCCATCGCGTTACCGTCGACGGTTTCTGGATCGATCGCACACCGGTCACCAATCGCCAGTTCCGTGCGTTCGTCGATGCGACGAATTACGTGACATTTGCGGAAATCGTGCCCGACCCGAAAGACTACCCGGGCGCACTGCCGCACATGCTGAAGGCGGGGTCGCTCGTGTTTGCTCCGCCGCGGCAAATCAACGACCTTCGCGACTGGTCGCAGTGGTGGCAGTTCATGTTCGGTGCGAACTGGCGCCAACCCTACGGCCCCGGCACGTCCATCAACGGGCTCGACGAACACCCGGTCGTCCACGTCGCCTACCAGGACGTCGAGGCGTATGCGAAATGGGCGGGTAAGCGGTTACCGACCGAAGCCGAATGGGAATTCGCCGCCCGCGGCGGGCTCGAGGGTGCGGACTTCGCGTGGGGCGACGAGTTCAATCCCGGCGGCCGCTCGATGGCCAACACGTGGCAGGGCAACTTCCCGGTCCAGAACCTTGCGATCGACGGCTACGAGCGCACGTCGCCGGTTACGACCTACGCACCCAATGGATACGGTCTCTGCGACATGATTGGGAATGTGTGGGAGTGGACGAGCGACTGGTATTCGGCCAAGCACGCTGCGGACGCGATGAAGCCGTGCTGCATTCCACAAAATCCGCGCGGTGGCGTCGAGGCCGAAAGCATCGACGATTGCAATCCCGCGATCAGGATTCCACGCAAGGTGCTGAAGGGCGGGTCTTACTTGTGCGCGCCGAATTATTGCCGGCGTTACCGTCCGGCGGCGCGCCACGCGCAACCGATCGACACGTCGACGGGCCACCTGGGGTTCCGCTGCATCGTCCGCGGCGCTATCTGAACGAACGCGCGCCGTCCTCGTTTCGTCAGCAACGCTTATCGACTCGGCTGCTCGATCGCTCGCGGCCAACGCGACCGTGCAGGTAACATCGGCCGTTCCACCGAATCCCTGCGCTGATTACCGTGCCCGAAGCCCTGTACACCGTCGCTGCCTTGCTGGCAGTCGTCGCCGCGGTTGCCTGGGTCGCCACGCGCATCCATCTGCCGCTTCCCATCCTGCTGGTCGTCGCCGGCATTGCGCTGGCGCTGACGCCCGGGCTGCCGAAGATCGAGCTGGACCCCGACATCGTGATGCTGGCGATGTTGCCGCCGCTCATCTATTTCGCGGCGTTCTCAATGAGCTGGCAGGCATTCTGCGCGAACCTGCGGCCGATCCTGTTGCTCGCAGTGGGTTGCGTGCTGGTCACCACCGCTGCCGTCGCAGCCGCAGGCCACTGGCTGATCGGACTGCCGCTCGGCGTCGCATTCATTCTCGGTGCGATCGTATCGCCACCCGATGTCGTAGCACCCCTTGCCGTGGCCGAACGCCTCGGCATTCCGCGCCGGATCATCGCCGTGCTCGAGGGCGAAGGCCTGGTGAACGATGCGACCGCACTGATCCTGTTCAACGTCGCGCTCGTTGCCGTGCTGACGGGCCAGTTCTCGATCGTGACGGCGGTGCGCGATTTCGTGCTCGTTCTCGTCGGCGAAACGGCGTGGGGCTTCGTGGTCGGCTACGCGCTGCTGCGGCTGCGGCACTGGGCGCGCGAGCCGCGCATCGAAGTGATGCTGTCGCTGATGACGCCCTACATCGCGTTCTGGCCACCCCACGCGCTCGGCGGTTCCGGTGTGCTCGCTGCCGTCGTCGCGGGACTCTACACAGGCTGGGCCGGCGTTGCGCTTATCCGCTCGAACACGCGGCTGCAGGCGCTGTTCTTCTGGGACATCGTGAACACGGTCAGCACCGGCATGATCTTCCTGCTGACCGGACTGCAGGCGCGCACCGTCGCGGCGGGCCTCGACGGCGCAACGCTTCTGCACCTCATGCTGCAGGGCGTGATCATCAGCGTCGTTGTTGTCGTCGTCCGGTTCCTGTGGGTTTTTCCCGCGACGTACCTGCCGCGATGGTTGTTCAAGTCGGTAGCGGCGCGCGATCCCCCGCCGTCGTGGCGCTTTCCGTTCGTCATCTCCTACACCGGCGTGCGCGGTGTCGTGAGCCTGGCCGCCGCGTTGAGCATACCGGTGGCGATCGCCTCCAACGTGCCGTTTCCCGGCCGCGATCCCGTGCTCGTCATCACATTCATGGTCATTGTCGTCACGTTGATCGCGCAGGGCCTTACGCTGCCGTTCGTCGTGCGGAAGCTCGGACTCGATCGGCTCGGACTCGAGGAACACCACGAACGCAAGCGCCGCGAGATCCTCGCCCGCCTCGAAACTGCGCGCGCCGCACTGGAACAACTCGATGCGGCAGCAGCAAAGGAACATCTGCAAGCCGACGTCGTGCAGACGTGGCGTGCGCGCCAGCAGCAACGGATTGCGCGGCTCGACGGCGCAACCGACCTGAGCGACACCGGCCTCGGCGAAGCGGCCAGCGAGCATCGCGTCGAGCTCACCTTGATCCGCACGGAGCGCGCCCGCCTCAACGCGCTGCTTCGCGCCGGCGAGATCAGCGACGAAATCCGCCGCCGCGTCGAGCGCGATCTCGATCTCGACGAGGAGCGTTTGCGCCGCAACGTGCGCGGCATCGCGACGGACGACGGACCCGAAATCGGACCCGCACGGATCTAGCGCCAATCCGCGGCAGCGTCGAGCTGCCGCCGGCTACCGTGGGCGAATGACGGCGGGGACGCGGCCTGCCGGTCTGTGCTGCGCTGGCCTGACCGGAGGGTGGGCCCTGGGCCGATGGGCGTCCGCATAAGGCAGATAAAACCCGTACGCCGGCAGGTACGAAGTGTCCGGCGCGTAGCCGGCATCGGCGTAACGCGCGGCGTCCAGCTCCTGCTGGCGCTGGTTCAACGCCTGCCGCTGCAGTGCCGCTGCGTCGTCGATTGCCTGGCGGCGGGCGGCCGCCCGGTCGAGTTCGTCGCGGGCGCGCGCGAGCCTCTCGGTTGCATCGGGTGCGGGAACGCCGGGTCGGATGTCGACACGCGCGCCGCCTTTGCACGGATAGTCGGCGTAGAGCACCCTGCCGCCCGGTTCCACGCATCGATAAACCGGTGCCGTGGTGGATTGCGCCGCGGCGCTGGCGGCCGTTGCGAGGGCCATGCCTACGAGCGCAAGGCGCATGAGATTGGCCACGGGGGCCAGCCGCAACGATGCGCGACGCGGCGTTGTCCCTAAGGCGCGGTGCTCGCGGATCGGATGCGCGGACATCGGCACATGATGCGCCGTTCTCCGCCCGTGTGGCAATGTGGACGGGGCACCGGAAACCGGCGAACATACGGGCCCAATAAAGCCCGGCCCGCGCGGAGAACGAATTGTCCTGTTGCGGACCCGACCGCTCGCTCGCGACGGTCGACTGCGCTCGGCGCCGCGGCATGCAGCTCACTTCCCAAGGACGGAGACCACGCCATGCGCCGCAGAAGCACGCTTTCCAATGTAGTGAGCACGCTGGTCGGACTCGCGGCCGTCGTGTCGCTGGCCGGCAATGCCTACGCCGACGTGCTGGACGACGTCAAGACCAACGGCACGCTCAAGTGTGGCGTGACGCTGGCGTCGGCCGGTTTTTCCGCCGAGAACAACGCCGGCAAGCGCGAAGGGTTCGACATCGACCTGTGCAAGGCGATCGCGGCCGCGGCACTCGGCGACGACTCCAAGATCCAGCTCACCCCGATGGACCTCAAGACAGCGTTCGCCGGCCTGCCCACCGGCGCGGTCGATGTCCTCACGCACCGGTTCACGTGGACGCAAAGCCGAGACGTCGGCGGGCTCAAGTTCCCGAAGATCATGTTCTTTGATGGCCAAGGATTCGTCGTTACGAAGAAGTCCAAGGCCAGCAAGATTGCCGACCTCAACAACGCGACGATCTGCACGCTGCAGGGAAGCACCTCCGAGCTCATCGTGGCAAGCTACTTCGCCGCGCACAAGCTCAAGTACAAGATCGTGACATTCGCATCGGCCGAGCAGGCGTGGGACGCGTTCGTCGGCAAGCGCTGCGACACGGTGATCAACGACCGGTCCGGGCTCGCGGCACGGCTTGCCAAGCTGCCGAACCAGGACGATTACAAGGTGCTCGCGGAGACGGTTTCGAGCGAACCGATCGGCCCGATCGTCGCGCAGGGCCAGCCGCGGTGGGAGGCGCTAGTCCGCTTCACGCTGAACGCGCTGGTGGCCGCCGAGGAACTGGGCGTTACGCAGGCCAACGTCGACGCCGAGCGCAACTCGCAGAGCCCCGACGTCCAGCGGCTGCTGGGTGTCAACGGCGACTTCGGCAGCAAGCTCGGCGTTTCAAACGATTACGCGTACAAGGCGATCAAGGCCGTCGGCAACTATGGCGAAGTGTGGGATCGCAACGTCGGCCCGAAAACGCCGTTGCGCCTCGAGCGCGGGCGCAACGCGCTGGTCGCCAACGGCGGCCTGATGATGTCGATCCCGATCCGCTGACCGTTCTTCGGAGTGCCGGCCGGATGCGCGCTGCGCCCTCCGCTGCCCGCGTGACCGCCCCCGTTGCACCGCCGATGTCGCGCGCGGTGCTGCGCGAGCGGCTGCCGGGCTATGTCGGCCAGGCCGTGCTGCTCGCCGTCGTGGCGTGGCTCGCCTGGCGCGGCATTGCGAATTTCGAGGCGAACGCGCGGGCGCTCGGGCTGTCCGCCGGCTTTGGCTTCCTGCGGACGCAGGCGGGGTTCGAGATCGCGCAGGCGCTGATCCCGTTCAGCCCGCAATCGTCCTATCTCGATGCGGTGGTCGTTGCGACGCTCAACACGCTGCTCGTCGTGGCGCTGGCCGGCATCCTCAGCACGATCGCGGGACTCTGTGTCGCGTTCGGCCGCGTTGCATCACCGGGTCTCGTCCGCGGGGCGGCGTCGGCGTACGTCGAGGTGTTCAGGAACATCCCGTTGCTGCTGCAGATCCTGTTCTGGTACGCGTCGGCGATCGTGTTGCTGCCGGGTGTCGGCGACACGCTGCAATTCGGATCGGTGCTGCTCAACAATCGCGGCCTGTTCCTGCCGAGCATTCATCTCGACACGGCGGGTGCATGGCCGTTCGTGCTGGATCGGCCGCACGTCGACGGCTTCGACGTTGCCGGCGGCTTCGCGATTCTGCCCGAACTGATGGCGCTGACCCTCGGACTCTCGATCTACAACAGCACGTTCCTCGCCGAGATCTTTCGCGCGGGCATCCTGTCGGTGCCGCCCGGGCAGATCGAAGCCGCGGCGACCGTCGGCTTGAGCGGCGCGCGCGCCGCGTGGCTCGTAACGTTGCCGCAGGCGCTGCGGGTTGCGCTGCCGGCGGCAGGCGGGCAGTACCAGACGCTTGCCAAGGCGTCGTCACTGGCCGCCGCGATCGGTTATCCGGACATCATGCAGATCGTCGGCGGTACCGTCGCCAGCCAGACGAGCCAGGCGCTCGAAGCGATGTCGCTCGTCGTGCTGCTGTACGCCGCGATCAACCTGCTCATTGCCGTTGCAGCGAGTGTGGCGAATCGACGCTTGCTGAGGCACGAGGGCCGCGCGGCATGACGGCGCATCATGTCAGCCCGGCGCTGATCGTTGCGCGCACGGCCCCCGTTGCGCCGATGTCTGCCGCAGCACGCTGGCGGCGCGCGTGGTTCCCGACCCCGGCGATGAGCGCGCTGTCGCTGGCGCTGCTCGTCCTGTTCGCCGTATCCGGATGGAATCTGTTCGAGTGGGCGATCGTCAACGCCCACTGGCGCGGAACGTCGAGCGCAGCATGTCCGGGCGACATCGGGGCCTGCTGGGCGTTCGTGGGTGCGCGCTGGAAGCCCTGGCTCGTAGGCAACTATCCGGCGAGCGAGCTCTGGCGCGCGTGGGCGTGCTTCGGCGCCTTCGCGCTGTTCTGGACGTGGGTCGTGCGGCGCTCGCACGCGGCGAGCCTGCAGCGCGTGCTGCTCGGTTTCGTGCTGCTGCCGGTCGCACTGTGCATGCTGCTGATCGGGGGTGGGCCGCTGCCTTTCGTCGCGCCCACGCTGTGGGGCGGACTGCTGCTGACCCTGGTGGTGACGCTCGTCACGTTCGCGACGGCGCTGCCGCTCGGCCTGTGCCTGGCACTCGGGCGTCGGTCGCGGCTGCCGGTCGTGCGAATGCTGTGCGGCGCGTTCGTCGAAGGGATGCGGTCGATTCCGCTGCTCGCGGTGCTGTTCATAGCGGCAACGCTGTTGCCGCTGTTCCTGCCGCCCGGGTCGAACGTCGATCTGTTCGGTCGCGCCGTCATCGCATTCGCGCTCTTCAACGCGGCAATGGCGGCAGAGGTGTTTCGAGGTGGCCTGCAATCGATCGGCCGCGGTCAGCTCGAGGCGGCATCGACGGTCGGCTTGAGCGACTTCGCCGCCCTGCGGTTGATCGTGCTGCCGCAAGCGGTGACTGCCGTCGTCCCGGCACTCGTCAACATCATGATCGCCGTCATCAAGGAAACGACGCTGCTTTCGGTCATCGGCGTCAACGATCTCCTGGGCGCGATCGAAAACGGCGCGAAATCGCCCGATTGGATGGGCGACTCCAACATACTCACGTCCGGGCACGTGTTCCTGGCGCTCGTCTATCTCGCCATCTGCTACGGGTTGTCGCGTTACAGCCGACGGCTGGAAATCCAGCGCTGAGCGCCGCGATGACCGCTCCCGCGTCTACCGGCAACCGCGAGCCAATCGCACGACTGCTGCGTGTCAACAAGTGGTATGGCAACGATCACGCGCTGCGCGACATCGATCTCGCCGTCGCGGCGGGTGAGCGGATCGTCATCTGCGGCCCGTCAGGCTCGGGTAAGTCGACGCTCGTACGCACGATCAACCTGCTCGAGCCGTTCCAGCAGGGACATCTCGCCGTCTGCGGCATCGAAGTGGATGCGAACGAGATCACCCGCGCCGCGCGCCTCGCGGTGAATCGGCATGTGGGCATGGTGTTCCAGCAGTTCAATCTCTTTCCGCACATGACCGTTCTGCAGAACTTGACCGTCGGTCCGATCTTCGGCGCGGGCGTGAAACGCAGCGAAGCGCTGGAACTCGCTCAGCACTACTTGCGTCGCGTCGGCCTGACGGACCATGCGCACAAGCATCCCGCGCAATTGTCGGGCGGGCAGCAGCAGCGCGTCGCGATTGCGCGCGCGCTGTGCACGCGTCCGAAGCTCGTGCTGTTCGACGAGCCGACCGCATCCCTCGACCCGGAGATGGTCAATGAGGTGCTGCAGACGATGGAGAGCCTTGCGGCCGAAGGCATGACGATGATCGTCGTCACGCACGAGATGGGCTTTGCGCGCCGCGTGGCAGACCGCGTGGTTTTCATGGACCAGGGCCAGATCATCGAAACAGCATCGCCCGACGATTTCTTCGACCGCCCGCAAAGCCCGCGGCTGCAGGCGTTTCTCGGTCAGCTGCTCGCGCACTGACGCGAGCGTTTGGTCACCCCAATTCGACACGTTCCCGGAGATCCCGATGCCCGTCATTGACGTCCATACGCACATGTTCACCGCGCGATGGCTCGAACTGCTGAAGCAGCAGGGCGGCCTCTACAACATCAAGACGCGGCCCGACGGCCAGCAGGAAATATTCCGCGGCGACACGCCGGTCGTGATTCCGCAGCGCGGCCATTTCGATTACGCGCTGCGACTTGCGCACATGGATGCGGCAGGCATCGACATTTCGATCGTGTCGCTCACCTGTCCCAACGTGTACTGGGGCAGCGAAGACGTCAGCTGCCAGGCGGCGCAGGAATCGAACGACACAATGGCACAGGCGCAGTCGACGTACCCGGATCGCATTCGCTGGTTCACGTCGCTGCCCTGGGAGTACCCGCAGCGGGCAATCGACGAGCTCGCGCGCACCTGCACCAACGGCGCCGTCGGTGTCATGGTGCTCGCCAACATTGCCGGGCGCAGCCTGACCGATCCGCTGTTCGAGCCGATCTGGCGGGAGATCGACCGCCGCGCGCTGCCGGTGCTCGTGCATCCGACCGACCCACCCGGCGTCGACATGATGGACATGACGAAGTTCGACCTGAGCTGGTCGGTCGGCTTCATGTTCGACACGACACTCGCGATCACACGGATGATCTTCGACGGCTTCTTCGATCGCCATCCGAATTTGAAGATCATCGCGTCGCACGGCGGCGGCACGCTTCCCTATCTCGTCGGCCGCTTCGAAAAAGGCGACGAGGTCGAGATCCCCAGTCGACGGCGGATGCAGCGGAAGCCCACCGACTACCTGCGCCATATTTACTACGACAGCATCACGTACAACTTCGGCGCGCTTCAGTACCTGATCTCGGTGGTCGGCGCCGATCACGTGATGTTCGGCACGGACTGGCCGCACCAGGTGCACGATACGAAGGGTGCATTCGCCAATTCGGCCCGACTGCCCGAAAGCCAGTCGAGCGCCGTTCGCTCGGCGAACGCGCAGCGGATCTTCAACCTGTAGACAAGGCCCTGCAGGCGCAACCCGCCGCCATGCTCGACGCCTCGGCGTACGACGCGGCCTATGCGGAAGGGCGTGCGATGTCGCTCGAGCAGGCGCTCGGCAACGCGCTCGCCTGGCTCGACGCGTAACGGCCTGCCATCCGGCACCGTAGCGCCGGACGCATTCACCGATGATAGTATCGTTGGGTGTCGAGTCAAGCCGGGAGTGCCCGATGAATGTTCGAATCCTGCGTCCGATTTTCGCGTTGTTGCTGATGCTTTTCGTCCTGCCGTCGCATGCAGACGATTCGACGCTCAGGTTCAGGCACATGTTCGTGCTCGGTGACAGCCTGTCCGACCAGGGCAACCTGCTGTCCGCAACCACCGAGCTTGCCGCAACGTTCAATTCGCCGCCCATCCCGGCGACCGATCATTATTTCGACGGACGCTTTTCCAACGGCGAGAATTACGCGGGCATCCTTGCGCGCAAGCTTGGGTTCACGTCGACGGCCTCGCAACTCGGCGGCGGCAACTACGCGTTCGGCGGTGCGCGAACCAACTACAACCGCGTCGAATTGCGACCGGGTGTGCCGCCGCCGCTGCCCAATGGCGTATACCCGATCGGCGCGTATCCGTGGAGCCTCGACCGCGAGCGCGAAGCATTCCTCGCCGACGTGCGGCGCGCAGCCGATCCGAACGGCCTCTACATCGTGTTCTCGGGATCGAACGATCTCAGCGACGCTCTGATCGCGCGCGCCTTCTTCGGCCAGGATCCGACGCCGGCGATCAACCGGACGGTGGAGGGCATCAAGAAAGCGATCGAAGCGTTCCAGACTGCCGGAGCACGCACGGTGCTGGTACCCAACGTGCCGAACCTCGGCGTCGTGCCGATCGTCACGCAGAACGGGCCGGGCTTCGCAGCGCTCGCGACGATCCTGTCGCAGCAGTACAACGCTGCGCTGCACACGATGCTCGCGACGATCAGCGGTGTCAACATCGTCGAATTCGACACGTATGCGTTTCTGACCGACGTCGTCGCGCATCCGGTCAATTACGGACTTGAGAACGTGACGCAGCCATGCTTCTCGGGTTACGTCGCGCCCGATCCAACCGGAACTGTCTGCGCCGACCCGGACAAGTATGCGTTCTGGGACGTCGAGCATCCGACGACCCGGCTCCACGAGCTTATCGCGGATGCGCTGTACACGTCGGTGCTCGATTGCGAATCGGTGCAAGGTCCGCGCAGCCGTTCCGCCAGCAACCGTTCCGTATCGCGCTGCTCGCTGAACGTGCCCTGACGCATAACTCGGCGATCGGAGCGGCAAGGGGAACTGCCGCTTTGCGCCGCAGTCTGTCACCGGTCGCGCAACCGATTGAACCTCGAACCCGCCATGCGCCCCGCTGGATCGCCACCGCGCCATTTCTCGATGATTCGCGGCTTCCACCTCGCGGACTTCTTCACGCTCGCCAATGCAGCGTGCGGCATGGCAGCGATTTTTCTTGCGATGGTTCATGTGGGAACCCACTCGGTCAGCCACTTCATGTGGGCTGCCGCCATGGCGCCGGCCGCACTGATCTTCGACGTGCTCGACGGCCGGATTGCACGATGGCGCCGCGAGCATTCGGCGCTCGGCCGCGAGCTCGACTCCCTCTCCGACGTCATCTCGTTCGGCGTCGCGCCCGCTGCACTGGCGTATGCCGCCGGCTTGCGCGGCGGCTGGGACATCGTCGCGCTGATCTACTTCGTCTGCTGCGGCGTCAGTCGCCTGGCCCGCTACAACGTCACCGCCGAAGCGTTATCCGCGGACAGCGGCAAGGTCAAGTACTTCGAGGGCACGCCGATCCCCACCACCGTGCTGCTCACCGCCGTGCTCGCCTTCGCTGCCTGGAGGGGACGCCTCGACGAGAATCTCTACGGCGGCAGCTGGACGATCGGTCCTTGGGCGCTGCATCCGCTGGCGCTGTTGTTCGTCGCATCCGGCACGCTGATGGTCAGCAAGACGCTGCGCATCCCCAAGCTCTAGTCTCTGGGGGTGCCGATTCTGCCGTCGCTGCGTGTGTAAGTCTCTTCCTACAACGGTTTCCGAATCCACTTCCCGAAGTACCTCCGTGGTCCGACGGACAACGAAGTAGCACTTCGAGACACTTGCGCCGTTCACCTGCCGGACATGCCCGGCAGCTTCGCGAAGCGTCCGTCATGTCCAGAGCATCGAGCTACATCGCAGCAGCGTTCGCGGCATGCATCGGATGCTCGATCGCAGCGACCGCGCAGGCTGCGCCGCAAACGGTTTGCACGATCACCGTCAATTCGTCCGACGAGAAGGAAGCGTTCCGGCGCCACCTGCCGGCGGACCGCTATCAGTTCGTCGAGCTCGTCGAGCGCGGTCGTTCCGACTGGCTCGAATCGGCGCGGCGCAAAGGCATACGGTGCGACGTCCTCATCATCTCGGGACACTACGACGGTGGCGACTACGCCGGCGGGAACGAGTTCTTCTCGGAGCATGTCGACTCGCACGAATTTCTTCCGGTGGACGAGATGGAGCGGGTGGCCTGCAGCGAACCGGAGGACGGTTTGTTCTCCCAACTCAAGGAGGTGTACCTGTTCGGGTGCAACACGCTGAATCCGCAGCCGCTTCGCAGCGACCCCGCTGAAATCGCGCGGTCGCTGGTGCAGTCGGGTCACGCTCCGGCGGAAGCCGAGCGGCTTGCCCGCGCGCTGGGCGCTCGCTACGCCGACAGCAGTCGCGATCGGATGCGTCACATCTTCCGGAACGTGCCCGCGGTTTATGGCTTTTCGTCCGTCGCGCCGCTCGGCCCGATTGCGGCGACGTATCTCGGTCGCTATCTTCAGGCCGGTGGCGGGCGAGATGTCGCGACCGGAAGAGCCGGCGCGAAAGTGCTCGCCTATTTCCCCGGGCGCTCGCTGACACTCACCCGTGGCATGGCCGATGGCGACGCCGATGCGGGCTATCGCCGGGAGCTCTGTCAGTTCGTCGACGACCGGCTGTCCACGATGCAGAAGGTGGAAGCGCTCCATCGGCTGCTGTCGCGCGACATGGCCGAAGTACGGATAGTTCTCGACCGGATGGAACGCTACGCTGCGACGCTGACCGCGACGGCGCGCGAGGCGCCCGATGTTGCGCAAGCGCTCGACGGAATCGCGCGCGACAGCGCGGCGAAGACGCGGTACCTGCAGTTCCTCCGCGCAGGGGACCGGCCGGCAGTCCGCGCGCGACTCATCGAACTTGCCGCCGAGCTGCAGTGGCTCACGCCGGACGAGCGGCGCAGCGAATTGATGGCGATGATCAACGACGAGCTCGCGTCGCCGGTGATAAGCGCCGCCGACGTCGACCTGGTTTGCCGGCTGAACGCGGATCACGGTCTCGACGCTGCATTGCCGCGGTCGCGGGAGCCCTCGTCGGGCGGCGTCGGTCACGCGGCGGTTCTCGCGTGCCTCGGCAGCGAACCCGATCACGTGCGCGTGATGCAGGCGCTGACGAGCGCGCGTGACGACGACGTGCAGGTGGCGCAGGTGTATTTGCGCCACCATCCGATCGACGACGTGGCCGAGCTGCGCGACGTGGCATCCGGGATTCTGCAGATGCCGGATTCCGCCGCCCAGGTGCGCGCGCTCGATGCACTCGCGCATCATCGGCTGTCCGATCGGGAAACGCTCGAGGCGCTCACGCGACTCTATCCGGTGGCCAAGTCAGTGAGCGTTCAGCGCGCGATCGCAGGCATCCTGATCCGTGCGGACTACGGGCAGATCGCAAGTCCGGAGCTGGTGCGCGCGCTTCAGGATCATCGGCTCAAGTCCCCCGATGGGCGGGACCTGATCGACGTCCTCATCCGGCGCCTGCAGGTGTCCTGACCCCTCGTCGGCAGAAACCCCCTTTTCGGCGGTTTTCGCCGTTCTCCGCAGCGGACGTGTAATACTGGCGCGTTTTTTTGCGCCCGATCCGCTTGTCCATGCCCTTGCCACACCGGATTGCCCTGCTGGCGGCTTTCGTCGCCGGCATCTGGCCCTTAGTCGCGCGTGCCGAACCGAAGACGGTGTGCACGATCACCGTCAATTCCGCGGACGAACGCGAGACGTTCCGCCGCAATCTGCCGCCGGACCAGTACCAGTTCGTCGAGCTCGTCGAGCGCGGGCGTCCTGACTGGCTCGCGTCCGCATGCCGCAAAGGTGTGCGCTGCGACGTGCTGCTGATCTCGGGTCATTTCGACGGCGGCGACGAGTTCTACTCCGACAAGGTCGACGCCCGCGAATCGCTGCCGGTCGACGAGATGGAGCGCGTGTCGTGTAGCGATTCGTGCCCGGGCCTCTTTTCGCAACTGAAGGAGGTCTACCTGTTCGGCTGCAATACGCTGAACGCCGAGGCGGTGAAGAGCGCGTCCGCCGAGGTCGCTCGCAGCCTCGTTCGGTCCGGCCACTCGGCCGCGGACGCCGCGCAACTCGCACAGGTGCTGAGCGAGCGACATGCGGGAAGCAACCGCGAGCGGATGCGCGAGATCTTCAAGGACGTGCCCGTCATCTACGGGTTCTCGTCGAAGGCGCCCCTCGGGCGCTCCGCGGCTCCGGTGCTCGAGCGCTTTCTGCAGACCGGCGGCATTGGCGACATCGCCACCGGGCAGCCGAGCGCGAGGCTTTTGGCGCTGTTTGCGCCCGTGTCGATGACCGTCGCGTCCGGATTGGCCGCTTCCGACCCCGATGCGGCCCACCGGCGCGACGTCTGCCATTTTTCGGACGACCGGCTCTCGCCCGCGCAGAAGCTCGACTTCGTCCATACGCTGCTCCAGCGCGATATGGCCGAGGTCCGCATGTTCCTCGACCATCTGGAAAAGTACTCGCCGGCACTCGTCGAAACGACGCGCGCGGAGGCGCCGGCCTCGCAGGCGCTCGACCGAATCACTAGCGACAAGCCGGCGCGGGACCGCTATTTCGCATTCATGCGCGACGCCGACCAGGCGTCGGTTCGGGCGCGGATGATCGGCCTTGCCGAGCGGCTCGGCTGGCTGACGCCCGCCGAGAAGCGCACCGAGACGATCGCGATGATCGACGACCGGCTTGCGCGCCCCGTCGTCGGCATGCAGGACGTCGACCTCGTCTGCACGCTCAATCGCGAGCATGGGCTCGACGACACGCTGGCAGCACTCGCGAAGGTTCCGGCCGATCGGATGCGCGACGTCGGTCACGCTGGTGTGCTGGCGTGCCTCGGCAGCCAATCGGCACGTGCGCACGTGCTGCAGGCGATCACCAGCGTACGTGACGACGATGTGCAGATCGCGCAGGTCTATCTGCGCCACCGGCCGATCGTCGACGTCGACGAGTTGCGGCTGATTGCCGCTGCCATAGCGAGGATGGACAACCAGGTCGCGCAGGTGCGGGCACTCGACACCCTCGCGCAGCATCGGCTGTCGGACGAGAAAAGTCTCGTCGCGCTGACGGACCTGTTTCCGGTCGCGAAGTCGCTCGAGGTCCAGCGTGCGATCGCCGGCATCCTGATTCGGGCGGACTACGCGACGCTCGCCAAGCCCGATCTCGTGCGCGCGCTGCGCACGCATCGGCGCAAGTCGACGGACGGGCAGGACCTGATCGACATCCTGATCCGCCGGCTGCAGGCGAACCTGTCGCCCGCAGCTTGACGGCCGCCTGATCCACCGGAATCGCTGCAAATCCGATGCGAACGGCACCCGTCATCGATCATCGCGCGGCGCTCGCGGCGCTCGACGCCATCCGCGACGCCGTCAAGGCGCGCGGCAAGACAGCGGCGATCGCGATCGTCGATGCGCATGGCGAACTCGTCGCGTTCGTCCGGCTCGATGGCGTGCAGCTGAGCTCGGGTCCGCTTTCGATCAACAAGGCCTACACGGCGGCGCGGCTCAATCGACCGAGCCGCGTGCTCGGCGAAACGGTGCGCGCCAAGGGGACCGACGTCGCGTTCTACGGCGATCCCCGCTACGCCGGATTCGGCGGCGGCATGCCGGTCCGCATCGATGGCGTCGTTGCCGGTGGCGTGGGTGTCAGCGGTCTTTCCGATGAAGAGGACGAGGCGCTCGCCGCGCTGGGCGCCGCGCTGCTGCAGGGCGATCCGCCGGGCACCGCCAACGCCTGACCGCGCGCCGACGGCATCCGGCGGAACCTCGCCAGCTATTTCGCCGACGCGGCGGGGAGCGTCGCCGTCACCTGCTGCTTGCCGTTGACGACGGTGGTCATGAAGCTCTCACGGTCGAGATCGCCGTTGTCGTCGAACGACACGTCGAGCAGCACGCCCGGATAGTCCTTCGCCGACAGCTTCATGCCGTGCATGGCCTTGGCAAAGGCCTTCTGGTCGAACTTGCCGATCTTCTCGGTGACCGCCTTGACGACGTACATCGCGGTGTAGCCCTTGAGCCCGTTGTGATCGGACTTGGCGCCGAATTCCTTCTGGAAGTCCGCGTTGTATTTCTTGATGCCCGCTTGCGGCGCATCGGCCGTA
Organism: uncultured Pseudomonadota bacterium; assembly: GCA_963709335.1. Classification (GTDB taxonomy): domain Bacteria; phylum Pseudomonadota; class Gammaproteobacteria; order Burkholderiales; family Casimicrobiaceae; genus VBCG01. The sequence continues at coordinate 142,841 of CAVPWB010000011.1, forward strand.
AGCCCGACGTGCGCCGTCGCGCCGTTGGCGGCATCGCCGGCGAGCTCGATGACTTTCTGGCTCGTCAGCGTCGTTTCACCGACGATCGGCTTGTCGTATCCCTGCTTGCGCAGTTCGCGCAGCGCGCGGGCCGACTCTTCCTCGTTCGTGTAGACGAAAATGGCATCGGCATTCGCCTGCTTCGCCTTCAGCACGGCGCCCGAGAAGTCGAGTTGCCCCGGATCGGTCGAGATCTCCGCGGCGACCTTGATGCCCTGCGCGTCGAGCGCCTTCTTCATCGTGTCGAGCCCGCCTTTGCCAAAGTCGTTGTTGACCCAGATGATCGAGACGGTCTTGGCCTTGACGGTGTCCTTCAGGTAGCGCGCTACCTTCGGCATCGCCGTATCCTGCGTGAACGACGTGCGGAAGATGTACGGATTGCCCTGCTTGGTGATCGCCGCCGCTTCACCACCGGTGAAATTGGGCACTTCGGCGCGGCGCGTCTCCGCCATGCTGACGAGGATGGACCCCGAGAAGACCGGGCCCATGATGACGTAGGCGTTCTGGTCGAGCGCTTTCTGCGCCAGCGCCTTGGCGACCTGCGGCTGCGACTGCGTGTCGAGCGACGTGTATTCGATCTTGCGGCCGAGGATCCCACCGCTCGCGTTGATCTCTTTCACGGCAAGCTTGATGCCGTTGTCGAAGTTCGTGCCCGACGTCGTGCCGGTGCCCGACAGCTCGACCAGCCCGAAGATCGGTACCGGCCCCTGCTGGGCCAAGGCCGTGGTCGTTATCGACAGGCCCAACGCTGCTGCCAGCCACAGTGCGCACTTCATGTTAATTCCTCCTGTTGTAGTCGACGGTAGACGAGCGACTGCGCATTCTAATCGAGCACCGCTCGCGTGCGGCGGAGCTGCAGGGGTTGCTCTATCTGACGCGCGATCGATCGCGCTAAGATGAGGGGTCGCGACTTCATCGAAGCGCCGCGCGGCCGTTGCGCGCTGTGCTTGCAGCAGTGCATCGATCCTATCTGTTCGTGCCGGCGAATCGTCCGGACCGTTACGCGAAGGCGTGCGCGACGCGCGCGCATGCCGTCATCGTCGACCTCGAAGATGCCGTCGCGCCCGATGCCAAGGCCGGCGCACGCGCGTCGCTCGTCGAGTGGCTGCCGCGTGCGCCGCGACCCGTGCTGGTGCGCGTCAACGCAATCGGCACCGAATGGTTCGACGACGATCTGCGCGGGTGCGTCGGTGCAGCCAACGTCCAGGGCCTGCTGCTGCCGAAAGCCGAGCGCGCGAGCGATCTGCACCGTCTCGCGGTCGCATGCCCTGGGACGCCGGTCTATCCGCTGATCGAAACGGCGCGCGGGCTGTGGGACGTATTGCCCATCGCTCAGACAACGGGCGTGCGTGCGCTGCTGTTCGGCTCGCTGGATTTCCAGGCCGATCTCGGCATCGACGACGACGATCTTCTCTACGCGCGATCGCAAATCGTCGTGGCCTCGCGCGTAGCGGGAATCGAGCCGCCGATCGACGGCGTGACGCAGGCGATCGACGATACCGAACTGCTGCGCCGGGATTCATACCGGGCTCGCCATCTCGGCTTTGCCGGAAAGGCGTGCATCCATCCTGCGCAGGTGGACATCGTCAACACGTGCTTCGCGCCGACCACCGACGAGATCGAGTGGGCGCAACGCATTGTCGCGGCATTCTCGGAGGCGGCCGGAAGCGCGGTGCGAGTCGACGGTCGCATGGTCGACCGGCCGGTGCTCCTGAAGGCCGAGGCAATCCTCCGCGAGCGCGCAGACGCGCGCGATTGATCACTCGTCAGCGCGGACGCCAGAGCGCGACCGTTGCCACGTAATCGGACGGCACCCCAGCCGCGTGCAGCGACCAATGCTCGGGTCGGTACGCTCCGGGCCCACTGCGCAGTGCGCGGTTGCCGTCCAGCGTGACGTTCATCGCCCCGAATGGCGCAGCGAGCGCGTCGCCGGTGGCCTTGCTCATCGCTTCCTTGCAGGTCCAGAGCGTCAGCACGCGCTGTCGCTTTGCATCGGCGTCGAGGGACGCGATCGCGCTGCGCTCGTCGCTCGTCAGGAACTTGCGCGCTATGCCCGTGACGTTGATAGCCCGATCCAGACGCTCGACGTCGACGCCGATCCGGCCTCGCCGGGTGATACCGACGATCGCGACACCTGCGGTGTGCGAGATGTTGAAATCGAGTGCCGGAGCGCCGGCAAGCTGGGGTCGCCCGCGAGTGCCGCGGACGATCTCGACCGACGCGGGATCGGTGCCGAAGCTGCCGGCGATAATCGAGCGCAGCGTGCCGCGTCCCATCACGTAGCGATCGCGCAGGCGCGGATTGCCGAAGCGGGACGTGCGGTCGCGTTCGGCCGGAGACAACCACTGCTCGTACGCGTCGAGACGCGCCGCGACGGGTGCGATCTCGCACCACCAGAGCTCGGTGTCCGGTTCGGGGGACGCAAGGACCTCGATACCGGTCGATGCGCGTTCGGCATTGCCGCTCGCCCGGTTCTCCTCTAAGCTCAACGCCGCTCCTTTGTCACGACGCGCCCGCCTTCAATGCGGGCGCATTTGCGTTCGGCCTGCCCACCTTCATGCAGTACGTGCTCAAGTTTCTCACGCGCCTGCCGTTGCCGGTGCTGTACGCGCTGGGGCGCTTCGCGTACGTCGTTGCCTACCACGTGATGCGGTGGCACCGGGAGCTCGCGGCGCGCAACCTCGCGAATGCGTTTCCGGAAAAATCGGAAGCCGAACGCGCGGCCTTGCTGAAGCAGTCGTATGTCAACCTTGGCGAGACGCTGGCGGAAACGTTCTGGGGCTTTGGCGCGAGCGCCGAGGCGTTGGCCCAACGGGTGGCGATCGAAAATCCGGAAGTGATCCGGAAATACATCACCGCCAAGGTTCCGGTGGTCGTGCTGACCGCGCACGTCTGCAACTGGGAATGGCTGCTGCCGGGAACCGCCGCGCAGTTCGGCATTCCGATCGACGCCGTCTACAAGCCATTGCGCGTTGCCAGCCTCGACGCATTCATTCGCGATACGCGCAGCCGCTTCGGCGGTAAACCAATCCCGATCCAGTCGTTCCTGTTCGAGCTGATGCGGCGTGCGGGCGAGGCTCGCGCCTATGCGATGGTGGCGGACCAGACGCCGCCGCGGAACATGGATAAGTACTGGACACGATTCCTCAATCAGGACACGGCATTTTTCACCGGTGCCGACAAGATCGCGCGCTTTCTCGACGCACCGGTGATCTACATCGCGATGCGACGCGTCAGCAAGGGTCACTACAGCGTGCGCGTGCATGTGCTCGTCGAGCCGCCGTACGAATATGGCGACGATCTGCAGGTCGTGGAGCGTTATGCGAGGCGCCTCGAGCTCGAGGTGCGGGCGAATCCGGCGGACTGGCTGTGGGTGCACAACAAGTGGAAGTACCCGAAGCCCGACGCGAACGACGGCGAGCCCAAACGCCGCCGGGCGAAGCGAGCCGTGTGACAACGTCGGCTTGCGTTTTGTCAGCGCGAGCCCTATAATCGACTTCCGCTGCACATCTCCCAAATGCGTTCGCACGACAAGGGAGACGGTCGCTTGAAAGACTTCGAAGCGACCCCATGTTGCGGTCTCGCTCTTTAACAATTGGCAATCGATAGGTGTGGGTGCTAAGGCATGGGCCTTTGGCGCTGGCGGGGTCGTGCGCGCGAGTGCGGGACGAAGTTGGTGCTGGGGGGTTTCTCAAGCTTGAGTGCTCACACGACGCTAGTGCGGTTGGTGCTCGGTTAACCCAACTGGGGTGCCGACCGTAGGCTGTTCCACGTCTCGTCAAGGGGTGTGGGATGGCGAGAGTCAAGTGAGTTGGAACTTTGCATTAAAGATCGAACTGAAGAGTTTGATCCTGGCTCAGATTGAACGCTGGCGGCATGCTTTACACATGCAAGTCGAGCGGCAGCGCGGGGGCAACCCTGGCGGCGAGCGGCGAACGGGTGAGTAATGCATCGGAACGTGTCCCGTAATGGGGGATAACGCCGCGAAAGCGGCGCTAATACCGCATACGCTCTACGGAGGAAAGTGGGGGATCTGCAAGGACCTCACGTTAGGGGAGCGGCCGATGTCCGATTAGCTAGTTGGTGGGGTAACGGCCTACCAAGGCGACGATCGGTAGCTGGTCTGAGAGGATGATCAGCCACACTGGGACTGAGACACGGCCCAGACTCCTACGGGAGGCAGCAGTGGGGAATTTTGGACAATGGGGGCAACCCTGATCCAGCCATGCCGCGTGCGGGAAGAAGGCCTTCGGGTTGTAAACCGCTTTTAGCCGGGAAGAAAAGGCGCGAGTTAATACCTTGCGTTTTTGACGGTACCGGCGGAATAAGCACCGGCTAACTACGTGCCAGCAGCCGCGGTAATACGTAGGGTGCGAGCGTTAATCGGAATTACTGGGCGTAAAGCGTGCGCAGGCGGTTCGTTGTGTCGGTGGTGAAATCCCCGGGCTTAACCTGGGAATGGCCATGGAAACTGGCGAACTGGAGTGCGGCAGAGGGGGGTGGAATTCCGCGTGTAGCAGTGAAATGCGTAGAGATGCGGAGGAACACCGATGGCGAAGGCAGCCCCCTGGGCTAGCACTGACGCTCAGGCACGAAAGCGTGGGGAGCAAACAGGATTAGATACCCTGGTAGTCCACGCCCTAAACCATGTCAACTGGGTGTTCGGGAAGCGATTTCTGAGTACCGTAGCTAACGCGTGAAGTTGACCGCCTGGGGAGTACGGCCGCAAGGTTAAAACTCAAAGGAATTGACGGGGACCCGCACAAGCGGTGGATGATGTGGATTAATTCGATGCAACGCGAACAACCTTACCTACCCTTGACATGTCCGAGAGCCTGCTGAGAGGCGGGTGTGCTCGAAAGAGAATCGGAACACAGGTGCTGCATGGCTGTCGTCAGCTCGTGTCGTGAGATGTTGGGTTAAGTCCCGCAACGAGCGCAACCCTTGTCCCTAGTTGCTACGCAAGGGCACTCTAGGGAGACTGCCGGTGACAAACCGGAGGAAGGTGGGGATGACGTCAAGTCCTCATGGCCCTTATGGGTAGGGCTTCACACGTCATACAATGGCCGGTACAGAGGGTTGCCAAAGCGCGAGCTGGAGCCAATCCCCATAAAAGCCGGTCGTAGTCCGGATTGCAGTCTGCAACTCGACTGCATGAAGTCGGAATCGCTAGTAATCGCGGATCAGCATGTCGCGGTGAATACGTTCCCGGGTCTTGTACACACCGCCCGTCACACCATGGGAGTGGGTTCTACCAGAAGTAGGTAGGCTAACCGCAAGGGGGCCGCTTACCACGGTAGGATTCATGACTGGGGTGAAGTCGTAACAAGGTAGCCGTATCGGAAGGTGCGGCTGGATCACCTCCTTTCTCGGAAATCAGGGATCAGGTGCGAGGGATCAGGGCTCAGCAAGGAGCCCCAGACCGCTGACCTCGCAATACCTCACCGCGCTTTAGTACCCACAACCTATCGATTGCGTGACAGCGACGCATCCGACAACGAAACGAGCGGGCCTGTAGCTCAGTTGGTTAGAGCACCGTCTTGATAAGGCGGGGGTCGATGGTTCGAATCCATCCAGACCCACCACGAAGGCAACGGCGCCGGGGACGTGCCAGGCGGGTGCTACGCCGGTGCGGTCAAGGCGCGGGAGGGGCTGCAGCGGGCGTTGGCCACCATCACGGGGCTGTAGCTCAGTTGGGAGAGCGCCTGCTTTGCAAGCAGGAGGCCGTCGGTTCGATCCCGTCCAGCTCCACCAGGTTAGGTGTGCGATCCGGGGGTCCGCGGCCAGGGTCCAAGCAAGTCCTATCGATTGCGTACGACAGCGTTCAAGCGTGGCGATTGGGGTAAGTGCAGCAGTCGCCAGGGTTGAAAGCTGTGCTGTTCTTTAACAATTCGGGAAGGTAAGGCGCATTTGGGACTGATGAGGTCCTGGATGCGTAGGGTTGAGTTGTATCTTGCCCGCGATGCGCGAGACAAAAGGCGCGTGTGGCGGGTGGCGCAAACACACTTGTAACGGTGTGGCCTTGCAGTGCGGGTGGCCGGTGGGGCAGCGATGCCGCGCGCGGATGCCGGCGGTGCGAGGACTTACAGTTATGGGGTCAAGCGACTAAGTGCATGTGATGGATGCCTAGGCGATTACAGGCGATGAAGGACGTGGCAACCTGCGAAAAGCTCCGGGGAGCTGGTAAACGAGCATTGATCCGGAGATGTCCGAATGGGGAAACCCGGCCCGCGAGGGTCACCGCCGTCTGAATACATAGGACGGAGGGAGCTAACCCGGTGAACTGAAACATCTCAGTAGCCGGAGGAACAGAAATCAACCGAGATTCCGCTAGTAGTGGCGAGCGAACGCGGACCAGCCAGCAAGTTTTAGCGATCGACTTAGTGGAAGGCTCTGGAAAGGGCCGCCGTAGTGGGTGACAGCCCCGTACGCGAAAAGTCGGTGGTGGAACCAGGCTTGCGACAAGTAGGGCGGGACACGTGAAATCCTGTCTGAAGATGGGGGGACCATCCTCCAAGGCTAAATACTCGTAATCGACCGATAGTGAACCAGTACCGTGAGGGAAAGGCGAAAAGAACCCCGGAAGGGGAGTGAAATAGATCCTGAAATCGCATGCATACAAACAGTGGGAGCCCCAGCTCAATCGGCCTTCAACCTGGTTCTTTGACGCACGCAGTGCGGCAAAAGACCCGAGGGACGAAGCAGATCCGTGCGCGGATCTGGAGGACCGATTGAGCTGGGTGACTGCGTACCTTTTGTATAATGGGTCAGCGACTTACGTTGCGTAGCGAGCTTAACCGACTAGGGGAGGCGAAGCGAAAGCGAGTCCGAACAGGGCGAATTAGTTGCGCGGCGTAGACCCGAAACCGGATGATCTAGCCATGGCCAGGCTGAAGCGGGGGTAACACCTCGTGGAGGGCCGAACCCACTCCCGTTGAAAAGGTAGGGGATGAGCTGTGGCTAGGGGTGAAAGGCTAATCAAATCCGGAAATAGCTGGTTCTCTCCGAAAACTATTGAGGTAGTGCCTCGTGTATCACTCTCGGGGGTAGAGCACTGTAATGGTTGTGGGGGCCATCGAGGCTTGCCACGCCATAGCAAACTCCGAATACCGGGAAGTGTGAGCACGGGAGACAGACAGCGGGTGCTAACGTCCGTTGTCAAGAGGGAAACAACCCAGACCACCAGCTAAGGTCCCCAAGCACAGTTAAGTGGGAAACGAGGTGGGAAGGCTCAGACAGCCAGGATGTTGGCTTAGAAGCAGCCATCATTTAAAGAAAGCGTAATAGCTCACTGGTCGAGTCGTCCTGCGCGGAAGATGTAACGGGGCTCAAACTGTGCACCGAAGCTGTGGATTTCTGCGTTCCTTCGGGGATGTGGGAGTGGTAGGAGAGCGTTCCGTAGGCCTGCGAAGGTGAGGGGTGACCCTTGCTGGAGGTATCGGAAGTGCGAATGCTGACATGAGTAGCGATAAAGCAGGTGAAAGGCCTGCTCGCCGAAAGCCCAAGGTTTCCTGCGCCACGTTCATCGGCGCAGGGTGAGTCGGCCCCTAAGGTGAGGACGAGAGTCGTAGCTGATGGGAAGCGGGTCAATATTCCCGCACCGACCAACGATGCGATGGGGGGACGGAGAAGGTTATGCCGGCCGGGTGTTGGACGTCCCGGTTCAAGCGTGTAGACGTGGTCCTTAGGCAAATCCGGGGATCTAAGTCGAGGCGTGTTAACGAGGACTGGCTTGCCAGTCTGAAGTGGCGGATACCATGCTTCCAGGAAAAGCCTCTAAGCTTCAGTCGTTGGACGACCGTACCGCAAACCGACACAGGTGGGCGAGCTGAATATGCTCAGGCGCTTGAGAGAACTCGGGTGAAGGAACTCGGCAAATTGACACCGTAACTTCGGGATAAGGTGTGCCTCTGGTAGGTGAAGGCCTTGCGGCTGGAGCCGAGAGGGGTTGCAAAGAATCGGTGGCTGCGACTGTTTAACAAAAACACAGCACTCTGCCAAGACGAAAGTCGACGTATAGGGTGTGACGCCTGCCCGGTGCCGGAAGGTTAAATGATGGGGTGCAAGCTCTTGATTGAAGCCCCGGTAAACGGCGGCCGTAACTATAACGGTCCTAAGGTAGCGAAATTCCTTGTCGGGTAAGTTCCGACCTGCACGAATGGCGTAACGATGGCCACGCTGTCTCCACCCGAGACTCAGCGAAGTTGAAGTGTTTGTGAAGATGCAATCTCCCCGCGGCAAGACGGAAAGACCCCGTGCACCTTTACTGTAGCTTTGCATTGGACTGTGATGAGGCTTGTGTAGGATAGCTGGGAGGCGATGAAGCGGAGGCGCTAGCCTTCGTGGAGCCAACCTTGAAATACCAGCCTGGCGGCATTGCGGCTCTAACCTAGGTCCATCATCTGGACCGGGGACCGTGCATGGTAGGCAGTTTGACTGGGGCGGTCTCCTCCCAAAGCGTAACGGAGGAGCTCGAAGGTTCGCTTAGCGCGGTCGGACATCGCGCCAGACGTGCAAAGGCACAAGCGAGCTTGACTGCGAGCCTGACAAGGCGAGCAGGTGCGAAAGCAGGACTTAGTGATCCGGTGGTTCTGTATGGAAGGGCCATCGCTCAACGGACAAAAGGTACGCCGGGGATAACAGGCTGATACCGCCCAAGAGTTCATATCGACGGCGGTGTTTGGCACCTCGATGTCGGCTCATCACATCCTGGGGCTGAAGCCGGTCCCAAGGGTATGGCTGTTCGCCATTTAAAGTGGTACGTGAGCTGGGTTCAAAACGTCGTGAGACAGTTTGGTCCCTATCTGCCGTGGGCGCTGGAGATTTGACGGGAGCTGCTCCTAGTACGAGAGGACCGGAGTGGACGTACCGCTGGTGTACCGGTTGTGACGCCAGTCGCATCGCCGGGTAGCTACGTACGGAAGTGATAACCGCTGAAAGCATCTAAGCGGGAAACACGCCTGAAGATGAGATCTCCCGGGGACTTGATCCCCCAAAAGGGTCGTGGCAGACCACCACGTTGATAGGCCGGATGTGGAAGCGCAGTAATGCGTTGAGCTAACCGGTACTAATGGCCCGTGCGGCTTGACTCCATAACTGTGAGTCGCGCCAATACCGCTCAACCCAACCCCTTACCTTCCAGGCAGCGCCACCCAAGCCCCGCGACCGCATCTTTGTCGCCGGCTACGCCACGCGCTGCCACCGTCAATGCCTGACGACCATAGCCCGCTGGCACCACCCCTTCCCATCCCGAACAGGACCGTGAAACGGCGGCGCGCCGATGATAGTACGGATTGCCCGTGCGAAAGTAGGTCATTGTCAGGCACCCTTAAAGCAAGAAAGCCCACCTTAGCGTGGGCTTTCTTGCTTTGAACGGATGCATCGATGATTCGGCACGACGACAGCGGTACGAATGCTTCGCGTTCAGTTCTCCAATCGGATTCGCTCCGCGATGACGATGCTCAGTTTCCCCACGCCTCGACCTCGGTGATCCGGGACCACGAGGCAAGCGCACCCGTGACGTAAATGCGGATCCGATTGGTTGCGAATGGCGCGAACGCGACGCGACGCTTGACCAGATTGTTGCCGGCCACCGTCGATAGCGTCACCCAGTTGGTGCCGTCGAATCCCTGTACCAGGAAGTCCGTGATGCCGCGCAGCGTGAACAGCATCGAATCCGTGGGTTCGACCGGATTCACGTAGTCGTCCTGCACCGAGTAGACAACCGCGCTGTCAATCGTCTTCTGGCCGTTGAAATCGATCTCGACCCAATCCGGAAACGTACCCGGCGTTGCATCGTTCCACCCACCGCCGGATCCCCAGCCGGCGCCCGAACGGTGGTTGTCGATCAGCGTCGCCGGCATGAACCCCGGGCCGTTCGTGCTCGACGCGAAGGCAGTACCACCATTCGAAGCGAGCGCGAAGTTGGTGGACGATGTTGCTGCGCTGGCCGCGGTCCACGCCTCGATCTCGGTGATCCGGGAATAGCTCGCCAGCGCGCCGGTAACCTGGATGCGGATCCGGTCGGTTGCAAACGACGCGAACGACACCGTGCGCTTGACGAGATTGTTGCCGCTGACGCTGCCCAGCGTGATCCACGCCGTTCCGTTCCAGCCCTGCACTTGAAATGCCGTGATGCCGTACTTCGAAAACGTCATCGTGTTGCTGGGCTCGACCGGGGTCGCGTAATTGTCCTGCAGCGTAAAGACGACGACGTGGTCGATTGTCTTCTGGCCGTTGAAGGTGATCTGCACCCAGTCCGGAAAGCTGCCGGCGGTGCCGTCGTTCCACCCGCCGCCGGCACCCCAGCCGGCGCCCGAGCGGACGTTGTTGTTCACCGCCGACACCGGGTAGGCGCTGCCGTACGTGCTCGACGCCGACGCGACGCCACCGTTGGACGCCAGCGCGACATTGAGGCTGCCGGTCGAGGAGGTTGCGTTGACCGTCTGCGTCAGCGTCGCGCTCGTCGACGCCGTGTTGCCGGCGTCACCCGAATAGCGAGCCGCGACCGGGTGACCGCCCGCCGCCAACGCGCTGGTGACGCACGCGGCCGAACGTACATTGCCGCTTCCGGTCACGCTGACCGCAGCGCAGCCGGCGATCGCGACGCCGTTGTCGGTGAACGCGACGGTTCCGGTGGGCGCAGCACCGGAAACGGTTGCCGTCATCGTGACGGCCGTGCCGGCCGACGACGGGTTCGGCGTCGCCGTGATCGATGTCGTCGTCGCGGTCGGCGCGGGCGGCGGTGCCGCACCGCCGGTGCCGACCTGCACGGTGAGCGCACTGGCCGTCGCCGACAGGACCGTGACGTTGATGCCGTAGGTCGCGTCGCTGAACGTCTGGCCGATCGGCAGCGTCGCATCGGTGAACGACGTCGTCGACGGCGTCATGTCGAGCAGTTCGGTGTCGTCGCTGTTGCTGTTGCAGCCGGAGCACAGCGTCTCGAACGGATAGGACACGCGGATCTGCGCGCCGCTGTTCGGAAAGGCAGCGAGCGGGCTGTCGAAGCCGATGGGCTGCCGGAACTCGAGCCAGTACGTCCGATTGGCCGCCGCCGGAATCTTGACTGCGTAGGTCGTCGCGCCGCCGACCTCGAGCGGACTCAGCGTGTACGTCGCCGATCCGCTGGTGTGCGTCTTCACCGACGTTGACGGAATCCAGGCGAGCTTCGCTTTCTGCATCGCGTTGTAGTGCATCGCGCGCTGGTTGCCCATCGCACCGAACGGATCGCCGTATTCGCTTGACGAGCAGGCGCCGCCGATCGACGTCGCGCAGCGCAGGCTGGCAGCGTGCAGCAGGCCGTAGTTATGGCCCATCTCGTGCGTAATGGTCGTGGTCTTGAAGGCGCCTGTGCCATTGATCCAGGATCGGTGGGGGTATCCGATGTATGCGAGTCCGCTCCATCCGCATGCGGGCAACGGGGGGAAAACGTAGACGACGAAGTTATAGGACGCCGGATCGTAAAGCGCGCTGTACGCCTTGGCTGCGGCGTCGGCGGTCGTGCCGATGCCTCTCCAGTCCGCCGATCCGCACGTCGTCGGCTTGGCAAGGTTCATCGTTACCCACACCGGTGTCACGGTGACATTCATCACCTGCTGGCCGTACGACGTTTCGCGAAAGAAATTGGCGACGCTGTCGCTGTTGGACGTCATCACCTGCTGCGCCTGCGCCGTGCTGAATGCGGGTGCTGTTGTGTTGTTGAAGTTCGCCATGATCACGAGCACACCGTTGGCCGTGGCGGCTTTCGTGGCAACGTCTTCGGCAGCGGCAGCCTGGCGCGACAGGATCGTGATGCGGTCGGGCGTCATCGTCGCGCTGTCGGCACTGATGCGTCCGTGCACGCGCACCTTCATGCCGGGCTCGAGTGCCGATAGGGTCGCCGCCAACCGCAGCTGGTGAACGCTGCCAGAGGCGTGGTGCACCTCGTAAACGAACGAGCTCTGCCCATTGGCAAAGTCGTCCGCGTGCAGTATCGCGAGCGTGCCATCGATCTCGGTGAGCGCCTTGGTATCGGGCGCAGCGGCGGCAGCGAGCGCACGCGAGCCTTCGACGTACAGCGTCTTGCCGCTCCGGTGTCCGTGCACTTCGACCGTGGCGCCGCGCACGAGCGCCTGCGCTGGATCGCCTTGCAGGGCAACGAGCGATCCGTCAGCGAGCTCGAGCTCGACAAACCGTTGCGACGTCCCACGGGTCGTGTCGTCGACGATCACGTCGTGCACCGTGCCCGTCAGCGCCTCGACAGTTGCGGCCGTTGGCTCTGCCACCGTCTGCGTAGCGTGCTCGGCGGGGCCGTGTGCGACGGCGAGCGTCGATGACAACGCGAAGGCGAAGGCGGCGAGGGTTGCCGCCGAGCGGATGAGCTGCATCGGAATATCTTCCTCTAATTGGCGCGAAACCGGACACGCAGGACCTTGCGGTCGTACTCGTCCTCGATCTGGCGGGTTATCTCCTGTCCGCTGGCGGCGAACACACGGCCGCCGCTGCTGCGGCACAGGTCCCGTTCGTATTGGCACGGACCCATTTCCGGGTGGCGCTTGCACAGCGCGCCGACCTTCGGCGAGAACTCGATCGCCGTCTGCGTCTGCGTACCCTGTTTATCGGCAACGCACACGTAGAGCGCACCGGCGGGTGCTGCGATCGTGGGCTGCGCTAAAGGCTGCGGTCTGTTCGGCGTTGCGGGCTGCACGGGCGTGGGCACGTCAATCGGCCGGCGCGCGACGGCTGCATCCTTGACGTCCGCCGGCGCCGTGATGGGCAGCGGTGACTGCGGCGCGGCGCAAGCGGCGAGGATCGCGACGGCGGCGGACAATGCCCACCTTTGTAGCGTTGAATGACTCATCGGCGGTTCGTACGGTTGGGGCAGGCGCCGCGTTGGAGCATGACACAGAAAATAAGCGATCTTTATGCCATTCGCATAGCCGGGACGCCCGCCGGCGACCGCCGGTTGCCCGCCAAAGCGAACAAAACCGTGCGCCGTCCGGCGCTTAGCCATTCGTCGGCCAAAAAGGCACGCGGGCAATCACGCGCCCCTGCGTTCCCGTTCTGTCGCCCGTGGGCGTCATGCGAGTCAAATCGCGTCACGCATTTGAAAGAATTGCGTCGCCGCGATGCGTGTCGCCTCGCTCGAAAGCGCCGATCAGCCCAGCAGCAAGGCGAGTTCGCCCGCGGCCTCCCGCCCTCGCGCCGATCAGGTACGCTGCGCACGCAATCGGTTTCCTCGACGGAGCTAAACAGGATGGGCGATCTGCTGCAACTGATCGTTTCGGGCACGGCTACCGGCGCAATCTACGCGCTGGCCGCACTGGGCTTCACACTGTTGTGGCAGGCGGCGGGAACGATCAATTTCGCGCAGGGCGAGTTCGTGATGGTGCCCGCGTTCCTGATGCTGTTCTTCATGGCGATTCTCGGGGTCCCGCTGTGGGCGGCATTCCTGCTGGCGTGCGTCGTTGCGATGCTGCTGCTCGGCGTCGCCTTCAAGTACGCGATCGTCAACCCGCTGATCCGCCACGGCGTCATACCGCTGGTGATCGCGACGCTCGGGCTGTCGCTCGGCTTGAAGCAACTCGTGAAGGCCGGCTACAGCGCCGAGGCGCATCCGTTCCCGAGCCCGTTTCCGCCTGGCCAGCTGTCGATCGCCGGTGCGGCCGTTTCCTATGCCGACATCGGCACGCTGCTGCTGGCAGGCCTGATCGTCATCGGCCTCCAAACGTTTCTCAACCGGACCGTGACAGGTCGCGCGATGCAGGCCGTTGCCCAGAACACCGACGCGGCCAAGGTGCTCGGCATCGACGTCAATCGGATGGTGCTGTACACGTTCCTGATCAACGCGGTTCTGGCGTGCGTCGCAGCGCTGCTGGTCACGCCGACGTACCTCGCCAAGTTCGACATGGGCGACTCGATCGGGCTCAAGGCGTTCTTCGCCGCGATCATCGGCGGCTTCAACCAGACGCGCGGTGCTTTGCTCGGCGGCGTGCTGATCGGGATCCTGGAAAATGTCGTGGGCTTCTACTTCTCGCCGGCCTACAAGGAGGGTGTCGCGCTGATGCTGTTCCTGGTCGTCATCCTGGTGCGACCCGAGGGATTGCTCGGCAAGGTCGAGGAGCGCAAGGTATGAAGCCCACCGGCAAGGTCGCAGCGCTCGTCGTCGCCATCGCCGCCTTCGCGGTGCTGCCCGTGTTCCTGAAAAGCTACGGCGTCTATCTCTGCACGCTGTTCTGCGTGACGCTCATGGCGACGTACGGGCTCAACCTGACGGTCGGCTACGCAGGGCAGATGTCGCTCGGCCAGGCGGCGTTCTACGGCATCGGTGCCTACATTGCGGCGACCGCGCTCAAGGCCGGTATTCCCTTCTTCGTCATCCTGCCCCTGGCGGCCATCGTGTGCTTCGCCGTTGGGCTCGCGCTGGGTTTTCCCGCGCTGCGCGTCCAGCATCATTACCTCGCGTTCGCGACGCTGGGCTTCAACGTGCTGGTGTTCCTGATGATGCGCAACGAAGAGAAGCTCACCGGCGGGACGTTCGGCATCTCGGGAATACCGCGACCGACGCTGTTCGGACTGTCGCTCGACGGCGTGCTGCCATTTTTCTGGTTCACGCTCTTCTTCACCGTCTTGCTGATCTCCCTGCTGTGGTGGCTGCTGCGCTCGCCGTGGGGACGCGCGTTCGCAGCGCTGCGCGACAACCCGATCCGCGCGGAAAGCCTCGGTGTCAACATCACCGCGTATACGCTGCTGGCGTTCGCGATCGGCGCCGCCTGTGCCGGGATCGCGGGTGTGTTCTTCGCAGCGCTCGTGCAGTTCGTCGAGCCCGCGCCGTTCCACTTCTCGGCATCGCTGATGATGCTGCTCGCGGTGATCGTGGGCGGCTCCGGACGCTTCTTCGGCCCGGTGCTCGGTACCGTCGTGATCGTGCTGCTGCCCGAATGGCTGCGCTTCATGCAGAACTGGTATCTCGCCGTATTCGGCTTCGCAATCGTCGCGCTGATGATCTGGCTGCCTGGCGGGCTCCTGTCGATTCCGGAGAAGTTCGCCCGCAAGGAAGCTGCGAAGTGACGGCCCTGCCGAGCTTTCTGGAAGTGAAGCACGTGCGCAAGGCGTACGGTGCGATCAAGGCCGTCGACGGTGTCACATTCTCGGTGGGGCCCGGCGAAATTGTCGGCGTCATCGGCCCGAACGGCAGCGGCAAGACGACGTTGTTCAACAGCATTCTGGGGCAGATCAAGCCATCGGCGGGTGGCGTCGAGTTTTGCGGCGAGGACATCACCGGCATGTCGCCGCTCGAACTGTCGCGGCGGGGCGTCGGACGCACGTTCCAGACGCTGCAGGTCTTCACGCATCTGACGGTGCGTGACAACCTGATCGCCGCCGCACAGGAGTTCAAGGGCACATTGGTCGGACGCCTCTTCGCGAAGCCCGACGCCGGGCTGGGTCATCACGCCGACGAGATGATCGAGCTCTTCCGCCTGAAGCACGTCGCGCACCTGAAGGCAGGTACGCTGTCGTACGGGCAGCAGAAGCTGATCGACATCGCGATGGCGTTCATGCCGGCGCCGCGCCTCGTGCTGCTCGACGAACCTTGCGCGGGTGTGAATCCGAGCCTCGTCGACCAGTTGCGCGAACTCCTGATCGATCTCAACAAGACGCAGGGCGGCAGCTTCGTCGTCATCGAGCACAACATGGACTTCATCATGCGACTGTGCCCGCGCGTGATCTGCATGGTCGAGGGCAAGGTGATGGCCGAGGGAACGCCGTCGGCCGTTCAATCGAACCGGCAAGTGCTCGAGGCGTACCTCGGTAACTAGCGACTAATTTTCACCGAACTTCGAAAACACGGCTACCGGCGCGCGTGCGTGGGCGAGCGCCGCTCGAGAGGATAACGGCATGTCCGGCAGGATCATCGAGTTCGACAGGGTCGTCGCCGGCTATTCGCCGAGCCTGACGATCCTGAACGAGACGACGCTCGACGTGTGCAAGGGCGAGATCACGCTGCTGATCGGACCCAACGGCGCAGGCAAGTCGACGGTGCTGAAAACGCTGTTCGGCATGCTGACGCCACGCGCGGGCGAGATCCGCTTCGAAGGCCGGCGGATCAATGGCAAGCCACCACGCGAACTGCTCGCCGAGGGCATCGCGTTCGTTCCGCAGGGCCGCAACCTGTTCGGCTCGTTGTCGGTGCGACACAACCTCGAGCTCGGCGGCATCACGCTGCCGCGCGCGGAGTTGCCCGGACGCATCGAAGAGGTGCTGACGCGCTTTCCGCGCATTCGCGAGCGGATCGACAACCAGGCATCGACGATGTCGGGCGGCGAACAGAAGCAGCTCGAAGTCGGTCGCGCGCTGCTGTTGCGGCCCCGTGTGCTGTTGATCGACGAGCCGTCGATCGGCCTGTCGCCGAAGCTCGTGCAGGACGTGATGGGCCTGTTGCGCACGCTTGCAGACGGTGGGACAACGGTGCTGATGGTGGAGCAGAATGTGCGCACGGCGTTGAAATACGCGAATCGCGCACTGGTGCTCGAGATGGGCCGCCTCGCTCTCGACCGGCCGGCATCGGAACTGCTGCATGATCCCGACCTCAACCGGTTGTTTCTCGGCGGTCACGTGAAGTCGGCCTGACGCCGGCGCAGTCGTTCCGCTGCTTCAACGCATTCAAGGACATTGTCATGCAGAGACTCGAACTCGCAACGCTGTCGATCCGCACGGCCACGGCCGCCGCCGCGCTGCAGGGGATCGAGCGCTATGCGGGACAGCACAAGGGCCCGGGCGCGTTCGCAGGCGTGTGGACTGCTGAGATCGGCACCCTCAACCGCATCCTCGTACTCCGCTCGTTCGACGCGCAGGACGAGCTCTTCGCCGAGCGGGCACGCATCGTCGAATCCGGCGATTTCTTCGGCGCCAGCGACCAGCTCGTCGACTGCACGTTCGAGACGTGGGCGCCGTATCCGTTCGTGAAGCCGCAGCTCGCCGGGGCGTTCGGCGCGTTCTACGAAGTGCGCATCTACGGCATCAGGCCCGCCGGCATGCGACCCACGCTCGCCGCATGGGAAGCCGCGGTACCGGCCCGCACCAAGCTGTCGCCGATCGTCGTGGCCGCTTATGCGCTCGACGGTGCGACGCCGCGGATGCTGCACGTCTGTCCGTACGCCGACCTGAATGAGCGGACGCGCGTGCGCGGCGAGGCGGTGTCGAGCGGCATCTGGCCGCCCAAAGGGGGTCCGGATTGGTTGACCGTCATGCAGGCGACAATCTGCGTGCCTGCGAAGTTCTCGCCAATGCGCTGAACCCATAAGGCCGCTTCGCAACTCATCAATCGGCACCGCGAGGCACTCAACCATGCGCAAATGCATCGCCACCGTCTGCCTGTCAGGGACGCTCACCGCAAAGCTCGACGCGATATCGGCCGCGCGCTTCGATGCGATCGAGGTCTTCGAGAACGACCTCATCAACTTCCACGGCTCGCCGGCCGATCTGCGCAGCATGGCGGCGGACCGGGGGCTCGGCATCGACCTGTATCAGCCGTTTCGCGAGATCGAAGGCGTTTCGGACGAACAGTTCAAGCGCAATCTCGATCGCGCAGAGCGCAAGTTCGACATCATGGACACGCTCGGGACGTCGATGATGCTCGTGTGCGCCAGCGTCTCGCCACAGGCGATCGACGACGACGCGCGCGCCGCCGCGCAACTGCATGCGATGGCCGAGCGTGCCGCACGCCGCAACATCCGGCTCGGCTACGAGGCGCTCGCGTGGTCGTCGCGCGTCAACCATTACGAGCACGCGTGGAAGATCGTGCGCGAAGCCGCGCATCCCCACCTCGGCATCATCCTCGACAGCTTTCACATCCTTTCGCTGGGCGACGATCCCGCGGCGATTGCCGACATCCCGGGCGACAAGATCTTCTTCCTGCAGATGGCCGACGCACCGCGGCTGTCGATGGACGTGCTGCAGTGGAGCCGGCATTACCGCAATTTCCCGGGTCAGGGGCAGCTCGACCTGCCGCGATTTCTCGAGCAGGTGCTCGTCGCCGGCTACACAGGACCGTTGTCGCTCGAGATCTTCAACGACGTCTTCCGCGAAGCGCCCAATCGGCCGCTGGCGGTCGACGCGATGCGGTCGCTGCTCTATCTCGAGGAGCAGACGCGGTTGCGTCTCGAGAGCGCCGCGACGGACAGCTCGCGCCCGATGAGCGAACGCGCGCGTACCGTCCACCGCATCGAGCTCTTCGATCCGCCGCCTGCACCCAATCTCACCGGCGTCGCGTTCCTCGAGTTCGCCGTCGACGAAGCGACCGAGTGGCTGCTGGACAACGTGCTCGAGGTATTGGGCTTCAGGCGTGCCGGCCGGCACCGGTCGAAGAACGTTACCCTGTACCGGCAAGGGTCGATCAACCTCATCCTCAACGCCGAACCGAATTCGTTCGCGCGCGAGCATTTCGACATCCACGGTCCGTCGATCTGCGCCGTGAGCCTGACGACCGATGATCCGGTAGGCACACGAAACCGTGCGACGGCGCTGCACTGCCCGCGTTTCGACAGCCGGCTCGGGCCCAACGAGCAGAGCGTCCCGGCGGTGCGCGCGCCGGATGGCAGCGTCATCTACTTCGTCGGCAGCGAGCTCGCGTCGGGCGCGCTGTACGAGATCGACTTCGACCTCGATGCCGCGGCAACTGCGAACGCCAAGGACGCCGGCCTGACGCTCGTGGACCACGTCGCGATGGGTGTTCCCGTCGATGCGCTGGATACGTGGACGCTGTTCTATCGCGCCGTGCTCGGGCTCGAGCCGGGCGAAAGCCTCGAACTGTCGGATCCGTTCGGACTCGTGCGCAGCATGGGGGTTGCGAGCGCCGATCGAGCGGTGCGCGCGGTGCTCAACGTTTCGCAAAGCCGCAGCACGGCGATGGCACGCGCGATCTCGTCGCACGGCGGATCGAGCGTCCACCACATCGCGTTCGCAACCGACGACATCTTCGACACGATGGCCAAGCTGCGGCGCAACGGCGCGCAGTTCGTGCCGATTTCGCCGAATTATTACGACGACCTGCAGGCGCGCTTCGATCTTCCGGGTGAGCAGGTCGCGAAGATGCGCGAAGGCCGCGTGCTGTTCGAACGGACGCCGACGGGCGAGTATTTTCATGCGTACAGCGAGAGCTTCGCCGACCGCTTCTTCTTCGAGATCGTTCAACGCGTCGGCGACTATGACGGGTATGGCGCGCTGAACGCCGCTGCGCGCCTCGCGTCGCAATCGCAGGCAAACGCAGCAACATGACCGATCGGTACGCGGTGATCGGCAACCCGGTCGCCCACAGCCAGTCGCCGCACATCCACCGGATGTTCGCGGACGCGCTTGGCGAAGACATGGACTACGGGATGGTGCTGGGCCGCCCCGGCCGGTTCGCGGACGATGTGCGCGACTTTCGCCAGTCCGGCGGGCGCGGCCTCAACGTCACCGTACCGTTCAAGCTCGACGCATACGACTACGCGACCCGGCGCAGCGAGCGCGCGACGAAGGCCGGCGCCGTCAACACGTTGCAGTTCGACGGCGACGACGTGTTCGGCGACAACACCGATGGTGCCGGTCTCGTCCGCGACATCCGTGATGGATTCGGATTCGCCATCGCAGGCGCTCGCGTAGTGCTGATGGGTGCAGGCGGTGCTGCGCGCGGCGCGCTGCTGCCGCTGCTCGCCGAGCGTCCGGCGCGGATCGCCATCGTCAACCGTACGGTGGTCAAGGCGGAGGCGCTCGCGACGGGCTTTGCGAGCCACGCGGCCGGCGTGTCGCTGCACGGCGGCGGGTACGGCGACGTTGCCGGCGACACGTTCGATCTCGTCATCAACGCGACGTCGGCAAGCCTTGCCGACGCGTTACCGCCGTTGCCCGCCAACGTTTTCGCGCGCGCAGCACTTGCCTACGACATGGTGTACGGCGCACGGGCGAAGGCGTTCATTGCATACGCGCTCGCGCAGGGTGCCGGGCGCGCCGTCGACGGCCTGGGGATGCTGGTCGAGCAGGCGGCGGAATCGTTTTTCCTGTGGCGCGGCGTGCGGCCGGCGACCGGTCCGGTACTGGCTGCGCTGCGCGCGCGCGACGCGGAAGCGGCGCGCTAAAGGCGGCATAATGGTGCAACGATTGCGCGGGCAGAGGACGCAATGATCAACAAGATTGTTCTTTCGGCCGCCGAGTCCGTTGCCGACGTTCATGACGGCGCGACGGTGATGATCGGCGGCTTCGGAACGGCGGGCATGCCATCCGAGCTGATCGAGGCGCTGATCGAGCAGGGTGCACGCGACCTTACCGTCGTCAACAACAATGCAGGCAACGCCGATACCGGCCTCGCCGCGCTGCTGAAGACGAAGCGCGTGCGCAAGATCATCTGCTCGTTCCCGCGGCAGACGGATTCGTGGGTGTTCGACGAGCTGTTTCGTGCTGGCGCAATCGAGCTGGAGCTCGTGCCTCAGGGCAATCTTGCCGAGCGCATTCGCGCGGCCGGCGCGGGCATCGGTGCGTTCTTTACGCCCACCGGTTACGGGACGCTGCTCGCCGAGGGCAAGGAGACACGCGAGATCAACGGTCGCCAATACGTGCTCGAGTATCCGATCCATGCGGACTTCGCGCTGATCAAGGCAGACCGCGGCGATCGCTGGGGCAACCTCGTTTATCGGAAGACGGCGCGCAATTTCGGTCCGATCATGGCCAGTGCGGCGAAATGTGCGATTGCGCAGGTGCGCGAGACCGTCGATCTGGGCGGCCTCGACCCCGAGACGATCGTGACACCCGGAATCTTCGTTCAGCGGATCGTCAAGCTGCCGGCCGGCTCGATGGCCGTGCCGCAGGCTGCCGCGTGACAGGCTGCGCGCGACGTCCCGGATAAAAGGAACCTCGATGCAACGATTCACCCGCGATCAAATGGCTGCGCGCGTCGCGCGCGACATTCCGGAAGGGGCCTACGTGAACCTCGGCATCGGCCTGCCGACGATGGTCGCCAATCATCTACCGAAGGATCGCGAGATCCTGCTGCAAAGCGAGAACGGACTCCTGGCGATGGGTCCGGCGCCATCCCCCGGTTCGGAGGATTCGGACCTGATCAATGCGGGCAAGCAGCCGGTGACGCTGCTGCCGGGCGGCGCGTACTTCCATCATGCGGACTCGTTCGCAATGATGCGCGGAGGCCACCTCGACTTCTGCGTGCTCGGTGCATTTCAGGTATCGAAGACCGGCGATCTCGCGAACTGGCACACCGGCGCGCCGGACGCGATTCCGGCGGTCGGCGGCGCAATGGACCTCGCGATCGGCGCGAAGCGCGTCTACGTGATGATGGAGCACACCACCAAGCAGGGGCAAAGCAAGATCGTCGACCGCTGCACGTATCCGTTGACCGGCATCGGCTGCGTGAACCGGATCTTCACCGACCTCGCGGTGCTCGACGTGACGCCGCGCGGACTTGAAGTGCTCGAGGTCGTCGACGGCCTGTCGTTCGACGAGTTGGAGCGGATCACCGGCCTGCCGCTGTCGCGTGCCTCGGCCACGAAGGAATCACGATGAACGAAGCTTTCATCTGCGATGCGGTTCGCACGCCGTTTGGCCGTTATGGCGGCGCGCTGGCGACCGTTCGTGCCGACGACCTGGCCGCGGTGCCGCTGCGCGCGCTGATGCAGCGCAATCCGAACGTCGACTGGAGCGCCGTCGACGATGTCGTGTACGGGTGCGCCAACCAGGCGGGGGAGGACAATCGCAACGTCGGCCGGATGGCCGCGCTGCTAGCGGGGCTACCGGTTGAAGTGCCGGGCACGACCGTCAATCGGCTGTGCGGCTCCAGCATGGACGCGATCGGCATTGCCGCCCGCGCGATCAAGAGCGGCGAAACATCGCTGATGCTCGCCGGCGGCGTCGAAAGCATGTCACGCGCACCGTTTGTCCAGGGAAAGGCGACCGAAGCTTTTTCGCGCGCGGCGAAGATCGAGGACACGACGATCGGCTGGCGGTTCGTCAACCCGCTGATGAAGTCGCGGTACGGCGTCGACTCGATGCCCGAAACGGCGGAAAACGTCGCGCAGGAGTTCAACGTCAGTCGCGCCGACCAGGACGCCTTTGCGCTGCGCAGCCAGCAGCGCGCCGCCGCCGCAATTGCCGCGGGTCGGCTGGCGGAGGAGATCGTTCCGGTCAGCGTCGCGCAGAAAAAAGGGGACCCGGTGTCGGTGAGCACTGACGAGCATCCTCGCGCGACGACACTCGAGTCGCTGGCCAGGCTCAAGGGCGTCGTGCGGCCGGACGGCTCGGTGACGGCGGGCAACGCGTCGGGCGTCAACGACGGTGCGTGTGCGCTGATCCTCGCATCGGAACAGGCGGCGAGTCACCACGGCCTGAGGCCGCGCGCGCGCGTCGTCGCGATGGCCGTAGCCGGTGTTGCACCGCGGATCATGGGGTTCGGGCCGGCGCCGGCGATGCGCAAGGTGCTCGCCGCGGCGAAGCTCGAACTGGCGAAGATGGATGTCATCGAGCTGAACGAGGCGTTCGCCGCGCAGGCACTCGCCGTCACGCGCGATCATCGGTTACCCGACGACGCCGCGAACGTCAATCCGAACGGCGGCGCGATCGCGCTCGGCCATCCGCTCGGTGCGAGCGGCGCGCGCCTCGTCACCACGGCGCTCTACCAATTGCAGCGCACCGGCGGCCGGTATGCGCTGTGCACGATGTGCATCGGCGTAGGTCAGGGCATCGCGCTCGTCATCGAGCGCGTGTGATGGCAGGCGCCCGCCGCAGGCCGGTCGACGACTAGGCGGTCACCCGTGCCCGATTCCCTGTTCGCAACGGATGCGATGCGCGACGTGTTCTCGGAGCGCACGCGCATCGCGCGAATGCTGGAATTCGAGGCAGCGCTCGCGCGGGCCGAGGCGAGCGTCGGCGTCATCCCGCGCGAAGCCGCCGAGGCGATCGCCGGTGAATGCAATGCGGACGGCTTCGATGTCGCGGCCATCGCCCGCGACGCGCGCAAGGCGGGTAACCTCGCGATTCCGCTTGTCGCCGCGCTGACGCGCAATGTCGCTGCCGCGGCGCCCGACGCGAAGGGCTACGTGCATTGGGGTGCAACGAGCCAGGATGTCATCGACACCGGACTCGTGCTGCAGGTGCGCGATGCGCTTGCGCTGATCGAAGCGGACGTCGACCGCCTGGCAACTGCGCTCGCCGTTCAGGTGCGCCGTCACGCGACGACGGTGCTGGCCGGCCGCACGTGGCTGCAGCAGGCGTTGCCGGTCACGCTGGGCATCAAGCTCGCCGGCGTGCTGAGCGCGCTCCTTCGTCATCGGCAGCGACTGGCTGCAGCGCGTCGCCAGGTACTGGTCGTGCAGTTCGGCGGCGCTGCAGGGACGCTGGCGTCGCTCGGCGATCGCGGCATTGCCGTCACCGAGGCGCTTGCCGCGAACCTCGCACTCGATGTGCCTGACTTGCCGTGGCACACGCAGCGCGACCGGTTCTGCGACGTCGCGTCAACGCTCGGCATGCTGACGGCGACGCTCGGCAAGCTCGCGCGCGACATCTCGCTGCTCGCCCAGTCGGAAGTCGGTGAAGCGCAGGAACCCGCGCTGCCGGGACGCGGCGGATCGTCGACGATGCCGCAGAAACGCAATCCGGTCGGTGCGGCGATCGCGCTCGAGGCGGCGGTGCGCGTGCCCGGACTCGTATCGACGATGTTGTCGGCTGCCGTGCAGGAGCACGAGCGGGGGCTCGGCAACTGGCCTGCCGAATGGGCTACGCTGCCGGAGATCGCGCTCTGTGCGTCCGGCGCAGTGGTCGCGATGGTGGAAGTGATCGAGGGCCTCGACGTCGACGCGGACCGGATGCGCGCGAACCTCGACATCACGCAGGGACTGATCTTCGCCGAGGCCGTGCAGATGGCGCTCGCACCGTCGATCGGCCGCGGCACCGCACATTCGCTCGTCGCGAGCGCCTGTCGGCGGGCAAGTGCGGAGCATGCGCATTTGCGCGAGATCCTCGCGCAGGAGCCGGACGTGACCCGGGTGCTCGATGCGCAACAGCTTGCGCAGTTGTTCGATCCGCTGCGCTACCTCGGCGCAACCGAAGCGTTCGTCGCGCGCGTTCTGGCCGGACATCCCGCGCGCACCGACCAGGTTCGCTAAACGAAGGACTACACGAGGACCTGTCATGCCAACTGCCCGGCTCGCCGACGTTACGCTCAATTACCAGATCGATGGTGGCGAGTCCGCGCCGCCGCTGCTGCTGTCGAACTCGCTCGGCACGTCGCTCGAGATGTGGGAGCCGCAGATCGCGGCGCTCGCGGGCAGGTTCCGAGTGATCCGCTACGACAGCCGCGGTCACGGTCACTCAACGGTCACGCCGGGTCCCTATACGATCGAGCAGGTCGCCAGCGATGCGCTTGGCCTTCTCGACAAGCTCGCGGTGCCGCGCGCGCATTTCTGCGGCTTGTCGATGGGCGGCATGGTCGGCATGTGGCTCGGCATCCACGCGCCGCAGCGGATCGACCGGCTGGTGCTCGCCAACACCGCGGCGAAGATCGGCACGGCGGAAATGTGGAACGCCCGCATCGACGCTGTGCGCAAGGGTGGCATGCCGTCGATCGCCTCGGCGGTGCTCGCGCGCTGGTTTTCGTCGCAGCTGCTCGAGGCGCCCACGCCGATCATCGCGAGGATGCGCACCACGCTCGAAGGCGTGTCGACCGAAGGCTACACGGCATCGTGCGCGGCGGTACGTGACATGGATCAGCGCCACCTGGTGAGCCGCATCCGCGCACCGACGCTCGTCATCGCCGGCACCGAGGACTTCGCCACGCCGGCCGAGGATGGCCGCTTCGTCGCCGAGCACGTGCCGAACGCGCACTACGTGGAATTGCCGGCGGCGCACCTGTCGAACGTGCAGGCCGCGTCGGCGTTCACGCAGGCTCTGATGCAGTTTCTCACCGGCCGGATGGAGTAGCGAAATGCACGAAGACGAGCGATTCGAGAAGGGTCTCGAAGTACGCAAGGCGGTGCTCGGCAATGCCCACGTCGAGCGCTCGCTGGCGAAGCGCAACGATTTCAACGGCGAGTTCCAGGCGTTGATCACCCGCTATGCGTGGGGCGAGATCTGGACGCGCCCGGGCCTGCCCCGACACACGCGCAGCCTGCTGACGATCGGGCTGATGGTCGCGCTCAATCGCTCCGACGAGTTCAAGCTGCATATCCGCGCAGCCTTCAACAACGGCGTGACGAAGGACGAGATTCGCGAGGTGCTGCTGCAGTGCGCGATTTACGCCGGCGTTCCGGCCGCGAACTCCGCTTTCCACCAGGCGGAGGAGGTTTTTGCGCAGATGGAGTCGACGCCGAAGTGACGCGGGGGTCGCGGAAGCGGCCCTGAAAGGCGACCGGGCGGCCGCCGACTATTGCTTCCGCTGCCCGTCCTCGGGTAGGGTGCGCACCATGCCACGGAGCGTGCGTCTCGCATTCATCCGCATCTCGCGCAAAAGCGCTCCACGCAGGTTATGCAGAGGCTCCCTAGGCGCCACCGGTAGCGCTCCGGTCGAAGGCGGCCTGCGATGATCTCGCAACCGCAGCGCGGCCTCGCGCTCGATGGCGCTCCGCCGGTATCCGCCGAACGCGCCCCGCCCGCACATGGCGGCCGACTGTTCCGCAAATACCTGTTGCTGATCCTTTCGCTGGTGACGGGCGCGATGCTGACGTCAGGCGCGTTCTGGATCTGGTCTTCCCACCAGGACAACAAGGCGGCGCTTGCGAGTCTGCAGCACGAGAAGGCGCTCGCGGCGGCGGCGCGCATCGAGCAATACATCAGCGGCATCGAGCAGCAGCTGAAGTACGCGGCGTTGCCGCAGATCGGCGCGGGGGACATCGAGCTGCGCCGCATCGAGTTCCTGAAGCTGCTGCGCCAGGTGCCCGAGATCACCGACATCGCGCAGCTCGACGGCGCCGGCCGCGAGCAGTTGCTCGTGTCGCGCCTGACGATGGACAGCGTGAACTCGGGAAAGGATCGGTCACAGGAGCCGGCGTTCCGCAATGCATCGCGTGCCCGGACGTGGTTCGGTCCCGTGTACTTTCGGAAGGAGACCGAGCCGTACCTGACGATCGCGCTTCGCTCGGGCAGCGACGCGGGACCGGTGACGATTGCCGACATCAACCTGAAGTTCGTCTGGGACGTCGTGTCGCGGATCAGGATCGGTGACAAGGGCAAGGCGTACGCCGTGGACGGCAACGGCTATCTCGTCGCCGATCCCGACATCGGTCTCGTGCTGCGCAAGACCGACCTGTCGGCGCTTCCGCACGTACGGGTGGTGAGCGGCGGTGGCAAGCCGGGTGCCGACGCGATGGAGTCGACGGACGTCACGGGCATTGCGACGCTGACGTCGGTGGCGCTGATCGAGCCGCTGAATTGGCGGGTGTTCGTCGAGCAGCCGATGTCCGAAGTGAACGCGAAGCTCGAGGCGTCGATCGCTCGAGCTGCGCTGCTGCTGCTCGCCGGCGTGTTCCTGTCAGCCTTCGGTGCACTGGCGCTCGCGCGCGGCATGATGCGCCCGATCCGTACGCTGGACGAAGGTGCGCGGCGCATTGGTTCCGGCGACCTCGACCAGAAAATCGACGTGCGCACCGGCGACGAGCTGCAGGGACTCGCCGAGCAGTTCAACCGGATGACGGGCAAGCTGCGCGAATCGTATGCCGGCCTCGAGCGCAAGGTCGACGAGCGGACGCGCGAGCTCAAGAATTCCCTCGAGCAGCAGACGGCGATCAGCGAGATCCTGCGGGTGATCTCGAGCTCGCCGACCGACGTGCAGCCGGTGCTGCAGGCGGTCGCCGAGCGGGCTGCGCATTTGTGCGGCGCGCCCTACGCGCGTGTGATGGTGATCGACGGCGAGATGCTGGTTCCACGGGCGGATTACTCGACCGAGCCGGTGTTCAGCGGCTTTCCGGTGCCGGTCGCCCGTACGTCGTTTACCGGCCGCGCGGTGGTCGACCGTGCCACGGTTCATTTCGCTGACATCGTCCCGATCGCCGATGCCGAGTTTCCGGATGCAGCCGAGAACATCCGCCGCCTGGGCTGCCGCGCGGTGTTGGCGGTGCCGCTGCTCCGCGAGGATGGCGCATACGGCGGCATATTCCTGTTTCGCCGCGAGCCAGGGTTGTTTTCATCCGACCAGGTGGCGCTGGTCGAGACGTTCGCACGTCAGGCGGCGATCGCGATCGACAACGTGCGGCTGTTCAACCGAACGAAGGAGGCGCTCGAGCAGCAGACAGCAATCAGCGAGATCCTGCGCGTGATCTCGAACTCGCCGACGGACGTCCAGCCGGTACTCGACGCCGTTGCGAAGCGCGCGGCGCACCTATGCGGCGCGCCCTACGCGCGTGTGCTGCTGATCGAAGGCGATGTCATACGCCCTGTGACCGAGTATTCGGCGGGACAGGAGCCGCTGCCGCCGCCGCCCACGCCGATTCCATATCGCCGTACGGTGATCACGGCGCGCGCCGCACTCGACCGTGAGACCATTCACCACGCGGATATCCTGCCGCTCCTGGATGCGGAATATCCCGACTCGCGCGCAAGCATCATTCCCCTCGGTGCACGCGCGGTCCTGGCAGTGCCGCTGATGCGCGAAGGTGGCGCATACGGCGGGATATTCCTGTTTCGCCGCGAACCGGGCCTGTTTTCGCCCGATCAGGTTTCACTCGTCGAGACGTTCGCGCGCCAGGCGGCGATCGCGATCGACAACGTACGCCTTTTCAACGAAACGAAGGAAGCGCTCGAGCAGCAAACGGCGATCAGCGAAATCCTGCGCGTGATATCGGCTTCGCCGGGCGACGTGCGCCCGATGCTGAACGCCGTGGCAGAGCGTGCGCTCAAGCTCTGTGATGCGGCGCAATCGACTATTTTCCTCGTCGAAGGCGCGACGGTCCGGTGTGCGGCCAGCGTCGGAGATACCCCCGCGCTGAGCGAAGGCGAGCACATGTTGTTGAGCCGCGGTTCAACGAGCGGTCGCGCCATCCTCGATCGGACCCTCGTGCACATGGCGGACCTGGCGACCGCGCCGGAAGAGGAGTTTCCGGTCGGCCGCGAAATGCAGCGCAGGATTGGCCATCGCGCGATTCTCAGCGTGCCGCTGATGCGGGAGGATCGTGCGATCGGCGCGATCGCCTTGTGGAGGATGGAAGCGCGCGCGTTCTCGGAAAGTCAGATCGCGCTCGTCAATACGTTTGCCGATCAGGCGGCGATCGCGATCGAGAACGTGCGGCTGTTCAACGAGACGCGCGAGGCGCTGGAACAGCAGCAGGCGTCCGCCGAGGTGCTGGGGGTAATCAGCAGCTCGGTGGCCGATACGGCGCCCGTGTTCGAGCGGATCTCGCGAAGCTGCAAGCGACTGTTCGAAGGTGTCGTCGTCAGCATCAATGTCGTCGGCGATGACGGCATGCTGCATCTCGGCTATTACGACGGGCCGAACCCCGAGCGATTGCGCAGCATCTTTCCCGGTCCGATCGACGTGAACTCGTCGTCGGGCATCGCGCTGACCGAACGACGCGTCGTCCATCTGGTCGATGCCGAGCGGGACACCAACGTGCCCGAGTACACGCGGCGGAGCGCTTTCGCCACGGGCATGAAATCAGTCGTGTTCGCGCCGATGCTGTGGGAGGGACGCGGTGTGGGGGTGATCACCGTCGCGCGTCCGTTCGTCAAGGCGTTTTCGGACAAGGAGATCGCGCTCCTCAAGACGTTCGCCGATCAGGCGGTGATCGCCATCCAGAACGCGCGCCTGTTCAACGAGACAAAGGAGGCGCTGAATCAGCAAACGGCGATCGCCGAAATACTGCGCGTCATTTCGAGCTCGCCCACCGACATGCAGCCGGTGCTCGAAGCGATCGCCGAACGCGCGGCACGGCTGTGCGACGCATCGACGGCGTCGATGTACCTCATCGAAGGCGACGTGCTGCGGCATCTTGCCTCGAAGGGACCCTCGCCCGACCCGGTCAGCCACGTCGAGTCGCTGCCGATCGACAGCCAGTCCATTTCAGGTCGCGCGCTGCTCGAGGGGCGTAGCATCCAGGTACCCGACATGCTCGCCGAAGAGGCCGCCTACCCGCGCAGCTACGTGCTGGCGCAGCGCTTCGGCCATCGGACAGTCATAGTCGTGCCGCTGTATCGCGAAGGACAGACTGTCGGCACGATCCTGTTGCGTCGCGACGATGTGCGCCCATTCGCCGAACGCGAGATCGAATTGTTGCGAACATTCGGCGACCAGGCGGCGATCGCGCTCGAGAACGTGCGCCTGTTCCGCGAGATCCAGGACAAGAGCAAGCAGCTCGAAATCGCCAACCAGCACAAGTCGGAGTTTCTGGCCAATATGTCGCATGAGCTGCGAACGCCGCTCAATGCGATCATCGGCTTTTCCGAGGTTCTGCTCGAGCGGCTGTTCGGCGAGCTCAACGACAAGCAGGACGATTACCTCAAGGACATTCACTCATCGGGACGGCATCTGCTGAACCTGATCAACGACATACTGGACCTGTCGAAGGTGGAGGCGGGCAGGATGGAGCTCGAGCCCGCGACATTCGACCTTCCGACGGCGATCGGCAATGCGATGGCGCTGATTCGCGAGCGCGCGCAAAAGCACGCGATCGCGCTTGACGTGCACATCGAGCCAGGACTCGCGAGCGTCGTCGCCGACGAGCGCAAGCTGAAGCAGATCCTGCTGAATCTGCTGTCCAATGCCGTCAAGTTCACGCCCGACGACGGACGCATCGAGGTGCGTGCGCGCTGCGTGGGCGATGACCTGGAGATCGCCGTCGAGGACACCGGGATCGGAATCGCCGCCTCCGACCACGAGGCGGTGTTCGAGGAGTTCCGGCAGGTGGGTCGCCAGTACACGAGCAAGCACGAAGGAACGGGACTCGGGCTTGCGCTGACGCGGCGGTTCGTCGAGCTGCACGGCGGTACGATTCGCGTCGACAGCGAGCCGGGCAAAGGCTCGGTGTTCACGTTCGTGCTGCCGCGGGTGGTGCGCCGATGATCGCCGCTCCCGCCGCTTCGGTGGCTGCCCGGAGAAATGTGCAATGAGCGTGATCCTGATCGTCGAAGACAACGAGAAGAACATGAAGCTCGTCCGCGACGTGCTGCAGGTCAAGGGTTACCAGACGCTGGAGGCGGCCACGGCGGAAGACGGCATCGCGCTCGCACAGGCGCATTCGCCGGACCTGGTGCTGATGGACATCCAGTTGCCGGGCATGAACGGTATCGAGGCGCTCGGCGTGCTGCGCGAGAATCCGGCCACCGCGCACATCCCGGTCATCGCGGTCACCGCATCGGTGATGCAGCAAGACCGCAAGCTGATTACCGAGGCCGGTTTCGACGCGTACATCGGCAAGCCGATCAACCTGAAGGAATTCCTGCAGGCGGTGCGCGAAATGATCGAGGCGCCGCGATGAGCGGCGCGACCGCACTGGGCAAAGTACTGGTCGTCGACGACACGCCGACCAACGTGAAGCTGCTCGCGGACCTGCTGGCGATACGCGGTTACGCCGTCACGACGGCGACCAACGGCGAAGAGGCGCTGGCCAGAGTGGCAACGGACACGCCAGACCTCGTGCTGCTCGACGTGATGATGCCGGGGCTGTCCGGTTACGACGTTTGCCGGCGGCTGCGCGCCGATGCCGCGACCGCGCTGCTGCCGGTCGTGCTCGTGACGTCCCTCGACGCACAGCAGGAGCGGGTCAAGGGTATCGAGGCGGGTGCCGACGATTTTCTCAACAAGCCGATCAACCAGCCGGAGCTTTTCGCGCGCGTGCGCTCGCTGTTGCGCGTCAAGGCGCTGCAGGACGAGGTGGGCAAACAGGCGGCGGCGCTCAAGGAGTGGAATACGAAGCTCGAGGAGCGCGTCGACGCGCAAGTGGCCGAGCTCGGCCGGATGTCGGCGCTGAAGCGCTTTTTTGCGCCTGCCGTGTGCGACGCGATCCTGTCGGCGGGCACTGCGTCGATTCTCGCGCCGCACCGACGCGAGATCTGTTACGTGTTCGTCGACCTGCGCGGCTTCACCGCGTTCACCGACGCTGCGGAACCGGAAGAGGTGCAGGCGGTGCTGCGCGAGTACCACGCGACGATGGGCGCGCTGATCAGCCGCTACGAGGGGACGCTCGATCGCTTCGCCGGCGACGGGATCCTGATCTTCTTCAACGATCCGCTCGCCGTTCCGGACGCGCCGCGCCGCGCCGCCGCGATGGCGCTCGACATGCAGGCGCAGTTCGCGCCGCTGCGCGTGCGCTGGTCCGAGGTCGGTTACGAGCTCGATCTCAGCATCGGCATCGCGAAAGGTTTCGCCACGCTCGGCGCATTCGGCTACGAGAGCAGGTTCGACTACTCGGCGATCGGCGGCGTCGTAAACCTTGCGGCGCGGCTTTGCGACGAGGCGGGGCCCGGGCAGATCCTGACCGACCGGCGCGCCCGCGCGGCGCTCGACGGCATTGCGACGCTCGAGGCGCTGGGTGCGCTAGCCCTCAAAGGGTATCTGCAGCCCGTCCCGGCCTTCCGGCTGCAGGCACTTCTGTGACGCGGCCAGGCTTGCATTCGACGCCCTGGGCACGAGGCACGCGCAAAGTCCTCCGCGACGTGCGCGCCGGCGCAGCTTCTCGCCGGACCTTCATCGCGGCGACCGGCGCGCTCGCAGCATTTGCTGCCGGCGTTCGGGCGCAACCTCGTCCGGTCATCGGCTTCCTCAACAGCGCGACGCCGCAGCTCTACGAATTCAACGTCGCTGCATTCCGCGAGGGACTGCAGGAGGCCGGCTTCATAGACGGGAAGAACCTGACGATCGAGTTTCGCTGGGCCGAAGGCAATTACGACCGGCTCCCGGGCCTCGCGCGCGAACTCGTTGACCGGGGTGTCGCGGCCATCGCCGCAACCGGCGACGTGTCCTCGGCAAAGGCTGCGCAGGCGGCGAGTCGAACGACGCCCATCGTGTTCACGATCGGCGGCGATCCGGTGAAGTTCGGGCTGGTCGAGAGCTACAACCGTCCCGGAGGCAATCTCACCGGCATAAATCTGATTTCCAGCGCCATGGGCGGAAAGCGTGTGGAACTGCTGCACGAGCTTGCGCCTCGCTCGGTGATCGCGCTGCTGATGAATCCCGACAATCCCAATGCAGCTTCCGAGCAGCGCGATGCGCAGGAAGCTGCGCGCGCGCTCGGGCACTCGACAGTGCTGCTGAACGTGCGCAACAGCGGCGACTTCGACGCTGCGTTCGCGGGGTTTACGGCCGCGGGCGCGGGCGCGCTCTTTGTGGCGACCGATCCCATGCTGCTGAGCCAGCGCGATCGCGTCGTGGCGTTCGCGGCTCGCCAGCGCGCGCCGGCCGTTTATTTCGTCCGCGAATTCGCCATAGCTGGTGGGCTCGTGAGCTACGGCGGGAGCATTCGCTGGATGTACCGGCAAGCGGGTGTCTACATCGGACGCATCCTGCGCGGAGCGCGGCCGGCCGAGATGCCCGTTGTCCAGCCCACCAGCGTCGAGATGGTCATCAACCGGCGCACGGCCCGGACGTTGAATATCGCGGTGCCGCAAAGCCTGCTGCTGCGCGCTGACGAGATCATCGAATGACCGAATCGGTTGCGACGGACTTCAAGATCGCTTGGGTCAACGTCGGCGCCCGCCGAGCAGCGAACCCAGCACACCGCGAACGATCTCGCGTCCGACGGTCGAGCCCATCGTCCGCACGGCGCTCTTCGCCATTGCTTCGACGAGGCTGTCCTTGCGTCCGCTGCCCGTCATCAGGCCGCCAAGCGATCCCTTCAGCGAATCCATGAGGCCGCCGCTTGCACCGGCCGGCGCTGCGGTGCCGGCCGACGCCGAGGCCCGGCCCGCAAGCTTTTCGTAGGCGGATTCGCGGTCGACCGGCGCGTCGTAGACGCCCTTGACCGGCGACTGCGCCGTGACGGCCTTGCGCTCATCGGCCGTGATCGAACCGATCCTCGATGCCGGCGGCAGGATGAACGCGCGCTCGACGATGCCGGGGCGCCCCTTTTCGTCGAGAAACGAGATCAGCGCCTCGCCGACGCCAAGCTCGGTGATCGCCTTTTCCGTATCGAGCGCCGGATTGGCGCGCATCGTCGAGGCGGCGGCCTTGACCGCCTTCTGGTCGCGCGGCGTGAACGCCCGCAGCGCGTGCTGGACGCGGTTGCCGAGCTGGCCGAGCACGATGTCAGGGACGTCGAGCGGATTCTGCGTGACGAAGAACACGCCCACACCCTTGGATCGGACGAGGCGGATCACCTGCTCGATCTTGTCGAGCAGCGCTTTCGGCGCGTCGGTGAACAGAAGGTGCGCTTCGTCGAAGAAGAACACCAGCTTGGGCCTGTCACGGTCGCCGACCTCGGGCAGGCGTTCGTAGAGCTCCGACAACAGCCACAGCAGCATCGTCGCGTAGAGCTGCGGTGACTGCATCAGCCGGTCCGCGGCGAGGATGTTGACGGCGCCGCGGCCGCCCTCTGCCTGCAGCAGGTCGTCGACGTTCAGCATCGGCTCGCCGAGGAATGCAGCAGCCCCCTGCTGCTCGAGCGCGAGCAGGCCGCGCTGGATCGCGCCGATCGAGGCCGCCGAGATGTTGCCGTAGGTCGTCTGCAGGCTCTGCGCATGGTCGGCCACGTTTTGCAGCAGCGCGCGCAGGTCCTTGAGATCGAGCAAAAGGAGCCCATTATCGTCAGCGAACTTGAACACGATCGCCAGCACGCCCTGCTGCGTGTCGTTGAGGTTCAGGATCCGCGACAGCAGTAGCGGCCCGAGGTCGCTGATCGTCGCGCGAACCGGATGGCCCTGCTCACCGAAAACGTCCCAGAAGACGACGGGCATCGCGGCAAACGCAGGTGGCTTGGCACCGATCTGCTGCAGCCGGTCGCTGAACTTGGTCGACATGGCGCCGGCCTGGCTCATGCCGGCGAGATCGCCTTTCACGTCGGCCATGAACACCGGGACGCCAATCGAGCTCATCCGCTCGGCGATAACCTGGAGAGTCACGGTCTTGCCGGTGCCGGTTGCACCGGTGATCAAGCCGTGCCGGTTGGCGAGCGCGGGCAGCAAGTCGAGTTCGAGGTCGCCGTGGACGGCGATGGGTAGCGGGTCGGGCATTGGGCGCGCTTTCCGTCGATAAAAAGCAGGCTGCCAGTTTAGCGTGGAAGGTGCTGCGGACGCCTCGCAAGCCTGTCAAAATACGCGATTTACTGCTACAATCCCGGCGGATAAGTAATGAGAAATGGGCTGGGGGCAGCCCATTTTTTTTTGGAGTTTGGATACGGGTTCGGCAGGTCGAGGGCGCGGTGAGCCTGGGTGAGCTTTTGGAGCAGACCGTACCTGCAATGGGGTACGAGCTCGTCGACTGGGATATGTCGGCCAGGAGCCGGCTCGTCCGCGTGTTCATCGACAAGCCGAACGGCGTCGACGTAGAGGACTGCGCGCGGGTGTCGAACCACCTGACGCACTTGTTCGCCGTCGAGGAAATCGACTTCGAGCGGCTCGAGGTGTCGTCGCCCGGACTCGATCGCCCGGTAAAGCAGCTAGCGGATTACGCGCGCTTCGCCGGGCAGGAAGCACAACTGACGCTCCGCGCGCCCGTGGACGGCGCGAAGCGGATCAAAGGCAAATTGCGGGGCAGCGAGGGCGACAACGTCCTCGTGGAAACTGCCACCGGCGTGAAGTCGTTTCCGTTCGAAACGATCACCCGGGCGCGGCTCGTCCCCGCGATCGACTGGACGAAGCGATGAGCGCGTTGGGTGAGGCCAGAGGCCGAGCCGAGGCCCGGCGGGCGCGGCAAGGCGCGAGTCGCAGTGATCGACACGAGATGATTCGGCCGGCGCAGGCAGGCCAAGGAGAGGAAGGAACATGAACCGCGAACTTCTGCTGCTCGTGGATGCGCTGTCGCGCGAAAAGAACGTGCCGAAAGAGATCGTCTTCACGGCGCTCGAGGCCGCGCTCGCGTCGGCGACGAAAAAGAAATATGCCGACAACATCGACGCCCGCGTATCGATCGACCGCGAGACCGGCGACTACGAAACGTTCCGCCGCTGGACCGTCGTGCCCGACGAGGAGCACGAGGAGCCCGCGCACCAGATCGCGATCACCGACGCCGGCGAGCGCGATCCGGTCCTCGAAATGGGCGAGGTGGTCGAGGAGCCGCTCGAGCCGGTCGAGTTCGGCCGCATCGGCGCACAGGCGGCGAAGCAGGTGATCCTGCAGAAGATCCGCGACGCCGAGCGCGAGCAGATCCTGAACGATTTCCTCGAGCGCGAAGACAACCTGCTGTCGGGAACCGTCAAGCGCATCGAGCGGGGCAACATCATCGTTGAATCGGGCCGCATCGAGGGCCTGATTCCGCGCGACCAGCTGATCCCCAAGGAGATGTTGCGCGTCGGCGATCGGGTCCGCTCGTACGTGATGAAGATCGACCGCACCGCCAAGGGACCGCAGTTGATCCTGTCGCGCGTCGCACCCGAATTCATCATGCGATTGTTCGAGCTCGAGGTGCCGGAGATCGAGGAGGGCCTGATCGAGATCAAGGCCGCGGCGCGCGACCCCGGCATCCGCGCGAAGATCGCGGTGAAATCGAACGACCCGCGACTCGACCCGCAAGGGACGTGCATCGGCATGCGCGGCTCGCGCGTCACCGCCGTGACGAACGAGCTCGCCGGGGAACGCGTCGACATCGTGCTGTGGTCGGACGATCCGGCGAAGCTCGTCATCAACGCGCTTGCACCTGCGGAAGTGCAGAGCATCGTCGTCGACGAGGAGCGGCACGCGATGGACGTCGTCGTCGACGAGGAAAACCTGGCGATCGCGATCGGCCGCAGCGGGCAGAACGTCCGCCTCGCGTCCGAGATGACCGGCTGGGAATTGAACCTGATGAGCGTCGAGGAATCGCAGCAGAAGCACGAGGCCGAAACCGGCCGCTTGCGCAGCCTCTTCATCGAGAAGCTCGACGTCGACGAGGAAGTCGCGGACATCCTGATCGGCGAAGGCTTTACGTCGCTCGAGGAAGTGGCTTACGTGCCGATCACCGAGATGAACGAGATCGAGGCGTTCGACGAGGACACCGTCAGCGAGCTCCGCTCGCGTGCGCGCAACGCGCTGCTCACCGACGCGATCGCGCGCGAGGAAAGCGTCGAGAACGTCGAGGAGGCGCTGCTGTCGCTCGAAGGCATGGATACCGACATCGCGAGCAAGCTCGCCGCGAACGGCATCACGACGCGCGATGCGCTCGCCGACCTCGCAGGTGACGAGCTCGTCGAGCTGACCGGGA
Organism: uncultured Pseudomonadota bacterium; assembly: GCA_963709335.1. GTDB lineage: Bacteria > Pseudomonadota > Gammaproteobacteria > Burkholderiales > Casimicrobiaceae > VBCG01. The sequence goes on from CAVPWB010000011.1 coordinate 179,151, forward strand.
TGGATGCCGTGAAGGCGCAGGAGCTGATCATGAAGGCGCGCGCCCACTGGTTCGAGCCTGCGGCCGACGCGCCGCAGACCGGCGCGGCGCTTTAAGGTACGGACGGCCAGAACCCGCGTTAGGGCAAGGCGCAACGAAAGAGCGGTACAGGAGAGCGCATGGCGCACACGACGATCGAACAATTCGCGACTGACCTGAAGATGCCGGCCGGCGCGTTGCTGGAACAGCTGACCGCCGCGGGCGTCGCGGGCAAGAAGCAGGGCGACAACCTGTCCGAGCAGGACAAGACGCGTCTGCTCGACTACCTGCGCAAGCAGCACGGTGCGGCCGGCGACGGCAAGAAGCGCATCACGCTGACGCGCAAGTCGACATCCGAGATCAAGGCGGCCGACTCGAGCGGCAAGGCGCGCACGATCCAGGTGGAAGTGCGCAAGAAGCGCGTGCTCGTCCGCCGCGAGGAGGAGGCTCACGCACCCGCGCCCGTCGTCGAAGAGGCGCCGGTTGCGGCGGCCGCGACTCCGGCGGCGGCACCGGTTGCCGTCGGCGTGCTGTCGCCCGAGGAGATCGCCGCGCGCGAGGCCGAGGCTCGCAAGGGACATGAGCTGATGGCGCGTCAGCAGGAAGACCTGCAGAAGAAGCAGGCCGAAGTCGAGAAGCGCAAGACGAAAAAGGAACGCGAAGCCGAGGAAGCGGCTGCCCGCGTCGCCGCCGAAGCGAAAGCCGCCGAAGACGCGAAGGCCGCCGCCGAAGCCGCGGCCGCCGCTGCGGCCGCGAAGCCTGCCGTCGCCAAGCCGGAAGGCACGCTGCACCGGCCGGCGGCGAAACCTGGCGAGAAGCGCGAGAAGCCGACGAAGAAAGCACCCGGCCAGGTGTTCCAGGAAGAGGCGGCGCGCCGTCGTGCACTGCGGTTGCGTGGCGACACCACAGGTGGCGCTGCCACCGGCTGGCGGGGCCCGAAGGGCGGCCGTCACGGCCGGACGGACGAGGAAACGGGCGATGCGTCCGGTGCCCAATCGGCGCAGGCCGGGCCGATGATCCGCGAGATCTCGGTGCCGGAGACGATCACCGTGGCCGACCTCGCGCATCGCATGTCGGTCAAGGCCGCCGAAGTGATCAAGGCGCTGATGAAGCTCGGCTCGATGGTGACGATCAACCAGGTGATCGACCAGGAAACGGCGATGATCCTCGTCGAGGAAATGGGCCACAAGGCGAAAGCCGCCAAGCTCGACGACCCGGACTCGATGCTCGTCGACACCGAGCAGACGCACGCGGCCGATGCGCTGCCGCGTCCGCCGGTCGTCACGGTCATGGGCCACGTCGACCACGGCAAGACGTCGCTGCTCGACACGATCCGCCGCACACGCGTGGCGAGCGGTGAAGCGGGCGGCATCACGCAGCACATCGGTGCCTATCACGTCGAGACGTCGAAGGGGACGATCACGTTCCTCGACACGCCCGGCCACGAGGCGTTCACGGCGATGCGTGCGCGAGGTGCCAAGGTCACCGACATCGTCGTGCTGGTCGTCGCGGCCGACGACGGCGTGATGCCGCAGACGAAGGAAGCGATCGCGCATGCGAAGGCGGCCGGCGTTCCGCTCGTCGTCGCGATGAACAAGATCGACAAGGCGGATGCGAATCCCGACCGCGTCAAGCAGGAACTCGTGGCCGAGAGCGTGCTGCCGGAAGAGTACGGCGGCGACGTGCAGTTCATGCCGGTGTCGGCCAAGACGGGGCAGGGCATCGATGCGCTGCTCGACGCGATCCTGCTGCAGGCCGAGGTGCTCGAACTCAAGGCGCCGCGTGATGCGCCCGCGAAGGGCATCGTCATCGAATCGCGGCTCGACAAGGGACGCGGCCCGGTCGCAACGGTACTCGTGCATTCGGGAACGCTGAAGCGCGGCGACATCGTGCTCGCGGGTGCGGTGTTCGGGCGCGTGCGCGCGATGACGGACGAAGCGGGCAAACCCGTCAATGAAGCCGGTCCGGCGATTCCCGTCGAGATCCAGGGACTGTCCGACGTGCCGCTCGCCGGCGAGGACGTGCTGGCACTCGGCGACGAGCGCAAGGCGCGCGAGATCGCGCTGTTCCGCCAGGGCAAGTTCCGCGACGTCAAGCTCGCCAAGCAGCAGGCGGCGAAGCTCGAGAACATGTTCGAGCAGATGGGCGATTCGGGCGTCAAGACGCTGACGCTGATCGTCAAGGCCGACGTGCAGGGCAGCTACGAAGCGCTGCAACAGGCACTGACGAAGCTTTCGACCGACGAAGTGAAGGTCAACATCGTTCACTCGGCCGTCGGCGGCATCACCGAATCGGACATCAACCTAGCACTTGCTTCGAAGGCGGTGGTGATCGGGTTCAACGTCCGCGCCGACGCGCAGGCGCGCAAGCTCGCCGAAACCAACGGCGTGCAGATCCGCTACTACAACATCATTTACGAAGCAGTGGACGAGGTGAAGGCCGCGTTGTCGGGCATGCTGACACCGGAGCAGAAGGAGAACCGGCTGGGCCTGGTCGACGTGCGCGAGGTGTATCGGATCTCGAAGGTCGGGACGGTCGCCGGCTGCTACGTGCTCGAAGGCGTCGTGCGGCGCGGTGCGAAAATCCGCATCCTGCGCGACAACGTCGTCGTCCACGACGGCGAGCTCGATTCGCTGAAGCGCTTCAAGGACGACGTCCGCGAGGTCAAGGCGGGCTTCGAGTGCGGCCTGTCGATCAAGAACTACAACGACATCGAGAAGAAGGACCAGCTCGAGGTGTACGAGATCGTCGAGGTCTCGCGCACGCTGTGAGACGACGACCCCCACGCTCGCTACGCTCGCTGCCCCCCGAGGGGGCGCACAGCGCCCTTCGGACGGCCGTGCGGACGCTGTGAAGCGCACCTCGCAACGTGCGCATCGCGTCGGCGACCAGATCCAGCGCGAGCTCGCCGACCTGCTGAAGAACGATGTGAAGGATCCGCGCGTCGGCCCGGTCACCGTGACCGCGGTCGACGTGACGGCCGATCTGTCGCACGCGACGATCCGCTTCACGCATCTCGCCGGCAGGGAGAACGCGGAAGCAGCGGTGAGCGCGCTCACGCGCACCGCGGGCTTCCTGCGCAGCGAGCTGTCGCGTCGGCTGAACCTCTACTCGGTGCCGCAGCTGCATTTCGCCTACGACGATTCGATCGAGTCCGGCATGCGGATGTCGCAACTGATCGACGAGGCGATCGCGGAAGACAAGAAGCACCCCGCCGACTAGGCCCTGTTCGCGTTCGAAGCCATCTTGTGAACGGGCCCTAGGCGCTCCCCCATGTCAGCACCGCGCCGTCCACCGCGGCGCAACGTCGACGGCGTGCTGCTGCTCGACAAGCCCTCCGGAATCTCGTCCAACGGTGCGCTGGGGCGCGTCAAGCGCCTCTACAACCCGGCGAAGGCTGGTCACACGGGCACGCTCGATCCGCTCGCATCGGGACTGCTGCCGATCTGCCTGGGCGCTGCGACGCGCTTCGCGCAGTTCTTGCTCGACGCGCACAAGCGCTACACAGCCACCGTGCGTTTCGGCATCACGACGACGACGCAGGACGCGGATGGCGACATCGTCCTGTCGCGTGCCGTCGCGATCGACAGGGCGGCGCTCGACGCCGTCCTGCCGAATCTGGCCGGCCGGCAAATGCAGTTGCCACCGGCGCACTCGGCGCTGAAGTACGCCGGCAAGCCGTACTATCACTACGCGCGGCAGGGGATCGAGATACCGCGTGTCGCGCGTGAAGTGTGGATCCATCGGCTCGAACTTCTCGCATGGAATACGCCGGATGCCACGCTCGACGTCGAATGCAGCAAGGGCACGTACGTGCGCGCGCTCGCGGCAGACCTGGGCGAAGCGCTTGGGTGCGGCGCGCACCTCGCGGCGCTACGGCGGACGGCGAGCGGAGGGTTTTCGATCGCCGACGCGGTGACGCTCGAAGCGCTCGAGGGTTGGTCCGAGGCCGAGCGGGACCAAAGGTTGCTGCCGATGGCGGTGCTGGTCGCGCATTTGCCGCAGCTCAAGGTGACTGCCGACGTCAGCCGGCGCTTTCTGCAGGGGCGCGCGGTGCCCGCCGAGGGCTTGCAGCCCGGTCCCGTGGCGGTGTTCGACGGTGAGTCGCTGCTGGGCGTCGCCGATGTCGCCGATGGCGTCGCACAGCCGCGGCGCGTCATATCGGACTCCGCGATCTCGGGCACGGAAAGTGGTCAAGGTTGAGCCCTTCAACGCCCCGCTTTCCGGGCACCAAGCTGGTTGAAAACTAAGCCTTTTCCAAGCTATAATCGCCCTCTTACCCAAGAGCCGAACAAGCGAACGAGGAAGGAATATGTCCGTTACGGTTGCAGAGAAGGCGAAGGTCATCGCCGATAACCAGCGTGCGACGGGCGACACCGGATCCCCGGAGGTCCAGGTCGCGCTGCTGACGGCCCGCATCAACGGGCTGAACGATCACTTCAAGGCGAACGTCAAGGATCACCATTCGCGTCGCGGGCTGCTGCGGATGGTTTCGCGCCGCCGCAAGCTGCTCGATTACCTGAAGTCCCGCAACACCGACAGTTATCGGTCGTTGATCGAAAAGCTCGGCCTGCGCAAATAGCGCCGCAGCTCGCCGGATCAACGCCGCCGAATCGCGCCGAGTGACCAGCATCGAGTTCATCGACGTCTGCTCTCGCCGCGGCCAACCCGGGCCGTCGCCGCTGACACCCGTCTGATGTCCCATACCGATGGCCGCGCCTCAATGCGCGGCCATTGTCATTCCTGAATTGCGAGGCAATCGTGTTCAATCCCATCAAGAAATCGATCCCGTACGGCAGCCATACGCTGACGCTCGAAACGGGTGAAATCGCCCGGCAGGCCAATGGTGCCGTCATGGTGAGCCTTGGCGACACCGTCGTTCTGGTTACCGCCGTCGCCGCGAAGAAGCCGAAGCCCGGCCAGGATTTCTTTCCGCTGACCGTCGACTACCAGGAAAAGACGTACGCCGCCGGCAAGATTCCCGGTGGTTTCTTCAAGCGCGAAGGGCGCCCGTCGGAGAAGGAGACGCTGACGTCGCGGCTCATCGACCGTCCTTTGCGACCGCTCTTCCCCGACGGTCTCTACAACGACGTGCAGATCGTCGCGACGGTGATGTCGGTCGATCCCGAGATCGATCCGGACATCCCGGCGATGATCGGCGCATCCGCGGCCGTGTCGCTGTCAGGTGTGCCATTCAACGGTCCGATCGGCGCGGCGCGCGTCGGCTATGCGGATGGCCAGTACATCCTGAACCCGACGAAATCGCAGCTCGAGAAATCGCAGCTCAATCTCGTCGTCGCCGGCACGGAAGCGGCAGTGCTGATGGTCGAATCCGAAGCGCAGGAACTGCCCGAGGAAGTGATGCTGGGCGCCGTTGTGTTCGGACACCAGCAGCAGCAGGCCGTCATCGCGCTGATCGACCAGCTCGTCGAGGAAGGCGGCAAGCCGCTGTGGAACTGGGAGCCGCCTGCGAAGGACGAGCCGCTGATCGCGCTCGTCGCGGCCGTCGCCGAGCAGGACATGCGCGACGCCTACCGCATCCGCTCGAAGCAGGAACGGTCGCAGCGCATCAAGGAGATTTCCGCGAAGGTCGACGCCGAGTGCGTCGACGTCGATGCATCACCCGATGAGCGGCGTCACGCCGGCAACGTGCTGTTCGACCTCGAAGCGAAGATCGTTCGCGAGCAGATTCTCGCCGGCGAGCCGCGCATCGACGGTCGCGACACCCGCACCGTGCGTCCGATCCGCATCCGCACCGGCGCGCTGCCGCGCACGCACGGCTCCGCGCTGTTCACGCGCGGCGAGACGCAGGCGCTCGTCGTTGCCACGCTCGGCACGGCGCGCGACGAGCAGATCATCGACGCGCTGATGGGCGAATATCGAGATCGCTTCATGTTCCACTACAACATGCCGCCGTACGCCACCGGCGAAACCGGCCGCGTCGGCTCGCCGAAGCGGCGGGAGATCGGCCATGGGCGACTGGCGAAGCGCGCACTCGTCGCCGTGCTGCCGTCCGTCGAGGAGTTCGCCTACTCGCTGCGCGTCGTCTCGGAGATCACCGAGTCGAACGGCAGCTCGTCGATGGCGTCGGTGTGCGGCGCGAGCCTCGCGCTGATGGACGCCGGCGTGCCGACGAAAGCGCACGTCGCGGGCATCGCGATGGGCCTCATCAAGGAAGGCAACCGCTTTGCCGTGCTGACCGACATCCTCGGCGACGAGGATCACCTCGGCGACATGGACTTCAAGGTGGCCGGCACCGATCGCGGTCTCACGGCGCTGCAGATGGACATCAAGATCCAGGGCATCACCAAGGAGATCATGGCGGTTGCGCTGTCGCAGGCGCGCGAGGGCCGGCTGCACATCCTCAGCCTGATGCAGGAAGCCGTTCCGCACGCGCGCACCGAAGTGTCGCAGCACGCGCCGCGGATGATGACGTTCAAGATCAACCCCGAGAAGATTCGCGACGTCATCGGCAAGGGCGGCGCCGTCATTCGCGCGCTCACCGAGGAGACCGGCACGACGATCGACATCAAGGACGACGGCTCGATCACCATCGCGTCGGTGAACGCCGAGGCGTGCAACGTCGCGCGGAAGCGCATCGAGGCGATCACTGCCGAGGTTGAAGTCGGCAAGATCTACGAAGGCCCCGTGCTGCGCCTGCTCGATTTCGGCGCGATCGTGCAACTGCTTCCCGGCAAGGACGGGTTGCTGCACATCTCGCAGATCGCGAAGGAGCGCGTGAACCAGGTCTCGGATTACCTGAAGGAAGGCCAGGTCGTGCGCGTCAAGGTGCTCGAGGCCGACGAGAAGGGTCGCGTGCGCCTGTCGATGAAGGCGGCCGCAGAAGACGACGCGAAGCAGAGCCAGCCGGCGGAGTCGACGCCCGCGGCGTGAGCGTCTGCCGTGCATCGATGAAAGGGCGCCTCGCGGGGCGCCCTTTTTTCTGCCGTTAGAGACGCACCATCCGCAACATGATCCAGGCCGTCGACTACGCCGCACCTTAACGTGAGCGCACTGCCGATTTCCGCGCTGCACGCGCGGCAGATCCTCGATTCGCGCGGCCGCCCGACGATCGAGGTCGACGCAACGCTCGCCGGCGGAAGCCGCGGCCGCGCGAGCGTTCCCTCCGGTGCCTCCACCGGAGCCGCCGAAGCGCATGAGCTTCGCGACGGCGATCCTTCGCACTACGCGGGTCTCGGCGTGCTGCGCGCCGTGGCCAACGTCAACGGCGAGATCGCCGCGGCGCTGCGGGGCACGGACGCGACGGATCAGCGCGACATCGATGCGCGATTGATTGCGCTCGATGGCACGTCGCAACTGCGCAGGCTCGGCGCCAACGCGACGCTCGGCGTTTCGCTCGCCGTCTGCAGGGCCGTCGCGTCGGCACGCGGTCAGGCGCTGTACGAGCGCATCGGCGAGCTCGCGGGTGCGAAGCCGCTGCTGCCGCTGCCGATGACCAACATCCTGAGCGGAGGTCTGCACGCGGGTCGCGGCATGGACGTGCAGGATTTTCTCGCGGTACCGATGCGCGCCGCGACGATCGGCGAAGCGATCCACGTGATGGCGCGCGTGCGTAATGCCGCGGCGGACGTGATGCGCGATCGCGGTCTCCCGACGCTGCTCGCCGACGAAGGCGGGTTGAGTCCCGGGTGCGACCACGCGAGCGCGGCGCTGCGGCTGCTGGTCGAGTCGATCGAGCGTGCGGGCCTGCGTCCGGGTGACGATGTGTCGATTGCGATCGACGTGGCGGCATCGTCGCTGCAGCGGGCCGACGGGTTCTACGAATTTGCACGCGAAGGTCGCACGCTCGACTCGGACGCGTTGCTCGCAGAGATTGGCGCGTGGGTTCGCGAAGCACCCGTCATTTCGATCGAGGATGGGCTCGGCGAAGAGGACTGGAATGGCTGGCGCAAATTGACGGATGCGCTCGGCGGCACGGTGCAACTGGTGGGCGACGATCTCTTCACGACGCACCCCGACCGCCTGGCGCGCGGCGTGCGCGAGCGTGTGGCCAACGCCGTGCTCGTCAAGGCGAACCAGAACGGCACGCTTTCAGGCACGCTCGACGTCGTCGCGCAGGCAAAGCAATCCGGCTACGCGACGATCGTGTCGGCGCGCTCTGGCGAAACCGAGGATGCCTTCATGTCCGACCTCGCTGTCGGTACGGCGGCTGGCCAGATCAAGATCGGCTCGCTGCGCACGTCGAGCACCGTCGCGAAATACAACGAGCTCATGCGCATCGACGAGCGCTCGGGCGCGCCTTACGCCGGCCGCGCAGCGCTCGCGCCGCGGCGATCGTGAACGACGCGATCCGTCCCGAGCCGCGGCTGCCTGCGTTTCTGGAGCGCACCGGGCTTGCGCGTGCGGGCGAGCCAATGTCGTGGACACCGCTCCGCGGCGGCGTGTCGTCGGACATCTGGCGTGTGGATCTGCCGGGACGCTCGATCTGCGTCAAGTGCGCGCTGGCGCAACTCAAGGTCGCCAAGACATGGCACGCACCCGTCGAGCGCAACGCCTACGAGTGGGCGTGGATCAACTTCGCCGCGAAGCATTGCCCCGACAACGTACCCGTGCCGCTGGCGTCCGATCCTTCGCAAGGCATTTTCGCGATGGGCTATCTCGATGCCTCGCGCTATCCGAACTGGAAGCAGCTGTTGCTCGACGGCACGATCGACGCGACGGTCGCCGCCAGCGTCGGCGCGATCGTTGCGCGCCTCCACGCGGCGAGTGCCGGCGATGCAGCGGTCGCCGAAGCCTTTCGCAGCGACGCGATCTTCCACGCGATCCGCCTCGAGCCGTATCTGCTCGCGACGGCGGTCGTGCATCCGGACCTCGCCGACACGCTACGATCGTTGTCTGCACGCACGGCGGCAACGCGCTTGTCGCTCGTCCACGGCGACGTGAGCCCGAAGAACATCCTGCTTGGGCCGCGCGGACCCGTGCTCCTCGACGCCGAGTGTGCGTGGTATGGCGATCCGGCATTCGACGCAGCGTTCTGCCTGAATCATTTCCTGCTGAAGTGCGTCGCAAGACCGGCGCGGACGGACGACTATCTCGCATGCCATCGCGCGTTCGCTGATGCCTACCTCGACGGCGTTACATGGGAACCCCGCGACGCGATCGAAGCGCGGATCGCGAGCCTGTTGCCTGCGCTCACGCTCGCGCGCATCGACGGCAAATCACCCGTCGAATACTTGACCGACGAAGCCGTCAGGCAGCGCGTCAGAGAAACGGCGCGGCCGCTGATTGCCGCCGCGCCGCACCGCCTCGATGCCGTCGCGACGCGCTGGCGGCGTGCCTTTGCAGAGGCTTGACGTTGCCGACTAGGCCCTAGCTGCGCGCGACAGCGATCGCGGCGCCGGCCATCACGCTTGCGCCGGTACGATTGACGATCCGCACCGCGCGCGGATTCTGCAGCAGTCGGCGTGCGCGTGCCGCCGCCAGCACGTAGGCGCCGAGCACCGCCGGCAGCACCACGGCGATGACCGCGGCGATCTCGGCGAAACCCGCGACGGTCAAGCGGTCGAGCTGGACGACGGTGGGCAGCAGCGCGAGAAAGAACACCATCGTCTTCGGATTGCCCAGCGTCAGCGCGAGGCTTCCGGCGAACAGTCGCGACGGGCGCTGCGAGTCGGCATCCGCGCGAGGGTCGTCGGTGGCGTCGGCGCCGGTCGCCGGCACCGTCCACATCCGCCAAGCGAGATAGAGCAGGAATGCAGCACCCGCGTACTTGATGGTCGCGAAAACCGCGCTGGCCGTTTGTGCAAGTGCTGCGAGCCCGGTCACGGCAATCGTGAACCAGACGAGATCGCCGATCACGAAGCCCGCGATGAACGCGGGCGCGCCGCGCGTGCCGCGAACGAGCGAACGCGCGACGACTGCCGCGACGCCAGGCCCTGGCGACGCGACCGCGAGCGCGTAGACGATGCAGAACACGGCAAGACCGTAGAGTGTCATTGGATAAGTCCCGTCGTCGTGCCGTGCAATGTGCCGATGGTCCTCGTCGCAGGGTGACGCAAGCGATTCAGGCACTTCCGTTCGAGCGGGCCCAGTCGAGGACTGTGGCGCCCGGGGCGGGGACTGCGATTGCATATCCCTGGGCACGATCGCAGCCCATCTGCGTGATCGCAGTCAGCGCCTCGGTCGACTCGACGCCCTCGGCGATCACGTCGAGGCCCAGGTCGTGCGCGAGGTGGATCGTCGAGCGCACGATCGATGCGTCGCGCTCGCTCGTGGTCATGTGGCGAATGAACGAGCGATCGATCTTGAGGCTGTCGAGCGGCAGCTGCTTCAGCGTCGACAATGACGAGAAGCCGATGCCGAAGTCGTCCACGGAGAACCGGATTCCGAGCGCATTGAGCTCGGTAATGGCCTCGATCGCGCGCGCAGGGTCGGCGAGCATCGCACTCTCCGTGATCTCGAAATGCAGTTCCTCGCCGGGCATGCCATGAATCTCGAGGATCCGGCGTACATCGGCGGCGAAGCGCTTGTCGATCAGCACGCGCGTCGACAGGTTCACTGCGATCGTTGTCGTGAAGCCTGCGCGCGACCACGCGGTCCACTGCCGCACCGATTCCCCGAGCACGCCAAGCGTCAGATCGCGTATCTGGTCCCCAAGCTCGGCGATCGGAATGAACTCGTCGGGTGCAATCGTCCCGTGCGCGGCATGTTGCCATCGCGCCAGCGCTTCGACGCTGTGAAGGCGCCCTCCGCCCAAGTCGATGATCGGCTGATAGTGGACGGCGATCGCGCCGTCGCGGATGGCCTCGGCGAGCGCGGTGGCGAGCTCGAGACGACGAGGGGAATCACGGTCCAGCTCCGGCGTATAGAGTTGCGCGCGCAGGCGCCGGCGTTTCGCCTCGTACATCGCGATGTCGGCGCGACGCAGCAGCGTGGAGACGTCGTTGCCGTGCGAGGGATAGATCACCGCGCCGACGGACGCGTCGATCCCGAGGTGCAGCATGCCGACGTCGAACGGCGTGTGCAGCGCGACGACGAGATCCGACGCGGTCGCAAGCAGTGCATCCTCGCCGACGACGCCTTGCATGATGATCGCGAATTCATCGCCTCCGAGGCGCGCGACCTCGCCGCGCTTCGCGTCGAGCAGCGGTGCCAGGCGCGGTCCGATCAGCTTCAGCAGCTGGTCGCCGGCGTGGTGTCCGAGCGCGTCGTTGATCTCCTTGAAGCGATCGAGGTCCATCAGCAGCAGCGCCAGGCGCTCGCCCGACGCCTCGGCCTCCCGGATGCGCATTGCCAGTTGCTCGCCCAGCCACTTGCGGTTCGGCAGACCCGTCAGCGGGTCGTGTCGCGCGTGGTACTCGGCGTCTCCGAGTGCCAGCTTGCGCGCGGTGATGTCGCGCCACGTAGACCACAAACCGGTCAGCGCGGCATCGTTGACGACCCCGACATTGGAGCCGAGCACCCAGCGTTCACTCCCGTCGTGCGCGGCGATGCGAAATTCCTGCTCGTTCAGCCGATATCCGGCGCGCACCCATTCCAGTGCGATGCCGCGCGCAACGCCAGGTGGCAGCAGCGTGGCGATCGGCAGCCCGTGCAGCATGTCGACGGATGCGACGCCCAGCATTCGCGCAAGCGCCGCATTGCATTCGACGACGACGGCGCGCGCAGTGATCTGGTCTGCCTGCTCGTCCAGCGGAAGATCGGTGGAAACCGGGGGATCGAACTCGGCGCTGAGGATCGCCTCCGTCGAGATCGAGACATAGGTTCGATAGCGCTTCTCGCTGTGCTCGAGCGCTGCGCGAAGGCGCCGCTGACGGTCGTCGGCCAACGCCCTTGCCACCATGTCGGCCACCGAGGCCGCGAACGTCTTCTCGTCGAGCAGCCATTGACGCATCGGTCCGACGTGCTCGTGGCAGACGACACCGGCCAGCGTGCCCGTGTCGGTTCTCACGGTCCCCTCGAGCATCGACGTGATGCCGAGCGGTCGGAGGTAATCGTCGGTAAGCTCGCGCGTTCGTGGATCGCTCTGCGCATCCGATGCGTCGATCGCGCGCGTTTTTTCGAGCGCGGCGATGTATTGCGGAAATACGCCGACGTCGATCTCGCCGCCCGCCATGTGCCGGCCGAAGCTGCGTCGATAGAGGCTGCGGCAGACGAGCCGCTGACGGTCGGGCGAGAACAGCCAGACGCTGGTTCGCTCGACGTCGATCGTGACGCCGGCGGTTTCCGTGATGCGCGCGAGCGCGTCGTCGACGCCGGGATCCGCATCACCGCCACGCGTGGCGAGCGCGAGCAGCGCGCCTTGCTGGCGCCGCAGTCGCCGCTCGGTCATGACGGCAACCGCTATCTCCTGCATGGTGCCGACGAGACGAACCGCAGCACCTGACGAATCGCGCATGACGCGCGCCTTCGCGACGAAGCAGCGCGGCTCGCCATGGACGTTCGACGTCCGGAACTCCACGTCCATTTCGCTGCCCGCATCGGCGGCATTGGCAAGTGCGAGCTCGAATCGCGGCCGGTCGATCGGCGTGAGGCGCGCGAGGAACTCCGCCTTGGTGCCTTCGAAGCCGCCTGACGGGTAGCCGAGCAACGTTTCGAGGTAAGGCGACAGCGCCATGCGCTCGGTGGCGAGCGGCCATTCCCAAAGCCCGACGCCGCCGGCCAGCAGCGCGGTCTGCACGAACGCTTCCGGCACTCCGCTCAGCAGATCAACCGTGAAGCCCGAATCGCGAGCCTCCTGGTTCACAGGCTGCTGCGTTCAGTGATAGCCATCGTGCGAGGTCACCTTGCCGCGAAACACATAGTATGACCAGCCGATGTACATGAAGATAATCGGGAGCAGGAACAGCGTGCCGACCAGCAGGAACGTCTGCGTCGTCGGTGCGGCGGCAGCCTGCCACAGGGTATACGTGTACGGAACCACGTATGGGAAGAGGCTGATCGCGAGGCCGAGATAGCACATCGCGAACAGGCCCATTGCACCGATGAAAGGCACGTAGTCGGAATCGCGCCGCAATGCGCGCCACGTGGCCCAGGCGATGACGCCGGTGATGATGGGAACCACGCTGAAATACAGCACGTTGGGCAAGCTGAACCAGCGACTTGCGATCTCGTCGTGCAAAAGCGGCGTCCACAGGCTCACCATCGCGATGAAAGCCAGCACGCCATACAGCGCGATCGTCGCGCGGGCGCGTGCCCACGCTTGCAGATCGCCTTCCGTCTTCATCACGACCCACGTTGCGCCGAGCAGCGTGTAGCCGAACAGCAGTCCCACGCCCGTCGCGAGCGGAAACGGTCGCACCCAGTCGAAGCTGGTGCCGGAAAATGCGCGCCCGGTGACTTCGAAGCCCTGCACGTACATGCCGAGGACCACGCCCTGCGAGAACGTGGCAATCGCCGAACCGAAGAAGAACGCGTGGTCCCACCAGTGGCGATGCGCCGTTTTCTTCAGCCGGAACTCGAAAGCGACGCCGCGGAAGATCAGCCCGAGCAGCATCAGCAGCAACGGGAAATAGACGGCAGGCATGATGATCGCGAATGCCAGCGGAAAGATCGCCAGCAGCCCCAGTCCACCGAGCACGAGCCACGTCTCGTTGCCGTCCCACACCGGAGCCACCGACGTCATCATCAGCGTGCGCGAGTCGTCGTCGCGCGCCATCGGAAAGAGAATGCCGATGCCGAGGTCGAAGCCGTCGAGCAGCACGTACATGAACACGGCGACGCCGAGGATGATCGTCCACACCGGCACCAGGTCGAGAGGTGGCATCGCGGTACCTCAGGCGTCTGCTTCGGCGCCCGACAGCGGTCGCGCCGGCCGCTCGCTGAGCTTCGGCTCGCGCAGGTCCACGTTCGCGGGCGGGCCCGCGCGCGCGAGGCGGACCATGTAGAAGATTCCCGCGCCGAATACGATCAGATACACGATCGCATAGAGCGCCAGCGACAGCAGCACGTCCGACCCCGTAAGCGACGGTGACACGGCGTCGCGCGTGCGCAGCAGTCCATAGACGACCCATGGCTGGCGTCCCACTTCCGTGACCGTCCAGCCGGCCACCACGGCGACGAAGCCCGCCGGAAGCATCGCGATGCATGAGTTGAGGTAGAGCGGATTCGTGTAAAGGCGACCGCGCCAGCGCAGCCAGACGCCCCAGATCGCCATGCAAAGCATCAGCACGCCAATGCCGACCATGATCCGGAATGCAAAGAACACCGGCGCAACGGGTGGCCGGTCGGCTGGCGGTGCCTCCTTCAGTCCCTTGATCACCGCATCCGGCGAGTGCGCGAGATAGATGCTCGCGAGGGCGGGGATCGCAATTTCCGCACGGTTGCGCTCGGCCTTTTCGTCGGGGATCGCGAACAGCACGGCCGGTGCGCGGGCCTGCGTATCCCACAGTCCTTCCATCGCAGCGACCTTCAGCGGCTGGTGATGCAGCGTGTTGAGTCCGTGCAGGTCGCCGGCGACGATCTGGATCGGGACGAATATCGCGATGAAGATCACCGTCATGTCCATCACTGCCTGCGATTCGGCGACGTTGCGCCGGTGCTTCAGGTGCCACGCCGTTGCGCCCAGCACGGCGAACGCCGTCGTCAGATAGAACCCCGTGACCGTGTGCGCGAGACGGTAGGGGAACGAGGCGTTGAAGATCACGTCGAGCCAGCTTGCCGGCACGAAGCGCCCTTCGACGAGCTCGTGACCGCCCGGCGTCTGCATCCAGCTGTTGGCGGCCAGGATCCAGAACGCGGAGAACAGCGTTCCCGCCGCCACCATCACGGCGGCGAAGAAATGGGCCCACGCCGGCACGCGCTTGCGCCCGAACAGCAGGATACCGAGGAACCCCGCTTCGAGGAAGAATGCGACGAGCCCCTCGTACGCGAACAGCGGACCGAGCACGTTGCTCGTCGCGTCCGCGTAGCGGCTCCAGTTGGTGCCGAACTGGAACGGCATCACGATGCCCGACACGACACCCATGCCGAATGAAACCGCGAAGATGCGCGTCCAGAAGATCGACAGCCGCAGGTACAGCGTATCGCGCTTCGTGACGTGCAGGCCCTCGAGCAGCACGATGAACGACGCGAGGCCGACGGTGAACGCCGGCAGCAGGATGTGGAACGCGATGACGAAGGCGAACTGCAGGCGGGACAGGAAGACCGGATCGAGGTCCATGGGCACATTGTTCCAGGGGACCAAAGGCGCTGCGCGCGGCTTGCAGCGGGCCACGCATTTTATCCGGCTTCCGGCTTGACCTACAATGGCATCGATCGTACCGCGATCGCAAGGTCGCAACACGAACATGGATTCGGTACCTGCACCGACACGGTCGAACTGGCCGCGAACGTTGCGCAACGGCCTCGTCGCCGCGCTGGTCGCGATTGCACTGTTCGCGCTCGTCGGATTCCTGATTGTCCCCGTCGTGGCGAAGGGGAAGCTCGAGGCGCTCGCCTCGCAGGAGCTCGGCCGGACGACGACGCTGCGCAGGCTGGAATTCAATCCGTTCACGCTGCGTGCGCGGCTCTTCGACCTGGCAATGGCCGATCGCGAGCCGCAGCGGACGTTGTTCCGGTTCGAAACGCTCGACGTCGATCTTTCGCTCGAGTCGCTGTGGAAGCGCGCGCCGGTGTTCGACGCGGTCCGGCTGTCGCGTCCGCAGGTCGACCTCGTGCGCAACGCCGATGGCCGCTACAACATCGACGACCTGATCGAGCGCATCGGGAAGGAGCCGGAAGGGCCGCCGGCGCACTTCTCGATCAACAACATCGAGGTCGACGACGGTACGGTGGCGCTCGACGATCGCCCGCACAACCGGAAAGTCGTCGTTTCCAGGATCGGGATCGGCATTCCGTTCCTGTCGAGCTTCCCGTACGACGCGCAGATCCACGTGACGCCGCGATTCGACGGCGCGATCGACGGCGCGGCGTTCGCGCTGACCGGCAGTTCGACGTCGCCGTTCGAGGACACGAAGGAGGCGAAGCTCGACTTGAACCTCGACGCGTTGCCGCTGCCGCGCTATTCCGAATATGTGCCGCTGCCTCGCGGCATCGTGGTGCGCGACGGTGCGCTGACGACGCGCCTCGCACTCGTCTTCGCAACCGACAAGGGCGTCGCGCGATCGGTCGCACTGTCCGGCACTGCGCGCATCGACAAGCTTGCCGTGGCGCGCGCGGACGGCTCGGCACTGGCGTCCGCCGCTGCGGTCGACATCGCGCTGGCACGGCTCGACGCGCTCGCGCGATCGATTGCCGTGGACAAGATCGCCGTCGATGCGCCGGATCTCGACGTGCGCCGCGACGCCGATGGCACGCCGGAGATTGCCCGGCTCCTGGGCGGAGCGAGTCCATCCGGCTCTGCCGCATCGTCCGGTCCCGGGTGGAACTTCGCAGTCGGTGAAGCGCACGTAAGCAACGGCAAGGTGCATCTGACGGACAGCGCGGTATCACCAACGTTTGCGACGGAGCTGTCGAGCATCGGCATGGACGCGGCACGCATCGCGTCGAAGGGCGCACCCGGCACCGTCGCGTTGCGATTCGAGACCGACGAAGGCGCACAGTTCACGGCGCAGGGGCAGGCAGATGTCGCGCAGGGCGCGGTACGCGGTCGTTTCGAGCTCGCGAAGATACGCGTCGGCACGTTCCGGGCGTATTACGCACCCGCCTCGCATGCGGAGTTCCGCAAGGGGACGCTGGACTTCGCCAGCGATTTCGAGTTTGCGCGCGACGGCGACGCGGCGCGCATGACGCTCGGCAACGGAACGGCCGCGTTCTCGGACGTCGAAGCCATGCTGCCCGGCGAGCGCGAACCCGCGCTGCGGCTCGCCCGCGCCGAGCTCACCGGCATCGCACTCGACGCCACGAAGCGTACGTTCACGATCGACAGCGTCGCAGGCAGCCAGGGGTCGCTTCGCGTCCTGCGCGATCGTGCCGGTGCGATCAATATCGAGCAGTTCACGCGCCCGTCGAAGGCGCTCGAAGCAGCCGAGCGGCGGATGAGCGCCGACAGCTCGCAAGGGCAGGTGTGGAACGTCGTGATGCGCGCGGTGAAGTTCGAGGGGATCGGCGTCGACGTCGAGGATCGCGTGCCCGAGAAGCCGGTACGGCTGCGCCTGTCCGACGCGCGGCTCGCGGCGCAGAACGTCGGCAACGCACCCGGCGCCAATATGACGTTCGACGCCGCCGCGAAGACGCGACCCGCGGGCCGTATGGCGATCAAAGGCGCCGTCGTTGCGGAGCCGCTGAAGGTCGACTGTCGTATCGACGCGTCCGGCATCGATCTCGTGCCACTACGGCCGTACTACGAGACGGCAACGAACGTCATCGTCACCGGCGGGGCGGCGGCGACGAAGGGCCGGCTGACGTATGCGGCGGCGCGCGCCGGCAACGCACGCGCGCGCTACACGGGCGATGTGACGATCAGCAATTTCGGTTCGCTCGATCGTCCGACGTCCCAGGACCTGGTGCGCTGGAAGACGCTGACGCTGACGGATGTCGATGCAGTGTCCGAGCCGTTCAGCCTTTCGCTGGGCGCGGTGGCGGCGGATGGCTTCTACGCGCGGATCATCCTCAATGCGGACGCGACGCTCAACCTGCAGCAGTTGCTCGCACCGCAAGCGGCCGCACAGGCCGCGGCACCGATCCCGTCGACGACCGCCGGCGGCGTCGCGACGACGACGCTGCCGGACAAGCCGGGCGGTGCGCTGCCGGTGTCGATCGGCCGCATCCAGCTAACCGACGGCGAAGTGCAATATGCCGATTACTTCGTCCAACCCAATTACACCGCGCACCTGACTAAGGTCGCCGGCACCGTGTCGGCGCTGTCGCAGGTACAGGCGGGAACCGTCGAAATCGTGGCGAACGTCGAAGGCACGGCGCCCGTTGCGATCAGCGGAACGGTCAACCCGTTTGCGCCACAGCTTGCACTGGACCTCACCGGCAAGGCGACGGACATCGACCTCCCGCCGCTGACGCCTTACTCCGTGAAGTACGCCGGCTACGGCATTCAGAAGGGCAAGCTGTCGCTCGAAGTCCACTATCGCGTCGACGATCGGAAGCTTGCGGCAACCAACAAGCTCAGGCTCGACCAGCTGACGTTCGGCGAGCGCGTCGAAAGCCCGACGGCGACGAAGCTGCCCGTACTGCTGGCCGTATCGCTGCTCAAGGACCGCAACGGCGTCATCAATCTCGACCTTCCCATCCAGGGCACGCTCGACGACCCGAAGTTCTCGGTGTGGGGCGTCATCGTCCAGATTTTCGTCAACCTGATCACCAAGGCGATCACGGCACCGTTCGCGCTGTTGGGCTCGCTTGCCGGCGGTGGCGGCGAGCAACTTGCGTACATCGAGTTCGCGCCCGGTCACGCGGACCTGTCGGCGGCGGCAAACGACAAGCTCGCGACGCTCGCCAAGGCGTTGAACGACCGTCCGGGATTGAAAATCGACGCAGCGGGCCGCGCGATTCCCGACGCCGATCGCGAAGGATTGAAACATGCGATGCTCGACACGGCGCTCCGCGCGGAAAAGTTGAAGAGCGGGGCGGCCGATGGTGCGTCGGCGCCTGCGAACGAACCGGCGACGATCGATGCCGCCGAATATCCGAAGCTGCTGGCCAACGTCTACAAGGCCGCCGACATCGCCGACAAGCCCCGTAACGTGCTGGGCATAGCGAAGTCGATTCCGCCGACCGAGATGGAGGCGCTGCTGCTCGCGAGCTATCGCGTCGACGATGCGGCGCTGACGGCGCTTGCGAATCAGCGCGCGCAGGCCGTGAAGGCGTGGTTCGTCGGCCAGGGCGGCATCCCGGCCGAGCGTGTTTTCATCATCGCCCCCAAACTCAACGGCGAGGGCATCGAGGGCCCGGGCGCAAAGACGCGCGTCGACTTCGCGATTCGCTAGCGGGAGCGCGCCGTGTCGAGAATCGCCTCGCCGCTGACCGTCACCGTCACGTCGCTCATGCCGCCTTCGACTGCAACGGGCGCGCTCGCCGCAGCGACGCCCGCGCTGCGATACATCGGCTGTGGCCGCGCGTAGTCGTTCGTCTGCACGGTGACGCGTCCCGTGCGCCAGCCGCCGGCGCCGAAGGCCGCGACGGCGAGTTGCGCGCGCTGCTGCCAGTTCTGGATCGCCCGCTGCGTCAGCGAATCCTCGGCTGCACGCCGTGTTGCGGTGCTGACGCTGAAGTTCAGCCCGGACAGCACGAGGCCGTCGGTACTCTGCAACTTGGAGACGAGCGCGGACAGCGCGGCGAAATCGCCGCTTTCGAGCACGAGCGTCTGCGACACGCGCCAGCGCTGCGGCTTGTTCGCCTCGGTCACCTGGTACGAGCTGTATCCGGCCGTCGACGCTTCGACGCCTGCAACTGCCCGTGCGCGCGCCAGTGCGCGTCCCATGCGGGCGTTGACATCGTTCGCCGCGGCTGCGGCATCCGCGTTGTCGGCCTCGGCGCGCAGGAAGGCGTGCATGCGGTCGTTCGCGACGTTGCTCGTGGCCGTGGCAGTGATCGTCACGACCGGCACCGGCGTGGGGGCGGACTCGAGCACCGTCTGGGCGTGGGCGTGCGTCGCAGTCACGGCGAGAAGAACCGGGAGAATCGCGCGGATCGAGCGGGGCATGGCAGCTCCAGTCAGGGAATCGGCGCCGGAACCGACGCGTTAGGCGAACAATGCGGAGGGGCGGAGCTGCGTTGACACGTTCATCGCTTGTCGAGACCGCCTGCAACGCGCGCGGGTAGCGCGAGTATCGCGTCGCGATTCGACCAGGAAAAGCACAGGTCGGCCGCCGCCCGCCAGGGCAGCCACGCATGGCGAAGGTGCTCGCGCGGCGACAGCATCACCGGCACTGGCAGTGCGACGTCGAGCGAGAAGACATGCTCCGTGTTGTGCGTCGTGCCGGGCGGATAGCGATCGCGCCACTGCGGAAAGATCTCGTACTCGTTCGTCACGTTCCAGCCGACGGCGCCGCCGAACGCGTCCGCGTCGATGCCGGTCTCTTCGAGCAGTTCGCGGTGCGCGGTGCTCGCGAGATCCTCGTCCTGATCGCGGCTTCCGGTGACCGACTGCCAATGCTCGGGAAAGTCGGCGCGCTCGAGCAGCAGCACGTGCAGGTCCGCCGTGTGGACGATCACCAGCACCGAGACCGGTTGCTTGTCACCCACGCCGATCCCCGCTGCCGCGCCGCGACGTCAGTTGACCAGAACCCAGAAGGCCAGGTTGCGCTCGCGCCAGAACGTGCACGCTTCGGACAGTATCTCCTCGAGCGTGCTCCAGTCGTTCGGATGCGTCTTGCGGTAATGCGTCGCGTGGCCGAGGCGGATCAGGCAGCCGCTCTTGCCCAGCCAGTCGCGGTCCTCGAGCGAATCGGCGAGCGCGTCGAAGTTGTTGCCGAAATGCTCGGGAAGCTTGAGTCCCTTGGCGAGTTCGTGGAACAGCTTCGCCTTGTCGTCGGCGTGAGCGAGGTCGACATTGAGATAGCGCAGCTTCGCATGACTTGCGGCGGCCGCGATCGCATCCGGATGCCCGTGATATTCGAGCACACCCGAATCATCCAGTCGAGTGAGGTCGGGAAGCTTCATTCGCGGATCCTTCGAAACGACGCGTAGTGATCGTCGGTGTAATAGCATACGTCCGGCGTGCGCCGCGAACCACCGCAGATGATGCGGCGCGCGCCGCGATTCTTCGCCCCGGGTGTCGTCACCGTGTACTCGTGATAGTAGCCTCGGCGCTGCGCAGGGAGCAGGCGCTCGCGGTTGCCGAAGGTTACACCGTCCCGCTCATAGGGAAAGGGCCCGCCCGCGCGAATCAGCAGCAGGACGTCGCGCGCTTCGGCCGGAAGCTTCGCGAGCGCGATCTCGCTGCGGTCGGCCGCGTTTTCGCGCGCGTTGGCCGACGGCGCCGCGATGAGCGCAAATCCGAGCAGCGCCACGACGGCGACCCACCCGCGTGACGACGGCAGCGCGCGATTCATGCGGCAAGTGTAGCGCGTCACGAGGCCGTGCGGCGGTGTTCGAACGGTGCGGAGCCCGCGTGCGGCGTCAGCCGGCAGCCTTGACCGCGTCCGACGGGCGCACGCGGATGTGCAGGTCGCGCAATTGTCCTTCCGTCGCCGGCGCGGGTGTCTCGATCAGCAGATCCTGACCCCGCTGCGTCTTCGGAAAAGCAATGACGTCGCGGATCGAGTCCGAGTTCGTCATCATCTGTACGATGCGATCGAGCCCGAACGCAATACCGCCGTGCGGCGGCGCACCGTATTGCAGCGCGTCGAGCAGGAACCCGAACTTGCGCCGCTGGTCTTCGGCGCTGATCCCGAGCGAGGCGAATACGCGCGCCTGCACGTCGGGTCGATGAATACGGACCGAGCCGCCGCCGATCTCGGAACCGTTCAGCACGACGTCGTAGGCCTTCGCCAGCGCGCCGGCCGGATCGGTCGCGAACAGCGCTTCGTGGCCGTCCTTCGGTGCCGTGAACGGATGGTGCCGGGCCGCCCAGGCGCCAGTGGCTTCGTCCTGCTCGAACATCGGAAAGTCGACCACCCACAGCGGCTGCCAGCCCGGCTCGAACAGGTGGCGGTCATGTCCGATGCGCGAGCGCAGCGCGCCGAGCGTGTCGTTGACGACTTTCGCACGATCGGCGCAGAAGAAGATGACGTCGCCGGTCGCGGCCCCGCACCGGTCGAGGATCGTTCGCAGCGACTCCGGCGTCATGAACTTGACGATCGGCGACTGCAGGCCTTCTTCGCTGGCCTTCGTCACGTCGTTGACCTTGATGTACGCAAGGCCCTTGGCGCCGTAGATCGTGGCGAACGCCGCGTAGTCGTCGATCTCCTTGCGCGTCAGCGTGCCGCCGCCCGGGACGCGCAGCGCGGCAACGCGTCCGTTCGGCAGCTCGGCCGCGGCGCGGAACACCTTGAAATCGACGCTGCGCATCACGTCGGTCAGCTCGGTCAGCTTCAGCGTGACACGAAGGTCCGGCTTGTCCGATCCATAGTCGCGCATCGCATCGGCGTACGTCATGATCGGGAACGGATTCGCAAGCTCGACGCCCATCGCCTCCCTGAACATCACGCGCACCAGCTCCTCCATCATCGTGCGGATCTCGAGCTCGTCGAGGAACGACGTCTCGATGTCGATCTGCGTGAATTCGGGCTGGCGGTCGGCGCGAAGGTCCTCGTCGCGGAAGCACTTGACGATCTGGTAGTACCGGTCGTAACCGGCGATCATCAGCATCTGCTTGAACAGCTGCGGCGATTGCGGCAGCGCATAGAACTGCCCATGGTGCATGCGCGACGGCACGAGGAACTCGCGGGCGCCCTCGGGCGTCGACTTGTAGAGCACCGGCGTCTCGATGTCGATGAAGCCGAGCGCATCGAGCGCCTTGCGCGCCGCCATCGACGTCCGGTACCGCAGCATCAGGTTCTTCTGCATCTGCGCCCGGCGCAGATCGAGCACGCGATGCGTGAGGCGCACGGTCTCGGACAGGTTCTCGTCATCCGTCTGGAACGGCGGTGGCGTCGACGCGTTCAGGATCTCGATCGTCTCGGCCAGCACCTCGATGGCGCCGGACACGAGGTTGGGGTTGACCGTTCCTTCGGGACGCGGCCGCACGCGTCCGGTCACGGCGACGCAGTACTCGCTGCGCAGCTTCTCGGCGGTGGCGAAGGTGTCGGCGCGGTCGGGATCGAACACGATCTGCACGATGCCTTCGCGGTCGCGCAAGTCGACGAAGATCACGCCGCCGTGATCGCGGCGCCGATGCACCCAGCCGGCGACGGTGATCGTTTGCCCGAGGTGGCGTTCGTCGATGCGACCGCAATAGTCAGTGCGTTTCAAGACAATCTCCAGCTGGGATGCGTCGACGACGACGCGCGCTGCGGCCGGCCGCGCCGGCCGCGAGCGTCAATTTCGGATTCCGGATTCGGCGTGCTCGGCCGGCGGTGCTGGATATCCGCTCGTTCCGAGCAAGTCGCCGTGCGCCGGATGCGTGCCGGGATGAAGCCGCGGGGCGACGACACCCATCGAGATGATGTACTTCAGCGCTTCGTCGACCGTCATGTCGAGCTCGCGAACCTGCGCGCGCGGCAGCATCAGGAAATAACCGCCCGTGGGATTGGGTGTCGTCGGAACGTAGACGCTGACGTGGTCGCCCGGGAGGAACGGCGCGACGGCCGCGGCCGGCGTGCCGGTCTGGAACGCGATCGTCCAGCTTCCGGGGCGCGGAAATTCGACGAGCAGCGCCTTGCGAAACGCGTTGCCCTTGCTCGACAGCAGCGTGTCGCTGACCTGCTTGACGGACGAGTAGATCGACTTGACGAACGGGATGCGGCCCAGCACCGACTCCCACGCGCGGATCAGTCGCTGGCCGAAGAAGTTGGCGGCGACGATGCCCGTGAAGAGCAGGATCAGGAACGCGATGACAACGCCCAAGCCCGGGATATCGAAGCCGAACAGCGTGCGTGGCTGCAGTCTCTCCGGTAGCACGACCAGCACCTGGTCGAGCGACGTCAGCAGGAAATGCAGGACCCAGATCGTGATGCCGAGCGGCACCCAGACCAGCAGTCCGGCAATCAGGTAGCGTTTCATCGACGTGTAAGCAACCGCACTGACGCTAGGACTCGCTCTTCGGCGTCGTCACGGGTGCTGCGGGCTTCGATTCCGTGGTGGCGCTGGCTGAAGCAGGCTTTTCGGCGGCCTTCGCATCCGACCCGGTGCTCGCCTCGCCGTTGGTGGGCGATGTTGCGCCACTGCTGTCGGCGGACTTCGTCGCCGACTTGTCCTTGGCTGCGGGCTTCGCGCCGCTGTTGCGGAAATCGGTCGCGTACCAGCCGGAGCCCTTGAGCTGGAACCCGGCCGCTGACAACAGTTTCTTCAACTCCGGCTTGTGGCACGACGGACATTCCGTCAGGGGCGCATCGCTCAACTTTTGCAGCGCTTCGATCTCGTGGCCGCAGGCGGCGCACCGGTATTCGTAGATAGGCATGGTGGCGGGTACATTGACCGTGACGGAGAGGGTCACGGAAACTTCTGATAACAAAGGATAAATTATACCGCACTTCACGTCGCCAACTGCCTTATCCTTCCGACTTTCGCGCTCGTGCGACGGACGGCTGCATGGACAATTATTGGATCTGGTGGATTCTCGCGGCGGTGTTGATCGGCGCGGAAATGCTGACGGGAACGTTCTACCTGCTCGCCGTCGGCATCGCGTTCACCTTGGGCGGCGTCGTCGCGTGGGTCGGCGCATCGCTGCCGATGCAATTGCTGACCGCAGGCGTGTTGTCGGTAATCGGGACGGTGATCGCCAATCGCTGGCGGCGTGCGCGCGGCGATCCGCCGCCGTCGCCTGGGCTCGACGTCGGCCAGAGCGTGCACGTCGAATCGTGGCAACCCGACGGGTCGGCGCGCGTCGTCTACCGCGGAACGAAGTGGAACGGCGTGCTCGCATCGAGCGAAACGCCGCGCCGGCACACGATGTACATTGTCGCGACACGCGGCTCGACGCTCGTGCTGGGTGCCGAGCGACCGTAACGAGTTGCCATTCGCGCGATAGGTCCGTCTGCGGCGCAGTCGGGATTTTCCGAGGGAGAGAGTGCTCATGCCGACCGGTTTTTCGATTGTCACGTTCGCCATTTTCATCGTCGTCCTGATTGGCGTCGTCCAGGCGATCCGCGTCGTGCCGCAGCAAAAGGCGTGGGTTGTCGAGCGTCTCGGGCGCTTCCACGGCGTGCTCGTACCGGGCCTCAACTTCGTCGTTCCGTTCGTGGACCGCATCGCGTATCGGCACGACTTGCGCGAAACGCCACTCGACGTCGCGCCGCAGGTGTGCATCACCAAGGACAACACGCAGCTTCATGTCGACGGAATCCTGTATTACCAGGTGACCGATCCGCGGCTCGCGTCATACGGATCGACGAACTACGTCATTGCGATCACGCAGCTTGCGCAGACGACGCTGCGCAGCGTCATCGGACGGATGGAGCTCGATCGGACGTTCGAGGAGCGCGACCAGATCAACACGACGGTGGTCGCCGCGCTCGACGACGCTGCGCCTAACTGGGGCGTCAAGGTGTTGCGCTACGAGATCAAGGATCTGACGCCGCCTGCGGAGATCCTGCGCGCGATGCAGGCGCAGATTACCGCCGAGCGTGAAAAGCGCGCGGTGATCGCGACATCGGAAGGCCGGCGCCAGGAGCAGATCAACATCGCGCAGGGCGCGCGCGAGGCGGCGATCGCCAAATCGGAAGGCGAGAAGCAGGCCGACATCAACAATGCACAGGGACAGGCCGCGGCGATACTCTCGATCGCGGAAGCGAACGCGAAAGCGATCCGGCAGGTGGCCGAAGCGATCGCGAGTCCCGGCGGATTCGGCGCGGTGAACCTCAAGGTGGCCGAGGAGTACATCGCGCAATTCGGCAACCTCGCGCGGACGACCAACACGTTGATCCTGCCGGCGAACGTCGGCGATGTCGCGGGCATGATCGCGACGGCGATGTCGATCGTGAAGTCGGCGCCGCCAACGGCCGGCGCACCGGCGCCGCGCGCCGGGTAAACACCGCACTCGACGAGACGACCATGCAGATCGAAGGCAGCACATTCATCGTTACCGGTGGCGCATCCGGCCTCGGCGCCGCGACGGCGCGAATGATCGTCGACGGCGGCGGCCATGCCGTGATCGCCGACCTCAAGGATGACGAGGGCCGCGCCTTCGCGAGCCAGCTCGGCGATTCGGCAAGGTTCGTTCGCACCGACGTCACTGACGAGACGAGCGGCAAGGGTGCGGTCGCAGCCGCGCTCGACGCGTTCGGCGGCGTGCAGGGGCTCGTCAATTGCGCCGGTATCGTCCACGGCGAAAAAGTCGTCGGCAAGGACGGGCCGCATACGCTGGCGGGATTCGCGCGTGCGATAGGCATCAATCTCATCGGCACGTTCAACCTCGTGCGGCTCGCGGCCGATGCGATGGCGAAGAACGCGCCGAACGCCGGCGGCGAGCGTGGCGTCATCGTCAACACCGCGTCGGTCGCGGCATTCGACGGCCAGATCGGCCAGGCGGCCTACAGCGCCTCGAAGGCGGGTGTGGCCGGCATGACGCTGCCGATTGCGCGCGAGCTTGCACGGTACGGCATCCGCGTGATGGCAATCGCGCCGGGCATCTTCGAGACGCCGATGGTTGCAGGACTGGCCGCGGACGTGCAGGAATCGCTCGGCCGGATGGTCCCGTTCCCGCCACGGTTGGGCAAGCCTGCCGAGTTCGCCTCACTCGTGCGGCAGATCATCGAGAATCCGATGCTGAATGGCGAGGTGATCCGGCTCGACGGCGCGATACGGATGGCGCCGAAGTAGGCGGCAGCGCCAGGCGCCGCTGCATTCAGCGACCGATCGCGGGCATTGGCCTATAGTGGCGTACGCCGTTCCCGGCGGTGACGAGGAGTCGACGATGTCCCATCAGCCACCGAAGCAAAACAAGAAAGCGCCGCAGCACACGGCCAAGGAAAAGAAGATGTTGAAGCAGCAGAAGAAGCACGCCGGCGACACGCCAGCGTTCATCAAGAAGTAACCGTCGGCTCCCTTCTTCCGGGTCGGATGACCGTGAAGGACCGCGCTAGTGGATGGCGCCGAGTGAACGGAAACCGGCCCTGACGATCTGCGGCAGGTGTGCGACCGTTTCCTGCAGTGCAAAGCGCGCGTAGTCGCGGTATTCGGCTTCGCCAGCCAGCACCTCCATATGCTTGATGATCAATCGCGCGTTGCCGCCGAGCGCGCGCTGGAACAGCCGTTTCGTATGCCGTGAGAACACGAGCCGGCGAAGCATGCGAACGTCCTCGAAAGCCCGTGCGATCGATCGGTAGCGGGGCAGGTAGAGATCGAGCGCCCGCGACGGCGCGCTCACGCGCGTCGCCTCGATGATCGCCTGCGCCGCGTAGTGACCGCTCAGCACTGCGAACGCAATGCCTTCGCCGGTCAGCGGCTCGACGAGTCCCGCCGCATCGCCGACAAGCAGTGTCGATCCGTGACCCGGACGCGTGACGAAGTTGCCGAACGGGATGGGACTTCCGCACACCCGTTGCGCAGGCACCGCACCGAGCGCCGCCATCGCCAGTTCGCGAAACGACGCCTGCATGTCGGCATTTTCCGTCGCCAATCCGCCGACACCGACGGTGAGCGTGTCGCGCTTCGGAAACACCCAGCCGTATCCCCATTCAGCGACGTCGAAATAGACCTCCGCATCCTGAATGTCGCGCCGGACTTCGTCCCGTGGCACTTCCACTTCGAGGCCAATGGCGAAGCCGCGACGATCGATGCTCACGCCCGCCAGTTTGCGGACGCGGCTCGCGGCGCCGTCGGCGCCGATGACGAACGACGTCGACAGCGAGCGTCCATCGGACAGCACGACGCGGCCGCAGGTGAAGTCGATCGAAGCGACCGTGCTGCACTCCAGCAAATGCGCGCCGCGCGCAACCGCCACGGCGGCGAGGCATGCGTCGAGTTGCCGTCGCGATGTGAAGTGCAGCGGTGTCGTGTCGTGGACGCGCACGGCGAGCGCGTCCCTGACGAACACGGCGGC
The DNA here is from genome assembly GCA_963709335.1 of uncultured Pseudomonadota bacterium. GTDB lineage: Bacteria > Pseudomonadota > Gammaproteobacteria > Burkholderiales > Casimicrobiaceae > VBCG01. The sequence continues at coordinate 206,665 of CAVPWB010000011.1, forward strand.
GCTGGTCGCCGTGAATTCGATGGGCAAAGGACACGATCCGAACACGTCGCCGATGATGCGCAGGCTGCGCTGGCTCAGCAGGCCGCCGCAGAGCTTGTCGCGCGGGAACTTCGCCCTGTCGAGCAGCGCGACGCGCAAACCGTTCGACGCGAGCGCGCAAGCCGCAGACGCGCCCGCCGGGCCGGCCCCGACGACGACGGCATCGAATCGCGAATCGTGCGTTGCCGTCATGCGGCCCGAACGCTCGACATCCCTGTCGCTGCGGCGGAGCGTTCGGCCAGGTACTGATGGATGAATGCGATCGCCATGCTGCCCTCGCCGACGCCCGACGCGACGCGCTTGATCGACCCGTGGCGAACGTCGCCTGCCGCGAAAATTCCGGGCACGCTCGTTTCGAGCAGATACGGATCGCGGGCGAGAGGCCACGTGCCTTGTCGGGCTGCGACGAGGTCGAGCACGTCACGGCCCGTGCACACGTAGCCGCGCACGTCGCGAATGAGTTCGGAGGGCAGCCACGCTGTTTCGGCGTCGGCGCCGATGAACACGAACAGTGCGTCCGTCTCGTGGCGTTGCTGCTCGCCGCTGTCGCGATTCTCGACGACGATCGCCTCGAGATGATCGGTGCCCTCGACCCGGACCACCTGGCTGCGGAAGCGAACCTCGACGTTGCGCTTCGTGGCAAGTTGCGCGATCAGGTAATGCGACATGCTCGCCGCCAGTGAATAGCCGCGACACAGCAGCGTTACCTTGCGTGCGTAGTCGGCGAAGAACATCGCAGCCTGACCGGCAGAGTTGCCACCGCCGATCAGGAAGATATCGCGTCCGTTCGTTCCGAGCGCCTCGGTGCGCGCGGCACCGTAGTACACGCCGCGGCCGACGAGTGCGTCGGCACCCGGGATCTCGAGTGCGCGCCACGTGACACCGGTTGCCAGCACGATGGTCCGAACCTGGATGCGCTCACCGTCGTCGAGCACCACGGCGAGCGCGTCGTCATCGTGTTCGATCGCGGCCGCGTGCCGGGCGACGAGAATCTGCACGCCGAAACGCTTCGCCTGGGCCAGCGCGCGGGTGCCGAGATCGTCGCCCGAAACGCCGGTTGGAAATCCGAGATAGTTCTCGATGCGCGACGAAGTGCCCGCCTGGCCGCCGGGCGCATCGCGCTCGATCAGGATCGTTCGCAGTCCCTCTGACGCACCGTAGACGGCCGCCGCGAGGCCCGCCGGACCGCCACCGACGATTGCGACGTCGTAGATTCCCGGCGATGGCGTCGTCTGCAGGCCCAGCCGCGTCGCCACTTCGCGAAATGTCGGCGTCGTCAGCTTCGAGCCGTCGGAAAACTTCACGACCGGAAACGTCTCGTCGGGCTGCGGCGTGGCCGGCAGGCCGATGCGTGCCTCCGGCTCGCGCGGGTCGTGCCAGCGGAACGCGACGTGGTTGCGTGTCAGGAAGTCGCGCAGCGCGTGGCAGGCGAGGTCGAAGCGGTGGCCGATGATCGTCACCGTTGCGACCGGTGCCTGGATCGCCAACTGCTGCAATCCGTTGATCCGTGTCGCCATCATCTGCAGCAGTTGCGCGTTGATCAGCGGGCATGCGGCGATCAGCTCGCGAAAGTCGGACTGATCGAGGCGGCAGATCCGCGACGCTTCGGACGCGCGGAGGCTCGCGATCGCCGGCGCGCCGAGCAGGATCGGCACTTCGCCGCCGTAGCCGCCCGGGCCGTAGTGGTTGATCAGGCGCTCACCGCCGCCGATGGATTTGTACACGTCGAGGCCACCGGAAATGACGATGAAGAACGACGGTATCTCACCCTCTTGGATCAGCCAGTCGTTGGCACGCAGGTGAATGTCTGCGGCGCGACCGGCCATCACGGCGAGCTCGGCGTCGGGCACTTCGGCAAGCAACGGGACCTTGCGCAGCATCGAGGCGGTAATCATGCGAAAGCGGGTCCTTCCTGCAACGGTTGGTGGCAGTGCCGCGCGTCGTCGGGCCGCGCGAACAGCCGTTCGAAGCGGCAGCAAGGCGCCGCGCCGCCCGCCCGATCTGGACAATTGTCGCAGTTATCGTTATGAAGGGCAGCCGGTCGCGCGGCCGTACGGGCAATCGGGCCCGACGCGAACCAAATCGATTGGAGCATCGTTCTCTTGGAACACGTCGATCTTCTGTCCAGTGTCGGCATCTGCATCTCCGTTGCGGCAGCGCTTGCGTTCGTCGGCAACTGGGCCAGGCAGCCGCTGCTGCTCGCATATCTGCTTGCGGGTGTGCTCATCGGTCCGCAGATCGGCCTGGGTCTCATCAGCGACCAGGAAAGCATCCAGACCGTATCGGAGATCGGCCTCATCCTGCTGCTCTTCATCATCGGGCTGGAGCTCGACCTCAACAAGCTTTTGGCGGCCGGCAAGCCGGTGCTGATCACCGGCATCCTGCAGTTTCCGCTGTGCGCGGCGCTGGGCTTCGCCTTTTTCATGCCGTTCGGCTTTCGGATGAGCGGGGGGGACTTCGGCCTGCTCTATCTCGCCGTCTGCCTTGCGATCAGCAGCACGATGATCGTCGTCAAGCTCTTATACGACAAGTTCGAGCTCGATACGTTGCCGGGCCGCATCACGCTCGGCGTGCTGATCTTCCAGGACATCTGGGCGATCGTCGTGCTGGGCATCCAGCCGAACCTGCTGAACCCGCAGTTCGGCAAGCTGCTGGGCTCGCTCGGCAGCGGCGTGCTGCTCGTTGCGGTGACGCTGGTCATCAGCAAGACGCTGCTGCCGCGGCTGTTCCGCTCGGTGGCGAAGCTGCCGGAGCTTGTCCTGATCGGGTCGCTCGCGTGGTGTTTCATCGTCTGCGCCGCCGCCAATGCTGCGGGACTGTCGCGCGAAATGGGCGCGCTGATCGCCGGCATCGCCATCTCGACGTTTCCGTACAACCTCGACGTCGTCGCCAAGGTCGTCAGCATCCGTGACTTCTTCGTCACGCTGTTTTTCGTGGCGCTGGGCATGCAGATTCCGATGCCCACGCCGCAGCTCGTCGGCATGGCGCTGCTGGCGTCGGCTTTCCTCGTCGCCAGCCGGTTCATCGTCGTGTTTCCGATCCTGCGCGCGCTGCGCCAGGGACACCGGGCGAGCCTGCTGCCGGCGATCAATCTCGCGCAGATGAGCGAGTTCGCGATGGTGATCGCGGCAATCGGCTTGAGCTACGAGCACATCGACCGCAGCACGGTCAGCCTGCTGATCTTCGTGTTCGCGTTCACGTCGGTGGCGTCGACGTACCTGATCGGCTACAGCCATCCGCTGCAGGAATGGCTGTCGGGACTTCTGCGCAAGGCCGGTCTCGACGATCTCGACCGCGGCGAGGACACCGATGCCGGCACGCATGCGCTGGCCGGCAAGGACGTCGTGCTGCTCGGCTTCTTCACCGAGGCGAGCGCGCTTGTCCACGAGTACGAGATGGCGAAGCATCCGCTGCTTAACCGCCTGCTCGTCATCGACTTCAATCCCGACGTGCACGCCGAGTTGCAAAGGCGCGGCATCAGCTGCAAGTACGGCGACGTCGCGAGCATGCAGACGCTGCACCATGCCGAGGTCCACGCCGCCAGGCTCGTCGTGTCGACGATCCCCGATACGATCCTCAAGGGGACGAGCAACCTGCGGCTGCTGCAGCAGGCACGGCGGCTGTGTCCGGAGGCCAGCGTCGTCGTGACGGCGAATCGCGCGGCGTCGGCACTCGAGCTCTACGACGCCGGCGCCGACTTCGTGTTCGTGTCGCGGCTCCACTCGGCGGCGCAGATGGCGGCGATCCTCGAGCAGGGGCTCGCCGAAGGCTTCGACCGATTGCGCGAGACGCAGATCGCGCACATCCGCAAGCGCGACGAAGTGTTGAAGTAACGCTCGCCGCGCCGCTGGTGTCGACCGGTGACGCGCGAAGCGTGAGTTCAGTCGCGGCGGATCAGTGCGATGGCGGCGGCGATCATGCTGCCGAAGAACACGAAGGTCCAGCCGGCGATCGACAGGCCGAGGAACACCCAGCCCTTTTCCGCGCATTCGCCGCTGCCTTCGAGCACGCGGCGGAAAACGTCGGTGAACGGCATCGTTTCCATCATGTAGTTGAGCCCCATGCCGCAGCTCGGGACCTGGTCCTTCGGCAGCGCCTGCAGCCAGATCTGGCGCGCGGAAAAGGCCGCGCCGGCACCGGCGATCAGCAGCGTCAGCACGGCGTAGAACGCAGCGCCCGAACGCCGCGGATTGTGGATCGCGGCGATCAGGAACACGACACCGACGGCGGACACGGCAACGCGCTGGAACATGCACAGTGGACACGGCTCGAGTCCTTCGCCGTACTGCAGCCACAGCGCCCACGCCATCAGCGCCGCGCAGACGATAAAGCCGAGCAGATACGCAGGCCGCCGCGGCGGCAGCAGGATCAGCGCCAGCGACGCGACGCCGAGTGTCATCACGGAAACGCGGTACACGGCCTGCGACAGCGACGGCTGGGCGCCGAACCAGCGCAGCAGCAGTTCCTGCGCGAGCAACGCGATGCACAGGAAGAGCGCAGCCCAGGGCCACGGAATCGACGCATAGCGGTTCATCGGGATAGGTGCTCCATTCGTGAGGCTATTCGCGTTGTGAAGTGGCGAGCGCCTGGTCCAGATCCCACAGGATATCGTCCAGCGACTCGAGTCCGATCGACAGGCGGATCATCTCGGGTGAAACGCCCGCGGCGCGCTGCTCGTTCTCGTCGAGCTGGCGGTGCGTCGTCGACGCCGGATGAATGATCAGCGACTTCGCGTCGCCAACGTTGGCGAGATGCGACAGGCATTGCACGGCTTCGATGCACCGCACGCCGGCCGCGGCGCCGCCCTTGACGCCGAACGTAAGAATGCCGCCGGCACCGCGGGGCAGGTACTTGCGTGCCATCGCCAATCCCGGATTGCCCGGCAGCAGCGGGTAATTGACCCATGCCACCGCCGGATGACGCGCGAGATGCTCTGCGACGGCCAGCGCCGATTCGCTGTGCCGCGGCATCCGCAGGTGCAGCGTCTCGATCCCTTGCATCAGCAGGAACGCGGATAACGGCGCGAGCGTGGGCCCGAGCGTGCGCATCGTTTCCATCCGCGCCTTCATCGTGAACCCGAAGTCGCCGAACGTCTCGTGGAAGACGACGCCGTGATAGCCGCGCGACGGCTCGGTCATCTGCGGAAAGTTGCCGTTGTCCCACGCAAAGGTGCCGGACTCGACGAGGATCCCGCCCATGGTCGTGCCGTGTCCGCCGAGGTACTTCGTCAGCGAATGCACGACGATGTCGGCGCCGTGCTCGATCGGCCGGCACAGGTATGGCGAGGCGAGCGTGTTGTCGATGACGAGCGGCACGCCGGCCGCGTGCGCGATGTCGGCGATCGCCTCGATGTCGGGCACATTGAGCTGCGGGTTGCCGATTGTTTCGGCGTACAGGCACTTCGTCGTCGGCCGCAATGCGGCGCGGAAGGCTTGCGGATCGCCCGCGTCGACGAACGTCGTGTCGATGCCGAACTGCTCGAACGTGACAGCGAGTTGCGAGTACGAGCCGCCATATAGCGAGCGCGCGGCGACGATGTGGTCGCCGTTGCGCGCCAGCGTCAGGAACACGAGCATTTGCGCGGCCATGCCCGTGGCGGCGGCGAGTGCTGCGCGCCCGCCCTCGAGCGCGGCGACGCGTTCCTCCAGCGCTGCGACCGTCGGGTTCGAGATCCGCGAATAGACGTTGCCGAACGTCTGCAGGTTGAACAGCGACGCCGCATGATCGGCGTCGTCGAACACAAACGACGTCGTCTGGTAGATCGGCAGCGCACGCGCACCTGTCTGCGCATCGGGAATCTGCCCGGCATGCAGGCACAGCGTGTCGAAGCCGAAGCGATGATCGGGCATCTTGCGGTCCGTGAAGCGCCGCCGGGACGTGCGTCCGGCAGCCAGGAATGGTTGCTGCGCCCTGCGTCGCCGCACGGCGGAAAAAGCGCGTGACTGCGATTATCGCTTAGGCAGCGCCGCCGGGCCGCGGCATTGTTTGCTTCAGAAAATGGCGGCGCGTTTCGCGGAGATCACGCCCGTGTTGACACCGGCCCAGTTGAGGCCGCCGAGGATGCGCGCGTGCTCGATCTTGACGCAGCGATTCATCACGACATCGAGGCCGGCGTTCGATGCGTGTCGTGCGGCTTCATCGTTGACGATCCCGAGTTGCATCCACAGCACCTTCGCGCCGATGGCGATGGCATCGTCGGCGATCGCGGGAATCTCCTCGGACTTGCGAAAGCAGTCGACGACGTCGACAGGTTCCGGTACCGCCTTCAGACTCGGATAGCACGTTTCACCGAGCACCTCGGTGTAACGCGGGTTGACAGGAATGATCCGGTATCCGTGATCGCGCATGTACTTCGCGGCGAAGTAGCTCGGCCGATGCCACTGCGCCGACAGGCCGACGACCGCCAGCGTGCGCGATTCTGCGAGGATGCGGCGCAGTCCGGCGATGTCGTCGACGATCGGCATGATTGCGACAGACTACTGGCGCCAGTTCGGATCGTGGTTGTACGGGTAATCGTTCGAGATTCGGCGGCCCGACGATATCCGGTTGTCGAGATCGCGCGGCAGGTTCGGATAGCTGCCCGGTCCGAACGTTTTGCATTGTCCCTGGAAGGCCGCATCGCTGCAAAAGATCCAGTACCCGCGCTCGACGCGCAGCGATTGCGCGCGATCATTGAAGCCGGTGTTGCCGAGATTCGGCATTGCATTGCCTTCGATCACGTAGCGGTCGCCGCGGAAGTCGGAGTTCGCGTAGAGGATGGCGCGCGCACCGCCGCCCCAGCCTCCGTTGGCCTGGCTGGGAGGCGGGCCCCAACCGCCGAGCTCCCGCGCCGATGACACCGAATTGTCGAGGCCGATCGCGCGCAGCGACGGATATTCGCCGGGCCGCAGCGTCACGCACCGGCCGCGGAAATAGGCGTCGTCGCACAATTGCCAGCTGCCGTCGCGGATGATCGCGGACGACGCTCGATCGTTGAAGCCGCTGTTGGCGAGGTTCTGGATCACATCGTTGGCGACGACGCGCTGGCCGCCGAAGTTTTCCTGCGAGAACAGCGAGATCTCCGCCGCTGTCGCGGTGGCACTTGCGGTGAGCACCGCGGCAACGACGGCTGCGTGAGTCAGTTGTTGTTTCATCTTGACTCCGGGAAGGCTCGCGCGCCAAGGGCGCTCCAGACACCGATGCTAAACGCCGTCACCGCGTTGCGAGAGTCGGCCACTCACCATAGCGCAAGTCCGGCCCTCTCCTACGTTGCGCGCACCATCGATGCCACGGGCACCGGCGACACCTTGTGTGCGGTGTCGGGCACCCATGGGTGAACAACGAGCATCACGGCAAATCCGATGACATACGCGAGCGCGACATGCCAGCCTGCCCGCAGCCACGCGAACACCGACTTGCCTTCGGGAAACTGGTTGGTCAGCGCAACGCCGGCCGACGATCCGAACCAGATCATCGATCCGCCGAAGCCTACCGCGTAGGCGACGAAGCCCCAGTCGTAGCCGCCCTGCTTCAATGCGAGCGCCGTCAGCGGAATGTTGTCGAAGACTGCCGATACGAATCCCAGGCCGAGCGCGACCTGCCACGACGCATCCGGCAGCTTGTGCACCGGCATCATCGACGCCGTCAGCACCAGCGACAGCAGGAAGATCGAGCCTTTGAAGGCGTTGGGCAACTCGCTCCAGTGCGGTCGGCGCAGCGGCGCGCAAGCGAGCAGCGCAACCCAGACCGCCGCGCCGATGAACGGGAACCGGTCCGACAGCGCCGTGTATTTGACGTTGATGACGACGTTGACGACGATCGCCGTGGTCAGGATCGCGAGCACGATGAAGACGCGTGCGCCGTCGATGCGCACGTCCGCGGCACCGTCCTTGACGATCGGCGAATGGCGTTGCTGCTGCATCGACGCCGGGATGCCGAAGATCACCATCGCAACCGATGCCGCGATGTAGGCCTCGAGCACCGACAGCGGCGAGACGCCGTCGATCCACATCATCGTCGTCGTCGTGTCGCCGACGACGCTGCCCGAGCCGCCGGCATTCGATGCGGCGACGATCGCGGCGAGATAGCCGATGTGGACCTTGCCGCGGAACACGACGCCGGCGATCGTGCCACCGATCAGCGCCGCCGCGATGTTGTCGAGGAACGACGACAGCACGAAGATCATCACCAGCAGCACGAAGCCGCCCTTCCAGTCGTCCGGAAGGAGCCGCGGCAGCCACGCGGGAACGTTGCTCGCCTCGAAGTGCTTGGACAGCAGCGCGAATCCGAGCAGGAGGCCGAACAGGTTCGCGAGCAGGACCCATTCGTGGCCGAGGTGTGCGACAAGGCCGCTGACGCCGGCGCCTTCGGCAAACGGCGACGCCAGCACCTTGAACAGCGTGACGATACCCAGCCCGGTCAGTGCCACCCGCAACGTATGATGGTGAAAGACCGCCACGCCGAGCAGCGTCGCCGCGAACAGGATGAAATCGACCGGTATGCCGGCGATCGCCGGTGGCTCGGGCGGCGCCCCGGTTGCAGCCCAGGCGGTCGTCGCCACCAGCGCCGCCTCCGAGTGCGATCAGGCGACCCAGGAAGCGGTTGCGGCTCACGGCATTCGCTGCCGCCGGCGGCGGTCCCGCAAGCGAAGAAAGGGGCTTTGGCATGCTCGGGATCCGGTTGGCGGAGGGTGGCCGCGGGTTTGCGGCCTCGCGGCTTGTCTGCCGCACGGCGTTTTTTGGTGACGCGGATTGTAACCGGGCGGAAGCCGGCCCCCCGTCCCGGGCGGCCGGGCCGTGTTGGCGGCAAGCTCAGACCGGTGGGCCCGATCCTTGCTTTTCCTAGCGGCACGTGAGGCACCAAGGCGCGGTACGCGCGTGGACGCCAGGGGCTACGAGCGCCCGGCAACCGCCCGGCGCCGTACAAATACAGACAACAAGGCGCGATGGCCCTGACCCGTTCGATCAGTCGTTTGGACCTGGCACCGGTGCCGCAAACGGTGAGCGAGGTCGTCGAGCGGGGTCCGCTGCTCGCGCTTTCGCAGCGCAAGCTCAATGCGCTCGGGACGCCGATCGCGTACATCGATCGCAACCAGCGCTACCGGTTCGTCAACAAGGCACTCCTCGACTGGTTCTGCAAGCGGGCCGACGAGGTGCTCGGCCGCGAGATCATCGAGGTGCTCGGTCGCGAGAACTACCAGCTCTATCGCGCGTACATCGACGCAGCGCTGGGCGGTGAGCGCACCGGCTACGAGTGGCAACTGGCGACGCCCGGCCGTCCGCCGATCTGGATGCGCGTCGACTTCTACCCCGACCGCAACCAGCAGGGACACATCCGCGGCTTCCTCGCGACGTACAGCGATGTCGACCACCTGAAGCGGCTCGAGCTCGAGGCGGGTCAGCGCGAGCACCGGCTGCGCCTCGTCACCGACAGCGTCGGCCTGCCGATCCTCCATTTCGATCGCCAGCTCCGGCTGCGGTTTGCCAACAAGCCATTCGCCGACTGGATCGGCGTGCCGGCCGAAGATCTGCTCGGCCACTCGCTGCCCGACTTCCTGCCGTCCGACGCGCTGACGGAAATGCAGGGCTACATCGAGCGCGCGTTCGCCGGGGCCACCGTCTCGTACGAGCGTCGCGAGCGCCGCGCATCGGGCGAGCTGCGCTGGGTGCGCGTCACGCTGTTTCCCGACCGCGAGATGGGCGGTCGCGTCGGCGGCGCGTTCGTCGTCTGGAACGACATCGAGGACGACGTCCGCGTCCGCGACGCGCTGAAGTCGCAGCAATCGCAGCTGCGTCTTTTCGCCGACAACATTCCGGGTCCGATCGCGTACCTCGACAAGAGCCTGCACTACACGTTCGTCAATCAGGCGTTCGCGAACTGGGTTTGCAAGCCGCAAGACGAGATCTACGGCAAGACGCCGTTCGAGGTGATGGCCTCCGACGTCGCCGCGTTCCTGCGTCCGGTGCTGAAGCGCGCGCAGGCGGGCGAGCACGTCGAATACGAACGCATCGGCCAGAACGCACATGGCCAGCGCCGCTGGATGCACGGCCGCATGGCACCCGACCTCGATTCGACGGGCAAGGTGCGCGGCCTGTATTGCACCGAATACGACATTCACGACCTGAAGCAGACGGAGCAGGAGCTCGCCGCGCGCGAGAAGCAGCTGCGCCTCTTCACCGACAACATTCCGGAGCCGGTCGTCTATCTCGACGCCGAGCGCCATTACGTATTCGTCAACGAGGCGTTCCTCGACCTGTACGGCCTGTCGCGCGACGAGGTGCTGGGCAAGAAGCCCGAGGAAGTGCTCGGCGTCGAAGGCTCGCAGGCGCTGACGCCCGATCGCGATCGCGCGGCGAAGAGCGAAGCGTTGACGTACGAGCGCGTCGTCATCGACGTCGTCGGCCGCACGCGCTGGATTCGCGCGCGCTGCGTGCCCGACCTCCACCTGGACGGGTCCGTCCGCGGCGAATACGTCGTCGGTCACGACATCACGGATCTGAAAGTCGCGCAGGATGCGCTGGCCGCGCGCGAATCGCAGCTTCGCGCGATCATGGACGGTGTGCCCGCGCCCGTCGCGTATATCGACCGCGACGAGCGCTGCCACTACGTCAACCGGACGTTCCTCCAGTATTTCGGTCTGTCGGTCGAGCAAGTCGGCCATTTGCGGCTGCGCGAAGTCGTCGGGCAGGGCATCTACGAGAGCGCCCAGGCGATGCTGACGCGCGCGTTGCAGGGCGAATCGACGGCGTTCGATCGGCTGGTGCCGGGCGCCAACGGCGCGCGCCGCTGGATGACGATCCGCGTCGTGCCCGACGTGGGCCCGTCGGGCGAGGTCAACGGTGCGTTCGTGCTGATGAACGACATCCACGGCCTGAAGCAGGCGCAGGAGGCGTTGCGCGCGTCCGAAGGCGAGCTGCGGCTCATCATGGACAACGTGCCGGCGCGCGTGTCGTACATCGACCGCGAATATCGCCTTCGCTTCCTGAACGGACACAACGAGCACTGGCTCGGGGCCTCCCGCAACGAGATGACCGGCCGGCCGCTGTCGGAGGTCGCCGGCGAGGCGCGTTTCGCGTCGCTGCAGCCGCTGCTCGACCGCGTGCTGAACGGCGAAGTGGTGACCACCGAGCTCAAGCTGCCGCAGCCGTCGGGCGAGATGCAGTGGGAGGCGATCCATTACGCGCCGCACCGCGACACCGAGGGCAATGTCATCGGTATCTACGCGGTGCACACCGACATCCACGACCAGAAGAAGAACGAGGATGCGCTGCGCCGTGCGAACTGGATGCTGTCGTCGCATATCAGCAACACGCCGCTGGCGGTGCTCGAGTGGGATCGCGACCTGAAGCTCGTTCGCTGGTCGCCGCAGGCCGAAGTGATCTTCGGCTGGGATGGTGCAACCGTGCTCGGCATGCCGATCTCGCACAACCCGTTGCTGCACGAGGACGACAGCGAGGCGATGGTCGGCCTGATCAACCGGCTGCTCGCCGGACACGAGCCGCGCGAGACCGCCCTGACGCGCAATTACACGAAGGACGGCAAGACGATCTGGTGCGAGTGGTACCACTCGGCGCTCGTGGGCGAGGACGGCAAGGTCGTGTCGATCCTGTCGTTCGTGCAGGACGTGAGCTCGCGTATCCAGGCTGAAGAGCGGCTGCAGTACATGGCGACGCGCGACGCGTTGACCGGGCTGCCGAACCGATTGATGCTGCACGACCGGCTGACGCAGGCGATCGCGCAGGCGCGCCGCAGCGGTCGCCGTGTCGGCGTGCTGTTCATCGATCTCGACCGTTTCAAGAACGTCAACGACACGCTCGGTCACCGGATTGGCGACGAGCTTCTGAAGCACGTGACGCGCGCGCTCGCCGAGGCGCTGCGCGAGACCGACCTGCTTGCGCGTCTCGGCGGCGATGAATTCATGGTGATCGTCGAGGACTTCGACGAGCCGCAGATCCTCGGCCGCATCGCCCAGAAGCTGCTCAACGCGATCGCCCAGCCGTTCAACATCGAACATCACGACATCTACGTGACGTCGTCGATCGGCATCTCGGTGTTCCCGGACGATTCCGACGACCCCGAAGAGCTGATGAAGCACGCGGACGTCGCGATGTACCGGTCGAAGGAGCTCGGCCGCAACACTTACCAGTTCCTCGATGCCGACCTGGCCGAGCGCCGGCTGCGCCAGCACACGCTCGAGACGGCGCTGCGCGGCGCACTGAAGGAAAATGCGCTACGTCTCTACTATCAGCCAGTCGTGCGCATCACCGATCGCGCGATCGTCGGCGCCGAAGCGCTGCTGCGGTGGACCGATCCCGACCACGGCGTCGTACCGCCGCAGGTGTTCATACCGCTTGCCGAGGAATCCGGCCTGATCCACGCGCTCGGCGACTGGGTACTGAAGACTGCGGCTGCGCAGTGCGCGGAATGGCGCGCCAGCGGATTGCCGCTGCGAATATCGGTCAACCTGTCGGCGAAGCAGTTCTATCGCGACGACCTCGCGCAGCGGATCACCGAGATCGTCCGCAGCGAAGGATGCGAGCCGTCATGGCTCGAGCTCGAGGTGACCGAGACGAGCCTGATGCACGACATCGACGCGATCCGCAAGGTGCTGCACCAGTTGCGCGGCGAAGGGTTCACCGTTGCGATCGACGACTTCGGCACCGGCTATTCGTCGCTGACGCATCTGAAGCATTTCCCGATCGATACGCTGAAGATCGACATCTCGTTCATCGCGGACCTGGAAACGGATCCGGGCGACGCCGCGATCACCGAGGCGATCATCGGCCTTGCGCGCGGTCTCGGCCTCAAGGTCGTCGCCGAAGGCGTCGGCACGCGCGCGCAACTCGACTTCCTCGACGTGCGCGGCTGCCACTGCTTCCAGGGCTACTGGGTCAGCAAGCCGCTTCCCGCGCAGGAATTCATCGAGTTCGTCGGCAAGCGTCCGAAGTAACCGATGCGGCGCCTTGTCGCCGCTGACCGCGGCTATGCGGGCACTTGGCGGTCGGCCTGAATCAGTCGAGCGTCTCGAGCCAGCCTTCGAGCGCCTTTGCGGCGTTCTGCCAACCCGGTTCGAGCATCAGCAGGTGGGCAAGCCCCGGCAGGATCGTCGCCTCGACATTGTGATGCGCGGCCGTCGCCCTCACATCGTCGGGGGTGCAGATCACGTCGTCCTCCGCGCCCAGCACGAATAGCGGCCGGTGGTCGGTCTGCGGCAGCGCCCAGTGCAGCCGCAGCGATAGATCGAACAGTGCCCGCGGCGATTCCGGGTTCAGGTGACGCGCCGCTTCGGCGAGGATCTTTTCGGGAACCTTGTCGCTGAAATAGAACGGCCGCAAGGCCTGCAGCACGTCGGCGGACAGCCGGCTCGGGTCCACGGCGCCCATTTGCATCAGGTAGTTGGTGTGCGAAGCGGCAAGCCGGCTCGCAATCGGCAGCAGCCCCGCCGGCGGCAGCGGCGCCAGCAGCGCAGCACCCCGAACCGGGCGCTTGGCGACGATCAGCTCGACGATCGCAGCGCCCATCGAGTGACCGATCAGCACCGGCGGCGATTCCAGTGTACCGGCGACGTGCTCGACATCCGCCTCGTAATCGGCGAGGCCGGCAACGAACAGCGTCTCGGCGCCGCCGCTCATCCCGTGCCCGCGAAGGCTCAGTGCGTAAGCGGCGTACCCGCGTGCGGCGAACCAGGGGAGAAAATACGGCTCCCAGAACCACGCGTCGCAATAGCCGCCGTGGACGAACAGCAGCGGCGGCTTGCGTGAGCGGCCGGCCGGCAGGGACTTCCGCACTTCGAGGTGCGATTCGAACGGCAGCATTGACGGAAAGTCAGATGAGGATGGGCGCGGACGCGAAAAAGGCCGGCATTGTGACAGACACAGCAATTCGCACGCCCGTCTATGACGCGGGATGCCGCCGTTGCGTGCGTCTCGCGAGCTTCCTCGACGAAGTGCGCGTTGCGTACCCGTCGTATCGGTGTCTGCCGGTGCCGCCTTTCGGCGATCCCGGCGCGCGCCTGGTCATCGTGGGGCTCGCCCCGGGAATGCATGGCGCCAACGCCACGGGTCGACCCTTCACGGGCGACTTCGCAGGAATTCTGCTGTACGAGACGCTGTATGCCCACGGTTACGCGTCGTCGCCAAAGTCGCGGACGATCGACGATCCATTGACGCTCGTCGACTGCCGGATCACCAATTCCGTGAAATGCCTGCCGCCGCAGAACAAGCCCACGCCGCTCGAAATGCGTACCTGCAACGATTACCTGGTCGCGGACCTCGCAGCGCTTCCCGCCGGCGGTGCGGTGCTGGCGCTCGGGCGCGTCGCGCACGACGCGGCGCTGATCGCACTCGGCGCGCGCCGTGGCAGCCATCCGTTCGCGCACGGCGCAAAGCACGCGCTCGACAACGGCGCGATGCTGTTCGACAGCTATCATTGCAGCCGCTACAACACCAACACCGGCCGGCTGACGGCGGCGATGTTCCGTTCGGTCTTCGACCTGATCGACGCCCATCTCGACCGCGCGCGCCCGCAACGATGACGAAGGTCTCGCGCATCAATCGCCGCACCGTCGACGCGGAGGCGGCCGCGACGCAGTTCGACGCGCGCGAGCTCATCGCGTCGCTGCCGCATCTGCCCGGCGTGTACCGGATGTTCGACGCCGCGGGAGGCGCGCTGTACGTCGGCAAGGCACGCGATCTGAAGAAGCGCGTTGCGAGCTACTTCCAGAAGAGCGGCCACGAGCCGCGGATTGCCGCGATGATCGCGCAGGTCGCGCGAGTCGAGACGACCGCCGTGCGTTCCGAGGGCGAGGCGCTGCTGCTCGAGAACAACCACATCAAGGCGCTCGAGCCTCGCTACAACATCCTGTTCCGCGACGACAAGAGCTATCCGTACATCTGCATGTCGGGCGATCCATATCCGCAGCTGCGCTTTCACCGTGGTTCGCTCGACCGCAAGCACCGTTACTTCGGTCCGTTTCCCAGCGCCGGCGCAGTGCGCGAAGGCATAGCGCTCCTGCAGAAGGTGTTCCAGCTTCGCACGTGCGAGAACACGGTCTTCGCCAATCGGTCGCGGCCGTGCATGCTGCACCAGATCGAGCGCTGCACGGCACCTTGCGTCGGGTTGATCGCCGAGGCCGACTATCACGAAGACGTAGGGGCGGCGCTCCTGTTCCTGCAGGGCAAGACCGACGAGGTGCTGGCACAGCTCAAGCGGCAGATGGATGCTGCTGCGGCGGCGTTGCAGTTCGAGCGCGCGGCGCGCACGCGCGACAAGATCGCGCGGCTGCAACAGTTGCAGTCGAAGCAGTTCGTGGAAAGCGCGACGGCCGGTGACATCGATGTGATCGCCGCCGTGCGCGAAAGCAACCTGTTCGCCGTGAACGCCGTGATGATCCGCGGTGGCCGGCATGTCGGCGATCGCACGTTCTTTCCGAGGCACGCAGACACCGTCGAGGAAGCCGACGTCGTAACGGCGTTTTTGGCGCAGCACTACGTCGAGCGACCCGTCCCGCCGACGCTGATCGCACCACAGGCGACGGGCGCGGATGCGCTCGCCGAGGTTCTGACGGCGCAGTCGGGACGCAAGGTCGAGGTGACGACCAGTCCCGGCGGTGAACGCCGCGTGTGGGTGACGATGGCGACGCAAAACGCGACGCTCGCGATTCGCCAGAAGCTTGCGCAGAAGGCGACCCAGGAGGATCGGCTGGCCGCGCTGCAGGATGCGCTCGGCCTCACCCCGTCGGCGCAGCGGATCGAGTGCTTCGACGTGTCGCACACGATGGGCGAGGCGGCGGTGGCGTCGTGCGTCATCTACGACAAGCATGCGATGCAGACGTCCGAATATCGGCGTTTCAACGTGACGCCCGCGCACGCAGGCGACGACTACGCGGCGATGCGTGAAGCGTTGACGCGGCGGTGTGCGCGCATCGTGGCCGGCGAATATCCCGCACCCGATCTGCTGGTGATCGACGGCGGGCGCGGGCAGGTGTCCGTCGCGGCCGACGTGCTGGCCGAGCAGGGCCTGCATCAGACGCCGCTGATCGGCATGGCCAAGGGTCCCGAACGCAAGCCCGGCCTCGAGGACATCGTCTTTCCGAACCGCGAGCACGTGCTGAACCTGCCGCCCGACCATCCCGGTCTCCACCTGCTGCAGCAGATCCGGGACGAAGCGCACCGCTTCGCGATCCAGGGGCACAGGGCGCGACGCGCCAAGACACGCAACACGTCGTCGCTGCAGGAGATCAACGGCATCGGTGCCAAGCGGCGTCAGGCACTTCTCGCGCACTTCGGGGGTCTGAAGGGGATGCAATCGGCGAGCATCGAAGACCTTGCACGCGTACCGGGGATCTCGCACGCGCTGGCGGAGCGCATCTACGCGCAGCTGCATTGAAATGCGTCCCGGCGCGGTACGGGTGCCCTTGACCGCCAGAGTAGAATCAATCACTTGAGGTAACGCGACAAACCGCGATGCTGCCGAATTTCCCGACTGCGCTGACGTGGCTCCGGATCGTGCTGATTCCGGTGTTCGTCGCCATCTATTACATTCCCGACGAATGGCTGTCGCCGGTTCTTCGCAACTGGGTCGGAATGACCGTGTTCGCGCTCGCCGCGATCACCGACTGGTTCGATGGCTATCTCGCGCGCCGCTGGGGCGAGACGAGCGCGTTCGGCGCCTTCCTCGATCCGGTGGCCGACAAGCTGATGGTCGCCGCCGCGCTGATCCTGCTGGTCGAGCTCGGCCGCGCCGAAGCCTATCTCGCGATCATCATCATCGGTCGCGAGATCGCCATCTCGGCGTTGCGCGAATGGATGGCGCAGCTCGGCAAGTCGCGTAACGTCGCGGTCGCGGCGATCGGGAAGATCAAGACCGTCGCGCAGATGACTGCGTTGATCGCGCTGCTGCTGTGGGAGAACGTGCTCCCCGGCATCTCGACGCCGATCCTCGGCACGTTCGCGCTGTGGGTCGCGGCGATCCTGACGCTGTGGTCGATGTTCCACTACCTGCGCATCGCCGCCCCCCATTTCCGAAGTGCGGCGGTGGAACGCGCGTTCAGGCGGCAGACGCGCAAGGCAAAACGTACCGTCAACGCGGCGCCGCCGCCGCTGTAGGTGCAGTGGTGGCTGAGCCTCGGGCGGGGCGTTCCCGTGGCCTCGCGACGCCCCCGCGACGGCGAAGCCGATGGGCTTCGGCGCCATGTTAAAATGCGCGCCGCGTCATCGACGAACAACACGGCGACGCGTCTCCTGATCCCCGATAGCTCAGTTGGTAGAGCGACGGACTGTTAATCCGCAGGTCCCAGGTTCGAGCCCTGGTCGGGGAGCCATACGTTTCAGTCACCATTACCGGTTACACGGACCGGCTCGGGTCCGACGAATACAACGTCGAGCTCTCGCAGCGTCGGGCCAACGCCGTCAAGAGTTATCTCGTCGGTAAGGGCGTGGCAGCCGACCGGTTGATCGCCGTCGGCAAGGGGAAAGTCGATCCTATCGTCCATTGCGACAACAGCGCTCGGTCCGCGCTGATCAAGTGCCTGGAGCCGAATCGCCGCGTAGTGATTGAGCCGATACCGGTCGAGCGGCGGGTGGGGTGAACGCGCAGTTCTGAAATTGGCCCTCGCGAACGATCGCGTTCAAATGATAGGCTCGTGCCGTCTTTGCGTCGCGAGCGATCCGAACGGTTCGCCGGCATTTTCGACGGTTCTTTGACGCGCATGATGTCCGCAGGCCGGCTCAAGATACCGCGAGCTGATTTCGAATAACCGCTTTCGAGCCATGGGTCGCGCACGCCACACGGAGGCAGGACGCGACGCGCGAAGGCGGTCGACCCAGCGCATCGTTCGAAGTACTCGGCGTGCTGGCGGCGCTTACCTAAGGGCAGAACGGTTGGTAGGTCATTGATCTGACCGAGTCCCGGAAGTAGGACGCCACTGACAGCCCGTTCGCATAACTACCGATAGCCGCGTATCAGATAGCCGCGCACGATGAGGTCCCGACGGCCATCTTTCAGTAACTTACGGAGAAGGAGAAAACGATGGGCATCTTCGGATCTATCATGGACAAGCTCTTTCATCACAGCACCGCGCAGGCCGCGACGCCGTCGCAGACTGCCTCACAGCCGACTTCCGGCACCGCCGGCGCGGGGCAACAAGCACAGGCGGGCACTGCTGCACAACAACCGCAGACCGGTAGTTCGGCCATGGGCACCGCCATGAGCCCAAGGCAACCGAGGCTGCAGAACGTCGACGTCGAGGCGGTTCTAATCCAATTGGCGAGCACGAAAGGCGGCGGAGGGAACTGGCGGACTTCGGTCGTCGACCTCTTGAAGCTGCTCGATCTCGACTCGAGTTCCTCGGCCCGCAAAGATCTCGCCAACGAGCTCAACGTGCATGCCGGCGCCGACGGCAGTGCCGAACAAAATATCGCGCTTCAGAAAGCCGTCATGGTGAAAATCGCCGAAAACGGCGGCAAAGTACCGGATAGCTTGCGCCACTGATGATTCGATCAAAATACGGGAGGGATGGGACCTCTCGCATTACGTCAACACTCGCACCGCGATTCGATGCCGACTACGCGCGGTGTTACCCAACTTCGACGCGTGGGTCGCCGACGAATTGAAGAGGAAGTGATCCGGCTGTTCGCGAGGAGCAGGTAGGTTTCCATCGCGCGTCGTCGGCCCCGAGGACCTTCCTACATACATGCAGGAGAGATCATGGCTAAACAGGATACTTTTACCGCCGAGGAATGGACTCAGCTCCGCCTCGCGCCGTCCTTCGCCTCGAGCGGTGTCGCTGCGGCCGATCCGTCGGGGATATTCGCTTCGATCAAGGAGGCTGCCTCGAGTGCGCAGGGAATGGCCGAAGCCTTCAAATCGAACAGCGGGCTCGAGCTGTTCGTAGCGCTGGCGGCGGACCGCAGCATGCCTGGAATTCCTGATCCGAAGTCGATGATGGGCGAAGGCACGCGCGACCAGCAAATGCAGAACTTCAAGACCGCGGTGCTCGACCGCGTGAAGTCGGCGGTGGAACTCGTGGCGCGGAAAGGATCACCCGCCGAGGCCGATGCATACCGCAAGATGCTCTCTGACGTCGCAGAACGCGCCGCCAATGCGTCGAAGGAGGGAGGGTTTCTCGGCTTTGGCGGTGTGCGCGTGAGCGACAAGGAGTCGGCTTTCATTAGCGAAGTGAAGCGCGCGGCAGGCATCGCGTAAGCCGGTAACTCCCGGCCGTCCCCAACGAGCGTCAACCGAGCCCCAGAAAACTCAAGCACTGAGCTCGTCGTACTAAGTGCGAATTACGGAGTACTCAGCACTCCGTACGCAAGTACTTTAACGCGCGGTTCCCGGTCCTCGCCGCTTCGTACTCCGTATGTGGCCTCCGAGCGCGGTACTACACGCCACGCGCGAGCGTCTTACGCGAATTGCAGACGATTGATGACCTTATGCGCACATCGTCACCCATAGTATGTAGCCTTCAAACGCTAACATCAACGATCCACAGGAGAAGCGAATGAGTAATCCCTGGCTGAAAAAGAACCCGCTTATGAGCATGTGGATGAGCGGGGCCAATGCTGTCATGGGCGCCGCACGCAGCCGAGCCACCGCTGTAGGAAAGCGTCAAGCGGCCACCCTGATGTCGCACGGTACGAGCGAGGTGGCTCGCTTCTGGACCAATGCTTTGGTGCCTTCGAGCCGGAAACGCAAGAAATCCCGCTGACCCGCTGACAAACTGATTCGCGGAACCGTGTTCCGTGACGCGTGGTGTTGGCCGGCCCCGGCCTTCCGCCGCGCGCGGCCGCCAAGCGCATTCGATTGTCCGCCTTTCAGGGCGCGACATACCCATACGGAATTTTACCCCGGGCCCCGGAGAGCGCAGGACTGATAAGGCGGTTCGCCGGAGGCTGATCTCCAGCCAACAAAGCGCGTCGCCGACGACCTTCAAGGCCGCCGACGCCCCAGAGCGCGCGCTCCATACATTGCACGCCGGCATACATCCGTGTGCAGCGATAAACTTACGCGGATGATGCGCGACGGGACGTCTCCACCCACGTACACCGTGGCGGCATGGGTGCTAATGGGCGCCGCGCTGGTCCTTGTCCTGCAGCTGCACGTATTGCCGGCCCTGCTTGCCGGCATGCTGGTGTATGAGCTCGTTCATATAATCGCGCCCACCCTCAATAGGCGTCTTTCCGACCGGCGTGCAAAGCTTATTGCCGTAAGTTTGCTGTCAGCGCTGGTAGTGCTGATAGTGACGGTTGCCATCATCGGCTCTGTTCTTTTCTTTAGGAGCGACGCGGGAAATTTCTCGGCGCTCCTGGCTCGGATGGCAGAGATTATCGAGAGCTCGCGTGCCACGATGCCCAAGTGGATCGTCGAAAGCATCCCAGCCAGTCCAGAGGACCTCAAGGAAACACTTGCAGCGTGGCTCCGCACTCACGCCGCCGATGTCCAGCTGATGGGCAAGGCTGCGGGACGAATGTTTGTCCATACATTGATTGGTATGGTTCTCGGGGCAATGGTCGCATTGCATGAAGCCGTGCCGATTGAGACCAACCGGCCGCTCGCCCGAGAGCTTGTCGAGCGTGTTACGAAGCTGGGCGACGCGTTTCGCCGGGTGGTGTTCGCCCAGGTGCGGATCTCGCTAATCAACACGGTTCTAACAGGAATTTATATAGCGTTAATTCTGCCGAGCTTAGGGGTGAAATTGCCCTTCGCAAAAACGCTTGTGGCGGTGACGTTCATCACAGGACTCTTGCCCGTAGTGGGCAACCTAATCTCGAATGTCGTGATCGTGGTGGTAAGTTTGTCCTACTCTCCCACCGTTGCCATCGGATCGTTGTTGTTCCTGATAGTGATCCACAAGCTCGAGTATTTCTTGAACGCCCGCATCGTTGGCAGTCGAACTGAATGCCACGCTTGGGAGCTTTTGCTGGCGATGCTCGCGATGGAAGCGGCGTTCGGAATCGCGGGAGTAGTCGCCGCTCCGATTTATTATGCGTATTTAAAGGACGAGTTGAGTGACCGGGGGCTAGTTTGAGAACCCCGAGCGGTGATCGAAGCTGTATCGCCCAAAAGTACGGCGTACTTCAATCTGCGCACTTCAATCCACAGCAGGTTCTGCAGCTGGCAAAGCTCGGAATAAGAATTCCTGCGCGGAAGTTGTCGGGCAAACGAGAATTGGCACCTCGAACGAAAGTGGTTAAGACCGCTAGGAAGAAGCCGGTGACGAATCCGTCCACCAAAAAAAAGCGAACCGCGAGGAACGTGGCGAAGAAGAAGTGAAGGGATCTGGTCACTTCGTGCTTCGTCCAGAATGCTCGGTGCGGGAACGAGGAGCCGAGTGCCGAAGCGAAGCAGAGAGATGCGGGTAGGTCGTGTCGAAGTCACGCTACGACTGCATCGAGTCCCGAGTACTCGGACGACGAACACGACGAATCCGCGGAGTCCTCGTTCTGAGGACTAACGAGATTGCGCACGTCCCAGAGAACGATGAAGAATGCGAATTCAAGCTGGTTCCAGGTGGACTGCTGCTTTCATTTACCCTGAACACACGGGGCGGCTTGCGAGTTGTTAACGAAACGATTCAGGGCCGGGTTGTCTCGGGCGACTCTATGTAGACCGGCGGACATTACTACGAGCTATCAGCGCCTCAGTTCATTACACGGGTCCGGTCGCGTTGCGCGGTCCGTGACTATGTAAGAGTCGAAGTTCGCAGAGTCTTCGTCGGCTTCGAGTATGCCGATGCTGATTGTCACAGCCTGCAACCAAACTGGAACTCCGATGTCGCGGCGGACATGGCCGTTGCCGGCCAGGAGCACGACACCGCGCTTCAAGTACGGACGCAGCGACTGCGCCATGACGATGTCGCGCGCAATTTGCCCGCGGGCTCTAGCCGCCGCCTCCTCGGTCGATAGGGTATTGCAGTGTCCGGCGGCGATCGCTTCCTCGTGCTTTCGGCGGTAATCAGCCGGCAACTTGTCGAGCCCTAGCTCGCCGACCTTCGACGCGTCAAACACGGCAAGCCAACCATCAATGGCGACACGTATCGCATCGCTGCGCGATAGGTTCGCGGCGACGATCGGGACGTTGTACTCGAGCGCGAGGGCGACGAACGGCCGATAGGACTCCCAACGCCATCCGGCATTCCCGTTGGCCTGCGCGATCAGGTAGTCGGCATCACCCGGTCGCTCGCGCCGTGCTCGATCGATGTCGATTTGACGCTCACGATCTAACTGCTCGAAAGCGATGGCCGGCCGAGCTCCCGTTTCGAGAAGTCGGCGCAGTGCCGCGACACGCAACGCGTGTTGGGAAGCGTTGTCGTGCACCTCACCGAGTAATACGACGGCGTGGCCTTGCATCGCGTTTGCGAGCGCCGCGGGAGCTGGGTCGATCTTCACTGGCGCCGCCATTGCGAACACGGACGTTGTGAGCCAAAACAAGCATGCGGCGATCCGCGGTCCCAGGGTGGCTCGAGCCATGGCAACAGTTTACGTCGTGCGCGATCCAGAGATTGGGCCCTCGTTCAAGTACGGCGCACCTCGTACCCGGTGCCAAGTACCTTCAGCCGGCGGTGCGACGCAGCTGTTGAGTTCCGTCGGCGCGCGCTGTTAGTTGCTAGGTGCCGCATTCAAGTATTGCCGGTGCGCTTGCGTCCGTAACGCTGGACAATCGAAGCTACCAGGTCGAAGATGCTTCTAAGGCCCGGTACTTGGCCGATTGCAGGGCAGAGGAGACATCCCGATGAACGCCCCGGTCATTTCCCGCCGAGAATTGCTAGTACAGGCTGGCGCCGGCCTTGTACTGCTTCAAGCGTCCTGGTTGGTGCAGGCCTTTCCAAGTCGGCCTGGCGAGGAAGTTGTGCCCTGGCTCGATCAGCCTGGAGCGAATCCGAGCGGCGGCGTCGTCGAGAATCTGCAGCCGTGGGAAAACCTCGGCTCGTTCATCACGCCGAATGACAAGTTCTTCCGCGTGTCGCACTACGACAAGCCGGTCATTGACGAAAAGAAGTGGAATCTCGAGATCACCGGTCTGGTCAGGAAGCCGTTGGCGCTTACGCTTGTTGATATCAAAGCACGTCCGCGCCAAGAGGTTGCGTACACGATCGAATGCGGCGGGAATCATGGTTTTCCGTGGTTCACCAGCGGCATCGGCACCGCCAAATGGGGCGGTACTCCGCTCGCGCCGCTGCTGAAGCAGGCCGGCGTTATGGATCGAGGAATCGAGGTCGTCTTCTGGGGTGCCGATTCCGGTACCGAGGTGGTTCGCGAGATGAAGCTGCCCCAACACTTTGCACGCAGCATGTCGCTCGCCGATGCGATGAACCCCAGCAACATGCTCTGCTATCAGATGAATGGCGCGCCACTCCCACAACCCCACGGCGCGCCGGTTCGTCTGATAGCGCCCGGCTGGTATGGTGTTGCCAACGTCAAGTGGATCAACCGCATCGAAGTGCGCGACACGCGCTTCATGGGTCGTTTCATGGCACGTGACTATGTAACGATTCGCGAAGAACAGCGCAACGGGGAGACGGAGGCCGTCGAAACCTCGGTAGGCCACACGTTGCTTAAGTCTGCACCCGCGAGAGTTACACGCAAAGACGGCCAATACCGCATTGTCGGAGCGGCCTGGGGGGCGCCCGTCGCGCGCGTCGATGTGCAGATTGATGATGGACCCTGGCGGTCGGCGACCATGGACCGCAGCGAACAGGCCAAGTTTGCGTGGAGTTTCTGGTCGATAGAGTGGCCGAACGCCACACCGGGCGAACACGTGATCACATCGCGTGCCGTCAATATTCACGGCAATGTGCAGCCGGCGATTGATGATCCGCGCATTACCAAGAAGAAGACCTATTGGGAGAGCAACGGCCAAGTCTCGCGAAGGATTCGCGTTGCCTGATGGGTAGGCGCGGGCGCGGACAGCGTCCCATTAGGTGTCGTAACCGAGACTTGATCTGACGGTAAGTGTCAGATCATCCGTCGTCGTTGCCCGCGACCGGCGCAGAACGGCCAATAGCAACTGCTCCGCTAACGGACATTCGTCGTCTGCACGCGCTCTTGTGCTTTCATAGAAAAGAGTTCAGGCTGCAGGCACGGCAGCATCGCCATCCACAACCAAAAAGGCGAACTGGCAATTTGGTGTCACACCTCTGGGCGCGCCCTGTGACGCGATTCCTGCGTCACCCCCACACCCTCCGGACTGTTCAGTGCCTCAAGCCCGCGCTGAGTAAGTGACTAAGTGACGCGGTTGCATCACCGCCTTACGGCTGCAGGCCGATGCGAACGCATCGACGCCAGCTAGGGCCCTCACCTTCATAGGAGGCATTGAATGCGGTACGTCGCGAAACGCTTTGCATTCGCTCTCATCTTGTCGCTGGCGAGCTTTGCAATGATTCCCGTCGACACGTTCGCGAAGGGCTCATCCCCGCTAATGCCGCCGCAGTCGAACGCCTTCGGCAATTCATTCGAGCAGTGGAACGTGCTTCAGACTCAGTGGGCGCTTGCGCTGGGGCTCGGAGACGCGACGGAGCTGAGCAACACGATAGGGCACGTTCGCTTGCTTCCCGGCGACTTCACCAGCTCGACGCCAGTGTTCAACATCACGCTCGCCCCAGGCACGCCGTTCGTCGCATCACCTTTCTTCGTCTTTGGCGAGCGGTATGACGATCCGAACGTGCCCGACGACGATCCGATCGCTCTCGCCGCGTTCATCGCAGACGTCTTCAGCACTGCCGAAATCCAAATCGTGCTCGATGGCCGTGTGTTGATCGAAGGCGTGGGCGCCGAAATGGAGCCGTTCCTCTTCGGGCCCACTTACTTTGACGCGCCGATCGTGTATGGCGTCCCGGTGTCGCGGGGTCCGGGCCTGAACTCGATTTCCGCACTATGGGTGGTCGGTATCGGTGCCGTGTATCACCCACTGCCGGTCGGCCAGCATACGCTCGTGTACACCGTGCAGAGCCCCGTGTTCGGTAGTAGTACCGAGTTTACCTACCACATTACGGTTACACCAAAATAGCGGAAGTCGCGAGTAGCCGCGCCGTCATCTCGGATTACTCGCGGGCGTAGGTTCAAACCGTTCAGCCTCTCGCGCTCGGGCTTCCCGTATTGCAGGGAATCGTCGTGCGCGTGTCGAAATCGCGGCTACTCGGTGGCGCCGGAGCCCGCCCCGCGAGGCGGGCACTCGTTGCGACACCTGCTCGTCGCACCCGGCACCGAGCACTGAGTACTTCGGTTTGAATACGAAGTGCGTCGCACGTCCCACTTGATACGTCGGGCGAAGTCCTCGCGCGCGGGGACCTGGATTTCGCATTCACCTCTTGAAAAACGTACCGAGCGCGACGCACTTGCGCCAAATACCGGTGTTTGAAAAGGTGCTGGGCGTTCGCTTTTCGCGTCGAACGTCGCCGGTGCGGATCGTTGCTACTGGAGGTCAAGCGCGTGCTGCTTCAGCGCGTCGAGCGGAATCACTGCGAGCGTTTCCTCGTTCGTCGCAGCCAAGACCACGGGCGATGCAACACCAGCCTCGAAGGCTTCGCGCCAAGTGGCAGCGCAAACGCACCACCGATCCCCGGGCTCAAGGCCAGGGAAACCGAGCTCGGGCACGGGAGTGATTAGATCGTTGCCGCGACTGCGTGCAAAGCGCAGGAACTCAGCAGTCACCTCCGCGCACACGACGTGCAGCCCGAGATCTTCCGGGCCGGTGTTGCAGCAACCGTCGCGGTAGAACCCGGTGCGGGGCGATGTCGAGCAGGGCGAGAGCGCGCCACCGAGTACGTTCTTGTCGTTGGAGGGCATGGGCCATTCCAAGATAGCATTCGATTATCGCAGCAATCTAGCATCGAAGGGAACAATGGTGACTGGACTGGAGCGTGCACGCCTGCGGCGCGCGCTGGTTGCTGCATCGTACCCGCCACGACGCACTTCATACCCGGTGCTAAGAACTTCGGATCAATGACTTCGGGCTCAGCTCTGGATTTGTTGGCGGCCTCCGTGGGTTCCTGCGGCTGACGATGCGGCGTGGTGGTACGCTTTACCTTATGAACAAACCTAGGCTGACCTACTTCGACGCTCCCGTGAGCCGCGGCGAGGAGTGCCGCCTTGCCCTGCACCTGGCCGGCATCGATTTCGAAGACGAACGCATCAACGCGGCCATGTGGCGCGAGATGAAAGAGCAAACGCCGTATGGCGGCCTGCCAGTTCTCGAGCTACCGGGACAACCACCGCTTGCGCACTCCAACGCCATCCTTGTGTTGATTGGCCGGCGCTACGGCCTTCACCCTACCGACGACTTCGAGGCTGCACGGCATGAGGGGATGATGCAACACGTGGAGGACCTCCGTGCCGCCGTCACGCCGACACTCCGCATGGGGGACGCCGAGAAGAGGGCCGCGCGCGAGGCCTTGGTGGCGGGCTTCCTTCCCGCGTGGGCGACATTCGCCGAAAAGAATATTCTCGGCGAGCCGTTCTTCGGCGGTCCGAAGCTGCATGTCGTGGACCTCAAACTTCACATGGCGGTGCGCTGGTTCATCGGGGGCAAGGTTGACTACATTCCCGCGACGGTATTTGCCGACTGCCCCAAGCTCATGGCGGTTTATGACGCCGTGCGCGAACATCCTCGGGTGAAATCTTGGTACGCGAAGGTTTGAGCCGCGTCCGCAGCGAGCGTTGCGACGCTGTAGGGGCTGAAGCCCATTTGAGGTACGACGTACCCGATTCTAAGTACTTGAGCACTTCAAGCACGATCTCCCCGCGTGGCCGCAAGCAGCGCATTTATTGAGCTTGCGTGTCTAACTACGTCGAGGAGCGAGTACCAATGACGACTCAATGCACCGACGCTATTGTGAAGGACGAGCTCGATCGACTCGCTGCTAATTTCTTTCGCGCGGTCACGTTCGAAGCGGGTAACGCGCCTCCCTACGACAACATCTACGCGCTGTTCATCGAATCTGGGCTCCTCATCAAGAACACAGGCGCCACTCCTGAGATATCGACCGTGCGAGAGTTTATTGAGCCGCGCGCGGCGATGGTACGCGCCGGCGAATTGACGCGTTTTCGTGAAGTCGAGCTTTCTGAAACCACGGTCGCCTTTGGCAATGTTGCTCACCGCTTCAGTGCGTATGCGAAGTCTGGAACGATGAACGGTATTCCGTTTGAAGGCCGAGGCATGATCTCGTCGCAGTTCGTCTTGACGCCCGACGGGTGGAGGATGAGCGCGATGGCTTGGGACGACGAACGCCCTGGATTATCTATATCCGCGTCTGCACTATCCTCGAACCAGCCCTGAGTCTTCGCACCGAGTACGTCGCGGCCCGCACTTATAAGCAACGACTAATGGCTTCCCTCTGGAGGCGTGTCTGTTGTATTGCACAGCAGGTGTGCGCTGCCGCCGACCTGTCGCGGATGTTTACACCTGACGCCGCGATGCAAACTCGTTCTTCTGCGCATCGCGTTGTTTCAGTGCCGCAATTTTCTACAGGCACGCAATATGCGTGAGCTCGGGCGTGCTCAAAGTAATCCATCAGCCCGATTCTTCAGGGGAGCCAACCCCCGCGTTTGCGAGCGATGCCGAAGTGGAATTGGCGGAACAACTACGCCATAAACTTGAGGAACGGTACCTCGAGGCACCCAATGTACCGTCGTCTTCGCAAGGTCCACCGGTGAGCGCCACTGGTTCGACCACGCAAGGTACAACGCGCTGAGTACTTGAGCCGAGTACTTCAAGCCAAGCTAAACGGTGTTCGCAGTGCGTGCCAACCCATCAGTCCGTTCTTATAACGGTCTTCGGCGGCCCCTTGCCAGAGGAAATGATCGTGGATTCCCCAACTCCCAACTGAGATACTTGAGTGGCGAGGCCGGTAGGAGTTGCATCGAGCTTGATTTCTGTTAGACCTGCACCGGGTACGCACATCATCATCGGGGTTGCGAGCCATTCACCCGCCTCCGGTCCACCGTCGTTGAGTCCCGCGCGTCGACGTTCGTACCAAGTCAGCATCACTGCGCTGGCCGCAATGACAATCATGCCGGCCAACGCCCAGCGGTGCGGGAAGGTCCCAAACGCCAGCCACCCGGCGAGCGTTGCCCATACGAGCTGCATGTAAGTGCAAGGAGCAATTGTTGAAGCCGTTGCTCGCTGGAACGCCTGAATGTAGAGGAAATGGCCGAGCAAGCCGAAAATCCCGATCGCGATGAATAGCAGCGCGTCCAGCGACGTTAGATACGAGAACTCGCTGCGGAAGAAGGGAACCGCGAGCGACATCGGCACCGCACCGACAAGGCTCGGGTAGAAAATCAATGCTATCAAATCGTCGCCGGCCAGCTTGCGCGTGAGGATCTGGAACGTCGCATTGAGGCCTGCCGCGCCCAACGCAAAGAACGACGCTGCTTGCAGCATCCCGCTTCCCGGTTGCAGGATTAGCAACATCCCGCCGAAGCCGACCACAACAAACACCCAGCGAGTCCATGTAATCTGCTCGCGCAAGAACCAGCCGGCCATCACGGTGACCAGGACCGGCGTCAAGTAGTTGAGCCCTGTCGCGTCGGCCAGTGGCAGGATCTTGAGCGCGGCAAAAAAGGACAGCGACGAGAACATCAGAACCGCGCCGCGAACAACATGAAGCTTGAGATGAGGGGTGTGCAGCAGACCCAGACATAGCTTCGGCCCGAAGAGCGCGACAATCAGAACCGCCGGCACGCCCCAGCGCGCCCATACGAGCAGCGGCACCGAGTACCGCAGGCCCAAGTATTTGACGATGGCGTCGATCGCGGTAAAGCATGCGGCCGAAGCCACAATCAGCCCGATCGCCGCCGGCGACACGTAGCTGGGCTGGCGGCTCATATGTGCTCCGCAGCGCAGTGGCTGTTTTCCGCGCACATCCTTTTACCTTTTTGGTAGCGCCGTCGAGCTGCCCGCTACGACCCGCAAGCGCCGTGGGGTGCACCGCGGCGCTCCTTTCCGGGTACGAGGTACTTTGTGCTGCGTACTGAGAAGCTCGCAGCATAGTACAAACCGGCAACCGGTGATCTGGCCACATCGTCGAGATGCTCGAGGCTATTGCCACTGACCTCGACACGTTCCAGAGCGCAGCGGACCAAGACCAAAAGGCGAAGGGCAAGGCTCCCCGGCGCGCGACCGAGACACCGCGCAGAGGTTCACGCTGGACTTCGGGAAGCCAGCGGCTTCACGATGAACCAGTTGTTAAGCGAGTACCGGGCGCTTCGCGCAAGCGTACTGCGGCTGTGGATCGAAGCCTTCCGCTCCCAGACCGCACGAATTTAGTCGACATCATGCGGTTCAACGAAGCGATCGATCAGGCGACGGCGGAAACAACGGCACGTTTCGCCCGCGAGTTGCGTCATTCGCGCGATCTATTCCTCGCCATACTCGGACATGATGGAGGTATCGCAGTGCCGTGGTTCACCTTTCATCGTTCTAGTGCAGAAGCGCTGAATGTCGCCGATAACGTTCGAGCCAACTATGCAACGTGTCTTGAACGGCCTCACTGGCCGCGAGGAACCGCCGCCGCGTTCCTTCGGTACGACCATCCGACCGGTCAGATGCACTTCTATTTCTCCCCCGCATTCGCGGAAGCGGAGCCGTTCATGGTTCAGCTCTACGACGCCGGTGTTTGTTCACCGCCTAAGCGCCAAGTCGGATTCGCATTGCTGGTCGGACAGTTCGAGGCGATGGAGCTTCTCGCGGACTAGCAGGTGACAAATCCTCGTCGCCAATTGCGGTGCCCGTCGGGATGTTCCTACGCCTATGACCGATGGACTGCCGACAGCTATGCCGAAAAAATCGGGTCAGCATGTTGGACAACAGAACACGAGCAAACAGGTTCGATGTGCCGACCGTTTTAATCGTCGAAGATAATCTGGCTCTCGCGGATGCCGTCGCCGAAGTCCTGCATTCGATCGGTTACTGCGCGTTGGTCGCGCACGACGGCGAAGCCGCGCTGGCGGAGGGTGAAGCGTTCCATACCGGAGGTCGTCATCGTCGGCCTCGAATTGCCGGCGGTCGATGGATTGGAGGTGGCCCGTCGCTTACGCGAGGGGTACGGCAAGCAGATGCGACTGATCGCCAACACGGCTTGGCCGGACAACGCCGAGACAAATTCCAAAGCCGCAAACGCGGGCTTCGACGACGTGCTCATCAAGCCGACCCAGAGTCAGGCTTCGATAGGCGCGACCGGTTCGTGCCTGCGGGTGAGTCGGCGCCGCCCCCCGCGGGTCCCAATCATCTGCCTGAGCGGGCTCAGAGCGTATCGTGCCTAACGACCGCACTCGACCCGACGACACGCGATGGCTGGTGACGGCTACTCGGTTTTGCACAGCGCGAGCGGCGCCGCGACGGCTTCCAGCGAACGTCGCTCGGAATCGATGGCGAGGAAGAGGGCGACTACCGCCGCCGCCAGCATCAGGCCTCCTCCGAGGGCATACCCCATGAATACCTCTCCCCGATCTCCTGACGCGATCAAGTGGCCGAACACGATTGGCCCAGCGATTCCACCCAGCGCCGTTCCGATCGCGTAGAACCATGCGATGGCACTCGCGCGCACCTCGAGAGGGAAATATTCGCCCACGGTGAGATAGGCCGAACTCGCCGCCGCGGAAGCAAAGAAAAATACGACACTCCACGCCAGCGTTTGAGTTTGCGGCGTCAACATGTCCGCTTTGAAAAGGAGTCCCGTCACGATGATAAGCGTTCCGGATAGCGCATAGGTCATCGTGATCATGACGCGCCGTCCGATCTGGTCGAACAATGGCCCGAGCAGGAGTGGCCCAAGAAAGTTGCCGGCGGCAAATGGAAGCAGGAACAACCCGACTCGCCCTTCGGCAACTTCGTAATAGCGAGTCAGGACCAGCGCGTACGTGAAAAAAATCGCGTTGTAGAGGAATGCCTGAGCACCCATGAGGCTCAATCCGAGCGCTACACGGCGCGGGTAACTACGAACGAGCACACCCAACAGCTCAAACCAGCCGACGTGTTCCCGTGGATCGAGGAGGATAGTAGAAGCGGCTTCCCCGTGAAGTACTTGCGCCCTGGATTCTATTCCCAGGAGGATGCGTTCAGCCTCGCCTTGGCGGCGCTGCAATAGGAGCCAGCGCGGACTCTCGGGAATGAAGCGTCGAAGCGGAAGAACGCCCATTGCGAGTAAACCGCCGACGATGAACGCGAAGCGCCAGCCCCACGCCGGCGCGAACAATTCCGTATCGAGGAAGAATACCGCGGCCGCCGCTCCGGCAGCAGCGCCGACCCAGAAGCTGCCATTCACGGCAAGATCGACGCGTCCGCGCAAGCGCGCAGGCATGAATTCCTGTATGGCCGAATTGATGGCTGCGTATTCGCCGCCAATGCCTGCGCCGGTGAGAAAGCGCATCGCCAGAAAGAAAGGATAGTTGGGCGCAAGTCCGGAAGCGATTGTCGCCGCAGCGTATACGCCGAGTGTGACGAAAAAAAGCCTGCGCCGACCATATCGATCGGCGAGCCCGCCGAACAGAACCGCGCCCATCACTGCGCCGGCCACATACGCGCCCGCAACCTCGCCGACCTCACTCGGCGTGAGCCCAAGCGCGGTGGGCAAGGTCAGCACACTACCCAGTGAGCCGACGAGCGTGACCTCCAGCCCGTCAATGATCCAGCTCGTGCCGAGGGCAGCGATCAGGGACGAGTGAAACGACGACCAGCGGAGCCGATCAAGACGCGCAGGTACGTTTGTGGGAAACGGCCCGTCATCCATCACGCCGATTATAGGTGGATGATCGACGCAGGCTATCCGGAGTCGGCTTTCGGCCGAAGCGGACGCTCACACCAGAATGCACCGCGGTGGGATGCATTCGGCTCACCGCTCGTACGCGACTCATAAGACATTGATGCGCGTTCTCATGCGCAGCGCAAGACCGCTTCTCAGCCCAAACCGAATTGAGTTTGGCTCAGTGTGAGTACGCTCAGCCGCCCGCGCTCGCGAATCGCTTGAATGCGACGAGCGCCTCAGTCACCGCCGGAATGCAACGGAAGACGTTGCCACACTCGGCCGCCACGGTGATGCGCGCTCCTCCCGCGCCGTCGGGAATCTTCAGCACCCGATACGCGAGCTCCATTCGGCCCGCCAGCGGGCCGTAAGTCTCGATCACGCTGTCGCTCGAGAGCTGCACGCGGTAGTAGGAGTTCGAGGAAATCCACACCTTGGCTCGCTGCCAATAGAGCTCGCACTGTGTGCGATCGAGGCAGCCGAGAGGCTCCATCCCTTGTGCAACCTGGCGCGGGTCATCACTGCCGGTGGTCGCGCACGCGGCCAGCGCAACGACGAAAGAAAGAGGCATGCGATTCATGATGGACCCTCCTCCATCGGAAATCATACCCCTTCGCCGCATTACGCTCTGCACGTTTCATCCGATGATGTTCGCGAGCTCCGATAATGCTTGACGATCTGCTATGTCTTCAGCTACCTCCTGGAGAACGGCAGGATCATCGACGGTATCGGGCGGCGCCCGGTCGTTGCCGTATACCGCTCACGGATCGCTCTACTGCGGGGCTCTGGGGTGAAACGAGCCGCGCGTATCGAACCCGCTCAGGCGCCGGCCAGCGATCGTCCCTAGTCATCTTCCCGCTGCTGTTCGCGCTGATGTGCGGCCTGGTCGTGGCGCGTGCATTGCAGCCGAATTGACACACCGTCCGGCGCAGCAGCTTCGCGGGAGCGCGAAGCCTTTGTCGCTCGCCACCCTTATAGCCGTTTCGTGACGACGTGGCCTTAACCTCTTCCGTTCGCGGTCCGGTTGATCGTTTCCATGGTTTCCAGCGGCGTATCAGCTCCGCTCTCAGGCGCCGATGCTCTGCCATCCGGTAGTAGCTCATACTCGTGTCCTGTTTGTTTGCTTGGCGAGATTAATGGCTACTTAGTCCTACCGAGCGGCGGTTGAATTGGTGGCCTACCAGATCCCCGACAACCGCATCTTCACGATCGGTGATGGCAGCAGTCAGATCCAGCTCCTGCTGGTAGCGCGCTCGCTCGGCCTCGACGTACACTTCGACGACTGACCTGCGCGCGGAGCGAGAATGGCACGGACCAAGATTCATCTCGGGGTCGCGGCCTTCGTCGCTTCCCTGCTCGGGCCGTTGGACGGCACTGCGGCCACGGACGAGGTGTTCGCGCGCGCGCGGCGGCAAATGGTGGACGAGATCGCCGCCATGGCGCGGTCGACGCGGCAGGAAACGGGCCGCGAGCGTTTCGCCGAGCGCGTGATGGACGCGATGGGCAAGGTGCCCCGCCATCGCTTTGTTCCCGAGCGCGTCGCGCGCGACGCGTATCGCAATCACCCGCTACCGATCGGCGGGGGACAGACGATCTCGCAGCCCTACATTGTCGCGCTGTCGACCGAGTTGATCAATCCGCAGTCGGAGCATGTCGTGCTCGAGATCGGAACCGGATCCGGCTATCAGGCGGCGGTGCTGGCCGGGCTCGTCAAGCACGTCTATTCGATCGAGATCGTCGAGCCGTTGGGCAAGAGTGCGGCGGATCGCCTGGCCGCACTGGGATATAGCAACGTCGCCGTGCGGGTCGGCGACGGCTATCAGGGATGGCCAGAACACGCACTCTTTGACGGGATCATCGTCACCGCCGCGGCGCCGTTCATACCGGAGCCGCTCGTCACGCAACTGAAGCCGGCCGGCAGAATGGTGATACCGATCGAGTCGCCGCGCGGCGGGCAGGATCTCATGCTGGTGGAGAAGAACGCCGACGGTACTATTTCGAAGCGTGTCGTATTGCAGGTGCGCTTTGTGCCGATGACGGGAAAGGGCGTCGAGGGACGTCGCCGCTAGCCAGACATCAGCCGTGCCGCCGGGAGAAGAAGCGAGCGGTGAGCATGAAACGAGGGGCCCGGCGAGTCAGGTTGTCGAGCGGCGGCTTACGACCCCGGAGCGGCCGGTCGGTATCGCCCAAGCAGCCATTCAAGTCTGCATTTCAGCGACAGCGCGCAAGGCTCAAACAACCCGCCCCTACTATTGCCGAACCACCTCATGGCGCAGCCCGAACGGAGCCCCGTGCGGATTCAGAGGTTTCCTACAAGCAAATCAGCCATGCGCAGATTTACACAGCGAATCGCGCGGGTTCACATTGTCCATTGGTCCGATTCCGCTCGATTCAATCATCACCCGGTATGCCATCCTCGTAACCAGGTAATGGCTAGTCTGCACTCATCATTCGGCGCAATCGCGCTGACAATTGGCGTTTGCTTTGTGACGAGCGGTTGCGTCGCGCTCGGGATGACCGCGGCTGGTGTCGGCATGGCCGCCGGCGTCTCGCACACGTTAGGTGGGATCGTCTACAAGACGTTTGCGGCGCCGCAATCCAAGGTTCAGAACGCGACTATTGCAGCACTTCGCAAGATGCAAATCAAGGTTACCGAAAGAAAACGTGACGAGAATAAGGCACTGATCACCGCACGCGCGGCCGATCGGGACATCGATATAGAAATCGAGGCGTTGACCCCCAATGCGACACGCATCACCGTCGTCGCCAAGAAAGACGGTGGTCTGATCCGAGACAGTGCGACAGCCACCGAGATCATTTTACAGACCGAAAAGTACGTGGGCACCGGGTAAGCCGTCGCATAGGACATAGGAGCAAATTCATGCATACGCGGACGAAGCAACTCTGGGCAATGATGACGGCGATGACGCTAGTAGTCGCATGTCTGGTGCCTGTCGCGGCCGCGAATAGGACGAGCAACACTAGGATTGCTACAGGTGTCGAGTTGGTCTCCGACGCGACGACACCTGCGCTATCGGCTGGGCAGATGCAGGTTGCCAACAAGGTGGCTTCTCCATTTGTCACGATGGCCGGCTCGCACGAAAACGCGGTCGCACTCGCGACCGCATTGCGCACTGGCACCACTGCGAATCTGGTCTTCGCCTCGAGTTCGCCGTCGGGTAACACGACACAGAAAGCCATCGAGCTCGCGATTCCAACCAAACCGATGGGTTGGGGGAGCGTCTCGCATGCGTTTGCGTTGGCCCAACTCTCATTGCGTCAAGCCGGCATTGAAAACCCGACGGCGCCCCAATTGCAGGCAGCGCTCGACGGCGGGTCCATCAAGACCGCGGATGGCAAGACCGTGACGCTTCCGGGCGTATTGCAGCAGCGCGCCGAAGGCATGGGCTGGGGACAGATTGCGAAGACTTATGGCACGACGATGGGTGCCCTCAATCGCGGTCTGAAGGCGCCCGCGACGACCGTGGCCTCGTCCACGCCCGCGAAAACGACCTCAAGCGCACCGACGCAGCGTCGTCCGGTAGTAACTGGCACGACCCATGGGCGCAGTGCAAACGGAGTCACGACCGGCACCAACAGCGCGATGGCGAGTTACGGTTCCAAAGCACTGACGACAGCCACTGGCTCCCACCCCAGCAATAGTGCAAGTGGACACTCGGCCAAGGGCATCACAACTGCGTTCGGGGCAACGGCCGGCGGGGCACCCAGCATGGTATCGGCAGCAGGCAACGGCCAGGGCAAAGCGTTCGGACGCGGCGTGATGACCGCCGCGGGTGGCGGCGCATCCAACGCCGCCGGCGGCGCTCGAGGCGGTGGGTCGAGCGTCCTGACGGGCTCCGGCGCCTATGCCACGGGGGTGAGGACCGCCGAGTCGGCTAGCGGTGGAGGAAAGGCAAACGGCCATGGCAAGCGTGGAGGCTGACTTCGTCCGATGTCTACGGCGGGCGCCGAGCCTGCCGTGGCTGCGATTGAGCACAAGTCGCTACGGCCGCTGTTGGCCGATCGCGGACAGCCAGGCACGTAGTACGAAGCACTTGGTTCAAGGTCGGACACGAGCGAGCGCATTTTCGAACAACGACGTATCGATATCGCGAGGTTCTTAGCACTAAGTACTTACCGCCTCGTGAGCCAGTATTAGATACGCGTGCTTATTCGACGTACGACGCACTCAGTTCGGAGTACTAAGCACTCAGCACGCCGTATGAAGCAGCCAGCACTTCGTACAAGGTGGCCAGTACTTCGTACGGGTACGAAGAGGTTCGTAGACATACGAACCGCGGCGTACAACAATCGAGTACTTCTTGCTGAGAGTCAGGCTTCGATAGGCGCGACCGGTCCGTGCGTGCAGCTGATTTTCGAGCCGGCTACTGGCAGCGTCGCTGGGTCTCAGAGAGTAGAGAGTAGAACGTGTTGACGACCGCTTACGACTGCGTCACCGAGCAGTCGGCCTCAACGCAACACAGCGGCCGCTCATATGCGCTGATTTCTAACCAGGGAAGAACGCCTGGTCGCGTGAAGTACACTCATATATGATCAGCAAATGCACTTCGACTTGTCACTGCCAGCGTGAAATGAAGGATGGAAGGCATGCCCGCTAAAGAACCGGG
This sequence comes from uncultured Pseudomonadota bacterium, assembly GCA_963709335.1. Lineage (GTDB taxonomy): Bacteria > Pseudomonadota > Gammaproteobacteria > Burkholderiales > Casimicrobiaceae > VBCG01. The sequence goes on from CAVPWB010000011.1 coordinate 243,049, forward strand.
TTTCATGGAACGCCTGCAGACGGCGGCCAAGGCGAAGAAAGCTCAGCTGGAAAAGATACGTGCCTCGGCGGCGGCCAACAGCGCAAAGTCCACTGGGCGGCAGGCTGCTCAGGTGGAAGCGGCAGCAGCGCGAAAGATTCGCACAGCGGGACGAAAGGACTCCGACCGGGTGGGGGCTGAACAGAGAGAAGCTCAACGCGCAGCTGAGAACACTAGGCAAGCTCTCGCCGTCGTTGATGAAAGGGCGCGCAAGGAGGTCGAACGCGGTGCCAAAGCAGAGGCCGATGCCACCCTTAAAAAGAATCAGAAGGCGGCGCGCGACGCCAAATACGCCGCACGTAAAGTTCGGCAAAAATAGACCTTCTCGCGCCGTAGAGCCGCATACCTGCGTAGTACGTCCCGATTCCAGGCCGGCCTGCTCCGTGCAGTGACCGGAGTACTCAGCACGGATTACCAAGTACTCAGTGCGACGTCTACGAGGGGCAGGCAAGGACCTTTGCAGGCCCGCATTCATCTCGAGAAGCGGACGTTCGCGAACTTCGAGATCAGGAATACCAGTCCTTCCGTCCTTCTTCGCGTAGTCGTGCGACTAATCGCTGATTCATGTCTAGCCGCACCCACAATCTGACCGCGGTCGAATAGGGCCCGACGATTCATCCGACAAAGGCGATCGCGCTTTGCGTAACGCCACCAGGTGGGATAGGATCGATCGTCCCGCACGCGCAAAGAAGTTTCCCACGCCGAAAGTTTCGTATCACGCTGAACGTTAAAGGCTGGCACCAGAATGCCATGAAGGTGGCCGTTTTCAGCGCCAAACGCTACGACCGCGAGCTGCTGACGATAGCGAACGCCAAAGCGGGCCACGAGTTGGTCTTCTTCGACGATCTTCTCGAAATCTCGACGGTGGCGCTTACCGCTGGTTGCGGTGCGGTATGCGTGTTTGTCAATGATCGGGTCGATGCGCCAGTGCTCGCGGCATTGGCGGGTGGTGGCACGGGACTCGTCGCGTTGCGCTGCACCGGTTTCAATAACGTCGATCTGAAGGCCGCGGCGGCGCAGGGCATCAGGGTCGTCCGCGTAACAGAATATTCACCGTACTCAGTCGCGGAGCATGCAGTAGCGCTGATCTTGGCGCTCAACCGGAAGATCCACCGTGCCTATAACCGGACACGCGACGGCAATTTCGAGCTGGATGGACTCCTTGGCGCCGATCTGCACGGGCGTACCGTGGGAATCATCGGAACCGGCAAGATTGGCCTCGTGTTCGCGCGCATCATGGCTGGGTTCGGCTGTCAGCTCATCGGCTACGACAAGATACCGAACTCAGATTTCGAAGTAATGGGTGGGCGGTATGAGCAGTTGTCGAACCTTGCAGCGTGCTCTGACATCGTGTCGCTGCACTGCCCACTTACGCCCGAAACCCATTATCTTGTAAACGCGAGCGCCCTCGCGCTGGCGAAGCCAGGAGCGATATTGATCAACACTAGCCGTGGGGGCCTCGTCGATACCGAGGCGGTGATCGCGGCGCTGAAATCGGGGCAACTTGGCGCGCTCGGAATCGACGTTTATGAGCAGGAGACCGACTTGTTCTTTCAGGACCTGTCGAGCACGATCATCCCCGACGATCTGATTCAGCGCCTGGTGTCCTTTCCGAATGTGATCGTCACCGGCCACCAGGCGTTCTTTACCCGTGAAGCGATCGGAAAGATTTGTGAAACGACGATTTCCAGCATCTCAGCCTACGCTGAGGGCGGTCCGCTGGTGCACGAGGTCCACGCCGTCGTTTAGATCCTTGCGTTATCTGTCGGCAGACTTCAGTGGTGCGAGAACGGTGGCGATGTTGAGCTCCTTCGAGCAGCGCGTGCGCCGGCACCGGCCGATAGCGCAAAGGAACGACCACTATCCGGCTAGTCGATCTCGGCGGTGGTGCCGGGCGCGGGCGTGAAGCCCAAGTCGCCGCGGGCGAGCGCCTTCTCGCGGCCACCGAATTGCGCGAGCAATTCCGCCTGTCGCCGTTTTGCGCGCGCGTCGGTCGCTTCCGGATCGAGCGTCGCGCGCAACAGTCGTTCGCCTTCGGCGAGCGTCGCGGCAAAGTGCGGGTCGCCGGCAACGTCGATCAGCTCTTCGGGATCAGCATCGAGGTCAAAGAGCTGCGGCGGCGCACCGACGTAGTGGCAGTACTTCCACTTGCCGAAACGCAGCATGAACGCGGCCGCCCGCGAGCCGATCGCGTGGTACTCAGCAATGACCGGTCGCTGCGCGATCCCCCCGGTCGTCAGCCCGAACAGCGATGCGCCGGGCAGCGCGCGGCCGCCGACGCGCGGCGGCAGGCCGACCGCTTCGAGGATCGTCGGCGCGCAGTCGATGTGCGACACCGTAGCGGCGACGACGCGCCCAGCCGGAATGTCGGGGCCGGCCATCACGAGCGGCACGCCGGCGCTTTCCTCGTACAGGGTCGACTTGCCCCACAAGCCGCGCGCACCGACGTTGTCGCCGTGGTCGCTCGTGTAGATCACCCGCGTGTCCTGCGCCAACCCCGCGTCACGCAGTGCGCGCAGCACGTAACCTACGTTCTCGTCCATTGCGGATACGAGACCGGCATACCCGGCAATCGCTCGCTTGACATCGCCCTCGGACGCGAAATGCGAATCGTAGTCGACCGTGTGTGCATAGGTGTCGAGAAACGGATGATGCGGGCGCGCGTCCTTGCCGTATTGCTTGGGCATGGGCAGGTCCTGCTTCCAGTAGCGGTAGAACCACTGCGGTGGCGCGGTGAGTGGAAAATGCGGACTCACGAACGACACGAACAACACCCACGGTCGGTCATGCCACTTCGGCGCCTCCTCGTGCAGCCATATCTGCGCGCGCGCCGCGATGTCGCGGTCATACACGGTGTAAGCTGACTCCCCGGGGCCGGCGCGCTTGGCCATCTTGTCGCCGCCCTTGCGCTTCGGGATGTTCTCGCGGACCAAGCCCTTCACGTCGCCCACGCCATCGACGATGTGCATCGGCAGGATCTCTTCGGAGAAGCCGTGGTCGTCGCCTGGCCTGCCGCGGAAATGCAGCTTGCCGATCGAGACGACGCGATGCCCGGCGTCGCGCAGTTCGTGGTGCCAGCTCGGGATCGAGCCATCGTAGCCGTCGGCGTTATCCCAGTAGCCGATATCGTGCACGTAGCGGCCGACCGCGAATGCCGCGCGCGCCGGTACGCAGATCGGGCAGGTCGTATACGCCGACGTGAAGCGCGTGCCGCGCGCCGCAAGCGTATCGAGGTTGGGGGTAGCGATGAACGAATGGCCGGCGACCCCCAGAAATTTGGGATTGTGCTCGTCGGACATGATCACGAGCATGTTGGTCGCGCGCATGGGGAAAGTATTGCACAGCGCGGGTTGCTGGACACCGCCAGTGCGCGGGGAGTAACGTTGCCCGCCGCGACGCCGCGGCGCCATCAGGCTGGAGTGGGTCCAAGGAGGAACGATGAAGCGTCTGATCACGGTCGTAATGCTCGTAGTGTCCGCACTCTGGGCGTTGGGTGCGAGCGCGCAGATGTATCCGAACCGTCCGATCAAGCTGATCGTCGCCGACTCCGCCGGCGGGGCACCCGATCAACTCGGACGCCTTATCACCGAGAGACTTTCGAACAACGTTAACCAGCCGGTCGTCGTCGACAACCGTCCCGGCGCGGGCGGTGCGCTGGGCGCCGAGCTTGCGGCCAAGTCCGCGCCTGACGGTTACACGCTGCTGCTGACGACCACGGCCATCTACGCGATCCTGCCCAACCTGCGCAAGAACCTGCCCTACGATCCGGTCAGGGATTTTGTGCCGATCACACGCATCGCGACGGCGTCGAACGTCCTGGTCGTGAACAACGAGCTTCCGGTGAAAGACATCGCCGAGCTGGTCAAGCTTGCCAAGGAAAAACCCGGCGCGCTCAACTACGCGTCGGCCGGCGTGGGCACGCCGGCTCATCTGGCTGGGGAGATGCTGAACCTGCTGGCCGACATCAAGGTCGTCCACGTCCCGTACAAAGGTGCGGCGCCGGCGCTGGCGGACGTGATAGCCGGCAACGCGCAATACATCATTACCTCGCCCCTCGCCGCGGGCGCACACATGAACGGCGGCCGCGTGCGCGCGCTGGCGACCACCGGGACCCAACGCAACCCGAGCCTGCCCGACTTGGCGACGATTGCCGAGACACTTCCCGGCTACGACATCACGCAGACGTGGGGCATCGTGGTCCCGACGGGCACGCCGCCGGAGATCGTGAACAAGCTGAGCGCGGAGATTGTGAAGGTGATGAACCAACCCGACGTGAGGGAGAAGGTGCTGGCGACCGGCGCGACGCCGGTCGGCGATTCGCCTGCCCAGTTCGAGGCGTTCATGACGAAGGAGCGGCAGCGGTTGGGCGACGTCATAGCCAAGCGCGGCATCGTTCTCACCGACTGACGACTGCATCGCTTCGTCGAGCGTCGGCTGGACCGCCTTCCACGTTTCGGCGAACAGTCATCGGTCTCGTCGTTGAAGAGTTGCGCGACTTGCTGGCGCAGCCAGCGGTTGCGCGAGTCGCTGTGATACCTACGATGCCAATGCTGCTTCAAATCGAACCCGGCGATTTCAAACGGCAGCCGCACTAGACACAGTTCGGACGAAAGCCGCGAGGTTGAGCCTCTTTCCATCGAGACTCATCAGCGAACCCTATCCAAGTAATGGCGAGCCGTTGTCCGCGCGGCGAACGGCGGTCGTCTGCTTTGGCAAAGCGCGAATGGCGGGAATGGATCTGTTGGCAAAGCGCGAATGGCGGGAATGGATCTGCCAAATTACCGACCGCTTCGGTTTCGCTTGGCAAGGAGCGCGCAGTTGGGAAGATTTGATCATAAACGTTGCTTTAGCTGGTAATTGTCGCTATATTAACGATAACCATGATCAAATCAGGCATCAGCTCGACCGCAATCGTCGACGTTGCGCAGCGCATTCGAGACGATATCGTCGCAGGGCGGTTCGGCTTCGGTGATCGGCTGACCATAGACGCACTCGCCACGCGTTATGCCGTGAGCCACATGCCCGTGCGCGAGGCACTGCGCGAGTTGCAAGGCGAGGGCCTGGTTGTCATGGAGCCCAATCGCGGTGCCCGCGTGCGCACGATCGACGCCGATTTCATCGACAACCTATTCGAGATCCGCGTAGCCCTCGAACTCATGCTTGTCAGGCGCGCGGCCGAGCGCTGCCGGACGTCAGATATCGATGAGCTGCGCGCAATCGAAGACGATCTGGAGCGCGACATCGCCGCGGCCGACTATCCGGCAGTCGTGTCGCGCAATCGTTCGTTTCATCAGGTGATCAATCGCGTTGCGGGCAACGCCGACGCGCTTCCGATCATCGACAAGCACTGGACGCTCCTTGCGGCGCTTTGGCGGCATTACGGTTACGGCGAGTCGCGGTTTGCCGGCGTTGCCAATGATCATCGGCACCTGATCGCGGCGCTCGCGGGGCATGATGTCGAGGCCGCAGCGCTCATCATGGGGGGGCACTCCAACAAGGCGAAGCTGTTGCTCAAAGAGCGTGTAGCTGCCGATCCCGAATGGCCGGTGGTAGCCGTGAAGCGGGCTTGAAGCACCCAACCAGATTTGCATGAGCACCGCGATTCGACGGATGACGCTCAAGACCGCGCGGATTTCGGACCGCACGCGGTGGCTGTTCGTTGAGATCGAGCGCGTCGATGGGCGTGTTGGCACGGGTGAAGCGACGCTCGCGGGCCGCGAGGAAGCCGTGGTTGACGCGGCAGCACGGATGGCATCGGCCCTAGGGTCGACGGGCCCTCACGATAGGTCTGCGCTACTGCAGGCGGCTGTGCCTGCGACGCTCGAGGAAGCTGCGGCTGCCTCGGCGATCGACACCGCGCTGTGGGACCTCGAAGCGCAGGAATCGCAATCGCGGTTGGTCGACGCGCTCGGCGGCGCGAAACGCGCAACGGTGCCCATCTACGCGAACATCAATCGAAGAACGAAGGATCGGTCGCCCGAGGGATTCGCGCACAGCTTGCACGACGCGTTGCTCGCGGGCTTCGATGCGCTCAAGATCGCGCCGTTCGACGAAGTCACGACCGAAGCATGCGCAAGCGGCCAGGGCGCTGCGGCGATGCGCGCCGGCCTTGCACGAGTTGCGGCGGCTCGCGAGGCTGCGGGCCCGGCGCGCCGCCTCATGGTCGACTGCCACTGGCGGTTCGACGAAGCTACGGCAGCGCAGTTGATCGAAGCGGTCGCCGAGTACGCGCTGCACTGGATCGAGTGTCCGCTGCCGGAGACCACGGCGAACATTCCCGCGCTTGTCCGCCTGCGCAATCGCGCAACGGCGCACGGCATTCGCCTCGCGGGCATGGAGCAGGGCATCGGATTCGCGGGCTTCCGCCCGTTCTGCGAGGCCGGTTGCTACGACGTCATGATGCCCGATGTGAAGTACGTCGGCAGCCTGCGCCAGATGCTTCGCTGCGCCGACGAGTTCGCCCGGTACGGCATCGAGATTTCGCCGCACAACCCCAGCGGGCCTGTCGCCCACGCCGCGAGCCTGCACGCGTCGGCCGCCATGTCAGCCTTCGACATGCTGGAACTGCAGTTCGACGAAAGCCCGTTGTTCCACGGTCTCGTTGGCGATGCACTTCCGGAGTTGACGAATGGCGTGTCTGCCGTGCCGGCAGCACCCGGGCTTGGCGTGCGTCTCACGGCGGACGTGCTCGCGGCGTGCCTGGACGGGCCGCCTTGCATTGTGGAGCCAACGTGAGAACAAGGCGCGTGGTGCGTTTCTTCGAGCCGTTGACTGGAATCGTTTGCGTACTTTTCGCGTGGGAGATTGCGGCTCGCGTTGCGGGCAATGCAACGCTCGTTCCTTCGCCGGCGACCGTGTGGAACGCTCTCGTCGCCATGCGCGGAAGCGAATTGCCCAGGGACATCGCGGCAAGCATCGTTCATCTTGTCGTCGGTTATGCGGCGGGCGCTGCATTGGGGCTAGTTCTCGCGCTCGTCGCAGGAAGCTCGAAGTGGTTCGCCGCAGTTATCGATCCCTTCGCGGAGTTCCTGCGTCCGATCAGCCCGATCGCATGGATTCCGCTCGCGATCATCATGTTCGGCGTCGGCGGCGGCGTGCCGGTGTTTCTCATTTTCTACGCCGCGCTGTTCCCAATCTTTGTCGGCACGCTGGACGGCATACGACGGGTCGATCCCACACTCGTAAACGCCGGGCGAGCGCTTGGTGCATCGCGCGCGACGCTTGCGCTCCGCGTGATCTTTCCCGCAACGCTGCCGTCGATCTTCGCCGGCGCGCGGCTGTCGCTGGGTGTGGCATGGATGGCGCTGGTCGCGGGTGAGATCGTCGGCGGTGATGCAGGCATCGGCTGGCGCATTCTCTGGTACCAGGAATTCTTCCAGATGGACCGCGTGCTCGCGGCCATCCTGATCGTCGGCGCGCTCGGCCTCGCCGCTGACACGCTGCTGCAAGCGCTGCAGCGCCGCGTGCTGCGCTGGCTCCCGGCCTCGGAGGGAACGCGGTGAGCGGCTCGGAAGTCGGACGCGGCGCTCGTGTCGTGTTGCCGCTTGCCGTCGCACTTGTTCTTTGCGCGGTGTGGGAGGTGGCCGTGCGCATGACGCATTCGCACGGATTGCTGCCTTCGCCGACAGGCGTCGTCGAAAGCGGCGCGATCCTCACGTCCTCCGGCGTCATCGTCGAGGCAATGTCAGGCAGCTTGAAGCGGGTGCTGATCGGGTTCGCGATCGGAGGCGCGTTGGGCATTCCCACCGGGCTCGCGATCGGCACGGTCCCGGCGCTCGACCGCGCCTTCCGCCCGGTGCTCGACGGACTTCGATCGATCGCACCGATCGCCTGGATTCCGATGGCGATACTGTGGCTCGGCGTGCGCGGCGACGCCGCCTTGTTCGTCGTCGCCTACGCTGCCGTGTTTCCTTTCATCGTCAATGCGAGCCTCGCTGCGCGCCTGGTCGATCGGCGTCTGATCGCGGCAGCACGCGCGCTCGGCGCCGGACCCTGGACCGTCGTCCGCACGGTGCTGCTGCCGGGTTCGATCCCGATGCTTTTCACGGGCGCCCGCATCGCGCTTGCTTTCGCATGGGCGTCGATCATCGCCGCGGAGCTCGCCATCGGCATCAAGATCGCCGGCCAGGGCCGCAGCGTTGCCGGTATCGGCCAGCTCATGGTGGAAACGCTTTACGTAAGGCGTGACGTTGACGCGCTCGTCTTCTACATGCTGGTGATCGGTGCCGTGAGCTTTCTCATTGACGCCGGCCTGCGGCGATTGCAACGTTGGATGCTGCCATGGAGCGATCGATGAATCCGATCGTCGAATTGAAGCACGTCGGCAAGGTCTACGTTTCGGCGCGCGATGGCGAAGCGATCGAGGCGCTCGCCAACATCGATTTCACCATTCGGCGCGGTGAATTTCTTACGGTCGTCGGGCCTTCGGGGTGCGGCAAATCCACGCTGTTATCGCTTATCGCGGGCTTCAACGCGCCGACGTCTGGCGACGTGCTGTTTCAAGGGCATCCAATCACCGCACCCGGTCCCGAGCGCGGCGTGATGTTCCAGGACTACGCGTTGTTCCCATGGAGGACGGTCGCGGGCAATATCGAATTCGGGCCGCAGGCGCGCGGGGTGGACGCGGCGCATACGCGCGAGCGCGTGCGCAAGCTGATCGAGATGGTCGGCCTGCGCGGGTTCGAGCATCGCTATCCGCACGAACTCTCCGGAGGCATGCGCCAGCGCTGCGCGCTTGCGCGGATGCTCGCCAATGATCCGACGATGTGGCTGATGGACGAACCTCTGGCCGCCGTTGACCTGCAAACGCGGATCATCTTGCAAGACGAGCTGCTGCGAATGTGGGGCGATGGCATTGGAACCGCAGGCGATCGCCCTACCGTGGTGTTCGTCACGCATGGCATCGACGAGGCAGTCTTGCTCGCCGATCGCGTGCTCGTGCTGGGGCGACGGCCGGGGCGCATCAAGGAGGTTGTCGACGTCGCATTGCCTCGGCCGCGTACGGCTTTGCGCAATGGTCCCGAGGTCGCGCGCCTCACCGCACAAGTATGGGAACTCATTCACGACGAGGCCGTGCAGGCCATTAACGAGGAGGCGCCACTATGAAGACCATTCAGCGTCGGAAGTTCATCCAGAGCGCGACCGCGCTCCTCGCGCTCCCCATGTTCCAGGCTAGTCCGGCGTTTGCGCAGGCGGCGAAGATGGCCATGGGCGCCGGCCTCGCGCAAGAGCCCGGTGCGCTCGTATTGCGCATCCAACAGGAGAAGCTCCTCGACCAGGCTGCGCGGGATCTTGGACTTGCGGGCATCGACGCAGAGTTCCTGTCGTTCCCCGTACTCCTGCGTATGCTGCAGGGCATCGCGGCCGGCCAGTTGCAATTTGGCACCCTTGGTTCGACACCTTGCATTCGTGCGCTGACCGGTCCCGATCCCGTTGTTCCGATCGCCATCGTAGGCGGCGGCAATACGTTTCCGTTGCAGGTGCCGCCGAATTCGCCGATTCACAACCTCGACGATCTGAAGGGCAAGACGGTCCTCACCATCGTCGGGTCCGATCTTCACCTGATGTTCGCTCGGATGCTCAAGGCGCAGTTTGGCGTGGAAGACCCGAAGGATCTCGGCATCAACCTGCGAAACATGAACGCGCTCACGGAGCTGACGCGCGCGCAGTCCGGTGTCGACGCCTTCGTGAGCCTCATTCCACAAGCTATCGCAGCCGAACGCGCAGGGGATCTCGTCACTGTGCTGCGCAATGATGGAAGGACCGGTGCTGCCTACGAAGGGCCGGAAGGCAAAGGCGCGGGCAAGACCATCGCATCGTTCGCCAAAACGCCGTTCGCGCCTGAGGCCTACTACCCGCATCGCATCTGGCTGGTCGTGCGGCGCGACTACCTGGCTGCGAATCCCAAGGTCGTGACTGCGCTGCTCGTCGCGAATCATCGGGCGGTGGTTTCCCTCGTCAAGGCGGGCACCGACGAGATCGTCAAGGTGGGGTCGCCCAATTGGGGCGCAACGCCGGAGGCACAGAAGGAATGGATCGAAACCGTGTTGTGGAAGCGGCGGGGTTGGTCCTGGATCACCGAGGGCGATGCGAGCACGCTCGTCGGCCTGTCGACTACGAAGGCGATTTTCCAGGCAGCGCTCGAGCCCGACTCAGCGATCAAGACGTTCGCGCTCGGCGCGGACGTGGCAAAAGGCGCGTACGACGCCGTGGGGAGAATGCCGGAGCGTGCGGCATTCGACGATAGTCGCAGCGATACGCGTGGCAAGCCGGTATGGGAGATCGCGTCATGGACGCTGAAGAGATGAAATGAGTGCTGCCGAGCGCATTGCGACGCGGTTTTCTATGCGCGGTCGCCGCGCGCTGGTCACTGGCGGCAGCCTCTCGATCGGGCGAGCGATCGTTCTCGCGTTCGCGGATGCTGGCGCAGAAATCGCGATCCAGTTCGCTCCTGCCGCCGATGCAGCGATGGGCGTTGCCGACGGCGCGGGCGAACTCGCAAGCATCCTCACTGAGGTGGGGGCGCGGCACGTCCTGGTCCCGGCCGATTTCGCGATTGCGGGCGAAGGTACCCGGGCGTTCGAGACCGCGGAGGCGGTGCTCGGGACAATCGACGTGCTCGTGCTATGCGCGTCGATACAGCAGCGCACCGCATTCGTCGATGTGAGCGCGGAAGAAAGGGACCGCCAGACCCGAGTCAACTTCCACGCGACCGTCGAGCTCCTGCAGGCGGCGGTACCTGGCATGAAGCGTCGGGGCTGGGGCCGCATCCTGACGATCGGCAGCATCAATCAGACGCGGCCCGAGCCGACGCTCGCTGTATATGCTGCATTGAAAAGCGCGCAGTACAACCTTGCGCTGAACCTGGCGCGACAACTCGCCAGTACGGGCGTCACGGTCAACAACATTTCTCCCGGGCTGGTTGCCACCGCGCGCAACCGATGGCGTCGCGACGACGAGAGTGCCTGGCGCGAGATTCAGTTTTCGGCCAATCCTATGCATCGCGCCGCAGCGCCCGAGGAGCTTGCCGGTGCGGCGTTGCTGCTGTGCTCGGAGGCCGGGAGCTTCACGACCGGGATCGATCTGCAAGTGACTGGCGGTGGACACCTGTAGATGCCTGCGACGCGACGCATCAAACTCCGTCACGACACCTGTAGCCTATCTCGTATCCGGCGATGGCGCTGGAGCGCATCGGACGGTCCGCATTCGGCCAGGAGCGGCCCTTCGAAGAACAAGCCGAAAGCAGTCATTGCGGCGCTACCGGCCGAAGTCGCCCACAGCAGTTTCTAGCCGGACCGCGACATCCGTCCCGGAGTTGATTCACTGCAACTGCTCATTGTCGCGTAACGATCTCGCGGCTTGGTCAAGACTCCGCGTCGAACATGATCTCACGGACCTCCTGTGCGCACCGACACGCGTGGGCGATTCGGGCGGCCCACACCAGCGCTTCCTCCCGCGAGGACACCTCGATTATCGAGAACCCGCCTACCACCGCCTTGTTCTCCGGTACCGGTCCATCTGTAATGGTTCCGTCGATTGCTACGATGCTCGATCGCTGGCGCTGGATCCCGCCACCGAAGATCCAGACCCTGGCGGCCTTGGCCTCCCGGACTACCGCATGCGCCAACTCGCCCACGGCCGGCCAGTCTTGCTCGGGTATATGGTCCATCGAGCCGTCGTCGAATGAGATCAAGTATCGAGGCATTGCGTTGCTCCTTATGCAACTTCAAAGTGGTTCGAGGCTTGACGCCCTTTCTCGCATTGAGGCGACGAACCATGTCGAAGGATGTACTTTAATCGGAAGTCTTGAAGGAACGCCACTCCGTCCCCGACGTTAGGCGGAAGGACCGCTTTGCGCAGTCCAGCGACCGCAATGGGTCGACTTTGAGCCGGTCGATCCGACTCGGTTCGGATCTTGTTGGAGCCGACGTGCGCCCGATGTCCTGCATTCGACCGCCCTGCAGCGCGCCGGACCGATACTCGAATGACGGGATTTGGCGAAAGTGTACGAGGCGCGGTGCCAAAAACGGATCCACTCGAACGTGTGCCGGACATTGTCAATCGCGCGGGACGCAACCGCCGATGGGTCGGCCGCTGATGCGCTGGTAAAAAGTCATGTTCTTGCCGCCCAGCTTGATGTCCAACGTTCCGCGGATGCCGAGCTCGTCGACCTGCCACTCTGCCGCGCCGGTCGTGCTGTTCCCGGCCTCGCAACTCAGGAGCAGGTGCACGGATGACGCAGCGCTGTGCTCGTGGTCGAGCTTGCATCCTCTTAGAGCCTCGTGTTCCAGAATTGGAAACGCGGTCGCAAGTTGCGCCCGACCGATGCACAGCTTCGAGTGCGTGGTCGCGTAGCGCAGGCTCTCCTCCAGATGTGGTAAGCCCGTTTCGGTGTGTACCTCGTAAAGGCGCGGAGCAAATGGCTGCGCAGGGGTAACTGGCGCGCAGCAGAGCGTGCTCACCAGCAGCGAGAAGACTCCCGATCGCATCGACCGCTTCACATTGCCTTGCGAAACGTCAGGTTGAATCGTTGCGGGCCGGTCAGCGGATGTGACCCCGCCTCGAGCGGCAGTACGCCGTGATAGCGCAGCCGCGCCGGTCCACCCCAGACAACGACATCACCGTGTTCGAGCCGCAGCCGCGCCGTCCGGTCCGATCGCCTTAATCCGCCGAACAGGAATATCGCACCCACCCCCAACGAGACCGAAACGATGGGCTGTTCGTAGTCGCGCTCGTCGCGATCCTGATGCAGCGACAGTCGCGTGCCCGCTTCGTAACGATTGATGAGGCAAACATCGGGGTTGAAGTTTGCAAAGCCGGCCGGTTCGGCCGCGTTGCGGGCCAGCGCCGCGAACGCAGCGGGCATCGCCGGCCATCGCAGACCTGATGCCGGGTCAAGCGCCGCATAGCGGTAGCCGGCTCGATCGCTGACCCATCCAAGCGATCCGCAATTGGTCATCGCGACCGACATGCGCAACCCGCCCGGCGTGATCATCTGGCGTAACGGCGCCTGCTCGACCACCTCGCGCACACCGTCGAGTAGCGCCACCCCCAACGTACGTGCAAATCCGCGCAGTAGAACCGCGCCCACACACAGGAGCTCGGCTTGCGTTGTGTCAGCCACGTCGAACAACTGGCGCATCACGGGACACCGTCAGTTCGCGTCGTGGAAGATGATTCCCAGGGTGTGCCGATGCCCGGCGCGCATTTCACTGACACCGTGGCGCACGTTGACGCGGTAGAAACCGCGCGTGCCGCGCACCGGGCGATGGTGGACGGCAAACACCACCGCATCGCCCTGGCGCAGGTCGACGACCTGTGCGCGCGTCTGCATGCGCGGGCGCTGCTCGACAAGAACGAACTCGCCGCCACGGAAATCGCGTCCCGGCTCTTCCAAAAGCACCGCGACCTGTAGCGGGAAGACATGTTCTCCGTAGAGATCCTGGTGCAAACAGTTGTAGTCGCCCGCGCCGTATTGCAGCAGAAGCGGCGTTGGCTTCTCCTGTCCCGCCGCGTGGCAGCGGTCGATGAAATCGCTATGCCGGTCCGGGAAACGCGCGGTCATCCCCATGGCGTCGTACCAGCGGTTGGCCACCGGGGCCAGGTGCGCGTATAGAGATTCACGCAATACGCCGATGAGTGACGGAAGCGGATAGTCGAAGTAGCGGTACTCGCCACGCCCAAAGCCGTGACGTGCCATCACTACGCGAGCTCGGAATATGTCGTCGCGTTGGTATAGCGAAGAGAGTTCATGGCAATCGACGGGAGCGAGAAGACCCTTGATCACGGCCGCGCCTTGGGCATCCAAATCGGCCTCGACCTCCGGCCATTCAATGGCAGCAACCCGCCCCACAAGCTCATTAGGGGGGACTGAGCCGATGGCACCAACGTCGCGTGCGTTCATTCCTGCGCTTCGCTTGCAAGCAGCGCACGCTTACGTTCCACACCCCATCTGTAACCCGAGAGGGTACCGTCCCTGCGCACCACGCGGTGGCAGGGGATGGCAACAGCAAGCAGATTGGAGGCACAGGCTTGCGCCACGGCGCGAGTCGCGTTCGGTGCACCGATGCGCTGTGCAATGTCGCTGTAGGTCGCAGTCCTTCCCGGTGGAATGGTCCGTAGCGCCTTCCAGACGCGTTGCTGAAAGGCCGTACCGCGCACGTCCAGCGGCAGGTCCAAACCAAGTCCGGGCGCTTCCACGAATCCGATCACCCGAGCGACCCATTGCTCGAATTCGACATCGCCACCCACCAAGGTCGCTTGCGGGAACCGGTCTTGCAGATCGCGCGCGAGGGCGTCGGGGTCATCACCCATCAAAATGGCGCACACCCCCCGGTCACTGCGTGCAACGAGGATGGCGCCGAGTGAACATTGCCCAACGGCGAAGCGGATCTCGGTGTCGACACCACCAGCGCGATAACGGGTCGGGGTCATCCCGATTACGTTGTTGGCCTCGGCATAGAACCGGCCGCCAGAGTTGTATCCGGCGCCATAGATTGCATCCGTTACGGTACCGGCGCGGCCAAGTTCCTCACGCATCCGCTTGGCGCGGTGCGCGGCGGCGTATGCCTTCGGGGTTAATCCAGTGATGCCCTTGAACACCCGATGGAGATGGAACGCGCTGAGCTGCGCGTGTTGCGCGAGTTCAGCGAGACTTGGCAGCTGCTCAGAAGATTCCAATAGGCGGCACATCTGTGCGACGAGCGCGGCATGCCTGGTGGCTAGCGAAGGCTCGTCTGGCTTACAACGAAGGCAGGCGCGAAAGCCGGCGCTTTGCGCCTCGATCGCCGTGAGATGGAACGCAACGTTTTCGGGACGGGGGGTTCGGGCCGCGCAGCTTGGACGGCAATACACTCCGGTCGTCCGCACCGAATAGAAGAATTGTCCATCCGCCTTGGCGTCGCGAGCGACGACCGCCGCCCAGCGGGGGTCATCCAATGTTGCCGTGGCCAGGCTTCTGGACTTCGCGGTCATGTTCATGATCAGCCTCGTTGTGCATTGTTCAACAGCGTCAATATATTTCGACGCATTGGAACAAGCACTCCGAGTCTTGCTATCAAATTCTACGCTTCGCTTCGGCCGGTCTGTTCGCGGGTTCTGGACGCCCTGTGGTCCGCGATGCCCGCATCGTCCGGGAGGTGTTGCCCCGCATTGGCCGCGCTGAGATTCGTGCCCCTGATTCTGCGCGCTATGCCGGCGAGCAAAGCATCGAGATCAAGGCGGCAGTGCCGTCCGAACTGAACGTGTCGCTGAACAATTCGCGCGGCCTAATGGCCATACCACGTCTCGCCAAGATCCTTGTACTGTGCAGACATGCCGATCCTCACAATGTTTGTGCGAACGGCGACATTGACATTGCATAGTTCTGATCACACTCCGCTTATTGCGGGCGAATCCAACAGCTCGCCGCCAGTCGACAGCAAGAAACGAAGAGCTTCGTGCTTCCAAGGTCTTTACTCTTCCACGCAGAGAGACGCAGCAAGCCTCTCTCCTGTTCAATCAACTAGAGGAAGACAACATGTCCGTCGAGCAAGATAACAAGGCCATCGTGGGCCGTTGGTTCACCAATTTCTGGGGAAAGACCTGTGATCTCACAGTGGTCGACGAGATTGCAGCACCCGAAATGCTGCTGCACTACTCGCTACACGAGCCACGCCGGGGTCGGGAAGACATCAAAGCGTTCATGACTGATTTCCGCGAGGCGTTTCCCGATCTGAATTTTTGGGGCGCAGCGGATCTAATCGCCGAAGGGGACTGCGTGGTCGGGCGCTGGGAAGGCGGCGGCACTCATACAGGACCTGCGTTCAGCGATTTTCTCGTGGGATCATTACCGGCCGCAACGGGTCGGAAGATGCATTTCACCGGTACGACTGTGCTGCGCCTCAAGAACGGTAAGATCATCGAAGAGATAGGGTTGGACGACGGCGTCAGGGCACTGCAACAGTTGGGGCTCGTCTACGTGGCCTAGACAAACGGTTGGACCGTTCTGCTGGAAGATCGGATTAAGTGGACGGCGACCCCGTTGGTGGGGGCGAGCCGGGATCGACGGCGTTGGCTGTTCGCGTCCCTCTGCCAGGCGCCGCCCACTCACTATCGAACTTCCGCCTTCACGCGGCACGTATTTCCGCTTGGGTCGAAAGCAGCCGTTGTGGATGTAGCCGTCTATTTTCAGGTGCACCACGGATCGGTCGAGCGGCGTATATCGGCATATCTCACGAAAAATAGATCGAGCAACGTTTAGTTAAGCCCTTGATCGAACTTCAGTAACTGTCACCGCGAGCGCCGCTCTGTTAATCCGCAGGTCCCAGGTTCGAGCACTGGTCGGGGAGCCAATCAAATCAGGTTCGCCCAAGTTGGCGGTCGTCGCGCAGCTTACGAATAAATCATGTCTTGGTCTGCGGCAGCGGCAGGAACGACGGTTCGCAGAGCTCACTCGATCGCCGCGAACGTTCGCACGAAGCTTGAAGATAGCCTGTTGGACCGCAACAGTGCTTCCGTGTCGGACGCCGCCATCGGTCGGCTGATCAAGTAATCCTGACCTTCTTCGCAGCCGTGCGCGTCCAGGAAAGTCTGCTGGCTTCGATCCACACCTTCGGCCATCTCGTCAGCTGACATCACGAAACTTCAGGAAGCGCGAAGTGGACTGTTCTCGCCGGACAATTTTGAGCGGAAAATATCCTCCGATGCGCGCGATTCTCCTTCTCGTCCTCGCCATTGGCTTTGGACCGTTGTCTTGTGCTGCGGCAGACCTTACGGCCGATCAGGTGCGCGAACTGTTGGCAAGAGCAGACCGCGATAGGCCTGCCGACCTGGCTGGCAAGAATCTATCTGACCTGGATCTGAGCAATATCGACTTCAAAGGCGCCAATCTCACCGGCGCCAATTTGTTTGCGGCTCGTCTCGTCTCATCCAACCTGGCGGGCGCAAAGCTTACGCGAGCGAATCTGAACGGAGCGTGGCTCATGGGCGCGACGTTCGCGGGTGCTGACCTTTCTGACAGCTCCATGCTGAGCCTGGTCATCCTCGGCGGTCAGGTCAAGGAAAAGCCGAATTTTGCCGGCGCCAATTTGTCCGGTGTTCGGATGATCGCCGATCTCCCTGGTGCCGATTTGCATGGAGCTAATCTCAGCCGGGCCAATCTGAGCGTCGATATGAAGAACCAAGGTATGGGACAGATGCGAACCGACCTGAGCGGCGCAAATCTGGCGGGCGCCAATCTGCAAAGCGCGGACCTGAGCCGGTCACTCATGATGTTTGCCAATCTCAAAGGCGTCAATTTGAGAGGTGCCAATTTCTCTAATGTGAAGCTGGCCGGTGCGGATTTGTCGGGCGCGGACATTGCAGGCACCGATTTCACAGATGCCGATTTGGAGGCGACCGTGCTCAAGGGTGTCAAGAACATGGACACGGCTAAGGGAATGGACAAGGCGAGGAACCGCGACAAGGCAGTGGAGTGACGGCCATCTAGACTACCGGGAGGTCATATACCAAGTCAGCCATGTCTCATGCCGCGTGAGCGGTGGGTCCGGCGCAGAAACCGTCCGCTGCGCTCGCTCGCAACCTGTCCCGCTCGATAAGCGATTGCGCCGTTCACGAATACGGATTCGATACCCACGGACAATGCGTTCGGCTGCTCGAAGGTTGCGACGTCCTTGACGGTGGCTGCGTCGAACACGACGATGTCTGCGTATGCGCCTTCGCGGATCTCGCCGCGATCGTCGAGATGGAAGTTGCGCGCGGAAAGCCCGCTCATCTTGTGCACGGCGGTCTCGAGGGAAAACAGTCCCAGATCTCGACTGTAATGCCCCAGCACCCGAGGAAAGGTTCCCCATAGCCGCGGATGCGGATGCTGGTCGTGCGGGAGGCCGTCCGAGCCGATCATGGTGGCTGGATACTGGAGCACCCGCTGTACGTCATCCTCGCGCATCTGGAAGTAGCAGGCGCCTCCCGGCTGCAGCCTTTCGCACGCCTCCTGTTGCGAGCAACCCCATTCGGCCGCGATGGCGGCGAGCATGCGCCCAGACATTTGCGGGTGCGGCGTCGACCACGTGACCATGATGTCGATGATGCCGTCGACCGCCTCCTCGCGCAGCACCGTCGAGCCCGCGATGTACGGATACGCGTCGAGCGCGATCGGCTGGTGCCCGCGCGCGGCGTCGATGTGCGCGAGCGTCTCCACGGTGCGGCCCCAGTTCCGGGGCCCCGCGCATTTGTGATGGGAAACGACCACCGGAACACTGCCCCGACGACCGGTGGCGAACGCTTCGTCCAGCGAGTCGATGACCTTGTCGGACTCGTCGCGGATATGCGTGGTGTATACGCCGCCCGCGTCGCCGGCTACTCGGGCGAGCAACGTGAGCTCATCGATGTCGGCGGCGGCGCCGGTCGCGTAGAACACTCCGGAGCTCAAACCCGCCGCGCCCGCTGCCATGCCCTCGCGCAGCAGCTCGACCATCTTCGCTTGTTCCGCCGGCGTGGCGCTACGGGAAGGATCGCCCATCGTCGCCACTCGCAATGTCGAGTGGCCGACCAGCGCCGCCACGTTTACCGCGGGCCGCGCCTTTTCGAGCGCCGCGATGTACGCGGCCATCGTCGGGTGAATGTATTTGTCACTCCCCAGCAGGTTGAGCGGCGGTGGCGCGTCGGCATGCACCAGCGGCGCCAGGCTGATCCCGCAATTCCCGATGACGACGGTCGTGACGCCCTGGCTGATCTTCGGCAGCATTTGTGGCGCGGCTAGCATGATCTGGTCGTCATGCGTATGCACGTCGATGAAGCCGGGGGCCACGATCTTCCCGGTGACGTCTTGCACCTCGGCGTCCCGCTTCGGCAAGCTCGTGCCGATGGCCGCGATGCGGTCACCTTCGATGCGCACGTCGGCGACGAAACGCGGAGCGCGCGTGCCGTCGACCACCGTTCCGCCGCTCAGGACGAGCGCGCGAGTTCCTCGTTGTCTCATAGCGGCTGCACGTCGCCGTTGGACCACGCCCGTTCGAGCACCGGATGCGTTTCGCTGTCGACGCCGCGCTCCCGCAACACCTGCCGCACGCGCTTCAATTGACGCAGCGCAGGTGGGCCGCGGCGCAAGCCCGTGCCGACCATCAATATTTCGACGTACGCCATCTGCGCGAGATACGCCTCGGTTCCGACGCGCATCGAGGGATCGTCCGGAACGACCACCGGCAGGACGACGTCGGCGCGCTCCGCGAGCGGTGTACCCGGGCGTGTGATGGCGACGATCATCGCGCCTTGTTCTTTGGCAATGTCGACGGTCTCCAGCAGGAAAGGCATTCGTCCTATATGCGAGATCGCCAGCGCAACGTCGTGCTTGTTCATCGTCGCCGCCGACACGAGCTGCAGATGCGCATCGAAATAAAAGTTCGAAACCAGGCCGAGCCTGGAAAAGCGTGCCTGTGCGTCGCTGGCCATGAACATCGAGGTATTGCCCACCGCGTAGCAATCGACTCGCCGCGCTTTGGCGATCCGCGTGATGGCGCGCTCGATATCCTCCGGGGAGATATGCTGTTCGAGGTTGGCGAGCGCGCTGGCCGCGCCCTGCAGAACCTTGTGCGTCACGGCCTGCATGTTGTCGCCTGGGACGACGGCGCGATGCAGCGTCGATGTCCCGATGGCGAGGCTCTGCGCCAGGTGCAGCTTGAATTCGCGCAAGCCCGCAAAACCCAATGCGCGGCAGAAGCGGATGATGGTTGGCGAGCTGACCTTGGCCCGGCGCGCCAACGCGTCGACATTGGCGCGCACGGCGAAATCCGGATCCGCCAGCATGGCCGCGGCGACCTGCCGCTGTCCCTGCGATAGTGTGTCGACGCGCTCACGCATCGTGAGGAGAACATCGCCCACGGGACGATGGAGCTTGTTGCGATGTTTGGCCGCCGGACTCATAGGATGGCCATCAGAAGAAGGTCCGGATCGCGCCGGTCACACGATAGTCGTCATCGACCGTGAACAGGGCGCGCCACTTGTCGAAGGTCGTGCACGGATGCGAGATGCCGCAGCCTACAAGATCACCCACTTGCGGGGCCGCATCGTCGTCGGCAGAGAAGCGCAAATACGCGTGCTGATCGTTCATGTTGGCTATCTTCCACGTTGCCGGCGCGGGCTGCGGCGCAGTGTCGATTCCCGGCCGGTAGCGTTTGCGGACGATCGGCATCTCGAGGTCGAACGACGCATCGCGCTTGCCCATGGTGAGGATCGCCAACCCCGGCTCCGGGCACGATTGCGCTCGCGACCAGACTTCGAGCGCCGGCCGTAGCCCGGGCCGCGATTGCCAGGCGGTGCCGCTGCGCGCTTTCACGCCCTCCAGCATACGGTTGTAGAAACCCGAATCGTGCGTGACGTAGCAGCCGCTGCGCAGGATCGTGAGCACAGGCTTCGATAGCTTCATCGGCAGATCGCGCGCGACGATGTCGAACGCGGCCGAGCCACCCGCGGTGAGGATGATCGAACGACCGGCGAAGAGTCCTTCGCGGTCGCAGGCGAGCGCGACATCGTGCACGCGCTGCATCAGTCCGGCAACCATGATCTCGTCGCGGCCCGAGTCGCCGGTGATTTGCAGCCCTTCGTAGCATTCGAGGCCCGACAGGGCGATGGTCTTGCTTGCAGCGACGGCCCGTGCGACGCCGACCGCCTCGTCGAACGTCCGCGCGCCGGTGCGGCCCCCCGCAACGCCTAGCTCGACCAGCGCGGTGAGCTTGCGCGACATCGAGTGCGATGCGGCGACACTTTCTATCGACGTCAGCTGCGCTTGCGAATCGATCAGGAAATGAAACTCGAGGTCCGGGTGCGCTTCCTGCAGATGGATCACCGCGCCCACCTCGGCTCTACCCAGCAGCTGATTGGCCATGATGATGCGACGCACACCGAAGCGCACGCAGATGACGAGCTGCTGCACATTGGCGACGGTGATGCCCCATGCGCCCGCGGCAAGCTGCTGCGCGAAGATCTGCGGCGCCATCGTCGTCTTGCCGTGCGGCGCCAGCAACACCCCCGTCGACGCGGTGAAGTCACGCATCCACGCATGATTGTGCGCGAGCGCCGAATCGCAGATCACCGCCTGCGGCAGCGGCAGGTCACCGGCCAGAAGGCTCCACCGCTGTGCGCCGATGGCGGAGATCGGCAGTGCGGGGCTGGATAGCGGATACCCTTTGGTCGCCACGTCGAGCGTTTCTGAAAGGATCGTGGTGAGATTCATCATGGGTCTTCAGAGAACATCGTCGCGGATGCAGGCTTTGAATCGACCTGGAGCCACTTCGCGCAATGCAGGTACGGTTGCGGCGCACGCAGGCAACGCGTACGGACAACGGGTTCGGAAAACGCAGCCCGACGGTGGATCGACCGGGCTCGGAATATCGCCTTCGAGCAGACGGCGGCCGCGGCGCGCTTCCGGGTCCGGCCGCGGTGACGCTTCGAGAAGTGCTTCGGTGTAAGGATGCTTGGGCGTCTCGTACAGCGCCTTCGCTGGCGCGACTTCCATCACCTTGCCGAGATAGAGCACGACGATCCGATCGCACAGGTATTCGACGACGTCGAGGTCGTGCGAGATGAACAGCATGGTGAGGTCGAAGCGCTCACGCAAGTCCGACAGCAAATTGATGACCTGCGCCTGAATGGAGACGTCGAGCGCGGACACCGGTTCGTCGGCAACGATGAATTGGGGCTCGACGGCAAGCGCGCGGGCGATGCCGATCCGCTGCCGCTGCCCGCCCGAAAACTCGTGTGGAAAACGCTGCGCATGCTCGGGCGCGAGACCGACGAGCGACAATAGCTCCGCGATTCTTTTCGCGCGCGCGACTCCCGGGTGGAGGCCGTGCGTGGCCATCGCTTCATCCAACGTATCGCCGACGCGCCGACGCGGGTTCAGGCTCGCGTAGGGATCCTGAAAGATGATCTGCAGGCGACGGCGGTAGGGACGCATGGCGCTTGCGGACAAGCGCGCGAGATCGAACCCCCCGAACCACACTTCGCCGGCGGTCGGCTCGATCAGCTTCAGCACGGAGCGTCCGATCGTGCTCTTGCCGGAACCCGATTCGCCGACGAGGCCCAGCACCTCGCCCTTCGCGATCTCGAAGCTGACGTCATCGACGGCGCGCACCGGGCGATCGCCGTGTCCGAAGTACTTCTTGAGGCCGCGGACCGCGAGCATTGGCGCGCTCGCAGCTTGTTGTTGGCCGTCCGAGGACGCGCTCAAAGCATGCCCCAGCGTACGCAGCGCGAGCGCTGACTGGCGGCGACTTCCGCAAGGGGTGGCATCGCGATGGAACATTCAGGCAGTACCAGCGCGCAGCGCGGAGCGAACGCGCAGCCGGGCAGGGGGTCGAGCGGGCTCGCGACCTGGCCGGGAATCGCATTCAATCGCCTTCTCGTTGCGGCCATTGCGGATGCATCGTCCGATGGCTCGTCAAGTGCACGCCGAGGCAGGCATTCGAGAAGGCCACGCGTGTAGGGATGCCGGGGTCTCTTGAACAACGAGTGGACGTCGCTCTCTTCGACCACGCGACCGCCGTACATGACGACGACGCGGTCGGCGATTTCGGCGACGACGCTCAAGTTGTGGGTGATGAACAGGACACCCATGCCGATTTCACGTCGCAGCTTGTCGAGCAGCGCGAGAATCTGCGCCTGGATCGTGACGTCGAGCGCCGTGGTGGGCTCGTCGGCGATAAGGAGCGACGGATTGCACGAGAGCGCCAGCGCGATCATCACCCGTTGCCGCATCCCGCCGGACAACTGATGCGGATATTCGTCGAGGCGCTGTCTCGCCGCCGGAATCTCCACCAGCTCCAGCATTTCCAGCGCGCGCTTCATCGCCTCGGTGCGATTCAGGCCAAGGTGCAGTGCCGCGGTTTCTGCGATCTGATCGCCGATGGTGAACACCGGGTCCAGGCTCGTCATCGGCTCCTGAAAGATCATCGCGATATCCCGACCACGGAGCTTCCGCAGCGCCTTGAGGGGAAGTTTCGCCAGATCGACGACTGGCCCTTCGCGAGTGCGGAACAGAATCTCGCCCCCTACAATTCGCCCCGGAGGATTCGGGATCAATCCCATGATCGACAGGCTCGTCACCGACTTGCCCGAGCCGGATTCGCCGACGACGGCAAGTGTCTCCTCCGCGTTCAGCGCAAAGGAGACATCCTCGACGGCCTTGACGTCGCCGGCGTCGGTGAAAAAATGAGTCCGCAGATGATTTACCTGCAGCAGCGGGACGACCGCTTGCGCGGAGGTCGGCACGATCACATCGCCTTTCGAAGCTTCGGATCGAGCAAGTCGCGGAAGCCGTCGCCCACCATCTGCAGCGACAGCGCGGATAGGACTATGGCGACGCCGGGAAACACGACGAGCCAGATCGCCTGATGCGCGAATTGCTGGCCGCTTGCAATCATCGTGCCCCACGTCGGCAGATCGGGCGGAACTCCGACGCCCAGGAACGACAGGCCCGCTTCGGCGAGCACCGCGTAGGCAAAGATGAACGTCGCCTGCACCAGGATCGGCGACGCGATGTTATTCAGGATGTGGACGAACAGAATCCGCCACGTCGAGACGCCGAGTGCGCGCGCCGCCTCGATGAACAAGAGCTCGCGGACGACCAGCGTCGACGCCCGCACGACCCGCGCCACGCGCGGCGTGTAAACGATCGCCAGCGCGAGAATCACGTTGGTCATCGACGCGCCCAGCACTGCGACGAGCGCGATCGCCAGCAGAATGTCCGGGAACGACATCATCGCGTCGACGAACCGCATGATCGGCCCATCCAGCCGGCGGAAGAAGCCGGCGGCAAGGCCAAGCAGCACGCCGCCCGTCACCGAGATCAGCACCACCAATGCGCCGATCATCAGCGAGTAGCGCGCACCGAAGACCACGCGGGAGAAAACGTCGCGGCCCAGCTCGTCCGTCCCGAACCAATGCGCGAGCCGCGGGCTTTGGATGCGGTCGCTGATCTTCATCGCCATCGGGTCGTAGGGCGTCACCCATGGTGCGAAGAGTGCGAGAAGCGTGAGGACCACCAGGATCGCCGCGCCGGCCAGCACGAGCTTGCGCCGGAAGAGCTTGCGCACGATGATCGCCGACGGGCTGCGTGACGGTGCGCGGGTCATGGGAACGGTTGCGACCGTGTTCATCGCATCAGTACTTCACGCGCGGATCGACGACCAAATACAGAAGGTCGATCGCCAGATTGATGAGAACGTAGAGTCCCGCGATGACCAGGAGCGCGCCCTGGATCACCGGATAGTCCCGGCGCAGGACGGCGGATACGACGAGGTTGCCGACACCGGGCAAACCGAAGACCGTTTCGGTCACGATCGCGCCGCCGATGAGCAGGGCAAACGTGAGGCCGAGCACGGTGATCACCGGGATCAGCGCATTGCGCAGCGCGTGGCGCAGGATGACGCTGGCTTCGGAAAGTCCTTTGGCGCGCGCGGTACGGATGTGATCGTCGCCGAGGACGTCGAGCATGCTCGCCCGCGTGAAGCGCAGGATCAGCGCCGAGTTGACCACGCCGAGCACGATCGACGGCAGCACCAGATGATGCAGCCGCTCGGACAGCGGCACGCCAGGATCGCCGTAGCCCGCTACGGGAAACCAGCCGAGGCCGACCGCAAAGATCTGCATCAGGATCAGACCGAACCAGAAGCTCGGGATGCTCGCGCCGAGCATCGCGAAACCCGAGAAGAACTGATCGATGATCCTGCCGCGCCACACGGCGGCAATGATCCCGCAGGGAACGCCGATCAGTGTCGCGATAAAGATCGAAAAGAGCGTAAGGAAAAAAGTCGGCTCGGCGCGCTCGAGCAGCGCCTGCGTTACGGGTCGCTGGAGGAAGATGGACTGACCCAGATTGCCGTGGACCAACTCGCCCAGCCAGTAGGCGAACTGCACCGGCAGCGGCTTGTCGAGTCCATAGGATGTCCGCAGCTTCGCAATGTCGGCCGCGGTCGCCTGATCGCCCAGCATGACCGCCGCCGGATCCCCCGGCGCAAGTCGCGTGATGAAAAAGACGAGCGTGGCCACCAGCAGCATCACGATCGCCATGCCGGCGAACCGCGAGGCGAGATAGCGGGTCATTCCGTGCGTCTGCAACCGAATCTCCCGCTGAACCGGTGGCTAGCGACGTCTTGCGAACCTCACTTCTGCAGTCCCGTGTTCCAGAAGAATGGCCACGGCATCGCGACGTAGCCATCGAGCTTCGCGGAGCGCGCGGTGAGGCTGTTGAAATTTCCGACTCGGATGTAGGGCACTTCGGTGAAGACGACCTGCTGCACGTTGCCCCATAGCGCGCCGCGCTTTTTCGGATCGGCCTCGGCGTTGAACGCCGAAAGCGCGGCCTCCTTGGCCGGCGAGCTCCACCAGCCGGGCGCGCCCTCGCCGAGCTGCGGCGGTGTAAGCGTCGGTTCGGGCAGCACGGCGGAATGTGTGACGTAGATGTCCCACAGCGCGGGGTCGTTGCGGCGTTGGATAAGCGTCGCCCAGTCCACTACCTGCATGTCGGTTTTGAACCCGGCGGCCTTGAGGTTCTCTGCCATCACCAGCGCCATCCGGTAATGGAAGTCGTACTGCTGACTGGTGAGAATCTTGATCGACGTACCATCGTACTTGCCGCTCGCGACCAGCGCGGCCGCCTTCTTGGCATCGCCCTTGCCGTAGTTTTCGGTGCCGGCGGTCGCATAGAACGGCGTGTTCTTCGCGTAGTGGCTGCTATCGGTCGAATAGAACTTCGCGTCGCCGAATCCCGCACCCATCATGTCGGCATTGTTGAGCGCCGCCTCCACCGCCTGGCGTAGCTGGAGATTGGCAAGCGGCCCCTGCTTGGTGTTCAGCACCAGATACGGAAATCCAAATGGCGCGGTAAGCACGGCTTTTACGCCGGCGTTGCCCTCGAGCCTCGAATACGATTCGACCGGAAGAAGATCCGCGAACTGGTACTGCCCGGAGAGCGTTCCCTCGACGCGCGTGTTCGCATTGGGTACCGGCACGAAGCGCAGCTCGTCGAGCAGCGCCTCGCGCTTACCGGCATAGCCGCTGGCCGGTTCCTTGCGCGCACTATAACCGTCGTAGCGCACCAGCTGCACATACTGGTCGGGCTTGCGCTCCTTGAACATGTACGGTCCGGTGCCGATGAATTGGGTGAGCGGCGTGGCGATCGAGTCCTTCGCCATGATCGCCGCGAAGCCGTTAGGCAGCGCCAGGTGCGCGAGCAAGGGTGCATAGGGCCGGTTGAGCGTGATGACAATCGAGTTCGGACCCTTGGCCTCGAGGCTCTTGATCTCCTTCGCGACGGCTTTGCCGCGCGGAGCGGTATCCATCCACCGCCTCAGAGACGCGACGACGTCGTCGGAAGTCATCTCCTTCCCATTGTGGAATCTGACGCTCGTGCGCAGCGGGATCGTATAGACGAGGCCATCCTTCGAGATCACCGGCATGCTCTCCGCCAGCATGGGCGTCACGTTCCAGTTGGCGTCGAACGTGTACAGCAATTCGTAGACGTGCTGCGTGATGATGCCGACCAGATCGGCGGTGGATGCCATTGGATCGAGCGTCTGCGGTTCGCCGATCATGGCGATATTGGCGGCGCCCCCCTTCGGAGGTGCGGCGAGCGCGGATCCGGTCGCAAGAGCTATCGCTGCTGCCACGGCGACGATGGCGAGACCGGTGCGGAAAGTCGAATTCGTGTGACAGGGATGCGCGCTGCGGATGCCGTTACGAAACATGGATCCTCCTCCTTGGCGTAATCGCTAAGCCCCGGTCGTGTGCGATCTCGACCGCGCTGGCATACCGGGGCAAGTGTAATTAAATTACATCCGGCGGCGAGTCTACGCTCTTTTGGAATGGCGTCAAGGGCGTGGCCAATGTCGGCCGCACTATAGCGAAACGTTCCAGGCGTGCACCTGTCCGGCGCCTTGCTGGCCCCGTTCCCAGGAATCCGATAAACTGTAATTTAGTTTCATCCATGTCGTGGCGCGACGAGTCGTTGGCATGGACTGGCGCGACGCGACTGACCATCGGAGGATCCAATGAGTGTCCAATTCCTGGGAGGAACCCGCACCGGTGCAGGCGGGCAGCCGCTTCCGTTCTCACCGGCGGTCACGGCTGGGCCGTTCGTGTTTGTGTCGGGACAGGTCGCGATGGGCGACAACGGCGAGCTCGTGCCGGGCGGCATCGAGGCGCAGACGCGGCAGACGCTTAGAAACGTCGAGAAGGCGCTTGCGCTCGCCGGCTGCACGCTCAAGGACGTCGTCAAGTCCACCGTATGGCTGGACGATGCGCGTGACTTCTGGACCTTCAACCGCGTGTACGCCGAATTCTTCTCCGAGAACAAGCCGGCGCGATCGACGACGCAGGCGACGCTGATGATCGACGCCAAGGTCGAGATCGAAGTGATCGCCTACCGGGCTTAGGGCTGCGAACCAGGGATCGCTACGCCGCAGCCGGCTGCGACGTCGCCGCGTGGCGCTCGATGCCTTGCTTCATCTTCCACGTGGTGACCATCGCCGTCAGTGTGGCGCACACCACGACGTAGCCGACGACGGGGAACTGTTCAAGCTTGCCGTCGGGCGCCATCGTGACGATGTGGCCGGCGATCACCGACGCGATCCCACCTGAAACTTGCTGGATGGCCGCGCCGAGCGCATTGAACGACCCGCGCTTCGTCATCTCGGGCACCGAAGTCGCCATCGCCTGGAATGGGATGATCCGCGAGAAGATCCCCACGAACAGCACCACGTTGACGACGATCACCACCGGCAGCGCCACCGGCGGCAGGTGCGTGTAGATCAGCACCATTACGATGGATAGGATGCTGCCCGCCAGGAACACGGGGTACTTGCCCTGCTTGTCGGCGAGCTTGCCCACCAGCGGCCCGATGAAGATTGTGAACACGCCGGTGATCAGGTAGATCGTCGGCAAGCTCGTGAGCGCGATGCCCACGTTGTTGACGAGGTAGGCGCTGCCGAACGGCATCAGCATGAAGCCACCGGTCGCCAGCAGCATCATGGTGACGAACGCGCTCCGGTGGCGCGGCTCGCGCACGGTGTCGTACAGGTGCATCCACGGGCTGCGTTCCTGCCGCTGCTTGAGATGCGCCACAACGGGTTGCAGCTTCCACGCGACCACCAGGCCGCCAACGACGCCGAACACGACCATCACCAGAAACGGCGCATGCCAGTTCCAGTGGTTGGACAGGTAAATGCCCGCGGGCAGTCCCAGAATCTGGCTCGCAGCGAACGCCGTCTGGAGGAAGCCCATCACGCGCCCGCGCAGATTCGCCTCGAACAGGTCGGTGGCAATGGCCATCACCACCGAGCCGATGACGCCGCCGAAGATGCCGGTGACGATGCGGGCGGCCAGCAGGGCATGGAACGAGTTGGCCAGGCCGCACCACAGCGTGCCTACCACGAAGCCCGTGTAGAAGAACAGCAGCAGCTTCTTGCGGTCGTAGCGGTCGGCAAAGCCGGCCACCAGGAGGCCGCTGGCGCCGGCGCTGAATGCATATGCCGACACGATGAGCCCGAAATCGCGCGGAGACATGTCGAGTGCGGGCATCACCAAAGCACCCAGCGGCGCCACGATCATGAAGTCCAGGATCACGGCGAACTGCAAGAAGGCGAGCGACGCTACGACAAACGTCTGGTACGGCGTGAAGCGATTGACGGATTGCTTTTCGGCAGGCGGCATGCGGGAAACTCGGCGAGATTACGCAAATGATAAAAGACCCCGCGGTCACGACTTGTTACGGCGGCTGCGCGGAGCTCTGCTCTCGGGCACGCGCGATCACTTGTCGCGCAACACGTGGTCTCGGTGCGTCGCCCGATGCGACGGCGTCGCCTTCCGGCCACGCTTTTTGCGACACGGCACGTTCATTGTTCCTGACTCAAGTACTGTTGCACTTGGCGGAGCATCTCGTGCAGAGGCAACGAGCGCCCAGCTTCGCGCGCTTGCTCGAAGGCGACATCGCCCAACGCCGCTCGGGTCCGAGAGCTGAAGGACTCCGAGTCGGCCCTGTCCGATGGATCCTCCAATGGCCATCCGCGCTGAACGAATTGAAATCGTTCCGCACCCTCGAACCGAGCGGACCGCTCCCGAGTCGCCTTCCAGCGCCGCGAGCGCCGCGCACAGCGTTAGCGGGAGAACCCGACCGTAAACGACGATGCAAAAAGACTGGGGCTTCTCGGCGTTCATTCCTTCTACGTCATCGAGGGCGAGTGCGAATGGAGAGTGGGAGATGAATCGATCCACGCAACACCCGGCACGTACTTGTTCATCCCGCCCGGTATCCCTCACGACATCGCCAACGCGACCGACAAGCCTGCGAAGGTGCTGATGACCGTGTCGCCGCCCGGCCACGAGCATTACTTCGAAGCGCTTACGAAACTAGCCGCCAATGGCGCGCGCCCGGACGCCAATGCAATCGCAGATCTCAGAAGGCGTTACGATACCGACCAGTTGACGACGCTGAAGCACGATTAGCGATTGCGCGAAGGAGCCGGAACTGTCATCTCGCGTTCCATGGGGGAGCGCGTCGGCCATACTTCGGCGGATGGCCGAACGCCACCATTGGCAGACAATGAAGAGGGGGACCCAATCATGCCCGCGATAAGCGCTGAGGTCACCACGGGTGCCCTGCAAGCCTTTGCCGATGCGTGGAATCGCCATGATGCCGATGCGCTAATGTCCTTCATGACGGACGATTGTGTCTTCGAAGCATCGGCGGGCACCGAGGTCTGTGGCAAGCGATATGCCGGCTATGAGTCCGTACGAGCCGGCTTTGCAGAAGTTTGGGCAACCTTCCCCGACGCCTACTGGAGTAACGCGCGACATTTTGTCGTCGGCGATCGTGGAGTATCGGAGTGGACATTCACCGGAACGCGCAACGATGGCACGTACGTCGAAGTCCACGGTTGTGATCTATTCACCTTTCGAGATGGCAAGATTGCCCTGAAGAACTCCTACCGCAAGAATCGTCCATTAGCCGCTGGCCCTACTCGTTGAGTGTCTGGCGAGCGTCCTCACCTTGCGGTCAACCTCGCCCACGGGGTCCGTTCGACGGCACACGCCGATTCGGGCATCCACCGTCACACCCGCGGCCTTAGCGCGTTCCACAGCCAGCCGCCCGCGATCTGCTCGCCGGTGCGCACATAGTCGAAGACGTTGACGTTTGAAAGCGTCAGCGCCTGCAGCGTGCGCGCCTCGCGAGTGCCCGCGAACAATATCTGATCGCCGGGCAACAACTGCAGTGCTGCCTCTGGAAGCGGGTGTTCTTTGTCTCCGCGTACCAGCAGAAGCGGCATACAGTGCAGGTACTCTTCGCGAGTCGAACTCGAGCGCAGTAGCCATTCCAAGGTGACCGGGATTTGCGCCTCGAAGCATCCCGGTGCGTGCGCCGCGTCGAGGCGGACACGCCAGATCACTGGTACCTCCTCTCCTACCCGTTCGCGAAGGCTGGCCACGACTCGATCCGCCCATTCGTCCTTCTCGGCTTTCACGATGTCGAGGAAGCGGGCAAGGAGCGGTGTGGTTAACACGGCAAGGCATTCGTGCGCAATGATCTCGCTCGGTACCATCGTAACGTCTGCCTTGAACTCATCGAACAAAACCTTATTGGCTACCAGGTTTTGCCGAATCACGACGAATAGTCGGGGGTGGAGCTCACGCGCGGTCATGGCGATGGCGAGGTTGCTCACGTCGTCGTCAGTGCCGGCCACGATTCCGACTGCGTGGCCAATTTCGGCTTGTTGAAGGATGCCCGCTTCTGTTCCGCGCCCTGCCACCCACGGGGGGTGCGCAAGCGGATCGGGTTGTGGATCCACGATGGTCACAGTTTGGCCCTTCCGGCCGAGGTGACGCACGACAGCGCGACCAAAGCGGCCGTACCCGCATACGACCCAGTGCCCGCGCGGTGGCCTGGTTTCTGCCCGCAGCGTCGTTCCTGGTATTCCCGTCAGCCACTCGAGCAATTGATAGTTGCCGGGCTCGTCGAGCGCAAGGGCAAGGTACTCGCCGAACTTCTCGAATGGATTGATGATGTGGTGCGTGCGGAAGGATGCCATGTTCGCGACTGTCGCTTCCGACTCGGCGCGGGCGAGCACAGGGACCGTCGGGTTGAGCAGGCGCACCGTGATTGCAGCGGCAAGGTTGGCGCCGTCATCGTTAGTGAGCGAGACCACGCCGCAGCAACGAGGATGGCGAAGCCCCGCGATCAGCAGAGTCTCCGGTTTGCGTACGTCGGCCGTGAGGGCTGGGACGTCGACGTCGAAGCCCCGCACGACGAGGTCTTCGGTGCGCTCAGGCGATATGTCCAGCACGACGAACCGGATGTGGAGTTGATCAAGGGACCGGGCAAGCAGCGTACCGGTTTCGCCGTAACCGCACAGGATGTAGAACGGCTCCCCGATTCTGCGCACTGCCCGCCGAAAGCGGCCCACCGCGACCGCTTGCTGCAACGGCTTGTCTTGCATTAGCGCGAGCAGCGACAGGATCGTGTAGGTCCAGCCGAACACCGCCAGGTAGATACACACGGTGACCCACAAACGCTGACCATTGCTGAAAGGTACTGGAAGCTCGCCAAATCCGATCGTTGTCGCCGTGAAGCTGACGAAATAGAACGCATGGAAGAAGCTCATCGGCGGCGCGGGGTTGCCGTCGGTATCGATGCCGGGTATCAGGACCAGCCCGAGCACCGCGATGGCGTACACCGCAACAATTACGATGAGCGGCGCGCGCATGCGCCGCAACGCAACCGGAAAGGCGCTGTGCATGGGCGCGCTCCTACCGACGCAGCATCACCGTTTCCGCGATGAGAATGACGAGCGATACGATGTTGGCAAGCAGTGCGCCGCCGGCCAGCGAAACCACGCGTGCCGTCACTTCCGGTGACATGCCCTCGCCGACCACGTGGACTGCCGCCGCCCAGCAGATCGCCGCAGCAACGAGCTGGAGGTCCGCGACCAGACTCGTCGCAAGATGGATAGCGCCTATCTGAGTGCGATCGCCGAACTTGAGAACGGTGGCGACGAGATTCACGGCTATAGCGGCGAAAAGCTCAAAGACGTCGTGGTGATACGGGACGTCGATCTCGCCCACGAAGAATCCGAAGTTGAGTGTGGCCGCGAGTACGATGAAGAAGCCGAAAACTACTTTCTCACGGTTCATGCGATGCCTCGGTTTGCGGGTTACCCAACGGGCGAGGGCGGACGCAAGAATGGACCTAACGATCTGAGAGCTTCCTGCGTCTTGTCAGCGAGAATGTGCACCAATTTGCAATTCCGTGCTATCGCGCTTCTTGGCACCCTCGGACTCGGTGACGCGGCGGTCCCGCCAACACCGGGTCGACGCCGATCACCCTCGCTCAAGAAAAAGAAGAGCGCCGTGCAAGGTTACGGGGAGCCAGGCCACGACCAGCGGCAGCACCAAAACGAACGACAAGAGCACTGCGGCGACCAGCAACACCACTGGCATGAGTTCGAGTTCGACTGCCGGCGGTGCGTTTGCGCGCCTCGACACCAATCATGACGGCAAGTTGAGCGCGGCCGAAGCAGCGGCCGATTCCAAGGTGCAAGGCATGTGGAAGAAGCTTGACACTAACAATGACGGAGTCGTGAGCCAGGCGGAGTTCGCCGCTCACCAGGCCGATCTCAAATAGACGGGCCGTTGTTCAGCAACGCGATCGGGGCGCCATGGCGGCGCCCCGATTGTTCGTCAAACGTCGGATATGCATACGCGGCGACGCGCGTCCACCGCTTCATACACACAAGCAGCGCGAGTCGACGCGCAACACACCGCCCCGATTCCGGGTCGAGAAAGGCTAGGACGCGCCTTTCTTCGCCGCAGCCGCAGTGCTCTTCTTCGCGTCTTGCCTGCCAGACCCCTCCTCGGTCGGCTTGGCCTCTTTCACTTTTACCTTCTTCACCTTTTCCTTCTTCACCGCCGGCCCAGCCAACGCCTGCTTCTCCAGCCGTTTGGCCCGCTTGGCTGCACCATCGAGAAGTTTCCTGGTTTTTTGGTGCTGCCGTCTGGCTTTCAGCATTGACGCGTGACTCATATGACCTCCGAGTAGACGAAAGACGAGCGATCGAATTCGACTTGAGTTTGATCCGCTTTCGCGGTCTTGGCTAACCGAAACAGTTGTGAGCGCTGTCGACTATCGCCCACAAGCGGACTGTCGATCTCGAACTCGACCGAGGGCGCCGGCAGACTCAGCATCTCCCTGGTTGCGTCGGACTGTTCTAGGTGTACCACACATGACGCGTGCGTACAGCGCGTTGGTCCAACGCCCGATGTGACACAGCCGCAGGGAGTTAGAAAGGTCCAGATCCGATTCGCGGCGCAAATGGTCTTGACCTTGCTCCCAAAACGCAGGTTAAATCCAAACACCCAATCGATGTGAGAGATAGCTCCATGTCCATCCGGATTTCTTCCCCGATCGTCGCAGGACTCATCGTGTCCCTCGCTGCCGCAGTCGCGTCCGAGAACGTCGCGGCCCAAAGCGCACGGGCGGTCGATGCGCGATCCGCAGCCGTCATTGACCATTGGACACCCGAACGTCGCGCCGCCGCGATCCCGCGCGACCTGGTGATCGATCCGCGCGGCCTAGGCTATATGCGGCACACCGGCGACGTGCTGGTTCCTTACGGTCACAACATCGCCGCGCTGGCCTCCAACCAAGTCAAACCCAATGCCGCACCCGGCGGATCGGGCGACACGACTGGCCCGAGCATTACCAGCATGATTCCCGGACCCGGCGCTACAGTTGGCGCGAGCGCCACGTTTTCCGCAACTGTCACCGATAAGAGCGGCGTGAAGTCGGTCAGCGTCAGCCTCAAAAATAGCAGCGGTGCCGTCCAGTCGTTTTCGGCCAGCAAGGGCTCCGGAGATTCCTGGAGCGTTACCGTCTCGGGCCTGACCAATGGCGCATGGAGCTGGTGGGTTGTCGCCAAAGATGGCGTGAAGCAAGGCGGCGGCAATACCGCCACCTCAGCGACGGTTGCGTTCAACGTTAACGGTGGTGGCGGCGGCGGCGGCGGTGAAGTCGCGAATGCGGAATGGACGAACGATGGTGTCGTGCAGAGGGCTGCCGGCCGAATCTACTTCGAGATGCCGACCAGTACGCGTCGTACCAGGTGGAGCGGATATGTCTGCTCGGGCACGGTGGTGGCGGACTCCATCAGCGGTCGCTCGATCATCCTAACGGCGTCCCATTGCATCTATGACGATGCAAACAAGGCCTTCGCCCGTCATGTGCTGTTCATTCCCGACCAGGCAGACACGACCGGCGCTGGCACGGACCTTTCGTGCGGCAATGATCCGGTGGGGTGCTGGGTTCCAAGCTTTGGCGTTGTAGATGTGAACTGGACCACCCGCACATTTCCGGACAACGTGCATTGGGACTACGCGTTCTACGTCGTCAACGACTCTGGCGCGCATCAGGCGGGATTAACGACGGTGTCCGACGCGTTGGATATGGTGGTCGGTCCCATGAATATCAGTTTCGCGCAGCCAACCTCAAGCCTGACTCATGCACTGGGCTATTCCTACGATGTCGATCCGCAGTTCATGTACTGCGCGGATATCATCGAGTCGCTCGACGCGGACGACTGGTGGCTCGACAACTGCGGGCTTAGCGGCGGCTCATCGGGCGGTCCATGGGTGCAGCCGATGAATACGACCACGGGCAACGGTCCCATCATTTCCGTCAATTCCTGGGGCTATACGAACCAAAGTGGAATGGCGGGTCCGAAGCTTTCTGGCACGTCGGCCGAATGTGTCTTCGCGAGGGCTAAGTCTTCGGACTTCGGCAGCTTTGCCGACGGCGAAGCAGGTGTGAAGGCCAGCTGCACCCAATAACCGCGGATCGAACTTCAAACACCTGCCGTTAACGCACACAGCCCAGCCATTGCGCTGGGCTGTGTGCTTTTTAGAGCTGTAGGTGCCACGGATCTACGATCGCCACGACTACTCCCTGCGAGTCGTTGCCGTCGCCCAGTGAAGCTTCGCCGGGAAATGGGGCGCCGTCTCCGCTAACTGTCTGACGTCCGACACGGACAGATAGCGTCTATCGCCCGGGAGACGCGATGCGCACATCGGCCTGCTCCGGGAAAACTGGCTTTGCGAAAGCCCGCTTCCGGTCAATAGCGGGCGTCAGCGGATGACCGGCTTCCATTGCCTCTCGCTGCGACCCACGTTGTGTTCGACGGAATGTCACGCGCGGTCGAGCGTGGTCCGACCTGCATCGACCGAAAATCGCGCGAGCGTTTCGATCGTCGTTTCGCGGCGCGTGACGTCGCTCACCGCGCGCAGTGATGTCCTCAGTCGTTTCGGAGTGAATTCCACCACGCCATAGCCGTGATGTTCGGCATCGGCAAAGACGAAGTGAGGGTTCTTCGCCAGCCAATCGGCAATGCGTCCGCCGTTCTCGGATTGCGAGCTGATGCTGGTACCGCAGAATTCGACGCCGATCGCGGGGCTCGCGGGAACGGCGTAGTCGGCCTTGACGTGTCCCACCCAGTTTTGATGCACGTCGCCGCCAAGTACGATGGGATTGGTGAGAGCGTTCCTACGAATCGATGCGATCATGCGCGTTCGCGCCCCGGGGTAACCGTCCCAGCCGTCGTTCCAAAATGACTGGCCGGGTCCGGACTTGAAATCGCGGGCGCCGAATAGTGTCTGCATGCCGATGACGTTCCAACCCTTGCTCGCGTGCGCGAACGCGTCGTCCAACCAGCGTTCCTGCGGCGCGCCGAGGAGCGTGCGTCCGGGATCTTCCCACTTGGCGCACGTCGCGGGATCGACCCTGCTGGAGCCGGGTTTGCCGCCACGTGTGCAGACTTGCGGATCGCGATACTGTCGGTCGTCGATTAAGTGAAACGTCGCGAGCGTACCGAACCTTACGGTGGAGTAAATGCGCATTTCGGCGTCGCTCCCGAGTCCCGCGAGCGCTCTCGCGAGCACCGATGCACGAAGCGGCATGTGCTCGTAAAAGGCTTGGTACGCGGCGGCGCGGCGGCCGGCAAAATCCGCGACCGGGATGCCACTGTCGCCCTGTGTCGCACCGGCATAGTCGTTCTGCACCTCATGATCGTCCCACGTCACGAGCCAGGGGCACGTGGCGTGCATCGCCTGGAGGTCGGCGTCCAACTTGTAGAGCGCGTAGCGCTGCCGGTAGTCATCGAGCGTGTACACCCAACCTCCGGTGGGAACACGCACCGCGTTCTTCGCGCCGGGATATTCATAGATGTAGTCACCGAGAAACAGGACGGCGTCGAGATTCTCTGCGCGCATGTGGCAGTAGGCGCTAAAATAACCATGTTCCCAGCGCTGACACGAGGCGTAGGCGATGCGCAGCAAGGTTGCTGCCGCACCCGGTGCCGGGAACGTGCGCGTGCGCCCCACGGCGCTTTGTGCCTCGCCAGCCATGAAGCGATAGAAATACCAGCGGTCGGGTTCCAGGCCCCCCACTTCCACGTGGACGGAATCCGCCAACGCGGCTGATGCAACCGATTGCCCGTGCGCAACGATGCGGGTGAATTGCTCGTCGTGCGCCATCTCCCAGCGCACGGTAATCGGATCCTGCGCCAGGTCCGCCCCAAAGAACGATTCCGGCGCAAGACGCGTCCACAGCACGACAGAGTCATGCGTCGGCGATCCACTGGCCACACCGAGGGTAAACGGGTCGCTTGAAAATCGGGGTTGGCACCACGCACTGCGCGGCAACCAGACCGTCGCTGCTGCTGCGGCAGCCAGTTGCAGCATGCGACGACGGTTTGTCGGTGGCTGGCCGCGCGCGTGCACTCGCGGGAAGGGTGCTTCGAAGAAGAGA
Source organism: uncultured Pseudomonadota bacterium (assembly GCA_963709335.1). Classification (GTDB taxonomy): domain Bacteria; phylum Pseudomonadota; class Gammaproteobacteria; order Burkholderiales; family Casimicrobiaceae; genus VBCG01. The sequence goes on from CAVPWB010000011.1 coordinate 279,908, forward strand.
TTTGGCATATGACGTAGCGCGCTAAGAAGCGCCGCAGACAAACGAGCCGAGAGCGGTTCCGATCTTTGCCGTTGAAAAAGGCGGATCAAACGAAGATCTGAACCGTTCGCTCATCGCGCGTTGCGCTTGGTGGACCTTAGGCCACGCTCGCTTTCGCGATGGCTCACACGGTGCCCGAGTAGCGTTGAATAACGAAGCTCCGGCACGACGATAGGAACCAATAGTAGGGGCGGGACACTTCCTTGCGGGCGCGATCAAGGCTATCCGCGCCACATTCGCAATCGAGTTCCGGCGCTGCCCCTAGCCGGCGGCCTTCGGAGCAATATTCGGCGCCGTGGCCGCTTGCTGAAGCGCCGCACGCATCTCTTCGGCCGAGAGCACGCGCAACAGGCGGTTGCTCCGTAGGTGGCCCAAGGCAATATCCGCGATCTCAACCGCTGCAGCAGCCGCGTCGCTAGGCGCCTCGAAAAGCGCGAAACCGTCGTACTCCGCGCCAGGGGTGTAATACAGGCCGATCAGGCGGCCGCCGAAGTGCCGCAGCAATGTGTCAGAAGCCGCCGCGCGGTCCTGCGGCGTCTGGATGAGTGTGGTCCACGCCTGCGGTGTATACGCAAACTGCGCCATGAACATTGGCATCCTGATCTCCTCGCGTCGCATCGCTTTCGCGTATGCCGGTTCAAGTTCGAATGTTTTGGAAAACCGCCGCACAAGATTATTCCAACTGGCCAGCCGCCACAATCGATCGTGACGGATCCACCGGTTGTGAAGGTGACGGCTTCGCGCGCAGCGAGTGGGTCTCGACGCATGTGGCTCTGGTGCTTGATTCGTCTACGCCTATCTGCCGTATGATTCGGCGACGGAACGTCGGCCGCAGCGGTCGACGCCCGAGCGGCCAATAACGCGTTCCAGCGTCGCCAGGTGCGATGCTGGATCGTGAAGAAAGGAGCCAGCCATGAGAGTCTTCCTCACCACCATCGCCGTCGTCCTCGCCATCACCGCGTTCTCTCCCGCCACCGCCCAGACGGTCGTCGGCGTCTCCTGGTCGAACTTCCAGGAGGAGCGCTGGAAGACCGACGAGGCGGCGATCAAGGCGCAACTCGAAAAACTCGGCGCCAAGTACATCAGTGCCGACGCGGGCGGATCCCCAGAGAAGCAACTCGCCGATGTCGACGGTCTGATGGCCAAGGGCGCGAAGGCGCTGATCGTGCTCGCGATGGACAAGGACGCGATCCTGCCCGCAGTCAACAAGGCGATCCGTCAGAAGATCCCTGTCGTCGCCTATGATCGGCTGATCGAGGTGCCTGGCATCTTCTACATCACGTTCGACAACGTCGAGGTCGGCCGCATGCAGGCGCGGGAGGTGTTCAAGCTCGTGCCGAAGGGCAACTACGTGTTCATCAAGGGCTCGCCTACCGACCCCAACGCGAACTTCCTGCGCGCCGGCGCGCAGGAGATCGTCGATGGAGCGGTGAAGAAGGGCGACATCAAAATCGTCGGAGACGAATACACCGATGGCTGGAAGCCCGACGTCGCGCAGAAGAACATGGAGCAGATTCTCACCAAGAACGCGAACAAGGTCGACGCGGTGGTCGCGGCGAATGATGGCACCGCGGGCGGCGTTGTCGCGGCTTTGACGGCGAAGGGCCTGCGCGGCATTCCGGTGTCCGGGCAGGACGCGGATCATGCTGCGCTCAACCGCATCGCGCTCGGCACGCAGACCGTGTCGGTGTGGAAGGATTCGCGCGAGCTCGGCAAGGAAGCTGCGAGTGCTGCCGTGGCACTCGCCTCGGGCAAGCCGGTCGACAAGGCGGCGAAGTGGAGCGGCGGCGAGAAGAAGGTCGAGCTTCAGTCGCGGCTTCTCGCGCCGGTGCCGATCACCCGCAGCAACCTCGACGTCGTCATCAAGGCCGGCTGGATCAGCAAGGCCGAAGTGTGCAAGGGCGTGAGTGGCGACAAGGCGCCGGCCGCTTGTACGTGACGATGCGGACTTGAGCACCGCTCGCCGGGCCGCTGCTGCCGAGAGCGGCGCCGCACCGGGCGATCGTCCGGGTGGGACCGTGTGGCGTCGTACCGGCCTCGATCTGCGCCTCCTGCTGATGTCGGCGCTGCTCGTCGTCATGGGCATCGCATTTCACGCGCTCTCCGGCGGCGTGTTCCTATCGCCCGAGAATCTCTACAACATCGCGCAGCAGACGGCGGTCGTCGGTATCGTGTCGACGGTGATGGTGCTCGTGATCGTCGCGCGCCACATCGACCTGTCAGTGGGCTCGGTGATGGGCTTCGTCGGCGTGCTGATCGCGTATCTCATGTACACGTCGGGGTGGCCGTGGGAGCTCGCGTCCCTGGCCGGACTCGCGGTCGCGTTGCTCGTCTCGATGTACCAGGGTTGGCTGACGGCGGTGCTCGGCGTGCCGTCGTTCGTCGTCACGCTCGGCGGCCTGATGTCGTTCCGCGGCGCCGCGTTCCTCGTCGCGGACGGCAAGACGCAGCCCGTGAACGACGAGTTCTTTCAGCGTCTGGGCGGTGGTTACGACGGCGGCATCGGCGTCGTTGCGACGTGGGCGTTGACCGCGCTCGTGATCGCATGCCTGTTCATGCGGCTGGCGCACGAGCGGCACTCGCGGCGCCGTCACGAAATGGCGCTCGAGCCGCTGTGGCTCGACGTCGCAGTGACGGCATTGCCGTGCGTCGTGCTGATCGCGTTCGCATGGACGATGAACAGCTACCAGATCTCGGGGAAGGGCGAGCCGCAGGGAATTCCGATCCCCGTCCTGATCTGGGCCATCGTCGCGTGCGTGCTCTCGTTCATCGTGCATCGGACACGTTTCGGGCGCTACGTGTACGCGATGGGAGGCAATCCCGATGCGGCCGCACTGGTCGGCATTCCGGTCCGCCGCGTGACATTGCTCCTGTTCGCGCTGCTCGGGTTACTCGTCGCGGTCGCGGCGGTCGTCTCGATCGCGCGGCTGAATGCAGGCACCAATTCGCTCGGCACCGGGATGGAGCTTTATGTAATCGCGGCTGCCGTGATCGGCGGCACGGCGCTCTCGGGCGGCAGCGGCTCGATCCTCGGGTCGGCGCTCGGGGCGCTCATCATGCAGTCGCTCGACAGCGGGATGTTGCTGCTCGACGTTGCGATCGGCAGGCGGATGGTGATCATCGGGCAGGTACTGATCGTTGCGGTCGTGTTCGACGTGTTGTACCGACGGCGCTTCGGAGAGAAGTGATGGCATCCAATACCGCTTCTGCGGCGCCGCTTGTCGAGTTGCACGACATCCGCAAGGCATTTGGCGGCGTGCACGCCGTCGACGGCGTCAGCGTCAACCTCTACGCCGGCGAGGTCGTCGCGCTGCTCGGGCACAACGGCGCCGGCAAGTCGACACTGATGAAGATGCTGGCGGGCGCGTATCCGGTCGATTCAGGCGACATGGTGATCGCCGGCGAAATGGTTCACATCCGCACGCCGGCGGACGCGCAACACCTGGGCATCGAGACGATCTATCAGACGCTCGCGCTCGCCGACAACCTCGACGCCGTGGCAAATCTGTTCCTCGGTCGCGAAAAGCTGACGCCGTGGCGAACGCTCGACGATCACTTCATGGAAGGCCAGGCGCGCAAGGTGTTCCAGCGGCTCAACAAGAACTTCACGAACATCCGCGTGCCGGTGCGTGCGCTGTCTGGCGGACAGCGGCAGGTCGTCGCAATCTCTCGCGCGCTCTACTTCAACGCGCGGATCCTGATCATGGACGAGCCGACCGCAGCACTCGGCCCCGAGGAAGCAGCGATGGTCGGACGGCTGATCAGGCAGCTCAAGGCCGACGGCGTCGGCATTTTCCTGATCACGCACGACATGCCCGACGTGTTCGCACTGTCCGATCGGCTCGTCGTAATGAAGAACGGCAAGCTCGTCGGCACTTACCTTACGGCGGACGTCACGGAGGAGGAGGTGCTCGGGATGATCATCGCGGGCAGGCGCCCGGAACGGAAGGCCCAGGCGCAGCGCTTCGCCTCATAGCGTGCGGATGCGATCATGGCCAGTAAAGACCCGTCCCGTCCCAACGTCCTTTTCATCCTGAGCGATGACCAGGGTCCTTCGGCAATGTGTTGCGCGGGCAACACGGACATCAGGCTATGCTTCACGCGTGATTGACCCGGATCCTCCTCGAAGGCTCGATGCGGCGCTGCTCGACCCGCGCGACGACGTCGCGACGGCGCTCGCCGACCTGTTGCCGGGCACGAATCTCACGTTGCGCCTTGCGTCCACGGTGCGCGAGGTTACGATCGCCGAGCCGATCGCGCTTGGCCACAAGTTTGCGCTGCATGCGATCGCATCCGGAGCGCCGGTGCGCAAGTACGGCGAGGTTATCGGCCGCACGACGCGCGATATCGCGTCTGGCGCGTGGGTGCATCTGCACAACCTCGAGACGACGGCGATGCGCTGGGAGGCCGACGACGCCGCGCGGCGCGCGCAAGCGTCGGCGACGGCGTTTGTTCACCACCGACGCTCACCCGCGGCAGCAAGCACCACGTTTGCAGGCTTCCGTCGGCCCGGCGGTCGCGTCGGCGTGCGCAACCACGTGCTCGTGCTCTCGCCTACCGGGCTTACGTCAGCCGCGGCACAACGCGTGGTGTCGCTGGTGCGCGGCACCGTGTGCGTAACGTCAGGGTACGGGCGCGGCCAGGTCGGGGCCGATGCGCAGTTGCACTTCGACACGCTCGCAGCACTCGCCGGACATCCGAACGTCGCTGCGACGGTCGTGCTGTCCGCCGCAGACGATATCTCGCGCTCGTACGCGGATGCGGTTGGCGCTGCGGGCAAACCGGTGGTCGCATTGTCCCTTCCCGGCGTGCACGAGGATGCGCTTGCATTGGTCGACGCGGGAGTCCGCGCCGCCGTGCGTCTGGTGCACGAAGCATCGTTCCTGCGCCGCGAAGCGGTCCCGCTCGGCGAGCTCTGCGTTGCCGTCGAGTGCGGGCACTCCGATGCGACCTCGGGTCTGGTATGCAATCCGCTCGCCGGCCGCATGATGGAAATGCTGGTCGCCGCAGGCGGGACGGCCATCTTCAGCGAGACGGTCGAGTGGACCGGCGCCGAGCATCTTCTCGCCCAGCGCGCCGCGACACCGGATGTCGCGCAACGCATCGTCGCTGCGGTCGGCGAGCGGGAGCGCATGGTGCGGGCTGCGGGCGGCGACATTCGCGGACAAAATCCGGGACCTCAGAACAAGGCGGGCGGCATCACGACGATCGAAGAGAAGGCGCTCGGCGCGATGTCCAAAGGCGGCCGGCAGCCGATCAACGACTTGTTGGCGGCCGGACAGCGGCCCGCGGGGTCGGGCTTGTATCTCATGGACACGCCGTTCTTCTCGCCCGAATCGATGACGGCGATGATTGCCGGTGGCGCGCACATCGTGATTTTCACCACCGGGGCCGGCAACAGCTACTGCAGCCTCGTTGCCCCAACATTGAAAATGAGCGCCAACGCCGAGGCGACCGCGAGACTGACTGAGCAGATCGACTTTGCGGCCACCGGCGTGCTCGACGGCAGCGTCTCGCTCGATGCTGCGGCCTGCGACGGGATGCAGCGATTGCTCGAGGTCGCGTCCGGCGCGCTCACGTTCGGCGAGATCGTGGGCGAGGGCGCGGAAGTGGTGAGCCGCATCGGCGCCTCGATCTGACGGGAGAAGCAAGTGTCGCTCGATCCGATTTCGCAACTATCGCAATACTCGACTTCGATCGTCTCCGACGCGCTCGACGAGCTCGCGGTCCTGGGCGTGCTTCCCGGTATCGAAGCGCGCCGAGTCGGGCAGGGTCGGGTGGTCGGACGTGCGCTGCCGGTGCGCCTGCAGCCGAAGAGCAACGACCCCTCTGCGTACCGTTTCGGCGGCGGCGTCGGCAAGCCGCTCGAACAGGTGCTGCAGACGATGCAGGATGGCGACATCGTCGTAATGGACCTGGGCGGCTCCAATCGCGCCGCTGCGTTGGGGCGGACTCGCGTCGCGCATCGCCCAGCGTCGCGGTGTGCGCGGCACGATCATGTGGGGCGCCGACCAGGAGCGCGTGCTGGAGGCCCAAGTGCTGAATGGGTCGCTCGAGTCCTGGGACGAGGTGTAGGGGCGCACGTCGGACGCACCCACGCGATCGCGATGTTTCGGCTTGCCGGTTGCGGTTACTTCGTGAGGATCAGCTTGCCCAGGCGGGTTTCGCGCAAGAAGTAGATCGTTTGCTTGTGCAGGATCGCGAGTTGCGTGCCACCGCCGAGCAGGACCTCGCTGGCGACGACGCGCGGAAGCGCAGTTGCTGCATCGTGCTGCCGCGCGGGTTCGTCGGCGGCTTCGACATCAAAACAGGGTTCTGGGCGCTCGTTCATTGACGTGCGTCGGTGACCGATTGCCGATGCATAGGGATGTGGAGGCGCGATGCTAGCAAAGCGCGAACGATAACGCAAATCATTCCCATTCAGAGTCTTCGAGGGGCAGGCGAGAAGCGCCTTGCTCAATGACAAGCGAGCAGAAATCCTTCGAAGAAGGCGGTGAGCGCTCCGTGGGCGTCCAGCGGAAGTACGGTCGAGACATACTGGTCGGGACGAACGACGACGATCGCACCCTTCGCGCGGTCGATGCCGCGCAGGTCGAAGACGTCGGGGCCGTTCTTGAGGTCGGGTGAATACGCCTTTTCGTAGTCGATGAGCCCGAAGCGCCCTTTGCGCGGTAGCAGTATCGATGGCAGTGCTTCTACCTTGAGCTCGCGGTGCCCCTGCTGGAATATCGCGCGAACGTCGATGACGCTGTCGATGTCGGCCCCCGCCGGCGTGAATCGCAGGATCGGCGAATCCGGAGACTTCGCGAGGAAATCCGCGAGCTTGTGCAGTCGCTGTCCGCCCGCGTCGGCAAAGGCGTAGATGCGCCACGCACCATCGGCACGGGCAACGTGACCGAGGTGCATCGGCTTCGCATCGACCACGCGCACCACGGGCGCCGAGTGGAAGCGCATGCCGATGGTGAATCCCTTGGCCAGCGCCTGGTACGTTGCCTCGGCGGTAAGCATCGTTGCAGGGGGGTAGTGCGTCGCGACGCCGGCGGTGTAACGCCCCGACTTCACGAATTCCCGCTGAAGCTCTTCGGGGTCGATGCCTCCACGTTCGGGGTGCTGCGGATCCCTTGGATGAGATGCCATGATCTTCGACCACTCCTTGTCGAAGTCGATGAGACCCTGGGCTATCGCGTGGCGCTCGACGGAATAAGTGTGAAGCAGTTCGGGCTTCGCCCGTCCTTCGATGACGGAGACGAGCTTCCAACCGAGGTTGAACGCGTCCTGCATCGAAACGTTCATGCCCTGGCCCGCCTTCGCGCTGTGCGTATGACACGCGTCGCCCGCGATGAAGACGCGCGGCAGGCGTGATCCGGCCTCGGCAGCGGGAACATCGTCGAACCGGTCGGTGACGCGCTGGCCGACCTGGTACACGGCGAACCACACGACGTCTTTCACGTCGAGCGTGTACGGGCGTAGCACACGTTGCGCGATCCCGATCACCTTCTCCTGTGTGTACTCGCGGATGGCGTCGCGATTGTGCGGGTCGATCTCGCCGAGGTCGACATAGAGCCGCACCAGGAACCCCCCCTCGCGTGGGATGAGCAATATGTTGCCCTCGTCCGCTTGAATTGCGGCCTTCAGTCGGATGTCCGGAAAGTCGGTAACCGCCAGCATGTCGACGACCCCCCAGCCATGGTTGGCAAAATCGCCACGCGGCTCCGCACCGATCGCGCCACGCACCTGGCTGCGTGCGCCATCGCAGCCGACGACGTATTTGGCGCGGATCGTAGACTCCGAGCCGTCTCGCACATCGCGCAGCGTGGCCACGACCGGGTGCTCACCTTCGGATTCGATTTTCAGCGTTACGAATTCCAGGTTGTAGTCGGGCTCGAGTCGCGACGCCGACCGGCGCATGTAGTCGAGAAGGTACTGCTGCATGCGCGCCTGGTTCACGATGAGGTGCGGGAACTCGGACAGGTCGTCCGCGGTGTCCTGAATGCGGCCGGTGCGCACGATCCGCGATCGGTCCTCCTGCGACGGACGCCAGAACGCGGTCTCGTTGACCCAGTAGCCCTCGCGAACGAGCTTCTCGCTCATGCCGAACGCAGCGAACATTTCAACCGTGCGGCAGGCTACGCCGTCGGCCTGACCCAGCTGAAGTGGACCGTCGCGCCGCTCGATGAGGCGAGTACGGATGGCGGGAAACGTCGAGAGCTGAGCGCCGAGCAGCGTTCCAGCCGGCCCGCTACCGACGATCAGGACGTCTACCGCGTCGGGGAGGCCTGCGGTTCGGTTCTCAGCAGGAGGCGCTGCCGCGTGGACGTCGGGGTCACCGGGCCGATAGCCATTGAGATAGAACTGCATGCTTGCCTCCCGTCAGAGGACCATTACTTCGGCGGAACAATTCGTTGTCGCTGTCATCTCAACGCTAATGCCGAGCCGTCATTGTGACCGAGCCCGCACCGCGGCGACCCGATGTGGCTCTCGAACCCGGTCTGCGGCACAATCGGCTTCCGGTGCCGATGTCGACGTTCCAAGCGAACGCGCGACATCCAATTACGATCCGAGCGACTTCACCCAGGAGGTCCCATGTCGCACTATATCGATGCCATCGTCATTCCCGTTCCCCGTGACAAGATCGACACGTACAAGCGCATGTCGCCGGAGTGGGGCAACGCTCACCTGCGCCACGGTGCCTTGTACTACTCCGACTCGATCAGCGACGACGCTCAGCCCGGCAAGCAAACGTCGTTTCCTCAAGCGGTGCAGCTCAAGGAAGGCGAGGTGATCGCGTTGGCGTGGGTCGTGTATCGGAACAAGGCGGACCGCGACCGGATAGGCAAGGCGGTCATGGAAGATCCGCAACTCAAGGAGTTGATGGACCCCTCGAAGATGCCTTTCGATGGCGGCCGCATGTTCTGGGGCGGCTTCGAGACATTCACCGAGCTCGCGGCCGGCCACTGAAGCAGCGTGCGGATCGGGTGCGCGCGTAGTCGCGCACCTTCCATGCGGACCGACCGGTCGATCTGGCTCCCGCCGTCCACCTTGCCTGCCTTGACGTCGGCAAAGATTGCGTTGATGTCGTCCAGCGCGGCTCTGTGGGCCGCGCGCATGCACGCCTCCTCAGGAGCAAAGGCTGTGAGCGTTGCTTTACGTGGCCTCGCGGTCGCGCTATTGCTCTTGTTGGCTACCGTCGCGGCTGCCGCCGATTTCGGAAGCAAGGGTGGACCGGAACCCGCCAACTTGGACGAGTTCGTGAACATGCTGCGGCGGGACACATACGATATGGAGTTGCTGATCAGCTTCGGCACCTCCAACGGCGGATCCGCGGGACACATCGCGCTTGCGATACGCGACGACGTTCTCGGGGACGACATCGTGTATTCGGCGAACTTCTACGCGGACCGGGCGCCCGAGCACGAGACCAGTTTCTATGTCACCGACCTGGTGACGATGGTCCCGAAGAAGGAGTACCTGTTCAAGACGACCTCGTCGCTTGGTGAGACGGCCTCGTTCGGCCTCGACTTTGGCGAGATCTACAAGCGATCCGTGATTGGTGTGCGCGTCTACGGCGTCCCACAGGCGGAGAAGACGCGCCTCGTCGCTTACTTTGAACGCATCAACGCCGATTATCGCAATCGGTCTTGGAATACCGAGTACCACCACGGCGAGGTTGTGTACGGCTATATGGACCTCAACTGCGCCAAGATCATCGGTGTCGGGTTCAAGTATGGGGCCGGGTACAACGAGCTCGACGTCAAGAGCGCGCCGCTCATTCCGTTGCGCAAAGTCAAGGCGGCCATCAAGTCCAACATACCCACCGACATGGCCATGAAGCTTTTCAAGCAATGGAACGCGCGTGGCTACGCGATGTCCGCCGTGCTGTACAAGAAATATGACGGCTCGACCTACGTGGATCCGCACGACGCGGAGAAAGTGGCGTTCAAGAACCTGCCCGACCGGTTCCCGTCGGTGTTATCCCTGGACTTCTTGCGGGAGCAGGGTGAGTACAGGGATTTCGATAACCTCTTCGCCATGCACGTCCTGCACGGCATGGGCAAGTACCGCGTCGCGGTGAACGAGGACACCAAGCTGCTCGAGGTTGAAACGACCGGGCGCTCCCTGCCTTACCCGGAGGCCGTAGCGGCCGCCAGGAAGAGCGCGCGAGCGGACAGCAGGGGATCCCCGTCACGCTAGAGTTCGTGCCAGTGGAGCAGCGCTAAGTCTGGGGACGATGCCGAGGCGCCAGGGGAACCAGAACCGCCAATACTGCAAGGGCGGCAAACAAGTGCTTCAAGGTGTGACCGGATAACGCGCCGTGTGTCAGGTGGAAGACCTGGACGTCTTCCGCCTCCAGTACCTTGGCCAAAGCGTAGGCCCCAATCAGCGCAGCCCAGTTCGGCCCCTTTCCGTGCGCAGGCAGCCACAGAGCGCCTGCAATCATGACCATGCCCCCGAACTGCAACACGGCGTAGGGGGTGATGGATCCGGTCGCCGCGAACCATGCCACGGACAATACGCCCGCGATGAGAGATGTCGGCCAAAGCAGATTTGCGGCCCGAACCGACACGCGGTGTGCCGCGAGCAATCCCAGCACACCGGCAAAGGCAACCACCATTCCCAGGCGGTCCCACGCCAATCCACGATCGTTCGGATCCAGATGGTAAAAAGCACTCCCGAACGCCGTCAGCACGAAGCCTAGAAAGAACACGAGACCGGATGTGCGCATTGCGGCGTTCGGGTAGGCCAGTCGACCGGAGAAGTGAAAGACGAGACCGATGCAACCGAGGACGAGAAAGAAAACGTTGGATAGAACGTCCATCGCGTGCGGTATCCCCAGGAGCGTCCTTGCGTCCGCAAACTGATGGTAGCCAGGATCTTGCGGCATCGAGGGAAGTGCCACTGCGAGCGTCGCCAGGGCTGCAGCGGCGCACCACAGGAATTTCTCGGGTCGCGTTAGCGGCATCGTATTTCCGAGGTTGCCACTGAGGCACGCCGGAGCAGGGTCATGGGGCTTGGCAAGGTCCGGAAGATTATCTGAACGCCGGCCCGGCTGCGGCGCGCAAGCGGTCAAGCGCTTGCCCGGTGAGTGGGTCTGGCGTGGGACGTGCAACAAATGAAACACACACGGCTCCCCGGCGGAACGCTCCTGCGACATGGCCCCGATAGACTGGCGCCCTGTGAAATCCACGTGCCGTACGACTGTGATGACTGCTCCGGAATTGATCGAAACCCAATCGATCCGCGCCCTTGCGGCCGACGGGTCAGGCGGTGCACCCGTGAGCGAATTCGACGGACGCGGATGCGCAATCTCCGGCGCAACCCCTGCTGCGCTGGAGGCCTTCGAGCGCGCGCTCGAAGCGTCGCTCCGCTGGCGCAGTGGCGCGATGGAGCAACTCGACATCGCGCTGCAGCAGGCGCCGACGTTCGTCATGGCGCACGTGCTGCAGGCGTGGCTGCTGTTGTCCGGCCGCGATCTGCAACGCGTCCGCTCGGCGCGTCCGGTTCTGGTGCGCGCCGCCGGCCTGCCCGCCAACGTGCGCGAGCGACTGCACCTTGCGGCGATCGCCGCCACGCTCGACGACGACTATGAACGCGCGAAGCAACGCCTGAGCGACGTCCTGCGTCTTCACCCGCGCGATGCGCTGGCGCTTCAAGCCGCGCATTCGTTCGACTACCTTACCGGCGACATCGGGTGCCTGCGCGACCGCGTGCAGTCGGTGTTGCCGGCGTGGTCGCGCGACCTGCCCGGTTACGATGCGCTGCTCGCCATGCATGCATTCAGTCTGGAGGAATGCGGCGAGTACGCGCGCGCCGAGCGAGTTGCCCGGGAAGCGTTGGCATTGAACCCTGACAATGCGCGGGCACACCACGTGATGGCGCATGTCTTCGAGATGACCGATCGCGCCGATGCGGGCATCCGCTGGATGAACGAGCACAAGTCCGGCTGGGCCGCGAACACGATCGTCGCCGTGCATTGCTGGTGGCACGTTGCGCTGTTCCACGTCGCACTTGGCCAGCCCGACCGCGCGCTGGCGGTATACGACCGGCATATTCGCGCCGGCCACTCGACCGAGGTGTCGGACCTGATCGATTCCTCCGCCTTGCTATGGCGCATCGACATGCTCGGTGGCCACGTCGGGAAACGCTGGGACGAGCTCGCGGACGGATGGGCGCCCCGCATCGACGACGGCTTCTGCAGCTTCAACGACGTGCATGCGATGCTGGCATTCGTCGGCGCGCGCGCCTGGACGCGGGCGGAGCGCCTCGAGCGCGTGCTCGCGCGGAGCCACACGCTGCCAACGCGTCACGGCGAGACCACGCGACATCTAGGCCTCCCTGCATGCCGCGCGCTGATCGCATTCGGGCGCGGCAACGACTCGCTCGCGATAGCGTTGCTTGCAAGTTTGCCGGTGCTCGCGCAGCGACTCGGTGGTAGCCATGCGCAGCGTGACGTGCTGCACCTGACGCTGCTGCGCGCCATCGAACGCATTCGCCGACCATCCCCCGAGGTGCGCGCGACACTCCCTATCGCCGCACACGCCTGAAAAACGGGCGCAGCGACCGAACGCCGAGCCGTTACATCCTGAATCTGCCGGGAACGCCGCGCGCGTTGCCGTCATCCATTGTCGTGAAACCACCTGAAAAGGCGAGGACTCGACATGGTGCGCATATTGACGGCAATCGTGGCGACCCTGGCGGCCGCATGCATGGCGGCTTGCGGCGGAGGGTCGTCCCAACCAGAGTCGCCGCTCACCGATCCCGCCGTTGTCGAGCAAGGCAAGAGCATTTTCCGTTTCGACACTTTTGGCGACGAGACGCAGTGGACCGACACGCTGCGCATGCATGAAGTGATTCGCACGGCGGTCGATCCCACGACCGCGCTGTCGGTCGGATTGAAAGTCGATGCAGAAGCACTGCCCGCGGCGGTCGTGCAGGGAATCCGCGACGGCAGTATCGATCTGAAAAGCCCCGCTACCACCGTCGCGCTATTGAAGCTCGACGCGGTGGTGGGCCTCAAGGGGACCGTCGAACCGATCAACGGCACGGACACGCTGACGCGCGTTGGCATTACGTGCGCGCTATGTCATTCGACCGTCGACGATTCCTTTGCCCACGGCATCGGCAAACGCCTCGATGGCTGGCCCAATCGCGATCTCGATCCGGGTGCCATCATTGCGCTGTCGCCGGCCGTGAGCGCAGCCGCCAAGCGCGTGTACGCCTCGTGGGGACCCGGGAAGTACGATCCCCGGTTCAACCAGGACGGGATCAACGGCCCGCAAGTCATCCCGCCAGCCTACGGTCTCGACGGCATCCATCGCATCACGTCCACGGGCGATGGCGATGACCTCGCCTACTGGAACCGGTACGTCGGCGTAACGCAAATGGGTGGACATGGATCGTTCTCCGACCGGCGCACCGGTGTCAACGTCACCAATGGCACTGACGACCTCATCACGTCGAAGCTGCCGGCGTTGCAGGCCTATCAGCTCACGCTGCCGCCACCGGCACCGTCGCCGGCGAGCTTCGATGCAGCCGCCGCCGAACGCGGTAGGCTCGTCTTCAACGGCCCGGGAATGTGCGCCGGATGTCACAGCGGCGACGACTTCACCGACGCCAACTCGCGACTGCATGCTCCCACCGACGTGGTGAGCGAGCCCGAGCCCGAAGGCGCGCCAAGTTACGCGTCGCGCAGCGCCACCAAGCAATACCGGACCGCGCCGCTGCGCGGGTTGTGGCAGCACCCGCCGTATTTTCACAACGGCACTGCTGCGACGCTGGAAGACGTCGTGCAGATCTACAATGGCCGGAAGTCGCTCGGTCTGACCGGTGCGCAGATGGCCGATCTCGTCCAATACCTCAAGTCGCTGTAGGCGGTCCGTCGGCAGGTGCAGGATGCAGGCGATGCATGGTGTCGATGGCAATGACCGAATGCGCGTAAGCGGCGCCCGCCCGCATCTCGGCTGCGACCCAGATCGCTTCCATGATCTCCGGTTCGGTTGCACCCTTCTGCACGGCGAGCTCGGTGTGACCGCGGATGCAATACGGGCACTGCGTCACGTGCGCTACCGCGACTGCGATGAGCTGCTTGGTCTTCTCGGGCAACGCGCCGTCGGCGAACACTCGCTGGCCGAACGCCCGAAAAGCACTGCTGATCTCCGGCGCGAGCTCCCGGCGCTTGCGCGCGATCTCCTTGGTCGTATCGGGATACATCGGATGTTCCATCGGGCACGCTCCTTTCGGTTTTGATCGGTCGCTCGCCGGTCGGCGACGCGAACTGCATTGGACCCATTACATCACATCCGTATCGCTCGTCTCGCGATGCGAGTCGGCGGGCCTGCAGAGGGCGCCACGTACTATGTGAGCTTCCAGCGGGGTATCACTCAGATCAGCACCCATGCCCAATGCCCGTTCTGACCGGCGCCACAAAAAGCGCCGTCGCGCGCCTGCAGCTGCGGCGCCCGAAACCCAGGCGGGTCCCCTAAGTTCGCCTGACGCGGCGCGCCGTCGCCGCTGGTTCGTCGCTGCCACGCTCGCAGTGATCGCCGTGCTGATGGCGGGATACTTTTCGCTGCGACCGGAACACTCTGTCGTGGCCGTGGGTCCGATTCCAGTCGCCGATTTCGTCGGCGGTGAAGCCTGCGTAGCATGCCACGCGGCGCAGACGACCGCGTGGCAGCGATCGCAACACGCGCGCGCGATGCAGCGCGCGAGCCCGCAGACCGTGCAAGGCAAGTTCGACGACGCGCGGTTTCCGTATGCAGGCGTGCAGTCGACGTTCTCACGTCGCGACGAGCGTTTCGTCGTCCGCACCGACGGCCCTGACGGGAAGCTCGCGGACTTCGACGTCAAGTACACGTTCGGTGTCGAGCCGCTGCAGCAGTATCTGGTCGAACTTCCGGGCGGCCGTCTGCAGGCGTTGTCGATCGCCTGGGATACGCGTCCGCAAGCCGCGGGCGGTGAGCGCTGGTTCCACCTCTATCCAAACGACAGGATCGACCATCGCGACGGATTGCACTGGACCGGGCGCCAGCAGAACTGGAACTTCATGTGCGCGGATTGCCACTCGGTCAACGTGCGCAAGCAATACGACGCGACGAACGGCACGTACGCGACGACGTGGAGCGACCTTTCCGTCGGATGCGAAGGCTGTCACGGGCCTGGTTCCGCACACATCGCGTGGGCGAAGGACAAGCCGCCGTCCGACGCGCGCATGGGATTGACCGTTGCGCTCGACCAGCGTCACGGTGCGAAATGGACGATCGATCTGGCGAGCGGCAACGCGAAGCGCGACCCGCCGCGCGTCGGCGACCGGGAGATCGACGTGTGCGCGCAATGCCATGCACGGCGGGCGCAGATCGCCGAAGGTTACGTCGCCGGTCGACCGTTCCTCGATCACTACCTTCCCGCGCTGCTGACGTCGCCGCTGTTCTATGCGGACGGGCAGCAGCAGGCGGAGGACTACGTGTGGGCGTCGTTCCTGCAGAGCCGCATGTACCGTCACGGCGTGACCTGCAGCGATTGCCACGACGCACATACGGGCAAGACGCGCGTTGCCGACAACGGCTTGTGCGCGCAATGCCATGCGAGCGCGAAGTACGCGGCCACATCGCACCATCACCACGATCCGGCATCGGAGGCCGGGCGATGCGTGAACTGCCACATGCCGACGACGACTTACATGGTGGTCGATGCGCGGCGCGATCACTCGTTGCGGATTCCGCGACCCGATCAGACGGTCGCGTTCGGCGTTCCCAATGCATGCAACGATTGTCATCGCGAGAAGGACGCCCAATGGTCGGCGCAGGCGATGCAGCGCTGGTACGGACAGCCTGCCGCCGGTTTCCAGACGTTCGCACCGGCGTTCGCTGCAGCCGAGGAAGGCGAACCGGGCGCGGCCGCCGCGCTCGCGCAGGTTGCGGACGACATCGGGCAGTCGCCGATCGCCCGCGCCTCGGCGCTTGAACGGCTTGCGCCTCTGCAGTACGCGTCGCTCGCCGACGCCGCGCGCCGCGGCGCGCAGGACGCTCATCCGCTGGTGCGCCTCGCGGCGGTGCAGGCCGCCGAAGCGTTGCCGGTGCCGGAAAGGGCGGCGGTCGCGGTGCCCTTGCTCGGCGATCCGCTGCGGGCCGTGCGCATCGAGGCCGCGCGCGTGCTCGCCCCCGCGGTGCCTGGCTCTGCGTCCCTGGTCCGCGACCCGGCGTGGACACGGGCGGCCGCAGAGTTCGTCGCGACGCAGAACTACAATGCCGACCGTCCCGAGGCCCGGGTTGCGCTGGGCTCGTTCGACGCGGCGCTCGGACGCTACGACGAAGCGCAGGCCGCGTTCGCCGCTGCCCGCAAGCTCGATCCGACGTTCGCGCCTGCGTACGTCAACGCAGCCGATGCGTTTCGCGCCGCCGGCAAGGAAGCCGCAGCACGCGACACGCTGAAGGACGGGATCGCCATGATGCCGGACAGTGCGGTGCTGCATCACTCGCTCGGACTGTCGTATGCACGGCAGCAGCAATCGGCCGACGCGTTGCGCGAGCTGGAACGCGCCGTGGCGCTGGCCCCGGACCAGTCGCAGTATGTCTACGTGTATGCCGTCGGGCTGAACTCGTTCGGCCGCACCCAGGATGCGATCAGGACGCTCGAGCGCGCGGCGCAGCGCTGGCCGCGGCAACGCGACGTGCAAATGGCACTGGCGACGATGTATCGCGATGCCGGACGCCGCGACGCGGCGCGCAACGTTGCGAAGCGGTACGCCGACGCGTTTCCCGATGACACCGAGGTGCAGGCGCTCGTTCGCTCGCTGAACTGACGGCTCGGCGGCGTGTCCATACCGACGGGGTGCTGCCCGAACGGGCACGCACAGGTCCGAGCCACCCGCGCCAAGGAGCCGTCGATGAACGAAAAATCTGCATCTGTCCATTGGGAAGGTCGAGGCAAAGAGGGACGAGGCAACATCAGCACCGAGACCGGCGCGTTGAAGGATTTTCCCTATGGTTTCGCGAGCCGCTTCGAGAATGACCGCCGCGGCACGAACCCCGAGGAGATCCTCGGCGCGGCGCACGCGGCCTGTTTCACGATGGCGTTCTCCTTCGCGTGCGACAAGGCCGGTTTCGCGACCACGCGCGTCGATACGCGAGCAGGCGTTCGTCTGGTCAAGCAGGGGGACGGCTTTCTGATCGACCGGATCGCGCTCGTGCTGGAGGCGACGGTTCCCGGCATTGACGAAGCCAAGTTTCAGGAAATTGCAAATGTCGCAAAGCGCGACTGCCCGCTCTCCAAGGCGCTCGCGAGCGTGCCGGAAATCACGTTGAAGGCAGTCTTGCGCTAGGCCGCGCGCGGCACGACGCTTTCAGATCCGGAACGACTCCATCGCTTCGGGGGCGAACAATTCCTCGGGTGTGAGCAGGCGCTTCGACAGGCCCTGCTCGTGGTGATAGCGCAGGAACGTCGCGAGCGTCGGTCGATTGCGCGCGAACCCGTACGACCAGTAGTCGTCGCCCATCAGCGCGCGCGTCTCTTCAACGTGGTCGGTGAGCCACGGCAGCATCGCCTTCAGTGCGGCGGTGACGTAGAGATCGTCGTAGGTCTGCCTTTGCGCCTCGACGAACGCCTTGAACAACGACTGGGCGATCCAGCGGTTCTGCTCGTAGACGTCGCGCCGGATGACGATCGCGTGCATGATCGGAAAGATGCCGGTGTCGCGGAAATATTGCTGCTCGACCTCGCGGAAGTTCGGAAACAGCCGCGTTACCTTGTCGCGGCCGCCGGCGAAGGTCGAGGGCATGCGAGCCGTATGCAACGCATCGATCTCGCCGCTCGCAAGCATCGCGGCCAGCGTCTGCGTCGGTCCGATCGGCTGGACGCGGATGGTGGACGGCAGGTCGAGCTTGATCTTCTCGTCGCGTCCGGGCTCCTCCTCGCCGCCGGTCCAATAGGTCACGCTTTCGACGGGCACGCCGTAGTGGTCGGACAGGATGCCGCGAATCCACACGGGCGCCGTCATCTGGAACTCGGGCGTACCGATGCGCTTGCCGATCAGGTCCTTCGGTTCGCGGATCCCGGCGCTGGCGTTGATGTAGATGCTGTTGTGGCGAAAGAACCGCGACGGGAAGATGGGGATGGCGACGAACGGCCGCGGCTCGCGAAACATCGATACCGTGTACGACGACAGCGACATTTCGGCGACATCGAATTCGCGATGGCGCAACATCCGGAAGAACGTTTCCTCGACGGGGAGGTTCAGGTACGTGAGGTCGATCCCGTCGGGCCGCACGGATCCGTCCATCAGCGCGCGCGTGCGATCGTAATTCCAGCAGGCCATCGTCAGTCTGAGCTTCGACACGTCGGTCTTCTCCCTGGCTACGCCGGCTCTCGTTCCATCGCGGCCTCTTCCATAAGGCTGTCGGAATCGCGATAGATCGACGCGACCGCAAGCACGCGGCCCTTTTGCTTGTAACGTACGACACAGTCGCGGCTTTCGATGTCGCCGTCGACAACGATCTCGTCCCACGACTCGGCGTGGCCGACATAGTTGATCGGCACGTCGTAGTGCTGGCTCCAGAAAAACGGCACGGCGTCGAACTTCTCGCGACCGCCAAGCATGTTGAGCGCCGCCGTTTGCCCCTGGCGCTGCGCGACCACCCAGTGCTCGACGCGGATAGCGCCGCTGCGCCTGTCGGGCCAGCGGGCGATGTCACCCGCAGCGTATATCCCCGGCGCGCTGCTCTCCAGGTACTCGTTGACCCTCACGCCGCGATCGATCGCGAGGCCGGCCTTCTCCGCAAGGGCCAACCGCGGCCGCACGCCGACACCAGCGACGACGAGGTCTGCAGCGATCGTGCCGCCGCTCTTCAGCGTCACCTGCCGTGCGTCGACCGCGACGGCCGAGTCCTCGAGGTGAAACACCACGCCGTGCTCCTCGTGCAGCCTGCGTACGAAGGCACCCATCGCCGGACCGAGCACCCGCGCCATCGGTTGCTTGTCCGGCGCGACCACATGCACCTCGATGCCGCGGGCGCGCAGCGATGCGGCGACCTCGAGGCCGATGAAGCTTGCGCCCATGACCACGGCGCGTTTCGACCGGCCTGCCTGCGCGATGATCGCGCTGCAATCGGCAAGCGTTCGCAGCGTGTGCACGTGGGGCAGATCCATGCCCGGTAGCGGCAGCCGGATCGCCTCGGCGCCTGTCGCGAGCAACAACCGATCGAAAGGGATATTGCTTCCATCGCCGAGCGACACCGTGCGCGCGGCCGCGTCGATGCCCGCGACCGTGGTATTCAGGCGCAAGTCGATGCGCTGGTCGGAATAGAAGTGCTCGTCGCGCAGCGGCACCCACTCCTCCGGAGCGTTGCCGGCCAGATAGTCCTTGGAGAGGTTGGGCCGGTCGACGGGCGGGGCCGCGTCATCGCTCAGCATCACGATGCTCCCGTCGAATGCCCGCCGCCGCAACATTTCAGCGGCGGCGAAACCCGCGGCGCCGCCGCCGACGATCACGATATTGCGAGGCGACGCGGGCGACGTCATAGCGTCCGCGCGCGTAGCCGATCTTTTCGCTCGCACGAACACGTTGCCGTCGCGGAGTTCGGTCGACCAGCATCCGAGCGGATTGAGTGCAGGTGCGCGCAGCGCCTCGCCGGTTCGCAGGCTGAAGCAGGCGTGGTGCCACGGACATCGGACGGTGTCGCCGACGATCAGGCCTTCGGCCAGCGGACCGCCGTAGTGCGTGCAGGTGGCGCCGATTGCGAAGTACTCGCTGCCGTGACGCGCGACCAGCACCGCGTCGTCGCCGACGTGGCCGGCCAGCATTTGTCCATCGGCCAGCGAATCAGCCGCCACGCCCAATGTCAGGTCGGGTCCCGACGGCTCGCCTTGTGTCTCGCTCATATCGATCTCCGGTCACGGAATGGATGCGTCGGAAGCGACCAATGTTCCGCCTGGCGTGCGCGTCGCCTGCCGCGTGCTTGACATCGTCCCGCCCGCGCCGGTTAGGATCGGTGTGCCCACCGCAAGCCGACGGAACGCCTTGCGGCCGGCAAACCTGCCGCGAACGACTGTGCCATGAAATACTCTCGGTGACGCCAGTCAGCGACCTGCGATGAACATTTCGATCCTCGACGACTATCACGACACGCTGCGGAGCCTGCCGTGCTTCAGCGTGCTCGCAGGCCATGATGTCACGATCTGGAACGATCATGTCCAGGATGTCGACACGCTGGCCCATCGGCTGCGACACACGGAAGCCCTGGTCCTCATCCGCGAACGCACGCGGATCGATGCGCCGCTGCTCGAGCGACTGCCGCAACTCAGGCTGATCAGCCAGAGGAGCGTCTATCCGCACATCGACATCGCGGCCTGCACGCGGCTCGGCGTCATCGTCTCGTCCAGCCAGCACGCGGACACACCGTCGTATGCGGCCGCCGAGCTCACGTTCGCGCTGATTCTCGCCGCGATGCGCCGCATTCCGCAGCAGATGAACGCATTGCGAGCGGGCGAATGGCAGACCGGCGTCGGCAACACGATACGCGGCAAGACGCTGGGTATCTACGGCTACGGCCGGATCGGCTCGGTGGTCGCGGGTTACGGAAAAGCGTTCGGCCTCGACGTCCAGGTCTGGGCGCGTGACGCATCGCGCGCACGCGCGCGCGACGACGGCTACAGCGTGGCTTCGAGCAAAGCGGCGTTCTTCGAGACGTCCGACATCGTTTCGCTGCACATGCGGCTGGTGGACGCCACGCGTGGCGTCGTGACATTCGACGATCTCGCCCGGATGAAGCCGACGGCGCTACTCGTGAATACCAGCCGCGCGCAATTGATCGCCGCCGGTGCGCTGGTGGCGGCGCTACGCAACGGGCGACCGGGCATGGCGGCCGTGGATGTCTATGAAGAAGAGCCGCTGCGCGATCCTGCGCATCCATTGCTGCGAATGGAGAATGTCGTATGCACGCCGCACATTGGATACGTCACGCGTGAGGAATACGAGATCCAGTTCCGGGATATCTTCGACCAGATCGTCGCCTACGCGGGCGGCAAACCCATCAACGTAGTGAATCCAGACGTGCTGGGAGGCAAGGGATGACGCGTTCTGCAAGTTGGGCTTGTTCAGCGGGCATGATGGCCGTTGCGATGGTGGCGTTGGTCGCGGCGGGTTCGGCGTCTGCGCAGGCGGCCTGGCCGAGCAAGTCGATCAAGATCATCGCGCCCGTCCAACCCGGAGGCGGCGTCGACCTCGTCGCGCGTACGATCGCCGAGCGGCTGACGAAGTCGTTCGGACAGTCGGTGGTCGTCGACAACCAGAGCGGCGGTGGCGGCGTCGTCGGCTCGCTCGCCACGGCGCGTGCGGCCCCCGACGGCTACACGCTGATGGTTGGCTATGTCGGAACGCACGGAACCAATCCAGCCGTGCGCAAGCTGCCGTACGACGCCATCCGCGACTTCACGCCGATCGCGATGGTCGGTGGGACGCCGAACGTGCTGGTCGTGCCGGAGTCGGTACCGGTCTCGACGCTGCGCGAGTTCGTCGCGTGGGCCAAGGCCAATCCCGACAAGCTCGCATATGGCTCATCGGGTCCCGGCACGCTGACGCACCTCGCCATGGAGCAGTTCAAGATCGCAGCGGGGTTACCGGACATTACGCACATCGCCTACCGCGGCATCGGTCCCGCCTTCACCGACATCCTCGGCGGCAGGACGCAGGCGATGCTGCCGGGGCTTGCTGCCGCGTTGCCGCACATCAAGGGCGGCAAGATGAAGGCGTTGGCGGTAACGGGCACGCGCAGGCATCCGCTGCTGCCCGATGTTCCCACGTTCGAGGAGTCGGGCTATCCAGGTTTCGACGGCGTGCAGTGGTACGGCATCGTCGGTCCGGCGAACATACCGGCATCGATCGTGCAGCAGCTCAACGACGACATCAACAAGGCGCTGGCGAGTCCGGAGCTCCGCGAACGGCTGTCCGGCGAGGCGCTGGAACCGATGCCGATGACGCCCGCCGCGTTCGGCCAATATATACAGAACGACATCGACAAGTGGTCGAAGCTCGCCAAGGCGCGCGACATCCACCTGACCGAGTGAATTCGGCGGTCGAACGCATTCAGCGGAAAAGAGAACGCGGATGGCACACAACACCCAGGTGAAGGCGGATGCCTCTGCGCCACCCGTCACGCGCCAGTTGGCCGAGTTCGTCGCCGGGCATCCATCGGGCGGATGGACTGCGGACGTCGAGCACGAGGCGCAGCGAACGCTACTGAACTGGCTCGGATGCGCAATCGGTGCGTCGCGCCACGCGGCCATCGAAGCGGCGCTGGCTGCGATGCGGGAGTTCGAACCGGCGGGGCAGGCCACCGTGGTGGGACGTGCCGAGCGCGTCGACATGGGGAGTGCTTCGTTGCTCAACGGTATCGCGTCTCACACGTTCGACTTCGACGACACGCATCTGCGCACGATCATCCATCCCGCCGGTCCGGTCCTCTCCGCTGCACTGGCGCTTGCCGAGCATGGCGGCATGAGCGGGCGTGCGTTGCTCGATGCGCTGGTGATCGGCGTCGACGTCGAATGTCGAGTCGGCAATGCAATCTATCCCGATCACTACGACCGCGGATGGCACATCACGGGCTCGACCGGCATGCTGGGAGCGGCCGCCGGCTGCGCACGCCTGCTGGGGCTCGACGTCGCGCGCACGACCATGGCGCTCGGCATCGCGGCATCGCAACCTGTCGGCGTGCGCGAGCAATTCGGATCGATGACCAAGTCGTTGCATCCGGGTGCCGCTGCTCGTGTTGGCCTGACGGCTGCGCTGATGGCGAAGCACGGCTACACGGCCTCGGAGCGAGCGCTCGAGGCGCCGCGCGGGCTGCTGCAGACGTATTCGGCGAAATGCGATTGGCGCGAGATCCACGAAGGGCTCGGCGAGCGGTTCGAGATCGCGACGAACACGTACAAGCCGTTTGCTTGCGGGATCGTCATCCATCCGAGCATCGACGGTTGCATCCAGCTGCGCGACGAGTTGCGTGTGTCGTCAGACGCCATCGAGCGCGTCGAACTCGTCGTGCATCCGCTGGTGCTGGAGCTCACCGGCAAGCGCATGCCGCGCAGCGGGCTCGAAGGCAAGTTCAGCGTCTATCACGCGTGCGCCGCCGCGTTGCTGTTCGGCATGGCGGGCGAGCCGCAGTTCTCCGATGCGTGCGTCGCTGATCCCTCGGTGGTCGAGGTTCGCGACCGGGTACACGCTCGCGCCGACACGTCGATCGATGAGGCGGCGGCGGAGATTACGCTGATGCTGCGTGACGGGCGGACCGTGCACAAGCGTATCGAGCACGCGATCGGCAGCCTGCAGCGGCCGATGAGCGACGTGGCCCTGCGCGAGAAATTTCATCGCCTCGTCGATCCGATCCTCGGTGCCGACGCTGCAACCACATTGGTCGGCCTGTGCGAGGAGCTCCCGCGGGCCAGCAGTGTGCGCGCGTTGACTGCGGCAGCACGGCCCGGCTAATCGCCGCCGCCCGATCGCGCAGCGATGTCGCGCATCCGCATGGCGCGAAGCTGCGCCGAAGATGTCGGCCGGACGCACGTTTGACCAGCACGGCAAGCACGGTAATGGCTCGTCGGGGCCGCGCTCGGTAGAATGCCCCGTCGCTTGAAGACTCGGTCACCCTAAATGCAGCAGCTTAGACAGGCCACCCTCGTTGCCGTCCTGATTCTGTTTGCGGCGTTCGTCTCGCGCTCCCTCGCGGAGGCATCGGTGGAGACCTTGCCGGTGTGGCTGGGCAGCGGCGTGACCTTCGCCGCACTGCTGGTCGGCGCGCGATGGACGTGGCCGGCGACGCTCGTGGGCGCTGGCGTCGCGCTGGCAATCTGGGGCGTTGTCGGGCATCAGCTGGGACCGGGCCCAGCACTCGTGTTCGGCGCCATCGAGATCGCGAGCATGGGGGTCGGTGCCTGGATTGCGACGCTGGATCGCCACGACCCCGAGAGCGCCACGGGTGCTGCACTGCTCATCATCGGCGCGCTCGCGGCAGCCGCGCTCGGCGGCACGTTGGCGGTCGAGTTCTGGCGTTGGCAGCGCCCAACGGCGGCGCCGTTCGACGAGTGGATCGCGTGGACCTTCTCGACGGCGGTCGGCCTGTTGCTCGTCGCACCGCTTGCGGTCGCATTCCGCGGATTTCGCATCAAGCGCTCCGGCGGCATGCCGATGGCGCAATTCCTCGGCGGTGCACTGGCCTTCGCCGCGTTCATCATCGCGGTGCTCGTCGTGTTCGCGGACGACGTCGAGCAACAGTTCGGCGACCTCGCGTCGACGCTCGCGTATGTGCCGATGCCGTTCCTGCTGATCACCGCGGTGTTGTGGGGGCCGCGCGGCGGTGCGGTGGCCACGTTGCTGGGCTCATTGCTGATCATCTGGAAAACCGCGCAAGGTGCAGGTCCGTTCGCCGTCAGCGAAGACTTTGTCGGCGAAGCGGTGATCGAGGTTCAGGGCTTCATCGCGATCTGGGCCATGGTGTTCCTGGTGGCGCGCGCGCTGTCCGAGGGGCGGCGACTGGCGCTGGAGCAGGCGCGCTCGTGGCGGCTGCGCTACGAGCGAACGCTGCGTGCCGTGGGTGTGGCGACCGTCGAGTACGACGCCGTCACGGGCCGAGCGACTTGGGGTGAAGGCGCCGCGTTGGTGCTGGGCGCATCGATCACCAACGTCAGCACCATCGCCGAATGGCTCGATCGCATCGATCCCGCCGAGCGCGGCCTCGCGCAAGCAACGTGGTCAGGCGTTGCCAGCGGCGAGTTGCCCGGCAGTGAGCAGGAGTATGCGATCCGCACGCCCGACGGGCGCGTTCAACGGGTTCGCGAGCAGCTCGCCGGCGTGCACGGCGCCGACGGGAAGGTCGAGCAAGTGGCCGGCTTGCTGCGACCTGCGACGGTTGCGGTCGCCGAAAGTGCGGACTTCGCACCGGAGGTTACGCGTGGCGGATGAACCAGGCGTATTCCTGATCCACGGCCTGGGTGGCACGCAGTACGACCTGGGCTCGATGCACAAGCGGCTGAAGAATGCCGGCTTCGTCACCCACTCGCTGACGCTGCCCGGACACGGCACCAAGCCCGAAGATCTGGTCAACGTTCGTGCCGAGGACTGGATCGAGGCCGTGCGCGTCAAGTATCGCGAGGTGGTCGGGCAGCACGAGACGCTGCACGTGATGGGCATGTGCATGGGTGCGCTGCTCGCCGTCGAGACGGTGAAGCGCGAGCAGCACGCCAGCGGACGTCTCGTAGCGCTCGCGCCGCCCATCTACATCGACGGCTGGGCTACACCGTGGTATCGCGGCCTGCGTCCGCTGCTGTATCGGATCCCTACCGTACCCGAGCGGATGAAGGTCGCCGAGGAAGATCCGTACGGCATCAAGAACGAACAGCTGCGCGAGATCGTCAAGGCGAAGTTCGAGCGCGGCGAGAACTTTCATTATGGCTGGGTGCCGCTCGCATGCCTGCGCGAAGTCGACCGGCTGCGCGGGATGGTGATGAAAGGGCTCGATCGGATCGCCTGCCCGGCGCTCGTCGTGCACGCGAGACAGGACGAGCTCACCAGCCTGCGCTCGGCGCATTACCTCGTCGAGCGCATCGGCGTGGGCAAGCGCGCAGGGCAGGCGCGGATGGTAGTGCTCGAGGACAGCTACCACATGATATGCGTCGACAACGACCGCGAGATCGTCGTCAAGAACGTGCTCGAATTCCTCGATGCCAGCGCGGCCGGATCGCTCGGCATGACGCACGACGATCCGCGGATGACACCGGCGCAGATGGCCGAATTGTTGAGCGGCGCGCAGTCCGATCTGGCGCGTGGCGACTTCGCGGCACTGTACGAGCGCGGCATTCCCGATTTCGCGTGGTATCAGGCCGGCGCGAACCGGACAAGCGGGATCTTTCGCGGGCGCAAGGGACTCGCCCGCCTGCAGACCTGGAGCGGCGAAGGCGTGGGGTTCACCGCGTTCGGTGCGCCCGTTTTCAACGCCGGCATGGGCGTCGTGCCCGCGACGATGCAATCGGGCGCGCTCACGTCGCAGGGCGTGCTCGCGTTCGCGTTGCGCCAGGGCCGATTGCTGGAAGCGCGCTGGTTTCCCGACGAGCCGCAACTCGAAGACCGGCACTTTGGCGGCGAGCCGATACCCGATGGTCCGACACCGGCCGAGCGCGCATTCGAGGCCGCGGCTGCCGCGTCGAAGACCCTGCGCAGGGCGCCGGACAACGACACGCTGCTCGCGCTCTATTCGCTGTACAAGCAAGGCAGTGTCGGCGACGTGACAGGCGCGCGCCCCGGCGTGATGGACGTCGTGGGACGCGCAAAGTACGACGCGTGGCACGCCCGGCGCGGCCTGCCGCGCGAGCAGGCGATGAGCGAATACGTCGCGCTGGTCGACAAATTGAGGGCGGCTGAAGCAAAGGCCGCCTGATCTCCGTCGCATCGTCGCGCGACGCGCCTGTCGGCGCTCCACACGTCCACGCTGTCAACCGACCTGGCGGACCCGGACGCTGCTCGGACGGACGGTGTTGCCAAGGTCCAACCGCCCGCGCAACGTCCGCGCGTCGGGGGCACGACCTGCCCGACCGCGAACATCACGCAAGTGTTCGTGCGATTGCTCGGCAGCTGAAGGAACTCGCGCGGCGCGCTGCTACAGGCCGAGCCAGGCGATCGTCTTCTCTTCGAGATCGGCGTCCGTGGCGACGAACGCCTTGTAGCCGCTCGCGGCAAGCGCGCGCCGGCCTGCGTCCGATTGCGCGAGATTCACGAGCACGTCGTGAATCCGCTCGCGCTCCTCCGGCGTGAGCCGGCTCGACGCGATCACCTGCTTGATCGGCACGCCCCGCGAGCGCAGCACGACTTTCCCGCCCTTGTCGGTCCATTGCTTGACGACGCCGCTGGCCGCCGTCGCTCCGACGGTCGCGAATCCATTTTCGAGGTAGAACGGCACGGCATCCTGGTAGCGCGTCGTCAACAGCTTCAAGTCGCCGGTGCGCACGTTGCCGGTCCGGAGCATCGAGCGAACCATGACCGCCGTGATCGAATCGGGATCGGGCGTCACCATCTTGCGGCCCTTGAGGTCGCCCAGGTCCTTGATCGGCTCGTCGGCTTTGGCGAGCAGCGAGACCGTGTAGTCGGTGTAGCCACTCGTCCACGCGATCGAGCGGTAACGTCCCGCCTTGATCTCCGCCATCGCGACATGCGCCGGATGGATGAAGGCGATGTCGAATTCCTGCCGGGCCAGGCCGGCGCGCGCGTCGTCGTACGCGGGAACGAGCACGACCCTGACGTTGCGCCGCATCGCCTTGCCGATGACTTCGGCCAGCGGCTCGAACTTGTCGCGGATTTCCTTGGGCGTCGCCTGGTAGGTGACGCCCTCCGTCACTGAAAAGACCAAATCGGGCGTCGATCCCGCCGGCTCGGCCAGCGCGGCCAGCGAACTGCCAGCCGCCAGGGCGACCACGATGCGGGCCAGGACCGTCCGGAGCACGTTGGTGAATGCCATTTCTCGTAAGGCTCCCCGAGGCGTACGGCCATCGAGCTTGGTGGAAGAAACTCTTTAAGAGCATGGCGCGTGCCACGGGACTGGATGCCCGGCGCTGGCCAGACGAACGTGCCGCAACCCGTTCCAGCGCTCGGAGACCATCCATCGTTCGCGAATCGGCATTGCTCGGCTCGGACCTGTGGGTCTTTCGGGCGCCACGACCGTTGCCGACGTCGCTTTATTCCATGTCGCATAACAACGCGGCTGCGCCGGTTAGACACAGTAAGCGCTGTCGCAATATCTCTTCCGCGATCCGAAAGAGTTCCGCGAAGAATCATTGCGCGTCGCTCGAATCCCGGCGTCGTCCCGGCAACGCTTCCGGCAACGCAGGGAACACCCTTTCATCTTTGCAAGGAGCTCGACATGTTTCGCAAACCGCAATCCGTCCGTAACGCCGTCCTCGCCGCCGCGACGCTTGCACTTGCCGCATCCGGCGTTGCATTCGCCGACGACAGCAGCATCGCAAGGCTCACCGGCGATTCGTATGCGTACTTCAACAACATGGACTACAGCCCCGGCAAGTTCAACGTCGAGCGCGACGCCGCGCACGCAGGACGGCAGCACGGTCGCAAAATCGCCCGCGAAGCTGCCGGCTTACAGCGACCCGGCGATGATGTCGTCCGCGCGTCGCGACGTCGACAAGTCGACCAGTCCGATCCGCGACGATCGCGGCGGCTGATCCGGCCGCTTCATCCCCACCCGCTGCATCCGCACGCTGTGCGACCGGGACGGCACCGCCGTTCCGGTCGTATGCGTGCGCGTCGCCGTTGCAATCACTCTCGCCGCGCGTTTGCCGTTCTTTCCGCCGCGCCGCCTTTACTTCGACTCGCAGCTCTCTATTCCCGCGGGAATGTCGCACCGGCCTCCCGGGTATCCACGACGAATCGTTTTGCAAATCGCATTCGTCGATCCCGGGGAGGAACGTGTCATGCAGTCACGCCAGGTCATTTGCACGCAGGTGCTCATCGTCGCGGTCGCCGCGACGTCGAGCGCCGTATCGATAGCCGCCGGCGTCGATTCGCCGGAGGAGTTGAATCGCCAGATCGAAGTGCTCAGCCAGAAGGTGCTCGAACTCGATCGCAAGCAGCAGGCGGCGGAGCGCGAGCAGACGGAAGCCGCGAAGAACGTCGTCACCGCCGGCGCGTCGAAAGGCTCGTTCAAGCTGCCTGGATCGAGTACGTCGGTGACGCTCGGCGGCTACGTCAAGCTCGATGCCGTGTTCACCACTCCGAGCGCAGGCGTTGCGAGCACTGCCGACCTGTTCCTGCAGCCGAACGCAATTCCCGTCGGGCCGGGCGCGGGCGACAACGAGCGCAACCAGGTGAAGTTCGGTGCGCGCGAATCGCGGGTGTTCGCCAAGACGAGCACGCCCACGTCGTGGGGTGACCTCGTCACGTACGTCGAGGGCGATTTCTACGGTGCGGATGGCAACGAGAGCGTCAGCAATTCGAACGGCCTGCGCCTTCGCCACGCCTACGGATCGCTGGGACCGCTGCTCGGCGGCCAGACGTGGACGAACTTCATGTACGTGCCGTCGTTGCCGGAGACGGTCGATTTCGGCGGACCCGTGGGCCAGATATTCGACCGCCAGGCCCAGATCCGGTGGACGCAGCCGTTCAGCGCAGCGGGCTCGCACGCAGGCGGCCGATGGTCGGTGGCGCTCGAGAACCCGGAATCCGTTGTCACGCTGCCCGGCGGGGCGAGCTTCCGGGCCGACGACGACCACTTCCCCGACCTCACCGGTCAAGTCCAGTTCGACACGTCGAAGGGCCGGATAGCGGTGGCGGGACTGCTGCGGCAGGTGCGGGCCGATTCGACCTCGCCCGCGGTCACGGACCAATCGTTCGGCGGTGCGCTCAGCGTCGCCGGCGTCGTCCCGACGGTCGGCAAGGACGACGTCCGCTTCACCGTCAGCGCCGGCAACGCAATCGGCCGCTACTCGAACGGATTCTTCGCCGACGGCATCGTGGGATCGGACGGGCGCATCCGGCTCGCCAGGCAGTGGTTGTGGTACGCGGCGTACCGGCACTTCTGGACGGACGCGCTGCGGTCGAATGTCGTGCTTTCCGGCGCGAGCGCGACCAACCCCGCAGGAACGCCGGCCAGCACGAACCGGAACACTCAGTCGGCGCACGTCAACCTGATCTGGAGCCCGGTCGCGAACACCGACCTCGGCGTCGAATACATCGTGGCGAGCCGCCGCACCGAGGACGGACAGAGCGGTCACTTGAACCGCCTGCAGGTGGCGGCGAAGTACTCGTTCTAGCAATGCGGAAAGGCCGGGGAATAAACTGGCCGGGACCGCGGTATGACCGGGAAGCACCGGAGAATTCGTTGTCCGACCCCACTCGCTTTGACGCGCTGGTCCTGCCGCACCTCGATGCCGCCTACAACCTTGCGCGCTGGCTGACGCGCGACACGCACGACGCCGAGGATGTCGTGCAGGACGCGTGCATAAGGGCGCTGAAATACATCGGCTCACTGGAGGGCGGGGATGCGCGCGGCTGGTTCCTGAAGATCGTCCGCAACGCGTTCTACGACTGGCTCGGGCGCAACCGCCCCGCGGAAGTCGTCAACGACGAGAACGAGGCGGTGGATGCGGCCGTCGATCCCGTCGCGATCTCGCCGGAGCAGGCGGCGATGCGCAAGGCAGAGCTGCGGATGCTGGCGGATGCGGTGGAGGAATTGCCGCTGCAATACCGCGAAGTGCTGATCTTGCGCGAGCTCGAGGAGCTCTCCTACAAGGAAATCGCGCGCGTCGCCGACATCCCGGTCGGAACGGTGATGTCGAGGCTCGCGCGGGCGCGCGGGCTGCTGCAACGCTCGCCGCTGCTGTACGCGGTCAATGGACAAGTGACGAGGAGCGCGCGATGAACTGCAAGGACGCGACGGCGCTGATCGCCGCATACGTCGATGGTGAGACCGGCCGGGTGCAATCCCGCTCGATCAAGAGCCATCTCGCCGCCTGTCCCAACTGCGCAGCCGAGCACGACGGGCTCGTCGCGTTGCGCGCACGGGTTCGCGCCGAGGTGCCGCGTTACACGGCAACGCCAGCGCTTCGCGCCCGCATCCAGGCGACGCTCGACGCTGCCCGTCAGCCCGCACCTGCGCGCCGGCGGCACTGGTTCGATCGCCTGCGGTCGGCCGTCGGCGGCGCAGCGCCTGGCGCGCGGGCGCCGGCCGCATCGACGTTCGCCGCCGATCGCGGCCGCTGGCTCGCGGGCGGCGCGATGGCTGGGTGCGCGGCGACCCTGCTCGCCTGGTTCGTCGGCACCGCGGTAACGGACTGGCGGGTCAACGAGGATCTCGCCGTCGAGGCGGTGACCTCGCATGTTCGCGCGACGCTCGGCCACCAGCTGATCCAGGTTGCGTCGTCGAACCAGCATACGGTGAAGCCGTGGCTGTCGGCACGCCTCGACTATTCGCCGCCGGTGCCCGACCTGCAGACCGAGGGTGTCACGCTGGTCGGGGGTCGCGTCGACTACGTGGACCGGCATCCGGTGGCCACACTCGTCTACAAGATCCGCGATCACAACATCGACGTGTTCGTGCGTCCGGAATCCGCGCGCGCGCCGCCGTCGGCGCTGCGCACGGTGCGTGGATTCAACGTCGCGCATGCGACGGGATCGGGCATGGACTGGCTCGCCGTGTCCGATTTGAGCGCGGGTGAACTGACATCGCTCGTGCAGCGGCTTGCACGCGAAGACTCGATGCCGAAGCCCTGACGATCGCGCGAATTTCCGGGAATAAATCGATGCTCATCTCGATAAGACGTGTAGGCACTCCCGCCGTCACGACAAGGAATCGAGATGAGCACGCAAGACCCCGATACGCCGACGCTCACGCGCCGGCAAGCGTTGAAATGCCTCGCCAGCTGGAGCGGCGCTGCCGTTGTCTGGACCGTCGCGGGTGGCGTGCCGCGCGCGCTCGGCGCGACGCGGGGCGACACGCCGATGGCTGCATCGCAGGCAGGTGCACTGTCGTTCGTGCAGATCAGCGACACGCACATCGGCTTTCGCAAGGATGCGAATCCCGACGTCGTCGGTAGCCTGCGACGCGCAATCGCCGACATCCACGCGCTGCCCGAAACACCCGCGTTCGTCGTGCATACCGGCGACGTCAGTCATCTGTCGAAGCCCGAGGAATTCGGCACTGCGCGCGAGTTGCTTAAGGAGATCCGCGTCGATCGCGTGCACACGGTTCCCGGCGAGCACGACACGATCGACGACGGTGCGACCGGCTACCTGAAGTTCTTCGATCACGACGGCAACGGCAAGTCCTGGTACAGCTTCGACCAGGGTGGCGTGCATTTCGTGGGGCTCAACAACGTGCTCAACTTCAAGCTCGGCACGATGGCGTCGCTTGGAGACGATCAGCTCGCGTGGCTCAAGTCGGATCTCGCCGGCGTGTCGAACTCCACCCCCGTCGTCGTGCTCGCGCACATACCACTGTGGACGATCTGGGAGCCATGGGGCTGGGGTACGGCGGATTCCGCGCAGGCGATGGCGCTGCTGCGCCCGTTCGGTTCCGTGACGGTGCTGAACGGACACATTCACCAGGTCTTGCAGAAGGTCGAAGGCAACGTCGCGCTGCACACGGCGAGGTCGCTTGCGTACCCGCTGCCAACCCCTGGCCAGGCGGGCGTCGGGGAGCCCGGCCCGGTAACGGTAAGCGCAGGCGAACTCGGCAAGCTGCTCGGCACGCGCGAGCTCCGCGTTGTGCGTGGTCGCGCCGACGTAGCGCTCATCGACACGCCGCTCGACCACTCGCGGCCGAGCTAAAGGAGAACATCATGCAAAATCGTGTGTCAGCCATTGCCGCGTCGATGCGGCACGCTGCCGTCGCAGTCGCAGTCACCGCTGCAGCCGCATTCGCGGTGCCCGCGATCTACGCAGTCGCCGCGACGCCGGCATCCAAAGTCGACGTCGACATCGCAAAGTTCCTGTTCACGTCCAAGGAGATCACGGTCGCGCCCGGCACGACCGTTGTCTGGACCAATCGCGACGAAACCCCGCACACGGTCGCCGCCAGCGACAAGAGCTTCAGTTCGAAGGGACTCGATACGAACGACAAGTTCGAGCATACGTTCGCGAAGGAAGGCGACTTCGACTACATCTGCACCGTGCATCCGTTCATGACGGGCGTCGTGCACGTGCACAAGTAGCCGGCGCGAGCCACGCCGTATCTTGTAGCTGGCGATCCTGAGGCGTCATCAAATTGCCGGCGTCACGTGCGTTCGCGCGCGTGACCCGGCCATTGCCATTGCCTGACCTCGGGCAGATCCTGTCCATGCGCACGGATGTATTCGCCGTGCTCCACGAGCTTGTCCTTCAGCTGCTGCTTGAGGTAATCACCCCGTTCACCGACCGTGCGCACGCGGTCGACGACGTCCATCGCGAGATGGAAGCGATCGAGGTCGTTGCGCACCGTCATGTCGAACGGCGTCGTGATCGTCCCTTCTTCCTTGTACCCGCGCACGTGAATGTTGTCGTGATTGGTGCGCCGATAAGTGAGACGATGGATCAGCGACGCATAGGAATGGAACGCGAAGATGACCGGCTTGTCGCGGGTGAACAGATCGTCGAAATCGGCGTCGGACAGACCGTGCGGATGCTCGCTCGCCGGCTGCAGCCGCATCAGGTCGACGACATTGACGACGCGAATTCGCAACGCGGGGAGCCGCTCGCGCAGGATCGATACCGCGGCAAGTGTCTCGAGCGTCGGGACGTCTCCGCAACAGGCCATCACCACGTCCGGCTCGACATGCCGGTCGTTGCCGGCCCATTGCCAGATGCCGATGCCCTGCGTGCAATGCCGCACGGCTTCGTCCATCGTCAGCCATTGCGGGGCAGGGTGCTTGCCCGCGACGACCACGTTGACGTAATGGCGGCTGCGCAGGCAGTGGTCGACGACCGACAGCAGGCAGTTCGCGTCGGGCGGCAGATACACGCGGACGATCTCCGCCTTTTTGTTGACGACGTGGTCGATGAAGCCGGGATCCTGGTGCGTGAATCCGTTGTGGTCCTGCCGCCACACATGGGACGACAGCAGGTAGTTCAACGACGCGATCTTCCGCCGCCACGGGATCTCGTTGGTGACCTTCAGCCACTTGGCGTGCTGGTTGAACATCGATCCGACGATATGGATGAAGGCCTCGTAGCAATTGAAAAGACCGTGGCGGCCGGTGAGCAGGTAGCCTTCGAGCCAGCCTTCGCACTGGTGCTCGCTCAGCATTTCCAGTACGCCGCCGTCGCGGGCGAGGAATTGGTCGTTGGGCTCGGTTGCCGCCATCCATTGGCGATTCGTCGCCTCGAACACGGCTTCGAGGCCGTTCGAGATCGTCTCGTCGGGTCCGAACACGCGGAAATTGCGCGGCGTCGCGTTCAGCTTCACGACGTCGCGCAGGAAGCGCCCGAGCACGTGCGTGTCGCCGATGCCCCGCGTGCCGGGCGCCGGCACGTCGACGCCGTAGGCACGGTAATCCGGCAGGCGCAGGTCGCGAAGCAGCAGGCCGCCGTTGGCGTTCGGATTCGCACCCATGCGGCGCGCACCTGCGGGCGCCAGCGCCGCAAGCTCCGGCATCAGCGCGCCGTGCGCATCGAAGAGCTCGTCGGGACGATAGCTGCGCAGCCATGTTTCGAGCTGGCGCAGGTGCTCGGGTGGTGCAGTGGCCGACACGGCGAGCGGGATCTGATGCGAGCGGAACGTGCCTTCGACCGGTAGTCCGTCGACAACCTTGGGACCGGTCCATCCTTTGGGGGAGGCCAGCACGATCATGGGCCACCGCGGCCGCGCCGTTCTGCCGGAAAGCCGTGCATCGTGCTGGATGTCCCTGATGCGCTCGATTGCCGTGTCGAGCGCGGTCGCCATCGCTTCGTGCATCGCGGACGGCTCGTCGCCCTCGACGAAATACGGCAACCAGCCGTAGCCCTGCAGCAACTGCTCCAGCTCTTCGCGCGTGATGCGCGCAAAGAGCGTCGGGTTGGCGATCTTGTAGCCATTCAGATGCAGGATCGGCAGCACCGCGCCGTCGGTCGACGGATCGAGAAACTTGTTGGAATGCCACGCGGTGGCCAACGGTCCGGTCTCCGCTTCGCCGTCGCCGATGACGCACGCGACGACGAGATCGGGGTTGTCGAACACCGCGCCGAACGCGTGGCTCAGCGAATAGCCGAGCTCGCCACCCTCGTGAATCGATCCGGGGCACTCGGGCGACACATGGCTCGGAATGCCGCCGGGGAATGAAAACTGTCGAAACAACTTGCGGAGGCCGTCCTCGTCGCGCGTGATGTCGGGGTAGACCTCGGTGTACGTGCCTTCGAGGTACGTGTTGCCGACGACCGCGGGTCCGCCGTGCCCCGGTCCCGACATATAGATCATGCCGACGTCGTACTTGCAGATGACGCGGTTCAGGTGCACATAAATGAAGTTCTGCCCCGGCGTCGTGCCCCAATGTCCGAGCAGCATGGGTTTCACGTCGTCCAGCGTCAGCGGCCTGCGCAGCAGCGGGTTGTCGCGCAGATAGATCTGGCCGACCGACAAGTAGTTCGCAGCGCGCCAGTATGCGTCGATCCGCTGCAGCAATTCCGGTGTAAGCGTTCGGATAGTCATCGGATAAGGGACATCCGTAAGGCGCGGCGGTTCGCGCGTATCGTGAGCAACTTCACCATAATCGGCGGAACAACTCAAATGCATGGAACGGCGCGATGAACCACGCCCCGATGACCGCGCCGCTCGGTGCCATCGCCCATCGCGTCATGCTCGAGCGGGGATTGCAGCCGGAATTCTCGCAGGATGCGAAGGCGGAGCTGGCCGCGATCACGCGGCCCGCGTCGCCTTCGGGCCCGGACGTACGCGACTTGCGCGAGCTCCTGTGGTGCTCGATCGACAACGACGACTCGCGCGACCTCGACCAGCTGTCAGTGGCCGTTAGCGCCGACGACGGCGTCCGGATTCTCGTCGCGATCGCGGACGTCGATGCGCTGGTGGCCATCGGCTCGGCAATCGACGCCCATGCCGCGACGAACACGACGTCCGTGTACACGGCGGCCGGCATCTTTCCGATGCTGCCCGAGAAACTCTCGACCAATCTCACGTCGCTTGGCGAGCGCGACGACCGGCTGGCGTTGGTCGTGGACATGACGACGACACCGCAGGGCGAGGTCGCGTCAAGTGACCTGTACCGCGCCGTCGTGCGCAACCACGCCAAGCTCGCCTACAACGCCGTCGCGGCGTGGCTCGACGGCGCCGGGCCGGCGCCGGAGCGCCTGGCGGCGGTACGGGGTCTCGATGCGCAGCTGCGGATCCAGGACGACGTGGCGCAACGGCTGAAGCGGTCGCGTCACGAGCGCGGCGCGCTGACGCTGGACACGCTCGAGGTGCGCCCGGTGTTCGCCGCCGATGGTGCCCTCGAGGACCTGCGACCCGATACGAAGAACCGGGCGAAGGAGCTGATCGAGAACTTCATGATCGCGGCCAATGTCGTCACTGCGACGTTCCTCGACCACGCCAACTTTCCGTCGCTGCGTCGCGTGCTCGATACGCCGACGCGCTGGCCGCGCATCGTCGAGCTGGCCGCTGCGTCCGGCTACAAGCTGCCGGCATCGGCCGACGCTGCCGCGCTCGACGCATTCCTGCTGCAAAGCCGCAAACGCGACCCCGCGCGTTTCGCCGACGTGTCGCTCGCCGTCGTCAAGCTGCTCGGTTCCGGCGCGTACGCCGTCGAAAGACCGGGGCATGCGGCCGAGGGTCATTTCGGCCTTGCCGTGAAGGACTACGCACATTCGACTGCACCGAACCGGCGGTTTCCCGATCTCGTCACGCAACGGCTCGTCAAGGCGGCGCTCACCGGCCGCTCGCCGCCGTATTCGCCGTCGGAACTGGAAGCGCTCGCGCTGCATTGCACGAAGCAGGAGGACAGCGCGACCAAAGTCGAGCGGCAGGTGCAGAAATCGGCGGCCGCACTACTGCTGGCGCCGCGGATCGGCAAGCAGTTCGATGGCATCGTGACCGGCGCGTCCGCGAAAGGAACGTGGGTCCGTATCTCGTCACCGACGGTCGAGGGGCGCGTCGTGCGCGGATTCGAGGGTCTCGACGTCGGTGACAAGGTGCGTGTACAACTGCTGCGCGCCGACGCGACGCACGGCTTCATCGACTTCGCGCGAGCAGGAGCGATGCGATGACGAAACCTGGCCCATTGGTGCCAAGGTCGCCTGTGAGCGGGCTCGAGGTCAACCGAGCGTGACGCGAACGCGGTGCGTTGCGCCGTCGTCGGCGAGCCCGATCCGCGCCGGCGTCCCTCCCGTCGCAAGCGGCGTTGCGCCGTCGAGCGAGACGTGCGTCACGCCGCGCTCGACGCCGGCGGCGTTGTCGACGACGATCTCGTAGCGCGTGGTGCGGCCCGCGGCGCCGCGACGTAGAAATGCGATCTCGTAACCTGGCCACGTCGCCGGCACGCACGGGTCGACGTAGAGCGTGTCGCCGCGCAGGTCGAATCCGAGTATCGCTTCGAGTGCTGCGCGATAGAGCCAGCCGGCCGATCCCGTGTACCACGTCCAACCGCCGCGACCGACGTGCGGCGCGACCGAATAGACGTCGGCGCACACGACATATGGCTCGACGCGGTAACGCTCGATGTCTGCGGAATTGACCGCGTGACTGACAGGGTTCATGAGTGCGAACAATTCGTGCGCACGGTTGCCGCGGCCGATCCCGGCAAACGCGAAGATCGACCAGATCGATCCATGCGTGTACTGGCCGCCGTTTTCGCGGATCCCCGGCGGATAGCCCTTGATGTAACCGGGATCGTGGCTGGTGTGGTCGAACGGCGGCGTAAACAGCAGCGCGATGCGTGCGTCGTCGAGGATCAAGTGCTGGTCGACGGCGTCCATCGCGCGTTCGCAGCGCACGCGATCGACACCGCCTGCCATCACGCTCCACGATTGCGCGATCGCGTCTATCCGGCATTCGCCACTTTCGCGCGAGCCGAGCGGCGTGCCGTCGTCGTAGTAACCGCGTCGATACCACTGGCCCTGCGGCCCGTCCCAGCCGGCGTCCTCGAGCGCGTCGCGCAATGCCGCCGCGTGTTCGCGCCACGCCAGCGCGCGCGAGTCGTCTCGGCGCGCCTCCGCGATCGGCGCAATCGCGTCGATCGTGGCCACCAGGAACCACGCGAGCCAGATGCTTTCGCCGCGGCCGTCGATGCCGACGCGATTCATGCCGTCGTTCCAGTCGCCGGTGCCGATCAGCGGCAGTCCGTGACTGCCGTTGGACAGGCTGACGTCGATCGCGCGCGCACAGTGCTCGTATAGCGTCGCAGCGTCGCCTGTTGTCGGCTGGGAGAACGCGTCCTGCTGGTCCTCGTCGAGCGGAGCGCCGACGAGGAACGGCACGAGCTCGTCGAGTACGGCGGTGTCAGCCGTTACGCGCAGGTAGCGGGTGACAACGTAGGGCAGCCAGACGCGGTCGTCGGTCATCCGCGTGCGCAGGCCCTGGCCCGCCGGTGGAAGCCACCAGTGCTGGACGTCACCTTCACTGAACTGCCGCGTCGCCGCGCGCAGCAGGTGTTCGCGCGCGATGTCCGGCCGAGCAACGCACAGCGCCATCACGTCCTGCAACTGGTCACGGAATCCGTACGCGCCGGACGCCTGGTAGTACGCCGTGCGCGCCCAGATGCGACACGCGAGCGTCTGGTACAGCAGCCAGTCGTTGACCATCAGGTCGAGCGCAGCATCGGGCGTGCGCACCTGGACGACATCGAGCAGTGCGTTCCACGCCGTCCTGACGTCGTTCAGCACGGCGTCGAAATCGACCGCGCGGTAGCTCGCCACCAGCGCTTGCGCGCGCTCGGCGGATTCCGCGTCGCCGAGAACGAACAGCACGTCGCATTCGTGCCCGACGGCGAGCGTCAGATGGGTGCGCAGCGCACCGCACGGATCCAGTGCCGCGCCGGTGCATCCGTCGAGCGAACCGGAGTTCCGCAGGGCGGCGGGCGCCGCAATCGTGCCGCCGATGCCGAGGAAGGTCGAACGATTGCCGCTGGCGCTTTGCTGCAGGCCGCCCAAGTCGACGAACGCGACGCGCTCGCCGAATTCCGCGCGCCACGCATTGCGCGCAAAGAGTGCACCGGTCTTGCCGTCCACAGACGTGACGATGTACGGCGCGGCGATCGCGCCGTTGGGTGCCAGCGCCCATTCGACGTACGCCGTGAGCGTCAGCGATCGCGGGCGGTCCGAGCGGTTGCGCAGCGTCACCCGCGTCAGCTTGACGGTGTCCTGCGACGGCACGCACGTCGTCGACTCGACATCGATTCCGTGCGCCGTGTGCGTGAACACGCTGTAGCCCTTGCCATGCCGCACTTCGTACGCGGCGCCGCGGACGCGCACCGGGTTCGCCGTCACGCTCCACATGTCGGCGGTCGCGTCGTCGCGGATGTAGATCACCTCGTGCGAAGGGTCGCTGACCGGATCGTTCGGCCACGGCGTCAGCGGATTCTGCTGGCTGTTGACGGACCACGCGTAGCCGCCGCCGTCGGCCGACACGAAGCAGCCGAACGACGGATTGGCGAGCACGTTGATCCACGGTGCCGGCGTGAAGTGATCATCGCCGAGCCGGATCACGTATTCACGCGCATCGATTGCGAAGCCGCCTAAACCGTTGTCGAGCACCAGGGACTCGGTGTGATGCGGAGCGGACGTCGGCGCCGACGGCCGCGACACGGGCGCCAGGGTTACAGCATGGGGACCCGCAGCGGCGACGGGTGTCGAGGACGTGGCCTGCGCCACATGACGCACCGTGTCCGGTTGCCCGCCGAGCCCGCCATTCGCGGCATCGCAGACGATCCGTGCCGCCGTGGCGAGCCCGTCGCGAAAGGCATCGGTCACGTCGCGACTGGCGACGACGAATACTTCCGCACGCGCGCCGTCGGTGTCCTGCACGAGGTGCTCGCGCTGCTCGGCGACCTGCGCATCGAGCGCTGCCTGGAGCGCCGTCCCGTCGGACGCCGCCGCGACGTTCGACAGGACGACGTCGACACCGACGCCCATTGCCTGCCAGAAGCGCTGGGCACGCAGCACCTGTGCGACGGCATCGCCACGCTCGGCGACGTGCAGCAGCACGATGGGGCGATCGCCCGAGATGCCGTTCGACCACAGCACCGGTGCGCCACCTGCACCGCGGGCGAGCGCGTCCGGCGGCGAGCGCCAGGTCGGATCGGTCACGAACAGCGGCGCCACGCAGCGCTGGAACAGCGTGCGCTCGTCATCCGCGATGCCGATGCGCGCGCACACGTCGGCCTCGTGGCGGCCCGAGGCTGCGATGACGCGATCGCAGTCGGCGGCGCTTGCCAGCGCAGCGCAGGCCGCGAGCAGGTCGTCCGGTGACGCAGCGGCCAGCGTCCAGAACGTAACGCTGGCCGACGCACCGGGAGCAAGACGCAAGCGGACGCGCGCACTGAAGATGGCATCGAGAACGGTACCGGTCGTCTGCGACAACGGCTCGCCGAGCCCGCGCGCGTCACGGAGGCTGCGGCCGCGCCCGATGAAGCGCGCGCGATCCGTCTCGTATTCGACAACGGCCTCGCGCGAGGGCGACACCGCGACACCGTGCGCCGCCCACCCGCGTGGCTCGTCGGGGCTGCGCGGCCGCCGTCCCGCGACGATCACGCCGGGGGACGGCCACCACTGCGTCTCGACGAACAGCTTCGAGAAGGCCGGATGCGCAGCGTCGGTGGCCGCCGATCCCAGCACCAACTCCGCGTACGAGGTGACGTCGAGCTCGCAGTCGACGGCGCGCTCGTTGCGGATCGTCAGCCTGCGGACGTCGCCATCGAAGGTATGCGCGACGGCGACAGCCAGCGTTGCGTCGATCGATTCGCGGCAAACCCCGTATTCGGCACGACCCTCGACGAGGCGCATCGGCTCCACTTCCCCGCTCGCACCGAGCGGTTGGGGCGTGGCGGACCAGACTGCGCCGGTGGCGCGATCGCGGAGGAACAGATAGCTGCCGAGCATGTCGGCCGTCACGTCCTCGCGCCAGCGCGTGACGGCCCGATTGCGCCATTGAGTGAACCCGGAGCCGGTATCGCGGGTCATGACTGTGTAGCGCCCGTTCGACAGCAGGCAGGCGCTCAACGGCGGCGGGGGCAGATGCGGCACGGATCGGTCGGTTGCAGTCATCGCGGTAGCATAGGCTTGCCGAAGGTCGCCGTGCGATCCGGCGCCCACGAATGATCGCAGCGATCGAGCCCGCCGACGATGCGCTGCTCGACGCGCTCGAGCGCGCCGCGTTCGGCTATTTCGCCGCCGATTGGGATTGCATCGGCGGCATGCCTGCCGACAACTCGCGGCCCGGCGCCCCGATCAGCATCGCCGTCGTGGGATTTGCGCTGTCCGTGTATCCGATCGCCGTCGAGCGCGGCTGGATGACACGCGCCGACGCGCTGGCGCGAAGCCTCGCCGCGTTGCGCTTCTTCGCCGCGAGCGAGCAGGGCGGCGCACCCGATGCCACCGGCTGCAACGGGTTCTACTACCACTTCCTCGACCGTGCGACGGGCCGGCGTGTCTGGCGCTCGGAACTGTCGATGGTGGACACGGCGCTGCTGATCGCCGGGGCGATGGTGGCGCAGCGGTATTTCGGGTCCGCGGACGCCGACGAGACTGCGCTGCGCGCACTCGTCGACGGACTCTACGGCCGCGTCGACTGGCGTTGGGCGCAAAACGGCGGTGCAACGATCATGCAGGGATGGAAGCCGGAATGCGGATTTCTGCATTATGGGTGGGAGGGCTACAACGAGGCAATCGTGCTGTACGTCCTGGCGCTCGGCTCGCTGTCGCATCCGCTCGACGAGAGCTGCTACCTCGGGTGGACGGCGACCTACCAGTGGGAAAACATCTACGGCCACGAGTTCCTTTACGGCGGACCGCTGTTCATGCATCAGTTCTCGCACGCGTGGATCGATTTCCGCGGCATCCGCGACGAATTCATGCGCGAGAAACGCTGCGACTACTTCGAGAACAGTCGCCGCGCGACGCTGGTGCAACGCGAGTACGCTCGCCGCAACCCTCACGAATTCGACGGCTACGACGAGCGGACGTGGGGCCTCACGGCCTGCGACGGCCCCGGTGGCACCCTGGCGGCGGCGCTTCGCGGCGACGGACGGAATTTTCTCGGCTACGCGGCACGCGGCGTCCCCTATGGTCCCGATGACGGCACGCTCGCCGGGTGGGGCGCCGTGGCATCGCTGCCGTTCGCACCCGAAATTGCGCTGGACGCTGCGCGCGGCATGCGCGACCGCTATCCGGAGATGCTCGACGGCGAGTGCTATGCGAGCAGCTTCAATCCCACACTCGCGCGCGACGGCGCCGCCTGGACTTCGGCGGGGTTGTTCGGCCTCGACCAGGGGATCGTTGCGATGATGATCGAGAACCATCGCACGGGACTCGTCTGGCAACTGATGCGGGATTGCCCGTATGTGCGCTCGGGGCTGCGCCGCGCGGGCTTTCGCGGCGGCTGGTTGCGGCAGCGTCGCTGACCTCTCTCCTTTCGACGCGAGTATCCATAGTGGACGATCGTCTGCAGCCCAGCGAATACGAGCGCCAGCGGCTCGCGAACGTGCGTCCGCCGCAATGGCGCAACCCGGTGCCGCCGCGAAAACCGTACGACCTCGTCGTCATCGGCGGCGGCCCGGCGGGACTGGTTGCGGCGGAATCCGCCATCGAACTGGGCGCGCGCGTCGCCGTCGTCGAGCGCAACGCGCTCGGCGGCAATTGCCTCAACTACGGCTGCGTGCCGTCCAAGGCGCTGATCCGCACGGCACGTGTCTATGGCGACCTGCGCCTGGCCCCGCACTATGGAGCCTGCGCACCCGAAACCAGTGACGTGGCGTTTGCGGCGATCATGGAGCGGATGCGGCGCATCCGCGCGCGGATCAGTCGCGTGGATTCGGCGCAGCGACTGTGCGAGGCCGGCGTCGACGTGTTCTTCGGCGAAGCCGCGTTCACCGGACCCGACAGCATCGAAGTCGGCGGCGCGCGACTGGCGTTTCGCCGGGCGCTGATCGCCACCGGTGCGCGCCCCGATACGCCGAAGATTCCCGGGCTTGCAGAGGCCGGGTACCTGACCAACGAAACCGTCTTCGATCTCGCCGTCCTGCCGAAACGGCTGCTCGTCATCGGTGGCGGACCGCTCGGCTGCGAGCTTGCCCAGGCGTTCTGCCGTTTCGGCGCGCGGACGACGATCGCGCAGGACGCGCCGCTGTTCCTGCCAAAGGAGGAGCGCGATGCCGCACAACTCCTGTCGGAGGCGCTCGCGCACGACGGCGTCGAGGTACGCCTCAACACGGCGGCTGTGCGCGTATGCGTCGAGAACGGCGAGAAGGTCGTCGACCTCGTCAGCGACGACTATCACAGCCGGATCGCAGTCGACGAGATCCTGACCGGCGTCGGGCGCGTTCCGAACGTCCACGGACTGAACCTCGAGGCGGCAGGCGTCGCGTACGATGCGGCAACCGGCATCGCCACCGACGACTTCCTGCGCACCTCCAACCGGCGCATCTACGCGGCGGGCGACGCGACGCTCGCCCACGCGTTCACCCACACAGCGGATGCGTCGGCTCGGATCGTCGTGCGCAACGCGCTGCTGCGCGGAAAGGCCCGCGTCAGCGCGCTGACGATTCCGTGGTGCACGTACACCGACCCGGAGATCGCGCACGTGGGCCTGTACGTGCGCGAGGCGCGGGAGCGGAACATCCCGGTGCGCACGTTCACGATCCCGATGCACGACGTCGATCGCGCGATCACCGACGGCGAGGAGCGCGGCTTCGTCAAGATCCACGTGCACGATCACAGCGACCGGATCCTCGGTGCGACGATCGTCGCGCGTCACGCCGGCGAGATGATCAACGAGATCACGCTGGCGATGGTCGCGAACATCGGCCTGTCGACGCTCGCGCGCGTGATCCATGCGTATCCGACGCAGGCGGAGGCCATCCGGGCAGCGGCGATTGCCTTCGAGCGTACGCAACTGCCGGTGCGCTCGCGGGCTCGCTGACGGCAGCCACGGTGGCGACCCCCGCGTCGACGTGACGCGCAGAATGGCGGCACGACGGCTTTCAACGACCAACGGACGGGATGCGACGATGGAACTCGGAATGATCGGTTTGGGGCGCATGGGCGCCAACATGACGGAGCGGCTGGTGCGCGGCGGACATCGCGTCGTCGGCTACGACTTGAAGGCCGAGTCGCGCGCTCGTGTCGAAGCGATCGGCGC
Source organism: uncultured Pseudomonadota bacterium (assembly GCA_963709335.1). Classification (GTDB taxonomy): domain Bacteria; phylum Pseudomonadota; class Gammaproteobacteria; order Burkholderiales; family Casimicrobiaceae; genus VBCG01. Next base: position 323,743 of record CAVPWB010000011.1, read on the forward strand.
CGTATCGGCGACCTCGCTCGAAGGCGTGGTGGCGAAGCTCGCGCCGCCGCGAACGCTGTGGCTGATGGTGCCCGCCGGCGACATCACCGATGCGACGATCGCGTCACTCGTTCCATTGCTGCAGGCCGGGGACGCAATTGTCGACGGCGGTAACTCCAACTACAAGGACACGCTGCGCCGTGCGGGCATGCTCGCGGAGCGAAAGATCGATTTCGTCGACTGCGGAACGAGCGGGGGTGTCTGGGGACTTGCCGAAGGCTACAGCATGATGATCGGCGGCGATGTGCAGTCGGTCGAGCGGTTGCGGCCGATCTTCGAGACGCTCGCACCAGCCAGGGATGCGGGGTGGGGACGCGTCGGGCCCGCGGGCTCCGGTCATTTCACCAAAATGGTCCACAACGGCATCGAGTACGGCCTGATGCAGGCGTACGCGGAAGGCTTCTCGATCCTCGAGCACAAGAAGGAGTTCGGGCTCGACTTGCACCAGATCGCGGAGATCTGGCGGCAGGGCAGCGTCGTCCGCTCATGGCTCTTGGACCTGACGTCGGAGGCGCTCGCGAAGAATCCGACGCTTGCCGGTATCGCGCCTTACGTGTCGGATTCGGGCGAGGGCCGGTGGACGCTTGCCGAAGCGATCGACCTCGACGTGCCGGCGCCGGTGATCGCGTTGTCGTTGATCGCGCGGCTCCGCTCACGCGATGCCGACTCGTTCGCCGACAAGCTGCTCGCGGCGATGCGTAACCAGTTCGGCGGCCACGCGATCAAGCCGGAATAGGTTCGCCTGAACGCGCCGATCGGCCGCGTCAGGCCAGCAGCGCCCGCGCGCGCCGGCACACTTCGTCGACGGTGAAGCCGTATTCGCGCATCACCACATCACCCGGTGCCGACGCACCGAACCGGTCGACCGCCAGCACGTCGCCGCGGTCACCGACATACCGATGCCACCCATAGGGCGATGCCGCTTCGACGGCGAGCCGCGCGTGCACCGCGTGCGGCAGCACGGCTGCACGCTGCTCGGCGGATAGCGCGTCGAAGAGATCGAAGCTTGGCATCGACACGCAGCGTACCGCGACGCCTTCGGCTTGCAGGCGCTCCGCCGCGGCGACGATCAACCGGACCTCCGAACCGCTGGCGATGAGGATCAGCTGCGGGTCCTTCGCGGGCGCGTCGAGCAGCACGTACGCGCCATCGCGCACGCGCTCGGCCGACGCGTAGCGCGTGCGGTCGAGCGTGGGCAGGTCCTGGCGCGAGAGCACCAGCACCACCGGACGATCACGCGCTTCGACGGCAATGCGCCATGCGACGGCGGTTTCGTTCGCGTCGCACGGGCGAATGACGGTCAACCCGGGAATCGCGCGCAGGCCCGCCAGTTGCTCGACAGGCTGATGCGTCGGCCCATCCTCGCCGAGCGCGATGCTGTCGTGCGTGAACACGTGCACGACGTGCAACCGCATCAGCGCGGCCAGCCGGATCGGCGGGCGCATGTAGTCGGAAAAGATCAGGAACGTCGAGCCATACGGCAGCATCGCGCCGTGCGCAGCCAGGCCGTTGACGATCGCGCCCATCGCATGCTCGCGCACGCCGAAGTGCACGTTGCGTCCCGCGTAGCTCCACCCGCCGCCGGTCGAGCCCTGCGTATCGTCCTGCGGTGTCGCGGGCGGATTGAAGTCGCCGAATCCCTTCAGCGCCGTGAACGTCGACGGATCGAGATCGGCCGAGCCGCCCGTCAACGCAGGAAGCCGCGGCGCCAATGCATTCATGACCTTGCCGGAAGCGGCGCGCGTCGCCATTCCTTTCGCGTCCGGCGGAAACACGGGAATGTCCGTATCCCAACCGTCCGGAAGTTCCGCGTTGGTCCGCTGTGCTAACTCGCGCGCGAGGTCCGGCCAGGCAGCGGCGTACGCGTGCAGCAGCTGCGCGTGCGTGGCTTCGGTCGCGGCGCCGCGCGCGACCCCTTCGCGGAAATGGGCGAGGGCTGCGTCCGGAACCAGGAATGCGGGTTCCTCCGGCCAGCCGAGGTTCCGTTTGGTCAGGCGCACTTCGTCGACGCCGAGCGGCGAGCCGTGCGCTTCGTACGAGTCGTGCTTGTTCGGCGAGCCGTAGCCGATGTGCGTACGGACGAGGATCAGCGAAGGGCGGCTCGTTTCGACGCGCGCCGCCTGCAGTGCGGCGTCGATTGCGTCGGTGTCGTTGCCGTCGGCGACCGTCACCGTGTGCCATCCGTACGCGGCGAATCGTTGCGCTCGATCTTCGGAGAACGTGATATCGGTGCCCGCCGCAAGCGTCACGCGATTGTCGTCGTACAGGCAGGTGAGCTTGCCGAGCCGCAGGTGGCCGGCGAGGGACGCGGCTTCGGCGCCCACGCCTTCCATCAGGTCGCCGTCGCTGACGATCGCGTACGTCGCGTGGTCGACCACGGCGAAGCCCGGACGGTTGTATTGCGCGGCGAGTTGCGCCTCGGCGATCGCCATGCCGACGGCGTTCGCCAACCCCTGGCCGAGCGGGCCCGTCGTCACCTCGACACCCGGCGTGTGTCCGCGTTCCGGATGCCCGGGTGCCTTGCTATCCCACTGGCGAAACTGCCGGATGTCGTCGAGCGACACATCGTAGCCGGTCAGATACAGCAGGCTGTAGAGCAGCATCGAGCCGTGACCGGCCGACAGCACGAAGCGATCACGATCGAACCAGTGTGGATTGCGCGGGTTGTGCTTCAGCCTGCGGGTCCAGAGCGCGTAGGCCATCGGCGCTGCGTCGAGCGGCATGCCCGGATGTCCGCTCTTCGCGTTCTGCACGGCGTCCACCGAGAGAAAGCGGATGGTGTTGATGCAAAGCGCGTCGAGTTCGTCCGGCATCGGTGTTCCTTGAAGCGCTTCGTCAGCGCGGGTCGGCGATAGCCGCGTCGACGATCGTCTGGGCCTCGACGAGAATTTGCTTGAGCGCGTCTTCGTCGCGAAAGGTTTCGGCGTAGACCTTGTAGATGTTCTCGGTGCCCGACGGCCGCGCCGCGAACCAGCCGTCGGCGCTGACGACCTTGACGCCGCCGATCGGCGCGTCGTTGGCCGGCGCGCGATCGAGGATCTGCAGGACGGGCTCTCCGGCCAGGCGGTCGAGCGGGATCGTGGTTGCGGACAACTGCGCGAGCCGGCTCTTCTGCGCAGGCGTTGCCGCCGCGTCGACGCGATCGTTGAGGGGTGCGCCAAGCGTCGTCGTCAGATCGCCGTACAGCATGCCGGGATCGCGACCGGTGCGAGCCAGCATTTCGGCAGCGAGCAGGCACGGGACGATGCCGTCCTTGTCGGTGGTCCACACCGTGCCGTCCTTGCGCAGGAACGTGGCGCCGGCGCTCTCCTCACCGGCGAACCCGATGCTGCCGTCGAGCAGTCCATCGACGAACCACTTGAACCCGACCGGCGTCTCGTACAGCCTGCGCGCCAGCGCCTTGGCGACGCGGTCGATCATCGCACTGCTGACAATCGTCTTGCCGACCGACGCGTCGCTGCGCCACTGCGGGCGCTGGCGGAACAGGTAGTCGATCGACACGGCGAGATAGTGATTGGGCGGCAGCAATCCTGCGGACGGCGTGACGATGCCGTGCCGGTCGTGATCGGTGTCGCAAGCGAACGCGATGTCGAACCGGTCCTTGATGGCGAGCATCCGCTGCATCGCGTACGGTGAGGACGGATCCATCCGGATGCGACCGTCCCAATCGAGCGTCATGAAGCGGAACGTCGGGTCGACGGCCTCGTTGACCACCGTCAGGTCGAGGCCGTAGCGCTCCGCGATCCGTCCCCAGTAGTGAACGCCTGCACCGCCGAGCGGGTCGACGCCCATCCGCAGGCGCGCGCCGCGGATGACGTCGACGTCGATGATGCTCGCCAGGTCGTCGATGTAGCTCGACGCGAAGTCGTGCGCGTGCGTCGTCGAGGCTCGCCGCGCACGTTCGAACGGGATTCGCCGGACATCGCGAAGTTCGTCGCGCATCAGCGCATTGGCGCGAGTCTCGATCCAGTCGGTGACGTCCTTGTCCGCAGGACCGCCATTGGCCGGGTTGTATTTGAATCCACCGTCGCCGGGAGGGTTGTGCGATGGCGTGACGACGATGCCGTCGGCGAGCGCGGCAGGGCGCAAACGGTTGTAGACGAGGATCGCGTGGGAGACGGCGGGTGTGGGCGTGTACGCGTCATCCGCGGCGACCAGAACATCGACGTCGTTCGCCGCCAGCACTTCCAGTGCACTGCGAAACGCCGGCACCGACAGCGCATGGGTGTCGATGCCCAGGAACAGGGGTCCGGTGACGCCGGCGCGAAGGCGGTGCTCGCAGATCGCCTGCGTGATCGACAGCACGTGCCACTCGTTGAAGCTGCGGCTGAACGACGAGCCCCGATGGCCGGACGTGCCGAACGTCACACGTTGGGCGGCAACGGACGGGTCCGGACGCAACGACGCGTACGCATCGAGCAGTGCGGCGACGTCGATGAGGTCGCGGGCTTCCGCGGGTTGTCCAGCGCGAGGATCGATGGCCATCGCCGTCCCTTCGTCAGTCGCGCGAACCGCGCAGCGCGCGGTAGCGGCGGATCAGCGCGTTGGTCGAGCCGTCGTGCGCAAGTCCGCTGTCGTCGCCTGCGACGATTTCCGCGGCGACGCGCTGTGCGAGCGCCTTGCCCAGTTCGACGCCCCACTGGTCGAACGAGTCGATGTCCCAGATCGTGCCCTGGACGAACACGCTGTGCTCGTACAGCGCGACGAGCGCACCGAGCGCGTAGGGCGTCAGCCGTTCCGCGAGGATCGTCGTGCTCGGCGTGTTGCCTTCGAAGGTCCGATGTGCGACGAGCCCGTCGGCAACGCCCTCGGCGCGCACTTCGGCGGACGTCTTGCCGAACGCGAGCGCTTCCGACTGCGCGATCAGGTTGGCGATCAAGAGGTCGTGCTGCTCGCCGAGCGGATTGAGCGCCTGGCAGAAGCCGATGAAATCGCACGGGACGAGCCGCGTCCCCTGGTGCAGCAACTGATAGAACGAGTGCTGGCCGTTCGTGCCCGGCTCGCCCCAGTAGATCGGGCTCGTCTGGCAGCCAACGGCGCCGCCGGTGCGCGTGACGCGTTTGCCGTTGCTCTCCATGGTCAGCTGTTGCAGGTACGCGGGGAACCGCTTCAGATATTGCTCGTACGGCAGCACCGCGACGGTCGCCGCGCCGAGGAAATCGTTGTTCCAGACGGCAATGAGACCTAGCAGCAGTGGGAGGTTGCGCGATGGCGGTGCGGAGGCGAAATGCTCGTCCATTGCGTGAAACCCGTCGAGCATCGCGCGGAACGAGTCGGCACCGATCGCGAGCATCGTCGTCAAGCCGACGGCCGAGTCCATGGAGTAGCGACCGCCGACCCAGTCCCAGAAGCCGAACATGTTGTCGACGTCGATGCCGAACTTTGCGACTTCGGTCGCGTTCGTCGATATTGCGACGAAATGGCGCGCGACGGCGCGCTCGTCGTGCAGGGTCGCGACCGTCCATGCGCGCGCCGCCTGCGCATTGACGAGCGTTTCGAGCGTGGTGAACGTCTTCGAGCAGATGACGAACAGCGTTTCGTCGGGTGCGAGCCCGCGAACGGCCTCCGTGAAATCGGTGCCGTCGACGTTCGACACGAACCGGAACGCGAGATCGCGCTGGCTGTAGTGGCGCAGCGCTTCATAGGCCATCACCGGGCCGAGATCGGAGCCGCCGATGCCGACGTTGACGATGTTGCGGATGGGCTTGCCGGTGAAGCCTTTCCACCGGCCGCTGCGGACATCGGCACTGAACGTGGCCATTCGTTGCAGCACGTCGTGGACGTCGGGAACGACATTGCGCCCTGCGACGCGGATCACCGCATCGGCAGGCGCGCGCAACGCGACGTGCAGCGCCGCGCGGTTCTCCGTGAAGTTCACCACGTCTCCGCGGAACATCGCGGCGGCGCGATCGAGCACACGCCGGCGGGCCGCGAGTGCGAGCAGGAGGTCAAGCGTTTCGTTGGTGACGCGCTGCTTCGAATAATCGACGTAGAGTCCCGCAGCTTCCACGGCGAGTCGCGTGCCGCGCTCGGGATCGGCGGCGAAAAGCCCGCGCAGATGGATCGGTGCCTGCGCCTGCGCGTGCGCTTGCAGTGCCTGCCACTCCGGCAGCGCCGTCACGGGGTCCGACGCATCGTCGGCTACGCGGTTGGCGCTCATCGCGCGGCCGACGCCCCGACGGCGAGCGCTTTGCGCTTGTCGGCGATTCGTCGCAGCAATTCGGTCCACGACTTCACGAAGGCATGCGCACCCTCGTCCTGCAGCTCGCGTGCAATGGCGTCGACAGTGACGCCCGCCTGCGCGAATTGCGCGAGCGTCGCCGCGGCCTCGACGCCGTCGCCGGCCAGCGTGCCGCGGACGTTGCCGTGATCGGCGAAAGCATGCAGCGTCTTTTCGGGCATCGTGTCGATCGTGTCGGGTGCGGCAAGCGCCTCGACATAGAGCGTGTCGGACGCGTTCGGATCCTTGGTGCCCGTGCTCGCCCAGAGCAGCCGTTGCGGCCGGGCGCCACGATCCGCGAGCACCTGCCAGCGCGACGAGTGCAGCAATTGACGGTAGGCGCGGTACGTTGCACCACCCACGGCGATGCCGAGACGGTTGCGCAACGCGGCCGGCACCCTGTCGGCAACCTTCCGGTCCCAGCGACTCACGAACAGCGACGCGACGGATGCGACGCGCGGATCGCGGCCGGCGGCAATGCGGCGCTCGATGCCGCGCAAATAGGCGTCGGCGGCTGCGACGTACTGGTCAGGCGAGAACAGCAGCGTGACGTTGACAGGCACGCCTTCGAAGATCGCCGCTTCGATCGCTGGAATGCCGGCGGGCGTTCCCGGAATCTTGACGAAAATGTTGGGCCGGTCGGCCTGTGCATGCAGTCGCTTCGCGGCCGCGATGCTGCCTTCGGTGTCGGACGCGAGTTGCGGCGATAGTTCGATCGACACCCACCCGTCGACACCATCCGTCGCGGCGAACGCCGGGCGAAACAGGTCGGCCGCGCGGCGCAAGTCTTCGAGCGCCAGTTCGAAGAACAACGCTTCGTCGGACGCGGCCGAGCGCGCCTTGCTGCGAATGCCCGCGTCGTAGGCATTCGTGCCGCCGATCGCCTCGTCGAAGATCGTCGGGTTGGACGTGAGGCCGGTGATCGAATATTCGTCGATGTATCGGCGCAGCGTGCCGTTGTCGAGGAGCTCGCGGGTTATGTTGTCGAGCCACAGGCTCTGGCCGATATCGCGCAGCAGCGTCGTCTGGTTCATGTCGCACCCTTGGCAGCGGACGGACGCCGGGCTTCCGGACCGCCGGAGTTGAAAGCAGCCTCGTTCGCCGGGATGACATCGGCGAGGTCGCCGATGCGGTCAACCGCGATGTCCGGCGACGGCTCGATGAGCGATCCCGCGGCCTCGGCAGCGTAATGACCCTGGCGGACGAAGACCGTCGTCACGCGCTCGCCCAGCGCGCGCTTGATCGCCGCGAGTAGCCTGGGCTTGTCGTCGACGATCACGTAGTGTCGCGCCGGATAGCGGCGCTGCATCGTGTCGAGCGCGCGCTCCTTGTGCACGCAGACGAGCACGCATCCGTCGAACGCATCCCACAGCCCGGCGCGAACGATCTTCCGCGGCTGGAAGACGATGTCGCCGTCGGAAAACACGACGGCGCGCCCGCGGTCACGACACCGGGCCACGACTTCGAGCGCGTGCGGATAGAGCCGGTCGGCGAACGGGTAGTCGAGGATGAACGCGCCGACATGCAGCAGCGCGGGCTCGTCGTCGAGGCCCGCGCGGAAGCGTTGCAGCGTGGCGAGGTAGTCGGCGATGCCGGTTTCCTCGCGCATCGCTGCGTACAGTGCCCAATAGCGGTCGCGCTGCGCGACGCCGAATCCGCCCTCGAGATGCGCACCGAGGTCGGCGGCGAAGCGGTCGTTGTCGAGCAGCGTGTTGTCCACGTCGAACAGCCATACGGTCGTTGCGTCGTTCAGCACGGCGGGCTCTTCTCGCTCACGGGATCGCGCCAGCCGTCGTCGCCGGCGAACAAGTTCGCCGCTTCGGCTGGCCCCCAGGTACCGGGCTCGTAGAACGAAAGCGGCGTGCCGGCTCCGAGAACCGGATCGACGACGCGCCATGCGGCCTCCACGGCCTCGTCACGCGTGAACAGCGACGCGTCGCCGCGCAGTGCGGCGCCGAGCAGCCGCTGGTACGGCGATTTCTCGCCTTGCAACTGGTGCCGTGCAACGAGTTCCACCGGCTCGCCGCGCATCTCGTCGCCTGCCGCCTTCACCCGGACGCCGGCGGAAATCAGCACTTCGGGGCTCAGCCGGAAGCGGAAATAATTCGACTGCGACGGCGGGGCGTCGTCGAAGATCGGCAGCGGCGGTTTCTTCAGGTCGACGACGACCTCGGTTGCCGTGATCGGCAGGCACTTGCCGGCGCGGATGTAGAACGGCACGCCCGCCCAGCGCCACGTGTCGATATGCAGGCGCAGCGCGACGAACGTCTCGACTTGCGAATCCGCGGCGACACCCGGCTCGTCCCGGTAGCCGCGGAACTGGCCGCGGACCACCTGCGCCGGATCGAGCGGCCGCATCGCGCGAAACAGCCGCAGCTTCTCGGCGTGCATCGTCTGCGCATCCTGGCCGGCAGGCGCGTCCATCGCGAGCAGCGCAATGACTTGCAGCAAGTGGTTTTGGACGACGTCGCGCACGGCGCCGACTTCCTCGTAGAAGCTGCCGCGTCCCTGCACGCCGAAGCTCTCGGCCATCGTGATTTGCACGCTGTCGACGTAATTGCGGTTCCACAAGGGCTCGAGCAGCGCATTTGCAAACCGGAAGTACAGGAGGTTCTGTACGGCCTCCTTGCCGAGGTAATGGTCGATCCGGAAGATCGTCGACTCGGCAAAAACCGTGTGCAGCGTCTCGTTGAGCGCAACGGCCGACGCGAGGTCGCGTCCGAACGGCTTCTCGACGACGACGCGGGCACCGGCTGCACACCCCGACCGCGACAAGCCTTCGGCGACCGGACCGAACATGCTCGGCGGGATCGCGAGGTAGTAGAGCGGGTGGGTCGCGGTTCCCAGCGCTTTCCGCAGGCGATCGTATGTTCCCGGATCGCGGTAGTCGCCGTCCACGTACGCGATCCGCGCGGACAGCCGCGCGAATGCTGCTTCGTCGAGGCCGCCGTTGTGCTCGAGGCTGTCGCGCGCCCGTGCGCGAAGCGTGTCGACCGAGCCACCGCCGCGGGCGATGCCGATGACGGGCATGTCGAGCTCGCCCGACCGAGCGAGCGCCTGCAATGCGGGAAAGATCTTCTTGAATGCGAGATCGCCCGTGGCGCCGAACAGGACGAACGCGTCCGACTGCGTTGCTTCCATCACGCTCGTTTCCCGAAGGGGCACAAAGGCTCGCAGTTGAGACCGGCGATGGCCGTGCGGCGACGCGCATGCACCTCGCGCGCCCGGACTGCCGACACGCCGGTCATTGCCAGACACCACCCGGCGCGCAGGGTTCCGCATTCCATCCCGGGTGCCAGCGGCGCAAGCGGTCGCCGGGCGACGGCGAGCGTGCGCGATTGCCTGTCAAGCGGTATCGTGACGATAATTTTCGCATTGTGGGTGGCGTCATGCGGCGCGACACTCCGCCGCATGGCTCGCCGGGCTTCGACATGCCGATCGGGCAAAGCGTCGCGCCTGCAGGTGTGAGACGAAAGGCACCGACCGGACAGGTATCCATGACGGACAATGTCATTTACATCCCGGTGGCCCCGCACTGGCGGCTGATGATCGCGCATCAGCACCCGCACGTCCGGCACGTCATCCGCACGCTCGTCGAAACCGAGCATACGTCGATCGTCGAAGTGGCCGATGGCGAAGCGGCGCTCGTCGCGCTCGAACGGGCGCGTTTCGACGTGCTCGTGCTGGAGCTCGACCTGCCGGTGAAGGATGGCATCTCGGTGATGCAGTTGCACCGGCTGCTCCTGGCGCATGAACGCAGCCACGTCGAGCCACCGGCGATCGTGCTGACGCTGGCAGCCGAGGTTCGCGGCAACCTGACACTGACCAACCACCTGCAATCGCTGGGCGCGGACGGGTTCATCGACGATGCACCCAGGCCGGAGGCCGCCGGCCTCGTGGCAGCAATCCTGCAGGCGCGCGAATCGCGCCGCGCACGCGGAAAGCCGGCCGCGGCCTGAGACTCACGCGGCGTTGCCGCTCGCAACAAAGGAAACCGAATCGGCCGGCGGACGCAATCGTGCCGCAGCAGGTCGTCACTAGACTGCTCGTCATCGCGCGGCATCTTTCGCCGCCGATTCGTCCGTTCCATACAACCCGAGGATTTCACCATGCCATTCATCAACGTCAAACTCATCGACGGCGTTTTTTCGCCCGCTCAAAAGAAGCAGATTGCCGAGAAACTCACCGACGCGATGGTGTCGATCGAAGGCGAAGCAATGCGCGCCGTCACGTGGGTCGTCGTCGAGGAAGTGAAGAGCGGCGACTGGGCTGTCGGCGGCAAGTCGCTGACCACCGCCGACGTTCACGCGATCGCCGGCAGGAAAGCCGCCTGAGTCCTGCAGCGAATTCGCATCCTGCGCGCGGCCCGGCACGGTCGTCGCGCGGGATGCGGCGCCTTGCCTGCGGAACGGCACTTCACCGTACACACGCGAAATCGCCTTCCGCTTCGGTAGCGCAGCCACGCCGGCTGCATCTTCAGCGCATTCATCGATAGTTCCCGGCGCAGCCGCCGCCACCACAGCGACGTTGCGCAAGATGGCGCTCGCGCAACGACTCCCCTACAATCGGCCCGAGCCGCGCAACCGCCGACGGGTCATTGCGACGCCGCGGGGCTACGCGCGACTCGACACACAAGGTGACCTCCCGATCATGTCCAGCTTGGTGGCGGAGTTTATCGGAACGTTCCGGCGGGTGCCGACTGGCGGTGCAGCCATCACAGGCCTCGTCTGCCGCACGTTCCTCGAAGGCGATCTTCGCGCGCCGCCCGTTACCGAAAGGATCAGCAGCCGATGAATCATTTCGTGAATGCAATGAGCGGTGATCTTGCCGCGTTTGCCCGAACCGCGGTGCTCGTCGCATCGATGGCCGTCGTAGCCGGCTGCACCAACGCGCCGGTCGCGCAACCGGCAGCCGCGATGCGCTACGACAGCGTCATCGACAATCCGATCCGGACTGATCAGGACCGGAAGACGGACGCCGCGCGCAAGCCGGCGGAGTTCCTGCCGTTCACGCAGGTCGCGCCCGGCATGCAGGTTCTCGACGTGTCGGCCGGTGGCGGCTATACGTCGCAGTTGCTGGCGCTCGCCGTCGGACCGACCGGCAAGCTCTGGGCGCAGACACCGCGCCCTGGTGCAACGCTCACCAAGCGCCTCGCCGATCATCCGCAGGCGAACATCGAAGTCGTCGAGCGTCCGTTCGACGATCCGGTCGCGCCGAACATGCCGAAGCTCGACCTGATCACGATCGTCCTCAACTACCACGACATCAGCTACCTTCCCGTCGACCGCGCGAAGATGAACCAGCGGCTGTTCGCGGCACTGAAGCCCGGCGGCCGGCTCGTCGTCGTCGATCATTCGGCGCGCAGTGGCACGGGCATCGCTGACGGCAAGACGCTGCACCGTATCGACGAAGCCGTCGTTCGCGCCGAGTTGCGGCAGGCCGGGTTCGTCCTCGACGGGGAAGGCATGTTCCTGCGCAACCCGGCCGATGCGCGCGACGACTCGTCGGGCGAACCGAAGGTGCCCACCGACAAGTTCGTGCTGCGCTTCGTGAAGCCCGCGTGAACAGTGTGCGCATCGCCGGCATTCGACGCGTGACGCTCCCGCCGGCCGACAACCGCACACGCCCGCACGGGTGAATCTCCACCACCTCCTGCTCCAACGCGCGGAGCAGCGCAAGCCGCTGCGCGTTGCGCTGATCGGCGCCGGCAAGTTCGGTTCGATGTTCCTGTCGCAGGCGCGCACCACGCGCGGGCTGCACCTCACCGCGGTGGCGGACCTTTCGCCCGACCGCGCACGCGCGGCGCTGGCCACCACGGGCTGGCCGCCGGAACAGCACGGCGCGCGATCCTTTGCGGACGCCGCATCGAACGGCACGACGTTCGTCACCGACGACGCGCACGCGGCGATCGCCGCTGCGGAGACCGAGATCGTCATCGACGCGACCGGCAATCCCGCCCGCAGGCATCGGTCACGTGCTCGCGTGCTGCAGCAACGGCAAGCACGTGGTGATGGTCAACGTCGAAGCCGACGCGCTCGCCGGTCCGCTGCTCGCGAAGCGCGCGGCCGACGCCGGCATCGTCTACTCGCTCGCGTATGGCGACCAGCCGGCGCTGATCTGCGAGATGGTCGATTGGGCTCGTGCGGCGGGTTTCGACGTCGTCGCTGCGGGCAAAGGCACGAAGTACCTGCCGGCCTATCACGCGTCGACGCCCGACACGGTGTGGCGACATTACGGACTCAGCGCGGAGGACGCGCGCGCCGGCGGCCTCAATCCGCAGATGTTCAACTCGTTCCTCGACGGCACGAAGTCGGCGATCGAGATGGCCGCCGTGGCGAACGCAACCGGCTTGCGGCCTGCACCCGACGGGCTTGCGTTCCCGCCGTGCGGCGTCGACGACCTGCCGCGCGTATTGCGTCCGCGCGAATCAGGCGGCGAGCTTCACCACAGCGGCCAGGTCGAGGTCGTGTCGAGCCTCGAGCGCAACGGACGCCCGGTCTTTCGCGATCTGCGCTGGGGTGTATACGTCACCTTCAGGGCCGGCAGCGACTACGTCGAGCGCTGCTTCCGCGAATACGGCCTGCTCACGGACGACACCGGCGAATACACGGCGATGTACAAGCCCTATCATCTGATCGGGCTCGAGCTCGGCATCAGCGTGGCGTCGGTCGGGCTGCGGCACGAGCCTACCGGCGTGCCGCGTGCGTGGAACGGCGACGTCGTCGCAACCGCAAAACGGGACCTGCGCGAAGGCGAGACGCTCGACGGCGAGGGTGGTTTCACCGTCTACGGCAAGCTGATGCCTGCCGCGGCCTCGGTGGCGCTCGGTGGGTTGCCCCTCGGGCTTGCGCATCGCGTGAAGCTGGTTCGTCCCGTCGCAAGCGGACAGGCCGTCAAGTGGAACGACGTCGCATTCGACGCGAACGATGCGGCCGTCAGGTTTCGCCGCCAGATGGAGTCGGAGCTGGCGCCGCGGTCGGTCGACCAATGACGCCATACGTGCGCGTGATCGCACGCTGAACGCGGGGTCTCTCGCAATGCGCAATTTCGATGGCGATTCCGATCCTGGCGAAACGCAGGAGTGGCTCGACGCGCTCGACGCATCGGTGCGCGCCGGCGGCAAGCAGCGCGGTCTCTACCTGCTGAAGAAGCTCGAGGAGCAGGCACAGCACCTCGGGATCATCGCGCACGTTCAGCCGTACTCGGCCTACCGAAACACGATTCCGCTCGAGGAGCAGGGCGCCTATCCGGGCGACCTCGACGTCGAGGAGCGCATCACGTCGATCATGCGCTGGAACGCGCTCGCGATGGTCGTGCGCGCGAACCAGGCGTATGGCGACCTCGGCGGACACATCGCGAGCTACGCATCCGCCGCGGAAATCTTCGAGGTCGGGTTCAACCATTTCTTCCGCGCCGGCAACGCCACGCAAGGCGCGGATCTGGTGTTCTTCCAGCCACATTCCGCGCCGGGCGTATATGCGCGTGCGTTCCTCGAAGGGCGGCTTCGCGAGGAGCAGCTCGCGAACTATCGGCAGGAGGTCGGCGGTCGCGGACTGTCGTCGTATCCGCATCCATGGCTGATGCCGGACTTCTGGCAGTTCCCGACCGGGTCGATGGGCATCGGGCCGATCAGTGCGATCTACCAGGCGCGCTTCATGCGCTACGTCGAGCATCGCGGGATCGCGTCGATGGGCGATCGTCACGTGTGGGGCGTGTTCGGCGACGGCGAGATGGACGAGCCGGAGTCCATTGCCGCGCTGACGCTCGCGTCGCGCGAGAAGCTCGACAACCTGACGTTCATCATCAACTGCAACCTGCAGCGCCTTGACGGTCCGGTGCGCGGCAACGGGCAGATCATCCAGGAGCTGGAATCGCTGTTCATCGGCGCGGGCTGGAACGTGATCAAGGTGCTATGGGGTTCCGACTGGGATCCGCTGTTCGCGCGCGACACGCACCATGTACTGCTGCGCCAGCTCGCGGCGACGGTCGACGGCCAGTACCAGACGCTCGGCGCGAACGACGGCGCGTACAACCAGAGCCATTTCTTCGGTCTCGATCCTGAACTGCGCGCGCTCGTCGCGCACATGACACTTGGCGAGATCGACGCGCTGAAGCGGGGCGGCCACGATTTCCGCAAGCTGTACGCGGCGCTGCGTGCGGCGCGCGCGCACCGCGACGGTCCGACCGTGGTCCTCGCCAAGACCAAGAAAGGCTACGGCATGGGCGGCGTGGGCGAGTCGCGGATGACGTCGCACCAGCAGAAAAAGCTCGACCTCGATGCGCTCAAGGTGTTTCGCGATCGCTTCGGCCTCGCACTGACCGACGACGCACTCGCCGAGATGCGTTTTTATGCGCTTCCCGAAAACAGCCGCGAATTGGCTTACCTGCGCGAACGGCGCGCAGCGCTCGGCGGACACTTGCCGGTGCGGCAGGACGCCGCGGCGCCGGTGGGCATTCCGCCGCTCGACGGCTACGCGCGCTTCGCACTCGAGGCGGCGGAGCACGAGATGTCGACGACGACTGCCGTGGTACGCCTGATCGGCAACCTGCTCAAGGATCCGGCGCTCGGGCCGCGCGTCGTGCCGATCGTCGCCGACGAGGCGCGCACGTTCGGCATGGCCAACCTGTTTCGGCAGATCGGCATCTATTCGCCCGTGGGGCAGCTCTACGAGCCCGAGGATGCCGCATCGATGCTCCGCTATCGCGAGGCGAAGGACGGTCAGTTGCTCGAGGAGGGGATCACCGAAGCGGGTGCACTGTCGTCATGGGTTGCGGCGGCCACGGCGTACAGCGTGCACGGCGTTGCAATGCTGCCGTTCTACATCTATTACTCGATGTTCGGCTTCCAGCGCGTCGGCGACCTGATCTGGGCGGCGGCGGACCAGCGGTCGCGGGGCTTCCTGCTCGGTGCGACGGCGGGCCGAACGACGCTCGGCGGCGAAGGCCTGCAGCACCAGGACGGCAGCAGCCATCTCGTCGCGTCGACGATTCCCAACTGCAGGGCCTACGATCCGGCGTTTGCGTACGAGCTCGCGGTGATCGTCGACCACGGCGCGCGGCAGATGATGGAGCGACAGGACGACGTGTTCTACTACATCACCGTGATGAACGAGAACTACCCGCAGCCGTCGTTGCCCGCAGGCGCTGCGGACGACATTGTCAGCGGCATGTACCGGCTGCAGTCGACGGCGGTACCGGGCGAAGCCGCGGCCGCGAGGCTGCTGGGCTCCGGCGCGATCCTGCGCGAGGTCGTCGCGGCAGCCGCAATGCTTCGCGACGACTGGCAGGTGACGAGCGAGGTCTGGAGCGTGACGAGCTTCAGCGAGCTTGCCCGCGAAGCGCGCGAAGTCGAGCGCGCCAACCGGCTGCAACCGGCTTCGTCGCCGCGAAAGAGTCACGTGGAGGGCTGCCTCGCGGGAACGGCGCCGATCATCGCCGCTACCGACTACGTGCGTGCGTATCCGCAACTGATCGCCTCGTACGTCGGCGGCCGCTTCGTCGCGCTCGGCACGGATGGCTTCGGCCGCAGCGATACGCGCGCTGCGCTGCGCGGCTTCTTCGAGAACGATCGCCGACACGTCGTCGTTGCGACGTTGCACGCACTGTCACGGCAGGGATCCCTCCCCGCTGCAACCGTCGCCGCCGCCGTCGAACGTTACGGGATCGACGCCGCCGCGGTCGCTCCCTGGACGCATTGACGATGACGATGCGAGACAACCCGGTGAAGGCGACGCTCGCCGCGGGCGGGCAGGCATTCGGTGCGATGGTGTTCGAGTTCTTCACGCCGGGCCTGCCCCAGCTTTGCGTGAATGCGGGCGCCGAGTTCGCGCTGTTCGACATGGAACACACGGGTCTCGGCTTCGAGACGCTGAAGACCCAGTGCGCGCTGTGCCGGGGTCTGCGCATCGTGCCGATGGCGCGCGTGCCGCGCAGCGAATATCACTTCATCGCACGTGCGCTCGACGTCGGCGCGCTGGGCGTGATGGTGCCGATGGTCGGCACGGCCGACGAGGCGGCGCACATCGTGTCGTGCGCGCGATATCCACCGCAGGGGCGACGCGGTGCGGCGTTCGGCTTCGCCCACGACGATTACCAGGGCGGCAACGTCCCCGAAAAAATCGCTGCGCTCCATGCGCGCACGCTGCTGATCGCGCAGATCGAGACCGTCGAGGGCCTACGCAACGTCGAAGCGATTGCCGCAGTGCCCGGCATCGACGTGCTGTGGCTCGGCCATTTCGACCTGACCAATTCGATGGGCATACCGGGCGCCTTCGACCATCCGGACTATGTGGCGGCCGTCGCGCGGATCGTCGCCGCGTGCGAACAAGCGGGCAAGGTCGCCGCGTTCCTCGCCACCGACGAGCGCTCGGCACGCGACGCGGTTGCGCGTGGCTTCCGGATGTTCGCTTACGGCATCGATCAACTGATGCTTCAGGAAGCCCTGCGCGCGGGCCTGTCGATGCTGCGCGAAATCCGTCGATGAAAGGAGCGCAGATGGCGAAGTTTCGCGTGGGATTGACCCGCGACATCCTCGATTCATCCGGCCAGCCTGCGTTTGGTGCTGCGGCACTCGACCTCCTCGACGGCGCCGATCACCTCGAGTGGGAATATATGCCGGAGCGGGTAAGCGAGATCACGCCCGACCATGCGGCGCGCTACGACGCGCTATACGTCAACACGGCGAAGGTGCCTGGCAGCGCAGTCGCCCGCGACGATCGGCGCCTGCGTGTCGTCGCGCGGCACGGGGTGGGGTTCGATTCGGTCGACGTGCCGGCGATGACGAAAGCCGGCGTGCTCGTCACCAACACCCCGTCGTCGATGCCGCGGCCCGTGGCGACCATCGCGCTGACGTTCATGCTCGCACTCGCCGGCAAGCTGATGCTGAAAGATCGGCTTACGCGCACCGGCCGGTGGAACGACCGGATGGACAACATGGGCAGCGGATTGACCGGCCGCACGCTCGGCGTCGTCGGCGCCGGTCGGATCGGCAAGGAGCTGCTGCGGATGGCGCGCGTGTTCGACGTTGCGCTGCTCGCCGCCGATCCCAACGTCGACGCGATCGAGCTCGAGTATCTCGGCGCTCGCAAGGTCGATCTCGACACGCTCGTCGCGCAGTCCGATTACGTCGTCGTGTGCTGCTCGCTCGACGCATCGACGCGGCACCTGATCGGGGCGGCGCAGTTCGCGCGGATGAAGCCGACTGCGTACTTCATCAACGTCGCGCGCGGCCCCATCGTCGACGAAGCCGCGCTGATCGATGCGCTTCGCCGCAAGGCCATCGCCGGCGGTGCGCTGGACGTGTTCGAGCAGGAGCCCGTCGACAACGACAACCCGCTGCTTGCGATGGACAACGTAATCGTTACGCCGCACTCCCTGTGCTGGACCGACGAGTGCTTCCACCATATGGCGACGACGGGTCTTGCGAGCATCGTCGACGCGCTCGCCGGCCGGCGGCCGCGCTTCGTCGTGAATCCGGACGTACTCGCGCATCCGCGGGTGCGCGACTGGCTGCGGGCTTAGGTACCGGATCGCCTTCCGCACGAACGAACCTGCCCGCGTCGCGCAACGCCGCTCAATCGAGCCGGCAGATCCACGGTAGTCCGGGTGCAGAAAAGCGACACCCGGATGAGCGGCGTAAAAATCCGACGAGCGACATGGCACTGGCGCCCCCGGCGAGGGCATACTATGACATCGGCATAGTGTCGATCGGGTGGAGTTTCGCGAGGTTGCGGAAGCAAATCGCCCGGAGTGGGACCACCAACGCGGAACGATCATGTCAACGAAGCAGCACAAGAAGAAACTGGCGGCTGCGCTCAAGAAGATGGGCACGTCGCTGGCCACGCATACGCAATCAACGTTCAAGCCGTCGGGCGCGGCGTCGCGCACGCTCGAGGAATTCAAGGCGCGCCGCGCAGCCGAGAAGCTCGGCCTGTTGCCCAAGTCGCCTGGCAAGGTTGCCGAGCGCTTCCAGATCGACGTCGATACGGCGCAGGTAACGAAGTTGCCCGTGCGCCAGAAGACGGCCCAGGGCCGCTAGCGACGAAGCTGTCCGTTCACCGGAAGACGGCTTGGGCCCGCTGGCGACGAAGCTGTCCGTTCGCCGGAGGACCGCCGGGCGGCGCTCGACGCATCAGGGCTTCACGCGGCGGATGTGCGCAAAGCGCGGGTGCAGCTTGAACAGTTGCTCCCGCGTGCCGCCGTCGCGGATGCCCTGCGTAATGGTCTTCTCGATCGCGTCGAGCGTTTCCGCCGCTTCGATTGCAGCGACGGCGATCTGCGCGGGAATGACGACGCAGCCGTCGGCATCGCCGAGCAGGAAATCACCCGGTTGGATGGCGACCAGGCCGCCCCCCATGCCGGGGAGTTGAACGGGCTGGCCAACCTCCGTGATGCTCCAGCGTCGTGATGCGTTGACCGGCGTCACGAATCGGCAAAACGTCGGCAGGCCCACGGTGACGATCTCGCGCGAATCGCGCACGCCACCGTTGGTGACGAGACCCCGGCAACCCTTCGCCTTGAGCGACGTCGCGACGAAGCCTCCGATCATCGCCCCGGCGTTCTGCGCACCGGCGTCGATGACGGCGACGAGGCCGGGTTTCATCGCGCGTTCGATCTCGTAAGGACTGAACCGCTGCTGCTGGTCCGATTGCGATTGCGTCACGATGCGGTTCTCGCCGCGCACGCAGAACGCGATGCCGGCGAGCCGTCGTTCGTTGTCCAGCGGCCGCAGGTCGCTTGCCAGCACCTGGTTCGAGTAGCCCATCTCGTCCAGCACGTCGCTGAATCCGGCAGTCTCCAGTTGCGCGAGTCGTTCGATCAGTGCGATTTCGGCGTCGGCGGGCATGGCTCGTCCCGGATGGCAGGGTCATTCATTATAGGCGGCGCTACCTGCCATCGTCGTTCGTTGCAGACGACCTTTGGGTAAACCATCGACGCGTTTCTGTAGCCGCAGGCAGACGTCCATCGTGTCGGACGCCGCTTTGGGCGTTTGTCCTACGCAACCGCGTTTGTGCGACCCGGTCATACCCACTCGTCAACCGGAATACGTCGGTTGCCGCATGTTTGATGGAGGTTCAACGATGATGAAAAAACTCGCGACAGCACTGATCGTGACGGGCTTGACGGTCGCCCCCGTGGCGAGCTACGCAAACGGCACCATGGGTAACAAGTCGGATGCGACGAATGCCCAGGCCGGAACGACGGCAACGCAGAGTCAGTCCGGCATGACGAACCACGCGATGGGGCAGAAGACCGGCGCCGCGTTGAGCGATGCGGCGATCACGACGAAGGTCAAGGCCAAGTTCGCCGCGGACAGCACGGTCAGCGCCACGAAGATTCACGTCGACACCGATAACGGCGTCGTCAAGCTGACCGGTACGGCGAAGTCCCAGGACGAAGCGGCGAAGGCCGCCGAAATTGCGAAGAGCACCGAAGGCGTTGCCTCGGTCGACAACGCGATCCAGGTGAGCCAGGCCGGCACGAAGTATTGACCGGCGCTCGTCAGTCGCTGACTGGTAGCACGTAGTGGAAGGGGCGGCCGCGGTCGCCCCTTCTGCGTTTGCGCAACGCAGCGCGTTCAGTGCAGGGCGCTGCGGGGAATAGCGGCTTCGCCCGACGGCGCGCCGTTGCTGGAGGTCTCTTCTGCGGCAACGGTCGTCGCTTCGTCGCTGGCGGCTGCCGGCACGCGCGCATTGCTTCGCGAAGCCGTCTTCGCAAGCTGCGCGAGCGACCGGTTCGTTACGCCGCGCACCGCAAGAGCGGCTCCGATGCATGCAATCGCGCATCCGGCGACGGTGCGCTGGCGCAACGCGTAAAGCGCCATGAGCACGCCACAGGACAGCGCCGCCGCGCGCAGCGCCGGCGGCCAATGATCGTGCTGCAACGCGAACGGATCGATGCCGCCCTGCAGGCTCGGAACCGATTCCGGGTGATCGTGGACAACAAGCAGATCCTCGACGCTCCTCACCCCCCACACCGTGCGCACCGCGGCCAGCAGCGGCGCTGCTTCGTGCGCGAGGATCGGTCCGCTCAGCGTCACTCGAGCGCCGAACGCGCCGACCTGAATGGCGTGCGGATGCGACACCATGCGGCCCATCCGCGCGCGAACGCGCTCGATCAATTGCAGGTCGTCGGTAGTGGGCTGTCGCGTCCACAGCCGCAGCGCGCGCGCACGCAGGCCCTCGAGCCGGTGTGCGACGTCACGCCGCGTTGCGCCGGCCGCGTGACGCGTGTCGAGCAGCACGCTTACTGCCTTGTCGCGTGCCAGCGCACGCCGCCGCCGTCCCTTGTCCGGGTCGAATGCGTACATGGCGATCGCGCCGAGCGCGGCGCCTGCGACGATGCTGGTCCATCCGGGATCCACTGGCGAGCCGTGTTTCATCCGCAGTCTCCTTTGGGGCGCTTCCCTTTCCTGACAATTGAACCGCAACGGCGTTCCCGCGCCAAGTCGCTGATTGCGGCGACGCATCGACCCGTCGGGGCGATCCGGTACGCTTCGACCTCCGTCAGACCGCCAGGACCATGTCGCCGATCATCTCCGTTTCGAACCTGTCGAAGACGTACGCATCCGGTCTCTCCGCCGTCAGGAACGTCAGCCTCGAGATTCGTCGCGGCGAAATCTTTGCGCTGCTCGGGCCCAACGGCGCGGGCAAGACGACGCTGATCAGCATCATCTGCGGCATCGTCAACCCGACGCAGGGCACGGTACTCGTCGACGGCCACGACATCGTCACGGACTATCGCGCCGCAAGGTCGATGATCGGCCTCGTGCCGCAGGAGCTCACGACCGACGCGTTCGAAACGCCCTGGGGCGCCGTCTCGTTCAGCCGCGGCCTCTTCGGCAAAGCCCCCAATCCGTCTCACATCGAGAAGGTGCTGAAGGACTTGTCGCTCTGGAATCGCAAGGACAGTCGGATCATGACGCTGTCGGGTGGCATGAAGCGCCGGCTGCTGATCGCGAAGGCGCTGTCGCACGAGCCACGCGTGCTGTTCCTCGACGAGCCAACGGCCGGCGTCGACGTCGAGCTGCGGCGTGACATGTGGCAGCTGGTGCGGACGCTGCGCGACGGCGGCGTGACGATCATCCTGACCACGCATTACATCGACGAGGCCGAAGAGATGGCCGATCGCATCGGCGTCATCAGCAAGGGCGAGCTGATCCTCGTCGAGAACAAGATCGACCTGATGCGCAAGCTCGGCCGCAAGCAGCTGACGCTGCAGCTGCAGGAGCCGCTGCCCGAGATTCCCGCTGCGCTGTCGCGCTACACGCTCGAGCGCTCGGCCGACGGCAGCGAGCTCACGTATACCTACGATGCCGACGGTGACCGCACGCGGATCGCGGGGCTGCTGAAGGAGCTCGACGACGCCGGTGTTCGCTTCAAGGATCTCCAGACGACACAGAGCTCGCTCGAGGACATCTTCGTCAGCCTGGTGAAGGAAGATCGATGAATCTGCACGCGGTTCGCTCGATCTACCAATTCGAGATGGCGCGCACCCGCCGCACGCTGATGCAGAGCATCATCTCGCCGGTGATCTCGACGTCGCTTTATTTCGTCGTGTTCGGCGCGGCGATCGGCTCGCGGATCCAGGAGATCGGCGGCATCAGCTACGGCTCGTTCATCGTGCCGGGCCTGATCATGCTGTCGCTGCTGACGCAGAGCATCGCGAACGCGTCGTTCGGCATCTACTTCCCGAAGTTCACCGGCACGATCTACGAGCTCCTGTCCGCACCGGTGTCCTATTTCGAGATCGTCCTGAGCTATGTCGGTGCGGCGGCAACCAAGTCGGTCGTCCTCGGCCTGATCATCCTCGCGACGGCCGGGCTGTTCGTGCCGCTGCACATCGCGCATCCGGTGTGGATGATGGTGTTCCTGCTGCTGACGGCCGTGACGTTCAGCCTGCTTGGCTTCATCATCGGCATCTGGGCCGACGGCTTCGAGAAGCTGCAGCTCGTGCCGCTGCTGATCATCACGCCGCTGACGTTCCTCGGCGGCAGTTTCTACTCCATCGACATGCTGCCGCCGTTCTGGCAGAAGGTGACGCTGTTCAACCCCGTCGTCTACCTGATCAGCGGGTTTCGGTGGAGCTTCTACGGCCTGTCGGACGTCAGCGTGTCGCTGAGCCTTGCGATGACGCTCGTATTCATGACGATCTGCCTTGCGATCGTCGCGTGGATATTCAAGACGGGGTATCGGCTGAAGACCTAGCGGTCGCTGTACCGCCGCAAGTGGCACGGCGTCAGACCAGTTCCTTGCGCCGCAGCATGTGGATCGCCACGGCGGCCAGCGACAACGCGCACACGGCGAGCGGCGCGAACGCCAGCGCGGGCACGCCGCTCATGTCCCACAGCGCCCCGCTGGCAATCGCGATCAGCACGGCGCCGCCATAGCTCAGCGTGAACATGCCGGCGGACGTTCGTGCAACGTCGTCCGGCTTGCACAGCAACGGCGGCAGCGACAGTCCCAGGATGAGAGCGGCCGCATCCGAGAAGCCGAGCAACGCGGCCCAGGCAATCACCGCGGCGCCGTCCGAGGCGACGATACCGGCCAGGCTCGCCAGCGACACGACGCCCGACGCGACATAAGTCCACGCCCGCCGGTCGAGGCGGTGGGCGACGACGACGAGCAACAGCGACGCCGGCAGTTGTCCGAGGTTCAGCGCCAGCAATGCATGGCTGATGAGATCTGCGCGGCCCTTGCTGGCGAGAAAGATGGGGAGAAAAGCGTTTGCGCTGAAGTAAATGGCATTGACGCAGCAGAAGAGCGCGCCAAGTCGCCATACGCGCCCGGCGTGCCAGTCGGGCAGCCACTTCTGCGGTTGCCGCTCGCGGTTCGTCGCGTGCGCCGATGACCGTGGCGCAAACAGGCGCACAGCTACTGCGATGACGGCGATCGGCACCGACCACGCAACGAGCGACAATCGCCAGTCGCCGCCGACGAGCGGCAACACGACCGGCGCTGTCAGCAGCACGGCCAGCACCTCGCCGACCAGCAGCCCGTTCGTGTAGAGCGCCGTCCCGAACCCGATGCGCTGCGGCAGCCATTGGCGTACAGCCGTCGGCATGATCGGCTGCATGATGGCGACACCCGATGACATCACCACGGTCATCGCGAGCAGCATCGGGTAGTTCGGCGCGACGCCGCGTAGCGCCGAGCCCGCGGCAACGAGCAGCAGCCCGCCGACGAGCGCAACGGTCACGCCCATTCTCGCAACGAGCAGCGATCCGCCGAGCGCGGCAATCGCGAACATGGCCGGCGGGATGCTGCTCAGCAGGCCGACTTCGGTCGCGCTCAACCGCAGGTCGTCCCGGATCATCGCGATGACGGGCGGGACGGCGAGGATCGTCAGTCGCAGGCCGTTCCCCGCGAGCCAGAGCAGGATGGGCGCGGCAGGCGTCCGCGCAAGTGGGTCGATCATTTGTAATTTGTTCAATGCCGGCGTCGCCCGCGCGGATCGACGCCCCTGTCCCTGGAAACTGCAAGCCGGCGGATGCTACATCACGCGCGCGTGCCTTAGAATCGCCGGACCCATTCAATCGACGTCGCGGGATGCGACGAACTGCCATGACCGACACCGCAACGACATCCGCCAGCCGCGAGACGCGAGGCTTCCAGGCCGAGGTGAAAGAGCTCCTCAACCTGATGATTCACTCGCTCTATTCGAACCGGGAGATCTTCCTGCGCGAGCTGATCTCGAACGCATCCGACGCCTGCGACAAGCTGCGCTTCGAGGCGCTCGACAATCCGGCACTGTTCGAAGGCGATGCCGAGCTCGCGATCCACGTCGACTACGACGCCGATGCCCGGACTCTCACCGTCAGCGACAACGGCATCGGGATGAATCGCGACGAAGTGATCGCGAACCTCGGCACGATCGCCAAGTCCGGAACGCGCGAGTTCTTCTCGCAGCTGACGGGCGATCAGCAGAAGGATGCACACCTGATCGGCCAGTTCGGCGTGGGCTTCTATTCGTCGTTCATCGTCGCCGACAAGGTTACTGTCGAGACACGGCGTGCGGGAGACCCGCCGGAGCAGGGCGTGCGTTGGACATCCGACGGAGGCGGCGAGTTCGACATCGAGCCGATCGACCGGCCGCGGCGGGGGACGGCGATCACGCTGCACTTGCGCGAAGGGCAGAACGACCTGCTGTCGGGCTCGCGGCTGCGCTCGATCATTCGCAAGTATTCGGATCACATCGTCCAGCCGATCCTGATGAAGAAGGAGACGTGGCAGGACGACAAGCAGGTGAAGTCGGACGAAGACGAAACGGTCAACCAGGCGTCGGCGCTGTGGGCGCGACCGAAGAGCGAGATCACCGACGATCAGTACAAGGAGTTCTACAAGCACGTCGGCCACGACTTCGACGATCCGCTGGCGTGGAGCCACGCGCGCGTCGAGGGGCGGCAGGAATACACGGAGCTGCTCTACATCCCGGCGCACCCGTCGTTCGACCTGTGGGACCGGACGGCGCGGCACGGCATCCGGCTCTACGTGCGGCGCGTGTTCATCATGGACGACGCCGAGCAGTTGCTGCCGGCGTACCTGCGCTTCGTCCGCGGCATCGTCGACTCGAACGACCTGCCCCTCAACATCTCGCGCGAGATCCTCCAGGAATCGCGCGACATCGAGGCGATCCGCGCGGGCTGCACGAAAAAGGTGCTCGATCTCCTCGCGAATCTCGCCGCCAACGACAAGGAGAAGTACACGACGTTCTGGAAGGCGTTCGGCAGTGTCGTCAAGGAGGGCGTCGGCGAGGACTTCGCGAACAAGGAGAAGATCGCCGGATTGCTGCGCTTCGCGACGACGCACGCGGATGGGCCCGACGAATCGGTGTCGCTCGCCGACTACGTCGCGCGGATGAAAACCGGGCAGGACAAGATCTATTACGTCACGGCCGAATCGTTCAATGCCGCGCGCAATAGTCCGCATCTCGAAGTGTTCCGCAGCAAGGGCATCGAGGTGCTGCTCCTGTCCGATCGCGTCGACGAATGGGTCGTAAGCCACGTGACCGAGTTCGACGGGAAGTCGCTCGTATCGATTGCGCGCGGCGGGCTCGATCTCGGGGGCCTCGACGACGCGACCGAGAAGGAGTCGGTGGAAGCCGAAGCGGGCGAATTCAAGGAATTCATCGACCGCGTGAAACGCACACTCGGCGAGCGCGTCAAGGACGTTCGCGTGACACGGCGGCTCAACGAATCGCCGGCATGCCTCGTTGCCGACGAGCACGACGTCAGCGCCAACCTCGCGCGGATGCTGAAGGCGGCCGGACAGCGCCCGCCGCCGTCGAAGCCGATTCTCGAGATCAACCCGAAGCATCCCGTCGTCACGCGCCTCAAGGGCGAAGTACGCCACTTCGACGACTGGGCCAACGTGCTGTTCGACCAGGCGGTGCTCGCCGAGGGCGGCCAACTCGACGATCCCGCGACGTTCGTCAAGCGCGTCAACCAGTTGATGCTCGAGATGGGCGGCGGCGGCGAAGCAGCAGCGCACACCGGCACGGCAGGGACGACGAAGGCCGGCGAGTGACCGTGCGTCCGCGCGTGCAGCGCTCGCGATGAGAATTCGCTCGCACCTGTTGCTGCTCGCCGCGGGCGCGATGCTGCCAGTGCTGGCGTTCGCAGTGCTCGTGTCGGTAATCCTGGTGCGGCAGGACAGCGCAACGGTGCAGCGCGGCGCGCTCGACGCGGTGCGCGCGATGATGACGGGTGTCGACGCGGTGCTCGCTGGCACGGTGACGACCATCAAGGCACTCGCCGCATCGTCGGCACTTGCCGCCGATGACCTGAATGCGTTTCACGAGGAAGCGTCGCGCGTGCTCGGCACGCAAGCGACATGGACGACCGTCACGCTGATCCTTCCGTCGGGCGAAAAGGTCATCGACGTCTCGCGGCCGTTCGGGTCGACGCTGCCGCCGGTGCGCGACAGGCAGAGCGTCGCCGACGCGGTCGCTACGATGCAACCGGTGATCGGACCGGTCAGCGCTGCCGGCGGGTCCGAGCCGGGCGTTCCGGTCCGCGTGCCCGTGATCCGCGACGGCAAGGTCGCGTACGTGCTGACGGCCATCGTGCGCCCCGATTCGTTCGAAGAACTCATCACCCGGCAGCGCCTGCCGGACGGCTGGATCAGCGGGATCGTCGATCGCGACGGACGCTTCGTCGCGCGCGTTCCCGCCCGCCCCGCCGGCGATCTCGCGTCGGTGCCGTTTCGCGCGGCGCTGCTCCAGGCGCGCGAAGGCTGGTATCGCGGCTTGACGGTGGACGGCAAGGACACGTACACGGCACACGTGCTCTCCGACTACAGTGGCTGGGCCATCGGGCTTGCGATTCCGTCGGACATCGTGCTGGCCGCCATGCACAAGACGTCGTGGCTGATCGGCATCGGCGTGCTCGGGTCGATCGTGCTCGCGATGCTCGTGGTCTGGTTGAGCGGGCGCCGGATCGTGCTCCCCATCGTGTCGCTCGCAACGGCCGCACGGTCGGTCGGAACCGGGGCGACACGCCCGGAATTCGTCGACGGAGGCGTCGAAGAGGTGACGGCCGTCGCCGCTGCGCTCGAAGACGCCGACGCTGCCGTGCGGGAGCGACAGTCGCTGATCCAGCGCGAGAAGGACGCACTGCAGACGGCAGATCATGCCAAGGACGAGTTCATCGCGGCGTTGAGCCACG
This sequence comes from uncultured Pseudomonadota bacterium, assembly GCA_963709335.1. Lineage (GTDB taxonomy): Bacteria > Pseudomonadota > Gammaproteobacteria > Burkholderiales > Casimicrobiaceae > VBCG01. Next base: position 350,664 of record CAVPWB010000011.1, read on the forward strand.
AGCTTCGCAATCCGCTCGCCGCGCTGACCGCCGCATCGTACGTGTTGCGCGTGGCAAGACCCACCGATCCGGCCGCGGGCGACGCGCGCGACGTCATCGAACGGCAGACGCGGCACATGTCGCGGATGATCGAAGACCTGCTCGATGTCAGCCGGGTCATCATGGGCAAGGCTCACCTGGAGTTCGAGCGGCTCGATCTCGCGCAACTCGTGTCGGGCACGGTCGCCGCGTGGCGCGCGAGCGGGCGCTTCGCGGACCGCGTCGTTGTCGTCGACGCACACGCCGTATGGGTGCTCGCCGATCGAACGCGAATGGAGCAGGTGATCGCGAACCTGCTCGACAACGCGGTCAAGTTCACGCCGCCGGGCACGCACATCACCGTACGTGTCGGCCAGGAGGGCGACGACGCCTTGTTCTCGGTGCAGGACGAGGGACCCGGCCTTGCGCCCGAGCTGATGGCGCGCGTGTTCGACGTGTTCGTCCAGGGCGAGCAGGGCGTGGGCCGCGCGAAGGGCGGGATCGGTGTCGGCTTGACGCTCGTGCGGCGGCTCGCCGAGCTGCAGCGCGGTAGCGTGTCCGTGACGAGCGGCGAGGGCACAGGCGCGACGTTCACGGTTCGGCTGCCTGCCGTCGGCCGCGGCGAATCGGCGGTCGAAAGCGCCGCCGCCGAACAGCCGCGCGTAAATCCGCGCCGCGTCCTGCTCGTCGAGGACAACGGCGACGCGCGTGAGATGTTGCGTCAGGTGCTCGAAATGAACGGCCACGACGTGTTCGAGGCAGCCGACGGCACATCGGGCGTGGCAGTGGCAAGTGCGCAAGCCCTCGACGTCGCGATCATCGACATCGGGTTGCCGGACATCGACGGCCACGAGGTCGCGCGACGCATTCGAGGCGGCCGCAACGGCCACGTGACGCTGATCGCCCTGACGGGCTATGGACAGCCGGAAGACCGCCAGCGTGCGCTCGCGGCAGGCTTCGACATCCATCTCGTCAAGCCCGTGACGCTCGAGCGGCTCGATGAGGCGATCGCGACGCCGGCGCGTGAGCCACGCACGGCGACAGGACCGTAAGCGCGACTGCTGCCAGAGCGGCGTCGCCGCCATCTTCGGCGGCTTGTGCGCGATGCCGCGGTGGCAATCGATGCACGTCTTCTGCCGGTCGGCAAGGATCCGGTAATCAAACGCTCGCGTCGCGTAGGCCGGAAACCTAGCCAATTCCACTGCCTTACACGCTCGGCGCGCACCGTTTGCCGGAACTACCGGCGATTGGCTTACAAACCGGCGTCCAACTTCGATTCATCCGGTCCCGCCTGTCGCCGCAACGTTGTTCGGGGTGCGCAGCGACGGCACCCCGGTGACGAGAAACGACAGCAGTGTCGTGCGCGTGCGACAGCGGCGACGTATGGATTGCGTGCGAAACGCGATCAAGTGTTTAATTAATCGTGATTTGTACTTGGAATACCGCGGTCGATTCGAAGGTAGTCACGATGAGAGCGACATATTGTTGCAAAGGCCACCGGCGCGCGCGGAACCCGGGGGACGCAACGCTTAAGCGGCGGAGCCCGCAACGGGGCCGTCAGGACAGGCACCATTAGCAACGATTCGACTCGACTGCTGATAACGCGGGGCTCTGATCCCCGCTCGGGCTGCCCGTCAACCAGCGCTGCATGGCACGCGTTATGCAGCAGGGTATGTACGCGGATCGATGCGGGGCGCAGAGGCAAAGTTGCCGGAGAAGGCCCGCGATGGTTCGAGAAGCCACGCCACGCCTTTTCTGTGGCGAACGGGCGCAGCAGCAAAGCAGTCAGGCAATTCCCAAAAACACCAAGCCGTGAGTCGTTCCGTGGCCGAAATTCGGCACGTAACGACGCTGGATCGGCATCTGCCTGGTTCGATTTCTTTTTGGGAATAGACGATGACCAAGGTTCTTGAGCAGTTCCGTTCCAACTACTCCGCGACGCAGGCGGAGGAGATGGGCATCGAAGAGTATCTCGACCTCTGCAAGCGCGAGCCTGCGACGTATGCGAGCGCGGCGGAGCGAATGATCGCCGGCATCGGCGAGCCCGAGCTGGTCGACACCCGAAACGACCAGCGCCTCGCCCGGATTTTCGGCAATCGCGTCATCCGGCGCTACCCCGCGTTCCGCGAATTCTTCGGCATGGAAGAGGCGATCGAGCAGATCGTCGCGTTCTTCAAGCATGCGGCGCAGGGCCTCGAAGAGAAGAAACAGATCCTGTACCTGCTCGGACCGGTCGGCGGCGGCAAATCGTCGATCGCCGAGCGGCTGAAGACGGTGATGGAACTGCGGCCGATCTACGCGCTCAAGGGATCGCCGGTCAACGAATCGCCACTCGGGTTGTTCGCACCGGAACGCTACGCGACGGTGCTCGAGGACGAATACGGTATTCCGCGACGCTACCTGTCCGGGATCATGTCGCCCTGGGCGATCAAGCGGATGGAGGAGTACGAGGGCGACCTGTCGAAGTTCCGCGTCGTCCGCATCCAGCCGTCGGTGCTGCGCCAGGTCGCGATCACCAAGACCGAACCAGGCGACGAGAACAACCAGGACATCTCGTCGCTCGTCGGCAAGGTCGACATCCGCAAGCTCGAGAGCCTGTCGCAGAACGACCCGGACGCGTACAGCTACTCGGGTGGCCTCTGCCTCGCGAACCAGGGCCTGCTCGAGTTCGTCGAGATGTTCAAGGCGCCGATCAAGATGCTGCACCCGCTGCTGACGGCGACCCAGGAAGGCAACTTCAAGGGTACGGAAGGATTCTCGGCGATCCCGTTCAACGGCCTCATCATTGCCCACTCCAACGAATCGGAGTGGCACACGTTCCGCAACAACAAGAACAACGAGGCGTTCCTCGACCGCATCTTCATCGTGAAGGTTCCTTATTGCCTGCGGTTATCCGAGGAAGTGAAGATCTACGACAAGCTGCTCGCCAATTCGTCCCTTTCCGGTGCGCCGTGTGCACCGGGAACGCTCGAAATGATGGCGCAGTTCTCCGTGCTGACGCGGTTGAAGGAGCCGGAGAACTCGAGCCTGTACTCCAAGATGCGCGTCTACGACGGCGAAACGCTGAAGGACGTCGACCCGAAGGCGAAGACGCTGCAGGAATATCGCGACTACGCCGGACCGGACGAAGGCATGAACGGCATGTCGACGCGGTTCGCGTACAAGATCCTGTCGGCAGTCTTCAACTACGACCAGACCGAGATCGCGGCCAATCCCGTGCACCTCATGTACGTGCTCGAGCAGAGGCTCGCTCGCGAGGACCTGCCCGACGAAGTGCGTCGCCGCTGCGTCGAGCACATCAAGGGCTATCTCGCGCCGCGGTACGCCGAGTTCATCGGCAAGGAGATCCAGACGGCTTATCTCGAGTCGTATTCGGAATACGGCCAGAACATCTTCGATCGCTACGTGACGTACGCGGACTGCTGGATCCAGGAAGAGGACTACCGCGATCCGGAGACCGGCGAGAGCTTCGACCGGGCGGCGCTGAACGCCGAGCTCGAGAAGATCGAGAAGCCCGCGGGCATCGCCAATCCGAAGGATTTCCGCAACGAGATCGTCAACTTCGTGCTGCGGGCCCGCGCACACAATCATGGCCGCAATCCGGCGTGGAGCAGCTACGAGAAACTGCGCGAAGTGATCGAGAAGAAGATGTTCTCGAACACCGAGGATCTGCTGCCCGTCATCTCGTTCAACGCGAAGGCGTCGGCGGACGAGCGCGAGAAGCACCAGAACTTCGTCGCGCGCATGGTGGCGAAGGGCTATACGGAGAAACAGGTCCGACTGCTCGCCGAATGGTACCTGCGCGTGCACAAGTCGTCCTGATCCCCGGCGACGACGGAGTTAACGTCATGCTGCAACTGATCGATCGACGACCTTCGAGCCGCGGCAAGAGCGCCGTCAATCGCGAGCGCTTCCTGCGCCGTTACAAGTCGCACATCCAGGCGGCGGTGAAGAAGATGGTCGGCGAGCGGCGTCTCGCGGACATGGAAAAGGGCGGCGAAGTCCGCGTGCCGACGAAGGACATCTCAGAGCCGTCGTTCGGCTTCGGCCGCGGCGGCGACCGCGAATTCGTGCTGCCGGGCAATCGCGAGTACGTTGCCGGCGACCGCATCGCGCGGCCGCAAGGCGGCGGTGGCGGCGGCGGGAACGGCAGGGGCGGCGATGGCGACAGCGAGGACTCGTTCGTCTTCTCGCTGTCGCGCGAAGAGTTCATGCAGATCTTCTTCGACGACCTCGAGCTGCCGAATCTTGCGCGGACCGAGTACGGACGCACCGAGCAGCGCACGAGCACGCGCGCCGGTTTCACGAAAAGCGGCGTCCCGGCCAATCTCGCGATCGTGCGCACGGTGCGTCAGTCGCTGGCGCGCCGGATCGCGCTCGGCGGCAGTATCGCGCGCGAGCTCGCGGCGCTGGAAGCCGAATTCGCCATCGCCTCGGCGATCGGTCACGCAGAGGAAGCGGCGCGGATCTACGAGGAGCTGCAGCGGCTGACGCGGCGCCGCGGCAAGCTGCCCTTCCTCGACGAGCCGGACCTGCGCTACCGCAATCGCGTCTGGCGGCCCGAGCCGATCGCGCGCGCCGCGATGTTCTGCCTGATGGACGTGTCGGCGTCGATGGACGAGGACAAGAAGGATCTGGCCAAACGCTTCTTCACGCTGCTCTACCTGTTCCTGACGCGCAAGTACGGCGACGTCGACCTCGTGTTCATCCGCCATACCGACGACGCCGAGGAAGTCGACGAGGAAACGTTCTTCCACGACACGCGCTCCGGCGGCACGGTCGTCTTTTCGGCGCTCGAGCTCGCAGACAAGATTCGCGCCGAGCGCTACGCGCGCGGCTGGAACGTCTACGTCGCGCAGGCGTCGGACGGCGACGCGTTCGGCGCCGATCCCGCGCGAAGCGCCCGCTTCCTGCGCGAGAAGCTGCTGCCGGCGACGCGCTATTACACCTACCTGGAGCTCGCCGATCCGCGGTCCAGCGATCATCCGTCGTCGCTTTGGGCCGAGTACGAGCGCGTTGCGCAGGCGACCGACAACTTCGCGATGAAGCGCGCGTCGCAGCGCGACCAGATCTATCCGGTGTTCCGCGAGCTGTTTCGCAAGGAGACGCAATGAGCGCTGCGGGCGAAGCGAAGCGAGCCAAGGCCCGCAGGGCCCGACGCCGCGCGAGTTGTGCGAGGCCGACGCGCGATCGTTCGCACGATGGCTGCGATGCATTGGGGCCGAGGCAATGACGCCAATCTCGCACGGCGCCGACTGGGACTTCGACCTGCTCGAGCGTTACGACAGCGCGATCGCGGAAGTCGCTGCCGAGTACAAGCTCGACACCTATCCGAACCAGATCGAGGTCATCACATCCGAGCAGATGCTCGACGCCTATGCATCGAGCGGTCTGCCGATCGGCTATCCGCACTGGTCGTACGGCAAGGAATTCATCCGCAACGAGCAGGCGTACCGGCGCGGCATGCAGGGACTCGCGTACGAGATCGTCATCAACTCGAGTCCGTGCATCGCCTACCTGATGGAAGAGAACACGATGACGACGCAGGCGCTCGTCATCGCGCACGCCTGCTACGGTCACAATTCGTTCTTCAAGGGCAATCACCTGTTCCGGCAGTGGACCGATGCCGAGGCGATCCTCGACTACCTCGTGTTCGCGCGCCGCTACGTCATGGAATGCGAGGAGCGCCACGGCGCCGCCGCGGTCGAGGAGGTGCTCGACGCGTGCCACGCGCTGATGCCAAACGGCGTGGATCGCTATCGCCGGCCCGCCGCTCCGACGTTCAAGGCGGAGACGGCGCGGCTTGCGGCGCGCGAGGCGCACCGCGAGCGGCAGTTCAACGACCTGTGGCGCACGGTGCCCGAAAAAGTCGCCGACCCGCGCAAGGGCCACGGCGGCATGTTCCCGTCGGAGCCGCAGGAGAACATTCTCTATTTCGTCGAGAAGTTTTCGCCGAAGCTCGAGCCATGGCAGCGCGAGCTCGTGCGCATCGTCCGCAAGCTTGCGCAGTACTTCTATCCGCAAGGCCAGACCAAGGTGATGAACGAGGGCTGGGCGACGTTCTGGCATTACACGATCCTGAATCGGTTGCACGAGAAGGGACAGGTCGACGACGGCTTCATGATCGAGTTCCTGAAGAGCCACACGAACGTGGTCGCGCAGCCGTCCTTCGACTCGAAGATGTACAGCGGCCTCAATCCGTACGCGCTCGGCTTCGCGATGTTCAGCGACCTGCGTCGCATCTGCGAGCGGCCGGATGCCGAGGACCGCGCGTGGTTCCCGACGATCGCGGGCAGCGACTGGATGACGACGCTCGACTTCGCGATGCGCAACTTCAAGGACGAGTCGTTCATCGCCCAGTATCTGTCGCCGCGGCTCATCCGCGAGTTCCATCTGTTCGCGATCGCCGATCATGCGGAAGAGGACGATCTCGTCATCGACAGCATCCACGACGAGCGCGGCTACAAGCGCGTGCGCAAGCTGCTCTCGCAGCAGCACTCGCAGGAGATTCGCGTTCCGGACGTGCAGGTCGTGCGCTTCGATCGCGACGGCGACCGGTCGCTGACGCTGCGCCACCATCGCCACCGCGGCCGTCCGCTGACCGACGCGACGACGGAAGTGCTCGCGCATCTGCGCAAGCTGTGGGGCTTCCCGGTCCGCCTCGAGACGTGGGAGAACGAGGCGAGCGTCGACGACGTCGTGGAGTGCGCCGCCT
>CAVPWB010000012.1:0-30464 GCA_963709335.1 uncultured Pseudomonadota bacterium
GCAGGATTCGAACCCACGACCCCCTGGTTCGTAGCCAGGTACTCTATCCAACTGAGCTACGGGCGCAAGGCGCGAATTCTAACACGGTGACATTGTCGGTTTCGCGAGCCCATCCGGCCCGGGCACGCGGTGGATTCGGCCGCCGTCGCGTCCGAACCCGACGACGCTGGACATCCCGTTACGCGCCGCTCGCGCGCCCTCAGCCCTGACCGGCCCGCATGGTTCGGTAACATTGCGTCATGTCGACCTACGAGATCCTGACGTTGAACCCGATCGCGGGCATCGGATTGCGCCGCTTCCCTGAGGCGCGCTATCGCGTGGGCAACGCCGTCGAGCGACCGCACGCGATTTTGGTGCGGTCGCGCGACATGCACGCGATGACGATCCCGCCGACCGTACTTGCGATCAGTCGGGCCGGCGCCGGCACCAACAACATCCCGATTCCCGCGATGTCCATGCGCGGCGCGCCGGTATTCAACGCGCCCGGCGCGAACGCGAACGCCGTGAAGGAGCTCGTGCTGACGGCGTTGCTACTCGCCGCGCGCAACATCGTGCCGGCGATCGGTTACGTCGCTTCGCTGGACAACAGCGCGCCGGATCTCGACGAGCGCGTCGAGAGCGGCAAGAAGCAGTTTGCCGGCGTCGAACTGCCCGGACGGACGCTGGGCATCGTCGGCTTGGGCGCCATCGGCAGTCTCGTCGCGGACACGGCCATCAAGCTGGGCATGAATGTCGTCGGGTTCGATCCCGAGATCACCGTCGACGCGGCGTGGCGGCTGCCCTCGAGCGTACGCAAGGCGCATAGCATCGAGGAGGTCCTGAAGCAATCCGACTTCGTCACCCTGCACGTGCCGTTGCTGAACGTGACGCGCCACCTCGTCAGCGCTGAACGGCTCGCCATCATGAAGCCGGACGCATCGCTGTTGAATTTCGCGCGTGATGCCATCGTTGACGAGGCCGCTGTCATCGCCGCGCTGCGCGCACGCCGGCTCAAGTACTACCTGTGCGATTTTCCCGGCGCGAACCTGCTGCGCGAACCCAACGTGGTCATGCTGCCGCATCTCGGCGCATCGACGGAAGAGGCGGAGCAGAACTGCGCGATCATTGCCGTCGACCAGCTGCGCGCGTTCCTGGAGGACGGAGCGATCGCCAATGCCGTGAACTTTCCGAACGTCGACATGCCCCGCGAATCGCCGTTTCGCGTCGCAATCGCCAACGCGAACGTCCCGAACATGTTGGGTCAGATCTCGACGGCGATGGCGCGCGGAGGCCTCAACATTCACAACATGGTGAACAAGTCGCGTGGCGAGATGGCCTACACGCTCGTCGACGTCGACAGCGCAATTCCCGATGCGCTGATCGAGTCGATCGCCGCGATCGAAGGCGTGCTGTCGGTGCGCGCGATTCCCGCAGAGGGTTATGCGTGATCCGGCGCGCCCAACTGCGCCGCTAAACGCCGCCCCACACGTCGCGCGCCGTTTCGACGACGAGGCGCAGCTTCGCTGCCTGCGATTCGACCGCGATGTCGTTCCCGTGCACGGTGCTGGAGAAGCCGCACTGCGGCGACAGGCATAGCTGATCGAGCGGCACGAGCTTCGCCGCCGCGTCGATGCGCCGCTTCAAGTCGTCCTTCGATTCGAGCGTTCCAACCTTGGTGCTCACGAGTCCCAGGACGACCGTCTTGCCTTTCGGCACGTGACGAAGGGGTGCGAAGTCGCCCGACCGCGCGTCGTCGTACTCGAGAAAGTAGCCGTCGACGGCAAGCTCGTTGAACAGCACTTCGGCGACGGGCTCGTAGCCGCCCTCCGCCGCCCATGCGCTCTTGAAGTTGCCGCGACAGAGGTGGATGCAGACTGCCATGCCCTTCGGCCGGTCCTTGATCGCGGCATTGATGAGCTTCGCATAGCGGCGTGGCAACTCGTTCGGATCGTCCCCGCGCTGCCGCGCGCCTTCGCGCATCTTCTCGTCACACAGATACGCAAGGTTCGTGTCGTCGAACTGGACGTACGTGCAGCCTGCAGCACCGAGGCTCTGCAGCTCGTCCGCGTAGCCGGCGGCGACATCGGCATAGAACGATTCGAGATCCGGATACGCTTCGCGGCTGATCGCACCGCGACCTCCGCGAAAATGCAGCATCGTCGGCGACGGAATCGTCACCTTCGCCGTGCGCGACGTCACGGAGCGCAGGAATTCGAAGTCGGCGCGCTGGATCGGCTTGTCGTGACGAACCTTGTCCGTCACCTGCATCACGGGCGGTTCGAAATCGACCTCACCCTTGGCACTGTGGAAGCGAACGTGAATGCCGCCTTTCGTCGTAACGCCGCCCAACTGTGTGAGGAAGTCGATGTGAAAGTACGTGCGCCGGTATTCACCATCGGTGATGCCGCGCAGCCCCAGCTCTTCCTGGAATTTGACGATGCCGCGGATGGCGTCGTCCTCGACGCGCCGCAACTGCGCCAGGTCGATCGCGCCCGTGCGAAACTGCTCGCGCGCGTCGAGCAGGATCTTGGGTCGCAGGAAGCTGCCGACATGATCGGCACGAAACGGCGGCGTTGCTCGAACGCGGGACGCGTCTGCAACAGTGGCGGTATTCATTCGATGTCCTCCAACGAACTCGACGAGCATCATCGCACAGCGCGGCGCTGAAGCCCGAGGCTTCGCGATCGAGCCGGGTCAGGCCACGCGGTCGTGCGGAATGGTCGTCTCGACACCGGGTGTCGACACCGGCGCAGCGGGTGCCTCCACCTTGTCAGGCGTCGAGTCGCGGTTGCCCGCCAGCTCGTCGTTCAGCTGCTCGACACGCGGCCCGCCGCGGCGGCCGCGCCGCAACGAGACTCCCTTTGCCGCCCAGGCGATACCGGACCACATCGCGACGAGCGCAATGGGCCACGCCAGTGCGCGCGGCCACAGGGCGGCCAATACGCCGATGACGATCGACACGCCGGCCATCAGAAACAGCAGGCCGGCTTCCGCAGGCCCGAGGATGCGCCGGTCGGTCAGCGCCGCGCCCAGGGCGCTGCCCACGCTGAACGCACCCGCGGCAGCGCGACCCGCGCTACCGGAGACCGCGCGTCGCGACGTCCGGCGCGCCTCGGCGGTCGTCGTGCCGTCGGGCGGTGTTGCGCGCCGCACGCGATTGCGCCGCGTGAGAACGATCTCCGTGGAGCGCGTCAGGTCCTCCTCGTACTGCGTTGCCATCTGTTCCGAGAACACTGGGTCCTCGATCGCGACGTCGAGCTCGTAATTCGACATCCAGCTTGCGAGGTTGAGGTTAGTCGAGCCCACGCGCGACCAGCGGCGATCGGCCACGGCCGTCTTCGCGTGCAACATCGTGCCGGACCACTCGAACACGCGTACCCCGGCTTCGAGCAATGGCCGGTATTGCGCCCGCGACAGCGGCGACAGCGCCGGGATGTCGCTCGATCCCGGCACGAGCAGCCGCACGTCCACGCCGTCGCGGGCGGCTGCTCGCAACGCCTGCACGTACGGCGACGTCGCCACGAAGTACGCATCGGTCAGCCACAGGTGCCGGCGCGCGATCGACGCGACGATGAGGTCCATCCGGAAGGTGCCTGCAACGGTCGGCTCGTTGGCGATGACGTGCAGCCGCATCGTGCCCGCCGGCTTGATCGCTTCCGGTGGCGTGAGGATCGTCGCGTCGAGCGGGTTGCCGCAGACTGCGAACACGGCGACGAACGCCTGCTCGAGCGACGCGACGGCCGGCCCCCTGATCTCGATGCCGGTGTCGCGCCAGGGTTCGAGACGCCGCCGAGGGTCGCCCAGCCAGCGCTCGCTGACGCAAAGGCCGCTGACGAAGCCGACGTCACCGTCGACGACGATCGTCTTCCGATGGTCGCGCGACAGCCAACCGAGCGGGCTCGACAGCCGCGGCGGGTTGAACACGCGCACGTCCGCACCGGCGTCGCGCGCGTCCTTCCACAGCGACAGCGAGCGCCAGCACCCGAGCCAGTCGATGATGATGTGGACGACGACACCGGCCCGCGCCCGCTCGGCAAGCAGTGCTGCGAACTCACGGCCGATCGCGTCGTCCTCGACGATGTACGACTCGAACAGGATGTAGCGCTTCGCCGCGGCGATCGCCTCGCGCCACGCCGGATAATTGTCGCGCGCGTCGCAAAGCAGGCGCACGGCGTTGCCCTCGCTCGCGGGCGATCCCGCGGCGCGCGCAAAGGCTCGCTCGGCAAGCTCGGCAAGCGTTGCCGGAGCAAACGCGGAATAGCGGATCGATCGCGGCACAGCAGCGGACGGCGGCGGCGCGGTCACGTCCCCGTGCCTGCCGCGGGGGCAACCCGGGCACCGCCGCGCGAACTTTCGCGTAACAACCGCAGCGAGCCGATCAGGCTGGCGAGCGCCGCCGGATCGATGGGCTTGACCACGTGATAGTCGAACCCGACGCTCTTCGAGCGCGCGCGGTCCTGTTCCTGCCCGTATCCCGAGACGGCAACGATCATCGTACCGTCGTTGTCGGGTTGCGCGCGGATGTGCTCGGCCACAAGGTAACCGTCGAACGTCGGCAGGCCGATGTCGAGCAGCACCGCGTCGGGCTTCAAGCGCTGCACCGATTCGATCGCCGCCTTGCCATCGTACGCAACGTGGACGTCGCAGCCGTTCATCCGCATCACGCTTGCCGTGCTGTCGGCCACGTCACGATTGTCATCGACGACGAGCACGCGCAGTCCGGCCGGCGAAGGCGGTTCGAGCGACGTGCTGACATCCGCATCGGCTGGGACCAGGGCAGCCAGCGGCAGCCGCACGGTGAACTCGCTGCCGCGATTGCGCCCTTCGCTGCGCGCGACAACGGTGCCGCCCTGCATCTCGACGAGCCTGCGTACGAGCGTGAGACCGATGCCCAGTCCACCGTTCGACCGCGCAAGCGATCGATCCACCTGCGTGAACGGCTCGAAGATCGTCACGAGGTACTCCGGCGGAATGCCGACACCGGAATCGCGGATGCGGAAGACAACCGCATCGTCGTCGCGGGCAGCGGACAGCGAGATCCGGCCACCGCGCGGCGTGTACTTGGCCGCGTTGTTGATCAGGTTGGAGAGGATCTGCGAAACGCGTGCGAAGTCGCCGCGCAAGTGCAGCGTCTCCGCCGGGAGCTGGATCGACAGCGTGTGCCGGTGTCCATCTATGTTCGGCTTGCTCGTCTCGATCGCCGCCTCCACGACCTGCTGGACGTCGACGACGTCGATCTTGAGTTCGATCTTGCCGCGGGTGATCCGCGACACATCGAGCAGGTCGTCCACCAGCCGAACGAGCTGCTTCAGCTGGCGCGCGATGACGTCGCGAGCCCAGGCGATCTTCGCCGGCTCGTCGGCGCTGACGCGGATGATGTGCACGGCGTTGCTGATCGGTGCAAGTGGATTGCGCAACTCGTGCGCGAGCATCGCCAGGAACTCGTTCTTTCGCTTATCCTCGTCCTGGATCTTGCGGAACAGCAGCGCGTTGTCGACGGCGGTGGCGGCGCGCGTCGCGAGCTCGGCAACCATCGGGAGCGTGTCGGCATCGAAGCGCCGCGTCGACGACTCGATCCCGAGCGTCAGGACGCCCAGCGCACGGCCCCGCACGAGCAGCGGTGCGAGCAGCACGCTGTGCGCCGTCAGGCCTCGCGGCAATACAATCCGCAGCGCCTCCGGTCCCGCGATGCCGCGCTCGATCACCTCCGGGCGGCCGGCGGTGCGCACGCGCGCGATCGCATCGCGCAGTTCCGCGTCGTCGATCTCGAGAATCGATCCGTTGAGCAGCGGATGCTCGGGATCGGGTGTGGCCCACGCCATCTCGTGGCGCTCGGCTTGCCCTTCGCCCGACGGGAGCGACACGAGACAAGCGTCGGCGAAGCGCGGCACGAGCAGTCGCGCCAACTCGCGCAGCGTTGCCTCCAGATCGAGCGAGCTCGCGAGCGTGGCGCTGGCCTCGGCGAGCAGCGCGAGCCTTCGCGACGCGCGTTCTGCGGCTTCGCGTGCGGCCTTTTCCTCGACGAGGGCGATGCGTTCCTGCGCCTGCCGTTTCGCCTGCTCGGCCAGCAGGAACAATTCGACGAACACACGGACCTTCGCCCGCAGAATCTCCGGCACCACCGGTGACGCGATGTAATCGACTGCGCCCAGGGAATACGCCTTCGTCATCCGCAGCTCGTCACCGTAATCGGCGGTCACGAGGATGATCGGTGTATGCGCGGACTTCTTGCGGCTGCGAATCAGCGACGCCGTCTCGAGGCCGTCGAGCCCTGGCATGTTGACGTCGAGCAGGATCAGCGCGAAATCGCGCTCCAGTACCTGGCGCAGCGCCTCGTCACCGGACGACGCCGTGTACAGGTGCTGGTCGAGTTCCTCGAGCAGCGTCCGGTAGACCAGCAGCTTGTCCGGCCGGTCGTCGACGATGAGGATGTTGGCGCGATCGGCTCCCTGCGGAACAGGCGGCGCGGAACCACTCGGCGATGCGTTTGGAGCGTTCAAGTCTTGGCGATCATCGCGACAGCCATCCGCGCAGGCATCCCAGCATCAGCTCGGTGTCGACGGGCTTGGACAGATAATCCCACGCGCCGGCTTCCATGCACTTCTCGCGATCGCCTTTCATCGCCTTTGCCGTGACGGCAATGATCGGCGTGTCACGGCAGGCGGGGATTTGACGGATCTCGCGGATCGTGTCAATGCCGTCCATTTCCGGCATCATGATGTCCATCAGGATCGCCCCGACGTCCGGCTGCGCATGCAGCGCAGTGACGGCATCGCGCCCGTTGTCGTGCGAGACGATCACCATGCCGCGATCCTCGAGCAGCGACGTCAGCGCGAATATGTTGCGCATGTCGTCATCGACGATCATCACAGTCTTGCCCTGCAGCACTTCGTTGGCGTCGCGCAGGCCCTTGAGTGCCGTTCGGTGCGCATCGGGCATCGACGCAAGGTCGCGATGCAGGCAAAAGCTCGCTTGCTCGAGCAACCGCTCGGGAGTCCGAACTTCGCGCACGCCGGCGCGCTTGGCAAACGCACCCCAGTGATCGAACTCGTTGACGTCCTTGCCCTCGCCGTAGAGCAGAATCGGCGGGCCATCCGGCGTCGCGGTGCCACTACCCTCGTGCAGGTAGAACCCATCCGGCGGCGCCGCGAGCGCGCCGTCGAACACGACGCAATCGACCGGCTCGCGCGCAGTCACCGCGGACGCCGCCCTGTAATCGTCGACTGCGGTGACCTTGACATCGCTGGCCGCGAGCGTTTGCTCGTACCACGCGCGCTTGTTCGCGTCGGCCGACACGGCAAGCAAATGCCGGCGCGAGCGTTTCAAGAAGGCAACCAGCGCGTCGAGCAACCCGTCGACCACTTCCTTGCTTTGCATCGGCTTGGCAGCGAACTGGAACGCTCCCGACTTGAGCGCGCGCTCACGCGCCTCGTCGGTGGAAATGACCGTCACCGGAATGTGCCGCGTCAGGTCGTCGTTCTTCAACCGGTCGAGCACGCGCCAGCCGTCGATGTCGGGCAGGAATATGTCGAGCGTCACCGCTGAAGGCGTGTATTCAACCGCGAGCGCGAGCGCCGAAACGCCGGACGACGTCACCACCCCCTTGAAGCCTTTCTCTCGCGCGGCGTCCAGCAACAGTTGCGCGAATGCCTTGTCGTTCTCGACGATGAGCAGCACGGGGTCACCTGACGCAATGGCACGCCGGTCGTCCTTGGCGTCATCGACGTCCGGATCGGGCTCAGCCGTCGGCTCGGGAGTCGCCGCTCGCAGTGCGATATCCGGCACAACCGGCGCATCGACAGTGCGGGCCGCCGGCGCCGCGGTGGCCGGCCCAGCAGTACGCGCCGACGAATCGGCAAGTGCGCGCTCGATGACCTGTTTGCGCAGCGATCGCGGTGGCATGTAGGTAACCGGCAGGAACAGCGTGAACGTGCTGCCACTGCGCGGTGCACTGACGAGGCGGATCTCACCGCCGAGCAGTCGCGTCAGCTCGCGGCTGATCGCGAGTCCCAGGCCCGTGCCACCGTACTTGCGGCTCGTGCTGCCATCGGCCTGCTGGAACGCTTCGAAGATGATCTGCTGCTTGTCGGGTGAAATTCCGATACCCGTGTCGCGCACCGATATTGCGATCACGTCGGAGGCGCGGTTCAGCGTCTCGTTCTGCGGATCCCAGCCGGACGCTACCGAATCCATCATCAGCGTCACGCTGCCCTGGTGGGTGAACTTGAACGCGTTGGACAGCAGGTTCTTCAGCACCTGCTGCAGGCGCTTCAAGTCCGCGAACATCGTCGGCGGCAGCTGCGGATCGACGCGCAGGAAGAAGTCGACGCCCTTCGCTTCGGCAACGTGGCGGAACGTGCGCTCGACGTAGCGCTGCAGCTCGTCCAGCCGCACGTCGGACGGGTCCATCACGACGGTGCCGGACTCGATCTTCGACAGGTCGAGGATGTCGTTGATCAGCGTCAGGAGATCGTTGCCCGACGCATGAATGGTCTTCGCGAACTCGACCTGCTTCGGCATCAGGTTGCCCGCCGGATTCTTGCACAGCTGATCGGACAGGATCAGCAGGCTGTTGAGCGGCGTGCGCAACTCGTGCGACATGTTCGCGAGAAACTCGGACTTGTACTTGGAGGTGAGCGCGAGCTGTTCGGCCTTTTCCTCCAGCGCCTGGCGCGCCTGCTCCACTTCCATGTTCTTGCGTTCGACCTCCTGGTTCTGGTGCGCAAGCAGCCCGGCCTTCTCCTCGAGCTCCTGATTCGTCTGCTGCAGCTCCTGCTGCCGACTTTGCAGCTCGTGCGCGAGCGACTGCGACTGCGCGAGCAGGTCCTCGGTCCGCATGTTGGCTTCGATCGTGTTGATGACGATGCCGATCGATTCCGTCAGCTGATCGAGGAATTGCTCATGCGTCGGGCTGAATCGCTCGAACGACGCGAGCTCGAGCACCCCTTTCACCTGACCTTCGAAGATGATCGGCAGCACGAAGATATTCTGCGGCGGCGACGCGCCGAGACCCGAGAAAATCCGCACGTAGTCCTGCGGGACGTTCGCGAGCAGGATCTTCGAGCGCTCGATCGCGCATTGCCCGACGAGGCCTTCGCCGAGATCGAGCTGACCGCCCAGCGCACCCTGCCCTTTCGATCCATAGCTCGCGACCAGCGTCAGCCGCGGCACCGCCGCCGTGTCGAGCACGTAGAACAGCGCGTGCTGTGCCGCAACGACCGGTGCGAGCTCGGACAGGATGAGCCGTGCAACCGTGGTCAGGTCCTTCTGCCCCTGCAGCATGCGGCTGAACTTGGCGAGATTCGTCTTGAGCCAGTCCTGCTCGGTGTTCTTGCGCGTCGTGTCGCGCAGGTTGCGGATCATCTCGTTCGTCGTATCCTTCAGCGCCGCGACTTCGCCGCGCGCCTCGACGGTGATCGACCGCGTCAGGTCGCCCTGCGTCACCGCAGTCGCCACTTCGGCAATCGCGCGTACCTGTGTCGTCAGGTTCGCCGCGAGCTGATTGACGTTTTCCGTCAGATCCTTCCACGTGCCCGCCGCGCCCGGCACCTTGGCCTGGCCACCGAGCTTGCCTTCGACGCCGACTTCGCGCGCAACGGTCGTCACCTGGTCGGCGAACGTCGCGAGCGTGTCGATCATGCTGTTGATCGTCTCGGTCAGCGTCGCTATCTCGCCCTTCGCCTCGACGGTCAGTTTCTGCTGCAGGTCACCGTTGGCCACGGCGGTGACGACCTTAGCGAAGCCGCGCACCTGGCTCGTCAGGTTGCCCGCCATGAAGTTGACGCTGTCGGTCAGGTCCTTCCACGTACCGGCCACGCCCTTCACGTTCGCCTGGCCGCCGAGAATCCCTTCCGTGCCCACCTCGCGGGCGACGCGCGTCACTTCCGCGGCGAACGACGACAGCTGGTCCACCATCGTGTTGATGGTGTTCTTGAGCTCGGAGATCTCGCCCTTCACGTCGACGGTGATCTTCTTCGACAGGTCACCGCTCGCGACCGCTTTCGTCACGTCGGCGATGTTGCGCACCTGACCGGTCAGGTTGCTCGCCATCGAGTTCACGGAATCGGTGAGGTCCTTCCACGTGCCCGCGACGCCCTGCACGTCCGCCTGGCCGCCGAGACGCCCGTCGGTGCCGACCTCGCGCGCGACCCGCGTCACTTCGGACGCGAACGAGCGCAGCTGATCGACCATCGTGTTGATCGTGTTCTTGAGCTCGAGGATCTCGCCCTTGACGTCGACGGTGATCTTCTTCGACAGGTCGCCCGTTGCGACGGCAGTCGTCACGTCGGCGATGTTGCGCACCTGCGCCGTCAGGTTGCTCGCCATGAAGTTGACGCTGTCGGTCAGGTCCTTCCACGTGCCCGCCACACCTTGCACGTCCGCCTGGCCGCCGAGCTTGCCTTCGGTGCCGACCTCACGCGCGACGCGCGTCACCTCGGCCGCGAACGAGCGCAGCTGGTCGACCATCGTATTGATCGTGTTCTTGAGCTCGAGGATCTCGCCCTTCACGTCGACGGTGATCTTCTTGGAGAGGTCACCGCTCGCCACCGCCTTCGTCACGTCGGCGATGTTGCGCACCTGACCGGTCAGGTTGCTCGCCATCGAGTTCACCGAATCGGTCAGATCCTTCCACGTGCCGGCCACACCGCGCACATCCGCCTGGCCGCCGAGGCTTCCCTCGGTGCCGACCTCGCGCGCCACGCGCGTCACTTCGGACGCGAACGACGACAACTGATCGACCATCGTGTTGATCGTGTTCTTGAGCTCGAGGATCTCGCCCTTGACGTCGACGGTGATCTTCTTCGACAGGTCGCCGCTCGCCACCGCCGTCGTCACATCCGCGATGTTGCGGACCTGGCCGGTCAGGTTGCTCGCCATGAAGTTGACGCTGTCGGTCAGGTCTTTCCACGTGCCGGCGACACCCTGCACGTCCGCTTGCCCACCGAGCTTGCCTTCCGTGCCGACTTCGCGCGCGACGCGCGTCACCTCGGACGCGAACGACCGCAGCTGATCGACCATGGTGTTGATCGTGTTCTTGAGCTCGAGGATCTCGCCCTTCACGTCGACGGTGATCTTCTTCGACAGGTCGCCGCCCGCCACCGCCTTCGTCACGTCGGCGATGTTGCGCACCTGGCCCGTCAGGTTGCTCGCCATCGAATTGACGGAGTCGGTCAGGTCCTTCCACGTGCCGGCCACGCCGCGCACATCCGCCTGACCGCCAAGGCTTCCCTCGGTGCCCACCTCGCGCGCGACGCGTGTGACTTCCGACGCGAACGACGACAGCTGGTCGACCATCGTGTTGATCGTATTCTTCAGCTCGAGGATCTCGCCCTTGACGTCGACGGTGATCTTCTTCGACAGGTCACCGCTCGCCACCGCTGTGGTCACGTCGGCGATATTGCGCACCTGGCCGGTCAGGTTGCTCGCCATGAAGTTCACGCTGTCGGTCAGGTCCTTCCACGTGCCCGCCACACCCTGCACGTCGGCCTGCCCGCCAAGGCGACCTTCCGTGCCGACTTCGCGCGCGACCCGCGTCACTTCCGACGCGAACGAGCGCAACTGGTCGACCATCGTGTTGATCGTGTTCTTGAGCTCGAGGATCTCGCCCTTCACGTCGACGGTGATCTTCTTCGACAGGTCGCCGTTCGCCACCGCTGTGGTCACGTCCGCGATGTTGCGCACCTGGCCCGTCAGATTGCTGGCCATCGAATTGACGGACAGCGTCAAGTCCTTCCACGTGCCGGCGACACCCTGCACGTCCGCCTGCCCGCCGAGCTGGCCTTCCGTGCCCACTTCGCGCGCGACGCGCGTGACTTCCGACGCGAACGAGCCGAGCTGGTCCACCATCGTGTTGATCGTGTTCTTGAGCTCGAGGATCTCGCCCTTCACGTCGACGGTGATCTTCTTCGACAGGTCGCCGCTCGCCACGGCCTTCGTCACGTCGGCGATGTTGCGCACCTGGCCGGTCAGGTTGCCCGCCATGAAGTTCACGCTGTCGGTCAGGTCCTTCCACGTGCCGGACACGCCTTCGACGCGCGCCTGGCCACCGAGCTTGCCTTCGGTGCCCACTTCGCGTGCGACGCGCGTGACTTCCGACGCGAACGAGCGCAACTGGTCGACCATCGTGTTGATCGTGTTCTTGAGCTCGAGGAACTCGCCCTTGACGTCGACGGCGATCTTCTTCGACAGGTCGCCGGTTGCAACGGCCGTGGTCACGTCGGCGATGTTGCGCACCTGCGCCGTCAGGTTGCCCGCCATCGAGTTCACGCTGTCGGTGAGGTCCTTCCACGTCCCGGCAACGCCCTTGACCTTCGCCTGTCCGCCGAGCTTGCCTTCCGTGCCCACTTCACGCGCAACGCGCGTCACCTCGGCGGCGAACGCACCGAGCTGATCGACCATCTTGTTGACGGTCTTCGCCGTGCGCAGGAATTCACCCTGCAGCGGCTGGCCGTCGACTTCCATTGCCATCGTCTGGGCAAGGTCGCCTTGCGCGACCGCGCCAATGACGCGCGCCGTTTCGCTGGTCGGATGGACGAGGTCGTCGATCAGCTGGTTGACCGAGTCGATCGACGTTGCCCAGAAGCCGGTGACGTCACCGAGGCTTCCGCGTTTGCCGAGCTTGCCCTGCTTGCCGACGATCGTCGACAGCCGCTCGAGCTCCTGCGTCATGCGCTGGTTGCGCTCGACGACGTCATTGAAGACGTCCGCGACGCGCCCGAGCACGCCGTGCCATTCGGCCGGCAGCCGCACCGTTGCATCGCCGCGCTTCAGCGCCGACAGCGCGCCCAGGATCACGGTGATCTCGTCGGTGGACGTGGGGTGACGTTCGACAACCTGCATGGCTAATGCTCCTGGGCTAGAGGATCAGGGCAACGGCGATTACGTGAATTGAACGCGTTGATTTCGAGCGACCAGCGATGGGAGTGCCGCCACCGTTCGGCAGAGCAACCCACCCTTTTCAAGACGCGCATGGCGGCCTTTTTCCTGGCGCAACGGCGATGGCTCGCGCCCGCGCACAGCGATCACTGGCTGCGAATCGAAAGATTGTCCCATGGGAAAGCGCGTTTGACACTCGACAGCAGCGCGCCGGTTATTTGCATATTCGTACAAAATTGGCGCCCGCCTCCGAAAGCGGTATATTTTCGTAACTTTTGCGGCTGCCGCCGGAGTTTCCGATGCCCAATTCCGTGAAACGTTCGCACGCAATCACCCACGGTGCGCATGTCCTCGTCGTCGACGACGATGCCGACGGCGCCGAAGCAGCGGGAAAACTGCTCGAAACGTTTGGATGCACGGTATCGCTGGTCGCGTCGGCGGGCGAAGCGCTCGAGCGGATCGAGGAAGGCGCGGACATCGACCTCGTGTTCTCGGACGTCGTCATGCCCGACATCGACGGGCTCGAATTCGCTGAGCGGCTGCACGAGTTGCGGCCGGGATTGCCGGTGATCTTCTGCACGGGCTACACGAGCGCCGTCGAGGCGCTGACCGACTGCGGCGCGATGGCGCTGATGAAACCGTACTCGGCCGACGTGCTGGAACGCGTGATCGCGGAACGGCTGCAGCTTGCGCGCGAGTACGCGCGCCCGCGAGCGGGCGGCACCTAGCGCGGCACGTCCTCGAGCGCCTCGCTCTCCAGCATTTTCAGCTGCCACACGTCCTTGCTGCTGCCGTGCAGCAGCGGCACGACGGCGAGCCTTCCGGTCTTGCCGACGCTGCGCTCGAGGTAGCGCATCTCCACGAACTTGTCGCGCGTCGCAGCGTCGATCGCGGCATCGAAACCGTTCTCGCGCATCATCAGGATCCCCTTGGCGCGCAGCGCAAGCTCGGTATGCAGGCGCAGATAACACAAGAGGTCAGCGACGACGGCGCCCTTGAACCTGTCGCGCAGCGACGCGAGGTACTGGCCGCCGGGAGAATCGGGAAAGTGGCCGGACGTGATGGATTCGAGCATTTTCGTGTCGGCATCGAAACCATGTCCAAGCCAGTCTGCGACCGCGCGCTCGCTGCGCTCGAACACGACGTACAGCACCGGCGGCAGCACCAGGATGACGGCGAGCGTGGCGAGTCGCGGTGACCCGGTCAGGTGGTTGAACGCGGAGTGCAGCAATACCGCCAGCGCGAACCCGGGCACGAACGCGGCGAGCGACGGGCCCCGGGCGCGCTCGATGAGCGACAGGCTCAGCACCGCGAAGATCGCCGTCGTGCCGCCGTGCATGATCGCCGTGCCGAATCCGCGCACGATCCACGTGCCGAGTCCCGCACTCGACGCGAGCTGCTGATAGAGCAGGTTCTCGATGATCGCAAAGCCGGTGCCGACGGCAAAGCCGGCGATCGCGGCATCGACGAGAAAGCCGATGCGATTCGAGCGGATCAGCGCGACGATGACGAGCGCTTTGGCGAACTCCTCGACGGCGGGTCCGACATAGCGGCTGTACGTCGTGAAATCGATCGCGACTGCGCCCAGCAGGTAGCCATTGACGAAGTAGCAGACGTACGCGACGGCCACGCCCGCCGCAACGATCGCGATGACGATGCGCAGTCTGACGAGCTTGTAGCTGTCGAGGTAGAGCAGCGCGGCGAGGAACGCCAGCACCGGCAGCAATCCGATTGCCGCGTGCAGGACGATCGGGGGCACCGCCACTACAGGATCTTCAGCGAAACCATGACCTCGTCTCCGCGCCGATGCATGCCCTGGAACCCCACGGCGTACCCAACGGAAAGCGTCATCTCGTACCAGTGCAGCACGCTGAACCGCAGATCGGCCTGCGCGCCGACGCTCTGGTAGTTCTTGCGTCAGCGCCGAATTCGTAGGATCCGTCCACAGCGCCGTTGCGAAAACCGCCGGCCGCAACCAGTTCAGGTAGAACGCCGGGCGTGCCAACCGATTCGAAAACGATCGGCGGCAGGTTCCATTCGACCAGTTCCCGAACGAAGTCTGAGCCGCTGATCTCGTCGATGCCGAAGCCCGGCATCGAGTCGTACTCGCGGTAGCGCTTAACGGATCCGCTGTCGACGTAGTTGTTGCCGAACGCCGCCGAAATAGAAGTTCGCGACCGAGTTGTCGCGCTCGCCGCTGCCGACGCCTGCCGCGGTTCGCAGCCAGATCGACGAATGGCGAAATCGGCAGCGGAAAGCCGAAGTCGAAGCCGCCGCGCAGCTGCGCTGGAGTCTCGTCCGCGAACCGATTCCCCTTGAGGACGACGTTCCAAGGAATGCCCTTCTCATCGTCGACTGCGCCGAGCGAGCGCCGCACATCGGTGTAGTGCAAGCCGACCTGCGCGGTCGACCAGGCGCGTGAACGGCGTGCTGACGTTCTGCGCGTTCGGCAGCGTGTCGATCTTGTCGTAGTACTCGAGATCGTAGGCCAGCGTCAACTTGCGAGGCTCGTCGTAGATCAGATAGTCGTCGTAGCCGACCTTGGCGGCAAAGCCCTTGCGGCTGCGCTTCGTCGGTCCGAAGAGGTCGTAGAAGTCCGAGCGGTTCCACGACAGGCTGCCCCGCCAGAACCGGTAGCGACCGGTGATGCTCGACGTGCGTGCGCTCGTCGCCGGGCAGACGTCGCCGTCGGGCGTATAGGCAGCGGTGATGCCGAGGTCGGCGAAGTACAGCGGATCGGCGAAGTTGACGTGATAGCCGATTCCGGTCGAGTTCTTGTAACCCTGCACGACCGGGATACGCGTTCGACACGCCGATGCTTTCGCCAGCGGCATGTACGGACCTTGCTGCGTGATCAGCTTCTGTTCGTCGACGGCACTCGGCGGCGTCGACCTGCCACGTCTTGAGCTCCGGGTATTTCGCGACGAGCTCCGCACCGAGGAACTTGATGGCGCTGACGTCGGCGATCGGCTTGCGGATCGATCGTCGCCGGAACGAAGCCTTCGGCCGTGTAGACGAGCACGACAAGTCGACCGTCGGCGAGCGGAACCGGGCGAAAGAAGCCGGTTTCCGCGTTCGAGACCGCCTCGACGGCGCCCGGTCGCACCTCGTAACGAAAGATGTTCGACACGCCCGTGTAGTAGCTGCTGCCGTAGAGGTAGCGGCCGTCGCGGCGAGAAGACGAAGCTCTCCGGGCACCGATTGTCCGAAGCGAAATTCGCTGAGCGGCGTGACCTCACCGCGCAGGACGTCGTCGAGGTTCCACACGCGGAGGAACTGATCGCCGTTGACCTCCGCCATCGACGCCGACAGCAGCCGGCCATCGGCGGAGATGTCGAGGTCGTACGGAACGACACCGTACGGAAACGTGCACACGACGTACCAGGCGTTGTACGGATAGGGAATCCGCACGAGCGTCGCGAGGCCGTTCGCGTGGCGCACGCCGATCAACGCTCGATTCGTCGGATTGACGACGATCTCTCCGATGCGGCGCGTTCTCGATCAGCAGTCGCTGCTCGCCCGTCGTGACGTCGACGGCCATCAGGTCGCGATACGACACGTTGTCGTTCGTGTAGAACGCGAGTGCCGTTGGCGGCGTCGTAGGCGAACGACGCGACGCGATAGAGCATCGCGCGCTTGATGTCGGCGAGCTGCCGCATCGCTTCCGTCGCGCGTGTTCAGCGCGCCGACGTACTCGACGGTGCCGGGATAACGGAACGCGCCGTAGAGCGTCGCCCGTCGCCTCGTCGTAGTACGTGCGCGAGACCGACCCGACGGCGCTGCCCGACCAGTGTCTTGTACGGCGTGATCGGGAAACTTGCGGACTTCGGCGAGGTTCGTCTGCTGGAACTGCTGCTCGAATGCGATCCAGTCGTTCCAGGCCTGCTCGAGTGGAACGCCGAACACCTGCTCGAACTGATCGGAGTAATACCGCGCGCTGCCTTCGTCGCGCCTGATCCACTGCGAGCGACCTTCTCCGGGCGAGTACGCGTACGCGAGCCACGTGAAGAAGCGCGTGCCGTACAGGTACGCGTTGACGCCGTTCTGAAAGTCGATCTGCACGCCGCGCGACACGAGACCCAGCGGATCGTAGAAGTGCGCGTCGTCGCGCACCATCGCGCGGAACACCATCTCGTCGTAGCCACCCTGCGCGCGACCGAGGCCGCCGCCCATCCACGTCTCGACGAAGACCGCGCTACCTTCCGGGTACCAGCGCGGCTCGTGAAGCGCGGCACGGTCAGATAGCGTGTAGAGCAGCGTCTCGGGAACTGCGGGCTGCGGGACGATCTTGCCGAGAAAGAACTGGCGCCACCGGCGATCCTCGTCGGTCGCCACATCGCCTGCGCGACGTGGACGAGCTCGTGGTTCATCAGCGAGTACATGCGCTCGCTGGCTGGATACGTCTCGAACGCGTGCGACAGCGGCGCGACGTCGAAGATCAGCGCGTTGAGCGGCGCGGCGGACGCGACGGCGTTGCCGTAGTCGGCGCGGTCCTGCAGCAGCACGCTCGTCGGCTCGGATGGCGTCCATCCGAACATCCGGCGCTGCCACGCGAGCGCGTTCGTGAAGGTGCGCACTGCGTGCGGCGACGAGGTAGCCGAGCGAATCGTAATAGATAGAGCTTGAGGTCCTTGGTCGTCGAGCCACGAAATGCCGAGCGGGGTTCTCGGCGGCGATGGCCGCAAAAGGCATCCACGCAACGAGCGCGCACACAAGGCTACGACGCATCAGAGATCCCCCTAGGGCTGATTGGGCTGGCGAAGAATACGGTGCGACGTCCACAAAATGAAACCGCCGGCTCGTGGCCGGCGGTTCCGTGATTGCGGCGATCGGACTGCGGCGTCGATCGCGTTTACTTGTTGACGCCGATGGCACGCTTAGCGTTGGGCAGAGCTGCCGCTCGGCAGGTGCTGCCGTTCGGCGCCAGCGTGCCGCCGTTCGGCAGATGTGCCGCTCGGCAGATGCGCCGCTCGGCGTGCGCCGTTGGCAGCGTCGCCGCTCGGGCCATGCGCCGCCGTTCGGCAGCGTCGCCGCTCGGCAGATGCGCCGCTCGGCAGATCGCCGCTCGGCAGATGTGCCGCTCGGCAGCGTTGCCGCTCGGCAGATGCGCCGCTCGGCAGACGTTGCCGCCGTTCGGCAGAGTCGCCGCTCGGCAGAGTGCCGCTCGGCGTGCGCCGCGTCGGCAGGTTGCCGCTCGGCAGAGCTGCCGCTCGGCGTGTTCGCCGCTCGGCAGGTTGCCGCTCGGCCGAGCGCCGCTCGGCGTGTTGCCGCTCGGCAGAGTTGCCGCTCGGGGTACCGTCGGCGCGCCGCTCGGCAGAGTTGCCGCTCGGCCGAGCGTTCGCCGCTCGGCAGTGTCGCCGCTCGGCAGCGTTGCCGCTCGGGCCGAGCGCCGCTCGGCGTGCGCCGTCGGCAGGTTGCCGCTCGGCGCCGTTGCGCGCTCGGCAGTGCTCCGCTCGGCAGGTTGCCCGCGGCCGCGGCTGCCGGACGCGCCGTTCTGCGTCGATTGCGGCTGCCGATTGAGTCGCCGAGCTTGACGTCGCCGGCGGTGATCTGCGGCGCACGGTAACGGTCGGCCGGCACGATCGTACCCGCCGTGTCAGTGCTCGGCGGGAAGAGACCGGTGGAGACTGCTACGGCGACAGCCGCAACGGCGAAACCGCCGCCAATCAGAAGCTTGCGTTTGCCTGAAAAGCCGCTGGTACTTTCGCTCATTGTGTCACCCCTGAAAAACGCCCAAAGTGGAAAAACTCGATCAACCGCTGCCTTGTTCCCGGGGGTTCCTCCCCGGACATCCTTCGAACTTGCTCCAAATACACCGGACGGCGCGAAAAGTTGGTCGGCGTCCGTCCGCGCCGCGGGAAGCTCTCCCAGCCTGGCCGTGACGGCCGCCACCAATCCCTCGGGTGGAAAGCGCTGCGGCACTGCCGCCAGGCCGTCGAATAGCGACCGGAGTTCGTCGAACTCGTCCTTCGCCTTCGCGTCCCGCGCGAGAACGGCGTCGAGTTCACGCGCTTCGGCGGCCGTTGCCTCGCCGTCGAGCACCGCGTGCATCAGTTCATTGAGTCGCGAATGAGTCATGTCAGCCAGGCCGAAAATCCTTCAGCGTTGCGCGGAGGCGATGACGCGCTTCGAACAGCCGCGACTTCACCGTCTTTTCATCGAGATCGAGGATCCCCGCGATCTCTTCGTAGCTGCAGTCGGAAAAGTGCCTGAGCACGAGCACTGTCCGGTCGTTCACTGACAAATCCATCAACGCGCGCTGGATATGCCGGGCGCGCTCGGCATCGGTGGCCAGCGATTCGGGGTTTGCTGAGTCCGGCCCGGGAATGTCGATCTCATCGTCCAGCCACTCCTGGTGCCCGTTGCGGCGCAGCAAGTTGAGGGACTCATTGACGGCAATCCGGTAGATCCAGCTGAAGAACTTGTGGTGCGAGTCGTATTCATCGAGACGTTCGGCAACCTTGAGAAAAACGTCCTGGGCAATGTCGCTGGCATCGTCGGCGCTACGCAGAATCCAGTACGCAGCGTTGTAGACAGGCCGCTGGTATCGAATCACCAGCTCGGTGAACGCCTCGCGGTCACCACTTCGGTACCTGTCGACGAGCGCCTGATCGACGTCATTGTCCATAATTACACTCGACCGCCCGAAAAGTTGGAAAGAGCGGTTCTCAGGACCCTGCCTCGATCTCGAACAGCTGGTCGAACCCCGAATAGGTGAAGATGTCGCGCAGGTGCGGCTTGAGACGGACGAGCCGCAGCTTGCCGCCGGTCGCCTGCAGCCGCTTCTGGGTCTTGAGCAGCACGCCAAGGCCGGCGCTCGAGATGTATTCGAGCTGGCCGCAGTCCAGCGTCACCAGGCCCTGCACCTGATCGAGAAACGACTGCGCCGCCGGCGCCTGCGCTGCGTCCAGCCGGCCGTTCAGCACCACGGCGCCGTCCGCGCCCCTTTCGATTGCGAGCATGCTCTCCCCTTGTTGCCCGCGGCTCTAGCTTCGAGCCGCTGAACCCGCCCCGGTTATCCGCAGCGTTATCCGGCTCTGCCGGCGTTCCTTTACGTACTCGTACTCGACCGAATCCACCATGCGTCGAATGAGGTGCAGCCCGAGACCTCCCGGTTCCCGTTCCTCGATCGGTGCATCGATGTCGACGTCCGGCATCCGCGTGATGTCGAACGGTTCTACGTCGTCGTCGATCAACCGAACCTCGACACCCCCGGCGATCGCGCCAATCTCGATGCGGACCGGTGCGCTGCTGCCGACTCCGTATTTGACCATGTTCGTGAACAACTCTTCCACGGCCAGGTCAACGATCGGCAGCAGTCGCTCATCCACGCCCATGCGGGCAAACGCCGTCGCGCTGAATGCCGTCATCGACTCCAGCGCGTCGAAGTTGCGGTCAAAGCTGGCTCGTGCCCAGAGCGGGCTCTGCCGTTTGACCAGCACGGCGGTCATGTCGTCTTCCTGCGGCGCGCCTTGCGCAAACGCGCGAATGTCCGCCATCAACAGATCGAGCATCTGCGCGGTTGGCTTGTCGGCGTTAGCGGCGATCAGTACCTGCACGCGCGCCTCTCCGAACGCCTCGCCGCGTCCGTTCTCGTATTCGTAGATGCCGTCCGAGATCACGGCGAGCACGTCGCCGGGCAGCATCTCGATCTCGATTGCCGGCCGCAACGTCGCGAGCGGCATCGCACCGAGCGGAAAACTCGTCGGCTTGTAGCGTTCCCACGTCGCGTCGGCCGCTTTATAGCGGAAGATCGGACCCTGTCCCCCGCTGTGGAACCGCAGTACGTGCGTCGCGGGATCGAGCACGCCGATAAACGCCGTGATGAAGCGATCGTCGGCCAGCGTCTCCGCCAGGCGGTTGTTCACCTGCAGGAACGCGGTCTCGAGGTCGGCGCCGAGCCTGAACGCCATCCGCAGCATCGCCTGCATCTGCGTGACCGACAGGGCCGGCGCTATGCCGTGACCGGTCGCGTCGCCCAGCACGACGAGCAGGCGCTCGCCGAGAAGTGCCAGGTCGTAGGTGTCGCCGCCGGTCAGGTCGGCAGGCTGGAACGTTGCGCACACGTCGTACGACGGCACGGGCGGCATCTCGGTCGGCAGCGTGCTCATCTGGACAACACGCGCCATCTCCAGCGCCTGGCGCATCTTCTCGCCTTCGATCAATGCACCGGTCATCTTCACGCGCTGCAGCGCGACGGCGCATTGCGCGGCGAGTGCTGCGGCCAGCACCTCGTCGTAGGCGTCGAAGACGCCGTCCCGCTTGTTCAGCACCTGCATGACGCCTACCAGCGCGTCTTTGTGGTCGACAAGTGGCAGCGTCAGCATGCAACGCGTCCGATAGCCGGAGGCCTTGTCGACTCTCGGATCGAACCGCGGATCTGCGTAGCAGTCGGGCACGTTGATGATCCGCCGCTCGCGCGCGCATGCGCCTACGAGCCCGCTGCCGGTCGGCACCCGCACGGGACGGATGCCCGTCGCCACTTCGAGCACCAACTCGTTGGTCGCTGCGTCGTACAGCCAGACCGACCCTCGCTCGGCGTCCAGTACCTGCTTCGCGGCGCTGACCACCTCGCCCAGCATCGTCGTGAGGTCGAATGGCGCCGCCAGCCCCCGCGTGACGCGAAGGATCGCCTCCATGTCGTAAACGGAAAGCGGGCGTTGGGCAACCGGCGTCTGCATGCCGGCGCAATGTAGCAGAGGTTGCGCGTTGCGTGCTCATGTCCGCCGGCGGGGGCGCGAATCGGGAAAATGCGAAGATTCGCGGCGGGCAAGCGCAGCGGCACTGCGGCGACTGCCGGCACCCCAACTCGGAGCGCGCAATGCGAATCCTGGTCGTTGAAGACGACTCCGTCCTGGCGGCGGCGCTCACGCGGGCGCTGAACCAGTCGGCCTATGCAGTCGATCTCGCGAGCGACGGCGAAGCGGCGAACCTCGCACTCGCCACCACGACGTTCGACCTGGTGGTGCTGGACATCGCGTTGCCGAAGGTCGACGGGCTGTCCGTGTTGCGGCGCTTGCGCGACCGGCGCTCGACGACGCCCGTGCTCATCCTGACGGCACGCGACATGCTGGAAGATCGGGTGGCAGGCCTCGACCTCGGCGCCGACGATTACATGACCAAGCCGTTCGACCTGCCGGAGTTCGAGGCGCGCGTTCGCGCGCTGATCCGCCGCGGCCACAACGCCTCCGGCACGAGCATGACGCACGGCCGGCTGCGCCTCGACGTCCCGGGCCGGCGGCTATTTCACGACGATCAGCCGGTCGAGATGTCGGCGCGCGAGCTCGCGTTGACGGAACTGCTGCTGTCGCGCCAGGGCCGCGTGGTCAGCAAGGAGCAGATCATCGACCACCTGTTCGGCTTCGGCGACGACGTCGGCAGCAACGCCATCGAAGTCTACGTGCACCGCGTGCGCAAGAAACTGGAGCCGCTCGGCATCGACATCCGCACGGTGCGCGGCATGGGCTACCTGCTCGACAAGTTCGATGAGCAGGGGTAGCGCTACGCTGCGCAGCAAGCTGCTGCGCTGGCTGCTGATCCCGTTGTCGCTGCTGTTCGTCGTCGATGCAATTGGCAGCTACTTCCTCGCCCGTCATCTGTCGAACCGCGTCTACGACGGCGAACTGATGGAGATCGCGCGCGAGCTCAACCTGCACGTCAAGGTCGTCGGCACAGTGCCGGCGTTCGACCTCGAGAAGGACGCGGAGCGCACGCTGCTCCTCGACCAGTACGACGACGTCTACTACGCCGTGCGAACCGCGGGCGGCGTGCTGATCGCCGGCGATGCCGAGCTGCCGCCGGGACGACCCGACGCCGCACCGCTCGCGTACGACGGCCAGGCGCGTGGCAGTCCGGTGCGCATCGCCCAGATCCGCGGCGCAGATCATGGCCGCGCGCCGTTCACCGTCCAGGTCGCGGAGACGCTCGTCAAGCGCCACATGCTCGCCAACGAGATCCTGATCGGCGTCATCCTCCCGCAGCTGCTGTTGATTGCCATCGCCGGCGTCGTGCTGTGGGCAGGTGTTGCGCGCGGACTCGCGCCACTGCGCGCGCTGCAGGAGGCCGTCGCCGCCCGCTCGCATCTCGACCTCAGTCCCGTTGCCGTGGCCCACGTGCCCGGTGAAGTGCATCCGCTCCTGTCGGCCGTCAACGACCTGATGGCACGGCTGGATGCGATTCTTACCTACCAGAGCCGCTTCATCGCGGACGCGGCGCATCAGCTGCGCACGCCCGTCGCCGGGCTGAAAGCGCACATCGAAGTTGCGTTGCGCGAAGAAGACCCGGCGCAGGCGAAGCAATCACTCGCGCATCTGTACACGGCCGTCGAGCGGATGTCGCGACTCGTCGCGCAACTGCTGTCGCTTGCGCGAAACGAGCCGGCGACGGTGCGCAAGGTCGCGTTCACGGCGACCGACCTGTCGCGGCTCGCGTTCGACGTGACGATGGAATGGGTGCCGCAGGCGTACCGCAAGCACATCGACCTCGGGTTCGAGGCAGCGCAAAAGCCTGCAATCATTCACGGCGATGCGCTGCGGCTGACCGAGCTCATCAACAACCTGCTCGACAACGCGATCCGCTACAGCCACGACGGCGGCCGCGTGACCGTCCGCGTCGGAACCGATCCGCCGCGCGTCGCCGTCAGCGACGACGGGCCCACCATCCCGGTCGCGGAGCGGCAGCGCGTGTTCGAGCGATTCCACAGGCTGCTCGGCGCGCACGCGGACGGCAGCGGCCTGGGGCTGGCGATCGTCCACGAGATCGCGCAACTGCACGATGCGTCGATCGCGCTGACTGAGGACGTGGACGGGCTCGGCAACACGTTTACCGTGACGTTCCCCGAGCACGCTGTAAGCCTGCCGTAATCTGAACGCAAGCTTCCCGTAAGGATCGGGACAGCCGGGCGTAATCCCCGCGACAGGGGCGGGTAATGCTGCGCACGTAGTTTGGGTGCTCCTGCCTTTCACCCGCGGAGCGCACGCATGCTCGCAGCCTTGACCGATCCCGAGACGTGGACGGCGCTGTTCAAGATCGCCGTCATCAACGTCGTGCTGAGCGGCGACAACGCGCTCGTCATCGCGCTCGCCTGCCGGTCATTGCCGCCGCGGGACCAGAAGCGCGCATTCATCGTCGGCACCGCCGGCATCGTCGTGCTGATGACCGCACTGACGTCGTTCGCCGCGTTGCTGATGACGCTGCCTTACATCCAGATAGTCGGCAGCCTGCTGCTGCTGTGGATCGGCGTCAAGCTGCTCCTGCCCGAGAACGAGGACGGTGACGTCAAGGAAAGCAACAGCTTCATGGAAGCGGTGAAGACGATCATCATCGCCGACATCGTCATGAGCCTCGACAACGTGCTCGGCATGGCCGGTGCGGCCAAGGGCCACCTCGGCATGCTGTTCCTGGGCCTGTTGATCACGATGCCGCTGATCCTCTTCGGCAGCGCGATGCTGGTGAAACTGATGGAGCGCTTCCCGCAATTCATCGTCATCGGCGCCGGACTGCTCGGCTACGTCGCCGGCGACATGGCCGTCGCCGACCCGGCGGTCAAGAGTTACATCGACACGCACGTGCACTTCCTCGAGAACCTCGCACCGATCGTCGGTGCGGTGTTCGTCGTGATCGCCGGCAAGATGCTGGCGCGCAGGAAGCACAGCGAGCCCGCCGAATCCACGTTGACGCACAGCACGGCGCGGAACGAGCGCACGGCGCTGTCATGAGCAGGGAGAACGCCATGCGTGACATCGTCATACCCGTCTGTGATGCCGGCGACGCAGGATGGGCGTCAAGCCAGGCGATCAACCTGTACCACGGCGAGCCGGTGCACATCCATCTGCTCAACGTGCAGCGCCCGCTGCCCAAGCACATCGCGCAGTTCTTCAATCGCGACGACCTGCGCGACTTTCACCGCGACGCCGGCATGCGCGTGCTCGAACCGGTGATCGCCATGCTCGACAAGGCCGGCGTTCCGCACGAGGACCACGTGCTCGTCGGTCATCCGGCCGAGTCGATCGTTCGGTTTGCGGAGGATCTGCACTGCCAGGTGATTGTCGATACGCCGGCGAAGTCGATGCTGTCGATGTTCGGGCTGGGATCGATCGGCAGCCAGGTGCATCACCTGATGCAGTCCCACGCGACGGAGACGCCCGCGTCAGGCGTGTCCGGCGCCACGTAAGCGCGAGACCGTCCGCCGTCAGCGGGTAGCGCGCACGCGCGCGTAAACCCATTGCGCGATCTCGAGCAGTTCGCGATCGCGGTCCCACACGCCGATCAGCTGCACGCCGATCGGCAACTCGTGTTGACCGATGCCAACCGGCAGCGTGATGGCCGGCACGCCGAGCATCGTCGCGCCCCGGTTGAAGATCGGGTCGCCCGTAGCGTCTAGCCCCGCAGGCGCCTCGCCGGGCGCGCTCGGCGTCAGCAGCACGTCATGGGCGTCGAAGGCGGCGCGAAACGCCATGCGGGCACTCGCCGCCGCCTGCTGCGCCGCCACGTAATCGGCGTAGCGCACGCGCAGGCCGGTTTCGATCAGCTCGACGAGCCGCACACTCAGCGCATCGCGATGCGTGCGGTATTCGTAGCCGAGCGAATGCGCGGCCTCGAACGCCATGACGATCGCCTGCGCATCGGTCGCAGCGTCGGCACCCGGCACGTCGACGTCGCGAACGTCCGCTTCACGAAGCAAGTGCTCGGCCACGTCGAGCACCGCCTGCTGCGCGGGCAGCTGCGCGCTGCTCCACTCCCGCGCCCGGTACACGCCGACGCGCACGCGTGCCGCCGGTGGCCGCAAGGGTTGGTACGCTGCGCCAGTCAGCGCGCTGCGCAACAGTTCGACGTCGCCGACGTCGCGCGCGAAGCAGCCGAGCGTGTCGAGACTCGGTGCGAACGGCTTGACGCCCGTGAGGTTGAGCCGTCCGTACGTCGGCTTGAATCCGACGATGCCGCAGAACGCTGCCGGGCGAATGACCGAACCGGCTGTCTGCGTACCGAGCGCCAGCGGCACCATCCAATCCGCCACCGCAGCCGCGGAACCGCTCGACGACCCGCCGGGCGTATGGCGCGGATTTTTTGGATTCGCCGTTGGACCCGGCTGGAAGTAAGCGAACTCGGTGGTCACCGTCTTTCCCGGGATCACCGCGCCCTGTTCCGTGACCAGGGACACGCAAGCCGCATCGGCCGACGGCCGATGATCCGCGTAGATCGACGATCCGTAACGTGTCGGGAAGTCGGCCGTGGCGATGATGTCCTTGATCGCCACCGGCAGTCCGTGCAACGGGCCCTGGCGCTGCGCACGGTCGAGCGCTCGCGCGCGGGTGAGCATGCGATCGGCGTCCAGCTCGCGCCACGCGTGCACGATCGGCTCGCGCGTTGCGATGCGTTCGAGGCACGCGCGCGCGAGCGCTTCGCACGTCAGCGATCCGCGCTCGATTGCCGCGGATGCGTCCACTGCGCTCATGGACTCGGGCCGTTGCATCGGCTATGTCTGCCGTCGTTGGCGCGTCACGGGTACCCCTGTCGGCGATGGCCGCGCGCTTCGCGAAGCGTGAGGCAATCGGCTCGTTTCATCCATGGTTGACGTCCGCGCACGAGGTCGGGTGTTGCAAATTCGCCACGCTTCGAGGCCTCGACCCGCATGCGCGTTTTCGCGATGGCGGGCCGGGCATGAGCGGCTCACCGTTCGCGAATCCGCGTCGGGGGACGGTTCGCACCACGACCTCCACGATTGACCTCGGCTGCAAGGGGCGTCAGGATACCCGTCCCAAGCGAACCCGTCGTCCGGAGAACGTATGGCCGCCCGCTCAATCGCTTCGTTGCTGGTTTCATTCGGCATGGTGTCGATACCGGTGAAGCTTTACGCCGCCACCCAGGCGAGCGCCGGCATTTCGTTCAACCTGCTGCACGGCGCGTGCGGCTCACGCCTGCGCCAGCAGTATGTCTGCATCAAGGAAGATGTCGTCGTCGAACGTGCCGACATGGTCAAGGGCTACGAATTCGCGAAGGACCAGTACGTGATGTTCACGCCCGAGGAGCTTACGGCGCTCGGCGAGAAAGCGACGCAGACCGTCGAGATCGACGAGTTCGTGCCCGCCGAGAGCATCGACCCGATCTATTACGACAAGGCCTATTTCCTCGGGCCCGACAAGGGTGGCGCCAAGCCGTACGCGTTGCTCGCCGAGAGCATGCGCAAATCGAAGCAGACGGCAGTCGGACGCTACGCCGCGCGCGGCAAGCAATACATCGTGCAATTGCGGCCCGTGCCCGGCGGCCTCGTGATGCAGCAACTGCTGTACGCGCCGGAGGTGCGAACGATCGAGGACGTCGAGATCCCGGAAGCTCCGGTCCGCGATGCCGAGTTGACCCTCGCGCAGCAACTCATCGCGCAGATCTCGTCGCCGACGTTCGATCCGACGAAGTACGAGGACGACGTGAAGAAGCGCATCGAGACGGCGATCGAGCAGAAACTCGAGGGCCAGGAGATCGCGGTTTCGCCCAGCGTACCCGAGGCGGGCGGCCAGGTGATCGACCTGATGGAGGCATTGAAGGCGAGCCTCGCCAAGATGCCGGCGAAGCGGCCCGCCGCCAAAGCACCCACCGAGGCTGCGGCGGAAGCACCCGCCGAATTGAAGGCAGTACCGAAGAAGTCACCGAAGAAAACCGCGGAAGCCGACGAGGCGCCCGTGCAAAAAAGAAAGGCCGGCAGGCGTTCGTGATGTCGTGACCGGAGATTCGTGAGCGCGGGTTACTCCTTACGCGACGTCAGCAAGCTGCTCGGACTACCGCGTTCCATCATCGGCGGCCTGATCGACGCGGGCTTCGTATCGCCGTCGCGCGGCCGCCGCCGCGAATACCGGTTCTCGTTCCAGGATCTGGTCGTGCTGCGCGCCGCAGCGGCGCTCGTCGATGCGAAGCTGCCGACGACGCGCATCCTGCGCTCGTTGCGGCGGCTGCGAACGCAGATACCGCCGCAGATCCCGCTGTCGGGCCTTCGCGTCGAAGCGGTCGGCGACGCCGTCGTCGTCCAGGAAGGCAATGCGCAATGGCAGACACACGACGGCCAATACGTGCTGCGCTTTCACGTCGAGTCCCCGGGTGGCCGGCTGGCGTTTCTCGACGTGCCGGCGCCGTCACCGGAGCTATCCGGCGATGACTTGTATGACCGCGCCGTCGATTGCGAGGAGACGAACCCCGTAGCCGCGGTCGAGCTCTACCGGCAAGCGCTGGCGGCGAACCCCAAGCACGCCGGCACGTACACGAACCTCGGCCGGCTGTTGCATGCCCGCAAACAGTACGACGAGTCCGAAACCGTGTATCGACAGGGGCTCGTGCACTGCGGCCGTGATTCGACGCTGCTGTTCAACCTTGCGATCGTGCTCGAGGATGCGAAGCGGCCCGCCGACGCCGCGGACATGTATCGCGCAGCACTCGTCGAAGCACCGGATCTCCGCGAAGCGCATTACAACCTCGCGCTGCTGTGCGAGGCGGCCGGACAGAAGCAGGAGGCGATCCGCCATCTGTCCGCGTATCGGAAACTCAGCAAGCGATAGCCCGGCGCCGATGCAGCGCAGCGCCTCGTGGACCGTGCCCGTCGGCGAGCACACCGTGTCGGCCGCGTTCGATCCGGCAACGACCGGCGAGGCGACGGCAGCGTTCCTGTTCGCACATGGCGCGGGCGGAAACATGAGCGACCGCGGCGTGCTCGCGCTGTCCGCCGAGCTACGCAAGCGCGGGCTGCACGTCGTCCGATTCAATTTTCCGTACACCGAGCGCAACAGCCGCCGCCCCGATCCGATGCCGCTGATTGCAGGACTGCATCGTTGCCGTCGAGGCGCACGCGCGACAGGCGGTCGACGCCCGTCGCTGGATCCTCGGCGGCCGCTCGATGGGTGGACGCGCCGCTTCGATGCTCGTGGCCGATGGTCACGCGTGCGACGGCCTGCTGCTGCTCGCCTATCCGCTGCATCCGGCCGGCCAGCCGGAGAAGTTACGCGATGCGCACCTGCCGCGCATCCTTGCACCGACGCTTTGCCTCAATGGCACCAAGGACGCGCTCTGCCAGCGCGAACTTATGGACGCCGTGGTCGCGCGACTGGCGACGAACTGGACGATGCATTGGCTGGCGGACGCTGATCACTCGTTCCACGTGACCAAAGCGTCCGGCCGCACCGATGCGGCGGTACGCGACGAAATTGGCGGTTCGGTGGCGACGTGGGTCGCGTCGCTCACGAATCCGCCGGCTGCGCCCCGTCGTATCCTTCCACGATCTTGAGGTCGCCGACCGACGCGCCCTTTCGAATGGCCATCGCACCCGCGTATTCGGCGGATTGGTAGCACGCGAGCGCCGTGGCGTAATCCTTGAATTCGACGATGACGGTGCGCGCGCGGAAGCGCCCTTCCATCGTCTCGGAAGCACCGCCGCGCACGAGGAAACGGCCGCCGTACTGACGAAACGCGACGGCGTTCGCCGCGATGTAGTCTTTGTATGACTCGGGATCGGTCACGTCCACGTGTGCGATCCAGTAGCCCTTCTTCGACATGCATGGCTCCCGGGAACGGCAGCGCTTCGGTGTTTCGCCTACAAGACTTTCAGCGGCCCGAAGCTATTCGAAAAACGCGAATGAACGTGATATGTCGCCTGCGGGCAACTTCGCCCGTTGCGATGGAGAGTGCCATGAACAAGGACCAAGTCAAGGGAACCGTGAAGGATATCGCCGGCAAGGTGCAGCGCAAGGTCGGCGAGGCAACCGGCAGCACCAGCCAGCAGATCAAGGGCGGCGCAAAGCAAATGGAAGGCAAGCTGCAGAAAGGCGCCGGCGACGCGCAGCAAGCCGCCGAGAACGCGAACAAGGGTAAGGTCTGATACGCTGACATCGGCGCGACACGCGTCGGAACCTAATCAGGGAGGGTTCATGAACAGGGTCATCTACATCGTAGGCCTGGTTGTCGTCGTCATCGCAATTCTGTCCTTCTTCGGCTTGCGTTAAGCCGAGCGCTCGGGGAGCGGCGCCTAGGGTCAGCGGCGAGGTCCCCACAGCCCGCCGTTCGTTTGCATCTGCCGCACGTCCGGCAGCGCGCGGAAACTCGCGGCGCTCTGCGGGCGGCCCGCACCCGGTACCCGAGGCAACTTCACACGCCCGCGCCTCGTGAAACTCCCGGAAACGTACTGATCGGACCCAGGCCCGCGGCGCTGCGTCGGGGAGGCCGCTTCCGAATCCCCGGTCACAGCGGTGTCGATGTAGCTTACAGATCGGCGCGATTGAGTTTAAAGTCTGCTTGCAACTAGTTGATTAGGTTGCAACAGCAAACGTGGGCATAAGCTGTGCTGTCGTCTACAAACAGCGTACCGTTCCGCTGCTTTGGCGAGGCGACAA
The DNA here is from genome assembly GCA_963709335.1 of uncultured Pseudomonadota bacterium. GTDB lineage: Bacteria > Pseudomonadota > Gammaproteobacteria > Burkholderiales > Casimicrobiaceae > VBCG01. The sequence continues at coordinate 30,222 of CAVPWB010000012.1, forward strand.
TGATCACCCGAATTAACAAGACGATTCCCTCGGCCCTGCGCGGCGTGCTTGCGGCAGCGGTACTGATCGCAATGCCGGCCTTCGGAACGCCGTTCCTGTTCAGCACCGGCGATGTCACCGGCTTGATGGCGTCCGCGACGCGACCCGACACCGGCGGCGTCTTCGAAATCGAGAGCGCCGACGATTTCGTGCTGGGAAGCCAAACGCAGATCAACAGCGCGACATCACCGGCCTGCTGATCGC
>CAVPWB010000013.1:0-317209 GCA_963709335.1 uncultured Pseudomonadota bacterium
TCGCGCCTTTGTCCGGCCTGGTCACTAGAATCACGGTCGTTTGGCGCGGATCGCTCAAGGCGTCAAGCGCTGCCTTGAAACGCACCTCCTGCATCTTCAGTCCGGAGTGGGGCCCGAGGCAGGATGCACCGCGATCATTGCCATCGAGAAATCCGCTCCATGCCTTGGGCAGGCTGAGCAGGCGCAGCGTATGCCCAGTCGGCGCCGTGTCAAAGACGATGTGATCGAAGCGTCCGGCGCCCTCAGACAAGAGGGACGCAAATTCGTCGAAGGATGCAATTTCCGTGGTGCACGCCCCGGACAATTGTTCGCGCACGGTTGAGAGTTCGGTATCGCTGGCGCTGGCACCCATCTGCGCCAAGACACGCAGCCGATAAGACTCGGCCGCGTTGTCAGGGTCGATGTTCAGGACCGACAGCCCGGGAGCGCCGGGTACAGGCACGGGTGAGTTGCGAAGTTCGATCCCCAGCATCTCATCCAGGTTCGACGCCGCGTCGGTGCTGACCAGCAGAACCCTCTTGCCTGCGTCCGCCAACGTCAGGGCGGCCGCGGTGGAAAGAGACGTCTTCCCGACGCCGCCTTTGCCGGTGAAGAACAGATGCCGCGTCGGGTTGCCCAGAAACCCCATGGGGATGGGGTTCAGCCAACCTTGCACTTTGGAGTGTGGGGGAAGACCGCCGCTGTGCACGATCTTGCCGTCGATCATGACGGCAGGGGTCGAGCTGACGCCTAGCCGTTTGATCTCGTCACGGTCTTCGATCTTGATGATTTCAACCTCGACATTCAAGGCCCGGGCAGCCCTTTCGATAATGCCGATAGTGGTGCGGCACTTGCTGCAGCCGGGCCCCAGAACTTTGATTTTCATCTCGACGGCCTCGTACTCGAATTCATTCGACAGCTCGCTTTCCAGCGATGGGAGGGTGCCTCGCCAGAGCCTCGCTCGCGTGCATCGTTTCGACGCAACGCATGGCGTCATCGAACATCGAGTGACTTTACGCCGGATCGCGCATTCCGCCTTGCGCTCGGTCAAGACGTGGGCGAATCGCGGCGGCGCAGTCGCCGTGCCTACACTCTGCGCGCCTCGCGTCCGACGGTCTGTGCGCCGAAGGCACCATCCCTTCGCCTACTGCAGCGAGGAGCTTGGGATGTCCCACCGCCGCAACACGAGACTCAGTCCGTAGTCACGATCTCGGTAATCAGGTGTCGCTGCCCACGCAGCGAGTTGGAAACTCAGACACAGGTGCTCGGCCTTCTCGAGGAGCCTCTGCACCTTGACGGCGTCGGAATCCGAAGTCACTTTGAGGCTGGCAAACGTCGTAAACCGAGTGTATTGGGCGACGCGTAGGTACCTATGCCCAGACCGGCTCAATTGGCGCGGCGAGCGGCACGCTTTCCTGCAACGATGGCACTGCCGGGACGTTCTCAATGAATGCCATGCAGTGGACTATCTATGGCATGAGCGCCCAGATTGTCGCGCACCAGACAGGAGACTGCACGCTTAGCGGAATCATCGGCGGAATCGGTGTGCATTAGATATGCCCGATGAACGCGATTACAACGCCAAGTCGGAACTCCGCGATGTCGTTGCGCTACTCGCGCTCGTGTTGCCGGAGGAGCAGCACGAATTGATACCCAGGCTGACCGACATGGTCGCCGCGTGCAAAGGCGTGGTCGAGCATCGCGGCAAGCTCTGGGGCGAGCTTCGAGGGTGAGGGGAATATCGTTGCGGCCCGCGTCGGCATCATCGCTCACGAGATAATCCGCACCGGCCGGTCACACGAAACCGGGCAGACGTTGCATTAGCCAATTGCACGCCTCACCGGCGAAAGGCTTCAAACCCAAACGAGCGGCCGGTTACGACCCCAAAGCAGAAGTAGCATCCGGCGGAAAGCAGACGCTCAGCCACCAAGCAACCGAGAGTCGGAAGATTCCGCTTACGGCTTGTAGTTGCTGTATCGTGGGGCCGTAGATTGAAGTTACCCACGTTTCGTGGACAGTTCCAGACAGGCACAATGCCTTAGGAGGGCTGTGTCATGGAACGCAAGGAACGCCGGCACCATACCCGGGAGTTCAAGCTTGAAGCGGTTCGATTGGCTGCCATTGGCGACAAGACCAAGGCCAAGGTGGCGCGGGAACTGGGCGTTCGGGTAAACCAGTTGCGCCAGTGGCGCCTGGACTTCGAAGAAGAGAAGCGCAACGGCGTTCCCAAGCAAGAGCTAGCCACGGCCGAGCAAGACCTCGGGACTCTCCGGCGTGAGAACGCGAGGCTGCGGGAGGAGAACGAGATTTAAAAAAAGCGGCCATCTACTTCGCGAAGGCGTCGAGATGAAGTACGCCTTTGTCGAATGCCAGCGCCGGCAGTATGCAGTGCGCACGTTGTGTAGGGCCTTGCGCGTTTCGCCCAGTGGGTACTACGCAGCCCGGAGCCGGTCGCCCAGCGCACGGGATCAGCGGCAATCGTCTTTGACCACCAAGATCCGGGACGTCCACCTTGCCAGCCGCCAGACGTATGGCGCGCCGCGAGTACACGCGGAACTCTCGGTTCAAGGGATTGCCTGCTGTCGCAACACAGTCGCCAAGCTGATGCGCAGAGCGCAGATTGTGCCCAGGGCGATCCGGCGCTTCCGGGTAACGACGGACTCGCGCAATACCAAAGAGGTCTTCCCGAACTTGGTCAGGCGGTGCTTTAAAAGCGAGCGGCCCAATGCTTGCTGGCTCAGCGACGTGACCTACATCCCAACACGCGAGGGCTGGCTATACCTGGCGGCCGTTCTGGATGTGTACTCGCGGGCTATTGTGGGCTGGGCCATGAGCCACACGCTGGGAGGCCAGCTGGCGACCGATGCACTCGCTATGGCCATTTCCCAACGCGGCGTTCCCGAGCTCGTACATTCGGATCGAGGCTCAACCTACGCTACGTCGCTGTACTTGGATCTCATTAGGAAACACGGGATTCACCAGAGCATGAGCCGCAAAGGGAATTGCTGGGACAACGCGCCGATGGAAAGCTTCTTCCACACTCTGAAGACGGAGCTTGTAATGCACTGCGACTACAAGACCAGGGACCAAGCACGCGCCAGCCTGTTCGATTACATGGAAGTTTTCTACAACCGCCTGCGTCGCCACTCCACGCTCAACTACGTGGCTCCGCTGGCTTTCGAGGCCTCAACCAGCGCCTGATCGGACTGTCCATTCTTCGTGGGTAACATCAGTTCCGGCTGATCGCACCTGCGACAGCAGACCTTCGCCGCATGGCTCCCGACGCTATCGGGCGGACAGTGCATCGAATCTAAATATGAGGCAACGACCGTGCTGATCGCCGCGGGTGAATCGCATCCGGGGGCGAAACACTAGGGCTTGACGCGCACAGTCACGCGTTTGACGGACCGTCGTCGCCAAGACATCGAAGCTCGGCTGCCAGAGCCCCTGGCTGCTGCTCGAATCGCCGGGCGGGGAGCTGCGCGACGGGATCGCGCTCGGCCGGGAGATTCGTTTCGGCAAGTTCCGCACGGTCACCCGCTACGAGTGCGCATCGGCGTGCTCGCTGATCTTCCTGGCCGGCGCGGATCGCGTACTGCTGGGATCGCGCGCGAAAATCGGATTTCACCAAGCCGCGAGCGTGAACTCCAAAGGCGATCGCCATTGCAGCAGCTCGTTCGACAGCAATGGCGTTCGCGATATGCGGCAGTACCTGAACTGGGTCGCTGGGGAGAAATCCGATGCGATCATGCATCTCATCATGCAGACGTCCTGCGATGCCATCGAGTGGACTTCCGGGCAGCGTGCGATCGATCTCGGGGTCGCGACCCGACTTGAATCCGAAGGCGTCGACGTCTTCGGCGCACGTCCACGGTCGTCGCGTTAGTTCTGCACGCGCAGACATTCGCCGACGCGTTCGGAATTAGCGGTCATTGCTCCTAGTGTCTGCAATTGAGCTGAACGACGGACCGCGGTCGACCCTAAACAGCCGGTCAGACTTCGCGGAAGCGGACGGTCAACGAACGGGGCTAACCGGCCGCGAGCGGAGGGCGCGCGATCGCCGCGCCTCATCGGCCGGCAGCAGACTAGTCCGGCCCGCTGTCGATCGCGACGACCTCGGCGCGCCCCAGGACGTGCGGCCGGCTATTTCGCGCACGAGGGGTTGTCCTTCGGATCGATATAGTTGATGTCGAACGGACCCTCGTCGCTCAGCCTGCACCACCGTCGCGGACTTGGTGGACGCGTAGTGGTGCTGCTTCGACCGGCAAATCGTGGGTAGCCGACGGTCTTCACCTCGTGGGCATCGATGGCGACGGCCTTGTCGCCCATTCCGATGTAAAACGTTCCCGAGACGTTCGTCAGATTCTCGGTCAGCGTGTGCCAGTGCGGCGGGAGCATGTAGTTCGCTGGGAGCGACAGGCGCAGCGTGTACTGCCCAGGCTTGAAGGGATCGCCATTCAGCACTGCGATCTTCGCCCCCTTGGGCAATACGGGCGGAGCGTCGCCCCATTTCAGATCGCCCGTGTTGATGAACACCCCCTCGTCCCCTGCATGCGCCGTGGCAGCGAAGACCGCCACAAGCGCCAATACCAATACGATGCTCGATTTCTTCATGAAACGATCTCCCCTGATGGATGAATCGGAGCCGACCATTGAGCGGAGGCTACCGAATAGAGCGAGTACCTTCATGACATTGCAACACAACCGGTTAAACCGGCCCGGCGCCGACGGCCGACGCTAACCGAGAGACCCAAACTCCCACCGGCGACGTCTCCGTGTTGAATGTCTAAATGGCCGTGTTGTCTTGCCCGCAGTTGGATGCGGCCGTCCCATCCTATCCTGGCAGCAGAACGGCTTTAGCCTTGGGTGGACTAGAACTGACTGAGCGGCCCGGTTGCTGCCTCGGTACCAAAATCGCTGGTGTCAAACACCTGAATGCCGGCCTGATGATTGCCCTCGAAAGGCGTCACGGTGCCGGACATCCCGCGGCCGCGGCGTCGGCCGGGTCGCTGAACCACAGGCCCAGATGGTACGTGTGCACGGTGCTGTCGCGGGATTCGTCAATGCGTCGAAGGAATCCGTCTGAGGGGCGACGCAGGGACAGCAGGGGCGAAGACGAAAGAGCTCGCTGCTGAAAATCCCACGAAACTCCTCGCTGCCCCGACCCTTCTTGTCGGTCGCGATATCGCCCTGATACCAGGACATCCCCAAAAGGCCCTGTCGGAACCTGTAGCACGAAGACGGAGAACTCTGTATTCGGAGGGAGGCCATCTACGCTGACATCCATACGCTGGTTTCCTCCGCTCACGTTCCTGACCGTTGCGCGCGCATGCGCGTTCGGCAAGCAAGCTTGCGCTGCGGCCGCGACGACCATGTCGAAGTTGCGTTCCTGGGGCGGGGCTGCCGCTGCGCTCATTGAGCCTCCGATGAACGGTGCGGCGATGCCAAGCGATACCGCTGATGTACCCGCCTGCTGTGCTAGTGTCTTGTTGTCACGAGTGCGCTTCATAACTATCTCCTTTTACGATGAGTGGTACTTCCCAATTTGCGCTGTAAGAAACACGCCGATTTCGTGTGACGCCCTGAGGTTTCGCCGTCAATTTGTGTGACGGGCATGGGACTAGTGAGCCGACCTTTGAACCATGCCGGGAATGCAGCTCAATCTAGGGGACAATTGCGTTAGGCGGACTTCACCGACAGGGCATTCTTGTTTCGTTTGTTTGTTGGCGCCCACGGCACACGTTGAATCTCTGGATTCGGCGAAGCCAAAACGCTTACCCAAGACAACGGACACGCGTCCTTCGCCTCGCGTTAATCGTAATCCGGCCTGGTGCGCTCGCCGTTCCAACCTAGGCGCCCTAGCGCAATAGGTGGATCGGCACCGACAGCTGAATCCACACGTGTCTCGGTGAGCCGCTGATTGACGACAGTTCGACGCGTTGCAGTACATCGATTCTGCGCAAAGCCGCCGCTCGCCGACGGGAAAGCGGACGCCCATTCAATTCCGAGCGTTGGCTGTTAGCGACACCGACGGATCATGTATCTCGAGCAAATGCGGGAAGCGAACCTCGCGCAATGAGTAACGTGCGTTTCATTCGGGGGCTAACGCCTTGAGGACGCCAGTGAGAGTCCTGGGTACCCGGTGAGGGTCGCGATTGACACTCGTCAATAGCTCCTCGACTGTGGCGGTGGCCGGGAGTCCTAGCCAAATGGACATCTCCTCGGCAGTCGCACTCAGGTAAGCCATGCTCCACGACTCGAAAGCCTGCACATCGACCTCAGCCTCATAAAAAACCTTGACAGACCGGTGCCTGGAGTCGCTCGCAATGTTTGCCATCAGTTTGCGGACGATGTCTTTGTCACCTTCAATGATCTGAAAGAACACGCCGTCAACATAGACCAGTACACCCGTAACGTTGCGCGCTTGATTGCCGGTTCGCGCATCCTCGAGAATCTCCTCGAGGCCGGTGATCGTCATAGGCTTCGTTGCTTGAGAGGAATACATGATCTGGTAGGGCATTTGTGCGCTCCCTAGCATCATTCAGGAGTCGGTCAGAAGGAATCACTTCGTCCTCGGTCGGGCGGCCACCATCGCCGCGACCGCTACATCACCGATTGATTGACTTAGATCAATTGGGCATCACGATGCCATTGCTAATCTATCCTGCCCGCCACCACAACTTGACTAGAGCAGGAAGAATCGAAATGGGGAACTTCAAGAGCACGCTAGTCTGCGCGACGACATTCTTCGCATTGAGTGGCGGAGTTGTCTATCGGGGCCGAGGCCGATCTACAGAAGCAAATCGACGAAGTAAAGAGCGCGCTGCCGAAATTCGCAATTCGGATGCTTTCGCGAGGTAGGGGACCGCTCCAAAACATCTACTTCGCCGCCAAGGACGGGAACTGGGCGTTAGCCGCTACATGTCGAAGTACTGAATGGCTCAATGAATCCGGCGAGCGTTACAGAGCCGACGGAATACAAGGTGTGGAAAGGATTCTATGACACAACGTTCGCGCCGGTGAACAAGGCGATCATGGCCAAGGACTGGAACGGTTTCGAGGCCGCGTGCATCGGCCGTGATCAACGATTGCAACAGTTGCCATCAGGGGATGGGTTACGGGTTCATCAAGGTCGTGAAGATGACGACGCCTGCAGACAACGGTACTCGACTACAAGACGATGAATTGGTGAAACAGGGCGACGTGACCAAATGAATCGGCATCGCCACAGAATCAGAGGGTGGGTATCCCGCCTTTAAATTTGACACCAGCGACCGCTCAGGGTCGACACGTCGTCGAACGACCGCTTTCGGCGATTTTCCACCGTCCGACCGTTGTTGGCCGATCTGAGACTGATGTGTTTGCGGACGGCAGACGTTGCGGCGAACGTCTGCATTCGGATGAACGAGGGGCCGTAGTCGACCGAGGCTGTGTGAAAACTCTTGGGTAGTGGTGGTCAGAGTCGGCGGAGCTTGTCGCGGGGGGCGATGATGGGCCGATTCATCGAAGGGGAAGCGCGGTCGCAGTCAGTCTTGTTTCCCGAACGGCTTGAGGATTGGATTGCTGAGGACAATCCCGTTCGAGCGGTGGATGTGTTTGTCGACGAGCTCGATCTCGTTCAGCTGGGATTCGGTGGCGCGGAACCGGCTGACACAGGACGGCCGGCATACCACCCGGCGATGCTCCTCAAGATTTACATCTATGGGTATCTGAACCGGATCCCATCCAGCCGTCGGCTGGAGCGCGAGACGCAACGCAACGTCGAACTGATGTGGCTGACCGGTCGACTGGCGCCCGACTTCAAGACCATCGCCGACTTCCGGCGGGACAACGGCGAAGCGGTTCGCCGAGTCTGCCGCGAGTTCATCGAGCTAAGTCGCCAGATCGGGCTGTTTGGCGAGGCCGTGGTGGCTATCGACGGCAGCAAGTTCAAGGCGGTCAACAATCGCGACAAGAACTTCACGCCGCACAAGTTGAAGGCGCGGATGCAGCAGCTCGAGGAGAGCATTGCGCGCTATCTGAACGACCTCGACCGTGCAGATCGAGAACCGACCTCAGTGCCGGCTATCCGGGTGACGCATCTGAAGGAGAAGATTGCCACGGTGAAGGAGCAGGTCCGCAAGTTGCGGCGCATCGAAAAGCAGTTGCAGGAGGCTCCCGATCAGCAAGTCTCGCTCACTGATCCCGATGCCCGCTCGATGGCAACCAGTGGCCGCGGGACGGGCATCGTGGGTTACAACGTTCAGGCAGTGGTCGATACCGAGCACCACATGATCGTCGCCCACGAGGTCACCAACATCGGACACGATCGGACGCAATTGACCGCGATGGCCAGGCTGGGCCGCGATGCCCTCGGTCAGCAACAGATGACTGTCTTGGCTGATCGCGGCTATTTCAAAGGTGAGGAAATCCTGCAATGTGCGCAAGAAGGCATCAACACTTTGGTTCCCAAACCGCTGACCTCGAACAGCAAGGCAGATGGACGCTTCGACAAACGTGATTTCGTTTATGACGCCAAGCGCAACGAGTATCGGTGCCCCGCGGGACAACGAGCGATCTGGCGGATGACGACGGTTGAGAACGGCCTCACGCTGCACCGATACTGGACTTCCGCGTGTCCCCGATGTCCGATCAAGTCTCGATGCACACCTAGCGATTACCGGCGAATCACGCGTTGGGAACACGAGCAGGTGCTGGACGATATGCAGCACCGCCTCGACCGTACTCCAGAGGCTGGGCGACTACGACGGCAGACCGTAGAGCACACATTCGGAACGCTGAAGGCGTGGATGGGCTCGACCCATTTCTTGACCAAGACGTTGCCGCGAGTCCGAACGGAGATGAGCCTGCACGTCCTGGCGTACAACCTGAAGCGGGCGTTAAACATCTTTGGAACGCAAGTGTTGGTTGCATTCATGAGGGCGTAGGTCCACTCGTAGCTACGGACCGCTCTCGATTCGCCAACCACCCGCCCAGACTCTGCGGCGGTATTAGCCGACGCGAACTTCTAGTGGCGACCCGTTTTCACACAGCCTCGACCCGTACCGGCCAGTCGGCTTGCTCCGAAGCGGACATTGAATGTTCACGGGCGCGGGGAGGCACGCATCCAAAGTACCGCTTGGTTGCTGCGCCCGTGTGTGGAATGTGGCCTGAGATTGCAGAATTTGGCGTGATATTTAGAGACATGAATGATCGGTTCGTTGCAATTGGACGGTTTCGCGATTGGGCTTCACCCCATTACGCCTAGCCCCGATAGCGCAGCGCATCGACGAGCAGGGAAAATGCGGGAGTCTGCTGGCGCCGGCTCGGGAAATACATGTGATACCCCGACATGGGCGCAGACCAATCGGCGAGCACACGCACCAGCCGACCTTTTGCCAGATGGTCTTTCACCACATCCTCGGGCAGATATGCGAGTCCCAGGCCCGCCAGTGCAGTATCAAGGTGAAGCGCGATCGTGTTGAACGCCAACTGTCCTTGAGGGCGCACCTTCAGTTCGCGCCCATTCTTCACAAACGGCCACGACCAAAAGCCGCCCGATGTGGGTAGGCGGAGCGCTATGCAATGGTGCTCCGCCAGGTCATGCGGCGTTTTGGGCTTGCTCTGCTTTTTAAAGTACGAGGGCGCCCCTACAACAATTTGGTCGAAGTCCGGACCTATGCGCACGGCGATCATGTCCTGGGCGACCTGCTCGCCCAGGCGAATGCCCGCATCGAAGCGATCGGCCGCAATGTCCGTGAGGCGATAGTCGTTGATGATCTCGATGCTTATGTCTGGGTAGTTCGGTAGGAGCTTCGCCAGCACCGGCGCAAGAATTGTCTGCGAGGCATGTTCGACCGAGGTGATGCGCAGCCTGCCTGCTGGCGTATCCCTCAGTTCGCTCAACGCTGCCAATCCGTCCTGGATGCCATCAAAGTGCGGGCCGATTGCGTGCAGCAATCGTTCGCCTGCTTCGGTTGTCGAGACGCTGCGCGTTGTGCGGATAAGCAGCCGCACGCCGAGCCGCTGTTCAAGTGCTCTGACCGTCTGACTCAAGGCAGGTTGAGAGACTCCAAGCGCTGCCGCCGCCCGAGTGAAGCTCTGTTGCCGCGCGACCGCCAGAAAGGCGACCAAATCGTCCACGCTCTCCCGAGACATTGATAATCTCCACTTATAAGCTTTGGATGATTATAGGCACTATTCATATGGGTTTGCGACTGTTACTTTGGACGCATCGATCTGCAATGAACCTGAAGCAAACGAACTTACGAAGACGAGGCAAACCCCATGACATCAAATGACGAAATTGTTCGACCATTTGACCGACGCATCGTTGGAGATAACGGGCGTCGAGCATTCTTGAAGAATTCCGCTTTAGTTGGCGCAGCCGTGGCGATCGGTCCAATGTTAGGGAGCGGATCAGCGCGGGCACAGCAGAACACAAACGTTAAATCCACTGCACACGCAAAAATGAAAGAGCGAAAACTAGGAACGATGCAGGTGTCGGAGATCGGCGCAGGGTGCATGAGCATCAGCGCGAACTATGGACCGCCCGCGCCAATAGAGCAGGGCGTGAAAACAATCCGCAAGGCTTTTGAGAGCGGCGTGACATTCTTTGACACGGCGGAGGTCTATGGCCCCTACACGAATGAGCAGCTGGTTGGCGAAGCGCTCCAGCCGATTCGCGATCAAGTCAAGATCGCCACGAAATTCGGCTACGCGATCGACGGCACAAGCGCGTTGAACAGCCGACCAGAGCACATCGGGAAAGTCGTCGATGAATCTCTCAAGCGCCTTCGAACCGATCGCATAGACCTTTACTACCAGCACCGTGTCGATCCGAACGTGCCGATTGAGGATGTCGCCGGTGCGGTAAAAGACCTCATCCGGGAGGGTAAGGTTTTACATTTCGGCCTCTCCGAGCCGAGCGCGAAAACCATCCGTCGCGCGCATGCCGTGCAGCCAGTTTCCGCGGTCCAGAACGAATATTCGCTGTGGACCCGCAATGTCGAGTTGAATGGTGTTCTTGCTACCTGCAACGAGCTGGGCATCGGCTTGGTGCCGTGGGCACCGCTCGGCGAAGGATTCCTAACAGGCAAGATCGACACGACTACCCGTTTCGATCCTAAGACGGATTTCCGCTCTGGCTTTCCGCGCTTGTCGGCCGAATTCCTGCCCAGGAATATGGCGGTCATTGAGTGGCTGAAAGGCTACGCGGCCAAGAAAGGCGCGACCCCTTCGCAAATCTCGCTCGCATGGCTGCTGGCAAAGAGCCCGAACATCGTCCCGATTCCTGGCACGCGGAACGAGGCTCACCTGCTTGAAAATCTCGACGCACAGCGCGTTTACCTTACGGCGGTCGACGTGCAGGAGATCGAAACCTCGCTGTCCAGGTTTGTCATCTACGGCGACCGCATGGGCGAGGAGCATATGAGCCAAATCGACTACACGATCTGATCCCGCATCCAAGACCTAGCGATCGGCAGACCCCATCAACTCTGCCGGTGGCATAGGGCGTCAAACGTCTACAACGGAAGGCAGTAGCAGGTGAAACACAGGTGCAGGGCGCCGCCGTCATGGGCCTGTCGATGCGCCTCCCAGGGTCGGCCATCACGCTCAAGGACGGTATCGTCGAGCAGAGGAACTTTGGCGACTTCACCGTGGCCCGCATCACCGATACGCCCGAGTTTGATGTTCACATCGTCCCCAGCGCCGAGGCCCCCTACCGGCATGGGCGCGCCCGGCCTGCCGCCGCTGGCACCTGCGTTCGCCAACGCGTCGCATGGTTGACCGGCAAACCGTTGCGCCAGCTACCTTTCATTCTGGCGTGACCGAACTGTTGCAGGTCCGTTATGAATGGAGTTGAAGCATGAGCAAAGTCTGGTTCATCACCGGTGCAGGCCGTGGCCTGAGCGTTGACATCGCCAAGGCCGCGCTGGCCGGCGGTCAGGCTGTCGTCGCCACTGGCCGCGATCCTGTGAAGGTTACCGCGGCGATCGGCGCCAACGACAACTTGTTGTCCGTGAAGCTCGACGTTCAACGCTGAAGGGCTTCAAGAAGGACAAGGAACCGCAGACGCCAATCTCAGGCGTCGGGGAGCGCGCCTATTTGCTCTACCCGAAGCCGGACAACGAGTATCAAGGTAACGTCGCGTTCCTCGTCGCGAAATCCGGCAACCATACGCTCGCACTATCGCTCGACGCGCCTAAGGGCAGCTCGGCGGATTCGATGCGTCCAGCGCTCGAATCACTGATGAAGACAGTTCTCGCCCGGCTTCCATAGGGATCGTCGAAAAGCCAACATCGCGACGCTCGGCGGAGCACGAGCGTTGAGGGGATCGTCGCGAAGCGGGTCGACGCGCCGACGGAGGCCGGAGCTTTTCTGCGCGAACCGGTCAAGCGCGCGGGCTTGCGCCCATCTGCCATGCCAGTGCAGGTGTAGCATGGGATGCACTGAGGAGAATCGTATGACGTTGTCGCTAGCCGCTCCGCGGGTTCACCGTGCTCGTTGACACTGGCGCGCCTCGTGCGCGCCCAATTGCCGGGGCTTCCTATCGTCCTGACCACTGGGGTCTACGACCAGATCGAGTCGGTGATATCAGTCGGCGTCGTCCCATTGCTCAAGCCGTTTACGAGGGAGCAACTCGAAGCCGTGTTCGAGGAGCAGCTCTGCCTGCTCCTTCCGCTACAACCCGCGCCAGATAGACCTCATTCAACGATGTAATCGACGCGCCACTGGGGCACGCTTGCGAACTGAACGCGGTTGAGCGAACTTATCGAGGCCGGCCGGCGCTCCGCCTACGTAGGGCCGCGGCACACCGCAGCGTGATAACGTAAGGCGACGTTCTGCGGCGTCAATGACTGTACTGCAGCGCGGAACGGCCGCTGAGCGAGAGTCGAGTCGGCCCCCATGCGAAGACTGAAGCGCGCCGACCTTCCGGTCGATACCACCGCGCTCGCGCGCTTTCTGATCGGCAAGACGCTCGTGCGCGACACTCCCGACGGCCGCACGAGGGGACGCATCGTCGAAGTCGAGGCCTACGTGCCCGGCGACGCCAGCGGTCACGCCTACGTCGGTGTAACGCCTCGCAACCGCTCGCTGTTTCTGCGCCGCGGGCATGCTTACGTCTACTTGATATACGGCATGCATTTTTGCGTCAACGTGTCGGGCGAGCGCCCCGGCATTGGCGCCGGCGTGCTCCTGCGCGCGCTAGAGCCGATCGAGGGCGTGGAAATCATGCAGGCACGACGTCGCACGCATCGCCTCACCGAGCTTGCACGCGGGCCCGGCCGCCTGGCGGAAGCGATGGCCATCGACCGCAGTCTCGACGGCATTGACCTGTGCTCGCGCAGCCCGTTGTGGCTCGCCACCGAGGTGCGTGCGCCGGGACGCGTCGCCACGTCGGTGCGCATCGGGATCTCGAAGGAAACGACGCGCCTCCTGCGCTTCTATGAAGCCGGCAATGCGCACGTCAGCGGACCGCCGACACTTCGGAGGTGACGCCGCGAGCGCCGTACGAGCGCCACCCAGTCGCGCTTGCGCGCCTCATCAGCGGCGCGTCCGAAAAAGTCCGGCACGTCCGTAGCAATCGGTGCCGGCGCAGTCGATGGGACTACGCCGGCCCCGGAGACCGGCCAATCTCGGTCGCAGTTATCGTTTCCACGTCACTTCACCGTGTAGCCGCGTCCTTCGAGACAGACGGCGCGCGCCTTTTGATACCCGGCTTGTCCCGCTTGTTGCTGCTGCGTCGATGCCTGCTGTTGTTGATTTGCCTGTGCGGCGTTCTGACGTCGGCTCTGCCCGCGCGCCGCGGCCGCGCCCACCGCGGCACCCGTGCCCGCGTCGCCGCCGACCACTTCGCCGACAACCGCGCCACGCGCAGCACCCCGAGCACCAGCCCCTGGCGTCGTCCCGGTCGCAGTCGTGGGCGGGGCAGCTGCCGCCGTTTGCGGTGGCGGATTCGCGGGGTCATATTTGCTCTGCTGCACGGCCCATACGTGACACTCACCCTCGTCCTTCTTCTGTTGTTGTGGTGACTGTCCCTTCGCCGGATAGACGAATTGTTGCGCGATAGCAGACTGTGCGGAGAACGTCAACGCCGCAACCAATGCCGCTGCATGCATGGTCTTCGATTTCATGTTTTATCCTCAAATACATCTGCCGTTATCATCGGTACCCCACCCCTAACTTTACTCTCGCGCGGAAGAATTGGAACGTGCTGGTCCGATCAGCTGATGGTGGCTTTCTCGCCTTGCCAGGTTCCGGGTCAGAACGGCTTGATCGTTGCAGCATCTGAGCTGCCGCAGTTGCGTGAGAATGCCGTGGTCGAAGCCAGCCGTGCGCACTTCCACTGGAGAAGCAAATGTTCCAACAGTCGATCCCAAGCCGCGTCGTCAGTGCCCTTCTTCTTCCATTCCTGTGCCTTGGCATCACCGCCGGCGCCGCCCGTGCAGCGAGCGATATACCCGCCTTCAAAGCCGAGCGCTGGGTCAACTCGACGCCGCTCTCCAGCGACGCGTTGCGCGGCAAGGTGGTACTCGTCGATGTCTGGGAGTACACATGTATCAACTGGATTCGCACGTCTCCCTATGTCAAGGCGTGGAACCGCGACTACGGCAAGCTTGGCCTGGTCGTCATCGGCGTGCACTCGCCGGAGTTCGAGTTCGGCAAGCGGACAGAGAATATCGATCGCGGCATTCGCGACCACGGACTCACCTACCCGATCGCGCTCGACAACGACTTTGCGATCTGGCGGGCGTTGGACAACGACGCCTGGCCCGCGAAATACCTGTTCGACGCGCAAGGAAGGCTGGTGAGGCGGTGGGTCGGCGAGGGAAGCTACGCAGAGATCGAGACCGAAATACGGCGCCTGTTGGTTTCGACGAACCCGGCGACTCAGTTGCCGCCCGTCAGCCCGGAGACAACCGCATTCGCCAAGACCGGCGCGCCCTCCTACGCCGGCATCACTGCCGAGACCTACGTCGGCGCCGAGCGACGCGAGCGCGGTGCGTTCACTCTGGAAGGCGATTGGCGCACTGACCGCCAGTACGTCGAGCTGAAAAAAGGCACCGGGAAGATCGTTCTTCCGTTCAACGCCGGTGAGGTCAACCTCGTCATGCAGCCGGGACCTTCGGGAACGGCGGCTGTCACGGTGCTGCTCGACGGAAAGCCGGTCGGCGCGGCGGCCGGCGGCGACGTCAGCCCCGACGGAATCGCGCGGTTCGATCGATCGGGAATGCTTCGCCTGGTCGCGCATGCGCCACGGGGAAACCACGTTCTGACGCTGCTGGCGAGCGAGCCCGGCGTACGGGCCTACGTGTTCACCTTCGGCCCCGGATGAAACGACATTGTCTCGGCCTCACAGCGGCCATCCCCAGTGACCGCCGAGATGGGGATGATCGGATACCGGAATTGCACGCATCGGAGCACTCACCGCTCCCAGCCTAATCGCGCTTGGCACTCGCGAAGACAACGAGGTTCTGGTCTGGATCGCGGATGCGCATGATGAAGTAGTCATCGGCTTCTTCGATGGGGCCGGGTTCGAGCCCGGCGTCGACCAAGCGCCCGCGCTCCGCCTCGAGCGGAAGCACACCCAACGTCAGCGTCGAATGGCCCGCGTGCTCGCGCTGCTCGTACAACTGGACTTCCGCACTGTCGGTGAAGTGCCACTCCGCAAGGCGCGGCATCGGATGCCGACTCGCCGCGCAGCCAAACAGTTTCTCGTACCACGGCTCGCTTGTCGCCAAGTCGCGGCAGCTGACGTTTGCAAAGATTGTCGAGATACCCATCGTTGCCCTCGTGTGGCCATCGATTTTGCAGCCGGCCGGCTGGCGGATATGCTCACACCTCGATCATTGTCAATGAGGGGGCAGGCGAGTGAACGCATGGCATGCGATTGTTGCTGCTCTGGGTGCAGCGCTGCTGCTGGGCTCGCCAGCCACGGCGTCGGCGGCGCGCATTTCGTGCGAGAGTCGCGACTACCATCGCAACTACTGCCCGACCGGAAGCATCTCCTCGGCGCGGCTCGTGGTACAGCAGTCGCGCTCGGCGTGCATCCAGGGCCAGAGCTGGGGTTACGACAGGAACGGCATCTGGGTCACGCGCGGGTGCTCCGGCGAGTTCGAATACAGGTGGGCGAACGAGCCAAGGCCCGGTCCGGGTGCGGGCCGGCAGATTCTGTGCGAGAGCCAGAACTACAAGCAGCAGTTCTGCCCCAGCGATCGACGAATCGCGCGCGCGTGGCTCGTCGAGCAGCGCTCGCGATCCGAATGCGTGCAGGGACGCACGTGGGGCTACCAGGATCGCGGGATCTGGGTGTCCGCGGGATGCAGCGGACTGTTCGCAGTCGACGGTCGCGGTCGCCCGCCCGGACCGCCGCCGATCAACGCAGTCGTCTGCGAGAGTCGCGGCTATCAGCAGGCGTTTTGCCCCGTCGCGCCGTACATCGCGAGAGCGTGGCTCGTCGAGCAGCGTTCGCAATCGGAGTGCATCCAGGGTCAGACATGGGGCTTCCAGCGCAACGGGATCTGGGTCAACGACGGCTGCAGCGGGCTGTTCGATTTCGAAACGCGCTAGCCGGCGGGCGCTGTGCGCGACATGACAAAGTCGCGCGCAGCGATTCGCGCAGTGCCACGCTGCAATCAAGCGCTGTCGCGTCGCACGAACTCGAATCCGGTGTCGACGATCCTTCGGCGAATTGCCTTTCCCGCCAGTCGGTCGAGGATCAACTTGCCCGCCTGCTGGCCGATGAAGTAGCGCGGGACGCGCAGCGTCGTCAGCGACGGCACGACGCGTGCGGCGATTGCCAGGTCGTCGAAGCCCGCGAGTGCGACGCGCTCCGGGACCGCGATCTTGCGGCGCTGACATTCGAACAACGCACCGACGGCGAGCGCATCGGCCGAGCAGAACACCGCACGAACGTCGGGGTGTCGCGCGAGCAATGCGGCCATCGCCACCGCGCCCGCATCGATGTCGAGCGTCGTCTCGACACAGAGCGTGGGGTCCGGCTCGCCCCCGGCCGCCGAGATCGCCTCGTCGTAGCCGTGACGGCGATCGCGCGCGCGATCGTTGTCCGTCGGAAACGCGCCGATATACCCGACCTTCCTGTACCCGGCCGCGAGCAGATACTCGGTCACTTCGCGCGCCGCTTTCACGTTGGAGTATCCGACGACCATGTCGATCGGATGCTTCGTCAGGTTGCCGCCCTCGACGACCGGTATCGCCGCCTGTTTGAGCATCCGGATCGTCGTGCTCGTATGCGATACGCCGGACAGGAAGATCGCATCGATGCGCCGCGACAGGAATGCGCGAACGAGCACCTCCTCCTCCGCAAGCGAAAATCCGCTTTGCCCGAGCAACAGGTGGATACCGTCGCGCGCGAGCATCTCGCTCAAGCCCTGGACGATCTCGGCGATCAGCGAATTGGTCAGCAACGGAACGACCGCGCCGACGAGACCGGACTTGTTCGAGACGAGACCTCGCGCGACGAGGTCGGGCGTGTAACCCGTATCGGCCAGCACCTTCTCGACGCGCTCACGCGTGGCGACCGCGACCTTGTGCGGTTCCCGCAGCACGCGAACGACCGTCATCGTCGACACGTTTGCCGCGCGCGCGACATCGAGCAGCCGCGTGCGCCCGGTTGCGGCGGCCGCCGCTGCCTGGCGTGACTGACCGCCTTGGCGCCTTAACACTTGAAAAGCCTTCCGCTCGCTTGACAGCCTGGATGGAAACGCTAACATGTTAACGTTAACATCGCAACAACAAATGCACGGCGGCGATGACTTGCGAGCTGGAGGTGAATTGAGCGTCGAATGCGTTACCCGCGGCGGGGGATCGCTGTAGTGGCCGCGACTGCAATCGCACGTCGATTCCCGAACGTCACCGCGTACGTCCGCACGATGGCGCTGTTCGTCGCTTTCTGGTGGGCGCTTGCTCGCTGGACCGCCAACCCGGCGCTGCTGCCGTCGCCGTTCGCGGTCGTCGAGGCGATCATCGAGCTCGTGGCCGACGGCGAGATTTTCATGCACGCCGGCATCAGCCTCGGTCGGATGCTGCTCAGCCTCGGACTCGCGTCGCTGCTCGCAATTCCACTGGGACTCGCGATGGGCTTGCGGCGGACGCTCGACGAGCTGGTCGATCCTGTTGTCGAGTTGCTGCGGCCGATCTCCGGCATCGCCTGGATTCCGCTCGCCCTCTTCATGTTCGGCATCGGCAACGTGCTGCCGGTGTTCATCATGACGTACGCGGCATTCTTCCCGATCCTGCTCGGTACGATTGCAGGCGTGCGCAGCGTCGATCGTCGCCTCATCGACGTCGCGCGCACGATGGGCGTTGCGCGCCGGACGATCGTGGCGCGCGTCGTCGTGCCCGCCGCATTGCCGGCACTGCTCGTCGCCGTGCGCCTCGGTGTCGCGTCGTCGTGGACGGCGGTCGTTGCTGCCGAGCTGATCGGCGCACCGAGCGGCGTCGGCTACGCGGTCGAGTGGTATCGCGAGCTCCTGATGACCCCGCAGGTGATGGCGTTCATCGCGACGATCGGCGTGCTGGGCTATCTGACCGACCGCACGCTGCGTGCGCTGGCGCAACGGTTCACGCCCTGGGCCACGCAATTGGAAGGTGTCCGGTGAGCGCATGGGCGGCGCGCGCCGCACGCAGCGTTGTCTTGCCGTTGACGCTACTGGTCGTCTGGGAGGCATGGGGCGTGGCGTCCGGCAATCGCCGCACGCCAACGCCAAGTCGAGTGATCGGCGCCGCGATCGATCTCGTCACGTCGGGCGACATGATCGAGGCAATCGCGACGAGCCTCGCGCGCGTGTTCGCAGGATTCGCTAGCGCTGCGCTGATCGCGATTCCGCTCGGACTTGCGATGGGCGCCTTTCGCAGCATCGAGCGCAACGTCGACCCGCTGGTTGAAAGCTTCCGGCCGATCGCCGCGATCGCGATCCTGCCCCTGGCGATCCTGTGGCTGGGAACGGGGACGCCGGCCGCCGTGCTGATCGTCGCGTACGCCGCCTTCTTCCCGATCGTCATCCACACGATCGCCGGCGCGAAGCTCGTCAACCCGACGCTGCTGCGCGCAGCCGCGACGATGGGGCTCGGCCGCTGGAAGACAGTCCGCACCGTCATCGTTCCCAGTGCGCTGCCGTCGATCGGCGTCGGCCTGCGCATCGGGATGGGCGTTGCATGGACGGCGATCGTCGCCGCCGAACTCGCCGTTGGCGCGAAGGCAGGCGGTGGCGGCTCGGGCGGGATCGGCCAGATGATGTTCGTGTTCTATGCGTACAGCATCGAACTCAACCGGATCGTCGCGTGCATGATCGCCGTCGGCATCGTCGCACTCGCACTCGATCGCGCGCTGCGCTTGGCACTTCGGTACGCGATGCCGTGGAACGCGCAATGAACGCGCCGGTGAAGCTCCGGCTCGAGAACGTCGCCAAGCGCTTCGGCAACGCCGGGGCGGCACAAACGACCGCCGTCCAGGATTTCACGCTCGACGTTCCGGCCGGCGAATTTCTCGTCATCGTCGGACCGTCGGGGTGCGGCAAGACGACGGTGCTGAACCTGCTCGCGGGACTCGAGCTGCCCACTTCAGGCACCGTTGTGCTCGACGGACGCGTGATTCGCGGACCCGGCCCGGAGCGCGGCGTGATGTTCCAGGATTACGCATTGTTCCCGTGGCACACGGTGCGCGGGAACGTCGAATTCGGCCTGCGGCACGGGCCTGCCGGCGCCGGACTCGATGCCGCCGCGCGCGCGCGGCGCGTGCACAGCACGATCGATCTCGTCGGACTCGCGGGTGCCGAGGACAAGTATCCGCACCAGCTGTCGGGCGGCATGCGGCAACGCGTCGCCCTCGCGCGGCTCGTTGCCAACGAACCCGACGTGCTGCTGATGGACGAGCCGCTTGCGGCACTCGACGCGCAGACACGGATCATCTTGCAGGAAGAACTGCTTCGCATCTGGGGGCAAGATCGTCCAGCGGCGGAGCGCCGCACGGTCGTATTCATCACGCACGCGATCGACGAGGCGGTATTCCTCGCGGATCGCATCGCGGTGATGACGACGCACCCCGGCCGCCTGAAGGCCGTCATCGACGTACCACTCAGCCGACCGCGCAACGACGCGACGCGGGCCCACCACGAATTCCAGGCACTCGGCCAGCACATCTGGAGCCTGATTCGCGACGAGGCGTATCGCGCGACCGTAACCTGATGTCATTCAACCGGAGGAATCGATGACTTACGAGAACCGTACCAAGCCGCTGTCACGCCGCCACTTCGTCATGGCGGCAGGTGCTACGACACTGGCGCTTGCCGCGCCGAACATCGTTCGCGCGCAGGCGCGCAAGCCGATCAAGGTCGCCGTAGGCCGGCAGCCCTGGGCCGCAGGCAATTCGCCGGTAACGCAGTACATGATCAGCAACAAGACGTTCGAGCGCTTCGCTGCCGACGCCGGTTACGACCTCACCGTCGACTATCGCGACTATCCGTCCGCGCTGCCGATGGTCGAGGCGTTCGTGTCGAAGAACCTCGACTTCGGCATGTGGGGCAACACGCCGATCGTCCGGCTCATCGCGCAGAAGCAGCCGATCCAGCTCGTGTCGGTCGGCGAAGGCCACTTCCGCTTCGTGCTGGCGACGCGCAAGGATTCGCCGATCCGCAACGTCGCGGATCTGAAGGGCAAGACGGTGGGCGCCCTGCTCGGCGGCGACCCGTACAACGTGCTGTCGCAGTGGCTGCGCTTCGAGCTCGGCAATCCGGATCCGCGCGCGCACAACATCACCGTCGTCAACACACCGACGCAGGCGCAGGCGGCCACGATCCCGACCGGAATGGATGCGGCCGTGCTGATCTACCCGGCATTCCTCAAGGCGAACGTTGAGCTTGGTACCGTCGGCATCGTCAATTCGTTCGGATACACCGAAAGCCACTACAAGGGCCCAGCCGGCGAAGGCGCCGGCATCCTGCTGCCGTCGGTCAAGCAATCGCCGTTCTATCCGGACGGCTACTACCTGCACCGCTCGTTCTGGATCGGCAGCCCGACGATCCTGCAGAGCGATCCGGCCATCGTCACTGCATTCGTTGCCGCGCAGCAGGATGCGGTCACCAAGCTTTCGGCGATGAACGGCGCCGACGTCTCGCAACTGTCGCGCAAGTATTGGGAGCTCGAGCCTGCGCTCGGCGCGAAGGTCGTCGGCGACGAAGTGCTGTTTCAGCGCGGCTGGGTGTGGCCGACCGAAGGTGACGCGCTCGCGCTGCTCGAAACGTCGAAGTTCATGGTCGAGGGCCGGATGATTCCCAAGCCGCTGGAGTGGGAGCAGGTTCGCGATGCGTTTGCGGCAAGTGCGCCTGCCGTGCGCGCGGCTTACGACAAGAGCGGTCGCGTCCCCGATCAGAAGCAGTTCGACGCGAAGGATGCGAAGGACCTGCGTGGTGCGCCGGTATGGGATCTGCAGACGTGGCGGCAACGGACGTGATCGATCGTGCACAAACAAGCGGGAGCAGCATGAACGTCGGTTTCATCGGACTGGGCACGATGGGAGCGCCGATGGCGCGCAATCTGTTGCGCAAGGGACATCGGCTCGTCGTCGCGGACGTGCAGCCTGCAGCCGTGAGCGAGCTGACGGCTGCCGGCGCTCGCGCAGCTGCGACACCTCGCGAAGTCGCCGCCGCGAGCGACATCGTCATCACGATGCTGCCCGATGCGCCGGACGTGCTGCGCGTGGCCCTCGGCGACGACGGTGTGGTCGCGGGCATCCGGCCCGGCGCGGTCTACATCGATATGAGCACCATCGATCCGCAGACGACGCGCACGGTCGGCACAGCGATCGTCGCCAAAGGTGCGGCAATGATCGACAGCCCCGTCGGCAAGACGGCGGACGCCGCCGTCGCCGGGACGTTGACGCTGATGGTCGGCGGCGACGCCGAGGTCGTCGCGCGGTGCCGGCCGGTGCTCGATTGCATGGGCACCGACTTCTTTCACTGCGGGCAGCTTGGCGCCGGTCAGACGATGAAACTCGTCAACAACCTGCTCGCCACTGCAGTGTCGGAAGCGTCGATCGAGGCGCTCGTAACCGGCGTCAAGGCGGGGCTCGCGCTCGAAACGATGATGAGCGTGCTCGGCACGACAATGGCGTGGAACAACGCGCTGGCAATCGCGTTGCCCAAGCGACCGCTTGCCGGCGACTTCGCCCCCGGTTTCATGATGAAGCTCGCGCAGAAGGATTGCCGGCTCGCGCTGAAGATGGTGGAGGAGCTCGGTGTGGCCGCGCCCGTCGGCAAGGCCGCGCTGGCAAGCCTCGACGAAGGCGTGCGGCGCGGGCTGCAGGATCACGACGTCGGTGCGCTGCTGAAGCTGCGCGAAGAGGCCGCGGGCGTCGAAGTCCGCACGGCGAAGGCGTGACCGCCGCGGCGACCCAACGCGGCTGGCGGCAGGCGTGAGCTTCGACCCTGCGGCCACGCGGCGCATCGGGCAGCGCGACGTCGACGTTTCGTTGCTCGGCGTCGGCACCGCGCCGTTCGGCAGCACGGTGCGCGAGGATTCGGACGAATCGATCGCCGCGGCGTTCTCGCGGCTGTACGACTCCGGCCTGCGCTACTTCGACACGGCACCGTTCTATGGTCTCGGCGTTGCCGAGCATCGACTGGGTGCGAGCCTGCGGCGCATCGACCGCCGCTCCACCACCCTCTCGACGAAGATCGGCCGGCTGCTGCAGCCGGTCAGCGGCGGCACGGCACCCGGTGTGGGCGGCGGCGCATCGCCGTTCGAAGTTGCGTTCGATTACAGCTACGACGGGACGATGCGCTCGCTCGAGCACAGCCTGCAGCGGCTGGGCACGAACAGGATCGACATCGTGCTGATCCACGATGTCAACCGGCGCTGGCAGGGCGACCAGGTGGAAACGCGGTATGCCGAGGCGATGGCGGGCGCGCATCGCGCGCTCGTCGACCTGCGCGCGCAAGGAACCATCAAGGCGTTCGGCGTCGGCGTCAACGACTGGAGCATCCTGCTGCGCTTTGCGGCCGATGGCGACTTCGACTGCTTCATGCTGGCGGGACGCTACACGCTGCTCGATCACACCGCGCTCGACACGTTCATGCCCGATTGCGAGCGCCGCGGAATCTCGGTGCTGATGGCGGCACCCTTCAACTCGGGCATCCTCGCCACTGGCGCGCGACCGGGCGCGACCTACTTCTACACCGGCGCCGACGCCGAGATCATGGCGCGCACGCGGCAGATCGAGGACGTCTGCAAGCGGCACGGCGTGACGCTCGCCGCCGCCGCGCTGCAGTTCCCGCTGGCGCATCCGGTTGTCGCCAGCGTGGTCACGGGAATGCGCACCGACGTCGAAGCGGATGCGAACATCGCGCATTGCCGCGTGCCAATCCCGGGCGCCTTCTGGGACGAGCTCAAGCACCGGCGGCTGATCGCCGCCCACGCGCCGGTCCCCGCCGGTGCGTGATGCGATGCGCGCGATATCGCGAGCGCCGGAAGTGCCGTCCCACTCACGGCGCGAATGACCTCGACGACGGCCGTGCGCGTCCGCTGGCTGCCGTTGCAGGTCACGCCGAAGACGTGCTGGACGTTCGTCGAGATCGAGGATCGCGAAGGCCGGGTCGGGGTGGGCGACGAAACGCCGCTGTTCGACGAGCTGGTCGGCAACGCGCTGCAGCCGCCGGAATCCGGGACGGTGCAGGTGCCGGACCGTCCGGGACTCGGCGTGCGGCTCGCCGGGAACGTCGTGCAACGGCTGGGCGCGTCAGCTTGAGCCGTCGAACGATCGGAGCGTCCGCGAATCTTCTCGTTCCGACCGAAGTCCAACCCGACTGTCCACAACCCGAAACGGCGTGGCGCGCAAATCCAACCGCGCCACGGAATTGCGATGGCCAACCCGCCCACCCGAATCCAGCTCTCGCGTGCCCGCGGCTGGCGCATGCCCGAGAACACGGTCAAGGTCGACCGGACGACGCCCTGGGGCAACCCCTACGACGTCCGCGAATACGGCGACGAACTGTCGCTGCACGTGTTCGAATACACGGCGCATGGCTGCTGGTCTCGCTCGAACGTTCGGCACGTCGATGCGGAAACCGCAGAAAACATGCACGCCGCCCATGCCGCCTGGCTGCGACGACTCGGCGGGAACCCACGCGAGCGGGCGCGCGCGGAACTCCGCAATCGCAACCTCGCGTGCTGGTGTCCGTTGCCGGAAGGGGACGAAGACGACAAATGCCACGCCGCCATCCTGCTGCGGATCGCAAATCGTTGACGGCAGCGGTTTCCCGCCGCATGCTGCCTAGGTGCGGCACATCATGCACTTACCCTCGGGCCTACACGTAAACTGGGAAATGCGCTCTCATTGCCGGTTTCGACATGGAAGTGCCGGAGAGGATGGGAACTCTGCTTGACTCGCCCCGCTGCCCAAACGACCGCGCAGCCCGGACGGATGAGATCGTTTCCATCCACTGGCAAAAACTGTAAGCTACAGATGCGCCGCTTTATCGGCACCTTTCTTGCTTTTGAAGTACGCAGCGTTACGTGTGGCGTCCACGCCCGCGGGCGCTTCCAAGAGGAATTCTAATGTCGGCCGTTCAGGCACGCCCCTATGCAGCGACTGGCGTCGTTTCAGAGCTCGCGTTCGCGCGCGCTCAGCGCAACACCGTCCTGATCGTCGACGATCTTTTCTCCAGCCGACTGCTGCTCGCCGAGATCGTCCGGCAGATCGACGGCAAGCTGAACCTCGAGCTCTTCGACACGCCGTCGCGCGCACTGGAGTTCGCGCGCAACAACCGCGTCGACATCATCCTTACCGATTACAAGCTGCCCGAATTCGACGGGATCGAGCTCGTGAAGCAGCTGCGCGCCCTGCCCCATTGCGTAGACGTGCCGATCGTCGTGATCACCGTCGTCGACGACCGCAAGATCCGCTACGACGCGCTCGAGGCGGGCGCCACCGATTTCCTGATCAAGCCGCTCGACGACCACGAGACGCGCGCCCGCTGCGCCAATTTGCTCGAGTTGCGGCGGCACAAGATCGTGCTGTCCGACCAGGCGCGCGTGCTGCAGTACCAGGTCGACAAGTCGGTCGCCGAGATTCACGAGCGCGAGCTCGAGACGCTCTCCAAGCTCGCCAAGGCGGGCGAGTTCCGCGACAAGACCACGGGCAATCACCTGATGCGGATGGCGCGTTATTCGGCGCTGATCGGCCAGCACCTCGGCCTTGGCGCCGAGACGGTTCACGTGCTCGAAGTCGCCGCCCCGATGCACGACATCGGCAAGATCGGCATTCCCGACGCCGTGCTGCTGAAGGAAGGTCCGCTGACGTCCGGGGAAATCGACGTCATGCGCGGGCATCCGCGGATGGGTTACGACATCCTGAAAGGCAGCCCGTCGAAGTACCTGTCGATGGGCGCGATCATCGCGCTCGGGCATCACGAGAAATATGACGGCTCGGGCTATCCGAACGGCCTGCACGGCGAGGACATCCCGCTGGTCGCGCGCATCGTTGCGGCCGCCGACGTGTTCGACGCGCTCGTTTCGGAGCGCCCCTACAAAAAGGCGTGGCCGGTCGACGAAGGGATCGAGTTCCTGAAGAGCCAGCGCGGCAAGCATTTCGATCCGACGGTCATCGATGCGTTCCTGTCGGACCGCGGTGCCATCGAAACGGTGCTGCGCGAATTCGCGGACTGACACGTCGTCGCCGGCAAGCCGGCGCAGGGCCGTCCCAAGCCGGCTTGCGAAGAACACATCCGCGCAAAGTATCGTGCGAGCGAAGCGAGCGAAACTTTGCGCGGCTTCGAATTACCCTACCAGCACGATATGCAGCCGGCGTGGACCGTGGGCACCGAGCACGATCGTCTGCTCGATATCTCCCGTACGTGACGGCCCCGACACGAGGTTCACCGCTCGCGGCATCGCGCCGCGTTCCGCACGAATGCGCGCGAAGGCATCTTCCATCGCGGGAACTATCTGGTCGGCGCGCACGATCGCGATGTGAGTCTCCGGAAGCAGGAACGTCGCCGTCGGCGATTCGGCACCGGTGACGAAGACCAGCGTGCCCGTCTCGGCGATCGCGCAGAAGCAGCCGGTGATGCCGATCGAGTCGTGACCCAGCGTCGGCCGTGATTCGATGGCCACACCTGCGTCCCGCCAGCCGAGTGTCGCGAATTCAGGCCAGCACACGCCCGCGCGAGGATCTTTCGCCCCATCGGCGGAGACTCCATCGAGCGCTGCGACGTAACGCCCAACCGCAGCCGTGACGCCGTCGAACGCCGGGACGCGCTCAACCGTACTTGCCATGTCGGTGGCCCGCGCGAGGAAGCGCTCGGCGAGGTCTCCCGGCAGCGCCGGCCGCGGGCCGCGGCGGTGCGCGGCCATGTACGCGAGCGCAGCGGCGCGTGGAACGTCGTCCGGGCCGTCGCGATGCAATGCGGCGCGCACGCTCGCCAGCACCGCATCTCGGGATTGCCGGTTGTCGTCGATCGCCATTGCGCCCCCTACACCGTGTTCCGGCGGACGAAATCGTCGAGCCGCGCGATGCCGTTCTCGATCGCCGCATTCGACGCCGCGTACGAAAAGCGGATGTGCTGTCCATCGCCCGGAACGCGGCGCCCGAAATGGATGTCGGCGAGTACGGCGATGCCCGCTTCGTGCAGCAGTCGCTTGCGGAACGCTTCCGAGTCCGCCACCCCGACGCGCTTGCACGCCTGCGTGACGTTGGGCCATGCGTAGAACGCGCCGCCCGGACTCTTGCACGTGATGCCGGGCACGTCGTTGAGCAGGCGCACGATCAGGTCCCGGCGCGCGAGGAAGTGCGCGTGCATGTCGGCCACCGAGTCCTGCGGGCCGTTGATCGCCTCGACGCCAGCCCATTGCGAGATCTGCGACGCGCACGATTCGGTATTCGTGATCCAGCGCGTGAACACCGGCGCCAGCGCGCGATTCGCGACGTAGCCGAGGCGCCACCCCGTCATCGCCCACGTCTTCGACGCGCCGTCGGAAATGACCGTGCGCTCGAGCATGCCGGCGCGACGGGCGAGCGAGTCGAACTCGCCGTTGTAGATCAGGCGCGAGTAGATCTCGTCGGCGAACACCCAGATCTGCGGATGCTGCAGCAGGATCTCGGCGATCGCATCGAGATCCTGCGCCGACAGCACACCGCCCGTGGGATTTTGCGGCGAGTTCAGGATCAGCAGGCGTGTCTTCGGCGTGATCTTCGCTTCCAGCTCGGCGGGATCGAATGCGTAGTCGCGCGCTTCCCGCAGAAATATCGGAACCGGAACGGCGCCGTTGGCGATGATCTGCGACTCGTAGATCGGGAATCCCGGCACCGGATAGATCACTTCGTCGCCGACGCCATAATCGGTGACCGATGCGATCGTGTAGGCGATGAAGGGCTTCGCACCGGCGGCGACAACGATGTCGTCCGCGTGAATGTCGAGGCCGCGACGCGAACCGATGTCGCGTGCCGCCGCCGCGCGCAATTCGTCGATGCCGGCCGACGGTGTGTAGCCGTGCTTGCCGCCGCGAATCGCGGCGATTGCGGCGTCCTGAATGTTGTGCGGCGTCGGAAAGTCCGGCTGCCCGATGCAGAACGACACGATGTCCCTGCCGCTGCGCGCCAGCGCATTCACCTCCGCCAGCACCACGAATGCATTCTCGGTGCCGAGCGAATCGGCGCGCCTCGACAGCGGCGGCACGGTCGTCAGCGCGGGATGTCCGGCACTCATCGGCTCGCTCCTGCCGCTTCGCGCGGTACCGGGCGCGCCTGCGCGCGGGCCGCGTAGAGCTCGCGGAACGTGCGGCCGGCCGGCGCCGGCATGTCGCGCTCGTCCGTCCAGCCGCCAGCGAGCGGAAGCTTGCGGATCATCCCGTTGCGATCGGCGAGCATGCGCAGGGCGCGGATTCCGACGCGCGTTGCCACGCCGTAGAGCGCAGGGCGCGCCGCGACGAACGCCCACGCTCGCAGCGCAGCTCGCTCGTACCATGGGCGCAGCCGACGCTCGAATTCCTTTTCGCGGAGCTTGCGCTGCAGATCGGGCAACGGGATCTTCACCGGGCAGACGACGCCGCACTGATTGCACATCGTCGAAGCCTGGGGCAAGTCCAGCGCCTGCTCGAGGCCTACGTACATCGGCGTCAGGATCGAACCGATCGGGCCCGGGTAGACCCAGCCGTACGAGTGTCCGCCGACGTTCTGGTAGACCGGGCAGTGGTTCATGCACGCGCCGCAGCGGATGCAGCGCAGCGCTTCTCGAACGTCGCTTGCGAGCACGTTCGATCGTCCGCTATCCACCAGGATGAAGTACATGTGCTCGGCGCCGTTGAATTCTCCGGGGCCCTTGGTGCCGGTCAGAACGTCGACGTAATTCGAGATCGATTGCCCGGTGGCCGACCGCGGCAGCAGTCGCATCAGCGTCGCGAGGTCCTCGAGCGTCGGCACGATCTTCTCGATGCCGGAGATCGCGACGTGCACTTTCGGCAGTGTCGTGGTCAGCGTGGCATTGCCTTCGTTGGTGACAATGGCAACCGACCCCGTTTCGGCGATGAAGAAGTTGCCGCCCGAGATACCCATGTCCGCCGTCAGGTAATGCGTGCGGAGTTCCGCGCGCGCCTCGAGGCAGAGCTCGTCGATCCCTTCCTTCCTCGGCTTGCCGTGCCGCTTGTGGAACAGATCCGCGACCTCGTCGCGCGATTTGTGCAGCGCGGGGCCGATGATGTGCGACGGCGGCTCGTAGTTGTTGATCTGCAGGATGTATTCGCCGAGGTCCGTCTCGACGACCGTGAGTCCGGCGCCTTCGATCGCGTGATCGAGCCCCGACTCCTCCGACACCATCGACTTCGACTTGATGATCTTGCGCACGTCGTGCCGCTGCGCGATTTCCAGCACCAGCGCATTGACGTCGGCGGGCGTCTGCGCGTACAGCACGGTCGCACCGCGCGCCCGCGCGTTCTCCTCGAAAATCGTCAGCCAGACGTCGAGGTCGTCGAGCGCGCGCTGACGAATGCCGCGCGCCGTTTCGCGCGTGCCTTCGAAATCGTCGAGCTCGGTCATCGCGGACCGGCGCTTTTCGACAAACTTGTATTTGATCTTCGTCAGGTTGAGCTGGAGCTGCGTGTCGTGCAGCTTGACGTGCGCGCGCTCCTTGAAATACATCGACGCGACTTGCATGGATTCCCTTCCGGTCAGGCGCCCGGCGGCAGGTCGCCGGCAAGCACTTCGGCCACGTGCATCACGCGTGTCGCGTCACCGCGCCGTCGCAGCCGTCCTTCGATGTTCAGCATGCACCCGAGGTCACCCAGCACGACGGTCTCGGCACCATTGGTGACGATGTGCTGGCATTTGTTGTCGGCGAGACGCGACGAGATCTCGCCGAACTTGACCGCGAACGTGCCGCCGAAGCCACAGCACGTCTCGCATTCCGCCATCTCCGAGAGTCGCACGCCCTCCATCCGGCCGAGCAATGCACGCGGCTGCGACTTGACGCCCATCTCGCGGAGCCCGGCGCAGGAGTCGTGGTAGGTGATCGTGCCGGCGAACGTGCCGGGAACCCGTTCAACCTTGAGCACGCTGACGAGGAAGTCCGTCAATTCGTAGGTCTTGGCCGCAAGCGCCGTCACGCGAGACGACCACGCGGGATCATCGGCAAAGAGCTCGGCGTAGTGGGTCTTGATCATTCCGCTGCACGACCCCGACGGGGCGACGACGTAGTCGCAGCGCTCGAATTCCTCGACGACCTTGCGCGCCAGCGTGATCGTATCGGCGCGGTCACCCGAGTTGTAGGCGGGCTGTCCGCAGCACGTTTGCGAAGCGGGCACGAACACGTCGGCACCGCCGGATTCGAGCAGCTTGATCGCCGCGAATCCGATCGACGGGCGCATCAGATCGACGAGGCAGGTGACGAAAAAACCGACGCGCATGGAGGTCAATCAGGGACAACCGATGTTATCACGCACGCCCGGGCCGCTTGCCGGCGCGGCGACGCGATCACGGGAAGTTCGATTGGGTGAGCGCGATCGCGCAAAGACCGATCAATTGCTGGGGTAGCACGCCGAGGATCAGCAGCAGCAGCCCATTCGCCGACAGCGCAATCCAGGTGTCGCCGCGAACGAGGATGGGCTGCGTTTCCACGGGATCGTCGAAATACATCAGCTTGACGATCCGCAGATAGTAGAACGCGCCGATCAGCGATGTCATCACGGCGATGACGGCGAGCCACACGAAGCCGTCGTTGACGGCCGCCTCGATCACCATGAATTTCGCATAGAAGCCGATGGTCGGCGGCAGGCCGGCGAGCGAGAACATGACGAGCAGCATGATGAACGCCCACCACGGCGAGCGCTGGTTCAGGCCCTTGAAGTCGTCGAGCTGGTCGCTCTCGAAGCCCTGCCGCGACAGCAGCAGGACGATGCCGAAGGACGCGAGGCTCGTCAGCACGTACGACACCGTATAGAACATGGCCGCCGAGAATCCGTAGCGGTTCGCCGTCAGGAAGCCGAGCAGCATGTAGCCCATGTTCGCGATCGTCGAGTACGCGAGCATCCGCTTGATGTTGGTCTGCGAGATGGCAATCAGGTTGCCGAGCACCATCGACAGCACGCACAGGATGATCAGCATCCCTTGCCAGTCGATCGCCGTGCCCTGCAGCGCACCGGAGAGAATGCGCAGCGTCATCGCGAACGCGGCGATCTTCGGTGCCGTGCCGATCAGGAGCGTGATCGCCGTCGGCGCGCCGTCGTACACGTCGGGCACCCACATGTGATAGGGCACGACGGCGAGCTTGAACGCGAGGCCCGACACGACGAACACCAGCCCGAACGTCAGCAGCAGCCCGCTGCCCTGCCGGCCGTAAATGACGCGCGCGACCGTGTCGAGGTCGAGCGAGCCGGTCGCGCCATAGATCATCGACAGCCCGTAGAGCAACATGCCCGACGCGAGGGCGCCGAGCACGAAATATTTCATCGCCGCCTCCGAGGAGCGCGGGTGGTCGCGCGGCGACGCGACCAGCGCGTACAGCGACAGCGACATCAGCTCAAGGCCGAGGTAGAGCGTCAGGAAGTTGGCGCCGGTGATCATCACCTGCATGCCGAGCAGCGCGAAGAGCGTCAGCACGAACACGTCGCCGCGGAACAGATTGCGCGCGGCAAGGTAGGCACGCGAATAGAACAGCATCAGCGACACGGCGCCGAAGCACGCGATGCGCAGGAAATCCGCCAGCATGTCGTCGACGATCAGGCCGTGATAGCCCTTGATCGAATCGATGCGCAGCGTCGTCAGCGTGACGCACGTCGCGAGCAGCAACGCGAGCTGCGTGAGCCAGTAGCTGATGTAGCGTCGGTCGTCGGGGACGAAGAGGTCGATCAGCAGGATCAGCGACGCGGCCGTCAGGATGACGATTTCCGGCAGCGCAGCCCAGTAGTTGAGTTCGGCGAGCATTACAGTTTGGTCCGCGCGACGATCTGCAGCAGGTCCGTCACCGATGTGTGCATGACGTCGATGAACGGCTTCGGCCAGACACCCATGACGAGGACCGCCGCAGCCACGGCCCCCAGCAGCCAGAACTCGCGGCGGCTGAGGTCGGTGAGCTTCGCGACGTTGTCGTTGGCGACGTCGCCGAAGATCACGCGCTTGTACATCCACAACGTGTAGGCTGCGCCGAGGATCAGCGTGACGGCCGCGGCGAAACCAAGCCAGAAGTTCGCCTTGACGGCGGCGAGGATCACGAGGAACTCGCCGACGAATCCCGACGTGCCCGGCAGCCCCACATTGGCCATCGCGAACAGCATCATGAATGCGGCGAATTTCGGCATCGTGTTGACGACGCCGCCGTAATCGGCGATCAGCCGCGAATGCATGCGGTCGTACATCACGCCGACGCACAGGAACATCGCAGCCGACACGAAACCGTGCGAGATCATCTGCGCGAGCGCGCCTTCGATGCCGAGCTGGCTGAACAGGAAGAAGCCCAGCGTGACGAATCCCATGTGCGAGATCGACGAATACGCGATCAGCTTCTTCATGTCCGTCTGCACGAGCGCAACGAAGCCGATGTAGATCACGGCGATCAGCGACAGCGTGATGACGAACCCGGACAGGTAGCGCGACGCGTCCGGCAGAATGGGCAGGATGAAGCGGACGAAACCGTACGCGCCGATCTTCAGCGTGATCGCCGCGAGGACCACCGAGCCGCCGGTCGGCGCCTCGACGTGCGCATCCGGCAGCCACGTGTGCACCGGCCACATCGGGACCTTGACGGCGAACGCGAGGAAGAACGCGACGAACAGCAGGATCTGCGCCGGCATGGCGAGCGGAACGTTGTACCACTCGAGGATCTCGAAGCTCTCGGAGACGCTGTACAGGTAGATCAGTGCGACCAGCATCAGCAGCGAGCCGAGCAGCGTGTACAGGAAGAACTTGACGGCGGCGTATACGCGGTTGGGTCCGCCCCACACGCCGATGATGAGGTACATCGGGATCAGCATCGCCTCGAACACGAGGTAGAACAGGATGCCGTCGAGTGCTGCGAACACGGCGTTCATCAGGCCTGACATGATCAGGAACGCCGCCATGTACTGGGCGACGCGGACGGTGATCACTTCCCAGCCCGCCCATACGACGAGTACCGTGATGAAGCTGTTCAGCAGCACGAACAGCATCGAGATGCCGTCGACACCCAGGTGGTAGTGGATGTCGAAGCGCGGAATCCAGTCGGCCATCTCGACGAACTGCATCGCCGACGTCGTCGTGTCGAAGTTGGCCCACAGTGGGATCGTGACCAGGAAGCCGGCGAGCGCGCCGGCGAACGCGATCCAGCGCGCGAAACTCGCCTCGCGGTCACGGCCGACGACGAGCACCGCCACGCCGGCGACGATCGGCACCCAGATGGCGAGCGAGAGATAGGGCGTCAAAGGTCCCCCCACGCTTCCGGCTTCGCCGCTGCGCTGCCCCCGGCGGGGGCGCAATTCGACCCTTGGGACGGCCCTGCGGGTCTCAACGCACGCCCCACCAGTACAGCAATCCGAAGACGCCGACGATCATCACGAACGCGTAGTGGTAGACGTAGCCGGACTGGATGCGGCGGAAAAGGGCCGATACCGCGCCGACGAGCTTCGCCGAGCCATTGACGAGAATGCCGTCGATGATCGTCCGGTCGCCGACCGTGGAGGCGAAGCGCCCCACGGCCCGCGCGCCCCCTGCAAAAAACCAGTCGTTGAAGCGGTCGAAATAGTACTTGTTGTCGAGCAGCGCGTAGATGGCGCGAAACCGGGCTTCGATCTTTGCCGGCAGCGTCGGGTTGATCAGATAGAGATAGGCGGCGGTGGCGATGCCCGCGACGGCGAGCCAGAACGGCGGCTGCGTAAAGCCGTGCAGGATGAACGGAATCGCGCCGTGCCACTCGTCCTTCAACTCGGCGACGACGGCGTGCGGCTCGCGGACGAAGATCGAGTCGCCAAACCAGCCGCCGAACAGCATCGGCTCGATGTACATCCACCCGGCGTAGATCGACGGCAGTGCGAGGAGGATCAGCGGAATCGTGACGACCCACGGCGACTCGTGCGGAGGACCGCCTTCATGGCCGTGCGCATCGGGTTCCTCGTCGGTGGCCGATGACCCGCCGTGCGCGTGTGCGTCATGGCCATCATGCGCCGCGTGACCCGCATGGCCGGCGTGAAAACGTTCGTTGCCATGGAACGCGAGAAACAGCATCCGGAACGAATAGAACGCCGTGACGAACACGCCAACCATCACGGCGAATAGCGCGAAGCCATGGCCGCCCACATGCGACAGCTGCACGGCCTCGATGATCGCGTCCTTCGAGAAGAATCCAGCGAACGGCGGGATGCCGGCCAGCGCCAGCGAGCCGATCACCGCCGTGATGTAGGTGATGGGCATGTACTTGCGCAGCCCGCCCATCTTCCTCAGGTCCTGCTCGTGATGCAGCGCGATGATCACGGAGCCGGCACCGAGGAACAGCAGCGCCTTGAAGAATGCGTGCGTCATCAGATGGAAGATCGCTGCCGAATACGCGGACACGCCGAGCGCAACCGTCATGTAGCCGAGCTGCGACAACGTCGAATACGCGACGACGCGCTTGATGTCGTTCTGGACGATGCCGAGGAACGCCATGAACAGCGCAGTGATCGCACCGATGATCGTCACGAACGACAGCGCCGTGTCCGACCATTCGAACAGCGGGCTCATCCGCGCGACCATGAAGATGCCGGCGGTGACCATCGTTGCCGCGTGGATCAGCGCCGAGATCGGCGTCGGGCCTTCCATCGAGTCCGGCAGCCACACGTGCAGTGGAACCTGCGCGCTCTTGCCCATCGCACCGATGAACAGGCAGATGCAGATGGCGCTCATCAGCGACCATTGCGCGCCATTCCACGGGACGATCGTCGTCGCCGCCATCGACTCGGCCTTGGCGAACACCGGCACGTAGTCGAGCGTGCCGAAGTACGCGAGGATGAGGCCGATGCCGAGCACGAATCCGAAGTCGCCGACGCGGTTGGCGAGAAACGCCTTCAGGTTGGCGTAGATGGCCGTCGGCCGCGTGTACCAGAAGCCGATCAGCAGGTACGAGACGAGACCCACCGCTTCCCAGCCGAAGAACAATTGCAGGAAGTTGTTGCTCATGACCAGCATGAGCATCGCGAACGTGAACAGCGAGATGTACGAGAAGAAGCGCGTATAGCCGGGATCGTCGGCCATGTAGCCGATCGTGTAGATGTGGACCATCAGCGAGACGAACGTGACGACGAGCAGCATCGTCGTCGTCAGCGGGTCGATCAGGAAGCCGATTGCGAGCTTGAGATCGCCGGAGACGAGCCATGCATAGACGTCGCCGTTGAACACGTTGCCCGCCTGCACGTCGCGCGCGACGACGATCGATGCAACGAACGACGCGGCCACGCCGAGGATGCAGAGCCAATGCGACACGCCGCGACCCAGTCGCGGCCCCCACAGGCCGACGACGATCGACGCAACGAGCGGCGCGAACGGGATCAGGAGGTAGAGAAGGCGCATCTCGAGGCCTATCCGCGCAGGCGACCCTGCGCCTCGACGTCGATCGAGCCCGTGTTGCGGAACAGCAGCACGAGGATCGCGAGGCCGATCGCCGACTCCGCGGCGGCAACCGTCAGGATGAAGAACACGAACACCTGCCCGGCCATGTCGCCCAGATACCGCGAGAACGCGATGAAGTTGAGGTTGACGGCGAGCAGCATCAACTCGATCGCCATCAGCATCATGATCACGTTACGCCGGTTCAGGAAAATCCCCGCCATGCTGATGGCGAACAGGATCGCTCCGAGCACGAGGTAATGCGCAAGCGTTGGTTCGCTCAGCACGGACTGGTGTCACTCCCCATCACACGGACGTTCGCGGTGGCCTTTTTGCTAAGGCCGCTTGCGCGCTCGCCCGTCATTGACTGCCGGACGTCAGGCCGGCGGCTTCTCCGACGGCAGGTCGACGAGTCGCACGCGATCTTCGCGGCGAACCTTGACCTGCTGACCCGGATCCTGGTGCTTGCGTTCCTTGCGCTCGCGGTGCGTCAGTGCGATCGCGGCAACGATCGCCACCAGCAGCACGACGGCGGCAATCTCGAACGGGTACACGTAATCGACGTACAGCAACTGGCCGAGGGCGCGGGTGTTGCTGCCGGTCGGCGTCGCAGGGGCCGTGGCCGTGCGACCGATCGCGCTGTCGACGATGACGAGCGCCATCTCGAAGAGCACGAGCGCACCGACGGCGGCGCCGATCGGCAGGTAGCTGCGGAAGTGCTGGCGCATCGTATCGAAGTTGACGTCCAGCATCATCACGACGAACAGGAACAACACCATGACTGCGCCGACGTAGACGAGCACGAGCGCGATCGCCAGGAATTCCGCCCGAAGCAGCAGCCACACGGCTGCGGCCGTGAAGAACGACAGCACGAGCCACAGCGCCGCATGCACGGGATTGCGCGTCGTGATGACACGCAACGCCGCGAAGATCAGGATCGCCGCGAACGCGTAGAACGTGAACGTGGCGAATGTCATCGGCGTACCGCCTCGCGCCCTGCGCTCATCGCTCGGCCTCTATACACCGTTCCGGCTTGCGTGCCTCGCGCGCTGCACTCATCGGTCGGCCTCATTACACTCGCTCGCCGATGCGAAGCCGCAGCGTGTCGGCCTCGCCGAATCGCACCGCGCCGCGCCCTTCGGGCCTCGGCTCCGCTTCGCGTCGCCCGCCGTGCTCATCGGTCGGCCTCATTACACTCGCTCGCCGATTCGAAACCGCAGCGTGTCGGCCTCGCCGAATCGCACCGCGCCGCGCCCTTCGGGCCTCGGCTCCGCTTCGCGTCGCCCGCCGTGCTCATCGGTCGGCCTCATTACACTCGCTCGCCGATTCGAAACCGCAGCGTGTCGGCCTCGCCGAATCGCACCGCGCCGCGCCCTTCGGGCCTCGGCTCCGCTTCGCGTCGCCCGCGGTGCTCATCGGTACTTCGCATCCTCTTGACGGTCGGCCGCGATCTGCGCCTCGTAGCGGTCGCCGACCGCCAGCAGCATTTCCTTCGTGTAGTAAAGGTCGCCGCGCCGCTCCCCGTGGTATTCGAGGATCCGTGTCTCGACGATCGAATCGACCGGACAGCTTTCCTCGCAGAAGCCGCAGAAGATGCATTTGGTGAGGTCGATGTCGTAGCGCGTCGTCCGCCGCGTGCCATCAGCCCGCTGATCGGATTCGATCGTGATCGCGAGCGCCGGGCACACCGCCTCGCAAAGCTTGCACGCGATGCAGCGCTCCTCGCCATTCGGATAACGGCGCAGCGCGTGCAGTCCGCGGAAGCGCGGACTCATCGGCGTCTTCTCCTCCGGGAACTGAATGGTGATCTTCCGCGCGAACATGTGGCGACCCGTCAGCGCGAGCCCCTGCATCAGCTCGAGGAGCAGCCACGTACTGAAGAATCCCCGGACGCGTTCTGCGATCTTCATATCAGTGGAACAGCGCGGCAAAGCGCGTCTGCATCATCCCGCCGATGAACACGATCCAGATCAGCGTCACCGGGATGAACACCTTCCAGCCAAGCCGCATGATCTGATCGTAGCGATAGCGGGGAAACGTCGCGCGAATCCACAGGAAGATGAACAGCACGAACGCCATCTTCAGGAAGAACCACGGCATGCCGTCGCCGAACGGATGCAGGCCGAAGATGTCGGCATCGTTCAGGATCGGCAGCGGCGACAGCCACCCGCCGAGGAACATGATCGACGTCAGCGCGGCGATCAGGATCATGTTCATGTATTCGGCGAGGAAGAACAGCGCGAACGTGATGCCCGAGTACTCGACGTGGAAGCCGGCGACGATTTCCGATTCGCCCTCGGCAACGTCGAACGGGTGGCGGTTCGTCTCGGCGACGCCCGACACCAGATACACGATGAAAAGCGGGAACAGCGGCCAGATGTACCAATACGCGGCGCCGCCCTCCTGGCCTGTGACGATGTCGCTCAGGTTCAGGCTGTTGGCGGCCATCAGCACGCCGACGAGCGCGAAGCCCATCGCTATTTCGTAGCTGACGATCTGCGCTGCGGAGCGCAGGCAACCGAGGAACGCGTACTTCGAGTTCGATGCCCAGCCGGCGAGAATGATGCCGTACACGCCCATCGACGTCATCGCGAGGATGTAGAGCAGGCCGGCGTTGATGTCGGACAGCACCCACGTGTCGGCGAACGGAATCACCGCCCACGCCGCGAGCGCGGGTCCGAGCGACAGCATCGGCGCGATGAAGAACAGCGCGCGGCTCGCACCCGTCGGGACGACGATCTCCTTGAACAGCATCTTCAGCACGTCGGCGAACGGCTGCAGCAGTCCGAGCGGGCCGACGCGATTGGGCCCGATGCGCACCTGCATCCAGCCGATTACCTTCCGCTCAGCGTAGGTCAGGTACGCGACGGCCAGGATCAGCGGAACGGAGATCACGACGACCTTGACGAGCGTCCACACGGGCAACCACCACGCGCCCATCGCGTCCTGAACCGGTTGCAGCAGGTCGGTCATCGGTCAGGCTCGCTCGACGGTCACGGGGCCGGACAGCCCTTCGAGCCCGCACGTGGACGGATGCGCGGCCGCGATGCGCACGACACCCGGCGGCACCGCGGGATCGACCTGCGTTGCAAGCACCGCCTCGCCGCGACCCTGGCGGATCTTCACCTGCGCGCCTTCGGTCAGCCCGAGTTGATCGAGCAGCGTCTGATGCAGCCGCGCCTTCGGCGGCTTCGCATCGGCCGTCGCTTGCAACGAGGCGGACCGGCGCACCAGCGGATCGGCGAAGTGGATCGGTATATCGGCAACCCGTTCGACGCCGCCGGCGGCCTTCAGTGGCATCACCAGCGCGACGCTCGTCGCGTTCGACAGCTTGCCTTCGAGCGTGCCCGACGGACCGAGCACGGCGTCGCGAATCTGTTCGGACGTGTCGAACTCGAATCCCGGCAGTCCGAGCATCGTGCCGAGCACGCGCAACACTTTCCAGCCGGGGCGCGCCTGCCCGGCCGGCTGAACGACGCCGTGAAAGCGTTGCGCGCGGCCCTCGCAGTTGACGAACGTTCCCGATGTCTCGGTGAACGGAGCGATCGGCAACAGCACGTCCGCGTAGCGCGTCGCCGTGCGGAACTCACTCAGCACGACGACGAGATCGGCTTTTTCGAGCGCGGCGCGCGCGGCCACCGGATTGGCGCAATCGAACTCCGGCTCGGCATGGAGCAGCACATAGGCTCGGCGCGATTCGTTGCCCTCGGTGCCAAGCATCGCCTGCGCGTTCAATCCGTCCTTCTGCGGAACGGCGCCGGCAACGTAGCCGCCCACGGTGTTGGCCGCCTCGGTACACACGCCGAGCGTCGCGCCGGTGATCGACGCGAGCGCCTGCGCCAGTGCGACGATCTGCGACGCGTCGCGATGCTGGATCGCGTAGTTGCCGAGCAGGATCGCCCGCCGCTCGCCCGACAGCAGGCTGGCGGCGATCACATCGGCTGCCGCTGCGGTTTCCAGCCCCTGCAAGGCCGCGGGCACGTCCTTTCCCGCGCCTTGCGCCGCCGCGACGACTATCTGCGCGAGCATCGCCGGCAAGTGCGATGGCGTAACGATCGCGCGATGCGCGATGGGCATCAGCCAATCGTCGTCGACCGAATGCAGCGACGAGATCTGCGCGCCCTTCTTCGCCGCCTGGCGCAGCCGATGCGCGAGCAGCGGCTGGTCCTTGCGCAGAAAGCTGCCCACGACGAGAGCGCGGTCGAGCGCGCCGACGGCGGCGATCGGCATGCCGAGGTACGGAATGCCGCCGCGCGCGCCGTCATCGCGGAAGTCGGTCTGGCGCAGCCGGCAATCGACGTTGTCGCTGCCGAGCCCGCGCATCAGTCGTGCGGCGAGCGCCATTTCCTCGAGCGTGGAGTGCGGCGACACGAGCGCTCCCACCGCCGTGGGACCGTGATGCGCGACGACATCGCGGAGCCCGTTGGCGACGTATTCGAGCGCCGTCGGCCAATCGACGGCCTTCCATTCGCCGCCGTGCTTGATGAGCGGCGACGTAAGCCGGTCCTCGGTGTTCAGCGCCTCGTACGAGAAGCGGTCCTTGTCCGAGAGCCAGCACTCGTTGACCGCTTCGTTGTCGAGCGGCAGCACGCGCATCACGCGATCGTTCTTCACCTGCACGACCAGGTTGCTGCCGTGCGCGTCGTGCGGCGAGACGCTCTTGCGCCGCGATAGTTCCCACGTGCGCGCCGCATAGCGAAACGGCTTGGACGTCAGCGCGCCGACCGGGCAAAGATCGATCATGTTGCCGGACAACTCGGAATCGACGGTGCGGCCGACGAACGTCTCGATCTCGGCATGCTCGCCGCGCCCCGACATGCCGAGCTCCATGATGCCGGCGATCTCCTGGCCGAAGCGAACGCAGCGCG
Source organism: uncultured Pseudomonadota bacterium (assembly GCA_963709335.1). Lineage (GTDB taxonomy): Bacteria > Pseudomonadota > Gammaproteobacteria > Burkholderiales > Casimicrobiaceae > VBCG01. The sequence continues at coordinate 39,886 of CAVPWB010000013.1, forward strand.
TGCAGTGGATGCAGCGCGTCATCTCCTCCGCGGAGATCAGCGGTCCCATGTACTTGTGGAACACGACGCGCTTCTTCTCGCGATAGCGCGACGCCGAGCCGCCGTAGCCGACGGCGAGATCCTGCAACTGGCATTCGCCGCCCTGATCGCAGATGGGGCAGTCGAGCGGATGGTTGATCAGCAGGAACTCCATCACGCCCTGCTGCGCCTTGATCGCCTGCTCCGAATGCGACCACGCTTTCATGCCCTCGGTGACCGGCGTTGCGCACGCGGGCAGTGGCTTGGGCGCCTTCTCGACCTGCACGAGGCACATCCGGCAGTTGGCGGCGATCGACAGCTTCTTGTGATAGCAGAAATGCGGAACGTAGATGCCGAGCTTGTTCGCAGCATCCATCACGGTGCTGCCATGCGGCACCTGCACGGCGCGGCCGTCGATCTCGATGTTGAGGGGCGGCGACGAGCTCATACGTAAGAATCGACCAGGCAGCGCCTGTGCTCGATGTGGTGCTCGAACTCGCTCCGGAAATGCTTGACGAAGCTCTTGACGGGCAACGCGGCGGCGTCGCCCAGCGCGCAGATCGTGCGGCCCTGGATGTTATCCGCGACGGACGTCAGCACGTCGATGTCCTCGGGCCGGCCCGCGCCGTGCTCGATGCGATCGACCATCCGCCATAGCCACCCGGTACCCTCGCGGCACGGCGTGCACTGACCGCACGATTCCTCGAAATAGAAATACGACAGTCGCAGCAGGCTCTTCACCATGCAGCGCGTGTCGTTGAGGACGATGACGGCGCCGGAGCCCAGCATGGAGCCGGCCTTCGCGATCGCGTCGTAGTCCATCGTCAAGGCCATCATGATGTCCGCCGGGAGCACCGGTGCGGACGACCCGCCCGGAATCACCGCCTTCAGGGCGCGACCGTCGCGCATGCCGCCTGCCATGTCGAGCAGCGTCGAGAACGGCGTGCCGAGCCTGACCTCGTAATTGCCAGGACGCGCCACGTCGCCCGACACCGAAAAGAGTTTCGTGCCGCCGTTGTTCGGCAGGCCGAGATTCAGGAACCATTCGCCGCCGTTGCGGATGATCCACGGCACGGCCGCAAACGTCTCGGTGTTGTTGATCGTCGTCGGCTTGCCATAGAGGCCGAAGCTTGCCGGGAACGGCGGCTTGAACCGCGGCTGGCCCTTCTTGCCCTCGAGCGACTCGAGCAGTGCTGTTTCCTCGCCGCAGATGTACGCACCGTACCCGTGATGGTTGTACAGATGGAAGCTGAAGTCGCTGCCGAGGATGTTCCTGCCAAGCAGCCCGGCCGCATAGGCTTCCTCGATCGCTTCCTCGCATCGCTCGTACACGTCCCAGATCTCGCCGTGCACGTAGTTGTAGCCTCGCGCGCACCCCATCGCGTACGCAGCGATGGCCATGCCCTCGAACAGCGCGTGCGGGTTGTACCGCATGATGTCGCGGTCCTTGAACGTGCCGGGCTCGCCTTCGTCGGAATTGCAGACCAGGTACTTGTCGCCCTTGAACTGCTTCGGCATGAAACTCCACTTGAGCCCGGTCGGGAACCCTGCACCGCCACGCCCGCGCAATGCCGACTTCTTCACTTCGGCGACGACCTGATCCGGCGGTATCTTCTCGGCGAGAATCTTCTTCAGCGCATCGTAGCCGCCGCGCTTCACGTAATCGTCGAGGCGCCAGTTGCGGCCCGTGAGCCCGGCCATCAGGACGGCATCGGGACCGTAGTCGAGGAATTCGGACGGCGCGTTCATCGCGGAGCGACCTTCGAGGGTGCGGAGCCGTCGCGTTCGACCGCCGCGGACAACTCGTCGAGCAGCGCGTCCATCTGCGGCGGATTGAGAAAGCCTTCCATGCGCTTGTTATTGACGAGCACGACGGGTGCGTCACCGCATGCGCCCATGCATTCGCCTTCTTTCAAGGTGAACAGGCCGTCGCCGGTCGTCTCCCCGAACCCGATGCCGAGGCGCTCCTTCAGGTGCTTCGCAGCCGCTTCGGCACCCTGCAGCGCACACGGCAAATTGGTGCAGATCGTCAGCTTGAAGCGACCCGTCGGCTTCAGGTTGTACATCGCATAGAACGACGCGACTTCGTAAACGGCCACGGGCGGCATTCCGAGTTGGTGCGCGACGCCGTCCATGACCTCGGGCGGCAGCCAGCCATGCTCGTCCTGTGCGATGGCGAGCGCCGACATCACCGCCGACTGCTTCTGGTCCGCTGGATACTTCGCGACCTCGCGCTCGATCCGGCGGATCGACTCGCTCGAGAGAGTCTTCGCGGTGCCCGCCGCGCCCTTCGGGCCTCGGCTCAGCTTCGCTTCGCCCACCGCACTCATCGCCCGGCCTCCCTGCACCGCAAACGCAGGTCGAGACACCGCCGCGTCGGCCTCATCGAATCGTGCGGCGCCGCGCCCTTCGGGCCTCGGCTCAGCTTCGCTTCGCCCACCGCACTCATCGATCGATCGATCCGAACACGATGTCCTGCGTGCCGATGATTGCGACGACGTCGGCGAGCATATGGCCGCGCGACATCTCGTCCAGTGCCGACAGGTGCACGTAATCCGGCGGCCGCAGCTTGATTCGGTACGGCTTGTTGGCGCCATCCGAAATCGCGTAGACGCCGAACTCGCCCTTCGGGTGTTCGATCGCCGCGTACACCTCGCCGGCGGGAACGTGGATGCCTTCCGTGAAGAGCTTGAAGTGATGGATCAGCTCTTCCATGTTCTCCTTCATCGATTCCCGAGCAGGCGGCGCGACCTTGTGGTTGTCGGTGATCACCGGCCCCGGATTGGCGCGCAGCCAGTCGACGCATTGGCGGATGATGCGGTTCGACTGGCGCATTTCTTCGACGCGCACCAGGTAGCGGTCGTAGCAGTCGCCATTGATGCCGACGGGAATCTCGAACGCCATGCGGTCGTACGCGGCGTACGGTTGCTTGCGCCGCAGATCCCACGGTACGCCCGACCCGCGCAGCATCGGTCCCGTGAATCCCAGCGCCTGCGCGCGCTCGGCGGTGACGACGCCGATGCCGACAGTCCGCTGCTTCCAGATGCGGTTCTCGGTCAGCAGCGTCTCGTAATCGTCGACATTGCCGGGGAAGCGGCGCGCGAAGTCGTCGATGAAATCGAGCAACGATCCCTGGCGGTTCTCGTTGAGCCGCTTGAGCTTGGCGGCGTTGCGCGACTTCACCGCCTGGTATTGCGGCATCCGGTCCGGCAGGTCGCGATAGACGCCGCCCGGCCGATAGTAGGCGGCGTGCATCCGCGCGCCCGACGCCGCCTCGTACATGTCGAATAGATCCTCGCGCTCGCGGAAGCAGTAGAGGAACATCGTCATCGCGCCGACGTCGAGCGCGTGCGTCCCGAGCCACATCAGGTGGTTGAGGATGCGCGTGATCTCGTCGAACATCGTGCGGATGTACAGTGCGCGCGTCGGCACGTCGATGCCCAGCAGCCGCTCGATCGCAAGGCAGTACGCGTGCTCGTTGCACATCATCGACACGTAGTCGAGCCGGTCCATGTACGGCAGCGACTGGATCCACGTCTTCTGCTCGGCGAGCTTCTCGGTCGCGCGATGCAACAGGCCGATATGCGGGTCGGCGCGCTCGATCACTTCGCCGTCGAGCTCGAGCACCAGGCGCAGCACACCATGCGCCGCCGGATGCTGCGGCCCGAAGTTCATGGTGTAGTTACGAATTTCAGCCATGAACTTCCGTGACCGCTAACTTGCGGCGCAAGTTAAGCGAAGCGGCGCCAGCCGCGTAGCGGCGGTCGCTCAACTTCATGGTGTAGTTGCGAATCTCCGCCACTATTCGTTTTCCGCGTAGTTCTCTTCACGGATCACGCGCGGCGTCACTTCGCGCGGCTCGATCGTCACCGGCTGGTAGATGACGCGACCCTGGTCGGGGTCGTAGCGCATCTCGACATTGCCGGAAATCGGGAAATCCTTTCGGAACGGGTGCCCGACGAACCCATAGTCCGTCAGCAGCCGGCGCAGATCCGGGTGGCCGGGGAACATGATCCCGTACAGGTCGAATGCTTCGCGCTCGAACCAGTTCGCTGCCGGCCACACGTCGACAATGCTTGGAACCACGGGAAAATCGTCATCGACGGCGAACGTGCGCACGCGCACGCGCCAGTTGTTGGAAAGCGAGAGCAGATGGCAGACCACCGCGAAACGCGGGCCTTCGCGTCCGCCCGCGCCGTGGCCCGAGTAATCGACGCCGCACAGATCGATCAGCATCTCGAACCGAAGCTCGGGACGGTCGCGCAGCATGCGCATCACGTCGAGATAGCGATCGGCGCCGACGACGACGGTCACCTCGCCGAGCGCCGTGCTCGTGCCCGTCAGTGCACCTTCGCCGAAGACTGCAGCGAGCGCCGCGGTCAGTTGTTCGATATCGCGGGCCATCAGCGGGCGATTGTGTTCGTGCGCCAGATCTTGTTCTGCAATTGCAGGATGCCGTACAGCAACGCCTCGGATGTCGGCGGGCATCCCGGCACGTAGATGTCGACGGGGACGATGCGGTCGCACCCGCGCACGACGGAATACGAATAGTGGTAGTAGCCGCCACCGTTCGCGCACGAGCCCATCGAGATCACCCAGCGCGGCTCGGCCATCTGGTCGTAGACCTTGCGCAGCGCCGGCGCCATCTTGTTGCAGAGCGTTCCCGCGACGATCATCACGTCGGACTGGCGAGGACTCGGCCGGAACACGATGCCGAAACGGTCGAGGTCGTAGCGCGCGGCGCCGGCATGCATCATTTCGACGGCGCAGCACGCGAGGCCGAACGTCATCGGCCACATCGAGCCGTTGCGCGCCCAGTTGATGACGCTGTCGAGCGACGTCGTCACGAAGCCCTTTTCGAGTACGCCTTCGATCGCCATGTCAGTAGCTTCCGTTCGCTCTTACGCTGCCCATTCCCTCGGCCTCATTGCTCGATACGCTCATTCCTTCCACGGGAATGCTCGATACGCTCACTCCCTCGGCCTCATTGCAATCTCCGCGTGATGCGCGAAGCCCGCGCGTCGCCCTCGCGAAGCTCGCGCAGCGTCGGGCCCTGCGGGCCTTCGCTCGGCGTGCCGCCTCGCGCGCTGCGCTCACTCCCTCGGCCTCATTGCAATCTCCGCGTGATGCGCGAAGCCCGCGCGTCGCCCTCGCGAAGCTCGCGCAGCGTCGGGCCCTGCGGGCCTTCGCTCGGCGTGCCGCCTCGCGCGCTGCGCTCACTCCCTCGGCCTCATTGCAATCTCCGCGTGATGCGCGAAGCCCGCGCGTCGCCCTCGCGAAGCTCGCGCAGCGTCGGGCCCTGCGGGCCTTCGCTCGGCGTGCCGCCTCGCGCGCTGCGCTCACTCCCACTCCAGCGCACCCTTCTTCCATTCGTAGATGAAGCCGACGACCAGGATCAGCACGAACAGCATCATCGCCCAGAACCCGAACAGTCCGATCTCCTGCAACACGACGGCCCACGGGAAGAGGAAGGCGATCTCGAGATCGAACAGGATGAACAGAATCGCGACGAGGTAGTAGCGAACGTCGAATTTCATCCGCGCGTCCTCGAACGCTTCGAATCCGCATTCGTAGGGTGAGAGCTTTTCGGCGTCCGGGCGGTTGGGTGACACGAAGCGGCCTACGGAAAGCATCAGCGCGCCCAGGCCGAGACCGAACAGGATGAACAACAGGATGGGAAAGTATTGGTCTAGCATCGCTTGGCGTTGACACGCAGTGCTTGCGAAAACGTCCGACCCGCCCACTTCCACTGCCACGCGCCGGCGGTGAGCCCGGCGCATGTCTGATTATGGTGCCGACGGGGAGACTCGAACTCCCACGGCTTTCGCCACTGCCCCCTCAAGACAGCGTGTCTACCAATTTCACCACGTCGGCGTGTTTCACGGGGCAGGCCACCCTTAGCAGCGACCATTATCGACCACTGCCCCGCCAATGAACTTGACCGCTACTTCGTCGCTTCGTTTCCGCTACTTCGGAACGTCGGCCGGCGCGTTGCCTGGTACCGGCGCCGGCGCGGGCACCCCGCCAGTCGCAGGCACGCCGCCGGTCGCGGGCGACGGCAGCGGGACGTCGCCCGGCTTGGCCGGAACTACCTGCTCCATCACGCCTTTTTCCATCACGCCCTGCGGGACGCCATGCTTCGATCCGAAATACGTCAGCGCTACGCTCGTCACGAAGAACACGGTCGCGAGGAGCGCCGTTGTCCGGGACAGGAAGTTGGCGGATCCGGCGGCGCCGAACAGGCTGCCCGACGACCCACTGCCGAACGCCGCACCCATGTCGGCGCCCTTCCCGTGCTGCAAGAGCACGAATCCGCACACGGCGATTGCCGCCAGCACGTGAAGCACCAATGTTGCCGATTCAATCAGATTCATCCGTTACCTTCCAGGGCCGTGGCCTTCAGGCCCGGCCGATCGCCAAAAATTCGCCGGCATCCAGCGACGCGCCACCCACGAGCGCACCATCGATGTCCGGCATCGCAAACAGCATCGCCGCATTCGCCGCCTTGACGCTGCCGCCGTACAGAATGCTCACTTCGACAGCGCCCACCGACGCCAGCTGCGCCCGCAACGCCGCATGCACCACTTGCGCCTCGGCTGGCGCGGCCGTTCGACCGGTGCCGATCGCCCAGACCGGCTCGTAGGCGACGACCGTATTGCGGACGTTATCGCCCAACGCGTCGATCACCGCGGCCAGTTGCCGCGCTACCACGGCCGCCGTCGCATCATGCTCGCGCTCCGCCAGCGTTTCGCCGACGCATGCGATCGGGGTCAGTCCCGCTGCATGCGCCGCGCGTGCCTTCGCGCCAACGATCGCGTCGCTTTCGCCATGCAGCTGCCGCCGCTCCGAATGCCCGACGATCGCATACCGGCAACCGAACTCCACCAGCATGCCTGCCGCCACTTCACCCGTGAAGGCGCCCGCCGCGTGCTCGCTCACGTCTTGCGCACCCCATCGAACGGAGGTTCCCGTCAATGCGGCTTGCGCCTGCGCCAGGTATGGGAACGGCACGCATACGGCAAGCGTCCGCGGTTCGGCGGCCGTCCATTCGCCCGCGAGCCGATCGAGCAGGCGCGCATTGGAGGCGAGCCCGCCATTCATTTTCCAGTTTCCGGCGACGAGCTTGCGACGCATGTTCGACCGTTCCGCGCGGCGCGCTGGAAGCGGCGCCGAAGCGCGTCGAACGAAGCCGATTCGAGCTTCGCCGCGCGCGTCCTGCGACGTCGCCAGGAGTGCCTGTCAAAACCTGACGATTTTACCGCGTCGCAGCATAGGGGGTCAATTCTGGGGAGGGTCCCGAGTCGCTCGCGTCCCCAATGCGACAAAGTTCGGCTACGCGCCCGCCAGTCGCCTCAGCCGCCGGATGACGGGTGGCAGGAACCACGCGGACAGCGTCAGCACGCCAAGACTCGCGGCGATCGGACGGCTGAAAAAACCGAGCAGGTTGCCGTCGGACTTGATCATCGAGCTGATGAAGTTCTCCTCGAGCATTCCGCCCAGCACCACACCGAGGATCGCCGGCGCGCTGGGAAAGCCGTTCTCCTCCAGCACGTAAGCAACCAGGCCGGCGATCAGCATGACGCCGACGTCGAACACCGTGTTGTTGATCGCGAACGTGCCGACGATGCAGAACAGCAGAATCAGCGGCATCAGCACGTTGCGGGGCACGCGCAGGATCTGCTTCGCCGCCTTGATGCAGAGCCAGCCGAGCGGGATCATCAGGATGTTCGCGACGATGAACAGCAGGTAGACGGCGTAGATGTTCTGCGGGTTCTGCGTGAACAGCGTCGGACCCGGATTCATGTTCTTCATGTACAGCACGCCGATGACGATCGCCGTGATCGAATCGCCGGGAATGCCGAACACGAGGGCGGGTATCCACGCGCCCGCCAGCGCACTGTTGTTGGCCGAACCGGATTCGACGATGCCCTCGACGTGGCCGGTGCCGAACTTTTCCGGCTCCTTCGAGAACTTCTTGCTGATCGCGTAGCTCATCCATGCAGCGATGTCGGCACCTGCGCCGGGCAGCGCTCCCACCAGCGTGCCGACGACGTTGCCGCGGAAAATCTGCAGCGGGTAGCGCTTGGTCAGCGTCCACATGCCCTTGAACACGTTGCCGATCGGCTGGTCGACGATGAGCATCTGCGGCGACGTGTCGACGGCAAAGCGGATGATTTCCGACACGGCGAACATGCCGATCATCATCGGGATGAGACCGATGCCTCCCATCAGCTCGATGCTGCCGAACGTGAAGCGCGGAAAGCCCGCCGGATTGCCGAGGCCCACGCATGCGACGAGCAAGCCGAGGATCAGCGACACCATGCCCTTCAGCGGCCGCTCCGACGTGATGACGATCGCGCACGACAGGCCGAGCAGCACGAGCCAGAAATATTCGAACGAACTGAACCGCAGCGCGAAATCGGCGAGTGCCGGCGCCGACACGATGAGCACCGCGGTGCCGAACAGTCCACCGATCGCGCTGAAGACGAGACCCGCGCCGAGCGCGAGTTCCGTCTGCCCCTTGCGCGTCATCGCATACGCTTCGTCCGTGTATGCGGCGGATGCCGGCGTGCCGGGCATTCGCAACAGGCATCCGGGCACGTCGCCGGCAAAAATCGCCATCGCCGTCGCGGATACGATCGCAGCGATGGCCGGGATCGGAGCCATGAAGAACGTCACCGGCACGAGCAGCGCGGTCGCCATCGTCGCGGTCAAGCCCGGGACGGCACCCACGAAAAGACCGAACAGCGACGCCGCGAGCATCACCCACAGGTTGTACGGGTCGAATACGAGCTGGAACGCAAGGCCGACGTCGTGCATCGCGCTAGCCCCTGCGCCCGCAGCGATGCGGTCGCGCGATCAAAACGCGAATCGCTCCAGCACGCCCCACGGCAACGGCACGCGCAGCAGCTTGTAGAACGCATACCAGATGACGATCGTGCCGACGACGGCAACGACGACGGCCATGCCGCGCTGCACGCCGAACGCGACGAGCATCGCGAAGAGCCCGAGCGACGCGACGATCACGAACCCGACGGACGTCGAGAACAGGATGTAGGCGATCGTCGACAGCACGAGCGCAACGAACGCGGCGACGTGCCGCGGCGAGTGCATCCACGCCGGCGCTTCGAGCCACGCGACGCGCGGCCGGCTGCGCAAGCCGCTGACGATCAGCAGCAGCGCGCAAACGATCAGTCCGGCCGCGATGCTGCCCGGGAAGAGCGCCGGGCCGACCTTCTGGCCCGGGATCTTCGGAAATGACTGCACGTGCCAGAGCACGACCACGCCGAGTGCCAGCAGCACGACGCCGAATACGGCATCGTTTATTTTCACTTCGCGATGCCGACGGCCTTCATCACCACACCCATGTCGGCGTCGCCCTTCGCCATGTACTTCGCGAAGTCGTCCTGCTTCGCCCACTCGCCGCCGAAACCGCGCTGGGTCAGGAAGTCCTTGTACTCCTTGCTGTCGTACGCCTTCTGGATGGAGGCGGTCAGCTTGTCGACGACGTCCTTCGGCGATCCCTTCGGCATTGCGAAGCCGCGCCACGCGGCCGTCTGCCAGTTGCTGCCGGTTGCCTGCTTGATCGTCGGCAGGTTCGGATACAGCGCGGGCGCCTTGTCCGCGAAGATCGCCAGCGACTTCACCTTGCCCGCGTCGATCAGCGCGCGCGCTTCGGGGATGGAACACGGCACGATGTCGACGCCACCGGCGACGAGATCCTGCAGGCCGGGGGCGGCGCCGTTCGACGGCACCCACGGCACCGAGTTGGGATCGATCTTGAGATCGCTCAGCAGGCCGGCGATCGCCAGTTGCCAGATGCCGCCCTGCCCGGTCCCCGACGCCTTCAGCTTGCCCGGATTGGCCTTGATCGCATCGATGACGTCCTTTACCGACTTGTACGGCGAATCGGCGCGCACCTGGAAGCCGGCCGGATCCGCGTTGACGAGCGCGAGCGGCTGGTATGACGCCGGCGTTAGCTCGGTCAGGCCCTGCCAATGCATCATCGAAATCTCGACGGTGATGAGGCCGATCGTGTAGCCATCCGCCCCCGCCTGTGCGATCGCGCTGTGTCCGACGACGCCATTGCCACCGGTCCGGTTGACGACGTTGACGGGCTGGCCGAGATCCTTCTCCATATACGCGGCAAAGAAGCGCGCAACGGCATCAGTGCCGCCCCCAGCACCCCACGGAACGATCATCGTGATCGGACGGTCGGGGTATGCGGCAAGTGCGCTCGCGGCGAAGGACGCGAGCAATGCGGCAGCGAACAGGCGAACGAACGATTTCATGACTCCTCCTTGATTCACGGGCCATTTGGGGCGCACGACGCGCCGGCACGACCATCGCGGCGGACGTTATCACAGACCGGCGCCGCCGGCACCCGGCTCCGACAGCCAGCACGCACTCGTACGTCCGGGCCCGACGTCGAACAGCGGGGGCGCGCTGTCACGGCAGCGCGGCATGACGAACGGACAGCGTGGATGGAAGTGACATCCGGACGGCGGATCGAGCGGGGACGGTATCTCGCCCTTGATCGGCACGTACGTCCGCTTCTTCGGCTCGACGCGACCAACCTCGGCGAGCAGCGCCTGCGTGTACGGGTGGCTCGGCGCTTCGAACAATGCTGCAGTCGGCGCGGTCTCGACGATGCGGCCGAGATACATGACGAGGACGCGATCGGACAGGAAGCGCACGACACCCAGATCGTGGCTGATGAAAAGATAGGTCAGGTTCAGCGCACCCTTGAGATCCATGAACAGGTTCAGCACCTGCGCCTGGATCGACACGTCGAGTGCCGCGACCGATTCGTCGCACACCAGAAACTCCGGCCGTACGGCGAGCGCGCGCGCGATGCCGATGCGCGCGCGCTGACCGCCCGAGAATTGATGCGGATAGCGGCGCATCAGCGTCGGATCGAGCCCGACGCGATTGAGCATCGTGCCGACGTACTCGCGGCGCTGTCGCGGCGCGATCAGCCGATGCGCGACGGGCGCCTCGCCGACGATGTCGACGACCCGCATCCGCGGATTCAGCGATGCATACGGATCCTGGAAGATCATCTGCAGCTTCAGTTGCTGCTTGCGCGCATCCGACGATGCGAGCTGGCCAAGCGGCGCACCGCGCCAATAGCGCTCGCCGTCCGACAGCGACAACAGTCCTGCCGCGAGCCGGCCGAGCGTCGACTTGCCGCAACCCGACTCGCCGACCAGGCCAACGACCTCCCCGGGCAAGACCGCGAGGTCGACGTTGTCGACGGCACGCACGACTTCCTCGCGCACGCTCGCGCCGAGGCGGTTGCCGATCCTCGCCGCAAGGTCGAGCGACTTGACGAAGCGCTTGGACGCGCCGCGCAGTTCGATCAGCGGCGTCGCCGAATCGCTCACGACGCGGTTGCCGCCGCGGCGCCGTGCAGCGGCGCGAGCGGGTGATGACACCGGATTGTCCGGTCGCCGCCGTCGGCGAGCGTGACATCCGGCGTGACGATGCAATCCGGCATCGCCTTCGGGCACCGCTCGCGAAACGGGCAACCGGGCGGCAGGTCGAGCAGCGACGGCGTCATGCCCGGAATCTGCGCCAGCCGGCCCCCGCGCACGTTGTTCGACGGCACCGAATCGAGGAGCCCGCGCGTGTAGGGATGCCGCGGCGCTCCCAATACGGCCTCGGCGCTGCCCTGCTCGACGATGCGCCCCGCGTACATCACGCAGACACGATCGGCGAGACCGGCGATGACCGACAGGTCGTGCGTGATCCACATCAGTGCCGTGCCCGTGTCGCGCGCCAGCGTCTGCATCTCGTACAGGATCTGCCCCTGGATCGTCACGTCGAGCGCCGTCGTCGGCTCGTCGGCGATCACGAGGTCGGGCCGGTTCAGCAGCGCGATCGCGATGGCCACGCGCTGGCGCATGCCGCCGGAGAACTGGTGCGGATAGGCGGCAAGACGCGCGTCGGGCGACGGAATGCCGACCCGCGCCAGCGCGTCGCGCGCGCGTGCGCGCGCCGCCGCGACGCTGGTCTTCTCGTGCGCGAGGATCGCCTCGATCATCTGCGCATCGATGCGCAGGACCGGGTTCAGCGTCATCATCGGATCCTGGAAGATCATCGCGACGCGATTGCCGCGAATGCGACGAATCCCTTCTTCGGGCAGCGCCCGCAGGTCGACGCCGTTAAGCCGTATCCGTCCTTCGACGATGCGTCCCGGCGGATCGATCAGGCCCATGATCGAATAGCCGGTCATCGATTTGCCCGAGCCGGATTCGCCGACCAGGCCGACGACCTCGCCGCGGCCGACGGTGAACGAGACGTCGTCAACGGCCTTGACGACGCCCTGCTTGGTGAAGAAATGCGTGCGCAACCCCTCGACTTCGAGGACCGGGGTCATCGCGCGCCGCAAGCCTTCGTCGTCATCTTTGCAGCCGCGGGTTCAACACGTCGCGCAACTGGTCAGCGACGAGATTGATGCTGACGATCGTCAAGAGCAGCGCAAGACCCGGGAAGAAGCTGATCCAGTACTTCCCCGACAGCAGGTACTGGTAGCCGTTGGCGATCAGCAACCCGAGCGACGGCTCGGTGATCGGCAGGCCGAGACCGAGGAACGACAGTGTGGCTTCCAGTGCGATCGCCGCTGCAACCTGGACGGTCGCGACGACGATCATCGGTGGAAGGCAATTGGGCAACAGGTGCCGGAAGACGATGCGTGCCGGCGACAGCGCGAGACAGTGCGCAGCCTCGATGTATTCCTTGCGCTTCTCGACGATTGCCGCGGAGCGCACCGTCCGCGCGTAGTACGCCCACTGGACGGTGACAAGCGCCGTGATGACCTTCCCCGTGCCCTGCCCCAGCACGGCGATCAGAATCAGCGCGATCAGAATCGACGGAAACGACAGCTGGATGTCGACGATGCGCATGATCAGCATTTCGAGCCGGCCGCCGAAATAAGCCGCGGCCAGCCCGGCGGCGAGGCCGATGATCAACGCGACGACCGTGCTGATGACGCCGACGGCCAGCGAGATCCGCAACCCGTAGAAGATCGCGGACAGCATGTCGCGGCCCTGGTCGTCGGTGCCGAGCCAGTACGTGCCGCCATTTGGCGCAGGCGATCCCGGTGGCAGCTTGCTGTCGACGATGTCGATCTGCGCCAGATCGTAGGGATTCTGCGGCGAGATCAGTGGTGCCGCGATCGCAGCGGCAATGATCAGCGCCAGCAGTGCGAGGCCGGCGACTGCAATCGGATTGGCGAGAAAGTCGCTCGCAATCCGGCGCAGCGGCGACGCATTGTCGGCACGTCGCGCGAGCGGAACCGCGTCGACCGCCGCGTCGGGCCCGATGGCGCTCACGTCCCGCTCTCCGACAGCCGCACGCGTGGATCGAGCAGCGAATACAGGATGTCGACCAGCAGGTTGATGACGATGAAGAACGTCACGATCACGAGGAGGTACGCGACGATCACCGGCCGGTCGAGCAGGTTGATCGAATCGATCAGGAGCTTGCCCATGCCGGGCCATGCGAACACGCTCTCGGTGACGATCGCGAACGCGATCAGCGCGCCGAACTGCAGGCCGATGACGGTGACGATCGGAATCAGAATGTTGCGCAGCACGTGCACGCCGATGACGCGAAAGTTCGTCAGGCCTTTCGCGCGCGCGAACTTGACGTAGTCCTGCAACAACGCTTCGTGCGCACCGGAGCGCGTGAGGCGTATCAGCAATGCGACATTGAACAGCGCGAGGTTGGTAGCGGGCAGCAGCAGGTGCCGCCAGCCTTCGACCGACAGGAACGAGACCGGCACGCCGAGCACGTCGACTGTCGGTCCGCGTCCGTTCGACGGCAGCCAGCCGAGAATCACCGAGAACACCATGATCAGCATCAGGCCGACCCAGAACGTCGGCAGCGAAAACCCGAGGATCGAACCGGCCATGATCGTGCGGCCGGCAACGCCGTTCGGCCGCAGTCCCGCCCACAGGCCAAGCGGGATGCCGATGACGATGGCGATCAGCATTGCGGCGAACGCAAGCTCGAGCGTTGCCGGCATCCGCTCGAGGATCAGCCCCAGCGCGGACGTCGCGTGCACGAACGAGCGGCCTAGATCACCGTGGACGACACCGCCGAGGAAGCTCAGGTACTGCGCAGGCAGCGTCTTGTCGAGGCCAAGCGCCGCGATGGCGCGCTCGCGATCTTCCTGGTCCGCCTGCGGGTTGATCAGGATGTCGATCGGGTTGCCGACGGCATAGACGCCGACGAACACCAACAGCGACATGACTAAAAGGACGACGACGCTCTGGAGGCTCCGCCTTATGATAAAAATCAGCACGTCCGAAACCGCATCGCTTGCCCCACGTTCCGCAGTCTTCGCAGCGAATCGTCGGGCTCCGCCCGCGATTCGCCGGTAGCTGGACCGGACGAAAGTCGGGTTTCACTTTCGTCCGTCTTTTTCACGGCTGCTTCGACGCCGGCTTGAACTGGAAGGCGAGCGTGTACTCGTCGGTGCGGGGGATGTAACTGACGTTCTTCTTCGTCGCCCAGATCGTGAACTGAAAGTGGATCGGCATGAGGCCGAGGTCGGACATCGCGAGCTCGGTAGCCTTCTGCAGCATCGTGCGGCGATTGTCGTCGTCGACCTGCTGCAGCGCCTGCTCGATCAGGTAGTCGACTTTGACGTTGCTGTAGCGGCCCCAGTTGACGGCGCCGAGGCCCTTGTCGCGATTGAACGTCGCGAGCAGCGACCGCAGCGGCGACGACGCCTCGCCGGTGGACGCACCCCAGCCGACCATGTGGAAGCTGAATTCCTGCTTGCTCGCGCGTCCCGAATACGGGCCCATCGGCGCGGTTTCCACCTTGGACACGACGCCGACCCGCGTCAGCATCTGCGCGACGGCCTGCACGATCTTCTCGTCGTTGACGTAGCGGCCGGCCGGCCCGTGGATCGTCAGGTTGAAACCGTCAGGATAGCCTGCTTCGGCGAGCAGCTTCTTGGCGCCTTCGGGGTCGTACACATCGGCTTTCAGGCCCGGCACGTTGCCGAACAGCTTGTCGGAGACGAGCTGGCCCGACGGAATCGCCTGGCCTTCCATTACGCGCTCGGCAATCGCCGGCCGGTTGATCGCCTTCGAGATCGCGTGGCGAACCCGCGGATCGAGCAGCGGATTCTTCGCCAGCGGCTTGCCGTCCTTGCCGGTGATGAACGGACTCGACCGATCGAGATAATCGAAATTGAAGTAGATGACGCGATGGGAGATCTTCGACGTGACGGTGAAGCGCGGGTCGCCTTTGATCCGCGCGAGATCGGCGGTTGGAGGCTGCTCGATCGCGTCGACGTCGCCGGACAGCAGTGCTGCCACGCGGGCCGGCTCGTTCTTGATGATCCTGAACGTGACCTTTTGCCAGTAGGGCTTCTCGCCCCAGTACGCGTCGTTGCGGGCGAGCTCGACGCGATCGCCGTTGGCGTACCGAACGAACTTGTAGCGGCCGCTGCCGATCGTGGCCTTGCCCGAGTTGAAGTCCTCGGTCGACGCGCCGGTCGCGACCTTCTTCGACACGATGTAGATCGTCGACAGGTCATTGGGCGCGAGCGGATACGGCGACGCATAGCGGAAGCGGATCGTGTAGGGATCGACGATCTCCTTGGCGACGATCGCCTTCGTGTACGCCGAGAACGGTCCCGGGCTGTTCGGGACGAGCGGCACCCGGTCGATCGAAAAGGCGACGTCCTCGGCAGTCAGCTCGCTGCCGTCGTGGAACTTGATCCCCTTGCGCAGCTTGAACTCCCACGTCTTGTCGTCGATCGCCTTCCACGATGTCGCGATGCCCGGAATCATCTTCGAGTCCGGATCCATCTGCACGAGCTTGTCGAAGATGTGCTCGGCGATGTTGTTGTTCGGGAACAGGTTGTAGAAGTGCGGATCGATCGACGTCACGTCGGCCGCCACCGCGATCTTCAACTCCTGGCCGCTTGCCGGCACGGCGAGGAGCGCCGCCACTGCAACCGTCAGTGCGGCCGCGAAACGCTGGATGAGCGAACTGTGCATTGGATCCTCGAAAGTGAGCCGGACAAAAGCGCCGCTCGGTGCGCGTCGCGTCGAGTGAGGCGTCAACGGCGAAGCGAGCGTCGAAGTACCGTGCGCAAATCAGCGCTCGGCGGCGACCGCGCAATCTAGCGCGAACCCGGCAGTGCGGCAAGCCGCGTTGGCGTCAAAGCGTCGACGGCCACGTTTCGGGCGGCTCGCCTTCATCCCAGCCAGCCCACAGGTCGAGGGGCCGTAGCGCATCCGTCCGATCGAGATGGATCAGCAAGTCGAACTGGGCCGGCAGATGAGCTTCGAAGTAATGGCTCCACCGTTCCGTTTCGGGTCGGTAGATCACCCCGATCGCGCGCTGGAGCAGTGGGCCTTCGAGCTCGCGCGCAACGTCCCGTTCGGCGAGGTCTATCCAGAACCGCGCTTCGCCGTAGTCGTGGAACGTGCGCTCGTAGCTTCCCGGAAGCCCGGGTCGGACCTGCTTGCGCAGCATCGGTGCATCCCAATCCGATGCCGCAGTCACGGTCCCGTCGTACGTCGAAAAGCCGATCGAGAACACATTCCGGCCGTAGCGCTCGCGGACGATCTGACCGACGTTGATTTCGCCGCGTCGGCTCATGTCGGTTGCCCGCGCGTCACCAAGATGCGAATTGTGCGCCCACACGACAATGCCCGCATCGGCACCCGGCATTCGCTTGATCAGTGCATCGAGCGTGTCGGCCATGTGCATGTCCCGCAGGTTCCACGTCGACTCGCGTCCGCGGTACATCGCGCGGTAATAGCGTTCGGCGTTCATCACGAGCCGCGCGTTCTGCTCGGCGGAGAAGAAGGCCTCGTCCGCCGCCTGGCCGCCCTGTAGCGGCAGTGCAAGCGCCTGCCGGCGCAGGTCGATCAGCGCTGCAACGACCTCGTCTTCGCACGATTCCGCACCATGCGTCACCGCATAGCCGTAGCCCTGGGCGGAGTCGCCGAAATACTCGAAGCAGCTGTAACGCGAGCGGGCGCGAGCCGCCGCCGACGGATCGACCTGATCGAGGTACGCGAGCACGGCCTCGATCGACGCATGCAGGCTGTAAAGGTCGAGTCCGAACAAGCCGGCGCGCTCGGCTGTCTCGACGCTGCGGTTGAAATCGGCAAGCCAATCGACGAATTCGCGAACCGATTCGTTGCGCCACATCCATGCGGGAAAGCGCCGGAAGTCGGCCAGCGCCTGCATGGCGGTCGCATCGTCGCTGCGCCCCGTCACGTAGCGATGCGCGCGTGATGTGTCCGGCCAGTCGGCTTCGAGCGCCACCGCGCGAAAACCGTGGGCCGTTACGAGGCGACGCGTCACATCGGCACGCATCGCGTAGAAATCCTGCGTACCGTGCGAAGCTTCGCCGATCAGCACGACACGCGCGCGTGCGGCGCGTTCGGCGATGGCATCGACGGTCCCCGAACCGACGGCATTGAGCCGGCGTGCTTCCCGACGGGCAGTCATCGCGAACCTCCAACACGTTCGACCCTAGGTGCAGCCGATTAGTGCCACGCCCCTCGTGCGCTAGTCGCAATGCGGCAGGTGCGCTTGCACCAGCGCCTCGAGGTCCGCGTAATAGGTGTCGGCCGCGTTCGCGTCGCGCTCGACGATTTCCCGCGAAGTCCGGTCGGTCAGCTTGGTGCCGGCATCCGACCACGCGGTCGCCGTTACCAGCGCTCCCTGCGCGAAATCGGCTTCCGTCCGGCGGTGTCCATCGCGAAACCAGGTTCGCGTCGGACCGTCGCGCGCGCCATGGCGCCACGTCGATTCGTACCGGCGCGCGGGCTCGGCGCCCTTCGCCGCGCCTTCGTACCAGGTGGCCAGCGTGCCGTTCCGCGCGTCGTCGTCGTACGGGATGTGCGCGACGCGAGCGCCTGACGGTTCCCAGAAGATGAACGAGCCTGTACGCCTGCCGTGGTTGAACGCACCCACGACACGCAACGCGCCGGAGCTCGTCCGCAATTCGTATCGCCCCTGCGCAACGCCTTCGCGGCAGGCGCCGTCGACCACATAGGACTCCGCCGGGGCGGCGACGGCACCGGAGCCGAGCACGAACATCGCGACCGACAGCGTCAGTTGCGCGTTCTTGCCCACCACGCGGAAAGCTCGCCGACGATGCCGCGCCGAAATGCGAGGACGCACACGACGAAGATCGTTCCGGTGATCACCGTGACCCATTCGCCGAAGCCTGCCAGATAGCTCTCGAGCGCGATGATGACGAACGCGCCGACGACCGGCCCGAAGATCGTTCCCATGCCGCCGAGCAGCGTCATCAGCACCACTTCGCCCGACATCGTCCAGTGGACATCCGTCAGCGACGCGAGCTGGAACACGATGGCCTTCGTCGCACCCGCGAGGCCGGCCAGCGTGGCCGACAGCACGAACGCAATGAGCTTGTAACGATCGGCGTCGTAGCCAAGCGATATCGCGCGCGGCTCGTTTTCGCGGATGGCCTTCAGCACCTGGCCGAACGGCGAATGAATGACGCGGTAGATGAACAGGAACGCGAGCAGGAATATCGCGAGCACCGTGTAATACATCGCGTACGGGTTGGTGAGGTCGATCAACCCGAACAACCGTCCGCGCGGAACCGCCTGGATGCCGTCCTCGCCGTGCGTGAACGGCGTCTGCAGGTAGAAGAAATACATCATCTGCGCGACGGCGAGCGTGATCATCGCGAAGTAGATGCCCTGTCGGCGAATGGCGAGTGCACCGACCAGGGTGCCCAGCGCGGCCGCCGCGATCGTGCCGAGAAGTATCGCGAGCTCCGGCGTCAATCCCCAGGATTTGGCTGCGTAGGCGCACACGTATCCCGCGGTGCCGAGGAACATCGAGTGCCCGAACGACAGCAGACCGCCGAAACCCAGCAGCAGGTTGAATGCGCACGCGAAGAGCGCGAAGCACAGCGCCTTCATCACGAACACCGGGTAGATGCCGGCGACAGGCGCGAGCGCCAGAATGATCGCCATGACTGCCGTCGCCATGAGCATCAGGTTGCCGCCGGTGCGGGCGGGCTCGCTGCGGGAAATCGTCGTGGCCAACGGGTTACCGCTCCCTTCCGAACAATCCCGCCGGGCGGAACATCAGCACGATCACCATGACGACGAAGATCACCGTGTTGGACGCCTCGGGGTAGAAGTACTTCGTCAAGCCCTCGACGACGCCGAGGCCGAAGCCGGTGAGGATCGATCCCATGATCGAGCCCATGCCGCCGATGACGACGACGGCGAACACGACGATGATGAGATCGGCGCCCATCAGCGGATTGACCTGGTAGATCGGTGCAGCCATCACGCCGGCGAGTGCGGCGAGGCCGACGCCGAATCCGAACGTCAGCGTGATCATTCGCGGCACGTTGATGCCGAATGCCTGCACGAGCGCCGGATTCTCGGTGGCCGCGCGAAGATAGCTGCCGAGCTTCGTCCGCTCGATGACGTACCACGTCGTCAGGCACACGATCAGCGACGCGACGATCACCCAGGCGCGATAAATCGGCAGGAACATGAATCCGAGGTTGACGCCGCCCTGCAGCAGCGACGGGATCTGATAGGGCAGCCCGGACGACCCGAACTCGTTGCGGAACAGCCCCTGGATGACGAGCGCCAGGCCGAACGTGAGCAGCAATCCGTACAGGTGGTCGAGCTTGTAGAGGCGCGAAAGCATCGTCCGCTCGATGATGACGCCGACGGCGCCCACGACGATCGGCGCGATGACGAGCGCGCTCCAGTAGCCGAGCTGCCAGTCGCCGATGTGGACTTTATTGAGCAGGAGCCACGCGATGAACGCGCCCATCATGTACTGCGCGCCATGCGTGAAATTGATGATGTTGAGCAGGCCGAAGATCACGGCGAGGCCGAGCGACAGCATCGCGTAGAACGCGCCGTTGATGAGGCCGATAAGCAGCTGGCCGAAGAGTGCCTGCACAGTCCTACCCGAGTTTCATGGTCGGGGCGCCAGACCCCGCGAACGCCGCGCGTCCGCGGGTCTGACGCGTCGCGTCACTTGACGAGCGAGCAGCCGCCGTCGGCCAGCGGCCGGAACGCCTGGTCGGCCGGGATCGTCGCGCGGATCTTGTAGTAGTCCCACGGCGCCTTCGATTCCGCCGGCTTCTTCACCTCGACGAGGTACGCCGGATGAATCTTGCGGCCGTCGACGCGGATCGAGCCCTTGCCGAACAGCGGATCGTCGGTCGGCAATTCCTTCATCTTGGCGACGACCTTCGTGCCGTCGTCGCTCTTCAGCGCCTCGACCGCCTTGAGGTAGTGCAGCACGGACGCATAGACACCCGCATGGACCATCGTCGGATGGATGCCCTTGTCCTGCGGCGCGAAGCGCTTCGCAAACGCCCGTGTCTGGTCGTTCATGTCCCAGTAGAACGTCTCGGTGAAGATCAGTCCCTGCGCATTGTTGAGGCCCAGCGCGTGAATGTCGGTGAGGAACACGAGCAGGCCGGCGAGACTCTGGCCGCCCTTGACGATGCCGAACTCGGCCGCCTGCTTGATCGAGTTCGTCGTGTCGCCGCCCGCGTTGGCGAGGCCGATGACCTTCGCCTTCGATGATTGCGCTTGCAGCAGGAACGACGAGAAGTCCTGGTTGTTGATCGGCGCGCGGACACCGCCGAGCACCTTGCCCCCGGCCTTGTTCACCGCTGCCGTCGTGTCGCGCTCCAGCGCCTGCCCGAATGCGTAGTCGGCGGTGATGAAGAACCACGTGTCGCCGCCCTGCTTCGTGATCGCCGTGCCGGTGCCGTTGGCGAGCATCCAGGTGTCGTACGCCCAGTGCACGGTGTTCGGCGAGCATGCCTTGCCCGTCAGGTCCGACGTGCCGGGGCCGACGGCAAGGAACACCCTGCCCTTGTCCTTCGTGATCTGGCTGACGGCGAGTGCGACGCCGGAGTTCGGCACGTCGACGATGACGTCGACCTTGTCGGTGTCGTACCACTGGCGCGCGATCGCCGAGCCGATGTCGGGCTTGTTCTGGTGATCGGCCGACACGTACTCGACCTTGTAGCCGCGCTTCTCGATGCCCGAGTCCTCGACGGCCATCTTCGCCGCGAGGACCGAGCCGGCACCGGCCAGGTCGGTGTAGAGGCTCGACATGTCGGACAGCACGCCGATCTTGATGACGTTGTCGGATATCTGCGCGTGCGCGGCACCCGCCACGAAGGTTCCCGCGATCGCCAGCGCGAGCAGGCTTTGTTTCAATGCGTTCATCGATGCTCCCAGTTTGAAAATCACATGCCTACGAGCTCACACGCCGAGGTACTCGTGCAGCTTGCCCATGTTCTGTTCGAGCGCGGCGTTCGGGATCATGTCGATGATCCTGCCGTGCTCCATCACGTAGTGCCGGTCCGCGACGGTGGCCGCGAAACGGAAATTCTGCTCGACCAGCAGGATCGTGAAGCCCTGCTCACGCAGTTCGCGGATCGTCTTGCCGATCTGCTGGACGATCACCGGTGCCAAGCCTTCGGTGGGCTCGTCGAGCATCAGCAGGCGCGCGCCGGTGCGCAGGATGCGGCCGATCGCGAGCATCTGCTGCTCGCCGCCCGACAGTTTCGTTCCCTGGCTCTTGCGGCGTTCGAGCAGGTTCGGAAACAGCTTGTAGATCTGCTCGACCGACAGTCCGCCATCGCGAACTTTCGGCGGCAGCATCAGGTTCTCCTCGACGTTCAGGCTCGAGAAGATGCCGCGCTCCTCGGGACACCAGGCGATGCCGAGGTGTGCGATCCGGTTCGACGGCAGTCGCACGATTTCCTGCTGCTCGAAGATCACCGAGCCTTCGCGGCGCGGCACGACGCCCATGATCGATTTCAGCGTCGTCGTCTTGCCCGCACCGTTGCGGCCGAGCAGCGTGACGACTTCGCCCTGGCCGACGTCGAACGCGACGCCGTGCAGGATGTGCGACTCGCCATACCACGCCTGCAGGTCGCGGACCTTCAGGAGCGGCGCCGTCGCCGGCGCTCGTGCAGCACTTGGCGGAGCGCTAGCCATGGCCGGCTCCCATGTACGCCTCGACGACGGCGGGGTTCGTCGACACGGACGCATAGCTGCCCTGTGCCAGCACCTCGCCCCGCGCGAGCACGGTGATGTGATCGGCCAGCGTCGACACGACCGACAGGTTGTGCTCGACCATCAGCACCGTCCGGTTGACCGACACCTTCTTGATCAGCGCTGCGATCCGCTCGACGTCCTCGTGCGTCATGCCGGCCGTCGGCTCGTCGAGCAGCATCATCTCCGGCTCGAGGGCCAGCGTCGTCGCGATCTCGAGCGCGCGCTTGCGCCCGTACGCGAGCTCGCCGGCAGTCGACTGCTCGAACTGCGCAAGACCCACGGCGTCGATCAGCTCGCGCGCCCGCGCGTCGTGCTCATGCAGCACGCGCTGCGACCGCCAGAAATCCATCGAGTGGCCGCGCTTGCGCTGCAAGGCGATCCGCACGTTTTCGAGGACCGTCAGGTGCGGGAATACCGCGGAGATCTGGAACGACCGCACGAGGCCCATCCGCGCGATGGTCGCAGGTCTTTGCCCGGTGATCTCCTTGCCGTTGAAGATGATCTGCCCACGCGTCGGCGTCAGGAAGTGCGTGAGCAGGTTGAAGCAGGTCGTCTTGCCCGCGCCGTTTGGCCCGATCAGCGCGTGGATCGTGCCCCGCGTCACGGCGAGGTCGACGCCGTTGACCGCGACGAAGCCCTTGAATTCCTTCGTGAGCCCGCGCGTTTCGAGGATGGTGTCGGTGGCCACTCGGTTGTTCGGTGAACGCGCTCCGCGCGAATATGGACGGCCGCCTGATCGGTCAGGCGCGGATTATCCCGATGGACGCCCGGCTTGGCAATCGGTATCGGAAATTGCGCCTAGAACCCCGATCGCCACTTGGCGGCGCGCTTTTCGAGAAAGGCGTCCATCCCCTCGAACGCGTCCTGGTCCACGAGGTTCCATGCCATCGCCTCGGTCGTGCCCTCGTACGCGACGGAGAGCGGACGGTCGACCTGCGCATAGAAGGCGCGCTTGCCCAGTGCGATGATCGCGGCGCTGCGGGCGACGATCCGATCCGTGAACACCTTGACCGCGGCATCGAGGTCCGCGACCGGCACGACACGGTTGACGAGTCCCCAATCGAGTGCCGTCGCCGCGTCGATCGTGTCGCCGGTCAGCAGCATCTCCATCACGCGCTTCCGCGCGACATTGCGTACGACGCCGACCGCGGGCGTCGAACAGAAGACGCCGACGTTGATGCCGGGCAGCGCGAAGCGCGCCGTATCGGCGGCGACCGCCAGATCGCACATCGACACCAGCTGGCATCCCGCCGCCGATGCGATGCCGTGCACGCGCGCGATCACCGGCTGCGGCAACTGCGTCAGCTTGATCATCGCGCGACTGCAGCCGCCGAAGAGCTCGCGTTGCCACGCCTCGTCGGGATGACTGCGCAATTCGCCGAGGTCGTGTCCGGCGCAGAAGCCCTTCCCCTTAGCCGCGATGACCACGACGCGAACGTCCTCGCGCGTCGCGACCTCGTCGAGCGCGTGCTCGAGCGCGTCGAGCATCGCGCTCGACAGCGTGTTGTAGCGCTCGCCGCGATTGAGCGTCAGCGTGCACACGCCGTCGCGCGTCTCGGACAGCACGAAGGGGATGACGCCTTGCTCGATAGGCGCATTCATCGGATGTGACTCACTCTCGGGCCTCCTTGCACGGTCGGCGCCACCCGTGACCCCGGCGCGTCGGGCTCCTGGGCTCACCTTCGGCTCGCCCGCCGTGCTCATTCTCGGCCTCCTTGCAGCCGCGGTGCGACACGTTGCGACCGCGTGTCGGCCTCTCTCATTCCGTGCGGCGCCGGACCCTTCGGGTCTCGGCTCGGCTGCGCCTCGCCCGCCGCACTCATTCGATTGCCGACGTCGAGCGCAAACGCTCGCGCAGCAGGAATTTCTGGATCTTGCCGGTGGACGTCTTCGGCAGCTCTCCGAACACCACACTCTTCGGCACCTTGAATCGCGCGAGGTGACTGCGGCAATGCTCGATGATCGCCTGCTCGGCGACGTTGGCCCCCGGCTTCAACTCGACGAACGCGCACGGCGTCTCGCCCCAACGCGGATCCGGGCGTGCAACGACGGCAGCCGCCAGAACGTCCGGATGCCGGTAGAGCGCGTCCTCGACCTCGATCGAACTGATGTTCTCGCCACCCGAAATGATGACGTCCTTCGACCGGTCCTTGATCTTCACGTAGCCGTCCGGCTGCATGACCGCGAGATCGCCCGAATGGAACCAGCCGCCGGCGAACGCTTCCTCCGTGGCCCCAGGGTTCTTCAGGTAGCCCTTCATCATGATGTTGCCGCGGAACATGATCTCGCCGATCGTCTCGCCGTTGGCCGGCACCGTCAGCATCGTATCGGGGTCCATCACCGTCATGCCTTCCTGGCACGAATAGCGAACCCCCTGACGGCCGTTGCGTTCGGTGCGCGCACCGATGTCGAGCGCTTCCCACTCGGCCTGCTTCGCGCAGACGGCGGCCGGTCCGTACGTCTCGGTGAGGCCGTAAACGTGCGTGATGTCGAAGCCCATGCGCTCCATGCCCTCGATCACCGACGCCGGCGGCGCGGCCGCGGCGACCAGGCAATGGACGCGATGGTCGATGCCGTGCTTCCATTCGTCGGGCGCATTGATCAGCATGGCGTGAACGATCGGCGCGCCGCAATAGTGCGTGACCTTTTCCTGGCGGATCGCGTCGAGGATCGCCGCGGCCTCGACGCGGCGCAGGCAGACGTTCGTGCCGCCGTTGGCGGCCATCGTCCACGGAAAGCACCAGCCGTTGCAGTGGAACATCGGCAGCGTCCACAGATACACCGAGTGTCGCGGCATGCCCCAGTCGACGATGTTCGACAGCGAGTTCAGGTAGGCGCCGCGGTGGTGATAGACGACACCCTTCGGATTGCCGGTGGTGCCCGACGTGTAGTTGAGCGCGATCGCATCCCATTCATCGGCGGGCGGTTGCCACGCGAAATCCGGATCCCCCTTCGTGATGAACGTCTCGTAGTCCGATTCGCCAAGAAGGTCGCCTCCGGGACCGAGCACGTCGACGACGTCGATGACGAGGGGCTTCACGTCGAGACGCGCCAGCGCACCGGCGATCGTCGGCGCGAACTCCGTATCGGTGATCAGCACTTTCGCTTCACCGTGCTTCAGCATGAACGCGATCGCGTCGGCGTCGAGCCGCGTGTTGAGCGTGTTCAGCACGCCGCCCGTCATCGGAACGCCGAAGTGGCATTCGAACATCTCGGGCGTGTTCGACAACATCGCGGCGACCGTGTCGCCCACACCTACGCCACGATGGGCAAGCGCGGACGCCAACCGGCGCGAACGCGCGTACGTGTCGGCCCACGTGTAACGCCGCGCGCCGTGCACGACCGCTGTGCGGAACGGCCACGTGTACGCCGTGCGCGCGATGAACGAAATCGGCGTCAACGGCGCGTAATTGGCGGCACGACGTTCGAGGTTCTGCTCGTAAATGCCCGCCATCGCCGCTCCTGTCACCGCTGTCGTTGCCGAATCGTAGCAAAACGTCGACACTCGCAAGGTGCTGCGGCTTGCCGTCGAGCGCATCTTTCGCTAGTGTCGCGCAGCGGCCCACCGTCGTCGCGAGCCGTTTCTTGCAATTCTTACCGAAGAAGGCACCACTGCATGGGTCACCGCCTGTCGCGCATTGTCACCCGCACCGGGGACGCGGGAACGACGGGCCTGGGCGATGGTTCCCGCGTGTCCAAGACGAGCGCCCGTATCGAAGCGATCGGCGCCGTCGACGAGCTCAACTCGAGCGTCGGCGTCGTGCTCGTGGAGTCGCTCCCGCCTCCGTTTCGCCAGTTGCTCACCGACATCCAGCACGACCTGTTCGACTTGGGCGGTGAGCTGTCGATTCCGGGCCATTCGGCGATCTCGCAAACGCATATCGATCGGCTCGAGGACGCAGTTGAGCACTACAACGCCGAACTGCCGCCACTGAAGGAGTTCATCCTGCCCGGCGGAACGCGCGCGGCGGCGCTGACCCACGTCGCGCGCACCATCTGCCGGCGCGCCGAACGCGACGTCGTTGCGCTGGCTGCCGAAGACGACTCGGTGGCGAAACCGTTGCGCATCTATCTCAATCGGCTCTCCGATCTGCTGTTCGTGCTGGCGCGCGCGCTCAATCGGTCGGCCGGAGCACCCGACGTGCTGTGGCAGAAGGACCGCTCGCGCGGCCGTCCGGCCTGATGAGCGCCGAGGGCGCAAGAGCGGCGGGCGATCGCAACGAGCGACTTTCGCTGCTGCTCGCCCGAGTGGCGATGGCCGACCAGCGCGCGTTCGAGGAGGTCTACCGGCTGACCGGTGCGCATCTGTACGGGGTTGTCCTGCGTATCGTAAGGGACAAGTCCATCGCCGAGGAAATCTTGCAGGAGGCTTACGTCAACGTCTGGCATCACGCCGGTACTTACGATGCGGCCCGAGCCCAGCCAACGACCTGGCTGACGTCGATCGTCCGCAATCGCGCGCTCGACCTCAAGCGACGTCGCGAGATCGACACGATCGCGTTCGACAGCGGCGATGACGATACGCCCGACATCGATTATCCGTCGGACGGTCCGACGCCGATCGAAATGCTGATGACGGCCGCCGACGAGCGATCGGTTCGCGACTGTGTCGAGACGCTCGAAGGCGGCTCGAAGCAGGCGATCGCGCTGGCGTTCTTCCACGGCCTTTCCCACGGCGAGTTGGCCACGCATCTTCGCGAACCGCTCGGAACGGTGAAATCGTGGGTCCGGCGAGGTCTCGAGAAGTTGCGTCGCTGCCTCGACGCGGCCGGAGCTGCCGAGTGAACCTGTCACGCCCCGACCGGCGCGAACGGCTCGATCGTCTCGCCGCGGAGTTCGCGCTCGGCACGTCGACCTCCCGCGTCCGCCGGAGGCTGTCGGCGATCGCCACGCGCGATCGCGTCGTCGCGGATGCGCTGACCGAGTGGGAGCGACGGCTGGCCGTGCTGGCCGACGCCGTACCGCCCGTCACCCCGCCTCCGCGCGTCTGGGCGCGAGTCGCCGCACGGCTCGGACTCGACGTCCGTTCGGCAGCACCCGAGCCCCCGGCGCGGTGGTGGGGCCGTGTGGGCGTCTGGCGCGCGCTGACGGCGATCGGTTTCGTCGCCACCCTGGCGCTCGGAGTTTTGCAGCTGGCGCGGCCGCCCGTGCCAGCTGCAGCACCCATCGTCGTCGTTCTCGCGGGTTCGGATGCCAAGCCCGCGCTGATTGCGAGCGCCTTGCGCAACGAACGGTTCCTGACGGTCAAGGCCGTGGGAAGCGCAGCACCAGCCCCAGGCCGCGTGTTCGAGCTATGGGCATTGCCGCAGGGCGGCGCACCGAAATCGCTGGGCGTCATTCCGCCCGGCGCGATCGTCCAGGTGCCGCTTGCCGCGCCGGCAGACGAATCGCTGACCAATATCCCGGCGCTCGCCGTCAGTCTCGAGCCGCCCGGAGGCTCGCCCACGGGTGCACCGACCGGACCCGTGCTCTATTCGGGGTCGATCGAGCGGATGTACTGATCGTTCGCGGCACGCATGCGGGCGACGCGGGGTGATCGGCGCCTGGCCCGAGGTCGCCGCATCGAACGACTACGACCGGCGTTTGAGCGCATAACCGTCGGCGCGGTCTTCCATTTCCCAGCCCGCGGCATGAAGCTCGGCGCGCAGGCGATCCGCTTCGGCCCATTGCTTCGCCTTCCGCGCAGCCGCCCGTGCCTGCGCGAGCGCGTCGACCGCGTCGGGCACCGCTTCGCGTGCGGGGACCCACGCCGCAAGATCAAGCCCGAAAACGTCGTCGAATCGCAGCAGCGTCGCGCGCTTCGCCGCAGCAGGCGCGTCACCGCGAAGCACGTCCCACGCGAGCGCGAGCGCGCGTGGCGTGTTCAAGTCGTCGTTGACGTAAGTGGTGAACTGCGCCAGGGCCTCTGCGTTCGCTGCGATGGCGTCATTGGCCGGCAGCGCATGGAACGTCGTCCGCATTCGCGCAAGCCCGGTGGCGGCGGCGTCGAGTGCTTCCCAGGTGAAGTTGAGCTGCGTCCGGTAATGACCCGTCAGGCACAGGTAGCGGAACGCGAGCGGATCGTAACCGCGCTCGACCAGCGCCGCGACGCGCAGGAACTCGCCGGCCGACTTTGCCATCTTCGCGTCGTTCTGCACCAGGAAGTAGCCGTGCATCCAGAAGTTCGCGAGCCGCGTGCCGACGCGCGCTTCGGTCTGCGCGATCTCGTTCGTGTGATGCACGGGGATGTGGTCCTCGCCGCCGCAATGGATGTCGAAGTAGTCGCCGAGATACTTCTGCGCCATCGCCGAGCACTCGATGTGCCAGCCGGGGAAGCCCTTGCCCCACGGGCTGTCCCATTCCATCTGCCGCGCGCTGTCGGGCGGCGACAGCTTCCACAGCGCGAAGTCGGTGGCGTTGCGCTTGTCGCCGAGTTCGACGCGCTTGCCCGCTTCGAGTCCCGCCCGGTCGAGCCGCGCGAGAAATCCGTAGTCGGGCTGCCGGCTCGTGTCGAAGTAGATGCCGTCGGCCGTCGCGTATGTGAAACCGCGTCGCTCGAGGTCGGCGATGAACTCGATCTGCTCTGGAATGTGGTCGGTGGCGCGCGGCAGCACGTCGGGTGGTTCGATGTTCAGCGTGGCGATGTCGTCCTGGAATGCCTGCGTGTACAGCGCCGCGATCTCCCAGGCGCTGCGGCCCGTCCGGCGCGCGCCCTTCTCCATCTTGTCCTCGCCGGTATCGGCGTCGGACGTCAGGTGTCCCACATCGGTCACGTTCATCACGTGCAGCACGCGATGGCCGTTGAAGCGGAGCACGCGCTTCAGCGTGTCCTCGAACATGAACGTTCGATAGTTGCCGATATGCTGGAAATCGTAGACGGTCGGTCCGCACGTGTAGAGACCAACGGGCCGATCGGGCACGAGCGGCGCGAACTCGCGCAGGCTGCGCGAAAAGTTATCGTAGAGCCGCAGGGGCTTCGGCTGATGATCGGTCACAACGTCCGCACCATGATGAAATCCTCCATGACAAAGCCGCCGCCGATCGGAAAGTCGCCGCGGGCGCGAATCGCGAATCCGCACGCCTCGTAGGCACGAACCGCCTGCGTGTTGCCGCGATTGACGTTCAGCGTGAGTGCGCGGCAACCGGCGCGGGCCGCGTGCCCGCCGACGTGCTCGATCAGCGCGCGTCCGATGCCGCGGTGGTGCCGCTGCGGCAGCACGTACAGCTTGTCCAGCTTCATCGTCGACGCATCGACGCGATACCACGCGGCGAAGGCCACGACGACGTCAGCCACTTCTGCAAGCGCCAGTCCCGCGTCAGGCTCGACGACGAAGCGCGCCAGCGCCTCGTCCGAGTAGCCGCGCTCGAGCATGTAGTCGATCTGCGCCGGGCTCAGGATCGGCGGGTAGTAGCGACGCCAGATCTCCCGCGCGAGCCGCTGCACCACCGGTATCTGCACAGCCCGCGCGGCGGCGATGGTGACCGGCAACTCCATGCGATGCGCGAACGAAACGATCAACCAGTGACTGTAGCACGCGCTGGAGAGGCGAGATGGCCATCGCGATGCAGCCAAGGATGGCATGTCGCGTCGCGGCCGCTACGGAATGCCGCTCTGCGCGGCACGGTAGAATGCCGCCCTTCCGGCGCCGCAGGCGTCACATACGCCGCTCGCTCGAGCGCCCGACTCGCCGTTGACAGCCGCATTTTCCCGCCGCACGTGGACGCTGCTCGCGATTGCGATTGCCATCGCGTGGTTCGCGAGTCTCGACGTGCGCAAGCTCCAGCATCCCGACGAAGGGCGTTACGCGGAGATCGCCCGCGAGATGGTCGTCACGGGCGATTGGGTAACGCCGCGGCTCAACGGGATCAAGTACTTCGAGAAACCGCCCCTCCAGTACTGGCTTACGGGTGCCGCCTTTCGAGCGTTCGAGGTCGACGAGTGGACCGCTCGCCTTCCCGGCGCGCTCGCGGGATTCCTGACCATACTGATCGTCGGCTACGTCGGCTCGACCATCGCGTCGAAAACGGCCGGCGCCTACGCTGCGCTGGCATTCGCCGGGTGCGTGTGGCCGTTCGGGATGGCGCATCTCGTCTCGCTCGACGCGCTTTTGACGTTCTGGCTGACGGCCGCACTCGGCGCATTCCTGCTCGCGCAGCACTGGCGGGCGGACGCCGCACGCAGCCGGCGCTGGATGCTCGTTGCGTGGGCCGCAACGGCCGGCGGGGTGATGACGAAGGGTCTCATCGCCCTCGTCATCCCGTTCGCGACGCTCGCCATCCACACGCTGGTGACCCGCGATCGCACGCCTTGGACGCGGATCGAATTCATGCGCGGCTTAGCACTGTTCCTATTGCTCGCCGCACCGTGGTTTGTCGTCGTGTCGGTACGCAATCCGGAATTCGCGCGGTTCTTTTTCATTCACGAGCACTTCGAGCGCTTCCTGACGACCGAGCATCGACGCACCGGCGCGTGGTGGTATTTCCTGCCGCTGCTCGCCATCGGCCTTTTGCCGTGGACCGGCGTCTTCCTGTGGGGGCTTCGCCGCAGCTGGACCGAGCCGGTTGCAGCGGGATCGTTCGCCTGGCCACGGTTCTGCCTGATCTGGTGCGCGTTCGTGCTGGTGTTCTTCAGCATCTCGGGTTCGAAGCTGCCGTCATACATCCTGCCGATCTTTCCTGCTGCGGCGCTGGTGCTCGGGGTCCAGCTCGAACGGATGTCGTCACGCACGCTGGCCGTGTTCGCGACGATCATCGCATCGACGACGGCGGCGCTGTGGCTCGGCAGCATGCTTGGCTGGACCGTGGTCACCGACGCGTTCTCCAGCGCGCGCACGCCCGGTGAATTATTCGCGAAACTCGGCTGGTGGGTCAGGCTCGGATTGGGCGTCGGAGCGGCCGGGTACGTCTTCGGCTGGCTGCTGCTGCGGCGCGGATCGGCGTGGGGCAAGACAGCCGGCATCGCCACGCTGTCGGTGGCGACGATCCTGATGCTGCAGGCGATGTACTCGGGCTCCGACGCGTTCCGGGCGACCCGCTCGACAGCCGATCTCGTCACGACACTGGAAAACACCGCCAATCCTCCGTACGATCGCAGCGCACCGTTCTTCCAGGTTCACATGTACGAGCAGACACTGCCCTTCTACCTCGCGCGCACGACGACGCTGGTTGAATACCGCGACGAGCTCGGGCCCGGCCTCGACGCGCAGCCGGAGCTCGGCATCGCGCGCGAGGCGGACTGGATCGAGCGCTGGAAGGCGCTGCCGCAGGGGTACGCGCTGATGTCGCACGAGACGCGCGACGCGCTTGGGGCCGGAGGCGTTCCGTTGCGCGTGATCGCCTCGAACCCGCGGGACGTACTCGTCGCGCGCCGCTGACGATGACGACGTCCGCTTTCCTGTTCCTGCTGACCGGCGTGCTGCTCAACGCCGCCGCACAGTTGCTGCTGAAGGGCGGCACCAACCGGATGGGCGTCATCACGCTGACGGCCGATGGCTGGGCAGCGACGCTGATGCAGATGGCGACGCAGGGCTATTTCATCGCCGGCATCGCGTTCTACGCGGTCAGCGTGCTCGTCTGGATTCTCGGCCTCTCGCGCGTGCCGGTGTCGATCGCCTACCCGCTGTTGTCGCTCGGCTACGTCGTCAACGCGATCGCCGCGCACTACCTGTTCGGCGAAGCGGTCACCGCGCAGCGCTGGCTCGGTATCGGCTTCATCATCGTCGGCGTCTACCTGGTCGCGCGGAGCTGATGGCCGCACCGCTCAAGTTCGCGAGCCCGCTGCTCGACGCCGAGACGATCGCGGCCGTCGGCGACGTGCTGCGCTCCGGCCACATCACGAGCGGCGTTTGGGTCGAGCGGTTCGAGGCCGCACTGTCGACGTTCTGCGACGGCCGGCCGGTGCGCGTGGTCACGTCGGCGACGGCCGCCGTCGAGATCGCGCTGCAACTGTGCGACATCGGTCAGGGCGACGAAGTCATCACGTGCGGCCAGAGCTTCTTCACCGTCCTCAACATGATCGTCAAGCAGCGCGCGACGCCGGTGTTCGTCGATTGCGATCTCGTCACACGCAACATCGAGCTCGGCCGCGTCGCCGCCCGCATCGGTCCGCGGACACGCGCGATCATGCCGACGCACTGGCCGGGCTCGCTGGTGGACATGGATGCGCTGTACGCGCTCGCCCGTCACCACCGGCTGCGCGTGATCGAGGACGCCGCGCTCGTCATCGGCTCGCGCTGGCACGGTCGTCCGATCGGCGCGATCGGCGATCTCGTCACGTTCAGCTTTCATCCGAACAAGAACATCACATCGATCGAAGGCGGCGCGATCGTCTGCAACGACGCCGACGAGGCGCGACGCGTCGAAGTGCTGCGGTTCCACGGCATCGAGCGGCAGCGCGACGGCACGCGCGACGTCGCGTTTCCCGGCGGCAAGTTCAACCTGCCGGACGTCAATGCGCGGATCGGCGTTGCGCAACTCGAGCGCTTGCCGGCGTTTCTCGCCCACCGGCGCAGGCTCGCCGATCGCTACTTCGAGCGCCTGGTCACCGACCCCGCATGCGTGCTGCCGCCACGCCCCCACGGCGACGACGGCCAGTCGTGGAACATGTTCGCCGTGCTGCTGCCGCTCGATCGGCTGCGGATCACGCGTGCCTCGTTTCGCGATGCACTGGCGCAGCAGGGCATCGCCACGGGGATCTCGTACGAGGCGCTGCATCTCTGCACGCTGGGACGCCGCTTCGGCTACCATCGCGGGGATCTGCCCAACACCGAACGGATCGCCGATTGCACCGTCACGCTGCCGCTGCACGCCGCCATGACCGTCGACGACGTGGATCGGGTTTGCGCTGCCTGTGCCGAGATCATCGCCGCGAACGCCGCCTCGACCGTGACGGCGTGACGCAGACGAGCCACCATTGAGCTCCCCGCTTCTCTCCGTCGTCATTCCCGTTTACAACGAGGCCGCCGGTCTGCCTGCGCTGTTCGCGCGCCTGTATCCGGCCCTCGACGCGCTGCAGATCGGCTACGAAGTGATCTTCGTCAACGACGGCAGCCGCGACAAGTCGGCTGCGCTCCTCAAGGATCAGTTCGCCGCGCGGCCCGACGTGACGCGCGTCGTCTTCTTCAACGCGAATTACGGCCAGCACCTCGCGATCCTCGCCGGGTTCGAGCGCGTGCGCGGCGAGCGGGTCGTCACGCTCGACGCCGACCTGCAGAACCCGCCGGAGGAGATCCACAAGCTGCTCGCCGCCATGGACGACGGCGCCGATTACGTCGGCGGCGTACGCCGCGTCCGCGAAGACTCATGGTGGCGACGCCGTGCATCGCGGTTGATGAACCGGCTGCGCGAACGGATCACGCGGATCCGGATGACCGACCAGGGCTGCATGCTGCGCGCCTACAGTCGCGACATCGTCGACGCCGTCGCTGCCGCCCGCGAGGTCAGCACGTACATCCCGGCGCTTGCCTACACGTTCGCGCACCATCCGGTCGAAGTCGACGTGCTGCACGAGGAGCGCGCCGCCGGCGAATCGAAATACTCGATGTATCGGCTGATCCGGCTCAACTTCGACCTGATCACCGGCTTCTCGCTCGTTCCGCTGCAGCTCTTCTCCGTCGCCGGCATGATCGTCGCGCTGTCGTCGGTCGTGCTGTACGTCTTCGTCATCGCGCAGCGCGCGATCGTCGGCGGATTCATCGAGGGGATCAAGGCGTTCTGGGATCGCGACATCCTCGCGTTCTTCCTGATCGGCTGCATCATGTTCGGCGTCGGTCTCCTCGGTGAATACGTGGGCCGCATCTACCAGCAGGTGCGCGACCGGCCGCGCTACGTGATCCGCGCCGTGCTCGAACGCGACGTCGCGACCGAGGTGCCTGCGCGCCAGGGCGTCGAGAGCGTGCGGCTCATCCGCTGACGTCGGCGCGAACGTGACCGATCGGGAACGCGCCGCGGCCGCGCCGGTTCGCACCGTCGTATTCGCGTATCACAACGTCGGCGTGCGCTGCCTGCGCGTGCTTCGCGCGCAGGGTGCGATCGTGTCGCTCGTCGTCACGCACGACGACGACCCGGCGGAAATCCAGTGGTTCGAGCGCGTCGCCGACGTCGCTGACGACCTGGGCCTGCCGTGGATCGCGCCGGATGATCCGAACCATCCGGACGTCGTTGCGCGAATCCGGGCGCTCGCGCCGGATTTCCTGTTCAGCTTCTACTACCGGCGAATGCTGAAGCAGCCGCTGTTGCAGGTCGCGCCGCGCGGTGCGCTGAACCTGCACGGCTCGCTGCTGCCGCGCTACCGCGGACGGGCGCCCGTGAACTGGGCGGTGCTGAACGGCGAGCGGCACACCGGCGCAACGCTGCACTACATGGACGAGAGGCCGGACGCCGGCGATATCGTGGCGGCGCAGTCGGTGCCGATCCTGCCCGACGACACGGCGCGCGAAGTGTTCGACAAGGTCACCGTCGCGGCCGAGATCTGCCTCGACGGTGTCTTTCCGGCGCTCGTCGCGGGCACGGCACCTCGACTGCGCAACGCGATCGAGCTCGGGTCGTATTTCGGCGGCCGCACGCCGGAGGACGGCCGTATCGACTGGTCGAAGTCAGCGACGGTCTTGCACGATCTCGTGCGCGCGGTGGCGCCACCCTACCCCGGCGCGCTCACGTCCGTAAGCGGCCGGCCGGCGCGCGTCCTGCGCACGCGCGTGATCGACGCCGCGGCGCCCGCCGGCGCACCCGTGCTCGCCCTTCGCGCGGACGGCGCGGGCACGACTGGCGAATCGCTGGTCGCAATCTGCGGCGGCGGCGGCACGCTGCGGATCGACGCGCTCGAGATCGACGGCGAGCACCACACGCCCGCCATGGTTCGCGCGCGCTTCGGCGACACTGCGCTGCCGCTTGGCTGACGCAGCGCGCGCGGCGGAGCACTCGAGGGCGCACCGCAGGCCGCGCGGTACAATGCGCGCGCCTCGCCCGCGAACTCCATCCGCATGAAACGCGTCCTCATCCTCGGCGTCAACGGCTTCATCGGCCATCACCTGTCACACCGGATCGTTGCCAGCACCGACTGGGAGATCTACGGGATGGACATGCAGACCGAACGCATCAGCGGCCTGCTGGAGGAACCGCGCTTTCATTTCTTCGAAGGCGACATCACGATCAACCGCGAGTGGATCGAGTACCACGTCAAGAAATGCGACGTCGTGCTGCCGCTGGTCGCCATCGCCACGCCCGCGACATACGTCCGTGAGCCGCTGCGCGTATTCGAGCTCGACTTCGAGGCGAACCTGCCCATCGTCCGCGCGGCAGTGCGGCACCGCCGCCGCGTGATCTTTCCGTCGACCTCCGAGGTGTACGGCATGTGCACCGATGCGGAGTTCGATCCCGAGCACTCCGAGCTCGTGCTCGGGCCGATCAACAAGCCGCGCTGGATCTACTCGTGCGCCAAGCAGCTGATGGATCGCGTCATCCACGCGTACGGCCAGCAGGAAGGGCTCGACTACACGCTGTTCCGGCCGTTCAACTGGATCGGCGCCGGCCTCGACTCGATCAACACGGCCAAGGAAGGCAGCTCGCGCGTCATCACGCAGTTTCTCGGCCACATCGTCCGCGGCGAAACGATCAAGCTCGTCGACGGCGGCACGCAGAAGCGCGCGTTCACGTACATCGACGACGGCATCGCCGCGCTGATGAAGATCGTCGAGAATCGCGATGGCATCGCGACGCGGAAGATCTACAACATCGGGAATCCGGCCAACAATTACTCGGTGCGCGAACTCGCGACGATGATGCTCGACCTCGCTCGCGAGTATCCGGAATACCGCGAGAGCGCCGCCGCGGTGCAAATCGTCGACACGACGGCGGCCGAGTACTACGGCGCCGGCTATCAGGACGTGCAGAATCGCGTGCCGAAGATCGACAACACGCGCGCCGACCTGCATTGGTCGCCGACCGTCGGCATGCCGGATGCGCTGCGCAGGATCTTCGACGCCTACCGGGGCCATGTCGCCGACGCCCGCGCACTAGTGGAATGAGCGCGCCGGGCGAGGCTGCAGGCCGAGCCGAATCCCGCAGGGAGTGGCGGCGCGCGAGTTCTACGAGGCCGACGCTCCGAGGTCGCGCGTTCCCCAGCGGCGCAAAGAGGCCGGGAGAATGAGGATCGGGCTCAAGGTCGACGTCGACACGCTGCGCGGCACGAGAGAGGGCGTGCCGAGGCTGCTCGAACTGCTCGACCGCCATGGCTTGCGCGCGACGTTCCTGTTCTCGCTCGGACCCGACCACACGGGACGCGCGATCCGGCGCGTGTTTCGCAAGGGGTTCGTCGGCAAGGTCCAGCGGACGTCGGTGGTGCGGCACTACGGCGTTCGCACGCTGCTGTACGGAACGGTGCTACCCGGGCCGGACATCGGCCGGCGCGCCGTCAGCGTGCTGCGCCGCGTGCGCGGCGAAGGACACGAGACGGGCATCCATTGCTGGGACCACATCCGGTGGCAGGACGGTGTTGCGAGCGCCGACGGCGCGTGGACGCGACGTGAAATGCAGCGCGCGTGCGACCGCTACGTGGATGTGTTCCGCGAACCTCCGACGACCCACGGCGCTGCCGGCTGGCAGATGAACGTCCATGCGCTGCGCCTCACGCAACAGCTCGGTTTCGATTACTGCTCGGACGGACGGGGCGCGTACCCCCACCTGCCGGTTTGGCGCGCCGAGTTGATCCGCTGTCCGCAGTTTCCGACGACGTTGCCGACACTCGACGAGCTGATCGGCACCGAAGGGATCAGCGAGGACAACGTCGCCGACTATCTGATCGAGCGAACCGGCGTACCCAACGCGGACGGACACGTGTTCACGCTCCACGCGGAGCTCGAGGGCGGCCGCCTGCGCGGCGTGTTCGATCAATTGCTCACCGGATGGAAGGCGCGGGGCTGGTCACTCGGACCGGTGCGCGACCTGCGTGAAGCGGTCGAGCCCATGGCGCTGCCCCGCTGCGAGACGCAGTTGGCGTCGGTTCCGGGCCGCACAGGCACGCTCTTGGTACAGGGTGACGAATTTCTGGGAGACGTCGATGAAGCGTATCGAGAATTTTGAGATCGAATCCACGCACGGCATGTTCCGCCTGGCGGACCACGTCGGGCACCCGGTCGTGCTGTATTTCTATCCGCGGGACAACACGCCCGGCTGCACGACCGAGGGCCAGCAGTTTCGCGACCTCTATCCGAAATTCCTGAAGGCCGGCGCCGTCGTCGCGGGCGTGTCCCGCGACTCGCTGAAGTCGCACGAGAGCTTCAGCAAGAAGATGGACTTTCCATTCCCGCTCATTGCCGACCCGGACGAAGCGCTGTGCAAGCAGTTCGACGTGATCCGGATGAAGAACATGTACGGCAAGCAGGTTCGCGGCATCGAGCGCAGCACGTTCGTCATCGATCGCGAGGGCAAGCTGGCGCACGAGTGGCGCAAAGTCAAGGTCGAGGGTCACGCGCGCGAAGTGCTCGAATTCGTCGCGAAACTGTAACGTTCGAGCGCACCTCATTCTTGATGGGCGGTGCAATTCCAGTCCCAGGGCGCTGTGCCGTTTGCACCACAAAATGTACGGTGCGCGGCACCTTTCGTCGCAACCCCTTGTACCCCGCGGCGAAACCGGCCTACAGTAGACTCGAAGCGGCCCCGGTAGCGGCGGCTTCCCAATGAAATCTTCCAGGAGGCCCATGGTCGAACGCAAGCTGCGCCCCGCTCCCTCCACCCTGCATTTGCTCCCCTCCCGCAAGCCGGCCCGCACCGGACCGTCCCCTACGACGAAGCTGTTTGTCCTCGATACGAACGTGCTGATGCACGATCCGACGAGCCTGTTCCGTTTCGAAGAGCACGACATCTACCTGCCGATCCTGACGCTCGAGGAGCTCGATTCGCACAAGAAGGGGATGACGGAGGTCGCGCGGAACGCTCGCCAGGCATCGCGCTTTCTCGACGAGCTCGTCACGCTTTACGCGGGTCCGGGCACCGAAGGCATCGCCAGCGGCATACCGCTGACGGAGAAGTCGAATGGCGCGGCCACCGGGCGCCTGTTCCTGCAGACCGAGATCATCTCGACGGCATTGCCGCCATCGCTTGCGAACGGCAAGGCCGACAACCAGATCCTCGCCGTCGTCATGCACCTGACGCGGCTCTCCCCGAAGCGCAGCGTGATCCTGGTGTCGAAGGACATCAACATGCGGATCAAGGCGCGCGCGCTCGGCATCGCGGCGGAGGACTACTTCAACGACAAGGTACTCGAGGACACCGAGCTCCTCTACTCGGGCGTGCGCGAGCTGCCGGCGGACTTCTGGGACCGTCACGGCAAGGGCATCGAGTCGTGGCAGCAGGGCGGGCACACGTACTACCGGCTGACCGGGCCGCTGGTGCCGTCGCTGCATCTCAACGAGTTCCTGTACCAGGAGAAGGAAGGCGAAGCGCCGCTGTACGCGATCGTCAAGGAACTGCAGGGGAAGAGCGCGCTCTTGTCGACGCTCAAGGATTATTCGCACCAGAAGAACAACGTGTGGGGCATCGTCGCGCGCAACCGCGAGCAGAACTTCGCACTGAACCTGCTGATGAACCCGGAGATCGACTTCGTCACGCTGCTCGGCCAGGCCGGCACGGGCAAGACGCTGCTGACGCTCGCCGCGGGCCTGATGCTGACGCTCGAGTTCAAGGTTTATTCCGAGATCATCATGACGCGCGTCACGGTGCCCGTCGGCGAGGACATCGGCTTCCTGCCCGGCACCGAGGAAGAGAAGATGAACCCGTGGATGGGCGCGCTCGAGGACAATCTCGACGTGCTCAACAAGACCGACGACGAGAGCGGCGACTGGGGCCGCGCGGCGACGCGCGATCTGATCCGTTCGCGGATCAAGGTGAAGAGCCTCAACTTCATGCGCGGTCGGACGTTCATCAACAAGTTCCTGATCATCGACGAGGCGCAGAACCTGACGCCGAAGCAGATGAAGACGCTGATCACCCGCGCCGGGCCAGGCACGAAGGTCGTTTGCCTCGGCAACATCGCGCAGATCGACACGCCCTACCTGACCGAGGGCAGCTCGGGCCTCACGTATGTCGTCGACCGGTTCAAGGGCTGGAGTCACTCGGGCCACATCACGCTGCAGCGCGGCGAGCGGTCCCGTCTCGCCGATCACGCGGCCGAGGTGCTCTGACGTCCGCCGCACGGGGGCGGCGCGCATGCGGCGGACGGCGCCGTACGGGTAAAATGGCGTGATGCAAGCGCCCGCCCGCCCCTGCCGCCGGATCCGCGCGCGCGTGGCGCGCACGCTCGGTGCGATGCTGATCTGCGTCGCCGTTGCGCCCGCCGTCGCACAGCCCAAGTGGTCGATCTCCCGTCCGGTGACCGATGGCAAGCAATCGCCGCTCGCCGCGACACCGCTGCAGAAGCGCGCCGCCTACGACAAGGAGATGGCCGCATTCGACAAGCTCTTGGCCGAGCGCAATCCCGTCCAGCTCGAGAAAATCGAAGTCGAGGGGATCAGCGAATCGGAGGGCCGGCGCGAGCCGCCGCGCACGGCGGAGCAGCGCTTTGCCGACGTGCTGAACGAGGGCAGCCCCGAGCTGATCGCCGGCCGCACCTACAAGGGCTACTACTACGACGGCACGCTGTTCTGGGGGTCGGATCCGTTGTCGTTCGCGTGGAAGAACGTCTCGCACTGGCTGTCGCACTGACGTGTGGCTGCGGCTCTCGCGCGATGCTCGGCGCCATCAGCGTGCGCGTTCGGCTTCGCGCTCGAGCCTCCGGCGTTCGGCGACCGCGTTGGCCGTATTCGCCTGCAGGGCTGATCTCGCGCCGCAGCGCGGCGCCCGCAACGCGCGACGAACGCGACTCGACATCGGAATCGCGCGCCTGGCCGTCGGCTAGCGCGCGCTGCGTTGCCTCCAGGTATTGGCGCCCGAAGCGCCGATCGGGCTCGAGGTGCGCCCCCTCGGCCCATTCGTTCCATGCGTTGACGAACATCAGCCGCTCGCCCGGCGGCTTGCGGCGCGTCTGTGCGACGACTTCGCGCGTCCACAACTCGTACACCTCCGGGCTCGCATGCGCGAACACCAGCGCCTGGTGCATGCGGCGTGCCGTGTTGTCCCAGCCGGGCATCACCGTGCGGTGCAGCGTGTACGACGGGTCGCGCGTCGTCACGCAATCGACGACGAACTGCCGATAGTCGACGACCGTGCCGCGGAATTCGGGATCGCACAGGTCGAGTTGCTCGTTCATCGTGACGGTGCGCAGGCCATGCGGCGGGAATTCGACGACGGCGTCGAAGCCGTAGACCGTCGGATCGCCGGTGTCGTACGTCTTGGCCGCGCACAGGTACAGTTCGCCGATCCCTTCCTGCTGCGCGATGCGACGCCACAGTTGCGCCGATGCGGCGACGTTGGGCAAAACGCCGATCCGGTAGACGATGAACAGCGGCTTGCCGTTGATCCGGATATAGCGTGGATCGCGAAAGTGCGGCAGCAGGTCGCGGATCAATCGCTCGTCATCGGCGCGCGACGGATTCTGCGCGATCAACACTTCCTGGTCGGCCCCGTCCCAGCGGCGCGTCCAGTTCTCGTTGGCCCAGCACAGGCAATACGGAAAGTCGGGCTCGCCCGTTGCGAGCATCGTCTCGACCGGCGTCTCGAGGAGCCGCTTGCCGGCGAACCAATAGTAGTAGTAGCAGAAGCCGTGGAGGCCGTAAGCAGCGGCCAGGGCCGCCTGCTTCGCGCGCGTGTCGGCGACGCGCAGGTCGTAGAAACCCATATCGGCCGGCAGATGCGGCTGATAGTGTCCGACGAAGCTCGGACGCGCACGCGTGACATTCGTCCACTCGGTGAAACCGGGTCCCCACCACAGGTCGTTCTCGGGAATCGTGTGGAACTGCGGCAGGTAGAACGCGATTGCGCGCACCGCGTCGTCGCTGGCGTTGGTCATCGGCACTGGATCCGTCGTCATCCGCGCAGCCACTGCGTCACCGCGTCGGCATAGGCACTCGCGAGCGAGCGCGGGTCGAACAGACGCAGCACCTTGGCGCGCGCCTTGACACCCGCATCCCGGACGCGCGTTCGATCCGTCCGCAGCGCGTCGATCGTCGCAACGGCCGCGACGTCCGAGTCGTAGACCCAGCCATCGGCGCCATCGTCGATGTACTCGGCGTAGATCGATTCCCGATGGCACAGCACCGGCACGCCGGACGCCATCGCGCCGAAGAATACGCGACCTTCGTCCTCGGTCCACCAGGGCTGGCGGCGATGAAAATAGACATCGGCACCCGTGAGGAAACCAGCAACTTTCGCAGCATCGCGCGCGACGCAACGAACGGTTGACAGCATGCCGACGTCGTAGCGCAACGGGCCGGGGTCGAGCAGCACGAGCGCGCCTGCGCGATTCGCGATGGTCGCCAATAGCTCGCTATCGCTCGCGACGACGACACGCCGACGGTCCTGGCCAACGGTCGCCACGTGGAGCATCGTCGCGTCGACACGCGACGTCGCGCTGGCATCCGCAACGTCCGCGAGATCGATCGGCGGTGGCACGACGATTCCGTCGCAGCCGAACCTTCGCGCCTTCGCGTGCGACGGAAACATCAGCGCAACCGGCCGGCTGCCATCCGCGGCGATGCGACGCAGCCGCTCGAGATAGGTCGACGGAAGTGCCGACTGGGCGAACACGAGCACGCGATCGATCGAATCGCGCAGCCACCCATCCGTATCGCATTGGATGTCGGTGAGAATCACCGCACCGTCGGCGGGCCGCCGGCCGGTGGCAACGTCGATCTCGTTGCGATCGACGCGGGTCCACGAGGTTTCACCGGCTTGCTCGGACGGCGGGCGCCAGAGCGTCGGCGTGTGCGCTGCCAACAGGTGCGTCAGGCGATCGGTCACCCATGCGGCATCACCGGCGGTGTCACGAGCAGGTCCGACGACATGCAGCGCTTGCGCGGGGGCGCCAGCGGCGGCGAGCTTCCGCGCTCGGTGCGCGCCCTGCAACGACTGCCCCAGCAGCGGCAACGCGTACTCGCACACGATCTCGAGCCCGCGGCGATCGCGCGCGGCGATCGACTGGCGCACGAGTGACCAGTTCTTCTCGATCGCCGGATACGGCGGCCGCAACGCCATCGCGCTGCGCAGCAACCGCTCGGCTTCGGGAAAATCGCCGAGGCCGAGCCTGACCACGCCGAGCATGTGCAGCGCGTCGTGCGTGTGCGGCGCCTCTTCCAGCACCGCGCGGTACAGGCCCTCCGCGTCGCGGACCCGCTGCTCCACCTGGTGCTTGAGCGCGAGTTCCATCATCGCGCCGAGGCGGTCGGATGCATCCGCGCCGATCTCGGCCCAGTCACTGCCGGCCGGGCGATAGCGACTCTTGTTGCCCGCCGCGGCTACGCTCGGCGCGGGCTGCGCCGCGGTCGGCAGGCTGCGCGCAGTCGGCGCGTCGCGGAGCGACCCGTGACAATCCTTGAATCGCCTGCCGCTTCCGCAGGGGCACGGATCGTTGCGCGAAACCGTGCGCTGCGCGACCGTCGTCATCGACCGCCGGCCCCGAGGCTCAAATCGGTGCGGTCGCGCCGACGCCGCCCGATCGTGCGTCGACGACATATTGCAGCGCGTACAGGTCTTCGAGATCCTCGAACGACTTGTATTCGATGCTGAGCGTGCGCGTTTCGACGCGCCCGGGCCGGCGGTTGACGATCACCGGGTCGACCATGGCTGGTTGCGTCAGCGGATCGAGCCGTTGCACGGTGAACCCCGTCTGCTCGAACAGATCGCGCAGCGAGCTCCGCGTGAAGAAGCGCACATGCGTGATGTCGAGCACGCCATTGGGCTGGTACTCGAAATGCCCGCCCGCCAGCTCGCTCAGCGTGGCGAGGTTGCGGATGTTGGGCACGCTCGCGATCACGCGTGTTCCGGGTGCGAGCCATCCGCGGATCCGTTGCAGCGCACGCCACGGGTCGTACAGGTGCTCCAGCACGTCGAGCAGCAGCACGGTCGAGATCGCCTCACCGGGCAATTCGCGCGCAAGGTCGACGTCATCGATGCCCGCGCAGATCACGTGATCGAGATGCTGCCGTGCGTGCGCAGCAGCGCTCGGATTGATCTCGATGCCCACGACGCGCGTGCCGGGAAACTTTTGCTTCACGAGCACGCCGGTAGCGCCGCCGCCGCACCCGATGTCGAGCAGCGTGCCCGGCGGCTCGGCGAGAAAGCTCATGATCTCGACGCGCGGATTAGTGTGGTAGCGCGGATCGAACGTGCTGGTGCCGAGATGGGATTGCCACGTGTACATGGTGGGCGCCGTTGCGTCAGTAACTGCCGGGAGCGGCACGGTTCTCGAAGCGCGTGAACTCCCCGAGAAAGGTCAGGAACACGGTGCCGATGGGACCGTTGCGCTGCTTGCTGATGATGATCTCCGCGACGCCCTTGTCCTGCGTTTCCGCGTTGTAGACCTCGTCGCGATAGATGAACAGGATGACGTCGGCGTCCTGTTCGATCGCGCCGCTTTCCCGCAGGTCGGACATCACGGGCCGCTTGTTGGGCCGCTGCTCGAGCGACCGGTTCAACTGCGACAGCGCGACCACCGGAACCTGCAACTCCTTGGCGAGCGATTTCATCGCGCGCGAAATCTCGGAGATCTCGGTCGCCCGGTTCTCGCCCTGCGTCGAAGCCTGCATCAGCTGCAGGTAGTCGACGATGACGAGACCGAGCTTGCCGTACTGCTTC
Source organism: uncultured Pseudomonadota bacterium (assembly GCA_963709335.1). GTDB lineage: Bacteria > Pseudomonadota > Gammaproteobacteria > Burkholderiales > Casimicrobiaceae > VBCG01. The sequence goes on from CAVPWB010000013.1 coordinate 83,685, forward strand.
ATCAGCCGTCGCGCGCGCGACCGCACTTCGATTGCGTTGAGCGCGGGCGTTTCGTCGATGAGTATCGGCGCTTCGTTGAGCCGTCCGAGCGCCGCCGACAGCTTGTCCCAGTCGTCGGGCTGCAACCGGCCGGTTCGCAGCTTGTGCTGGTCGAGCCTGCCGACCGAGCCGATCAGCCGCATCGCGAGCTGGGACGCGCCCATTTCCATCGAGAACACGGCGACGGGCATGCCGGTGTTGAGCGCGACGCTCTCGCCGATGTTGAGCGCCAGCGCCGTCTTGCCCATGCTCGGCCGCCCCGCCACGACGACGAGATCGCCCGGCTGGAAGCCCGACGTCATTCGATCGAGATCGGCGAATCCGGTGGGCACGCCGGTGACATCCGAGGGATCGTCGCGGTTGTACAGCGTCTCGATCCGCTCGACGACGTTCGCGAGGAGCTTGCCGATGATCTGGAAGTTCTGCGCGCCGCGCGAGCCTTGCTCGGCGATGTGCAGGATCTTCGCCTCGGCCTCGTCGAGCACCATCTTCGCGTTGCGCCCGAGCGGATTGAACGCGGATTCGGCGATCTCGGTCGCCGTCGACGCGAGCTGGCGCAGGATCGAGCGCTCGCGCACGATGTTCGCGTAGTGCCGGATGTTCGCGGCCGTCGGCACGTTCTGCGCGAGCGCACCGAGGTAGGCCAGCCCGCCGACGTAGTCGAGCTTTTGTGTCGATGCCAGCGCTTCGGACGCGGTGACGACGTCCGCCGGCTTGCCATCGGCGATCAGTTGCACGATCTGCCGATAGACGATGCGGTGCGCGTCGCTGTAGAAATCCTCGGCGCTGATGACGTCGCCGATCTTGTCGGCCGCATCGTTGTCCAGCATCAGCCCGCCCAGCACCGATTGCTCCGCCTCGAGCGAGTGCGGAGGCAGCTTCAGCCGGTCGAGCGGGAGATCGTCGGGCACGGGGAACCGCAAAATGCTGCTTCGAACGGGTGATTTTACCGCGACTAGTTGCGCGGTCTTCGAAAAACCGAAGGGGCCGATTGCGCGGCCCCTTCGCTTCGTTACGCAGCGCCGCTGAAGCGCGCAGCCGTGCGATCAGTTGCCGACGGTTTCGCCGACGACGTGGACGGTGATGTGCGCGGTGACGTCCGTGTGCAGCGCCACCGAAACCGGGTGATCGCCGACCTGCTTCAGCGGTCCCGACGGCATGCGCACCATCGCCTTCTCGACGTCGGTGCCTTGCTTCTTAAGCGCCTCGACGACATCGACGTTGGTGACGGAGCCGAACAGCCGGCCGTCGACGCCGGACTTCTGCGAGATTCGCAGCGTCGCGCCTTCGAGCTTTTCTGCGAGCGCCTGGGCGGTTGCGAGCTTTTCGGCAGCCGCTTTCTCGAGATCCGAACGGCGCGCCTCGATCGCCTTCAGGTTATCGGGCGTCGCGCGCTTGGCCTTGCCATGCGGAATGAGGAAATTGCGCGCGTAACCGTCCTTGACCTTGACGACGTCGCCGAGATTGCCGACGTTGGCGATTTTCTCGAGCAGGATGATTTGCATGATCGTGTGCCTTTAGTGCAGGTCGGTGTACGACAGCAGCGCGAGAAACCGCGCGCGCTTGATTGCCGTGCCAAGCTGCCGCTGGTAACGTGCCTTCGTGCCGGTGATGCGCGCCGGCATGATCTTCCCGTTCTCCTGCACGAAGTCCTTCAGGACGTCGATGTCCTTGTAGTCGATCTGCTTGACGTTCTCCGCGGTGAAGCGGCAGAACTTCTTGCGCTTGAACAGGTTGTTGCCGCGTTCGCGGCGCTTGCCGTCCTTCTTGAACTTCCCTTTTCCCTTGCCTCTTCCCAGTGGGCGTGGCATGTCGATTTCCTCTCGATTCGTAGATCAGTTCTGCTCGAAACGCGTCAGGTGCAACGCGTTGCTCGATCCGGTCCTGTAGCGGCGGGCGATGAAACCTTCGCAATGCACCGACGATCCAACGTCGAGCCGCGCGAGCGCCACCGCGATGTCGCCGAACGCCACTGCGTGCAACTCGCATTCGACACGGCGCTCGCCGCCGGCTTCCTGCTGCATCGAATGGTGAGCCAGTTGCAGCTCGATGGCCGGAATGCCCGCAGGCGTGTGCCGAAGAGTTCCGAGCGCTGCGACGATGGCGTCGACTTCGACCCGGTTGCTCGCCGGCACTGCGCTCGCGTCAGGCGGGTGCCGGTTGCGCCGGGGCTGCTGGCGCAGGCGCTTCCGCTGCGGCGGGTCGCTCGGTACGCTCGGCGTCCTTGCCCGTCAGCGAGCGCGACTTCTCGTCCTTCATCATCGGCGACGGCGAGACGACGGCTTCGTCCATCGAGACGATGAGGTGGCGAAGCACGGCGTCGTTGAACTTGAACGCGTGCTCGAGCTCCGTCAGGGTCTCGGCGCCGCACTCGAGGTTCATCAGCACGTAGTGCGCCTTGTGGACCTTCTGGATCGGATATGCGAGCTGGCGGCGCCCCCAGTCCTCGAGCCGGTGAATCCGGCCGCCGGGGGTCGTCACCATCGTGCGGTAGCGCTCGATCATGGCGGGCACCTGCTCGCTCTGATCGGGATGCACGATGAATACGATTTCGTAGTGACGCATAAGCAGAACTCTCCTCTCGGTCATTTAAGGCGTGGGCGCCGGGAATCGGCGTACGCCAGCGGCCTCCCCTTCTGCTACGTAGGGTGAGGCAAGGAAGCCTGCGATTATAGCAGCAAAATCCGTTGCGGATCAATCGGCTGCGGCGGGTCTCCCGTGCCGCGCCGACATGGAAGCCGCTGCCGCGCGCGCGGACAGCGCGTCGAGCTCGGCATCGCGAGCCGGCTTGGGCAGCAGGGAAAGCGCCCGGACACGCTCGTAAAAGCGCGGCAGGTCGTCGTCGGCCTCGTGCAACAGCTCGCGAAACGCAGGCACGCGATCGGTGTAGATGCCAATTGCCGCCAAGGCAGCGTTGTTCGGCTGGGCGAACCAGCGATCGTAGCCGCCGAGGCCCGGTTCGCCGGCCTTCTCGTTGTCGTACGCCGCCTTCATTGCCGCGAGCGCTGCCGCCTTGCCGCGCCGCTTGTCGTCATCCGACACCGTGCTGTCGTAGATCTCGTAGAGCCTCGCCCGCGTTGTGCGGACGAGATCGCGGAATTTGGCGCGGAGCCGGTCGGTGCGCGCCGCCTGCTGCGCGAGTTGCGGATCCTTGCGCTCCGCGAGCCAGCGGGCGAGACCGGCCTCTTCGACGGTCGTTGCAAAGGACTCGTTGAATACCGAGTCGCTTTTCACGTAGAGAAGCTGGTGCGCAAGCTCGTGGAAGATGAGCCGGGCCACTTCGGTCTCCGGCCAGCGGACGAACGAGGACAGCACCGGATCGTCGAACCAGCCGAGTGTCGAATACGCGGGAACGCCGCCGACGTAGACATCGTCGCCCGCCGCCTTCAGCCGCTGCTGCTCGCCATGCGCCTCGGTCTCGTGGAAGTACCCGCGATAGTTGACGCAGCCGGCGATCGGAAAGCACCACTGCCGCGGCGTCATCGAAAGCTCCGGAGTCGCAAACACGTTCCATGTGACGAACTGGCGTCCGAGATCGGTATACCGCGTGTAGCTGCCGTTGTCCGGCAAGCCGAGTTGGTGACTTGCAAACGCGCGCATCTCTCGAATCCGCTGCAGCCGCTCCGCAAGTGCCGCGTCGCTCTTGCCGATCACGTCCGGAATGGGCTGCGAGCGCGAGATCAGGTCCCATTGGCCGGCCGCGCCCTGCCAGTAATAGTCGACCGTTTCGAGCGCCGCGCACGCGGCGAGCGTCACCGCGCCGGCAATGACTGCCAGCACGATCGGCCATCGTCGACGACGCAACCGCAGCACGCCGGGGCTCGATTTGCTTCGACCCGGATCTTCCTCGGGCAATGGGTGCAGGGCGTCTTTCACGGATTTCGCATTCATGGTCGGGACAGGAAAGCGCGCAAGCGCCGTACCCCCTCTTCGAGCTTGTTCTGGTCGATCGTGTAGGCGAATCGCACGTGCTGCCGGGCGCGATGCGTGCCGAAATCCATGCCCGGCGTGAAAGCAACGGCCGCGCCTTCGAGCACGTCGCGGCAGAACCGGTCGCTGTCGTCGGCGAAGCGCGAACAGTCGGCATAGACGAAGAAGCCGCCGGTGGGCGTGACGGGGATGCCGAACCCGAGCTCGCGCAACGCCGGGACGAGAAAATCACGCCGCGCCTCGAATGCCTCGCGTCGCTGTTCGACGATTTCGAGCGTCTCCGGTTCAAAGCAGCCAATTGCCGCGCGCTGTGACGGCGTGGACGGCGAAATGTAGAGATTCTGCGCGAGCTTCTCCAGATCGCGCACGTGGTCAGCGGGTGCCACGAGCCAACCCAGCCGCCAGCCCGTCATGTTGAAGTACTTGGAGAAGCTCGAGACGACGAACGCGTCGTCGGCAAATTCGAGCACGCTGCGCGGTGGCGCACCGTAGGTCAGGCCGAGGTAGATTTCGTCGACGATCAACCGCCCCCCGAGACGACGGACCGTCGCGTCGATCCGCTGCATCTCGTCGCGCTCGACGGTCGTTCCCGTCGGGTTGGCGGGCGAAGCAATCAGCACGCCGCGCGTCATCGGCGTCCAGTTGCGCTCGATGAGGCTTGCCGTGAGCTGATAGCGGGTGTCGGCACCGACCGGAATCCCGATGGGAGCACCTTCGAGCAGCCGGATGAACGTTCGATTGCACGGGTACCCGGGGTCGGCGAGCAGGATCCGCTCGTCACGATTGACGAGGAGCGCCATGACGAGCAGCAGCGCCGCGGACGATCCTGCCGTGACGATAATGCGCTCCGCCGCGACGTCGACGCCGTAATGATCGACGTAATGCCGGGCGATCGCCTCGCGCAGCGCCGGAAGCCCGAGCGCCGACGTGTAGTAGATATCGCCCGCCGCGATCGCGCGCTGCGCAGCGTCGATCACCGGTTGCGGCGTCGGGAAATCGGGCTCGCCGATCTCCATGTGAACGACGTCGCGCCCGGCCGCTTCCAGCGCCCGTGCAGCCGTTTGCACCTCCATCACGTGGAACGGCTGGATGTCGGCGACGCGACCGGCAACGAGGATCCGGGTGTCCATCGAAAGTCTGAGTGGCGCAGCAGCGCGAAAGCAGTATCGTAACGCCACCGTGCACCCGGTCCGCACCCGCTGGTCTTCCCGCGCGCTCGCCGTCGCCCTCGCGGGGGCGCTCGCGCTCGCGTGGCCCGTCGCGTCCACGGCCGGTCTGTACAAGTGCGCCCGCGACGACGGCACTGTCATGTACCAGGAGGATCCATGCCCGGCAGGCCGCGAGTTGCGGGATTTCGAGCGCGATCCCGCCACCGTGTCGGTGGTGCCCTTCAGCACGCCCCCACCGGTCGGCGGCGCCGACGCCGCGGCGCGCGGGAGCGCGGACGCGGCGAGGGACTCGAAGTCGCGCAAGTCGTCGTCGGCGCGCCAGGGGAGCGCTTCCCGGACATCGGCCAAGGGCGCCGGTTCGGCGATCAATCCCGCGGAGCGCAAGTTTCTCATCCCCGGTATCGGCGAAGGCGAAGTCGTTGCGAGAGTCGGCCGGCCGGACATGTCGACGGGCGCCGGCCGCAAGACGGTTCGGTGGACCTATCTGCCGGCGCCGGAGGACCCGCAGACGATCACGACATTGACCTTCGAGCTCGGCCGGCTGATCCAGGTCGAGCGCAAGGTCGTCCGGACGCCGTGATAGCCGACTTCACGGCGAACACGCGGCGATGAGAGTCCTCGCGCAGCGCGTGCGCGAAGCGAGCGTCGTCGTCGATGGCGGCGTCGTGAGCCGGATCGGCGCGGGGTTGCTGCTTCTCGTCGGCATCGCCGCGGACGACACGTCCGACGACGGCGAATGGCTCGCGCGAAAGATCGCCGACATGCGGATATTCGACGACGAGGCCGGCGTGATGAACCGATCGGTGCTCGACACGCGCGGCGCGCTGCTGGCCGTCTCGCAGTTCACGCTGTACGCGTCCACGCGCAAGGGCAATCGGCCGTCGTGGTCGCGCGCGGCGCCGCCGGACATCGCGCAACCGCGCTTCGACGCGTTCGTGCGGATGCTTGCCACACGAATCGGCCAACCGGTGCAAACCGGCGTGTTCGGCGCGAACATGCAGGTCACGCTCGTCAACGACGGGCCTGTCACCGTGTGGCTGGATTCGCGGCTGCGGGAATAGCGGGTCACCGCGCCACCGCCGGCGCAATCCTGGCGCTCGGCGCCACCACGGCCGATGGACCGCGGGCGCGATCTCAGAGTCGATACGATTACGTCGCGAGGTCGTGGGCGAACGCCGGCGCGAGCTCGTGCGCTTCGTCGTCGCAGGCGAGAGTAATCATCAACGGGCGATCGCCTTTGCGACCGTCTTCGCCGCACCTTCGGCGAAGAGATTGGTGAGCCAGCGCGTCACCGGACCGGCGAAGCGCGGCTCGTTGTGCAGGTCTTCGTCGAACACTGCGCGCAAGCCGAGAAGGCCCTGCGCAAATCCGGCAGGATCGCCGCGATGGCGGCCCGCAAGCGCCGCGAACTCCCGGGCGAGCGGATCGGACACCTTGATCGGCCTCCCGTGCTCGTCCTCACCGTAGACGTAGCGCATCCAGCCGGCTACGGCCAGCGACGCGAGCTCGACGCCACGGTCCTCGGCCAGGTTGTCGCGCACGGTCGCGAGGATTCGCTGCGGTAGCTTCTGCGACCCGTCCATCGCGATCTGCTGCGTCCGATGCGGCAGTGCAGGGTTGGCGAATCGCCGCACGAGGGTCTCGCGATATTCCGCGAGATCGATGCCGGGCGGCGCGGCGAGCGCGGGCGTCACCTCGTCGGCCGTGAAGCGCCGCATGAACGCGACGAACTCCGGCTGCGCGGCAACCTGATAGATGAACTCGTGGCCAGCGAGATAGCCGAGGTACGCGAACGCCGAATGACTGGCGTTCAGCAGCCGCAGCTTCATCGACTCGTACGCCTCCACGTGGTGAACGAACGCGGCGCCGGCCAAGTCCCACGCAGGACGGCCGGCGGCAAACCGGTCCTCGATCACCCATTGCGCGAACGGCTCGTGAACGACTGGCGCGGCGTCGGCAACCTGCAGCGCCGCGTCGTTTTGCGCGATGTCGTCGGCCGTTGTCGCGGGAACGATCCGGTCGACCATTGTCGACGGGAACGCGATCTCGCGACCGATCCATTCGGCGAGCGACGGATCGCGCAGGTTGGCGAATGCGACCACGATTCCTGCGACGAGCGCGCCGTTCTGCGGCAGGTTGTCGCAGCACACGACCGTCAACGGCGCGCCGTGCGCGCGGCGGCGCTCATCCAGCGCGGCAACCAGCAGGCCCGGCACGCTGCGAGGCGCCGCGGGATTCTGCAAGTCGTGGACGATATCCGGATGGCTGGCGTCGAGACGGCCGGTCGCCGGCTGGTGGCAGTAACCTTTTTCCGTGACGGTCAGCGAGATGATCCGTGTGTCGCGCGCCGCAAGCCGCTCTCGCACCTGCTCGCGCGCATCCGGCAGGAACAACACCTCGCGGACACTGCCGACGATACGCCGCCGCACACCTGCAGGACTCTTCTCGATCGCCGTGTACAGGCCGTCCTGCGGCATCATCCGGTCGCGCACATCCGGCGAGCGCAGGCTCACGCCGCAGATGCCCCACGTGCCGGGCACCTGGCCAAGCGCATCGTCGGTGTACATCGCCTGGTGCGCGCGATGGAATGCACCAATGCCCAGGTGGACGATACCGATGCCCAGCGTATCGACCGCATACGCCGGCCGCGCGACCGATCGCGGCACGCGGTCGAGCGTGGCAGCGGACAGCTTCGTCGCTGGTGTACCGGCGGGCATCGCGTTACATGCCAGGCTGCGGCGCTTCCTTGACGCGCGAGACGAGTTGCGTCGGATTGACGAAGCGCAGCGCGATCAGCAGCCAGACCAGCGTGACGACCATGTAGATCATCGCCATCGCATCGACCGATTGCGGTGCGCGCACGCCCGCTGCGAACACGGCGTAGTAGAGCGCGACGACGAGCGTCTGCGAATCGGGGCCCGCCGTCAGGAACGTCAACTCGAACAGCGCGATGGTCCGCACGAGGACAAGCAGCGACGCGGCGAGGATGCCGGGCGCCAGCAACGGCACGAGGACGTGGCCGAACATCCGTGCGGTGTTGGCACCGAACACGCGCGCCGCCGATTCGAGATTCGGATCGATCTGCTCGATGAACGGCGTCATCACGAGTATGACGAACGGCGCCGCCGGGATCAGGTTCGCGAGGATCACGCCCGCCATCGTCCCGCCGAGACCTGTCTGGTACAGCACCGTCGCAAGCGGTATGCCGTACGTGATCGGCGGCACCATCAGCGGCAGCAGGAACAGCAGCATCAGCGCCCGCTTGCCGCGAAAGTCGCGCCGCGCGAGTGTGTAGGCCGCCGGAACGCCGATCAGCAACGCGAGAAAAACGACGGCGAACACCACTTCGACGGTGACCCACAGCACGCTGCCGAGCTGGAATTCCTTCCACGCATCGACGTACCAGTTCGTCGTCCAGCCCTGCGGCAGCCACGTGCCGAGCCAGCGGCGCGCGAACGAGTTCGTCGCCACCGCGGCGATCATCAACGCGATGTTGACGAGGAACAGCGTCATCACGCCCCACAAGAGGCCGCTCCACACACGCTCGCTCCACGGCGTGTTGCGCTGGAAGGCGCCGGGCGGCAGCGCGCTCGCGGGATCGGAGGCTGCGAGTGCTTCTGGCATGACTAACCCTTGCCGCCGGTGACGGGGCCTTTGTAGAACCAGTTGCGAAGCGAAAGCACGAACGCGACGATGAGCAGCTGCACGAACCCCATGATCATCGCGATCGCCGACGCCATCGAGTAGTCGTACTGCTCGAACGCCGCTTCGTACGCCGCGATGGAGATCACGCGCGTCGGTCCGGCCGGAGCGCCCAGCAGCACCGCCGACGGGAACACCGAGAACGCCTGCACGAACGCGAGGCAGAAGCACATTGCAAGCCCCGGTGCGAGCAGCGGCAGGTAGATGTGCCGGAATTGGGCCTTCGGATCGGCGCCGAGTGTTGCCGCCGCACGCGCGAGCACCGGGTCGATGCCGGTGATATACGACAGGATCAGCAGGAAGGCGAACGGGAATCCGGAAATGATCAGCGAGATCAGCACGCCCCAGTAGTTGTGCGTGAGGCGGATCGCACCGTCGTACAGGTGCGTCAATTGCAGGAACTGCGACAGCCAGCCCTTCGGGCCGAAATAGGTCAGCATTCCTTCGGCGATCAGCACGGTGCCGAGCGTGATCGGCACGACGAGCAGCGTCGTGATGAAGCGCTGCCAGCGCGATTTCGTCCGCATCCGGTAAGCGATCGGCAGCGCGATGCCGACGTTGACGATCGTCGCTGGCAGCGCGAGCTTCAGCGTGGTCCCGATCGTCGGCCACAGGTTGTCGGTCGTGAAGAACTTCCGATAGTTCTCGAGCGCCCCGCCTTGCGCCGGCTCGAACGACAGCAGCAGGCCGTACACGAACGGATAGATGAACAGCAGCACCATGAACAGCGCCGCCGGGACGACGAGCAAAAGCACCCGGTCGAACGGCGCGCGAGGTGCGAGTGCGCGCTCAGTCGGCTGCCCGTCCGCCTCCTCATTCAGCCTCACCCGCCGCCGCTCGCCTCCCCGGATACACGAGCACGCGCTCGGGCGGAACGTGCACGTGCACCTCGGCGCCCGGCGCAACGTCGACCGGCGCACGTACATGCAGCCGTGTGCCGCCACGCGTAACGACGTCGACGAGCGAATCGCGTCCACCGTATTCGACGTTGTCCACTCGCCCGGCGATGACGTTCTCCGCCGCGGGTACCCTGACGATTGTCATCTCTTCCGGCCTGATCGCAACCGCCGCGCGCTTGCCTGCGAGCGGAAGCTTGCGCACGCCGGTGAGCCTGATGTCGGGTGCTTCGACGGTGACGCGATCGCCGCTCTCGCCGGCGACGTCGACGTGCAGCACGTTGCGATAACCCATGAACCGCGCGACGTGCAGGTTCGCCGGCTGTCCGTACACTTCCGCCGGGCGGGCAATCTGCTGGACGACACCGTCCTTCATCACGACGATCCGGTCGGCGAGCGACAGTGCTTCGTCCTGGTCGTGCGTCACGTAAATCGTCGCGCGACCGAGTTCGCGGTGGATGCGGCGGATCTCGGAGCGCGTCTCGAGCCGCAGCTTTGCATCGAGGTTCGACAGCGGCTCGTCCATCAGGATCAGCGGCGGCTCGATGACGATCGCGCGCGCGATCGCCACACGCTGCTGCTGGCCACCCGACAGTTGTCCCGGCAACTTGTGCTCCTGCCCCGTCAACTGCACGAGCCGCATCGCGCGCTCCACGCGGGTCCCGATCTCCGCAGCGGACACGCCCTGCATCCGCAAGCCGAAGCCGATGTTCTTGACGACGGTCATGTGCGGAAACAGCGCGTAGTTCTGGAACACCATGCCGAAGCCGCGTCGTTCCGGCGGCAGCGTGTCGATACGATCGTCGTCGAGCTTGATCGTTCCGCCGGACAGCGGGAGCAGCCCGGCGATGCAGTTGAGCGCCGTCGACTTGCCGCAGCCGGAAGGCCCGAGCAGCGCGATGAATTCCCCGCGACGGATCTTCAGCGTCAACTCGTCCAGCGCGTTGAACACCTTGCCACCGCTGCCGGCGAATCGACGCGTCACGCGATCGAGCCGGAGTTCGTTGAAATCGTGCTTCATGGGCTGGTGCTCTCGCTCATCGGCGTGCTGTGATCACGGGCGTCGTGGTGCGTTCCGTTGGCTACGCTAGCGCGTCTTGCGCGCGCCGATGTCGCTATCCCAGCGGCGGAACGCCTCGACGACCGCTTTCGCATCGAGTGTCGGCACGTGCGGGAACTCCTTCAGCCACTGCTCGTATTCCGGACGGCCGAACTCGTTGATCGCGTCCTGGCTTTCCTTCGGTGCCATCGACAACGGCACGTTCTTGACCGAAGGGCCCGGATAGAAATAGCCCTTGTCGTACGTGAGGGCCTGCGCCGGAGGGGTAAGCAAGTACGCCATCAGGTCGAGCACCACCGCGAGCTTCTCCGGCGGAATTCCCTTGGGCACTGCCATGTAGTGCGCATCGTTCACCCACGTCATGTTCTTGAACGGCGTCACCTTGTACGACTTCGGCACGATGCCGAGGATCCGCGGGTTCAGGTCCCACCCGGTCATCGTCACGGTCATGTCGCGCGACCCTTCGCCGAGCTCCTTCATCATCGCGCCGGTGCCCGACGGGTAATATTCGACGCACGTGTCGAGTTCTTTCAGGAACGCCCACGTCTTGTCCCAGCCGTTGACGGGATCGCGCGGGTTCTTGTCGCCGAGCACGTACGGCAGGCCCATCAGGAACGTGAAGCCGGGACCCGAATTGGCAGGGCGCGCGTAACCGAACCGGTTCGGATTCGCCTTGCACCACGCGAGCAGCTCCTGCGGCGTCGTCGGCGCCTGCTTGACCTTGTCGGGGTTGTATTCGAGCAGGGGCCCGGCGGGCATGAACGTGACGACGAGCGCCTCGCCTTGCGACAGGTCCTGCATCTTGCGCGCTGCGGGCAGATAGTTGTCGAGGACCGACGGAAACTTCGCCGCGTGATCGGGGAGCACCTTGACCCACAGTCCCTGGTCGATGCCTGCCGACAGCGCAACGACGCCGGTCAGCACGAGGTCGATGTCGCTGCGCCCTGCTGCCTGCATCGCTTTCAGCTTCGCCGGCAGTTCGGGCGCGGGCGCCTTCGTGAAATTGACCTTGGCGACGAGTTTGGGGTTCTTCTGCTGATACGCCTCGATCGCGCCTTGCGTGAGCGCCAGGTCGCCGGCGACATCGACGACGTTGATCGTCAACGGCGACGCGGGTGCGGGCACTTGCGCGATTGCGACGGGCGCGCCCGCCAGCAGTGCCGCAACGCCAACGGCAGCGAGGGTCCGCGCGAGGCGATGCGACTGCCGTCCAGCGTACGTCCAACGACAGGATTCAGTACTCCGCGACATCAGGTTGCTCATTGTCAGGTTCTCCGGCGATGAAACGTCGCCTCGCCGCGAGATGCGGTCGCAGGATGACTCAAAAATACTGTTTACTCGTCGACAGCGCGTGGCAACGTCGCGTTGAACGCCGGCGGTGCCGACGGTCCAACGCGACGCGTTATCCCCGTCGCGAAGCGCTTTCCAAACAGCTCCTCAGCCGCAACGCGACGTGATAACCCTATTTCGTCTTCTGCGCGCCGACCTGCTGGTCCCACAGCCGGAACATCTCGACCTGCGCTTTGGCTTCGAGCGACTGCGTGTGCGGAAACTCCTTCAGCCATTGCTCGTATTCCGGACGGCCGAATTCGTTGATCGCGTCCTGGCTCTCCTTCGGCGCCATCGACAGCGTCACGCCCTTCACCGCCGGACCCGGATAGAAGTAGCCCTTGTCGTACGTCAGTGCCTGCGCTGCCGGCTTGAGCATGTACGCCATCAGCTCGAGCACGACGCCGAGCTTCTCGGGCGCGACACCCTTCGGCACGACCATGTAGTGCGCATCGTTGATCCACGTCATGCCCTTGAACGGCGTCACCTTGTACGACTTCGGCACGATACCGAGGATGCGCGGGTTCAGATCCCAGCCCGTCATCGTCACCGTCATGTCGCGCGAGCCTTCGCCGACTTCCTTCATCACCGCGCCGGTGCCCGTCGGGTAGTACTCGATGCACGTATTCAGGTCCTTCAGATACGCCCAAGTCTTGTCCCAGCTCGCCGGGTTCTTCGGGTCCTTGTCGCCCAGCAGGTACGGCAAGCCCATCACGAACGTGCGCCCCGGGCCGGAGTTCGCCGGCCTGGCGTAGATCAGCTTGTTCGGATTCGCCTTGCACCACGCGAGGAGCTCCTGCGGCGTCGTCGGCGCCTGCTTGACCTTGTCGGGGTTGTATTCGAGCAGCGGACCCGCCGGCATGAATGCGACCTCGATGCCGTAGTCACCCGCGAGCTCCTGCATCTTCGCCGCGGCGGGCTGGTAGTTGGCGATCAGGTTCGGGAACTTGGCCGCATGATCCGGAAGGAGCTTCTGCAGCAGCCCCTGCTCGATGCCGGCGGCGAGGAAATCGGTACCGGTCAGCACGAGATCGATGTCGCTTCGTCCCGCGCCCTGCATCGCCTTCAGCTTGCCCGGAAGCTCCGGCGCCGGCGCCTTCGTGAAGTTGATCTTCGCAACGAGGTTCGGATTCTGCGTCGCGAAGATCTGCATCGCGTCCTGCGTGAGCGCGAGATTGCCCGCGACGTCGACGACGTTGATCGTCACCGGCGCCTTGGGCGCCTGCGCGAGCACGCTGCCGGCGTTGAGCGAAACCGCCGCCGCGACGCCGATCGCCACGACGGTGAGCGTGCGCGTCATGCGACGCCGATTCTTCGATTCGATGCGGAACTGATTCATGAACATCCTCCTGTATTGGGCACGATGCCCGTCGACGCGATTGGTTGGACTGCAGTTTGCGCGGGCGCTCGCCTGGCGCCGTCACGCGTGATCATGGCCGCGCGACCTTGCGTTTGCGCGCAGCCGGCATGACGCGCGCAATGCCGGCCGCGCGCGGCTCGGCCGACTTGTCGACGCCGCGCTGGAATTCGCGGGCGACGCGCGCAAGGTGCCTGTGCATCGCCGCACGCGCGCCGTCCGGGTTGTGCGCGGCGACTGCGGACACGATGGCCGCGTGGTCGCGGATCGTGCGCAAGGCGAGATCCTTCGTGTGGAAATGGTGTTGAATCCGGGCCCACAATTCGGCGCGCTGGTCCCAGAGCCCCTCGACGACAAGCTCGAGCGAGCTATTGCCGGTCGCCTTGGCGAGGCGCAGGTGAAAGTCGCGGTCCTCCGACTCGCGCGCGACGAAATCGTCGGTGCTCGCCTCGAGGCGTTCAACGCTCTTGCGCAGCGCGTCCGCGTCCTCCACCGATGCAACGGTCGCGGCGAGCGCGGCGATCTCGCCCTCGACGAGCTTGCGCGCCGCGAGAAGCTCGAACGGGCCGGGCCCAGCGTCGCGGCTGGCGCCTCTCGCAGCGTCCGGGCGCGTGGTGACGAAGATGCCCGTGCCAACCCGAACCTCGACAAGACCGCTCATTTCCAGCGAGATGATCGCTTCGCGCACGGACGTGCGGCTGACGCCGAGCGACACGGCGAGCTCGCGTTCGGCCGGAAGGCGCGAACCCGGCGGGAACTCGCCCTTCGCGATCAACTGCGCGAGTTGATCGGCAATCTGGCGATACAGACGCTTGGGCTCGACGGCCTGCAGGGGCAAGGAGGAAACTCCGGATGCGCGCCGGCCGTCTGAAGTCGGATGCCTCGATCGGCGCGGCTCGACGCATGTTAGCTTCGCCCCTATACTGTGGTCAAGTGGTCTGGCCACCCGACCTCGGATCCCTCGATGCCCTCCCCTCGCCGCCACCGCCTCGCCGTCGTCGGACTCGGCATGGCTGTCACGCCCCACGCGCAAAGCCTGCGCGACCTGTCCGCGCGCGTCGACGTTGCCGGTGCCTACAGCCCGACGGCCGAGCGGCGCGCGTCGTTCGCCGCGCGTTTTCCGTTTCCCGTCACCGACGATCTCGACGCCCTCGCCGCCGATCCATCGATCGAGGCCGCGATGATACTCACGCCGCCGCGCACGCACCTGCCGCTCGTCGAACGCTTCGCGGCCGCCGGCAAGCACGTGCTGCTCGAAAAGCCGCTCGAAGCCGACACGGCGCGCGCGGAAGCGGTGGTCGCCGCGTGTGAACGGGGCGGGGTCATGCTCGGCGTCGTGCTGCAGCATCGCTTCCGGCCCGCCGCGCGCGCGCTCGCGGCACGACTGCGTGACGGCGAACTGGGCGACGTCGCGGCGGCGTCGGTGAGCGTTCCGTGGTGGCGCCCGCAGGCCTATTACGACGAGCCCGGGCGCGGCACGCTGGCGCGCGACGGCGGCGGCGTGCTGATCACCCAGGCGATCCACACGCTCGACCTCTTCCTGTCACTGACGCCGCGCGTCGCCGAGGTCGCCGCGTTTGCCGGGACGACGACGTTGCACCGGATGGAAACCGAGGACATCGCCTGCGCGGCACTGCGCTTTGCCAACGGCGCGCTCGGTACGCTCGGCGCCACGACGGCGAGCTTCCCGGGCTTCGCCGAGCGCATCGAAATCGTCGGCACGAAGGGCACGGCCGTCCTGACCGCCGGGAAGGTCGACTTCTGGTGGCACGATGGGCGTCGCGAATCGCTGGGCGAAGAGGCGACGCTCGGCGGCGGCGCCGATCCGATGGCATTCGCCAACGATGCCCATCGCGCAGTGCTGACGGAGTTCCTCGACGCACTCGACGAGGAGCGTCCACCCGTCAACAGCGGCAGCGCTGCGCTGCTCGTCCACGACGTGATCGACGCCGTGCTGCAGTCGTCGCGCGACCACGCTCCCCGTTCCGTTCGCCAACGCTGAAACTTTTCCCATGAAGATCACCGCCGCGCGCGTCATCGTCACCTGTCCGGGCCGCAATTTCGTCACGCTGAAAATCGAAACCGACGAAGGAATCACCGGCATCGGCGACGCAACGCTGAACGGCCGCGAACTCGCCGTCGCGACGTACCTGACGGAGCACGTGATTCCCGTGCTGATCGGCCGCGACCCCGCACGGATCGAGGACGCGTGGCAGTATCTTTATCGCGGCGCCTACTGGCGGCGCGGGCCGGTGACGATGACGGCGATCGCCGCCGTCGACACGGCGCTGTGGGACATCAAGGGCAAGGTCGCCAACCTGCCGATCTACGAACTGCTCGGCGGCGCGAGCCGCAGCGGCGTCATGGTCTACGGGCACGCGAACGGCAACGACATCGCCGAGACCGTCGACGAAGTCGCGCGCTACGCCGACCTCGGCTACAAGGCGATCCGCGCGCAGTGCGGCATTCCCGGGCTGCCGTCGACGTACGGTGTTGCCAAGGACAAGCTCTACTACGAGCCTGCGGACGCGGCGATCCCGACCGAGAACGTGTGGTCGACGACGCGCTATCTCGACCACGTGCCGAAGCTCTTCGACGCGATCCGCGTGCGCCTGGGCTACGAGCATCATCTGCTGCACGATGTCCATCACCGGCTGACCCCGATCGAGGCCGGCCGCCTCGGCCGGTCGCTCGAACCGTATCGTCTGTTCTGGATGGAGGATCCGACCCCCGCCGAAAACCAGCAGGCGTTCCGGCTGATTCGCCAGCACACGGTCACACCCATCGCGGTGGGCGAAATCTTCAACACGGTGTTCGACTGCCAGGCGCTGATCACCGAGCAGCTGATCGACTACATCCGCACGACCGTCGTCCACGCGGGCGGCATCACGCACCTGCGGCGCATCGCGCACCTGGCCGAGCTCTACCAGGTGCGCACCGGCTCGCATGGTGCGACCGACCTGTCGCCCGTGTGCATGGGCGCCGCGCTGCATTTCGACACGTGGGTCCACAACTTCGGCGTTCAGGAATACATGCGGCACACGCCCGAGACCGATGCCGTGTTCCCGCACGCGTATTGGTTCGATGACGGCTACCTGCACCCGGGAACGGCGCCCGGGCACGGCGTCGACATCGACGAGGCGCTGGCGGCGCGCTATCCGTACAAGCCGAGCGCGCTACCAATCAACCGCCTCGAGGATGGCACGCTGTGGAACTGGTAGCCGGCGAAGCACCTCGCCGGGGCCACGGCTAGGAGCGCGAATCCATCCGCAGCAGCAGGCACAGGCACCCTGCCACCATCGCCGCCGTACCCCCGAGGAACAGCGTTCCTATCTCGAACCCGCCGTACTTGAAATTGCCCGCAAGCCGCACGGCGAGCGCCAGCGCGCACACCAGCGCGCCGATCACGCCGAACAGGCGACCGAGCCAAAGCAACGCGTCGTTCATCGCCTCTCCCTCTTGAACGCTAGGCGTTTCGGCCGGCGTGAAAGTCGCCGGATCGACCGCCGCGTTTCTCGATCAGATGAATGCCTTCGATCCGCATCGCGCGATCCACGGCCTTGCACATGTCGTAGATCGTCAGCAGGCCCGCGGCGACCGCTGTCAGCGCTTCCATTTCCACACCCGTACGGTCCCGGGTCTCGACGGCAACCTCGATCGAAACCGCCGCCTCTGCGTAGCCGAACTCGACGTGGACGCGTGTCAGCATCAACGGGTGCGCGAGGGGAATCAGGTCCGACGTTCGTTTCGCAGCCTGGATTGCCGCGATGCGCGCCACGCCGAGCACGTCGCCTTTTTTCGCCGACCCGTCGCGAATCATCGCGAGCGTCGCGACGTCCATCGTGATGCGTCCACCAGCGCGCGCGATCCGTTGCGTGATTTCCTTCCCGCCCACGTCGACCATGTGCGCCTGCCCCGACGCGTCGAAGTGGGTAAAATGTCGTTCGGGTTCGCGATCGCCTGGAGCGGACACTTTTGCAACCTCGAGATCGGATCGATTGCGTGAACGCGGCATCGGGATGTCGGCGGTGCGGATGAACTCCGCCGCGACGGCGGCATCTTAGCACCAACGCAATCCGCCCCCATTGACGTGACCCGACGCCCGCCATCGCAACTGCGCCACCGGCTGACTGCAGCGGCCGTCGCCGTGGCGCTCGTGCTGGCACCGGGAACGCCCACGGGACCCGCCACATCCGGCGCCGCTGCGCAGTCGCTGCCGGATCTCGGCGACGCGGCGCAGACCAACTTCTCGGCGGCGCAGGAACGCAAGCTCGGCGAGACGATCATCCGCCAGCTCCGGGCGAACGGCGCCTACATCAACGATCCGGAAGTCAACGACTACCTCAACGAGCTCGGCCATCGGCTGGTCGCCGCGTCGAAGGACGTCAAGCAGGACTTCGAGTTCTTCGGCGTTCCCGATCCGCAGGTCAACGCGTTCGCACTGCCGGGCGGCTACATCGGCGTGCACACCGGCCTGATCCTGCTCACCCAGAGCGAGTCCGAGCTCGCCGCCGTGCTCGCGCACGAGATCACGCACGTCACGCAACATCACATGGCGCGTGCCCTGTCGGCGCAGAAGGATTCGATGCTGATGACGCTCGCCGGCCTGGCGCTCGCCATCCTGGCGGCGCGAGGCGGCGGCGCATCGAGCGGCGAAACGGCGTCGGCGGCGATTGCAGCCACTCAGGCACTGACGATCCAGAACCAGCTCAACTTCACGCGCGAGAACGAGTACGAGGCCGACCGCATCGGCTTCCAGCGCCTCGATGCGGGGGGCTTCGACGTCACGGCGATGGCAACCTTCATGGAACGGATGCAGCGGGCGTTCCGGTTCGCCGAGGGCACCGCGCCGTCGTACCTGCGCACGCACCCGATCACCTACGAGCGCATCGCCGAGGCGCAGGCCCGCGCGCAGGGACATGCATACCGGCAGGTCGCCTCGTCACTCGACTTTCACCTCGTGCGCGCGCTGCTGCGCAGCTACCAGGGCGAACCGAAGGAAGCGGTCGCGTTCTTCGACGAGGCGCTGGCCGAGCACAAGTACAACAGCGAGATCGCCACGCATTACGGCCTCGTCGCGTCGCTGTTGCGGCAGCAGAATTACGCGCGCGCCAAGCGCGAGCTTGCCACGCTCGAGAAAATGACGCCGGAGCATCCGATGATCGATGCGATGGCCGGCCACGTGCTCCTCGACTCCGGCGACGTGCAGGGTGCGATCAAGCGCTTCGAAGCGGGCGTTGCCCGCTACCCGAACAAGATGCAGCTCGTCTACGACTACCCGGAAGCGCTGCTGCAGGCGGGACGCGATGTCGATGCGGCGCAGTTCGTCGAGAAGCAGCTTGCGCGCTTCCCCGGCGACGGACCGTTGCAGTTGCTCGCCGCGCGCGCGTACGCGGCGCAGAACAAGCAGATGCTCGCCCACCGTCACCAAGGCGAGTACTACGCGTGGCAGGGCAACCTCAAAGGCGCAATCGAGCAGTTCGAGATCGCGTCGAAACAGAATGACGGCGATTTCTATCAGGCGTCCGTCGTCGATACGCGGTTGAAAGCACTGAAGCGCGAAGTCGCCGACCAGGACAAATCGGCGTTCAGCAATTCGGGGTAGCGCTGCCGCAGGTGACGACGCTGCACGTTCGTCCGGTGTCCATCGAGATCACGATCGAGATCCCGCGCTGGAGCTTCGTCAAGCGAGGATCAACGGGGCACATCGATTTCATCTCGCCGCTGCCCTGCCCGTTCAACTACGGCGCCGCCGCGGCATTCATCGGCCTCGAAGGCGACCTGCTCGACGCGGTCGTGCTCGGACCCCGCCGTCCGTTCGGCACGCGATTGACGACGTGCGCGTGGGGCGCGGTGACCCTCACGGATCGCGGCATGTCCGATGACAAGCTGATCTGTAGCGACCGACCGATCACGACTATCGAGCGCGCGCGTGTGTTGCAGTTCTTTCGCTTCTATGCGCGATGCAAGGGATTGCTGAATGTCTGGCGGCGTCGCCCCGGCCGCAATGCCTGCGATGGTTGGTGCGATGCCACGCAGGCGATCGCCCGCGCGACACCGCGCACGCCCGCGTGGGACGGTCCACCGGTTACCTTCTGACAGCTCACCGATCGCTGCCAGATTTGCCAGCTATGTCGACTGCATCGGCCCCGTAGATTTCGCATCGTGCGTCGGATGACGCGCGTCACGAAAGGCCGGGGAGCCCACATGAAGATTCTCGTCGTCGATGACCACCCGCTGATCCAGCAAGCCCTCGCGCACGCATTACCCGCGCTGCATGGTGCCATCGACGTCTTGGCGGCCGTCGACCGCGAACAGGCGCTGACCGCGCTCGCGCGCCATCCCGACTGCGCGCTGGTGCTGCTGGACCTGACGCTGCCGGGCGCGCACGGCCTCGATCTGCTCGCGCAACTGCGCCGCGATTTTCCGCTGTTGCCGGTCGTCGTGCTGTCGGCGACGCACGACCGGGCCACCGTCGGCGCGGCGATGGCGGCCGGCGCTCAAGGCTATATCGCCAAGACATCGACGCCCGACGAGCTTCTTGACGCGGTGCGTACCGTGCTCGAAGGTGGCCGCAGCGTCACGAGCCGCGTCGCGTCGATCGCGCCGTGCGTGGGCGGCATTCCGGGCGAAGCGCTCGGGCTCACGCATCGGCAGGCGGACGTGCTGCGCCTCCTGCTGCAAGGCAAGCCGAACAAGCTCATCTGCCGCGACCTGCGGCTGTCCGAGGGCACGGTCAAGGTCCATGTCAGCGCGATTCTCAAGGCGCTGAACGTGCGCTCACGCGCGCAGGCGATTGCCGAGCTCAGTCGCCGTGGCGTCGTCATCGACGGCGCGTCGCACGCCGACACGCATTGACCGGCGCGCGAGGCCGCGGGCTGGCCCGATGGCCACGCTAGCGACGATCGCGCCTGCGCTGCTCGCGCGGGCGCGTGCCGATCAAGTCGCGACGCTGTATGCGCACGGCCACCTGACGTCGTGGTCGATGGGATTGGGTGCGCTGATCCTGTGCGCGGCCATGTGGAACGAAGTCGCGCTGAAGTGGATGGTGATCTGGTGCGCGCTGATCGCGCTGAACCAGTTGTGGCGTGCAGCACTCGTGCACGCATACCGGCGCATACGACCGGGTGCGGACGCGACCCCGCGGTGGGGCCGTTACTGGGCTACAGGCTCGGCGCTTGCCGGATCGCTATGGGGTGCGGCCGGCGTGACGATGTTTCCCGAGGCGCCGGCGCATCAGGCGCTGCTGATCGTCTGCCTGTTCGGTGCAGCACTCGGCGGGCTCAATCTGACGGCGGTGTACAAGCCGTCGTTCTACGGCTTCGTGCTGCCCGCGCTCGTCCCGCTGATCGTGCGCGTCGCGCTCGTGGGCGATCCCGTGCATTTCCTGATCGCCGGCGTCACGAGCGTTGTGCTCGCGTTCGTCATCGGGTTCGGGCACCAGCTGAACGACGTGCTGACACGCTCGCTGGTGATCCGCTACGAGAACGTCGACCTGATCGACGAGCTCAAACTTCGTACGCGGAGCGCGGTCGACGCGCGCGCCGCCGCCGAATCGGCGAACCGTGCCAAGAGCCAGTTGCTGGCCGCCGCGAGCCACGATTTGCGCCAACCGCTGCACGCGCTCGGCCTCTATGTCGCCGCGCTGTCAGCACGCGCTCGGGAAGCCGAATGGCGGCCGCTGGTCGATCACGTCGAATCCGCCGCCGGCGCGCTGGAAATGCAGTTCGCGCAATTGATCGACTTGTCGCGCCTCGATGCCGGCGTGCTGGTGCCCGAGCGCGCACCCATGCCGCTCGGCCCACTGTTTGCGCGAATACACGCCGAGTTCGGCGCGCAGGCGGCAGCGCGCGGACTGACGTTCGATACCGTCGCCACACGGCTCGTCGTCATGACCGATCCTTCGCTGTTGGAGCGCATCGTCGGCAATCTCGTCGCCAACGCGATCCGCTACACGAATCGCGGTGGCGTGCTCGTCGGCGCCCGCCGCTGCGGCGAGCGCGTTGCGATCGACGTGGTCGATACCGGCATCGGCATCGCGCGCGAGGACCGGGACCGCGTATTCGAGGAGTTCTTCCAGGTGCGAAGCGAGCGCGCGTCGTCACCGGTGCATCGCGGCATGGGCCTGGGTCTTGCCATCGTGCGCCACTTCGCAGCACTGCTCGGTCACACGATCGAGCTCGATTCGCGACCGGCCTTCGGTTCCCGCTTTCGCGTGCTGCTGCCCCGCGTCGCCGCGCGTGAAACGCGTGCTCACCGACCGCGCGCCGCGGAACCCGTGGCGACGCACGCGTACGACCTCCGCGCGTTGCGCGGACGGCTGGTCGCGGTCGTCGACGACGATTCGGCAACGGTCGACGCGATGCGCACACTGTTCGAGACGTGGGGTGCGGTTGTCATCGGCGGCGCGACGCCGGATGCGCTGCTGGCCGGCATCGGAGAATTGGAGCGCTATCCCGACCTCATCGTCGCCGACCTGCGCCTTGCCCGCGACCGCTCCGGCATCGAAGCCGTTCGCCAGTTGCGCGACGAAATGGGCTTTGCCGTTCCCGCCATCATCGTGTCGGGCGATACGGGCACGCATGCCGATCGCGAAGCGCGCAAGGCGGGCCTGGCGCTGTTGCCGAAGCCGGTCGTCGGCGCGACGCTGCATGCAGTGGCGATCGCCGCGATCCAGCGCAATGCCAGCGCACTGCCTGCGTGAAATCCGAAAAAGGACGGGCGTGACCGGGAGGTGAAGTCACGCCCGCTTCTGGGTCGGCGCAACGACGCGCCGCAAACGGTGCAGCCCGGTATCAGCTACCGCGGCGTTGCTGCATCTTCTCGCGGAACTGGTCCATCCGCGCCAGCTTCTGCTGCAGCGCATTCTTCACGACGGTCTTCTGGTCCGGTGTGAACGTGCTGTAGAGATTGAGCCACGCGGCGCGAACCTGGCGATGCTGCGCGGCCGCGGCATCGCGAGCGGCGTCCGCAGCGGTGGCGACCGCGGCGAGATCCGGCTCGGCCTTGGCGAGCTCGGCCGTCAGCGTGGCGTGCATTTGCTGATGGCTGGCTCGTGCGCTGTCCCGCGCGGCCTTGCCGGCGGCGACGGCGTTGTCCCACATCGCCTGTTGCGATGTGTTGAGATTGAGCTGTCCCTTGAGAGCGGCGATGCCCATCACGAAATCGCCGCCACCCGGCCCGCCGTGGCCGTGATGCGGCTGGGCAGACGCGACGCCGGCGACGCCGATGAGCGCTGCGGCCGCGACGGCCGCGAGACGCGATGCAAAGCGAGTGGTCATGATCAGTTGTCCTCGTCGTAGTATCGATCCGTTCGACGCTTGGGACGAATTCCCGGCGCTTCGAACTTGATCCTTCGGCCTCATTGTCGGCGGCGCGTTCGGCCCGCGGGCGCGGCATTTGCAACCGGACATTGCGCCCGATGCGTCGGCGATACAATTACTTACATCGGGCGACCGACTATTGCTGCGAACCACGGCTCTAATCGCGCATGAGCAAATCAACTGCCCCGAAGATTCTCCTCGTCGACGACGACGTCCGCTTGCGCGACCTGCTGTCGCGCTACCTGACCGAGCAGGGCTTCCAGGTCACGGCCATCGCCGATTCGTCGCAACTCGACCGCAAGCTGCAGCGCGACCCGCCGCACCTGGTCGTGCTCGACCTGATGCTGCCGGGCGAGGACGGGCTGTCCGTCTGCCGGCGACTGCGCGGCGCCGGCGAAACGGTGCCGATCATCATGCTGACGGCGAAAGGCGAGGAAGTCGATCGCATCGTCGGCCTCGAGATGGGTGCCGACGATTACCTGCCGAAGCCGTTCAACCCTCGCGAACTCGTTGCGCGCATTCACGCGGTGCTGCGCCGGCACGGTGAACGGCCCACGCCTGGCGCGCCGACGACCGAGGGCCGTGTCGCATTCGGCGGTCACGTGCTCGACCTCGCCGCGCGCACGCTCGAGCGCGACGGCGACGTGCAGACCCTGACCACCGGCGAGTTCTCGCTGATCAAGGTGTTCGTCCAATATCCCCGCCAGCCGCTCGCGCGAGAAAAGCTGATGCTGCTCGCGCGTGGCCGCGATCACGAAGTCTTCGACCGTGCGATCGACGTGCAGGTGTCGCGACTGCGCAAGCTCGTCGAGCCCGATCCGGCGGCGCCCCGCTACATCCAGACCGTCTGGGGATTCGGTTACGTCTACGTTCCCGAAGGCACTCGATTGCCGGAAGCAGCGACCGCGCCCGCCGACGATACCGACGGCGAGAGCGGATGATGCGCTGGCCGCGCTCGCTGTTCGGGCGGCTGATCCTCCTGCTCGTATCAGTGGTGGGCCTCGTCGCATTGACGTCGTTCCTGCTGTTCAACCACGACCGCGCGGCGCTGGTCACCAACCAGTTCAACGACACGAAGCTCGTGCAGATGAAGGCACTGCGCGCAGCGCTCGAAGGCGCCGACGGACCATCGCGCCGCGAGACGCTGGCACGGCTCGGGCGCGAGTACGGCGTGCGCATCGTCCCCGAGAGCGAACGACCGACGATAGGCATCGCCGCCGACGGCCCGGTGATGAAAGGGCTGCAAGAGCGACTGCGCGAGGGGCTCGGTGAAGCCACCGAAGTGCGCATCGCGCCACGGGCGCGCCAGTTGTTCGTGCACATGCAGGCGGGCGACGACGGCTACTGGGTCGGGTTTCCGCTGCAGCCGCGGCAACAGGCCGACGACATTCCCACGCGTGTGATCGTGCTGGCGACGGCGATCATCGCGATGGTGCTGCTCGCGGCATTCGCGTTTGCGCGCTACCTCGCGCGCCCATTGCGCGAGCTCAGCGGCGCCGTCGAACGCGTCGGCCGTGGCGAAACGCCGCCGCCGCTGCCGGAATCGGGCACGTCGGAGATTGCCGCCGTCAACCGCGGATTCAATGCGATGCTCGGCAACCTGCGTCAGATCGAGCGCGATCGCACGATCCTTCTCGCCGGCGTTTCGCACGACTTGCGCACGCCGCTCGCGCGCCTGCGGCTCGGCATCGAGCTCGGCGGTACCGAGGCCAGCGCCCGCGCCGGCATGGTCGCCGATATCGAGGAAATGGATCGGATCATCGGACAGTTCCTCGACTTCGCGCGCGACGACGTCGCTGCGGCCGCGGAGCCGATCGACATCAATCGCGAGCTCGCGAAGTGCGTCGAGCGCTACGCGCAGGCGGGTCGCGACGTGAGGCTGCAACCGGGGCCACCGGCGCTCGTGCGGATCAAGCCCACCGCGGTAACGCGGGTAGTCAGCAACCTGATCGACAACGGTCTCGCCTACGGTCGGCCGCCGCTCGAAGTCACGACGATGCAACGCGATGGCGCGACCGTTGTCGACGTCGCCGATCGCGGCGCGGGAATCGAGCGCGCCGATGTCGAGCGGCTGAAGCAGCCGTTCACGCGCGCCGGCGCGGCGCGAGCGCGGGAGGACGGTGCGGCCGGCGCGGGCCTGGGACTTGCGATCGTCGATCGGATCGCGCGCCTGCACGGCGGCAGCTTCGATCTGATCCCGCGCGCGGGCGGCGGCACGATCGCCCGCGTGATCTTTCCCACCGCCGCAGCGCACGCGACCTGACGACCAAGGCGCGCTACGGCGCACCGCGCGCGTCGCGACGATCATCGCCACGCGCGTATTCCCGATCAGTTCGCCGACTTGCCGATGTGCTGGTCGAGGAACTTCTCCATCGCCGCGTAGAAGTCGAACTGGTTCTCCTCGTTGCGGAAACCGTGGCCCTCGTTGTCCTTGACCATGTACGGCACATCGATGCCGCGGCCCTTCAGTGCGGCAACCATCTGATCCGATTCGTCCTTG
This sequence comes from uncultured Pseudomonadota bacterium, assembly GCA_963709335.1. GTDB lineage: Bacteria > Pseudomonadota > Gammaproteobacteria > Burkholderiales > Casimicrobiaceae > VBCG01. Next base: position 108,990 of record CAVPWB010000013.1, read on the forward strand.
TTGACGCGTGGATCGTTCGCACCCTGCGCGATCAGCAGCGGCGCCTTGATCTTGTCGGCATTCAACGCCGGCGACGCCGCCGTGAGCAGCGCCTTGTCGCGGTCGGGATCGCCCACCATCTCGTGGATCATCTCGAGATAGGGCTTCCAGTACGGCGGAATCGTCTTCATGAATGTGAACAGGTTGGCGACGCCGACGTAATCGACTCCGCACGCGTAGAGATCCGGCGTCTGCGTGAGCCCGGCGAGCGTCGCGTAGCCGCCGTAGCTCGCGCCGTAGATGCAGACGCGCTTCGGGTCGGCGACGCCCTGCTCGACCAGCCAGTTGACGCCGTCGGTGATGTCGTCCTGCATCTTCATGCCCCACTCCTTGAACGACGCCGCCCAGAACTTGCGCCCGTATCCGGTTGAACCGCGAAAGTTCACCTGCAGCACGCCATAGCCGCGGCTCGCGAGGAACTGCACTTCCGGATCGAAGCCCCAGCCGTCGCGATACCACGGGCCGCCGTGCGGATGCATGATCACCGGCAGGTTCTTCGGCTCGATGCCATTGGGAAGCGTCAGGTAACCATGGACGACGAGCCCGTCGCGCGTCGTGTAGGAGATGGGCTTCGTCGACGCCATCCTGGCTTCCGGCAGCCACGGCATCGTGTCGCCGAGCTTCGTCAGGCGGTCGGCCTTGCGGTCGTACAGATAGCGCGTGCCTTGCGTGCGCTCGTTCGTCGCCGCAACGATCATCCGCGTCTCGTCCTGCGTCGTCGATTGCACGTTCACTTCGTAGCCGGGCAGGCGGCGCTCGAGCGTACCGAACAACTTCGCCGCGTCCGGATCGAGATAGCGGCGCTCGTTCTTCCAAGTCTGGAAGTTGATGAACGACGCGCGTTTGCGCGCACGCGACCACGCGAGTCCGCCCACGTCGACGTCGTCGCGCACGTAGACAACGCGCTCCTCCTTGCCGGTCGCCGGATCGATGAGGACGATCGCGACCTTGTCGCGGCCGATGTTCGAGGCGACGTAGAGCTTGCGGTTGTTCGCCGTGAAGAACTGCGGCGCGAACTGGTCGCGGAAGGTCGTTTTCAGCACCGGCTTGAACGGCGCCGCCGGCGTCGCGCGGTACAGGTAGGTTTGCTCGACGCCGTCGGTGGCGATCGCGTACCGGATGCGCCCGGTATGGTCGGCGCCCCACGACGTGATGTTGCCGGGATTCTCCGCGACGAGCTTCAGCGTGCCCGTCGCGAGATCGAGCTCGTACGCGTCGAACACTTCCTTCACGCGCTTGTTGAGGCCGATCAGCATCCGGTCCGGAAACTCGACCAGCGCGTCGATCACCTGCGCCTTCACGCCGGGAAACGGCGTGACGTCACGCGGCTCGCCGCTACGCCGGTCGACGACGATGACATGGTCGTTTTCATCGCCGCCGACGTTCTTCAGATAGACGACGCGGTTCGCGCCCTTCCAGAAATAGTCGGTGATGTCCCGGTCCTTCTCCGCGGTGATCCGCATCGGCTCCTGCGCGCTGCCGACCGGCTGCACGAAGATGTTCATCCGGCGCTCCCACGGCTGCATGAACGACAGCGTCTTGCCATCGCCCGAGATGCGATAGAACGCGCGATCAGGATTGCGGAAGAAGTCGCGCATCGGGATCTGGTCGGCCGGCTGCGCCGCGGCGGCACCGGCCAGGCCCAGCAGCAGCGCACCGGTGATGGAAAGCAGTTTTGCCATGTTTGCTCCTTCCGGAAGGGAATGCGACGTGGTTGGATGCGCGAAGCGGCCGCTTCGGATTCACGTCGCCGCACGGTGATCCGCCAGCCTACAATAAAAGCGCGATCCGTTCCTCGTCGAGCGGCTTGAAGCCATGCCGGGCGTAGAACCGCCACGCGCCGGCATTCGCACGATGGCAGGCGGTGTCGATGCGACCTACACCCGCATCGCGCAGATGAGTCGCGAGCGCGCCCAGCATGGCGGTTCCCACGCCGCGGCTCCTGCCACTGCGCGTCGATCGTCACGTCGTCGAGCTTGGCGACCAAACCGCCGCGCGACGTCGAGATCGCGTAGCAGACGACGCATGCGCCGACGGTCTCGTCGCCGCTGCGTGCGAGCCAGACAAAGCCCAGCTCCGGACGTGCGAGCAACAGGTCCAGCGCCTGGGCGAGCGCCGCCGGGCCGCCATCGCCATAAGCGCCTGACGACGAGCGGTAGTGTGCGTCGGCACCGAGGAAGCCACCCAGGAGCCGTTCCGCGGCGGCGCGTGTGGCTGCCGTCATCGGCGCGCAGACGACCGGCGTGCTTGTTGGCGCACTCACCCGATCACTCGGTTGCGGGGCGCAGCGCCTCGAGCGCGACGCGAATGCGCGCGGGCACGGCAACCGGGCGGCGATCGGTTCGATCGACCCAGACATGCACGAATCGCCCGGTCGCGGCCGCCTCGTCGTCGCCCTGGCGAAAGAGCGCGATGTCGTAGGCCACCGACGAGTGTCCGACGCGCGCAACCGCAAGACCGGCGTCGATGATTTCCGGAAACGACAGCGGCTTGTGGAAGCGGCAGGCCGTCTCCACGACGATGCCAATCGCATCGCCGCCGCGAATGTCCAGGCCGCCTTCGCGGATCAGGTGCTCGTTCACGGCCGTGTCGAAGTACGAGTAGTACGTGACGTTGTTGACGTGGCCGTACGTGTCGTTGTCCATCCAGCGCGTCGGAATCGCCAGGAACATCCGGTACGTGCTGCGCGCCGCGGGGGCCAGCGGCGCGTTCATCGCGGCACGCCTGCGCCGCTGCGCGCGCTCGCGGAATCTTCAGGGGCGTCGGCAGTGGCGATGTCGACGAGTTCGATCCAGTGGCGAATCGGAATGTCCGTTCCCGATTGCAGATGCGTCATGCAGCCGATATTCGCCGTCGCGATGATGTCGGGGCGCGCTTCGTGGAGCGCCTGCAGCTTGCGGGCCTTGAGTGCGCCTGCGAGCTCGGGCTGCAGGATCGAGTACGTGCCCGCCGAGCCGCAGCACAGGTGCGCATCGGTCACCTCCACGAGCGTGAAGCCCACGGCAGCGAGCAGTGGCTCGACGACACCGCGAACCTTGAGTCCGTGCTGCAGCGAGCACGGCGGATGAAAAGCGAGCGTGCGTGCGGGGCCCGTGGTCCTGACGCGGTTGCGCAGGCTCTCAAAGGCCGGTCCGATGATCTCCGCGGGATCGCGCGCGAGCGCGGCGATGCGACGCGCCTTGTCCGCATACGGCGGATCGTCGGCGAATACGGCGCCGTAGTCGCGCACCATCACGCCGCAGCCGCTGGCGGTGACGACGATCGCTTCGGCACCGCGCTCGACGTGCGGCCACCACGCGTCGATGTTCCGGCGCGCAAGCGCCCGCGCCTCGTCGTGCTCCGACAGGTGATACGACAGCGCACCGCAGCAGCGGCCGCCTTCGACGGCAATCGCCGAGATGCCCATCCGATCGAGCACGCGCGCCGTTGCTGCGTCGATGTTCGGCGCGAGCGATGGCTGCACGCAGCCGAGTGCGATCACTACCGTGCGCGAATGACGCGCCGCCGGCCACACACCCCCGGCGTGCGGCACCGGAATGGAATTCGCGAGCGCACGCGGCAGGAACGGCTTCGCGATGCGTCCGAGCGTCAGTGCGGCGCCGAACAGCGATTTCGACAGCAGGCCGCGGCGCAGCGCCGAACGTTTCGCCGTTTCCACCGACGAACGTCCGACGCGAGCGTCGACGAAATGGCGGCCGATGTCGACGAGGCGTCCGTAGCGCACACCCGACGGACACGTCGTCTCGCAGCTGCGGCACGTCAGACAGCGGTCGAGGTGCAGCTGCGTCTTCGCAGTCACGTCGCCGCCTTCGAGCGCCTGCTTGATCAGGTAGATCCTCCCGCGCGGACCGTCGAGCTCGTCGCCGAGCAGCTGATACGTCGGACACGTCGCCGTGCAGAAGCCGCAGTGCACGCATGCGCGCAGGATCGCATCGGCTTCGCGCCCCTCGGGCGTTTCCAGCAGCGACGGCAGCAGCTTCGTTTCCATCAGAGCTCGGCGAAGAGCCGCCCGCGATTGAGCACGCGCTGCGGATCGAAGACCTGCTTCAGGCGACGGTGCAGCGCAACCATCGGCGACGGCAGCGGATGGAACACGCCGGCTGACTTGTCCGCGCCACGGTACAGCGTCGCATGGCCGCCGTGTTCCGCGGCCCATGCGCGAAGCTTCGACGCCGGTGCGCCATCCATCACGACGATCCAGCGCAGCGCGCCGCCCCACTCCACGACCTGTTCACCCGGCACGTCGAGCCAAGGCGCCGTCGAACGCACGGACAGCCGCCACAGTGCAGCGTCGCCTTGCGTCGCCGCGACGAAGCGCTCGTGCGTCTGATCGCGAATGGATCGCCAGAACGCGTCGCCGTCGACCTCGTCGCCGCCGATAGCCTCGGTTGCCGCCGCAATCGCCGCGGGTGCGCCGGACAGTCGAACCCAGAGCCGCCCGTCGGTGTAGCACGTTGCCGACACCGGCAGTGGCTTGCCGCCCCATTCGTTGACGAGTCGCAGCGCATCGGCACCGCCGCAATCGATGACGCGAGTCGTTTCGCGGCGCGGGCGCGGCAGGGTCTTCAGCGAGATTTCCGTCAGCACGCCGAGCGTACCGAGCGCACCGGTCATCAGGCGCGACACGTCGAATCCGGCCACGTTCTTGATCACCTGGCCGCCGAACTTCAGCGCTTCGCCGGTGCCGTCGACGATGCGAACGCCGAGCACGAAGTCGCGCACGGCGCCTGCCTGCGCGCGCCGTGGACCCGAAAACCCGGTGGCGACGATCCCGCCGAGCGTCGCTCTCCCACCGTGACGCGGCGGTTCGAACGCGAGCATCTGATCGTGCTCCGCGAGTGCCGCTTCGATCTCGTCGAGCGGCGTGCCCGCGCGCGCGGTGATGACGAGCTCGCCAGGCGCATAAGCAACGATGCCCGCGAGCGACGCAACGTCGACGACATCACCGTCAAGTGCACCGCCGTAGAAATCCTTCGTGCCACCGCCGCGAATTCGCAGCGGGCGCCCGTCGGCTGCCGCTGCGCGGATGCGCTCGCGTACCGCCGAAAGTGCCGGATGTTCCGCGCCGCCGGTCACGACGACTGGGACCGGCCGTCCGCGGCAGCGATCTTGTCGCGATACAAGAGACGCGGCTCGTCGGCGTCGATGATCGTCGTTTCCGCGAGTGCCGCGCGTTGCCATTCCTGCATGAACGGATGCGCGAGCAGTGTCTCGAGATAGGCGCGGGAAACGCCGTCCACCCTCACGCCGTACGTCTGAAAACGGAAAGCGACGGGCCCGTAGAAGCAATCGGCGATCGAAAAACGGCCGCACAGGAACGCGCCACCCGCGCCAAAGCGGCGGCGCGATTCGTCCCAGATGCGCACCACACGCGCGATGTCGGCATCGAGCGCCTTCGACCATGGACGCACGTCGACGCGCTCGCGGATGCACATCGCCATTTGGCTGCGCATCGCACCGAAACCCGCGTGCATCTCGGCGCTGATCGCCCGCGCCCAGGCGCGTGCGGCAAGGTCGGCGGGCCACATGTCCGGATGCCGTTCCGCCAGATGGCCGGCGATCGCCATCGAGTCCCAGACGACGATGTCGCCCTCGTGCAGGCACGGCACCAGGCCGGACGGCGAAAACGCGAGATTCGCCGGATTGGGCGCGAGCCCCGTCAGCGGAACGTCGACTTCCTCGAACGGTTCACCGGAGAGTTTCGCGATCAGCCAGCCACGCAGCGACCACGACGAGTAGTTCCTGTTGCCGACATAGAGCTTGAACATGAGGGTCGCCGTGATCAAACCGGGGGAACGGTCTTGCCCGGATTCAACAGGTTGAGCGGATCGAGCGCGCGCTTGATCGCCTGCATCAGCGCGATCGCGTCACCGTGCTCGGCGCGAAGCGCGTCGAGCTTGTGCACGCCGATGCCATGCTCGCCGGTGCACGTGCCGCCCATTGCGATCGCCCGCAGCGCCACCCGCGCCGCCAGCGCCTCGGCCTTGCTGCGCTCGTCGAGGTTGGCGGGATCGAACAGGATGACCAGATGAAAATTGCCATCGCCGACGTGGCCGACGATGGGTGCGATGAGCCCCGTCGTCGCCACGTCCGCCTGCGTTTCCAGCACGCAGTCGGTGAGCCGCGAGATCGGCACGCATGCATCGGTGGCGAAGCCCTGCTTGCCGGGTGCGAGCGCCAGCGCGGCGTAATAGGCATTATGGCGCGCCTTCCAGAGCCGCGACCGTTCCTCGGGCTTCGTCGCCCACTGGAAGGCGCTGCCGCCATGATCGGTCGCAATCGACTCGATCATCTGCGCCTGCTCGCGAACGCCGGCCTCCGTGCCGTGGAACTCGAAGCACAGCGTCGGCTTCGCGGCGAACTCGGTCAGCTGCGAGTAGCGTATGCACGCATCCATCTGCACATCGTCCAGCAACTCGATGCGCGCAACGGGAATGCCGAGCTGCATTGCGACGATGACCGAGTCGACGGCGCTCTTCAGGTCGGGAAACTGGCAGACGGCAGCCGAAATGGACTCCGGAATGCCGTACAGTCGGAGCTGGATCTCGGTGATGATGCCGAGCGTGCCCTCGGAGCCGACGAGCAGGCGCGTGAGGTCGTAGCCGGCACTGGACTTGCGTGCGCGGTTGCCGGTACGCATGATGCGCCCGTCCGCGGTGACGACCGTGAGACCCATCACGTTCTCGCGCATCGTGCCATAGCGCACGGCGTTGGTGCCCGACGCACGCGTCGACGTCATGCCGCCGATCGTCGCGTTCGCGCCGGGATCGATCGGGAAGAAGAGTCCGGTTCCCTTGAGCTCGGTATTCAGCTGCTCGCGCGTGACACCCGCCTGCACGCGGCAGTCGAGGTCCGCGTCGTTCACTTCCAGCACGCGATTCATCTGCGACAGGTCGAGACACACGCCGCCGTACAGCGCCGCGACGTGCCCTTCGAGCGACGTGCCCACGCCGAACGCGATCACCGGGATCCGCGCTGCGTGGCATATGCGCATGATCGACGCCACTTCCTCGTTCGTGTGCGGGAACACGACGATGTCCGGCATCGCGGCGTCGGCCAGACCTTCGCCGTGCGAATGCTGCTCGCGAATTGCGTGCGTCGTCAGCGCGCGGTCACCGTACTCGCTGCGCAGCCGGGCCGTCAACGCCGTCACGGCCTCGGGTTGCGGCCGCGTGGGCGATTGCGTGGCGGAGTTCATCGTGGCCTTTCAAAAACGAGGCAGTTCGGGATGGCGCAACTCGCCGTGATGCACGTGCATCCGACCGAATTCGGCGCACCGTGCAAGCGTGGGAACGCCCTTGCCCGGATTCAGCAGCGACTCGGCGTCGAATGCCCGCTTGATGCCCAGAAAGCGTTCGAGCACGACCGGCGGGAACTGCGCGCACATGCCGCCGATCTTCTCGATGCCCACACCGTGCTCGCCAGTGATCGTGCCGCCGACATCGATGCACAACTGCAGGATGCGGTCGCCGAACTCGACGGTCCGCTCCTTGTCGCCGGGCTCGTTCGCATCGAACAGGATCAGCGGATGCAGGTTGCCGTCGCCGGCGTGGAACACATTCGCGCACGGCAGCGCGAACTCGCGCGACCAGTCCTCGATCTGCCGCAATACGCGCGGCAGCGCAGCGCGGGGGATCGTTCCGTCGATGCAGTAATAGTCGGGCGAGATGCGGCCGACGGCGGGGAACGCCGCCTTGCGACCGGACCAGTACAACAGGCGCTGCGTCTCGTCCTGCGACACGCGGATTTCGGTGGCGCCGCTCGCCGTCAGCACGTGGGTGATCTCGGCCATTTCAGCCGCCACTTCGACCGGCGTACCGTCGGACTCGATCAGCAGCACGGCGGCAGCGTCGAGCGGATAGTTCGCGTGCACGAACGCCTCGACGGCACGCGTCGCTTGCTGATCCATCATCTCGAGGCCGCCCGGAATGATCCCGGCGCCGATGACGGCACCCACGGCCGCGCCCGCGCGCTCGAGATCGTCGAACGCCGCAAGGGCGACCTGCGCGTATTGCGGCTTCGCAAGCAGCTTCACCGTGATCTGCGTGATCACGGCAAGCAGACCCTCGCTGCCGTTGATCAGTGCCAAGAGGTCGTAGCCGGGCGAGTCGAGCGCATCGCTGCCGAATTCGACGACGTCACCCTCGATCGTTACCGCGCGGACCTTGCGGACGTTGTGCACGGTCAGTCCGTATTTCAGGCAATGGACGCCGCCGGCATTTTCCGCGACGTTGCCGCCGATCGAGCAGGCGATCTGCGACGACGGATCCGGTGCGTAGAACAGTCCGTATGGCGCCGCGGCCTCGGATATCGCAAGGTTGCGGACACCGGGCTCGACGATCGCCGTGCGCGCGAGCGGATCGATCGCCACGATCCGGCGCAGCTTGGCGAGCGATAGCACCACGCCGTCGGCGGCGGGCAATGCACCGCCCGACAGGCTGGTGCCCGCACCGCGCGCCACGACAGGAACATGCGCGGCATGGCAAAGTCGAAGGATCGCAACGACCTGCGCCTCGTTGTCGGGGAGCAGCACGGCCGCCGGTTGCTGCCGGAAGAGCGTCAGTCCGTCGCATTCGTAGGGACGCGTGTCCTCCGCGTCCGTCAGCAACGAGGCCGGGGCGAGCACTTGGGCGAGCGACGACGTGAAGGCGGGATCGAGCATCGGCGTCGGATTTCGCGAGCGTCGGGAAAGCCGATCGATGATTATTTCATAAACGACGTGTCGTCGATCGCGTGCTGCTAGAATCCGGCCGCCCTTGATTCCGGCATACGGGCCCGCGTGCGGCCCGTCCTCATGCTTTTCGGAGGTTCGACGATGACATTATCCCGTTGGTTGTTCGCCGCTTTCGCTGCCTGCGCCGCAGCGGCTGCGTTGCCCGCGAACGCGCAGACGACGCTCAAGATGAACATCTCGGTCGCGCAGAATTCCCACTACGGCGTGGCGATCGACACGTTTGCGCGCGAGGTCGAGAAGCGCACCGATGGCCGCTACAAAGTCCAGAACTTCTATTCCGGTGCGCTCGGCGCCGAGCGCGAGTCGATCGAGGCGCTCCAGCTCGGCACGCTCGACCTCACGATGACGTCGACGGGACCGGTGCCGAACTTCGTGCCGGACGTCGCGATCCTCGACATCCCGTTCCTGTTCCGCGACTACGCGCAAGCGCGCGCCGTGCTCGACGGGCCGATTGGCCAGGACATGCTGCAGAAGTTCGAGCCGAAGGGCATTCACGGGCTTGCGTGGGGCGAAAATGGGTTTCGCAACATGACCAACAGCAAGCACCCCGTCATGGTGCCCGAGGACCTGAAGGGCCTGAAGATGCGGACGATGGAAAACCCGGTCCACATTCAGGCGTACCGCGCGTTCGGGATCATTCCGACGCCGATGGCGTTCACGGAGGTGTTCACCGCGCTGCAGCAGGGCACGGTCGACGGCCAGGAGAATCCGCTGTCGGTGATCACGGCAGCGAAGCTCGACCAGGTGCAGAAGTACCTGACGCTGACCGGCCACGTCTATTCGCCGGCGGTGATCCTGATGAGCAAGGCGCAGTGGGACAAGCTGTCCGCGGCCGACAAGCAGAGCTTCAACGACGCGGCGAAGGAGGCCGTGAAGGCCAATCGTGCCCGGATCGACGACGACGAGAAGAAGGCCGTTGCCGACTTGCGCGCGAAGGGCATGCAGGTCGTCGAGAACGTCGACAAGGCGAAGTTCCAGGCGGCGCTCGCGCCGACGTTCGCCGAGTTCGGCAAGAAGTTCGGTCAGGACAACATCGACCGCATCCGCAACTACAAGTAGCGCCGCCGAGTCCGCGGTAGTCGCGTGTCAGGGACCGGCGTTGCCGGGCGAAAAACGCGCTCAGCGATAGCCGAACAGGCCCGGCAGCCACGACGACAGCGACGGGAACAGCGTCAGCAGCGCAAGCACGCCGAGCTGCGCCCACAGGAATGGCCATAGCTCGCGCACCAGCCGCGCCAGTGGCACCTTGGCTACGATCGTCGTGATGAACAGCAGGCCGCCAACGGGCGGCGTGATCATGCCCATCGTCAGGTTGACGATCATGATGATGCCGAACTGCAGGTCGTTGATGCCGAGCGCATGCGCGATGGGCGCAAGGATCGGCACCAGCACGACGATGCCCGGCAGCGGCTCGATGAAGATGCCGAACACGAGCAGCAGCAGGTTCACCGCGAACAGGAATGCGAGCGGCGACAGGTGCATGCCGACGATCCATTCGGTCAGTCCTTGCGGCACGCGTGACACCGTCAGCACCCACGCGAACGCCGCCGACATGCCGACGATGATCAGCACCGACGCCGTCATCAGCGCCGAGCGCGCCAGGATGCCCGGCAGCATTCGCCACTCGAGCGTCCCGTACACGAAGCGTCCCACGACGAGCGCGTAGAACACGGCGACGACCGACGCCTCCGTCGGCGTGAATGCACCCGAGGCGATGCCGCCGAGGATCAGCACGGGCAGCACGAGCGCGGGCAGCGCGCGCCACGTGTTGCGCACGTAGTCGCGCCATCGCAGACGTTCCTGTGCGCCGCGGTAATTGCGGCGCACCGACGTGACGTGGTTGATCGCCGCCATCGCGAGGGCGATCAGGATTCCCGGAACCGTCCCTGCGATCAGCAACCCGACGAGATTGACGTCCGGATACGCGAGCGCATAGACGATGACGCTGATCGACGGTGGAATGATCGGTCCGAGGATCGACGTCGCGGCCGTCAGCGCGGCGGCGTACTCCGGTGCGTAGCCGTCGTCGCGCATCATCCGGATCATGATCGCGCCCGGTCCCGCGGCATCGGCGAGCGCCGAGCCCGAGATCCCCGAGAAGAACGTCAGCGTCAGGATGTTCGTATGCCCCATGCCGCCGCGGAAGCGGCCGACGAACTGCGATGCGAAGCGCAGCAGCACCGCGGACAGTTCGCCGCCGGTCATCAGCTCCGCCGTAAGGATGAAGAACGGCACGGCCTCCAATGCGAAGAGGTCGATGCCGGAGAACAGGTACTTCGGCAGCGCGACGAGTGGCACGTGGCCGGACGCCATCGCCATGAGCGTCGCGCCGCCGAGCGCGAATGCGACCGGCACGCCGAGCGCGAGCAGCGCGATGCAACCGATGAACAGGATCGTCACCACGCGCGGTGCGCCTAGAGTTTCGCCGCGGTGGCGTCGAACTCGCCGTCGCCGAGCACGTGCTGGTGCGCGACGAAGCCACGTGCCATCACGCCCAGGTGCACGAGCATCAGCGCGAAGCCGACGGGCATTGCCAGGTACACGGCGCCGACCGGGATCTCGAGTACCGGCGTCGTCTGCGCCCACGTGAGACTTGCGTAGCGAATGCCGACGACGATCATCGTGCAGAAGAACAGCGCCATGACGACGACGACGATCGTTCGAATGACCGGCGCGAACCGCGGTACGGCCTGCTGCAGCGAATCGATGCCGATGTGGCCGCCATACCGCAGCACGAGGCCGGCGCCGATGAACGTCAGCCACACCATCGTGTAACGCGACGTCTCCTCGACCCAGAGGATCGAATAGTCGGTCAGGAAGCGGAGCGCGACATTCGCGAAGACCATCGTCGCCATCGCGGCGAGCAGCACGATGACAGCCCATCGGTTGACGCTGAGCAGCAGGCGGTCGAACGTCGCGGGCATGAGCGGCGGCACGGGGTTGAAGGCGCCGGATTCTCGCACGCGGCGCGCAGGCGAGGCGCCTGACCGCGGAGCCGGGTGGCCGGAGGCCGGTAATGATCGGTTCGATGCTCCCGGCCGCCGGTCGGGACTGGCACTATAATTGCTCAGCCAAACGCATGATCGATCTGAATTACGCCCCTGCGCCGCCGATGGACCCGTCCGAAATCTACGCGAAGACCGAACTCGGCCTCGCGGAGCTCAGGGATCGCAAGCTCAACCTGCCGATCACGCTGCGCGGGCTGCTGATCCTGATTGACGGCAATCGAACGGTTGCTCAAGTGCTCGTGAAGGCCCGCGCACTCAAGCTGGACGAGCGGGCGATGACGGCACTCGAGCGCGGCGGACTGATTGCCAAGCGTTTTTCGGCACCTTCGGTCGCGCAGAACGACGCGACCATCGCGCCGGCCCAGCGTTCGGAGGACGAAGTCGAGCGCTACATGCAGGCCCAGCAAATGATGAGCGACGCGATCAACGCCCATCTCGGATTCAGGGGCTATGGCCTGATGATGCGGTTGCAGAAGACAGCGAACGTCCGCGACCTGCACGATCTGTTGCCGGATTTCGCCAAATCATTGGTCAAGCGCCTCGGCCTCGAGCCGGCGACGCCGATCGTCTCGTCGATCGAGCGGCTCATCACCGGCAACTGACGCGGGCTGGCAGGCGGTTACCCGCCGCGTAACCCCGGTTCAGCCGTGCGCGTGCCGCGGACGGCGTGGAAGCGCCAGCCGGCACGTGACGAACGCGCCGATTCCGGCCGCGGCAATCGTCAGCATCATCGGCCGTGCCGTGCCGTCGAATGTGGATCCCACCGCAAGCGCCGCCGTCGACGCGACGACGAACTGGCAGAACGACAACAGCGAAGACGCGCTTCCCGCGATTTGCGGAAACGGCGTCAGCGCGCCCGCCGCGGCCGGCGGCATCGTCATCATGAACGCCGCCATGTACACGAACATCGGCACGACCACTGCGAGCGGATGCCGCGTGCCGAGCAGCGCCAGCGCGCCGAGTGCCAACGCCGCGATGAGCATCAGCAGCGTACCGCCGCGCACCATCCGGTCGATACCCAGGCGCCGCACGAGGCGGCTGCCGATCATCGATCCGGTGATGTTGCCGAGCATCACGGAGCCGAACAGCAGCCCGAATCCTTGCTCGTTCTCACCCATCACCGACACGAACACGAAGGCGCTGCCGGCAAGGAACGCGAAGAGCCCGCTGAAGCCGAACGCCGCAACGCCCATGTAGCCGGTGAACGTGCGCGAACGTAGCAACCGCCCGTAGTTGGCGACGATCACGCGCGGCTGTGTCGCGCGCGCGTCGGGCTTGCGCAACGTTTCGGGGAGCGATCGGCGGACGAAAAACCACAGCAGCGCGCCATAGAGTGCGACGAGCACGAAGTTGGCCTGCCAGCCAAGCCACACGTGCACGTGACTGCCGATCAGCGGTGCCACCACCGGCGCAATTCCGAGCACGACACCCATCAGTGACAGGATGTGCGCGGCCTTGTCGCCGCTGTAAAGATCGCGAACCACGGCGCGTGGTACGACCGCGATCGCCGCCATCGATATCGCCTGCACGAGCCGCGCGCCGATCAGCGCATACACATTGCGCGACAAGGCACACGCGAGCGACGCCAGCACGAACGCGGCGAGCCCGCCGAGCAACGCGGGGCGGCGGCCGAAACGGTCCGATAGCGGGCCGGCGAACAGTTGCGAGACACCCCACCCGTACATGTACACCGACAGCGTCAGCTGCACTTCGGCCGGCGTGGCGGTCAGCGCACGCGTCATCGACGGCATCGACGCCAAGTAGACGTCCATCGCGAAGGGCGCAGCGCCGGCCAGCGCACCGAGCAGCACCGTCATCGCCGCCGACTCGGGCTTCACTGCGCGATCAGGCCACTGAAGTACTTCGATCTAGATGCAGCGGCCGCCGTCGACTTCAAGACATGCGCCGGTGATGAACGCCGCCTCGTCGGACGCGAAGAACACGGCGGCGGTCGCAATGTCCGTCGGCTGCGACAATCGTCCGAGCGGAATTGTCGCGACGAACTGCGCGCGCTTTTGCGGCGTGTCCTCGCCCATGAAGTCGGCAAGCATCGCCGTTTCGCCGGCGACCGGATTGATGATGTTGACGCGAATGTTGTCGCGCGCGAGTTCGGCGGCCATCGACCGCGAGGTGACGATCGCCGCGCCCTTGCTGCCGTTGTACCACGTCAATCCCGGTCGCGGCCGCACGCCGGCGGTCGACGCGATCGTGATGAACACGCCGCCACCTTGCGCACGAAAATGCGGCACCACGTGCCTTGCCGAAAGAAACAGGCTCTTGACGTTCACGCGATAGATACGATCGAACATCGCCTCGGTCACGTCGAGCATCGGCTGGTTGCGGTGAGTGGTGCCGGCGTTGTTGACGACGACGTCGAGGCGGCCGAATTCGGCGAGCGCCGCTTGCACGAGCCGCGCGACGTCGGCGTCGACCGAGACGTCGGCGGTGCAGACAACGGCGCGCCCGCCGCGACCGCGGATGTCAGCGGCAACGCGTGCGGCCCCCGCTTCGTCGATGTCGTTGACGACGACGGACGCGCCCTCTTCCGCATAGCGCCGCGCGATGCCCGCACCGAAGCCCGAGCCCGCGCCCGTCACGATCGCAATCTTGTGCTCGAGTCTCATTTTGTGCGTCCGAGTTCGACGCCAGCCGGCGCCCTGCCGACAACGCTATCGATCCGCTGCGCTGACGGTGTATCCGAGGCGTTGTCCCGCGCGAACGCCGCCATCAGCGCGTCGATCGCAACGGGTCGCGCAACGCCCCCGCGATGCGTGGCGTCAGTTCGCCGGCGATGAGCTTGGCAAGCCTGCGCTGGCTCGTCTCCGACGGGTGCAGTCCGTCGTTTGCGAACATGTCGGCGCGTGGATGGTAGCGCATCGGGATGTGCAGCACGCCCGGTACTCGTGTGAGCGCTTCACGGGCGACCGCATCGAACTTGCGCACGCGATAGCCGACGATCCATCGCAGCGGCCGCCGCAGTTTTGGAAAATCGCCGAGCGGCGGCAGCCCGAGGTACGCGATCACCGCATCTGGAGAATGCGTGCGCAGGTCGCGGACGAGCTTCAGCAACTGGCGCCGGAAGCGGCCGCTGCGCTCGAGCTTCAGCACGTCGTTGACACCCACGGACAGCAGGATCGCGTCGAACCGTTGCTGTGGCAGCGCCGGCACCACGTCACGGCGCACGCGACGTGCACCGGCGCCGATCATGCCGGCAGCACGCCAGTTGATCTCACGCGCGAGACGCCCCGACATGAATCGCGCGACGTGCCCGACCGTCGACTGCTGGATGCGGCGCGCACCGACGCCGGAGATGATCGAATCGCCGACGGCGAGGAAATGGAGTGGATCGCCGCGTCCGATGCGTCCTTCCGTGGGGCCAACGGCCGGCGTCAGTGTCAGCGCGTGCCGCCGCAGCGCGAACGCCTGCGAAAAATACACGGGGAACAGTGAATAGATGACGATGCGGCCGACGATCTTCCGCGCAAACTGGATCGCGGTCAGCGGCTTTTCCGGCGCATCTTCCGCGCGTGGTGGCGAGCCGGCCGTACCCGATGCAGCGTCAACCATGGCGCAACACGACGGTCTTCAGCGCCGTGAAACCGTACAACGCCTCGAAACCTTTCTCGCGGCCGTGCCCCGAATGCTTGACGCCACCGAACGGCAATTCGACGCCGCCGCCCGCGCCGTAATTGTTGATGAACACCTGCCCGCTCGCGAGCGCACGCGCCATCCTGAGCTGGCGGCCGCCGTCGCGCGTCCAGACGCCGGCAACGAGGCCGTAGTCCGTCGCATTGGCAAGTGCGACGGCCTCGGCCTCGTCGGCGAATGGCATCGCCGCGAGCACGGGTCCGAACACTTCGTCGCAGCCGACCGGCGCGTCGACGGGCACGTCACGCAACAGCGTCGGCGCGACGTAGTAGCCGCCGGCGGGTGCGTCGGCGGCGATCCGGCCCGCTGCGACCGTGGCGATGCCGGCTGAACGTGCACTGTCGAGGAAAGACTGCACGCGGGCGAGCTGCGACGCCCGGATCAGCGGCCCGCAATCAAGGTCTGCCAGCGCGGGCCCGACGGTGAGCGTGGCGAAACGCTCGCCCAGCAGCGTCAGCAGCGGCTCGTAGGCCGATCGCTCGACCAGCAACCGCGAGCCGGCGCTGCACGTCTGGCCGGCGTTCTGGACGATCGCGCCGACGAGTGCGGGCAACGCGGCATCGAAATCCGCGTCGGCGAACACGATCTGCGGCGACTTGCCGCCGAGTTCCAGCGTCACCGGGCAGTGCCGTCGCGCAGCCGCGGCCGCCACCGCTGCGCCGGTCGCCGGCGACCCGGTGAACGACACATGCTGCACGCCGGCGTGCGCGATCAATGCGGCGCCGGCTTCGGCGCCGAGACCGGTGACGATGTTGAGCGAACCCGGGGGCAGTCCCGCGTCCGCGGCGAGCATCGCGACGCGCAACAGCGACAGGCATGCATCCTCGGCCGGCTTTACGACGCACGCGTTGCCGGCGGCGAGCGCGCCGCCGACCGAGCGACCGAAGATCTGCAACGGATAGTTCCACGGAATCACGTGCCCAGTCACGCCATGGGGCTCGCGCCACGTCAGCACGGTGTAACCGTCGGCGTAGGGAATCGTCGTGCCGTGCAGCTTGTCCGGTGCGCCAGCGTAGAACTCGAAATAGCGTGCGCAGGCCGTTGCATCGGCGCGGGCCTGCGTCAGCGGCTTGCCGCAATCGCGCGCTTCGAGTAGCGCGAGCTCGTCGGCGTGGTCGCTGATGGACCTGCTAAGTCGTGCGAGGCAGCGCCCACGTTCAGCGGGCGAAAGCTTGCCCCACGCGCCGTCACGTGCACGCGCCGCCTGCGCGACGGCGTCGTCGACGTCAGCGGAACCGCCGCGCGCGATCGACGCGAACGGCGTGCCGTCGGAAGGGTCGATCATCGGCAACGTCCGGCCGTCGTGCGCGGCGACGAAGCGGTTGCCTATGAAGTGGAGCGGCTCGACGGTCGTCGGCGGCCAGCGGAGATCCGGCGCGTTCATGTGCGTATTCGTGCGTTCAAAAGCTCGGTGCGAACGGATGTGGCACCGTCGCTGCCGCGCCGATCAGCTGGGCGGCTTGAATTTCCACGCGAGTGTTGTCTCGTCGACACGCGGCACGTAGGTGATGCCCTTGCGCGCCGCCCATGTATTCACCTGGAAGTGCAGCGGAATGACGCCGGTGTCGTTGATGACGAGCTCCGTCGCGCGCTGGAGATAGGCGCTGCGCTTGGTGTCGTCGACGGTCTGCAGCGCGTCCTCGGTGAGCGCGTCGACCTTCGTGTTCGAGTAACGGCCGCGGTTCGTGCCGCCGAAGCCCTTGTCCTTGTTGTACGTCATCAGGAGCGCCTTCAACGACGACGACGCCTCGCCGGTGCCCGTGCTCCAGCCGAGCAGCATCGTGCTGAACTTGAGCTCGGTCGCCTGCGGAAAGTAGGTAGCGGACGGCATCGCCGTGACCTTCGTCGCGATCCCCAGCCGCGTCCACATCTGTGCGACGGCCTGCGCGACCTTCGCGTCGTTGACGTAGCGATCGTTCGGCGTATGCAGCGTGACGCCGAATCCGTTTGGCCAGCCGGCGTCGGCCAGCAGTTTCTTGGCGCCGTCGACGTCGAAGTTCTCGACCTTGAGATTCGGCGTCGAGCCGAACAGGAAATCGGGAACGAGCTGTCCCGCGGGAACGGCCTCGCCTTCCATCACGCGCGCGATGATCGTCTTGCGGTCGATCGCCTTCGACAGCGCCTTGCGCACGCGCGCGTCCCGCAGCGGATTGCGATCGAGCGGACGGCCGTCCTTGTCGGTGACGAACGGCGACACGGCGCGATCGCTGTCGAGATGAATATAGATCAGCCGGTCGGCGACCTGGCGGAACAATCCGAGGCTCTTGTCCTGCTTCAGCCGCGCGATGTCGGCCGTGGGCACCGATTCGATGACGTTGACGTCACCGGCCAGCAACGCCGCGACACGCGACGCGTTCTGCGGCAGCAGGCGCATCGTCACTTTCTCCCACGGCGTCTTGCCACCCCACCAGCCGTCGAAGCGCGCGAGCTCGATCCGATCGCCCTTCGCGAAGCGCACGAGCTTGTAGGGACCGGTGCCGATCGCCGCCTTGCCCGAATTGAAATCGTCGGTCGATGCCGACTCCGCCCCTTTCGAGATGATCGCGATCTGCGTCAGGTCGGACGGCATCAGCGGGTACGGCGTCGCCGTGTGGAAGCGGATCGTGTACGGGTCGACGACCTCGATTCGCGTCACCTGCTTCGTGTAGGCGGTGAACGGCGACGGGCTGTTCACGACTTTCGGAATCCGGTTGAACGATGCGACGACATCGGCCGCGGTGAAGTCGCTGCCGTCGTGAAACTTCACGCCTTTGCGCAGCGTGAATTCCCACGTCGTCGGATCGATCGTCTTCCACTGCGTGGCGAGGCCGGGCTCGATCTGCTCCTTCTCGTTGCGCTGCACCAGCAGCCCGTACACGTGTTGCGCGATGTTGTTGTTGGGCGTGAGGTTGTGGTAGTGCGGATCGAGCGACGTGACGTCAGCCGCGAGACCGATCGCGAGATCGGCGGCGTGAACGGTCAACCCGAGCGCGCCGAGCAGCGCGACGATGAACGTTTGCACAAGACGCATGGATCGACTCCAGGACGGGGACACACTGTAACAAATCGCTACACCCGCCGGCATCCGTCAACGACGCCGCGGGCCGACCGTTGAAGGAATCGACACTGCGAAACGGCAGGAACCCCAGCGGTTTCGCGGCGGTCCCAACCTGATAGCGCAAGGAGCTCGATATGCTACGACGCACAACGCAAATTGCCCTCGGAACCGCGCTCGTCGCCGCGACGGCCGCGTTTGCTCCGGTTGCCCACGCCGACCGCGTCGGCTTCAACGTGTCGATCGGCGGTCCCGGCTATGGCGTCGCGTTCGGCAACGGACCGTACTGGCGGGGATCGCACTATTACCGGCCCTACTGGAGTGCGGCGTATATCGCGCCGCCCGTCGTGTACGCACCGCCGGTCTATTACGCGCCTCCGGTCGTGTACCCCGCGCCGCGCGTGGTTTACCGCGCCCCGTACGTGGTGCGGCGACCCGTCGTCGTGGGCCGCCCCGTCTACTACGGGTATTGAGGGCTGCCTCTGGCCAGGCGGTGAGCCCGCTTGGCCAGATCGCGCAGGCCTGCAACGGAGAGCCAGGCGTCGATCTCTCGTTGCGCAGCCTCCCAGCAGGGCATCGCGCGGGCGAAGCGGCGCCTGCCCTCTTCGGTCAGCCGTAGCAGGCGCACGCGGCGGTCGGTACCGGTCTCGACACCGACCAGCCCCGCCTGCCGAAGTTTTTCGACGGTTCGCGACAGCGTCGTCTGGTCGGTCTCCGTAACGTCGCCCAGCTTTCCCATCTCCACCGGCTCACACGCCACGATTGCCCACAGCAGCGCGAGCTGGCTCGCGCGCAGATCGGCGGGTTTGAGCGCTGCATCGTAGAAGTTCGTCACGACGCGGCCCAGCAGACGGGTGTTGGCGAACGCGCACTCGCGGCCCCTCCCCGCATATCGGGCGACGATCGCATCGGTTTCGGTTTCGCGCACGCCGCCGGCGCGCGTGCGCACCGACGATGCTCGGACCCGCGGGCTTTTGGCGCTGCGTTCGGTCATCGAGAAGGAAGCTCACCGGCAAGGACTTGTGGCCCCGCCACACGCATGCATGTGCATGCAAAGTGGCGCGACGATACGCCGATTGGCACGGTTGCGCAATGCCCGGGTTGGGCTGCCGACAGCCCCTAGGCGCGCCCATCATGGGCGGCGGCGCATCCCTGCCGACGGTGCTCGCGCCGCGCGATCTTGGACGGCAATCAGGGCCGACGGTAGCGGATCCGATAAATGGCACCCGCGGAGTCGTCGGCGACCAGCAGCGAGCCGTCCGGCGCCACGGTCACATCAGCCGGCCGTCCCCATGCCTGCTGACCCTGCAGCCAGCCTTCGGCGAACGGCTCGTACGAAACGGCCTTGCCTGTGGCATCCACCGATACGACCGTAACGCGGTATCCAATCTTGGCGCTGCGGTTCCAGGAGCCGTGTTCGGCGATGAAGAGCTGGCCGCGGTAGCGCTCGGGGAACTGCGTGCCCGTATAGAAGCGCATGCCGAGCGCTGCGACGTGCGGCCCCAGCGGCTGCGCCGGCGAGGCGAAGGCGCTGCACGGCCGCTTGCCGCCGAATTCCGGGTCGGCAACGGTGCCCGCGTGGCAATAAGGGTAGCCGAAGTGCTCGCCGGCGCGCGTGACGTGATTCAGCGTATCGGGCGGCACATCGTCGCCGAGCCGGTCGCGGCCGTTGCTCGTGAACCACAGGTCGCGCGTGCGCGGATCCCAATCGAAGCCGACGCTGTTGCGAATCCCGCGCGCGACGACTTCGAGGTTCGATCCGTCGGCGTTCATCCGCATGATGTTCGCGTACCGATCAGGGTCCGGCTCGCAGATGTTGCACGGCGCGCCGACCGGAACGTAGAGCTTGCCATCAGGCCCGAACGCGATGAACTTGCGCCCGTGTTGGCCGTCGGTCGGAAAGCGATCGGACACGACGACCGGTTGCGGCGGATTGTCCAGCCGGCGCTCGATGTCGTCGAGGCGCAGGATCCGGCTCACCGCCGACACATACAGCGACCCATCGCGAAATGCCACACCAGCAGGGTCGCGCAGATCCGATGCAATCGTGCGGACGGTCGCCGGCCGCTGTCCGTTGGCGTCGAGCGTGATCGCATACACGCGACCACCGACCGAGCCTGCGAAGAGGGTTCCGTTGGCGCCGAATGTCATCTGGCGGACGCCGGGCGCGCGGGCCAGTACCTCGATCGCGAATCCGGCTGGCAGGCGGATCTGGTCGAGCGGCAGCGGCTGCGCCGCGAGCGATTGCGGAATGGCGCAACACACCGCGAAGAGCAGGCCAAGCGTGCGAACGATCGTCATCGGTAATCTGAACGAGTGGCGGGCAAGCCCGTTGGAGCGACGCGATCCGCGTGGGTTCAACCGCGACCGGCCGCAGGTGCTGTGGACGTCATCCAAGTGCTATCCTGCCGCATTGTCACCCGCGGAGACGCCCGATGAACGCCCCCGATCCCGTTCGCCATCTCGCAACGACCGATGGCACGGCGGATCTCGTCGGACTCGACATGATCCGCCGGCTGGTCGCATTCCCGACGGTAAGCCGCGATTCGAATCTCGAACTCATCGAATGGGTTCGCGCGTATCTCGAAGACCTCGGTGCCACGACGGCGCTGACCTTCGACGACGATCGTCGCAAGGCGAACCTGTTCGCGACATTTGCCGCGCAAGACGGCAACGCGAGCCGCGGCGGCATCGTGCTGTCGGGTCACACCGACGTGGTGCCGGTCGACGGACAGCCATGGGACACCGACCCGTTCTGCGCGACGCTCGTCGGCAACAGGCTCCATGGCCGCGGTGTGACCGACATGAAGAGCTTCTCGGCAATCGGCCTCGCGTTTGTCCCGCGGTTCCTGGACCGGGGGCTCAAGCGACCGCTGCATTTCGCGCTGTCGTACGACGAGGAAGTGGGCTGCATCGGCGTGCGCCGACTGATCGCCGACGTCGTCGCGAAAGGCGTGGCGCCCACCGGATGCATCATCGGCGAGCCGACCGGCATGCAGCTCGTCGTCGCGCACAAAGGCAAGAAAGCGTGGCGGTGCCGTATCCGCGGCCACGAAGCGCACTCGTCGCTGACGCCGCAGGGCGTCAACGCCGTGCAGGTTGCGTGCGACATCGTCGCGTGGATCGGCGAGCGTGCGCGAGCGTATCGAACGAGCCATCGGCAAGACCCGGCGTACGACGTGCCGTTTACCACACCCCACGTCGGCGTCATCCGCGGCGGGACTGCGCTCAATATCGTGCCGCGCGATTGCACGTTCGAATTCGAGATCCGTCACTTGCCTTTCGACGATCCCGATGCGTTCTTCGCCGACGTCGAACGCCACGCGCAGACGTACCTGCCGGCGATGCACGCGGTCGATCCGGCAACGTACATCCAGTTCGACCACATCTCGACCCTGCCCGGCTTCGACGATGACGGCCGCAACGCGATCGCCGACATCGGCCGCGCGTGCAGCGAGGCGCACACGACGCACAAGGTCTCCTATGGCACCGAAGCCGCGCTGTTCCACAACGCGTCGATGCCCGCGGTCATCTGTGGTCCGGGCCACATCGAGCAGGCGCACCAGCCGAACGAATGGGTGAGCCTGGACCAGCTCGCCCGCTGCGAAGCCTTCATGGAACGGCTGGCGCAGCATCTCTGCATTGCGTGACCTCGACGCCGCCCGTCCCGGCGGTGGATGTCGCGCTGCCGGACCTGTCGCGATGGGCCGCGGGTAATACCGGTGTCGCATACGCCTGGCGGTTCGGCGACCCCGCCAGCACGCCGAGCGTCACGGTCCAGGCGCTCACGCACGGCAACGAAGTGTGCGGCGCGATCGCGCTCGACTGGCTGCTGCGCAGCGGTTTCCGGCCGGTGCGCGGCGCACTGACCCTGATCTTCGCCAACGCTGCGGCTTACCAGACGTTCGACGCCGGCGATCCCTTCGCCGCGCGGTGCCTCGACGAGGATTTCAACCGGCTGTGGGACGCCGAGGTTCTCGACGGCGCGCGAACATCGCGCGAACTCACGCGTGCGCGCGAGTTGCGGCCGTTCTACGATCGGACCGACTTTCTGCTCGACCTTCATTCGATGACCGATCCGTGTCCAGCACTTGCGCTGTCGGGAAGCCGGCAGAAGGGGCTCGATCTCGCGCGGGCAGTGGGCATGCCGCAGTATGTGGTGATCGACGCCGGGCACCAGGCGGGGCGTCGGCTTCGCGACTATATACATTTCGACGATCCACTCGATCCGCGCAACGCGTTGCTCGTCGAATGCGGCCAGCATTGGGAGGCCGCCTCGCCGATCGTCGCGCAGCAGGTCATGCTGCGTTTTCTGCGGCATTTCGGCATGCTCGACCGCGCGTTCATCGACGCGCATGTCGACACGGGTGACCTGCCGCCGCAGCGGACGATCGCGATCACCGATGTCGTAACGATCGAGACCAACGCGTTCGCGTTCGCCGGGCCTGTAACGGGCATGATGAGCATCGCGGGTCGCGGCACGCTGATCGCACGCGATGGCGAGCGCGAGATCCGCACGCCGCACGACGAGTGCGTGCTGATCATGCCGACACGGCGGCCACGCAAAGGTGAAACCGCGGTGCGCCTGGGTCGCTACGTCGAATAGCCGGTCGGGCAGCGCGCCCGCCGAACGGGTGGCAGCACCAGGCTGTCGACGTCAATCGATCGGCGCGTCGTACCAGTAGCGCCTGTGCCGCTCGCGCTCGCCAGACGCCGCAATCGGCAGGTCGGGTGACAGCGTAACGGTGATCGCACCCTGCAAATCGGTGCGCAACCGCGTTGCACCGGCTAGCCGATACCGCGCGAGGACGTCGTCGCGCGGATGGCCGAAGCGGTTGCGATAACCGGCGGCAAACACGGCTACCACCGGTGACACGCCGGCGAGGAACGCTGCCGTGGACGACGTACGCGAGCCGTGATGGGGAACCACCAGCACGTCCGACGCAGCTACCGGTGGCACGCGCTGCAGCAGGTCGTTTTCGCTGCGCGCCTCGATGTCGCCGGTGAACAGCACGCGGCCGCCTTCTGTTTCGATGCGCAGCACGCACGAGAGATCGTTGCTCTTTCGCGTAGCATCGCCGTAGTGCTCCGCGCGAGGATGCAGCAGCGTGAATGTGACGCGATCCCATTGCCACGTCGTGTCCGCCACGCAGCGCGCGACGGTTGCCGTGCGCTTCGCCTGCGCCACGAGCGGATGATCCGGTGGCAGTGAAGAAAGCAGCGCTGCAACCGGCACCGCGCGAAGCAGCGACGCGGCACCGCCGGAGTGATCGGTATCGGCGTGGCTGACAATCAGCATATCGAGTCTTGCGACGC
This sequence comes from uncultured Pseudomonadota bacterium, assembly GCA_963709335.1. GTDB lineage: Bacteria > Pseudomonadota > Gammaproteobacteria > Burkholderiales > Casimicrobiaceae > VBCG01. The sequence goes on from CAVPWB010000013.1 coordinate 132,769, forward strand.
CGGCCGCGCGCAGGAATGGCGCGACAATGCGGCCGCCCGCATCGACCGTATCGTTGAACCGCGGACCCGTGTCGTAGACGAGCGCATGCGTCGCCGTTGCGACGAAGACCGCCAGACCCTGCCCAACGTCCAGCACCGTGACCTGCGCACCGCCAACGGGCACCGGCGGCGGCAGCAGCAGCGCCAGCGGCAACATCCAGACGACGCCGATGCAACGTCCGGGAATGCCGCGAGGGGCAAGCATCCACAGCACGCCGGCGGTTGCGACACCGACTGTCCACGCGATAGGAGCGTGCGGGGTCCACGTTGCGACCGGCAACTCTGCGACCCATTCCAGGTAGCGCATCAGCAGCGCGAGCACGCCGTGCGCGAACTGCCAGGGCGCGTCGATCGGAAAGGCGATCGCAAACAGGATCAGCGGCACGACGGCGAGCGTGACGACTGGGATGGCAACGGCATTGGCAAGCGCCGAGACGACCGACACCTGCTGGAACAGCGCGAGCGTGCCCGGTACGAGGCCGAGCGTGACGACCCACTGCGCGCGCCCCGCCTCGTGCAATGTATCGGCGAACCGCGCCAGCCGTCCCACCGGCAAGCGCGCGACCGGACGTCCGCTGCCTGCATACAGCAGAAGTCCGACCGCACCGAACGACAACCAGAAGCCGGGCGCGAATCCGGCCCACGGATCCCAGGCCAGAACGCCGGCGAGCGACCATAGCCAGACGAGCAGCGCCGTTCCCGGTCGCGCGAGCCACAGGCCAATCGCGCCGACAACGAGCATCAACAGCGTTCGCACGGCCGGCACTTCGGCGCCCGCGAGCAGCACGTAGCCGAATGCGAACAGGGCACCGACGAGCGTCGCGACCTTGCGTGCAGGGATGCGCGACGTGAGCGTCGTGCTGCGCCGGCAAGCGAGCAGGGCGCAGCCGCCGGCGAGCGTGGCGAACACCGTCACGTGCAGCCCCGAGATCGATATCAGGTGCGTGACGCCCGTGCGACTGAACACCGCCCACTGCGACTCCGGGACGGCACGCTGATCCCCGATGGCGAGCGCAGTGATCACGCCCGCGTAACGGGCAGCCGGCAGTGCACGCGCGATACGCATCCGTATCCGCTCGCGGGCGCGCTGGACATGATCGCCGGCGCGGCCCGCGAACGCGTCCACCCGGACGTTGGCCCGCGAATCGCGGACATAGCCGGTGGCACGAAGGTTTCGTTCGAGCAGCCACGCCTCGAGATCGAATCCGGACGGATTGACACTGCCGTGCGGCCGTTTCAACCGCACGGTCAGTCGCCAGCGTTCGCCGGCGTGAACGACAGGCGGCGGCGCAGCGTCGCGCCCAGCGCCGACAAGAAGCGGATCGCGATCGCGCGACGCGAACCACGCAAGCGAGATCCGTTCCGGAACGACGGCGCCCGGCGTATCGATATGCTCGACCGCGAACGCAAACCTCACTCCCTCGGGGGTCGCTTGCGGCAGATCGTCGACGACACCGCGAACCTGTATGTCGCGCTCTTCCCACGTAGATGGAAGCTCGTCGGCCAGCCTGACCTGCGCACGCCAGCCGGCGTACGCGAAGCCTGCGAGACCCATCGCCACAATCGCCACGCCTGCAGCAACGGCGCGCAATGCGGTGCTGCGCCGCACGTGACTCGCGGGCAATGTGACGCACGCGCGCACGATCAGCATCGCCACCGTCGACCCGCCGGCGAGCGACAGCAGCAAACCCGGCGTTGGTGGCAGCCGCGAGCACGACTGCAGCAGCGTAACGCCCGCCGCGAACGCCGCAAGCAGACCTGCAATGGCGGGGTTCATCGGCCGGTGCGGCGATCGTCATCGTTCGACGATTGTCGGCCCGCGAGACACTGGAACCGATAGGCCATTCGGCCGATACGGCGACTGACGAGCCGGTGGAACAGAACGGCGCAACGCGTGGCGCGCTGCCGTTACGCGCGACGTGACGTCAGCGTGCCGGGTACAGGATCATCTGCGTGCAGCGAAACAGCGCGATCGTTCGCTGGTCGTCCTTGCGCACCACCGTTGCGTCCCACACGTGCGTCATCCGGCCTAGGTGCACCGGACGCGCGACGCACGCAATCGTGCCCTCGCGCGCGGTGCCGAGGAAATTGGTCTTGAGTTCGACGGTGGTGAAGTTGGAGGCGTCGGCGGGAAGATGCGCGAGGCAGCCATATCCGCACGACGTGTCGGCCAGCGCGACGATCGTCGCCGCGTGCAGATAGCCGTTGGGTGCGAGGATCTGCGGCCGGACATCGATTTCGGCGGCGAGCTTTTCCTCGTCGATCGCCGTGAGGCGGAATCCGAACAGCTCCGGCAAGTGCCCGATCCCGCGCCGATTCGCGGCCTCGAGCGTGAATTCGGCTCGCAGCGTCATGCTTTCTCCCGAACTAGAGTGCCGACTGCGCGCTGCCCACCAAACCGTTCACCGGCGCCACCGCCAGCATGGTGCGCAGGTCGGCAACGAGACCGTCGACGGCTTCGGTCGGCGTGTCCCACGCGCACATGAGGCGCACGCCGGTTTCGCCGACGAACGTGTAGAAGCGCCAGCCTTTCGCGTGGAGCGCCTCGATCGCATGGCGCGGCAGATCGGCGAAGACGCCGTTGGCCTCGACCGGAGCGAGCAGCCGCACGCCGGGCAGTCCTGTAAGTGCCCGTGCGAGCCGCTGCGCCATCGCGTTCGCATGCGCGGCGTGGCGCAACCAGGCGCCGTCCTCGAGCACACCGAGCCATGGCGCCGCGATAAAGCGCATTTTCGACGCGAGCTGCCCTGCCTGCTTGCGGCGTCGCGCAAACTCTTCGGCAAGCTCGCGATCGAAGAACACGATCGCTTCCCCGCCGGGCAGTCCGTTCTTCGTTCCGCCGAGGCAGAGCACGTCCACGCCGGCGCGCCATGTAACGTCGGCGGGGCTGCAGCCGAGATGGGCAATCGCGTTGGCAAAGCGCGCGCCATCCATCTGGACTCTCATGTTCAGCGCATGTGCGACTTCGCACAGCACCGCGACCTCGTCGGCCGTGTACACGGTGCCGAGCTCGGTCGCCTGCGTCAGCGACAGTGCGCGCGGCCGCGACGAGTGCTCGTCGTGCGGCGTCACGGCGGCAGCCAGCACCGAGTCGCGTGTCAGCTTCGCGTACGGCGGATCGACCGTGAGCAGCTTGGCGCCGCCGCTCATGAACTCGGGCGCGCCGCACTCGTCGACGTTGATGTGCGCCATCGCATGACAGACGATCGCATCGGTATTGCGGCAGATGGCCGCCAGCGCCAGCGAATTGGCCGCCGTGCCGTTGAACACGAAGAACACGTCGCAGTCGGTGTCGAACAGTTGCGCGACGGCGTCCTTCGCCGCTCGCGTCCAGTCGTCGGCGCCGTAGCCGGGCGCGTGGCCCGTGTTTGCACGCTCGAGCGCGTTCCACGCCTCGGGGCAGATGCCCGCATAGTTGTCGCTCGCGAACTGCGGCGGCAGCGCGCGCATCTAGATGCTCACAGCCGCTCGCCGACCCAGCGTTCGACGGACTGCAACGCCTGCGGCAATGCGTCCGGATTGGTGCCGCCCGCCTGAGCCATGTCGGGCTTGCCCCCGCCCTTGCCGCCGACCTGCTGCGCAACATGGTTGACGAGGTCGCCCGCCTTCACTTTGCCGACGAGATCACTCGTTACGCCGGCGATCAGCGTCACCTTGCCGTCGACCACGCTCGCGAGAACGATCGCCGCGCTCTTCAGCTTGTCCTTCAGCTTGTCCATCGTCTCGCGCAGCGTCTTGACATCGCTGCCGTCGAGCGCAGCGGCGACGACTTTGGCGCCCTTGACGTCGACGGCGCTGCCGGCCAAATCCGCGCCGGCGCTGGATGCGGCCTTCGCCTTCAGGCGCGCAAGCTCGCGCTCGGCAGTGCGGGTGTGCTCCAGCAGTTGCGCGATGCGCGCTTCGAGCTCCGCGACCGGGGCCTTCAGCAATTGCGCGACGCCGGAAAGCTTCGCCTCCTGCTGCTGAACGTGCGCGAGCGCGCCCTTGCCGGTGACGGCCTCGACGCGGCGAACGCCGGCCGCAACGCCGCCCTCGCCGACGATCTTGAACAGCCCGATGTCGCCGGTGCGCGCCACGTGCGTGCCACCGCACAACTCGCGCGACGTGCCGATGTCGAGCACGCGCACTTCGTCGCCGTATTTCTCGCCGAACAGCATCATCGCGCCCGACTGCTGCGCTTCCGCGATCGGCATCGTGCGCGCGGACACACCCGCGTTGTCGAGGATCTCGGCGTTGACGATCGCCTCGACGCGACGGATCTCGTCATCGGTCAGCGGCGCATTGTGCGCGAAATCGAAGCGCGTCTTGTCAGGATCGACGAGCGACCCCTTCTGCTGCACATGCTCGCCGAGCACTTCGCGCAGCGCCTTGTGCATGAGGTGGGTCGCCGAGTGGTTGCGCATCGTCCGCGCGCGCGCATCGTGATCGACGGCGGCGGCCAGCGTGTCGCCCTCGCGGATCTCGCCCGTCTTCACCTCGCCGATATGGCCGACGACATCGGGCTGGATCTTCTGCGCGTCCTCGACGGCGAACAGCGTCAGGCAGGCGCCGCCCTTCGAAAGCTCGCCACTATCCCCGACCTGTCCGCCAGACTCTGCGTAGAAGGGCGTGCGGTCGAGCACGACGACACCGCGGTCGCCCGTGGCGAGTGCGTCGACACGCGTGCCGCCTTTGTAGAGCGCGACCACGCGACCTTGTTCCGACAGCGCCTCGTAGCCGCGGAACACCGTCTTCGGCCCCGTGTACGCCAGCGCTTCGCCGGTCTTGAACTGCGACGCCGCGCGCGCACGCTCGCGCTGCGCGTCCATCGCCCGATCGAACCCGGCCTCGTCGACGGCGATGCCGCGTTCGCGTGCAATGTCGGCCGTGAGGTCGAGCGGGAAACCGAACGTGTCGTACAGCGTGAATGCCGTTTCGCCGTCGAGAACCTGCGGCTTGTCGTGCAGCGCCGCATTCAGCATGCGCATGCCGTTCTCGAGCGTTTCGCCGAACCTCTCCTCCTCGGCCTTCAGCACCTGCGCGACACGCACCTTGTCGCGCGTCAGCTCCGGATACGCTTCGCCCATCTGCCGATCGAGGTCCTCGACGAGCCGATGGAAGAACGGCCGCTTCTGGCCGAGCTGGTAGCCGTGCCTGATCGCGCGCCGGATTATCCGGCGCAAGACGTAGCCACGGCCTTCGCTGCCGGGCGTTACGCCGTCGACGATCAGGAATGCGCAGGCCCGGATGTGATCAGCGATGACCTTCAGCGACGGATTGTCGAGGTCGGTCGTCTGCGTCTCACGCGCCGCGGCGGCGATCAGCGCGACGAAGAGATCGATCTCGTAGTTCGAATGAACGTGCTGGAGCACCGCGGCCAGCCGCTCGAGGCCCATGCCCGTATCGACGCATGGTTTGGGCAGCGGCGTCATCGTGAAGCCATCCGCGCCCTTCTGCCGGTCGAACTGCATGAACACGAGGTTCCAGATCTCGATGTAGCGGTCGCCTTCCGCGTCGGGCGAGCCCGGCGGACCGCCGAACACGTCGGGCCCGTGATCGTAGAAGATCTCCGAGCAAGGACCACACGGCCCGGTGTCGGCCATCTGCCAGAAATTGTCGCTCGCGTACTTCGCACCCTTGTTGTCGCCGATGCGGATGCAACGGTCCTTCGCGATGCCGATGTCGCGCGTCCAGATGTCGTAGGCTTCGTCGTCATCGATGTAGACGGTTGCCCACAGCCGGTCGGCCGGCAGCTTGTAATGCTGGGTCAGCAGTTCCCACGCGTAGCGAATGGCGTCGCGCTTGAAGTAGTCGCCGAAGCTGAAGTTGCCGAGCATCTCGAAGAACGTGTGATGCCGCGCCGTGTAGCCGACGTTCTCGAGATCGTTGTGCTTGCCGCCGGCGCGCACCGATCGCTGCGACGACGTCGCGCGCGTGTACGGGCGCTTTTCGGCGCCGGTGAACACGTCTTTGAACTGCACCATGCCGGAATTGACAAATAGCAGCGTCGGATCGTTGCCAGGGACGAGCGACGAGCTCGGGACGTGCACGTGCCCGTTCGACACGAAATAGTCGATGAACTGGCGGCGGATGTCGGCAACTTTCATGCGGGAGAGCCTGCCTGTTCGGCGAACTTCAGCAAGCCTTGATAATCAAAGCGTTATATTTTAGCGCGAACCGGTGCGTTGCGCCCAGACCGCAACATTTTTCACGATCCCCTGCACTGGATCGGCTCCACTGACGGCGTGCGGCGCCCGCAATCGATCGTTACAAAAATGGCGTTCACGCCAAAATCAATCGATGTTCCACTGCATGATTCGCCGCCGTGGAAGCGACGCGATGGAAATGTCTGACCGCACTGCAGCACGCGTGCATCTCGTGAATCCGCTGTGGGATCCCACGGGCGGAGGCGACTTGCGCACCATCGATACGTGGCGCCTCTTGCGCCGGCATGCCGACGTCCGGATCTGGACGGAATTTGCGCCGTCGCCTGCATTTGCCGAGGTGCCGATCGAGCGCATTCGCGAAATGACGCTCAGGTTTCCGCGCGGCGGCACGTTCGTGTTCGTCGGAACGTACTTCCGCATCGGGCACTGGACGCGATTCACGCGCTCCGACCGCGCGATCATCATCTACAACACGGACCAGCCGGATCGGCTGGCCAAGAACGTCGCCCGCCTCGAACGCGGTGGACATGCGGTCGAAATCGTCTACACGTCGCGCGCACTGCGCCATCGCCACGGCGGCAATGGGCACGTGCTCGAGAGTCCGATCGACGTCGCGCGGTTTCGGCCGTGGCGCCTCGTCCGGCCCGTGCGGCCATTCACCGTCGGGCGGCTGTCGCGCGATATCCGGAGCAAGCACCACGAGGACGATCCAGCGCTGTGGCGTGCACTCGCCGGTCGCGGTTACCGCGTGCGGCTGATGGGCGCCACGTGCCTCGCGGAGGAACTTGCGGGCGTCCAGAACGTCGAGCTCCTGCGCGCGGGCGCGGAAGACCCCGCGGCATTCCTGCGCTCGCTCGATTGCTTCGTTTATCGGACGAGCGCGCGCTGGTTCGAAGCCTACGGCCGGGTCATTGTCGAGGCGATGGCCACCGGACTACCGATCGTTGCAGGTCGCGACGGCGGCTATACGGATCATTTGCGCCACGGCATCAATGCGCGACTGGTGGCCGACACGCACGACGCGATCGATTCGGTCGAGAGGCTCGCGAACGAGCCGATGGAAGCGGCGCGGCTCGGCATGGCAGCGCGCCGCTGCGCGGTGACGCTCAATCGCGAGGAATTGCCGATGCGAACCGTGGCGCTGCTTGCCAACGTTCGCCCTCGTGCGGCGCACGATCCGCGCAGCGTCACGGCGTTCTGACGCGTCGCATCCGCGCAACCGGCGTCACCGCTCGACGTCACCCTCCACGGCCGCCCCGCGGACGACCTTCAGCGCAATCGCAATGCTGTAGCCGCGTGCCATCAGGAAACGCACCTGGCGGCCCTTTTCGCGTTCGTCCACCGGAGGCGCGCCGAAGCGCCGCGCCCACAATGCAGTGGCGTCGGCGAGCTCGTCGCGCGGCGCGAGCGACGCAAGCGCGTCCTTCGCGGTGTCGGTGGGAATACCTTTACCGTGCAGATCGCGGGCGATTGCGCGCGCGCCGAGGCGACCCGCGCGCTGGTTGACGAGCGCCTGCGCATAACGGGCATCGGACAGATAGCCGAGCCGTTCGAAGTCGTCGAGCAGCGCCTCGACTTCGTCGGCCGAAATGCCGCGCGAGCGGAGCCGTTGCGAAAGCTCGGACCGGCTGTAATCGCGCCGTGCGAGCAGACGCAGCGCCGTAGCGCGGGCCGTTGGCGTTTCTCTGACCCGCGCCGTGCGCATTGGCATCGGCATCGGGTCAGCGCTCAGGCATCGGCGCCGTTGGCGTTGCCGTCGCCCTTGATCCGGGAGGGTGTCGGCACGCCAACCGTTTCGCGGATCTTGGCCTCGATCTCGGCCGCCATCGCCGGATGCTCGCGCAGGAATTCACGTGCGTTGTCCTTGCCCTGCCCGATCTTGTCGCCCGCATAGGCGTACCAGGCACCGGATTTTTCGACGATCCGGTGATTGACGCCGAGCTCGATGATCTCGCCCTCGCGGCTGATGCCCTCGCCATAGAGGATGTCGAACAGTGCCTCGCGAAACGGCGGCGATACCTTGTTCTTCACGACCTTGACGCGCGTCTCGTTGCCGACGACTTCGTCGCCCCGCTTGATCGATCCGATGCGCCGGATGTCGAGCCGCACCGACGCGTAGAACTTGAGCGCATTCCCGCCCGTGGTGGTCTCGGGATTGCCGAACATGACGCCGATCTTCATCCGGATCTGGTTGATGAAGATGACGAGCACGTTTGCACGCTTGATGTTGGAGGTGAGCTTGCGCAGCGCCTGGCTCATCAGACGTGCCTGCAGGCCCGGTAACTGGTCGCCCATCTCGCCTTCGATTTCCGCCTTGGGGACGAGTGCCGCCACCGAATCGATGACGATAATGTCGACACCACCCGATCGGACCAGCATGTCGGCAATCTCGAGACCCTGCTCGCCCGTGTCCGGCTGCGAGATCAGCAGTTCACCGACGTTGACGCCGAGCTTTCCGGCATACACCGGATCGAGCGCATTCTCCGCATCGATGTAAGCCGCCGTGCCGCCGGCCTTCTGCACTTGGGCAACCACTTGCAGGCAGAGCGTCGTCTTGCCCGACGATTCGGGACCGTAGATCTCGACGACCCGGCCGCGGGGCAGGCCGCCGACGCCCAGCGCGATGTCGAGGCCCAGCGACCCGGTCGAAACGACGGTGAGATCGTTCTGAATCTGGGCCTCGCCCATTTTCATGATCGAGCCCTTGCCGAACTGTTTCTCGATCTGCGCGAGTGCGGCAGCGAGTGCCTTGCCCTTGTTGTCGTCCATGTTCAGCATTCAAGCGGTCCAGTGGTTGAAGTGGCGCCGTCGGATCCGGCAAATCGAACAATCCGCGCCGATTATGGCACGAACGATCGTTCGATGGAAGCGGCCAAACGGCCTATTTCGAAGGGTTCGGGGTCGCGGGGTTCGAATCGGCGCCTCGAGCCGCCGAGGGCGCCGCGGCGGCGATCAGGTCGAGCAATCCGCGCAGCGCAGCCGTGACCGATCGGGCCCGGACCAGCGCGCGATCGCCGTCGAAGTTGAAGGTCGCCACCCGCTCGACCAGCCCTTCCACGGCCCAGCCGAAACACACCATGCCGACCGGCTTCGCGGCCGTTCCACCGCCCGGCCCCGCCACGCCGGTCACCGCCAGCGCGCATTGCGCAAGGCCGTGCGCGCGCGCGCCCTGAGCCATTGCGGCTGCGACCGGCTCGGATACGGCGCCATATCGATCGATCAGTTCGGTCGACACGCCCAGCATCTCGTGCTTGGCCTCGTTCGAATAGGTGACGAAGCCGCGGTCGAACCACCCCGAGCTGCCGGCGATTGCCGTGATCGCCCCGGCGACGAGTCCACCCGTGCACGACTCGGCGGTCGCGACGCGCCAGCCGCGCGCGACCAATGCGCGACCGAGCTCGGCCGCGAGCACGACATGGTTGTCGTCTAGAAGCATTCGGAGGGGCGCGCGCGATAGTGGTACGCGTAAACCGTCGCGAAGCCGAACTTCCCGTACACGGCAAGCGCGGGCGCATTGTCGTCGTTGACTTGCAGGAATGCATAGCGAGCCCCGGCCTGACCGGCACGGTTCGACAGCGCCGCAACGATCCATGTCGCGAGGCCGCGGCCGCGAAAGTCCGCGGCGGTCACCATGTCGTAGATCGCCGCGAGCCCGTCGTCGAGTGCGACCTGGCCGCAGCCGACGATGCGGCCCTCGCACCGCGCGATAACGGCGTGCATGTCGAGCGGCGTGTTCGACAGCCGCTCGAAGTGTGCGGCACGCTGCACGGGTGTCGAGCCGCGCAGTTCGCCGACCGCTTCGACGAACTCGGCGACGGGCGCGGGTGCGAGCTCCACGCCGTCGATCTGCGGTTCCGCAGTCCCCGGCGCAAGGCGTGCGACCTGGACGAGCGTTGCGTCGAACGCGACATAGCCGCGGCGGGCGAGCACTTCGTCGAGCTCCGGCGGCTTGCAGAACGGCGTGATGCGGAAAAGCACCGGCAAGCGATGCGCCGCATAGATCGCCTCGCAGCGATCGACCTTCGCGTCGATCGGCATCGACGAGCCGAAGTGCGGATTGACGCTGCGCGCGCGCTTGGCGGCTCCGGGCGAAAGCCGCACCAGCCATCCGTCCAAGAAGAGTTGCCGCTGCGTCTGCAGCGCGTTGAGCGCCGCTTCCTCGATGCGCAGCGGCGCGACCATTGCGTCCGCGACGTTGCTTCGATCGGCGGGCGGGAACGACGTCATCGCGTCACTCGCCGACGAGCCGACGCAGGACGGCGAGCACGATCAGCGTGTAGCCGGCAGCCAGGAAATCGTCGGCCATCACGCCTGCGCCGTTTTTCAGCGCCGCGTCGACGGCGCGAATCGGCGGCGGCTTCACAATGTCGAAGAACCGGAACACGAGAAACGCGATCGCGTCGCGCAGCGCATCGCCGCCGGCGAAGAACAGCACGAGCAGGAACGCCGCGATCTCGTCGATGACGATGCAGCCGTGATCGGCCGCACCGAGATCCCGGCCCGTCACCTGCGCGGCCCAGATGCCGATCAGCGTCAACGCGGCGATCGTGACGAGCCAGGCACCGTCGCCGCCGTACGCGCGCAACGCCCAGGCGATCGGCAACGCGACGAGCGTGCCGAACGTCCCTGGCATTTTCGGCGCCAGGCCAGCGCCGAACCCGAGTGCCACGAAGTGCGCCGGATGCGCGACGAGAAACCCGAACGACGGCGCCGCAACTGCTTCGGACATGGCGCTATTGACCCGGCTATCCGAAGTGATCGAACGCACGCGGCAGTTGCGGCAGCGCGCGACCGTGCTCATCGTGGATCGTCAACGCCGGATCGACGGTGATCGCACCGATCGGCGTCAGCGGCAGTCCAAGCGCCAGTGCGATCTGCTCGATGCGCTCCCGCATGGCCGGTGGCGCCGTGAAGCAGAGCTCATAGTCGTCGCCGCCAGCGAGCACGCAAGCGAGTGCCAGTTCGCGTTCGCGGCCCGCTAGCATGTCGCGCAGCTCGGCACACGTTGGTATCGCAGTCAGGTCGACCGTCGCACCCACGCGCGACGCGGTGAGGACGTGACCGAGGTCGCCGGTCAGGCCGTCGGAAATGTCGAGCGCCGCGGACGCGACGCCGCGCAACGCCACGCCGAGTGCCACTCGCGGTTGCGGCTCATTCAGCCGTTGTTCCAGCGCTGCGAGGCGCAACGGAGCGACATCGGTGCGGCCGTCGAGCGCTGCGAGCGCGAGCGCCGCATCGCCGAGCTGACCCGACACGTAGATGATGTCGCCGGGGCTCGCACCACCCCGCGTCAGCGCGGTACCGCCCGGCAATTCGCCGATGGCGGTGACGCACAGCGTGCGCGGGCCGCGCGTCGTGTCGCCACCGATCAGCTCGACGTCGTACTCGCGCGCCAGCGCATCGAAGCCGAGCATGAATGCACCAACCCAGTCGGGATCGGAGGCTGGCAGCGCACCGGCAAGCAGCACGAACCGCGGCAGTGCGCCCATCGCCGCGAGGTCCGACAAGTTGACGGCGAGCGTCTTGTGGCCGAGGCCGCGCGGATCGGCGTTAGCGCGGAAGTGCCGGCCTTCGACGAGCATGTCGACCGTCACTACGTATTCCATCCCGGGTGCGGGTGCGAAGACGGCGCCGTCGTCGCCGATGCCGATGCGCACGTCCGCGTTGCGCGGCGCGCGCCTGAAGTAGCGCTCGATCAGCTCGAACTCATTCATTACCCGTCGTCGCGCCCATCTCGGTCGCGCGCAGCACCGGTGCCAGCTTGTCGAGCACGCCGTTGACGAACTTGTGGCCGTCGGTGCCACCGTACGCCTTGGCGAGCTCGACGGCCTCGTCGATGACGACGCGGTAAGGAATGTCCCGGCGGTGCGTCAGTTCCCATGTGCCGATGACGAGCAGCGCGCGCTCGACCGGCGCCAGCGCTTCGAGCTTGCGATCGATGCGCGGCTCGATCGTCTGCAGCAGCGTCTCGTACTCGGCACTGACGCCGCGCCACAGTTCGCGGCCGTATTCGGTATCGATCGGGAGCGTGCCGCTGCCCTGGATCGACGCGCCCTCGCGTGCGCTGGACGGTGGCTCGAACAGGTCAGCCGCGATCGCGTCGTCGGCATTGCGCGCGATCTGCCGCTCGTACAGGCCGAGCAGCACGCGCTCCCGCGCGCGGCGTCGAGCCGTCGCCGCGCTCATCGTGGATCGATCGCGTCGAGCAGGTTGGCAAGCTCGAGTGCCGCCAATGCCGCCTCGTAGCCCTTCGCATCCATCCGCGCTTCCGCCTGCGCGTCGGTGTCGCACGTCAACACGCCATTACCGATGGGTATACCGAACTCGAGCTGCACGCCGGCGATTCCGGCGGCCGATTCGTTGGCGACGATCTCGAAGTGATACGTATCGCCGCGGATCACGGCACCGAGGGCTACGAGCGCCTCGAAATTGCCGCTTTGCGCCAGTCGTTGGAGCGCGAGCGGCGCTTCGAGCGCGCCCGGCACCGTGACGACCGTGATGCGGTCGTCGGCGACGCCGGCCTCTTTCAACGCACGCAGCGCCCCGGCGAGCAAGCCCTTACCGATCGAAGGATTGAAGCGCGCCTGGACGATCGCCACGCGCCGCTTCGCACCATCCCGATCGGGCTCGATCCGTTTCATCCGAGGGCGCGCGCGGGTGGCGCCTCGTCGTAACCGGTCACCTCGAGATCGAAGCCCGACATGCTCGGCATCTTCCGCTGCCGCGCGAGAAGCCGCATCTTGCCGACGTGCAGGTCGCGCAGGATCTGCGCACCGATGCCGTAGTTGCGCAGGTCCATCTTGGCCGTTGCGGGCGCCTCCGCGGCGATCGCGCGGCGGCGCAGCTCCTGCGGGCTCTCCGAGCGATGCAAGAGCACGATGACGCCGCGTCCGGCAGCGGCGATCGCCTTCTGCGCCTCGAGGACGCTCCACGAATGCGAGTCGCTTTCGGCGTCGAGCAGATCGATGACGGACAGCGGCTCGTGCACGCGCACCAGCGTTTCCGTCTCCGGCGATATCGGTCCCCGCGTCAGGGCGAGGTGCGTCGCGTCGGAAAGCTTGTCGCGATAGACGACGAGCCGGAATGCGCCCGCCGGCGTCATCAGCGGACGCTCGGCCACGCGCTCGACGAGGCGCTCGGTGCGGCTGCGGTGATGGATGAGGTCGACAATCGAGCCGATCTTCACTCCGTGCGTGGCGGCGAAGATCTCCAGATCGGGCAGCCGCGCCATCGTGCCGTCGTCCTTCATGATCTCGCACAGCACCGCCGACGGCGAGTGACCGGCGAGACGCGCGAGATCGCAGCACGCCTCCGTGTGCCCGGCGCGCGCGAGTACGCCACCCGGTTGCGCGATCAGCGGAAACACATGGCCCGGATGGACGATGTCGTCGGGCGTCGCGTGGGCAGCCGCCGCGACGCGAATCGTCAGCGCGCGATCCGCGGCGGAGATGCCCGTGGAGACTCCGCGCGCGGCCTCGATGGACACGGTGAAGTTCGTGCCGTGCACCGAGCGGTTCACCGGCGTCATCGGCGTCAGGTTCAACTGGCGGGCGCGATCCTCGGTGATCGGCATGCAGACGAGGCCGCGGCCGTACCTCGCCATGAAATTGATCGCATCGGCAGTGACGCAATCGGCCGCGAACACGAGGTCACCCTCGTTCTCGCGATCCTCCTCGTCGACCAAGACGACCATTCGCCCGGCCTTGATCTCCGCGATGATCTCGATGATGGGTGCGATGGGCATCCGCGCGCTCCGTTGCAGTCGTGCGGCACATTTTACCGCAGCGGCGCATCTGTCCTGCGCAATCGGCAGCGCCTGCCGGCACGCCTGATCGAATCGGCGCTAGCGGCGTGCGCAGTCCAGCAGCGCCAGCGTTTCGCGCGTCAGCGCACTTGCGGGATCCATGTAGTCGAGCACGACGCTGAAATGGTGCCGCCCGGCGATGGACATCGGTCCAGCCTGCTGTGGCCGGCGATGTGCCGGCCACGCATCCCAGAGCAATTGCGATTGCCGCACGAATTCGGACGTTTCGTCGGCGCCTACGGCGATCACCAGCGGCACATCCACCTGTGGCGTGTGGTGGATCGGCGATACGGCGCGCGCGCTGTCTTCGTCAAGCCGGAAGTCCGCGTTGTGCGTGAACAGCACGAGCGGCTCGAGATCGTGCACGCCCGACAGCGTGAGGCCACCGACGAACGGCGCCGCGTCGAAACCGTACGCGCGCCAATCGGTGGCGATCATCATCGCCACCAGGTGGCCGCCGGCCGAATGCCCGGCGAGTGCCAGCGGCGCGGCTGCGCCGTGACGCCGGCCTTCCCTGGCAACCCAGGCCACCGCGCGGCGGCTTTGGTCGACGATCGTCGCGATCGTCACGTCGGGACACAGGTCGTAATTGACGACGGCCACGGCGAAGCCGGCGGCGACGAACGCGGGTGCGACGAACGAGTGATCGGCCTTGTCGAGCGCGCGCCAGTAACCGCCGTGAATGAACAGCAGCGTCCCGCGCGCGGGAGCGGCGGGGACGAACAGATCCAGCGTTTCCTTCGGCCCGCTGCCGTAGCGCAAATCGCGCAGCGGCGAAAGCGCCGCGACCGCGTCGCGCGAGCGCGTGGCGAACTGGTCGAGCCAGTACGGATGGTCAGGAACGGCCGCGCGATTGTTGTAGCCGCGCTCGACGTCTTCGCGCGTCATTGCCGGGCGCACCGCCATGTATCAGTCCGTTGCCGCGACGATTTCGATGGCGAGTGGCGTAAGGCCGGCGATGTGCCCCTCGAGACGATCGCCGGGAACGACGGCGCCCACACCCGCAGGCGTGCCGGTAAAGATCAGGTCGCCGGGCTCCAGTCGATAAAGCTGCGACAGGAACGCGAGGATGTTCGGGACGTCCCACACCATGTCGCTCAAATCGCCGCTTTGCCGCCGCTGACCGTTGACGTCGAGCGTGATCGCGCCGTGCGTCAGCGGTCCGGTTGCCGTCGCCGGGTGGATCGGTGCGATCGGCGCCGCGTTGGCGAACGACTTGCCGATGTCCCATGGCCGCTTCTTTTCGCGCATGTCGGACTGCAGGTCGCGGCGCGTCATGTCGAGCCCCACGGCATAGCCGTAGATCAGCGCCTGCGCACGTTCCGGCGCCACCTTTACGCCGCTCGTCCCGATCGCAACGACGAGCTCGAGCTCGTGGTGGTAGTTCTTCGTCGCCATCGGGTAGGGAATCCTTCCTACGGCAGGCGAGACGACCGGCACGATTGCATCGGCCGGCTTGGTGAAGAAGAACGGCGGCTCCTTCGTCGCATCGCCGCCCATCTCCTTCGCATGCTCGGCGTAGTTGCGGCCGACGCAGTAGATGTGGCGCACCGGAAAGCGCTGGCTCGTTCCGGCGACGGGGACCGACGGCAGATCCCACGCGGGAATGGCGTACTGGGTCATTCAAGCTCCTTCATTCGGCGTCGGGCTGACGCGCAGGGGCGGCAGCGGCGAATGCCGGCAATTCGTTGAGAGCCGCCTCGATGCGCGTCAGCGTCGGGTAGGGCGACATGTCGATGTCGAACCGTCGCGCATTCGCGATCTGCGGCACGAGGCATATGTCTGCGAGCGTGGGCGCGTCGCCGTGGCAGTAGCGCCCTGTCCTGCCGTCCTGCGACAGCGACTTCTCCAGCGCCTCGAAGCCAACGTCGACCCAGTAGCGATACCAGCCGTCCTTCTGCTCCTTCGCGAGGCCCAGCGTGCCGATCAGGTAGTTCAGCACGCGCAGGTTGTTGAGCGGGTGGATCTCGCACGCGATCTGCAGCGCGATCGCGCGAACGCGCGCACGCTCGACCGCGTCAGCCGGCAGGAATGGCGGCGACGGATGCGTCTCGTCGAGATATTCGACGATCGCGAGCGATTGAGTCAGCACCTGACCGTCGTCGAGCGCCAGCGCCGGAACGAGTCCCTGCGGATTGAGCGCGAGATAGTCCTGGGCGCGCTGGCCGCCCATTCGCAGGTGGACAAACGTCCGCTCGTCGGGCGTGATCCCCTTCAAGTTGAGCGCGATGCGCACGCGGTACGCGGCGGACGACCGGAAGTAGTCGTAGAGCTTCACGGCGACGCGAATCAGCCTTCCGCCGGGCCGCCCCAAGGGAGGCCTGCTCCGCCTCCGGGGGCAGCGAGCGCAGCGGGCGTGGGGGTCGTCATCTAGAACGCGGAGATGCCGGTTTGCGCGCGGCCGAGGATCAGCGCGTGAATGTCGTGCGTGCCCTCGTACGTGTTGACGGTCTCGAGATTCAGCACGTGGCGGATCACGTGGAACTCGTCGACGATGCCGTTGCCGCCGTGCATGTCGCGCGCAACGCGCGCGATCTCCAGCGCCTTGCCGCAGCTGTTGCGCTTCATGATCGACGTGATCTCGGGCGCCGCCTGATGCTCGTCCTTCATCCGCCCGAGGCGCAGGCAGCCCTGCAGGCCGAGCGCAATCTCCGTCTGCATGTCGGCGAGCTTCTTCTGGATCAGCTGGTTCGCGGCGAGCGGCTTGCCGAACTGGTGGCGGTCGAGCACGTATTGGCGTGCGGCCTGCCAGCAGAACTCGGCGGCGCCCAGGGCGCCCCACGCGATGCCGTAGCGCGCGCTGTTGAGGCAACCCATCGGCCCCTTCAGGCCCTTCACGTTCGGCAGCAGGTTGTCAGCGGGCACGGGCACGTCGTCCATGACGATCTCGCCGGTGATCGATGCGCGCAGCGAAAACTTGCCTTCGATCTTCGGCGCCGACAGGCCCTTCATGCCTTTCTCCAGGATGAAGCCGCGGACCACGCCGTCGAGCTTGGCCCAGACAACGAAGACGTCGGCGATCGGCGAGTTCGAGATCCACGTTTTGGCGCCCGTCAATCGATAGCCTCCTGCGACAGCGACGGCGCGCGTTTCCATCGAACCCGGGTCGGAACCGTGGTTGGGCTCCGTCAAGCCGAAGCAGCCGATCTTCTCGCCGCTCGCGAGTGTCGGGAGGAAGCGCGTGCGCTGCGCCTCGCTGCCGTATTCGTAAATGGGAAACATGACGAGCGAGCTCTGCACGCTCATCATCGACCGGTAGCCCGAGTCGACGCGCTCCACTTCGCGCGCCACGAGCCCGTAACAGACGTAGTTGAGCGCGGCACCGCCGTACTGGATGGGCAGCGTCAGCCCCAGCAAGCCGAGCGCGCCCATCTCGCGGAAGATCGCCGGATCGGTGTTCTCGTTACGGAACGCGTCGCGGATGCGCGGCAGCAGTTTTTCCTGCGCATACGCGTGGGCGGTGTCGCGCACCATCCGCTCCTCGTCGCTCAACTGCTGGTCGAGCAACAGCGGATCGTCCCATTTGAAGGCGGCTTTCGTCGAGGCGGCTCGGTCCGGTGCGTTCATGGGGATTCGGCGTCGAAAAACACCGATGATAGCCCCTGCGCCCACCGCGGGTTACGGTCACGCGTCACCGCTGTGGGAAGTCAGGCAGCGCGCGCAGCGCCGCCCGGTCAGAAGTCGTCCGGCAGAGTGCCGAGGAAATAAGGCTCCATCATCCCGTTGCCGGATTTGCATTGGATGCCGAATGCCGCGGGCGCGGTGTTGGCGCCGTCCTTGAAATCCACTTCGAGAAAGTAGGTCTGGTGGAACCCGTTGCCGATGCCCGAGCGTGGCCCGGTCGTGTACGTGAAGCTACCGGTCGTTCCACCCGCCGCAACCGTGCCCGGAGGGAAATCGCGTACCAGCCTGATCTTCAGGTCGCTGGCCCGGCCCCCGACGATCGAGCAATTCACCGTATCCGGCGCGTACACGCGCGTCAGCAAGCGGACCTTCGTTGCCGCGTCGGGAACGATTGGAGCCGACGGTTGCAGCGTGTCCGTGCATGTGTCGCCCGCGCCGAAGCTCGCCGCGAAGCAGTTAAGGCGAAAGCGTGTCGGATCCGCAGCTTCCCACGTCTTGGCGATCCTGAAATCGGCGTTGAACGACGTGTTGTCCTGGACCGTGCAGAACGCGATCAGCGTGTTCGGCCATTGAGCCGGGTCATCCTTGGTGAACGTCACCGTTGCGTTTTCGAAATCGCCTGCGCCGGCGCCGATGTCGGAGTACCGCCTCATCTGGAACGCCGCGAGCGTGTCGGATACGGCCAGCGCATTGGGCACATCGACCGAAATCGAATACGAGACCGGATTATCGAGTGTGGCCACGAAGCAGTTGGTCTGGATCTGCGGGGTGGTTGCCGTTGCCGCCTTGCTCTTGACGCCTACCACCTCCGAATCGGGGTCGCCACCGCCGATGTGGCCAATCGGATAGCCTTCAACGGTGAATCCGTTCGTCGCCGGATTCTCGACGCGAGTGAACGCGTAGAAGAGCTTGTCCTTGGTTCCGCTGGCGTCGGTGAGAATGACGAAGCCATGGTGGTTACCCGCCGCCAGCGAGCACTGTCCGGCAAGCGACACCGTCTTCGTCTGGAACGGCGTGAGCGTGATCGGTGTACACGCCTTCAGGCCCGGAGTCGACGATGTTTGCGCCTCGTAGAACTGCATCGTCACCGAGCGTGACGGCGACGTTCCCGACTGGTCCTTGACGACGATCTGGCTGACGAACGAAACGGACGATGAGACAACGGGTATGAGGATTTTGGTCCCGGCTGCGTCGACCTGCGCGTTCGCGCGGCCGACGGACAGGACTGCGACAGTGGCCAGCAGAAGGCCGCGGATGATGCTCATGACGTCTCCGGAAAATAGGCTGCTCTTGCACCGATGTTGGCATGCACGATCGGCACGCGCAACAGCCGCGGACGCGGTTGCAGTTTTTACAAGACGACCGGCGCGGACGTCGCGCAGACGGTCGAAAATGTCCGATTACTTTACGCTTGGCGCGTCGTCCGGAATGACGGCGGTCGCCTCGATTTCCACTCTGGCCCGCTCTTCGATCAGTGCTGAGACCTCGACGGCCGTCATCGCCGGATAGTGGCGGCCCATGACATCGCGGTACACGCTTCCGAGGGCCCGCGCATGAGCCAGATATTCGCGCCTGTCGACGACGTACCACGTCATGCGCACGACGTGCTCGGGACGGGCGCCGGCCTCGGCGAGCACGGCGACGATATTTTGCAGCGCGTAGCGCGCCTGAGCGACGAAGTCGTCGGATTCGAATTGCTGAAGCGCGTTCCAGCCGATCTGGCCGCCGACGAACACCACGGTGCCGCGTGCCGCCACGCCGTTCGCATAGCCTTTCGGAGGTGCCCATCCCGGCGGTTGCAAGGTCTTCATCGGCGTCGTTGAACAGCGGTTCGATCCATGCGCAGTGGAAGTTGGGTCCGCGATCAGCGCACGCCTGCGTTCGGCGTCGCATTCCGCAGCTTGTACCGCTGCAGCTTGCCGACTTCCGATCGCGGCAGCGCCGACAGGTACTCGATGGCACGCGGATACTTGTACGGCGCGATCGTCTGCTTGACGAAATCCTGCAGCGCCGCCGTCATCAGCGCATCCGGCGCGTGCCCTTCCTTCAGCACGACGAACGCCTTGACGATCTGTCCGCGTTCCGCGTCGTCGACACCGACGACGCCGCATTCGGAGACGGCGGGATGCAGCAACAGCGCGCTCTCGACTTCCGGTCCGGCGATGTTGTATCCGGCGCTGACGATCATGTCATCGGTTCGCGCCTGGTAAACGAAGTAGCCATCGTCATCGACGAGGTAGGCGTCGCCCGTGTAATTCCAGCCATCCTTGACGTAGGTGGACTGGCGCGAGTCGGCGAGGTAACGACACCCGGTCGGTCCCTTGACGGCAAGGTAGCCGACGTTGCCCGGCGCCAGCGGATTTCCGGCGCTGTCCATGATGCACGCACGGTAGCCGGGGACCGGCGTCCCGGTCGCGCCGGCGCGGGCATGCGCTTCATCATGGGAGATGAAGATGTGCAACAGTTCCGTCGAGCCGATGCCGTCGATGATCTCGATACCCGTGGCGTCCTTCCACAGCTTGCGCGTGGCCGCGGGAAGCGCTTCGCCGGCAGACACGCATTTGCGCAGCGAGCGGATGTCGTGCTCGTGCACGCGGGGCGCCATCGCACGATAGGATGTCGGCGCCGTGAACAGCACGGTCGCGCGATGCCGCGCGATCGCGAGCAGCAGGTGCTCGGGCGCCGGCCGCTCGACCAGCAGTGTCGCAGCACCGATGCGCATCGGAAACAACAGCAGCCCACCGAGGCCAAACGTGAACGCGAGCGGGGGGCTGCCGGTGAAGAGGTCGTCCTCGGTCGCACGGAGCGTGGTCCGCGGCCAGCAATCGCACGCTGCCAATACGTCGCGATGAAAATGCATCGTCCCCTTCGGCTTGCCCGTGGTGCCCGACGTGAACGCGATCAGCGCGACGTCGTCCGCGGCGGTGTCGACGTTCGTAAAGCCGTCGGCCTTCTGCCGAGCCCGCGCCTCCAGTCCATCGGCCGTGTCCGAGGCGAAGTGCGCGACTTCGCGCAACGTCGGGCATGCGGTACGCGCGGCGTCGAGCTCACCGGCAAGCCGCGCGTCGCACAGTGCGTGCGTCACCTGCGCCTTCGCAATGATCTCGGTGAGCTCTCGCGCGCGGAGCAGCGCCATCGTCGCGACGGCGACGCCTCCAGCCTTGACAACCGCAAACCATGCGGCCGCCATCGCCGGCGAATTGGAGCCGCGGAGCAGCACGCGGTTGCCGGGGACGACCCGCATATCGTCGACGAGCACGTTCGCGATCCGATTGACGTCCGCCAACAGCGCCGCGTAGCTCAGCCGCGAGCCGTCCTCGGCGATGATGGCCGTACGCGCTCCCCAGCCGCGCGCGACGGCGCCGTCGAGCAACGCGGCACCGCAATTCACCCGCGCCGGATATTGCAGCTCCGGCAGGTCGAACAGGAATTCAGGCCATGCGTCGCGCGGCGGCAGGTTGTCGCGTGCGAACGTGTCGACGTGCCCCGACGCATTCATGGTGCCGTCCCCGGTGGCGGCGGACGCAGCAGCTCGCGGCCGATGACGAGGCGCTGCACTTCGGTCGCGCCCTCGTAGATGCGTAGCGCCCGGATCTCGCGATACAGCCGCTCGACGCACTCGCCACGCGCGACACCCCGCGCGCCGTGCAACTGGACGGCATCGTCGATCACGCGTTGCGCGAGCTCGGTCGCGACAAGCTTGGCCATCGCCGCTTCCTTCGTCGTGCGCCGATGCTTGACGTCGCGCGTCCATGCGGCCCGATAGACGAGCAGCGCCGCGGCGTCGATGTCCGCGGCCATCTGGCCGAGCATCGAGCGGGCCACGTCGCGCTCGCCGAGCGTTCCGCCGAGCATCCTGCGCGTGCGTGCGTGCTCGGTCGATTCGTCGAGCGCACGGCGCGCGAAGCCGACGGCCGCGGCGCCGACCGACGCGCGAAAGATGTCGAGCGTGCGCATCGCGAGCTTGAATCCATCGCCGGGATTGCCGAGCATCGCGCTCGCCGGCAACCGGCAGCCATCGAACTCGAGTCGCGCGAGCGGATGCGGCGCGATCACTTCGATCCGCTGCGCAACCGTGAGGCCGGCAGTGTCGGCCGGCACGACGAATGCGGAGATGCCGCGCGCACCGGGCTCGTCGCTTGTGCGCACGAACACGCAGTAGAAATCGGCGATGCCGCCATTGGAGATCCACGTCTTGCAGCCGTCGATGACGAACTGGTCGCCGTCGCGCGTTGCGCGTGACTTGATCGCCGAAACATCGGAGCCCGCGTCGGGCTCGGACAACGCGAATGCCGCGATGGCCCTGCCGTGCGCTACTTCGCCTAGCCAGTGCGAGGCCGGGTGCTCCTTGCCCTCGACGGCGAGCGCGATCGGTCCGGCACCGAGGCCTTGCATCGCGAATGCGAAATCGGCGAGACCGTCGTGCCAGGCGAGCGATTCGCGCAGTACGCACAGCGCGCGCGAGTCGACGTGCGCGGACGCACCGCCGAAGCGCGCTGGAACGCAGTGGCGCAACAGCCCCGCCGCACCGAGCGACGCAACGTGGCGCCGGCAGATCGCATCGACGTTGGCCTCGACGTAGTCGTTCTGGGGTGCGAGGCCGTTCGAGCCACGAATCTCGGCTTCCGTCTTCAGCCGCTGCAGTGCGCCGATCGCCCAGCGATCCGCGTCCGCTGCCAATGCTCGATGCTGTGCATCGAAGAACGGCCACTCGAGATGGGCGCGGTCCATCGCCGGGCTCATGCGTGGGACCCGGTCGTTGTCGCAAGCCGTGCGGCGATCGCGGATTTCAGATGTCCGAGCGACTCGAACAACACGGCGCGTTCCTCTGCGGGAATCTCGTTCAGAAGCTCGATCACCCACCGTTCGTGCTCGACGGCCATCGCGTCGAACTGCCGCTTGCCTTTCGGCGTAAGACGCACGTTGTAAGCCCGTCGATCGCCGGGAATCCCGCGCCGGACGACCAGTCCTTCTGCGACGAGCTGATCGGTGAGACCCGTCACGTTGCCGCCGGTGACCATCAGGCGGCGCGACAGCTCGCTCATCTTGAGCCCGCGCGGCTCCCGATTGAGCTGCGCCATCATGTCGAAGCGTGGCAGCGTCGTGTCGAAGCGTACTCGCAGCCGCTCTCGCACATGGCGCTCGATGGTGGCCGTGCATGTCAGCAGGCGCAGCCACAGTCGCAGCGACGCGTGATCGTCGTCGAGCGCCGTTGCCTGAGCGCCGAACGCCTGGGATTCGAAGATCGTATTCATCCTGTCATCACCTCGCCGCCGGACACGGAGATCGCCTGTCCGTTGATCGACCGGGATTCGGGCAAGCACAGCCACTCCACCGTGGCGGCTACGTCGTCCGGTGAAACGAGGCGCCGTTGGGGGTTGCGTCGCAGCAGCATCTCGCGAGCGTCGGCGGGTGAACGACCCGTGGCCTCGACGATGCTTCCGATAGCCTCGTCGACGATCGACGTTTCCGTGTAGCCGGGACATACGGCATTGACGGTGAGGCCGGTTCGCGCGACTTCGAGCGCGAGCGCGCGCGTGAAGCCGATGACGCCGTGCTTGGCCGCACAGTACGCGGCGACATTCGGATAGCCGATCAGGCCCGCCGTGCTCGCAACGTTGACGATCCGCGCAAACGGCAATGCGACAAGCGACCTTAGCGCCGCACGCGTGCAATGGAACACGCCGGAGAGGTTGACGCGTAACGTCTCGTCCCACGCTTCGGTCGACGTCTCGCTCACCCGCGCGCTGGTCGCGCTGCCGGCGTTGTTGACGACGATCTGCGGCGACCGTTGCCGACCGGCGAGGTCGTCGAACATCCGGTTCACGGCCGAGTCGTCTCCGACGTCGCACACGCAGGCGCTATGCCGATCGGAATGCTCGAGCCCGGCAACGGCCTTCCCGAGGCGGGCCCCGTCGCGGCCGACGAGGATGAGCTCCACGCCCATCGCATCGAAACGCCGCGCGATCGCGAGACCGATGCCGCTGCCGCCACCTGTTATTAGTGCCCGACACCCGCGCAGGCTGTCGCCCGATGTCTCGCCCGCCGCGCTCATCCCTCGGCCTCCGAACGGTCCGAGCGTTGCGCACCTTGCGCCGTCGGCCTCGACGCAATCGCGCGGCGCCGCGCCCTTCGGGCCTCGGCTCGGCGTACCGCCTCGCCCGCCGCGCTCATCCGTTAGCCTCCGGCCGCTCGTCGGCCATCGCCGCGGCACGCGCCAGATTGCGTTCGAGCTGCGTCTTGCCTTGCCGATACTGGACGGGCCAGTCGACATCCGGATAGCCAAGCTGCGCCGCCGCGTGCAGCGTCCAGTACGGATCCGCGAGGTGCGGACGGCCGAGCGCACACAGATCGGCGCGACCGGCCATCAGGATGCTGTTCACGTGATCCGGCTCGAAGATCGCGCCCACCGCCATCGTCGCGATGCCGACTTCGTTGCGAATCCGGTCGGAGAACGGGGTCTGGTACATGCGTCCGTAGATCGGCCGCGCCTCGCGCGTCGTCTGGCCCGAGCTGACATCGATCAAGTCGGCGCCTGCATCCTTGAACAGCCGCGCGATCGCGATCGCGTCGTCCGGCGTGTTGCCACCGGGTGCCCAGTCGTGCGCGGAAATGCGCACCGACAGCGGCCGCTCCGCCGGCCAGCACGCACGCATCGCGCGAAAGACCTCGAGCGGATAGCGGCAGCGATTCTCCAACGTGCCCCCGTATTCGTCGCCACGCTGGTTCGTCAGCGGGCAGAGGAATGCCGAGAGCAGATAGCCGTGCGCACAGTGGAGCTCGAGCCAGTCGAAGGCACAATCGATCGCCCGCGCCGTCGCTGCGACGAACTCGTCACGAACGCGCGTCATGTCCTCCGCCGTCATCGCCCGCGGCACCTGGTTTCCGGGCCCATACGCGATTGCCGACGGCGCGATCAGCGGCCAGTTGCCTTCGACGAGCGGCTCGTCCGCGTCCTCCCAGCCGAGCTGCGTCGAGCCCTTGGGTCCGGCGTGGCCGAGTTGCAACGCTATCTTTGCGGGTGTGCGCGCATGCACGTAATCGACGATGCGCCGCCACGCATCGCGTTGGACATCGTCGTACAGGCCGGCACAACCGGGGCTTATGCGCGCATCCGCGGCCACGCACGTCATCTCGGTGAACACGAGGCCCGCGCCGCCGTGCGCGCGACTGCCCAGGTGAACGAGGTAGTAGTCGTCCGGCACGCCGTCGACGCACGAGTACTGCGCCATCGGCGAAACGACGATCCGGTTCGCCAGCGTGACGCCGCGTAGCCTGAACGGCGTCAGCATCGGCGGCGGAGGCCGCCCGGCAGCAGCCACGCCCCGCTGCGCGTACCAGCTTTCCGCGCTGCGGACGAATCCGGCGTCGCGCAGCCTCAGGTTCTCGTGCGAAATGCGCTGGCTGCGCGTCAGCAGGCTGTACGCGAACTGCAGCGCGTCGAACGACGTGTAGCGGTCGACGTGCTCGAACCACTCGGTGGAGTTGCGCGCGGCATTCTGCAGCTTCAGCACTTCGACGCTGCGCTCCGCCTCGTAGGTGGCCAGCGCCGTGCGCATGTCGGGTTCCGACTGAAGCGCGTGCGCCAGCGCGATGCCGTCCTCGAGGGCCAGCTTCGTCCCCGAGCCTACCGAGAAGTGCGCCGTATGCGCCGCATCGCCGATCAGCACGACCGGGACGTCGCGATCGCGTACCCGTTCCCAGTGGGTCCACGAACGGCAGATGACGCGCGGAAAGCGGATCCAGATCGCAGAGCCGCGCAGATGCTTTGCGTTCGAGATGAGATGCTCGCCGTCGAGATAGCGCGCGAAAAGTCGCTCGCAGAACGCGATGCTCTCGTCTTGCGACATCCGGTCGAGCCCGGCGGCCTCCCACACGTGCTGCGGCGTCTCGACGATGAACGTCGACGTATCGGCGTCGTATTGGTACGCATGCGCCTGAAACCAGCCGTGCTGCGTCTGTTCGAACGCGAATGTGAACGCCGGGAAGCGCTTTTTGGTGCCGAGCCACACGAAACGGCAGTTCCGCAGGTCGATATCCGGCGCGTACGACGCGGCATAGCGCTCGCGCACCCGGCTGTTGATGCCGTCCGCCGCAACGACGATATCGGCATCGAACGCGGCTGCTGCCTCGCGCTCATCGTCAACGATCGTTTCGAACACGAGCTCGACACCCAGCGCCTCGCAGCGATGCTGCAGGATGTTGAGCAGCCGCTTGCGCCCGATGCCGCAGAAGCCATGGCCACCGGACGTGATCGTGCGTCCCTTGAAATGGACGTCGATGTCGTCCCAGCGATTGAAGGCGCCGGCGATCGCAGCCGCCGTGTCGGGATCGGCTTCGGCGAGATTGCCGAGCGTCTGATCGGAAAAGACGACACCCCAGCCGAACGTGTCGTACGCGCGGTTGCGCTCGACGACGCGGACATGATGGCGTACGTCCGCGCGCTTCATCAGCAGCGCCAGATAGAGGCCGGCCGGTCCGCCACCGACGCACAAGATCCGCATGATCGTACCCTCGCCGCCCGCTACGACGGACGGCGGCCCCCTTTGGCGAAATAGTTTAGACCTCAAACATCTGCTGTCAAGCGAGAGGGAAAAGACCCGCTCGTCCATCCGCCCGACGACCTAGGCCATCCGGTCGATTCCGGCGCTCGAACGACGCTTCCTAAACTGCACGCAATGTCCCCGAACCCGCAGGTCCGCATGTCAAATCGCATCCGCGGCATCACGCTGCTCGAACTGCTGGTCGCGCTGGCAATTGCAGGGATCGTGCTTTCGATGGGGCTCCCGCAGTGGGGTCGCTGGATGGCGGAGCGCGACCTGCGCGACCGCGCCGACGCGTTGCTGCACGCGCTCGATCGCGCGCGCAGCGAGGCCGTCAAGCGCGGCGTCCGGGTGGACGTTTGTCCCGCCGCCGGTGGCGAATGCCCGGGGTTGCCGGCAGCATGGGAAGGCGGCTGGACGATCGTGGCAGCACCCGTAGCAGGCAGCGACGCCCCGGCAACGGTCATCGCGCGCGAGCCGGCGGCGCGACGCGGCATCACGATCAGGGGCAATCGGCCGGTCGCCGACTACGTGTCCTACACCAGCCTCGGCTATGCCCGTCGAATCGACGGCGCGCTGCAGATGGGCACGTTCGCCACGTGCCGTACCGGGTACAAGCTGCGGAAGGTGATTCTGGCCAACAGCGGACGCGCACGCGTCGAGCAGACAACCGAGGATTGCCCATGATCCACCGGTGCTCACGCGGGTTCACGCTGCTCGAGATGATGATCGTCGTCGCGATCGTCGCAACGCTGGCGACGATCGCGCTGCCCTCCTACTCGGCGTACGTCAAGCGCAGCCGGATCCTCGATGCGGTAAGCCGCCTGTCCGACGCACGCTTGCGGCTCGAAGACTATTTTCTCGACGAGCGAGCGTATGTCGACGCATCCGGTCGTTGCGGCGTGCTGCCGGCATCGAGCGTTACCGACTCGTTTGCTGTCCAGTGCGAGGCCACCGCGACGACGTTCACGGTCACCGCAACCGGAATCGCCGCCAAGGGCATGACGTCGTTCGTCTATGCGATCGACCAATTGGGCACGAAGTCCACGGTTTCCGTCCCGCCGGGTTGGTCCCGCACGGCCGGCTGCTGGACCATCCGCCAGGACGGTTCCTGTGTCTGACCTTCGCGCGCTGCGTACGAATTCGCGGAGGCCGCGCGCCGTTCGCGCGCACGGCGCCTTCCTCATCGAGGCGCTACTGGCAATCCTGGTGGTCTCGATCGCCACCACCGGTGTGTTCACGCTGATCGCGGGCCTCGTACGCGCGAGCGGCGATTCGCTGCTGCGGGCGGAGGCTGCGGAGATCGCAGCGTCCGCCGTTGCGCGCATGGCCGTCGAGAATCCGGCAACGCTCACCACGCGCTACGACGCGCCGGGCTCGGCGGGTTTTGCCGCCATCCACGCCGCAGCGCAGCGCCTGCCCGGCGTGACTTTCCTGGCCAACCTCCCCACTGTCTCGGTCACGGACGGGCCATCGGCGGGAACGCGTCGTGTCACCGTGAGCGTGACATGGCAATCGCCCACCGCGACAACGCCTCATCACACGTCGATGAGCACGGTGGTGGGGCCATGACAGAGTCAGTGCACCTGCGATCCGGCGTCGGCGCAACGCGGTGCCATCGCCTCGCAGCCCATCGCGGCGAACGCGGCGTGACGCTTGTCGACGTCATCGTCGCGCTCGTTGTCGCGGCGCTGACGATCATTGTCGTCGCGCAGTCGTTCATCGTCGTCCAGACGATCCAGCGCAGCGTCTCCGGCGCTGCCGACGCCCACGGCGCCGCCGCTTTCGCGCTGCGAACGCTGGCCATCCAGGTCGCCAACGCAGGTGCGGGTCTCGCCCAGGCGGCGGAAGCCTTCGATGGCTGCCCGACCACCGCGGATGTGGCAACTGCGCTGCGTCCACTGGCGCTGCTGATCACCGACAGCGGCCGCGCCGACCGGCCTGACGCGCTCGTCGTCAGGCAGTCGTACGCCGCAACGGCCGTGCCTGCTCGATTCGTTTCCGCGGCTTCGGCAGGCAGTGACTTCCAGGTCGAGGCCGTCGACGGTTTCTCGGTGGGCGATCGCGTCATCGCAACCAGCCGCGACGGTCGATGCGTGACCACCGACGTGACCGATATCGCTGCTGCCGGTCCGGGTGTCATCGACGTTACGCATGCGCCTGTCGACGTCGACCTGCCCGCCACATCGGTGCTGCTGAGCCTCGGACCAGCAGGTCGCGCGTCGACTTCGCGGTATGACGTCGTGTCCGGCACGCTTCGCAGCACCGACATCGGCAACGGCGATGCACCGAACCCCCTCGTGTCGAACCTCGTAAACGTCAAGTTCCAGTACGGCATCGACAGCGATGGCGACGGCGCGCTCGATACGTGGGTCAGTGCCACAGGTGCGTGGAGCCCGGCGAACGTCCTGGTAACACCCCGGGCGACGCTCGACCGGATCAAGGCGCTTCGCATCGGCGTCATCGCCCGCACGGAACGGATCGACCCCACGCGAATACGCGATTTCCACTGGGTGCTGTTCGATTGCGAACTTGCGAACAAGAGCGCCTGTCCCGGTCGGCTCGAGGGAACGATCCCGGCAACGGTTGGCGGCGCCTATCGCTATCGAATCATGGAAACGGTCGTGCCTCTCCGCAACGCGCTGTGGAACCGGGCTTCGTGACCCCGCACAGGCGGCAGCGCCCTACCAGCCCTCGCGCGCAGCGTGGCGTGGTCCTGTTCGTCGCGATGATGGCGATCATTGCGCTCGCAATGGCGGGCATCGCGCTCGACCGCGCGGTCGCCACCGACGCGACGATCAGCGGCAATGTCGACGCGCGAACGCACGCGACCCTGTTGGCGTCGGATGCGATCGAGCGTGCGGTCGCGGCGCTGTTCGAAACGGGCGCGATCGCCAACCGTCTAAACGATGACCTGCAACACAGCTATTTTGCGTCGAAGCAGCCAGGCGAGGATGGCCGCAGCGTGCCCCGTGCATTGCAGGTAATCGCGAGCTATCCGACCGACGCCGCGGTCATCGACGCCGGCGATCGTCACCAACTTCGTTATCTGATCGAGCGCCTGTGCCTGCGGCCAGGCGCCGCATCCGCCGACAATTGCACGCTGACGCCGCCGAGCGTCGCTGCCGCACGCGGAACGCCGGGCGCGGGCGAACCTCCGCGAACACCCATTTACCGCGTCACCGTTCGCGTCGACGGGCCGGCGGGCACAGCCGCGTTCGTGCAGGTGATCCTCGGCGAAACACCAACGCACCGCCGGCTGTCGTGGCGGGCCCTCGATGAATGACGGCTGCATGACAGCCGCGCGCAACGAGCGCTGCCGCCGGATCGTGCGGCCGTCAACCCATCAGCGGCATGTGGAACCCGGGGGCCGCGCTGCCATCGTCGGGCCAGCGCGCCGTTACGGTCTTCATCCGCGTGTAGAACCGCACGCCATCCGCGCCATGGACGTTCAAGTCGCCGAACAGCGAGTTGCGCCAGCCGCCGAACGAGTAGAAGGCCATCGGCACGGGGATCGGTACGTTGATGCCCGCCATCCCGACTTCGACGTCCTGCTGAAAGCGTCGCGCTGCATGTCCGGACCTCGTGAAGAGCGCGGCGCCGTTTGCATACGGATTCGCGTTGATCATCGCGATCGCATCGGCGAGGGATTCGGAACGCACGACGGTAAGCACAGGACCGAAAATCTCCTCGCGATACACCGCCATGTCGGGCTTGACGCGGTCGAACAGCGTTGGGCCGACGAAAAACCCGCCTTCGTGCCCCGCGATCTTCGGCCGGCGACCGTCGACGACCAGGTCTGCACCCTCGGTGACGCCACGATCGATGAGCCCGGTGATCCGGTCCCGCGCGGCACAGGTGATGACCGGCCCCATCTCGATGTCGGTCGCATCACCCGGGCCTGTGGTGACTTTGCGCGCGCGCACGGCGAGGCGATCCACGAGCGCGTCGGCGACGTCGCCGACCGCAACGACCGCGGAGATGGCCATGCAGCGCTCGCCGGCCGATCCGTAGCCGGCGCCGATGATCGCTTCTGTCGCGAAATCGAGGTCGGCATCCGGCATGACGATCGCGTGGTTCTTCGCACCGCCCAGCGCCTGCACCCGCTTGCCATTGCGCGCACCCGTCTCGTAGATGTACTTGGCGATCGGCGTCGAGCCCACGAACGAGATGGCTCGCACCAGCGGATGACCGAGCAGGGCGTCGACTGCCTCCTTGTCGCCGTGGACGACGTTGAATACGCCGTCCGGAAGTCCCGCTTCCTGCAGCAACTCGGCGAGGCGCAGCGACAGCGTCGGATCGCGCTCCGACGGCTTCAGCACGAACGTGTTACCGCACGCGATCGCAATCGGAAACATCCACATCGGCACCATCGCCGGGAAGTTGAACGGCGTAATGCCGACGCACACGCCAACGGGCGTGCGCATCGACCAGCTGTCGACGTCGGTGCCGACGCTGTCGCTATGCTCGCCCTTCAAGAGATGCGGAATGCCCGTTGCGAACTCGACCACTTCCATGCCGCGCGTCACCGACCCTTCGGCATCGGTCAGTGTCTTGCCGTGTTCCTGCGTGACGATCTTCGCCAGGTCCTTGCGGTGCCGGTCCAGCAGGTCGCGAAACTTCATCAGCACGCGCGCACGCCGCAGTGCGGGCGTCGTCGACCATGCACCAAACGCGTTCGCGGCCGAGGCGACAGCGGCATCGACGTCGGCACCGTTGGCGAACGGCACGTGCCGGATGACCTCGCCGGTGGCCGGGTTGGTCACTTCGCCGTAGCGCGTCGTCGTAGGCGCGTAGGCGCTGCCCCCGATCCACATCGGCAGGCGTTCGAGCGTTGTCAGGTCCATCGTCACTCCTCCATTGCGGGCCGCGTCAATTGCCTCGCCCGCTGCACCAAGCTGGTTGCAATGGGCTGCCGTTTCGCAGCGCATTGCAGGTTCATGCGACCCCTCGTTCGGGTCGCGTTCCACCTACGATTATATTCGCACCCACCCCCCAGGGTTGCGTACGCTTCAGCGGGCGCATGTGCATCGTCAGTGTGCGCCAGGGCTCGCGCGGCGCGCGGCGCGCAGCTCGGACACGCTTACGCGCGAATTCAGTTGCTCCGGATCGAGCCGCAGCTCGATTACGGCCACAGTGCCGCTCGCCGTTGCGCGCGCCCACGCCGCGCCGAAGTCTTCGGTTCGGTGCACGCTCTCGGCGTGGGCGCCGTAGCTTTGCGCAAGCTTCACGAAATCGGGATTCGTCAGGTCCATTCCAATCGTTCTTCCAGGATAGCGACGCTCCTGATGGACGCGAACACTGCCGAACTGGCCGTTGTTGAACAGCAGGACGACGAAACGGCCACCGTAGCGGCGTGCCGTCGCGAGCTCGGCCTCGCTCATCGTGAAGCCGCCGTCGCCTACGCATACGACCACGACGCGCTCGGGTGCGCAGAGGCTTGCCGCGATGCCCGCGTGCAATCCGTAGTTCATCGCACCACTGATCGGTGCAAGTGCGCGACCCGGCCGTCCGAACGACAGGAATCGCTGCGGCCAGCCAGTGAATGCGCCAGCGTCGAACGTGACGATCGCATCGAGGGGCAAGCGTTCCTGCAGCCACGCCATCGCCTGTCCCGGATCGAATGCCGTGCTCCTGACCGGTGGCGTGGCGTCGTCGATATAGAGCGAGCGAAGCTCTCGCCGCCATTCCGACCATCGCCTGGAACCATCGATCGTCATCCCGGCAATGGCCTCCGCGAATTCGATCAGTCCCGACTGGATCGCAACCGTGGGCCGGTAGACGCTGCCGATCTCCTCGGCCGACGAATACACGTGAACGAGCTTCTGCCGTGGCACCGGCACGCTCATCAGCGTGTAATCCTGTGTCGTCGGTTCCGACAAGCCGCGTTCCGATGGCGACGACGACGTCGGCTTCGCGCAGCCGTCGCAGGAGCGCCGGGTTCGACGAAACGGCGAGCTCCCCCACAAACGAGTCATGCCGCGACGGGAAGAGGTCGAGGCGCCGGTAGCTGCAGCACACGGGGAGGTCGTTCGCCGCGGCGAAGCGGACGATTGCATCGCACGCCGCGTCGGACCACGGCGCCCCGCCGACGATCACGATCGGCCGCTCGGCGTTGTCAAGAAGATTACGCACCGCGGCGAGCTCTTCGCGGCCTGGATGAGCGCGCGCGAGCGGCGCGGGCGGGCAATCGGCGGCAGCCGTTCGATCCTCGAGCATGTCTTCCGGCAGCACCAGCACGACGGGTCCAGGACGACCCGATGCAGCAACGCGAAACGCGCGATGCACGAGTTCCGGAATGCGTTCGACCTGGTTGATCTCCGCCACCCATTTCGCGAGCGGGCCGAACATCGTGCGATATTCGATTTCCTGCTGCGCTTCCCGCTCGAGATACGACCGCGGCACCTGGCCGACCAGCAGCAAGAGCGGCGTCGCATCCTGGAAGGCCGTGTGCAGGCCAATTGTCGCGTGGCATGCGCCCGGGCCCCGCGACACCAGGCACACGCCGGGCCGGCCGGTCAACTTGGCGCTCGCTTCGGCCATCACGGCGGCGCCCGCTTCGTGCCGGCAGCTGATCAGGCGCAGTTGCGGGCGATCGAGCAGCGCATCGAGCAATGGCAGGAAGCTTTCGCCGCAAACCGCGAATGCCATGTCCACGCCGTGGAGCAGCAGCGCGTCCGCGAGCACTTCGCCGCCGGTTCGCCCGCCGCCGGAGATGGTCATCGTGTCACTTCCCTTCGTCGACGTCGACGCCGACGACGTAGCGCGGCGCTTCGCCACGCGCGATGCGCCGCACGTTCTCCGCCGTCAGTTCGGCGAGCCTCGTTTCCGATTCCGTCGTATCAGCGGCGATGTGCGGCGTCAGCACGACATTGCGCAACGCAAGCAGCGGGTCAGCCGGATCGGCGGGTTCCTGCCACCAGACATCGAGACCCGCGCCGCCCAGATGCCCCGATTGCAGCGCCTCTGCCAGCGCCGCGCGGTTCACCATCGGCGCGCGCGAGATGTTGATCAGGAACGCGCCACTCTTCATCCGCGACAATTCATCGCGACCGATGAAGTCGACCGTCTCGGGTGTCTGCGGCAGGTGCAGCGAGACGAAATCCGACTCCGCGAGAAGTTCGGGCAAGCGATCCATCGTGCCGAGCCACGTCAGCCCCAGTTCGCGTGCGAGCGCATCGTCGGCCGATCGCTTCACGGCCACGACCCGCAGGCCGAACGGTACTGCCAGCCGCGCGAGCGCTTCGCCCGTGTTTCCCAGTCCGACGAGCCCGAGCGTCTTGCCGTGCACGGACATCGTCTTCGGCAATCCGGCCTTGCGCGCCTTCACACTCGCCCGCGCGAGCCATTGCTGCTTGGCCAGCGCAAGCAAGAGGTAGAACGCGTGCTCGGCGACATCGCGCGCCGGCGAGCCCTGAACCTTCGACGGAAAACGCGACACGGGAATGCCCTTGCTTCGTGCATGTGCGAGGTCGATGACCCGCGGCAGGTGGTCGCCCGGCCGCTGGATCAGGCGGACCTTTGACGCCGCATCGATCACTTCGCGCGTGATCGGAAGGTCGCGCACCAGCAGCACGTCCGCATCACCAACCTGCTCGGCGAGCGGGCGCGCAGCATCGAAATCCTCCACGACGAAGCCCTCGCCGAGAATGGACCCGAGACGGTTGCGCTGATCGAGACCGGGACTCGCTTTCTTGATCTTCATGCTCACCTCAATGCGGTTCGTTGCCGGCAACCTGAAGGCGGTACATCATCCGCCGGTAATGCTCTTCGTCGAACGGCAGCGCGCAGTGCATCGTGCTGCGGTTGTCCCAGACGATGAGATCGCCGACGCGCCAGCGGTGCTCGTACGAGAACCTGGGCTGCGTGGCGAAATCGCGGAGCTCGCGCATTAACGCGTTGCCTTCGGGTTCCGGAATGCCCACGACGGTGCCGCCGTGCTGCTCGCCTCCGACGTAGAGTGCGCGCTCGCCGGTTTCAGGATGCGTGCGGACGACCGGGTGCCGGACGTCGGGGAGGTGGGCCTTTTCGTCATCCGACAGCGGCGGCCGCTCGGGATGGTAGAGGGAATACGCGCGGACGCGGCTGAAGTTGATCGCGAGCGGCGCGATCCGCTGCCGGAGCGCCGGATCGAGCTCGCGATACGCGGCAACCATGTTGGCGAAGCATGTGTTGCCGTCAGTGGGCGGAATCTCCTTCGCCCAGAGCAGCGACGCCGACGGCGGTCGACGCAGATACTGCGCATCGCTGTGCCACTGGCGGCCCGCCTTCGGCGCGCCGACATAGCGGTCGCCTTCCTTGACGTTCGACACCAGCGCGATCTCGGGATAGCCGGCGAGACAGTATTGCGGCTGATCGTGCTCGTCGAGGTCACCAAAACGGCGGGCGAACGCGATGAGATCCTCGGGCCGAAGATGTTCCTGTCCTCGCACCAGCAGGATCGTGTGCTGGACCCACGCGGCGCGCAGTGCGGCAAACGTGTCGGCGTCGACCGGCCGCGCGAGATCCGCACCGACGAGCTCGACACCGATCTGCGGCGCGATCGGGCGCAGGTCGATGGGCCCACTGCGATTGGACGGCGAATGCGATTGCATGGTGCTCTCCATCATCCGAGAAGACCCGTGTAATCGGGCAGGATCTTCACGTCGATCACGTGACACGCGCCTGCATCGAAGGCGGCAATTCCACGCTCGATAGCGGCCGTCAGGTCGGAGCGCCGCTCGACGCGCTCGACCGAGCACCCTTGCGCGCGCGCCATCGCCGGAAGATCGATCGGAGGGTCTTCGAGGCGCTGGCCGATCCACGCGTTTTCGAGCTTGCGACCCCGCTGCCGCGACACTGTCCGCTGGTGCTCCTCGTCGACGAAATAGGACGTGTTGTTCGCAATCATCACGAGCGCCGGTATCCGATGATGGACCGCCGTCCAGAGCGCCGTGACGCCCATGAGGAAATCGCCGTCGCCCACCAGCGCCACCGGCACGCGTCCGGTACCCTTCAGTGCCAGCGCCGCTCCGACGGCGTGGCCTGGACCGGAACCGATCCCGCCCGATCCGTCGTAACCCAGGTAGTCCAGCGGATGGCGAAACGCCAGCGCGCCGGCGTGCCAACCGAGCGGCGCGCGAATGAGCGTCATCGCGCGCTTTCCCCGGGCGGCATCGAGGCACACGCCCATGTCCCATAGCGCGATGTCGTCGGCGCCCGCGTGCACCGCGCGCTTCGGTTGGCGCGACCGCGTCTCGTCGCGCCGCTTTGCAATCCGTGCCGCGGCCCGCTCGGCCAGATCGTGGTCGCCGAGCTTATGGATCTCGTCGAGCAGCAACGGCACGGTCGCGCAGGGCTCGGCGAGGATGTCGAGATCGACGGCCGGCAAGCCCATGTGATCGCGCGTCCAGCCCTTGTGCACGAGGCGGTCCGCCGAGATCTGGATGACCTTCGATGGCACGGACCCGTCGGGCCACACGCGCGCGAACAGGTTGACCATGTCGACCCAGTCGAGGCTCACGATGACGTCGGCGCCGCGAATCGCCGCCAGGCTTTTCTCGTCGGCGAACACGAGCATCGGATCGCCTGGATGCAGCGGATGATCGGTCGGAAACGCCGCGGCGACCTTCATGTCGGTGATCACGTCGGCGCCGAGCGCTTCGGCGAGCGAGACGCGCGCGGTCCATGCGGTCTCGTCGCGCGAAACGCGCCCCGCGAGGATCACCGGGTTCGCCGCGCCGACGAGCATTTGCGCAGCGCGACGCACGGCGTCGCCGTCGGGTCGAAAGGGCACTGCAGGCGCGTAGCGGGCGACGTCGCGCGCGACCAGCTGGTCCGGCAGCGGGTCTTCCTGCATTCGCTGGTCGATCGAGACGTAGCACGGCGCCATCGGCACCGTGCGCGTCAACTGGTTGGCGCGCAGCAGCGCTTCGAGCGTGCCCCGCAGCGAGAACGGCTGGTCGTCCCACTTGACGTAGTCGCGTACGAGCGCGCCCTGGTCGAGCACGCTGTGATACCAGTGCGCGGGCGATATGCGCCGGCCCGCATCCATCGGGGCGACGCCGCCCATCACCAGCATCGGCACGCGATCGCAGAACGCGTTGTAGATCGCCATCGTCGCGTGCATCAGGCCGACATTCGCATGAACGAGCACGCCCATCGGCTTGCCGGTGACCTTGGCCCAGCCATGGGCGATCGCGACTGCATGCTCCTCGTGAAGGCACAGCAGCATCTCGGGATCGCGATTGCCGAGCAGGTTGACAAGACTCTCGTGCAATCCCCGGAAGCTCGACCCCGGGCTCAGTGCAATGAACCCGATGTCGAGGTTGCGCAGCAGTTCGGCCAGCGCATCGCTGCACCACGCGGCACTGGCATCCGTATCCGTCATTCGCTCGCTCCTTGCGCTTCGCGCATCACTCGCCTTCGGCAGCGCGCCAGCAGGTCTTCGTTCACGTCGTCGAGCGGCACGGCCATCACACCGTCGTCGTCGCCGACGATCAGGTCGCCCGGCTTGATCTCCACGCCGCCGCAGTGGATCACGCCGCCGATACGCCCGCCCCACGTCGGCCCGCGCGGCGTCACTCCCTGGCTGCACACGGCGATTCCGCTATCGCGCAGGTCGACGACGTCGCGCACGCAGCCGTCGACGACCACGGCCGCGACACCACGCGCGTGCGCAATCCGGATGAGGTTTCCGCCCCACACCGCCGCGTCTGGTGTCGCGCGCGCGTCGATGACGATGCACGCGCCGGGCCATGCGAGCGCAAGCGCGTCGCGGGGAGCACCGTCGGTAACGGCACCGACTTCGATCGTCAGTGCCTGTGCCGCGAAGGGACGGCCGGCGAACAGCGGCCGCACGCCCGCGAGCACGCCCCGATGCTCCCGTTCGTCGCTGAGCACAGCCGACGGGATCGACTGCCACGCGGCGAGTTCGGAAGGGTCGAGGCGTCGCATCGCGGAATCCGCGCCGTTCATGGTCGAGCGGGTGGCGGCGCCACAGCGGCCTCGCTCGCGTCCTGGCTCAACACTTCCACGTCGGCCGGCAGGATATAGATCGCAACGGTGCGATCCTTCGGCAGCACGCCCGTTTGGGCCTTGCAGCGCAGCACCTGGCCGCCGCTCTTCGGTTGAAGCTCGAGGTCGCGCTTGTCGCCCTGGAAGCGCTGGGCGACGACCGTGCACTCGAAACGGTTCGCGCCCTCGCCCACGGCCGCGAGCGATACGTTCTCCGGTCGGATAAACACCGATACCGGTCCGCTCGCCGTGCGCGTCGAGCGCAAGGCGCCGATGACGGTCGAGACAACCGATCCGCCGGGGACCGGCGTCGCGTCGCCGGTCAGGATATTCGCGCCGCCGAGAAACTGCGCGGCGAAGACAGTGCGCGGCGCATTCCACAGCAACTCGGGCGTGGCGACCTCGACGAACCTGCCCTCGCGCATCACGGCGATTCGATCCGACATCGACAGCGCCTCACCCTGGTCGTGCGTGACGTACAGCGTCGTGAGCTGCAGCCGTTCGTGCAGCTTCCGCAACTCAGCGCACATCTGCTCGCGCAGCGCGGCGTCGAGGTTGGACAGCGGCTCGTCGAGCAACAGCACTTCCGGCTCGCCGACCACGGCGCGCGCAAACGCCACGCGCTGCTGCTGGCCTCCACTCAATCGCGACGCGTAGCGATCGGCGAGCGCCGCGAGACCGACCACGTCGAGCGCGGCCATCGTCCGCGCCCGCACGTCCGGCCTGCGCTGCACTTCGAGCGGGAACGAGACGTTCTGCGCGACCGTCATGTGCGGCCAGATCGCGTAACTCTGGAACACCATGCCGATCCGGCGCCGGTTCGGGGGGCTGTTGATGCGCCGCACGGAGGAGAAAACGGTCCGGCCACCGATATCGATCTCGCCGGCATCCGGCGTTTCGAGCCCCGCAACGCAGCGCAGGATCGTGCTCTTGCCGCAGCCGCTCGGGCCCAGCAGCGTGAAGAACTGATGACTCTCGACGTCGAACCCGACATCGTCGAGCGCGTGGACGCGCTCACTGCCCGCTTCGAAGCGCTTGGTCAGATGACGAACGCTGATCACGCGTGCACTCCGAGCCGCCTTCCGATCCTGCCGAATGCGATGGCGACGACGGATATCACCGCCATCACCATCGTGACGTACGCCGACAGGATGTTGGAGTTGCCGCCTTCCCACATGTCGAGCACTAGCACCGCGAACACCTCGGTGCCCGGCGCCGTCAGGAAGATCGATGCCGCATATTCGCGAAACGCGCGCAACGCGACATAGAGCACCGACGCAACGAGGCTCGGCGCCGCCAGGCGAAGCACGATCCGCGTGATTCGCGTCAGCCATCCGGCGCCGGCGACGGCACCGGCCTCTTCGAGCTCTGGATGCAGTTGCGACAGCCCCGACATGCATATCCGGACGGCGAACGGCAGATGGATTGCCACGTACGCGAACAGCAGAATCCAGCGCGTGCCGTACACGGGCACCGGGAGCACGAGGTAGAGCCACGCAAGACCGACACCGAAGATCATCCCCGGGATTGCGAGGGGCGCCGTCGCGAGCTGGTCGAGCAGCGCAATCCAGCCACGCGCGCGCTTCATCCGCAGGCTGAGCCATGCGATCAGCGCGCCCAGCGCGGTCGCGATGAGCCCCGCGAACAACCCGAGCAGCAGGCTGTTCGCGACGGCGCGCTTGGCCGGCTCGTAGTCGAGCGCGGCCGCGAAATTCTTGCCCGTCAGCAACTGGATGCTGGCAATCGAGGGCGCCTGCGGATAAGGCAGGAACGCATTCCATATCAGCACGAACATCGGCAAGCCCGCGATCAGCAGCAGCAGCACGACGCCAAGCGCAGTGCTCGCGAGCTGCCAGCGTCCGAGGCGAATAAGCCGCGGGCGATAGGCCTTGCCCGTGACGGTGACGAACCGCGACGCGTCGCCCGTCGCGCGCCGATAGGCCCAGATGCTGAACAGCGTGACCAGCAGGAACAGCAGGCTGTACGCGCTGGCGATGTTCAGATCGGAAGGTACACGCCGATACGCGAGATAGATTTCGGTCGAGTACAGGAAAATCTTCGCCGGCAGACCGATCAGAAGCGGCACCGACAGCGCGCCGAGCGAGTAGATGAAGAAGATGATCCACGCGCCGACGATCGTCGGCCGCAGGATGGGCAACGTGATCCGGCGCAGCGTCGTGAAGAAGCCGGCGCCGGCGACGTGCGCCGCTTCCTCGAGATCGGGATTCATCGCGCGGAACGCAGGCCACAGCCACAGGAACGCAAGCGGCAGTTCCTGCAGCGTTCCCACCCAGACCATGCCCCAGAACGAGTAGATGTCGAGCACCGGTGCCGCGTGACCGAACCAGTCGCGGGCGATCAGGTTGAGCATGCCGCTCTTCGGACCGAGCAGCAGGATCCAGCCGCTGATCAGCAGCACCGAAGGCATCAGGATCGGCGCCAGCGTGAACAGGTCGACGAACGAACGAAGCCGCGAATCCGTCCGCTCGATCAGCCAGGCAAGAAATCCGCCGATAACGAGCACCAGACTGGCCGTCGACGCCGCGTACACCGCCGAACGCCACAACGCGGACCAGATTCTCGGCCGCGCATACGCGTAGTGCAGCGTGTCGAGCGTGAAGTGCGGCGCCACGGCGGGCGGCGTGTCGGTGACGCTGCCATACACCAGGATCGCGAGCGGCGGCACGATCAGCCAGCCAACCACAAGCACCAGCGCACCGAGCAGCCACGTATCGGCGGAAGGCGCGTGCCATACGCGGCGTGACGCGCCCGGCCATGCAAGCTCGGATAGGGCCATCACGACATCCGGCGACTCGCCGGCTCGAATTTGCGCGCAGCGGCCAACCGTGTCCGTTGCACCATCGAGATCAGACGGGAGGCAGCGGCGGAATCTCCGATCGCCATTGACGCGATGCAACGGGGTTGGCCAGCGTTCCGATCCCCTGTGCCTCGCAGCGGACGGTCTGCCCGGGTCGCATCCAGTCGCCCGGACCCGTCAGCGCGTTGCCACCGCCACTGCCCGTCGAGATGACGTCGCCGGGTGCGAGCGTGATGTAGCGCGACACGAACGCCAGGATGCGCTGCACGGGCCACATCAGGCCCGACGTCCGGACATCCTGCCGCAACTCGTCGTCGACCCACGTCCTCAGCGACAGGTCATTGGGATCGGCGCCGAGGTCTTCCGTCGGGACGATCCACGGTCCGCACGGCGCGAACGTGTCGCACGCCTTGCCGCGCGGGCTGTCGTAGCGACCCGACCACTTCGGAACGTCGCGGACGCACGCATCGTTCAGAATCGTGTAACCGAAGATGTAGCGGTCGGCATCACGCTGCGACACATCCTGGCACGTG
Source organism: uncultured Pseudomonadota bacterium (assembly GCA_963709335.1). GTDB lineage: Bacteria > Pseudomonadota > Gammaproteobacteria > Burkholderiales > Casimicrobiaceae > VBCG01. The sequence continues at coordinate 173,271 of CAVPWB010000013.1, forward strand.
CGACCCACGACGATCGTGAGCTCGTTCTCGTAATCCCATTCGGTCGAGTCCGGCGGAAAACGGATCGGCTCGCGGTGGCCGATAAGCGCCGTCGGCGATTTGAGGAACGAGATCTTGACGTCCTTGGGCCACTCGTCCTTCGGCAGCTTCTGATCGACGAGATAATCCGCATACGAGTTGCCCACACAGATCACCTTGCTGGGCTGCACGATCGGCGGCAACAGGCGCACGTCGTCGAGCGGCGTCGCGAGCGGTTGCGACGTGCCCACGCTGCCGCGTAACGATTCGCGGTTCTCGGCAGCCCACGCGAGCGCGTCGCGAAACTGCGCGAGACCGCCGTGGTTGATCCGCACGAACAGCGCCATGTCGTCCGGCACCAGCGCCGCGGCGATGGTTGGTGCTCGAACGTTGCGCTCGACTTCGAACAGGAACAGCGCCATCACGCGGCGCAGGTCCCACATCATTCCGCCGTCGGCAACGCCGACGCGCGGACCGTCCTGGTAATACGTCGCGAGATTCATGTCATTTGCGGATGAAGAGGTCTTCGGCGATGCGGTTCAATTCCTTGAAGCGCTCGGGCGAAATCGGCAGATAGGCGCGCAGCTTCGGGTAGTCCGCGAGTTTGAGGTCGTACGTGCCTTTGGTGTTGCCGAACAGCCGCCCGCCTTCAGCCTTGTCGAGCAGCTCCTGTTGACGCGCCTGCGTCAGATAGTCCATGTAAAGCGCGGCACCGTACGGATTCTTCGCGCCCTTGACGACCGAGAACGTGATGCCGGTTGCGAACAACGGCTCGCCGAGCACGAAGTCGATCGGCGCGCCCTGCTTCTTCAGCAGCGTCGGCCGGTGCGCGCTGAAATCGAACGCGACGTCGATTTCGCCCGCGGCGATACCCTGCGACAGCGCAGCCGTCGAGCTGTACAGCCGCGGACGGTTCGCGGAGAGCTTCTGCAGCAGGCTCATCGCCTGCGGCTCGCCCAGCGCGCCGATCAGGCCGTTCATCATGTTCTCGAGATGGCTGGTCGTTCCGATGTGCCCCGCCCATTTCGGATCGGCAACCTGCTGCAGCGTCTTGGGCGCGTCGTCGCGCTTCACCCGGTCCGTCCGCCATGCGATCGTGGTGGGCAGCGATTCGTACACGATTGCCGTCCAGCCGTCCTTGACACTTCCCAACCGAAAGCGGGGATCGAAATCTGCCCACGTCGTCGTTTCGTACGGTGCGAGCGCCGGTGCAAGCAAGCCCATCCACGCGACCGTCGACAGCGCGAGATCCGAATTGACGCGGCCCGTGCGGCTTTCGAGCAGCACCTTGTCCGCTAGCTCGGCCTCGGTCAGCCGGACGAAATTCACTTTCACGTCCGGGTAGCGATCGTTGAATATCTTGTTCAGGATCTGCGCGCGATCGATGCCGAGCGCGCCGTAGATCGTGAAGCCGCCCTCGCGTTTCGCCTCCCGCTCCATCACCGCGAGGCGCTGGTCGGCCGGCAGCGTCGCGAGAAAGGACATCGCGGCCGCCGTGTCCGTCGGCGCGGTCTGGCCGATCGCGGCACCACCGGTCAGCGCAAACGCGACGACGGCAGTGAACGTTCGAACCCAGGAGGAAAGATTCATGTCGATTCCTGTCGCTCAGAAGGGCCGGGTACCGCGCGTCTGCGTGCGGTGCATGATCCGCCGCGCCGAGCTCTCAAAGGAATCGCGCCGGTGCAGCGTGCAGCGATTGTCCCAGATTAGCAAATCGCCGGCACGCCAGTGATGGTGCCAGGTGAACGGGTCGGAGGTCGCGTGAGCCCATAGCGCATCGAGCAATGCGTCGGACTCGTCCGCGGCAAGCCCTTCGATCGACGCGTTCGCCCGGCGTCCGAGATAGAGCGATTTGCGGCCGGTGTCGGGATGCGTGCGCACGATCGGGTGCAACGTGTCCGGCACGCGCACTTCGCGCAGGTATCCGGCGCTGTTGAAACGCGCGTCGTGCTGAATGCGACGGCCGGCGACGTTGGCGGCGAGCTCAGCCGGCAGCGTTGCGAACGCCGCTTCCATGTTGGCGAAGCCGGTGTTGCCCCCCTCGGCCGGGACCTCGTGTGCGTACAGGCAGCTCGCGCCGGGCGGCTCGTCGACGAAGTTGAGATCGGTGTGCCAGAACGCTTCGTAATTGCCGAGACTGCCGATCTCGCGCCCGTCGATGGTCACGTTGGAAATGATCATCACTTCGGGGTGCTCTTCCACGAAGCGCCGGCCCTGGAAGAGCGGCGCCGTTTCGAGCTCGCCGAACCGGGACGTGAATTGCACCAGCGCGGCGTCGGTCAGGTGTTGATCGCGTAACAGCAGCACATGATGCGCAAGCCATGCCGCATGGATCCCGGCGAACGCCGCGTCATCGACTGCCGCAGCGGCATCGACCCCACCAATCTCGGCCCCAATCGCGCGCGACAGCGGCCTGATTTCGACGCGTTGGCTCATCGGACCTTTCGTCAGCGGACGAACAGCTCTTCGGCGAGGCGATTGAGCGACTTGTAGCGCGCCTGAGACAACACCGGAAAGATGTACAGGTCGGTCGTGCGCTCCCGCGGAATCGAGAACTTGCCCTTCGTGTTGCCGAATATCCGGCCCGGCTGCCAGCGGTCGGATGCCTCCAGCACGTCCGGTGACAACATGACGTCCATGAACAGCGCGGCCGCATGAGGACGCGTCGTATCGTGGCCGATGGACAGCGTATTGCCTTCGGCAAACTGCGGTTCGCTCAGCGCATAGGCGACCGGCGCGCCTTTGCTCATCAGCTCGATGGGCCGCGCCGCGATCAGCCCCCACGCGACGTCGACTTCACCTGCAGCAAGCGCATCGGACAACGCGGCGTGGCTCTGGTAAAGGCGACTGTGTTGCGCCGCGAGCGACTTGATCAGCCCCATGCCCTTGTCCTCGCCAACCTTCGTGAGCACGCCATTCAGGAAGTCCTCGAGGTGACTCGTCGTTCCGAGGCGCCCACGCCACTTCGCATCGGTCAGCTGCGCAACGGTCCGCGGCGCATCGGCCTCGCGAACTCGATCCGTGCGCCACGCGATCGCGTGCGGAAAAATCTCGTAGACGACGGCAGTCCAGCCGTTCGCGTAGCTGCCCATCCGAAAGCGCGGATCGAAGTCGGCCCAGTGACTGGTTTCGTACGGCGCGAACGCACCGGCCTCCTTCAACAGGTCGAGATACGTGATCGTCGTGATGACGAGGTCCGCCCGTAACTGGCCGGTGCGCCGCTCGGCGGCCACCTTCTGGTAGAGCTCGGTCGCCTGCAGCCGGACGAACTCGACCTTGATGTCCGGGTAGCGCTTGTTGAACTCACCGATCCAGAACTGCGCACGGTCGAGCCCCGTTGCGCCGTACAAGACCAGCGTGCCTTCGCGACGCGCCTCCCGTTCGAGCACCGCCCGGCGTTCCGCCGCCGGCATGCGATTCAGCGCCTGCCACACCGCCGCATTGTCGGCCGGTGCCGTCTGCGCGAGCGCACGGGGCGCACACGGCACGAGCGCAAGCAGCAGTCCCAGAATTCCAAGTACGCGTCGTGGGCTTGTAATCATTTTGCGTGTCCTGTCGTCGTTGCCCGCGCAACGATGTGCGGGCTCCATCGGCGTCTCTTCACAGTATGGCTGCCAACGTGAACGCGCCCTAATGCACCACGCGATTGCGAATGGCGCCGAGACCATCGACGGAGCCCTCGACGACGTCACCCACACGCACGACGGCGCTCGCCGCCCAGGGATCCACACCGCCGGTGAAGATGACGTCGCCGGCTTGCAGCGTCATCCGCGACAGCACCGACACCAGCCGGTTGGCCGACCACCTCATTTCGCCGGCAAGCAATTGCTGGCGCACGGCGCCGTTGACGCGCATCTCGATGCGCAGGTCGGCAAGACCTGCCACTTCGTCCTTCGTCACCAGCCAAGGGCCGCTCGGTGCGAAGGATTCGTACATGCCCGCCTCGAACACCGATTCGCTGCCCGGCTCGCGGTGATCGACCGCCACCGCGGTCATCACCATGTATCCGGCGATCACGTCGGCCGCACGCTCCTCGGTAACGCCTTTGCAAGTCGCGCCGATGACGACGGCAATGCCGGTGCCGCAGCGCACCGCGTCGACGTGACCCGGACACGTGATGTCCCGCGCGGGTCCGACCACGGCACCCGACGGTTTCATCGAAAAGGACGGGACGCCCGACGGCGCGTAGTTGCCGTGGGTGACGATCAGATTGGTAAGCCGCAGCGGCGCGTGCAGCCGGCATTCGGCGAGCGGCGTGAACAGCGGCTCGCCGTCCAGGCCCCGCGCAGCGGGCTCCGCCGCGAGGCGCTCCGCGAGCCAGCTTGCGACGTCGGTCACGACGCGCATGCCACCCGCGCCCGACGCGAGCAGCGCCGCGATCGCGCGCGGGATGCGCAACGCGGCGATGTCGCGTGCGTGCTGATCGCCCTGCTCGTGCAGCATCGACGCATATCCGGCGCGCAGATCGCCGACTGCCGCGCCGTTCAGCACGATACCGAGCCGAGCCAGCGACGGCGGTTCCGCCGTTCGGTTGAAGCGAACCCAACGCATGCGAAGAATCCCCGTCACGCCACAGCGGTCGTCGACGCCGACCGCTGCGCGCACTGTTCCAAATGCTAACACGCCGTTCCATAATTTGGAATTGCCCGCCGGCCAGCCAACGACCTGAGTAAGATGAGCGTGTGGAAAAGACCGTCGTCAAGGCGCTGCAGGTGCTCGAAGCGCTCGCGCGAAGCGAGCAGCCGCGTGGCGTTTCCGAGCTCGCGCGCGAGCTTGGCTTCTCCAAGAGCAACATGTATCGGCTGCTCGACACGCTGCGCGAGGCGAGCTACGTGAACCGCGTGGCCGGCGGCACCGCCTTCGAGCTGTCGCTGAAGATGTGGCACCTGGGATCGAGAGCCACCGCGCGGCTCGACATCAAGGCGACGGCGCTGCCCTACCTGCGCGAATTGCGCGACAAGACGCAGGAAACGGCGCGGCTCACCGTGCTGCACGGCGATCAGGGCATCTGCATCGAGCAGGTCGAAACGACGCTGCCGATGCGGATCCAGACGCCGATCGGCGGATCGCTGCTGCTCTACTGCTCGGCCACCGGCAAGGCGATGCTGGCGTTTCAGTCGAGCGAGTTCATCGATTCGATCGCCGCTTCGATCGAGAAGTTCACGCCGATGTCGATCGCCACGCGGCGCGAACTCGTCGACGACCTCGCACAGATTCGCAAGAACGGGTTCGCGATCAATCGCGGCGAGCGGATGGCCGGCGTGTGCGGCGTCGCCGCGCCTGTCGTCAACAGTGCCGGTGCTGCGAACGCCGCGATCGGCATTTCGGGTCCGGCCGAGCGACTCACTTACCGCGTGCTGCGCAGTTACGGGCCGCTGGTGCGCGACATCGCGAAGCGCCTCTCGCACGACCTCGGCGGAACGCCGGCACCGATCGTCGAAGCGTCAACCACCGCTCAGCGCCCGGCAAGCGGCTGACGCAGCCGCTCCACGTACCGCGCGATCACGTCGACTTCCAGATTGACGGTCGCGCCGACGGCAAGTTGCGATAGCGTCGTCACGGTGAGCGTATGCGGGATCAGGTTCACGGTGAAGCGCACGCCGTCGACGGTATTGGACGTCAGGCTCACGCCATCGATCGCCACCGATCCTTTTGCAGCGATGTATCGCGCAACCGATGCGGGGGCGTCGATCGCCAGCAGCCAGTTTCCGCTCGGCGCCGCATCGACCGGCGCGAAGATCGCGACGGTACCGACACCATCGACGTGCCCGCTCACCAGATGGCCACCAAGACGATCGCCGAAACGCAGCGCCTTCTCGAGGTTGACGGCGCGACCGACGTCGAAACCGCTGGTGCAGCGCAGCGTTTCCCCGGAGACGTCGAAGCCGAGCACGCCGGACCGGTTCTCGACGACGGTCAGGCAGCAACCGGCGACGGCGATGCTGTCGCCGATCGCGATGTCGGCGCAATCCATGCCCGACGCGTCCACGCGTATCCGCGCGCCGGCACCGGCGGGCTCGTGCGAAACGACGCGTCCGACGGCGACGACGATTCCGGTGAACATCAGGCGGCCTCGATCGCGGCCGCGGACCTGCGAACGCGCGCGACGATCCGCAGGTCGGCTCCGAAACGGTCCACCGACATCCAGTCGAGGTTCACGCGCGCCGCCAGGGAGTCGAGTGGTGCCGCGCATTCGAACATGCCTCGCGCAGGATCGCCGATCACGGCCGGCGCAAGATAGACGACGAGCTCGTCGACGAGTCCCCCGGTTATCAGCGCACCGTTGAGCTTCGCACCCGCTTCGACATGCACTTCGTTGACACCGCGTCGTGCGAGCTCGCGCAGCAATGCGACGAGATCCACGCGGCCCTCGGCGTTCGGCAGCGCCAGCGTCTCGACGCCCGCGGGCCACCGGTCGTTTCGGGAACCTGCGGTGACGACCAGCGCGTTGCCATCCGCGAACACGCGCGCGTCGACGGGCGTATCGGCATCGCGATCGACGACGACGCGCAGCGGTTGACGCGGCGTCGCGACTTCGCGCACGGTGAGCGCCGGATCGTCGCGCAGCACGGTTCCAACACCGGTGACGATCGCGCACGCGCGGGCGCGCCACGCGTGCCCGTCGGCGCGCGCGTCCGGCCCGGTGATCCAGCGGCTGTCGCCGTTCATGAGCGCCGTGCGGCCATCGAGCGACGCCGCGATCTTGCTGCGCACCCACGGCACGCCGCGCGTCATTCGCGACACGAAACCCACGTTGAGCTCGGTCGCCTCGCTTTCCATCAGTCCCACGTCGACGACGACGCCGGCGTCGCGAAGTCGCGCTGCACCATTCGCCTGCGCCGGGTTCGGGTCGAGCATCGCCGCAACGACGCGACCGATGCCGGCACCGATGACGGCATCGACGCACGGCGGCGTACGGCCGTGGCGATTGCACGGCTCGAGCGTCACGTACAGCGTTGCGCCGCGCACGTCCTGCCCCTTGCTGCGCGCATCGTCCAGCGCCGCCTGCTCGGCGTGCGCCTCACCCGAGCGCGCATGCCACCCTTCGCCGACGATCGACCCGTCTTTGACAACGACGCACCCGACGCGAGGATTGGGGGTCGTCGTGTAGAGCCCCCGCTCGGCGAGCGCCAGCGCGCGCGCCATGAAGCTGCGGTCGTCGCTCGCGGTCGGGCCCCTCACGCTTGCGGCGCCCGCCGCTGCGCGGCCCCCGTCGGGGGCGCAGCTCGCGCCTCGGGACGGCCCTTCGGCGCTCACGGCCGAGCGGTCACGCCGGACGCCGCGCGCCCTTGCGCTGCGCGGGAACGGCTTCGACTTCCTTCAGTGCGTCGCGGAAATCGGACACGTCCTGGAACGACCGGTAGACCGATGCGAACCGGATGTACGCGACCTTGTCGAGCTTGTAGAGCTCTTCCATCACCATCTCGCCCAACTGTCGCGACGGAATCTCGCGCTCGCCGAGCGACAGCACGCGATGGACGATGCGGTCGATCGCCGCGTCGACGAACTCGGTGGGCACGGGTCGCTTGTGCAGGGCGCGCGCGAAGCCGACGCGCAAACGAGCCGTGTCGAATTCGGCACGATCGCCATTGGTCTTGACGACCTGCGGCAGTCGCAGCTCGACGGTCTCGTACGTCGTGAAGCGCTTCTGGCAGGCCGTGCATTTGCGGCGGCGGCGAATGGAATCGCCGGCTTCGGATACGCGAGAATCGATGACCTGCGTATCCGCGCTACCGCAAAAAGGGCATTTCATGCCCGATAAACGGGAAATTTGCGCGTCAGCGCGGCAACGCTGTTACGCGTGCGCGTGATCACCGCCTCGTCGGCCGGCGCATCGAGCACGTCGGCGATCAGGTGCCCGAGTTGCTCGCATTCGATCTCGCCGAACCCGCGCGTCGTGACGGCAGGACTGCCGATTCGTATGCCCGACGTGACGAACGGCTTTTCGGGATCGTTCGGGATCGCGTTCTTGTTGACGGTGACGTGAGCGTTGGAAAGCACCGTTTCCGCATCCTTGCCCGTCACCTGCTTCGCGCGAAGGTCGACCAGGAACATGTGCGAGTCGGTGCCGCCCGACACGACGCGCAGGCCGCGTTCCTGCATCACCTTGGCGAGCACGCGCGCGTTCTCGAGCACGCGCTCCTGGTAGATCTTGAAGTCGCGTGTCAGCGCCTCGCCGAAAGCTGCGGCCTTCGCAGCGATCACGTGCATCAGCGGCCCGCCCTGCAGGCCCGGGAACACGGCCGAGTTGATCGCCTTCGCGTGCACTTCCTTCATCAGGATGAATCCGCCGCGCGGCCCGCGCAGTGTCTTGTGCGTCGTGCTCGTCGTGTAATCGGCGATGGCGACCGGGCTGGGATAGACGCCGGCGGCGATCAGGCCCGCGTAATGCGCCATGTCGACCATCAGGAGCGCGCCGATGTCGTCGGCTATAGCGCGAAAGCGCTTCCACTCGATGACGCGCGAATAGGCGGATGCGCCGGCGATGATCAGTTTGGGCTTGTGTTCGCGCGCGAGCCGCTCGGCCTCGGCGTAGTCGATGAGCTCGGTCTGCGGGTCGAGGCCGTAGGCGACGACGTTGAACCACTTGCCCGACATGTTCACCGGCGACCCGTGCGTCAGGTGGCCGCCGTGCGGAAGGCTCATGCCGAGAATCGTGTCGCCAGGCTTCAGCGCGGCGAAAAAGACCGCCTGGTTCGCCTGCGCGCCCGAATGCGGCTGGACGTTCGCCGCCTCGGCGTGGAACAGCCGCTTGACGCGGTCGATCGCGAGCTGCTCGGCGATGTCGACATACTCGCAGCCGCCGTAATAGCGCTTGCCCGGGTAACCCTCGGCGTACTTGTTGGTGAGCTGCGAGCCCTGCGCGGACATGACAGCGGGGCTCGCGTAGTTCTCCGAGGCGATCAGCTCGATATGCTCTTCCTGCCGCCGGTTCTCGGCGGTGATGGCATGCCAAAGCTCGGGGTCCGACTGGGCCAGCGTCGTGGAGCGGCTGAACATGGATCGTGCGCCGGTAAAGCGACGATTTTAGCACCGCGCGCCCGGGCGGCCGGCCCCAAGGCGCCGCTTTTATCGGCGCGATCGCCTATAATTCGCCGTCCCGAGCCCCGGCCCACCCTCGCGCCGGCGCGCTGGGCGTTATCCGGCAACGTAACAACGCTCGGTGCGACGTTTGGCGCCGCCAGGAGGAAACGTGAACGCCATGCTCGCGCTGTCACGGGCGATCGACGCCATCACCGAGCGCGTCGGCCGCTTCGTCTACTGGCTCGTGCTGATCGTCGTGCTGATCAGCGCCGCCAACGCGATTGTCCGCAAGCTGTTCAACTACAGCTCGAACGCGTACCTCGAGATCCAGTGGTACCTGTTCTCGGTGATCTTCCTGTTCGGTGCCGGCTACACGCTGCTGCGCAACGAGCACGTGCGCATCGACATCATCTCCGGTCGCCTGTCCGCGCGCGCGCAGAACTGGATCGACGTCGTCGGCATCGTGCTGTTCCTGTGGCCGATGTCGTTCGTCATCATGTGGCTGTCCTGGCCGCTGTTCGTCGACTCGCTTGCTCGCCACGAAGTGTCGAGCAACGCTGGCGGCCTCCTGATCTGGCCTGCGCGTCTGATGATGCCGATCGGGTTTGCGCTGCTGATCATGCAAAGCGTCTCGGAGCTCATCAAGCGGATCGCATTCCTGCGCGGGCGCATTCCGGATCCACTGCAGAAGCACGGGGGCAAGTCCGCCGAGGAGGAACTGGCCGAGGAAATCGCGCGGCAGCGTGGCATGGACTCGCCGGCGCTCGACGGGAAGAATCCATGACTGCCTGGCTCATTGCGAACATGGCGCCGCTGATGTTCGGCGCCCTCATCGTTACGCTGCTGATCGGCTTCCCGGTCGCCTTCTCATTGGGGGCCGTCGGCATCCTGTTCGGCCTGATCGGCATCAAGCTCGGCCTGCTCGACACGTCGCTCCTGCAGGCGCTGCCGGAACGCGTGTTCGGCGTGATGTCGAACGACACGCTGCTCGCCGTGCCGTTCTTCACGTTCATGGGACTGATCCTCGAACGGTCGGGCATGGCCGAGGACCTGCTCGACACGATCGGTCAACTCTTCGGACCGCTGCGCGGCGGGCTCGCCTTCGCCGTCGTCTTCGTCGGCGCGCTGCTGGCGGCGACGACCGGCGTCGTCGCCGCGAGCGTCATCTCGATGGGACTGATCTCGCTGCCGATCATGTTGCGCTATGGCTATGATCGCAGGCTGGCATCCGGCGTCATCGCCGCGTCGGGCACGCTCGCGCAGATCATCCCGCCGTCGCTCGTGCTGATCATCATGGCCGACCAGCTCGGCCGGTCCGTCGGCGACATGTACGCGGGTGCGTTCATCCCGGGCATCATCCTCGCCGGCTTCTACGCGCTGTACGTACTCGGAACGACGATCGTCAAGCCGGAATGGGCGCCCGCGCTGCCGCCCGAAGCGCGGACGATGCGCGAGCCGGATGGCTCGGGCGGAACCCGGTCGCTGCTCGTGCTCGTGATCGTCGCGGCGATTTCGGCGGTGGCGTACGCAAAGCTGCGGATGCAGGGATCGCCGCTCGACGAGGTCTTGGTGATCGCGACGAGCGTCGGCACCGCCGTCGCCTTCTTCGCCGCGGTCCTGAACCGCGTCTTCAAATTCGGGCTGCTGTCGAAGATCGCCGAGCGCGTCGTGTTCGTGCTGATTCCGCCGCTCGCGCTGATCTTCCTCGTGCTCGGCACGATTTTCCTCGGCGTCGCGACGCCGACCGAAGGCGGCGCGATGGGCGCGACCGGTGCGCTGATCATGGCGTTCGCACGGCGAAGGCTTACGTGGAAGCTCCTGAAGCAGGCGATGGACACCACGGCGAAGCTGTCGACGTTCGTCGTGTTCATCCTCGTCGGCGCGCGCGTGTTCAGCCTGACGTTCTACGGCGTCAACGGGCATGTCTGGGTCGAGCACCTGCTGACGAGCCTGCCGGGCGGCGTGCTCGGCTTCCTGATCGTCGTCAACATCCTGATCTTCGTGCTCGCGTTCTTCCTCGACTTCTTCGAGCTGTCGTTCATCATCATTCCGCTCGTGGGGCCGGTCGCCGACAAGCTCGGCATCGACCTCATCTGGTTCGGCGTGCTGCTCGGCGTCAACATGCAGACGTCGTTCATGCACCCGCCGTTCGGCTTCGCCCTCTTCTACCTGCGCAGTGTCGCGCCGGCGAAGGATTATCTCGACCGGATTTCGCGCAAGGTGACGAAGGGCGTGACGACCGGCCAGATCTACTGGGGTGCCGTGCCGTTCGTCATCATCCAGGTGATCATGGTCGGCATGGTCATCGCGTTCCCGCAGATGGTGATGGTCTACAAGGCGGGCGAGAAGGAATACGACATCAACAAGATCCAGATCATCGTGCCCGAGCAGCAGTCGACGCCGTCGACCGGCCCCGATTCTTCGGGACAGGCGCCCCGGCGGGACAGAACAGGAGCAGGACGAACAGGCGCTCGAGCGCGCGCTCGGCGGCGGAGGTGCTGCACCGCCGATGCGACCAAGGCGCCGCCTGCGCCCGCCGCTGCGCCGGCGGCCCCCGGCACCACGCCGCGGCAACGCACCGGGTACCAGCGAACAGGACGACGCGGCGAAGGCACTCGAGCGCGCGATGAACCCGCCGCCCGACGGCGCCAAAGGCGCAGCGCCGAAGTAGCGTCGCGGCGAAATAAAGAAGCCCCGCCGAGCGGGGCCTTCCTGGTGCGGAACGTGTCGTAACGCGCGCTACTTGTTCGGCCCGCGCTGCGACATTCTGCCCGCCGCGATCATGAAGTTGTCGAAGCGGTTCTCGGACACCTGGAACCACGACACCTGCTCGGCGCGAAACGCCTTCCACGGCTCGTAGACTTTCTTGAACTTCGCGTTCTTCGTCGCGATGTCGTCGTACGTCTCGGTCGTCGCCTTGTAGCAGGCCGCCATGATGTCGTTGCTGAACGGCTGCAGCTTGACGCCGTTCGCGATCAGTTTCTTCAGCGCCGGCGGATTGAGCGCGTCGTACTTCGCCATCATGTCGACGTTCGCCTCGTAGCACGCGGCTTCGAGGATCGACTGGTAGTCCTTCGGCAGCTCGTCCCACGCCTTGTTGTTGACGAAGAGGTCGAGCTCGGGACCGCCTTCCCACCAGCCGGGGTAGTAATAGAACTTCGCGACCTTGTAGAGGCCAAGCTTCTCGTCGTCATAGGGCCCCACCCACTCGGCGGCGTCGATCGTTCCCTTCTCGAGCGCCGGGTAGATATCGCCGCCGGGAATCTGTTGCGGTATGACGCCGAGCTTCTGCAGCGGCAGCCCGCCCGTGCCGCCGATGCGGAATTTCAGCCCTTGCAGGTCGGCCACCGTTTTAATCTCCTTGCGGAACCAGCCGCCCATCTGCGCGCCGGTGTTGCCCGCCGGGAAATTGACGATGTTGTAATCCTTGAAATACTCGCGCATCAGCGCCATGCCACCGCCGTGATACATCCACGCGTTCTGCTGGCGCGCGTTCATGCCGAACGGAATCGCGCAGGAGAACGCGAACGTCGGGTCCTTGCCGAAGAAGTAGTACGGCGCGGTGTGCGCACACTGGATCGTCCCGTTCTGCACGGCATCGACGACGCCGAACGCCGGGACGATCTCGCCGGCCCCGAAGGTCTGGATCTGGAACTTGTTGTTCGTCGACGCGGCGACGCGCTTGCTGATCGTGTCGGCGCCGCCGAAGATCGTGTCGAGGCTCTTCGGAAAGCTCGACGCGAGCCGCCACTTCACTTCCGGCGCCGCCTGCGCGAACACCGGTGCGGAGCTCGCCGCCAGAATGCCGGCAAGACCCGTGTGCTTGATGAATGAACGACGCTCCATCCTGTCTCCTTGCTTGGTGTGTATGCCGACCCCGCCGGCGTTGGCTTCCATTCCGGGCCGCGAAGCCCGCTCCTCCAATGGCGCGACGGCGGGTGTCGCCGACGCACTTCGTAGCCCGCAATTCTAGCAGTTGGAACAGCGGTTGCGCCCAGCGCGACTACGGCGCGAGCTTCCTCACCGCATTGAACAGCGTCCACGTCCATCCGGTCTGCCGCTCGAGCGTCTTCGTGAAGCGGATCAGGTAGCGCGCGCTGCCCGTGTCGAGCTCGATCATGCCGCCCGGCGCGAACCGGTCGTCGGGGCCGATCAGGCTGCGCTGCGACGCCTGCCGGTTCTCGGGGGCTGCAGGCAGGTAGATGCCGAAGAACGGCCGGTCATGGGCGGCGCGTTGCGCGCGCGTCGCCTCGACGGGCGCTGCCCAACTGCGCAGCAGCACGCGGACGAGGCGGCGGGCGATGATCTCCACGCCAACCGTCATCTCGTCGACCTGCTGGCGCTGCATGCGCCGCACGACGCCGAGAATCCAGTTGTCGCCATCGTGGATCGCGAGGAGCTCGCCAAGCTTCGCCGGCGCCTCCGTGGACGGCGCCACCAGCCTGCAGCCGCTGTCGCTGCGATCGACCATCTTCCAGCGGGTACCTCGGACACGCCGCTCGATGGATGCGGGGTTGATGCCGGGGTTGATCTGCGTGACTTCGTCGAAGCTCGTGACGACGCCGGGCGTACGCGCCGTCTCGGGCAACCGGTCGATCTCGGCCACGGCGCGCGTCAGCGCATGCAGGCCGGACACGACGCGAACGTGCTCGTCGGCTGACCGCCGCGATGCCCGCGGCGCGTGCGCGATCGCATCGGGCCCGAACAGCGCGGCGAGCCGCATCAGCAGCAGGCGCTGCTCGCGCGAGGGCAGGTCGCCGGCGGCCGGCTTTTCCTCGTCAGTCTCCGGCAGCCAGCGCAGCCGCTCGACGATCCGCGTGTAAACCGGCGACGTGTCGACATACATCGCGCGCCCGCCAACGACGGGCTGGTCGCGACGGCGCAGTCCCTGCGAGCCCGTCACGTCGACGAAGAAACCGGCTTCGCTGGCAGGGGTCGGCGTCAGCATCAGCGTCGGCGCCCAGTCCTCGAGCTGCTTCGCCACCCATTGCACCTGGTCGGGCGTGAAGTTGCCCGAGTCGAGGCGCATCAGCAGCAGCATGTTCAGATACACCTGCTCGAGAAAAATGCCCGGCGTCTTGAAGTGTCCGGCGCCGAACACGAGCTGCTCGCGCTGCCACGAGCGGGCACGGGCGAGCTCGTAGATCTCGTGGAACTCGCGCCACTGCGCCGGTATCCAGTGGCTGTAGCGAAACAGCCTGAACTTGCCGTCGAGTCCCTTGTAATGCGCGAGTCGTACCAGCGCCCACGGCAGCGTCACACGCCACCGACGGTTCTCGGCGTGCGGAAAGCCTGCCTGCAGCGCGGCGTTGTAGGCGGCGATGAATCCCTTGACGAGATCGAACACCGCGTGCCACAGGCGCGACTCGACCGTCGAGCTCTTCTGGTAGTTGATCGTGTACTGCAGCGTCAGGTCACCGATGATCGGCTCGAGCCGCGCGTCGAGCTTCAGCAGTGCTTCGAGCTGCGCGGCCGTTGCCTCACGACCGCCGCTCGGGAACGCCGCGAGCAGCTCGAGGGACTTGCGTTGGATCTCCAGCACGTCGCCGGCGGGAAGGCGCGCCATCCAGCGCCCGATCTGCGTCGTGTTGCGCAGCGGATCGTTGAGGCGGCGCACCCAGTCGAGAACGGGCTCGATCATCGGTCGATCAGGATCGCCGCATTGTTCGAACGCTGGCCGGCCGCGAGTGAGGAGGTCAGAGCGCGGCCCAGGCGATCAGCTGCCCGCGATCGTCATGCGCGCGATCAGCATCGAGCCGACATGGCGCGAGCCACGAAGCTCGAGGTCGTTGCCGAGCGCAACGATGTTGCGGAACATCTCTTTGAGGTTGCCGGCGATCGTGATCTCCTCGACCGGGTACGCGATTTGCCCGTCCTCGATCCAGAATCCCGCAGCGCCGCGCGAGTAATCGCCGGTCACCGGATTGACACCCTGGCCGAGTTGCTCGGTCACGAACAGCCCCCGCCCCATCCGGCGCAACAGCGCGGTGAGGTCCTCGGTGCCCGGGACGACGAGGTTATGCGCTCCACCGGCGTTCGCTGTCGACTCGAGCCCGAGCTTCCGTGCCGAGTAGCTGCCGAGGAAATAGCCTTGCAGCACGCCGTCGGCGACGACGTCACGGGCTTTGGTCGCGACACCTTCGTTGTCGAACGGTGCGCTGCCGCGCGCTCGCGGCAGGTGCGGTTCCTCGCGAATGCTGACGTGCGGTGCGAACACCGGCTGGCCAAGCGAATCGAGCAGGAACGACGACTTGCGGTACAGACTTCCGCCGGACACCGCGTGCACGAACGCACCGATCAGGTCACCGGCCTCCGAAGCCTCGAACAGCACCGGGCATTCGAGCGTGCCCAGCTGCCGCGCACCGAGCCGACGTACGGTGCGCTCGCCGGCGATGCGGCCCACATCGGCAGGCGCCAACAGGTCGCCGGGCGCGCGCGCCGTCGTGTACCAGTAATCGCGCTGCATCGCGCCGTCGGACTCGCCGATGACGGCGCAATCGATCGAGTGCCGCGAGCTGCGGTAACCCCCGGAAAATCCCGAAGTGTTCGCGTAGACGAACTCCGCTTCGCCGCGCGAAACGCTCGCACCTTCCGTGTTGGAAATGCGCGGATCGACTGCCAGCGCCGCTGCTTCCGTCTCGCGGCCGAGCTCGATCGCATCGTCAACGGCAAGGTCCCACGGATGGTAGAGATCGAGATCGGGCCACGCGCGCGCAAGCCGCGCAGGATCGGCCAGCCCGGCGCACGGATCTTCCGCGGTGAAGCGCGCGATCGCGAGCGCCTTGTCGACGGTCGCGCGAATCGCCTCGTCAGAGAAATCGGCCGTGCTCGCGTGTCCGCGGCGCGTGCCGACGTACACGGTAACGCCGACACCCTTGTCGCGGTTGTACGAAATCGTCTCGACTTCACCTTTGCGTACCGAAACACCCTGGCCGACTGCCTGCGACACTTCGGTCTCGGCCGCGGTAGCGCCACCGGCGCGCGCAACGTCGAGCACGGCTGCGGCGACGCGCTCGAGCGCGCCCGTGGACACGGGAAAATGGGATTTGCCGTCGCCCAGCGCAGGGCGGGACGTCGAATCGGTGGCGGGTGACGCGTGAGCGGAGACGATCATCATCAGGGTGCGGCGGCGGTCGGCTATCATAGCAAAGGCCTCCGCGACACCGTTTGCGACAGCCGCCGGACGTGCGCCGCGCACCGCGGCGGCTGCCGTTGCACCGACCCATTGACGACCCTGATGATCGCCCACGCACGTCCTTCGCCGACCGACGAGCCCGCCGACGATCCGGAATCGGCGCCGTCCAAGACAAAGCGCAAGCACGAAATGCAGGCGTTGCAGGATCTCGGCGTCGAACTGGTCGCGCTCGACCCCAAACGCCTCGCTACGCTCGACCTGCCCGAGCAGCTCGTCGATGCGATCACGCTCGCACGATCGATCACGCGCCACGAGGCGAAACGACGGCAGATGCAGTACATCGGCCGGCTGATGCGCGACATCGACGCCGGACCGCTGCGCACCACACTCGGCGCGTGGTCGCAGGGACCTAGGATCGAACGCGAGCGGTTCGCGCTGCTCGAGCGCTGGCGCGATCGCATGCTCGCCGAGCCGGACGGCGTACAGGCATTCGTCGCCGCGTACCCGACAACGGAGATCGACGCGCTCGTGCGCATGGTCGCGGATGCGCGCGCCGAACGGGCACGCGGCGCGCCGCCGCGAAAATCGCGCGCACTGTTTCGCGAAGTGAAGCGAATCGTCGACGCCCACGCGCCCGACATCGCAGCCGCACCATGACGTCCGCTGCCGTCGATCGTCCGCTGCTCGTCGGCCTGGTCTCGATTTCGGATCGCGCGTCGGCGGGCGTTTATGCGGACCAGGGACTGCCGGGCTTGACGGCGTGGTTCGAAGCGACGCTGACCACGCCGCATCGCTTCGAGACGCGGCTCGTCCCCGACGATCAGCCGACGATCGAGCGCACGCTGATCGATCTCGTCGACCGCGTCGGTTGCGATCTGGTGCTGACCACGGGCGGCACCGGACCGGCGCCGCGCGACGTGACGCCCGAGGCCACGCTCGCCGTCGCGCACAAGGTTCTGCCCGGATTCGGCGAGCAGATGCGGCAGGTCAGCCTGCGCTACGTGCCGACGGCGATCCTGTCGCGCCAGGTGGGTGTGGTGCGCGGGCGCGCGCTGATCCTGAATCTGCCGGGACAACCGAAGGCGATCAAGGAAACGCTCGACGGCGTGTTCCCCGCGGTTCCGTATTGCCTCGACCTGATCGGCGGGCCTTACGTCGAGACGCACGACGCGATCTGCAAGGTGTTCCGACCCAAATCCGCGATTCGCCCGCGTTCGGGCTGAAGCCTTCCTCGTCGGCCACGGCACAAAGGGTCGCCCAGGCCGCGGATGAAGGACGAGCTCCCGCACGAACGCGCGATCGACCCCCTTGGACGACATGGACCTACCGAACCAGCCGCTGCCGTTCGAAGGCTTCAACCTCTTCGACGCCGACGCCGCGCTGCAGCAGGCGGTGGCGCGCGATGCGGCGCAAGGGTCGGTGACACAATTGCGCGCATGGGGCGAGACACTCGGCCGGCCCGACACGTACGCGCTTGCCGACGCCGCGAATCGCAACGGCCCCTCGCTGCACACGTACGATCGCCGCGGCGAGCGGATCGACGAGATCGAGTTTCATCCGGCCTGGCATGCGCTGATGCAACTTGCGACGCGTAACGGCGAGCATTGCGGGCCGTGGCGCACGGAGCGCGACGGCGCGCAGGTGGCCCGCGCAGCGAGCTACTACCTGCATGCGCAAGTCGAAAACGGCACCCAGTGCCCGCTGACGATGACGTACGCCAGCGTGCCGGTGCTGCGGCGGCACGCACCCGCTGGCATCGACACCTGGATGTCGCGAATCCTCGCGGACGACTACGATCCGCGCGCGCTGGCCATCGGCGAGAAGCGGGCCGCGCTGATCGGCATGGGGATGACCGAGCGCCAGGGCGGATCCGACGTCCGCGCCAACGTCACGCGCGCTGAGCCCGACGCCGGCGGTGCGTGGCGCATCACCGGCCACAAATGGTTTTTCTCCGCACCCCAATGCGATGCGCACCTGGTGCTGGCACAAACGCAGCGCGGCCTCGGCTGCTTCCTCATGCCGCGCGTGAACCCGGACGGTCAGCGGAATTCGATCCGCATCAATCGGCTGAAGGACAAGCTCGGCAACCGCTCGAACGCGTCCGCCGAGGTCGAGTTCGATCGTGCGCTGGCGTTCGCCGTGGGTGCCGAAGATCGCGGCATCGCAACGATCCTCGAGATGGTGCAATACACGCGGCTCGATTGCGTGATCGGCAGCGCGGGCATCATCCGCGCAGCATTCACGTCGGCATTGCATCACGCGCGCCAGCGAACGACGTTCGGACGGCGCCTCGTCGAGCACCCGCTGATGGCGAACGTGCTCGCCGACGTCGCACTCGAAAGCGAGGCGGCGCTGCTGCTCGCGTTGCTGCTCGCGCGCGCGGCCGAAACGAACGCCGCGCCGTCGCTGCGCGCCGCGGCGCGCATTGTCACGCCCGCAGCCAAGTACTGGATCTGCAAACGCGCGATCGCCGTAACGGCCGAGGCGATGGAAGCGCTCGGCGGCAACGGCTACATCGAGGAATGTCCGCTGCCGCGGCTTTATCGCGAGGCGCCGGTCAACTCGATCTGGGAGGGTTCCGGCAACATCGTGTGCCTCGACGTCGAACGGGCGATCAAGCGCGAGCCCGATGCCGTCGATGCGCTTGTCGCGCTGCTCGCGACGGCGCGGGGTGTGAACGCGCAGTACGATCGCCGCGTGACGGCGCTCGAGACGGCGCTGCGGTCACCTGCCGGCGACGGCGCCGGCGGCCGCAGGATCGCTCAGGCCGTGGCATTGATCGTCTGCGCCGCGCAACTGATCGAGCACGCACCGGGTGTCGTCGCCGATGCGTTCTGCAATTCGCGGCTGGCCGACGACGCGTTCGCCGGCGCCGCGTTCGGAACGCTGCCCGATTCGACCCGCGCAACGCAACTGCTGAGTCGCGCGCTCGCGTGACGCGGGTTCAGGCGGCCGCGTTGCCGCCGAGCCCGATATCGACTGTCATCTCGTTGGCCAGCGCGTCGAGCGAATGACGCAGCGTCTCGTTCGGCAGCGATTCGGGCACGACCAGCAGCGCCTTCATCTTGAAGAGGTGCTCGCCCGACGGACCGTCGTTGACGATCTCGGTGTGCAGATCGTCGATGCTCACACCCACTTCCGCAAGCGTGCGCGACAACTGGCGGACGATGCCGGGACGGTCCAGTCCCGTGAGTTCCAGCTTGACCATCCGCCGTCCCGCCGGCGCCGGCGGCGCCTCGACCTTCTCGATGACGACACGCAATCCAGACGACTCGAGGCTTCGCAGCGCCTGCATCAGCGGCTCGGCGTTCTGCTTCGGAACCTCGAAATGCACCATGCCCGCGAACTGACCCGCCAGGTTCGCCATCCGGCTGCCGGCCCAATTCGCGCCGAAGCCCTGTGCGCGGTCCGACAGCAGGCTGACGATCCCGGGGCGGTCGCTCCCGATCGCCGTGACGATCAGCGACGTGCCGACCGATTTGCCTTCCTCCGTCAGGGACACGGTGCGACGGATCATCGGCGCCTTCGTTGCAAATCGCTCGTCCTGCGACTTCGAAGGGAGCGCGCCGTGCTCGGCCGCGTGGCGGACGACGCGCTTCAGGAGATCGAGCCCCATTGGCGCCAGCGCGCGTTCCCACAGGTCGCGCGCCGTCTCGCCCTTGCCGACGAAGCACCAGTCCTGCGCCGCGATCGCGCCTGCATCCCAGCCATCGGCCAGGTGATAGACGGATCCGCCTGCAATCGGATCGCCTTCTAGGATCGTCCATTCGACGGCGGCGATGCCCCGGTGCCGCGGCAGCAGCGACGGGTGATAGCCGATGCCGCGCAGCCGCGAGCGCGCGAGCGCCTCGTCGCTGACGCGCGCATGCGTGTGCGCGGCGACGATCAGGTCGGTTCCGTCCGGTATCGCGGCTCCCGGAACGATCTTCGGATTCTCGAGGACGTGCACCGGCACGCCGGCCGCCTGCCCCGCCAGCGCGAGACGGTCGTCGGCGGCGGGCGCCACGACCTGGGCGACGTCGACACCGTCCTTCATCAGCGCATCGAATACGAGCGCGCCGAAATATCGCGATCCGACCAGCGTGCATTTCATGAAAGTGACCGTCCCTTCGAGTTCGTCGACGGGCGCAAGAATACGCCACAATCATCGCAGCGAACCGCGGCCTCGACCGCGCAGGCCCGGCCGCGGCGCCGTCAGCGTGCTCGCGCCGCGGGATCCTGCCGATAGAAGCGCGCGAACTGGCGATACACGTCCGGATAGTCGTCGCGCAACAGCAGCGGATCGGCGAAGAATACTTCCGACAGCACCGCGAAGAATTCACCGGGGTTCTCGGCCGCGTACGGATCGATCGCCGTGTCCTCGTTCGCATCGACGCGCGCGCAGAAATCGGCATATGCGGCGCGCATCACGCGCTGCCAGTCGCGCCGAGCCACGTCGTCGGGCAGCGGCGGACAGCCATTGGCGTCGCCGTCGTGCATGTCGATCTTGTGCGCGAACTCGTGAATGACGAGGTTCATCTGCGATTCGTCCCAGTCCGCCGAAGCCGCGACGTCCGGCCACGACAAGATCACCGGACCGCCGCGCATCGCCTCGCCTGCGAGCGCGTCGTCCTGCCGATGGACGACGCCGTACTCGTCCTCGTACTCCCAGCCGGGCACGAACTCGCCCGGATACACGACGACGTTCTCGAAGCCATCGAACAGCGCGATATCAAGCTCGAGCACGAGCACACACGCCTGGATCGCGATGATCGTTCGCTGCAGCGGCGTTACGTCGTGGCCTTGCGCGCCGACGATGCTCTTCGCGTCGAGGAACAGCACGACGAGGTCGCGCAATCGCGCAAGCTCCTTCGCGTCGTACTGCGCAAGGAACGGCAGCGCGGCGCACGCGTCGCGCCACAGCGGATCGGGCAGCGCCGCCGTGCGCAGCACCCGTTTCTGCCGATAGCGGCGGAGCGCGTCGAACACGGCGGTCAGCCCTTCTGCCTAGCGCGATCAGTGCGGCGGTGGCATCAGCGACGGCACGTCTGCATCCGTGTCGTCGTCGACATCGACATCGACGAGCCGGCTGCCTTCGGCCGTCAGCAAGCGATCGGCCTCATCCTCGGGCAGCGCTTCGACGTCGCGAAGCTTGCGCGCGATCGTCGTGCTCTTGCGACTCGCGTCGTCGAGGGTGCGTCCGACCTGGTCGAGCTTGTCCTTCGTCTTCGCGAGCAATGCGCCGAAGCGTCCGAACTCCGTCTTGACGGCACCGAGCACCCGCCAGACCTCGGTCGAGCGGTTCTCGATGGCAAGCGTCCGGAAGCCGAGTTGCAGGCTGTTCAGCATCGCGGCGAGGTTGGTCGGCCCGGCGAGCGTCACACGGAACTCGCGCTGCAACGTGTCGGCAAGACCGGGGCGCGACATCGCCTCGGCGAAGAGACCTTCCGTCGGGACGAACAAGATCGCGAAATCGGTCGTGTGCGGCGTCTCGACGTACTTGTCGCGGATCATCCGAGCCTGCACCTTGAAGAACTGGTCGAGCGCGCGGCGGCTTGCATCGACGGCGGCGGCGTCCGCGCGCTCGATTGCATCCTGCAGCCGCTGCCAGTCGTCGAGCGGAAACTTGGCGTCGATCGGCAGCCAGCACGGCGCACCGTCGTCGCTGCGGCCCGGAAAGCGGACCGCGTATTCGACGCGCTCCTTCGAGCCTGGCCGCGTAGCGACGTTCTGCGCGTATTGGCCGGGTTGAAGCAGGTCGGTGAGCAGTGCACCGAGCTGCACCTCGCCCCAGGTTCCGCGCGACTTGACGTTCGTCAACACGCGCTTCAGATCGCCGACGCCGGTGGCGAGCGACTGCATCTCGCCGAGCCCGCGATGCACCTGTTCCAGGCGCTCCGACACCTGCCTGAACGATGCGCCGAGCCGCTGCTCGAGCGTCGCCTGCAGCTTCTCGTCGACGGTCGAGCGCATCTGCTCGAGCTTCTGCGCGTTCTCAGCGCGCAGCATGTCGAGACGCTCCTCGAGCGTACGGCGCAGCGCGTCGAGCCTCGTCTCCGACGCCTGCGCCACCTGCGCCAAGCGATCGCCGAATGCCTTCAACTCGCCTGCTTGCGAATGCGCGGCCGCTGCGTGCAGCTGAGCATTGGATTCGGCATAGCGCGCCATCACGTCGCCCAACTCCTGCCGCAGCGCCGTACCCGCGTTCGCTGCCTCGTTACGCGCAATCGCGAGATCCTGTCGAACGTCGCGCTCGTGGTCAGCGACACTTCGCCCGATCGCCTCGAGCCGACCGCGAACCTCGGCGGCGTCGCGCGCCGACGTGTCGCGCTCCCGCGCAAGCGCGACCAGTCGCACGAGCGTCATCGCCGACAGCGCGATGAGCACGACGACCGCGACGAACGCGACGACCGCGACGATCCAGCCGATGTCACTCATTGGTCGAGTTTAGCAAGCGGCATCGAGCGCAAGTGCTGCAAATGACGCGAGCCAGTGTGCACCGGCGAAATCGTCGCTGGCCAGGCCCGTCCAGCCGGCGACAAGATGGGTGTCCGCCGCGTGGCGAGCGACTGCCCTGCGAGCATCGTCCGGCGCAAGTGCTGCCGCCACATCGTGGAAGCACCAGGCGCGCGACAGGTTGAGACCATCGAGATGCACGAGCTGGCCGTCGGTGCGATCGTCGACGGCGACCGGTTCGAACAGCGTGGTGGGCGTCGCATTGTCGAACCCCGGCAGCGCGACCCGAAGCCAGCCGCCGAACGCGTCGCTGTCGACGACGCGTCGCATCAGGCTCGCCTCCATCAACGAAGGCGACAGGAAGTCGGCCCCCGACGGTTCCCATTGCGCCGGCAGGTCGCGGTCGTCCGCGAAGAACGCGAGCGCCTTGGCAACGCATGCGGTTTCGAGCGCAGGGTCACCCGCATGGCGCGCGTAGTCGATTGCCAGCGCGAGCGCGAAGGCGCTGTTCGAATGCACGCCGTGGCGTACGGGATAACGCGCACGCGGCAGAAATGCTTTCAAGCGCGCCGCGAACGTATCGGCGAGTGGCTGCAACGCGATCGACCAGCGGGCACCCGGCCCGCCCAGCAACCGCAGCTCGATTGCGAGCTTCAGCAACCACGCCCATCCGTACGGCCGCTCGAAGGCCGTACTGGATGGCCGGGCCGCGTATGCGAGCTCGGCGGCGATTGCGTGAGCTGCAAGGTTGCGGTCCAACGCGGCTTCGATCGACGCACACACGGGCAGGCTCGGAAACCCGCGCAGGATCCGCGCGAGCAGCCAGTGCATATGCACGCACGAATGCCAGTCGAAGCTGCCGTGGAACGCCGGATGCAGGTCGCGCGGGCGCGACGACATCGCCGTCGCAATCGATGACATGGTCAAGCTTGTGCGGGTAGTCGCACGCGATGTTGGACAGTGCGATTCCGGCGAACCGTGCTGCCGTCGCGGCATCGAAGCGGGTCGGATGCTCGCGGGTCATCGCGGTGCTGTGCGAGGGGTCACGCCCGGTCGATGATGACGCTCGCGATGCGTCGGCGCGGGCCGGTCCTGCGTAGCGTCAAGCGGCTTCGCGTGATGCGCGCTTGCGCTCGTGTTCCTTCAGGTGGCGCTTGCGGATGCGAATCGACTTTGGCGTGATCTCGACGAGCTCGTCGTCCGCGATGAATTCGACGGCGTATTCGAGCGTGAGACCGATCGGCGGCGTCAGCAGAATCGCGTCATCCTTGCCGGACGCGCGGACATTCGTCAGCTGCTTGCCCTTGATGGGGTTGACGACGAGATCGTTGTCGCGGCTATGGATGCCGATCACCATGCCCTCGTAC
Organism: uncultured Pseudomonadota bacterium; assembly: GCA_963709335.1. Taxonomy (GTDB): domain Bacteria; phylum Pseudomonadota; class Gammaproteobacteria; order Burkholderiales; family Casimicrobiaceae; genus VBCG01. Next base: position 197,250 of record CAVPWB010000013.1, read on the forward strand.
AGCTTCTCGCCGGGCGAGACGAACATCCGCCCGCGCTCCTGCAGCTTCCACAGCGCATAAGCGACGGCGTCGCCTTCCTCCTGCGAGATCAGCACACCATTGCGGCGTTCCGGAATGTCGCCCTTCACCGGCGCAAATTCCTCGAACACGTGGCTCATCAGGCCCGTGCCGCGCGTGAGGTTCATGAACTCGCCCTGGAATCCGATCAGGCCCCGCGCGGGAATTCGATAGTCCAGCCGCGTGCGTCCGAGTGCGTCGGATTCCATGTTGACGAGCTCGCCACGGCGCACGCCGAGCGCTTCCATCACCGCACCCTGGTGGTGCTCCTCGACGTCGACCGACAACGCTTCGTACGGCTCATGGCTTTCGCCCGCAACGTCCTTCAGCACGACGCGCGGCCGTGACACCGCAAGCTCGTAGCCTTCGCGGCGCATGTTCTCGAGCAGGATGGTGAGATGCAGCTCGCCGCGACCCGACACGAGAAACGCGTCGGTGTCGCCGGTTTCGTCGACGCGCAGCGCCATGTTCGTCAGCAGCTCGCGGTTCAGGCGATCGCGCAGGTTGCGCGACGTCACATACTTGCCCTCGCGGCCCGCGAGCGGCGACGTGTTGACCTGAAAATACATCGACAGCGTCGGCTCGTCGACCGAGATCCCGGGCAACGCGTGAGGCGCCTCGACCGCGGCGAGCGTCGTGCCGATCGTCAGGTCGTCGATGCCCGTGACGAGCACGATGTCGCCGGCTTCCGCGTGCTCGACGGGAACGCGGTTCAGTCCCTCGAACATGAAGACCTGGCCGATGCGGCCGCGCGCGGGCAATTCGCCTTCGGCCAGCGGGTGATTCAGGACCGCCACTTCCTGCCCGGGCAGCATGCTGCCACGGCGGATGCGTCCGATGCCCAGCCGGCCGACGTAACTCGAATAGTCGAGCGCGCTCACCTGGAACTGCAGCGGCGCATCGACCTCGCCCGCCGGTGCCGGCACGTACGAAATGATCGTCTCGAACAGCGGCCGCATGTCGGCAGCGTCGTCGATCGGAACTGCCCTTGCCGCCCCGCCGGCGTCCTCGGCATCCTCGCGCTTGCGCGACGCCGCCTTGGCGACGTTCACATCGAGCGTCGCCCAGCCATTCAGCGCCGACGCATAGACGACAGGGAAGTCCAGTTGTGCATCGGTCGCACCCAGGCGATCGAACAGCTCGAACGTCTGGTTGACGACCCATTCGGGCCGCGCGCCGGGACGGTCGACCTTGTTGACGACGACGATCGGCCGCAGGCCCTGCTTCAGCGCCTTCAGCGTGACGAACCGCGTCTGCGGCATAGGGCCTTCGACGGCGTCGACGAGCAACAGCACGCCGTCGACCATGCCCAGCACACGCTCGACCTCGCCGCCGAAATCCGCGTGGCCCGGCGTGTCGACGATGTTGATGTGAACGATCTTGTCCTCACGGACGTAACGGACCGCGCAGTTTTTCGCGAAGATCGTGATGCCGCGCTCGCGCTCGATGTCGTTGTTGTCCATCATCCGCTCGCCAACGTGGAAGTGCTTGGCGAAAGTGCCCGCCTGCACCAGCAGCTTGTCGACCAGCGTGGTCTTGCCGTGGTCGACGTGCGCGATGATCGCGATGTTCCGAAGGTCGTTGCGAAGCTTGGACATGAGAGCGTTTCGAAGCCGGATCTCGGGTGGCGCCGGCAAAACAGTCGATTATAGCCGGCCGAGCGACCTCTCGAAGAGAATATTTTGAAAAATCCGTCAGTTAGCCTATAATCCTGCTTCGGGCGGCCGTTCCGGTCACCGCCCACACGCGCAGCGCCCCGGACTGTTCCGGCGCTGAAGCCATCTTCGCAACGCTATCTCGCTGCCTGGACCGGAAACCGCCGAAGCGGTAGGCCGCGCCCCAGGAGCACTACATGCACGCAACGAGCTTTGCCGAGCTCGGGTTGCGGCCCGAAATCCTTCGGGCCATCACCGAGTCCGGCTATACGACGCCCACGCCGATCCAGGCGCAGGCGATTCCGGAGATACTCGCCGGCCACGACATCATGGGCGGCGCCCAGACCGGTACCGGCAAGACGGCGGGCTTCGGCTTGCCGATCCTGCAAAAACTGTTGCCGTACGCGAACACGAGTCCCTCGCCCGCCCGCCATCACGTCCGCGCGCTGATCATCGCGCCGACGCGCGAGCTCGCGATCCAGGTCGAGGAGCAGATCAAGGAATACGGCAAGCACACGAACCTGCGCTCGACATGCGTGTTCGGCGGCGTCGACATCCGCCAGCAGCTGGCGATCGTTCGCGCCGGCGTCGAGATCCTCGTCGCCACGCCTGGCCGGCTGCTCGATCACGTCGAGCAGAAGAGCGTCAATCTCGGCCAGGTCGAGATCCTCGTCCTCGACGAAGCCGACCGGATGCTCGACATGGGCTTCATTCCCGACATCAAGCGGATCATGTCGCTCCTGCCGAAGAAACGGCAGAACCTGCTCTTTTCCGCAACGTTCTCCAACGAGATCAAGCGTCTCGCCGACGAGTTGCTCAACGCGCCGCGGCTGATCGAAGTCGCACGGCGGAACACCGCGGCGGAAACGGTTTCGCAAACCGCGTACAAGCTGTCGCAGGATGCGAAGCGGCCGCTGCTCGTGCACCTCGTGAAATCGCGTGCCGTGTGGCAGGTGCTCTGTTTCGTGCGCACGAAGCACGGCGCGTCGCGCCTCGCGCGGCAGCTCGAGAAGGACGGCCTCGCGACGTCGGCGATCCACGGCGACAAGACGCAGGCGGCGCGCCTGGAAGCGCTGTCCCAGTTCAAGGAAGGCAAGCTGCAGGTGCTGGTCGCGACCGACGTCGCGGCACGCGGCCTCGACATCGACGACATGCCGCTCGTCGTCAACTATGAGCTGCCGCACGTACCGGAGGACTACATCCACCGGATCGGCCGCACGGGCCGCGCCGGCGCGACCGGTGAAGCGATTTCGTTCGTGGCACCGGAAGAGGAAAAATACCTGGCCGAAATCGAGAAGCTGCTGAAAAAGAAGGTCACGATTGTCGCAGCGGACGGATTCGACGTTTCCGCCGCGCAGGAGCGCCCGTCGCGCCGCACGAGTTCGGAGCGACCCGTTCGCGAGCGGACATCCCAAGGCGACGGACGTCGCGACGGTGGTGCGAGCACCGAGCACCGGCGCGAGCGCACGCTGAACGGCTCGTCGGGACGCGATTCCGCGAGCAGCGAACCGCGGGAGCGCACGACCAGCGGCACGACGCGCCGCGAGCACGCATCCACGGGCGACACGCGGCGTGCCGAACGCGAGGCGGCGTACGCCAAGAATCCCGACCAGCCGCTCGTCAAGCGCGCGCAGCCTGCCAGCGGACCGAACGTGCCGCACCCACATGCGCACATGCACGCCGCGCGCCGGTCGCGGCCCGTACCGGCGCTGCTGCAGAAGCGCCGCACGCCCGAGCCGGAGAAGGTCTAGCGGTTCCTAACGACTGCTAACATGGGTGCGTGCCCGAGTCGCGCGCCCCTGTCCTGACCGTCGACCGGCTGACGGTCGAGTTCGCCACGGCGGACCGCGTCGTCAACGCGGTACGCAACCTCTCGTTCCACATCGGTCGCGGCGAGACGATCGCCGTCGTCGGTGAATCAGGTTCCGGCAAATCGGTGACCGCGCTGTCCGTGATGCGCTTGGTCGAGCACGGCGGCGGTCGCATCGTCGGCGGCCGGATGACGTTTGCGCGACCCGGCGGAAGCCACGTCGATCTCGCAGCGGCGAACGCGCATACGATGCGTGAGATCCGCGGCGCCGAGATCGCAATGATCTTCCAGGAGCCGATGACGTCGCTGAACCCGGTATTCCCCGTCGGCGAGCAGATCGCCGAATCGATCCGGCTCCATCAGCGCAAGGACACCCGCGCGGCGCGCGCCGAAGCGTTGCGTATGCTCGAGCAGGTCCGCATTCCCGAAGCGCGTTCCGTTCTCGACCGCTTCCCGCATCAGCTTTCCGGCGGCATGCGACAGCGCGTGATGATCGCGATGGCGCTGTCGTGCCGTCCGTCGCTGTTGATCGCCGACGAGCCGACGACGGCGCTCGACGTGACGATCCAGGCGCAGATCCTCACACTCGTCCGCTTGCTGCAGGACGAGATGCACATGGCGGTGATGTTCATCACCCACGACATGGGCGTGGTCGCCGAAGTGGCCGATCGCGTCGTCGTCATGTACCGCGGCGAGAAGGTCGAGGAAGGCACGGCGGAAACGATCTTCAAGTCGCCGACACAACCTTACACGCGCGCGTTGCTCGCGGCCGTGCCGAAGCTCGGTGCGCTGCGCAACGAGGATTTGCCGCGGAAGTTTCCGCTGCCGGGGGCGGCGCCGCTACCCGCGGAGAGCGCCCCCGCGACGGCGCGCGACGGGCGTCGCGTCGGTGCACCGCTGCTGCGCGTGCGCCGCCTGACGACGCGTTTCGACGTCAGGTCCGGCTTCTTCGGTCGCGTGCGCCGGCGCGTGCACGCCGTCGAGCAGGTGAGCTTCGATCTCGCGGCGGGCGAGACGCTGGCGCTCGTCGGCGAATCGGGTTGCGGCAAGTCGACGACGGGTCGATCGCTGTTGCGGCTCGTCGATATCGCCGGCGGCAGCATCGAGTTCGAGGGCAAGGACATCGCCGCACTGCCTGCCAATGCACTGCGCCCGGTGCGCCGCGACATCCAGATGATCTTCCAGGATCCGTTCGCGTCGCTGGATCCGCGGCTCACCATCGGGTTCTCGATCGCCGAACCGTTGTACGTCCACGGTGTGGCGAGCGGACGCGAAGCCGAGGAGCGCGTTGCGTGGCTGCTCGAGCACGTCGGGCTCGCCGGCGAGCACGCGCGTCGCTACCCGCACGAATTCTCCGGCGGCCAGCGGCAGCGGATCGCAATCGCGCGCGCGCTTGCGTTGCAGCCACGGATCATCGTCGCCGACGAAGCGGTGTCCGCGCTCGACGTGTCGATCCAGGCACAGATCGTCAACCTGCTGCTCGACCTGCAGGCGGAGTTCGGAGTTGCCTATCTGTTCATTTCGCACGACATGGCCGTCGTCGAGCGCGTCAGTCACCGCGTCGCCGTCATGTACCTCGGGCAGATCGTCGAGATCGGGCCACGGCGCGCGGTGTTCGACGATCCGCAGCATCCGTACACGCGCAAGCTCATGGCGGCGGTGCCGGTTGCCGATCCCGCGCGAAGACGCCGTGAAAGAGCGCTATCATCCGACGAAATCCCGAGTCCGATCCGCTCTGTGGGCGATGAACCGCAAACAGCGCCGTTGACGGAAGTGGCGCCGGGCCACTTCGTCGCAATGCACCGTGTCGGCGGCGCGTACTAGGGACTGACAAAGTCTTGCGGCCCGCAGGGTCGCTTCATCTCACGAGGAGTCTACGATGAAACCGTTCCATCGCATGCTCACCGCGACGCTGCTGGCAATCGCCGCAGCGACGCCCGCGTACGCCGCGAAGGACGTCGTGTTCGCCGTGGCGTCGACGTTCACGACAACCGATCCCTACGACGCGAACGACACGCTGTCGCAGGCGATGGCGAAGTCGTTCTACGAAGGCCTGTACGGCTTCGACAAGGACATGAAGATGGTCCCGGTGCTCGCCGAAAGCTATGAAGCGAGCAAGGACGGGCTCGTCTACACCGTCAAGCTGCGCAAGGGCGTCAAGTTCCATGACGGCACCGATTTCAAGGCGGACGCCGTCAAGGTCAACCTCGACCGCGTGACCAATCCCGACAACAAGCTGAAGCGTTACGGCCTCTACAACGACAACATCGCGAAGACGGAAGTCGTCGACGACTACACGGTTCGCTTCACGCTGAAGACCGCGTTCTCGCCGTTCATCGCGCAACTCGCGCACCCGTCGACGGTGATGATCAGTCCCGCTGCACTGAAGCAGTGGGGCAACAAGGACATCGCCTTCCATCCGGTCGGCACCGGACCGTTCAAGTTCGTCGAGTGGAAGGCCACCGACTACCTGAAGGTCGCGAAGTTCGATGACTATTGGCGCAAGGGCTATCCGAAGGTCGACACGATCACGTGGAAGCCCGTCGTGGACAACAACTCGCGCGCGGCACTGATGCAGACCGGCGAAGCGCATTTCACGTTCCCCGTGCCCTACGAAGTGGCGGAAGTGCTGAAGGCGAAGCCCGACCTCGAAGTGGTCGCCGCGCCTTCGATCGTGCTGCGCTACCTGTCGATGAACACGCAGCAGAAACCATTCGACAACCCGAAGGTCCGGCAGGCGATTGCCTACGCGATCAACAAGGACGCGCTCGCCAAGGTGGCGTTCAGCGGTTATGCAACGCCGGCAGCGGGCGTGGCACCCCAGGGTGTCGAATACGCCGTCAAGATCGGCCCGTGGCCGTACGACGTCGCGAAGGCGAAGCAGCTGCTGACCGAGGCCGGCTACCCGAACGGATTCGAGACGGAATTGTGGTCCGCCTATAACCACACGACGGCACAGAAGGTCACGCAATTCATCCAGCAGCAGCTGCAGCAGATCGGCATCAAGACGAAGATCACGCTGCTCGAGGCTGGACAGCGCGTCGAGAAAGTCGAAAGCTGGCAGGATCCGAAGACCGCGCCCGTTCGCCTCTACTACGTCGGCTGGTCGACGTCGACCGGTGAAGCCGACTGGGCGTTGCGCCCGCTGCTGTACGGCGAATCGTGGCCGCCGCGCCTGTTCAACACGGCGTACTACAAGAACGAGAAGGTGGACGGCGACATCAAGAAGGCCCAGTTGACGACCGATTCGGCCGAGAAGGCCAAGCTCTACAAGGATGCGCAGGAAACGATCTGGAACGATGCGCCGTGGGCGCCGCTCGTCGTCGAGCAGTTGCTGTCGGCGCACAACAAGAAGCTGTCGGGCGTGTACGTGATTCCCGATGCGTCGTTCAACTTCAACGAGATCGACTTGCGATGAACCGAGCAAAGTTTCGCTCGCTGCGCTCGCACGATACTTTGCTCGGGTAGAGTCAACGCGGAAGGCTCGGGACGGCCCTTCGCTTTCCGCGTAACCACCGACGCAAGCCCGAGCGCTCACGCGGTCGGCAGCGATGACTCAATACTTAGCCAAGCGCCTGCTCGGGCTGCTGCCGACGCTGCTCCTCGTCGGCTTCCTCGTATTCCTGTTCGTGCACCTCTTGCCGGGCGATCCGGCGCGGCTCGCCGCCGGACCGGACGCCAATCCGGAAACGGTCGAGCTCGTCCGCAAGGATCTCGGACTCGACAAATCGCTGCCGCAGCAGTTCGTTCGGTTCGTCGGCGGCGTGCTGCGCTGGGATTTCGGCACGTCGCTCCGGACGAAACGTTCGGTGGCCACCGAGATCGCCGACCGTTTCATGCCTACGTTCTGGCTGACGGTCTGGAGCATGCTGTGGTCGGTTCTGATCGGCATGGCCCTCGGCATCGTGTCCGCCGTGTGGAGAAACAAGTGGCCTGATCGTATCGGCATGACGCTCGCGGTGTCCGGCATCTCGTTTCCGGCATTCGCACTCGGCATGGTGCTGATGCAGTTTTTCTCGGTGCAGCTCGGCTGGCTGCCGACCGTGGGCGACGACACGTGGCGCCATTACGTGCTCCCGTCGCTGACACTCGGCGCGGCGGTGGCGGCGATCATGGCCCGGTTCACGCGCTCGTCGTTCGTCGAGATCCTCGGCGAGGACTTCATCCGCACGGCGCGGGCGAAAGGACTCGACGAGCGACGCGTCGTCATCAAGCACGGATTGCGCAATGCACTGATTCCCGTGGTCACGATGATGGGGCTGCAGTTCGGTTTCCTGCTCGGCGGCTCGATCGTCGTCGAGAAAGTGTTCAACTGGCCCGGCCTCGGCCGCCTGCTGGTGGATGCCGTCGACATGCGCGACTATCCGGTGATACAGGCGCTCGTGCTGCTCTTCTCGCTCGAGTTCATCCTGATCAACCTGGTTGTCGACGTGCTGTACGGCCTGATCAACCCTGCCATCCGGTATCGCTGATGCAAGCCTTTCGCGCGCCCTGTTCTGTTCCGCGATCCAAGCATCGATGATGGGCGACGAACCGGCCGTCACGCTGGGTGTCGCTCCGCTCGTTGCCGACGAGCGTGTGCGCACGCCGTGGTCGGAGTTCTGGCGCAAGTTCAAGCGGCAGCGCGTGGCACTGGTTGCCGGCGCATTCGTGGTGCTGCTGGTCGTCGTCGCAATCGCGGCGCCGTGGATCACGCCGTACGACGCGGAAAACTACTTCGACTACGAGAAGCTGAACGCCCGGCCGTCCGCAACCCACTGGTTCGGCGTCGACGCGCTCGGTCGCGACATCTACAGCCGCATCCTGATGGGTGCGCGCATCTCGCTTGCCGCCGGCTTTCTGTCGGTTGCGGTCGGTGCGTTCATCGGCACGATCCTCGGGCTGATCGCCGGCTACAACGAAGGCTGGTGGGACCGGATCATCATGCGGATCGCCGACGTGCTGTTTGCATTCCCCGGCATCCTGCTTGCGATCGGCATCGTCGCGATCCTCGGCGGCGGCATGGCGAACGTCGTCGTCGCAGTCGCCGTTTTCAGCATCCCGACGTTCGCCAGGCTGGTGCGCGGCAACACGCTGGCGCTGAAGCACCTGACGTTCATCGAGGCCGCGCGCAGTCTTGGCGCCTCGGATCGGACGATCATCTTCCGGCACATCTTCCCGGGAACGATCGCGGCGGTCGTCGTCTATTTTTCGCTGCGTATCGGCACGTCGATCATCACGGCCGCGAGCCTGTCCTTCCTCGGCATGGGTGCGCAGCCGCCGACGCCGGAGTGGGGTGCGATGCTCGACGCCGCCCGCGCCGACATGCTGACCGCCCCGCACGAGGCCATCTTCCCCGCGCTCGCGATCTTCGTCACCGTGCTCGCGTTCAACCTGCTGGGTGACGGACTGCGCGACGCGCTGGACCCCAAGATCGAGCGGCAATGAGCGCGACCCTCGTGCTGCGAGTCGTCGCGATGCGCGGTGTCGCGCCGGCTTCGCAACGACGCGGCCCGTGAGGATCCTCGTTTCCGTCGACATCGAGGGCGTTGCCGGTGTCGTGCATCCGGACCACGCGCGACCGGGCAACGCCGACTACGAGCGCGCGCGGCGCTGGATGACGGCAGAGGCGAGCGCGGCCATCGCGGGCGCGCGGGCGGGCGGTGCCACCGACGTGATCGTCAACGATTCGCACGGCGATTTCCGTAACCTCCTCGCGGAAACCATCGACCCGTCGGCGCGACTGTTGCAGGGCAAGCCACGCGAGCTCGGCATGATGGCGGGCGTCGAGGATGGCTGCGTCGCCGTGTTCCTCGTCGGGTGGCATGCGAAAGCGATGGCAGCGGGCGTGCTCGCGCACACGATCAACAGCACGGCGTTCGCGCGCGTGCTCGTCAACGGCGACGAAGCCGGCGAGCTCGCGCTCTACGGCGGCGTCGCAGCCGAGTTCGGCGCGCCGGTCGCGTTCGTATCGGGAGACGATCGATGCGTGGCCGAGGCGGCTGCACTGTTTCCCAACGCCGTCGGCGTCGCCGTGAAGACCGCGCACGGGCACCGATCCGCGACGAGCCTGTCGTCGGCGGCTGCCTGCGCCGCGATCGAGGCTGGCGCGCGCACGGCCGCGCAGCGCACCGCGACGTTGCGCATCGCGCCGCAGCGGACGCCTCTGAGCGTGCGCGTGCAGGCGGCAAGCCCCGCCTACGCCGATCTCTTCGCGATGTTGCCGCTCGTGCGTCGCGTCGACGCCGCCACGCTGGAGTTCTCGTCGCCGACGATGCGCCACGCGGTGCGCGTGCTGAACAGTCTGTCGGCGATGTCATTCATGCTTCGCTGAACGTTGCGTCAGCGCTGGCGCCGCGGCACGCCGAGCTCTTCGTACAGCGGCCGCAACGCATCGCGCATCATCGGCAGCCGTGCGCGAAACCACAGCGCGGCCAGCGCGGCGAGCGCGCCGTTCAGCGCGAACGTGAATGGCGCGCCAACCAGCCCTGCGAGCGCACCGGCGGCTAGGTTACCCAGCGGAGCCACGCCCATGAACGCGAGCGTGTAGAACGACGCGACGCGGCCGCGCAGCCGGTCATCGACGATCGTCTGCAGGATCGTGTTGGCGGACGCCGCCGCGAGGATCGTCCCGCCGCCTACCAGCACCATCAGCAGCAGCGCGATTGGATAGATTCGCATGTACGAGAACGCGGCGAGCGCCAGTCCGCTCGTTGCCGCGCCCAGCATGATGATGCGGCCGAGCCCACGCACCGTCGAGCGGCCTGCGAGGTATGCGGTCGATGCGAGCGCGCCCAGCCCCGCGGCCGAGAGCAGATAGCCGAGCGTGTGCGGCCCGCCGCCGAAAATGTCCTTCGCATAGACGGGCATCAGCGAGGTGTAGGGGGTGATCGTCCACGAAAGCGCGGCCACCAGCACGAGTAGCGCGCGCACCGGCTTGATGCCGGACGCGTAGCGCGCACCCTCCAGCCAGCTCGCCCACCAGCCGGACGCGACGCCGGGCCGGACGTCGGCGGGCCAATGCATCTTCAGGATTGCGACGATGACGGCGACGAACGACAACGCGTTCAGCGCGAAGCACACGGCTTCGCTGGTCAATGCGAGCAGCACGCCCGCAACCGCGGGACCGACTACACGTGCGGTGTTGACCAGCATCGAGTTCAGCGCGATCGCATTGGCGAGATCGCCGCGGTCGGCGATGAAATGCACGTACATCGACTGACGCAGCGGCAGATCGAACGCCGAGCACGTGCCGAGCCACAACGCGAGGACAATCAGATGCCACGTCTGGATCCACCCGAACCAGACGAGCACCGCCAGCACGACCGCCTGCACGAGCATCAGCGACTGCGTGACGAGCAGCCCGCGACGCCGATCAATCCGGTCGGCGAGCACGCCGGATACATTGCTGAACAGCAGGATGCCGACGTTGGCGCAGAACGCGACGACGCCAAGCAGCCACGCCGAGCCCGTCAGCCGGTACGTCAGCCATCCCATCGCAACCTGCTGCAGCCAGGTGCCGATCAGCGAGAGGCCCTGCCCCGTGAAGAACAGCCGGTAGTTGCGATGCCGGAGCGCGCGGAACGTATGGTTCAACGCGAGCGGCATGATGGGCGACAAGGTGCGAGTGGTAAGCAGGCACGTTCACGTTTACCGTGCCGCTGCATGGGCACCGCCGGGCGCGCGAGAGCCTAGCCGCCGAGCCGCGTGTATTGCTCGCGGAGCTTGGCGAGCGTCGCGTTGAAGCCTGCGAGTCGTGCGCGCTCCTGCTCGACGACAGCACCCGGCGCGCGTGCGACGAACCCCTCGTTGGCGAGCTTCGTCTGCGCCTTGGCGATCTCGCCTTCGTGGCGCGCGATGTCCTTGGCGATGCGCTCGCGCTCGGCGGCGACGTCGACTTCGATGTGCAGCATCAGCCGATAGTCGCCGACGATCTGCACCGGCGAATCCCCTTCGGGCAGCACGTCGACGATTCGCACATCCGACAGCTTGACCAGCGGTACCAGGTACGGGGCGAGTTCGGTCAACGTCGCGCGGTCGCCGGCGGCGATCAACGGCACCTTTTGCGCCGGCGAGAGGCCCATCTCGCCGCGCAGCGTCCGGCACGCGTTGACGATGTCTTTCAACACCGCCATCCGCGCATTCGCGGCCTCGTCGACGCGCTCGAAGTGCGCCTGCGGGAACGGCTGCAGCGAGATCGTGTCGCCCTTCTTGCCGGCGAGCGGACCCAGGATCTGCCAGAGCTCTTCGCTGATGAACGGCATGAACGGATGCGCGAGTCGCAGCGTCGCCTCGAGCTCGCGTACGAGCATCGAGCGCGTCCCGCGCGCCGCAGCGTCGTCACCGGCCGCATCGGCGCGACCGAGCTGAACCTTCGCAAGCTCGACGTACCAGTCGCAGTATTCGTCCCAGACGAACTCGTACAACGCCTTTGCCGCGAGATCGAACCGATAGGCCGCGAGATTCTCGATGATGTCGTGCTTGGCCTGTTGCAGCCGGCCGATGAGCCAGCGGTCGACGAACGTGTAATCGTGCGGCAGCGACTCGTCGAGCCCCACGTCGCGACCCTCGACGTTCATCAGCACGAAGCGCGTTGCATTCCACAGCTTGTTGCAGAAGTTGCGGTAGCCATCGCAGCGGTTGAGATCGAAATTCAGCGTCCGGTTGAACGTCGCGAGCGACGCGAACGTGAAGCGCACCGCGTCGGCGCCGAACGAGGGAATGCCCTTGGGAAACTGCTTGCGCGTACGCTTGGCGATCGTGTCGGCCTGCCGCGGGTTCATCAGGTTCGACGTCCGCTTGGCGACGAGCGCCTCGACGTCGACGCCGTCGATCAGGTCGAGCGGATCGAGTACGTTGCCTTTCGACTTCGACATCTTCTGGCCTTCTTCGTCGCGGACCAGCGCATTGATGTAGACGTCGCGAAACGGCACCTTGCCGGTGAACAGGGTCGTCGTCATGATCATCCGTGCGACCCAGAAGAAGATGATGTCGAAGCCGGTGACCAGCACCGACGACGGCAGGAACGTGCGGAGCTCACGCGTGTCGCCGGGCCACCCGAGCGTCGAGTGGCACCACAGCGCCGAGCTGAACCACGTGTCGAGCACGTCGTCGTCACGGCGAAACGTCGCCGGCGCGCGGCCGAGCGCGCGCGTCGCCTGCGCGCGCGCGTCGTCCTCGGTTCGCGCGACATAGACATTGCCGTTCTCGTCGTACCACGCGGGAATCTGGTGACCCCACCAGAGCTGCCGCGAGATGCACCAGTCCTGGATGTTGTTGATCCAGTGCAGATACGTGGAGATCCATTCGCCCGGAACGAACCGTACGCGCCCCGCCTCGCCGGTTTGCGGATCGACGATGCCGCCATCGCTGACGGCATCGAGGCACAATTGTTGGATCGTCTTGCCCGGCCACAGCGGATGCGACGCGGGTGCGGGGGTGCGCATTGCGACGTACCACTGGTCGGTCAGCATCGGCTCGACGATTTCGCCGGTGCGCCCGCAGCGCGGCACGATCATCCGGTGCGCCTTTTCCGATACGACGAGGTTCAATGCCGCGAGATCGGCAACGACCGCCTTGCGCGCCGCGTACCGGTCGAGCCCACGATAAGGTGCCGGCGCGTTGTCGTTGATGGTGGCGTCGAGATTGAATATCGACAGTGCCGGAAGTTGATGGCGCTGGCCCACCGCCCAATCGTTGAAATCGTGCGCAGGGGTGATCTTGACCACACCGGTGCCAAATTCGCGATCGACGTAGTCGTCGGCAACGACCGGTATTTCGCGGCCGGAAAGCGGCAGCCGCACGCGCTTGCCGACGAACGCGCGATAACGATCATCCTCCGGATGCACGGCGACGGCCGTGTCGCCGAGCATCGTCTCGGGTCGCGTCGTCGCAACGACAAGGGAGCCCGAGCCGTCAGCGAGCGGATAAGCGATCTCCCAGATCCGGCCCTGCTCCTCGTCGCTGTCGACTTCGAGATCGGACACGGCGGTCATCAGCTTCGGATCCCAGTTGACGAGGCGCTTGCCGCGGTAAATCAGTCCGTCCTCGTGCAGCCGGACGAACGTCTCGCGAACGGCCGCCGACAGCCCTTCGTCCATCGTGAAGCGCTCGCGCGACCAGTCGGCGGCTGCGCCGAGACGACGCATCTGGTGCGTGATCGTCGATCCCGACTCTTCCTTCCATTGCCAGACGCGCTCGATGAACGCCTCGCGGCCGAGATCGTGGCGCGTCTGTCCCGCCGCCTTCAACTGCTGCTCGACGACGATCTGCGTGGCGATGCCCGCGTGATCGGTGCCCACCTGCCACAGCGTGTTGAAGCCGCGCATCCGGTGATAGCGGATCATCACGTCCATCAGCGTCTGCTGGAACGCGTGGCCCATGTGCAACGTGCCCGTGACGTTCGGCGGCGGCAACTGGATGCAATAGGGTTTCGCACCCGCGGTGTAGCTCGGCTTGAAATATCCGCGTGCTTCCCACAGCGGATACCATTTCGCTTCGATGGCGTGGGGCTCGAAGCTTTTCGCAAGTTCCATGTCGTCGCGCCGATCGCCGGGCAAAACGCGCAATTTTACACGGCGAGTGCGGGCTCGTTCGTAGCACCGGTCAGCGGCGATGCGAGCGAACGTCCCATTGCCGTCGCGAGCGCGCCAAGACGCTGCATCAGGTTCGCGAACTCGGGGATCGACAAAGCCTGGTCGGCGTCGCACCATGCTTCGGCGGGACAAGGATGCACTTCGATCAGCAATGCGTCCGCACCGGCGGCCACCGCGGCGCACGACAGCGCCGGCACCATCCACGCCTTGCCGCCGGCGTGCGACGGATCGACGATCACCGGCAAGTGCGTTTCCTTCTTGAGCACGGCCACCGCCGTTACATCGAGCACGTTGCGGTACGCAGTTTCGAACGTGCGAATGCCGCGCTCGCACAGCATGATCTGGTGATTGCCGCCCGCGGCGATGTATTCGGCCGCCATCAGCCACTCCCCGATCGTCGCGCTCATGCCGCGCTTCAGGATCACCGGCACGTTGACCCTGCCGACTTCCTTCAGCAGATCGAAGTTCTGCATGTTGCGCGTGCCGATCTGGATCACGTCCACATCGTGGGCGAGGAACGTGTCGAGCATCCGTACATCCATCAGCTCGGTCACGATGGGCAACCCGTGCCGCGACGCGGCGTTCTTCAGCATCGTCAGGCCTTCGACGCCTTTTCCCTGGAAGGCGTAGGGACTGGTGCGTGGCTTGAACGCACCGCCGCGCATCAGCCGTGCGCCACCGGCCGCAACGCCTGCCGCGGCCGCCTCCATCTGCGGGACCGTTTCGACCGAGCACGGCCCGGCGATGACCTGAACGTCGCTGCCGCCGATGCGCGTGCCGCCGACCTCGATCGTCGTGCTCGCCTTGTGCCACTCGCGTGCGACGAGCTTGTACGGCTTCAGGATGTGCAGCGACCGCTCGACACCGGGAAGCGGGTCGAACATCTCGGGATCGAGCTTGCGCTCGTCGCCGATCGCGCCGATCAGCGTGCGCTCGGTGCCGCGTGAGATGTGGACGTCGAGTCCGTGCGAACGGATCTTGGCTTCGACGGCGGCAACTTCGGCTTCGCCGGCATCGGGATGCATGACGATGATCATGACGCGCTCCTTTTCAGGGACAAAAAGCAAAACGGGCGGTCCTGGTGGGCCGCCCGCTTCGATTCGATGATTGCGATGTTGCCGTTACGATCGCGCGCGGCCCTCGGAGACTTCCGCAAAATAAGCATAAGCGAACGCGCGCCAGCCGTTGCCGGCCGGCGTCCCGCGCATTGCTCCGATGCCACGCTGAATCATGCCGACGAGTCTAGCACGTGGAGTGCGCATCAGCCATCCCGCTTTCGCCAAGACTCGATCTCGCGCTCGATCGCTTCCGCGACGTAGCCGCGCACGAGCTCGCCGAGCGCCTGGTTGATCGTCTCGACGAGCTCCGCGCTCGCGCGCGCGACGATCGGTTGCAGCCGTGCGCCGAGCTGGTCGCGCATCCCGGTGTCGGTGAATAGATCGAGGCGCTGCAGCACCTGCATCCGGATCTCTTCGGCCATCGCCTCCCATGCTGGACTGCCGGGCACGAACTGGGGAATCGCCGCGACCACGGCTGCGGCCGGCGCGGCGACGTCGGTGCCCGCTGCGGATAGCGGCTCCGGCATCGGTGGGATGTCGAGGATGAACTCCTCGTCCTGAATGGGCAGCGCCGATGTTTCGGACTCGAGCTTGGCGGCGCCGACGCGAAGGGCAGGTGTGTCCAGGGCGGGTTCGTCCACCGCCGCCGCACTGCGCGTCGCAGGTTCATCCACTGCCTCCGCGCTGCGCGTCGCAGATTCGACCACTGCGGCCCCACTTCGCGTCGCAGGTTCGTCAAATGCCTCCGCGCTACGCGTCGCAGGTTCGTCCGCTGCGGGCGACGGCGCACCGTCCGTGACCCGATCGACCGCCCGGACTATCGTCTCGAAGGTGGCAGGTGCTTCCACCAATTGTGGTTCTGTTGCCACGGCGTCCGCTGGCTCTGCCGTGTTCCCCACGTCCGACGTGGGTTCGGACGCAGTCGCGAGCGCATCGTCGAGCGCCTCGGTGAGCGCGGTCGCATCGGCATCGGGCACGACAGGCGGCCACACCTCGGCCTGCGACGACCATTCGTCGACGACATCGGTCAGCACCGGCAAGTCGGACAGCGTGTCGAGCGAGATGGGATCGGCCATCGATTGCGCACCCAGCGCGATCGAGTCGGCCGCGGGCTTCGCCTCCGGCAGGATAATCGTCGGTGCAAGCGTTCCCGTGCGCTCGTTCGTCAGCGCGTCCGTCAACGTCGGCGGTCCGGTGCCCTTGCCCTTGCCGCGTTTGCGATTGCGCCGCATCAGTGCGTCCGCCTGCTCGAGCAATTGGCGAGCGTTGGGCATCGGTCAGCCCGCCTGCGATCGAAGGGCGACGTCAGTCACGCGACGACCAGTCGTGCTGCCGCAAGTCGTAGCCGCGCTCGCGATAGAAGCGAAACCGGGCGCGACCGGCCGCGACGTTGCGCTCGTCGGCAGCGACCAGTTCCGCGAGGCGTTCGAAGCGACTGAAAAACGGCGGCGGTTCCGCGTGCAAATTCAGCAGGACCGCGGCCGGACCTGCATGCTCGAGCCGCTCGTCGATCCAGATCGGCGTCTCCGCTGCCACCGCGCTGTCCATCCGGCAATGGGGCAGAAAGGACAGCGGAGGATCGAGCCACAGCAGGCGGTCGAGGGCCTGCGTAGTATCGGCATCGGGCGTCAGCACGCGCACGCTGCCGTGCATTCGATACGCCTTGGCGATGATCTTCGCCGCCAGCTTCAGCGGTTGCGCGACATGCGTGTAGAAATCGATCTGCGTCATCGGCAGGCGCTTGCAAGACTACTGCGGGACCAGGCCGCGTTTTCCAATTCGCCTGCTCTTCACACCAGCGTTTCGTTCGCGAGCAACCACGTCGCGAGCATCGGAACGGGCCGGCCGGTCGAGCCCTTGTTCTTGCCTTCCTTCCAGGCGATGCCGGCGATGTCGATGTGCGCCCAATCGTACTTGCGCGCAAACCGCGACAGGAAGCATGCCGCGGTGATGCTGCCGCCTGCGCGTCCGGCAACGTTCGCGAAATCGGCGAAATTGCTGGCCAACCCTTCCTGGTAGTCCTCCCACAGCGGCATCTGCCAGCCGCGGTCGTACGCATCGTCGCCCGCCGCGATCAAGGCGCGCGCCAGCGGATCGCTGTTGCTGAAGATGCCGCTTGCGACGTGACCGAGCGCAACCACCATCGCGCCGGTCAGCGTCGCAATGTCGACGACCGCCTGCGGCTCGTACCGTTCGGCATACGTCAGCGCGTCGGCGAGGATCAGGCGACCTTCGGCATCGGTGTTCAGCACCTCGATCGTCTGTCCCGACATCGACTTGACGATGTCGCCCGGCTTGGTCGCCCGCCCCGACGGCATGTTTTCGCACGTGGGAATGAGCCCGACGACGTTGAGCTTCGAATGCAGTTCGGCGATCGTCCGGAACGCGCCGAGCACCGACGCCGCGCCGCACATGTCGAATTTCATCTGGTCCATGTCGCCGGCCGGCTTGATCGAGATGCCGCCGGTGTCGAACGTGATGCCCTTGCCCACCAGCACCAATGGCTTTTGCTTTTTCACCGCCTGGTCGTATTCCAGCACGATGAATCGGGGCGGCTCGTCGCTGCCGTTGGTGACCGACAGGAACGAGCCCATGCCGAGCGCCTCGATCTGGGGCCGCTCGAGCACGGTGACCTTGATCTCGGGAAATTCCTTGCCGAGATCCTGCGCGCGTTCGGCGAGATACCGCGGCGTGCACACGTTGCCCGGCAGGTTGCCGAGGTCCTTCGCCAGGTCCATGCCGTGTGCGATTGCAAGACCCCGCGCCGATGCGGCCTCGCCGGCCGTGAGATCGGACCGCTGGGGCACCGACAGCGTCAGCTTGCGCAGCGGCCGGCGCACCTCCGTGGGCTCGCTCTTCATCTGCTCGAAACGGTAGACGGCGTCCATCGCCACCAGCACCGCGTGCTCCACGCGCCACGCCACCTCGCGGCGCTTGACCTTTTCCTCGGTGAGATAGAGCACTGCCTCGTAGGAGCCCGTCTCGTTCAGCAGCTTGACCGCGCTGCGAATCGCCTGCCGGAACTCCTTGTCGCGGAAGTCACGCTCCTTGCCCAGCCCGATCAGAAGTACCCGATCGGCGAGCGTCCCGCGGACGCTGTGCAGCAGCAGCGTGGCACCAAGCTTTCCCTCCATGTCGCCGCGGCGAATGATTTCGCTGATATATCCATTCGACGCGCGGTCAATGAGCTCGGCGGACAGCGAAAGCTTGCGGTTATCGAAGACGCCGACGACGACGCACGCACTGCGCTGCTTCTCGGGGCTACCGCTTTTTATGGTAAATTCCATCGGGCTCCTCGGGTTTGGTACCTGACGTTTTTGTACCGCAAAGGCGTAGGTCCCGCCCATTATCGACAAATCGCCGTATAAAAGTCAAAATTTTCCCGCCGTCATGATTTTCCGGCGTAGTCTCGTCCGCGAGTTGACGGCTACAGCCGTCGCATTGTTCCTCGTCCTGCTGGCCATTCTCTTCACGAACCTCGTGCTGCGGCTGCTTGCGCGCGCCGCCGGCGGTGCCGTCGCGCCGGACGGCATCCTGGCGCTTCTAGGGTTCAACGCGCTGTTTTACTTCAATATCCTGCTGTCGGTCGCACTGTTTCTCACTGTGCTATTGACGCTTTCGCGCTGGTATCGCGATAGCGAGATGATTGTATGGTTCACGTCAGGTCAGTCGCTGATTGCCTGCCTGCAGCCGATCCTGCTGTTTGCCGCTCCTTTTCTCGTCGCGATCGTCGCGCTGTCGCTGTTCCTGTCCCCCTGGGCGGAACTGCGCAAGATCGAATTCGAGCGCCAGCTGGAGTCGCGCGACGACGTCGCGTTCGTCACCCCCGGCCTGTTCCGCGAATTCTCGCGGGCCAACCTCGTCGTCTTCGTCGAAAGCATCAATCCGCTGAACAGCACCGTGCAGAACGTCTTTCTGCACTCGGTCGAGGACAAGCAGGACGCCACCACGGTCGCTGCGCGCGGGAAGCTGGAGGAAATGCCCAACGGGGACCGCTTCATCGTGCTCGAGCACGGCCGCCGCTACCAGGGCACGCCGGGGACCGCCGATTACCGCGTTCTCGAGTTCGAGCAGCTCGGCCGGCGCATCGAGCCCAGCGAGGTCCGGGAGTTGCCGACCTCGTCGAAGGCAATTCCGACCGCCGCACTCGTGGTTTCCGATGGCCGGATCGAGCGTGCCGAGCTGTTCTGGCGCATCTCGGTTCCGATTTCGGCGCTGATGCTCACGCTGCTGGCCGTGCCGCTCGCCTACGTCAACCCACGCATGGGACGTTCGTTCAACCTCGTTGCCGCCGCATTCCTGTACATGCTCTACAGCAACTGCCTCAACATCGTGCAGAGCCTGATCGCGCAGGGAAAGCTCGACCTGTGGTCCGGCCTGCTGCTGCCGCACGTGACGGCGCTTCTCGTGGTCGTGGTGCTCTTTCGTCAGCAGTTATCCGTGAGCGGGCTCTTCCCGCGCGGGCGCCGACCAGCGCCCGCCTGACGATCCGATGCGGTCGTCGCCTTTGCCCCGCACCCTGCGCCGATGAAGACACTGCAGCGCTACATCGGCCGCGACGTCCTGTTCGCAACGCTGCTGATCTTTTGCGCGCTGCTCGCATTGTTCGCGTTCTTCGACCTGATCCACGAACTGGGTGACGTCGGTCGCGGCGACTACACGATCAGCCGCGCACTGTTGTTTGTCACGCTGAACCTGCCCTCGCGGCTGTACGAGCTCTTCCCCGTGGCTGCACTGATCGGCACGCTGTTCGCGATGTCGCAGCTCGTCGCCAACTCCGAGTACACGGTCATGCGGGCATCCGGCATGTCGCTCGCGCGCGTCGCATGGTCGGTGCTGCGCGTCGGCATCCCGCTCGCCGCGGCCACGTTCCTGGCCGGCGAATACGTCGCGCCGCCGGCGGAGCGGATCGCACAGACGGTCCGCTCGTCCGGCGACGCCGCCACGCGGGTCGTCGCGCAGCAGTTCGCGTCCGGCTTCTGGTTCAAGCAGGACCTGACGTTCGTCAACATCCGCACGGTGCTGGCCGACATGACGCTGTCCGGCGTGCGCATGTACGAGTTCGGCGACGACCTGCGGCTCAAGGTTGTGCGCGTCGCGCAGTCGGGAACGTTCGCCGGCAACGGCCAATGGAAGCTCGAGAACGTCAAGTCCACCGAGATCGGTGCCGACGCGACGCGCGTAACGACGGCGCCCGTGTTCATGTGGACGACGGTGCTGCGGCCGTCGATCCTCAACGTCTACCAGGTGACGCCCGAGCGTCTCGAGCTCGGCACGCTGTACGACAACATCCGCGTGCTCGGCAACAACGCGCAGAAGACGTCACGCTTCGAGATCGCGTTCTGGAACAAGGTTTTCTACCCGCTGGCTGTGCTGGTGATGATGGTGCTGGCGCTGCCGTTCGCGCACTTCCAGCGGCGCCAGGGCGGGGTGGGGTTCCGCATCTTCGCCGGCACGATGATCGGGCTGTCGTTTTTCCTGCTCGGCCGGCTGTTCTCGAACCTCGGCGTGCTGAACGACTGGCCGCCGCTGTTCGCCGCCGTGTTCCCGCTCGCGCTCTTCACGGCCATTGCGGTGGGGATGCTGTGGTGGATCGAGCGCAGGTAGCGTCGTTTCCAGCGTTCTCGCGACGCACCCAACAAAAACCCCGCGCGCGGCGGGGTTTGCAGTCGATTCGATGAACGCGCGCGTTACGCGGTCTCGGTCGCGGGCTCGACGTTCGCGTACTTGTGCTGGCGCTCGCCCTTCACGCGAAACGAAACTTTGCCATCGACGAGCGCGAACAGCGTGTGATCCTTGCCGAGTCCCACGTTGACGCCCGCGTGGATGCGGGTGCCGCGCTGGCGGACGATGATTCCGCCGGCGCGAATCGCTTCGCCGCCGTAGACCTTGACGCCAAGCCGTTTCGATTCCGAGTCGCGGCCGTTTCTCGAGCTGCCGCCTGCTTTCTTGTGTGCCATGGTTCGTTCCTCAGCCGACGATCGCGTCGATCTGGAGCTCGGTGTAGTTCTGCCGATGCCCCTGGTGCTTTTGGTAGTGCTTGCGGCGCCGCATCTTGAAGATCCGGATCTTCTCGCCGCGGCCATGCGCGACGACGGTGGCCTTGACCGTCGCACCCGCGACGTTGGGCTGGCCCAAGCGAACCGTCTCGCCCTCGCCGACCATCAGCACCTGATCCAGGACCACTTCCGCGCCCACGTCCGCCGGTATCTGTTCTATCTTGAGTTTTTCGCCGGGGGCGACCTTGTATTGCTTGCCGCCGGTTTTTACGACCGCGTACATGAATGGAACTCCTGTGTTCAGTGGAAGCGGCCACGATGCCGCCCTGTTTGCGCTCTGGAGTGAGCAGCGCCCGTCGGTGCGGCCGGGAATAGCGGCCACATACGAGCGGAAAGCCTTGGATTATAACGTGTTTCGAGCCGCCTGAGCAAGTACGCGCCCTTGCGACCGCAGACGAGCTCACCGCCTGGCGAGGGAGCGACCAGACTTCGGTAGAATGCTTCGTTTTGCCTTTCGACAGGCGCGACCTGCCGCCCGCCTCAGTTTCGCTTATTTCCGGCCTCCGCCGCAACTGTCCCGTTCGTGACCCTCGACTTCCTGAATCCCGTAATAGGCAGCGACCTGGCCGCGGTCGATCGCGTGCTGCGCGAGAGTCTTTCATCGGACGTCGTGCTGATCCGCCAGGTGGCCGACTACATCATCGGCGGCGGCGGCAAGCGTCTGCGGCCCGCGTTGCTGCTGCTCGCGGCCAACGCATGCGGATACCGGGGCCGCGATCACCACACGCTGGCGGCGGCGATCGAGATGATTCACACGGCAACGCTGCTGCACGACGACGTCGTCGACGAATCGCAGTTGCGGCGCGGACATGCGACGGCCAACGCGCACTTCGGCAATCCGGCCGCCGTGCTCGTCGGCGATTTCCTCTATTCGCGGACGTTCCAGTTGATGGTGGGCGTGAACCGGATGCGCGTGCTCGCGATCGTCGCCGACGCGACAAACCTCATTGCCGAAGGCGAAGTGCTGCAATTGATGCACGCTGGAGACCCGGCGATCGACGAGCGCGCGTATTTCGCCGTCATCGAGCGCAAGACGGCGAAGCTCTTCGAAGCCGCGGGGCGTCTTGGCGGCGTACTCGGCGACTCGGCACGCGAGTGCGAGGATGCTCTCGCGCGCTACGGCATGCATCTCGGCACTGCGTTCCAGATCATGGACGACGTGCTCGACTATTCCGGCGACGCGGCGCAGATCGGCAAGAACCTCGGCGACGACCTCGGCGAAGGCAAGATGACGCTGCCGCTGATCCGCGCGCTGGCTGTTGGGACACCGGCGGAAGCCGATGTGATCCGGCATGCGATCGCCGGCGGCGGCCTGACCGACTTCGCGCCGGTCGTCGCCGCGCTGAACCGTACCGGCGCGCTCGACTACGCGCGCCAGCGCGCCAAGGAGGAAAGCGACGCGGCTGCAGCAGCCGTGGCAGGTTTGCCCGCGTCGCCGGCTGCGGCCAGTCTGCTACAATTATCGACTTTCGCGGCGCAACGCACGTACTGATTTCCCGAGCGCCGCCTGCCGCGGATCCTGCCGCATTCGGGGTGTAGCTTAGCCTGGTAGAGCGCTACGTTCGGGACGTAGAGGCCGGAGGTTCAAATCCTCTCACCCCGACCACAAAATCAATAACTTAGTTCGATGCCGGAATCGCCCATCCGGGCGCTGCCAGCAGCGTGCCAGCAAAAAGGCCGAAAAGGCTACCGCAGATGGACCAGATCGACGCGGCTGCGCGGGCACTGCACACCGCATTGACTAAGTACGCGGCGCTTGCGCGTCCCCTAGGTCGATCTGGCGCGGCAGACTGTCGCGCAGACGTCAACGCGAATATTCCGCAGTATCGGTGCGTATTCCTCCGTCGTCGCGGAATACCCGATCGCCTAAATTGGATTCAACGAAGCGACGCGAGGAACACCAAGGAAAACGAGATACATCCGAGTCCTTCCGCCCCCCGGATGGCAAAGGCGCGCAATGCGAAAGCATTCCGACCCGCCCCTTAGTCGTTTGGCCCGGCAAAACTAGAAAGCCCCGTCTACAATCGCGGGGCTTTTTTATCGTGCTGCCAAGTCGCGTTCCTTAAGCTCCGATCCCGAGTACGCCGTGTTCAGGTGGCGTCAACCGATTTATGCGGACGGAACCGAGCTACCGAATAACGAACGGCCCACGTTGTAGTGTCGCGTGCGCTTAATTGCGTTAGGTCACGCTGTGCGCGCGCGCCGTCGTTTCAGATGCTCGTATCCAATGCCCAGATAGCCAAAGCCGGCCATCCCCAGCCCGATAACGAGCAGCGGAATGATGGACGGTTCCGGCGCTGAGTTCGTCGCGATGAGAGTGCCCGTACTTGCTGCGAAGCACCGCTCCCGTGGTCCGTCCTTACCGCTGTCGTCAATGAAACAGTGTTCGACCGCGGCGCTCCCCGTCGATGTAGACGTGAGCACCACACTTGTCAACCCCAAAAAATCAGCGAGGACTTCGGTCCGTTTTAAAGCTAAGTGTCAGCAGGCTTTGCGCCGCGTCTAGCGTAGCTGAGAACGACTCCAAATCCGTCAGGCCATAACTGACGCTGGCCGTGACAGGCACCGCGCCCGTCAGTGTCTCGGGTGGTCCGATGATCTCCATTCGATGTAGCGCGCGGTGATCTCGTGTCGTTTGCGACGTAACGCGCCCTAACCTACTTGCCGGTCACCCGGTCGTGGTCGCGGAAGAGAAAGAGTTCGAGGCGGGGCATGCGCGGACGACCCGCGATCCGCGCGAAGCGTGCAACGACTATCGACGACGGCCGCGCAGGACGGCCGCTGTGCGGTTCTAGGGAACCGTTTCGGCATTCACGTTCATGTGCCCATCCGCCTTTGCTTACGTTGCTAGTCAGCCGTTTGCGTACAGGCATATCGGTGGCTTGCTGATGTCCGAGCGGCGCCCGCTCGGTTCCAATGCCGAAAACCTTACCGAGGAATCGATGACGTCCGAACAACGCGTTTTACGGCTCGCTTCCATCGTAGCCTTTGTCCTTGGCGCTATTCTCGTTGCCATTGTTGTCTATCGATACGTCAACGGCGGCGGTCTTTCGTCGCCGATCGGTGCGGGCTTAGGAGCAATGGTAATCGCAGGGATTTGCTATCAGATCGCAAATCGCGGTCGCGACCAGCGAGAAGGACAGCCACGGGAAGAATCCCCTAAGATTCCGGGCTGACCGGCTCAGCGCCTTGGCCATTCGACGGCGGCCCGCTCCGAGTATTCGCGGTTCTTGATCGTCCCCCACGCAAGCTGGCGGCCGGCACGATAAGGCGCGCGCACGCGCTTGGCCACGATCCATCGAAGTTCTGCGAGGTTGCGGCCGTATAAAGTGCGCGCTAGGAAGGATTCGAACGCCAGGTCAGGCGTCGGCGCATCCGCTAACCCATGCGCTGCATGTTCTCAGGCAGCCCCACCCAAGCGTGCTTGCGCTCTTCATACACCGAGAAGGTCGGCGCGGGAAACCCCGGCTCTGCGAACGCGCCAACGGGTATTGCAATCCTGTCGTCCCAACCTTCTATCTGGTAGTGGACCGTCGCGCCGCATTTGGGGCAAAAGTGGAAGGTGATCTTGTTGCCCTCGTCGCCAATGCGTAGGTACTGCGTCGACTCGCCTTTGACTGCAACTGCACCTCGGCGGAATCGGGCTTGTGCCCCGAAAACGCTCCCCGTCCGACGCTGGCAGGCAAGGCAGTGACACACCGACACTCGAATGGGTTCCTCGTTGGTCGTTGCAGTAAGTTGGCCACAGCTGCAGGATGCGGTTCTCGTAGTCATGGTGTGCGCCCAACGGAGTGAGTCTTCCGACACCTAACGCTTGACTTGAGGGCCGGCCGCAAGTGGACGAAGCCAGCTTATGGAGGTCCCCTCGATGGAACGGTCAGGCCTCGGGTTCGTGGCAAACCACTTCGATGTTGTGCCCGTCCGGACCGATGACGAAAGCTGCATAGTAGTTCGCATGGTAGTGCGGGCGCAGACCAGGCGCACCATTGTCCCTGCCACCCGCCTCCAGAGCCGCACGATAAAAGGCTTCGACTTGCTCGCGATTCTCGGCCGCGAACGCCAGGTGAAGATGCGCCGGCTTCTCCTTGGTTTGGTACAGGCACAATGAAGCCTTACCATTGGGTTGGCTAAGCTCGACACCGTAGGTTACGGACCCCTCCGAGACAACCGCTACGCCGAGCGGTTCGAGTGCCTTGAGGAAGAACGCTTTGCTCGCTGCGTAGTCGCTGGCTCCGAATTTGACGTGGTCGAACATGAGTTCTCCTGAAGTGTATGGGCCTGGAAGATACCGAAGCGGTGCAGCGACCTGCAACCATAGCGGAAGAGCCTTCGAGGTGACCAGCGCAATGCATCGAACCACGACCGGGATGCCGAGTGTCCGTTGAGCTGCATGCGTTCGATACGCCGAACGGTCGCAAGATAAGCGTCGCGCTGGAGGAAATGGGGTTGCCCTATACGGTGCGAGTCGTCGACATCCGCAAGGGACAGCAGCGCGAGCCGGAGTTCCTGAAGATCAGTCCGAACGGCAAGATCCCGGCGATCGTCGACCACGACGGCCCCAATGGCAAGCCGGTCAGCATCTTCGAGTCCGGTGCGATCCTCATCTACCTCGGTGAAAAGACCGGCAGGTTCTGGCCGCCGGATCTGGAGGCCCGCATACCGGTGCTGGAATGGCTGATGTTCCAGCACGGCGGCTTCGGCCCGATTCCCGGCCAGGTCCATCATTTCCTGACCGTCGACGACGAAGGTGATCGCCGCTACGCGCTCGAGCGCTACTCCAAGGAAACGCGACGCCTGTATGCGGTGATGGACGGCCGGCTGGCGGGGCGCGAGTTCTTCGCGGACGCGCTGTCGATCGCGGACTTCGCGATCCTGGGCTGGGCGTGGCGCCACCCCCGGCACAAAGTCGATCTCGCCGAGTTCCCGAACGTCAAGCGCTGGTACGAGACGATGATGGCGCGACCCGCTGTGGCGCGCGGATTCGCCGTGAAGCTGAGCTGATGCCGGCGGTAAGATAGCGACCGTTTCCGCAGCACACAACCACAGGACTGATCCCGATGAAGCCTTCCCCCGACTCGCGCTGGATGACGGTGTTGAACGTACTGGCAGCGCTGTTATTGACGCTGCTGTTCTTGAGCCCCGCGGTCGCCGCGACCGCTGCCAAGACGCCGATCGACAAGAGCGCGCTATCGGACGCCGGCTTCAAGGTGCTGACGGCAACGACGAAGGTGCAGGAGGATTGGGTGCGCGGGCTCCCGGCGGGCAAGATCAGGGCGATGCAGCGCACCGGCAAGAAATATTTCATCTATCCGGATGCGCCGGGCAAGCAGATCTACGTTGGAGGCCCCAAGGAATACGACACGTATGTGCAACGCCACCCGGAACATCGCGTAGCGGACTCGACGCAGGCGGCGAAAGACTCAAGCGCGTACCGCGCGAAGCGGACCGACGAGATGAAAGAGGCATCGGCGCGCGACTTGTCCGATCCCTTCCTGGGCGTCACCTGGGGCGATCTCGGCTGGTAGTCCGGTTACGCGGCCGTACGCATCAGTCCATGCGTTCGGATTGAAGCCGACTCCGCGCGTGTGCCACCGACGGTCCATGACTCGTCGGCGACTTCGTGACATGCATCTGACAAGTGGCGCTTGAGCTCGCACTGACCCTCGCCACGCTCGTGACGTGCGCGTTGCTGTTGCTCGTGCTGTTCGAGCCCGGCCTCTCCTATCGCGTCGACCCGCCGGTCCCTGCGCCGGATTCGCGCGAATTCCTGCGGCTCGTCGGCGCGATCACCGATTCGGACGTTCGCGACGCCGCGGGGGTCGACGTGCTGACCAACGGGGCGATGTTCTACGGCGCCGAACTCGACGCGATTCGCACGGCGCGCAAGACCGTCCACATCGTCGCATTCATATTTCATCCGAGCGCGATCGGCGACCGATTTCTCGCTGCGCTGACCGAACGCGCGAAGGCAGGCGTTCGCGTGCGCGTGATCGTCGACGCGATCGGAAGCTTTCCGACGCCGGATCGCTATTTCGCGGAACTGCGAGCGGCCGGCGGCCAGGTGGCGTGGTACCAGCCCATTCGCTGGTACACGCTGAAGCGGTTCAACAACCGCACGCACCGCGAGATCATCGTCGTCGACGGCAACATCGGTTTTGTCGGTGGCGCAGGCATCGCTTCGCATTGGCTCGACCCCGCGAAGGGACGCGCGTGGCGCGACTCGATGCTGCGGGTCACCGCCGACCTTGTTTGCGGTCTGCAGACGGCGTTCGCCGAGAACTGGCTCGAGGCGACGAGTGAGATCCTCGCCGACGATGCCGTATTCCCGGGCATGGCAGCGCCCCCCTCGATCGGCAGTCCCGGCCTGATCGTGGTCGGCACGCCGTCGCCCGCACGCTCGTCGCCGGCGCGCGTGCTGTTCCAGGTGGTGCTTGCGGCGGCGCGCGTGTCGGTCGACATCAACTCGCCGTACTTCCTGCCCGATGCAAGCGCCCGGCGAGAGCTCATCGCCGCGGCGCGACGCGGCGTGCGCATCCGCATCATGACGCCGGGCCGCGCCAACAATCATCCGCTCGTGCGCCGCGCGAGCCGCCGGCGCTACGGCGAATTGCTCGAGGCCGGCATCGAGATGCTCGAATACCAGCCCGGGATGATCCACGCCAAGATCCTCGTCGCGGACGGCGCCTGCTGCATCATGGGCTCGACGAACTTCGACAGCCGCTCGTTCGACCTCAACGACGAGGTCAACATCGTGCTGATCGACCCGGTGCTTGCCCTGCGTCTCCATGCCGACTTCGAGCGCGACGTCGCCGTCAGCCGCCCGGTCACCTACGAGGAATGGCGCAACCGTCCGCTTGGCGAGAAGGCGCTGGCGATGCTGGGCGTGTTCCTCGAGCGGCAGGAGTGAGAGCCGGTCAAGTCGGCGCAAGCCACATCGTCAGCGCCTTCGCGCGCTGACGATCGGCACCATCCACACCGCGTAACCGGGCGGATTGCGCACGGTTGCGATCATCCGCTCGAAGGCGGTGGCTGTCGCTTCGCGCGACAGCGGCGTGAGCTCGGCGATTGGATCGACGAATCCGTCGCGCCACGCCTCCAGCATGTCGCCGAACGTCTCGCGCGGCACGCGCAGCGTGTCGACGATCGCGTAGTCGACGGTGATCGCGTCGACGTCGAGCTGCGACAGCAGCGGGACGATGTTGCGACCCACGAAGAGATCGGTGCCCGTTGCGGCACCGAACGCAGCGGGTGCCACGCTCCAGAAGTCGCGCACGCCACTTTGCTCGTCGAAGTGAATCATTCCGTAGTCTTCGGCAATGATGTGAACGTAGCCGCCGCGCCTTGTCACGCGCAGCAGCTCGGCGAGCACGCGATCGGTGTGCGGAATCGAATGCAACACATGGCGGCATGCCACCAGATCGAACGCTTCGTCGGCGGCGTCCAGCGCGTAGAGGCTCTGGTGCGAGAACGACAGCCGCGGCGCAAGCCGCGCGTAGCGCGATCGCGCGACGTCGAGATGCGCATCGATGATGTCGACGCCGAGCACGCGCGCCGATCGGAAGAGCTCGGCAAGCCGCGACGCTCCCTCGCCCGTTCCGCATCCGGCATCGAGAACGGCCGGCTCCTGCGGCAAGCGGTAACGCAGCAGCAGCGGCGCCTCCTGCGGCCAGATGGCCCGCGCCTGCGCGGCGAGCGTGCGCACCATCGATTCGTCGGCCATCTGTGCGGCCTGCGGATTGAGGTCGATCACCGGATCCCGCCCGCGACCGTTGCGGCTCTCGTCCGCCGGAACGCTTTCCTTCACTTGAGCCAGGCGCTCGTCGTCCGATCATAGTCGCCGGTCGCCTTGGCAAGATGCAGCCACTGGTCGACCCACGCCTTGAACACGCCGTCGCCGCGCGGGAGCAGGTAGGCCATCTCGCCGTACTGCAATGGCTTGCCGGGGTTCACCGCGCACAACCCGGGATGCAGCTTCTGCTGGACGATCGTCTCGACCGACTCGGAGATCATCACGTCGGCGTTGCCCTTGAGGATCTCGTCGAAGATCTTCGTGTTGTCGTTGAAGATGACGATCTTCGCCTGCTTGAAATTCGCCCGCGCGAACCGCTCGTTGCTGCCGCCCGGATTCTCGATGACGGTGACGCCGGGCTTGTCGATGTCGGCCACGGTCTGGAACTTCTGCACGTTCTCGCACTTCGTGATGGGCGCCTTGCCGTTGACCATGTACGGCTCGGTGAAGAACGCACGCTTCTGCCGATCAAGCGTCACCGAGATGCCGCCCACGCCGATATCGCATTTCTCGACGAACGTATCCATCAGTTGCGGCCACGGTGATTTGACGAACTCGACCTTGACGCCGAGCGCCTTGGCCATCGATTGCACGAGGTCGACGTCGATGCCCTCGTAGCTTCCGTCGGCCTTGACGAGGCTGAACGGCTGGTAATCGCCCGGCGTGCAGACGCGCAGCGTCCCGCTCTTCTGGATCGCGTCGAGACGGGATTCCTGCGCATGCACGCCGGTTGCGGCACATGCTGCGGCGACAAACACGACAATGCTTCGGAGCATGGCAATCCTCCTGGTGAGTGTGGCGTGTGCAGCGTCAGGCTTTCGCCAGCGCTTCGAGTGCCGTCCGGTCGACGATCTCGATGCGCTCGCGCGCGAGGTTGACCCAGCCGCGGTCCTCGAACGATTTCAACAGCCGGCTGACGATTTCGCGGACGCTGCCGAGCTCGTCGGCGAGCGACTGGTGGGTTGCCCGTACCGCACCACCACCCGCGACCAGCAGCGCCGCCAGGCGCTGGTCGAGCTTCTGGTACGCGATCGCCTCCACCAGCGACAGCAATGTCGCCAGGCGCTCGCCGAACAAGCTGAACACGTGCGTTCGGAACGCCACGTCGCTTGCGATCAGCGCATTGAACTCGTCGGGCTTGACGACCAGCAACTCGACGTCGGTCTCGGCGATTCCGCTCGCCGTGTAGTTGCTGTGGCCGAGCAGGCAGCTTCCGGACAGCAGGCAGCTTTCGCCGGGCCGCACGCGATAGAGTTGCAACTCGCGGCCGTTCGGGTAGCGCTGGAAGATTTTCACCGTTCCCGCGAGCACCAGCGGAAAGCCCGCGCACGGCATGCGCTCGTCGAACAGCACGGTGCCGGCCGCGATGTTGCGATGGACGCCGCGCTCGACGATTCGCCCGAGCGTATCGGGTGGTGCCTGCGCGAGCGCGGGAAACAGCCGACGCAAGGCGGCGACGGCCTCGGCGCCCTCCCCGGCGGTGCTTTCGGACCCGGCCGGCGCACCGGAAGATTGGCGGATCACTTCCACCCGCACAGTGTACGGTCGGCCTCGATCCTCCACAAATTCGCCATGACGGCATCGTCTGTGATCCAGGTTACAGACGCGCGGCGACGAGTCGCTCAAGCTCGGGGCTGTCAATCCGCGAAGGGGCGAGCAAGTGAAACCGCATCGGCATGGGGACGCATGGGCAGCGGCCGTTCGGAGCGGGCTTGTGTTCGCGCTCGCGGCTGCAGCGCACGCCGCACCCGCTGAGACCGCAGTCGCCACGTACGTCGAGAGCCATCGCACCGCGCGGGTGGAAGCGGTCGTCGAAGCGGTGCGCCAGTCGACGATCGCCGCCCAGGTGAACGGGCGCATCGTCGCGGTCCCGGTGCGTGCCGGCGATACGGTGAAATCGGGGCAACTGCTGGTCCAGATCGACGCGCGGAGCGCGACGCAAGCCGAAGCGGCGAGCCAGAGTCAGTTTCGCGAGGCGCAGGCGAACCTCGTCAATGCGAAGGCCAAATACGAGCGCAGCCGGCAACTCGCCGAGCGCAAGTTCATCAGCCAGGCGGCGCTCGACCAGGCCGCAGCCGAGTACGCCGCCGCAGAGGCGCAAACCGCGACTGCGATGGCGAATGCGGGCGCATCGACCACTTCGAAAAGCTTCACGGCAATCGTCGCGCCGTACGATGGCGTCGTCGCGAGTACCGATGCGGAAGTCGGTGACCTCGCCACGGCGGGCCGGCCGCTCGTGACGGTATTCGACCCCCGCGCGCTTCGCGTAACCGCAACGCTGCCGCAGTCGCTGCTGGCGCGCGCAGAAACGGGCGCGCCAATCGCCGTCGAAATACCGTCCGTCGGACGTACGGTCATCGCGCAGCGCGTCACGGTGCTCCCCGTCGCCGATGTCCGCACGCACACCACGCAGGTTCGCCTCGACCTTCCGCGAGCGGCCGGCCTTTTGCCTGGACAATATGCACGCGCATCGATTGTCACCGGACACGATCGCACGCTGACGATCCCCGCGGCGGCGGTGCTGCGGCGCGGCGAGGTGACGGCCGTTTACGTCGTCGACGTCGACGGGCATGCTCAACTGCGCCAGGTGCGCCTGGGCGAGCCCTCCGGTGACGAGCTCGTCGAAGTGCTCGCAGGCCTCGACGCCGGCGAGACAGTTTCGATCGTGCCGATGCGCACGGGCATCGAGGCAAGCCGTATCCCGGACACCGCTCGCCGCGTGCAGGTCGCGAACGAGCGAGCGCCGACTCGCCGCTAGCGGCCGCTGATCACCGATGGGCATCTCCGGCCGCGTTGCGCGGTACTTTCTCGACTCGCGGCTCACGCCGCTCATTGCCGTCCTCGTGCTGGTGCTCGGACTCTTCGCGGTCCTCGCCACACCGCGCGAGGAAGAGCCGCAGGTCGACGTCACGATGGCGAACGTGCTGATTCCGTTCCCGGGCGCATCGGCAGCGGACGTCGAGACGCTCGTCGCTACGCCGGTCGAGCAGGTGATCTCGCAGATGCCGGGACTCGAGCACGTATTCTCCGTCTCGCAACCCGGGCTTGCGCTTGTCACCGCGCAGTTCAAGGTAGGCGTGCCGCGGATGGTTGCGCTCGTGCGCCTTTACGACACGATCCAGTCGAACCGCGACTGGATGCCGGCGCAACTCGGCGTCGGCGAGCCCTTGATCAAGCCGAAGGGGATCGACGACGTGCCAATCGTCACGTTCACGCTCTGGACGCGCGACGAGGCGCGGGGCGCGTTCGATCTCGAGCAGGTCGCGCACGCGATCGAAATCGAGCTGAAGCGCGTACCCGGAACACGCGAAGTAACGACGATCGGCGGACCGGGACGCGTCGTGCGCGTCGTGCTCGATCCGGAACGACTGGCGGCCTTCATGCTATCGGCCGCGGACATCCGCCGCATGCTGGTTGCGGCCAACACGGCATCGACGTCGGGCGCGCTGCACGCCGACAACCGCACGGTCGATGTCGAGACCGGCCAATATCTCGCGAATGCCAGGGACGTCGCGTCGCTCGTCGTCGGGGCCGCGAACGGCAACCCGGTCTACCTGTCCGATGTGGCGGCGATCATCGACGGTCCTCCGCCGCCGTCGCACTACGTGTGGCTGGGCACCGGCCCGCAGGCATCGGCCAAGAACCTCGGTTCTGCGGGCGAATTCCCGGCCGTCACCATGGCCGTCACCAAGAAACCCGGCGAGAACGCGGTCGGTGTTGCGAATCGACTCATGAGCCGCATCGCCGACCTCCACAACACCGTCATCCCGGCCGGCGTCGAAGTGTCGGTCACGCGCAACTACGGCGAAACGGCGAACGACAAGGCGCACAAGCTCATCGAGAAGCTCGTGTTCGCCACCGCTTCGGTCGTGGCACTCGTCCTGGCCACGCTTGGCCGCCGTGAAGCAGTGGTCGTCGGGGCGGCCGTGATCCTGACGCTCGCCGCGACGTTGTTCGCCTCGTGGGCGTGGGGCTTCACGCTCAACCGCGTGTCGCTGTTCGCGCTGATTTTCTCGATCGGCATCCTGGTCGACGATGCGATCGTCGTCGTCGAGAACATCCACCGCCACCGCGTCCTCGATCCGGAACGATCGGGACTGACGCTGATCCCGGCGGCCGTCGACGAAGTGGGCGGACCCACGATCCTGGCGACGCTGACGGTGATCGCCGCGCTGCTGCCGATGGCGTTCGTCTCCGGACTCATGGGTCCCTACATGAGCCCGATACCGATCAACGCCAGCATGGGAATGGTGATCTCGCTGGCGATTGCCTTCATCGTCACGCCGTGGCTCGCGATGCACGTTGCACCGCGCACGCCGGCGGCGCATCGCGTGTCGCGCCTCGACGCGATCGTGACGCGAGGCTTCGGCCGGCTGCTCGCGCCGTTGATCGACCCGCAAGGCGGCGCACGCGCACGACGCTGGCTCTGGGGAGGGATCGCCGTCGCGATCGTGATGTCGCTGATGCTCGCGGTGATGCAATGGGTCGTGCTGAAGATGTTGCCATCCGATAACAAGTCGGAGTTCCAGGTCGTCGTCGACATGCCCGCGGGAACGCCGGTCGAGGCCACGGCGGCGGTGCTCCACGCATTGGGATCGTACGTGGCGACCGTTGCGGAGGTCACCGACTACGAGGCGTATGCCGGCACGGCGATGCCGATCAACTTCAACGGTCTCGTGCGCCAGTACTACCTGCGCCAGCAACCGGAGAGCGGCGACATGCAGGTGAACCTGGTCGGACAGCATCGGCGTACGCGGCAAAGCCACGAAATCGCCGCCGCGGTGCGGCCCGAACTCGAGCGCATCGCGGCGGCGCACGGCGCCAAGGTCAAGATCGTCGAGGTGCCGCCCGGCCCGCCGGTGCTGTCACCGATCGTCGCCGAGATCTATGGACCCGACGAAGCGGGCCGGCATAGCGTCGCGAAGCGCGTGCGCGCCGCCTTTTCCGATCACGAAAGCATCGTCGGCGTCGACGACTCGATCGCCGACAACGCGCCGAAACTGGCCGTCCGCATCGACCAGGTACGCGCGGCTTCGCTCGGCGTTGCGCAGAGCGGCGTCGTCGATGCGCTGCGCGTCGCGCTCGACGGCGAGGACGTGACGATGCTGCGCGACCGGCAAGCCAAGTTCGGCGTGCCCGTCAGGCTCACGCTCCCGCCGCAACGACAGGCGAAGCTCGATCCGCTGCTTGGACTGAAGGTGCGCGCCGAAAGCGGCGCCCTGGTGCCGCTGTCCGAGATGGTCCGGATCACGAACACCGACCGCGAACGCGCGATCCACCACAAGGATCTGCTGCCGGTCTCGTATGTCATTGCAGACGTTGCCGGAAAAATCGACAGCCCGCTTTACGGAATGTTCGCCGTTCGCAACGAGGTTGCAGGCGTCCGGCTGCCGGAAGGCGGCACGCTCGGCGAATACTTCATTCGCGTGCCGTCGGACCCGTTTCGCGAATATGCGGTCAAGTGGGACGGCGAATGGCGGATCACCTATGAAACGTTCCGCGACATGGGCATCGCGTACGCTGTCGGACTGCTGCTGATCTACCTGCTCGTCGTGGCGCAGTTCGGTTCGTACGTGACACCGCTCGTCATCATGGCGCCGATTCCGCTGACGATCATCGGCGTGATGCCCGGACATGCGCTGCTGAACGCGCCGTTCACCGCCACGTCGATGATCGGCATGATCGCGCTGGCGGGAATCATCGTGAGAAATTCGATCCTGCTGGTCGATTTCATCAACCTGCAGGTGGCGCGCGGTGTTCCGCTCGCGCAGGCCGTCGTCGATTCGGCCGTCGCGCGGGCAAAGCCGATCGCGCTGACGGGCATCGCCGCGATGCTGGGCGCGCTGTTCATACTCGACGACCCGATCTTCAATGGACTGGCGATTGCACTCCTGTTCGGCATCCTGGTTTCGACGGTGCTGACGCTGGTGGTGATTCCCGTGCTCTACTACGCCGTCAACCGGAAGCGGTTTCGCTGAGCGGCATTTCTCGAGGAGACCTGCTCAAGCGCGCCGG
The DNA here is from genome assembly GCA_963709335.1 of uncultured Pseudomonadota bacterium. Taxonomy (GTDB): domain Bacteria; phylum Pseudomonadota; class Gammaproteobacteria; order Burkholderiales; family Casimicrobiaceae; genus VBCG01. The sequence goes on from CAVPWB010000013.1 coordinate 232,267, forward strand.
CGTACGGCAAGCCTCATTCGCCTCGGATCACCCGGCGTTGCCACCAGTCCGGCGCCTTCGCGCGATCATGCCGTCAAACGGCGCCGTCCGCGTGAAGCCGCGCGATCTCCGCAACGTCGTAGCCCAGCTCGCGCAGGATCGCGTCGGTGTGTTGTCCGAGTGCGGGCACCGCATCCATCCGCGGCGCGTACGCATTCGGCTGGCCGGGCGGAAGCAGCGCAGGCACCTGTCCCGACGGCGTATCGACACGGGTCCAGCGTGCGCGCGCCTTCAGTTGCTCGTGGCCCCACACGTCGTGCATGTCGTTCATTCGCGCGTTGGCGATCTGCGCGGCGTCGAGCCGCGCGACGACATCCTCGATGGTCATCCGCGAGAACGTGTCGACGATCATCGCCCGCAGTTCGTCACGCGCCTGCGTGCGGCGTGAATTCGACGAAAATCGCGGATCGTTCGCGAGGTCCGGCTTATCCAGCACATCGCGGCAGAACACCAGCCATTCACGCTCGTTCTGCAGGCCGAGCATGATGGTCCTGCCGTCGCCGGTGGGGAACGGCCCATACGGATAGATCGTCGCGTGCGCAGCGCCGGCGCGTGGCGGCGGCGCTGCGCCGTCGAACGCGTAGTACAGCGGAAACGACATCCATTCGACCATGCTTTCGAGCATCGACACGTCGATCCTGCAGCCGGCGCCTGTCTTTCCGCGTTCGATCAGCGCCGCCAGGATGTTCGTGTAGGCATACATGCCCGCCGCGATGTCGGCGATCGAGCAGCCAGCCTTGGCCGGATCGTCCGGAGTTCCCGTCACGGACAGGAAGCCGGATTCGCTCTGGATCAACAGGTCGTAGGCCTTCTTGTCGCGAAACGGTCCGTCGTTGCCATAGCCGGAAATGTCGCAAACGATGAGCGCCGGCTTCTCCTGCACGAGTGCCGAGTGGGACAAGCCCAGGCGCGCGGCGGCGCCGGGTGCGAGGTTCTGCACGACGACGTCCGCATGCTCGACGATCAGCCGCTTGAGGATCGCCTGCCCCTCCTTGTGCTTGACGTCGAGCGTCAGGCTCTCCTTCGACCGGTTGGTCCAGACGAAGTGCGACGCGAGGCCCATGACACGCTCGTCGTACGCGCGCGCGAAATCGCCCACGCCGGGCCGCTCGATCTTGATGACGCGCGCACCGAGGTCGGCAAGCTGCCGCGTGCAGAACGGCGCGGCGATCGCATGCTCGAGTGTGACGACGGTGATGCCATCGAGCGGTCGCATCGTTTGGATCCCTCCGTCGGTCAGCGGTAACGGCGACCGGTCAGAACGACCGCGGCAAGCCGAGCACGTGCTCGGCGACGTACGCGAAGATCAGGTTCGTCGATATCGGCGCCACCTGGTAGAGGCGCGTTTCGCGGAACTTGCGCTCGATGTCGTATTCGTTCGCGAAGCCGAATCCACCATGTGTCTGCATGCAGACATTCGCGGCTTCCCATGACGCCTTCGCCGCCAGATATTTCGCCATGTTCGCCTGTGCACCGCACGGCTGTCCCGTATCGAACAACGCGCACGCCCGAAACCGCATCAGATTTGCCGCCTCGATCTCGATATACGCGTCGGCGATCGGAAACTGGACACCCTGGTTCTTGCCGATCGGACGGTCGAACACGATCCGCTCGTTCGCGTACCGGACGGCGCGCTCGATGAACCAGTATCCGTCACCGATGCATTCGGCCGCTATCAGCGTGCGCTCGGCGTTGAGCCCGTCGAGGATGTACTTGAAACCACGACCCTCCTCGCCGACGAGATTCTCGGCGGGGATCTCCAGGTTGTCGAAAAACAGTTCATTCGTCTCGTGATTGACGAGGTTGGCGATCGGCCGCACCGTGAGTCCGTGGCCGATTGCGTCGCGCAGGTCGACGATGAACACCGACATGCCTTCCGATTTCTTCCTGACGTCGGCGAGCGGCGTCGTGCGCGCGAGCAGGATCATCAGGTCGGAATGCTGGACGCGGGAAATCCAAACCTTCTGGCCGTTGACGACATAGCGATCGCCTTTTTTCACGGCAAGGGTCTTGATCTTCGTCGTATCGGTGCCCGTTGTCGGTTCGGTCACGGCCATCGACTGGATGCGCAGCGTGCCCGCGGCGATCGCCGGGAGGTACTTGCGCTTCTGCGCCTCGCTGCCGCTCCGCAACAGCGTGCCCATGTTGTACATCTGGCCATGGACGGCACCCGCATTGCCGCCGCAGCGGTTGATCTCCTCCATGATCACCGACGCCGCGGTCAGCCCGAGCCCGGAGCCGCCGTACTCTTCGGGAATCATCGCGGCGAGCCAGCCGGCGCCGATCAGCGCGTCGACGAACGACTCGGGATACGCGTGCTGCGCGTCGACTCCGCGGAAATACTCGTCCGGGAACTGCGCGCAAAGCTCGCGAATCGCGTCGCGGATGTCCTGGTGTGGATCGGGTTCAGTCGACACCACGGTAAGCTCCGTTGTTGGTGTGTCGGATAAGATCGGGCCCTGTGCGCTATGGTCCCGAATGCCAGGGTCCGCTCAAGCGAGCGTCGCCATGGCTTCCATTGCGAGTCCGCCATCCGGATTGGCAGCCCACAGCGACAGCGAATCGCCATCGGCCGCAGGCACCCCGTTGACCGTGAAAGGGGCAACGTCGAACAACGGGCTCACGGCGCGGAACGAAAAGCGCATGACGGTCGCGTTTGGCCGCTCGCGTCGTGCGAGTTCGAGCAGCAGCGTCGCGATCAGCGGCCCGTGCACGACGAGACCCGGGTAGCCTTCCACTTCGGTGACATAGCGGCGATCGTAATGGATCCGGTGACCGTTGAACGTCAGCGCCGAATACCGAAACAACAGCACGTCGTCGGGTCGGATCGTCTGGGTCCACGACGCGGTGCCTGGTGCACGTGGCGGCGTGGCCGGGCGTTCTCCGGGCACCGGCATCTCGCGATAGACGATGTCGTGCTCGTCGACGATCGCCGGCCCGCGCGCACCCGCGATGGCGTGCCGAACGCGTACGAAGACGAGCGGCCCCGAGCGACCCTCCTTGGACGTGATGTCGACGATCGTCGAGGTCCGCTCGATCGGCTCGCCAATGCGCAACGGTTGCAGGAACGATAGCCGGCTGCCCGCCCACATGCGCCGCGGCAGCGGCACCGGCGGCAGAAAACCGCCGCGCTTCGAATGTCCGTCGGGCCCGATCTCCGATTGCCTGGCCAGCGGCAGGAAGTAGAGCCAATGCCACAACGGCGGCAGCGGATCGCCATCGCGCGGTGGTGGATCATCGCGATCGAGCGTGGCCGCGAGCGCTGCCACCGGCGTGGTGGTCACCACGTCCGCATGCGACTCGGTGCGCCCCACCCAATCCTGCCAGTCCGTGTTGGTCATGACGTCCGATTCGCTGCCTGCGGGCGCGATTTCCTGCAACGCCCGAGAGGCTACACCTGTTGCCGGGTTCGTGACGGTACGCTCGCGCCGCGCGGGATTCCGCATAGAATAGCCTCATTGCCGCCGATATCCGGTACGGGAGCGCTCGCGCAATCGCACGAGGCGGGTCGCATCCTCAGCCCATCCATCTGGAGGAGTTCATGTTGCTACGCGTTGCTGTTGCCGCCGCGGTCGCGGTTGCCATCCCGGTTTTCGCGCAGACGGCGCCGGCCGGTTATCCGGCCGACTATGCGCAGACGATCGCGGCCGCGAAGAAGGAAGGCAAGGTCGTTGTGTACAGCGCCCTCGACACGAAGGCCGCACAGCCGCTGATCAAGGACTTCAACGCGCTCTATCCCGACATCAAGGTCGAATACAACGACATGAACTCGACCGAGATGTACAACAGATTCATCGCCGAATCGGCGTCCGGGCAGGGCTCCGCCGACGTGATGTGGAGCTCGGCGATGGACCTGCAGGTGAAGCTCGTCGACGACGGACAAGCATTGACGTACGCATCGCCCGAGGCGGCCAAGCTGCCAGCCTGGGCGGTGTACAAGAACCAGGGTTACGGCACGACGTACGAGCCGGCCGTGTTCATCTACAACAAGCGACTCGTCACCGCCGACGAAGTCCCGCAGGATCACGCGGCGTTCGCCAAGCTCCTCGCTACGAAGACCGACAAATTCAAAGGCAAGGTCACGACGTACGACATCGAGAAAAGCGGTGTCGGTTTCATGTTCGTCGTGCAGGATGCGAAGTACTTCGCCGGAATGAAGGACCTCGAGAAAGGCTTCGGTGCGACGAGCTACCGCGTCTACTCGAGTACCGGCAACATGCTGGAGAAGGTGTCGTCCGGCGAGCATCTGCTGGGCTATAACGTGCTGGGCTCGTACGCGCTGGTGCGCGCGAAGAAGGATCCGAACCTCGGCGTGGTGCTGCCCAAGGACTACACACTGGTGCTGTCGCGCGTGCTGTTCATCGGCAAGCAGGCGAAGAATCCCAACGCCGCAAAGGTATGGACCGATTACATCCTGTCCGCGCGCGGCCAGAAGCTCATCGGCAGCGACGTCGAGCTCTTTTCGATCCGCAGCGACGTCGACGCCGAATTCACGGCGGCGTCGCTAAACAAGCAACTCGGCAACAACGTGAAGCCGATCCCAGTCAGTTCCGAGATCGTCGCGTACCTCGACCCGAAGAAACGCCTCGAGTTCCTCGGCGCCTGGAAGACGGCGCTGGGGTCAGCCGGGAAGTAACCGCCGGCGAACTTGAACGCGGCGCGTCAACGGGCGCGCCACAATCATCCGGGAGGTTCGGGGCACGATGGCCACCGTTGCAAGTGCTACGCCCCCTGTCGAAGTCCCGCGCGCCGAGTCGCAGTGGCTCGCCGGGTTGCCGCGAGCGCTGACGATCCTCGTCACCGCCGCCGCGGTATTGGCGCCGCTGTCGCTGATCGTCTATCAGAGCCTGCTGTCCGCGCCGTTCTTCGACGCGGTGAAGACGGTCGGGCTCGACGCATACGCGTTCGTCTTCGCCGATCCGGATTTCTGGAGCGCGCTCGTCAATTCGCTGCTGATCGCCGCCGGCATGACGGTGATCGCTGTTCCGCTCGGCGCAATCCTCGCGTTCGTCATGGAACGCACGGACTTTCCCGGCAAGCGCTGGATCGAGCCGGTGATTCTCGTGCCGAGCTTCGTCTCGCCGATGGTGCTGTCGTTCGGGTACGTCGTCGCGGCGGGACCGGTCGGCTTCTATTCGGTCTGGGCGACGGAAGTATTCGGCGCGGCACCGTGGGGCCTTTACTCGCTGACCGGCATGGCCGTAATCGCGGGACTTACGCACGTGCCGAACGTCTATATCTATGCGTCGTCGGCGCTGAAAAGCCTCGGCTCCGATGTCGAGGAAGCGGCGCGCGTCGCCGGCGCGTCGCCATTTCGCGTCGCAGTATCGGTGAGCCTGCCGCTGATCGCACCCGCGCTGCTGTTCTCGGCCGTGCTCGTATTTTTCCTCGGCATCGAGCTTTTCGGGCTGCCGCTCGTCCTTGGCGACCCGGAAGGCCACCTGGTGCTGTCGACGTATCTGTACAAGCTGACCAACAAGCTGGGGACGCCGTCCTATCACCTGATGGCCGCGGTGGCCGTCTGCATCGTCGCGATGACGATCCCGCTCGTGCTGCTGCAGCGGCGACTGCTGCAGAACGCGCGCAAGTACGCGACGATCAAAGGCAAGGCGGGCCGCATTCGCGACCTGCCGCTCGGTCGCTGGAAATGGTTCGCCGTCGCGGTGATCGGTGCTTGGCTGATCGCAGCGGTCATCGTGCCGATCTCCGGCATCGCGCTGCGCGCGTTCGTCACCAATTGGGGCTTCGGCGTCAACCTCGCCGAAGCATTCACGCTCGACAACTTCCGCGCCGTGTTCGACGAGCCGACGCACGTGCGCGCGATCTGGAACACCGTGCTGATCGGCACCGTCGGCGGTGCCATCACCGTTGCCTGCTACACGGCCATCGGCTTCGCGACGCACCGGCGCAACGACGGCTGGTCGCGCGTCGTCGATTACCTCGTGCTCGTTCCGCGTGCCGTGCCGGGACTGCTGATCGGCCTCGCGTTCCTGTGGGTGTTCCTGTTCTTCCCGCCGCTGGCGCCATTGCGCAAGACGATCTTCAGCATGTGGATCGCCTACACGGTCGTGTGGCTCGCGTACGGCATGCGCCTCATCTCGTCGTCGCTGCTGCAGGTCAGCACCGAGCTCGAGGAGGCGGCGCGCACCGTCGGCGCGAGCCGCGGCCGCATCTCGCGCGAGATCACGCTGCCGCTGATCCGCCACGGGCTGCTTGGCTCGTGGCTGCTCGTGTTCATGATCTTCGAGCGCGAATACTCGACCGGCGTCTATCTGCTCGCGCCGGGCACCGAAGTCATCGGCGCCCAGCTCGTCTCGCTGTGGCAGGGTGGGGCCATCGACGTCGTTGCTGCGCTGTCGCTGATCAACATCGTGCTGGTCTTCATCGGCCTCGCGTTTGCATTGCGCTTCGGTGTCAAGCTGCGCGACTAGGGGCAATTCCATGGCAGAGCTGACCGTCGAAAACCTGCACCTTCAGTACGGCGACAATCCGATCCTGAAGGGCGTGACGATGACGCTGAACCGCGGCGAAGTCGTGTCGCTGCTCGGACCCTCGGGGAGCGGCAAGACGACGCTGTTGCGCGCCGTCGCCGGTCTGGAAGTGCCGCACCAGGGGTCCATACGCATCGGCGACAAGGTCGTGTTCGACGGCAGCCGCCGCATCGACGTTCCGGCGGAGGCACGCAACCTCGGGCTCGTGTTCCAGTCGTACGCGCTGTGGCCGCACAAGACGGTCTTCGACAACGTTGCCTACGGCCTCAAGCTGCGCAACGTCGGCGCGTCCGATGTGACAGCGCGGGTAACCACTGCACTCGAGCAACTTTCGCTCGGCCACCTGGCGCAGCGCTTCCCGCACCAGCTGTCGGGCGGACAGCAGCAGCGCGTGGCGCTCGCGCGTGCGCTGGTGTACAACCCGCCGGTGATCCTGCTCGACGAGCCGCTGTCGAACCTCGACGCCAAGTTGCGCGAGGAAGCGCGCGCCTGGCTGCGCGAACTGATCGTCCGCATGCAACTGTCTGCACTGTGCGTGACGCACGACCAGGGCGAGGCGCTCGCGATGTCCGACCGGATCCTGTTGCTGAACGGCGGCCGCATCGAGCAGCAGGGAACACCGCAGCAGATGTACAGCACGCCCGAGACACTGTTCACCGCCGACTTCATGGGCAGCAACAACCGCCTGCCGGGCCGTGTGGCCGAGGTTCGCGACGGCGCCGCGCTGCTGGAAGGGGATGGTTGGCGACTCTGGGGCACGGCCAAAGCGGGTGCGGCGAGCGGCAAGGACGGCGTCGGCATGATTCGACTCGAGCGCATCCGGATCGCCGAAGGGGAAGGCGACAACCGGCTGGCTGCCGACCTCACGACGTCGATGTATCTCGGCGACAAGTGGGAGCACCTGTTTGCGCTCGGAAACGAGCGGCTGCGCGCGTATGGCGATCGGCCGCTCGCCGCCGGACGCCACTGGCTCGAGCTCCCGCGCCACGACTTCTGGGTCTTCTGACGCGGACATCCTTGGCGGACGCGCGCTGATCGCCTGAGTGCGCGACTCGCCGACTGCAACAGCCTGCGGTCGAATAATCAGCCGCAACTGCTGTTTACGTTTCTGTCGAGTTTTGCGCGTCTCGCGCGAAGCCGGCGGCCGCGTCGATCACGTCGACGCCGTCATTACCCGAGCACGATACCGGAGGATCGAAATGGCTCACCGCATGCTTCCCGTTGCAGCAGCTGCCGTACTCACCGCATTCGCGACGCCCCTCGCGTCGGCAGACGGCGGAAAGTCGTCGTTTTCGACGACCCTGAACGGCTATCAGGAGACGCCGGTCACAATCAACTCGGCCGGCAGCGGCGAATTCGCAGCGAAAATCAACAAGGACGGCACGGAAATCCAGTATGTGCTCAACTATCGCGACCTGGCGACGAACGTGTTGCAGTCGCACATCCATTTCGGACGGCCCGGACTGAGCGGTGGGATCGTGCTGTTCCTTTGCACCAACCTCACGCCGCCCCCCGCCGGCGTGCCGGTACCTCCCGCCTGCCCGCAGGCTCCGGTCGGCGGCGACACCGCTACCGTCACCGGCACATTGACCGCAGCCAACCTGCTCGTTCCCAACGTGGCCAACGTCTCTCTTCCGACGCAGGGAATCGATCCGGGTGCGGCGGGCTTTGCCGAGATCGTGCAGGCGATCCGCAACGGGGCCGCCTACGCGAACGTGCATACATCGAAGGTGCCAAGCGGCGAAATCCGCGGTGCGCTCGGTAAGGCGCACGATCACGGAAACGGCGACGACGACAACGACGATTGACGCGTTGCGTCCGTGACTCGCGGCGGGCCGCTTGCAGCAGGGCCCGCCGTTTTGCTGTCGATCAGCGCCCGAGCATCGGCAAGTCCAGGCCGTTCGCTTTCGCGACGTCCATCGCCGTCGAATAGCCGGCATCGGCATGGCGCATGACGCCCGACGCCGGATCGTTCCACAGTACGCGCTCGATCCGCTTCGCCGCCTCACGCGTCCCGTCGCAGACGATCACCACACCGGCGTGCTGCGAATAACCGATCCCCACGCCGCCGCCGTGATGCAGCGAGACCCACGTTGCACCGCCTGCCGTGTTGAGCAGCGCGTTCAGAAGTGGCCAGTCGGAGACGGCGTCGGAGCCGTCGGCCATCGACTCGGTCTCGCGGTTCGGGCTCGCGACCGATCCGGTGTCGAGGTGATCGCGGCCAATGACGATCGGCGCCTTCAACTCGCCGCTCGCCACCATGTCGTTGAACGCCAGCCCGGCGCGATGGCGCTCGCCGAGCCCCAGCCAGCAGATGCGCGCCGGCAACCCCTGATAGGCGATGCGCTCGCCGGCGAGATCGAGCCAGCGCAAGAGCGACGCATTGTGCGGAAACAGCTCGCGCACCTTGCGATCCGTCTTCGCGATGTCCTCGGGATCGCCGGACAGCGCGACCCACCGGAATGGGCCCTTGCCTTCGCAGAACAGCGGGCGGATGTACGCCGGCACGAATCCGGGAAAGTCGAACGCGTTCGCAACGCCTTCGTCGAAGGCGACCTGACGGATGTTGTTGCCGTAGTCGAACGTCGGGATGCCGCGCGCGTGGAACGCGAGCATCGCCTCGACGTGGCGGCGAATCGACTGGCGCACCGCGGCAACGAGTGCCGGATGCCGATCGGCGTCGCGCTGCGCCGCCTGCCATTCTTCTACGCTCCAGCCAGCCGGCAGGTAGCCGTGAACGAGATCGTGCGCCGACGTCTGGTCGGTCACCATGTGCGGCGACGGTCCGCCGGCGGCGGCGCGCCGCGCGAGTTCCGGCAAGAGCTCGGCCGCATTGCCGAGCAGGCCCACCGAAATCGGGCGGCGCGTCCGGCACGCGTCCTCCATCAGCGCGAGTGCCTCGTCGAGATTGCGCGCTTGGCGATCGAGGTAGCGCGTCGCGACGCGCATGTCGATGCGGCTCTGCTGGCACTCGATCGCGAGCATCGACGCGCCGGCCATCGTCGCTGCAAGCGGCTGCGCGCCGCCCATGCCGCCGAGGCCCGCCGTGACGATCCACTTGTCGTCGATCGACCCGCCGTAGTGCTGGCGCCCCGCTTCGACGAACGTTTCGTACGTGCCCTGCACGATGCCCTGGCTGCCGATGTAGATCCACGAGCCGGCAGTCATCTGCCCGAACATCATCAGCCCCTGCCGGTCGAGCTCGTTGAACGTTTCCAGCGTCGCCCAGTGCGGCACGAGGTTCGAATTGGCGATGAGGACGCGCGGCGCATCGGCATGCGTGCGGAACACGCCGACCGGCTTGCCCGATTGGATCAGCAGGGACTCGTCTTCGCGGAGCCTGCGCAGCGTGGCGACGATCGCGTCGAAGCATTCCCAGTTTCGTGCCGCGCGCCCGATGCCGCCGTAGACGACGAGCTCGGTCGGATTTTCCGCGACTTCGGGATCGAGGTTGTTCATCAGCATTCGCAGCGGCGCTTCGGTCAGCCACGACCTCGCCGAGAGCGCGGTGCCCCTCGGTGCCCGGATGGCGCCTTCGCGCCTGCGCGTCCACGGTGGTACTGCGCGTTGCAGCATCGTCGATCCTCGAATGGCTTGTTGGCTGGCACCGGCGCGGCGTTTCCCGCGGCCGCCCAGCCGGCGACACGCGGCGCGATTGCGCTACTATCGTCACACAACTTGCCAGAACGCAAAACGACCGTCCAGTGGCAGCACCGGCCGCACCGCTAAGCCTCGTCTACCTGAACGCGCCCGACGTCGCGGCGCTGCAACTCACCGACGACGAGATCCTGCAAGCCGTCGAGAGCGGACTGCGCGCACAGGGCGAAGGCCGCACGGTAATCGAGCCCCGCATGCACCTGGTGCCCGGCCGCGACGCGGCCGGCGCGCCGATTCACGGGCATTTCAACGTGCTGCGCGGTTATGTCGCACCGCTCGCGCTGGCGGGCGTGAAGGTCGTCGGCGACTACGTCGATAACTATACGCTCGGCCTTCCGTCCGAAATGGGGCTGCTGACGCTGTTCGATCCAGGGACGGGCCGGCCGCTGGCGGTGATCGATGCCGCCGGCTTGACCGACATGCGCACGGGCGCGGTCACGGCGCTCGGCGCGCGCTATCTGGCGCGCAAGGACAGCCGCGTACTTGCGCACATCGGCGCGCGCGGCACCGCGTACTGGAACGTCCGGCTGCTCGCCCGGCTCTTCGACTTCGACGAGATTCGCGTTCACTCGCGGCGGCCCGAATCGCGCGACGCATTCGCCGCGCGGCTGTCGAAGGACTTGCGCAAAAACGTCCGCGCGACCGACGACTGGGAAAGTTGCGTGCGCGGCGCCGACATCGTCGTGGAAGCGTCACGGCTGCCCGAGCCCGCGCCGATGCTGCGCACCGCGTGGATCAAGCCGTCGGCATTCGTCGTTCCGTACGGCACGATGAGCGCCGTCGAACTGTCGCTGACCGATATCATGGACAAGATCGTCGTCGACGACTGGGGCCAATGCAGGACCGGCCAGTTCGGTGCGTTACGCGCGCACGTCGACGCCGGCAAGCTCGACGAGCACGTGCTGCATGCGGAGCTTGGCGAGATCGTCGCCGGAAGCAAGACCGGGCGCGAGCGCGACGACGAGACGATCTTGTTCTGGCACCGCGGGCTGTCGCTCTCCGATGTCGCGCTCGGCGCGGCGATGCTCGACAAGGCTGCGCGTCTCGACATCGGCCAGACGCTTCGCTATCGATGACCACAGCCGCGCCGCCGCTCGCGGCACGCGTCGCCAACGCACGGATGTACGCGGTCGACACGCACGTCGCCGCGCTGTGGAAGCAGTTGTTCGCGCGGGTTGCGCGGGAGGCAAGCGTGGATCTCGACGTCATCGACCACGCGCCGCCGCGACCGCTGCCCGATCTCTGGCGGCGCGCGGATCTCGGCTGCGCGTTCATCTGCGGCTATCCGTGGGTCACCTGGAACGAGAGCGCGGTGGCGCAACCTGCATTGCTCGCCGCACCGCTCCCCTCCGCCGCGCGCTACGGCGGTCGTGCCGTCTATTGCACGGACGTCGTCGTGCGCAGCGATTCGCGGTTCGTGAACGTCGACGATCTACGGGGAGCGCGCTTCGCGTACACGGTGGAGCACTCGCAAAGCGGGTGGCAGGCGCCGCGCGCGTATTTCGCCGACCGCGCACTCCGCGCAGGCGGCCGCTGGTTCGGCGAAGTCGTCGGCCCCCTGCACACGCCACGCGCCGTCGTGGCCGCGGTCATCGCGAACCGCGCCGATGCGGGACCGATCGATTCGTGGTGGCACGACCTGCTGCGGCGGCACGACCCTGCAACGGCATCGCAGTTGCGGACGATCGGAAGCACGCCGATGACGCCTATCCCGCCCCTCGTTGCGGCCGCGACCATGCCCGCAGCCGACCGCGAACGACTGGTCGCAGCACTCGAGCGCACCGGCGCCGAAACGGAATCGGCTGGACTGCGCGGCGCGCTGCTGATCACCGGGTTCGCGCGCGTCAAGGCAGAGGACTACGGTGTGCTCGCAGCGAGTGCCCGGCGAACGGATGCGCTCGGCTATGCGCGGTTGCAATGAGCCGCACGCGGGGTCGTTCGAGCGGCGGATAATCGTTTGATGGAGGCTGGAGTGAAATTAGTCGTCCGTGGGTTGTCTCGCATCGGCCCCTTCATTCTGATCGCAGCACTCGCGTCGGCTTCGAGCGCGCATGCACAGCCGGCCTACCCGGCGCATCAGGTGCGGATCATCGTGCCGTTTCCGCCCGGAGGTCCCGCCGACGCGCTCGCGCGAATGGCCGGCGACCGGCTCGCGCAGGCACTCGACCAGCCATTCGTCGTCGAGAACAAGCCCGGTGCCGGCGGCAACATCGGCATGGAGCTGGGCGCCAAGGCGGCGCCGGACGGCTACACGCTGACGCTTGCGCCGGTCGGCAACCTGACGATCGCGCCGGCGCTCTACTCGAAGCTTCCGTACGATCCGGCGAAGGATTACGCGCCGATCACCGTGCTGGCGGCGGTCCCGAACGTGCTGATCGTGCACCCGTCGGTGCGCGCGAAATCGCTGGCCGAGCTGATCGCGCTCGCGAAGGCGAAACCGGGCACGCTCAACTACGCGTCGCCGGGCAACGGCAGCGGGCCGCACCTTGCCGGGGAGCTGCTGAAAAGCCTGGCGGGCATCGACATCGTGCACGTCCCTTACAACGGCGTCGCACCGGCGATGAACGCGGTGCTCGGCGGCCAGGTGCAGATGTTCTTCGCACAAAGCTCGGCCGCGCTGCAGCACGTGAAGGCGGGCACCGTCATTGCACTTGGCGTTGCCGGCAGGACGCGAATCCGCGAAGCACCGGACCTGCCGACGATCGCCGAGCAGGGTCTGGCGGGATTCGACGTGACGTCGTGGTATGCGCTCGTAGCGCCCGCCGGCACGCCGCAGCCGATCGTCGATCGGCTCCAGCGCGAGATCGCGCGCGCGTTTGCGGACGCGGATGTGCGCGACAAGATCGCCGGGCTCGGCGCCGAGCCGGTTGCGAACACGCCCGCCGAGTTCGCCGCGATGCAGCGCGCGGAGGCGGCGCGCTGGTCGAAGCTCGCGAAGGACGCGAACATCCACGCCGATTGACCCGCGCTGCGCAACCCCGGAGAATCCGCCACCGGCCACGTATTGTGTCTCGCCGTTCACTTCGAGGAGTTCGACGATGTCCATCAGACTGCGTCACCTGTTTCGTGCCGCGATGCTGGGAGCGCTCGCCCTGGCGACGTTGCCGGCACTTGCCCAGCAACCCGTTCGCGTCGGCTCCAAGAATTTCACCGAGCAGTTCGTGCTCGCCGAACTGTATGCGCAGGCGATGGAGGCTGCCGGCATCAAGGTCGAGCGGAAGATCAACCTCGGCGGCACCCTCATCGCGCACAAGGCGCTCGAGGAAAAGCAGATCGATTTCTATCCGGAGTACACGGGCACGATGCTGCTCGCCGTGCTGAAGCAGCCGACGATGAGTGACCGCAAGGCCGTCTACGAGAAGGTCAAGGGCGAGTATGCGACGAAGGGCCTGACGCTGCTGAACGAAGCGCCGGTCAACAACACGTACAACATGGTCGTGCGACCGGAGACGGCGGCGCAGTACAAGCTCGAAACGCTGTCAGACCTCGCCAAGGTTGCCAAGGAGCTCAAGCTCGGGGCCGGTCCCGAGTTTCGCGATCGCGAAGACGGACTCCCGGGCCTGAAGGCGAAGTACGGCATCGTGTTCAAGGAGGACGTGCAGATGGCGATCGGGCTCCGGTACCAGGCGATCGCCGGCAAGCAGATCGACGTCGTCAACGGGTATTCGACCGACGGGATGATCAGCGCGCTGAAGCTCACGCGACTCAAGGACGACAAGGGGCTTTGGCCGCCGTACTACGTCGTGCCGGTGGTGCGCAGCGAAACACTCGCCGCCAATCCGAAGATGGCGGACGTGCTGAATCGCGTCAGTGCACTGCTCGACGAAGCGACGGTGGCGGAAATGAACTACAAGGTCGACGGCGAGAAGATGGAGCCGCGCGACGTCGCCCACGATTTCCTGAAGGCCAAGGGCATCGTGCGTTGACGTCGATCAGCGTCGGCGGCGAAGTCCCCACGTCGGTCGCCGACGTCGTCGCCGTCGCGCGCGGGGGCGCGCAGATCGCGCTGGCGCCGCCGGTGTTCGCGCGAATCGCGGCGGCGCGCGACGTCGTGCTGCGCCTGGCCGATGGCGATCAACCGTTGTACGGCGTCAACTCCGCACTCGGCGCCAACACCGGGCAGCGGCTCGGCGCAGCAGATCTGGCCGAGTACCAGCGGCGCGCAATCCTTGCACGTGCGGTCGGCGTCGGCGCCCCCTACGATCGCGCATCCGTGCGCGCGATGCTGATGGCGCGGATTGCCGGCATGGCGGCCGGCGGCTCCGGCGTGTCGCAGCACGTGCTCGACGCGCTGGTCGCGATGGTCAATCGCGGCGTTCATCCGGTGGTTCCGCGCTTGGGCTCGATCGGCGTCGCCGACCTGCCGCAGCTGTCGCATCTCGCGCTGCCGCTGATCGACGCCGGCGAAGCAGAGGTCGACGGCGAGACGCTCCCCGGCGGCGAAGCGCTGCGGCGCGCCGGCATCGCGCCGGTTGCACTCGGACCGAAGGACGGACTTGCGCTGATCAGCGCCAACGCGGCGACGATCGGCCGCGCCGCCTTGGTGGTCGACGACGCGCTTCAGCTCGCGGCCGGATGGCGTGCGGCGATCGCATTATCGCTGGAAGGGTTTCGCGCCAACCTGTCACCGCTGGACGAGCGCGCTGTCGGTGCCCGGCCGGCGCCGGGGCAAGTCGAGGCTGCGGCACAGTTGCGCGCGCTGCTCGCCGGCAGCGCGCTGTTCTCGCCCGGGACGGCGCGCCGCGTGCAGGATCCGCTCAGCTTCCGCGTCGTCGCGCAGGTGCAGGGCTCGCTGCAGGCGGCGTTGCGCGCCGTACGCGAATTGGTCGAGATCGAGCTCGCCAGCGCCGCGGAAAGTCCGCTGGTGATCGCCGCGGACGGCGTCATGCTGTCGAACGGCAATTTTCACGTGCCGGCACTCACCGTTGCGCTCGACGCAGCCGCGATCGCCATCGCGCAGTCGGCAAGCCTGGGTGCTGAACGCGTGATCCGTTTCATGTCGCCGGCGTTCACCGATCTGCCGCTGCAGTTGACGCGCCGCGGACCTGCGCACTCCGGTTTCGCCACGCTGCAGAAGACAGTCACGGCGCTGTGGAGTGAGATTCGGCTGCGGGCCAATCCGGCGTCGCTGGATTTCCTCCCCGTATCCGAAGGCGCCGAGGATCACGCGACGATGGCGCTCGGCTGCGTCGAACGGCTCGCCGATATGCTCGAACGCCTTCGCTATCTCGTCGCGATCGAGTTGCTCGTGGCAGCACAAGCGGTCGATTTGCGCGAGGTTCCCGCCGACGCGCTCGGAACAGGACCGCGTGCAGCACTTGCACGCGTGCGCGAGATCGTCCCGATGCTCGATGAGGATCGCCCGCTCGGCCCCGATGTCAATGCGGTTGCCACTGCCGTCGCCAGTGGCTCGTTCGCCACGACACCGGCATGACGTGGTTCCTGCGAAACTGGGACCAGGTTGCCGTGGCGCTCGGGCAGCATGTCACGATCGTGCTGACCGCGCTTGCAATTGCGTCCGTGATCGCCCTGCCCGTCGGCATCGTCGCCGCCCGCCGCGCGCGCGTCTACGCGTTCGCGATCACCGTCGCCGGATTCCTGTACACGATACCGACCCTCGCCTTTCTCGCGCTGCTGATCCCCGTGGTCGGGCTCGGAAGAACGAACGCGATCATTGCGATGGTCGCGTTCTCACTCGTCGTGCTGATTCGCAACGTCGCGACAGGAATTCGCGGCGTCGCGCCGGACGTCGTCGATGCGGCTCGCGGCATGGGGATGAGCGCGCGGCAGGTGCTGCTGCGCATCGAGTTGCCGCTGGCATCGCCGGTGATCGTTGCCGGATTGCGCGTCGCCGCGGTCACCGTCATCAGCGTCACGGTCGTCGCCGCGTACGTCAACGCGGGCGGTCTCGGCACGCTGATCTTCAACGGCATTGCCAGCGATCACGCGCCGAAGATCTGGTCGGGCGCACTGACGGCGTGCGCGCTCGCCATTGCCGTCGATGGCACGCTCGCGCTCGTCGAGCGACACCTCGCGCGGAGCCGCGCCGGATAGACGATGCTCGAGCAAGCGTGGCAGTTCCTCGCTTCGCATCCGGCGCAGTTCGCCGCAGCGCTCGGCGTGCACGTTGCGCTGTCGGCCGCGGCGCTGGCGATCGCCGCCGGCATCGCGATACCGACGGGCATTTACGCAGCGCATCGGCCGCGCGCGGCGTTTGCGGCGATCAACGTGGCGAATGTCGGCCGCACGCTGCCGTCGCTGGCGGTGCTCGCGCTGGTGATGCCGCTGCTCGGGACCGGCTTTCTGCCGAGCCTGTTCGCGCTTTCACTGCTTGCGCTGCCGCCGATCATGCTCAATACGCTCGTCGGCATCCGCGGCATCGATCCGGAGATCGTCGACGCCGCGCGCGGCATGGGGATGACGACGCGCGGAATCCTCGCGAAGATCGAATGGCCGCTCGCATTGCCGGTCATCTTCGCCGGCCTGCGAACGGCTGCGATCCAGGTCATTTCCGGTGCGGTGCTCGCCGCGTTCATCGGCGGCGGCGGGCTCGGCGACTTCATCACGGCCGGGATCGCGATGATGGCCGTGCCGCAACTGCTCGTCGGGGCCATCCCCGTCACGCTGCTGGCGCTTGGCGCCGACTACGCGTTCGGTGCGCTGCAGCGCCGGATCACGCCGCGCGGATTGCGACCCGCATGAGCGCGGCGGGATGAGGCCGACGCCTGAGCGCGAGCAACCCATGATCGACATCGAGCACTTGTCGAAGCGATTCGCGGAATCCGGAACGCCGGCCGTCGACGATTTGTCGCTGTCGATCGGTGAAGGCGAGATCTGCGTGCTCATCGGCCCGTCCGGTTGCGGCAAGACGACGACGATGCGGATGATCAACCGGATGATCGAGCCCGACAGCGGCACCATCCGGATAGCCGGGCGCGACGTCACGCATATCGACGCCGTCGAGCTGCGGCGCTCGGTCGGCTACGTGATCCAGCAGGTGGGGCTCTTTCCGCACATGACGATCGCCGAGAACGTCGCCACGGTGCCGCAACTGCTGGGCTGGGATGCGGCACGGATCGCGAGCCGCGTCGACGCGCTGCTCGCGCAAGTCGACATGGATCCGGGGCGTTACCGCGATCGCTATCCGCGCGAGCTATCGGGAGGCCAGAAGCAGCGCGTCGGCGTCGCCCGCGCACTCGCCGCCGATCCACCAGTGATGCTGATGGACGAGCCGTTCGGCGCGCTGGATCCGATCACGCGCGCGGCGTTGCAGGACGAATTCCTGCGGCTGCTCTACGAACTGCGCAAGACGATCGTGTTCGTCACGCACGATATCGACGAGGCGTTGAAGATGGGCACGCGGATCGCGATCCTGCGCGCCGGACGCCTTGTGCAGTTCGACCGGCCCGAGGCGATACTCGCGCACCCCGTCAATGCTTTCGTCGAGACGTTCGTCGGCAACGACCGCGCGCTGAAGCGGTTGGGGTTGCTGACGGTCGGACGCTTTGCCGTCGCGGGTCAACCGCCGGCGGGCGCCCCTGTGGTCGCTGTCGATAGCGACCTGCGCGACGCGTTATCCGCGCTGCTCGCGGCCAACGTCGATATGGCGGCAGTCATCGATGGCGCAGGGGCGAATCGCGGCGTGATCACGCTGCGCGCGATACGTGCGGCGCTGGCCGAACCGCCTGCGCACGTGCGTCAATAAACGGGCGTCACGAACGACTCGAACGCCCCGCTCTCAACACGTTCGCGCATCGCGGCAAGGTCGGGCGCGAACGCGCGATCGCGATCCCAGAACGCCGCCGACTCGCGCACAACGGCGAGCGCCTGCTGCAAGCGCAGCGACGTCGCGAGCGGCCTGCGCATTTCCACGCCCTGCGCAGCCGCGAGCAACTCGATCGCGACGATCGCAGACGTGTGTCCCGTCATCGGCAACAGGCGCAACGCGGCGCCGGTAGCCATGCTGACGTGATCCTCCTGGTTCGCCGACGTCGGCAGCGAATCGACGCTGCGAGGATGCGCGAGCGCCTTGTTCTCCGCCGCCAGCGCCGCTGCGGTGACCTGCGCGATCATGAAACCCGAGTTGACGCCTCCATCCTCGACCAGGAACGGCGGCAGTCCGGAGAGGTTGGTGTCCATCAGCAGCGCGATCCGGCGTTCGGACAGCGCGCCGATCTCGGCAATCGCCAACGCCAGGTTGTCGGCCGCGAACGCCACGGGCTCCGCATGGAAGTTTCCGCCCGACAGGATTTCGCCCGACTCGGCGAACACGAGCGGATTGTCGGACACGGCGTTCGCTTCGATCAGCAGCGTAGCGGCCGCATAGCGCATCTGGTCGACGCAGGCACCCATCACCTGCGGTTGGCAGCGCAGGCTGTACGGATCCTGCACGCGATGGCACTGCGCGTGCGACGCGCGGATTTCGCTGCCTTCGAGCAGTCCGCGATAAAGTGCCGCCGCGTCGATCTGTCCGCGGTGGCCGCGCACGGCATGGATGCGCGCGTCGAACGGCACGTCGCTGCCGAGGCACGCATCGACCGACAGCGCACCTGCGACGAACGCCGCCGCACACGCCCGGTCGGCAGCGAACAATGCCGCGAGCGCGAGCGCCGTCGACACCTGCGTGCCATTGAGCAGCGCGAGGCCCTCCTTGGGTGCCAGTTCGAGTGGCGCGAGCCCGACAGCGGCTAGCGCGTCGCGGCCGGCAAGCACGCGTGTTCCAATGCGCGCCGCGCCTTCGCCGATCAGCACCGCCGCCAGATGCGCCAGCGGCGCGAGATCGCCCGATGCGCCGACCGATCCCTGCGCCGGGATGCACGGAACGACGCCGCGGTTGTGCATCTCGACGAGCGAGTCGATCACCGACTGTCGCACGCCCGAATGACCGCGGGCGAGCGAGGCGACCTTGAGTGCGATGACGAGCCGTACGACGGCGTCGTCGAGCAGCGCGCCGGTTCCGGCCGAATGCGACAGCACCAGCGCCCGCTGCAGCTCGGCGAGGCGCGCATCGTCGATGCGCGTGCGGGCCAGAAGACCAAATCCGGTGTTGACGCCGTAGACGGTGCGATGTGTCGATACGATGTCGGACACAGTGGCCGCGGCGGCGTCGACGGCTGCACGGGCCGCGGCATCCACCGCGAGCGTCATCGGTACCGCCCACAACGCGCGCAGCGCGGGGAGCGTCAGGGCGCCGGGCCGAAGCAAAAGCGGCGATTGCGAAGCGGGCAAACTCATTCGGCGGCCATCGGGCAGACGTCAGACCGAATGGTAAGCCAAGCGCTTCGACGCCGTGCTGCGCGGCGCCGAAGAAAAACTCAATACGCGAGCACGCCCCGCAGCGTGATCTGGCCGTTCCCGGCGCCCGTCGTCAGATCGATCGCCTCGAAGCCGTTGAGCACCCCGGTGCCTACGGCGTGCGCGAAGCGTCCCGTGCCGCCATATATGACGTACGAACCCGTGATGCGACCTTCGGCTGACAGGATGCCCGCATAAGTTGCCCACAGGTGATCGCCGTTCGACGCAGTCAGCACGACGTTGTGCGATGCGAAGCCGAGTGACGTGAACGCAGGCGGATTCGAAAAGGGGGATGGAACCGGCGTTCAATTCGTGGCCCCGCGTCGCAGATCACACAGGGCATCCGTCGCTGCAGACGAAGACCTCCCTTGGCTGACCGGTTGCGGCCTGCAGGCCGGATTCTTTACATACGCGCGATAATCGCCGGACGTGAGCCGGACGTTGCCGCGCGCAACCGAGCTCGGCGCCCTATCGGAGCCTGATGACCGCAGATCTTGTCAACCCTTCGGACGATCCACCCGCAACGGACGGGCTGGCTCGGCAGACGGTTGTCCAAACGCCGATGATGCAGCAATACCTGCGCTTCAAGCGCGAGCATCCGGACCGGCTGCTGTTCTATCGGATGGGCGATTTCTACGAGCTGTTCTACGCGGATGCCGAGCGCGCGGCACGGCTGCTCGACATCACGCTGACGGCACGCGGCCAGTCCGGCGGCGCACCGATTCCCATGGCGGGCGTTCCGTATCACGCGCTCGAGCAGCATCTGATCCGGCTGCTCGGCCGCGGCGAATGCGCAGTGATCGTCGACCAGGTCGGCGACCCCGCGGCTAGCAAGGGTCTCGTCGAACGCAGGGTCACGCGAATCGTCACGCCGGGGACGCTGACCGACGTCGGCTTGCTGGATGCGAAGCGCGACGCATTGCTCATGGCGCTGGTCGTCCACAACGCGCGGACCGGTGTTGCGTGGCTGAACCTCGCATCGGGAAGGCTGACGCTCACCGACATTCCCAGCGCTGACACTGCAGCAACGCTCGAACGGATCGAGCCCGCCGAGCTGCTGCTCGTCGAAGACGCAGCAGCGCCGGCGTGGCGCGGCAAGGCCGCGCTTCAGCGGCTTCCGGCGTGGCATTTCGATGCCGCAAGCGCCACGCGCGCGTTGACGAAGCAGATGGGAACGCTGGACCTGAACGGTTTCGGCATCGAAGGCGCGCCGCTGGCGATCGGCGCGGCCGGCGCGTTGCTCGCGTACGCGAATGCCACGCAGCTGGCGGCGCTCGAGCATATCCGCACGCTGCACGTCGAAACCGCCAGCGAGTTCGTCGCTCTCGATGCGGCGACGCGGCGCAACCTCGAGATCACGCAGACGCTCGGCGGCGACTCTGCACCGACGCTGTGCTCGCTGCTCGACACATGCGCGACGGTTGCCGGCAGCCGGTTGCTGCGCCAGTGGCTCACGCAGCCGTTGCGCGACCAGGCGCAGGCTGCGGCACGTCACGACGCGATCGATGCGCTGCGACGCGACGGCGCCGTCATGCGAAGGCTGCCGGAAAGCCTGCGCAGGACGATCGACGTCGAGCGCGTCGTGTCGCGCATCGCGTTGCGCAGCGCGCGCCCGCGCGACCTCTCCGGGCTGCGCGATACGTTGGCCGTGCTGCCCGACGTCGCGAATCTGGTTGCAGCGATCGATGCGCCCGCGGTGCAACAATGCGCGCAGCATCTGCGCTGCGATCCGCAGTGGCACGCGTTGCTCGCGCGCGCGATCGCCGCCGATCCGGCCTCGTTGCTGCGCGATGGCGGCGTCATTGCGGCCGGCTTCGACGCGGAGCTCGACGAACTGCGCGATATCGACGCGGGCTGCGCACAGTTCCTCGTCGATCTGGAACGTCGCGAGCGCGCGCGGAGCGGCGTCGCGAACCTCAAGGTCGAATACAACCGCGTGCACGGTTTCTACATCGAGGTGTCGCGCGCACAATCCGAACGCGTACCTGACGACTACCGGCGGCGCCAGACGCTGAAAAATGCCGAACGCTACACGACACCCGAGCTCGCCGCGTTCGAGTCGAAGGCGTTGACGGCGCAGGAGCGCGCGCTCGCCTGCGAACGGCGGCTGTTCGACGCGCTGCTGGCGGACTTAGCACCCGCCATTCCTGCCCTGCAGGCGGTCGCCGCAGCGCTCGCGCGAATCGACGTACTGCAAACGCTGTCCGAGCGTGCCGACGCGCTGCGACTGACGCGTCCACAATTCGTGCGCGACAGCGGCATCACCATCGAAGGCGGACGCCATCCAGTCGTCGAACGGCAGGTCGACGCGTTCATCCCCAACGACGTCCGGCTCGACGCGAGTCGCCGGTTGCTCATCGTCACCGGGCCGAACATGGGCGGGAAATCCACGTTCATGCGCCAGACGGCAGTGATCGCACTGCTCGCGTGCTGCGGCAGTTTCGTCCCGGCGGCACGCGCGACGCTCGGTCCGGTCGACGCTATCTTCACGCGCATCGGCGCCGCGGACGATCTCGCCGGCGGCCGCTCGACGTTCATGGTCGAGATGACCGAGGCCGCGTACATCCTGAATCGCGCGACCCCGGCGAGCGTCGTGCTGATCGACGAGATCGGCCGCGGCACGTCGACGTTCGACGGCCTGGCGCTCGCGTGGGCCATCGCGCACCGGCTCGCCGAGCACAACCGCAGCCTTGCACTGTTCGCGACGCACTATTTCGAGTTGACGGCGCTGCCCTCCGAAATCGATGGCTGCGCGAACGTCCACGTCGACGCCGTCGAAACCAAAGGCAAGCAGGGACCGGGCATCGTGTTTCTGCACCAGGTCGCCGAGGGGCCGGCGAATCGAAGCTACGGACTGCAGGTCGCGCGGCTCGCCGGAATACCCGCTGACACACTGAAGCAGGCGCAGCGCTATTTCGCGCGCCTCGACAAGTTCAATGCGCGCGACGACGCGCAGCACGATCTTTTCGTTTCCGCCCCGGTCGACGCGCGCGACGCGATGCCGCAGCAGCCGCGGTCGCAGGCACTCGAAGAGCGGCTTGCAGCGCTCGACCCGGACGCGCTGACGCCGCGCGAGGCGCTCGCGGCGCTGTACGATCTGAAGCGGCTGGTACCCGACTAGGACGTGTACTTGCCTTGAGGGGCGCGGATAGTCATTCGAACCGCGCGGTTGCACGGCCGACGTCCGGGAATTCGACGTCGATCGACTGACCGGGCGCGGCCTCGAAGACGCCGGTCCACGTGCCGGCGGTGATCAGGTCGCCGGTACCAAGCGGCAGGCCGAATCCTGCCGCGTGCCGCGCGAGCCACGGCAGCATGAACAGCAGGTTGCCGAGCGGATGTCCGCCGCGCGTCTCGCGGACCACCTCGCCGTCGCGCCGCACGATCGCGACGAGTGTTTCCCACGGCAACGCGCCGCGCCAGGGAATGCCGTTGCCGACGACGAGCGCGCCGTGCAGCCCTTGATCGGCCAGGCGCAACGTCGGGCTGGCCGCCTCGAAATCGCGAAAGCGGGGATCGACGACCTCGATCGTGACGACGATCTCGCCGATCGCCGCCGACACCGCAGCCGCGTCATCCGCGCGCACGTCGGCCGCGAGCGGCGACTGCAACCGGAACGCGACCTCGCCTTCGATCAGGATCCGATTGAACGACCCGCGCGCAAACGTCGCCGGACTCGCCCGCACGCCGCGCGCGGGCAGCGGCGCAGCGTTCGGTGTCGCCGTACGACTCGCGGCACCCACCTTCCACGCGGTCGGCGCAGCCGCGAACCAGCCGAATTCATCGGCGACGGCGCGCTGCACGGCGTAGGCGTCGGCATCGTTGCGCGGTTCGGGAACCCCTGTGGTGGTGATCGGCTGGCGCGATTTGCGTGCATCGACGAGCGCATCGCGCAGCGGCGCAAGGTAGCCGGGCAACGCGACTGCATTCGTCATCGCGACTCCGAAGTCATCGTGTTGCCCGCGCCACTTCCTTGGCGCGAACGTCGGCATCGGCCCGCACCGCGGAGGCTCCCGCATTGGCGACGCTCGCCATCGCCGCGGCAACGCCACCTGCACGGTGCGGCACGCGCGCCAGTGCGAGGCCCATCTCGACGCCCGCGAGCGTCCCCATCAACGTCAAGTCGTTGAAGTCCCCGAGATGTCCGATGCGAAAGACGCGACCGGCAAGCTTGGACAATCCGGTGCCGAGCGACATGTCGAAACGCTCGAGCACCAGCTTGCGAAACGCATCGGCATCGTGGCCGTCAGGCATCAGAACGGCGGTCAGCGCGTTGCTGTATTCAGCCGGATTCGCGCAGAGAATCTGCAAGCCCCAGGCGCGCACGGCCACGCGCGTGGCGTCACCATGCCGCGCATGACGTGCGAACACGTTAGCCAGGCCCTCTTCGAGCAGTTGGTCGAGCGCCGCATCGAGCCCGTACAACAAGTTGGTTGCGGGCGTCGTGGGCCAGTAGCCGTTGCGATTGGCCTCGATGATCTCGTCCCACGCCCAGTACGCGCGCGGCAATGTCGCATGCTTCGACGCTGCGCGCGCCTTCGCGCTGGGCGCGTTGAACGACAGCCCCGGCGGCAGCATCAGACCCTTCTGCGAACCGGCGACGGTGACGTCGACGCCCCATTCGTCATGGCGGTAGTCGATCGAGCCCAGCGACGAGATCGTGTCGACGAGGAGCAGCGCCGGATGCCCGGCGGCATCGATCGCCCGACGCACGCCGGGGATGTCGCTGACGACGCCCGTCGACGTTTCGTTGTGCACGACGCAGACGGCCTTGATCGCGTGCGCCCCGTCGTCGCGAAGGCGCGCCTCGATCGCGTCCACGTCGGCGCCGTGCCGCCAGTCCCCCGGCAGGAATTCGGGACGCAACTGCAGGCGCTCGGCGAGGCGTTTCCACAGCAGCGCGAAGTGGCCCGTCTCGGCCATCAGCACCGCGTCGCCCGCCGACAACGTGTTGACGAGCGCGGCTTCCCATGCGCCAGTGCCCGAGCCCGCGTAGATGACGACAGGCTCGCGCGTCTGGAACACCGCGCCGATGCGATCGAGGATCGAGCGACCGAGGCGCGCGAACTCGGGTCCGCGGTGATCGATCGTCGGATGGTCGATCGCACGCAACACGCGATCGGGCACGTTGGTCGGACCCGGAATCTGCAGGAAATGCCGGCCCGATGGATGGTTGTCGTAGCGGATCATCAACGGCGTCCGACTGCAACCTGTCTAGTGGTGGTGGCCATGCGCACCGTGCACATGCCCGTGCGTCATCTCGTCCTGCGTCGCGGGCCGGATGTCGAGCACCTTGCAGTCGAAGCGAAGTCGCTGACCCGCGAGCTCGTGGTTGCCGTCGAGCACCGCCTTGCCATCCGCGATGTTGGTGATGCGCCAGATCACCTCGTTGCCATCCTGCTCGGCGACCAGGTGGCCGCCGACGGTCACATCCGGCGGCAACTGGTCGAGCGCCTCGACGCGCATCAGCTCGGCGTCATAGTCGCCGAACGCATCGTCCGGCTCGAGCGTGACAGAAACGGTGTCGCCGACTTTTTTCGCGTTGAGCGCCGCTTCGACCTTCGGAAAGATTCCGGAATGGCCGCCGTGCAGGTACGCAATCGGCTCGTCGGTCTGCTCGATGAGCTGGTTGTTCGAGTCGTACAACTTGAAGGACAAGGTGACGACGGTATTGGCAAAGACGTTCATGTCGGGTGGATTTGTTCGTGGGTGCAGGACGTTGCGCGCCCGGTCGGGGAGCGCACGCGCGGGCATTGTACCTCCGGGCGGCGGGCGGCCCTCGCTATACTGGAGCGATGGCGAAAGGCGATCTCGGCCACCTGCTCGGAGGACTCACTGCAAGCGCATTCGTCGCGCGCCACTGGCACAAGAAACCGCTGCTCGTCCGTGGGGCGTTGCCGGGATTCACTGGTGTCGCCACCCGCGACGACCTGTTCGCGCTCGCGGCGCGCGACGACGTCGCGTCGAGGCTGGTGCGCCGCAGCGGCAGCCGCTATTCGCTCGAGCACGGTCCGTTCAGCCGCACGCGGCTCGCGCGGCTTCCGCGCCGCGATTTCACACTGCTGGTGCAGGGGCTGAACCTGCACAGCGACGCTGCCGACGCGCTGCTGCGGCGCTTCGCGTTCATCCCGTACGCGCGGCTCGACGACGTCATGGTCAGCTATGCGGCGCCCGGCGGCGGCGTCGGCCCGCACGTCGACTCGTACGACGTCTTTCTGCTGCAGGCACACGGCAGGCGGCGCTGGCGTTACGGAAGGCAGTCCGATCTCGCGCTGCTCCCCGACGTGCCGCTGAAGATCCTGCGGCACTTCGCGCCGACCGACGACGCGACGCTCGCGGCCGGCGACATGCTCTACCTGCCGCCCGACATCGCGCACGATGGTACGGCCGTCGACGAATGCATGACCTATTCGATCGGCTTTCGCGCACCGCTGTACCAGGAGGTGGTGGAAGCATTCGTCGATCACCTGCGCGACTCGATCGCCGTCGAGGGCCGCTACGCCGACCCCGACCTGCGCGTGCCGGCCCACCCTGCGCGCATCGACGCGCCGCTGGCACGCCGGTTCGCGCGCGCGATCGCCGAACTGCGCTGGAATGCGGCGGAAACGGCGCGATTCATCGGCCGTTTTCTGACGGACCCCAAGCCCGACGTCGTGTTCGCCGCGCCGCGCCGCGCGGCGCGCCCCGCTTTCATCCGTAGTGGCCAGCGGGGCGGCGTGCGACTCGACCGTCGCACGCAACTCCTTTACGATGACGCGCGGTACTACCTGAACGGCGACGATGCACCGTTGGCGGACGCCGATCGGCCCGCGCTGCAGCGGCTTGCCGATCACCGCGCGCTGACGGCGTCCGAGTTCGCATCGCTGTCGCCGGCAATGACCGACCTGCTCTACGAATGGCATCGACATGGCTACCTCGGGAATCCCTGACACGTCGCTTCCACCACCGCCCGGCCTGCCACGGGAGGAGCGGCTCGACTCGATCGCAGCGCTCACGCATGCACAGGATGACGTCATCGCGCTCGCCCGCCGCCACATCAAGGTGTTCGACATCGACTTGTCGTGGGGCGGCTGGAATTCGGCGGAGCGCTGCGCAGCCCTCGGCTCGTTCATGCGCCGCATACCCGGTGCACGCTTCAGCATCATCGTCCACGACATCCACTGGATCGAGGCCTCCGGCGCTCGCCTGATGGCGCTGCTTGCACTGCACTCGCATGCGATGACGATCTACCGCACCGGCGAAAGCGCACGCAAGGCGATGGATCCGCTGCTGATCGTCGACGACGACCACTTCGTCCATCGCTTCCACATCGACCGGACCGGCGGGACGCTGTCGATCGGCAGCCCGGAGCGGGCGAAGCCGCTCGTCGAGCGCTTCGACGAGATCTGGGAATCGGGCATGCCCGGCGTCACCGGAAGCGTTCTCGGGCTTTGACTCGCCCGGCTGGGCGCGCAAGCAAGACGCTGCAGCCCGGTCGACCGCGGCAGCGGACCGCTCAGGCCGCGCGCACGATGGCGTCGAGCGGCGCCGTCAGCACCTCGGCTCGATAGAGCACGTCCCGCGGCTCGACGATACCGAAGCAGTTGAAGCGCAGCTTGCGCACGTCGGTCGTCCCCAGACCTTTCTCGGCACCCACCGCGGCCGGACCCTCGACGAGCATGTGCAGCACGTCGTTGCTGCGCAGCCGGCGGGCGATCCGGCGATCGACGGAGATCGTGTGCGCGATGTACACCATCGGGTCGGCGAGGAAGTCGTGCCCCTCCTTGGCCGCCTTCTCGAGCAGCGCACACGACATCAGCGCAGCGGGAAACATGTCCGGAAAATCGACCCGCTCGGCGAGCTCGTCGAAGTAGTCGCCCTGGTCGCAAAGGCTTCCCGCCAGGAAATTCTTGGCATTGCCGGTGTTCATGAACTTGCGTTTCAGGAAGTACGACGTTCCCGGCAGGAATTCGCGGTCCGGCGCGTGCCTCAATGCAGGCAGCGCGTGCAAATCGACGTCGCCGAGCACGAGGGGTCCCGCGGTGTCGCGCACGTGCCCGATCATCACGATGCCGTCCGCGGTCCGGGCGACGACGCGATTGGCGACCGTCGGCGGGTTCGTGCCGACCATCGTCGGCTTCACCTGCACGCAGAAGCGCTGCTCCGGCAGCAGCGCACCGGCGAACGTCAATTGATAGTTGCGATAGGTGAGCGCGTGCCGCTCGGCGAACGTGCCGTCGTCGGTCGCAGCACGATGCCGCTCGACCTCGTCGGCGATCAGGCATTCGAGCTGGAACCCAAGCACGATCGTCCCCGAGTACGGATTCGCACGTATCAGCGACGCCTTGCGGGGATCGTGAAACGGGTTGAAGTCGTCGGTCGCGTTGCGCGCCGCGTCGATGTGAATCTGCTGGAACCAACGCGCCCCGCCGACCGCCGTATCGTGACCGGTATCCGTCACTGCGTGCTCGCGCGCCGCTCGGCGATCGCTGTCAGCGTCCGTGCCGGCTAGAGCGGAACGCCAATCCGCCGGCCGACGTCGCGGTAGTGCTCGATCACGTCGCCGAGATCGCGTCGGAACCGGTCCTTGTCGAGCTTCTCGCCGGTTCGCGCATCCCACAGCCGGCACCCGTCCGGCGTGAATTCGTCGCCGAGCACGAGCTCGCCGTCCGGATCGTCGAGCGGGTGGCCGAACTCGAGCTTGTAATCGACGAGGTCGATGCCGGCGTCGCTGAACAGCGGCTTCAGCACGGCATTCACGCGATGCGTCAGCGCCTTCATCTGCGCGATCTCGTCGATGGTCGCCCACTTCAGCACGCGGATGTGATCGTCGTTGACGAGTGGATCGTGCAGCGCGTCGCTCTTCAGGAAGAATTCGAAGATCGGCTCCGGCAGACGCGTTCCCTCCTCGATGCCGTAGCGCTTGGCCATCGAGCCGGCGCAGACGTTGCGGACCACGCACTCGACCGGGATCATCTTCATCGCTTTCACCAGCGATTCGCGCTCGTTCAGCAGGTTCAGGAAGTGCGTGCGGACACCGGCGGCCGCGAGCTTGTCCATGATGAATGCGTTGATCCGGTTGTTCGTTTCGCCCTTGCGCTCGAGCTTCGCGAGCTTCACACCGTCGAACGCGGAAACGTCGTCGCGGTAATGCATGACGAGCCGCTGCGGATCGTCCGTTGCGTAGACGGTCTTCGCCTTGCCGCGATAAAGCTCCTGCCGCTTGTCCATGCTGACCTTTCCCGTTGAATGCGTCGGCCCGTCGGGCGTGCTACATCTCGCGCCACGCGAACCCCCCGGCCTGGTCGGCGATGCCGATCCAGTCGGGTGTGCAATTGAGTGCTCGCGCAAGCGCTGCGCGCGCCTTGTCGGGCGTATTGTTCTGCTGCGACAGATGGGCGGCGATGATGTGCCGCAGCCGCGACGTGTCGAGCGCCGCCAGCAGTTCGGCCGACGCCTCGTTGTGCAGGTGTCCGAGGCGGCTCGAGATGCGCTGCTTGAGCGCCCACGGATAGTCGCCGCCGGCGAGCATGTCGAGGTCATGGTTGCATTCGAGGACCAGCGCGTCGCAGCCGCTCAAGCTCGATTCGACGAACCGGGTCGTGATGCCGATGTCCGTCAGCACGCCGAGGCGGTGGTCGCCGTCGCCGACGACGAACTGCACCGGCTCGCGCGCGTCGTGCGGCACGGGAAACGGCCGCACTTCGACCGGGCCGATCGCGAACGCGTCATGGCTGTCGAACCCGTAGACGCGCGGGAGGCGCGAGAAGCGCTCGCTGACCATGTCGAGCGTACCGAACGTCAGCCAGACCGGAATGCGAAAGCGCGTCGCGAACGCGGCGACGCCGCCGATGTGGTCGGCGTGCTCGTGCGTGACGAGGATGGCGCTGATCGACTCCGGTGCAAGCCCGAGCCGCCACAGCCGCGCGACGGTGTCGCGGACGCGAAATCCGCAATCGATCAGGACCCGCGTGTCCCCGACTTCGACGACGAGTGCGTTGCCTTCGCTGCCACTGCCCAGTGACGCGAAGCGCATCGTCAAGTGCTGGCCGAGGGGTGCGCTATTTGAGCTGGTCGCGCAGCAGCGCGAGAATTTTTTCGCTCGCCTGCGTGCGGTCGGGCGCGCCGTTCGGATCCTGGACACTGACGGTGCTCTGCGGCGCCGTCTCGATGACCTTGATCCGGTACTGCTCGGGCTTGTCCTTCTCGTCGGTTTTCCAGAACGACAGCACCTTCGACAGGAAGCCCTTTTCGCTGTCTTTCTTCGCCATGTCGGCGTCGGGATCGGCGAAGCGGACGAAATAGATGCCCGTCGAGCGGTCGCGATCGACGACGGTGAAGCCGGTGCGGTCGAGCGCCAGGCCGACGCGCCGCCATGCGCGGTCGAACGGATCGTCGACGACGAGCTTCGAGATCCCGTCGACGCTCTTCTCCAGCCGTGCGTGGGCGGGCGCAGCCGCCATGGCCGCGGGCGACGCCGCAGCGACCGCCTGCGCCTCGGGCGCGCCGAAGCGGACCATCATCAGCGACAGCATCTCGGCTTCGAGATTCGGATTGGGCGGCATCGCGGCCCATGCAAACGCCGCGGGCTGTACGTTGTCGATCTTCACCGTCGGCACCTGCTCCATGCCGCGATGCGACACGTAGATTTCGACCGTGCCGGGCTCCGTGCCGCGCTCGATCCGCGTGCGGAACTTGTCGCGCTTGTAGGTCGAGTAGAACACGTCGATGTACTTGCCGATGTACTTGCGGAACACGTCCTGCGGAATCTCCGCGCGGTTCTCCGCCCAGTCGGTTTCCATGACGCCCAGCGCCGGCTGCTCGGTCGCGATGACAAAGCCGTTGTCGACCCAGAACTTGCGCACGTTCGACCATGCCTGCTCCGGCGTGGCCTTCACGATCAGCCAGCGCTCGCTGCCGGCACGGCCGATGCGCACGTCGCCCGTGTTGACCGGGAGCAGATCCGACTGCTTGGGCCGCGACGCATTCTTCGCGGCGAGTTCCGATGCGGACGTGACGGCGTAGCGATCGTCGTACTGCGGCTTCGTCAGGTCGGGGGGCAACTCGAGCGACGGGCCGGCGCCGGCCGATTTGTAATCGATGCGCTTGCCCATCTGGCTCACGCCCATCGACTCGCACCCGCCCAGCGTCACTGCCACCACGGCCGCGAGCGCGACCACGCGCCAGCGTACTGCCATCAATGCATTCATCACGAGTAGGCCTTCAAGGCAGGCTCGCCGAGGCAGCCGGTGTCGCGGAGCACGGCGCGAAGCGCATCGTGGAAGCGCGGCGACAACGGCGTCAGCGGAAGCCTCAATTCGTTGTGGATCAATCCCATCTCGGCCAGCGCCCATT
The DNA here is from genome assembly GCA_963709335.1 of uncultured Pseudomonadota bacterium. Lineage (GTDB taxonomy): Bacteria > Pseudomonadota > Gammaproteobacteria > Burkholderiales > Casimicrobiaceae > VBCG01. The sequence goes on from CAVPWB010000013.1 coordinate 263,082, forward strand.
TGACGGGAATCGGGTTCGTTTCGACGAAAAGCCGCGTATGCAGGCTCATCAACCGCGCGTTCTTCCGCCGTGCCGTCACGACGTCGTTGGCGAGCGCGGCCGCGCAAACCTCCGACACGGCGCGCGGCGCAACGTTCGCCGTAACCGAGATCACGCCGTCGCCGCCGAGCAGCATGAACGGGAGCGCCGTGTCGTCGTTACCCGAATACAGCGCGAAGTCGCGCGCGGCCGGCAGCCGGCTGCGCATGTCGACCAGGCGGACGAGATCGGACGTCGCATCCTTCAGCCCGACGATTCCCGGAATTTCCGCGAGACGCAGCACCGTCTCCGTCGCGAGATCGGCGATGGTGCGGCTCGGCACGTTGTAAAGAACCACCGGCAGGTCGACTGCTTCGGCGATCGTCCTGAAATGCCGGTACATCCCTTCCTGCGTCGGCTTGTTGTAGTACGGCACGACCGACAGGCACGCGGCTGCGCCGACGCCTTTCGCGAAGCGCGTGAGCTCGATCGCTTCCGCCGTCGAGTTGCCGCCGGTGCCGGCGATGACCGGTATGCGTCCGGCCGCGTGATCGATCGCCGCCTTGATCAGCTGGCAATGCTCGTCGACGTTGACCGTCGGCGACTCACCCGTCGTCCCGACGATGACGATTCCCGACGTGCCGTTGCCCGTGTGGAAATCGATGAGGCGCGCGAGTGCGGGGAAGTCGAGCGCGCCGCCGGGCTGCATCGGCGTCACGATCGCTACAAGACTGCCAGAAAGCATGAAATACGGCGTCGAAAAAACGCGATTCTACCCGATTCCCCCTCGGCCGCGCGCACCCGCTGCCGGTGCTGTTCCGCGGGGTTCCGCAACTGGAAGCCCGCAGTTCGACGATTCACGGCAGCAGGCGCGGCACCTCGTCTCGACCCGGGCGGATCGCCGCCAGGCGCTGCACGATCGCCGGCCGAACGCCTGCGAGCCGACCCTGCTCGAATGCGACGATCGAAAGCCCCCCGCGGGCGACGTCGAGCAACTCGTCTTGCCGCAGCAGGAACGCGGGGTTCGTCGGTCGCCCGAGCGCTTCGTGCCCCTCCGCGAAGGTCTCGTACAGCAGCACGCCACCGGCGGCCAGCGCGGCGACGATGGGCGCGAACAGAGGTCGATGCAGGTAGTTCGTCACGACGATTGCGTCGAACGTTTCGCCCGGAAAGGGCCATGGCCCCGCCTCGATGTCGGCGACGAATGTCTCGACGCCGGCGACGGCGCGCAGCGAGGCCAGCGCATCGGCGTCGCGGTCGACGGCCACCACGTGCGCGCCACGGGCCGCGAACAGCCGCGCATGGCGCCCGCGTCCCGCAGCGACGTCGAGCACCCGCGCATCGCCCCGCACCAGGTGCGCGAAACGCTCGACCCATGCGGACGGGCGTACGTCTTGGTGATCGGGCGTCGCGGGCGGTTGCATGCGAAGGTCGCGTCGCTTCAGCGCTTGCCTGCAGCGCGGCGGCGTGACGCAGCGGGTGGGTCTCCCACCAGCGCCGGAACCTGCGGCAGCAATGGATCTGCGCGCGACGCTTCGAGCGCCGCTTCGTCGGCGAGCCAGCGCAGGAACGCCGCGACGTCCTCGCGCTCGGCGACGCGCGGTGCTGCCAGCGCGAAGTAACCGCGCGCCGAATCGTACTTGCGCGCAAAGGGCGCCACCAGCCGGCCATCGCGCAAATGCTCGGCGATCATCGGCAACCGGCCGAGCGCGACACCCTGACCGCCGACGGCGGCCTGTACCACCTGGTCGTATATCCGAAAGCGCAGCGACCCCGCGGGCTTCAGGCCCGGCTGCCCGTTCGACGCGAGCCAGCTGCGCCAGTCCAGCCACGGCGTACGGCCGTCGGGATCGTCCAGGTGGAGCAACACGTGGTGCGTGAGATCGGCCGGCGAGCGCAGTGGCGATGCACCGTTGGCCACCGCCGGACTCGCGACGGGCGTCATCCGCTCGCCGAACAGGCGCACCGCGTGCTGCGGGACCGCGGCGTCCGGCAGGTAGCGGACAACGACGTCGACATCGCCGCGGGCGAGATCGACGAGGCGATCGTCCGCCGACACGTAGACCTCGACGTCCGGATGCCTCGCGCGAAACGTCGCGAGCCGCGGGATGATCCACAGCGACGCGAACGAAACGGTCGTCGACAGCGTGAGCCCGGGCGCACGCGTTCCGCCACGCGCGCGCTCGGCGCCGGCGGCGAGCGCCTCGAGGCCCTCGGTCACGTCGCGATGGAACGCGCTGCCGATCGGCGTCAGCGCCAGTGCGCGATGCCGCCGCTCGAACAACGCCACGCCGAGCGCGTCTTCCAGCGCCTTGATCTGGCGCGACAGCGCCGACTGCGTGACGAACAGCTCCTCGGCGGCGAGCGTGAACGACAGCCGCCGTCCCGCGGCCTCGAAACCGCGGAGGAAGTCGAGCGACGGCAGCGCGCGCAGGGTTTTATGCATTCGTTCCATGCATGCAAACCATTCCGAATGAACGGTTGAGGAAGACGTGCAGGACCACCAGAATACCTCTCATCGATGCCCCAGAAGTCCCACGTTTCCCGGCTGGCATCGAATGATCGAAACGCATTCTAACGGAGGTTGCCATGGCCTGCTTCGAAACCGGTACCGTCGTCAATCTGACCGCTCGGGAGGCGATCACGCTGCCGAACATCCGCGGTGCCACGCTGCGCGTAACCCGCGGAACGCTCTGGCTCACCGAGGAGCGTGCGCGCGACGACGTCGTGCTCCGGCCGGGCGACAACTGGGTGGTCGAATCGAACGGCAATACCGTCGTCGAGGCGCAGGGGGATGCGACATTCCGCATCGTGGGCCTGGGCGGGGCAGGTGTGCTGCGGCCTGCGAGCGCGCGGCCGGGCTTCATCCGTTCGGCGCTGGCGTCCCTGCTGGTGGCGCCGGCGTCGCACTCCGTTCCATACGCCTGATCACCCGCGCCGGCCGCCCGCAGGGCCGGACGGCGAACATTTGGAAGGAATCACCGATGCCGCTGGTCACCGTCACGCTGCAAGAGAAACGCCCGCGCGAGTTCAAGTCCGCAATTCTGGACGCCGTCCATCGCTCGCTGGTCGCGAACGGCGTGCCCGAAACCGACCGCTTCCAGCGCGTGCTCGAACTCGACGCCGACAACTTCCGCGCCGATCCCACGTACCCTGATGTCGCAACCAAGCGCGGCGCCGACTTCGTGCTCGTCGAAATCCTGTGGTCGGTGGGGCGCAGCGTCAAGATCAAGCGCAAGCTCGTCGCGGACATCGTCCGCGCGTTGTCGCTGGCCCCCGGACTCGACCCCGAGCAGGTGATGATCGTATTCGTCGAAACGGCGTGGGAGAACTGGGCATTCGCAGGGGGACGCCTGCTGCACGCCGCCTAGCCCGAGCTACGAGGCCGCCACCCGCGCGCCGATCACGTTTTCGCGAACGCGATCTGGCTGCCGGCCATCTTCACATTGACCGTGTCGCCGGCCGCATACTTGCCGGACAGTATTTCCTTCGCCAGCGGGTTCTCGATCTGCTGCTGGATCGCGCGCTTCAGCGGCCGCGCACCGTAGACCGGATCGAAGCCGGCTTGCGCGACGTGGGCGAGCGCGGCATCGCTGACGTTGAGCCGGATCTCGAGCTTCGCCAGCCGCTGCTCGAGGCCGCGCAGCTGGATGCGCGCGATGCTGGCGATCTGCGCCTTCGCGAGCGGATGGAACACCACGATCTCGTCGATCCGGTTGACGAACTCCGGGCGGAAATGCGTCTTCACCTCCGCCATGACCTCGATCTTGATCAGCTCGGGATCCTTGTCCTCGTCGGTCATCTGCTGGATCTTGTGCGATGCGAGGTTCGACGTCATGACGATGACGGTGTTGCGGAAGTCGACGGTACGGCCCTGCCCGTCGGTGAGCCGGCCGTCGTCGAGCACCTGCAAAAGGACGTTGAACACGTCCGGATGCGCCTTCTCGATCTCGTCGAACAGGATCACCGCGTACGGCTTGCGGCGTACGGCTTCGGTCAGATAGCCGCCTTCCTCGTAACCCACGTAGCCCGGCGGCGCGCCGATGAGCCGCGCGACCGAGTGCTTCTCCATGAACTCGGACATGTCGATACGCACCATCGCCTGGTCGGTATCGAACAGGAATTCGGCGAGTGCCTTCGTGAGCTCGGTCTTGCCCACACCGGTCGGGCCCAGGAAGAGGAACGATCCGTACGGACGGTTCGGATCCGACAGCCCCGAGCGTGAACGCCTTATCGCGTCGGCGACGAGGCGCACGGCCTCGTCCTGGCCGATCACGCGCTGGTGCAGCCGCTCCTCCATCGCGAGCAGCTTGTCGCGCTCGCCCTGCATCATCTTGGAGACGGGAATGCCGGTGGCGCGCGACACGACTTCGGCGATTTCCTCCGCGCCCACCTGCGTGCGCAGCAGCTGCGGCTTCTTGGCCTGCTCGGCGGCCAACGTCTTGTCGGCCTTCTTGAGCTGCGCCTCGAGCTGCGGCAGCTTGCCGTACTGCAGTTCGGACATCGCCTGCCAGTCGCCCTTGCGCTTGGCCTCCTCCATCTGCAGCTTGATCTTGTCGATCGCTTCCTTGATGTGCTGCGAACCCGCCACCTGCGCCTTCTCGGCCTGCCACACGTCGTTCATGTCGGCGTACTCGCGCTCGAGCCGCTTGATCTCGTCCTCGATCGCCGCAAGACGTTTCTTCGACGCGTCGTCCTTCTCCTTCTTCACCGCCTCGCGCTCGATCTTGAGCTGGATCATCCGGCGGTCGAGCCTGTCCATTGCTTCCGGCTTGGAATCGATCTCCATCTTGATCCGCGCCGCCGCCTCGTCGATCAGGTCGATCGCCTTGTCCGGCAGGAACCGATCGGTGATGTAGCGATGCGAGAGCTCCGCGGCGGCGACGATCGCCGGATCGGTGATCTCGACGCCGTGGTGAATCTCGTAGCGTTCCTGCAGACCGCGCAGGATCGCGATCGTCGACTCGACCGACGGCTCGTCGACCAGCACCTTCTGGAAACGCCGCTCGAGCGCGGCGTCCTTCTCGATGTACTTGCGGTATTCGTCGAGCGTCGTCGCGCCGACGCAATGAAGCTCGCCGCGCGCGAGCGCCGGCTTCAGCATATTGCCGGCGTCGATCGCGCCTTCGGCCTTGCCGGCGCCGACCATCGTATGCAATTCGTCGATGAACACGATCGTGCGGCCGGCATCGGCGGCGATGTCCTTCAGCACGGCCTTCAGGCGCTCCTCGAACTCGCCGCGGTACTTGGCGCCCGCGAGCAGTTGCGCCATGTCGAGCGACAGCACGCGCTTGTTCTTCAGCGTCTCCGGCACCTCGCCGTTGATGATGCGCTGCGCGAGGCCTTCGACGATCGCCGTCTTGCCGACGCCAGGCTCGCCGATCAGCACCGGGTTGTTCTTCGTGCGCCGCTGCAGGATCTGGATCGTCCGGCGGATCTCGTCGTCGCGACCGATAACCGGGTCGAGCTTGCCTTGCCGCGCGCGTTCGGTGAGGTCGATCGTGTATTTCGCAAGCGCCTCGCGCTGCCCCTCCGCCTCCTGCGAATCGACGTTGGCGCCGCCGCGAACGGCGTCGATCGCGGCGTCGAGAGACTTGCGAGTCAGCCCCTGTTCCTTGAGCAGCCGGCCCGTCGGTCCCTTGTCATCGGTGAGCGCCAGCAGGAAGAGCTCGCTGGCGATGAACTGGTCGCCGCGCTTCGTCGCTTCCTTGTCAGTCAGGTTGAGGAGGTTGTTCAGGTCGCGGGAGATCGTGATCTCGCCGCCGGTGCCCTCGACCTTGGGCAGGTTGCCGATCTCGGTCTTCAGCGTCGCCTGCACGCGGGGCACGTTGACGCCGGCCCGCGCAAGCAGCGACGCCGTGCCGCTATCCTCCTGCGCAAGCAGCGCAGACAGCAAATGCTGCGGCTCGATGAAACCGTTGTCGTGGCCCAGGGCCAGGCTCTGCGCGTCCGCGAGCGCCTGTTGAAACTTGGTCGTGAGCTTGTCGAAGCGCATGATCTTGTCGCTGCAGGAATGGGTTGAACGGCTGGAGAATGGGGTGGCAAACAGCGCCTTTCAAGCGCTTTCGGGCCAGAAGGCCCCTGAAATGCTACATTTTCGAGGATGACACCTGCGGAACCACCGCCCGATCCGGCTGCGCCGGCAACACGACCGGCCACGCTGCTGGAAATCGCCGGTGCCGTGTTCTGGAGCTTTTTCGGCATCCGCAAAGGCACCGCGATGCAGCGCGATGCCGTGACGATCAAGCCGCATCAGGTGATCGTCGTCGGCATCCTCGCCGCCGCCATCCTCGTCGCATCGCTCTTGGTCCTCGTCCGCCTGATCACGCACAGCGTCTGACACGGCCGAGCGCGACGGCAGCCGCGACGAGATCGGCGTCCGGCGTCAGCACGTCCGGGCACAACCGCAGCCATGGACCGCGTGCATCGGTGACGATACCGCGCGCGGCGAGCGCGTCGCACCATTGCGTGGCGAGCGGTGTATCGACGACGACGAACGCACCGCGGTCGGGCGTTCCACCTTTCGCCGCCACGCCCTGCTCCGCGAGCAACTCGACCAGCCGGCGCTGCTGCCGCAGTGAATATGCGCGGACACGCGCAGCACCCAGCGCGAGCAGCAACCGCTGTCCTGCGCGCGCCTGGTAGCACGTGACGACCGGCGGCGTCGATTCGAGGAACGCGTCGCCTCCTTCGGCGAGCTCGGGGGGATCGGGCCGCCGATACAGAAACCGCTCGCGCTTCGCGAACCAGCCGATGTCGAGCGTGCGCAGCGACCCGTCGAGATGGCGCGGGTGCAGGTACAGGAAACAGGCGCCCGGACCGCCGCGCAGATACTTGTAGCTGCCGCCGATGGCAAAGTCGACGTCGTGCCGGATGACGTCGACCGGCAACGCGCCGAGCGAATGGTAGACGTCGAGCAGCAACCAGCCCCCCGCCGCATGCGTCGCGCCGACGAGTGCTGCGACATCGTCGAGTCGCTGCCCGGTGTTGAAGACAACTTCCGAGACGACGACCAGATCGGCACGGCCGCCGATCGCGGCCACGATGTCGTCGTGCTCGAAGCGGCCGTCCGCACGCGCCTCGACGAACGACAGCGCGATGCGCCCGCGCCGTGCATACTCGCGCAGGATCACGTCGATCGAATCGAACTCGCCGCGCAACGCGACGACGCGCGGGACGACCGCGGCGTCGAACGTGTTCAGAATCGCGCGCAGTCCCTGACCGGCGCTGGTCTTCGGCACGATGCAGTCGCCGCCCGGTGCGCCCAGCAGTCGCGCGAGCCGGTCGCGATGCGCCGCGCTCTCGGCCATCCACGCGTCCCACGCGCCGCCCATGCGGTCGTACCACGCCGCGAGTCCCTCGCGCACGTCGTCGTCCATCGCATCGAGCGGCCGGCCGAGCGAGTGGTTGGCGAGGTAAGTGCGGCCAGGTGCTGCGCCGAGCACGCGCGAGAACAGCGGCGCAACGTGCAGCGCCAAGCCGTGCTCGGTGAGGTCGCCCTCGCCCAGCGAGGCGACGCTGCGTTCGATGTCGCTAGGGCCTGGAGGTAGAAGTGCACCCGGTCGGGCCTGGCCCGCCGCGCTCATCGCGTGCCGATCACGGTGCGCACGTCGATCAGTTCCGGGAAGAACGACTGCTCGAGCGCTCGGCGCAGGAAGCCGACGCCCGACGATCCGCCGGTGCCTGGCTTGTAGCCGATGATCCGCTCGACGGTCTTCATGTGCCGGAAGCGCCAGAGCTGGAACGCCTCCTCGACATCGATCAGCTTCTCGCACATGTCGTACGCATCCCACCACTGTGCAGGGTCCGCGTAGATCTGCTGGAAGACCGGCACGAGCGCGGGATTGCGCACGTACGGTTGCGTGACGTCGCGCTCGAGCGTCTCGCGCGGCACGGGCAGCCCGCGCCGTGCGAGGAGGCGCAGGAACTCGTCGTAGAGCGATGGCGCGCGCAGCAGCGCGTCGAGCTCGGCGAACACCGCTTCGTCGTGACGGAACACGTCGACAATCGCGGCGTTCTTGTTGCCGAGCAGGAATTCGATCGCGCGGTACTGCGGTGACTGGAAACCCGACGACGTACCGAGTGCGGGCCGGAAGCCTTCGTACTCCGACGGCGTCAGCGTCTCGAGCACGGCCCACTGCTCGAAGAGCTGCTTCTGGATCAGCTTGACGCGCGCCAGAATCTTGAACGCGGGCTCAAGCGCATCGGCGCGCACGTATGCGATGGCCGCGCGCAACTCGTGGATCATCAGCTTCATCCACAGCTCGGCGACCTGATGCTGGATGATGAACAGCATCTCGTCGTGCCGCGCCGGACGCTCGGGCGCGCCCGAAAGCGGATGCTGTGCATCGAGCAGCCGATCGAGATGCAGGTAGCCGCCGTACGTGAGCCGATCGCGCAGATCGGTGACAATGCCCGGCTCGAGTTCCGCCATTCGCAAATGCTACCATCCGCGCCCATGTCAGAGTCCACGATCCGTCGCGCACTCGCGCGCACCGCGACCGCCGCCGTGCTCGCGCTGACACTCGCCTCGTGCAGCGATCGCGCACTGCCCGAGCGTCGCATCGCGTTGACCGAATGCCGGCTGCCGAAAGTCCCGCAGGCCGTGCAGTGCGGCCGGCTCGAAGTGCCGGAGAACCGCGATCAGCCGGATGGTGCGAAACTGTCGGTGTTCGTTGCCGTCCTGCCGGCCAACACGCTGTCGCCCAAGCCCGATCCCCTCGTGCTGCTCGCCGGCGGCCCCGGCCAGGCGGCATCGACGCTCGGCCCCTTCGCGTTGCAGCTCTCCGCGATCCGCCGCACCCGCGACATCGTCCTCGTCGACCAGCGCGGCAGCGGGCGCTCGGCGCCGCTCGACTGCGCCGCGTTCGCGCCCGACGAGCACGCCGAGTTCGACATCGATCCGGTCCCAAAATCGCTGCTGTGCGCGTGGCAGCTCGCCGGGCGCCACATCGACGCGTCGCAATACACGACTTCGGCCTTTGTCGCCGATCTCGATGCCGTCCGCCAGGCGCTCGGCTACTCGAAGCTCAACCTGTGGGGTGGCAGCTACGGCACGCGCGTCGCGCAGGAATACCTTCGGCGCTATCCGCAGCACGTGCGTAGCGTCGTGCTCGACGGCGTGGCGCCGCCGTCGATGCGCATCTCGTTCGACGTGTGGCGAACGCGCGACGACGCGCTCGACGACGTGATCGCCGCCTGTCGCGCGTCGGTGCCGTGCGCGAAGGCGCATCCCGATCCGGCGGCGACGCTGCGCGAGATCGGGCAAGCGCTCGAAGGCGGCAAGACCATCACGCTGCGCGATCCGCGTACCGGCATCACGCGAGAGATGCACGTCGAGTTCGACATGGTCATCGGCGCGCTGCAGCCGCTGACCTACTCGCCGGAGGCGGCAAGCCTGATTCCCGAATTGCTCGCACTTGCGCAAGCAGGTGACTTCGCGCCACTGGTCGCCGCGTCGCTCGTGGTCATCGGCGACCTCCCCGATCAATTCAGTCCCGGGCTGCACTATTCGGTGACATGCGCAGAGGACGTCTCGCGCGTGACGCGCGCCGAACGGACCAACGGCGTCGACGACGAGCGTGTGCGCTCGCTCGCGCGCCGCACGATCGCCGTGTGCGACCAGTGGCCGAAGGGCACCTATCCGGCCGACTTCGTGCAGCCGGTCAAGAGCGACGTGCCGGTGCTGCTGCTGTCGGGCGGGCTCGATCCCGTTACGCCGCCCGCCTACGCCGCCGAGGTGGCGAAGAATCTCACTGCGAGCCGACTCGTCGTCGCGCGTGGCTTCGGCCATATCGTCTCGCCGCACGCGTGCGCGCCGAGACTGATCGCGGCGTTCGTCGACGAAGCGGGCTTCGCGACGTTGCCGCAGTCGTGCATCGACTTCCTCGAGCACTCGCAGCGGCCGCCGGCGTGGCCCGACCGCCTGGCGCCGCAGTCATGATCGACGTCGACGGGCTGCAGAAGGCGTTCGGCAAGAAGCGCGAGGTCGAGGCGGTGCGCGGCGTGACGTTCGCAGCGCCCGACGGCGAGATCACCGGCCTGCTCGGCCCCAATGGTGCCGGCAAGACGACATTGCTGCGGATGATTGCGACGCTCGTGCTGCCGGACGCAGGCCATGCGCGCGTGGGTGGCCTCGACGTCGTTGCCGACCGGTATGCCGTTCGCGGCCGCATCGGCGTGCTGTCGGATGCGCGCGGCCTCTATCCGCGGCTGACGGCGCGCGAGAACGTGCGCTACTTCGGTCGACTGTACGGACTCGCGGGCGCAGCGCTCGAAGCGAGGATCGACGCGCTCTTCGCGACGCTCGGCATGGCACCGCTTGCCGATCGGCGCACCGCGGGATTCTCGCAGGGCGAGCGGATGAAAGTCGCGATCGCTCGCGCGCTCGTGCACGATCCGGACACGATCCTGCTCGACGAACCCACGAACGGTCTCGACATCATGAGCGTACGCACGCTGCGCGATGAATTGCGCGCGCTGCGGACACAGGGCAAGTGCCTGTTGTTCTCGTCGCACGTCATGCAGGAAGTCGCCGCGCTGTGCGATCGCATCGTCGTGCTGGCGCGCGGTCGCGTCGTCGCCGCCGGCACCGCGGCAGAGTTGGTCGAGCGCGCCGGCACCGACGGGCTCGAGGATGCGTTCGTCAGGCTGATCGGCTCGGACGAAGGGCTGGCCGCCTGATGACGACGCTGCGCACCGGTTCCGCGGCCGGCCGCACGCTCACCGTGCTGCGCAAGGAGTTGCTCGACATGTTTCGGGATCGCCGCACCGGCATGGTGACGCTGCTGTCGGCGATCTGCGCGGGCCCGATCTTCCTGCTGCTGATCTTCAACCTGATCGCGAGCCAGGCCGAGCGCGCACGCGATCTCAAGCTGCCGATCGTCGGCGCAATCTACGCGCCTGCCGTCGTCGCATTCCTCGAGCGGCAACAGGTGACGGTGTCGGACGCGCCCGCCGATTACGATGCCCAGATCCGCCGCGGCGACCTCGATGTCGTGCTCATCATCGACGACCAGTTCGCCGCCGACGTCGCGCAGGGGAAGGCCGGCAGCGTTCAACTGGTGTTCGACCGCTCGCGCGATCGCGCACGCGCGTCGATCGAGCAGACCGAGTCGCTGCTGCGCCGCTACAACCGGCTGTGGGGTGAGCAGCGGCTGATGCTGCGCGGCGTCGCGTCGACGGTCGCCAATCCGCTGCGGATCGAAACTTCGGATCTCGCCACGCCGCAGCAGTCCGGCGCGCTGGTGCTGTTTCTCGTCGCGTACTACGGTCTCTTCGCGTCGGTGATGGGCGGCATGGCGGTCGCGCTCGACACCACGGCCGGAGAACGCGAGCGGCAATCGCTCGAGCCGCTGCTGATGACGCCTGCGCGGCCCACGGAGATCGTCACCGGCAAATGGCTCGCCGTCAGCGCGTTCAATGCGCTCGTCGTGCTGCTGACGCTTGCCGGCTTCTACCTGACGCTGAAGTTCGCGCCGCTGCCACCGGTCGGCGTGCCTTTCCTGTTCGGCGCGCGCGAGTTCGGCCGCTTCGCGCTCGTGCTCGTGCCGATGATCCTGATGCTGCCGGCGATCCTGCTCTATGTCGGGAGCCGCGCGCGCGCTTACAAGGAAGCGCAGGCGAACGTGTCGGTGCTGCTGTTCGTCGTGTCGCTGATCCCGATGATCCAGCTGTTCATGCAGCGCAAGGAGCCGGGCTGGCTGATGTTCGTTCCCGTGTCCGCGCAATATTCGCTGCTGAACACGTCGCTGCGCGGCGAAGCCCCGGCGCTGGCGCAACTCGCGTTGTCATGGCTTGCACCCGCGACTCTGATCGCGCTGGCGCTCTTCGCCGTCGCGCGGCGCCTTTCGCGCGAATCGATCCTGATCGGCAAGTAGCGATGCGGCAATCGGGTGCTGCCACCGGACGTTCGCGCGGAGCGCCCGTTGCAGCCGCCGAGATGATGGACACGCGCGAGGTCGCCGCATACCTGCGACTGAAGGAACGGCGGATCTACGACCTCGTGCGACAGCGGGCCATTCCGCACGTGCGGGCGACCGGCAAGCTCCTTTTTCCGCGCGCCCAGGTCGACGCGTGGCTGGCCGCCAAGGGCGCGGCGCCGGTCGCAGCGACCCGCGTCCGCCCGCCGATCATCGCGGGCAGCCACGATCCGCTGCTCGAATGGTCGGCTCGCGAATCGCATTGCGGGCTCGCGATACTCGCCCACGGCAGCCGCGCAGGTATCGACGCGCTTGCAAGCGGCGATGCGACCGCAGCGGCCGTCCACTGGCTGGACGAGGCGAGCGGGGACTACAACGTGCCGCTGATCCGCGAGGCGCTCGCCGGCGCAGACGTGGTCGCGCTCGAATGGGCGCGGCGCACGCAGGGATTGCTGCTCGCGGCAGGCAACCCCAAGCGAATCCGAAAAGTTGCCGATCTTTCGCGGAAGGGGCTGCGAATCGCGAAGCGCCAGCCGGGCGCCGGCAGCGATCGGCTGTTCCGTCATCTGCTGACAAAGGCCGGTCTGGACGCGGATGCGCTCGCGACGTTCGACCGTCCGGCACATGCCGAATCCGAGTTGGCGGCGTTCGTGCGCGACGGTCACGCCGATGTCGGCCTGGGCATCGAGGCAGCCGCACGCGCGAACGGGCTCGCATTCGTCGCGCTGGCCACGGAGCGCCTGGATCTCGTCGCGTTTCGCCGCGACGCGTTCGAACCGCCCCTGCAAGCGCTGCTCGCATGGACGCGCGCACCCGAGTTCATCGCGGAGGCACGCAAGCTCGGCGGATACGACGTCGCCAATACCGGCCGCGTCGTATTCAACGCGTAGACGGCGTTGGACGCTCTTTCGCGCTCGTGCGGGACGTGTCAGGCGAGCCGCTGACGTGCGCCGCTACGCCCGATTACTGGGTGTCGTCGCGTTTCTCGGCATCCTGCTGATCGTATTCGAGGCGTCGGGACTTCGCGATCGGTTCGATCTCGCGTTCATCCAGGAACTGATCCTCCGTCATCGCGTCGGCGGCTTGCTGCTGTTCGTCTTGCTGTTCTCGCTCGGCAACCTGATCCAGATTCCAGGCTGGCTGTTCCTCGCCGCCGCCGTGCTGACGCTCGGCCGCACGTGGGGCGGCGTCGTTACATACGTCGCCGCGGTGACGTCGTGCGCACTTACGTTCGTGACGATCCGGTCGATCGGCGGCGACGCGCTGCGGTCGATCGACAACCGCATCGCCGTTCGCATCCTGAGCCAGCTCGACCGACATCCGATCCGCAGCGTCGCGTTGTTGCGGATGCTGTTCCAGACGGCCCCGCCGCTCAACTACGCGCTCGCGTTGTCGGGCATCGGCTGGCGTCCTTATCTGGCCGGCACGCTGCTCGGCCTGCCGTTGCCGATCGCCGCGTACTGCATCTTCTTCGACCTGCTCGCGAGCGGGCTGCACGCGCGGTAGCCGACTGGGCCGGACGCCGGCCCGGGTGGGATCGGTCAGCGATCGGTAAGAGGCGCGCGCCTACAGTCGCATCCTGCCGGTCGCAAGGGTCTTCGCAGAAAGCTCCGGCCCGGCGGCGATGTACCCAACCCTCTCGAAAGGAAGCAACTGTGGCCATCAAGACCCATCGCGCGCTTTCCGCAGCACTCGCCGGCATCGCATTCGCCGCCAGTGCGCCGTTCGCGTACGCCGCCCCGCAAGCCGACGCCGATACGAGCGTGACGAAGCCGCACGTGGTCGCGCTGGCGCAGCCGCGCGCCGGAGAGCGGCAGGCAACGTCGACCGCGCCGCTGACGATGCTCGTCGAGGATTCCGCCGGCAATGCCGTTCGCCTGACCCACGTGCCGGGCACCGGCTGGAAGTACGACCGTGCCTCGCGCGCCGACTCGCCGCTGCGCGCGGCTGCGTTCCAGGCTATGCCAAGCGCCGCGGCTGACGCGAATGCCGACGCGTCGCTGACGGTGTTCATCGACGGCCCGAGCGGGTTCACGTACGTGTGGAATCGTGACGGCGGCTGGAAGTTCATCGGCAAGCTCGTCGACGACGCGCTGTAGACCTACGCGAAAGGACGTCGTGTCGACCACGCGCGTGCTTCATCGGCGCGTGGCGCGGCTCGTCGCCTGAACGACCGCCGCGCGCCCGGCCCTTCTAGCATTGCCGTTGCCGAGCGAGACGCCAATCCGGCTCCGCTGCTGGATCGGCCACGCAGGGAGGGGACATGCGACGAGCACTGATCGGTTGCTTGCTGTGCGCGCCGGCGCTCGCCTGCGCAGCCGGCGGGCCCGATGGCCGCTGGGAAGGCTCGATCCGGATTCCGGGACGCGAACTCCCCCTGGTCGTCGACTTGGCCCCTGGCACTGCGGGCCGATGGACGGGTTCGCTGATCATTGCCGGACTCGGCTTGAAGGGCGCGCCGCTGTCGAACATTGTCGTCGGCGACGCCGGTGTGGCGTTCGATCTCGGCGCCGTGCTGCAAAATTCAACCTACGGACCCGCGACGTTCAACGCGCGGATGACTGGCGACGCCAGCATGGCCGGCGAACTGCGCCAGGCCGGCAATGTTGCGCCATTCACACTGGCGAAAGTCGGACGCGCCCAGGTGGAGACATCCCCCGCGAGCACGCCCGTGCGCCGCGACTTCGAAGCCGCATGGACGGGCCAGGTCATGCTCGGCGATTACCCGCGCACCGTGACGATCACCGTCGTGAACCACGCCGGGGCCGCGGCGACAGCGACGTTCAAGGTCGTCGGCAAGCAGGTGACCGACCTTGCCGTGGACCTCGTCGTCGAGGAAGGCGAGTTTCTCCGCGTCGAATCGTCGGCGAATCGGGTCACGTTCGAGGGCCGCTTCGTCAAGGATCGCGACGAGATCGGTGGCAGCGTCGCGCTCGGTGCATTCGAGCTGCCGCTCGTGCTGCGGCGCGTGCAAGGCAGCGCGTCATGAGGGCGATCGTCAACGCAATTGCGCTTGCCGGCCTCGCCGCCTGCGTCGCGGCGAACGCGCAGTCGACGTTCCGTGGTGACGCCGCGCACTCGGGAACGTTCGGTGGCGACGGTCCGCGCCAGTTCCATCGCGTCAAATGGACGTTCCCGACCGGCGACCGCATCGTCTCGTCGCCCGTTCACAAGGACGGCGTCGTCTACTTCGGCGGCGACGACGGCTATGTCTATGCGGTCGACGCCGCCGATGGTCGCCAGCGCTGGAAGCGCAAGACGGACGGACCGGTGCCGGCAACGCCCGCGATCGACGGCAACTCCCTCTACGTCGGAAGCTATGACGGCAAGTTCTACGCGCTCGACGCCCGCACCGGCGCGCTGCAGTGGAAGTTCACGACGGACGGCGAACGCCGGTTCGAGGCCAAGGGGACTGCACGGCATGCTGCCGAAGAACCAGACGATTCCGGACGCCTACGACGTCTTCCTGTCGAGCCCGGTCGTCGCCGCAGGTGCCGTCTACTTCGGCAGCGGCGATGGGCACCTCTACGCGCTCGACGCGAAGTCGGGCGAACTGCGCTGGAAGTTCAAGACCGGCGACGTCGTCCATGCATCGCCCGCCTACGCGGATGGCGTCGTTTTCTTCGGAAGCTGGGACAGCTGGTTCTATGCGGTCGACGCGCGCACCGGCCAGCAGAAGTGGCGCTTTCACGGCGGCGAGGATGCGGTGCTCCACAATCAGGTGGGGTTCCAGTCGTCGCCCGCCGTCGTCAACGGCGTCGTGTACACCGGATGCCGCGATTCGAACCTCTATGCGCTCGACGCTGCAACCGGCAGCGAGAAATGGCGCTACAGTGCGAACGGAAGCTGGGTGATCACGTCGCCCGCCGTCGCTCTCGGCAAGGTGATATTCGGCACGTCGGATTCGAGTCTCTACATCGTCGCCGACGCCACAACCGGCAAGGTGATCGCACAAGTGCAGGGCAGCGCGTACATGTTCTCGTCGCCCGCGGTCGCCGGAAGCGTCGTCTTCACGGGTGTCCTCAACGGCTCGCTCGAGGCGCGCGACCTCGACAGCGGCGCGCTGCTGTGGGAATTCCAGACCGACGCGTCGAAGCGCAACGCCGGCTGGATCCTGACGGCAGATCGGAAGTTCAACACGCCCTTGTTCTACCCGTCCGCGTGGCGCGAGTCGCCGATCGTCGCCACGGCGCAGCAATTCGCGATCGGCGGGATCTTCTCGTCGCCGCTCGTCGTGGGCCAGGCGGTCTACTTCGGCAGCACCGATGGCAACCTCTACGCGCTCGAGTAGCCGCCCCTAGCTGCGGCTGCGCGCGCTGCCGCCGCCGACGGTTCGCGTGCTGCGCAGGCACGCATCGACCACGATCGGCGTCACCAACGTCGCCGCGGTCCGCGCGCAACTCGATTGTGGGTTTGCGCGACCGACTGTATGCTGGCGCGAGCGCGCCCGCCGCCGCAACCTCGGGTTCGGCCACGACGCCTGTTGCTTGTCACCGCTTGCCGCAACGGCAGACGCGCCTTTCCCACTCGAAGGAGGCTTCGATGCCACATCGCACTCGTGTCGCCGCCGCGATCGCCCTGATCGCGGCCGCAGGCCTTGCCAATGCTGCGCCACCGAAGGTCGTCACGCGCCCAACTCCGATCCGCAATGCTTTGCGCCCTGGGCGAGCGACACGAAGCTCTTCCAGTATCCGGCGAAGAAGGGGCCGTACCGCATAGCACTCGCGAATGGATACATCGCGAACACGTGGCGCATCCAGATGATCAAGACGGCGAAGGCCTATGCGGCGCAGCCCGACGTCACCGCGAAGCTGAAGGAGTTCAAGGTCGTGTCCACCGGCGAGGACGTCGCGGCACAGATCGCGGCCATCAACAACTTCATCGACTCGGGCTACGACGCGGTCGTCGTCAATGCGCAGAACCCCGCGGCGTTCAAGCCGGTGATCAAGCGTGCCAACGATGCAGGGGTCGTGCTCGTCGCATTCGACAACATCCTCGATACCGAAGAGGCGATCAACGTCAACGTCGACCAGAAAGGCCTCGGCAAGTACTGGGCCGAATGGCTGGTGAAAAACGTGCCCAACGGCGGCAAGGTGCTGGAGGTGCGAGGCGTTTCCGGCACGTCGGTCGATCGCGACCGCCACGACGGCATCCAGGAAGTGTTCAAGGCATCGGGTAAGAAGTGGGACACCGTCGAGGTCATCGGCAAGTGGGACGACCCCACGGCGCAGAAGGTGACCGCCGACGCGATCGCCGTGCACAAGAAATTCGACGCCATCACTGCGCAAGGCGGTGACACCGGCGTCGTGCAGGCGATGATCGACGCGAAGCACCCGTTCGTCCCCTTCGGCGGCGAGACGGAGAACGGCTTCCGCAAGTTCTGCGCCAAGTACGGTGCGGAGGGCCTCAAGTGCTCGTCGGCGGGTACCGGGCCGGCCCAGGTGGCCGTCGCGATCAAGACGGCGATCGCCGCGCTTGAAGGCAAGGTCGTGCCGCAATCGGTGAAGCTGCCGCTCGCGAAGGCCGAGTATCCGAATCTGAAGGAAGGCTCGGACTTCTATCCGGCGCAGAGCGACAACTTCTTCGTCGGCAACTCGTTTCCAACGTGCGGCATCAACTTCACCGCGCAGGAAATCATGGGCCAGACCGAAGCGAACAAGTAACGACCGACGCGGGGTGATTCCGGCGCGCCTTCGGCGTTCCGCGAACGCCCTGCGTCGACGAACGACGACACCGTTGCGTCGCGAGTCAGCGGTCGTTCCGCATCCGATGAGCCTGTTCGGCCTGCAGGGCGTGTCGAAGCGCTACGGCGGCGTGCGCGCGCTGCAGCGTGCCGACCTGACGATCGAAGCCGGTCGCATCCACGCGGTGCTCGGCGAGAACGGCGCCGGCAAGTCGACGCTGATCAAGATCATCGCGGGCGTCGTCGCGCCCGACGAGGGCCGGATGCTGCTCGATGGCGCGCCGGTATCGTTCGCGACGCCGGCGGCCGCCAATGCCGCCGGCATCGCATGCATCTTCCAGGAGCTGTCGCTGATTCCGGACCTGCCGGTCGCCGACAACATTGCGATCAGCAACCCGCCTCGGCGGTTCGGGCTGATCGACCGGCGCGCGCAACGGCGAATGGCGGAAGAGGCGCTGGCGCGCGCCGGCGCCGACAACATCCACCCGCTCGCCCTCGTCAAGGACCTGTCGCTGTCGCGGCGACAGATGGTCGAGATCGCCAAGGCACTTGCCCGGAAGCCGCGGCTGCTCATTCTCGACGAAGCGACGTCGGCGCTGACCGCCGCCGACGTGACGAAGATCTATGGTGTCCTGAAGCGCCTCCGCGCGGACGGCCTGGCGCTGCTCTATATCTCGCACCGCATGCACGAGATAACCGAGCTGGCGGACGAATGCACGGTGTTCTGCAACGGCCGCAGCGTCGCGAGCTTCGCCGCGGGCACGAAAAGCGACAACGAGATCGTCGAGCTGATGATCGGCCGCGAGTACAGCGCCGTGTTTCCGCCGCGCACGCCACGCGCCGCGAGCGATGCGCCGCCGCGACTCGACGTGCGCCACTTGAGCTGGACCGACCGGCTGACCGACGTGTCGCTGCATGTGCACGCCGGTGAAGTGATCGGGCTCGGCGGGCTCGACGGCCAGGGCCAGCGCGAGTTGCTGCTCGCGCTGTTCGGCGTGCTGCACGGAACGACGGGCACTGTGCTGATCGACGGCAAGCCGGTGGCGATCACGGGCCCCGATGTCGCAAAGCGCAGCACCATCGGCATGGCGCTGATCCCCGAGGACCGGAAAACGGAGGGGCTGATGCTGCCGATGTCGGTGCGCGACAACCTGTCGTTCGCGGCACTCGGCGCGATGTCGAACTGGGGCATCATCGATGCCGCGGCCGAGCGTGACGCGGTGGATCGGATGATCCGTCTGCTTGCGGTTCGCAGCGACGGCATTCACGTGCCCGCCGGCGCATTGTCGGGCGGCAACCAGCAAAAGCTCGTCATCGGCAAGTGGCTGATGATGAATCCACGCATCCTGCTGCTCAACGATCCGACGCGCGGCATCGATGTCGGCACGAAGCAGGAGATGTATCAGCTGCTGCGCAGGCTGGCGGAAGCCGGTGCTGCGATCCTGTTCTATTCGACCGACTATGACGAGCTCGTCGGCTGCTGCGACCGCGTGCTCGTCATGTACGACGGATCGATTCGCCGCGAGCTCGTCGGCCCCGAAATCAACGAGCGCACGTTGATCGGCAGCGCCCTCAACATCGGCGCCGAGAAATCCGGCACGCGTGCATCAGCGGCGCCACGCGCGTGAACGGCGACTGGCATTACCGGCTGCGCGAGCACAAGGGCACGCTGCTTGCGCTGGGCGCGTTCGTCGCGATGTTCACGATCTACGCGGCCAATCACCCGGCGGGCCTGAACGCCAACGTCGCCACGACGGCGGCCAACAAGGGCGTGCTGCTCGCGATCGTCGCGATGGCGCAAACGCTCGTGGTGCTGACGTCGGGCATCGACCTTTCAGTCGGCATGGTGATGGTGCTCGCCAATTGCCTGGCATCGACGATCGTCGTCGGCTCGCCGTTGCAAACGACGCTCGGCGTTCTGGTCGTAATGCTCGTCGGCGTTGTGTGCGGAGCGATCAACGCGCTCATCGTGATCTTCGGACGCTTGCAGCCCATCGTCACGACGATCGCCACCGGTGCGATCTACTATGGCGCGGCGCTCGCGCTGCGCCCGGTGCCCGGCGGCGACGTCGACGCGTCACTCGCCGACGCATTGACCGGCCAGTTGCCGGGCGGGATTCCCGCGAGCCTCGCTCTGTTGCTCGCCCTCGTCCTGCTGGTCTGGCTGCCGTTTCGCCGCTCGGTGATCGGCCGCGCCGTGTACGCGCTCGGCTCGTCGGAGGTCGCCGCGTACATGTCGGGCGTGCCGGTCCGGCGCGCGAAGTTCGTCGCTTACACGCTGTCGGGTTTTCTCGCTGCGGTGGCCGGGCTGTTCGTCACGCTGATCACGTATTCGGGCGAGGCGTCGGCAGCCAACGGCAGCACGTACACACTCTATTCGATCGCAGCGGTCGTGCTGGGCGGCGTGTCGCTGTTCGGCGGCTCGGGCAGCGCGATCGGTGCCATCTTCGGCGCGCTGATGTTCCGCACGATCGGCGACCTCCTGTTCGTGTTCAACGTCGAGCCGCTGTGGCAACCGCTGTTCCAGGGCATCGTGTTGATCGCTGCGGTATCGCTCGGCGCGTTTCGGCTGCTGCGCGTGCGCAACCGGCTCGAGCTCTATGGATGACGCGCGCGCCGACGCTCGGCGTGGCGGCGGTGTTCTCGGCCGACGCGTGCGCGCATTCACGCAACGGATGGACCGGACGATCCTGTGGCCTTTCGCCTGCATCGCCGTCGTGCTGGTCGTTGGGAGCCTGCATTCGAGCAGCTTCCTGTCGCCGGAGTACCTCCTGCAGCAATTGAAGGTCGCGTCGTTCCTGGGCGTGATCGCGACGGGCGCGATGATCGTGATCCTGCTCGGCCAGATCGACCTGTCGGTGCCCTGGGTCGTTGCGGTGGGCGGCATGATGGCGACCGCGGCAACCGGCTGGGGCTCGGTGGGATCGGCGCTCGCGATTCCGGTCGGCGTCGGCTGTGGTCTCGCTCTTGGCCTCGTCAACGGCGCGGGTGTGGCGTACCTGCGCATCCCGTCGATGGTCGTGACGCTCGCCGTCAATGCGGTCGCGCAGGGGCTGATGATCGTGCACACCGGCGGCTTCTCGCCGCAGGACGCGTCGTCGCCGGCGATGCGCTTCATCGCGACCGGGCAGACGGTGCTGGGCATTCCGAATGCGCTGCTCGTGTGGGTGGTCGTCGGCATCGCCGCGGTGTTCCTGCTGACGCGCACGACGTTCGGACGCACCGTCTACGCGATCGGCAACCGCGAGCGCGCGGCTTACCTGTCCGGCGCGCGGACGCGCATCGTCGTGATGAGCGCGTTCGCACTGGCGGGTGGATTGTCGGCGCTCGGCGGCGTGCTGCTCGCAGGCTACGCAAGCAAGGCGGCGCAAGCGATGGGCGATCCGTACTTGCTGCCCGCAATCGCCGCCGTCGTGCTCGGCGGCACGTCGATCCTCGGCGGCCGCGGCAGCTACATCGGTACCGTGGCGGGCGTCATCCTGATCACGTTGCTGCAGTCGATCCTGTCGGTGACGCAAATGCCGGAATATGGCCGGCACGTCACGTACGGCGTCGTCATCATCGCGATGCTGCTCGTCTACGGCCGCGGCCGCCGAGCGTCGGACTGAGCAGCGCTCCCCCATCCCGCACCGAGCACATCATGCCACTTGCCCTTACACCCAGCTTCGACGTCGTCGATGCGCGCTTCTACCGACTCGCGCTTCCCTACGTGAACGTCGAGAAACTCTACAGCGGATGCCGCTGGGCCGAGGGGCCGGCGTGGTTCGCTGCGGGCCGCTACCTCGTCTGGTCCGACATCCCCAACGACCGGATGCTGCGTTTCGACGAGACCGACAACTCCGTCTCGGTCTTCAGGCATCCTGCGCTGCACAGCAACGGCAACACCGTCGACCTGCAGGGACGGCTCGTCACATGCGAGCATCGCAGCCGTTGCGTGTCGCGCACGGAATTCGACGGCACGCGCACGGTGCTCGCCGACCGGTACGCGGGCAGGCGCTTCAACTCGCCCAACGACGTCGTGGTCAAGCGCGACGGCAGCGTCTGGTTCACCGACCCGAGCTACGGCATCGACTCGGAATACGAGGGCGATGCGTCGCCACCGGAGATCGGCTCCAACGATGTCTATCGTCTCGATCCGGCGAGTGGCGACGTCACCCGCGTCGCCACGGACTTCGTGCAGCCCAACGGTCTCGCGTTCTCCCCCGACGAGTCGCTGCTGTACGTCGTCGACACCGGTCTCACCCACGTCGACGACGGCCCGCATCACGTGCGTCGCTTCGCGGTGTCTTCGAACGGCCAATCGCTTACGGGAGGCGATGTGTTCGCCACGTGTCCCAAGGGTCTGTACGACGGGTTGCGCGTAGACGTGCACGGTAACGTGTGGCTGTCCGCCGGCGACGGCGTGCACTGTCACGCGAGCGACGGCTCGCTGCTCGGCAGGATCCTGATTCCCGAAGCGGTTGCGAACCTCTGCTTCGGGGGTCCGAAGCGCAATCGCCTTTTCATCACTGCGACGACGTCGCTCTACTCGGTGTTCCTGAACACGCGGGCAGCAGCCCCGGGATGAACGTGCGTGCCCAGCCGGCGGGTGCGGCAACCGCGAGCGCGATTCGCACGGGCTCGCCGAACCGCGCGAACACTAGGGGCGCCTGTTAACGGCCCCTAGCCCTTCGCGTCGATCTGCGACTGCTGGTAGTTCGCGAGGCCGACGCTGTCGACGAGCTCGAGCTGCGTCTCGAGCCAGTCAATGTGCTCTTCCTCCGACGCGAGGATCGACCTGAACAGATCGCGGCTCACGTAATCGGCGGCCGTTTCCGAGTCGGCGATCGCAGCGCGCAGCGTTGGGTGCGCAGCAAGCTCGAGCTTCAAATCGCATTCGAGCGCTTCCTTGACGTTCTCGCCGATCAGCAGCCGGTGGAGGTTCTGCAGGTTCGGAATGCCTTCGAGGAACAAAATCCGTTCCGTCAACTGCTCGGCATGCTTCATCTCGTCGATCGACGCGTCGCGCTCGTGGTGCGCGAGATGCGCGAGTCCCCAATGCTCGAACATCTTCGCGTGAAGGAAATACTGGTTGATCGCAGTCAGCTCGTTGGTCAGCACTTCGTTCAACCGCTGCAGGATCTTGGTATCACCCTTCACGCGTGGCTCTCCGCCGGTGCAGGCAGTGGTTTTTCGGTGCCGCTATGGAGCATCCGCGACAGCGTTTCGGCTAGCAACTCGCTCGCGCACTGGCGGCAGCAACCACAGGTGACGCCAACGCCGAGCCCACGCTCGAGATCCTCGCCGGACCGGGCCCCGTGCTCGGCGGCCTGGATGATCTGGCGCTCGGTGATGCCGTTGCAGATACAAATATACATGGCGGGTCCCGACAGCGTAAACGGATTCTGCGCGCATCGCACGTTGCGCGCCGCCCAAGTTTAGCCCGTTGCAGATGCAAATGCAAATCGCTCGCATTCACACAACTTCCCAGCCGGAAGCGCCGTTTCCACGGTCTCCGCGACCCGCGGATGACTGCCGGCTCGCCAACGCCGCACAGGCGGACTTGACTCCGCAAATAGGAATGATTATCATTTCCCAGCAGTAATCCACGGCAAGCCAGTCGCCTCCCCCGGCCGCCAGCCAGCCTCACGCGCAAGCGCATCCGGGAGGCCTATGGCTTTACGACGTACCCCGCTCGCCGCGGCTCTGATCGCAGCGTTCTCCACCCCGTATCCGATGGCGTCCGCCGCCGAACCGCCGACGCCGGCCGCGGAAGCGGCTCCGATCGATCCGTTGGCGGCGTCGGCCGTGCGCGCGTTGCCCGAGGTCACGGTTACGGGGCGCAAGGGTGACGACTACGCACCTGCGGTCTCGACGGTCGGCGCAAAGCTCCCGACCGAGTTACGCGACATTCCCCAGACGATCACCGTCGTCCCGCGCGCCGTGCTCGATGCGCAGGGTGCAGCGTCGCTGTCGGATGCATTGCGCTACGTGCCCGGCATCACGATCGGCGGTGCGGAAGGCGGCCAGATCGGGACCAACATCAATCTGCGCGGCTTCAGCGCGCGTACCGACATCTTTCTCGACGGATCGCGCGACCGCGGCCAGTACTACCGCGACACGTTCTTTCTCGATGCGGTCGAAGTGCTGAAGGGACCGTCGTCCCTGTTGTTCGGCCGCGGTTCGACCGGAGGCATCGTCAACCAGTCCAGCAAGCAGGCGACGATGGCACCGTTTAACGATGTGGCCGTTTCCGTCGGAACCAGCGACTACTACCGGCTGACCGGCGATTTCAATGCGCCGCTGTCCGACACTGCCGCGCTGCGCGTCAACGTCATGGGCCAGGACGTCGGCACGACGCGGGATGTGATGCGCAACCAGGATGCGGGCATCGTGCCGACGCTGCGTCTCGGCATCGGCACACCCACCGAATTCACCGTCTCCGCGCTTGTCTCGCACAATCGCGATATGCCCGACTATGGGTTGCCGCCACTCAACGGCGCACCGGCGCCCGTTTCGTATTCGAATTTCTACGGCCTCACCGACGACCGGACGGTGCAGGACGTCGCGGTCGCATCGGCGCTCGTCGAGCACCGGATCTCGAACACGCAAACAATACGTAATCGCACGCAGTTCAGTCACTACACGACCGATGCCGTCGAAACGGGGGCGAGCCGTGTGGGAACGTATGCGAACGGCGTGTTCACGGCATTGCCGACGAACACGACGGGCAATCAGACCAATCTGCCGACGAGCGCGCTCTCGGTCCTTCTCGGCAGCCACGATCGCAGGATCGACGATGACGCGTTCGACAACCAGACGGACTTCATCGACCACTTCTCGACGGGATCGATTGCGCACACGCTGCTCGTCGGCGCGGAGATCGGACGCGACACGTACGACAACCAGTCCTACCTCCGCGTCGATCCGGGCATCCGCGGCGCGGCGGGTCTGGCAGTCGTCGCGCTCGATCAGCCGGCCTACGCGGGCGCTCCGGCGAATGCGGTGAAGACAACCGGCAACCTCGTCAACTCGACCGCAGACACGCTGGCAGCGTACTTCAACGATACGGCTGCGCTGAACGAGCAATGGCAGCTCGTGTGGGGTCTGCGCTGGGATCGCTTCAAGGCCAGCCTGACCAACAGCATCAATCGCGACAACACGGCCGGCAACGTGGCGCCGCCCTCTGCGAGCCAGACGGTGACGTTCACCAGCGTTCGCGCCGGCGCGATCTACCAGCCGACGCGTCAGGAGTCGTATTACGTCGCGTACGGCACGTCGTTCAATCCATCGCTCGAATCGCTGACGTTGACGAGCGGCCAGCAGAATCTCGACCCCGAAAAGAACCGCTCGTTCGAGCTCGGTGCCAAATGGGACCTTTCCGGCGGCAAGCTGTCGCTCACATCCGCTGTGTTCCAGGTCCAGAAGACGAATGCGCGCACGCAGGTATCAACCGGCGTTTACGAGCTCGATGGCGATGTCCGCGTCAACGGGGTCGAATTGTCCGCGGCCGGTGTACTTGCGCCGGATTGGCGCGTCGTCGCCGGTTACACGTATCTCGACGCCGAGATCGTCAAGGCGTCCGCGTTCGACGGGACGCAAGGCAAGGTGCCCGCGAATACGCCGCGCAACGCGGTCAACGTATGGACGACATACGACATCAGCCGAGAATGGGAGATCGGCGCCGGGCTCACCTACCTGTCGGCGCGCTTCGCGAACAACACCAACGTCGTCACCGCGCCCGGATTCACGCGCTTCGATGCGACGCTCGCCTATCATCAGCCGCGTTACGACATCCGCCTGAACCTGTTCAACGTGACGGACAAGGACCATATCGCCGCGCTGATCACCTCGGACGGCGGACGCTCGGTCCCGGGCATCGGTCGCACGCTGCTCGCGACGCTGACCTGGCGGATCTGACGCCGTGGTCATCGCCATTCCCGACGTGCTGGACCCGCGACGCGTCGCCGCGATTCGCGCGGCGCTCGACAACGCGGGTGACGCATGGGTCGACGGTCGAGTGACGGCAGGCTATCAGGGTGCGCACGTCAAGCGGAACCTGCAGATCGACGAGACCTCCGCGGTAGCGCGCACGGAGGGCGACGCCGTCGTCGCTGCGCTGGAACGCAACCCCCTGTTCATCAGCGCTGCGCTGCCGCACCGCGTCTACCCGCCGATGTTCAACCGCTACGAGCACGGCATGCAGTTCGGCACCCATGTCGACGGCGCGATCCGGCTCGTCCCCGGATCGGGTACCAAGTTGCGCACCGACCTGTCGGCGACCCTGTTCCTCACTGATCCGGCCGACTACGACGGCGGCGAACTCGTCATCGAGGACACGCACGGCGCGCACACGGTCAAGCTTCCAGCGGGGCACATGATCGTGTATCCGGCGGACAGCCGCCACCAGATCACACCGGTTTCGCGAGGCGCGCGGATCGCCTGTTTCTTCTGGGTGCAAAGCCTCGTGCGAGACGGTGCGCAGCGCCGGATGCTGTTCGACCTGGACACAGCCATCCAGCAGCTGACGGCAACAGGTGCCGACGAATCGGCGCGCGTGCGGCTCGTCGGGTGCTATCACAACCTGCTGCGCATGTGGGCGGATACGTGAGAACGCTGTGGTGGCTGCGCCGCGTGCACGGCTGGATCGGACTATGGGGTGCCGTGCTCGGTCTGCTGTTCGGCGTCACCGGCGTGCTGCTCAACCATCGCGCGGTGATGAAGCTGCCAGCGGCGCAGACGAACGAACGCAACCTGCAACTGAAGCTGCCGGTGCCGGCGCCGTCAAGCGCCGAAGCGATGGCGGCCTGGGTGAGTACGGAGCTCGGTTTTCAGGATCGCGCCAGCCGCATCCGCGACGAACCCGCGCGGCCCGTGCCCTGGGGCGATCGGACGCTGCAACAGCCTGCGCGCTGGTCAGCGATCATCGCGACACCTGCCGTGTCGTACCAGGTCGAATACTGGGCCGGCAACAACTACGTCAACGTGCGCGCGGGCGAGAACAATTTGTTCGCCACCCTCAACAACCTGCACAAGGGTACGGGGCTCGGCGTGGCGTGGGTGCTGCTGGCCGACACGATCGGTGGCGCCATGGTGCTGCTGTCGCTGACCGGTGTGCTGCTTTGGACGCAGCTTCATCGCAAGCGGCTGATCGGTCTGGCGATCGCGGCCGCCTCGACGGCGCTGACGATCGGGCTCGCCATCGTCGCGTTATGACGACGTTGGCGCCGCAGCGCTACAGCAAGCGATCCGTAGCGCCTTCGCGCGTGTCGTCCGGCACGCACGCATAGCGGCCCGCGTCGAGCGGAAACAAGCGGACCGGCGTGCCGTACAGCCGCTCGATGTTCGTCGTCGTCAGCGCGCGCGCGACGGTGTCGAGCGCGAGCGTACGGCCATCGGCGAGCAGCAGTGCACGGTCCGCGTGCGCCAGCGCCTGATCCGGTTCGTGCGTGGAGAACAGGATCGTCATGCCGCGCGCGCGCAGCCGATCGAGCTCGCGCAGGACCCGCACGCGGTTGCCGAAGTCGAGGCTCGCCGTCGGCTCGTCGAGCACCAGTAGCGAAGCCTGCTGCGCCAGTGCGCGCGCGATCATCACGAGTTGCCGCTCGCCACCCGAGATCTCGGTGACGGGTCGCGCTGCCAAAGCGCCGATGCCAAGCGCTGCGAGCGCGTCGGCCACGGCCAGCCGATCCTGCCGCCCGGGCCGCGCGAACGTGCCGATATGCGACGCTCGCCCCATCAGCACGGCGTCGGTGACGCTGAACGCGTACGCCGGCACGTGCTGCTGCGGCACGTAGGCCACACGCATCGCGCGCTGCGCGGCGCTGAGCGAGGCGATCGGAACGCCATCGACGTCGATGGTACCGGAGCGCACCGGCAGCAAACCGAGCACCGTGCGAAACAGCGTCGTCTTGCCCGCGCCGTTGCCACCCAGCACCGCGAGCGTTTCACCCGCGGCAAGCGTGAACGTGACGCCTTCGCCGACGCTGCGCGACGCGAAGCCGTAGCCGAGCTCACGCACGGTCAGCATCGGACGCGCAGGCGGAATGGACATTCGTCGATAGCCAGACGTGCGCGGCGAACACCGCTTAATCAGTCGACGGCCACGATGACGCTGCTGGCCTTGATGAAGACGCGGGCGGGCCTGCCGACTGCGAGGCCCAACGCCTCGGCGGACCGCGTGCTGATCGTCGCGACCACGTCCATCCCCGGCGCGACGGTGATCGTCACTTCGGCAGTGACCGGCCCTTTGATCAGGTCCTTGACGATGCCGGAGAAATTGTTGCGAGCGCTGGTTTTCATCGATCGTTCCTCGTGGTGAGTGGGTATCAGGCCATCCGGCGCGACCGCGCGAGCAGCGCGATGAACACGGGCGTGCCGATGACGGCGGTCAGGATGCCGGGTGGGACTTCGATTGTCGCGAGCGTTCTCGCAATCGTGTCGATCAGCAGCATGAACATCGCTCCGAAGAGTGTCGCAACCGGCAGCAGTCGCGAGAATTCGGGGCCGACGACCAATCTTGCCATGTGCGGGACCACGAGCCCGACCCAGCCGATGATGCCGGACACGGCGACGCTTGCCGACGTGGCCAGCGTCGCCGCCGCGATGACCACTGCGCGCAGCCGCCGCGTATTTACGCCGAGCGCACGCGCCTCGTCCTCGGGCAGTGCCAGCAAGTTGATCCGCCATGCGAGCGCCAGCAGCACGGCGAGCGCGAGCGCAATTGCAGGAACAAGGCTCGCGAGTTCCTGTCGCGACGCCGACGCGAAGCTTCCCATCAGCCAGAAGGTGATTGCCGGCAATTCGTTGTACGGATCGGCGAGGTATTTCAGCAGCGAGATCGCCGCGCCGAGGAGGCTCGCGACGACGACGCCGGTGAGGATCAGCGTGACAAGCGCCTCGTGCGCACGCAGGCGCGACGCGATGAGCATCACGGCTCCGACCGCGGCGAGGCCTCCGATGAACGCGGCCGTTTCGATCGCGACGAGCCCCGCGCCGAGAAAAATGCCGAGCACTGCGCCAAGCGCTGCACCGGACGAGACGCCGAGCGTGTCCGGCGCAACGAGCGGGTTGCGAAACAGATGCTGGTACGCCGTGCCTGCCGCGGCCAGCGCGGCGCCGACGAGTATTGCCATTCCCACGCGCGGCATCCGGATCTGCCAGACGATCGCATCGGACGTTCCGGCATCGCCCGCGCCCGTCAGGCGCTTCCATACGACGGCGGCGACGTCCGCGGCAGAAAGAGGGTAGCGCCCCGATCCGAGTGCCACGACAATCAGCACGCCGAGCACGACAACCGCGATGCCGACCACCGCCCACGTCTTCGGCGCGGCCTCGCCCGGCGCGCGCAGCGCGTCGATCGCGTTCACTGCGCGACGCCGGCTTGCTCGAGCAGCGTGCGCACCTGCGCGTCGGTGGGCGCGCGATGGTAATAGCGCGTATGAAAATCCGTCACGCGTGGACCGAGCGGTTCGGGAAACAGGCGGGGATGCAGGATGCGCACGAGCCACTGTACCCCAAGCAGCCGGTTGAGCGAGGGCGGCGAGTCGAACCAGCCGAACGGTACGTCGGGCGGCACGTAGATGCGCCCCGCACGAACCGCCGGAACGTCGCGCCACGCCGTCGATGTGCGCACCGCTGCCGCGAACGCAGGATCGCTCGCGATGATGACGTCGGGTGCGGCGAGCAGGACGTCTTCGATCGAGACGTTCACGAGATTGCCGGTAAATGCGGGCGGCGGTGCGATCACATTGATTCCTCCCGCAAGGCCGAGCGCCTCCGCCTGCATCGATCCACGCGGTGCCGTCGTGAGTCCGTTCGGACCGCGTGCGAAATAGACCCGCGGACGGTCGCGAATGTCGATACGCGCAACGCGCACCTCGACGTCGTGCAACTGGCTTTCGGCGTCGCGCGCGAGACTCTCCGCCGCCTCCGTCGCCCCGACGGCCTTGCCAATCTCGCGCAACAGGCGCGGCGTATCGCGCAACGAGCCGTCGAAGAGCAGGTAGGGAATCCCCGTTTGCTGTTCCACGCGCTGCGCGAGCGACACGAACGTCGCCGACGTCGAGCCGACATCGACGATCAGGTCGGGCTTGGCACTCATGACAACTTCGACGTTCGCCGTATTGCCGCGCCCGGTGAGCCTTCCGAGTGCCGGCAGCAACGCCACGGCATCGGGCAGGTACGCGGCCTCGTCGGGGCGCGGCGCGCGCGTCCAGCCGATGAGCTTCTGCGGGGCAACTGCGAGCAACAGCACTGCCGCGGGCGGCCCGGCCACGTACACGCGCTCCACGCGCTGCGGGAGCGTGATCGCGCGTCCGGTCGCATCGGTGATCGACGTCTGCGCGATCGCCACTGCAGAGCCGCACAGCGCAACGGCTACGGTAAGGGCGCGAATCACGGTGGATCGAAACCGTACGCGGCGAACACGCGCCGACCGACGGGACCGCGCAGGTAGTCGACGAAGGCTGTCGCGCCCGCCGCCGCGTCCTTGCGCGCGGCGATGCCGTAATCGGCCGCGACGACGAGATCGGCAGGAAGCCTGACGACGCGCAACTGCGGGTTTTCCTGTCGCGCAAGCTCGGCGTTCGTGCAATACGTGAGGAACATGTCGGCATCGCCGGCCGCGATGAACGCGCCATAGGCGCTGCGCGTTGCCGGTGGCGGCGGCGATTGCGGGCCACCCGTCAACTGCCGCGCCTTGGCCGTCAGCGTCGCGAACGCGCCGGGCCGCAGCGCTTCAGCCTTGTGGAACACTTCCCATGCATAGTCGCCCGACGGGTCCGCCTTCGGTGTCGACGTTCCGAGCTTGACCGCGGGATCGATCATCGCGTCGAGTGCCGACGCTGTCGTTGCATGGCTGCGCGCGCCCGTGAGCAGGCACATGCTGTTCCGCGCGAACCGTTCGACATGCGCCGTCCAGCCGGCCTCCGCGAGCGATTGCGGATGCTCCATGTTGGCACTCGCGAACACATCGGCACGTTCGCCGCCGCTGATGCGGTCGCGCAGCAACCCCGACGCGCCGAACGTCAGCCGCGCCTTGTTGCCGGAGTCGCGCTCGTACGCTTGCGCGAGGTCGGCGAGCGGCGCACGCAGGCTGCCGGCCGCGAACACCGAGAATTCCGCGCCCGCTGCGACCATTGCGACACCGCTCAGCAATACACTCGCGACAACGTAGGCAACGCGGACAATCGTCACGAATCCGTTCCGGCGTTGGGGAAGAACAGCTGCTCGCCGCCGATCTTGTACGCGGCGATCACCGCCTGCCCGCGGGGTGAAACGAGCCAGTCGATGAATTTCTGGCCCAGCTCCTTCTTGACGTTCGGGTGCTTGTCGGGATTGACGAGCATGACGCCGTACTGGTTGAACAGCCGCTTGTCGCCTTCGACGGCGATGCCGAGCTCTCCGCGATTCTTGAAGTTGAGCCACGTGCCGCGATCGGCGAGGATGTACGCATTCAGTCCCGACGCGGTGTTGAGTGCAGCGCCCATGCCCGAGCCCGTCTCGCGGTACCACGGGCCCTTCGCGGTGTCGATGTCGACGCCTGCATCCTTCCACAAGCGCAGCTCGGCCGCATGCGTCCCGCTCTTGTCGGCGCGGGAAACGAACGGCGCCTTTGCATCAGCGATTGCCTTCAATGCCGTGGTGATGTCCTTGCTGCCCTTGACGCGCGCCGGGTCCGAAGCCGGACCGACGAGGACGAAGTCGTTGTACATGACGGGGTAACGTCTGACGCCTTCGCCTTCGGCGAGCCATTTCAGCTCCGCCGTCTTGTCGTGGACGAATACGACGTCCGCATCGCCGCGGCGACCGATGTCCAGGGCCTGGCCCGTACCCACGGCGACGACGCGCACGTTGATGCCCGTATCCTTCTCGAAGGCCGGCAGCAGTTGCGGAAACAGGCCGGATTGCTCGGTGGACGTCGTCGACGCGACCACGATGAACGGCTGCTGCGCAAGCGCGGCCGCGGCAAGCAGCAGGCACGCGAACGCGCCGGTCAATCTGCGGAACAGTTTCGTCATCACAATCGCTCTCCCTCGAGGAATGCCCGTCCGTAGGCCGAGCAGGGTTCACTGAAAAACTGTGCTGCTGCCGTATGCTCGGCGACGCGGCCGGCCTGCAGCAGCACCACGCTGTCGGCGAGGCGCTTCGCCTGCGCGAGATGATGCGTCGTCATGACGATCGTCGTGCCGAGTGC
Source organism: uncultured Pseudomonadota bacterium (assembly GCA_963709335.1). Taxonomy (GTDB): domain Bacteria; phylum Pseudomonadota; class Gammaproteobacteria; order Burkholderiales; family Casimicrobiaceae; genus VBCG01. The sequence goes on from CAVPWB010000013.1 coordinate 294,880, forward strand.
ATGGATGTCATTGACGATCGCTTCCACCGCGCGCGCCGAAGGCGGGTCGAGGCTCGCCGTCGGCTCGTCGAGAAAGAGCACGTCGGGTGCGAGCGCCCACGCCCGCGCCAGTGCGAGCCGCTGCTGCTCGCCGCCGGAAAGCACGCGCGCCGGGCGCTTGGCCAGAGCGGCGAGGCCGACGTGCGCGAGTGCGTGCTCGATGCAGCGCTGCGCACTCGAACCGCGAACGCCTGCGAGCTTCAGTGCGTGCCGCACGTTGCCGGCTGCCGAACGTCGCAGCAGCACGGGTCGCTGGAACACCATTGCCTGCCGCGGCGGCCGCGACGTATCGCCACCCCACGTCACGGTGCCGCGCGTGGGCGCGATCAATCCGTGCAGGACGCGCAGCAGCGTGCTCTTGCCGGCACCGTTCTCCCCGAGGATGAACGTGCGCGTCCCGCGCTCGATCAGGACGTCGACGCCTTGCAGAACCTGCGTATCGCCGCGGGCGACGTCGACGGCCGACGCCGCGATCGGCAGGCCGCCCCACTCGGCGTCACCCAAGGCGTGCCCTCGCCCACTGCCGCGTGACGTGAGCCCCGAGGTTGAGCGTCGTCACCAGCGTGATCAGCACGATGCCGAGCCCGAGCGCCAGCGGCAGGTCGCCCTTGCTCGTTTCCAGCGCAATGGCTGTCGTCATCACCCGCGTGATGCCGTCGATGTTGCCGCCGACGATGATGACCGCACCCACTTCCGATGCCGCGCGGCCAAAGCCCGCGAGCACCACCGTCAGCAGCGACCACCGCGTGTCCCACAGCAGCGTCAGCGTCGACTGCAGCCACGATGAATCGAGGCTTCGCAGCTGCTCGCGGTACTCGATCCACGCATCCTCGACGATCTGGCGCGTCAGCGCCGCGACGAGCGGGACGATCAGCACAGTTTGCGCGATGACCATCGCCTGCGGCGTGAAGAGCAGACCCATCGAACCGAGCGGTCCGGCGCGCGACAACAGGAGGTAAACGAGCAACCCCACCACGACGGGCGGCAGGCCCATCGCGGCGTTCAACGCCACGATCAGCGGGCCGCGACCGGGAAAGCGACCGATCGCAACGGCGGCGCCCAGCGGCAGGCCGATGACGGCCGAGCACAACGTCGACGTGAGGCTGACGCCGAGCGACAGCGCCACGATCGCGGTGACGCGCGGATCGAGGTGCGTGATCATCGCAAGCGCCACCGAGAAACTTTCGGCGATCGTATTCATGGGGACTGCACATTGTGCCGCGGGACTGCAATTCTATGCAATCCTTACGGACAACCGGCCGGATCAGCCGAGTTGGCGCAGTACCGTGAGCGGCGGCTCGTTCACCGTCGACCGCGTGCCGAGCCAGCCGGCGAGCGTGACGGCGACCGCGCCGCCGACGATGCCGTACAGCCACACGAGCGCATTGCCGGTGAAGCGGATGTTGAAGACGTGCTCCGCCAGTGCATAGCCGATCGCCGTGGCGCCGGCCGCACCCAGCAGCCCGGCGAGCGACCCGAGCAGCAGGAACTCGGTCGCCTGCGCGCTTTGCAGCTGCCGCTGCGACGCGCCGAGCGTGCGGACGATGGCCGCATCGAACTTGCGCTCGTCCTGCGTGGATGCGATCGCCGCCTGCAGCACCAGCAAGCCGCCGGCAAGCGTGAACAGGAACACGAACTCGACGGCGCGTGCGACGCGATCGATGATGCCCTGGATCTGCTGGAGGATTTCGGCGACATCGATGGCGAGGATGTTCGGATAGCGCGCGACGAGCCCGGAGAGCCACGTCGCATTGCCTTCCGGAACGCGAAACGCCGCGATGTACGTGGCGGGAAGCGTATCGAGGGCCTCCGGCGCGAACAACGCGAAGAAGTTCACGCGGAAACTGTCCCAATCGACCTTGCGCAGGCTCGTCACGGGTGCGGTGACGCGTATGCCGCCGGCATCGAACGTCAGCCGGTCGCCGACCTTCACGCCGAGCGTCTGCGCAATGCCGTCCTCGAGCGAAATGCCCGCATCGGCGCCGCGTGCCTGCGTCGTCCAGAAGGTGCCGGCGACCGTGCGATTGCCCTCGGGCATCCGGTCGGTCCACGACAGGTTGAATTCGCGCTCGGCCAGACGGCGCGCGCGCGTCTCGTATTGCGTCGTGTCGAACGGCTTGCCGTTCAACTCCACGAGACGGCCGCGCACCATCGGCCGGAATTCCGGCTTGACGCCGATCGTCGTACCGAGCCATGTGCGCGCGTCGTCGACCTGTTCCGGCAGCACGTTGACGAGGAACTGGTTGGGCGCATCAGGCGGAAGGCTCGCGCGCCAGTCGCGCAGGAGGTCACCCCGCACGACGGTCAGCAGCAGGAGCGACGTCAGGCCGAGGGCCAGCGCGCCGATCTGCAGGCTCGACGCCAGCGCGCGCCGGCGCAGGTTCGCAAGCCCGAACCGCCACGACACGCCGCGCTGCGGCACGCGCTTCAGCAGCGTCAACAGCAGCCACGCAAGTGCCGCAGCGGCAATCAGCAGGCCGGCGACGCCGCCCAGCATGATCGTCGCCGCCTGCGCCTCCTGCGCCTGCCAGGCGATCAGCACGGCGACGACGGCCGCGCCGCAGACATATGCAAGGATTCCCGCGATGCGCGGGCGTGGCAGGTCGCGGCGCAGCACGCGCAACGGCGGCACGTTCGCGAGTGCAACCAGCGGCGGCAGCGCAAACCCGAACAACAGCAGCACGCCGGTTGCGAACGCCTTCAGCGCGGGCAGCATCGTCGGCAGCGGCAGTGTCTCGACGAACGCCGTTGCAAGCATCGTCGCGAGCAATTGCTGACCGAGCAGCGCGCCGACGACGCCAAGCGCGCTGCTCGCGATGCCCAGTGCGATGAACTGGACGATGAACAGCGTCAGCGTTCGCGCCACCGACGCGCCGAAGCAGCGGAACATCGCCGCCGCGTCGAGATGGCGCCGCAGGTACCGCGACGCCGCGAGCGCGACGGCAACGGCTGCGAGCAGCACGGCTACGAGCGCCGACAAACCGAGGAAGCGTTCGGCGCGCTCGAGCGTCTGTCGCACTTCCGGCCGCAGATCGCGGACCGATTCGACGCGCTGCCCGGGTGTCGTCGCACTGGCGAGCCACGTGCGGAAGCGCTCGACGTCACCCGGCTTGCGTTCGGCGACGAGCAATCGCCACGTCGCGCGATTGCCCGGCTGCAGCAGGTTGGTTGCGGGCACGTCGTCGAGGTTCAGCAGCAGCTTCGGACCCGGCGCGAACGTGAGTCCCGCAATCTCGGGATCCTGCGCGATGATCGCCGTCACCGTCAGCGTCGCATCGCCAACGGCGACCTTCGAGCCTTTGGTCAACGCGAGGCGATCGGCGAGCCGCGTATCGACCCACGCCTCGCCGCGCCCGGGAATGCCGTGCGCGTCGTGGCGCTCGGCGGTGCCCGGTTCCGCGAGCGCGATCGCTCCGCGCAGCGGGTAACCGTCGGCAACGGCCTTCACGTCGGTCAGCACCGCCGGTGCCGATCCACCGCCGGATGCCTGAACCATGCTGTTGAAGCGGATCGCCGGCGACGTCGCGAGGTCGCGTCGGCGCGCCTCGTCGGCGAACGAGGGCGGCAGCGGCCGATCGCCGGAGATCATCACGTCCGCGCCGAGCAGCAGGTTGGCCTGCTGCGCAAGCCCCGCCTTCACGCGATCGGCGAAGAATGCAACGGTGCCGACACTCGCGACCGCGAGGAAGATCGCCGCCATCAGCACGCGCAACTCACCGGCGCGCCAGTCGCGCCCGACGAGTCGCAGCGCGAGTCTCAGCGTCTGCATGGGCAATCGCGGTGGACCGCGGTCACAGGAAGCGCTGCGATTTTCACTTCGCGAGTACCTGCGCAGCGGCGTGCGGCGCCGGTTTCGGATGCTCGACGCGCTCGTCGCCCACCAGTCGTCCCAGTGCGAGCGACAACCTGCGCTCACAGCGACTCGCGAGACCTACGTCGTGCGTCACGAGCAGCAGCGTCGTGCCGTGCTCGCGATTCAGGCGGAACATCAGATCGGCCACGTCGATGCCGGTTGCGCCGTCGAGGTTGCCGGTCGGCTCGTCCGCCATCAGGATCTTCGGCTCGCCGGCGAATGCGCGCGCAATCGCGACGCGCTGCTGCTCGCCGCCCGACAGCTGTCGTGGATAGTGCGTCGTCCTCCGCGCGAGCCCGACGCGCGCGAGCCACGATCGCGCACGCTCGCTCGCGTCCGTTGCGCCGGCGAGCTCGAGCGGCAGCATGACGTTCTCGAGCGCCGTCAACGCCGGCAGCAACTGGAACGACTGGAACACGAAGCCAAGCAGCCGCTGTCGCAATGCGGCGCAGCCGTCCTGGTCGAGCGTCGACAGCGCGACGCCATCGATGATCACGTCACCCGACGTCGGACGATCGAGGCCGGCGAGCAACCCGAGCAACGTCGTCTTGCCCGAGCCGCTGGCACCGACGATGGCGATCGTCGCGCCTGCCGCGACATCGAAAGTGACATCGTCGAGAATCGTCAGCGGCTCGTCGCCGCTTTGCACGATCTTCGTCAGTAAGGTGGCGCGAATGATGCTCGACATGGGCGGTTCCTGGGGCATCGTCATCAGACAGCGCATGCGATCGATGCGTTTCATCAGTATCGCCCACCCGCCGGATGACCGTAGTGGCCCGTTACAATCCAGGCATGGCAATCGTTCGCTGGCCACACCTGCTGCTGCTGTTAGCCCTCGTGATGTTGGGGGCGCCGGCGCAGGCGCAAGCCCCCTCACCGGTGCTGCTTGTCGTCGGCGACTCGATCTCGGCCGGCTACGGGCTCGCGAAAGGCCAGGGGTGGGTCGATCTGCTCGCCGCACGGCTCAGAGAAACCGGCCACCGCGAGCAGGTGGTCAACGCGTCGATATCCGGCGATACGACGGCCGGTGGACGCGCGCGCCTGCCGGTCCTCCTGCGCGAACAGCGGCCGGCGATCGTCGTCATCGAGCTCGGCGGCAACGACGCGCTGCGTGGCGGCGATCTCAACGCGACGCGCACGAATCTCGACACGATGGTCGCCGACGTGCAGGCGGCGCGCGCGCAGCCGCTGATCGTCGGAATGAAGGTGCCACCCAATTACGGCCCCGCGTACGCGCGCACATTCGACGCGCTCTTCACGGACGTCGCGAAGACGCGGCGCGCTCCGGTCGTTCCGTATGTATTCGAGGGCTTCGGCGACGACCTCGCGCTATTCCAGCCGGACCGGATCCATCCGACCGCCGCGGCGCAGGCGCGGATCCTCGACAACGTATGGCCGGTCCTCCTGCCCCTGTTATCGCGCCGATGAAAACGCCGCTGCCGCCGGGACCCCCCTTGCGCACGACGCCGAAAGCCGACGTCGATGCGTGGGCGTCGTACGCAGAGCGGATCGACGTGCGCTCGCCGGGTGAATTCGCCGAAGATCATTTGCCGGGGGCCGTCAACCTTCCTGTGCTCGACGACGCCGAGCGTGCGCGCGTCGGCACGATGTACGTCCAGCAATCGGCGTTCGACGCCCGCAAGCTCGGTGCCGCGATCGTCGCGCGCAACATCGCGGGGATCTGCGACCGCCACGCGTTCGACAAGCCGCGCGAATGGTCGCCGCTCGTCTATTGCTGGCGTGGCGGCCAGCGCAGCCGCGCGCTCGTGCACGTGCTGACCGAGATCGGCTTTCGCGCCGTGCAACTCGACGGCGGGTATCGCGCCTACCGCCGCCACGTCGTTGCGATGCTGCCGTTCCATGCGCAGCACCTGCGTTTCCACGTCGTCTGCGGGCTCACCGGCTCCGGCAAGTCGCGTCTGATCGCGGCACTGGCCGCCGTGGGCGGACAGGTGCTCGACCTGGAAATGCTGGCGCGACATCGCGGTTCGCTGCTCGGCGATTTGCCGGACGACCCGCAGCCGTCGCAAAAGCTGTTCGAAAGCGATCTGTACGCGGCGCTGTCGACGTTCGACGTGACGCGGCCGGTGTTCGTCGAATCGGAGAGCCAGCGGATCGGCCGGCTGCAGGTTCCCGAGTCGCTGCTGACGGAAATGCGCCGCTCGGCGTGCATAAGACTCGAAACGCCGCTGCCGTTACGCGTGGCGATGCTCGAGGAAGACTACGCGCACCTTGCCGGCGACCCCGACCTGTTGCATGCGCGACTCGCGCCGCTTGCCCGGATGCATGGCAAGGCTACCGTCACGCGCTGGAACGGATGGGCACGCAACGGCGCGACGGCGGAACTGGCCGCCGATCTGTTGGCGACGCACTACGACCCGTTGTACACACGCGCCATCGAGCGCAATTTTCCGCGTCATCGCACAGCCACGGTGCTGAACCTCGACGACGTGTCGCATGCGGCGATGGAGCGCCATGCCCGCGCATTGCTGTTGCCGGCGCGCGAGCCCGCGTTGGCGCCGCCGAATTGAAGGAGTTGCCTGCGATGCCCTCCCGTCCATTCAGGATCGTCAACGTTTTTGCGGAATCGCCACTCGCCGGGAATCCGCTTGCCGTATTCGAGGACGGCAGCATGTTGGACGACGCCACGATGCAATCGCTGGCGCTGCAGTTCAACCTGTCGGAAACGACGTTCGTGATGCCGTCGACGACGGCGTCGGCACGCGTGCGCATTTTCACGCCGACGTTCGAGATGCCCTTCGCCGGTCACCCGACGCTCGGCACGGCGCATGTCGTGCGTGACCTGCTGCGCGCCGGCGACGACGTGACGCTCGAAATGCGCGCCGGCACCATTCCGGTACATGCCAATGGCGACGTGTGGACACTGACCGCGAACGTGCCGCGACATCGTTCGCCGTCGGCGTCGCGCGAGGCACTGGCGCACATGCTGGGGCTTGCCGCAGCCGACGTCGCCGCGAACGTCCAGCCGCTATGGGTGGATACTGGCAGCGAGCAACTGATCATTCCACTCGCGTCATTCGACGCCGTCCGCCGCGCGCAACCCGTGGCGGCGGAGCTACTGCATCACGGCAGCAACGGCGAGCGCGCAATGGCTTATGTCTTCGCTCGCGAACGCAATCGGGTGCTTGCCCGCTTCTTTTTCCCGAAGCACGGCGCCGTCATCGAGGATCCGGGTACGGGATCGGCCTGCGCGAATCTGGGCGGATGGCTGCTCGCGATGAACGAGCCGCTGCCCGTCGAACTCGTCATCGACCAGGGCGAGGCCGTCGGACGGCGCTGCCGGCTTGGCTTGCGCGTCGACGACGATCGGTCGATTCACGTGTCGGGCCGCGTGATCGAGATCGGCCGCGGCACGATCACGTTGTAGGCAGCGCGCCGGCATCGCCGGTCCACTTCGCGATGAATTCACGCCAGTGCGGCGCGTCGGACGCGCCGATCCGCTCGCGAACGAGCGACATCTCGCGCGCGTACTCGCCGGCATCGATCTCGCCGCGCATCAGTCGAAATCGCTGATAGACGAGATACGTGTTCAGCACGTCGCACTCGCAGTAGCTGCGGACGTCGCCGATGCGGCCCGCGGCGACGGCCGCACCGACGTCGCCTCCAGCCATGCCGAGCTTGCCGGGAAATCCGCAGAGCCGCGCGATGGCGTCGAGGCCTGCGCTCGCACGCGGCTGGTACTGCGCGACGACGTCCATCACGTCGAGATGTCGCGTGTGGAACCGTGCGAGGTAATTGTTGTACCGGAAGTCGCGGTCGTCGTCGCCCCAGTCCCAATAGCGCGCTGCAGCGACGCCGTGGATGAGCGCGCGATGATTCAACACGGGCAGGTCGAACCCGCCGCCGTTCCACGACACGAGTTGCGGCGAATACTTCTCGATGCCGTCGAAGAAGCGACGGATGATCTCGGGCTCGGGGTCGGCCGCGTCGCCGATCGACCAGACGCGGATTCCAGCCGCATCGCGCAGCGCGCACGCGATCGCAACGACCTGCTGCAGATAATGCGGCGCGAAGTCGTTACCCGTCGCTGCTCGCCGCTTCTGCGCGAACCAGGCAAGCACGGCGGCGTCGTCGACGTTCGCACCGATGTCGTTGATGCGGCGTATTCCCGCGACGTCGGGCACCGTCTCGATGTCAAAGACGAGCAGCGGCGTCATCGTCGGCGCGGTCGGTTCTTCGTTCAATCGGTGCAGGGCGTGCTCACGCCATGGACATGGATACGAGCGGCTGGCGCGGCGCGCCAATCAACGCATTGGACGAAGCGGTATGCTGCGCCTCGCGCAACCCGCCGGGTCACGCGGGAAACACGCCGGTGGACAGGTAGCGGTCGCCGCGATCGCAAACGACGAACACGATGATCGCGTTCTCGACGGACTGCTGACACGCGCATCGCAACGGCGCATGCGCCGCCCGAGCTGATGCCGCCGAAGATGCCTTCCTCGCGCGCCAGTCGTCGCGCGAAGTCCTCGGCGTCGCCCTGCGAGACGTTCTCGATCCGGTCCACGCGCGACGCATCGAAGATCTTCGGCAGGTATGCAGGCGGCCATTTGCGAATGCCGGGAATCTGCGAGCCTTCGGCGGGCTGCGCGCCGACGATCTGGATTGCCGGATTCTTTTCCTTCAGGAACCTCGACACGCCCATGATCGTTCCGGTCGTGCCCATCGCCGAGACGAAATGCGTGACGCTCCCGTCGGTGTCGCGCCAGATCTCCGGACCGGTACCGCGATAGTGCGCGAGCGGATTGTCGGGATTGGCGAACTGATCGAGGATCACGCCCTTGCCTTCGGCGCGCATCCGGTCGGCGATGTCGCGCGCGGCCTCCATGCCGCCTGCCTTCGGCGTCAGGATCAACTCGGCGCCGTACGCCCGCATCGTCTGCACGCGTTCGGCCGTCTGGCTCTCGGGCATGACCAGCAGCATCCGGTAGCCTCGCATCGCCGCAACCATCGCGAGCGCAATGCCGGTGTTGCCGGACGTCGCCTCGATCAGCGTATCGCCGCGCTTGATCGTGCCGCGCTTCTCGGCCTCGACGATCATCGACAACGCCGGCCGATCCTTTACTGACCCCGCCGGATTGTTCCCTTCGAGCTTTGCGAGCAGCACGTTGCTGGTCTTGCCGGGCAGACGTGCGAGCCGAACGAGTGGCGTGTTGCCTACGGCGTCGGATAGCGTGCGGTAATTCATCGACCGATTGTAGCCGAGCGGCCTGCGACGACCGTCGCCACAAAAGCGCGAACCCCGCCACGCGGGCGGGGTTCGCGGGGCTTTGCTTTAACGTGCGGCGTTACTTCTTCGCTTTCTCGTCGGCCGCCGACTTGGCCGGCGCATCTTTCGACGCTGCCTTGTCCGTCGTGGGCGCGTTGGCGGTCGTGGTGGCCTTGTCCGTCGTGGCCGCCTTGTCGGTCGTCGCGGCCTTCGCAGGCGCCTTGTCCTTCGCGGCAGCCGCGTCCTTCTTCGCGTCGGCCTTGGCCTGCTTGTCAGCCTCCGCCTTCGCAGCCTTCTCCTCCTTCTCCTTCGCCTTCGCAGCCTTCTCCGCCTTCTCCTTGGCGGCCTTGTCTTCCTTCGCCTTGGCCTTGGCTGCCTTCTCCTCCTTCTCCTTGGCGGCCTTGTCTTCCTTCGCCTTGGCCTTGGCTGCCTTCTCCTCCTGTGCCTTGGTCATCTTGTCGGCATCCTTGGCCGGGGCCGTCGGTGCGGCGGCGGCCGGTGCGGCGGCTTTGGCCGGTGCGGCCGGGGCCATCGGCGCGGCGGCAGCCGGCGCTGCCGCGGGTGCTGCGGCCTTGGCGGGGGCCGCCGGGGCCATCGCGCCCGTCGACGGAGCTGCCTTGGCCGGAGCCGCCGGGGCCATCGCGCCCGCGGCCGGAGCTGTCTGGGCGACGGTGCGGCCGGACACGGAGATCTGGTCCTTGATCTTGCCGTACTCGCCGTCCTTGATGCCCTTGACCTTCATCACGTCTTCCGGCGACTTGAACGCGCCGTTGGCGGTGCGGTAGTCGATGATCGCCTGCGCCTTGACCGGGCCAATGCCGGGAAGCGCCTCGAGTTCCTCTTTCGTTGCGGTATTGATGTTGGTCGCAGCGAGCGCGAAGCTCGTGGCCAGCAACAGCACCAATCCAAGCAGCAGACGTTTCATGTGGATCTCCGGTAGGGGTGCGAATACGTCGGGGGCCGGTCGCGCTCTGGCACCATGCCGTTGCGACTCGTGCCGGCCCATAACGCGCTGCGCATGCGGAACGTTGACCTACCGTGCCGCCCCAGCGTCCAACCGGCGCCGAGCGCCGCCGGAAACCACCGCCGATCAAGAGGTAGCGGGCGGTGCCCACCACCCCCCAACCGGCCCGCCGCTACTTGATAGGCTTGGCGTCGGTCCGCGCGGCCACGGCCTGCCCCTTCGAATCCGTCCTGGCAGCGGGCTTGGCCGCAGGCGACGCGAGCGTCAATTCGGGCTTCAGCTTCTCGAAGCGCCGGGCGCCAATGCCCTTGACGTCCTTCAGTTCCTCGATCGTCTTGAACCCGCCGTGCTGGACGCGGTAGTCAATGATCGCCTGGGCCTTGGCGGGTCCGATGCCCGACAGCGCGACGAGCTCCTCCTTGCTGGCGGTGTTTAGGTTGAGCGCAGCGGCAGCCAACTGCGATGCGACTGCGAATGCAAGCGCGATCAGGCAACGAAACATGGCGTTCTCCTTCGAGGTGAGTGGACTCGTCGCCACGCGCGACATCGGCTTGATGTCGCGGCGGATGCGATCGAGTCCCAAGGTTACGAAGGGAACCGCTAGGCTGAAATCAGACTTTCGACGTAGCGCTGCACGCCCTCGTCGACGGCCAGCATCCTGGCGTCGTAACCGGATGCACGCAGGCGGCCGAGGTCCGCTTGCGTGAAGCTCTGGTATTTGCCGCCCAGTGCGTCGGGCATCGGCACGTAGGTGATCGCGCCATCGGCCACCAGCTCGGAAAGCGAGCGCGACGGATCGCCGCTCGCGTGCCTGCATGCGTTGATGGTCGCCACCGCAACGGCGTTGAACGTCGCGGCCGTTCCGGTGCCGAGATTGAAAATACCCGAACGTTCCGGATGCCGATGGAAATCGAGGTTCGCGGCGACGATGTCGTCGACGTGGATGAAATCGCGTCGCTGCTCGCCGTCGGGGTAGCCGCCCGTGCCCGCGAAGAGGCGCACGCGTCCCTCGGCGCGATACTGGTTGGCGAAGTGGTACGCGACCGAGGCCATCCGCCCCTTGTGCGCTTCGCGCGGGCCGTACACGTTGAAATAGCGGAAGCCGGCGATCTGCGCCGTCCGCTCGGGCAACACGCGCCGAACGTAGCGGTCGAACAGCGCCTTCGAATAGCCGTACACGTTGAGCGGCGCCTCGTTGGCGCGCTCCTCGCGGAACACGATGCCGCCGCCGTACACCGACGCGCTCGACGCATACAGGAACGGAATGTCGTTGTCCTGGCAATGATCGAGCAGCGTGACGGAGTAGCGATAGTTGTTGCGCAGCATGTACCGGCCATCGGTGGCCATCGTGTCCGAGCACGCACCCTGGTGAAACACGGCTGCGATATCGTCGTCGAAATCGCCGTTGCCGATGCGGAACAGGAACTCGTCCTTGTCGAGGTAATCGGCAATGTCGCAATCGGCGAGATTGCGAAACTTGTCGCCGCGGGTGAGATCGTCGACGGCAATGATGTCCGATTCGCCGCGCTCGTTCAGCGCCTTGACGAGATTCGAACCGATGAAGCCGGCCGCGCCGGTGACAACGATGTACAAGACCTATCCTCCGCGTAGTCCGCGCACGACGAACGGGACCCTGGGCGCGACCGCGCACAGCAATTCATAGCCGACGGTCGACGCCATCGCTGCGACCTCGTCGACCGGCAATCCGTTCCCCCACAGCACGACGTCGCTGCCCACTGTCGCCTCCGGCACTGCCGACAGGTCGACCGTGACCATGTCCATCGACACGCGACCCGCCATCGGTACACGCTTCCCATTCACCAGCACGGGCGTGCCGTTGGGAGCGAGGCGCGGATAACCGTCCGCGTATCCGCACGCGACGACGCCGATGCGCATCGCGTGCGACGCGCGAAACGAGGCGCCATAGCCGACGGTATCGCCGCCCGCAAGCGTCTGCACCGCGATCAACTGGGAGCGCAGCGTCATCGCCGCGACGAGGCCCAGTGCCTCGGCGCTTCGCCGTCCGAACGGTGTCGCACCATACAGCATGATGCCCGGCCGCACGCCGTCGCCGCCGATCTCGCCGTAGCGGACGACGCCCGCCGAGTTGGCGAGCGAACGCGGATAGGTCAAGGCTCCGCACTCGCGCTCGAATCGCGCGAGCGGCTCGGCGATTCCGTCGTCGTCGTCGGCGCGCGCGAAATGCATCATCAGCCGTATGCTCGCACCCGCCTTCAGTGCTTCGAGGCGCGCGCAGACTCCCGGAACGTCGGCGGGCGCGAACCCAAGGCGATTCATCCCTGTGTTGGCTTTCACGTACACGCCGATGCGCGCGGGAAGACGCGCCGTCTCGAGCATCCGCACCTGCTCGGCGTCGTGCACGACGATGTGCAACCCGTGGTGGCAAATCGGTTCGAGCTCGGCGCCTTCGAAGAATCCTTCGAGCAGCAGGATCGGGCGTGAATAGCCTGCCGCGCGCAGCGCGAGCGCCGCTTCGAGCTCGATCAGCGCAAGTCCGTCAGCGCCGTCGAGGGCGGGCAGCACGCGCAGCAGGCCGTGGCCGTACGCGTTGGCCTTGACGACGGCGAGCACTTCCACGCCAGGCGCGAATCGGCGAACGGATGCGAGATTCGCCGCGATCGCGGCAAGATCCACGTCGGCGACGATCGGGCGGGCCATGCAGATTGAATGGCGGGCGGCGCCAGGGTAGCGCTGTCCGCTACAACCTGAAAACGCTACGGCACGACCGCGGTCGCACTGCTGGGGGTTGTGGGATCATGGTATAAAGCGCCGGCCGCGCGGCGTTCGCATTATAACAATCCACAGCGAACGTCCTGCAGTTCGAACGCGTCCGCCGCGACCGATTTCCTGAGCTCCATGAAACCCGGCTTCTACACCATCATCGCGGCGCAGTTCTTTTCGTCGCTCGCCGACAACGCCCTGCTGATCGCCGCGATTGCGCTGCTGCGGGAACTGCACGAGCCGGCGTGGATGACGCCCGCACTGAAACAGAGCTTCGTCATTTCGTACGTGCTGCTGGCGCCGGTGGTGGGCGCATTCGCGGATTCGATGCCGAAGGGTCGCGTGATGCTGTTCACCAACGCGATCAAGGTCTGCGGCTGCGCGCTGATGCTGTTCGACATTCACCCGCTCCTGTCCTACGCGATCGTCGGGTTCGGGGCCGCCGCGTATTCGCCGGCGAAGTACGGCATCCTGACCGAGCTCCTGCCGCCGCATCAACTCGTCATCGCCAACGGCTGGATCGAGGGCGCCACCGTCGGCTCGATCATCATCGGGGTACTGCTCGGCGGTGCGCTGATCACGCCACGGGTTTCGGCGGCGCTGCTCGGCTTCGACTTCCCGGTGTTCGATACGCCGGTCGACACGCCGCCCGAGGCGGCGATCGTCGTCATCATGGGCTTCTACCTCATCGCGGCGATCTTCAACTGGTTCATACCCGACACCGGTGTCGACCACCGCGTGCCGAGCAAGAATCCGTTCTACCTGATCCGCGAGTTCTCGCACTGCGTCGCGCTGCTGTGGCGCGATCGGCTGGGCCAGATCTCGCTCGCGACGACGACGCTGTTCTGGGGCGCCGGCGCGACGCTGCAGTTCATCGTCATCGATTGGGCGGCGCGCGCACTGTCGCTCAACCTGTCGCAGGCGTCGATGCTGCAAGGTGTGGTCGCCGTCGGCATCGCGCTCGGTGCGGTGATCGCCGCCAAGTTCGTCACGCTGCGCAGCGCCGTCAGCGTGCTGCCGATCGGCGCTGCGATGGGCGTCGTCGTCATGGTGATGGTGCTCGTCCACTACATACCGCTCGCGATGGTGCTGATGGTTGCGATCGGCGCCTGCGCCGGGTTTTTCGTCGTGCCGATGAATGCGCTGCTGCAGCATCGCGGGCACGTGCTGATGGGTGCGGGCCACTCGATCGCAGTGCAGAACTTCAACGAGAACATCGGCATCCTCGTCATGGTCGGCCTCTACGCGCTGATGGTGCGCTCGGGCATGGCGGTGAGCACGGCGATCATCCTGTTCGGCGTGTTCGTCACGGGCTCGATGCTCCTCGTCATGTGGCGGCATCGCGCCAACCAGCGGGAGTTCGATTCGCTGCACCTGATCGGCATGGACAAGCACGGCTGAGGAAGTCCGGACAGGACTGCTCGCGCCGAGCGACTCAGAGCACGACGGGCTTGTCGGAAAGCTCGTTGGCAACCGCGCCGGCGCGCGGAAAGTGTTGCGCCAGCAGTGCGGAAATCTCGCCGATTCCCCCGACGGCGCCTTCGGCATAGCGCCCATCGCGAAACGCCGCTTCCATTCGCGCGCAGATCGCCTGCCATGCAGCGTTGTCGACGACGCGATCGATGCCGCGATCGGCGACGATCTCGACGTCGCGGTCGGCGAGCAGCAGGTAGACGAGAACGCCGGCGTTCTCTTCCGTATCCCACACGCGCAGCAACCCGAACACTTCGAGCGCGCGCTCTCGCGGCGAGAGCTTGCGCAGCACGCGTAGCGGTGGCAGCGAGCCTTCGACGGCGAAGCACACCTGGCCGCGATGCGTACGCTCGCCCGCGGCAATCGCCCGCTCGATGTGCGCGAGCGCGTCGGCCGGGAACGCGCGCTTGACCGACAGGTGATCGGTGATCACGTGGCGGAGCAGACGATTGCGCTTGTCGGACATCGTCGCTCGCCCTCTACCAGCCGCCCGACGCGCCGCCGCCACCGAAACTGCCGCCACCGCCGGAGAAACCGCCACCGCCGCCCCCACCACTGAATCCGCCGCCACCGCCGAGTCCCCCGCCCCCCCAGCCGCCGGTGGGTATCCACGTGCCGCCGCGACGCCCGATGCCGCCGCCGGCGCTGAACAGCAACATGATGACAAGCGCGATGAGGCCCGCGCCAATGCCGATGGCAATCGATCCAGCGACGACCCACGCGCCCGCGCCGACGACGCCGGCGCCCACCGTCGACCCGAGCATGCGGCCGAAGATCCGCGACAGGATCCCGCCCAGCACGGGCACGCCGACGAACAGCAGGATCAGCAGCGTCTCGAAATCGAATCCTTGCGTGCGTCGCGCTGGCGTCGCGCGTTGCTGCGCCGGCAGCGGCGCCCCTGATCCGACGACGGCGATGATCCGATCGACGCCGGCGTCGATGCCGGCACCGAACTTGTTCTGGCGGAACAGCGGCGCGACGTTCTCCGCGATGATCCGTCGCGATGTCACGTCCGTGAGCACGCCTTCGAGGCCGTAGCCGACCTCGATGCGCATCTTGCGGTCATCCTTCGCCACGACGAACAGCGCGCCGTTGTCCTGGCCCTTGCGGCCAATCTTCCACGCTTCGGCCACGCGCAGCGAATAACCTTCGATGGGCTCGCTGCGCGTCGTCGGCACCATCAGCACGACGAGCTGGTTGCCCGTGCGCTTCTCCCAGTCGGCGAGCTTCGTCTCGAGCGCCGTCTTTTCGGCGGCCGACAGCGTGCTGGTGACATCAGTGACGCGTGCCGTCAGCGCGGGTATCGGCGTCAGCCCTTCCGACGTCGATTCCCACGCGGGTTGCGCGACCGCGACAGCGGCTGCCGCCAGCGCGACGATCGCGCCAATGCGGCGGAGTACCGCGAGCATGTTCACCGACTTCACGTTGGCGACATTCACGATGGGACGTCGAGCGATCGCTCCGCACCGGCCGCGAACAGGCAGCCGGCGCTGCGCATCAGCCGACGTCGATCAGGACTTCGGTGCCGGGGGCGGAACGGCGGGCGGCGTCGACGGTGCGGGTGCTGCACCTGGTGCCGGAACGGCCGGCGCCTTGTTGAAATCGACCTTCGGCGGCGCGCTGACCGCACCTTCGTCGGCAACAGTGAAGTTGGGCTTCACGTTCATCTTGAAGATCATCGCCGTGAGGTTCGTCGGGAACTGACGCACCGTAGTGTTGAATTCCTGCACCGTCTTGATGTATCGATTGCGCGCGACGGCGATGCGGTTCTCCGTTCCTTCGAGCTGCGACTGCAGATCGCGGAACAGCGCATCGGACTTCAACTGCGGATAGTTTTCGGAAACGGCGAGCAGGCGCGACAGCGCGCCCTGCAGCTGGTTTTGCGCCTGGATGAATTTCTGGAACGCGACCGGATCGTTGATCAGCTCGGGCGTCGCCTTGATCGCGCCGACCTGCGAGCGCGCGTTCGTCACTTCGGTCAGCACCTGCTGCTCCTGCTGCGCATAACCCTTCACCGTGTTGACGAGGTTCGGCACCAGGTCGGCACGTCGTTGGTATTGATTGACGACCTCCGACCAGGACGCCTTGATGCCCTCGTCCTGTCGCTGCAGGTCGTTGTATCCGCAACCACCCAGTGCCAGCGCCACGACAGCGGCCAGTGCGATGCCCAGCTTGCGAAGCATGGTGCTCCTCCGAACGTGAAGGGACGAATCGTCCGCCGCCCGGAATATGCGGCCTCCCTGCGCCGGACGCAAGCGCTTTGGCGAGTCTTTCATCGCAGTCAGGCCGTAGCACTCGCCGCGGCTGCGTCACGCAGCGTACGGCGCGCGAACAGCAGGTCCTCCCACGCCTTCGCCTTGTCGGCCGGCGTGCGCAACAGGTAGGCCGGGTGATACGTGACGATCAGCGGCGTGCCGCGATAACGATGCACGCGATTGCGAAGGCTCGAAACCGGCGCATCGGTGTTCAGCAGGCGGCCTGCGGCGCTCCTGCCAAGCGCGACGATCAGCCGCTGGCGCAATCAGCTCGATCTGGCGGTCGAGATAAGGCGCGCAGGCGAGCGCTTCGGCCGGCTCGGGCGTGCGATTGTTCGGCGGCCTGCACTTCAACACATTGGCGATGTAGACGTTTTCGGTTCGAGCAAGACCGAGCGCCACCAGCATGTTGTCGAGCAACTGGCCCGCGGCGCCGACAAAGGGCTCGCCCTGCGAATCCTCGTCCGCACCCGGCGCTTCGCCGACGAACATCCACTGTGCGCGGGGATCGCCCACTCCCGGAACCGTCATCCGGCGCGTCTTGCACAACGCGCAGGCCGTGCAGCCCGCGATGTCGTCGACCAGCGCGTCTAAGGTGAGCGTCGCGATCCGCGATCGGCGCTCGTCGCCCGACGTGTCGCCGGCCGCGCTGACGGTGTCCGGGGCCTGCGGACGACGCAGCCGCCAGACCGGCAGCAGCTTGAGCTCACGCAGCACGTCGGCGCGGCGGATCATCGTTGGAACGGCGACACGAGCGCGCAGCGCATCACCAGCGCATCCTCGCGCGCGGCGCCAGGCTCGCTCGGTGGGTAGTAGGCGACACGCCGTGCGATCCCGACGAAGCCGGCCTGCTCGTACAGCTCGATCGCTGCGCGGTTACCGACGCGCACTTCCAGGAACAGCTGCTCGGCGTAGAGCCGTCGCGCGTCGTCGACGAATTGCAGCAAGAGCGCACGGCCGAGTCCTTCGCGCCGCGATTCCGGCACAACCGACAGGTTCAGCAGTTGGGCCTCGCCGGGCCCGAGCATCAGCACGCCGTACGCGACGATCTGCTCGCCGCGAACGCCGACGCGAGCCGAGTAGCCGGCGGCCAGGGCGTCACGGAAATTGCGCTCGCTCCACGGCGCTGCGTGAATGCGCAACTCGAGCGCCGCGACGACCGGCAGATCATGCGCGGCCAGCGGCCGCCAGCGCACCGGTGCGAGCTCGCGGGGTTTCGGCAGCGTGGCCATTTAGTGGCGCACCCGGACTAGAGGCGCAACCCTGACGCGCGCTCGACGGTCGTCAGCGCGACGCGATGCCGCACGTACAGAGGTTGCGCGCCCGCGGCGTCCGTTCCCTCCCCCGCGACGAGGTGCGGCCAGGCCCATTCGGCAACCGATTGCGCGTCGGGAACGATCGTCGCATCGGTCTGCGCCAGCCGGAGTCGCTGCGCAAGCTCCGGATAAGCGGCGAAGCCCTCTCCTGCACCGTGCCAGGTGTCGGCGTCGGCAGTTCGTACATCGTCGGGCTTGCACACGGCCGGATCGCCGATGCGCGTCCATCGCTCGCCGCTGCGTACGTAGGATGCGACGTAGACTTCGCGCATTCGTGCATCGAGGCAGGCGAGCACGCGCGACCCGCCATGCATGCGCCACGCCGTGTGCGCAATGGCGCCGAGCGTGGGCACGCCGAACACCGGCAGATCCGCACCGAGCGCCATGCCCTGCACGACACCGCAGGCGATGCGCACGCCGGTGAACGAGCCGGGCCCCGCGCCGTAGCCGATGCCGCCGAGTGCCTGCAGCGAAACGCCTGCGTCGGCGAGCACGCGCGCCGTCAGCGGCAGGATGCGCTCCGACGCCGCATTGCCCGCGCGCTCGCGGATGACCAGCGCATCGCGCCCGTTGTAGACGGCCACCGACAGCCACTCGGTCGAGGTATCGAGCGCAAGGATCTGCATCCTCGGCATTTTACCGATCCGGCGCCACGGCGCAAGCCGGCGCGTACAATCCGCGCCTCTCATGATCATCGAACTCACGATCGAATCGCTGGACCAGGAAGGCCGCGGCGTCGCGCACGCTGACGGCAAGGTCGTGTTCGTCGAGGGCGGCCTGCCCGGCGAGCGCCTGCGCGCCGAATTCGTCAAGCAGAAGCCGTCGTACGCGATTGCGCGCGCCGTCGCCATCGACGAACCCAATGCCGCCCGTGTCGTGCCGCGGTGCCCGCATTTCGGCGTATGCGGCGGCTGCACGCTCCAGCACGCCGACGAAGCGCTGCAACTGGCGGCGAAGCAGCGCGCACTCGAAGATGCGCTGCAGCGGCTCGGGCGCGTGCGTCCCGATACGTTGCTGCCGGCGATCGCCGGCCCTGCGTGGGGTTACCGGTACCGCGCGCGGATGTCGGTGCGCGACGTGCCGAAGAAAGGCGGCGTGCTCGTCGGTTTTCACGAACGGAAGTCGAGTTACGTCGCCGACATGCGCGAGTGTCACGTGATGCCGCCAAAGATCTCCGCGCTGCTGCCGAAGCTGCGAACGCTGATCGAGTCGCTGTCGATCCGCAAGCGGCTGCCGCAGATCGAGGTGGCCGTCGGCGAGCGGCTGACGCCACATTCGGTTGCCGCGGTTGGGTTCGATGCCTCGATGGTCAATGCCGATGCGGCGCCCGGCGGTCAGGGTCGGCCGGTATACGCGCTCGTGCTGCGTGTTCTGGATCCACCGTCGCAAGCCGACGAAGCGAAGCTCGTCGCGTTTGCAGACGCGCACGGCGTCGAGTTGTGGCTGCAATCGGGCGGTCCGGAAACCGTGGTGCCGTTCCATCCGAGAGGTGCCACGCTCGCCTATACGCTGCCCGAGTTCGACATCGCCCTGCCGTTCGCGCCGACCGATTTCACCCAGGTCAACGCGTCGATCAATCGCGTGCTGGTGCGCAGAGCGGTGGAGCTGCTTGACCCGCGACCCGGCGAGCGCGTCGCCGACTTTTTCTGCGGGCTTGGCAACTTCACGCTGCCCATCGCGCGCCGGGGCGCCGTGGTCGTCGGCGTGGAGGGCAGCAAGGCGCTCGTCGCGCGCGCCCGCGCGAATGCCGACCGCAACGGCCTCACCGGCCGCACGACATTCGAGTGCGCGAACCTGTTCACGGCGACCGCCGAAACGCTCGCACCGCTCGGGCGGCTCGACCGCGTGCTGATCGACCCACCCCGTGAGGGCGCGCTCGAGCTCGTCAAGTCGCTGCCGCACAACGACGATGAGCGACGCCTGCAGCGCATCGTCTACGTATCGTGCAGCCCCGCCACACTCGCGCGCGATGCGGGCGTGCTGGTCCACGAGCGAGGCTACCGGTTGTCCGCGGCGGGTGTCGTCAACATGTTTCCGCACACGGCGCACGTGGAGTCGATGGCCGTCTTCGATTGAAGCTACGCGGTTCCCGCTGACCCAAACAAAACGGGGCGAGATCAACTCGCCCCGTGCTGGACCTGCAGATCGCCTGTGTCAGTCGCGCTGACCCGTGAACGCGAGCAGCAATTGCAGCAGGCTGATGAAGATGTTGTAGACGTCGAGGAACAGGTTGAGCGTCGCGGTGATGTAGTTCGTTTCGCCACCGCGGACGATCCTGCTGACATCGTGCAGCAGGTACATCGAGAACAGCAGGACGGCGACGGCCGAGATCGTCAGCGACACCGCAGGCACCTGGAAGAACAGGTTGGCGAGCGACGCGACGATCAGCACGACCAGGCCCACGAACAGGAACTTGCCGAGAAACGCGAAGTCGCGCTTGGTCACCGTGGCGATGGCGGCCATGGCGAAGAAAATAGCCGCCGTCATCCCGCCTGCCACCGCAACCAGCTGCCCGCCGTTACGGAAGCCCGCGGCGACCGACAGGATCGGCGCGAGCATCACGCCAGCAATGAACGTGAAGCCGAACAGCGCCGGCACGCCCCACGCGCTGTTGCGCAGCGCGGTCACGCCGAACAGCGCGGCGAGCATCACGCCGAACATCGCGAGCGGCGCAAGGATCGGCGCCGAGCGGAACAGCCCGACGAAATTCATCTGCATCCCTACCCACGCGCCGGCGATCGTCGGCAGCATGGACAGCGCGAGCAGCCAGTAAGTATTGCGCAGCACGCGGTTCTGGCTCTCCGCGACGACCACGCCCGGCTGAGCCATCGGCTCGCGGGTGAACACCGGTTGCAACCTGGGTTCCATGTGACCTCCAAAAAGGGCTCGACGGCCCGGAACGATCGATGCGGCGCTTAGAGTAGCAGAAATACGGCAGGGTTCCCGTTCGTGCCTCCGGTTCCCCTTCGTGCCTCCGAGCGACGCTCATCGCGGTGCTAAGATGCGCCCGCCTCCCGGCGGATTCAAGACCGCCGCCTTCGGATGGGTGGCAGAGCGGTTGAATGCACCGGACTTGAAATCCGGCGATCGTGCAAGCGATCCGTGGGTTCGAATCCCACCCCATCCGCCAATCGAATCTTTGTACGGCCCGAAGACACGGGACGGTGCCTGATCAACCCGGCACGCCGTCCACCGCCCGCCTCAGGTTCGCGAGCTTGCGGCCGAGCTCGGAATCGGGCCCGACGTCCATCGCCGTCACGATCGCTTCCACGTCCGCCAGCGCAGCGCGCGCCACATCGGGACGTCCAGCCGCAGTGTCACCACCTTGCGATCACGCAGGTCGTCTAAACTCGAGGCCGCAAAGTGGGATGCCGCAACTGCCGAAGGAAAACGTGAAACTGGCTGATCAGGAACTGAATGAAGTCCTTGCTCGGATCGGCGGCAGGACGCACCTGAGTCCGACCGCCGCTCGCCCGCATTCGAGCGATGATCCGGACGCAATCGCCCGCGATATCGCCGCGATCTCGCGCATCGAGGCAGTGCCGTCGCTATTGCAGGTTTTGTGCGATACAACCGGCATGGGGTTCGCGGCCGTTGCCCGTGTCACCGGAGGCACGTGGACAGCGTGCGCGGTCCGCGACACCGTTTCATTCGGATTGAAGCCCGGCGGCCAGCTGCCGCTGGAAACGACGCTCTGCACGGAAGTTCGCCAATCGCGGAACGCCGATCGTCATCGACCAGGCAAGCGCGGATCCGCGCTACTGCGGCCATCACACACCGCGAACCTACAAGATCGAGAGCTACATCGGTGCCGATCGTCCTGTCGAACGGCGATTATTCGGCAACCTTTGTGCGATCGACGCACGACCGGCGAAGGTGTCCGAGCCGCGCATCGTCTCGATGTTCACGCTGTTCGACAGCTCGTCGCGCTGCACCTCGAAAACGAGCGGCGCCGGGAGTCGGCGGAGGCAGCGCTGCTCGACGAGCGCGCCGTCGGCGAGTTGCGCGAGCAGTTCATTGCGATCCTCGGCCACGATTTACGCAATCCGCTGAGCGCGGTGTCCGCGTGCGGGCAACTGCTGGAGAAGAAATCGACCGACCCGGCGCTCGCGACGATCGCGACGCGACCGATACGAACGTCCGCCGGATGTCCGCGCTGATCGACGATACGCTCGACTTTGCCGCGCTCGGCTGGCTCGGGCATCGGCGTGCAAATCGCCGAGGTCGACGACCTCGAGCGCGCGCTGCTGGCCGTGGCAAGCGAACTGCAGGATTCGAACCCGGGACGCTCGATGGACTGGAGCGTTTCGATCGGTCGCACGACCGCTGCGATCGGGGCCGCATCCAGCAGCTCGCGTCGAACCTGCTGTCGAACGCGCTCGGCATGGTTCGAGCTCGCATCCGGTAAATTTTTCCGCTCACATCGACGATGCCGATCTCGTCATCGAGGTCGCCAATCGC
>CAVPWB010000014.1:0-830000 GCA_963709335.1 uncultured Pseudomonadota bacterium
GGAACGCCGATTCCGCCGGAAAGCCTCGCACGCATCTTCGAGCCCTTCTTTCGCCACTCGATATCCGCGAGCCGCGAAGGCCTCGGTCTCGGGCTGCACATCTGCGCGCAAATCGTCCGCGCCCATGCAGGCCGCCTCGACGTCGAATCGACGGCGCCTTCCGGCACGCGCTTCACCGCGCGAATTCCGCTGCTCGGCACGCACGCTGCGGGCTGATCGCGCGCACAATGGCCCGTGGCAATGGCGAACGGAAGCGATGACAACGGCATGACTTTTGCATCGAGCGGCGGCAGAAACGCTCGAACGGGAGGACGCTGATGAGCATGTACTGGGTGCCAATCGGGTTCGGGGTCGTCGCATTGTTGCTGATCCTGCTGCTCGCGCGGCTCGTCGGCAACAGCAAACGCCGGGAAATCCGCAAGAAGCTGGGCTTGCCGGTCGACAGCAAGCTGACGCCGGAACAGTCGCAGGCGTTCATGGCCTTCGAGAACACGGACATGAAGCTCAAGAAGTCGTTTCCGACGATGTCGGACACGCAGCGACAAGCGATGGCGCGCGAGGTGCTCCGCGACAAAGGCCTTCTGCCGAAGCAGAAACGGGCGAAGCGCTAGCCAGCGTCACGCCAGCGGCGCGACCTTGATCACCTCGTCGACGGTGGTCAGCCCCGAGGCCACCTTCATCGCGCCGGAGACGCGCAGCGGCTTCATCCCGTCGCGGTACGCCTGCTCGCGAATGATGCGGTCGTCGGCGTCCTTGGTCAGCAGGCGCCGCAGCGCCGGCGTCATCAGCATGATCTCGTAGAGACCGACGCGGCCGAGATAGCCGGTCATCCGGCATTCGAGACAACCGCCCGCCGCCATCACCTGCTGCGGCTTTTCGCCGCGCCACGGCGACGTCATCGTCGCCCACGTCGGATCGTCGGGCGGCTCTGCCGGGATCTTGCAGTGAGGACAAAGCGTGCGGACGAGCCGCTGCGCCATCACGCCGAGCAGCGTCGAATTCAACAAGTAGGCGGGAACGCCAAGGTCGAGCAGCCGCGTAACGGCGGTGGGCGCATCGTTCGTGTGCAGCGTCGACAGCACGAGGTGACCTGTCAGCGCAGCCTGCACGGCCATGTCGCCAGTATCGCGGTCGCGGATCTCGCCCACCATGATGATGTCCGGATCCTGGCGCAGCAGCGTCCGCACGCCGGCCGCGAAATCGACGCCGAGCCCGGGCTGCACCTGCATCTGGTTGAACGCGGGCTCGATCATCTCGATCGGGTCCTCGATCGAGCACACGTTCACTTCCGGCGTCGCGAGTCCCTTCAGCGTCGAATAGAGCGTTGTCGTCTTGCCCGAGCCGGTCGGGCCGGTGACGAGGATGATGCCGTGCGGCTCGCCGGTCATCGATTCCCAGCGCGATCGATCGTCGGCCGTGAAGCCGAGATCCTGGAAATCGCGCACCAGCACCTCGGGACTGAAGATGCGCATGACGATCTTCTCGCCGAACGCCGTCGGCATCGTCGAGATGCGCAGCTCGATCTCCTCGCCGTCGGGCGCGACGGTCTTGATCCGCCCGTCCTGCGGCCGCCGCTTCTCGACGATCTCCATCCGCGCGAGCAGCTTGATCCGCGACGTCACGGCGTTCAGCACCGACGTCGGGATCGCGTACACCTGGTGCAACACGCCGTCGATGCGAAACCGGACCATGCCGACGTCGCGCCTCGGCTCGACGTGGATGTCGGATGCGCGCTGGTCGAATGCGTACTGCCACAGCCAGTCGACGATGTGGACGACGTGCTGGTCGTTGGCGTCGAGATGGCCGTGGCGGCCGAGCTCGACGAGTTGCTCGAAATTGTTGGCGAACGCGAGGTCGCCGCGCGAGCTCTCCTGCGCCTTTTTCATCGACCGCGCGAGATTGAAGAACTCGCCGATGTAGCGCCGGATGTCGGCAGGATTCGCGAACACGAGGTAGATCTCGAGCTTCAGGATCCGCGACAGCTCGTCGGCCCACGACCGCACGAACGGCTCGCCGGTGGCCACCGTCAGCGTTCCGCGATCGACGGCGACCGGCAGGATCCGATACCGCTCGGCGTACGCGTTCGACATCGTGGCCGTCACAGCGCCGAGCTCGACCTTGAGCGGATCGATGTGCCGATACGGAATGGCGAGCTTGCCGGCGAGCCATTCGACCAATGGCTCGAGCAGCAGCAGCTTGTGCGGCGGCTTTTGCGACTTGAGCTTTTCCTCGGCGATGAGCTCCAGCGGATGCTCGAAGCGCTGCGTGCGCGAGCGCGCGATGCGCTCGCCATCCGCTGGCAGGATCAGGCCGTCGGCCACCATCAGCTTCAGGATGTCGTCGAGCCGCAGCCGGCGATCGGCCGGCGCCGCGCGCGCAGCAGGGGTCGCCGCGTCCTTCGCGGCCGTCGCGCCCGGTTCGTCGGGGTAGGCAGTGGCCATGCGCTGACTTTACACTGTCGGCCCTTTCGTCATCGCTGTTCGCCCATGCCGACCATCGCCGGAACCACGATTCGCGCAGAGAACGTGGACATCACGACCCTTCGCGTCGACGCCATCGTCAACGCGGCCAACACGACGCTGCTGGGCGGTGGCGGCGTCGACGCCGCGATCCACCACGCTGCAGGGCCCGCGCTGCTCGCCGAGTGCCGGACACTCGGCGGGTGCCCGACCGGCGATGCGCGCCTCACGCGCGGCTATCGGCTGCCGGCGCGCTACGTGATCCACACGGTCGGCCCGATCTGGCAGGGTGGCGGGCACGACGAGCCCGCATTGCTCGCCGCGTGCTACCGCAACTCGCTCGCGCTCGCCCGCGTCGGCGAATTCGCATCGGTCGCGTTTCCGGCGATCAGCTGCGGCGTGTACGGGTATCCGTTCGACGAGGCGATAGCGATCGCCGTGCGCGAAGTCGTGACGGCCGCGCGAACGATGCCGACCCTCGACCTGGTCGTGTTCGCGTGCTTCGGCGCCGCGGCGCTGTCGGCCTACGAGCGCGCGCTCGACGCCGCGGGCTGACGAAAACGCCGGTCGATCAGTGGGTCGCGCGGTCGGCGCGCTTGTTGTCCGCCGGCACCTCGGGAACCTGGAACACCTCGCGCAGATATGCGACGTACGACGGGTCGTAGTCCATCGTCTTCGACGGCTCGTCGCTGATCTTGGCGACCGGCTGGCCGTTGCAGCGCGTCATCTTGATCACGATCGCCAGCGGCTCGTAGCCCAGGTCGTTCGTCAGGTTCGTGCCGATGCCGAACGCCGTCTGGCTGCGGCCGCGGAAATATTCGAACAGCCGCTGCGCGAGCGGCACGTTCAGGCTGTCGGAGAACACCATGACTTTCGTATGCGGATCGATGCGCATCCGGTGATAGTGGGCGATGAGCTTCTCACCCCATTCGAACGGATCGCCTGAATCGTGGCGCACGCCGTCGAACAGCTTGCAGAAGAACAGGTCGAAATCGCGCAGGAACGCATCCATGCCGCACACGTCGGACAGCGCGATCCCGAGATCGCCCCGATATTCGCGCGCCCACATGTTGAACGCGAACGTCTGCGAGTCGCGCAGCCGCGGCCCGACCGCCTGGCACGCCTGCAGATATTCGTGCGCCATCGTGCCGAGCGGCGTCAGGTCGTGCTCGAGCGCGAAGTGCACGTTGCTCGTGCCGACGAATTTCCTGCGGATGCCGTCGCGCAGCGCGACGATCACCTGCTCCTGCCAGTCGCGCGAGAAGCGCCGCCGCGTGCCGTAGTCGGCGATCCGGAACTCGGGATCCGGCACCGCATTGAGCTGCTCGATCTTCGTCGCGAGTCGTGCGCGGCCCTCGGCGAAGTCCGGCTGCGGATGCTCGTTGCGGTTGTAGACCTCGGACACGATCGCCAGCACCGGAACCTCGAACAGGATGGTGTGCAGCCACGGCCCCTTGATCGTGATGTCGATATCGCTCGTCCCTTCGATGGCGCTGACGTGGATGAATCGCTCGTCGAGCTTGAACAATCCAAGCAGATCGACGAAGTCGCTCTTCAGGAATCGCCAGCTGCGCAGGTAGTCGAGCTCGCGCGGCGTGAATCGCAGCGTGCAGAGCGCCGCGATCTCGCGACGGATCTCCGCGACGAACGGCCGCAGGTCGACGTCGGCGTTGCGGCACTTGAACCGATACTCGACCTGCGCGGCGGGGAAGTGATGCAGGACGACCTGCATCATCGTGAACTTGTACAGGTCGGTGTCGAGCAGCGACGGAATGATCATCGGCGCGGGTCCTGGCGTGCTCGACGTCAGGTGTCTCATCGGAACAGGGCGGCGCCATCTTACCCGCCGCTGTCGCGTGCGGCCAGCGCAGACGTTCGTCGGCGCAATGTTCGCGGCCGGAACGATCGAAATGCTCGCGCTGGCCGGCAGCGATGCGCATCGCTATGATGGCGACCGAGCCTCCGTCCCCGTCCCCCCATGCTCGTCAGCTGCGTTGCCTATGAACAGGGTCGCAAGATCGCCGACATTCCCGTCGCCGACGTCAGCGAATATGTGCATCGCCCCGACTGCTTCGTCTGGGTCGCGCTGTTCGAGCCCACTCAGGCCGAGCTCGACGAGATCGCGGACGAATTCGGCCTGCACGAACTGGCGGTCGAGGATGCTCGCAAAGGACACCAGCGCCCGAAGATCGAGGAGTACGGCGACTCGCTGTTCGCCGTGCTCCATCCGGTCGAGCTCGTCAAGCTCGAAGACGGGACGGACGACCTGCGCATCGGCGAGGTCAGCGTGTTCGTCGGCACGAACTACGTGCTCACCGTCCGCCATCGCACGCAACTGGGCTTTGCCGCCGTGCGCGCGCGGACCGAGCGCGAGCCCGAGCTGCTGCGCCACGGCGCCGGGTTCGTCCTCTACGCGCTGATCGATAACGTCGTCGACCGCTACTTCCCGGTGCTCGATCAGCTCGAGACGCGCCTCGAAGCATCCGAGGAGCAGCTGTTCGCGAGCGCGTCGTCGCGCGGGAAGATCGAGGAGCTGTACGTGATCAAGCGCCAGCTGATGACGTTGAAGCACGTCGTCACGCCGCTGATGGAGGCCGTGGGCAAGCTGTACGGCGGCCGTGTGCCGCAGCTTTGCCAGGGCACGCAGGAGTATTTTCGCGACGTCTACGATCACCTCGCGCGGATCAACGGCACGATCGAGAGCATCCGCGAAACGCTGACGACGGCGATCCAGGTCAACCTCGCGCTCATCGGCATTTCCGACAACGAAGTGACGAAGCGCCTCGCCGCGTGGGGCGCGCTCATCACCGTGCCGACACTGATCGCCGGTATCTACGGGATGAACTTCAAGCACATGCCGGAGCTCGACTGGACGATCGGCTATCCGGCCGCGATCTTCAGCATGTTCGCGATCGACGCGCTCCTGTTCCTGCGCTTCAAGCGCGTGAAGTGGATCTGACGCGGGACGGAATCAGTCGTCCTTCTTGCTGCCGGCTGTCGACTTCGGCTTGATCCCGCGCTGCGCGAGTGCATCGCGCAGCAGGTACTCGATCTCGGCATTGACGCTGCGCAGCTCGGCGCGCGCAAGGCGCTCGAGGCCGTCCCATACGGCGGGATCGAGTCGCAGCAGGAACGCTTTCTTGCCCGTCATCGGCGCGTCGTCTGCGTGCGCCGCCCTCAGGCGTACAGCGTGCCGGTGTTGACTACGGGTTGCACCTCCGATTCGGCGCACAGCACCGTCAACAAGTTGCTCACCATCGCCGCGCGCCGCTCGTCGTCGAGCTCGACGACGCGGCGCTCCGACAGCTCGTTCAGCGCCATCTGCACCATCGATACGGCGCCATGAACGATCTTCGTCCGCGCGGCGATGATCGCCTCGGCCTGCTGACGGCGCAGCATCACCTGCGCAATTTCCGGCGCGTACGCGAGGTGCGTGATCCGCGCCTCCTCGACGATGACCCCGGCTTTCTCGAAGCGCTCCTCGAGCTCGGTGACGAGCGCGCGCGTGACCGTCGTGGCACTGGCGAGCAGCGTCGGCTCGGCGGTATCGGGCATGGTGCGATCGGCATCGTCGTAGGCGAACGACGATGCGAGGTGGCGCACGGCGGCCTCTGCCTGCAGCTTCACGTAGTTCTCGTAGCTGTCGACGTCGAAGAAAGCCTTCGCCGTGTCGTCGACGCGCCACACGACGACGGCGGCGATCTCGATCGGGTTGCCGCGCTTGTCGTTGACCTTCAGCCGCTCGCCGTTCAGGTTGCGCGCGCGCAGCGATAGCTTCTTCCGCGTGTAGAACGGATTGGTCGCACGCAATCCAGGTGTGCGCGTCGTTCCGCGATACGCACCGAACAGCTGGATGATCGCCGCCTCGTTCGGCTGCAGCGTGTAGAGGCCGAGCAGCACGAGCACCGCCGTGATCGCCACAGCGACGGTCGCCGCCAGCATCGCGAAGCTGATCGGCACTCGTGCGCGCACGTTCGCGAAGATGTCGTTGGCGAGCCATCCCGCCAGCACGAGCAGCGCGATGCCGATCGCCAGCGCCACGAAGCCGCTGTACGTTCGGACCGGCTGTTCCTGGTGGATGTCCTTTGCCGCGCCTGCCATCGCCGTGCTCATCGTGATCTCCCCTTTGCCGTCGGTTTCGCCCACATCTTGGGGGCGTCCATATCACGATGATATCATCCTAATATCGGCTGTCAAGCGCCATCGACAGGCTCGATCGGGATCACACGGCGGTCGCCGAACGGCGATCGCACCGGCCACGACGGCTGCAGCGTCACGTGATCGATCCGGAACCGCGTTGCGAGCATCCGGCGCGCGTCGTCGAGGATTCGCGGCCACTGCGCTCCGTCGTCGATCGCGACGTGCGCCGACAGCGCCGCGTGCGAAGCACTCATGTGCCACACGTGCAGGTCGTGCACGCTCGACACGCCGGAAACCCCGGACAACGCCTTGCCGATCGCGCGGTAATCGAGGTGCGCCGGAACGCCTTCCATCAGCACGCCGGTCGTCTTCGCGAGCAGCCGCCACGTGGAGCGCAGGATCAGCACGGCCGTGAGCAGCGACAGCAGCGGATCGATCGGCGTCCAGCCGGTGGTGATGATCACGATGCCCGCGACGATCGCCGCGACCGACCCGAGCGCATCCGAGAGCACGTGCAGCAACGCGCTGTGCGCGCTCGTCGATCCTTCCGCACGCGACAGCATCCACGCGGTGCCCAGATTGATCGCGAGTCCCACGGCGGCAATCGCCAGTACGGTGCCACCGGCGACCGGTGCCGGCGTGGCGATGCGCGCGATCGCCTCGAACACGATGAAACCGACGAGCAGCAGCAATGCGAGCGCGTTGACGAACGCCGCGAGCACTTCTGCGCGTGCGTACCCATACGATGCGCGTGGCGACGGCGGCCGCTTCGCGACCCACTGCGCGAACAGCGCAAGACCGAGCGCCGCCGCGTCGGTGGCCATGTGACCGGCGTCGGACAGCAGCGCGAGCGAGCCGGCGAGCCAGCCACCGATCGCCTCGACGATGGCGTAGCCGCCGGTGAGTGCCAGCGCCCCCGTCAGTCCGCGCAGCGTAGACGCCCGGGCCGGCACCTCGTGATCGCCGGCATCACCATCGTGCGCATGCAGATGATCGTCGTGGCCGTGGTGGTCGTGGTAAAGGCTCATCGAGGCTCCTGACGCTAAAATAGCATCGAGATGCCCGACGCGCCCGACCTTGTCGACCGGATCGACGACCTGCTGCCGCAGACGCAATGCACGCGCTGCGGTTACCCGGGCTGCCGGCCGTACGCGGAGGCGATCGCGATCGGCGTCGCCGACATCAACCGCTGTCCTCCGGGCGGCGAAGCAACGCTCGCAACGCTCGCGCGAATGCTCGATCGCGATCCACCCGCACTGGATACCGCGCGAGGGCTGCCTGGTCCGCTGCGAGTCGCGCACATCGACGAACGGGCATGCATCGGCTGCACGCTGTGCATCAGCGCATGCCCGGTCGACGCGATCATCGGCGCGCCAAAACGGATGCATGACGTACTCGGCACGCTGTGCAGCGGCTGCGACCTCTGCGTCGAGCCGTGCCCGGTCGATTGCATCGTAATGGTGCCGGCCGGCCGCGAATGGACGCCTGCGGATGCCAGCGCCGCACGCGCACGCCACGCTGCGCGGGACCATCGGCTCGCGAACGAAGCGCGCGCCGCCGCTCGCGGTGTGGAGACGCGCAAGCGAAAAACGGCTGTCACCGCAGCGCTTGCGCGGGCACGCGCGCGTCGCCCTGCCACCGTCCGTTGACGTGGACTGGCGAACCTTCCGACGGGCCGCGGTAGCGCTGCTGCTCGCGACCAACGTCCTTGCTGGAGCCGCAATGAGCGCACCCGCCACCGACTACTCGCAGTCGCTCGACGCGCTGTGGGACTTCGACCAGCCTGCTGCGTCCGAAACCCGCTTTCGCGCCGAAGTCGCACGCCATCCGGCGCAATCGCGCGAAGCGGCCGAGGCCGCCACGCAGGTCGCGCGTGCGCAGGGGCTGCAGCGCAAGTTCACCGACGCCGACCGGACTCTCGACGGCGTGCAACGCACGCTCGACACACAGCCGGTGCGCGTGCGCGTGCGCTACCTGCTGGAACGCGGTCGCCGGGACAATTCGAGCCAGCGCCGCGCACCGGCGGTGGCGTGGTTCGAGCAGGCGCTCGCCGCGTCGGCCAACGACACGCTGGCCGGGGCCGCGTACTACCGCGTCGATGCGCTGCACATGCTCGCGATCGCGTCGCCGCCCGAACAGCAACTCGACTTTCACAAGCGCGCGATTGCCGCGGCGCAGGCGGCCGATGACGAACGCACGCGCGGCTGGCGCGCGTCGCTGCTGCACAACCTCGGGTGGACGATGCACGACCGCGGCGATGACGCAGCGGCGCTCGACTACTGGCGCCAGGCCCTTGCCGCGCGTGAAGCGGCGAACGACGTGCCTCGCGCCCGCATCGCCCGCTGGACCGTCGCCCGCGGACTGCGAGCGCTCGGCGAGCTCGACGAGGCCGAGGCGATGCAGCGCGCGCTCGCCGACGAGCTGCAGGCGGCGAACGCGCCCGACGGCTACGTGTTCGAGGAGCTGGCGGAAATCGCCGTCGCACGCGGCGATCGCGCAGCGGCACAACCGTGGGCCGCGAAGGCGCTGCAACTCCTCGGCGACGATGCCGACATGAAGGCCAACGAGCCCGCGCGGCTCGCCCGGCTGGCGGAGCTTGCGCAGCCCGTTACTCGGCGTTGACCGGCGGCTGACCCGAAACGTCGACCGCGGCGCCGACGTTTGCTTCGCTCGCCAGCGGTTGGAACCGCATTAGAATCGCACCCGATGAATCCTTCCAAGCGACGCCAGATCTTCGAGCGGCTGCGCGCCGCCAATCCCGACCCCACGAGCGAGCTCACGCACCAGACGCCGTTCGAGCTCCTGGTGGCCGTCGTGCTGTCGGCGCAGGCGACCGACAAGGGCGTGAACAAGGCGACCGACCGGCTGTATCGCGTCGCCAATACGCCAGCGGCCATCGTCGAGCTCGGCATCGAGGGGCTCACGCCGTACATCAGCTCGATCGGCCTTTTCAACATGAAGGCGAAGAACGTCGTCGCGCTGTCGCGGATCCTGCTGGACGAGCATCGCGGCGAAGTGCCGCGCGATCGCGACGCGCTCGAGAAGCTCCCGGGTGTAGGCCGCAAGACCGCCAACGTCGTGATGAACGTCGCGTTCGGCGAAACGACGATTGCCGTCGACACGCACGTGTTCCGGGTCGCGAATCGTACGAGACTGGCGCCCGGCCGCGATCCGCTCGAGGTCGAGTTGCGGCTCCTGAAGTTCACGCCGGACGAATTCCGGCTGCACGCGCATCACTGGCTGATCCTGCACGGCCGCTACGTCTGCGTGGCGCGCGCGCCGAAGTGCCCGCAATGCGTGATCAACGACCTGTGCGAATACAAGGACAAGACGCGCAGTCCGTCGGGCATGCCGGCGTTGCGGTCGCTGCCGCTGAAGCCGCCGGCGGGAAACGGCGGCAGCAAGGCGCCGGTGGTCAAAGGCGGCAGGGCCGCAAAGGCGCCGGCGGCTAAAAAATCGGCTGCGAATGCGCACGGCCGCAAGCGCGCGGCGGCAACTCCGCGCGCGCGCAAAGGCTAGGGCCCGTTAGCGCTATGGCCCGTAGCGTTAACAGGCCCTAATTCCCGTGTTCGCACCGACGCGCGACGAGGCGCGCCGATTCCTGGTCGACGCGTGGCGCAAGCACCGCGCTGGCGAGCCGCTGTCGGGGCTCGAGGAGACCGCCGCACGCCTGGTTGCGATGCATCCGGAGTATCACGCGATCATCGAGGCGCCTGAGCACCACGTCGACCGCGATTACCGTCCCGAGCAGGGCGACGTCAATCCGTTCCTGCACCTGTCGCTGCATCTCGCCGTCGCGGAACAGCTTGCGATCGATCAGCCACGCGGCATCGTGGCGCACTTCGAGCGATTGCGCGCCGCTCGAGGCGACGCCCACGCGGCGCTGCACGACGTCGTTGAATGCCTCGGGGAAGTGGTGTGGCAGGCGCAGCGGACGGGAACGGGCCCCGACGCGGCGCTGTACCTGGATTGCCTGGCGCGGCGTTAGCGCAGTCGAGCCGAGAACCGCCGCTAGTACTTGCGGCTGAGCGCCGCCGGCTGCGACGCGTAATACGCGGACAGATTGTCGATGTCGGCCGTCGTCAGCGTGCCCGCCATCCCGCCCATGATCGGATTCTTGCGCGCGCCCGACTTGTAATCGCGCAGCGCCTTCGCGAGGTAATCCGGATATTGCCCGGCGAGCTTCGGGTAGTCGGGCGTCGGGCTGTTGCCGTCGAGCCCATGGCACGCCTGGCAGATTTCCTTCGCCTTTGCCAGGCCGGCCGCGGTGTCGGCGCCATGCGCGACGCCCGGCAACACCGCCAGGCAAACCGAAACGAGCACTGGCCGCAGGATCGTCATCATTTGCTCGCGGTCCGGACAGTGCCGGCGGCGTAATACGCAGCCAGGTTGGCGATATCGGCATCCGACAGACTGCCCGCAATCGCGCGCATCGTCGGATGGCTACGGTCCCCGGCCCGATACTGCTTCAGCGCGCTGACGAGATACGCCTCATGCTGTCCGCCGAGGCGCGGCACGCGATAAACCTCGGGAAACGCGGTTCGCCAGCCCTCGATGCCGTGGCAGCCTTCGCACATCCGCGTCATCTCGCGACCCTTCGCCGCATCACCGGCGGACGGCGCGGCGGCCGGCGCAGGCGTCTGGGCGGTGGCCGTTGCACACGCGGCCAGGATTGAGGCAAACAGAACGGATCGGATCATCGGAGGATTGTCGTTACGGTCGCGAAAGGTCGGCCAGTTGCTCGCCGCGCAAAACCACGGATTCTAGTGGCCGGTATGCATGGCGGTCAAACGAATGCGCCCGCGTTTCGTGCGGACGATCCGACGCGCAACGCAAATCGCAACACGCGCCCGACACGTGAACCACCGCTCATCGCTGCAACTGTGCGAACTTGTCGCGGACATCCTTCCAGTCATCGGCATCCGGCGGAGCGGGCTTGCGCTCGATGATGGGCTTCCAGAGCTTGGATAACTCGGCGTTCAGCGCCTTGAATGGTTGCTGGTCGTCGGGCACGTCGTCCTCGGCGAAGATCGCCTCCACCGGGCACTCGGCGACACAGAGCGTGCAGTCGATGCACTCGTCCGGATCGATGACGAGGAAATTGGGACCCTCGCGAAAGCAGTCGACGGGGCAGACATCGACGCAGTCGGTGTATTTGCAGCGGATGCAACTCTCGGTGACGACGTAGGTCATGGCTGCGATACAGGGCGGCTGGAAGTTACAACCGGTTGAATTTTAGCAGACCCGACCCCATCGTCTGCGGTGAACCGGCGGCGCCAATGCGGTAAACTCGCCGCATAGTGCGGTTGCAGCGCCGTTCGGCGCGCGAAAACGGGCGAAGGAAAACATTCGATGAGTGACATGATCAAGCACGTATCCGACACGACGTTCGACCAGGACGTCCTGAAGTCGGCCAATCCCGTGCTGGTGGATTTCTGGGCGGAATGGTGCGGACCGTGCAAGATGTTCGCGCCCGTGCTCGACGAGGTGGCCAAGGCCTACGAAGGCAAGCTGACCATCGCCAAGCTCGACATCGACGCCAATCCCGCCACGCCCGGCAAGTTCGGCATCCGCGGCATTCCCACGGTCATCCTGTACAAGGGTGGCCAGGTCCATGCGCAAAAGGTCGGTGCGCTGACGAAGTCGCAACTGACGGCGTTCCTCGACAGCAATCTGTAGTGCCCGTTCCTTGACAGTCCCTGCCAACCCCTTTACGCTCCCCTTTGACTGACTGGCGCCGATACTGACCGCGCCGGTCCGCCGCGCGCAGGTTAAAGCGCCCGGCGCATATTCCGGGTGCCGCCCTCCCATCGCGGCACCCCCCACGCTTCCCGCTTCGTCCACCCGGCTTAAACGGCCGTCCCCTGCCGTTCCTGCACGCACCATGCACCTCTCCGAACTCAAAGCCAAACACGTCTCAGAACTGCTCGATATCGCGAACTCGATGGAAATCGAAGGCGCGAACCGAATGCGAAAGCACGACCTGATCTTCGCGCTCCTGAAAACGCAGGCGAAGAAAGGCGAAAGCATCTTCGGCGAGGGGGTGCTCGAAGTCCTGCCGGACGGCTTCGGCTTCCTGCGCTCGCCCGACACGAGCTACCTGGCCGGCACCGACGACATCTACATTTCGCCGTCGCAGATCCGCCGGTTCAACCTGCACACGGGCGACACGATCGAGGGCGAGATCCGCACGCCCAAGGACGGCGAGCGCTACTTCGCGCTGGTCAAGGTCGACAAGGTCAACGGCGAGCCGCCGGAGAACGCGAAGAACAAGATCCTCTTCGAGAACCTGACGCCGCTCTTCCCCGACGAGCCGATGGTGCTCGAGCGCGACATCAAGGCCGAGGAGAACATCACTGGCCGCGTCATCGACATCGTCGCGCCGATCGGCAAGGGCCAGCGCGGCCTACTGGTGTCGTCGCCGAAGTCCGGGAAGACGGTGATGCTGCAGCACGTCGCGCATGCAATCACCGCCAACCATCCCGACGTCATCCTGATCGTGCTGCTGATCGACGAGCGGCCCGAGGAAGTGACGGAAATGCAGCGGACGGTCCGCGGCGAAGTCGTCGCGTCGACGTTCGACGAGCCGGCGACGCGTCACGTGACGGTCGCGGAAATGGTGATCGAGAAGGCGAAGCGCCTCGTCGAGCACAAGAAGGATGTCGTGATCCTGCTCGATTCGATCACGCGGCTCGCGCGGGCCTACAACACGGTGATCCCGGCGTCCGGCAAGGTGCTGACGGGCGGCGTCGACGCCAACGCGTTGCAGCGCCCCAAGCGGTTCTTCGGCGCGGCGCGCAACATCGAGGAAGGTGGCTCGCTGACGATCATCGCGACGGCGCTGATCGACACCGGATCGCGGATGGACGACGTGATCTACGAGGAGTTCAAGGGCACGGGCAACATGGAAATCCACCTCGACCGCCGGATGGCGGAAAAGCGGATTTACCCTGCGATCAACGTCAATCGTTCCGGCACGCGCCGCGAGGAATTGCTGCTGAAGCCGGACATCCTGCAGAAGGTGTGGGTGCTGCGGAAGCTGCTGTACCCAATGGATGAGCTCGAGGCGATGGAATTCCTGCTCGACAAGGTCAAAGGCACGAAAAGCAACGCGGATTTCTTCGACAGCATGCGCCGGGGCTGACGGCGGCGTCGTCAGGGCGGTCGTCCGGCGCCCCTGCCGACCGTTTGCATGGAGGAACACCATGGCACGCAAATACATCGATTGCAGGCTTTTCCCGAGCGACAGCAAGTGCTCGGTCGCGATTTCAGCCGACACGGTCGACGAGGTCGTCGAGGCCGCAGTCGAGCACGCGGTGGCCGTCCACAAGCATCAGGACTCGCCGCAGCTGCGCCAGCAGATCCGCTCCTGCATCAAGGAAGGCACGCCCAACCCCTGACCCTGCGAGCGAGCGGTTTGCCGCATTGACGGGCAACCGCCGTACCATCGGCGCTGCCGTGGAATAGTCTGCAATATCAGTGGCTTGCCGTACGCTTGCAATGCGGCGGTACTGCCTCAACCTTGCTTATCACCGCACAATCGCGGATAATCCCGGATTCCCCTGGGTCCTCGAAGCCGCGCCGCCCCTTAGGCGTCCCGCGCGAGGGCCACGTCCGGCACTTGGAAGTCAGGCGCACATGAAAATCGACACCCATCCCAAATACAGCGAGATCGCAGTGACCTGCAGCTGCGGCAACACGTTCACGACGCGCTCCACCATCAGCAAACCGTTACACGTCGAGGTTTGCTCGGCATGCCATCCGTTCTACACCGGCAAGCAGAAGATCATGGACACCGCGGGCCGCGTGGAGAAATTCCGCCAGCGTTACGGCAGCAAAACGGCAACGCCGTCAGCCTGATTCGTCGCGATTCCGCTGGTGCGATGGGAAAGAGGCAGCTTCGGCTGCCTTTTTCGTTGCGGCCACGCACGCTAGACGCCATCCTTCCAGCGATGCAGACAACGCGCATGCGGCCGGCGCGCGCCGCCGATTCGATGGCGCCCGATCCGCCGGACCCCTATCGTGCCTGGAAGCAGGCCGGCCTGCTGCTGCTCGCGCTCGCGTGGATAGCGCTGGGGCTCACCGGCCACGACCCGTGGAAGTTCGACGACGCGACCAATTTCGGGGTCGCGTGGGAAATGAACCAGCGCAGCGACTTCGTCGTGCCGAGGTTGGCCGGCGAAGTCTATCTGCCCCATCCGCCGCTCGTGCCCGTCGTGGCGGCGCTCACGCAGGCACTGTTCTCCCCAGCGCTGGAACCGTTCAATGCGGCGCGAATCGCTGCCGGGCTCTTCCTCGGAACCATCCTGCTGTTCAGCGCGCTGGCTGCGGGTGAGCTGGCGGGTCCCCGATCGCACTGGCTCCCAGTGCTGATCCTGATCGGATCGGTCGGCCTGTGGGACCGCGCGCACGTGCTGTCCGGCGAACTGGGCCTGACGGCCGGCATGGCCATCGCGCTCTACGGCGAGGCGCTGGCGCTGCGGCGGCCGGTTGCCGGCGGGCTGTGGCTCGGCATTGGCGCAGCAATCGCCTTCCTTAGCAAAGGATCGCAAGGTCCCGCTTGGCTCGCACTGGCGGCGCTGATCATGGTCGCGCTGGGCGCAGCGTGGCGACGCCGCCAGTACGCCGTTACGCTGCTGACTGCGGCCCTCGTCGCCGTCGCGCTGTGCGTGCCGTGGATCGTTGCGCTTTACCGCCGCGACCCCGCGCTGCTCGATGCATGGCTCGCCACTGAAGCACCTGGGCAATGGATCGCGTTCCTCGGCGACGCCGGTAGCGCCGACCCGGTGTACCACGCGCGGAACCTGCTGTGGTTCGCGTGGCCGGCGCTGCCGTTGCTCGCGTGGACGTTGTGGACGCGCGGCCGCGGCTTCAACGGCGGACTCGCCCAGCCGGCCGTACAGATTCCCGGTGTCCTCGCGATCGTCATGTACGTGAGCCTGCTGGCGATGCCCGATCCCAAGCTGATCCACGCGTTGCCGCTGCTCGTCCCGTGCGCGCTGCTCGCATCCCTCGACATCGATTCGCTGCGCCGGGGCTTCTCCGCTGCGCTCGACTGGTTCGGCATCCTCACGTTCGGCTTGCTCGCGATCGTCGTCTGGGGCATCTGGATCGACGCGCGGCTGAACGGGATGTCGCCGGCGATCGCTGCACTGTTTCGCGACACTGAAATCGGCTTCCAGCCGACGTTTCACCTGGGCTCCGTCATCGCGGCGATATTCCTGACGCTGTTGTGGATCACGCTCGTGCGCCCGGCGCGGCGCAGCAACCGCCGTGCGCTGCTCAACTGGGCGGCCGGCGTCACGCTGGCGTGGGGGCTGTACTCGACGATCTGGCTGCCGTATCTCGATTCGCGGCGCTCGTATCGCGCGATGATGGAGGACCTCGAGGCGCACCTGCCGTCGCGCGGATGCGTGACGAGCCGCAACCTCGGCGATCCGCAGCGCGCGCTGCTGTTCTATTTCGCGGGCATCGCGACGGTGCGCGAGGAAACGCACGACCTGGCGGATTGCCGCGCGCTGCTCGTCCAGTACGGCACGATCACCGGCGACACGCCCGCACTCAACGGCTGGCGGATCGAATGGCAGGGCGGCCGCCGCGGCGACGCAACCGAGCGCTACGTGCTCTATCTAAGGAACATCTGAGGACAAGGCGTGAAATTCATCGACGAAGCGCTGATCGAAGTGATCGCCGGCGACGGCGGCAATGGCGCCGCGTCGTTCCGGCGCGAGAAATACATCCCGCGCGGAGGTCCCGACGGCGGTGACGGCGGACGCGGCGGCAGCGTTTTTGCAGTAGCCGATCGCAACATCAACACGCTCGTCGACTATCGTTTCGCGCGCATCCACCGCGCCAAGCGCGGCGAGAACGGGCGCGGCGCGGACAAGTACGGCCGCGGCGCGGACGACATTTTCCTGCGCGTGCCGGTCGGAACCGTGATCATGAACGCGGACACCGGGCAGTTGATCGCCGACCTCGACCACGACGCGGCGCGCGCACTGATGGCCAAGGGCGGCAAAGGCGGTCTTGGCAACCTGCACTTCAAGTCGAGCACCAATCGCGCGCCGCGCCAGACGACACCCGGCGAGCAAGGCGAGCAGCTGCGCGTGAAGC
This sequence comes from uncultured Pseudomonadota bacterium, assembly GCA_963709335.1. Taxonomy (GTDB): domain Bacteria; phylum Pseudomonadota; class Gammaproteobacteria; order Burkholderiales; family Casimicrobiaceae; genus VBCG01. The sequence goes on from CAVPWB010000014.1 coordinate 16,713, forward strand.
TCGAGCTGCGCGTGCTCGCCGACGTCGGCCTGCTCGGCCTGCCCAACGCCGGCAAGTCGACGCTGATTCGCGCGATTTCGGCCGCGCGGCCCAAGGTCGCCGACTATCCGTTCACGACCCTCGCGCCGCAGCTCGGCGTCGTGCGCACCGACGAAGGACGCAGCTTCGTCGTGGCCGACATTCCGGGATTGATCGAAGGCGCTGCCGAGGGTGCCGGTCTCGGCCACCAGTTCCTGCGCCATTTGCAGCGCACACGCCTGCTGCTGCATCTCGTCGACATCGTGCCGCCCGATCCGGCGGCCGATCCCGTTGCCGATGCGCGCGCGATTGCCAAGGAACTCGAGAAATACGATCCTCAGCTCGCCGCGAAGCCGCGATGGCTCGTGCTGAACAAGCTCGACCTCGTGCCGGAAGACGAGCGGGAGGCGCGGAGCAAAGCGTTCGTCAAGGCACTGCGCTGGAAGGAGCCGGTATTCGGCATCTCGGCGATCAGCGGCGACGGCTGCCGCGCGCTGATTTTCGCGATCCAGGATTGGCTCGACGCCCACCCGGCTGCGCATGCGGCACCGGTCGACGAAGCGCTGCCGGTCGTCGTCTCGCCGGCACCGGTCGCACCGCGGCGCCGCCGCAACGCCGAAACCGAAGAGCCATGACAGCATCACTGCTGCAGCGCGCATCGCGGCTGGTGATCAAGGTCGGCTCGAGCCTCGTCACCAACGAAGGGCGCGGGATCGATCACGCGGCCGTCGCGCGCTGGGCGGCCGAGATCGCAAGGCTGACCCTTGCCGGCAAATCGATCATGCTTGTCTCGTCGGGCGCGATCGCGGAAGGCATGCAGCGGCTGGGCTGGTCGACGCGTCCGCGCGCGATCCACGATCTGCAGGCCGCGGCCGCCGTCGGGCAGATGGGCCTCGTGCAGGCCTACGAGACGGCCTTCGCGCAATACGGATTGCACACGGCGCAGGTGCTGCTGACGCACGAGGATCTGGCCGACCGTCGCCGCTACCTCAATGCCCGCACAACGCTGACGACGCTGCTTGGCCTGCGCGTGATTCCGGTCATCAACGAGAACGACACGGTGACGACCGATGAGATTCGCTTCGGCGACAACGACACGCTCGGTGCGCTGGTGACGAACCTCGTCGAAGCCGACGTGCTCGTGCTGCTGACGGACCAGCAGGGACTGTTCACGGCGGATCCGCGGCTCGATCCCTCGGCGACGCTGGTGACGACCGCAGCGGCCGGCAATCCCGATCTCGAGCGGATGGCGGGCGGTGCCGGCAGCGCGATCGGTCGCGGCGGCATGCTGACGAAGATCGTCGCCGCGAAGCGTGCTGCACGTTCCGGCGCATCGACGATCATCGCGTGCGGACGGGAGCCCGACGTCCTATCGCGTCTCTTCGACGGCGAAGCGCTCGGCACGACCCTGACGACGGATCGCACGTCGATGGGCGCGCGCAAGCAGTGGCTCGCTGATCACGTGCGGCTCGCCGGCCAGTTGACGCTCGACGGCGGGGCCGTCCGCGCGTTGACGCAGGACGGCAAGAGCTTGCTGCCGATCGGCGTCGTCGCCGTCGCCGGCAACTTCGGTCGCGGCGAGATCGTCGGCTGCGTAGCACCTGACGGACGCGAGATCGCGCGCGGCCTCGTCAACTACAGCGCACAGGAAGCAGCGCGCATCGTCCGCCGGCCGTCGTCGGAGATCGAGTCGGTGCTCGGTTATGTCGATGAGCCCGAGCTGATTCATCGAGATAACCTCGTTCTGCTCGCGTAGCGCAGGACGACGTTGGGGCGTTCGCCAACTTCCCGCGTTCGACACCCGGCGCGCCCTCCCCTACACTTCGCGCAGCCAACAGACGCCGGCTTCGACAAAGGGCGCGTCACGGATGATCTTCAGGGGGACACCGGATGAATCTGGTCGATCGCATCAAGGGCATACTCGTCGAGCCGCGCAGCGAATGGGTGAAGATCGCCGCCGAGCCCGCTACGGCGCAATCGCTGTACACGGGCTGGATCATGATCCTGGCCGCCATCGGTCCGATCGCGCTGCTGCTGGCGATGCACTCGATCCAGTTCGCGATCGCGCAGTACGTGCTGGCGCTGATCAGCACGTTCCTGCTGGCGCTGATCGTCGACTGGCTCGCGCCGACGTTCGGCGGATCGAAGGACTTCATCGCGTCGCTGAAGCTCATCGCGTACAGCTACACCGCCGCGTGGCTTTCCGGCGTCTTCCTGCTGCTCGGCATGCTCGGCTACCTGCTGACGCTGATCGCGACGATCTATTCGTTCTACACGTTCGTGCTCGGTGCGCCGCTGCTCGGCAAGTCAGCGCCGGCCAAAGCGGTTCCGTTCACGCTCGTCGTCGTCCTGTGCGCGATCGTCCTCGCGTTCCTGACGAGCTTCGTCTTCAGCGGCATGACGACGATGGCGCCGCGGATGAACACCGGGATGGGCTTGCTGGGGCGCTGAGCGTCAGCCCCGCGATGGCGCGGGGTTCGCGTACGACGCAGGCATTTCCGGATGGGCCCAGCCGTAGAGACGCTCGCGACGCGTCTGCGGCCGCGTGTGCAGATAGCGCTCGAGTTCCATCAGCCCGCGCCGATAGACCTCGCGCTTGAAATCGATCACCGATTCGAGCGGCACCCAGTAGTCGTGCCACCGCCACGCGTCGAACTCAGGCTTGTCGGTGGCGCGCAGGCTGACGTCGTTGTCCCGCCCGACCAGCCGCAGCAGATACCAGATCTGCTTCTGGCCGCGGTAGCTGCCGCGCCATTCGCGCTTGATCCAGTGATGGGGAACTTCGTAACGCAGCCACTCGCGCGTGCGGCCGAGTACCCTGACGTGCTGCGGCTGGAGCCCGACTTCCTCGTGCAGTTCCCGGTACATCGCCTGCTCGGGCGCTTCGCCGGGATTGATGCCGCCTTGCGGAAACTGCCAGGAATGCTCTCGGACTCGTTTACCCCAGAAAACCAGGTTCCTGCCGTTGACGATAACGATGGCGACGTTCGGGCGATAGCCGTCACGATCGAGCATCGCGGTCACCCCGATGCAAAATTGATTGAGGCTATTGTTGCATAGAGCGCACGCTGTTGCCTAGCAGCGACACTTGCACGCCGCAATCGGTGAGATTGACCGAATCCGGCGATCTCGCAACTCGCCTGAACGATCGAACTGACCGCTTGTCTGCTCGAAGCAAGTCTTCGTCGTGCGAGTGGTCAAAATTGTCGGTTCATTTTCCTCGCGGCGATTCTGTGGCACACAACGTTCTCGACGTCGGCCTCAACCGCCCGCGCTCGCCATTGCCTTTTGCGGCACTGCTGCTGCTCGTAATCGCGATCTTCGTTGCAAGTTCGGCGAGTGCCGTTGCCGCCGCCGTCGTTGCTCCGAACGTGATCGTCACCAACGAGGCGGCGGGGGTGCAGGTGGAGGGGTCGTTCGCGCGCATCGAAGCGGCGCAGTCGCGCAGTGCGACGGTGCTGCAAAGTGTCGGAGGCGGTGCGCATCGGGTGCGGTTCGTGGCCGACCCGGGGGTGCGCGGCTACTACCGGGTGCTGCTGTGGTGGCCACAGGTAGCGGGCGCGGCGGAGGTGGTGGTACACGGGCTGCAGGGAGCGCAGCGGGTGCCGGTGGCGCCGGGCCTGCGCAGCGGCCAGTGGCTGCCGGTCGGGGTGTTCGCGCTGCCGGCCAGCGGGGTTGCGATCGACGTCGCGGCCGCCGCGGGCGCGCCGCTGGTGGTCGATGCGCTGCGCCTGCAATACGTCGGTGCGACACCGCCACCCCCGGCGTTCGACGTCGATGCCCTGCCGGTGGCGATCGCCGGTACGCCGTACACGGCCACGCTGTCGCTGGTCGACGGCACGCCCCCGCTGGTGTTCAACGTCGACCCGGCGAACCTGCCGGCAGGCCTCGACTTGGATGCCGCCACCGGTACGCTGGCCGGCGTGCCGCAGACGCCGGGTCACTACCGGTTCGACGTCGAAGTGTTCGATCACAACGGCGCGCGCGTGCAGCAGGCGTTCGAGTTGCACGTGGTGGCGGCATCAAAGGGCAGCAGCGCCGCTGACCCGCCGCTGAAGGACGCGCTGAAGCTTGCCGCACCGCTTGCGAAGGACGGGGTGGCGGCCGGCACCCCGCCCAATTTGAGCGGGCTCGTCACGCTGCTCGCCGCCCTGCCGGAAGGCGAGTGGACGCAGGCGAGTCTCAACACCTATGCCAGCGTGTGGGCGCCGGCCGAGTTGCGCCCGATGGACGGATGGGGCATCCCGGCACCCGATCGGATCATCCTGGCGTGGAGCGGCTTCACCTGGGATCCCAATCGCGGCGACCTGCTGCTCTACGGCGGCGGCCATGCCAACTATCCCGGCAACGACGTCTATCGGTGGCGCGGGTCGACGCGGCAATGGGAACGCGCATCGCTGCCGAGCCAGATCAAGCAGGATGATCTGGGCAACTTCCAGGCGATCGACGGCTGGGATAACGCCCCCGGCTCGGCCCACACCTACGACACCAATTCGTTCTTTCCGCACCTCGACCGGATGGTGGTGTTCGGCGGGGCAGCCTACCAAAGCGGCACCGCGTTCGCGCGCGAAGTGACGCCGACGACCAGTCGAACCACCGGGCCGTTCTTCTTCGATCCGTCACGGGCCGATCCGAACAAGGTCGGCGGCACGACCGGCTCGCACGTGCAGCGCGTGGCGCCGCATCCGGAGATCATCGGCGGGCAGATGTGGGCCAATCGTGATATCTACGTCAACGTACCTGTCAATGCGGGCCCCGTTGTCTACGTCAACGGTTGCGCCGCCTATGCCGACGAGAACGGCAAGGACGTCGCCTATCTGGGGGCCACCAGCGGTGGCAGCACACAGCTCAACTTGTACAAGTACACCGCCAGCGTGCTCGGCAATCCATCGCTTGACACGTTCGAATTGGCGGGCGTGTTCTGGAACGGAACCGGCGGCGCTACGGTGTGCGGCGTCGACCCGCTGCGCAAACTGTTCGTGCGCACCGGCAACGCCGCCGCCCCGTTCGTCTACTGGGACCTGAGCACGCCGGGGTCGGGCAACCGCGACGTGCGGGTGACGCCAACCGATCCGAGCGGCGAGTTCCCGACGCTGCTGGCCAGCGGCAACGTGACGCTGCCCAATTGCGGCTTCGACTTCGATGCTAGGCGCAACCGCTTCGCGCTGTGGTGCGGCGATGGGCGGGTGTGGATGCTGACGCCGCCGGCCACCGCGTCACCGCTGGGCTGGACGATCCAGAAGCAACGTGCCCCCACGCGCGCAATACCCAACGGCGACGTCGGCACCGGCATCTTCGGCAAGTGGAAGTACATCCCCAACCTCGACGCGTTCATCGGCCTGCAGGATTACACCCTCGGCAACATCTGGATCTACAAGCCGGTCGGCTGGACCAATCCGCAGCAGCCGCTGGCGCTGGCGGCCCCGACCAGCGTCAACGCGTCCGACGGCACCTCGACGGCGAACGTGGCGGTGACCTGGAAGGCGGTGAGCGGGGCGACGAGCTATAGCGTCTATCGGTCGACCACGGCCGGGAGCCAAGGAACGCTGCTCGGCAGCACGGCGAGCCTGAGCTTGCTCGACAGCAGTGCCACGGCGGGGGTGACGTACTTCTACGGCGTCACCGCCAGCGGCGGCGGCAGCACCAGCGCGTTGTCGGCGCAGGACAGCGGCTTTCGCGCCGGGGCGCTGAGCTCCAACCTCAACGTGGCGCTGGCCGTCAACGGCGGCGTGGCCACGGCGTCGTCGACCAACGGTCCGGGCTTTCCGCCCGGCGCCACCATCGACAACCAGCGCAGCGGGGCCGGCTGGGGGGCCGGCGGCGGCTGGAACGACGCGACCTTCGGCGCAGTTCCCCGGACTGGCTGCAGGTCACCTTCAGCAGCCTGCGCAGCATCGACCGCGTCGTCGTCTACTCGGTGCAGGACAACTACGTTACCCCCGTTGAACCCTCCGACACCATGACGTTCACCTTGCGCGGCATCACCGATTTCACCGTGCAGGGCTTCGACGGAGCGAACTGGGTGACGCTGGCGAGCGTGACGGGCAACCAGCTGGTCAAGCGCAGCGTGGCGTTCACGGCCTTCACGACCGATCGCATTCGCGTCAACATCATTAAAGCGGGTGGCAACGGATGGTCTCGCCTGACCGAAGTCGAAGCGTGGTCGTCGTCGGCCACCCTGACAGGCGAGTCGAACGTCGCGCTTGCATCGAACGGTGGCATCGCGACGGCGTCGTCGACGAACGGACCGGGATTTTTGCCCGGCACGGTCATCGACAACAAGCGGTCGGGTGCAGGCTGGGGTGCTGGCGGTGGCTGGAACGACGCGACGCTCGCCGCGGGCGGGGATTGGATTCAGGTGAACTTCACCGGCACGCGAACGATCGACCGCGTCGTCGTCTACTCCGTGCAGGACAATTACCTGACGCCGGTCGAGCCGACGAATACGATGACGTTCTCGTTGCGCGGCATCAGCGATTTCAACGTCCAGGGCTTCAACGGTTCGACCTGGGTGACGCTGGCAACGATCAGCGGCAATCGACTCGTCAAACGCAGCGTGACGTTCCCACCGTTCGCCACCGATCGCATTCGCGTCAACATCGTCAACGCGCTCGGCAACAACTGGTCGCGCGTGACGGAAGTCGAGGCGTGGGGACTCTGACGCCGCCAACCTGTCGCGTCAAGCCCCGGAAGCCAAGCAGCGGCACGTCGCAGCGACGGTCATTCACCGGTCATTTCCGCAGCGCGAAAACGGTGATCCGGTCGTCGCGAAAGACCGGCGCTCCGAGTTTCGCCTCGATGGCTGGCATGCAGCCGCGCAGATCGGGCCACGGCGGTGCCGGCCTCGCCGCGACGTCGCGCGAATTCGCGTGGACGATCAGGTAGTCCGCGCCAAAGGTTTCCCCGCGCAGCAGCGACGCGAGATGCACCATCCAGCGCATCCGCATTCCGGCCTCGTGCTCCGGATACTCGCCGAAGTCGTAGGTTCCGCAGAGCGGCGTCACCAGTCCGATCTTCACGCGCTGGCGATGCGTATCCTGGTACAGCGACAGCGCGTTGTAATGCGATTCGAGCCGCCACGGCGCCTCGATCAGCGTGACGCTTCCCGGGGGCCGCTTGCCGAGTTCGGCATAGAACGCCGGTACGGGGTCGGTCGGCACCTGCGCAACGTAGGGATTGTGCGCGGGATCGTAGTCGAACTGGTAGCGCAGATGACCCCAGAACTGGTTGGGGTAATGCCACTCCTGCGGAATCGGGCCAATCGCGAACAGCGCGGCCGCGATCGCGCCGGCGGCCACGGCACCCATCCAGTAACGCGGCGTCGCCACCAGCGCGATGATGCCCTCGGCCGCGAACAGCAGCAGAAAGGGGACAACCGGTATCAGGTAGCGGGCGAGCACGAGCGGATGCGAAATCCACTCGACGCCGCTCGACGCGACGACGGCGGTCCCTACGACGCAGATCGTCGCGAGATACCACGCAAGGTCCGGCTCCCGCCGCCGCACGCGCCACCAGCCGAACGCCGCCACTGCGAAAACGAACATTCCGACGGGCGCCACACCCGTGCCCGCGAGCATCAGCAGCGCACGATACAGCGTGTCGAGCGACGCCCGGCCACGCCCGGCCTTATCGGTGAATTCCGCCCAGTCGATGATCATCGGCGGCGCGAGCACCACCGCCAGCGCGAGCGCTGTGGCGAGTCCGAGCTTCGCCAGTGCGATGAACCGGCGCACGTCGCGCGCGTGCAGTGCGCGGACGCCGCAGTACACGAACGGCAACAGCGTGAACGGCAGCGTGATCGCGTGCAGCCACCCCGCGAGCACCGTCGTCGCGACGTAGAGCAGCGCAGCGCGGCCCCGCCGGTCGAGCCACCATGCGCGAAACGCAAGGATCGCGACGAACGTCAGCAAGCTCGTCAGCGCATACGGCCGCGCGATCTTGCTGTGATAAACCAGCAGCGGGGAGATCGCGACGAGTATCGTCCACGTCGCCCGCACGGGCAGCGCAAACGACCGGGCGAGCAATCTGGGGCCGACGAGCAGCAGACCTACGCCCGCGACGAGCGACGGCACGTGCATTCCCCACTCGGAGAGCCCGATCGTCCGCTGCAACTGCTGGTAATAGAGCGTCAGCGGGATGCTGTAGTCGGCGTAGCCCAGGTGAGTAACGATGTCGAGTGGACTCGAACGCAGCAGCTTGTGGATCGCATGCCACTCATCGTCGATCAGGATCTGGATGTCGAGCTGCCAGATCCGCAGCGCCGCGCCCGCGACGAAGGCGACGAGCAGCAGCGCGCTCCATGCGTCTGCGCGCGGTGCGCGGCGCGACATCGGTACGGCGCCAGCCTGCGGGCCGGTGGACGGTGCAGCGGTCAACAACGGCTCACCCGGCCACTACCGACGCTGCGGCATCCCCGCGCGGGCGCAACCGCCATTCCTCGGCTGCCGAGAAAATGTGCGGATGCACGACCCCCGCCCGCCACAGCGCGTATTGAAGGCTGACGCGCAGGACGCCGAGTCCGTAGACGACGGAACGCGCAAAATCGATCTCGCTCGCATCGTCGAAATATTTGGTCGGGCACGAAATCTCGCCGATCCGCATGCCGAACGCATGCGCCTGCACGAGCATCTGGTTGTCGAATATGAAGTCCTGCGAGTTGGCAAGCAGCGGCAGCTCGGCGATGACGCGGCGCGAGAAAGCGCGGTAGCCGGTGTGGAATTCCGAGAGCTTCGTGCCGATCATCAGGTTCTGCACGGCCGTGAGTGCGCGATTCGACACGTACTTGTAGAGCGGCATGCCGCCGTGGAGCGCGGTGTTGCCGAGAATCCGCGAGCCGATGACGACGTCGTATACCTGCGACGCGATCATCGCCGCCATCGCGGTGATCAGCTTCGGCTCGTACTGGTAATCGGGATGCAGCATCACGACGATGTCGGCTTCATCGGCCAGCGCTGCGCGGTAGCAGGTCTTCTGGTTCGCGCCGTACCCGAGGTTACGCGGATGGCGGTGCGTGACGATGCCGAGTTCCTTCGCCACCGCGAGCGTCGCATCGTCGCTGCCGTCGTCGACGAGCAGAACGCTGTCGACGATGTCGTGCGGGATGGCCGCGTAGCACTGCGCGAGTGTCTTCTCGGCCCGATACGCGGGCATGACGACAGTGATGCGGTTTCCGTGCAGCACGCGATCGAGTCCGTTCAGGCGCCCGGTGAAGCGCCGCGATCATACAAGAGGCCGGCCGGTGCCGCCGACGCGGCGCGTGCGTCGGCCCCGAGCAACGCGTAGACGTCGAGCCTTTCCACGCGGCCGCGCAGCGCGATGCTGCCGATCGGTCGCGTGACAAAGCCGGTGATCCGCGCCGCGGTCGTGGGGCCGAGCAGGATCGCCGCATCGTAGGTGCGCGTCGCACTTTCGAGGCGCGCGGCCACGTTTACCGGGTCGCCGACGGCCGAGTAGTCGAAACGGTGCTTCGATCCGAAATTGCCCACCGTGCAAAGGCCCGTGTTGATGCCGATGCCCGCTTCAAGGCGCGGCTCATTACCCTCGCCTACCGCCCGGTTGCGCGCGGCCAGGTTGTCCTGGATCCGCAGCGCCGCCCGGCAGGCCAGCAGCGGATGATCAGGCTGATCGAGCGGCGCATTCCAGAACGCCATCACCGCATCGCCAACGTACTTGTCGACCGTGCCGCCGTGTTCGAGGATCGCGTCCGTGGCCGCCTGCAGGAACGAATTGACCGCCTGCGTCAGCGTCTGCGGATCGAGCCGCTCCGACAGCGTCGTGAACCCGCGCAGGTCGCAAAACAGGACCGTGAGCTCGCGCAGTTCGCCGCCGAGTTCCGGCAGCTTCGGATTCGAGACGACACGCTCGACCATCGACGGCGCGAGGTAACGCTGGAAAACGCGCCGGATGTGCCGTCGTTCCTTGTCGAGCAATCCGTAGCGATACAACGACAGCGCGATGAACGTCACGATGATGCCTGCGATCGGGATCGCGCTCGCCTGCCACACGCCGTATCGCGAAAGCGCTACCTGCGCCGCTGTCGCCACGACTACGACGAGCGCGATGCCGCACACTGCAGCGAAGGCGAGCGACAGCCGCGACACGGCGAAGGCCAGCGTGACTGCGGCTACGAACATGAACGCCGTCTCGATCCACGGTGCTGCGGCCGGACGCCGCAGATTTCGTCCGCGCAGGATCGAGTCGACGACGGTCGCCAGGCGCTCGACACCCGGCATCACCGCCGTGAACGGCGACTCGTACGTATCGCGCGTGCCGAGCGCGTTGGAGCCGATGAGCACGATGCGGTCGCGAAACACGGTCGCGTCGACTGCACCGGCAAGCACCTGCGAAAACCCGTAGGTCGGAAACGTCGGCGACGGTCCCAGATAGTTGACGAGGATGCGTGTCGCCGAGTCGGTCGGCACGCGCAGTGATCCAACGTCGATCGCACCGCCCAACTCGACATTCACCGCACTCCACGGCACGTGCAGGTAGTGTTGCGCGACGCGCACGGCCATCGAGGGAAAATAGTCGAGATCGAACTCGAGCGCCGGGTAGTCGTACCGGGGCGCGCCGTCGATATCGTAGGCGACGACCATGTGGCCGAGCGTCGCGTGCTCGGCGAGAATCGGCAACGGCATCAGCACGCCGGACGGCGCGAGCGGCAATGGCCGGAAGTCGGGACGCTTGCGCAGCTGCGTGTACGCGAGCGGAAGCGCTTCCGCCTTGGTCGGCGCGCCGCCGAACGTGAATGCAAACGGCAACACGACGTTGCCCGCGTCCCTGATCGCCGCGGCGAGTGCCACATCCCCACCGCTGCCACCCGTCGCCGATCCCGTGTCGTCGCCGCCGGCGGTTTCGCGATCCGCGAACAGGATGTCGATGCCGATCGTCGTTGCGCCCGCCTGCCTCAGCAACGTGACGACGTCGGCGACCTTCCGGCGAGGCACCGGCCAGCGTCCGACGTCCGCCAGCGAAGCGTCGTCGATCATCACCAGCACGACTGCAGGGCCTGGCGCTTGCACACCGCGAATGCGCATCTGCTCGTCGAGTGCCACGAGTTCGAGCCGCCGCAACCACGGCACGTCGAGCGCGACGAGCTGGATGCCGGCGCAACCCAGCATGACGACCAGCGCGAGACCGGTCAGCTTGAGATCGCGCGACCGCGCTACCGCGGGAAGGGCGGCGCTAGTTGAACGTGGCACGCGCCAGCAGGTCGGCGAGGCGTCGCGCGCCCCACGGAACCGGCGGTGTGGGTGCAGCACCGCGGCGCACGTCGGTACCCTGCCCCGCTTGTTGCAGAGCGACACTGCCACGCGCTTGCGGATCGCGACCGGTCACTGCGACCTCTCCCTCCAGCAAAGCGACCGAGGTTCGATCGGGGGTGGCCTCGATGAGCCAATCCGTGCCGCGAACGACCGCGACCGCCGTCTCGGTCTCGATTTCGAAGTGGCCGTTCGGCGCCACTTTCGCGACGAGCACGCGCAGCGCTCCGGAAACGAGCTCGAGTTTCGTCCTGGTGACTTGCGCAGCCTTGCGAAATTGACTGATACGCACACGCGTATGCTCGCCCACCGAGATGATCGTGCCGTCGTCGAGCGCGATCTTAGCCTTGCCGTCGGTTGCGACGATCGCGTCACGCTCGCGCACGGGTGCCTGCGCGGCGAGCGGGAGCATCGACCCTGCCGAATCCGTGAACACGGCACCGCGAACCGCCAGCACCGCGCCAACCCTGTCGGCGTCCTCCGCCACGGCCAATCCGCATGCGAGCCCCGACGCGACGAGCACCGCGGCGCAGGCTGTGCGCCACGGGCCATGCATCGAACTGCCTCGATCGAATACCGCGAGTCCGCTATGCACGGTTGAAAGTTGCCTTGTCGCATGCGACGAAAAGTCGCGGTCGATGCAGCGCGCCGATTATAGCGTGGCCGTGCGTGCCTCTAGCGAAACACCCACCAGCGGTACACGAGATAGTTGACGACGGTCAGCAGCACCGTCGTCGCGATCTGTGCCGGCCAGACCGCGACGCCTTGCTGCGTCAATGCGGCGAGCAGCGCCGAATTTGCCGCGAGTTGGGCCGCGATCGCCACGGCGAAACGCGCACCGGCAGCGTGAACGCCTTTCGTCGGCGCGAAGATGTGCGCGTACGACAGGACAAAGCGCGTGCCGGCCCCGGCGGCAAAACCGATTGCGCTCGCTGCCACCGGGCCGAGCCCTGCCCGCAGCATTGCGTACATCAATGCGTAATGCGCGGCCACTGCCATGAACCCGGTGACGACATGCAGCGAGAAGCTGTGCAGCCAATGCACGATGCCGCGACCGGTCGGTCGCCTGAGCACGCGCGCAAGCAGGCTCGCCCGCGCTTCGCTGTCGGTTCGCAGAGGGTTCAAAGAAAGTTTCGCTCAGCGCCCGGCCAAGGACGCCGTGCCGGATCATACAAAAAAACGGCGCGGGACTCCGCGCCGTTTCGTTACGTGCCAAACGCGATCAGCGTCGATCGTCCCAGTGCCCGTGCTCCCGACGCCAGCGTCCGTTGCTTTCCACCCAGCGGTCGGGAACCCAGTGTGCGTGGCCGTGCGCATGTACACGGTGACCCTTCACCCAGACGTATCGTCTACCGCTCCAATTCCAGTATCCCGGCGCCCACTCCCACCCCGGCCGAACGACTGGAACGGCCTCGTAACGTGGCGCCGGCGGCGCGATCCTGACGTACACGTCCGCCGCAGCCGGGGTTGCGACACCCGTCGCCAGTGAGCCCCCTGCCAGGCAGAGGGCAAGCAGAGCATTGCGCTTGTTCATGTATCGATCCTCGCGGATTGCACGTCCACAGGTTCGCACAGCGCTGCAAGGCGACCGATCGGATGCAAGCCGATGTCACTGTAGGACTCGCGGAGCCTCGAAGTAGGCTGGCGCCTGTTTACATTCCCGGCCCCGCGCCGACGAACGCGCTTCACGAATCGCACGGCATGAAGGATGATTGAGGTCGTCGATGGGAAGGAGATTGCAATGCGCCTGATCGCTGCACTGGCCGCGCTGTCGCTGATCGCCGGCTGCGCAAGCCAGGCCGAGCGCGCTGCCGCCGTATCGCGCGACGTCGATGACATGATGCACGTGTACGGGCCGGGTTGCGAAAAGCTCGGCTACCGTGCGGACTCCGACGGATGGCGCGAGTGCGTGCTGCGACTCGCCACGAACGACCGGATCGAGCAACGCGACCTGTACGGGCCTACCTGCGTTGGCGCGCGGCGCGGCTACCTGCACTGTGGCGCGTTCTGATGGCCGCGCTCGACGTCGAGCTCGGACTGGCGAACGACAGCGACGCGCACCCGCTGGCCGAGTTCTCCCGCGACCTGATCGAGGCCGGCCTCGGCTGGAGTTACCAGCCCGAGCGCATTGCGTCGCTGATCGACGACCCGGACGTCGTTACGCTCGTGGCGCGCGAGCGCGGAGTTCCCGTCGGGTTCGCGTCGATGCGCTTCGGCGACACGCGCGCCCATCTGATGCTGCTCGCCGTGCAGCCACGACATCAGCGACGCGGTGTGGGACGCATGCTCGTGCTCTGGCTGCTCGAGTCGGCACGCGTGGCGGGCATCACCTCGGTGCACGTCGAGCTGCGCATGGCGAACGAACCTGCATTCGCGTTCTATCAATCGGTCGGCTTTGCCGAGACGATCCGGATTCACGGCTATTACCGCGGACGTGAGACGGCGCGGCGGATGATCCGGATGCTTTCGGTAAGTGTCGCGCGCGGCTGAAGCGCGCGGCTCAAAGACCCTTCTCCACCATGTCGAGCAGCGCGGCCGTTACGGTGGCCCGGTCGCTGCGAGTCAACCGGCGCAACGGGCCGTCGATAATGAGCATCGACAGACCGTGCACGGCAGACCAAGCCAGAAATTCCGCGCCGGGCCTGCGTTCCGGACGCAGCGTTCCGGCACGATCGTTGAGGTCCAGCGCTGCGCCGAGCAACTCGAACGGACCCGGAGCGGCGTTCACCGGCCTGGCTTCGCCCGGTTTCGCGGCTGCGGCGGCGCTCCCCGCAAAGGCGGTGCGGAACAGTCCCGGCTCGCGCTGCGCGAACGCGATGTAGGCCGCGCCGATCGCACGCAGGTTCGCGCGCGCGAAGGCTGCGGGGTCGCCGGTCTCGGGCAACCGCCGAAGCTCGCTGACCATTGCGGCCGCGAGGGCTGCGAGCGCCTCCGATCGCACGGCCTGCAATAGCTCGTCGCGGCTCGCGAAGTGCCGATACGCGGCGTTGGGCACGACCCCTGCGCGCCGCGTCGCCTCGCGCAGCACGACCGCATCGGGTCCCCCGTCGCGCGCGAGTGCGATTCCCGCATCAAGCAGCGCGCGACGCAGGTCGCCGTGACGATAGGTGCTGCGTACGCCGCGCCTGTTGCCGGTCATCGCGATCTTGGCCGCAGAGCGTTGCAAAGGTGTTCAACGGGCGCAGTGGACATTGGATTCGAGGGCTGCTATCCTTTGTGGACAGTGTACACAAATGCTCCGGATACTGTCATTCGTGATCACCGGTCGATGAACGTTCCCGATTCGGACGAGCCTGCGCGCGCGGAAGTGGACGCGCTTCGCGGCAATGCAGTCATTGAGTTCGGCGCGAGCTGGTGCGGCGTCTGCCGGGCAACGCAGCCGGCGATAGCCGCGGCGCTCGCCAAGCATCCGGACGTTCGGCACCTCCGGATTGCCGATGCGTCGGGCCGACCGCTCGGCCGATCGTTCGGCGTCAAGCTGTGGCCGACGCTGATTCTGCTGCGCGATGGCAAGGAGATCGAGCGGCTGGTGCGGCCCCGTGGCGAAGCGGCGATCGACGCGGCACTCGGCCGGCTGACCGCGGTCTAGAACCTGCTGACGGCCCGGATTTTTTGAGCCTGGAGGTCGATTTCGTTCGCGCTCGTTAGTCGTCCGTCAGAGCGTGGAATTTCGCGGTCCAACGCCGGGTACCTGGCTCGTTATCCCAACTCAGGAGGTCACGATGCGATTCATGGTGGTGGTCAAAGCGACGAAGAACAGCGAGGCAGGCATGCTGCCGACCAAGGATCTGCTGGCCGCAATGGGCCGGTTCAACGACGAGCTGGTCAAGGCGGGCGTGATGCTCGCCGGCGAAGGGCTGCACCCGAGCGCCAAAGGCAAGCGCGTGAAGTTCGCCGCCGGCAAGCGGACCGTCGTCGACGGTCCGTTCGCGGAGACGAAGGAGCTGATCGCCGGCTTCTGGTTATGGCAGTGCAAATCGATGGACGAGGCGGTCGAATGGGTGAAACGATGTCCCGATCCGATGCCGGGGGAAGAATCGGAAATCGAGATCAGGCAAGTGTTCGAGGCCGAAGACTTCGGTGCCGAGTTCACGCCGGAACTGCGCGCGCAGGAAGAGCGTCAGCGCGCTGAGTCGGCCAGGCTCGCCAAAAAGGGCGACAAGCGCTAGCGAGGCTTAAGCCACGCAACCGTAATTCACTTGCCGGACACCGCAGCCGGTGTCCGGCGTTTTCATTTTTCCTCGACGAGTGGTGACAACACCATGAGCGTCCTCGACTCCGTTCCGAGCGTGAAGGCGCAAATCGACGCGCTGTACCGGTCGGAATCACGGCGCGTATATGCAACGCTGGTGCGTCTTTTGCACGATTTCGATCTGGCGGAGGAAGCGCTGCACGACGCCTTTCGCGCCGCGCTCGAGCAGTGGCCGCGCGAAGGAATGCCCGCCAATCCGCGCGCCTGGCTCGTGTCGACGGGCCGCTTCAAGGCGATCGACGGATTGCGCCGACGCGCGCGATTCGACTCGGTCGAGGATTTCGATGCGGTACCCGACGAGCGCGACTCGCCCGACGACGCCGACGACGACATCGAGGACGACCGGCTGCGGCTCATCTTCACGTGTTGCCACCCGGCGCTGGCGCCCGACGCGCAAGTGGCCCTGACGCTGCGCGAGGTCTGTTCGCTGACCACCGAAGAGATCGCGCAGGCGTTCATCACCCCGGCGCCCACACTTGCGCAGCGCATCGTTCGCGCCAAGGCAAAAATCCGCGACGCCCGCATTCCATACCAGGTGCCCGATGCCGACGAGTTGCCGCAGCGATTGTCGATCGTGCTGCGCGTCATCTACCTGGTCTTCAATGAAGGCTACTCAGCGTCGTCGGGCCCGGCACTGATGCGCCACGACCTTTCGGCCGAAGCGATCCGCCTCGGCCGGCTGCTCGTCGAACTGTTGCCGGAGCCCGAAGCGGTGGGTTTACTCGCGCTGATGCTGCTGCACGAATCGAGACGCGGCGCCCGCACGTCTGCGACCGGCGACATCGTGCTGCTCGGCGACCAGCAGCGCTCGCTGTGGAACCGCAGTCAGATCGACGAAGGCTCGGCACTCGTTCAACGCTCGCTTCGATCAGGTCAATTCGGCGCCTACACGGTGCAGGCGGCGATTGCGGCCGTTCACGCCAACGCGGCGAGCGCCGAGGCAACCGACTGGAACGAGATCGTCGGACTCTACGACCTGCTGCTCACCATCGACGAGTCACCCGTCGTCGAGTTGAACCGCGCCGTTGCCGTCGCGATGCGGGACGGCGCGGCAGCAGGACTCGTGACGATTGACGCGATTCTCGCGCGCGGCGACCTCACCGACTATCACCTCGCGCATGCGGCCCGCGCGGACATGTGCCGGCGGCTGGGCGACGTTGCGTCGGCACGAGCATCGTACGAACGTGCGGCGGCCCTCGTCCGTCAGGGACCGGAGAGTCGATTCCTGCAGCGACGGCTCGCCGAACTGGACGCCTGACGCGCCCGCGAAACGCCGCCCCGCCCCTTATTTCGAGCGGTGCCGCAACTTCGATGTCGAAAAGCGTCCAGGCCGTTCGACTAACCCAACGAATCGTGGCGCGGCACACGTGCCGGGCCACCTGGAAGCCATGCCGATGAAGCCCGACTTTTCGCATCACGACGCTGACTGGGCTCCCCGATCGCCGCCACTCGAGGCGGACGCACGGACTGAGGCGCTGCGCCGGCCATCCCGGGATTCGGACCCACGTCCGCGCGGCGGACGCGATCGCGCCGAACCCATCGTCGTTCGGCTGGTTCGGCGTTTCGAGTGGAACGCCGACTCGGTCTTCGCCGCCTGGGTCGACCCCGTCATCGCCGGCCAGTGGCTATTCGCCACCGCCGCGCGTCCGATGGTGAGCGCGGCGATCGATTCGCGCGCTGGTGGATCGTTTTGCCTGTGCGAGCAGCGCGCGGAAGAGATCGTCGAGCACTCGGGCACGTATGTTGAATTCATGCCGCCCCGCCGCCTCGCGTTCACGCTGTCGACACCGGATCATCCGACTGCAACCCGCATCGACGTCGACATCGAACCGCGCACGTCGCGGATGCGTACTGAGGCTTCTGCACGCGAACGTCCACGCCGACCGCGCAACGCGCATCCGCCAGCGGTGGATCGGGATGCTTTACGGGCTCGACGCCACCCTTCGCGGCGGCGTGTCGGGTCGCGCAGCACGCACGGGGCCGGAACGCGGTCCGATGGAGTGACTTCGAGGAGAATCAGATGGACTACCTGTTGATGTGCTGCTTCGACGAATCCGAATGGGCGCGGTTGCCCGAGTCCGAACGCGCGACGGTGATGCGTGAATACGGTGAGTTCCAGCGCAACCTGGTCGCAACCGGCCACTATCGCGGGGGCGCGCGGCTCGAGTCGACGTCGACGGCGACGACTGTCCGCGAGCGCAAGGGCCGGCCGATCATCACCGACGGCCCGTTCGCCGAGACGAAAGAACAACTGGGTGGCTATCACCTCGTCGCGTGCAAGGACCTCGACGAGGCAATTGCCATCGCGCTGCGGATACCGACGCTCCGGGTCGGCGGCGCCGTCGAGGTTCGCCCACTCGGACCGACCGCCGAAATGGTGGGGAGCGCGCGATGAGATTCCTCTGCCTGATTTGTGCCGAGAAGGTGATGGAACAGATGACCGACGCCGATGCCGAACGGCATTACGACGAATATGCGCGCTTCACCGCGGACGTCCGGGCGAGCGGGCATTTCGTCGATTGCAATCGGCTGCAGCCGCCCGCTGCCGCGACGACGGTGCGCGTACGCAACGGCAAGGTGTCGACGACCGACGGGCCATTCGCCGAGACGAAGGAGCAACTCGGCGGCTACTACATGCTCGAGGCGCGCGACCTGAACGAGGCGATCCAGATCGCCGCGCGAATCCCCGGCGCCCGGATGGGCTGCGTCGAGGTGAGGCCCGTCGCGGATGACGCGCGGACGATGCGCGCGCTCGGCATGGAAGCATCCCGATGACGGGCAGCGCAACGCGGCAGCGCTGGCTGGCGCTCTACGTGCTGTGCGCCGGCGTGCTGATGATCGTGCTCGACACGACGATCGTCAACGTCGCGCTGCCGTCGATCCGCGAGGACCTGCGCTTCACCGAGACGTCGCTCGTCTGGGTCGTCAATGCGTACATGCTGACGTTCGGCGGGTTCCTGCTTCTCGGCGGCCGCCTCGGCGACCTGTTCGGCCATCGCCGGCTGTTCCTGCTCGGCATCACATTGTTCACGCTGGCGTCGCTCGCCTGCGGTGCGGCGGGCTCGCAGCCGATGCTGATCGGCGCGCGCGCCGTGCAGGGTATCGCCGGTGCGATCGTGTCCGCGGTCGCGCTGTCGCTGATCATGGACCTCTTCACCGCGCCCGCCGATCGCGCGAAGGCAATGGGCATCTACGGCTTCGTCTGCGCAGCGGGCGGCAGCGTCGGTGTCCTGCTCGGCGGCGTGCTGACGAGCGTGCTCAACTGGCACTGGATATTCCTCGTCAACCTGCCGATTGGCATCGCGGTCTACGGTTGCTGTCGCGCATTGCTGCCCGAAGATCGCAGCACCGCGGCAGGGGGACGCCTCGACATCGCCGGCTCTGCCACGGTGACGTCGGCGCTGATGCTCGCCGTATACGCAATCGTCAATGGCAACGGCGCCGGCTGGACATCGGTGCAGACGATCGGGTTGCTGGCTGTCACGTCGCTGCTGCTCGCGCTTTTCCTCGGCATCGAGGCGCAGGTACGCGCACCGCTGATGCCGCTCGGCCTGTTCAAGTTGCGCAACGTCGCCACGGCGAATGCAATCGGCATCCTGTGGGCGGCGGCGATGTTCGCGTGGTTCTTCATCGCAGCGCTGTACCTGCAGCGCGTGCTCGGCTACACCGCAATGCAGGTCGGCCTCGCGTTCCTGCCGGCGAACCTGATCATGGCGGCGTTCTCCGTCGGACTGTCGGCGAAGGTGGTCATGCGGTTCGGCATCCGCTTGCCGCTGGCGACCGGGCTGCTGCTGGCGGCGACCGGACTCGCGCTGTTCGCGCGGGCGCCGGCAAGCGGGACGTTTGCGCTGGATGTGCTGCCCGCGATGGTGCTGCTCGGCCTCGGTGCCGGCCTTGCGTTCAATCCGCTGCTGCTCGCGGCGATGAGCGACGTCGCACCCCGCGATTCCGGCCTTGCGTCGGGCGTCGTCAATACGTCTTTCATGATGGGCGGCGCAATCGGCCTCGCGGTGCTCGCGAGCCTTGCCGACGCATCAACGTCGACTGCCCTTCGTAGCGGCCTCGCACCCGCGGCTGCGCAGGCTGCCGGCTATCACGTAGCGTTTGCCGTCGGCGCGGCGTTCGCGCTCGCCGCGTCGATTCTCGGCGCCACGCTGATCCGCACCGGCGTGAAGGCGCGCGAGCGGCGTCGCGGCACCGCGCTCGAGCGGTCGTAGCCCCACGCGCCCCACCAGCTCGCCACGTGACCTGCGGCGGCGAGCACGCACGAACGCGGTTTGACACGCTGCGTCGCGTCCCCAATCATTACGCGCCGCGGCCCCGCGCCATGCGCGATGCCGCACCCCATCACGTGAAGGAGATGAAGCATGACGTCAAACCGCTTCGGACGCGCGTTCGTCGGATGGCTTGCCGCGTCGCTTGCGGCCACTGCAGTCGCGGCAGTTCCGGTGCCGGCACCGGGTGCCAGCCCGCGAATCGATGCAATCAAGAAGGCCGGCGTGCTGCGCGTGGGCGTGCTCGCCAATGCCCCGTGGCTGGTCGAAAACACGACCGGTACCGGCGACGCGTGGAGCGGTCCGGCGTGGCTCCTCGCCAACGAGTATGCGAAGCGGCTGGGGGTCAAGTTGCAGGCGGTTCCGGTGAGCCACGAGACGAAGGTGCCGGTGCTCGCGTCGAATCAGGTCGACATCTCGGTCACCCCGCTCGCCGAAACGCCCGATCGTCTCAAGGTCGTCGACTTCGTCATCTATTCGAGCACGAGCGTCTGCATGTACGGACTCGCGTCCAATCCCAAGTTCGCCAACGCGAAATCGGTCGACGACCTCAATCGCCCTGAGATCACGATCTCGTATTACACGGGCGGCGGCGAGGAAGGCTGGGTCAAGGAGCGCTTCCCGAAGGCGCAGTTGCGCGGCGTGGCGGGCTCGGGCGTGTCCCCGGTCGAGGAAGTCCTGGCCAAGCGCGCCGACGCAGTTCCGATCAACCGCGTGCCATGGGTCGCGATGGGCCGCAAGCTGAAGCAGCTCGCCGTGCTGCCCAAGGACAACAACTGCCAGAACAGCACGGAGAAAGCCGCGCCGGTTGGCATGGCGATCGACAAGAAACAGGACGGCTTCCTGCAGTGGGCGCGCGCCGTCGAAAAGGAAATCGAGCCGCAACTTAAGAAGGACGAGGCGCGCGTCGTCGATACGATGAAGTAGCGGCCGGCGCGCATTCGGCGGCGCGCGTAACGGGCCGCCGGGGGAAGGCCTGCGTGGATTTCGATTTCAGCGTCATCACCGACAACGCGGGTTTTCTCGCGCACGGCGTGCTGATCACGCTGGCGCTGTCGCTCGCGTCCGGCGGCACGAGCCTCGTCGCCGGATTCGTGCTCGCCCTGTTGCGTATTCGCGGCCCGCGCTGGCTGCGCCCTGCGATCGTGTTCTACATCGACTCGATGCGCGCGATCCCGGTGCTGGTCGTGCTGGTGTGGACGTTCTTCGCGCTGCCGATCGTCGCCGGCGTCACGATGTCGCCATTTACCGCGGGCCTGATCGGCCTCACCGTCCACCTGGCGGCGTATGCGGCGGAGATCATCCGCGCCGGCATCGAATCCGTGCGACCGGGGCAGACACGCGCGGCATTGGCGCTCGGCATGTCGCAGGCGCAGATCCTGCGCCGCATCATCCTGCCGCAGGCCCTCGTGCGCATGCTGCCCGCCTTCGGCTCGCTCGCATCCGTGACGATCAAGGACACGGCGATCGCATCGGTGATCGCCGTGCCCGAGCTGATGCGGCAATCGGAAACGGTCGCCGGGCAGAGCTTCCAGCCGATCGAGGTGTACACGGTCGCGATGGCCGTTTACTTCCTGCTGCTCTATCCGGTCACCCGTGGCGTCGACCGGTTCTACCGGCGCGTTGCGCACCTCGGCCGGTCGTGAGCGTCGTGCCGCAGCCGTCGCGCACGCGTCTCGAAGCACGCAGGTGACGTTCGACTGGTCGGTCGTGTGGCAGCATCGCGACGCGCTCGCCGCCGGCACGGCGACGACGTTCCTGCTCACGATCGCAACGATGGCGATCGCCGTTCCCTGCGGGCTGCTCGTCGCCGCGCTTCGCCTCTACGGGCCCGTGCCGGTGCGCGCGCTCGCAACCGCGTATGTCGAGCTCTTTCGCAACCTGCCGCTGATCCTCGTCGTCTACTGGGCGTATTACGTGCTGCCGATCCTTACCGACGTCGGGCTGCCGGCGCTCGCCACCGGACTCGCCGCGCTGTCGCTCAACGTCACCGCCTACAACTCGGAGACATTTCGCGCCGGCATCAATTCGATCCGCCGCGGCCAGGTGGAGGCCGCGATGGCACTCGGCATGAGCCGCACGCAGGCGCTGCGGCGCGTCGTCGCGCCGCAGGCGTTGCGGCGCATCACCCCGGTGCTCGCCAGCACGTGGGTATCGCTGTTTAAGGACACGTCACTCGTCTCGGTCATCGCCGTCACGGAGCTTGCCTACGTGTCGATGCAGATACGCGCGCAGACGTTCCGGGTGCTCGAGATGCTGACGGCGATGGCGTTGATCTACTGGCTGCTCGGTTACCCGCAAGCGAAGCTCGTCGACTGGATCCAGCGGCGTTATGCGGTGACCGAATGAGGCACGCGGGCGAGGCCGACGCGCTGCCGTCGCGTGCAGCGCCGAAACGGCAAGGAGGCCGAATGAGCGACGCGGGCGAGGCAGCAGCCGAGCGGAGCCCCGAAGGGGCCGACGCGGCGCGATTGAGGGAGGCCGACGCGCCGCCGTCGGGTGCAGCGCCGAAACGGCAAGGAGGCCGAGAATGAGCGACGCGGGCGAGGCAGCAGCCGAGCGGAGCCCCGAAGGGGCCGACGCGGCGCGATTGAGTGAGGCCGACGCGCCGCCGTCGCGTGCAGCGCCGAAACGGCAAGGAGGCCGAGAATGAGCGACGCGGGCGAGGCAGCAGCCGAGCGGAGCCCCGAAGGGGCCGACGCGGCGCGATTGAGTGAGGCCGACGCGCCGCCGTCGCGTGCAGCGCCGAAACGGCAAGGAGGCCGAGAATGAGCGACGCGGGCGAAGCCACGAAGAGCGACGGCGCAAAGGTCATTCGCTATCTCGACGTCGTCAAGCGTTACGGCAATTTCACCGCTCTCGCCGGCGTATCGCTCGACGTGCACGCCGGCGAGGTGGTCTGCCTGATCGGACCGTCGGGGTCGGGCAAGTCGACGCTGTTGCGTTGCACGAACGGTCTCGAGTCGATCGACGGCGGTGACATCGAGTTCGAGGGTGCGCGGCTCGCGCGCGACGAGCGCGGCCTCCGCGCGATGCGCCAGCGGATGGGGATGGTGTTCCAGAACTTCGAGCTCTTCCCCCACCTGACGGCAGAACAGAATGTCGCCGAGGGTCCGCGCACGGTCCAGCGCGTCGGGCCGGTGGAAGCGCGCCGCCGCGCACTGGCCATGCTCGACAAGGTGGGTCTCGCCGACAAGGCATCGAGCTTTCCGTCGGCGCTGTCGGGCGGCCAGCAGCAGCGCGTGGCGATCGCGCGGGCGCTCGCGATGGCGCCCGACGTGATGCTGTTCGACGAGCCGACGTCCGCCCTGGATCCGGAAACGATCGGCGAGGTGCTCGGCGTGATGAAGACGCTGGCCGACGAGGGAATGACGATGGTCGTTGTCACCCACGAGATGTCGTTCGCGCGTCGTGTGGGAAACCGCGTCGCGGTGTTCGACGCGGGCCGCATCGTAGAGGAAGGACCGCCGGCGCAGATATTCGACAATCCGGCCACCGCGCGAACGCGCGAATTCCTGAGCCACCTCGGCTGGAACGGCTAGAGCCCCCGCAGTCCGCGCTCCTCCGCGGCCCGGCGTGCGCTAGCGGGGGAACGTCGCCACGAGTGCTTCGAGCCGCGCGTGCGCATCGGCGAGGATGGGCACGCCGTCGCCGAACAGGAGCACATCGAAGTCGAGTTCGAGCAGACTGCGCACGCTGCTGCGCAACCGCGCCGGATCGTCCATTACCTTCTCACGCAACAATCCGCACTCCCCGGCCGGGTTGCCGATGACGGCGTCGCCGATGAACAGCAAGCGCCGCTCGGGCCAGTGCAGCGCCACTTCGCCGGGCGATTTCCCCGCCGCCGGCTCGATGACGAGGGGTCCGATCTTCTCGCCGATCAGCAGTTCGCCGTCGACGTTAGTACCTTGGGAAACCGCGTGCGGCGCGTCGTCCGGATGGATCATCACGCGCGCCTGCGTGCGCTCGCGAACCGCGTTCGCCGCGCGCGAGTGGTTGCGATTCGTCAGCAGGATCGTGCCGACGCCGATCCGCTCGATCTCGGCCATGTCGTCCTGCGGCGGCACCGGGTCGATGCACAAGTTGCCGTCGGGGTCACGGATCAGGTAGCCGTTGAAGTCATATCCATGCGGCTCGGAAAACCACGACCACGTGTAGATGTTCGGCAGGATTTCGCGCATCGCAGGGACTCCATCAGGGCTTTCGTCAGTTGAGGTCGAGCGCGTGCCGGCGCAGGTCGGCCAGCGGAACGATGGCCAGCGCTTCCTCGTGGGTCGCCTCGAGCACGACGGGGGATGCTACGCCAGCGTCGAAAGCCTCGCGCCAGCGCCCTGCGCATACGCACCAGCGGTCGCCGGGCGAGAGTCCCGGAAACTGCGCGGCGGGCATCGGTGTCACGAGGTCGTTGCCCCGCTGGCGTTCGAATTCGAGAAATTCGCGGGTCATCCGCGCGCAGATCACGTGAATGCCTACGTCGTCCGCGCCGGTGTTGCAACAGCCGTCACGAAAGAACCCGGTGCGGGGCGCCGACGAGCAGACCGCAAGCGGCCCTCCTAACACGTTCTTGTCGGGCGTCGTCATTCGTGTCCTTCGTGGTTCGGCGCAATTCTAGCGCGGCACCATGGCGCGGTGGCGAGCGATCGTCGCGGCATGCTCCGGATCGGGCAAACTGGAACCGGCAAACTGCGTGGAGCTCCACATGGCCATCAAGGCACTGCTGTTCGATGTCTTCGGCACACTCGTCGACTGGCGTCGCTCGGTCGCGCGCGAAGCGCAAGCCGCGCTCGCACCCCTCGGCATCGAAGCGGACTGGCTGGCGTTTGCCGACGCGTGGCGCGGCCAGTACCAGCCGGCGATGGACGAAGTTCGTGCCGGCAGGCTGCCGTTCAGCAAACTCGACGCGCTGCACCGGCGCAATCTCGACGTGGTCCTCCAGGCACAGGCACTCGACGGCGTCGACGAGCGCACGCGCGCGCATCTCAACCTCGCATGGCATCGGCTCGACGCGTGGCCGGACGTGAAGCCGGGATTGCACCGCTTGCGTGCGCGCTTCGTGCTGGCACCGTGCTCGAACGGCAACATCTCGCTGATGATCGACCTCGCGCGCCGCAACGACTTCCCATGGGACGCGATACTCGGTGCGGAACTCGCCCGCGACTACAAGCCGAAGCCCATCGTCTATCGTGCGGCAATCGCAGCGATGGACTGTGCACCTGACGAGGTGATGATGGTCGCAGCGCACGCATCCGACCTTGCCGCAGCAGCCAATGAGGGCCTGCGCACCGCCTTCGTTGAACGGCCGGAGGAATTCGGGCCGGGACGCGCGGAAACGCTCGGCAGCGTCGGCGTCGATTACGTGGTACCCGGGATTACCGCGCTGGCGGACCGGCTGGACGCCTGAGCCGATCATTTCTCGTCAGTTTGTGCGCTACAATCATCCAGGAGTGTTCCGGCGACCCGTAATCCTCGAGATGCCGCAAGCGCCAGGGAGCAAGGCATGACGAGTACCGCGACACCTGGATCGACTGCTGCGCGCGAGCCGGGTCGCGACATTCTCGACGACACGCTGATCCGGTTCTCCAACCTCGAACACGGCCGGCGCGAAGTGCTCGACGCATCGGGCATCGGTGTCGTCATCATCGACATGGCCCGCAACGTCCGCTACGCGAACCTCGCGGCGCTGAACATGCTCGGGCTGGCCGGCTACGAGGGAATCAAGCTCGATTCGATCTTTCGTGACGAGGCCGCGCGCGAAGTCCTTCGCCATCAGCTGGACGATCGCAAGGCGGGATTCATCGGCAATTACAGCGTCCAGGCCTATCGGCCGGATGGCAGCCGCGTTCCGCTCGAGATCACCGGACTGCCGATCCCGGACCAGCACGGCATCGTCGTGGGCTCGCTCGGCCTCTTCCGCAACGTCGAGCAGCAGGAACTTGCGAACAGCATCCACGACATCAATCGCACCGTCGACGATGCGGGCGCGCTGCTCAACGCGATGGCGGAGGCGCTGAAGCCTTCGTTCCCGTTCGCGCGGATGAGCGTTTCATGCTTCAGCCGCGACAAGAGTCACGTGAATGCATTGTTCACCTATGGCCATTCCACCGAAGGCCAGAAGCGCTGGTGGTTCCTCAACGAGGACCAGAAGCGCTGGATGATGGACCCGAAGGCCACCGTCATTCCGGATCTCGTCGAGTTCATGAGCCAGCCGCTGTGGGGGCGCTTCCGCGACGATCCCGCCGTGCAGGAAATGCTCGCTGCCGGCATCCGCAGTGCCATGCGCCGCGATATTCGCCGCGGCGGCAATGTCGTGGGCGCAGTCACGCTGCTCAGCAAGAATCTCGACGGATTCACCGAGAGTCAGCGTCAGGCGTTCGAAGAGCTGCCGATCGACGCAAGCGTGCTGCAGGCGCTGGCGTTCCTCGAGACGAAGGCACTGCGGCGCCGCGTGGAGCTCTTCAACGCGCTCAACAACTGCACGACGATCTTCGATGCGTGCAGCGTTCTCGCGAAAAAGGTCGTGGAGAACTTCGGCTTCTCGCACGTATCGATCCTGCTGTGCGATCGCAGCGAGGGCCGGATCCGGCTGCTCGCCCAGCACTGGGCGGACGAAAACGAACCGATCCGCCTGCCCGACGACTACTCGCAGCCGATCGACGAAGGCATTCTCGGACGCGTCGTCAGCAGCGGTAACATGGAGAACGTTCCGAACGTGCTCGCCGATCACGATTACACGCCGAGCGTGTCGTCGACGGAAGTGCGCTCGGAGCTGTGCGTGCCGATCTTCGCGGAAGACGATCAGAGCCTCGTCCGCTGGATCATCAACGTCGAGGACACGCGCGAGTGCGCATTCGCCGCCGACGAATGTGACGCGCTGCAGGAGCTCGCGCGCGAAGTCGGCGGACTGATTCACCGGATCAGCGTGCTCTACATGCTGACCGAATCCTTCGAGCACGCCTCGGATGCCGTCTTCATCACGAATGCGGCGTTGCGCATACGACGCGCGAACAGAGCGGCCGCGTCGTTGCTCGGGTTCAAGGATCCGGCAGCGATCACGGGTGAGCTCGACGAGATCTTCACCGACACGCAGGCGCGCCACCGGCTGGGCGGCGGACCGCCGGGGGACCTCGGCGAATTCATCGTCAGGCGCATCGGCGAGCGCACCAAGGACGCGCCCGACGCGCCGCTGACGACCATCCCCGTGTACGTGTCCAGGCAGGACGTGCCCGCCGGCCTGACCGGCTCGATCTTCATCCTGCGCGATACCAGGCAGATGCGGCGCACCGTCGAGCTCGAACTGCTGGAAAAGGCGGCGTACGAGGTCGCCGTCGAGACGAGCTCACCGCTGGCGCTCGCCGTGTGCGAGCTCGAGCACATCGCGCGCGTGATGGCCATGGGACCGTCGCCACCGCCGACCGGGCCCGGATCGATCGACGAAATGCGTCGTGTCAGCAAGGTGTTGCGGCTGCTCGGCCGTGTTCGGCACGGCTACTCGAAGCTCGCAATGTTCAACCCGCGGGCGCGACCGAAACCGTCCGAGCTCTCCCGCCTCAACCTTCGCGCCGAGATCGAAGCGCTCGCGTCCGATTTGTCCGAAAACGACCGCGTACGCGTCACTGTCGAGGGCGCCGGCGTGCCTGCTATCAACGGCGATCATTTCCAGCTCGCGACAATCTTCGAGGCGCTGCTGTCGGAGCTGTTGCGTTATGCGCCCGAGTCGCAGCCGGTCGAGGCCGTGCTCGCCGTGACGGATGCGCAAGTCACGGTCACGTTGCGTGGCTTCATACGCGCACAGGGGCCCGGCAGCGACGCGGCGCGCCAGTGGTCGCAGGCGCGCGCAGACCTGTCGATCGCGCGCCCGCTGATCGACGAGTTCATGCAATTTCATCACGGTGATTTCACGGAGGCGACCCTTCCGGACCAGCGCACCGAATTCACCCTCCACTTTCCGACTGCGGTGATCCAGGGAACCTAGGCCCCAGATGGCCCACACCGTCCTGATCGTGATCGGAAGCGGCGATATCGCACTGAGCGAGTTGCTGATCCGCGCGCTGGACGAGCCGGACATCACCGTCATACCGAAGACCAATACCGAAAGCGCGCTCGCGTACATCCGGTCGACACCGCCGGATTTCATCGTTGCGAGCGTGACGCTCGCGGCCGACCGAAACTCGGCGGCGGACCCCGGCGGGGGAATCCTGTTCTGCGAGGCTGCTCGCGCGATCTGCCCGGCGCCGATGGCGCTGGTCACGTCCGCGATCACCAACGCCGTCCAGCAGCGGGTCGCCAGGATGAATTCGCCGCCGATATGCGTCGTCGTCGACGCCGATCTCCCGGCAATGCTTCTCCAGCAGATTCGCGCCGTCCACGCGCAGATCTTGCGCCTCGACATCACGATTCGCGCCGATCCCGCCGGGCAATGGAGCTACGATCTCAAGGGCAGGGGCTTCGAATTCGAGCGCAGCGGCGGATTGAACGTGCCCGGGTCGTTGCTCGGGGCGCTGAAGATGGTGGCGCTGGCGCTCAGCGAAGCGAAGGAGAGCTGGCGCGAGATCTTCTACGGGCTCGGCAGAAGCATTGTCGACGGCTTCTGCGACGACAATCCAATGTTCGGCGAGCAGCTGCGTGCCGGCATGGAAGCTGCCGGTGGTCTCGCCAACACGCGCGTGACCTTCATCGTCGCGGACGCGCTCTACGAGATCGCGCTCGAGGCCATCAGCAGCCCGCTGGCCGAGCTGCCCGAGCCATGGATGATCCACGCGCCGCTCGTGCGCAGCGTCGTCAGCGCGACGCCGGCGGACGCGCAGCTGTTCGAAGGCCCGCCGCGTCCGCTGCGGTGCCTGATCGTCTGCGCCGATGCATCCGGCGTCGTCGACACGCTGCAGGATCAGGGTCGGCCCCTGGTCCTGGCAGCGTTGCCCCACGTGCGCAAGGAATGCGAGGAGGTGCGGCGGCTGTTCAGCCGCGTTGCGCATCAGCTCGGTTTCGACGAGCCGCGCGTCGTCGGCGGCGACGACAACGCACCGCTCACGCAGGCGCTGCTGCTCGACGTGTTGCGCGACCCGACGCCCTGGGACGTCGTCCACTATGCCGGACACTCGTATCACTCGCGCGACAACCCCGGCCAGGCGTCGCTGATCGTCGGCCAGCGCGACAAGCCGGTCGCCGTCAGGATCAACGAGGTCGCGCCCTACCTTCGCCGCAGCAAGCTCGTCTATCTGTCGAGCTGCAACAGCGGCAATGCCGGCTTCGCGTTCGAGGCGGCGCAGCAGGGAATCCCCGCGATCGTCGGCTTCCGTTGGGGCGTGCGCGACGATTACGCGGACATCCACGCGCGCCTGTTCTACCGGAAACTGTTCAAGGATCGTGCGATCGACACCGCGTTATGGAAGACGCGACGTGCAATGCACCGTTTCATGCGCGACGACCGCACGTGGGCGTCGTCGATGCTGGTCATGCAGAGTCACTGAGCCGCGAGAAGATCGAGCTCGAGGCCCGCGGCACCTTCGGGTGGAAAGATCGCCTGGAAGTTGCCCTGCCGCTGGAGCGACGCGTCGGCCCACTTGCGGTTGTAGTCGGACAGGTAGTTGAAGTAGAGGCGCGCGGGTGACGCATGCTTGACGATCCGCGCGATCGCAGCGTCGTCGGGGTGCTTGAAGACGCTGCCATTGGTCGAGATGAGGAAGTTGTGGCATGCCAACTTCTGCAACAGCAACGTCGTCGTGTTGCCGTCCGAGCCGTGATGCGAAACCTTGACCGCGTCGAGGCGCAGCGGCTCCTCGCCGCGCTCGCGCGCCATCCGTCCGAGCCCCTGCTGCACGACGGGCGCGTGCGCGTCGCCGAGGAAGGCGCAGCGCCGGCCCTGATATTCGGCGACAAATGCGATGCTCGACCCGTTGGCGACAGCCGCGTCGAGCGTCGTTGCCGCATCCGCAGCCTCGTCGATGCCACCCGGCAGCGGCGGCATCGCGCCTTCGCCGCGGAAACGGGCGTCGCGGTCGAGCCGGTCGCCGATGAACGCCTCGTCACCGGGCGCTGCACCGAGCTTCTCGAACGTCCTCAGCCACACGGCGCGCAGCGCCTGCAATTTTTCCATCGTGGGCGACAGCAGCGTGAGCTCGAGGCCTCCCGGCAGCCGTGCGCGCGGCAACTCGCCGTCGTTGGCGACGAATGCGGCGAAGCCGCGGAATCGCTCGTTGCACTTCTGTCCACCGCGGACCAGCGTCAGGTCGAGCGCACCGCCGCTGACCGCCCCGCGTGTGTCCGCCGTCGTCGCGGCCGAGTACACGCCGCCCGCGAGCGAACGCTCGAGCTGCGGCCAGCCGTTGAACCAGACTTCACGGAACGTAAGACCGAGCTCAGGGTGACGCAGCAGCTTGACGATGCCGTCGATATGATCGGCATCGATGTGCGTGACGACGAGCAGCTCGACGTCGCGCGCCTCGGCAGGCAGCGACTCCACGTGCGTTCGCAATGCGCCGAACGCGCCGAGCGGACCGCCGTCGACGAGCACGTGACGGGTGGTGCCCGGCTCACCGTACTCGATCCAGATGCAGTCGCCGTGCTGGGCCGCAAGGAGCTTGATCCGGAACGTCGCCGCCATACGCGCATCCTCCGCAGTCGCTACGACGATACGTCGCAACGCGACGCCCGGCAAGCGCGGTGCCAGTGCATCACGAGAAGAACATGGGAGACCGACCGATGAAAACAACGAGATCCCGCGCGCTTCCACTCGCGGTCATGGGCGGCGCACTGGTGCTCGCCTGCTGCACGACGCTGCCGTGGCAGGCGTCGTGCGGACGCGGCGGCGGCAACGTCCTCGACGAGGCGCTCTGTGTCGGACGAATGGCCGGCAGCTTCCCCGCAGCCGACGAAGACTACTTCCGCGATATGGACTACGGCGTGACGAAGGACGCAGCGAAGGTCGCCAGCGAGCTCGCGCCCTACGTGCCGGGGATCGCACCGGCCGACGCCGTGAAGGCTGCGGTGAAAGGCCGCAACAACTGGATCGTCTGGACGGGCGGCAACGATCGACTGTGGAACCAGTTGTCTGTCGATAGCGCCGGCATCCTCGACTTCCTGAAGACCGTGTCTAATCACCCGAGCCTTCAGTACAGCCGCGATTCGCGCTGGCGTTATCTCGGACTCGTCAACGAGCCCTGTTTCGACAAGGGCACCGGACCGCGCAATGACCGCTTCGGACTCTGGCTCGACGTGCGGCGGGCCGATTGCGCGCCCGACCCCTTCGAGAACGAGACGAAATACCCGGGTGTTGCGATCGGTACGCGAGGCAGTACGGTACCGATCGGATCGTTCTACGGGTACGCGACCGGCGTGGTCGGGTTGCGCCTGTTTCCGAATCCCGCGTTCGACGAGGCTGCTGCGCGCCGCTGGGATCCCGAGCGGTACTACACGGATCCGAGCTATTACAACGATCGCAGTCTCGTCAAACCCTACCGCGTCGGCATGTCGTGCGGCTTTTGTCACGTCGGTCCCAATCCGACCAATCCGCCGCAGGATCCCGAGCATCCGAAGTGGGAAAACCTGAACTCCAATCCCGGCGCCCAGTATTTCTGGGTCGATCGCGTGTTCGTGTGGAACGTAGACGAATCGAGCTTCCCGTATCAGCTATTCCATACGTCGCGGCCCGGCGCGCTCGACACGTCGTTCGTGTCGACCGACTACATGAACAATCCGCGGACGATGAACTCGGTCTACAACTTGGGCGCGCGGCTGGCGCTTGCACGGCGCTGGGGCAAGGAAGCGCTGGAAGGCGGCGAGCGCAACAACGAGCACCTCAACAAGTACGTGCCCGCCGGCAGCCCCCTCGCGCAGTTCTACGAGGCGCCCGGAACCGTGTTCACGCCGCGCGTGCTGAAGGACGGCTCGGACTCGGTCGGCGCACTCGGCGCGCTGAACCGCGTGTTCGTCAATATCGGTCTCTTCAGCGAGGAGTGGCTCGCGCATTTCAGGCCGTTCGTCGGCGGCACGAAGTTCACGCCGTTCGAGATCGCCGTCGCGAACCGCAATTCGAGTTACTGGAAAGCAACTGAAACGCAGACGCCGGACGTCGCGCTGTTCTTCCTCGCGACCGCGAAGCCGGACTATTTGAAGGACGCACCCGGCGGCAATGCGTTCCTGACGGCGGACAAGCCGACGCTCGAGCGCGGCAGGACCGTGTTCGCCGACACGTGCGCGCGGTGTCATTCGAGCAAGCTCCCCGAGCAGGCATTCCGGTTCTTCCCGCAGCAGGGTTGCGCCGGGCCCGGCTACCTCGGCTGCTGGAACGACTACTGGAAGTACACGAAGAGCGACGAGTTCAAGCGCGAGATGCGGCAGATCGCGCTGCGCGACGATTTTCTGGCCGGCAACTACCTGTCCACCGAGTTGCGCATACCCGTGACGCTGCTGGAGACGAACGCCTGCTCGTCGCTCGCGACCAATGCGCTCGCCGGCGACATCTGGGACAATTTCTCGTCGCACTCGTACAAGAGCCTGCCGTCGGTCGGTGCGATCACCGTCCACGATCCGCTGACGGGCGCGCCGCGGCGCTACGAAATGCCCGCAGGCGGTCGCGGCTACATTCGTCCACCGTCGCTGATCAGTCTGTGGTCGTCGGCGCCGTTCCTGCTCAACAACACGCTCGGCGACTTCTACTGGTCAGGATCGGTTGCCGATCGGATGAAGTCGTTCGACGGCGGCATCGAGCAGCTGTTGTGGCCGGAGAAACGCAAGGGCGACCGGATGTTCGTCACCGCGTCGGGCAAGCTTGCACCGGGTCACGTCGACGTCACGTCGGCGACGAGCTACCTGCGCGTGCCGAAAGGCTATCTGCCCGATTTCCTGCAATCGCTCTCGGGTCCGCTTTCGTACGCGCAACCGTGGCTGTTCAGCGAGGGGGGCATCGAGATCGGACCAATCCCCAAGGGAACGCCGATCAACTTGCTATCGAACATCGATCTCGAGCAGCGCGGCAAGCTGCTGGCGTTCGTCGCCCGCGCCAAGGGCGACCTGAAGTCGCTGCCAGCGAACGCGAGCGACGCCGACGCGCGCCAGGCGTTCGCCGATCTGGTGCAGCCGCTCATCGACATCAGCAAATGCCCGGATTTCGTCGTCAACCGCGGCCACTACTTCGGCACCGACTATTTCGCCGAGGAGCCGGCGTTGAGCGACGTGGACAAGCGCGCGCTGATCGCGTTCCTGAAGACGCTGTGAACGAACCGTCTGCGCCGCCGGGCGTTGCGTTGCAGACCGTGGCGCGACGGCGCGTTCTCCGGGCCTTCGCGGCAGTCGGCGCGCTGGCCGTCGCGCTCGTCAGCGGTTGCGGCGCGCTGTTCCGGGCCGGGGACGATGGGCCGTCCGGCGATATCGCGTGTCGCGAATCCGCCGGTGACGATGCGTTCGACTACGTCATCGTCGGTTCCGGCGCGGGCGGCGGCCCGCTTGCTGCCAATCTCGCACGCGCTGGATTTCGCGTGCTGCTGCTCGAGGCTGGCGGCGACGACGACTCATACGACTACGATGTGCCCGCGTTTCATGCGCGCGCGTCGGAGGATGACCGCTACGCCTGGAACTTCTTCGTGCGTCATTACGCCGACGACGCACGCCAGCGGCGCGACCCGAAGTTTCGTGCCGCCGAGAATGGCGTGCTCTATCCGCGGTGCGCTACGCTCGGCGGATGCACCGCTCACAACGCGATGATCCTGCTCTATCCGCACAACAGCGACTGGGACAACATCGCAGCGATCACAGGCGACGCGTCGTGGTCGAGCGACAACATGCATCGCTATTTCACGCGGCTCGAACGCTGCGAATACGTGTCGCGCATCGACGCCGCCAGCCGCCACGGCTTCGACGGCTGGCTCGCGACCAACGTCGCCGATCCGCTGCTGATGGTGCGCGACGCGTTCGCCCAGGGGCTGGTCAAGGCGATGCTTCGCGAATCGTTCGCAACGCTCGGCCGCCCGTTCTCGCGCGTGCTGGGGCGGCTCGCCAGTCATTTCGATCCCAACGACTGGCGGCTCGTCCGGCAAAGCGGCGAAGGCGTCTGCGTAATGCCGGTGTCGACCCAGGGCGGACATCGCGTCGGCAGCCGCGAGTACATCAGGCGCGTGCAGCGCGCGTGCCCCGATCGGCTCGTCGTGCGCACGCGGGCACTTGTCACGCGTGTCGTGCTCGACGAGCATCGCCGTGCCACGGGTGTCGAATATTTGTCGGGGCGCCACCTGTATCGCGCCGACCCTTTGCACGCGGTGGCCGACGCGCCGCAGCGGGAACAAGTTGCAGCACGCCGCGAGGTGATCCTCTGCGCCGGAGCGTTCAACACGCCGCAGATCCTGAAACTCTCCGGCATCGGGCCACGCGCGGAGCTCGAGCGCCACGGCATCGCCGTCAGGCACGACCTGCCCGGTGTCGGCGAGAACCTGCAGGATCGCTACGAGGTGAGCGTCGTCACGCGGATGCGCGCCGACTTCTCACTCGTCGAGGGCATGCGTTTTCGTCCGCCGGCACCCGGCGAGGAACCCGATCCGCAGTTTCGCGAATGGCTGCGTGGAGCCGGTCCGTATACGACCAATGGCGCGATCGTGTCGATGATGAAGCGGTCGCGGCAGGAGCGGCCCGAGCCCGATCTGTTCATCTTCGGACTGCTCGGGTCATTCAGTGGCTACTACCCGGGCTATTCCCGTGCCATCGCGAAAGGCGAAGATTACTTTTCATGGGCGATTCTGAAAGCCCATACTGGAAATAGCGCCGGCCGCGTGACGCTTCGGAGCAACGATCCGCGCGACGTGCCTGACGTCAATTTTCACTACTTCGACGAAGGAACGGGCGCCGTGGACGATCTCGATTCGGTCGTGGAGGGCGTCGAAACGGTGCGTCGCATCACCGCGCGATGCGACGACATCATCGCCGAGGAGCTGTCTCCCGGCGCCGCCGTCCGCACGCCCGACGAGATCCGCCGCTTCGTGCAGGACACGGCGTGGGGACACCACGCGTCGTGCAGTTGCCGAATGGGGCCGCGCAACGACGCGGGGGCCGTCGTCGACAGCAGGTTCCGCGTGCACGGGGTGGCCGGCCTGCGCATCGTCGACGCGTCGGTGTTCCCGAAGATCCCGGGTTTTTTCATCGCAGCAGCGGTCTACATGATCAGTGAAAAGGCCAGCGACGTAATCGCCGAGGATGCCGGCGTCACGCCGTCTCGTTCGGCATAAGGAGCTCACGATGGTGACTCATTCGGTAGCAGACGGTGCAGGCGTAATCGACGAATCCGATTTGATCCGCGCGGCCCAGCAAGTGCTGCGGGCGCGACACAAGGACGGGCTTGCCGCGCTCGACACGTTGTTTCGCGCAGGAACGGTGCCGAACCCGCCGCCCGACGGGCCCTATCGCGGCGAGCTCGTCGCGCTCGACATCGCGCCGCTCGTCACGCCGTTCGTCGAATGGCTGACGTCGTTCCTGATGCCGTGGAGAGGCAAGTTCCTGATCGCGTCCGAATCGCGCGGGGACAACATCTTCAGCGCCAAATGGCGCGCGGTCCTCGGCCTTCTGTATCCGTTCTATCGCGGCAATCGCGACTACGGCAGCGACAGCTTCCGCGCATTCATCTTCGAGACGTCGACGGCCGCCGGCAAGGTCGACGCTGATCGCCGCGTGTTCCGGATCGACTACAACCGTCCCGACAATCCCGCGCTCACTATCCGCCGGATCATCGACGAGATCGTCGAGGTTCGTGACGGCGTGTACCTCGGCAAGGTTCACTTCAAGTGGTGGTGGGGCAAATGGCAGATGATCGGCTATTTCGCCCTGCGCAAATGAGGCGGCTATGGCACGCGTGGCGGGTCTTCGCGACACTCGTTGCGGTGACCGTGCTGCTCGCGATCGTCTACGCGGCGATGCGCTTCCTGCCCAATCGCGCCGTCGCGTACGACACGCCTGAAGACCATTTCAAGTACGGCTCGACGGGCGGCGAGGTCAACCTCGGATTTCCGTTGTGGATCTGGCAGGCGATGCCGCTGCTGTGCTCCGACATGCTGCCTGCGGCGCGCCTCGCGCCCGACTATTCGACGCGCGTCGCGAATCCGAAGCGCGGCAGCACGGCGGCGGACTTGCGTGCGCTGTCGCGAGAAGGCTACAAGTCGCTCGGCCTGATCTACGAGCAGGACGCGAAGGGGCAGGAGAAGGACCTGCCGGTCGGCGTGTCGATGCGTCGCAACCTTGGGCTCGACCGCGTGTTCGTCAACTGCGCCGTGTGCCACTCGAGCACGGTGCGCGACGCGCCCGCCGCGCCGCGGCGCATCGTTCTCGGCATGCCCGCGAACCTGTTCGACCTGTACGGATTCGAGCACTTCTTCTTCAGTTGTGCGAGGGACGAGCGGTTCAACAAGCACAACGTCGTGCCGAACGCACAGGCGCTTGGCGCGGACCTTGACCTCATCGACCGGTATCTCGTCTACCCGATCGCCGTGTGGCTGATGGGCGACCAGGTGAAGCTGCTCGAGAGCAGGCTCGGCTTCTCGGCGAAGCAGCCGCCGTGGGGACCCGGCCGCGTCGACACGTTCAGCGCCGCAAAGGCGATCTTCGACTGGCCATGGAAACAGTTGCCGGACTGGTCGCCCGGCCAGCCGATCGAGCCGACGTCGCTCGGCACCGCGGATTTCCCGTCGATCTGGCTGCAGGGTGCGCGCAAGAAGCGCGCGGACGGCCAGCAGATGCAATTGCACTGGGACGGCAACAACGACAAGGTCGAGGAGCGCAATCTCAGTGCGGCTTTCGGCACCGGCGCGCTGCCGCCGATCATCGACCACCAGGCGATCGGCCGCATCGAGACGTGGCTCACCAGTCTCGCGCCGCCGGCCTATCCGTATTCGATCGACCACGGCGCCGCCGCGCGCGGTGCAGCGCTGTACGCAACCTATTGCGCGGACTGCCACGGCGCGAGCGGACGCGATTTCAGTGGCGCGCGCGTCGGCTTCGTGACGCCGATCGAAAGCATCGGCACCGATCGCTACCGGCTCGACAACTACGTGCCCGCCCTCGCCGCCAATCAGGGCACGTTGTATGCGGGCACGCCGTATCGCTTCTCCCATTTCCGCAAAACGTTCGGCTACGCGAACATGCCGCTCGACGGTCTGTGGCTGCGCGCACCTTACCTGCACAACGGATCGGTCCCATCGCTCCGCGCATTGCTCGATCCCGCCGGAAGCAGACCGAAAGTGTTCTATCGCGGCAACGACGTCTACGACACGACCAACGTCGGCTTCGTGTCCGATGTTGCGGACGAGCGCGGACGGGCGTTTTTCCGCTTCGACACCTCCGTGCCCGGCAACGGCAATGCAGGACACGAGGGAACCGAGTACGGCACCGCACTTTCGCCGCCGGACAAGGCGGCGCTCGTCGAATTCCTGAAGACGTTCTAGGGCCTGTTAACGCTAGGCCGCATCAAAGCGAGGAAAGCCCGTGCTCATCGATACCGTGGACAGGGATCACAAGCGGCGCTGGATCGTCATCGGCATCGTCGTCGCAGCGCTGCTCGCCCTCGGCGGGTACGTCGCCTGGTACAAGTTCTTCCGTGAGGAACCGCAACCCGCGTGGGTTACGCAGGATACCGACACGCGCTTCAAGTACGGCTCGATCGGCGCCGAGAACGATGCCGGCATTCCGTACTGGATCTTCTACGTGCTGCCGCGGATGTTCCCGGAGAAGCTGCCCGGACCGGGCGGCTACGCGTCGCTTGGCGTGCCGTGGGAACAGGGCCAGGAACTGCCAGTGGGATTCACGAAGAAGGTGATCGGCTTTCCGCGCGTCGCCAACAATTGCGCCGTCTGCCACAGCACGCGCTTGCGGACTGCAACAAATGCGCCGCCGATCGTCATTGCCGCCGGTCCTGGCCCGACGACAAACGTCGAAGGCTTTTTCCGCTTCTTCGTCGATTGCGCGAAGGATCCGCGCTTCACGCCCGACAACGTGCTGTGGGAGATCATGAACGTCAC
This sequence comes from uncultured Pseudomonadota bacterium, assembly GCA_963709335.1. GTDB lineage: Bacteria > Pseudomonadota > Gammaproteobacteria > Burkholderiales > Casimicrobiaceae > VBCG01. The sequence goes on from CAVPWB010000014.1 coordinate 54,505, forward strand.
GGAGTTGTCGTGGCTCGACAAGGCGATCTATCGCTTCCTGATCATTCCGATCACGAAGAAGCGGCTGCTCGAACGCGAGCAGCAGTTCGCGTGGGTTTACCACGCCGCGTTTCCGGAGTGGGGCCGCGGCCGCGACGACGCGATGAACCTGACGAAGTACTTCATGCTGAAGCTCCCGATGGACGACAGCTTCGGTCCGACCGACATGCCGTCGATCTGGAACCTCAAGAAGTACGACAGCCCGACCAACCGGATGAACTGGGCGGGCGACAGTCACGACGCGTACTCGGTGATCATCGACTCGGCGCTCGGCCTCATCGGCAGCGAATCGGGACCAAAGGACAAGGCCGGTTTCTTAGCCCAGATCGACTGGCTGAAGGACTACCTGCGCAACAAGCCACCGCCCAATTATCCGTTCGCTCTCGACGGCGCTAAAGCGACTGCGGGCAAGGCGATATTCGACCAGCAGTGCGCGACGTGCCATGCAAGCGACCGCACCGGCACGCCGCTGCCGCTCGCCGACGTCGGCACCAATCGCGACCGCATCGATACGTGGGGCAAGGACTTCGCGGTTGCCGCCAACAAGGTCGTCGGCGGCATGGGCATCGAGCGCAAGGGGCTCGTCGAGGCGCCGCTGATCGGCTACAACGTCCAGTACCTCGACGGCATCTGGTTGCGCGCGCCGTACCTGCACAACGGGTCGGTGCCGACACTGCGCGACCTGCTCGAGCCCGTCGACCGGCGACCAAAAGTGTTCTACCGCGGGTACGACCTTTACGATCCAGTTCGCGGCGGGTTCGTATCGACAGGCGCCGACGCGGAGCGCGAGGGCACCAAATTCGACGTGAGCCAGCGTGGCAGCGGCAACGGCGGCCACACGTTCGGCGTCACGCTGCCGGACACGGACAAGGATGCGCTCGTCGAATACCTGAAGACGCTTTGACACGGTGCACGGCAGCGCGATGACGGATGCGGCGGCGCGCAACGAGGCTGCGCGCATTTTCGTCGCCGTCGCAGCGGCAGCCCTGATGTCCGCTTGCGCGAGCATCGAAACGCAGTCGTCGGCATCCGACCTGCTGGCGTGCGCACGGATGGCCGCCGATGGCGCACGACCGATCGCCACCAAGCGAACGGAACGCTTCCTCGGCAAGGTCGGTGCCGACACCGCACGCTGTCGAGGCGGCGAGCGCGCCGTCGACGCGCGCGCTTCGCCGTACGTCGACTGGCCAGCGTATTGGGGTGCGGCCGGCGCGCGCAGCCTCGCCGGCGACGCAAACGCTGGCGCGCCCGGCGCCGCGGACCAAAGAGGCCTCCGCGGCGCGCTCGCCGATCTCGAATATCAACGAATCGAGCTCATCCGCTTCAACCTGTTCGACAACAGCGGCACCTATCGGCAGTTCGTCGAAGGGCGCGACGGCGTCGGGGGGCAGAAGGTCTGGGACGAGATGCGGCTCCCGCCGACGCACCCGGCGTATGACGCCGTCGGCGGCACCGGCAATCAGCTATGCGGCGGCGAGCTCATCCGCTTTCGCAACCTCGATGGAACCTGCAACGACATCCGCAATCCGCGCATGGGTGCGACCAACGAGCTGTTCGGCCGCAACGTGGAGTTCGAAGCGACGTTCCCCGAACTCGGCCGCAATGAGCTCGCACGCAACCGGCACGGCGATCGCCTGGGCTTGCTGAAACCCGATCCGCAGGTGATCAGCCGCCAGCTTTTCACGCGCGCGCAGTCACATCCGGCCTCGTGCAATGCAGGACTCGGCCTGCCGGGCGACGCGACGACCGCGCAATGCGACTACAAGGCGGCCCCTGCCCTCAACGTGCTCGGCGCGTTCTGGATCCAGTTCATGACGCACGACTGGTTCTCGCATCTCGAAGCCGGCCACAACGCGGCGGAACTGACTGCGCTGGGCTGCGCGATGCGACAGCAGGATGGCCAAGAGATGCCATTGGCCGGCGACGAACGTGACCGGCTCGGATGCCGCCCGGGGGATCGGATCGATCGCGCATTGATCGCGGACGCGTCGGATCCCGGGACATTCACGCACGACGGCGAACGTCATCCGAACCGCGCATACAAGACGACCCGCAACACGGTCACCGCGTGGTGGGACGCGTCGCAGCTTTACGGATACGACACCGATTCGAGGCGGCGCGTCCATCGCGATCCGGGCGATCCTGCTCGCCTGACGATGACGCAGGTCGCTGCCGTCGAGGGGAACGGCGATCGACGCGAGTACCTGCCGCCGTTTGCAGCCGGCGATCCGATCGCTGCGCAGTGGTCGGGCCAGGAGGCGACGGCCTTTCCCGACAACTGGACGGTCGGTCTGAGCTTCTTTCACAACCTCTTCGCCCGCGAGCACAACGCGTTCGTCGACGCATTTCGGCGTGAAGCCGCGCGCACACCCGATGCCGACTGCGGGCTGCGCAACCCGGCGCGCCCCGACGCTGTCGTCCGTTATCGGGACGTGACGCCATCCGAGTTGTTCGAGATCGCGCGCCTGGTTGTCGCAGCGGAGATCGCGAAGATCCACACGACCGAGTGGACGCCGCAACTGCTGTACGACGAGCCGCTGCACCGCGCCGCGAACGCGAACTGGGGCGGCCTGCTCGATCGGGACGACGCGGTGTCGGCCGTGCTCGAAAACATCGTCGTGCGCAATTTCGGCGCGTCCGACAACGCGCGTCGAGCGACGGCCTGGTACTCGGTGTTCGCATCGGGTCCCGGCATCTTCGGGCTCGGCAATCACGTCTATCCCGATGCGTTAGCGGCGATGCGGCGCACGCCCGACCTCTGGAGCATCGCCAACCCGGCTCACGTCAATGGCGGCGTCAATCACTTCGGCTCGCCGTTCAACTTTCCGGAAGAGTTCGTCACGGTGTACCGGCTGCACGCACTCGTGCCCGACTTGATCGAGTACCGCGAGTGGAACCACGACCCGAACATGATCCGGCGCCGCATTCCCGTCGTGAAGACCGTCGGCGCCGAAGCGACGCGCGCGATGCGCGAGCGCGGCATGGCGAACTGGGCACTGTCGCTCGGACGCCAGCGCGCCGGCAGGCTCGCGTTGCACAACCACCCCCAATTCCTGCAGAACCTTCCGCTGCCGCGGGTGCCGAGCGTGACGGGCAAGGTGGACGTCGCGGCACTCGACATCATTCGCGACCGCGAGCGGGGCATTCCGCGCTTCAACGAGTTCCGACGACAATACGGGTTGCGGCAACTGCGGTCCTTCGACGATTTCATCGATACGCGCCTGCCGCCCGGCTCGCCCGAACGGGTCGAACAGGAACGCAGCGCCGCGACGTTGCGTGACCTTTACGGCCAGCACCGTTGCGACGTATCGAAAATCATCACATCGGCGCAGCTCGACGACACCGGCAAGCAGATCAGCGACTGCCTCGGATTTCCCGACGGCTCGCAGGTCGACAACATCGAGGACCTCGACACCGTCGTCGGCTGGCTCGCGGAGTCGCGCCGTCCGCACGGTTCGGCGATCTCCGAGACCCAGCTGCAGGTATTCATTCTCAACGCGTCACGGCGTCTTTTCAGCGATCGTTTTTTCACGTCCAGCTTCAGACCCGAGTTCTACACGTCGCTCGGCGTCCGCTGGGTGACCGACAACGGCCCCGACGGACAGCAAATGGAGCGCGGCACGCCGAACGGGCACGCGATGGAAGTGTCGCCCTTGAAGCGCGTGCTGCTGCGCAACGTTCCCGAGCTGCGCCAGGCGCTCGGGCCGGTGGTCAATGCGTTCGATCCATGGGCGCGCGACCGCGGCGACTATTACTCGCTGCAGTGGAGGCCGCTACCCGATGCCCGATCCGATCCGGCGTTCGCCGAGTGACCGGCGCAACGATCAAAGCGGTGTATCGGGATACGGAAGCGTCCCCTTCGGCAATTTCGTGTCGACATTGCTGCGCATCGCGGCATCCGACAGTGCGTAGCCCCAGTTGACCAGTTGCGCCTGCTCCTTTGCCGTGAACGGGTTGAGGCGCGTGCGGATGTGCTGCAGCGCCGCCGTATCCGCAGTGTCCTTTGCCAGCGCGTCGACGTTGTAGGCGCCGATCTTCGTCGCGATGCCCCAATAAGCGCCGTGCCGCCGCTTCTCGATGAAATCGCCGACGAGCCACGAGCGGCGCAGCCGGCGCGTCTGCTCGCACGCGATGTCGAGCACGCGTGCCACCTGGTTCGGCCACGCCCGATCGGGTGCCACTTCCGGCGAGAACGGCGCACCCGCGTCGCTGACGAGCACGATCTTGCAGCGGTCCCAGATCGATTCGAGACCCATGTTGTCGTAGACGCCACCGTCCGACAGCAGCAGTCGCTTCCGGTACTCGACCTGTGAAAAGAGATCGGCACCCTCCTGGTCCTGCCAAAGCGCCGGGTCGAGGTCGACGACGACGGGCGACATCACCGGCGGAAAGGCGCTGGACGCGCCCACGACGGTCGCGAGCGGCAGCGTCGGGTTGAGAATTCTGCCGACGCGATAGTCGCCCAGGTACTTGCGCGACATCCGCACGCTCGCGCCGCTCTGCAGGCTCGTGGCGTAGAACACGAAGCGTGGCTCGGTCGCCGGATCGGGAAGATCCTGCAACGTCGCGTCGCCGAAGAGCTCGGCGCGATACTTGGCGGCGATCCGTTTCGGAATCGTGTCGAAGACGTTGACGAGGCCTTCGATGCCGGCCGTGACGTCGATGCTCAGCGTGCAGAAGTGCTGCACCGGCGCGGCGACCTCGTCGCGGAAATTTGCGGCGACGCCCGCGCCGTCGAACTTGAGCTTGCCCCACTTGAACGCGAGCACGCCGGATGTGATCGAGCCGCCCGACACGCTCGTGACGATCGCGAGCTTCTTCAGCCAGCCGGCATCGTTGAGACGCCACACCGCACCGAGGTTGAACAGCGTCGCGCGGAAACCACCCCCTGAAAGCGCGAGCCCCGGACCCATCGTCTGCTCTTCACGTGCCATCGAAGCCTCCATCAACACGAAGCGTCGTTCGCCCGCTCAATCTTGCGCGCAACCGCGGCGTTCGGGAAGAGGTACTACGGGTGCGCTGCCCCGCCGCGTCAGTCGGGAAACACGTAGTCGATATAGTTGTCGCCGGCACTGAAGTGCGCCGGCAGTTGCGCGAGCTCCGCCTTCGCTTCCGGGCTCGCCGGTGCTTCGCCCGCGGCGATCCAGTCGCTGCGCACGAGCTTGCGGCGCGTGCGAGTCTCAAGCGCGTCCATCAATGCGGTCCGCGGCACCTCGGTCTTTGCGAGAACGTTGCCGTAGGTCCGGCGCTCGCGCGGATAGCCCGTCTCGGTCGAGCACATCGCCGCGCAATTCACCGGCAGCGCGCCGACGACGGGGATCGGCGTCGCATTCGTGCTGCCGTGGTGACCGACCTTGTAGAAGTCGACCGATGCGAGGATTTCGCGTGCGCGTTCGGATATCCCGGGCGGCTTGCCCCTGACGGTCTTTCCGTACAGCCAGTACGCCCAGTTGCCCCACTGCGCGTCACCGACGAACAGCAGCTTCCTGTTGCGGCAGGTGAAGAGGATCACGAGGCTCTGGTTGTTGAGCGTGCTGTCGATCAGCTCGGCTGCCGCGACCTCGGCATCGGGTTGCAGATTGCGCAGCGCCTTCTCCAGCTCGGCCGGCGTGCGCCACGGTCGAAACGCACCGATCCAGTAGTCGTTCGCCGTTGCCGGCCATTGACGTTCGAACGGATGGAATCGTTCGCTGCCGGACGCACCGCTTCGCGCGGCGGCCGCGAAGTATTGCGCGAGCTTGTCGTCGCTCGCGCCGAAGTCGTCCGCAAGTGCTTTCGGACATGGACCGAGTATCTCGGCATCGATCACGCCTCGCAGCGCCGCAGGCAGCGCGGGCGCGTCACCCGCCTCGTAGTAGAAGACGGGCGGCGCATTGCGGAACTGGCGCGTAACGACATCGAGTGCCATGGCGTTCACGCCGCCGGCGACGCCGAAGCCCGTGCCGAGTGCATTCTCGACCTTCGCCAGCGCCTGACGTGCGACGTCAGCCGCTTCTTCGTCGAGGCCCAGGCGCAGCCGCAGCTGGAATTGCAGCGCCAGGTCACTCGCGATCGCGGCAATCCGATGTCGCTGCCTCACCACCTCCCCGTCCGCCGGATCGAGACGATTGGTGATCCAGACCGCGCCGACGTCGAACGTCGAGAACACGTCATCGTGCGTCGCAAATCCGGACAGGTGGTCGGCATGGTTGTGCGTCACGACGACGAGCGCGAGCTTGCGCTGCGTGACGTCGCACAGGTCGGCGATGCAGTCGGGCATGCTGCCAATGTTCGCTGCGTGCACGCCGCAATCGATAAGGATGTGCTGCGGCCCGTCCGGCGACGGGACCGTCAGCAGGAAGAAATCGCCGAAACCCACGCGATACATGCGCACGCGGAGCACGTTGGCGACGGGGGCGGCGCGCTTCGTGGCTTTGCGCACGATCACATCCCGAGATGCACGAGTCCGAAGTCGACCTGGAAGTGGCGATCGTCGTCGGTATCGCCGTTCATCAATCCCATCGCTAGCGCGTACGCCCGCTGCCGTGCCTCGCGCGTGTTGCCCTCGTCGCCGGTGATCCGCTTCGCAATGGCAAACCGCACGCGCGGTGGGCCGTAGATGCCGTCGGCTTCACGCGCCGGCGCGGCGACGATCAGTGTCGCACCCGCACGCAACGGGAACGAGCCCGCTGCCGGGGAATCGGCGTCGAACGGCACGCGCCGCGTCTGCACGAGCTCGATCACCATGTCGATGCGCAACCGGCCGTCGGTGGTGACCCTGAACACCGGATGAAACGACGCCGGATAAGGTTGTGCGGGCGGTGCGAGCCGCGGATCGGCGTCGAACCCCAGGCGCGCGGCATTCTCACGCGCGTATTGGCGCAAGATCGCGCCGTTCACGTCCTTTTCGACTTTCGTCAGGCCATCGGGGTGTCCGAACACGAGCTCGCGCGTCGCCAGCACACCGGTTCGCGGATCGGCGATCGTGGCGACCACCGGCGGCAACGCGTCGGGGACCGGATCGTGCGTCCAGTCGGCCACGCGGGGCCAGACGAGCGCGTCTTCCGAGAAGAAGCTCGCACTGTCCGCAAGGATGCCGCGTGCGCGAAACGATTGCATCAGCGCCTGCCGCACGTCGCGCTGCTCCGGTCGCAGATCCGTGCTGGCCGTGACGAGCGCGCGCAGGTAGTCGCCGAACGTCAGGTCGACGGGCGGGCAATAGTCGAGCGCGCGTGCGCAGAGCTGAAAGAACTCGTCGGCCGCCTTCGATGCCGCATCGCAAAGCGCGTCGGCGAGCGGCGCCGGCAGTTCCGACGCGTCGGCGTTGCCCCCACCTGCACGATAGATGCGAAACAGGTGGGCGGCAGCGCGAAGATAGGTTGCGAAGTACGCGTCGAACACGGCGGCGACGAGGATCGAGCCGCGGAAATGCGCGTCGTCCACGCGCGTGCGCATCGCCGTAGGATCCGGCGGTATGTCCAGCGCGCCACGCAACCCGCGCCCCATTCCCGATGCCTCGCCGAACTGTTGCGCAAGCTCGATCAGCGGATTGCGTGCGCGGATCTCGTCGGTGAGTCGAGGCTTCGCCGTGGCACGCGGACGTGCGACCGACGTCCCGACCGTTGCCGCCTCCGGTGCAAGCTCGAACGCATGGAGGCGCCCGCCCGTCCTGCGGATCGTGTCTCGCAGCGCCTCCTTGTGCGAAAAATGCAGGAACAGCGCCGTCAAGTCGGCGAATGCCTCGTGAAACGCCAGCACGTCCGGATTGGTCGGTTCGGTGAAAAACGCGCGGATGCCATCGATGACCGCATGCGTGACTTCGTGGGCGATGATGTCGTGCGAAAGGCATGTGAAGACCCGCTGTCCCGGCAGGTTGCGGCCCGGATCGGTGCCGCCTTCGGCCGCGCGGAAATACCCGAACAGGATGCCGTGCGCCTCGCGGCAGTAGAACGCATTCGGCTGCGCCATCGCATGCGGGAACAGCTTCAGTACCCAGATGTCGTCGGCCGCGTGCGCGCTGCTGGAACCCTGGGTATCGTCGCCAGGCGGTCGTTCGGCGCGTCGCCAATGAATGGTCCGGCCGAGTGCCGACTCGAACTTCTCGACGGTTTCAGACGCGACGGCATAGACCATCTGCTGATGAAAACGTGGATCGGATTCGGAAGGGTCGAGTCCGCCTTCGGCGAGCAAGCGCGGGTCGTCGAGATCGACCGGCGGGTAATAGCAGCGATTGGCCGCGTCGTAGTCGATTACGGCGAAGCGCCGGCCGATGGGTCCGGGGCGCAGGTTGCGTTCCCAGCGGATGCGCACCGTCATCACGTTGCCGACGTACTGGCCGGCGCTCGGATCGAGCGCGTAGACCTTGAGCGCGCGCGTTCGCGGCTCGGGAATCGCCATCCACGGCGGTTTGGGCGCGGTCGTCGGCGCTTCGGCCTTCACGCCGGCCTCGCGCGACTTGCGTGAGGCTGCAGCGCCGGCACGCGAGCGCACGACGGTCTTGCGACGCGGGGAACTGATCGGGCGCTTGTCGGCCATCCGCAATATTCGCTTCCGTACTAAAATTGTGCGCCAAAGCGCGGTCGCAGTCGATCGGCATCGGTCGCGGATCCACGCATGATGCGTAGTGCCACGTGCCGATCGCCAACATCCGGCAACGCGAGGCTCGACGGGAAGGCGCCATGTTGATGCTAAGGCGCGGCATCCTGCGCACACCGGATGTCGTGCGACAGATCGCGCTGTTGCAGACGCTGCTCGCGGGCCAGGGACTGCTCGCGGAGATCGACGGCGATTTCGGATCGGCGACGAACACCGCCGTGCGCCAATTCCAGTCGCTGCACGCGCTCGTCGTCGATGGCGTCGCCGGCGAAAAGACCTGGAGCCGTCTCGTCGCAGCGTCACCGGATCTCGTCGCTCGCATCTCGGCGCTGTGGCTGTCGCAGGCCGATCTCGATCGCTCCGCCGCAGCGCTGCGCGTTGAGCGCGCGGCGATCAAGGCCGTCTACGAAGTCGAGGCCGGTGGCGGGGGATTTCTCGGCTTGCGTCCGAAGATCCTGTTCGAGGGCCACGTGTTCTGGCGGTTGCTGCGCGACGCCGGCAAGGATCCGGCATCGCTCGCACACGGAAACGAAGACATCCTGTACGAGAAATGGACGTCGGCGTTCTACCGCAGCGGCCTTGCCGAATATGCGCGCCTCGATCGCGCGAAGCTCATCGACGCCGACCTCGCGCCGCAGGCGGCGTCGTGGGGACTGTTCCAGATCATGGGCATGAACCACGTCGTCGCGGGGTTCGCCGACGTCGACGCGTTCGTCGCCGCGATGAATCGCTCCGAGGCCGCCCACCTCGAGGCGTTCTCGGCATTCCTGGAGGGGACGCGCTTTGGCGGCAACTCGCTGCGCGATCTGCTCGCTGCGCGGGACTGGCCGGCGTTCGCGCGTGCGTACAACGGGCCCGGCTACCGGAAGAATCGCTACGACGACAAGCTGCGGCGCGCCTACGACGTCGTCAGCGCATCGCTCGGATAACCTTCGGTCGCCGCGGACGCGCGCAGCAAGGCCCACGCGTCTTTCGCGAAGCTGCGCGCCACGATGACGATGAACGTCGACGATTCGTCGGGTCGATGCACGAGCGCCGTCAGATGGCCGAGCGTGCTTTGCGCGCAATGTCCCGCCGGAAACGCGTCGTCGCCGAGGTCGAGCGGGCAGCCGCGGTTCAGCACACGCGAAGCCGTTGGTCCGGCCACGCGCCATCCGGTGAAGCTCGACGACAGGTCGAAGAGCGCCCCGCCGACTGCATTCAGCGACCGCCGCGCATCGTCGAACGGTGGCCCCGACGGATCGGGCTCGGCGACGAACAACCATGACGCCGGGCCGAGCCACAGCAGCGCGGCATCGTCGCTGCGAGCGCTGGTGTTCGGTTGCGTCGGCAGCGCGAACCCGAACAGGCGGGTTGCCGCAGCGGCCAATGCCGCGTCGGTCGCGTTACCGCGCAGGTTCCACGCGAGCGTCAGCTCTACGTTGGCAAGCGTGACGCCAGTCCGCTCGTCGCGCGTCGAGTCCAGAGCGCTCGAAGGCACGGGATCAGCCACGCAATCGTTCTCCCGCAGCATCGACGAATACCGGTGGGCCGATCGTCACCTTCACGTCGACGCCCGCGAGGGGCGATACGGCCCACAGCGTTTCGCCGTGGCGCGCCCGCCCGTCCGCCACCAGCGCAAGGCCTATCCACGCATCGACGTGAGGACTGAAGCACCAGGACGTCACGTGTCCGAGCATCGGATTGGGTGACGCGCGCTTCGGATCGGCGACGATCTTGCCGCCGCGCGGGATCTGCGCACCATCCTGCGCCGTCAAGCCGACGAGTTGCCAGCGATCCGGTGCATTCAACGCGGGCCGCGCGAGGAGCGGCTTGCCGAGACACCATTTGTTCGCGTTGACGAGTTTCTCCATGCCGAGATCCCCCGCCGTCGTGCGGCCGTCGATCTCGCCGCCGACGACGACATGCCCCTTCTCGATGCGCAGCGTATTCATCGCCTCCGTGCCGTAGGGCATGAGGCCGAACCCAGCGCCTGCCGCAATGACCGCCTCCCACATCGCGCGGCCATGCCGCGACGGCACGTGTATCTCATAGGCAAGCTCGCCCGAGTAGCTCATCCGGAACAGACGCGCCGGAATGCCGCCTTCCGCCGTGCTGACGTTGCACGACGCGACGGCGAGGAACGGAAATGCGTCGTTCGAGACATCGATGTCGACGAGCGCCGCAACGAGTGCGCGCGACTTCGGTCCGGACACTGCGGCGGCGGACCAGTTCTCCGTCACGGACGTCGCGTACACGTCGAGGTCCGGCCAGTCGACCTGCAACAGCCGTTCGACGAGCTGCATGACGGCGACGGCGTTGGCCGTCGTCGTCGTCACCAGGTAATGCGTGACATCGAGCCGCGACGTCGTACCGTCGTCGCGGACAAAGCCGTCTTCGCGCAGCATGACGCCGTAACGGCAGCGGCCGACCGGCAGATTGTCGAAGCGATTGGCATAGATGCGATTCAGGAACTCCGCGACGTCGCGTCCCTGCAGCTCGATCTTGCCCAGCGTCGACACGTCGACGATGCCCACGTTCTGCCGCACATTGCGCGCTTCGCGGTTCGCCGCATCGTCTTCCGATTCGCCGGGGCGCGGGTACGAATGCGGGCGCTTCCACAATCCCGCGTTGACAAAGCGAGCGCCCTGCTCGGCGTGCCACTCGTGCATCGCCGTGTGGCGTGTCGGCGCAACCTGCGCTCCGCGGCCGTGTCCGGGAAATGCGCCGAGTGTGACCGGCGTGTACGGTGGCCGGAACGTCGTCGTGCCGACCTGCGGAACGGGTACGCCGAGCGTATGCCCCATCAGCGCAAGCCCGATGACGTTGCTGGTCTTGCCCTGGTCGGTGCCCATGCCGAGCGTCGTGTACCGCTTCAGGTGCTCGACGGCGCGATAACCCTCGCGCGCCGCCAGCGCGATGTCGCGCACGGTCACGTCGTCTTGCAGATCGACGAAGCACTTGCCGTCGTCGCCCGACGAGACGGCCCACAGCGGCTCGACCAGCAGGGGCCCAGTGCCGGCAGCGACGACCGGCAACGACGGCGAATCGGGCAGCATCGAGCTCAGGCGTAGCGTGCGTCCAACGCGTGCGAGCGCACGGCGCGCAGCGTCGCCACCGTCCGCGATCGCCGTCGCGGCGTCGCTCGAACCGCGGACGCTACCGGCCGGGAAGATCGGCAGCGGTGAAGCATCGGGCATGAAGCTCGCGCTGGTGTCGTCGTAGCGCAGCGTGCCGCGCGCCTGCGAGAACAGGTGCACGGCGGGACTGTAGCCGCCCGAGACAGCGACGAGATCGCAGTCGATCGACCGCGGCGCGCCGCCGCCGTGCGCGTCGACGTCGACGCCGGTGACGCGCAGTCGACCGCGGGCACGCCTGATCACGCAACCATGCAGCACCGGCAATCCGGCGGCGCGCGCGCGCGCCGCATGGCTGCCCGTCACCTTGTCCTGCGCGCGCACATCGACGACGCCTGCGATCGCGACGCCGGCGTCGTGCAACGCGAGGGCCGCCGCGTACGCACGATCGTGGTTTGCGAACACGACGGCGCGCGATCCGGGCTGCACGCCGTAACGCCTTACGTAAGTGTGTGCGGCGCCCGCGAGCATCGTTCCCGGCAGGTCGTTGTTCGCATACGCGATGCCGCGCTCGATCGCTCCGCTCGCGAGCACGACCGCCTGCGCACGAATCATCCACATCCGCTGGCGCGGCAAGTGCGGCAGCGGTACGGCCATGTGATCGGTCACGCGCTCGATCGCGCCGACGAGATTGCCGTCGTAGTACCCGTACGCCGTGGTTCGCGTCAGCAACGTAACGTCCGGTTGTGCTGCGAGCTTGGCCGACGCCTGTGCGGCCCAGTCGCGCACGGGCTGCTGGTCCGACCCCTCGTTGCCGTCGAGGACGCTCGAGGCAAGCTGCGGCGACTGCTGGCACACGATCACGCGCGCACCCGCGCGAGCCGCCGTCAGGGCAGCGGACAGTCCGGCGATGCCGCCGCCGATGACGAGCACGTCGCAGTGTGCATACTCGTGCTCGTAGCGGTCGGGATCGGGTTCGACGGCGGCGCGTCCCATGCCCGCCGCGCGACGGATGTAGTGCTCGTAGCGCAGCCAGCCGCGCGGTGTGGGCGGCCACATGAACGTCTTGTAATAGAAGCCCGCCGGCAGCAGCGGCGACAGCGCATTGGCGACGGCGCCGACGTCGAAGCGTACCGACGGCCAGCAGTTCTGGCTTTGCGCGACGAGCCCGTCGTACAGCTCGACGGTCGTCGCGCGCGCATTGGGCTCGGTGTGCGCGCCGCGCGCGAGCTGTACGAGCGCATTCGGCTCTTCGACACCGGCGCTGTAGATGCCGCGTGGCCGGTGGTACTTGAAGCTTCGCCCGACCAGATGGATGCCGTTGGCGAGCAATGCCGAGGCAAGCGTGTCGCCGGCATAACCTTCGTAACGCGTGCCGTCATAGGCGAATGCGAGCGGGCGCGTGCGATCGATCGCACCCTGGTTGGCGAGCCGCCACCGCTGGGTCATGGCCGCCCCCCGCCAGCGTCAGCGTCAGTCACGGGCCTGTCACTCAACCGCTGATCGCAGGGTGCGCTCGCGACGATGTCGTGCGTGCGCGTATTGCGTCGCACCTTGAACCAGCTGCGGCATCCCGCCCCGTGATACCAGAGCTCGTCGTGCGGCCCGCACGGGTTGTCGCGCAGGTACACGTAGTCGATCCACGCGGACTCCGGTGCATCGGGCGCCGGACGGCGCAGCGTTGCGTCGCCGCCGTACGTGAACTCGACCTGGTTGCGCGGTCCGCACCACGGGCACGGGATCAGCAGCACCGGCGACTCCGCGAATGGCGTGGTGGCGCGAATCCCGGCGCGCGCGACGACGAGCGCCGGGATCCGTGCTGTGCGAACGCAGAGGTCAATGCGCCCATGGATACGGCCCCGCGCCCTTCTCGTCGATCACGCGGCCTTCGCCGAAGCGCTCCAGCGTGAAGGGCGCGTTCAGCGGATGCGGCGCGTCGTTCGCGATCGTCCATGCGTGCGTCCAGCCGGACGCCGGTGTCGCCTTGAAGCCGCCGTAGCACCAGCCTCCCGTCATGTACAAGCCCTTCACCGGAAGCTTGCCGATGATCGGGCTGCCGTCCATCGTCATGTCCATGATGCCGCCCCACGTCCGCATCAAACGCAGGCGGCCGAAGCTCGGGAACAGGGCCGTGCAGGCAGCAACCACTTCCTCGATTTGCGGCAGATTGCCGCGTTGCGCATACGAGTTGTAGAAATCGAGATCGCCGCCCATCACGAGCTCGCCCTTGTCGGACTGACTGATGTAAAAATGCACGGCACCGGACGTGACGACGGTGTCGAGCACGGGCTTGACGGGCTCGGACACCATCGCCTGCAGCACGTGTGATTCGATCGGCAGCTTGATGCCGGCCATCGCGGCGATCACGCTCGAGTGCCCCGCGACCGCGATGCCGATCTTCTGCGAACCGATGTCGCCCAACGATGTCCGCACGCCGGTCACGGCGCCACGCTCGACACGAAGGCCGGTGACCTCGCATTGCTGCAATATGTCGACGCCGAGCGCGTCGGCGGCACGCGCGTAGCCCCACGCGACCGCATCGTGGCGCACGGTGCCCCCGCGCGGCTGCAGCAGCCCGCCGAGAATCGGAAAACGCGCCGTTGGCGAGCAGTCGAGGTTGGGGATCCGCCGCGCGATCTCGTCGCGCGACAGGAACTGCGCGTCGATGCCGTTGAGCCGCATCGCATTGCCACGGCGCATCGCCGCATCCATGTCGGACGGCGTATGCACGAGATTGAGCACGCCGCGCGCGCTGTACATCACGTTGAAGTTCAGCGCCTGCGACAGTCCCTCCCACAGCTTCAGCGAATGCTCGTAGAAATGCGCATTCGCATCGAGGTGATAGTTGGAGCGAACGATCGTCGTGTTGCGGCCGGTGTTGCCGCCACCGAGCCACCCCTTCTCGAGCACTGCGACGTTGCGGATGCCGTGTTCCTGCGCGAGGTAGTACGCCGTCGCGAGGCCGTGGCCACCGCCGCCGATGATCACGGCGTCGTAGTGCTTCTTCGGCGCGGGGCTGCGCCACGCGAGCGGCCAGTCGTCGCGGCCCGCCAGCGCGTTGCCGAGCAGGGAGAAGATCGAATAGCGCTTCACGCGTCGGCTCGCGCTACAGGATCTGCGACAGGAACGCGCGCGTGCGTTCCTTGCGCGGATGATCGAAGAGCTCCGCCGGAGGCCCCGATTCGACGATCGTTCCGCCGTCGGTGAAGTGAACCTCGTCGGCGATCTCCCGCGCGAAGCGCATTTCGTGCGTGACGATGATGCACGTCATGCCCTCGCCGGCAAGCTCGCGGATCGTGTTGAGCACTTCCTTGACCGTCTCGGGATCGAGCGCCGCCGTCACCTCGTCGAACAGCATCACCTCCGGCCGCATCGCGAGCGAGCGCGCGATCGCGACGCGCTGCTGCTGGCCACCGGAAAGCTCGCCGGGATACGCGTCACGCTTCTCGGCGAGGCGCACCTTCGCGAGCAGGGCGAGCGCGCGCGCGCGCACTTCCGCGGGATCCTCTTTCAGCACGTGGATCGGCGCCATCATCACGTTTTCGAGCGCGGTCTTGTGCGGAAACAGGTTGTATTGCTGGAACACCATCGACACTTCCTTGCGCAATGCGATCTTCTCGGCATCCGTATGCAGCCGGTGCACGTCGAACGTCGCCACGCGGATGCTGCCGCTCCTGATCGGCACGAGTCCGTTGATGCAGCGCAGGAGCGTCGACTTGCCCGAGCCGGAGGGGCCGATGATGCATGCGACGCCGCCTTTCGCGACGCGCATCGATACACCCTTGAGCACGTCGACGCTGCCGAACGACTGATGTACGTCGACGATCTCGACGATCGGCCCGGGCGTCCCGTCGCGGCGGGCAGTCATTGGTTGACGGCGTAGCGCGCTTCGAGCCGGACCGTCCACCGTGCGATCGGGTAGCAGTAGACGAAGAACCAGATCAGCACATAACTGTAGAACGCCAGCAGCAAGCCCGGCCGGGCCTCGGCGGACAGCGCGCGCTGCGTCTGCGTCATCATTTCGTTGACGCCGACGATCGACGCGAGCACCGTCGCCATCGTCAGGATCGCGTAGAGGTTCATCCACGGGGGCAGCATCCGCTTGATGCATTGCGGAACGATGATCATCCACAGGGTCTGCCGCCGATTGAACGCCAAAGACGCGGCGGATTCCCATTGAGCCGTCGGGATCGACTGCATCGCGCCGCGCACGATCTCCGACACGTTCGCCATGACCGGCAACGCAAGGCCCAGCGTGGCCTTCGACCAGTCGGGAATCGGGATCGTCACACCGAATACCGTGACCTGGAACGGCAGCAGGAACATGCAGTAGAACAGGAGCACGAGCCACGGCGCGTTGCGGAAAAAGTGCGTCGTAAGCCACGCACCACGCTTGACCGGCGGCAGCAGCGAAATCTGCGCGAAGCCCAGGAAGAACCCGGCGATCGTGCCGAGCGCCATCGCGAGAAAGCTGATCGCAAGATTGAACGCGAACCCGCGTGCGAGCAGCGGCGTCCACTTCCAGATCGTCGCGGCGATCGACGGATGATCGACGCCGGCCTGCGCCTGCGCCCAACCGCAGCCGAACAGGAACACGCCGAGCAGTGCTACGCCGTGCCGCGATTCGAGTCGCCACGCCGGCATTCCCGCGCGCCTCGCGCGCAGCGCTTCGCGCATGAAGTCGGTGGCCTGCGGCAGCAGAACGGCCATCGGCGCGCCCGCCGCGTCTGCGGGAAGGCGATCGGCGGGCACCCGCGCCGTCATACGCCGAACCCGGGAACGCGGATCGCCCGCTCCCACCGGTGCATCGCGTAGACGAGCACGCCGACGAGCGCGAAGTAGCAAACCAGCAGCACATTCATCATCACCGGCACGTTGAGCTCGTCGGACCAGATCTGGCTCGACACGTAGAGCATTTCCGGCACGGCGATCGCGTAGGCGAGCGTCGTCGTCTTCACGAGGTTCACGAGATTGTTGTTGAGCGCTGGCAGGCTGATGCGAAATGCCAGCGGAAATACGATGCGCAGGTATGTCTGCAGCCTGCTGAATCCGAGCGATTCGGCAGCCTCGACCGTGGTGCGCGGCACGGCCTCGACGCCGGAGCGGAAGATCTCGACGTTGAACGCGCCCGCAAAGAACGACAGCGAAATGACAGCCCACGCGACGTTGGTGACGAGCGGCGCGCCCGCCGGGCTCTTCAGCAGGCTGCCGAGGCCGAAATAGAAGAAGTAGAGCTGCACGAGCGGCGGCGTATTGCGAAACGCCTGGATGTACCAATGGATCAGCGTGCGCGCGACGCGCATGCGCGACCGCTGCACCCAGGCACCGGCGATGCCGATCAGCACGCTCAGCACGATGCACGTGACCGACAGCTTCACGGTCATCCAGAAGCCGCTCGCGAAGCGGCCGCGATCGAACGCGTCGTAGAAGATCGTGAGATTGATGCCGGTGGTGTCGTGCAGCCACCGGAACCACTCCCAGACGAACTGCATTTGGCCGTACTCCGTCGGCTGCGCGAAACCCCGGCACGGCGGACGACAGGTGCGACCGCCAGGCCGGGACTGCGGTTCGTTACTTGTACTTCGACATCATGTCCATCGCGAACTTCGTCGGTTTGATGCTGTATTTCTTTTCGAGCTGCTGGATGAAACCAGTCTTGTGCCAGTCGGTGACGGTCTTGGCCATGAAATCGCCGAAGGCCTTCTCGCCGGTCTTTACAGCGAGCCCCCACGGTTGCGGCAGGATCGACTCGAGCGGCATTTCATAGTCGCTCCACTCGGGCTTCAGCATCTCGCCGACAATCGCCGTGTCGTCGTACGCGAACGCGACGCAGTTGCCGTTACGCAGCGCCGCGTACGCCTCGGCCGTGCCGGGAAACGCAACGCCTTCGATCCCGTATTTCTCCTGCAGCTCCTTGTTGTAGAAAGACCCCTGGATCAGGCAGACCTTCTTGCCCTTGAGCTGGTCCCAGCTCTTCAGGCCTTCGGATTTCTTCGCGAGGATGTTGGTGCCCGACGCGTAGTAGTCGGGATCGATGATGTCGACGGTCTTGCGCCGCTCGGGCGTGTCGCTCATCGTCGCGATCATGAGGTCGATCTTGCCCTGCTGCAGGAACTGGATGCGATTCGACGCGACGACCGGCACGAGCTCGAGCTTGACGCCGAGGCGCTTCGCGACGTCCGCGGCGAGGTCGGGCTCGAAGCCGATGATCTTGCCCGACGGATCGAGGTAGCCGAATGGCCGGTAGTCGGCCTTGGTCCCGACGGTGAGCGTGCCCTTCTTCTTGATGTCGTCGAGCACGTCGGCCTTCGCGACGCCCACGCCGATGAGGCCGAGTGCGACGGCCGATGCGACGATTCGAAGCCACTTGCTGCGCATGGTGTTCCTCCTTCTACGTTGAGAATCGACGCCGACGCGGTACGCGCGGCGCATTGCTGGCCGGCGCATTGTGCCCGAAGCTTCGCCGCGGTCAACCAAGTGTTACAGGGTAGACGACTGCCCGCGCGGCGCAGGCGCGGCGACGGCGCGAGGCTTGCGCGTGCTGGTGCCCGACGTCCCCGGCCGCCGGGCGACCACCGCCTTCATCTCGGTAAGCGCCTGGTCGAAGATCGTCATCGCGAGATCGATGTCTTCCCGCGTGACCGTCAGCGGCGGCGCGATGCGCCACACCGAGCCGCGCTCGGGACGCCGGCGAATGTTCATGCTGAGGCCGAGCTCGAGACATCGCTGGGTGGTCAGTGCGCCAAGCTCGTGATAGGGCTCGCGCGTCTCGCGATCCTTGACGAGCTCGATGCCGCGCAGCAGCCCCATGCCGCGCACGTCCCCGATCTCCTCGTGACGCTGTTGCAGCGTCCGCAAGCTCGCGGCGAGATAGTCGCCCAGCTCGCGGCTTCGCTGCAGCAGGTCTTCCTCCACGATCGTGTCGAGCACGGCGAGACCGACCGTCGCCGGCAGGGGATCGGATACGTGCGACGTGTAGAACGCAAAGCCGCGCGCGTGGCACGTCTCCTCGATCGCATCGCTGGTGATGACGCCGGCGAGCGGAATTCCGCCGCCGAGCGTCTTCGACACCGTCAAGAGGTCGGGCGTCACGTGCAGATGCGATGCGGCGAACCAGTGGCCCAGGCGACCGAACGCCGTTTGCGCCTCGTCGAAGATCAGCAGCATGCCGCGCTTGCGCGTCTCGGCCTGGAGCGCGTCGAAGTACCCCTCGGGCGGAACGATCACCCCGCCGGCGCTGATCACCGGCTCGGCGATGACCGCGGCGCGCGCCCCCGTCGATTGCATGTCGTAGAGCTCGAACCCGACATTCATGCATGTCCGGTCGCATCGATCGCGGCAGTGGCGGATCGGGCAGCGGTACGCATTGGGCTCCGGCAGCACGAACGTACCGGGCATGCCCGGACCGTAGCCTTTGCGATCGCTTGCAAACGACACGGAGCCGGCGTTGCCCGTCACGCCGTGCCACGAGCCGCCGAGGCCAACGACCTCGAAGCCGCCCGTGTAGAGCTTCGCCATCTTGATCGCCGCTTCGTTGCTCTCGCTCCCCGTGTTGACGAACAGCGCCTTCGACAGCGGCCTGGGCACGAGCTTCGCAATGGCCGTCGCGAGCTGCACGACACTGCGCGGAATCATCCCCGAGAACAGGTGCAGCGCCGTGTCGCAACTCTTGCGGATCGCGGCGACGATGTTCGGGTGATTGTGGCCGACCGTCGCGCACATCTGACCGGACGTGAAGTCGAGAATCTTCCGGCCGTCTGCATCGAAGACGTAACAGCCCTGCGCCTTCTCGACGATCGACCCGTACGTATCGCCGCCGTAGCGGATCAGGTGTCTGCGGAAATCCTCGCTGTCAGTTCCATTGTCGGCCATGCTCAGGCTCTCCGTTCGATTGCTCGCGTTCGTGGCTCAGTTGACGGTCGTGCCGAACAGCGCACCGACACCTGCCGTCAGCAGCATCGCGAGCGCACCCCAGAACGTCACGCGCGACGCACCGGCGACGACGTTCGCGCCACCGATCCGTGCGGCCAGCGCGCCGAGTGTCGCCAGGAACGCGAGCGAGCTCGCCGCCACGACGACGATCAGCGCCGAGGCCGGCGTCACCGCCGCGACCAGCAGCGGCAGCGCGGCACCCGCAGTGAAGCTCGCGGCCGATGCAATGGCGGCCTGCACCGGGCGCGCGGTGAACGTGTCCGAAATGCCGAGCTCGTCGCGTGCATGCGCACCCATCGCGTCATGCGCCATCAGTTGCACGGCGACTTCCTGCGCCAGCGCCGGGTCGAGACCGCGTTGCACGTAGATCGCCGCCAGCTCGCGTCGCTCGGCGCCGACGTCCGCGGCGAGCTCGCGCCGTTCGCGGGCGAGGTCCGCCGCTTCGGTATCGGCTTGCGAGCGCACCGACACGTACTCGCCGGCAGCCATCGACATCGCACCGGCGACGAGCCCCGCCACGCCGGCGACGAGCACCGCAGCGCGCGATCCGCCCGCAGCCGCAACACCCAGCACGAGACTCGCCGTCGACACGATGCCGTCGTTAGCGCCGAGCACGGCGGCACGCAGCCAGCCAATGCGGTCGGAACGATGGAATTCACGGTGGATTCTCGGCATACCGATCGGCCGCAAACGCTCAGTCTACGGTGAGCCTGCGCTTGCTGTGCCAATCGGCGATCGATTCGACCGGATACTCATCGAAATGCACGTGGCGGCGGCCCGCCGGCACGTCGGCCCAAGGCGCTGCGAACTTCAGCATCATCTCGACGTCTTCCGCAGGCTTCGGCAGCGGCGTGTCGATCGCCGATGCGAACGGGTAGACCCATTCCGGCCAGTGCGGATCGGCAATCCACAGCGCGCTCGCGCATTTGCCGCAGAAATGGCGCTGGCCTGGCGAGCGCGTCCTTCGTTTGCTGCCAGGCTGATCGATGCGTGCGTGATAGATGGCGACGTTGGCTCGCCCTCGCACCTTGAGTGTGCGCGCGTCGCCCATGATGTTGATCGCGTAGCCGCCGCCACCGGCTGTCTTGCGGCAGATCGAGCAATAGCAACGCAGGAATGGATAGGGCGTGTGCGACTCGACGGTGAAATGGACGGCGCCGCAATGACACGAGCCTTCGAGCTTCATGGCAGTCTCCGACGACGATATCGGACGCGCAGCATAACCGGCGCCACTGCACCCCGTCGACCGTGACGATGCACAGGCTCCTCGCGCGTCATCGACCCGCGATCTCTGCAATGCGCGGCGTATGCCCGGTGGCGGCGAGAAAGCGTTCCAGCGCCTCGTGCGCAACGACGAGCGTCGCGGTGTTCACCAGCGGATGCGCGTGCACGGCGTCGGCGTTCCACAGCCGCCGGTCGATGACGAACTCGACGGCGTGCTCGCGGTCGTGGACAAGTGCGAGCAAGCTCACCGATCCCGGTGCTACCCCGAGATGGCGCTGCAGCCGCTCCGCCGACGCGAAGCCCAGTCGCCCGGCACCGATCGTCGTACCCAGCGCATCGAGGTCGACGACGAGATCGTGCGGCACTGTTACCAGAAAATGCCGCGCGCCCTTCTTGTCGCGGAGGAACAGGTTCTTGGTCTTGGCGCCCGGCAGCGGCGGCACGAGTCGCTCCGATTCCTCGACCGTCATCACCGGCGGGTGCTCGACGCGTTGGGCGTCGATGGCGTGCGCTCGCAGGAAGACGTCGAGCTCGGCCCCCTGCACCGGTGCCTGCCCCGTCAGCTCCACGGAAACGGGCTGTTCGACACCGGGTGCAGCTTCCCTTCGGCGTAGCGCGAAAACCGAAACGGGGTCAGCAACTCGGACTTGTCGCCGACGAGTTCGTTCGCGACGAGTTCGCCGACGCCGATCATCTTGAAACCGTGGTTGGAATCCGCGATCACGTAGACGTTGTCGCGAAAACGGTCGAACACCGGAAAGCTGTCGGGCGTGAAGCAGCCGATGCCCCCCGACGGCTCCTGCCGGTACACACCGTGCTGTCCCTCGAAACGCTTCTGGCAGAACGCCAGCGCCGATGTCCACATGTCGGCAAAATTGTCGGTGACGACGAACTCCGGCGATTTAGGTCCATAGGGATCGACGCGAACGTCGTCGGCATCGGGCTCGACGACGGCGGGCATCGCGCCGCCCTGCACGCCGTTGAAATGGAAATCCGGCTTGTAGTAAAGACCCCACAATCGGTCGGTGATGAGCTTGCCGTCGCGGTCGGAATGCAACGGCGCGTCGGTGTCCACATGGATCACCGGCGGCATCCGTCCGTCATTCGTCTTCTGGAAGTCCGGATCGACGCCGAGCGTGCCTTCCTGCAGCGCCATGTAGTGCCACATGCGCACGTCGTCGTGCATCCTTCCGTCCCGGCCCTTGACGCGGATCGATTTCGGCAGCTCGAGCATGTTCCAGATCGCGTTGACCCACGGTCCGACACCGACGACCACCTCCT
Organism: uncultured Pseudomonadota bacterium; assembly: GCA_963709335.1. Taxonomy (GTDB): domain Bacteria; phylum Pseudomonadota; class Gammaproteobacteria; order Burkholderiales; family Casimicrobiaceae; genus VBCG01. Next base: position 76,611 of record CAVPWB010000014.1, read on the forward strand.
CGCAGGCGATCGAGCCGGCACTGGTCTGGACCGCGGTGATCGCCGTGCTGCCGTTGCCGCTGCGAAAGCCCTTGACCTCCACGTCGCCGATGATCTCCACGCCGAGCGCCGTTGCCTTCTTCGCGAGACCCTGCATCGCCGCCATGTTGTTCGCGTAGCCGCCGCGCTTCTCGTGCAGCACCGACGTGATGTTCTGCGCCTGCCAGTCGCTGAACAGCGTCTTCATGTAGTCGAGCGACTCGCGCGCGCCTTCGATGAAGACGGATTCGTAGCCGATCGCTCGCTGCTGCTCGTAGATCGAACCCACCTGCGCGTGCATCACTTCGGGACTGATCTGCATGTAGCCGACGCCGTGATAGCTGTAGGCGAGCGGATCGCGTTCCCAGACGGAGACCGAATGCGCCATCAGCTCGCGCATCGCCGGCTGGTAGTAATTGTTGCGAACGACGCCGCACGCGATGCCGGACGCGCCCGCCCCCACGCCCGTCTTGTCGAGGACGACGATGCGCGTTCCCCCTGCTCCGACAGTCTTGCCGGCCGCCCGCAAGCGCTGCGCGAGATGCATGGAGGTCGAAAGGCCGTGGACGCCCGCGCCGATGACGACGTAGTGCGCAGCGTTGGGAACAGTAGGCATGTGCAATTCCTCGATTCAGGTTGGCGTTGCGTTTCGGCGTATCACCTGTCGACATCAGGCGACTCGAGCAGCGCGTCGCGCAGCCGCGGCAGCGCTGCGGCGTCGGTCACGAGGGAACCGACGATCGCCTCGATGCGCGCGGTGCGCTCAGGCCCGAGAACGGGTGTCGCAAGCGCACGATACTTGTCCAGCAGTTCGGCGTCGGACAGCGGGTTTTCCGGATTCCCGCGTGCACGCGCAGGTTCCGACACCAGCGTGCGCCCGTCCGCGAGGGTGATGCGCAGGCGCGCCCAGCGCTCCGCGGGAAAGCGCGCGGAGAATTCCGCATCCTCCGCGAGCTCGATCGCCGCCAGCAGAGGCGCGACGCGCGGATCGGCGACGGCCCCGGCCTCGACCTCGGCGGCACCGACGCGATCGAAGACGAGCGCCGCCGCGACGCCATAAGGCAGGCTGTACTGGGCATCGTCGGTGGTGACCGGCGCCGGACACTGCGATCCGAGATCGATCGCCTCGCGAAACGATTCGATGCGCACGCGCACGACGTCCGCTGCATCGAACCCATGCGTGCGTTTCAGCGAGAGCGCCGCCTCGATCGCCGGCTGCGCCCAGCGGCAGACCGGGTAGGCCTTGAAATACTGCTCGCGGATCCGCCAACGCGTACCGAGGTCGTTCCATATGTCGCGTACGCCGTCGTCCGTGACGGTAACCGCGGGCGCGCCCGTGATTCCGTTGCGCGCAAGGAGCGCCGCCGTGATGCCGGCGTGCGCGCCGAAGCTCGAGCCGTCCTTCAGCATCGACGGATGGGCACAGACGCGCAGGATCTGGCCGCGTGGACCCGAATACTCTGCGATACCGAGCGCTTCGTGCATCTGCGCATCGTCGAGCTCCAGCAGGCGACCGCAAATGGCGGCGCACGCGAGCGCATTCCACGCGCCGGAGCAGTGGTAGTCGGGGACGCTTCGATGAAGCGCGATGCCGGCGCGCGTTCCGATCTCGTAACCGAGTACGAGACAGGTGACGAACTCGCGGCCGTCGCACGCGACACCGCTGTCGATCGCGGCGAGCAAGGCCGGCAGAACGGCGACCCCCGCGTGACCCTTCGTCAGCACGTGACCGTCGTGCCCGTCGAGCGCATCGATCGTTGCCGCGCCGGCAAGCGCGGCGCCCGCCACGCTTGCACGCCGCCCGTCCAGCAGCAGGCGCGCACCAAAGTCGCGACTCGCCATCTGCGATACGACGTAACTGTTGATGACGGTTGCCGCCGGCGCGCGGGAGCCGCCCGCCGCGACACCGATCAGGTCGAGCAGGCAGCGCTGCGCCTGCGTCACGACGTCGAGCGGGAGCGCCTCGAATGCGAGCGCGCGGATGAATCCGACGACATGGTTTGCTGCCGGAGCACTCGCCGGCCCCGTTGTCGGACGCATCGTCATCCTCGCACGCTCATGGATCCGCAGGCTCCGGATGCGCCGTCGCCGGGCCGTATTCCGCGACCAGCTCGCGCTTCAGCACCTTGCCGCTCGGGTTGGTCGGCAGGCTGTCGACGAACACGATCCGGCGCGGCCGCTTGTACGATGCGAGATCGGCACTCGCGCGGCAGAACGCGTCGATCGCGTCGGCGGTAAGCCCCGGCGCGTCGCGGACGATGAACGCGACCACGACACTGCCCCAGCGCGCATCGGACAATCCGACAACAGCCGCCTCCTGCACGCCCGGGCACCGGTACAGGACTTCCTCGACTTCGCGCGGATAGATATTCTCGCCGCCGGAGACGATCATGTCGTCGACCCGTCCGCGAAAATAGAAGAAGCCTTCGACGTCACGGCTGACGAGATCGCCGGTGTAGAGCCAGCCGTCGCGAAGCTTGTGCGCCGTCTCGACCGGATTGTTCCAGTATCCCCACATCACCTGCGGCCCGCGAACGATCAGCTGGCCGATCTCGTCCGTTTCGGCAAGCTCCTCGGGGACGGCGTCGTCCTCCGCGCGATGCTTGATCACCCGGCAGGTGGTGATCAGCGTCGGCTTGCCGCACGAGCCCAGGTGCGACATCGCCTGCTCCGGATGCAGCAGCAGCGCCAGGCTTGCCTCGGTCATCCCGTAGCCATTGAAGATGTTGGGGCAGAAATCGCCGATGACGCGCTCCATCGTCGCCGCCGCGATCGCCGCGCCGCCCGTCGTGATCATCCGCAGGCTCGATACGTCATAGTCGCCGAACTGCGGGTGATGCAGCATTTCCTGGATCTGCGTGGGCACGGCAAACAGCGTCGTCACCCGCTCCGCCTGGATCGTCTCGAGCGTTTTCACCGCCGTGTAATGGCCGAGCACGACGTTCGTGCCACCGACCATCATGTGCGGTATGAAGAACGCCTGCATGCCGCCGACGTGGTACAGCGGCGCGATGTGCAGGGCGACGTCCGTGTGGCGCAACCCGTACTCCATCACGCAGTTCATCGCGATGGCGACGTCGTTGATATGGTTGTGCATCACGCCCTTGGGACGACCCGTCGTGCCCGACGTGTAGACGAGCGCCGACAGCTGGCTCGACGACGGCACCGGCCGCGGCACGTTCCCGTCGACCGTTTCGTCGGCGATCGTGTCGAAATGATGATGTCCCGCCGGCACGTTTACCGGGTCGTACGCGCACGAGACGAAGTCGTGCACGCTGCGCACGCGCTTCTGGATCTCGAGCACATTCGGCGTCAGGTAGCGGCCGTAGATCAGTACGCGCGCACCCGAATCCTGCAGCACGACGGCCGCTTCGCCGGCGGCGAGGCGGAAGTTGAGGGGCACGGCGACCGCGGACAGTAACTGGCACGCGAAGTAAGTCGTCACCGAATTTTCAGACGTCGTCACGTAGAACGCCACGCGGTCGCTCGGCCGCACGCCGAGATCGGCAAGCCCTTGCGCGAACCGACGCACGCGCGCGTGCCACTCTCGATACGTCCAGCGTCGATTCTCGAAGATCAGCGCCGTGTGGTCGGGATAGCGTTCCGCGGCCTGGACGAAGATCGATGCGATGTCCATGAGTTCAGCCTGTCGACGGGTTGCGGTGCGGCAAGGTGCGCGCTCAAAGACCCGGCTTGATCGCCGGCAGGTCCGCCGTTGCGATCAGGTAGCGGGCGATCTCCGACGTCCCGCCGACGATCGGCAGGGCGCGTGCGTCGCGATAGATCTGCTCGGCGCGCCCGAATTCCTTCGTGAGTCCGTCGCCACCGAGAATCTGCACGGTTCGGTCGGCGCAGAACGTCGCCGTCTCCGTCGCGACGAGCTTTGCCATCGCCGCCGGCTTCATCAGGTCGCGTGCCGAGGTGCCGGCATCGTAGAGCTTCGCCGCACGATACGTCAGCAGCTCGGCGGCGTCGATCCGCCAGCTCATTTCTGCGATGTCGCTCCAGATCAGCTCCTTGGTGCCGAGCTTCGCGCCGAACGCGTCGCGACGCTGCGCATGGGCTTTCGCGATGTCGAATGCGCTTCGCGCAACGCCGAGCCCCGACCCACCGAGGATGATCCGCTCGAAGTTGAACATCTCGCGCATCACGCGCATGCCCCCGCCGGGCAAGCCGAGCATGTGGTCGGCGGGCACGCGGCAATCGTCGAACGCCACTTCGCCGACGACGCAGCCGCGGCGGCCCATGAACGTATACCGGCGCGGGAAAGACAGCCCTGCGGTGCCGCCCGGAACCACGACGGCGCTCAAGCCGGCGCTGGAGCTTGCGAGCGCGTCCGTGACGCCGTAGGCGATGTACGCGTCGGCAACGCCGGCGTTGGAGATGTAGCGCTTACGGCCGTTGATGACCCACTCGCCGCGCGCTGCATCCAACTCGATGCGTGTGGCGAGGCGCGACGTATCCGAACCTGCGTCCGGCTCGGTCACGCAGATCGCACCGACGATGCGGCCGTCGACGATCCCCGTCAGAAAACGCTCGCGCACCGCGGCGCTCGCGTGCCGGTGCAGCGGATACGCACACGACAGCGCCGTGGCGATCGTCGTCTCGAACGCGTAGTTGATCGCGCTCGCTTCCTCGGACAGTATCGTCGCGTGCGTGAGGCCCGGTCGGGCGAGCGAGCCCTTGTACAGGTCGGCGAACATCAGCCGCAGATAACCGGCGCCGCCGAGCGCCGAGACGACATCCTTGACGGCGTTCCAGTCGTCGCGGTCCTCGATATCCGCTGCGCGCGGCGCGAGCTCGCGCGCGAGAAAATCGCGGATCTCGGTGCGAAACGCGCGGTCGGCGTCGTCGAGAATGAAGTCGCGCATGTCGTCGTTCGGAGCGCCGCCTCAGACTGGCGCGGCGGCGCGCGCGTCCGCGATGCGTGCGAGCTCGCGCTGCAGCAGCGGCACGTTGGCGTCGCGAATGGTCGGCAGCCTGTACCGCGCGCGGCGGATGTCGCCGTACGCGACGCGTGCGCGCACCAGCGCTTCGGTACCGCGTTCTGCCTCCGCGAGCGTGCGGCCGTCCGCGTCGACGATCCGCGAGCCGCCCCAGAACGTCAGGTCGTCTTCACAGCCGACGCGATTGGCCATCGCGATCGGCAGCCCGTACGTGAGCGCGTGAAACCGCAGATTGACGTCCCAGCCGGCCGGATTGTCGAAGCCGGCGTCCACCGCCTCGATCGCCGAGCTTACGGGCGCGAGCAGCAGTGTTGCGCCCTGCAGCGCGGCCAGGTGCACGAGCGGGGGGTTCCACAGGTCGGCGCAGATCAGCACGCTCGCATGCCAACCCGCGGCGACGTCGAACGTCCCGACGTGCACGCCGGCGCCGAAGTGTTTGCCGTCGTCGAGCCGGCCGTAGGTCGCGAGGTTGATCTTGCGGTGCACGGCAACGATCGCACCGTCGCGCACGGCGATCGCCGTGTTGAAGAACTGCGCCGCAGCACTCTCCTCGATCAGCCCGAACACCGTGCACATCGGACCTGACGCGCCGGCGATTTCAGCGATGAGCGGGTCGTCGCGGCGAAGTGCAAGGCGCAGTGCATCGGAACCGGCGCCGTGCCCGGTCAGCGACAGCTCGGGAAACACCAGCGTGCCAACACCCGCGGCACGCGCGGCATCGATGACGTCGACGTGCTTGCGCAGGTTCGCGACGACGTCACCGGGCTTGGTGGCGATCTGGGCCGCGCCGACGTCGATCGAGTCCATGGTGTGCCGCATGCGCGCAGGCTGCACCGCGGGTCGGCGAGCGCCGGCCAGCCCGCGGCGGCGTCGCCTCGTCAGACCAAGCCCTGCTCCTTCAGGAACGTCTTTGCGACGTCCTCGACGGTCTTCTTGTCGACGTCGACGCTGGCGTTGAGTCGCGCCATCGTCGCATCGTCGAGCTTCGCCGACAGCGCGTTCAGGTATTCGGCGAGCTTCGGATTCGCATCGAGCACCTGCTTGCGCACGACCGGCGTCAGCGCATAGTTCGGGAAATAGCCCTTGTCGTCCTTCAGGATGACGAAGTTGAACGCCGGCACGCGACCGTCCGTTGCGAACACCAGACCGACGTCGACCTGCCGCTCTTTCAACGCCTGATAGACGAGCCCGGTGTCCATCCGCTTCACGCTCTCGCGCGGGAACTCGAAGCCGTACTTCTCCTCGAGCGGCTTCAGCCCGTCAGGACGCGCGTAGAACTCGGCGTTGCTCGCGAACGTGAGCTTCGCGCCGCCCTTCACCTTGGCGGCGAGGTCGCTGATGCTGACGATGCCCTGCTTCTTCGCGTCGTCGGCGTTCATCGCCAGCGAGTACGTGTTGTTCGCCTTGGATGGGTTGAGCCACACCAGTCCCTTCGCGGCATCGAGCTCCTTGACCTTCGCGTACGTGTCGGCGGGCGACAGCCGGTCGTTGATCTTGTTGTACGTGATCAACGACGTGCCCGTGTATTCCCAGTACACGTCGATCTGCCCATTCTCCTGCGCCTGCCGCACCACTGCGCTGCCCATGCCGGCCTTCACGTCGGGCTTGAATCCCTTCGCCTGAAGCAGCTGCGCGGTCATCTGCGACATGATCTGCTGCTCGGTGAAGTTCTTCCCACCGACGACGATGTTCTGCGCCATCGCGAGATTCACGAGCAGCGCCCCCGCAGCGAACGCGAGGATCCGAGTCTTGTTCATATGCAGCCTCCAGTGAGTGGCACGTTTTGCACAGCATCCCGGTCCTGTCGCCCGGTCGAAAAGAAGCGTACGCCTACCGCAGCGGATTCACACCCCGCGGAACGACCCAGAATGCGAGCACGCCGACGGCGAAGTCGACGAGCACCGCGAGCAGCGCCGTCGGGATCGCGCCGGCCAGCATCATGCCGGGCTCGTTCAAATCGATGCCGGTGAAGATCAGCTCGCCAAGACCACCGCCGCCGATCAGGAACGCGAGCGGCGCCGTGCCGACGTTGACGGCAAGTGCCGTCCGGATGCCGGCGAACATGACGAACAGAGCATTCGGCAGCTCGACCCCGCCGAGGATCTGCAGCGGGCGCATCCCCATGCCGGTGGCCGCTTCGACATAGTGAGCGGGCACGCCGAGCATTCCCGCGTACGTGTTGCGAACGATCGGCAGCAGCGACGCGGCCCACAATCCGAAGATCGCTGGCACGACGCCAATACCGAGCAGGCTCATCGCCAGCGCGAGTACGGCGAGCGTCGGGATCGTGCTGCCGAGGTTCAGCGCCTGCATGATCGTCTCGGAAGCGCGGCGCATCCGCGGCCGGCTGAGCCACATCCCGAGCGGCACGCCGACGACGATCGCCAGGCCGCCGGAAATTGCGACGAGCTGCATGTGCTGCCGCATCAGGAACAGGATGTCGCTGCGGTACTTTCCGATCTGATCGATCAGTCCGCCGCGCTGTGCGACGACGCCGAGCGCGAACGCGACGGCGAGCGCAATCGCCGCCATCCACCGCCCCGCCATCACCGAGCGAATGGCCATCAATGCGGCGTGCTGCCTGTCGCACGATAAGTTTCGCCGAGCATTCGCGTGATACCCGGCTGCGTGATGAAGCCGGCAAACGCGCCGTTGCGGTCGACGCAGGCAAGCCAGCGGACGTCGTGCATGAACATCATCGATACCGCGGCGCGCAGGTCGTCCTCGACGCGAATCGTTGCCGGCAGCGGCGCCCGATGCTCGCCGACCGGTCCGGCGCGGTCTCGCAACGCCTCGAGGTCCACGTAGCCGTGCGGCCGGTCGTCCGAGTCGACGACGACGATGAACTCGTGGCCGTGCGCATTCATCAGCGCCACCGCCTGCTCGACCGGCTCGTCGCCCGATACGCGCGGACTTTGCGGCTGCATCGCGTCGGCCACCTTGACCAGCCGCAGTCGCTTCAGCGTGCGGTCGGTGCCGACGAAATCGGCAATGAACGTCGACGCCGGATGCGCGAGGATGTTATCGGGGCTGTCGAACTGCTCGAGCTTGCCCGCACGGAAGATCGCGATCTTGTCCGCCATCTTCACGGCCTCGTCGATGTCATGGCTGACGAACATCACGGTTTTCTTCAACCGCCTGTGCATCTTCAGGAATTCGTCCTGGATCACCTCACGGTTGATCGGATCGATCGCACCAAACGGCTCGTCCATCAGCAGCACGGGCGGATCGGCGGCGAGCGCGCGCGCGACGCCCACACGCTGCTGCTGGCCGCCCGACAGTTCCTTCGGATAGCGCTTGAGGAAGATCGCCGGGTCGAGGTTGATTGTCGAAAGGAGCTCGCTTGCCCGCTTGCGCGCGCGCGCCATGTCCCAGCCGAGCAGCTTCGGCACGACGCAGACGTTGTCCTCGACCGTCATGTTCGGGAAGAGGCCGATCTGCTGGATCACGTAGCCGATCGTTCGCCGCAACTCGACCGGATCGTACTGGTCGGTGTCCTTGCCGTCGATGTAGATCTTTCCCGACGTCGGCTCGACGAGGCGATTGATCATCTTCAGCGTCGTCGTCTTGCCGCAGCCGGACGGTCCGAGCAGCACGCAGATCTCGCCGTCGGCGACGTCCATGTTGATGCGATCGGCGGCGATGACCGTCCCGGACGGCGTTTCGAACGCCTTCGTCAGGTTCTCGAGCTTGATCATGCGGGTGCCGTCCTGACCAAGCCGCGGCGACGCGTCCACGGCCGTTGCGTGCGGATGCCGACGGGTGTCAGCCGGTGCTGGAGCCAGAGCAGCAAATAATCGGCGACGATCGCGAGCAGGCTCACGGCGATGGCTCCGGTGATGAGCTGGCGCGAATCGGTCTGCGAGATGCCGCGGCTGATGAAAGCGCCAAGACCACCGGCGCCAATGTACGTCGCGATCGCCGTGATGCCGATGTTGATGACGACGGCGATGCGCACACCCGCCATGATCACCGGCACCGCAAGCGGAATCTCGACCTGCCGCAGCCGCTCGAGCGACGACATGCCCATGCCGCGCGCCGCCTCGCGCAAAGCCGGGTCGATGTTGCTGATGGCCGTGTACGTGTTGCGGATGATCGGCAACTGCGAATACAGCAGTACGGCGATCACCGCTGGCACGTAGCCGATCCCCTGCCCGATCAGCGACAGCACGGGGATCATCACGCCGAAGAGGGCGATCGAGGGGATCGTCATGATCATCGCCGCGATGTACAGGACGATGTCGGCGGCGCGCTTGTTCTGCGTGATCGCGATGCCGATGGGAACGCCGGTGAGAATCGCGAGGCTGACGGCCACGCCGACGATCGACACGTGCTCGACCGTCCGCTGACCGATGGCCGGCAGATTGGCGAGAATGAAGCGGAGCGTTTCCATGCCGTCCCGTGGTTGCGTTGCGTCCGAAGCCGCATGCCTGGCGGAAGCATAATCGCCCCAGCCGCCGGCAAATGGTCCAGATGCGACATGCGATGGCTCAGGTCGGACAGCCAATGACCGCGACGACGACTGGCGCACCCCATCGGAGAGGTGGACGACAATGTCGCGCCCGTGACAGATCGCGTCGGTTCGCGACGCGTCGCTTTCGTGCCGAGATGCGATAGTCACCGCGACGCGGTTCACATCCAGGAGATCGTCCGCCATGCCCACGCCCACCGCTTCGCGCGCCTCGTTGCTGCAACGCCTCGACGCGGGCCCCGTCATCTGCGCCGAAGGCTATGTCTTCGAGCTCGAGCGCCGCGGCTATTTGCAGGCCGGCGCGTTCGTGCCGGAGGTCGTGCTCGAGCATCCGGAGGCGGTCACGCAACTCCACCGCGACTTCGTTCACGCGGGATCGGACGTCGTCGAGGCGCTCACGTATTACGCGCATCGCGAGAAGCTCCGCGTCATCGGCCGCGAGCAGGACCTCGAGCCGATCAACCGGCGAGCACTCGATCTCGCGAAGGCGGTTGCGCAGGAAACCGGCGCGCTGTTCGCCGGCGACATCTGCAACACCAACATCTACGACCCGGCCGACGCGGCATCGCACAAGGCGGTGCGGGCGATGTTCGAGGAGCAGGTCGGCTGGGCGGTCGACGCCGGCGTGGACTTCGTCATCGGCGAGACGTTCAGCTACGCGCAGGAGGCGCTGATCGCGCTCGACGTCGTCAAGCAAGCGAAGCAGGTTGCGGTCATCACGCTCGCGATGCACAAGGCCGACGTCACGCGCGAGGACTGGAGCGTTGCCGACGCTTGCAAGCGGCTTGCCGACGCCGGCGCCGACGTCGTAGGGCTCAACTGCATTCGCGGCCCGGCCACGATGATGCCGCTGCTGCGCGAGATTCGCGCCAAGGTGCAGACGCACCTGGCCGCGCTGCCGGTGCCGTTTCGCACGAGCGAGGACCAGCCGTCGTTCCAGTCGCTACGCGATACGCACTGGCATTTCGACGAGGGCGCGCGCCCATTCCCCGTCGCGCTCGATCCGTTCACATGCAACCGGTTCGAGATCGCCGAGTTCGGACGGCAAGCAGCCGAACTCGACATCCGGTATCTCGGCGTGTGCTGCGGCGCGGGCCCGCATCACATCCGCGCGCTGGCAGAAGCGGTTGGCAAGCGGCCGCCGGCGAGCAAGTATTCGCCCGACATGTCGAAGCACGCATTCCTCGGCTCGCACGAGCGGATCAGGAAGGTGCAGAAGGACTACGCCGACAAGCTCTAACGCTGGAGCGAAGCGGCGTGCTGGCCGCAGTCCAGCACGACCGTAACGCGTCAAGGTTCAGGGACGCTCCACGCCTCCACTTCAACCAGACGCGAAAATTGGGCGAGTCCCTGCGTCACTCGGATTCGGATCGCGTTGGTGCTGTAGGGCGCGAACGTCACCGTCCGCTTCACCAGGTTGTTGTTGCTGACGCTGCCCAGCACCGTCCAGCCCGAGCCGTTCCAGCCTTCCACCGTGAATGCCGTCACGCCATAGGCGCTGAACGTCAGCGTGTCCGTCGGCTCGACCGGACTCGAATAGTTGTCCTGCAGCGTGTACACCACCACCCGGTCGATCGTCTTCGAACCGTTGAAGTCGATCTGCACGTCGTCCGGATACGCGTTCGCCGTCGCGTCGTTCCAGCCACCGCCCGAACCCCACACCGCACCCTTGCGCTCGCCGTTGTTCACCGCACTCACCGGAAAAGCCAACGGCGGTGTGCCATCGACGATCTCCAGCACCGCTGCGTACTGCACGCCGGCGATCGCCACCGGCATCGCCGTGACGCCGAAACAAGGTGGGGGCGGCGCGTCGCCGACGTACTGAAGGCGCAGCGCGTCCACGAAGAGCCTCATGCCTGCTGGCGCCGACACTTCGATCTGCGCATGGTCGGCAGGTAGCGCGAACACGCCGGCCGCCACCCATTGGCCACTGCGGAGGCCGGGGTCGACGCGGGTCGCCGCGCGACCATTCAGACCATCGACAACGACGTCGGCCGCACCTCGGACCTGTGGCCACCACAGCAACACCCGGTAGTAGCCGGATACACCCGGGGCGGCATTGAAAAGCACGCGATGTATGCCGCCGCCCACTGCCTGCAGCACCGCCGCGCTGCGCGACTGGCGTGCGCGGATCCGCTCGAATGCGCCCTCGACACGCACGCCAGGCGCGTCGCTGGTGAGCACGATGTTGGGGCCTCTGAGCGAATCGGCACCGAGCGCTGCCGGATTGACGACAAGCAGGAACAGCGGGGTCAGCAACCGCAGCAGGTGTGCGAGGCCGGTGTGTCTCAAGTGCAGACGCCCCACGGTCAGCGGACAATGACTGCTCAACACGAAAAGGCAGGCGAATCACGCCGCGCTGCCCAGACGGAGGCTGCGACTGCCGCGCTTTATCGCCCGGCGCGCTGTTGCCGTCAAGTACCGTTCGGGAAACTGGGCGTCACCGCGTTACGGCATGGGGGTACGGCCGCGACCGCGGTGCGGCACGCGATGTCACGTCGACGTAACGGACGCGCCGATGCCCGTGTCGCTACCGCGCAATCGCCGTCAGGGTGCGGCCGTACCCCACGCCTCCACTTCGACCAGACGTGAATAGCCGCCGAGCGCATTGGTGACGTTGATGCGGACCGCATCCGCGGCGAACGCCGGAAACGTCACGCTTCGCTTCACCTGATTGTTCCCCGTGACCGTTCCGAGCGGCTTCCACGTGGAACCGCTGCGGCCTTCGACGGTGAAGGCCGTGGCGCCGTAGCGCGTGAACGTGGTCGTGTCGGTCGGCTCCAGTGGGTTCGTGTAGTTGTCCTGCAGCGTGTACACGACGACCCGGTTGATCGACTTGAGGCCGTTGAACACGACCTGCACGTTGTCGGGATACACATTGGCGGACGCATCGTTCCAGCCGCCGCCCGCGCCCCAGCCCGTACCCTTCCGATCGCCGTTGTTGACTGCGCTCACCGGATACGCGACGCTGAACTGGCTCGACGCTGTCGCCACCGCGCCGACGCTCGCCAGCGCAACATTGGTGCTGGTGCCGGGGCCCCCGATGACCTGCGACAAGCCTGCGCTCGAAGGCGCGTTCGCTGCGTCGCCGCCATAGCTCGCCACGATCGCGTGCGTGCCGATAGCGAGCGTGCTCGTGTTGCATGCGGCAACCGGCGCATTGCCGCCTCCCGTCAACGCCACTGCCGTGCAGCCGCCGATCGCGACAGCGCCGTCGCTGAACTTCACGCTGCCCGTCGGGCGTGTGCCGCGCACCGTAGCCGTCAGCTTGACCTGCGTACCCGCCAATGCCGGATTGGACGTGCTCGAAATATCGCTCGTCGTTGCAGGCAACGTTGCGGGCAGGCTCGGCGCACTGGCTGCCCAAGCCTCGACTTCCACGAGCCGCGAGTAACCGGCGAGCCCATTGCCCACTTCGATCCGTATCGCGTCGGTGGGGAATGCCGGGAACGTCACCGTTCGCTTCACCCGATTATTGCCGGTGATGGTGCCGAGCACTGTCCAACTCGAACCACTGCGCCCCTTTACCGTGAACGTCGTCACGCCGTATTTCGTGAACGTCATGGTGTCGGAGGGTTCAACGGGGGTAACGTAGTTGTCCTGCACCGAGTAGACGACGACGCGGTCGATGCTGCGCAGGCTGCTGAAGGTGACCTGCAGCCAGTCGGGGAACTGGCCGAAGGTAGCGTCGTTCCAGCCGCCGCCGGCCCCCCAGCCGGCCCCGCTGCGCTGGTTGTCGATGGTGGCGCCAGGCGGAAAGCCCGGACCGATGGTCGACGACGCCGTGGCCACCCCACCGTTGACGGCCAGCGCCACGTTGAGGTTGGAGCTCAGCGCCCCGGCGCGAAAGCCGCTGTCCTGCGCCGACAACGCGCTGGTGCTGCCGCCGCCGCTGGCGGTGACGCCGTAGAAGTACGTCACCCCCGCCGTGGCACTGCTGTCGAGCAAGCTCAGGCTCGCCGTGCTGCCGAGCAGCGTTCCTTGGCTCCCGGCCGTGGTCGACCGATAGACGCTATAGCTCGTCGCCCCGCTCACCGCCTTCCAGGTCACCGCCACGTTCGCCGTCGAGGTGCCGTCGGACGCGTTGACGCTGGTCGGGGCCGCCAGCGCCAGCGGCTGCTGCGGATTGGTCCAGCCGACCGGCTTGTAGATCCAGATGTTGCCGAGGGTGTAATCCTGCAGGCCGATGAACGCGTCGAGGTTGGGGATGTACTTCCACTTGCCGAAGATGCCGGTGCCGACGTCGCCGTTGGGTATTGCGCGCGTGGGGGCACGTTGCTTCTGGATCGTCCAGCCCAGCGGTGACGCGGTGGCCGGCGGCGTCAGCATCCACACCCGCCCATCGCCGCACCACAGCGCGAAGCGGTTGCGCCGAGCATCGAAGTCGAAGCCGCAATTGGGCAGCGTCACGTTGCCGCTGGCCAGCAGCGTCGGGAACTCGCCGCTCGGATCGGTTGGCGTCACCCGCACGTCGTGGTTGCCCGACCCCGGCGTGCTCAGGTCCCAGTAGACGAACGGGGCGGCGGCGTTGCCGGTGCGCACGAACAGTTTGCGCAGCGGGTCGACGCCACACACCGTAGCGCCGCCGGTTCCGTTCCAGAACACGCCCGCCAATTCGAACGTGTCAAGCGATGGATTGCCGAGCACGCTGGCGGTGTACTTGTACAAGTTGAGCTGTGTGCTGCCACCGCTGGTGGCCCCCAGATAGGCGACGTCCTTGCCGTTCTCGTCGGCATAGGCGGCGCAACCGTTGACGTAGACAACGGGGCCCGCATTGACAGGTACGTTGACGTAGATATCACGATTGGCCCACATCTGCCCGCCGATGATCTCCGGATGCGGCGCCACGCGCTGCACGTGCGAGCCGGTCGTGCCGCCGACCTTGTTCGGATCGGCCCGTGACGGATCGAAGAAGAACGGCCCGGTGGTTCGACTGGTCGTCGGCGTCACTTCGCGCGCGAACGCGGTGCCGCTTTGGTAGGCTGCCCCGCCGAACACCACCATCCGGTCGAGGTGCGGAAAGAACGAATTGGTGTCGTAGGTGTGGGCCGAGCCGGGGGCGTTATCCCAGCCGTCGATCGCCTGGAAGTTGCCCAGATCATCCTGCTTGATCTGGCTCGGCAGCGATGCGCGTTCCCATTGCCGCGTCGACCCGCGCCACCGATAGACGTCGTTGCCGGGATAGTTGGCATGGCCGCCGCCGTAGAGCAGCAGGTCGCCGCGATTGGGATCCCAGGTGAAGCCGCTCCACGCCAGGATGATCCGATCGGGTGCCGGGATGCCCCATCCGTCCATCGGGCGCAACTCGGCCGGCGCCCACACGCTGGCATAGGTGTTGAGGCTCGCCTGCGTCCACTCGCCTTCCGGCAGGGCGGCGAGCAGCGTGACGAGCCCGCTCAAATTGGGCGGGGTGCCGGCCGCCACCCCGTCCTTCGCAAGCGGTGCGGCAAGCTTCAGCGCGTCCTTCAGCGGCGGGTCAGCGGCGCTGCTGCCCTTTGATGCCGCCACCACGTGCAACTCGAACGCCTGCTGCACGCGCGCGCCGTTGTGATCGAACACTTCGACGTCGAACCGGTAGTGACCCGGCGTCTGCGGCACGCCGGCCAGCGTACCGGTGACGGCATCCAAGTCGAGGCCTGCCGGCAGGTTCGCCGGGTCGACGTTGAACACCAGCGGGGGCGTGCCGTCGACCAGCGACAGCGTGGCCGTGTACGGCGTACCGGCGATCGCCACCGGCAGGGCATCGACGTCGAACGCCGGGGGTGGCGGTGTCGCACCGACGTATTGCAGGCGCAGCGCATCGACCACCAGCGGCGCGCCCGCGGCGGCCGCGACGTCGATCGCAACCCCGCTGGCCGGCAGCGCGAACACCCCGACCGGCAGCCACTGGCCGCTGCGCAGGCCCGGCGCCACCGGCACCCGCTGCGCTCCCTGCAGCCCGTGTACCACCACCTCCGCCGCGCCCGCTACCTGTGGCCACCACAGCAGCACCCGGTAGTAGCCGCGCACCCCCGGGTCGGCCACGAACCGCACCCGATGCGCACCGCCTCCGACACTTTGCAGCACCGTCGCACTGCGCGACTGCGCCGCTTCGATGCGCGCGAACGACCCCTCTACCTGCACCCCCGCCGCCTCGTTGGTGACGATCACGTTCGGAGCAACGACGGCGGCGGCGATGGCACTTGAAGCGAACAACCCGCCGATGAAAGGCACGAAGAGGAACCTCGCAAGCCACGCGCGACGAAGGCGGACTCTCATTTCCGGGACGAACTCTGCGGGAGGGCGACGGGGACAGGCACTGGAGGAACTGACCCGATGGCGGCGTCCGAGTTCGGCGCGCGGCGAAATAGTGCCCAACCGCTGCATCACGTATTCGCTGCCGCAGGCCCGTGCAGCATGCGGAGAAGTCGGTCGGTCGGTGTCAGCGGCCCCGGCTGCGTGGCGGCGATGTCGCGACCGCCGTCACCCGCTCGTCGCGCGGCCGATGACCGAATTCGCTTCGATAGCAGCGGCTGAAGTGCGATGCCGACGCAAACCCGCAAGCGACGGCGACATCGAGAACCGGCTTTGTAGTCTGCAGCAGCATCGATCGCGCACGGTCGAGGCGCAACTTCAGATAGTAGTGGCTCGGACTCGCACGCAGGTACCGGGCAAACAGGCGCTCGAGTTGTCGCGGTGACAAGCCGACCTCGGCGGCAATCTCCTGCACGGGTCGCGGTTCGTCATGGCCGGACTCCATGATGCCGATCGCCGCGATGAGCCGCGCGTTGGCAACGCCGAGGCGACTCTGCACGGCCATCCGCTGCGGATCCTGCGTGCTCCTGATGCGCGGGTGGATGAACTGCTCGGACACGTCGCTCGCCAGCGCGCGACCCTCCCGTTCGGTGATCAGATGCAGCATCATGTCGAGCGCAGCAGTGCCGCCCGAACACGTGCGTCGATTGCCGTCGACGACGAAGATATCCGCCGTGGTGCGGATACGCGGAAACTGTTCGGCGAATGCGGCGAGGCTTTCCCAGTGCAGCGCGCACCGGCGGCCGTCGAGCAACCCTGCATTCGCAATCACGTAGGCACCGAGACTGATGCCGCCGATCGCCGTGCCGCGTCTTGCCAGCGCGCGCAGCCATTTGGCGACTGCCGCATCGCCCTTCCCCGCATCGCGGGTCCCGGCGCAGGCGAGCAACAGATCGAGCGCCGCCGTATCTTCGTCGGCGGCCGCATGCACGGCGATGTCGACGCCGTTGCTGGCCCTGACCGGCCCGCCGTCGCGCGAGTAGAGCCGCCACTCGTACAACTGGTCGCCGCGCAGTCGATTGGCGGAACGCAGCGGCTCGATCGCCGCGGCAAACGCCATCAGCGGGAACTCGGGCACCAGGTAGAAGCCGACGACGTAAGGTGCCTGGCGACCGTCGCGCACCGCGCGTGCCGCGTGTGCGACGTCATGGGACGACGCTGGCGCGAGAGCCACATGCCGCCCTCCGCTAGCCGACCGCGATGCGCGACTGCGCTTCTGGCCGCTCACTCGGGGCGAATCGGCGTCGACGCGTCCACGGGGTAGTAATCGCCCGCGCTTGCGACGTGAATCTGCAGCGCCGTTGCAAGGCCGGTTGGCTCATCGAGCGTTCCCGCGGCGATCGACATCGTGTCGCGACCGTCGCCATCCCAGAACAGCGTCGCGCCACACTCGCTGCAGAAGCCGCGGCGCGCCTGCGCGGACGATCGATACCACTTGAGTCCGCGCGCCTCGACGAGCCGCAGCGCGTCCCTCGCCGACGCCGTGTAGGCGCCGATGTGGCCGTGCGCCTTGCGGCACATCCTGCAGTGGCAGACGACGACCTCGCGCAGCGCACCTATCGCCTCGTAGCGCACGGCGCCGCACAGGCACCCGCCGGTCCTGACCGTCATCGGCTTCGCGTGCACGCGACCGCGCTTTGCGACGAAGCGACGCGCTTCATCAGAACTTGACGTCGTCGATCGTCGTCAGCGTCACCAAGGTGCCGATGCGCGGCGCGTTGACGAGATGCCAGGCCGTGTACTGCTCGGCGTATGGGATGTCGGCGGAAATGCCGTCGAGCGGGACGATCACCTGCATTTCGCGCATCGCCGCCCCGCTGGCGGTGTACAGCACGGCACCGTGCGCGGCGACGCCGGCGATGACGACCGTCTTGATTCCTTTCTGCTTCAACAACGACTCGAGCTCGGTGCCCACGAACTTGTCGACACCCGACGACACGACCGGCTCGTCCTTCGTTGGCGTGAGTTCCTTCGCGATGTCCGCCGCAGCACCTCCACCGCCGAGGCTGTACAGCACCGGAACGCCGGCTGCGCGCGCGGCGGCGAGCAGCTTGGCGACTTTCGGAATCGACGCGATGCACCGCGGGCGCCGTTCGGCGTTGCACGTCTGCTTGTTGAAGTCGAGCAGCAGCAGTGCCGTTGTCTTGCGATCGAGCGTGACGGCTTTCAACGCCGGCGGTGGCGGCACCTGCACTGACGCCCACTCGTCGGCGATCGAAGCGGCGGTTGCAGTTCCGCCGACGAATGCCATTGCGGCGATCAGCGACGCGACGACACTGCGAGGCGTGAACCGAAGTGCGATGCTCATCGACAATCTCCAATGAATGGAATTTAGACGCACGGGCGATCAATATCACAGCACATTATATTCGGCGAAGACATCACGAAGCGCCACGCCGCGCAGCAGCGCTTCGCGCGTCCTGTCCTCGCCATCGACCTTCTTCAGCGCGCGCTCGAGTGCGACGGATTCGATCGTGCGCGGAACGACGATGACCCCATCAGCGTCACCGACGACCAGATCGCCCGGGGCGACCTCGACGCCCGCGCACATGATCGGGACGTCGATCTCCGCGACCTTGCCGCGACCTTTGGAATCGAGCGGCGCGATGCCGCCGTGGTAGACGGGAAAGCCCGCCTTGCGAATCGCCTTGATGTCCCTGACGAACCCATCGGTCACGCACCCGGTGGCGCCGCGCACGCGCGACGCCGTCGTCAACAACTCGCCCCACGGCGCGATGCGCTGCGAGCCCCCGCAGCCGAGCACGACGACGTCACGAGGGCCTAGGGAGTCGATCAGCTTGATCTCCAGCTCGTAGGGATTGTCGCCGGGCAGCGCCTGGCAGACCTCGCGATAGATGCCCGTTCGCGCAAAGCCGACGAGCACGAGTTCGTCGTCGAGCGGACGGATCGACGGCGGAAATGCCTGGCGCCGATACCCGAGCTCGTCGAGGACATCCGACAGCACCGCCGTGTACAGCGTACGGGCGATCGCATCGACGAATTCTGCAGGCGACTGTTGATTGCGGTCCATCGACGGCTCCTCGACGTAAGGTCGAACGGTTGCAACGCAATTGCGCAAGGCGATCGCGCGACTACCCCGGCATATGAACGCGACCCGCCTGTAACGCCGGGCGTCGCCATCATAGACAACCGGTCCGGCACCGCGGGCGCTCGAGCAAACCGCGTTCTCGCACAAGCTGTTTCGATCGCCGCTCTGCGGCCATCCATTGACCATCCACATGGATGGTGCTAGGATGGCTGATGGATGGCAAACGCTCGCCCGCCAAGGCCGCTGCGATGGACCCGCGGCCGCGCTATCCCGACACCGAGAAGATCACGATCAATCTCGGCGCGATCGACCTGGGACAGATCGACCTGCTGGTCCAGGAAGGCTTCTACTCGAACCGTACCGACCTCATCCGCACCGCGATTCGCAACCAGCTCGCCACGCACGGCGAGGCGCTGCGCCAGACGGTGGCGCGACGCACCCTGGTGCTGGGACTGCAGCACTTCTCGAAGCGCGACCTCGAAGCGGTCAGGAAGGCAGGTACGAGGCTTCGCATCCAGGTGCTCGGCCTCGTGCGCATCGACGACGACGTGACGCCGGCACTCGCCGCGCAGACGATCGAATCGATCTCCGTGCTGGGTGCGCTGCATGCAAGCGCCGCCGTCAAGGCTGCGCTGACAGGACGCATCAACTGAAAAGGCAACGACAATGCGCAACATGAACCGCACGATGCAGGAAGCGATGCAACTGATGCAGACCGGCGACCTGCAGGCCGCCACACGCGCGATCACGCGCGGACTCGCCCGGGAAACGCCGGTCGCGGCGAACGACGGACGCGACGACTGCATCGTCGCGGCGTACGAGGTGGTCGACGACCCCGCGGACGCCGTCGCGATCGACGCACGGGATCCGGGCGGCGGCGCCAAGGCCGCACGCGAAGCCGGTTTCACTGCCCATCGCTTCAGCTGCGAAGCAGGCACGCTCTCCTACAAGCTCTTCGTCCCCACCGGGTTGGATGCAGATGCGGTGCCGCCGCTGGTGGTCATGCTGCACGGGTGCACGCAGTCACCCGACGACTTCGCGCGCGGCACGCGGATGAATGCGCTGGCCCAGCAAGCCGGCTACGTCGTTGCCTATCCCGCGCAATCAGCTAAGAACAACCCGGGCAAGTGCTGGAACTGGTTTCGCAGCGGCGATCAGCAGCGCGGTCGCGGCGAAGCGGCATTGCTCGCGGCACTGACATCGCATCTCGTCGCAACGCATCGTCTCGACGAGCACCGCGTGTACGTTGCGGGACTGTCGGCGGGTGGCGCGATGGCCGCGGTTCTGGGGCACGCGTATCCCGACATCTTCGCGGCGATCGGCGTGCACTCGGGCCTGCCCCATCAAGCGGCGCACGACCTTCCGTCCGCGCTCGCGGCAATGCGGCAGGGAACTGTCGCGCGCGACACGCCGGCCACGCCGGCGGTCGTACCGGTGATCGTCTTCCACGGCGATCGCGACACGACGGTCGATCCGTGCAACGGCGCCGCCGTTCTCGCCCAGAGCATCGGTGCCAAACCCGGTGACGGCGGAGCAACGCCCGCCCCGTTCGCCACCATCGTCCGTGGATCGACGCCGAGCGGTCGCGCGTTCACGCAGACGATCTACACCGGTGCCGACGGCACCGTCGTCGCTGAGCAGTGGGTCGTTCACGACGCAGGCCACGCGTGGTTTGGCGGCGATGCCGCCGGGTCCTACACCGATCCCGCCGGCCCGGACGCATCCGCGCAGATGTTGCGGTTCTTTTCCAGCCATCGGCGCGTCACGGTCGCCTAGCGCTACCGATCCGCCACGATGCCGTTCGGCCGGTTCGCGAAGTTCGTCGTCGTCGGAGGTGTCGGCTTCGTCATCGACGCCGGCGTACTGACACTCGCGTTGCGCGAGCTGACGTCGTCCGTCTACGCGGCGCGTGCGCTGTCGTTCGGTTCCGCCGTGCTGGCGACCTGGCTGCTCAATCGCCTGTTCGTATTCGACGGCGGTCGCCGCACGTCGCTCGTGGCCGAGTACGGCCGATATATCCTCACGCAGGTCGCAGGCGCGCTGTGCAATCTCGGCGTCTTCGTCGCACTGGTCGAGATGATCCCGCGCCTCGCGGCCACCCCTGTCGTTCCGCTCGCGATCGGCGCCGTACTGGGCGCGCTCGTCAACTACGCGGGCTCGGCACTATGGGTCTTCGGCGCAAAGCGGTCCGGCTCATGAGCGACGCAGGCTACACGGGATCCGAGAACCTCGAAGTAATGAGGGAGGCGGTCAACTACAACCGGATGCTGATCGAACTCGTCCAGGCGCACGCACGCCAGGGCGAGCGCGTACTCGATTTCGGCGCCGGCGTCGGCACGTTCGCGCTACCGATGCGACGCGATGGCTACGCGGTGGAGTGCGTCGAACTCGACGATGCGCAGCGCAGCGCGCTGGCAGCCCACGGATTGCCGGTTCATCGAGCCCTTGCCGACATCGGTGACCAAAGCGTCGACTACGTCTACACCCTCAACGTGCTCGAGCATATCGACGACGACATCGGCGTACTGCGCGACATCGGACGCACGTTGCGCGCGCACGGCACGCTCTTGGTTTATGTCCCGGCGTTTCCGGTGCTCTTCACCAGCATGGACCTGCGTGTCGGGCATCTGCGCCGCTACACGCGCCGCGATCTTCGCGACAAGGTCGCTGCCGCCGGGTTCGACGTGATCGCGGCGGAGTATGTCGATTCGCTGGGGTTCCTCGCGACGCTTGTCTACCGGTTCGCGGGTCCGGACACCGGCAGCATCGATCGCGGCGCGTTGCGCGCCTACGATCGCTACGTGTTTCCGGTAAGCCGAGGGCTCGATCGCGCCTTCAAGCGCATCATGGGCAAGAACGTGTTGCTCGTCGCGCGCAAGCGGAGTTGAAGTGGTCTAGCGGTCAGGACTTGCTGGTCGCGCGCGCCTGGATCATCGCCGAGCAGCCGCACGACATCGCATACGCGAACGCCGTCCAGTGCCAGTGCGCGGCGAACAGCGACACGAGCACCGCGGCGTCGAAAACCGTCCTGCTGGCGAATGGCGCGGCTGTCTCTGCCGGTGCCGGCGGCGTGGCTGGATCCGCCATCGCCCAGGCCGACGACGCGAGTTGCCACCATGCGAACGCGCCGATCGCGTACATGAGCCAGCCGACGTGCTCGACCATGGCGAAGTAGAGCGCCGCGGCGAACGCGCCGTTGCGCACGATCCAGTACATACGAAGATCCATTGCCTTCCTTCTCGAAGTGGCGCGCGCTTCCACAGGACGCCTGCCTGCCGCCCGCGCGAACCACGGTGTCGCTGCCTCCTCGAGGCATCGCGGGCGATGGCAAAAGCCGTAGCAAGGACCGTGCGCTGCGGTTACGGACGGCTCCGGCACGCCTCTTCCCTCGAATAAGCGCGTTTTTTTCGGTCTGCTCTCTCCCGAACTGCCGCCCGGCGGCACTTTCTGCGAAGAACCGGGGGTGGCCGTCAGCCCGCTGTCGCTTGGCGTCAGCGCTTTACGCGCGGCGGGACGGGTTTGGACTTCTCGCCGGGCGGCTCGGCCGGTCGCACGCGCAACGATGCGTTCAGCGCCGTCGCCAGCGCGGCGTCGCCGCTGACGAGCGCCGTCCACGACAGCTCGTGTCCCTTCCGGCGTCCCTTTGGCACAAGGGCGAGCCCCTGCGGCGTGATCGTCAGCGTGTACGCAGCGCCGTCGACGTCGACTTCACGGCGCAGCGGCCCTTCCAGTTTCGTCGTCATGTTCGAATAATCCTCAGCCGCGACGTCACGATGGCGACCTACTCGCATCAGGGGTGAACCCTGGCGGACCACGCCGGCAGCATCGCGAAAAAAAGGCCCGCGCGCGGCGGGCCTTCAGTCTATTTCGGGACGATCTAGTTGGTCGAGGCGACCCGTGCAACCTTCGCGTCCTGCGGCGGCGACGCTGTCTTGTCGCCAACCTTGGCCGCCTGCTTGAAGAGGGGAGCCTTCGTCACGACCGGCGCGGGAGCCTTGCTCGCCGCAGGAGGTGACGCCATCGCAAGCTGTGCCGGAGCGCCCGCCGACGCCGACGTCGCGTCGTTGTATTCGCATGCCGAGCCGATCGTTGGAGCGAGACCGAACAGGGCCAGCGCCGTCCCGATCAAGATTCTCTTCATGGATCACCTCCTTTCGCAGTGGACCAAACGCGAAATCTGCGCGCATCGCCAACGGTTGTCAATGCGAACGCCGATGCGGCGTTGCTGCAGGCAACACCAAACCCGGCGCGCGTGCTGATTGGACTCGTCGCGACCGGATCGCCTGAGGTCAATTAATGACCGCGGACGGATGCCGCGGCGGTCCGCCGGCGGGCGGGCGTGCGGCCGGTTTCATAACAGCCTTGACAATTGTTGCCTAGGCATCTATATTGTCGTCATGACACCGCCCCGAATCGCCGAAGCCACGACCCCGGACGAACTCGCCGCCCGTTCGAAGCACGGGATCATGCGGATGATCAACCGCGTCCGCGTCGAGATGATCGACGCGATGGACCGCGAGCTTGCGCAGTTCGACATCACGGCGCCGCAGTTGATCGTGCTCGCGTCGGTGGCCAACCGCGAGGCCGATTCGGCATCGCAGCTCTGCAAGAACATTTCGTACGACCCGGGCGCGATGACGCGGATGATCGATCGGCTGGAGCAGAAGGGGCTCGTCCGGCGCGTGCCGCGCCCCGACGATCGCCGGGCTATGACGCTCGAAATGACGGCGGCGGGCAAGGCGCTTTACCCGCAACTGCTCGTTGCGAAGGAAACGGTCCAGGCGCGGTTCCTGCGCGGCTTCAGCAAGGACGAAGTCATCGTGCTGGAGAAGCTTCTGAATCGCTTGCTCGAAAACCGCTGATTTTTTTTGAACCAATAGTTGCCTAGGCATCAATGGCTTGAGCAACTTCACGACTGAACCTGAAACACCTGGCTTGCGAAAAGGTCTGTCGAATATGTCAACACGGATAACGCTTGCAGTCGTCGCCGTTCCCGCCCTCGCCCTGATCGCCGGATGCGCGAGCATGGATGGGCTCGCCCCGCATTCGTCGACGCGCGATGCGAACGCGCTTGCCGCGCAACAGTCGTTGCGCGACGCGCACGTTGCGGCCGCGGCCTGGCCCGCCCGCGACTGGTGGAAGGCGCTCAACGACGCGCAGCTCGACGCGCTGATCGACGAAGCGGTGCGCGGCAGCCCGACGTTGAATATCGCGGCAGCGCGTGCGCGCAAGGCGCTCGCCGCAGCCGACGAAGTCGCGACCGCGCTGTCGCCGCGCATCGACGGGAGTGCTTCCAGCACCCGCGAGCGCTTCCCGAACAACGGCCTGACGCCACCACCTCTCGGCGGGAGCACGCGCACGGTCAACCAGCTTCAGGCGACGCTATCGTGGGAGATCGACTTTTGGGGCAAGAACCGCGCAGCGTACGAGGCTGCGCTCGGTGCCGCTCGCGCGGCGGAGGTCGACGCCTACGCGGCACGGCTCGCACTGTCGACGAGCATTGCGCAGGCGTACGTTCAACTGCAGCGTGCCTACCTCCTGCACGACGTCGCCGTGGCCACGCTTGCCGAGCGCCAGCGGATCTATGAACTGACGCGCGACCGCAACGCCGCCGGTCTGGATTCGCGCCTCGAATTGAAGCAGGCGGAGTCGGCGGTTCCCGCGACGCGCGAGGTGCTCGTGGCGCTCGACGAGCGGATGGTGCTTGCGCGGAACCAGATCGCCGCATTGCTCGGCGCGGGGCCCGACCGCGGCCTCGCGATCGAGCGGCCCACGGGCACTGCGCTCGCGTCGGTGGCGCTGCCCTCGACGCTGCCCGCTGAGCTCATCGGTCGCCGGCCCGACGTGATCGCGCAACGCTGGCGCATCGAAGCGGCAAGCCGCGACATCGCGGCGGCGAAGGCGCAGTTCTATCCGAACGTCAACCTCGTTGCGTTCGCCGGCCTGCAGACGCTCGGCGCCGCGAACCTGCTCGCAGCGGCGAGCGGGATGGCCGGTGTGGGCCCGGCGATCACGTTGCCAATCTTCGACGCTGGCCGACTCCGCGCAAATCTCGCCGGCAAGGACGCCGACTACGACGTCGCCGTCGAGCAATACAACCAGACGCTCGCCGACGCGATGCGCGACGTCGTCGATCAGCTCGCGTCGTTCCGCAGCGTCGCCGCACAACGCGCGCAACAGCAGCAGGCGCTCGCGACGACGCGCGAGGCCTACGAACTCGCGCTGCTGCGCTATCGCGAAGGGCTCGGCAACTACCTGCAGGTCCTGTCCGCCGAGCAGCCGCTGCTCGACCAGCAGAGTCTCGACGCCGATCTTCGCGCGCGCGAGCTCGAGCTGTCGATCAACCTCGTGCGCGCCCTCGGCGGCGGGTACGAGCCGCCGTTGACACTCGGCGAGGTTTCGCCATGACCACGACCACGATGCTCCGCTGCTCGTCCGTCCGGTGCCCATCGCGCCGCGTCGCGCCTTCGCCGTCCGCACGCGGTGGGCGCGCCACGATGGTCGCGCTCGTGCTCCTCGCGCTACTGCTCATGCTCAACGGCGAAGTCTGGATGCTGCAGCGAACAGCCGACGCGCCCGACGACCTCACGGTCGCGACATGCGCGTTCGAGGCGGTCGACCCCGCTGCACGACTGATGCCGGCGTGCACGCAATCAACACCGATGAATGCCAACAAGGAAACACTATGAGTAGCAAGAACAAGGACAACGTGACCACGCCGGCCACCGACAATGCGCGCAAGCGCTGGCTGTCGATTGCGGCGGGCCTGTTCGTGCTTATCGGCGCGGCATACGGCGCCTACTGGGCGCTCGTGCTGCGTTACGACCAGTCAACCGATGACGCGTATGTCAGCGGCAACATTGTGCAGATCACGCCGCAGATCGCGGGGACCGTCGTCAAGATCGCCGCCGACGATACGCAGTTCGTCAAGGCGGGTGACACGCTCGTCGAGCTCGACCCGGCCGACGCGAAGATCGCGCTCGAGCAGGCCGACGCCAAGCTGGCGAAGACGGTCCGCGAAGTCCGGGGACTGTTCGCGACGACCGCCCAACTGAAAGCATCGGTCGACGTGCGCAACGCAGAGGTCGCGCGTGCAACCGAGGATCTGAATCGGCGCGCAGCGGCTCGCCACCTCCGGCGCCGTATCGGGCGAAGAGCTGCAGCATGCCCGCGACGCATTGACGAGCGCACGCGCGGCGCAGGTCGCCGCTCAGCAGGAGCTCGCGGCCACCGAGGCCCGCACCGATCGCACGGCCGTCGCAAGCCATCCGGACGTGCTGGCCGCCGCGGCGCAGGTGCACGATGCGTATCTCGATGTCGCGCGTACCCAACTGCCCGCGCCGGTGTCGGGATTCGTCGCCAAGCGCTCGGTGCAGCTCGGCCAGCGCGTGGCGCCCGGCACGACACTGATGGCGATCGTCCCGCTCGACCAGGTGTGGGTCGACGCCAATTTCAAGGAGCCGCAGCTCGCGACGATGCGCGTGGGCCAGAGTGTCACGCTGAAGGCCGACCTGTACGGCAACAAGATTGCCTATCACGGTACGGTGAGCGGGTTCGGTGCCGGTACCGGCTCGGCGTTCTCGCTGCTGCCGGCGCAGAACGCCACCGGCAACTGGATCAAGATCGTCCAGCGCGTGCCGGTGCGCATCGCGCTCGACCCGCAGGAGCTCGCCGAGCATCCGCTGCAGATCGGCCTGTCGATGCAGGTGGACATCGACACACACCAGCGTGACGGCGTCCGCCTGCCGCAGCAGACGAAGCCGGCAACCGCGTATCGGACGGACGTCTACGACTCCGTGGACGCCGCCGCAGCGCAGCGCATCCGTTCGATCGTCGCCGCCAACGGCCAGCTCAACGCGAAATCCGACACGACGGCGATGGCGAGCTCGCGCACACCGAAACGGGCGGCGGTCGATACCGCTGCGCCGACGCGGCACGTCGCGACCGGCCCGCAGTCGACGGCGCACTAGGGACATCGGATGAGCGAAGCCAGCAGCGCAGTGCCCGCGTCTGGCGAACCGGTAACGACACCGGCACCGGCGTCGGGCGCGTCAGCCCAGCCTGCTCCGCTGACCGGCGCGACGCTCGCACTCGGAACCGTCGCGCTCTCGCTCGCGACGTTCATGAACGTACTCGACACGTCGATAGCCAACGTGTCGCTGCCGGCGATCGCCGGCGACCTCGGCGTGTCGCCGGACCAGGGCACGTGGGTCATCACGTCGTTCGGCGTCGCCAATGCAATTTCGCTGCCGCTGACCGGCTGGCTCACGCAGCGCTATGGACAGGTGCGCCTGTTCGTCGCGTCGGTGCTGCTGTTCGTCATCGCATCGTTCCTCTGCGCACTGGCCCCTACACTCGGCATGCTGATCGCATTCCGCGTGCTGCAGGGCGCAGTCGCGGGACCCATGATTCCGCTGTCGCAGTCGCTGCTGTTGTCGAGCTATCCGAAGGCCAAGGCCGGCAGCGCACTCGCGATCTGGGGGATCACCACGCTGGTCGCTCCCGTGACCGGACCGCTGCTCGGTGGCTGGATCACCGACAACATCGCGTGGCCGTGGATCTTCTACATCAACATTCCGGTCGGGCTGGTGGCCGTCGGCGTCACGTGGATGATCTACCGGACGCGCGAAACGCCGACGCGCAAGTTGCCGATCGACGGCGTCGGCCTCGGCCTGCTCGTGCTGTGGGTCGGCGCGCTGCAGGTCATGCTGGACAAGGGCAAGGACCTCGACTGGTTCGGATCGACGGCAATCACGGTGCTTGCGATCGTCGCCGTCGTCGGCCTCACGCTCTTCGTCATCTGGGAGCTCACCGAGCGGCATCCGGTCGTCGACCTGCGCCTTTTCGCGCGCCGAAACTTCTGGACGAGCTCGCTCTCGATGTCGCTTGCCTACGGCACGTTCTTCGGCAACGTCGTGCTGCTACCCCTGTGGCTGCAGCAATACATGGGCTATTCGGCGACGCAGGCGGGCATGGTGCTCGCACCGGTGGGCGTGCTCGCGATCCTGTTCACGCCATTCGTCGGCAGGAACGTGCACCGGGTCGACCCGCGGCTCTTCGCAACCGGCGCGTTCATCGTGCTGGCGCTGGTGCTGTACATGCGCTCGCACTTCAACACGTCGGCGGATCTGTGGACGCTGATGGTTCCGACGATCATCCAGGGCGCGGGCATGGCGATCTTCTTCATTCCGCTGGTGACGCTCAGCCTGTCCGGGCTCGAACCCGATCGCATCCCGGCAGCGTCCGGGTTGTTCAATTTCACGCGCATCACCGCGGGTTCGTTCGGAACGTCGATCGCGACGACGCTATGGGATCACCGGGCGACGCTGCACCACGCCCAGATCGCCGAGCACATCAGCGGCGCCGACGCGGCAACGACGCAGGCGCTCGGCGCGATGCAGGCGGGCGGCCTTACCGCGGAGCAGAGCGTGGCGCAACTCAACCGGCTCGTCGACCAGCAGGCGTTCATGCTGTCCGCCAACGACGTGTTCTACGTGTCGGCGCTGATCTTCCTGCTGCTGATCGCCGTCGTCTGGCTCGCTCGCCCGGCGAGGGTCCGGCGCAGGGCGGTGAAGCGGCTGCCGGCGCGCACTGACGTCCCCGCCGGCGATCGGTTACTTCTTTTTCAGCCAGCGCGCAACGGCGACGGCGGCCGCGCCGATCGCGAGCAGCGCCAGGGTTTCAGGCTCGGGAACGGGGTTTGGTGTGCCGGCGATAGCTGAGCCACAAAAAGCCAACGGCGCCAGCATGGCAACGATGCGCGCAATGTACATGGCGAATGCTCGATGAGTGAATTTTAAAAACGGGCGCCGCGACCGGTCACTTCTTGCGCCACCTTGCGATCGCAATCGCCGCTACGCCAATCGCCAGCAGTGCGAGCGTCTCCGGTTCGGGAACGGTATTGACGCCGGCAACGGCGATACCGGGAATGCCAAAGCCAACGAGCAGCGCGAAAACGATTTTCTTGAGCATGACATGTCCCCTTCGTGCGCGTTTCAGAGTCTTGCCGGCGCGTCGACGGCGTCGACGTGGATTCGGCGATCGTCGGCCTCAGGCAACGGCCGAAATGGCATCAGCAGCAATTTCCACAGCGTAACGTCGCGCGGCGTGCGCGCGATTTCCAGACCCAGCGCCATCCGCCGCTGATCACTGTGTGGATCGCGCCTGTACGTCGAGAACAACCAATCCCACCACGGCAGCAGGTTCGCGAAATTGCTGTTGCTCTCGGCAGGTTGCGTCGAATGATGGATTCGATGCATGTCGGGCGTGACGACCAGCAAGCGGAGCGCTGCGTCAACGAGGCGCGGCAACGCGATGTTGCCATGGTTGAACACGGACGCCACGGCAGCGAGCGCAAGGCCGACCAGGACAGCGAGGGGCGACACACCGACGGCGACGACGGTGGCCAGCACGACGGCCTGCGACACGAGCGCCTCGCCTGGATGATGGCGGAGCGACGTTCCACAGTCGACGTCGAGATCGCAGTGATGGATCCGATGAAATCGCCACAGCAGCGGAACGGCGTGGGCAAGCCGGTGCTGCGCATAATTGGCGAGATCGAGCGCGATGACGCCAACCAACAGCGCCAGCCATGACGGCGCGCCAACGACGTTCAACAAGCCGAAACCGCGTTGCTCGGCAAGCGCTGCCAGTGCAAACGCGGCCAGCGGCATGCATATCCGTATGACGACCGATCCCAGCGCAACGAGCGTCAGCTGCTGGATCCACCGCGCACCGGCCGGCACTGCGAAGGCGCGTCGCGGCAGGAACGTTTCCCACACGGCGACCACACCGAACGCAGCCAGCCACAGATATGACTGCAGATCGGCTTGGTGCTCGAGCAGCCAGCGGGTCATGGTCTATTCAGGTATCTAAGCAATGAGGCCGGGCACTCCCGATCGCGTTGGATGCAAGCGCTGGCCGCAACCGGGGCCCGGACGGGCGTCACCGCCATCGAAGCGCGCAAGCAAGTATTGGGCTCGATCGACTTCACGTCGACAATACAACGGCTTACGATTGGACGCGAGCGCGACGGCCGAGCAGCTGTAAGCGGCACCGACGCCCAGGCCGTTCTCGCTGCCTATTGCGGTGACTTCGCTATGCCCGCGCAACGGCGCTGATACTCGGCCTCGAGCGATTTCCGGCGCTTCGAGTTGGCGGCGCTCGCCGTGCTTGCCCCGCTGCGCGTCGCGCTCGGCGTCGGCTGCGAGCCGGCGCGTCTCGTCGAGCAACTGCGTACATGCCGTCGGATTGGCCGCCCCCTGCTTCGTGGCGTCCTGCAGCCGCAGCGGCGTGCCGCCGGACGCGCACGGCGCGTCTGCATACACGGTCTTGCCATTCGCATCCTGGCACTTGTAAACCTGCGCGTGCACGCCCGACGTCGCCGCGAATGCCACCACGCACAGCACAACGGTCGCAGCCAGCGTTTCCGATCGCTCCATCATCACGGCCCCTGTGATTCGACGCGATTGCGGCCGAGCCGCTTCGCGCGATACAACGCGCCGTCCGCCCTCGCGAACGTCTGCATGATCGGTTCTCCCGGCTGATACTGTGCGACGCCGATCGACACGGTCAGCTTGCCTATCGAGCGCGGCAGCGGTACATCGAGTGCGCCGATCCGCGCGCGCAGCCGCTCGGCGTCGGCGATCGCGCCGGCGAGGGTCGTGTGGCGGCAGATCTGCACGAACTCCTCGCCGCCGTAGCGGCCGAAAACGTCGGTCGAACGCAACCCCTCCTGCACCGACCGCGCGAACGCGCGCAGCACCTGGTCGCCGGTCAGGTGATCGAACTCGTCGTTGTAACGCTTGAAGAGATCGAGGTCGATCACGCACAGCGACAGCGGCTCCCGCACCGCGTCGGCCCGCTGCTTGGCCTCTTCCATTGCGACGAGCAGCGTGCGGCGATTGTAGAAGCCGGTCAGATCGTCACGCCGCGCGCGTTCCTCGATGTCCTCGAGCCTGACGCTCACCTCGTTCAGGCCCCGCTGCAATCGCTTGACATGACTGCCGATGAACAGGAACCACGGCAACGTCGACGCGATGACGACGAGCTGCAACAGGTCCAGACGCACGATCTCCGCATCGTGGTGGTTGAAGTAGCGGAGCCCGATGACGAGCGCGAACGCGAGCAGCGACACTCCGCCGAGCACTGCGAGCTTGCGCGCCGTGTGCCGGAGCATGCCGAACATCAGCGCGACGAAGAAGAACGACGCGAAGGCGAGCCGCGTGTCGGGCGCGCGGTAGACGACGTAAAGCATCGTGAACACCGACGTCAGCAGCTGCCCACCGGTGAGGCTCGGGTCCGGGAACCGCAGGTTGAGACCGCTGCGAAACACGGCGCTGAAGCCGACGATCAATAGGGCGACCAACGCGAATGCCTGCGCGAGCGTCTTGCGGTCGATCATGCCCTGCGTGTAGAAGACGCCCAGCACGACGAGGTAGAGAACCGAGAACGCGCTGGCGAACAGGAACCGGCGCAGCCGAAGGCGCTGCTTCGGGGAATCCGCAACCTGCGCTGGATTGTCGACTGCCGGCATGGACGCCATAGTCACGCGAATCGCGAAATTCCCGCTTGACGTGGATCGAACATACCCTATTGTTAGCGCTGCGCCGAGCTTCGGCTTACTGGAGCTCGTGGCGTTGTGACCGCACCCGATCGCGCCCCCCATCCTGCGAGACGCCATGTCCGAGACCGATGCGAAGCCAAAAAAGCTCGTCCGGGAGTTCCGGCAGATTCTCGTATGGCCGATCCAGCTGATGCCGCTACGCGAGGGCGCGCAGATCCAGGAGCATTGGGAGGCGCTGTCGCAGCCGGGCACCGACCATCCGTGGCGAGAGCTCCGCGACGAGTTCAGCTGCGACCCCACGCAGTTCCAACAGCGGCACTACAGCGAATTCGTGACGTTCCTGCCCTACGTCCGTCGTTTCCTGTACGGCGAAGGCAAGGGGCGGACGGATGCGGGTGTGGTCGACTCGCCGATCCGGGTGTTCCGGCGCAACGACGTCGCGGCACTGCGCGCGACGTTTCCGGGCGCCCATTCCGTACCGCTGACCGTCAGCATCGCCCACGTCGACCTGTGCTTTTTCTACGACATCGACGTCGTCATTCTGATCGTCGAGGTGTTCGCCGATGACGTCACGCTGACGCAGGCGCTCGACCTGCTCCATCGGTTCGGCCGCGGCTACCCGACGTACTGGCACGACGACGGCACCGGTGGCCATTGCCTCGTGCGCGCGGAGTGGCTGGGACGCGACGGCGCGGTGCTCGCGACGTCCGATTACGAAGAGCGCTCGCGCTATCTCGAATTCGTCGGACGCTATCGCGCGCCACGGTTCGCTGCGCACTGGACGTACCTGCTGAAGCCACTCGTTCCCGACCATTCCGACGAGAAGGGCCTGATCCGCTTTCGCCAGATCGAGTACAGCCGGATGCCGGTGCTCGCTTACCTCGCAATGGACAACGCGCGCGAGCTGACGCGCGCCGATTTCGTGCGCCTGGGCCTCGTCACCGGCGCCGGCGCCGTCGATGACGAGGCGCCGTACTCGTCGCGCTACCTGCGCGACTTCGAGGAGCGCTACTGCTACGACCAGTTCTGGAATGACGATCGTCCCGGCCGGCCCGGGACGCGTCTCATGTCGTGCGGCCACGCCTTCGTCATGGTCGGCGACGCCGGCGATCCGTTCTTCATCGATCGCGAAAACGGGTTGCTCGGACAGTTCCGCCACCAGTATTTCCTGCTCTTTCTTATCCCGCACATCCACAAGGCGACGCTGCTGATGCTGTCCGACCGGATGGTGGACGCGCTCAATCATCTCGACATCCGCGACGCGGACTCGGTCAAGCGCTTCAAGCGGACGATCCGGCAGCTGCGCGAAATATTCCTCCGCTTCACGCACCGCTACTGGTTCCACGAGGTTTCGGATCAGCCGCAGGCGAAGGAGCTGTACCGGATGACGTCGAACTATCTCGGCTCGGATCGTCTGTACGACGAGATCCACCAGGAGCTCGGCGACATGGCGAACTACCTCGAGAGCGACACGCTGCGTCGGCAGGCGAACACGGTCGTGCGCCTGACGGTGGTCACTGCGTTCGGCCTTGTCGGAACGATCGTCACCGGGTTCCTCGGCATGAACCTGCTTGCGCTCGCCGAATCGACGTTCTGGGAGAAGGCCGGCTACTTCGTGCTCGTGCTGGTGCCGACGACCGTGTTGACGTTCTACACGATCGTAAAGTCGAAGCGGCTGTCGGATTTCCTCGAAGCGCTGTCCGACGAACGCCTGCCCGCGTCCGCCAAGTTCAAGTCGCTGCTCGACGTCTGGAAGAAGGATGCCGGTTCGGATTCCGCGCGCTAGAAAGCGGTGCCGCCTTCCCGGGGGGCGTGCGCCCGGGTGCACGTCCTTCGCGGTGACCCATGCGCCGGCGGCGCCGGCGAGCGACAGCGCTGCGCAGGCGAGCATCACCCAGCGAAAGCCGTCGACGAACGCCTCAGCGATCGCGCGCTCGGCGACGGTCCTGTCGCGAGCGCCGAGTGTTGGCGGAACGTCGATTGCGCCCAGGCGATCGCGCTGGCTTTCAAGCACGCTGATCACCGCCGGCCCAATGCCAGCGCCATCGAGGTTTTCGTGCAGGCTGCGTTCGAAGATCGGCACGATGATCACACCAAACGCCGCCACCGCGATCAAGCCCGCCACTCTCGACACCGCGTTGTTGATGCCCGAGGCCGCCCCGACGAGGTCGGTCGGTGCGGCGCTCATCACGGTGGTCGTCAGCGGCGCGACGGTAACGCCTAAGCCCAGCCCAAGTACGACCACTGCCGGGAAGAACGTCAGCCAGTAGCTGCCACCTATGCCGGGAACCGCGAACAGCGCAAACCCGCATGCGGCGACGATCGGACCCGCGACGAGCGGCAGTCGCGCGCCATGGCGTTCGACAAGTCCTCCAGACCAGCGCGACAGCGCGGCGAGCAGTAGCGCGAGCGGCAGCAGTGCGGCGCCCGCCTCGGTCGCCGAATAGTGCTGGACCTGGATCAAGTCGAGCGGAACGAAGAAAAAGCCGCCGCCGAGCGCGGCGTACAGCAGCAGCGTCAGCACGTTGGCCCCCGTGAACGCGCGCGACCGGAACAACTGCAGCGGGACCATCGGCCGCCGCGCCGTTCGCTCGACGAAGACGAACGCGATCAATGCCACGGCACCGGCGACGAGGCCAACGACGACGCGCGAGGCGCCAAACCCACGTGCCGGCGCTTCGATCAGCGCGTAGACGACTGCACCGAGCCCTGCCGTGACCAGCAGCGCGCCGGCCCAGTCGAGGGGACCGGCCTCATCCGGATTGCGGCTTTCGGGCACGTAGCGCGACGCGAGCACGAGCACGACGATTGCCAGCGGAACGTTGAGGAGGAACGCGGCACGCCACGAGCCATGGTCAATCAGCCAACCGCCTATCACCGGACCCAGCGCCGTTGTCAGCGCAGTCGCAGCCGACCACGTGCCAATCGCCTTGCCCCGCGCGTCGTCGTCGAACGATGCGCTGATGATTGCGAGACTCCCCGGCACGAGCAGCGCGCCACCGATGCCCTGTGCTCCACGCGCGACGATCAACTGCGCGACATTGCCCGCGAGCGCGCAACCGATCGATGCCACCGCGAAGATCGCGACGCCGATCGAGAAGACGCGGCGCCGGCCGAACCGGTCACCTGCCGCACCGCCGACCAGCAGCAGCGCCGCCAGCAGCAGTGCATAGGCTTCGACGACCCACTGGACGGCCGCCAGGCTCGCCAAGAGCTCGCGCTGCAGCGCCGGCAGCGCGACATTGACGAGCGTGCCATCGATGAACACCATGCTGGACGCGATGATCGTCGCGGCCAGCACGAACGGTGCATGTTCCGGTGCACATCGCCCCGCGCGCGCCCGCGCGTCGACCGACGCGTCGTCAGCGGCGAAGACGGCGGCTGCGTCAGCCGAACGCCGCGCGGACGCGGTCACGCGTGAACGGCACTGTCGTCAGGCGTACGCCGACGGCGTCGAACACGGCGTTCGCGAGCGCCGCCGGCACTGGCGTTGCCGCAGCCTCGCCCGCACCGAGCGGCGGCTCATTCGGACGGTTGACGATGTCGACGAGCACCTCGGGCGCGTCGGGAAAACGCAGGATCGGATAGCTTGCCCAATCGACGCTCGTCACGCGCGAGCGGTCGAATGCGACTTCCTCGAGCAGCGTTCGCGACAGCGTCTGCAGGATGTTGCCCTCGATCTGCGCCGTCAGCGCCGCCGGGTTGATGACGAGTCCGCAGTCGTGCGCGCAGGCGACGCGGCGCACGCGGATTGCGCCCGAGCTCTTGTCGACGTCCGCTTCCATCGCGATCGCGACATAGCTCTCGTTGTGCTTGTAGTGGATATACGCAAAGCCGCGTCCGCTGCCCGTCGCGCGCGGCGTCGAGGCACCGCGCGGTTGCCAGCCGATCAACGCGGCCGTGCGCCGGATCACGTCGATGCCGCGTGGATCGGTCAACCCCTGCAGGCGGAACTCGACCGGATCGCGCTGCGCCGCCGCGGCAAGCATGTCGGTAAAGCTTTCGACGGCGAAGCAGTTGGCCACCTTGCCCGGCGCGCGGAAATTCGATGGCCGCAGCGGCGCGCCTTTCAGCCAGTGCACGACCACCTCCTGGTGCGGAACCGCGTACGGCGGATCGCCGTTCTGGCTGATGAGGCCCGTCGTGATGCCGGGCGTCTGCGCGATGCCGGCGGCGTCGAGCGCCAGGAGCGGCATGTTCGGCAGGCTGGCCGTTGCCTTCGGGATCCACATCTCGGTGCGCCATGCGCCGATCCTGCCGTCGCCCGTCACCGAGCCTTCGAGTGCTAGTAGTTGCGGCGGCGCCTTGGGATCGAAGCCGTGCTCGTCCTGCCGCGACCACTGCACGCGCACCGGTCGACCGACAGCCCGCGACAAAAGCGCCGCATCGGTGGCCGCATCGTCGTGCCCGTTCATCCCGTAGCAGCCGGCACCGTCGAGGTAGACGACCCGCACTGCATCCTTCGGCAGCGCAAGGGCCCTGGAAATTGTCTCGCGGAACCGGTGCGTGGCTTGCGACGGCGACCACACGGTTGCCTTGCCGTCGCGCACGTCGGCCACTGCGCACGACGGCCCCAGCGACGCATGCGACTGCACCGGCCAGTAGAACTCGGCGGCGACCTTCTTCGCGTCGGCAAGCGCTTGTTTCGCGTCGCCCTTCTTCACCAACGTCTCGTCACCTTCGAACGGGCCGCTCTTCATCCACTTGCGCACGCCGTCCGAACCGAGCAGCGCGGCCGACTCCGACCAACGCACGCTCAAGAGTCGCGCCGCGGAGACCGCATCCCATTCGTCGGCGGCGACGACGCCGAGGAAATCCTTGATCCGAACCACGCGCACGCCGGGAATCGACTGCACCGACGTCTCGTCGACCGACACGAGCGACGCGCCCACCGCCGGCGGGCGCACGACGCGTCCGTGCAGCATGCCGTCGACAACGAGGTCGTGAATGTAGACATGGCGACCGCTGACCTTGCCCGGGATGTCAGGCCGGGCGATCGGCTTGCCCACCACACGATACGTCGCCGGATCGCGCAGCTTCGCCTTCGCGTCCACTTTCAGGTTGAAGCGCTTGTCACCGACGAGGTCCGCGAGGCGGATCCCCGCACCGCCGGCTTTCGCCTTCACTTCGCCGTCGATGATGTCGAGATCGGCAGCCGGCTTGCCGGTGCGTGTGCTGGCAAGCGCGATCAATGCTTCCCGCGCCGTGGCTGCGGCCTGGCGGATCTGCACGCCGCCGCGCATGATGCCGCTGCTGCCCGCCGTCGCGCCCTGATCTGGAGTAAGCGCCGTATCCCCCTCGAGCATCGCGATCCGCTCGACGCCGATGCCGAGTTCCTCCGCGGCCATCTGCGGAATGGCAATCCGTAGTCCCTGGCCGAGATCGACCTTGCCCGAGAAGATCGTCACCGACCCGTCACCGTTGACGGCGATGAAGCCGTCGACTTCGCCAACGTCGAGCGTCTTGCCCAGCGCGGACTCGGTGCGCGGCAGGCGCTGCGCCGCGGTCATCGACGGGACGGTGAAGCCGACGACGAGCGCGCCGCCAACTTGCAGGAACTCGCGCCGCGAGACCGGCGCGCTCATGCGGTCCTCCGCGATGCGCGGACCATTGCGCGCAGGATCCGCTCGTGCGTGCCGCAGCGACACAGGTTGCCGGCGAGCGCGGCTTTTGCGTCCTCACGCGTGAGGTCGGGCTTGTGCGCCAACGCGGCGGCACCCGCCATCACCATGCCGGCGACGCAGTAGCCGCATTGCGCTGCCTGCTCGGCCACGAACGCCGCTTGCAGCGGATGGGGGTTGTCCGGCGCACCCAGCCCTTCGATCGTCAACACGGTCTTGCCGGCAGCCTTCGACGCGGGGATCTGGCAGGCACGCACCGCCTCGCCGTCGACGATCACCGTGCACGCGCCGCACTGGCCGAGCCCGCAGCCGTACTTCGCTCCGGTCAGCCGCAGCGCGTTGCGCAGCACGTAGAGCAGCGGTTCGTCCGGGTCACGCAACTCGACCGTGCGGTTTTCGCCGTTCACGTGCAGCGAGAGGTTCGGCATCGGGGCTCCTTCGATCGCGATATTTCGCGGATCATCGCCTCGGCGCCGCGCGTTGTCCAGCGAACGGCCTCTGCGCTATCGGGAGCGGTGCGAACAGGCGGCGCCGACGAGCGGCGTCGCGCTTAAGAGCCCGGCGCGGCGCCGGGCGATGGCGGTCAATCCGTCGTGCGACTCACGCGCCGACGCGGCATGGCCGGCCGGCGCGCCCGACGTAGCCAGCGCTCGAGCGAAAGATGGAGGAGCGGCACGATGAACGGCAGTCCCCAGGCAAACTCGTTGAGCCACGACCGCTGCGTGACGGCGGCCGGCATGAAATGAAACGCCGTTCGCAGCGACAGCGCCGCGGCCAGCGCGGCGATCGCCCACGCGTGCACCGACACGCGGCGCAGCGCGGCCCCGCCGTGGACGGTGAACGCGACGACCATTCGCCACAGGCAGAGCAGCGCCGCAAGCATGAAAAGACCGGAGACGAAGATTCCGAGCGTCTCCGGTGCCGGAGTCATGGTCAGTTGCCGGATCTGCGCCGGAATCTCGCGAACCAGCAACAGCACGGTCAGGGGCGCGCAGATCATGATCGCCTCGGTCGCGACCAGCACCCGGCTCTGCAGTTCGGACATGCGCGAAAACTCCGTCGAGAAACTCGCGCGCGAACGCTCGGCCGCCTGGCGCAGCGCGACCGTCCCACGCCGGCGCACGTCGGCCGGACGCGCGATCAAACCGCCAGCCATGCGAATAACGAGTCGGCGAGCCACGCCACCCTGCGGCCAAACATGCGGGAGATCCCGTGGCGTTGCACGCCGCCCGGCGCAGGCGCCCGACCGGTGCCGCGAGCCTCCTCCGCCGCAGCGTCGTTGGCGCAGTAGAGATCGTGGTGGAGAATGCGGGTCCAGTGCGTCGCGAGCGGAACGCCGATCGACGCCGCGGCGGACTCCCGAGCCTCGGCGGGCGCCGCGCCGATGTCGGCTTCGTTGAGTGCATGGAGTCGCGCCCACGCGTACTGCTCGTTCAGCGAATCGCCCGCAGGCCGCGGCAGAAATACCGAGGCGCGACGCAGCCGCTCGAGCTCGTCGCGGGGCTGCAAGTGAAGCAGATCTGCACCGAGATTCAACACGTCCTCTACCTTTCCATGATCCGTTCAGCGTATGGAAGCGAGTCTAGTGACGCGAAACGGCAGCGGGACTTCACGCCGGCGGCCATTTTGTTTCGTTTGTTTCAGGAGCGCTGTCCCCCCGCGAAATCCCGGTCGCGCGGCGCTATTCTTCCGATGCGGCGAACCGACCCGGACGACACGCCCTTCAACCCTCGGATGAACACGATGCGACAAGGTAGCGGTACGATCTATGCCTCCACAAGCCGCGGGATGCGCCGCGCGCACGTGCCGGAGGCGCCAACGCATGGGAACGTTTCGATGAGCGGTCGAGCCACGATCATGGTCGTCGACGACGAGCCGGACGTTCGCGAAGTGCTCGAGGAATACTTCGTCTCGCATGGCTACGCGGTGCTCGGCGCCGAGAGTGCCGGGGCTGCGCGCGAGCTGGCCGCCGCGCATCCGATCGACCTGGCCCTCGTCGACATCAACATGCCCGGCGAGGACGGCCTCAGCCTGGCGCGCCACCTGCGCGAGCGATACGCGCAGATCGCGATCGTCATGCTGACGTCCGCGGCGACCGTCGTGGACCGCATCGTCGGCCTCGAGATGGGCGCCGACGACTACGTGCCGAAGCCGTTCGATCCACGCGAGCTCGCGGCGCGCGTCAAGAGCGTCCTGCGCCGCACGTCCGCCGCGGGTCGCGCGGATCTCGGCGCCGCCCGGCTGCGGATCGGTCGCTGCGTGCTCGATGTCGACGCCCACCGGCTGTCCGACGAGAATGGCCGCGAAGTGCCGATGTCGCCGCTCGAATTCGACCTGCTCAAGGCGCTCGCCTCCCACCCGAACCGCGCACTGTCGCGCGAGCGCATCCTGAACCTCAACCAGCAGCGCGACTGGGATCCGTTCGACCGCAGCGTCGATCTGCGGATCATGCGGCTGCGCAAGAAGATCGAGCCCGACCCCGAGCATCCGCGGTTCATCCGGACGGTTCGCAACGAGGGCTACATCTTCGTGCCGGACGGCGCGTGAGTGCGATGAGCGTCGAGCTGCGTAGACGGCTGTTCGTGATCGTGTGCGCCGCGCTGTCGTTGGCGCTCGGCGGCTGCATGCGCGAGGCCGAGCCGGCGTTGCGCATCGGCACCAACGTGTGGATCGGCAGCGAGCCGCTGTACCTGGCGCGCGAACTCGGCAAGCTCGATCCGTCCACCGTGCAGCTCGTGGAGTATCCGTCGGCGAGCGAAGTGCTGCGCGCGTTTCGCAACCAGGCGATCGACGGCATGGTGATCAGCCTCGACGAGCTCTTCGAGCTGGCCGTCGACGGACTGCAGCCGCGGATCATCCTCGTCGTCGACGTCTCGAACGGCGCCGACGTCGTCGTCGGCCGCCGCGGCATGCGCACGATGCGCGACTTGAAGGACAAGTCGGTGGCGGTCGAGAGCGGCGCGCTCGGCGCATTCGTGCTGAGCCGCGCGCTGGCGCTGAACGGCATGCAGGCGTCCGACGTCAACGTCGTTCACCTCGAATCGAACGAGCAGCCGGGCGCCTTCGAAAAGGGCGACGTCGATGGCGCAGTGACGTTCGATCCATACCGCACGCAGTTCCT
The DNA here is from genome assembly GCA_963709335.1 of uncultured Pseudomonadota bacterium. Classification (GTDB taxonomy): domain Bacteria; phylum Pseudomonadota; class Gammaproteobacteria; order Burkholderiales; family Casimicrobiaceae; genus VBCG01. The sequence goes on from CAVPWB010000014.1 coordinate 116,696, forward strand.
GAAGGCCGGCGCCATGACGCTGTTCGACAGCACGCAGATACCCGGCGAGATCGTCGACCTGCTGGCCGTTCGCGCGCCGATCGTCGACAAGGAGCCGAAGGCGATCCAGGCGCTGCTCACCGGGTGGTTCGGCGCGCTCGACTACATCAAGCGCGATCCCGTCGACGCCGCACGGCGGATGGGCATCCGCCAGCAGACCACCGGCGAGCAGTTCCAGGAGGCGCAGCGCGGCTTGCACGTGCCGACGCGCGAGGAAAACCTGCGCATGCTCGGAGGCGCCCAGCCGGAGCTCGCGGTCACCGGCCGCCGGCTGATGGCGCTGATGCTGGAAGCGAAGCTTCTGCGCAGCAGTCTCGAAATCGAACGCGTGCTCGAGCCAGGGCCACTCGCCAGCCTGCCATGAAGCGCTTCAGGTTCTCGACATCGCTGCGGCTGACGGTGCCGCTGATCCTGCTCGGCTTCGCCGCGACGCTCAGCACGGTGAACCTGATGTACCACGTGCCGCAGGCCGAGCGCGGCGCGGAAGAGGACAACCGCAAGCGGCTCGGACAGGAGATGTCACGCTTGCAGAGCACGCTCGAGTACCTGCTGCTGAAGGGCGACACGGCGGTTGCGCAGCACGAGATCGCCGTGCTCGCGCACAACCACGACGTCATCCTCGCCGCGATGACCGACGAGCGCCAGGTGGTCATCGCCGCAACGCGGCGCGCGTGGCTCGGTCAGAAAATCGACGACGTGCTGCCGCAGTTCGATCTCGAGCAGGCGTCCGGCGCGATCCGCGAGCGACGCGCCGGCATGGCCACCGACCCGAATGGCGATGCGCTGCTCGGCTACGCGGGCATCCTTCTCGGCGGCGAGCGCGACGAGCTGCGCCCGTCCCGCACCGGCAGCCTGTTCCTCGCCTACGATCTCAAGCGGTACAAGGCCGAGGCGCGCGCGCAGGTCGTGCAGCAGTCGCTTTACTGGGCGGGCTGGGTGACGGCCTTGGCGCTCGCGATGTGGCTCGCATTCCACTTCCTGCTGACGCGCCGCACCGAGCGCCTGGTGCGTGCCGCCGAAGAGCTCGCCGCAGGCAACCTGTCCGCGCGCAGCCACTTGCGCGGCACCGACGAGCTTGGCCGTCTGAGCCGCGCGTTCGACGCGATGGCGCTGAAGGTCGCCGACACACACACGCGACTGCAGCAGGACATCGCGGATCGCAAACGTTCGGCCGAAGCGCTGCGCGTATCCGAGGAAAGCTACCGCGCGATCTTCGACGCCGCCGAGGACGCGATTTTCCTGCACGACGAATCGGGCGCCATCGTCGACGTCAATCACAAGGCGTGCTCGACGTTCGGCTACTCGCGCGAGGAATTCCGCGCACTCGAGGTCGGCACGCTCGGCACCGGTGAGGCGCCGTTCAACCACGAAGCGGCGCTGGGCCTCATCGCGCGCGCGTTCGGCGGCGAGCGGCTGCGCGTCGAATGGCATGGAAAGAGCAAGGACGGCACGCTGCGCTGGCACGAAGTGTTCGTCAAGCGCGTGACAATCGGCGGACGCGACCGCGTGCTGGCTCTCGCGCGCGACATCACGGGCCGCAAGGCCGCAGAGGCGGCGCTGCGCGCCAGCGAGGAGCAGTACCACTCGATGTTCAACGCGTCCATCGACGGGCTCGCGCTCTGGACGGCGGCGGGTCGTATCGTCGACACCAATCCTGCGCTGTGGCACATGTATGGCTATGGCGACGGCGAGTATTCGGCGCTGCCGCCCGGCACATGGACGGGACCGTCGTATCAGTCGTCGTTCTTCCGCTCGATCGCGGCGGGAGAATCGCTGCACACGGAAGTGCAGGCGCAGCGGCGCGACGGCACGGCGCTCGCGCTCGAAGTGCATGGCATCCCGATGCAGTACCAGGGCAAGCCCCACGTGCTGACGATCACGCGCGACATCACGGAGAAGAAACGCTCAGCCGAAGAGCTGGCGCGGCAGCGCGAGTCCTTGTACCAGCGCGAGAAGCTCGCCGCACTCGGCTCACTGCTGGCCGGCGTTTCGCACGAGCTCAATAATCCGCTGTCGGTCGTCGTCGCGCGCGCCGTGCTGCTCGAGGAGCAAGGCGACTCCGCAACGCAGGTCGCCGCCGCGAAGATCCGCACGGCGGCCGAGCGCTGCGCCCGGATCGTGCGCACGTTCCTCGCAATGGCGCGCCAGCAGCCGCCGCAGCGCGGGCCGGTGGCGCTCAACGACGTCATCACGGCGGCGCTCGACATCACCGGCTACGCGGTACGCACGAGCAGCATCGAAATGACGCTCAACCTGTCGGACAACATTCCGCCGATACTCGCCGACGCCGATCAGCTGCACCAGGTGCTGCTCAACCTGATCATCAATGCCCAGCAGTCGCTGCAGGACCAGCCCGCGCCACGCCGCATTGCCGTGACGAGCAGCTTCGATCCCGGCACCGACGTGCTGCGCGTCGTCGTCGCGGACAACGGGCCCGGCATCCCGGAGCATCTGCGCGTGCGCGTGTTCGAGCCCTACTTCACGACAAAACCCACCGGAATCGGCCTCGGGGTCGGCCTCGCGGTCAGCCTCGGCATCGTCGAAGCGCACGGCGGCGCGCTGACAGTCGAATGCCCACCGAAAGGCGGCGCCGTGTTCACGATCACGCTGCCGGTGGGCTGTGTCGATAGCACGCGCGCCGATGCCGTTCCGGTCGCGCCACCGAGCCCGATGCAGCGGTCAATCCTGGTCGTCGACGACGAAGCGGAAATCCGCGAAACGCTCGCCGATATACTCGGCCGCGCAAGGCATCGCGTCGTGACGGCAAGCTCCGGTCGCCAGGCGCTGGAGCGGATGGCGACGGAACGCTACGACGTTATCCTTACGGACATCCGGATGCCCGATCTCGACGGGCGCGCGCTGTACCAGGAGATCGCGCGCCGCTGGCCGCGACAGGCCGAGCGGGTCGTGTTCATCACCGGCGACACGCTGGCCTCGGCGCTGCGCGAGTTCGTCTCGGCGAGCGGCCGCCCGGTGATCGAAAAGCCCTTCAGCCCGAACGACGTGCGGCGCGTCGTCGCCGAGCTCGCGGCCGAGCAATCGTAGCGTCATCGAGCGGTCCTACTCCGGCAGCGTCTCGCCCGAGCCGCCCATTTCCTTCGGCAGGTCCTTCATCTTGGGCAGGCCGTCGCGGATGCGCAGCACCGTTTCCTGGTAGTTGACGTGCACGCCCGGCTGATGGCGGTAGGTCGGGATCGTGGCCGTGTACACGTCGATCAGGTTCCACGGCGGGTGGAACGTCATCAGGTGACCGCCGCAGAGCTTGCAGTACTTGCGATGGCTCTTCTCGGTCTTGTGATAGACGCCGACGTTCTCTTCACCTTTCGTGAACTTGACGTCTTCGGGCTTCCACAGCGTGAAGGCGTTCACCGGCGCCGCCGCCCAGCTACGGCACGACTGGCAGTGACAATAGCCTTCGGCGACCGCCGTGCCCGTAACTGCAACATCGACGGCGCCGCAAAAGCAGCTTCCCTTGTAAGTCTCGGCCATGATTGCTCCTGTTTGAGGTTGACGGTCAGTTGCACGCGGTGCGCCCGGCTAGCGCCCGGCTACATTACCGCAGCACGGTGCCGTTGGCGATCCAGCGGCCCGCGCCGACGCGAATCAGGAAGGCGACGTCGGGTTCGCTGATGCAGACCGCCGGCAGTGCGCCGACACTTCCGTTGAACCGCGCATTGCCCCGCTCGTCGAGCTCGACCATCTGCGTGTCCACGAGAACCGAATTGCCGCCGGACGCGCTGCCGTCGGTGTCGCAAACGAGCGTGCCCTTGACGGCGGCGATGGTTCCGCGCGTGCCGATCGAATTGCCGGCGGCGAGCACGAGCCCGTGCACGTCGAAGTTCACGTCCCCTCGCTCGAGATCGACGTTGACGTGACCGTCGAACGCCGACCACGGCGCGCCACCGCCCGTCACGGCACCCGTGCCGCTGCCGACGACGTTGTTCGGCTGCGCGATACCGATCACCGACTGCCAGTGCAGGTCGTCGCCGAACCCGGCGACCGCATTCTGGCCCACCACGGCGGCGCAGAGGGCGACCCCCGAACCGATCAACAGCTTGCGTAACAGCACTGGCATGACGTGACTCCATTGTCAGGTGACGGGAACACGCCGTCCTGCGGCGATGCGGGCGCAAATGCCTGCGCGTCGGCCGGGTCGGCGTGCGGGAACGAGCGGTGAAGTGTAGGGTTCGAACCTTGCAGCACGACTTCAGCGCAAGGCGCGTTTGGTATCGTTTGTTGCAAGCGCCTGGCGCCCCGTTCGTGAGTTCGACCCCCGCGTCGATCAGCGGGTGACCACCCGAGCTGGCAAAATCAACGACGGCGGGCGACGAAATGGCGAAAACGGAGCGCAGCAGCGTGGCGGCGACGAAGGTTCTCGCGGGTGCAAGCGGCTATTCATTCAAGGAATGGAAGGGATCGTTTTACCCGGAGGACCAGAAGCCCGACGGGATGCTCGCCTTCTACGCCGAGCGACTGCCGACCGTCGAGATCAACAACACGTTCTACCGAATGCCGAAGACCTCGGTGCTCGAAACCTGGGCCGCGACAACACCCGCGGATTTCAGGTTCTCGATCAAGGCATCGCGACGGATCACCCACCTGTCGCGGCTGAAGGTGGACTCGGTGGCGGACCCGTTGCAGTTCCTCTACCGCACGCTCGCGGCACTCGGCGCGAAGCGCGGTCCGGTGCTGTTCCAGCTGCCACCCAACCTCAAGAAGGACTTGCCGCGCCTGACGGCGTTTCTGCAGCTGCTGCCGAGCGATCACCGTGCGGCCTTCGAGTTCCGCAACGACAGCTGGTTCGCCGACGACGTGTACGACGCGCTCACGAGTGCCGGTGCCGCACTGTGCCTTTCCGAGCGCGAGGACAACGCACCGCCGCCGCTCGTCGAGACTGCGCCGTGGGGCTACGTGCGGCTGCGCCTGGAGAACTATGCGGAAGACGACCTGCGGCGCTGGGCGAAGACGCTCGCGTCCGCTGCGTGGGATACCGCGCACGTATATTTCATGCACGAGCCGACGGCACCGACCTACGCGAAGGCGTTGATGGGCTTCTGCGGCTAGCGCGGTACGTTGCCGCCTTGCGGGTCGGCGAGCGACGCGCGCAGCCGGGGTACGGCGAAATCGACGAACGCGCGAACGTTCGCCGACAACAGGCGCGCGTGCGGATAGACAAGCTGGATCGGCAGCGGCGCGGGCTCGAAGCGCGCGAGAAGTCGCCGTAGCGCTCCCCCATCGAGCAGGGCCTGCACCTGGTAGCGAAGCGCTTGCACGCAGCCGAGCCCCGCGACGGATGCGTCGATCGCGGCGTCGATCTGGTTGGTGACCAGTGCCGGCCTGATCGCCACCCGCTGCGCCGACGACTCTCCAAACGACCACGTGTGTATTTCGCCGAGCGCGCTCGACGCGATGCACGCGTGGGCGGCAAGGTCGTCGGGGCGGGTCGGCGTCCCGGCGCGCTTCAGGTAGCCGGGCGATGCACAGACAACGCGCCGCGTGTGTCCCACGGCGACGGCGATCAATGACGACTCGGGCAACTGCGCGATTCGCACCCCGACGTCGAGACCCTCTTCGACGAGGTCGACGATCCGATCGAGCAGCACGAGTTCGATTTGCAGCGCCTCGTGCTGCGCGAGGAACGCCGTGACGATCGGCGCGACGCGCAGCCGGCCGAAGACGACCGGCGCGGTGATCCGGAGCCGGCCGCGCGGCTTCGCACGTCTTGCGGCGAGCGCGCTTTCTGCCTCGTCGATATCGGCAAGCACCCTGCGGCTGCGCTCGTAATACTCGCGGCCTTCGTCGGTGAGCGACAGCCGGCGCGTCGTCCGGTTCAAGAGGCGCACGCCGAGCACCGCCTCGAGTTCCGCCAACCGTCGCACGACCGATGGCAGCGATGTATCCAGCGCCGCGGCCGCCGCCGTGAGGCTGCCCCGATCGACTATCCCCACGAAGGTCGCCATCGCCGCGAGCTTGTCCATCGGCGGAGATTACTCCGTTTACCGGATTTATATGCTGCCTTTGGTGGTCTTTATTGCTGACGACTAAATCGCCACCATCGACGCATCACGATCGAGCCAGGAGCCCGAAATGCCCACTTCGTTCGCCGACATCGCCTTCACGCCTTCCGTGCAGGCGCTGCAAAGCAGGCACGGTTCGCGAAAGCAATACGCGCGAATGCAGGCGCGCGCGGAGGAATCGACGCTTTCGGCGCGCGAGCGCGACTTCCTCCAGCAGGCCGATACGTTCTACCTGGCGACGGTCGGCGAAACCGGATGGCCGTACGTGCAGCATCGCGGGGGGCCGCCGGGTTTCGTCCACGTCCGCTCGCCGTCGCAGGTCGCGTTCGCCGATTTTCGCGGGAATCTGCAGTACGTGAGCGCAGGCAACGTCGCGCGGGACGATCGCGCCTCGATCATCGTCGTCGACGTTGCGAACCGGCGACGCTTGAAGCTGCTCGGGCGCCTGCACTTCGTCGACCTGGCGGACGCCGACGAAGCGCTCGCCGCATCGGTCGCACTACCGGGGTATCGTGCGACGGTGGAGCGGATAGCGCTGTTCGACGTCGTGGCGTTCGACTGGAACTGTCCGCAGCACATCACGCAGCGCTTCACCGCTGATGAAGTCGAGGCGGTCACGCGACCGCTTGAGGTGCGCATCGCGACGCTGGAGGCAGAGTTGCGGCACGCCAACCTGCGCGCTGCTGCTCCTCGATGATCAACCTGCCTGAGGGCGGCGAACGACCGGACTCGTAACTCGCGCCGATGCGATCTATGCGAGCGTCGCGTCCTCGCCCCGCGCGAACGCGCGCAGCATCGCGCCGATCGCGGCGGCAGCAGGGTTCGGAGCATCACCGCCGCCAGGAAGGTCGCCCGTTCCGTGGACGAACGCCGCGAGCTCGGCGTGGCTCATGAGTGCGACGGCCGCACCCGTCCAGAAGCCGAGCGCCGGCGCGTCGGCGCGCACGTCCGGCGCCGCGAGCCAGGACGCCTGGCCGCGAACTTCGTCGACGAACGACTTGTGGCCGCGAACGTCCGATCCCACGACGACGACGGCGTCGCGAGGTAGCGCGGCCAGCGCCGCTTCGGCCTCCTGCAAATACTTCTCATGGACGATCGCGGCCGCCGGCTTCACGATCGCAATGCAATGCTCGAGCGCCTGCGCCGGCGCGCCGAGCACCGGAACCATGCCTGCCTTGATCGCGCCAAGCATGCCTGCCACGCGCGCAGGCGACGCCGGCAGCAATAGCAGCACACGGGACCCGGCTTCGAGGCCCAATCCGTGCAGCAGGTTGCCTGTTCGGTTCATCAGCGCGGCGACGTCCTGGTACGAGTAACGCTTGTCGTTGTACGAGAAGGCGTGGCGATCGCCGCGGTTGGACGCTATCAGCGTATCGATCAGCGTGCTCGCGACATTCGGTACGTGGTCGGCAACTTCAGCCATGGGCTTCGCTCCAGAGTTCGATTTCGTGACAGCGGGTGCGGCAGCCTCGCGTCTGTGTGCGCGCCGCTCGAACGCCGCGGCTAGGACGATTCGTCCGGCGGCTGCAGCGGCTGCACGCCGTAGCGCTCGAGCCAGATCCTGCGCACGTCCTCTTCCTTCACACCCTTGTTGAATACATAGGCAGGAGAGCGGACCGGAAGCGCCGTCTCGACCGCGATGACGACGACGGCGTTCACCGGATATTGGCGTCCTTCTCGCTGCCAGAGGTCGTTCGCGACGAGATCGAACGTCTCACCTTCGGTCACGATGTCAGCGCGTCCCTTGAATCGATATCCGCGCCGAAGAAACGGGTGGACGATGTTCACTTCGATGAACGGATTGACGGCGAGGTTGCGCATCGTCGCGGGCGACATGATGTCGGCGAACGCGAGGCGGCTGTCGTCGACAACGCGCAGCGAGCCCTTGGGCGACAGGTTGGGCTTTCCGTCGGGCGTGACGGTCGCGACGTAGCACAGGCGCAGTTCCGCGATCATCCGCGCCATCTCGTCGGTGATGATGGCCATGCAGCCCCCGTCAGACGTCGAGCTTGAAGCTGTCGGCCGTATCGCGATGCGGAACGAACTTCTTGCTGACGAGCTTGATGTTGTCGACGCCGCGCGGCTCTTCGAACAGCAGGCTGCGTTGCGCGGCCATCAACGGGAAGTCCTGGACCGTCATGATGATCGCCTGCTCGTCGCCGTCGTTGACGTGCTGGTGATAGACCCACGCCGGACACAGGAACGTGTCACCTTTCTCCCACTCGATCTTGGTGGGCTCGGCGTCGTCCTCGTCCTGCATGACGTCGAATCCCTTGCCCTGCAGCACGTGGTAGAGCGCGAACGAATTGTGCCGATGGGGCTTCAGTCCTTCGCCGGGGTTGAGGATCGTCATGCCGATCAGCGCGCCCGGCGCGGTGCTGGTCATCTCCTCCGTGTCGTCGTTGACGAGGATGATGAAGCGACGGTCGGCACCGGGAATCGGCGAACTTGCGATTTCCTTCAGCTTCGCGTGGCAATCCTTCCAGTTCCACCGCGCGGGCCGGATCTTGCTGCGTACGGCTTTCGGGTACCACTCGTCGTCCGGCATCAGCCGCGTGTGCTCGAACTTCTCGCCGAGCTTGCGGACCTTGATCTTGCGGTCCTTGAGGATCGAATCGACATCCTTGATCAGCGCCATCGCTTGAACTCTCCTTTCATTGTCCGCACGCAGCGGGGTTCGTCTTCGTCGAGTGTAGGCGGGTCGGTGACCGCATTCAACCGGCGCCATCGCCCAGCAGCATCTCGGTCAGCACGTCGATCGTGCGATCGTCGATGCTGCGGCGCCGCGGATGCAGGTGATAATCGATCGCGAAACCGTCGAACGCCATGATCAGCACGTGGGCGAGGCGAACCTTCGAGAGCCGCCTGCGGCGCGCTGCGGGCAGCGCGTCGTCGATCATCACCGTCACGCGCTTCTCGAGCCAGCGCACGAGTGTGGTCCGGTAACCCTCCGACGGATCGCTGGCCGATATCGCCTGCATGATGTTGTTGAGAAATCCGTTCTCCTCCGCCGGAATTTCCCGCCACAGCGCAATCAGGAGGCTCCGCAATCGCACGCGTGGCGACTTGACGGCGGCGAGCTGCCGCTCGAGTGCATCGACCCGCGCACGCAGCCACGGATCGTAGATCGCATAGAGGATCTCGAGCTTCGAGTGAAAATAGATGTAGACATTCCCCGGCGAGACGCCTGCTTCGCGCGCAATGTCGGCCACCATGGTCGCCGCGTAGCCCTTGCTCGAGAACAGCCTGAACGCCGCGGCCAGTATCGCCTCGCGGATCTGCGGCTTCTTGCGCTGCGCCATGCGCGGATGATAACGCCTCCGGCGATTGACATGCGGCAGGCGGGGCCGAATAATGAAACCGGTTCTTTTTTGCCGAAGTCGCTCGACCACCGATGACGACCCGCCTGCGGCAGATCCTGTTCGTACCGCCCGCTCCGCTGGTCTGGGCGCAGCATCTCGGTCTGTTCGACGCCGCCGGGGTCGATGTCGAAACGACGCAGACGACGTCGTCCGATCAGCTTGGCGCCGGTCTTGCCGACGGCACGTGGGACCTCGGGATCGCCGTCGTCGACAACGTGGTTGCCTGGAATGACGAGCGGCGCGCGAACCTGCGGATCATCGCCCAGCTCGAGCGGTCGACGATCATGGCGTTTTGCGGCCTCGCGCAGTTCCGGTCGCTTGCCGAAGCAGCGGCACGGCCGATCGCCGTCGACTCGACTACCAACGGCTTCGTGCTCGTGCTGTACCGCGCGCTCGCCCGCGCAGGCATCGACTGGCGAACGTGTCGTTTCGACACCGTCGGGGGTGTACGCCAGCGCTACGAGGCGCTCGAAGGCGGTCGCGCGTCGTCGACGATCCTCGTTCCGCCGTTCATCGATCGCGCCGTCGCAGCGGGATTCACGCGTCTGTGGTCCAGTGAGGCGATCGCACCGGCCTATCCCGGCGTTGTCGTCGCCGCACGGGCCGACTGGCTCAGTGCCAATGGCGATGCGGTGGCGCGGTATGTCGGCGCGCTCGCCGCTGCGAATCGCTGGGCCGCAGGCCCCGCCAATCACGATGCCGCCGTTGCCGCGCTCGCTGCTGCGCGCTACGCGGAGCCGGCTGCGCGCCGGCTCGTGCGCGACGTCGTGCCTGGCCTCGCACCCGCCCGCGATGGCTTCGACGACGTCATTGCGCTGCGCCGGGAATGCGGCCTCCTCGCGCAGCCCGAGCCCCGCTTCGAAGACGTAGTCGATGGCGGTCCGCTCGCGCGTGCCGCCGCGGGCGAAAAATAAGCGCCGTTCGGTATTGACACGACCGGGCCGCGACGGTTTACTTCGCCGACCGCACGAGCGTCGTTCGTGCTGCTCGAACTTCCGGAGATGGCCATGCTCATTCGACGCTTCTACGCACTCGCCGCCGGCCTCATTGCGGCGACGCTTCTGTGCGGCACCGCCTACGCGCAGGAGAAGGTGAAGATCCGCATCGGTACCCACATATCGATCAGCGCGCATCTCTACATGCAGAAGAAGCCGGAGATCCTCAAGAACTACGGCAAGACGTACGAAGTCGAATGGGTGCGCTTCGCCGGCAGCGGCGACGCGATGCCTGCATTGGTGGCGGGCAAGCTCGACGCCTGCCTCGCCACGCCATTCCCGATGGCGAACGCGCTCAACCAGTCGCGCGTCCCGGTGACGATCGTCCACCAACTGTTGTCGTTCGGATTCGACGGCTACTACGACGATGCGACTGTCGTTCGCACCGACGGCGGAATCAGCAAATTCGCCGACCTGAAGGGCAAGACGTTCGGCGTCAACGCGATCGGCGGCACGCTCGACATGGGGGTGCGGATCATGGCGCGCAAGGCGGGCCTCGACCCGGAACGCGACATCACCGTCGTCGAAGCGCGGCCGCCGTTCCTCGCCGGCATGGTGCGCGACAACAAGATCCAGGCCGCCACGCTGTTCCAGCCGTTCTACGAGGAGGCGATGGCCAAGGGCGACCTCAAGGTGCTGTACACGTCGAGCGACATCTATGGCGGACCCACCGATTACGTGTTCCAGGCGTTCGACGACAAGTTCCTGAAGGCGCACCCGCAAGCGGTCCGCGACTATGTCGAGGACTACCTGCGCGCGGTCAACTGGGCGCTCGATAATCGCGCCGAGGCAGTGCGCATTTTCGCCGAGGAATGGAAGCTGCCGGTGCCTGTCGTCGACAGCTACCTGCTGACCAAAAAGGACTACCTCGTCCGGCGCGATGGCAAGGTCGACAGCAAGCACATCCAGCCGGTGGTCGACAGCCTTGCGTCCAATGGCTTCATCACGCGTTTCGACGTGAACAAGTACCTGGACCTCTCATACCTTCCCAAATGACGCCGGCGCGTCGTGCATGTTCGGCAGGCTGATTTCCAATCCGTCGCGGTCGCGCAAAGGCTGCGCGTCCGGTTTCGGCTGAGGGGAGTGGCCGCATCAGCCTGCTAGAGCTGCGCGACGTCGCGATGCGTTACGGCGAAGGGTCCGACGCCGTCACGGCGCTCGAATCGATCCGGCTGTCCGTCGAAGCGCACGAGTTCATCTCGATCGTCGGTCCGAGCGGTTGCGGCAAGAGCACGCTCCTCTATCTGGTCGGCGGATTCCTGCAACCGACCACCGGCGAGATAAGGCTTCGCGACCGGCCGGTCAGCGGCCCCGGAAATGATCGCGGCATCGTGTTCCAGCGCTATTCGCTGTTCCCGTGGCTGACCGTACAGGACAACATCGCGTACGGCCTGCGCGAGATGGGTGTCCCCCGCAACGAGCGCGAACGAATCGTGGCCGACCACGTGCGGCTGGTCCACCTCGAGGGATGCGAGCGGCGGTACCCGCGCGAGCTTTCGGGCGGCATGCAGCAGCGCGTCGCGATCGCGCAGACGCTCGCGTGCAATCCGGAGATCCTGCTGATGGACGAGCCTTTCGGCGCACTCGATGCGCAGACTCGCCGGATCCTGCAGGACGAGCTGCGACGCATCTGGCGGCGCGGAACGCAGACGGTGCTGTTCGTGACGCATGATGTCGAGGAAGCCGTCGCGCTCGGAACGCGCATCGTCGTGATGGCGTCGCGCCCCGGGCGCATCAAGGAGGTCCTGACTCGCGGCTTCGACATCGATGATGGCGACGAGTTCGAGGCGAACCCGGCGTTCGCGGCCTTGAAGCTGCACGTCTGGCGCAGCGTCAAGGAAGAAGTGGACGCGTCGCGCACATGACGGGCGCCCGACGCGGATGGCAAGCGACGGGCCGCAACATGCTGCGGATCCTGCCCGTCCTGATCGTGCTCGCCCTCTGGCAGTTCGCATCGGCGACCGGCGTCCTCCCGAAGTCGCTGATGCCGTCGCTGTTCGAAGTCGGCAGAGCCCTCGCCGGCCTGATCGCCAGCGGCGAGATCGTCCCGCATACGCTCGCGTCGCTGGGTCGCGCCGGCGCCGGTTTCTTCGTTGCCGTCGTGTTCGGCATCGCGATCGGCGTGCTGATGGCCCGCATGCACTCGGTGCAACTCGCACTGGAGCCGATCCTGGGGCTGATCTATCCGGTGCCCAAGCCGGCGCTGATTCCGCTGTTCATGGTGTGGCTCGGCATCGGCAATTTTTCGAAGATCGCGGTTATCGCCCTTGCCTGCCTGGTGCCGATCGTCATCGCAACGTTCAATGGTGCGCGTAGCGTCGATCCGATGCTGCTCTGGTCGGCACGTGCGCGCGGAACCTCCGAGCGGCGCCTCCTGTGGCGCGTCGTGCTCCCGTCGGCGCTGCCGCAGATCGCAGCGGGTGTGCGCACGGCGATTGCGATCGCCGTGATCGTGCTGGTTTCGTCTGAATTCATCTCGTCCGAAGCGGGCCTCGGCTTCCTGATCTTTTCGTACGGCGGCGTCGGCGCCGAGGACGCGATGCTGGCAGTTGTCCTCTATCTGGCCGTGCTCGGCTACGCGCTCGATCGCCTTTACGTCGCCGGCCTGCGCAAGGCCATGGCCTGGCATGCGTTCGCCCACTGACGGTCACGCATCCCGCATGCGCCGCCTCTTCGTGCGGATCGTTCCGGTGGGAACCGTGCTGATCGCATGGGAGCTCGCGACCCGCCTGAACGTCGTGAACCCGTACGTGTTTCCACCCGTATCCGAGATCGTGCTGCGATGGGTGACGCTGGTTGCCGGCGGAACGATGCTCGGACCCTTGTGGGACACGCTCTGGCGCGCGCTGCTCGGCCTCGGCATGGCCATCGCAATCGGCGTTCCGCTTGGACTGGTCATGGGTCGAAGTCGCGCGGCGGAATGGTTTCTCGAGCCGCTGTTCTCGTTCGCCTTCCCGCTGCCCAAGATCGCGCTGATTCCACTCTACGTGTCGTGGTTCGGACTCTTCAGCCTGTCCAAGGTGATGCTGATCTTCACCGACTGCCTGTTTCCGATCGTGCTGTTCACCTACCACGGCGCGCGCGGCATCAGCCCGATCTACACGTGGTCGGCGCAGGCGCGCGGAACCGGACCGCTGCGGATGTTCTGGCGCGTCGTGCTGCCGCTGTCGCTTGCCAGCATCTATGACGGCGTGCAGGTCGCCGTGGTCGTGGCTGTGCTCGTGGCGGTCGTGACCGAGATGGTTTCGGGCGGCAGCGGCCTGGGTTACATGATGATGCGGGCGTACCGTTACGGCGACGTACGCACGGCGTTCGCGACGCTGCTGACGATCTCGCTCATCGGCTACGTGCTGTACCGGATCGCGCAGGCGCTGCGCGAGCGATTGCTGTTCTGGCACGTGACCGAAGCATGACGCCCGCGTTGACAACGCGCAGCGCGCGCCGAATAATAAAGCACGTTCGTTTTTGACCGCACGCCACATGCGGAGGGCCCGATGCAAACTGCCGCCGTTCGTACGTCCGAGACCAATCCCGCAAAACTGACCCGTCTTTACGTCGAGCAGTTCAAGCTCTCCGCGGTCAGCAAAGGCGAGACGGTCGCCGTCGTCTCCGATCTCGGCACCCGGCGCGAGTACGTGCAGTCGGCGTTCGCGGCGGCGGAGGAGCTTGGCGCCGACATCTACGAGCTCTGCGTCAATTCGCTGCCGGGTTGGACCCGCGTGGGTGTGCCCACGATCGGCCAATGCAAAGGAACGCTCGAGGCCGTGTGCGCCGCGGACCTGATCGTGATCTTCCACGTGCCGCTGTTCAGCCGCTGGCTGAAGACGGTGATGGACGGCGGGACGCGCGTGCTGATGATCATCGACGCGCCCGACGCGCTGGCCGAGCTGATGTCGCCGCCGGGGCTCAAGGAAGCATGCAAGCATGCCGAAGCGCTCTACCGCAAAACGCGCAGCGTGCGCGTCTACAGCGATGCCGGCACCGACCTTGCGTATTCCTGTGGGGAATATCCGGTGATGACGCAGTGGGGTTATGCCGACGAGCGCGGACACTTCGACCACTGGGGCGCGGGACACATCCACACGTTCCCGAACGAGGGAAGCGCGCACGGGACTGTGGTGATGCAGCCGGGCGACATCGTCATCCTCCCGTACTGCCGCTACGTCGCCGATCCGGTGACGCTCACCGTTCGCGAAGGTCACGTCGTGAACATCGAAGGTGGCCTCGACGCGAAGCTGATGCGCGACTGGCTGGCCGACGGCAAGTCCGGCGCGGACGACCGCGACCCGTACGCCGTATCCCATCTCGGCTGGGGCATGAATCCGCAGGCGCTGTGGTACGGCATCGCGCTCAACGGCGACGAGCCCGAGGTGTCGCGCGCGGCGGCGCGTACGTTCCCGGGCAATTTCCTGTTCTCCACCGGCCCGAACTCTCAGGGCGGCGGCAAGCGCACGACGCGCGGGCATTACGACGTCCCGATGCGCGACTGCTCGATCGAGCTCGACGGCCGCGTCGTCGTCAAGGATGGGCGCATCGTCGACGAGGCGATGCGCGTCGCGCGCGTGAAACGGTAGTCCACGGCCGCGCGCAATGCTCGAGTATTTCGCTTCGCACTATTCGTGGAACCTCGGCGTGATGATGGCCGCGCAACTGGGCGGCGAGATGACCGAGATCGACGGCGCGTGTCGTCCGCTGCGAGCGTTCGCGGACCGGCCGGATGCGAAGAACGATCCCGAAGCGCAGGCGGCGTGGATCTCGGCGTGGCGAGACCTCGCGCAGCGGGTGGAGGGCTTCGCGTTGCGGGATGAGCACGCCGGGCATCGATGGTCGGCCGGTCGCAAGTATCAGCGCGCCTGCGCCTATTTTTTCACCGCCGAGCGTATGACCAGTCACGAGTCGCCGCAGAAGCTCGCGCTGTATGCGGCGATGACGCGGTGCTTCGAAAAGAGCGTCACGCTGCGCGACGAGCCCATCGAATTCGTCACGCTTCCCTATGAGGGCACGACGCTGCCTGCGCTGCTGTATCGCGCGCCGCAGGCCGGGCCGCGGCCAGCCATGATCCATTTCGACGGCTTCGACGTGACGAAGGAATGGATTCACCTGTGCGGCATCGCGCGCGAGTTCGCCGTCCGCGGCATCTCGACGCTGATCGTCGACCATCCGGGCGTCGGTGCCGCGCTGCGCCTGCAGCATCTTGCCGTCAACCTCGACAGTGAGCGCTGGGCGCGCGCCGCGCTGGACTGGCTGCAGCAACGGCCGGAGATCGACAGCCGCCGCGTCGGCGTGATCGCGATGAGCCTGGGTGGCTATTACGCCCCCCGCGCGGCAGCGTTCGAGCCGAGGCTGGCATGTTGTGTGGCATGGGGCGCGCGGTGGGATAACGACGGATCGCACGGACAAATGCTGCGCGATCCGAATGCCTCGCGTTCGGTGACGGGCTGGATCGACCACGCGCTTTGGTATTACGGCGCCGCCGATGTCGCGGAGGCCGCAGCGACGATCGCGCGGATGAAGCTCGACGATGTCATCGAGCGCGTCACGTGTCCGCTGCTGGTCGCGCATGGCGCGCACGACCGCCAGGTGCCGCTCCAGCAGGCGCAGCGTACCGTGCAGGCCGCGACGAACAGTCGCCGCGCCGAACTGCGGCTGTTCGACGTCGACGAAGGTGGCGTCGAGCATTGCAGCGGTGACCAGTTCTCGACGGCGATCGATGCGATGACCGATTGGGTCGCCGACGTGCTGAAACCGCTCCCATAGCCCGGGCTGTCGCGTGGACTACGTCGCACCCGAAACCGTTGCCGATGCGTGCCGGGCGCTCGACGCGGACGGCTCGCATTGCCTCGCCGGTGGACAATCGCTGGTCGCGATGATGAACCTCGGGCTGGCGACACCGGAGCGGCTCGTCAGCCTGCGGCGCATCACCGAGCTTCGCGGCGTCGCGCCGACACCGGACGGCGGCTTGCGCATCGGCGCGATGACCACGCACGCCGAGCTCGCGGACCTTGCCCCCGATTCGCCCGCCGCCACGCTACTCGCGCAGGCGGCCCGAGTCGTCGCCTATCCCGCCGTGCGCAACCGGGGCACGCTCGGCGGGTCGATCGCGCTCGCCGATCCGGCCGCCGACTACCCCGTCGCGCTGGTCGCAATCGACGCTGTCATCGAGCTCGTGTCGGCAACCGGCCGACGCAACGTTCCTGCACGCGAATTCTTTCGTGGCATGTTCGACACGGTGCTGACCCGCAGCGAAATCGTGGCAGCCGTTCGCATGCCCCGCAGTCCCGAAGGCGCAGGCGCCGCCTACGAAAAACTGTCGCTCGTCGCCGGCGACTTCGCCATCCTGTCGGTGGCCGCGATCGCGGGCGACGATCTTCGCGTCGCGATCGGTGGCTATGCGATGACCCCGCTGCTGGTCGCCGGCCTCGATCCCGCCGGCGAGGTGCGCGAGCAGGCGGCGCGCGAACTCGCGCGGCTCCCCGCTCCGCCGGGCGACCAGCGCGCATCGACGGGGTATCGTCGCCGCGTCGCACCCGAGCTCGTCCGTCGCGCCGTCCATGCGGCGATGAGGGCACGTCATGCGTGAGCACAACGTGCGCTGCACGCTGAACGTCAACGCGACAATGCACGACACGCTCGTGCGCGTCGATGCCACGCTGCTCGAAGTGCTGCGCGAGAATCTCGACCTCACCGGCACCAAGCGTGGATGCAACCACGGTGTGTGCGGTGCGTGCAACGTGCTCCTGGACGGCACGCTCGTCCGATCCTGCCTGATGCTCGCCGTCGACGTCGGCGAACGCGCGATCGTGACCGTCGAGGCTGTCGCCGGTGCAGGACCCTTTTCGGACGTGCAGCGCGCGTTGATCGACGCCGGCGCGATCCAGTGCGGATTCTGCACGCCGGGTTTCGTCATGGCGCTGACGGCGCTCTTCGCGCACGACCCAAGGCCGACGCGCGCCGCCATTCGCGCGGCGATCTCGGGCAACCTGTGCCGATGTTCCGGCTATGTGAAAATCGTCGAAGCGGCCGAGCGTCTCGCCGGGGTTGCGCCGTGAGGGATCCGGACACCGCCGCGCGCAGGAGTCCGCCACGGCTGGACGCTGCCGACAAGGCAACGGGCCGGGCTCGTTACGCCGACGACATTCGCCTGCCCGGCATGCTCCACGCCGCGATTCATACCAGCCAGCAGGCACACGCACGCATCGTTGCCTGCCGGACCGACGCCGCGCTCGCGCTGCCCGGCGTGCACGCGATCGTCACCGGTGCCGATATCGCCGGTACGCGCTGGGGCGGCATCGTCAAGGACGAGACGATGCTCGCGCGTGACAAGGTCCGCTATGTTGGCGAGCCGATCGCGGCCGTCGCGGCCATCGACGCCGCGACGGCGATCCGCGCGGCCGCCGCGATCGAGGTCGACTACGAACCACTGCGCTGCGTGCTGTCGCCCGATGCGGCACTCGCACGCGACGCACCGCTCGTCCACGAAGGCTTCGCCGCCTACGTCAAGACCGTCGACGGCGGTGGACACGGCAACATCGTCTTCGAAACCGACGTTGCCGAGGGCGACGTCGACCACGCATTCGCGCAATGTGATGCGATCGTCGAGGGAACGTTCGAGACACAGGCGCAGCATCACGTCTACCTCGAAACCAATGGCTGCGTCGCGGACGTCGACGCGAGCGGCCGCATCACGTTGTATGCGAGCTGCCAGTCGGTGCACCACGCGCAGCAGCGCGTCGCCGAGGAGCTCGGCGAGCCGATGGCGCGGATTCGGGTGATAGCAACTCGCGTCGGCGGCGCATTCGGCGGCAAGCACGCGTCGAACCTGCACTCGATCGCCGCGTGGCTGGCGCGCGCCGCACGCCGCCCGGTGAAACTCGTACTGTCGCGGATGCAGGACTTCGAGGTGCAGCGTTCGCGACACCCCGCTCGGATCTGGATGAAAACCGGCGCGCGGCACGATGGCACGATACTCGCGCGCGACGTGCGCGTGACGCTCGACGGCGGCGCGTACGCCGACGAAAGCCCCGCCGTGCTGGCGTTCGCCCTCCTGATGTCGCGCGGCCCGTATCGAATTCCGAATGTCCGCGCGCATGGCGCGGTCGTCTACACGAACAAGCTGCGCGCGGGCTCGTTCCGCGGTTTCGGCAATCCGCAGGCAACGTTCGCGGGCGAGTCGCAGATCGACGATCTCGCAGCGTCGCTCGGCATCGATTCCTGCGAGCTGCGCCTGCGCAATGCGATGCGCGCCGGCGACACCGCATTTGGCGGCCAGCCGGTGGCGTCCTGCATTGTCGGCGATGCGCTGATGCGCGTCCGCGACGCACAGCGTGCGGCGTCCCCGTTGTCGCCACGCGAAGGCACACAACGCGGGATCGGCTTTGCCGTGATGTCGCACATCTCGGGCCTGATGGGCACCAGCGCCACCGTGCAGCTTCGCACCGACGGCTCGATCGCGCTGGCGACGGGCTGCGTCGACATCGGCCAGGGCGCGGATACGGTCATGGTGCAAATGTGCGCGGAACTCCTCGGCGTACCGATCGAGCGCGTGAGCTACGCGCAACAAGACAGCGACGTATCGCCCTACAACTGGAAGACGGCAGGCAGCCGCTCGACGTACATGACGGGTCGCGCAGTGTCGGTGGCGACGATCGAGATGCGGCAACGGATGATCGATCAGGCGGCGCAGATGATGGAATGCGCGGCGGCCGACCTCGAGCTCGTGCCCGGTGGCGCCGTCGGGCTCGTCGGTATTCCGAAGCGTGTCTCGTTCAAGGACATCGCGCTGCATTCGCTGTTCCGGTCGGGAGGTCCGATCGCAGCGACGCATGGCTTCGTGTTCGACGGACCCGGCTTCGACCCCAAGCGCGCGTCGATCCACCGTCTCGCGTTCGCCAATCTCGGCGTCTATACGTTCGGCGCGCACTGCGTGGAAGTCGATGTCGACACGGCGACCGGCGCTGTTGCCGTGCGGCGCGCGTGGTGCGCACACGACGTGGGCCATGCGATCAATCCGGTGAGCTGCGAAGGACAGATCCAGGGCGGCTTCGTGCAGGGAATGGGCTACGCGCTGACCGAAGCGCTGCACTGGAACGACGACGGTTGGCTGACGACGACCACGCTCGCCGATTACAAAATTCCGGGCGCGCTGGACGTTCCGCCCGACATTCACGCGATCGTGCTGGAAGACCCCGAGCCGTCGCATCCGCTGGGCGCCAAGGGCATCGGCGAGCCTTCGCTCGTCGGCGCCGCACCGGCCATCGCCAACGCCATCCGCGCCGCAACGGGTGTGCGGTTGACGACGCTGCCGATGACACCCGAGCGCGTACTCGATGCGCTGGAAACGCGATGAAGCTCGACGACTATCCGTCGCAGGAACCGCTGTCGGAGGCCGGCCAGGCGTACAGCGCGGAGTGCTGGCGTCGATCGGCGAGCGTTGCATTCGAGGAATTTGCATTCGGCGCCGATCCCTATCAACGCGTCGCAGTGGTGCGCGCCCCCCGCCCCGATGGACGCGTGCTGCTGTTCTGGCATGGCGGCGGGTGGACGTCCGGCTACAAGGAATGGATGCTGTTCATGGCGCCGGCATTCACCGACGCCGGTGTGACGTTCCTGTCCGCTGGCTACAGGCTGGCGCCACAGCATGTGTTTCCCGCTGCCGTCGATGACTGCGTTCGCGCCGTCGATTGGGTCAGGCGCAATGTCGCCACCCACGGCGGTGATCCGCAGCAACTGTTCATCGGCGGTCATTCGGCCGGTGGTCACTACGCCGCGCTGCTGGCCGTCGACGATGCGTGGCTGAAGGACATCGGCACGCCGCGCAGCGTCGTTCGCGGTTGCTTGCCCATCTCGGCCGTGTTCGAGTTCGGCGCTGGCTCGGGCTTGAGCATGCGGCCGCGCTTTCTCGGCACGGATGCCGCGAGCGAAACGCGCGCGAGTCCGCTCTCGCGGCTCCTCGCCGCGCCGCCACCGTTTCTCATCGCGTACGGCACGCGCGACTTTCCACACCTGATTGCGCAGGGCGCGCGATTCGCGGCAGCGCTGCGGAAGCTCGGTGCGGACGTCGAGGAGCTGCAGCTTGCCGAGCGCACGCATTTCACCGCGAGCTACGCCGGCGGCGAATCCGATGGTCCGTGGGTGCCGGACGCGCTCGCCTTCATGGCAAAGCATCGCGGCTGATCGGCGACGCGACGCAGCCTCGCCACAGGAGAAATCGATGATCATCGATGACCACGTGCACGTTCACGAATGGTCGTTCCAAAAAGGCGATCGCGAGTTCGAGGTCGACTATGTCGTCGAGCTGATGGACGAATGGGGCATCGACCTCTCGATCATCATGGACAGCCTCGCGTACATCGGACTCGATCAACGGGCATCCAACGACTACACGCGCGAAGCGGTCGCCGCGTATCCGGACCGGCTGCTCGGCTTCGCGAACATCAAGCCACCGCAGGGGATCGCGGCGTGCCGCGACGAGATGGCGCGCACGATCGGCGACTGGGGCTTCCGCGGAATCAAGCTGCACCCGCAGGTCGACCGCTATCCGGTCAACGATCGCGCACTCGTTCATCCGGTGATCGAGCTCGCGATCTCGTACGACGTGCCGGTCTGGGTGCATACCGGCCACCAGCCGAACGCCACGCCCACCCTGATGGGCGCGCTCGCCCGCGATTTTCCGCAAGCGAAGCTCATCATCGGCCACATGGGCAGCGGCATGTTCTACGACGCCATGTGCATGGCGAAGCGGTATCCGAACCTGTACATCGACATCTCGCTGCAGGGCGGCCACGCATTCGGCGCCGCGTGCGAAGAAGTGGGACCGCACAAGCTGATCTACGGCAGCGATTCGCCCTATGCGAATCCCGGATCGATGAAGCGCATCATCGAGGAGTCGTCGCTGTCCGAGCGCGACAAGGCGCTCGTTCTGGGCGAAAACATCGCGCGTCTCCTGCACCTCGTACCGGTCACGGCGAGTTGACGATGGCTGCTGCAGCGCCGCCCGAACACGTGAGTCGCGGTTCCGATGGAGCCCTGCGGCGAAACAGTGATCAAGCGAAGTGGACGGACACCAGCGTCTGCTTCGGCCATCCCGAGTATCCGGCGCACGCGGAGACCGGTCCCCTGCTGCGCGCGATGGATGCCGCGGGCATCGATCAGGCGTGGGTGTTCGGATATCGCGCCGTTGCCACGCACGACTTCGCAGCCGCCAATGCGAGCGTGCGCACGCTCGTGGCACAGCATCCAGACCGACTCGTCCCGATCGGCCTCGTCAATCCGTTTCACGCGTTCCCGGCCGTCGAGAACCTGCTCGACGAAGGGTTCAAGAGCATCAAGATCCTGACCGGCTGGGGCAACTGGCTCACGATCGGCAACGTGCGCCGCGTCGTCGTGCCGATCACGCAGGCATTGCAGCGCCGATCGTTGCACGTGTCGATCGCACTCGAAGGCAATATCCCCGTCACCGGTGGCAGCACGTTCCTGCCCCTGATCGTCCGCGAAGCGTGCCCGGACGCGTGCATCGTGCTCGACCACTGCTGGCTGCCGTCGGCATGGGAGGACTATCTCGCGCTCGCAGAGGACGACCGCAACCTATGGTTCACGCTGCATTCGCTGCCGCAGGCGTTGCTGACGCGCGTCGTGCGCGAGCTCGGCCTCGCACGGATCGTTCTCGGGAGTTGGCTGCCCGAAACGGATCCCGACCTCGTGTATGCGCAACTGCAACGCGCCGCGGGCATTGGCGATGGACTCGCCAGCGTGCTGCGCGACAACGCGGCGCGAGTGCTCCAGGGTCTGCCGCCGCGGCCACCCCCACTGACAAGGACACGACATGAACGGCGATCAGCGCGACGATGTGCCCGCCGACGACACCAAGAATGATGACGCGCGGACGACGGACAACGTGCTCACCCGCTTCCCGTTCTACGAGGAGGGCAAGGTCCCGCAATACCACCGCTACCACGCGGAGGTTTCGTATCTCGACGAGCTGACGCTGATATGGGGCAAGCCGTGGGGGGCGCAAGGCATCGGACGGCTGCGGGAGGTGGCGATGGTGCAGCCGACCGCAACCGAGGTACGCAAGCTCTACGAGCAGGACAGCGCATTCTTCGTGTTCAACGGTGTCACGCCGGATCTCGAGTTGATGCGCGCACAGCACCGTAGCCTCGCCACACTCTACGAAAGTCTCGGGATCACCGTTCACTACGTGACGTGGCCCGACGATCCGCCCAAGTCCGCCTACGGCCCGATGAAGCGCAGCATCTCCGCCGCCGCGGGCTTCGTCATCAACGGCGGCGCGATCATTCCGCGCGAAGCCACGCCGTACTGGCGCGGCCGGTCGCGCTACGTCGCCCAGTTCCTGATGCAACTGGGCTGCCCGATTCTCTACACCGTGCACGGCCACGGCGTGTGCGAGATCGGCGCGTCGGTGCGGATGAGCGACGACTTCATCGTGCTGATGCTGTCCACCGACTGCAACCGCGACGGCGCCGAGCAGGTGCTGCCGATCCTGCATCGCGCCGGCTACAAGGAAGTGCTGCTCGCATCGAGCCCGGGACCGCTGTACAGCTACCACGACGAGGTGCCGGGCTGGATGCACGCCGACATGTGGATCATGCCGCTCGACCGCCGGCTCGCGCTGATCTATCCGCCATGGTGCGACTACGAAACCATCCGCGCGCTGCACGCATTCGGCTACGAACTGCTCGAGGCACCCCGCGACGAAGTCGACCTGTATCCGGTCAACGGCATCACGATCGAACCGCGGCGCGTGATCATGAACGCATCGGCAGTGAAGACGCGCGCACTGCTCGAGCGGCACGGCGTCGAGGTCATTCCGATCGAATACGGCGAGGTGCACAAGTACGGCGGCGGCATCCGCTGCAACACGATGCAACTCGTCCGCGACCGCGGTCCGTGCACCTTCGCCGCCTGACGCACTCTCGCGGCAGCGGCCGCAACGCCGCACCAACTTGATGCGAAGCCGCCTCGAGCCGTCCAAGCGGTGGGCACGGCCGCAAACCGAGGGCCTGGATGTCAATCAAGGCGACCGACGCCACAGGCCGCCGTTCGATGCGCCCCGCAGCGGCAGTCGGCTGACGCCGGCGCTCACCCGACGGACCCCGCAGCAATGACGTGAAGGCGCGCCAGCCGTGCGCCCCGGCGTGAGCAGCAGCTTACGTGACGCATTGGTACGACACCTGCTTCTCTTCGCTCGCTCATCTATGGACGAGAAACGTCCGCGGGACACGAATGACACAGGAACCTGAACGCGCCGGCGGCGGGCACACGCTGCTGATGCTGCCGTGGCGAATCGTCTGCTTCGCCGGCAGGATCGTCAGGAGCCTGTTCGTGGTCATCGGCGTACTCGCGGCGGTGGCGGTCGTCGGCTACGTCGAGTTCGAAGCGATCGTCGAGGCGATCGATTCGCGCTACGGCGAGCGGATCGACGCGTATCTCGGCACCAACCGGGCGGCGATCGCTCGACTCGACGATCCGGCGTACTTCGCCCAGCTGTCGGTGATGGTCAACGAAGACCAGAAGACGGTCGCCTGCATCTCGTCGCCCGAGCATCGGATCCTGATCAACGACGTCGCGGACATCCCGCCTCTGTTCGTCAGCGCGATCCTCGCGTCCGAGGACAAGAACTTCTTCACGCACGAGGGCATCGACAAAGGCGCCATCGTCCGCGCGATGGGCAAGCGGATCCTGAAGGAAAGCCGTTCCGGGGCCTCGACGCTGACGATGCAGATCGCCAAGCACCTTCGCGGCGGCACCGGCCGCGCTTCGACAGAGGCCGAAAAGGTCGGCGACATCGTCACCGCGCTGCGCATCGAGCGCGAATTCTCGCACGAGCAGCTATTGGTCAAGTACGTGAACATGCCGTACTTTGGCCGCGGGCAATACGGGATCGAAGCGGCCAGCCGCGCGTATTTCGGCAAGCCGGCCAAGGAGCTGGCGCTGCAGCAGGCGGCGTTCATCGTTGCGCTGATCAACAAGCCTGCGCTGCCCGACCGAGCCTTCGCGACGGACCCGCTGATCAAGGTCCGGGACGCAGTCCGCGACGCGAACTGGGCCGAATCGGCGCGCGGCACGATGCGCGTGCTCGACCTGATGCTGGGCGAGGACGCAATCACCGAAATCGACTACGCGCGGGCCGCCGACGCCGTCGAGAAGAGTCTGCGCAAGGAAATCGTGCCGCCCGGTATCGGCTGCGGCACGCATGATCACTTCCTCGAGCGCGTGCGCATTCTCTACAAGGACCGCTTCCCGATCACCCGCGGCGGGTTGACGATCTCGATCACGCGCGACGACGCGCTGCAGGATGTGCTCGAACGCGCCGTCGACATGACGCTGCGCACGTACGTCGCACGCCATCCGACCGATGCCGACAACGCGCAGCTTCGTGCCGGTGCGTTCGCCGTCGACTTCACCGGCGACGTGCTGGCCGAGGTCGGCAACGTCAATTTCAGCCAGCTCAAGTACGACGTGATGGCCACCGGCTGGCGGCAGCCGGGATCGACGTTCAAGATCTTCACGTACGGCGGCCTGGTCGAGCAGCTGACCAACGAGGTGCTCAAGAGCGATTCGGCGCCGCAGACGGTCGAATCGATCGCGACCGAAGTGCTGGAACGCTGCACGGTGCTGGACGCGCCCGTGCTGGTGCCGCTCGGCCGCGGACGCGGGGTCAAGAAGATCGAAAACTTCCACTCGCGCTCGGAGCCCGAGTACCGCGGCGAAATGAGCTGCAGGATCGCGCTCGGCGAATCACGCAACACGGCGGCGATGCGCGCCGGTTCACGCGCTGGAATCAAGCACGTGATCGAGCTCGCGTATCGGCTCGGCATGCCCCACGACGACAAGCACGTGCTGCAGCCCTACCCGACTACCGCGATCGGCGCGTCGGAAGTGAACCCGCTGGCGATGGCGTCGACGGCGGCGTTCGTCAACGGCGGCTTTCGCGTGACGCCGCGGTTCGCGAACGATGTCTGCCGCGACGGCGTGTCGCTATTGCACCGGGATGACGGCGGCCGTGCGATGCGCTGCGACCTCCGCGGCGAAAACCGCCCGCGACCCGAGCGACTGCTGCATCCGGCTGTGTCGGCGGCGATGATCGAGTTGCTCAAGGGCCCGCTCGACATCGGTCCCACCGGCACCGCCGCGTCGCTGCGCAGCGGCGTGATTCCGGGCATCGACCCGCTGAGCGACGCAATCTGGAAGCTGTCCAACGACGAGCGGAAAAAGCGGACGCTCGCGTTTCCGCTCGCGACGTCCGGCGAGATCGCCGGCAAGACCGGTACTGCGACGAATGCCGATGGCAAGACGTCGGACGTCTGGCTGCTGCTGTTCGTCCCCGGACCGGCCGATCAGCTGGAAAAAGGCGTCATGCTCGGGTTCTGGATGGGCAAGGATTCCAAGGATCATCCGCTCGGCGAGCGTGGTGCCACCGGCGGGCCCGGATTCGCCGAGTCCGGCGCGCGCAACTGGGTTCACTCGGCCGCCACCGTGCTCGCGTTCCTGCAGAAGGAGCGCGGGCTGCTGCAGCCGGGTCACCGATTTGCGCCGATCTTCCGCGATGACGTGCTCGAGCGGCTGAGCCCGGCGACTGCGAAGGCGCCGCAAGTGCAGATGGTCGCCGCAGCACCTGCGCGCACCGACGTTGGCGAGCGCGTTCCGACGCTGCGCACCATCGAGGCAATCGTGAGCGGGAGCGCCGACGAGCCCGAGGCGGCGCGCCATCCATAGCGCTGCCGATAACGCCGGTATAGGAACAGCAGCAGCGCCAGCAGGCTTCCGCCGGGCAGCAGGATCTCGATGAGCAGGTAGGGCCCCAGCCGTTCAACGGTCCGCCGAATCAGTGCGGCCATCCATTCGACGATTTCCATTCGTGTCCCCACTCTCGACGGCCCGAAAGGGGCCCATTTGCTGCTAGTCGAGCGGGGAGCGCCGGAATCGACAGCGCCGTGACGTAGTTGCGGACGAAATGCAGCCGTACCGCGCAGGGACTCAACCACGGAGCTCCCGATACGTCCTACACTGCCCGCAGTGACATCTCAGGGGCGCCAGCCCATGCTGCGGCAACCTCGTGAAGGGTGGTTCGGCGCGGCAATTGGCGATGGCGCCGGCAAAGCCGCCGACAGGCCCGTGGCATCCTGGCTCGACCGTCTTGCGAGCCTGCGCGCGCGCTTGCTCGGGTTGCTCGCGGCGATCCTGCTGCCATGGCTGGGCTTGCTGCTGTATACGCAAGCCGACGAGCGAAAAGCGGCCATCGGCCACGTCAACGACGATGCGCTGCGGCTCATCAGGATCGCGACGAGCAACCAGGCGGCGCAGATCGAGGCTGCCCGTCAGGTGCTGACGGCATTCGCTCAACTACCGGCGCTTCGCGGACCGGATCCGGCCACCTGCAGCGCATTCCTCGCGCAAATTCTGAGCGCGTACCCGCTGTACCTCAATTTCGGAGTGGCCGACGCAGAAGGCAACGTCTGGTGCAGTGCGATTCCGCTGCGCACCCAGGTCAGCGTCGTCGACAGGCCTTACTTCCAGGCCGCGCTTGGCACGCGTCGATTTGCCATCGGTGACTATCAGATCGGTCGCATCACGCGGCAACCGACGCTCAATTACGCGTATCCGATCGTGAACACGAAAGGCGGCGTCGATGCCGTCGTTTTCGCGGCGCAGAGCCTCGACTGGCTGACGAGCGCGCTCGGACCGCTGGAGTTTCCCTCCCGCGCGGAGCTCATCGTAACCGACCGGCTCGGCACCGTGCTCGCGCGGCTTCCGCCGGTAGAAGGCGCTATCGGCCAGCCAATGCCGGAACGTACAGCCTTTGCAAAGTTGTCGGAACAACGGCAAGGAGGCGTCTTCGAGGCCGACGACACGCAAGGCGATCCGCGACTCTGGGCGCACGCGCCGCTGATTGCCGGACACGATCTGCATGCGACGATCGGCGTGCCCAAGGCGGTGGCTTTTGCGGACGTCGACCGCCGCGTGCGTCGCAATCTCGGCGGCCTGGCGCTGGTGACGGTCGCGGCACTCGCCGCCGCCTGGTTCGGGAGCCGTTTTTTCATCCTGCGGCAGATCGACGCGCTGGTCTTCGCGAGCCGCAAGCTTGCATCAGGGGATCTCGCCACGCGAGCCGCGCTGCTCGGCGGGCGCGGCAACGAGCTCGAGCTCCTGGCGCACGCGTTCAACGCCATGGCCGCCACACTCGAGGCGCGCGAACGCGATCTGCGTAACGCCCAGGAACGAACGCGCGCGGCGGAAATCGAGCTCGCAGTCTCGCGAGCGCAGATGGACATCGCGCGCGAGATACAACGAACCCTCCTTCCCGACAACCCGCTCACGCTCGCAGGCGTTCGCTACGCCGGTCGTTGCATCCCGGCCGTCGCGGTTGGCGGCGACTATTTCGGCTACTTTCCGCGCGGACTGCACGGCGCCGACACGTTCATCAGCGACGTTTCGGGACACGGCGTCGGCGCCGCGCTCCTTATGGCGGAGGCCCGGACCATGTTCATGGCGCAACGGCTGATCTCGCCGAGTGCGGCACCTATTCTCGAGAAGCTCAACGACCTCCTGTTCGATGATCTCGACCGAGCGACGCTGTTCATGACGGCGTGCTGCTGCACGTTCGACGCGCAGACGAGCGAGCTCTGCTACGCCAACGCGGGCCATCCGCCCGCGCTGCTGCTGCGCGCAGCCGACGACCGGTGCGGCTTCCTGCAGGCCGGCGGCATGCTGCTCGGTATCAGCAAAGGCGTCAAGTTCGAAGAGACGAAAACGGTGCTGGGTGACGGCGATATCGTCGTCCTCTATACGGACGGCGTCACCGAGCGCGCGAGCGAGTCAGGCGAATTCTTCGGCGTCGACCGCCTTTGCGAAACAGTCGTGGTGCACCGGGACTGCGATCCCGAAGCGTTGCTCATGGCGGTGCTGGAGGTCGCCGACCGCTTTGCGGCACACAGGCCGCACGACGATGACGTGACGATCGTCGTCATGAAAGTCACGAAGACCGCGTGATCGCAGCGTCGCAGGCCGTCGACGGTGCCGCGATGCGCGGGCCGTGTTTTGATCAGTTTCGCCGCGAGCTCTCGATCGCCTCGAGCAGCGTCGGCGGGTCGTGCGCACCCGACACGGCGGTGCGTCCGTTGAAAATGAAGAACGGCACGCCCTGGATGCCAACGTCGGCCGATTCGCGGCTCTCGTCGATGATGGTCTGCCGCATCGCATCGGATTCGAGCATCGCGCGCGCGTCGTCGGCGGGCAGGCCGGCTTCCGCTGCGATCCGCACGAGCTCGTCGCGGTCGCCGATGAACCGACCCTCGACGAAATAGGCGTGAAACAACCGCTCGACGAGCGCCGAAGGATCGGATCGCAGCTGCGCCCACGCGACGAGCCGGTGACCGTCGAACGTGTTCGGCTGGCGCTCGATTGCATCGAAGCGGAACGGAATGCCGACGGTTTCGCCGACGTGCTTCACGCGCGCATACACGTCGGCGGCGCGGGCGGCGCCGCCGAACTTCTGTGCGAGATACGTCGCGCGTGAAATTCCCTCGCGCGGCAGACCGGGATTGAGCTCGAAGGGGTGCCAGCGGATCGTGACGTTCAGCGCCGGCTCGGTGCGCGCCAAATCGGCTAGCGCGACTTCGAGCTTGCGCTTGCCGATGAAGCACCACGGGCAGACGAGATCGGATACGACGTCTACGGCGAGCGTTGCGTCACCGGTGCGCGCGTCGGTGTTCGGTTGCGTCACGTCGCCACCATCCGCTGGCTGCGGCGTTGCAGCCAGCCGACGAACGCCATGAATACGAGCGAGATCGCGATCAGCATCGTTGCGGCCGCCGTGATCGTGAGACTGATGTTGTCGTTGATGCCTGAGAACATCTGGCGCGGCAGCGTGCGCTGGCCCGGGCCTGCGATCAGCAGCGCGACGACCACCTCGTCGAACGACGCCGCGAACGCGAAGACGGCGCCCGACAGCACGCCGGGCAGGATCAGCGGCAGCGTCACGCGACGAAATGCCGTCACCGGCGTGGCGCCGAGGTTCGACGCCGCGCGCAGCAGCGTACGGTCGAAGCCGGACAGCGCAGCCAGCACCGTGATGACGACGAAGGGTGCCGCAAGTGTGGTGTGTGCCAGTATCAGCCCGGCGTAGCCATCGGTGAGGCCGAGCGGCGCGAACGCGAAGTAGACGCCCACGGCGACGATGACGACCGGCACGACCATCGGCGAAATCAACAGCGCGAGCACGAGCGCCTGCCCCGGAAAGCGCGCACGCCATAGACCGAGTGCTGCGAGCGTTCCGAGCAGCGTGGCAAGCACGGTGGCCGACGTGCCGACCAGCAGGCTGTTCCAGACGGACGGCAGCCAGAACGACGACGTGAAGAAGTCCGCGTACCAGCGCAGGCTGAAGCCGGGCAGCGGATAGTGAAAGAACGACCCGGACGAGAACGACAGCGGCACGATGATCACGATCGGCGCCACCAGGAAGACGAGCACGAGCACGGACAGCACCGCGAGGGCTGCACGCGTGATCCGCTGGCCCGGCGTCAACGCACGATCGCTCGTCACGCGCAGCTTGCGGGCACGCCGTGCATTCGGGCAGCGGCGCGGTGCTCATGACATCCGCAGCTTGTCGAGGCCGATCATCCGGTGGTACACGGCATACAGCGCGAGTGTTGCCGTCAGCAGCATGATCGACAGCGCCGCCGCCATTCCCCAGTTGACGGTGCGGCTCGCATAGAACGCGATGAAGTAGCTGATCATCTGGTCGTCGGCGCCGCCCACGAGCGCCGGCGTGATGTAGTAGCCCAGCGCCTGGATGAACACCATCAGACAGCCCGCGGCGATTCCCGGCAACGTCTGCGGCACGTAAACACGGCGAAACGCGGTGAACGGCGTTGCGCCCAGCGAAGCCGCTGCGCGCTCGTACGTCGGCGAGATCGCCTTCATCACGGCGTAGAGCGGCAGCACCATGAAGGGCAGCAGCACGTGCACCATCGCGACGTAGACGGCAAAGCGGTTGAAGATCATGCGCAATGGTTCGTGCACGATGCCGAGCGAAAGCAGCAGGTTGTTGAGGATGCCTTCGCGCTGCAGCAGCACGACCCAGGCAACCGTGCGCACCAGGAGCGACGTCCAGAACGGCAGCAGCACGAGGAACAGGAACAGTGCCGCGCGCTGCGGCGGCTGGCGCGCGATGAACAGCGCCACTGGGTAGCCGAGTGCCAGGCACGCGAGCGTTACCACGCCGGCAATCCACAGCGTCCGGCCGAGCACATTGCGAAACACCGACTCGTTCGCCGGCGCCGCGGCGATCGCATTGTCGGCGTCGCGCCGCAGATCGACCGCCGCGAGCAGGTAGAAATCGGTCGCGGGTCCACCCGCTCGCCGAATCGCTGCCCATGTCTCGCGTTCGCCCCATTTCGGATCCGCGTCGAGCAACGCTTGCCGCGGCGACGTCGCGGTCGGATCGGCGACGCGACGGCCACTCGTGACGAGCAGCGAGCGGAAGCCGGCGACGTCGTAGTTGAGGCGCGTGCCGGCGCTTGCGAGCGTGCCGGCTTCGCGCGCCGCGCGCAGGTCGTCGACCATCGCGGCGTACGCGGCATCCGGCGGCAATTCGCGCCCGTCCCAGTGCCGCAATTCCGCCGACACCCGAGGCAGGATCCGCGCGACATCCGGATCAACGATGGCACGCGCGAGCATCGCACCGATTGGCACGATGAAGCTCGCAAGCAGGAAGAAGAACAACGGCATTACGAGCAGCGCCGCGCGCCACTGCTCGCGCCGGCCGCTGCGACGCAGCGCGCGTCGCAGCCCGGCCGGCGGGCGCGGCTGCGGCGCGACCGTCGCGGCAACCGTCGCCACGTCGATCAGCTCCGCACCGCGTCCGCGGTGATTACTTCGCGACCCAGGCGTTGAAGCGCTGGTTCAGCTTGTCGAGATTCTCGAGCCAGAACTTGTCGTTGATCGACAGTGCGCTGGCGAGGTTCTCCGGCGCAGTCGCCAGGTTCGGCAACACGTTCTTGTCGATCAGCGCCGTGGCGGCTTTCGTCGTCACGCCGTACGGGATCTTCGGCGGCAGATTCTTCTGGTTGTTGGGATCGTTGACGAACAGCAGGTACTTCTCGGCGTCGGCTTTGTTCGGCGTGCCCTTCATGACGACCCACGAGTCGATCGTATAGAGGTTGTTCGTCCAGACGATCTTGAAGTTCTTCTTTTCCTTCGCGTTGGCGGCGGCGATACGGCCGTTGTAAACGTCGGTCATCGCGACTTCGCCCGACGCGAGCAGTTGCGGCGGCTGCGAGCCTTTCTCCCACCACACGAGGTTGGCCTTCAACTGATCGAGCTTCTTGAACGCGCGCTCGACGCCGGCATCCGTGCCGAGCGTCTTGTAGACGTCCTTCGGCGCGACGCCGTCGGCCATCAACGCGATCTCGAGCGTGGTTTTCGGTCCCTTGCGCAGCGCGCGCTTGCCGGGCCACTTCTGCGTGTTCCAGAAATCCGCCCACGACTTCGGTGCATCGCTCTTGATCTTGTCGCCGTCGTATGCGAGCACGAAGCTATAGACGATCGCGCCCACACCACAGTCGTTGACGGCATCGGGCATGTACTTGTCCTTGCCGCCGAGCTTCACCCAGTCGAGCTTCTCGTACAGGCCTTCCTCGCAGCCGAGCAGCAGTTCTTCCGACTCGACTTGCACCACATCCCAGTTGTTGCTGCCGCCCTGGATCTTCGCGCGGAGCGTGCCTACGCCGCCGTCCCAGCTCTCTTCCGCCATCTTGACGCCGGTCGTCTGCATGAACGGCTTGAAATACGCGTCGCGCTGCGCATCCTGGTAATCGCCGCCCCACGAAACAACCGTCAGGTCGCGCGCACTTGCCGGTATCGCGAGGGCTGCCGCGCACAGCGCGATCGCCCCGAGGTTCCAAAACTTGGCTTGCATGGAATTCTCCTCTTTACGTTGGAATGTCGGCATCTTCCCGCGCGAACGCCCGGCAGTGCTCGGGTGCCCATGCGAGCTCGACCGGCTGGCCGATCGCCGGTAGTCGGTGCGCGTCGTCGATCGGCCGCTTCACCGTGAAATCGTCGTTGCCCGGCAGCGCGACGCGCGCCCGCACGTGATCGCCCAGATAGATCACTTCGCGCAGTCGACCGGCAAGCCGGCAGTGGCCGTTCGCCCCGATTGTAGGGGCGGCGCCGCCGATTTGCACGCGCTCGGGCCGCAGCGAGACCATTACCTGCGCGCCGGCGGGAAGGGGTGCGGCGAGCGAGCCTTCGACGAGCGCATCGCCGGCGAGCCGGATCGTGCAGCGGTTGCCGTCGACGCCTTCGAGCCGGCCGAGCAGGCGATTGTTCTCGCCGATGAAACGCGCAACGAATGCGTTCGACGGCTGCTCGTAGATGCGCTCCGGACGATCGAGTTGCTGTACGCGGCCGCGATGGAACACGGCGATCCGGTCCGACATCGTCAGCGCTTCGTGCTGGTCGTGCGTGACGTAGATCATCGTGACGCCCAGCCGCTGGTGCAACCGGCGCACCTCGAGCTGCATCTGCTCGCGGAGCTGCTTGTCGAGCGCGCCGAGCGGCTCGTCCATCAGCACCAGCTTCGGCTCGAACACGAGCGCGCGAGCCACTGCGATGCGCTGCTGCTGCCCGCCCGACAGCTGCGCCGGCTTGCGCGCGCCGAGAGAAGGAAGCTGCACCATGTCGAGCGCGCGCTCGACACGCTTGTCGATCTCCGCGGCGCCGATTCCGCGCACCGACAGCGGAAAGCCGATGTTCTGCGCGACGGTCATGTGCGGGAACAGCGCGTAGTTCTGGAATACCATCCCGATCGACCGGCGGTACGGCGGCAGCTTCGACAGCGGCTTGCCTTCGAGCAGGATCTCGCCTTCGGTGGGCGTCTCGAAGCCGGCGAGCATCATCAGCGTCGTCGTCTTGCCCGATCCCGACGGACCGAGCAGCGTCAGGAACTCCCCGCGCTCGATGTCGAGATCGAGATGCTCGACGACCCGCGTGACGCCGTCGTACGTTTTCCCGATGCCGACGAAGCGAACGATCGGCTCAGACATGCTGACCGCCGTTGATGGGGATCTCCGTGCCGGTGAGGTACGACGCACGAGGCGAGCACAGGAACTGGATCAGATCGGCGGTTTCCTCGGTCGTGCCGAGCCGGTGCATCGGGATGTCGCGTTCGACAATCTGCGGCGTGCCCGGCGACAGGATCGCCGTGTCGATCTCGCCGGGCGCGATCGCGTTGACCCGCACGCCGAGCGGCGCCAGGTCGTACGCCATTTCGCGCGTCAGTGCGCCGAGCGCGGCCTTCGACGTCGCGTACGCCGAGCCGGCGAACGGATGCACGCGCGACGCCGCGATCGACGTCAGGTTGACGACCGCGCCGCGCGCTTTCGCGAGCTCGGACGCGAAACCGCGCGTCATCAGCAGCGGCGCGTAGAAGTTCGTATTGAACATGGACTGCCACGTCGCGACGTCCGTGTCGAGCGAATTGAGCCTTCCGCCGTCGAGTCCTTTCGGCGAGATGCCGGCGTTGTTGACGAGCGCGTCAAGCGCGCCGTCACCGAGCATGTCGCGCATGATCTCGATGCAGCGCACGACGTTGTCGAGGTCGGACAGGTCGAGCAGGATATGCGTGCGCTCGCGGCTCCACGGACATGCGCCAGGCGGCGGCGTGCGCGAGACGGTAATCACGCGCCAGCCATCGGCGTGAAAGCGCAGCGCGATCGCGTGGCCGATGCCGCGGCTCGCGCCGGTGACGATCGCAGTTCGCCGTGACGTCATCGCTGCGACGTGCGGACGAAAATCGACGGGATGCTACGCGAGGCCCTTCTCCCGAACCATCGCCGACGTATCGTCGAGCGCCTTCGCGAACCCGGCGAACATCTCGTCGATCTCGCTTTCGCTGACGATCAGCGGCGGACAGAACGCGACGATGTCGCCCGGCATGTTGCGCAATATCACGCCGTGATGTTGCGCGCGCCGGACCAGGAACGCGGCAACGCCCGCCTTCGGATCGAAGCTCTCCTTCGTCGCCTTGTTGCGGACGATCTCGACCGCGCCGATCAGGCCCACGCCCCGCGCGTCACCGATCAGCGGATGATCGTTGCGGCTACGGACACCGGCCTGCATTCGCGGCGCGACGCGGCGCACGTGCGTGAGGATGTCGCGCTCCTCGTAGATCTTCAGCGTCTCGAGCGCAACCGCCGCGGGCACCGGGTGCGACGAATACGTGTAACCATGGCCGAAGATGCCGAGCTTGTCGCTTTGCTTCAGCAGGATGTCGTACAGCGCGTTCGAGACGAGGTTTGCCGAGATCGGCACGTAGCCGGCCGACAGCGCCTTCGCCACCGTGATGATGTCGGGCTTGAGATCGAACGTCTGCGTGCCGAACATGTTGCCGGTGCGGCCGAAGCCACAGATCACTTCGTCGGCAACGAACAGCACGTCGTACTTGCGCAGGATCGGCTGGATGCGCTCGAAGTACGTCGCCGGCGGCACGATGACGCCGCCTGCGCCCATCACCGGTTCCGCGAAGAACGCGGCGACGGTGTCGGGATCCTCCTGCAGGATCATCTCCTCCAGCTTGTCGGCAAGGCGCTCGGCGAATGCCTCCTCGGACTCGCCGGCGTGCGCACCCCGGTAGTGCCACGGCGCTTCGGTATGGAGAATGCGGGCGATCGGCAGGTCGAAATCCGTGTGCGCGAACGCGAGCCCGGTCAGGCTCGCCGAAGCGATCGTTACGCCGTGGTAGGCGCGCTGGCGCGCGATGATCTTCTTCTTGCGCGGCCGGCCGAGCGCGTTGTTCACGTACCACGCCAGCTTGATCGCCGTGTCGTTCGCTTCCGAGCCGGAATTGGCGAATAGCACCCGCCCGAGCCCCGCCGGTGCGATGCCGATCAACCGTTCGGCGAGCTCCGTCGAGATCGCGGGCACCTTGCCGCCGAAGCTGTGATAGAACGGCAGCTCCAGCATCTGCCGGTAGGCCGCCTCGGCCAGGCGCTTCTCCGAGAATCCGAGCGACGCGCACCACAGGCCCGACATGCCCTCGAGGTAACGCCGCCCTTCGTCGTCATACACATAGACGCCTTCGCCGCGCGTGATGACAAGCGGCCCCTCGCTCTGGACCAGGCGCAGGTTGGTCGATGGATGCAGGTGAAACGCGAGATCGCGGCGGGCGGCAGGGGTATCGAGCGACATGGGATGCTTCGGGGCGGCAAAAGGTCGATTGTTGGCCCCCGCGCGAGTTCGAGTCAAGCGGCGCGCGACGAGCTACGCGAGGTGACGTGCGGTACCGAGCCCGACATTCGAAGGAGTGGCGATGCCGACAAATTCCATGACCGGCGCCCGGCCGGTCGTCTGGCCGAACGGTGAGCCGGAGCAGTTCGTCGACATCGACGGACAGCGCTTCACGTACGTCGAGGCAGGAACGGATGCTCCTGCGTTGCTGCTCGTCCACGGATCGACCAGCGATTACCGCTCGTGGCAGCACCAGGTGAGGCCGTTCGCCGCGCGGTTTCGGACGATTGCCATCAGCCTGCGCCACTGCTATCCGGAGCAATGGGACGGCATCGGCGACGACTTCACCGTCGAGCAGCACGCGGAGGATCTGGCGGCATTCATCGATCGCCGGCGGCTCGGCGCCATCCATGTCGCCGGGCATTCCCGCGGCGGGTGCGTCGCGCTGGCCCTCGCGCTGCGGCGTCCCGAACTCGTCCGCACGCTGGTGCTGGCCGATCCGGGCGGACTGGATGGACTGCTGCCCGACACGCCGGAAGGCGCGCGAATGGCACGCGAGACCGCGCAGATGTTCGCGCAGCTACGTGCGAACCTCGCGAACGCCGATCACGAGACGGCGGCGCGGGAATTCGTCGACGCGCTGAACGGTCCCGGAACATGGAATCGACGCACACCCGAGCAGCGCCAGCTGGTGCTCGACAACATCGAGACCGGTCCCGCGTGCGCGCAACGACCGAGCTTCACCGCGCCAGAAATCGCGTCACTGGCCATTCCGGTCCTGTTGCTGACCGGTGCGCGAAGTCCGGCTCGCTATGCGCCACTCCTCGCTGCGACGCGAAGCGCGAATCCACGCGTGGCGCCGATCGTGTCGATCCCGGACGCCGCGCATGCGATGCACCGCGACAATCCCGCCGCGTTCAATACCGCCGTGCTGGACTTCCTCGCGCGGCATTGACGTGCCCGCGTTGTCGGTGGCTGTGCGACGTCAACCGACCCCGGCGCCTTGCAGAACGGCTTGCTTGTAGAATGCGTCGGCCGTGCAACTTCCTCCCTGTCCGCGACTCATAGCAGCCGCTTCGTCCCTGCACGCCAACGCTCCAAAGGTCCAGCCTTGAGTTACCGAGTTTCCCCGTGGGCGGGCTACGCCTGCCTGTCCGTGATCTTCGCTGCACTGACGCTGTCGGGCTGTCAGCGAACCGACGGCGCCAAGGCAGCCACCGCCGCGGCGGCTCCGCCGCCCGTCGCTGTGCACATGGTCAAGGTCGAGCCGCGCAGCGTTCCAATTCGCTTCACCGTGCCCGGTGTCGTCGAAGGATCCAAGGAAGTCGAAGTGCGCGCGCGCGTTTCCGGCATCCTTCAGAAGCAGTACTACCGGGAAGGTGATCCCGTCAGGCAAGGGGCGCCGTTGTTCGAGATCGACCGGGCGCCGTACGAAGTCGCGCTCGCGCAGGCCAAGGCGCAGTTGACGCAGGCGGCCGCGCGCTCCGACCAGGCGAAGCGCGAGGAAACGCGATTGCAGCCGTTGGTCGGCGATCGCGCGGTCAGCCGCAAGGAATACGACGACGCGACTTCGGCGCACCAGTTGGCGGACGCGGCGCTGCAGCAGGCGAAGGCCGGCGTGCAGCAAGCCGAACTGAACCTGTCGTACACGCGCGTGAACGCGCCGGTCGCCGGCATCAGCGGCCGGTCGACCCACTCGGTCGGCACGCTGATCACGACGGATACGAACGGTAGCCTGCTGACGACGATCAACCAGCTGTCGCCGATTTGGGTGCGCTTCAGCCTTGCCGAGTCGGACTTGGCGAAGATCCCCGGTGGCCGCGTCGGCCGCGATACGCCGCTCGATGTCAAAGTGCTCTTTGCCGATGGATCACCGTATGACGGCAAGGGCCAGCTGAACTTTGCCGCCACTCAGATCGACAGCAAGCTCGGCACGCAGCAGCTGCGCGCCGAGTTCGCGAATCCGCGCGAACAACTGCTGCCGGGACAGTTCGTCAACGTCGTCATCAACGCCGGCCAGCGCGACAACGTCTTCCTGGTGCCGCAGGCCGCCGTCGTGCAGACCGAGAAATCGGCGCTGGTCTTCGTCGTCGATGCGGAGGGCAAGGCACAGCCGATGCCGGTGCGCACCGGCGACTGGGTCGGCACCGACTGGACGATCCTGTCGGGACTGAAGGCCGGCGACCGCGTGATCACCGACAACCTGCTGAAAGTGCGCCCGGGCGCACCGGTGACGGAGGCGCCGGCCGCAGCGCCTGCAGCACCCGCAGCGCCGCCGAAGTAACGCGTTCTCGTCATGTCGTTCTCCGAATTCTTCATCGGCCGGCCGATCTTCGCCGGCGTCATCTCGATCATCATCACGATCGCGGGCCTGATCGCGTCGCAGGTGCTGCCCATCGCCCAGTATCCCGAGATCGCGCCGCCCACCGTCGTGATCACCGCGAACTACCCGGGTGCCAGCGCCGAGACGCTCGCACGCACCGTCGCGGCACCGATCGAGGAGCAGCTGTCCGGTGTCGAGAACCTGATCTATTTCAGCTCGACCGCGTCGACCAACGGAACGCTGTCGATCAACTGCACGTTCGAAGTCGGGTCCAACGCGGACAAGGCCGTCATCGACGTCAACAACCGCGTGGCGATCGCACTGCCGCGGCTGCCCGACGTCGTGCGCCAAAGCGGTGTGGTCGCGCAGAAGCGCTCGACGGACATCCTGCTCGTCATCGCGCTCACGTCAAGCGACCCCCGCTACGACACGCTGTACCTGTCCAACTATGCGACGATCAACCTGCTCGACGAGCTGAAGCGCATCCCCGGCGTGGCGGACGCGACGATCTTCGGCGCCCGCGACTACTCGATGCGCGTATGGCTCAATCCGCCGCGGATGGCGCTGCTTGGGCATCACGCCGACGGACGTCGCACAGGCCATCGCCGCCCAGAACTACCAGTATGCGAGCGGCAAGATCGGTGCCGAGCCGGCGCCGCCCGGACAGGCCGTCGTCTACACGGTCACCGCGCGCGGCCGTCTCGACGAGGCGACCGACTTCGGCAACATCGTGCTCCGCGCGAACGGGCCCAACGGCACGCTGCGCATCCGCGACATCGCGCGCGTCGAGCTCGGCGCGGCGAGCTACGACGCGTTCACCAACCTCGACGGCAAGCCTGCGCTCGGCATCGCCGTCTACCTGCAGTCCGGCGGCAACGCGCTGAAAGTCGCCGATTCGGTCCGGGCTGGCATTGCGCGGCTGTCGACCGACTTCCCGCAGGGCGTGTCGCAGATCATTCCGTTCGACACGACGCGCTTCGTCCAGTCGTCGATCCATGAAGTGATCATCACGCTGCTCGAGGCCGCCACGCTCGTGCTGCTCGTCGTCTTCGTCTTCCTGCAGAACTGGCGCGCAACGCTCATCCCCATCATCGCCGTGCCCGTGTCGCTGATCGGCGCGTTTGCGGGCCTGCTGCTGTTCGGCTTCACGATCAATACGCTGACGCTGTTCGCGATCGTGCTGGCGACCGGCATCGTCGTCGACGACGCGATCGTCGTGCTCGAGAACGTCGAGCGGCTGATGGCCGAACGCAAGCTGACGCCGAGAGAGGCCGCCGTCGAGTCGATGCGCGAAGTCACCGGCGCAATCATCGCGATCGAGCTCGTGCTGATTTCGGTGTTCGTCCCCGTTGCGTTTCTCGGCGGACTTGCCGGCAAGCTGTATCAGCAATTCGCGGTGACGGTCGTGACGGCTGTCGCGATCTCCGGGCTCGTCGCGTTGACGCTGACGCCGGCGATGTGTGCGATCCTGCTCAAGCCTTCGCACGGCGAGAACCGGTTGTTCCGACCGTTCAACGTCGGCTTCGCCTGGCTCACGCGCCGCTATCTCCGCGGCGTACGGCTGTCGATCGATCACCGGCTCCTCGCATTCCTGATCTTCGCGGCGATCATCGGTACCGACGTGCTGCTGCTGAAGCGTGTGCCCGGCGGCTTCGTGCCGCCCGAGGACCAGGGCTACCTGATCGGTTCGGTAACGCTGCCGGACGGCGCGACGCTCCAGCGCACGCAGGAAGTCGGCACCGCCGTGCAGAAGATGATCGGCCAGAACGACGCCGTCGAGCACGTGTTCTTCGTCGCCGGGTTCGACGTCATCGCCGGTGCGAACCGGACCAATGCCGCGACGATCTTCATCCCGTTGAAGCCATGGGACGACCGCAAGGAATCCGCGCAACAGGTCGCCGCGTACGTGCTCGCGCATGCGGGCGAGATTCCGCAGGGAACGGTGCTCGCGTTCAATCCTCCGTCGATCCGCGGCCTGGGCACGGCGGGTGGCTTCGAGGTCTACCTGCAGGACCGCGCCGACGCCGATCCGCGCAAGCTCTATCAGGCGCTGCAGCAATTCGTCGGCGACTTGCGCAAGCGCGACGACTTGACGGGAATCGCGTCGTTCTACCGGCCGACGGCGCCCCAACTCTTCGTCGACGTGGATCGCGAGAAGGCGATCTCGCTCGGCGTTCCGGTCAAGGACGTATTCGACGCGCTGCAAAGCACGATGGGCGTGCTCTACGTCAACGACTTCAACAAGTTCGGCCACACGTATCGCGTGCAGCTCCAGGCCGAGGGTGCGTATCGCGCGAAGCCCGAGGACCTCGGCAACGTCTACGTGCGCTCGTCGAATGGCGAGATGATTCCGGTGAAGGCGTTGATCACCGTGCAGAACACGACCGGGCCCGATCAGCTCGATCGATACAACGGCTTCCTGTCGGCCAAGATCATCGGCAACAGCGCGGCCGGCGTCAGCTCGGGCCAGGCGATCACGGCGGTCGAGCAAGTCGCGCAAACGCTGCCACCCGGCTACACGACCGCGTGGACCGGTCAGGCGTTCCAGGAGAAACGGATCGGCCAGACGGCGATCATCGCGTTCGTGTTCGCGCTCGTCATGGTGTTCCTCATCCTGTCCGCGAATTACGAGCGCTGGACTTTGCCGGTTGCGGTGCTGCTCGCCGTGCCGTTCGGGCTGTTCGGTGCGCTCGTCGCCGTGTTCGTGCGCGACTTCAGCAACGACGTCTATTTCCAGATCGGCCTCGTCGTGCTGATCGGGCTCGCGGCGAAGAACGCGATCCTCATCGTCGAGTTCGCGGCGCAGGAGCAGGCGAAGGGATTGGGCCCGGCTGCCGCGGCGCTGGAGGCCGCGCGGCTGCGCTTCCGGCCGATCGTCATGACCTCGCTCGCGTTCGTGCTCGGCGTGCTGCCGCTCGTGCTTGCGGGCGGCGCGGGCGCCGGTGCGCGACGCTCGATGGGCACCGGCGTGTTCGGCGGCATGCTCGCGGCGACGTTCATCGCCACCGTATTCATCCCGCTGTTCTTCGTCGTGCTGTCGCGCGTGAAGATCCGCGCACCGCAGGCACCGGCCGTGGCCGAAGAGGCTGCGACGTGAGCCCATGGCGCGTCGCAGGGACGGCGCTGGCGACAATCGTGCTCGCGGGCTGCATGATTGGACCGAACTACGAGCGTGCGGCGCCGTCGTTGCCGGCATCCTATCCCGACGTGCCACCCGCGACCTCGACGTCTGCCGCCGCACCGGTCGTCCGGCCCGATTGGTGGATGCTCTACGGCGACGCGACACTCGACCGGCTGGTAGCCACTGCGCTTTCAGACAACCTCGATGTCGCGGTGGCGGTCGCCCGGATCGAAGAGGCCGACGCGCTGCTGCGTGAAGTGAACGCGTCGCTGTTTCCGGAGGTCGACCTCGTCGGCGGCGCCGCGCGCTCGCGGTCGAGCAGCGCCGTCGCAGCGCCGTCGTCGGTGCGAATCAGCAACGACGTGCGGGTTGCATTGTCGACGTCGTTCGAGATCGATTTCTGGGGCCGCCTGCGTCGTCTCGTCGAAAGCGCACGCGCCCAGGCGCTTGCCACGCACTACGCGCGTGACGTCGTGACGCTCTCCGTCGCCGGGCTGACGACGCAGTCGTATTTTTCGCTGCGCTCGCTGGACGCGCAGATCACGGCAACGCGCGAAACGCTGGCGACGCGCGACGACTACTACACGATCGTCCAGCGTCGTTCCGCGGCCGGGCTCGCGTCGGATCTCGACGTCAATCAGGCCCTTGGCGTGCGCGCCGATGCGTCGGCGCAGCTCAAGGAACTGCTGCGGCAGCGCGCGCTCGTCGAGCATTTGCTGGGCACGCTGACGGGTGACCTGGGATTGAAGATAACGCCCGGCGACCTGGCCCAGCTCCCCGTCCCGCCGGTGCCGCCACCCGGCCTTCCGTCGCTGCTGCTCGAGCGCCGCCCGGACGTCCGTGCGGCGGAAGCGAACCTGATCGCGGCCAACGCGCAGATCGGCGCCGCGAAGGCCGCGTTGTTCCCGAGGATTTCGCTGACGGGCGCGTTCGGCGGCGAGAGCGACAACCTCGCGTCGCTGCTGAGCACCGGCGGCAGGATCTGGTCGATCGGCTTCGGGCTGGCGCTTCCGATCTTTACCGCCGGACGGTTGAACGCCGAAGTCGATGCAACGACGGCGCGCGAGCGGCAGGCGGTCGCGCTCTACCAGAAATCGATCCAGACGGCATTTCGCGAGGTCGCCGATGCGCTCACCAACATCGAGCAGGCCGCTGCTTCGCAGTCCGATCTGCAAACGAGCGTCGAGGCGGCGACCAACGCGCTGCGCCTTGCAACGCGACGCTACGAAGTGGGTTATGCGCCGTATCTCGACATCCTCGATGCCCAGCGCTCGCTCAACGTCGCCCAGCTGCTGCTGATCCGCAACCGCCAGGCCCTGCTGGCGGCGTCGGTCGATCTGATGAAGGCGCTCGGGGGCGGCTGGACGGATCCCGAGCCGCTCGCGACGAACTAGGACCGGCGCGCTCGAATCCCAGTGCGCGCCGAAATCGGATCGCCGACGACAACGCCCGCTGCACTACTTCGTCGGAATCTTCTGCGCGCGATCGACGGCGACCGCCGTGACGCTGTTCTGCGGCGAGCCTTCGATCACGCGATCGGAGTACGTGAGATAGACGAGCGCGTTGCGCTTGCGGTCGACCATCCGCACGACGCGGATCTTCTTGAACACGAGCGAGATCCGCTCGTTGAACATGTCTTCCTTGTCCGGCAACGGCCCGGTAAACGCGATCGGGCCTACCTGCTTGCAATCGATCGACGCCTCGGCCTTGTCCTCGGCCACGCCCAGCGCGCCCTTGATGCCGCCGGTCTTGGCGCGCGACACGTAGCACGTAATGCCGGTGACCCTCGGATCGTCGTGCGCGTCGACGACAATCTTGTGGTCGGGCCCGACGAGCTGGAACTCCGTATCGACTTCGCCGATGGGCTCGGCCGACGCGAGGGAGGCCACCGGCAAAAGCAAGAGTGTGACGAATCGGTTCATGGAGGAGACTCCGGAATTCGACGTAGGAAGACATTCCTGCTTGCTATCATGCACCCGCGTCCGTTGCCCGTGCATGGAAACTTTCATCGATTCCCACGACTTCGCGCCGGTGAGCGCTATGCCGCCTCTTATCTCGCGGCGCTCGCCGAGGCGGACGACATCATCAAGCGCGATCCGCCGCGTGCCGCGCGTCATTACAAGGCGCTCGCGAAAGCGCCTCAAGGCGATGCGCAACTTGCCGCGATGTCGGGCAGCCCCCGCGTCCGTTGCCCGTGCATGGAAACTTTCATCGATTCCCACGACTTCGCGCCGGTGAGCGCTATGCCGCCGCTTATCTCGCGGCGCTCGCCGAGGCGGACGACATCATCAAGCGCGATCCGCCGCGTGCCGCGCGTCATTACAAGGCGCTCGCGAAAGCGCCTCAAGGCGATGCGCAACTTGCCGCGATGTCGGGCAGCCAGGGCCGACGTGCAATACGGCGTGACGCCGGTCGCGCTGATGAAGTTCGCGGCGTTCATGGCGCGGATCGGAACGCTGAAGGAAGCGCCGAATAGCTGGAAGGACGTATTCTTCCCCGAAGCGCACAACCTGGAGGGAAGCTAAATGTCCGGATGCTCGCGCAGGGGGCACCAGGCTCGCATCGACGCGACTAGAGCGCACCCAGTCGCCATGCCGCCGGATGAAGCCGCTGCACGGTATTCGGATCCTCGACCTGAGCCGTGTGGTTTCAGGCCCTTTCTGCACGATGCTCCTCGGCGATCTCGGCGCCGAGGTCATC
This sequence comes from uncultured Pseudomonadota bacterium, assembly GCA_963709335.1. Lineage (GTDB taxonomy): Bacteria > Pseudomonadota > Gammaproteobacteria > Burkholderiales > Casimicrobiaceae > VBCG01. Next base: position 160,501 of record CAVPWB010000014.1, read on the forward strand.
AAGATCGAGGAGCCGGGTGCGGGCGACGAGAGCCGTGCGTTCGGTCCCCCGTTCGTCGCAGGCGAGAGTGCGTAGGTCGAGGCGATCAAGGGCAAGCCCACCCCCGCCTGTCCGCAGACGGGCAACGATCTCATTACCTGTCGGTCAATCGCAACAAGACGAGTTGCACGCTCGTCTCAAGAGGCGCGGACGGCTGCTGCGCACGACAACACCGTGCCACGCGATTTGCTGAGCGAAGGCGCGCGCAAGATGCTCGAAACCGACAACGTCAGCGTGACGCTCGGACCGCCGAGCGGCTACGTGATCCGGTTCACCAACGGGCTCACCGTCTATCTGTCGGGCGACACCGGAATGCACGCCGAGATGAAGTCAGTCGTGGCCGACTATTACAAAGCCAATCTGATGGTGCTGAACCTCGGCCCGAGTGCGTTGACGTCGAAGGAAGCGGCCTACGTCGCCGACGAGCTGGTGCACCCCGCCTCCGTCATCGCCTCGCACGTCAACGAGGGCGCAACGACGGGCGGCAAGCTCCGGCCAGCGTCGCGCACGGCCGCGTTCGTGTCGCTCGTCAAGGGTCGGCCCGTTTATCCGGCGCTGAGCGGCAGGACGATGCAGTTCAGCGGCGACGGCAAGTGCGTCGCCGGGTGCTAGGGGCTACTGCACACCCCCGGGTGGTTGCACGCGGGCGTAACACCCGAAGTCATCCACCGGCAGAGGCATCGGTTGCGCGCATCGCGATTGCGCTGCAGTGCGCAACCGCGGCCCGCAGCAGATTCTCGCTCGCCTCAGGCGTGCGAAATGCCGAATGCGCCGATAGCGTCACGTTGGGCAGCAGCGTCAGCGGGTGACCGGGCGGGAGGGGCTCGACCGCGAATACGTCGAGCCCCGCGTGGCGCAAGCGGCCCGCGCGCAATGCGTCGATCATCGCATCCTCGTCGACCAGCGCCCCTCGCGCGGTGTTGATCAGGATCGCGCCGGGTCGCATCGCGGCGATGCGCTCGCGCGAGAGAAAGTTTTTCGTCTCATCGTTGAGCGCCAGATGGATCGACACGACGTCGCTTTCCGCAAGCAGCGTCTCGATCCGGACGAACGTTACGGCCGCATGCTCTTTCGCCTCGCGGTTCCACGCGAGAACACGCATGCCCGAGCCGGACGCAAGACGCGCAACCTCGCCCGCGATTCCGCCGAACCCGACGAGTCCGATCGTCCGGCCCGTCAGTTGCAGCGCGTCCGTGCGCAGCCACTGCCCGGCGCGTATCCCGCGGTCCATGGCCGACAGGTCGCGCGCCGCCGCCCACATCAACGCGATTGCGCACTCGGCGACCGCCGTGTCGCCGTAACCCTTGATCGTGTGCACGACGATGCCGAGCTCCGCGAGCTCGTCGGGGTTCATGTAGCTGCGCGCACCAGTGCCGAGGAAGACTACATCGCGAAGGCCGGCGCATTGGCGCGCGATGTGCGTCGGCAGATTCGTGTGGTCGACGATCGCGATCTGCGCGCCGGACAGCGCCGCGGGCAGTTCGTCGGCGACGATGTCGGGCGCGCGGTTGATTGTGAACGCGACGTCCTCGAGTCGCAGCAGGCGCTCGGCAACGCCCGCCAGTGTCGGGTTGGCGTCGACAAACACGGCCTTCAACTGGATCGCTCTCATCCCGTGCAATCCTACCTCCATCGGCGCGAGCTCGCTTGCGGAGGCCGCGCGCGTCATTCCTGCGGACGGTTGATCCTGGCCGCATCGAGATGCGCTTCACGCACCTTCGTCCGCAGTTCCTCCGGTGCAAGCACCTCGACGCCGGCGCCGTGCTTGAGGATCTCGAGCAGCAGCTCGCGGTCGTCGCGATAAGGCAGTTCGAGCGTATAGCGGCCGGCCGGGTCGAACGTGCCGCGCTGGTCCGGATGCCACACTTCCGAGCCGACCCAGCGTGCCCGCTCGGCCGAGAAGCGCAGCTTGGCCCAGTCAAGGTCGTCGCCGCTGCGCATGATGCCGTAGCTCGTCGCGAGGAAGTCGTCGAGCGACTTCATCGGCACCTCTCGCGCGGGCTCGTCGAGCAGGTTGACACGCTTGATGCCGTCGATGGAAAACGTTCGCAGGTCATTGCGCAGATGGCACCAGCCGTCGAGGTACCAATTGCCTCGGTAGTGAACGAGACGCTGCGGCGACACGTCGCGCTCCGAGACCCGGTCGCTGCTTCGTGCGTAATAGACGACGTGAATCCGCGCGCGCTTCAGCGTCGCGCGGCCGATTGCCTCGAAGAACTGCAGCGGCAGCGCACGCGGCGAGAAGGCGAGCAGGCGGATGCGCCGTCGCACCTCGGTCGCCGAGGCATTCGCCGGTGCCGAGGATTGCCGTCAGCCGCGCGCGCAGCGGCGCGATGTGCGGTCCTATCAGCCCACCCTGATCCAGCGAGGAGAGCAGATGCTCCATCATGACCAGCGCGAACGCTTCGGACTCCGTAAACCAAAGCCCGGGCAGCGCGAAGCGCGGTCCGGTCGCCGACTGCTTGTCATAGCGGTAGCCGCCCGCGTCGGGGTCGTAGATGACCGGCGCGTTGAGGCGGTCGCGCATGTACTCGATATCGCGCTTGAACGTCGCATGCGAAACCTCGAGCTCGTCGAGGAAAGCGTCACGCGATACGACGCCGCGCTCGTTGAGAAGCTGGTCGATGCGGTAGAAGCGCTCCGTACGATCCACGTTCAGTCCGCGTCCAGCGCGTCCGCATACTCGCGCAGCCAGCACAGCGTGTTGACGAGCTCCATCTGCTCGGGGCTGCTGCAGCGAATGTCGAGCAGGTCCGGACTCGCGACGACGATCGCGAGGCAACGGGCGCGCGAGACGGCGACGTTCAACCGGTTCTTGTCGTAGAGGAATTCGATGTTTCGCGGCAGGCAACTGCCATTCGACGACGTCATGGACACGATCACGGCCTCCGCCTGCTGGCCCTGGAATTTGTCGATCGTGCCGACGCGCGCTCCAGCGGGCAGCATCGCCTTCAGCAAGTTCACCTGCGCGTTGTACGGCGCAACGACGAGAATGTTCTCGATCGTCATCGGGTGCCGCCGACCTTCCTTGTCGACGTGGGCCTGCTGCAGCAGGCTTTCGAAAATCGTCCTGACGACTTCACCTTCCGGCTTGCTCGTTTGCCGGCAGGCGTCGTGCGACACCGGGACGAAACGAATGCCCGTCGCCCGCAGCGACGCATGCGCCGCTTCGTTCAGCACCAGCCGCTGGCTCTGGTTGGCAGGCTCCGGCATCAGGCGTCCGTCGTAGACGGCATCCGAGATGAACCGGCAAACGTCTTCGTGCATCCGAAACGTCGTGCCGAGGAAGATTCCGCGGTCGTCGCTGACCGTCGCCTGCCCGTCGAGCAGGTAGTCCAGCGTCGACTCGCCGGAGCGGCCGGGATGCACGCCTTGGATCGGTTGTCCGAGCTGCATCTGGTCGCCGAGCAGCACGATGTTGCGCGCCGCCGTGCCCATCGCGACCAGGTTTGCCAGCGCTACCTGTCCGGCTTCGTCGACGAACAGGTAGTCGATGCGCGCCTCGAGGGCCGGGTCCGCGAACAACCACGCCGTGCCGGCGATCAGCGCACTCGGCGATCCGACGATGTCCGCATTTTCGAAAACGTCGACGACGAACCGACCACCGATCAGGCTTTCCGGATCGTCCTTCGTGGATTTCTTGGTGCCCGAAAACGTGTAGCCGCATTCGACGGCGCAGCGTTCCACCGCCTGCAGCAGGTTGATGATCACCTTGTGACTGTTGGACGTGACGCCGACACGCTTGCCCGCCTTCAGCAGCCCCACGATCAGGCGCGAGCCGATCGTCGTCTTGCCGCTTCCCGGCGGTCCCTGCACGAACAGATAGCTGTCGTCGAGCCCGAGCGCCGCCGACAATGCCGCGTCGAAGCGATCGCCGCCGCTCGACAATAGCGGAGCGCCTTGCGGGCGGCCGCGCAGGATGGGCGGGTCCTTGCGCAGGAGCGCGCGCACGGCGGCGAACCGCCCGTCGCCGGCTTCGATCGAATCGGCAAAGCGCTCGATTGCATTGCGCAGAGGATCGGTGCCGAGCGGTCGTTCCGGTCCGATCGACAGCGCGGCCGGCACCGTCAGGTTCTTCGACACCTTGATGCCGATGGTTCGCGCCTCCTCATCCAGCGCGACGATCTCGCCCAGCCGGTCGGTGGTGTCGGTTCGTTGGCACTGCTTGCCTACTCGTAGCTTCGTGTCCTGTTCCGGGAATGCGAACGTGTATACGAACGACTGCTTCAGGGCCACCGGGAGTTCATCCGCGATCCGCGTAAGGCCTCCAAGGCATTCGGCGTCGTCGATCAGTTCGTCGACCGTCATGTCTTGCCGCGCGAACATCGCCCAATAGCCCGGCTTCGCCGCGCGACGGTGGAAATCCAGCAGGTCGAAGACGAGTCCCCGCAGATGCTGGTCGTCGGTCCACGTGGAACGATCGTCCGGCAGGCCGCCAAGCAGCGCCCGATGATGGCGTGCGAGCGCTGCCTCGATTTTTTGCGTCCTTTCGGTTCGAGCGACCCCGCCCGCATCGTCGCGGCGCACGTCGGGGACGAACCACGGCAGCCCTGCCGGTCGCAGCGTCAGCAGCCAATCGCGCAACAAGTGAGTCGAACGGCAGTCGTCCTCGTTGTACGCGCGGATCTTTTCGAGTTCCGCATCGTCCTGCGTGACGCGCCAACGCTCGTAGTGGACGATGCTGCCGCCCGCCGTGGTGACCTCGCCCTCGCGCGGCGGCATGTAGAAGATCTCGAGATCCTTGATCGAAAGGCCCCGCTCCGTCGTGCGGATCGCGTGGCGCACGACCTTGTAGAGATCGACGAACTTCTCGCGTCGCAGGAGGTCGTCGAGTTGCGCCTCGCGCACGCCGTGCAGCGACATCAGCCGCTTCAGCGCCGTCGGCTCGTAATGCGAGTAGTGATAGACGTGCATGCCGGGATGGCGCTGCACGCGCTCGACGAGGAAGTCCATCAGCGCCGTGAACGCCTGCCCTTCCGTTGCGCGGTCGTGCGCCCAGATCGCCTTGAAGTGCGGCCGCCCACCGTCAACGAAGCGCAGCCCGAAGAGGTATTCGAGTCCGTCGCGCTCGAACGGGTCGCCTTCCATGTCGAAGAACACGTCGCCGGCATCCGGTGCGGGCATCCGATGGAAGCCCCGCCTCGCCTCCGGGTCGAGCTCGAGCAGTTCGACGCTCGGCACGCCGGTCCGGCGTCGCGCCAGCTGCAACGCCGCCTGCGAGCGCAGCGTGGCGAACGTATCGGGCGAAAGCTTCGCGATGCGCGACGTCGGCGCCAACTGCGCCAACGCCTCGAGTGTCTCCGTTCCAGCTGCCTGCAGCCGCTCGATCTGCTTCTGCTTGATTCCTGCGACCTGATTGAGGTGATCGTCCGCCTTCCAGCGCGCATCGCAAGCGTCGCGCCACGCGCAGAATGCACAGTAGTCGCAGCGCGCCGGATACGTCGCCTTCGGATGCCGCGCGACGAACGCGAGAAAGCGGTCGCGGGCCCTGCGGAAGTAGCGTGAATAATCCGCGACGCGGAACGTTTGCTCGGTGCCGTCGCCGAGGATGACGTGCATCAGTTGCGGCGCGATGCCCTGCGCAGCGGCGAGAAGGTCCGAATAGAACGCGAGTTGCACGACGAACTTCGCCTTCGCGCTCCGCGCGAGCTTCGTGTCGAGGACTTCGTAACTGAAGGCACCGAGATTCGACGGACGCTCGACACGCCGCAGGAAGTCGGCGCGCCCGTACAGCACGTCCGACCGAAGCGCCGCCTGGAAGATGACGTCGGGCCCCTCCTCCATTGCCGTTCGAGTGTGCTGCACAAGCGCTTCGGGGCTGCCGTCGTGCGGAATCTTCGCCACTTGCAGCCCTTTTTCTTCGAGCGCGGCAAGGTATTCGGCTTCGTGCGCGTAGCCTTTCTGCTGGATCAGCAACGCCGACTCGTCGTCCTCGGCGCGCTGCAGCGGCGTTACGAGGTCGATCAATCCCAGCGTTGCGACATGCTCGCATTCGAGGAAACCCACGAGATCGGAAGCCGAGAAGAGGGTGGTGCCAGCGCGTATTTGCATGGTTGCGTCACCGGCACGTGCCGGACGCCGCGTTGAAGGTGAAGGATGTAACGACAGCCGCTACGCGCCCGCGCAAGCGTTCCACGCCTCGCGTTGTCGCGCGTCGCTGCCGATTCTACGAAGGCGTCGCCGATCTCAGATACGCCAGTCCGGAACGCTTCACATAAAGCGTGCATCCTCGCGCGGAACGGGGATGATGCCGCGAGCCGATCGGAAAGCGCAGCCAGCAGCCGGCCGAGTATGTTCCGGCCTCGTCGGAAAATTCGCCGTCGAGAACGAACAGCTCGGCGCCGTGCGGGTAGCTGGTCACCCCGAGGTCCGTACCGGGATCCCAGCGCTCGATCAGCACGCGATCGGAGAAGCCGGCCTGTTCGTAGAGCACCTTGCTGGCAACGCCCGGAATCCCGCTGGGCAGGTAATCCGTTCGATGCGTGTCGACGACTACGTGCTTGCGTCCCCGTCCGTCGAATTGCCTGAGCTTGACGAACAGCACGCAGCCGGGATCCGAAAAGGGTGCGTGACGAAAGCCTTCCGGATTGAGCAGGAACGTTCCAGCCGGCCAATCACCGTGCTCATCCGAGAACACGCCTTCGAGCACGAGGATCTCCTCACCCTCGGGATGGTCGTGCGCCGGGAACCGTGAGCCCGGATCGTAGCGAACGACCGACGTCACCTGGCCCGACTCGACAGGTCCCACGCGGTGGACGCGCTTGCGCCACACCGACGCACTGGGGCTTGGCGACCATTCCATCGGCGTCGTGTCCACGACAGCCCGGACCGAAAGATCCCCGTTGATCGCCACTTCCATCGACATCCTGTCCTCCTTCGATCAGTGTGACACCGGCTCCGCCTCCAGTTCAAGCATCTGCAGTGCGCGCGGCAACCGCTCGATGGGTTCCAGCACGGCGATCTCCCGATCGTCGGGGACCGCGTGCAGCTCGCGGAAACGCCGCGCGGATACGAGCACACGCGTCTCGAGCGACGCGACCGCACCGTTGTACGCGCCGACGGCGTCGCCGAGGCTCCTGCCGACCTTCGCCCAGTGTGCCGCCATCACCGCGATGCGGTCGTGCAATTGGCGGCCGAGCTCACTGATCTCGTGCGCGTTGCGTGCAAGCGCTTCCTGCTTCCAGCCGCAGGAAATCGCGCGCAGCAGCGTGATCAGCGTCGTCGGCGTCGCCAGCATCACCTTTTCGCCGACACCGAACTCGATGAGCGCCGGATCCTGCTGCAATGCAGCCGAGAACAGCATCTCGCCGGGAAGGAACAGCACGACCAGATCGGGCGTCGGATCGAACTGCGCCTGATACGCCTTGCGTCCGAGGCGCGTCATGTGATCGCGGACCTGGCGTGCGTGATCGACGAGGCGCTGCTTGCGCAGGTCGTCATCGTCGGTTTCCGCGGCCTCGAGGTAGGCCGACAGTGGCGTCTTGGCATCGACGACGATGTTGAGGCCACCCGGCAGCCGCACGATGACATCGGGCCGCTGTCGGCCGTCCTCGCCGGTCACGCTCGCCTGCTCGACGAAGTCGCAATGCTCGACCATCCCTGCCATCTCGACGACGCGACGCAGCTGCAGCTCGCCCCAGCGGCCTCGTGCAGCCGGCTGCCGCAGCGCCTTCACCAGGTTCAGCGTCTCGCGGCGCAAGTCGCCTTGTCCATCGGAGAGCGAGCGCACCTGCGTCAGCAGCGACTGGTACGCGCCTTCACGAAGCTTCTCGATGTCGTGGATGCGACCGTCCAGCTTGTCGAGCGACAGCTTCACCGGAGCGACGAGCTCCTGGATCGCCTGCTGCCGGCGTTCGAGGTCACCCTTCGCGCCTTGCTGGTAGTTGCCCAGCGTCTGCCGCGCGAGGTCGAGGAATGTCTCGTTGTTCGACTTCAACGCCTGCGCGGACAGGCCCCGGAATGCAACCGTGAGCTGCTCCTGCGCATCGTTGAGGACGGCGAGCTTGTCGCGCGTGGATGCGCGCTCGGCGTCGAGCTCTGCATGAAGTCGCGCGCAGTCGGCGCCGCCTTCGCGCAGTTGCCCGGTCATTGCCTCGCAACGCGACTGGGCATCGGATAGCGCGTCTTGCAACCGCGCGACGTCCCGGTCACGCGCAGCGATCCGTTCGAAGAGAGCCGCCTGCTCCGCATCCGTCGACGCCCTGCCACGCTCGAATGCCTCCGAGCATTGATGGCGCAGCGTCATCCAGACCGCCACGCCGCCCGCAATAAGCCCCATCGCAACCACAAGCATGAGATCCATGATGTTTTCCTTGGCTCGCCGAAGACGGCGTGTCCGGTGGCCGACGGTGCAAATGCAACCGTCGCCGGCAACTGATGCGACGCCACCTTGGCGCCACGTGCCCATCATCCGGCCTGGGTGGCTCACCGCATGAGCCAGGCTGGGCGAACGAGCGTTCAGTGCCGACACGCCTGCCACGGCGTGCATGGACGTTCGCAGCGACGCGACACGTCGGCCGGCTTCGTGTCGAACCGCTGCATTAGACTCCGGCTTCGCCCTCCTTCGCATCCATGATGTCGTTCGGGAACCGCTTCAGCGTCGTCGCTGCACTTTCGCTCGGACCCGCCGTGTCGAATTCGTTCGCGCGATTCGCGTATGCGCTGATGCTGCCGGCGATGCGCGCCGATCTCGGGCTCAATTACTCGCAAGCAGGCGCGCTCAACACCGCCAACGCGATCGGCTACCTCGGCGGCGCGCTGTTCGCGGCGCGGTACGTTTCCGCGCTGGGGAACCGGCGGCTGTTCTGCACCGGCATGGTCGCAACCGTCATTGCGATTCTCGGCTCGGGATTGACCGGTGACTTCGTCGCGCAACTGGGTCTGCGCACGGTCGCGGGCGTGGGCGGCGCGATGGTCTTCATCTGCGGCGCCGTGCTGGCAAGCAACATCTTTCCCGACCGGCCTCGCCTGGCGTCGAGCGCGATTGCCGTGTACTTCGGCGGTGCAGGCGCAGGCATCCTGCTGTCGGGGGCGGGTGTGCCGCCGTTGCTGGCGATCGCCGGCGACGATGCCTGGCGCAGCGCATGGCTTGCGATCGGCATCGTATCGGCGCTGTTCGCCGTGTTCGCGATATGGGCGGCGCGGCAGATCGACGAGCCGTCGAGCGGCGCGCGCGGCGGCGCGTGGCCGATCGCCGAATTGCGCGCGGCGCTCGCCAGCTACTTCCTGTTCGGCGCCGGTTACATCGCTTACATGACGTTCGTCGTCGCCTGGATGGTGTCGCACGGCCGCGCGGCACTCGACGTCTCGCTGACGTGGGGAACGCTCGGCATCGCAACGCTGGTCGCGCCGCTCGCGTGGCGCGTTCCGCGCGCGCGGTGGCGTGCGGCGACCGTGCTCGCTGCGTCAGGCGTCGTCCTCGGCATCGGTGCCGCGTTGCCGCTGGTCAGCACTTCGCGCCCTGCGATGCTGATGTCGGCAGTATTCTTTGGGGGCGCGATGTTCACCGCACCCGCGGCAGTGACCGATCTCGTCAAGACGTCGCTGCCCAAGACGTCGTGGGGCTCCGCGGTGTCGGTGTTCACCGTCGTCTTCGCGATCGGCCAGGCAATCGGGCCCGTTCTGACCGGCTGGCTTGCCGATGTCACCCAGTCGCTGCAGGCCGGGCTTGCAGGATCGGTGGCGATCCTCGTCGTTGCGAGCGCAACGGCGATGCGTCAGCGCACCGTCTCATCGAAAGCCGCCACATGCGAATCCGCGGGCTAGCGCATCGCGGCGGCACGTCGTCCGGAACGACGTCGCTGCGCTACGTTGCGCCGCGCTGCAGATACTTGTGGACGAATGCGATCGCCATGCTGCCCTCGCCCACGGCGGACGCGACGCGCTTGACCGGGCTCCACCGGACGTCGCCGCACGCGAACACCCCCGGGATGCTCGACTCAAGCAGGTAGGGATCGCGGTCCCCTGACCACCGGCCGGCCTTGACGACGTCGTCGCCGGTCAGCACATAGCCACGCGAATCGCGTGCGATGGTGCCGGGCAGCCAGTCGGTTTCCGCATCGGCGCCGATGAACACGAACAGCCCGCCGCAGTCACGTGATTCCACGTTGCCGCTCCCGCTGCGAATGTCGATCGACGTGAGGTGCGTGTCGCCACGCGCCGCGACGATTTCCGAATTGAGCTCGACCTTGACGTTGTCCTGCTCGGCCAGCTGGTCGATCAGGTAGCGCGACATGCCCTTGGCCAGTGAATCGCCCCTGACGACGAGCGTCACGCTCCGCGCGTGACGAGCGAAGTGAAGCGCGGCCTGCCCGGCCGAATTTCCGCCACCGATCAGATAGACGTCGAGCCCGTGCGCCGCGCTCGCTTCGCTGCGCGCCGCTCCGTAGTAAATGCCTTTGCCGATCAGGCGTTCGAACCCGTCGATCGCGAGCCGGCGCCACGTCACACCGGTGGCGAGAATGATCGTTCGCGCGCGCACCGCTTCATCGCCGTCGAGGAGGATCTCACGCGCGACCGGGTCGATGCGCGCGGCCGACCGCGTGACGATGATTTCAGCGCCGAGGCGCTTCGCTTGCTGCAGCGCGCGACTCGCGAGCTCGTCGCCCGAAACGCCGCTGGGAAAGCCGAGGTAGTTCTCGATGCGTGACGACGTTCCCGCCTGGCCGCCCGGCGCCTCGCGTTCCACGACGATCGTGCTCAACCCTTCGGACGCGCCGTAAACCGCCGCTGCGAGGCCGGCCGGGCCGCCGCCGATGATCATCGTGTCGTATTCCGCCCGTCGCGGCCGGGTTTGCAGGCCCATGCGCTCTGCGATGTCGCGAGTTTCGGGCCGCGTAAGCAGCGTGCCGTCGCCGAGCTTCAGTGCGGGGCAATCCCCGCTCGTCGGACAGGTGCCGGGCCAGCGCGCCGAGACGTCCGATGCGTCAGGCGTTATCCATTCGAAGCTGATCTGGTTGCGGGCGAGAAAATGCCGCAAGGCGCTGCACGCGGGATCCCACCGATCGCCGAAGAGTGTCGCGCGCACTTTCGGCGGCTCGGCCGCGATGCCCTTCAGGCCGCCGATCCGCTCGAGCGCCAGCGCGCCGATCTTCGCGGAGATCGCCGGCGACGATGCCGCAACTGCGTAGTAGTCCTTCGGATCCACCCGCAGCACCCGGGACGGCTCCGCCGCCCGGTACGCGCCCGGGAACACCGTGCCGAACGTCAGCGGCACCTCGCCGAATATGGCACCCGGTGCGCGATAGCCGAGCGTGCGCTCGATGCCGTCGACCATCTTGACGACCTCGATCTTGCCGGCGATCACCGCGTAGAGCGCGCGCTCCGCGCCCTCGTGCACAGCGTATTCGCCCGCCTTCAGGTGCAGGTCGGCGGACGTCTGCGCGAGCCGATCGAGATCGGCATCGGCAAGTGCCGCGAACAGCGGAATGGACCGGATGTCGTCGACGTTCAGCATCGTTTCCCTGCAGGCGAACCAGCAGCATCCAGTATGCACTGCGGCCGTCGTTGCGTTGCCGCCGCGTTAAGATTACCGTGGCGTGCCCCGCCAAGTCCTCAGGAACCTGCCATGCGTCCCGTCATTCGCTTCGCGTGCCTGTCCGCCGCCATCGCGCTGTGCAGCGCCTCGTCCGGCGCGTTCGCCGCCAAGGCGACCGAATGCACGAAGGTCGGCATCTGCTATTGCGTGAACGACGAACTGAAGGCGACGATCCAGACGAAGGTCGACCGCTTCCGGCAGACCATCGCCGAGCAGCGCAAGGCCGGCAAGGCCGTCGGCTACCTCAGCGTGCCGCTGACCTCCGGCGGCGGCGGCAACTTCAACATCAACAAGGAAGTGGCCGACACCGCACGCGCCGCGCTCGAAAAGCGCTTCGGATCCGAGTTCGTCTACGTGCTGAACCCGGCAACGCTCGAGGCCGACCTGCCGAAGGGCACCGGTCCCGACTACATGCTGATGTGGACCACACTGCTCGAAGGCCCGGACGGCACCGGCGATTTCGACTTCGTCTACTTCGCCGGACCGCAGGATTTCGCGCGCTACTTCGGCTTCGACGGCACCAACGACATGGGCAAGCTCGACGCGTACTTCGACAAGCGCGTCGCTTCGGACGCCGACTTCGCGAAGGCTGTGCAGGGCGGCCTCACCAAGGCGAATTTCCGCAAGTACTACGCGCTGCGTGCATCGTCGGCAGTGAGCCGCGGCGCGCACGACGAGTGGAACATCTTCCGGATGATCAACGAGAAGCGGCGCAGCGACAGCAAGTTCGGCACGCCGGCGCAGATCCCGGTGATGTTCGACGGACAGAGCGTTGCGCCGCCACAAGGCGAATCGGCGGTGTCTGACGGTTATGTCGGCAAGTGCACGACGCCGTGAGCGGCATCGCCGGATGACGAATCCAACAATCGAGGGAGGAACCATGATGATCGTTCGCCGCTTCCGGCACTGGCTCGCGCGCGGGCCGGCCGTACTGTCGATGCTGCTGATCGCAACCGCCGCACCGCTGTCCGCGCAGGCGGCGGAAACGCTCAACGCGTATTCGATCTGGCCCGAGAACTGGGCGCGGCCGATGTTCGAGGAATTCGAGAAGGCCACCGGCATCAAGGTCAACTTCGTGCGCTTCTCGTCGGGCGAAGCGCTGACGCGGATCATCGCCGAGAAGGGCAATCCACAGGTCGACGTGCTGTTCGGCGGTCCGGTCGAGACGTTCGCCGCGGGTATCAACGACGGCGTGTTCGAGGCGTACAAGCCGCCGTCGTTCGACAAGCTGCCGCCGCGCTTCAAGCACGCGGATGGCATGTGGACGGCGATCGCCGACGACCCGCTCGTATTCATGACCAACAACAAGTTCCTGAAGGAGAACAACCTGAAGGCGCCCGCGTCGTGGAACGACCTGCTCGCCGCACCCTACAAGAACATGCTGCAGATGGCGGATGCGCGCACGTCCGGCACGGCGGTCACGCGGATCTTCTCGGTGCTCGAGGTGAACGGCCGCGACGAGAACAAGGCATTCGACTACATGAAGAAGCTGCGACCCAACGTGCAGCTCTACACGAAGAGCGGCGGCGGCGGCACGCTGCCCGTGGGGCTCGGCCAGGCGGGCGGCGGCATCTTCTTCATCGTCGACGCCCTCGACACGCAGGCGAAGGGCTACGACGTGACGATCAGTTTTCCGAAGGAAGGCATCGGCACGGCGGCCGAGGGTATCGCGCTGATCAAGGGTGCGAAGAATCCCGCGCTCGGCAAGAAGCTCATCGACTGGGCCACGTCGCCCGCCATGCAGAACCAGTTCGCGAAGTACAAGATCAACTTCGTGCCGGCGCATCCCGACGTCGCGGTCGAGCCAAGCCTCGCTGCAGTACTGAAGGGCGCGAACATCTTCGCGATCGACGCGGCGTACGCCGGCGCCAATCGCAAGAAGATCGTCGATCGCTGGGTCGCCGAAGTGCTGAACCCGTAGCGCTGGATCGCGAGCTTGCCGTCGACCGCGGCCGGACTGCGGCGCGACCCGGCCGTCTCGCTGACGGTGCTGGTGCTATGGCTGCTGCTCGGCCTGTTCGTCGTGTATCCGCTCGCGGCGCTCTTCGCGCGCGTGCTGTTCGACCACGGCCGATTCACGCCCGACGGGATCGCCGCGATCCTCACCGACCGGCACCAGTTGCGCGCGTTCGGCAACAGCCTGTTGCTCGGTCTTGGCGTTGGGATCGGCGGCACGCTGGTGGGATTTCTGTTCGCATTCACGGCATCGCGCGGCAAGCTGAACCGCGCACTGCTGACCACCCTCGATGCCGCGGTGCTGCTGCCGCTCGTGTCGCCGCCGTTCACATCGGCGATCGCGATGATCTTCTCGTTCGGGCCGCGCGGCCTCATCACCTACGAGCTGCTTGGGTTGAAGGGCGTCACCGTCTATGGTCTGACAAGCACACTGTGTTCCGAAGTGATCACGTATTTCCCGATCGCCTACCTGACGTTGCGGCCGCTGCTGGCCGGCATCGATTCGAACATCGAGGGAATGGCGCTGTCCCTTGGCGCATCGCGCTGGCGCGTGTTTCGCACGGTGACGTTGCCGCTGACCATTCCCGGCCTCGCCAACGCATTCCTGCTGCTGTTCGCAGCGTCACTCGCCGATTTCGCGACGCCGCTGATCCTCGCGGGCAACAACTTCCCGGTGCTGCCTACGCAGGCATACCTGCAGATCACGGGACTATTCGACCTGCGGGGCGGCGCCGTGCTGTCGTTCCTGCTGCTGGTGCCGGCACTGATCGTGTTCCTGCTGCAACGCTACTGGGTCAGCCGGCGCTTCTACGTGACGATCACGGGCAAAGGCGCCGGCCAGACGCCCTTCGACAGCGTGGCACCGTGGGTTCGCAACGCGCTGCTCGCGGCATGCGCGCTGATCGCCGGCATCGTGCTGTACTTCTATGCACTGCTGCTCTACGCGTCGCTGGTGGTCGCACTCGGCGCCAACCACGCGTTCACGCTCGCCCACTATCGCGTGATCTTCACCGAGGGACTGAAAGCGATCCGCGACACGCTGATCATCGCTGGCATCGCGATGCCGCTCGGCGGCCTGTACGGCGTGCTCGTGGGCTATCTCGTCACGCGCGGGTCGTTTCCGGGTCGCCGCACGATGGAGATCACATCGATGATCGACTACGCGCTGCCCGGCACGATCGTCGGCATCGCGTACCTGATCGCGTTCAACGAGCCGCCGCTCCAGATCACGGGCACCGCGCTCATCATCATCGCGTGCTACATCTTTCGCTATGGACCTACGGGCATCCGCACGACGGTCGCACTGCTGCAGCAGATCGACCGAAGCCTCGAGGAGGCATCGCGGGGGCTCGGCGCCGGCAGCGGCACGACGTTCCGCCGGGTGACGCTGCCGTTGATTCTGCCGGCCTTCTTCGCGGGCCTGGGTGTCGTGTTCATCCGCTCGATGACGGCAATCAGCGCGACAATCTTCCTGGTGTCGATCGGCTGGACATTGATCACGGTCAAGATCCTGCAGGACATGACGGAACTTGCACTGGGACCCGCCGCCGCCTTCTCCGTGCTCGTCGTCGTCATCGTGTTCGCGATGATCGCGCTGATCGGCCGCGTGCTGAGCCTGTTCCGCGCGCAGGGCGCGCCGCGGGTGACGAGCATGCTCGGCGGATGAGCGTGGCGGACGAGGCACAGCCGAGCCGAGGCCCGAAGGGGGCGGCGCCGCGCGATTCCGCGGAGGCCGACGCGCTTTTGCTCACATGGCGATGCCCGAAAGGAGGCCGAGGATAACCATGCCGCACGAGGCCATCGCCGTGAATGTCGACGGCGTCTCCAAGCGCTTCACGCACCGCGTGAAGGGCGAGGTGTGGGCGGCCCGCGACGTGCGCTTCACGGCGGAGCCCGGCGCGTTCGTCACGCTGCTCGGTCCATCGGGCTGCGGCAAGACGACGACGCTGCGGATGATTGCCGGCTTCGAACAGCCCGACGAGGGTCGCATCCGCTTCGGCGACGACGACGTCACGCGATTGCCGGTCAACCAGCGCAACATCGGCTTCGTGTTCCAGAACTACGCCTTGTTTCCGCACCTGTCCGTGTTCGAGAACGTCGCCTACGGATTGCAGGTACGCGGGCAGCAAGCAACCGGCGTTACGGCCGGTGTCGGTGAAGTCCTCGCCCTGGTGGGGCTTGCCGGCTACGAGCAGCAGTTCCCAGCGCAACTGTCGGGCGGCGAGCAGCAGAGAGTCGCGCTGGCGCGCGCGATCGTCATCAAGCCTCGTGTGCTGCTGTTCGACGAACCATTGTCCAACCTCGACGCGAAACTGCGCGTACAGATGCGCGGCGACATCCGCGACCTGCAGCGGCGGCTGGCGATCACGACGATCTACGTCACCCACGACCAGGAAGAGGCGATGGCCGTTTCGGACCGCATCGTCGTCATGAACCGGGGCAGCATCGTGCAGGAAGGCACGGCCGAGGATCTCTATCACCGCCCCGCATCGGAATTCGTCGCGACATTCGTCGGACGTGTCAACCTGCTGCGCGGGAGCGTCGTCGCATGCAGCGACGGCGTCGCATCGGTCGCCGCACTGGGCGGGCTGTTCAAGGCGCGCGTTGGCGCTACGGCGCTCGCGGTCGGCGCTCGCACGCGACTGGTGCTGCGCCCCGAGGCCATTGTCATCGACCAGACCGACGGCCTGCCTGCACGCGTGACCACGCGGACGTTTCTCGGCGAGAAAGTCGAGTACGGCCTCCGCTGCGCCGACACCGACCTGCAGGTCATTCGGCCGAGCGGCGGTGCCGACGATGCCGTCCGCGTCGGCGATCACGTCGCATTGCGCTTCGCCGACGAGGCGCTGGTTGCGCTTCCGGAGACCGATCGATGACCGCCCGCGCATTGCTTGTAGCGCTCGCACTGCTCGCGTCGATGGCGACGCCCGCATGGGCGCAAGCCGAAGTGCACGGCAGCTCCGACGTCTACGCCGCACCGGACATCGCGCTGGTGTGGGGCGTGCTGCGCGGTGCGTCGGACGCCGATACGATGATCGTAATCCGCATCGTTGCGAATGCGAAGGCATACGCGTCGGTCGCCGTGTACGGCATCAATCCGTTCTCGAAAGCCGAGCAGCCATTGCAGCCGCCGGTCGCGCTCGACCGCAGCGTCGACGTGCAGGTGCCACGCACGCGGTTCGCCGAGCTTCCGCGCACCGAGCTTCGCTTCTACGCAACGGCCGAAAGCGCGCAATCCGGGACGCCAAAGCTCACCGTGTTCTATCTCGGTGTACCGGACACGACGCCGGAGTTCGCCGACCGCGCCAAGCTCGATGCGTATCTCGGCGATCGCATCACCCGCGCCCGTAACGAGAAAGGGCCGCGATGACCCGCGCGGAGCTCGCCCGCATCCTCGATCACTCCGTGCTGAAACCGGAGTCGACGCAAGCCGACATTCAGGCCGGCATCGACGCCGTGCGCGCGCTCGGCGTCGGATTCTATTGCGTGCAGCCGTGCTGGGTGAAGCTCGCGGCAAGCGCGCTCGCAGGCACCGATGCCCGCGTCGTCAGCGTCGTCGGATTCCCGCACGGATGCGACCTGCCCGACGTCAAGGCGCAAGCGGCCGCGCGGGCCGTCGGCGACGGCGCGCGCGAGATCGACATGGTGATCGACATCGGCGCGTTGCGCAGTGGTCGCGAGGATACGGTCGGCAGCCGACGTCGAAGCGGTCGTGCGTGCCGTCTCCGGGTGTGCCGGTGAAAGTGATCCTGGAAACGTCCGCGCTCGACGATGCGCAGAAGCGCCTCGGGTGCCGCATTGCCGTTGCGGCCGGTGCGGCATTCGTCAAGACGTCGACGGGATTCCACGCGAGCGGCGGCGCGACCGTTCACGACGTCCGGCTGATGCGCGAAACGGTAGGAGCGAACGTCGGCGTCAAGGCATCGGGCGGCATTCGCACGCTGGCCGATGCGATGGCAATGATCGATGCGGGCGCCAGTCGCATCGGCACGTCGGCCAGCGCGGCGATCCTCGCAGCGATGGGGTGACCAACCGCTACCTGCGCATGTTGAGCAGTGCGTCGCGAATGGGCACGATGGACCGAAACTGCGCCGAGCAACAGCGCACTGATAGCCGCGCACCTGCTCCTTCAGCTACGGCCAGGGCAATTCGAGTTTGTAGCCGACGCCGTAGATCGACCGGATGATGTCTTCCTCGGGTGCGATCCGAGCGAGCTTCCTGCGCACGTTCTTCACGTGCGTGTCGACGGTCCGGTCCAGCACGACCCGGCGATCCTCGTAGAGCTTGTCCATCAGTTGATCGCGCGAATAGATTCGTCCCGGTGCCGCTGCGAGCGTTTTCAGCAGGCGGAACTCGACGGGCGTGAGTGACACGGTGGCACCGTCGAGCTTGACCTCGAATCGCGACTCGTCGACGACGAGCCGGCCCGCGTTCGCGTCCGCCGCCGGCGACGAATCGCCGGTCGCCGCACGTGCGCGGCGCAATACCGCCCTCACCCGCGCGACGACCTCGCGCGGACTGAACGGCTTGCAGATGTAATCGTCGGCGCCGAGCTCGAGTCCCAGCAGGCGATCGATCTCGTGCACGCGCGCCGTGACCATGATGATCGGAAGCGCGCTGAACGATCGCACTTCGCGACAGACACTGACGCCGTCCTGACCGGGCAGCATCAGGTCGAGCAGCATCAACGCGGCTTCGTGCTTGCGCGCCTCGGCGACGGCGGCGCGACCGTCGTCGATGCAGCGCGGCGAGAAGCCGTCCGCCGTTAGATAGTCGGCGAGCAGGCGCGCGAGCTTCGGCTCGTCCTCGACGACAAGCACGATCGGCGACACGGGCTCGCTCACGTCTTTGTGCCGGCGAGCGGCAGCCGGATCAGCATGCGCAAACCGCCGAGCTTCGACGCACTGGCCTCGATCACGCCGTGATGCATTTCGACGATGCTCCGGCACAGCGCCAGCCCGAGACCCGCCGCCGCCGTGCGCGCGGCTGCGCGAGTGCTCGACGCGGAACAGTCGCTCGAACAACCGAGGCAGCAGATGCGCAGGAACACCGGGCGCGGAATCCTCGAGCTCCAGCACGGCGAATCCGTCGTTCGGCGCGAGGCTCAGGCGCACGCGCCCGCCGGCATCGGTGTACGCAAGCGTGTTCTCGAACAGGTTGTTGAAGAGCTGCGTCAGCCGCCGCGTATCGCCCACCACGGCAACGCGGCGCGTGGAAATCGGCGGTCGTGTCCACGCTCAGGCGACGTTCCGCGAACCGGTCGCGAAACGCGTAGAGCGTCGCGCGCAGCAGCTCGGAGAGGTCGACGTCGTCGCGCTCGTAACTGACGTTGCCGACGTCGGCGTCAGAGAGATCGCGCAAATCATCGATGAGACCTGCCAATGCAGCGACCTCGACCTGCAACGACTTGATCGCCTCGGGCGTCAGCGACCGCACGCCGTCCTCCAGCGCTTCCAGCTCGCCGCGCAGGATGGCGAGCGGCGTGCGCAGTTCGTGAGAGACGTCCGCGAGAAATTCGCGCCGCGCCGACTCCGCCCGGTCCAGCGTCGCCGCGAGTCCGTTGAAGTCGTCGATCAGCTGGCCAAGCTCGTCGGTGCGGTCGTTGGCGATCCGCTGCGCGTAATCGCCGGTTGCCAATCGATGCGTCCCGCGCGCGAGGCGCTGGATCGGTGCGAGAAAGCCTCGCGCCAGCACGACGGAAACCGCCGCCGCGAGAAGCAGCGCGATGCAAACGATGATCCAGCTCGTCTTCAACTGCTGGCGCAGGAAGCTGTCATCGGATGCGGCGAACGGAAGCTGCGGCACCGCGACGTAGCCGACTATCGCGCCCTCGAACAGCACCGGCACCGAGAGCGCCGGGCCCGAAGGACCGAGCGCATTGCCGCGAACGAACCGTTGAGTCGCATCCAGCAGTGTGAGCGGCGCACCGCCTCCGAAACGGTCGGGGTCCGCGCGATCCGGCAAATCGCGCGGGAGCGGATATCCCGGAACCGGTCTCGCCGCCGCGACGCTGCCAAACGGCAACGTATCCGGCGGCGCCGATGGCCGAGACTCGACTTCTGCGCCATTTTGATTCGGCTGGAGCGGCGGCCGCTCCAGTACTGCCGTCTTGTCATCGACGTTGTTGCGGCGACGCGCGGGCCGATCGCTGCCTCGCAGCCGTCGCCACATCTCGTCGTCGCGCACGAACGACCAGTCGGAATGCTGCGCGTATGCGGCACCGAACACGCCGGCGAGTTGCTGCAGCCGGCGCAACTCGCGGTCCTTCACATATTCGTGGAATCCCCGCTTGACGCTGAACTGCATGGCGGCGCCGAATGCGACGGCAATCACCACGTTGGTGATCAGGATCGTCGCGAACAGCCTGGAAGTGATTCCGAAGCGCATTGCAGTCGAACCGGCACGCCATCGTCGCGCCGCCGGGCTCCTATAGGTGCAGTCAGGCGCTATTTTGGGGCGACCGCGCAGTGAGCGCCCCGCCACCTCGCGTTCTTCGCACATTCTCCACAATCGCGGGCATTCCTCAGCCGCGCCAGCGCCCGGAGGTCACGCGGAGACGCCAGGCGCAACTACGCCGGCTCGACGTTGCGTTGGATGTCGCAACGGTCGGTCGCGCCGGCCTCTCGTGGCCTCGACGCCTATCGCAGCCGGTCGAATACGAGGCCGCTCGATCCCTCGCCGCGCCCGATCTCCTTGCGGAACGCGGTCCACATCCACGTCGACCCGTCGGTCCACCGCGCGACGACGCGGCGCCGCGTCAGGTGCTGTCCCTCGCGCGGCACCTCCTCGTCGAAGAGCAGCAGCTCGCCCGAAGCGGCGAGCGCATCGCTTTGCGAACGATGGACGCGCTGCGATCCGTCGGGCTGCAGCACGGCGCCGCGGCGAAGCCGCGAGACGACCTTGCCGTCCGGACCGCGCGTCTGCAGCGGAAGCAGCGGTATCCAGTAGCTCGGGACGCGCGAGGAAAACAGGTAGTGGGGCGGCGCCTGCGTCGGTTGATCGGAGGGCGCATCGGCGGCTGCGTCCGCATCGCGCTCGACGCGAGGCTTCGGCTGCTCGAGCGCATTCTCGATCACGCGTTCGATCGCCCACGCGAGATTGGCCATCTCGTCGCGCATGAACAGCACATCCTCGAGCGCGTTGCCCTCGGTCCGCTGGCCGGATGTCGGCGGCAGAAAGAACAGGTTCGACGCCGGTGGTCCAATCGGTTCCTGGCCGGGGCGGCGGCGATTGGCCATCTGCCACATCGACCAGTTCGAACGCGGCAATGCGCGGTCACCGATCGGGCGCAGCAGCGTGCGAACACCGAAGCTGTCGGTCACCACCAGCGAGTCGATCCGCGTCAGCGATCCGACCGGCAGCGTCAGCGGCACCACGAACCAGTCGTTGCCATAGCTGTTCGCGTATTCGATCATCATCAGGTGCGCGAGGTCGGTGGGACCGACCGGCGTCAGGCCGTAATCGATGCCGGCATCCTCGAGCTCCCAGAAGCGCGGCGCCGGCGTTCCGCGGAACGTCAGCGGCGCGGGTATCGTCGTCTGCGTGATCGCAGCGACGCCCTGCGCAGCGTCGGTGCCCATGTTCACTTCGGCGTTGACGTCGAAGCTGCTCCAGTCGAGCACGCCGTCGTCGAACTCGTTCGCCGTCAGCGTGACCTCGTCCTCAGGGTGCTGCGACAGGCGTGCCGCGATGGACACCGCGTATTCCATCCGCTCGGGCACCCACGCATCGGGCTCGCCACCCTGCGGCTCGAGCGTCAGCGTGTCGTACCACGCGAGCCAGGCTGTTGCGGTCTGGGCTCGCTTCGGCGCGATCGCCAGGATCGATGTTCAGCGTGGCATTCGCCGCAACGGCGGCAGCGCCGGCGCTGCGCAGCGATGCCGCAAGAAGGCGCGCATCGAGCGCGCGGCCCGCCATGCTCTGCGCAAAGCGCGCGACGTCGGCGTCGACTGCATCGGACGCTTCGGTCATTTGCGGCACCTGCAGCGCGAACAGATCGATGAACGCGCTGCGATAGCTTCGCGACATCGGCTGCCGATCGAGCATCCGCAGGAAATGCAGGCCGGCTTCGATTGCGAGCGTCAGCATCCGCGGATCGTCTGCGCTCGCGGGCCGCATCGGCCTGCGCTCGACCAGCGCATCGAGCGGCATCCGTTGCACGTCGAACCGCGGCGCCTGCTCGGTCGTATCGGGTGCGAGCACGCCCAGGTGGCAGCGCGAGAACGTCGCGCTCGACGCGCGCACACGCGCGACGACCGGGGTCCCCGCGTCCTCCGCCTGGTATTCGCCCACCTGCCACTGCCGCGTGAGCAGCCACAGCGGATCGAATACGCGCGCGCTGAGGGACACCCGCATGTCGGCCTCGCGCGAGCGCGGCTCGAGCCGCGTCCAGCTCGTGATCGACGGCGTGCCCCCGGGTTGCGGTGGCGCAGGTGGTTGCGGCGGCTGCGGATCCGGTGGCTCCGGCGGATGCGGAGGGTGCGGCGGATGCGGCGGGTGCGGGTGCGGATCGGGCGGATCCGGTGGCTCCGGCGGATTCTTGGGCAGATGCGGCGGATCGGGTGGCTGCGCCATGGCGTTCGAGTGGATCGCTATCGCGTCAACGGCGTGAAGTCGGTGGACACCGCATCGTCCTTCGCGTTGAACGCAAAGCACAGCGCCGGCAGGAACTGTCCGCAGTCGGCCAGCGCATCGCTGTCGACGGCGCGGAGCTTCGCGAGATCGAGCGTCTCCGCCAGCACGCGATGCAACGTGCCGATGGTCCAGTCCACATCGGGCACGGGCGGCACCGCGAGCAGCATGGCCTGCGGCGCACACGCATCGGGCGGGTTGTACTGGAACGTGATCGCGGTCGTTTCCTCGCGACTCGGCACGACTTCGGTCCATTCGTCGATCCACAGACCGCGAAGCGGCTGCGAAAAGTCGAGTGTCGTCGCCTGAACGACCACCGACACCTTGCCGGCCGGCATCGCGTTACCCGAGGCGACCGGCAGGCCGATCCATTGTTCGCGGGCATCGAAGGGAAGCTGCGCGACGCGCAGCGCAAGGCGCTCGCCCGCATCGAGCACCTCCGCACCGGTGACGCACGATGAAAGTCGTGCCAATGGCTCGCGCACGCGCGCGTAACGCGTGAACCACGTATAGACGGCAAGCTCGTCGCCGCCCTGCATCGCCGTGCTGCCGGCAAGGGCTGCGGCCAGCTCGTTCGCGGTAGCGGTATCGCACGTGAATCGGGGCAGCACGACGAACGACGCGCCGAACACGGCGCGCATCCGGTCGGCCAGCTGCACGCACCGCGCGCGCGAGTCGGTCGCCGCCGGTGCTGCGGCCAGCGCCGCGCTCTCGTCGACGCGCTTGCCGGCCTCGACCGACAGTCCCGTCGCCTGCTGCAACAGCGCGCTGCGCGCGGACGGATCGTCATCCGCGGGAACGACCGGAACGGTTAAGGGCAGCCCGAAATCGCCCAGCTTCAGGATCGCTGCGGAAAGGGCTCCGGCACCCGGTGCGACACTCGACTGCACGAGCGCCACCAGCGCGCGCTGCGCGTCGCGCAGCGAGGCCTCGGCGCTCGTCACGCGCTGTTCCAGCTCCACGAGATCGATCACGGCTGTCGAAGTCCGCGACGGCGGCGACAGGTCCTGCGGCATCACGCCGCGTGCCGTCGTCAGCAATCGCCGCGCGGCGCGCGCCTGCTCCAGCACGTCGAACAGCGTGAGCTCGCCGGCAGCGAGATCCGTCGGACGTGCGTGCTGGATGCGCCATCGCGCGCCAGGCGCAAAACCCAGTTGCGTGCGCTGCGCGAGATCGACGATGCGCACCTCGATATCGTTCGTTGTCGCCTCGTTGGATGCTGCACCGCCTGTTGCCGGCACGCCATACACGACGTCCAGCGGCGCAAGCGGCAGCGCACTCAATTTCATCCGTCGCGTCTCGAGAACGGTGCCCGCCTCGTCGACGCGCTCGAACGTGCAGCGGACGTTGCCGAAATCTCCGAGCAGCTTCGCGGCCCATGCGTTCAGCGCCGGCTCGGCCTTCGCCATCGGCGTCGTCGCGGGACTGCCGGCGACGGTCGCGCCGCTCCACAGCGCCAGCACGCGATGCGTCAGCGCCGTGCCGCTGCGTGGGATGCGCGCCACCTCGAGCTCGGGCGCCGGCGCGTCGCCGTGCGCGATCGCCGCAAGCGTGGCTGCGGTACGCGCTGTGTTGCCGCGCGCCATCTGGTACGCGATCTCCGCGGTCAGCGCATCGCTCAGTCCGTCGATCGCGTCCGCCAGCCCATCGAATTCGAGGCGAAGGCTCGCGAGCTCGGCGGTCGTCGGGCTCACGGGCTGCAGCGCGCCCGTCACCGCATTCTGCGCATCGCGCCACTTGCTCAACAGCGCGAGACCGTCGACGACGTTGTTCGCCGCGATCCGCTCGACGGGCAGCGTCGTCGCTTCGAGCCGGCGCGCCGCAAGCGGTGCGAGATTGCGCAACGGCGCGACGAAGCGATCGAGGCCGAGGTCGTGCAGGCTGCGCTCGAATCGATAGCCGAGCAGCGCACCGAGAGGCTGCCCGGCCCTCGTCCCATCGATCAGCCTCGCCGCCTCGCGCGCGCGGCGCGACGACAACTCGATCGCGAACGGACTGTCGCTCGTCGCGGCGCCGGTTGCACCGAGATGCGCGTTGCGCAGCAGCGCCGCGGCAGCGGCGTGCGTGGCCGACGGCGCGTGGATGAACCCGGTGTCGTCGGCCGATAAGGTGAGCGGCAGCGGCTCCCCCGCCGGCGGCGTGATCGGCGCCGCAGCAGCCGTCGGCATTGGCCTCAGGTTCTCGACCCAGCCGTAGCCGCCGGCGCGCAACCCGTTCGCATTCTGCACGCGCATCGCCGCAAGCCGCTTGGATGCGAACGACGTGATCCACGCATCGAGCCGATACGATGCAAGATCGAGCGTGCCCTGCATCAGCAATTGCAGCGTCTCGCTGTCGCGCCCCTGCAGCGCCTTGAGGCTCGCGCGGAAATCGGTGAGCGCCGCAAGGTCCGGCGCCGCTGCGGTCGCAACGACGTCGCGCAACGCGTCTTCGATCACCAGACGGATCGAGCGATCGCCGGTGACCGCGGCCACCTTCATGTCGAGCTGGCGCTTCCACGTCGGCGACAGCGAGCCGCCGGTGACCAGGTCGTTCAGCTCGGCGTCGCGCAACAGGGTCAGCGCGTCGGCATCGGGTGCCCGCGCCGCAATGCGCGCGGCGGCGTCGGCCACCTCGCGCAGCAGTGCGTGGCGCAGCAGCGGCTGCAGGAGATTCGTGCTCGCACCGTTCGCGTCCGGCGCCGGCCGCGCGGCGACGAGGTCGTCGATGCGCGTCACTGCGAGCAGCGCGGCGATGTAATCCGGTTCGAGCAATCGCCAAGGCGACTCTTCGCCAGCTTGCACGAGCGACGACTTCAGCACGAAGCTCAGCTCGGCGAACGTCGCGCCGGCGATACGCGGGCGCCACGCGATGCCGAGACGCTGCAGGATGCCCGCGCGAGACTGCCTCCTCCGCGGCGATGAACCCGAGCGCCTGCAGGTCCTCGCCGACGAACGCGCGCAGATGCTGCAGGTAGTGGCGACCAAACAGGCTGCGCGCGCGATAGCTGCCGGAGAACGCCTCGGTGCGCATCACGTCGGCAAGATCCGCGTCGGCATCGGGCGGATCCTGCCGCTGGCCCACGCGCGCGACCTGACCAAGCTTCGTGCGCCAGAACGTGTCCCGCATTCCGAGCAGCAGACTCTTCAGCCAAGCATCTCGCGCGGAGGATGCTTCCTCGCCCGCGCGCGGTTGCCACAGGTCGATCGAGGTGACCGGAAGCAAACCGTACGGCTGGCGGCCCGCGCGCATGCACGCAAACGTCCCCGCCGCGCGCACGTGCGACAGAAAGTGATCGCGCGCCCACGCGAGTCCTTCGACGGTCAACCCCGTGCCGTCCGCGCCGATCATGTTGGCGAGGAAGTATCCCCAGCTCGCCTGCCACAGCGCGGCGTTCATGCTGCGTTGCAGGCCGTCGTGCGTCTCCGCGGCGCGCGCGACGTGCCCAAGCGCGCGCGGCAGGCGTTCGGGCGCAAGGCCCAGTCCCGCACCCAGTCGACGCGCGTTCGCGTTGGCGTCGAGCTCGGCCGGATCGCTCGCGACTTCGATCGCAAAGCTCGCGTCGTGATCGCGACCGTCGCTCTGGTAACCGGCGCGGCGATCGGCGGTGTTGTTCGTCGGCGTGCCCACGTGCATGAACTCGAGGCCATCGGTGTAGTGATGCGCGTCGAGCAGATCGGCGAATGCGTCCGCGGTTCCGGACGGCGACGCCGACGCCGACACGCCGAGCACGAACAGGCTGTCGAGCCCCGCCGCCAGCGTCGCGGCCGGGATCGGAATGCGCAGCGCCATGCCCTTGGCCTCTGCGACGTCGAAGTCGACCATCCACAGCATCCCCGGATCGATGACCAGCGTCTCTTCGCCCGTACCGGTCGGCGTGGCTTGCGGATCGGGGCCGACAGCCACGGGTTGCACGACGTCGCGGCCGCGCGCGGCGATCACCGGCCGGCCACCGGACTGGACGATCGCGATCCAGTGGTCGGGCATCAGTTGCGCGCAGGGTGCACGGCGCCATGAGGCCTGCTCGGCATCGTCGACGACCGTTGCGCTGCGCAGCTTGGGCGCGACGGGCAACGGCTTGTCCGATGCGGTCGGCGCTGTCGGTCGCTGCGCATCGTTGGTGGGCTCGAGCGCGCGCAGGATCCACGCGGCACGCGCATCGCCGAAGCGATCCGCAAGCTGACGCCACGCCGACTTCTGCGCTTCGGCGTCGTTGCCGGCGCGCCACAGCATCTCCCAGCCATGCGTTCCCCATTCGAGCTCGGTGCGCGTCGAGCTCAGGCTCGTGCGAATCGAGATGAATCTTGTCCGGATAGATGCGCACGCGCAGCTCGCTGCTGCCATCGGGTTGCGCGAAGAACCGCGTCTCCAGCCGCACCGGCAGCAGCACGAGCGGCTGGTCGCTCGCGCACAGCCGCTCCTGCATCAGCGGCGGCAGTTGCGGCGCGTCGGCGCGCGCCAGCGTGAAAGCTCGAACGGAACAATGTCGCGGCCGGCATGATCGCGTCAGGGTGCGTGGACGAGCTTCGACGCGTGGATCGCGACACGGAATGGCCGGCGGCGCAACATGCCGGCGACATGCGCGGCGTTGCGACCCCACGTGAGCGCGCTCGCGGGCAGGCCGGCGGGCGCACCGTCGGCGACTCGTACGTGCGTGCCGCTTCCCGTCGGCGTGCCGACATCCACGCCGAAGCGCGGCTCGGTCGGATGCTCCTGGATCACGATGTAGTAACCCGCCGTGCCGTCGGTGCCCTGCGCTGCGGCGCGGCGTGATGTCGAAGCCGAAGAACGACACGTCGGGCTTCATCTCGCCGCGAAACGACGGAAAGCGCTCGTGCGCCGGATCGAGATCGGGCGTTCGCGTACCGGCGCCAGCGATAGCCGGTGCCGCGTAGATGATCGCGTTCGGGTAGCGGCGCAAGAGTGCGCTTCGCATCAACATCACGAACTGCTCGCGCACGGGCGCACCTGCGGCGTCACCCAGCTTGCGCACGCCCCAGTCGCGGATTGGACCGATGTCCTGACGCGGTTCCTTCGATGCGCCCACGTCCCAGAACTGGTCGAAGTACGTGCTGCGCTGGTCGGTGGGAAAGCCGCGCCACAACAGCTCGCCGCCCATTTCGACGTTGAGCCCGACCATGTACGCCTCGATGAAGCGGCGGTTGGTCTTGAGCCCAAGCACGGTATCCGGATCAACGGTGTCGAGGCCCGGCAGCAGCAGGTCCTGCGAAAGATCGCGCAATGATTCGTACATCGGCTGCGGGAAGTGCGGCGCGAACGCGATCGCGTCGATGCCAACGGGCGCGCTCGCTGGCGTGTCGACGGGCGCTGCCGCCCCGCCGCCGACGGCGACGATCGCGCGCGTCAGCGCCGTGAACGTGATCCGCGGGTTGAACGATTGCACCATCGCCGCGCGCAGGTCGTCCATGTGGAGCGGCGCGGGAAAGGGCGGGAGGATCATCGTGCGACCCGGATTCACGCGCGTCAGATGCTCGATCGCCGCGAGCCGGAAATCGTGCGCCGCGGCGCTGTCGGCGGACGGCGGGAGACCCTGCAGCGGCGCAACCGGCACGGCCTGCCCTTCGGCCATCACGCGGAACAGCGGTCGTCCACGCATGTTGCCCACGGTGTCGCTCGTCACGGCGCCGAAGCTCGCGATGTTCGCGTTCGCCGCCAGGCGCTGACGAATCGCGTTGATCGTCGCAAGTGTCGGCGTCGGCACCGTTGTGAAAATCGCGCCGGTACCGGTATTCAGCTTGCCGATCCACGTGCCGGTCACGGGGCGCTTGGTGCCCTGCGCGCTGAGCCGCCGCGTCAGCGGCCCGCGGACGCGTCCGATGCGGCTCATCGCGCTGCTCGTCGCCTGCACTGGCAATGCCGAAGACACGATCCGCGCGACGACGGTCTTCGCGACGGGATCCGTGGGCATCGTCGTGCGCAGCCGTCCGAAGGCGGGTGCTGCGACGCGCAGCAGCGCCTCGGGCACGAGCGGCGCTATGTGCTTCGCGTGCAGCGCGTTGCCGACAACCAGGCTCAATTGCAACCGGCGCAAGCGCTGGTTCGCTTCGCGCAATTCGGCGGCCTGCTCCCACGCCGACGCCATCAGCGGTTCCTGCTGTTGCTGCACGACCTGCGTGCCGAACGCGGCGATCGCCCGGTAACGGGGCTCGACGTTCAGCGCATCGAGCCACGACGTTGCCGTCGGCGACACCGTCGGCTGCGCCGCATACCATTTGCCGTAGAGCGTGGGTGCGAGCAACGGATCGGCGTGCGGATCGGCGGTTGCCGCCAGGCCGGGCGCATTGACGATGGCGGCGATCGCCGTTTTGAACGCGCTCTCCGGACCTGCCGGCCACGCGGGCAGATCGCTCGGCGCGTCCATCGGCTTCAGCGCGCCTTCGAGATCGATTGTCGTCCCCTCGGCGAGCGGCGCTGCCATCGCAAAGCCGGGATGACTGACATCGATCTTACGCAGACCCAGACGTTCGGGTGCGGGCTGTGGATGCAATCGACGTGCGAGCGACTCGAAGTCGCCGATCGCGCCGGTCTTGAATCGCCATTGATGATAGACGGGCACCTTGACATCGACCGGCGGGGACGGCGGCGCCGGCGGAGGTGGTCCCATCGACCACGCGGCGGCGAGCGCATTCGCGGCGGTCACATCGCTCTCGGCCAGCGTGTCGCCGAGCCCGGCACGACGACCAAGCTCGAATGTCGGCACGACGCACGCGATGTACGACGTGTCGGGTTCCAGCCGTCGCGGGCACACGAGCCTCGACAGCGAAAGCTCGGTGGCGCCGCGCAGCGCTGTGCGCACGGTGACCGCACTCGTATCTGCTGCGGCGACCTGGCCGTGCGCCCAAGCCCAGCAGTCGGTCAGGTCCGGAAGCTCGTCGACCGGATGTGCCGGCGAGGTGATGCGAAGTACGGGAAGCGAGCTCGCGCTGGCGGGCGTGATCGCGACGCCGTCCTGCTCGCGCACGACGACAAGACACAGCCATGGCCGAAGCTGGCCGCTCGCGTTCGCGCGCGCCGGCGTGAAGAGCCACGGGAAATCCGGTCGATCGAACTCGATGCACGCGAAATAGTTCGGCTCGAAGTCGGTGGTGTCGGGGTGCGGCTCCATCCGCACGACCTGCCGCGCATCGATGCCGGTGACGTCGGCGGGCCCGCGCAGGCGCACGGACACCGCAGCGCCCGGGGCAGCGTTGATCGACAGCGCCACCGACAAATCTGCGACGCCACGCTGGGGCAGCAGCGTGTCGGCCACCGGGATCGACGCCGCGACGCCCTCGCGCACCCACGGCAGGAAGCTCAGGTTGGCAACGGTATCGGCCATGATCGATGTGCGAAGGGTCAGCCGGCGAGCTCGTGTGCCGGCACCATCTGCCAGTTCGCAGCACCCCGGTTCAGCCTGCCGAGCGCGGCCCGATATTCGCTCCAGCTTTGCGTGCCCGCGTCGACGGGCGCGGCCATGCTGTCGTCGAACGACATGATCCGAAAACGCAGCGGTACGATACTCGCGGCCTGCGGTGCGTCGGCGACACGGAACCGCGCCGTTCCGGTGCGCCGGATCGGCGCGCGCGCAACCGCACCGCTTCGCGCATGCAGCATAAGCCGATCGGCCGGCAGCGAATAGCGCGGATCGCGGCTCGACGGCTGCGGCAGCGTGTCGAACACCAGCGAATCGTAGATCAGCGGCGCGGCGATCACTTCGTCGAAGCTCGCGCCGTCGCCGCCGAACGCGACGCCGGAATCCATCTCCTCGAACGACGGCGCCGCGAGCTTCTCGTCGTCGGAGAGCGCGAAATACTGCGCCGGTGCAAACTGGTTGCGCGTCGCTGCGACGTTCTGCGACTGCGCCTGCAATGTGGCCCCGATATGGAAGCGCCGCGCGCCCGACACCGGCGCGCCGCCGTACAGGTCGATGTCGCGCGTGGTGTTGAGCGGCACCGTTTGCTGACGCACGACGATCGTTCCCAGCGGATCGAGCACGAGCGTGTCGTTCGACGCGAGCTTGCGCAACGCCACGCCGTGCGCGCTGCGGGTCTGCACGCTCCAGCTCGCCGGGCTCGCCAGCGCCTGCTGCAATTCGGCGAGCAGATCGATCGCCGGGGGCGCCGGCGGCTTCTCGCCGTCCACCAGCGTCTTGTCGAAGCGCACCGAGAAATCGCACCAGAAGATCGAGAAGGACGCCTTGCCGCTGACGCGCAGCGGCCGGGGCCCTTCGAGCTCGCCCTGCACCGACACCGAGAACAGGTTGCTCGAGCCATGCTTGAGCTGCACCTTGGCATGGAATTCGGCGATGAAATGCAGCGGCGCGATCTCCAGCAGCACGTCGTAGCCGACGTCGCCTTCGACGCTGAAGCCGTACGCGGCCGCATAGAGCTGCGCGCGCGAGCCGAACTGCACGGTGTTCGCGGTGATCGCGAAATAGGCTTCGCAGGTGAGGCGCGGGTTGTTGCCCGACGAGAACGCGATCGCGATGCGCGCGAGCTTCGGCAGGTCGGCCGGTGGCGCGAAGCGCGGATGCAGACCGCCGACGGCCAGCACGAACGTCGACCCCGGACCCGCGCCCCAGCGCGCCCGCAGCGCCATGGCGCCAGTCAGCGGATACGCGTGCGCGAGCCGCGAGTCCACCAGCATGCCGTCGATCGCCACCGTGCCCTGGTCGAAGTCGACCACACCGATCGTGTCGACGTTGATACGAACGATGTCGTTGTCGCGCGATGGCAGCAGTGCGCTCACCCGGCCGAGCACCAGCAAGCGCTTGCGCACGCCGAACTCGACGATGACCGCAAGCTGGAGCATGACGAGCGTGGGCGTGAACCATCCGATCTTCGCCAGGATGCCGACCAGATAGCTGCCGCTTCGCGCCGGGAACGCCGTCGCGAGCGCGCGGATGATCGCCGGCGCGTTCGCCACCGGATCGCGCGGAAACAGCAGCTTGCCCAGCGTGTCGTTCTTCAGCCCTTCGCGCAGCACGTCCTGGTCGAACGTGCGGTTGATCGCGACCATGCCGCCGATACCGAGCAGCGTGAAGCCCATGCCGAGCTGGATCGGCCGGAAATCCTCGGCGGTGATGAACACGATGATCGAGTAGCCGCGGCTGCCGTCGGGCATCCGCGTCGCGATCAGGCCGAAGGCCGTCACCGTGAGCTGATCGAAGATCGACACCTGCAGCACGCCCGCGTACGTCGCCGTCACCGGATCGTGGAACAGGAAGCCGCCGCCGCTCGCGATGCCCGCCGCATCGACCGCGAGACCGATCCCCGACGGCGGCTTGAAGCCCAGCGATACATCGATCGGGCCAAGATTGCCGTCGTGAAACGCCAGCATCGCCTGCAGACCCATGCGGTCGACCGACGCGCTCACCGGACCGATGCTCGTGCCCGCGGCGAAGCTCGCTTCGACACCGACGCCCGACTCGGACGGCGTCAGGCCGATGTGCAGCGCATCGATGCGCAGCGGGCCGACCGACAGGTGCAGCGGGAAGTCGATGTCGGCCGATGCCGAGCCTTCGAAGCTCACGCCACCCGATGCCGACCAGCGCACGCCGAGATCGAACTTCAGCTCGACGCCGTTGGCCGGAAGGATCGACGACAGGAACGAATCCGAGTCGCTCGACTTGATCGCGGCGCGGCCGCCTTTGATTTTTGCACCGAAGCGCGGCGACAGCTTGCCGCTTGCCGCTTCGACGCCGCCCGCGAACGCGATCGAATCGGCATCGAGCACGCCGCCACCGGGGAAGGACAGCAGCGTGACGCGCCCGTCCGTCGGTGCGGCTAGGACGACCCGCAGCAGTGCGCGGCCATCGATGCTGTCGACGACGCCGTCGTCACCGAGCAGTCCGCCTTTGAGTGCGGCAGGCTTGCCGGGCCTGAATGCAAGTGCGACGCCCGAATCCAGCGCGACCGTCGAATCGAACTCGAGCGCCACGCGGGGTGCGAGCGAAAAGCTCAGCTCCGCAGCACCGTGCACGAACGGTGCGATCGCAACGCCGGCATCCGTCGCACCCGCGGCACTCGCGCGCAACGGATAGAGCGAGAGGCCGATGTCGCGGCCGTTTTGCGCATCGCCGCTGCGATCGATGCTGACGATCAGTTGCGTCGCCGGCGACGCGTCCGCTTCCGGGACCGGCTTGCCGGCAAGCTGCTCCTCGACGCGCCGCGGCAGTTGCCGCAGCCGCACCGGCTCGCCGAACACTTCCAGCACGGCGCCGAGGTTCGTGACGAACTCCTGACCCGCGAAGTCGGCCGTGCCCCAGCCATAGCGCGCTTCCAGCAACCCCACCGGATCGGTGAACATCTTGCCGAGCGCGTTCCAGTCGAATTTCGCGCGCAGGTGATCCGCCTGGAAGATCGATGAGTCGGCGGCGAAGTGGCGCACGTCGATCACGCCGAAGAACTGCAGCACGAAGAACGTTGCGGGCGACGTCGCCGAAAGTCGCGACGCAGTCATCAGGCCGTTCAGGCGCGGCAGGAACTCGCGCTTGATCTGCGTCTTGTCGAGGTAATCGCCGGTCGCCTGGAATCCCGCGACCGCCGACCGCACCGCCTGCACCGTTCGAATGACTTCATCGAGCAGGTCGGCGAACTTCGCGGCGACCGTCAGCTCATCGGCGTCGGTGCTGATTGCCTCGTCGAGCGCGTCGAATTTCGTGACGACCGCAGTGAGATCGAGCGCGGCGAGGCCGAGATCGTCAACGCCGGGCGGCAGCTCCCATCCCAGCGAATTGATGAACGCACGCGGACCGTCGTCCTGCGCGACCATCGCCGCGACGAACTTGAGTATCCGTCCGGCTTCATAGGCGACGCGGTCGAGGGTGCTCGCCATCGTGTCGACGAATTCGCGCGAGTTGTCCTACGGCTTGTACTTGAACTTGAAGTTCTGCGGCCCGTCGCCGAGCACGTCGAACTGCGACAACAGCACCGTGCTCGGCTGCTCGTCGGGACTGAAGAGGTGCGCGAGATGCGCGCGCGCCGACTGGTGCTCCGCGTAGCACTGCTTGAATTTCAGCTCATCGATGAACTTGGCGCTCGGCGGCCACGGCAGTACGTGGCTCTGGATGTCCGTGCTCGGCCCGTCGAAGCCGAGCACCTGGTCGAGATTGCTCTTGAGCCCGTCGAGCTTGCGCTGCGCAACGCCACGCCACACGTCCAGCCAGTTCTTGTCTGGCGCATCGTCGAGCAGATTGGATTTCGGATCGGCGATGCCGAGATGCTCCGACCACAGCCGGCGCCGCAATGCATCCACAGCCGACGGTTGCGCGCCGGGCTCCTCGAAGACGACAAGGTTCCCTTCCGTGTTGCGCACGTCGCCGCCGAACGTCGATCGCGCGTACTGGATCGAATCCAGCGACGCGCCGTCGAGATTCGCCGAGCCGACCGTCGCCCAGCGGTTGTCGATCAGCGCTGACTTCGTATGCAGGTAGTTGTCGACCAGACGCGGCTTCGAATGTGCGCTGTCGGATGGCGCGTGGGTCCACGCACTGAACACGCCGAAGCGCGCCTTTGCGGCAGCGTCCTTCAGCGAGCCCGCGATCTTGTCGATCGCCTTCTGCTGCCACACCAGATAGAGCGGCATGTCGGGCGCGGAATTGAGGAACAGGATCACGACGAGCTTCGGGTGCGCGGCGAGCGCGTCGATCAGCGCCTGCGTGATGATGTCGTTGTTGAAGTACTGGTTCTCGATGTAGATGAATCGCTCGGCGAAATGGATGGCGCGCAGATACGCTTCCAGGACGCCCTGCTCGCCATTCGGATTCGCTGGAGTCTCGCCTTCGGTGAACATCGAATCGAGCGTGCGCACGACCTGCGCCGTGGTCAGGAACTCGTCGGCGTCAGCTTGATTGACAGCCGGGGGGAGCGCGGGCACGACGGGCAGCTTGTCGCCGGGTGCGGCGAGATTCCAGTGGTTGTTGAAGAGCTCCTGCAGGTGACCGACCGCCGGACCGCGCACACCTACGCTCACGTCGTGAATGGGACCTTTCTTCGCGTCCTTGCCGCGACGCGGATCGTAGATCGCATGCCGAAGCGAGTCGTAATAGTTCTGCTCCAGCGGCGAGCCGAGCAGCAGCGCCTCGCGATCGCGGTCGATGACGAGCTTCGCATGGGTGAACTGATTCGACCGCATGTGGAGCTGCTTGACCGATACCGCCGCGCGTCCAGGCTGTGCGCCGGCGTCGGCGAACCATCTGACGACATTGGGCGCCGGCGCGAAATGCACTTTCAGAAATGCGGCGGTCAGAACCCCCGCGAGGATTGCGGCCAGCACACCCGCGACGTAAAAGATCCAGCCACCGAGGAACATCAGCGACGCGATCCCGAGCACCGCAGTGCCGGCTACGATCAGGCCATGAGGATCGAGCGTGGGCTTCGGCAACTGGATGCGCACGTCGGCACCCTGGCGATACGCATCGAGGATCGTGCGCTCGATGCGAAGATCGTTCACGTTGAGGTCGCGTTCGTTGGCCGCGGTCAAGGCGTTCGCCGGGTCGAAGCGCAGCACGACCAGCGGGTTCTCCAGCAGCAGGCCCTTCGTGCTGCCCTGGTCGGCGTGGAACTTGTCGACGTCGATCGTCAATTGCATGATGTCGAGCGCCGGCTTGTGACTTGGATTGTTCGGATCCGGCTTCGACGCGTTCCCGATCACCGTCGCGACCCTGCTCCAGCCTTCCTCGTTGTCGGCGAGCCAGCGGATCGCATTGCCGGAAGTCTTCCGCGACGCCGTTCCCGTGCGAAGCGTCGCCCACCAGTTTTCGGCTTCCTCGCGCGTCAGCTTGATCTTCGGGAACGTGATGTGATCGTCCGTCGGCAGGTCGTCCTGGACGATTTCCTTGACAACGTGCTGACCGACTCGAATGCGCAGCCGCAACTTGCGAATCTGGCGGCCCGGCGTGCTGGGCTCGAACTTGTAGCCGACGTAGCGAAGCCCGAACCCACCGTTGGTATCGGTCGTTTGCGAATCGAGCAGGACGTCGAACTGCTGCGAGACGTCCTCGATTACGACGTTCAGGCCGGCAATGCCTGCGTCGTGCTCGTCGACGACCAGTCCGACGGCGGAGGTGGTCATGGGGTTGCTTCGAATTCAGAACGAAACGCAGATCCTGAAACAAGGATACTGCGGATCGACGGGCAAATCGAGCCGCACCGACTTCTGCGCGAAGTCGAGAGAGCAGAAGAACAGGCGTTATTGCAGACGCTTGCTACCGTACGGGGACAACGCTCGACGTCGGCGAACCACGCGCCGGGTTGTTGTACGGAGAGGAAACGTATCCGGCGGAACGAACGCTGTCGTCCGCCGGCACCAAGCCCCGTAAGGCTAGCCTATCTAATGAGCTGTTTGCGAATGTTTACCGCCGTGCTCGGAGACCTGCGACACGGTTCTGCCGACCGCCTTGGCGTCCTCATTGAATGCCAAGTCGCCCAGCGCCAGGATGCCAACGAGCCGCTTGTCCTTGTTAATGACAGGCAGTCTTCGCACCTGGTTCTTGCCCATGTTCCGCGCCACCTCGTCGAGTTCCTGATCATCGAAGCAATACAGGATGCCGGTACTCATGACGTCTCGGATTCGTGTGTCTGGCGACTTTCCTTGCGCCACCGCGCGGACAGCGATGTCGCGGTCGGTGATCATTCCCACGAGACGATCATTCTCTGTGACCGGAATTGCGCCGGCGTCGATCTCGCCCATCAGCTGCGCTGCTTCACGGATCGTCTGATCGGGTTTCACCAGCCGCACTTCGCGCGTCATTGCTGCGTCTACTTTCATCGTCTTACCTCCATCTGTCTAAGACGTGCCGTTTGAAGCGGCCGAGCAAACACCGTTCGATCTTCGGTCGCTCCCAACAGGTCCGACATCCGGCGTCGCGAGGGGTTCAGAAACGGTGGCGGAGCCGTCAGTCTCTTGCCGTACTGGAAAGATCGCGACGCCAACCCGCACTACGGCAGCCTCGTCTTCGCCTTACAGTCGACGTCGTCGCCAACGCTTTGCGCCCGGCACACGAAAACCGTTCGATCCGCAGGGTCGAAGAACCATGCAAACGAGACCGTGTTCGACGACGATGTACCCATCGACGTCACGGCTGTCCGTATATCGACTCTGGCCTGTGCGAAGGCATGGAATGCATAGCCGGCAAGCGCCGCGAAGAAAATCAACACCGCAAGTTTCGTCATATCGCTTCCTCCGGTTCCTCAGTTAAGCCCAATCAGGCAACAGGAAGCTGCGCGGGCTTGGGCGACCCGGCGCATTGCCTTGACGAGACGATACCCGAGCGACTTGAACACGTTGCCGCAGGAGTGATGATCAAAGCCTGAACTCCGGCCCGCGCGGAACTTGCGGTCGCGCGGTCCAGTCGACGCGACGGCCAACAGATGGCAGCGCTGGAAGAGCGGCGAGACGCGGGTCGTACGTGCGCCGACACCGTTACTGAGCTACCACCGACGCGCGTCAACGAAGCGCACCCCCGCCCGGGAGATTGGAAGACGCGCCTCCAGACCAGAAATCAGCTCCCAGCCACGCGTTCTGAGACAGAATCGTCCCGAGGCCGCCCGGTGAGGCGCCGGCGATTTGACAGTCCACCGCGCCGGCGATATAAATCACGTTCAGTGACGATGTCCAGTACACGTTGTCCATGCGACCCGAGACGGGAAGCGCAACGATCTCCGGCTTACGGAGATCAGAAAGGGAAGGAAAACCATGAAGACAGGCTTTCTAAAGGCGAGCCTTGGCCTCGCGTCCGTCATCTTGCTGTTCGCCTTTGGCAGCGCCAGCGCTGCCGACAAGTGGAACTTGCTTGCCGAGAAGGTGATCAAGTCCACCGATCCAAGCGCAGAGATCCAGGGCCAAGAGGGGAAGACGTTTAAGGAGGACGTCAAGAGGACGAAGCTCTCGGTCGAGGGGGCTGACGTGGAGATCACGAACGTCGTCTTCCACTGGAGGGGTGGCAAGAACGAAACCGTCTCGAACGTCGGAGTCGTGAAGGCCGGAGGAGAAACGGCTGCGAAGGACGCTCCAGCA
This sequence comes from uncultured Pseudomonadota bacterium, assembly GCA_963709335.1. Classification (GTDB taxonomy): domain Bacteria; phylum Pseudomonadota; class Gammaproteobacteria; order Burkholderiales; family Casimicrobiaceae; genus VBCG01. Next base: position 197,660 of record CAVPWB010000014.1, read on the forward strand.
CGCGAGGCGGTCCTGATGTCGGTCAGCATCCAGTACAAGATCCTCAACAATAAACCGACGGCCACCGTCAAAGTTTGGGGATACGACTAAGCGGGGTGTCAGCGCCGGCCAGCAGACACGTAGCCGCGATCAATGCGCAAAGGCGAGGCGATCGAGGTTCACTGTCTGCTGGAGTCGATCACGTATCTGGGCGTCCACTTCCCCAACACGACGAGGTCGGTAGTGCGAAGCCTCGCCACCACGCCATAACCGTTTTCGGTATCCGGCCGATCGTGGTTCGACAATACCAGCCGAGCGGACCGAAACGGAGCATCTGCCAGCCCCTCCATCGCAACCAGCGGTGACGGTTCGCCCGTGGGGTATTACGCCGTCGTCGTGATCGTCGCGACATTGGGCGAGCCAGGTCTCGAGGTATTCCTGACGCAGCGCTAGAGCATGGTCTGGCTTTGGCGGCTCGGGCGCTGCCGACCCAACGGCGTGACCACCGCGGCGCGACGTCCCCGCATCGCATCAACGTAAACTGCGGATTCCCCCTCCCTCGAACGCGTCGAACTAGATGGACAGCCGGAAACGTTCCCGATCCGACGAGAATCAACCGTTCGCGTCGACGCCGTGCTCCGTGCGCCGCGGAGACCGCAAACCGGTGTGGCGGCACGTTATGCTCGCGCTCGTTCTCGCGGTGCTTGCAGGCTGCGCAAGTCTCCCGACTGACTATCCGCGCTCGTCGTCAACGGCGATGCAGGATCACGAGTCCACGCCGATCGGCCGACGGGTCGCCGAGATCGCCGCGCAGCATCCCGGCAACTCCGCATTCCAAATCATTCGGTACGGGCGCCCAGCCTTTACCGCCCGCGTCGCGCTCGCCGACGCTCGCGCAAAGGACTCTCGACGTCCAGTACTTCCTCTGGGAAACCGACGCGACTGGGCGAAACCTCGTCGACCACCTCGTCCGCGCAGCCGACCGCTCCGTGCGCGTGCGGATCCTGATCGACGACTTCAACCTGAAGGATCTCGACGCGACTGTCGCGGCGCTCGACGCCCATCCGAACATCGAGGTCCGCCTGTTCAATCCCTTCGCGCTTCGCGGTTCGCATCTGATCGGCTTCCTGACCGACTTCGAGCGGGTTAACCATCGGATGCACAACAAGCTGATGGTGATGGACAACGCGATGGCGATCGTTGGCGGGCGCAACATGAGCGACCCGTATTTCGAGGTGCATCCCGAATTCAATTTCCGCGACCTGGACATCGCTGCGGCCGGCCCCGTGGTACGCGAGCTCTCCTCGGTATTCGACCGCTTCTGGAACGGCCCATGGTCAGTTCCGATAGCCGCGCTGGTGGACCGGCCGTACACTGAGGCGGACCTGCAGGAGGCATTGAAACGGCTACGCGAGAACATCGCGCGCGAGCCGTACCCGCATCCGCTGAGCGAGGACGTCGCCAAGCTCAGGGCGCAATTGAACGACATCGTCGTTGGCGGGATATGGGCGCGCGGCCAAGTGGTCTGGGACGATCCGGCCTCAATCAACGATCCCTCGCTGCGCACGATGCGCCGGCTGCTGGTGAATCGCCTTGAGCGACTGGAAAGGGAGTTGCTGGTCGAGTCAGCCTATTTCATCCCACTCGAGCCCGGTGTCGAGTTTCTGAAGGGATTGGTCAGCAGAGGCGTTCGGATCCGGGTGCTCACGAACTCGCTTGCCTCCAACGACGTGCTTGCCGCCTTTGCAGGTTACTCGAAGGTCCGTGACCGATTGATCGCGTCCGGGGTGGAGCTTTACGAGGTGCGACCGCAGCCGGGACCGTTTCCACAGGAAATCGTGTCCTCCGGTTCGAGGGCCGGCCTGCACACCAAGGCCATGGTCTTCGACCGGAAGGATGTCTTCGTCGGGAGCTTCAACCTCGACCCGCGCTCGAGCCTGATCAACACCGAGGCCGGCCTCTACGTCGAAAGCCCCGAGCTTGCAGCGATGGTCGCGCAGTTCATGGACGAAGGTGTTGCGCCCGATCGAAGCTATCGCGTCCAGCTGGACGAGCGCGGCAATATGTACTGGGTGACTGAGGACGGAGGCAAGCCGCTGCGCTACGACGTCGATCCCCTGTCCACGTTCTGGCAGCGCTGGAACGCCGGGTTTATCCGCCTGCTGCCCGTTGAGAATCAGCTATAGCTTGCTGCCCGTGCCAGGCGCGCGCGATCACATCACCACAGCTACGTCTGACGTTGTTTGTGCCGTAGCCTGAAGGACGGCAGGAACGCGTTGCCGTGCAGCCGCGCACGCGAAGCAACGCCTGACTACGAACCGGCATAGTACGTCGAGTCCTTGGTGCTCCGTGCTCAGTTCTTCGGCCGTGGCGCGGCGTTCTGATGCTTTGTACCCCGTGCAAGCGAAGTACCCACCGCCGAAGGAGGCCTGCGTTCGCGTGTCCTATACACGTCGCTTGGCGATGACTCCCCAGACAAAGAGAACGACGATGGCGCCGACGACCGCGCCGATGAGGCCGGCGCCCTCGCCGGGTGCGTACCATCCAAGCGCTTGCCCGAGATAGCTCGCCACGACCGCTCCCACGATGCCGAGGATCGTCGTCAACACGAAACCCGAGGGCTCGTTGCTGCTCCCTGGCATGATGAACTTAGCGATCACGCCGGCGACAAATCCGATGACGATCGTCCAGATGATACCCATGAGATCTCCTATGAGGGGCTCGGTGACGGCCGAGTTACCGCATGACGATACACGCCGATAGTTGTTCGGGGGCCATTACACGCTTGTGCCGGCACGCGTTCGATGGCGCCGAGGTGTTCCACTGAGGAGGGAGGGCCGGCTGCCGACCGAAGAGGTGGCGGCGCGGGTGATTTAACCAGCCCCGCTGGCGAATGTGCGGGCGAAATGCGCTCGCTCGTGTCCGACCTCGAACGAGCTGCTTCGTACTACGTAAGGCCGTCCGCAATCTCCGACCGTTCGGGTCGGCGTGGAAATTTCCCGTGGACGGCCGCTTGTGTCAACGCGCCGAAATCACTCCCGCTCTCCGGGCGGAGGCGGGGGTCGCCCCCCGCCTCTTACCCGATTCTGTAGACGAACCTAGCGGAAGAAGACCGACAGACCAAAGAAGAGTCCTGTCTGATTGTCGCCGTGCTGCAGATCGCGCCAGCGAAGTTCCATGAAGCCGGCGACGTTCGGGTTAAAGAAGTATTTCGCTCCAGCCTGTGCACCCCATGAACCCGAGCTATCAACATTCGTCCCGTCAGCATACCCGGCGAACAAACCTACGTACGGCAACCACGGTGTGGACGTCGGAAAGTGAAAGTTTCCAAACACGCCCGCATCCCAGAAATCTGCGCTATTACCGTCCTCCACCCTGGTCCAGGACGCGTCTAAGCCGAGCTCAAAACTGCGGTTGAAGAAGTGCCCGTAGCGGCCGAAAACACTGTACGACTTGGTTGGGTCAAAGTTGACTGTCGCTGAGAAGGCAATCTCCTTCGTTCCTACATCGGGAAGATAGGGAGGAGGAGTTTGCTGCGCATGAGCGCCGGTTGTCAGTGTGGCCGCGAAAACGCTGGCGGCACCAAGCTTTGCCAGTACATTCATAACGTCCTCCGTAATGGAAGTGCACCTCTGTGATGAGGCAGTTTTCACTCTACGCGGCGTAACACACGCGAGGCCAGAAATTCGTTGCAAGAGACCATACCTACTGTTGTGCTCTTGCAACATATGACCCGCCGACGGGCACGCGCTTCTGCGCGTGACCAGCGGACTGACTCTCCGCTTGCTCGACGTCTGCACGGATCGATTCGTTCGACATGTAAAAATTACGCATAGACGTTCGGAGAGTTTGATCGTTCAGCCCCGCGCTGACGGGGAGTTGTCGCGGCGGGTAGAGCGATGGCCTCGGTACTTTAGTGGTGAGTGGGCGCGAGCATCCGGAGTAAGGGTGGCGCGAACGCCAGCTTCCCTCAAAGTGACAGGCAGCTTTTCCGAAACATCGACGGGCGGCTCCGGGCCGATTACAGTCCGTCGATCAACGTCCGCTAATCGCGAACGGATCAGTCGCCGTTCGGTCAATAGCCGCCGTATGACGAAGTCCCCGATAGCGGCCGTTCAATGGCACTATTGACCCAGCAATAGGCGTCGTGGTCGTGGCGATGCTGTGTGGCTGCGAACGCGACCGATTAATCGCCGAGCGGGCAGGTCAACCTGAAAGAAGGGAGTTTCGCATGCTCGACGAGGTGGATCTCGTCACCGGCGTGTCGGGTGGCAGCTCACCGCGCTGGCCTACGGTCTCTACGGCGACAAGCTCTTCGACATCTTCAAGAATGGCTCCCTTAAACGCGACGTTGTGGGCGAATTGATCCGGCGCGTCCTGAATCCGGGCAACTGGGGAGCCCTGTTCCGCGCCGCAACGCGCGATGGTCAAGTCATCACGGTGCTCGCCGCCGGCGTGCTTGCGGCGGTCATATTGCCGGCGTCTGCGCAGGACATCGAGCCGCGCGCCTATTCGAACGCACCTGTCGGCGTCAACTTCCTGATCGCGGGTTACGGCTATACGCGCGGAGGACTGGCGTTCGATACGTCCGCACCCGTGACGAATCCGCAACTCCACACATCCAACGCCGTCCTCGCCTACGCGCGAGCGCTCGATCTATGGGGCAAGTCCGGCAAGGTCGACGTGATCGTGCCGTATAGCTGGCTATCGGGTACAGCAGACTTTCAGGGCGCAACGATATCGCGCACCATCAACGGTTTCGCCAATCCACTGTTCCGGTTTTCCGTCAATCTCTACGGCGCGCCCGCGCTGACGCTTAAGGAGTTCGCGGACTACCACCAGGATCTGATTGTCGGCGTGAGCCTGCAAGTGTCGGCACCCTGGAGCCAATACGATGACAGCCGCGTGGTGAACATAGGCACGAACCGCTGGTTCTTCAAGCCGGAGCTGGGCGTTTCCAAGGCTGTCGGTCCATGGACAACGGAGTTCAGCGCGGCTGCGACCCTGTACACAGACAACAACGATTTCTACGGCGGCAACAAGCGTGCGCAGGATCCGGTCTACTCATTTCAGGGACATGCGATTTACGCCTTCCCTCGAGGAGTTTGGGGCTCCCTGGACGCCACGTACTTTACCGGTGGCCGGACAACTCTTAACGGTGTCCGGAACTACGACTTGCAGCAAAACTGGCGCTTGGGCGCCACCTTGGCGCTGCCCATCGACAGGCTGAATTCGGTCAAGCTCTACGCCAGCAGCGGTGTGTCCGCCCGAACCGGCAACAATTTCGACCTCGTCGGGATTGCTTGGCAATACCGCTTTGGGGGTGGTTTGTAATGTGCTCGCTTGTGCGGAGTGCACGGCCGCGGCCGAAAATGTCACCGTTGAGCGTCAGCTTTGGATCGCCGCGTGCGTCCGCGTCGGGTTCGAACCGCGACCGTGCTCCAAATCGGCATTCGAGAACCAGCTATGGCGCGAGAGCCTTGGCAAGCTACGTGCGAGTTCATGCGACATACACGTCATTGGCGAGGGCGGGATTCGAACCCGCATTAGGAATTAACCTAACGCTTTCCAGGCGGGCGACTTAAACCGCTCATCCAACTCTCCGATCGACGGACTTTACGCGAACCGCCGTCCAACCGTCGGCGTCGCCCGTACCTTGCCATTTGTCGCCGTGTCGAGCGGCCAACGCCATGTCGGGCGGTCGCCACGAACGACCGCAGCGACCAACGCTTGGCACCGTACCCTTGCAAGCGCCATCCCGCCGGCACGCTCGTCTGGCCTTGCCCATTCCGGCCCACTACACTTGCATCTCGGCTTCCCGCCGCACCAACCTGCGCCGGCGAAGCACATCACTGGAGGCAATCATGACGTTTTCGTGCAAGCGATCCTTGCTAAGCATCCTGGCGCTAACAGCCTTGTTGGCGATCGGAACAGCCCATGCGGCCGGCAGGTACGTACTGATCAGCCACGCGCCCGATTCCGACTCGTGGTGGAACACCATCAAGAACTCGATCAAGCAAGCCGGCGAGGACTACAGCGTTACCGTCGACTACCGCAACCCGCCGTCCGGCGATCTCGCCGACATGGCCCGGCTGATCGAGCAGGCAGCCGCCGCCGGCTACGACGGAGTGATCGTGACGATCGCCGACTTCAACGTGCTGCAGGGCGCGATCGGCAAAGTCACTGCGAAAAAGATTCCGCTGATCACGATCAACTCCGGCACCCCCGAGCAGAGCGAGAAACTGGGCGCGATCATGCACGTGGGGCAACCCGAATACGCCGCAGGCAAAGGTGCGGGTGAGCGCGCCAAGGCCGCAGGCGTGAAGAGCTTCCTGTGCGTCAATCATTACGCGACGAACCCGGCAAGCTTCGAGCGCTGCCGCGGCTTTGCGGAAGCGATCGGCACCGACTACAAGAAGTCGACGCTCGACTCGGGCGACGATCCGACGACGATCGAGTCGAAAGTCGCCGCGTATCTGCGCCAGAATCCCGGTACCAACGGCATCCTGACGCTCGGACCGACGTCCGCCAGTCCGACGATCAAGGCGCTCGAAAAATCGGGACAGGCCGGCAAGCTCTGGATGGCGACGTTCGATCTGTCCGACGACATCAGCAAGGGAATCAAGTCCGGCACGGTGAAGTTCGCGATCGATCAGCAACCGTACTTGCAGGGATACATCCCGGTTGCCGTGCTGGCGACGATGAAGGAGATGAAGACCACCGACCTGAAGAAGGTCGCCGATGCGGTCAAAGCCAACCCGAAGACCAAGAAGCGCTTCGACGAATACGGGCTCGTGCCCAACTACGGTCCGCGTCACATCTCGTCGGGTCCGGGCTTCGTGACGAAGGACAACATCGCCAAAGTCGAGAAGTTCGCCGGCCAATATCGCTGACGCGAGAGGCGGAGGCGCCTTGGCCGGTCCGGACATGCCATCGCCCGGCATCCGGGCGGAGCCAGCGCCGCCGTCCGACGAGCGCGTGCGCGACATCGGCGCGCTGCGCCGCTTCCTGTCGCGTCCGGAATTCGGCTCGATCTCAGGCGCGGTGCTGGTGTTCGTGCTGTTCGGACTGGTCGCCGGCGATTCCGGCATGTTCAGCGCCGAGGGCATCGTCAACTGGGCGACGGTGGCGGCGTTCCTCGGCATCATCGCCGTCGGTGCGGCGCTCTTGATGATCGGTGGCGAGTTCGACCTGTCGATCGGCTCGATGATCGGCTTCGCCGGCATGATGCTCGCGATCCCGGCGCTGTACTGGGGCTGGCCGATGTGGGTCGCGGCGCTCTTCACGTTCGCGCTATGCGCGGTGCTCGGCACGCTGAACGGCTACCTCGTCGTCCGTACCGGACTCCCGAGTTTCATCGTCACGCTCGCGTTCTATTTCATCCTGCGCGGATTGAGCCTCGCGCTGTCGACGATGCTCACCGGCAAGACAATCGTCAGCAACAACGAGGGCATTGCGCTGCGCGACCTCGCGACGAGCGACTACCTGTTCTCGACGCTCTTCTCTGGCCACGTGCTCACCGGGTTGTTCAACGCGATGGCGCGCTGGGGCTGGATCGCCGCGAGGGATGGCGGCAGCGCACTTGCCATCGGCGTGCCCAAGGTCGTCGTGTGGTGGCTCGTACTGACGGCAATCGGCGGCTTCGTGCTCGCCCGCACGCGCCGCGGCAACTGGATCCTCGCCGTCGGTGGTGACGCGAATGCGGCGAAGAATACCGGCGTGCCGGTCGCGCGCGTCAAGGTGAGCCTGTTCGTCGTGACGGCGCTCTGCGCAGCGCTCTTCGCCGTGCTGCAGGTCGCCGACGCCGGGTCGGCCGCCGCCGACCGTGGACTGCAGAAGGAATTCGAGGCGATCATTGCCGCCGTGATCGGTGGCTGCCTGTTGAGCGGCGGTTACGGCTCCATCGTCGGCGCGTCGATCGGCGCACTGATCTTCGGCGTCGTGCAGATCGGTATCGGCTACACCAGCATCGACAACAACTGGTACCGCGTCTTCCTCGGTGGCATGCTGCTGGCCGCCGTGCTGTTCAACACGTACATCCGCACGCGCGTCGCACTCGGTCGCAGGTGAAGAGGACGGCTGAATGAGCGTTGACTACATCGTGCAGCTCGAGGACATCAGCAAGTTCTTCGGTTCGGTGATCGCGCTGAACGGCGTGACGCTGCGGCTTCGGCGCGGCGAAGTGCATTGCCTGCTCGGCGACAACGGGGCGGGAAAGAGCACGCTCATCAAGACGCTGGCGGGTGTGCATCCGCCCGACAAGGGTGAGTACCTCGTCGACGGACGACGCATCCATTTCAAGTCGCCACGCGATGCGCTCGATCTCGGCATCGCCACCGTCTACCAGGACCTGGCGCTCGTCCCGCTGATGAGCGTCGCGCGCAACTTCTTCATGGGGCGCGAACCCAGGCGCAAGCTCATCGGACCGTTCCAGGTGATGGACCACGAACTCGCCGGCCGGACCGCGATCGAGAAGCTCGCGGAAATGGGGATCAAGGTGCGCGACGCGAGCCAGGTCGTCGGCACGATGAGCGGCGGCGAACGCCAGTGCCTCGCCATTGCGCGCGCTATTCACTTCGGTGCGCGCGCGCTGATCCTCGACGAACCCACGGCGGCCCTCGGCGTCAAACAGAGCGTGAACGTGCTGAAGCTCATCAACCGCGCGCGGGAAAAGGGCATCTCGGTGCTCTTCATCACGCACAACGTCAATCACGCGTACCCGGTCGGCGACACCTTCACGCTGCTTAACCGCGGCAAGTCGCTCGGCACGTTCGCCAAGGGTGACGTGACAAAGGACGAAGTCCTCGACATGATGGCGGGCGGCGCCGAGATGCAGGCGTTGATGGCCGATGTCGCAGGCATGACTATCTAGCGCGCGTTCACTCACTCGAGGAAGCGATAACGACAGTACCTTTCGGAAGTTATCAGACGACAACGGTCAGAAGCCGACGTCCGCCCGCCCCTTCAGCGCCAGTATCTCCCGCGCATCATCGGGTGTTGCGACCTCCAGCCCCAGGCCTTCGATGATCTTCACGGCGGCGCGCACCTGCGCTGCATTCGATTCGGCCAGCGTTCCGGGCCCCAGCCACAAACTGTCCTCCAGTCCCACGCGTACATTGCCACCCATCGCGGCCGACTGCGCTGCGATCGGCAGCTGATTGCGCCCGGCGCCGAGCACGCTCCACCGGTACTGATCGCCAAACAGTCGGTCGGCGGTGCGCTTCATGTGCACGACGTCCTCGGGATGTGGGCCGATACCTCCAAGGATCCCGAACACGCTCTGGATGAAGAGCGGCGGCTTCACGACGCCGCGATCGAGAAAGTGCTTCGCCGTGTACAGGTGGCCGATGTCGTAGCACTCGATCTCGAAGCGCGTGCGGTTGGCCGCGCACGACGTCAGGATGTACTCGATGTCCTTGAACGTATTCTTGAAGATCCGTTCGTCGGACGTCTCGAGATACTTTCGCTCCCACGGATGCTTGAATTCCTTGAATCGCTGCAGCATCGGGAAGAGCCCGAAGTTCATCGAGCCCATGTTGAGCGACGCGACCTCGGGCTTGAGCTGCAGCGCAGGCTGGAGCCGCTCCTCGATCGTCATCGTCGCAGCACCGCCGGTCGTGAAGTTGAGCACGACGTTCGACCGCCGCTTGATCTCGGGCGCGAATTCGCGGAAGAGGTTGGGATCCTGCGTGGGACTGCCGTCGACAGGATCACGCGCGTGCAGATGCACGATCGCAGCACCCGCCTCCGCGGCGCCGATCGCAGCCTCGGCGATTTCCTTCGGCGTCACCGGAAGGTAGGGCGACATCGACGGCGTGTGAATGCTGCCGGTCACGGCGCAGGTGATGATGACTTTGCGGCGGTTGGCCATGGTGTCGTCCTCAGTTGGAATCGGGTGCGTCGCGCTTGTGCTGCCGCAATGCGAGCAGGCGCGCGTCGCGCCAGCGCATGCGCGCGTCACGCTCGTCCGCGCTGCGCGGCGGTTCGAGCTGACTCGTTACATTCTGCACGTTGGCGGGGTCCCACACGGCCGACGCAGGCGGATTGGCGGCGAGCGTGCGATAGAAGCCGGCGTAGCGCGCGCAATAATCGGCGACACCACCCGGGGCGTTGAGCTCGATCGTCGCGAACGGACCGATGAACGACCAGCGCAGACCCAGCCCGTCCTGGACAGTCTTGTCGAGGTCCTGCGGCGACACGTAGCCCTCGCCGACGAGGCGCAGCGCTTCGGACAACAGCGCGCCCTGGAGGCGATTCAGGATGAACCCGTCGAGCTCGCGCTTGACGATGATCGGCACCTGGCCGATTTCGGTCATCACCGCCCGTGCGCGCGCAAGCGTCGCGGCATCGGTCCACGGGGCGCCGCAGAGCTCGACCACGGGTACGAGATGCGGCGGATTGACCGGATGCGCGACGAGGCAGCGCGCGCGTCCGGCAAGCGTTTCGGTGAAGCGCGACGCGGGAATCGCCGACGTGGAGCTGGCGACGATTGCCGCCTTCGGGGTCGCCCGATCGATGCGTGGATACAGCTCACGCTTCACGTCGAGCAGTTCGGGCGCGTTCTCCTGCACCCAGTCGACACCGTCGAGCGCCTTCTCGAGATCGGCGACGTACTCGACGCGTGCGAACGCCGCCGCGGCATCGTCGGCGAGGCCGTATTGCTGCTGCTCGGCAAGCCCGCTTGCTATATGCTCGCGCGCCGCGTCAAGCTGCAACGCGACACTGTCGAACAGCCGCACGCGCCATCCCGCGCGCGCGAACACCATCGCCCACGACCGACCGATCAGGCCGGCGCCGACCATCGCGGCGGTTGTCATCGCTTCACATCCATCGGCGTCCCTCGCAGAAAGTTTGCTGCGATGCCGCGCCCGCGGACGATGAAGCTTCCGCGGAACGCGCGGGGCCGTCGACCCCGGCATCCGACGGGATTGTGCGCGATGACCGGGAAGCCGTGTCGGCTCCCCTTCACCGCCGTGAGGTTGACTGCGGCGGCGATCGACATCACCGCCGCAGTTACGCATCTACATCAGGCGTCGACCAGCGTCTGGAAGCCGCCGTAGATCAGCCGCTTGCCGTCGAACGGCATCGGGTTCTTGTCGGGCTGCACGCGCGGATCGGCCATCACCTTCTTCATGCCCTCGTCGCGCACCTTCCGCGACGGCCACGTGATGAACGAGAACACGACGGTCTCGTCGTCCTTGGCTTTCACCGCCATCGGAAACGACGTCACCTTGCCCTGCGGGACGTCGTCGCCCCAGCACTCGACAACGCGCAGCGCGCCGTAGTCCTTGAAAACCTTCGCAGCCGATTGCGAGTGTTCCTTGTAGCGATCGCGATTCGCGGTGGGTACCGCGGCGACAAATCCATCGATGTAATCCATGGAAAGCCTCCAGCTCAGTTAGAAGATATTCGCGTTTACGCCGTGTGTGCGTGCTCGGCCATCATCTTGGCCATCCCCTGCTTGATTTCCTCGGGGCTGAGATCGCGCACGTGCGTTGCCACCGACCAGCGATGGCCGTACGGATCTTCGAGCTGGCCGTAGCGATCGCCCCAGAACATCTCCTGGACGGGCATCGTCACCTTCGCGCCGGCCGCGGCTGCCTGCTTCACGGTGGCGTCCGCGTCCTCCACGTACAGATGGATGACGACCGGAGAGCCCTTCAATGCCTTGGGCCCCGCTGCGCCGCAGTCCAGGTTTTCGTCCATCAGCATCAGCGTCGAGTCGCCGATGCGAACGGCCGCGTGCATCAGCTTGCCGTCGGGTCCCGGCAACCGGGCCTCCTCCTTGGCGTTGAAGGCCTTCTTGTAGAACTCGATCGCCCCGGCGGCGCCCGCGCAAACCAGGTGCGGCGTCAACGAATGCATGCCCTCGGGAATCTTCTTGGTTGCTGCTTTCGCCATGGTGTTGCTCCTTCGTGACTAAGTTGAGGTGAATACGATGCTTTGCCGGCAGAGGCGATTCCGCCCGACTTGACGGCGGCCGGTCGACGCTCGGTCCGACCCTGCACACCGTTGTCGAATGGGTCCGGCAAAAATCGACACACCGCCGGGATATTTCAGCTGTCGGCGGGTGACGACGCTTAAGCGCGGGATTTCATGGCGGGCAGGCGGACTGGGTGGCGCCCCGCTGGAGGCCGCCCGCGCCTTGGGCCATGCACGCGAAAATCGGCTGCAGGTCAAAGCATGCTGCCCACTTTAGGCGTAGAGTGGACCTCCGGCAAGGACCAATCTGCGGCTTTACGTGAATACCACTTTCAGCGCGGAGCTGCTGCTTCCGATCGACCGCGCGAGCGCCGTTCCGCTGCACGTGCAACTCGAGCGCGAAATGCGCCGCGCGGTGCGAACAGGCCGCCTGCCCGCCGATCTGCCGCTGCCGTCGACACGCTCGCTCGCGTCGAGCCTGGGGCTGTCGCGAGGCGTGGTCGTCGAATGCTACGAGCAGTTGATCGCCGAGGGCTATTTCACATCGCTGCGCGGCTCGGGCACGCGCGTCGCGGCGATCCGCACCGAGTCGCGACCCTCCGCCGTCACCGCGCCGGTCGCCGCCGAGCCCCGCTACGATTTTCGGCCGGGCACGCCGGATGTCGGTTCGTTTCCGCGACGCGAATGGTTCGCGAGCCTGCGGCGCGTGTACAACGCCGCCGGCATTCGCGCGTTTCGCTACCCCGAGCCGCGCGGGCCGTTGGTCACGCGAACGGCACTCGCGACCTTTCTCGGCCGGTCGCGCGCAACCGTCGGCAACGAAGACTGCATCGTGCTGTGCAACGGGTTCGCGCAAGGCATCGACCTGATGACGCGCCTGCTCCACTCGCGCGGTGTCGCGAGCATCGCCATCGAGGAGCCCGGCTATGGCAGTCTCGCGCAGCGATTGCGCAACTCGGGGATCGCGACGCATTGCATCCCGGTGGACGAGCGCGGACTCGTCGTCGAGCGGCTGGTGAGAACGTCGGCGAAGGCTGCCGTCGTGACGCCCGCGCATCAATACCCGACCGGTGCCGGGATGACGCCCGATCGACGCGCCGCATTGCTGGCGTGGGCGGCCAAGCGCGATGCATGGGTCATCGAGGACGACTACGATGCGGAATTCCGCTACGACCGGGTGCCGCTCGGCGCACTGCAGGGGCTGGCACCCGATCGCGTCGTGTACGTGGGCACCGGCAGCAAGATCCTTTCACCGGCGCTGCGCCTCGGATGGTTGATGGCACCGGAGGCGGTCGCATCCGAACTCGCGTCGCTGAAGCAGTTTGCCGACGGCGGATCGCCGACGTTCGACCAACTCGCACTCGCCGATTTCCTCGAGTCGGGGCAGATGGATCGGCACCTGCGACGAATGCGCCAACTCTATCGACGACGGCGTGACCTGCTGACCGCGGCGCTTTCCGAATTCCTGCCGGGCCTGCCGATCGGTGGCGTCGCCGCAGGTCTGCACCTGATGCTGAACCTGCCGCCCGGCACCGACGAACACGCGCTGCTCGTCGCGGCGGCCGAACGTTCGATCCGCGTGTTCGGTGCCGCACAATACCGCGCGCGTCCGCGTAACGCGCCGCCCGCGATCGTCATCGGCTACGGATGCATCGCAGAACCGCTGATCCGCGAAGGCGTGCAGCATCTCGCTCGTCTGATCAAGCGCAATGGACTTTGACGCTTTGCGGAATTCGAAGCGTCGCTCGTCGACGTCGGCGAAACGACAGTATTCGCCGCGATACGGCTTCACATCCAGAGCACGCGCTTGCGCAGCGCCAGATCCTCCCGCAACGCCGCGGCGGGCCCGTCGTGGATCACGCTGCCTCGCTCGAGCACGCACGCGTGGTCGGCAAGTGCGAGCACAAGATCGAGGTTGTGCTCGACGATGACGATCGCGAGCTCGTGACGCAGCTTGTCGAATGCCTCGAACAATTCCTCGACGACGGCGGGTGCGAGACCCTCGAACGGCTCGTCGAGCAGCAGCACGCGCACGTGGCCGGACAGCGCGCGCGCGACGGCGACCATCTGCTGCTCGCCACCCGACAGGTAGTCGGCGGGCGTGTCCATCCGGTCCTTGAGCCGCGGGAAGAACGTCAGAATCCGCTCGTCGGTCCACGCGGTGCCGGTGCCTGACTGCCGCTTCAGGCGTCCGAGCTCCAGGTTGTGGCGAACGCTCATGCCGGCGAACAGCGCGCGGCCCTGCGGCACGTAGCCGATGCCGCGTCGAGCGATCTCGGCGGCCGGACGCGCGGCGACGTCGTCACCCGCGAGTGCGATCGCGCCTGCACTTGCGGGCACGATGCCGATGATCGTCTTCAGCAGCGTCGACTTGCCGGCGCCATTGCGGCCCAGCAGCGCGACGATCTCGTGCTCGTGCACGGTCAGCGACGCCGCGCGAACGATATGGCTCTTGCCGTAGAACGCGTCGACGTCGCGCAGCGCCAGCAGCTCAGGCGCTGAAGCCCGATCGGCATGCCCGCGCGGCCGCGACGCGAGCGACGCGACGCCTGTGCCGATGTAGATCTCCTGCACCGCCTTGCTGCGTCGCGCGTCGTCGGCCGTGCCATCGACCAGCACGCGGCCATTGTTCATCACCGTCACGCGGTCCGCGAGCGCGAACACGCGGTCGATGTCGTGTTCGACGAGCAGCACGGGAATGTCCGCCGAGATGCGCTTGATCAGATTGGCGACGCGCTCGCGCTCTGCCGCGGCGAGTCCCGCGAGCGGCTCGTCGAGCAGCAGCACGCGCGGACCCGACGCGAGCGCCAGACCCATGTCGAGCAGGCGTTGGCCGCCGTACGATAGCGTTCCCGCGTCGGCGCGCTCGATGCCGCTCAAACCCAGGAAACTGATCAGCTCCGCCGTTCGTCGCGTCACGCGCTCGATCGAGCGCACGTCCGACCAGCCGTTGAAGTGCGATGGATCGCGCGCCTGCACGGCAAGGCGCACGTTCTCTTCGATCGACACGCCAGCGAACAGGTTGGTGATCTGGAACGAGCGCGCCAGTCCCGCCGCGACCGTGCGGTGCGGCGCGAGGCCCGTGATCGGAGCGCCGCCGAGCGTGACGCTGCCGCGATCAGGCGCGAACAAACCGGAGATCAGATTGAACACGGTCGTCTTGCCCGCGCCGTTGGGGCCGATCAGCGCGTGCAGCGTGCGTGCCTGCACGACGAAGCCGGCATCGGCAACCGCCTGGATGCCGCCGAATGCCTTCGCGAGATCGCGCGCTTCGAGCGCAGCGCCGTCGCTCTTCTTCTCGTGATGCAGGAACGCCGGCAGCGGCAATCCTTGCTCGATCTTCCGTCCGGCCATCGCCGCCGCCTCGACAACCTTCGGGCGCATGGGCTCGGTGAAGCGGCGCCACACGCCGACGAGCCCCGTCGGCGAATAGACGACGAAGCCGACGAACAGCAGGCCGAAGAACAGCAGCCAGTTCGGCGTCCAGATCGAGAGGAACTCGCGGAAGAGGATGAAGAACAGTGCGCCGAGTGCGGGGCCGAGCAGGCTGCGCATCCCGCCGATGATCACCATCGCGAGCAGTTCGCCGGAGAACGTCACGGCGATCGGATCGGCCGACGCGAACCGATGGTGAAACACGGACAGCACACCGGCGAAGCCGCACAGCGTCGCCGAGATCGTGAATGCGATCTGCTTGTAGCGCTGCGTCGGATAGCCGACGAACTGCGCGCGCTGCTCGTTCTCGCGGATCGCGACCAGCACCGATCCGATCGGCGAGCGGTGGAAGCGCTGCAGTGCGCCGACGACGCCCACGCCGATGATCGCGACGAGCGCGTAGTACACCCACGCGTTTTCGAGGTTCACGCCGAACCAGTTCGCGCGCGTGACGCCACCGAGGCCGCTCTCGCCGCCGGTGAACGCGCTCCAGCGAAACGCGACCGAGAACGTCAGCGCAGTGAACGCGAGCGTCAGCAGTGAGAAATAGACGCCGCGCCGCCGCAGCACGAGGAAGCCGATCGCGACACCGGCGACCACAAGGAACGCGAGCGCGAAGAGCGCCGGCCACAGCACGGAGCCCGGAAACCAGTACCGCTGTGCGAGCGCTGCCGCGTACGCGCCCAGCCCGAACCACGCGCCGTGACCGAACGACACCAGCCCCGTATGGCCGACGAGCACGTTCAAGGCCATGCACGCAATCGCGAAGATGACGACGTCGGTAGCGCTCGTCAGCGTAAGGCCCGCTGCGAGCAGCACGAACGGCAGCGCGAGCGCACCGACGGCGGCGTAGACGACGGGGGAACGAAGGCTCTTCAACTGGAACTATTCAAAACGCTGTATCCGCTCGCCGAACAACCCTCTCGGCCGCACGAGCAGCACGAGCAACATCAGCAGGTACATCGACGCTTCCGCCGCGGGCGGGAAGAAATACACGGTGAGCCCGCGGACCACGCCGACGATCAGCGCCGCGTACACGACACCCCAGAACGATCCGAGCCCGCCGATGACGACGACGACGAATGCCGCGGTGAGGATCTCGGAGCCCATTGCCGGATGCACGCCGGTGATCGGCGCAAGCAGCACGCCGGCGAGCGCTGCGAGCGCGACGCTGATCGCGACCACGCCGCTCATGTAGGGCGTCAGCGAGATGCCGAGCGCTGCGACCATATCCGGGTTCTGCACGCCGGCGCGTACGACGCGGCCGAACGGCGTGCGCTGCAGCAGGAACCACAATCCGCCCACGGCGATCGCCGCAAGCAGCAGCATCACGAGTCGGTACTTCGAGTAGATGAAGTCGCCGAGGAGTATCTGGCCTTTCAGCAGCTGCGGGATCGAGAACGGGATGGGTGCTGCGCCGAACACGATCCGCAGCAGTTGCTCGATGACCATCGCGAGGCCGAACGTGAGCAGCAAGCCGAGCGCCGGATCCTGTCGATAGAAGCGCCGGAACAGGAAGCGCTCGACGACGAGGCCGAAGATGGCGACGAGCACCGGCGACACGACGAGCGCGCCGGCGAAGCCGATGTGATCGGCGAGCTGCACGGCCAGGTACGCGCCGAGCGCATAAAACGCACCGTGCGCGAGATTGACGAGGCCGCCGAGCGAAAAGATCAGCGACAGGCCGAGCGCGATCAGCAGGTAGTACGCGCCGACCAGCAGGCCGTTGATGACCTGCTCTATGATCTGAATGAAAACCAAGGCGCCGGCCCGTCCCGTTACGGGCGCGTGAATCCGCGGACCCGGACTCTACCGAGCAGCAGCACTTGCAGCGCGCGACGTGGGAATCGTCATTGCCGTGGCCGGCCGGATGCGTCGGCGCGACACTAGCACACCCCGTTGCACGCGACGACCTGTCCCAGACCCTCTAGGCGCATGCCTACCGAGGGCGTCGCGGGAACTGTCAGCGTGCACCGCCTTCGTTCTGCTGCGGCGTGATCCGGCTACCTCACGCCGGCATCGTGCAGTTGTTCTCTTCCTTCGTCGGTGCGATCACTTCGAGACTCTGGTTCGCGCCAGGCACGGGCGCGGAGATCGTGAACAGGTCCCACTTGTCCTTGACCTCGGCGGCGGGCTTGAAGCGGATCGTGTACATCTCCTGCATCAGCTGGTGATCCCAGTTGCGGTAGTAGCCCTCGCGCGTCTTCAGCACGTCGAACTTGGCGCCCTTCTCGAGATGCTCGGCGATCTTCGTCGAGTCGGTCGTCTTCAGCTCGTTCATCGCCTGCGCGACGTGCTTGGTCGACAGGTAATCGCCCCACGCCTGGTTCTCGGGCGGCTTGCCGTACTTCTTCGTGAATGCGTCGGTGAATTTCTGGCCGGACGGCGTCTTCACCTGCGAATCCCACACGAGCGGCCAGATGCCGGTGACGTTGCCCTTGCCTGCGCCCCACGCGACCGCCGTGTCGAAGCCGAAGCCCGCCACCGGATACGGCAGGCCGTACTCCATGTACTGCTTCATGAAGTTGGTGATCTGCGCACCGGCGAGATTCGACACGACGATGTCGGGCTTCGCATTGCGGATCTTCAACAGGTACGCGGAGAAGTCGGCGGCGTCGGTCGGCACGAGCTCGTCGGCCGCGAATTCGCCGCCGTTTGCTTGCATGAAACGCTTCGCGGCTTTCAGGAGATCGTGGCCGAACGCGTAGTCGGCGGTCAGGCTGTACCACTTCTTGCCCTTGACCATGCCGTCGCGCAACAGTGCCTGCCCCGCCGTGTATACGTACATCGTGTTCGCGGCCTCGGTGTGGAACATGTAGCGATTGCACGACTTGCCGCGCAGCTCGTCGGAGTTGCAGCCGGTGTTGAAGAACAGCGTGCGGTTGCGCTGTGCCACCTGCGCGATCGCAAGGCCGGATGCCGAGCTGATCTCGCCGATGATGGCAACGACCTTGTCGCGCTCGATCAGCCGCTCAGCCTTCGTCGACGCCGTCTGCGGATTGACGCTGTCCTCGGTCAAGAGCTCGATCTTGCGGCCCATGACGCCCCCGGCCGTGTTGATCTCCTCCACGGCGAGCTTCACGCCCATCACCGCGTATTCGCCGAGCGGTCCGAGGAAGCCGGTGAGCGGCGTCAAGTGGCCGATGCGAATCGCGTCGGCCTGTCCGCGGCTGATCGCGGGAAAGCCGAGCGCGCCGAGCGCCGTCACTGCAGCGCCGCCCTGCATCAGGCCGCGGCGAACGCGGCTGACCGATTCCGTCATGGTGTTTCCTCCGTGATTGGGAACGCGGGCCGGTTGTGAGCGCCGCGGAAAACTGCGCAGTTATAAACCTGCGCTCACCGGCTGTCCATCGCAATGCGTTCAGCCGGCGCGGACACGGCGCCTTGGCTCGCGCTATTCAGATGCGGGCAGGCGTGCCGGCTTCAACGGTTCGGTCGCCGGGCCGTGGATGACGTCGCCCTCGCGCGTGAACATCGAGCCGTGGCACGGACAGTCCCACGTCCGGTCGGCGTTGTTCCACGTAACCGTGCAACCGAGGTGCGTGCACGCTGCGGACAGGGCGTGCGGCGTGCCGTCGTCTTCCTTCCATACGGCGATCTTCTGCTTGCCGCGCTCGATCACGCCACCGCTGCCGGCCTCGATCTCGTCGAGTGCGTCGACGACCGATTGACTGTCGCCGCCGCGGTTGAAATGCTTCGGCGCAGCACGCGTGGCGTTGTAGAGCGCGCCCCACGGATTGTCGATGCCCTGGATCTGGTCGGCGATGAGCAATGCCGCCGCCGCACCGTTGCTGATGCCCCAGCCGTTGAAACCCGTCGCCACGTACATTCCTGCGGCGCGCCGCGCGAGCTCACCGGCGTATGGGACGCGGTCCGGCGAATCGTAGTCTTCGTTCACCCAGCGCCAGATGACATCACCCGCCGGAATGCTCGAGCGCACCCAGCGTTCGAGCTCGACGAAGCGCTTCGCAACGTCGCCGTCGCTGCCGGTCGTGAAGCTCGGCCCGAGCACGATCAGCAACGAGCCGTTGGCATCGCGTCCCATCCGGATCGAATGCGACGGCTGGTCGATGTCGATGAACATGCCATTCACCGCGCCCGCGTCGACGGCCCGAAACGCCATCGCCACATGGCACCGAGGACGCAACCGCTGGTCGTACTTGATTGGGCCGGCGATGGGAATGCTGGATGCCACCACGACGCGATCGGCATCCAGATGGTGCCGGCCCGCCTGAACCCGCCATGCACGCCCTTTCCGGCCCACGTCCGCGACCCGCGTGCGCTCGAAAATGCGCCCGCCGCACGCGACGATCGCAGAGGCAAGCCCGACCAGGTATTGGGCCGGGTTGAACTGTGCCTGGTGCGCGAACCGCAGCGCGCCCGCTGTCGTGAACGGCAGCGGGGCGGGTTGCACGATGGTGGCATCGAAGCCGAGCGCGCGCGCCGCCTCCGCTTCGGCTTCGATCGCGGCCATCCGTTGCGACTGGTGCGTGTAGGCATACGCATTTTTGCGCTCGAAGTCGCACGCGATGCGAAGATCGCTCGCGAGCGTGGCGGTCAGCTCGACGCCCGCGTGATTCGCCTCGCCGTAGAGCCGGGCGCGCTCGAGTCCGAGCGTTTCGATCAGGTGCGCGTAGATCAGTGCATGCTGCGACGTGATTTTCGCCGTCGAGCGACCCGTTACCTGCCGTCCCATGCGGCGTGCCTCGAGTACGGTCACTGCATAGCCGGCCTTCGCAAGCAAGTACGCCGACGTCAGTCCGACGATGCCGCCGCCGATGACGGCGACGTCGGCGCGATCCGATTGCTCGTAACGCGGATAGCTCGTCTCGGGGGCCGTGGCGATCCAGCACGACTCCGCGGTTCCTGGCGGTTGCATCGAAGTCCTCACAAGTCAGAAGGTGCCGTCTCGGTTGTCGCCGCGACAGGCGCAGCGATGTTCGGCAGGGTGCCCATCCGGTGCTGCGACCACCACGCGACGATCGCGTCGATGATGCGGTCGATCACGGATGCCGGGAGATCGGCGCCCGCGATCCGTATGACATTGCGCCGCAGGATCGCGTCGAAGAACCACTCGACGGCAACGAAGTCGAAGCCGAACGATCCGGCGTGCTTGACGGGCAGACCCTGGCGGCCGAGCGCGTCGCACAGCGCGCCTGCTGCACGCTTCACATCGCCTAGCGCAAGCTCCTTGCCGGGCGCGAGTGCCAGATAGAGCGCGTGCTGGAATTCGCGCACCGTCCGGCTTCCGCCCAACCGTGCGGAAAGTCCTTGCACCATCCGCCGCGTGCTGCGGAGGATTGCAGCCGTGCGCGCGGCGCTGCATTGACGGTACGCGTCCGTGCCTGTGAACGGCGGAAAATGCGCGGGAATCGCGGCAACGCCGTACAGACGCACCGAATCCTCCGTCGCTCGTACCAGTGTCGCCAGCGCGCGCGACGCACGCTGCGACGCGCGCCACGCGAACACGACGGAACCAAGCCGGCCGTATTCGATGCCGAGCGAATCGAGCTTCGCGTGGCTTCGCACGAGCACGATCGGCAGTCGCGCGTCCAGCGCCCACTCGACGACGCGCCGGATCCTCGCCGAGCGTTGCCAGAAACACGTCGTGTCGAACAGCACGACGTCGATGTCGGCTGCCGACAGGGTCCGATAGTCGTCGAACCCGCGGCTGACGCACGAATCGATCAGCAGCACACGTGCGGTGTCGCGGGACGGGTCCACCGTAGCGGCCCGCGACGAGAGCGGAATGATCGCCACCTGTCCGCGAAGGCTGTCGAGGAGCTCGCGTGTTTCGCCGTAGCAACCGCGCGCCGCCTGCACTCGTACGCCGCCGCGCACGCGCAGCAGCGCAACGACGACCGCGGCAATCGCGCTCATGCCGGAACCCGTGTACACGGTCTTCTGGCGGACTCCGGCGCCTGCTGCGCCGATCGCGTCGTAGATCAGCGGGCCTTCGACCTCGAGATCGGCGCGCTGGTAGCCGAAGCTGAACTGATAAGCCCCCGACCGCCAGTGCTGCGTGTCGGGCCGCGCGGTTTCGGTGATTGCCCAACTCTGCAGCGACCGCTCTGCGCGCAGCGCGCCGGCCAGCCTGAACTTCGTCTCGATGGCGGCCGCTGCCGACGACACGGGCGCGATTTCGGGCCGCGTGGTGAGGCAATCGGCGATCAGTGCTATTTCGCGACGCTTGCGGCCGAGGTAAGCGTCGTCGCCCACCCCGGAAACGACAACCGGCGAGTTGTAGGTTTTGCCGACGACGTCGTGCCGTCCGCTACGGGAATGCGCCAAAAGTCTTTGCGAGGTGGTCAAAATCGTTCGAGAATCAAGGTAAAGCGCGCCGCACTCGGCTGGCGCGACGTCGATCACCCCTGACGCCTCGCAAGTTGCGTTCCGGCCGGCTTCGCGTATATACCTTGGCTCGTTTGAACAGGCGAAGGAAGCGACATGGATCTCCAGCTCGACGGCTTGCGCGTCCTGATCACTGCCGGCGCGAGCGGCATCGGCCTAGCCACTGCGCGTGCGTTCGCGCGCGAAGGTGCGCGCGTCCACATCTGCGACGTCGACCGCGGCGCGCTCGAGGCCATGACGCGCACTGATTCGGCGCTGTCGCAAAGCGTGTGCGACGTGTCCGATCGCGGCCAGGTAGCCGCGCTGTTCGACAATGCGCTGGCGACGCTCGGCGGGTTGGACGTGCTCGTCAACAACGCGGGCATCGCGGGGCCGACCGCCAAATGCGAGGAGGTGGACCCCGCTGCCTGGGAGAAGACACTCGCTGTCAACATCACCGGCCAGTTCCATTGCGCACAGTTGGCCATTCCGCATCTGCGCAAGAGCCGCAATCCGAGCATCGTCAACCTGTCGTCGGCAGCGGGCCGTTTCGGCTTCGCGCTACGCACGCCGTACGCTGCGTCGAAATGGGCGGTGATCGGCTTCACGAAGTCGCTGTCGATCGAGCTCGGCGGCGACGGCATCCGCGTCAACGCGATCTGCCCTGGCTCGGTCGCGGGTCAGCGAATCGAATCGGTCTACGCGAACAAGGCGGCAGCGCGCGGCGTCGACTACGCGGTGGTGCTGGAAGAGGCGCTCGCGAAGACGTCGTTGCACCGCCTCGTCACCGCCGACGACATCGCGAACACGATCGTATTCCTGTGCTCACCGGCGGGCGCGAACATTTCGGGGCAGGCGGTTGCCGTGGACGCCGACGTCCAGGCGCTGGTTTGATCCGCGAGCGCGACTGCGATATCGGCAGGCCCGATCGACACCGTCAACTGCCGCGCGACCAGCGGGCGCGGACACGAGCGGAGACGTCGATCGGCGGCGACGGCTCGCGCAACACGGTTGCGTTTTCGATTGCAGGCGCTTCGACGGGCGACGCGCACGAATCGAAGAACTGCGCCAGCGTGTCCGGGATGAAGCGGCTGCGCAGCGCGTAGACGTGCCGGTCGCCGTGCGCGCTCTGCTGCCGCACGAAAAAGCGCTGCGGCGAGATGAGGTCGAGCTCGTCCTTCGCGCGCGTCATCGCCACGTACAGCAACCGCCGCTCTTCCTCGATTTCGTCGCTGTTCCCCGTTGCCATGTCCGACGGGATGCACCCGTCGACGACGTTCAGCACATGCACGGACTTCCACTCCTGCCCCTTGGCGGAATGGATCGTCGACAGGATCAGGTAGTCGTCGTCGCGGCCCGGCGGACCTGCCTCGTCACTGGTCGCATCGGGCGGATCCAGCGTCAACTCCGTGAGGAACCGTTCACGCGATGCGTACGTCGACGCGATCTGCTGCAATTGCGCCAGATCGCCGCGGCGAATGAACGCATCGTCGAAGATCCGCTCGAAATGCGGCTCGTACCAGCGAACGACGGCGTCGATGTCGGCCGGCCACGCCAGCGCGCGTTCGCCGAGCGCACGGAACAATTCGGCGAGCGCACGCCAATCGGCTGCGAGCGAAGGTGCAGGCACGAGCGCCTCCAGCGCCTCCAAAACGTCCGGCGCGGCCGCGAGCGCATCGAGAACCCGGTTGGCCGTGGACGGACCGACACCGGAAATGAGCCGCAGCGTCCGGAATCCCGCCATCCGGTTGCGCACGTTGTCGGCCCATTTCAGGATGGCGAGCACGTCCTTCACGTGCGCGGACTCGAGAAACTTGAGACCCCCGTACTTGACGAACGGAATGCCGCGGCGTGCGAGCTCGAGCTCGAGCGGAGCGCTATGGCTCGCGCTCCTGAACAGCACCGCCTGCGATTTCAGCGCCGTCCCGCGCTCGCGCGCTTCGAGCACGCGATCGGCGACGTAGCTCGCCTGTCCCGCCTCGTCGCGCGTCGCGACGAGACGCGGCCTGCGGCCAGTCGCTCGCTCGGTCCAGAGGTTCTTCGTGAATCGTTCCGCGGCGAGCCCGATCACGGCGTTCGATGCATCGAGAATCGGCTGTGTCGATCGATAGTTGCGCTCGAGCGTCACGATGCGCGCGGCCGGATCGAACGCGCGCGGAAATTCGAGGATGTTGCGCACGGTAGCCGCGCGGAACGAATAAATCGATTGTGCATCGTCGCCGACCACGGTGACGCCGCATCCATCCGGCTTGAGCGCCAGCAGGATCGATGACTGCAGCCGATTGGTGTCCTGGTATTCGTCGACGAGCACATGGTCGAAGCGCTCGCCAACATCGCGCGCGAGCGACGGCTCCGCCATCATGTCGGCCCAGTAGAGCAGGAGATCGTCGTAGTCGAGGACGTTCTGCACCTGCTTCGCAGCGACATAGGCTTCGAAGAGCTTCGCCAGCTCGCTTCCCCACTGCGCGCACCACGGGTATACGGCGGCGAGAACGTCGTCGAGCGACGTCCCGCCGTTGACGACGCGCGAGTAGATCGCAACGCACGTGCCCTTCGCCGGAAATCGACTCTTCGTCGCCGACAGGCCGAGATCGTGACGCACGAGATCGAGCAGATCCTCGGCATCCGCACGATCGAGAATGCTGAACGATTCGTTGACGCCGATGCGCGTCGCGTACTGGCGCAGCACGCGCGCGCCGACGCTGTGAAACGTGCCGGCCCAGGCGAGCACCGGAGCGCGCATCGATGCCGTCGTGCTCAGGCGCTGCAGGACCTGTCCGGCGCGCCGTTCGAGCGCCTCGGCGGCTCGGCGCGAAAACGTCAGCAGCAGCAGTCGCTGCGCGTCGGCGCCATTCGCGATCAGGTGCGCAGCCCGACAGGCAAGCGTGCTCGTCTTGCCGGAGCCCGCACCCGCAATGATCAGCAGCGGACGCCGGTCGTCCGCGTCGACGCCCACGCCATGTTCGACGGCGACCCGTTGCTGCGCGTTGAGCGTCGCCAGATACGGCGGGTCGCGTGCCGTTAGGGGTTTTGCAATATCCAGCGAACAGGCGTCTAGCATGGCGCGAGGGATCGGTAACTCGTGCGACCCGCGGCGGACGCCGGCGGACGCGTCGAACGATCGTTCGTCCGAGCATAGCACGGTCGGACCGTAGGGCGGCGGGGGATTCCGAACCTTTGCTGCAGGCCGGCCCCGCTTCGTGCGCTAGACCAGCAGCGATCCGAGCATCGCCACGACGGCGATGCCCATCACCGCCGTCGCGAACCAGCCAAGCCGCTGCAGCTTCGGCGTGATCGTGAATGCGCCCATGATGTCGGGACGCACGGCCATTCGCATCATCACCGCCATGATCGGCACGGCGACCACGCCGTTCAGCATCGCCGACCACACCAATGCCTTGATCGGATCGATCGGCGCGAAGTCGATCCCGATGCCGATGGCGGTCGCCAACGTGATGATCCCGTAGAACCCCTTGGCCTGCATCGGCTCGAGACTGTGGCCGATCGGCCATTTCATCGCCTCGGCGAATGCGTAGGCGGCGGACCCGGCGAGTACGGGGATCGCCAGCAGGCCGGTGCCGATGATGCCCGCGGCAAACAGGACGAACGCAAACTCCCCGGCGACGGGCTTCAGCGCCTGCGCCGCCTGCGCAGACGATTCGATGTCGGTGATGCCCGCGTTGTGAAGCGTGACCGCCGTCGTCAGCATGATCGAGAACGCGATCAGGTTCGAGAACGTCATGCCGAGCCACGTGTCGATCTTGATCCGCCGCAATTGATCCCGCGCGCCCTTCGCCGAATCGCGCAACGGCTCGTCACCATCCGTTGCACGCTGCTCCTCGACCTCCTGCGACGCCTGCCAGAAGAACAGGTACGGGCTGATCGTCGTGCCGAGGACGGCGACGAGCAGCATCAGGTAATCGCGCGTCAATTCCAGCGGCGGAATCAGCGTGGCGACGACCAGTTCGGTCCACGGGATGTCGACGGCGAGCAGCACGGCAACGTAGGCGAACAGCGACAGCGTCAGCCACTTCAGCACCGGCGCCAGGTATCGGTACGGAATGAACAGTTGCATCAGGATCGCGAGCACGCCGAACATCAACTCGTAGACCTGCGAAGGACCGCCGATGACCAGCTCGAGCGCCTGTCCCATCGCACCGATGTCGGCGCCGACGTTGAGCGTGTTCGCGATGAGCAGCAGTGACACGATGAACCACAGCAGCGGCCGCGGGTAGTGGTCGCGCAGGTTGCGCGCGATACCGTGGCCCGTGACGCGGCCGATCCGCGCGCTGACGACCTGGATGCCGACCATCAGCGGGGTGGTCAGGAACACGCTCCACAGCATCGCGAGGCCGAACTGCGCGCCGGCCTGCGAGTACGTCGCGATGCCGCTCGGGTCGTCGTCGGCAGCGCCGGTGATGAGCCCGGGGCCGAGGCGATCGAGGAATTTGCGCGTGCGTTCGATCATCGGTGTCGCCCGGGGCGGAGCGGCCGTCCGAAGGCGCGGCAGTATAGCAGCGCTGAGCCGTCGTTCCGGCCGGCGGAACGGTCTTGATTCGCGCTGCGGCGTGCCTCACCCTTCGCATTTTTCGACGACGCCGAGCGCGCACGCGCGCCTCGTCCGATCCGACCATGCGACCCACGGGCACCGTCACGTTCCTGTTCAGCGACATCGAAGGTTCGACCCAGCATCTGGCGGAGCTGGGTGCGGAACGTTACGGCGCAGTGCTCGATCAGCATCGCGCGCTGTTGCGTGACGCGTTTTCCAGGCACCAGGGTCACGATTTCGGCGGCGCCGGCGATTCGATGTTCGTCGCATTCGGAAGCGCGCAACAGGCGCTGCGCGCTGCGTTCGACGCACAGGTCGCGCTGGCCGACCATGCGTGGGTGCACTCGCGACCCGTGCGCGTACGGATGGGATTGCACACGGCCGAAGCGATGTCGGTCGCCGACGACTACGTAGGCATCGGCGTGCACCGGGCGTCGCGCATCTGCGATGCGGGGCATGGCGGACAGATACTGCTTTCGCATACGACACACGCGCTCGTCGCCGAAAGCCCCGAATTCGCCGCTCGCGATCTCGGCGAGCATGAGTTGAAAGGCTTGCCGGAGCCGCAGCGGCTGTTTCAATTGCTGCACCCGCGGCTGCCGGCCGACTTTCCCGCGCTGCGAACGGCAGGCAAGCGCGCGCCGCGTCTTCCCCCGCAGACGACGTCGTTCGTCGGACGCGAGCGCGAAGTGCACGCCGTTGCGGCAATGCTTGCTGAACCGGGCGCTCGCCTGCTGACGCTGACGGGTCCGGGCGGAAGCGGCAAGACGCGGCTGGCCCTGCAGGTTGCGGCCGAAGTGGCCGATGCGTTTCCGCATGGCACGTTCTTCGTCGGCCTTGCGAGCATCACCGATCCGGCGCTGGTTGCGCCTGCGATCGCGCAAGCCATCGGCGTCAGCGCAGCCGCCGGCCAGTCGTTGACTGCGTATCTCGCCGAAAAGGCGATGTTGATCGTCATCGACAATCTCGAGCAGGTCATCGCCGTCGCGCCCGAGCTCGCTGCGATCATCGCGGCGGCACCGCGCGTCAAGTTTCTTGCGACGAGCCGGGAGCCGCTGCACCTGACGGGCGAGCACGTCTACCCCGTCGGCCCGCTGGGAGTGCCGGAAACACGCGCCGACGTTTCGCCGGAAGCTTTGGCGAGCTACGCGTCGGTCGCTCTGTTCATCGAACGCGCGAGGGCCGTCAATCCGGCGTTCGAGCTCGACGCGCACAACGCGCACGCTGTTGCGGAGATCTGTCGCCATCTCGACGGACTGCCGCTGGCCATCGAGCTCGCCGCAGCGCGCTCGAACGTGCTGTCTCCCGACGCGATCGTCAGGCGCATGCCGCAACGGCTCAAGATGCTCGCCGGCGGCGCGCGCGATCTGCCGATGCGCCAGCAAACGATCCGCAACGCCATCGCGTGGAGCTACGATCTGCTCGGCGACGCCGAGCGCGAGCTGTTCTCGCAACTCGGCATTTTTCCCGGTGACTTCGCGATCGAGTCCGCCGAGCTGGTCTGCGACACGTCGCTCGACGTCATTGCATCGCTGGTCGACAAGAGCCTCGTCCAGCGCACCGGCGAGCGGCTTGCCATGCTGGAGACGATCCGCGCGTTCGCGGCCGATAAGCTCAGCGCAAGTCCGTTCGCCGACGATATCGGCGATCGGCACGCGGCACATTTCGAGGCGCTCGTCGCCGACGCCGACGCGCAACGCGGGAGCGACGAAAAGGCGGCGCTGGACCGCCTCGAAGTCGAGCACGACAACCTGCGCGCGGCACTCGACTGGCTGCGCACCAACGCACCCGCGCGCTTCGTCGCAATGGTCGGATCGCTCGTCGGACTGTGGCACCTGCACTCGCACTTCGGCGAAGGACGCGCATACCTCGTCGATGCGCTGGCGATGACCCCCGATCCCGACGAAACTCGCGCACGGGTGCTGTCGGCGATCGGCGAGCTGGCGGCCTGGTCGGGCGATGTCGCGACGGCGCGCACGTCGATCGAGGAGGCGATTCCGATCTGGCGCGAATCTCATCGTCCGTCCCAGATCGGTGCGTCGCTGCTCGACCTGGGCTGGGGCTGGTTCAACGCCGGCGAAGATTCGCGCGCACGCGACTCCATGGAGGAAGCGCTGCGCGTAGCACAAGCCACCGGCGAACGAGCGCTGATCAATCGGGCGCGGATCGGCTTGCTGCAGATGCTCGTCGCCGTGGGCGAACTCGACCAGGTCGAGCCGATGGCGCGCGCAGCACTCGCAGAGGCGGAGCGTCAGCATGACCTGCGGTCGGAACACTTCGCCCACCACTTCCTGGCGGACTGCCCGTTGATCGCCGGCGATGCTGCCGCAGCGGCGCCGCGTTACCGTCGGGCGCTCGAACTCGCGCACGCGCTCGGCGAACGGACTGAAATGGCGATCGAGATGCAGGGCGTTGCGATGGCGGCCGCCGGAACGGGCGACGCGCAACGCGCCCTCGTGCTCGGCGGCGCAGCGGCGGCAGAGCTCGATGCGCTGGGCATCGATTTTTCGGGCATTCGTTTCTGGAGCGGATTGCTCGATCGGTATTACGGTTTCGCGCGATCCGCACTCGGTGATGGCGCGGACGCGGCGTGGCAAACGGGACGCGCGCTCGGATTCGAGCGCGCGGTCGCCGAGGCGTTGCGAGGATGACCCGGTCTAGTTCGTGAAGCGGCGATGGTCGCCGAGGTTCTCGGGCGTGCGCTTGGTGAGCGACGCCTTCGCCATCTCGTAGAACTGCACGAGCTTGCTCGCTTTCACGTCCCAGTAATCACCGCGATGGACGTCGACGTGCAGCACGCCGAGGTTCGGATCGTCGGGACCGCCGGGGAACCATGCACCGGCCATCGTGGACCATAGCTCCTTGGCCTTCGCCGGATTGCGCTCCACGTGAGCTTCCCCGCGGAGCGAGACGAAGAGATCGTCGTCCTTGTCCATTACGCTCAGGTGGACTTCCGGGTCACGCTTGACGTCGTCCGCGATACCGCCCGTGACCGGAGTGAAGAACCACATGCGGCCATCGTCGATCTTCAGCACGGTGACGGGGCGCGAACCCATTCGACCTTCGGCATCGTGAGTCGTCAGCATCGCGGTGCGCAGCGATTCGAGCCGATCCCACAGCTCGTGCTTGTCGGCGGAATCTGCAGGCTTTACTTGATTGGCATCATCTTTCGCCATGGCGTCCTCGGATGAAATGACTCGAGGCGCCATTGTCGGCGGCGGGCGGTGCGGCCGACGACAGCACCGCGCGGAAACTGCGGACGGTGCCTGGCGGCAACTGCTGTCGGCGACCTCCTACGCCGAGGTCGAGTACGCGAGCTGAGCCTGCCGGTCGATCGTGGAATCGACGACGGTGAGCGCCGTCATGTTGACGATGCGGCGAACCGTGGCTGATTGCGTGAGGATGTGCGCAGGCTTGGCGACGCCAAGCAGGATTGGACCGAGCGTGACGCCCCCGCCGGACGCGACCTTCAGCAGGTTGAACGAGATGTTCGCCGCATCGAGGGTGGGCATGATCAGCAGGTTCGCCTCGCCGACGAGCTTCGAATTCGGGAACGCGCTCCTTCGCACGGCCTCGCTCAGCGCGGCGTCGCCATGCATCTCGCCGTCGATCTCGAGATCCGGTGCCTTGCGCTGGATGAGCGCGAGCGCGTCGCGCATCTTCTGCGCGCATGCGTGCCTGCTCGTGCCGAACGACGAATGCGACAGCAGCGCGACCTTGGGCGTGAGCCCGAAGCGGCGGATCTCGTCGGCCGCCATCACCGCAATGTCGCCAATCTGCTCGGGTGTCGGGTCGGCGTTGACATACGTGTCGGCGATGAACACGGTGCGCGCCGGCAACAGGATGGCGTTCATCGCAGCATAGACCGCAGCGCCCGGCCGACGGCCGATCACCTGGTCGATGAAGTGCAGGTGCAACGCGTGCGTGCCGAACGTGCCGCAGATCATGCCGTCCGCGTCGCCACGGTGGATCATCATCGCACCGATCAGCGTGTGCCGACGGCGCATCTCCACCTGCGCGTACGGCTGCGACACGCCCTTCCGCTGCGTCAGCTCGTAGTAATTCATCCAGTAGTCGCGATAGCGCTCATCGAACTCCGGGTTGATCGTCTCGAAATCGACGTCAGGCTTGAGTCGCAGTCCGAAGCGCTCGATGCGCCGCGCGAGCACGGCGGGCCGGCCGACGAGGATCGGTTTCGCGAGCTTCTCGTCCACGACCACCTGCACGGCGCGCAGCACCCGCTCGTCCTCGCCTTCCGCGTAGACGATGCGCTTCGGCTCCTTCTTCGCCGCCGTGAAGATCGGCTGCATCAGCAGGCCGGAGTGATAGACGAAGCCAGTGAGCTTCGCGCGATACGCGTCGAAGTCTGCGATCGGCCGCGTCGCGACACCCGAATCCATCGCCGCCTTTGCAACAGCGGGCGCGATCATGACGATGAGCCGCGGATCGAACGGCTTCGGGATCAGGTACTCCGGGCCGAAGCTCAGGCTCTCGCTCATGTTGTACGCGCTGGCGACGATGTCGGACTGCTCGATCATCGCGAGGTCGGCGATCGCGCGCACGCACGCGAGCTTCATCGCTTCGTTGATCGTCGTCGCCCCCACGTCGAGCGCGCCGCGGAAGATGAACGGAAAGCACAGCACGTTGTTGACCTGGTTCGGAAAGTCCGACCGCCCCGTCGCGATGATCGCGTCGGGACGCGCCGCCTTTGCGATGTCCGGCATGATCTCCGGCTCCGGATTCGCGAGTGCCAGGATCAGCGGCTTGTCGGACATCTTCGCGAGCCACTCGGGCTTCAACACGCGCGCGGCCGAGAGTCCGAGGAAGATGTCGGCGCCCGGCAACAGCTCGGCGAGCGAGCGGGCGGACGTCGGCTGCGCGTAGCGTGCCTTGTTGTCGTCCATCTCCTCGGTGCGCCCCTGGTAGACGACGCCCTTGATGTCGGACACGTAGATGTTCTCGCGCCTTATGCCGAGCTCGACAAGCAGGTCGAGGCACGCAAGCGCCGCAGCACCTGCGCCCGAGCACACGAGCTTGACCTTCGAGAATTCCTTGCCGACGACGCGCAGGCCGTTCAACACCGCGGCGCCGACGATGATCGCCGTCCCGTGCTGGTCGTCGTGGAAGACGGGAATCTTCATCCGCTCGCGACATTTGCGCTCGATGTAGAAGCACTCGGGCGCCTTGATGTCCTCGAGATTGATGCCGCCGAACGTCGGCTCGAGCGCACAGATCATGTCGACGAGCTTGTCGGGATCGCGCTCGGCGATCTCGATGTCGAAGCAGTCGAGGCCGGCGAATTTCTTGAACAGCACTGCCTTGCCTTCCATCACCGGCTTGGCGGCGAGCGGACCGATCGCACCCAGGCCGAGCACTGCCGTGCCGTTGGTCACGACACCGACAAGGTTGCCGCGTGCCGTCAGCGTGGAGACTTCACGGGGATCGCGGACGATTTCGTCGCACGCGGCCGCGACGCCCGGCGAATAAGCGAGCGCAAGATCGCGCTGGTTGGTGAGTTGCTTCGTCGGCGCGATCGAAATCTTTCCGGGCGGCGAGCGACGATGGTAGGCGAGCGAATCTTCGCGGATGTTCCGGTCCTGGTCGGACATGATGCGGCTCTCCCCGCTCCGGATTGTCGAAGCGATTCAGCATGATAACCGTCCTGCGGCGAACGTGCCGCAGCCGCGGCCCTCGATCGTTGCATCGCTATAATGGCTCTCGACATGCTCGCCGTTCCGATCTTCTGGATCATCGCCCTGCTTATGGTCGCCGCCACCGTCGGCGCGCTGTCGTGGCCGTTGCTGCGCGCGCAGTCGCAGGCGCCGGATCCGGACGACGCTGCGGCAACCGACGTCTACCGCGACCAGAAGCGCCAACTCGACGACGAGATGGCGGCAGGCTCGATCACGCGCTCGGAATACGACACCAGCCTGCAGGAGCTGACGTCGCGTCTCGGAGCCGAGCTGACGGCGCCCGCGGCATCGAGAGCGCCGTCGAGATTGCCGTTCGTTGCGGCGCTGATGTTCGTCGCGCTGCTGCCCGTCAGCGCGCTGGTGCTCTACGTGACGCTCGGCAATCCGAATGCGATCCGCGGCGCGGTGCAGGCCAGCGAGCGCGCGCCGATGTCGCACGACGAGCTGACGACGATGGTCGACAAGCTGGCGGCGCGGATGAAGGGGCAGCCGGAGGATTCGACCGGCTGGAAGCTCCTTGCGCGCGCCTACTCGGCGATGGGTCGCTACGAGGAATCCGTGGCAGCGTTCAGCGAGGCGTCGGCGCGCTCGCCGCAGGAGGATCCGGCGCTGCTGGCCGACTGGGCCGACGCGCTGGCGATGCAAAAACAGACGCTGCAGGGCGAGCCTGCGCAATTGGTCGCGCGCGCGCTCGCGCTCGATCCGCGCAACCAGAAGGCGTTGTCGCTGTCCGCGTCCGCTGCATTGGAGCGCAAGGACTACGACGCCGCGATCACCGAGTGGCGCAAGCTGCAGGCCCAGTTTGCGCCGGCCAGCGCCGAAGCGAAGGAGATCGCGAGCATGATCGCGCAAGCCGACGCGGCGAAGCGCGGCAGTGCTCCGGCGGCTTCCGGTGCACCGAGCGTCGCGGCAGCGCCCGCGAGTGCAATGGCGCCGTCGCCACAGGCTTCTGGCGCCACATCGTCGCGTGTCGATGCGTCGACGGTTCGCGTGCGCGTCTTGCTCGATCCCAAGCTGCGCGACCGCGTTGCGGCCGGCGATGCGCTGTTCGTGTTTGCGCGCGCGGTCGGCGGCTCGCGGATGCCGCTCGCGGTAATCCGCACACAAGCCAATGAGCTGCCACGCAGCTTCACGCTCGACGACTCGATGGCCATGTCGCCGGCAGCGCGGCTGTCGAGCGCCGCCGACGTCGTCGTCGAGGCGCGCGTCTCCAAATCGGGTAGTGCGACGCCGGCGTCCGGCGATCTGCGCGGCATCAGCAAGGAGATCAAGCCCGGCGGCGACGAAGTGTCGATCGTCATCGACGGCGTCTTGCCATGAGCGGCGCGCGCGGGTCGGTCGACGCGCTCGACGTCGAACGACTCGCCGCACGCCGCGGATACGTTGCCCTGTTCGCCGGCCTCGGCTTCTCGATCGCGGGCGGCGAGGCGCTTTCCGTCACAGGCCCCAACGGCAGCGGGAAGACGACGCTGCTGCGCATCGTCGCCGGACTGACCACACCGGCCGAAGGCGAAGTCCGCTGGCAGCGACAGGCGGTTCGCCCATTCGATCCCCGCATTCGCAATGCGGTTGCGTTCAACGGCCATCTTCCCGCGCTGAAGGACGAGCTGACGGCACAGGAAAACCTCGAGATCTCCGTGGCACTCGACGAGCATCCTGCCGCAGCCGAAGCCATTGCGGCGGCGCTCGAGGCCGTCGCGCTCACCCGCCAGAAAGCGCTGCCGGTGCGTTTTCTGTCGCAGGGACAGCGGCGGCGGATCGGCCTTGCACGGCTGCATCTTTCGCAGCGGCCGCTGTGGATCCTGGACGAGCCGTTGACGGCACTCGACGCGGACGCGATCGACCTCCTCGGCGCCCTGCTCGAGCGTCATCTCGATCGCGGCGGGCTCTGCGTCGCCGCGTCGCATCAGCCGCTGCCCGTTGCGGTATCGCGAATGCGCTCGATCACGCTCGGCGCGTCGGCCCCGGCATGAACAGTACCGACACGCGGGACATCGACGCGCAGCGCACCGCAACGTCGCCGGCCGACAACGCTGCCGATGATGCTCGCGCTTCGGTGCTCCGCGCATTCGGCTGGTCGCTTGCGCGCGACCTGCGCATCGCGATGCGCTCGAAGGCCGAGCTCGGCGTGCAACTCCTGTTCTACGTGATCGTCGTGTCGCTGTTCCCGCTGTCGACGTCGCCTTCGCGCGACGTGCTGGGCATGCTCGGCCCCGGTGTCCTGTGGACCGCCGCGCTGCTCGCGTCGCTGTTGTCGCTGCCGCGGCTTTTCGCGAGCGATTTCACCGACGGCACGCTCGAGCAGATCGCGTTGTCGCCGCGGCCGCTGCCGGCGCTCGTGTCCGGCAAGATCGCCGCGCACTGGCTGACGACGGGCCTGCCCGTAGCCGTGATGGCGCCGCTGCTCGGCGCGCAATACGCGCTCGACGGCGAGGCGCTCTCGATGCTCGCGATCGCACTCTTGCTGGGCACGCCGATCCTGTCGTTGCTCGGCGCGATCGGTGCCGCGTTGACGCTCGGCGCGCGCGGCGGCGGCGGCCTTCTCGCGCTGCTCGTGCTGCCGCTCTACGCACCAGTGCTGATCTTCGGCGCCGGTGCCGTCGACGCGGTGCGCGCCGGCGTTTCGGCAAGCGCGCACCTGTCACTGCTCGGCGCGGGGCTGATCGTCGCGATCATTGCAGTGCCTTTCGCCGCCGCCACGGCCGTCCGGATCGCGCTCGACTGATGGCAAACGCCGGCGCACCAAGGGGCCAAAGCGCCGGTAAAATAGCCATTACGAAATGCTGATCAACTGGTACCGCTTCTCCTCGCCGGTCTCGTTCTATCCGCTCGCCGGCACCGGCGCGCACGTATTCGGCGTCCTGGCCGCGCTCTTTGCCGGCGCCGGGCTCTTCGTCGCGCTCTACGCCGCGCCGACGGATGCTACGCAAGGCGATGCCTACCGGATCATCTAC
Source organism: uncultured Pseudomonadota bacterium (assembly GCA_963709335.1). GTDB lineage: Bacteria > Pseudomonadota > Gammaproteobacteria > Burkholderiales > Casimicrobiaceae > VBCG01. The sequence continues at coordinate 232,522 of CAVPWB010000014.1, forward strand.
CTGCACGTTCCCGCGGCGTGGATGGCCATGTTCATCTACCTCGTGATGGCCGGCTGGAGCGCGGCAGCACTCGGGTTCAATGCAAGACTGTCGGCGATGATGGCGCAGGCGCTGGCGCCCACCGGCGCGCTGATGGCCGCGCTGGCGCTGTGGACCGGCGCGTTCTGGGGGCGCCCGACGTGGGGCACGTACTGGGCGTGGGATGCACGGATGACGTCGACGCTGATCCTGCTCTTCCTCTATCTCGGCATCATCGCATTGCGCAATGCGATCGAGGATCCGCGCCGCGCCGATCGCGCGTGCGCGCTCCTCGCACTGGTCGGCGCCGTGAACGTGCCAATCATTTATTTCTCCGTGCGCTGGTGGAACACGCTGCACCAGGGCTCGTCGATCAGCCTCACCGTCGCGCCGAAGATGGCGATGACGATGGTCACCGGCATCCTCGTCATGACGGCGGCCGCGTGGTGCTACACGATCGCCGTCACACTGATGCGCGTGCAGGCGATCATCGTCGAGCGCGAACGTGGCGCGACGTGGCTCGACTCGCTGATCGACCTGCGGCGGCGCGATGGGATCGGAAGGTCGTCGGCATGAGCGAATTCCTCGCGATGGGCGGCTATGCGTGGTACGTCTGGATGTCGTACGGCGCAGCCGCGATCGCCGTGATCGTCGAGGTCGCTGCCCTGCGCTCGCGACGCAAGCGCGCGTTCGACGACTTGCGGATGACGAGCGCGGCCGCGGGACCCGTCACGAACGTGCGGGGCGCGCGATGAAGGCACGCCATCGCCGCTTCGCCTGGATCGGCGCCGGGCTCGCCGCGCTGGGCGTGGCGGTGGCGCTGGTGCTGAACGCGTTCCAGTCGAACCTCGTTTTCTTCTTCACGCCGTCGCAGGTGATCGCGAAAGAGGCGCCGCAGGCGCGGCCGTTTCGCATCGGCGGGCTGGTCGAAGCCGGCAGTCTGAAGCGCGATCCGAACTCGCTGACCGTGCAGTTCCGCGTGACCGACACCGCGCAGACGATTCCCGTCACGTACACCGGCTTGCTGCCCGATCTGTTCAAGGAAGGCAAGGGTGTCGTCGCGCAAGGCTCGCTGGGTGCGGATGGCGCGTTCCATGCGACAGAGGTGCTCGCCAAGCACGACGAGAATTACATGCCGCCGGAAGCTGCACAGGCGATCGAACAGGCGCGGAAGCGCTCGGCGATGACGCTGCCGAGCATGCAGGAGACCAGACAATGAGCGTGCGGCACGAAGGGGCAACGCGATGATTCCGGAGATCGGCCACTTCGCACTGATCGTCGCGCTGCTCGTAGCCCTCGTGCAGGGGGTCGTTCCGATGATCGGCGCAGCCCGCCGCGACGGCGCGCTGATGGCGGTGGCCGTGCCGGCGGCGCGCGCGCAGCTCGCGCTGGTGGCGCTCGCGTTCGGCTGCCTCGCCTACAGCTTCGTCACCAGCGATTTCTCCGTCGAGAACGTCGCGCTGCATTCGAACTCGCAGTTGCCAACGGCCTACCGGTTCGCCGCGACGTGGGGTTCGCACGAAGGCTCGCTTTTGCTGTGGTCGCTGATGCTCGCCGGCTGGGGCGCGGCGGTGACGATGTTCTCGCGCCACCTGCCAACGACGCTGCGTGCGCGCGTACTTGCGGTGATGGGGCTCGTTGCCGTCGGCTTCCTGCTGTTCCTGCTCGCGACGTCCAATCCGTTCGCGCGACTGTCGCCCCCGGCGCCGGAAGGCCAGGATCTCAATCCGCTGCTGCAGGACCCGGGCATGGTCGTGCATCCCCCGATGCTGTACATGGGCTACGTCGGATTCTCGGTCGCGTTTGCGTTCGCGCTCGCAGCGCTGATCGGCGGACGTCTCGACGCGGCATGGGCGCGCTGGTCGCGCCCATGGACGACCGTCGCGTGGTCGTTCCTGACGATTGGCATCATGATGGGCAGCGCGTGGGCGTACTACGAACTCGGCTGGGGCGGCTGGTGGTTCTGGGATCCGGTCGAGAACGCATCGTTCATGCCGTGGCTCGTCGGCACCGCGCTGATCCATTCGCTGGCCGTCACCGAGAAGCGCGGAACATTTCGCGCGTGGACGGTGTTGCTCGCGATCGTCGCGTTCTCGCTGTCGCTCGTCGGCACGTTCCTCGTGCGCTCCGGCGTGCTGACTTCAGTGCACGCGTTCGCCACCGATCCGGCGCGCGGCGTCTTCATCCTCGCCTTCCTCGCGATCGTCATCGGCGGCTCGTTGACGCTCTACGCAGTGCGTGCAGGCGCCGTCGGCGCAGGCGGCGGTTTCGCCACCGTGTCGCGCGAGTCGATGCTCCTCGGCAACAACATCCTGCTCGTCATCGCGATGGCGAGCGTGCTGCTCGGCACGCTGTATCCGCTGCTGATCGACGCGCTGGGGCTCGGCAAGATCTCGGTGGGGCCGCCCTATTTCGATGCCGTGTTCGTTCCGCTGATGACGCCGCTCGTGTTCCTGATGGGCGTCGGGCCGATGGCCGCCTGGCGACAGGCGCGCGTGCCCGACCTGTGGACACGGCTGCAATGGGCGCTCTATGTCGCGCTGGCGACGGCCGCGCTGCTGCCGTTCGCGTTCGGGCAGTGGAAACCGCTCGTCGCGTTGGGGCTGCTGCTGGCCGCCTGGGTCGTCGGTGCGACGGTGACTGCGCTGCTGCAGCGGCTGCGCAGCGCGCCGCAGCGGGGCCTCGCCGACAAGCTGCGGGCGAATCCGCCCGCGTGGTACGGCATGCTCGTCGCGCACGTCGGTATCGCGGTGTTCATCGTCGGCGTGACCCTGGTGCGCGGTTACCAGATCGAGCGCGACGTGAGGCTCGACGTCGGGCAAAGCATCGATGTGGCCGGCGATACCTACACGTTCCGCGGCGTGTCGCCGCAACGGGGACCGAACTACGACGCGATGGTCGGCACGATCGTCGTCACGCGCGACGGCAAGGAGGTCGCGGTGCTGCAGCCGCAGAAGCGCGCCTACCGCGCGTCCGGGCAGGTGATGACTGAAGCGGACATCCAGACGCGCGTCGCCGGCGATCGCTATGTGTCGCTTGGCGAGCCAGTCACGGACACCGGGCTCACCGGCCCGTGGGGCGTACGGATCTACGTGAAGCCCTTCGTCGACTGGATCTGGGCCGGCTGCCTGCTGATGGCGCTGGGTGGCTTCGTCGCCGTGTCCGATCGCCGTTACCGGCTCGCCGTGCGGCAGAAGTTCGCGGGCATCGCCGCAGCGATCGCGCGATGAGGACACGCTGGCTGCTGGTCGCGCTGGCCGTCCTGCTTGCTCTGCTGGGGCTGTCCGGATTCAAGCCGTACGATCGCACGACGTGGGCGCTCGAAGTGGCGCCGATCGCGATCGTGCTGCCGATTCTCTGGACGACGTACGATCGCTTTCCGCTGACGACGCTGCTCTATGTCTGCATTTTCCTGCACGCGGGGGTACTCATGGTCGGTGGCGCCTACACATACGCGCGCGTGCCGCTCGGCTTCCAGATCGCCGACGCGCTCGGCCTGCACCGGAATCCGTATGACAAGATCGGCCACTTCTTCCAGGGTTTCGTGCCGGCGATAGCCGCGCGCGAGATCCTGATCCGCGGTGGATACGTGCGAGGGCGACGGATGGTCGCGTTCGTGACCGTCTGCATCGTCCTCGCGATCAGCGCGACGTACGAGCTGATCGAGTGGGCCGCAGCACTGCTGCTCGGCCAGGGCGCCGACGAGTTCCTCGGCACTCAAGGGGATCCCTGGGACACGCAATCGGACATGTTCTCGGCACTCGTTGGCGCGGTGGCGGCATTGCTGCTGCTCTCGCGGTTCCACGATCGCCAGATCCGGGCGCTGCCGGCGCGCGTACGAGGATCGCCGCAATGAAAGCGCTCCGCTGGTCGCTGCCGCTTGCGATCTTTCTCGTCATCCTTGGTTTCCTCTTCGTTGGACTCTTTCGAGATCCGCGAGAGGTGCCGTCGCCGCTGATCGGCAAGCCGGCGCCGGCGTTCTCGCTGTCGCAGCTTCACCAGCCGGAGCGAACGCTGACGACGACCGACATGCGCGGCCAGGTGTGGCTGCTGAACGTCTGGGCGTCCTGGTGCGTGTCGTGCCGCGTGGAGCACCCGCTGCTCGTCGACCTCGCACGGGCCAACATCGTTCCGGTGATCGGGCTCGCCTACAAGGACAAGCGTGACGACGGACTCGGCTGGCTGAAAGCCAACGGCGATCCGTACAAGCTGTCGATCGTCGACCAGGACGGCCGTGTCGGCATCGACTTCGGCGTGTACGGCGTGCCCGAGACGTTCGTCATCGACAAGGCCGGCATCATCCGCTACAAGCAGATCGGGCCGCTGACGGCCGATGCGCTCAAGCAGACGATCCTGCCGCTGGTGCGCGAGCTGCAGCGGTCATGAAGGTCGCGCTGGCAGCGCTGCTCGTAGCACTTGTCACCTCGTCCGCCCGGTCCGACGAAGCACTCGACACGCGCTTGAAGGCGCTCGAGAACGAGCTGCGCTGCCTCGTGTGCCAGAACCAGACGCTCGCCGACAGCAACGCGCCGCTCGCCGAAGACCTGCGCAAGGAAGTACGAGATCTCGCGACCGGCGGCAAGAGCGACGCGGAGATCCGTGATTATCTCGTCGCGCGCTACGGCGATTTCGTGCTTTACAGGCCGCCGGTCAAGTCGACAACGTACCTGCTGTGGTTCGGACCTTTCATGCTGCTGGCGGGCGGCATCGCCACGTGGTGGGTGCTCGTGCGGCGCCGTGCACGTGTGCGCGCGAATTCCGGCGCGCCGCCGCCGTCGGCCGGGGAATCCACTGCGGCAGCGCGCGCTCTGCTGGACGACTAGGGCTGTTAACGGGCGCTCGCGTCGATGCAAGCCGCCACTAGATGCGTGGCTGGCCGCGCGCGTCGACGGTAATCGTGGCGCCCGGAGGCGCGCTGAGCTGCGCGCGATGCACGACGCCGCGGAAGCGATAGCTGACATCCCAGTACTCGGGTCGGCCCGTGGCCGCGACGGGCGCGCAACGCTGCACGTCTTCGCCATAGACGCGCGTGCCGCCGCGACCGACGTTCGCGCCGATCGCAGCCCCTGCGGCCGCGCCGCCCACGGTGGCGATGTCCTTGCCATGACCGCCGCCGACTTGGTGCCCGAGCACGCCACCGATGACCGCACCCGCGATCGCGCCCGGAACGTTCAGCGCGTCGCTGCGTTCCTCGACGACCTGTTGCCGCTCGACCCAGCAGCGCTGCTGGCTCCCACCTACGACAGCACGAACGGTCGTGACCGGCACGACGAACACGCGTTCCTCGGGTTGCGGATGGTAAACGTAAGCGGGCGGCGGCATCGGCGCAGGCTCGACCGCGACGCGATATCTCGGTGCGTAAACGTTGTTGTACCAGCCTTCCTGAACGAAATAGACCGGCTGTCCGCACGCGTTGTAGCGCTGGCAGTGCTTGTTCCAGTGCTTCGCATGTCCGGGCGGCACGCGCAAATAGATCGGCTGCACGACGACGCCCACCGGCGCCGGCTGCACGATGATCGGCTGCGCGTAAACCACTTGCGGACGCGGCAGCTCGCCGAGGTCGATGCGGCCGTAGAAATTCGGCTGGCCGACGCGAACGGAGACGCCGACGTCGGCGGCCATCGCCCCGGCACTCGCCGCCGCGACTGCAATCGTCAATCCAAGGTGTCGCATGTCCGTCTCCTCCGTGCGTTCGCCGCGCGCGCAGCGATCGATCGAATCGACCGCTACGCCACGCCTGCAAGCTCGACTGAGTATGACATTGACATAGCGGCCGCCATGCGACCGTTCATCGGAGAAGGGGGTTTCGTCCGGCTCAGACCAACGCAAAACCACAGTTCCAGCACAGCTCGAAGCTGCCCGGCGACTGCTCGCCACATTTGCGGCAATAAAGCGGCGTCGTGCGCGCGGCGTCGATCTCCATCTGCTTCAGCAGCGCCCGCGCGCGCGGCTCGTCGTCGTCGTCGGCGATCCACACATGCGGTTGCGCGACGTCGGGCGGCACCTCGCCCGCGATGCTCGACGCGTGCTCGTTGAAAACGTGCGCTCGGATTCCCGCCTGGTTGAGCCGGTCGGCGACGAGATAGGCGTCGTACCGCTGTCGCGCGATGTAGACGCGGATCATCGGGCAATCGCTCCGGGCCGCCATTCAGCGAGCGCGATCAGCAGCCGCTCCAGCACGGCAACCAGCGCCGCCGCTCGGGAAGCATCGAACTGCGTCGGATTGGCTTCGTCCATGTAGCAGGCCTGCGTCATCTCGAGCTGCAATGCATGCACGCCCGCCGCCGGCGCGCCGTAGCGGCGCGTGATGAAGCCGCCTTTGAAGCGGCCGTTGACGACGTGCGTGAAACCCGCCGCGTTCGACACGATGCCGGCAGCAAGCGCCTGCGCCGTCGCGTCGCAGCTCCGCCCGTCGCTGGTACCCAGATTGAGATCGGGCAACCGTCCGGCGAAAAATCGCGGGACCTCCGCGGCGATCGAATGACCATCGACGAGCACCGCATAGCCATGGCGTTCTCGCACGCGCTCGATCTCGCGCGCGAGTCGCGTGTGATACGGATCGAAGTACGTCGCACGCCGTGCGTCGATCTCGCGCTGTGACGGCTCTTCGCCCGGCCGATACACGGGCTCGTTGCAGAACGTGCGCGTCGGGCACAGCTCGGTGTTGTCCGCGCCCGGGTACAACGCCTGGCCCGACGGGTCGCGGTTCAGGTCGACGACGTAGCGCGAATGCGTCGCCGTGATCAGCGTCGCCCCGGTGGCCGGCGCGAACCGATAGAGCGCGTCGACGTGCCAGTCGGTATCGGGCACTTCGCGCGCGCGGTCCGACAGCCGCACCGCGATCGCGTCCGGCACGTGACGTCCGGCGTGCGGAACGCTGACGATCAACGGCGAATCGCCGCGCGCGAGATTCCAGAGCAGCATGTCAGCCGAGGCTCCGCACGAAACGGCCGCCGCGGATGACCGCGGCGCAGGCCTGCGCACCGATCCGGTATGCAAGATCGGCGGGCTCGTCGATGTTCCACAACGCGACGTCGGCGCGCTGCCCGACGGCGAGCGTTCCGCGGTCGGTGAGTCCGAGCGCGCGCGCCGCGTGCTTCGTGACGCCGGCCAGTGCCTCGCGCGGCGTCATCCGGAACAACGTGCACGCCATGCTCATCATCAGCGGCAGCGATGTTGCGGGGGACGTTCCGGGATTGCAGTCGGTCGAGATCGCGATCGGCACGCGACGCGCGCGCAGCGTCGCAAGCGGCGGCAGCCGCGTCTCGCGCAACGCATAGAACGCGCCCGGCAGGAGCACGGCGACCGTGCCGCTGCCCGCCATCGCGGTGACACCCTCTTCGTTCGTGTACTCGAGATGGTCTGCCGACAATGCGCCGAAATCGGCGGCAATGCGCGCGCCGTCGCTGTCCGATAATTGGTCCGCGTGCAGCTTGACCGGCAACCGGTGGGCGCGCGCCGCTTCGAACACCCGGCGCGTCTGCTGCGGCGTGAAGCCGATCGTCTCGCAGAACGCGTCGACGGCATCGGCGAGTCCCATACGCGCGACCGCAGGCAGCGTGTCTTCGCACACGTAGTCGATGTAGGCATCGGCACGATCCCGGTACTCCGGCGGAAGGGCGTGTGCGGCCAGCAATGTCGTCCGCACGTCGACATCCAGAGAAGCACCGAGCGCGCGCGCGACGCGCAACTGCTTCAACTCGTTGGCCGTGTCGAGGCCGTAGCCCGACTTGATCTCGACTGTCGTAACGCCTTCGTCGATCATCGCGGTCAGTCGCGGTGCGCTGCCAGCCGCGAGGTCCGCATCGCTCGCCGCGCGCGTCGCGCGCACTGTCGCCAGGATGCCGCCGCCCGCGGCGGCAATTTCCGCGTACGACGCGCCTTCGAGCCTGCGCTCGAACTCGCCGGCGCGGTTGCCTGCGTAGACGGCGTGCGTATGGCAGTCGACGAGACCGGGTGTCGCCCAGCGCCGCTGCGCGTCGACCGTGTGCGTGGCACCCGCGTCGCGCGGCACGTCGCGCAACGCGCCGACGAAGGCGATTGCACCGTCGCGGATGCCGAGGGCCGCATCGTCGATCGCGCCGTAGCCTTCGGCCTCGCGCATCGTCGCGAGCCGCACGTTGGTGAGCAGCGTGTCGAACGTCGCCATCACCGCTGGACCGGGTGAGTCAGGTGAGGCGGCGGCGGTGAACTCATGGCGTCGTGGCGCTCGTATCGAAGCGCGCGATGGCGGCGCGGAATCGCCGGTATACGTCCTGTTCGCGTGCATGACGGCCTTCGCGAACGATCCACCGGCCGCCGCACATGACGTCGCGCACGGGCCGTCGGCATGCGCCAAAGATCGCTGCGTCGAGGACGTGCTCGATCGGCTGCTCCGCGAGCGCCGGCTCGTCCGGATCGAGGACGATCAGGTCGGCGCGCATGCCGGCCGCCAGCGAGCCGATCGGCTGCGCGAGTGCCTGCCCGCCGCCCTGCGCAGCAGCGCGCCACAGCCGTTGGCCGACCGGTGTTTGCGACTGATCGACGAGCACGTTTCGCCGGCGCGCGCGCAATCGCTGCGACCACTCCAGCTGCCGCACTTCGGCAAACGGATCGATCAGCGTGTTGGAGTCGGTCCCGATGCCGAATCGGCCGCCCGCCTGCAGGTAGGCCTCGCCCTGGAAGATTCCGTCACCGAGGTCGGCCTCCGTCGACGGCGCGAGCCCGGCCACCGCGCCGCTCGCGGCAAGTCCCGCGACTTCGCGCTCGGTCATGTGCGTCGCATGGACGACGCACCAGCGCGCGTCCACGCCCGCATTCGCGAGCAACCATTCGATAGGCCGCATCCGGCTCCAGGCATAGCAGTCATCGACTTCACGCGTCTGCTCCGCGGCGTGGATGTGGATGGGCGCTCGCGGTGGCGCCATCGCCGCGACCTTCGTCAATTCCTCGCGCGTGACGGCGCGCAGGCTGTGCGGCGCGACGCCAACGGTGTAATGCTCGGCTTGCGACTTGCGCGTGACGGCGTCGAGCAATTTCTCGAACGTGTAGATGCTGTGCAGGAAGCGCCGCTGGCCGGGCGCCGCGGCCGCGCCGTTGAAATTGCCGTGCGCGTAGAAGACGGGAAGCAGCGTGAGCCCGAGGCCCGCCGTGCGGGCAGCGCTGACGATCCGCCACGCGAGCTCGGCGGGATCTGCATACGCCTTGCCGTGCGGATCGTGATGGACGTAGTGGAATTCGGCGACCGATGCGTAGCCGGCCTTCGCCATCTCGACGTACGCCTGCGCGGCAATCGCCTCGAACGCGTCGGCATCGAGGCGGTCGACCGCGGCGTACATGGCCTGCCGCCATGTCCAGAAAGTGTCGTCGCGATGCGGCGAGGGTAGACCGGTGCGCCCGGCGATCGCGCGCTGGAACGCGTGCGAATGCAGGTTCGGCATCGGCGGAATGACGGGACCCGCCAATCGCTCGGCGTCAGCGGGCGGCTTCGCGCACTCGACACGCTCGATCGTGCCGTCGTCGGCGACGACGATGGCGACGTCGGTGTGCCAGCCGTCGGCGAGCAATGCGGCAGGGGCGTGCAGCGTTTTCATCGACGGGACGTGCGGCTCCGAAAGGCGCGGCGCATGAACGAACCGCCATGCGGGAAGCGCCAGGCGATTGTAAACCGGCGATACGGCCCTGGTCGCGCTGTGCCCGGCACTTGGCCGCCCGACGCGAGACTGCGCCGATGCCGCATAATGGAACGTTCAACGACTACGGGAGGGATCGACATGCGCAAGATCGTGATGGCGACGGCTGGACTCGCGCTCGCCGCGTTGGCGTTACCCGCGGTTTCGCAAACCAAGGTCGCGATCGGCTATTCGGGTTGGACCGGCTTTGCGCCGCTGACACTTGCGAAGGAAGCCGGCATCTTCAAGAAGAACGGCCTCGACGTCGACCTGAAGAAGATCCCGCAAAAGGATCGGCACCTCGCGATCGCATCGGGTGACGTGCAATGCGCGGCGACGACGGTCGAGACGTGGGTTGTCTGGAACGCGAACGGCGTCGCGACGAAGCAGATCTTCCAGATGGACAAAAGCTACGGTGCCGACGGCATGGCCGTGCGCAACAACGTCGCGAAGATCGCGGATCTCAAGGGCAAGACGGTTGCCGCATCGGCACCCGGCACGGCGCCTTACTTCACGCTCGCCTGGTTCCTGAAGAAGAACGGACTCTCCGTCAAGGACGTCACCGTGGTCAATCTCGAGCCGGGACCCGCGGCGCAAGCGTTCGTCGCCGGCCAGAACGACGCCGCGATGACGTACGAGCCGTATCTGTCGACGGTGCGCAGCGCGCCGCAGGCCGGCAAGATCATCGCGACGACGCTGGACTATCCGATGATCATGGACACGTTCGGCTGCACGCCTAAATTCCTGGCCGACAACCCGAAGGCGGCGCAGGCGTTGACCGACAGCTATTTCGAAGCGGTGGCGATGATCCAGAAGGATCCGGCGAAGAGCTACGAGATCATGGGCGCGGACGTGAAGCAGAGCGGCGAGCAGTTCGGCGCGTCGGCGAAATACCTGCGCTGGCAGGACAAGGCGGCGAACCAGAAGTTCTTCAACGGCGAACTGCAGCAGTTCAGCAAGGAAGCCGGCGACCTGCTCCTCGAAATCGGCAGCATCAAGGCCATGCCGGACGTCACCACGCTCTACGACACGCAGTTCATCAAGTAGCGTCGACGGTGCCGCGCGAAGCGACGCTCGCGCTCATTTCCGGCGGGCGCGCGCAACGCGCGCGGCGGGCACGCATCGCGCTATCGTCCGGGCAAGTGCAGGGATTGCCGCGATGACGCCGCTCGTGCCCGTCAGCGGTACGCGCAAGGTCGCGCTCGGCCTCGCGTTCTTCGTGCTCTTCGTGCTCGCGTGGAGCGCAGCGACGTTCGGCGGCCTCGTGTCGAAGACATTCCTCGCCGATCCGCTGACGATGCTGCGCGAAGGCTGGTCGCTGTTCGCGCAGTTCGGCTTTGCGAAGGATGTCGGCATCACGATCTGGCGCGTGTTCGGCGGCTTCATCCTCGCGGCCGCGTTCGGCGTTCCGCTCGGAATTGCGATGGGCGCATACAAGCCCGTCGAGGCGTTCTTCGAGCCGTTCGTCTCGTTCGCGCGCTACCTTCCGGCGTCCGCGTTCATCCCGCTCCTGATCCTGTGGGCGGGCATCGGCGAGATGCAGAAGCTGCTGGTGATCTTCATCGGCTCGTTCTTCCAGATCGTCCTCATGGTGGCCGTCACCGTGGGCGCGACGCGGCGCGACCTCGTCGAGGCCGCATACACGCTCGGCGCCAATGCGCGCGGCATCGTGCGCCGCGTGCTGCTGCCGAGCGCCGCACCCGCCATCGCCGAGACGCTGCGCCTGGTCCTCGGCTGGGCGTGGACCTACGTGATCGTCGCGGAACTCATCGGCGCGTCGAGCGGCATTGGCCACATGATCACCGACAGCCAGGCGTTGCTCAATACCGGCCAGATCATCTTCGGCATCATCCTGATCGGAATCATCGGGCTCGTTTCCGACCTCGGGTTCAAGCGCGCGAACCGTGCGCTGTTTCCGTGGAGCAGCGCGTAAACGTGCACGCCTCGAGGACACGGGTCTGAGTGCGCTCGCGATCGACGGCGTTGCCCGCACGTTTGCCGGTGCGCGCAACGGCGCACCCGTCGAGGCGCTGCTGCCGACGACCTTGTCGATTGCCGACAACGACTTCATCACGATCCTCGGCCCGTCGGGTTGTGGCAAGAGCACGCTGCTGCGCATCGTCGCGGGACTGGACGCGCCGACGACGGGGGAGGTTCGTCTCGACGGCCAGCTCGTCATGGGCCCCGGCGCAGACCGGGGCATGGTCTTTCAAAGCTACACGCTGTTCCCGTGGCTGACGGTCGAGGAGAACATCAAGTTCGGGTTGCGCGAGAAGTCGCTGCCGGCCGTACGCCAGGCCGAAATTGCGGCGCATTACGTCGCCAAGGTCGGGCTCGCCGGGTTCGAGGATCACTATCCGAAGACGCTGTCGGGTGGCATGCAGCAACGCACAGCGATCGCGCGCGCACTCGCGAACGAACCGCGGATACTGCTGCTCGACGAACCGTTCGGCGCGCTCGACAACCAGACGCGCTCGCTGATGCAGGAGTTGCTGCTGTCGATCTGGGAGAGCGAGCGCAAGACGGTGTTGTTCGTGACGCACGACATCGAGGAGGCCATCTTCATGGCCAACCGCGTCGTCGTGATGACGGCCCGGCCCGGCCGGATCAAGGCCGAAGTCGCCGTGCCGCTCGTGCACCCGCGTCATTACACGATCAAGACGTCACCCGAGTTCTCGGCGTTGAAGGCGGCGCTGACCGAGCAGATTCGCGTCGAGGCGCTGAAGACGGCCGAACCGGGGATATGATGGAACCGGAAGCCCGCGTGCGGGTCGGAAGCCACATACCCTACCCACGACGACGTCGATGACCTCTCAACACGTCCGCCGGACATTGCTGGCCGCCGCAGCCACGATCACGTTCGCGCTGGCGCAGGCAAGCGCTGCCGCGAACCCGTCGCCGAAGGACGAAATTGATCACCTGCTCAACTTCGTCGCCGCGTCATCCTGCACGTTCATCCGCAACGGCACCGAGTACCCGTCCGACAAGGCGCGCGATCATCTGGCGTCGAAGTACCAGTTCGCCGGCAGCCGGATCACGACGGCCGAGGAGTTCATCAAGTATCTCGCCACTGAAAGCAGCATGTCGGGCGAGCTCTATCACGTGAAGTGCGGAAAGACCGAGGCGCTGTCGGGTGTGTGGCTGACCAACGAGCTGAACCGGTACCGCAAGGACTCCGCACGCGTGCAAGCGGCACGCTGAGTAGCACGTGTCTTGCAGCAGCTTTACGCCGGTTGGCTAATAACGGCCGCCGTTTTTCTGCCATCTCCACGCGTCGGCGCAAATGGCGTCCAGATCGCGCGTCGGACGCCAATCCAGCAGTGACGTCGCGTACGTGTTGTCGGCGCAACTTCCCGCGACATCGCCGGCCCGGCGCGCACCTGTAATTCGCGGGATCGATCGCCCGCACGCCCGCTCGAACGACGCGATCGCGGCCATCACCGACGTTGCGGCGCCGCTGCCGAGATTGACGGTCACGAGGCCGGGGTGGGCTTGCGTGTACTTCAACGCCCGCACGAAACCATCGGCGAGATCCTGCACATGCACGTAGTCGCGCACACCGGTGCCGTCCGCCGTGTCCCAGTCGTCGCCGTGGACGACGAGCTCACCGGACTCGCCCGCCGCGACGCGGCACATCGCGGGAATGAGATGCGTCGGGCGGCTCCGCGGCGCCTCGCCCAGCATTCCCGATGAATGCGCGCCCGCCGGGTTGAACTTGCGTACGACGGCCATCCGCCAGTTCGCATTCGCGGTCGACAGGTCGCGCAGCAGATCCTCGACGACGCGCTTCGTGCGGCCATAGACGCTCGACGTGCGCAATGGCGTCTGTTCCGACAGGCGCAGATCGGTCGCATCGCCGTAGACGCTCGACGCCGAGCTGAATACGAGCGTGGCGACGCCCGCCTCGCCCATCACCTCGATCAACGAGAGCGTGCCGCCGACGTTTGCGTCGTAGTACGCGAGCGGCCTCGCTTCCGACTCGGCGACGTTCTCGAGCCCGGCACAGTGGATGACGGCGGCGATCGGATGGTCGTGGAAGGCGGCGCGCAACGCAACGACGTCGCGGACGTCGGCCGTCACGCAGGGTACGGGACGTCCCGCCAGCGCCTCGAGACGGGTACGGATCGCCGGCGTGCTGTTGCTGAAGTTGTCGAGTATGACCGGAGCAAAGCCGCTTCGCGCCAGCTCGACGACGATGTGGGAGCCTACGAACCCGGCGCCGCCGGTTACCAAAACTGTCTCGGGCATGGGACCTGATGCTACACGGTTTCAGGAATGAAACGCGTTCAGCCCTTGACGCTGCATCTGCCGCGGATAGCCGGCGCCAAATGAAAACGGCCGGGTTGTACACCCGACCGAATCGTCGTCATTGAGGCTCGGTGCTTACGCCGCCTGCTCGGACTCTTCGTTCGCCGTCGCCGGCCGATCGACCAGCTCGATCAGCGCCATCGGCGCCGCGTCGCCCTGACGGAAGCCGAACTTGAGGATGCGCAGGTAGCCTCCGGGACGGGCCTTGAAGCGTGGGCCCAGCTCGTTGAAGAGCTTCGTGACGACGTCGCGGTCGCGCAACCGGTCGAACGCCAGCCGGCGATTCGCCAGCGTCGGCGTCTTCCCGAGCGTGATCAGCGGCTCCGCGACGCGACGCAGTTCCTTCGCCTTCGGCAGCGTAGTCTTGATCGCCTCGTGCGTGAACAGCGAGTTCGTCATGTTGCGCAACATCGCGAGCCGATGCGAGCTCGTGCGATTGAGTTTGCGCAGTCCGTGGCGGTGTCTCATGTTCTTTCCTTGTCTTTTCCACTGAAAATCGTCGGGCTCCGCCCGCGATTTTCAGGTTGCCCTACCCCATAAAAAGTAGGGGTGTACTTTTCACGGTCTGTCCAGTCCCGCCGGCGGCCAGTTCTCGAGCCGCATGCCGAGCGACAAACCGCGCGACGCGAGCACTTCCTTGATCTCGTTCAGCGATTTGCGTCCGAGGTTCGGCGTCTTCAGCAGCTCGGTTTCCGAACGCTGGATCAGGTCGCCGATGTAATAGATGTTCTCGGCCTTCAGGCAATTGGCCGAGCGCACCGTGAGTTCGAGATCGTCGACCGGGCGCAGCAGCACGGGGTCGACCTGCGGCGATGCACGCTCGGCCGAGGGCTGGTCCGTGCCCTTGAGGTCGGCGAACACCGACAACTGCTCGACCAGCACACTCGCTGCGTAGCGAACCGCCTGCTCGGGCTCGACGACGCCATTCGTCTCGATGTCGAGCACGAGCTTGTCGAGGTCGGTGCGCTGTTCGACGCGCGCCGATTCGACGGCGTAGCTGACCCGCCGCACCGGGGAGAACGACGCGTCGAGCAGGATGCTCCCGATCGTGCGGCCGCCTTCCGGCTTGATGCGCATCGTCGCGGGCTGGTAGCCGCGGCCCTTCTCGACCTTGATCTCCATCTCGATCTTGCCGCCTGCCGTCAGATGCGCGATCAGGTGCTCGGGATTGATGATCTCGACGTCATGATTGGGCTCGATGTCGGCAGCCGTGACGGGACCCTCGCCGGTCTTGGCGAGCTTCAGCATCACGTGGTCGCGGTTGTGGAGCTTGAGCACGACACCCTTCAGGTTCAGCAGCACGTCGACGACGTCTTCCTGCACACCGTCCAGCGCCGAATACTCGTGCAGCACACCGGTGATCTTCACTTCGGTGGGCGCGTAGCCGGGCATCGACGAAAGCAGCACGCGCCGCAGCGCGTTGCCCAGCGTATGCCCGTACCCACGCTCGAACGGCTCCATCACCACCTTGGCGTGGAACGGCGACATGCTTTGCACGTCGATGATGCGGGGCTTCAACAGAACATTGCTCTGCATGCGGAACCTTTATTTTCGGAGACGCCGAAAAATCACAAAGTGTCGACCGCGGCGACGCGGCGATCGATCGTGCCTTTCGATTGGCCGCATCGGTAGCGGCCGACTATCCCATCCTTACTTCGAGTACAACTCGACAACGAGACTCTCGTTGATGTCCTGGCCGAATTCCGAGCGCTCGGGCGCTCCCTTGAACTTGCCAGTCATCTTCTTCGGGTCGACTTCGACCCAAGACGGGAAGCCGACCTTCTCGGCGAGTTGCAGCGCATCCTGGATGCGCAGCTGTCCCTTGGCCTTGTCGGTGGTGGCGACGACGTCACCGGCGCGCAGCAGCGCCGACGGAACGTTCAGCACCTTGCCGTTGACGGTGATCGAGCAGTGCGACACGAGCTGCCGTGCTTCGGCACGCGTCGAGCCGAGGCCCATCCGGTACACGACGTTGTCGAGCCGCGATTCGAGCAGCTGCAGCAGGTTCGTGCCGGTCGAGCTCTTGCCCTTCGTCGCCTCGTGGAAATAACGACGGAACTGGCGCTCGAGCACACCATAGATGCGACGCAGCTTCTGCTTCTCGCGCAGCTGATGACCGTAGTCCGACGTGCGCGCACCCGACTTGACGCCGTGCTGCCCCGGCTTCGTGTCGAGCTTGCACTTCGAGTCGAGCGAACGCCGCGCGCTCTTCAGGAACAGGTCCGTTCCTTCGCGCCGCGCCAGCTTGCATTTGGGTCCGATGTATCTCGCCATAGTTTCCTTCGGCCAAAAGTACAAACCTACTTTTGGCCGTTCCTTGGTTACCTGAGGACCGCGGGCGAAGCCCGACGATCCTCAGACTCAACGTCTAACGAAAAATCAACGTGAATCGCCGCGCTTTCCTATATCCGCCGACGCTTCGGCGGACGGCAGCCGTTGTGCGGCACCGGCGTCACGTCGGAAATGCTGCTGATCTTGAGTCCGAGCGCATTGAGCGCGCGCACCGCGGACTCGCGTCCCGGGCCCGGTCCCTTGATGCGCACCTCGAGGTTCTTGACGCCGTATTCCTGTGCCGCGCGACCGGCGGACTCGGCCGCGACCTGCGCCGCGAACGGCGTCGACTTGCGCGAGCCCTTGAACCCGGCGCCGCCCGACGTCGCCCACGACAGCGCGTTGCCCTGCCGGTCGGTGATCGTGATGATCGTGTTGTTGAAGGACGCGTGGATGTGCGCGATCCCTTCGGACACGTTCTTCTTGACCTTCTTGCGGGTGCGCGCGGTGGCGCCCTTCTGCGACGGTTGCTGTGCCATCAATGATCCTTAACCGGTTTCCTGCGTTACTTGGTGACGCCCTTCGACAGCGCGACGGTGCGGCCCTTCTTCGGACCCTTGCGCGTGCGCGCGTTGGTGCGCGTGCGCTGGCCGCGCACGGGCAGTCCCTTGCGATGACGGACGCCGCGATAGCAGCCCAAGTCCATCAGTCGCTTGATGCTCATCGTCACCTCGCGGCGCAGATCGCCTTCGACGGTGAACTTGCCGATGTGCTCGCGCAGCTTGTCCATCTGCGCATCGGTGAGGTCCTTGATCTTCGCGTTCGGCGCGACGCCTGCCGCCACGCAGATCGCCTTCGCGCGCGGACGACCGATGCCGTAGATCGCCGTCAGCGCGATCTCCGCATGCTGATGGTTCGGAATGTTTACGCCTGCAATACGCGCCATGATTAACCTATATCTGTCGTTTGCGCCGTCGCCGGCGGGTCAGCCCTGCCGCTGCTTGTGCCGTGCGTCAGCCGTGCAGATGACGCGCACCACGCCATGCCGGCGGACAATCTTGCAGTTGCGGCAGATCTTCTTCACCGAAGCCAGTACTTTCATTTCGCCACCCGATCAGTCGTCACTTCGCCCGGAAAGTGATCCGCGCGCGGGACAGGTCGTACGGCGTCAGCTCGACGGTGACCTTGTCGCCCGGCAGGATCTTGATGTAGTGCATGCGCATCTTTCCGGATATGTGCGCAAGCACGACGTGACCGTTTTCGAGCTTTACGCGGAACGTCGCGTTCGGCAGCATTTCCGCCACCTCGCCCTGCATCGCAATCGTCTCTTCCTTCGCCATCAGCGCGTCGGCACTCCACCCTTGAAATTGGCCTTGCGCAGCAGGCTCTCATACTGCTGCGACATCAGGTACGCCTGCACCTGCGTCATGAAATCCATCGTCACGACCACGATGATCAGGAGCGACGTGCCCCCGAAATAGAACGGCACGTTCTTCCACGCGATCAGGAAATTCGGGATGAAGCACACGACGACGAGGTACAGCGAGCCGAGGAGCGTCAGCCGGAGCGTGATCTTCTCCAGGTACTTCGCCGTCTGATCGCCCGGCCGGTAGCCCGGGATGAACGCACCGCTCTTCTTCAGGTTGTCCGCCGTTTCCTTCGGGTTGTACTGCAGCGCCGTATAGAAAAAGCAGAAGAAAATGATCGCCGCTGCGTACAGGATCTCGTGCACCGGCTGACCGGGCGCCAGCGTCGCCGCCAGGTCGCGGATCCAGATCGTGTTCTCGCCCGTGCCCGCCCACTGCGCGAGCGTGGCCGGGAACAGGATGATCGACGATGCGAAAATCGGCGGGATCACCCCCGCCATGTTGATCTTCAGCGGCAGGTGCGAGCTCTGCCCCTGGTAAACCTTGTTGCCAACCTGCCGCTTCGCATAATTGACCAGGATCTTGCGCAGCGCCCGCTCCATGAACACGACGAACGCGGTCACGAGCACGACGAGCGCGGCGATGCCGATGATCAGCAGCCACGAATACGCACCCGTGCGGCCCTGCTCGAGCGTCTGGCCGATCGCGCGCGGCAGGCCCGCGGCGATGCCCGCGAAGATGATCAGCGAGATGCCGTTGCCAAGACCCCGCTCGGTGATCTGCTCGCCGAGCCACATCAGGAACATCGTGCCCGTCACCAGCGTGACCGCCGAGACGACGCGGAACATCACGCCCGGCTCGAGGACCAGTCCCGCCTGTGCTTCCAGCGCCGTCGAGATCGCGAACGCCTGGAAGAACGACAGCGCGAGCGTCGCGTAGCGCGTGTACTGCGTGATCTTGCGTTGCCCCGACTGCCCTTCCTTCTTCAGCGCCTCGAGCGCCGGCACGATCACCGTGCAGAGCTGCATGATGATCGACGCCGAGATGTACGGCATGATCCCGAGGGCGAAGATCGAGAAGCGCGACAGTGCGCCGCCCGAGAACACGTTCAGCAGGCCGAGAATCCCTCCCTGCTGGCCGCGGAACAGCTCATCCAGCACCGAGGCGTTGATGCCCGGCACGGGGATGTGCGTACCCACGCGGTAGACGACGAGCGCACCCAGCAGGAACCACAAGCGGCGCTTCAGGTCGCCATACTTGTTCCCGCTCTTCTGCGCCGGATTTGCTATTGCCAATGGACTGTCCTAGGTTGCGTCGCCCGGTTGCGTATTCAAGCGGCTTCGGCGAGCGTGCCGCCGGCGGCCTCGATCGCGGCTTTCGCGCCCTGCGTGGCCGTCAGGCCGATGAGCTTGACGGCCTTGTCCAGCTTGCCCGTCTTGATCACCTTCGCCGACTTCGCCGTCGACGGGACCATGCCGGCAGCCTTCAGCGCCAGGAGGTCGATGTCCGTCACCGGCAGCCGCGCGAGATCCGACAGACGCACTTCCGCGACGTCGAGCTTCGTTCGCGACACGAAACCGCGCTTGGGCAGGCGCCGCTGCAGCGGCATCTGGCCGCCTTCGAAGCCGACCTTGTGAAAGCCGCCCGAACGCGACTTCTGGCCCTTGTGGCCGCGACCGGCCGTCTTGCCGAGGCCCGAGCCGATGCCGCGTCCGACGCGACGCCGCGCCTTCTTGCTGCCCGATGCGGGCTTGATCGTATTGAGACGCATCAAAGACTCCGGAAATTCACTCGCCCACTACCGATACGAGGTAGCTGACCTTGTTGATCATGCCGCGGACGGCCTTCGTATCCTCGAGCTCGACGACCTGGCGGATGCGCTTCAGCCCCAGGCCGCGCACGGTGGCCCGATGGTCCTTGCGCGTGCATCCGACACCCTTGACGAGCGTCACCTTCAATCTCTTGTCCGCCGCCATCACGCCTCCAGGATTTCCTCGACCGTCTTGCCGCGCTTGGCGGCAATGTCGGCCGGCGCATTGATCGCCTCGAGCGCGTTGATCGTCGCGCGCACCACGTTGTACGGGTTGGTGGGACCGTGGCACTTGGCGAGGATGTTGGTCACGCCGACGACGTCGAACACGGCCCGCATTGCGCCGCCGGCGATCACGCCCGTCCCGTCCGACGCGGGCTGCATGTACACGCGCGTCGAGCCGTGCCGGCCGATCACCGCGTGATGCAACGTTCCCTTCTTCAGGCGCACCTTCACCATCTTGCGGCGCGCCTGCTCCATCGCCTTCTGCACGGCAACGGGCACTTCCTTCGCCTTGCCTTTGCCCATGCCGATGCGACCATCGCCATCGCCGACGACCGTGAGCGCCGCGAAGCCCAGGATCCGTCCGCCCTTCACCACCTTGGTGACCCGGTTGATCGAGATCATCTTCTCTTTCAACCCGTCGCCGCGGTCGTCCTGCTGCTGCGACTGGCGGGAGTTGGATCGTTGCTGTGCCATGAGTCGAATCCCCTGCTCAGAACTTGAGACCGCCCTCGCGGGCGGCGTCGGCCAGCGCTTTCACGCGGCCATGGAAGCGAAAACCCGCACGGTCGAACGCGACCGCCTCGATGCCCGCCGCCTTCGCGCGCTCGGCGATGCGCTTGCCGATCACCGCGGCGGCAGCCTTGTTGCCGCCGTTCTTCAGATCCTTGCGCACGTCCGCTTCGAGCGTCGAAGCGCTGACGAGCACCTTGTCGCCGGTGGGCGCGACGATCTGCGCGTAGATGTGGCTGTTCGAGCGGCCGACGACGAGGCGCGTCGCGCGCTGCTCGGCGATGCGGATCCGCGTCTTGCGCGCGCGGCGAACTCGAGCTTCCTTTTTATTCATCGGTACCTCTCTAGCCCTTTCGACCTTGAATCGTCGGGCTCTGCCCGCGATTCGAGGGTGAATTGACCGGCCAAAAGTAGGTTTTTACTTTTGGCCGAAGCATTACTTCTTCTTCGTTTCCTTGATCTTGACGCGCTCGTCCGAATAGCGAACGCCCTTGCCCTTGTACGGCTCGGGCGGACGATACGCACGGATCTCGGCCGCGACCTGGCCGACCTGCTGCTTGTCGATCCCCTTGACGAGGATCTCCGTCTGCACCGGCGTCTGCACGGTCACGCCCTTCGGCATCATGTGCACGACCGGGTGCGAGAACCCGAGCGACAGGTTGATCTTGTCGCCCGCCGCCTGCGCGCGATAGCCGACGCCCACGAGCGACAGCTTCTTCTCGAAGCCCTGCGTTACGCCCTTGACCATGTTCGCGACCAGCGCGCGCAGCGTTCCCTGCAGCGCGCCGGCTTCGTCGTTCGTCGCCTTGAACACCAGCTCCTCGCCGTTGCGCTCGACGGCAACTTCGGGGCCGTAGCTGCGCGACAGCGTGCCGAGCGGACCCTTGACGGAAATCTCGCCGGTGCCAAGCGTCACTTCGACCTTCGGCGGAAGCTTGATCGGATTGTTGCCAATGCGTGACATCTCGATATCTCCCGTCAGGCGACGATGCAGATGACTTCGCCGCCAACGCCGGTCGCGCGCGCCTTGCGGTCGGTCATCACGCCGTGCGACGTCGACACGATGGCGATGCCGAGGCCGTTCATCACGCGTGGAATGTCGTCCTTGCTCTTGTAAATGCGCAGGCCGGGCTTCGAGATGCGCTCGATCTTCTCGATGACCGGCTTGCCCGCGTAGTAGCGCAGCGCGATCTCGAGCTGCGGCTTGCGCGTTTCCTCGCCGGAAATCTTGAAGCCTTCGATGTAGCCCTCGTCCTTCAGCACGCGGGCGATCGCGACCTTGACGTTCGACGCGGGCATCACGACAACCGCGCGCTCCGTCATCTGCGCGTTGCGGATGCGCGTCAACATGTCGGCGATGGGATCACTCATGCTCATGCGTCACTCCTACCAGCTGGCTTTGACGATGCCCGGCACTTCGCCGCGCATCGCGTATTCGCGCAACTTGTTGCGCCCGAGGCCGAACTTGCTGTACACGCCGCGAGGACGGCCCGTGATGAGGCAGCGGTTGCGCAGCCGCGTCGGGTTGGCGTTGCGCGGCAGCGCCTGCAGCTTGAGCCGCGCCGCGTAGCGGTCCTCGTCCGACATCCGCGAGTTCGCGACCATCGCTTCGAGTGCCGCGCGCTTCTTCGCGTACTTCGCGACGAGCTTCTCGCGCTTGTATTGGCGGTTGATCAGTGCCAGCTTCGACATTGAGAATCCTCAGTTCCTGAACGGAAACTTGAACGCGGCGAGCAGCGCCTTCGCTTCGGCGTCGGTCTTCGCGGTCGTCGTGATCGTGATGTTCATCCCGCGGATCGTGTCGATCTTGTCGTACTCGATCTCGGGGAAGATGATCTGTTCCTTGACGCCCATGTTGTAGTTGCCGCGCCCGTCGAAGCCGCGTCCCGAGATGCCGCGAAAGTCGCGCACGCGCGGGAGCGCGACGGTCACGAGGCGATCGAGGAACTCGTACATCCGTTCCTGGCGCAGCGTCACCATGCAGCCGATCGGATAGCCTTCGCGAATCTTGAAGCCCGCGATTGCCTTGCGCGCCTTGGTAATGACCGGCTTCTGGCCGCTGATCTTGGTCATGTCGGACACGGCGTTGTCGAGGATCTTCTTGTCCGCCGTCGCTTCGCCCACGCCCATGTTGAGCACGACCTTGGAGATCCGCGGCACTTCCATCGGCGACTTGTAGCCGAATTGCGCAGTCAGCGCAGGCGCGATCTCCTTGCGATAGATGTCCTTCAGCCGCGCCGGCTGATGCGGCTGGTCGGCGTCGTGAGCACGATCCGCGGACGCCGCAGCCTTCGCCGGCTTTTCGGCCTTCGGCTGCTTCGCCTGCTTGTCGGCGGCAGGAGCCTTGTCGTGCTTGGCTCCCTTCTTGTCGCCTTTCTTGTCCTTCTTGTCGTCAGCCATTGATCTGCTCTCCGTTGGACTTGAAGAAGCGGAGCTTGCGGCCGTCTTCGAGGAGCTTGAAGCCGATCCGGTCCGGCTTCTGCGTCACCGGGTTCCAGATCGCGACGTTCGATACGTGAATCGGCACTTCCTTCGTGACGATGCCTCCCGGCTGGTTCTTCATCGGGTTGGGCTTCGTGTGCCGCTTCACCTGGTTTACGCCGTTGACGACGACGTGCGTGTCGTCGACGACACGGGCGACGTCACCACGCTTGCCTTTGTCGCGGCCCGCGATGACGACGACGTTGTCACCCTTCTTGATCTTGCGCATGTGTAGTCTCTTCGAACTTGAAGCGGCGTCAGAGGACTTCCGGCGCCAGCGAGACGATCTTCATGAACCGCTCGGTGCGCAATTCGCGCGTGACCGGCCCGAAGATGCGGGTGCCGATCGGCTCGAGCTTGTTGTTGAGCAACACGGCGGCGTTCGTGTCGAAGCGGACGAGCGCACCATCATCGCGGCGCACGCCATGGCGCGTGCGCACGACGACGGCGTTGTAGATCTCGCCCTTCTTCACGCGGCCGCGCGGCGCAGCTTCCTTCACCGACACCTTGATCACGTCGCCGATGTGCGCATAGCGGCGCTTGCTGCCGCCCAGCACCTTGATGCACATCACGGCGCGCGCGCCCGTGTTGTCGGCGACGTCGAGTACCGTCTGCATTTGAATCATGACTCAGTTCTCTCCAACTTGATCCGCCTCCGGTGCAGGTTCAATCGACTACCTGCGGACCGGCTGAAGCGAAAAGGCGGCGGCCAGTTTTGGACCCCGTCTCGGATGCGAAATCACGCATCCGGCTGGGATGGGCCGCGGCGCCCGCGCATTTGATGAATGCCCCGTGGCGTCGCGGCGGGGAAAACAGCGAGTATGGCAGGTATTTCGCTGTCAGGCAATACCCGGACCAGCCTCTAGACGACTTTTGCCTTCTCCACGACGCGAACGACGCGCCACGCCTTCAGCTTCGAAAGCTTGCGGGTCGCCTGGATCTCGACCAGGTCGCCGGTCTTGCATTCGTTGCCCTCGTCGTGCGCGTGGTACTTGTTCGACTTGATGACGACCTTGCCGTAGATCGGGTGCTTCGAGCGACGCTCGACGAGCACGGTGACCGTCTTGTCCATCTTGTCGCTGGTGACGCGACCGGTCACCGTCTGCACGAGCGGCTTGCGCGCCGCCGGCGCCTGTGCCGTCGCGTCGTTCGTGGTTTGCACGTTCATCACTTCACCCTTTGCGCATCAGCGCTCAGTAATCCGTAAACCTTCGCGCTCACGCGCGCGCGGACTTGGCCGGCGCGGAGGTGCCCGAAGCGCGCGCGGCCTGGCCCAGCAACGTGCGCACGCGGGCAATGCCCCGGCGCACGTCCTTCAGCTTCGACGTATTCGTCAGCTGCTGCGTGGCGACCTGCATCCGCAACCCGAACTGCTCCTTCAGCAGCGCCTCGAGCTCCGTCTGCAACTCGGCCGGGCTCTTGCCGGCCAGCGCCTTCTTCGTGTCAGTGCGTTTCATCGCGTTCTCCGTCAGCCGCCGATCAGGCGGTGGACGAACGTCGTGCGCAGCGGCAGCTTCGCCGCGGCGAGCGCGAACGCCTCGCGGGCGAGCGCCTCTTCCACGCCGTCCATTTCGTAGAGCACCTTGCCGGGCTGGATCTCGGCGACGTAATACTCCGGGTTGCCCTTGCCGTTGCCCATGCGGACTTCCGCGGGCTTTTTCGACACGGGCTTGTCCGGGAAGATACGGATCCAGATCCGGCCGCCGCGCTTGATGTGGCGCGTCATTGCACGCCGCGCCGCCTCGATCTGCCGCGACGTCAGACGGCCGCGATCGGTCGCCTTCAGGCCGTACTCGCCGAAGCTGACCTTGTTGCCGACGGTCGCCACGCCCTTGTTCCGGCCCTTCTGCTCCTTGCGGTATTTCCTTCTAGCTGGTTGCAGCATTCTTCGCTCCTGGTGCTGGTCCCGACCGGCGCGGGCGCTTCGGTGCTTCGGGTGCAGGTGCCGGCGCGGCCGCGGGCTCGGCGTTGTGCGCCATCACTTCACCCTTGAACACCCAGACCTTGATGCCGATGACGCCGTAGGTCGTGCGCGCCTCGGAAAATCCATAATCGATGTCGGCACGCAGCGTATGCAGCGGCACGCGGCCTTCGCGATACCACTCGCGCCGCGCGATTTCGACGCCGTTGAGGCGTCCGGAGCTCATCACCTTGATGCCTTGCGCGCCGAGCCGCATCGCGTTCTGCATCGCGCGCTTCATCGCGCGGCGGAACATGATCCGCTTCTCGAGCTGTTGCGCGATCGAATCGGAGATCAGCTGCGCGTCGATTTCGGGCTTGCGGATCTCCTCGATGTTGAGACCGACGTCGCTGCCCATCATCTTGCGCAGGTCGCCGCGCAGCACCTCGATGTCCTCGCCCTTCTTGCCGATGACGACACCGGGGCGCGCGCTGTGGATCGTGATCCGCGCGTTCTTCGCCGGACGCTCGATCGTGACCTTCGCCACCGACGCGTGCGCGAGCTTCTTCTTCAGGTACTCGCGCACCTTCAGGTCTTCGGCGAGCGTCGGGCCGTAGTGCTTCTTGTTGGCGAACCACTTCGAGCCCCAGTTGCGGTTGACGGCGAGGCGGAAGCCGGTCGGATGAATCTTCTGTCCCATGGCGGTTCCTTAGGGCCTGTTCATGCTATGTCCGCTAACGCGAACGGGTGGCATGAAGCGCCAATTGAGGCGCGTGACGAAGCGCAGACTGGATGTCTGCGCGAGGAATGCAACGAAGAGTGGCGTTTCAGGGCGCCCGTTCCCTTCGGGTTGCTGCCGAAATGGCCATTCGCTTCGTTGCAAAGCCTCGCCAGGCGCCCAGCCTGACGTCGGCTTCGCGCCTCGCGCATGGGCCATTTCGGCCCTGCAACGCGTTAGTGGATATAGCATGAACAGGCCCTACTTCCCGTCGCCGACGACGACGCGGATATGGCAACTCTGCTTGCCGATGACGTTGCCGCGGCCCTTGGCGCGCGCGGTGAACCGGCGCAGCGTGTCGGCCTTGTCGACGTAGATCGTCGTGACCTTGAGCTCGTCGATGTCGGCACCCTCGTTGTGCTCGGCGTTGGCGATCGCCGACTCGAGCACCTTCTTGATGATCCGCGCCCCCTTCTTCGGGGAGAACGCGAGGATGTTCAGCGCGCGATCGACCGGCAGGCCGCGGATCGCATCGGCGACGACGCGACCCTTCTGGGCCGACAGCCGTACGCCGCGCAACGTAGCAGTGGTTTGCATCATGTCCTCACTTGCGCTTCGTCGCGCTCGGCGCGGCGACTTTCTTGTCGGACGAATGCCCCTTGAACGTGCGCGTGAGCGCGAATTCGCCGAGCTTGTGGCCGACCATGTTTTCCGACACGTAGACCGGGATGTGCTGCTTGCCGTTGTGCACGGCGATGGTCAGGCCCACGAACTCGGGCGTGATCGTCGAGCGGCGCGACCAGGTCTTGATGGGCTTCTTGTCGTTGACCGCGCGCGCTGCATCCACCTTCTTCAGCAGATGTCCGTCGACGAACGGTCCCTTCTTGATTGAGCGTGCCATGTTCCGTTATCCCTTGGTCGCGTGACGGCGGCGCACGATCATCACGTCGGTGCGCTTGTTGCGGCGCGTCTTGTAGCCCTTGGTGGGCGTGCCCCACGGCGAGACCGGGTGGCCACCGCCGTTCGAGCGCCCGCCATGCGGATGATCGACCGGGTTCATGCAAATGCCCCGTACCGTCGGCCGGATGCCGCGCCAGCGCTGCGCACCGGCCTTGCCGATCGAGCGGAGGCTGTGCTCCTCGTTGCCGACTTCGCCGATCGTCGCGCGACAGTCGACGTGAACGCGGCGGATTTCGCCGGAGCGCAACCGCACCTGCGCATAGACGCCTTCGCGCGCGAGCAACTGCACGCCCGCACCGGCCGACCGCGCCATCTGCGCGCCCTTGCCGGGTTGCATCTCGATGCAGTGGATCGTCGTGCCCACCGGAATGTTGCGCAGCGGCAGCGTATTGCCCGGCTTGATGGACGCCTCGGCGCCCGACATCAGCTGCACGCCGACGGCGACGCCGCGCGGCGCAATGATGTAGCGACGCTCGCCATCCGCGTACAGCAGAAGCGCGATGTTGGCGCTGCGGTTCGGGTCGTATTCGAGCCGCTCGACCGTCGCCGGAATACCATCCTTGTTGCGCTTGAAGTCGACGATCCGGTAGTGCTGCTTGTGGCCGCCGCCCTTGTGCCGGACGGTGATGTGGCCATTGTTGTTGCGTCCCGAGCCGCGCTTCTGGCTTTCGACGAGCGAAGCGATCGGCGGGCCCTTGTGCAGGCTCGCGTTGACGACCTTGACGAGCGAACGACGCCCGTTGGACGTGGGTTTGACCTTGACCAGTGCCATTTCAGGCCTCCGCCGCGAAATTGATTTCCTGACCCGGCTTCAGGCACACGTAGGCCTTCTTCCAGTTCCGGCGCCGGCCCGCATGCGTGCCGAAGCGCTTCTGCTTGCCCTTGACGTTCGCGATCTGCACCGATTCGACCTGCACCTTGAACATCAGCTCGACTGCCGCCTTGACTTCGGGCTTCGTCGCGTTCTGCATGACGCGAAAGATCACCTGCTCGTACTTGTCCGCGATGTGCGTGCCCTTTTCGGACACGACCGGCGCGAGCAGCACGGTCATCAGGCGCTCGGAGTTGTATTTGACGGGGGCATTCATCCTCGGCCTCCTTGTACGATCCCAGTATGCAAACGTCCACGGGTCGGCCTCCCGCCATCGTGCGACGCCGTGCCCTTCGGGCCTTCGCTTCGCGCGCCGCACTCATGCGTGAAGCTCCTCTAATTGCGTCACGGCGCCCTTGGTCAGCAGCACGTGATTGAAACGGACGAGGCTGACCGGATCGACTTCGCGCGTCTCGAGCACCAGCACATTGGGCAGGTTGCGTGAGCCGAGGAAGAGGTTCTCGTCGAGCTTCTCGGTGACGACGAGCACGGTGCCGGTGAAGCCGTAGTCCTTGATCTTCCGCGCGAAGAGCTTCGTCTTCGGCGAGTCGAGCGCGAGCGTGTCGATCACCGACAGCCGCTCTTCGCGAACGAGTTGCGACAGGATCGACGCCATCCCGGCGCGATACATCTTCCGGTTCACCTTGTGCGAGAAATTCTCGTCGGGCGAGCTCGGGAAGATCTTGCCGCCGCCACGCCACAGCGGACTGTTCGCCTGGCCTGCGCGCGCGCGGCCCGTACCCTTCTGGTTCCACGGCTTGCGGTGCGACTTGTTGATCTCGCTGCGACCCTTCTGAGCGCGCGTGCCCTGGCGAGCGTTCGCCTGGTAGGCCGTCACGATCTGATGGATCAGCGCCTCGTTGTAGTCGTGGCCGAACAGCGCGTCCGATCCCGCGACCGTCGAAGCCTTCTGACCCTTGTCGTCGATGAGGTTCAGATCCATCGTTACGCTCCCTTCTTCGCCGGTGTCTTGGCGGAAGGACGCACGACGATGTGACCGCCGTCGGCGCCGGGTACCGCGCCCTTGACCAGCAGCAGGCCGCGCTCCTTGTCGACGCGGATCACCGGCAGCGTCTGCACGGTGCGAGTCACGTTGCCGTACTGGCCCGCCATCCGCTTGCCCGGAAACACGCGACCCGGATCCTGCGCCATCGAAATCGAGCCCGGCGTGTTGTGCGAGCGCGAATTGCCGTGCGATGCGCGATTGCTGCTGAAGTTGTGGCGCGTGATCACGCCTGAAAACCCGCGGCCCTTCGTCGTCCCCGTGACGTCGACCAGCTGGCCGACCTCGAACGTGTCGACGCCGACGACATCGCCCGGCTTGAACTTCGCGAGCTCGTCTGTCGTGACCTGAAATTCCTTCAGCATGTCACCGGCCTCGACGCCCGCTTTCGCGAGGTGTCCGGCCATCGGCTTGGACACGCGCGATGCGCGACGCTTGCCGAACGTGATCTGCACCGCGGCGTAGCCGTCGGTGTCCGGTGTCTTGACCTGCGTGACGCGGTTGTTCGCCACGTCGAGCACGGTGACCGGGATCGCGCTGCCATCGTCGGCGAAGACGCGGGTCATGCCGACCTTGCGACCTACCAATCCTAGACTCATATCGATCTCTCTGTTTTAAGTAACCCGGATCGCTCCGGGTGCCGGCTGCAATTGGCCGATCAATAAACGGCGAAACGTGAAGCGCTACTTTTCGCGACTACTGTAATTTGATTTCGACGTCCACACCTGCCGGCAGATCGAGCTTCATCAGCTGATCGACCGTCTTGTCGGTCGGATCGATGATGTCCATCAGCCGCAGGTGCGTGCGGATTTCGAACTGATCGCGCGACGTCTTGTTGACGTGCGGCGAGCGCAGGACGTCGAAGCGTTCGATCCTCGTGGGCAGCGGAACCGGGCCCTTGACGACGGCGCCGGAGCGCTTCGCCGTATCCACGATCTCCAGCGCCGACTGATCGATCAGCTTGTAATCGTACGCTTTCAAGCGGATCCGAATTCTCTGGTTTTGCATACATCACCTTTTTGAAAAACCGCTCGCAAAGCGCTCGGTTTTTCGTAGTCGTTCTTACACGAGAAGCGCGCGGCCGCCCGAAGCTTCTCGTGCTGACGTCCGCTGTTTCGGCGAAAAGTAGGGGTTCACTTTTCGACGTTATTCCAAAATCTTCGTCACGACGCCGGCACCGACGGTGCGGCCGCCTTCGCGAATCGCGAACCGCAGGCCGTCTTCCATCGCGATCGGCGCAATCAACGTCACCGTCATCTGGATGTTGTCACCCGGCATCACCATCTCCGTTCCCTCCGGCAACACCACGCTCCCCGTCACGTCCGTCGTCCGGAAGTAGAACTGCGGCCGATAGCCATTGAAAAACGGCGTGTGCCGCCCTCCCTCCTCCTTGCTCAGCACATACACCTCGCAGCTGAACTTCGTGTGCGGCGTGATCGACCCCGGCTTCGCCAGCACCTGACCCCGCTCCACCTCTTCCCGCTTCGTGCCCCGCAGCAGCACCCCCACGTTGTCACCCGCCTGACCCTGGTCCAGCAGCTTGCGGAACATCTCCACACCCGTGCACACCGTCTTCAGCGTCGGCTTCAACCCGACAATCTCCAACTCCTCCCCCACCTTCACGATCCCCCGCTCCACCCGACCCGTCACCACCGTCCCACGACCCGAAATCGAGAACACGTCCTCCACCGGCATCAGGAACGGGCCGTCGATCAACCGCTTCGGCTGCGGGATGTAGCTATCCAGCGCCTCCGCCAGCTTCATGATCGAGCCTTCGCCCATGTCCCCCTTGTCGCCTTCCAGCGCCATCTTCGCGCTGCCGATCACGATCGGCGTGTCATCCCCCGGAAACTGGTACTTGGAGAGCAGCTCCCGCACCTCGATCTCCACCAGCTCCAGCAACTCCGCGTCGTCCACCATGTCCGCCTTGTTCAGGTACACCACGATGTACGGCACCCCTACCTGCCGCGCCAGCAGAATGTGCTCCCGCGTCTGCGGCATCGGTCCGTCCGCCGCACTCACCACCAGGATCGCTCCGTCCATCTGTGCTGCACCCGTGATCATGTTCTTCACGTAGTCCGCGTGACCCGGGCAATCCACGTGCGCGTAGTGCCGGTTCGCCGTCTCGTACTCCACGTGCGCCGTGTTGATCGTGATCCCCCGCGCCTTCTCCTCCGGCGCGTTGTCGATCTGGTCGTACGCCTTCGCCTCGCCGCCGTACTTCTTCGACAGCACCGACGTGATCGCCGCCGTCAGCGTCGTCTTGCCGTGGTCCACGTGCCCGATCGTCCCCACGTTCACGTGCGGCTTCGTACGCTCGAATTTACTTTTTCCCATCTCAGTTCCTTCGTCCGAAAGTAAAGACCTACTTTCGGCCGGTTAAGTTAGCCGCGAATCGCCGGCAGAGCCGGTCGATTCACGGAGTCAAAATCTGACTGTCGGTGGTCTCGCCTACGTCTTTTTGTTGATGACCGCCTCGGCGACGTTCTTCGGCGCCTCGGTGTAGTGCTTGAATTCCATCGTGTACGTCGCGCGTCCCTGCGACAGCGAGCGCAGCGTCGTCGAATAGCCGAACATCTCGGCCAGCGGGACTTCCGCCTTGATCGCCTTGCCCGTCGGCAGATCTTCGATGCCCTGCAGCTGACCGCGCCGCGACGACAGGTCGCCCATCACGTTGCCCATGAAATCCTCGGGCGTCTCGACTTCGACCGCCATCATCGGCTCGAGCAGCACCGGCGACGCCTTGCGCATGCCGTCCTTGAACGCCATCGACGCGGCCATCTTGAACGCGTTCTCGTTCGAGTCGACGTCGTGATAGCTGCCGTCGAACAACGTGACCTTGACGTCGACGACGGGGAATCCGGCCAGCACGCCGTTGGGCAGCGTCTCGACCAGGCCCTTGTTCACCGCCGGGATGTATTCGCGCGGCACGGTGCCGCCCTTGATCGCGTCGACGAACTCGAAGCCCTTGCCCGGCGCCTGCGGTTCCATCTTGATCCACACGTGGCCGTACTGGCCGCGACCGCCCGACTGCTTGATGAACTTGCCTTCGACCTCGACCGGCTTGCGAATCGCTTCGCGATAAGCAACCTGCGGTGCGCCGACATTCGCCTCGACGCCGAATTCACGCTTCATCCGGTCGACGAGAATTTCGAGGTGCAACTCGCCCATGCCGGAGATGATCGTCTGGCCGGACTCCTCGTCGGTCCGCACGCGAAACGACGGATCTTCCTGCGCGAGACGATTGAGCGCGATGCCCATCTTCTCCTGGTCGGCCTTCGTCTTCGGCTCGACGGCGACGTGGATCACCGGCTCGGGGAACACCATCTTCTCGAGCGTGATCACCTTCGCCGGATCGCACAGCGTGTCGCCGGTCGTCGCCTCCTTCAGGCCAACGGCCGCGGCGATGTCGCCGGCGCGCACTTCCTTGATGTCCTTGCGCTCGTTGGCGTGCATCTGCAGGATGCGGCCGAGCCGCTCCTTCTTGCCCTTCACGGCGTTGTAGACGCTGTCGCCCGAATGGACGACGCCCGAGTAGACGCGGAAGAACACAAGCTGACCGACGAACGGGTCCGTCATGATCTTGAACGCGAGGCCGGCGAACGGCTCGTCGTCGGACGCGCTGCGCGAACCTTCGGTGCCGTTCTCGAGCTCGCCGGTGACAGGCGGGATGTCCGTAGGCGCGGGCATGTAGTCGATCACCGCGTCGAGCATCGCCTGCACGCCCTTGTTCTTGAACGCCGAGCCGCAGAGCATCGGAACGATCTCACCCGCGATCGTGCGCAGCCGCAGGCCGTTCTTGACCTCGGCTTCCGTGAGCTCGCCGTCGCCGAGGTAGCGATTCATCAGCTCCTCGTTGGCTTCGGCAGCGCTTTCCAGCATCTTTTCGCGCCATTCCTTCGAAATCTCGGCGAGGTCGGCGGGGATGTCGCGCATTTCGTACTTCATGCCTTGCGACGAGTCGTCCCAGTAGATCGCCTTCATCTTCACGAGATCGACGACGCCGGCGAACTTGTCCTCGGCGCCGATCGGCACCTGAATCGGCACCGGATTCGCCTTGAGGCGCGTCTTCATCTGGTCGTAGACCTTGAAGAAATTCGCGCCGATGCGGTCCATCTTGTTGACGAACGCAAGCCGCGGCACCTTGTACTTGTTCGCCTGCCGCCAGACGGTTTCGGATTGCGGCTGCACGCCGCCGACCGAGTCGTACACCATGCACGCACCGTCGAGCACGCGCATCGAACGTTCGACCTCGATCGTGAAGTCGACGTGGCCAGGCGTGTCGATGATGTTGATCCGATGCTCCGGATAAGTCCCGTCCATGCCCTTCCAGAAGCAGGTGGTGGCAGCGGACGTGATCGTGATGCCGCGCTCGCGCTCCTGCTCCATCCAGTCCATGACGGCTGCGCCGTCGTGCACCTCGCCCATCTTGTGCGAGACGCCGGTGTAGAAAAGGATGCGCTCGGTGGTCGTGGTCTTACCCGCATCAATGTGCGCACTGATGCCGATGTTGCGATACCGGTCGATTGGGGTGACTCTTGGCATATATATTTCATATTCGAGCAGCGAAAGTCTTGGGTTCGCTGCTCGTGAGATTCGCTTCTAGAGCTTTTTGCCGCCTTTGCCGCTCGTGAGAATCGCTTCAAAAGCTTTTTGCGTTAGAGGTTTTGAACCCGAGCCTTATCCAGAGGATTCAAAACCGAAAATGCGAGAAGGCCTTGTTCGCTTCCGCCATGCGGTGCACTTCCTCGCGCTTTTTCACGGCGCCGCCGCGACCTTCCGACGCTTCGAGCAACTCTGCGGCGAGCCGCTGGCCCATCGACTTCTCGCCGCGCTTGCGAGCGGCCTCGCGCAGCCAGCGCATCGCGAGCGCCATCCGGCGCACGGGCCGCACTTCGACCGGCACCTGGAAGTTCGCGCCACCGACGCGGCGGCTCTTCACTTCGACCATCGGCCGCGAATTCGCGAGCGCCTGGTTGAAGACTTCAAGCGGATCCTTGCCGCCCTTCTTGGAGATCTGGTCGAACGCGCCGTAGATGATGCGTTCGGCGACCGACTTCTTGCCGCTCTCCATCAGCACGTTGATGAACTTCGCGACATCGACGTTCAGGTGCTTCGGATCGGGAAGGATCTCGCGCTTCGGAATTTCTCTGCGTCTGGGCATGTGCACTCCGTCGAGCCAAAGTAGAACCCTACTTTGGCTCGGTTGGGCTACCGTCGAATCGCGGGCGAAGCCCGACGATTCGGCGCGGCAAATTCGTTATGGTTAGGACTTGGGTTTCTTCGCGCCGTACTTCGACCGCGATTGCTTGCGGTCCTTGACGCCGGCGGTATCGAGCGCGCCGCGCACCATGTGATAGCGGACACCGGGCAGGTCCTTGACGCGACCGCCGCGAATCAACACCACCGAGTGTTCCTGCAGGTTGTGGCCTTCGCCGCCGATGTAGCTGATGACTTCGAAGCCGTTCGTGAGCCGCACCTTGGCGACTTTTCGCAGAGCGGAGTTGGGCTTCTTCGGCGTCGTCGTGTAGACCCGCGTGCAAACCCCGCGCTTCTGCGGGCTTTGTTGCAGCGCCGGGACCTTGCTTTTCGATACGGTGGGCTCGCGGCCCTTCCGCACGAGTTGATTGATGGTTGGCATCTAATGTGTCCGCTCTGGTTTTCCTGAGTGTGCGCATCCGGCGCGAGGCGCGTGGACCGCAGGGCTCATGTCGCACAAATCAAAGTGGCCCAAGCACCCTGCTCCGCAGCAAAACACGCGAAGCTCCGGCTTAGGCCACCTTTGCGCCGCAATCCGCAAGACCGCTGCAGACCGGGTACGCGCGCTGCCCGGTGGCCGCTTGCAAGGCCGCCCGGAAAGCGAAAGACCGCGATTATAGGGGGATAAGTCTCATCGAGTCAACGGATTCGGCGGGCCGCCAACCCGCCGACTGGGGTATATTCGCGTCGCAAAACCAGCCCGCCACCCCGACCGGTACGACGACTCACTTTTCCCGCCCATTCCCGCATGTCGTCCGACCTCCAGACCCCGTTCGACGTCGGGATCGTCATGGCCACCGTCGCCAGGCCGACCATGGCCGAGGCGGTCCGATCGGTCTTCGCCCAGCGATTTGGCGGTCGGATCCAGGTCCTGATCGGCATCGACCGCTGGCTGGGCGACCGCGCGCTCGTCGAGCAACTGCGCGGCGAGAAGCCCTCGCACGTCGAATTGACCCTGGTCGATCTCGGCTATTCCACGTCGCAGCGCAACGGCGGCCTGTACCCGAGCCACTACGGCGGCGCGCTGAAGACGATGCTGAGCTATGCGGCGAACGCGCGGCACGTCACCTACCTCGACGACGACAACTGGTACGCGCCCGACCACGTGGCGACAATGCTCGCCGCCGTGTCCGGGAAGGCATGGGCGTTTTCGCTGCGACACTTCGTCGACTCGAAGAGCGGCGACGTCCTCTGCCCGGACACCTGGGAATCGCTCGGCCCCGGCCGCGGCGTCTATGCGGCGAGCCAAGGCGGATTCGTCGACACGAACTGTTATTTCATCGACACGCTCGCCTGCAACGACGTGTTTCCCGAGTGGGCGATGACGCGCTATGCCGGCGGCACGGGCGGCGATCGGCAGGTGCTCGAGAAGTTGCGCGGCCGGCCCTTCGGCACGAACGACGCGCACACGGTGTTCTATCGTACTTCGCTCGAGCAGCAGCACCCGTACCTGCTGTGGAAGTTCAAGTGCGCCGGCGTCGATCTCGCGCGCTACATGCCCGCGGCCGCAGTCCCAAGCGAGGCCGTGTGGCGGCAATGCGCCCAGCACGACCAGGCGCAACAGGTGGCGCAACCCCGCGTTACACGCAGCGCATGACGGCCTTCGCACGTGCGCTGCCGCAACCGACGACCGCTCGCGCACTGGGCGCCGGGATTGCATCGTGCCGCGTGCTCGGCGACGCGCAGCGGCAGGTGCAGCACATCGGGTCGCTCGCGTCGACCGCACCGGATCTGCTGGCGTTTTGCGACGACGCGAATCCCGGCGGATCGCCTCGGCAAGACGGCCGCGGCGGTCGTGCTCGTTCGCGCAAGCGCAGAGGCATCGCCTCGTGACGGGCAGACGCTGCTCGTCGTCGACGACGTCCGCGCGGCGTTCATCGATGTCGTTCGGCAGCTGTTGGACGGATCCGCACGCCCGCGTCGATCCGCGACCCGGCGTCGATCCCACGGCGCGCATCGACGCCAGTGCGTGCATCGCGCCATCGGCCTGCATCGGCGCCGATGTCGTCGTCGGCGCGCGAAGCCGAATCGCCCCGGGCGCGATCGTCTACGCCGATTGCGAGATCGGCAGCGATTGCGTCATCGGGCCGAACGCCGTCGTCGGCTGGGTGGGTCTTTCGTACCACGACCGACGTAACGGCGAGCGGCTGTTCTTTCCGCACCTTGCCGGCGTGCGGATCGGCGATCGCGTCGACGTGGGTGCGCAGGCGTGCATCTGCCGCGGGATGCTGTCGCATACGACGATCGGCGCCGACGCCAAGATCGGCAGCCTGGTGTACGTCAGCCACGGCGTCGACGTCGGCGCGCGTGCATGGCTGTCGGCCGGCACGGCGATCGCGGGTCACGCCACGATCGGGGCCGGCGCACTCCTTGGCATCGGCAGCGTGGTCGTGGACAACGTCGAGCTCGAGCCGGGTGTGTGCTCGGGAGGCGGCAGCGTCGTTACGCGACACGCGCGCGCCGGCGCGCGCCTGCAAGGGGTTCCCGCGCACGAGGTGGCCGCGATGAAGCGCTTTGGTCCGACGCCGCGGGACTGATCTCGCGCCCCGCGACCGAATAGCGCCGCGCGGCCCAGGCTGCCTAGTGCACGCCGAGCCAGCCGAGCGCCGGGCGCGCAAAACTCAGTGCGTGCGCTTCGGCGCCCGCGGGGCCGGTTCGCTGCGTGGGTCGCTGGTTCAGCTCGCTGCGATCGCCGCGAAAGAGATCCCGTCGACGATGTCGCGCAGAACGTCTGCCTTCTCGCGAACGTACGCGCTGCGCTCCTCGCCCTTCAGCCGGGCAAGCGTCGATACGTGCAGCAGGATACGTTTCAGCACGAAGCGCGTGGTCGCCGTCCGCGGCTTCACGCCGGCCTCTGCACTCGCGCCGCGGCGTCGCCGTCGGCCGCGTGGAACGGCGACGACGGATCGAGCGTCAGCAAGAGCCCGATGCGCTCGCGACCTGCTCGAGCTGCCGCGCCATCTCGTAGGCAACGCGTGCGCCGTAACAGGCGCCAGCGATGAAATACGGGCCGGTCGGCTGCACTGGGCGAATCGCCGCGAGGTTGTCTTGGCAATCATCTGCCGCAAGAACGACCCGACGTCGAATTCGCGCGTACAGATCACGCCGGAGCCGTTGGCGAGCGGAACGAGCAGCGAGGATTTGAGGCCGTGCCCGTGGAACATCGGCATCACGTGCAGGCCGCGGTCGCGCGGGCCGAGCTGGTAGAACTCGCCGCTCGCACGCGCGTACGCGAGCAGATGGCGCTGGCGGATCGGCACGAACTTCTGCTCCGACGTCGTGCCGGACGTCAGCAGCACGAGCGCCACGTCGTCGTGCGCAGGCTCAATGGATGGGTATCGTCCACGGGTACGGTGGACGGTAGCGTCTTAGCGAACCTGCGCGCAACCGTTTTCGCCCCGTGGCCGGGTGCGAGCTGCGTAGCGCTGCAGAACCGGTAACAAAGGGGGAAACTTGTACGACACAGCGCTCCGGGCCGGCCACGCATGCGGGCGCGACGAACTCACGGCATACTTTGCATTCTAAGAGGCACCCTGCCACCTGAAGCGAGGAGCTTTCAATGTCGAAAACGACCATTCTTGCCGGCGTCGTGCTGGCGCTGACCGCAGGCGCTGTACTGGCGCAACCGTCCGGAGCCGCGGACGAGGCCGCGAAGAAGCTCACTCCGTACGTCTACATGCGCGACGCGGGCGGCAACAAGGTCTTTCTCGAATCCCAGTTCTGGCGCAACGATCCGAACTACGATGCGCGGGTGCTGAAGCGAATGTCCGATGTGATGGCCGCATTCGAGAAGCTGGGCTACAAGGGGAACCCCGACGCGGCCAATGGTTGGGACAAGCCGGAAAAGGTCGTTCGCTGCCGGATCAACATGGAAGTGACCAACCCGCGCTGGCGCGGCAAGAGCGGCACGATCGTCAATTGCGAGAACACCGGGATTTCGGAAATGGAACTGGCCAACTCCGAAGATCCGAAACACATCACGCAGGTGCTCGACGCATACAACAAGCAATTCAAGCTCGCGAAGGAGAAGCTCGCGCGCTAGCACGTCCGTCCCCGCGCGCGCATCCGCGGCCCGCGCCGGGGCTCGAGGATTACTCGACCGTCACCGCGACGGTGTTGTCCTTCGGACTGCGGTCGATCAGCTTGTTGTACGGGTCGATGCCTGCACGCGCGGGTCGCTTGCCGACGACGACCGTGAATGACGTCTGCTCGCGATCGATCCTGCGCTTTTCGAGGAACAACGGCTCGCCTTCGGCGCCGAGCACGCCGATGTCGATCAAGTCGTGGAGCGGCGCCTCGTCTTCGTGGCCGAGATCGTCGGCCTTGCGCTTCCGGGCCACTACCGTCAGCGTCACCTCGTAGCGGCCGTCCGGCAGCGCCTTTGCCGCTGCGCTTTGCGCGCGGTTGTCGTACAGCGTGATCGTATCGAAGAAGTCGTCGAGCACGTACTGCAGGTCGGGCGGCGTCACCTCGCGGATCTTCGCGATCAGGTGCGTCGTGCTCGAAAACGGCGGGCCCTTGAACGCCCACTCGTCGCGATACGCGCGGATCGCGCGGTTCAGGTTGGCCTCGCCGATGTAGTCGGCCAGCGCGTACATGATGAGGCTGCCCTTGCGATAGTGGATGTAGGGCTGGTTCTCGACGCGCGACAGGGGCAGCTCCTTCTTCTGCTCGCCGCTGCGGCCGATCAGGTAGCGATCGAGCTCGTAGCGCAGGAAGCGGCGCATCTTCGCATCGCCATACTTCTGCTTCATCACCATCAGCGCCGAGTATTGCGCGAGCGTCTCGACGAGCATCGTCTCGCCCTGCACGTCGGCGCCGGGTACCTGGTGGCCCCACCACTGGTGCGCGAGCTCGTGTGCCGTCACGTAGTACGGGTAGTCGATGTCGTCCGGGTCGTCGTCGCGCACGCGCGCGATGAATCCGATGCCTTCGGAATACGGAATCGTGTTCGGGAACGACTGCGCGAACGTCTGGTAACGCGGAAACTCGATGATCCGGAATTGCTTGTGCTGATACGGACCAAAGGCCGCCGTGAAATAGTCGAGCCCCGCCTTCGTCGCGGCGATCATCCGATCAACGTTGTAATCGTGGCCGGGATGGTAGTAGACGCCGATCGCAACGTCGTTCCAGCGGTCGTTGCGCACGACATAGCGGGCCGACTGGAACGCGAAGAAATTGAGGATGGGGCTGTCCATCCGGTAATGGAAATAGCGGCGCCCGTTCTCCGTCCATTCGCGCTGCAGGTAACCCGGCGCGATCGCGAACTGATCGGACTCGGTGCCGACGGTCGCATCGAAGGCGATGAAGTCGGCGTCGGCCGCAAGCCCGTTGCGCTGCAATCCGACGGGGTCGTCACGTGGCCGCATCCGTTCCTTCGGTGCCAATCCGTATTTCTTGCGGTCGCGGTCCGTGACGAGCTCCACGCGCTCGTCGTAGCCGACGACGGGGAGCACGGCCTGGCCGTTGATGAACGAACCGTTGTAGACGACGTCGGTCGTCGACATCGCGTTCGTGAATCCCTGCGTCGGAATCTCGAGATCGAAGTCGAGTGCGAGCGTAGCCTCCGGGGCAAGCGGTGTCGCGAGTCGATAACTGCGCAGCCCCGTGGCGCGATCGTCGGTGACGATCTGCGCGGGTGCGGTGAACTGCAGCGTATTGATCCGCAGCCGATCGGACTGCAGGAACAGCAGGTGAACCGAGTCGATCGGCTGCCCGCTGCGATTCTGCAGTGCGTAGCGGCCGCGCATGCGCACGCGCTGCTCGGAAGGATAGAGGTCGACCGTCACGGTGACGTCCGTGATCTTCGGTTGCGGCTGATTGGCGAGCGACTTGTACTGCTTCTCGTAGTCGGCCTGGCGCTGCTCCCGGTCGTGCGTCGTCACGTACGTGTTCAGGATGTTCGTGTTGTAGAAGATGTAGGCGCCGAATCCGGCCATCGCGACCGCGCCGGCGGCTGTGACCGCTCTGACCGGTGGCGTGAAGCGCGTGCGGGCGATCCGCAGCCGCGCGCGCCAGTCGCTGGCCGTGCCGCGGATCCAGAACACGTAGCCGGCGACGGCCAGCAGCACCGCGGCGGCCGCCCAGTAGGCGTCGAAGGCGGCGATGCGCTTCAGGAAGTGTCCGAACCCGTTCATGTCCGAGTACGTGAAGTTGCCGTTCGCGCCGTACTTGTAGAGGTTGTGCTCGTAGCCCAGGAGATCGCTGAACGACAGCGCGATGAAATAGACGATCATGATCAGGTGGCCGACGTACTTCTGATTGACGAGCGAATGCACGACGAGCGCGAGCACGCACACCAGCCAGTAATCGACGAGCTGCAGCCCGAACAGCCATTCGACGTACAGCCCGAGCTCGTAATGCCCATAGCCTTTTGCCGTCTGGATGCCGAGGCCGCACAGCATCAGTACGGCCTGCAACAGGACCGGCACGAGCATCAACGCGAGCAGCTTCGCGAGAAACGGCAACCACGTGGGGATCGGCAGCGCGTCGTGGATCTGGTCGAGCCGCGTCTCGCGCTCGCGCCACGTGAGCTCCCCGGCGTAGAACGTGATGATCACCAGAACGAAGATGGCGAACGTGCCGGATACGAGCTCCAGAATCTGGTACGTGACAGGCCACGTCACCGTTCCGAACACGCTGCCGGCCGTCGTGCTGGTCGCAATGCAGAACAGCACGCCCGCGAGCGCGATGACGCCGAAGTAGACGTTCTTGACCGTCTCGCGAAAATTGAGCCACGCCATCCGTGGCAGCAGTCGCAGCGGATGGCGTGGTCCGCTGGCGCTCGCGCTCGACGCTTCTACCGGGGCGGGCGCCGCCGTTCGAACGCCTGCGACCGGATCGGTTTCCTGCACCGTCCTGCGTCGCGTGACAGGCTGCGTGAACGTGAACCGGTAGCTGCAAAACGCCAGAACGACGCCTGTGATGCTCATCCAAAGCAGCCGGTTCCACAGCAGCACACCCTCGAGCGGGACGAGTCGCGTGTTCCGCTCGCTGATGGACCAGTACTCGGTCAGCGTCGAGTTCGCCGTCACGCCGAACGGATCGAGCATCGAGGCGAGCGTCTTGTTGTCGATATCGCGCAACAGCCCCCGCGCGGCGAGATAGCCGATCAACAGCACGACGCTCGCGATGTAAACCGGCAACATCCGGCGCGTCATCGCCGCGATGCAGAAGAACAGTCCGCCGAGCACGACGACGTTCGGCACGAGCATCGTGGCGTAAGGGGCCACGTACGCGGCGAGCCGCATCGGACCGACGCGATCGGTGTCGATTCCCGGCACCAGCAATCCGGCGATGCCGCCGAGCGGAATGCTCGACAAAATGACGACCAGCACGGCGACGGCACCCAGGAAGCGTCCGCCGAGATAATCGCGGCGGCTGATCGGCGCCGAGAAGAAGAACGGTTCGACGCGGTATTCGAAATCCTGCTGGATCGCCCGGCCCATGACCGCGGCGACGATCGTCAGCGCGGCCATCCCGAGAAACGCGACGGTCTGCGCAATTGCGTACGGCGAATTCACCCACACCTTGCCGCTGCCGAACGCGACGATGGCATTCGGAACCGCACCGCCCGCCGCAGCGGTCCACAGCATGGCCAGCGCGAAGAAGACGAGGAAATACACCCACGTCGAGATCCGCTTGACGCGCGTACGGAACTCGAACCAGGCGATCGCAAGCAACGCGCTCATGCCATTTCCCGCACCGGCACGCTCGCCTGGAGCCGGCCGGCGATGGCAGCGAAGTAGACATCTTCGAGCGTGGGCTCGACGGCGGCGAATCCGGGCGCGGGCGGCGCGTCGGCGACGACGTTCACCAGCGTGCGCCCCGCAAGCAGGCGCGTCGAAATGACCGGAAACGACGATCGCGCAGCGTCCAGTGCGGTGCGATCGATCGCCTTCTGCCAGACGCGCCCTTCGAGCGTGCGCGTCAGGTCCGCCGGACTTCCGGCGAGCATCACGCGTCCCTGGTTGATGATGGCCATCCGTCCGCAGAGGTCCGACACGTCCGACACGATGTGCGTCGACAGGATGACGATGACGTTCTCGCCGATCTCCGCCAGCAGGTTGTGGAAGCGCACGCGTTCCTCGGGATCGAGGCCGGCCGTCGGCTCGTCGACGATGATGAGCCGCGGGTTGCCAAGCAGCGCCTGCGCGATGCCGAACCGCTGCCGCATCCCGCCCGAGAATCCGCCGAGCGCCTTGCGCCGCACGTCGTACAGATTCGTCTGCCGCAACAGTGTGGCCACCGTCTCGCTGCGCTGTCGCCGCTGGGTCAGCCCCTTGAGGCGCGCCAGATGGTCGAGCAATTCTTCCGCCGACACCTTCGGGTAGACGCCGAAGTCCTGCGGCAGGTAACCGAGCGTTCGCCGGACGGCTGCCTTGTCGCGCAGCACGTCGATGTCGCCCATCTGAACGGTGCCCGCGTCGGCCTCCTGCAGCGTGGCGAGTGTGCGCATCAGCGTCGATTTGCCGGCGCCATTGGGCCCGAGCAGGCCGAACATGCCGGTCGGTATCGTCAGGGACACGCCGTCGAGCGCGCGTACGCCGTTGGGATAGGTTTTGGACAGACCGGAGATCGTCAGCGCAAACGGCATCGGGGCCTCGTTGGATGGATGAAGCAGTGGCGCGGAGCAGCGACAGACTCAATCAGCCGCGTAGCTTAAGCGAAACGCATTCGCCGATCGGCCACGCAGGTGTAGTCGCCCGCCGGTTAGATGTCCGCATGGAGCATTCCGGATTCGTCCCGGGCACT
The DNA here is from genome assembly GCA_963709335.1 of uncultured Pseudomonadota bacterium. Taxonomy (GTDB): domain Bacteria; phylum Pseudomonadota; class Gammaproteobacteria; order Burkholderiales; family Casimicrobiaceae; genus VBCG01. Next base: position 274,627 of record CAVPWB010000014.1, read on the forward strand.
GCGAACGCGATCCGGCGAGCAACCGGGCTCTCCCTTGCGTTGCGCTCTGGCACAATCGGATCGGAAAGCGGTCGATGCGATGCGCAGTTACATCCTGAAAGCACTGGCAAGGCGATGCGCGGCGACGGTCGGCCGATTGGCGCTGGCGTGCGTCATCGCGGCGAATTTGTCGCCCGAGGTGGCGCGTGCGGCCGACGCCTATGCGGCTGCGTACGTCGCGCAGAACGTCCCGGCGCTGGTCGAGGTCTTCAAGCCGGCCAGCGCGTCCGTGACGATGCGCAATACCGGAACGGCCGCGTGGATCGCCGCGCAAGGCGATGTCTTTCTCGCCACGCAGCGGCCGCAGGACAACTACTACTGGTGCATCCAGGACAACCCGCACGGGATGTACAGCGGCAACCGCGTGCTGCTACCGCACGACGTGCTGCCGGGCGAAGACGTGACGTTCGCGTTCGTCGTCAAGCCGCTGTCGTGCGGATTCGCTGCGACGGCACCGTTCCAGTTCCGGATGCTGTCGCAAACGCACGGCACGTTCGGCGAGGAGACGCCCGCTGCGACGATCGTCGTCTCGACGGCCGCCCAGTTCGTGTCGCAACAGGTGCCGGGCACGGCACCCGCGGGCGCCACCATCGGCGTCAAGGTCGCGTTCAAGAACACGACCGACGTCGTCTGGCGATCCGCTGACGGCTATTCGCTCGGGTCCACGGGGCCGCCGTCGAACACGTCATGGGGCTTAAGCGTCGGTGGCGCTGCCTGCCGATGTCGCCCCCGGCGCGACGGTGACGTTCGCGTTCAACGTCACGATCCCGACCGTCGTCGGACCCTACAACTTCCAGTGGCAGATGACCGGGCCGGGCAGTGCGCCGTTTGGGCAGGCGTCGCCGCCGACGCCGGTCAATGTCGTCGCCGCCGGGCCGCCCAACTACCAGGGACTGTGGTGGGCCGCTCCGGCCGGCAGGGAATCCGGATGGGGGATCGATCTCGCGCATCAGGGCGACGTCATCTTCGCGACCTGGTTCACGTACGATGCGAGCGGCAAAGGATTGTGGCTCGCGCTGATCGCGAACAAGGACGTGACGACGGGCGCGTACACGGGCACGCTGCTGCAGAGCACGGGACCGCCGTTCAGTTCCGTGCCGTTTCAGCCGCTGCAGGTCACGACCGTCGGTGTGGGCACCGGCGCGCTGACGTTCGACGACGCTGGCGGCGGCACGTTCGCGTACACGCTCGCGGGCGTCACGCAGACGAAGACCATCGTCCGCCAGGCGTTCGGCCCGCTGCCGACGTGCACGTTCGCAATCCAGTCGGATCTGACGCTTGCGTACAACTATCAGGACATGTGGTGGGCCGCACCGTCGGGAGCCGAACCGGGATGGGGGTTGAGCCTCGCGCACGAAGGCGACATCGTCTTCGGCACGTGGTTCACGTACGACGTGGATCGCACGCCGATGTGGCTCAGCTTCACCGCGCCGAAGACGGCCGACACGTCGACGAACACGTACGCCGGGACGCTGTACCGGACGACCGGACCGTCGTTTGCCAGCGTTCCGTTCGATCCGACGGAGGTCGTCGCAACGTCCGTCGGTACGGCGAGCGTCGTCTTCACCGACGGCAATTCCGGCACGTTCGAATACTCGGTGAACGGCGTCACCGGCTCGAAGCCGATCACGCGGCAGGTTTTCGTCACACCCGGGACCGTCTGCCAGTAGCCGAAAAAAAACCGGCGATCGCTCGCCGGTTTTCGTAAGGCTCGATACGACTAACGGTCACGCGGCATCGGCTGACACCTCCGATGCCGGCGCCACCGCCGGTGCCGCCTCTTCGGGCTGCAGCATCGCAGCGTCCGGTCCGAGCAGCTTCACGCGCCGGCGCGCCGTGTGATACGCGAGGCCGGTGCCTGCTGGAATCAGCCGGCCGACGATGACGTTCTCCTTGAGCCCGCGCAGGTCGTCGCGCTTGCCCATGATCGCCGCTTCCGTCAGCACGCGCGTCGTCTCCTGGAACGAAGCCGCCGAGATGAACGAGTCCGTCGACAGCGAGGCCTTCGTGATGCCGAGCAGCATGTGCTCGTACGTCGCCGGCTGCTTCGTTTCGTCGTGGCGCGTCTTGTCGTTCTCGTCCAGAAGATCCGAACGCTCGACCTGCTCGCCGACGATGAAGCGCGAGTCACCCGCGTCCTGCACCTGCACGCGACGGAGCATCTGCCGCACGATCACCTCGATGTGCTTGTCGTTGATCTTCACGCCCTGCAGCCGGTAGACGTCCTGCACTTCGTCGGTGATGTACCGCGCGAGCGCTTCGACGCCGAGCAACCGCAGGATGTCGTGCGGATCCGCAGGCCCGTCGACGATGATCTCGCCCTTGTTCACCACCTGGCCGTCGTGCGCCGTCACGTGCTTGTCCTTCGGAATCAGATACTCGTGCGCGACACCGTCGAGGTCGGTGATGACCAGACGCTGCTTGCCCTTCGTATCCTTGCCGAACGACACGGTGCCCGTGACTTCCGCCAGCGTGCCGGCGTCCTTCGGCGCACGCGCCTCGAACAGCTCCGCTACGCGCGGCAGGCCGCCCGTGATGTCGCGCGTCTTCGACGTCTCCTGCGGAACGCGCGCCAGCACTTCACCCACCGCCACCGGCTGACCGTCCTTCACCGTGATGATCGAGCCCAGCTGGAACGTGATGTTGACCGGCAGCTCCGAGCCCGCGATGTGGATCTCGTTGCCTTCGGCGTCCAGCAGCTTGACCTGCGGCCGCACGCCCTTCGCCGTCGTTCCCGCACGCCGCTTCGGATCGATGACGACGAGGGTCGACAGGCCGGTGACATCGTCGACCTGCTTCGCCACCGTCACGCCTTCCTCGACGTTCTCGAACTTCACCGTGCCCGCGTACTCGGTGATGATCGGCCGCGCCGTCGCGTCCCACTGCGCCAGCACCTTGCCTGCCTTCGCCGTGTCGCCGTCCTTCACCTGCAGCGTCGCGCCGTACGGCACCTTGTGGCGCTCGCGCTCGCGGCCGTTGTCGTCGTGGATCATCACTTCGCCGGAGCGCGCAATGACGACGAGCTCGCCCTTGGCGTTGGTAACGTAACGCATCAGCGACGAGAACCGCACCGTGCCGGCCGACTTTGACTCGACCTGCGAGGCCGCCGCCGTCCGCGACGCCGCGCCGCCGATGTGGAACGTCCGCATCGTCAGCTGCGTGCCCGGCTCGCCGATCGACTGCGCGGCAATGACACCCACCGCTTCGCCGACGTTCACCAGGTGCCCACGGCCCAGGTCGCGGCCGTAGCACGCGGCGCAAAGGCCGTAGCGCGTGTCGCACGTCAGCGGCGTGCGCACCTTCACTTCGTCGATGCCGAGCATCTCGATCCGCTCCACCTCGTCTTCGCCCAGCAGCGTGCCGGCGTCGAACAGCGTGGCCTGCGTTTCCGGGTTGACGACGTCGGACGCAACCACGCGGCCGAGGATGCGCTCGCGCAGCGGCTCGATCACTTCACCGCCTTCGACCAGCGCCTTCATCGCCACGCCATTGCGCGTCTCGCAATCGTCTTCGGTCACGACGAGATCCTGCGTCACGTCGACCAGGCGGCGCGTCAGGTAGCCGGAGTTCGCCGTCTTCAGCGCCGTATCCGCGAGACCCTTCCGCGCGCCGTGCGTGCTGATGAAGTACTGCAGCACGTTCAGGCCTTCGCGGAAATTGGCGGTGATCGGCGTCTCGATGATCGAGCCGTCCGGCTTCGCCATCAGGCCGCGCATGCCCGCCAGCTGGCGGATCTGCGCCGCCGAGCCCCGCGCGCCCGAGTCGGCCATCATGAAGATCGAGTTGAACGAATCCTGCTTCACCATCTTGCCGTCGGCATCGGCCACTTCCATCGTGCCGAGCTGCGCCATCATCGCCTTCGCGATGTCGTCGCCGGCGCGGCCCCAGATGTCGACCACCTTGTTGTAGCGCTCGCCCTGCGTGACGAGACCCGACGTGTACTGCGCCTCGATCTCCTTCACCTGCGCTTCCGAGTCGGCGATGATCTTCTGCTTCTCGGCCGGCACCAGCATGTCGTCGGCGGCGAACGAGATGCCGCCGCGCGTTGCCAGCGTGTAACCCGCCTGCATCAGCTTGTCGGCGAAGATCACCGTCTCGCGCAGGCCGCAACGGCGGAAGCTCGCGTTGATGATCCGTGAGATCTCCTTCTTCTTCAGCGGCTTGTTGATGTAGCTGAACGGCAGCCCTGGCGGCAGGATCTCGGACAGCAACGCGCGGCCGATCGTCGTGTCGTAGCGGGTGATCTTCTCGATCTTCTCGCCGTCCTTGACTTCGACTTCCTTGATGCGCACCTTGACGCGCGCGTGCAGCTCCGCCTGACGCGATTCGTACGCGCGAGCCGCTTCCGCGACGTCGGCAAACGCCGAGCCATCCCCCATCGCGCCGATCTTCTCGCGGGTGGCGTAATACAGGCCGAGCACGATGTCCTGCGATGGCACGATGCACGGCTCGCCGTTCGACGGCAGCAGCACATTGTTCGACGCCAGCATCAGCGTGCGCGCTTCCATCTGCGCTTCCAGCGACAGCGGCACGTGGACGGCCATCTGGTCACCGTCGAAGTCGGCGTTGAACGCCGTGCAGACGAGCGGGTGCAGCTGGATTGCCTTGCCTTCGATCAGTACCGGCTCGAACGCCTGGATGCCGAGCCGATGCAGCGTCGGCGCGCGATTCAGCAGCACCGGATGCTCGCGGATCACGTCTTCGAGGATGTCCCAGACGACGGGCTCCTGCGCCTCGACCATCTTCTTCGCCGCCTTGATCGTCGTCGCCAGGCCCATCGTTTCGAGCTTGTTGAAGATGAACGGCTTGAAGAGCTCGAGCGCCATCAGCTTCGGCAGCCCGCACTGGTGCAGCTTCAGTTGCGGACCGACGACGATGACCGAGCGTCCCGAATAGTCGACGCGCTTGCCGAGCAAATTCTGGCGGAAGCGTCCGCCCTTGCCCTTGATCATGTCGGCGAGGCTCTTCAGCGGACGCTTGTTCGCACCCGTCATCGCCTTGCCGCGGCGGCCGTTGTCGAGCAGGCTGTCGACGGCTTCCTGCAGCATCCGCTTCTCGTTGCGGACGATGATGTCCGGCGCCTTGAGCTCGAGCAGCCGCTTCAACCGGTTGTTGCGGTTGATCACGCGCCGATAGAGGTCGTTCAGGTCCGACGTCGCGAAGCGGCCGCCGTCGAGCGGCACCAGCGGACGCAACTCGGGCGGCAGGACTGGCAGCACTTCGAGGATCATCCATTCCGGCTTGATGCCCGACTTGTTGAACGCCTCGAGCACCTTCAGCCGCTTGGCGATCTTCTTGATCTTCGTGTCCGAGCCGGTCGTCTCGAGCTCCTTGCGCAGCTTGTCGATCTCGCGCATGACGTCGAGCGACTTCAGGAGCTCGCGGATGCCCTCGGCGCCCATCGTCGCCGAGAAGTCGTCGCCGTGCTGCTCGAGCTTCGCCAGGTAGTCGTCCTCGGTCAGCAGCTGGGCACGATTGAGCGGCGTCAGGCCCGGGTCGGTCACGACGAACGCCTCGAAATACAGCACGCGCTCGATGTCGCGCAGCGTCATGTCGAGCACCATCCCCATCCGCGACGGCAGGCTCTTCAGGAACCAGATGTGCGCGACCGGCGAGGCCAGCTCGATGTGGCCCATCCGCTCACGACGCACCTTGGCGAGCGTCACCTCGACGCCGCACTTCTCGCAGATCACGCCGCGGTGCTTCAGGCGCTTGTACTTGCCGCACAGGCATTCGTAGTCCTTCACGGGCCCGAAGATCTTCGCGCAGAACAGGCCGTCGCGCTCCGGCTTGAACGTCCGGTAGTTGATCGTCTCCGGCTTCTTCACTTCGCCATACGACCACGAGCGGATCTTCTCCGGCGACGCGAGGCCGATCTTGATGGCGTCGAATTCCTCTTCCTGCGTGACTTGCTTGAACAGATCGAGCAATGCTTTCATCGAATTCTCCGAATATCCGAAAAAAGTGAACCCCTACTTTTTTCGGTATCAGTTTCCCTTGAATCGCGAGCAGAGCCCGACGATTCAAGGTGGGAAAAACATGGCAACAACGTGCGGCTCATCCGTGCCTAGTCGCGATCCATATCGACATCGATGGCAAGGGAACGAATTTCCTTTACCAGCACGTTGAACGACTCCGGCATGCCGGCCTCGATCCGGTGCTCGCCCTTGACGATGTTCTCGTAGACCTTCGTCCGGCCGTTCACGTCGTCCGACTTGACCGTCAACATCTCCTGCAGCGTGTAAGCCGCGCCGTACGCTTCCAGCGCCCACACTTCCATTTCGCCGAAGCGCTGGCCGCCGAACTGCGCCTTCCCACCCAGCGGCTGTTGCGTGACGAGGCTGTACGGACCGGTCGAGCGCGCGTGCATCTTGTCGTCGACCAGGTGATGCAGCTTCAGCATGTGCATGAAGCCCACGGTGACGGGCCGATCGAACGATTCGCCGGTGCGTCCGTCGTACAGCGACACCTGGCCGCTGGTAGGAAGTCCCGCGAGATCGAGCATCCGCTTGATCTCCTCTTCCGTCGCACCGTCGAACACCGGCGTCGCGAACGGAACGCCGTTGCGGAGGTTGCCGGCAAGCTGGCCGATCTCGACGTCGTTCAACGCGTTCAGGTCTTCCGGACGGCCAGCGCCGTTGTAGACCCGCTCGAGGAACTTGCGCAGGTCGGCGACCTTCGCCTCCGCCTTCAGCATGTCGTTGATCTTGCTGCCGATGCCCTTTGCCGCCCAGCCCAGATGGACTTCGAGGATCTGGCCGACGTTCATCCGCGATGGCACGCCGAGCGGATTCAGCACGATATCGACGGGCGTTCCGTCGGCCATGTACGGCATGTCCTCGACCGGGACGATCTTCGACACGACACCCTTGTTGCCGTGACGGCCGGCCATCTTGTCACCCGGCTGCAGCCGACGCTTGACCGCGACGTAGACCTTGACCATTTTCTGCACGCCCGGCGGCAACTCGTCGCCTTGCGTGAGCTTTTTCTTCTTCTGCTCGAACATCGCGTCGAACTGCACGCGCAGCGCCGCGAGCGATTCCTTGCTCGCCTCGAGGTCGCGCGCCGACTCCTCGGTCGCGAGACGGATGTCGAACCAGTCGTGACGCGGCACGCCGTCCAGATACTCCTTCGTGACCTTCGCACCCTTCGCGAGTTTCTTCGGTCCACCGTTGACGACCTTGTTCAGCAGCAGCTTCTCGATCCGCGCATACGCATCGTTCTCGACGATCCGCAGCTGGTCGTTCAGGTCCTTGCGGTAGCCACGGAGCTCGTCGTCGATGATCTGCGCCGCGCGCTTGTCGCGCTCGATGCCCTCGCGCGTGAACACCTGCACGTCGATCACGGTGCCGGAGATGCCCGACGGCACGCGCAAGCTCGTGTCCTTCACGTCCGACGCCTTCTCGCCGAAGATCGCCCGCAGGAGCTTCTCTTCGGGTGTCAGCTGCGTCTCGCCCTTCGGCGTGACCTTGCCGACCAGCACGTCGCCCGCTTCGACCTCGGCACCGATGTAGACGATGCCGGCGTCGTCGAGACGGCCGAGCTGCGCTTCGCCGAGCGAGCTGATGTCGCGCGTGATTTCTTCCGCGCCGAGCTTCGTGTCGCGCGCGACGACCGACAGCTCCTCGATGTGGATCGACGTGTAGCGATCGTCACCGACGACGCGCTCGCTGATCAGGATCGAGTCTTCGTAGTTGTAGCCATTCCACGGCATGAACGCGACGAGCATGTTCTGCCCGAGCGCCAGCTCGCCCATGTCGGTCGAAGCGCCGTCGGCGATGACGTCGCCCTTCGCGATCTGGTCGCCGATCTTCGTCAGCGGACGCTGGTTGATGTTCGTGTTCTGGTTCGACCGCTTGTACTTCGTCAGGTTGTAGATGTCGACGCCCACTTCACCGGCCGCCGTTTCCGTGTCGTTGACGCGGACGACGATGCGGCTCGCATCGACGTAATCGACCTTGCCGCCGCGCCGCGCCATCACCGCCGTGCCGCTGTCGACGGCCGCCGTACGCTCCACGCCCGTGCCGACGAGCGGCTTCTCGGGGCGCAGGCACGGTACTGCCTGACGCTGCATGTTCGAGCCCATCAGCGCGCGATTCGCGTCGTCGTGCTCGAGGAACGGAATCAGCGATGCGGCCACCGACACGATTTGCGCCGGCGCCACGTCCATGTACTGGATCTTGTCCGGCGACGACAGCATGAACTCGTTGCGGTTACGGCACGACACGAGCTCGTCGGCCAGCTTGCCCTTGCCGTCGATCTTCGCGTTCGCCTGCGCGATCACGTACTGGCCTTCCTCGATCGCCGACAGGTAATGGATCTCGTCGGTGACCTTGCTGTCGACAACCTTCCGGTACGGCGTCTCGAGGAAGCCGTATTCGTTGGTGCGCGCGTACAGCGCCAGCGAGTTGATGAGGCCGATGTTCGGGCCTTCCGGCGTTTCGATCGGGCATACGCGGCCGTAGTGCGTCGGATGCACGTCGCGCACTTCGAAGCCCGCGCGCTCGCGCGTCAGGCCGCCCGGTCCCAGCGCGGACACACGCCGCTTGTGCGTGATCTCCGACAGCGGATTGGTCTGGTCCATGAACTGCGAAAGCTGCGAGCTGCCGAAGAATTCCTTGATCGCAGCGGAGATCGGCTTCGCATTGATCAGGTCGTGCGGCAGCAAATTTTCGCTTTCGGCCTGCCCCAGGCGCTCGCGCACCGCGCGCTCGACGCGGACGAGTCCCGAGCGGAACTGGTTTTCGGCGAGCTCGCCCACCGAGCGGACGCGACGATTGCCGAGGTGGTCGATGTCGTCCACTTCGCCGCGCCCGTTGCGCAACTCGACGAGGATCTTGATGACGGCGATGATGTCGTCGTTGGTCAGCGTGCCCGAGCCTTTCAGCTCTTCGCGGCCGACGCGGCGGTTGAACTTCATCCGGCCGACGGCCGACAGGTCGTAGCGCTCCTCGGCGAAGAACAGCCCGTGGAACAGCGCCTCGACGGCGTCTTCGGTCGGCGGTTCGCCGGGACGCATCATCCGGTAGATGGCGACCTTGGCCGCGTACTGGTCCGGCGTGTCGTCGGAGCGCAGCGTCTGGGAGATGAACGGACCCATGTCGAGGTCGTTCGTGTAGATCGTCTTGATCTCCTTGATGCCCGCGACCGCCAGCTTCTCCAGCAGCTCCTCGGTCACTTCGTCGTTCGCCTTCGCAATCAGCTCGCCAGTCGACGTGTCGACGACGTTCGTTGCGAGCGAGCGGCCGAGCACATAGTCGGCCGGCACGGCAATGCGCTTGACACCACTCTCCGACAACTCGCGCAGGTTGCGCGCGGTGATGCGCTTGTCCTTGGCGACGACGACCTTGCCGTCCTTACCGTGGATGTCGAAACGCGCCATTTCACCGCGCAGCCGCTCCGGCACGAACTCGAGCTCGGCGCCCTTGCTGCCGAGGTGGAACGTGTCGAACACGAAGAACTCCCGCAGGATGTTCTCGTTGGTGAGCCCGATCGCCTTCAGCAGCGTCGTGACCGGCATCTTGCGACGGCGGTCGACACGGAAGAACAGGAAATCCTTCGGATCGAACTCGAAGTCGAGCCACGAGCCGCGATACGGAATGACGCGCGCCGAGAACAGCAGCTTGCCCGACGAGTGCGTCTTGCCGCGATCGTGCTCGAAGAACACGCCGGGCGACCGGTGCAGCTGCGACACGATGACCCGCTCCGTGCCGTTGATGATGAACGAGCCGTTGTCAGTCATGAGCGGCATTTCGCCCATGTAGACCTCCTGCTCTTTCACTTCCTTGATCGTATCCTTCGGCGCCTCGCGATCCATGATCACGAGCCGCACCTTGGCGCGGAGTGCCGAGCAATACGTCAGGCCACGCTGCTGGCACTCGACGACGTCGAATGCAGGCGGCAGCAGCGAGAAGCTGACGAATTCCAGCCGGGCGTTGCCCGAATGGCTCGAAATGGGAAATATCGACGTGAACGCGGCCTGCAGGCCCTCGTTCTTGCGCTCCATGCCGGGCGTGAACTCCTGCAGGAAAGCGCGGTAGGAGGCAAGTTGCGTCTCGAGCAGGAACGGCACCTGCAGGACGCTCGCGCGCTTCGCAAAGCTCTTGCGAATGCGCATCTTTTCGGTAAACGTGTACGGCGTAACGTGCGTGGTCGTCGCCATGGCTTTAGTCGTCCGATCTCTGAGTCGATGAGTGCATGTGGTGCTGTGCAGGAGCCCGCGGCCGCGCCTGATCGGACGCGCCCTTGCGAGCTCCGCTGACTGTCCGGGGGCATTGCGCCCCTGGCCTGGTGGCTGGCCGCTACCAGCCGCTGGCGGACGACGTCACCATTGCGGGCGACGTCCGACCAAACCTGTCTTCTGCAGTCAATCAGAAGACAAAGGAAATCGGACTTGGGTCAAATCCGATTTCCTCCGCCTTCGGCGAAGGTACAGCGCTTCACTTCTGCGTTCGGCGGCGACCGCCGCCGAACTACCTGTCTTTGCCACCGCGAATCAACGGGCTGCGCCCGGGATTCGCGGGTAGCCGCTTCGGTCGAAAGTAGGGTTCCACTTTCGACCGTCACGTTTATTTGATTTCTGCTTTTGCGCCGGCGTCTTCCAGCTTCTTCTTGGCGGCGTCGGCATCGGCCTTGGGGATGCCTTCCTTGACGGCCTTCGGCGCACCGTCGACGACGTCCTTCGCTTCCTTGAGGCCCAGGCCGGTCAGCTCGCGCACCGCCTTGATGACATTCACCTTGTTGTCGCCGATGCTGGTCAGCATCACGGTGAACTCGGTCTGTTCTTCGGCAGCTGCGGCAGGCGCTGCACCGGCAGCGGGGCCGGCAACGGCAACCGCGGCAGCGGCCGAGACGCCGAACTTGTCTTCCATCGCCTTGATGAGCTCGGACAGCTCGAGGACGGTCATCGTCGAGATCTTGTCGAGAATTTCAGTTTGTACTGCGGACATGTGTGCTCCTGACGTAACGAGTTGAAATGGGTATGCGCGGTCGATAATTCAAGTCGCGGGTCTGGCATCGCGAACGGCGGCGAGCGTGCGGACGAACTTGCCCGGCACTTCGTTCATCGTGCGAACCAGCTTGGCGATCGGCGCCTGCATCGTGCCGAGCAGCTTGGCCAGCAATTCGTCGCGGGATGGCAGCGCGGCAAGCGCGGCGATCTCCTTCGGCGACATCACCTGGCCCGGCATTGCCCCGCCGGCGATCACGAACTTCTCGTTGCCCTTCGCGAAGTCGTTCAGGACCTTCGCAACGGCGACCGGATCGGTGCCGATGCCATAAGCCAGCGGACCGACCATCTTGTCGGCCAGCGTGGCGAACGGCGTATCAGCGACGGCCCGGCGAACGAGCGTGTTCTTGACCACCCTGAAATACACGCCCGAGGCGCGCGCCTTCGCGCGTAGCTGCGTCATTGCCGCAACCGGAAGACCCCGGTTCTCGACCATGACGATCGCTTGCGCACCGGCAACTGCCTTCGCGACTTCCGCGACTACCGCCTGCTTCTGTTCCAGGTTGAGACTCATAGTCACCCTTGTTTTCCCGAATGCCGTGCTCGTTGCATGAGCGCGGCATTCGCCGTTTCCGCGACCTGGGCCTTACGGCGCCGCGCCGCGTCCTTCCGGTGACCGCATCGTTCAGGAACGTCCTGTCCGAGGGCACCATCTGCGCCGGGTGAAGGATCGATGGCGAAAACCGGGTCCGTAGGCCCTGCCACACCCTTCGTTTGAGCTTTCGCCCCAGCGGTCTTTGACGGTCCGCACCGGGTGTGACCACCCGCCGCGTTCCCTCAAAATCTGCTCGACTGCTTCGTGCCGGCGATCCCGGCACGCCTTCGAATTCGTTATGCGTTCGTCGCCGACTGCGCCATGCCCGCCGTGTCGATCCGCACGCCCGCGCCCATCGTGCTCGAGACGCTGACCTTGCGCAGGTAGATACCCTTGACACCCTGCGGCTTGGCCTTGTTCAACGCATCGATCAGTGCCGTCAGGTTGGTCTTCAGCTGCTCGGGCGTGAACGACGCGCGCCCGATCGTGCACTGGACGATCCCCGCCTTGTCGGTGCGGTACTGGACCTGACCCGCCTTCGCGTTCTTCACCGCCTGCACGACGTCGGCGGAGACGGTGCCGACCTTCGGGTTCGGCATCAGCCCGCGCGGACCGAGGATCTGGCCAAGCTGGCCGACCACGCGCATCGCATCGGGGGACGCGATGACGACGTCGAAATCCATGAAGCCTTCCTTGATCTTCGCCGCCAGATCGTCGAAGCCGACGATGTCTGCACCTGCCTCTTCGGCCGCCTTCGCCTTGTCACCCTGTGCGAACACGGCGACGCGCACCTTCTTCCCGGTGCCGGCCGGCAGCACGACCGAGCCACGCACCGTCTGGTCGGACTTCTTCGCGTCGATGCCGAGGTTGACGGCAACGTCGACGGACTCGTCGAACTTCGCCGTGGCGGTCTCCTTGACGAGCTTCAGCGCGTCGTCGACCGAATAGTTCTTCGCCGGCTGCACCTTGCCGCGGACGTTCGTCATCCGCTTCGAGTACTTCTTGTCCTTTTGCTCGGCCATGATCACTTCACCCCTTCAACCGTGATGCCCATGCTGCGCGCACTGCCGGCGATCGTGCGCACGGCGGCGTCGAGATCGGCGGCGGTCAGGTCGGGCTGCTTGGTCTTCGCGATTTCCTCGGCCTGCGCGCGCGTCAGCTTGCCCACCTTGTCCGAATGCGGCTTGCTGCTGCCCTTGTCGACCTTCGACGCCTTCTTGATCAGCACGGTGGCCGGCGGCGTCTTCATCACGAACGTGAAGCTCTTGTCCGCGTACGCGGTGATGATCACCGGAATCGGCAGGCCGGGCTCGACACCCTGGGTCTGCGCGTTGAACGCCTTGCAGAACTCCATGATGTTCAGACCGCGTTGGCCGAGTGCCGGGCCGATCGGCGGGCTGGGATTCGCCTTGCCCGCGGGCACCTGCAGCTTGATGTATCCGAGTACTTTCTTCGCCACGATCTATCTCCTAGGTGGGTTCAAACGGGCGCTACGCCCTCCCCGTCGTAAAAGCTACGCTTTAATACGTGAAGCCTCTTTCACGAGCAGGCCGTTGCAGGGCTTCGCCGCGCAATCGCCCGCTCGACTACGCTTTCTCTACCTGCCTGAAATCGAGTTCAACCGGTGTCGAGCGACCGAAGATCGTCACCGACACGCGCAACTTGCTCTTCTCGTAGTTCACGTCCTCGACGTTGCCGTGGAAGTCCGTGAACGGGCCCTCCTTGACGCGCACCGCCTCGCCCAATTCGAACAGCACCTTCGGGCGGGGCTTCTCAACGCCTTCCTGCACCTGTCGCAGGATCGCGTCGACTTCCTTTTGCGTGATCGGGGTCGGGCGATTCGCCGTGCCGCCGACGAAACCCGTGACCTTCGGCGTGCTCTTCACGAGGTGCCACGTGTCGTCGGTCATCTCCATCTCGACGAGCACGTAGCCTGGGAAAAACTTGCGCTCGGAGATGGCCTTCTGGCCGCTCTTCATCTCGACCACTTCCTCGACCGGCACGAGGATCTGCCCGAACTGCTCCTGCAGCTCGGAGCGCTTGATCCGCTCGGTCAACGTCCGCTGCACGCTCTTCTCGAATCCCGAGTACGCGTGCACGACAAACCATTTCTTGTCCGCCATCATTCGACCCGTCCCGTGAGCAGTTGTACCAGCCACGCGAGCGTCGAATCGACCGCGAAGAGGAAAAGCGCCATGACCACGACGAACGCGAACACGATCAGCGTCGTCTGAACCGTTTCCTTGCGGGTCGGCCACGAGATGCGGCCGGTTTCCGCCCAGGATTCCTGGGCGAATGCAAAGAATTCCTTGCCCGGCTGCGACAGCCATGCGACTCCGGCGCCCGCGAGCAATCCGCCGACGACCATCAGGAAGCGCAGGACGAGTGCGGTGTCGGCGAAGAAGTAGTAACCCCAGACGCCGAGCAATACGCAGCCGACCGCCAACGCAATCTTCAGTTTGTCCATTTAACCCTTGCCGGAACCCGCCTGGGCCCCGCTGCCGATGTTGCCAATCCCTGCCGTGCGGGCAGGCCAGGAGGGAATCGAACCCCCAACCTACGGTTTTGGAGACCGTCGCTCTGCCAATTGAGCTACTGGCCTAAAGCCAACGATCAAAAGTGGACCCCTACTTTTGATCGACCATTCATCCATCGAATCGCGGGCGTAGCCCGACGATTCGATGCGGAACTGCTACGGAACTGCTACTACTCGAGGATTTTGGTGACGACGCCGGCACCGACGGTGCGGCCGCCTTCGCGAATCGCGAACCGCAGGCCGTCTTCCATCGCGATCGGCGCAATCAACGTCACCGTCATCTGGATGTTGTCACCCGGCATCACCATCTCCGTTCCCTCCGGCAACACCACGCTCCCCGTCACGTCCGTCGTCCGGAAGTAGAACTGCGGCCGATAGCCATTGAAAAACGGCGTGTGCCGCCCTCCCTCCTCCTTGCTCAGCACATACACCTCGCAGCTGAACTTCGTGTGCGGCGTGATCGACCCCGGCTTCGCCAGCACCTGACCCCGCTCCACCTCTTCCCGCTTCGTGCCCCGCAGCAGCACCCCCACGTTGTCACCCGCCTGACCCTGGTCCAGCAGCTTGCGGAACATCTCCACACCCGTGCACACCGTCTTCAGCGTCGGCTTCAACCCGACAATCTCCAACTCCTCCCCCACCTTCACGATCCCCCGCTCCACCCGACCCGTCACCACCGTCCCACGACCCGAAATCGAGAACACGTCCTCCACCGGCATCAGGAACGGGCCGTCGATCAACCGCTTCGGCTGCGGGATGTAGCTATCCAGCGCCTCCGCCAGCTTCATGATCGAGCCTTCGCCCATGTCCCCCTTGTCGCCTTCCAGCGCCATCTTCGCGCTGCCGATCACGATCGGCGTGTCATCCCCCGGAAACTGGTACTTGGAGAGCAGCTCCCGCACCTCGATCTCCACCAGCTCCAGCAACTCCGCGTCGTCCACCATGTCCGCCTTGTTCAGGTACACCACGATGTACGGCACCCCTACCTGCCGCGCCAGCAGAATGTGCTCCCGCGTCTGCGGCATCGGTCCGTCCGCCGCACTCACCACCAGGATCGCACCGTCCATCTGCGCTGCACCCGTGATCATGTTCTTCACGTAGTCCGCGTGACCCGGGCAATCCACGTGCGCGTAGTGCCGGTTCGCCGTCTCGTACTCCACGTGCGCCGTGTTGATCGTGATCCCCCGCGCCTTCTCCTCCGGCGCGTTGTCGATCTGGTCGTACGCCTTCGCCTCGCCGCCGTACTTCTTCGACAGCACCGACGTGATCGCCGCCGTCAGCGTCGTCTTGCCGTGGTCCACGTGCCCGATCGTCCCCACGTTCACGTGCGGCTTCGTACGCTCGAATTTACTTTTTCCCATGACGCCGTCTCCAGCTTCTTCGTTGAACTTGATGACGGGAATCGTCTGGCTCCGCCAGCGATTCCCGGCTTACTCATCGGCCAAAAGTAGGGGTGCACTTTTGGCCGCTCTTTCTACCGGGCGAAAGTAGGTTTGTACTTTCGCCCGTCGGGAGTGGTGCCCAAGGCGCGGATTGAACGCGCGACCTCTCCCTTACCAAGGGAGTGCTCTACCACTGAGCTACTTGGGCGCTATTCGAAATCCGCGAAGTCAAACGGTGTTGCCGCATCCTGGAGCGGGTGAAGGGAATCGAACCCTCGTCGTAAGCTTGGAAGGCTTCTGCTCTACCATTGAGCTACACCCGCAATCAGGTAAAAGAGGTCAGGCAACAGGTAACAGCACCGGCACGCCTATCGCGTCGCCTGCCGGCATTGCGGGTGTATCTGAATCCCTGTCCTCTGACCCCCCGTTCCTGGAGTGGAGGGGGAAGGATTCGAACCTTCGAAGGCAGAGCCGGCAGATTTACAGTCTGCTCCCTTTGACCGCTCGGGAACCCCTCCGTCGAAACGCGCGATTGTAGCAGTTTCCGCGCCCATCGGTCAAACACGCGCCAGCGCGTCGTCATGACCGCGGCGCGCAACGAGCATCCTTTAGAATCAGCAGCTTGCGGGCTCATCCCTATCGCCCCGCACCCTCCGCCACCCCAGGATAGATGCCCGAGAACGCCGCCGCATTTGACTACGTGATCGTCGGTGCCGGGTCTGCCGGCTGCGTTCTCGCCAACCGGCTCTCAGCCGACGGGCGCCATTCGGTGCTGCTGCTCGAAGCGGGACCGCGCGACACGTACCCCTGGATTCACGTTCCGATCGGCTACGCCAAAACGATGTTCCACCCCGTCGTCAACTGGGGCTTCTACACGGAGCCCGAACCGACGATGAACGGCCGCAAGATCTATTGGCCGCGCGGCCGGACGCTGGGCGGCAGCTCGTCGATCAACGGGCTGATCGCAATCCGCGGACAGCGCGAGGACTACGACGCATGGGCCGCCGCCGGCAACGATGGCTGGAGTTTCGACGACGTGCTGCCGTGGTTCCGGATGCTCGAGCACAACGTGCGCGGCGCAAGCGAGTATCACGGCGCAGACGGACCGCTGTGGGCATCGGACATCGGTGCGATGCACCCGCTCGTCGAGTCGATGATCGCTGGCGCTGGAGAGCTCGGCATTGCGCGCAACGACGACTTCAACGGCGCGCGGCAGGAAGGCGCCGGCTACTACCAGCTGACCACGCGCCGCGGCCTGCGCTGCTCGACGGCCGTCGCATACCTGAATCCCGCCCGCAGCCGCTCGAACTTGCGCATCGAGACCAACGCGCACGCAACGCGCGTGCTCTTCGACGGCACCCGTGCGACGGGCGTCACGTATCGGCAGGCCGGCAATGACCTCGCTGCCGTCGCGCGGCGCGAAGTGCTCCTTGCCGCCGGTGCGCTGCAGTCGCCGCAGCTCCTGCAACTGTCCGGCGTTGGATCGCCCGCGCTGTTGCAACAGCACGGTATTCCCGTGGTGCACGCGCTCGAGGGCGTCGGCGAGAACCTGCAGGACCATCTGCAGGCGCGCGTCATCTTCCGCTGCACGCAGCCCGTCACGACGAACGACACGCTGCGATCGTGGACCGGCAAGCTGCGGATGGGGCTCGACTACGTCATCCGGCGCCGCGGCCCCATGGCCGTCGGCATCAACCAGGGCGGCATTTTCGCGCGCGCAATGCCCGACGCGACGCGACCGGACGTGCAGTTCCACTTCGCGACGCTGTCGTCCGACATGGCGGGCTCACCCGTGCATACGTTCTCCGGCTTCACGATGTCCGTATGCCAGTTGCGCCCGACATCGCGCGGCACAGTGCGCATCCGCTCGCGCAATGCGCTCGAACCGCCGGCGATGCAGCCACGCTACCTGTCCACGGCGGAAGACCGTGCAACGCTCGTGGCCGGCATGCGGCTCGCGCGAAGCCTCGCGGCGACACGGGCAATGCGGCCGTTCGTCGACAGCGAATATCGGCCCGGCGACGGCGCGGTCACTGACGACGCGCTGCTCGATTTCGCGCGCGACACCGGCGGCACGATCTTTCATCCGAGCGGCACGACGCGGATGGGTCCGGCCGACGATGCGCGCAGCGTCGTCGATCCAGAGCTTCGCGTGATCGGCCTAACCGGCCTTCGCGTCGTCGACTGCGGCATCATGCCTACGCTCGTTTCGGGCAACACGAACGTTCCCGTCGTCATGATTGCCGAGAAGGCGGCCGCAATGATCCTCGCCGAGCCGCGCTGACGCATTCGGCATCGCACGAGTGCAGCGTCGCGCGATAATCGCGCCTTCACCTACCGAGGAGCCATCATGGCCTGCTGTCACGCGGACTTCGCGGCGCTCGAAGGCAGCGATCGCGGATTCACGATCGGCATGCCGACGTTCACGTTCGGCGCCGGCGTGCTTGCGGAAGCCGGCGACAATGCCGCCGAGCTGGGATTGCGCCGTGTCGCGCTCTTCACCGATCGCAACCTCGTCGACGGCGAGCACGTCGCCAAGGTCCGCGCGTCGCTGCAAGGCGCGGGTGTCGATTGCGTCGTCTATGACGAAGTGGCGATCGAGCCCACTGACCGCTCGCTCCAGGATGCCGCTCGATTCGCCCGCGACGCGAACGTCGACGGGTACGTGTCGGTCGGCGGCGGCTCGGTCATCGACACGTGCAAGGCCGCGAACCTCTACGCGACCCAGCCCGCGGAATTCATGACGTACGTGAATGCGCCGATCGGCGCGGGTCAGCGCGTGCCGGGTCCGGTGAAGCCACACATCGCGTGTCCGACGACGTCCGGCACGGGCTCGGAGACGACCGGCATCTCGATCTTCACGCTGACGTCACTCAACGCGAAGACCGGCATCATCTCGCGCCGCCTGATCCCGACGGTCGCGCTCGTCGATCCCGACGTGACGCGCACGTTGCCGGCGAACGTCGTGGCCGCCACCGGTTTCGACTGCATGAGTCATGCACTCGAATCGATCACCGCCCGGCTCTATCCGCGGCGGCTCAATCCTGCGCAGGGTGTGCGGCGCCCGGTGTCGCAGGGCGCAAACCCGTTCTCCGATGCACTCGCCGTCTCGGCGTTGCAAAGCGTCGGCCAGTACCTGGTGCGCGCCGTCGACGACGCATCCGACGCGGAAGCGCGAACCGAGATGATGTATGCGGCGATGCTCGCAGGCATCGCGTTCAACGCTGCCGGCTGCCACCTGCCGCACGGGCTGTCCTACGCCGTCTCGGGCCTCGTCAAGGACCGCCACATCGAGGGTTATCCGGCGGCCAAGCCGCTGATCCCGCACGGCATGGCCGTCGTGCTCAACAACCCATCGGTGTGGCGCCACACGGCCCCGGCGCACCCGACACGTCATCTGCGGTGCGCGCATTCGCTTGGCGCCTCGATAGTGGGCGCGACACCGGACGACGCCGGCGAAGTGCTTGCCACGCGAATCATCGAGTTGATGCAGGCGACGCGAATGCCGAATGGCCTTGCCGCACTCGGCCTGAACGAAACGCACGTCGACGCGCTCGCCGAGGGCGCCGAGCCGCAATATCGCGTCATCAAGAACGCACCGATCGACGTGGGCGCAGCGGAACTGCGCACGCTGTTCAAATCGGCGATGCGCTACTGGTAACGTGCAGATTCGCCGTCAACGCGGCGGCGAAACGGGTCTGGGTTGCAGCCGTCAGGTTTCAAGTGGCGATCGGCGTGGGGCGCGCCCCGCTTCGGCGGCATCGGCCTCGACGGCGGTACTGTCGACACGCTTTGCCGGCAGTCGCACGGCGAACGTGCTGCCCTTGCCGCGTTCGCTGTCGATCTCGAGCTCGGCCTGGTGTCGCAGCAGCACGTGCTTGACGATCGCAAGTCCGAGTCCGGTGCCGCCGGTGGCGCGCGAGCGACTGCGGTCGACGCGATAGAACCGCTCGGTCAGCCGCGGCACGTATTCGGCAGCGATGCCGATTCCCGTGTCCGTGACCGCGAATACGCCGGTGCCGTCGGCATCGACGCGCCACGCGAGTGTCACCGTTCCTCGATCGGGCGTATAGCGAATCGCGTTGCTGACGAGATTGCCGAATGCGCTCGCGAGCTCGTCGCGGCTGCCGCGAATCGTCGCCGCTTCACCGATGTCGAGCGCGATCTCGTGAGCGCCTTTCGACAGCCCTTTCGCGTCCGCCGACAGCGCGAGAAGCAGCGGCACGACCGCAAACGGCTCGTCGTGCAACGGATTCTGGTCGCTCTCGAGCGCCGAAAGCGTCAACAGGTCGGCGACGAGCCGCTGCATGTTCTTGGCCTGCTCCTGCATCAGTTGCAGGAATCGCTTGCGCTGCCGCTCGTCGACGTCGATGTCCTGCAGCGTCTCGACGAATCCGCTGATGACGGTGAGCGGCGTCTTGAGCTCGTGCGACACGTTGGCGATGAAGTCGCGGCGCATCCGGGCAACGGCTTCGAGCTCGGTGACGTCGCGCGACAGCAACAGCTTCTGGTCGGCGGCAAACGGCACGAGCTGCAATGCCAGCCGGCGGCGCGCGTCGCGACCCGACGACACGACGATCGACGCCGCGAAATCGCCCGCTTCGACGTATCGGAGGAATTCCGGCTGCCGCACGAGATTGACGATCGGCTGGCCTCGATCGTGCGCGAGGTCGAGGCCGAGCTGGGCGAGCGCACGCGGATTGGCCCAATCGATTCGCGCTGCCGCGTCGAGCACGACCACGCCGTCCGGCAGCGCGGCGGCCGCCAGGCGGAACCGCTCGATGACGTGACGCAGGTCGCGCTCATACGCATTCCGCGTTCGCGTGTGGCGATAGATCGCGGCGAGCGGCGTGGCCCACACGCCGCGGCCCTCCGGAACTTCGGCACCGAGCGATCCGGCGGCCCAATCGGCGATTCGCTGCAGGTGGATCAGGTGGAACAGGATGATCGCCGCGGCACCGATGGCCAGCACGATGCATGCGGCCGCGCCGCCTGCGACGAAGAACACAAGCGCCGCCAGGACGGCAACGCAGGCCGGCACGATCAATCCCTGCCGGACGATCGGCTTCAGCATCGCGTTACGACGCGTCACGCTCCGACGCGGGTCGGACTGCCGCCGGGACGAGCCGGTAGCCGCTGCCGCGAACGGTTTCGATCATCCGGTCCGCGCCGAAAGGCTCGAGCGCAACGCGCAGACGGCGGACGTGCACGTCGATCGTTCGCTCCTCGATATAGACGTGATCGCCCCATACCAGGTCGAGCAGCTGGGTGCGGCTGTGCACGCGCTCCGGACGCGCCATGAAGAAGCGCAGCAGTCGAAACTCGGTGGGCCCGAGCGCAATCTCGGTCCCGCCGATGGTGACGCGATGCGCGATGGGGTCGAGCGTCACGGGGCCTGCGACGAGAACCTCCTGCGCCGCTTCCGGGGCCTTGCGTCGCAGCACCGACTTGATTCGCGCCTTGAGCTCGCGCGGGCTGAACGGCTTCGTGACGTAGTCGTCGACCCACGCTTCCAGCCCCGCGACCTTGTCCCCTTCGTCCGCGCGCGCCGTCACCATGATGATCGGCAACTCGCGCGTACGCGGCTCGCCGCGCAACTGACGCGCAAGGGCTAGCCCCGACTGCCCGGGAAGCATCCAATCGAGCAGCAGCAGGTCCGGCAGCCGTTCGCGCAGCACCTGCTGAGCCGCTTCGGCGTCGACAGCCTCGGCCACGTCGTAACCGGCATCGACGAGATTGACGCGCAACAGCTCCATGATCGCCGGCTCGTCCTCGACGACGAGAATGGTCGGCATCACCGCTCCGCGACCTCGGCGCGGATCTCGTCCGCCGACGCGTGACGGACGTCCTTGCCCTTTACGACCTGGACGACGGCCTCCGCGATGTTCTTCGCATGGTCGCCGACACGCTCGATGGACTTCGCAATGAACACGATCTCGAGCGCCGGCGTGATCGTGCGCGGGTCTTCCATCATGTAGCTGATCAGCTGGCGCAGGATCGAGGCGAACGCGGCGTCGATGTCGGCATCGCGGTCGATGACCTCGGCCGCGGCGACGACGTCGAGCCGCGCGAACGCGTCGAGTGCTAGGCGCAGCATCGTCATCGCGTGGTCGAGTGCCTTCGCCGTGTCGAAGTACCGCACGCGCGCCAGCCGGTCGCTGCCACGCGTCTGCGCGGCCTTGTAGGCGATCTTTTTGACCTCGTCGCCGATCCGTTCGAGGTCGTTGACGATCTTGCTCACCGTCAGCACCATCCGCAAGTCGACGGCCGTCGGCTGGCGCTTCGCGATGATCTGCGCGCACTGCTGGTCGATCGTGATCTGCAACTGGTTGATCGCCGCTTCGTCGGCGCCGACCGCGTCGGTGCGCCGCGCATCGTCGTCCTTTTCCAGCGCGTCGATCGCGCGCGTCACCTGCTGCTCGACGATGCCGCCCATCGACAGCACACCGGAGCGGATCGCCTCCATCTCAGCGTCGAACTGCTTGTTCGTGTGGTCGCTCATTTCGCCGCTGCCTTGATGAGATTGTGAAAGCCGTCGGGAGCGGACGCGCCAGCAAGTCGTCGGGCTGCGCAGTAGCTTTTCATATCAGCCGAACCGGCCAGTGATGTAGTCCTCGGTTTCCTTGCGCACCGGCTTGAGGAAGATCTGGTCGGTAGCGCCGAATTCCATCAGCTCGCCGAGGTACATGTACGCCGTCTTGTCGGAGACGCGCGCCGCCTGTTGCATATTGTGCGTGACGATCGCGATCGTGTAGTCCGCCTTGAGCTCCGAGATCAGCTCCTCGATGCGCGCCGTGGATATCGGGTCGAGCGCCGACGTCGGCTCGTCGAGCAGCAGCACCTCGGGCCGCACCGACACGGCACGGGCGATGCACAGTCGCTGCTGCTGGCCCCCGGACAGCGCCATGCCGGATTGTCGCAGCTTGTCCTTCGCTTCGTTCCACATCGCGGCTTTCGTCAGTGCCCATTCGACGCGCTCGTCCATCTGGCGCGCGGACAGCCGTTCGTAGAGGCGCACGCCGAACGCGATGTTGTCATAGATCGACATCGGGAACGGCGTGGGTTTCTGGAACACCATGCCGACTTTCGCACGCAGCAGGTTGAGGTCCGTCGCCGCGTCGAGAATATTGCGGCCGTTGAAGCGGATCTCGCCGGTCGCGCGCTGCCGCGGATACAGCGAATACATCCGGTTCAGCGTGCGCAGCAGCGTCGACTTGCCGCAGCCCGAGGGCCCGATGAACGCCGTGACCTCACGCTCGGCGATGTCGAAATTGACGGACTTCAGTGCCTGCGACTCGCCGTAGAAGAAGTCGAGGTTGCGGATCGACATCTTCGGCGGCACGGCATGCGCGGGTTCGCGTGCCGCGCTGCCGCGGCGGTCGACCGATGTCAGCGTCGCTTCCATCGTCATCAGCGTACCTCGGCCTGCCGAAACACCGTCCGCGCCAGGATGTTGAGCACGAGCACGGTCAGCGTGATCAGCAGTGCGCCCGCCCATGCCAGCGTCTTCCAGTCGTCGAACGGGCTCATCGCGAACTGGAATATCACGACGGGCAGGTTCGCCATCGGTGCGTTCATGTCGGTGCTCCAGAATTGATTGTTGAGCGCGGTGAACAATAGCGGCGCGGTTTCGCCGGACATCCGCGCGACGGCAAGCAACACGCCGGTGATCACGCCGCCGCGCACGGCCTTGAGCGTCACCATCAGGATGACCTTCCACATCGGCGCGCCGAGCGCCACCGCCGCCTCGCGCAGGCTGCTCGGCACGAGCCGCAGCATGTTCTCCGTCGTCCGCACCACCACCGGAATGGCGATGAGCGCCAGCGCCACCGATCCGGACCAGCCCGAAAAGTGCCCGACCTGCAGCACGTAGACGGTGTAGACGAACAATCCGAGCACGATCGACGGCGCGGACAGCAGGATGTCGTTCACGAATCGCGTCGCTTCGGCGAACGCGCCGTTACGGCCGTACTCGGCGAGGTAGATGCCGGCCAGGATGCCGATCGGCGTGCTGACGAGCGTCGCCGTCAGCACGATCAGCGCGCTGCCGTAGATTGCGTTCAGCAAACCGCCGGCCGAACCGGGCGGCGGCGTCATCTGCGTGAACAGCGTCGGCGACAGCGCGGCGAATCCGTTGCTGAACAGCGTCGCGAGGATCCACAGCAGGAACAGCATGCCCACGGCCATTGTCGCGAGCGACATCGCGAGGTTGAATCGGTTGACCAGCAGTCGCCGCCGATAGCGCCCGCTCATCTGCACGGTCGCGCGGTCCGGTATCGCCGGTGATCGAGCCTCGTTCATGTCTGCGAGCCCTCGCCGCGCGTCAGCCGGGCGATGAGCATCCGCGACGCGGCGAGCACGATCAGCGTCAGCACGAACAACACAAGCCCGAGCGCGATCAGCGATCCGCGATGGACGGGATCGGCCGCTTCGTTGAACTCGTTCGCGAGCGCCGACGCGATCGAGTTGCCCGGCTCGAACAGCGACGCGCGTATCCGGTAGGCGTTGCCGATGACGAACGTCACCGCCATGGTCTCGCCGAGCGCGCGGCCGAGGCCGAGCATGATGCCGCCGATGACGCCGATCCTCGTGTACGGCAGCACGATGTTGCGCACGACTTCCCACGTCGTGCAACCGAGGCCGTAGGCCGACTCCTTCAGCACCGGCGGCACGATCTCGAATACATCGCGCATCACCGACGCGATGAACGGAATCACCATCACCGCGAGAATGACACCTGCGGTCAGCACGCCCAGACCCGTCGGCGCGCCCTGGAACAACGGCCCGATGATCCAGACGTCGCCGAGCACGCGCTGGATGAGCGGCTGCACGTGATCGGCGAAGAACGGCGCGAAAACGAACAGGCCCCACATCCCGTAGATGATCGACGGGATTGCCGCCAGGAGTTCCACGGCGGTGCCAAGCGGACGCTTCAGCGCGACCGGGCACATCTCGGTCAGGAACAGCGCAATGCCGAAGCTCACCGGAACGCCGATGACGAGCGCGATGAGGGATGTCGCCACGGTGCCGTAGATGGGTGCCAGCGCACCGAACTGGCCCGTGACCGGATTCCATACGTTCGTGACAAAAAACGCCGGCCCGAACTTCTGCAGTGCCGGCAGCGCCGCATAGCCGAGCGCAACGATGATCGAGAGCAGCAGCCCGAGCACCAGCGCCGCGAACAGGCGCGTCACCTGCCTGAACAGCGCGTCCTGCCAGAGCGCGGCCGACGCGCGGTGCACCGGCTGGCGATCGGCGACGTTCGCCGCTGCGCGGAAGGTCGTTGACATGGGCACCGCGGGAGCCTCGGAGGCCAGCATCATAGCGTCCCGCGCTCGAGCTCACCGCGCGACAAAACGCGCACGACCCCGTCGCGCGCGCTGTGTTGGCGGGTCGCAGGCGTCAGTGCGAGCCCGGCCAGATTGGCTTGCCGGATCCGTCCTTGAGCTGCGTCTTCCAGGCATCCGCAACCACTTTGGTGACGGCATCGGGCAGCGGAACGTAATCGAGATCCGCGGCGAGCTTCTGCCCATTGTGGAACGACCAGTCGAAGAACTTCAGCACCTCGGCTGCGTTCTGCGGCTTATCCTGCTTCACGTGCATCAGGATGAAGCTTGCGCCCGTGATGGGCCACGCGTTCTTGCCTGGCTGGTCGGTGAGGATCTGGTAGAAGCCGGGCGCGCGGCTCCAGTCCGCATTTGCCGCTGCGGCCTGGAACGTCGTGTCATCGGGTTGCACGAACTGGCCGTCCTTGTTCTGCACCGAAGCGTAGGTCATGCCGTTGCGTTTCGCGTACGCGTACTCGACGTAACCGATCGACCCCTTGATCCGCTGCACGTAGGCGGCGACGCCTTCATTGCCCTTTCCACCCACACCCTCCGGCCACGAGACCGCGGTGGCGCTGCCAACCTTGGTCTTCCATTCGTCGCTCGCCTTCGACAGATAATCCGTCCAGATGAACGTCGTGCCGGATCCGTCCGACCGGCGTACGACGGCAATCGGATCGTCGGGAAGTTTCAAGCCCGCGTTGAGCGCCACGATGGCCTTGTCGCTCCACTGCTTGATCTTGCCGAGGTAGATGTCCGCGAGCACGGGCCCGGTCAGCTTGAGCGCGCCGGGTGCTACGCCTGCCAGGTTCATGATCGGCACCACGCCCCCGACAATCGCCGGAAACTGCATCAGGCCGGCGCTTTGCAGTTCTTCATTCTTGAGCGGCATGTCGGACGCGCCGAAATCGACGGTCTTCGCCTTGATCTGCGCGATACCACCGCCGGAGCCGATCGACTGATAGTTCATGCCGATCCCGGTCTTCGTCTTGTAGGCATCGGCCCATTTCGCGTAAACCGGGTACGGAAACGTCGCGCCGGCGCCGGTGATGTCGGCAGCGTGTACGGGCATGGTCGGGAGCAGCACGAGCGCGCCCGTCAGTACGGCCATCGTCAATCGCATCGTCGTCTTGTCCATTCTCATGTTCGATGCGGCGATGGTGAAGACCGAAGATGACACTATGATGACAAGATGACGAACACCCCGGTTCTCCTCGTCTCGACCGCCACGCGCTGGATCGGAACCGCGCGCATCCCCGCCGCACTCGCCCACGCCGGATTCACCGTTTCGTTGCTGACGCCGCCGAATTCGCTCGCCGAGCGGAGCCGCTTCGTCTCGCGCGTCGGATACCTGCCCGAGAATGCGACGGTCGCGCAATGGGTCGCCGCGTTCGCCGAGATCGTCGCGGCCACGCAGCCGCGGATCGTCCTGCCCTGCGACGACATGGCCTTCCGGCTGCTGGCGAACCTGCGTCGCTCGCCGCCGCGCGACATGCAACCTGCGCTCGCCGCGCGGTTGTCGTCGCTGATCGAATACTCGCTCGGCGATTCCTCGCAGTACGAGACGAGCGTCGACAAGACGCGATTGCCGGCGGCGGCGACGGCGATGGGTGTCGCTGTGCCGCCGTTTTCGATCGTCGACAACCCGGCAGCCGCGGATTCCTTCGGCCGGGCGCACGGCTATCCGATCGTCGTCAAGCGCGCGCACGGATTCGGTGGCGCCGGCGTCGCGATCTGCGCCGACGCGGCGGATGTCGCGCGTGCCTTCCACGCGTTTCTCGAGCCTCAGCCGTTGGACCTCGGCAATGTCCCGTCCTCGCTTCTCGTGCAGGCGCACGTTCCCGGCAACATCAACTACTACCTGTCCACCGCCTGGCAAGGTCGCCTCGTTGCGGGCTATGCGAGCGAGAAAGTCGTCGCACATCCGCATCCGACAGGACCTCCGACGGTCACCCGCCACTTCCGCTCGCCGCAATTGCGCTCGATCGCGGAATCGCTCGCAGCCGGCTTCGGCATCAGTGGCCATTTTTTCGTCGAGTTCATCGTGCCGACAGGCACCGGCCGGCCGCTCGTGCTGGAGATCAATCGGCGGATCACCCCGGGAAGCCATCGGGGCAGCCTGCGCAACGTCGATCATTGGGCAGCGTTGCAGGCGGCGCTGACCGGCGCAAAGTCGCCGACGCGCAGCGACTTCGATGAAGGGGAAGAGGGCCTCCTCGTGTGGTTTCCGGAGGAATGGCTGCGCGACCCCGACAGCCGCTACCTGCGCGATCACGTCGTCGATGTGCCGTGGGACGAGCCGGAACTGCTCGAGGCGTTCACCGCGATGCGCGCCGAAGGCTGATCGCGTCGTTGCGATCCGTGCGATCGCGCGTCAGACGAGCGAGTTGCCCGGCCGCACGCGCGTGAATTGCACCGGCACCGCCTGCACGTCGAGCGTGCCGTTGCTGGATTGGCGCACGCGCGTATACGACGACGTGTCGAGGTCGCCTCCGTCCGGAAAGTCCGCGCGGAAATGCGCGCCGCGCGAATTCTCGCGCGCCAGGGCGGCATGGACGATCACCTTTGACACGTCGACCAGGTTGGTGAGATTCAGCCAGTCGTGCCACGTCACGTTGAAGGCAGGATCACGCGCCGCGGCCGGCATCCGGTAGCCGTCGAGTTCGCCCGCCAGTACCGTCAAGGCGCCCGCCGCGCGCGTGAGGCCGGGCGCATCGCGAACGATGCCCGCGTCGTCCCACATCGTTGCGAACAGCCGCTCGCGCAGCGCCTCGAGCTCACCGGGCTTCGCCGCACCAGCCGCGCGCGTGTCGAATGGCCGTTGCGCGCGGGCGATGCTCGCTGCCAGCGCGTCGGGATCGGGCTCGCGCTGCGGCGCAGGACGGCGCAGCGCTTGCGCCATGGTTTCGCCGGCGATGCCGCCGAACACAGTCGAATTGGCCACACCGTTGCCGCCGAGACGGTTTGCGCCGTGCACACCGCCGGAATCCTCGCCGGCGACGAACAGGTTTTCGCGTTCGGTCGTGCAATCGACGGCAAACTCCACGCCCCCCATCATGTAGTGCGCAGTGGGCACGACTTCGACCTTGCCGGCGGCGAGGTCGAACCCGCAGTCGGCGCAGCGTTCGACCATTCCCTTGAACTGGCGGCGGACGTTGTCGGGACCCAGGTGCGCCATGCTGAGCCACACGCCGCCGTTCGGCGTCGTTCGTCCTGCGCGCATCTCCGCAAAGATGGCGCGCGAGACGATGTCGCGCGTCGCACGCTCGTCGCGCGGATCGTAGCGATGCATGAAGCGCGCACCGTTGCCGTCCTCGAGATGACCGCCTGCGCCGCGCAGTCCTTCTTCCAGTACCGTGCCAGTCATCCGCGTGTGCGAGCCGGCGAGCAAGCCGGTCGGATGAAACTGCACCATTTCCATGTCGCGCAACGGCAGCCCGGCGCGAAGCGCCATCGCGAGACCATCGCAGCTCTTGTCGCCCGACGGCGTGTGGAACCGGTACATCGTCGGGCCGCCGCCCGTGGCGAGCAACACGCACCGTGCCTGCACGAACAGCGGTGCGCCGGTGCGCACGTCGATCATCGCGACACCGGCGAGTGCGCCATCGCGCGCGGCGATGAAGTCAACCGCGCGATGCTCCTCGAGCCGCCGGATCCTGCGCGCCCAGACCTGCTCGGCGAGCCGGCTGATGATCTCGATGCCGGTCAGGTCGCCCTTGTGGACGGTTCGATCGAACGTCTGCCCGGCGAATGCCTTCTGGTGGACCGTACCGTCCGGATTGCGATCGAAGAAGCAGCCGAGCTCATTTTCCAGCTCGCGAATCCGCTCCACGGCGCCGCTGCACAGCGCCCACGCAAGATCCTGGTTGGGCAGCCACTTGCCGCCTTCGATCGTGTCCATGAAGTGGCGCTCGACCGAATCGCCGGGCGCGAGCGCGACGTTGTAGCCGCCCTGGACCATTCGCGTGCACCCGCACTTGCCGAGCAGTCCCTTGACGGCGATCGTGATGTCGAGCGACGGGTCGACATCGTGCGCGTGCAGCGCCGCGAAGAGTCCCGCGCCGCCGGCGCCGAGAATCAGGACGTCGGTGGTCCGCCGTGCGATGTCCATCAACGCCCGACGTTCAGCGCGGCGAGGGCGGCTGCACGGCGGTCGCGAGCCGCGCGATCGACGGCGTCGTAGAGGCTCGCACCGTGGCTGTCCATCGCCACGAGCAGCGGCCCGAAGTCGCGCACACGAAACTGCCACAGGCTCTCGGGATTCAGATCGTCGAGATCGACGTCTTCGATCGCCTCGATCCACGTCGTTTCGAGCGCGGCGGTGCCACCGATGATCGCGAGGTAGACGCCGCCAAGCTCGGCAAAGGCCGCGAGCGACGCAGGACCCAGGCCGCCCTTGCCGATGATGATCCGTACGCCGAGACACTGCATCAATGGCCGCGTGAAGCGCTCCATGCGCATCGACGTCGTCGTGCCAATGCACAGCGGCGCATAACCGGCGGGGTTTTCGGTCGTCGGCTCGACTTTCCTGACATTGGGCGCCGTGTGAATCACCGCATGACCGGCGAGGTCCATCCTCGTCGTGCGGCCGCGGTCGAACAGCGCGATCTGCGTCGCATCGCGGATGCCGAAGAGCAGGTTTTGCAGCGTGACAGTGTCATTGATCCGCAGTTGGCGAACCGTGTCGTCGGTCACCGGCGTGGCAAGGTCGTAGTGCATCGGGGAAGCCGTCAGCCGCTGCGCGCGGCGAGCGCACGCGCTGCATCGGCGGGTTCCGCGACGATCGTCGAGCGATGCCGGTCGATCCAGTAGCCCCACGCGACGAACAGCCAACCCGCGAGGCCCGACATCGCCAGTACCCGCTCGCTCGGCGGCGGTGGACCGAAGACCGCCGCGAGATAAATGATCACGAGCGTTGCCGCGAACGCCCACGGCAGCACGCTGCCCAGGCGGTCGCGCGCCCGGGTCGCGCGGAGGTAGAGCCACAGGCCGGCGCCGAACAGCGCGAATTCCGCGACCAGCGTCGCCGGCAGCGAGTTCCAGAGTCCCGCACCGAGCTTGGGTCCACCCGGCCACGTCGGCATGTCCGGTCGATGCGCGACGACATCCAGCATCCAGTGCGACATCACGAGCACGCCGAGCCACAGCGCGGTGCGCCAGTCCTTGCGCAGCGTGCCATACGCCAGCGCGAACAACACCGCCCAGCCGAAATCCGCTACGAGGCTGTGCGAGAACGGATACGACACGAAGTCGAGCGGCGTCACCACGGTGATGCCGGGCCGAATTTCCGCATGCTCGAGGCCGAGCAGCACGAACAGCGGCCAGACGCCGTCGGCCCATTGTGCCGCCATGACCGTCGTGCCGAGCGACGCGCCCGGTATCACCCGTTTCGCTGCGAGCGCCAACCCGAAATGACCGAGGAACATCTGCGCGTCGTCAGTAACCGTAAGCGATGCCGGTTTCGCTGAAGTGCGCACTCGCGCGCCTCGCCGAATGGCATTGCATGTTGACGGCGACGGGATTCATCGTGATGTGCGTCGCGGCGAGCTCGACATGCACGGCGAACGCCGTTGCGTCGCCGCCGAGCCCTTGCGGGCCCACGCCGAGCATGTTCACTGCCTTCGTGAGCTCCGTCTCGAGCGCAGCAGCGTCGGCATCGGCACAGCGGGTGCCCAGTGGGCGCGTGGCCGCGCGTTTCGCAAGATGGACGCATAGGTCGGACGTGCCGCCGATGCCGACACCGACGATCGTCGGCGGGCACGTCTTCCCGCCCGCGTCGAGAACGCAGTCGACGACGAAGCGCTTGATCGCGTCGATGCCGTCCGCGGGAACGGCCATCCGCAGCCAGGAATTGTTCTCCGATCCCGAGCCCTTCGGAATCATCTCGATCCGCAGACCGTCGAACGCGTCCGAGAAATCGACGTGAATGACCGGGATGCCTTCGCCGCACGACGTGTGCTCGTTGCGGCGCGTCAACGGATGCACGACCGACGAGCGCAACGGATAGTCGCGAGTCGCGCGCTCGCAACCCTTCCGGATCGCAGCCTTGAGCGCCACGCCGTCGACGACCACAGCGCGGCCGATGGTGACGTTGTAGATTGGAATGCCCGTGTCCTGGCACAGCAGGTTGTCCGTCTGCTCCGCGACGGCGATGTTGCGTACCATGACGCCGAGAACGGACTTCGCCGTGGTGTCGGTCTCGCGCGCGACCAGCGCGTCGAAGCCGCGCTTGACATCCGGCGGCAGCATCTTGAGCGCGCGGATATACAGCTCTTTCGCAGCCTCTTCGACACGGGCGGGATCGATTCGTAGCGTCATCGGTGCAAAGTTTTCGATCAGGCAGCGAGTGCGAACAGCAACGCAACAGCGAGCGCGCCGGCCGCGACCAGTGCGAGCGCAGTCTTCTGCCACTCGGCGCGCCAGCCCGCGAACTCGATGAACAGCAATCGTACGCCCCCACCAAGATGCGCGGCGAGCGCCAGCACGAGCAGCGTCTCGGCGAGCTTGACGGCGGGCTGGCGCGTCCAGTCGAGAAACGCATCCAGTGACGCCGGATGAGCCAGCGCCTGCGCGAGGACGAGGAAGTGGATGGGCAGGAACAGCGCCAGCGCGATACCCGACAACCGGTGGGTGAGAAACGCCCAATAGGCCGGGTGCGAGCGCGCTCGCGCATCGTTGCGGCGCATCGCACGTCCTGCGCGCGCGGTCGCCAATGCCGGAGCGCGACGGTCCATCATCCGGTCAGCGCGTGCACGGCGTAAAGGCCGCTGCCGAGCAGCAGCAGCGCGAAGAGGCCGAGCGCGGCGTCGACAACCCCTCCGTGCAGTCCGAGCCACTCGTCGACGACCGTGCGAAGGCCGAGCGGCGCATGAATCGCTGCCGCAACGACGAACAGCCCATAAAACGCCGGCCATGCCGGATTGGCGTTCATTCGCGCGACGATCGCCTCCGACGACAGGCCGTGCCGCACTGCATAGACCATCGTCACCAGGTGCACGACGACGCACAGCGCGAGCACCGCGGCGCTTGCCCGCTGCAACAGGAAGCGCCAAGCCGCGGCGCGCGCGGTGGTCGCCGGATTGCCGGTCGCGGCAGGTGAGCCCCACGCGCCGGTATCGCTCACAACTGCCCCTTGATCGCAGCCAGCGCAACGCGTCGCTTCAATCCGGCAATCGCCGCCGTCGGCGTCAGATGCTTGGGACAGCGTTCCGTGCACGACTGATGCGTGTGACACGCCTGGCATCCCGCATCGTCGCTCACGGCACGCAGTCGCTCAGCGCCAGCGCCGTCACGGACATCGTTGACGAGCGTCCATGCCCGATTCAGCGCCGCCGGTCCCAGATACGCGGGCTTCCATGCGACCACATCGCACGACGCGTAGCAGACGGCACAGCCGATGCATTCGATCGTCGCGTCGATCGCACGACGCTGTTGCGAGGCGGGCTCGACTTGCGCGAAGTCGTCGTGCCGCGTGGCGGTCGGCGTGAACGCACCTTTCGCCGCCGCCCATTTGTCGAAGAATGGCGCCATGTCGACGACGAGGTCGCGGACGATCGGCAGGTTGTTGAGCGGCGCCACCTCGAGCATCGCGCCCGTGGCCACGGCGTCGACGTGCGTGCGGCACGTCCAGCGCGCCTTGCCATTGACGGTCATCGCGCACGAGCCGCACATGCCGACGCGACACGCGAACCGATACGCGAGCGTCGGATCGACATGCTGCTGGACGTGCGACACGACGTCGAGGACCGTTTGCGATGGATGCCGCGGCACGTCGTAGCGCTCGAAGCGCCCGTTCGCGTCCCCGCGCCAGATGCGCACCGGAAGCGTGGAATCGCGGTTCTCGCTCATGTCGTTCGATCGCCATGATAAAGGCGGACCGTGTGGCGTGCCTCGGCGAAGAACAGCCACCGCTCGGCGGTGAGCCCGAGCATGCATGCGAGCCAGACCATGGCGCCGACGCGCCAATCCGGCCGCCCGTCGCCGAGGCCGGGCAACGGAATGCCGAATGACGCCGCCAGCCACAGCAGCGGAATCCCGAAGCCCGCGATCAGCGCCGCGGCGCGCATTGCGCGCAGCGTCGAGTGCGATTGCGTGTTGACGAATTCGTCGGTCAGGAACGTTCCCTTCGAGTGGCCCACGTCGAGCAGCCGCGCGGCCACCGATCGCGGCCGTGCGTGTTCGCGACGTGGCGGTGCAACGCCGTGTGGTACGCCGATCGCAGTCTCGAGCGTGATTCCGCGAACACCGACGAAGCGCCAGTACTCGATCTTCGCGATGAGCGCGAGCACGAAAAGCAGTACCGCGGCAACCATCCAGCCGGTGGTCGCCGTACGCTCCGTCGCGATTGCACACGCGATCAGCAGCGCACCCGATGCGTGGCCAAGCAGGAAGAACGCCACCGGCACGCGCGCCGTATGCCACTGCCGCACGGGCTTGAGGCTCGCATAGATCATTGCCGTGCAATAGAGCATCGCCCACGCGAGCAGCACCGTTGCGCCGGCCAATGCCTGCGTCCACGACGGCGAACCGGATGCATGTAACGCGACGTACGCGCCGGCCACGGGAATGAACGCGAGCGCCGCCAGCGCCTCGCGCGACAACCACGACGAGCGCCAGCGCGCGAGCGAGCGCCACGCGTTGCGCGGATTGGCGAGATGCAGCGTCGATGCGCAGAGCCCGGCGATGACCAGCACCAGTGCGATCGCCGCCGCCGACGTGAGTACCGGCGACCACGGGGCCTCGATTACGCCTGCGCGCCACGCCAGGTCCGCGAGCGCCATCAGCGCCAGCGCGCCAAGCCCGGCGCCCGACAGCACAGAGAACAGAATGACGGACAGCGCCGGCTTCATGGATGCTCGACCGGCCCCTTATCAGGCGAGGGGCACTGAACCGCGCGCGCACTCACCGGCTGCGTCACCTCGCGAGCACGGCACGCGCTCGCGCGATCAGCCGCGACAGCGCGCTCGCGCTCGCGTCTTCGCCCGATGGCGCGGTGGGCGGGGTCGAGATGGCAACGGCGGGCACGTCGCGCGGCGGCAAATACTGGTTGACGGGCACGTAACCAAGTTCCGACAGCAGGCTGAATCCGCCGCGCTCGCGCACCATCGTCGACACGTTCGAGTCGGGATCGGCAAAATCGCCGAAATGCCGTGCATGCGTTGGACACGCGAGGACGCACGCGGGCTGTCGCTCGTCTTCGGGCAACCGCTCGTCGTAGATGCGATCGACGCAAAGCGTGCACTTTTTCATCGTGCCCGAGCATTGATCGAGCTCGCGCGCGCCGTAGGGGCACGCCCACGCACAGAGGTTGCAGCCCATGCATTTGTCCTGGTCGACGAGCACGATGCCGTCGCTGCGCTTGTACGACGCGCCGGTGGGACACACGCTGACGCAGGCGGCTTCCTCGCAATGCAGGCACGACATCGGGAAGTTGATCGTCTTCGAGTCCGGATGCGCACCTACCTCGTAGTGCCGGACGCGGTTGAACCAGACGCCGGAGGGCTCTGCGCCGTAGGGGTCGTAATCGGCGAGCGGGCCGCTAATCGCCGATGCGCCGTTCCATTCCTTGCACGCCGTGGCGCACGCGTGGCAGCCCACGCACGTGTCGAGATCGATCACCAGACCGAGCTTCATGTTCGGGTTGGCCGCCGTCATTCGGGCCAGCGGATCACGGCGGGACGCGCGACGCCGGCCGCGTCGGCGAGCGGCGGCGCGCAGGGCGCCGTTCCATGCTCGCCGCTTTCGCACTTCGTCAGGCGCACGCGCACGTCGAACCATGCGGCCTGCCCGGTGATCGGATCGGAGTTGGTGATGCGGCGACCGTCGTCGCCGCGCTTCGGCAAATGCTCGCAGATCAGGTGATTCAGCAGAAAGCCCGTCGTCGCCTCGGGCGCGTCGGCCGCGAGACCCCACGCGCCGCCCTGCTTGCCGATCGCGTTCCACGTCCAGACGGTACCGGGCTCGACGCCTTCCATCGTGCGGATGCGGCAACGCAACTTGCCATGGGTGGACTCGACCCACGCCCAATCGCCGTCGGCCAGGCCGCATTCATGCGCCGTGCGCACGTTCACGTAGAGCGCGTTGTCCGCGATGATTTGCCGCAACCACGCGTTCTGCGCATCCCACGAGTGGTACATCATCATCGGCCGTTGCGTCAGCGCCGTCAGCGGATACTTCGCGCAATCGGTCTCGCAGCCTTCGAGCGACGGATACCAGAACGGCAACGGGTCGAAATACGTCGCCAGTCGTTCGCGATCCCTGGCGTCCGTCGGCTGCCGGCCGGCGTACACGCCCTGCCCCGCCAGCCGGAATTTCTGCAGCGGCTCCGACCACAGTTGCATGA
The DNA here is from genome assembly GCA_963709335.1 of uncultured Pseudomonadota bacterium. Lineage (GTDB taxonomy): Bacteria > Pseudomonadota > Gammaproteobacteria > Burkholderiales > Casimicrobiaceae > VBCG01. Next base: position 309,795 of record CAVPWB010000014.1, read on the forward strand.
CGATCGGCTCGGCCGCACCGATGAAGCCGACGTCCTGCGCGAATTCGAGGTACTCGCGATTGGCATAGCGATGCCACTTCAATTGATCCGGCAGGTGGTAGGCGAAGAACGCGTGGTGCTTTTCGTACGCTTCCCATTGCCGGGGATTGGGTGCGCCCACCAGCGGTTCATCACCCCGCTCGCCGCGCCAGCCGCCGAGGAAACCGATGCCGGGCGCACGCTCGAAGCGGATGATGAAATCGCGGTAATCGACGAATTTGCGCCGGCCGTCGTCGCGCGTGAACGCCGGAAACTCCAGTCGCGACGCGAGCTCGATCAGCACGTCCTGCCACGGGCGGACATCGCGGTCCAGTGGCACGATCGGATGACGGATGGCGTCGGCGGGCGCATCGGGCTCGGAGATCGGGCGGTCGAGCAGCGAGATCGCGTCGTAGCGTTCGAGATAGGTCGTATCCGGCAACACGAGATCGGCGAACGCAACGGTCTCCGACGCGAACGCGTCGCAGACGACGACGAACGGGATCTTGTACGAGCCGTCCTCGTTTTGTGCGCACAGGAGGTCGCGTGTAACACCCGTGTTCATCGCCGAGTTCCACGCCATGTTCGCCATGAACAGCAGCAGCATGTCGATCGGATACGGATCGCCGGCCACCGCGTTCGCGATCACCATGTGCATCAGCCCGTGGGCGGCGATGGGCGATTCCCACGAGTACGCCTTGTCGATCCGCAGCGGGACGCCGTGCTCGTCGATCGCGAGATCGTCGGGGCTCATCGGGAAGCCGAGCGGTGCCCGTGTCAGCGGCTTGCCGGGAGCGCAGGCGGTCGCCGGCAACTGGTGCGGCGGGATGGGCTTCGGATACGGCGCACGCGCCCTGAAATTGCCGGGGCCGTCGAGCGCGCCGAGCAGCATCTGCAACAGATGCAGCGCGCGGCACGTCTGGAACCCGTTCGAATGCGCGGAGATCCCGCGCATCGCGTACATCGCCACCGGCCGCCCGACGACCTTGTCGTGATGGCGACCCCAAACGTCGGTCCATGCGATCGGCAGCTCGATCGCCTCCTCGAACGCGACGTGAGCCATTTCGCGCGCGAGGCGCTCGATCGTGTCGGCGGCAATGCCGCAGCGCTCGGCGACCGCGGCCGGCGCGTAATCGTCGCCGACGTAACGTCCGGCCACGTGCGTCATCACCGTGGCCACATGCCGGCCGTCGTCGAGCGTCAGCGTCTTGAACAGCGCGGGGACCGTCGCAATGCCGACGTCCGACGTCACGCTTCCGAGCGCATCGTCGAACACCAGCGGGCGACCATCGCGGTCACGCGCGAAGAGGCCATGCTCGCTCGTTCCCGGTGCGTCGACGACGAGCCAGGGCGCGTTCGTGTAGCGCGCCAGGAACTCGTAGTCGATCGTGCCGTCGCGCAGCAGCACGTGGACGATTGCAAGCGCGAGCAATCCGTCGGTGCCGGGGCGAATCGGCAGCCACTCGTCGGCAATCGCCGAATACCCGGTGCGAATCGGATTGATCGAGACGAACTTCGCCCGGTTGCGCTTCAGCTTGTCGAGGCCGATCTTGATTGGGTTCGACGAATGGTCCTCGGCCACACCCCACAGCACGAAGTACTTCGCGCGGTCCCAGTCCGGCGCCCCGAATTCCCAGAACGAGAAGCCGATCGAGTACAACCCGGCCGCTGCCATGTTCACCGAGCAGAAGCCGCCGTGCGCGGCCCAGTTCGGCGTGCCGAACTGCTGTGCCCACAAGCCGGTCAGCGCCTGCATCTGGTCGCGTCCCGTGAAGAACGCGAGCTTGCGCGGATCGGTGGTGCGAATCGCGCGCAGCCGCGCTTCGACGATTGCCAGCGCCTCGTCCCATTCGATTTCGTCGAACTCGTTGCGACCGCGCAAGGCGCCGGGCTTGCGCCGCAACGGCTTGCGCAGCTTCGCCGGCGAGCGCTGCTTCATGATGCCGGCCGAGCCCTTCGCGCACAGCACGCCCTGGTTCACCGGATGGTCGCGCGTGCCCTGGATGAAGCGCAACTCGTCGTCCTCGAGCGTCACCTGGATGCCGCAGCGGCACGCGCACATGTAGCACGTGCTGTACTCGACGCGCCGAGTCGTTGCCGGCGACTGCGGCAGCGGACGGTCCTCAGCGGGAATCGGCATCGGAACGGGCGTGCGTCACAGGTCGACGAGTCGCAGGCGCTGCACCTTGCCCGACGGCCCTTTCGGCAGGTGGTCGACGAGCCGCAAATAGCGCGGCGACTTGTAGCGGCCGAGCGTGCGCAGGCAATGCGCGCGCAGGTCGTCCTCGCTGCATGACATGCCAGGCTTGACGACGACGCACGCGAGGATCTCCTGGCCGTACGCCTTGTCCGGAACGCCGACGGCGGCGGCTTCGAGCACGGCGGGATGCGCGAGCAGGGCCTCGTCGATCTCGCGCGGCGCGATGTTCTCGCCGCCCTTGATGATCAGCTCCTTCAGGCGTCCGGTGATGAAGTAAAAGCCGTCCGCGTCGCGATAGCCGAGGTCGCCGGTTGCGAGCCATCCACCGTCGCGAAGTGCCGCCGCAGTCGCCTGCGGCGACTTGAAGTAGCCAAGCATCACGTTGCTGCCGCGAATCTCGATCTCACCGCGCTCGCCGGCGGCCAGCTCGCATCCCGAAGGGTCGACGACGCGCGCCTCGACGCCGAGCGGCGTGCCGGGCGACCCGTAACGTCGCGCGCCGATTGCGAGCGGATTGCTGAACGCGACCGACGCGCACTCGGTCAGTCCCATTGCTTCGACGACGGAAATCCCGAAGCGCTGCTCGAATGCGCGGTGCTGCTCGGGTGGCAGGGGCGCCGACGCCGAACGACCGAATCGCACGTGTGCGCACGCTGCGGCCTGCTCGGGTGTCGTCGCCGGACCGTTCAGCAGGTACGCGATGATCGTCGGCACCATGTTGAGCCACGTCGGCCGCTGCTGTGCCACGAGCGGCCACCACTGCGACACGCTGAACCGGTGCGGCATGACGATGCTGCCACCCGACACCAGCGGCGCGACCGTCGCGATGCATTGACCGTTGATGTGATAAAGCGGCAGCGACGACAGCACGCGATCGGACGCGTCGAGCTCGAGCGAGCGCGCAACGGCGCGTCCCGCCGCCAGCATGTTCGCGTGCGACAGGAGCGCGCCCTTTGGCGTGCCGGTCGTCCCTGACGTGTACATCAGCATCGCCGGATCGCCCGCGCCGACGAGTTCGAGCCGTTGTGGGGTTGCGGCGGGCATTTCGATCCCGTCGACGTCGACGATCCGGATTTCGAACGTCGCACCCGTGCGCCGTTGGATCGCTTCGAGCCGCTCGCGGTTCGCGGCGGTCGCGAACACGAGCCTTGCTTCGGAATGCGTCAGCGTGTACTCGAGCTGCGCGTCCTGTGCAAGCAGGTTGATCGGCGACACGACGAAGCCGCCGTACATCGCGCCGAGGAACACGGTAGCCGCACTCAACCCGTTCTCGAGCATGAACGACACCGTTGCGCCGGGTGAGATGCCTTGCCCGCGCAGCAGGCCGGCGAACGCGATGCAGTTCGCGCGGAGCGTCGCGTAGTCGATCGCAATGCCGGGTTCAGGCGCGATCAGGAACGGCTCGGTCGGCTGCGCGGACGCATGGCCGTCGATCACGGCGCGAAACGTGTCGGGCAGCGTCCCCACGCCACAGGTGACGGACGGCCGGCAGCGCCGCGCAACACCGTCACGCGCCATGTTTCGCGCGATAGCGGCCGAACAGCTCGTCTTCGGTCGGTTCGTAGATACGCTCCGGCGCGAATGGCCGGACGACGCGCGTGATGTTCAGGAAATGACGATAGCCGACGTTGTCCGAAATGCCGTTACCGCCCCACGTGCCGCAACCCATCGACAGCGAGAACGGCAGCGCGTTGTCGAAGCTGCCGCCCGTGGCGAAGCAATGCGCCTGGTTGACGATCACGCGTGCCACCGGCAGTGTCAGCCCGAGCGCGGTGGCGCGATCACTCGTGCGCGAGTGCAGGCCGATCGAATGGCCGGCGCCCTGGTGCCGCAGCAGCGCAGTTGCACGGGCGCGCGCGGCCGCGAAATCCGGCTCGCGATAGAACGCCAGCACCGGCGACAGCTTTTCGCCCGAGAACGGATGGTCGCGACCCACATCGGTCTCCTCGACGATCAGGAAACTAGCATTGCGAAGCACGGCGCGCGAAAGGCCGGCGCGTTCGACGATCGTCGCCACGTCCTGGGCGACATAGGCTTGCGACAGCTTGCCGTCCGGAAACATCGCGCGCCGCAGCGTTGCAGCTTCGGTACGGTCCAGGCGGAACCCGCCCTGGCGCTCGAGCGCCGCGAGCAGCGCATCGGCAACGGCTTCGACGGCGATGACGCTGTTCTCGGACGAACAGCTCGTCGCGTTGTCGAACGTCTTGGATCGTGCGATCTTCGCCGCCGCATCTTCGATGTACGCCGTCTCGTCGACGATGACCGCGACGTTGCCCACCCCTACGCCGATCGCCGGCGTGCCGCTCGCGTACGCGGCGCGCACGTTCGTGGCGGAGCCCGTGGCGGCGACGAGGTCGGCCTGCCGCATCAGCTCGAACGTCTTCTCCCGCGTGACCGGTGCGGGCAGTTGCAAGACGAGGTCGCGCGGTGCCGCGATCCGGTCGAGCTCCGCGTGAACGAACCGGAGCAGCAGCGCAAGCGTCGATTGGCCTTTCGGCGACGGTGCGAGAACGATCGCGTTGCGGCCCTTCAGCGCGTTGATGATGTTGTTCGCCGGTGTCGCCGCGGGATTCGTCGACGGCGTGATCGCGGCAACGACGCCGACCGGCCGCGCGATCTCGACGAGACCGCGGTCCGGATCCTCGGCAATGACGCCGACCGACCGCGCACCCTGCAGATCGCGCAGCAGCCCCATCGTCTTGCGCCGGTTCTTGGCGATCTTGTCGGTGACGTTGCCGAGCCCCGTGTCCCGCACGGCGAGCTCGGCCAGCGCGCGATTGCGCGCAGGCTCGACGATGGCCCAGGCCGCCGCCACGGCAGCTTCGTCGGCCTCTGCCTGGGTCCAGCGATCGGCGATCGACTGCGCGGCGCGGGCGCGCGCGACGACGTCACCGACGACCGCGCGTGCGTCAGCCTCGTCCGTCAGCCTGGACTCCATCCAGCGATTCTACCGAACACCCCTGCGTGCTCTCACGCAGCCGTCGCCTTGTACTTGGCGAGGTGGCGGACCGGCAGCGACAGTGCATCCCGACGGAACGGATCGCCGAGCTCACGCGTGACCATCATTTCGAGCACCGTCGTCCTGCCGTCCTTCTGCGCGGCGGCGGCTTCGCGGAGTGCAGGTCCTACGTCCGAAACCCTCTCGATCCGGATGCCTTCGGCGCCCATCGCCTTGGCGACCGCCGCCCACGACGGCTGATGATCGAGGTTCACGCCGATGAAGCGGTTCTTGTAGAAGTCGACGTGGTTCTTCTTCTCCGCGCCCCATTGACCGTTGTTGAACACCACGGCCGTGACGGGAATGGCTTCGCGGACACACGTCTGCAACTCGCCGAAGCTCATCCCCCACGCGCCGTCACCGACGTAGGCGATGGCCGGCCGGTCCATCGCGGCGACTTTCGCCCCGACGATCGTCGGAAACGCGTAGCCGCAGTTGCCGAAGCTCATCGCGGCGAACATCGAGCGCGGGCGCTCGAAGCGCAGGTAGCTGTTCGACACCGAGCAGATGTTGCCGATGTCCGTCGATACCATCGCAGCGTCCGGCATCGCACGCTCGAGTTCGCGCAGCATCTGGCGCGGATGCATGTGCGACGACTGCGCGCTCACTTCGACGGACCACGGATCCTTCTCGTGCGTCCATGCGTCGAGCTCGGACTCCCACGCGCCCTTCTCGTCGCGCAGAGTCGCAAGACGTGCGTCGCGGTTCGCGGTGCATGCGAGCGACTTGCCCTTGAGACGCGCAACCAGCGCCCGCGCGGCCGCACCCGCGTCGCCGCAGATGCCCACGGAGATCGGCTTTACCAACCCGAGCATTCGCGGATCGGCGTCGATCTGGATGATCTTCGCATCCTTCGGCCAGTAGTCGAGCCCATGCTGCGGCAACGTGCCGAACGGGCCGAGTCGCGTGCCGAGTGCCAGCACGACGTCGGCGCGTGCGATCAGCTTCATCGCCGCCTTCGAGCCCTGATAACCGAGCGGTCCGCACCACAGCGGGTGTCGCGACGGGAACGCGTCGTTGTGCAGGTAGCTCGCGCATACGGGCGCCTGCAACAGTTCCGCGAGCGCAACCGCATCGGCCTGCGTGTCGCCCATGACGATGCCGCCGCCGGCTAAGATTACCGGGAACTGCGCCTGCGCGAGCAGCGCGGCGGCCTGGTCGAGGCTCGTCTCACCGCCCGCTCCGCGCTCGATCGCAAGCGGCCTGGGTATTTCGCATTCGATGTCGCCGTAGAAGAAATCGCGCGGGATGTTGAGCTGCGCCGGTCCCATCTCGTGCATCGCCCGATCGAACGCGCGCCCGGTGAGCTCGGCCATCCGCGCGCGATTGTTGACGTGCGCCTGATACTTGGTGATCTTCGAGAAGATCGGCAGCTGCTCGGTCTCCTGGAACCCGCCGAGGCCGAGGGTCATCGAGCCCGTTTCCGGCGTCACGACGACGACGGGCGAGTGCGCCCAGAACGCAGCGGCGGTCGACGTGACGAAGTTCGTGATGCCAGGCCCGTTCTGCGCGATGCAGACGCCGTGGCGGCCCGACACGCGCGCGTAGCCGTCTGCCATGTGGCCGCCGCCCTGCTCGTGCGCCACCGAGATGAAACGAATCCCGGCCTGCGGAAAGAGATCGAGCGCATCCATGTACGCCGAGCCGACAATGCCGAACACGTCGGTGACGCCTTGCGCGACCAGCGTCTCGACGAACGCCTCGGACGGCGTCATCTTCTGGCGGCCTTGCACGGCCAGGTTCCTGGATTCAGTCATCGTGTTCATGCGTGCGCTTCCCGGGGAGTAGAACCTTGGGATTGTGAGCCGGCGCGCGCGCTGCCGCTAGTGCCAGACGCCCCGAGCGCTTGAGTCCAGCACGAGCGTTCGCCCGGGTGGCGTCGAAACGATGGCGCGCGCGGCGCAAATCGCCTATCGTGTCACGCGCGTCGCGTCGGCGAAGCCGGGCGACGCAAGACCGTGACGCCGGACCATGCAGGCAAACCGCGCACGGACCCGACCGTTTCGAAAAGGGGAGGCTGCATGTTTCGACGTTCGCTGCTGAAGGGTGTTGCTGCCGGTGCTGCGGGGACGGCGCTGGCGAGCGGGTCTGCATTCGCCCAGGCCTCGACGCGCATCCGCATCCAGACTGCCGTGCCGTCCGCCAGCATCTATTTCGAGCTCTTGAAACGAATGGGCGAGCGCGTCGACAAGATGTCCGCCGGCCGCGTGAAGATGGAGATGCTGCCGGACGGCGCCGTCGTCGGCGCATTCGAAATCCTCGATGCCGTCGACAAGGGTGTCGTCGAAGGCGGCTACGCGTGGACGCATTACTGGTCGGGCAAGAACGTTGCGGCGGGCCTTTTCTCCAATCCGATGGCCGGTGCGGGCGTCGGTCTCGACCAGCTATCGCACGTCGCGTGGATCTTCGAGGGCGGCGGTTACGACCTGTACCGGAAGCTGTACAAGGACGTGCTGAAGGTCAACGTCGAGCCGCTGTTCGTGCAGCCGATGGGCCCCGATCCGCTGGGCTGGTTCAAGCGTCCGATCGCCAGCACCGAAGACTTCAAGAAGATGAAATATCGCGCACCGCCCGGAATCACCGGCGAGATCTTCAAGGAGATGGGCGTGTCGGCCGTCGCGCTGCCGGGGGGCGAGATCGTTACCGCCGCGCAACGCGGCGTCATCGATGCAGCGGAATGGATCGGTCCTGCGGACGACATGAACCTCGGGCTGCAGACGGTCTGGAAACACTATTACCTTCAGGGTCTGCACCAGTCGACCGACATCGGCGAGGTGCTGATCAACAAGACCGTATGGGACAAGCTGACGCCCGACCTGCAGGAGATCATCCGCACGGCGGCGATGGCATCTATGATGGAAACGTATACGTACAACGTCTACCGGAACGCGCAGGCGGTCGTGCGGCTGCGCAATGAGTTCAAGGTGGAGATCCACGACACGCCGAAGGATTTCTTCCCGCAGTTCGTCACGGCCACCAATGTCGTCCTCGACCGCTACGCGCAGAAGGACGTCTTCTTCAAGCAGGTGCTCGATTCGCAGCGCACGTTCGCGAAGACCGTCGTCCCCTACTGGACCAAGATCCTCGACCTGTACGCAAACCTCGGCAATGCCGCGCTCGCGGCACCGCCGAAGTAATGCGGCGCGCGATATCGGCCGCGTCCGCCGCCTGCGATCCCATCGAACGTACGCCGCCGCGTGACGGCGGCGCACGTCCGGTGCGCGCCTCCTGCGGAGACCGGCGATGACCGACGCTCCGCGTAGCGGGAATCGGCTCACCCGCATTCTCGACGCGATCACGCGTTTCGTCGGCCGGGCCGTCGCATGGCTGATCGTGCCGATGGTCGCTTCGCTCGTCTACGAAGTCATCGCCCGGTACGTCTTCGACGCGCCGACGCTGTGGGCGTACGACATGACGTACATGCTCTACGGCACGTTCTTCATGCTCGGATCGGCATGGACGCTGCAGCGCGGCGGCCATATCCGGACCGACACGTTCTACGCCGAATGGTCGCCACGACGTCGCGCGCTCGTCGACGCGACGTGCTATGTCCTGTTCTTCCTGCCGGCGATGGTCGTGTTCCTCGACCTCGGGGCCGAATACTTCTGGAAGTCGTTCCAGCAGAACGAGCGCATCGTCACGAGCCCGTGGCTGCCGATCGTGTGGCCGTTCAAGTTCGTAATGCCGCTGACGGCAGCGCTGCTGATCGTCCAGGGCGTGTCCGAGCTGATCAAGAGCGTGCAGGTGATCCTGCGCAGGACACCGGCATGATCAGCCCGGAGTGGATGGGCATCGTCGCGCTCGTCGTGCTGTTCGGCGCGATCTTCGTCGGCTTTCCGATCGCGTTCACGCTGATCTCCGTCGCGATGTTCTTCGGCTACGTCGCGCTCGGTGACCTGTCGCTGTACCTGATGCAGCTGCAGTTCTTCGGCGTGATGCGCGACCCCACGCTCGCGTCGGTCCCGTTCTTCCTGTTCATGGGCTACCTGCTCGAGCAATCGGGACTGATGGAGCGCCTCTTCCGCGGCGTGCAACTGCTGTTCGCGTCGCTGCGCGGCTCGCTCTACCTCGCGGTGCTGATCACGGCGACGATCTTCGCCGCAGCCACGGGCATCGTCGGCTCGTCGGTGACCCTGCTTGGCGTCATGGCGGCACCGGCGATGAAACGCAGCGGCTACGACATCCGCCTGTCCGCGGGGGTGATCACCGCGGGAGGGACGCTCGGCATCCTGATCCCGCCGTCGGTGATGCTGATCGTCATGGGACCCGTCGTCGGCGTTCCTGCGACCGACCTGTTCGCCGCTGCCGTCATCCCCGGACTTCTGCTTTCCGGCCTCTACATCGTCTACGCACTCGTGCGCAGCTACCTCAATCCGGCGCTGGGTCCCGCACTTCCGGTCGAAGAGCGTGCGGCGTCGTTCGGCATCGTCGTCAAGGAGCTTTTGCTCGGCATCGCGCCGATCGTCGTCGTTATCCTGGCAACGCTCGGCGTCATCCTCGCGGGCATCGCGACGCCCACCGACGCCGGCGCCGTCGGATCCTTCGCCGTCCTGCTGCTGACGCTGCTGTACCGCCGGATGTCGTGGAACGGCTTCTGCAAAGCCGTCTACTCGACGCTCGAAGTGTCGTGCATGATCCTGCTGCTGGTCGCGGCGTCGAACTACTTCGGGGCGGTCTTTTCTCGCCTCGGCAGCGCGAACCTGATCGCCGAATCGCTGCTGACGCTGTCGTTCTCGCCGACGGTCATGCTGCTGCTGATTCTCGGCATCATCTTCGTGCTCGGCTGGCCGCTCGAGTGGGTCCCGATCGTGCTGATCGTCGTGCCCATCCTGCTGCCGCTCGTCAACAAGCTCGGCATCAACCTGATCTGGTTCTGCACGCTCGTCGCCGTGTGCCTGCAGACGGCATGGCTCTCGCCGCCCGTCGCACTATCCGCGTATTTTCTGAAGGGTGTCGTGCCGGACTGGCCGCTCAAGGATATCTACGCGGGCATGATGCAGTTCATGGTGCTGCAGATCGTCGGGCTGCTGCTCGTGCTGTTCTTCCCGCAGCTCGCGCTGTGGCTCCCCGAGCTGATGCGCAATTGAACGACGGACGAACGAGGAGAAACGGATGACTGCGTCGCGACGCAAGGTTGGCATCATCGGCATCGGCTTCGGATCGCAGGTATACGTGCCGGCGTTCGCGTCCGAAGGATGGGATGTCGTCGCACTGTGCAGCCGCCACGCCGACAAGGCGAGGAAGGCCGCCGACGCCGCCGGCGTGCCGGACATCCACACCGATCCTCTCGAATTGATCGGGCGTCCCGACATCGACGCCGTCGGCATCGTCACGCCGCCCGGCGCGCACCACGACCTGACGCTCGCGGCACTGGCAGCCGGCAAGCACGTAATGTGCGAAAAGCCGTTCGCGCTCGACACCGCGCAGGCCGCCGCGATGCGCGACGCCGCGGAGCGCAGCGGCAAGACCGCGATGATCGGCCACGAGTTCCGCCACACGCCGCAGCGCGCGTACATCAAGGCGCTGCTCGACGACGGCTACATCGGGCGGTTTCAACTCTGCACGATCGAGCTTTTCCTCGACCGCTACGTGACGCCACAGCCGCGTCCGTCGACATGGATGGCGCGGGAGGCCGAAGGCGGCGGGATTCTCGGCGCGCTCGGCTCACACTACATCGACGGGTTGCGTCACTGGTTCGGCGACGTCAGCGCGGCGACCGGGAAACTGCTGACGCTGCGGCCCGATCTCGCGGATGCGGCGACAGGCCAAACCATCAAGGCGGAGACCGACGACGCGTTCGTGTTCACGCTCGAGTTTGCGTCAGGCGGCATCGCGACGATGATCGCGTCGTTCGCGGCGACGCCTGCGCGGGGTGCCAGGCTCGCCGTCATGGGTGACGCCGGGACGCTGATCGCCGAGCAGCCGGGACCCAATCCGATGGAAGACGGCGTGGTCGTCGCAAGCCGCAATGGCAGCCCGCTGCAGCCGCTGCCCACGCCTTCGCGCTACACGCCGTTCACCGACGCGCGCGATCACCGGCTGATGGCGTTCCGGATGCTCGTGCGCGATTTCAACGACGGCATCGCGCGTGGCACGTCGCCGGCGCCGAACTTCACCGACGCGTTACGGTGCCAGGAAGTGCTCGACGCCGTGCGCGAGTCGTCGCGTTCCGGGCGCAGGATCGGTATCGGCTGAACGGGCCAACGACGCCGATACCCTACCGAGCTTTCAAGGCGCGTCAGCTCGCCAGCACCGCTTCCGGCGACACATACTTGCAGTGCAACGCGGTGGCGACGGCGCGGTGCGTCACCTTGCCGCCTGCGACGTTGAGACCGTTACGCAGGTGAATGTCGCCGGTGAGCGCGGCCTTCCACCCTTTCGTCGCCAGCGCGAGCACGTAGGGCAGCGTCGCGTTGTTCAACGCGAACGTCGACGTGCGCGGGACGCCTCCCGGCATGTTCGCCACGCAATAATGAACGACACCGTCGATGACATAGGTCGGCTCGGCGTGCGTGGTTGCATGCGAGGTCTCGAAGCAGCCGCCCTGGTCGATCGCCACATCGACGACGACCGATCCTGCCTGCATGCTCGCGATCATCGAGCGGGTGACGAGCTTCGGGGCAGCCGCGCCAGGGACGAGGACGCCGCCGATGACGAGGTCGGCCGTCGCGACGTGTCGCTCGATCGCATCGCGTGTCGAAAACACCGTGTTCAGCGGGCGCCCGAACTGCGTCCATAGCCGGCGCAGGACATCCACGCTCCGGTCGAGGACCCAGACGTCGGCGCCCATGCCGAGCGCGATGTGGATCGCGTGCGTGCCGACGACGCCACCGCCAAGCACGACGACCTTGCCCGGGTCGACACCAGGCACGCCGCCGAGGAGGATGCCCTTGCCGCCGTGCGCTTTCTCGAGGAAATGGGCGCCCGCCTGCACCGCCATGCGCCCGGCGACTTCCGACATCGGCGCGAGCAGCGGCAAGCCGCCCGTCGGGGAGGTCACCGTCTCGTACGCGATGCAGATCGCGCCGCTCTCGATGAGCCCGGATGCCTGCTCGGGATCAGGCGCGAGATGCAGATACGTGAAAAGCACCTGCCCCGCTTTCAGCTTGCGCCGCTCCTCCGCTTGCGGCTCCTTCACCTTGACGATCATGTCCGCGGTGTCGAACACGTCGCCGGCCGTCGCAAGCACCGTGGCGCCCGCGCGCCGATAGTCGTCGTCCGACATGCCGATGCCTTGACCCGCGTCGCGCTCGACGACCACCTCGTGGCCGTGGGCAACGACTTCACGCACCGATTCCGGTGTGAGGCCGACGCGATTTTCCAGAACCTTGATTTCCTTCGGAACGCCGATGCGCATGCGATGGTCCCCGGGTTTGCGAGGGCGCAAGGTTACGCCGGCGCGCTGGCCGCGACTAGGGCCAGCGCGGCGAGGCGCGTGGGGTCAGTCGGCGCGTTCGGCGACGGCGCGCCCGCGACGCAGGGTCAGCGCCGCGGCGATCACGCCGTTACTTTCGCGCGCGCAAGCGCCAGCGTCGCAAGACCGGGCTCGATGCGTGCCACATCGATCGACGCGAATCCCAGACGCGCGTAGTTGAACGGCACCGGCTCGGCAGCAGTCGGATCGAAGAACACGTCGCCTGGCTCGATCAGCACGCCGAGGTGCGCGGCTTCGCGCGCGAGCGAGCGCGTGTCGACGTGCTCCGGGAAGCGCAGCCAGTACGACGACGCGCCGGCGACCGTCGTGAACGTCACGTCCGGCAATTGGGTGGCGAGTGCTGCCGCCATTCGCTGCGACCGCTCCGCGTACGCCTGCCGCAGGCGGCGCAGCAGCGCATCGTGATACCCCATTGCGAGGAACAGCCCCACCGACCGCTCGTTGTTCGCGGCCGGGTGGCGCAGCATCAGCCGCCGCAGCGCACGCAATTCGCGAATCAGGTCGCGACTGCCGACGATGAACCCGATCCGGATCCCCGGCGCGAGTGTTTTCGACAGGCTGCTCACGTAGACGACGTGGCCGCTGCGGTCGAGGCTTTGCAGCGCCGGCTGCGCGCGGCCTTCGAACCCAAGCTCGATCTCGTAGTCGTCCTCGATCAGCACGCGGTCGTTGGCCTGCGCCCACGCCAGCAGCGCCTCGCGACGTGCAAGCGGCATCGTGACGTTCGTCGGGCACTGGTGCGACGGCGTCAGATACACGTAGTCGCAGCGATCCAGTGCGGGTGTCAGCGCAAGGCCCGCGTCGTCGAGCGGCAATGGCACGACGTTCGCCGTGCGGGCAGCGAAGATGTTGCGCGCATCCGGATAACCCGGATTCTCGATGCCGACCGTCGTTCCCGAATCGACGAGCAGCGTGCCGAGCATGAACAGCGCGTGCTGCGCCCCGACGGTGACGAGAATCTCGTCGGGTGAGACGAACACGCCGCGCCGGACGAGAAGGCGCGTCTGGATCTGCTCGATCAGCAGCGCATCGTCGCCGTCGATGAGATCGGCCGCCCAGCCGCGCACCTCCGACGCCGACGTCGCCTGCAGGCTGCACTCGCGCCAGCCGGGCATCGGCAGTTGCGCCAGATCGATCTGCCCGTAGATGAACGGGTACGGATACCGCTGCCAGTCGCGCGGCTTGACGATGTTGCGCTGCGACGAGACCGCGCCCCGATACCGCTGCGGCCACCGGGCGGGCTCCGGTGCAACGCTGGCGCGCGGTGGCGATGGCAGCCCGGCGCGGCCGGCGACGATTTCGGGGTTCACGAAATGGCCGCTGCGGCTCTTCGTCAGCAGGTAGCCTTCGTTGACGAGGAGCTCGTAGGCAAGCGCAACCGTGTTCCGGGCAACGCCGAGTTGCGCGGCGAGCACGCGCGTGGACGGCAACGCGACACCCACGGGAATGTGGCCGTCCAGGATCGCGGCGACGAGCATTTCGCGGATCTGCGCCTGCAGCCCCACCTTGCTGCGAAAGGAAAGCTGGATCAGCTGGTTCCACATGCCGGCATCGACGCAGTGAGTGATGCCGCATTATGACCGCGCCGGTCGTCCGCTGGCCCACCCGGCAGGCGCCATCTGGCACCTTGTACGCCTGGGCCATAGGCGCTACAAAGGCATATGATGGTCGGCTTCGATGCCGGCCCGCAGCGCGAACCCCGCGCCGCGTCTTCCAGGAGCTCACGATGGGTCACGCCGAATTCACGTTGCGCAACCAGCCAACGCAAAAGCCGCTGTCGCTCGACGAACTATGGATGCCGTTCACGCCGAACCGCGATTTCAAGGCCGATCCGCGGATCGTCGTCAAGGCCGAAGGGATGTACTACTGGAACGATCGCGGCGAGAAGATCATCGACGCATCGTCGGGGCTGTTCTGTGTTGCCGCCGGTCACGGCCGCAAGGAGATCGCCGAGGCGGTGCACCGGCAGCTCTGCGATCTCGATTTCGTCGCCCCGTTCCTGCGTGCGCACCCGAAGAGCTTCGAGCTCGCGTCACGCGTCGCCGAGCTCACGCCGGGCGACCTCAATCACATCTTTTTCGTGAATTCCGGCTCGGAAGCGGTGGACACGGCGATGAAGGTCGCGCTCGCGTACCACCAGGCACGCGGACAGTCGGGCCGGACGATGTTCGTGTCGCGCGAGCGCGCGTATCACGGCGTCAACTTCGGCGGCGTCGCGCTGTCCGGCATCATCAACAACCGGCGCAAGTACGGTCCGGGCATCGCCGGCGTCGTGCACATGCGGCACACGCACCTGAAGGAGAACCTGTACGCGCCCGGCCAGGGAACGCACGGCGCCGACTTAGCCGATGACCTTACGCGGTTCGTCAATCTGTATGGTGCCGAGAACATCGCCGCGTGCTTCGTCGAGCCAATCGCCGGCTCCACCGGCTGTCTCGTGCCGCCGCAGGGCTATCTGCAGCGGCTGCGGCAGATCTGCGACACGCACGGCATCCTGCTCGTGTTCGACGAAGTCATCACCGGGTTCGGGCGCACAGGTGCGGCGTTCGGGGCGCAGAGCTTCGGCGTGACGCCCGACATCATGACGATGGCCAAGGCGCTCACCAACGCAGCGCAGCCGATGGGCGCCGTCGCCGTGTCGGATCGTATCCACGACACCGTGATGGCCGCGGCACAGGAAGGTGCGATCGAGTTCTTCCACGGGTATACGTATTCCGGCCATCCCGCCGCGTGCGCCGCCGGACTCGCCACGCTCGACATCTACCGCGACGAAGGACTGTTCGAGCGTGCGCAAGAGCTCGCGCCGTACTTCCAGCAGGCCATTTTCTCGCTGCGCGGCACGCCGCACATCACCGACATTCGCGGCTACGGAATGCTCGCCGCGTTCGACGTCGAATCCGACGGCATGCCCGGCCGCCGCGGTCACCTGCTGCAGAAGAAGCTGTTCGACAACGGCCTCAATCTCAAGACGACCGGCGACTGCGCGCTGATCGCACCGCCGCTCATCGCCGAGAAGGACCATATCGATGTAATCGCGGACATCTTGCGCAAGACGGTGTCGGCACTTTAGTGTTATGCGCGGCTTGCAATCGGGGACGCATTGATCACTCGACGGGAGAGAGCATGAAACGCTTTTGGGGATTGTTGACGGCGGTGGCGCTGGTGTTCGGCGCAAGCGCCGCGTGGGCGCAGAAGACGGTGACGTTCGCGTACCAGGACATGATGAATCCGTGGCGCTGGGTGCAGCAGACGGGCGAGATCGAGAAAGCGACCGGCTTCAAGATCAACTACCGTCAGTTCGGCGGCGGCGGCGACGTGATCCGCGCAATGGCGTCGGGCGACGTCCAGCTCGGCGAAGTCGGATCGACCGGCATCGCGACGGCGATCAGCCAGGGGATGGACGTCGAGCTCTTCTGGATACTCGAGGACATCGCCGCGGCAGAGGCGCTCGTCGTGCGCAACGGCAGCAACATCAACAAGATCGCCGACCTCAAAGGCAAGAAGATCGCGACGCCGTTCGTGTCGACGTCGCACTTCCAGTTGCTCTACGCGCTGGACAAGGCAGGCATCAAGCCAAGTGATGCGCAGATCCTCAACATGCGACCACCGGAAATCGCCGCAGCGTGGGGTCGCGGCGACATCGACGCGACGTTCATCTGGGACCCGGTGCTGACTACCGCCAAGAAGGACGGCAAGGTCCTGATGACGTCGGGCGACATCTGCAAGCAGGGTGCCTGCACGTTCGACGGGCTGATCGTGACGCGCAAGTTCGCGAAGGAGAATCCGGCGTTCATGGTTGCGCTCGTCAAGGCAATCGCCAAGGCGGACGCAGACTACAAGGCGAACCCCGGCAAGTGGTCGGCAACGAGCGACGAGGCGAAGGCGGTTGCGAAATGGTCGGGCGGCAAGGTCGAGGACGTTCCGGACTCGATGAAGCTCTACGGCTTCCCGAGCCTCAAGGAGCAGGCCTCTGCGGAATGGCTCGGCGGCGGCGCGAATGGCGCGGCGGCGAAGGCGCTCACGCAGCAGGCGAACTTCCTGAAGGAGCAGGGCCGGCTGCAGTCCGTCGCAGCGGACTACTCGAAGTCCGTCACCACCGAGTGGGTGACGCAGGCATCGAAGTAACCGTTCGTCGATCCCGCGGCGGCTCGCGGGCGTGGTGAGCTCGGTGCTTTCCGCAGGCACGCCATGCCGTTGCGGATAGAATGACCGCAGGATGGGTTGGGAACCTTGAGCGGCGGCGTCCGGCATCCGGGCGCCGCCGTTTTATCATGAGCGTGCCATGACGACACTCGCCATTCGCCACCTCGGCGTTCGCTACGCATCGAAGGGGGGCCTCGTCGACGCGCTGTCCGACGTCAACCTGACGATCGGCGACGGCGAGTTCGTCGTTGCCATCGGCGCCTCCGGCTGCGGCAAGACCACGCTCCTCAATTGCATTGCCGGCTTCCTTCCGGCCACCGACGGCACGATCGAGCTGGACGGCGAGCCCGTCACCGGCCCCGGCGCCGACCGTGGTGTCGTCTTCCAGAAGCACGCGCTGATGCCGTGGCTCGACGTCGCGTCGAACGTCGAGTTCGGCTTGCGGATGCGCGGCATAGCACCCGCCGAGCGCCGCAAGATCGCGGTCGAGAAACTGCGCCTCGTCGGATTGCAGGATTACGCCGAACGCGCGATCTACGAGCTGTCGGGCGGGATGCAGCAACGCGTCGGCATAGCGCGCGCACTCGCGTCGGACCCGCAACTGATGCTGATGGACGAGCCGCTCGGTGCGCTCGATGCGTTCACGCGCGAATCGATCCAGGAGTTGATCATCGACGTGTGGCACCGGACCGGCAAGATGATGTTCTTCATCACGCACTCGGTCGAGGAAGCGCTGTTCCTCGCGACGCATCTGGTCGTGATGACGCCGGGACCCGGACGGATCTCGCACGAGTACCGGCTTGGATTCAACCGCGAGTTCATCGAGTCGCGCGACGCCCGCGCGGTGAAGTCGTCGGCCGACTTCATCCGCGTGCGCGAGGAAGTTCTTGCCGTGATCCAGCATCGCGAACCGGCAAAGGCCGCCGCATGAGCGCGCCGCGCGAAGCGAAGCCCCGCAGGGTCGACGGCGCGCGATTGCGGGAAGGCCGATGCGAAAGTGTTCGCATCTCGCAGAAATTCCAAGAGGCCGCATGAGCACGCCCGCCTCCAACGAGCTGACCGGGACGCCGCTGACTGACGCCGGTACGGCCGCCGCCAAGCAGGCTGCAGCGCGGACGTCGCGATTCGCGACACCCGGCGAAGGCTCGACGACGCTGATCAGTGCCGTAACGGTCGTCGCGCTCGTCGCGCTGTGGTGGCTCGCGAGCCACCTGCGCTGGCTGCCGCCGCTGTTCCTGCCCACACCCGAAGTCGTGTTCGAGCGGCTGTACGAATCGGCGGCGGGCGAGCTGACGGACGCGCCGCTGGCCGAGCATTTCGGGTGGTCGATGTTCCGTGTCTTCACCGCCTTCATCGCCGCGTGCGTAACTGCCATTCCGATCGGCGTCGCGATGGGCGTGTCGCGCGTGCTGCGCGGCATCTTCGATCCGCCGATCGAGTTCTACCGACCGCTACCGCCGCTCGCGTACCTGCCGCTGATCGTCATCTGGTTCGGCATCGACGAGCTGTCGAAAATCCTGCTGATCTACCTGGCCTGCTTCGCGCCGCTGGCGATGAGCGCGCGCGCCGGCGTCCGCTCGGTGTCCCAGGAGCAGATCCACGCGGCGTACTCGATGGGTGCGACGAAATGGCAGGTGATCTGGCACGTCGTCGTTCCCGCCGCGATGCCGGAGATACTGACCGCGATGCGCATCGCAATCGGCTTCGGCTGGACGACGCTCGTCGCCGCAGAAATGGTGGCGGCGAACAAGGGACTCGGCCAGATGGTGCTGAACGCGTCGAACTTCCTGCGCACCGACATCGTCATCATGGGCATCATCGTCATCGGCGTCGTCGCGTACCTGTTCGACCTCCTGATGCGCTACGTCGAGCGCGTCGTCGTCCCGTGGAAGGGCAAGATTTGAGAGGCGCACCCTAGGCCGCGCTGCGCCGGCGCCCGCTCCCCGATGTCGCCGCTCGCACTGAAAGCGCTGCCCTTCCTCGCCTGGCGCCACCGCGTCAACCGCGAAACGCTGCGGCTCGACCTGATGGCGGGGCTCGTCGCGGCCGTCATGGTGCTGCCCCAAGGCGTCGCGTTCGCCACGCTCGCCGGAATGCCGCCGGAATACGGACTGTATGGCGCGATGCTGCCGGCGATCGTCGGTGCGCTGTGGGGCTCGTCATGGCACCTCGTCTCGGGTCCGACGAACGCGACATCGCTGATGGTGTTCGCGACGGTCGGCGCGCTCGCGGTTCCGTTCACGCCGACCTACGTGGCACTCGTGCTGACGCTGAACCTGATGGTCGGACTGATGAAGCTCGGGCTGGGGCTGGCCCGGCTCGGATCGCTGGTCAACTTCATCTCGACGGCGGTCGTCATCGGGTTCACCGCCGGTGCGGGGCTTCTGATCATCGGTGCGCAATTGCGCAACTTCTTCGGCATCTCGGTGCCGCAGGAGCCGACGTTCTTGCTCGGGTTGCGCGATTTCGTCACGCATCTCCACGAGACGGATCCCGCCGTACTGGCCGTCGGCGCGTTCACGCTGCTCGCCGCGATCGCAGGCAAGCGCTGGTGGCCGCGCGTGCCCTACATGCTGACCGGCATCGTGCTGGGCGCGCTATTCGCGTGGGTGCTCGGTCTGCTCAACATCGCGCACGTGCAGACGATCGGTGCGCTTCCGTCGGCGGTACCCCCGCTGTCGTTGCCGGACCTGTCGCTGCAGACCTGGCAGACGCTGGCGCCGATCGCGCTTGCGCTGATGGTGATCGGGCTCTCCGAGGCGATCTCGAGCGCACGGGCGGTCGCCCTCAAATCCGGGCAGCGGATCGACGGCAACCAGGAATTCATCGGCCAGGGGCTCGCGAACATCGTCGGCGCGTTCACGTCGAGCTATCCGACGTCGGGCTCGTTCAACCGCACCGGTGCCAACTACGAAGCCGGCGCGCGTACGCCGCTCGCCTGTGTGTTCTCGGCCATCCTGCTGCTCGTGATTCTGCTCCTGGTCCGCCCGCTCGCAGGCTACCTGCCGGTCGCGTCGATGGCGGCCGTGCTGTTCATCGTCGCGTGGGGGCTGATCGACATCGCGGCGATGCGCCGCGTATGGCGCACGAGCCGCGCCGATGCGCTGACGCTCGCGGTGACGTTCATCGCAACCCTGACGATCCGCCTCGAAGTGGCGATTCTCGTCGGCGTGCTCGTGTCGCTGCTGATCTATCTCAACTGGGCGACGCATCCGCAGGTCCTGCGCGTGGTGCCCGATCCCGCCGCGCAGCGCCGCTTCCGCTCGGCGCGCGCCGATGCACTGCTCTGCCCGCAACTCGACATCCTGCGCATCGACGGTGCGCTGTTCTTCGGCTCGGTGGAACACATCCGCGACGAGATCGAAGCGGCGCGCGCGTCGCGGCCGGCGACGCGCCATCTGCTGCTGATCGGCAGCGGCCTCAACCTGATCGACAATGCCGGCGCCGAACTGCTCGGCTACCTTGCGCGTTCGCTGCGCGACTCCGGCGTCACGCTCTATCTATGCCGGCTGCGACCGTCGGTGCACGCGCTGCTCGACCGCGCTGGCGTGCTCGATGCCGTCGGCCGCGACCGCGTGTTCGCGACGAAGGATCAGGCGATCGCGTCGATCTACCAGAAGCTCGATGCCGCGAAATGCGCGGCGTGCACGGCTCGCATCTTTGCCGAATGCCAGGTGACGCTGCCGGACGGCAGCATGCGCGACACGCCGCGGCCCGAACTCACGCTCGCGCCCCCGAGCTGAGGCCAAAGCAATGGAAATTGCGATCGTCGGCGCAGGCATCGGAGGACTGACGCTCGCCCTCGCGCTGCAGCGCGCAGGAATCGCCGTGCGCATCTACGAAGCGGTGCCCGAAATGCGGCCGCTGGGGGTTGGCATCAACATACTTCCCCACGCGTCGCACGAGCTCGCGCTGCTGGGACTCGAGCCCGCACTGTCGCGCGTCTGCGTGCTCGCGCGCGAGGCGGCGTTCTTCAACCGGTTCGGGCAGCTGATCCATCGCGAGCCGCTCGGACGCGATGCGGGCTACGCCGATCCGCAGTACTCGATCCATCGCGGCGCGCTGCATCGAGTGCTGCACGATGCCGTCGTCGAGCGGTTGGGCGCCGACCGCGTGCTTGCCGGGCGTACCTGCATTGGCTTCGAGCAGGATGCCGCCGGTGTCGTCGCCCATTTTCGCGACACGCGCACGGGCGAACGGCACGCCGGCCCGCGTGCCGATGCGCTCGTCGCGTGCGATGGCCTGCACTCGGTCATTCGCAAGGCGCTGCATCCGAACGAAGGCGCGCCACTCTATTCAGGCGTCAACATGTGGCGCGGCGTTTCGGTGTGGCCGCCGATCCTGACCGGGGCGAGCATGATTCGCGCAGGCTGGCTTGCGACCGGCAAGATGGTCATCTATCCGATTCTCGACCACGTCGACGACGACGGACAACAGCTGGTCAACTGGGTCGCCGAAGTCGAGACACCCCGTCATCGTCAGCGCGACTGGACCCGCGCGGGCGCACTCGAGGATTTCATTGCCGCATTCGACGAGTGGCACTTCGACTGGCTGGATGTGCCGGCGATGATTCGCGCGGCCGATACGATTCTCGAGTTTCCGATGGTCGACCAGGATCCGCTGCCGTTCTGGACGCAGGGACGCGTGACGCTGCTCGGCGATGCGGCGCATCCGATGTATCCGCGGGGCTCGAACGGCGCCGGCCAGGCGATCCTCGATGCGCGCGCGCTGTGCGATGCGCTGGCGGCGACGGGGTCCGTGACCGCTGCGTTGAAGGCGTACGAGGCGAAGCGGCTGCCGGCGACGGCCGCCGTCGTGCGCATGAACCGCAGCAACCCGCCCGACGCGATCCTGCGCGAAGTGTACGAGCGAACTGGCGACAAGCCGTTCGCCCGGATCGAGGACGTCATAACCCGCGACGAGCTCTTCGCGATCTCCGAGCGCTACCGTCTCGCGACGGGCAACGCGTCACCGACGCGCACGGTTTGAGTCCGCAGCCGAAGTCCCACGCGCTTTCCCTGCCGAGGTTCGCCATGCCGCATCTGCTCCGCTTCATCGTCTTCTGCATCGTCGCCGCGAGCAGCACCGCCGTTGCACAGGGCACATATCCGAGCGCGAACGTACGAATCATCGTGCCGTTCACGCCCGGCACCGGCATCGACATCCTTGCACGCACGCTCGGACAGAAAATGGGCGACGACTTCAAGCAGGCGGTGATCGTCGACAACCGGCCCGGCGCAAGCGGCAACATCGGGACGGAGGCCGTCGCAAAGGCCGCACCGGACGGCTACACGTTGCTGATGACCGCCAACACGATCGTGCTGAATCGAAGCCTGTTCAAGAGCATTCCGTATGACCCGATCAAGGATTTCGTGCCCATCGCGCCGCTTGCCATCGGTCGTCTCGCGCTCGTCACGCATCCATCGATCGGAGTGAAGACGGTCGCCGATTTCGTCGCACTCGCAAAGCGTGAGCCGGGCAAGCTCAACTACGGGTCGCCGGGCAACGGAACACCCCATCACCTCGCAATGGAGCTGTTCAAGTCGAAGACCGGCATCGATATCGTCCACGTGCCTTACAAGGGCACCTCGGGTGCAGTCACCGACCTCCTGAGCGGGCAGATCAACGTGATGTTCCTGCCCGTGCACGTTGCGCTGCCCTACGTGGAAAGCGGCAAGCTCGACATGCTCGCCGCCGGAGGCATCGCGCGAGCAAGCGCGACGCCCGCGATTCCATCGCTTGCCGAGGCCGCCGGCATTCGCGAGGTCGACACCGACATCTGGTACGGGCTCTATGCGCCCGCCGGAACGCCTGCCGACGTCGTGCGCAAACTTGGCACTGAGGTCAACGCGCTGCTGAAATCGCGTGACGTCGCCGACACACTTGCCAAGCAGGGACTGCAGCCGACCGGCGGCACCTCCGACGACCTCGCGCAACTGACGCGCACCGACCTCGAACGCTGGTCGGTGGTCGTGCGCGACGCGAAGATCCAGCCCGACTAGCGATTCCTGTACGGCACGAGGCGCTCGATGGCAGGCGCCTGCGCCGGCCCGCTGAAGCTTGGCTCCGCCGGGTCCGGCGTCGGGTCGGCGGCCGACGCCGCGATCGGTAGCAGGCATGCCAGCGCGACCGCGACGGTGGCAATTGCCTGGCATTGGGGGAAGGTCGTAGGAGACATGGCACGCTCGCGATTGGTTGCGAACGAGCGTGATCCGTCCCGGCGCAAACGACCATCGGCGCGAGGCCGACATGCGCGTAAGACTCTGCGACACTTGCGGGACTACAAGCGCGGCCGCTTCGGCGTCGCGCGCCGGCGGTCGGACGGAACGCCGACGCCCGCCGTTGCATCGCTGTTCGATTCCATGAACACGAGCTCGGGCTTGATCTCCACGACGCCTTTGTCGGCAAACGACTTCGTGTCGATGATCCGGAATGCTTCGTGCAGCAGCCCTTCGACGTTCTGGCGCACCATCAGCAACGGAAAGCTCAGCACGCTTGCGAACGGGTCCCAGTCATAGCACCCGAACGCGCACTGCTCGATCTCGGCAGCCGGCAGTGTCTTGAGGAAACGGACAACGCCCTCCAGCGCAATCGTCGAATTGATGAACAGCGCGCGCGGCAGCCCGCGCAGCCGTGCGTATAGCGCGCGAACGGCGGCTTCGGCGAGATTCGCCTCGTAGCCGCACGCGTCGATCTGTTCGGGGTCGACGCGCCCGCAGCGCGCCGTCACGACATCGGCGAAACCTTCCATCCGCCGCTGCGTCGCGTAGTCGGTCGCGATGCCGCCGACGAAATAGGGCTTGTTGCGCCTGGGCGACCCGGAACGCACCGATCGATCGATCAGTGCGCTCGCAAGTTGCTGCGCACCCCAATAATTGTCGCTGATCACCGAAGCCGCTTTCGTTCCCGGCAGGTCGACGTTCACGTGAGGAATGCCGTGGCTGCGGCAGACTCGGCTGACCGAATCCGGGTCGGTGGCGCCCGCGACGACGAGGTACTCGATCCGGTAGGAGATGAGCGTGCTGACGGTCTCGAGCTCGAGCGCGGGATCGCGCAGCGTGCTGACGACGATCGGATACCAGTGACGCGCGCGCGCCAGCTTCTCGAAGACCTGCGACATGCCGCTGAAAAAGCGGTTGTCGTGCATCGGGATGATCATGCCGATCAATCCCGACCGGCTCTTGCGCAATCCGCTCGCCTGCCGGTTCACGCTGTATTTGTGGGTTGCGGCGAGCTGCTGAACGCGCGCCGCCGTCGAATCGGCGATACGTCGCTGCTGCCAGTTGCCGTTGAGCACGGCGCTGACTGTCGACGCGGACACGCCCGCAAGATCGGCGAGGTCGTAGATCGTGAACTTGCGCTTGTTCGTCATCCCGGGCGGCTCTGGCAACGCGCGGTTGCACCGCGGCGCCGCCGGTGGCACAATCGATTGCGCAAAGTAGCGCTTCGACGTACCGACCGTCAAGCGGAGCGCACATTGCAACGAGGAGAAGACTCGAGTGGCAAGTGTCGACGCGGCGCGACCGAACGTCCTGTTCATCCTGAGCGACGATCAGGGCGCCTGGGCGCTCGGCTGCGGCGGGAATTCCGAGATCCGTACGCCCGTGCTCGACCGCCTCGCGCAGCGCGGCGTGAGGTTCGCCAATTTCTTCTGCACGTCACCGGTGTGCTCGCCGGCGCGCGCGTCGCTGCTCACCGGCGACATCCCGTCATGCCACGGCGTCCACGACTGGATACGCGTCGGCAGCATGGGCGAGAACCGCGTCGACTACCTGGCCGGCCAGACGCTGATCACCGATGTGCTCGCCGATAACGGCTACCGCTGCGGGCTGATCGGCAAATGGCACTTGGGCGCCAGCGACGTGCGGCGTCCGAACTTCGTCAAGTGGTTCGCGCATCAGTCCGGCATGGGCCCGTACTACGACGCGCCGATGGTCGACGAGGATCGACCGTGCACGGTGCCCGGCTACCTGTCCGACGCGCTCGCGGACGCTGCGTGCACGTTCGTCCGCGACGAGGTATCTCGCCCTGAGCCCTTCTGGCTGAGCCTGTCGTTCACCGCGCCGCACTACCCGTGGATCGACTGCCACCCGAAGGCTTTCACCGACCTCTATCGCGACTGCGCGTTCGAATCCTGCCCCGACGAGCCGCCCCATCCGTGGTTCACCGGCGGCACCGCAGCGGTCGCGAAAGGTCACCGGGAGCGCCGCGACAGCCTGATCGGCTACTTCGCGGCGGTGAGCGCCATGGACGCCGCGATCGGCCGCGTGCTCGACGCCATCGATGCCGCGGGGCTCACGCAAAGCACGCTCGTCATATTCATGAGCGACAACGGCATGAACTGCGGCCACCACGGTATCTGGGGTAAGGGCAATGGCACGCGGCCGCAGAACATGTACGACACGTCGGTCAAGGTGCCGTGCATCGTGTCGCAGCCGGGGCGGATCGCACCCGCGCGCGTCAGCGATGCGTTGCTGTCCGGCTACGACGTGTTCCCCACACTCGTCGACTACCTGCAGCTTCCTTACGAAGCCAATCGCCGCAAGCCCGGACGCAGTTTTCGGGACGCGCTCGACGGCAGCGCGCTCGTCGGGAGCAATCCGATCGTCGTGTTCGACGAGTACGGTCCTGTCCGCATGGTTCGAACATCGCAATGGAAGTACATTCACCGCTACCCCGACGGGCCGCACGAGCTGTTCGACGTCGTGAACGATCCCGGCGAGCGGATGAACCTCGTCGACGATCCGTCCGCGAATTCCGTGAAAGAGGAGCTGCGCGCTCGTCTCGAAGACTGGTTCCGCATTTACGTCGAGCCGCGACGCGACGGTATCGACAAGGGCGTCACCGGCTGCGGGCAGCTCGGGCGCGTCGAAGACGCCGATGCTGCTCACCCGATGTTTGCCGACCGGCACCTCGTCGGCGCGGACTGGGATCTGTGGGTCGCGCCCGATGACGCCAGGAGCTGACATGACGAAGCAGGCGACCGAGCAAGGACACGACAAGCCGCAAGCGGCGCGTACGACTGCGATGACGGCGATCATGTGCCACGCACCGAAGGACTATCGCGTGGAGAAGGTTGCGCGACCCGTTGCCGGACCGCGCGAGCTCGTCATCCGCATCGGCGCATGCGGCATCTGCGCGAGCGACTGCAAATGCTGGAGCGGCGCGAAGATGTTCTGGGGCGGCGAGAACGTGCCGTCGTGGGTCAAGGCGCCCGTGATTCCCGGGCATGAGTTCTTCGGCTACGTCGAGGACATCGGCGAAGGCGCCGCCGAGCACTTCGCCGTCGCAGTCGGCGACCGCGTGATCGCCGAGCAGATCGTGCCGTGCGAGCGCTGCCGCTATTGCCGCTCGGGCAAGTACTGGATGTGCGAGGTGCACAACATCTTCGGCTTCCAGCGGGAAGTGGCCGACGGCGGCATGGCGCAGTTCATGCGAATCCCGTCCGACGGCGCTCGTGCACAAGATTCCACCGGACATGCCGCTCGAGGACGCGGCGATCATCGAGCCGCTGTCCTGCGCGATCCACGCCGTCACGCGCGGCGACATCCAGCTCGATGACGTCGTCGTGATCGCGGGTGCCGGCCCGATTGGCCTGATGATGGTGCAAGTGGCACGGCTCAAGACACCGCGCAAGCTGGTCGTGATCGACCTGGTCCCGCAGCGGCTCGAGCTCGCCCGCCGCTACGGTGCCGACGTCGTGATCAACCCTCGCGACGAGAACGCGCTCGCGATCGTCCGCGCCCTGACGAACGGCTACGGCTGCGACGTCTACATCGAGGCCACCGGCAGTCCGAGCGGCGCCGTGCAGGGTCTCGAACTCGTCCGCAAGCTCGGCCGCTTCGTCGAGTTCTCGGTATTCGGCCACGACACGACCGCCGACTGGTCGATCATCGGCGATCGCAAGGAGCTCGACATCCGCGGCGCGCATCTCGGTCCCTACTGCTATCCGATCGCGATCGACCTGCTGGCGCGCGGGCTCGTGACGTCGAAGGGCATCGTCACCCACGACTATCCGCTCGAGCGCTGGGACGAGGCGATCGCCATCGCGAACTCGCTCGACTCGATCAAGGTGCTGATGAAACCCGCACCGAGCACTTAGCACGATCACCCATTCACACAACAATCACCGGAGGAGACATGAACCGAACCCGCCGCACGCTCGTCGCCGTCGCCGCATCGCTTGCACTCACCGCCCTGGGCCCGGCGCTCGCCGCGGACGGACCCGGCAAGGGGGTGACGATCAACATCGGCTACTTCCCCGTCGTTTCGCCGGTGCCGATCATGCGCACGCAGCACCTGCTCGAGGACAAGGGCTACACGGTGAACTGGGTGCCGATCACGCAGGGCCTGCCGGGTGCGGCGAGTGCCGTGGCAGCGGGCCAGCTCGACATCGCATGGGGCAACAGCATCTCGGCCGTCGTGATCTTTTCGCAGTCGCCGGATGCGGCGCAGTTCATCGGCCAGTCGTTCATCAACGCCAACGTCACCGTCGTTGCGACGAAGAGCAGCATCCAGAGCGCCAAGGATATCGTCGGCAAGAAAGTGGTCGTCAGCGGCATGAAGACGGCGTCGACGCTGTTCTTCCAGATCGGGCTCAAGAAGGCGGGTGTCGACCCGGCCTCCAATGAGTATTTCGTCTCCGGCACGGGACCGGGCATGGTGGGCGTGCTCGATTCGGGCGGTGCCGAAGTCGTCGCCGGCTACGTGCCCTACGTCGCCGACATGGAGCTGAAGAAGATCGGACGCGTGCTGTTCACCGGGTCCGACGCGATCGGTCGCGCCGCGCCGGGCGATGGCTTCATCGCGAGCACGAAGTTCATCAAGGAACACCCCGAAGCGGTCAAGGACCTGCTGCGCGCGCAGTTCGCCGCGACCGATTTCATCAAGTCGAATCCGAACGAAGCGTACAAATCGATGGCTGAATTCGCGAAAGTCGACGAGGCCGCCGTCCGCTACTCGTTCGAGAAGAACCTGATCGGCGTCGCGCCGAGTTACGTTCCCGACGTGGAGGGCATCGTCGCGACGGTCGCCGTCGCGCAGGAGCTCGGGTTCGCGCCGAAGGACGTCGACCTGCCGACGTACGCGAAGAAGTTCGAGAACACGGCGCTGGCGAAGGAAGTGCTCGCCAAGCGCCCGTAACGCAGCGGCGATCAGCGCGTGGCGACCGCAGCGCCGGCGGAAGGACGCTCAGTGCCGCCTGGCGGTTCACGCGTGACGGCGTGGATTCTCGGCGGCGCCGGCGCACTGGCCGCGCTGGTCGCCTGGACGCTGCTTTCGTACGCTCTCGCGTCCGGCGGCGGTGTGATCAACCGGTTGCCCGATCCGCTGACGGTCGCACGCGAATTGGTCCGTTACGCGGGCGGCGATCTCGTTCGCGACCTCTTGTTCAGCCTGCGCGTGTTCGCACTCGGGTGGCTGCTCGGTGCGACGTGCGCGACGCTCGCGGGCCTCGCCTTGGGTCGTGTCGCGGTCCTGGGCAGCACATTCTTGCCGATCGTCGAAGCGATCCGCCCCGTGTCGAGCATCGCATGGGTGCCGCTGTCGATCGTGTGGTTCGGCTTCGGCCTGACCAGCAAGGTGTTTCTCGTCGCACTCGCGGTGTTCCTGGTCGTGATCGTCTACGCGGTCGACGGTTCCAGGCGCGTGCCGGCCGACCTCGCGCGAACGGCGACGATGCTCGGCATGAACGGCTGGCAGCGGTTTCGCAGCCTGATCCTGCCAGGCACGCTTGCCGAAGTGCTGATCGGATCGCGCGTATCGCTGATGGCCGGATGGGGCACAGTGATCGTCGCCGAGCTCGTCGCCGCGGATTTCGGGCTTGGCGCGCACCTGATCGCCGTCGAGCAGAGCTACAACGTGCCGGCCGTCATCGCGACGATGATCTGCTTCGGTCTCACCGGTTATCTGATGAATGCGGGCTTCTCCGTGCTCGAGCGCGCTTTGATGCCCTGGCGGCGCGACGACGTCGGAGCGCTTCGATGATGTCGGCGAGACCGATCGTCCGGCGCGCGCTGCTGCCACTCGTCGGAATCGCCCTCGCGGTCGCCGCGTGGGAAGCAACGGTGCTGGGTTATCAGCTGCCCGCGATCGTGTTGCCGTCGCCCAAGGCCGTCGTCGCCGCGCTTCGCGAGCTCCTCGTGACGCGCGCATTCTGGCGCGACGTCGGCGTGAGCCTGTACGAATTTGTCGCGGGCTATCTGGTCGGTGCGCTCGGTGGCATTGCCGTCGGCGTGCTGATGGGCGAGTGGCGGGTGTTCCGCATGATGGCGACACCGGTCGTCGAATCGCTGCGCTTCATCGTGCCGTTCGCGTGGATTCCACTGACGATCCTGTGGTTCGGAACGGCATTCACCGGCAAGATCCTGCTCGTCGCGTATGCGGTGTTCTTCGTGATGGTCGTCTCGACCACGCGCGCGATCGCGCAGGTCGAGCCCACGCTGTCGCGCGTGGGCACGATGCTCGGCATGGGTCGCTGGCGGCTCGCGTTGCAGGTACATCTGCGCGCGGCGGCGCCCACGATCGCCAGCGCCGCGCGGGCGGCAGCGGCCATCGGCTGGATCGCCGTCGTCGCTGCCGAGTACGTCGGCGCGAGCGCCGGACTCGGCCTGATGATCACGAACGCCGCATCGTCGCTGGCGACACCGGTCGTGATCGCCGGCATGATCGTCATCGGTGCGATCGGCGCCGGCGTGAGCGCGCTGATCGGCTGGCTGTCGCGTGCGCGGCTCGATTACCGATGACGGCGATTCGCGACGCAGACGGGCCGGCGACCCGCGCTGCTGCAGAGCACGCCGCGCCGGCGGCGATTCGCGCGCACGGCGGCGAGCTCGTCATCGATCACGTCTTTCACGATTACCTGGCGGGCGGGCGTCGCACCGATGTGCTGAATGACGTGTCGTTCCGCATACCTGCCAGCAGCGTCGCGTGCGTCGTCGGACCTTCGGGTTGCGGCAAGAGCACGCTGCTCGGCCTCGCGGCAGGATTGCTGCGACCGTCGAAGGGCGCGCTGTACTGGGATGGCGCGCCCGTGAAAATGGGCCCGACGAGTCACCTCGGCATGGCGTTCCAGCAGCCGGGGCTTTTCCCGTGGATGACGGTGCGCCAGAACGTCGCGATCGGGTTGCGCACGCGGGGCCATTCGCGCCGCGATGCGCAGGCAACGGCGGACCGCTTCCTGGATACGGTCGGCCTCGCCGACTTCAAGGACGCGTACCCGAGCCACCTGTCGGGTGGCATGGCGCAGCGCGTGGGCATTGCGCGCGCACTGGCGCTGAAGCCGCGGCTGCTGCTGCTCGACGAGCCGTTCGCCGCCGTCGATGCGTTCACGCGGCTCAAGCTGCAGCAGGAGTTCAAGACGCTGCTCCGCCTCGACCGACCCACGGTGCTGTTCGTCACGCACGACGTGCCGGAAGCGATCGCGATCGGCGATATCATCGTCGTGATGACCCAGCGTCCGGCGACCGTGCAGCGGATCATTCCCGTGAGCCGCGGCGAGCGCGACCGCGCAAGCCCCGCGTATGCGCGCAAGCTCGCCGAAACGCTCGAGTGCCTCGGCGTCACCAGCGACATGGGGGGCGAATGAGCGCGCCGGGCGAAGCCAAGACCCGCAGGGTCCGGCGGCGCGCGATTTCGAGAGACCGACACGCTACCGCACCTTCGATTCGCCGCAGGTCCAGAGAGGTCGGCGAATGAGCGCGCCGGGCGAAGCCAAGACCCGCAGGGTCCGGCGGCGCGCGATTTCGAGAGACCGACACGCTACCGCACCTTCGATTCGCCGCAGGTCCAGAGAGGTCGGCGAATGAGCGCGCCGGGCGAAGCCAAGACCCGCAGGGTCCGGCGGCGCGCGATTTCGAGAGACCGACGCGCTACCGCACCTTCGATTCGCCGCAGGTCCAGAGAGGTCGGCGAATGAGCGCGCCGGGCGAAGCCAAGACCCGCAGGGCCCGGCGGCGCGCGATTTCGGGAGACCGACACGCTACCGCACCTTCGATTCGCCGCACGTCAGAGAGGTCGACGAATGAGCGCGTATGTGATCGGCGTCGACATCGGCACGCAGAGCACCAAGGCGTTGCTGTGCGAGTCGAACGGCCGCATC
Source organism: uncultured Pseudomonadota bacterium (assembly GCA_963709335.1). Taxonomy (GTDB): domain Bacteria; phylum Pseudomonadota; class Gammaproteobacteria; order Burkholderiales; family Casimicrobiaceae; genus VBCG01. The sequence goes on from CAVPWB010000014.1 coordinate 340,687, forward strand.
GTCGCGCAGCATGCCAAGAGCTATCGACCCGACACGCCCAAGCCGCTGTGGGCGGAACAATGGCCGGACGTCTGGCTCGATGCGGTTTTCGAATGCATCGCAGCCTCTGTCGCGCAGGCCAGGGCGACGGCCGCAGATTTCACGCCCGATGCGCTGAAGGCGATCTGCATCAGCGGGCTTTACGGCGGCTCGGGCATTCCGGTCGACGAGCGAATCCAGCCGCTGCATCCGTGCCTGATCTGGATGGATCGCCGCGCCAGTGCGGAAGTGGACTGGGTGCGCGAGTCGATCGACGTCGCGCGCCTCGCCGAAATCACCGGCAACGGCGTCGACAGCTACTACGGCTACACGAAGATGCTGTGGTTGCGCAACAACCGGCCTGATGTCTTCGCGCGCACCCGCTACTTCCTGCCACCCAACGCGTTCGTCATCCACGCACTGACCGGCGAGATCGCCGTCGATCATTCGTCCGCGGGGAACATCGGCGGGGTGTACGACATTCGGGCGCGCACGTGGTCGACCGAAATGCTCGACGCGCTCGGGATCCCGGCTGCGATGATGCCGGCGCGGCTCGTCGCGTCCAGCGACGTCGTCGGCAGGTTGACGGATGCGGCCGCCGAACGGCTTGGGCTCCCGCGCGGCATACCGGTGATCGCGGGCGGCGTCGATGCGGCGGTCGCAACGCTCGCCGCCGGCGTGACGCGCACCGGCCAGCACGTGGCGATGCTGGGATCGAGCATGTGCTGGGGCTACATCGCGCGGCACGTCGACGCGCGGCACGGGCTGGTCAGCATGCCGAACGTCTTCGGCGATTCGCGCGACACGTACGTGTTCGGCGGCGCCATCACCGCGGGTGCCGCGGTGACGTGGTTCCGCGATCAATTCTGCGGCGACGAGACCGCGCAGGCGCACGAGCGCGGCGTCGACGTCCACGACCTGCTCGACGCAGCCGCCCGCGACGTGCCGGACGGCGCCGACGGCGTCCTGTTCCTTCCGTACCTGATGGGCGAACGAAGCCCGGTCTGGGACGGGAAGGCGAGCGGCGCGTTCGTGGGCTTGACGCTCTTTCACCGACGCGCGCATCTGTATCGTGCCGTGCTCGAAGGCGTCGCGTTCGCGCTGCAGCACAACATCGAAGCCGGCGCCGCAGCCGCGTCGACGCTCGATCACGATCTGGTCGTAGTCGGCGGTGCCGCGCACTCCGACCTGTGGATGCAGATCATCGCCGACATAACGAACCGGCCCGTGCTGACGATCCGCGAAAATGTCGAGGCGGCGATGGGTGCGGCGCTGCTCGCCGCCTACGGAGCGTCGCTCATCAGTGCCGATGACGTGCGACGCGGCTGGGTGACGCTCGCCCCGCGCGCGACACCGCGCCCACGCGCGGCGGCGGCCTATGCACGGCTATTCGAGTCGTACAAGGCGCTGTACCCCGCGCTCAAGGCGACGATGCACGACCTTGACGCGCAACGGGCGCTGCGCGAATCGGAATCGTCTTCGGTCGCGAACGACCCGGGGTTTGGCAGCGCAACGTCCGGCGGGCAATCGAGGGCTTGAAGGGACGGGGCGCGAGGCTTAGTCTTGCGGTGCGTCGCGATTGGCAACTTCGCATCTGCGGCACCCGATGGATCCCAAGCATCACGCGCCGGTGCCCCCGAGCGGCGGCGCATCCCCCGCAACCAGCGTCAAGCTGTTCCAGACGCTTTACGCGCAATTGCATCGGCTGGCGCAACGCGAGCTTCGCCGGAACCGGTTCGTCACGCTCGGCGCCACCGAGCTCCTGCACGAAGCTTTCCTCGACTTATCGCAGCGCAAGTCCGCGGTCTTTTCCGACCGCGCGCAATTCATGACGTATGCGGCGCGCGCGATGCGCGGGCTGGTGATCGACTACGCGCGCCAGCGCAAGGCCCAGAAGCGCGGCGGCAAGTTCGAGTTCACCGCCCTCGATACCGATGTCGCCGAAGGCGTTGCCGACGATGTTCAATTGTCGCGCATTTCGGATACGCTGGACCGGTTGGCGAAGGTCGATGCGGCCCTGGCGGAGCTCGTCGACCTGAAGTTCTTCTGCGGACTCGCGACGGCGGAAATCGCCGCACTGCGAGGCATTTCCGAGCGTACCGTGGAGCGCGACTGGACAAAAGCGCGTCTCTACCTGCGCCAAACGCTTGCTGACGACGCATGCCTCGACTGATTCGCGGACGCGGCGTGAACGGGCACTGATGGACGACGAACGCTGGCGGGCGCTCAGCCCGCTGCTCGATCGCGCACTTGCACTCACCGGCGATGAGCGCGCGCGGTGGCTGGTGGCGCTTGCACGCGAGGAGCCGACGCTCGTCGCGGAGATTGGCACGCTGCTCGACGAAGCGGAGGCACTCGAACGCGAAGGTTATCTCGAACGGTCGGCCGCCGGAGACGTCCCGGCAGCATCGGCGAGCCTGGCCGGTCAGGCGTTCGGTGCCTACACGCTGGAGACGCCGCTCGGGCACGGCGGCATGGGCAGCGTCTGGCTCGCCCGCCGCAACGACGGACGCTTCGAAGGAAAGGTCGCGATCAAGCTGCTCAACGCAGCGCTCGTCGGCCGCGCTGCGGAAGGACGTTTTCGCCGCGAGGGCACGATCCTCGCGCGCCTCGCGCATCCGAACATCACGCGGCTTATCGACGCCGGCATTTCGCCGGCGGGACAACCGTACCTGGTCGTCGAAGTCGTTGCGGGCGAACGCATCGATCACTATTGCGATGCGCGGCGCCAGACGGTCGATTCGCGCCTGCGCCTGTTTCTCGACGTGCTGGCGGCGGTCGCGCATGCGCATGCCAATCTGATCGTGCATCGCGACATCAAGCCCTCCAATGTGCTCGTCGCACACGACGCGACGGTGAAGCTGCTCGACTTCGGCATCGCCAAGCTGCTCGAAGACGAATCGGGCATGGCGGACGAGTTGACGCGCGAGGCAGGTCGAGTGATGACGCCCGAGTTCGCCGCGCCTGAGCAGCTTACCGGTGCGCCGATCACGACCGCGACGGATATCTACGCGCTCGGTGTGCTGCTTTACCTTTTGCTGTCGGGGCAGCATCCGATCGGCGACACGACGCGCGCGCCGGCTGCGATCGTCGAGTCGATTGTCGAAATCTCACCAGCGCTCGTATCGGACGCTGCGACAGCGGCGACGTCGTCGGGGTCGGCACTGCCCGAAGTCCGTCGAACTGTTGCGCGCGACCGCAGCACGACGATCGAGCGCCTGCGGCGCGTGCTGTGCGGCGACATCGACAACATCGTCGCCAAAGCCCTCAGGAAGAATCCCGCGGAGCGCTACGCATCGGTCGCGGCATTTGCCGACGACATCCGGCGCTACCTCGCGAGCGAACCGGTAAGCGCGCGCCCTCATTCGTGGGGTTACCGGGCGGCCAAGTTCGTACGCCGCAACCGCACTGCCGTCGCTTTGGCAAGCGTCGCGCTCGCGGCCGTCGGCGCAGGCGTCGCCGGTACGATCTTCCAGGCTGAACGCGCAACCGAACAGCGCGACTTCGCGCTGCGCGCATTGTCGCGCACCGCGGCCGTCAACGATTTCAACGGCTTCCTGCTGTTCGATGCTGCACCGTCGGGCAAGCCATTCACCGTCGGTGACCTGCTCGCGCGCGCTCAGGAAATCGTGTCGCATCAGGCGGCCGATGGCAATGGGAACCGGACCGATCTGCTGATCGCCATCGGCCGGCAGTACCAGTCGATGGACGAGGACGGCAAGGCGCGCGATGTGCTTTCGCGCGCTTATGACTCATCGCGTCAATCGAACGATCGCTCGACGCGCGCCCGCGCTGCGTGCGGATTGGGTGCTTCGATGGCGCGCACCGCACAACGAGACCGCGCCGAGGCGTTGCTGCGCGAGGGACTTGCCGATCTGCCCGAGGCGCCCCAGTACACGCTGGACCGGATCGACTGCCTGCGCAGCGCAAGCGGGGCGGCGCGGATGATGGGCAACGCGGCGGCAGCGGTGCAGCGTGCGGAAGCGGCGCATGCGCTCGCGGGCACCCTCGCAATTCCTTCGACCGTGCTGGAGATGCGCCTCTGGCTGGACCTTGCCGAGTCCTACCGTGTTGCGGGCAGGTTTGCGGAAGCGGATCCCGCATTTGCGGCCGCCTTCGATCGGCTGAAGGCGCTCGGCCGCGAAAACACGCAAACCGCTGGGACGCTACTCAACAACTGGGGTGTCCTGCTGGGTCAGATCGGCCAGCCGCTGCGGGCGGAAGCGCTTCTGCATCAGGCGATCGAGATCAGCCGCAGCGATACTTCACTCGGCAAGGTGTCGCCGATGCTGCTCGTCAACTACGCCAGAACGCTCGCTGAGCTCGGCCGCATCGATGCAGCATCCGAGTACGCGAATCGGGCGTACGTCGAAGCGCGCCGCGCCGGCGACGAGATCGTCGTGAACATGGCACTCTTCGCGCAAGCCATCGTCGATCGGGAACGCGGCGATCTCGCCAGTGCGGGCGAACGGCTTGCCGAAGTCGAGCCGCGCCTTGTCGCCATGTTCTCGCGGGATCATCAAGCATTCGCCGGGCTCGCGGCGCAGTGGCAGCTGCTCGAGCAGGCGCAAGGCAATCTCACCCTCGCAAAGATCGCCGCCGATCGCTCGGTGGCCCTCGCCGAGGCTGCCGGCGCCGATGCATATGTGCGCATCACCTTCCTCACGCGACGCGCGGAGCTCGAGCTCGCGATGCAGCTGGTCGCGGAAGCCAAAGCCGACGCCGCGCGGGCGGTCGACCTCGCGCGCCAGGCGGCGCCGTCCGGGACACCGTCGAGCATCGCGGGACGCGCCTACTTAGCACTCGGGCAAGCGCTCCTCGCCGCGCACGAAACCAGCGCTGCGCGCCGCGCGGCATCGGCTGCCGCCGACCACTTGCGGCCGACGCTCGGCCTAGATGACCGGCAGACGCAAATCGCGCAATCGCTGGCGTCGAGCTCGTCAGGCACACCGCCATAGCCGGATCAGCGCGGGACGATCCCCCGGCAGGCGTGCCGACCGCGCAGGCCTCGGCCGCGGTTGAAGTGAAATTTCACGCCGCCTGGCGCTTTCCCCCCGCGCTTTCCGATCTATCAAGTGGAGGCACCGCGTTTTCGACGCGGCGCCCAATCGCGACGGCGACTTGTGCACCGCGCAAGTCCCACACGCTCGCGCTAAGCGGAGGTTCGAATGAAACTCGTCAAAACGCTCTGTCTGGCAATCGCGCTCGGCGGTGCCGGCTCGCTGCAGGCGCAAACCTGCTCCGGCGGAAGCTACGGTGGCATGGATGCGACCGGCAATCAATGCAATGCCCCCGGCGATATCGGCGGCGCCATCTCGAAGTCCGCGATCTCCGTGTCGAGTCCGCCGTCGCGGGCAAGTCCGCAAGCCCGGCAGGCAGCCGTCCCCCGCCGGATTGCGCTGGTCGAGCACCGTCGCTCAGCAACGCCGAAACCAGCTGCCCGGACGCGCCAGTGAACACCACGCTCGTTCGCCGCGGCGTCACGCAGGCGCTTGTCGCGCTGCTCTTTGTCAGCGCATCGGGCCGCGCCGACGACACCGACCCGATTGCCGCCGGTGCTGCACGCGCGCAACGCGACCGGTATCGGCGCGACATTCTCCAGCGCGGGTTCGATCGACCTCGCGAATCCGTTCTTCCAGAGCCTCGGCGGAAACGGCCGTGCATGCGTCAGTTGCCACCAGCCGAGCGCCGGATGGACGATAACGCCGGAAAACGTTCGCGAGCGCTTCGAAGCAACCGGCGGCACCGATCCGATCTTTCGCACCAACGATGGGTCGGTTTCGCCAGACGCCGACGTGTCGAGCGTCGAGGCGCGCCTTGCAGCCTACGCAATGCTGCTCGACAAGGGATTGATCCGGGTCGGCATCGGCATTCCTGCTGATGCGGAATTCGAACTGATCGCAACGGATGATCCCTACGGCTACGCGCACGCCGGCGAACTCTCGTTGTTCCGCCGACCGCTGCCTTCGGCGAATCTCAAGTTCCTGAGCACGGTGATGTGGGATGGACGTGAGACATTCAAGGATCCCGCATCGAAGGATTGCATCCTCGGGACCGCTACGTGCTTCGCGTCGATGCATTTTGACCTCGACCACCAGGCGGGCGATGCGACGACCGGCCATGCGCAGGCGCCGCTGCAGCCGAGCGTCGAGCAGCGCGAAGCCATCATCGCCTTCGAAAGCGCTCTTTTCACCGCGCAGATCTTCGACGACATGGCGGGACACCTCACCGCACGAGGCGGCCTGGGCGGTCCGAAGCTGTTGAGCGGACAGGACTTCTACTTCGGCATCAACGACGTCGTCTCGAACGACTATCGGAGCGGCGCATTGTTCGACGCGAACGTATTTCACCTCTACGATCGATGGGAGCGCGGCAAGCACAGTGAAGGCGGTCCCGACGATGCGCGTCGCGTCGATGCCCGCGCGGCGGTATTTCGCGGCCAGAGGCTGTTCAACACCAAGCAGATCGCCATCACGGGTGTAAGCGGGCTCAATGACGATCTCGGCATCCCGGCGCTCGACGGGACGTGCACGACGTGCCACGACACGCCGCATGCGGGCAATCACTCGATTCCGGCCCCGCTCGACATCGGCCTCGCCGACGCCTCGCGCCGCACGCCCGACCTTCCGCTCTACACGCTGCGCAACAGGCAAACGCTGCAGATAGTCCAGACGACCGATCCGGGTCGCGCGCTGGTCAGCGGCAAGTGGAAGGACATCGGGCGCTTCAAGGGACCGATCCTGCGGGCGCTCGCGGCGCGAGCGCCGTACTTTCACAACGGCTCCGCACGCGATCTGGCGGCGGTCGTCGACTTCTACGATGAGCGCTTCGGTATCGGTCTAACCGACCAGGAGAAGCGCGATCTGATCGCGTTCCTGCGAGCGCTTTGAATGTCCTGCTCGAAACTGGACCGGACGACGGCGGGCCGCAAGCCCCTGTCGGCTGGATGAAGTTTCGACGCGGAGGAGACCATGCCCAAAGTTCAAGCCGGCGGCATCACGATGAATTACGACCAGCAGGGCAGCGGCGAGCCTTTGGTGCTCATTCCCTACCTCGCGGCTGACCACGCCTGCTACGCGTTCCAGATCGCCGACTACTCGAAGCACTTCACCTGCATCTCGGTCGACCTGCGCGGCACCGGAGAGTCGGACAAACCGAGCGGTGTCTACTCGACGGAGATGTTCGCCGACGACATCGCCGCGCTCATGCAGGCGATCGGCGTATCAAAGGCGCACGTCGCCGGGCTCTCTTTAGGGGCGGCCACCGGCATCTGGTTGGCCGCGAAGTATCCGGACCGTGTCAGGTCACTCTCCCTGCACAGCGGCTGGCCCAAGAGTGATGCCTATCTGAAGACAGTCGTGCAAGGCTGGCAAGTGATGGCAAAGGCGATGAACAGCGTCCCGGAGATGGTCATCCAAGGGATCTTCCCATGGTGCCTCACGCCCGAGCTGTATGCGCAGAAACCGGACTACATCCAGGGCCTGTCGGACTTCGTGCGCAGTCGTCCCAAGCAGCCAATCGATGCGTTCATCCAGCAGTCCGATGCCGTGCTGACTCACGACGCACAGGCGCAGCTGGGCAAAATCCGAGCTCCGACACAGATAACCTTCGGGCGTCACGACGTGGTTGCCTCCACGCGGTTCGCCGACCGGCTGAAGAATGGCATCGGGAATTCCGAGCTGTACATTTTCGAAGATTGCTCGCACGCGCCGCTCTATGAGAACGTGCCCGCATTCAACGAGAAGACGCTCGAATTTCTGAGAAAGCACCCGCTCTAGGGTGGATCAGGAGGCGCTACACGATCCCTCGCTCGCGATACGGCGCGTGCTCGGCGATTCGCCGATAGCCGAGTCGCGCAAGGTCGAGCGTTTCGAAGCGGCCGTTGACGATCAACTCGGCGATCGCGCGCCCCGCGGCCGGCGCGTGCATCATGCCGTGGCCGGAGAACCCCGCGACGACGTAGAAGTTGTCCATTCGTCCCGTCCAGCGATCGATCACCGGATTGCCGTCGAGCTCGTTCTGCTCGTAGAGTCCCGACCACGTGCGGCGGCAGCGGCACGCCTCGAACGCCGGAAAGCGCTCCGCCAGCGCCGGCCACACGACGCGCTCGAAGTAATCGTGATCGACATCGAAGTTAAAACCGCGCGTCTCGTCCGAATCGACGAGCCCGCCTGAGTAGCCGCGGCCTTCGGGCCGGAACGCGAGCCGCGCCGTGTCCTTGACATACGGCAGCGGCTCGATGACGTTCGGCGTCTCGAAGTAATGCTCGAAACGCCGCAGGGGCTCGATCGGCAGTGGCATGCCCACCATCGCGGCGATCTCGCTTCGACCACGCGCCCGCCGCATTCACGACGTAATCGCCTGCGACCACGACCCCGGTGTCCAGTCGTACGAAGCGCGCGACACGTTCGCTGTGGTCGATGCCGACGGCGGTCGCGTCGATGTAGTCGACACCGAGCGAGCGCGCCTTGCGCCGCAACCCCTGCAGCAATCCGTTCGGGTCGCACCAGCCGTCATCAGGCGTGTGTACACCCGCGGCGATGCCGTGGACGCTCATCGACGGGAATCGTGCGCGCAGCGCATCGGCGTCGAGCCAGTCCGCCGCGACGCCGTGCGCACGTTGTACGTCGCAGTTCGCGCGCAACGTATCGACGGCATCGGGTCCGACGATCAGCAGATAGCCGCCGGCGCGCCATTCGACGTGCGCGGGCTCGCCGTCGACGGCCAGCGTATCGTCGGCGGTCGCGATGAACGGAATGCTGAAGTTCGACATCGCGATGTTCTCGGGACACGAGAACTGCCGGCGCGCGCCGCCGGATGCGCGGAGCGTCGATGCGAACTCGTACGTGCTGTCGCGCTCGATGACGGCGACGCGCGCGGCCGGCGCGAGAACTTTCAGGAAATACGCGACGGACGAGCCGACGACGCCGCCGCCGACGATCACGACGTCGTAGCGCGTCGCCATCACGCTACCGGAAAGATCACCGGATTGGGCCGGCGCCGATGGTCGCCGGTCACGCTGCCATCCGACGGCGATTCTTGCTGCGGCCTGGCGATCTTTTGCATTACCCTTGGCGAGCGGGCGTGTCGGTGCCGAGCGTGCACGCTACCCTGTTACGCGATGCATGGCAATCGCCGGCGCCGCGAATCGATGCGCGCGAATCCGGCGGGAAGGTTTACACATGACATCCGAATGGAACGCCGCAGGCTATGAACGCATCTCCGGCCTGCAGCAGGTGATGGCGCACGAGGCGCTGGCCCTGCTCACGCTGCAAGGTGCGGAGCGCGTGCTCGACGTCGGCTGCGGACAGGGCAGGATCACGGCGCAGATTGCCGAGCGTGTTCCACTGGGGTCGGTCGTCGGCGTCGATCCGTCACGCGACATGATCGATTACGCCACGACGCATTTCGCGACGAGTCACGCCAATCTGCGCTTCGACGTCGCCGATGCGCGTGTACTGGCGTTCAACGCGGAGTTCGACGTCATCGTCTCGTTCAACGCGCTGCATTGGGTGCCCGAGCAGGACCAGGCGCTGCAGTCGATCCGTCGCGCGATCCGGACGCAGGGGCGTGCGCTGCTGCGGCTGGTCACGATGGGTGAGCGCAAGAGTCTCGAAACGGTCGTCGAGGAAACGCGTGCCGCGCCGCGCTGGCAGCCGGCATTCGCGGGATTCACCGACCCTTATCTGCGGCTGACGCCTGCGCAATACCGCGCCGCGGCCGTGCGCAACGGCTTTCGCGTGCTGCAGCAGGATTGCGCATCGAAGGCGTGGGACTTCGGGTCGCGCGACGCCTTCTTCGCATTCTGCGCCGTGGGTCTCGTCGCGTGGACGTCGCGGTTGCCGGAAGCCGACCGTGCGGCGTTCATCGACGACGTCCTCGATCGCTACGCGGCGAGCGCAGCGGCCAACGCCGCAACGCGCAACACGTTCCGCTTCTACCAGATGGACGTGACGCTCGTGCCGGATGCGTGACGCTCGCGGCGGACGCGTGACGCGTCAGGCACCCTTTGCCTTCACGCTGCGCACGCGCAGCGTGGGCATCGCCGCGATGACCTTCGCGCCGGCGACGCAATCGACGAAATAGCGAACGCGTCCTTCGATCTCCTCTTCGACGAGGCCGTGAATGTCGGTGTCGAAGCCGGGGAACCGCTCGTTGAAGTCCCGCGCGAACTGCAGGTACTTGACGATCTGCCGGTTGAAGCGCTCGCCCGGAATCAGCAGCGGAATGCCGGGCGGATACGGCGTCAGCAGCACGCTCGTCACGCGGCCTTCGAGGTCGTCTATCTCGACGCGCTCGATCTCGCGATGCGCCATCCGCGCAAACGCATCCGCGGGGCGCATCGCCGGCTCGAGCTCCGACAGGTACATCTCGGTGGTCAGCCGGCCGATGTCGTTGGCGCGATAGATGCCGTGGATGCTGTCGCAAAGATCGCGCAGGCCGATCTTCTCGTAACGCGGGTGTGCAAGCACGAACTCGGGCAGCACGCGCCAGAGCGGCTGGTTGCCGTCGAAGTCGGACTTGAACTGCTGCAGCGCGGTCAGTAGCGTGTTCCAGCGGCCCTTCGTGATGCCGATCGTGAACATGATGAAGAACGAGTAGAGCCCGGTCTTCTCGACGATGACGCCGTGTTCGGCGAGGTACTTCGTCACGATCGCCGCCGGGATGCCCTGGTCGGCGAAATCGCCCTCGACGTCGAGGCCGGGCGTCAGCACCGTGGCCTTGATCGGGTCCAGCATGTTGAAGCCCGGCGCGAGGCCGCCGAAGCCATGCCACTTGTCCTCGGCGCGGATCATCCAGTCTTCGCGGTCGCCGATCCCCTCCTCGGCGAGCGTATCGGGACCCCAAACCTTGAACCACCACGAGTCGCCGTACTCTTCGTCGACCTTGCGCATCGCACGGCGGAAGTCGAGCGCCTCCATGATCGATTCCTCGACGAGCGCGGTTCCGCCCGGCGGCTCCATCATCGCCGCGGCGACGTCGCACGACGCGATGATCGCGTATTGCGGCGACGTCGACGAGTGCATCAGGTATGCCTCGTTGAACCGGTAGCGGTCGAGCTGGCGCGTGTCGCTGTACTGGACGAGGATCTGCGACGCCTGCGACAGGCCCGCGAGCAGCTTGTGCGTCGATTGCGTCGAGAAGATCAGCGCGTCCTTCGAGCGCGGCCGGTCCTTGCCGATCGCGTGCATGCCACGGTAGAAATCGTGGAACGTCGCGTGCGGCAACCACGCCTCGTCGAAATGCAGCGTATCGATCTTCGTCGACAGCAGGTCCTTGATCGTGTCGACGTTGTACAGCACGCCGTCGTACGTGCTCTGCGTGATCGTCAGGATGCGCGGCTTCGTCTTGACGCTCCGCGCAAATGGATGCGCGCGGATCTTCTTCTCGATGTTCTCCCAGCGGAACTCGTCGATCGGGATGGGGCCGATCAGCCCCATGTTGTTGCGCGTCGGCGTCAGGAACACGGGGATCGCCCCCGTCATCGTGATCGCGTGCAGCACCGACTTGTGGCAGTTCCGGTCGACGACGACGATGTCGCCCGGCGCGACGGTCGCGTGCCACACCATCTTGTTCGACGTCGACGTGCCGTTGGTGACGAAGAACAGCTCGTCGGTGTTGAAGATGCGCGCCGCGTTGCGCTCGGACGCCGCAACCGGGCCCGAGTGGTCGAGCAGCTGGCCGAGCTCGTCGACGGAATTGCAGACGTCGGCGCGCAGCAGGTTCTCGCCGAAGAACTGGTGGAACATCTGGCCGACCGGGCTTTTCAGGAACGCGACGCCGCCCGAGTGGCCCGGGCAGTGCCACGAATACGAGCCGTCGTTCGCGTAGTGGACGAGCGCGCGGAAGAACGGCGGCGCCAGCGTGTCGAGATACGTGCGCGCCTCGCGCAGGATCACGCGCGCCACGAACTCCGGCGTGTCCTCGTTCATGTGGATGAAGCCATTCAGCTGCCGCAGGATGTCGTTCGGGATGTGCCGCGACGTCCGCGTCTCGCCGTGCAGGAACACGGGGATCTCGGAGTTGCGGAAGCGGATCTCCTCGACGAACGCGCGGAGGTTCGCGAGCACGGCCCGGGTCTCCTCCGGCGCGCCGCCGCCGAACTCCTCGTCGTCGATCGACAGGATGAACGTCGACGCGCGCGATTGCTGCTGCGCGAGGCCGGCGAGATCGCCATAGCTCGTGACGCCGACGACCTCGACGCCCTCGCTCTCGATGGCGCGCGCGAGCGCCCGGATGCCGAGGCCGCTGGCGTTCTCCGAGCGGTAGTCCTCGTCGATGATGACGACGGGAAAGCGGAATTTCATCCTTTGACTCCCAGAAGGGTCGGAATTACGCGTCGCGCAACGGCACGACAAAGGGGCGCTCGTTCGCGCTGGCCGTCCGCGAGTTCGCGCGGCGCAAACAGGCACCCCCGTTAAGACTGCGCAACGCCCCGAAGTTCCGCCCGGCGGCCGGTCGCGCGTTTTGTCGCGCCGCATTGTGCGCCGGTTCGGCGCGGCGCGCGATGGTTTTTCTGATCAGGCGTTGGCGACGACGATTCCGGCGGCCCACAGCAGCAGCGCCGCGCCGAACGGTGTGCGCAGCCTGGCGCCCCACCGGAGGTTCTTCTCGGCCGCCATCGCGGCGGCGACGATGAGCATCCAGCCGACGTTGCCCATGCCGACGACGAACGTGACCAGCATCAGCGCCCAGCAGCAGCCGACGCAGAACAACCCGTGCGCGATGCCCAGTTGCAGGCTCTCGGCCAGCGGCCGCCGGCCACGCCAGCGCGCGTTGACGAAGCCGAACGGCGACCGGCAGCGCTCGAGACAGCGATACTTGAGCGCGCTGAACTGGAATGCACCGGCCACCCCGATGACCACCGCGCCGACGACCCACCCGTGCGCCAGCAGCCATCCCGACGTTGCCGCCTCGCGCACGCCGACATCGATGCCGTACGCGACGACGCCAAACCCGAGCCACGCGGCTGCGTAGCCCGCGAGCAGCGCCGCGACGAGCGCCGCTGCGTCGCTGCGCGCGGCCACGATGCGGCGAAAGATCGCGAGCAGCGGCAGCGTCGTCGGCAGCATCATCGCCGTGATCATCAGCAGCCACGCCGTCGCATAGGCGAGCGCGGGTGCCAAGCGCTCGCCCTGCGGCAGCGCACGGCAGATTTCGGCGAGCCACGCGGTGTCGGCCCAGCCGCCGTGGTCGAGCCATCGCTGCCACGGGCTCGCGCTCCACAGGCCAAGCGACAGCCACGCGAGCGCAACCAGCGCGACGATCAGCGCGGGTGCGCCACGCATGCGAGGTCCTGACCCGGCGCTGCCGGGCGGAGCCTCAACTGTCGCGGCCATGTGCAGCGGGCGCGCCGCGCCCCTCCGAGCCGGCCAAAGTCAGGCGGCGAAGCGAAAGACGCTTTGCAGCGCGTTGTGGCCCTTGATGTGGATGTCTTTTCCCATCTTGGCGTGATCCTTCGACCAGTAATCGAGCGCCTTGCCCACGAAGACCGGCGCGCCCGGCACCGTCGAGAACACCGTGTCGGTCAACGTCGTCGTTTGCCCCGTCGCGCTCTGGTAAGGCACGAGCTCGGCGAAGCCGGCGGTGCCGACCTCGATCGTTCCCTTGCCGCCCTGGACGGCGAACTTGATCGGCACCTTCTCGACCGACACGACCTGGCCGACGAGCTTGACGAGATCGCCGACCGGTCCGCCGAGCTTGCCCGTGTACACGTCGAGAATCGCCTGCTCCTGCGCCGGTGTCACGCGATCGTCGAGATACACGGCGGCGCGCCAGTTGCCTTGCAATATGTTGCCCGGCACGTGCGCAATCAGCGCGATCGTCCGGTCGGAGACGTCGACGCCGTTGATCGTTCCCTTGTCGAAATGCCAGGCGATGATCGTGTCGCACGTTCCGTAATCCGGATCCTCACCGATCCAGCACGGGCAGAGCACCCGGCAGTTGCACACTTCGAGCAAGCGACCTTCAAGCTGATAGCCCATGATGTCTCCTTGACGTCCGAGGGTGGCGTTGGCGACCGCGTTCGATGCTACGCCGGCGCAGCGGGCCGCGCAGCGGAATTTTCGCCATCGCCGGCGCCTCCGGCAATGGGACCGGAGTCCTACCGGCGCCCGTTGGCCAGCCGGCTTGCTTCGGGACGCTGGCGCAGTCGGAACATCGCCGCGACGCCGACGGCGGGTCCGAGCGCCAGCACCGCGAACGCATAGCGCCACGTCATCGCGGCCACGAGGTGCGGCATCAGGTGGATCGTGACGAGCGTCAGCGTGAACCCGAGCGCGGTCTGCAGTGTCAGCATCGTCCCCACGCGCGATCGGTCGGCAAGTTCGGCGATCGACGCGGAAAATTGCGCCGAATCGGCAACGATGGAAATTCCCCAGACGATGCAGACGGCCACCAGCGCGGCGGCGCTGCCACCGAACAGAAGCCCGATCGTCGCCGCGCAGGTCCCGCTAACGGCCATCGCGGCGATCGTCAGCGTCGTGCGGCCAAGCTTGTCGGCGAGAAGACCTGCGGCGACCGATCCGACCGCGCCCGACGCGATCGTCGCGAACGCTGCGAGCTTCGCCGCGACGCCGGCGGATTCGGCCGGCATCGTCAGCGTGAAGCTGGCCTGCAGGAACACGCCTATCCACGCCCACATCGCGTAGAGCTCCCACATGTGACCGAGGTATCCCAGATTGGCGAGACGCAACGGGACGTCGCGCCAGGCCTCCAGCACGGCGCGCGGATCGACGCGCGGCGAAGGCGCGCGATTGGGACCGATGCCGGCGAGATGAATGCCGCCGGCGGCAGCGAGCGAGGCGATCGCCGCCAGCGCGATCGGTGCCTGCCATCCGATCCCGCCGACGGCGTTGAACAGGTGGGGCGATGCGCTACCCAGCGTCAACGCGCCGACGAGTATCCCGACCATCAGGCCCATGTCCCCTTTGGCCCACGTCGATGCGAGCTTCATGCCGACCGGGTAGATGCCCGCCATGCAGACGCCGGTGACCGCGCGCAACACGAGCGCCCCTGCTGACGACGGATCGATCGCCAGCAGGCCCACATTGGCGACCGCGCCCGCTATCGCCGCGAGGCTGAACAGCCGGCGCGGATCGACGCGGTCCGGCAGCCCGAGCAACGCGCTTGCAATGCACCCGATGACAAAGCCCAGTTGAACCGAACTCGTCAGCGCGGCTTGCGCGAAGGGCGTCAGCCGGAACTGCGCGGTCAGCGCCGGCAGGACTGCGGAGGCCGAAAACCACAGCGACATTGCAGCGACCTGGCACGAGGCGATGATCGCAATCGAGAACGCCTTCGATCGCATGCCGGGTACCATCGAGCCTCCTCCGTTCGTCGATGCGGTCGGCCGATCAACGACCGGCCGCGCCGGGCGAATGGTCGCTCTTTCCGGTGCCTGTCGCAAAGCGAATCCGATGGCCTTCAATCTCTTCAGCCGGCTGATGCCTCCCGAGATCAGCTTCACGAACCAGTTCTGCGAGCAGACCAAGTGCATCCACGACGCCGCGCTCGAACTGCGCGACATGGTCGACCACCAGCAGGTGACGGCCGACAAGCACGTCGCATCCATTCGCGTCATCGAGAAGCGGGCCGATTCGGTTGCGCGCAAGATCTTCATCGGCGCCAATCGGACGTTCCAGGCGCCGATCGACCGCGAGGACATCCTGCTACTCGCGCACGACCTCGACGACGTCGTCGACCTGATCGAGGACACGGCGAAGGGCATCCAGCGCTATTCGATCTCGGTGTTCGCAGAGGAGATGCGGTCGATGGTGGATGCCGTCGTCGAAAGCGCGGACCTGTTGCAGCAGGTGATGCCGTTTCTCGACTCGATCACGCGCGACCACAAGACGATCTTCGCGCTGTGCGAGAAGGTCGGCAACGTCGAACAGAGTGCCGACGAATCGTTCGACGCCGGGCTGTCGCGCATTCGCGCCGAGCTCGGGACCGGAGCGCTGAACGTGGTCGGCTACATCGATCGCAAGGAGCTCTACGAGCTGATCGAGCGCGTCGTCGACAAGTGCGACGACGTTGCGAACGTCGTGCAAACCGTCACCGCCAAGCACGTCTGACCGGACGCCGCGCGCATGGAGCTCGCCACGCTCGGCTCGTTTGCCATTGTCGCGCTGATCGGCGTGGCGCTCGTGTTCGATTTCATGAACGGCCTGCACGACGCCGCGAACTCGATCGCGACCGTCGTGTCGACGCGCGTGCTGAAGCCGACCACCGCGGTGATCTGGGCGGCGTTCTTCAACTTCATCGCGTTCGCGGTCTTCGGGCTCCACGTCGCGAACACGATCGGCACCGGCATCGTCGACGCGGGCATCATCGACGCACACGTGATCTTCGGTGCGCTGACGGGTGCAATCGTCTGGAACGTCGTCACGTGGGGCCTCGGCCTGCCGTCCTCCAGCAGCCATGCGCTGATCGGCGGCCTGGCGGGGGCCGGCATCGCCAAAGGGGGTCTGGGCGCGGTCGTGTACAGCGGCCTCGGCAAAACGGCGGCGGGCATCGTGCTGTCGCCGCTGCTCGGCTTCGTGCTCGCGCAACTGATCGTCGTCACCGTCCAGTGGCTGAACCTTCGCTCGACGCCGTTTGCCGTCGACCGGCGCTTCCGGATACTCCAGCTCGCGTCCGCGTCGCTGTACTCGCTCGGCCATGGCGGCAACGACGCGCAGAAGACGATGGGCATCATCGCCGTACTGCTCTTCTCGCAGGGGATGCTCGGCGGCGAGTTTCACGTGCCGTTCTGGGTCGTCATCAGCTGCCAGCTCGCGATGGCGCTCGGCACGCTGATGGGCGGCTGGCGGATCGTCCACACGATGGGCTCACGGATCACCCACCTGAAACCGATCCAGGGCTTCTGCGCGGAAACGGGTGGCGCGATCACGCTGTTTCTCGCCACGGGACTCGGCGTTCCCGTGTCGACGACGCACACGATCACCGGCGCGATCGTCGGCGTGGGCGCCGCGCGCCGTACGGCGGCCGTGCGCTGGCACGTCGCACAGCGCATCGTCGTCGCATGGATCGTGACGCTTCCCGCCGCGGCGCTGATGGGCGCGGCCGTCTACTGGATCTCGAGCCGCTTCTAGGGCGAATGCCTGCTGCCGCTCCAAAGCAATCGGAGCGCGCAGCCCGTTCATGGAGGGCTTTCAGATCTTGGGCAGCGTGACGCCCTGCTGGCCCTGGTACTTGCCGCCGCGATCCTTGTACGACGTCTCGCACACCTCGTCGGCCTCGAAGAAGATCACCTGCGCGACGCCTTCGTTCGCATAGATCTTGGCCGGCAGCGGCGTGGTATTCGAAAACTCGAGCGTGACGTAACCTTCCCACTCGGGCTCGAACGGCGTGACGTTCACGATGATGCCGCAGCGTGCATAAGTCGATTTCCCGAGGCAGATCGTGAGGACGTTGCGTGGAATGCGGAAGTACTCGACGGTGCGTGCGAGCGCGAACGAGTTCGGCGGAATGATGCAGACGTCGCCGCCGAAATCGACGAACGATCCGGCGTCGAATGCCTTCGGATCGACGATCGTCGAGTTGATGTTCGTGAAGATCTTGAATTCGTTCGAGCAGCGAATGTCGTAACCGTAGCTCGACGTTCCGTACGACACGATCCGGTGCCCGTTCGCCTCGCGCACCTGGCCGGGCTCGAACGGCTCGATCATGCCGTGCGACTGCGCCATGCGGCGTATCCACGTGTCGGATTTGATGGTCATGGATTTAGGGCCCGTTAACAGCCCCTGGTTCGCGCGACGCCCGCAAGCGTCGCGGGCCGCGCACGCGATGCGCCGGCGGGTCACGTGTTCTGGATGACGATGTTGGGGAACTTCGCCGAGAAGTCCTCGGCCTTCTGCGCGACGAAGATCGCGACCTTGCGCGCAATCGCCTTGTACGCGTCCGCGACGGCACCGTCCGGATCGGACACCACCGACGGGCGTCCCGAATCCGCCTGCTCGCGGATGCGGATGTCGAGCGGCAGGCTGCCGAGGAACGGCACCTTGTAGTCGCGGCACATGCGTTCGGCGCCGCCTTCGCCGAAGATATGCTCGGCGTGGCCGCACTTCGAGCAGACGTGGACCGACATGTTCTCGACGATGCCGACGATGGGCACGCCGACCTTCTCGAACATCTTGAGGCCCTTGCGCGCATCGAGCAGCGCGATGTCCTGCGGTGTGGTGACGATGACGGCGCCGGTGACCGGCACCTTCTGCGCAAGTGTCAACTGGATGTCGCCGGTGCCCGGTGGCATGTCGACGATCAGGTAGTCGAGATCGCGCCAGTTCGTGTCCTTCAACAGTTGCTCGAGCGCCTGCGTCACCATCGGTCCGCGCCAGACCATCGGCGTGTCCATGTCGATCAGGAAACCGATCGACATCGCCTGCACACCGTACGCTTCGAGCGGCTCGAGCGTCTTGCCATCCTTCGATTCGGGGCGCCCCGCGAGGCCGAGCATCATCGGCTGCGACGGACCGTAGATGTCAGCGTCGAGCACGCCCACGCGCGCGCCCTCTGCCGCGAGCGCGAGCGCCAGGTTGGCGGCGGTCGTCGACTTGCCTACGCCGCCCTTGCCGCTCGCGACGGCGACGATGTTCTTGACGCCGGGAATGAGCTTGACGCCGCGCTGGACGGCGTGCGACGTCGTCTTCTGCGAGACGCTGACGCTCACGCGCGCGACGCCGGGAAGCTTCGCCAGCGCATCGTGCACCAGGCGCTTCAGGAGGTCGTGCTGGCTTCGCGCCGGATAGCCGAGCTGGACGTCGACGCTGACGCTGTCGCCGTCGACATTGATCTTGCGCACCGATTTCGATGCGACGAAATCGCGGCCCGTGTTGGGATCGGTGACGCCGTGCAATGCTTGCTCGACGTCGGCTTGGGTCACGGCCATGGCATTCCTCGATGGGCCTCCGCGCACGACAGGCGCGGCGCGCGGCGGATGTTCATTTTAGCCGATCGGCCACGTCCGCCTGCGGCCGACGAGGTGCTTTTGCTAGAATTTGCGAGCAACCTTCGCGTATCGCCTTTCAAAAGACGCCTCGAATGCCTGCTTCCCCGGCCCGTACGCTGTTCGTGACGACAGCGCTTCCGTACGCCAACGGACCGTTCCACATCGGGCACCTCATGGAGTACATCCAGGCCGACATCTGGGTGCGTTTCCAGCGGATGCAGGGCAATGTCGTCCACTTCGTCTGCGCCGACGATACGCACGGCGCACCGATCATGCTGAAGGCCGAAAGCGAAGGCATGACGCCGGAGGCGCTGATCGCCGGCGTGGGGGAATCGCATCGGCGCGACTGGGCGCGCTACCTGATCAGCTTCGATACGACGCATTCGACGCACTCGCCGGAGAATGTCGAGCTCGCGCAATCGATCTATCGCGCGCTGGCGCGCCGTGGCCTGATCGCGACGCGGACGATCGAGCAGTTCTACGATCCGGTGAAGGGCATGTTCCTGCCCGACCGCTACATCAAGGGCACGTGCCCGAAATGCGGCGCGAAGGATCAGTACGGCGACGTGTGCGAGGTCTGCGGCTCGACGTACGCGCCCACGGACCTGATCGATCCGTATTCGACGATCACCGGCGCGAAGCCAGAGATGCGCAAATCCGAGCACCTGTTCTTCCGCCTGTCCGCACCGGAGGTCGTGGCGTACCTCAAGCAGTGGACCGCAGCGCCGGCGCCCGGGCAGGCGCTGCAGCCCGAAGTCTTCAACAAGGTGCAGGAGTGGCTGGGCGACGATGGCAGGGACTCGGCGACTGGGACATCTCGCGCGATGCGCCCTATTTCGGCATCGAGATTCCGGACCAGCCGGAAGGCTCGCCGACGAAGTACTTCTACGTCTGGCTCGACGCGCCGGTCGGCTACCTGGCGGCACTGAAGAAGCACTTCGATTCCGGCGACCGCCCGCAAGATCGGCGACGAACGGACATTCGACGCGTTCATCGCCGATCCGTCCGTCGAGCAGTATCACTTCATCGGCAAGGACATCGTCTACTTCCACACGCTGTTCTGGCCGGCGATGCTGCATTTCGCGCGAGCGCAAGACACCGACGAACGTGTTCGTCCACGGCTTTCTCATCGTTTCCGGCGGCGAGAAGATGTCGAAGTCGCGCGGCACCGGCATTTCGCCGCAGCGCTACATCGAGCTCGGTCTCGAGCCGGAATGGCTTCGCTACTACATCGCGGCCAAGCTGAATGCGCACGTCGAGGACATCGACTTCGGTCCGGACGATTTCCTCGCGCGCGTCAACAGCGACCTCGTCGGAAAGTACGTCAACATCGCGAGCCGCGCGGCGAGCTTCGTCGGACGCTATTTCGACGGCGCGCTGGCGACGCCGGCGGAGTCGGCAAACGAGCACGCCAATCGTCTGGCAGCCGCGCAGCTCGAAGCGGAGGCCGCTCGCGCCAACTACGACGCGCGCGAGTTCGGCAAGGTGCTGCGCGATGCAATGCGCATCGCCGACCGGATCAACGAAGCGTTCGACGCCGCGCAACCGTGGGTGCTCGCGAAGGATCCGGCCCAGCGCGACCGGCTGCAGACCATCTGCTCGCAGGCGTTGCAGGGTTTCCAGCTGCTGACCGTCATCCTCGCGCCGGTATTGCCGAACGTCGCGTCACGGGTCGCGCGTGACTTGTTCGGTCTGCAGCGCAACTTCGTCTGGAGTGACGCGTGGCAATCGCCGACGCGGATCAATCCATACAAGCACCTGATCACGCGCATCGATCAGAAGCAGATCGATGCGTTGCTCGACAGCACGCCCGTGGGCGCTGCAACCGAGGTGGCTGCGCCGGCGAAAGCGGCGGCGCCGGCGAAACAGGGCGCCGTCGTCGATGCCGTCGCCGCCCACGCCGGTGACGACGCCGGCGAGAGCGCACCGATCACGATCGACGACTTCACCAGGATCGACCTGCGCATCGCGCGAATCGTCGCCGCGGAGGCCGTCGACGGCGCCGACAAGCTCGTGAAGCTGACGCTCGACATCGGCGAGTCGAAACCGCGTACCGTTTTTGCGGGGATCAAGTCGGCGTATGCGCCGGAAGCGACTGGTCGGCCGGCTGACGCCGATGGTCGCGAATCTCGCGCCTCGGAAGATGCGCTTCGGCGTGTCCGAAGGCATGGTGCTGGCCGCGTCCGGCGACGGGCCGGGTATCTATCTGCTCGCTCCGGACGACGGCGCCACGCCGGGGATGCACGTCAAGTGAACCGTCGCGCGGCGAGTCTCGCACGCCGTTGACCGCGGGGTGGCGATCTCCTCGCTCGCATTGATCGAAACCGCGCTGATGGCGTGGCTCGCTATCGGCGCCGTCGCACTCGCGCGTCCGCACGCGCTGCGCGTGGTCCGGCTGCTGTTCAACGCCGGTGCAGTCATCGGCATCGCGATTGCCGTCATCGCGGTCATGGCGCTGCGCGATGGACCCGAGGCGATCGTGTTGCCGCTCGGCTTGCCGGATCTGCCGTTTCATCTTCGGCTCGACGCGCTGTCCGCGTCCTTCCTGGTGCTGCTCGGCAGCGCCAGTGCGGCGATCTCGCTGTACTCGTCCGGCTACTTCCGGGCAGAAGAAACGACGGCACCCGGGCTCATCTGTTTCCAGTACCACGCGTTCCTGGCGGCGATGGGGCTCGTGCTCGTCGCCGACGACGCCTACGTCTTCATGGTCGCGTGGGAGACGATGGCGCTCGCGTCGTTCTTCCTCGTCACCACCGATCACCGCGTTCCGGAGATCCGGCGAGCCGCTTTCCTGTACCTGCTCGTCGCGCACGTGGGCGCCATCGGCATCCTGCTGTGCTTCGGCGTGCTGCAGGGCGGCCGCGGCGACTACACGTTCGACGCAATGCGCGCCGTGACGCTTGCCGGCAATTGGCCAAGCGTCGCGTTCTTCCTCGCACTCTTCGGGTTCGGCGCCAAGGCGGGTGTGTTGCCGCTGCACGTCTGGCTGCCGGAAGCCCACCCGGCGGCGCCCTCGCCCGTCTCGGCCATGATGAGCGGCGTGATGCTGAAGACTGGCGATCTACGGCCTCATTCGGGTCACGTTCGATCTCCTGCACGTGCAATTGTGGTGGTGGGGCGCGATCGCGCTGGCGCTCGGCCTGATGACGGCGCTGTTCGGCGTCATCTTCGCCGCGGCGCAGACCGACATGAAGCGGCTGCTCGCCTACTCGTCGATCGAGAACATCGGCATCATCATCGTCGGCATCGCACTGACGATCCTCTTCAAGGCCAACATGAAGCCGTTGCTCGCGGCGATTGCGCTGACCGCGGTCCTCTACCACTGCATCAATCACGCGTTCTTCAAGAGCCTGCTGTTCCTTGCCACCGGCTCGGTCATGCACGCGACGCACGAGCGCAGCCTGGGCAAGCTCGGCGGACTCATCCACCGGATGCCGTGGGTTGCCTGGCTGGCGCTCGTTGGCACGCTGGCGATCGCCGGCCTGCCGCCGCTGAACGGCTTCGTCTCCGAGTGGCTGCTGCTGCAGGCCTTCCTGTTCACGCCAAGCCTGCCGCAATCGTTCGTCAACATGCTGGTGCCCGTCGCGGCGGCGGCGCTGGTGCTGGCTGTCGCGCTGTCCGCGTACGTGATGGTGAAGTTCTACGGCGTGATCTTCCTAGGGCGGCCGCGCGAGCCCCATCTGTCGCATGCGCAGGACGCCGGCCCGCGCGAGCGCACCGCCCTTGCAGCCCTTGCAGCCGGCTGCATACTGCTCGGCGTCTTCCCGGTCACCGTCATCGGCGCGATCGACAACGTCAACGCGCAGCTGCTCGCGACAACCATCGGCCGCAGCGCCGAATCGAACTGGCTGATGCTGGCACCGATCGCCGCCGACCGATCGAGCTACAGCCCCTTGATCGTGCTGGCGGTGATCGTCGCCGTCGTGCTCGTGACGATAAACGTCGTCCATCGCCGATGGCACGGCCGAGTCCGCCGCGCACCCGCGTGGGATTGCGGATTCCCGCTGCAGACGCCGCGGATGCAGGACACGGCGGAAGGCTTCGGACAACCGATCCGGCAGGTCTTCGAGTCTTTCTTCCGGATGGAGCGCCACCTGCCAACGCCGTTCGATGCGCGACCGCGCTACGCAGTAACGGCAACCGATCCCCTGTGGCACTGGCTGTACCGGCCCATCGTCCGCGCCACCGACGCGGTCGCGCGTTTCGCCGGCCTGATCCAGCGCGGCCGGATCGCCGTCTACCTGACGTACAGCTTCGTGACGCTGCTCGCGCTGCTGCTCTTTGTCCGATAGTCCAATGACCGTCGCCGGACTGCTGTCGCAACTGCTGCAGGTGGCGGTCGCGCTGCTGCTGGCGCCCATCCTCGTCGGCTGGGTGAACCAGTGCCGCGCATGGCTGCAGAACAAGCGGGCACCGTCGCTGCTGCTGCCTTATCGGACGATCAACAAGCTCTTCACGAAGGACGCCGTCATCGCGGAAAACGCGTCGCCGATCTTCCGCGTGACGCCGTACATCGTGTTCGGCGCGATGTGCTGTGCCGCGGCGATCGTTCCATCGCTCGCTACTGCGCTGCCGTTCGCGCGCGCCGCCGACGCGATCGCACTCGTGGGCCTGTTCGCATTGGCGCGCGTATTCATCGCACTGGCGGCGATGGACATCGGCACGTCGTTCGGCTCGCTCGGCGCGCGCCGCGAGATGTTCATCGGCTTTCTCGCCGAGCCTGCGCTGCTGATGGTGCTCTTCACCGCATCGCTGATCTCGGGGTCGACATCGTTGCCGACGATCGTCGACACGCTGGCCCACCGCGAACTCGCAATCTATCCGAGCCTCGCATTCGCAGGCGTGGCGTTCACGATGGTGTCGCTCGCGGAAAACGCACGCATCCCGATCGACAATCCGACGACGCACCTCGAGCTCACCATGATCCACGAGGCGATGATCCTCGAATATTCGGCGCGCCACCTGGCACTGCTCGAATGGGCGTCGGCCCTCAAGCTGTTCAACTACTCGTGCATCGGCCTGGCGCTGTTCTTTCCGTTCGGCATCGCCGAGGGCACGCACGGTCTTGCGATGCTCGGCGCGGCTCCGGTGCTCGTGCTGAAGCTTGCGATCGGCGGCGCGCTGCTCGCGCTGATCGAGACGCTGTCGGCGAAGCTGCGGATCTTCCGCGCGCCCGAGTTCCTCGGCACGGCGTTCCTGCTCGCGGTGCTCGGCATGCTCGTTCATCTGCTGCTGGGCAGCTAGCGATGCGATTTCGATACCCGCCGGCTGTAGGCGCACAATGACGACCCTCCCGCTCGGCCAGCAACTGATCAACCTGTTCGCGGCGATCCTGCTGCTGCTCGCGTTCGCGATGCTGGCGCAGCGGCGAGTCGTGTCGCTCGTCAACCTGTTTGCCGCTCAGGGCCTCGTGCTGGCACTGTCGACAGCGGTCGTCGCGTACACGACGCGGCAGCCGCATCTGTACGAATCGGCCGCTCTCACACTCGTGCTCAAGGTCGCGCTGCTGCCGTGGCTCTTGCATCGGCTCGTGCGAAGGCTCGACGTGCGGTGGGAGTTCGAGGGCCTGATCAACATCCCGGCGACGATGCTGATCGGCATCGTGCTGGTCGTGTTCTCGTTCAATCTGGCGCTGCCGATCTCGCAGCTCGCGAGCACCGTCACGCGCGCAACGCTCGGGATCGCGATGGCGAGCGTGATGCTGGCATTCCTGATGATGATCACGCGGCGCAAGGCCATCCCGCAGGTCATCGGCTTCCTCGCGATGGAAAACGGCTTGTTGTTCGCCGCGACGAGCGCGACGTACGGCATGCCGATGGTCGTGGAGCTCGGCGTCGCGCTCGACGTGCTCGTCGGCATGCTGATTCTCGGCGTGTTCTTCTTCCAGATCCGCGAGCAGTTCGACAGCCTCGACCTCAAGCACCTCGAGAAGCTCAAGGAATAGGGGCACGGCGAACGTGATCGAGATCGTCTTCGTCCTTGCCGCCCCCGTGCTCGGCGCCGTGCTGCTCGCACTTGTCGGGCATCGCGCGATCGCGCCTGCGGTCAACGTGGCGGCGAGTGCGTGCACGTTCGTCGCCGCCGTCGCGCTGACGATCCGCGTCGCGCGCTCCGGATCCTTGCTCGCGTTCGGCGATCAGTTCCTCGTCGATCCGTTCAGCGTCTTCCTCGTGGTGCTCACCGCGTTCGTCGGCCTGACGACCGCGATGTTCTCGCGACCCTACATGCGCATCGAGGAGCAGCACGGCCGCCTGACGCCCGCGCGCCTGCGCCTTTACCACAGCATGTACCAGCTGTTCAGCTTCACGATGCTGCTGGCGCTGCTCACCAACAACCTCGGCATCCTGTGGGTCGCGATGGAGGCCGCGACGCTGACAACGGTATTGCTCGTATCGCTGTACCGTACGCCGGCGAGCCTCGAAGCGGCGTGGAAATACTTCATCCTGTGCGGTGTGGGGATCGCGCAGGCGCTGTTCGGCACCATCCTGCTCTACTTCGCCGCGGAACGGCTCCTCGGTGCCGGCGGCGGCGCGCTGCTGTGGACCAAGCTCAACGACGTGCGCACCGAGCTCGAGCCCACGGTGCTGTCGCTGGCGTTCGTATTCCTGCTCGTCGGCTACGGCACGAAAGTCGGTCTCGTGCCCTTGCACAACTGGCTGCCCGACGCGCACGCGGAAGGTCCGACGCCGGTGTCCGCCGTGCTGTCAGGACTGCTGCTCAATGTCGCGCTGTACGCCGTCGTGCGCTGCAAGGTGCTGGTCGACGGCGCGCTGCCGGATGCGTTCGCGAAGAACCTGCTGATCGGCTTCGGATTGCTGTCGGTCGTCGTCGCCGCGATGCTGCTGTCGCGGCAGAAGGACGTCAAGCGGCTGTTCGCCTACTCGTCGATCGAGCACATGGGGATCATCACGTTCGCGTTCGGCATCGGCGGCCCGATCGCCAATTTCGCCGCCCTGCTGCACATGACCGTTCACTCGCTGACGAAGTCGGCGATCTTCTTCGCCGTCGGCCATGCGGCGCAGAAGACCGGCACGCAGATCATCGACGACATCCGCGGGCTCGTGACGATCAGCCCGATGGTCGGCTGGGGTCTGATCATCGGCACGCTGGCGATTCTCGGCATGCCGCCGTTCGGTGTCTTCGCCAGCGAGTTCCTGATCCTCACGACCGCAATGCGCGAGCAGCCGTGGGCGACGCCGATCCTGCTCGTGGCACTCGGCGTTGCGTTCGCCGCCGTGTTCTCCAAGGTTCAGCCGATGGTGTTCGGCGAGACGACGGCCACGCGGCTGCCGCTGCGCCCGGCGATGATTCCGGTGTTCACGCACCTGGCACTCGTGCTGATGCTCGGACTGTGGATTCCGCCCTTTCTCGCCGACTGGTACCGCAGCGCGGCAAGGTTGATCGGATGAACGTAGCGCCCCTCGGTCTCGCGGCCGCCCTGCTGCCTGCGGGTGTGCGCGCACAACGGACGCAGGTGAGCTCGGGCCAGTTGCTGACCGCATGCCGGCTGGCCTGGGAACAGGATGCACGTCTCATCGCGCTGTGGGCGAGCGACGAGCGCGACCGCCGCCGCGGGTTCTGCATCCGCGTCGCGCTGGAAGATGGCGACGGCCTCATGGTGCTCGAGCACAACCTGCCCGACGCCGACGCGCGCTATCCGGACCTCACACCGATCTTTCCCGCCGCCAACCGGATGCAGCGCGCGACCTACGACCTTGTCGGCGTCGCGGCCGAAGCCGACGACCAGCGACCGTGGCTCTGGCTTGCGAGCTGGCCGGTCGATCAGTTCCCGCTGCGCCGCGATTTCGTCGCCCCTGAGAAATGGGAGGCAGCCCAGGAGGAATACGACTTCGTCAGGGTCGAAGGCGACGGCGTCCACGAGATCCCGGTCGGCCCCGTGCACGCGGGGATCATCGAGCCCGGGCATTTCCGTTTCCAGGTCGTCGGCGAGAAGCTGCTGCGGCTCGAGGAGCGCCTCGGCTACACGCACAAGGGCATCGAGAAGCGCTTCGAGGCGCTGCCGCTGCTCGAAGGCGGCCGCCTCGCGGGCCGCGTTTCCGGGGACAGCACCGTCGCGTATGCGTGGGCGCATGCGCAAGCCGTCGAATCGATCGCCGGCGTGGAGGCGCCGCCGCGGGCCGCGTGGCTGCGGGCGCTGTGCCTCGAGCGCGAACGCCTCGCCAATCATCTGGGCGATCTCGGCGCGCTCGGCAACGATGGCGGCTTCGCGTTCGGCCTCGCGCAGTTCTCCCGCCTCCGCGAGAACGTGCTGCGCGGCAACGCAGCCGCGTTCGGCCACCGGCTGCTGATGGACGTCGTCGTGCCGGGCGGCGTCGCGTGCGACATCGCGTGGGAGCACGTCCATGCGATGCGCGACGAGGCGGATCGGACCGCGCGCGAGATCGCCACGCTGCGCGCCATCTACGACGATCACGCGGGGCTGCAGGACCGCTTTCGCGGTTGCGGCCACGTGAGCACGGAGCTTGCAATCAAGCTTGGCCTGCTCGGCCTCGCGGGGCGGGCAAGCGGACTCGCGCGCGACGTCCGCTGCGATTTGCCTTGCGCGCCCTACGACCAGCTTGGCGTGCGGATGGCGCTCAACGACGGCGGCGACGTCGCGGCGCGCGTGGCCGTGCGATTCGACGAGGCGCTCGAGTCGACGCGGCTGATCATCGCGATCACGGCGGCCCTGCTCGATCCGCCGGCGATGGGCGACGTACGCGCGACGTTCGGCGACATCGCCGCGGACCGACTGGCGCTCGGCTACGTCGAGGGCTGGCGCGGACCTGTGCTGGTCGCACTGGAAAGCGGCCCCGACGGCTCCGTCCGCCGCTGCCACCCGCACGATCCTTCGTGGTCCAACTGGCCCGCGCTCGAGCATGCGGTGATCGGTAACATCGTTCCGGACTTCCCGCTGATCAACAAATCGTTCAACCTGTCGTACAGCGGCCACGATCTCTAGGAACCTACATGCTCCACATGTTGCGACAAATCGCCCGCGTCGGGATCCGCACCGAGCCCCCGCCGGCGCCCGCATCCGACGAGGCAGCAACGGCCCGGCTGCAACTGCACATCCTGCAGACGCTCGGACGCGCGTTGACCATCCGGCATGTCGACGCCGGCTCGTGCAACGCGTGCGAGCTCGAAGCCCATGCGCTGATGAATCCTTACTACAACATCGAGGGCCTCGGCATCCGCTTCGTCGCAAGTCCGCGGCACGCGGATGCGCTGCTCGTCACCGGCCCCGTGTCCAAGCACATGGCGATCGCGCTGTGGCGGACGTACGATGCGACGCCCGAGCCCAAGCTCGTCATCGCGGCGGGTGACTGCGCCTGCGGAAACGGCATCTTCGCCGACAGCTACGCGACGATCGGCGCCGTCGACCGCATGCTGCCGGTCGATGTGCGGATTCCCGGATGCCCGCCGTCGCCCACGGCACTGCTGCAGGGCATTCTCGCGGCGATCACCGTCGCGGCACCGCCGCCGCCGAGCATCGAGCCGACGATCGCCGAGCGGTCGGGCCAGGACGCTTCGCCGCCCATCGATTAGCCGGCGACAGCCGGGCAGTTTTTTTGCCTATTGGAAGCCGCGCCTTGTAGACTTGCGCGGCCGTCGAGACGCGAAGTTCAACGATCGCTCACGGCAAGGCCCGAGCGTAATGCTGCCGTACGTCAACGTCGATGAGCCCTGGATGACCGCATCCGGAACAACCGTGGATGGCTAAAGCGCGTAAAGCCGGCGCGCGTCGCCGCCGTCGGGGGGCGCTGCCGACGCCCGACGAACGCTCTGCGATCGAAGCGCTCGCGCGCACGGGCCGGCACGCCGAGGTCATCGAGCGCGTATCGGCCTTGCTCGACGACAGCCACCTGGACGCGGAGACTCGTCTCGATCTGCACGACCTTCGCGCGGAATCGCGGTTTGCGCTCGCCCGAATGGATGATGCGGCCGCCGATGTCGATGCGATGGGCGCATTGGCTCGCGTCGACGGTTCGCCGGCGTTCAAGGTTCGCGCGATCAACTGCAGCGTCCGATTCCATATGCGACGCGATAACAGGCGCGCACTCGCCGAGGCGTCCGGTGCCGTAAAGGCGGCCAAGAAAATCGACGACCGTGCCCTCGTGGCAACCAGCCTCAGATTGCTGGCCGAGGCGCAGGCGCGAATCGGGGATCACGACGACGCGCTGGCGACATCGCGCCGGGCAATCGCACTGTTCGAGCAGCTTGGCGACATCGCGGGGCTCGGCCGCGCGCGCTGGGTAAACGGACTCGTCCACCTGATGGCAGGCCGTCACGACGAAGCGCGCGCGTCCGCGACTGCTGCACTCGAAGCCGGCCGGTCCGCAGGTGACTTCTACGGCATCGGCAATGCGATGAACCTGCTGATGGCGGTCGATGCCGATCTCGCAAGTGCCATGCGACTGGGACAGGACGCCATCGACGCCTTCGAGCGCGCCGGATATGTGAACCAGCGCGCGATGATGGCCGGCAACGTGGCGATCCTCTACGAGCGTCTCGGGCTCTATCGACGTGCTCGACGCCTTCAAGCGGAAGTAGTCGCGGCCGCACAATCGACAGGTTCGCGGGGATTGCTCGCGTATGCCCTCGGCAATCAGCTCAGCGCCGAAGTCAGGCTGCGCGACCTCGATGCGGCACGTGCGCTGCTTGCCGAATTCCGTCAGCAGGCTACCGGACTTGCCGACGTGACGATGGAGTGCTCCCTCGAAACGAACATCGCCGAAGTCGAGCTGCTGGCCGGCGACTACGTCATCGCTGCGCGCCACCTGCGCACCGCACTCAGGATCGCCCGTCGGGCGGACCTCGGCATGGAAACGGTCATCCAGACGCTGCTCGGTGGGGCTTTACTCGCGGCCGGCGACGCAAAGGCCGCGCTGCGCGCGACGACGAACGCCGCGTCACTGCATCGCAGGCAGCACTTCGCGCTGCCCGATTCCGGCTCTTCACAGGCGATCTGGTGGACGCACGCGCAGGCGCTTGCCGCCAACGGTCATACGCAGAAAGCGCGCGCCGCGATGGAGCAGGCGCACGCGCTGCTGCTGCAAGGGATAGCCAGCGTGCGGGATGACGGTCTTCGTCGAAGCTATCTCAACAAGGACGCCGTCAACCGCGAAATTCTTGCCGCATGGATCGAGGACGCGACGGCGCGCAAGCTCCCTCGCGAGCGCATTTTCGCGCACCTTGCAATCGAGTCGAACGTTCGCGAGCCGTTCAAGCGACTGGCGGACACCGGCCTGCGCCTCAACACCCTGCGCACGGCCGTGGATATCCGCCGCTTCGTTGTCGAGGAGGCGACCGAGCTATCCGGCGGCGAGCGTGTGCTGCTCGTGCTCGAACGCGACGGCAAGCGTGAACTGGCCGACGCGCTCGTCCCGCGTGGCGAGAACGCGGAGAAGTTGCTGCGCGCGGTCGATTCATACTTGGCGCGTGCCGCCGGTACGCGCGCAGCCGAACTCGTGCACACGCCGGTCGCGGCGGCGCGCCAGCGGCAGCGTTCGCGCATCGTGGCGCCGCTGATTGTTCAGGGACGTCTGCTCGGTTACCTGTACGTCGACATGGACGGTCTCTACGGCCGCTTCGACGACACCGATCGCGACATGTTGGGCCTGCTCGCGAGCCAGGCGGCAATCGCACTCGACAACGCGCAGTGGTCGATGGACCTCGAACGGAAAGTCGCGCAGCGCACGCTCGAGCTGGCGGCCTCCAACGCGCTGCTCGAGCAGCGGGCGAACGAGCTCGGCATCGTCAACCGCGTGCAGTCCGGGCTGGCGGCGCAGCTCGACATCCAGGCGATCTTCGATCTCGTCGGCGACAAGGTTCGCGAAACGTTCAACGCGCAAGCGGTGGGAATTCTCACGCTGGACCCCGACAACATTGCGAGTTTCCCGTACATCATCGAGAACGGTGTCCGTCAGCACGAGCCTCCGTCCCCGCTCGGGGACAAGGGTTTCGGCGCCTACGTCGTGCGGACGCGCAAACCACTGATGATCAACGAGCAGATGGCGGCGCGTGCGATCGAAGTTGGGTCGACGATTGTCGGCGGGGGCAAGGCGGCAAAGTCAGGGATCTGGGTGCCGCTCGTCGTCGGCGACGAGGCCCGGGGCGTCATTTCCATCCAGAACGTCGACCGCGAGCATGCATTCAGCGACACCGACTTCCGACTGCTGACCACGCTCGCGGGCAGCTTGAGCGTCGCGTTCGAGAATGCGCGTCTGTTCGACGAGACGCAGCGGCTGCTGAAGGAAACCGAGCAGCGCGCGGCCGAGCTCGCCGTCATCAACAGCATCCAGCAGGGGATGGCCGCGGAGCTCGATTTCCAGGCCATCGTCGATCTCGTCGGCGACAAGCTGCGTGAAGTGCTGCGACACGCGGCGACATCGGCATCGTCTGGTACGACACCCGGCACCGATCGCTCCATTCGCTGTACGTCTACGAGCACGGCAGGCGACTCTCGATGCCGCCGGCGAGGCCGACGGTCGACGGGCTGGCGCAAATATCGCGGACGCGCGAGCCCGCTGCTTCTCAACAGCGCCGCCGAGATCGCGCACGGGGCCGGCGATATTGCCCGGGCACCGACATGGCGAAGTGCGCCGTTTCGTGCCGATCATCGGCAGCGACCGTCTCCTCGGCGCGATGTCGGTCGAGAAATCACGAGCGCGAGAATGCGTTTGGCGACTCCGAAGTGCGCCTGCTGCAAACCGTTGCGTCATCATGGGCGTGGCGCTCGAGAATGCGCGCCTCTTCGACGAGACGCAGCGGTTGCTGAAGGAGACCGAGCAGCGCAACGCCGAGCTCGCGGTCATCAATTCGGTCCAGCAAGGGCTCGCGGCGGAGCTCGACTTCCAGGCAATCATCGACGTCGTTGGGGACAAGCTGCGCGAAGTGTTCGCGACGCCGGAGCTGTCGATCACCTGGTACGACGAAAGCGCCAATCTCGTCCATTTCATGTACGTCTACGAGCATGGCAACCGGCTCGCGGTCGAGGCGCGACCTCCGACACCCGGCGGCGTCTACGACGTGATCCGCAAGACGCGGGCCCCGTTCGTACTGAACAATGCGGCCGACTACGCCCGGGTCAACATGGTCGTCATGCCGGGGACCGACCAGAGCAAGTCGATGCTGTCCGTGCCGATCTTCAGCGGCGACCGCTTCCTGGGCGACGTCAGCATCGAGAACTACGAGCGCGAGAACGCATTCAGCGAATCGGACGTGCGGCTCGTTTCGACCGTGTCCGCGTCGCTCGGCAGTGCGCTCGAGAATGCGCGGCTGTTCAATGAGACGCAGCGGCTGTTCAAGGAAAGCGAGCAGCGCGCCGCCGAGCTCGCGATCATCAACAGCGTGCAGCAGGCGCTCGCGGCCGAGCTCAACATGCAGGGCATCTACGACGCCGTCGGCGAAAAGATCCGCGAGATCTTCAACCAGGCGGACGTGGGCATTCGCATCTACGACCCGCTGACCAACATGGTTCACTTTCCGTACCTCTACGAGCACGGCAAGCGGATGTCGATCGATCCTCATCCAATGTCCGGCAAGGGACTCGCGGCGCATGTGCTG
Source organism: uncultured Pseudomonadota bacterium (assembly GCA_963709335.1). Taxonomy (GTDB): domain Bacteria; phylum Pseudomonadota; class Gammaproteobacteria; order Burkholderiales; family Casimicrobiaceae; genus VBCG01. The sequence goes on from CAVPWB010000014.1 coordinate 373,226, forward strand.
CGCACCCGCGAGACGTTGGTCATCAACGAGGACATGGCGAGCACCATCGAAAAATTCGGCAGCGCCGTGGTGCCCGGAACCCAGATGGAGAAGTCGTCCGTTTTCGTCCCGCTGGTGGCAGGCGATCAGGTGCGCGGGGTGATCGATCTCGTCGACATGGAGCGGGAGCATGCGTTCAGTCCGTCGGACGTGAGGCTGCTGCAGACACTCGCCAACAGCATGAGCGTCGCGCTCGAGAACGCGCGCCTCTTCGACGAGACGCAGCGGCTGTTCAAGGAAAGCGAGCAGCGCGCCGCCGAGCTCGCGATCATCAACAGCGTGCAGGCGGCGCTTGCGACGAAGCTCGACATCCAGGGCATATACGATGTCGTGGGCGACAAGATCGGCGAGATCTTCCCCGATTTCGACGTCGAACTTCGCATTTGCGAAGACGGACTGGTCCACTTCCCGTACTGCCGGCAGTATGGACGGCGCCTGACACTGGCTCCGGTGCCGCTTGCCGACGGCGGCTTTCAAGCGCATGTGTTCCGGACTCGCCAGACCCTCGTCGTCAACGAGCACATGGCCGAAGAAATCGTCCGGTACGGCTCGCACGTGCTACCGGGAGCGCAAGCGGAGACGGCGGCGGTTTACGTTCCGCTTGCGGCCGAAAATCAGGTGCACGGCCTGATCAAGCTGATGGACATGAAGCGCGAGTTCGCCTTCAGCGATTCGGACGTTCGGTTGCTGGAGACGCTCGCCAACAGCCTCACCATCGCGCTCGAGAATGCGCGCCTTTTCGATGAGACGCAGCGGCGTACACGGGAGACGGCGGCCCTCTCCGAGGTGGGCCGCCACCTGTCGTCGACGCTCGATCTCGCGACCGTGATGGACCGTATCGCCGATCATGCCAAAGGGTCTGCTGCATTGCGACAACAGCGCGATCTTCCTGCCCGAGGCTGACGCGCTGACGCTACCGCGCGATCGTCGCGCTCGGCTCGGTCGCCGAGCAGATCCGCGAAACCGACATCCAGAGCGGTATCGGGATCATCGGCAGCATTCTCGCGGCAGGGCGCGCGGAGTTCATCAACGACACGGCAAAGGATGCCCGTGGCATTCAAATCGCCGGGACCGACGCCCACGGCCGACGAGCGGCTGATGGTGGCACCGCTGCTTGCCGGCACGAAGGTCAAGGGCGCCCTCGCCGTTTGGCGCACCGGTGGGCGGACGTTCGACCAGGCCGAGCTCGACTTTCTCGTCGGACTCTCCCAGCAAGCGGCGGTGGCAATCGAGAACGCGCGGCTCTACAAGGAGACGCGGCAAACGCTGGAGCGACAGACGGCAACCGCCGAGGTCCTCGAGGTCATCAGCGAGTCAGTCGCCAATCCGCAACCCGTCTTCGACAAGATTCTCGACAGCTGCCAGCGCTTGTTCGGGGCGACGAATCTCGCGATGTGCATGATCGAAGACGGGCAGTTGGACATCGGCGCCTACCATGGTCGCTTTCCGCCTGCGGTGGCCGGCATCTATCCACGCCCGCTTCGGGGGACGGTCAGCGAGATGGCGCTGAACGAGAACAATGTCGTCCATCGCGCAAGCGTCGTCGAAGCGGCCGACCTGCCCGACTATCTGCGTCGCGTCGCGCAGGACCTCGGCGACTTTTCATTCGCGTGCGCGCCGATGACGTGGGAAGGGCGTGGCATCGGCACGATCGATATCGCGTGTCGCCCCCCGCGACCGTTCTCAACTGCGGAAGTCGCGCTACTCAAGACGTTCGCCGACCAAGCCGTCATCGCCATTCAGAATGCGAGCCTGTTCCGCCAGGCGCAGGAGGCCCGGCATGCCGCGGAATCGGCGAACGACGCGAAGAGCTCGTTCCTCGCGACGATGAGCCACGAGATCCGCACGCCGATGAACGCCGTGCATCGGCATGAGCGGCCTGCTGCTCGACACGCCGCTCGACGCCGAGCAGCGCGACTACGTGCGACACGATCCGCGACTCCGGCGACGCGCTGCTGACGATCATCAACGACATCCTCGACTTCTCCAAGATCGAAGCCGGACGGATGGAGATCGAGGCGCAGCCGTTCGACCTGCGCGAGTGCGTCGAGTCGGCACTCGATCTCGTGAGCACCCGCGCCGTCGAAAAGAACCTCGACACTCGCCTACGTGTTCGAAGGCGACGTGCCGGCCGCGATCGTCGGCGACGTGACGCGACTGCGGCAGATCCTGCTGAATCTGCTCGTCGAATGCCGTCAAGTTCACCGAGCAGCGGCGAAGTCGTGCTGACCGCGACCGCGAAGCCGATCGGCAGGCGGCAAGCGTCGAGATCACGTTCGCCGTTCGCGATACGGGCATCGGACTCTCACGCCGAAGGCATGGGCCGGCTGTTCCAATCGTTCTCGCAGGCCGATTCGTCGACGACGCGCAAGTACGGTGGCACCGGACTCGGACTCGCGATCAGCAAGCGCCTGTCGGAGCTGATGGGCGGCACATGTGGGCCGAAAGCGCGGGACCCGGCAAGGGGTCGACGTTCTTCGTTCACGATCGTCGCGCCGGTCGCGGCGCTGCCCGCGCAAGCCGGCAGCGTGAATTCGTCGGCGTGCAGCCCGCGCTGCAGGGCAAGCGCGCTGCTGGTCGTCGACGACAACGCCACCAATCGGCGCGTGCTGAGCGCTGCAGACGGCGAAATGGGGCATGACTGCCGCGCGACACCGAGTCGCCCGAGGAGGCGCTGCACTGGGTCGCATGATGGCGAGACCTTCGATCTCGCGATCCTCGACATGCACATGCCGCAGATGGATGGTGTCGCACTTGCGCGACGAGATCCGCGCGCTGAGGCCGACCTGCCGCTCGTGCTGTTCAGCTCGCTCGGCCGCCGCGAAGTCGGTGACGACGAGAGCCTGTTCGCCGCATATCTCGCGAAGCCGCGTGCGGCACAGTCGCAGCTTTTCGACACGCTCGTCGGCGCTGCTCGCGCGGACAGGGCGTCGACGCCGCAAAGCCCGCAGGCCACGCGCCACGCTCGATGCGAGCAATGGCGAACGCGGCATCCGCTGCGCATCCTGCTCGCCGAGGACAACGTCGTGAACCAGAAGCTTGCGCTGCGCATTCTGCAGCAGATGGGCTATCGCGCGGATCTCGCGTCGAACGGCCTCGAAGCGATCGAATCGGTGCGGCGGCAGAAGTACGACGTCATCTTGATGGACGTCCAGATGCCGGAGATGGACGGTCTCGACGCCGCACGCGAGATTTGCGCGCGCTGGCAACCGCACGAGCGGCCGCGGATCGTCGCGATGACCGCCAATGCGATGCAGGGCGACCGCGACATGTGCCTCGCGGCCGGCATGGACGACTACCTCACGAAGCCGATTCGCGTGGAGCGCCTGGTCGAGGCCTTGACGCAGGTGCAACCTCGCGCGATCACTCAATGAAAGCCGCACTTCGGAGCTGACGCGATGACTCCACCGACGATCGACACCGCGACGTTCGACGAACTCAAGACGACTGCCGGTGCGGACTTCGTGCGCGAGCTCGTCGATACGCTGCTCGTCGAAGCGCCGCTGATGCTCGACGAGATGCGCACCGCGCTCGGCGAGCGCAGCGTCGAGCGCTTGCGCCGTGCCGCGCACTCGCTGAAATCCAACGGCATGACGTTCGGTGCATTGGAGCTTGCGGCATCGGCACGCGATCTCGAAGTGCGTGCCGCGGAGATCGTCGCGTCCGGCGACGCCACACCGCTGGACGCGCTGGCGCAGCGCTACGCGGCGGCTGCCACGGCGCTCGCGGAGTTGACCCGTGAATGAGCCTGCGGCCGGCCGCGCGCGCTTGCTGATCGTCGACGACAACAAGGTCAATCGCCTTCTGCTCGCGCGCAACCTCGAGCTGCAGGGACATTCGGTGGCTGCCGCCGAGAACGGGCGAGTTGCGCTGGAGATGCTGCACGGCGAGCGCTTCGACCTCGTGCTGCTCGACATGGAGATGCCGGAAATGAACGGCTTCGAGATGCTCGAGCGAATGGTCGGCGACCTGCAGCTGCGCGACCTGCCCGTCATCGTCACGTCGTCGCTCGAAGACACGGGCAGCGTCGTGCGCTGCATCGAGCTCGGTGCCGAGGACTACCTGCCGAAGCCCGTCAACCCCGTGCTGCTGCGTGCACGGATCAACGCGAGCCTCGAGAAGAAGCGCCTGCGCGACCAGCAGAAGGCGATGATGCGCCGCTTCGCGACACCGGAGGTCGCGCAGGACCTGCAGCGGTCGGGCTTCGCGCTCGGCGGCAAGCGCGTTCGTGCGTCGGTGATGTTCTCGGACATCCGCGGATTCACGCCACTGGCAGAGTCGCAACCGCCCGAGGAAACGATCGAGCTCCTCAACACGTATTACACGCTGATGTTCGACGCGATCAGCGGACACGGCGGCATCGTGAGCCAGATGGCGGGCGACGGGCTGATGGCGATCTTCGGCGCGCCGCTGGCGCTGCCCGACCATTGCGAAGCCGCGGTGCGCGCTGCTCTCGAAATGATCGACCTGATCCGGCTGTTCAACGCCGAGCAGGCCGCAGCGGGCAAGCCGCAGATCCGCATCGGCGTCGGCATTGCGTCTGGCGACATGGTGGCCGGCTACACGGGCACGAACGAGCGCGCGACGTACACGTGCATCGGCGACACGGTGAACCTCGCCTCGCGGCTGGAAGCGCATACCAAGGTCGCAGCGCGCGCGATTCTGATCGACGGGGCGACGCACGCCGATCTGCGCGGCGTCGACGTCGAGTCGCTCGGATCCGTCGAAATCCGCGGCAAGTCACAACGGGTCGACGTGTTCGCGGTCGCGGCGCCTGCGCAGCAGGGCTGACCGCGACGTCGTCAGGGCCGTCCGAGAAACAGGTACGCACTGTGGCTGCCGTCCGCGGCAACGCCAAATCCGAGATAGAACGGCCCGACCGGCGTGTCCGCGCCGAGGTAAACCGCGGCCGACTTCAGCAAACCCGGGGCGTTTCCCGGCACCAGCGGTGAGCCGACGCGACCTGCTTCCAGCGATCCTCCCACGTAGAGTCCTTCGAGCAACCGCTGGTTCAGCAGCTTGTACGAATAGTCGAGGCGTCCGAACGAAAGGTGTTCGCCTAGCAGCGATCCGGTCGGATAACCCGACTGCTGCAGGAAGCCGCCCCACTGGAAGAGATCGTACACCGGCAGCGTATCGCCGCCGAGCCTGCCGCCCGCCTTGGCTGCAACGTGGAACGTGTGCGGGCCGAACGAGTGCGCAGCGAGAAAGTCGGCATCCCATCGCTGGTATTCGTCGGTCGCGCCCAGTGACTTGCTCGACAGCTTGACGTTGACCGACGACGCAAAGCCGAAGCGCGGAAAGTTCGCACTGTCGAGCTGGTCCAGGATCGCCCGAAACCGATATGCGCCGATACGAGGTTTCGTGTTCGGCGGCGCGAGCTCCACGGGGCCGGTGTCGAGCGTCGCGTCGACGACACCGGCCAGGATACCCGCCCGCGCCTCACCGTATTTCGTCACGCTGCTGCCTACATCGAGCGCCAGCGTCGACTGCCGAACGTCGTAGCGTGCGATACGTTGTGACGCCTGGAACACGTCGAGGGTACGCCGCTCGACTTCCACTTGCGGCGAGAGGAACAGCAACTGGCTTTTGTCCAGCGGCTGATAGAGCTCGCTGTAGAACCGGCTCGTCTGCCCGATCTGCAGATCCGTGCGCCACTCGCCTCCCAGCGCGTTGATCCACGTGCGGCGATAGCTGACCGCCGCGTTGAACGTGTTCTGGCCCTGCAGATCGCTCGCGAGCCCGAGACCGAAACGCAGGTAGTTCGGACCCCACGACTTCTCGATGGCGTCGACGTCGAGCACGCGGCGACCCGACTCCTCGATCACGCGGTAGCCGATGTGCTCGAAGTCGCCACTGCCGAACAGCCGTCGCAGGTCGCGATCGAGCATTGCCTCGTCGAGCGGCTTGCCAACTTTCGTGTCGAGTTCGGCGCCGGCCGCGTCCGCATTCACACGCTCGAGATGCCGGAAGCGGATCTCGGCAATCGGCCGCTCGTCCCGCGGCGGAGTCGTCGTTTGCACGATACGAAGTTGCGCGTAGCGCTCCGGTGGCAACGCGAGCGGCGCGAGCCGCGCCGTCACCGCCTGCACGGCGGCGATGCCGATCGGGACGGTGACGGGAAGGTGGTCGAAATCGGTGGCCGAGAAGTCGCCGAGCGCGGGCTCGATCAGGATGTCGGTGGACTTTAGCGACGAGAGCGACGTGCGGACATTCTGCTCGGTCAGGATGTTGATCATCTGTCCGGTCACGCCGAACACCGATCCGAGCTCTTCGCGCTTCAGGAGCGGCGTACCGAGGTTGACCGCGATGACGATGTCCGCGCCCATCGAACGCGCGACGTCGACGGGCAGGTTGTCGGTGAGACCCCCGTCGACGTAGATTGCGTCGCCAATGGCAGCCGGCGCGATCGCGCCGGGCACCGACATGCTCGCCCGCATGACGTTCGCGAGGTCACCGTCGTGGAATACCATCGCCTTGCCCGACACGAGATCGGTGGCCACGGCGCGATAGGGAATCGGCAGCGCGTCGAATTCCCTGAACCCCGGCGTCTTCACGAGCTGCCGCAGCACGCTTTCCAGCTGCACGCCGCTGACGACGCCTTTCGGGAAGTCGACGCCGCCATCGCGCAAGCCGAGCTCGATCCCGAACAGGAGCGAGCGGTCGTCGAGCTTGCGGCGAATCGTCTGGTCCTGCCGCGGCGGCTTTTCGCGAAACAGGATCTCGGTGCTGAGTCCTCCGATCACCTTTTCCATCTCGGTCGTTTCCATGCCGCTCGCGTACGCGCCGCCGATGACCGCGCCCATGCTGGTGCCGGCGATACAGTCGATGGGAACACGCAACGCCTCGAGCGCCTTGAGGACGCCCACATGCGCAACGCCACGCGCCCCGCCTCCCGACAGCACGAGGCAGATCTTCGGACGCGACTGACCTGCAACGGGTGATGGATCCCGCGTTGCCTGCGCATGCGCCAGCGGCGATACCACCGATACGACGACTGCAGCCGCCGCGAGAACAGCCAAGGCGCGCATGCGGCCTCCCGAATTCCAAAAGGAGGGAGCTTACTGCGCTCTGCGCGTTTCAGCCGATGAGATCGCTCGATGCCTTGCGTGAACGTCCCGCGCGGATCGACGCGCGGCGCTCGATTCGACCATTCTCCGCGGCCGACAGCGAACCCAGCGCGGGCTTGAGGTAGCGGCCCGTGTAGCTCGCCTCGACGGATGCGATCGTGGACGGCGCGCCCTGCGCGATCACCTGGCCGCCACCGGCACCGCCCTCCGGACCGAGGTCGATGACCCAGTCCGCCGTCTTGATGACGTCGAGGTTGTGCTCGATGACGACGACCGTGTTGCCGTGATCACGCAGCCGGTGCAGCACCGTCAGCAGGAGCTCGATGTCGTGAAAGTGCAGCCCGGTTGTCGGCTCGTCCAGGATATACAGCGTGCGACCCGTGTCGCGCTTCGACAGCTCGAGCGAGAGCTTGACGCGCTGAGCCTCGCCGCCCGACAGCGTCGTCGCGGATTGGCCGAGCGTGATGTAACCCAGGCCGACGTCGAGCAGCGTGTGCAGCTTGCGGGCGACATTCGGCACCGGCTCGAAGAACGCGTGGGCCTGCTCGACCGTCATCGACAGCACGTCGTGGATGTTGCGATCCTTGTAGCGGATCTCCAACGTCTCGCGGTTGTAGCGCTGGCCGTGACAGACGTCGCACGGCACGTAGACATCGGGCAGGAAGTGCATCTCGACCTTGATGAGCCCGTCGCCCTGGCACGCTTCGCAGCGGCCACCCTTGACATTGAACGAGAAGCGCCCCGGACCATAGCCGCGCTCGCGTGCTTCCTTCACCTGCGCGAACAGTTCGCGAATCGGCGTGAACAGGCCCGTGTACGTTGCCGGGTTGGACCGCGGCGTGCGGCCGATCGGACTCTGGTCGACGCTGATCACCTTGTCGAAATGATCGAGCCCTTCGATGGTGTGAAACGGCGCGGGCTCGTCGGAGCTGTCGTACAGGTGGCGCGAAACGGCGTGGTACAGCGTGTCGTTGATCAGCGTCGACTTGCCGGAACCCGATACGCCGGTCACGCAGACGAACAATCCCACCGGCAGTTGCAGCGTGACGTCGCGCAGGTTGTTGCCCGACGCACCGGTGATGGTCAGCATCCGCTCCGGGTCCACCGGATGACGCTTGGCAGGTATCGGGATCTGCCGGCGACCCGCCAGATATTGCCCCGTCAACGAATGCGGCGCGTGACGGATCTCGTCGGGCGTGCCTTGCGCGACGACCTGGCCGCCGTGCTCGCCGGCGCCCGGGCCCATGTCGACGACGTAGTCGGCCGTCATGATCGCGTCGTGGTCGTGCTCGACGACGATGACGCTGTTGCCGAGATCGCGCAGATGCTTGAGCGTGGCCAGCAGCCGGTCGTTGTCGCGCTGGTGCAGGCCGATCGACGGCTCGTCCAGCACATACATCACGCCGGTCAATCCCGAGCCGATCTGCGATGCGAGGCGGATGCGCTGCGCTTCACCGCCGGACAGCGTTTCCGCCGACCGGTCGAGCGACAGGTAATCGAGGCCGACGTTGTTCAGGAAGTTGAGCCGCGACACGATTTCCTTGACGATCTTGTCGGCGATCGCCGCCTTGTGGCCGGGCAGCTTCAGGCGCGAGAAGTACTCCATCGTCTGCTTGAGCGGCCACGCCGAGAGCTCGTAGATCGGCCGCGCGTCGTCACCATTGCCCACCTTGACGTTGCGCGCTTCGCGCCGGAGGCGCGTGCCCGCGCACTCGGGACACGGCTTGTTGTTCAGGTACTTGGCGAGCTCCTCGCGAACCATCAGGCTGTCGGTTTCGCGATAGCGCCGCTCGAGGTTCGGCACGATGCCTTCAAACACGTGCTCGCGCGTCATCGTCCTGCCGCGATCGCTCAGGTAGGTGAACGGAATCTTCTCGTCGCCCGAGCCGTACAGGACAATGTTCTGCACACGCTCCGGCAACTTATTGAACGGCTTGTCGACCTCGAAGCCGACGTGCTTCGCGAGGCCCTGCAGCATCGAGAAATAGAACTGGTTGCGCCGATCCCAGCCCTTGATCGCGCCGGACGCGAGCGACAGCTGCGGAAATGCGACGACGCGCTTCGGATCGAAGAACGTGATCGATCCGAGCCCGTCGCAGCGCGGGCACGCGCCGACGGGATTGTTGAACGAGAAGAGCCGCGGCTCGAGCTCCGACAGCGAGTAGTTGCAGATCGGACATGCGAACTTCGCCGAGTACAGGTGTTCGCGGCCGGTGTCCATCTCGACGGCGATCGCGCGGCCATCGCCATGCCGCAACGCCGTCTCGAACGATTCTGCGAGCCGCTGCTTGAATTCCTCGCGCACCTTCAGCCGGTCGACGACGACCTCGACCGTGTGCTTCGTCGACTTGGCGAGCTTCGGCACCGCGTCGATCTCGCATACGGTGCCGTCGACCCGCACGCGCACGAAGCCCTTCGCGCGAAGCTCGGCGAAGAGGTCGACCTGCTCGCCCTTGCGGTTGACGACCGCCGGCGACAGGATCATCAGCCGCGTGTCCTCCTGCATGGCGAGCGTCGCGTCGACCATCTGCGAGATCGTCATCGACGACAGCTTCTGCTCCGGATGGTTGATGCAGTACGGATCGCCGACGCGCGCAAACAGGAGCCGCAGGTAGTCGTGAATCTCGGTGACGGTGCCGACCGTCGACCGCGGATTGTGCGACGTGGCCTTCTGCTCGATCGAGATCGCCGGTGACAGCCCTTCGATCAGGTCGACGTCGGGCTTTTCCATCAGCTGCAGGAATTGCCGTGCGTAGGCCGACAACGACTCGACGTACCGGCGCTGGCCTTCCGCGTACAGCGTGTCGAAGGCGAGCGAGCTCTTGCCCGAGCCCGACAGTCCGGTGACGACGATCAGCCGGTGGCGCGGCAGATCGAGGCTCAGGTTCTTGAGATTGTGCGTGCGTGCGCCGCGGATGCGAATCTGGTCCATGCGTATGTACGGATGCGCAATCGGCCGCCGGAACTAATCCGCAGGGCCGAGATTGCGAAAGGGCAACCTGCTAGTATATTGCGATTCGCGAGTCCGCTCTAACCCATTTGTGCCCGCGATCGGATCATGCTCGGCCTGGCACGACTCCGATAGATGGGGATGCTTCGCGCGCGATCAATTCCCAATCGGCTATTCGAGGATTAAGACATGGCTTCGGTCAACAAGGTGATCCTGCTCGGCAATCTCGGCCGCGACCCTGAGACGCGTTACACGACGGGCGGCGATGCGGTGACGAACTTGAACATCGCGACGAGCGAGCAGTGGAAGGACAAGAGCGGCGAGAAGCAGGAGCGCACCGAATGGCACCGCGTCGTGCTGTTTGGCCGCCAGGCCGAAGTAGCCGGTGAGTACCTGAAAAAAGGGCGCTCGGTCTACATCGAGGGCCGGCTGCAGACCCGCAAATACACGGACAAGGACGGCGTCGAGAAGTATTCGACCGAGATCGTCGCCGACCGGATGCAACTGATCGGCGGCGGGCGTGACAGCGCCGGCGGCGATGCCGAATTCAGCAGTGGCGGCGGCGGCGGTACTGCGAGCGGCGGCGCCCGGCGAGAAGGCGGCGGCGGCGGCGCATCGGCACCCAAGGGCGGCGGCGCGAAAAAGAACGTCGACGACTTCGACGACGACATCCCGTTCTGACGCGCCGGCTGGCCTCCGAACGAGCGCTCGCCGCGCGTAGCGATGCGTTGACCTCCAGGCGGGCCTTGCGGCACCGCGCGTCGCTAAGCGTCTCCTTGGCCGGCCCCGCGATACAAATGTAAACGCCGGCTTGCTTCTGCAATGCACGCGGTCTAGTATCGCCGCGTGACGACGATCCAGACCTCCCATCCCTGCGCCGACGCGTTCCGGTCGAGCGCATCCGCCCGCTCGCAGCACCCGGCATGCTGATCGCCGAGAAGCAGCTCGAAGTTCGGGCGGCCTGGCTGTACTACATGGAAGGTCTCACGCAGGCCGACATCGCGCGCCGGCTCGGCACCACGCGCCTGCGGATCAACCGCATCCTCGTCGACGCTCGCCGCAACGGCCTCGTCGGCATCACCCTCAACTCGGAGCTCGCGAGCTGTGTGGAGGTCGAGCAGCAGCTGATCCGTGACTTCAAGCTGAAGGACGCGGTCGTCGTCCCGACGCCGGAAGACGAGGAGCAGGTGCCGGTGATCCTGGGCCGCGCGACGGCGAACTTCGTCTCGCATTACCTCGAAAGCCACCGGATTCGCGGCTTCGGCATCGGCTGGGGCCGAACGCTGCGCGAGATGAACCGGCACGTGCGCGCCGGCCGCTACCCGGAACTGTGCGTGAACTCGATGATGGGCGGACTGACGCGCGGCCTCGAGATCAACACGTTCGACATCGTCAGCGAGCTCGCGCGGAGGCTCAACTCGCAGTGCCAGTATCTCGCCGCACCGATCTACGCGGGCAGTCCGCAATCGCGCGACACGATCATCGCGCAGGACATTTTCCGCGACGCGTTCCGGCGCATCGAGACCGACGAGCTCGCCGTGCTTTCGGTCGGCGACGTGACGAAGCGCTCGATGCTCGTCCGTTACGGGCTGCCCGAAGACGTCGGCATCCGGGAGTTGCGCGCAGCGGGCGCCGTCTGCGACATCATCGGGCAGTTCATCGATGCCAACGGCGTGCCGATCGACCATGCGCTGAATCGACGCGCGATCGCGCTGCCGCTGGCCGAGCTGTCGCGCGTACCCACCGTCGTCTTCGCCGCCGGTGGCCGCCACAAGGTACAGGCGCTTGCCGCCGTATTGCGCGGTGGTTATGGCTCGGTGTTCGTCACCGACGAGTCGACGGCGCGCGCCGCGGTAACGCTTGCGCTGGGGAAGCGTTGACGCGAGGGCCAATGCCGGCGTCAGCGCATGAGCCGGGCCGTGATCTCGGCGACGTCGTCATACGTGCGCGCGATGTGATGCGCACCCGCGTCGACGAGCCGCGCGTCGTGTCCCGATCGGATATGCGAAGCACCGAGGAAGCCGATCGTCGTCATCCCCGCCGCTACGCCGGCGCGAACGCCATGCGGGCTGTCCTCGATGACAATCGCCGTTTCAGGTGTAACGCCGAACTGCGCGGCCGCATGCAGGAAGAGATCGGGATGGGGCTTGCCGCGAGGGACCATCGACGCGCTGTAAACGTGTGTGCCGAAACGGGCGGCCAGCCCGAGCACGTCGAGGCACACAGCGAGTCTGTCGGGCGACGACGCCGAAGCGATGCAGCAGTCGACATGCGCGACGGACTGCAGGTAGCCGCGCACCCCGGACACTTCGCGAAGATGCGTCCGGAACCTTGCCAGCGTGCGTCGCTGGAATTCCTCGACGGCTTCGGCGCCGAGCGGACGGCCGATCGTGGTTCCGATGGACGCGAGCACGTCGGCGAGCCGCTTGCCCATGAACGTCCGCAGCGCATCCTCGACGGTCATCGACACGCCGAGCTCGGTGACGAATTCCGCGAGCACCGTGTTGGCGAGGATCTCGCTGTCGGCGATCACGCCGTCGAAATCGAACACGATCAGCTGCTTCACGCGTCGGCCATCCCTCGCTCATTTCCCCGCGCCAGCCCTGGCGACGAGCACAATCGTGCGCCGACGAATGGGCGAATACATTTGTCACGCGCGCGAAACATCCATATATTATGATCCCGATCCCGCGCCGGTGGCTGCTTGTCCGATCGCCCGCGGACGCCGCCGCACTCGTCGCAAATCGATGAACCGCAGGTGACCGCAAACGTGCGCGTACTGCAGATCTCCGACACGCATCTTGGCGCCGCCAAGCGCCAGTTTCTCGCGAACTGGGCGCCGCTCGCCGACTGGATAGCACGACAGGATGCCGACGTGACGATCCACACCGGCGACCTGACCGTCGACGGCGCCGACGTCGACGACGACATGCGCCTCTGCGGCGAGCTGTTGCGATCGTTGCCCGGCACCGTGCTCGCCGTGCCCGGGAATCACGACGTCGGCGAAGCGCACCACGAACGCCAACCTGTCGACGCCACGCGCCTCGACCGCTGGCGGCGCAACATCGGACCCGACTGGTGGCTGCACGACGTCGGACAGTGGCGCCTGATCGGCATCGACTCGATGCTGTTCGGCAGCGATACCGACGACGAGCGACGCCAGTTCGAGTGGCTGCAATTGGCGCATGCGTCGGCCGACGGGCGCAGGATCGCGTGGTTCACGCACCGGCCCCTGTTTCTCGATGCGCCCGACGAGCCCGATACCGGCTACTGGTCGGTGAAGCCGGCGCAGCGCGCGCCGCTACTCGATCTCGTACGCAGTCACGATGTTGCCATCGTCGCCTCCGGCCACCTGCACCGCTGGCGCGACGCGACGTTCGATGGCTGCCGTTATGTCTGGGCCCCCTCGTCGGGTTTTCTGGTCGGCCCGGAGAACCAGCCCGACATGCCGGGCGAGAAGTGGCTCGGCGCGGTCATCTACGACTTCGACGACAGAAGCGTTTCCGTCCGCTTCGGCGAAGTCCCGGGACTTGCGACGCTATGGATCGACGACGTGCTGGCCGATGTCTATCCGCATGCCGTGCGTCGCGAAGTGCCGGCGTCGCAGCAGCGATAGCGAAGTGGCCAGCGTCACACTCCAGTCGATCGGCAAATCGTTCGCGGGCGTTCCCGTGCTCCGCGACATCAGCCTTGACGTTGCCGACGGTGAATTCCTGACGCTCGTCGGCGCATCCGGCTGCGGCAAGTCGACGCTCATCCGCATCATCGCGGGCCTGGAGCCGCAGTCGACCGGCTCGGTGCTGATCGGCGGCGTACCCGTCGACCACCTGCGGCCGCACGAGCGGCATGTGGCGATGGTGTTCCAGAGCTACGCGTTGTATCCGCACATGAAGGTGTTCGCCAATATCGCGTTGCCCCTCGTGATGTCACGGCTTCGGCTCGCCGAGCGGCTGCCGCTGCTGCGCCTGCTGTCGCCGCGTCGGCGCAAGGTGATGGCCGGTATCGCCGACGAAGTGCATGCGGTGGCGAAGCAGCTGCAGATCGACGGCCTGCTCGACCGCCGGCCGTCGCAGCTGTCGGGCGGCCAGCGACAGCGCGTGGCGCTCGGCCGCGCGATGGTGCGCCAGCCCGCGGCGTTCCTGATGGACGAGCCGCTGTCCAATCTCGACGCGAAGCTGCGCGTGCACATGCGCAGCGAGCTCGCGGAACTGCACGCGCGCATCGGAACGACATTCGTTTACGTGACGCACGACCAGGTCGAGGCGATGACGATGTCCGATCGCGTCGCGATGATGGACAACGGCGAGATCCTGCAGCTCGGGCGGCCGGGCGACCTCTACGCGCGGCCGGCCAACGTCAGGGTCGCGCAGTTCATCGGCACGCCGGCAATCAACCTGCTGCCCGCCAAGGCAAACACCGACGGCCTCGTCGAGCTGTTCGGTCAGCAGGTATCCGTTCGCGCTGGCCGCTCCCCTGGATCGGCATTGACGCTCGGCATCCGTCCCGAGTCGCTGACACCCGCGCCGGCCGGGACTGCACGACCCGGCATGCACGTGCTCGCCGGCCGGCTGCGCCGCAGCGAGAATCTCGGCGCAGGCCACATCCTGCACGTCGATCTCGCTGCACCGGCACATGGCAGCGTCACGTGCGCGGTCGCGGCCCCGCTCGAAGCGTTCGCGTGTGACGGCAGCGAGCTCGCGTTGCAATTCGCGCCTGCTGCGTGCCACGTGTTCGATGCCGACGGCGAGCGGATCACCGACGACAACGCACCGCCCTTCGCAACGATTGCGCAGTCGCGCGCCCGCGCACTCACATGACGAGCGCCGCGGCCATTCCGTACGTCGCGCAGGCGCCGCACCCGGACCGCCAGCGGATGATCGAGCGCGTGGCGGGCATCGGCTTCGCGTTCCCCGCGTTCCTGCTGCTGTTGCTGACGAATGTCGTTCCGCTGCTGGTGCTGCTGTACTTGAGCTTCACGGACTTCAAGCTCGGCGCGCTCGAATCACACTTCCTCGGCCTCGACAACTTCCGCAAGGCGCTCGGGGATCCCGTCTTCCGGCGCTCGCTCGCGAATACGTTCGTCTACGTCGCGATCGTGCTGCCCGGCGCAGTCGGCCTCGGCCTCCTCGTTGCCGTGCTGCTGCACAAGCGCAAGCGAACGCGATCGTTCTACGAGGTCATCTATTTCCTGCCGGTCACGTCGACGCTGATCGCGATGGCGACCGTGTGGCAATTCATCCTCCATCCGCGCCTCGGCCCGGTGAACGGCGTGTTGCGCGCAATGGGCTTCGACGCGATTCCGTTTCTGAGCGAGCCGGCGTACGTGCTGCCGACACTGGCCGCGATCGGCATCTGGCAGCTCGTCGGATTCAACATGGTGCTGTTCCTGGCCGGCCTGTCGGCGATCCCGCGCGATCTCTACGAGGCCGCCGAGATCGATGGCTGCCGCAGCGGCATCGACCGCTTCGTGACGATCACGTGGCCGTTGCTCGGTCCGACGACGATGTTCGTCATCGTGACGACGTCGATCACCGCGTTCAAGGTGTTCGATACCGTCGCGGTGATGACGCGCGGCGGACCGATGGGCTCGTCGGAAGTGTTGCTGTACGCGATCTATCTCGAGGGCTACCAATACTTCCACATGGGCTATGCGGCGGCGCTTACGCTGATCTTCCTCGCGTTCGTGCTGCTGTTCTCGATCCTGCAGACGTTCGTACTCGAACGACGGGTTCACTACTGATGGCAGCACCCGCCTCCGCGCTGCCCCTGCCCGCCGTCCGGCACACCACGCCGGCGGGCGCGCTCGCGCGTCGCGCACTGTCGCTCGTCGTCGTGCACGGGATCCTGATCGCCGGCGCGATCTTCATCCTGCTGCCGTTCGTGTGGATGCTGATCACGTCGATCAAGTCGCCGTCGGAGATCTTCGCCGTCGATTTCAGCCTGTGGCCGAAGCATTTCAGCGCCGTCGAGAACTACGGCCGCGCGCTCAGCAAGGTGCCGCTCTTACGCTTCGCGCTGAACGGCGTCATCGTCTGCGCGGGAATCCTGCTCGTGCAGGTGCTCGTCGCCGTCCCGTGCGCCTACGCGCTCGCCAAGCTGCGGTTTCCCGGACGCGCCGCGCTGCTGGCGCTGGTGTTGATGGGCCTGTGCATCCCGATCCAGGTGCCGGCGCTGCCGCTTTATATGGGGCTCGCCGAGCTCGGCCTCCTGAACACGTACTTCGCGATCATGATGCCGTTCTTTCTGTCGGTGTTCGCGATCTTTCTGTTCCGCCAGTTCTTCAAGAGCTATCCCGACGAGATCATCCACGCGGCGCGCCTCGACGGCATGAGCGAGTTCGAGATCGTCTGGGTGATCGTCGTGCCGAGCGCATGGCCCGCGATCGCGGCCTTCGCCGTGTTCTCGATCGTCGCGCACTGGAACGACCTGTACTGGCCGCTGATCGTCATCTCGGACACCAATCTCGCGACGCCACCGCTCGGCATGATGTTCTTTGCCGACGCCGAGACCGGCTCGAACTACGGCGCACTGACCGCCGCGGCAACGGTGCTGACGGCGCCGCTGGTCATCGCCTTTCTGATCGCACGCCGCCGCTTCATCGACGGCATCACGATGACGGGTATCAAGTGAGCGTGACCGTGACGTACCCACCAAGGAGAGAACGATGAGGAAACTGAAGCTTTTGCTGGGCCTGGCCGCGCTCGCAGGCACGGTCGCCGTATCGGCGGCCCGCGCGCAGCCGGTGACGCTCGACGTCTTGTACGCGTTTCCTGCATTTGCCAAATTCCACGAGCCCATCGCCGCGGAATTCATGAAACTGCATCCCGACATCAAGATCGAGTTCCGTGCACCGGCGCCCACCTACGACGACGGGCATCAGACGATGATGCGGCAGGCGGTGACCAACCAGCTGCCCGACGTCTACTACTCGGGCTTCCATCTGCTCTCCGAGCTCGGCCGCACGCTCGCGCAGCGGAACCAGGTCGTCGACCTCGGACCGCTGCTCGCCGCGGAGAGCAAGGAATTTCGCGACAAGAACTACTCGGAGAAGATCGTCGCGCTCGGCAAGGTCGACGGCAAGCTCTACGGGCTGCCGTTCAACGCGTCGACGCCCATCATGTACTACAACGTCGATCTCGTGAAAAAGGCCGGCGGCGATCCGGACAAGATGCCCGACAACTGGGAAGGCATCATGGCGCTCGCCGCAAAGATCAAAACCGCCGGACCCGATGTCGCGGGCATCGCGTACAACGTCCATGACTGGCCCGATGTGTGGCTCTACCACGCGATGATCACGCAGGCCGGTGCGACCGTCGTCGACGGCGACGCGGTTCCGCTCGGCGGGCCCGACGTCGGCGTGAAGACGCTGCAGACATTCCGCCGCTTCGTCACCGAGGGCGGCATGCCGCTGATCGACTGGGATCAATCGCGGCAGCAATTCATCGCCGGCAAGATCGGCATCTTCTTCGACACGCCGGCGCGGCTGCGCCAGGTGACGGACCTGATCGGCGACAAGTTCACGCTGCGCACGGCGATCTTTCCGATCGACAACAAGGCGAAGGGCGGCCTGCCTACCGGCGGCAATGCGGCGATCATCACGACGCGCGACCCGAAGAAGCAGAAGGCAGCGTGGGAGTTCCTGAAGTACGTCACGGGACCGGAAGCGCAGAAGATCGTCGTCGAGACGACAGGCTACCTGCCGACGAACCTGCGGGCGACGGGACCCGAATTTCTCGGCCCGTTCTACGACAAGAACCCGAACTTCAAGACCGTCGCGCTGCAGATGGACCGTTCGGTGCCGTGGCAAGGCTACCCCGGCGGCAACTCGGTGCGCACGTGGCGCGCGCAACGCGAGATCATCACCGGCGTCATGCGTGGCGAGATCGAGCCGAAGGCCGGGTTCGAGCGGCTGCAGAAGGAAACGGCGGCGCTGATGAAGTGACGAGCTTCGGTGCGGGCGGCAGACGACTGCTGCCCCCGCACCGGGTACGCCGATGATCATCGCCCAGATCACCGATTTCCACGTACGCCCGCGGGGCGTCATGGCGTATGGCGGCATCGACACGAACGCGATGCTGCGGCGGGCCGTCGCGGCCATCGCAGCACTCGATCCGGCACCCGATTGCGTGCTCGCGACCGGCGATCTCGCCGATTGCGGTCTTCCCGCCGAATACCGCGAGATCGACGCAATGCTTGCGTCGCTGCCGATGCCCACGTTCGTGATCCCCGGCAACCACGACCGGCGCGACGTGATGCGCGAATGCCTCGGCGATCGCCATCGGTATCTGCACCAGCATGCCGATTTCCTGCAGTACGTCATCGACGATTATCCGGTGCGGCTCATCGCACTCGACACGGTGATTGCCGGCGAGCACGGCGGGATCGTCTGCGCCGCACGCGAAGCGTGGCTTGCGGAAGCACTGGCGAAAGGCAATGGCAGCCCGACGATCGTGTTCATGCACCACCCGCCGTTTCGCACCGGCGTGCCGGCGATGGACCCGATGATGTGTCGAACCGCGCCGACGTTCGCCCCGCTGGTTTCACGTCATCCGGAAATCGAGCGGATCGTCGCGGGCCACTATCACCGGCCGATCGTCACGCGCTTTGCGGGCACGATCGGCTTCGTCGCACCGAGCACCGCGCACCAGGTGGCGCTCGATCTGCGCGACGGCGAGCCCACGCGATGGATTCTCGAGCCACCGGGCATCGCACTGCACACGTACGCCAGCGGAAGCGGCATCGTCAGCCATGTCGTGCCGATCGGCGATTTCGGCCCGATTCACGACTTCGAGCTGCCCGCCGACTATCCGGGGCAGGCATGACCACCGACCGTTACGCTTCCATTCTCGCGGGCGCTGAGGCGATCGCCGCCGATGCCGCAAGCACGCTGACGGCGATGCAGCGCGGCGCGCTCAACGTGAGCCGCAAGTCGCTGCGCGACGTCGTCACGGAGGCGGACCTTGCATCGGAGGCGAGCGTGATGCGCGGCATCCGCGCGCTGACGCCCGGCGCGGCCATCCTGTCGGAAGAGGCCGGCGCAAGCGGCCCTGACAGCGGCGAGCGCTGGATCGTCGACCCGCTCGATGGAACGGTCAACTACGCTGCGGGCCTGCCGTGGTTTTCGGTGACGCTCGCCTATCAGGAGGATGGCGTCACGCGCGTGGGCGTTACGCACGCGCCGGCGGCGCAGGTGATCGCCCGCTACGCCGAAGGGAGTGTGGCCACGGTGAACGGCCGCACGGCGCGCGTATCCGGCCGGGATGCGCTCGCCGACGCCGTCGTCTCGATCGTGCTGACGTCGCATTTCACCGACGCCGAAGTTGCGCGAACGTCGGACGCGGTGCGCAGACTCGGTGGCAAGGTCCGCGGCGTGCGCATCATCGTGTCGGGCGGTCTGGAGATGACGCTCGTCGCGGACGGGCAACTCGATGCGTTCGTGTCGTTGAAGGCCGATGCCGTTTCGCACGCAGCCGCGATGCCACTGGTGCGCGCTGCGGGCGGTCGGGTCACGCGGCTCGACGGTCGCGATGCAACGGACGACGACATCGAGCGGATCGTATCGAACGGTCTCATCCACGATGCGCTGCTGCACTGCCTCGCCGGTGTCTGACGCGCCCTCGATGCAGGCGTCGCGGCCTTGACGGGCGAGCGCGTCGCGCGGCAACCGGCCGACGCGCGAGACGCGCTGCAGCGGGCGGTCGAGCATGCATCGGTCACGCGCGCGGTCGTCGTCGACCGCGATGCGATCGCCCGCCTGCCGCAACTGCTCGCGGCGCTGGCTCCCGCACGCGCCTGCCAGTTGATCGTCGATCCCCACACACTCGATGCGGCAGGCGTGCGAACGCTCGCCGTGCTGCGGGCCGCCGGCATCGCCACGGAGGAACCGATCGTCCTCGACGAGGCGCCGCGCGTGAAGCCGCGCGTGGAGACCGCGCGCAGCATCGCCGAGTGTCTCGCGGCCACCCGTGCGCTGCCGGTTGCCGTGGGCGCCGGCGTCATCAGCGACCTGACCAAATATGCGGCGGAGGTCGCCGGCACCCCCTACGTCTGCGTTGCAACGGCGGCGTCGATGGACGGCTACGCGGCGTCGGGCGCTGCGCTGCTCGACATCGGCTTCAAGCGCACGCTGCCTTGCGCGCCGCCGCTTGCGATCGTCGCCGACCTCGACGTGATCGCCGACGCACCGGCGCGGATGGCCGCGTGGGGCTATGGTGACCTGTCGGGCAAGATCGTCGCCGGCGCGGACTGGATCCTCGCCGACGCGCTCGGCGAGGACCCGATCGATCCACGCGCGTTTGCGCTCGTCCAGGACCACATCGGCGGCTGGCTCGCCGGCTTCGAGCGTCTCGGCGCGCGCGATATCGACGCGTTGCGTGGCTTAGTCGACGGCCTCCTGATCTCGGGGTTCGCAATGCAGGCGCACGGGACGTCACGGCCGGCAAGCGGCAGCGAGCACCAGATCTCGCACGTGTGGGAAATGGAGCGGCTGACCGTTGCCGACGAACCCGCGGCGCACGGCGCGTGCGTCGGCGTTGCGACCGTCGCGATGCTCGCAATGTACGAGTGGCTGCTGGCGCAGGACATCGCGAAGGCGACGGCCGCGCCGGACGCCGATCGTCGGCGCGTCGATGCCGAGCTCGCGGGATCGTTTGCGGAGCCGTCGCTCGTCGACAGCGCCCGCAGCGAAATGAACGTCAAGCTCGCGCGAATCGGGCAGCGCGCCACCCGCGTCGGCGCGCTCCGCGCGAAGTGGCCCGCGCTGCGCATGCGGCTCGCATCGACGCTGGTGCCGCCCGCGACGATGATGCGCTGGCTTGCCGCGTGCGGCGCCGCCTCGCGTCCGTCCGATCTCGGGATCCCGATCGACAAACTCGCTGCGGACTATCGTCGGGCGCGACTCATCCGACGCCGCTACACGATCCTCGACTGCCTCGAGGATCTCGGCTGGCTCGACGCCGCCGTCCGCTCACTCGTCTCGTCCGACGGTTTCTTTGGCGGCACATCGATGACGCCGCCGCCAAGACAGACGTCGCCGTCGTAGAAGACGAGATACTGCCCGGGTGTCGGCGCCCACTGCGGCACGTCGAAGCGTGCATCGGCGGCGCCATCGCCGGTAGCCGACACGCTGCAGGGCGCATCCGGCATCCGGTAGCGCGTCTTGGCTCCGAACCGCGCCGGTAAACCGGGAGCCTCGCCGGCGATCCAGTGCAGGTCGCCGGCGCGCACGTCGCGCCGGTACAGCAACGGATGATCGTGCCCCTGCACGGCAATCAGTTCGTTGCGCGCCATGTCCTTGCCCGCGACGAACCACGGCGCGGCAACGCCTTCGCGCGTGCCGCCGATCCCAAGGCCCTGCCGCTGGCCCATCGTGTAATAGGCGAGCCCGTCGTGCCTGCCGACCGGCGCGCCCTCCGCAGTGACGATCGCACCCGGTGTTCGCGGGAGGTAGCGCGCGAGGAAATCGCGAAACGGCCGCTCGCCGATGAAACAGATGCCTGTCGAATCGCGTTTCGCATACGTCGGGATGCGCTCACGCTGCGCGAGTGCGCGCACGTCGCGCTTCATCATCTCGCCCAGCGGAAAGACGACGGGTGCGAGCTGCGCCTGCGTCAGCCGATGCAGGAAGTACGTCTGGTCCTTCGAGCGGTCGACGGCCTTGACGAGCTCGGTGCGATCCGTGCCACTCGCCCGCCGCACGCGCGCGTAATGGCCGGTCGCGATCCGATCGGCGCCCAGCGAGACCGCGTGATCGAGGAAGGCGCGGAACTTGATTTCGCTGTTGCACAGCACGTCGGGGTTGGGCGTGCGACCGGCGGCGTAATCGTGGAGGAAATGCGCGAACACGCGCTCGCGATACTCGGCGGCGAAATTCACCGCTTCGAGCTCGATGCCGATGACGTCGGCCACGGCCGCTGCATCGACGAGATCCTCGCGCGACGTGCAGTATTCGTCGGTGTCGTCGTCCTCCCAGTTCTTCATGAAGAGACCGACGACGTCATACCCCTGCGCTTTCAGCAGCCACGCAGCGACCGACGAGTCGACGCCACCGGACATGCCGACGACGACGCGTTCCCGGCGAGCCATCAGAGGTTCGCGATCACTCCGAGCGGCCAGCGCGTGCCGGCGCGATAGTCGTCGAGCGACTGCAGCACGAGCGGGTTGCGATGCAGGTCGCGCCGCGCGGCGATGTCGTCGTAGGACAGCCAGAGCGCGCGAACAATGCCGGTGTCGAGCGGGCGGTTCGGCTCGTGGCGCCGTGGATTTGCCGCAAACGTGAAGCGCACGAACGCCATGCCGCTGTCCGGCGACTCCCATTGATACACGCCGACGAGCGCGGTCGGATCGACGCGCCACGCGGCCTCTTCGAGCGTCTCGCGCGCGGCGGCGGTGACGATCGATTCGCCGGCCTCGACATGGCCCGCCGGCTGGTTGAGCCGCAGGCCGTAGCGCGTCTCCTCCTCGATCAGCAGGAACCGGCCGTCGCGCTCGACGATCGTGGCGACAGTCACCGCGGGACGAACGACCTTGTTGACGTACGGACGGGGCTGAAGCTGCGCGAGCGTGTGGGCGGAATTCATGGCGATGGCGACCGCAGCGGCGCGGCTTTCCAGGAACGAATCATAGCCGCTGCAATTCGCGGGCCAGCGCTGAAAATGAAAAAAGGCAGGGCGTCGCGCCCTGCCTTTCTTGGAACGGGAACGCCTGTTACTTCTTCGGCGCAGCCGTATCCGACTTCATCGCACCGGTGGCCGGCGCGGCGGGTGCCGCCGGGGTCGCCGGCGCAGCGGCCATCGCCGGAGCGGCGGGCGCCGCCGGGGTCGCCGGCGCTGCGGCCATCGCCGGAGCGGCTGTCGGCCTTCGACTTCGGCGTCTTCGCGACCGGCGGCGGGTTGCGCCCAATGCCGAGTGCGACGACGACGACGCCTTCTGCATCGACTTTTGACTTTCGGCGAAGTTCTTCTTCTTCGCGGCCTTCGCTGCGGCCTTTTCTTCCTTCGTCATCGTCGTCTTCGACTTCTTCGTCGTGTCGTGCTTCGTCGTGTCGTGCTTCATCGCGTCGTCCGTCTTCATCGCGGGCGCGGCCGGGGCGGCCGGGGCCGCCGGGGTGGCGGGAGCGGCGGTCTGGGCAAAAGCGATGGTCGTCGAGGCGGCAAACACGCCGGCGATCATCGTGGCAAGCAGCTTGTTCATGTGCATTCCTGTAGTCAGATGAGAGGGGAGGTTAGATCCAAGGGACTTATTTCACCGCGCTGGTCTTGACGCCCAGCTTTACGGTGGATTTCTTGGCTTTCTTGCTTTTCTTCGTGGTGGACTTGGTCGTGTCCTGTTGCTTGGCCGCAGCGCCAGCGTCGGCGGGAGCGGCTTGCGGGGCGGCAGCGGCGGGTTTCCCCGATGCTGGCGGTGCAGTGACGACCTGTGCCGAGGCAGCCGAAGCAACCACGCATGCGGCCAGGGCGATCAGCAACTTCTTCATGGGCGACGTTCCTCCTTGCAGAAACCCGAAAACCTGAGAAAACGACGCTTGAATACCGCGTCGAGCCCATTAACGCCGCTAATGGCACGCGGGTTGACAGCGCCTCGATCAGGGTGACGCCGCGAAACGCACGGCGGTTCAAAGGTTTACCGCGCCGCGTCGTCGCCCGGCGGCGACACGGGCGTCCGCATCAACGTGCCAATCCAAGTTCCCGTTGCAACCAGTCCCGCAGCAGCGGCACGGTTATCGCACGCTGCGTGGCGAGCGAATGCCGGTCGAGGGCCGCCAGCGTCGCCACGAGCGTCGGCATGTCGCGGCGGCCGTGCGCGAGCAGGTACGCGATGACATCGTCGGAAAGCCGGAAACCACGCTCGCGGGCATAGGCCGCCAGCGCCACGGACTTGTCGGTGTCGGACAGCGGCACGATCTCGAACACCAGACCGAGCGCCACACGGGTGCGCAGGTCGTCGCGCAACGGCAGCGACGCGGGCGGCGCCGACGCTGCTGCCAGCCATTGGCCGCCGCGTCCCGGCAGCTCGTTGAGGAGCGTGAACAGCCGTCCCTGCGCGAGCGCGTCAGCCGAGTCGATCGCATCGACGATGACGAGCGCAGACGGCGGCACGTCGGGGCCGACGTCACGGAGCGTCGCGCATTCGACAACGGGACGTGCGGTGGCCGCCCGTTGCGCCGTCGCGCGCAACAGGTGGGACTTGCCCGCCCCCGGCGCGCCCCACAGCAGGATTCCGGTTTCCGGCGACGTTCCAGCGGCGAGCGCCGCCAGCGCCGCCATCGGCTCGGCGTTGGCGCCGGTGACAAAGTTGTCGAAGGACGGCGGTTCTGGCCGCGCGAGGTCGAGAACGAACTGCTGGGTCACGGTCAGAGGTAACTCGACGTAAAACTCAAAATCGGGCGAGGCCGCGCAGCCAATTTCGAGAAGTCAGTCTTCCTGATAGACGGGTGAGGCAACGTACGCCTTGCGCAAGTGCCGCAAACCCACGAGCAGCATCGCGGATACGGGCAGTGCCATCAGCACGCCCGCGAATCCGAACACCTCGCCGAACGCCAGCAGCGCGAAGATGACGGCAAGGGGATGCAACCCGATGCGGTCGCCGACAAGCAGCGGCACGAGCACGTAGTTTTCCAGCAACTGGCCGATGCCGTAGATCGCGAGCACCGCGAGGAAGCCGGGCCACCCGTGCCATTCCAACAACGCGGCGAGCATGCCGAGCATGAACCCGAGCCCGAAGCCGACGTACGGGATGAAGACGAGCACGCCCGTCAGGATGCCGATCGCGAGCGCGTGGTCGAGTCGCACGATCGAAAGGCCGATCACGTAATAGATCGCGAGCGCCAGCATCACCAGCAACTGGCCGTGCAGGAACTCGGCGAGCACACCGTCGACCTCGAGCGCCACGGTGCGCACCTTCGGCCGCCACCGCAGCGGCACGAGCTCGTCGAGCCGCTCGAGCAACATGTTCCAGTCGCGCAGCAGATAGAACATCACGACGGGAATCAGCGCCAGGTTCACGAGCACCGTCAGCACGATCCTGCCGCCGGTCTTCACACCCGACAGCAGCTTCACCGACAGGTCGCGCGCCTCCTGCGCATTTTCCGTGACGAAATCGCGGAGCGAGTCGAAGTCGAGCGCGAGCGTCACGCCGAACTTCTCCTCCAGGATCGGCGCGACGCGCGCCGTGAATTGCGCGAACAGATCCGGCACGCGCCGCGTGATCGTCACGACCTCGCTTTGCACGAGCGGGATCAGCACGAAGAACAGCGCGGACAAGAGAAACCCGATGAACAGGATCACGAGCAGCGTCGACACGGCGCGCGGAACGCCGCGCGTCTGCAGGCGGTTGACGACCGGCGTGCCGAGATAGGCAAGTATGGCGCCGATCAGGAACGGCGTCAGCGCCGAGCCCAGCCAGCGCAGCGCGAAGAAGATGACGAGCGCCGCGCCGACGACCCACAGATAATGCTTCGGCGCCAGCGGATGCCGGCGGCGCACCGGTGCCGCGACCGACGCGAGCGCCTCCCCTTCGATCGGATCGAGTTCGCGGTCGACGGGCGGCGGGGATGCGTTCACGTAAGAGTAGAATCGCGGACTCAAAAAACGCTGCACTTTACCTCATCGTGTCCCTCCGTTCGTCTCCTGCGCCCCTTTCCTATCGCGAGTCCGGCGTCGACATCCACGCCGGCGATGCGCTCGTCGAACGGATCAAGCCGTTCGCGAAGCGGACGCTGCGCCCGGAGGTGCTGGCCGGCATCGGCGGCTTCGGCGCACTGATCGAGATCGGCAAGCGCTTCCGCGAGCCGGTGCTCGTCGCCGGCACCGACGGGGTCGGCACGAAGCTGGACCTGGCGCTGCGCCTTGCTCGCCACGACACGATCGGCATCGACCTCGTCGCGATGAGTGTCAACGACGTGCTCGTGCAAGGCGCCGAGCCGCTGTTCTTCCTCGATTATTTCGTCTGCGAGAAGCTCGACGTCGACGTGGCGGCCGAGGTCATCAAAGGCATCGCGCACGGCTGCGAACTCGCCGGCTGCGCGCTGATCGGCGGCGAGACCGCCGAGCATCCCGGAACGTTCCCGGCGGGCAGCTACGATCTCGCCGGGTTTGCCGTCGGCGTCGTCGAGAAGGATGCGATCGTCGACGGACGCGACATTGCGGCCGGCGACCGCCTCGTCGGCATCGCGTCGAGCGGCCCGCACTCGAACGGCTTCTCGCTGATTCGCCGGATCGTCGACGTCGCCGCGGCCGACCTGCACCAGCCCTTCGACGCAAGCACATCGGCGACACTCGGCGACGTGCTGCTGACGCCGACGCGCATCTATGTAAAGCCCGTGCTCGCGCTGGCGAAGACGCTGCACATCAAGGGCATGGCGCACATCACCGGCGGCGGGCTCACGCTCAACGTGCCGCGGATGCTGCCGGAGTCGGTGCAGGCGGTGATGGACCGGTCGCGGTGGCCGCGCCCGCCGGTATTCGACTGGCTGCAGACGCAGGGCCACGTCGCGGACGACGAGATGCATCGTGTCTTCAACTGCGGTATCGGCATGGTGCTGGCGGTCGGCGCCAGCGACGTCGCGCCGGCCATCGCCGCGCTGCAACGCGCGGGCGAGCAGGCGTTCGACATCGGCGAAATCGTTGCGCGGCCCGACGGCGCGCCACACGCGATCGTCCGCTGACGGTCGCTTCGCGGCCGCCGCGAGCCCTGCCCCGCACATGGCGCTCGCACGCATCACGATCCTGATCTCCGGCCGCGGCTCGAACATGGCTGCGGTGATCGACGCCGCAACGGAGGGCCGCATCGAAGGAGCGGTGACGCACGTGATCAGCAATCGACCCAACGCCGGCGGACTCGAGTACGCGAGCGCGCGCGGCATTGCGACGACCGTCGTCGATCATCGCGCCTATCCGTCGCGCGAGTCCTTCGACGCGGCGCTCGCCGACGCGATCGATCGCGGCGAACCGGACCTGGTCGTTCTCGCCGGATTCATGCGCATCCTCGGTGCCGCGTTCGTCCATCGCTACGAAGGCCGGATGCTGAACATCCATCCGTCGCTGTTGCCCGCGTATCCGGGAACGCAGACGCATCGCCGCGTGCTGGAGGATCACGGCACGCGCCACGGGTGCACCGTCCATTTCGTGACACCCGACGTCGACGGCGGGCCGGTCGTTGCGCAGGCCGAGGTGCCGGTAATGCCCGGCGACGACGCCGACACGCTCGCGGCGCGCGTGCTCGAAGCCGAGCACCGGCTGCTTCCCGAGGTCGTCGGCTGGTTCTGCGACGGGCGGCTGACGCTCCACGCCGGACGCGCGCGCATTCGCGACGCGCAACGATGATGTCGCTCGAACTCCGTGCGCCGCCGCCGGTCATCCTTTCGATGGCACGTCGATCGAAGGCGCCGTTAGCTTCCATCAATGCCCAGTTGTCCGCACGCCCGGTGCGCAAGGGCCTGCTGGCGGCGCTCGCCGTGTCGGTGCTCGTGCACGTCGCATGGACGTTCTGGCCGGTGGACACGACCGCGGAGCCCGAAGGCACCGTGTTGACGGCGACGCTGACCGAAATGCCGCCGCCGCCCGTGCCTCAAGTGGAATCGGCACCTGCGCAACCCTCCGTCGAGCGGAAACGGCCGAAGCCGCGCCCGCGCGTGCCAACCATCGCAACGCCGGACGCAAGCGCACCGACGGTCGAAGCAACGACGCCGGCAACCGACGCGCAAAAGACAACGGATCGCGCCGACGCCGCATCCGACGCACCTCCCGCCGTCGCAAACGCGGCAGCGCCCACCGAAGCGCCGCCGCCACCGGCCGTCACGCTGCCGCCGCGCGTGGATCTTGCCTACAAGGTCTTCCTCGGCACGCAGGGCTTCCAGATCGGCGACGCCACGTACCGGTTCGAGCACGATGGCGATCGCTACCGGATCGCGACCGTGGGGCAGGCGCGCGGACTCGCGGCGTTGATCGTGCGCGGCACTGGCAAGGTCGAAAGCCACGGCCGCATCACGCCCGACGGCTTGCGTCCCTACGAATTCGCGATCGAGCGCGGGAGCGCCGACAAGCGGGAAGTTGCGTTCTTCGACTGGGACGCCGGCAACGTCGTGCTGCACGATGGCGAGCGCGCGCATCTCGAGCCGCCGACGTACGACCCGCTGACGATCCTGTGGCAACCGTATTTCGCGCCGCCCGGCACGGCCGACCAGACGTTCGGCATCGCCACGACGCGCAAGGTCGGTCGTTACACGCTGAAGCTGCAGGAGGAGGAAACGATCGCGTGGCGGCGCGGCGACATCGTCACGCAGCGCTGGCACCAGCGCAGCGATGACGGCAAGACGGAAGCGTGGTTCTGGCTTGCGCCGTCGATGCACTACATACCGATCAAGATGCGCGTCACGCGCACGTCGCGCGGCACGCTGGAAGTGCTGCTCGACTCGATTCGCGCCGACGAAGGCGAGGCTTACGGCCTCACGTCCGATCCGTCGCGTGACGACGAAACACCGGCGAACACAGCCGAGTCCGCACCGCGTACCGTGGACGACACCACTTTCAATATGCCGAACAGCGGGATGCCCGCATTGCCCCTGCGGGATCTGCGCGGCCAATGACACTGCGCCGCAATCAGCTTGCGATGCTCGCCGGCGCGATCGAGCGCGTCGCGCAACTCGACGTCCCCGCCGATGCGGCGCTCTATGCATTCTTTCGCGCTCACGGCGAGATGGGCGCCCGCGATCGTGCGCTGGTCGCCGACGGCGCGTTCGCGTACCTGCGGCGCAAGCGCTCGCTCGAAGCGCTTGCGCAGAGCACGCTGCCGCGCCACCTGGCACTCGCCGTCGCCGTGCGCGACTTCGACTTCTCGGTGCGCGAGCTCACGCCTGCCATCAACGCCAGCGACGCCGAATGGCTCGCCGCGTTCAAGTCGCGCCTGCACGAAACACTGCCGCCGGCCGTTGCCGCCGACGTGCCGGACTGGCTGTGGGATCGACTCGGCGACGTGTACGGCGACGATGCGCGCGCGGCGATCGCACGCTCGTGGCAAGTGCCGGCGCCGCTCGACCTGCGCGCCAACGTGATGAAAGCATCGCGCGACGAGGCACTGGCGGCGCTCGCAGCCGAAGGCCTCGCGGTCGTCGCGACGCCCTACGCGCCGAACGGCATTCGCATCGACGGGCGGCCGTCGATGGCGGCGCATCCGTGGGTCGTCGACGGGCGGCTGGAAGTGCAGGACGAAGGCAGCCAGCTGATCGGCGTGCTGGTCGCACCTCGGCGCAACGACATGGTCGTCGACTTCTGCGCGGGCGCCGGCGGCAAGACGCTCCTGCTCGGGGCCATGATGCGCTCGCAGGGCCGGCTGTACGCGTTCGACGTTGCCGCGCGACGATTGCAGAACATGACGCCGCGGCTCGCGCGCTCGGGATTGTCGAACGTGCATCCGCAGGTGATCGCGCACGAGCGCGACGCGAAGGTCAAGCGGCTCGCCGGCAAGATCGACCGCGTGCTCGTCGACGCGCCCTGCACCGGCTTCGGCACGCTGCGCCGCAACCCCGATCTCAAGTGGCGGCAGACGCCGCAGGATCTCGCCGAGCTCACCGCGAAGCAGACACGGATTCTCGACGCCGCGTCGATGCTCGTGAAGCCCGGCGGCCGTGTCGTGTACGCGACGTGCAGCGTGCTTCCAGAGGAGAACGACGCGATCGTCGACGCGTTTCTCCGCACGCATCCGACGTTCGCGGAGCGTGATGTGGCACCGCTGCTGGCGCAGGCCGGCGTGGCGCTCGACACAGGCCCGAGGCTCCGCCTGTTGCCGCACCTGCACGGCTGCGACGGCTTTTTCGCGGCGGTTCTCGAACGCAACCCATGATGACGCTCGTCCGATGAGACCCATCGACTTCGGCCACCTGCAGGCCGCGCTTGCATCGACGCGTGGCTGGCTCGAGCTGCTCGTGACGCTGCTATGCGTGCTGCTGGCGTGGGCGATCGATCGCCGCCTCGACAAAGTGCGTGAGCGGCGCAACGTCTACGCGCACGTGCCGCGCAGCGTCGTGCGCATCGCGTTTCCGCTGTTCGCCGTCGCGCTCACGTACGTCGCATCGTTCGCGTGGCGCCGCTATGCCGGCGCGACGTTCTTCCTCAACATCGCGACTCCGATCCTGATCGCACTCGCGATCATCCGCATTCTTGTCTACGGGTTGCGCCGGGTGTTCCCGTCGCAGGCGTGGCTGCCCGCGTCAGAAGTCGCGATCGGAACGACGATCTGGGGGCTGGCGATTCTCTACTTCCTCGGTGTGCTGCCCGAGATGGCCGTAGCACTCGACGCGGTCGTCATCCCGTTGGGCAAGTCGCAGATATCGGTGCTGACGATCTTCACGGGCATCGTCGTCGTGCTCGCCACCGTGGTGGTGACGCTGTGGATTTCCGGGCTGATCGAGCACCGTCTCGCGCTCGCAACGCAGCTCGACGCGAACCTGCGCGTCGTGCTGTCGAAGGCAATCAGCGCCGTGCTGATCGTCGTCGGCATCCTGATCGCGCTGCAGCAGATCGGCTTCGACCTCACGCTGCTGACGGTATTCGGCGGCGCGCTCGGCGTCGGCATCGGCCTGGGCTTGCAGAAGCTGGCGTCGAACTACATCGCCGGGTTCGTCATCCTGCTCGACCGGTCGATACGCCTCGGTGACCTCATCACCGTCGACAACAGGATGGGCGTCGTCACGAAGGTGTCGTCGCGCTATGTCGTCGTGCGCAGCGGCGACGGCATCGAGGTGATCGTCCCGAACGAGACACTCGTCACGACGACGGTGCTGAACCATACGTACACCTCCAGCGAGGTCCGCATGGTGCTGACGGTGCAGGTCGCCTACGGCACCGACGTCGACCGCGCGCTGAAGTTGCTCGAAAGCATCGCGCTCGCCGATCCCCGGGTGCTGCGGGAGGCCCGCGCGCCTGCCGCGGCGCTGCAGGCTCTGGGCGACAACGGCATCACGCTCGAGCTCGGCGTGTGGGTCGGTGACCCGCACATCCAGGGCAACCTGCGAAGCACGCTGTATCGCGCCGTACTGAAGCAATTCGCCGATAACGGGGTCGCAATCCCGTCCCCGCAACGCGACGTCCGCGTCATCGGCCCGTTGGCCATCGCCGGCGCCGCGCTTGCGGACCGGGCCACCGCGACGCCAGCCCCCGGCAAGCCCGCCTGAACCGGCTTGCGCCCCGGGCGCCGGGACCCCATCTTATGGCGAGCTGACGCCGTCGTCATAAGACCAGGGTTTTGGGCCCGTCAATTCGTCATATCGCGGAAGCCCCCCCTCGCGTACAATGCGTCCGATCCTCGCGGCCGGCCTTGGGGCTGCCGCAGGTGAAAAACGTCGATTTCAACTGGATAATCAATGACTCCGGATTTTCTCGCCCTCGCCGCCCATGGGCTCACGCCGCTGCCGTGGTGGGGCTATGTCGTCGTCGCGCTGGTGCTGACCCACATCACGATCGCCTCGGTCACCATTTTCCTGCATCGCAGCCAGGCCCACCGCGGGCTCGACCTGCATCCGGTCGCGTCGCACTTTTTCCGCTTCTGGCTGTGGATGACGACCGGTATGGTGACGAAGGAGTGGGTTGCCATCCACCGCAAGCACCACGCGAAGGTCGAGACGCCGGATGATCCTCACAGCCCGCAGACCCGCGGGATCAGGACGGTGCTGCTGCGCGGCGCGGAGCTCTACCGTGAGGAATCGAAGATCCAGGAAACGCTGGACAAGTACGGCCACGGCACGC
This sequence comes from uncultured Pseudomonadota bacterium, assembly GCA_963709335.1. Lineage (GTDB taxonomy): Bacteria > Pseudomonadota > Gammaproteobacteria > Burkholderiales > Casimicrobiaceae > VBCG01. Next base: position 405,022 of record CAVPWB010000014.1, read on the forward strand.
CGAGCGACTGGATCGAGCGCAACGTCTACACGCCGTTCTCGTGGCAGGGTGTGGCGCTGATGCTCATCATCGACCTGGCCCTGTTCGGGCCGATCGGCGCAACGATCTGGGCCGTGCAGATGCTGTGGATCCCGATCACCGCCGCCGGCATCATCAACGGCATCGGCCACTACTGGGGCTATCGCAATTTCGCGTGCGCCGACGCATCGATGAACATCGTGCCGTGGGGCATCCTGATCGGCGGCGAAGAGTTGCACAACAATCACCACGCGTACGGGACGTCGGCGAAGCTGTCGTCGCGCTGGTACGAGTTCGACATCGGCTGGATGTACATCCGCATCCTGGAGTCGATGCGCCTTGCCACCGTGCGCAAGGTCGCACCGCGGGTGCGGTTCGACCGTGCCAAGGCCGCGCCCGATCTCGCGACGCTGCAGGCGATCATCACGCACCGCTACGCCGTCGCGACGAGCTACGCCAAGTCGCTGAAGGCGGCCTGCGCGACGGAGATCGCGTCGCTGCGCGAGCGTCACGCCCACGTGGATCTGCCGAGCCTGCGTCGCATCAAGCGCTGGCTTGCCTCCGACGAAAACGTGCTGCCCGAGACCGAGCGCGCGCGCCTTGCGCAGACGCTCGACCGCAGCACGGTGCTGCAGCAGATCTATCACATGCGCCAGGAGCTGGCATCGCTGTGGGGACGCTCGACGGAATCGTCCGAGCAGCTGCTCGCGCGGTTGCAGGACTGGTGCCATCGCGCCGAAGCGTCCGGCATTCCGCCGCTCGCCCAGTTCTCGCTGCAACTGAAGCGTTACGCGTAGCCGGCACCCTCCGGACGACAAAAAGCCCGCGGAATTCGCGGGCTTTTTTTCGAGCCGAGGCTGAAGCGTTGTTACTTCAGCTTCGTTTCCTTGTACTTCACGTGCTTGCGGGCGACGGGATCGAATTTCATGATCTCCATCTTGTCCGGCATGTTCTTCTTGTTCTTCGACGTCGTGTAGAAGTGGCCGGTACCGGCCGACGATTCCAGCTTGATCTTGTCGCGTGGCATGGTTGTTCTCCGTCAGCGCTCAGATTTCGCCGCGGGCGCGAAGGTCGACGAGCACGGCGTCGATGCCGTTCTTGTCGATCGTGCGCAGGCCGGCGTTGGTGAGACGCAGGCTGATCCAGCGGTTCTCGCTTTCCACCCAGAACCGGCGCCGCTGCAGGTTGGGCATGAAACGCCGCTTGGTCTTGTTGTTGGCGTGTGAAACGTTGTTGCCCACCATCGGGGCTTTTCCGGTGACCTGACAGACTCGAGCCATCGCCCGCTCCTCGTGACGCGTTATGCCGCAGCAAAGCCGGCTATTATGAGGCAAAACGCGGGGAGGATCAAGCGGTTAGGCTCTCGGTCAGCCTTCGGATCCGCTGCCGGCATCGGTGGAGCGGCGGTGCCGGCTCGCCGGGTCCTTCGTCTCGCCGCGTTGGGAGACCCAGAAACCCCAGCCAGCGAAAAGCACCGTGAATATCAGGAGGATACGACTTCCATTTCACTCTCCTTTCGACAGGGTTGCGCCCGTGAGCAAAGCATACCACGCCACTCAATAGTCAGACCGACGACCCGCCAAGCGCGTCGGCACGACGGTCCATCTTGTCTCCGAAAACAAGACGCTCACCTCGCCGATTACGGCAGCCGCTGCCAGCGTGTGCGCGAATCGGCCGTAGGCCTCCTTTTGCTTTAGCGTGGGCGCTGCGAACGCATCGCGAATTGCTCGCGCAAGCAGGTCACAGCTTCACAGCAACCCGCGCTCCGCGAAGGACACCACGCGATGCCCGGCGACGACGAAATGATCGAGCGTGCGGATGTCGACCAGCGCGAGCGCCTGCTTCAGCGCCTGCGTCAGCAGTTCGTCGGCGCGTGACGGCTCGGCGACACCCGACGGATGGTTGTGCGCGAAGATCACGGCCGCTGCGTTACGCGACAACGCCGCCTTGACGACCTCGCGCGGATACACGCTCGTTTGCGCGAGCGTGCCGCGGAACAGCTCGTCGGCGGCCAGCAACCGATGCTGGCTGTCGAGAAACAGCACCACGAACGCTTCGTGCGGCAGCGACGCGAGCGTCAGCCGCAGGTAATCGCGCACGGCTTCCGGCGACGTCAGCGCGCTGCCGTGGGTGACCTCCTCGCGCAGCAGCCGCCGCGTGAGCTCGATGCCCGCCTTCAGCTGCGCGGCCTTCGCCGGGCCGATGCCCTTGGCCGCCGCCAGCCTGCATGGCGTTTCGCCGAGAAGACCGGTGAGCGTGCGGTGGCGTCCCAGGAGATCGCGTGCGATATCGAGCGACGACGCGCCGCCGCTGCCGTTGCCGAGCACCACCGCCAACAGCTCGGCGTCGGTGAGCACCGCAGCGCCCTGCGCAAGCAGCCGTTCGCGCGGGCGCTCGCTCGCGGGCCAGTCGGCGACAGTTGCCATGAATAGGACCTATCGCGTGGTGTGATGCGTGAACGCGACGATCAGTCCGGCTTCGCCAGCCTGCGCTGCGTGCCGCGAGCGGCGCGCGCAACGTCCGCGAGCGTTTCGATGCGCACCAGCCGGCGATCGACGTCCTGGACCTGCCGATCCAGCTCGACCACACGCGCTGCCCATTCTTCGACGCGGTGAGCCGTGTCGCGCAATTTCTCCTTCAGCACCTCGACGCCGGAGAGGCGGTCGAGTATTTCGGTGATGATGGTCAAGCGGGCCTCCTGGGCTTCCTTCGGGAGCGGTTCAGCTCGACAAATGCGGCGTCGAGCGCCGCATTGAGGCGATCGAGATCAGCGGTCATCTCGGCCAGGTTGCGCTCCGCCTTGCGCGTTCCGGCATCGAGCAGCTGTAGATCTTCGGCGGAAATGCCGGCCAGATACGCGTCGACCGCCCGGCGCACCTCCTCCGCCACCTTGGTGCCGTTGGCCTTCGCCTTGGCCCGCAACGCCTTCTTCTGATCCTGTGCGAGATAGATCTGCGTCAGTTCCATTTTCGCCATTGCCCGATGATCTCGATAGACGTATATATCGCGTATATATCATCTAGGAAGCCTAGTTTCAAACGGATCATTGCGTGACGCCTGCGAAGCCGCGCTGCGTCGTCTTCGCAACCGGGATTCAGGTTAATGCGCAATGCACGACCGCTGAATCGGCCATCCGGTCGATGCGAAAGCCCGCGACCGGGAAAGCAGCCGTCGCGCCGGACCCCGTTCACGCATCCGCGCCGCCGAATCTGGAGCCGCGATCGCGTGGTCGGCAGTGTAAACTTCGCTGCAAAGTCAACGCATTGGGCAGATGGACGAGTCGCAAACCGGCGAGCGGGACCGAGGCGAAAGAGACGACGGCGCTGACTCGCGTGGTTCTCGGCGTCACGGGCGGCATCGCCGCGTACAAGGCGGCCGAGCTCGTGCGACTGCTGGTCAAGGATGGCGTCGTCGTCGACGTGATCCTCACCGACGCCGGCGCGCGGTTCGTGACGGCGACGACGTTCCAGGCGCTGTCCGGGCGACCGGTGTTGACCGATCTCTGGCAATCCGGGGCCGACAACGCGATGGGCCACATTGCGATCTCGCGCGGCGCCGACGCGATCGTCGTCGCGCCCGCCACCGCCGACTTCATCCGCAAGCTCGCGCACGGCGCCGCCGACGACCTGCTGTCCACGTTGTGCCTCGCGCGCGAGTGCCCGCTGCTCGTGGCACCCGCAATGAACCGGCAGATGTGGTGGAACGCGGCAACGCAGCGCAACGTCGCGCAACTCGTCGCCGACGGCATCGCGATCCTCGGCCCGGACACCGGCGAGCTGGCGTGCAACGAGAACGGCGAAGGCCGGATGCTGGAAGCGGCACAGATCCATGCGGCGATCGTCGCGTCGCGGCAACCGAAGACGCTCAAGGGCAAGCGCGTGCTGATGACGGCGGGGCCTACGTTCGAGGCGATCGATCCCGTACGTGGAATCACCAATTCGAGCTCGGGCAAGATGGGCTTCGCCATCGCGCGCGCAGCCGCCGAGGCCGGCGCTACGGTGACGATGGTCGCCGGCCCGACGTCGCTTGCAACGCCGGCCGACGTGACGCGCATCGACGTGACGAGCACCGCACAGATGGCCGACGCCGTGATGGCGCACGTGGCCCATGCCGATATCTTCATCGGCGTCGCGGCGGCTGCCGACTACACGCCGTCGAATGTCAATGCGCAGAAGATCAAGAAGGCGAACGATCCGCTGACGATCAAGCTGGTGCCTACGATCGACATCCTGGCAACCGTCGCCGCTCGCAAGAATCCACCGTTCTGCGTGGGATTCGCGGCCGAGAGCCAGGACGTCGCGCGCCTTGCCGAAGAAAAGCGCCGCCGCAAGCACGTGCCGCTGATCGTCGCGAACCGCGCTCAGGATGCGCTCGGCAGCGACGTGAACGAAGTGACGCTGATCGACGAAGCGGGCGCGCATCCGCTGCCGAAGCTCGACAAGCTGGCGCTGGCGCGGCGGCTGGTGCAGGAGATCGCGAAGCGGATGACGAGGTAACGCCGTTTCCAAGACGTGATCGTGCAGCGATCGGCTTCCAGGCTGACCGCGAGCCAACCAATGTCGAACCGAGAATTCGATGTGCCAACAGTATTGCTGACTGGCGGCACCGGTTACATCGGCTCGCACACGTGCGTCGAGCTGATCAACGCCGGCTTCCAGACCGATCCTGTTCGACAACCTCTGCAACAGCTCGCCGGTCGTCGTCGATCGAATCGAGCGCATCACCGGAACACGGCCCCGCGTTCGTCGAAGCCGACGTCCGCGATCGCGCGGCGCTCGATCGGGTCTTTCGGCGAATCACGCGATCGACGCGGTCGTTCACTTCGCCGGACTGAAGGCCGTCGGCGACTCGGTCGCGCGTCCGCTCGACTACTACGCGAACAACGTCAGCGGCTCGACGACGCTCTTCGAAGCGATGCAGGCGAACGGCGTGCGCCGCGTCGTCTTCAGCTCGTCGGCAACCGTCTACGGAATGGCCACGGCGATGCCGCTCACCGAGACGTCGCCGACAGCACCCGTGAATCCGTACGGACAGCACGAAGCTGATGGTCGAGCAGATCCTGCTCGACATGGCGCAAGGCGGACCCGCGCTGGCGCGATGCTCTGCTTGCGCTATTTCAATCCGGTCGGCGCGCACGAAAGCGGCATGATCGGCGAGGATCCGCGCGATACGCCGAACAACCTGATGCCTTACGTCGCGCAGGTGGCCGTCGGACGGCTACCGCAGTTGCGCGTGTTCGGCAACGACTATCCGACGCCGGACGGCACCGGCGTGCGCGACTACATCCACGTGACCGATCTCGCGACCGGTCACGTCGCGGCGATCAAGGCGGTATTGCGCGACCAGCCGTGGCGCATCCTGTCGTCAACCTCGGAACAGGGCGCGGCCACAGCGTGCTCGAAGTCGTCGGGCGTTCTCGAGCGAGCGGTCAGGACGATCGCGTACGACATCGTGAGCGTCGGCCCGGCGACGTGGCAGAGTCGTTCGCCGATCGCGACGCTCGCGAGGACGTCGCTCGGCTGGCCGGCGTCGCGCGACCTCGACGCGATGTGCGCCGACACGTGGCGCTGGCAGTCGATGAATCCGACCGGATACGGAACTGACGTTCAAGCCCACGAACCGCCGACCGGACAATGAAGCAAACTCCGATCAACCGCGGCGTCAACGAAGACCTGCTGGCGATCGTTCCGCAAGAGGCGTCACGGATCGTCGAGGTCGGGTGCAGCGGCGGCGGGATGGCCCGCGCTGTCTTGAACCTCAACCCGCGCGCCGACTACATCGGCATCGAGATCGACGCCGACTATGCTGAGGCCGCCCGTGCGCATTGCACGAGCGTCCTCGTGGACAACATCGAGCACATGAGCGATGCGGTGTTCGATTCCCTCTTCCCGTCGGACTGCTGGATATTCGGCGACGTGCTGGAGCATCTGTACGATCCCTGGTCGGTGCTGCAGGCGAATCCGCGGGCGGCTGACACCAGATCGTCCGTCGTCGCCTGCATCCCCAACGCCCAGCACTGGAGCGTGCAGGCACGGCTGAACTGCGGCGTATTCCGATACGAAGACAGCGGCCTGATGGATCGCACTCACATCCGGTGGTTCACGCGCACGACGATCGAGGAGCTGTTCCGGCGGGTGCGGTTTCTCGATCTGGACGGAGCGGCCGGGTAGTCGACGAACCGCATCGTGAAGCGGCGCTGGTAGGCATCCGGGCATTCGCGGAAGCGCATCGGAACCGACGCCGAGCGGGCCGTCAGCGATGCGACACCGCTCCAGTGGGTCGTTCGAGCGATGCCCGTTTAGCCAGATCGAACCTTGACCGTGCATGCGAAGCCCGCATTGAGCTCAAGATACTCGACGAGCGCATCCGCGACCATCTTCCGGCGTATGCCACGCCGGGCTCCGCCGGCATGGACCTGCGCGCATGCGTCGACGAGCCGCTGACTCTCGCCCCCGGCGACGCGCAGCTGATCTCGACCGGCATGTCGATCCACATCGACGATCCCGGAGTTCGCAGCGATTATCCTTCCGCGGTCGGGCCTCGGACACAAGCACGGCATCGTGCTCGGCAACCTCGTCGGTCTGATCGATTCCGACTATCAGGGCCCGCTGATGGTGAGCTGCTGGAATCGCGGACGCGATCCGTTCACGGTGCATCCGCTCGATCGGATCGCCCAGCTCGTCATCGTGCCGGTCGTCCAGGCGCAGTTCCGCGTCGTCGAGGCATTCAACGTCAGCGAACGGGGCGCCGGCGGCTTTGGAAGCAGCGGTGTTCAGTAGCGAGCACGGCAAAAGGCGAATGACGATGACAAGCGACAATCGCGACCGATACCCTGCAGCCGATCGATACGGCTCACGCCGAAGCCCACAACAGTCTCGGCATTGTCGCGCAGTCCGAGAATCGATTAGAGGACGCCGCTCGGCATTTCCGGCACGCGATCGTCGCGAAACCCGGGTGGGGCGGCGCCCACTTCAATCTCGGCCTGACACTCAAGCGCATCGGCGACCTCGCTGGCGCCGCCTCGGCGTTCACTACCGGTTGGGCGCGCGATCCCAATTGCCTGGATGCTGCCGGGCAGTGCGTCGCGACGATTGCGGAACAGGCAAGGTCTTCGACAGCTACAACGCTACCGGCATGCGCCGCCGACGCGTCCAAGCATTTCATCAGTGTCGTTTTCTGCTCGATCGACGACGCCAAATGCAACTGCGTCGCGTCTCTCTACCGTCGCCTCCTGTCCAAGGTGCCGCATGAAATCATCGCGGTCCGCGATGCCCGCTCGCTCGCCGAAGCCTACAATCGCGCGCTCGGACGATGCCGCGGCGACCTGATCATCCTGTCGCATGACGACATCGACATCCTTGCGCCGGATTTCGCTACGCGCCTGGTACGGAGTCTGCAGACCTTCGACGTCGTCGGAGTCGCGGGCGGCACAGTTTTCAAGGGTCCGCAATGGAAGTCTTGCGGACACCCGCATTTGCGCGGCTGGATAACGCACCCATCAGCGAACGGCAAGTGCTATCTCGCCGGTGTCCTCAGTCCTCGACCTGTCAGTCACGACGTGGTGACGCTCGACGGTGTCTTCCTAGCTGCTCACCGCGACGTGTTCACCGATGTGCGATTCGACGAAGATACTTTCGACGGCTTCCACCTCTACGACATCGACTGGAGCTACCGGGTCGCGCAGGCCGGATTCCGGCTCGGAGTCGCCGGCGATCTGTTGCTCGTCCATTCGTCGCGCGGCCGCTTCGGCGACGAGTGGGTCCGCTACGCAGACCGGTTCTGTGCAAAGCATCGCGTCGAGCCGGCTCCCGCAGGCCCGGCAATGCTCTTTGAGGCCGAACTCGAGAATTCAGATCAGGTGCGGCAGTTCTATGCTCGACTTGAAACGCTTGCGACCGAGGTGGGCCGGTGATCGAGGAAGCTGTTCGGCTTCACCGCGACGGCCGCCTTGGCGAGGCCAAGGCCATGTACGAGTCGATCCTGGACGCGGAGCCGGAGCACGTCGATGCGCTTCACCTCCTCGGCGTCATCGCGTACCAAGAGGGCAAGCACCAGGAGGCAGTAGACCTGATCAGCCGCTCGCTCGCGAGCGCCCCGTCCAACCACCACGCTCTGAATCACCTCGGCGAGGCGTTTCGCGCAATGGGAAGCCTCGACGAGGCATCGACATGCTTTGAGCGCGCGCTGGAACTCAAGGACGACTACTACCCGGCGTACAACAACCTCGGGAACGTCTACCAAATGTGGGGGCGTTTCGATCGCGCGATCGCGTGCTTCCAGAAGTCGCTTTCGATCAATCCCGAGTACGCGGAGGCGCATACCAACCTCGGCAACATATTCCTGGAATCCGCCAACTACGACAGCGCGTTGGCGTGCTACAAGCGCGCATTGGAGATCCGGCCAGAATTTCCCGATGCCCTTGTCAACCTGGGAAACCTGTACAAAATTCTCCGCCGCTTCGACGAGGCGATCCCGCTCTACGAAAAGACGGTCGAGCTCAGACCGAAGTTCGCGCTGGGACATCTGGCGCTGGCGCGGGCGTATCAAGGAATCGGCGAGCGCGAAAAGGCGATCGCCTGCTTTCGCCAAGCGCTCGCGCTAACGCCGGAGAACGGCGAGGCGCGGTGGGGTCTGGTGCTGTCCGAGTTGGCGATGGTCAACGAGGACGAGAATGCGGTCGAAGACTATCGCGATGCTTTCGCGCGCGGGCTCGACGAACTGGAGCGCTGGTTCGACGGGTCACGCACCGACGACGGATATGCCGCCGTCGGAACGCAGCAGCCGTTTTATCTGGCGTACCACGAGGAAAACAACCGCGATCTCTTGTCGCGGTACGGCACTTTGTGCAATCGGCTCGCCCGGCACTGGCAGAGCGCGCATAACCTAGCTCCCGGCAAGCGAGCAAGAGGCTCACGCATTCGGATCGGCATCGCATCTGCCTACTTCTACAATCACTCGGTCTGGCATGCGTTTCTGAAGGGCTGGTGCGGGCAGCTCGACGACCGGCGCTTCGAATTGCACCTGTTCTCGCTGGGCGCCATCCGTGACGCGGAGACGCAGATCGCGCGGGACCGTGCGACACAGTTCGAGGAAGGAAGCAAGCATCCGGAACAATGGGCCAAGACGATCCTCGCGCACTCGCCGGACGTGCTGCTGTATCCCGAGATCGGGATGGACCCCCTGACCGCGAAGCTCGCCAACCTGCGACTCGCTCCAGTGCAGATGACGACCTGGGGACACCCCGAGACATCCGGGCTGCCGACGGTCGACTATTACCTGTCGGCTGCGGATTTCGAGCCACGCGATGCGCAGGAGAACTACTCGGAGATGCTCGTTCTTCTTCCCAATCTCAGTGCCTACTACCAGCCGCTCGAGACGCCCGTCGAGGACATCGCGCTGGAGAAGCTCGGCATCGACTCGGCGAAGCCCGTACTGATCTGTCCGGGCACGCCGTTCAAGTACTCGCCGCGGCACGATTCGATCTACACCGAGATCGCCCGTCGACTCGGGCGCTGCCAATTTGTCTTCTTCAAGTATCCGGTCGCCAACCTTTCCAGGCGGTTCATGCAACGCCTCGAAGCGGCGTTCGCGGGAGCCGGACTCGACTTTCGAAGCTTCGTCATCGAGCTTCCGTGGCTCTCCAAGGCGCATTTCAACAGCCTCATGCGGCAGGCGGACGTATATCTGGATACGATCGGGTTCTCGGGCTTCAACACCGCGATCCAGGCGATCGAATGCGGATTGCCGGTGGTGTCCCGGGACGGACGATTTCTCCGCGGACGCCTCGCGAGCGGGATTCTGCGCCGGCTCGGCATGACCGAACTCATCGCTGCGTCCGATGACGGATTTGTCGAGCTGACGACACAGCTCGCCCTCGACCCGGATTACCGGCGCGATCTGCGCGCTCGGATCGAGCGGTCGCGCCACGTCCTCTTTCAAGACATTGCTCCCGTGCGATCTCTTGAGAAATTTTTTGCGAGGGTTGTTGCATCATGACGATTGGCCTTATCCGTGCCACTCAAATCCGCTCCGGTACTATCGACGGAGCGACCATTGGTTCGCATAGCGCGTCCATGCATCGCAATCGCACCTCCACTAAAGATTCGTCGAACGCATTGACGATTGCATGTTGCATGCCTGGAAAGCAGGGCGACACGATTTCAACAAACTGTTAGGTGGCAATATATGTCTGCTGTTGTCGTAACTGGTTCCGGAGGACTTGTCGGCGCAGAAACTACTCGAATCTTCCTGGAGAAAGGCTTGGATGTTGTCGGCATCGACAATGACATGCGCAGTGTGTTCTTTGGTCGCGAGGCCAGCACTCGGTGGCAGGTTGATCTACTCAAACAGCGGACCGGCTACACGCATCACGATGCCGACATCCGCGATGTCGATGCAATCAACGCGATCTTCGGCCACCTGGGGCGGCAAACCGCGGCGGTGATTCACTGTGCCGCTCAACCATCGCACGATTGGGCCGCACGGGATCCGCTCGTGGACTTCACTGTCAATGCGAATGGCACGCTTACGCTGCTGGAGGCCACGAGAAAGAATGCGCCCGCGGCCGTGTTCATTTTCGTCAGCACGAATAAGGTCTACGGCGATCGGCCGAACCGTCTGCCGCTCGTCGAACTGGAGACAAGGTTCGAATTGGCGCCCACCCACGAATGGGCCGAGCGCGGTTTTCCGGAGGAAATGTCAATTGATCAGAACCTGCACAGTTTGTTCGGCGCATCAAAGGTGGCCGCCGATGTACTCGTACAGGAGTACGGGTCGCTATTTCGGAATGCGCACAGGCTGTTTTCGAGGGGGTTGCCTGACGGGACCCGGTCACTCGGGCGCCCAGCTCCCACGGGTTTCTCGCGTATTTGATGCGCTGTGCGGTCGGGAACATCCCATATACGGTTTTCGGATACAAAGGCAAACAGGTACGCGACAACATTCACGTACGCGACGTCGTGGAAGCATTTTGGGCGTATTTTCGACGGCCGATGACCGGAGAGGTGTTCAATCTTGGCGGCGGGCGCCATTCGAATTGCTCGATGCTCGAAGCAATCGGTATGGCAGAGGAGCTAACCGGCCAGCCACTCGCCTACGAATACGCCGAAGGCGCCCGGACTGGAGATCATATCTGGTGGATCAGTGACGTGAGCAAGTTCCAGCAGCACTACCCTGAATGGCGATATCGCTACGACATCAAGTCTTTGATGGCTGACATTCACGAAGGCGTTCGCGCGCGCCTGGCAACTGCCGGTACTCAATCATAGCCCCCGCATAGAGCCGACCAAGCTGCCATCCGAGGTAACCTAACAAGTTCTTCTTTCGCTCCGGAACCGTGAAAGTCATTTACGCCGACACTGGTCTCATCAACAATCAAGGCCATCACGCCAATGCTTGTCGCGCCATTTGCGGCGAGCTTCGCCTGCGTGGATTTGATGTAACGGTGCTGGGTTGTGCGGGATATCTTGCCCGAGCTCAAGGAAGAGCTCGGCGTGATTCCATCGTTAGAGAAACCACTTACCGGTGGCTAACCGATGGAGATCCGGTGTGCGGCGGACTCAATGGCTTTGACACCGGCTGGCGCGTCACTGCAGAAGATCTCGCGAAGATAATCGGCTCAACGGCGGCAGATCTTTTCTACCTCAATTCGGCGCAGCCTGCTCAATTTATGGGATTAATTCGGTGGTGGAAGTCGCTACCGGACGAAAAACAACCTCGCGTGGTCATGGAATTCGTGTCCGACCCGGGCGTTGACGTATTGGAGATCGAGGACAACGGCAAACTTTCGTTTCGGCTGCATGACTATCGGATCGATCCGAAAGCCATGTTCTATCGATTCGCAGCGCGACATTTACCGGTTGAAGATCTGACCCGCTTTCATCTAATAACTTTTGACGATACGACTTCAAGGGTTTTCAGCGCGGTGATCAATCGTCCTGTTGACGTGCTACCGCTTCCCCTCGGTTCAGATTTCCCCCTCAGAAGCCGGGTTGGCAGTCGTCCGATCACTGTGTCAGTGCTTGGTCACCAGAGACCTGACAAGGGCTACCATTTGATGCCTGACATCGCGCGTCGCTTGCTAAAGAGCGAAACGGATATTCGGCTGCTGATGCAGAACAGCGCACCAAGGGAGATGCCGCATATTCAGCAAGAACTCCGCGCAATTGCCGCCACGGACGCGCGTGTCATCATTGATGAACAGGCGGCAGGGGCCCAACGTTGGAACCTGCTATTGCGTCGTTCCGATGTGATTTTGTGTCCTTATGAGCCTTTTCGTTATATTGCATCTTGGTCTGCGGTGGCAACCGACGCGGTCGCGAACGGAATACCGTTGGTGGTACCGGCAGAAACGTCGATGGCACGGCTCATCATGAAATACGGCGGAGCCGGCACAACATTCAGGAATCAAGAACCCGGCGAGATCGCGGTGGCCGCAAGCGAAGCGATTGCCTCATTCGATACACTGGCCGCGCGAGCAAGCGAGGCTGCCTCTCAATGGATCGCAACGATGGGCGCGTTCAACACGGTCAACGAACTCGTTGCTTACTGCAATCGAGCTTGAGCTGTGTGCGCCTCAATACGCGACAGAACGGGCATGCGGCTCTAGGTGCCATTTGCACGTTGCTTCATTCATCCGGGCTAAATCCGAATAGCGCTCGGGTCAATCGCAAACAGCTGGCGCGGTTCGGGAAGGAGTCCTGCGCCACCCGCGTTCGCCGGCGCAGCTCTACGTTGAGTCCCTGGAGCACGTTCGTGGCTCCTCAAGTGCTTGTGATGCTTGTGGGGCAGGCGATAGACCGTGAGCGTGCTGCCAATGTTCTGCTCAACCCAATTGGTCAGCTTCGGGTACGTGCGTTGCCAGCGCGTCAGCCCACGCGGCGTCAAGGTGGCCGGCCATTTTTGTGTGCGATCACATTGAGGCTGATCAATACGCCGCGAAAGCGCATCGAGCTCGTATCGTTGAAGACCCCGAGTTCGGGTCGCCGTTAACCCACGTGAACCCCGCTTGCCCGAGAAAATCGACCAGGAATTCGAAATTCAACCCTATGTAGTGAAAATCGTGAGCGTCAATCTGACCTCCGTACATTATCCTCATCACCTGGAAACGACCTGCCTTATCAACCTCGGGGTGGACGAACAGCTTGCTGAGCACTTCCAAGTCCGGAACCGAAATCATTAGCTTGCCATCAGACTGGAGAATGCGGTTCAGACCCTGGAGGGTGGCCACCATCTCCGCCTGAGGAATATGCTCAAGCACATGGCTGCCGTAGATTTCGTCGAAATGGCCGTCTGAAAACTGGCTGAGATCCTTAATGTCCCCGACGTGATCCCCCCTCACCCGGCTGGATGTTCAAAATCTTCCAACCGGCCTTGACTTCCTTGCCCCCTATATGCAACCGATTCATGACACGCTGCACGGCCGATCCGTCGTCCACGATTCGCCGGTACATCGCGCTGAATTTGCCCAAAGAATTCCCTGCCTTGGTCGTGAGATGAATTTTGTGGATTAAATCCGCGCAAATACTCGAGTCGCCACATCCACCGGAGCGCTATGAGCGTCGGCGCCCGGCCGTGTGCTGCACCTCGACATCAAACGCCTGGACCGATGCTGGCGCGCCTTGGATCCCACTCATCATTTTGAAACGCCATGTTAAACAGACGTCGCCGCTTCAATATTCTTCCGAAGCCGCGCGCTGTACACGAGTCTTCTTTCAATGACCCACTCCGCAAATCGGGTTGCTTCAGGATTCTCTCGAAGATCCACCGCTGTGGATGCGTCCCCGGTCTGAATAAAGTCTTTGGCAAACAAAGTTGCCTGGCTCATCAGCTGTTGCCGCTCTGCAACCTCAAGGGCGCTTCTCCGCTGCGCTTCGAGATCCCATTTCATGTAAAAGTACATTTGCGACGTAAGATGATGGACCGCCACGTCTTTCTGTTGATAGAACGTGGTCCTCTCTTCGTTCCCATGCTCTATCGGCGCGACGAACGCCTGCGGGTAATTCGCCTGTGCGTATCCAGCGCGTCGCAGTCGAAAATACAAGTCCCATGCTCGCGGAGCGCCCCAACCGCGGAACGCTTCGTCGTAACCGTTGACAGCTTGGAACGCGGCCCGCGTGCACAGCATTGTTCCGAAGGCCTGGAGATTGACGGGCCAAGGCAAGTAATAACTGCCAACATTCGCATGGCCGATGAACCAATCGGCGAAGGGCACGTCGATGAGAACATCGGCGTCGATGAACAGAAGCCACGGTCCCGAAGCGGCGTTGGCGCCGAGGTTACGGGCCCGGGCTACACAGAAGCCGGGGTCATCAAGTACGTCGACAACCTTCACGCCTGGGTGATGCGTCCTTACCCATTCGCCCGTGCCCTGCTTACAACCGTAATCGACAACGATCACTTCCGCATCCGGCAGTGCTGTCATCCGCGGTAACGTCTGCTGCAAATGATGCAGGCGTCCCTTGCACGTCGTGATCAACGATAGGCGCGGGGGTACTCGAATGCTGTTAGCAAGAGGTCGCTCCGTCGCTTCCTCGAATGCCTTTCCGATGAGCTTGAGTCTTAGCGGATGAAGACCATCGTCAGGCTGCAGCGCGTAGTAAACGGTCGGGACATTCGTCCGACCCGGTTCACCTTGCCGCTGTAGGAAATCGTAGACGTTCCGGTCGGCGCTCATGGCTTTCGGATCGCCTTTAAGCGGATTGCTCCACCAGCGTATGGCAGCCTCGCAGGCCAATTTGTCCAGCATCAGGCAATTGGGGTCGACCCAGCCCCCAAACTTCTCCTGGAAGATGCCGAGTCCAGGACCCACCGATTCCCATTTGTCTTCGCATACGGGCTTCCTAGTCTCGGGATGAACGAACCAACGCAAAGAAAACGCCGAATCCTTTCCTCGAATCGCTGCGAGCAGATGCTGCAGGTGATCTTCGTGCCACCAGTTGTCGTCGTCCAGATACGCTACGTACCGCGCATTCGCGAGATACGTGAGTGACGAGCGCAGCGTTCCTCCATCGCGGGCCGGGTGCAACCCTCCGTGCCGAACCGACGTCGAATAACCTGGATAGAATAGGCACGCCGTCACATGCTCCGGAGTTTTTTCGAGCAGTGCGTACAACGTGCTCAAATCGCCTTCGATTGCATCGATCCCGATGAGCAACTGGGTCCTGATCGAGCGAGCCTGCGAAAAAACCGACCTCACAGCGTCGAGGATAGTCGAGCGACCAACGGTCGGCATCACAACTGCGACGTCAAATGGTTTTTGGATGTCGGCGGCTTTGCCGAATATGTGCCAGCCAGCGCTACCTCTATCAATCGTCTGCGAGCGCCGCTTGGCACTCGACTGCGACGAATTCCGTTTCGCCTCCTGGCTGAGTCTATAGCCTTTTAGGATATCCGCGAGCACGCTTCTAAGCACGAGTGCGACCTTTCATGCATCGCGGTCCGACCTTCAAAGCGTAGGATTTCTGTGCACAGTCGGAATACCACTTGGCGTCGGCGTACAAAATGGTTTGGAATCCGGGTGAAATTTCAAGACAAGGCAAGGAGCTCATCGAAGTACGTGACTGTCTTCCTCAATCCCTCTTCAAGCTGGACCTTCGGTTCCCAGCCAAGTAATTCCCGGGCACGAGAGATATCGGGTTGCCGCTGCATGGGATCGTCCGACGGTAACGGTCGATAAACGATACGCGACTTCGACCCGGTTATTGCAACGACTTTTTCCGCCAACTGGCGGATTGTAAATTCCGCCGGGTTTCCGAGGTTGAGCGGGCCGGGAAAAGCTCCCCTCCCCGGCGGCTTGCCGGCAAGCTCCATGAATCGAACCATAGCGTCGATGAGGTCGTCGACGTAACAAAAGCTGCGCGTTTGTGCCCCGTCGCCATAGAGCGTGATATCCTCCCCGCGAAGTGCCTGCACGATGAAGTTGCTAATGACGCGACCGTCGTTGGGATGCATCCGCGGTCCATACGTATTGAAAATACGAGCCACGCGAATGTCGAGGTTGTGTTGGCGATAATAGTCGAAGAACAACGTTTCCGCGCAACGCTTGCCCTCGTCGTAACAGCTTCGAAACCCAATCGGGTTCACGTTGCCCCAGTATGTCTCCGGCTGCGGATGCACTGCGGGATCGCCATACACCTCGCTGGTGCTGGCCTGGAAGATGCGCACGCCAAGCCGCTTCGCAAGGCCAAGGACATTGATTGCGCCGTGCACGCTCGTCTTGGTGGTCTGCACGGGGTCATGCTGATAGTGGATCGGGCTTGCAGGGCACGCCAAGTTGTAGATCTGCTCGACCTCGACGTAAATCGGGAATGTAATATCGTGCCGAAGAAATTCGAAGTGGCGGTGATCCAGTAGGTGCTCGATGTTGCGTTTAGTGCCCGTGAACAAATTGTCCGCACAGACCACTTCGTGGCCCCGCGCGAGCAGGGCATCGATCAGATGTGATCCGAGAAAGCCGGCACCGCCGGTTACCAGCACTCGCTGAGTCGGATTGTAGTTGCGCATTTTTAGAGTGCCGCTTCCTTCCACCAGCTAGTCTTGTCGGCTATTCGATCGAGACTAGGGACCTCGGCCTTGCGCTCGCGAGGAATGCCAAGGACCATCTTCGACGTATAGATCCTAGGCGCCCAATGGTTGACCGGATTACGGAGAAAATTGTCTTCGTCGAAGATGGGCGCGAAATGCCAGTACAGATCGTATCCGATCGTTTCCATTGCGAACTCCAACAAGTCAGCTGATGCTTCGCGCACGTCATTCTCGAAATACAGAATCGGCCGATGACGCTCGATCTGCATTTCACCGCTTCGAAGGACTTCCAATTCCTTGCCGTCGACGTCGACTTTGATCAGATGACAGGCCGGAAGATCTAAGCTATCGAGTGCAATGAAGTTCGGGCCCCAGCCCTCGCCAACGTAGGCGAGTTTTCCCCACTGGCCACCCGTATCCACATCGACCGAATCTGCGACAAATGCATTGATGGGCTTCGTGTTACGGATCGAATTAAGTGCGAGATTGGCACAAAGGACGTTGAAGGTCTCGGGATTGGACTCGATTGCATACACCCGGCCAGAATCGCCAACAATTCTCGACAGCGGAATCGTCAGGTCGCCGATGTTGGCACCCACATCGATGACGGTATGGCCGGGCTGGAGATGACAGCGCATCATGGACACTTCCGCTTCGCTATACTGCCCGTATAACTCGAAGCATTTGCCGATATACGGGCCGGAAAACAGCATCCAGCCGTACCTGCACTGCTTGAGTCTGAGCTCACCGAATCGCAAGTCATCCATTGGTCAATTGACCGCGAGCCGCGTGACAATTTCCTTGGTGGCGTTTTCAGCGAACTGGTTGCTGAATCCGAGCTCCTTGAGCTTCCATTTGAAGACGCTCCCTAGCTTCGCCTTCTTGTAGACGTTCAGCTTCCGATCGGTGTGATAACGGACCGCGCGTGCGCCCAGCCCCTCGAGGATTACCTTGAGCTGGTATTTCGCGCCGGCGTCGGTCCGCGACTCGGACGCCGGGGGAAAGCGGCGACCTAGGTCGTTGGCGAGTGTAGTGGCGAAATCTTCCAGCTCCCGCGTGTCGAAAATACTCAGCAATGCCATCTGAATCTCCGTTGCGAAAACGTTCAGGTGAATAGGCCAGTCTGCGTGGATGCGAGCCTCGATCAATTCAACGCCACGCAGCCGTCCATGGCGAGATCGAGGGTGGCTTCCTCGGGAATGGCGAGCAGTACGAGTGCGGTCCTTCCCGCAAACGCGTCGGATTCGCGCCGATTGAAGTTGTCGGGGTTGAACAGCGGCGTTTCCACGCGAAAGCAACGATAGCCGAAGTCGCGCACGCGAGCTGCGATGTCGGTGAGTTCCGCGTCATCGCGCATCGCGAGAAACAGTCCCGGCCGCAGCCGCCATAGTGTATCAGCGGCAGGTTCGAGAATTGCCCGCGCGCACCCGTCTTCACTCGCCTTGATCCACTGCAATCGTTCCAATCGCAACTCGTCGATCGTATCGACGTCGTCTCCCGTTCCCAGTCGGCGCGTCATCAGCGTGAAATTGCCGAACCCGTTCGACCGCAGATTGTGTTGCAGCGCCTGCCTTCGGAGCGCGTCATCCTCGTAGAGGAGGAGATGGCCCTCCGGGCCGATCCTCGATGCGAGGAAGAGTGTATGTATCCCCACGCCGGCCCCCACTTCCAGGACGGTCGACCCCGGAGCGATGATTCTCGCTAGGAGTTCGAACTGCCGCTGAAGGTATTCGCCGTAGAGTTCGATTGACCTCCCGATCAGTGGCTGGTCGGGCCAGTATTGGACGATGCCCACCCGCGTTTCCGCGACCGCGCTCAATCCGGGCGTTCGCCACTGCCCGAATTCGGTCACTGGCCGCAACGGCGCCGCGACCCTTTCTGCGCCTTGGCGAGTCGGGGTCGCCGCGGCAATTGCGCGGTGGTTTCGCGCGGCTGCGTCGAGCGCGTCTTTCAGTCGCTCGACGACGTCGCTCCACTCGCCCTGATGCGTCTGCCGGAACAGGCGCATCGTCGGGTACCACGGGCTGTCTTCGCGGTGCTCCAGCCAACGCCATTCCGGCGGCGTCGGTACCATCACCCATACCGGCTTGCCCAAGGCACCCGCCAGATGCGCGACCGATGTATCCACGGAAATGACCAGGTCCAGCTCGCTGATGACCGCGGCGGTGTCCGCGAAGTCGCGCAGGTCGGGGCCGAAGTCGACCAACGGCATGGCCGCCCGCCACGAATCCAGCTGCGCTGCTTGCACACCCTTTTGCATGGAGAAGAATTGCACCCCTTCCACTCTTCCCAGCGGCGCCAGCGCCGCAAGCCGAATCGATCGGAATCGATCCCTCAGGTGCGCTGGATCGCCCCCCCAGACGATTCCCACCTTGAATGCACGCTGACTGCCCATTCGTGGCTGCCAATGGGCGATCCGACCCGGCTCTGTGTGAAGGTAAGGAACCTCCGCGGGAATGCGTGCAAGATCGGTACCGAAAACGCGCGGCAGGCTCATCAGGTGGATGTAATAGTCGAACCTGGGTAGCGGCCGGTTGGGGTCCACCAGCTCGTCCACGCCCGGAAACCCGCCGGCCAGCTCCCGAATACCCTTGCGGAGTTCCAACAGCACGGTCGCGCCGAGCGCTTTGACGTGCGGGGCGTACCGAATGAACTGGATGACGTCGCCGATGCCCTGTTCCGCGCGCAGCAGAACAGTCTTGCCGCGAATATCCTGACCTTCCCAGACCGGAGCGCCAAACGAGGGCCGCATCGACAGCAACGGTTGCTGGAACCAGCGGAATTCGTAATGAACCCAACCTTCCGGCAGACGCCCGGCCGTCAACAGCGCGTGCGCATAGTGACATTGTGCGACCGCCGACGGACGCGTCGGAAGGTTGCGCTCGTACAGCGCGAGCGCCTCGGCGAGTCGGTCGGTTTCCCGCAAGCAATTCGCGAGATTGAGATGCTGGTCCACGTCGCCCCGACCGCCGGAAGCAATCCGCTCGGCATGCTCGAAAGCGGCGATCGCCTCGGCCAAGCGATCCTGCGCCGCTAGCGCAACGCCGAGGCTCGTCCAACCTTGACCAAACTGGTCATCGATCCTCACTGCACGGCGAACGTAGGATTCGGCATCGACCGGTCGGTTCTGGGAGAGCCTGCAATCGCACAGGTTTGCCAGGCAGTGGAGGTTGTCCGGCGACAGCTCCAGCGCTCGCTCGAAGCTCGCGACGGCCTCGTCAGTTTTTCCCTGACCGCGCAGCGATGAACCAAGACCGAAGTGCCCGAGCCAATCCTCGGGGCCGGCATGCGCTGCCTTGCGCATCCAGTCCTCGGCCGACCGCGCACCCGTCGTCCAGAGGCAGCTCCAGCCCGTTCGCAGATAGAGTGTGCCATCGCCGATGCCCGACGTCGCCGCCTTGATCAGCCAGGGTCGCGCCTCCCAATAGCGAGCCCAGTCGAAAAGCGCCGAGCCACGCGCGAACATGAGCGACGGATCGTCGGCCGCAACACGGTGCTGGTCGACAAGTGCCAGCGCTTCACCGTAGCGGCCTGCTGCGCAATGCTCGGCCGCCATGCGAATGACTTCGGCGATATCGGTGTGTTCCTCAGCCGCCGCGATCGGCCGTACGTGCGCAACGGCTTCCGCACCTCGCCCGTCAACGTTGTCACGAGGAAGTCTTAGCAGTTTGCGCAACAATGCAGACGCCGCTTATTCGATCGTGGCGAGGGACGACGGATCGACCGCCCGACGTTGCCGAGCTCGTTCGCGGATATCACTGCACCCTCACCAAGCCGTCCAGCGCGACCTCGATCGAGGCCTCTTCCGGACATGCCAGCAGTGCGCGGGCAATCGCGCCGTCGAACACGTCGGTCTTGCACAAGTTGAAGTTCGCGGGATTGAAAAGCGGAGTATCGGCACGCCAGCACACATATCCGAAATCCCGCACGCGCTCCACCAGCTCGCTCGAACTCCGCTTCGTCCGCTAGCTCAATGAAAAGATTCGGCCGCAGGTGCCAGAGCGCCTCGACCGCACCTTCGAGGGTGTCACTCGCAGGCACGCGATCGCCCAGCTTGATCCAATCGAGCCGCTCGAGCCGGAGCTCGTCGATCGTATCTTGGCCTTCGCACCGCGAACCGCCCAGGACGCGCCGCATCAGGGTGGCGTTAGTCACATTGCCCGAGTGCAGATTCTGTTGCAGCACGCGTCTCAGCAGCTCGTCGCTTTCATAGAGAATGACATGTCCCGCGAAACCTAGTCGCGCGCCGAGCGGGATCGCATGCGCGCCAACACCTGCGCCGGCTTCGATCAGGGTTGCACCAGGTATAACGGCGCTCAGCAGCCGGTCGAGTTGAAGCTGCCGGTACTCACCGTAGCGCTCGATCGATGTTCCGACGAGGGGCTGACCGGGAAAGAACTGCATGAGGCCGGCGCGCGTCTGGGCAACTTGGCTCAGAGTCTTCGACGTCCGCGCGACATCTGCGCCGAGGGGTCGCTGAACGACGTTCCCTATGATCGTGGCCGTCATCTGGTCGACGTCCGAAACGCGCGAAACGCGCTGCTGTACGCGCATCGCCAACGCTGCTTTCACCCTCGCGATTACATCTTCCCAATCGCCCAGCTGGCGCTGGCGAAAGAGTCGCATCGTCGGGTACCACGGGCTGTCCTCGCGGTCCTCCAGCCAGCGGAAATCGGCTGGCGTCGGCAATAGGACCCAGACCGGCTTGCCCAGGCCTGCCGCAAGATGGACGACCGACGTGTCGACACCGATCAACAGGTCGAGCTGAGACAGGAGCGCGGCGGTGTCGCTGAAATCGCGCAGCAGCGGACCTTGATCGTTGCCTTTGAATCGGTCCGGAGGCGCGGCCGCTTCGGCGGCGGCGGGACCCTTCTGCAGGAAATGGAATCGCACGCCATCGATGTCCGCCAGCGGCGCAAGGCTCGCTAGTGTCAACGAACGAAATCGGTCGCGAAGGTGTCCCGGAGAACCCGCCCATACCAACCCAACGTTCAGCAGTTCATCCTGGGGTACGCGCTCGGCCCACTCCGCCATGCGCACAGGGTCCGGCCGAAGATAGGGCACTTCGGCAGGAATGGCCGCCAGGTCATTCCCTAATGCCCGCGGAACGCTGAGCAGGTTGACGTAGTAGTCGAACGGCGGATAGGGTGTGTTGGGAGCGAGGATCTCGTCAATGTCCGGCAGCAGCGCAGCGATGCCGCGCACTTCCTCGCGAATCTGCAGTAGTACGCGAGCGCCCAGCGCCTTGATAATCGGCGCGTAGCGGATGAACTGGAAGAAATCACCGTGACCCTGCTCGGTGCGCAACAGGATCGTCTTGCCCTGCAGATCCTGGCCGGTCCACGACGGCTTGACGAAGTTCGGGCGCCAAGACGAGAGAGGTGCTTTCATCCACCGGAATTCGTACTGTTTCCAGCCTTCGAGCAAGCGGCCGGCCGTGAGCAGTGCAAGCGCGTAGTGGCCGTGCGCCCGAGCGTCCGGATATCGAGGCAGCTTGTCTTCGAGCAGCGCGATCGCCTCTTGAGTGCGGGCTGCGCGGAGCAGGCAAGTCACGTGGTTGACGTAGTCATCTTGGGATTCAGGCGACTCGAGTTCGAGCGTATGCGCGCGGTGATAAGCCGCAAGCGCCTCGTCGTACCGGTCTTGATGGTCGAGGACGCTGCCGAGGTTGGACCAGGCCATCGAACGCTCCGAATGCAGTTCCGTCGCGCGGCGCGCACGCGTTTCGGCAGCATCGAGTCGGCCGAGCTCGACCTCGCAGGAAATGACGCCAGCCACGCAGTAAAGGTCATCCGGATTGAGCTCGACGGCGCGCCGCGCAAACGCGAGCGCTTCCTCGGCGCGATTGTTCGCGCGAAGCACGCTCGCCAGCCCGAAGTTCGCGGCCCAGTCGTCCGGCGCGAGTTCGATTGCCCGTCGCATCGACGCAATCGACTCGTCGAGTCGTCCGATCCAGAACAACGCCCATCCGGTCTGCGTCTCCAGCGCGACCTTCGTTGGCAGTGAGCGCGCTGCGGCGACCTGCGCTGCATAAGCTTCTATGTACCTGCCCCAGCTGAAGAGTGCGGAAGCGCGGGCGAACATCAGCTCACCGTCGTCCGGAGTCTTCGTCAATGCGGCGTCGATTGACGCGAGCGCCGCGGCATAGCGACCGCCCGCCACGTTTGCGCCCGCCGCTTCGATGACCCGCGCGCGTTCGTTCGCGTCGACTGAAGACTGGGCCGTTCCCCGCGTTGCGATGAGTTCGCGCGTTGCCGATGCCTTCGGACGGGTAGCGGTCAGCAACTTCTTCAGCAGCAGCATGCTTGCGATTTATGCTCGCACGGGAATGGCGGAAGCACCAGTGTAGCGTCGCAACGCAGGGTGTTGCGGCGCGCGAGCGATCCGGGCGCAGAAAACAACTCGGGCCGGTGGGGTATGCAGCCCGACCGGCCCGGCAGAAAACGACTACCCGATTAGCGGAACGCGGACGGCACGTGCTTCGCTGCGCAAGCACCACCGTGCGTACCGACCCACGTCGTGATCGACGCCGTGTCGGTCGCGTCGGTCGTCGGCGTCAGGATCAGGCGTGCAGCCGGATTCGACGACGACGCACCGGTGTTTTGCGTGCTCCACCGTGATGACACCGGCGGCAACCGCACAGGCCAGCGACGTATTGCGACACGGTCGTCGAGCAACCCGAGTTGCTCGTGTCGATCGCGGCCAAGCCATTCGCCGCATGCGTCGACAGGTATTCGGCGACCGACGTCTTGCAGGCTGCAACGGCCGCTTCGCCTTCCGACATCTTCGACCGAACGACATAGTCTTGGTACGCCGGCAGGGCAATAGCAGCCAGGATGCCGACGATGGCCACGACGATCATCAGTTCGATGAGCGTGAAGCCTTGTTGAACACGTTTCATTATGAATCTCCTAGATTGAGGGTAACGGCGGAAACACATCGGCATCCAGCGATGCGCTGGGTATTGAGCAAGCGATGTGCCACGTCATCCGCCGATCATCCAGTCATTCACGCCATGAGCAAGCGCCTGATTCCACTGGACTTTTTTTGATTTGTCGGTAGCTGCAACGCGGCGGACGCGCAGGACGGGGCCAGGTTCCGAACCGGCGCGGCGGCCACCTGCCCACGAAGGTGAGCGACGAAGTGACGCGCTACGTCACTTGACGCTATCCGAAGCGCCCCAACCTCAGGCGTCGCGATTGAACCTGAGCTTGACCCCGCCGACGTCGATCGTGTCGCCGAACGCCAGCACGGCGCCCTCGGCAGCGACCGCGTGACCGTTGACGAGCGGCGTCGAGCGGCGATCGATCGCCACGAGCCGGTATCCGCCGGCTTCCCTGCGGATGGCCGCCACCGTCGCGCCGAGCTTGCCGAACAGGAACTCGGGCTTGTGCATCGACGCGATGTGGCCGGCGTTGGGCCCGCTCAGGATCTCGACGACGGCGCCGCTCGATTCCGCATGCCCGTTGCGCGCCCGTTCCTCGGGCGGGCGAGCCAGCGCGACGCCGGACGACATGTCCACGGCGGCGGACGCATCGCTGTTCATCTCCATCAGGTCCGTCATCAGTTCGTCGACGTTCGTAAACCGCGGGTCGACGCGCGTTTCGCTCGGACGTGCGGCCGCCGCGGCGCGCGCGGGACCCGTGGTGGCCTTCGCGTTCTCGCGAACGCCGGCATCCGCATCGGTCTGCTCGATGGGCAGCGGCTCGATCGTTTCCGCCTCGTTCGTCAGGTACACGAGCTGCTGGCGGCCGATGTCGATGCGGTCGTGATCGCGGAGAAAATGCTTCGCGACGCGGTCGCCGTTCACGAACGTGCCGTTGGTGCTGCCGAGGTCGTGCAGGAACGAGTCCGAGCTGACGGTGATGATCTCGGCGTGATCGGCCGAGACGGCGGGGAACGGCAGACAGACGTCGTGATCGGCGCGGCGTCCGATCGTCACGCGATCCTGGTCGAGCAGGATGTCGCGCATCTCGCCGCCCGGCCGATGGAGAACGAGCTTCGCCATGGGCTCAGCTCACGCTGCGCTTCTTCGCCAGGAATCGTTCGGCCCACTTGTTGTTCGGCAGGAACCCCGCCGGCACGCGTGCCAGGATCACCGAGATGTTGTCGCGCCCGCCATTCTGGTTCGCGAGCTCGATCAGCTGCCCCGCGGCCACTTCGAGCGTTGCGCGCTGCTCGTCGACCACGCCGTGCACGATCTCGGTGTCGACCATGTCGGTCAGTCCGTCCGAGCACAGCAGGTAGATGTCGTCGGGTTCCACGCGATATTCCGAAATGTCGGCCGGGACGATCGCCTCGATGCCGAGCGCCCGCGTCACCAGGTTCTTGTTTAGCGAAAATCGCGCCTGGTCGGCGGTGATCTGGCCGCTGTCGATCTGCTCCTGCAGCAGCGAGTGATCGCGCGTCAGCTGCTCGAAGCGACCGCCGCGCAGCCGGTAGCAGCGCGAATCGCCGATATGGGCGATCGAAACGCGGCTGCCATGGAAGACGGCGGCGACGATGGTGGTGCCCATGCCCGCGCATTCGGGACGGCTCTGTGCGGCCTCGTAGATGCCCTTGTTCGCCGCGGCGATCTGCTGCTGCAACAGCAAGGCGGCGTGCGTCAGCCCGGTATGGACGTCCACCTTGGAAAGGTCGCGTCCCGACACGAGCTCGGGCATCAGCCCTTCCTTGATCATGCTGACGGCGATGCCGCTTGCCACCTCGCCGGCGTTGTAGCCGCCCATGCCGTCGGCGAGCACGGCCAGGCCCGCGCCATCGACGAAGATGGCGTCCTCGTTGTGCGCGCGGACCATGCCCGGATGGGACAGGTTCGCGATGGCGAGTGCGCTAGTTGCAGGGTTCGGCACGTTGGCGCTGCTGAAACGAAATCATCATTCGGATCAGTTTAGCGACAGTGTCGGGCACGCGCGACTAGAACACGGCGAACGGCCGCCTTCCTGGGTCGCAGCATGAAAAATTTACAACGAGCGGTTTGGCGCCGCGATCGGATTGCAGCAATATCAAGACGTTGCGTGTCGGCGCTGGCGCGACTGCAGCCATTTGGACACGCCGACAACGAGGACGACGCCGCCTGTCGGCGCCGCCCACGACAGCCATGGCGCATGGGCGTGCACCCAGTCGACGATCGCCGAATCCTCGACGATCAGCTCGCCGGCCACGTAGCCCAGCAGGCCACCCCCCGCAACGATCAGGATCGGGAAGCGCTCGATCAGCCGCATGATCAGCTGGGCGCCGCCGATAACGAGCGGCACGCTGACGACGAGGCCGAACACGAGCAGCAGCAGGCTGCCCTTGGCGGCCGCCGCGACGCCGAGCACGTTGTCGATGCTCATGACGACGTCGGCAATGATCACCGTGCGCACCGCGGCGAACAGCCGGTCGCTCGCCTTGACCTCGGAGCTGCCTTCGCCATCCTCCTCGGCGATGAGCTTGATGCCGATCCATACCAGCAGCACGCCGCCGATTATCTTCAGCCACGACAACTTGAGCAGGCTGACGGCGAAGAACGTCAGCACGATCCGCAGCAGGATCGCGCCGATCGCGCCCCAGAAGATTCCCCAGCGTCGCTGGGTGGGCGGCAGGTTCCGGCACGCGAGCGCGATCACCACCGCGTTGTCGCCGGACAACAGGATGTTGATGATGATGATCTCGAGACCCGCAAACCAGAACTGCGGTGTTCCGAATTCCATGCCGGCAATACTCCGGAGTGGCGGCTATTGCGACAGCCGCCTTCGACTACGGGGGAGAGGGTTACAGCACCGACTGCAGCAGCGTTCCCATCTCCGCGGGATTGCGAGTGACCTTGATGCCCGACGCCTGCATCACGTCGAGCTTCTCGTCGGCGGTGCCCTTGCCGCCGGAGATGATCGCGCCGGCGTGTCCCATCCGCTTGCCGGGCGGCGCGGTGACGCCGGCGATGAAACCGACGACCGGCTTGCGCATGTTGTCCTTCGCCCACAACGCAGCGGTCTCTTCGTCCGAGCCGCCGATCTCGCCGATCATCACGACGGCATCGGTGTCGGGATCGTCGTTGAAGAACTTCAGCACGTCGATGTGCTTGAGGCCGTTCACCGGATCGCCGCCGATGCCCACCGCCGTCGACTGGCCGAGTCCGAGCTCGGTCAATTGCCCCACCGCCTCGTACGTGAGCGTGCCCGACCGCGACACGACGCCGATGCGTCCCTTGCGGTGGATGTGGCCCGGCATGATGCCGATCTTGATCTCGTCGGGCGTAATGACGCCGGGGCAGTTCGGCCCGAGCAGCAGCGTCTTGCGACCGTGCATGCGGTCGCGCGTGCGGATCATGTCGCGCACCGGAATGCCTTCGGTGATGCAGATGACGAGGTCGAGATCCGCGTCGACGGCCTCGTCGATCGCCGCCGCGGCGAACGGCGGCGGCACGTAGATGACGGAGACCGTCGCGCCCGTTGCCTGCTTCGCCTCGCGCACCGTCGCGTAGATCGGGATGCCCTCGAAGTCCTCGCCCGCTTTCTTCGGATTCACGCCGGCGACGAACGCGTTGCGCCCGTTCGCATAGTCGCGGCACATCCGCGTGTGGAACTGGCCGGTCTTGCCGGTGATGCCCTGCGTGATGACCTTGGTGCTGCCGTTGACGAGAATGCTCATGATGTCTGTCCGCGCGCGGCCGCGACGACCTTCTGCGCAGCCTCCGCCATGTTGTTCGCGCTGATGATCGGCAAGCCGGACTGCGCGAGCAGCGCCCTGCCCTCCTGCTCGTTCGTCCCCTTCATCCGCACGACCAGCGGCACCTTGAGCGACACGGCCTTCGACGCGGCGATGACGCCCTGTGCGATGACGTCGCAGCGCATGATGCCGCCGAAAATGTTGACGAGGATCGCCTTGAGTCCCTTGTTGCGCAGCATGATCTTGAACGCCTCGGTCACCTTCTCGGCGGTCGCACCGCCACCGACGTCGAGAAAGTTGGCCGGGTTGCCGCCGTAGAGCTTGATGACGTCCATCGTCGCCATCGCGAGGCCGGCGCCGTTGACCAGGCAGCCGATGTCGCCGTCGAGCGAGATGTACGACAGGTCGAACTTCGACGCTTCGACTTCCGCCGGATCCTCCTCGTCCAAGTCGCGCAGCGCGACGACGTCCGGATGGCGAAACAGCGCGTTGGCGTCGAAATTCAGTTTCGCGTCGAGCGCGATCAGCTTCCCGTCGCCGGTGATGATCAGCGGATTGATCTCGGCGAGCGACGCATCGGTTTCGACGAACAGCCGATAGAGCCCGCCGAACATCGCGCGTGCCTGGGGCAGCATGGCGTCACCGATGCCGATCGCGCGTGCGATCTCGTCGGACTGCGCGTCGGTCAGCCCCTTGGCCGGATCGATGTAGACCTTGTGGATGCGCTCGGGCGTCTTCGCCGCGACTTCCTCGATGTCCATGCCGCCGTCGGCGCTCGCCATCAGCACGACGCGCTGCGAGCCGCGATCGACGACCATCGCCGCATACAGCTCCTTCTTGATGTCGGCGCCCTCTTCGATCAGCAGCCGGCGAACGGGCTGGCCGGTCGGGCCGGTCTGATGCGTGACGAGCTGCATGCCGAGGATCGTCCCCGCCAGCGACTTGACCTCGTCCATCGACCGCGCGAGCTTCACGCCGCCACCCTTGCCGCGGCCGCCGGCGTGGATCTGCGCCTTGACCACCCACACGGGGCCGCCGAGATCCTTCGCCGCCTTGACGGCCTCCTCGACGGAAAACGCCGGGATTCCGCGCGGCACCGCGATGCCGTATTTGCGAAACAGGTCCTTGCCCTGGTACTCGTGAATTTTCACGTCGTCTCCTGTTTCTTGGCGCCGCCACGATACCAGCGCGGATAGTAGCGGCGCACCGTCTCGCTCGTCGTCTCGAGCGCGTGGCAGCGATCGAGCTGGAACGGCATGCCGGTGCCGGCATCCTCGCGCGCTCGGAGCCCCGCGAAGGTCTGCACGGCGGCCGTCGGCAGCGAGCCCAGTATGTCGGTGATGTGCGTGCAGCCGCGCGTGTGTCCCATCGCATCGTGCAGCCGCTTGCGAAAGCCCTGCAGCAGGTTCGCACCGACGAGCACGCGATACGCGGGACCGATCTCGTCGCAACCGCCCGGATAAGGCACGCGATCGCTCTTCGCTTCGATGTCGGTCACCGTGAACGCGTCGTCGATCGTCACGCGCACCCACATGTCGTGCACGGGCTCGCCGGCCGGGCGCATACCCGACAGCAGCGCAGTGTCGTGATCCTTGACGTCGACCAGGTGCCCTTCGATGTCGAACAAGCCGTCGTCGCGCTGCCATCCTTCATACGTGACTCGTCGTGAATGAAGACGCTTGCGTGGAGCGGCGGGAGCGGACAGGGGCATCGAGGACAGTCGACCGGCGGGTTGGCGAAGCCTGGCAAGCGCGCCGCGGCGGCTACAATGCGGCGCAAACGATTGATTTTACGCGATCGGCTGCGCGCGCCGCAACCGAAGCGACCATCGGGAGATTCGCCAGATGCGCTGCATACTCGCGCTCGATCAGGGAACGACCAGCTCGCGCGCAATCGTGTTCGACGAGACGGGCGCCATCCGCGGCTCGGCGCAACAGGAATTCCGCCAGATCTTCCCGCAGCCCGGATGGGTCGAACACGACGCGACCGAGATTTGGGCCACGCAGTCCGGCGTGATGCACGAGGCGCTGGCCAAGGCTGGCGTTACCGCACGCGACGTCGCGGCCATCGGCATCACGAACCAGCG
Organism: uncultured Pseudomonadota bacterium; assembly: GCA_963709335.1. Taxonomy (GTDB): domain Bacteria; phylum Pseudomonadota; class Gammaproteobacteria; order Burkholderiales; family Casimicrobiaceae; genus VBCG01. The sequence continues at coordinate 434,300 of CAVPWB010000014.1, forward strand.
CGAAACGACCGTTGTCTGGGATCGAGCGACCGGGCGTCCGCTCGCGAACGCGATCGTCTGGCAGGACCGGCGCACCGCCGCGTTTTGCGATTCACTGCGGGCCGCCGGCAAGGCGCAACTCATCGCCGACAGGACCGGGCTCGTGATCGACGCCTATTTCTCCGGCACGAAGCTCAAGTGGCTGCTCGACAGCATCCCTGGCGCCCGCGACCGCGCGCGTCGCGGCGAGCTTGCGTTCGGCACGATCGACTCGTGGCTCGTCTACCAGTTGAGCGACGGCAAGACGCACGTCACCGACGCGTCGAACGCGAGCCGCACGCTGCTCTACGACATCCGCCGCGGCGAATGGGACGACGAACTGCTTGCGTTGTTCGACATCCCGCGCGAAGTGCTGCCGCGCGTCGTCGACTCGTCGGGCGTGTGCGCGGAAACGCTTCTCGACGGTGTGCGCGTGCCGATCGCCGGCATCGCGGGCGATCAGCAGGCGGCGCTCTTCGGCCAGGCGTGCCTTGCACCCGGGCTTGCGAAGAACACGTACGGCACCGGCTGCTTCCTGCTGCTCAACACCGGAGTGAACGCCGTGGCGTCGCAGAACAACCTCGTGACGACGGTGGCGTGGAAGCGCGGCGCCAGGATCGACTATGCGCTCGAAGGCAGCGTGTTCATCGGCGGCGCCGTCGTCCAGTGGCTGCGCGACGGCTTGCAGGTCATCCGCACCGCGGCCGACGTCGAGGCGCTCGCCGCGAGCGTTCCCGACAATGGCGGCGTCTATTTCGTCCCCGCGTTCACGGGCCTCGGCGCGCCGCACTGGGATCCGCATGCACGCGGATCGATCTTCGGCCTGACGCGTGGCGCGACCGCGGGACATCTCGCGCGCGCGGCGCTGGAATCGATCGCGTTCCAGAGCGCCGACGTGCTCGACGCGATGCAGAAGGATTCCGGGACGACGCTCTCCGAATTGCGCGTCGACGGTGGCGCCACCGCCAACGACCTGCTGATGCAGATCCAGGCCGACGTGCTCGGCGTGCCGGTCGTGCGCCCGCAGGTCCTCGAAACCACGGCGCTCGGCGCCGCGTACCTCGCAGGCCTCGCCGTGGGCTATTGGAAGAGCGACGACGACATCGCGCGCAACTGGCGCGTCGACCGGCGCTTCGAGCCCAACGGGGCCGCGGGCGGCCCTGCGCGCGAGCGCTGGCACGAGGCGGTAACGCGCGCCAAGCGCTGGGCGCAGTCGGACTGAATCACGCGGGGACACGCTTTTTTGGTTGCGCGAGCCCCGAAACGTGCATATACTCCCATTTGAGTGCATATGCGCCCATCGACCTCCACTGACGCAACGCCGCCGCGCCGCGACTCCGGGTCCGCTTTCGCCCGCCTGTGCCTGCGGCCGGCTGCGGCGCGCGACACGGGCGCTCACACAGCTCTACGACGACCTGATGGCACCGGCGGGATTGCGCGTCACGCAGTTCTCGCTGCTGCGAACGCTCGCGCGAAGCGGCCCGATGCGCATCAACGCATTGGCGGCAGCCCAGCTGCTCGACCGGACGGCCCTGTCGCGCAACCTCGATCCACTGGTCGAGCGCGGACTCGTCGAGATCGTCCGGGGCCACGATGCGCGCGTGCGCGAGGTTGCGATCACCCGCAAAGGCGTGGCGGCATTCAAAGCCGCCGAGCCGCACTGGACGCACGCGCAGCGGGAAGTCGAGCGGCGCGTCGGTGTCGACAAGCTCGAGGCGCTGATCGAGACGCTCGGCGAACTGGAATCGCTCCATCCCGACAACACGCCGCCGGCGGTTCGCCGCGCGACGCGCCCGGCGAGTCGCGCGCAGCGGTAACGCGCGTGCGGTCCCCGCATTTCATCCGACGGTAAGCTCGCAATGACCCCATCGCTTCCGACGTCCTCCTGGCGCACGCCCACCGTCGTGCTCGTGTCGTGCGGCATCATCATGACGCTTGCGATGGGCATCCGCCACGGCTTCGGCCTGTACCTGCAGCCGATCAGCACGGACATGCACTGGGGCCGCGAGACGTTCGCACTGGCGCTCGCCATCCAGAATCTCGTCTGGGGCATCACGCAGCCGTTCGCCGGCATGATCGCCGACAAGTACGGCACGGGTCGCGTCGTCGTCGGCGGCGCATTGCTGTACGCGCTCGGTCTCCTCTGGATGGGGCACCCGTCGTCGGAGCTGACATTCATCGTCGCGTCGGGCCTGCTGATCGGCACCGGGTTGTCGGGCTTGACGTTCAGCGTGATCGCGGGCGCGCTCGGCCGCGCGTTTCCGCCCGAGAAGCGCAGCATGGCGCTCGGCATCTCGGCCGCAGCGGGATCGTTCGGCCAGTTCGCGCTGCTGCCGCTGACGCAGTGGCTGCTGTCGAACATCGGGTGGAGCGGCGCGCTGCTGGTGATGGCCTGCGTGGCTCTGGTGATCGCGCCGCTGGCGGCCGTGCTCGTCGAGCGCCGCGTCGCGCACGCGCACACGTTCAAGCAATCGGCGCGGCAGGCGTTCAGCGAAGCGCTGGGCCACCGCGGCTATGTGCTGCTGACGGTCGGCTTCTTCGTCTGCGGGTTCCAGGTCGTGTTCATCGGCGTGCACCTGCCCGCCTATCTCGCCGATCATGGCCTGCCGCCGCACGTCGCCGTCACGGCGCTCGCGCTCGTCGGGCTGTTCAACATCATCGGCACCTACACCACCGGCTGGCTCGGTGGACGACTCCCGAAGCGCCACATCCTGTCGTTCATCTACTTCGCGCGTGCGGTGGTCATCGCGATCTTCATATTCGCGCCGCTGTCGGCGGTGTCGGTCTATGTGTTCGCGATGGCCCTCGGCCTGCTGTGGCTTTCCACGGTCCCGCCGACCAACGCGATCGTCGCGCAGGTGTTTGGCGTGCGCTACCTGTCGATGCTGTCGGGCTTCACGTTCTTCTCGCACCAGATCGGCAGCTTTCTCGGCGCGTGGCTCGGCGGCAAGCTGTACGACACGACGGGCAGCTACGATGTCGTCTGGTACCTCGCAATTGCGCTCGGCATCGTCGCAGGGCTCATCAACCTGCCGATCGACGAGCGGGCGATCGCGAGAACGAAGGCGGTCGCAGCACCCGCCTGACAACGCGAAGCCGGACGGCGAGCGTCGCTAGGGCCAATTGACCGCGTTCCGGTTGCGACCGGCGATCGCGCCCTGGATCGCGACGATCAGCCGCGGCACGTCCACCGGCTTCGCGAGGTGGGCCGCAAATCCGGAGCGCTTCGCCTGCTCGATCTCGCCCGCGCTGTTGAATCCGGTGCACGCGATGGCCGGCACCTCGGCGTAGCGCGGATTCTCCCGCAGCTTGCGCAGCAACGCGTGTCCGTCCATGTTGGGCATCGCGATGTCCGACACGACGACGTCGAACATGTGGCGTGACGTCACGCTGAGTGCCTCGACGCCACTGTGCACCGCCCGCGCGCTCGCACCCTCTTCCTGAAGCAGGGCGCGCAACGCGTCGGCACTGGCGATGTCGTCCTCGACGATCAGCACGCGAATTCCCTCGAGCCGCCGCGGCTGATTCGACGTCGGATCCGAAGCCGCCGCATTCGGCGCGCGTTCGTCCTTTTGCGGCAGCGACTGCGGCGAGCCGCGCGGCAACCACGGCCGAACCTCCCGCGGAAGAAGGCTTCGCGCGCGGATCGGATGCAACGTACAGCGGCAGCCAGACGGTGAACCGGGAGCCCTTGTTCTCGCCCGCGGAATGCGCTTCGATGCGGCCGCCCTGCAGATCGACGAGCTGGCGCACGAGTGCCAGCCCGATACCCATCCCGCTGTGCCGTCGCGTGATCCCCGGATCGCTCTGCTGAAACAGCTCGAAGACTCGCGGCATGAATTCGGCCGATATCCCCTTGCCGTTGTCCTCGACGTCGAGCCGCGCTTCCTTGCCGTCGCGATAGACGCGCACGGCGATCCGGCCGCCCGGCGGTGTGAACTTGACGGCGTTCGACAGCAGGTTCCACGCGATCTGCTTGACGCGCACCGGATCGCCCTGGACGATCAGCGGCTCCGGCGTCAGCATCACGTCGAGCGCGATCTGCTTCCGCTCGACATCCTTCTGCAAGGCACCGATCGAATCGCCGACGACGAACGGCAGCGGCAACAGTTGCTGTTCCACCGCGAGCTTGCCCGTGCTGATCCGCGACACGTCGAGCAGGTCGTCGACGAGGCGCGCCTGCATCTTGACCGTCTGGTGGATGATGTCGACGCCGCGCGCGATCGTCGGCGACGATTTCGCGTCGGGCGAACGACGCATGATCTCGGACTGCATCATGATCAGGTTCAGCGGATTGCGCAGCTCGTGCGACAGCGTCGCCAGGAAGCGGTCCTTCAGGCGATTGGAATTTTCGAGCTCCGCTCGATCGGCCTGCGCCCGCGCGAATTCCTGCTCACGTTCCGCTGCGGCGACCTGCTGCTCGGTCAGGTCGCGCGCGATCTTCACGTAGCCGTAAAGTGTCCCGTCGGTCAACGGCGCCAGCACGCCGCTGCAATAGAAACGGCTGCCGTCCTTGCGCAGGTGCCAGCGCTCGTCGGCGGCATGACCGCGCTCGCGCGCAGTTTCGCGTTCCTGTCGGGGGACGTTGCTCGCGCGGTCCTCCGGCACGAACAGCACGTCGATCGGCTGGCCCACGATCTCCGCGTCGCTGTAGCCGAACAGGGATACCGCACCCTCGTTCCACCCTTCGATGCGCCCGTCGAGGTCGGTCGTAACGATCGCGTAGTCACGGATGCTGTCGATGATCGCCCGGTAGCGCTGCTCGCTGCGGCGCAGATGCTCCTCGCTCTCGGTCCGGGCGGTGATGTCGACGAACGTCAGCACGGCCCCCTGAATCCGGTCCTCGGTCGTCCGGTACGGCAGGATGCGCATCAGGTAGGAGCGCCCGTTCGAGGCCGTCAGGTGACGCTCGACGATGCGCAGCGTTTCGAACACGTTCGCGACGTCGGCGGCGAGATCGGAATAATCGAGGCGGTGCGTGATATCGAGCAACGGCCGGCCGACATCCGCCGCGATGACGTTGAACAGTTCGCGCGCCGGGGGCGTGAAGCGCATGAGCTTCAGTTCGCGGTCGATGAACAGCACGCTGATCTCGGTGGAGGCGATGAAATTCTGCAGATCGTTGTTGATGCTCGTCATCTCGTCGATCTTGGCCTTCAGCTCCTGATTGACGGTCGTCAGCTCCTCGTTGATCGACTGCAGCTCCTCCTTGCTGGTCTCGAGCTCCTCGGTAGCGGCGCGCAACTCCTCGTTGATCGCCTGCAGCTCTTCGTTCGATGCCTTCAGCTCCTCGTTCTGCGTCTCGTACTGCTCGATCGTCGAGCGGAGCTGCTCGCGAGTGTTCGTGAGCTCGTTTTCCGCCTCTGCAGACCTCCGGCCGGCCGCCGCTTCCTGGTCGGCGGTTGCGTCGCCGCCATCGGCCGCGTAGACCTCGTCGAAGATCACCAGCGCGAACGTACGCGACGTGGGCACATCGCGCACCGGCTGAATCGTGATATCGACAAACGACGTACCCGTCGGACGCTTCAGCTCGACGTGCTTCGCCTCCACGCGCTTCATCGTCTGGAACGCCTGATGAAGCGCCGCGCGAACATCGAGGCGCAGCGCCGGATGCACGGCGTTGACGAGGCCGAGCGTCGGCTCGCCGGCCGTGAACCGCAGAAACTGGCCGGCGCTCTCGGACAAGTGCACGATCGCATGGTGATCGTCGACGACGACCGACGGCGGCGCATAGCTCTCGAGCAGGCTCTGGTGAATCTCGCCGTAGGCATCGTGGCGCCGCACCGGGCTCGCCGCCGTCGACGGAACGGCATGCGTGATGACTGCCGGCAGCATCGACGCCAGCGGCTTGGTCCGGGAGCGCATCTGCGCGCGATAAAGCCGGTTCGGCTTGTCGACGACGACGAACGTGTCATGAGTTTCGTCGATCGATTCCGACGTGCCGAGCATCATGAAGCCGTCGGGCCGCAGCGCGAAATGAATGAGGTCGAGCACGCCGCTCTGGATTTCCCGATTGAGATAGATGAGCAGGTTGCGACACGACACGAGATCGACGCGGGAAAACGGCGGGTCCTTGATCAGGTTGTGCGGCGCGAACATCACCATCTCGCGTATGTGCTTCTGCACGCGGTACCCGCCCGGCTCCTTCGTGAAAAAACGTCGCAGGCGCACCGGCGGAACGTCGGTCACGATCGCCTCCGGATAAATGCCGGCGCGTCCGAATGCAATGGCGTCTTCATCGATGTCGGTGGCGAACACCTGCAGGCCGGGCGGTGCCGCAAGCTCGTTGGCGTACTCCGCGAGCAGCATCGCGACCGAATAGGCCTCCTCGCCCGTCGCGCAGCCGGCGACCCAGACGCGGACCTGGTCGCCGGTGGACTTGCCTTCGAACACGGCCGGTATCGCGATTCGCTCGAGCACCTCGAACGCCTCACGGTCCCGGAAGAAATTCGTGACGCTGATCAGCATGTCTTTCAGCAGCGGATGCGTCTCGGCCGGGTTGTCGCGCAGGAAATCGCGATACGTCGGAAGATCACGCAGCTGGTTGACCTGCAGCCGCCGCTCGATGCGCCGCAATACCGTCGCGCGCTTGTACTGCGCAAAGTCGTGTCCGGTGCGCGCACGGAGCAGCGAGAGCACATCCCGCAAGGCGACGTCTGCGCGTCGGCTCGTGTCGGGCTCCACCGGTGGCTGCAGCTCTTCCGCGTGCGGCAGCTTGATCAACTGCGCGTTCTCGCTGAGGTTCATCAGCTTCTGCGGCATGTCCTCGACGGACAACACGAAATCGACCATGCCCGTGCTGATGGCGTTGCGCGGCATCCCGTCGTATTCCGCTTCGTCGGGCATCTGCGCAAGGGTGATGCCGCCTTCCTCCTTGATGGACTTCAGCCCGACCGTGCCATCCGAACCGGTGCCCGAAAGGACGATGCACATCGCCCGCGCCTTCTTCGTTTCGCCGAGCGTGCGAAAGAAGAGGTCGATTGCCGTATGTCGATCGCGCTGGGACGGCGGCGCTGAAACCTGCAGCATGCCGTCGACCATCGACAGATGCTTGGCCGGCGAGATCACGTAGACATGATTTCTCTCGATCTCGATCGACTCGTTGACCTGCATCACCGGCATCGCGGTGACGGCTTGCAGCAGTTTGTCGAGGTTCGACTCGTGCTTCGGCGACAGGTGCAGGATGATGACGAACGCCATGCCGCTTTCCGGCGGCATGCGCTCGAAGAACTGCAGCAAGCCCTTCAATCCGCCGGCCGACGCACCGATTCCGACGACGGTGAAGTCGACATGGGCAGGTGCGGCAGCGGTCTCGGGTTTATCCATGAAGCAAGTGTCGCCGAGTGGTGGAAAACTCAGTGTGCGCCGAACCCTTCGACCCTACAAATGCAATGTCGGTCAGAGCGGTTGAATGTCCGTTCAACCCCATTCGGCGAAAGCGTTGTTCAACGTGGCGCGATGACGTCCACGGCGTCGGTGATCAGCGTGTCGACGCCCCATGCGAGGAGGTCGGCGGCTCGCGCCGGATCGTTGCACGTCCACGTCGCGACGCGCAGGCCGGCATCGTGGATCTCGTCGACGCGCGCCTTCGTCAGCAACGTGTGCTTGAGATCCAGCGCGATGCAGCCGAGTGGAACGACACGCTCGCGCCAGTCGTCGACCCAGTATTCGCTGAGCCACGCGCGCGGTAGGTCGGACGCAGCCTCCCGTGCGGCATCGAGCGCCAGAGGGGAGAACGACGACAGCAGCGGAGGCACGTCGCTACCCGCCCACAGCGAAGCGGCATCGAATGCAATCGCGGCGCCGGTCTCGCGCTCACGGCCACGCGTGGGCTTGATCTCGATGTTCATGCGCACGTGCCGCGCGCGGCTCCACGCGGCGACGGCGGCGAGCGATGCAAGCGGCTCACCGGCATATTCCGGCGAATGCCACGTGCCCGCGTCGGCGAGTGCCAACTCGCGCCACGTCAGCGCGTCGGCGCGCCCCTTGGCAATTGGTGGTCCGATCGAGTGTGTCGTCGTGCAGCAGGAATGCGACGCCGTCGGCCGACAGCTTGACGTCGAACTCCGCCATCCGGTAGCCATGCTCGTAGCCCAGGCGAAACGCGGCCAGCGTGTTTTCGGGCGCGAGCTTGCCCGCGCCGCGATGCGCGCAGAACTTCGGATAGGGCCAGGCCGGAAGGCCGCACATGGCCGTCAGCGCAGGCGCGCGCCGGTGGCGGCGTCGAATGCGAACACGCGCGCGGGATCGGCGGCGACGCAGAACGTCGATCCGACCGCAGGCGACGCGCCGTGCGGCAGCCGCGCGATCACCGTGTTGCCGCCATGACCAATGTGGATCAGCGCATCGGCGCCGAGGTTCTCGACCATTTCGACGGGTCCCGACAGGATCGCGTCGCGCTCGCCGCAGGGCGTCAGATGCTCGGGCCGGACGCCGACCATCACGGCGCGACCCTGCTCGAGCGTGCTGCGCGTCGTGCGGGCCTGCCCGCCATGGTCGAGCGCGATCCGGCCGTCGCCGTTCGCCTTGCCGGCGACGAAATTCATGGCCGGCGAGCCGATGAATCCGGCGACGAAGATCGTCTGCGGATTCTCGTACACCTCCATCGGCGAGCCGACCTGCTCGGCGCGCCCGCCGTTCATCACGACCATCCGCTGGGCCAGCGTCATCGCCTCGACCTGGTCGTGCGTGACGTAAAGGCTCGTCGTCGATAAGCGCCGATGCAGTTTCTGGATCTCGAAGCGCATCTGCACGCGGAGCTTCGCATCGAGATTGGACAGTGGCTCGTCGAACAGGAACACGGCGGGCTCGCGGACGATCGCACGGCCCATCGCGACGCGTTGCCGCTGGCCGCCCGACAACTGGCGCGGTGTCCGCGCGAGCAACGACTCGAGCTCGAGGATGTCCGCTGCGCGCTTGACGCGCTCGGCGATGTCGCTCTTGGCAAGGCCGCGGATGCGCAGCCCGTACGCCATGTTGTCGAACACGCTCATGTGCGGGTACAGCGCGTAGTTCTGGAACACCATCGCGATGTCGCGATCCTTCGGCTCGAGGCGGTTGACGACGCGGTCGCCGATCACGATCTCGCCGCCGGTGATCGCTTCGAGGCCCGCGACCATCCGCAGCAGCGTCGACTTGCCGCAACCCGACGGACCCACGATGACGATGAACTCGCCGTCGGCAACCTGCAGGTCGATCCCGTGGATGACCTCGGCGTTGGCGTACTGCTTGGTGACGTTACGGAGCTCGACGCGGGCCATTACGTCAGGCTCCCGGCGGCGAATTCGATGCCATCCGCTGACCGTGCGCAGGCAGCCGCCAGCGTGCGGGTGCGCTCCGCGTCCGTGAACGCCGGCCTGCGGGTTACCCGGCGCGGCGGATCGGCGTCGCGCTGCGCGCGCGGACGATTGGCCGCGCCACCCGCGACGGCCGGCACTCCCAAGTCGCGCACCTCGCACGCTGCCGGCTGCCTGCGCGCGAAAGCGCTGACTCGCGGCATCGCGACGCGGCGCAATTTGCGAAGACCCTTCATTTTTCGCTGTCCACCAGTCCCTTGACGAACCATTTCTGCATCAGCAGCACGACGAGCGCCGGCGGCAGCATCGCGAGCATTGCCGTCGCCATCACGAGATTCCAGTCGGTGGCGGCATCGCCGCCCGAGATCATCCGCTTGATGCCGATCACCGTCGTGTACATCTCCTCGTCGGTCGTGATCAGCAGCGGCCACAGGTACTGGTTCCAGCCGTAGATGAACAGGATGACGAAGAGTGCGGCGATGTTGGGCCGCGACAGCGGGACGACGACGTCGAAGAAGAACCGCATCGGACCCGCGCCGTCGATGCGCGCCGCCTCGGCAAGCTCGTCGGGGATCGTCAGGAAGAACTGGCGGAACAGGAACGTCGCCGTCGCGGACGCGATCAGCGGCACGGTCAGCCCGGCGTACGTGTTGATCATGTGCAGGTCGGAGACGACCTTGTACGTCGGCAGGATGCGCACCTCGACGGGCAGCATCAGCGTGACGAAAATCATCCAGAACGCCAGGCCGCGAAACGGAAACCGGAAGTAGACGATCGCGAACGCCGACAGCAGCGAGATCACGATCTTGCCGAACGCGATGATCAGCGCGGTGACGAGGCTGTTCAGCATCATCCGGCCGACCGGCGCCGACGCCTCGCCCGCGCCGTGCGTCAATACGGCGGTGTAGTTGTCGATCAGGTGCGTGCCCGGCAAGAGCGACATCGGCGCGTTCAGCACCTGCTCGGCCGTCTGCGTCGACGCGACGAACGTCACGTACAGCGGCAGCGCCACGATCGCAATGCCGATCGCGAGCACGACGTGCGAGACCAACGACAGCAGCGGCCGGTTCTCGACCATCCCTTCCGGCGTGCGCGTGCGCCACGCATCCGGCAGCAGGTTCATCAGGATCAGCCAGGGGCCGCGGGGCGTGGCCGCGCGAGTCGGCGTCGATTCGGGCGTCGACACGATCAGTACTGCACTTTCCGCTCGACGTAACGGAACTGGACCACCGTCAGCGTGACGACGATCGCCATGAGGATCACGGACTGCGCGGCGGAGCCGCCGAGGTCGAGCCCCTTGAAGCCGTCGGCGTACACCTTGTAGACGAGGATCTCCGTCGCCTTGGCGGGACCGCCGGACGTCGACGCGTCGATGATGCCGAACGTGTCGAAGAACGCGTAGACGATGTTGACGACGAGCAGGAAGAACGTCGTCGGCGACAGCAGCGGGAACACGATCGTCGCGAATCGTTTCACGGGGCCCGCGCCGTCGATGGCCGCGGCTTCGATCAGCGACTTCGGGATCGACTGCAGCCCGGCGAGGAAGAACAGGAAGTTGTAGCTGATCTGCTTCCAGACGGCGGCGATGACGACCATGATCAGCGCATCGTCGCCGTCGAGCAGCGGATTCCACGCAATGCCGAAGCCGCGCATCCAGTGCGCGAGGATACCGAGCGTCGGGTTGAACAGGAACAGCCAGAGCACGGCGGCGATCGCCGGCGCGACCGCGTACGGCCAGATCAGCAGCGTCTTGTAGAACGTCGCGCCGCGCAGCACGCGATCGGCGAAGGCCGCCAGCACCAGCGACACGGTGAGGCCGATGCCCGCAACGAGCACCGAGAAGATCGCCGTGACCTTGAACGACGCCAGGTAGTTCTGGTCGTTGAACAGCTCGCGGAAATTGTCGAACCAGACGAACTCGGTACTCGCGCCGAACGCGTCTTCGACGAGCAGCGACTGGATCAGCGCCTGGCCGGCGGGCCAGAAGAAGAAGACGATCGTGATCAGCAGCTGCGGAAAGATCAGCGCGTAAGGCAGCCAGCCCGACTTGAACCTTACGCGCTTTTCGCTCGCCATCGCCTAGCGCCTGATCGCCAACGCATTCGCGGGCATGCTGCGAACCACTCTAACGTGCGCCGATCACTCCGCCTTGACCGTCCTCGCGAACCGGGCGACGAGCTCGTTGCTGCGCTTCACCGCATCGTCGAGCCCCTCCTTCGCCGTCTTCTTGCCCGCCCACACGGACTCGAGCTCCTCGTCGATCACGTCGCGGATCTGGACGAAGTTGCCGAGGCGGATGCCGCGCGAGTTGGACGTCGTCTTGACGACCATCTGCTCGACCGAGACGTCGGTTCCCGGGTTCTTCTCGTAGAAGCCGGACTTCTTCGTCATGTCGTAGGCGGCCATCGTGATCGGCAGGTAGCCGGTCGCCTCGTGCCACTCCTCCTGGATATTCGGCTGCGACAGGAACGTCAGGAACTTGGCGACGCCCTTGTATTCCTCGGGCTTCTTGCCGGCCATCACCCAGAGGCTCGCGCCGCCGATGATCGTGTTCTGCGGCGTGTTCGGCACGTCGGCGTAATACGGCAGCGGCGAGATGGTCCACTTGAACTTCGCGAGCTGCTTCGTGGTCCCGTAGCCGGCCGACGACGTCGTCATCATCGCGCATTCGCCACTCTGGAACTTCGCCTCGGGCTCGTTCTTCCGGCCGCCGTAGACGAAATAGCCTTTCTTGATCCAGTCCTGCATGTTCGCGATGTGGCGCGTCTGCACGGGACCATTGAACAGCAGCTTGGGATCGTTGCCTGCGAAGCCGTTCTGCTCGCTGGCGAACGGCACGTTGTGCCACGCGCTGAAGCTTTCGAGCTGCACCCACGACTGCCAGCCGGTCGTGTAGGGGCAGGCCCACCCGGCGGCCTTCAGCTTCGCCATGGCTGCAACGACGGCCTGCCACGTGAGCGGCGGCTTGTTCGGATCGAGGCCCGCCTTCTCGAACGCGTCCTTGTTGTAATAGAACACCGTCGTCGAGCTGTTGAACGGAAACGACAGCATCTGGCCCTTCGTGTTCGTGTAGTAGCCGGCGACCGCGGGGATGTAGCTCTTGGGATCGAATTTCTCGCCGGCCTGCGCCATCACTTCGTACACCGGCTTGATCGCGCCCTTTGCGCCCATCATCGTCGCGGTGCCCACTTCGAACACCTGCAGGATGTGCGGCGCGTTGCCGGCGCGGAACGCGGCGATCGCACCCGCCATCGCTTCCGGATAGCTGCCCTTGAACACCGCGTTGACCTTGTACTCGCTCTGGCTCTCGTTGAAGCGCTTCGCGAACGCGTTGACGCGGTCGTTGTTGGCGCCGGTCATCGCGTGCCACCACTGGATTTCCACGACGGCATGCGCCGCGGTTGCCGCACCCGCCAACGCGAACGCGACGGCGATCGATGCAATGCGCTTGATGCGAGAAGCCATGATTCCTCCGGATGAAAAGGACGGACGGCTATGGAGCCGCCTTTCGGGGTGCGATTCTAGCAGTCGATCCTATGCAAATCGATGCTGCATTGGGCACGACGTGCATTTCGATGCGCGACCCATACGCGACCCGGCCGCCGATGCGCTGCGGCAGCATTGAGCGTCAATCCGCGTGGCCCGAAACGGGCGCGCCCGGAAGCGGGGCCGCGGGTGTGGGCGCCGAAGCCGGCTCGTGATGCACGGCGCGGCCGGCAAGCAGTGTGTAGGCGGTGGGAACGACGAACAGGGTCAGCAGCGTGCCGAACGTCATGCCGCCGACGATCACCCAGCCGATCTGCGTCCGCGATTCGGCACCCGCGCCGTGCGCAAGTGCCAGCGGCAGCGCGCCCAGCACCATCGCGCCGGTCGTCATCAGGATCGGCCGCAGCCGCAGCGTGGCCGCATCGACGACGGCATCCATCAGGTCCTCGCCCTTGGCGCGAAGCTGGTTCGAGAACTCGACGATCAGGATGCCGTGCTTGGTGATGAGGCCGACGAGCGTCACCAGGCCGACCTGGCTGTAGATGTTCAGCGTGCCGCCGGTGAGCCACAGCATGAACAGCGCACCCGTCATCGACAGCGGCACCGACAGCATGATCACGAACGGATGGACGAAACTCTCGAACTGCGCCGACAGCACGAGGTAGATGAATGCGAGGGCGAGCACGAACGTGAAATAGATTTCCTTGCCGGACTTGCGGAATTCGCGCGACTGCCCGTCGACGTCGGTCTGCGCGGTGACCGGCAGCGTCGCCTTCGCGGCGGCGTCCATGGCGCGGAGCGCCTCGTCGATCGCGTAGCCCGGCGCGAGCGTCGCCGTCACCTTCACGGCACGCAGCCGGTTGAAGTGGTTGAGCGATTGCGGCGCGACGCCCTCCTTGACGTCGACCAGATTGGACAGCTGCACCATGCTGCCGTCGCGCGCACGCACGTAGCTGTCGCTGATGTCCGCGGGCGTCGTACGGTCGATGGGCGCGACCTGCACGATCACGTCGTACTGCTCGCCTTCGCGCTTGAACCGCGTGACCTGCCGCCCGCCGAGCATCGTCTCCAGCGTGCGGCCGACCGTGTCGACCGGAACGCCGATGTCGGACAGCTTGTCGCGGTTGATGCGCACGCGCACTTCGGGCGTGTTGAGGCGCAGGTCCGTCTGCAGGTTCTGCACGCCTGGGTACTTGCGCGCCTCGTCCAGGAAGCGATCGACGAGCCGCTGCAGGTCCGGGTACGGGATCTGCGACATGATGACGAACTCGACCGGCGTGGAGCGGAACGACTGGCCGAGCGACGGCGGATTCAGCGGGAACGCGATCGCACCGGGCACCGACTGGAACTTCGGCCGCAGCTCGTCAGCGATCTGTTGCTGCCGCTTCTTGCGTTCCTCCCACGGCTTGAGACGCAGCACCGCGTTGCCGTCGACGACGGTCGGAAAGCCGGAGATCGCCGTCCACGCGGCGGCCTCGGGAATCTGCGCGTAGAACTGCTCGATCGGCTTGATCTGGTCGGCCGTGTACTGCGGCGTCGAACCCTGCGGCGCCGTGACGACGCCGAACACGACGCCGCGGTCCTCGATCGGCGCAAGCTCCGCCTTCAGCGACATGAACAGCACGGCGCCCGCACCGAGTACGGCGAGCCACCCGATGGCGACGACCCAGCGCGCGTGCAGCACGGCCGTCAGCGCTCGCCGGTAGCCGTTCGTCATCGCCTCCAGCCAGCCCTCGATCAGGTTGAACAGCCACGAGTGCTTTTCCTCATGCTTCAAGAGCAGCGAGCACATCATCGGCGACAGCGTCAGCGCGATGAATCCCGAAACGAGCACGGCACCTGCGAGCGTCAGCGCGAACTCGATGAACAGCCGCCCGGTGCGACCCGTTGCGAACGCAAGCGGCGCGAAGACGGATGCAAGCGTCAGCGTCATCGCGACGATCGCGAATCCGATCTCGCGCGCGCCGGTGATCGCCGCCTCCCGCCGCGGCATGCCCGCCTCGACGTGGCGGAAGATGTTTTCCAGCATGACGATCGCGTCGTCGACGACGAGGCCGATGGCGAGCACCATCGACAGCAGCGTCAGCGTGTTGATCGTGAAGCCGAAGATGTACATGATCCCGAACGCGCCGATCAGCGACACGGGGATCGTGACGATCGGGATGATCGTGGCCCGGAGGCTCCGCAGGAAGAAGAAGATCACCAGCACGACGAGCACGATCGCCTCGACGATCGTCTCGAACACCGAGCCGATCGACCGGTCGATGAACACCGACGTGTCGTACGCGATGACGAGCTTCATGCCCGTCGGCAGCCCTTCGTTGATCTTTTTGACCTCGTCGCGAACCGCGTTCGACAGCTCGAGCGGATTCGCGACCGCCTGCTTGATCACGCCGATGTTGAGCGACGTCTTGCCGTTGAAGCGGGAAATCGTCCGCTCGTCGACCGGGCCGATCTCGGCGTTGCCGATGTCGCGTACGCGCACCGGGTAGCCGCCGACATTGGCGACGATGATGCTGTTGAACTGCTCGGGCGAGCGGACGTCCGTTTCGGCGACGACGGTGAACTCGCGCGCCGACGACTCGATGCGTCCCGCGGGAATTTCGGCGTTCTGCCGGCGGATCGCCTCCTCGACGTCCTGCACCGTCAGCTTGTAGCCGGCGAGCCGCGTACGGTCGAGGTTGATGCGCATCGACACCTGCCGCTCGCCGAAGATGCGCACGTCGGCGGCGCCCGGCAGCACGGACAGCCGCGGCTGCACGTAGCGCTTGACGAAGTCGGACGCGTCGAGCGACGACAGCGAGCCGGCCTCGACGGCGATGTAGATGACCGGCTGCGAATCCGCCTCCACCTTGGCGATGATCGGCTCGTCGATCGTATCGGGCAGCTTGCCGCGGGCGCGCGACACCTTGTCGCGGACGTCGGCGGCCGCCGAGTCGGGATCGCGCTTCAGCGTGAAGCGCACGTTGATGCGGCTCGTCTCCGAACGGCTCTGCGACGTCATCAGCTCGACGCCTTCGATGCCGGCGAGCGAATCCTCGAGCGGCTTCGTCACCTGCGACTCGACGACCTCGGCGGAGGCGCCGCGATACGTCGTGTTGACGCTGACGACGGGCTCGTCGATCCGCGGATACTCGCGGACCGAGAGCCGCGTATACGAGATCAGGCCGATCAGCAGGATGATCAGCGACAGCACCGTCGCGAACACGGGCCGCTTGATGCAGATCTCGGGTAGCTGCATGAATCAGCGCCTAGTGTCAGCTCTGCTTCGCCGAGACGTCGGAACTGTCAGCGTTGTTGCGCGCCCCGGGCGCGGTGGCGGACGCCGGACCCGGCGCCGTGCTGATCGTCACCGGCATCCCTTCGCGCAGCTTGAGCTGACCGGCCGTGACGACCATGTCGTTGACGTTGAGGCCCTTCAGCACTTCCACCTTGCCGTCGCGGCGCTGGCCGATGTCCACCTTCACGCGCGCCGCCTTGCCATCGACGATGCGAAACACGAACTGCTCGTCGCCCTGCGGCACGATCGCCTGTTCCGGAATCACGAGCGCATCCTTGTCGTCGCGCGTGATCAGGTTGACGCGCGTGAACATGCCGGGCCGCAGCGACGTGTCGGCGTTGCGCACGATCGCCCGGATGACGACCGAGCGGCCCGCCGCGTCGATCAGCGGATTGACCGCCAGCACCTTGCCGTCGAATTTCCTGCCCGGCAGCGCATCGAGGGTGACGGTCAGCGTCTGGCCCGGCTGCACTTGCCGCATGTAAGTCTCGGGAACGCGGAAGTCGACTTTCAGCGGATCGATCGACTCGAGGTTGACCATGTCGGCACCCTCTTTCACGTAGTCGCCGACCGACACGACGCGAAGGCCGATGACGCCTGCGAACGGTGCCTTGATCTCGGTCTTGGCAAGCCGGGCTTCGACAAGCGCCACGGCCGCCTCGGCGACACGCAGGTTGTTCTCCGCTTCGTCCTTCGCCTGGCCCGAGATGAAGTTGCGCTGCGACAACTCGACGGCGCGGTCGAACTTGCTCTTGGCGAGCACGAGGTTCGCCTTCGCCTGTTGCACTTCCGCCTGGTTGATCGCCGGATCGAGCCGCACGAGCGTCATGCCCTTGCTGACGTTCTGGCCTTCCTTGAACAGGATCGCGTTGACGCGGCCGGCCACTTCGGGACGCAGCGTGACCGATTCGTCGGAGCGCAGGCTGCCGACGGCGGTGATCGTCTGCGGCAGGGGTTGGCGGACGACCTTGGTCGCTTCGACGACCATCGGCGTGCCGACGGGCGCGGTCCCCTTGGTGGCTGCCGCGGCGGCCGGGACGTCGCCCGGAGCGTTCGCGCGCTGCGCGCCGAACCAGAACCCGGCCCCGGCGGCCAATGCAACGCACAGTAGCGCGGTGCCGACTGTTGCAGTTTTATTCATCAGCTGGACATTCTTCGAGCAGTTCGCCTGGCGATCGTTCGCGACGGCAATCATTAATTATGCGCTGCGCTGCCATCGCGGGCAAACCGCTCTGTAGCATACGCAAGTACCCAAGTTGGCCTGCTACACTGGCCACGTTGCGTGTTTTTGGCCCTTATCCATGTTGCAACCAGATGTTTCAGCCCGCCGATCGCATCGCTTTTCCTCGCTCGGCGTCGCGCGCGCGGTCATGGCGGCGGCAATTGTGGCATTGGTCGCCTTCGTCCCCGCACCGGCCGGTGCGCAGCCATTCCCGGCACGGCCGGCGAAGCTCGTCGTTCCGTTCCCGCCCGGGGGTCCGCTCGACGTCGTCGGTCGCGGGATCGCGCAGAAGCTGTCCGAGACGTGGAGCCAGGGCGTAGTCGTCGAGAACAAGCCCGGTGCCGGCGGCAACATCGGCGCGGACTTCGTCGCCAAGGCGCCCCCCGATGGTTACACCGTCGTCATGGGCGCGCTGTCGACGCACGCGGTGAACCCGAATCTCTACGCGCAGATGCCGTACGACGCGAAAAAGGACTTCGCACCGATCACGCTCGTCGCGATCACGCCCAACGTGCTGGTCGTCAATCCAACGTTGCCGGTCCATTCCGTGAAGGAGTTGATCGCGTATGCGAAGGCCCATCCGGGCAAGCTGTCGTTCGGATCCGGCAGCACGGGCAGCGCCGGTCACCTGGCAGGAGAGTTGCTGAAGGTCGATGCGGGCCTCGACATGGTTCATATCCCGTACAAGGGCGCGGCACCGGCCACCCAGGCGCTGCTCGCCGGCGATACCCAACTCATGTTCGACAACCTCGCGAACGCGATGGTGCAGGTCAAGGCGGGCAAGCTGCGCGCGCTGGCCGTGACGACGTCGCAGCGGTCGAAGCTCGCGCCCGATCTGCCGACGATGGCGGAGGCCGGCGTGCCGGGCTTCGACATCTCGACGTGGTTCGGGCTGATGGCACCGGCAGGAACACCGCCCGAAGTCATCGCACGATGGAACGCCGACGTGACGCGCATCCTGAACACGCCCGAGATGCGTGAGCGCCTGATTGCACAGGGCGCCGAAGCGGCGCCCGACACGCCGGCGGAATTCACGCGGTTCATCGCCGACGAGCTCGCCCGCTACGCACGGATCGTCAAGGCATCGGGCGCGAAGGTCGATTGACCGCAGCTGTTCGCATTGAGCATGGTCGCCGGACGTCCCGCCGAGGACGCCCGCAAATCAATGGCCCTTCACAGGCTTTGGGAGGATCGATGAAGTCACTTACCAGGCGTTTCGTCGTGGTACTTGCGGCCGTCATTGCGATCGGCGCCGTGGCGCCCGTCGCCGCGCAGGGCACGTATCCGACAAAGCCCGTGCGGCTCGTCGTGCCGTTCCCCGCGGGCGGCACCACCGACATCCTCGCGCGCGCCGTCGCGCAAAAGCTGTCCGAAACGTGGGGCCAGCAGGTGATCGTCGACAACCGGCCGGGTGCTGGGGGCAACATCGGCTCCGAGCTCGTCGCGAAGTCGCCGCCCGACGGTTACACGCTGCTGATGGGAACGGTCGGCACGCACGCGATCAACCCGAGCCTGTACGCGAAGATGCCGTACGACCACGTCAAGGACTTCGTGCCGGTGATCCTCGTCGCCGGCGTGCCGAACGTGCTCGTCGTCAACCCGTCGCTGCCCGTCAACTCGGTGCAGGAACTGATCGCCTACGCCAAGGCGAATCCGAACAAGCTCAACTTCGCGTCATCGGGCAACGGCACGTCGATCCATTTGTCCGGCGAATTGTTCAAGACGATGACGGGCGTGCAGATGACGCACGTGCCGTACAAGGGCAGCGCGCCCGCGCTGACCGATCTCATCGGCGGACAGGTGCAGCTGATGTTCGACAACCTGCCGTCGTCGCTGCAGTTCATCAAGGCCGGCAAGCTGCGCGCGCTCGCGGTGACGAGCCTCGCGCGCTCGTCGACGCTGCCCGAACTGCCGACGCTCGCCGAGTCGGGGCTGCCGGGATTCGAGGCGTCGTCGTGGTTCGGCGTCCTCGCACCTGCCGGCACGCCGAACGATATCGTCAAGAAGCTGAACGGCGAGATCGCCGCGTGGCTCGCGTCACCCGACGCGAAGGAGAAGCTCGCGGCGCAAGGTGCGATCGCCGCAGGCGGCACGCCCGACGCGTTCGTTACGCACATCGCCGCGGAATCGGCGAAATGGGCGAAGGTGGTGAAGGCGAGCGGCGCGCACGTCGATTGACGGCAAAGCTACTGCGGGACGCTTTGCAACAGCCTGCGTTAGCGCGCGTCGCTGCGCGGCGCGACCTGCAACGAGCGGCCCGTGCACGCGAGCATCAGCCACCCGGCGATGAAGGCGGCGCCGCCGACCGGCGTTGCCAATCCGACGGCGTGTGGCGCGCCGAGTGCCAGCGCATAGAGACTCCCGCAGAACAGCGCGATGCCGGTGACGAACAGCCACGCCGTGCGCGCAAGTCCGCGCGAGTGCGGGAACTGTGTCATCAGCACGCCGACGCCGAGCAGACCGAGCGCGTGCCACGCGTGATAGTTGACCGCGGTCTGCCAGACGACGAGGGCGTCGGCTGCGAGCCGCGCCTTGAGTGCGTGCGCGCCGAAAGCGCCCAGCGCGACAGCGGCGGCCATCAGGATCGCGGCGCAGACAAGCGCGAGTCGGGGGGACATTTTCGACTACACTGACGGCTCGCAGGAGCCCGTTATTTCAGGATAGCATCATGACCATCGAACGCCGTAACGTCGGCAAGCGCCTGTCGGATCTCGTGATCTACGCACCGCCGCCCGGCGGCCGTCTCGTCTACCTCGCAGGCCAGGTTGCGGAGGATCCGAGCGCCGACATCACCGCGCAAACGCGCTCCGTGTTGAAGCAGATCGACCGGCTGCTCGGCGAAGCGGCGTCGGACAAGACCCGGATCCTGTCGACGACGATCTACCTCGCCGACATGAAGGACTACGCCGCGATGAACGCCGTATGGGACGCGTGGGTGCCGCAAGGCGAGACGCCCGCGCGCGCGACGGTCGAGGCGCGGCTCGCCAACCCGGCGTATCGCGTCGAGATGCAGGTCGTCGCCACCGCCGGCTGACCGCCAACCACCCGGATCCCGAAGATGCCGCTCTCCTCTGCCGCGCAAGCGGTCGTCGCCGCGACGTCGCGGCGCGAGCCCGTCGTCACCAGCAATGCTGCGTCGGTGCCCGTGACGCGCGACGATTTCAATCGGCTGATGGTCCCGTGCTACGCGCCCGCGCCGTTCGTGCCGGTGCGCGGCGAAGGCTCGCGCGTGTGGGATCAGGAAGGGCGGATGTACATCGACTTCGCCAGCGGCGTCGCGGTCACGTCGCTCGGCCATTGCCATCCCGCGATCGTCAAGGCGCTCGACGCGCAGGCGCGCACGCTGTGGCACATGTCGAACTGGTTCACCAACGAGCCCGCGTTGCGGCTCGCGCGCCGCTTCACCGAAGCGACATTCGCCGAGCGCGTGTTCTTCTGCAATTCCGGCGCCGAGGCCAACGAAGCGGCGCTGAAGCTCGCGCGTCGTTACGCGCACGACCGCTCCGGTCCGCAGCGCATCCGCGTCGTGTCCGCGCTGAACGCGTTCCACGGGCGCACGCTGTTCACCGTGACGGCCGGTGGCCAGCCAAAGTATTCGTCGGGTTTTGGTCCCAACCCGGCCGGCATCACGCACGTCCGTTACAACGACGTGGCCGCGCTCGAAGCGGAATTCGCCGCGCACGGCAGCGAGATCTGCGCCGTGCTGCTCGAGCCGATGCAGGGCGAAGGCGGCATGACGCCCGGCACACCGGAATACCTGCAGGCGGCCCGGCGCCTGTGCACGGCGCACGGCGCGCTGCTGATCCTCGACGAGATTCAGAGCGGCATGGGGCGCACCGGGGCGCTGTTCTCGTACATGCAGAAAGGCATCGTCCCCGACATCCTGACGAGCGCGAAAGGTCTCGGTGGCGGCTTCCCGATCGGCGCGATGCTGACCACGGCCGACATCGCCAGCGCGTTCACCGTGGGCGTGCACGGCACGACGTACGGCGGAAACCCCCTCGCGTGCGCCGTGGCGGGCGCCGTGTTCGACGTGATCAACACGACCGAAGTGCTCGACGGCGTCAAGGCACGGCATGCGCTGTTCATCGAGGGCCTGCGCGCGATCAATGGCCGCCGGCAAGTGTTTCGCGACCTGCGCGGAGAAGGCGTGTGGATCGGCTGCGAGCTCACCGAAGCCTGGCGTGGCAAAGCGGTCGATGTGATGACTGCCGCTGGTGAGGCCGGGCTGCTCGTGCTCGTTGCCGGCCCGGACGTCCTGCGCATCGCGCCATCGCTCGTCATCTCGCTCGACGAAATCCTCGAAGGGCTGGCCCGCTTCGAAACCGCGTTGAACCGCGCACTGGCGTAGACGGACGATGCGCGCGCCGCGCCGTCCCGCGCGCCCGGCGCCCGCTGGCGCCCTCTCCCGCTGATGTTCTTCATCCGGCCGATCGCGCACGACGATCTGCCGATCGTCCTCGCGCTGTCCGAGCGCACGGGCACCGGTTTGACGACGCTGCCCGCCGACCGCGATCGACTGCTGCAGCGGATCGAGCGCTCGCTCGCGTCGTTCGGCGGCACCTCCGACAAGGCCGATGCCTGCTACATGTTCGTGCTCGTCGAGACGGGCAACGCGACCGGGGAGCGTGTCGTCGGCATCAGCGCGATCGAGGCGGCCGTCGGCCTGCGCGAGCCCTGGTACAACTATCACGTCGGCACGCTCGTCCACGCGTCGCGTGCGCTCAACGTCTACACGGTATCGCCGACGCTGTTCCTGTCGAACGACCATACCGGACACACGGAGCTCTGCTCGCTGTTCCTCGACCAGCGCTACCGGATCGGCAAGAACGGGCCGCTGCTCGCGAAGTCGCGGCTGATGTTCATGGCCGAGTTCGCGCAACTCTTCGCGCCGAAGGTGATCGCCGAGTTGCGCGGGCGGCTCGAGCCCGACGGTACGAGCCCGTTCTGGGAAGGTCTCGGCCGGCATTTCTTCGCGATGGAGTACTCGACGGCCGACTACCTGACGGGGCTCGGCCAGAAGGCGTTCATCGCCGAGCTCATGCCGCGGCACCCGGTCTACGTGAACCTGTTGCCGCCCTCGGCGCGCGACGCGATCGGCGCCGTGCACGCCGACACGGCACCGGCGCGCGCGATGCTCGAGCAGGAGGGATTTCGCTACGAGGGTTATGTCGACATCTTCGACGCCGGGCCGACGGTCGAGTGCGCTCGCGAAAATATCGATCTCGTCCGCCGCTCGGCGGTAATGACGTGCACCCTCGGTGAAGAGGATCCGGTGCCCGACAGCCTGACCGACGACATCCTGTGGCTCGTCTGCAACCGGCGCTTCGATGCGTTCCGCGCGCTGGTCACGGCGGCGCCCGCGCGCGTCGACCGCTTTCCGCTGCTGCCGTACGCCGCCGAAGCGCTCGGCGTCACCGAGGGCGAGAGCGTGCGCGCCGTGCCGCTTGCGCCCGCCGATCGCTGATACCGCGAGCCCTCGATGAACTTCGACGGACTGCCGGGGCCGACGCACAACTACTCGGGGCTTGCGCACGGCAACCTCGCGGCCGAGCGCAACGCGCTGCAGGTCGCCAACCCGCGCGAGGCGGCGCTGCAAGGCCTCGCGAAGATGCGTGCGCTCGCCGCACGCGGATTCGCGCAAGGCGTGCTGCCGCCGCAGGAGCGGCCGAGCGTCGATGCGCTGCGCGCCCTCGGCTTCACCGGCAGCGATCATGACGTGATCGCCGCGGCGGCGCGCGATGCACCCGATCTCCTGGCCGCATGCTCGTCGGCGGCGTCGATGTGGGTGGCGAACGCGGCGACGGTCAGTGCAGCGGCGGACTGCGCCGACGGCCGGCTGCAGTTCACGCCGGCGAATCTCGTGACGAACTTCCATCGCTCGCTCGAGGCGCCGACGACGACGCGCGTTCTGCGCGCAATCTTCGCCGACGAGACGCGCTTCCGCGTCCACGATCCGCTGCCGGCGGCGCCGCAGTTCGGCGACGAAGGTGCCGCCAACCACACGCGCTTTGCAGCCGGCGTCGCGGAGCCCGGTGTCGAGCTCTTCGTCTACGGACGCCGCGGGCTCGGCGGCGGCACCGCGCCAACGCGCTATCCGGCCCGGCAGACGCGCGAGGCCGGCGAAGCCGTCGCGCGCCGCCACGGGCTCGATCCCGCACGAACGGTGTTCGCGCAGCAGCGCCCGGACAGCATCGACGCCGGCGTCTTCCACAACGACGTCATCGCCGTCGGCGAAGGCACGTTCCTGCTGTGCCACGAGCGCGCGTTCGTCGACCAGCCGGCGGTGCTCGACGCGCTGCGCACGGCCGTCGGCGGCGCGTTCACGGCCGTGGTGATCACCGACGACGAGCTGCCGCTGGCCGACGCCGTCGGCACGTACCTCTTCAACAGTCAGCTCTTGCCGTTTCCCGACGGGCGCCTGCTGCTCGTCGCGCCGGCGGAATGCCGCGCGCATCCGAAGGCGTCGCACCTGCTCGACCGTCTCGTCGACGGCTCCTCGCCGATCGCCGACGTGCTGACGTTCGATCTGCGGCAAAGCATGCGCAACGGCGGCGGGCCGGCATGCCTGCGGCTGCGGGTGCCGCTGACGGACGACGACCGGCGCACGATTGCCGCCAACGTGTTCCTCGATGCCGACCTCGATGCGGCGCTGGACGGCTGGATCCGCCGCCACTACCGCGACCGGCTGGCGCCTGCGGACCTGCGCGATCCGGCGCTGCTCGACGAATCGCGCCGCGCGCTCGACGAGCTGACGGGACTGTTGAAACTGCCGTCGATTTACCCCTTTCAGCTGCGAGGGGATTGAACGGATGCTTTCCACGGACCGGCGGCAGGATTAAGCTACCCGCCGTACTGTTCGCAACAAAACGGCGTCAAAAAGGAGCGGCAGATGAACAGATGGACGATCGCAGCGGTGGGCGTCATCGCCTTCGCGCTGGCAGGATGCGAAACGGTCAACGGTCCGCAGGCGGTTGCGAACGCGGACGAGCAGCGCGGCGAGTGCAAGGTCGTCGGGATCACCAGCGGCACGCAGATCATGCGCTCGGAAAATCCGCGCGACGTCGATCGCAGCGACATCCGGCAAGCCGAAGGGTCGCTCGAAGCCGGGCGCCTTGGGCTGAATGAGCCCAAGGGCCTTCGCAAGGCCGGCTCGCCCAACGACAGCAACATCGCCCGGCTATCGCGCAACTGCTGACAGAGCCTCACGAGAAAGACGCGGGCCTCGCGATCGTCCGATCGCGAGGCCCGCGTTGCGTTCAGGGCCGCTTGATGACCTAGTCGAGTGCCACCGCCGGCAGGTGCCGATGCCGGCGCACCGGCGACCACCGCATCGCGACGATGCTGAGGATCAACCCCAGCACGCCGACGACCCATAGCGTCTGCCGCAGGCCGATTCCAGTGGCCAGCGCGCCGCCAACGAGCGAACCCAACGGCGCCGCGGCAACGGCCAGAAACCGCATCGTCGCGGTCATCCGCCCGAGCAACCGGTCCGGCGTGATCGCCTGTCGCAGCGACAGGTAGTTGATGCCCCACAGCACGGCACCGAAGTCGAACAGCAGCATGCCCACGCCGAGCGCCACCGTCGCGACGACCGTCGAGCCGCGGATCAGGCCGAATGCCTGCCAGCCGAACGCGGTGAGCAGCAACCCGTAGACGATCAGCGGACCGACGCCGAAGCGCCGCGCGAGCCGCTCGGCGAACGTCGCGGCGATCACGCAACCGACACCGCCGCCCATGTAGGCAAGGCCCAGGGCACCCGCGGACAATCCCAGTTCGCGCGTTGCGAACAGGATCAGCACGGCAACCTGCATGTGGTGCAGGATCTGCCAGGCGCCGGCCACGAGTGCCAGCGAGCGCAGCGTCGGGTTGTTCCAGACGAGCGACAGCCCCTCGCGGATCTCGCTGCCCATCGACTTGCGGACGTTCTTCGCGGGAACGTCGTTGGGCACCTGCAGCCTGCGCAGCATCAGCGCCGATCCGAGGAACGTCACGGCGTCGACGACGATTGCGAAGGGTGCCGTCAGCATCTGGATCAGCGCACCGGCGACGCCGGGGCCGATCAGCGCCGACGACGTCTCGCCGAGCGTGATCTTCGCGTTCGCTTCGACAAGTCGGTCGCGGCCGGCCATCTGCACGATGAGCACCTGGTACGCAGCACCGCCGACGACGTTCTGCACGCCGCAGAAGAAGCCGACCGCGTACAGCACGTCGATCGACAGCACGTCGAGCCATGCGCAGATCGGTATCGACAGCAGCGCGAGCCCGCGGCTCACGTCGGACGTGATGACGATCGGCAGCTTGCGGACGCGGTCGAGCAGCACGCCCGCGTGCAGCGACACGAGCGCGAACGGCAGCGTTTCGAGCGCCACGAGGATGCCCATCTGCAGCGGCGTCGCGTGCAGCAGCAGTGCGGCCGTCAACGGCAGCGCGAGATTGGTCACCTGCGCGCCGAACGCCGTTATGGTCAGCGACAGCCAGAGCCGCCGGAAATCGGGCAGCCGCCACAGGCCGCGCAGGTTGCGCCGGGCCGTGCGTGCGATGCGCTCGAATAATTTCACGATGCTTCCTTTCGCCGCGCCGGAATGCGCGCGACACCGATGAAACGCATCGGCGGAAGCTTCGAACAACGGAGGGATTGCCCGTTATCGGAGTCCGCCGGTCCCGGCGGACATCCGCGCGGGAGTTGCTACAGGATCAGATCGTCGCGACGCCCAATGCCGGCGCCGACGCCCTTGCCGCGGAGCATTCCATGCGCCAGCCACGCGCGCGAATGCGCACGGCGACGGGAGTCCGCGAAGAAGTGGGTCGACAGCGTCATGGGTTGAACATAGTCATGGTGCGGCGAGATTGAAGCAATCTTACGCCGCGGGCGACGCTCGTGGCAATGCGAATAGTCCGCGTCCGGCGGACTTGCGCGTCCGCCTGTCGCATTTACGGCACGTGATCGAAGCGTCAGCGCGCGGCCAGTTGCGCGTTGTCAACGCCAATGTAGAGCCACGGGTGCTCCCAGTACGCGTGCTTCTTGTAGCCGCGCACCCACGGCTGCAACAGCGTCGTCTCGACCGGGTACACGTGCAACGCCCACGGGTTGTACGCGGCCACGAGCTCCGACATCCGCCGATACAGCTTGTTGCGCTCGGCGCCATCCGGAAGCATCCGCGACTGACGGTACAGCGTGTCGTAGGCCGGCAGGTCGAAGCGCGAATAATTCGTCTGGCCGATGTTCTTGCCGTACAGCAACTGCGCGAAGGCGTCGCCTTCGGCATACGCGTTGATCCAGCCGATCCGCCAGAACTGCAGCTGTCCCGCCTTGCCCATCTTCAGGAGGTCGGGCCATTTCTGCTTGATGAACTCGACGCGGATGCCGATCGCCTTCAGGTTCTTCTGCCAGATCTCGTCGATCTCGCGGTCGCGCGTCGTCGGCGTCGACGCCATCGTCAGCATCAGCGGCTTGCCGTCGGGCATGTCGCGCCAGCCGTCGCCGTTGCGATCGACGTAGCCGAATTTGTCGAGCAGCGCTTTCGCACCGGCGGGATCGAACGGCACCGCGACGTTCAGCGTGTCGTCGTGACCCGGCACGTTGGGCGGGATCGGCTGCGTCGCCGGCAGCGCCTGGCCCTGGTAGACGACGCGAACCAGCTCGTCGTTGTTGAAGCCCATGACGAGCGCGCGGCGCAGGGCGACCTTGTCGTTCGTGTAGCCGCCGACGACGGGGTCCTGCATGTTGAAGTACGCATATTGCAGCGATGGTTGCGTGAGGCGCTCGAGTGTCACGCCGCGGGCCGCGTAGTCGGGCTTCAGCCGATTCGAAGGATCGAGCGCGCGATCGGAAAGCTCGGGCGGCAGGTTGAAGTAATCGAGCGCACGGCTCTCGAACGCGAGCATCCGCGGATTGGCTTCTTCCATGATCGCGATGTCGACGCGATCGACGAGCGGCAGCTTCTTGCCCTGCAGTCCGGCGAAGCGCGCGCGGTCGGCCGCGTCGGTCGCTTCCGGAAATCGCTCGTCGCGAAAGTTCGGATTCGCCTCGAGAACGATCTGCTGGCTGCGGCGCCACGATTTCAACACGAAGGCGCCGGTGCCGACCGGATGCTCCATCGTCCATCCGTTCGCATCGCCGTAGCGCTCGATCACCTCGCGCGCGACGGCCGCCATCGGGCTCGAGCACAGGTAGCCGAACAGGATGTAGTCAGGCTCGTTCAGCTTGATGCGGATCGTGTACCGGTCGATGGCCGCGAGGCCCTCCATCGGCGTGTCGTAGTCGAGCTTCCCGCTGGTGCGCGCCGCGTCGATGACCTTGTCGGCGCCGACCACCTTGCCCTGCAGGTACCACGAGAACGGCGAGCGGACGCGCGGATCGAGCAACCGCTTCCACGAGTAGATGTAATCGGCGGCCGTCAGCTCGCGGCGCTTGCCGTTGAAGGCCGGATCGTCGGCGAAATAGATGCCGGGCCGGACGCGAATGGTCCACGTGCGGCCGTCGTCGTCGATTTGCGGCAATGCGGCCGCCGTGCGGGGCACGCGCTTGTACGGACGGGCGAGGTAATCGAAGCCGTACAGCGGCTCGAAGATCGCCCGCTGCACGTGGTCGGAATACAGGTCGCTCGTCGCTTGCGGATCGAAGCCCGTCTCGGCGACGGGGAACGCCACGTGCAGCGTACGCGGCGACGGCGTAGTGCCGGTTTGTGCCGCCACCGGCAACGCGAGCGCGGCGCACGCGATCAGCGCGAGCAGCGACGCGCGAATCGCGTCCGCTGCGCGTGTCATTGCGCGGCCCGTCCCGGGTCGTCCGCCGCTGCGCGTGACGGCACCCGGTCGGTCGCCGACGGATCGGCCGCGCCGTCCGCCGCGCCCGAGCGGTCGATGTCGACGTACGCGAACGGGTACTGGAACGTCGGGTTGTACTTGTAGCCGCGCAGCCACGGCTGGATCAGCACGTTCTCCTGGCGGAACGCCGTCAGCACCCAAGGCGCGTAGGCGTTGAAGAGCTCCGACATCCGGCGCTCGACGGCGAGCCGCGGCGGTCCGTCCGGCATCGATCGCGCCTGTTCGTAGAGCCGGTCGAATTCGGCGAGCTTGAAGCCCGACAGATTCGAGAATCCGGCGTTCTTCCCGTAAAGGAGGCCGAAGAAGGCGAAGCCATCGGGGGTCGTATGGATGTTGCCGAGCTGCCACATCTGCAACTGACCCAGCCGCGCGGCCTTCAGCAGATCAGGCCACTTCTGCTTGATGAACTCGACGCGAATGCCGAGCCCCTTCAGCGTTCGTTGCCAGAATTCGTCGAACTCGCGGTCCTGCGCGCTCGTCGACGAGCCCATCTTCAGCGCGAGCGGCTTGCCGTCGGGCGTCTCGCGGAAGCCGTCGCCGTCGCGATCGACGTAGCCGAACTTGTCGAGCAATGCCTTGGCCCCCGCAACGTCGTACTTCACGCGGCCGTCGTACGACGGATCGTGGCCGGTCATGTTCGGCGGCACGACCTGCGTGGCGGGCAGGCCCTGACCCTGCCGCAACACGCGAATCTCCTCGTTGACGTCGTAGCCCATGATGATCGCGCGCCGCAGCGCGATGCGTGCCGGCTCGTAGCCGCCGACGACGGGATCGTCCATGTTGAAAAACGTGTACGCGATCGCCGGCTGCACACCGCGCTCGAGGCGCACGCCGGCCTTCGCGAGCTCGGCATTGGGCCGGTTGTCGGCGTCGAGCACCTTCGACACGAGATTCGACGGCACCGCCATCCAGTCGAGTTGCTTCTGCTGGAACGCGAGGAGTCGCGGCTGCGCTTCCTCGATGATGCTGATCTCGACGGTGCGAACGAGCGGGAGCTTGCGGCCGGTCAAGCCTTTCGCGAGCTGCCGATCGGCCGCTTCGACGGGCGCGGGGTAGCGCTCGTCGCGGTAGCCGGGATTCGCCTCGAGAACGATGCGCTGGCCGCGGCGCCAATCCTTGAGGCGAAACGCGCCCGTGCCGACCGGGTGGGCCATCGCCCATCCATTCTCGTCGCGGTGCGCTTCGATGGCTTCGCGCGCCACTGCGGACAGCGCAGTCGTCGTCAGGTTCGACAGCAGCTCGTAGTCGGGGAAGACGAGCTTGAACTGCAGCGTATGGCGATCGATCGCCTGCACGCCCTCGAGCGACGCGTCATAGTCGAAGCGCCCGGTCTCCTTGGCCTTCGCCACCAGCGCGTCGGCGCCGACGAAGCGGCCGTCGACCATCTGCAGCGAATTGGAGCGCATCCGCGGATCGAGGATGCGCTTGATCGCGAACGCGTAATCGGCCGCTGTCAGCTCGCGCCGCTGGCCCTTGAAGACGGGATCGTCGGCGAAATAGACACCCTTGCGGACGCGGATCGTCCACGTCTTGCCGTCGGCCGAGATCTCCGGCATCCCGGTCGCCGTGTTCGGTACGAGCTTGTACGGACGCGCCAGGTAGTCGTACCGGTAGAGTGGATCGAAGATCGCGCGATTGACGTAGTTCGAATAGGCGTCACCGGCCGCCTGCGGATCGAAGCCCGTTTCGGCGATCGGAAAGGACACGCGGAGTGTCTTCCCGGGCGCGGTATCGGCCCACGCCGGCGACACGGCGGCGAGCAGCGCCAGCGCGAACGCCGCGCACTGCGCGAACCGCCAGGTCTTCACAGCGCCTTGGCGACGTCGCGCTCGATCGACTCCGGCGTGTCGTTCGGCGCGAAGCGCTCCAGCACGGTGCCCGATCGGTCGACGAGGAACTTCGTGAAATTCCATTTGATCGCCTCCGTGCCGAGCAAGCCGGGCTTCGCGCTCTTCAGGAACTTGTAGACCGGCGCCGCTGCATCGCCGTTCACGTCGACCTTGCGGAACATCGGAAACGACACGTCGTAATTCGTCTCGCAGAACGTCGCGATCTCCTGCTCGCTGCCAGGCTCCTGCGCGCCGAACTGGTTGCAGGGAAATCCGAGCACTTCGAGCCCCTTGTCCTTGTATTTGCGGTAGAGCGCTTCGAGGCCCTTGTATTGCGGCGTGAAACCGCATTTGCTCGCCGTGTTGACGACGAGCAGCACCTTGCCTTTGTATCGGTCGAGCTTCACCGGCTTGCCGCCGATGTCGTCGACGGTGAAGTCATAGAGAGTCGTCACGATGATCTCCTGGGTGCGAGCCCGGTACGCCGGGCACGATGATCGGGTTATGTTACGCCGGTCGATCCGGCCGAAGGCAGCCGATGGCCCATAGAGAGAGTGCTGGAATCATCCTGTATCGCCGTGGCGACGCAGGCCTCGAGGTGCTGCTGGTGCATCCCGGTGGCCCGTTCTGGGTGCGCCGCGACGAGGGTGCCTGGTCGATCCCGAAGGGCGAGTTCGCGGATCCCGAACCCGCGGAGGACGCCGCACGCCGCGAGTTCGCGGAGGAGACGGGCATCGCGTTGACCGCACCGCTGACGCCATTGCCACCGATCGCGCAATCCCGTGCCAAGACGATTCATCCGTTCGCGGCGGAGCGCGACTTCGATCCGTCGCAGTTGCGCAGCAACCTGTTCGAGATGGAGTGGCCGCCGCGTTCCGGCAAGAAGCAGGCGTTTCCCGAAGTGGACCGCGCCGCGTGGTTCACGCTCGACTGCGCACGGCGCAAGATCGTCCCGGGGCAGCAGCCGCTGCTCGACGCGCTGAACGAGCGCTTCGGCGACGCGGGCACTGCACCGGGCTCTGCTATCAGGCCGCTCGCCTGATTGTGAGATCAGCCGGGTTCGGCGAGCGCGATTTCCACGCGCCGATTGCGCCGCCCCTCGCTGCGGATCTTCAGAACGCGAATGGCGCCGATCTCGCCGATGTTCGCGACGTGCGTGCCACCGCAGGGTTGCAAGTCGATGCCGGGAATGCGCAGCAGCCGGACGCGTCCCGATCCGCGCGGCGGCTGCACGCTCATCGTCTTGACGAGCTCCGGCCGCGCATCGAGTTCCGCATCGGTGATCCATACCGTTTCCGTCGGCACGCCGCGGGCGATCAGCGCGTTCGTCTCGCGCTCGATGTGCGTAGCGTCGAGCAGGCTCATGTCGATGTCGAAGTCGAGCCGCGCCTTGTCCGGCGCGATGTTGCCCCCGGTGACCGGGGCCACGACGACGCACGACATCACGTGCAGCGCCGTATGCAGCCGCATCAGTGCATGGCGCCGTGTCCAGTCGATCTCGAGCGCGAGCGTTTCGCCGATGTCGGGCGTGGGCATCGCGGCGCCGGGAACGTGAATGACGCTGTCGGGCGAATCGCCCTTGCGCGTGTCGGCGATGCCGATCTGCTCGCCGTTTGCGCGTACCAGCGTGCCGCTATCGCCCACCTGGCCGCCGCCTTGCGGATAGAAGATCGTCCGGTCGAGCTCGATGCCGCGCTCGTGCACGGCCACGACGCGCGCAGATGCCGTCCGCAGATAGGCATCGTCCCTGAACAGCAATTCGGTCGTCATGGGCTTACCATAACGAACACCGCGTCCGGCCGCAATCGGGCGCAGGGGCAACTCGCCACATCGAGGGGACGGACATGAGCATTCCGAATGCATCGCCGGCGCTTTACAACGAGGACCTGGCACCCGCCACCGAACGCAAATGGGGGGTGTTCAGCATCTTCAACGTGTGGACGTCCGACGTTCACAGCCTGTGGGGCTATTACCTCGCGGCGAGCCTGTTCCTGCTGTGCGGCAGCTTCGTCAATTTCCTGATCGCGATCGGGCTTTCCTCGCTGGTGATCTTCTTCCTGATGAACCTCGTCGGCTATGCCGGCGTGAAAACCGGCGTGCCGTATCCGGTGCTTGCGCGCGCCTCGTTCGGCATCTGGGGTGCGAACGTTCCGGCGCTCGTGCGCGCGATCGTCGCGTGCTTCTGGTACGGTGCGCAGACGGCCGCCGCGTCCGGTGCGATCGTTGCGTTGCTGACGCGGACCGACACGTTCCTCGCGTTTCACAAGAACACGCACGTGCTCGGTCACTCGGGCCTCGAAGTGATCTGCTTCGTCGTCATCTGGGCGCTGCAACTCCTGATCATCCAGAAAGGCATGGAGACGGTGCGCAGGTTCCAGGACTGGGCCGGTCCGGCGGTATGGGTGATGATGCTGGTCCTCGCCGTGGGACTGTTCTTCAAGGCCGGCGGCTTCTCGTTCGACCACGGCATCCCGCAGGACGTCCTGCTGGCCGCAACCAAGGACGCCGGTGTCGCCGGCGCGCCCGGCTCGCCGGCAGCGCTGCTGGCCGTCGGCGCCACATGGATCACGTACTTTGCGGCGCTGTACCTCAATTTCTGCGACTTCTCGCGGTATGCGCCCAGCAAGGAAACGGTGCGCAAGGGGAACCTGTGGGGACTGCCGATCAACCTCGTGTTGTTCTCGCTCGTCGCCGGCATCACGACGATCGCGGCGTTCAAGGTCTATGGCGAGGTGCTGATCCATCCGGAACAGATCTCGGCGAAGTTCGACAGCTGGTTCCTCGCGTTGCTCGCGGCGTTGACCTTTGCAGTCGCGACGCTCGGCATCAACGTCGTCGCGAATTTCGTGTCGCCGGCGTTCGATTTCTCGAACGTGTTCCCGCGAGTCATCGACTTCAAGAAAGGCGGCTATATCGCTGCGGTGATCGCGCTGATCCTGTATCCGTTCGCACCGTGGGAGGGCAACGCCGCCGCGTTCGTCGGCGGGATCGGCGCGACGATGGGCCCGCTGTTCGGCATCATCATGGTCGACTACTACCTCGTCGCGAAGGGCGACATCGACGTCAACGCGCTCTACGACGAGCACGGCAAGTACCTGTACCAGGGCGGCTTCAACATCGCGGCGTTCGTCGCGGCGGCGATCGGGGCGCTTTTCTCGAGCATCCTGCCGAACTTCACCAGCATCCTGCCCTCGTGGTGGAGCGTGTACGGATGGTTCTTCGGCGTCGCGATCGGCGGCGCGACGTATTACGTGCTGTCGCTGATGATGCCGCGGCCGGCCGCGCGGCCGCCGCATAGCGCACGGCTTCAGCGCACGGTGCCGAACCCGCCGCCGCCCGGCGTTTCGATGACGAACACGTCGCCGGCGTTCATCTCGACCTGGCACGTCGCGCCGTAATCCTCGCGGGTGCCGTCGACGCGCTCGACCCAGTTGCGGCCGACGTCACCGGCATGACCACCCGCGACGCCGAACGGCGCCACGCGCCGATGATTGGCCAGCATCACGGCCGTCATTGGCTCGAGGAAACGTACGCGTCGCGTCGCGCCGTCGCCGCCCGTGTGCAGTCCCGCTCCGCCGCTGCCGCGCCGGATCGAGAACGCGTCGAGGCGAACGGGAAAGCGCCATTCCAGCACTTCCGGATCGGTGAGTCGCGAATTGGTCATGTGCGTCTGCACCACACTCGCGCCTTCGAAGCCTGGACCCGCCCCCGCGCCGCCGGAAATCGTTTCGTAATACTGGTGCGCCGCGTTGCCGAACGTGAAGTTGTTCATCGTCCCTTGCGACGCGGCGAGCACGCCGAGCGCGCCATAGAGCGCATCGGTCACCGTCTGCGAAGTTTCGACATTGCCCGCGACGACTGCCGCCGGATAACGGGGGCTCAGCATCGATCCATCGGGGATGACGATCGTCAGCGGCTTCAGGCAGCCGGCATTCATCGGAATCTCGTCGTCGACGAGCGTGCGAAAGACGTACAGCACCGCCGCCTTGCACACGGCCGACGGCGCATTGAAGTTCGTCGGCTGCTGCGCGCTCGTGCCGGTGAAGTCGATCGTCGCCGAGCGTGCGGCACGATCGACGGTAATCGCGACGCGGATGACGGCGCCGCTGTCCATCTCGTAGGCGAAGCGGCCGTCGGACAGCGCCCCCACGACGCGCCGGACCGCCTCCTCGGCGTTGTCCTGCACGTGGCGCATGTAGGCGCGCACGACGGACAGCCCGAAGTGCTCGACCATCTTGGCGAGCTCGCTCGCGCCTTTCGCGCATGCGGCCACTTGCGCGCGGAGGTCGGCGAGATTCTGCTCGACGTTGCGCACCGGGTAACGACCCGAAACGAGTGTCGTCCGCAGCTCGGACTCCAGGAAACGGCCGTGCGCGACGAGCTGCACGTTGTCGAGCAGCACGCCTTCCTCGTCCACGTGAGTCGAGTCCGGCGGCATCGAGCCGGGCGTGATGCCACCGATGTCGGCGTGATGGCCTCGCGCCGCCACGTAGAACTCCGGTTCGCGAGCCGGATTCGGGGCGCTCGCCTTGTCGGCATCGTCGCGCAGGAACACCGGGGCGATCACCGTAACGTCGGGCAGGTGCGTGCCACCGTTGTAGGGTGCGTTGAGCACGAACACGTCGCCGGGCTGCATCGTGCCGACGCGCCGGTCGATGATCGTGCGAACGCTTTCGCCCATCGACCCGAGATGTACCGGCATGTGCGGCGCATTGGCGATCAGGTTGCCTTGCGTGTCGAACAGCGCGCATGAGAAGTCGAGGCGCTCCTTGATGTTCACCGAGTACGAGGTATTCGCGAGCGTCACGCCCATCTGCTCGGCGATCGCCATGAACAGGTTGTTGAACACTTCGAGCAGCACGGGGTCGGCGTCGGTGCCGATCGCATGCGCGCGCTCGATCGGCACCACGCGTTCGAGCACGAGGTGGTCGAGCATGGTCAGCGTCGCGCGCCATCCGTGCTCGATCACCGTCGTCGCATTCGGCTCGCGAATCACCGCGGGGCCGTCGATCGCATCGCCCGGGCGCAAGGCCTCGCGCGCGTAGACGGCGGCATCACGCCATGCCCCATTCGCGTAGAACCGATTGGTGCGAAGTGCCGCGAGCGCGCCGGCACGCGGGGCGAAGACGGGCCGTTCGTCCTGCACGTCCTGCGCCTTGCCGACTGCTTCGACGGCGATCGCCTCGATGACGAGCGGCTTTCCGGGCATCAGGAAGCCGTACTGCTGCCGGTAGCGGCGCTCGAATTCGGCGATTACGGGGGCGGCTTCGTCCTGCGCGGGGATCGGAAGCGTCGTGTCGGTACCGTCGTACTTCAAGTGCAGCACGCGCTCGCAGCGGATGCGCGCCGCCGCGATCCCCTGGTCCAGCACATCGCGTCGCGCACTGTCTTCCAGCGCCGCGAACGGCTCGTTGCACTCGGCGAGCGCCGCATTCGTCAGCCTCGCTTCGACGGCGCGCTGCCGCAGCGCGCGGACGTCGGCGAGGCCCATGCCGTAGGCGGACAGCACACCCGCCAGCGGATGGATGAACACCCGGCGCATGCCGAGTGCATCGGCGACGCGGCACGCATGCTGACCACCCGCACCGCCGAACGAGCACAGCGTGTAGCCGGTGACGTCGTAACCGCGCTGCACGGAGATGTGCTTGATCGCGTTCGCCATGTTCTCGACGGCGATGTCGAGGAATCCGTCGGCGACCTCTTCCGCCGTGCGCGTGCGGCCGGTGCCGGTGGAGACCTGCGCGGCGAGCGCTTCGAACTTGTCGCGAACGACTTCCGCGTCGAGCGGCGCATCGCCGCGCGGCCCGAAAACCTTGGGAAAGAGCGACGGGTCGAGTTTGCCGACCATTACGTTGCAATCGGTCACCGTCAGCGGCCCGCCGCGGCGATACGACGCCGGCCCCGGGTTCGCACCGGCGGATTGCGGACCAACGCGCAGGCGCGAGCCGTCGAACGTACAGATCGAGCCACCGCCCGCCGCCACCGTGTGAATGCTCATCATCGGCGCACGCAGTCGCACGCCGGCGACTTCGGTCACGAACGAACGCTCGTACTCGCCAGCCCAGTGCGTGACGTCGGTCGACGTGCCGCCCATGTCGAACCCGATGATCCGGTCGAAGCCGGCGAGCCGCGACACTTCGACGGCACCGACGATGCCGCCCGCGGGTCCCGACAGGATCGCGTCCTTGCCCTGGAACCGGTGCGCGTCGGTGAGCCCGCCGGACGACTGCATGAACTGCAGCCGGATGGGTTCCGCACCATTGGCGCCCTGTGGTTCGAGGCCGGCCGGACGATCACGCAGTGACGCACCGAGGTCGCGCTCGACCTGCTCGACATAGCGGCGCAGGATCGGCGACAGGTAGGCGTCGACGACGGTCGTGTCGCCGCGCGACACCAGCTTCATCAGCGGGCTCACCTCGTGCGACACCGACACCTGGGTGAAGCCGATCGCGCGCGCGAGTGCGGCGAGCGCCCGTTCGTGCTCCGGGTAGCGATAGCCGTGCATCAGCACGATCGCCACCGCGCGAATGCCGGCGTCGAACGCCGCGCGCAGCGCCGGCTCGACCGCGCGCGGATCGAGCGGTTGCACGACGTCCCCGTGCGCGCCGATCCGCTCGTCGACCTCGATCACGCGCTCGTAGAGCAGCGTCGGCAGCTCGATCCTGCGTACGAACAGCTTCGGCCGGTTCTGGTAACCGATGCGCAGCGCATCGGCGAACCCGCGCGTGATGACCAGCGCCGTGCGCTCGCCGGTGCGCTCGAGCAGGGCGTTCGTCGCGACGGTCGTGCCCATCTTCACCGCCGAGATCGCACCGCGAGGAATCGGCGCATCGGCCGCGAGACCGAGCAGGTCGCGGATTCCCTGGACGGCGGCGTCCCGGTAGCGCTCTGGGTTTTCGGACAGCAGCTTGTGCGTGACGAGCGTCCCGTCGGGACGTCGTGCGACGATGTCGGTGAAGGTGCCGCCGCGATCGATCCAGAATTGCATGATTTAATATGCGCCCTCGAGAGACTGCGCCGCCCTCGCGCCTTCAAGCCCCGGAGACCCTGATGAAACGTCTTGTTGCCGCTATTGTGACCGCCTTGGCGTTTGCGCTGCCCGCATCCGCGCAAACCAAATGGGATCTTCCCACGGCATACCCGGCGAACAACTTCCACACGGAGAACCTGCAGCAGTTCGCCGTCGACGTCGACAAGGCAACGGGCGGCAAGCTGAAGCTGCAGCTGCATCCGAATGCGTCGCTGTTCAAGGCGCCCGAGATCAAGCGCGCCGTGCAGGGCGGCCAGGCGCAGGCCGGCGAGATCCTGCTCGTCAATTTCGAGAACGAGGATCCGCTCTACGGCGTCGACGGCGTTCCGTTTCTCGCGACGTCGTACGCCGAGTCGATGAAGCTCTACAAGGCGGAGCGCAAGGCGCTCGACGACAAGCTCGCGAAGCAGGGCATGATGCTGCTCTACGCGGTGCCGTGGCCGCCGCAGGGCATCTACACGAACCGCACGCTGAACAGCGCGGCGGACATGAAGGGACTGAAATGGCGCGCGTACAGTCCGGCGACGTCGAAGATCGCCGAGCTGGTCGGCGCGCAGTCAGTGACCGTGCAGGCGGCCGAAGTGTCGCAAGCGCTCGCGACCGGCGTGATCGATTCGTACATGTCGTCGGGCGCGACCGGTTACGACTCGAAGACCTATGAGCACCTGAAGCACTTCTACGACACGCAGGCGTGGCTGCCGAAGAACGCCGTGATCGCAAATCGCAGCGCGTTCGACGCACTCGACAAGCCGACGCAGGCCGCATTGCTCAAGGCGGCCGCCGAGGCGGAGACGCGCGGCTGGAAGCTGTCGGAGGAAAAGACCGGCTGGTACGTCGACCAGTTGAAGCAGAAAGGAATGTCGATCGACAAGCCGAGCGAGCAGCTTACGGCCGACATGCGGAAGGTGGGCAACCTGATGCTGGCCGAATGGCTGCGCAAGTCCGGCGCCGACGGCAAGAAGATCATCGACCAGTACCGCGCGCTGCAGTAGCGCGTCACGTCCCGCCACTCCTTTAGACACCGGCGCGCCGTGTGACCACCCGCAGGGCTCTCGACAAGTTGTACGACGCCGCCGCTTATGGGGCGGCGTTTTTTCTTGTCGGCACGCTGGCGATGGTCGCGTTAGGCGTCGTCGGCCGACTCCTCAACTGGTACGTGGCGGGCACCGACGCTTACGCCGGCTACTGCATGGCGGCGTGCGGGTTTCTCGCCCTCGCGCACACGCTGAAGCGCGGCGAGCACATCCGCGTCTCGCTGCTGCTCGAGCATGCGGGACCCCGGCTGCGGCGGGGCCTCGAGCTCGTGTCGCTCGCCATCGCAACGGTGCTGGCCGCCGCGTTCTCGTGGTACAGCATCCGCCTGACCTTCCAGTCGTGGCAGTTCAACGACACGTCGACGGCGAATGACGCGACGCCACTGTGGATTCCAGAGCTATCGATGGCCATCGGCACGACGGTGCTGCTGATCGCCTTCGTCGACGAGCTCGTCCTCGAGTGGCACGGCCAACGCCGCCAGCGAACGAGCGAGGAAGCCCTGCACCATGAATGACGCCGTCGTCACGACGCTGCTCATCGTCGCGCTCTTCGCGTTGCTCGGCAGCGGCGTATGGATCGGCCTTGCACTCGCAGGCGTCGCGTGGATCGGCATGACGTTGTTCTCGTC
Source organism: uncultured Pseudomonadota bacterium (assembly GCA_963709335.1). GTDB lineage: Bacteria > Pseudomonadota > Gammaproteobacteria > Burkholderiales > Casimicrobiaceae > VBCG01. Next base: position 472,954 of record CAVPWB010000014.1, read on the forward strand.
GCGACCGGCCGGCGACGCGATGGCCGTGACGATCTGGGGCACGGCGTCGTCGTGGACGCTGACCGCGCTGCCGCTCTTCGTGTGGATGGGCGAGATCCTGTTTCGAACGCGGCTCTCCGAAGACATGTTCAAGGGGCTGGCGCCGTGGCTCGAACGCATCCCCGGCCGGTTGCTGCATACGAACGTCATCGGCTGCACGATCTTCGCCGCCGTGTCGGGCTCGTCGGCCGCTACGTGCGCGACGATCGGCAAGATGACGCTGCCCGAGTTGCTCCGTCGAGGCTACCCGGAGACGATCACGATCGGCTCGCTCGCGGGAGCCGGCACGCTCGGCCTGCTGATCCCGCCGTCGATCATCATGATCGTCTACGGCGTCAGCGCGAACGTATCGATCGCGCAGCTGTTCATCGCCGGCATCATTCCCGGCATCCTGCTGGCGATGCTGTTCTCGGGCTACATCGTCGCGTGGGCGCTGATCCATCCCGACCAGATCCCTGCCGTCACCGAGCGCACGAGGCTCGCTCAAAAGCTGCATGCGTCGCGCCACCTGATCCCGGTGGTCATGCTGATCGTCGTCGTGCTGGGCTCGATCTACGCCGGCATCGCGACCGCTACCGAAGCCGCGGCGTTCGGTGTTGTCGGCTCGCTCGTGCTGTCAGCGCTGCAGGGGTCGTTGGACCGGACGACGTTTCGGGAGAGCCTGCTTGGCGCGACGCGGCTCTACTGCATGATTGCGCTGATCCTCGCGGGCGCCGCGTTCCTGACGCTCGCGATGGGCTACATCGGCCTGCCGCGCGACCTCGCCGAATGGATCGCAACGCTTGGATTGACCCCGTTCGCGCTGATCGTGGCGCTGGCGCTGTTCTACATCGTGCTGGGCTGTTTCCTGGACGGCATCTCGATGGTCGTGCTGACGATGGGGGTGATCCTGCCCACCGTCGAGAAGGCGGGCATCGACCTGCTATGGTTCGGCATCTTCATCGTGCTCGTCGTCGAGATGGCGCAGATCACGCCACCGGTCGGCTTCAACCTTTTCGTGCTGCAGGGCATGACGCGCCGGCAGATCACGTGGATCGCGCGGCACACGCTGCCGATGTTCTTCCTGATGGGCGTGGCGGTGCTCGCGATCTGGTTCTTTCCGCAACTCGTGACGCTGCTGCCGCAGCACATGAAGATGTGACGATGGACAACGACGCGTCCAGGCTGATCGACGCGTTCTGCGATCAATTGTGGCTGCAGGACGGCTTGGCCGCTTCGTCGCTCGCGAGCTATCGACGCGACGTGACGAGTTTCAGTGCATGGCTAGACCGGACAGGCGGCGCGCTGCTGACGGTCGACCGCAGCCAGTTCGATCAGTGGCTCGCCGACCAGTTCCAGGCCAAAGCGAAGGCGACATCGGTCGCGCGCAGGCTGTCCGCGTTGCGGCGGTTCTACCGGTTCCAGCTCGATCGCGGCGCGATCACCGAGGATCCGACGCTGCGCGTGCGTGCGCCGAAGAAGCCGCGCCGCCTCCCCAAGCAATTGTCGGAGGCGCAGGTCGAGGCGCTGCTGGCCGCGCCGGACACGCGCACGGCACTGGGGGTGCGCGATCGCGCCATGCTCGAGACGCTCTACGCGACCGGGCTGCGGGTGTCCGAGCTGACCGGCCTCACGCGCGCGCAGGTCGCGCACGACGCCGGTGTCGTGCGCGTGATCGGCAAGGGCAGCAAGGAGCGTCTCGTGCCGATGGGCGACGAAGCGGTTGCGTGGATCTCGCGTTACCTGGCCGACGTGCGGCCCGAGCTTGCGGGGACGACGAAGCGCGACGAAGTGTTCCTGACGCGCCGCCGCGGACCGCTGACCCGGCAGGCGTTCTGGGCACTGATCAAGCGCTACGCAGTGCGCGCCGGGATTCCGGCCGCATCGCTGTCGCCGCACGTGTTGCGGCATGCGTTCGCCACTCACCTGCTCAATCACGGCGCCGATCTGCGCGTCGTCCAGTTGCTCCTCGGTCACGCCGACATCACGACGACGACCATCTACACGCACGTGGCGCGCGAGCGATTGAAGCAACTGCACGCCGTCCATCATCCGCGAGGATAAAACCGGTGCCGCCCATCGAAACCGCCGACGAAACGATTCCACTGCTGCCCGACACGCCGGAAGGTGCGGCGATCCGCGCCGCGTTTCTTGCCGACGAGCGCGCAGTGCTCGTCGCGCTGGCAGCCCAACTCACGCAGACGGACGCCGAGACGCGCGCGATCGCCGCACAGGCCCGCGCGTGGGTCGAAGCAGTTCGCAACGAACGGCAGTCGCAGGGCGGCATCGAGTCGTTCCTGCAGCAGTACGACCTTTCGACGCCCGAAGGCGTGCTGCTGATGTGCGTCGCCGAAGCATTGCTGCGAATTCCCGACGCCGCCACCGCCGATGCGCTGATCCGCGACAAGCTGTCGCGCGGCGACTGGGACCGGCACCTGGGCGCATCCGACTCGCTGCTCGTCAACGCGTCGACATGGGGGCTGATGCTTACCGGCAAGCTGACCCGCATCGAGCGGGAGGACGCGCGTGATCCGCGTGCCTGGTACGGACGCTTTGCCGCCCGCGCCGGCGAGCCCGTCGTGCGCGTCGCGGTCCGCCAGGCGATGAAGGTGATGGCCGAGCAGTTCGTGCTGGGCCGCACGATCAACGAAGCCGTTGCACGCAGCGGCACGGCTGAGCAGAAAGCGTATCGGCATTCGTACGACATGCTCGGCGAGGCCGCCGTCACCGCCGCCGACGCCGCCCGGTATCTCGCGTCGTACCGGGACGCGATCGCCGCAATCGGCGCATCGGCGCGCGCATCGGAACTGTCGGTGTTCGCGCGACCGTCGATCTCGGTCAAGCTGTCGGCGCTGCATCCGCGGTACGAGTATCCGCAGCGGGCCCGCGTGCTCGCCGAACTCGTGCCCGCGGTGATCTCGCTCGCGCGCGACGCAAAGTTGCAGCAGATCGGCATGACGATCGACGCGGAGGAAGCGGAACGCCTGGAGCTGTCGCTCGAGTTGTTCGCGCGCGTTCGGCGCGATCCCGACCTCGCGGGCTGGGACGGTCTTGGGCTCGCCGTGCAGGCGTACCAGAAGCGTGCCCGCAGCGTCGTCGGTTTCGTCGGGGCACTCGCACACGAGACGGGTACACGCATTCCGGTGCGCCTCGTCAAGGGTGCGTACTGGGATACGGAGATCAAGCGCGCGCAGGTGCAGGGCCTTGTCGGATATCCGGTGTTCACGAAGAAGGCGCACACCGACGTGTCCTACCTGGCGTGCGCCCGGGCGCTGCTCGAGGCCGGCGAACGCGTCTACCCGATGTTCGCGACGCACAACGCGCACACGATCGCCTGGGTGAGCGCGCGCGCGCAGTCGCTCGGCGTGACCGCCTTCGAGTTCCAGCGCCTGCACGGAATGGGCGACGCGCTCTACCGGTCCGTCCGCGGAAGCGGCGGCGGTGCGCCCGTCGCGTGCCGCGTTTACGCGCCCGTCGGCGGTCACCGCGACCTGTTGCCCTACCTCGTGCGCCGTCTCCTCGAGAACGGTGCGAACACGTCGTTCGTCAACCGGATCGGCGATCCGCAGGTTGCGATCGAGGATCTCGTCGCCGATCCGCTGGCGCGCGCCCGCTCGTGGGATTTCGCGCCGGCAACGAGAATTCCGTTGCCTGCCGACATTTTCGCGCCCGAGCGGCACAATTCTGCCGGCGTGTCGCTCGCCGACCAGCCGGCGATGGCAGCGCTCGACGAAACCATCGCGCAGAGCGCGGATCGGCAGTGGACGGCGATGCCGGTCGAAGTGAGTTCGTCCGCGTCGCAAGGCGCACGCGAAGTGCTCGAGCCCGCCGACCGACGCCGCAGGATTGGTTCGGCTGTCGATGCCGAGTGGTCGAGCGCCGATCGCACGTTGGCAACGCTCGTCGAAGGCCAGCGCACCTGGGATGCGCAGCCGGCGCACGAGCGTGCGACGATCTTGGACCGCGCCGCCGACCTGCTCGAAGCCGACCTGGCCGATTGGGTGGCGCTGCTCGCTCGCGAAGCGGGCAAGACGCGCGCGGCCGCGATCGCCGAGGTGCGCGAAGCGGCCGACTTCTGCCGCTACTACGCGGCACAGGCTCGGCAGCGTTTCGCCGAGCCGCTCGCATTGCCATCACCGACGGGCGAATCGAACACGCTCGCGCTGCGTGGTCGTGGGGTGTTCGCGTGCATATCGCCATGGAATTTTCCGCTCGCGATCTTCACCGGGCAGGTTGCCGCCGCGCTGGCCGCGGGCAATGCCGTCGTCGCCAAACCTGCCGAACAAACGGTGCTGATCGCGTCGGAAGCGATCCGGACGTTGCACGCAGCGGGCGTTCCTGCCGCAGCGCTCGCGCTCGTGCCCGGTCCCGGCGAATCGATCGGCGCGCAACTGTGCGCGGATCCGCGCATCGCGGGCGTCGCGTTCACCGGGTCTACGGCCGTCGGCAGCGCGATCGCACAGGCACTCGCGGCGCGTACGCCGATCGTGCCGTTGATCGCCGAAACGGGCGGACAGAACGCGATGATCGTCGACAGCTCGGCGCTGGCCGAGCAGGTCGTCGCGGACGTCGTCCAATCGGCATTCGACAGCGCGGGCCAGCGCTGCTCCGCGCTGCGCGTGCTGTGCCTGCAGGAGGACATAGCGCCGCGCGTGATCGAGATGATCGCCGGTGCAATGGACGAGCTTGTCATCGGGGATCCGTGCGATCTCACGACCGACGTCGGGCCGGTGATCGATGCCGCGGCACGCACGGCGCTCGAAGCGCACATCGCAAGCATGCAGGCGGCCGGGCTTGTCCGCCATCGCGTCTTGCTGCCGCCGTCCTGCGCGTTCGGCCACTTCGTCGCACCGACGCTCGTCGTGCTGGACCGGATCGATCGCCTGACACAGGAAGTGTTCGGCCCGGTCGTGCACGTCGTCACATGGCGCGCCGACGAACTCGACGCGTTGATCGATGAGATCAACGCTTTCGGTTACGGCCTGACGCTCGGCATCCACAGCCGGGTCGATGCGACGATCGACCGCATCGTCGCACGCGTGCGCGTCGGCAACATCTACGTCAACCGAAACATGATCGGCGCTGTTGTCGGCATGCAGCCGTTCGGTGGCGAGGGGCTCTCGGGAACGGGACCGAAAGCGGGTGGACCGAACTATCTGCCACGCTTCGCCGTCGAGCGCACGCTGTCGGTCAATACGGCCGCTGCGGGCGGCAATGCAGCGCTGCTCGCGGAAGGTGAAGGCTGACCGCCGCCCGCGGTCGGACTGTCGGCTACATCTGACGTGACTGGCAGCGGCCGAGGCTCAACCCGCGCTTGTTGCTACATCGAGCGTGACTGGCAGCGGCCGAGGCGCAACGCCGCACTCGGAGTCCGCAAACAGCTTCCTGCGGGTACCCGGCGCGGCGGTTTCGGCGTCGCGCTCCGCGCGCGGGCGATTGGCCGCGCCACCCGCTACGGAAGCTGCGGCCTACTCGCGCTCGTCGCGCCTCGCCCGCTGCCTCGACGCGTCTGCGCCAACTCGACGACATTGCGGTTACGCGGCCTCGCAGTATCGAGGATGCGGCGATTCAGACTGCCGCGGAACGGGGCAAGCCACTGCGCAGCGGGCGCCTGTGGCGCTGGCGTCGAAAGCGGGTGGCGCGACCCAGTCGTACGCGCGCGCAGCGCGACGCCGAGCCGTCGCGCCGGGTACCCGCTCGACGACACGGTTTGCGCCACCGAAGCCCGCTGCGCAGTGGCTTGCGCCGTTCCCGCCACGATCGAGTCGTTACACATGCACAGCGGCTTGCGCCGTTCGGACCAGATCACGCAATCAGTACGCTCACAGCATCGCGCGCAGTCGCCGCAACTCCTGCTCGAGCGCGTCGACGCGTTCGTGAAATCGCAGCACGACGGCGACGGCATGCACGTCGTCGAGCGCGAAATCGTCGCGAAGGCGCCGCGCGGTTCGGGCAGTGACGACGCACCGCGAGCTGAACGTCCAGTGCGACGCGTGCGTGTCGCGCGGCATGAGCGCGCCGCATTCGACGAGCACCTGCAGATCCGTTTCGCTCAAGCCTGATTGCTCGACCAGCTGGGCGAACGACAGCGTGCCGGTTTCGTCCAGCACGAGTGCCGATGTCGACTCGAATTTCACGAGATGCCCTCCTTCACTGCTCGTGGTCTTCAACAAGGCCGCTAGTCCATGTGCGCGCGCGGATTGAACGTCGAGCCATCCTTCAATTGACCGTACAACGCGCGCTGGCGTTCATCGACAACGGTCGGCACGACGATATGCGCGACAGCATAAAGGTGCCCCGACGTGCCATCCGGCCGCGACAAGCCGCGTCCCGCGAGACGCAGCTTCTGCCCGGCGTGCGTTCCGGCCGGCACCTTGAGCGCGATGCGACCGGCCGGCGTCGGCAATTCGATGTCGGCGCCGAGCACCGCTTCCCACGGCGCGAGCGGCAGCTCCATGTAAAGGTCGAGCCCCTCGGCGCGATAAAGCGGATGCGCGTCGACGCGTATGTCGAGATAGAGGTCGCCGTCACGACCACCGTTGCTGCCTTTGGCGCCCTTGCCGGGAACGCGCAGCTTCTGGCCGTCGGTGACGCCCTTCGGAATGCGCACCTTCACTTTGCGCGGCGTGCGTCGAAGCATCCCGTTCGCGTCGGGCTCCGCGACCGTCATATCGAATTCGATCTCCGTACCGGCGAATGCCTGCTCGAACGTGAGTCGCACGGCCGCCTCGAAATCCTGCCCGGATCGCGGCGCATTCGCCGCGCGCGGTCCGCCACGCGAGTGGCCCGCGATGTTCGCGAACAGATCCGCGAGGTCGATATCGTCGAATGAGAATTGCGTGTCGCCGAACGACTGCTGCCAGTCCGGCGGCGGCCGGAAATCATCGCCCGGCGAATGGCGGCCGAGCTGGTCGTATGCCGCCCGCTTCTCCGGATCCTTCAGCGTTTCGTAGGCCTCGCCTACTTCCTTGAATTTCTCCTCGGCGTCTTTCTCCTTCGACACGTCCGGATGGTATTTGCGCGCGAGCTTGCGGTAAGAGGCCTTGATATCGTCCGGCGTGGCCGTGCGCTCGACGCCGAGCGTCGCGTAGTAGTCCTTGTATTTCATCGGTGCGTGCGCGCGCCTTCCGTCAGCGTGCCCGCCACCCCAACATCGGTCATTGCAGCTTGATCTCGCCGTCGAACGAGACGTCGATGTCGAGGCCCTCGACAACGAGCCTCACGCGGGCGGGAAAATGATCGGTGTCGGTGATCTTTCCGTCTGCGATCGCCTGTGCGACCGCGCGCTCGATCTCGCGCTGCGAGCCGATGCCGACGACCTTGAGGAACTTGCGGATGCTGAGATTGAATACTTCTTCGTCCATGACGCGCTCCTTGCCGTTGACCGACGTGTCCGTCATTCTAGCCGGGCATGCCGCTCACGTCCGGGCGGCGGGCCGCGGCATGCCGGCTTCGCGCTCGATCGCAACACCGATCTCGCGCACGCCGGGCAGCGCGCCGAGTTTCGCGACGCGCAGCTTGACCGACTGAGCGCCGAACTCGTCGAGCACGACGGCGGCGAGCGCCTCGGCGAATCGCTCGAGCAGCGCGTGATCGTGACTCGCACCGAACGCACGAATCCTCGCGACGACCGCCGCGTAGTCGATCGCGTCGGCGAGCTCTCCGGTTTCGAACGGACGCGACGACGGCAGGCCGATGTCCACGTCGATGCGCACCGTCTGCGCGAGCTTGCGCTCCCATTCGTAGACGCCGACCTTCGTATCGAGGCGCAGATCGTGAATGAAGATCTTGTTCATCGTGGCGTGCGCTGGGCGCTTCAGTCGGTCGGCGATACAATCCCGGGCCATCTTACCTAAGTGTCCCGAGCGATCGTGCCTGCCACGTTGCTAATCATCGTCGGTGCCTACCTGATCGGCTCGATTTCGTTCGCCGTCGTCGTCAGCCGCGCGTTCGGCTTGCCGGATCCGCACGAGTACGGATCGAAGAACCCCGGTGCGACGAACGTGCTGCGCACCGGCAACAAGCTTGCGGCCCTGCTGACGATGCTTGGCGACGGGCTGAAGGGGTTCGTCGCCGTGTTCGCCGCGATCCATCTGGCGCCGCTCGCCGGTGCGGCGGACTGGACGGTCGCGGCGGCCGCGCTCGCCGCGTTCGTCGGCCACGTGTACCCCGTGTTCCATCGCTTTGCCGGCGGCAAGGGCGTGGCCACGGCGGCCGGCATCGTGTTCGCACTGCACTGGCCGCTCGGCCTCGTGCTTACGGTGATCTGGGTGACGATGGCGTTCGGTTTCAAGATCAGCTCGCTTGCAGCACTCACGACCGCCGTGCTGTTGCCGCTCGGCATGCTCTACGCGATGGGACCCGGTGCCTACGCGTGGGCGAGCGTCGTCATCGCATTGCTGCTGTTCTGGCGCCACCGCGTCAACATCCGCCAGTTGCTGTCAGGACGCGAGCGCCCGATCGGTCAATGAGTGCGCGCCGCTACTGCAGCGGCCAGCGCGGACGCACCGAGAACGAAAGGTCGGTCGACGCGGACGCGATGCGCAGCGCGCCCGCCATCGCGATCATCGCGCCGTTGTCCGTGCAGTATTTCGGCTCCGGAAAGAACACGCGACCACCGCGCCGCTCGACCGCATCGACCAACCGTGCGCGCAATTCGCGATTCGCACCCACGCCCCCCGCCAGCACCAGTGTCGACAGCCCGGTCTCGCCCAGTGCCTGGATCGATTTCGCAACCAGCACGTCGACGACGGCCGCCTGGAAGGCGTGTGCGATGTCGGCCTTGCTGGCGTCGGAAAGCTTTGCCGGATCGCCGCCGTCGCCGGCGGCGGCGCGAGCCTTCAGCGCAACGGCCGTCTTGAGGCCCGAAAACGAGACGTCGAGATTGCCGGAGTCGAGCATCGGCCGCGGCAGCACGACGGCACCCGGCCTCCCCGCTTCAGCAAGTGCTGCGAGCGCCGGCCCGCCCGGATACGGCAGACCGAGCAGGTGTGCCGTCTTGTCGAACGCCTCGCCGGCAGCGTCGTCGAGCGTATCGCCGAGCAGCCGATAGCGCCCCACCGCCGCCACCTCGAAGAACTGCGTGTGGCCGCCGGACACGAGCAACGCCACAAACGGGAACGACGGCGCCGGCGATCCGAGCATGGGGGACAGCAGATGGCCTTCGAGGTGATGGACGCCGATCACGGGCTTGCCGAGCGCAAACCCGAGTGCGTTCGCGATGCTCGCGCCAACGAGCAGCGCGCCCGCCAGCCCCGGACCCTGCGTGTAGGCGATGGCATCGATGTCGGCGATGCCGATGCCCGCGTCGTCGAGTACCTGGCGCAACAGCGGCAGCACGCGCTCGACGTGGTCGCGCGACGCAAGCTCGGGCACCACGCCACCGAACGCCCGATGCATCGCCACCTGCGAATGCAGCGCATCGGCGACCAGGCCGCGCCCGGTCTCGTAGAGCGCCACCCCGGTCTCGTCGCAGGACGTCTCGATGCCCAGTACGCGCATCGCCGCACTATACCCGGGCGCTTGCCTACGCCTCGGAACGACTGCTATACTTACCGATTGCCGTCGACCCCCATCGAGCCTTCACGAAAGGTAGCATCGAGACATGACCAGCGTTCGCGTTCGGGAGAACGAGCCTTTCGAGGCCGCACTGCGCCGCTTCAAGCGCACGATTGAGAAGACCGGCCTGCTCACCGAGCTGCGGGCGCGCGAGTTCTACGAAAAGCCCACGTCCGAGCGCAAGCGCAAGAAGGCGGCCGCGGTCAAGCGCCACTACAAGCGCCTGCGCAGCCAGCAGCTGCCCCCGAAGCTCTACTGACGGTTGCACGGTCCGGCGCCTGCCGGATTCCGCTACAGGGGCGAAGCGATTCGCCCCTTTTGCATTGGAACGCGATGAACGACTCGACGACTCACCTGAAGGACCGCATCACCGCCGACATGAAGGACGCGATGCGGGCGAAAGCGACGGCGCGCCTGTCGACGATCCGCCTGCTGCTCGCCGCGATCAAGCAGCGCGAGGTCGACGAGCGGAAGACGCTGGCGGACGCCGACATCGTCGCCGTCATCGACAAAATGGTGAAGCAGCGTAAGGACTCCATCACGCAGTTCGATGCCGGCAATCGCGCCGACCTCGCCGATGCGGAGCGCGCCGAACTTGTGATCCTGCAGTCGTACCTTCCTTCGCAATTGACGGATGCCGAGATCGACGCGGCAATCGACGCCGAGATGGCGGCGGCGCGGGCTGCAGGGGCGGCCGGTCCGGCGCTGATCGGCAAGGTGATGGCAGGGCTCAAGCCCAGGCTCGCCGGCCGCGCCGACATGGCCGCCGTGTCTGCCAAGGTCAAGGCGCGGATCTGACTTCACGCACCGGTCGGAAAGGCGCGCGCGGCGCGGCAGGCCGTTTTATACTGGGGCGTTTCCCTGCCGTGTGGGAGCGCCCGCGGCCGGCGCCAAAGCCGGTCGCGCGGTGCCCTGGCCCGGGCACCGGTGTTCTCATCGTCGGTCGGGCCTCGTCCGGTCGCCCAGCGAGTCGGCATTTGCGCACGCGATGATCCCCACCGACTTCATCCAGACGCTGCTCGCGCGTGTCGACATCGTCGACGTCATCGATCGCAGCGTGCCGCTCAAGAAGGCGGGCGCCAACTACCAGGCGTGCTGTCCGTTCCACAGCGAGAAGACGCCGTCGTTCACCGTCAGCCCGACGAAGCAGTTCTACCACTGCTTCGGCTGTGGCGCGCACGGCACGGCCATCGGGTTCCTCATCGAGCACGACGGCAAGTCGTTTCCCGAAGCCGTCGAGGCGCTGGCTCGCGAGGCGGGTGTCACCGTGCCGCACGTCGAGTCGGCCGGCGAACGCGAGCGGCGCGCCGAAACGGTCGACCTGACGGAAACGCTGCTGGAGTCGGCAAAGTTCTACCGCGCCCGGCTGAAGGAAGCGCCGGCCGCGATCGCCTACCTCAAGCGGCGGGGCCTCACCGGCGCAGTGGCGGCTCACTTCGGCATCGGGTATGCGCCGGATGGCTGGCAGAACCTTGCCGCGGCGTTTCCGGATTATGCGAGCCCGCAACTCGACGCGGCGGGACTGGTGATCGCCGGGGAAGGGGGCAAGCGCTACGACCGGTTCCGCGATCGCGTGATGTTTCCGATTCACGATACGCGGGGCAGGGTCATCGGCTTTGGCGGCCGGGTCCTCGACTCCGGGGAGCCAAAATACCTTAATTCACCTGAAACAGCAGTCTTCTCGAAGGGAAGAGAGCTCTACGGCCTCTATCTTGCACGAAATGCCATTCGCGACGCTGGCCGGGTTCTGGTCGTCGAGGGTTATATGGATGTCGTAGCCCTCGCCCAGCACGGCATCGAGTACGCGGTAGCGACACTCGGAACGTCCACCACGCCCGTTCACGCGCAGAAGCTGTTTCGGCTGGCCGACCTCGTCGTCTTCTGCTTCGACGGCGACAACGCCGGGCGCAAGGCCGCCTGGCGGGCCCTCGAGAACACGCTGCCGGTGCTGTCCGACGGGAAGGAGGCGCGTTTCCTGTTCCTGCCCGACGGCGACGACCCGGACGATTTCGTGCGCGGGCACGGCAAGGCCGCGCTGGAGCGGGCGATCGACGGCGCAACACCGCTGTCCGAGTATCTGCTGTCGGAGCTTGCCGCCCAGCATCCGCCCCACACGGCCGAAGGGCGGGCCGCGCTGGTCGCCGCCGTGCGGCCGTACGCGAGCCAGATCACTGCGCCGGTCTTGCGCGCCCTGGTCCGAGCGCAGGTCGCTGAACTTGCCGGATTGCCCACGGACCAACTTCAGATGCTGCTGGGATCTTCGGCCGTCGACGAAGCCAATGCGCCCCGTGCGGCACGATCCGTAGCCACGGCGCGCGGACCCGCCCGGCGACCGCCGTCGCTGTTGCGGGCGATGCTGCAGGGCGTGCTGCTCGAACCGTCGCTCGCGAGGCGCCACGCATTGCCGCGGTCCGACGAGCGCGGTCCGGAGCCCGCAGCGTGGGCGGCGCTTCTCGACTACTGCGTCAACGCGCCGGCGGATCCGACGACGGCGAGCGTCGTCCAATACTTCGCCGAGACCGAGCATGCGGCCGTTCTGGGCGAGATTCTGGCGTCGGCGGCGGACCAGGAACTTGCGCCCGAACAGGTCGAGACGCAGGTACTCGCCGCTGCCGCCCGGTGGCGTCACGCCGACGACCAGCGCGCGCTGCAGTCCCTGCTGCGCCAGCCGCTCGAGGCTCTGACGGCCGACGAGCGCGACGCGCTGACGCGGGGTCTGATCGCAACCGCGCGGGGCGTGCGTCGCGATGGCGATGCGCCGTCGTGAAGGGCGCCGCTGTCCCCAAAGACGAATGGCGGGGACGAAGCGCCGTTGTCACGCTATAATTTGAGGTTTTTCGCGCCGCCCCCATTGTGTTGAAACGGCGCGGCCTTCGAGAGACGGAACGGCGCACCGCCCGTGTGCCAACCCGGCGGCGCCGTACCGAACAAGGATGATCATGGTCAAGAAGCACGCGAAGCCTGCCCGCAAGACGCCCACCGCGGGCAAAGGCAAATCCGCCGCCCGGAAGCCGGCCGCCAAGAAAACGCCGGCGAAGAAGACGTCCGCCGCAAGGAAGCACGCCGCAGCAGCGAAGCACGCTCCCGCCAAGCGGCCGGCGCCCGCGAAAAGGCCTGCCGCGCGCACCCATGCGGCGGGCAAGACTGCGCGACCCGCGCCAAAGCCCAAGCCCACGCCCAAGTCGTCGGCCAAGACGAAAGTCGTCGCCAAGACGCCCGTGAAGGCCGCGCCTGTCGCAAAGCCGGATAAAGCCAAGCCCAAGCTCGACAAGTCCGTAGTCAAGCATGACGTCAAGCACGACAAGCTGGCCGCCGTCGCCGACAAGTCGAACGGCAAGTCGAATGCCGCGGGCGCCGCAGCTGCGAAGACGCCGGCGGGGCGCAAGCCGTCGCCGGGCGAGATCGCTGCGCGCATCGCCGGCAAGCGCGCCGAGGACGCTGCGCACAAGAAGGGCCGCAACGGCAAGCACGCCGAGGTTGCGCCGCGCGAGTTGACGCCCGCCGACGTCGAAGCGCGCAAGCGCCGGCTGAAGACGCTGATCGTGCTCGGCAAGGAGCGCGGCTACCTGACGTACGCCGAGATCAACGACCACCTGCCCGACGACATCCTCGACGCCGAACAGATCGAAGGCATCATCTCGATGATCGGCGACATGGGGATCCAGGTGTACGACGAGGCCCCCGACGCCGAAACGCTGCTGATGTCCGAGGCGCCCGCGACGGTGCCCGCCGAGGACGTCGAGGAAGAGGCCGAAGCCGCTGCATCAACGCTCGACTCCGAATTCGGCCGCACCACCGACCCGGTTCGGATGTACATGCGCGAAATGGGCTCGGTCGAGCTCTTGACGCGCGAGGGTGAAATCGAGATCGCCAAGCGGATCGAGGAGGGTCTGAAGCACATGATCCTCGCGATTTCCGCATGCCCGATGACGGTCACGCAGATCCTCGATCTCGCCGACAAGATCGGCAAGGACGAGCTCAAGATCGACGATGTCGTCGACGGCCTGCTCGACTTCAACGAGCAGCTGACGCAGATCGAGGACGAGACCGACGAGATCGAGGACGAGGAAGACGAGACCGACCCGGGCGTCATCGAGAGCGAGAACCTGGAGCGCCTGAAGGTTGCGGCGCTGGAGCGCTTCGGCACGATCCGCAAGCATTTCACGCGAATGCTCGCCGTGCTGCAGAAAGAGGGCCACAAGGCGCCGAAATATCTCGACCTGCAGAAGAAGATCTCCGGCGAGCTGATGCAGATCCGCTTCTCGGCGCGAATGGTGGAGAAGCTGTGCGACTCCGTGCGCACCGAGGTCGACAACATTCGCCAGCACGAGCGCAAGATCCAGGACCTCGTGGTGAACAAGGGCGGCATGCCGCGCCCGGATTTCATCAAGGCGTTCCCGACCAACGAGACGTCGCTGCGCTGGATCGACCGCGAAGTATCCGGCCATCACAACTTCAGCGAGCAGCTCGGCAAGTACCGGCAGGCGATCGTCGAGCAGCAACAGAAGCTCCTCGACCTGCAGACGCGCGTGATGATCCCCTTGAAGGACCTGAAGGAGATCAACAAGCAGATGTCGACGGGCGAGGCGAAGGCGCGCAAGGCGAAGCGCGAGATGACCGAGGCCAACCTGCGCCTCGTGATCTCGATCGCCAAGAAATACACGAACCGCGGCCTGCAGTTCCTCGACCTGATCCAGGAAGGCAACATCGGCCTGATGAAGGCCGTCGACAAGTTCGAATATCGGCGCGGCTACAAGTTCTCGACGTACGCGACGTGGTGGATCCGCCAGGCGATCACGCGTTCGATCGCCGACCAGGCGCGGACGATCCGTATCCCGGTACACATGATCGAGACGATCAACAAGATGAACCGGATCTCGCGGCAGATCCTGCAGGAGACGGGGCAGGAACCCGATCCCGCGACGCTCGCCGTCAAGATGGAGATGCCCGAGGAGAAGATCCGCAAGATCCTGAAGATCAGCAAGGAGCCGATCTCGATGGAGACACCGATCGGCGACGACGACGACTCGCATCTCGGCGATTTCATCGAGGACCAGTCGACGGTGGCGCCTTCCGACGCCGCGGTCAACGCGAGTTTGCGCGACGTGTGCAAGGACATCCTGGACACGCTGACGCCGCGCGAAGCGAAAGTGCTGCGGATGCGCTTCGGCATCGAGATGAACACCGACCACACGCTCGAGGAAGTGGGCAAGCAGTTCGACGTGACCCGCGAGCGGATCCGGCAGATCGAGGCGAAGGCGCTGCGCAAGCTGCGGCATCCGTCGCGTTCCGAGAAGCTGCGCAGCTTCCTGGAAGGCGAGTGAGCAAGCGGGGCCGAAGGCCAAGGCGCGCAGCGCCCGACCGCTTGCGAGCGAGTGAGCCCGACACGCCGACGACGCGCTTCACTTCGAACGCCCAACAAGGGCGAGAGTAGGGACGCAGACAATGACGAAAAAAGCCCCGCCGATCGCGGGGCTTTTTTTAGCCTCGAGAAGACCGGACGCGCAACCGGCGTCAGGCCAGCGGCAACGTCGCGATCACCTGCGTGGCGTCCTCCGGGTCGTCGGCAATGGTGAACCCGAGCGAGCGCACGAACGCCTGCATCCTTTCGTTCTCGCGGAGCACCGTGCCTTCGAGCCGCTCGAGGCCGCGCCGCTTGGCGCATACGATCAGTCCGCGCATCAGCACGCGGGCGACGCCGCGCCGTTGCCATGCATCACCGACGACGACGGCGAATTCCGCGCTGAGCCGATCGGGATTCGCGATGTAGCGCGCGACGCCGACGAAGGCCTGCGAACCGCCCTCGTCGGTCGCTGCGATCGCCACGAGAGCGAGCTCGCGGTCGTAGTCGACCTGCGTGAAGCGCGCGAGCATCGCAGGCGTGAGCTCTGAAAGTCGATAGAAAAACCGGTAGTAGCGCGTCTGCTCCGACAGGCCGTTGACGAACGATCGCTCCATGTCGGCATCCTCGGGCCGGATCGGGCGAACGTGCAGCACGGTGCCGTCGCGCAATGGCACGTCGCCGATCAGCTCCACCGGATACGGATGGATCGCCATGTGCGGATAGCCGCGCAGCAGCCTGCGGCTCGCCACCGCGTCCATGCGGGCACCGACGACGAATGCGCGCCCGCTGTCGACCAGCACCGAATCGAGCACGACGTGCGTGACCCACGGCAGCGCGCAAACGAGTGCCGACAACTTCGTCATCAGTTCGACGAGCGCGCCGACGATCGCAGCGTCGGGTGGCTCGGCGTCGACGTCGGCGAGCGCACTGGCAATCGCGTCGGATGCGAGCCGCGCATTCAGCGGCGGCAGCATCACCACGCGTCGACGGACAAGCGAATGCGATTCGGAGCCGCGCTGGATCCAGATCACCGGACCGAAGCTGCGATCGGTCGACACGCCCACGGCGAGTCCCGGCGCGTTGGCGTCGCGCGGGCCTTCCCGCAGCACGAATGCGCCGGTCCAGTGCGGCGGCGGGCGTCGTTTGCCGATCTGCTGCAGCTCCGTCCACGCCTTCGATAGCGACCGCCGCATGCGGACGACACGCCTCGCGCCCGTCGTATCCGTCGCGTCGAGTTCCAAGAGCAGCGGATAGCGCCACGTGCGCGCGCGCTCTTCCGCGGTCGCAAGCCGATCGAACACGGCGGACCGGGTGATGCCAAACGCGCCGAGCACGCCGCCGATCTCGCCCGCCGTCAACTGCGTTCGGCCGGAATCGACCAATCCCTGCCGCAGCATTTCGAGCGGCGCCAGGTCGAGCGGCTCCGGTTCGGGCTGCGGTGGCGGCACTTCGAGCAACCAGCCTTGGTTGTTGCGATACGCAACGAGGAACGACAGCGCGTCGACGGCGTTCTCGGGTGTGAAGAAGTTCGAGACACTGCCGGCTTCGAGCGCCGCGTGAACCTCCTGGCGATCGACGGCGCCCATCCACGCCGCGAGCACGGGCTTGCCCGAGTCCTTCGATACCGTCGCGAGCGCCTCGGCCGATGCGAGCGGCGGAGTGCCGGGGCGCGGCACGTGCAGCGCAACGACGGCGTCGACGTTTGGATCGTCGAGCGCAAGCTTTACCGCGTCGGCCAGTCGAGCGGGCGGCGCGCCGCCGCCGACGTCGATCAGGTCGACACGCGACGGATCCTCATGCAGCAGCGCGTCGAGCTTCTTCACCGTATCGCGGGTCAGCGTCCCGAGGCGAAGTCCGCGATCCGCGGCCGCATCGGCGGCCAGAATGCCGGGACCGCGTCCGTTCGACACGATCGCAATCCGGTTTCCCTGCGGAATTCGCCCGCGCGCAAGAATCCTTGCCGCGGCAAACAGTTGCGTGTACGTCGACACGCGTACGGTACCCGAGCGGCGCAACGCGGCGTCGAACACGACATCCGGCGCAATCTCGGCCGACGGGTCCATCGACCGACCGGATTTCAGCACGACCACCGGCTTGGTGCGCGCTGCTGCTCGCAGTGCCGACACGAAACTGCGAGCCTCACCGACATCCTCGACATAGAGCAGGATTCCATCGGTCAGCGGATCGATGAGCACCAGGTCGAGCAATTCGCCGAAGGCGACGTCGACTCCGCCACCGAGCGAGATCACCGTCGAGAAGCCGATTCCAAGCGGCGTCGCGAAGTCGAGGACCGCCGTCGCGACGGCGCCCGATTGCGCGATCAGCGCCAGCCGGCCCGGAATCGCCGATGGCACGCAATAGGTTGCATTGAGCCCAATGTCCGGACGGATGACGCCGAGCGCGCCAGGACCGACGACGCGCACACGGCTGCCTTTCGCGGCGCGCGCGACGTCGCGACACCAGGCGCGCGACGCCGCCGTGTGAATCGCCGGCGGCGCTGTCATCACGACGGCAACCTTCACACTCGCTGCGGCAGCCGTCGCGAGCACGTCCGCGACCGTTTCCTGAGGCGTCGCAATGATCGCAAGGTCGACCGGCGCCTTGATGGCCGCGAGCGACGCAAAGCTCGGGCGTCCGAGCACTGTGCGATGGCCGGGATTCACGGCGTAGAGCGGTCCCTGGTAGCCACCGACCAACATGTTCTCGTACACGGTGCGCCCGACCGAACCGAGCCGCTCCGACGCACCCACGAGCGCAACAGACGCGGGCTTCAACAACGGACGAAGGTAGTGGTACAAGGTCGGCGCGTGTTATCGGACGATGCGACGTGCGGGCGGGATACGCAGCGAATGGTAGTCGAATTCACGACGGTCACTCGCGTTCGAGCCAAAGATCGCGATCGGACCCGCCGGCCCGGACGCTGCGACGACGCGCACTATAATGGCGCGCGGAAAAGCCTGCCGTTTATCGCGACCGACTCGAATGGCGGATCGCTCGCGCGACCTTGCGACCAGGACTGCCGTGCACACCCCGATCGTCGATGCAAGGGCCCGTAGCTCAGTCGGTTAGAGCAGGCGACTCATAATCGCTTGGTCGCTGGTTCGATTCCAGCCGGGCCCACCCCATTGCATGCAACACCCGGCAGCGACCTGAGATTCTGCGCTGCTTCATTTTCAAGGAGCCCTGGCATGAAGAGGTTTCTGGTGACGTATCTCGCACCCGCCGCTGTGATCGATGACGCCATCGAGATCATGGAGATTCATGCTCTGGGCGGGATGTAACGCGACCCGGCCGGACCATCACGCCGACCACCCGCGCTCGATCGCGACGCAAGCCTGTGGCCCACTACGCCCTCGTCCCCGCGGCCGGAAGCGGGTCGCGTTTCGGCGGCGAATTGCCGAAGCAGTACCTGATGCTGCACGGAAAGCCGCTGCTGCAGCACGCACTGGATCGGCTGCAGGCGCAGTTCCCGCTCGCTCAGCTGTACGTCGTGCTGGCACCCGACGACGAACTGTTCGAGGCGATGATCACCGTGACTTCGAACGTGATCGTCCTTCGTTGCGGCGGCAGGACTCGCGGCGCGTCCGTTCACAACGCGCTATCGCGAATGGCCGGTGTCGATGACGACTGGATCGTGGTGCACGATGCCGCGCGGCCGTGCGTCGACGCGGACAGCTCGTTGCGATTGCAGCGCGAGCTCGCGAACGACGACGTCGGCGGCTTCCTCGCATTGCCGGTCACGGACACACTGAAACGTGTCGACGACGACTCGCGCGTCGTGCGGACGGAGCCGCGCGAAGGTCTCTGGCGCGCGCAGACGCCGCAGATGTTTCGCTTCGGCGTGCTGCGGCGCGCGTTCGCGCTGCCGGGGCTCGACGGCTTCACCGATGAAGCGCAGGCCGTGGAGCGGCTGGGCCTGAAACCGCGCGCCGTCGTCGGCAACGCGTTCAACGTGAAAGTAACGTTCCCCGACGATCTGGCCCTCGCGTCCGCGATCCTGGCGATGTTGCCGTCGTAGACGCACTCATCCGCGCAGCGGGCGTCAGGCGGCCGGTTTCGACACCGTGTTGAGTTGCGGCGCACCGAAACGCCGCTGGATCGCCGCCGCGATTCCGTCGCCGTCGAGGCCGCACTCGCGCAGGATCTCCGCGGGATCGCCGTGGTCCGGAAAGCGGTCCGGCAGGCCGAGATGCAGGATGGGCACCGTGGTGCCGGCGGCGATCAGCGCCTCGGATACCGCACTGCCCGCACCTCCGGCGACGACGTTCTCTTCGACAGTGATGAACGCGGAATGCTGCGACGCGAGCCGCACGAGCAGGTCGACGTCGAGCGGCTTGACGAACCGCATGTTGACCACCGTCGCGTCGAGCGCCTCGCCGGCGGTGAGCGCCGGTTGCAGCATGCTGCCGAACGCGAGGATCGCAATTCGATGATGACGCCGCGCCGACTCCCGCCGGACCTCCGCCCGCCCGACGGGCAGCGCCGTCATCGCCGCGACGACCGGCACGCCCGGTCCACTGCCTCGCGGATAGCGAACGGCGACTGGACCGTCGAGCGTGAACCCGGTGTAGAGCATCTGCCGGCACTCGTTCTCGTCGGCAGGCGTCATGACGACCATGTTCGGCAGGCAGCGCATGAACGAAATGTCGAATGCGCCGACATGCGTCGCACCGTCGGCACCGACGACGCCGGCGCGGTCGATCGCGAACAGCACCGGCAGGTTCTGCAGCGCGACGTCGTGGACGAGCTGGTCGTAGCCGCGCTGCAGGAACGTCGAATAGATCGCCACGACCGGCTTCATGCCCTCGCAGGCCAGGCCGCCGGCGAACGTGACAGCATGCTGCTCGGCGATGCCGACGTCGAAATAACGGTCCGGATGCTCCTTCGAGAACCGCACGAGACCCGACCCTTCGCGCATTGCCGGCGTGATGCATACGAGCCGCGGATCGCGGTCGGCCATGTCGCATACCCAATCGCCGAAGATCTGCGTGTACGTCGGCTTGCCGGCGGCTTTCGGTACTATGCCGACCGACGGGTCGAATCGCGTGACGCCGTGGTAGAGGATCGGATCGGCCTCCGCCCGCGCGTAACCGTGACCCTTGCGGGTGATCACATGCAGGAATTGCGGGCCTTTGAGCGCCTTGACGTTTTCGAGCGTCGCAACGAGCGTGTCGAGGTCATGACCATCGATCGGACCGATGTAGTTGAAACCGAGCTCCTCGAACATCGTTCCCGGCAGGACCATCCCCTTGGTATGCGACTCGAAGCGTTTGGCGAATTGCCGCACCGGCGGCAGCAGGGACAGCACCTCCTTGCCGCCGCGCCGCACGTTGTCGTACATCCGGCTCGACAAGAGGCGCGCGAGATGATTGTTGAGCGCACCTACGGGCTCCGAAATCGACATGTCGTTGTCGTTCAGGATTACGAGCAGGTCGGCCTTCACGGCGCCGGCGTTGTTCAACGCTTCGAATGCCATGCCTGCCGTCATCGCGCCGTCGCCAATCACCGCGACGATCCGCCGCCCTTCGCCCTTGCGCTGCGCCGCGACCGCCATGCCGAGCGCAGCCGAAATCGACGTCGACGAATGCGCGGTGCCGAACGTGTCGTATTCGCTTTCGGTCCGGCGCGGAAATCCGGAGGGACCGCCGGCCATCCGCAGGCGGCTCATCGCTTCGCGGCGTCCGGTCAGGATCTTGTGCGCATACGTCTGGTGGCCGACGTCGAACACGAGGCGGTCGCGCGGCGTGTCGAATACGTAATGCAGTGCAACGGTCAGCTCGACCGTGCCGAGGTTGGACGACAGATGGCCGCCCGTCTTTGCCACCGACGCGAGCATGAATGCCCGCAACTCGGTCGCGAGCTGCGGCAAGGCGCGCCGCGACAGCTTGCGCAGCGCGGCCGGCTCGTCGAGCGTTTCAAGCAGCGGATATTGCAATCGATCGATCATCCTGGGTTACCGCCAGACGTCCGGCGTGCCGGCACGTGCCCGCGGAAAAGCGTGATTATTTCACCTTCCGGCGATCGGCCCGCGGGGATTGCAACCACGCGACGTGGTGAGCGACCTCCTTCGCGGCCGCGGTGCGGTCAATGACCCCGATGTTCCGCGTCGGCCTCGGCCAGGATTCCCACCGCTTTTCGAACGACGCCGGGCGTCCGCTCGTGCTCGGCGGCGTGATCGTGCCCGGCGCACGCGGGCTCGATGGCAATTCGGATGCCGACGTCGTGCTGCACGCGCTGTGCCGAGCGCTCGAGCAGGCGATCGGTGACGACGCGTTTTCACGTTACGCCGACGACATGAGCCGCAACGGGATCAACGACAGCCGCGAATATGTGAAGGTTGCGCGGGCCAACGTCGCGCGCGCCGGCTATGCGGTGAACAACGTGGGGCTGACGATCGAGGCGCAAGCACCGAAGATCGAGCCGCTGCGCGACGCAATCAAAGCGACGGTGGCCTCGCTGCTCGGCATCGCGCCGGGCGCCGTCGGCGTAAACGCGTCGACCGGCGAAGACCTGACGGCATTCGGCCGCGGCGAAGGCATCCAGGCGTTCGCGATTGTCAGTCTGGTCGCGAGCGCGACGGGCGAGGCAGTGCCGAGCCAAGGCCCGGAGGGCCCGTCGGCGCGCGAGCGACGCAGGCCGACGCGCAAACGGGGCGAGTAGCACAGATGGACCAAGGAGGCCGTGGTCGCGAGCGCGACGGGCGAGGCAGTGCCGAGCCAAGGCCCGGAGGGCCCGTCGGCGCGCGAGCGACGCAGGCCGACGCGCAAACGGGGCGAGTAGCACAGATGGACCAAGGAGGCCGAGGTCTCGACGGGCGAGGCAACTCGTGTTGACGCTGAAGGCACCCGCGAAGGTCAACCTGACGCTGGAAGTGGTCCGGCGCCGGCCCGACGGCTATCACGACATCCGCTCGGTCGTGTTGCTGCTATCGCATCTCGCCGACACCGTGCGCGTCGAAGTTGCCACGGGCCGGACGAACGTGCGCATCCGCACGAACTCGCCGGACATTCCCACCGACGAGACGAACATCTGCCATCGCGCGGCATCGCGCTACCTCGCTCACGCCGGCGAGACGGCGCGTGTCGCGATCGACATTGCGAAGAACATCCCGGTCGCGGCCGGCCTCGGCGGCGGAAGCTCGGATGCCGCCGCCGTGCTGCTCGCGCTCAACCACCATTTCGAACAGCGCGTTACGCCCCGCGTGCTCGCGGACATCGGCGCCGGCATCGGCAAGGACGTGCCGGTGTTCCTCTGTCGCACCAGGGGGAGTTTCGTTCGTGGCATGGGCGAGCGCGTCCGCGAAATCGTCGCGCTGCCGCGATTGCATGTGCTGATCGTCAATCCGCGTATCGCAATCCCGACAAAGGACGCGTATGCCGCGTTGCGGCACGAACTGTGGTTCATGGACGCCGCGGCGCGCGTCGACCGCTCGCGGCGGATGCTCCGGGCGATCGCGGCCAACGATGCCCAGGCGGTCGCCGCGGCGCTCTACAACGACTTCGCGATCGTCGCCGACCGCGCGCATCCGGTGCTGAAGGACATCAGGCAGAGCCTGCTCGCATTCGGCGCGGACGGTGCGCTGATGAGCGGGTCAGGGTCCACGCTGTTCGGGTTGTTCGCGTCGCCGCGAATGCTGCGGGTTGCGCGCGCGGCGCTGCAGACGCGCTTTCCGGCATTCTTCATCGAACGCGGCTAGCGGCGATGCCGCGATCGGTATCGAATCGTTCGCAAGCCCACTGCGGGCGCACGCTCAAACGGTCAGCAGGCCCCTGACGTTGTCGGCATCCATCGCCACGGCCTCGCCCTTCGCGACGACCTCGCCGCGCGACATCACGACATAGCGGTCGGCAAGCGCCTTCGCGAAATCGTAGTATTGCTCGACGAGCAGGATCGCCATCTCACCGCCCGCCGTGAGTGCCTCGATCGCGCGCCCGATTTCTTTGATGATCGACGGCTGGATGCCTTCGGTGGGCTCGTCTAGGATCAGCACCTTGGGGCGCATCGCCAGCGCGCGGGCGATCGCGAGTTGCTGCTGCTGTCCGCCGGACAGGTCGCCGCCCCGCCGCGACAGCATCGCCTTCAGCACCGGAAACATCTCGAAAACGAAGCTCGGCACATCGGTGCGGCGCTTCTGAGTCGCGAGTCCCATCTCGAGGTTCTCGGCGACGGTGAGCCGCGGAAAGATCTCGCGTCCCTGCGGAACGTATGCGAGGCCGAGCTTCGCGCGCGCGTACGGCGGCAGGCCCGCGATCGACCGGCCGTCGAACTCTATCGTGCCTGACTTGATCGGCAACAGCCCGATGATGCATTTCAGCAGCGTCGTCTTGCCAACGCCGTTGCGGCCGAGCAGCGCCGTGCACTGGCCGGTGGGCACCTCGAAGCTCACATCGCGAAGGATGTGGCTGCCGCTGTAGTACTGGTTGACGTTGCGGATCGTCAGCATCGGCTTGACGCGGCGTCGGAAAGTGGGCGCATGGACGGGCTCGACGTGCGTTCAGCGCCCGAGGAACACTTCGATGACCTGCTCGTGCTGCTGCACCTGGTGCATCGAGCCTTCGGCAAGCACGCGGCCTTCGTGCAGCACGGTCACGCGATCGGCGATCTTCGCGACGAAATCCATGTCGTGCTCGACGACGACGAGCGTGTACTCGCCGGCGAGTGCCAAAAAAAGCTCCGCACTGCGCATCGTTTCTTCATCGGTCATGCCCGCAACGGGCTCGTCGAGCAGCAACAAGCGCGGCTCCTGCATCAGCAGCATGCCGATTTCGAGCCACTGCTTCTGGCCGTGCGACAGCAACCCGGCGGGACGTTTGGCATCCGGCACCAGGTGGATCAGCTCGAGCGTACGCAGGATCCGGTCGCGTTCCGATGAGTTGAGTCGCGCAAACAGCGTGGGGCGGACGCGCTTGTCGGCTTTCATCGCGAGCTCGAGGTTTTCGAACACGGTGTGCTGCTCGAACACGGTCGGCTTCTGGAACTTGCGCCCAATGCCGGCGTGCGCGATTTCCGGCTCGTTCAGGCGCGTGAGATCGATCGTCTGGCCGAAGAACGCCGTGCCCTCGTCGGGCCGCGTCTTGCCGGTGATGACGTCCATCATCGTCGTCTTGCCGGCGCCGTTGGGGCCTATCACGCAGCGCAACTCGCCGTCGTCGACGGTCAGCGACAGCTTGTTCAGCGCGCGAAAGCCTTCGAAGCTGACGCTGACCGAGTCGAGATAGAGAATCGCTCGGTGCGACGTGTCGACGCCGGGCGTCAGCGGCCGGCCGTCGGTGGCCCCGGAGCGGATATCGCCGCCGGCACCGGTCTGCAACGACATCGATCCGCTCATCGCCGCGCCCACAATCCGGCGATGCCACGCGGTAAATACAGCGTGACGACGACGAACACGAGCCCGAGCGCATAAAGCCAGTACTCGGGCAGCGCCTGCGTAAACCAGCTCTTGCCGAGATTGACGGCTGCCGCACCGAACACCGGACCCACCAGCGTGCCGCGTCCGCCCACCGCCGTCCAGATCGCAATCTCGATCGAGTTCGCCGGCGACATCTCGCCCGGATTGATGATACCCACCTGCGGCACGTACAGCGCACCGGCGATGCCGCACATGATCGCCGACAGCGTCCAGACGAAGAGCTTGAAGTGCACCGGGTTGTAGCCGGAGAACATCACGCGCGATTCGGCGTCGCGGATAGCGGTGAGCACACGCCCGAGCTTCGATGCAACGAGCACGCGGCAAACGGCAATCCCGGCCAGCAGCGTCACCGCCGTCACGCAGAACAACACGATCCGCGTGGAAGGCGCGGTGATCGGATACCCGAGGATCCGCTTGAAGTCGGTGAAGCCGTTGTTGCCGCCGAAGCCGGTGTCGTTGCGGAAGAAGAGCAGCATCGCGGCGTACGTCAGCGCCTGCGTGATGATCGAGAAATAGACGCCCTTGATCCGCGAGCGAAACGCGAAATAGCCGAACACGCAGGCGAGCAGGCCGGGCACCAGCACGACAAGCAGTGCCGCGTACCAGAAGTGCTCGGTGTAGCGCCAATACCAGGGATACGCCTTCCAGTCGAGAAACACCATGAAGTCGGGCAGCTCGCTGTGATAGACCCCTTCGGTACCGATCGAGCGCATCAGGTACATGCCCATGGCGTAGCCGCCGAGCGCGAAAAATAGACCGTGGCCCAGCGACAGGATTCCCGTGTAGCCCCAGATCAGGTCCATCGCGAGCGCGACGATCGCGTAGCACATGATCTTGCCGCCGAGCGTAACGGCGTAGTCGGATACGTGCAGCGCGCTATCGGCCGGCATGAGCAGATTGCCGACGGGAAACACGACGAGCAGCACGAACGCGGCAAGTCCGTATAAAGCCGTGCGCGGCAGTGACGCAACGGCTTCCGCCAGCAGCATGCGCCGCGGCTTCGGGGCCGCCTCCGATACGGTGACTGCCGCTGCCTTGCCCGGCGCGGCATCGTTCACCGTCGACCGCTGCGCGGGCGCATCGTCGAACCGCACGGCGTCCATCGGCGTCACGCTTCCACCGTCCGGCCCTTGAACGCGAACAGGCCCTGCGGACGCTTTTGGATGAACAGGATGATGAACACCAGCACGGCGATCTTCGCGAGGACCGCGCCGGACCATGCCTCGAGGAACTTGTTGACGATACCGAGCCCCAGCGCGGCCGTTACCGTTCCAGCGAGCTGGCCGACGCCGCCCAGCACGACGACCATGAACGAATCGACGATGTAGCTCTGGCCGAGGTCGGGACCGACGTTGCCGATCTGCGACAGCGCACAGCCGGCGAGTCCGGCCAGTCCCGAGCCAAGCCCGAAGGCGAGCATGTCGACGCGCGCCGTCGGCACCCCGAGCGCCCCGGCCATCGAGCGGTTCTGCGTGACGGAACGCACGAAGAGGCCGAGCCGCGTGCGCGTCAACACGAGCCAGATCGCGAGCACCACCGCACCTGCGAAGAGCGCGATGACAATCCGGCTCCATGGCAGCACGATGCCGGTCATCACTTCGACGCCGCCCGCCATCCACGACGGATTCTCGACCTGGACGTTCTGCGCACCGAACACGGTGCGCACGGCCTGGATCAGGATCAGCGACAGTCCCCAGGTTGCGAGCAGCGTCTCGAGCGGCCGGCCGTAGAGATGGCGGATCACCGTGCGCTCGAGCGCCATGCCGACGACGCCGCTGACAACGAACGCAACCGGGACGGCGACCACCAGATAGAAATCGAATGCGCCAGGCGCGTAGGTGCGAAACACACCCTGGACGACGTACGTCGCATAAGCGCCGATCATCATCAGCTCGCCATGCGCCATGTTGATGACGCCCATCAGCCCATACGTGATTGCGAGTCCGAGGGCTGCGAGCAGCAGCACGGAGCCGAGCGAGAGGCCGGAAAACACGCGGGCGACGACATCGCCGCGCGCAAGCCGTGACTCGACGACGCGCAACGATTTTGCCGCCTCGGCGCGGATCCCGTCGTCGGGCTCGACGAACTTGTCGCCTTGCTTGGCCAGCAGGCCCTGCAGCAGCGTGCGCGTCGCCTCGTGATCGCTTTCGGCAAGCGTGCGGACGGCAGCAAGCCGCGTGTCCTTGTCGCCGGTCGCGAGCTCGATGGATGCGCTCGTCAGCATCAGCGACCCGCGAATGCCGGAATCGGTTTCCTTCACGAGTGCGGCCTTGATCGCCGGCAGCGCGACGCCGTCCGCTTCGCCGGACAGCGCCTTGGCGGCAGCGAGCCGCACGCCAACGTCGGGTGACGAAAGCCGCAGCGCATTGATCGCGCTGTCGAGCTCGCGTCGCACGCGATTGGTGAGCGTCAGTTCGTCGAGATCGGGTGGGGCCGGCGCGACAGCGGCGCCGGTGGACGCGTCGACGGTGGCGTCGCCATCGACGAGCAGAACGCGCCCGGAAGCATCGCGGCGCGCATTGCCGTTACGCCAGGCTTCGAGCAACGGCAGCGCCCGCGGATCGCCACTTGCCACGAGCGTGGCGATGGCCTTGTCGCGTGCGTCGCCATCGTCGCCGGCCAGATCGCGGACCGTTTCAGGCGCAATCGCGATCGCAGTACCGAACCACAGCAGGAACGCGAACGCGAACGCACCGCGCAGCACACGAGCCGCGCAGCGCTCTCGCGAGGCTGCGCGGCCGGTGCCATTGCTACATCGCGTCAGGACCATCCTTCTTCTTCTCGTTGCCGGGAATGAACGGGCTCCACGGCTGCGCGCGGATTGGCGCCGACGTCTTCCAGACGACGTTGAACTGACCGTCGGCCTTTACTTCGCCGATCATCACCGGCTTGTGCAGGTGGTGGTTCTTCGAGTCCATCGTCATGACGAAGCCGTCGGGCGACTTGAACGTCTGGCCACCCATCGCGACGATCACCTTGTCGGTGTCGAAGCTTTTCGCCTTCTCGACCGCCTGCTTCCACATGTGGATGCCAACGTACGTCGCTTCCATCGGATCGTTGGTCAGCGGCTTGTCGGCGCCGGGCAGCTTCTTCGCCTTGGCGTACGCGGCCCACTTCTTCTTGAACGCGTCGTTCTCGGGATTCTTGACCGACATGAAGTAGTTCCACGCGGCCAGGTGACCGACGAGTGGCTTCGTATCGACGCCGCGCAGTTCCTCTTCGCCGACGGAGAACGCGACGACGGGCACGTCGGTCGCCTTCAGCCCCTGGTTGCCGAGCTCCTTGTAGAACGGCACGTTCGAGTCGCCGTTGATGGTCGAGATCACCGCCGTCTTTCCGCCACCGGAGAACTTCTTGATGTCGGCAACGATCGTCTGGTAATCCGAATGTCCGAACGGCGTGTACTTCTCGTCGATATCCTTGTCGTCGATGCCCTTCGAGTGCAGGAACGCGCGGAGGATCTTGTTGGTCGTCCGCGGATAGACGTAGTCGGTGCCGAGCAGCACGAAGCGCTTGGCGCCGCCACCGTCCTTGCTCATCAGGTATTCGACGGCCGGGATCGCCTGCTGGTTGGGTGCAGCTCCCGTATAGAACACGTTCTTCGACAGCTCCTCACCCTCGTACTGAACCGGGTAGAACAAGAGGCCGTTCAGCTCTTCGAACACGGGGAGCACCGACTTGCGCGAGACCGACGTCCAGCAGCCGAACACCGCAGCCACCTTGTCCTGCGAGATCAGCTGGCGCGCCTTCTCGGCAAACAGCGGCCAGTTCGACGCGGGATCGACAACGACGGCTTCGATCTTCTTGCCCATGACGCCGCCGCTCGCGTTGATTTCGTCGAACGTCATCAAGGCGACGTCCTTCAGCACGGTTTCGCTGATCGCCATCGTTCCGGACAACGAATGGAGGACGCCGACCTTGACCGTGTCGGCCGCCTGCGCGGCGGGTACGCCACAAAGCGCCGCAAGCGCCGTGGTGAGCGCGAGTTGCTTGAGTACTGATCGTCGATGCATGAAGGACTCCGAAAAGGTTGACGCGCCAGGTGAACACCGTCGCGAAGCCTTGAGACGCGCTTCGCCGCACCGACCTTTTGCACGGCGCGTGCCACCGTGCCGCACTGCAGCTAAACCGCGGATTCGTATGGAAAAGGACGCTTGTCCGCCGAACCGGACGCCGACCGGTCGGCACGATAACGGTGCAGCGGAGCGAGGCCGTGCACCGCTTTGGATGCCGGGTCGCCGCGCCTACCCGCGATCCAGCAGGCCGTGCTTCTCGATGAACGCGATGACGCCGTCGACGCCGGTGCCGGTCTTGAGGTTCGTGAACACGAACGGCGCATCGCCGCGCATCCGTCGCGCATCGCGATCCATGACGTCGAGCGATGCGCCGACGTAGGGTGCGAGGTCGATCTTGTTGATGATGAGCAAGTCCGAGCGCGTGATGCCGGGCCCGCCCTTCCGCGGAATCTTGTCGCCGGCGGCCACGTCGATCACGTACAGCGTGAGGTCGGAGAGCTCCGGCGAGAACGTCGCGGCGAGATTGTCGCCGCCGCTCTCGACGAAGATAAGGTCCAGGTTGCCGAAACGGCGCGCGAGCCGGTCGACCGCTTCGAGATTGATCGACGCATCCTCGCGGATCGCCGTGTGCGGGCAGCCGCCCGTTTCGACACCGATGATCCGGTCGGAAGCAAGCGCCTCATGGCGGACGAGGAACTGCGCGTCCTCCTCCGTGTAGATGTCGTTCGTGACCACGGCGAGCTGGTAACGGTCGCGCAGCGCGCGGCAGAGTGCGAGGGTGAGCGCCGTCTTGCCGGAGCCGACGGGGCCGCCGACGCCGACGCGCAACGGCGATTTGATGTCGGTGATCACGAACGAAAGAGCCGTGAGTATTGCGCCTCGTGCCGCGCGGAAGCGAGCGCCACGCCCGGCGCGAAGCTGGCCACGTCGTCGTCACCGATCGTCGACGCGCGTGCGACCACCGCCGGAATGCGCGCAGACAACGCCAGCAGCATCTTCTGCCCGGCCACCTGGCCCAGCGGCAGCACCTTGATCGCGACGAGCACCTGGTTTTCGAGCCAGCTCATCGTGTAGCCCGCCAGTGCCGCGTCGGCGCGAATGCCGAGTGCGTTGCACGCGAGCGCGAACGCTCCGGGCAGCGTGATCGGCGCGACGCTCGCCGCGAGCGCGACACTCGCGTCGTCGAGCATGCCGAGGTCTGACGCAAGCTTCACCAGCGACGCGCCCATCTGCTCGGTCTCCGCGCGAAGCTCGCGCGACTCGCGCGACGCGCGATGCCACGCGCTCCACTGCGCGAAGGCCGGGCGATCGTCACGCTCGCACGCATTGATGAGGCGCGCCAGCACGGCCGCTTCGCCATCGGCGACGACGCACTCGAGCACGTCACCGATCCAGCGCTGCACGGCCGTGGCGTCGGGAATCGCCCCGCTGTCGATCATCCATTCGAGGCCCTGCGAATAGCTGTACGCGCCGATCGGCAGCGCGGGCGACGCGAGCTGCAGCAGCCGCACGAGCGGCAGCACACCGCCGTCGATCGGCGGGACACCGGCAACCGGCGCGAATGCGCTCATCGCGCGTTCTCGTGATGGTCGTGGATGACCGGCGCGTAGTGCCCATCCGCGCCGTGCGTGTGCGCGCCGGAAGCGTACGCACCCGCCTCGGGCTCGAAGGGCGCGCGCAGCGCCGTCACGGCAGCGCCCAGCCCGCGCACCATCGCCGCGAGCACGTCATCCTGTGCGAAGCGGACGAAGCCCTCGCCGATCTGCAGCGCGGCGTGACGGTTGCCGAGATGGTAGGCGATGCGGGCGAGCGTGGTCGGATTGTCGCAGCGCGCCTCCATCACCGACTCGTCGGCGGCGCGCACGCGATAGAGCCTTCCGTCGTCGCCGCGCAGGCATTCGCCGTCGCGCAGCGGCGCGCCGCGCTCCAGCATCAACCCTACGGGCGTTCCACCGACGAGCCTGGTCAAAAGCCGGCTTCGCCTCCGCAGTTCGAACGGCAGCGCCAGTTCGCCATCGACGGAAGCGCCTGCCGAGACGCGCTCGCGAAGCATCAGCAGCGCCAAGTGAATTCACCTCGCATCGAGCGCACTCAGAACAGGAAGTAGCGCTGCGCAAGCGGCAACACGCGCGCGGGCTCGCACGTCAGCAGCTTGCCGTCGGCGAAGACTGCGTAGGTCTCCGGGTCGACTTCGATCGACGGCAGCGCATCGTTGCGCTTCATGTCCTTCTTCCCCACGTTGCGCGTGTTCGACACGGCGACGAGCGGCTTCGCGAGTCCAAGGGCCGCCACCGATCCATTGTCGAGCGACGCCTGCGACACGAACGTGACCGACGTGCGCAGCGCCTTGCCGTGGCTGCCGAACATCGGGCGGACATGCACGGGCTGGGGTGTCGGAATCGATGCGTTGGGATCGCCCATCGCCGCGGCGGCGATCATGCCGCCCTTCAGGATCAGCGACGGCTTCACGCCGAAGAACGCCGGCTTCCACAACACGAGGTCGGCGAGTTTTCCCGGCTCGATCGAACCGACGACGTGCGAGACGCCGTGCGCGATCGCCGGGTTGATCGTGTATTTGGCGATGTAACGCTTGATGCGGCTGTTGTCGTTTTGCGCCGGATCGCCGGCGAGCGCACCGCGCTGACCCTTCATCTTGTGCGCCGTCTGCCACGTGCGGATGATCACTTCGCCGACGCGACCCATCGCCTGCGAGTCGGACGACAGCATCGAGAAGGCGCCAAGATCGTGCAGGATGTCCTCGGCGGCGATCGTCTCGCGCCGGATCCGCGACTCGGCGAACGCGATGTCTTCGGCAATCGACGCGTCGAGGTGGTGGCACACCATCAGCATGTCGAGATGCTCGTCGATCGTGTTGACCGTGTAGGGCCGCGTCGGGTTGGTCGACGACGGCAGCACGTTGGGATGGCCGGCGACGCGGATGATGTCGGGTGCGTGGCCGCCCCCCGCCCCTTCCGTGTGGTACGCATGGATCGTGCGGCCGCCGATCGCCTCGAGGGTGGTCTCGACGAAGCCCGATTCGTTCAGCGTGTCGGTGTGGATCGCAACCTGCACGTCGAACTCGTCGGCGACGCGCAGCGCAGCGTCGATCGCGGCCGGCGTCGTGCCCCAGTCCTCGTGCAGCTTCAAGCCGACGGCGCCGGCCTCGACCTGCTCGCGCAATGCGGGTGCGAGGCTCGCATTCCCCTTGCCCAGGAAGCCCAGGTTCATCGCATACGCGTCGGCCGCTTCGAGCATCCGCCGGATATGCCACGGCCCCGGCGTGCACGTGGTCGCGAACGTTCCGGTGGCGGGTCCGGTGCCGCCACCGATCATCGTCGTCACGCCGGATGCGAGCGCATCGTCGATCTGCTGCGGGCAGATGAAATGGATGTGCGAATCGATGCCGCCCGCGGTCACGAGCATGCCCTCGCCGGCGATGATCTCCGTCCCGGGGCCGATGACGATGTCGACACCGGGCTGGATGTCCGGATTGCCGGCCTTGCCAAGGCGCGCTATCCGACCCTCCTTGATCGCGACGTCGCATTTGACGATGCCCCACCAGTCGACGACGAGCGCGTTGGTGATCACCGTATCGACCGAGTCGCGCGAACTGCGCTGGCTTTGGCCCATGCCGTCGCGGATGACCTTGCCGCCGCCGAACTTGACTTCCTCGCCGTAAACAGTGAAGTCGCGCTCGACTTCGAGGATCAGGTTCGTATCGGCGAGGCGCACGCGGTCGCCGACCGTCGGCCCGAACATCTCGGCATAGGCGCGGCGTCCGAGCTTCATCGCGTGCGCTTGCGCGCCTTCGCCTTTGCAGCCTGGCGCGACTTGCCGGCACCGCGTCCCTTGCGTGGCGGGAGCGCGTCGAGCGGGCCCATCACGTCGCCGCGAAAACCGTAGACGTGACGTGCGCCTGCGAATGCAACGAGCTCCACCGTGCGTGCCTGGCCCGGCTCGAAGCGCACGGCGGTTCCAGCCGCGATGTTGAGCCGGAAGCCGCGCGCGAGCGCACGGTCGAAACGCAGCGCTTCGTTGGTCTCGGCGAAGTGGTAGTGCGAGCCCACCTGGATCGGACGATCGCCGGTGTTCGAGACGGCGACGACAATCGTCGGCCGACCGGCGTTGAGCTCGATGTCGCCGTCGCCGGGCAGCAGTTCGCCGGGGATCATTGCTTCATCACGCCGTGCCGTTCGCCGCTCATGGAATCGGATTGTGCACGGTGACGAGCTTCGTGCCGTCGGGAAAGGTCGCCTCGACCTGGATCTCGGGGATGAGCTCGGGAATGCCCTCCATCACCTGCGCGCGCGTCAGCAGCGTCGCGCCGAAGCTCATCAGCTCGGCGACCGAGCGGCCGTCGCGTGCGCCTTCCATGATCGCGCCGCTGATGTAGGCGACCGCCTCCGGATAATTGAGCAGCACGCCACGCGCCAGCCGACGCTCGGCGACGAGCGCGGCCGTAAACAGCAGCAGCTTGTCCTTTTCGCGCGGCGTGAGGTCCATCGTCAGCGAACAGTACGGATCGACATGGCGCAATCCTCTAGCAAGATGCATGCTCCGACCATCGCGTCACGTGCTCCAGATCCGCGGACGCACCGCGGCCAGTCCGCAAATCGGCGGACGCACGATCGACCACGCTGCCATGAAATAGGCGCCCGCCGCTTCCATCGACTCGCCGACGTAGCGCGCAACGATCGCGTCGGGCAGCCGCGTGACGCTGCCAGCGCCTTGGACGGGCGCCAGCACGCGAAGCGCCGGCATCAGCGCATCGGACAGGCCGGATTTCACGGCGACCAACGTGCCGAAGACCGGCGCGCCGTTCAGGCCCGCGGCGGACGTCAGCAGCGCGCCATCGCCCCGCAGCACGGCACGCTCGCTCCATATCGGTGCACCGTCACGCACGATTTCGAAGCGCTGGCGCCATTCGCCGCACCGAAACTGCTCGCCCGCAGCGCGACGCCCAAGCGCTGTGATCTCCGCGCCGATGAAACCGGCATCGCCGACGAGCTCGACGTGCGTCGTGCTGCGTGCGAGGGCGCCCTCGTGCACGATCGTCCCCTGCGGTAGCCACTCGAGCGATCCGCCGGCCTCGACTTGCGCGCGAAACGTCTGCTCCGCCTGCAAGCCTGCGGACCGGTACCACCGCGCAGCACCCGGAGTCGTGAGTTGCGCGTGCGCGCCCGCGTTCACGGTGGCCGTCAGCAGGATGCGATCGCCGCCGACGATTCCGGCAGGCGGGTGCACGATCACGCACTGGCAAACGCCCGGTCCCTCCGGATAGAGCGCCTTCTGTACGACGAGCGGTCCCCGATGCTCGCGCTGTGCCAGGACGCTGCGCGGGCCGACGCGCTCGAAGCGAAGCGCGAGGCACGCATCCCAGCGCGCCCCATCGGGTTGCCTTGCTGGCGCGTGCGAAGACTCGACGCCGGCATCTGCCGCGAGGGGCATCAAATCGGATAGATGATCGACGTCGGGATCATCTCGCTGTCGAACACGCAGATCCGCGACGCGAACCGCAGTCCGGCAGACGTCCGATGGACGATGTCGACGTAGCGGCCCACGTTGAACACCTCCGAGAGCTCGTTCTGCCGCGTCCTGAACACGGCGTAGTTCGCCTCCGCCTCGATCACGAGGCCCATGACGCGGCCGATGATCGGCGTGCCGACGACGTGGCGCTGATAGTAGGGATCGTGCGCGAGCGTCTGCGTGATCCCGTAGACGCGGTCCTTCAGCATCCCCTTGCTCTCGAACGCCATCGTTGCGAGCGGCAGGCCGCGATCGAAGTTCTCGCGCGGCTGCAGCCGGTAGACGCAGTCGTCGATGAAGAATTCCGGCCAGCGCTCGTACTGCCGCGCATCGAGCGCGCTCGCGTACGCCTGATAGAGCGTGACGAGGTCGACGAACGTCGCGAAGTCGACGGCGGCGTCCGGCGACAGGTCGCGTCCGGCCTCGTACCGACCGTCAGACATCGAGCGTGCGGCGCCAGTAGGCGTACATGCTGCGGATCAGCGTCTCGGTGACCGTGTGCTCGGTTCGCGTTGCGGTGTCGGTGCCGCCGAGCTCGACGACGCTCACACCGCCCGGCCGCTGGCGCGCGCCCTGCTGCGAGAATTCGATCACTTCCCCATCATCCGCGGAGACGTAGCCGGCCGGGCCGAACAGGTTCGCCTGCCGCAACCGCCGCCGCTGCATGTCCGGTGCATCGTCGGCGAACCCGAAGTGCGTCCAGACGAAGTCGAATGCATTGGGGCCGCGCGGCTGGATATGGCGCGTCGATAGCGAGTTCACCTGCTGCTGGATGATGACGCTCGGGAAGATCGTCGTCATCACGACGGTCGGTCCGTTCCACCACGGCTCGGGGACGACGTCGAGCACCCGGTCGTCGTGCAGCGTCATGTTCGCCTTGAAGCTCGTCACGCCCTTCGTCACCGCACCGGACCCGCCTTCGTTGCGACGCGAAATCATGCACGCATGTCGACCGTGCACATCGGTCAGGAGCTGCGATTTCTGGTCGGCGCGCCATAACCCGAACGTGACGAACCACGTGTGCAGGAGGCCCGGGTGATACGGATCCTTGATGTTCTCCTGCATCAGCTTCCAGTTGCCATCGATTCGCTGCCGCGAATAGCCGAGTACCGTCAGCGCCCGGCCGTCGAAGACGCGGTCGAAATAGCGCAGCACGTCGGGACCGAGGTACTGCTCGAACGGCTCGACATCCGCGTCGAACGACGCACAGACGACTCCGTTGCGCCGCGCCACGGCCAGTCGGGTGAGTCCGTGGTCCTCGCGGCGGAATTCCGCCGGCATGCCGCCTTGCACGACGCCGTCGCTGCGCACACCGCGCATCAGCGGCACGCCGAGCAGGCGGCCATCGAGGTCGTACGTCCATTGGTGGTACGGGCACGTGAAATCGCTGCGATTGCCGAAATTCTCGCGGCAGAACGCAGCACCTCGGTGCGCGCAGACGTTCTCGACGACGTTGATGCCGCCGTCGCGATCGCGGACCATGATCACGGAACGTTCGCCGACCCGCGTGCGCTTGAAGTCGCCGGGATTCGGAATCTCCGCTTCGAGGCCGACGTAGCACCAGTGGCCGCGATAGAAGAGACGCTCGAGTTCGCGCTGGTAGAGGTCCTCGCGCGTGTAGGCGGAGAACGGAATCCGCTCGACGCCTGCACCTGGCGGCCAGACGTCGAGTTCCGAAGTGCGTACGTCGTTCATCGCGTGTCTGCAGCCATTTGGGGCGAGCGCGCGGCGGGGCGCGGCGCAAGGTCGAACAGGCTCGTCGCAACCAGATCGAGCACGGCGACGCCGGCCTGGTTCACGATACGCCACTGCCAGCGCAGGATGCCCAACGCAGGATTGCGCTCGGAGCGTCGTGCGTCCAGCACGTCGGCGTGCATCGTCAGCGCATCGCCCGGGCGGACCGGCGCCAGCCACTTGACGTATTCGAGCCCGGGCGAGCCGAACGATTCGGAGCCGCGCAGCACGCCATCGACGACGAGCCGCATGGCGATCGCACAGGTGTGCCAGCCGCTGGCAATCAGCCCACCCCAGCGTCCTTCCGCGGCGCGCACAGGATCCATGTGAAACCATTGCGGATCGTACGCGTTCGCGAACGCGACGATCTCGGCTTCGGTGACCGTGACGGGCCCGCAGGTGAGCCGCTGTCCCGCATGGAATTCATCGAACACCATCGGCCGGCGGCCTCCTGGAATGCGTCAGCCGCGATTATCCGTCGTTTGCCGGCGCGCGGCGTGAAACCGCGCGATTTCGCGCTCGATGACATCGCGGTCGACGATGCCGCGCGGATCGGCGCGCGTCGGCAGGCACGCGACAAACGGCTGGAACCGCTCGAGGCTCCTGTCGAACAGGCGGCGCAACTCCGGCAGTGGATCGGCGTGGTCGTCGACACGCAGGTCGAGCACCGGATAGCTCTCCGTCGTCACGATACGCAGTGCGGCCGCTTGCTTGCCACGCTTGTCGCCGCCGGCCGCTTCGCCGGCGTCGAGCGCTGCGAGCAGGCGTTCAGCGAACGGCAGCTGAGCGTTTCTTTGGTAAGCGTCGGCGGTGTCTTCGACGACGCGCGGACCGGCGAGCATGTTGCCGGCGACCGAGAAATCGTCGAAGGCGACGTGGCCGCACCAGTCGACGCACTGCGCGCCCGTATACCCGGCAGCGGGCCCCGTTGCGCCGATCACGTGCAATTGGCGCACATCGCGACCCGGATCGGCGGCGACGAGCGCTTCGATGACGCGCGCCGGCGCTTGTCCTGCGGCCAGGAGGTCGAGGCCGGCGAGTCCGTACATCGGATTGACCAGCGCCTGCGTCGCCAGCGCGCCCACGCCGGCGCGCGCATGAGGACACAGCGCGCCGACGGCGAAGAACCGGCTCGCGACGGCAACGCCCAGCGTACCGCTTGCATCGCGCGCAACGATCGACCACGTCACGGTTCGCTCCGGGCCATGTGGGTCCTGTGTTTCGAGGGTGAGCGGCTCGCCTCCCGCACTTCTTGCCGCACGCTTGCACGCGTCGCCATCGTGGGAGCAGGCGCTAGTACGTTTCGAAGTGCAGCCGCCCTTCGGACTTCAGCTCGCGCCAGCGCGCGTTCCAGTCGGCGCCGTGCTGCTCGCAGACCGCGCGCAGCGCGTCGAGCACGCCCTGCTCCATGCTCTTCAGCCCGCATACGTACACGTGCGTGTCGGGGCTCTCGAGCAGCGCCGCCACGTCGTCGCCGCGCTCGCGCATCAGGTCCTGCACGTAGCGTTTCGGCGTGTCGGGCGTGCGCGAGAACGCGAGGTTGATGTCGATGAAATCGCGCGGCAGGTTCATCAGCGGACCGAAATACGGCAACTCGCGGGCCGTGCGCGCGCCGAAGAACAGCATGAGCTTGCCGTCAGCGTCCGCGCGCAGCCGTCGCCTGCGCTCGGTCATCGCGCGCATCGGCGCCGACCCGGTGCCCGTGCAGATCATCAGCAGGTTCGCGCGCGGATGATCCGGCATCAGGAACGTGTTGCCGAACGGCCCGATGACCTGCACGGTGTCGCCCTTCGCGAGATCGCACAGGTAGTTCGAGCAGACGCCGCGGACGGGTGCGCCGGCATGGTCCGCCGTGACGCGCTTTACCGTCAGGGCGATGTTGTTGTAGCCGCGCCGTTCGCCATCGCGCGGGCTCGACAGCGAATACTGGCGCGCGACATGCGTACGCCCCGTCGCGTCGACACCGGGCGGCAGCACGCCGATCGATTGGCCTTCGAGTACGGGGAACGGCTTCGCGCCGAAATCGAGGACGATGTGGTGTGTGTCGCTTTCGACGTCGCCATCGGTGACGCGGATGTTGCCGACGACCGTCGCCGTGACAGGCTCGCGGTGCGTGTACAGGTTGACTTGCGGATGCGCAGCACCGGCCGGCGGAATCGTCGCGCCCGGCGCGCTGTCGGAGAATGCCTGCGCGACGGCGGCAAGCCCACCGCCTGCATTCGCCGCCGGCGGCGCAACCGCGACGCCGGGGTCTTCGGTAATGGACGCAGGCGCCGGCGGCAGCACGTCCCACAGGAGCTGCTCGTCGATCGGATACGTCTGTGCGGCCGCCACGACGCGCCAGTTGTCGATCGCGCCGGTCGGGCACGGCGCGATGCACGCGAGGCAGCTGCCGCAAACATCGGCGCGAACGACGTAGTTGCGCGAATCGTGCGTGATCGCATGCACGGGGCACGTTTCCTCGCACGTATTGCAGCGGATGCAGATCTCCGGGTCGATCAGGTGTTGCTTGACGACGGCGGTGGTGACGGATGCGTCCATGGGCGGCGTGCTCGAAGGCGAGTGCTTTTCAGTTGAACCGGATGTACTCGAAGTCGAGTGGCTGACGGTTGATGCCGACGACCGGGGGCGAGATCCAGTTCGCGTAGCGCGCGCGCTCCGTCACGCGACCCATCAGCGACGCGACGTAGGCGCGATCCTCGTCCGTGGGCAGCCACTGTCGCACGCCCGCCTGCCACGTCGCTTCATCGACGAGCTGCCCGTCCGGCGTGACATGATGCCCGGCGAGCGTACCGATGCGGCGATTGAACGCCTTGTGCGGCACCTGCAGCCGGAACGCCACGCCGTGCTTCTCGATAACCTTGTTCCAGCGGGCGACGCCGCCCGTCGAATCCTTGATGTAGTCGTCGCGCAGCACTTCGTTCAGCGCGTTCAGCATCGGCACGGCGCGCTCGGTCAGCTTGCCTCCCGCGACCTCGAGGATCGGATACGTCATGCCCTTGAGCACATGGTCGTCGGCTCGCTTGGTTTCCTCGAAGCGTCCCTTGAGTCCGGCGCCATAGAAAATTGCCGCGTTCGACGACTGGTCGGCGCCGAACAGGTCGATCGTCACGCTGTAGTGGAAGTTCAGGTAGCGCTGGATCGTCGGCAAATCGATGACACCGAGCGCACGCAGCGTTGCCGGATCCTCGGTCTTGTGTTCGCGCATCGCCTCGCACGTGCGCTGGATCACGCGCGCAACGCCCGACTCGCCGACGAACATGTGGTGCGCCTCCTCGGTCAGCATGAACTTCGTCGTCCGCGCGAGCGGATCGAAGCCTGATTCGGCGAGCGCGCACAACTGGAACTTCCCGTCGCGGTCGGTGAAATACGTGAACATGAAGAACGCCAGCCAATCGGGCGTGCGCTCGTTGAACGCACCCAGGATGCGCGGATGGTCGGTGTCGCCCGAGCGCCGCTGCAGCAGCGCTTCCGCCTCCTCGCGACCATCGCGGCCGAAATACCGGTGCAGCAAGTACACCATCGCCCACAGGTGCCGGCCTTCCTCGACATTCACCTGGAACAGATTTCGCAGGTCGTACTGCGACGGCGCCGTAAGCCCGAGGTGACGCTGCTGCTCGACCGACGCGGGTTCGGTATCGCCTTGGGTGACGATGATCCGGCGCAGGTTCGCGCGATGCTCGCCCGGCACGTCCTGCCATGCGGCCTCGCCCTTGTGCTCGCCGAAGTTCACCTGCCGCGCCGGATCGGGGGCCGCCAGAAAGATTCCCCAGCGATAATCGGGCATCTTCAGGTAGTCGAAGTGCGCCCAGCCCGACGGGTCGACGCTGACGGCCGTGCGCAGGTAGACGTCGAAATCCTGCGAGCCGTCCGGCCCCATCTCACGCCACCACTCGATGTAGTTCGGCTGCCAGTGCTCGAGCGCGCGCTGCAGCGCCCGGTCCTCGGACAGGTTGACGTTGTTCGGGATCTTCTGCGCGTAATCG
Organism: uncultured Pseudomonadota bacterium; assembly: GCA_963709335.1. GTDB lineage: Bacteria > Pseudomonadota > Gammaproteobacteria > Burkholderiales > Casimicrobiaceae > VBCG01. The sequence continues at coordinate 512,545 of CAVPWB010000014.1, forward strand.
ATGCTCATCTTCGTTGACCTCGCTGACGGCGCCGAGCGCCGTGCAATGCATGCAGGGATGCGGGCCAGAAGCCCGCGCCCGTCAAAACAGGGGCCCGTCGAAAGCCCTAGACCCGCTTGAAATCGAACTGCGCACGCTCGCCCTTGCCGTAGACCTTGAGCGCACCGGATTCGCCGACGGCGTTCGGCCGGATGAAGATCCAGTTCTGCCAAGCGGACAGCCGCCCGAAGATCCGCGTCTCCATCGTTTCACGCTCGCCGAAACGCAGGTTTGCCTCGAGACCGGTCAGTGCGTCGGGTGACAGGCTCGCCCGCTCCTCGAGCGCGATGCGGATCTCGTCCCCCCAGTCGATGTCGTCGGGCGTTGCGGTGACGAGTCCGAGCTGGATCGCCTCGGCGGGCCCCAGCGCCTTGTCGATCGCATTGCGAACTGCGGTCAGCGGCGCCGACTCGCCGTAGAAGCGTTGCGCCAGACGCGAGCAGCCGTTGACCATCGGATACGCGCCGTCGTTCAGCGCCGAAACGACGATCCGCGGCTCGCGCGCGGGCTCATCCGGCAGCGCCGCCATGTAGCTGCGATCGGCCGCGAGGGCGAGTTCGAACAGCGTGCCGGCGAAACAGGAGCCTGGCTCGATCAGCGCAATCAGTGTGCGCGACGACACGTCGAGGCGCGCAAGCGTACGACGCAGCATGCCGAGCGTCTCGCGGACGAACCAGTGGTTGCCGAAATCGGCGAGCGTGCGGTCGACCGCCAGCACGTGGCCGCTGTCGCCCTCGGTACGCAAAAGCCAGGTGCCGACGTCGAGCTCGTTGGTCCGCAACATCAGGATCGCATCGTCCAACTCGCGCGCCATCTGTAACGGCCACCACGACGCGGCCGCCGCCTCGATGCCGGCGACATCCGAAGGCGGTGCCTGCGCCGGCGCACGCACCGTCACCGTCGCGAGGCGGCGGTCGCGATCGATCGTCACGTCGACGAACGCGTAGTGATAGCCCGCAGCGTCGTCGGCACGTTCGACACGCGGCAGCGTGACGCCACTCGCCTCGGCCGGGCGATCGCTCGCCCGCGCGAGCTCGCGAGCGCGCGTTTGCACGACGTCGCGAAACTGCGCGGCCTTCGCAACGTGATCGACCAGTCGCCATTCCTTTGCGCGATCGCCGCGCACGCCTTCACTCGTCGTGCAGAAAATATCGGCGAGATCGTGGCGCACGTGGCGCTTGTCGGTGAGCCGCGTCAGGCCGCCCGTGCCGGGCAACACGCCGAGCAACGGGACCTCCGGCAGCGATACGGCGGACGACCGGTCGTCGACGAGCACGATCTCGTCGCAGGCGAGCGCCAGCTCATAGCCACCGCCTGCGCAGACGCCATTGACTGCCGCGACGAACTTGAGGCCCGAGTTCCGGCTCGAATCCTCGAGGCCGTTGCGCGTCTCGTTGGTGAACTTGCAGAAGTTGACCTTCCACGGATGCGTGGACAGCCCGAGCATGAAGATGTTGGCGCCCGAACAGAACACGCGATCCTTGGCACTCGTGAGAACGACGGTGCGGACGGCCGGATGCTCGAAGCGGATCCGCTGCACGGCGTCGTGCAACTCGATGTCGACACCGAGATCGTACGAGTTGAGCTTGAGCTTGTAGCCGTCGCGGATTCCGCCGTCCTCGCTTACGTCCATCGCGAGCGTGGCGACAGGTCCGTCGACGCTGAGGCGCCAGTGGCGATAGCGCGACGGGTCGGTACGGTAATCCACGGGCGCGTCGGCTGCGGTGTTATGGGTCATCGCATGCATTTTAGTTCACCTGATACTAATGCATTATACTGCAGCAGGAAACCACCGACGTCAACCGTCGACGTCAATCGGCAGCCTGTCGCACGGCGACTGCAACGTCCGCAACGGCGTCGCGCAATGCGGCGAAGCTCTCCTCGATAGACTTGCCGGCGGTACTGACCGCGACGTCCGCTTTCGCGTAGAACGGGCTGCGCCCGGCCAGGATTCGCCGCAGGTCGTCCATCGCCTCGCCGTTGCCCGCCATCGGCCGGTAATCGCCCTGCGCGAGCACGCGATTCATGTGCTCGTCGGGCGTCGCCTGCAGCCACACCGTCGTGCACTGGTCGAGCAGCCGGTTGAACGTCGCTGCATCGGACACGACGCCGCCGGGTGTCGCGATCACCGCCTGCCGGTGGCGGTTCACGACGTCGTCGAGCGCGCGCCGTTCGTAGCGCCGGTACGCCGACGGCCCATACAGCGAATGGATCTCGGCGACGTCACAGCCGGCAAGGCGCTCGATCTCCCGGTTGAGCTCGACAAACGGATAAGCCAGCGCGTCGGCGAGCATCCGCCCGAGCGTGGACTTGCCGGCCCCGCGCAGGCCGATCAGCGCGATTCGCGTGCTGCGATTCTCGGCGGCAGCCGCACCGAACAGGCGCGCCAGCGCGATGCGCGCGCGATGCAGATCGCGCTCGCTTCGGTGCCGCAACAGTTCGCGGATCAATGCGGCATCCGGTCCGCCGCCCGGCGCGTCGAACAGCTCGGTCACCGGGCAGTCGAGCGCGCGCGCAACCTGCCGCAGCACCAGGATGGACGCATTGCCGACACCCGATTCGAGGCTGGCGAGGTGACGCTCGGACACGCCCGCTTCCCCCGCCAGCGCCCGTCGCGTCATGCCGCGGCGCGCCCGGCGCAGGCGCACCGTTTCGCCGAGCGCCGCGAGAAAGGCGTCCTTGCCGTCGTCCGGCTCGACCGAATCCTGAAGCGCCATCGAAGAGGTATCCAGCGGCGTAAAACTGCATTATAGTGCGCACGATCCCCCGCGCGGCAGTTTTTTGTGGGAAGCAAGCGCCCATGTCCGACTCGATCGCTTCGGCTCCTCCGCAGCAGTTCAACCTGGCGGCGCACCTGTGCGCGCAGAACGCGCCGCGTGCGGCGAAGGCCGCGTACATCGACGACCGCCGAACGCTGACCTACGGCGATCTGGCGACGCGAATCCGGCAATTCGCCACCGTGCTGCGCGAGAGCGGCCTGCGGCGGGAGGAGCGCGTGCTGCTCCTTGCGCACGACACGGTGGACTGGCCCGTTGCGTTCCTCGGCGCGATATACGCGGGCATCGTGCCCGTGGCGGTCAATACGCTGCTGACGACCGCCGACTACGCGTACATGCTGAGCCACAGCCGCGCACGGGCCGCGATCGTGTCGGCGGCGCTGTCACCCGTGCTCGAGGATGCGCTGCAGCACGGGGCGCACGACGTGGAGACCACCTGGGTCATCGACGCACACGGTCCGCTTGCCGCAGGACAGCGCGACTTCGCTGCTGACGTTGCCGCCGCGAAGCCAGCGGCAGCGCCCGCGGCAACGCATGCGGACGACGCGGCGTTCTGGCTGTACTCGTCGGGGTCGACCGGCGCGCCCAAGGGCACCGTGCATACGCATGCGAACGCGTACTGGACCGATGCGTTGTACGGACGCAACGTGCTGCGCCTTGCCGAGGACGACGTCGTCTTTTCCGCCGCGAAACTGTTTTTCGCCTACGGGCTCGGCAACGCACTGACGTTTCCGCTCTTCGCCGGCGCGACGACCATCCTGATGCCCGAGCGGCCCACACCGCAGGCCGTCTTCCGCCGCTTCGTCGAGCGGCGTCCGTCAGTGTTCTACGGTGTGCCGACGCTTTACGCCGCAATGCTTGCCGCGCCCGACCGGCCGGCGCGCGACGCCGTTGCGCTGCGGCTGTGCGTGTCGGCGGGCGAGGCGCTGCCGCGCGAGATCGGTGAGCAGTTCACCGCGCATTTCGGCTGCGAGATCCTCGACGGCATCGGCTCGACGGAGATGCTGCACATCTTCCTGTCGAATCGTGCAGGCGACGTTCGCTACGGCACCACCGGCGTGCCGGTTCCGGGCTACGACGTCGAACTGCGCGGCGACGACGGCCGCCTGGTCGCGGACGGCGACGTCGGTGACCTTTACATCCGGGGCCCGAGCGCCGCGCTGATGTACTGGACGAGCCACGCGAAGACGCGCTCGACGTTCCAGGGCGAATGGACGCGCAGCGGCGACAAGTACAGCCGCCGCGAGGACGGCCGCTACGTGTATGCCGGGCGTGCCGACGATATGCTGAAGGTCAGCGGTCTGTACGTGTCGCCGTTCGAAGTCGAGGCGGCGCTCGTCCAGCACCCCGCGGTGCTCGAGGCGGCCGTCATCGGCCGGCTGGACGAGGACGGGTTGACGAAGACCAAGGCGTTCGTTGTGCTGAAGTCGGGCCACGTGCCCGATGCGGCGCTCGAAGCCGCGCTGAAGGCGTTCGTCAAGGACAAGCTCGCGCCGTACAAGTATCCGCGCAGTATCGAGTTCATCGGCGAGTTGCCGAAGACCGCCACCGGCAAGATCCAGCGATTCAAGCTGCGCGACCGCGAAGCGGCGCGCGCGACGTGACGACGTCGTTGGTCGACATTGCGTACGGCGGCCGCAATGTTTCGATCGAATACCGCTGGCTACATCCATCCGCACGCCCCCTTGCCATGGACGCGAGAAGGCCGCTCGTCGTGTTCCTGCACGAGGGATTGGGCTCGGTCGCGATGTGGCGCGACTACCCGCAACGATTCTGTGACGAAGGCGGCTACCGCGGACTCGTCTATTCGCGGGAAGGCTACGGGCGATCGACCCCGCGGACGCCCGACCAGCACTGGCCCGCCACGTTCATGCACGAGCAGGCGATCGAGATGCTGCCTCACCTCTTCGCGCGGCTCGACATCGGCACGGACGGCAACCGGCCGTGGCTGTTCGGCCACAGCGATGGCGCATCGATCGCGCTCATCCATGCGGCGACGTTTCCCGACGCACCGGCGGGCGTGATCGCGGTTGCGCCGCACATCGTCGTCGAGCCGCTGTCGCTGCGCAGCATCGCTGCGGCGCGTGACGCGTACGTGGAAGGCGACCTTCGCCGGCGCCTGGCGCGCTATCACGACGATGTCGATTCCGCGTTCCATGGCTGGAACAACGCGTGGCTCGCGCCGGCGTTTGCCACGTGGTCAATCGAACCACTGCTCGGCGGGCTGCGATGCCCCATACTGGCGGTGCAGGGGACGGACGACGAATACGGCACGCTCGCGCAAGTCGAGGGCATTCGCGAGCGCGCACCGCAGACCGAGGTCGTCGTCCTTCCCGCGTGCGGACATTCGCCGCAGCGCGATGCGCCGCAGGCGCTGACGCACGCCGCAATCGACTTCATTACGCGCCATTCGACAGGCGCCGACTAGGAGGAGTGCAATGACTGCTCGAAATCGCGCGCTCGTGCGCGCTGTGCTGGCCGCGGGACTGTGTCTCGCGGTCACCGGCGCGAATGCGCAATCGAAGATCAAGGTCGGCTTCATGCTGCCCTACACCGGAACCTACGCGGCGCTCGGCACGGCGATCGAGAACGGTTTTCGTTTGTATGTGCAGGAGCAAGGCGGCAAGCTCGGCGGCCGCGAGCTCGAGTATTTCAAGGTCGACGACGAATCCGAGCCGTCGAAGGCCGTCGACAACATCAACAAGCTGATCAAGCGCGACAACGTCGACGTCGTCGTCGGCACTGTGCACTCGGGCGTCGTCATGGCGATGGCCAAGGTCGCGAAGGACACGAACACGCTGCTCGTCATTCCCAACGCCGGCGCGCGCGCCGTCACCGGTCCGATGTGCGCGCCCAACATCTTCCGCAGCTCGTTCTCCAACTGGCAGCCGGGCTACGCGATGGGCAAGGTCGCGGGCGAAAAGGGCGCGAAGAAGGTCGCCACCATCACGTGGAAGTACGCAGCCGGTGACGAGTCCGTCCAGGGCTTCAAGGACGGCATCGCCGCGTCGGGCGGCCAGGTGGTGAAGGAGCTGACGCTGCCGTTTCCGAACGTCGAGTTCCAGGCCCTGTTGACGGAGATCGCGGCCACGAAGCCCGATGCTGTCTATGCTTTCTTTGCCGGCGGCGGCGCCGTCAAGTTCGTCAAGGATTACGCGGCCGCGGGTCTCAACAAGACGATTCCTCTCTACGGGCCCGGGTTCCTGACCGACGGCACGCTCGAGGCGCAGGGCGAGGCGGCGCAGGGACTGCTCACGACGCTGCACTACGCCGACGGCCTCAACATCCCCAAGGACAAGACGTTCCGCGCCGAATACAACAAGGCGTACAAGGCGGAGCCGGACGTGTATGCCGTGCAAGGGTACGATGCTGCGCAGCTTCTTGGCGCCGGACTCGCGGCCGTCAAGGGCGACGTCGCCAAGCGCGACGGCATGGTCGCCGCGATGGAATCGGCGCGAATCGACAGCCCGCGCGGCACGTTCACGCTGTCGAAGGCGCACGATCCGGTCCAGGACATCTACCTGCGCAAGGTCGTCGGCACGCAGAACAAGTTCGAAGGCGTCGCCGTCAAGGCGCTCGCTGAGCCGAGCCCGGGCTGCAAGATGTAATGGCGTGCGGCGCAAAGTTTCGCGACCTGCGGTCGCACGATACTTTGCGCCGTTGATATCTTCGCCGCCGGCTCGGGACGGCCCTTCGCCGGCGTCGTGGCACATGCGAAAACCCGGCCGCGGTCGCGGGCGGGCTGTAGACTCGCCGCACTTGCCTTCGGCCCGACGCGATCGATGGATCTAGCAGTCTTTCTGGTCCAATGCCTCAACGCCCTGCAATACGGGCTGCTGCTGTTCCTGGTCGCGAGCGGTCTCACGCTGATCTTCGGCATTCTCGGCGTCATCAACCTCGCCCACGGCAGTTTCTACATGATCGGCGCGTATCTCGCGTACGCGCTGGCGCCGTGGGCGGCGGCGAACGTGGGCGGCGGGTTCTTCACGGCGCTGGCGATCGGCGTCGTACTGTCGATCGCGTTCGGCTACGCACTCGAATGGGGCTTCGTCAGTTACCTGTACCAGCGAGAGCACCTGCAGCAGGTGCTGATGACGTATGGCCTTATCCTGGTGTTCGAGGAGTTGCGCAGCATCCTCGTCGGTGACGACGTCCACGGCGTGGCGCCACCCGCATGGCTCACGGGCAGCGTGCAGCTGGGCGACGTGATGACCTATCCGGTGTACCGGTTGTTCATGTCGGCCGTCTGCGTGCTCGTGGCGCTCGCGCTCTACGCGGTGATCGCGCGCACGCGGATCGGCATGGCGATCAGGGCCGGCGCATCCAACCGCGAAATGGTGCAGTCGCTCGGCGTCGACATCCGTCTCTTGTATCGGGTCGTGTTCGCCGCGGGCGTGGCCCTCGCGGTGTTTGCCGGCATGATCGCCGCCCCGGTGTCGTCGGTGTACCCGGGCATGGGCAACCAGGTGCTGATCATCTCGTTCGTCGTCGTCGTCATCGGCGGCATCGGCTCGGTTCGCGGCGCGCTCGTGGCGTCGCTGCTCGTCGGCGTCGTCGACACGTTCGGCAAGGTGCTGATCCCGCAGACGGCGGGCATCCTCGTCTACGTGCTGATGGCCGCGATCCTGCTGTGGCGGCCGGAAGGCCTGTTCCGCACCGGCTGAGATGAACAAATCCGCGCTCTCGCACGCGTTGCCGCTGGCAGCGGCCGGCGCACTGCTCGTCGTGTTTCCGTTTGTCGGCGGCAAGTTCTACGTCGACCTGATGGTCACGACGATGATCCTCGGCATCTTCGCACTGTCGCTCGAGCTGCTGGTCGGACTCACGGGGCTGGTGTCGTTCGGGCACGCAGCGTTCTTCGGCATCGCCGCCTACGCGACCGCGCTGCTGGCGCCGCAGGCCGCCGCCGCATCGATTGCGTGGCTTCTACCGGCGGTGCTGGCGATCACGACGCTGGCCGCCGCCGCGATCGGCGCACTTTCGCTGCGAACGCGCGGCATCTACTTCATCATGGTCACGCTGGCATTCGCGCAAATGGCGTACTTCGTGTTTCACGACATGAAGTTTGCCGGCGGCAGCGATGGCCTCTACCTGAACATCAAGCCCGTGCTCGCGCTGGGTAGCGTCACGCTGCTCGATCTCGACCGACCGCTGACGTTCTATTACGTGACGTTCGGCGCGCTGGTGCTGGTCTACGGACTGCTGGCGGCCGTCCGCCGCGCGCGCTTCGGCCATGCGCTCGCCGGCATCAAGGCCAACGAGCAGCGAATGCGCGCCGCCGGCTTCTCGACGTATCCGTACAAGCTCGCCGCGTTCGCGCTCGCCGGCGGCTTGGCGGGCGTCGCCGGCTTCCTGTACGCCGTGAAGGATGGGTTCGTGAACCCCGAGATCCTCGCGTGGCACCAGTCGGGCACCGTGCTGCTGATGCTGATCCTCGGCGGCATCGGCACGCTGCGCGGTGCGGTGATCGGCGCATTCCTGTTCGTCGTGCTGAAGGAGCTGTTCCAGTCGGAGGCACTGTTCGGCAGCTTTGCCCGCCATTGGCAGTTGCCGCTCGGCCTGACGATCATTGGCTGCGTCGCATTGATGCCGAACGGCATCACCGGATTGCCCAGCCAATTGCGCAGCCTGCGCACGCCGGTTCCCCATGCTGGATGACCAGATCCTGCTCGCGGCGTCGAATCTCTCGCGTCGCTTCGGGGGTCTGACTGCCGTCGATCGCGTGTCGCTGGCGCTCGTGCGCGGAGAGGTGCACGCGATCATCGGCACCAACGGCGCCGGCAAGTCGACGCTCGTCAACGTGCTGGCCGGCGAGTTGCCGCCGTCGTCGGGGCGAGTTCATCTGCAGGGCCGCGATGTCACGCGCTGGCCGCAGCCGCGGCGCGCGCGCGGCGGCATCGGCCGCAGCTATCAGCGCACGACGATCTTTCCGCGCCAGACGGTGTTCGACAACTGCCGGCTCACCGCGCAGGCGCATCACCAGCATCCGTTCGACCTGTTCAATGCCGCGGCGCGCTGCGCCGAAAGCACGAAGCTTGCGCACCGCGCGATCGAACAGGCGGGCCTGAGCGGACAGGCGAACCGCATCGCGGGTACGCTTTCGCATGGCCAGAAACGGCAGCTCGAAATCGCAATGTGCCTCGCGACCGCGCCACAGGTGCTGCTGCTCGACGAGCCACTCGCCGGCATGGGCGCCGAGGAGACGGAGCGAATGCTCGGCCTGCTCGCGGCGCTGAAGCCCGGCCACGCGATCCTGCTCGTCGAGCACGACATGGACGCGGTGTTTCGCATCGCCGACCGGATCACCGTCATGGTCAACGGCACCGTCATCGCCACCGGCGACCCCGTCGACATCCGCAGGAATGCCGACGTGCAGACCGCGTATCTGGGCGACATCGACGTGCCCGGTCCCGCGACAGTCCCCGCGTGATGCGCACGACATCTTCAAGCGCGTCCGTGGCGGACGAGACGCCGGAGTCCGCGATGAGCGCGCTGATCGAGGCGCGCGGCCTGCACGCCCACTACGGCGAGAGCCATGTGTTGCGCGGCGTGTCGCTGGCAATCGGCGCCGGGGAATCGATCGGGCTGCTGGGCCGCAACGGCATGGGCAAGACGACGCTGATCCGCGCGCTGCTCGGGCTGACGCCGGCAAGCGCCGGCAAGGTGCTCGTGCACGGCCGCGATTGCACGCGCGAGGCGCCTCACCGGATCGCGCGGATGGGCATCGCCTACGTCCCGGAGGGGCGCGGCATCTTCCCGAACCTGAGTGTGCGCGAAAACCTGAAGCTCGCCGAGCAGCCCGCGCGCGACAACCGCGCAGGGTGGAATTACGAGCGCGTGCTCGACGCGTTTCCGCGCCTCAAGGAACGGCTCGGCTCCGGCGGCCAGCAGCTGTCCGGCGGCGAGCAGCAGATGCTCGCGATCGGTCGCGCGCTGATGATGAACCCGGACGTGCTGATACTCGACGAGGCGACCGAGGGTCTCGCACCGCTGATCGTCCGTGAGATCTGGCGAATCATCGGCGAGATTCGCCAGAGCGGCATTGCGTCGCTGCTCGTCGATCGCAACTACCGGCTCGTCCTCGCCAACACCGATCGCGCGCTCATCATGGAGAAAGGCGCCATCGTGCTCGACGGCTGGTCCGCGTCGCTGGCGCAGCGCGGCGAAGCGCTCGCTCGCCACCTCGGCGTCTGAAACTCATCTCACAATGAGGTGCGCGTCGCCCGATTGTCAGATGAGCTTTCCGCCGCAGGCGACGTTTCAGGACTGTGCAGGCGACTCGGGCTTCAGCGTCAGTGCGTGCGCGTAGAGCAGATCGCGCGGCAGCCCGGTGAGCTTCGCTGCGACGCGCGCAGCGCGCGACGGCGGCAGCTCGGTGAGCAGCGCTTCGAGCAGCGCGCTCGCCTCGGTCGAGATCGCCTCCGCGCGCGCTTGTGCGGGCGCAGCGTCGACGATCAGCACGAACTCGCCGCGCGAGCGATTCGGGTCAGCCGCAAGCCACATCGGCGCATCAGCGAGCGGCATGCGGGCGATCGTCTCGAACGCCTTCGTCAGCTCGCGCGCGATGGTCAGCATCCTGGGTCCTTCCAATGCCTGGCCAAGCTCGCGGAGCGTGTCGGCAACGCGGTGCGGCGCTTCGTAGAACACGAGTGCCGCCGGCAGCGGCGCAAAAGTCGCGAGCATCGCGCGCCGTGCCTTCGCCTGCTGCGGCAGGAAGCCGATGAACACGAACGATTCCGCGTCGAGGCCCGCCGCGGAAACGGCGGCCGCGACTGCGCTCGCGCCGGGCAGCGGAACGACGCGATAACCGTCCGCAGCGATTGCCCGCACGAGCCGCGCGCCCGGATCGCTGATCGCGGGCGTTCCGGCATCGCTGACCAGCGCGACGCTGCGTCCCGCCGCGATGTCGGCACGCGTGCGCTCGACTTCGCGAGCCTCGTTGTGCCGATGCAGCGCACGCGGACGCGTCGCGATGCCGTAACGCGCCAGCAGCGTCGCCGTCACCCGCGTGTCCTCGGCGAGGATCACGTCGGCGCTGCGCAGGATGTCGAGCGCACGCAGCGTGACGTCACGCAGGTTTCCGATCGGCGTCGCCACCACATATAATGTCGCAGGCTCGGCGCTGAACGCTTCGGTCCCACGAGCCGATTCCGCATCCCCCACCCCCGTCATGCGCGCTCCGTTCCGTTTCGATTCCACGATGTCGCGTACGTTGCGCCGCGCGCTCATCGCGGTCGCTTCACTGCTGTTCGCGCTCGGCGCAGTCTCGTGCTCGCCCACGCGCACGGCGACGCGCGGCGACGTGGGGCGGCCGTCCCACGAGGTGCCCCGCGTATCGCCGCCGGGTGCGGTGATCGCGCCTTACGACATCGAGCCACGGATCGTCGAGCTTCCGCCCGAAGTCGTCACCGCCCCTGCCGCGCCGTCGGAAGGCACACTACCACCGACCGACGCCACGAGCGCATCTGACACCGAGAGCGACGACGCGTTGCCGCCGCCGGCAACGAGCAAGACCATCGCATTGATCCTGCCGCTCGGCGTGCCGGCCTACGAGCGGGCATCGAGCGCCGTGCGCGACGGATTCCTCGATGCCGCAGAAGCCGCCGGCGCGCGCGGCGATTGCGTCGTGCTGGCCCACGGGCTCGACGGCGTGGTTTCCGCATTCGAAACGGCGCGGGCGCGGGGCGTGCGCGTTGCCGTCGGTCCTCTCGTTCGCGACGACCTGAAGACATTGCTGCTGTCGGGTGCGAGGCTGCCGTGGACGGTTGCGCTGAACCAGCCCGACGACGACGTGCGAATGCCCGCGGCGATGTTCACGTTTCCGCTGACGGTGGAAAGCGACGGCCGGATGCTCGCGCGCCGCGCGCTGCGGGCCGGCGTGAAAAGCGTCGACGTCATCGCCGGCGACTCGCTGTTGATGAAGCGCTTCGCCGGCGCGTTCGCGAACGCTTGGAGCGAAGGCGGCGGCCGCCTGCCCGATGCGTTCCGGTTCGACCCCACACCCGAGGCGATGACCAGCCTGCGCCGCACGCTGGGCCAGACCAATCCCGATGCGGTGCTGCTCGCGGTATCCGGCGATGGCGTCGCGCTGCTGAAGCCCTTCATCGGCAGCGTGCGCGCCTACGCGAGCGGACTCATGTTCGAGCGTCCGCCGCAGGCCGTTGCCCGCGATCTCGACGACGTGCGCGTCGTCGAGATCCCCTGGCTGCTGACGCCGAATGCCGCCGAATTCAACGGCCTTCCGCGCCGCGATTTCGACAGCGCAGCGCTCGCCCGGCTCTACGCGCTCGGCCTCGACGCTTTTCGCATCGCGGCAGCGTTCAAGGACGGGCCGCCGGCGAATTTCGAGCTCGACGGCGCAACCGGCCACGTGTCGCTTGCGCCGGGACGACAGTTCATTCGCGAAGGGAAGCTCGCCGTCTACCGCAACGGCGAGCTGGTCCCGATCGAATCTGCGCCCTGATCGTCCGGGCGCTCCGGCCGGCCCGCGCGCAGAAGCGCTCGCGGCTGACTTCCTGATGCGCCAGGGCCTGACGATCGTCGGCCGCAATTTCAGGACGCGATTCGGCGAGATCGACCTGATCGCCAGGGACGGCTCGACGCTCGTGTTCGTCGAAGTGCGGCTGCGCACCTCGTCGCGCTTCGGCGGTGCCGCCGAGAGCATCACGACGGCGAAGCGGGCGCGGCTGGTCGCGGCGGCGCGCGAATACCTCGGCCGGACGCGCGGCGAGCCCGCCTGCCGCTTCGATGCCATCCTGATGCAGCGCCTCGACGCGGCGTGCATCGATTGGCGTCGCAACGTCGTCGATGTCGAATGACAGCGCGCGCACCCTGCTAGAATTCGGCCGCAATGATCGATCACGTCGAGCGCATTCGCGGACATTTCGCCGACAGCGCGCAGCTGAAGCACGACGCTGCGGAAGCGATGGCCGGGCCGATCGCGAGCGCCGGGGCGTTGATGACCGAGTGCCTGTTCGCCGACGGCAAGATCCTGGCATGCGGCAACGGCGGCTCGGCTTCCGACGCGCAGCACTTTGCCGCCGAGCTTGTCGGCCGCTTCGAGCGCGAGCGGCCGGAGCTCCCGGCCCTATCGCTTTCCACCGACACGTCGCTGCTGACGGCGATCGGCAACGACTATTCGTTCGAGCAGGTGTTCGCCAAACAGGTGCGGGCGCTCGGCGCCAAGGGCGACGTGCTGCTCGCGATATCGACATCGGGCAATTCGGCCAACGTGGTCGCGGCCGTCGTCGCCGCGCACGAGCGCGAGATGCGGATCGTCGCGCTCACCGGCAAGGGGGGCGGGCGCATCGGTGAACTTCTCGCACCCGAGGACGTCCACCTGTGCGTCCCGCACGGACGAACGATGCGAATCCAGGAAGTCCACCTGCTGACCATTCATTGCCTGTGCGACGTGATCGACGCCACGCTCCTGGGAGACGAAGCATGAAGCACCTGCTGTTCGCGGTAATCACGGGCGTGATGGCCGCGTCGGCGCTGTCCGGCTGCGTCCCCCTGGTCGTCGGCGCCGCCGTCGGCGGCACCGCGCTGGTTGCGACCGATCGCCGTTCGGTCGGGGCGCAGACGGATGACGAGGCGATCGAGCTCAAGATCGCCAACCATATCGGCACCGGCTATGGCGACCGCGTGCACGTCAACGTGACGAGCTACAACGGCATCGTGCTCCTCACCGGCGAAGTGCCGACACCGGATATCGTCGCGTCGATCGGCGACGTCGCGCGGACCACGGCCAAGGTTCGCGTCGTCCACAACGAGATCGTCGTCGCAGCCGCATCCCCCCTCGGGTCACGCAGCAACGATTCGTACATCACGTCCAAGGTGAAGACCCGGTTTGTCGAGAAGAACAAGTTTTCGGCAACGCACGTCAAAGTGGTCACGGATCGCCAGGTCGTGTACCTGATGGGACTTGTCAAGCGGGACGAAGCCGACAACGCGGCGCAGATCGCCAGCACGACGGAAGGCGTGCTGCGCGTCGTCAAGCTGTTCGAGCCGATCAGCTAGGCGGTTTCGCGCTTCACGCGCACCGGTGGCGACCACGCCCGTAACTCTTCCCGAGCCGCGCTACCCGGCGAAGATCGCCACGACCGCCAACGCGCTGGTGCGCATTGCCGCATTGGCTCGGCCGCTCGTCGTCACCAACGGCGTGTTCGATCTGCTGCATCTCGGCCACGTCACGTATCTCGAGCAGGCGAAGGCGCTCGGCGCATCACTCGTCGTCGCCGTGAACTCCGACGCGTCGGTCCGGCGGCTCGGCAAGGGCGACGATCGCCCGCTCAACACGCTGGACGACCGGATGGCGGTTCTCGCGGCACTTGCGTGCGTCGACCTCGTCGTGCCGTTCGACGCCGACACGCCGCGCGAGCTGATCGTGGCCTGTGCGCCGGACGTACTGGTCAAGGGCGGCGATTACACGGCGGCGACGACGGCCGGCGCCGACGAAGTCATCCGCGGCGGCGGACGCTTCGTCGCGATCCCGTTCCGCCACGCACGTTCGACGACCGAGCTCCTCGACCGCATCCGGCGTTGATCGCACCGCGGCGTTCGCCCGGATACGATGCAAGCGCTTGCTATAATTTGCCGTCTACCGCCGACAGGCTTGTTCGATGCAGACGATCGACCGTGAAATCGACGCGCGCGGCCTCAATTGCCCGCTGCCCATCCTGCGCACGAAAAAAGCGCTGAACGACATGTTGTCGGGACAGCGGATCCGGATCACGGCCACCGACCCGGCCAGCGTGCGCGACTTCCAGGCATTCGCGCGGCAGACCGGCAACGAGTTGCTCGAGCACGGCGAAGACGACGGTGCGTTCTGGTTCGTGCTGAAGCGTCGCTGACGCTCGTCACATTGCGCGGCAACTTTGCCGCGCGTCCACCCTTCGCGTGCTGCAGCGTGGTCGCGTGATCGCATCCGCGCTGCTCCTGCTGCCGGATTTCCTGCTGATCGCACTCGGCGCCGCGATGAAGCGCGTCCGTGCGTTCGATGCGCCGTTCTGGCGAGGCCTGGAGCGCTTCGTCTACTTCGTGCTGTTTCCCGCGCTGCTGTTTCGCGCGCTTGCGACGGCCACGATGTCGCTCGGCGACGCGTCGCGCCTCGTCGTCGTCGGCGTGCTGTTTACGCTCGCCGGCATGGCGCTCTCGGCGCTTGCAAAGCCGCTGCTCCACCTGCCGCAGCCGACGTTCGCCGCGTGCTTCCAGTGCGCGTTCCGCTTCAACACGTATATCGCGCTCGCCGCGGCGAGCCGGCTCGGCGGCGCTGCCGCCGTCGCGGCCATCAGCCTGCTGATCGGCGTGCTGGTGCCGCTGGTCAACATCGCGGCAATCGCAGCACTCGCGCCGCGCCGCGGCAAGGGCGTGTGGCTGGCGATCGCGCGCAATCCGCTCGTCGTGGCGTGCGTCGCAGGCCTCGGCTGGAACGCGCTGGCGGTCCCTTTGCCCGGGTTCGTCGCGAAGGTGCTCGAGCTCCTCGCCGGCGCGGCATTGCCGCTTGGACTCGTCGCCGCCGGTGCGGGCCTCGAATTCGTGCTCGGCACGCTGCCGCTCCGCGCGATTGTCTGGTGGCACGTGATCAAGCTCGCTGCGCTGCCTGCGCTTGCGTTCGCGCTCGCGCCGCTGTTCGGACTGTCCGTCATCGAACGCCAGGTGGCCGTGCTACTCGCGGCAGTGCCGACAGCCCCTTCGTCGTACATCCTGGCGATGCAGATGAATGGCACCGGTGCGCCGGTCGCGCTGCTGATCTCGACCGGCACGCTGCTCGCGATCGTGACGCTGCCGCTCTGGCTCGCGCTGGTCGGATAGCGAGCCTGATCGGCCCGCCTGCGCCGCCGCGGGCGTCAGCGACGGTAGCGGTTCTGGAAGTCGGCGACGATGCCGCGCTGGGCACTCTCGATCGCTGCGTCGAGCGAGCGATCCAGCGGATCGTGCTGCTTTGCCTTGCGGAACGACGTCAGTGCATCCTGGTGCAAGCCGAGCGCCTGCTGCGCTCGACCCAGGCAGCGCCACGCATCGGCGTTGGCGAGATCGAGCTCCGTCCACGTTCGGCACAGCTCGACTGCACGCCGCGCGTTACCGGCGCGCAAGTTCCGCGGGCCTTCGCTCTTCAGCACCTCGATGCGCGCACGGCGCTCGGCGATGGCCGCCTCGAAGCCCGCGTCAGTGCCGGCGCCCTTCGCGACAGCATCGCGCGACGACGGCGCGGCATTCCCGGCCCCGCCAGGTGGAACGGTGCCAGGCGTTGCGCGGGCAGCCGGCTTCGGCGGCTGGAAGGCCGATATCGTCGGCATCGCCGGCAGCAGCTTGTCGAGCTCGCCGGATGCCTCGTTCAGCCTGGTCTTGACGGTCGACGACGACGGCAGGGCCTCCGCGATCGTCGAGCGCGTCCACGCGATGGAATCCGCCATCGGCTGCTGCCACGCGACGCCGTACAGCCACATCATCGACGCGAGCCCGCAAACACCGGTGACCGTGTTGACGACGCCGGCCGGCCCGTGCGTGACGAGACAATCCTCGGCGAAGTCCCAGTCGGTTTCCTGCTTCTCGGCAAGCTTTTCGTAGGTCACGGCGACGAGCACGGGTGCTAACAGCGGAAACCCGCAGGCGACCCCTTCGACCCACACGCGCAGCGCACGCTTCATCCCGCGCATCAGTTGCGCGGAAGTGTTGCGGCGGGCATATGCGTCCGAGATCGAGAACTGCAGGTAGATGCCGAACAGCCATTTGCCGGGTGTCGTCCCGACCGCCGTGATCAGCAGGGCCTCGATCGGCATCCACGTCGCGGTGACGACGATCGGCGCCAGCAGCGGATGCATCAGCCAGTACGCGAGCCCGTCGCCAACGAAGCCGAGCGCACGCAGTTGCGACAGCAATAGCGCGAGCACGAGACCCCAGATCGAGTAGTCGAACATCCGCGCCGCGAGCCGGTGCCAGGGACGCGGCTCGCTCGTCCGGCCCGACTTCGCGCGCTCGAGCTCCGCCATCCGCAGCTGGAAGATCCACGACGCGTCCTCCTGCGGGTGATTGGTGCCGAGGAACACGCTGCGCTCGCGACGCCAGTTGAGGATCGCGAGATCGGTCTGCGGATTCAGCGACGATCGCGCGCTCGACCGATGCCGGCGGACGTAGACGAGTCCGTGCACGACGAGATAGACGATGGCGAGCACCACGAATGCGGCGGTCAGCCAGCCGAACACCTGGCGCGCGACGACGACAGCGTCCGACGGCGTGACGAATACGATCGCCGCTGCGATGAAAGCGGCGAAGAGCCCGCAGAGACCGAACGTCAGCAGCGGCGAGCGGCTGAACGATGCGACGCGCTCGGTGAGTCCCGGATGATGCAGCGGGGCCGCGGCAGCCGCGCGCTGCAATGCCGTATCGAGCGGCTCGTCGAGCTCGACGTCGCCTGGAACCGTGCCCGCATCGACGTCCGTATCGTCGTCGTCACCGAGCAGCGCCTCGTTGACCTCCTGCGCCGAAGGCGGCGCGTCTTCCTCGGTCGAGCGGCTGAGCTCGTGGTCGTAGCGCTGGCGGCGATCGCTGTCGCCAAGGATCCGGCTCGCGTGGTTGATGAAGCGCAGCGCTTCCTCGACGTTTCCCTGGCCATCGCGTGTTTTTGCATAATATTTGCGGATGAGCCCCCGCAATGCGGCGCGCACGTCCTCGTCGGAGGAAGTCGGTGAAATACCCAGCGCGTCGTAGAGCGTCGCTTTCATCGAGAATTGCAAAACTCGCAGCTATATGCCATTGGGATAGTCGGTCAAAAAGAGCCGTTTGGCAATTGCCGACGAAGGGTTGGCGATCGACTGAATGAATTCTGCAAGTTTCGCGCCATTGGACCTCTCGACGCAGGGCGGAGGGGCCAGCGCCGGCCGCGCCCAATACGCCGTACTCCGGGCCGGAGCCTCGGCCGACGGCGCCAACAAAAAAGGCGGCCCGCGGCCGCCTTTCTGTGCCGTGCCCGGTCAGTCAGCCCGGGCACCACCTGCCGTCTGCTACGCGATCATTCGGCCTTGCCGCTGTCGCGCGCCGTGAGCTTTTCGCGGATCCGTGCCGACTTGCCGGAGCGGCCGCGCAAATAATAGAGTTTGGCGCGACGGACGTCGCCCTTGCGCTTCACCTCGATCGATGCGATCAGCGGCGAATACGTCTGGAACGTGCGCTCCACGCCCTCGCCACTCGAAATCTTGCGGACGGTGAACCCGGAGTTGAGGCCGCGATTGCGCTTGGCGATCACCACGCCTTCGTACGCCTGCACGCGCTTGCGCTCGCCTTCGACGACGTTGACGTTGACGATCACCGTGTCGCCGGGCGCGAACTCGGGAATGGTCTTGTTGAGGCGCGCAATCTCCTCGCGCTCGAGCGTTTCGATGATGTTCATGGCTGTCCTTTCCTGGCCTCGTAGCGGCCGCTTCGCGCAGCGCAGGGCGCCCCCTGATGCGCGGGTCAATTATCCGTTCGTTCTTCTCGATACTCGTCGAGCAACTTCTGCTCGTCCTGCGACAGCATCCGCCTTGCCAGCATGTCCGGCCGCCGCTGCCACGTGCGGCCGATCGCCTGCTTCAATCGCCAGCGCCGAATCGCCGCGTGGTCGCCCGACAGCAACACGTCGGGAACCCGCTCGCCATCATACGTCTCCGGCCGCGTGTAATGCGGACAGTCGAGCATGCCGTCGGCGAACGACTCCTGCAGCGCCGAGTCGGCGTCGTTCAATGCGCCCGGCAGCTGCCGGACCATCGCGTCGATCAGCAGCAGTGCGGGCAATTCGCCGCCCGATACCACGAAATCGCCGATCGACACTTCAGCGTCGGTTTCGCGTGCAATGACCCGCTCGTCGATGCCTTCGTACCTGCCCGCCAGCATCACGACGCCCGGGCCGGCGGCCAACGCCATCACGTCGCGATGCGTCAGCGGCTCGCCCGCGGGCGACAGATAAATCGTCCGCGGCGCGGCAATGCCCGCCGCCACCTGCGCATCCCTTGCCGCCGCCAACGCCCGCGTCAGTGGCTCGGGAATCAGCACCATGCCAGGTCCGCCACCGTACGGACGATCATCGACGGTCCGGTACGAATCCGTCGCGAAATCGCGCGGGTTCCACACGCCGAGCGTCCACAGTCCGCGCTCCCGCGCGCGACCGGTGACGCCATACCCGGACGCGTGCGCCACCATGTCCGGAAACAGCGTGACGACGTCGATGCGCATGACTAGTAGTCGGCGAGCCAGTCGACGTCGATCCGCTTTGCGGCGACGTCGACGCGGTCGATGTACTGGTCGATCCACGGAATCAGTCGCGCGTTGCCATCCTGCCCCGCGACTCGCATGATCGGATGCGCGCCGCTTGCCACGAAGTCGACGACGCTTCCCAGTACGTCACCCGCGCGGTTTACCACTGTCATGCCAACCAGGTCCGCCTGGTAATGCTCGTCTTCCGCCAGCGCCGGCAACTGGTCGTGGGGCACGCCGATCGACGCGCCGCGCAACACGCCGGCTGCGTCCCGCGTCGCCACGCCGTCGAGCTCCGCCACGATCGCGCCGGAATGAAGGCGGCTCGACGTCACCTTGTACGGCCGCCAGGCGTCGGCATCGCGCGCGCGCAACCACCACTGCGCAAAGTCGAGCAACGACTCCGGATCTTCCGACAGCGGCTGGACCTTGAACGCGCCGCGCACGCCGTGCGGGGCCGCCACGCGGCCCATGACGACGATTGCCGGGGAAGCCGCGGCGGTCAGGCTGTTGCGGGCTCGGCCGGTGCGACCGGTGCCGCCGTCGCGGCAGGCGTCTTGGCCGCCTGCGCGGCGCGCGCGACCAGCATGCTCACCGTGTCGGACAATTTCGCGCCGTGCTGGCGCCAGTAGTCGACGCGATCGTGCGCAATGCGCAGGCCTTCCTCGTGCCCCGCGGCGACCGGATTGTAGAAGCCGACGCGCTCGATGAAGCGACCGTCGCGACGACTGCGTGAGTCGGTGACGACGACGTTGTAGAACGGCCGCTTCTTGGCGCCGCCGCGCGCGAGTCTGATGACCACCATGTTCGTTGCCCCGTCCGCCCCGCACGTACCGCCCGCTGAAAAGCGCGGCCCGAGCCGGAAAATGAAAAGTCTTCGATTATATGCGATATCGGCGGATCACGGCAACCCGGGTCAACGGCCGGGCATGAGGTTGCGCAGGCCCCGCATCATCTTCTGCGGGCCCTTGGCGACCATTTTCATCATTTTCTGCGTCTGCTCGAACTGGTTCAGCAACTGGTTCACTTCCTGGACGGATACACCGGCGCCTGCGGCGATCCGCCGCTTGCGCGAAGCCTTCAGGAGCTCGGGCTTCACACGCTCCTGCGGCGTCATCGAGTTGATGATGCCCTCGAGGCGCGCCACACGCTTTTCGTCGAGCGTCGCACCCTGCGCTGCCCGGGCGATCTCCGCCGGCAGCTTGTCGACGAGCGCCGCGAGGCCGCCCATCTTGCGCATCTGCTCGATCTGCGACTTGAAATCGTCGAGGTCGAAGCCCTTGCCGCTCTTGACCTTCTTGGCGAGCTTCTTCGCCTTTTCGACGTCGACGGTCTTGTGCGCGTCCTCGATCAGCGTCAGCACATCGCCCATGCCGAGGATGCGCGATGCCATCCGCTCCGGATGGAACACCTCCAGCCCGTCGATCTTCTCCGACACCCCGGCGAACTTGATTGGCGCACCGGTCACGTGACGCACCGACAGCGCCGCGCCGCCGCGGGAATCGCCATCGAGCTTGGTCAGGATCACGCCGGTCAGCGGCAACGCATCGCGGAACGCCCGCGCCGTATTCACTGCATCCTGGCCTTGCATCGCGTCGACGACGAACAGCGTCTCGATGGGGTTCACGGCCGCGTGCAGATCGGCGATCTCGCGCATCATCGCCTCGTCGATCGCCAGGCGTCCGGCCGTGTCCACGATCAGCACGTCGTGGTAATGCCGCCGCGCCCAGTCGACGGCGCCTTGCGCGATCGCCACCGGCTTCTCCGTGGACGACGACGGGAAGAAATCGACGCCCACCTGCACGGCGAGCGTCTTCAGCTGCTCGATTGCCGCCGGACGATAGACGTCGGCGGATACCAGCAGCACCTTCTTCTTCTGGCCAGCGATCAGACGAGCGAGCTTCGCGGCCGTGGTCGTCTTGCCGGCGCCCTGCAGGCCGGCGAGGAGGATGACCGCCGGCGGCGTCGTGGCGAGGTCGAGCGCCTGCGCAGCACCGCCCATCAGCGCCGTCAGTTCGCGCGCCACGACGCTGATCAGCGCCTGTCCGGGTGTCAGCGATCCGACGACCTCGGCACCGATCGCCTTGTCGCGCAAGTCGGCGACGAACGTCTTGACGACCGGCAGCGCGACGTCGGCTTCGAGCAGCGCCAGGCGAACCTCGCGCAGCGCGTCCTGGATGTTCTCGTCGGTCAGCCGCGCTTCGCCGCGAAGCGTCTTGACGACACGAGACAGGCGTTCGGTCAGGGTTTCGAGCACGAAATTGCACTCCCGGCGCGCAGCACGAAGCGTGTGGCGCCCTGCGGTAAACTTGATTGGTGATCATTTTACTGCACGTGCTCGTGGCGGCGATCTACGCAGCGACCGCCTGGGCGCGATGGCCCCGGGGCGATGAGGCCCCGGAGTCGCGGCGCAGCGCCGGCCAAGTGCTGCTGACGCTCGCGCTGCTGCTGCACGCGATCGCGATCTACCACGCGATCGTCCGTCCCGACGGACTCGACTTCGCGTTCGCGAACGCGCTGTCGCTCGTCGCGGGTCTCGCGGTGCTCACCGCGTGGCTGACCGGCGTGCTGCGCACGCTGCCACGAGTGGCCGCGGTGATCCTGCCGGTGGCCGCGGTCTGCGCACTGCTGCCGGCGATTGCAACGTCGTCGCACCGGATCGCGTTCGCGAGCGAGCCGTGGGCGGCCGCCCATATCGCCGTCGCGCTGTGCGCGTACGCGCTGTTCGTCGTCGTCGCGATGCAGGCGCTGGTCATGACGGGCCTCGAAAAACGGCTGCATCGCGGCCTGCAGGACACCGGGGCGCGGGGGGTTCCGCCGCTGCTGACGCTCGAGCGCTACATGTTCCGGCTGCTCGTCGTCGGTTTCGTGCTGTTGACGCTGACGCTGGCGAGCGGCATCGTGTTTTCCGAGCAGCTGTTCGGCAAGCCGGTGACGTTCACGCACAAGAACGTGTTCTCGGTCGCCGGCTGGCTCGCGTTCGCCACGCTGCTCTTCGGCCGTTGGCGATATGGCTGGCGCGGGCGCACGGCGCTAAAATGGATTCTCGGCGGGACACTTCTGCTCGTCCTGGGCTACCTTGGCAGCAAGTTCGTGTCGGAATTGCTCCTCCGCCGATGATCGGCGCCCGCCACGCATCGTCGTGCGCTTGCGCCGGCATCGGTCGCAATTGCTGAAGCCGATCCCCATCAAACCTATCGCGGCCGCTTGGACGACATTTCCCTTGGCACGCTGACGCTGGCGCTGATCGTGCTGCTGGTGACCGCCGGCTTCTTCTCGGTCGCCGAGACGGCGATGATGGCGGCGAACCGGTACCGGTTGAAGCACCAGGCGCAGCGCGGCGCGCGCGGTGCCCGGCTGGCGATGTCGCTGCTCGGCCAGGTCGACAAGCTGCTCGGCGTGATCCTGCTCGGCAATACGCTCGTCGCCGCGGCGGCCGCCACGCTCACGTCGGTGATCGCCAAGCGGCTGTTCGGCGAAGGCGAGCTCGCACTGGCACTTGGCACGATCGCGATCTCGTTCGCGCTGCTCGTGTTCTCCGAGATCACGCCGAAAGTGGTCGGCGCGGCGCACGCCGACCGGCTCGCGCCGCTGGTGAGCTTCGTGCTGGCGCCGATGCTGCGCGCGCTGCGCCCTATCGTCTGGTTCGTCAACCTGTTCGTGCAGGCATTGCTGCGGCTGTTCCGATTCGACCCGAGCCTAACGCCGAGCACGACGCTGTCGCAGGAAGAGCTGCGCTCGCTCGTGCTGGAAGGGGCGCAATATTTTCGCGGCAAGCACAAGACGATGCTCGCCAATCTGATGGACCTCGAGGCGATCAGCGTCGACGACGTGATGACGCCGCGCAGCCAGATCCACGCGCTCGACGTTGCCGAGAAGCCGGCACTGCTGCGCCAGCAGCTCGCAACGTCGTATCACACGCGATTGCCGGTCTGCGAGGGCTCGCTCGACAACATCATCGGCATCCTGGCGGTGAAAAGCATCCTGCATGTGATGCATAACGCCGAGCTCGACATCGATCGGCTCCGCGCGGTGCTGCGGCCGCCGTACTTCATTCCGGTCGGGACGCCGCTCCTGACCCAGCTGCAGCAGTTTCAGGCAGACCGGCAGCGAATGGGGCTCGTCGTCGACGAATACGGTGAATTGCAGGGCCTGGTGACGATCGAGGACATCATCGAGGAAATCATCGGCGAGTTCACGACCCAGGCGCCCGGCGGTGCGGAAAGTTTCCGTCGCGAAGCCGACGGCAGCGTGGTCGTCGACGGCATGGCGCCGCTGCGCACGCTCAACCGGCGGCTCGGAACCAAATTCGGCCTGGAAGGCCCCAAGACGCTCAATGGCCTGATCGTCGGGCACCTCGGCGAAATTCCGGACGCCGGCGTCACTTTCAAGGTCGAGGGGCAAGCGGTCGAGATCGTACAAACGCAGGACCGCGCGGTGAAGGTCGTGCGGCTGCTGCCCCCGGTTGGCCGGGATGCAGCGCCTTTACAAACCCAAGTCGAGCGGGCATCATCGTGAAAGCACTTTTTATGCTAATGGAATAGTCGGCTGGGCAAGAGGTGTCGCGCGCCCTAACCATCTGGCGCAGCGGGCAAAATTACAGCGTGCCGCAGCGCGTGTCCCGCTGATCGACATTTCACCTCCTCGACCGGCATAAGGTTTGCTTTCCACCCAGTTCTGAGTTCCATTTCCTGCGACCCGGCCGCTTTCAGGCCGGTTCGTGGCAAAAACGCGACAACCGCTCAACCGACGATGGCAACCCACGCAGCAACCCGCAACATCAGCGGACTCGCCCGCGCACTCGCCCAGCACGGCGTCATGTCCGAGGCGGAGGCCGAGGCGATTCAGGTGCAGTCCCAATCGTCGGGCGTGCCCTTCGTCGAGCAGGTGCTGTCGGGCAAGCGGTTGTCGGCCCAGCAGCTGGCGGTCTTCGCATCGCGGGCATTCGGCGTGCCGCTGCTCGATCTGTCGAGCTTCGACGTCGACCAGATCAACAAGGAATACTTCGACACCCGGATTGCCCAGTCACGGCGTGTTCTGCCGCTGCACAAGCGCGGCAACCGGCTGTACGTGGCCACGTCCGATCCGGCGAACCTGCAGGCGCTCGACGAAGTCCGGTTCAAGACCAATCTCGTCGTCGAGCCGGTCGTCGTCGAGGACGACAAGCTCGCGGCGGCGATCGTCAAGCTCGTCGAGGCGAGCGGCGCGTCGCTCAAGGAGATGGCTGCCCTCGAGGACATCGAGGTCACGCTCGAAGATGGCTCGGTCCAGCCGACGACGGTCGACGAGGACAGCGAGGTCGAGGACGCCCCGGTCGTCCGCTATATCCAGAAGGTGCTGATCGACGCGATTACGGCCGGCGCCTCCGACATCCACTTCGAGCCGTACGAAAAGTACTACCGCATCCGCTACCGTCTCGACGGCATCCTGATGGAGGTCGCGCAGCCCCCGCTCGCCATCAAGGACAAGGTCGCGTCGCGGATCAAGGTGATCTCGAAGCTCGACATTTCCGAAAAGCGCGTCCCGCAGGACGGCCGGATGAAGCTCGTGCTGTCGAAGACGAAGTCGATCGACTTTCGCGTCTCGACGCTGCCGACACTGTTCGGCGAGAAGATCGTCATGCGGATCCTCGATTCCTCGGGCGTGAAGCTCGGCATCGAAGTGCTCGGCTACGATCCCGACCAGCAGCAGGCGCTGCTGCACGCGGTGAGCCGTCCTTACGGGATGATTCTCGTCACGGGGCCCACCGGCAGCGGCAAGACCGTGTCGCTCTACACGTGCCTGTCGATCCTGAACCAGCCGGGCGTCAACATCGCCACGGCCGAGGACCCGGCCGAAATCCAGCTGGCCGGTGTGAACCAGGTCAACGTCAACGACAAGGCCGGGCTGACGTTCGCGACGGCGCTGCGCGCGTTCCTGCGCCAGGATCCGGACGTGATCATGGTTGGCGAAATCCGCGACCTCGAGACGGCGGACATTGCGATCAAGGCGGCGCAGACGGGCCACCTCGTGCTGTCGACGCTGCACACGAACGACGCGCCGTCGACGCTCGTGCGCATGTTGAACATGGGTGTCGCGCCGTTCAACATCGCATCGTCGGTCAACATCATCACCGCGCAGCGGCTCGCGCGGAAACTGTGCCCGCAATGCCGGCGCCCCGAGGACATTCCGCCCGAGGCGCTGCTGCGCGCGGGGTTCCAGGAGGAAGACCTGGACGGAAGCTGGCAGCCGCTCGGCCCCGTCGGCTGCGACCACTGCAAGGGCACCGGCTACAAGGGGCGAGTCGGCATCTACGAAGTGATGCCGATGACCGACGAGATGCGCCAGCTGATCATGCGCAACGGCAACTCGCTCGACATCGCCGAGCAGGCGCAACGCGAAGGCGTGCGCAATCTGCGCCAGTCCGGGCTGATCAAGGTGAAAGGCGGCGTCACGTCGCTCGAGGAAATCGAGGCCGTCACCAACGAGTAGTCATTAGTACCGGTCGACAAGGACATCGCCATGGCAACCGCAACCGTAGCGCGCAGGGACGCAACCAAGACGAAGGAACAGACGTTCCTGTGGGAAGGCGTCGACCGCAACAACAAGCCGATGCGCGGCGAGTTGCGCGCGGTGTCCGAAACGGTCGCGACGACCAACTTGCGCCGCCAGGGCATCCGCGTGGTGAAGATCAAGCGCCAGACGTTCCGCGGCGGCCGCTCGGTCAACGAGAAGGACATCACGTTCTTCACGCGTCAGCTCGCGACGATGCTCCGTGCCGGCGTGCCGCTGCTGCAATCGTTCGACATCATCGCGCGCGGCCACAGCAATGCGCGCTTCTCGCGGCTGATGATGGACATCAAGACCCAGGTGGAGACCGGCGCGAGCCTGTCCCAGGCGTTCCGGCAATACCCCAAGCATTTCGACGCGCTGTACTGCAATCTCGTGCAGGCGGGCGAAACGGCCGGCATGCTCGACGCGATCCTCGATCGCCTCGCGACGTACATGGAAAAGATCCTCGCGATCAAGGGCAAGATCAAGTCGGCGATGTTCTACCCGATCACCGTGCTCGTCGTCGCGCTGATCGTCACGTGGATCATCATGGTGTTCGTCATTCCTTCGTTCAAGCAGGTGTTCGCGAGCTTCGGCGCGAACCTGCCGTGGTTGACGCTGCTGGTGATCTCGATATCCGATTTCTTCGTCAAGTGGTGGTGGGCGATCTTCATCATTACGGCAGTATCGCTCGTCGCGCTGCGACTGGCGTTCAAGCGGTCGGAGGCGCTGCGCTACCTCGTGCACAAGTACTCGCTGAAGATCCCGATCATCGGCACGATTCTCGAGAAAGCGACGATCGCACGCTGGACGCGGACGCTGCAGACGATGTTCGCCGCCGGCGTTCCGCTCGTCGAATCGCTCGACGCCGTCGGCGGCGCATCGGGCAACATGGTCTACATCGCCGCGACGAAGCGCATCCAGACCGACGTCAGCACGGGCACGAGCCTCACCAACGCGATGGGCGCCGTCAACCTGTTCCCGTCGATGGTGATCCAGATGACGCAGATCGGCGAGGAGTCAGGCTCGCTCGACAACATGCTGGGCAAGATCGCCGACTTCTACGAGCGCGAAGTCGACGACGCCGTCGCGGCGCTGTCGAGCCTGCTGGAACCGGTGATGATCGTGTTCCTGGGTGTGTTCGTCGGCGGCCTCGTCGTCGCGATGTACCTGCCGATCTTCAAGCTCGGCGCCGTCATCTGACCGCCGCCGGTGGGTTCGGAGCGCATGCGACGCGCAGTGGCGCGTCGCGTGAGCGCGACTGAATCGGCCCGCCGCTCTAGACCCTCCGCGGATGCTCGCCAATCCCCTGTTCGTCGTGGCCGTCGCACTCGTGGTCGGCCTGTGCGTTGGCAGCTTCCTGAACGTCGTTGTCCATCGGCTGCCGAAGATGATGGAACGCGACTGGCGCGCGCAGTGCGCTGAGCTTCGCGACGAACCGCCGCCCAGCGAAGACCCGCCGGCCTACAACCTCGCCGTCCCGCGCTCGGCCTGTCCCGACTGCGGACATCCGATCGGCGCGCTGGAGAATATTCCGATCGTGTCATATCTGCTGCAGCGCGGCGCGTGCAAGGCGTGCAGGAAACCGATCTCCGTCCGCTATCCGCTCGTCGAGGCGCTCGGCGGGCTGCTGGCCGCCTACGCGATCTGGCGGTTCGGATTGACGTGGAAAGGCGGCGCCGCGTGCGTGTTCCTCTGGATGCTGATTGCGTTGACGTTCATCGACTTCGACACGCAACTGCTGCCCGACAACCTGACGCTGCCACTCCTGTGGGCGGGGCTCGTCGCCAATGTGTTCGGCTTGTTCGTGTCACTGCAGGATGCCGTCCTCGGCGCGATCGCCGGCTACCTCGCGCTGTGGATCGTCTACTGGCTGTTCCGATTGATCCGCGGCAAGGAGGGCATGGGCTACGGCGACTTCAAGCTGCTGGCAGCGCTCGGCGCGTGGCTGGGCTGGCAGATGCTGCCGCTCATCATCCTGCTTTCGTCCGTCGTCGGCGCCGTCATCGGCATCTCGCTGATGGTGTTCAAGGGGCGCGACCACAGCATCCCGCTCGCGTTCGGTCCGTACCTCGCGATCGCCGGCGGCGTGGCGCTCTTCTTCGGTCCGCTGTTGATCAAGGGCTGGTATTTGTGACGAGGCCGCGAGTGCGCTCGTACCTCATCGGTCTCACCGGCGGCATCGGCAGCGGCAAATCGGAAGTGGCGGCCGCGTTCGCCGCCTTGGGCGCGGACGTCCTCGACGCCGACGAAATCGCGCACGCGATCAGCCGGCGCGGCGAGGCCGGCCACCGCGCCGTCGTCGAATCGCTCGGCGCTTCCTTCGTCGGCGCCGATGGCGAGCTCGATCGCGCGGCACTGCGCCGCCGTGCATTCGACGATCCGGCGTTTCGCCGCGATCTCGAGCAGTTGCTGCATCCGCTGATCGCCGCACGACTGGAGGATGCGATCGGTGGCCTCACCGGGCCATACGGCGTTCTCGTCGTCCCGCTGCTGCTCGAGCGCGGCGGTTTGCGCAAGCGCGTGGCGCGCGTATTGGTCGTTGACTGTCCCGAGGCCGAGCAGCTGCGCCGCGTTCAGTTGCGCAGCGGACTTGCCGCCGACGATGTGCGCAAGATCATGGCGACCCAGCTGCCGCGGGCCGACCGGCTGGCGGCTGCCGATGACGTCATCGACAATTCGGGTCCGCGCGAGGCGCTGGGGCCACAGGTCGAGCGCCTCGATCGGCGCTACCGCGAGCTCGCGCGCACGGCACGCGGCACGCGTTGATTCGATCGAGCGCATGGTCGTCCTGCGCATTGCGGCACAATGACGGCCTTTGACGCTGCCTCGTAGCCGTGATTCTCTTCGAGCACCCGCTTAACGAACGGATCCGCACACTGATGCGGCTCGAGGACCTGTTCGCGCGCGCCCACTACTTCGCCGACCGCGACGGCGCGCCGGAACATCATGCCGCGCTGCTGTCGCTGTTCGAGATCACCGATGTCGCGTCGCGCGCGGACCTGAAGACGGACTTGCTGCAGGAGCTCGAGCGGCAGAAGCAGGTGCTCGGTCCGCTGCGCAGCAACCCGGCGATCGACCAGCAGGCGCTGACGGCGCTGCTCAACGAGATCGAGCAGGTCAACAGCGATCTGCTCGCGCAGGCCGGCAAGGTCGGCACGCATTTGCGCGAGAGCGAATGGCTGATGGCCATCAAGCAGCGTGCCGCGATTCCTGGCGGCGTGTGCGAGTTCGACCTGCCCGCCTATCACTACTGGCTGAACAAGGAGCCGGCGGCGCGACAGCATGACCTCGCCGGATGGATCGAGCCGTTCGAAGCGATCCGGTCGGGGTCGGCGATCGTGCTGCGCCTGCTGCGCGAGAACAGCCGCATCAGCCGCCACACCGCCTACCGCGGCGTGTTCCAGCTGATGCTGACGACGACCAAGGTCGCGCAACTGCTCCGGTTGACCCTCAAGCGCGATCCGCCGTGCGTCCCGGAGATCAGCGCCAACAAATACGCGCTCAACATCCGCTTCATCGGCGTTGCCGGCATGAATCGCGGCAACGTCGTCGACCAGGACGTCGAGTTCGAGCTGATGTTCTGCAATCTCTGACTGCGTGCAACCGTGGCTGGCAGCGAGCCGCACATCGCGCATCTCGACATGGATGCGTTCTATGCGTCCGTCGAACTGCTTCGCTATCCCGAGTTGCGCGGAAAGCCCGTCGTCATCGGCGGCGGGCAACGGCATCAGCCGGCCGAGTACGTCGATCCGCTGACGCACGACGTCGTGCGGACGTTCACGACGCTGCGCGGCTACGCCGGACGCGGCGTGATCACCACTGCGACGTACGAGGCGCGCGCGCTCGGCCTGCATTCGGCGATGGGCATGATGAAGGCGGCAGCACTCGCGCCCGACGCGATCCTGCTGCCGGTCGACTTCGACGCCTATCGACACTATTCGCGGCTGTTCAAGAACGCGGTACGCGCGATCGCCCCGCGGATCGAAGACCGCGGCATCGACGAGATCTATATCGACGTTACCGACGCCGTGTCCACCGCTGCGGCTGAACCATCGGACGCGCCGTTGCGCGCGCTGGCGCAATCGATCAAGGATGCCGTGCGTGCGGCGACCGGGTTGTCGTGCTCGATCGGGATCGCGCCGAACAAACTGCTCGCCAAGATCGCTTCCGATCTCGACAAGCCGGACGGACTCACGATCATCGGCGACGGCGATCTCGAGCGACGCATCTGGCCGCTGCCGGCGCGCAGGATCAACGGCATCGGCCCGAAGTCGGCGGCGAGGCTCGAGACGTACGGCATTCGTACGATCGGTGACCTCGCTCGCACCGAGCACGCATTTCTCGTCGAGACGTTCGGCCGGGCGCATGGACAGTGGATGCACGACGCCGCGCACGGGCGCGACGCGCGTCCCGTCGTCACGCACAGCGAGCCGCAATCGATCAGCCGCGAGACGACGTTCGATCGCGACCTGTCGGCGACACGCGATCGCGAGCGGCTGTCAGCCATTTTCACCGAGCTTTGCGCAGGTGTCGGCGACGATCTGCAGCGCAAGGGCTACGCGGGACGAACGATCGGCGTCAAGCTGCGCTACGACAATTTCGCGACGGTCACGCGCGTGCACACGATCGACGAGCCGACGCAGGCCGTCGACGTGATCCGGCGTGCCGCAGGAGAGTGCCTGAAGCGTGTCGACCTGTCGCGCCGGATCCGTTTGATCGGCGTGCGCGTCGGCGGACTCGCACCCGCAGACGGCACGCGCGAGGCGCGCGAGCCTGAACCCGATCGCGCTAGCGCTTCGCTTTTCGACTGACGCGCCGCGGTGATGCGCGCGCGCGCCTCGCGTCTGCGGATTCGGTAGCAGCGTCGCGGGCAATCTCCGCAAGCAGCCACGCGCGAAACAGCGCGAGCTTCGGCGATGCGGCAAGGCGCGGCGGGTACACGAGATAGAATTTCCGCGGGCCGGGCACGTCGATGTCGAACAGTCGAACGAGCAATCCGTTGCGCAGGTCGTTGCCGACGAGCGTGCTCCGCGCGAGCGCTATGCCCTGCCCTTCAGCGGCAGCCTGCAGCATCAATGACGAATCGTTGAAGATGGGTCCGCGCGAAGGTTCGGGCCAATCAAGGCCGACGGCATCGAACCACGGTTTCCACGACTCGTCGTCGGAGCGCAGCAACGTGAACCGCGCAAGGTCCTGCGGGCGCGTCGGCCGCGCGGCGAGGCGCGGACTGCACACGGGGAAAAACGTATCGCTCATCAACAGCTCTGCCTTGACGTCGGGCCAGTTGCCCAAGCCATGCCGAATCGCGACGTCGGCGTCGTCACGCCGGAAATCGATGAGTGCCATGTTCGAGCGGACGTCGACGTCGATGTCCTTGTGCTGCGCGATGAAGCGGCCGAGCCGGGGCAGCAACCAGCGCGCCGCGAACGAAGGCGTGACGCTGACGCGCAGTTGCCGCGGGTTGCTGCGCTGGCTCGCTTCGCGCAATGCATCCTCGATTTCGGCAAGCGCGCCGCGCAACCGGGCCGCGAGCCGTTCCCCCTCCTCCGTCAACCGTATGCCGCGACCTGCGCGCTCGATCAGGCGCACGTTCAGCGCCGCCTCCAGCGCCTTAATCTGGTGACTGATCGCGCCGTGCGTGAGGGAGAGCGCTTCCGCAGCGCGCGACAGGCTCTGCCTGCGCGCCGCCGCCTCGAAGGCGCGCAGTGCCTGCATCGGGGGGATGTGCATTGGCATCCGGTCGGGTCGTAATATGTGAGCGCAATTCACATCTTAGTCGAATATTAATCGATTGTCCGTCACCTCGCTGCTCTCTACACTTCAAACCGTTCCACCATTCCCGAAACGAGAGAGCATCATGCGAACGCAATTGACATCAGGTTCGTGGGTCGAAGCAGCGGCGACGCTGGCGGCGTCGATCCTCATGACGGTCGCCGGCTTCACCGCGCTGCGCGATCTGCCGGCGACACCGTCCGATAATGTTGCGACGCCCGCGCCCGCGCGAGCGCCAGGCGTTGCGGACGCTGACGCGCGCAAGGTCGACGCTATCGCGATGCCGCACGTCGACGTCGCGCGCGGATGATCTGCAGACGTTCGAGCCTGCGCGACGGTCGACGATCGCGCCGGCTCGCAAGCGGCTGACGGCGTGCGACGGTTGGCGTACGCTGGCGCTTTCGCCTGCGTACCCATGTCCGCCCAAGCCCCCCTCGTCAAATGCCCGACCTGCGCTACGCCGGTGCCATGGTCGCCCGACTCGAAGTGGCGGCCGTTCTGCTCGGAGCGCTGCAAGACGATCGATCTGGGCGCGTGGGCGAGCGAGCGCTACCGCGTGAAGACGTCCGAGGCGCCCGAGTCGGGCGACCCGACCGCCGATCCCGACGCCGCGTAACGCGTCAGTCGTCCGGCCACGCGTACCGGCGCATCGCGATGCCGTGGGCACCATGCGCGATCGCGGTCTCGAGATCCGATGCCTGCATGCCGCCAAGTGCGAACACGGGCACACGTGTCCCCTCGATCGCCGCCGCAAATCCGGTCCAGCCGAGCGGACGTGCATCGGGATGCGTCGGTGTTGCGAGCACGGGACCCATGACGGCAAAATCGACGTCGAGTGCGCCTGCATGGGCGATCTCTGCACGCGTGTGGCACGACGCGCCGACGACGAGATCGCGCGGGCGCACCTTCGCGGCGAGGAGCGTCTGCGCGGTCCAGTGCACGCCTGCGCAGCCCAGCCGACGCGCATCGTCGGCGCTGCCGTTGACCAGCACCGTGCCATGGACACGGCTCAATTGCGGAACGAGACGCGTTGCGAGCGCATCGCGCAATGACGCTTCGGGTTCGCGGATCTGCACCAGCCGAATGCCGGCGGCAACGGCCCGCTTCGCGCGCGCGACGAAGGCGTCCGTGCCCGTATCGCTCGCACATGTGATCGCATAAACCGTCGGCAGCGTCAGAGCCGCCAGCACTCGGGTATTCGCGGGCAGCAGCGGCGCCACGGTGATCGCATGCGGATCCTGCCACGCGAATGCCTGACCGTCGTGACTCGCGGGCTCGCCGTCGAACGCGTAGACGCGGAAGAAGTTGAGCTCGACGTGCGCGTGCGGGTAGACGAACTCCTGCACGAGCCACGGTGACGCCGTGCGCACGACGATGCCGAGCTCTTCGCGCAGTTCGCGCGACAGCGCGTGTGCCGGCGTCTCGCCCGGCTCGAGCTTGCCGCCGGGGAACTCCCAGTAACCGGCGTACGCCTTGCCCGAAGGACGCTGCGCAAGCAGCACGGCGCCATCGGGCCGCAGGATCACCGCCGCTGCGACGCGAACGACAGCGCTCATTGCGATACGGTCACGCCGCGATCGGACGTCGGACCGCGGCCGCGCGCGATGCGCGAGGGCACAGCCGCGCTCACTTGCGGCGCTTCAGTCCGAGGCCGCCTGCCCAATGACGCGCGAACTGCCACGCAACGCGGCCGCTGCGCGATCCGCGTTGCAGCGCGAACTGCAGCGCTTCACGCGTGCGCTCGTCGGCATCGCGCGCGGGCGCGTTCGCCTTGACGCCGAAGTGCGCGAGCCACCGATCGACCGCCGCCAGGTAATCGTCCTGAGCGAACGGGTAGAACGAGATCCACAACCCGAACCGTTCAGACAGCGAGATCTTCTCCTCGACGGATTCGCCCGGGTGTACCTCCTCGCCGATGTGCTTCGTCTCGAGGTTCTCGGCGAAGTATTCGGGCAACAGGTGACGCCGGTTCGACGTCGCGTAGATGACGACGTTCGTTGCGGCGCCGGCGATCGAGCCGTCGAGCATCACCTTCAGCGCCTTGTAGCCGGCCTCGCCCGCGTCGAACGTCAGATCGTCGCAGAACACGATGAAGCGGAACGGCGAGCCGTAAAGCCGGTCTGCGATATCGGGCAGGTCGGTCAGGTCGGCCTTGTCGACTTCGATGAGGCGCAGCCCCTTGCCGTGGTAGCGCGCGAGCATCGCCTTGACCAGCGACGACTTGCCAGTGCCCCGTGAGCCCGTCAGCAGCACGTTGTTGGCGGGAAGGCCGGCGAGGAACTGGCGCGTGTTGCGGTCGACGGCTTGCTTTTGCGCTTCGATTGCGACGAGATCGGACAGCGCGATCGAATGCGGATGCGCGACCGGTTGGAGGTAGCCCAGCGCGCCGCGCTTGCGCCAGCGCGCAGCGGTGGTCTTCTTCCAGTCGGGGTCTGGTGCCGGCGGCGGCAACATCGCCTCGACGCGCGCGAGCAGCGATTCGCCGCGGGCAATCAGCGCCTTCAATTCATCGTTCATAGATTTCGGCGGAGGGCCGCGCAGCAGCTTGACGCAGATCAGGACCGGTATTCGGCGTTGATCGTAACGTAATCATGCGAAAAGTCGCACGTCCACACCGTCGCGCGCGCATCGCCGCGGCCGAGATCGACGCGAATCGCAATCTCCGCCTGCTTCATCACGCGCTGGCCCGCCGCCTCCGTATAGGTCGGCGCGCGACCGCCCCGCTCGACGACGAGTACGTCATCGAGCCAGAACGAGACAGTGGACGGATCGAGATCGCTCGCACCGGTGTTGCCGATCGCACAGACGATTCGGCCGAGGTTCGGATCGGAGGCGAAGAACGCGGTCTTCACGAGGGGCGAGTGCGCGATGCCGAAGGCGACACGCCGGCATTCGGCAACGTCGCGACCGCCTTCGACGCGAATGGCGATGAACTTCGTCGCGCCCTCGCCGTCGCGGACGATGGCCTGCGCGAGTTCGATGGCAACGCCTTCGAGCGCCTGGCGCAACACGGCGACGCGAGGATCGGCGGCATCGCGCAACATCGGTATCGATGCCTTGCCCGTCGCCGCGAGCACGAAGCTGTCGTTCGTCGACGTGTCGCCGTCGACCGTCGCACCATTGAACGAGACATCGGCGGTATCGCGCGCGAGGCGACCGAGCAGCGCAGCGTCGACCGGCGCATCGGTGGCGGCGAACGCGAGCATCGTCGCCATGTCGGGGTGGATCATCCCGGCGCCCTTCGCGATGCCGGTGACCGTGACGTCGACGCCGTCGATGCGGACCTTCCGCGACGCACCCTTCGGAACGGTATCGGTGGTCATGATCGCGCGCGCAGCGCTGAACCAGCCATTGGCGCGCAACGCGGCGCGCGCCTTCGGCAGGCCGTCGACGATCCGCTCGACCGGCAGCGGTTCCATGATCACGCCGGTGGAAAACGGCAGCACCTGCTGCGGGTCGCAGCCGAGCAGACGCGCTACGGCGGCGCACGTGGCGCGCGATGCGGCGAGGCCCGGCTCGCCGGTGCCTGCGTTCGCGTTGCCGGCGTTGACGACGAGCGCGCGGAAACCGATGTCCCGCGCTTGTTCGGCGGCGAGGTGCTCGCGGCACACCGTCACCGGCGCGGCGCAAAAGCGGTTCTGCGTGAACACGCCGCTTGCCACCGTGCCGGCATCGGCGACGACGAGCAGCACGTCGTCGCGGTCCCAGTTCTTGATCCTCGCCGCAGCCGCGCCGAGCGCGATGCCGGGCACGGGCAATAGCGAATCAGCAGTCGGCGGCGTGTAATTTACGGGCATGGGCGCGTCAGCAGCATACTGCTCGGCTGAGCGGATGCCGTCGCGAGCGGCTCGCAGGCAAGGCGACCCGCAGCGAGCCGCGAGATAGTACATACAAGTACAGCGAGCGGCGAGCGAGGACGCAACGAAGCATGCGAGTCGCGCAGCAGGCAGACGTCAGCCGAGACGGCCGTGGCAGTGCTTGTATTTCTTGCCTGACCCGCACGGGCACGGATCGTTGCGGCCGACCTTCTGCCCCGCTCGAACGAACGGGGGCGCGACTGCGACGGCCACCGCCGAATCGTCGCCATCGCCATTGGGGCTCGCCAGCGCCTGCTCGTAATCGGCATGCTGGTACTGCACGTTGCTGACGGCCGGCTCCGGCTCCACCGCCTGCACATCTTCCTGCGTGCGCACCTGCACGGTGAGGACCACGCGCACCACGTCCTGCTTGATCCGGTCGAGCATGTCGGAAAAGAGCTCGAACGCTTCGCGCTTGTACTCCTGCTTCGGGTTCTTCTGCGCATACCCCCGCAGGTGGATGCCCTGCCGCAGGTGGTCGAGCGACGACAGGTGCTCACGCCAGTGCTGGTCGAGCGTCTGCAGCATCAGGCTGCGCTCGAACTGCCGTAACAACTCGGCACCCACCTGCTCTTCCTTGCTGCGCCAGGCATCGTGCGCGACCTTCTCGATGCGCTCGCGCAACGCGGAGTCATCGAGGTCAGGCTCGGCCTTCAGCCACTCGCCGACCGGCACCGCGAGCTGATAGTCGCTGGTCAGCGCCGTTTCGAGACCCGGCACATCCCATTGCTCCTCGACGGAGTCCGGCGGAATGTAGCGCTTGACGGTCGTGTCGATCTCGCCGCGCACCATGTTGCTGACGGTTTCCGCAACGTCGTCGCCTTCGAGCAGCTCGTTGCGCTGCTGATAGATGACGCGGCGCTGGTCGTTGGCGACGTCGTCGTATTCGAGCAGCTGCTTGCGGATGTCGAAGTTGCGCGACTCGACGCGGTTCTGCGCCTTCGCGATCGACCGGTTGACAATCGAATGCTCGATCGGCTCGCCCTCGGGCATCTTGAGGCGCTGCATGATTCCCGACAGCCGCTCGCCGCCGAAGATACGCAGCAACGGATCCTCGAGCGACAGATAGAAACGCGACGAGCCCGGATCGCCCTGGCGTCCCGCGCGTCCGCGAAGCTGGTTGTCGATCCGGCGCGACTCGTGCCGCTCGGTGCCGATGATGTGCAGGCCGCCCGCCTTGATCACGGCGTCGTGGCGTTCCTGCCATTCGCTGCGCATCGTCTCGATCTGCCGTTCCTTGTCGGCGGGATCGAGCGCCGGATCCTCGCGCATACGCAGGATCTGCGGCTCGATGCTGCCGCCGAGCACGATGTCCGTACCCCGGCCGGCCATGTTCGTCGCGATCGTGATGACGCCCGCCTTGCCGGCCTGCGCGACGATCTCCGCCTCGCGTGCGTGCTGCTTCGCGTTCAGCACCTGGTGCGGCAACTGCTCCTTGTCGAGGTGCATCGACAGCATCTCGGAGTTCTCGATCGACGTCGTGCCCACGAGCACCGGCTGGCCGCGCGCGTGGCAATCCTTGATGTCGGCAACGATCGCGCTCACCTTTTCGGCGAGCGTGCGGAACACGAGGTCGTTCTCGTCCTTGCGCACCATCGGCTGGTGCGTCGGGATGACCATCGTCTCCAGGTGATAGATCTGCTGGAACTCGAACGCCTCGGTGTCGGCGGTGCCCGTCATGCCGGCGAGCTTGCCGTACATGCGGAAATAATTCTGGAACGTGATCGATGCGAGCGTCTGGTTCTCGCGCTGGATCGGGACGCCTTCCTTCGCCTCCACCGCCTGGTGCAAGCCGTCGGACCAGCGGCGGCCGCTCATCAGCCGGCCGGTGAACTCGTCGACGATGATCACCTCGCCGTTCTGCACGACGTAATGCTGGTCGCGATGGAACAGCGCATGCGCACGCAGCGCCGCATACAGGTGATGGACGAGCGAGATGTTGTGCGCGTCGTAAAGGCTCGACCCGGGAGGGGTCAGGCCCGCCTGCGCGAGCAGCGTCTCGACGCGCTCGTGACCTTCTTCCGACAGCAGAACCGAATGCGCCTTCTCGTCGACCCAGTAGTCGCCGGCGCCCTTCTCTTCCTGCTGTCGCGTGAGCTTGGGCGGCAGTTCGTTCAGCCGGTAGTACGTATCGACGTTGTCATCCGACTGGCCGGAGATGATCAACGGCGTGCGCGCTTCGTCGATCAGGATCGAATCCACCTCGTCGACGATCGCGTAGCTCAAGCCGCGCTGCACGCGCTCGCCGGTGGCGAACACCATGTTGTCGCGCAGGTAATCGAAGCCGAACTCGTTGTTGGTGCCGTACGTGATATCCGCCGCGTACGCGACCTGCTTGTCGTCGTGCGCCATCTGCGACAGGTTGACGCCGACGGTCAGGCCCAGGAAGCGATAGATGCGTCCCATCCAGTCGGCGTCACGCTGGGCCAGGTAATCGTTGACAGTGACGACGTGGACGCCCTTGCCCGCCAACGCGTTCAGGTAGGCGGGCAGCGTCGCGACGAGCGTCTTGCCCTCACCCGTGCGCATTTCCGCAATCTTGCCGTTGTGCAGTGCAATACCGCCGATGAGCTGTACATCGAAGTGCCGCATGTTCAGCGTGCGCTTGCCCGCCTCGCGGACGACGGCGAACGCTTCGGGCAGCACGTCGTCGAGCGCGGCGCCCCCGGTCACCCGCGTGCGCAACTCAACTGTCTTCTGCCGCAGCTCCTCGTCGGCAAGTGCTGCAATCGCCGGCTCGAGGGCGTTGATCTCGCGCACCTGCTGCGCGTACTGCTTGAGGAGCCGCTCGTTGCGACTACCGAAAAGACGGGTGAGGATATTGATCATCGCGTGAGGAGAGAAACTGCCACGGGGAAACTGCTACTACCTTGCGCCGCACGCGCGAAAAAGCAAGGGGTGAGGACCGCCTCACCCCTCGTTGCCGGCATGCGCTCAGGTCTTGGACCGTCAGCCGCTGGCTTGCAGGAACCGCTTCTCAGCGGCTCAACTGCGATGCATGCGCAAAGCGCGCGATCAGACCGTTGCCTTGGTCGACGTCGACCATCCTACCATATCGAGGCGACGCGCCGGAGGCCGCCGGCACGCTCCGCCACGATGGCGCCGACCGCCGGGATGATGTTCAATGCCTCCTGATCCCATCCCGCGGGAAAGCCGTTGGGCGCACCGCCAAAATACCGATCGCTTGCGACCGTGCTCGAGTCGGACGCGCAGTTCATCGAATGGACGGCGCGGCATCGCCGCGAGGCCGAGTTGACGCAGCGTGTCCGCCGGCATCTGCCGCGAACGATTGCCGAGCGGGTGCACGTGACCGACTGGCGGGAAGGTGTCCTGGAGATCGCGGCAACCGCGGGCGCCATCGCTGCGACGCTGCGCCACCGTGCGGCGGATCTGCGCAGCGCGCTTGCTCGCGACGGCATCGATTGCCGCGAAATCCGCGTTCGCGTCCAGGTCGTGGGCATCGCGGGGAGGCGCGACGGCGATGCAGCGCGACCGTGGGATAGCCGGGAGGCGCTGCCGCTGTTCGAGCTCGGGGAGCGGTTGCCCGACGGGCCGCTGAAAGCTGCGCTGACGCACTGGTCGCGCCGGGCGCGCGGCCGCTGACGCGTATCGCGAAGCGGCGCCGCAACGCCGCCGCGCATCGGGAGGCTCGCTATAGCAGCGGCGCGAGGATCGGCACCAGCACGCGTTCAGCCGCGAACCACAGCAGGATCGCCAGCAGCACCAGGATGGTGAACTTGAGGGTCAGCCCGATGAACCGCAGGTAGCGGCGGTCGCGCTTGATCAACCACATCAGCAACGCCGCGCCGATCGCGGCGAGCGACAGGAACAGCAGCAGCCGGACGAGGATCAAGCGGCGCCGATGGCCGCCCAATCCTGGAACGCGGAGGGGACGTCGTCGTCAGTGTCGAACGAGACTAAGTCCCACGCGTCCGTGCGGGCGAGCAGCGCTCGCGCGAGCGCGTTGTTCAGCGCGTGTCCGGGCTTGAACGCAGTGTATTGGCCGATCAGCGGCCGGCCGAGCAGGTAGAGATCACCGATCGCGTCCAGCACCTTGTGCTTGACGAACTCGTTGTCGTAACGAAGGCCTTCGGTATTGAGCACGCGCGTCTCGTCGAGGACGATCGCATTCTGCAGACTGCCGCCCAGCGCGAGCCCCGCCGAGCGCATCGCCTCGACGTCCTGCATGAAGCCGAACGTCCGCGCACGCGCCACTTCCTTCACGTACGAATGCTCGGCGAAGTCGACGACGACATGCCGATTCTCCGTGCCGAACACCGGGTGCGGAAAGTCGATCGTGAAATCCAGCTTGAAGCCATGGAACGGATCGAAGCGCGCCCACTTGTCGCCGTCGCGCATCTCGACGGGTGCACGAACGCGCAGATAACGCTTGGCCGCCGACTGCTCGACGATGCCAGCCGATTGCAGCAGGAACACGAACGGGCCGGCGCTTCCATCCATGATCGGCAGCTCGGGGCCTGCAACGTCGACGTGCAGGTTGTCCACCCCGACACCCGCGAGCGCCGACATCAGATGCTCGACGGTGGAGATCGACGTGCCGTCCCGCGCGAGTGTCGAGGACAGCCGCGTATCGCCGACATTGGTGGCCTGCGCAGCGATCGTCACCGGCGCCGGAAGATCGACGCGATGGAACACGATGCCGGCGTCGACGGGTGCCGGGCGCAGCGTCAACTCGACGCGCGCGCCGGTGTGCAGACCGACGCCGGTCGTGCGAATCGATTCCTTCAGCGTTCGCTGTCGCAACATGGTGTTGGATGCAGGGTGACGCGCGGCGGCCGCGCCGGCCGATCGCCGTGCGCGAAGCAGACTTAACATTTTAGCATCGCCCGCCAGCGTTTGCCCGCCCCCCGCGTGCGGCGAGCGCGCGCGACGAGCGGGAGAGCGCCGGCGGATTTCGCCGCATCCGTCAATCCGCCTGCTTGCGCAGGAATGCCGGAATTTCCGACGGGTCGAATGCCGGCGCCGCGATGCTGCCCGGATGACGGCGACGCGCAACCGCCGGCTGGTCGAGCTTCTCGTAGTCGATCGTCTCCGTCACGCGGACGCCGACGTTGTCGGTGCCGGTGCGCTCGACGACCGTCTCGAGGATCTGCAGGTTCGGCGGACGCCGCGGCGCCGCGACGACTGCACCGCCGAGTCCAGTGGCGATCATCGTCACGCGCAGCCGGTCCTCCATCGCCTCCTCGATCACGGTGCCAACGATCACCATCGCGTCCTCCGCGGTGAACTCCTTGATGGTGTTCATCACCTCGTGATATTCCTTCATCTTGAGGCTCGCCGATGCGGTGATGTTGACGAGCACGCCGCGCGCGCCGGCGAGGTTCACGTCCTCGAGCAGCGGACTCTTCACCGCCTGCTGCGCGGCAACGCGCGCGCGGTCGGCGCCGCCTGCCGTCGCCGAGCCCATCATCGCCATGCCCACTTCGCCCATCACCGTGCGCACGTCGGCGAAATCGACGTTGACCAGGCCCGGGTTGTTGATCACTTCCGCGATGCCGGACACCGCACCGTGCAGCACGTCGTTCGCGGCGGCGTAGGCATCGAGCACCGACACGTCCTCGCCGAGCACGTCCATCAGCTTGTCGTTCGGAATGACGATGAGCGAGTCGACCTTCTTCGTCAGCTCCTCGATGCCAGCCGTGGCCACGCGCTGCCGCTTGCCCTCGAACTTGAACGGCCGCGTGACGACGGCGACCGTCAGGATGCCGAGGCTCTTCGCGATGTCGGCAATGACCGGGGCTGCACCGGTGCCGGTCCCACCGCCCATGCCTGCGGTGATGAACAGCATGTCCGCACCGTCGATCATGCCGGCGATGCGGTCGCGATCCTCCATCGCCGCGTCGCGGCCGATCTCCGGCCGTGCGCCGGCGCCGAGACCACGCGTCAGCGTCGAGCCGAGTTGCAGTTGCGTGCGCGCCGTCGACCGTTTCAGCGCCTGCGCGTCCGTATTCGCGCAGACGAAGTCCACCCCCGACAACCCGCGGGCAATCATGTGCTCGACTGCATTTCCGCCGCAGCCGCCGACGCCGATGACCTTGATGACCGCACCGTCTTCCGGCGCTTCGTCGATGATTTCAAACATGGTGCATTCCTTTCGCCTGTCTGGATTTCGGGTATCGAAGATCGGCATTCGCGCGGGCACTGGTGTCAGCCAATGCACCCGCGACGGACGATCCCCGTTGGGTGGCCTGCTTGCTGCTCGGTTTGATGGTTCCCGTTTCCACTCTGATGTCGACCTCGTTTCGTGATCCCTGATTGCTGTTTCTTGTTCGCTGAATTCCGTTCGCGACCTGGTTATCAAAAATTGGCGCTGAACCACTGCCGCATCCGCTCGGCGATGCCGCCGATGCCCGCCACCTGCGCGCGCGCGGCCTGCCCGCGCAGAAACTGCTCGCGTCCTTCGAGCAGCAGTCCCACGGCCGTCGCGTAGCGCGGGCTGCGCACGACTTCCGACAGGCCGCCGGCGTACGTCGGCACGCCGACGCGCACCGGCAGATGGAACAGTTCCTCGCCGAGCTCCGTCATCCCCTGCAGCATCGCCGAGCCCCCGGTCAGCACGATTCCCGACGACAGCAGCTCCTCGAAGCCCGAGCGGCGCAGCTCCTGCTGAACGAGCGAGTACAACTCTTCGATGCGTGGCTCGATCACTTCGGCGAGCATCGGTCGCGACAGCTTGCGCGGCGCGCGCTCGCCTACGCCGGGCACCTCGATGATCTCGTTGGGATTGGCGAGTTGCCGCAGCGCGCAGCCGTGCCGGACCTTGAGCTCCTCGGCCTCCTTCGTCGGCGTGCGCAACGTCATCGCGATGTCGTTGGTCACCTGGTCGCCGGCGATCGGGATCACCGCGGTGTGACGGATCGCACCGCCGACGAACACGGCGATGTCGGTCGTGCCGCCGCCGATGTCCATCAGGCACACGCCGAGGTCCTTCTCGTCGTCGTTCAGCACCGCCTTCGCCGACGCGAGGGGCTGCAGCATCACGTCGCGGACCTCGAGGCCACAGCGGCGCACGCACTTGGTGATGTTCTCGACAGCCGACACGGCGCCGGTGACGATGTGCACCTTCACCTCGAGACGCACGCCGCTCATGCCGAGCGGCTCGCGTACGTCCTCCTGGCCGTCGATGATGAATTCCTGCGGCAGGATGTGCAGCACCTGCTGGTCGTTCGGGATCGCGATCGCCTTCGCCGTCTCGACGACACGGTCGATGTCCGCCTGCGTGACTTCCTTTTCCTTGATCGCAACCATGCCGCTCGAGTTGAGGCTGCGGATATGGCTGCCGGCGACACCGGTATAGACCTCGCTGATGCGGCAATCGGCCATCAGCTCGGCCTCTTCCAGCACGCGCTGGATCGACCCCATCGTCGCCTCGATGTTGACGACGACACCCTTCTTGAGTCCGCGCGACGGCTGCGTTCCGAGACCCACGATGTTGAGTCCGCCGTCGGGCAGCACCTCGGCGACGATCGCGGTGATCTTCGACGTCCCGATGTCGAGGCCGACGATGAGATTGTTGTTGTCCTTCACGTTTCCCCTGTCCTGCTTCCTGATGGCAGTGCGCGCGAACGCGTGCCACGCGATGCAGAGCGCGACAACGACGTTCGAAGGCGACGATCGGTCATGACACCTTCCGCGGCGGCTTTTCACGGAATCCCGGCATTCGCGCGGCGAAGCCGTTGCGATAGCGCAGATCGACGTGATCGACCGGCTTGCCCGTCCGCGCGAGGACACCGACGGTCCGCGCATACACGGCGACGAAGCGCGCCAGCCGACCCGTCACGTCGTCGCGGCCGACGTCGAGCGTCAACTCGCCGTTGCCGTCGCGCGTCTTCACTTGCCAGCCGCCGCGTGCGGACAGGCGCAGGCCGGAAACCCGCAGCGCCAGGGGCTCGAGCAATGCGCCCCACTCTCGATAGCGCTCGACCATCAGCCGCGACTGTTCGTCCGGCCCGCTGAACTCGGGCAGCTCGCCGGCCCAATTCGCGGTAAAGACGTCGCCGCGCGTGCTGACGAGCGCGCCGTCGTTCCAGCGCGCGAGCGGTTGGTGCTCGTCGACCTCGATCTCGAGCCGTCGCGGCCATTGCCGCCGCAGCGCCACGGC
Source organism: uncultured Pseudomonadota bacterium (assembly GCA_963709335.1). Taxonomy (GTDB): domain Bacteria; phylum Pseudomonadota; class Gammaproteobacteria; order Burkholderiales; family Casimicrobiaceae; genus VBCG01. The sequence goes on from CAVPWB010000014.1 coordinate 555,876, forward strand.
ACGCACCCACGGCACACGCGCCAGCGACGCACGCGCCGCGTCGAGGTCCATCGTGAAGAACGAACCGCGCAGCTCGCCGCGAATCACCGCCTCGAGGTGCGCGCCGCTTGCGCGCGCGAGCGGCGTCGTGACGACGACCTCGCGATAGTTGAATGCCGACAGCCGCGTGACCCAACCGACGGCCGCCCACGCGAGGAACGCGACGGCGATCACCATCAGCGTCACGGCGATCGCGTTCAACTGGCGCGCGTCATCCCACATGCGCACCCTCCAGGATCTCGACGCAAAGGTCGGCGAACGACGTGCCGGCCTGCCGCGCCGCCATGGGCACGAGGCTGTGGCCGGTCATGCCCGGCGACGTGTTCACTTCGAGGAACGAATAGCTGCCGTCGGCGCGCAGGATCAGGTCGAGCCTGCCCCAGCCGCTGCACCCGATGACGTCGAACGCGGCGAGCGATCGCTCGCGAATCTCCCGTTCGAGGTCGTTCGCAAGGCCGCTCGGGCAGAAATACTTGGTCTCGTCCGAGAAGTACTTGTTGTGGTAATCGTAGTTGCCCTGCGGCGCCTCGATCCGGATCAGCGGCAGCGCACGTCCGTTGACGATCGAGGCCGTCAGCTCTACGCCGCTGACGAATTCCTCGACCAGCACGAGTGCGTCGTGCCGGGCCGCGTCGTCGTAGGCAACTCGCAGCTCGTCATGGTCGACGCCCGTCACTTTGGTGATGCCGATCGTCGAGCCCTCGCGCGCCGGCTTGACGATCAGCGGCAGGCCGAGCTCCGCGACCACGCTCATCCAGTCGGTTGCCGAGTCGACGACGCGATAGCGCGGCGTCGGGATTCCGCTCGCGAGCCAGACGAGCTTCGTCCGCCACTTGTCCATTGCCAGCGCCGATGCCATCACGCCGCTGCCCGTATACGGAATCCGCAGCGTCTCGAGCGCGCCCTGCACCGTGCCGTCCTCGCCGAAGCGGCCATGCAGTGCGATGAAGACCCTCGCGAAGCCCTCGTTGACAAGCTCGTGCAGATTGCGCTGCGCCGGGTCGAACGGATGCGCGTCGACGCCACGCTCACGCAAGGCCTTCAACACCGCATTGCCGGACAGAAGCGAGATCTCGCGTTCCGCCGACGGGCCACCGAGCAACACTGCAACCTTTCCGAAATCAGTCATCGGCGTTTCCGCTGTTCTCGCGCAACCGGCTGCGCCGCTCGGTGTCCGCTTCGGCACTCCCGCACCGCCCGCTCCGCGGAACCGTGTCGGCCTCGCCCACCGAAGAACCGTGTCGGCCTCGCCCACCGAGCAACACTGCAACCTTTCCGAAATCAGTCATCGGCGTTTCCGCTGTTCTCGCGCAACCGGCTGCGCCGCTCGGTGTCCGCTTCGGCACTCCCGCACCGCCCGCTCCGCGGAACCGTGTCGGCCTCGCCCACCGAGCAACACCGCAACCTTTGCGAAATCAGTCGCCGCGGGATTCATCGCGTCACCGCCGCGTCGCCCGCGAATTCACCGAGCACGCGCACCTCGGCCTCGAGCGCGACGCCGGTGGCCACGCGCACCGCGTCGCGAACGTGCGCAATCAACGCTTCGATGTCGGCCGCCGTCGCCTTCCGCTCGGCGTTGACGATGAAGTTCGCGTGCAGCGTCGACACCGACGCGCCACCGATCCGGTGGCCCTTGAGGCCACAGGCTTCGATGAGCCGCGCCGCATGATCATTCGGCGGATTGCGAAACACGCTGCCGGCGTTCGGCAGCGCAAGCGGCTGCGTCGCGATACGTCGCGCGAGCAGCGCCTTGATCCGGCCGCGTCCCGTCGCGACGTCCCCTTGCGGAAAGCGAAACCACGCTGCCGTGAACAGGTCGGCGAGCGCGCGACCGTCGCGATGCGTGACGCTGCGGTAACCGATCGAATAATCCGCGGGCGTGCGGATGTCGAACCTGCCATCGCGCGCCAGCGTCTCGACGCGCGCGACGTAGGTCCACGTCTCGCCGCCGTAGCAGCCGGCGTTCATCGCCAGCGCGCCGCCGACGGTGCCCGGGATGCCGGCGAGAAACTCCGCGTCGGCGCAGCCGTGCAGCGCCGCGAAGCGCGCGAGCTTCGGACTTGCTACACCTGCATCCGCGTAGATGACGCCGTCGGCGACCGCGAGCGCGGCCCCCGGGTTGTGCAGCAACACCACCGCGCCCCGAATGCCGCCGTCGCGGATCAGCACGTTGCTGCCGAGGCCAAGCACGGTCACCGGCATGTGAGCCGGAAGGCCGCGCAGGAAATGCGCGAGGTCGTCGCGATCCGCGGGCGAATACAGAATGTCCGCGCGGCCGCCGACACGCCAACTCGTGTATCGCGCGAGCAGCGCGTCCTGCGCGAGCGTGCCGCGCAAGCCGACGAAGGCCAGCGGCTCGGCGGCGTGGTCCCCCGACACTTGCGGCTCGCGCCGCTGCGCTGCCCCCCAGGGGGTGCAGTTCGCGTCTCGGGACGGCCCTTCGGCGCTCATCATCATGTGGCGGCGCTCAACTGCGCGGGAACCGAGCCGATCGACCCGGCGCCCATCGTGACGACAACGTCGCCATCGCGTGCGACGTCGCGTATCGTCGCGGCGACGTCGCCGATCGACTCGACGAATACGGGCTCGACGCGGCCCGCCACACGGACGGCGCGTGCCAGCGCACGTCCGTCGGCCGCAACGATCGGCGTCTCGCCTGCCGGGTAGACGTCGGCCAGCACGAGCGAATCGGTCGTGGACAGCACGCGGACGAAATCCTCGAAAAGGTCGCGCGTGCGCGTGTAGCGATGCGGCTGGAACACGAGCACGATCCGCCGTCCGGGAAAGCTCTCGCGTGCAGCGGCAAGCGTGGCCGCCATTTCGACCGGGTGGTGGCCGTAATCGTCGATCAGCGTGAACGTGCCGCCGGCGGCGAGCGCAACGTCGCCGTGCCGCTGGAAACGCCGCCCAACGCCCTTGAACTCGGCGAGCGCGCGCGCGATCGCCGCGTCGGGCACGCCCACTTCGCGTCCGACGGCAATTGCCGCCAGTGCGTTTTGCACGTTGTGAGTGCCTGCGAGCGCCAGTTCGACGGCGAGCGCGCTACCCTGTCCTTCCGCGACAAAGCGCATCCGACCGCCCGCATTCGTAACGTTCGCGGCGCGCAGTTGCGCGTCCTCGACGAGTCCATACGTGACGACCGGCTTGGCGATTTCGGGAAGAATCGCGCGCACGTGCGGGTCGTCGGTGCACAGCACGGCGACGCCATAGAACGGCAGCCGCTGGACGAAGTCGACGAACGCGCGCGTCAGCTTGCCGAAGTCCTGGCCGTACGTTTCCAGGTGGTCGGCGTCGATGTTCGTCACGACGGCGAGCACCGGCGTCAGATACAGGAACGACGCGTCCGACTCGTCGGCCTCGGCGACGAGAAAATCGCCGCTGCCCAGCCGCGCGTTCGCGTCGGAGGCGAGCAGGCGGCCACCGATGACGAACGTCGGGTCGAGCCCGCCCTCGGCGAGCACCGACGCGATGAGGCTCGTCGTCGTCGTCTTGCCGTGAGTGCCCGCGATCGCGATGCCCTGCTTCAGGCGCATGAGCTCGGCAAGCATCAGCGCGCGCGGCACGATGGGCACGCCGCGCTCGCGCGCCGCCAGCACTTCGGGATTGTCCGGCGCCACGGCGGTCGACACGACGACGGCATCCGCACCGCGGGCATTCTCCGCACGATGACCGATCGTGACGGCGACGCCAAGTGTGCGCAGCCGACGGGTTGCAGCACCTTCGGCGATATCGGAGCCGGACACCTGGTAGCGCAGCGTCGCCAGGACCTCGGCGATCCCGCTCATGCCGGCACCGCCGATGCCGACGAAGTGCACGTGCTTCACTTTATGTCTCAAGCCGCCCCCCGCTTCGGGACGGCGCGATGGCCACGCGCGAGCTCGATGCACGCGTCCGCGACACGCTCGGCGGCGTCGCGCTTGCCCACGCGATGCGCCGCCATCGCCATCGTCAGCGCACTCGCTCGCGTGAGACCCGTCAGGATTCCGGCGAGCGGGGAATTGGCACTCGTCAAATCGGATTGCGCGACGACGATCGCGGCGCCCGCGTCCTGCAGGAAGCGCGCGTTCGCCGATTGCTCGTCGGCGATCGCGCCCGGCAGCGGCACGACGATGGCACCAAGTCCCACAGCGGCAAGCTCCGCGACGGTCAGCGCGCCGCCGCGGCAGACGACGATGTCGGCCCATGCATAGCGCGCGGCCATGTCGGCGATGAACGGCACGCATTCCGCCGTCACGTTCGCCCGTGCATACGCCGCGCGCAGTGCGTCGATATGCCGCTCACCGGCCTGATGAACGGTGATCGGCCGCACCGAATCGGGGAGCGTCGCGAGCGACGCGGGGATCGCATCGTTCAATGCGGTCGCGCCGAGGCTGCCGCCGACGACGAGCAACCGCAGCGGACCCGTGCGATTCGCGAAACGCTGTTGCGGCGGATCGAGCGCGACGATGTCGTCACGCAATGGATTGCCCACCCATTGGACACGGTTCGAGCGGTTGCCGCGCAACGCCCCCGGGAACCCGAGGAGCACGCGGTCGGCGCCGTGCGCGAGAATTCGATTCGCGAGGCCTACGACTGCGTTGGCGTCGTGGACGACGAGCGGCTTGCCGGTCGCCACGCCCATCAAGGCGCCGGGGAATGAGGCGAAGCCACCGAAGCCGAGCACGACGTTGGGTCGTCGCCGGCGAATGATGCCCAGGCTCTGGAAGCACGCCGCTGCCAGCGCGTACGGACCGAGCAGCAGCGTGCGCCACCCTTTGCCGCGTATGCCGCGAAACGCGAGGCTTTCGAATTCGACACCATGCTGGGGCACGAGACGCGCTTCCATCCCTTCGCGCGTGCCGAGCCAGAACACGCGACAGCCGCGCGAGATCAACTTCGCTGCGACGGCGAGACCCGGGAACACGTGACCGCCCGTGCCGCCGGTGGTGATCATCACCGTCGCGCCATCTGCGCTCATAGCTGAAGCCCCACGCTCGCGGCATTCGCCGCTGCGCTGCCCCCGCAGGGGGAGCGAGCGCCTTGGGACGGCCCGGCGGCGCTCATACGGTGAACCCCCGCAGGATCTGCCGGTTCTCGTAGTCGATGCGCAGGAGGACGGCGACCGCGATGCAGTTGACGACGATGCCGCTGCCGCCGAACGACAACAGCGGCAGCGTCAACCCCTTCGTCGGCAGCACGCCCATGTTGACGCCCATGTTGATGAACGTCTGTACGCCTATCCACACGCCGATGCCGTGCGCGACGAGTGCTGCGAATGGCCGCGACAGCCGCGCGGCCTGCCGTCCGATCGCATACGCGCGAAACAGCAGCCACGCGAAGAGCGCGATCACCGCCGCGACGCCGATGAAGCCGAGTTCCTCGGCGATGACAGCGAGCAGGAAATCGGTGTGCGCTTCCGGCAGATACAGGAGCTTCTCGACGCTCGAGCCGAGACCCACGCCGGTCCATTCGCCGCGACCGAACGCGATCAACGAATGCGACAGCTGATAGCCCTTGTGCAACGGATCGGCCCACGGATCCATGAAGTTCGTCAGCCGCTGCACGCGGTACGGCGCAGCAATGAGGATCGCCGCCAGTGCGACAGGAAGCAGCAGCACCAGGCCGAGGAACAGCCGCCAGTCGAGGCCGCCCAGGAACAGGATGCCGAACGCGATGACGAGGATCACGACGAACGCGCCGAAGTCCGGCTCGAGCAGCAGCAGGCCGCCGATCAGCACCATCACCGCGGACAGTGGCGCAAAGCCGCGCAGCAGCGTCTGCCGCAAGGGCTGCTCCGCATGCAGGAACGCCGCCTTGCGCACCGCGTAGCTCGCTGCGTACAGGACACAGGCGAGCTTCATGAACTCCGACGGCTGGATGTTCACTACGACGAGCGACAGCCAGCGCTTCGAACCGTTGACCGACTTGCCGATCCCCGGCACCAGCACGAGCACGAGCAACACGGCGCCACCGACGAACAGCCAGATCGCGCCGCGCTGCCACACCTTGACGGGCACCTGGAACGCGAAGAACGCAACGGCGAGTCCGAGAGCCAGGAACATGGCATGCCGGGCGAGGAAGTACCACGCCCGATAGCCGGTATGGGCCGACGCCTCCGCCATTGCGATCGACGCCGAGTAAACCATCACGAGCCCCAACGCGAGCAGCAGCAGCGCCGACCACGCGAGCGACACGTCGAACGCGAGCATTGCGCGCGGCTCCCGCGGCAGCGGACGCAGCGGCGGCTTGCGCACCAAAGCGGTCGCGGTGATCCGCTTACGCATCGACGTTCTCCGCCAGCGCGGCGTTGACGAGTTCGGCGAAGCGGTTGCCGCGCTCGACGTAATCGCGGAACTGGTCGAGGCTTGCGCAAGCGGGCGAGAGCAAAACGACGTCGCCGGAGACTGCGATCGCCATCGCCCGCTCGACGGCCGCCTCCAGCGTACCGACCATCTCGACGCGCGCCGTGGTTCCGGTCAGCGCTCGCGCGATCTGTGGCGCATCGCGGCCGATCAGCAGCACGGCGCGGCAGGCGTTGTCGACGCTTGCTTTGAGCTGCGCGAAGCTCTGTCCCTTGCCGTCGCCGCCGGCGATCAGCACGACAGGCCGGCGCATTCCTTCGAGCGCAACCTGCGTCGCGGCAACGGTCGTTCCTTTCGAGTCGTCGACGAACAGCACGCCCGCCGCCTCGGCGATCGGCGCCATCCGGTGCGGCAGCCCGCTGAACGCAGCGAGCGCATCGAGCACCGGCCGGCCGACCTTCGCCACCGCCGACGTCAGCGCGAGTGCTGCGAGCGCATTCAGCGCGTTGTGGCGGCCCACGAGAGTCAGCCGCGACGTCTGCATGATCAGCTCGCCGCCGCGCGCGAGCCACGTGTCGCCGCCGCGCTCGACCAGACCCCACTCCTCTTCCGATAGCGGCACGCTCGCGCCGAACGTCTGCGCGGTCCGGCCGGGCAGCCGCATCAGCCGCACGATCGGATCGTCGCGATTCAGGATTTGCACGGTCGCCTGCGCGAACACGCGCGCCTTCGCGCCCGCGTAGTCGGCGATTCCCGCATAGCGATCCATGTGATTCGGCGAGACGTTGAGCACGGCGGCGGCAATGGGCTTCAGCGACGTCGTCGTCTCGAGCTGATAACTGGAAAGCTCGAGTACGAAGACGCGCGGCCACGGCGCACCCGCCGTTTGCGTCGCGAGCGCGTCGAGCACGGGGGTGCCGATGTTGCCGGCGATGACCGTCTGCAGGCCGGCCGCGCGTGTCAGCGCGCCCGTCAGCGCTGCGACCGTCGTCTTGCCATTCGTGCCGGTGATCGCCAGTACCTTCTGGTCCGCAGGCAGCTCGCGCGCGAAGAGCTCGATATCGCCGGCGATCTCCGTCCCGCGGGTCACGGCTGCACGTATCGCGGCATCGCGAGCATCGACCCCCGGGCTGATCGCGATCAGGTCGGTGTCCGCGAACGTCTCGTCGACGTAGGGGCCGGTGACGACGCGAACGTCCGGCAGCTCCGCCTGCAGCGTGTCGCGATTCGGCGGATCGGCACGCGTGTCGGCCACGCGCACATCGGCACCTTGCCGCACGAGGAATCGCGCAAGCGACAGTCCCGTCAGCCCGAGGCCGAGCACGACGGCACGACGGTTTCGGTAGCCGATGCTCATCAGCTCGCGCTCATCACGTCGTCCACGTTGCCCGGCGCGCTCATCGCCTCGGCTCGGTCTGCGAATTTGCCCGGCTTGCTCATCGCAACTTCAGCGTCGACAGGCCGAACAGCACCAGCAGCATCGTGATGATCCAGAAGCGGACGACGACCTGGTTCTCCTTCCATCCCTTGAGCTCGTAGTGGTGGTGCAGCGGCGCCATCCGGAACACGCGCCGGCCGGTCGTCTTGAACGAAACGACCTGGATCACGACCGACAGCGTCTCGACGACGAAGACGCCGCCCATGATGAACAGCACGATCTCCTGCCGGACGATGATCGCGATCGCCCCGAGTGCCGCGCCGAGCGCGAGCGCGCCGACATCGCCCATGAACACGTCGGCTGGATAGGCGTTGAACCAGAGGAAGCCCAGACCCGCGCCGCCGATCGCGCCGCACACCACCGCCAGCTCGCCCGCACCCGGGATGTGCGGAAAGCCGAGATAGCGCGCGAACACGACATTGCCCGACACGTACGCGAATATCCCCATCGCGCCACCGATCATCACCGTGGGCATGATCGCGAGACCGTCGAGACCGTCGGTGAGATTCACCGCATTGCTCGTGCCGACGATGACGAAGTACGACAGCGCGATGAATCCCCACACGCCGAGCGGATAGGAGATCGTCTTGAAGAACGGCACGATCAGGTCGGCCTTCGGCGACAGGCCTGTGCTGAAGCCGGTTTTTGCCCAGGCGTTCAGCAGCTGGGCGAAGGTCGCGTTGTCCGGCGCCGACACCGAGAAAGCGAGATACACGGCGGCCACGACGGCGATCACCGATTGCCACAGCAGCTTCGCGCGCGCCGACAGTCCTTTGGGATTGCGCGCGACGACCTTGCGCCAGTCGTCGACCCAGCCCACGGTCCCGAAGCCCAGCGTGACGAGCAGCACAACCCAGATGAACCGGTTGTCGAGATCCGCCCACAGCAGTGTCGTCACGGCGATCGAGACCAGGATCAGCGCACCCCCCATCGTCGGCGTGCCGGCCTTGATCAGGTGCGTCTGCGGCCCGTCGTCGCGGACCGACTGGCCGATGCGCATCTTCGTCAGCCACGAAATCATCCGCGGACCAATGACGAACGAGATGATGAGCGCCGTCATCGTCGCGAGCACGGCGCGCAGCGACAGGTAGCCGAACACGTTGAATGCGCGGATCTCGCGCGCGAGCAACTCGGTGAGCCACAGCAGCATCTAGTGCGCTCCTCCGTGCTCATGGCCGGTCAGCGCCGCAACCACGCGTTCCATGCGCATGAATCGCGAGCCTTTCACCAGCACGGTGATGCCGGCGGTCGCGTCGGCGGCGACGCGATGGGCGAGCGCGTCGACCGATTCGAAATGCTCGCCACCGATGCCGAACGCGCGCGCGGCCTCGCGCGACAGCGTGCCGACCGAGAGCATCCGGTCGATGCCGGACTCGCGCGCAAACGCGCCGATTTCGGCGTGAAAGGCGATTCCTTCGGCGCCGACTTCACCCATGTCGCCGAGCACGAGCCAGCGTGGCCGCGGCTGCGCCGCAAGGACGTCGATCGCTGCACGCACCGAGTCGGGATTCGCGTTGTACGAGTCGTCGATCACCGTGACGTCGTTTCGAGTCGTCAGCGTCGCGAGCCGGCCTCCGACCGGGCGAAAATTCTCGAGGCCAGTAACGATGGCGGTGACCGGCAAACGGGCTGCATGTGCGACCGCCGCAGCGGCGAGTGCATTGCTCGCCATGTGCCGGCCCGGCGCATGCAGCACGACGTGCGCATGACCGGTGGGCAGCGTCAGCTCGAGCACGCTTCCGTCGCGATGAGTGGCCTGGCGCGCGCTGACGTCGGCGGGCGCGTCGAGACCGAACGTGACGACGTCGGCCGCGTTGGCGGCGGCGGCGGCACGCCATACGCCTGCACGCGGGTCGTCGGCATTGACGATGGCGCGGCCATGCGCGCGCAGCAACGCGATCGCGTCCGCGTGCTCGTCCGCCACGTCGTCGACGCTGCGCATGAATTCCTGGTGCTCGCGCTGCGCGTTGGTGACGACGGCGATCGTCGGCTGTGCAATCGCGGCGAGCTCGCGCGTTTCGCCGCGATGGTTCATGCCGATCTCGAACACCGCCAGCCGATGGGTGGCGCGCAGCGCGAGCACCGCCAGCGGAAGGCCGATCGCGTTGTTGAAGTTGCCGGGCGTCGCGGCAACGGCGGCATCACCCGCCGCAGCGCGAAAGATCGCTGCGATCATCTCCTTCGTCGTCGTCTTGCCGTTGCTGCCGGTGACGATCGCGACCGGAATGTCGAAGCGGTTGCGCCAGAACGTCGCGAGCGCCGCCAGCGCATGCAGTGGGTTGTCGACGGCGATCAGGTTGCCCGATGCGGCGGCCGCATGCCGGCGGTCGACCAGCGCCGCCGCGGCGCCGTCCTGCAGCGCGCGCGCGACGAAGTCATGGCCGTCGAAGCGCTCGCCTTTCAACGCGACGAACAAATCGCCGCGGGTGAGGCCGCGCGTATCGGTCGTGACGCGCGAGAAGGGAACGGCGGCGCCGACGACGGAGCCACCGACCGCGCGCGCGGCGGTCGCCGTGTCCATCATGCGCGGCTCCGACGCGAAAGCGTTTCGGCGACGACCGCGCGATCGGAGAAGGGGACGCGCTCGCCGTTCGTTTCCTGATAGTCCTCATGACCTTTCCCTGCCAACACGATGACGTCGCCCGCACGTGCGTCTTCGAGCGCGCGCTCTATCGCGCGCCGGCGATCGAGCTCGACAGCCCACGCGGCCGGCGATGTCGTCAGTCCTTCGACGATCTCGTCGGCGATCGCCTGCGGGTCCTCGCTGCGCGGGTTGTCGTTGGTGACGATGACGCTGTCCGCGAAGCGCCCGGCCACGCTGCCCATCTGCGCCCGCTTGCCGCGATCGCGGTTGCCGCCGCACCCGAACACGCAAACCAGCCGGCCATGCGGCTCGAGCGTCGGGCGAATGGCCGCGAGCACCTTCTCGAGCGCGTCGGGCGTGTGTGCGTAGTCGACGATGACGAGGGGAGCCGAGTTGCCACCGAATCGCTCCATCCGACCCGGCGGCGGCGTGACGTGCGCCAACGCGTCCAGCGCGGGCTCGAGCTCCACCTCGCTTGCGAGCAGCACGCCGAGGACACCGAGCAGGTTCTGCACGTTGAACATGCCGCTGACGGGAACGGTGACCTGGCCCGACCCTTGGGGCGTGCCTACGCGGATCGCCATTCCCGCTGGGACTGTCTGGACCTCCAACGCGGTGATGTCGGCGCCATCCGCGCCGTACGAGATGATTTTCTGTCGATGCGCGCGCGCATTGGCGATCAGCGTGCGTCCGAACGCATCGCCTGCGTTGATGACGGCCGCGCGGAGGCCGGGCCAGTGCACGAGCCGCGCCTTGGCTGCACCGTACGCGGCGAGCGTGCCGTGGTAGTCGAGGTGATCGCGGGTGAGATTCGTGAACAGCGCGACGTCGAATGCGACGCCATTGACGCGGCCCTGGTCGAGACCGTGCGACGACACCTCCATCGCGACGGCGGCGGCGCCATCGCGCATCCACTTCGCGAGCAGCGCGTGCAGCACGCAGGCATCGGGCGTCGTGTTGGATGACGGTTGCAGCGCGTCGACGAAGCCGTTGCCGAGCGTGCCGACAACGGCTGCGCGGCGACCGCACCGCGCGAGCGCCTGCGCAGTCCAATGCGAGCACGACGTCTTGCCGTTGGTGCCGGTGACGCCGATCATCCACAGCGCGCGCGATGGCTGGCCATAGACGGCGGCCGCGATGAAGCCGAGACGCGCCTTGAGATCGGCCACTGCGACATGGGGGACGCGCCAGCCCGTGTCCCAGTCGAAGCCGCGCGCTTCGAACAGCACCGCGGCGGCGCCGCGCGCGATCGCGTCGCCGATGAATGCTCGCCCATCGCGAGCGCCACCGGGGTATGCGGCGAATGCGATCTCCGGCGCCGCCATGCGGCTGTCCGACGTGATCCCGGCGAGCGGCCCCAGCCGCGCGACGAGCGCGTCGGCCTGTGCAGCGAGCAGGCGCGTGTCGTTCACGTTACGGCCTCATTGCCGCGCAACGCCGTGCATTCGATCGCGCGTCGGCCTCCAAACGATCGCGCGCCGCCGCGCCCTTCGGGCCTCGGCTCGGCCAAGGCCTCGCCCGTCGCGCTCACGTTTCCTCCTGCACAATCGCGTCGGGCGGCGGCAGCACGACGTTGTCGACCGGTGCGTCCGTCGGCACGCCGAGCATCCGCAATGCGGCACCCATCACGCTCGAGAACACGGGGCCCGCAACGCTGCCGCCGTAGTAGTCGCCGCCGGTCGGCTCATCGATCATCACGGCGACGATCAGCCGCGGATTCGACACCGGCGCCATGCCGACGAACGACGCCACGTATTTGCGCGTGTACTCGCGACCCTCGATCTTGCGTGCCGTACCGGTCTTGCCGGCGACGCGATAGCCGGCGACCTGTGCCTGCGGCGCCGTTCCTCCGGGCAGCGTCGCGAGTTCGAGCATGTGCCGCACGGCGCGCGCAGTCTTGACCGACACGACTGGCCGTCCCGCGACCGCGCCTTCGGTCTTGAACAAGGCGACGGGCTTCAATTCGCCGTCGTCGGCGAATATCGTGTACGCACGCGCAAGCTGGACGAGATTGACCGACAGGCCGTGGCCGTACGACATCGTCGCCTGCTCGATCGGCTTCCATGTCGCCGGCGGCCGCAATCTGCCCGCGACCTCGCCGGGAAAGCCGGTCGCAGGCAGCGTACCGAAGCCGGCTTCCGAGAACATTCGCCACAACGTCTCCGACGGCAACGAAAGCGCGATCTTCGCGGCGCCGACGTTCGACGACTTCTGAATCACCTGCTCGACGGTCAGCGGGCCGGCGCGATGCGCGTCGTGGATCGTCTGCTTGCCGATCGTGAGCTCGCCGGCTTCCGTGTGGATCACCGAATCGGGACGGATCTTGCCGGCCTCGAGCGCGGCGGCGATCGTGAACGGCTTCATCGTCGAGCCGGGCTCGAACGTGTCGGTGAGCGCGCGGTTGCGCATCTTGTCGCGCGCGACCTTGTCGCGGCGATTGGGGTTGTACGTCGGCCAGTTGGCGAGCGCGAGTATCTCGCCGCTCTTCGCGTCGATGACGACGAGGCCACCCGCCTTGGCCTTGTTGCGCTCGACGGCCGCCTGCAGCTCGCGAAACGCCAGGTACTGCAGCCGCGAATCCACCGACAACGCCAGATCGCGGCCCGCCTGCGGCGCATGGATTGCGGCGACATCCTCGACGATGTCGCCGCGGCGGTTGATGATCACGCGCCGGCTGCCAGGCGTGCCACCGAGCCACGCCTGCTGCGCGAGCTCGATGCCTTCCTGACCCGCGTCCTTGTCGCCGGTGAAGCCGATCACCTGCGCCGTCACTTCGCCACCCGGGTAGTAGCGCCGGTATTCGTTCTGCTCGTTCAATCCCTGGATTCCGAGCGCCAGTGCCCGCTCGGCCGTCTCGGGGGCGAGTTGTCGCGCAACGAACGCGAACTCGCCTTCGCCCTTGATGCGTGTCGACAGTTGCTGCGGTGTTGTCTCCAGCACGCGCGCGAGATTGCGCAACTGCTCGGGCGTCGCAGCGATCTTGTCGCGAAATATCCACAGCGACTTCACGGGTGTCGAGATCGCGAGCGCATCGCCGAATCGGTCGACGATACGGCCGCGATGCGCAGGAACCTCGATCGCGCGCGAGAACCTCGCCGCACCCTGGCTCTGCAGGAAGTCGTTATCCATCCACTGCAGCCACAGCGAGCGGCCAAGCAGGACCACGAGCAGCAGCCCGACGGCGCCGAACACCAGCAGCGCGCGCACGCGCGGCAGTTCCGCGGGAGGTGGCACGTGCTTGCGCGCAGGCGGCGTTCTCATTTTCCGTTCGCCGTTTCCACGACCTCGACGCGCGACGCGGCGGGCAGTTGCATCTTCAGCGATTCGCGGGCGACCTTCTCGACGCGCGCCGGCATTCCCCACGTCGACTGCTCGAGCGACAGCTGGCCGTACTCGACGTCGAACTGCCGCGCGCGCGCCTGCTCGCGCTCGAGCTCGACGGTAAGCCTGCGCGCCTGATGCCGCGACGTGACGAGCGACAATGCGCACACGACCAGCACGCAAAGCAGCAGGACGTTGACGCGCGTCATCGTCCGCCGCCTTCCCACCCGCGCGGCCAGTCGCGCGGCAACGCGTGCGGCGTGCGTTCGGCGACGCGCAGCACGGCGCTTCGCGCGCGCGGATTACGCGCGGCCTCGGCGTCCGCCGGCTTGATCGCACGGCCGACGATCGCGAGGGGTGCCGGCGGCAGCGCAGCTTCGCGAATCGGCATCCGCGCAAGGCGCTCGTCGCCGCCGAACGGCCGCGACGCGAACGCGAAGAAGCGCTTGACGATCCGGTCCTCGAGCGAATGGAAGCTGATCGCGACCAGCCGCCCGCCCGCGGACAGGCGCGCCGTCAGCATGGGCAACGCCACCGACACCTGGGTGAGCTCCGCGTTCACCGCAATCCGAAGGGCCTGGAAGGTCCGCGCGGCCGGATCCTGATTCCAATCACCCCGCGTGCGCGCGCCGACGGCTTGCGCAACGACGTGGGCGAGCCGCCGTGTCGTGACGATCGGCTCGATTTCGCGTGCCTTCGCAATTGCTCTTGCAACCGATTGAGCAAACCGTTCCTCACCATAGTCGCGAATGACCTCCGTCAATTCGGCAGTGGATGCGCGGGCGACGAACGCCGCTGCGCTCTCGCCGCGCGACGGATCCATCCGCATGTCGAGCGGTCCGTCGTGGCGATACGAAAATCCGCGGAGCGGGTCGTCGAGTTGCGGCGACGACACGCCGAGATCGAGCAGCACGCCGTCGATCGACGCGATGTCCAGCGCATCGAGCACATCGGGCAGATCGGCGAACTGCGCGTGGCGAAACGCGAATCGTGGATCGTCGATCGATGCAGCGAACGCGAGCGCGTCGGGGTCGCGGTCGACAGCGACGAGCCGGCCACCCGGACCGAGCAACGCGAGGATCGCGCGTGCGTGCCCGCCACGACCGAACGTGCCGTCGACATAGATGCCGTCGTCGCGCAGCGCGAGTGCGGCGATCGATTCTGCAAGGAGCACGGGAACATGACCGCCACCGGTTGCGCTCGGCATCCGTGCCCGCTAGAGGCTCAGGCCCTGAAGGCCGTCCGGCAGGCCGCCGGCGAACGTGATGGTCTGTGCGACCTGCGCCTGCCACTTCACCTCGTCCCACAATTCGAGCTTCTGACCCTGCCCGACGAGAACGACGCGCTTGTCGAGCCCCGCATAGCGTCGCAGCGCCGGAGGCACCAGGATGCGGCCGGCCGCGTCGAGCTCGACGTCGTCGGCGTGACCGACCAGCAGTCGTTGCACGCTGCGGATGCGATCGTCGAACGACGACAAGCCCATCAATTCGGCCTGGATCGGCTCCCATGTCGCCTGCGGGTAGACGAGCAGGCACCCGCCGTGATCGGCCGTGATGACGATGCGGCCTCCGCCGCCGGCCAGGCCCTCGCGATGGCGGGCCGGAATCGCCACGCGACCCTTGGCGTCCAGCAGAAGCTCGGAAACGCCGCGAAAAACGGGTCGGCCCTCGCCGCCGTTGATCGCCACGCCGCGCTCGTCCCCGCCTCCGCCGACTGCCGCCACGCCACCCCTCCGCCGCCCGGTAAGTGAGTGCTTAGTCCGAACATCCGCTGCGGATGTCGGTCACCCCACTTTGTCCCACTTTTTACCACTTCGGCGAACTATACGTGCGATCCGCGTGACCGGTCAACCTATTTGCGATTGCGGAACAACGACTTAGGTACAAAACGCAACAGACAAAAATGACTTGATAATGATCGGGTTATGACAGTATATGAATGTCGATTCCCACCTGAGAGGCAAATTCGACTCTGGAGCGTACGTTCGTTCGATGGTACGACTTCGCCAAACTGTTGCTTTCATGCCACCGACATAAACGCCACACGTCCACACGCGCTGGCCCGCCACGGCCGGCATCGGTAGACTGGTCGTCGCACATCGTGCGCGGCGCGGAAGCGTCGAAGTTCGCGGTGGCTGCAAAAAATCTGCGGGAGGTCTGGATGCAACGTCTTGCTGGCATCATGTTGGTCGCGTTCGTTTGCGTGGCGATGCTCTCCGGCTGCGCGCTGCGCGACTCACGCGCCGATTACGCGTATTCCCGCGCGTCGGATGGGCTGTGGGGAGACACGTCTTTCGAGTTGATCGATTGGAATTTTCCGACTTCCCTGAACCAGCCCCCGGTCGAGGCCCCCCGGCGCATCCGGCCCGAACGCACCGCCATCGGCGTCACGTGGGCGACGCGCAACCCATTGCCGCTTTCGGACAACCTCGCCCCGGCCGACGCGCCGCAGACGCCCGCCCCGCGCTCGGATGAGAGCCAAGGCACATCGACTGCGATGGCCAGTGCCGGCGCTGCTGGCACTGCCGCTGCTGATCGCGAGCGCAGCGGCGTTCGCTGACGATCCACCCGCTTCCACCGCCTCACCCCCGCCGTCCACCGAACCCTCCGCGCCCCCCGCGGAGGGTTTGCGCTACCGCGTCGTCATCGACGCGCCGAGCCCGTTGCGCGAGACGCTTGCAGCAAGCGTCAACCTGATCCGCTGGCAAACCTACGATCAGATGAGCACCAGCCTGTTCGACGCGCTCGTGCGCCAGGCGAGCGAGCAGGCGAAGGAAGCCGCCGAAACCGAAGGATTCTTTTCGGCGACCGTCGACGTCGCCGTCGACCGAAGCGTAACGCCGTTCAACGTGACGGTCCGCGTGACGCCGGGTCCCCAGGCGACCGTCAAGAGCGCGCAGATCGCCATCGATGGCATTGCAACGAACGACAGCGTCGGCGCGGCGGCGCGTGCTGTTGTGCAGCGGCAATGGTCGCTGCCGCCGGGCACGCCCTTCCGGCAGGCGGACTGGATAGCTGCTAAACAACTGGCAGTCGAAACCGTCGCCGGCGACTCGTTCGCGGCCGCCAAGCTCGGCTTCAGTGAAGCACTCGTCGATCCCGACGCCAACACGGTCGCGATCGACGTGCGGATAGACAGCGGACCTGTGTTCCACGTTGGCGAGCTCGAAATCGAAGGGCTGTCGCGCTACCCGTCCGAACTCGTCCGCAACTACCGGACGCAGCGCCCGGGTGACCGCTACTCGATCGCCGAGCTCGACCAGTTCGTCCGGCGCTTGAACGGCACGGGTTACTTCGCGAGCGTTCACGCGGCGATCGACGCAGATCCCGCGCACGCGGACGACGCACCGGTACGCGTGTCCGTGATCGAAGCGCCGCCGAAGAAACTCGAGATGGGCGTCGGATACTCGACGGACACGGCGTTTCGCGCCAACGCCAGCTACCGCGACGTCAACGTCGACAACCGGGCGTTGCAAATGAACATCGACGCGCGCATCGAATCGAAGCTGCAGAACGCGTCGTTGCGTTTCGTGAGACCGCCATCCGCCAGCGGCTGGTCGCCGTCGGCGTTCGCGAAGGTCGAGCGCACCGACATCAGCGGGCTCGTCACGCAAACCGCTTCGATCGGTGCACGGATGAGCTCGCTCGACGAGCGCAACCAGTGGCAATACGGCGTCGCGTATTACACCGATCTGCAGGAGCCCGAGGGCGCGCCGCAGTCCGATGCGCGCGCGTTGTATGTCGATGTCGAGCGCGCTTGGCGGCGCGTCGACGATATCGCCGCGCCCACCCGGGGATGGGTCGCGCTCGCGCAGGCAGGCGCCGGCATTCCCGGTGCGTCGTCGCGCAGCTTCCAGCGCGTGGTCCTGCGATACGCGTACTGGCACCCCATCGATCGCCAATGGTCGTTCAGCACACGCGCCGAAGCGGGCGTCGTGTTCGCGCAAAGCCGGAACGACATACCAGCGGCTCTGCTGTTTCGAACCGGCGGCGACACGACGGTGCGCGGTTACGCGTTCGAGAGCCTCGGCATCAAGCAGGGCGATGCGGTGCTGCCGACACGCTACTACTACGCGACGAGCGTCGAGGCGACACGCTGGATCGGCGAAGCGTGGGGTATCGCGGTGTTCGTCGACGCCGGCAATGCGTTCGACGATCGCTCGGAGGCGAGGCCGGCGCTCGGCTATGGCTTCGGTGCGCGCGTCAAAACGCCGATCGGCCCCTTCCGACTCGATGTCGCGTACGGTGAGAGGTCGCGACAGGTGCGGCTCCACTTCTCCGTCGGCGTCGCGTTTTAGAAGCGAATGACGCAACAGCCGACGCCGCCGCCAACGACCGTGCGAAACGAGCCGCGACGGCGCGCGCTCAAGATCACGCTCGGCGTGTTCGCGCTGCTGGCCATCGCCGTCGCAGCGCTGATCGGCTATGCACTCAGCGAGCGCGGCCTGCCGTACATCGTCGCGCGCATCGTCGCGCAGACGGGCGGCCGCATCACCGTCGACGACCCGACCGGGTCGGTGGCGAGCACGATGCGTTTTCGCCGGATCACGTGGCGTGGCGTTGACGCAACCGTCATTGCGGACGACGTTGTCGTCGACTGGAACCCGGGCGCACTTTGGTCGAAGCGCCTCTCGATACGCGGACTCGGCGCGCGGCGCGTCGATATCGCGCTCAAGCCCTCCACGGGCGCCACCGCGCCGCCGACCGATCTGAGGCTGCCCCTCGCCGTCGACATCGGTCGACTCGCCGTCGCCGAGCTCACGTGGCAGGCCGGCCCGCGGACCGGTCGCATTTCGGGACTCGAATTCGGATACGCAGGCGACGAGCACGTTCATCGGATCCGGCAGCTGCGCCTCGTATCGGATTTCGGCCGGCTGACGGGCGATCTGTCCGTCGGTGCGCAGGAACCGCTCACGATCGCGGGCACGGCAACGATCGCCGGCGACGGCGTGCTCGCCGGCGCGCAGGCGACGACGCGACTGACGGGCACGGCGGCGCAGATCGGCATCACCGGCGCGGGCACGCTGCGCGACGCGCAATTGTCGCTGCAGGCGACGGCCACGCCGTTTGCCGAAGCGCCGTTCGCCTCGGCGACGGCCGACCTCACGGGTGTCGACGCCGCGAAGTTCGATGCGTCGCTGCCTCACACCGAGGCACGCGTGCGCCTCGACGCGCAGCCGCGCGGCGCGGGCATCGCCGGGACGCTTGCGTTCGTCAACGAGGTGGCGGGACCGATCGATACCGACAGGCTGCCCATTGCAACGCTGTCGTCGCGCTTCGTTTACGACCGCGACGTGCTCGTGCTCGAGCAAGTCGACGCAACGCTGCCGGGCGACGGCGGTGTCCGGGGCGATGCGCGCATCGCGCTCGCGGGCGAGGCCTCGGTGCGCGTGACGCTCGGCGTTCACGATCTCGACCTCGTCCGCGTGCACTCGAAGCTCGTCGCGACACGGCTGTCCGGCAACGTCAGCTCCGACGCGACGCGCACGCGCCAGACGCTCGAAGGGGACGTGCGCGATCGTGACATCGGTCTCGCGTTCGCCGCGGTGATCGCCGACGAGCGGATCGACGTATCGCGATTCCGCGCGACGACGCCGGGCGGCTTGCTGTCCGGCACTGCGCGGATCGACTTGAACGACGCGAACGCGTTCACGCTCGACGCCGCGATGCAGCAACTCGACCCTTCGAAGTTCGTGGCAGTGCCGGCAGCGTCGCTCGACGGCCGCGTCAACGCGCGTGGCGTCCTGCGTCCCCGCTGGCGCGCCGATGCGGACGTGTTGATCGCCAGTGGCAGCCGTGTTGCCGGTCTCGCCACGTCCGGAACATTCAAGGGCACCGTCGCACCGGGTACGCTGCGCGACGCGACGATCGACGTGACCATCGCCTCCGCCAAGGCGCACGCGACGGGTGCGGTGGGTTCCGCCGGCGACCGGCTGGCGTACGCGATCGACGCACCGAACGTGGCCGATGTCGCCGCATTCGTCCCGGCAGCGGTACCGCGACCGCTGAGTGGCGAGTTGCATGTCAGCGGTGTGATCGCGATCGCACCAGGCGCGTACGGCGGCACGTTCGACGTCCGTGGACAGGCGCTGCACGCCGGTGCATATGGTGTGCAGACGATTCAGGGAACAGGCTCGCTGCCACCGCCGGCGGCCGGCTCGCGCAGCCTGCTCGCGGATCGCGCGCTGGCGCTCGACATCACGACGACGCAACTGACGCTGCCGGGGCGGGCAATCGACAGCGCGCACACGACGATTTCAGGGTCGCTGTCGCACCACCGACTCTCGCTTGCGTTGAAATCGACCAACTTCGACGTCGCGCTCGCACTCGACGGCTCGGTGGCGAATGTGGATACGCCGGCGCGTGCCGCATGGAGCGGAACACTGACGTCGCTCGCGAACATCGGAACGGTCCCCGTCAAGCTGCGCGCCCCTGCGACGTTCACGCTGCGTGAAGGCTATTTCCGCTTCGCCGACGCGCACATCGACGCGGCGGGAGGCACCGCCGACATCGGCGAATTCGTCTGGAACGACGGGCATATCACGACGCGCGGCGCGTTCACCGGCATCGCCGTCGCGAGTGCGGCGACGCTGGCAGGCATCGAGTTGCCAATCGAGTCGACGCTCGTCGCCGGTGGCGAGTGGTCGATCGCGGCGGCACCGCGATTGAACGGCACGTTCGCCATCCGCCGCGAGCGCGGCGATCTCGACGTGAATATCGGCACCGACGGCGCGACGCAACTGCGCGGTCTCGGCATCACCGCGCTGACCGTCACGGGCCGCTTCGACAACGATGCGCTCGATGCAACCGCGGCGTTCGCCTCCGAGCGCGCGGGAACGGCGCGCGCAACGGTCGCGATCGGCGCCAGTGGCGCATCGAGCGGAAAGATCGACCCGGCTGCTCCACTGCGACTCGCGCTGCATGCCGATCTCGGATCCCTCGCCGTGTTCCAGCCGTGGTTCGGCACCAGCGCGGCACTCGGCGGGAAGGCGCAACTCGACGTCGCCGCAACGGGCACGGTCGGCAAGCCGCTGTGGTCGGGCTCGGTGACTGGCGAAGCGCTGCGCATCGACGCGCCGCAGTACGGGATCAACGCGACGCGCGGACGACTGCGCGCGCACCTGACGCCAAACGGAATCGAACTCGACGACGTGTACTTCGCCGGCGGCGACGGGTCGTTCACCGCAACGGGCCTGGTCGCGTTGCCAGGCGAACGCGGTACCGTCCCCACGCGCGTCACCTGGAAAGCCGAGCGCTTCCGCGCAACGAACCGCCCGGACCTGCGGCTGGTGCTCGACGGACAGGGGTCCGTCACGCTGCAAGAAAAGCGTCTCGCGCTGTCCGGCAGCGTCACCGTCGTCGAAGGCCACCTCGAATACGATCCGATGCCTACCGGCGAGCTCGCACCCGACATCGTCATCAAGGGGCGAACGCCGGTATCGCGCCGCGAAGCAGAACTGCGCACGTCGCCGCTGGCACTCGATCTCGACGTGGATCTCGGTCGCGCGCTGACGTTTCGGGGCGAAGGCATCGACACCGGGCTCGCCGGGCGCGTCCACGTCACGACATCCCCCACCGGCGCGCTGATCGGCCGCGGCACCATTCGCGCCGTCAACGGCACCTACGTCGCATTCGGCCAGAAGCTCACGATCGATCGTGGGCGGCTGATCTTCGACGGTCCGCTCGACAATCCTGCGCTCGACGTCGTCGCATTGCGGAAGAATCTCCAGGTCGAAGCCGGCGTCGAGTTGAGCGGGACCGTCAAGGTGCCGCAGGTGCGCGTCACGTCGAGTCCGCCGGTGCCCGAGAACGAAGCGCTTGCGTGGCTCGTCACGGGCCAGGGCTTGAGCAACACGTCGCGCGTCGATTACGCAGCCCTGTCGGCCGCCTCCGCAGCGCTGCTCGGCAGGAACGGCAAGCCCTTCACCGCCGATCTCGCGCAGCGTATCGGCGTGGACGACATCTCGCTCAAGAGCTCGACGTCGGCCAGCGGCGGCGACGGTTCGGCGGCGTCGCAGGTCGTCGTGTTCGGCAAGCGGATCAGCGATCGGCTCTCGCTCGGCTACGAGCAGGGGTTATCGATTGCCACGAGTGCCGTGCGCCTCGAATACGCGCTGTCGCGCCAGGTAACGCTGCGCGCCGAAGCGGGACTGGTAAGCGGCGTCTCCATCGTCTATCGCCGCAATTTCCAGTAGCGATCCATCGACACGCCGCTTCAACGAACGAAGCGGTACAGGATGTTCGCCAACCACTCGTAGCACGCGAAGTAGCTTCCCTGCAGTCCGGCGACGCTCGGCACGAAATCCAGCACCGAGTAAGGTCCGGCCAACGGTAGGCCGATCGGCGCGCCGACCACCGTCAATCCCGCCGCCTCGAATTCGTTGCGCGTGCGCGGGAAGTCGAACGCATGGCCGACGAGGATGATTCGCTGCACGCCGGCCGCCTTCAGGATCGCGGCCGAAGCGACCGCGTTCTCGCGCGTGTTGCGCGAGTGCGTCTCGACCCAGCGCACGTTCACGCCGTACTCGTTGACGAGCGCATTGCGCATCAGGATCGCCTCGGGCGGTGCGCCCTCGATGGCGCCGCCCGATACCAGGATCGGCAGTCCCGTCGCGCGGGCGAGGCGCGCGCCGAAACGTACGCGCTCCAGCGTCAGCCCGCTCATCGTCGCGCCTCGATACTCCGGCGCGTAGCGACGCGTGCCGCCGCCGAGGATGACGATGGC
Organism: uncultured Pseudomonadota bacterium; assembly: GCA_963709335.1. GTDB lineage: Bacteria > Pseudomonadota > Gammaproteobacteria > Burkholderiales > Casimicrobiaceae > VBCG01. Next base: position 578,263 of record CAVPWB010000014.1, read on the forward strand.
CTGCGCATCGGCCGCGCGCGCAGGCTCGAGCACCGGCGTTCGATCGAGCGCGCGGATCAGCAGCGTCGGGACGATGGGCATTGCGAAGATCACCAGCAGCAGCACGCCTGCGAACGCTATGCGACGTCCGATCACCGGCTTTCGCCCGGCCATCGCAAGTCCGCCGATGATCAGCAGCAGAGGACCGTTGGGCGGCAGAACGACCAGTTTCACCAGTTGCTTGAGCCAGAATAGCGCCTCGATCATCGCGGGCGCATCGCGTTGTGAAGCGTCACGATTCGTCCGTTGGAGGTCCGGCACCTGGCGGTGCGTATGCACCGAGAGACGGCGATCCATCGCGCGAATCGAACACGCCTGCAAGCAAATTTACCGTCTGTCGAGTCGCGCTGAACAATCAACCACTCATACTGTCAATGTAGGATAATTCTTACAGATTTATTGGACTAAACAACAACTTACCTGTACTTTCGTGTCGAGGTACTTTACAGGCAAACCGGCAGCGCTGGATCGCAACCCTTCAACTGACTGTTTTTGGTAGTGATTGTCGCGCGCGATTGTTGTGGAACGCAGCTTGCTTTAACTCAGCATGATGAAGTCTGACCAAAATCCCCCGAACGATCCAAATCCGTCGTCGGACAGCCGTCGCAGGCTGCTTCGCGGTGGTCTCGCAGTTGCACCCGTCGTGATGACGGTGGCCAGTCGCCCGGTGCTCGGACAAGTGGCCTGCACGGCGTCCGCGATCACGTCGATCAACATGCAGAGCAGCATCAACCATAACTGCTCGATCACCAGCGGACTCTCTCCGGAAAAGTGGAAGACGCTCGCCGCGCAATGGCCGACTCCGTACTCGGGCGCAGGCTCCGCCACGGGAACGACCGGCACGACAACGACAACGACCACGACCACGACAACCCGAACCAACTCGAACCAGCTGCTCCAGCAGCAGCTTGCAGGTGGCGGTACGTCATCCACGTCGAGCACCTCTACATCCGGCACGACAAGTCCCTATACATCCGGCGGCACGACAAGTCCCTATACGTCCGGCGGCACGACAAGTCCCTATACGTCCGGCGGAACGTCGAGTCCCTATACATCCGGTACGTCGAGTCCCTATTACGCCGCCACGAACACGGCCACCATGTATCACTGCCCGACCACGGGATTGGGCGGACACGTCTTTAGCCAGAAAACGATGCTCGAGGTGATCGACGTCACGACTGGCGGACTCGGTTCGCTCGGCCGCTACACGGTGGCTGCGTTGCTCAACGCGCGCTCCGGCCGGACGCCGATGCTGAGCGAGACGACGGTGCGCGCGATGTGGAACGACCTCCTGAATCGCGGCTATTACGAGCCGACAGCGGGCATTCGCTGGGGCGCAGCGGAAATCGTCGCGTACATCAAGACGACGATCGCCTGATCAGGAAACGCGGGGACATCCGCCCCGCGTATCTCGTCGAATGACCGAGCAAGCGCAGTGGCGTGCGGCAACGCCGCAAGCTCTGGCGTGGCGCCGTTTCGATGATGAGATCGTCATCTATAATGACGCCACCGGCAGCACGCACCAACTCGGCGCGCTGGCCAGCGAAGTCATGCTTTCCCTCATACAAAATCCTTCGGGCATGGACTTGCGCGCGCTGGTGGGCGCCCTGACCGCCCGCGTGGAGGTCGCGGCCGACCTCGACGTTGCCATCGAGGTTCAGCGCGCACTCGACGATCTGACCGAGTTGCACTTGGCGGCGCGCGCCCCCGCTTGATCGTCTCTGAACTGCCGGACGGCGAACTGCATCGACTGCTCGGCCGCTCGGGGCTCCGGCTTCGATTGGGCCCGATCGTTGCCAATATCGCGTCGCCATTCGAAACGGTCGAGGCTGCGCTAGCGCTGCATTACGCTTCGCACGAAGTGTTGCCGGATTCGGAATTCGCCGACTTCCACGTTGCGGTCGACCCGGTGCCGGGCCTAAGGCGGTGGATCAGGCCGCAGGCGTACTTCCGGTTCGACGCGAATCCGCCGTTCAACCCCCTGGCAGCGAGCCAGGCGTTCCCGCTGCTTGAATGGGGCCTCAACTGGTGCATCTCGGCCCATTGCCACCAGTATCTGATCATTCATGGAGCCGTCGTCGAGCGCGCCGGCCGCGCGCTCGTGATGCCCGCACCGCCGGGATCGGGGAAGAGCACGCTCTGCGCAGCGCTCGTCGCGCGCGGGTGGCGATTGCTGTCGGACGAGCTGACACTGATCGACGTCGAGACGAGGCGCTTCGTCCCGCTGCCCCGACCCGTCAGCCTGAAAAACGAATCGATCCGCGTCATCGCGGAGTTCTGGCCTGAAGCGCGGATGAGCCCGGTGGTTCACGACACGCTGAAGGGTTCCGTCGCGCACGTCCGACCACCGTCGGCGAGCGTCCAGCTCGCCGATCAGACGGCCGTGCCGGGCTGGATCGTGCTGCCGGCATTCCGCGCCGGGGAGCCGATGGCGCTGACACCGCTCGCCAAGTCGACGGGGTTCATGCGCCTCGTCGAGAACGCGTTCAACTACAGCGTGCTCGGGCGACGCGGCTTCGACATCCTCGCGGATGTGGTGGCGGCGAGCGATTGCCGCGAGTTCCGGTATGGCGGACAACTCAACGACGCCATCGCGGTCTTCGACGATCTCGCGCGCGTTCGATGAAGTCGTACGGCACGCTCGGCGAGACGTTGCGCGACACCGATTGCGCGTTCACCGATCCGCCGCACTGGGACGAGCTCGTGCGCCGGGCGCGGGAGGCCGATCTGCTGGGCACGCTGGCGCATCGCTTCGACGCATCCGGGCGGATGGTCGACGTTCCGCGCGGACCGCGGAGGCATCTCGAGTCGGCGGCGGTGCTCGGCGTTGCGCAGCACCGGGCTGTCGCGCGCGAAGTGCGCGAGATTTTGCGCGCCGTCGACGGCCTTGGCTTCCCGGTGATCCTGCTGAAGGGCGCCGGGTACCTGATCGCCAACCTGCCGCCGTCGCGCGGCCGCCTCTTTTCCGACGTCGACATTCTCGTTCCCAAGGCGCAACTGCCCGCTGTCGAGTCCGCATTGATGCTCGCCGGCTACGCGACCACGCATCATCATCCGCATGACCAGCGGTACTACCGGCGATGGATGCACGAGTTGCCGCCGATGCAGCACATCAAGCGATTGACGGTAATCGACGTCCACCACGCCATCGTCCCGGAAACCGCCCGCACGCACCCGGACACGCCGGAATTCTTTCGCGCGGCGGTCCCGATCGCCGGATGGCCAGGCGTCGCCGTGCTGGCGCCAACGGACATGGTGCTCCACAGCGCAACGCACCTTTTTCACAACGAGGAGTTCTCGCACGGCCTGCGCGACCTCGTGGACATCGATCAATTGCTGCGCCACTTCGGCACCGACGCCCAGTTCTGGACTGCCCTGACCGAGCGTGCCGGGCGGATGAATCTCGGACGCCTGCTCTACTACGCGTTGCGGTTCACCGCGCGGCTCCTCGGCACCCCGATCCCGCAGTCTACGATGGACGCGGCGTCCCGCTACGCGCCGGGCCGGGTCACTGGTGCGCTGATGGATCGACTTCTCCTCGAGGGCCTTCGTCCGACCGCCGGGCTCTGGTCCACCCGCTTCGCTCGGCGGCTCCTGTACCTGCGCGGCCACTGGCTCAAGATGCCGGTGCCGCTGCTGGCCTGGCACCTCACCGTGAAGACATTCCGCCGCGAGCAGCAACAGCCGGCGTAAACGATCGACGGCATAAAAGTCCGTGTCGCCATGCTTTACAGTTGTTGTTACTTCGGGCAACAATTTACTTGTGTAGCCGACAACAACATGCCTTAAGTTGCTGTTTACATTACACTCGATTGACGTCTGACGACGCCGGTATGCGGGTTGCTACATCCGCGGGATGAGCGCGGAAAACCCGTCGAGTCCCAAGCCTGAAGCCCCGGCCGTCACGAATTCGCGCCGCAGGCTCCTGCGGGTGGGCGCCGGCTCCGCGCCAATCCTCCTGACGCTGCTGAGCCGTCCCGTGCTGGGCGTTGAATGTGGGACCGCCTCCGCGGTCGGGTCCTCGCTGCACTCGAGTCATTCGCCGCAGATCTCGAGTTGCTCGGGGCTGTCGGTGTCGTCATGGACGTCGGCCAGTACGTGGCCCGATCCGTACAAGAAAACGACCAAGAACGGGGCACATGGCTGGGACGCCACGCCGTTTCACTGCACGACGACGGGCCTCAACGGAACGATCTTCTCCGGCAAGGTGATGCTCGACGTCATGAAACTCGCCGACGACGGGGCCACCAAGTCCGTCGGTCGCTACTGCGCTGCCGCCCTGCTGAACGCCCGCTCGAACCGCACGCCGGTGCTGACCGAAGCGACGGTTCGCAACATCTGGAACTCCTACGTCTCCGCCAAAGGCTATTACGAGCCCACGGCCGGGGTCCACTGGGGCGCAACGCAGATCGTCGCGTACATCAAGTCAACGATGGGCTAGCGCGCCGGCGCCGCTGCGCTTCGCAGCAGCGCTTCGAGGTGGGTCGAAGGAACTGCGTAGGTTATGCCGCTGGGTTGACTCAGCGCCGCCTCCTTCGTGCCCTTGACGAACACCATGTTGACGACGCCGAGCACGTCACCGGTCGCCGGATCGTAGATCGGACTGCCGCTGTTGCCGGGATAGGCGGTCGCATCGAGCTGGAATACCGGGAACGGACCGCTGCCGCTGCCGAGCCGACGGACAACCGCCGCGTCCAGATCGCCCGCGCGCGCTTGCGGAATGGCGATCGGCGTGATCGCGGCGACGATCCCCCGATGCGTCGCCGGGACGAGTCCCAGCACAGGTCCAATTGGATAGCCCGTGAGCAGGATTTCCTGGCCCTCGCGTACCGTGCTGGAATCGCGAACGCGGAGCGCCGGCAGCGGCGCCCCGGTCAGCTTCAGCAGCGCCAAGTCGCTGTCGAAGTCGACGGCGATCCGGGTGGCCTCGCGCACGCTGGCCGGCGTGCTTCCCGACGCCGGTATCGCGACTGCCAGCACTTCCGCGCGCCCCAGATCGAGCACGGTCGGCAGCACGTGGGCATTGGTGACCACCGTCAGCCCGTCCGCGACGACGAAGCCCGTTCCGCGAAAATTGAAGGGCGGCGCGCGCGTCCGCTCGAACGAGCCGACGCCGACGATCGACGACCTGACGCGCGCGATCGTGTCCAGTGCGTCGGCTGCCAAAACCGCCGGCGATGCGGCGAATATGCCCGCGAGCAGAACCAGCGTGCGCCACAGGAACGGTTGCCAGCGACGCGGCGCGGGGATCATGGACTGCCCGTGGCGGGTCGCGCAGCAACCGACGGCTCGACGACACTCGGGTCGTACGGATGCCGCGCCTTGCGGAACAGGCCCATCACGCGCCGGACATAGTCGCGCGTCTCGGGATACGGTGGCACGCCGCGATAGCGATCGACAGCCCCTTCGCCGGCGTTGTAGGCCGCCGCGGCGAGCGTGACCTCACCCTGGTAGTACGCCAGCAGCCAGCGCAGGTACGAAAGGCCGCCTCGCACGTTATCGTGCATGTCGTACGGATTGCGGACGTTGAACCGGGCGGCCGTCGCCGGGATCAGTTGCATCAGCCCGCGCGCGTCGCGCGGTGACCGAGCGGATGCAACAAAGTTTGACTCGACCGCGATGACCGCGAGTGCCAGACGCGGCTGGATGCCATAGCGCGGCGCAACCTCGTTGACGAGGTCCGCCACCTTCTTCCGATCGCCCGAAAGGTCGCCGAACGGATCGGGCGAATCGTCCTCGTCTTCCGCCACGACGCGGCTGGCGCAGGATCGATCGGCCGCATGCAATCGGGCAGCAGACCGTGCGCGCCCGCGATCTGCCGGCGAGCCGTGACTGCGTATGCATGTCCCTCGGCCGCGGCGAGCTCGTACAGCGCGGCAGCGACACCGTCGTCGTGCTCGACGCCACGACCGTTCGCGTACATCCACCCCAGCCGGAACGCGGCCTCGGCGCTGCCGTTGACCGCCGCTTCGCAGTAGATTGCCGCGGCGAGGCGCTGATCCTTCGGCATGCCCTCGCCGTGCTCGTACGCGAGCGCACGCGCCAGTTGCTCGGCGGCTCCCGCGGGCTCGCGCAAGGGCACCAGCGGCGCCGGCGGGGGATCTGCACGCGCTTCGCCTGTCGCCGTCACGCCCGACGCGGCAAGGGACGCTGCCAACGCCACGACCGCCGTCAGCGCCCGCAGCCGCCAGGCGAGCGCGGCACATCGGGTTCTCCTACACGGCGCGGCGCACATTGACTTTACCGCTCGACGGATTCAGCGAGGCGAATTTTTCGTACCACGGCAATGCATCGGCCAGTCCATCGCGTGCGGTCCATACGGGGTTGTAACCCAGGAGCCGGCGGGCCTTGCCGATGTCCGCCTCGGAGTGGCGGACATCGCCCGCCCGGAAATCATCGTACTGCGGGGCCGGAATCGATAGGTCGGCATGCCGCTTGCCGATCAGATCGCGGAGGATCCGATAAAGTTCATCGAGCGACATGCGACCGCCGACGGCAACGTTGTAGACCTGCGCCAGCGCGGCAGGATCTTCGGTGGTCGCCGCGAGCAGGTTGGCCTCGACGACATTCGCGACGTAGCAGAAGTCGCGCGTCGTGCTGCCATCGCCGTGGATCGTCAGCGGCCGTTGTTCGAGCATCGCGGCCACGAAGCGGGGGATCACGGCCGCGTACGCGCCGTTGGGGTCCTGCCGCGCGCCGAACACGTTGAAATACCGCAGCCCGATCGTCGCCATCCCGTAGCACCGGCCGAACACGCTGGCGTACAGCTCGTTGACGAGCTTGGTGACCGCGTACGGCGACAGCGGCGCGCCGATGACGTCCTCGACCTTCGGAAGCCCGGGATGATCGCCGTACGTCGAGCTCGACGCCGCGTAAACGAACCGGCTGGCGTTCGCATCGCGTGCGGCAACCAGCATGTTGACGAAGCCGGTCGCGTTGGCCGCGTGCGTGCGAAGCGGATCCTCGATCGAGCGCGGCACCGATCCGAGTGCGGCCTGATGAAGCACGACGTCGACGTTGTCGCACGCCTGCCGGCACGTCGCGGCATCGGTGATGTCGCCTTCGATCAGCACGTGGCGTTGCCACGCGGCCGGCGTCAACGGCGCGCTCGACTTCGACGAGGTTGCGCCGGTGGCCGGTTGCGAAATTGTCCAGCGTCACGACGTGCTGGTCGAGCTCGAGCAGCGCCTGCACGAGATGCGAACCGATGAAGCCGGCGCCGCCCGTGACGAGCCAGCGCCGCGGCCGGGAACGCAACCGATTCTTGGCGGCGCCGATGGCCGAGCCCGGACGTGGAACGGCGTGCATCAGAGACGCCACACCGACACGCCCCGCGCGCGCAGCGCATCGGCGTCGACCTGGCACTTCACGTCGACGAACAGGCCGCCCGTTTCGAGCTTCGCGAGGTAATCGTCGATCGGCCGTGCGTTGAACTCGCGATGCGCGACGGCCATGACGACCGCGTGGCCGCGAGGCAGCTTTTCCCACGACGTCAGCTCGACGCCGTACTCGTGCACCGCCTCCTCCGCATTGGCAACGGGATCGTGGACATGCACGTCGGCGCCATACGAGCGCAACTCGTGGATGACGTCGATGACGCGCGAGTTGCGCAGGTCCGCGCAGTTCTCCTTGAATGTGAGCCCCAGCACGTTGATCTTCGCCGCCTTGACCGGGAAGCCGGCCTGGATCATGTGCTTGACCGTCTGCTCCGCGACGTACTTGCCCATGCCATCGTTGATCCGGCGACCCGCCAGGATCACCTGCGGGTGGTACCCGAGCTTGTCGGCCTTATGGGTCAGGTAGTACGGATCGACGCCGATGCAGTGGCCGCCGACGAGCCCCGGACGAAACGGCAGGAAGTTCCACTTCGTGCCGGCCGCCTTCAGAACGTCCGTCGTGTCGATGCCGATCTTGTGGAAGATCAGCGCCAGCTCGTTCATCAGTGCGATGTTCAGGTCGCGCTGCGTATTCTCGATCACCTTCGCAGCTTCGGCGACCTTGATCGATGCCGCTCGATAGACACCCGCCTTGATCACGCTGCCGTAGACCTCTGCCACGCGCTCGAGCGTCTGCGGCGTATCACCCGACACGACCTTCGTGATGCGCGTCAGCGTGTGCTCGCGATCGCCGGGATTGATCCGCTCGGGCGAGTAGCCGACGTTGAAGTCGTCGAGCCACTTCATCTTCGAATGGCGCTCGAGCATCGGGACGCAGATCTCCTCGGTCGCACCCGGATAAACTGTCGATTCGTACACCACGATCGCGCCTCGCCGCAGGTACTTGCCGACCGATTCGCTCGCGCCGAGCAACGGCCCGAAATCAGGCTGGTGCGCATCGTCAACCGGTGTCGGGACCGCGACGACGATGAAATCCGCGCGCTTCAGTTGCGCGGGATCGGTCGTCACCTCGAGCCCGGTCGCCGCGGCAAGTTCGGCACCGCTCACCTCGCCCATGGGATCGACACCTCGGCGGTAAGCCGCGATCTTGGCCTCGGACATGTCGAAACCAATCGTCGTGTATTGCTTGCCGAACTCCACTGCAAGGGGCAACCCCACGTAGCCCAGGCCTACGACAGCAATCGTTGTTGTATTGGTCATTTAAGAAGCGTGCGCGCCGCAGCCGGCCCCGTTGTTTGAATTTGCTTGGAAGTGGACCCGCGTTCGCACCGTCAGAGTGAACTCTTGAGTTTGTCGGCCTCGACGCGAACGGGCGAAGCGCTGTCGAGCTTGGCCAGTTCGTCGAGTTCCTTGCGCGCCGCAACCTTGTCGCCGGATGCGATGAGCGCCTTCGCGAGGTGCAGCCGGATGTCGGGTTGCGCCGGCCCCAGCGTGGAAGCCATCCGCAGCAGTGTCACGCCGCGTTTCGCATCGCCGCTCTTCAACACGGCGACGCCGAGCGTGTCGAGGACCCCTGGACTGAACGGTGCCAGCCGATGGGCCTGCTCTGCATACTCGAGTCCCTTGGCGTCGCCCTCCTCGGTCAGAATCCACGCGAGGTTGTTGAGCGCCGTGGCGTTCTCGGGCTCCAGCTCCAGCACCTTGCGATAGCCTACCTTGGCATCGGCGACATTGCCGCGCACCTGACTTTGCTGCGCGAGCACCAACGACAGCGTCGGGTCCTTCGGATAGTCCTTCATCCACTTGTTCGCCATCGCCGCGGCTTCCGGCGCCTTGCCGGCGCGCTGCAGCGAAACGTACGTGCCAACGGCGATGGCGGGCAGCGGCTGCTTCGACAGCGCCGTCTGGAACGCCGCGGCGGCCTCGGCCCACTTGGCCTGCGCGGCCAGTACCTCGCCTTCCAGCGCATAACCGGTGGCCTTGTCAGGTTGGCTCTTCTGCAACTTGCGCGCTTCGGCGATCGCGTCCCCCGGACGACCGGCCAGCATGTAGATCTTGGCGAGCTTCGCGGCGATCTGCGACGCCTCGGGCCGCAGCGCGAATGCCTTGCGCTGGGTTTCGATCGCGGCCGGAAAGTCCTTCGCCACGACTTGCGCGTCGGCAAGGAGGATGTACGCGCTCGGATTCTTGGGCTGCTGGTTGACGATGCGCTGGAACGTCTCGATGCCCTGGTTGACTTCACCCGCCGCGAGCTGGCTGCGTCCGAGCGCTTCGAGCAGCTGCGGGTCGTTGGGCATCGTCGTGAGCGCCGTGCGCGCCGAAGCCATCGCTGCGTTGCCGTCCTGGCGCAGCAGATCGTCGTTGATCAGCGCGAGACGCGCACGAACCGACGCAGGATTCGCCGCCACCGCCTTCTCCAGCGACGCCTTCACTTCGGCGGCGGTTCCGCCCATTAACCGCAGCAATTCCGTCGACGCCAGTAGAGCCTGCTCGTTCTTCGGATTCTTCGCGAGGATGCGGTCGAAGCGATCGCGCGCTGCCTGCGGCCGGCCCTCGCGAATGTCCAGCAGCGCGAGGCTGAAAGCCGCCGAAAAGAACTCCGGCTCGAGCTCCAGCGCATGCTCGTAGCTCTTGCGCGCATTCACGAGGTCGCGCTTGGCGAGATACACGCTGCCACGAAGAACCGACGGCAGCGCTGCCTTGGGCTGCTTTTTCTCGAGCGCGTCGACGGCCGCAAGTGCCTTGTCGTATTGGCGCCTGCGAATGTACTCGGTGATGATGGCGAGATCGGCCTGCGTATGCGTCGGGTCGGCATTTGCAAGCGACTGCAGGTCGCCAAAAGCCCGCTCCGTTTCGCCGCCGGCAAGGCGCGCCTGCGCGAGCCTGACCTTGCTGGTCACGTCACCTTTGTCGACTGCAGTCGCGCGCTCGTACGACGCGGCGGCGAGCTTCGCGTTACCGGATGCGAGGTAGGCCTCGCCGGCGGTGCGCAGCAACACAGGATCGTCGGGCGTGCGCTGCAACACGGGCCGCAGCACTTCGAGCGCGTCGGCGGGACGGCCCTGGCGCAGATAGACGAGCGCCAGGATCCGCCCCGCGTTAGCGTCTTCGGGAGACCGCGCCAGCACCTTGCGCAACGACACTTCGGCCGATGCGTTGGATCCGAGCTGGAAGTCGACGAGGCCGGACAGGAATACGCTGGGCAGGTGATCCGGCCTTGCCGCGACCAGCCGCTCGACGACCTCGTGCGCATGCTGCGCATTGCCGGTGACATAGGAAACGAGCGCGTCGGAATACAACGTCCGAAAGTCGTTGGCCTGCAACTCCTTCATCTTCGCGACCTGCGCCTTCGCGATGTCGTGCTTGCCGGTGAGCACCGCCAAGGATACGAGCGCAAACCGGGCGGCGAGCGAGCGCGGATCTCCGGCAATCGCACGTTCGTAGAGCTTGATCGCCTCCTCCCGCCTGCCCGCGGTCGCTTCGATCTGCGCCTTGACGATCAGCGCCTCGACGTCGTCGGGCGCGTTCTGCAGCACGGTTTCGACGAGCTTGCTCGCCTGCGCCATGTCGCCTTCCTGTGCCGCGAATTGCGCCTGCAGCAGCAGGCCGCGGGGATTCGCCGGATCCTCTGCAAGCGCTGCACTGAGGATGTTCTTCGCGCGCCTCACGTCGCCCTGGGCCGCCACGGCAGTTGCGAGCGAGATGCCCATCTGCACGCGTGCCGCAGGGGTGCCGAGCTTTCGATCTGCGAGTTCGCTCGTCAGTTTCTTGAAATCACCTTGGGCAAGCAGGGCGCGGGCGAGCAGCGGGTACGTGCTGTCCTCCGGCGCGCCCGCGACAATCGCCTTCCGCACCTCGGATTCGGCGCCGGCGGGGTCGCCCGTTTCCATCAGGGACGTGGCGAGGAGCAGCCGCGCTTCACCGTTGTCCGGCTCCCTTTGCAGCGCGTTCTTGATCTCGATCACCGCCGCCTTGTAGTCGCGCTTGGCGATGTAACTCTTCGCCGACGCGACGTACATCGAGGCGTCGTCCTTCGTGCACGCGGCGAGCGGTGCCAGCAGGCCGACGACGACGGCCATGCATCCGACAAGGCGAAGGCGTTGCTTCATGCTCGTTCCCGGGGTTGGTTGATCGGTCATTTGAGGCCGAATCGATGCATCAGGTCATAGAGCGTCGGCCGACTGACGCCGAGCAGCTCCGCTGCCTTGCTGAGGTTGCCGTTCACACGCCCCAGCACGCGCAGCACGGCATTTTTCTCGGCCTGCTCGCGCACATGGCGCAGGTTGAGCGCCGTCGTGTCGCCGTTGGTGACGCCAAGACCGATGTCCTGCGCCGTGATGTTGTCGGTGTCAGCCATGATCACCGCACGCTTGACGACGTTCTCGAGTTCCCGCACGTTGCCTGGCCATGCGTAGCCGTCGATTGCCTCGACGGCATCGGGCAGCAGCGTCATCGTACCCCGGCGCTGCTCGGCGGCGAACTTGCGCACGAAGCCGTGGGCGAGCAACGCTGAATCGCCATGCCGCGCCCGCAGCGGCGGTATCTCGACGACGATCTCGGCCAGCCGGTAATAGAGGTCCTCGCGGAACTTCGATTGCTCGATTTGCGTCTTGAGGCTCTGGTGCGTCGCACAGATGATGCGCACGTCGACCGGGATCTCCTGCCGTCCGCCGATGCGCTCGATCACGCGCTCCTGCAGGAAGCGCAACAGCTTCGCCTGCAGCGCCGTCGGCAGGTCGCCGATCTCGTCGAGGAACAGCGACCCGCCATTCGCGGTCTCGATCTTGCCGAGCGTCTGCTTCGCGGCGCCGGTGAACGCGCCCTTCTCGTATCCGAAGAGCTCGCTTTCGAGCAGCGTTTCCGGAATCGCCGCGCAGTTGATCGCAACGAAACGCTCGGTACGCCGGGGCGACAGGTCGTGCAGCGCGCGCGCGAGCAACTCCTTGCCCGTCCCCGATTCGCCGAGGATCAATACCGTGGCAGATGTCGGCGCGAGCTTCTCGATCGTTCGGCAGATGCGCAGCATGCTGGGGTCGCGCGTGACGACGCCGGACGTGGCGGGCGACTCGCGCACCGATTGCAGCCGCGCATTCTCCTCCTGCAGCTCATGCACGCGGAACGCGCGATCGATCGTCCACGTCAGCAGCTCGGGTTCGAACGGCTTTGCGCAGAAGTCGTGCGCACCCATGCTGATCGCCTTCAGTGCGTTCGCCCGGTCGTTCTGACCGGTGAGCACGATCACCTTGGCGTTGGGAACGAGCGCATGCAACTCCTCGAGCAGCTTGAGCCCTTCCGCCGGATCGTCGGGCTGCGGCGGAAGGCCGAGGTCCATTGTCACCACTGCCGGCTCGAAGCGACGCACCTGCGCGATCGCCGACGCGCGGTCGTTGGCCACGATGGTCTCGTAGTTGTCGAACGCCCACTGCATCTGCTTCTGCAGCGCGGGATCGTCCTCGACGATTAGCAGCGGCTTGCGCACGTCGCTCATGCCGCCTGCTCCCGGCGCTGAATCAACGGCGTTCCGTTCGCGACGTCGCTGCGAGGCAGACGCACCTCGACCGACGTCCCCTTACCCAGGTTGCTCTCGATTGCGATCTCCCCGCCGATGCTCGACACGTACTGCACGCTTTCATAGACACCGATCCCCATCCCGGACGACTTCGTCGTCTCGAACGGCTTGAACAGACGGTCGCGAACGAACTCGGGCGTCATCCCCCTGCCAGTGTCCGCGACGACGATCGCGACCGTCGCGCTACGCCGCTCGACGCTTACGCGAACCCTGCCCGGAGGCGTGCTGGCATCGATCGCGTTCTGCAGCAGGTGGCCGATGACGTGCTCGAGTCGATCCTCGTGCGCGACGGTGCCGAGCGTCGCGTCCGACTCGACGTCGATCGCCACCCGCGACCCCGACTTTGCCGCGCAGACGCGGCGCACGAGCGAATCGAGCTCGACATGACGCGGGCTGTCGACAGGCTGCGACGAACCGGTCCGCAATTGCAGCATCAGCCCGTTCATCCGTCCGACGACATGCTCGACGGTCGTCAGCATGTCCGCCTGGAACGCCGGGTTGTCGCGATGTCGCTGCGCGTTCTTGAGCATCAGCGTCAACTGGGAAATGAGGTTCTTGAGATCATGCACGACAAACGCGGACATGCGGTTGAACGCGTCGAACTTCCGCGCCTCGAGCAACGCTTCGCTCGCGCGAACCTGTCCGAGGAAGCTCGCCGCCTGCCGGCTCGCAGTCTTCAGCAGATCGCGGATCTCCCAATCGACGTCGATCGTCGTCCGCGGCGTCATCAGCACGACGAAACCAAGCAGCTCGCTGCCCGACATCAGCGGGATGATGAGCCAGGGGGACGGCAGCGCCGACACCCACTCGGGAAGCTCGAGACCGGAATAGCGCGCGGGATCGCTGCGGCATTCCGGAATGCTGACGATCCAGCCGGTCCGTTCGAGGAACGTCGCAAGCGACGCATCGGCGCGGTCGGCATAGTCCGCCGGCGGCAGGTTCCAGCGCGCCGAAGCGATCAGCCCGCGATCTGCATCGCGGAGAAACAGCATCCCGGCGGGGCTTTCCACCAGGTCGGCTAGCGCGACGATCGTGCGCACCTGTAGGTTCTGCTCGGAGCTTTCGATGGAAAGCGTGCGGGTGAAGCGCAGCCATTCCTCGCGGTAGTCGTATCGGTATGAGAAGAAGTGCTTGCTAACGAACACCTTGAGCTTCGAGCGAAAGCGGCCCGACGTCGCGATCAGCACGATGAGCAGCAGTGACGCGAACAGCACTTCGATCTGCAGCGCCCGGCCCCACGCACCGCCGAAGAACCGGACGACATAACCTGCGCCCGCGACCGCCAGTAGGAACGCACCCGAAACCAGTAGCGCCGTCGAATGGAACACTGCGCGTCGCGACAGGTGCAGGTCCACGGTCCAGCCGGTGTTGCGTGCCGTGGCCACGGCGATGAACGGCAGCACGATCACGTTGGCGAATCCGCGCGCGACCCAGATGTCGGGATCGAGTCGTCCGAACAGCATCGCATCGGCGTAGAACAGCAGTTCAAGGCCGAATACACCCGCCAGTGCGACGGCGAGCGGCTTGATCCCCCACCGCATCCGCGGCTGCACGCGCCGCAGCACCTGCTCGGTCAACGCGAGACCGAACACGGCAAGGATCAGACGCAGCAGGAATCCGGCGCGAAGCTCGGGCGCAACGTCGGTGTGGTTGATGTTCATTCCGACGCCGAGCAGGACGCTCGCCACCAGGACGGCCGCGACCGCGACGAATGCGGAATGCTCGAGCGTCGAGTGCCCGCCGGACTCCGACTCCTTTTCGCGCATCAGGTCCCATAGAAACAGGTACCACGCCCCGTAGCGGACGACGTCCGCGATGTCCGCGGCGAGTTGTCCGGCGCTACTGGGCGCGAGCCCGATCGGCAGGCACAGCGTCGCCCAGACGACGGTGGCAAGCAGCGCCGCCAGCAGCAGCCGGGCGCGGGAGTTCTTGCGCGTCCCGATCGCCACCCGGATCGAGAACCCGAGGTAGACAACCATTGCCGCGCCGTAGCTCCAGGCGGTTGCGGTGGCGAAAGTGCTGGCGTTCAATAGGATCCAGTTGCAATAGACTCCGCGGGCGCGCGGCCGGGCATGGGCCGGATCGTCGTGAACGGTGCGTCGTCACAGGTACCCGGCCGCCGATCGGACCGTCCCACGGCCCTCAGCGACGGGAGGATAGCGCGGGCGTCAGCGTGCGCCTTCTCCGAGCAACACGACCCGAACGGTTTCGAGCAGTATCACGAGGTCCAGCAGCAGCGTGTGGTTTTTTACGTAGTAGAGGTCGTACTCGAGCTTGCGCACCGACTGCTCGACCGTCGCGCCGTAAGAGTACCGCACTTGTGCCCACCCCGTGAGGCCCGGCTTGACGCTGTGACGCACGGCATAGAACGGGATCTGCTCGGTAAGCATCGCGACGAATTCCGGTCGTTCCGGACGCGGACCGACGAAGCTCATCTCGCCGCGTAGCACGTTGAAAAGCTGCGGCAGTTCATCGATGCGTGCGCGACGAAGGAGTCGGCCGACCCGGGTCACGCGCACATCGTTGACCGTCGCCCAGGTCGCCTTCCCGTCGCGCTCGGCGTCCTGCTGCATGCTGCGCAGCTTGAACACGGTGAACGTGCGGCCACGATGACCGACGCGCTGCTGTCTGAAGATGACCGGTCCGCCGCCTTCGGCTGCGATCAGCAGCGCGGCGAGCGCGACGATCGGCGCCGTCAACACGATCAGCACTGCCGACACGACGAGGTCGAACGATCGCTTCACGATCGCGCGCATCACGTTCTGCCGAAAGCCCTGGCCGTAGATCAGCCAGCTGACTTTGAGCGACTCGATGGGCACCTGACCGTGGACACGTTCGAAATAGCGAGCCAGGTCCGTGATTTCCACGCCGCTCAGTCTGCAGTCGAGCAAGCCGCGCAGCGGCAACACGCCACCGCGCTGCTGACGAACTGCGATGATGATCTCGCTGACTCCCAACTGGCGGACGACGTCTTCGAGCGGGCCCGTGCGCGCCACGATGCGTCCCGGCGAAACGACGGCCTCCTGCGGATTCTCGAGCGCGTAGAAGCCGACGAGCCGCATGCCGAGCGGTTGCGTCGCCGTCAGCGACGCCTCGACCAGGCGTGCTTCGGGCCCGGTACCGAGCACCAGAATGCGATGCGGAAGCAGCGTGCCGACGAGCGGCAGCACCACCGCGTGGCGCACGAGCAGCAATCCGACGAGCGCCAGCGTGACCGCCAGCAGCCATTTGTCATCGGCGGCGACGGGACCCGGCAGCAACTGCGCACCGAGGAATGCGAGCGGAATGCCGACGGCCGGCGCAAGGATTACGCGCACGATGTACGCGCCCTTCGACAGCGTCTGGCTGCGTCGATACAGACCGAATGCGCCGTTGAGGCAGATGATCGTCGCCGCAAAGAAGAACGCTATCAATGCGACGTCGGAGTGCTGGACGCCGTTCTGTCCGGCATCCAGTCGAACGACGAGCAGAATCGCGATGAACAGCCATGACAGCTCGACCGCGAGCTGAAACAGCGTTGCACCTGATACGTTCTGCCGCAATACGTAGAACAATGTGTCTCCGCAAGAATGCGCCGGTCACGTGACGCGGATTAACGAATTATCCGAACCCTTTGTTGAATGCTCATTAAACAAAGAATTCCATTAACGTGTGAACCGTATCTGGCAGCAATTAACATGCCCGACGCCAAACTGAACGTCACCGAACACATCCTGCCCCCCGCTGCGCGCGGTGAACAACGGAATATTCCGCAAGTCGACCCAGACGTAAATATCGAACCGCCAATCGGCAACTAATGGTACGGGCTGTGCGTTACAGTTAGCTGCGCTACGGCGCAGCGCCGGACGGACCGTAATTTTACTGGCGAGGCAACCGCGTGGGCCGCTACGCGCGATTGGCGGCCGAGAGCTTTGATTTGACGCTCGATTTGACTAGCGAGCGGCCGATTTTGCCGATTTGGCCAAACTCGTTTTTACCGTCTGTCGGATAGTCGGATCGGCGCTTTCCGGCAAAACCGGAAACTATGGCTGCGGAGCGTCAGCCGACGAACGCGCGCCACGACGACCGTCCGTCCGCCGAACGAAGGCCGCGATGACCACCAGAAAGAACAGCGTGGCAATGCGCGGGCCGTCGAGCAGGCTTTCGGAAAATCCGATCGTCAGGAAACCGATGATGGCTGCGAACACCGCCGTGTCGAACCAGTTGCCGGAGGCCGCAGCGCGTGCGACGCGGGCGACGGCCACGCCGATTGCCAGCGCGAATGCCACGATGCCGAGAACGCCCTGCTCGAACAGGAGCTCGACCCACAGATTGAAGATGTGCCAGGGGAGGTGATCGTCGGCCGCGAAATTCCAGCGTGCGCCGCCCTGCGCGAAGTCGCCGTTGCGGACGAGGTCGACGCCCCGCGCGTCGATGACCTGAACGTTGCGCAAATCGAGCGTGGCCGCTTGCCCTGAGTTTGTCACGGCGAGCACGAGCGGGCGCTTGCGCCATATCGGGCCTGCACCGAGATCGCCGGAATCGAATTGGACGCTGCGATGCAGCCATTCGGTCTCGGCCACGGGTTGCGCTGCCAGGGGCTTGCACCCGAACGAATACTGGTAGGTCTTCTCGCAAAGCGTCACGTCGATCGTCGCGACGCCGTCGCGGGATCGGACGTCGAACGACAGCATGTAATCGGTATTCGGCTCGATCGCAATGCCTTGCTCGAGATAGAGCGACCGGCCCGAGCCGAGTCGCGCGAACGACTGCCGGTCGATGCGTTCGTAGCGAAGCGATGCGGATGCGCCCGCACGATCCTTGAACAGCATCGTTCGGGGAAAGCTGCCGGGACCCATGCCGAACAGCAGCGCACGCGGCGTCGCGTCCATCATGTCGATCGCTCGGGTCCAATGATTGAAGCGCACGCCGGCCTCGGCGCCTGAATCGGCGACACGCGCCCGCATGAACGAGCCCGACATCAGCGGCAGCACGACGGCCGCCGCGGCAATCATCGTCACCAGCGCGACGGCGATTCCCTTTTGCAGCGCGCCCCCGTTGACCGCGCGCAGCGCCGCGAAAATCGCCAGCACCGCAAGCGCCGCAGCGAAGCCCACGTAGCCGCCACGCGTGAACGTCACCGCCACCGCGTAGCTGACGAGAACGAGGAGCGCGCACGCGGCGACGAACCGCCAGACGGCGATTCGAGCCATCGCCCACGCCACGACGAACGGCGCCGCCATCACCAGGTACGCATGCACGTCGCCGCCGCCGACCCGAAGCTCCGGGAACGTACCCTCGACGCGGTAATCCGTCGTCGTGTCGAACAGTCCCGCGAACGCATAACGCTGCCAGACGATCACGCCGATCAAGGCGCCAAGGCCCGCTACGATTCCTGCCGACATTCGCGACCGCCATTGCGGGCCGGTGGCGGCGAACATCGGCAGCATCAGCAGCGCCCACAGCGGTCCCTTGGCCGCGCGCAGCGTCGAATAGCTCGTCATCAGGCTGTAGAGCGCATTGCCGTCGGCCGGCGACAGCGGAAACAGGCCGATCGCCGAACTGACCATGAGCGACAGCGCGAGCAGCGCCAGCGCGAAGCGGCCCGGCCGATCGAGCAGGCGATCCTTCTGCGCCGCGGGGTTTCGCAGCAGCACGACGGCAATGCTGATCGCGATGAAGCAATCGAACTCGTTGACGACGACCCATCCGGTGATGTCGGAGAAATCCAGAAGGGGCAGCAGTGCAACGGCGGCAGGCAGGCCGAGGCCGGGCCAGCGCCATAGCACGATCGACCATAGTGCGAGCGGCAACGCGAGGTACATCGCACCCGGCGGATACGACCATGCCGCCGCGACGACGCCGCCGACGAGCAGCAGCGCGCCGGCGATCGCACCTCCTCCAGGAGCAGCGTCCGTGGGCGTACGGACGTCGCCGACGGTGGACGGTGCCGGCGCGGGCGGCGCTTGCACCGCGGGCTCGGTGGCCCAGCGATGCAGGCTTGCCGCGAGCGTGTATGTCGCGGCGGCGGCCACCGCTGCGATCAGCACGTTCGTCGGATCGGGATGCGTGCCCGCGACGAACAGCTTGCCCGTCTCGATGACGAGCGCAAGCAGGCCCGCCGCGAATGCAGGAACGGCGCCGGAACCGCGGATGCCCGGACGGGTGCTTTCACGCCACATCCAGTAGCCGAGACCGACCGGTGCGTACATCGCGACGGTGAACAGCAGGCTTTGCAGCGCGAGCGTTTCGGTCGTGTAGTAGTGGTAGTAGAAAGGCAGCAGGCTCACGTCGTGAAATCGTGCCTGTGCGTTGTCCAGTCCCGTCAACCCGCGCGGGCTCCATCGATTGGCCCACGCCAGTCCCACGAGATAGAACGGCGCCAGCATCACCGCAAGCCAGCCGAGGTGACGGCGAAACCGGTCGACCCAACGGATGTCGAAGGCCCGATAGCACGCCAACCCGGCGAACATCCCGACGGCACGCATCAACACCGACGCACCTTCCGAAACGCCCGATGCGATCAGCAACTGCGTCGCCTCGATGACCCCACCGAGCAGAAGTCCGATGCCCGCCGTCCAGGCGAAAGACGCGCGGCTGCGGCGCAGAAGGGGGCCAAGCATGGCGCCGAGGGGCACTACGGCCAGCGCCTCGACGATGAGCTTGGCGATGCAAAACGAGTAGCGGCTGCATGTTTGCGGCACGAGCCAGAGCGCGTGGCTGTCGGTGGCGAATTTCGCAGCGAACTCCTGCGACGACACCAGGAAGTCGTACGGAAAGAGGCTGTAGGCGAGATAGCCGATCGTGTAGATCGCGATGGCTGCGCGTATCGCGATTCGCCCACCTCCTGAGATCTCGTGCGCGAAGCGCGAAAGCGACCGGCCGAACATCAGCCACCCCACCACGCCGAGCGCACTGCCGATGATCTCGGCGAGGATGTCATTGAGCGAAACGGTACGCGGCGGAAAGAAGAGTTGCGTGAACTCGATCGCCACGGCGAGAGCGACGCAGCCCGCGAACACGATCGCCACCCGGAGCAGTTGCGCAGCCGCATGCTGCGTCGCTCGCGCAAACACGGCACTCCAGAGGTACGCCAGCGGGATGTAGAGCAGGATGTTGGCGACCCAGTCGGCGCGACCCATCACGTCGAGGTCGAGGTAGGCGGTCCGCAAGAACTGATCCCACGCGGCGGCGAAAGCGCCTGGGTGAAAATCCAGCGGCACGAGGCTGCCGTAGATGACGAATGCGAGGTAGACGAGCGCGACCCGCAATGTCCTGCGCCTGCGCGATTGGACGTCGTTTGCCGGGACGGTCATCTGAAGGCTGGAATGCGGCGAGGCGCGTTGCTGCGATCGCGCCCCTTCCGAGGCTGCGCCGCGTCAAATCGCACGCATTATGTCCGAGAAGGCTGCGGGACGCGGTACGGGGCTCGCAACCGGACGCGGCGGGAGCCGCACGCAGCGGGGCGTGCCGAAGCCCGGACGCTAGTGCGCGTCCGGGCGTGCAACCGCCCGATCTAGCAGGAAGTGCCTGCCTGAACGGTCACGGTGATGACTGCGCCGGTCGAGATGTTGCAGAACGAGTACGTGCCCGCCGCGGTGCCAGGCTTGGGCTTGATCGCGTACTCGAATTTTCCGCCAGAACCGTAGTTGTACTGGATCCGGTCGTAGGATGCTCCAGAGCCGGCGGTGATCGTGTAGGTGCCCACCTGCTCCGACGGGTTGACGGGGTCTGAGGGACCTTTTTTGAAATCAGTGAGGGTGCCGGATGCGCCGCCACTGTGCAACTCGTTCCACTGATTGTGGACACACGCGTATTTTCCGGCCAGCAACGTTTGGATGTCGGCGGCTGTCTTGACCCCGCCAAAGCCTCCGCATGGACCAGCTTGCGCCACCGCATTGCCGGCGATCCCGAACAGGGCGAGTACGGCGATACAAGCTGTTTTCATGGCGCTGACAATCCGTAGTGGAGAGTGCGGCTTAGTGGCTATTCCCACAGCAAAAAATATACGTCACGCGGTTCACCACTTAAGCAATAAAGTGCAGTTGGCAGGTTTTCACTGTAAATCATTGAGTTAGTTGAAGCCTCGGTGTGAAGCACCGGCGCGGTTGTCAAGTTTTCCGAATGCCTGCAACGCCCCCGTGCCAGTCGATCCCTCCAAATCACTTCAGTGAATCGAAAACCGACGCCAGCATCCGCGTCCGCTCGCGCCGGGAGCACCCGGCGGTGAACGCAGGATCGGCCGGGCGCGCCTCGCCACTGCGGAGGCGTTCGAGGAATGCCGGCACTTCGCGCATCATCGCGGCGACGGAATCGAGCGACGCAACGGCGCCGGCACCGGCGCGGCGCATCAGGTCGGCCGTGTCGCCCGCCCCATCGGTCAACGCCAGCATCGGTCGGCCCGCGCGCAAGTATTCGTAGGCTTTGGCAGGAATCTGCGCATTGCAGTTCGCCGCCTGCATCAGCAGCAACCCGTCCGCCGACATCATTTCGTTCAATGCATCTGCGTACGGAATGTGCGGCAGCACGGAGACGATGTCCTCGACCGCCTCCTGCCTGGCGAGTGCGCGCAGCATCGGCTCGTTGGCGCTCGCGCGGAAACGGAACTCCACGTCGGCAGCACCGAGCGCTCCCATGCGCTTCAATGCACCGAGGGCCACGAAAAACTGTGTCGGATCGCGCTCCGTCGGGTACACGATTCCGCTGTGCAGAATCACGAGTGGCGAACGCGCGGGAGGCGCTTCCACGGATTGCACACCCCGCGAGAGCTCGGCGCGCGCGAACGCTTCTTCATCGTAGCCGTTCTCGATCAGCACGAAGCGCTCCGCGGGGATGTCGGGATACGTGCGCCGATAGTCGCGCATCGCCCCCGGCGAGGTGAACAGCGAACGACTCGCGTTCCGCAGCGCATGCTCTTCGATCCACTTGAAGCTGCGCCAGATGCGTGGGTCGGCCGGGTACCCTTCCTGCGCCATCGGGTCGCGGAAATCGGCAACCCACGGCAGGCCGCTCAGCCGATGCAGGGCGAGTCCGATGAGGTGCGCCGTCGCGATCGGATAAGTCGAGTAGATCACGCTCGGACGCGTCCGCCGGATCATCGCGAGGCCGGCGAGCACCCCACCTGCGAGCCACGATACCCAGCGGTCGGGAACGGCGAGCAGCGTTGGATAGCGGCCGCCGAACGACAACTGCCGGGCCGTATTCAGCGCGAAGGCGCGCCGCACGACGAGGTCTCGCGGAATCTCGACCCTCGATTTATCGTCGATATCCTCGTAGGCGCGCTCGCTCGCCGTCAGCACCAGCGGCGTCCAGCCGAAGTCGGGCAGATACCGGCAGAAACGCAATGTGCGCTGAATGCCGCTGCTGCCGCGCAGCGGCGGAAAATGATAGGCGACCATCAGCGCGCGGAGGGCAGGCGCGTGATCCATTCGATCGTCTTGGTCGTGACTGCATCGCGCGATGGCGCGTCGGAAAACGTATGGTCGGCGCCATCCGAACGGTAGACCTCGACGCCGGGTCGCGTGAGCAGCGCCCTTCGCTCCGGTTGCTGGTCCGACCACGCTTCGAACTCGCGCGCAGTGAAGTCGTTGCCGGACAGCACGCACAGCACAGGCCCGCGAAAGAGCGCGAGGCCGTCGTGCATCCGTTGCAGATAGTGGATGGACTCCGTCCCCGACCGGTCGCGCAGCGCGCCACGCACCGCACCGGCAAGCTCCTGCACACTGCGGCGCACACCGATGTCGCCGCGAAACATCTTGCGCCAGAAATCCCCCGACATCATCCGCTGGAAGTAGTAGTGCCGGACTTGCGTGGCGGCGGCAATCTGCTCCGATCGTGCCCAGGGGTTGGATAGCACGATTCCGGCGACGCGTGGATCCGCCGCCGCATACATCAGTGCCGCGGACGCGCCATCGCACAGGCCCCACAGCACGACGCGCGCAACGCTGGTTTCCAGTTGCAGCGTCGCGATTGCCGCACCGATGTCGGCGTCCACGTGCTCGAAATTCCGGCACTCCCCGGCACTGTCGCCCATGCCGCGATAGTCGAAGCGAAGCGCGGGCACGCCTGACGCCGCGAGCGCGCGCGCGAGCGTGACGAACTGGCGGTGACTGCCGACCCGGTATTGCGGACCGCCGACGACGATTACGACGCCGATGTCAGCGCGCGACGCCACGTCAGCGTTCGACGCGACGATGCCGATACACGTGTCGTCTCCGCATTCGAACGTCGCGAAGCGCTCGACGACGGGCCCGTCACGAAACGTACTCAATGGGCGACGGCGGATGCCGGGGCGATCTGCCGCGTCACGGCTTCGGTCGTCGCGGCGATCAGCGCCGGAGACTCCTCGATTTCGGCGGACGCCCAGAACGACGGGCCAGAGACGGCGGAGAGGTCGACCGGCACCCCCGCCGCTTCCCACCGCTGCGCGATCTTCTGCGCCCACGCCGACGCTTCCACGGGTGCGCGAGGCGACGATTCGCGCCAGATCACCGGGCATCCGGGAAGTGCAACCGCCTCGAGATTGACGGTGCTGCAGCCGGTGACGAGATCGGCATGTACCGCATAGCCGGCGATTTCAACCGAACCGCCGGCGGCGAGCGTGGTGCGAAGCATCTTGCCGTCGCGTGCAGGTCCCGTGCGGCCCGCGATCTCGGAGGCGGCAGCAAGGCGCAGGAACTGGTTGAAATACGTCGCGCCGGATGCAACGGGTTGCCACAGCAACAGCGCGGACGGCGCGAAGTGCGCGTCGGCGGCCACGCTGGCGGCGAGGAGTGCACCCAGTCGCAATCCCCACAGCACGCCGGGCATCGGAAACTCGTTGCGCATGAACGTCCACGCAGCCGCGGCGTCGTCGCGCCAGCGCGCCCATGTGGCTTCGCCATGGTCGCCCGCGCTATCGCCCGTACCTGACGGGTCGTACGAGACAACGCAACCACCCGCGGCCGCGAACGCGCGCGCTTGGAGTGCTACCATCCGGCGCGACTTGTTCATCTCCTCGAACGCGGCCGGCACGTGCAGCACCGCGAAACGCGCGGAAACACCGGGCGGTGGCGTCCACATCACCACCGCCAGCGCGCCACGCGATCCGTCGACGAATCGGCCGCGGAGGCCGGCGCTATCGCGCATCTCAGCCGGGTATCTTGGCTGCCACGAAATCCACGAGCGACCCCAGCGTCGCGAACGTATCGCCGCTGATCTCGTCGTCGTCGACCGTGAACCCGAAGCGATCCTCCAGCGCCGCGATGACATTGACGACCGCCATCGAGTCAAGTTCGGGAACGGAACCGAGCAACGCCGAACCGAGCGAAAGCCGATCGACCCGATCGCCGAGGCTCAGCACATCCCGCAGTACCTCACGCACTTGTTGTTCGGTCATGTCAATCTTGTTCGTTGGAGCAGCTGATGTGAGTCACACACACCTATGGCTTGACATGCACACGGCAAATGCACCGGTAGCTCACCGGCCCGTTTGTTCTGCCTGACGGCCGCTCGCGCGATGTAGGAGCTTCTTACCGGCGCCGATGGCTTCGACTGCGGCCATCGCAATCCCTCTCACGTTTCCAAGGTAACACGCGCGAACACCAACGCGCTCTCGACGCGCAGCCATCCAATCCCTCTTGTAGACATCGTCGCCGGTTAGATAATCAATCTCCACGACTTGGTCCTGCTCTAGACTGTGGCGAATCATGAATGCCGTAAGCACGGTGCCGGCCGACAGCTTTGCATATTTCTCGTCATAGGCGAGCTTGAAGATATAGGCGCGACGAGACCTCGTAAACCAGAATTGGACCGCGATGGGCTGATCGTTCAGCCACGCGATCCCAAGCCGCAGCCATCCGTTCTCGCTGCAGATTTTGGCCCAGCCGGGCACAAAGTCTGGGTACGGCTCGGGTTTTTTCCAGCTCTTGCCGTAGACCTGACGAAACGCGTCGATTCCATCCGCGGCGCGCCCCCCCGATGTCACCAATTCCAGTCTAGCGCTTCCGCCGTCGAATCTTTTAGCCTTACGAGTCCACGTGTTACGAAGCTGCGAGGGTCGCGCAGCCATGTAGTCTTCAAACGTCAAATTTTGCGATGGCAAGAACCAGTTGCCAAAACAAAAATAACGCCTTGCATACCACCCCGCTCTCGAAAACGATCGGCACAGGTCAATGGTTTGGCGTTCATGCCCGTCCAATGGGGACAAGTCCACCGTTGCGATGGTGGGAGAAACGCGTCGCAAGTCTCTTACAACTTCCGTCGTTCGCGACGAAGCGATGTCCACCCCAACAACCGGCGAATAAAGGGATGCGTAGTAATTGGCGACCGCCAAGGCCCTCTGGGGCCTCTCGCTTGTCCGGTACAGCAGCATGAAAGCCCCGGGGTCCAACGCGCTTTCGGCGATAATAAACGTCCAGTCCGAAGCGGCCACTTGCTCGATGAAATGGACTAGCCAAGCACTGGAAGCAAACGGGTTATTCTGCGCCTCGGCGTCGAATACGTGACGTCTGTCGGCAATAAAACGTAGCATTTCGTCTTTGCGCATCAAACGCATGGGGTCTCACTTAGCCAGTACAGCGAATTTTCATAAGCGGTGCCCCAATCACCACGGTTGGCGCGGCGATCGATTTTGCAGGATCACCAGCGGGAGCTTTCGAATCACCGCACGATTATGTCTCAGCAATAAGCATCGCCCGCGCACACGGATGGCATTGCTTTTGCATTATTGGCTCCTGCAACGGTCGGTGTCGTCGATTTTAGCTTGTATGTCTTCAGTGTCATATGGTAGCCCGGCCACGCTTAACCCTTTCGGCAATCTCCTTTTTTCGCAGGTCTCGAGCTCGTGAATGCAGCAACGATGGCATACCTACTTCACGACCTTCTTGCGCGATCGGCGGAATGCAATCCGAACGCGCCGGCGCTGACATTGAAGGGCCGCACGCTTTCTTACGCCAACCTCGCCGAACTGATCGACCGGTTCGCCACGGGTCTGTTAGCACTCGGCATCGCGCGCGGCGAGCGCGTCGCGTTCTACCTCGACAAGCGCTTCGAGACGGTCGCCGCATCGTTCGGCACGACGAAGGCAGGAGCCGTGTTCGTGCCGGTCAACCCGCTGTTGAAAGGCGACCAGGTCGCGCACATCCTGCGCGACTGCAACGTGCGCGTCCTCGTCACCACCGACGAGCGGCTGCGTTCGATCGCGTCGATCCTCGCCACGTGCCCGGACCTTCGCCATGTCGTCGTGATCGGCGAGGTGGAGTCACTTCCGCATACCGGCAAGGATCATGTCGAATGGTCTGACTTCGTCGCGCAAACCGGCGGTGAAGGCCATCGCGTCATCGACGCGGACATGGCGGCGATCCTGTACACGTCCGGCAGCACCGGCAGGCCGAAAGGTGTGGTGCTGTCGCATCGGAACATGGTCGCCGGCGCGAAGAGCGTCGCCGGTTATCTCGAGAACGGGCCTTCAGACGCGATCCTGTCGGCGCTGCCGCTGTCGTTCGACGCCGGATTCAGCCAGCTGACGACGGCGTTTCACACCGGCGCGCGCGTCGTTCTGCTGAACTATCTGCTGCCGCGCGACGTTCTCCAGGAAATGGTCAGGGAGCAGGTGACCGGGTTGACCGCCGTGCCTCCGTTGTGGATCCAGCTCGTGCAACTCGAGTGGCCTGCAGCGATCGCCGGGCATTTGCGCTACATCGCCAACACCGGCGGCCGTATGCCGCGCGAAACGCTCGCCGAGTTGCGCCGGCGGCTGCCGAATACGAAGCCGTATCTGATGTACGGGCTGACCGAGGCATTCCGCTCGACGTACCTGCCGCCAAGCGAAGTCGATCGGCGGCCGGATTCGATCGGCAAAGCTATCCCCAACGCGGAGATCCTCGTGCTTCGGCCCGATGGCACCGCCTGCGGGCCGAATGAGCCCGGCGAGCTCGTGCACCGCGGTGCGCTGGTCGGCATGGGCTACTGGAACGACGCAGAAAAGACCGCCGAGCGCTACAAGCCGCTGCCGGTTGGCGTCGGCGGCCGCGAAGCGGGCCTGATGCTGCCCGAAATGGCCGTGTTCTCGGGCGACACCGTGCAAAAGGACCAGGATGGCTACCTGTACTTCATCGGACGGCGCGACGAAATGATCAAGACGTCGGGCTACCGCGTGAGCCCGACCGAGCTCGAAGAAGCGGTGTACGCGATGAAGCTCGTCGGCGAAGTCGCCGCGTTCGGTGTTGCGCATCCTTCACTTGGGCAGGCGATCGTACTGTCGGTAACCGCTGTCGCCGACGCGTCCATCGACGCGGATCGATTGCTCGCCGAGTGCCGGCGTTTGCTTCCCGCGTACATGGTTCCCGCCGACATCGACGTTCATGCTGCGTCGCTGCCGCGCAATTCCAATGGCAAGATCGATCGCAAGACGCTGGCGCTGCAGTACGAAGAGCGGCGCGCAACGCAGGCATGAGCGCGCAGCCGCCGCGGCACGTACCGATTCAATTCGATGTAGTCGACGATTGCCTGGTCGTTGGCGGCATCGCGCTCACGCGCCTCGCTGCGCAAGTCGGCCAGACGCCGTTCTACGCGTACGACCGCGGACAGATCGATGCGCGCGTCGCGGCATTGCGCAACGCGCTGCCGCGCGAAGTGTCGCTGCACTACGCGATGAAAGCCAATCCGATGCCGGCGCTGGTCGCACACATGGTGCGTCGCGTCGACGGCATCGACGTCGCGTCGGGGCGCGAGCTTCGCGTAGCCCTCGATGCCGGCGTCGATCCTCGCGAAGTGAGCTTCGCGGGTCCCGGCAAGTCAGAGGGCGAGCTTCGTCAGGCGGTTGCCGCCGGAATATTGCTCAATGTCGAGTCGATGCGCGAAGTCGAGCTCCTCGCGGGACTCTCGGTTTCACTCGGCCTGCCGGCACGCGTCGCCTTGCGCATCAATCCTGATTTCGAGCTCAAGACGTCGGGCATGAAGATGGGCGGTGGTCCGAAACAGTTCGGCGTCGATGCCGAGCAAGCGCCGGACGTGCTTCGCCGCATCGGCCAGGTCGGGCTCGCCTTCGAAGGTTTTCACATTTATGCCGGGTCACAGAATCTGAAGGCGGATTCGATATGCGATGCGCAGACGAAATCGTTCGATCTCGCCGTTCGCCTCGCGCAGGCGGCGCCGGCACCGGTGCGCGTGCTGAATCTCGGTGGCGGATTCGGCATCCCGTACTTCCCGGGCGAAACGCGCCTCGACGTCGCTCCGATCGGTGACAACCTGCGCGGAATCGTCGGGCGCGCGGCCGCGTTGCTGCCCGGTGCCCGCATCGCCGTCGAGCTTGGCCGCTACCTGGTCGGCGAAGCCGGCATCTACGTGTGTCGCGTCGTCGACCGCAAGATCTCGCGCGAGCACGTGTTGCTGGTGACCGACGGCGGCCTCCATCATCATCTCGCGGCGAGTGGGAACTTCGGCCAGGTGATCCGCAAGAATTATCCGGTCGCGATCGGAAATCGGATCGTCGGCGCCCGCCGCGAGACGGCCTCGGTCGTCGGACCGCTGTGCACGCCTCTCGATCTGCTCGCCGACCGGATGGACCTCGCCGTGGCCGAACCCGGCGACCTTGTCGTCGTGTTTCAGTCGGGCGCCTACGGTGCGACCGCCAGTCCGCAGGGATTTCTGAGCCACCCGCCTCTCGTGGAAGCGCTGGTTTGACGGCGCGAGGTCCTGTCGGCGACCGGCCGGTGACCCGCTGTGAGCGATTCGTCCCCAAGCGGGGCGCTCGCAAGACGCTGAGCCTGGGCACGCCGCGCTTCGATCCTCCCGAGCTCGCCGCCGTCGCTGCGAACGAAGGCGTCGAGGCTGCGTGGCAGCTTGCTTACGCACGTTTCGGCGCGCGTGCGCCGTTGCATGTCGACGGCAATTATGCAGTCGCGTTGCGCGATGACGACGGCCGCATATTCGCCGCTGTCGACCGGTTTGCTGTACGCCCGCTGTGCTTCCGGCGCGACGGCGACGAGATCATCGTGGCCGAGCGCGCCGACGACGCGGCTGCGAAGACCACGGGTATCCAGCCACAGGCGATATTCGACTATCTGTATTTCCATGCGATACCTGCACCACGCACAATCTTCGATGACGTCTTCAGGTTGTCGGCTGGCACATCGATCACGTTCTGGAACGGCACCCTGGAGACCCATCGCTGGTGGACACCAACGTTCGTAGAGCGCGAGACGAGGCCGTTCCGCGAGCTGCGCAGCGAATTCCGCACAATCCTCCGCGAAAGCGTCGCGCGCGAGACGGGGCCGGGCGTTACCGGGTGCTTCTTGAGCGGCGGCACCGACAGCTCGACGGTAGCCGGCATGCTGCGCGACGTAACGGGCGACGCTCCGAATACGTTTTCGATCGGTTTCGACGCCGCCGGTTACGACGAGATGGCGTATGCGAAGATTGCCGCGCGGCATTTCGGCGCCCGACATCACGAATATTACGTAACGCCTGACGACCTCGTGGCGAGCCTGCCGCAGGTCGCCGCGTTCTACGATCAGCCGTTCGGGAATTCATCGGTCGTACCTGCCTACTATTGCGCATCGATGGCCCGGAATGCCGGGATGGCCAAAATCCTCGCGGGCGACGGCGGCGACGAGCTGTTTGGCGGCAACACCCGCTACGCCAAGCAGAGGGTGTTCGAGATTTACGAGAACGTGCCGCGATTGTTGCGCACGCACGTTCTCGAGCGGATCTTCGACGAGCGCAGCGCCTTCGGAAAGTTGCGACCATTCAGCAAGGCGGCGAGCTACATCGCCCAGGCCAGGACGCCGCTGCCGGATCGGATGCAGATGTACAACCTGCTCGCGCGCATTGGCCACCATGAGATCTTCGTGCCCGAGTTCCTTTCAGCCGTCGACGTCGACGATCCTGCCCGCCAGCAGCGCGTCACGTTCGCGGGTGTAGACGCTGCTTCGCTCGTCAACCGGATGCTGGGTTTCGACTGGAAATACACGCTGGCCGACAACGACCTGCCAAAGGTAGTCGGCGCGACATCGCTGGCCGGGCTTCCCGCAGGCTTCCCGCTCCTCGATGCCCGCCTGGTCGAGTTCTCGCTGCGGCTCGCGCCGGCGTTGAAGTTGAAGCGGTTGACGCTGCGGTGGTTCTTCAAGGAAGCGCTCCGCGGGTACCTGCCGGACGAAATACTTGCGAAGCAGAAGCACGGCTTCGGACTGCCATTCGGTCCGTGGCTCATGCGCGGCGGCGCGCTGCTCGACATGGCGGCAGCGTCGCTGGATGGCCTCGCCAAGCGCGGGATCGTCAGACCGGAGTTCCTGCAGCGGCTGATACGCGATCTGCTGCCGTCGGCACCCGGATATTACGGCGAGCTGGTGTGGATCCTGATGATGCTCGAGGAGTGGTGGGGTCGCCACGACTCACGAGCTGCACGGGCAAGACAGCCGGCGCCCATCTAGTTCGCCACACCGAAGGGCGTAGCCGGTGGCGCAAAGAGCAGCCAGGTCTTGCGCAACGGCCTGTCAGGTCGCGGTAACCCTCGCGATTGGCGACCAGCGTCAACGCTCCGTAAGTGAATGCCCCGGTCGCAATGACTGCACCCAGCGTGAGCCGGTGATCGATGCTCGATGAGAGTACCGCCGCGGCGAAGCGCACCGCCGCATACATCGCCGTGGCGCACGCCGCCGCCGGCAAGATTTCCTTCACGAGATCGCCGACGCGCAATCCCATGATCGACAGCATCCGGCAAGTGTTGAAAAGCAGCACCGGTGGATAGGCAACGAGCCAGGCAAAGGCGATGCCGTCGATCCCCCCGCGGGCGCCGACGACGAAAGCCAATGGCATGACCAGTGTTGCAAGCAGCACGTTCTGGAATCCCAGATCGGGACGCCCGAGCGCATCGGTCGCCGCCGGCAGGAAGTTTACGATCATTTTCACGGGCGTCATCAGCGCAAGTACCTGCAGTGGAACGATCGCGTCATGCCACTTCGGTCCAAGAACGATCTCGACGAGTTCGCCGGCCGTGCACGACATTCCCCACAACACCGGGAACGCGATCAGGCTCAGCCCACGCACAGCCCTGCGAACGAAGTCAGCGATGGCCACGCGATCGTCCTGAAACCGTGCGATGACCGGAAAGGTCACCTGGTTCAGGATCGATGAGACGCGCTGAACAGGCATCGATGCGAGGTGCATCGCGACCGAGTACAGGCCCAGCAGCTCGATTCCGAGCATTCTTCCGACGACGACGACGTCGGCCTGGTTGAACGCAAAGGAGAGCAGTCGAGCTCCGGTGACGTTGCCACCGAATCCGAGCAACGCGCGAATGTCTTTCAGCGATGCCGTGGGCGCGACCCGCAGCGGTGCCAGGATGTTCAGCGCCACTGCGCGCAGCACGCGCGATGCCATGCTCCCTGCGACCAGCGCCCACACGCCGTAGCCAAACCACGCCAGCAGCAGCGAGACGACGCTTGCCGACACGGCAGCTAGCAGCTCGATCAGGGAAGGCGACTTGAATCGCAGTTGCCGGGTCAGCATGGCTTCGGGAATGACCGTCGCGATCATGATGATGAACTGCGCCACCAGGACACGGACAACCGCGATCAGGCGCTCTTCGCGAATGAAGCTCGCGAGCAGCGGCGCCGCTGCAAAGCTCAACGCGAACAGCGCGACGTTGATCACAATGATGACGCCGAATGCGGGTTTCAGCAGGGAGGATCCAAATCCTTCCATTGCACGAGCGCCGGTCCCAGTCCGGCTTCCGCCAGAACCAGAAGAAGTGCGATGAACACTGACGCCATCGCCAGCAAGCCGTAATCTCCAGGCGAGAGCAGTCGCATCACGACGAGCGTTATCGCCCACGTGACGACCTGCCCCGCGAGTTTGGCGCCCGCAGTCCACTTGATGCCCGACAGCACCTGCATACGCAGCGTCATGGCGTGGGGAATGGCAACCTTGTATGCGGCATCAGGGCACGAGCCCGAAGCCGGAGGAAACGTCGTGCTACGTCCTGTTCAGCGCGTGCGCGAACAGGATCGTCATCGGGTAGTTCGGGTCGCGAATGACTTCGATGCCTTTGACGGTGAAGTGTCTGGCCAGAAATCGACGCAGCGTCGCTTCGGTGTACTTGATGACATGCTCCGGCTCGTCGATTGGCCCCAGGCAATCATTCGGAACAAAAATCATCGCCTACCCGTCCGGCTTCAGCACGCGCGCGATCTCCTGCGCGAAGACGTCACGCCGGATGCTCGAGCACCTGGGACGCCACGACGACGTCGTACGTGGTATCAGGCAACGGCAGCCTCGGTAACCTCCCCTGATGCATGGTCAAGCCTTCGCCACGCAGGCGATTCACCGCGTATTGCGAGATCTCCAGCCCCTCGAGATGCTGGTACCCATCGGCCTTCAGGTATTTCAGGATTCCACCGTTCCCGCAGGTGTCGAGGGGCGGATGCTCCGGCGACGTCAGGCTCTCGATCAGCGCGTCCTTTACCGGCCAGTTGCGCAGATCCCACGATTCGACCAACCGCGCATTCCAGTACCCTTCACTTCGGCGTGGCGTATTGAGGTTTGCGATCAGATGATAGGCGAGCGGGGCGTTGTTTCGAATGAAGGCGCGAACGCGCCATGGCAAGATGTTCATGACATGAGGAAGATGGGCGGGATGTTCCCGCGGCTCCCGGGACGAGGCGTCGAGGCCGTACGCGCAACGAACCTTACGCGTACCGATACGCGTTCGCAGGCCGAAGATACCGTCATGCTACGGCCAATGAATGCCTTCGCAATGATCAGTTGGCGGAGACCCCCCGCTCCGCACCTTGCGAAGGTTTGGGTCCACCGGCGACACCGCCGGACGGCGCCTCCTTCCAGACGCCAGCCTTGCGAAGCCTTTCCCTAAGGCCCGGCAGCTGCGCTCCCAAGTTGTAAGCCTTTTGTGCGCTCAAGAGCGCGTTGTCCTTATCGCCGAGATCGAGGTAAACGATGCCCAGGTTGTAATGCAGGTTCGGATCATCGTCGTCTATCTTGCGGGCATCCTCCAGGATGCGGCGAGCATCGACCTTCTTGCCGATTCGGTAGAGATAGATGCCATAAATGATTCGCACCGGTCCGTCATCGCCCGCGAAGCGCATCGCGCGATCGAAATAGCAATCGACGGAATACCTCGGTCCGAGCGGCTTCTCGGACTTCGTTTTGATGGCGAGATTTACCATCGACATCAGTGCGCGGTGATGATTGGGCGATGCGCGCAACGTGTAGTCGAGATCGCCGCCAAGGGTCGCCGTGCTCGCCCCGTGTCGCAGTGTTTCCACGTCGGGAGTAAAGTGAAAGTCCTCGACAATCTTGAGTTCGGCCTTCCTCGTGCGGTAATCGAACGGGCCGTACGCATTCGTAAGTGATCCGCAGGCCGGCATCTGTGCCCCAACGATGGCAGATGCGGCCAAGCCCGCTACGCTTAAAATGGCAGCCGCCACTTTCATGAGCCTCTCTCCGGTGACATCGACGCTTATTGTACCGCCACATGCCCGTAGCCTCGGAACGCCCGACTGCCGTTGCCGTGACGGCGGCGTAGCCGACGCGAAGGGCGCTGCGTACCGCCCTGTACCGGTTTCTGACCGGCGAACGAACAACGGGCCCCAGCGCCGCTCGACGCCTATTTTTTAGGTACGACTCTTGCTTTACGCATGGCGACCACCGTCCACGGAGGTCGTTGGCAAAGTATGCCATCAACCGAACGGGCCAACGTGATCGTTGCACCGTCCCACCCGATGAACTCGCAAAACACGCCCGCGGTGTCGGTCTGTATTCCGGCCTATCGAGGAACGACGTTCATCGGCGCAGCGATCGAGTCGGTCGTGCGGCAAACGTTTGGCGACTTCGAGCTCGTAATAATCGACGACAATTCACGCGATTCGATCGATGCCGTCGTCGGCCGATCGACCGATCCGCGAATACGCTTCATGCGCAACCCGGCGACGTTGGGCGCGGAGGGCAACTGGAACCGCTGTCTCGCCGAAGCACGAGGCCGGTACATTAAGATTCTGCCCCAGGACGACGTGCTTGCTCCGGACTGCCTGCAGCAGCAGGTCGCGGTCCTCGACAGCGATGTGAACGCGCGGATCGCTTTGGTGTTCTGCGCGAGAACCATCATCGACGCAAACGGTCGCACGCTGCGCTCGCGCGGCTATCCACGTGGCGCGAGTGGCGTCATCGGCGCGAAGGAAGCGATTCTCACCTGCATCCGGCGAGGGACGAACCTGTTCGGCGAGCCTGGTGCGGTGCTCTTTCGACGCGCGCACGCGGAAGCGGTCGGTGGCTTCGATGCGCGCGGGCCGTACGTGATCGATCTCGACTACTGGTTTCGTCTGCTGGAATTGGGCGACGCGTATTACGTCAAGGACGCGCTCGCGTCGTTTCGCGTGTCGGGCGAATCGTGGAGCGTTGCGATCGGCAAGGGGCAGTATGCGGATTTTGCGGCGCTGGCCAAGGTGACGGCGGCGCGGCGCGACTTCAGCGGCAGCCGCGCCGATCTCCTGCTCGGCCTCGCTGCTGCGCGCATCAACAACCTGTTGCGGCTGGTCTTCTATCGGCTGTTCGTGAAACGAGTGGCGCTGCGATGACGGATTCCCAGGCATTCGACGTCCATTACGCAGCAGAGCAGCTGCGTCGATCGCGTCATCCGTTCCGGCGCACAATCAAGCGCTTCTATCTCGACGCCGTGCTTCGCGAAGTCGCGGGCAGCACCGTCGATCTCGGCTGCGGCGCGGGCCAGCTGTTGCGGCGCCTTCCGGTCGGCTCGATCGGCCTGGAAGTCAACCCGGCGCTCGTCGACGCGCTGAAGAAGGATGGCCTGGAGGTCGCGCGGTACGACGTTGGCGAGGATGCGTTCGGGCTCGCGCCCGTGGCGCCGGGGCGATTCCGGAGCCTCGTCGTGTCGCACGTGCTCGAGCATTTTGCCGACGCGGCGGTCGTCATTTCCGCGTTGCTGCGATCCTGCGAGCGGCTGGGGATCGAGCGCGTCGTCGTCGTCGTGCCCGGCCTGCGCGGCTATCACTCCGACGCCACCCACAAGACGTTCATCGACCTCGCGTACATCGATCGCAACCGGCTGCATCGCGTGGGAGCGTTTCGATTGGCAAAATCGCGCTACTTCCCGATCAACACGGAGCGAATCGGTCGCTACTTCGTTTTCCACGAACTGATCCTGGTGTTCTCGGCGCAATGAAGACGTCCGCGTTCACTCGCCTTCGACAGCGCGCAGTCGACATGGCGAACGAGAAGCGGTTCGTGCGCTTCCTGCTCGTCGGAACGCTGAACACCGCGTTCAGCTACCTCGTCTACGCGCTGCTGCTGCTCGTCGGGCTCCATTACGCGGTCGCCAACCTCGGTGCCGTCGTGCTCGGCATCATCTTCAGCTTCAAGACGCAGGGCGTGCTCGTCTTTCGCGACCCCCGCAATGCGCTGTTCGCCAAGTACGTCGCATCGTGGATCGTAATCTACGGCGCGAACGTCGCGTTGATCGCGCTTTTCGTGCGGTTTGGCTTGAATCCTTACCAGGCAGGGCTGGCCGTGCTCCCCATTATCGTTCCGACATCGTACTTCGTGCAGAAAATCCTGATCTTTCGCAACAGCGAGCAGCAAGCGCCCGTAAAACGAAACTGGCGCGACAACTCCGGAGCGGCACGATGAAGCCTACGCTCGCCATCGTGGTCCCGTGTTACAACGAGGAGGAGGTCCTCGGCCAGACGCAGGCGCGCCTGCTGGAGGTGCTGACGCGAATGCAGCACACGAACTCGGTGAGCGACGAGAGCACGATCGTCTTCGTCGACGACGGCAGCACCGATTCGACGTGGTCGTTGATCGAACAGTTCGCGAAGCAGGATCCGCGGATTCACGGCATCAAGCTGTCGCGCAACCGCGGCCATCAGCACGCGCTACTGGCCGGCCTCACGATCGCCAAGGGCGACGCGATCATCAGCGTCGATGCCGATCTGCAGGACGACCTCGACGTCATGGACCAGATGGTGGCGGAATTCAGGCAGGGCGCCGAAATCGTCTACGGCGTGCGGCGGATGCGGTCCACGGATAGCCTGTTCAAGCGCGGCACCGCGCGCGGGTACTACAAGCTCATGCGCCGATTCGGCGCGGATATCGTTCACGACCATGCCGACTATCGACTCATGGGCCGGCGAGCGCTGGACGCGCTGCAGCAGTTCTCCGAAGTCAACCTGTTCCTGCGCGGCGTGATTCCGCTGCTGGGATTCAGGAGTGCGATCGTCAAATACGACCGCGCCGAACGCGCCGCCGGCGTTTCCAAGTATCCGCTGCGCAGGATGCTCGCGCTGGCGTTCGACGGCCTCACGTCGTTCACCGTCACGCCGCTGCGCTTCATCTCCGCGCTGGGGTTCTCGATCTGCCTGCTCAGCATCGGCATGGTCGGATGGGTGCTGTACGGACACCTGGTCAAGGACAGCACGATTCCCGGCTGGGCCTCGTCCGTGCTGCCGATCTATTTCCTCGGGGGCGTGCAACTGCTGGGACTCGGCGTCGTCGGCGAGTACGTCGCGAAGATCTATCTCGAAAGCAAGCGCCGTCCGCGGTTCATCGTCGAACGGGTGATATGACCGTCCGGCGTCGCCGTTGACGGCTCATCGCGGGCCGGTCGTCGAGCCGAGCGCGGGATTGATGCCGGGCACGCGATCGCATTCCGCGATCGTCGAGTCGACGGCGTAGACCGTTGCGGGCAACGGAGTGGCGATCGCCCCCAGCGCACGACGAACGGGTGCGCCGAGTCGCGACGGCGCGAGCGTCGCGACGCCGTCCAGTGCCAGCACGACGCTGCGTCCCCATCCGAATCCCGTCGGCACCAAGTCGCCGCGAATCGACCAGCACGGCGGAATGCGCTCGACGGGCATCGAATTTCCGCCCCAGTTCCACGTCTCGCGATCGAGGACGACAAGGCGCTCGCCGCCACGATCCTCCGGAGGCTTGTTCGACTTGGCCAGCGCCGAATAGGTGTCGACGCGATGCTCGATGCTGGGCACGCCCTCGATCATCGACTGGTACGCAGCGATGTTGGAGTTGTTGCTCGTCCCGTAAATCGTCGCCTGGGGATAGGCATCGAGCAGCGCCAGCGCCGCCTTGCTGTTGCTGGTGAAGACGCGATAGGCCTGCTGCTCGAATGCGCCCAGCAGGACGCCGCCGACGATTACGAGGCCGATCACGGCCAGCCCGAGCCGGGGTGCGAGCGACGCCGTGAACCAGCCGGCGAGCAACGCCACGGGTGCCAGGAACAGCGTCAAGTAGTTCGACTGCTTCATCACGAAGCGCAGTGGCGACAGTGAAACAGGCATGATCGACAGCACCAGCAGCATGCCGATACACCAGAACAGCGCGAAAGACGTCCCCTCGCGATCGAACGCTCGACTCCCGGCGCCTAATGATCCAGCGGTCGACACGGTCGTTCCATCGCCGCTCGCCGCCCCGCGCCACCGTGCGCGGACGAAGAGCGCGATGCTCGCGCATGCTAGGAACGCCACGATCCAGGTGTGCTTGATGTCGAGGAACAGATAGCGGAGGTAGTAGCCCGCCGCGTCCTCTCCGGCGCCCTTGCCGATGAAGTCGCGCGACACCTGACCGGTGACCACTTTGAAGAGGTGCAACGGATCGCCAGTAATCACGTACATCAACACCAGGTGAGCGACAAGCATCGCGCCCCCCCCTGCCACGACGTACAGCCAGCGAACTCGCAAGCGCCGCCACAGGAGCGGATACGCGATCAGCGGAACGAGCGCCACGATCGCAAGCTCCTTCGTCCAGAACACGGCGCCCATTGCAATGCCGGCCCAGAAGAACAGCCAGCGACTCTGGCGGCGCTCGGCCCAGTAGAACAGCGTGAATGACAGCGTCACGAACAAGGCGACGACGGGATCGGCGTGAATGCGCGTCGCCGAAGCGATGTGCAGCGGAACGAACGCGAGGATCAATGCGCTGGCCGCGGCGGCGCGCGTACCCCAAAGGTCTCGTGCAAATGCGTAGACAACGCCGATTTCGGCGAGCGAGCAAAAGAGCGGCCACAGGTTCACCGTGAAATCGTTCGTCCCCAGCACACGCAGCAGCATGCCGGCGGGAATGTT
The DNA here is from genome assembly GCA_963709335.1 of uncultured Pseudomonadota bacterium. Lineage (GTDB taxonomy): Bacteria > Pseudomonadota > Gammaproteobacteria > Burkholderiales > Casimicrobiaceae > VBCG01. Next base: position 616,272 of record CAVPWB010000014.1, read on the forward strand.
GAATCCGTACCGTAGCGCGCCGTTGTAGTTGGCAGTACGCCACTCGCCGCTGGCCACGTCCAGCGACCGGCGCAGATAAACGACATCGTCGGACCCTAAGGGACCGTTCCAGAACAGAAGCCGAACCGCGGCCGCGGCTGCGACAATCAGCAGCGGAACGCCAAGCTGCTGCCACAGGCGCGGGACGGCCACCGCCATTACGCGGCGGCCGGACGAGCGTCCGCTCGAGTTATCGGATGCCGAGCGTTCATTCCCAGGCGGACGCCGAACGCCATACGCCCGCGATCCCACGGCGTGAACCGAGGCAGTTCCATCGGATCGGTTGCAACCGTCGCGACACCCGGATGTGTGGATACGGCGGCGTCGAAACCGAGCTCGCGCACCATCGCGACATGCCGCGGTAGGTAGTCGTCACCGCGCTTGCCGTTCGGATACGCAAAGAGTCCGACGCGATCCCGCAGAATTGCCTCGAGTACCGAGCGGCTGCCGGCGATTTCCCGCCGGGCATCATCGTCGGAAACGTTCGCCAGGATCGGATGTGTCGACGTGTGAGCGCCGATCTGCATGCCGCCGTCGCGCAGGTGGACGAGCTCTCGCGATGTCAGCATCAGGTCGTCCGGCAACGGTGCCCGCACGACTTCGGCGAGCTGGCCGCACAAGGCGAGGCGCTCCGGCGACGGACGATACTTGAGCTCGCGGAGCAGCGCATCGATTGCCGCCCGCTTCTCGTCGATCGTCGCAACCGGGTAGGCGCCGAGTCCGAGATCCCGCAGGTCGAGATCCGGCCGCCGGCAAACTCGCACAGCCTCGATGACCGTGTCGTTCCACATTCGGCCGCCGTCGAGATAGCCAGTGGCGATGAAGAAGGTCGCGCACGCGTCGTGTCGCCGCAGCAGCGGAAGCGCAACCCGGCAGTTGTCGGCGTAACCGTCGTCAAACGTTATCGCGGCTGCGCGCTCCGGCAGCGCATCGCTCGCGAGCATTGCGACGGCGCGATCGAGCGGCAACAGGTTGAACCACGACGAGATCCAGCCGAGGATTCTGTCGAACGCCGCTGCGTCGGGAACATCAGGCAGCAGCGGGTCGTGGCTGCCCAGCACGCGGTGAAAGATCAGGATCGACAGGCGCGCCCGCCGTCCCGCAGGCGACATGCGCCGGAACACGTGCTTTAGGACGCTCACGATGCGGTGTGCGCCGGCGTGGGTGCACGCGTGGATTCACCGCCAGACGTGACCTGAGTCGCTGCGCCCGCGGTCCCATCCGCGCTGCGCGCCTCCCCGAGCCAGCGCTTCGCGGCCACCACCAGAACCAACACGTTGTAAGGCAGATCGAAATACGCGAGGCTGAGAAACAGTCCGCCGATCAAATAGCCGACCAGGCAGACCTGCGACATGCTGCCGAGGTCGGCGACCCATGCTGTGTCGGCGTTGTCACGGCCAATCTTGCGCATGACGCTTGCCGAACGCCAGACAGCGATCCAAATCGCGACGAACAGGATCAGCCCGATGAAACCATGCTCGCCCAGCACTTGAAAGTAAATGCTGTGGGCAGCGTGCACATCGGTCGGGTCCGGCGCGTAAGCCTTGAAGACGCTTGGCTCGTAGATGGCGAATCCGCCGCCAGTGAAATTCGCCTTCGCCAGATTCCACGCCATCCACCACGAATTGATCCGCCCCATCGCCGAACCGTCCTGCTCATATTCGGTGATGGACATCATCCGCGCTTCCCACGTGGTCGGCATGAATGCGACGATCGAAACACCGATAGTCACCAAGAGTGCGCCGAACATGGCCTTGTTGCCGTTGCGCCACCACAGCATGCCGGCCATCGCAACGATGGCGATCAGCGCGCCTCTGGACTGCGTTCCCAACGCCGCAACGGCGCTCAGCGTCATAAGAGCCCCCATTGCAAGGCGCATCAGCTTTGTCTTGAGCTGCAACTGAAGGAAGCGCATCAGCGGGATGCAAACGATGATCGCGAGCGCGAGCTCATTGTTGCCCTCGATGAATGAGCCCTCCGGACCCCACACCCGCAAATTGCCCCCGTGCATGAGCGTGAATATGCCGCCTTTAAGCCCGTAGAATCCAATTGAACCAACGAGCACCGCAGCGAGCGCGAAGATCTGCGTCCGCGTCGTAATGAGCACTAACGCGACCAGGATCATGAAGTCGATCTTAATGACTCTCTTGAACATCTCCATGCTGCCGTCGGTCGAAAACGAGAACGGCATGGTGATGCAGATCCACAAGATGAACATGACGAGCAAAAGCGCTGCAGGCGCAAGGTCCACTTGCTTGCGGTCCCGTGTGACCAGCACGCCGACCAATGTCGAGCACGCAACGACGGCGGCCAGGGGTAGATCCGCAGCGGCCCAGCCGAGCTTGTGCACGTTCATGATACTGAGCAGCGTCCATCCCATGATTCCCACCCATGGATGGATAACGGCATATAAGCACACGCCGGCAACCGCAACGATGATCGCTATGTCGCGCACGATAGGCTAGCCCTTTGCAGCGATCTCAAGCCGCAGCGCAAACCGGGACATCAGTGCAACCTCACGCCGGTGCAATGTTGATGCGCCATCCGCCGATAGATGTCAGCCTGCGCCGATACGATCGAGTCCCAGCCAAAAAGCTCAGCGTGCCGTCGTACCTGTGACCGATCTGGTAACGCGTGCAACATCATCTTAATAGCGGCTGCAAAGTCTGCCGCGTCGGAGCTTGCGACCGCGATGCCAGCAACATTTGAAGTGAGCATTTCACGAACACCGCCAACATCTGATGCCACGACCGGCGTTCCGCACGCTAGTGCTTCTAGCATCACGTTCGGCCAGCCTTCTCGACTCGACGGAAGGACCAGAAGATCAACCGCGGAATAGATATCGACAAGCTCCCGCTGGCTCCGATTGGGCAGAAACACAACGCGGTCGCGAACCGACCGCGCTATGGCCAAACGTTTGAGCTCTTCCCGCTCTGAACCGTCACCAACGATTAAGTAAATGGTGTCCGAGAGATGCGTCAGCGCATTAATCGCGAGTGCATGTCGCTTTTCGGCAACGAGGTTACCGACTGATGCAATGGCATACTTTGCGTTGATGCCGAGCCTTTGCCGCGCCGCAAGGCGATCGATCGGCTTGAAGAGCTCAAGATCAACGCCATTTCGAAGGCATACGATTCGGCTAGCGTCGCAACCAAGGCGCAGCAACGCGTCCCGGAGTGCAGATGAAACAGTAATCGTGATAGCGGCACCTTCAATCGCACGTAGGATTGCCGACTGCACCGTAGGATGTTCCGCGAGGATGTTGACGTCGCTACCTCGGGCCGTCAGCACGTAAGGGCGCCCGAGCGCGGCCGCTACGATTGCAGTCGCCACGCCATCGGGGTAAAGATACTGCCCATCGATCAAATCTGGTAGAGCACCGTTCGATACTGTTCGACGCAGGTGGCGAAGGACCGCAAATGCCATACTCTTTGCTTGCCAGCGCAGGCCCACTTTCGGCACCATAAAATACCTTGGATACGCGACGGGCAAACCGCGCCGCGTTTCGTTCGTCGGCGTTTTTGCAAGGTCTGCATACTTGCCGAACTGCGCTTGCGTGAACGGAAACCACGGCACTGGCGCAACGACATTCGCGGTAACGCTCCCCGTGGCGACGAGCCGGTTCATACGGGTCTCGACGAAGATTCCGTGACGTGGCCGAGCAATGCTCGGATACAAACTCGTCAGTATCAGCGCCCGGACAGGAGTCGCACCACCAGATCGCATTTTCTCGTCATCGGCGATCCGTTCGTTCATTGCATTCCCATCACGACGCTGCGCGGCGGCGACGTATTCACAAGATCCGCGTAAACTGACTCGTAGCGCCGTATGCTGTTCTGCCATGTTCGCTCGCGTCGTACGTAAAGGTATCCTGCTTGTCGGATCTCCTCGTATTTTGCCCGACCGCTTGCAGCGAGCGCGATAATCTCCGATAACTTGTTTACGTCGCCGGGGGGAAATAAAAGCCCGGTCACGTCATGGCGCAGTAGCTCACGATGACCTCCAACGTCAGATGCGACGACGAGTCGCCGCTTCGCCATTGCCTCCAGTGGCTTGAGTGGCGTGACCAGATTGGTAAGACGCATCGCGTGTCGTGGATACACCATAACGTTCGCCAAGTCGTAGTAGCGCGCGACCTCCGCCTGGGACACCCGCCCTGCGAAGACAACGCGTTCGTCGACGCCAAAGCGTTGGACGGCATCCCTAAGCACCTTCTCCTCTGGTCCCCCCCCAACGAGCAACAGTCGGACAGTGGGTACTTGGTGGACCAGCCGAGCCATCGCGGCTATCAGCAGCTCGATGCCCTCATAGGCGTAAAAGGATCCGATGAATCCGATAACAAATGCGCCCTCCAGATCATGTTTCTCTCGCAGTGAATGGTCCGGGCCGCCGCCCTCGAACGCATCGGAATCGACGGCGTTGGGAATCACCGTGACCTTCGCCGCCGGGATGCCGCGCGCGACGATGTCGTTGCGCAGGCCTTCGCAGATCGTCGTCACGTGATCGGCGCGTCGCAGCGCGTAGGTCTCGAGGCTCCGTGTCAGCCGATACCGCAGACCGTCCTCGCGCGCAGTGCCGTGATCGACGGCTGCGTCTTCCCAGAACGCGCGCACCTCGTACACGACGGGGATGCCGAGCTTGCGGCCGACGCGAAGCGCGGGGATCGCGTTCAGCACCGGCGAATGCGCGTGCAGGATCTTCGGGCGAACCTTGCGGGCAACTTCCTCGAGCCGCCGCTCGATGCGCCGCATCAGCAGCAGCTCGGCGACGCCGGGGATGCGCGACTCGAATGCGGTCCCGGTCGTGCGGAAGAAATGCCAGCCGTCCACGTCCTCCTCGGCGGCGGTGCCTCCGCGGTGCTTGGGTGTCGTCAGGTGAAACGTTTCCCAGCCGAGCGCGCGCTGCTCGCGCAGGATCGACAGCGTCCGAAACGTATACCCGCTGTGCAGCGGTATCGAGTGATCCAGCACGTGGAGAATGCGGTGCTTCATGCGACGGTTCGCAGCGCCTCGACGCCGGTGCGGGCGCCGCCCGCGGATTCGCGGCTGGATTCGCCCATCGCGTTGCGCAGGAACGCCTCGAACATCAGCAGCGACCACAGCGGCGCGCTGTAGTCGCTGGAACCGGACTGGTGCGCCTGCACGAGGTGGCGCAGGTAGCCTTGATCGAACCAGCCGGTCGCGGCCAGCGATGGCCCGAGCACGCGCATCGCGCACGCGCTCCTTGAGCGGCCCGCGGAACCAGCGCGCCAGCGGAACGGCGAAGCCCATCTTCGGTCGGTAGAGGATCTCCTGCGGCAAGCGAGGCTCCATCGCCTTCTTCAGCAGGTACTTGCCCTCCTGGCCGCGGATCTTCAGGCTCGAGGGCAGGGTTGCGAGCCATTCGACCAGCGAATGATCCATCAGCGGCTCGCGAACCTCCAGCGAATGCGCCATGCTCGCGCGGTCGACCTTGGTGTTGATGTCGCCGATCAGGTACGTCTGCAAGTCGAGGTACTGGACGAGCGCAAGCGGATCGGATGTGTCCGTCCGCGCCGCATGGCGGCGGAACACATCGAGCGCGTCGTAGCCCTGCAACTGCGACTTCAGCGCGCCGCTGAATAGGCGCGCGCGCATCGGTGCCCGCAGGATCGATACCGAGTGGAAATAAGCACCGACGGCGTCGCGTGCGAGCGATTCGAACGTGGTCTTCGCGCGGACTGCGCGCGGCGCCCAGTCGAGCTTCGGATACGCGCGTCCGAGTAGGGCGAACACGGGCCGGCGCAGCGTCTGCGGGAACGCACTGCGCATCCGTTCTTCCATCAGATGGAGCCGGTACCGGCGGTAGCCGCCGAACGATTCGTCGCCGCCGTCGCCCGACAGCGCCACCGTCACGTGCTTACGCGCGAGCTGGCACACGCGATAGGTGGGAATGGCCGAGCTATCGGCGTAGGGCTCGTCGTAGATTCCCGCCAGCGTGTCAATCAGGTCGAAGTCGTCGCTCGCCACCTGCTCGACTCGATGATTGGTGCCATAACGCGTCGCGACGATTTGCGCGAAGGCGGCTTCGTCGAACGCAGGATCGGCGAAGGCGATCGAGCACGTGTTGACCGGCGTGCTCGACAGCCCGGCCATCGTCGCGACGACTGCGCTCGAATCCACCCCGCCGGACAGGAACGCGCCGAGCGGCACCTCCGAGATCATCCGCAGGCGCACCGACTCGCGCAGCCGCTCGTCGAGCTCGGCGCAGGCATCGTCGATGCCGAGCGTGCTGTCGCATGTGAACTGCACGTTCCAGTACTCGCGCGGCTGCGGCAGCGGCTGTCCACGTCGGATCGCGAGCGTGCACGCAGGCGCGAGCTTCAACGCACCGCGGAAGATCGTCCTCGGCTCGGCGACGTAGCCGAGCGCAAAGTATTCTTCGACCGCGCACGGATCGATGTCGCGCGCGAGGCCGCCGTGCGCAAGCAGCGATTTCAGCTCGGAGCCGAAGATCAGCATTCCGTCGGGCAGCACGGCGTACTGCAACGGCTTGACGCCCAGCCGGTCGCGCGCGAGAAACAGCGTCTCGCGGTTGCGATCCCACAGCGCGAACGCGAACATGCCGCGAAACCGCGTCACGCACGCCTCGCCCCACGCTTCCCACGCGTGGACGATCACTTCGGTATCGCTGCGCGTCCTGAACACGTGCCCGAGCGCGGTCAGCTCGGGAATCAGCTCACGGTAGTTGTAGATCTCGCCGTTGAAAACGACACAGACGCTGTGGTCCTCGTTGTACAGCGGCTGCTGCCCCGTCGACAGGTCGATGATCGACAGCCGCCGATGTCCAAGCCCGACACCGGGCTCGACGTGGACGCCGACCTCGTCGGGACCGCGATGGTGCTGCGACTCGTTCATCCGGACGAGCACGTCGCGATCGATCTCGCGGCGCCCCTTCGTATCGAACATGCCGGTGATTCCGCACATCTTTTAATCGCTCCCCGTCGTGAGCCGCGCCGTCGCCTCGGCTGCGGATCGCCGGCCCGCCCTCCGCGACCGGGCGAGCAGACGCTCATATAGCGCTTCGTACTGCCCAACCATCGCGTCGAGCCCATAAAGCTGCTCGGTGCGTGCCCGCCCCGCCAATCCTGCGAGCCGTGCCGCCTCCGGCGAATTGGCGTAATGCGTCAGCGCCTGCGCAAGCGCCGCGACGTCGCCGCTCGGCACGAGAAGACCCGTGCGTCCGGCCTCGATCAGTTCACCATTGCCCCCGACGTCGGTTGCGATCACCGGCAACGCAGTCGCCATCGCCTCGAGTATCGTGTTCGATATCCCCTCGGCCAGCGACGGGAGCACGAACACGTCGAACGTGCGCAGCAGCCCGGCGACGTCGGTCCTCGCACCGGGAAGCCACGCCAGGTCGGCAACGCCGGCGCGCGCCAGGATCGCCCGAACTTCGCCCTCCGAAGGTCCGTCGCCGACGATGACGAGTCGCAGCCGCGCACGCAGCGACGGCGTGTCCGCCAGCGCGCGCACGAACGCGCGCGCAAGCAGTGCCTGGTTCTTCACCGGCTGCATCCGGCCGACGGTGCCGCAGATCCACAAGGCCGGATCGTTGAACGGGCAATCCGCCGCCCGCACGCAGGCCACTGGCGCCGTGAACGCCTCGATATCAACGCCGTTGACGATGTTGGTTACTTGCGAAGGCTCGACACCCACGGCATCGACAAGATACCGCTCGAGGTCACGAGACAGCGCGACGTAGTGGCTGACAAACGGCCGGTAAGCGCGCCGAACTGCACGATAGGTTCGGTTGGCGCCGTCGAGATCGCCTACGTCGCGACCGTGCTCGCCGTGAACGCGCAGCGGCACGCCCGACAGCCACGCCGGAAGGCTCGCTTCGAGTGCCGCAAGGTTACGCGTGTGCACGATCGCCGGCCGCAGCCGTCTGAACAGTCCGAAGAGCCGCGGCAGCAGCTTGATGCCATGGCCGGGAGCCTTGTGCAATTCAATGAACTCGACGTCGCCGCGTGTGACTCGCTGTCGGAACTCGGTTACGTTCGTCAGCGAGACCACGACATGTCGGTAGCGTTCACGCGACATGCGGTTCAGCAGGTTCACGAGGCCGTTCTCGAGACCGCCGACGTCGAACCGATAGACGACGTGCGCGATCAGCGGACACGGCGCGCTCGTGGTCATGGCGATCGCCCGCCGCGTGCGGCTTGTGCACCTGCGGGCGGCACGTTGATGCTCATCGCAGTTCCCGCGCCTGTGCAAGCGCGGTCGCAACCGGCGGCCAGGCGTCGTCTACGAAGCGCCGCAATTCTGTCTGGGCCTCCTTGACCGTGGCTGCGCGCGAGTAGACGACGATGGCTGCCGCGTCGTCGCCACGTCCCGTGAGCCGCGACCAGCTGACTTGAGCCTTGGCGCGCGCATCAGACGGCGTGACGACGCCATCGACCCAGTACCACTGCAGCGCGTAGAGTCGCTGGCCGTCGCGGCTGACGAGCGAGATCAGTGGCATCGCGTATCGCTGTCCACCGACGCTGATGTCGATTGAAGGCGTGCCCGTCAAGTTCCACGGGTCGTCGATGCCGATCGGCAACCGGTTCTCCGAGCTCACGACCTTTCGATCGAAGGTCTGGCCGCGATAGTAGGCGACATAGAGGCCGACCGTGCCCGAGCCGCGATCGTATTGCCCATGGACGACGGCGGATGGCGAGACGAACCGCGGCTTGAAATCGCCGTCGGACGCACGCGCCGCGCTCCATTCCGGCACGGGACCGATTGCAAGGCGCACCGGCGCCGTCGGCAGGTTCGCTTCGGCAAGCGAACCTAACAGAGGCCATGGGACGGTCACCGCAACGATCGCCGCGGCCGCCAGGAAAACCCGCAACGACGAGCGCGCGCCCGCGGCTCTCTGGGCTGCTGCGACCGGCGTGGTGACTGCTGAGGTATGCGCGTCGTCGACCGCACTGTCTTCACGCCACCGCGAGCCGATCCAGAACATCACCACCATGATGATGCCGAAGAACACCCAGCCGTAGATGATGTGGTCGACGCCGACGGCCAGCCTGTTGTTCGTAAGGTGCCCGAGCATGACGATCATGTACGCGCGGAACCAGTTCGCGAGGATTGGAACGACGATCGACACCCCGACGAACATCCACCGGCGCCACATCGTCCGGTAGTTCAGGTAGGCGAACAGCGTGCCGACCATCAGCGAGGCGATCAGGTACCTGACACCGCTGCACGCCTCGACGATCGACCACCGGCCCGTGGGAATAACCAGGTGGAGGCCCTCGCGATACACGGGCACGCCCGACGCGCGAATGGCGGCGACGGTGAAATCAGCGGTACGCTCCATCAGCGTCGGCAGCAGGAAGTCGCCCACCGGCACGCAGAAGAACAGGAAGCCCAACGGGAACAAGATCCGGCGCGTGAACGCCATGCCCATCACCGTGGGCACGGCGAGCACGACCATCGCGACAAGCGAGGCTTGCGACACTACGTTAACGGAACCGAGCTTGGCGGCGAGCCACGCGCAGCCGGCCAGCCCGAGCAGCGGCAGCATCCGGAAATCCGGGCGGGACTCCACAACGGCCAGCTGGTGCCGAACCCGCCAGATGAGCCATGCAACGACCGGCACGACAATGAAGCCGTGCGCGAACGTCTCCGAGTTCGCCCACGTATGCACCATCAGCGCTGCCGTCGGCACATACCAGCCGATGATCCAGGCCAGCGCGATCGCGAGCGACACGAGCGGCACGCGCAGCGCCATGGCCCCCCCGGTCGTCTGCGCGACGCGCGGCATCGGGAATGGCAGGTCGCGTTTCATCGCCCGGGCCTCATGCGGCAGCAGCCGCGCTGAGAGTGGCCGGCGCAAGCGCCTCTTCGAGCAGGCGCAGCTGCGCCGCCCACGTATACCGCGCGACGATCCGCGCGCGTGCGGCGTTGCCCATCATCCGCGCCGCCTCGCCGTCGCGCAACAGCGAGACGACCGCGTCCGCCATCGTGGCGGCGTCATGAGCTGTCACGAAGTGGCGGCCGTTGACAGCGTCGATGCCGGCACCGCAGGCATCGGTCGCGACGACGGGCCGTGCCATCGCCATCGCCTCGAGGATCTTGTTCTGGATTCCGCGGGCGACGCGCAGCGGTGCGACGACGACAGCCGCGTGCTGCAGATACGGACGTACGTCGGGGACGGTGCCGGTGACGGTGACGTGCGCCGACGCGAGCGCCTTCACCGCAGCGGTGGGTCGCATGCCGACGATCGTGAAGTGGGCGTTGGGCAACGCGTCGAGCACACGCGGGAGCACTTCCTCGGCAAACCAGCGCACGCCGTCGACGTTCGGCCAATAGTCCATCGCACCGGTGAAGACGACCGGCAACGATCCCGCGGCAAACGGCGATGGAAGCGCCTGCGATGGCGCGTACTGCTCGGTGTCGACGCCGTTGCCGATGGTCTCGATGCGTCCGACGCACCCGGGTGCAAGGCGCCGGAACAGGTCGGCTTCGGCATCGGTCACGAAGAACGCACGAGTCGCGCGATCCGCAGCGGCGCGTTCGAACGCGAGCAGGCGCGAGCCTTCGCGCCGGTAGACCCACGACAGCGGCCACCACCGCGAGTTGGCGTACTGGGCCCACTTCGCCGAATCGACGTCGACGAAATCGATCAGCACCGTCCGTGGCGCATCGGCGCCGGCGACGTACTGCGCCATCGCCGACGAGAACACGATGCAGGCGTCGATGGCCTCGTTCGCAAGCGTCGAGTCGACCCAGCGCGCGAGCTCCGCGTTGCGGTAGTACGCGACCGACAGCGGTTCGTTCGCGGCGAACCCCGACACGCTGCGCAGCCGCGCGAGCCGCGGTGAAAGCTCGATGACGCGCAACTCCGCGCAGAGCTCGCGCAGCCGGGCGACGTGTTGCAGGTCGTCGGGATCGTCGGCAAACGTGCCGAGGAACACGCGGTGCCGTGCGGCGAGGTGCTTCAGGATGTGATACGAGCGCACCTTGTCGCCTTTGTTCGGCGGGTACGGGATCCGGTGCACCAGGTAGAGGAGATTGGCCATCGCTCAACCGAGATTGCGCGCCAGCATCGGCCCGACGGCGTTGACGACAGGGCGCGGCAGCCGCCGCCACATCGCGATCAGCGCCCGGTAGCGCGGGTTCAGCGGATTGTTCTGCGGGACGTCTGCGCGGCGCAGCAACTGGTACTCGTAGGCGAGCGGCTCGGGCTCGAAACCCCAGTTCTTCTTGAACGCATACGAGCCGGTGCCGACCTTGCTGCGGCCGTAGTCGAACACGCGCGTCCCCCGCTCGCACGCGCGCCGCATCAGCTCCCAGTATTTGAAGTCGTTCGCCGCCAGGTCGCGCGCGGCCTCGGTGTCCCCCGCGTAATACGGGAGCACCTCGCCGCGAAAGTAGAACGACATCACGCCGGACACCGGCGTGCCGCCCGCGTCGGTGACGATCAGCGTCTCGCACGCGGGGCCGAACGTCTTCGCAAGCTCGACGAAGTAATGCTGCGACAGCGGCGGCGAGCCATGGCGGTGCATGTTGTCGGCATAGAGCCGGAAGAAGCGCGTCGGCGCTTCGTCGATCGTGCTCGCAAGCTGCCGTCCGATGGCCTTGCGGATCATCGCCCGCTGCTTGCGCGGAACGGCGCCGAGGTTCGCGTCGGGATCGGGCAACAGGGACTTCCTGAAACTCACGTACAAGTCCTGGCGCGGCCAGTCGGCGCGCTTCGGCGCACGATTGCGAAGCTCGAGGTGCTCGACATCAAGTGAGCGCGCGAGCTCGACAGCCGCATCGATCAACGCGTCCTCGGCGGGCCCGTCGGCAGCGACGGGGCCGCCGTACACGCAGAGCGGCAGCGACACCAGCGCATGACCGAAGAGACGGCTGCGCACTTCGGAGAGGGGCAGCACGCCGCACACGACGTCGCTCCGTTCCGCGATCAGGTAGTGACACCGGTGGCGCAGCACGTCGTCGAGAATGTGCCGCCAGCCGGCGCGGTGAAAGAACGTCGCATCGACGCAACGCTCGACGAAATCGTCCCAGCGAGCGGCGTCGGCGGGCGTATACGGCCGCACGCGAACCGGCGCCAATGCCGTGGCCGCTGCGGTCACGCCGGATTCCACTGTTCCATCCATCACGCCGCCGAATGCAGGAAGACGCGGTCGGCGCGATCCCAGCGAAAGTCGCGCAACAGCCGCGTCAGGCGAGGCGCCATCCGGCGCAGGTTCAAGTAGTGGCGAAAGCGCGTTTTCGCACCGGGGCCATCCACGCGCGGTTGCTCGGGATCGAGCTCCCACGGGTGAAAGTAGAACATCGCCGGCTGCCGGTCGTGCGCGTTGATCCGCGCGATCGACCAGCGCGACAACGCGTAGGGCAGCAGGCGAAAGTACCCGCCGCCGCCGGCGGGCCAGTTCGACCGCGCCATCCGCACGGTGGACACGGGTATCTCGAGCAGTCCGGGCCGCGATTCGTGCGCGAACCGCGGTGCGTCGGGCACGCCGTAATGATCGTGCCGGATCGGGTAGATGCTGGAGCTGTACCGGTAGCCCGCCTCGGCGATCGCGTCGAACGCCCACGGGTTCGACGTACCGATCGAAAAGCTCGGCGCGCGGTAGCCCGCGACGTTGCAGCCGCCGATGTCCTCGAGGATTGCCTTGGCAAGACGGATGTCGGCGAGGAATTCCTTCGGTGCCTGCTCGCTCGCGCGCTGATGCGCGAAGCCGTGGCTGGCGAGCTCGTGGCCCGCGCCCGCGATGAGCCGGACGATCTGCGGATAGCGTTCGGCGATCCACCCCAGCGTGAAGAACGTCGCCTTGGCGTCGGCGTCGGCCAGCAACGCGAGGATCCGGTCGATGTTCTGCTCTACGCGGCACTCGCGCACGTCCCACTCGCTGCGGGCGATGTGCGGCGCGAACGCGGAAACCTGGAAGTAGTCCTCGACGTCGATCGTCAGCGCGTTGACGATTGGCGCCGCGGCAACCCCTTCCCGGGAGGGCGCGTGCGTGACGGTTGCGACGGCGCTCATGCGACCCGACGCTCCGGCGCCGTCGATGGTTCGGCGAGCCACGATTCGAGATCGGCGGCGATGCGCTCCGCCGTCCTGCCGTCCCAGAGTTCGGGCATGCGCCCGCGCTTGCCACCCGTTTGCAGGATGGCGTCGACGCACTCGCGCACGCGCATGCGATCCCGGCCGACCAGCGTGTTCGTCCCCTGCGTCACCGTGATCGGACGCTCGGTGTTCTCGCGCATCGTCAGGCACGGCACGGCGAGCGCAGTCGTCTCCTCCTGGATGCCGCCCGAGTCGGTCAGCACGATGCGTGCGGCCGCCATCAGGCCGAGCATCTCGAGATAGCCTTGCGGATCGAGCAGCGTGATCGCCGCGCCGCGCAGCGTGGCCGCAAGACCGAAGTTGTCGATGTTGGCCCTCGCGCGCGGATGCACGGGCCACACCAGTGGAATGCGCTGTGCGACGTCGGTCAGCACGGCGACCGCCTCGGCGAACGACTCGCGACTGTCGACGTTCGAAGGCCGATGCAGCGTCACGACGCCGAAGCCGGCAGCACCGCTCACCACGTGCGGATCGAAACCGGCGCGCGCGAGCGTCGTTTCCGGCGGCACGGCCCGCGCCTTGTGCGCGAGCAGCGAGTCGATCATCACGTTGCCGACGAATCTCACCCGCGACGCGTCGATGCCTTCGCGAGCGAGGTTCGTCGCGGCATCGCGCTCGGTCGTATAGAGGATGTCCGCCAGCTGGTCGGTCAGCAGCCGATTGATCTCTTCGGGCATCTCGCGATCGAAGCTGCGCAGGCCTGCCTCGACGTGCGCAATAGGAATCCGCTTCTTGCTCGCCACGAGGCTGCACGCCAGCGTCGAGTTGACATCGCCGACGACGATGACGCAGCTGGGCTTCACGTCGTCGACGACCGGCTCGAAGCGCCGCATCACTTCCGCCGTCTGCACCGCGTGCGTACCCGAGCCCACCTCGAGATTGAGGTCGGGCGCCGGCAGTTGCAGGTCGGAGAACAGCCGCTCGTTCATCGCCAGGTCGTAGTGCTGGCCCGTGTGGACGAGCATCACGTCCGGCAAGCCGCCGCGCGCGGTGAATGCACGCAGCAACGGCGCCATTTTCATGTAATTCGGCCGTGCGCCGACGATGCAGACGAGCGGTCCCGGCGATAGCGAACGCATGCTCATCATCGGCTCGCGGGCGCGCCCGGCTTGGAATTGCGATCGGGGTGAAGCAACCGGTGCAACAGATCGACGGCGGAACCGACGGTCTTCTCGAGCCTGTCGATCCGTTCGTCCATCTCGCGCAGCCGCGCTAGAACCGCTCCCGCATCCTGCAGCATCGCCGCGGGTGCGGTTGCCGCTTCACGCGCTCGGGCCACGGCGACGGACGCGAGCGCCGTCTCCGGACCAAGCTCCTCGCGGATCTCGCGGGCGATCGCCTGCACGTCGTCGGTGCCGAACGCGTGCTTCTCCTGCAGATAACCGGCGAGCAGCAGGCGATTGCAGATGGTGTTGATTCGCCGCGGAATGCCGCCGCTCAACGTGTAGATGAGCTCGAAGGCGGCGGCATCGATCGACGGATCGCCCTTCCAGCCGACGTGGACGAGCCGGTGCTCGATGTAAGCCTGCGTCTCCGCCTTGTCCATCGGTCCGAGGTGATACGAGGCGATGACGCGCTGCCGCAGCTGCTGCATGTGCTGGCCATGCATCATGTCGCGCAGCTCCGGCTGCCCTATGAGGAAGGACTGCAGCAACGCCTGCTCGCCGAGCTGGAAGTTCGACAACATCCGCAGTTCCTCGACGGCGCGGGGCGTAAGGTTCTGCGCCTCGTCGACGACGAGCAGCGCCCGCTTGCCATCGATGGCGAGCTGGCACAGAAACGCCTCGAGCGACGCTAGGAGCGTCGCCTTGTCCACCGCCTTGGCGGGCAATCCGAACGCTGCCGAAACCGAGCGCAGCATGTCGTCGGCGTCGAGCTGCGTGCTCACGAGCTGTGCGGCCACGAGCCGGTCGCGGTCGAGCTGCTCGAACAAGCTGCGGACGATCGTCGTCTTGCCGGCGCCGATCTCGCCGGTGATGACGATAAAGCCCTCGCTCTGATAAACCCCGTATTGCAGATAGGCGAACGCCCGCTTGTGGCCGCGGCTGCCGAAGTAGAACGCGGGATCGGGGTTGAGCTGGAACGGCTTGCCGGTCAGCCCATAGAAGGATTCATACATGCGAAAGTCAGTGGAAAATATAGGAGGCGCCAACGATGACCGCCATCTCGCGATAGCTGCCGAATGCGTTCGAGCGGGAATCCTGCAGGCGCGCCGACGCATACACCGTCGTGTACGGCGACAGAGCGGTCGACAGCACCGTCC
Organism: uncultured Pseudomonadota bacterium; assembly: GCA_963709335.1. Classification (GTDB taxonomy): domain Bacteria; phylum Pseudomonadota; class Gammaproteobacteria; order Burkholderiales; family Casimicrobiaceae; genus VBCG01. Next base: position 631,660 of record CAVPWB010000014.1, read on the forward strand.
GGAGGGTGCCGAGGCGCGTCGAAACGTGCGACTCGACGTTGTCGACCGAGTGGCTCCAGTCGGCGGACGTCGCGAGCGTCATGTTGCCGGCGAGCTGGTGGCTCCATACGACGCCGACGCCGTTTTGCGTGTTGTTGTTGACGCTCACCAGGATTCCGTTGATCTCACTGAGCTCCGCGCCCTCGACCGGCTCCTGGCGACTGTGATAAACGTTGAACAAAATGCTGTTGCGCGCGCCCAGGATCCCGAACGTCGCCGTCGCCTGTTCGACGAGCGTGACCTGCTGCGACAGCAGCGTTACGGGCGCGGTCAGCGTCGCCGGAAGCCCGCGCGCGCTGAATGATCTGATCGACCAGCGACTGGCGCTGCGTCGGATCGGGAACCTTCGACAGCAGCAGCGAATTCAGAAATCCGGCTACATTGGCGCCGCCCGGCAGCGCGGCAAGCTGCTGCGGATAGTTGGTGATGTCGCGCGACGCACGCAGCGACCAGACCGAGAGCGGCGTCCGTGATCGAACAGCACGTTGTACGACGCGCCGAAGAACCGGTGCTCCCACTTCGCGTCGACGTTCGTTCGGTCGGTCGGATGCCAGGTGCCGCCAACGCCGTAGGTGACGCCACGCTCGCTCGTGAACTGCAGTTCGTTGTTCTCATAGCCGACGGTGGCGGATAGTTCGAGCGCCGGGTCGGCTCGATAGAGCGCATTTGCGCGTGCGATCTGCAATCGCTCGGACGGCTGGTTCTGAAACTGGAGCGCAGTCCGGTCGTACGACAGCGACCAGCCGAGCGGCGTCGGCTGCCGCGTGATATGGCTGGTGAAGAAATTGTCGTACGCATCGCCGCTCGTGCTGCCGACGCCATTGCCAACCGACCAGATGTTGCTGTCGCGAATCTCGTAGTCGAGATTGTTGCCCAATAAGCCGCGCAGGTACGGACTCAGCGTATAGGACTGCGCCGTATACCTGTTGTTGGTCGCGTTCGCGAGATTGTTGGGCACCGCACCAAAAGGTGTCTGGTATTGCTGCGAGACATTCACGGACGCGTCGATGAACAGGAACTTCTCGATGAGCTCGGCATTACCCGCGATATCGACCGTCGGCGCGACGTAATTGTTCTCGGACGTCCGCGCATACAGCAATATTGGCAGCGAGACGTTGCCTGCGAAACGCGATCGCGCGCCCTGCCAGGCAAATCGCAACTCGGGCGTGAACTGGTTGACCCAGTCGGACTTTCGTGCATCGTTCGGCGAAAGATCAACGTTGTCGGTCAGAGTCGATTCGAATCTGAACGACGGCGTCATTCGCCACGCCTGTGCGTGGGACGTCGCGGGGGCACCGAAGACCGCGAGTGTCAGACCGGCGACAAGGGCCTGCGTGAGGCGCGCCGCCTGGGTTTCGTCCCGAGACAATGACCAGCACGCAAGATTTCGACGTGCGCGTCCAGCGACGTGTGCGCTAGCTCGCCTCGTCGACCGCGTAATAGCCATAGTAGGTGCCGACGTCGGTTCTGCTCGCCTTGTTGAGGACCATCAGTACGATTTCGCAGCCTTCGATCGTCGCCAGCGCCTGGTTGACCGCGTGCTGCGACGTGGCGTCTGCCGCCACCACCATGACGATTTGACCCATGTTCGTCGCCAGCACGCGCGCTTCGGTCGTGGCGAGCAGCGGTGGCGAATCGAAAATGATGATGCGGTCGCGGTAGCGCGATGCGATCTCTCGCAACAGGCTCGCCATCTGCTCGCTCGCGAGGAGTTCGGTCGAGCGGCGATGCCGCGTCCCCGCCGGCAACAGCGACAGCTTCTCGATGTTCGTCTTGACGAGCGCGTCGGCGAAGTCCAGGTCGTCCCGCGTCAGCAGGTCGAGCAAGCCCGGGCCGTGCGGCGCGCCGATGATCTCGGGGATCGACGGATGCGCGACGTCGCCGTCGACGAGCAGTACCGTGCTGTCGATCTCGGTCGCGATGCTGAGCGCCAGGTTCAGCGACGTGAACGTCTTGCCTTCCGACGGCAGCGCGCTCGTCACCATGACGAGGTTGCCATGCTTGACGGCGCCGCGACCGACGGCGTTGCGGATGATCGGCCGCTTGATCACGCGGAATTCCTCGGCAATCTGCGACGAGCCGGCATCGGGCGTGACAAATCCGCGCGCCTTGAGCTTGGCGAAGTTGATGTCGATATGGCGGATATCGGCATCGGCGCGGTCGACGCGCGCTTCCTGCTTCCGTTCGCCGCGAACAAACGCCGGCGACCCATGCGTCCGGCCCTCGAGCGCCAATACCATCGCTTCGGGACTCGGCTGTGCCATCGGTGCCGATGCAACCGGCGGAGCAGCTTCGGCGGATTCGACGCCCGCGCGCTTCAGCTCCTCGAGCCGCTTGGCCGCCTGTTCAATCAGTGAGGTTTTCATCCGTGGTACCTCACGCGGCGCGCCCGATCAGCAACGCGAACGCGAATACGGCGCCGAAGGTCGCTATGAGCCCGGCGGATCCGGTTGCGAACAGCCACGAACGCCTTCTCTGCTTGCGGAACAGCGCCTCGCTCGGCAGCATCGACACCATGCCAAGGATCGGGCGCTTGCTGATCTCGCGCAGGCTGCGCGCCTCGTGGAACGTCGGCATCAACTGGCTTGCCGCGAGGCTCGCGAACACCCCGGCGCCAAGCGAGAACGCAAGCGCCAGTCCGATTAACCCCAGGCGATTTGGCGCGACCGGTTGCGGCGAGACGCGCGGCGGGTCGATGACGCGGAACTGCGCGCCGCTCGTGTCCTGTACGTCCTTGCCCATCGTCGCCGACTCGCGGCGCGTTAGCAGGCTCTGGTAGGTCGCCTTCTGGACATCGTAGTCGCGGTTGAGCTGGACGAACTCGGCCTCGACTTGCGGCACGAGCTGCGCCTGGCTCTTCAGGGACTTCTGCTGCGCCTCGAGGCCCGCGAGCTTGGCGCGGGCCGACGCGACCGTTGCTTCTGCATCGGCGAGCGAGATCTTCATCTGCTGGTACACCGGATTCTGGTCGACCGGCGTCTGTCCTCTGCGGCTCGACCCTGCCGCCTTTTTGCGCGCATCGAGCTCGGCGTTGCGTTGCTCCTCGAGCTGAGCGATCAGCCGCTGCGTCGCCATAACGTCCGGATGCTGGTCCGTGTATTTGCGCAGCAGCGTATCGAGATCGCGCTTCAACGCATCGAGCCGCGAGTCGATTTCAGGCACTGCCTCTCGCGTCCGCGATTCGGTCGGCTCCGGCAGGAACACCGGCTCCTCGCCGGCCAGCTCCTTCTTGTAGGAGTCGCGCGCCTGCTCGGCCGACTGCAGCTCCACGCGGGCTGACTCGATCGCGTTGCCGAGCGTCGCGACGCGACCGAAATAGTCCTGGCCCTGGCTCTGTGAAGAAAGCCCCATGTATTTCAGCTTGAAATCCTTGATCCTGTTCTCGGCGGCCTGCAGAGTCTGCTCGTAGTTCTTGATCTGGTCGTCGAGAAACTTCACGGCCGTCTGCGTGTCCTGGCGCTTGTCGCCAAGGCTTGATTCGACGAAGATCGTCAGCAGCGATTGCACGACCTTCTTCGCCTGGTTCGGGTTCGCGTCGCGGTAGCTGATCACATACAGGTTGGCGGCCACGTTGCCTTCCAGCCGAATGCTCTTGGAGATGGAATCGATGAGCTCCTCGCGGTCAGCCGCCGAGCCTGCGCGAAGGTCGAGATCAGCCATCCGCACCAGCTTCTCGACGTTGGGACGGCTGATCAGCGTGCGGCTCATCAGCGAGACCTGCTGGTCGAGGTTGGGCTGAATCGCGAGCCCTGCAAGCAGCGGCCGCAGCAGCGATTCCGTGTCGACGTACACCCGCGCGCTTGCCTCGTAGCGTTCGGGGATCCGATATACGACGGCGATGCCGATGATCGCGGCCAGCCATGCGACGGCTAGCCCGATCCACCGGCGATGCCAAATGCCGCGCAACAGGCTCAGCAACTGTTGAATTACGTCCTGCATAGGTCAGCCGGGTTTCACGAGTTGGGATTGCAGAGCGTACCCGTCACGATGCGCTTCATGGATTGATCAGTCAGAACCAGCTTTGCGGAATGATCAGTATGTCGCCGGGGCGGATATCTGCATTTGCCGTGATGTCGCCGCGCTTCAGAAGATCGCGCAGCCGGACGTTGTAGAGCTTGCCGCCGTCGGCGACGCGGAATATCCGCGCGCCATTGCCGTCCGCATAGTCGGTCAGTCCGCCCACGGCGATCATGACGTCGAGGACGGTCATGTCCTTGCGATAGGCGAGCGCCTGCGGCTTCGCCGCTTCCCCGATCACGCGGACTTGCTCGTTGGCCGGACCGACGAACCCGGTGACGATCACCGTGACGACGGGATCGCGAATGTATTTGACGAGCGCCTTTTCGAGGTCGCGCGCGAGCTCGGTCGGCGTCTTGCCCCACGCGGGTAGATCGTCGATCAGCGGCGTGGTGATCTTGCCGTCGGGCCGAACAGGAACGCTCATCGACAGTTCCGGATTGCGCCAGACGATTACGTTGACCGTGTCCGAAACGCCGATATGATAGTTGTAGTCGACACCGGCCAGCGTCGCCGGCGCGGGCGGATAGGCCGGCGTGGTCGAGCAGGCGGAAACCAATGTCAACGCGAGCCCGATCAACGCGCCCCGAAGGAGACCGCCCCACGCGCACTGAATCTGTAGCTTCATCATTCCTCCGGGAAACACGGATTGCGGTAATGGGAAGCCGCGATCATAACAGTAGCGTTGGCGATGACGGGTCAAGGCGAGTAGCGCAAATAAGCATACTTCATGCCAGAAATATGGAAACCGATTGAAAGAGGTCCCCAAACGGAAAAAAAAGCCGCCCAGACACGCGGCTGCTTCATACGCCGATGATAGCGGAGACGGGCTGTCCGCAGAGGATGGGCCGATGAACGTTGCGAGGCGATGACATGCGGACGTTTAGTGCTCGCATCCGCGCAATTAGTGCCCGCGAAAACGCGCAAGACTGCATACAATCGGCGGCAATTCGTCGCATTCGCGCTGGCGCCGTCGTTTCGACATCGAAGCGACCGATGCCGGCAACGCCATGACCACCCCTTTCGACTACGACAGCGCATTCGCGCGCAATCTGGGCTGGGTGACGCGCGACGAGCAGCGCGCGTTGCGCGACAAGCGCGTTGCGATCGCCGGCCTCGGCGGCGTGGGCGGCGCGCACCTCTTGACGCTCGCCCGACTCGGCGTGGGCCGGTTCAGCCTCGCCGAGTTCGACCGGTTCGAGCTCGTGAACTTCAACCGGCAAGTCGGCGCGGCGCAAAGTACGATCGGCAGTGCGAAGCTCGATGTCATGAGCGCGATGGCGCGGGACGTCAATCCGGAGATGGAAATCTCGGTCTTTCCCGACGGCGTCACGGCAGACAACGTCGACCGGTTCCTGGAGGGCGCCGACCTCTTCATCGACGGACTCGACTTCTTCGCATTCGAAGCGCGTGAACTCGTGTTCGCGCGCTGCGCGGCGCTGCGCATTCCCGCGACGACCGTGGCGCCGCTCGGCATGGGTGCCGCGCTGCTGAATTTCATTCCGGGACGGATGTCGTTTTCCGAATATTTCGGTTTCCACCGGTGCCGCCAGGACGAGAAGCCGCTGCGGTTCCTGCTCGGCTTGGCACCCGCGGCATTGCATCGACGGTATCTCGTCGATCCGTCGTTCGTCGACCTGGGCGCACAGCGTGGCCCTTCGACGGCAATGGCCTGCCAGATCTGTGCCGGCGTGGCGGGAACGGAGGCGCTGAAGATATTGCTCAAGCGACGCCGCGTCGTCGCGGCGCCACGCGGCGTGCACTACGACGCCTACCGGAACCTGCTCGTTCGCACGTGGCAACCGTGGGGCTACCGGGGTCCGGTACGACGCATGATCTACGTCATCGCGCGGCGGCAGTTCGCGAAGATGAAGGCGAATGCCTCGAGGCAATGACGATCATCCGTCAAGTGCTGGAGCTGGCGCGATGGGCGCCGAGCGGCGACAACACGCAGCCGTGGCGCTTCGAGATCACGTCGGATTCGAGCGCGCTCGTGCACGCGTTCGACACGCGCGACCACTGCGTCTACGACCTCGACGGGTGCGCCAGCCGACTGTCGCACGGCGCATTGCTCGAAACGATCGCGCTCGCGTCGACGCGTTTCGGATGCCGGTCGATCGACGCCGTCGTCGATGAGGACGCGCTCGGCAACGTCACTTACAGCGTGCAACTCGAGCCGGCGACGCCGCGAGTCGCGGAAGATCCGTTGGTGCCGTTCATCGAGCAGCGCAGCGTCCAGCGCCGGCCGATGCGCACGATCGCGCTGTCCGACGCACAGAAGGATGCGCTGCAGCGCTCAGTCGCCGGCTTCAGCGTCCTGTGGTTCGAATCGGGTGCGAAACGACGCCAGATGGCGTTGCTCAATGCGCGCAATGCGCACATCCGCCTGACGATTCCCGAGGCTTACGCGGTGCACAAGGCCGTGATCGAATGGCACGCGCGCACGAGCGTCGATCGCCTTCCCGACGCATCGCTCGGCGCAGACCCGCTGCTGCTCGCGACGATGCGCTTCGCGATGGGCAGCTGGCGTCGCGTCGACATGATGAATCGGTTTGCCGGCGGCACCTTGCTGCCGCGGCTGATGCTGGATTTCCTGCCGGGCGTGATGTGCTCCGCGCATTTCGCGCTGGTCGCATCCTCGGCGCCCCGGCAACCGGCGGACGTGGTCGACGCCGGACGCGCCGTGCAGCGACTGTGGCTGACCGCTACGCAATGCGGACTGCAGATGCAACCGTCGTATACGCCGCTGGTGTTTGCGCGCTACGCGCGCGAAGGCAGAACATTCACGACGTCGGCGCACGCAATCGCGGAAGCGGCGAGCATCGCGCGGCGCCTCGACGATGCGCTTGGATCGTCGAACGCAGCGAATGCAATATTCCTGGGGCGACTCGGACCCGCAGCTCGGCAGACGGCGCCGGCGCGATCGGTCAGGCTTCCGCTCGACCGGTTGATCGTCGACCAGCGGCCGCGTGGCGCGGCCTTTGCGCCTACTACGTAGCGGAGCGAAGGCGCCGCTCGATTCCGCTTTCTTCCTTGGCGGCGAAAAAATACGGATAGAGCGAGCGCCGTGTCGCGGCAAGGTCGAGACGACCGCCCATCTCGTCGATCTGCTTCTCGGCGAACAGCAGGTCGAGCTTCAGCAGCACGGCCGGCGCGCCCACGCGAGGATCGATCTTCTCGGCGCCGCACACGGTGAACCCGAGCATCCGCTCGTAGAACGCCACGTGCCGCGGGTTGACTTCGACGACGAGATCCGTGCAGCGATTGATGCGCCGCGCATGAATGTACGCGATGTGGAACAGCGCAGCCAGGATCGGTTTCGAACGGATGCTCGCCTCGATCGCGAGCTTCGTGAACTCGCATATCCGGCGGTCGAGGGCGCGAATCCGATCGACCACCTCGCCGTACAGCTTGTCGACGAAGAGCCCTGCCGTCGAATCGAGACCGACGGCGATCGTCGCGACGACCTCGTCGCCATTCGAGGCCGATAGCGTGATGCGGTTCGGATGAATCCCGTGCGTTGCACCGACCTGGTAGCCGCGCCACGCGTAGCGCCGCTGCACCAGAAGCCCCGCGGCCTCGCGGCGTCCCTGCTTGTCGGCCAATCGGATTTTGAAGAGACCACGACCCGGCGCGATCTGCGTCTGCATCGAATCGCCCTCCTCGACCACCAGCGATGTCAGCGCGGCGCGATGCGGTACGCTGATAATCGTGTCGCCGAATGCAGGCGGTGCAGACTGGCGCGCATAGCGCCCAACCTGGACCATCTCACTTCTTCGGATTGACATCGGTCACCTCGCTAGGCTCGTTCGTTGCGATTGCTGCACGTATCATCCGAACTTCGCACAAGCCCCGAAGCGTCTTGCCCTCTAACTTTCACCCGTTCTCGGCCTCCGCTCACGTATCGCGTCGAACGACTCGCGGTTCACGTACCACCGTCGTCCTCGTAGCGCCCACGCGCCGCGCGCATTTTCGCACCGTTTGCCCCGATGCGAAACTGTCTCCTGATGACGACAGCCATTCTCGAATGGCGGACACGCGCGATCGAGGGCCGCAAAGACGGGCTCGTATTTGCGCCCCGACACGGTCCGGGCGATGTCGGCTACATTGCAGCCTGCGTCAATTGGACGTGCCCGCAGTCCGACGATCAAGGTCCATAGAGGCTACAACGCCATGCGCATTTTCGGTGGGTGGGTGATGACGTGGTTGACCGTCGCCAGTGCCAGTGCCGGGGCGGACGACGCGCTCTTTGTCGACAACGACAAGCTACGCGGCATTTTGTTGCCGCGTCAAGTTGTCGCAGCCGACAACACAGCGCAGAACGACGCGGCTCCGTCGCGCGAATCGCTGTTCGACGACGAGAAGACGCCCGCCCCGAAGGCGCCCACGTCCAATGCGCGCCTGTGGCGGGGCTACTCGCAGGGCGAGCTTTCGTACACGTATGCCGACCCCAAGCACTGGTCGAACATCCTCGTGCGCACCGAGGTCGCAGCGCAGGGCACCGCCAGCGAGACGGTCAAGTGGAAGCTCGGAGCACGGCTCGACTACGATGCCGTCTACGATCTCACCGACTTCTATCCATCGGACGTGCGCAAGGACCAGCGCTTCGATTTCCTGCTGCGCGAAAATTACGTCGACATCGGCGCCGGCGACTGGGACTTCCGGCTCGGGCGCCAGCAGGTTGTCTGGGGCGAGATGGTCGGACTCTACTTCGCGGACGTCGTGACCGCGAAGGACTTGCGCCAGTTCATCCTGCCCGACTTCGAGATCCTGCGCATCCCGCAATGGACGCTGCGCGCCGAGTATTTCAAGGATGACGTCCACGCGGAGTTGATCTGGATCCCGGTGCCGAGCTACGACCTGATCGGCAAGCCCGGCGCCGAGTTCTTTCCCGCCGCGCCGCCGCCGCCGCCTGGCTTCGCAACACAATACGACGCGGAGCAGACGCCCGAGCGCACGCTCGCCCACACGAACTACGGTGCCCGCCTTTCCTGGCTGCACAACGGCTGGGACATGTCCGGCTTCTACTACGGCAGCATGGATTCGTCCGCCTCATACTACCGGCGGATCGACTTTGCACCGCAACCGACGTACATCTATCAGGCGCGCCACGACCGGATCCAGCAGTACGGCGGCACGCTCGCGAAGGACTTCGGCGATTTCGTCTTCAAGGCCGAAGCCGTTTATACGCACGGCCGCAAGTTCAGCGTGCTGCGAGAGGACGACGCCGACGGTGTCGTGCCACAGAACACGCTCGATGCCGTCGTGGGCCTCGATTTCGCACTGCCCGAAGACACGCGCCTCAACGTGCAACTGTTCCAGCGTACCTATTTCCACCACGATCCCGACATCATCCCCGACCGCAACGAGAGCGGGTACAGTCTGCTGCTGAACCACAAGTTCAGCGAGCGATTCGAAGGCGAGGTGCTGTGGATCTCGAGCTTCAATCGCAACGACTGGATGCTGCGTCCGAAGCTGGCGTGGCGACTCGACAAGAACTGGCGCGTGCAGGCCGGCCTCGACATTTTCGGCGGCGGTCCGCTCGGACTGTTCGGCCAGTTCAACAACCGCGACCGCGTGCACACGGAGATACGCTATGATTTTTAACGCACCGTTGCACGCGTTCCGCCGAAACGGAAACCGATGAGCAACCGCCGTATCCAGAAGTCCAGCAGTCAACGCTCCGCCGGCGTGCAGATGCACGTCGCGCGATGGTCGCTCGCGGCCGCCCTGGTCGCGTCGCTGTGCCTTACGGCGTCGATCGCCGTCGGCAACACCGTCAATCCGTTCGACGCGCCGGAAACGCCGGCGAGCGAATCGGTCGATGCGCGCGGCGTCGTCGATAGCCTGCGACAGAACGACTTAGCCGCCGCGCAGGAGGGCGCCAACAAGCTGATCAAGAGCGACCCGAAGAATCCCGTGGGTTACAACATGCTCGGCGGCGTTCAGGCGGGTCGCAGGGACTACGCTGCGGCCCGCAAGAGCTTCGAGCAGGCGCTGGCGCTCGACCGCGATTACAGCCCGGCGAGCATGAATCTCGCGCAGCTCGATATGCTGCAGAAGGATTACGCGACCGCGCGACGCCGATACGACGCGGTGCTGGCGAAGGAACCCACCAATGTCAGCGCGATGCTCGGACTGTCGCGCATCGAGTTCATCGGCAACAATTCGCAGGATGGCGTGCGGTGGCTGGAACGGGCGAAGACGACGGACCCCGCTGCGTGGATGCCGCGCCTGCTGCTCGTCCGGCACCGCCTGGCGACTGGTGACCTGCAGGCTGCGATAAGCGAGTTGACCGACGCACGCCGCAAGCAGCCCGACAACCCCGCGGTGCTCGCAATGCTGGGGCAGGTTCAGCTTGCCCGCGGACAGAACGCCGATGCAGTCGCCTCATACCAGCAATGGGTCAAGCTGCAACCCGAATCATCGGCCGCACATGCCAACCTCGGGCTCGCGATGGAGGCAGCCGGCGATCTGCCGGGCGCTAACGAACACATCAGCAGAGCAATCGCGCTCAATCCTGACAATCCCGATGCCATCTACGCCCAGGGGACGCTCGAACTCCGCAACGGGCGCACCACACAAGCACTCGAGCTCGCGCGACGCCTCGAGAAGCGCGCGCCGAAATCGACCGTTGGATTCACGCTCGAAGGCGATGCGCTCACCGCGCAAAAGCAATACGCGGCTGCGGTGCTCGCTTACGAAAACGCGCTCAAAATTGCTTCGACAGGCTCGATCATCCAACGTCTTCATCATGCGCAGTCAAGCGCCGGCGACACCCAAAACGCCGACGAGCGCGTGCTGCAATGGGTCAAGGCAAATCCGCAAGACGCAGCAACCCGCCAGTACCTCGCCGGCGAGTACGTCAGGCGCGGGCGCGTTGATCTCGCGATCCCGCAATACGAGGCCGTGATCGAGCGGCAGCCGCAGAACGTCGTCGCGCTCAACAATCTCGCACTCATCTATCTAAACCAGAAAAACGTGCGCGGACTCGAGCTCGCGCAGAGCGCCTACAACTTGCGGTCCGAGTCGCCGGGTGTCATCGACACGTACGGCTGGGGGCTCGTGCAATTCGGGAATGCGCCGCGCGGCCTCGAGCTCATCCAGAAGGCGGCCAAGCTTGCGCCGACCAACTCCGAAATCCGCCTGCACCTTGCCGCAGCGCTGATCAAGACCGGCAAGAAAGATGAGGCGCGCGCCGAGTTGCAGCAGTTGCTGGCCAAGGCGAGCGAACCGCAGCTGCGGCAGAGTGCCGAGGCACTGCTGAAGAAAGTCCAGTAGGCGCAGGTGCGCGGGAACGGTCGGCGCCGGCCATGCCGCTGATCCGTATCGAGGGTGTCGGCAAGGACTATCGCCTGGGCCAGGAGACGGTCAAGGCGCTTCGCGACGTCACGTTCGACATCGAGGAAGGCGTGTTCCTCGCGATTGCCGGGCCGTCGGGCAGCGGCAAGACCACGCTGCTCAATCTCATCGGGTGCATCGACACCCCCAGCGAAGGTCGGATCAGCATCGACGGCGTCGACGTCGCGGGCAAGACATCCGACGAACTCGCCGACCTCCGCGGCCGCGCGATCGGATTCGTGTTCCAGACGTTCAACCTGCTGCCGGTGCTGTCGGCGGAGGAGAACGTCGAGTACCCGCTGCTGCAGATGAAGGGCTTGAGCAAGAGCGAGCGGCACAAGCGCGTGGCGCACTTTCTCGACGTGGTCGGCCTCGCCGCGTTCAAGCGACATCGACCGAACCAGTTGAGCGGCGGCCAGCGGCAACGGGTGGCGATCGCGCGCGCGCTCGCGATCCATCCGAAAGTGGTGCTGGCGGACGAGCCGACCGCGAACCTCGATCACAAGACGGGCAAGGGCATCCTGCGCCTGATGAAGCGCATCAATCGCGAGGCCGGTACGACGTTCATCTTTTCGACGCACGACCAGAAGGTCATCGACATGGCGGACCGGCTGATCATGATCGAGGACGGCCAGGTCAGGCGATTGGGGATCAATGACAATGGAACGTGGCTCTACGCCGAAATTCCGGACCGGCGCGTAGCCGAGCGGCGGATCCGCGACTCAGTTCTGGCGAAGGGCCTGGACGACGGGGATCCGGGAGACCCTGCCGGCCGGCAGGAGCGCCGCCACCACGGCCGCCGCCACACCGATCACGAACGCAATCTCGATCACGACTGAGCGGATCTGGATGGCGGCCGTGTAGCCGACGTTCGAATTGGGCGGCGGAGGCATCGGAATGCCGACCAGCGATATGCCCCACGCCAGCAGCAGACCGAGCACGAGGCCGAGCGCTGCACCGATGACGCCGAGCAGGCCGCTCTCGAGCACGATCATCCGGAAGATGAAGCCCCGCCGGTTGCCGAGCGCCATCATCGTGCCGAACTCCCCGACGCGCTCGTGCAGCGCCATGTTCACCGTGTTCGCGACGCTCAGCAGCACCATGACCAGCACGATCAACTGCAGCACGCCGAACTGGCGCCGATAGAGCTCGACGGTCTTCGCATAGAAATCGTCGAGGTCGTACCAGGCATTGATGTCGAAACCCGGCAGTGCCAGTCGCGACGCCGCGACGACTTCGTCGGTCGCCTTCGTCTCGTCGAGCAGCACGACGACGCTGTGCACGGCCTTGGTCGACAGCAGCTCCTTGCAGGCGGCGAGATTGATCCTCACTGCGCGCGCGTCGTAGTCCTTGGAGAAGCTCTGGAAGACGCCGATGACGGTGAAGTCGAGCGTGTTGAGCGCGCCCGTCGTCGTGTTGAGCAGGATCGTCACCGTGTCGCCGGGCTTCAGGTCGAGCCGCTCGGCGACCCCCTGGCCAAGCAGCACGCCATCTTCATCGGTTGCACGCATCGGGCGTCCCGCGATGATCTTCACCGACGTGCCGAGCCGCGTTTCTTTTTCGGGTTCCACACCCTCGCCCAGTATCGGCGTCTCGCCCCGCCCGTTGTTCAACAGCCCGGAGAACGCGATCCGGCGCGCCGTCTGGATCACGTGCGGCAGCGCGTCGAGCGCACGCGTCACCTGCGTGGGATCGTCGATCATGAACTTGTATGGGTCCGTGCGCCCCGCCCTCCGGTAACCGGCGTTGGCTACTTGCAAATGCCCGAGCTGCGAGTGGATCGTCGCTTCGCCAAGCTGCAGGTAGACGTCCTCGACGAAGCCGCCGCTCAGGATCAGCCCAGTGACGCCGGTGGCGATCGCGAGCAGCGTCAGGCCCGTCCGAAGCCATTGCCGGAAGATGTTGCGAAGCGCGAGTCTCAGCATGGGCCGCGGGTCGGCGCGTTTGTCAGCGGTTGTGGCGAAGCGCTTCGACGATCTGCATCCGCGACGCCTTCCACGCAGGGTAGACGCTCGCGACGATCGTCGCGCCGACGGCAAGCAGGAACGACGACACGGCCAGCGGCCACGTGACGAGGATGCTGCCCGTGATCGCTGTGGACATTCCCGGCGGCGGCGGCATCGGAATGCCGATCGCGGAGATCACCTGCGCCAGCAGGATGCCGATCGTGAGGCCGAGAACGCCGCCAGCGAGGCCCAGAAGGCAGCCCTCGCCGAGGAACTGGCGCAGGATCGTCGCGCGCCGCGTGCCAACGGCCAGTTGCGTACCGATCTCGCCGGTGCGTTCGAGCACGCTCATCGTCAGCGTGTTGCTGATGCTCAGCAGGATGATGATCGCCGTGATGATCTGCACGACTCCGACCTGCCGCGAGAACAAGCGCACCGTCTTGAAGTAGAAATCGGCGAGCTCGGTCCACGGAACGAACTCGAGCTCGGTCTTGCGTGACTCGAAGTGGCGGCGCAGCTGGCCGAGCACGTCGTCCGTCATCTCGGTTCGATCCAGCACGACGATCCACGCATGCGTGCCGGACACCCGGAGCAGCTGGCGAGCCGCACGGATCGGTAGCCGCAATGCAACGTCGTCGAACGCCTTGACCGACGTCCAGAAGACACCGCGAACCTTGACTTCGAGTGCGCTGATGCCGCCCGCCGGCGTATTGACCAGCAGGACGACCGTGTCGCCCGCCTTCACGCCGAGCTGCTCGGCGAGCCCGGCACCGACGACGATCCCCGCCTCGTCCGACGACGCGAGGCTCTGGCCGTCGGTGATGATCAGGTAACGGCTCGCCTCCTTTTCCTTCTCGGCGTCCACACCCTCGGCGACGAACGACACGGTGACGTCGCCATGGCTGGCGAGCCCCGTGAACGAAAGCCTCGGCGTGACGACCGAGACGCCCGGAAGCTTCTCGATGTAGTCAATCCCCGGCAGCGGCTCCGGCAGCAGGAAACGGTATGGATCGGCTGCGCCGCGGGTTATATAGCCCGGGCGGACGACCTGGATGTGCCCGGCGAGCGACTTGATATAGGATTCCCGAATGGCCATGAAGATCCACTCGATGAACCCGCCGGCGACGAGCAGCGCGGCCACGCCGAAGGCGATCGCCGACAGGGCGATCGCCAGCCGGACCCTGTTCCGGCTCAGGTTGCGCATGACCAGCCAGAGCATTGTCACGGTGGGACCCCTCTTGGGGCTTGCCGGCCCATCTTACAAGCCGGCCGGTCCACCCGACCAGCCGGCTGCAAGTCCATTCTCGCGGATGCAAAGCTCAACGACGACTCGTTTTACTCGTCGAAATCCTTTACAGCCGCCAAGGTCCCTTTTCGGCTCGATAACATTAAGTACTTGATTGATATGTTTTAAATTTGCTGGCTCCGATCTTGCTTTTAATGGTTGCGCTCTCATGCAATAGCGCAAGAGCTCAACGACACATATCTGATTGGAGCGGGAGAGAACGATGAAGAAACTTACGACGATCGCCTTGGCGCTGGGCTTTGCCGTCGCCGGCGGCGTGGCGAGCGCGGCGACGCTGGACACGACTACGGCTACGCCGAATGACGGCGTGCTCGCTTTCACGGGTATCGACTGGCACAGCAACGGCACCGGCTATATCCAGGGTTTCGACCTGACGGCAGCCAGCCCCATTGGCACCACCGACACGTTCACGTTCACGTTCCAGGCGTTTGCCGGCATCATCAACGGCGGCTCGCCGACGCCGAACCTGTACGTCGCGTCCCCGGGTTCGGCGACGGGTTCGTATGAGTTGACCACGATCGCGGTCATCAATGAGACTGCGACTTGCCTGACGGCCGGTTGCACGACTATCCAAATCTCGAGCGATTCGGGAACGTTCAACATCTGGTTCGACACTACGCCGGACGCCAATCAGGCTGCTGGAACGGGCTTCACCGACGGTGTGTCCATCATCAGGGGGGACATCACCGCGGGCACGGCCGTGTTCACGGGCTGCCAGCTGCCGTCGCAATGTGTGGGTACTGGCGGTGGAACCATCAATGGCCAGGTGACGTTCACGAACAACACCTACGTCAATCCGAACCTGCTCAATACGCTGGTGCAGACGACGCTGAACTTCCCGGGTGACTCGCCGCCGAACTATACGCCGGCCGCGCTCGTTAACAACGCCGCCGCGCCCAGCAACCAGCAGAACTTCCAGCTGCAGACCGACGCGAACCAGAGCTTCACGCAAGCGGTTCCGGAACCCGCGACGCTCGCGTTGACCGGCCTGGCGTTGTTCGGCCTCGGCTGGGCAGAGCGGCGTTCGAAGCGCAAATCGTAATCGGAGCATTGCGCTAGCAGCTTCCGCTCACACTTTGCTACACTGCGGCCGCCGGGAATCCCGGCGGCTTTTTTTTGTGCCGGGGCTGCAACGCAGCGCATGCAAACCGATCTGAAGGATTTCCTGCTGTCGGGACTGGCGCTCGCGGGCCTCGCGATCCTGACGGTTCTCATCGTGGTGCTGGGCGTGCAGCCCCTGTCGGCGCGTGTGTTCGGCGCCTACCACTGGCTGGTCGACGGCGTCGCCATGCTGCTCGTCTACGGATTGCTGTCTTCGCTTCTCGTCCGCTCAATGCTCGCCGTCTTTCCGCTGCGGCCCGGCGAGTACCGGATGAACGATCCCCACTTCACGTACTGGAAGTTCTATACGGTCGTCCATGAATTCGGACGCGGCGCACTGCTGCCATTCACGACCGTGTTTGCGAAGCCCCTGGTTGCGATGCTGTTCGGCGCACGCGTCGGGCGCAACACCGCGATGGGTGGAATGCTCGTCGATCCACCGCTGATCAGCATCGGCGATTTCGCGATCATCGGCCTCGATTCCGCGGTCGTCGCACACGCGATCACGAGCGGCTCGATCATTCTGAAGCCGGTGAAGATCGGCCGTTCCGCGACAGTCGGCGTACACGCGGTCGTGATGCCCGGTGCCGACATCGGCGATGGCGCCGTCGTCACCGCGGGTTCCGTCGTGACAATGAACACAGTCGTTCCGCCCAATGAGCTATGGGGCGGCATTCCCGCGAAAAAGATCAAGGACCTGCAGCCGACCGACGTGCGGGAGTGACACCGGCGCCCGTCGGTTGCCCGAGCATCTCTGCCACAACCGCGGCGAACGTGCGGGGAGCGTCCTGGGTGGCAAACGACTGCGCCAGCCGGCCCGCCGCTGCGGCAAACGCCGGTGTTGTGAGCAAGTGCTCGACGGCCCTTCGCACTGCATCTACCGTCGCCTTGTCACTGCGCAGGCGCACGCCAGCACCGGCGCGCTCGATGCATTGCATGTTGAGATGCTGATCGAGATTTCTCGCGATTCCGAGCACGGGCCGGCCCGCGGCGAGCGCCTGCTGACTCGTGGGCGCACCGCCGTTGCAGACGACGAGTTGCGCGCGTTGCGATGCCGCTTCGCCGGGCAGATAGTCGGCGACGAACTGGCGGGACGAGCGCACTGAAACCGGCCCGCCGCCCGCGGTGGCGGCAATCACCGTGCAGTCGACGCCGGACAACGCGTCGAGCGCCGTCGCAAGATCGTGCTGCGACCCCGAACTTCCCATGGTCACGTACACGACCGGCCGGTCGTCGGGCAGATCAGCCCACCACGCAGGCGGCGCGACCGGGGGTGACCAAAGCACCGGACCGAGATAGCGGTGATTCGCGGGCAGCCGCTCGGTTGCAACGAGCTCGGGCGGATCGGCATAGAGCACCCAGTCGGCATCGGTGTACGTGCGCCGCAGATCGAGACCAAGCGATGGAAGTCCCCGCGAGCGCCGCACTCGATTGAGCGGTCGCGTATGGTGAGCGAACGCGAGCGGCCGGAACACGTCGAACAGCACCTGCGCCGTTGCGAGCCCCAGCATGCCTACCAGTGGGTGATCGGGTATCGGAACGTGCTGGCGCGCGTAGGGACTCCAGTACGTGCTGCAGATCGCCGCATACGGTATCGCGGCGATCCGCGCGCTTGCCGACAGCGACAGCCGGAAATCGCCGACGACGACGTCGGGCCTCACCGCATCGATGACGGCCAGGTCGTCGTCGACGTAGCGCTGCAGCGTTGCGGCATCGTAGATCGGACGACCCTTCGCGAGCGCGTCACGGAAGCGCTCGCCGGAGATCGAATCGATCCAATGGATTCGCCAAGGCTCCGCTGCAAGAAAATCCGCGTAGCGTGGGTCGCAGACGAATGTGACGTCGTAACGCTCGGGGTCGAGTCCGCGCGCGAGCGCCAGTGGGCGCGCCACGTGTGCGAGCGTGACCGCCTCGGCGAAAATCGCGATCCGCCGGCGCGGCAACGCGGGCTCGGTCGTTGCCGGACGGTCGCTGTCGGTGCGAGTCGTTTCGTGTTGCGGCATCCCAGTTTGAAAGCGCTGGCAGCGTGCAACTTGCCGATGCATAGCGCGAATCTTCCGCCAATTCGTTTCGTACTATGCCATTGCGACGCGCCCGCGGGTTTGCACAGAATGCAAAGGAGGTGCAGGAAGTCTCGCGCCGCCTGCCACTTGCAACTGGGTTACACTTCAAGCTCCAACAACGCGAGCAGCCGAGAGCCAGCCAGCACGTGCCCACCCTCGGTGGCAACGCCTGCGGTGGTGACGTCCCTCGCGAACGAACCGCATCGAGTGCACTATGTCTAGTCATCCGCCGGACCCCGGTGCGGGCGACACCATCATGTCGATTCCGAAACCGGCTCAGCTCGAGACGCTGTTGCACGAGCGGGCCGAAGGCGACGCAAGCGCGAACGCGCAGGAGTCGCGGTTCAAGATTCGGCTTGCCAACAGCGAAGGTCGGCGCAGCACGGCGAGCTACCTGATCCAGCGGCGTTACGCATGGCGCGGATACAGCACGGCGTCGCCCACGTCATCGCCCGCGCCCAACGTCGTGACGCTTGCGGCGTTCGATCAGGACGCGCTGGTTGCCACGATTTCGGTCGGCATGGATTCGCAGGCCGGGCTGGTCGTCGAAAAGCTCTACCCGGCCGAAGTGGCCGCACTGCGCGCGGAACGCAACGTGAGCCTATGCGAATTCACGCGGCTGGCAGTGGACAGCCTCGTGCGATCCAGAGCCGTGCTGGCGGCGATATTTCACATCGCGTACATTCATGCGCGTCACCTGCGCCATGCAACCGACCTGCTGATCGAGGTCAATCCGCGGCACGTCAAGTTCTACATCAGCATGCTCGGCTTCGAGGTTGCGGCGGCCGAGCGGATGGATCCGCGCGTATCGGCCCCGGCCGTGTTGCTGCGCCTGAAGCTCGCGTACGCCGAGTCCGAGATCACGCGCTGGGGCGGCCAGCGCGAACGCGCGGGCGAAACACGCCTGCTCTATCCGTTGTTCTTTTCGCTCGAGGAAGAGCGCGGCATCGAAGGGCGGCTGCGCGCGATGGATTGAGCGGGCGGCGCGCGCGGCATGCGCACGTGACGGCGACCGCCGGATGCCAAGTCACTCGAGCTTCTTCAGGTAGTCCTTCGTGAACATCTTGTCGGGAAGCTCGCGGAGCTTCATCGCGCTGTAGTCGAGCACCGACTGCTCGCCGCTTCTCAGCGCGTCCTCCATCACGATCCGCGTCGGGCGCATCTTTCCCGCCATCGACTCGAATTTCTCGTAGACGCACGTCTTCAGCAGCCGGTTGGAGGCCGAGTAGAATTCCGCGCGATACGGCGCCGAACTGCCCTGGCGCACCCAGTAGACGACGCGCTGGTACGTGACGCTGCGATCGACCGCGTTGAGCTCGAGCACGTCGTACGCGGCACCGTCGATCGTTTCGGTGCGCAGGACCTGGGCGTAATAGTCGCCAGCGAAGTTCGCGCGCGCCAGGTCGCCGTTCGCAACCTGGCCCGTAAGGCGTTGCGCCAGCGACAGTCGCACAGGCTGCGAGATGTTCGGCAAGAACACCCAGAGCTCGCGGCCTTTCATCAGCAGGATCTGCCCGCGCTCGGTCGCAGGCTCGGTGATCATGACGATCGTATTCTCGTTGCCTTTCGACAGCACGCGGTACTTGCGCTCGTCAGGCGCCTTGTCCTTGCCGGTGCTGACGATCGACACCTCGACCTGGAAACCCTCCGCAGGAAAGCGGATCCGATCGGCTTCCTCGACGATGCGGCGTGCCTTCGGATCGTCGACCGGAGTGGCGGCCGGCACATCCTGCGCAAGCGCTGGGGCGGGCGCTGCGAGCGCCGCGCAAAACGCAAGGATCAGCGACGACTGGCGGGGGTGCATGGAACGAACATTTTCGAAGTGGCGCGCCCGACAGGATTCGAACCTGTGACCCTTGGCTTCGGAAACCAATACTCTATCCAACTGAGCTACGGGCGCGTCGCAGCGGAATTATAGCGGGTCTGCCCGATCGAGCGTCCGACGCGGGCGGTGGTGCGCGGCGATCACAGTATAATCGCGCGTTTGACCGCGCTGCCCTCGTAGCGATCGCCTTCCTTCCGACTGCCCAACGCGACCCATGACGGAACCCGACCAGCACTCCTCGCCGATCAAGACCCCGAAGCAGCTGATCATCGTCGTCGCACTCGCGTTCATCGTGCCGATCGTGATCATCGGCCTCCTGTCGCAACTGCTGACGAGCACGCCGCATGACACGTCCGGCGACGAGCAGCGCGTGCTCGAGCGCATCAAGCCGGTCGGATCGGTCGTGATCGCCGACGCCTCCGTGCCGCGCGGCAATCTCACCGGCGAGCAGGTTTACGGCCAGGTGTGCAAGACATGTCACGAGGCCGGCCTGGCCGGCGCGCCGAAGTCCGGCGACAAGGCTCAATGGACGGCGCGGATCGCGGAGGGCGAGAAGACGCTCGTCCAACACGCCGTCGCCGGCTTTCAGGGCAAGGCGGGCGTGATGCCGCCCAAGGGTGGCAACACCGACTTGACCGACGACGAAGTGCACCGCGCCGTCGTCTATCTCGCGAACCAGGTGGGTGCCGGTTGGAAAGAACCTGCGCCAACGGCTGCTGCAGCGGCGCCGGCCGCAAAGTCGCCGGCCGCTGCGGCGCCCGCCGCAGTCGCGAGCACATCGACCAACTCCACGACACCGCCGGCTGCTGCAGCAGCGCCCGCCGCCGCGGGCGGAGCGGCCGACGGCAAGGGTGTGTACGAGAAGACATGCGCCGTCTGTCACGCGACGGGCCTCGCGGGCGCACCGAAATTCGGCGACAAGGCCGCGTGGGCACCGCGCATCGCGACCGGCCTCAACACGCTGCACAACAGCGCGCTGCACGGCAAGAACGCGATGCCGCCCAAGGGTGGAAATCTTGCGTTGACGGACACCGACGTCGCTGCGGCCGTCGATTACATGGTCTCGACGGCAAAATGAACAGCGCGTTGGATTAACGCAGCAAGCGGTGCTTGACCGAGATCATGCACCCGCTCGTTGGCACGTCTCCGCGACCAGCAGCATGCTGTTCATGTTGCGGGTCAAGCCGTTCGGGGGCACCAACTCCTCATTGAAATAAATTTGCACCGCCGAAATCTTCGCGGTGTGGGTGGGATCATCGTTCCACTTCCTGCAAAGATAACGTACGTAATACGGAAGATACTTCGCGTGTCCCTGCTCGGTTAGAAACATCCGGTATCGCTCCCAGCGATACGTCGGATGCTCACGTTCGAGCGATGGCGGCCGAGCCGAACCGGGTTCCCCAATCCGGTCATGCAGGATGTCGACCGCTCCGCCGTCGCGCGTTGTCCCGCGGGCTACGAACCAACCGTCCGATCGCGAAGGCTGCGGCGAAAACATCGTCCATCCCTGCCTGATACGAAGCGTGTCGGCGATTGCGCCTGCCGTGCCCGCGACATAAGGCACCAACACGTGTATCGATTGCAGGTTCATGATCAGCAGGACCAACAGGAGCGCGCCTGCGACGATCTGCGAGCCCGCCGAGGGCGCGATTGGTCCATCGCGGTACGGCAGCGCGACCGCCGACCAGCGGCCCAATGCGGCTCTGTTTCGCGCAATCGCTTCATAGAGTCGCTCGCCCGAGCGCACGAAACGGCCGCAGCGATAGCATCGAGCCTATTGCCGAAAATAGGACTGATCGCCGAAATACGAGAACGATTGCGTCCCAGCGCACATGATGCGAGCCGTCGTAATCGACGACGACCCAGCTGTTGTGCGCCTGCATTTCACGATGGATTTCCGCAAAATTTTGTGCGGGGAGGATGGGCGTGTCCGGGAGCAGCAGGAACATTCGAAGGATCAGGCAAACCTTTCGACAGAAACCGCAGGGCTCGTCGTAGTAAATCGCCACGCCACGTCGCTCCGCACTGCGCACCCGGGAGCCGATCCAGTCCCAGACGCGGCCGGGCGTGAAGGCTAGGATCGACGCCATGCTGACGAACGGGAAAATTCCGATGTACAGGCAAAGCAGGAAGCCGATATGCAGAACAAGCAGCAGCGCCATGCCGAACAGCCGCACGCGCACATGTGCGATTGGCGAGAACATCAGCAGCGGCGCGACCAACTCGAGCGACCAGACAAAATAGGTCAGGAACTCGAGAAGCGAGGGAAATCGCCGCAACCAGATCCCTATCGGGGTCACGAGGTAATCGAGATGCAGCGCGTAATAGACCGCGGTGCCGTCCGGTATCCAGGTCGGGCTGGTCTTCAGCAGGGCCCCGAACGTGTAGACGCACATGGCCTGGACGAGCAGCGCCATCGTCGCCATCGAGAAGAAGGCGTTCGGGACGCGTCTGCACGTCTTCGTTAAGCGCCGCATCAACGGAAAACCGGGCATCGAGCGGGAGAAAAATGCCCCAGAACAGCAGCAGGTACAACAGCATGTCTCCGCCCTGCATGATCGCCGGGTTCCGAGCCTGCAATGACAGCAGCAGAAGCCAGGACACGATGGTCGCAGCGCGCGTGCGATAGCCAACGAGCAACGCCAGGGCAACGACTCCTGCCAGCATGAACAGCAGCGCCTGAATCTTGGGCGAGCCGCTCATCAGGTGGAGCGAAGGAGCCCACTGTCCGATATCGCCGAGAAGGGCCGCGCGCGGCAGAACGCCTTCGTCCGAATAGTGCGCGGTTAAGTCCCGTGCACGCGCCACGAGATCCATGATGATGATCAACGCCAGGCATACCCGGTAAAGGGCAAGCGTGCGCAGGTCGATGCCGAAGATCGCGACGAACGTGCTTCCAGCGCGGGACCGGAAGTCGTTCGCCGCTGCGGGAGCTTCAAGCGAGGGAGAGCGAGTGGAGAACATGAGTTATGCAACGCACGTGCGTGCTACGGCAAGGTTTCAATATAGCCGTGTCGCGCGACCGGGGTAAAGCAAGCGGAAGTGGCTCATGTCAGCGCCGTTCAGAAAAATGGGCTAACAGGACTGCTCGGCGACCCGCCGTGTTATCCGAGTGGTCGGCGTGACCGGGTTGCAGCGCCCCGGCGGCGTTCGGGACGGCCGCCGAAGTCGTGGTTGACCGGTGTCGGGGTTTTTTACATACGGTTGAGACATGTACAAAGGTTCATGAATAAATATTTTTATAAACAATAACTTAAGTCACGGGCACGTTCACTGCTTAACACATGTCAACTGACCGCCTGTCCGCAGGCGGCGAGTTTCCAAGGCTGTCCTGTAACAGTGAGCGGCAGCGGTCGAAGGGTTCGCAACACTAACGACGCCGGTCGGGCGTGGGGGTCCAAATGAAAGCTCTGAAATCTCTTTTTGCAATCAGTGCAGCCGCGATGGCGATTTCCGCCGCTCCGGCGGCTCTCGCGGTGCCGACGTATAGCGACTACGTTCCAAGACGTTACCTTCATCATCGACGTAGTCGGATAACGATACGCTGACATTGCAAATCCTGGGTGCCGACACGGCGACCGGCGACTGGGCCACGGCGAACTTCTTGGGGGCCTTCGATTTGAAGGACCTCGGCCTCGACTTCGGGACCGTAACCGCGACGGCGAACGGTCCGGGTGCGGTCGATCTTTCGGGGCTGAACGCCCAGCTGAGCGCGAACGCCGTCGATTGCGATGCGAACGGTACGCCACCTGGCAGCATCTGCTTCGACATTTCGCCCGACGTACAGCTCACGAGCGACATGCTGTACACGATCGATTTTTCCGCAGATCTCAACATCGCGACGGCCGGGCCGCATCTGCAGATCGCGTTGACCGCAGTCGAGGACGGCCCCAAGGTCGGCAGCCTTTATTCGCAGACTCTCGGAAACACGAATACGACCAACACGACCAACACAACTAACACGACCAACACGACCAACACGACCAACACGACGCCTGAGCCGGGCGTGGTCCTGCTCCTGGCCGCTGCGATGATCGGTTTGGGTCTGTCGCGCAAACGTCGCGCGTAGCGCAACTCCCCGCCAACGAAAAACGCCGGCAAATTTGCCGGCGTTTTTTTCTTGCGATGTCGATCTCGCGCTATTTCACCATCGTAACCGACGCCGAGCCGGCGTTTCCAGCCGCATCCTTCGCCACTACGGTGATCAAGTGGCTACCGGACGCAACATACGAAGTACTCCAGCTATACGACAGGCTGGACTTGTTGCCGGTCGCCTTTACAACGCCATCGATGGATAGCGTCAACGACTTCACGCCCACGTTGTCGGTCGCCGAGGCCTGAATGGTGACGCTACGTTTCTTCCCGCTGCTCGACGAATAGGTGACATGCGCGACCGGCGCCGTGGTATCAGCGGTCGCCGGGTTCGTCGGCGTTGACGTGCCGTTAGCCACCGTGATGTTCACGGACGCAGAACTCGTTATATGACCCACCGCGTCGTACGCCTTCGCATTGACCGCGTAGGTCCCGTTGGCCGTTTTCGTCGTGTCCCAGCTGAAGCTCCACGGCGCAGCGGTATCCGTCGCGAGCAGAACGCCCCCGACATACAACTCCACCTTGGTGACCCCAACGTTATCGGCGGCGCTTACGCTGACCGGAATCGTCCCGGAAACGGTTCCCCCGGTCGGCGAGGCGATCGCAACCGTCGGTGCCGCCGTATCCGCCGGTTGAGTTGTGGTGCTCACTGCCGCTAACACTGCAGCAGCCGCGTTGACCCTGCCCCAACCGAAGTAGTAGTCGTACCCCGTGGCACCGAGATTGGTGGCGGTTGAGAACAGCACGTTCTCGATCTGATCCGGCGTGAGTGCTGGATTGGCCGACATGATCAGCGCAACCGTGCCGGCTACGACCGGCGTTGAAAACGAGGTCCCCGTGCCCCAGCCGTAGCCGCTGTTCCAGAGCGTCGTCTGGACGGTGACGCCCGGTGCGGCCACGTCGACCATCGGTCCCCAGCTCGAGAAACTCGCCAGGCTGTCGTACTGGTCAGTAGCCGATACCGTGATCATCGAGGTCGTGTTCGCGGAACCCTCATTGATTGCGTTGTTGTTCGCCGACACGACCGTTTCGCCGCCCTTGTTCCGCAAATAGGTCGCAGCCGAGATCACGGTCGAACTCTTGAAGAGGTTGCTGTAGCTTATGTTCGCGATATCCGCGCCATGGTCGGCAGCCCAGGTCAGCCCGCTCGCAATCAGGCTTAACGTCGTATTGCAGGTCGCGTCGCTGATCCGGACCGGCATGATCTTGGCGCGATAAGCGACACCGACAACCCCAATGCCGTTGTTCCCAACCGCCGCGATCGTTCCGGCAACCGCAGTCCCGTGCCCGTTGACGTCGTCGGTCAGGTTATTGTTGTTGTAAATGTTCCAGCCGGGAACGAGGTTCGCCTGCAGGTCCGGGTGGTTGCTTTGCACGCCGCTGTCGAGCACGGCCACGACGATGCCGGCCCCGGTCGAGGTGGTCCAGGCGGTCGAGGCACCGATCCTCGAGATCTGCCATTCCTGCGGCAGGATCGGGTCGTTCGTGACTCCAGTTGCCGACAAAATGCGGTCAACCTCGGCGAATTTCACGTGGGGATTGCGGGCAAGCGCCTTGGCGACGGCGTCTTCGTTCGCGTTGGCGGGCAGCTCCACCACGTGCACTTCGAGTCCTCGCACCTTGCCGAGCGACTTGCCGCTATGGGATATCAGAACGGCGGCGAAATCGTCGTCCGAAAGGCCTGCATTCGGGGCCACCAGGATTCGGCTCTTCGCCCAGTTGCCCCACGGCGAGCGTTCGATCGCCGCCGACGGCAACGTCGTCGAATCCCCCATTGCTGCATGCGCGACGTTTGCGCCGGTGACGCAGGCGACGAGTGCCGCCGCGACGATGAGGCCGGGAAGACGGAAGAATCTCGGCTTGAATACGTGGGTTTCCATGCTGCTCCTTTCAGCCAATCGAAACATGGCTGGACTGCAGCATGGGTTGCGTCTTCCGGATGCGAAGACGTTCAGGCCTCGAATTCAGGCGTCGAGACCTCACGCGAGCGCAATGCCTCGCGTTCCAACCTAACTGGCAGTCCCGCCGTCATGGGGCCAAATTGCCCTGTAGACCGGTGACTTTGCGTCCCCTGCTTTCGCAGGGTTTGCCCTTTTCAGCTAATGCACAGGCGGCCTCGCCGATGCAATGACACGGCCGCCGTTCTTCCCGGAGATGCCTCCGGTATCTCTCAGTGATACACCGTAACCGTTGTGACTCCTGCGTTTCCAGCTTTGTCTTTCGCGATCGCGAGAATGTTGTGCCAGCCGCTCATTAGGTGGCTGCCATCCCAAACGTATGCCAGCGATGCGGCATTTGCGACCGCTATCAGAACTCCATCGACGTACACGGATATCGACGCTATACCTACGTTGTCTTCCGCCAATACATTGATATTCACGCTCGCTCCGATATACGTGCCGTTCCGCGGCGTCGAAATATACGGAATGGGTGCTTGCGTATCGGCTGGGGTCGTGACATTTGACACCGTGATGTTCACGGAGGCAGAGGCGGTTACATGCCCAGCCGCGTCGTACGCCCTCGCGTTGACTGCATACGTGCCGTTGGCCTTCTTCGTGGTGTCCCAGCTGAAGCTCCACGGCGCCAAGGTGTCCGTCGCAAGCAGGACGCCACCCACATACAACTCGACTTTGGTCACGCCGACGTTATCCGCGGCGTTTACATTCACCGGAACGATCCCGGAAACGGTGCCCCCGGTCGGCGATGCGATCGCTACCGTCGGCGCAGCCGTATCGGCCGGAGTCGTGCTATTCGACACCGTGATGTTCACGGAGGCAGAGGCGGTTACATGCCCAGCCGCGTCGTACGCCCTCGCGTTGACTGCATACGTGCCGTTGGCCTTCTTCGTGGTGTCCCAGCTGAAGCTCCACGGCGCCAAGGTGTCCGTCGCAAGCAGGACGCCACCCACATACAACTCGACTTTGGTCACGCCGACGTTATCCGCGGCGTTTACATTCACCGGAACGATCCCGGAAACGGTGCCCCCGGTCGGCGATGCGATCGCTACCGTCGGCGCAGCCGTATCGGCCGGAGTCGTGCTATTCGACACCGTGATGTTCACGGAGGCAGAGGCGGTTACATGCCCAGCCGCGTCGTATGCCCTCGCGTTGACTGCATACGTGCCGTTGGCCTTCTTCGTGGTGTCCCAGCTGAAGCTCCACGGCGCCAGGGTGTCCGTCGCAAGCAGGACGCCACCCACATACAACTCGACTTTGGTCACGCCGACGTTATCCGCGGCATTTACATTCACCGGAACAATCCCGGAAACGGTGCCGCCGGTCGGCGATGCGATCGCTACCGTCGGCGGTGCCGTATCGGCCGTCTGGATTGTGGTCGTGCTCACAGCCGCGGCCACTGCAGCGGCCGCATTCACCCGACCCCAGCCGAAGTAGTAGTCGTACCCCGCGGCACCGAGATTCGTCGCAGTTGAGAACAGCACGTTCTCGACCTGTGCCGGCGTTAGCGAAGGATTGGCCGACATGATCAGCGCCACGGTGCCAGCCACGACAGGTGTCGAGAACGAGGTCCCGGTTCCCCAGCCATAGCCGCTGTTCCAGAGCGTCGTCTGGACGGTGACGCCAGGTGCGGCCACGTCGACCATCGGTCCCCAGCTCGAAAAGCTCGCCTTGTTGTCGTTCTGGTCGGTCGCCGATACCGTGATCATCGAGGTCGTGTTCGCGGAGCCTTCATTGATCGCGTTGTTGTTTGCCGACACGACCGTTTCGCCGCCCTTGTTGCGCAGATAGTTGGCGGCCGCGATCACCGTCGAGCTCTTGTAGAGGCTGCTATAGCTTATGTTCGCGATATCAGCGCCATGATCGGCAGCCCATGTCAGGCCGCTCGCAACGAGGCTTAACGTCGTATTACAGGCCGAGTCGCTGATCCGGATCGGCATGATCTTGGCGCGATAAGCGACGCCAGCAACGCCGATGCCGTCGTTCCCTACCGCCGCGATCGTTCCCGCGACCGCAGTCCCATGTCCGTTGACGTCGTTGGTCAGGTTATTGTTGTTGTAAATGTTCCAGCCGGGAACGAGGTTCGCCTGCAGGTCCGGGTGGTTGCTTTGCACGCCGCTGTCGAGCACGGCGACGACGATGCCCGCCCCGGTGGAAGTGTTCCAGGCGGTGGAAGCACCGATCTTCGTGATCTGCCATTCCTGCGGCAGGATCGGGTCGTTCGTAGTCGCACTCGCCGACACGATCGTGTCGACCTCGGCGAACTTCACATGAGGATTGCGGGCAAGGGCCCTGGCGACGGCCTCCTCGTTCGCGTTGGCTGGCAACTCCACCACGTGCACGTCGAGGCCGCGCACCTTGCCAAGGGACTTGCCGCCGTGGGGTACCAGCACTCCCGCGAACTCATCGTCGGAAAGGCCGGCATTTGGCGCCACCAGGATGCGGCTCTTCGCCCAGTTGCCGAACGCAGAATGCGCGACCGGCGTCGAGACTGCTTCGTTTGCTTGGGCCTCGGCGGGCAGGTTGGTCGCGTCAGGGCTCGCAGCCGGCGCGCCAAGGGCGACGGCTAATGCGCTCGCGCATATGAAGAGTCCGACGCGCCGCGTGATGCTTTTATTCATGCTTTACCGATGCTCCTTCCATCGTCGCGTCGGACGGAAGGGCTGCAGCAGTCACGCGAACTATGCGTTGCGTCCGCATCTTCGACGGACGTGTGCGGCAATGCCGCACGATCTGGCAGTCCCGCCGCCCTAGGGCTGCTTCGCCCAGTAGACCGGTGACTTTGCGCCGCCTGCTTTCGCAGACTTAGCCTTTATCAGAAAGGGTATGACGTAAGCATTATCCCAACGTCATATGTGCTAGTCAAGGAATTTGAGACGGAATTAGTTCGATAGTGCGGTCGCGCAACAGCGCACGTGTAGTAAACAATTTGATGCGCGATGAAGCACACGCGAACGGAACATACCATCATTCTCGAAGCACGACTAGCGCAGCATTGCTTTGAGCGCCTGCAGCCGCACGTTGCCGCTTTGCTTCGCCTTCATCGCTTCGTCTGCGGATAGCGGCTGGTCAGCGTAGCGCACGTCTTCCTGCGCAAGCTCGGCCACGAAGCGCGACGGCACGCAATCCACTTTCTCCCCTGCCCGCTTGCGCGTCCGGCAGTACGACAGGTGCAGCGTCTGCTGCGCGCGCGTCAGTCCGACGTACATCAGCCTGCGCTCCTCGTCGACGTTGCCGGCGTCGATCGCTTCGCGATGCGGCAGCACGCCCTCCTCGAGCCCGACCAGAAATACATGCGGGAACTCGAGCCCCTTCGCCGCATGCAGTGTCGATAGCCTGACCGCGTCAGCCGCATCGCCCTCGCGGCCTTCGAGCATCGTGATCAGCGCGACCAACTGGGTGAGCTCGAGCAGGTTCTTCCCGTCGGTCTCGCCCTTCCGCGCGAGCCAGGACACGAAATCATCGACACTCTGCGTGCGCGCCTGGGCGTCACGCCGATCCAGCGTCGACACGAGCCATTCCGCATAGCCGATCCGCTGCATCATTTCGCCGAGCAGCCTCCCGGCGGGCTCGCGCTCCGCGCGATGCCGGATACCGTTGATCATTGCGCAGAATTCGTCGAGCGCCGCGCGCTGCCTCGCAGGCACCGACGCCGCCAGTGACGGCTCGAAGACGGCGCCGAACAGGCTCGTCTGCCGCGCCTGCGCGATGTCGCTCAGGTGGCGCAGCGTCGTCGGACCGATGCCGCGCCGCGGTGCGGCCAGCGCGCGAACGAACGCTGGATCGTCGTCATCGTTCGCGATCAGGCGCAGGTAGGCAACGACGTCCTTGATCTCGGTGCGCTCGAACATCGATTGTCCGCCTGAGATCTCGTACGGGATCGATTGCGTGCGCAGCATCGATTCGAACACGCGCGCCTGATGATTGCCCCGGTAGAGGATCGCGTAGTCCGAGAACTTCTGCCGGTGCTCGAACCGGTGCGACAGCAACCGCCGCACGACGAGGTCCGCTTCGGCATCCTCGTCGGCCGCCGGCGTAACGCGCAACGGATCGCCATGCGCGAGCTCGGTCCAGAGGCGCTTGTCGAACAGCTTCGGGTTGTTGCCGATCAGTGCGTTCGCGCAGCGCAGAATGCGCACTGTCGACCGGTAGTTCTGCTCGAGCTTGATGACGCGCAGATCCGGATAGTCGCGCGGCAGCGCGGCGAGATTGTCGAGCGTGGCTCCGCGCCAGCCGTAGATCGCCTGGTCGTCGTCGCCAACGGCGGTGAACGGCGTGCTCGTACCGACCAGATGGCGGAACAACCGGTACTGCGCCGGGTTCGTATCCTGGTACTCGTCGATCAGGACATGCGCGCAGCGCGCCTGCCAGCGCTCACGCGCGTCGGCATCGCGATCGAACAGCGCCACCGGCAACGCGATCAGGTCGTCGAAGTCGACCGCCTGGTACGCGGCAAGCGCGTCCGCGTAGCCCGCATAGGCGCGCGCTGCCGCAAGTTCGTTGTCGTCCGCGGCACCGCCAAGCGCTGCGGCAGGCGCGATCAGCGCATTCTTCCATTGGCTGATCTTCCACTGGATCGCGCGGGCGCGCGCACGATCCACCGTTGCGGCGAGTTCGGCGACGATCGGCTCGATGTCGGCCGGATCCAAGATCGAGAACGACGGCCTGATGCCCAGTGCCCGGGCTTCGGCGCGCACGATCGAAAGCCCGTACGCGTGAAACGTCGATACCGCGATCTTCGCTGCAGCGTCGGCGGCACCTGCGCGCTTCAACGCCGCCTGCGCACGCTCGCGCATCTCGCGCGCTGCCTTGTTCGTGAACGTGATCGCCACGATCCGCTCGGGTGCAACATCTCGCGCGACCAGATGCGCGATCTTCGCGGTGATGACGCGCGTCTTGCCGCTGCCTGCGCCGGCCAGCACGAGCAGCGGCGCAGCGTCGTAGGCGACTGCCTCGCGCTGAGCGGGATTCAACGGGAATTGCAAGGTGATCCTCGTGCTGCATTGCTACAATCGGCGCTCGATTGTACCGATGCAATCGGAACTGCAGACGGTGGATGCCACTCATGGCGCTTTATGCGATCGGCGACGTCCAGGGTTGCCATGCGGAGTTCTGCGATCTGCTGACGCTGATCGGGTTCTCTCCTTCGCGCGACCGGTTGTGGCTGACCGGCGATCTCGTCAATCGCGGTCCGGATTCGCTCGCCGTGCTGCGCGAGGTGATCGCGCTCGGTGATGCCGCCGTCACCGTCCTCGGCAATCACGACCTGCATCTGTTGACGGTGGCGGCTGGCCATCGCAATGCCCATCGCGACGACACGCTCGCTACGATCCTCGAAGCGCCCGATCGCGTGGACCTGTTCGACTGGCTTGCGCAGCAACCCCTCGCCGTTGCCGGCGACGGCATGCTGATGGTGCACGCGGGGACGTTGCCGCAGTGGACGGTACTGGACGTCGTCACCCTCGCGCGCGAGGTCGAGTCGATGCTGCGCAGCGCGGGACGCGACGATTTCCTGCGCGACCTCTATGGCGACGAGCCGCACGCGTGGAACAACGCCCTCGTGGGCCATGATCGGCTGCGCGTCATCGTCAATGCGCTCACGCGGCTGCGCTTCTGCGCAGCGGACGGCACGATGGAATTCCGCGAGAAGCGCGGCGCACGCTACGCACCGCGCGGCTTCGCGCCGTGGTTCGCGCATCCGAATCGGCAGACTGCCGCTTCGCTCGTCGTCTGCGGACACTGGTCGACGCTCGATCTGCTGCTCGCGCCCAACGTGCTGATGCTCGACTCCGGCTGCCTGTGGGGCGGCGCGCTTACGGCAATTCGCTTGCCAGACCGGCGGGTCTACCAGGTGCCGAGCCGCTCCAAGGTGACGCCAGCGCCGACCGAATGATCTCTTCGGCCTGCTGCGCGAGCTCGCGCCGATGCTTGCCCTGCGCCGGCAACGGCTTCGCCGCAACGATGTCGACGACGAGTTCGGCCGCGCCGGACACGCGCCAGAAGGAGCCGACGAACGTGACGTCGTCGACGTACGCCGGAACCGTCGAGCGAAGCCCGGTTCGCGTCCGATAGCGGATCGCAACGGGCTGCACGGCACCTGCCGCATCGACGATCGGCTGCAGCAGCGAGCCCTTGAACGGCAGCACGCTCGTGCCGTCGCTCGTCGTAGCCTCGGGGAAGACCGCAACGATGTCCCCCGCATCCAGCGCCTTCGCGACCTCCTGATTGACGCGATGCGTGTCGTGCCGGCGCGCGCGTTCGATGAACAGCGTGCCGACGCCGCCGACGAGCCGTCCGAGCACCGGCCAGCGCTCGATTTCCGCCTTGGCGATGAAGCGCACCGGACCGGCCGCGTGCAGCGCGAAGATGTCGAGCCACGACACGTGATTCGCGACGACCATCACGTTCGGGTGGACGAGCGTGCCCGTCATCCGGATGTCGATGCCCATCAGATGCAGCAGGCGCCGCGACCAGCTCCGCACGCGCGCGCGGCGCGCATGCGCATCGAGCGATGGAAACACGAACCAGATCGTGCAGAGTCCGCGCACGAGGTGCGCGAGCATTCGCGGAATGCGCCACAGCCGTCGCAACGGCGGCGTCAGCCGAGCCGCGTCGATGCGGCAGCGCCTGGCCGAGCTAGGGGGCCTCGCCATGTCGGGGGGCCGCGTACCACTTCAGGCCGCGGCTAGAACGGTCGCTCGCCGAACGCATCGCGATAGCGGGATGCGATCGTGTCGCGGTCGAGCGCATGGTTCTGTCCGCCACGACTGGCGATCTTGATCGAACCCATCACCGATGCGAGATTGCCGCTCGCTTGCCAATCCCAGCGTTGCGCAATGCCGTACAACAGGCCGGCGCGATACGCGTCGCCGCAACCGGTGGGATCGACGATTGCCGTCGGCCGCACGGCCGGAATCGCGTAGGTCGCGCCGTCGGCATGAATGACGGAGCCTTCGCCGCCCATCGTGACGACGAGCGCGTCGACACGATCCGCGATGTCGCCGATCGACCACCCGGTGCGCTCCGACAGCAGGCGGGCCTCGTAATCGTTGACTGTCAGGTAGCTCGCGTGATGGATCAGTTCCGCAAGCTCCTCGCCGTTGAACAGCGTCAGCCCCTGGCCCGGGTCGAAGATGAACGGAATCCGCAGCGCCGCGAATTCGCGTGCGTGCTGCTGCATCCCCTCCTTGCCGTCGGGCGCCACGATGCCGAGGCCGATGTCGCGGATGTCGTCGACCCGGTTCACGTGCGAACGATTCATGGCACCCGGATGGAACGCCGTGATCTGGTTGTCGTCGTGATCGGTGATGATGAACGCCTGTGCGGTGAACGTGTCGTCGATCACTCGCACGCCGTCGGTGGTGAGGCCGAGATCGCGGAGCCGCTCGCGGTAGGCGCCGCCATCGCTGCCGAGCGTTCCCATGATCACGGGCTCGCCGCCGAGCCCGTTGAGGTTGTAGGCGATGTTGCCGGCGCAGCCGCCCCATTCGCGGCGCATGTCGCTGATCTGGAACGACACCGACAGCATGTGCGTCTGTTCCGGCAGGATGTGCCGTGCGAAGCGATCGGGAAACACCATGATCGTGTCGAACGCGAGCGAGCCGCAAATCAGTGTGCGCATGGGTCGGATCCGGACGAGGGGACTGCGGATGGGTGCCAAGGCGGCGCCGCGCAAGAGTTTAGCGCAGCGGCGACTTGCCTATGGCGAATGCCGATGAACGCCGCGCGAAGCGGCGGTCGCGTGCGTGTCCGGCCGACTTCCCGGTGAAACCTTACGCGGCTGCGCCGTTCATGGCCTCGCGGCCGATCTCGCGGACGATGTACTGCTGGCGCCTGGACACCGGCAACGATTCGTCGATGCCGTGCAGCAGCACTTCCCAATGCGCATCGCCATCGTCGTTCGCACGGCGCTCGAAGCCGCGGATGAAGTCGCGCGCGACGAGGCAGTTGCGATGCACGCGAACGAATCGCGCACCGAACTCCTGCTCGAGACGCGTCAGCGACTCCTCGAGCAGGTACTCGCGCTGTGCAGTACGAATCGTGATGTACTTGAGTTCCGCTTTGAGATAGATCACCTCGTCGACGGGGACGAGCACGACGCGTGAGCGTTCAGTGACCGACAGGAAGCGTCGCGCGGCGGCGGGCAACTGGGTGAGCTTCTCGATCGTCATTGGCTTCAATCGTGGCACCTTCTGCAATGCAGCGAGCAGTCGCTGTACACGCACCGGTTTGACCAGATAGTCGACGGCATGGACCTCGAATGCGGCGAGCGCATGCTGGTGGAACGCCGTCGTGAAGATAACGACCGGTGGATGCGAAAGCTTGAGCAAATGCCGGGCCAGCTCGATGCCATCCATGCCGGGCATG
This sequence comes from uncultured Pseudomonadota bacterium, assembly GCA_963709335.1. Taxonomy (GTDB): domain Bacteria; phylum Pseudomonadota; class Gammaproteobacteria; order Burkholderiales; family Casimicrobiaceae; genus VBCG01. The sequence goes on from CAVPWB010000014.1 coordinate 665,712, forward strand.
TGGATGTCCGTCAGGACGAGGTCGGCCGACGCCGTGTGCAGGATGTCGAGGGCTTCGCGCCCGTGTTGTGCCTCGCCGACGATCGCGATCGGCAGCACGGCGGCGCAATCGTCGAGCAGTTCGCGCAGCCGGTGTCGTGCCGGGGCTTCGTCGTCGACGATCAGGACGCGCAGGGGTGGTTCAGCCATGGTTCGATCCTCGTTGCGGTTTTCGCGGGTAGCGGGCGGCCGCGCGGCTGGCGCCGCTTGTGCGTGCCGCGGTCGTTGCCGCGCTCGGGCCGTTCGGACTTCGTCGTCGTCTTGCCGTTCGGCGCCGGCTTCTGCGTGCGGTACGGCATGCGTATGTGAACTTCCCAGCTGTCGCGCGTGATCCTCGACTCGAGGCTTGCCTCGGCGTCGAAATGCAGCGCGAGACGCTCGCGGATGTTGTCGAGCGCCATGTTGTTGCCCACCTGGTGGCGTGCGCCGGAGGCCACGTACGGATTCTTGAGGATCGCGTGCACTTCGTCACGCGACAGGAATATGTTGATCGACAAAAGGCCGCGCTCGGTCAACGGCTCGATGCCGTGATAGACGGCGTTCTCGAGCAGCGGCTGCAGCACGAGCGGCGGAACGAGCGCGTCGCCCGGCATGCTCTTGACGTTCCAGTCGATCTCGAGCCGATCACCCAGGCGAAGCTGCTCGAGCTCGAGATACTGGCGGCACAACTCGACTTCGTCGGCCAGCGGTGCGAGGTCGCGGTTGTCTCGCATCAGCACCCGAAAAAGGTCGGCCAGATCCTCGAGCGCCGCCTCGGCGCGGCGCGGTTCGCTGCGCACCAGTGACAACACCGCGGTGAGACTGTTGAACAGGAAGTGCGGCCGAATGCGCGCCTGCAATGCCTGAAGTCGGGCTTCAGTGATCGCAGGCGAAAGCGCGCGCGCGCGAAGCCGCGAGTAGCCGATCAGCAGAAACTGCGCGACGAGTGCGAACGCGAGGTGACGCGCGAGCGACCCCTGCGCTTCGCCGATAAGTTGCGGCGTCAGCAGATTGAAAGCGACCGCGAGCGCGCACGTGATCGCCGTAACGATCGCGACAGCCGTTCGCGGGCCGACGCGCGTCAGCCACGGCTGCACGAGGAACAGCAGCGCCAGTTCGGCGAACAGGTGCGGCTCGACGAATCCGGTCAGCGACGCCCATTCGACGGAGAGCATGGACAGCCGCGGCTCGCGGCCGAGTGCGACGAGCAGCGTCGCGCCGTTGACGGCGAGCAGGATGCGCAGTATCGAGCCGAGGTTGCGAAAATCCGGCAATGCGGGGGGCTCCGATGGTTGTCTTATAATCCCATGCATAGCGGATGCAATATGCAAGCATCATGCCGGATGTCGGCAGTCGCTGACGCTGCGGGGCAGCCTGGCGCATGCCAGGGCGATCCCGACCGTGAGCGCCGCTCTGGCGGACGTGGTCGTAGACCTGCGTCGTCCGCACGACGCGCTGCCCTCACCCGCGAGAATCATGCCCGACCCCGATCCGTCGCTCCCTCCCGACACTGCAGGTATACCGAACGCCGCCAGTGCGCTGCCGTCCGGCGGCACTTGGTCCGGCCGGTTCGGCGAGCCGATGTCCGAGCGGATGCAGCGCTTCAACGCTTCGGTCGATTTCGACCGGCGCCTGGCGAGCGCCGATATCGCGGGGTCCCGCGCGCATGCCCGGATGCTCGCGGCGCAACAAATCCTGACAACGGACGATCTGGCGGCGATCGAGCGCGGACTGGCACTTATCGAACGCGAAATCGCGACGGGAGAATTCGTCTGGCAGCGCGCGCTCGAAGATGTGCACTTCAACATCGAGCGCCGGCTGACCACCCTCGTCGGCGACGCTGGCAAACGGCTCCATACGGCGCGCTCGCGCAACGACCAGGTCGCGACCGATATCCGCTGGTGGCTGCGCGAATCGATCGATTCACTGTGCGCACAACTGGTCGCACTGCGCCGCGCGCTGCTGGATCTCGCCGAACGCCACGCCGACACGATCATGCCGGGCTTCACCCACATGCAGGTCGCGCAACCGGTGACGTTCGGTCATCACCTGATGGCGTACGACGCGATGCTCGCGCGCGACGTCGAGCGATTCCAGGACGCACGCAAGCGCATCAACCGGCTGCCGCTCGGCAGCGCGGCGCTCGCCGGCACGAGCTTCGCGATCGATCGTGACCGCGTCGCACGCGAGCTTGGCTTCGACGCCGTGTCGACCAACTCGCTCGATGCGGTGTCCGATCGCGATTTCGCCATCGAGTTCGCGGCTGCGGCGGCGCTCGTCATGGTGCATTTGTCACGATTCGCCGAGGAGCTCGTGCTGTGGTCCACGCCGCGGTTCGGCTTCGTGCAACTCGCCGATCGCTTCTGCACGGGCAGCTCGATCATGCCGCAGAAGAAGAATCCCGACGTGCCCGAGCTCGTGCGCGGCAAGTCCGCACGCGTCATCGGACACGTGACGGCGCTGCTGGTGCTGATGAAAGGCCAGCCACTCGCGTACAACAAGGACAACCAGGAAGACAAGGAGCCGCTGTTCGACACGGTCGACACGCTCGCCGATTCGCTGGCGATCATGACGGACCTCGTCGCGACGGGTCTCGTGCCAAACGTCGAGCGGATGCGCGATGCCGCGCGCGAAGGCCACGCCACGGCGACCGACCTCGCCGACTACCTGGTGCGCAAGGGTCTCGCATTTCGCGACGCGCACGAAGCAGTTGCGCGCGCCGTGCGCATCGCCGAAGCACGCGGGTGCGAGCTGGCCGCGCTGACGCTCGACGACCTGCGGGAGTTCTCGGCACTGATCGACGCCGACGTGTTCGACGTGCTGACGCTCGATGGCTCGGTGAAGAGCCGCGATCACCCAGGCGGCACGGCGCCGCGGCAGGTCCGCGCGGCGATCGCCGCGGCGCGCCGCGACCTGAACCCGTCCGATCCGCCGTGCTGACGCGCACGCGCCGCTCGACGACAACGCCCGCGCCCGACTTCCGCACGCCTTGCACGGCGCAGCACTCTTCCTGGAGCAGACATGAACGGTAAGAAACTCGCGTTCCTCGGCCTCGGCGTCATGGGCTACCCGATGGCGGGCCATCTTGCGAAAGCGGGCCATAACGTCACCGTGTTCAATCGCACTGCCGCTAAAGCCGCCAAGTGGGTCGGGCAGCACGGCGGGCAATCGGCGCCGTCGCCGGCGGACGCGGCGCGCAACGCCGACATCGTGCTGATGTGCGTCGGCAACGACGACGACGTGCGCGCCGTGGGCACCGAAGCGCTCGCGGCGATGCCGAGCGGTTCGATCCTCGTCGATCACACGACGGCGTCGGCGGAAGTCGCGCGCGAAATGAGCGCTGCCGCAAAGGCGCGCAGCGTCGATTTCCTCGATGCGCCGGTGTCGGGCGGCCAGGCAGGCGCCGAGAACGGCAAGCTGACGATCATGGTCGGTGGCGACGAAGCCGTGTTCGGCAAGGCGCAATCGGTGCTCGAGCACTACGCGCGCGCGGTGACGCTGATGGGTCCGGTGGGCGCCGGCCAGTTGACGAAGATGGTGAACCAGATCTGCATCGCCGGGCTGGTGCAGGCGCTGTCGGAAGGCATCAACTTCGCGCAGCGCGCGGGCCTCGACGCCGAGCGCGTGCTCGACGTGATCAGCAAGGGGGCGGCGCAGTCGTGGCAGATGGAGAATCGCGGCAAGACGATGGTCGCCGACAAGTTCGATTTCGGCTTCGCTGTCGACTGGATGCGCAAGGACCTCGGCATCTGCCTCGACACGGCGCGCGCGAACGGCGCAGCGCTGCCGGTCACCGCAGTCGTCGACCAGTTCTACGCGCGCGTTCAGGCGCGCGGCGGCAGCCGCTGGGACACGTCGAGCCTGATCCGCCTGTTGCGCGACGCGAAGTAGCGCGTCAGCCGTCGACGCGATCGCCGTCGACGACGCGTACCTCGTAGGTGATCTCGACGGTGTGCGCGAGCATGATCGTCGCCGAGCAGTATTTTTCCTTCGACAGCTTGACCGCTCGCTCGACCTGGTGCGGGTCGAGCCCGCGGCCCGCAACTGCGTACTTGAGATGGATCCGCTTGAACACCTTCGGCTCGACCGGGGCGCGTTCCGCCTCGGCATCGACGACGCAGTCGGCGACGGGTTGCCGGGCGCGCTTCAGGATCCAGATGACGTCGAACGCCGTGCAGGCGACGGCGCCCCCCAGCATCATTTCCATCGGCCGCATGCCCACGTTGCGGCCCCCGGCCTCCGGGGCGCCGTCGATGACCACCGCGTGGCCGCTGCCGCTTTCGACGACAAAAGAGACCTGTTCAGACCATTTGACCCTTGCTTTCATCGCACTCCCTGAGATCGTGGATGTTGCGGCGCTGCTGACCGCCCATCGCTGATTTCCGGCCCTTCGCGAATATGCGGCTTGCATTGTGCAGCGCAATATGGAATGCTTACGCCTGTTCGCGGTTCAGCCGTCCTCCTCCTTCGGCACCGCGGACGCATTCCTCCATTCTCCTCCTATGGTGGAATCCTCGGCGCGGTCGACTCGACCGCGCCTTTTTTTAGGTTGCGTTGCACTGCACCACGACCGTCGTCGTACCGCCTCCCCGCGGGCAACTCGACGCTGCCAGAGGTCGGTCCGGACCGCGAATTGACGGCCCCGCCACAAGAATAGTACAATCATCGACTTTGCTGAATTTAGCCGCCCCCGGCGCTCGCCCGGGCGGGAACGACAGGATTCTCCGATGAAAACCTTCTCTGCCCGGCCCCGCGACATCACGCGCGCCTGGTACGTCGTCGACGCATCCGACAAGGTGCTCGGCCGGCTCGCGACCGGGATCGCGCTGCGCCTGCGCGGCAAGCACAAGGCGATCTACACGCCGCACATGGACACGGGCGATTTCATCGTCGTGACGAACGTCGACAAGATTCGCGTCACCGGCAACAAGGCCGACGACAAGCTCTATCACCGGCACAGCGGTTATCCGGGCAGCATCCGGACGACGTCGTTCGGCGAGATGCAGGCCAGGTTTCCGGGCCGGGCGCTGGAAAAGGCCGTCAAGGGCATGCTGCCGAAGGGTCCACTCGGCTACGCGATGATCAAGAAGCTGAAGTGTTACGCGGGCCCGTCGCATCCCCATTCGGCGCAGCAACCGTCCGCGCTCGAGATCTGACCTCCAATTATTCGGCGGTGACGCCCTCGCGGGCGCGCTGACTCCCAAACCTATGATCGGCAACTACCATTACGGCACCGGACGCCGCAAGACGTCCGTCGCGCGGGTCTTCATCAAGCGCGGCGACGGCAAGATCGTCGTCAACGACAAGCCCGTCGACGAGTTCTTCACGCGCGAAACCGGCCGGATGGTCGTGCGCCAGCCGCTGGTGCTGACCAACCACGAGAAGACGTTCGACATCATGGTCAACGTCATCGGCGGGGGCGAGTCGGGGCAGGCGGGCGCCGTACGGCACGGCATCACGCGCGCACTGATCGATTACGATGCGCAACTGAAACCCACGCTGTCGAAGGCAGGGCTCGTCACCCGCGACGCCCGCGAAGTCGAACGCAAGAAGGTCGGTCTGCACAAGGCGCGCCGGCGCAAGCAGTTCTCGAAGCGCTAGCCGCCCACCCGGGCCACCCCGGCACACGGACGAAGTGGAGAACAGGGCCGCCCGATCGGGCGGCCTTTTTCATTGCCGGCATCCGGGCGGCTCGTCATCCGGCGCCATCGGCTAGAATTGGCTACCACCAGCGGAAACGAACATGATCACCGTAGGCATCGTCGGCGGAACGGGGTACACGGGCGTGGAGCTGTTGCGGCTCCTGGCGCAGCACCCCGAGGCCCGCGTGCGGGCTATCACGTCGCGCAAGGACGCCGGGAACGAGCGTCGCACAGATGTTTCCGAGCCTGCGCGGCCACTACGACCTGACCTTCAGCGACCCGAAGGACGCCGGCCTCGGCGGTTGCGACGTCGTGTTCTTCGCCACGCCGCACGGCGTCGCGATGGCGCAGGCGCACGAGTTGCTCGGGGCCGGCGCGCGGATCATCGATCTCGCGGCCGATTTCCGCCTGCAGGATCCCGCGCTTTTCGAGCGCTGGTACAAGATGCCGCACGCGTGTCCTGACCTGTTGCGCGAGGCGGTCTACGGCATCCCCGAGATCAACCGCGAGGCGATCCGCAAGGCGCGAATCGTCGGCAACCCCGGCTGCTATCCGACGGCTGTCCAGTTGGGCTTCCTGCCGCTCGTCGAGGCGGGCTTGGTCGATACGCGCTATTTGATCGCCGACTGCAAATCCGGCGTGTCGGGCGCGGGACGCAAGGCCGAACTGTCGTTGGCGTTCGCGGAGGCGTCGGACAATTTCGCCGCCTACGCCGTCGCGGGGCATCGTCATCTGCCCGAAATCGTCCAGGGGCTGAACCGGGCGAGCCGCGAGCCGGTGCGCCTGACGTTCACGCCGCACCTGACGCCGATCATCCGCGGCATTCTGGCGACGCTCTACGCGCCGCTGAAGAATACCGATATCGACCTGCAGGCGCTCTACGAGAAGCGCTACGCCGGCGAGCCGTTCATCGACGTCATGCCCGCCGGCTCGCTGCCCGACACGCGCAGCGTCCGCGCGTCGAACATGCTGCGCATCGCCGTCCACCGCCCGCCCGACAGCGACCTGGCGCTCGTCATCGCCGTCGAGGACAACCTCGTCAAGGGCGCCGCGGGCCAGGCGATCCAGAACATGAACCTGATGTTCGGGCTGCCCGAGACGGCCGGCCTCATGGCACCTCCGGTATTGCCCTAGCGCAGCCCGCGCGGGTTGCCGAAGCCACGACGCGACCCCATGTTAGGCAGGAGTACGCCCGTTGCCGCCGGAATCCGGGCACGGCTGTTGCAGCAGCACGCCCACCCGGCCGTTTTGACGCGGACTCTCGTCCGGCCGATAATGACGCAGTTGAAGAAGCGGAGTAGCGAATGAACGCAATGAACGAGATGCCGAGCGCGCTGGTGTTTACCGACGCCGCCGCGGCGAAGGTCAGGACGCTGATCGACGAGGAAGGGAATCCCGACCTCAAGCTGCGGGTATTCGTGTCCGGCGGCGGCTGCTCGGGGTTCCAGTATGGCTTCACGTTCGACGAAGTCGTCAACGAAGACGATACGGCGATGGAAAAGGCCGGCGTCACGCTGTTGATCGACCCGATGAGCTATCAATACCTCGCTGGCGCCGAAATCGACTACCAGGAAGGCCTCGAGGGCGCGCAGTTCGTCATCAAGAATCCGAACGCGACGACGACCTGCGGCTGCGGATCGAGCTTCTCGACCTGATCGACGTCGGCTGAGGGCTATTAAAGAGAAAGGGCCCGCGAAGGGCCCTTTTGCTTGGGTGGCACGCCGGATCCGACGGCGCCTGCAACACCGTCAGCGCGGATAGATCGCGCCGAGCACTCGCGGCCCCTTGGCACCCGTCACGGCGGGAAGGTTGCCAGGTCGCCCTGCGAGCGCCTCGCGCGCAAGCCAGGCGAATGCCAGCGCTTCGACCTGCTCGACCGCAACACCTGCGTCGGCCGTCGTACCAAGCCGGCGCGGTTTCAGTTCCTGCGCCAGATCGCGCATCAGCGTGGCGTTCTTCGCGCCGCCGCCGCAGATCAGCACCTCGCTGGCATCCTTCGAGTGCAGACGGATCGCGTCGGCAATCGTGCGCGCGGTCAGCGCAACGAGCGTCGCCTGCACGTCCTCCGCTTCCTCCTTCGCGCGCGTCGCGCGGAGCTTTTCCTCGAGCCACTGCAGGTTGAACTTGTCGCGATGCGTGCTCTTCGGCGGCGGCGCTTTGAAGAACGGATCGGCGAGCAGCACGTCGAGCAGTGCGGGAACGACCTTTCCCGTCGCTGCCCACGACCCCTGAACATCGAACGTCGCACCGCGATTGCGCGCGCACCACAGGTCCGATAGCGCGTTCCCCGGCCCCGTGTCGAAGCCGAGCACCGGACCGCCCGGCGGCAGATCGGTCATGTTGGCGATGCCGCCGATGTTGACGATCACGCGATGCCGATCCTTCCGCGCAAACAGCGCCGCGTGGAACGCCGGGACCAGCGGCGCGCCTTGGCCACCGGCGGCGACGTCGCGACTGCGGAAATCCGCCACGACGCTCATGCCGGCCTTTTCCGCGACCCGCGCCGCGTTGTTCAACTGAACCGTGATGCCGAGATCGGGACGATGACGCAGTGTCTGGCCGTGCACGCCTGCCGCCTTGATATCGCCCGCCGTCAGCTTCGCCTGGGCCAGCGCCTGCGCGATCGCGTCCGCATAGAGCTCGGCGAGCATGTTGGCGGCGGAGCCGGCGCGCGCCAGCTCGTTCTTGCCAGGAAGCTGCAATGCGAGCAGCTCGTCGCGCAGCATCGTCGGCAGGCCGACGTGCGCGGCCCCGAGCGTCTTGCACGGCTTGCCGCCGGACGGCGCGAAATCCGCGACGACGGCATCGACGCCATCAAGACTGGTCCCGGACATCACGCCAGCGAAGCAGTCGCGGGCCATCGAATGCAGCCTACGCCGCTAGCGCAGGCCGGCGAGCATGCGCCGATCAGTTCGCCGCGACAACGCGTGTGTCCGGCAACGCGCGCACGACGGCGAGCTCGCCGGCGAGCGGCTCGATCTGTGCGCTGAAGGCCGCGCGTTCGTCGTCGGCGACGGGAGTGGCCAGCGGCAACGCGACGGTCAGCGCATCGCGCGGCTCGCCGTCGATGCGCAACTCGTAATGCAGGTGAGGCCCCGTCGCCCACCCGGTCTGGCCCACGTAGCCGATCGTATCGCCCTGGCGCACGCGCGAGCCGCTTCGTACCGCCGACGCGAAGCGCGACAGATGCGCATATACGGTCGAATACGTGTTGTCGTGCTGCAGCATGACGACGTTGCCGTAGCCGTTCTGCTCGCCCGAGAACGTGACGACGCCGTCGGCGGTCGCCCGCACCGGCGTTCCCTCGGGTGCGGCAAAATCGGTACCCTTGTGCGCGCGCATCGAATGCAGGACCGGGTGCAGGCGCGCCTGCGTGAACCCCGACGTGATCCGCGAAAACTCCATCGGCGAGCGCAGGAACGACTTGCGCGCGCTCTGTCCCGTCTCGTCGTAGTAGCCTTCCACGCCATCGGGCCCGCGCCACAGGAATGCGTGGAACGCGATACCGCGGATCACGAATTCCGCCGCGACAATACGTCCGGTGTCGCTGGCCTCGCCGTCGACATAGCGCGTCTCGTACAGCACGATGAAACGGTCGCCGCGGCGCAGGTCGTGATAGAAATCGATATCGCCGTCGAACACGTCCGCGAGCGCGAGCGTGACCGCGTCGGGCAACCCGGCATCGTCGGCGGCCGCGAACAGCGACGTTTCGATTTCACCGGCACGAAGCGTGAGGCGCATGTCCTCGACGGGCTTTTCGCGTTGCGCGACAAAACCGGACGCCGAGCGACCGATCGACAGCATATCGCCGTTGCTCGCGAGGAAGCGCAAGCCCGTCAGGCGACCGTCGTCGTCGGTCGCAACCTTGAGTGCGCCGCCCGGGCGCAACTGGTAGAGCGCACGCGCGGCAGGATCGGCACGCAGGAACTGCATCGCTTCGGAATCGTCGACCGCTGCACGCGCGAGCAGGCTGCCGATCGTGTCGCCCCGCTGGACGCGCTCTTCGCGCCAATAGCGGTCATCGACGTCACTGACCTCGACGAACGCCGGCACGGGCAACGCTCGCGAAACGCGCTGCACGGTGACCGTGTCGAGCGCCGTGTCGGGCGTGATGCCGAACGCGGCGACGCCAGCAAGGCACAGCACGGCGACCGCCAGTCCCTGGCCTGGCGACAGCGCATGTGCGACGGCTCGCAATGCCGAGCGAAACGGCTGCGCTAGAATCGGGGATCTGTGCGTGATCAACGAAATGACTTGCGGTAAAGGGGCGCTGCGCTTCGTCGGGCGCCGGGAGGCCACCGCCCGGGCGGATTGTAGCAGGCGTCTGCACGGCCGCAAACCCCGCATCCGCATCGAACGCATGTTCGCCACGCCCGCACTTCCGCTATGACCGCACCGCCGTCGCCGCCGCGATGAGCTTCGACATCGATCATCACATCGCCGTGTTCCGTCGCGGCGCCGACGAGTTGCTCGTCGAGACCGAATTGCGCACCAAGCTCGCGCGCGGCAAGCCGCTCGTCATCAAGGAAGGGTTCGATCCGACGCGCCCCGACCTCCATCTTGGCCACACCGTGCAGTTCAACAAGCTGCGACAACTGCAGGATCTCGGGCATCACGTCGTATTCCTCATTGGAGATTTCACGTCGCTGATCGGCGATCCGACGGGACGCAACGTCACGCGTCCGGCGCTGTCGGCGGACGAAGTGGCCGTGAACGCGAAGACGTACACGGACCAGGCGTTCCTGATTCTCGACCGCGCCAAAACGGAAGTGGCCTTCAACTCGAAGTGGCTCGCAGCGCTCGGTGCGGACGGAATGATCCGGCTCGCCGCGAAGTACACGGTCGCGCGGATGCTCGAGCGCGACGATTTCGCCAAGCGCTACGAGGCGGAGCAGCCCATCGCCATTCACGAGTTCCTCTACCCGCTGGCGCAGGGCTACGATTCGGTCGCGCTGAAGGCGGACGTCGAGCTCGGCGGCACCGACCAGAAATTCAATTTGCTTGTCGGCCGAGAGCTGCAACGCCACTACGGACAGGAACCGCAGTGCATCCTGACGCTGCCGCTGCTGGAAGGACTCGACGGGGTCAACAAGATGTCGAAGTCCATGGACAACTACGTCGGGATCACCGAACCGCCCGCACAGATGTTCGGCAAGCTGATGTCCATTTCCGACACGCTGATGTGGCGCTATTTCGAGCTCGTGTCGCTGCGGCCGGCGAACGAGATCACCGCGCTGCGCCGCGCGTGCGACGAGGGACGCAATCCGCGCGACGCGAAGGTGATGCTCGCGCTCGAGATCGTCGCCCGGTTCCATTCGCAGCCGGCTGCCGACGCGGCGCGCGACGAATTCGACGCACGCTTTCGTGAAGGTGCGTTGCCTGCCGACATCCGTGACGTGACGCTGCACGCGAACGGCGTGGGGCTGCCGATCGCGCAGCTTGCGAAACAGGCCGGCATCGTCGACTCGACATCGGAGGCGCTGCGGCTCATCGCGCAACGCGGGCTCAAGGTGAACGGCGACGTCGTCGCCGACAAGTCGCTGGTCGTCGCATCGGGATCGACGGTCATCGTGCAGGCCGGCAAGCGCAAGTTCGCGCGCGTGACCGTCAGCTGATCCGGAAGCTGCGTGCAGCGCCGGCGCGCACGCAGCTACGCGAGACCCGGATCGCGACCGACGCCATCGAGCGCAGGCAGGTTGGGCGCGCGTGGCGTGATCGTCTTCGTTGCCCGCAGGTAACGCGCGGCGACATCCCACACCGGCTCGCCGCCCGCAGCCTTCGCCTCCTCGGCCACCGGTGCCCAGCCGGCGACCGTGTACTGCTTGTCCGGCTCGATGGGCTTGCCGCGCAGCTCCATCCGCGTGATGCGGCGTCCCGCCGGCTGTGCCGGGTCGATCGCGTAGCGCATGCCGCCGACGCGCACCATGTCGCCGCCCTGCTGATAGTACGGATCGGGATTGAACAGGTTGTCGGCGACGTCTTCGAGGATCGTCTTGATGGTATCGCCGGTGAGCGCGTTCTTCGTCACGTACGGATACGTGATCGCCGTCTGGTCCAGCAGGTCCTCGTAGCGAATCGGATCGCCCGGCAACAGCGTGGGTCCCCAGCGGAAGCCGGGCGAGAACGCGATTTCGGCGTCCTTCTCCGCCATCAGCGCGTCGAGCAGCAGCTGGTCGAACGTGCCGTTGAAATTGCCGCGGCGATACAAGAGCTGCTCGGTGACGGCGAGTGTCTCGCCGAGCTTTGCCTTGAACGGTGCGCGAGCGGCCGCGATCAGCGCGTCCATCTCGCGGTCTGGCGCGAGCAGGTTCGCGAACACGGGCACCAATCGATAGCGGTAACCGGCGATGCCGCCCGGCTTCACGTCGAACTCGAGCACGCCGACGAACTTGCCGTTGCTGCCGGCGTTCGTGACGAGCGTCTTGCCGCGCGCATTCGCGACGAGCGTCGGCTGCGGAACGCCGTCGTGCGTATGTCCGCCGAGGATCGCATCGATTCCGGTGACGCGCGACGCGAGCTTGAGGTCGACATCCATGCCGTTGTGCGACAGGAGCACGATTACCTGCGCGCCCTTCGCGCGTGCGTCGTCGACGCTCCTCTGCAGCCCCTCTTCCTGGATGCCGAACGTCCACTCGGGAACGAAGTAGCGCGGATTGGCGATCGGCGTGTACGGAAACGCCTGTCCCACGATGCCGACGCCGACGCCATTGATCCGCTTGATCACGTACGGCGCGAACACCGGGTCGCCGAAGTCCGCGGTGCGAACGTTCTGCGCGATGAAGTCGATACGTCCGGCGAAGTCCCGGTCGACCACTTCGCGCACGCGCGCGGCCCCGTACGTGAATTCCCAGTGACCCGTCATCACGTCGACGCCGAGCAGCTTCGCCGCGTCGACCATGTCCTGACCGCGCGTCCACAATGACGTCGCCGAGCCCTGCCACGTGTCGCCGCCGTCGAGCAGCAACGCACCTTTGCGCTCGCCGCGCAGCCGCTTGATCAGCGTCGCCAGATGCGCGAAACCGCCCATCGCACCGTACGCACGCGCGGCGCGCTCGAAGTCGAGATAGGTGAACGCGTGCGCGTCACGCGTGCCGGGCGCTATGCCGAACTGCCGCAGCAGCGCCTCGCCGACGACGTGGGGCGGCTTGCCGCGCGCGTCGCCCACGCCGAGGTTCACGCTCGGTTCGCGAAAGCGCATCGGCAGCAGTTGCGCGTGGCAGTCGGTGACGTGCAGCAGCGCGACGTTCCCGAAAGGCTCCAGCGCCGCGTAGAAGCGCCCGCCGTCGGCGTCCTCGGCCGCGTGCGAGGCGTCGACCGGCAGCCCGGCGACCGATGCCGCGGCGATCGCCTGCAGAAATTCGCGACGTCTCATCGGGAAACGCTCATCGCGAGCCGGCCGGCGAACGACGCCGCGCGCCGCGCCGGCCGTCCCCCGCCGTCACTGATTGACCGGTGACGCCGGGTCGACGAGCAGCGCGACGACGTCGCGGATCTGCTGCTCGGTCAGGATGCGGCTGTGGCCGAAGCGCGGCATGTTCGAGCACGCGGCGAACGCATCGGCGTTGTAGACCTTGCCCCACGCGTACTTGCGCGTCTCGTCGGTGAACCCGCGCACCTTGCCGAAGCGATACAGCGACGGGCCGATCGTGCCGAACGACAACTCCTGCGGCGTCAGTTGGTGACACGCGTAGCAATTGGCGCCCGCCAGAACCTTCGGATCGTCGGAGAACTGGAATCCCTGGCCGCTCTGCGCGATCTTCTCACCGTTCTTCCAGTCGCCGACCAGCGTGCCGTCGGCCGGATAGCGGATCGTCGCGAGATTCACCTGCTGGATTTTTTCCGCGACGGACGCCGGCAGCGGCCGGTTCGCATATTCGCTGCAAAGCTTCTGCGTCTCGTCCTGGTCGAGCCGGTCGAGCCCCGCCTGTCCGCGCGCGTTGAACGACGCCTTGAGCGCGGTGGCGGCGCGCGCGGCCGTCTCGGCGTCGCTTGGCGACGTCGCGCAGCCATGGAGCCCGCCCGCGACGGCGCCGCAGAGCAGCGCAGCGGTCGCGGCGCCCACAATTCTGGTCATTCGCATCGTGTCGACCTTCGTCAGCGCTTGATCGCAGGGCCGTTGTACGGCGCGCCGTTCGCGCGGCCCGCGAGGTAGGTCGTCAGCGCGATCGACGCCTCGGACCCGAACACGAGGTCGGGAAAGCGCTGCTGGCGGAAGCAGTCGTTGAGCCGCCACTGGAACGTCCGCAACTCGCCTTGCGACACGCGATAGGCCGGCCATGTCGTGTACGCCTTCTGCGCACCCTCGGTCTTCGTCAGGTTCGGCAGATCCTGCAGGCGGATACGCTTGCCGTCCTCGCCGTGACACGTCGCGCAGGAGAAATCGTGCGTGCCGCCACGATAGAAGAACATCTGCTCGCCGAGACGATACATGTCGCGCACGTGCGGTTCGTTGACCGGCACCTTCATCTCGACACCGCGGGACTGCGACGTGACATACGCGGCGAGCGCCTCGAGGTCGGAGCGCCGCGCGCTGCCGTCGCCGAACTTGATCTTCGTTGCATCGCCTTCGCTGATCCCCTGCTGATTGACCATGCACCAGACGAGACGCGTTTCCAGGTCCATCACCGACTTCGCATCGGCAAAATAGCGCGGCAGCGCCGCGTAGGCGCCCTTGACCACACCGGGGCCGACGCCCAGGTCGCACGTCGCGAACGACACGCGCTTGGGTCCGCGCGGCGTGTTCCACATCTCCTCGCCCCGCGCTTCCCACAACTCCGCCGGATTGCCGTCCTGCAGCGCCTCGCGATACTTGGCGATCTCGTCGACGGTCGACGATTGCGCGAACGCGCCGCCGATCGCAACGGCGGTGACGCCAAGCGCAATCGCTGCGGCGATCCGAAGCCGCGCGATCACGCGATCGTCGCTTCGTCGGTGCGCGTGTCGTTGCGGTTGTCGGTCCACGTGATCTTCACCTTGTCGCCCTTGGCACCGCCTTTGAACTTGAACGAGAGAAACGGATTCTTCGCGACGGCAGGACCCCATTGCGCATTCAGCACGACCTTCTCGTTGTGCGTGACCTTGACGTTCTGGATGAACCACGCGGGAATCGTCTTGCCCTGCGCATCCTTGCGCTGGCCCGTTTCCATCTCGTGATTCATCAATACCTTCACCTCCGTCGAATCGCCCACCACGTTCGCCCGGATCTTCATCGGATCTGCCATCGCGTCCTCCTTCGCTGCGTGTGGTCTGCGTTGACTTCAGCCGCCGCAACCGCCGAGCGTGACCTTGATTTCCTTCGATGCGACGTGGTACTTGCCGTCGGCCTTCACCAGCGCATAGACGTTCGACGTCTGGCCCATCTTGATCCGCGTCGACAGCGACGTGTCCGTTCCTGCGGGAATGTCGAACACGGCGGCCAGCATGTTGGGGTTCTTTTCGACGAGGATGGCGATCGATTGCGTGTTCGCAATCTTGCTGGTGATGCCGATCGGCACGACCGCACCGTTTTCGGCGATGTCCGGCGTCGAGAAGAAGATGATGTCGGCGCTCGTCGCGGGTGCGCCGCCGCCCAATGCCTTCATCGTCTCGTCCATCGACTTCGTTTCGAATGCCGCCTTGTTCCAGTCTTCTGCGGCCGCTTCGCCGGGTTTGAGCCATCCCGCCGCCGCCAGCAGCGTCAGCAGCGTGACACCGCCTCCGGTCTTGAGCGCGTGCCTGCGTGTCGTATCCATCGGTGGCCTCCGCATCGAGTCTTCCGGCTATTGTAAACGGTCGAGTATCCAGTCGATGATCGCGCGGATATCACGCTCCGGCGCGAGCTGGGGCGGCATCGCGACGCTGCCCCAGTTGCCGGCGCCGCCGGCCTGCACCTTGTGCAGCAGTTTCGCCGCGGCGCCCGGCTCGTTGCGATAGCGGCGTGCGACGTCGCCGAACCCGGGACCGACGACGCCCTTCGCGATCCCGTGGCACGCGAGGCATCCAGCACTTGCCGCCAGTTCGGCTGCGACCGGTGCCGTCGCCGCGGCCGACGCGTCGGCACCACCGGTCGGGGCATCGCCGTGCGTGCGACTCGTCTGCTGGGTGAGGTCGCCGTGCGAATCGCGCGCGTATTCGGGAATCTGCGACAGCAGCTGCACTTCCGCCGCGCAGTTCGTCATGCACGCCTTCGCATGCGTATCGGGCTGGCCGTCCGCGCGCATGAAGCCGTGCTGCGTCGTGAAGCCGTCGCGATTCGGCATCCTCACGGCGACGAGCGAGCGGCGGTCCAGCACCGCATCGGCCGGCAGAATGTCGTTCAGGTTGAGCACATAGGCCGTCAGCGCGTACACCTCGTCGGACGTCAACGACTTCGGCGCGTTGAACGGCATCGCGCGGCGGATGTAGTCGAAGAGCGTGGTCGCGTAGTTGAGCTTGCTGCCGGTCGTGCGCATCGGCGAGTCCGACGCCAGCGATCCCACGCCGCCGGCGATCGCCATGTAGTCGGTGCTCTCGCCGAACGTGCCGTGGCACGACGCGCATTTCGCGTCATAGATCGCCTGGCCTTCGGCGACGCTGCCATGCCCTTCCGGCAGCCCGGTACCGTCCGGCCGCACGTCGAGGTCCCAGCCAGCGATCTCGGCTGCGCTCGCCGGCCTGCCGAAGCCGTAGCGAAGCGTCGCCTCCGCGTGCGCGACGTGCGCGAACGAAGCAATGCATGCGGCTGCGACAAGTACGCGAAGGCTAGCCGGTCTGCACATTCGTCACGTCACCGGCAGGATCGACGCGCCACGTTTGAATGGCGTTGTTGTGATAGATCGATCGCGTGCCCCGGACGGCGCGCAACTCGCGGATCGACGGCTGCACGTAGCCGGTTTCGTCGATGACGCGCGACTGCAGCAGCGCGGGGCCGCCCGTCCACGTCCAGTCGATGCGAAAGCGCGTCAGCGCCTTCGGCAGGACCGGGCCTTGCAGCTTCGCGGTGCGCCAGTTGCGGCCGCCGTCGGTCGACACGTCGACACGGCGCACCTTGCCGCGACCCGACCACGCGAGGCCGCGAATCTCGTGATAGCCGCGATCGAGCAGTACCTGTCCGCCGGACGGAGACGTGATGACGCTCTTCGCCTCCTGGATCCACGTGTACTGCCGCTGGATGCCGCCGGGCATCAGGTCGACATAGTGCAGCGACTCCTCGCGCGTGTTCCACGGCGCGTCGCCCACTTCGAGCCGCCGCAGCCACTTGACGCTCGACACGCCCTGCACGCCGGGAACCAGCAGGCGCAGCGGATAGCCTTGCTCGGGGCGCAGCATCTCGCCGTTCTGGCCGTAAACGACGAGAACGTCATCGAGCGCCATCTCGAGCGGGATCGTCCGCGTCAGCGACGCGCCGTCGGCGCCTTCGGCCAGTACGAAGCGGGCGCGCTTGCGATCGACACCCGCCTCGTCCAGCAGTACGGCAAGCGGAACGCCCGTCCATTCGCTGCAGCCGAGCATCCCGTGCGTGTATTGAACCGTCGGCACCGCGGCATTCGCCCATTCCATGCCGGTATTGGCGCCGCACTCGATGAAATGGATCCGCGACACCGACGGAAACCGGACGAGGTCGTCGATCGTGTACAGGCGCGGCGCCCGCACGAGGCCGTGGATCATCAGTCGGTGCTGATCAGGGACGACGTCGGGCACTCCGGCGTGATGCCGTTCGTAATGCAGGCCCGACGGCGTGATGATGCCGAACAGGCTCTGCAGCGGCGTGAACGACACGGACGACTGCGCCGTACGCGTGAGCCCGGGGCTTTGCCGGCGCACGACGCCGGCCTCGTAACGGGAGGGAACACCGTAGGGCGACGCGAGGATCGGCGCGCCGAGCGTCCGCGTCCACGGCGGATCTGCTGGTGACTGCGCGTCGGCCGCAGCATTCGCCGGGCGTGCGGCGCTTGCGGCGGCAAGTGAACCCGCGATGGCCGCGCCCTGTACGAGAAACGCACGACGCTTCGAATCCGCCGCCAAGTGCTGCGGCATGTCCGCCCGCGTTGCGCTAGTGGCCGCGTATTTACGAATGGCAGGCGAACGGCGGCGCATGGCCGCATGAGCATATGCGCATGCGAATCACCCGGTCAACCCGGGTCGCCTACCGATTACGCCAGGTCACGCCGTTGGACGGCGTTAAAGACTTCAGTGAATGGTCGCGGTCGTCAGGAACCGCAGCATGTGGCCGTCCGCGAGGCGGTAGAAGCCGTCCGAAACGTGCTCGGCATCCTCGAAATCCGCCTGCGTGAAGGCAAGCTCGGTCTCGCCATGGGTCGCCTCGAGAACGACGTCGTCGGCGACGGTGAACTCGTCGGGGATCCGCACGTAGGCGGTCTCGAATACGACGCCGTCGATTACGACGAAATCGGCGTCGTGCATCGTGTCGGATAGCTTGAGCGTCATCGATCGTCACCTTCGTCTTGAACAGCGTTGAACCTCTGGTCTCGAACCGTAGATGCGGGCCATGAGGTTTCCCTTCAAGCGGGCAACGACGCCCTGTAACCGCTTCCTCCTGGCACCCTTGCTATGACGTCTCGATGATCAGGGGAGCGCCATCGGTTGTCGAGTCGACGAACGCTGTGAATCGCGTCCGCTTCCGGCCTACGGGTTTGACGTTTTTGACCCTCCGGCTGACCGGATGGGCGACCGGGACTGTCAGGCGAGCAGCGTGCGGACGAAATTCGGCAGTGCAAGCGCCGCCCGATACGTGTCGCCGTTGAGATATTGCAGCTTCTCGATGCGCCGCTTCGCGATGCGCGCGTCGACCGCGTCGGCCGATTCCAGGCGCGGGTCGAGCGATGCTGCGCAACAGGCCATCATCCACAGGCCGCCGTAGAGCGGGATCGAAGTCAGGTACGGCGTGACGACCGCGAACGCGTCGCGCAGCTCGACGATCGTTTCGCGGACACGGTCGGGGTGCGCGATCGGGCTTCCGACGTGCATCGTCATCGCGCCGGCAGGCGTGAGTCGACTTGCGCATGCCCGATAGAACGCCGGCGTGTACAGCGCCGTGGACGGTCCGCCGGGATCCGTCAGGTCCAGCACGACCAGGTCGTATTCGTCGCGCGTTTCCTGCACGAATCGAAACCCGTCGCCAATCCGCAGCGTCACGCGCGGATCGTCGAGCGCGCCGTGATGGACAGCACCAAAGTGCTCGCGGGAAATGTCGATGACCGCGGCATCGATTTCGGCGATCGTCACGGTGCGCAGTGACGGATGCTTCAACAGCTCTTCGGCCGAACCGCCGTCGCCGCCGCCGACGATCAGCGCGCTCGCCGGCGCCGGATGTGCGAGGGCCGCGATGTGCACGAGGTTCTCGTGATAGAAGAACTCGTCGCGCTCCGACGTCATGAAGTGACCGTCGAGGCGGAAGAGCTTGCCGAACGGCGCGCTGTCGTGAACTTCGACGTCCTGCAGCGCCGAGCGGAACTTGGCCAGCGTCGCGTGCGACCGGACGAACAATCCCCACTCGGGGGTCAGGTACTCGGTCATCACGCCGGGTACAAGATCGCCCGGCACGCTGTCAGCCGTCATGCGCGTGGTGCAGCGCGGGCTCCGGACGGCGTAGCGTTTCGGCGAGCGTCGGCGCATCCGTTTCACGGCCGCCGCGCTGGATTGCCTGGAAGCGCGTGTAGCTGGGTTTCAGCGCCGCCTCGAGCGCGGCGAACACGCGTTCAGCCTTTGCGGTGTTGTCCGTCGTGTAGTTGCAGACGTACACGTCGACCGTGACGAATCCGGATTCGGGCCAGGTGTGGATCGCCAGATGCGATTCTGCGAGCAGCACCGTGCCGGTGACGCCCTGCGGCTCGAATTGAAAGAAGCTGTCGCCGACGATCGTGAGTCCGGATTCATCTACGGCCTGGCGACACATGTCCCGCAACGCGCTCGCCTGCGTCAGCAAAGGTTCGTCGGCCGGGCAACCGTACCATTCGCCCAGCAGATGGATTCCTTCCATCGCGTTACCCTCCAGGAACTGCTTCCGCTCGGGCGTCTTCCGGATCCCGGAGCAACCGTTGCCTATGTGTTGGGCCTGACAAATCGGCCGCGATTACGCAGCTCGACCGTCCGTGTACTCGATACCGCTCCCGCGCGCTCGCGCGAAATCGAAACGCGAAATTATGGCACAATGGTTGGGCTTACGCCATTGAATTCAAGACCTTCGCGCTGCTTCGCCCTCCGGCGCGCACATCCGCACATCATCTGCCGTAGCGCACCCCCTTCCATGCTCGATTCCGGCGTCCCGCTACAACCGACAACGTCCGTGCGCGACGCTGATCTCGCCAATGCGATCCGCGCGCTCGCGATGGATGCCGTCGAGGCCGCGAAATCAGGCCATCCGGGCATGCCGATGGGAATGGCGGAAATCGCCGTCGCGCTGTGGACGCGTCATCTTCGCCACAACCCCGCGCATCCGCACTGGGCCGATCGCGACCGTTTCATGCTGTCGAACGGGCACGGGTCGATGCTGCAATACGCGCTGCTGCATCTGTCCGGATATGACCTGCCGATCGACGAATTGCAGCGCTTCCGCCAGCTCGGCTCGCGCACACCCGGACATCCGGAAGTCGGCGTCACGCCCGGCGTGGAAACGACGACCGGCCCGCTGGGCCAGGGCCTCGCGAACGGTGTGGGCATGGCGCTCGCCGAGCGGCTGCTCGCTGCGGCGTTCAACCGGCCAGGCCACTCGATCGTCGATCACTACACGTACGTGTTCGCCGGCGATGGCTGCATGATGGAAGGCATCTCGCACGAGGCGTGCTCGCTCGCCGGCGCACTCGGGCTCGGCAAGCTCATCGTGCTGTATGACGACAACGGCATCTCGATCGATGGCCCGACGTCCGGCTGGTTCACCGACGACACGCCGAAGCGCTTCGAAGCGTATGGCTGGCATGTGCTCGCGCATGTGGACGGCCACGACGTCGAAGCAGTCGGCGCGTCAATCGCCGCCGCGAAGGCGGATCGTGATCGCCCCACGCTGATCTGCTGCAAGACCATCATCGGCAAGGGCGCACCGAACAAGGCCGGCACTGCCGACACGCATGGCGCCGCACTCGGCGAGCGCGAGGTTGCCGCCACGCGCGCAGCGCTCGGCTGGAACCATCCGCCGTTCTCGATCCCGCAATCGATCCGCGATGCATGGAGCGCTGCGGCGCGCGGCAGCGCCGACGAGCAGGCGTGGTCGACCCGCTTCGCGAGCTACACCGCCGCGTTTCCTGATCTCGCTGCGGAATTCATCCGCCGGATGGAAGGACGTCTCCCCGCCGACTTCGCCGCCGTCGCCGCGCAGTTCGTCGCCGCGCAAGCGCAGAAGGCGCGAGACGATCGCCACGCGGAAGGCATCGCAGCAGGCGATCGGTGCGTATGCAGCGCGGCTGCCGGAGATGATCGGCGGATCGGCCGACCTCACGGGCTCGGTGTTCACGAACTGGTCGGGTAGCACGGTGGTGACGGCGAAGACGCCCGGCAACTACGTCAACTACGGCGTGCGCGAGTTCGCCATGGCTGCGATCGCGAACGGCCTCGCTTTGCACGGCGGATTCATTCCTTACGTCGGCACGTTCCTGACCTTTTCCGATTACATGCGCAACGCCGTGCGGATGGCTGCACTGATGAAGCTCCGCGCGATCTACGTGTTCACGCACGATTCGATCGGACTCGGCGAGGACGGCCCGACGCATCAATCGATCGAGCATGCCGCGAGCCTGCGCCTGATTCCGCAGCTCGACGTCTGGCGGCCGTGCGACACGGTCGAAACGGCGGTTGCGTGGGCGCATGCGCTCGAGCGCAGCGACGGACCGTCGGCGCTGCTGTTCACGCGGCAGAACGTCGCATTCGCGAAGCGCGAGCCGGCAGCCGTTGCCGACATCGCGCGCGGCGGCTACGTGCTCGCCGATTTCGGCGACGTCCGCGATGCGCGGCGCGCCGTCATCATCGCGACCGGCTCCGAGGTGCCGCTGGCGCTCGGCGCGCGCGAAGCACTCGCGCAGGACGGCGTCGCGGTGCGCGTCGTGTCCATGCCGTGCACGGCAGCGTTCGACCGTCAGGACGCCGCGTACCGCCGCGCAGTGCTGCCGCACGGCGTTCCAAGGCTCGCCGTAGAAGCCGGAACGACCGACGGGTGGCGCAAATACGTCGGCGCCGTCGACGATCCCACCGCGGGTGTCGTCGGCATCGACCGCTATGGCGAGTCCGCGCCGGCACCGACGCTGTTCAAGCATTTCGGCTTTACCGTCGAACATGTCGCGCAAGCGGTGCGCGACTTGGTGGCGACGGGTCCGGTCCAATGACGATCGGCATCCGCCGCGCGACGGTCGACGACGCGGCCGCCATCGCCCGCGTGCGCATCGATTGCTGGCGCCTCACGTACCGCGGCCTGATTCCGGACGCGTATCTCGACGGCATGCAGATCGACGACAGCACCGCGCTGTGGCAGCGCGTGCTGTCCGCCGGCCAGAACACAACGAGCGTGTTCGTCGCCGAGAACGACGGTGACGTCATCGGTTTTTCGGCCGGGAACATGTTGCTGGAACCTCGCTACGACGTCGATGCCGAACTGTCGGCGGCGTACGTGCGGCGCGAGTTCCAGCGCGGCGGCGTCGGGCGCCGCATGGTCGCGGCGGTTGCCGACGCGCAGCGCGAGCACGGCGCCCACGGCCTCATCGTGTGGGTGATCGCCGGCAACAAGGGCGCGCGGGCATTCTACGAAGGGCTCGGTGCGACGTTGCTCGTCGAGCAGCCGTTCGAATGGGACGGAATGCCGCTGGTGGAAGCCGGCTACGCGTTCACCGACCTCGACGCGCTGCTGGAGGCGACAGCGCGGGTACCCGGGGCCCACGGGTCGATCGTTCACTGACCGACACGAACCGGGCTTCGCCGGTGCGGCAGCATCGGCCGGTCCATCCGATTCCATTCAGCACGCACTGGGAGACTAGAGATGACGATCAAGGTTGCGATCAACGGCTACGGGCGCATCGGGCGCAACGTGCTGCGGGCGCATTACGAGGACGGCAAGAAGCACGACATCGCGATCGTCGCGATCAACGACCTCGGCAGCCCTGAAACGAATGCACACCTGACGCGTTACGACACGGCGCACGGCAAGTTCCCGGGCAAGATTGCCGTGGACGGCGATTCGATGGTCGTCGACGGCGACCGTATTCGCGTGTTCGCGCAGCGCGATCCCGCGCAGTTGCCGTGGGGCTCGCTCGGGGTCGACGTCGTGCTCGAATGCACCGGGCTCTTCACGACGAAGGAGAAGGCGTCGGCGCACCTGAAGGGCGGCGCGCGCAAGGTGATCATCTCCGCGCCGGGTGGCAAGGACGTCGACGCAACCGTTGTCTACGGCGTCAACCACGATCGGCTCAAGGCGTCGGATACCGTCATCTCCAACGCGTCGTGCACGACGAACTGCCTCGCCCCGCTGGTGAAGCCGCTGCACGACAAGATCGGCGTCGTCAGCGGCCTGATGACGACCGTGCACGCGTACACGAACGACCAGGTGCTGACGGACGTCTATCACGAGGACCTGCGGCGCGCGCGATCGGCGACGATGAGCATGATCCCGACGAAGACCGGTGCCGCCGCGGCCGTCGGGCTCGTGCTGCCCGAGCTCAACGGCAAGCTCGACGGCTATGCGATCCGCGTGCCCACGATCAACGTTTCGATCGTCGACCTCTCGTTCATCGCAGCGCGCGACACGACGGTCGATGAGGTGAACGCCATCATGAAGGCCGCATCCGACAGCGGCCCGCTGAAGGGCATCCTCAACTACAACACGGCGCCGCTCGTGTCCGTCGATTTCAACCACGATCCGGCGTCGTCGACGTTCGATTCGACGCTGACCAAGGTGTCGGGGCGACTCGTCAAGGTCTCGAGCTGGTACGACAACGAGTGGGGATTCAGCAACCGAATGCTCGACGTGACCTCCGCCTGGATGGCGGTGCGCTAGGCCGATCGCAGGTTGCGGTGGCCGACGTCGTCATCAGGCCGATCGCGCTCGCCGACATCGAGCAGTTCCGGCATGTCACCGACCTCGTCATGCGCGAACGGTCGTTTCTCGCGTTCGTCGAGGGATTTCCGATCGACGAGGCGGCCGCGTTCGTCGCGCGCAACGTGCGTCTGCGCAATCCGCAGTTCGTTGCCGATGATGCCGGCCGCGTCGTCGGCTGGTGCGACATCCGCCGCGAGACGATCCCCGTCTATGCGCACGTCGGTCACCTCGGCATGGGATTGTTGCAGGCATACCGCGGTCGCGGAATCGGCGAGCGCCTCATCCGGACGGCCATCGATGCAGCGCGCGCGGCGGCGTTCGAGCGTATCGAGCTCACCGTGTACGGGCGGAACGTCCGCGCGGCGGCGCTCTATCGCAAGGTGGGATTCGTGCTGGAGGGAACGCGCATCCGCGGCAAGAAGCTCGACGGCGACTACGACGACGTCCACATGATGGGATTGCTGCTATGACAACCTCGGGATTTCTGCGCCTCGCCGATGTCGATGTGCACGGCAAGCGCGTGTTCATCCGCTCCGACCTGAACGTGCCGCAGGACGACGCGGGAAGCATCACCGACGACACGCGGATCCGCGCATCGGTGCCCGCAATCCAGGATGCGCTGACGCGAGGCGCCGCAGTGATGGTGACGTCGCACCTCGGTCGCCCCACCGAAGGCACGCTGGCCGATGCTGATTCACTGGCACCTGTCGCGGCCAGGCTCGGCGAGCTGATGGGCCGCGAGGTACGGCTGATCCGGGACTGGGTCGACGGCGGCCCGTGGCACAGCACGCTGATGGCGGGCGATCTGGTGATGCTCGAGAACTGCCGCGTCAATCCCGGCGAAAAGAAGGACAGCGTCGCGCTCGCGCAGAAGATGGCGCTCCTTTTCGACGTCTATTGCAACGATGCATTCGGCACCGCGCATCGTCCCGAAGCGACGACGCACATGCTGGCCCGCTACGCGCAGGTGGCCTGCGCCGGCCCGCTGCTCGCCGCAGAGCTCGACGCGCTCGGCCGCGCGCTCGAGAAACCGCAGCGGCCGCTCGTGGCCATCGTCGCCGGCGCCAAGGTCTCGACGAAGCTGACGATTCTGCGTGCACTGGCCGCCAAGGTCGACACGCTGATCGTCGGCGGCGGCATTGCGAACACGTTCGTGCTCGCCGCAGGCGGACGCATCGGCAAGTCGCTGGCCGAACCCGACCTGGTCGGTGAAGCGCGCGCGATCCTCGAAGCGTTTCCGGGGAAGGTTCCGATCCCCGTCGACGTCGTGTGCGCGAAGCGCTTCGCTGCCGACGCCACGCCGACGATCAAGGCGACGGGCGACGTGGCCGACGACGACCTGATCCTCGACATCGGACCGCGGTCGATCGCGATGCTCGAACGGTCGATCGCCGAGGCCGGAACGATCGTGTGGAATGGCCCCGTGGGCGTCTTCGAGTTCGACGCGTTCTCGGCGGGCACACGCGCGATCGCCGCCGCAATCGCCGGCTCACCGGCGTTCTCGATTGCCGGGGGCGGCGACACCGTGGCGGCGATCAGTGCGTTCGGCATCACGGACCGCATCTCGTACATCTCGACGGGCGGTGGCGCATTCCTGGAGTTTCTCGAAGGCAAGACGCTGCCAGCCGTCGCCGCGCTGAACGAGCGCTTTGCCGCAGCGTCTCGCTGACGCGGGCGATTTGCCTTAACATCGCCGATCGGCGTCCGTATCGATCGCCGAATCGCGCAAAGGCCATTCGACCAACATGCCACGCTCAACGAAGATCGTCGCCACACTGGGGCCCGCGTGCAACAAGCCCGATGTGCTGCGCCGGATGCTGGCCGCCGGCGTCGACGTCGTGCGCCTGAATTTCTCGCACGGCACAGCGAAGGATCACGTGGAGCTTGCCACGCTCGTTCGCGAGGTTGCGCGCGCACTCGGTCGCGAAGTCGCGATCATGGCCGACCTGCAGGGTCCGAAGATTCGCATCGGCAGGTTCGCCGACGGCAAGATCGAGCTCGTGCCCGGCGCCACGTTCATCCTCGACGCCGAATGCGAGCGCGGCGATGCGACGCGCGTCGGCCTCGACTATCGCGAGCTCGTCCAGGACGTCGGCCCGGGCTCGATGCTGCTGCTCGACGACGGGCTGATCAAGCTCGAGGTCGAGTCCGTCGACGGTCCGCGAATAACGACGCGCGTGATCCTCGGCGGCATGCTGTCGAACAACAAGGGCATCAACCGCATGGGTGGTGGCCTGTCCGCGCCGGCGCTGACGACGAAGGACATGGACGACGTCAAGACGGCCGCGCAGCTGCAGGCCGATTACCTGGCCGTGTCGTTCCCCAAGAGCAAGGAAGACATGTACATGGCGCGCCAGTTGATGCGCGCTGCCGGCGGCCGCGCGATGCTGATCGCCAAGATCGAGCGCGCCGAAGCGATTCCGGCGCTCGAGGAGATCATCGACGCGTCCGACGGAATCATGGTCGCGCGCGGCGACCTCGCCGTCGAGGTGGGCAATGCGGCGGTTCCCGGGCTGCAGAAGCGGATGCTGCGCGCGGCGCGCGAGCACAACAAGCTGACGATCACCGCGACGCAGATGATGGAGTCGATGATCCACAACCCGGTGCCGACGCGCGCCGAGGTTTCCGACGTCGCCAACGCGGTGCTCGACGGCACGGACGCCGTCATGCTGTCGGCAGAGACGGCCGCCGGCCGCTATCCGGTCGAGACGGTCGAGACGATGGCGCAGATCTGCGTCGAAGCCGAGAAGTCCGACCCCGTGCAACTCGACCGCGATTTCATGAACCGCACGTTCACGCGGATCGACCAGTCGATCGCGATGGCGACGCTGTTCACCGCCTATCACCTGAAGGTCAAGGCCATCGCGTCGTTGACGGATTCCGGCTCGACGGCGTTGTGGATGTCGCGGCACAACTGCGGCTGCCCGATCTTCGCGCTGACGCCGAAGGTGGAGACGCAGCGGCGCATGGCGCTGCTGCGCAACGTCACATCGCTGTTCCTCAAGCAGAGCACCGACCGCGACGAGGCGCTGCGCGCGGCGGAGGATTTGCTGCTCACGCACTCGCACGTCCAGCGCGGCGACATGATCGTGCTGACGATCGGCGAACCGATGGGCAAATCCGGCGGCACCAACACGATGAAGATCGTAAGAGTCGGAGACCACAGGTCGTAGACGCTTACGATCTCGGCGTTCGCTAACGTGAGCGCAGCGAACGTTAAGCGAGCTGAAGCGAGCGGCGAACGCTCAGATCGTCAGGGTCGGAACCGGGGCCAAACCTCCGAACGCCTGCTGCTGGTTGATATCCGAGGCACGGTTGCCCTAACTGCGCTTATCCGCATTGCACTCGATTAACCACCCGGTTAATAATGCGCCGATGCGTAAAGCCTCCCCCGCCGGCTCACCGCCCGGCCAGCGCCGCCGCACCGTCCGCGACAGCGAACGCACGCAGGCGGCGATCCTCGCGGCAGCCACGCAGGAGTTCGCCCGTCACGGGCTTGGCGGCGCGCGCGTCGACCGCATTGCGGCGCGCGCCAAGACGAACAAGCGGATGCTGTACTACTACTTCGGCCGCAAGGACGCGCTGTTCCTCGCCGTGCTGGAGAACACGTACGCCGGCATCCGCAACGCCGAAAAGCAGTTGTCGCTGCTCGACGCTCCGCCGGCCGAGGGCATCCGCCGGTTGATCCGCTTCACCTGGGACTACTACGTCGCGCACCCCGAATTCCTGTCGCTTTTGAACAGCGAGAACCTGCACGCGGCCAAGCACCTGCGGCGCTCGCGCCACGTGCTGGCGATGAACTCGCCGTTGATCGAAACGCTCGGCACCGTGCTGGCCCGCGGTCGCGAGGCCTGCGTGTTCCGAAGCGGTGTCGACCCGCTTCAACTTTACGTGTCGATCGCCGCGTTGTCGTACTTCTATCTCGGCAATAACCACACGCTGTCGGCCGTATTCGGTCGCGACCTCGCCACACCCCAATCGCATGCCGCGCGCCTTGCACACATGGCCGATCTTGTGCTGGGCTACCTGCGACCTGACGCCGCTGGCGCGACATGCGTGCGCACCGACGCTCCGCGCGCCGTCGCCGCGGCCGCCGATTGACGGGACCGGCATGCGCCGCGATAATTAACCAACCGGTTACATCGAACCGGCGACCAAGCCTTCTCACCATGCGCAGCGAGCCCGAAGCTCAAGGACCCACCCGATGAAGCGCGCCGCTTGGCAGCGCGTGCTGCTGTCGGCGTGGGTGCGGCCGGTGCTGCTGGTCGCACTGCTGCTCGTCGCGTGGGACCTCGCGATCCGGCTGTTTCGCATTCCGCCTTACCTGATTCCGTCGCCGTGGTCGGTCGTTCAGCAGCTCGTCAACGAATGGCCGCGCCTGTTGAAGGAGAGCATTCCGACGACGTACGCGACACTCGGCGGCTTTGCGCTGTCGATCGCGTTCGGAATACCGATGGCGCTGATGATCGCCTACTCGCGGACCATCGAAAGCTTCGTCTACCCGCTGCTCGTGTTCTCGCAAAGCGTGCCGAAAATCGCGATCGCCCCGCTGTTCGTCGTCTGGTTCGGATTCGGGATCATCCCGAAGGTGATCGCCGCCTTCATGCTCGGCTTCTTTCCGATCGTCGTCTCGACCGTGATGGGGTTCAAGTCCGTCGACCCCGATATGCTCGATCTCGCGCGATCGATGAAGGCGAGCCGGCTTGCGACGTTCCTGCGAATCAGCCTTCCGCACGCGCTGCCGTCGATTTTTGCCGGCCTGAAAGTGTCGATCACGCTGGCCGTCGTCGGTGCCGTCGTCGGTGAATTCGTGGGCTCGAACTCGGGGATCGGCTACCTGCTGCAGATTGCGAACGGCAACTTCGACCTGCCGCTGATGTTCGCCGCGCTGACCGTACTGTCGGCGATCGGCGTCGTGCTGTTCGTCGCCGTCGATGTCGTCGAGCGGCTGATGATCCCGTGGCACGCATCGCAGCGGCACGACGCCGTCGTGACCGCATGAGTCGCGACAGGAACCGCGACGTCCAATCCTTGAACGAACGCCGCTCCACGCGCGGCATCAAACCCCGAAGGAGGAACCTGCAATGATCAAGCGACTGACATGCATCGCGGCGGCGCTGGTGGCGCTCGTTGCATTACCCGCGTTCGCGCAGGGCAAGGAAAAGGTCGTGCTCCTGCTCAACTGGTATGTCTACAGCGAGCACGCGCCGTTCTTCCTCGGCAAGGAACGCGGCTACTTCGACCAGGAAGGGATCGACCTCGACATCCAGGAGGGCCGCGGCTCCGGCGTGACCGTGCAGGCAGTCGCAGCCGGGACGGCGACGTTCGGGTACGCCGACGTTGCGACGATGATCAAGGCGGCATCGAAGGGTGCGCCGGTCACGGCCGTCGGCGTCGCACTGCAGACGTCGCCGATGTCGGCGATGGGCTTTGCCGATCGCAACATCCGCAAGCCCGAGGACATCAAGGGCAAGACGGTCGCCGTGACGCCCGGCGACTCGATGTCGCAGATCTGGCCGCTGTTCCTGAAGAAGACCGGCCTCAAGGAATCGGACTTCAAGACCGTGTCCGGCGACGCGCAGACGAAGCTCAACGCCGTGATGAACAACCAGGCGGACTTGCTGCTCGGCTACGTGATGGACCAGGCGATCAAGCTGCAGGATGCGACGCACAAGGACATCTATCCGATCCGGTTCGCCGACTACGGCGTCAACATGGTATCGAGCGGCATCATCGTGCAGAAGGATTACCTGAAGGCGCACCCCGATGTCGTCAAGCGCTTCATGCGCGCCACGACGCGATCGCTCGAGGAGGCGGCGAAAAATCCCGATGCCGCCGTCGATGCGATGCTGAAGGCCAATCCCAAATCCGGCGTCAAGGAGACCGCACTGGTTGGCATGAAGAACACGGCGTCGCTGTACAAGGGCCCCGACAATCCGAATGACCGGCCGTTGCGCGTAGGCGCGAAGAACATGGACGAGACGCTCGCGCTGCTCGTCGAGTACGGCGGGCTGGAGAAAGCAAGCGCTGGCAAGGCCACCGACTATTACACGAACGATTTCCTGCCCTAGCGAAGCTACTGTGGGGCCAATCTGCGTTGTTGCTCGCCCGCTCGCAATTCTCATGTACTGGTTTGTACATTCCAGTTCCTCGCGGGATCGCGCCTAGCATCTTGGCCTCCTCGTCACGCTTCGCGAGCACCGGCGTCGTCTCCGCCCCGGCAACCCATCGGGGCGCCGGCGCGGCGGCGCGACCGCTGATCACGGTCGAAGACGTCGCGAAGACCTATCGCACGCGCGACGGCGACGTCGAATCGCTGAAGCCGCTGTCGTTCGACATCGCCGAGGGCGAGTTCATGGCGATCGTCGGTCCGTCGGGATGCGGCAAGTCCACACTGCTGAAGATGATCGGCGGCCTGTTGCCGGTTTCGCGCGGCCGCATCTCGGTCAGCGGTCGCGACGTTCGCGGTCCGCCGGACGACGTCGGCTTCGTGTTCCAGAGTCCGGTGCTGCTCGCCTGGCGGACGGTCCTCGCGAACGTGATGCTGCAGATCGAGATGCGCCGCCTTCCGCGCGACCGCTACCTGCCGAAGGCGCGCGCCCTGCTCGGCATGGTCGGCCTGCAGGACTTCGAGCGCAAGCTGCCGTGGCAGTTGTCGGGCGGCATGCAGCAGCGTGCGTCGATCTGCCGCGCGCTCGTGCACGACCCCGCGGTGCTGCTGATGGACGAGCCGTTCGGCGCGCTCGACGCGATGACGCGCGAACGGATGAACCTCGAGTTGCAGCGGATCTGGGCCGAAACGCGCAAGACGGTGCTGTTCATCACGCACAGCATCCCCGAAGCCGTGTTCCTCGCCGATCGCGTGCTCGTGATGACCGAGCGGCCGGGATCGATCGCAGCGATTTACGACGTTCCGTTGCCCCGTCCGCGGTCGCTGACCGTGATGGGCGACCCGGTGTTCGGCGCGCTGACGCAGCGGATACGCAAGCACTTTTTCTCGCAGGGCACGCTCGACGCGTAAGCCTTTCGATGAACAAGCGATCGTCCCGCGCACCCCGATTCGCCGTCACCGCGATCGAGTGCTACGAGCGGCCCGTCACGCTGCGGCTGCCGTTCCGCTTCGGTACGGCGACGGTGACGGAGGCACCGCAGGCCTTCGTGCGCGCATCGATTCATGCGACCGACGGCCGCGAGGCGCAGGGCATGACCGCGGAACTGATGATTCCGAAGTGGTTCGACAAATCGCCCGAGCGGTCCAACGGCGAGAACATCGACGATCTGCGTCGCTCGCTCGCGCTGGCCGCCACGGCCTATTGCGCGAACTCGGCGCCGCGAACCGCGTTCGGCCACGCGACGTTCCACTATCGCGCGCTGCTGGACCTCGGCGCGCGCGAAAGCCTCAACCCGCTGACGATGTCCTACGGCGCAGCCCTTGCGGACCGCGCGATCCTCGATGCGTTGTGCCGGATGCGCGACGTGTCGATCGGCACGGCGTTCTGGCTCAATCTGCCGGGACTTGCGGCCGACCTCACGCCGGATCTCGCGCACTTCGATTTCGATGCGTTTCTCGCGACGCTCGCTGCTCCGACGTCGATCGATGCGCGCCACACGGTCGGCATGGCAGACCCGCTGACCGACGACGACGTGGACCCGGCCACTGATCCGGATGACGGCTTGCCGGTCTCGCTCGCTGCCGTGATCGCACGCTACCGCAATCGCTGGTTCAAGGTGAAGCTCCGCGGCGACGTCGCGGCGGACATCGCCCGGCTCGCGGCGATCGCACCCGTGCTCGAGTCCGCGGGCGCATATCGCGTGACGCTCGACGGCAACGAGCAGTTTCCGGATGCCGCGACCCTCGCCGAATTCGTTGCCGCGCTGCGCGCCGAGAAGCGGCTTGGCCGGCTTGTCGAAGCGCTGCGCTACATCGAGCAGCCGTTTCCGCGCTCGATCGCGCTCGACACCGACGTGCACGGATTGCTGGACGGGATGCCGCTGATCATCGACGAATCCGATGCGACGCTCGATGCCTTCCCGCAGGCGCGCGCGCTCGGGTACGCGGGTGTGTCGAGCAAGAATTGCAAGGGCGTCTACAAGTCGGTGCTGAACGCTGCGCGCTGCACGCGCTGGAATGCGGCGCAGGAGTCGCCGCCCGCGTTCATGACCGGGGAAGACCTTACCGCGCAGCCGGGCCTCGCCGTGCAGCAGGATCTGGCGCTCGCCGCGCTGCTCGGACTTCCGCACGTCGAGCGCAACGGCCATCACTACGCCGCCGGATTCGCGGGGCAGCACGCGAGCGTGCGCGAGCAGCTTACGTTTCTGGCCGGCCATCCGGATCTGTACGCCGCACAAGGCGACGACGTGCGCCTCGCGATCCAGGATGGCCGCATCGCAATCGCATCGCTCGGTGCGCGCGGGTTTGCATCGGCGACATGGCCCGATGTCGAATCGTTGACACCGATGGCCGTCGCACCCGCACCCGGCGACGATCCGCCGACAAACCTTCAGGCACAGCCCGCACCATGACCGACATTCGCATCGGCATCATCATGAACGGCGTCACCGGCCGGATGGGGACCAACCAGCACCTCGTCCGCTCGATCAACGCGATCCGCGCGCAGGGAGGTGTAGCACTCGCCGATGGCCGGCGCATCATGCCGGACCCGATCCTCGTCGGGCGCAACAAGGCGAAGATCGAAGCGCTCGCGCGCGCCCATGGCGTCGCGCGCTGGACGACCGACCTCGATGCGGCGCTCGCCAATCGCGACGACACCGTCTATTTCGATTCGGCATCGACGGGACTGCGCGCATCGCTGATCCGGCAGGCGATCGACGCCGGCAAGCACATCTATACCGAGAAGCCCGTGGCGACCACCGTCGCCGACGCGCTCGATCTGTACCGTCGCGCCGAGCGCGCGGGCGTTCGCCACGGCGTGGTCCAGGACAAGCTGTGGCTGCCGGGCCTCGCCAAGCTTCGAACGCTGATCGACAGCGGATTCTTCGGCCGCGTCCTGTCCGTGCGCGGCGAGTTCGGCTACTGGGTGTTCGAGGGTGACTGGCAGGAAGCGCAACGTCCGTCGTGGAACTACCGCAAGGAGGACGACGGCGGCATCATCGTCGACATGCTGTGCCACTGGCGCTACGTGCTCGACAACCTCTTCGGCAGCGTGAGGCGCGTGATGTGCATCGGCGCCACCCACATTCCGGCACGCGTCGACGAGCGCGGCGAGCGCTACGCCGCCACGGCCGACGACGCGGCGTACGCGACGTTCGAGCTTGCCGACGGCGTCATCGCGCAGATCAACAGCTCGTGGTGCACGCGCGTGCGGCGCGACGACCTCGCGACGTTCCATGTCGATGGCACGCTCGGATCCGCGGTCGCGGGGTTGAGCGAGTGCTACCTGCAGCCGCGCGCCGCAACGCCCAAGCCCGTGTGGAATCCGGACATTCCGCAGACGATCGACTTCTACAACACCTGGCAGAAGATGCCGACCAATCGCGTGTACGACAACGCGTTCAAGGCCGAATGGGAGCTCTTCCTGCGCCACGTCGTCGAAGGCGGCACGTTCCGCTGGAATCTCCTGGAAGGCGCCAAGGGTGTGCAGCTCGCCGAACTCGGCTTGCGGAGCTGGGCCGAGCGCCGGATGCTCGACGTTCCGCCGCTCGAGGGCTGACGCCGGCCATGCGCACGCTCAAGTTGCCGACCGCTGACGGCACGCTCGCCGGCTACACGCTGACTGGCAACACGCTTGCCGCAGCGCCGCGCCCGCGACCACGGTGGAATCGCATCGCGTTCGCCGCCGTGCACGTCGTCGCCGATCCGCGCGCGAACGTCGACCCGTGGCTCGCAGCGGCTGTCGACTGGGATGCGACGCTCGCGTACCGCCGCTACCTGTGGGCAGAGGGCCTCGGCGTCGCCGAAGCGATGGATACTGCGCAGCGGGGCATGGGGCTCGACTGGCCGACGTCGCTCGAGCTCATCCGCCGCACCGTTGCCGAAGCGCGCCACGTCGAGGGCGCCGTCGTGTTCTCCGGCGCCGGCACCGATGACGTAAAGCCGGACGCTGCGGGGTCCATCGATCGCATCGTCGATGCGTACGCCGCGCAGTGCGCGGCGATCGAGCGCGCCGGCGGACGCGTGATCCTGATGGCCAGTCGCGCACTGGCGGCGTGCGCCCGGTCGGCCGACGACTACGTGCACGTCTATTCGCGCGTGCTGGCGAATGTCGGGCAACCCGTGATCCTGCACTGGCTCGGCGAGATGTTCGACCCGGCGCTCGCCGGCTACTGGCTCGGCCGCGACGAGCGCGGACGCGATCCCGATCACGCGCGTGCGATGGACGTCTGCGCGAGTGTCATCGCCGCGAACCGGAGCAAGGTGGACGGCATCAAGATCTCGCTGCTCGATGCGCAGAAGGAGGTTGCACTGCGTGCGCGACTGCCGTCCGGCGTGCGCATGTACACGGGCGACGATTTCAATTTCGCCGCGCTGATCGGCGGCGATGCGAGCGGCCACTCCGACGCGCTGCTCGGCATCTTCGATGCGATCGCCCCTGCTGCGTCCGCAGCGCTGTCGGCGCTTGCGAATGGCGACCGCGCGCGATTCGACGCGATTCTCGCGCCGACGGTGCCGTTGTCGCGCCACATCTTTGCCGCGCCGACGCGGTTCTACAAGACGGGCGTGGTCTTCATGGCGTGGCTCAACGGACACCAGGCGCATTTCACGATGGTCAACGGCCAGCAGAGTGCGCGCAGCATCGTTCATCTCGCCGAGCTCTTCCGGCTCGCCGATGCGGCGGCGCTGTTGCGCGATCCCGACGTTGCCGCCGCGCGGATGCGCACGCTGCTCGCACTTCACGGCATCGAGTAAGGCCGACACGCCGATGCTGCCGATGACATCGTTCGCACGAGGAGGCCGAGAATGAGCACGCCGGGCGAAGCCAAGGCCCGCAGGGCCCGACGGCGCGCGGAATGAGTGAGGCCGACACGCCGATGCTGCCGATGACATCGTTCGCACGAGGAGGCCGAGAATGAGCACGCCGGGCGAAGCCAAGGCCCGCAGGGCCCGACGGCGCGCGGAATGAGTGAGGCCGACACGCCGATGCTGCCGATGACACCGTTCGCACGAGGAGGCCGAGAATGAGCGCAGCGGCAGCAGCCGCAGGCGCGGGGGTACATCAATGAGCGTGCCCGATCCTTCGCTGCTGTCGATCAACACGGCCACCGTGCGCGCGCAGTGGCCGCTGCCCGACACCATCGCAGCCCTTGCGCGGCACGGCATACGCGGCATATCACCTTGGCGCGACCAGGTGGCCGCGGCGGGCCTGGACGACACGGCGCGGCGAATTCGCGACGCCGGCCTGACCGTGACGGGGCTCTGTCGCGGCGGCATGTTTCCGGCGCCCGATCGCGAAGGCCGGCGCGCCGCGCACGACGACAATCGCCGTGCCGTCGACGAGGCGCTGACGCTCGGCGCGCAGTGCCTCGTGCTCGTCGTCGGTGGGCTGCCGAAGGATCGCGGCGGCCAGATCGTCTCCCGCGACCTCGCCGGTGCGCGCGAAATGGTGCGGGACGGGCTGGGATCGCTGTACGAATACGCGCACGGCGCGGGCATGCCACTCGCGATCGAGCCGCTGCATCCGATGTACGCCGCCGACCGCGCCTGCGTGAACACGATGGCGCAGGCAAACGCGCTGTGCGACGAGTTGGCCCCCGATGGCACCGATGGCCTCGGCCTCGCCGTTGACGTCTATCACGTGTGGTGGGATCCGCTGCTACGGGCCGAGATCATTCGTGCCGGCGAGCGCAACCGATTGTTCGCTTATCACATCTGCGACTGGCTGGTCCCTACGCGCGACCTGCTGAACGACCGCGGGATGATGGGCGACGGCGTCATCGACCTGCCGCTCATCCGCGGCTGGATGGACGCCGCCGGCTATCGCGGCATGCACGAAGTCGAAATCTTCTCCGCGCAGGACTGGTGGAAACGCGACGGCGACGAGGTGTTGCTGACATGCCGGCGACGCCATGCCGAGGCAAGCTAAAATCGTGGCCTGACCAGTCCATTCGCAGGAGAAGGAATGCCCCTCGTTTCGATGCGCCAGTTGCTCGACCACGCGGCCGAGAACGGCTACGGATTGCCCGCGTTCAACGTCAACAATCTCGAGCAGGTCCAGGCGATCATGGCCGCCGCGGCGGAGACCGACAGCCCGGTGATCATGCAGGCGTCGGCCGGCGCGCGCAAATACGCCGGCGAAGCATTCCTGCGTCACCTGATCGAAGCCGCCGTCGAGTCGTATCCGGACATTCCGGTCGTCATGCACCAGGACCACGGGCAGTCGCCCGCCGTGTGCCTGGGTGCGATGCGCCTCGGCTTCTCGTCGGTGATGATGGACGGATCGCTGCAGGAAGACGGCAAGTCGATCGCCGACTACGAGTACAACAAGAACGTGACCCGGAGCGTCGTCGACATGGCGCACGCGATCGGCGTCACCGTCGAGGGCGAGCTCGGCTGCCTCGGCTCGCTCGAGACGATGCGCGGCGACAAGGAAGACGGCCACGGCGCCGACGGCACGATGACGCGCGAGATGCTGCTGACCGATCCCGACCAGGCCGCCGACTTCGTCGACGCGACGCAGCTCGACGCGCTGGCGATCGCGATCGGCACGTCGCATGGCGCATACAAGTTCTCGCGCAAGCCGACCGGCGACATCCTCGCGATCGACCGGATCAAGGCAATCCATCGGCGCATCCCGAACACGCACCTCGTCATGCATGGCAGCTCGTCGGTGCCGCAGGATCTGCTGGCGGAAATCCGGGAATTCGGCGGCGACATGAAGGAGACGTACGGCGTGCCGGTCGAGGAGATCCAGGAAGGCATCAAGCACGGCGTGCGCAAGGTCAACATCGACACCGATATCCGGCTGGCGATGACGGGCGCGATTCGCCGCTACATGGCCGAGAATCCGTCG
The DNA here is from genome assembly GCA_963709335.1 of uncultured Pseudomonadota bacterium. Taxonomy (GTDB): domain Bacteria; phylum Pseudomonadota; class Gammaproteobacteria; order Burkholderiales; family Casimicrobiaceae; genus VBCG01. The sequence goes on from CAVPWB010000014.1 coordinate 702,331, forward strand.
AAGTTCGATCCGCGCGACTACCTGAAGCCGGCGATGGCTGCGGCGAAGGGCATCTGCAAGGAACGCTACCAGCAGTTCGGCTGCGCAGGCATGGCGTCGAAGATCAAGCCCGTGCCGCTCGACAAGATCGCCGCCAAGTACAAGTCCGGCGCGCTGAAGCAGATCGTGAATTAAACGGACGAAAGTTTCGTGCGCGTCGGCTCCGTAGCGGCCTTTAGCGGGAGACCGACCGGCGCGCGAAACTTTGGCTCGCTACCGTTTCCCTAACCATCGCTGCGCCTTCTGCATCGCGAGGAGGCTCTGCGCGCTCTCCATGCCGACCGCATCCGCGGCGGCCAGCGCGATCAGCATCAGCTGAGCTGTCTCGTACGCATCGGCGACCGGGTCGTGCCGGGCGGTAGCCTCGCGGCCGAAATGCGCGAGCCAGTCGTCGAGACTGCTGCACTCGGCGTTCCGGAACAGCGCGGGCAGCAGGAACGCGAGATCGATGAATGGGACGCCTGAGCGCGACGCCGAGATACGTCCACGCGGCGCGCACCAGCATCGACTGATCGAACTCCGCGCGAAACGCGACGAGCGGCGACGATCCCGCGTACTCGACGAACTCGAGCATCGCGAGCGCCGGATCGCGACCGGCGAGCTGCATCTGCCCACCGATGCCGTGGATCAGTATGTTCGCATCGGCGCTCGCCGAGCTTTGTTTCAGCACGACCTCATAGGCGTCGCCGAACGTGATCGCGTTGTCGCGAAAACCGACCGCGCCGATCGCGATCGGCAGGTCGCGGCGCATGTCGAGACCAGTCGTCTCCACGTCGACGACGACATAGCGCGCGTGTCGATGCGGCAGCGACAGGTCGGCGCGCGGCAGTCGTTGCCACGCCGACAACCGCTCGCGCAGGGCGCCGTCGACCTTCGGCGATCGCCATAGCGCGGCGATCGAGCGGGGAAGGATTTGCATGCGGGCGCGTCGACCTTCAGGAACCGTACGTCTGTCCGAGCCGCTCCTGCAGCTTGCGAGCCTGGCGAAAGGACTCCTTCAGCATCCGCTGGTCGACTTCGTTCAGCAGGTCCGGCTTCAGGCGATTGGTACCCTTGCCGACGTTCGTGTCGTCCTGCAGGCGCAAGCGCAGCAATTGCAGGAAATGGAACGCCTCGATCGTCGCTTCGACGTGCCGGCTCTCGACGCGCAGTGCGCGGCCCGCCGTACGCAGCCGCGCGACCGTGTTCGTTTCGTGAATGCCGAATGCGAGCGCGAACACGCGCGCCGCGTCGACAAAAAGGCGCGTGCCGCGCGTCTTGATGTCGATCGTTCCGCGATGCGCGGCATCCTCGTCGGTCGCGAACGTCCGGATCAGCCCGAGCGGTGGGCCCGATTCGAGCGCGTTCTGCGTCATCAGCCGCAGGAACACCCCATTGTCCGTCGTGTAGCCGAACAGCCACGATCGCAGCTCGCCGGCAAGCGCTGCGTGGCCGAACAGCGGCCGGAAGTCGAACACGATGTTCGCGCCGAGCAGTGCCTGCGGCGTGGGCGCCGTGAGCCAGCCAAGGAACCGCTCCTTCCATTCGTCGAGCGTCAGGCAATAATCGAGGTTCCCCGCCATGACGCCGCCCTCGCAAAGCGGCACGCCGAGCGCTGCGAACGCGTCGTTGACACTGTGCGCAAACGCGAGCAGCCGGCCCCGATGCAACGCGACGTCGCCATCCGGGACGAAGACCAGCGCATTGTCCTGGTCGCTCGCGAACGTCTGCTCGCTGCGACCCTCGCTGCCGAGTGCCAGCCAGCACCAGTCCGAACGGCCGACCGCATGCCGCGTCAGCACGAGCTCGATCGCGCGGCGCGCGAGCGCGTCGTTCAGCGCCGCGATCGTGCGCGTCAGCGGTTCCGCGGTCACGCCTTGCGCGAGGAGACTGTGCGCGAGGTTGCGGATATCATCCGCGCAGCGCTTGAGCGAGACAATCGAATGCGCCTCGGTCAGGCCATCGAGCACCTGCCGCATCGACACGCGCGTCAGCGTGAAGAGGTCGCGCTCGTTGACCACACCGACGAGACGGCTGCCATCGACGACGACGATCTGCCGAACCTCGCGCGCCGCCATCGCTTCCATCGCCTCGTGGGCCGTCGCCGCGGCAGGCAGCGTGACGACGGGCACGGACATCACGTCGGCCAGCGGCGTCGTCAACGGCTTGCCCGCGAGCACTACGCGCCGCAACAGGTCGACCAGCGTGAACATGCCGATCGGCTCGCCGCGGGACGCGACGACGACGATCGTGCGTACGCGGGCTTCGCTCATCTTCGCCAGCGCGGTGGCGATCGGCTCGTCACCCGGACAGGTGACGGGCTCGCGGCGCACGAGTCCCGACAACGGGCGTGCAATCGATTGCTGCTCGGCCGCGCGTTGCGTGTAGTGCGCGGACAGCTGCGCGAGCGATTGCTGAAGCGTCTCGGTGACCGCATGCGTACAGAAGCGCTCGAACTCCGGAGAAAGCCGCCGCAATTCGAGGAAGTCGTCGCGTGGCAGCTGGTAGCAAAACGTGTCTTCCAGCGCGTGATAGATCTTCGTCGGCGGCCCGCCCGCCGACAGCGCGCCTACGGGAAAGCACTCGCCCGGACCCAGCGGCGGCTCGGGTTCGACGCGAGGATCCTCGACGCGGCTCCCCACGGCGCCGCGTTGCACGATGTGCAAATGCGTCGCCGCGCCGAGCCGAGGCACCAGTATCTCGCGATCCTTCGCGAAATATGCGAGCCTCATCCGAGGAATGGCGAACGCGAACGCGTCGTCCGGCATCCGGTCGAACGGCGCGTGCCTGCGCAGGAACTCGCGCGTCGAATCGATCAGGAGGCTCGGAGTCTCCAGAAACGCACGCGCGCCACGTTGTTCAACGGACGTCCACTTCCGTGGTAAGCATTGCCCTAGTGAGCCGCTGCCCTTGCCGCGAGAATTCCGGTGTTCTGCCGCGCATAAAGCTCGTCCCACATGTCGTTCGCGCGGCGGTCGCGGTAGAACAGCGATCCGAGTATCACTGCGAGGAAACCGAGCGGTATCGACACGAGACCCGGATTGCGCAACTCGAACAGCGGCTTCTCGAGGCCGACGATCGAAGTCTCGTCGTTCTTGAACTTGTCGAGGTTGGCCTTGGCAACCACCACGTCTTTTGCAACGCCATCGATCGCTTTTTGCAGCTTCGCCTTCGTCGCGTCGTCGGACGCGGCGGCGAGATCGGCCGCCAGCTTCGCCTCGCGCGCAGGCGCCGCGTTTACGACCCCTTGCGCAGTCGCCTTGACGACCTTCGGATAGGTCATGTTCGGCGACACCAGCACGAGACCGATCGCCGTTAGCGTGCCGACGATCATGCCGAGCACGATGCCGCCCGTGTTGCAGCGTCGCCAGTACAACGTCAACAGCACGCACGGGAAGTTGGCCGACGCCGCCACGGCGAACGCGAGCGCGACGAGATGCGCAACGTTCTGGCCCTTGGCGGCGATGCCGATACCGATCGCCAGCGCGCCGACCGCCACGGTCGCGATGCGCGCCGCCTTCACCTGCTCCTGCGGCGTGACCTCCTGGTTGCTGCGTACGACGCCCGACGTACAGGTCGTGGGCGATCGCGGATGCCGCGGCAAGCACGAGACCGGCGACCACGGCGACGATCGTCGCAAACGCCACGGCAGCAACGAACGCGAGGAACAGATTGCCGAGCAGCGAGTCCGCGCCGCCACCGACGTACTGCGCGAGCAACGGTGCCGCCATGTTGCCGCCGGCATCGACGAGCTTGATGTTGGCGGCCCCCACGTTGATCGCAGCACCCATGCCGAGGAAGATCGTCACGACATAGAAGCCGCCGATGATCGCCATCGCCCAGATCACCGACTTGCGCGCTTCCTTCGCCGTCGGGACCGTGAAAAAGCGCATCAGAATGTGCGGCAGTCCCGCCGTGCCGAACACGAGCGCCATGCCGAGCGAGATCTGGTCGATCGGCGCCTTGAAGTAGAGACCCGGCTCGAGGAAGCGTTGCCCGAGCTGTTCGGGCGTCATCGTCCGCGATGCGTCGCCGAGAAGCAGTGCGACTTGTCCCTGCACCTTGGCGTCGCCGACGACTGCGTTCAGGAACGACGGAAAGCTGAAGCCGTACGGCACCCACACGAACATGACGAGGATGATCGACGCCGTGACGAGCAGAACCGCCTTGATGATCTGCACCCATGTCGTGGCGACCATTCCGCCGAACAGCACATAGCCGAGCATCAGCACACCGACGACGATCACGGAAATCTCGTAGTCGATACCGATCAGCGTCTTCACGAGCACGCCACCGCCGACCATCTGCGCCGTCAGGTAGAACGTCGACACGGTGATGACCGACAGCGCGCCGACGATCCGCGTCGCGCGCGGATTGTTCCGATAGGCGAGGATATCCGCCAGCGTGTACTTGCCGATGTTGCGGCACGGCTCCGCGATGACCAGCAGTACCGTGATGTACGCGACGAGCCAGCCGACCGAGTACATGAAACCGTCGTAGCCGTAGAGCGAGATCAGTCCCGCTATGCCGAGAAACGACGCCGCTGACAAATAGTCGCCGGCGATCGCCCAGCCGTTCTGCAGGCCGGATACGCCGCCGCCCGCCGTGTAGAAATCGGCCGCGCTCTTCACGCGCTTGGCCGCAAGGAACGTGACGAACATCGTGCTGGCGATGATCACGCCGAAGACGAGGAACGTCAGCCAGCGCCATTTGTCAGCCACGGCGCCCTGTGCAAGGGCCGGTGTCGCGACTGCCGCAGCCGCCGCCGCACCGACGACGAGCACGGCCAGATGATTGCGCCTCACTGGCGGCCCCCGATCTTCTCGGCATCGCGGATGAGCTCGCCCGCCATGGCGTCGAATTCGGAATTGGCGCGACGCGAGTAGATGAACGCGATGCCCCACGCGACGATGAACTCCGACAGCGCGAACAGCAGGCCGACGTTGACCGGGCCCCACACCTTGATCTTGTAGATATCCTGGAAATACGCCGCGCCGATCGGCAGCAGGAAATAGTAAACGATCGAAAACACCATCAGCCCCCACAGGAAGCTGGTCTTCTTGCGATGCAGCGCCTGGAATCGTGGATCGGCAACGATTCGTTGCCAGTCGAGCGTGGATCCTTGTGCCATGACGCGTCTCCGGTGTTTGCCAACGCGCAGAATCTGCGATCCGGTCGTCGAGAATTCGACGTTCAATGAACGATGGTGTGCTTCCACTGGCGGCCGGTCAAGCGGCGCGCTCGGAGCAAAAAAAACCCCGGCGCGAGCCGGGGTCGAAATCGAAATGAGTATCGACAACTAAGTGCCGCCTCTCGCGGCTGCCGAGCCGGGAACGACGTCCGCGTGCAGGTCGACGTTCTTCGTCTCGTAGAGGAACAGGAAACCGACGACGGCGGTGATCAGCGCGACGATGATCGGATACCACAGGCCGTAGTAGATGTCGCCCTTCGCAGCGACCATCGCCGTGGCCAGCAGCGGCAGCATCCCGCCGAACCATCCGTTGCCGATGTGATACGGCAGTGACATCGACGTGTACCGGATGCGCGTCGGGAACAGCTCGACCAGGTACGCGGCGATCGGACCGTACACCATCGTGACGTAGATCAGCATGACCCAGAGGATCAGCAATGTCATCGGCCAGTTGATCGCGTTCTTGTCGGCCGTCGGCGAGTAGCCGAGGTCGGTAAGCGCTTTCTTGTAGGCCGCGTCGTTGAACCCCTTGAGCTCCGTATTGCCGATCTTCGTGATGACGTTGTCGGCGCTCCCCACCGGCAAATCCGTCGACGTGAACGACAATCCCGATTTGGTGAGGTAGTCCTTCGCCTTGTCGCAATCGGAGAACTTGGACCACGGACCGACGAAGATGTGGAAGTTGCAATCCTTCGCCTGCACGGTGATCACGTTCGCCGCCTGGAATTTCTCCAGCGCCGGATTGACGTAGTGCGTCAGCGCCTGGAACAGCGGGAAATAGGTGAGCGCCGCGATGACGCAACCCGCCAGGATGATCTTCAGCCGGCCGATCTTGTCGGACAGCCACCCGAAGAAGATGAAGAACGGCGTGCCGAGCAGCAATGCAATGGCGATCAGCGTGTAGGCGGTGACGCCGTCGACTTTCAGCGTGATCGTCAGGAAGAACAGCACGTAGAACTGTCCCGTATACCAGACGACGCCCTGGCCCATCGTCGCGCCGAGCAGCGCGAGCAGCACGTACTTGTTGTTCGGATACTTGAGGAAGCTGTCGCGCAGCGGCGCCTTCGAGCCCTTGCCTTCAGCCTTCATCCGCTGGAACACCGGCGACTCGTTCAGCTTGAGGCGGATGTACACGGAGAAGATCAGTAGCACCAGGGACACGAGGAACGGCAGCCGCCAGCCCCAGTCGGCGAACTGCGCGGGTGTCAGCCAGCCGGTGAAGCGGCACAGGCCGATGACGAGCAGTGCCAGGAACAGGCCGAGCGTTGCCGTCGTCTGGATCCATGCCGTGTCGTAGCCGCGCTTGCCTTCGGCCGCGTGCTCCGCGACGTAGGTTGCCGCGCCGCCGTACTCGCCGCCGAGCGCCAGGCCTTGCAGCAGCCGGAGGCTGACGAGCAGGATCGGTGCCGCCCAGCCAATCGACGCGTAGGTCGGCAAGAGGCCGACGGCGAACGTCGAGAAGCCCATGACCAGGATCGTGACGAGGAACGTGTACTTGCGCCCGACGAGATCGCCGATCCGCCCGAACACCAGCGCGCCGAACGGCCGCACGAGGAAGCCGGCCGCGTACGTCGCAAACGCCGACAGCAGCGCCGCAGTCGCGTTGCCCGAGGGGAAGAACACCGCGGCGAAGAAGGGTGCGAGGACCGCGTACAGGTAGAAGTCATACCACTCGAACACGGTGCCGAGCGACGACGCGAAGATCACGCGCGTTTCATCGCGCGAGAATCCGTGCTTGTGTGAAATCGGCGGGGCGACGGTAGCCATGCAGTTTCCTCCTGTAAGCGTCCGCCGTGACGGACGCGCAACGGTCCGAGCGCTGCCTTCCGCTCGTGACCGCGAAGGCTAGGCGCGGAGGCTTACAGGAACCTTACGCGGCAAGCGACAGCGTGCCCGGGAACCCGATGACGACGCGAAGGCCCTGCGTGCCCGCGACCGACGCAAGCGATACGGACGCACCGTGGGCGAGCGCGATCGTCCGTACGATCGCGAGGCCGAGCCCGGTCCCCGGTGCAACCACGTCTGCGCACCTGTAAAAAGGCTCGAAGACGCGCTCGCGCTCGTCGGCCGGAATGCCGGGGCCCGTGTCCGATACGGCCAGCGTGTAGGAGCCGGTGCTGCCGTCGCGGTCGATCGAGACCGTGATCGCGCCCCCGTGAGGCGAGTAGCGCAGCGCGTTGTCGACGAGATTCGACAGCATTTCGCGCAGCAGCAACGCATCGCCGCGGACGATGCAGCGCATGTCCGGCGGCGGACCTTCATAGCCGAGGTCGTGGCGACGCTCGAGCGCCTGCGGCAGATGTTCGGCGATCGTGTCGCGCACCACCCCCATCAGGTCGACGTCGGTCGGCGGCGCCGTCAGCGGCGTGCCCGCGCGGGCGAGCGTAAGCAGCCGGTTGGCGAGCTCGGTAGCGTGCTCGGTTCCGGCGGCGAGCTGGCGCAGCGCCGCCCGTACGGCAGCCGGATCGCGCTCGACGAGCGCCCGCTCCGTTTGCGATTTGATGCCGGCAAGCGGCGTGCGCAGCTGGTGTGCGGCGTCCGCGATGAAACGGCGCTGCGCGGCGACGCTCAACGCGAGCCGGTCCATCAGGCCGTTGATCGACTCGATCAGCGGCCGCAGGTCATGCGGCGCGGAATCGGGGTCGAGCGGCGAGAGATCGTTGGAGCCGCGGTTGTCGATCAGCGCCCGCAATTGCTGCATGGGGCGCAGCACGTACGTGTAGCCGTAGACGATCAGCAGGATCGCGACGACGAGCACGAGCACCTGCGGCAGCGCAACCGCCTGCGTCCGCATCGCCTCGGTCAGCGCCTTGCGCTTGTTGAGCGTTTCGGCGACTTCGACGGTCAGGTTGGCGGCGACGTTGCGGGGATCGACGATCTGCAGCGCCGCCACGCGCACGGGCTCTTCACCGACGTTGCCGTTCTGCAGCATCGGCATGCCGGCGCGCAGCACGCCTGCGACGGCGGTCAGCTGGGTCTCGCCGGCGATGACGTTGCCGGCGGCATCGCGCACGGTGAAGTAGAGCCGGTCAAGGCGATCGGATCGCAGCACCTGCATGCCTGCGGCACGGATGCGCAGGCCGTCGCCATCCGCTTCGACACTACTCGCGAGCACGCGCACGTAGTCGGTCAGCTTCTCGTCGTACGGCGCGTCGATGGCGCTCTCCACGAGGAACTCGCTCATGCTGATCGTCGCCAGCATCAGGCACATCAGCGCGACGACGAGCCAGACGAGATACTTGAACAGCGTGAACACGATAGCGCCTTAAGCGACCGCAGGCTTCGCGACGAAGTAGCCGAGTCCGCGCACCGTCTGCACATGGAAGCCCACCGGGTCGAGCTTGCGGCGCAGTCGATGGACGTAGACTTCGATCGCATTCGCCGTGACGTCGCAGTCGAAGCCGCACAGGTGCTCGACGAACTGCTCCTTGCTGATCACGCGCCCCGATCGCAGCAACAAGAGCTCGAGCATCGCGAGCTCGCGCGCCGAGAGGTCGAGCACGGCGCCGTCCACGGATACCGAACGCGCAGCGCTGTCGAACGCGAGCGCACCGTGGACCAGGACGTTGCGGTCGTGACCGTGACTGCGGCGGATCAGTGCGCGAACGCGCGCCTCGAGCTCGGCGAGCTCGAACGGCTTCACCAGATAGTCGTCGGCACCGGCGTCCAATCCAGCGACACGGTCGGCGATCGCATCGGCCGCGGTGATGATCAACACCGGCGTCGACGATCCGCGATGGCGAAGCCGCGACAGCACTTCGCGGCCCGAGACCCTCGGCAGGCCGAGGTCGAGGACGACGAGCTTGAACGATTCGGAGCGCAGGGCCGCGTCGGCGGCCATGCCGTCGCGCACCCAGTCGACCGCATGGGCGCCTTGGCGCAGGTGCGCGGCGATCGCGTCGCCCAGCAACGCGTCGTCTTCGGCAACGAGAATTCGCAAGCAGGGCGGCCGGAGTCGGGACCTGCGATCTTAGGCGCAAACGGCGCCGGCGCTCAAGCAGCGGGCGACGCGCCGCAGCATCCGTCCGTCAGCCGCCGCAACCGGCGAGCGGCACCCCGACCGCCTGCAAGATGTCCCCGGTCGAGCGGCGCTGCACGAACGCAACCAGCGTCGGCGCGACACCGGCCTCTCGCGGGCGCTCGAATCGGAACGTCGCGTGGATACGGCCGTTGGCGTCGGCGCCCTCCGCCGACTTCAGCGCGCGAACAACGTGGTCGTGAGAGAGGCGTTTGCCGCGATTCTCGCCAGCTCCGACGTCCGATTGCAGCCCGCTGTCGGCATACGCGACAAGGAGTTGCACATCGCCGCGCGCCGCGGCATCGGTGATCGCGGCGTCGACGGTTACGGCGACCGCATTGCCGCTCGGCGCCGCGTCGAGCGTGATCGAAGCACGCGCGGTCGCCCGTGCGGCGCGCTGGACCGCAGCGTCCGCGTCCGCCCAGCCGCGCAAGTCGTGGCCCTGCAACAGCACCTGCGGCGTATAGACAAACGTCGCCGCGTTCGCGCGCATCGACGCGTACTGACGCTCCGTGTAAGCCGGGCTCGCGAACCGGTCGGCCCAGCCCAGCCGATCCCAGTAGTCGACATGAAACGCGAGCGCCAGCGCGCGAGCGTCGGTGGCCGCTGCCGGAAACTGCTTGGCGAGCCAGCGATCGGCCGGCGGACAGCTGTCGCAGCCCTCCGACGTGTAAAGCTCGACGAGCGGAAGCGCTTGCGGGCCGCTCGCCGCCCGGCACGACTGGAGCGCCTGCGCGGGAAACGCCGTCGCGCACGCGGCGGCGAAGGCGACGATTCGGAGCGTCGAGATGTCCATCGTCAGGGGTCGCTCGCGGGACGCGGATCCTTACGGTCCGCGCTGCACGGCGTGCAAACCTGCAAGGTCCGGCGCGGGCCTAGATCAGGTCGCCGGCAGGCCCGAGGATCTGTTCGCGCAGCTCGCGGTAGCGCGGAAGTTGCGGCGGGTAGATGCAGATATATTTCACCTGCGCCGCCTGCAGGCAGCGCTGCTTGATCGTCTCGAGCTTCTGGTCGCGCGGATCGATGATCTGATCGGCTTCCTTCGCATCGACAATGGCGACGATCGTCATGTCGCGGTCGCATACGACGAAGCCGACGTGCTGGTTCGCGATCTTGCGAAACGCGCGCAACCGCTCCATGCCCTGCGGGCCGATCTTGACCTGCAGCACGTCCGCGAGCCGCACGCGCGCAAACACCTCGTGCCGCGGAAAAGCCGCCTTCAACAGCAAAAAGACGATGTTTTCCGATTTCGACAGGAACCGCGGGCGCAGCAGGTACAACCCCGGGACCTCCGCCGACGACAACAGCCGCGTCGTTTCGCCTTCAGTCCATTGTGCGACGGCGGTGGGGCCGTCCATCGAGGCGCGGCCGCCGGCCGGCGCCTCCCGGCTGCGGCGCATCAGGCCCGCAACGATGACGGCCGCCAGCGTCAGGACGGCGAAGCCGAAGATCAGGCCCGATGTCATCGTCACGATTGCACCGGGTGCGTCGGCACCACGCCAGCGAGTGATGACTGTAGCATAAGCGTTGCAGTTTCCCCGGCTTTCACGCGAGCGCTGTCAGTCTAATGCAAATCGCGCAGCGAACGCGCAAAAACGTCCGTGGCGGCCCTTTGGACGCCGGCGCCGGTGGCATCGGAGCAACGGTGTCTCGGTGTCCCGCCCTCGCGAATGGCCGGCGAAGGGAGCGGCGCGAGCAGGCCCAAGTGGCATGGTCTCGCGCAACGCATCGTGCGAGCGCAACTTTGCGCGGAATAAGAAAAGGCCCGCAACTTCGCGGGCCTTTCGTGGGCTTCGGACGTGAGCCGAATTACATGTCCATGTCGCCCATGCCGCCCATGCCGCCGCCACCACCACCGCCCATCGAAGGCTTGTCGTCCTTCGGCAGCTCGGCAATCATCGCGTCGGTCGTCAGCATCAGGCTGGCAACCGAGGCCGCGTTTTGCAGCGCAAAGCGCGTCACCTTCGTCGGATCGACGACACCCATCTCGACCAGGTCGCCATACTCGCCCGTCTGCGCGTTGAAGCCGTAGTTGCCCTTGCCTTCGACGACCTTGTTGACGACGACGGACGGCTCGTCACCAGCGTTGTTGACGATCTGCCGCATCGGCTCCTCGAGCGCCCGCAGCACGATCTTGATGCCGGCGTCCTGGTCGGCGTTGTCGCCCTTCAGGTTCTTCAGGTTCGAGCGCGCACGCAGGTAGGCAACACCGCCGCCCGCGACGATCCCTTCCTCAACAGCGGCGCGGGTCGCGTGCAGTGCATCCTCGACGCGAGCCTTCTTTTCCTTCATCTCGACTTCGGTTGCCGCGCCGACCTTGATCAGCGCTACCCCGCCGGCGAGCTTCGCCACGCGTTCCTGCAGCTTTTCCTTGTCGTAGTCCGACGTCGCATCCTCGATCTGCTTGCGGATGTTCTTCACCCGCGCCTCGATCGAAGCCTTCTCGCCGGCACCGTCGATCAGCGTCGTGTCTTCCTTCGCGACTTCGATGCGCTTTGCGCGACCGAGGTCCTTCAGCGTCGCATTCTCGAGCTTGAGACCGAGCTCTTCCGCGATGACCGTGCCGCCGGTCAGGATCGCGATGTCTTCGAGCATCGCCTTGCGACGATCGCCGAACCCCGGCGCCTTGACCGCCACGGTCTTCAGGATGCCGCGGATGTTGTTGACGACCAGCGTCGCCAACGCTTCGCCGTCGACATCCTCGGCAACGATCAGCAGCGGCCGGCCAGCCTTCGCGACCTGCTCGAGCAGCGGCAGCAGATCGCGGATGTTCGAGATCTTCTTGTCGTGCAGCAGGATGTACGGATCATCGAGAACCGCGACCTGCTTGTCGGGGTTGTTGATGAAATACGGGGAAATGTAGCCGCGATCGAATTGCATGCCTTCGACGAGGTCGAGCTCGTTCTCGAGGCCCTTGCCGTCCTCGACCGTGATCACGCCTTCCTTGCCGACCTTGTCCATCGCTTCGGCGATCGTCTTGCCGATCGACTCGTCGGCGTTGGCCGAGATGGCGCCGACCTGCGCGATTTCCTTGCTGGTCGTGCAGGGCTTGCTGATCTTCTTCAGCTCCTCGACGACGGCGACGACCGCCTTGTCGATGCCGCGCTTCAGGTCCATCGGGTTCATGCCGGCGGCGACGTACTTCATGCCTTCGGCGATGATCGACTGCGCGAGGACCGTGGCCGTCGTCGTGCCGTCACCGGCGACGTCCGACGTCTTCGACGCGACTTCCTTCACCATCTGCGCGCCCATGTTCTCGAACTTGTCCTTGAGCTCGATTTCCTTCGCGACCGACACACCATCCTTGGTGATCGTCGGCGCGCCGAAGCTGCGCTCGAGTACGACGTTGCGGCCCTTCGGACCCAACGTGATCTTGACGGCGTTGGCGAGAACGTTCACGCCGGACACCATTCTGTTCCGGACGTTTTCGCCGAAGCGTACGTCTTTAGCTGCCATGTTGATTCTCCTGGTACGTGTGCTTTAAGGGGTAGGGTTCAGTCGACGATGCCGATGATGTCGTCTTCACGCATGTGGAGCAGGTCCTTGCCTTCGAGCTTGAATTCCTGGCCCGAGTACTTGCCGAACAGGACCTTGTCGCCGGCCTTGACGCCCATGGCCACCAGCTTGCCGTTGTCGTCGGTCTTGCCGGGGCCCGCGTAGACCACTTCCCCCATCGAAGGCTTTTCGGCGGCCGTATCCGGAATTACGATTCCGCCGGCCGATTTACGCTCCTCTTCGAGGCGCTTGACGATAATGCGGTCGTGCAAAGGACGAAGCTTCATGTCAGTGCTCACTCCTGAAATTTAATCGTCTGGATACAACGAGTTGGGACGCGATGGTCGGCGATTGCCACGGGCATCGGAACGGCTAAGGAACCGCTCCCCCCGGCTTTGTTAGCACTCAGCCAACGCGAGTGCTAATGATAGGGTGCAACCCTAGGCTTTACAAGCGGTTTTCAATCTTTTTTACCGCTGCCATCCCCGGCCAAGTAACCGTTCGCAGCAGCATGCTGGCGTTCACGACTACTTCGCCGCCGCGGTAGCCGGTGCGTCCGGCGCGTGCCATCCGCCGCCCAGTGCCTGGATCAGTGCAACCGCCGCCGCCTGCTGGCTCGACATCAACTGCGACAGCGTCTGACGCGCGTTCAGCGCAATCACCTGGGCAACGATGACCGTCGTGTACGGCACCTGCCCCTGCAGGAACTGGTTCAGCGTCAGTTGCTCGGTGCGGTCGGCATCGGCGGATGCCGCGCGCCGCTGACCATCCTGCTCGGCAAGCGAGCGGATCGTCGCCAGCTGGTCCTCGACGGCGACAAAGGCCGTCAGCACCGTCTGCCGGTAATTGGCGATCGCCACGTCGCGCGCCGCCTGTGCGCCTTCGACCTTTGCCGCGATGGCACCCGCGTCGAAGATCGTCTGTGCCAGCGTCAGGCCCAGCGACCAAACGTTCCCCGACGTCCTGAACAGCGACAGCAGCGATCCGCCGGCGGTGCCATACGATGCCGTCAGCCCGATGTTCGGGAAATACGCCGCGCGCTGGATGCCTATCTGCGCATTCGCAGCGGCCACGGCCCGCTCCGCTGCTGCGATATCGGGACGCCGCTGCAAGAGCGCGGACGGCACGACGAGCGGCACGCCGGGAACGCGCGAGTCCCAGGGTGCCACGGCAATGCCAAACTCGGCCGGCGCCTTGCCGACGAGCAGCGCAATCGCGTGCTCGAGCCGTGCGCGCTGTCCGACGGCCGCGGACAGATCCGCGCGGGTCGTCTCGAGCTGCGTCTGCGCCTGCAACAGGTCGGTGCGCTGCGCGATGCCGGCGTCGTACTGGTTCTGCGCGATCTGCCGCGCGCGCTCGTACGCGGTCACCGCATTGGTCAGCAGCGCGATCTCGTTGTCGGCTTCACGCAATGCAAAATAGTTGGTGGCAAGCGCCGCCTGTGCCGACAGTGTCGCAGCGGCGAGATTCGCCGCACTCGCCTCTGCACTCGCCTGCGCCCCGGTCACCGCCAGGCGCAACTGGCCCCAGATGTCCGGCTCCCAGCTCGCCGTGAAGCCAAGCCGCAGGTTGCTGCCGCTTGCCACCGCGCCCTGGCCGCCGTTGCGGGTCGCGCCCGCGTCGAGACCGATGCCCGGGAACAACGCGGCCCGCTGCTGGCTGACGAGCGCCTGCGCCTGCGCGTACGAGGCGACGGCGGCCGCTACATTCTGATTCGTCACCTCGACCTGGCTCGCGAGCGACGACAGCACGGGGTCGTGGAACAGCTCCCACCACGGCCCACGATCGAGCGCATCGGCGGGCGCGGCCGGGAACCACGTCGAGTCACCTGCCGGCGGCGCTTCCTTGAACGTCGTCGGTACCGCGGCATCCGGTCGCTGATACGCCGGGCCGACCGTGCAGGCCGATAGCAGGCCCAGCGTCGCCGCGAGCAGCGGCAGCAAGGCCGCGCGGCGCGCGCTCATGCGGCGGCCTCGTTGAACCGCTGCGACGCGACGTCGCCGTGGCTCAAGTGCCGCTCGTCCGCGCCCCGCCGGCGCAGCTTGTCGAGCAGCAGGTAGACGACCGGCGTGGTGAGCAGCGTCAGCAACTGGCTGGCGACGAGGCCGCCGATGATCGCAACTCCCAGCGGACGGCGAAGCTCCGATCCTTCCCCGAACCCGATCGCCAGCGGTAGCGCGCCAAGTGCTGCGGCCAGCGTCGTCATCAGGATCGGGCGAAACCGCAGCAGGCACGCTTCGCGGACGGCGTCGAACGGCGTCAGGCCGCGCGCGCGCTCCGCCTCGAGCGCGAAGTCGATGATCAGGATCGCATTCTTCTTGACGATGCCGATCAGCAGAAACACGCCGATCAGCGCGATCAGCGTGAAATCCATGCGGAACAGCAGCAGCGCCAGCACGGCGCCGACACCCGCCGACGGCAGCGTCGACAGCACCGTCACCGGGTGCACGAGACTCTCGTACAGCACGCCGAGCACGATGTAGATGACGATCAGCGCCGCGGCGATCAGCACCCATTGCTGAGCGCTCGACTGCTGTGCGAGCAATGCCGTACCGGCGAAGCCGCCGCGCACGCGCGTCGGCATGCCGATGTCCGCTTCCGCCTGCGTGATCGCCGCTCGTGCATCGTCGAGCGTCGACCCCTCGGCAAGGTTGAACGTGAGTGTGGTCGCGAGCTCGGTGTCCTGGTGGTTGACGGACGTCGCCGTGGGCTGCTCGATGAACGTCGCGATCGCCGCGAGCGGAACGAGGCTCGCCGGCGTATTGCTGAGCACGTTGCCGCTCGACGCGTTGCGCAGCGCCGGGTTCGGCGAGACCGGCAACACAACCTGCGTCGTGCTCGCCGAATCCTGTGTGGACGTCGAACTCGTCGTCGCGGCACGCTCGGTCGCGACGACGCGCCCGCCGTTGTTTACGAGCGACGTCCCCGGCACGTACACGTCGGCGAGCGCGTTCGGGCTCTGCGTGTATTCGGGGGCCCATTCCATGACGACGTGATACTGGTTGAGCTCGGTGTAGATCGTCGCCACCTGCCGCTGGCCGAACGCGTCGTACAGCGACGCATCGACGGCATTGGCGCGGATGCCGAGCCGCGCGGCCGCCGTCGGGTCGACGCGCACGTTGGTCTCGACACCGTTCTCCTGCTGGTCGCTGTCGATGTCCGTCAGCTCGGGATGCGTCTTGAGCTCGTCCATCAGCTTGCGCGACCATTCGCGCAGGTCGGCGCTGTTCTCGCCTTTGAGCGTGTACTGGTACGTCGAGTTGCTCGCCCGGCCACCTGCGCGAACGTCCTGTACCGGCGACAGGAAGATGCGCAGTCCCGTGATGTTCGCAAGCTGCGGCCGCAGCCGCGCAATCACCGCCATGCCGTGCTCGGTGCGCTCGGCGACGGGCTTCAACTCGACGAACATGAAGCCGCCGCCCGCGCGCGCTCCGCCGATGAAGCCGACGACCGACTGCACGGCCGGATCGCGCCGCACGATGTCGATCACCTGGCGCAGCTTGTCGCCCATCGCCTTCGTCGAGATGCTCTGGTCGGCGGAAAGACCTCCGGCGAGCTGCCCGGTGTCCTGCTGCGGGAACAGGCTCTTCGGCACGACGACGAACAGGTATGCGTTCAGCGCGACGACAGCGAGCAGGATAAGCATCACCATTGCCTTGCTCGCGAGCGCCCAGTCGAGGCTCTGCTCGTAGCGCCCCAGGACCCAGTCGTAGCCGCGCTCGGCGGTGCGCGCGAACCAGCCCGGGTGCTTCTCGTTCGCACCGCCGGGCTTCAGCAGCCACGCGCACATCATCGGCGTGGTCGTCAGCGACACGACGAGCGAGATCAGCACCGCCACCGACAGTGTCACGGCGAACTCGCGGAACAAGCGTCCCTGCAGCCCCGCCATGAACAGCAGCGGAATGAACACAGCGACGAGCGACAGGCTGATCGACACGACGGTGAAGCCGACTTCGCGGGCGCCGAGCAGCGCTGCCTTCATCCGCGTCATGCCGGCCTCGATGTGGCGGCTCGTGTTCTCGAGCACGACGATCGCGTCGTCGACGACGAATCCGGTGGCCACGGTCAAGGCCATCAGGCTCAGGTTGTCGAGACTGAAGCCGAGCAGGTACATGACACCGAACGTCCCGAGCAGCGCCGTGACGGTCGCGACCGCCGGCACCAGCGTCGCGCGCACGCTGCGCAGGAACGCGCTGACGACGAGCACGACGAGCAGCACGGCGACGATGAGCGTGATCTCGATCTCGTGCAGCGACGCACGGATCGAATGCGTGCGATCCGACGCAACGTGGAGGTCGACGTCCGCGGGCAGCTCGGCCTGCAGTGCGGGCAGCAGCGCGCGCACCGCGTCGACCGTTTCGATGACGTTGGCCGCCGGCTGGCTGCGGATCAGCACGATGATGGCCTTCTCGCCGTTGTAGAGTCCCAGCGTTCGCGTGTCCTCGACGCCGTCGATCACGTTGGCGACGTCCTGCAGCCGCACGGCGGCACCGTTGCGCCACGCAACGACCATCGGCGCGTAATCGCTGGCGTGCAATCCCGGCGTCTGCGTGTAGATCTGCAGTCGCTGGCCGTTGCCCTGGACGACACCCTTGGGCCGCGTCGCATTGCTCGCCTGGATCGCCGCGCGGACGTCCTCGGTGCTGATGCCGTACTGGTTGAGCGCGAACGGCTTCAGCTCGATCCGAACCGCCGGCAGCGAGCCGCCGCCGATCTGCACGTCGCCCACACCCTCGATCTGCAGCAATTGCTGGTTGAGGATGTTCGAGGCCTCGTCGTAGATCTGGCCGGGCGTCTTCGTCTTCGACGTCAACGCGAGGATCATCACCGGCGCGGCGGACGGATTCACTTTCCGATAGGTCGGGTTGGCTCTGAGCGTGGCCGGCAGGTCGATCCGCGACGCGCTGATTGCCGCCTGCACGTCGCGCGCGGCGCCGTCGATGTCACGGCGGAGGTCGAACTGCAACGTCACGCGGGTCGCGCCCACGGAACTCACCGACGTGATCTCGTTGACGCCCGCGATCGTGCCGAGATAACGCTCGAGCGGCGTCGCCACGCTCGTCGCCATCGTTTCGGGGCTCGCACCGGGGATGCTGGCGTTGACCGAGATCACCGGCAAGTCGATCTGCGGCAGCGACGCGACGGGCAGTGCGAAGAATCCCGCGATGCCCGCGAGCGCGACACCGGCCGTCAGCAGCACGGTGCCGATCGGCCGGACGACGAAGGGCCGCGACAGGTTCATCGGCAACCTTCGCGCGCAGAACTTCGGCGTTCGCCCGTGGCGTGCACTGGCGAGTTCATGTCGCGCTCCTCGCCTCGTCGGTGGACGACGGATCGGCGTCGTCGGGAAGTGCCAAGCGCGTGGTGCCACCACCGAGGCGATCGAACGCGAGGTAGATCACCGGCGTGGTGAAGAGCGTCAGCAACTGGCTGACGATCAGGCCGCCGAAGATCGCGAGGCCGAGCGGCCGCCGCAGTTCCGCGCCGACGCCCCAGCTCAGCATCAGCGGGACGGCGGCAAACAGCGCCGCGAGAGTCGTCATCAGGATCGGCCGCAGCCGGAGCAGCGCCGCCTGGTGGATCGCCTCGCGCGCGCTCTTGTTCTGCATGCGCTCGGCGTCGATGGCGAAGTCGATCATCATGATCGCGTTCTTCTTGACGATGCCGATCAGGAGGATGATGCCGATGATGCCGATCACGCCGAGATCGTTGCCGGTGACGATCAGCGCGAGCAGCGCGCCAACCCCCGCCGACGGCAGCGTCGACAGGATCGTCAGCGGATGCACGTAGCTCTCGTACAGCACGCCGAGCACGATGTAGACGCAGACGACCGCCGCGAGGATCAGCCAGAGCTCGTTGGCGAGCGACTTCTCGTAGGCGCCCGACGCGCCGAGGAACGTCATCGTGATCGTCGGCGGCAGCGCGATGTCCGCGGCCGCCTTGCGGATCGCGTCGACGGCCTGTCCGAGTGCAACGCCCGGCGCCGTGTCGAAGTTCAGCGTGCTGGCCGGGTACTGGCCGACGTGCGTGTACTGCAGCGGGGCAAGCTGCTCGGTGATCGTCGCGAACGCGGACAGCGGCGTCGGCTGTCCGCTGCTCGAGATCAGGTTCAGCTTGCCGATCCCTGCGGCATTGGTCGCGAGGCCCGGCTGCGCTTCGAGGATGACGCGATACTGGTTCGTGTCGGTGAAGATCGTCGACACGATCCGCTGGCCGAACGCGCTGTACAGCGCATCATCGACGGCGCTTGCGGTGATACCGAGGCGGGAAGCCGTGTCGCGGTCGACGTTGACGTTGCTCGCGAGGCCTTGCGCACCGGCGTCGCTGCTGACGTTGCGTACCTGCGGCACGTTGCGCAGCCGGTCGATCAGCGTGCCCATCCACTGCGTGATCAGCGCGCCGTCGACGCCTTCGAGCGACACGCGGTACTCGGACGGACCCGTCTCCGCGTCGATCGTCAGATCCTGCGTGGGCTGCAGGTAGAGCGTCACGCCCGCGACGGCGTTGACGCGATCGCGCAGCCGATCCATCACCTGCTGCTGGTCGCCGTGCGAAGGCTTCAGGTTGATCAGCATGCTGCCCGTCTGCAGCATCGTATTGTTGGCGGCATCGACGCCGACGATCGTGCTCAAGCTCTCCACGGCGGGATCGGCGAGAATCGCACGCGCCGCATCCCCTTGCAGCGCTGCCATCCGGTCATACGCGACGTCGCGCGCGGCGTCCACGCGTGCCTTGAGCTGACCGGTGTCCTGCGTCGGGAACAGTCCCTTCGGGATCGTCACGTACAGCAGCACGGTGACGAGCAGCGTCGCGAACGCGACGACGAGCGTGATCCACTGGTGGTCGAGCACGCGCGCGAGCATCCGGTCATAGCTATCGGTCATGCGCGCGTACAGGCCACGCACGCGCGAGCCGCGCTCGGCGACGGAATCGTTGCCGTGCGGCTTCAACCAGCGCGCCGACATCGTCGGGACCAGCGTCAGCGACACGACGGCCGAGATCAGGATCGTGATCGCGAGCGTGACGGCGAACTCGCGGAACAGCCGGCCGACGACGTCGCTCATGAACAGCAGCGGGATCAGCACGGCGACGAGCGAGATCGTCAGCGAGATGATCGTGAATCCGATCTGTGTCGCACCCTTCAGCGCCGCGGCCATCGGCGGCTCGCCGTCCTCGACGTAGCGCGCAATGTTCTCGATCATCACGATCGCGTCGTCGACGACGAATCCCGTCGCGATCGTCAGCGCCATCAGGCTCAGGTTGTTGAGGCTGTAGCCGAGCAGGTACATGACGCCGAAGCTGCCGACGAGCGAGATCGGCACGGCGATACTCGCGATGATCGTCGCCCGGAGGCTGCCAAGGAACGCGAAGATCACCAGCACGACGAGGACGACGGCGATCAGCAGCTCTTTCTCGACGTCGTTTACCGACGCGCGAATGCCGCTCGTGCGATCGGCGAGCACGTCGACGCGGATGGATGCGGGCAACCCCGCCTGCAGTGTCGGCAACTGACGCTTGATCGCGTCGACTGTCGCGATGACGTTGGCGCCCGGCTGGCGTTGCACGTTCATGATGATCGCCGGGATCAGCACCGCGTCCTCGCCACCGCGACAAGCCGCCGGCGCTGCCGCCTTGTCGGGCCCGTCGCAGCGCAGGCCGGCCCAGGCACCCAGCTGATTGTTCTCGGCGCTGGCGATCACGCTGGCGACGTCGGCGACTCGCACCGGCGCGCCATTCTTGTACGTGACGATCAGCCGCCGGTAGTCGTCTGCGGTGCGCAACTGGTCGTTCGAATTGATTGTGTAACTGCGCTGCGGGCCGTCGAAGCTCCCCTTCGCAGCGTTGGAATTCGCGTTGCTGATCGCCGTTCGCAACGTGTCGAGGCCAATGCCATAGGAGGCGAGCGCCTGCGTGTTGGCCTGGATGCGGATCGCCGGCCGCTGGCCTCCGGAGAGCGACACCAGGCCGACACCCGACACCTGGCTGATCTTCTGCGCGAGCCGCGTGTTGACGAGGTTCTGCACGTCGGGCAGCGGCATGCTGTCGGAGCTGACGGCGAGGGTCAGCACCGGCGCGTCGGCGGGATTCACTTTCGCGTATACGGGCGGCGCCGGCAGGTCGGCCGGCAGCAGTGATCCGGTTGCGTTGATTGCCGCCTGCACTTCCTGCTCGGCCACGTCGAGCGCGACGTTCAGCGAGAACTGCAGCGTGATCACCGACACGCCCGCGGCACTCGTCGAGCTCATCCGATCGAGCCCCGACATCTGGCCGAACTGCCCTTCGAGGGGTGCGGTCACCGTGTGAACCATCACATCGGGACTGGCCCCCGGATACAGCGTCTGTACCTGGATCGTCGGATAGTCCACCTGGGGCAGCGCCGACAGCGGCAGGAAGCGGAAGCCGACGAAGCCCGCGAGAACGATCGCGAGCATCAGCAACGATGTCGCGACTGGACGTTCGATGAACGGGCGCGACGGACTCATGCGCTGCGTTCGCGGTCTGGTCGCTGCACGGCTCGCGTCATTGCGTTGCGCGTGGCGCGGCGCCAGGCGCGGCGCTGGTCGCATCGGACGAGGACGCCGAATCGCCAGCGCCTGCGGCGGCAGCACCGCCCGCGGTTTCGGCGCCCCGGTTACGCGCGCCGCGTCCCTCCGACTGTGTGCCGGCAACACCCGACGCACGACGGCCAGCACCTTTGCCGTCGCTCGATGCATCGCGGGCATCGGGCAGCGTTGTCCTCGGGGGACGATCGGCGCTCGTCTGGACCTTCGCGCCGTCCTTCAGCCGGTCACCGCCTTCGGTGACGACTTCCTCGCCGAGGGCCAGGCCCTTGGCAATCGCAACGTCGTTCACGCCGGAGACGCCGGCCGTCACGTTGCGCAGCGAAACCGTGCGATCGGCATTGACGACATAGACGAAATCGCCATTCGGACCGTGCCGCAGCGCGATGACCGGAACGACGACTGCGCTGTCGATCGTCTTCAACAGCAGTCTCACGTTGACGAACTGATTGGGGAACAGCGTGCCGCTGGCGTTCGCAAATCGCGCCTTCGCCTTGATCGTGCCCGTCTGCGTATCGATCTGATTGTCCAGGGTGAGAAACGTGCCGGCCTCGAGCTGCCGCGTGCGCGCGCTGTCCCACGCCGTCACGGGAAGGGGTGCGCCGGCGTTGATGCGCTCCTTGATCTCGGGCACGCGCTCCTGCGGAATCGAAAACTGCACGTCGATCGGCGTGATCTGCGTGATCGTCGCGATGCCGGTGGCTGCACCCGACGCGATGTAGTTGCCGGCGTCGATCGGCCGCAGCCCGACGCGCCCGGCGACCGGCGCGACAATCCGCGACCACTGCAGGTTGAGCCGCGCGGTGTCTTCGTTCGCGCGATCGAGCGCGACGGTGCCTGCGAGCTGCTTGACCAGCGCGTCCTGCGTGTCGACGGTCTGCCGTGCGATCGAATCCTGCTTCAGCAGCACTTGATAGCGCTCGAGTTGCACGCGCGCCGAGTCGAGCTGGGCACTATCGCGCAGCCGCGCTGCCGCCGCTTGTGCAACGGCCGCTTCGAACGGCTTCGGGTCGATCGTCGCGAGCAGCTGCCCCTTCTTGACCATCTGACCTTCGGTGTAGAGCACCTGCGTGATGACGCCCGACACCTGCGGCGTGACGGTGACGCTCGCCCCGGACGTGACTGTGCCGAGCGCTTCGATGATCACCGGTATGTCCGCGTGTCGCGACGTCGCCACGCCGACGGTGCTCGGCGGGGCACCGCGTCCGCTCGCACCGAGGGGACCACCGAGGCCGCCCCGCGCGCCTGCTGCCGCGGCTCCGGCCGCGTTGGGCACAGGCTGCGGGCGATGCGTCAGGTACCAGGCCAGCGCCGCGATCGCGACCAACGTGACGACGGCGATCGTGCTGCCGACCCAGCGGCGGCGGCGCACGCCCGCCGGCGGTTCGCCGGTCGGCGGCGTGGTGCGGGATGGCGGCTTCGGCTGGTCCATGCGGGCGTCCTGTTGGCGCATTTTTCGAGGTGAGCCTGCCGCGCGGTCATGCGGGCCCCATCCGCGCGGCGGGCGTTGCTCGAATCTGTTCTTCGAATGGCTGGTGCCGCGCGATCAAGCTGCCGCACGCCGCCGGCGGACGTCCCGACCCGCACGCGCAGGCCCGACCCCGATGCTGCGGCCGGCGCGAGGATCGTATCGCGACAACGGCTGCAGAATGGCATTGGGCCGGCAGACCCGCATGCGGTTCCGATTATGCAGACGAAAGGCCCACCGGGTTGCAAGCAAACGTTACAACCGGCGCCGGCAGGCCAAATGCCGCGAGTCGGGCGCTCACCCGCGATGCGCGCGACCTTCGAGCACCCCTGCGATTGCCTCGACCCGTGCCGTGTCGGAGGATGAACGCGGCGTCTTGGCAAAGTTTACCGAGGCGCCATGCTCGACCGGGTGACCGGCCGCGGACCAGGCGTTGAAGCCGCCGACGAGCGGTCGCACGCGTCGATAACCCTTTCTCATCAGCAGTTGCGCAGCACGCCGCGCCGATTCCTCGTTCGGACATGCGCAGTACAGCACGATGTCGCGATCGTCCGGAAGGTCGTCCACCCGCGCGATGGCATCGAGGTCGAGCAGCATCGCGCCTGGTATGTGTGCGCGCGCGCCGTGTGCAAGGTTCGATCCGACGTCGATGACGAACGGGCGCGGCTCGGCATCGAGCCGTTCGCGCAGCTCGTCGACGGTGATGATCGCCGTCGCGAGGAAGCGCGACATGCGCCAGCGCTGGAGTGCCTTGAAGGCGACGTACGCGGCGGCCACGGCGAACAGTGCCAGCGCTGCGAGCGCAACGTGACTTTGCATCCACGCAAGCGCCAACTCGATCTGGCGCGCGAACACGACGCCCGCGATCATCGCTGCGCCGACCCACAATGCCGCGCTGGCCGTCGATGCGGCAACGAACGGACCGACGCGCATTTTCAGCGCACCGGCGATCGGCGGCGCAACGGTCGCGAATCCGGGTACGAACTTCGAGATGACGACGGAGAAAAACCCCCAGCGTTCGAAAATGCCTTCGGTTTGCCGCACGCACGTGTCGGGCGACAGCGAAATGCGACACAGGAACCGGAGCACCGGGTAGCCGTAGCGACGGCCCGCCCAGAACCACAGCAGGTCGGCGAAGAGCGACGCCACGACCGAGATCGCAAACGCAGCGGCGAAGTCGATGCGACCGGCAACGGCGAGCGCGCCGGCCAGCATCATCGTGGGCACCGCGGGAATCGGCAGCCCCAGTTGCTGCAGGAGCACGTTCAGCCCGACCAGCGGAACACCGTAGTCGGCGAGTTGCGAGGCGATCGAATCCATCGAGTTCCCAGATACGCAAGAGGGCGGTGCGCGAATCCGTCAGATGGGCGCTTTACCGCGATTACCAAGATCCACTCGTCTTTTGCCGTGCGCTGCGCCACAATTGCGGGACGGCCGATCGATCGCGAGCGGCATAAGCATAAGCCAATTGATTGGTTCGCGGCGGCAGCGTGCCGATGAGCCGCGGAGTGCACATTCGATGGAAGTGTCGCAGTCGACGTCGACAACGGCCGGCGAAATGGCGATGGCGACGGCACCCGAGCCGCGCCGCCTTCCCGCCGGCGATGGCATCGCCTGGTGGGGGGAGAGCTGGCGGATCTTCTGCGCAGCGCCCTCGACGTGGCTTGGAATCCTCGCGCTCTTCGTCATCCTGTCCATCGCGCTCGTGCTGGTGCCGATCGTCGGCAGCCTGATCCACACGGTGCTCACTCCCGTGTTCGCCGGCGGTGCGATGCTCGGTTGCCACGCGCTTGCACGCGGCGAGCCGTTGCGCGTGGGGCACCTGTTCGAGGGCTTTCAGGGCAACCGCTTCATGCCGCTGTGCGTGCTGGGCCTGATCTGGCTCGCGTTGATCTTCGTCGTGGCCATCGTGATGGTCGCCACGATCTTCCTGACGCTTGGCGCTTCGGGACTCGCGGCGATCATGGACTTCGGCACCGCGAACCTCGACTATTCGGCGCTCGCGTCCGCCGGTGTCTCGCTGGGTGTCGTCGGCCTGATCGCGCTCGCGCTCATGCTGCTGGTGGCGATGGCGTACTGGTTCGCCCCCGCGCTCGTCGTGCTGAACGGCGAGGCGCCGATCGCCGCCCTGCGCAAGAGCTTTGCGGCATCGATGCACAACATCGGCGCGTTCCTGCTGTACGGCATCATTTACATCGGACTCGCGATCGTCGCATCCATTCCGATGGGGCTCGGCTGGCTGGTGCTCGGCCCGATGGTCGTCGGCAGTTGCTACGCGGGCTGGCGGACGATCTTCTCGCGCTGACGTTGCGCCAGCGCAGACCGCCGTACGTCAGTGCGCGCGCTCCCAGTTCGGGCCACTTCCGACGTCGACCTTCAACGGCACGCGCAGCGAGGCAACCGACGTCATCAGTTCCGGCAGGTCGCGAATGATTCGCGTAACCTCGCCATCCGGTGCTTCGAGCACCAGTTCGTCGTGCACCTGCAGGATCAGCCGGGTTGCCAGACGCTCGCGGTCCAGATGATTCTGCACGGCGATCATCGCGAGCTTGACGAGATCGGCCGCTGTGCCCTGCATCGGCGCGTTGATGGCGGCGCGTTCGGAGCCTGCGCGACGCGGTCCGCTCGCGGCCCGGATATCCGGCAGGAACAGCCTGCGTCCAAACACGGTTTCGACGTAGCCCTGCTCGCGCGCCAGTTCGCGCGTCCGCTGCATGTACACGGCCACTCCCGGATAGCGCGCGAAGTAGCGCTCGATGAATTGCGCGGCCGCGCTGCGCTCGATGTTGAGCTGGGCGGCGAGTCCGAATGCGCTCATGCCGTAGATGAGGCCGAAGTTCACGGCCTTGATGTAGCGTCTTTGATCGGACGTGACGTCAGCCATCGGCACGTCGAAGATCTCGGCGGCCGTCACGCGATGGATGTCGTCGCCTTCATGGAACGCCTTCAGCAGCGCCGGATCCTCCGACAGATGCGCCATGATGCGGAGCTCGACCTGCGAGTAGTCGGCGGAGATCAGCTGGTGACCGGGCGGCGCGATGAACGCCTCGCGGATCCGGCGCCCGTCGACCGTGCGCACAGGAATGTTCTGCAGGTTGGGTTCCGTCGATGCGAGCCTGCCGGTGACTGCCGTCGTCTGCGAGAACGTCGTGTGCAGCCGCCCGGTGCGTGCGTTGACCATCGCGGGCAGCTTGTCGGTGTACGTGGACTTCAGCTTCGCCAGCGCACGCCAGTCCAGCAACACCTTCGGCAGCGGATAGCTCGCCGCGAGCTCCTGCAGCACGTCCTCGTCGGTTGACGGCTGGCCGGTCGGCGTCTTGCGCCTCACCGGCAGCTTCATTCGCTCGAACAGGATCTCGCACAGCTGTTTCGGCGAGCCCAGATTGAACGGCCCGCCGGCGAGCTGGTGCGCCTCCTGCTCGAGCGCGTTAACGCGCGCACCCAGATCGCGGCTTTGCGCGGCGAGCACGGCCGAGTCGATGAGCACGCCGGTGCGCTCCATCGTGTACAGCACGTTGCGCACCGGCAGTTCGATGGCCGTGTAGATGTGCGTGAGCTTCGGGTCCGCATCGATCCGCGGCACGAGGTTGCGATGCAGCCGCAGCGTCACGTCGGCGTTCTCGGCCGCGTACTCGGTCGCGCGGTCGAGCGACACCTGGTCGAACGGGATGCGGTGCACGCCGCGCCCGGTCACGGTGTCATAGCCGATCGTCGGCAAGTCGAGGTGGCGTCGCGCGAGCGACTCGAGATCGTGCGGCTTGTGCGATTCGAGAACGTACGACTCGATCTCGGTATCGTGCGCGCAGCCGGCAATGTCGATGCCGTGATTGGCGAACGCGTGCTGCACGTACTTGAGGTTCTGGCCGAGCTTCGCGCGTCGCGAGTCGGTGAGCCATGGTGCAAGTGCATCGAGCACCTGTGCGGAACCGAGTTGCGCCGGCGCGCCGGCATAGCGATGACCGAA
This sequence comes from uncultured Pseudomonadota bacterium, assembly GCA_963709335.1. Lineage (GTDB taxonomy): Bacteria > Pseudomonadota > Gammaproteobacteria > Burkholderiales > Casimicrobiaceae > VBCG01. The sequence goes on from CAVPWB010000014.1 coordinate 729,046, forward strand.
CGGAATGTAGCAACCGCTGGCGGGTTCGATCGCAAGCGAAATGCCGACGATTTCGGCCGTCAGCGGATCGGATGTCGACGTCGACGTGTCGACCGATACGAGCTCGGCCGCGTCGATCGCTGCCACCCACTTCGCGAGCGCGGCCTCGGTCAGCACGATTTCGTAGTCGACACGGGGCGGCGGCTCGGGCGCGGGCACCGTCTCCGGTTGCGCGACCGGGATGTTGCCCGCACCGGCTGCGCCCGCGGCACCGGCGAGCGACGGATCGCGATCTCCGCGTGCGATGTCCTGCAGCCACATCTTGAATTCGAAGCGCTCGTACAGCGCGCGCAGCCGATCGGCCTCCGGTGCCCCGACCAAGAGGCCGGTCGGCGTCAGCGGCAGCTCGCAGTCCGATTTCACCGTCAGCAATCGCTTGCCCTGGGGCAGCCACGCGAGCGCGTCGCGCAGGTTCTGGCCGACGACGCCGGGAACCTCGGCGGCGTGCGCGATGACGTTGTCGAGCGTGCCGTATTGCACGAGCCACTTGGCGGCGGTCTTCGGGCCCACTTTCGCCACGCCCGGCACGTTGTCGATCGCATCGCCGGTGAGTGCGAGCAGGTCGACGACCTGGTCCGGGCGCACGCCGAACTTGGCGACGACGGCGTCGTGATCGAGCCGCTCGTTCGTCATCGTGTTCATCAGCGTGATGCCGGGCTCGACGAGTTGCGCCAGATCCTTGTCCGACGTCGAGATCAGCGTTTCGATGCCGGCTTGCTTCGCCTGTCGCGCCAGCGTGCCGATGACGTCGTCGGCTTCGACACCTTCGATCACCAGCAGCGGCCAGCCGTGCGCGCGCACGAGGTCGTGCAGCGGCGCAATCTGCAGCGTGAGGTCGTCGGGCATCGCCGTGCGATTTGCCTTGTAGTCGGCGTACCACGAATCACGGAACGTCTTGCCCGGCGCATCGAACACGACGGCGAAATAGTCCGGCTTGTCGTCGATGACCAAACGGCGCAACATCGAAAGCACCCCGCGCAGCGCGCCGGTCGGCTCGCCCTTCGACGTACGCAGGTCCGGCAAAGCGTGGAACGCGCGATACAAATACGACGAACCATCCACGAGGACGAGCTTTGCCATGCGGTCACAAACCCACAAGATTCCCGAAATGATTGACCCGCAAGCGCTGTATTCGACCAACGGACAGGAAGCGTGGCGGGTGCTGGGGATTATGGCAGAGTTCCAGATGGCGGCCGATCGCCTGAACGGCGTGCGGCCCGCCGTCAGCATCTTCGGCAGCGCGCGCACGAAAGAGGATCATCCGTATTACGCGACTGCGAAGGCCATTGCGCGCAAGTTGTCGGACGCGGGCTTTTCCGTGATCTCCGGCGGCGGTCCCGGCCTGATGCAGGCGGCCAATCACGGCGCGCACGCAGGACGCGCACCGGCGATCGGTCTCAACATCGCGCTGCCCAACGAGCATCCCAGCAATCAATACCAGGACATCAGCCTCAACTTCCGCTATTTCTTCGCGCGGAAGATGATGTTCGTGCGGTTCGCATCCGCGTACGTCGTGCTGCCGGGCGGCTACGGCACCCTCGACGAGCTGTCCGAATGCCTGACGCTCGTGCAGACCGGCAAAACGCGCCGCATTCCGATCATTCTCGTCGGCCGCGCGTTCTGGCAGGGACTGCTCGATTGGCTGAGCACGACGGTTGCGGGCGAAGGAATGATCGGCGAGCACGATGTGGACCTGATGCGGGTGATCGACGAGCCGGACGCGGTCGTCGAAGCGATCTTCGCTTTCTACGAGAACCGCGGGTTCCAGCCGTCGCGGGACGAGCGCGAGAAGCTGCTGAACCTCTGACGTCGCGGCAGGGCTCTCGGATCGTGAGACGACCCGTCGGCGTTGTACCGACACGCAGATGCGGCGAACGCCGACAGCGAACGCCGGCGCCGAACATGCGTGAGGGCCGCCGCGTTTGCTAGAATGACGTCAGCCGAGCCGTTTTCGCGTTCCCCGCCACCACGGTCACACCCTCCCGCCATGGCTGCACGTCGCCCTCTCCTGATGTTGCTGATGACCATGGCTGCCGGCTTGACCTTCGCGCAGACGCCGGTGAGGCCGGATCCGCTGACGCAGCCACCGCCGCCGCCACCGCCCGATGTCATCAGTGATCCCGACCTCGAGCCGCAGGTCACGATCGTCCGGCAGGAAGACCAGGTGCGCGAGGAAGTGCGGATCAAGGGCGAGTTGCGCTACGTGCGCGTGACGCCGCGAAATGGCCGGCCCTATTTCCTGGTCCCGGACGTCAACGGCGCAACCTTCATCCGGCGCGAGAGCCTCGATTCATCGCTCAAAGTGCCGATGTGGGTGCTGTTCTCGTTCTGACCGGTTAGCGCGCCCATCAGCGACGCGTGCGCCGCGAGAGGACGCGGCGCGGCCTTCATGTCCGTCTACACACCGGTCACCCCCGACGAGCTCGACGCGTGGCTCACCCGCTACGCACTGGGCGCGCTCGTCGAGCTCGCGCCAATCGCTGCCGGCATCGAGAATACGAACTACTTCATCACGACGGAGCGCGGCCGCTTCGTGCTGACGCTGTACGAGCGTCTGCCGTCCGACGAACTGCCGTTCTACCTGAACCTGATGGCGCACCTCGCCCGTTCGGGCGTGGAAGTTCCAGCACCCGCGCCCGATCGAACGGGAGCATTGTTTTCGGTGCTGAACGGGCGCCCTGCCGGACTCGTAGCGCGCATCGACGGGACCCCGGTCACAGCTCCATGCGAAGCCGATTGCGCGGAGGTGGGCAGCGCGCTCGCGCGGCTTCACGTCGCAGCGCAGCGTTATCGCGCGCGGCTCACGAACCGGCGCGGTCCGGCGTGGTGGCGTCAGGCGGCGCGCGCAGTGCGGCCGTTCCTCGGCGACGAGCAGAACGAATTGCTGCAGGGCGAAGTCCGGTTCCTGACCGGTTTCGGCAAGGGCACGCTACCGAAAGGTGCGATCCACGGCGACCTGTTCTGCGACAACGTTCTCTTCGCCAACGGTCGCGTCGCCGGCATCATCGACTTCGGATTCGCCGCGACGGACTTCTTTGCGTATGACCTGGCGATCGCCGTCAACGACTGGTGCATCGGAGACGCCGCCAGCGGCAGTCTCGATGCCGCGCGAACGAAGGCGATGGTGCGCGCCTATCACGCGGTGCGCCCGCTGACCGACGACGAGCGCGCACAGTGGATGGCACTGTTGCGCGCCGCAGCGCTGCGGTTCTGGGTATCGCGCCTTTACGACCTGTATCTGCCGCGTCCGGGTGAGCTCACGCACGCGCACGACCCGACGCCGTTCGAGCGGATCCTGCGCGCACGCGCCGCCGCGCCAGCGCGTCCGCTCGAGCTCTAGGGCCTGTTAACGCTATGGACGCCAACACTCGCGACATCGTGTTCACACGCTACGACGGCCGGCGGGGCATCGGCTGGCTGCGCGAAAGCTACCGGATGTTCAGCGCGCATCGGCTCGGCTGGATCAGCATGCTGGCCGGCTACTACGTCGCGCTGATCGTCGTCGATGTCGTGCCGTGGATCGGCGTCTTCATCGCGCCGATGATCAAGCCCGTACTCTCCGTCGGCTTCCTCGCTGCCGCGTGGACGCAGGAGCGAGGCGGCAAGCCATCGCTGCGGATGCTGCTGCGCGGCTTTGGCGCGAACCTCGCGGCATTGCTTCCACTGGGCTTCATTTTCGTCGTCGGCATCTCGATCGCGATCGCCGCAACCGCATTGATCGACGGCGGCCGGCTGCTCGAAATGCTCTACGGCGCGGCGCCCGCCGGCGACGCCGACCCCACGGGCGCGGCGCGCAGCGTCCAGCAGACGCTTGCGTCGACGAACGTGCAACTTGCAATGCTGTTCGGCGCGCTGTGTGCGCTGCCGACGATCCTTGCACTGTGGTGGGCGCCTGCGCTCGTCGTGTTCCAGGACGCTCCGCTGCTGGCGGCGCTGGGCGCGAGCCTGCGCGCGTCGATCGCGAACTGGCGCGCCGCGCTGCGCTATGCGCTTGGCGTGTTCACGCTCGGCGCCGTCGTCCCCACGCTGGTCACGACCGGTATCGCGCTCGTCGTGCCGCCGCCGCTCAACGCGACAATCGCCGCGCTGATCGTGCTGCCTTATCTCGCGTTTTTCGTGGCGACGTTGCACATCGCCGATTACGTGAGCTACCGGGACGTATTCCACGCCGGCGAAACGCTGGCGCCGATCGGCGGCAGCGACCCGACCGGGACGCAGCGCTAGCGTCGCCCGAGCGGGTTACGCGGCTTCGAGCCGCGCGTAATCGAGCGCGAGCCACTTCACACCCGCGTCGCGAAAGTTCACCTGCACGCGAGCGTCGCTGCCCCGTCCTTCGGCGTCGATGATCACGCCGACGCCGAACTTCGCGTGCCTGACGCTTTGACCGATTCGCCAAGCAGGTGCCGGCGGCGTGGCGCGCGGCGAGCCGGCGACCGTGCCGTTCGGTTGCGCCCAGCTGCGGCTCCCCCATTCGGAACGATCGGCATCGAGCGACGCACCACGCCGCTCGCGCGCGGACAGCCACTGGACAAGCTCGCGCGGCACTTCGTCGATGAAGCGCGACGCAATGCCATAGCGAACCTGGCCGTGCAGCATCCGGCTCTGCGCCAGCGTGAGGTAGAGCCGGCGGCGCGCGCGCGTCATGGCGACGTACATCAGTCGCCGCTCCTCCTCGACGCCGTCCATCTCGTTCAGGCTGTTCTCGTGCGGAAACAGGCCCTCTTCGAGCCCCGTGACGAAGACCGTGTGGAACTCGAGGCCCTTGGCCGAATGAATCGTCATCAGCTGCAGCGCCGGACGCCCTTCGGCCGCTTGCGTATCGCCCGCCTCGAGTGCGGCGTGCGCAAGAAATGCCGTCAGCGGATCGGTTGCGCCCTCGACGTCCTGCCCGTCACCGGCGACGTCGGCAGCGCCGTTGGTCGCATCCGGAGCCGCGAGCGACATCACCGCTTCGCGCGTGGCGGCCATACGAATCGGTGCGTCGACGGCAACATCCGCCTCGCGCACGAAGCTCTGGGCGGCGCTGACCAGCTCCTCGAGGTTCTCGACGCGCTCTGCGCCATCCTTTTCCTGCCGATAGTGCGCGAGCAGCCCGGAAACCTCGATGGCGTGCGTGACTGCTTCGGGCAATGGAAGCGATTTCGTCACCTCGCGCGCCGATTCGATCAGGCGGATGAACGCCGCGATCGACGTTGCCGCCTTGCCTTTCAGCGCACCCGCGCAAGCCGCCTGCCACAGCGACGTTCCCTGGGCACGCGCCGCATCCTGAAGCTGCTCGAGCGTCCGGGCGCCGATGCCTCGCGGCGGAAAATTGACGACGCGCAGGAATGCACCGTCGTCGCCGGGCTCCGCCATCAGGCGCAGGTAGGCCAGCGCATGCTTGATCTCCGCGCGCTCGAAGAAGCGCATGCCGCCGTAGACGCGGTACGGCAATGCGGCGTTGAACAGTGCATGCTCGAGCACGCGCGACTGCGCGTTGCTGCGATAGAGCAGCGCGACCTGGTCGAGCGCCAGTCCGTCGTCGACGAGACCCTTGATCACGTCGACGACGAACGCCGCCTCGTCGAAGTCGCTCGGAGCCGCGAACGCGCGCACCGGCTCGCCCTTCCCTTCGCTCGTCCACAGGTTCTTGCCGAGCCGCGTCGCGTTGTTCCGGATCAGCGCGTTGGCCGCATCGAGGATATGCGCGTGCGACCGGTAGTTCTGCTCGAGCTTGATCAGACGCACCGGCGCGTCCGGCTTCGAGAAGTCGCGCTCGAAATGCTGCATGTTGGCCGCGTTGGCGCCGCGGAACGCATAGATCGACTGATCGTCGTCGCCGACGGCGAACATCGCAGCATTGGGGCCGGCCAGCGCCTTGAGCCATCGATACTGCAGCGCGTTCGTATCCTGGAACTCGTCGACGAGCAGATGCGAAAAGCGCCGCCGGTAATGTTCACGGATGCCTTCGTGCCGCGTCAGCAGCTCATAGCAGCGCAGCAGCAGCTCGGCGAAATCGACGACGCCTTCGCGCTGGCACATCGCCTCGTACAGCATGTAGTGCTCGACCTGGCCGCGCGTGAACGCATCGCCCGCCTCGACGGCGTTCGGCCGCCGTCCCTCTTCCTTCGCGGACGCGATGAACCACTGCAGCTCGCGTGGCGGGTACTTCTCGTCGTTTATGCCATGTGCCTTGTACATCCGCTTGATCAGCGCGAGCTGGTCCTGCGTGTCCAGGATCTGGAATAGCTGGGGCAGGTTCGCGTCGCGATAATGCATGCGCAGCATCCGGTTGCACAGCCCGTGGAACGTGCCGATCCACATGCCGCGGATATTGATCGGCGTCAGCGCGGCGAGCCGCGTCAGCATTTCCTTCGCAGCCTTGTTCGTGAACGTGACGCCGAGAATCGACAGCGGGCTGGCCTGCCCCGTCGCGAGCAACCATGCGATGCGCGTGGTCAGCACACGCGTCTTGCCGCTGCCGGCGCCCGCGAGAATCAGCGCGGATGTGTGCGGCAGCGTGACGGCCGCGAGTTGCTCGGGATTGAGATTTTCCAGAAGGTTCAAGGATTTGTCGCACGAAGGGCGAAGGGCCGCCCCGAGCCATTCGTGGTAAACATCATCCGGGCCGAAGTATCGTGGGAGGCACGGATGTGCCGACCGAAACTTCGGCACGTTTGCAATTATAATCGGCGCCGCCGATGCCTCGCGATCCGAAAACCAAGCGCCTGCCCGACGAAACGCCCCCGGCGAACTCGGCGACGATGCGCTCGTTCGTGCACTGGATCCGCGCCGCGGCGCCTTACGTGCACGCGTTTCGCGGCAAGACGTTCGTCATCGCGTTCGGCGGCGAAGTGGTCGCCGACGACTCGTTCCTGGGCGTCGTCCACGACCTCAACCTGCTGCACAGCCTCGGCATCAAGCTGATCGTCGCGCACGGCTGCCGGCCGCAGGTCGAGGCCATCCTGACCGCGCAGAACATTCCGAGCCGGTATGCGAACGGCGTGCGCGTGACCGACAGCGACGCGATGGACTGCGTGCTCGAAGCGGCAGGACAGGTGCGCGCGCGGATCGAGGCGCTGCTGTCGCTCGGCCTCGCGAATTCGCCGATGGCCAATGCGCGCAACCGCGTGTCGAGCGGCAACTACCTCACCGCCAAGCCGATGGGAATCGTCGACGGCATCGACATGCAGCTGACCGGCGAAGTGCGCCGGATCGACACCGAAGCGATCGCCCAGCGGCTCGACGACGGCGACATCGTGCTCATCTCGCCAACCGGCTATTCGCCCACCGGCGAGATCTTCAATCTCACCGTCGAGGAAGTCGCAACGCAGTGCGCCGTGCGAATGGACGCGACGAAGCTCATCTTCCTCACCGACGCCGACGGCGTCCGCAACGGCCGCCGGCAACTGCTGTCGGACCTGTCGACGACCGATGCGGAGAAGCTGCTCGCCCGCCCCGACCGCCTGGCGCCGGACATCCGCGTCTACCTGCCCGCCGCGATCCGTGCGTGCAACAACGGTGTCGCGCGCGCTCATCTCATCAGCCGCCATCACGACGGTGCGCTGCTGCTCGAGCTTTTCACCCGCGACGGCGTCGGCACGATGATCGCCGCGACGGCGCTCGCACATCTGCGCAACGCGACGATCGACGACGTCGGCGGCATCCTCGGTATCATCGAGCCGCTCGAGGAGCAGGGCGTGCTCGTCCGTCGCTCGCGCGAGCGCCTCGAAAGCGAGATCGAGCGGTTCGTCGTTGCCGAGTACGATAATCACATCATCGGCTGCGCCGCGCTTTACGCATTCGCCGCGGAACGCGTCGGCGAGCTCGCAGCGCTCGCCGTGCATCCCGACTTCCGTCGCGAGGGCTACGGCGAGGCGCTGATGAGCGAGATCGAGCAGCGCGCCCGCAAGCTGCGCCTGACGCAGTTGTTCGTGCTGACGACGCGCACGGCGCACTGGTTCCTGGAGCGAGGATTCAGGACGGCGGCGATCGCCGACCTCCCGCAGCAAAAGCAGGCGCTCTACAATTTTCAACGCAAGTCGCAGGTGTACGTCAAGAACCTGTAGCCTGCTTCCGAAGGAGCAAAACCGATGGCAAGGATGGTCAACTGTGTAAAGCTGGGGCGCGAAGCGGAAGGGCTGGACTTTGCGCCGTACCCGGGCGAACTCGGCAAGCGCATCTACGAGAACGTGTCGAAGGAAGCGTGGGCGCAATGGCTGAAGCACCAGACGATGCTGGTCAACGAGAACCGGCTGTCGCTGGCCGACGTTCGCGCGCGCAAATGGCTCGCCGAGCAGATGGAGAAGCATTTCTTCGGCGGCGGTGCCGAAATGCCGTCCGGCTACGTACCTCCCTCGTCGTGACAGCGCCGATCTCGCGCTACCCGGTACCGGCATTGGCCGAATTGCCGGACGACATCCGTGCGCGCATTCTCGAAGTGCAGGAAAAAGCCGGCTTCGTACCGAACGTTTTCATCACGCTCGCGCACCGGCCCGACGAATTTCGCGCGTTCTTAATATGATGGTATGCATGTCCGTAACTGACCGCCCCCATTTCTCGGCGCGCGCTAGCCGAAGATGTTGAGGCGACCATGACCTACAGGCTCGACAAGAAGGCAACCAGGTCCGCTTTCTCGTCGATGGACAATCCGATCCCGAACCGCTGGTCGTAGAAGTCGACGACTGCGGCCAAGTCCGCGGCAAAACCGTTATGGAAGTAGGGAGCACGCGCGGCCAGCGCGCGCAGGACCGGTCCCTTGAACCTGCCGATGTCCTTCCACTTGCCGGTGATCATCGCGCGACCGGGATCGGTCGTCTGGATTGTTTCGAACGGCGGCAGCGTATGGCGCAGCGTGTACAGCGGCAAATCCGGAGTGCGGCGCGAGGCATCCGTGAGGCCGATGTCGAGCGGCGCCGGGATCGAGTGATTGCCCGCATGCGGAGTGTCATGGCATGTCGTGCACGTGCCCTGCAGAAGGGGGACGCTCAGGTCATCGTTGAGACCCTTGACGCCCGTGATCATGATCGGTTTGCTGTTGAACAGCGTCTCGCCGCGGGCCACGGCGCGCCGGGCTTCCGCAACGCCTGTGTCGACACCGCTGCGATCGAGCGTGTTCCACGCGTCGTAGAGCTTGAACACGGTTGGGTTGAACAATGCACCGGTCCGATAGTCACCGGACACGACATCGTTGATACCGAAGTAGAAGCCTTGTTGACTCAGGTAGCGCGGGCCGCCGAGCGCCTGACGCGCGGCCAGCGTCCCCGGCGTCGACGTCGAATACCTGCGCGGTAAAGAGCGTCATCTCGAACGCCACGATCGCTTCCCGCTGTGCGCTCGTGAGCGCTTGCGCGGCCTGCGCGTGACCGGTCGTGGCGGCATTGGATTGATCGGCGAGATCGAAATGCATCGAGGCGAAACAGTTGGACGTGCCGAGAATGCAATCTTGCGACGCCGGGTCCCTGAACGTTTCGCGCCCGTCCCACATGAGTGTGCTCAGGAACCTGAGGTTGGTCGACGGCAACGGCCGGCGGAACAGCGACAGGTCGGACGCGCTGGCGTGGCCGTAGGGATCATCGACCGCGTCGAGCACGAATTCGGCATTGGCCGGAATGCCGATGCCGACGCGAATCAGTGCCTTCGAAAGCATCATGCTGTATGCCGCGCGCCGGGCTTCGAGCGTCGATACATCGGCGTGGGGCGAGTTCGAGCCGTCGTTGGTGTGGAAGACGGGATCGGTGCCTCCCGTGACGTCGAAGCGTGCCTGGACGTTGCGGGGAGTTATCGTCCACCCCGTCGCCGGCTGGTGGCAGCTCACGCAGGCCCGCCCATTGGTCCCCAGGCTCTGGAAGAACGGCCCGGTGAGGTCGACCTTGCCCGCGGTGCTGAAGGTGGCGGCAGCGCCGCTCGGATTGGCAAACCGCTGCATGTCGGGGAGGAACGATTGCTCGCCCGCGCTGCCGGGCAAACTCACGAGGAACAACAAGGCAAGCGCAGCCGACAAACGACGATGCTGAAATTGGCGCTTCATGATTCATCTCCCTGCCACTCGCGTCTCTGACCCCGCTATTTATTGGGGCGGCTGCCTGTCACAGGAAACTTGCGTGTTCCAATCAGCGAAGCTTCCGTTGGGGTTGTGCTCCCAGGCCCAGACATGAAGTTCATAAAACGCCGGCAGACCGTAACGGTTCGGCGCGTCGACGTAATTCGTCAGATGGCCATCCACTGCCGGTGTGCTCCCGTCCGGATGTTTGCTCGCCCAATCGGCAGCGAGCACGATGAACTCGACGCCCACCAACCGCAACGCGCCGTCGGGCATCGGCTCATAGATCAAGGACTCGGGCTCGTTCGCGTTCAATACCCCGTCGACGAGCCGGCTCAGCAAAAGGTAATGCACGCCCATCGCGCCGGAATTGGGTCCGCTGACACATGGGGTCCCCGGAACCCAGCCTTCGTGAAGCGCGACATTGACATCGACGAATCGGGACGTGGCCGCACGCACTTTATCGATCAACGGTGAATTGGCCGTTTTTGCAGATGGGGAATCGTGCGAGTGCGCGGATGGAAGTTGTGCCAATGCGCAGGGGGGCGCGACAAGAGCTGCCGTGGCGACGACTGCGAGAAGCTGCGAAAGCCTGTTCATGATTTCCTCTCGTCGGGGGTAACACGGCGCCAATGTGCGCGGCTGTGCGCCCTCCGGTCCTTAAGTCGACCTTAAACGTTCTTAAATCACGCGCCGCCGCGTGGCAGCCGGTTCCGCTCGGCGTTATCCTGTCCATAGCGGACCAGCGAGGGAGGCACCATGCTCGGCCAATACCGTTTCGGCAGCAGCGAGCTCCGGCCATCGGAGCGGCAGTTGTTCATTGACGGGGCACCGGCGGCATTGGGCGCGCGAGCGTTCGACTTGCTGCTCGCGCTGATCGAACGGCGCGAGCGGGTCGTCGACAAGTCAGAGCTGCTCGATGCCGTCTGGCCTGGGCTCGTAGTCGAGGAAAGCAACCTGCAGGTGCAGATGAGCAGCCTGCGCAAGCTGCTCGGGCGGAACGCGATTGCAACCATCCACGGACGCGGCTACCGCTTTGTCGCTGCGCTCGAGCCCGACGGATCCGACAACGCGAGCGCCGGCCAGCAAACAACGACGAATCCTAACAATCTACCAAGGCTGCGAACCCGTTTCATCGGCCGCGAAAAGGCACTCGACGATTGCGCGGACCTGTTGCACGATTCGCGGCTCCTCACGCTATCCGGCATCGGCGGTTGCGGCAAGACGCGGCTGGCGCAGGAATTGGCGCAGCGGCAGCTGGGGGCGTTCCCGGACGGGGTCTGGTTCGTCGACTTGGGGCCGTTGCAGGACGCGGAGCGTGTTCCGGCGACGGTCGCCGCGACGCTGGGAATCAAGGATGCGGTCGTGGCGCCGCTCGAGCGGCTCACCGAACACCTGAAATCGCGACAAACTCTGGTGCTGCTGGACAGCTGCGAGCACGTGATCGATGCCGCCGTTGAATCGATCGATGCGCTCCTCGAAAAATGCAGCGCGCTCAAGGTCGTCGCGACCAGCCGCGAAGCGCTCGGCATGCAGGGCGAGCAGATCTTCATGGTGCGCTCGCTGTCGCTGCCCACGACCTCCGACCTCGATGAGATGCTGCGGTCCGAGGCGGTCCGCCTCTTCGTCGATCATGCGCGGCTCGTGCTGCCCGACTTCACGGTGGACAAAGGCAACGCGGGGGCGATCGCCGAAATCTGCCGGCGCCTCGATGGCATCGCGCTCGCGATCGAGCTCGCCGCCTCGCGCGTGAAGGTCTTGTCGGTCCACGAGATTCGCGCGCGCCTCGACGATCGCTTTCGCCTCTTGACCGGAGGCAACCGCGCAATGCCACGTCACCAGACGCTGCATGCGACGATGCAATGGAGCCACGACCTTCTGACGGCACCGGAACGGCGGCTGTTTCGCCGCCTCGCGGTGTTCGCCGGCGGCTGCACGCTGGCCGCCGCGACGGACGTCAGCGGCGATGCTGCGGACGAGTACGACACACTGGAACGTCTGACGGCGCTGCACGACAAGTCGCTGCTGATCGTCGACCGCGACACGCACGCGCAGCCGCGCTACCGGATGCTCGAGACGGTGCGTCAATACGCGGCGGAACGACTGAACGAGGCGGGGGAAGGCGACGACATGCGCACTCGACATCTGCTGCACTACGTCGCGCTTGCGGAGCGCGCAGCGCCGGGCATGGAAGGGCCACGGCAGGGCGAGTGGTTAGGTTCGTTGTGGCACGAACAGGAAAACCTGCTTGCCGCGCACGCATGGTGCGCGCACGCGGCGCAAGGCGGCGAGCGCGCGTTGCGGCTGACGGCGTCTCTATGGCGGTATTTTCTTGCCACTGCACAATACGCACTCGGCTACCGGCTCGCGGAGGCCGCGCTCGGTCTCGCGCGCGGCGGTGTCGAATGCGCCGACGGCGCCCTGGCGCTGGTCGCGATGTCCCTTTGCGCCATGCGGCTGGGCCAATACGACGTTGCGAACTCGTGCGCCGAGCGAAGTCTCGCGATCTGTCGCTCGCTCGACGATGCCGCATCGATTGCGCGGGCGCTCTCGGCAGTCGGCTCGTCGCTTCACGCAAAGGGCGAGCTTTTGCGCGCGATCGCCAGCTTCCAGGAGGCGTGCGACCTGGCGCGAGCACAGAACAAACCCCAATCTCTCGGCTTCGCGCTCACTGGAATTGCCGAAGTCCATCGCGAACTCGGTAACCTTGCCGAGGCTGAGCCATTCTACGAGGAGGCGCTGACGCTCGCACGAGCACGAGAGGACGCGCGCGCGACGGCGATCGGGCTAGGCAACCTGGCGAGCCTCTGGATTATGGGCGGACAGCTGGATCGCGCGCGGGCGGCTCTCCGCGAAAGCATGGAGCTCAGGACGGCGACAAACAGCAAGGCAGTCGTCGAATGCCAACTGGATGTCGTCGCGGCGCTTGCCGCCGCGTCGGCCAGTCACGCAGCGGCGGCGCGGTTCCATGGCGCGACGGTGACCCGGCTGCGCGAATCGGGATTCTGCCACGACCCGGCCGACGAGGCTTTCATCACAGGCTGGATGGCTCGATCGCGCGAGGCGCTCGGCGCCGCGGCGTTCGACGCCGCCGAAGCGGAAGGCGAGGCGCTGAACTACGAAGAGGCGATGGCGGAGATGGAACGCTGGCTGAGCGGCAGCGAATAGCGGCTACCCGGCGCGATCACGCCAAACGGACGCGAGCATTGCGCAGAAGTCGCTGGCGAGCCCGCGCTCGACACGTGGCGAGCCAGGATTCCAGACGACTGATCAGCGCACGGTCCAGCGCGCTCTCGTCGAGCTGGAGGCCGCCCCGGATGGGGTTGCGCTCGATCGGGCGCGCGCCAAGCGCTGGCTGGCGCCGCCGCTGGCCGGATTCACGACGATCTTGTTACTTCCCACCGCGCTGCAGGTCGGGTAGGAGTTCACGGGACCATGTGCCGCCCTCTCCTGGCTTGGTCTGTTCCCGGCTGGTAGACTCAATTTGATGACCGCGCCTCCTGTCAGCCGCTACCCGGTCCCCAAACTCGAAGACCTACCCGACGACGTCCGCGCACGGATCGTCGGCGTGCAGGAAAAAGCCGGCTTCGTGCCGAACGTGTTCATCACGCTCGCGCACCGGCCGGACGAATTTCGCGCGTTCTTCGCGTATCACGATGCGCTGATGCAGAAAGACGGTGGGCTGTCGAAGGCCGAGCGGGAGATGATCGTCGTCGCGACATCCGGCGCCAACGATTGCCTCTACTGCATCGTTGCCCACGGCGCGATCTTGCGAATCTACGCCAAGAACCCGCTCGTGGCCGACCAGATAGCGGTCAATTACCGCAAGGCCGACATTTCGCAGCGCCAGCGCGCAATGCTTGCGTTCGCGATGAAGGTGGCCGTGAACAGTGTCGCGATCGACGACGCCGACTTCACGGCGTTGAGCGGAGCACGGATTCACGGACGAGGACATCTGGGACATCGGAGCGATCGCCGCGTTCTTCGCGCTGTCGAACCGGATGGCGAACATGATCTCGATGCGCCCCAACGACGAGTTCTACCTGATGGGCCGCGCGCCGCGCTTGTGACGCGCGAAGACGGCGCGCTCGTGTCGCCCATCGACGACAACCAACGACACATCGCTTAAGACCCACATAAGGGAATCCGGGTACGCTTCGGCTGTCGGCGGGCGTGGCCCGTACTTTCACATCAGGAGCTTCATTCATGCACGTTACTTCCCGCACACTGGCCGTGCTGTTGGCCGCCTTGGGCGCCTTCGCAGTGCCTGCATTCGCCGCAGACAAGCCCGAGCCGGCCGCCACGAAGGCGCAGACCAAGGTCAGCGAAGCCGATGCCCGCAAGACGGCGCTGGCGTCCGTGCCGAACGGCTCCGTTCAGAGCTCGAAGCTGGCGACGGACAAGGGCCGACAGGTCTGGTCGTTCGACCTCAAGAGCGAAACGTCAACGAATGTCTTCGTCGTGCAGGTCGACGCCGACTCCGGCCGCATCGTTTCGAAGAGCGTGAAGAGCGCGGCCGCGGCGGCGAAACCCAAGAAGTCGTAGCAGGCCGTCACGACCGGGACGAATCGGCCCGGTCGATTGGCTGGTGCACCACCTGCCCCGCGAGCAGCGTGTAGCGGACGCGACCGAGCACCTCCAGGTCGAGGAACGGTGTGTTCTTCCCCTGGCTTCGCAGCGCGTCGCGCGACACCGTCCACGCGTCGGACGCCGCGAAAATGCAGCAGTCGGCCGGGCTGCCGGCGCGAAACGCAGGCTGCGCGATCCCGATGATCGATGCCGGCGCGGTCGTGACGGTTGCGATCGCGCGCGTCATCGGCACGCGCATTTCCGTCGCCCACTTGAGCATCAGCGGCAACAGCAGCTCGAGGCCGGTGGCGCCGGGCTCTGCCTCCGCGAACGGCACCTGCTTGCCGTCGTCGTCGACGGGCGCATGGTCCGAGCAGATCGCGTCGATCGTTCCGTCGGCCACACCTTCGCGCAGTGCGTCGCGATCGCGCGTTGCGCGAAGCGGCGGCATCAGGTGAGCCTGCGAATCGAACCAGCCGATGTCGACGTCGCAAAGATGCAGGTGATGGACGGACACATCGCAGGTGACGGACAGTCCGTCGGCCTTGGCGGCACGAACCATCGCGACACCGCTCGCCGACGACAGCCGGCATAGGTGCACGGCGACGCGCGTCTCGCGCACGAGCGCGAAGATCGTCGCGAGCGCGATCGTCTCCGCCGTCACGGGAATTGCCGGCAGGCCCAGCCGCGTCGCGACTTCACCGTCGTGCGCAACGCCACCCCGTGCCAGATGCGCATCCTGCGGCCGCAGCCATACGCGATGGCCGAACGTCCCCGCGTACTGCAGCGCGCGAAACAGCATCTGCGTGTCGGGCAGCGGCACGTCGGCATTCGAGAACGCGACGCATCCCGCCTCGGCGAGCTCGCTCATCTCGGTCAGCGTCTCGCCGCGCAAACCCAGCGTCAGCGCGCCGACCGGATAGACGTGTGCCTGGTTGATCACGCGCGCACGGTGCTTCAGCATTTCGACCAGGCCGGGCTCGTCGAGCGGTGGATCCGTGTCCGGAGGACAGGCCAGACTGGTGACGCCGCCGGCCGCCGCCGCAGCCAATTCCGATTCGAGCGTTGCCTTGTGCTCGAGCCCGGGCTCGCGCAACCGCGCTGCAAGGTCGACGAAACCGGGTGCAACGATGCACTGCGCAGCATCGATGACGCGATCGGCGCGCCAGCCCGCCGGCATCGCGCCGACGCCGGCGATCGTCCCGTCCGCGACATAAACCGATGCGACGCGATCGAGCGCCTGCGCAGGATCCACGACGCGTCCGCCGGTGATTTCGATCTTCAAGAGTGTGCGTCGTCCACGAATTGCGCGCCGGTCATGTGCATTAATTGGAGGCGATGATCGACAGCACGGCCATTCGTACGGCGATGCCGAACGTCACCTGCGGCAGGATCACCGAGCGCGCACCGTCGGCAACGGCCGAATCGATCTCGACGCCGCGGTTCATCGGGCCCGGGTGCATGACGATCGCGTCGGGCTTTGCGAGCGCAAGCTTGTCGACCGTCAGGCCGTAATGCTTGAAATACTCGCCGGCCGACGGCAGCAGCGCACCCTTCATGCGCTCGCTCTGCAGCCGCAGCATCACGACGACGTCGCAATCCCGCAGCCCCTCGCGCATGTCGTTGTGAACCTGCACGCCCAGCGCTTCGACGCGCGTGGGGAGCAGGGTGCGCGGCGCGATCACGCGTACCTGCGGCGTCTGCATCGTCGTCAGCCCGTGGATCAGCGAGCGCGCGACACGCGAATGCAGCACGTCCCCGACTATGGCGACCGTCAGCTCGCGGAAGTCGCGCTTGTAGTGGCGGATCGTGTAGAGGTCGAGCAGGCCCTGCGTCGGGTGCGCGTGGCGTCCGTCGCCGGCGTTTACGACGTGGACGTCCGAGCGCCCCATCGCGGCGAGGTGCGACGCGATCAGGTGCGGTGCGCCCGACTGCGCGTGGCGGACGACGAACAGGTCCGCATCCATCGCGCACAGGTTGTCGACCGTATCGAGCAGCGTTTCGCCTTTCGACGTCGAGGACGCGCCGATGTTGAGATTGATCACGTCGGCGGACAGCCGCTTGGCGGCGATCTCGAATGTCGTCCGCGTCCGCGTCGAATTCTCGAAGAACAGGTTGAATACGGCCTTGCCGCGCAGCAGCGGCACCTTCTTCACTTCGCGCTCGGAGATCGACGCGAACGGCTCGGCCGTGTCGAGAATGTGGGTGATAACGTCGGCGGGCAGGCCTTCGAGCGTCAGCAGATGCGTGAGATCGCCCGCGCGGTTGAGTTGCGGATTGCGCGAGCTATTCATGCTCGTCCGCTCACGCTCGGCCTCCTTGCTGCGACCGATCGAAAACGCCGCACCGCGTGTCGGCCTCTTCCGCGCTCGTCCCGCGCTGCGCCCTTCGGGCCTCGGCTCGACGTTGTCTCGCCCGCGGGCCTCACGCTCGGCCTCCTTGCTGCGACCGATCGAAACGCCGCACCACGTGTCGGCCTCTTCCGCGCTCGTCCCGCGCCGCGCCCTTCGGGCCTCGGCTCGACGTTGTCTCGCCCGCGGGCCTCACGCTCGGCCTCCTTGCTGCGACCGAGCCAAACGCCGCACCGCGTGTCGGCCTCTTCCGCGCTCGTCCCGCGCCGCGCCCTTCGGGCCTCGGCTCGACGTTGTCTCGCCCGCGGGCCTCACGCTCAGCCTCCTTGCTGTGACCGATCGAAAACGCCGCACCACGTGTCGGCCTCTTCCGCGCTCGTCCCGCGCCGCGCCCTTCGGGCCTCGGCTCGACGTTGTCTCGCCCGCGGGCCTCACGCGACCCCTGCCGACGGTTCCACGGTGAGCGACAACGTCCCGCCCGGATCGCGCGACAACACAATCGAAAGATGCGGTGCAACGCTGATCGTCGCACCGGCATACGTGGGCTCGATCGGCAATTCGCGTCCGCCGCGATCGACGAGCACGGCAAGCTCGATGCGTTCCGGACGCCCGAAATCGAACAGCTCGTTGATGGCGGCCCTGACGCTGCGTCCCGTATAGAGGACGTCGTCGACGAGGACGATCGTAGCGCCTTCGACGTCGAACGGCAGCGACGTGCGGCGCGTGTTGGGCTTGAGGCCCGACAGCGCATAGTCGTCGCGATAATACGAGACGTCGATGAAACCCACCGGATGCGCATCGGGCAGCCGCTGGCTCAGCCGCTCCGCAAGCCATGCGCCGCCCGAGTAGATGCCGACGAACGCGGCGTTCGGCGCAACGACGCCCTCCATCCGCTGGACGAGCTTCGCCAGCGCCGCTTCCGCGTCGGGCAAGTCGTCAGGCTTTTTCATCGGCGGCGTCGAACCACGCTTGCAGGATGATCTGGGCTGCGACAGCATCCCGCTCGCCGCGAGCATCGCGGCCGCCGCGACCGCCCGCGCGCAGCGCGCCTTGCGCAATCTCGGTCGTCCAGCGCTCGTCGACGAGCGCCACCGGCAGTTCGAACCGCGCACCGATCTCGCGTGCGAAGCGCTGTGCGCGCGCAGTCATCGCGTGCGGCGTGCCGTCGGCATGCACGGGCAAGCCGACGACCAGTTGCGCAGGACGCCACTCTTCGATCAACGCCGCGATCGCGTCGAGCCGCTGCGCCGCGCGAGATGTCGCGATCGTCGTCAGCGGATGCGCGGATCGCGTCAGCGTATTGCCCATGGCGACGCCGATGCGTCGCGTGCCGAAATCGAACGCGAGAATCGTCGCGTCCGGCTTCATCTCGCACGCGCGATCACCCGTGTCCGGCGGTATCGGAGAGCCGCGAAATGTCGATGCCGAGCAGCCGCACGGCAGCGGGCAAACGACCCTCGGGGGGCAGGTCGAACACGACGCCCGGATCGGCCTCGACGGTGAGCCACGCGTTCTGCGCGAGCTCCATTTCGAGCTGCCCGGCCGACCACCCGGCATAGCCGAGCGATACGAAGATGTCCTTCGGTCCTTCGCCGCGACCGGCGGCTTCGAGAACATCCTTGGACGTCGTCAGACCCACGTTGTCATTGATCGCAAGCGTCGACTGCCAGTTGCCGAGCGGGCGATGCAGCACGAAGCCGCGGTCGATCTGCACGGGACCGCCGAAATGCACGGAGGCGTCGCGCAACGCGCGATCGTCGAGCGGAATCTCGATCTGCTCGAACAGCGCCGACAGGGTCATGTCGATCGGCTTGTTGACGACGATGCCGAGCGCACCTTCCGGATTGTGCTCGCACACGTACGTCAGCGAGTTCGCGAAATGCGGATCGACCATCGCCGGCATCGCGATCAGGAAATGGTGCGTCAGGTTGACGGAATCTCCCACGGCGCAATTGTAATCTGCGAGGGTTGTCGGCACAATCGAGCGCTTCCAATTCCGCCCGCACGCCCGTGAAATCACGCTTCGTTGCAGCGCTTTTCGTTGCGGGCATCTGTGTAACGAGCGCGGAAGCGCGCCTCGTCGTCATGCACGGCTACGCGGACTACACCAGTGCGCTCGTCTGGATTCAGACGGACGCACCCGGTGCCGTGCAGGTTCGCTGGCGAACCGAGCACGATGGCCGCGATCACGCGCTGACGCTCGACGCGAAAGCCGTCGACGACGACGTCGTGGTTGCCCGGCTCACCGGAATGGCGCCGGGCGCACGCGCCGCGTACGCAATCGATGGCGACGGCGAGCGTCGCGAAGGCGCGGTGCGCGCACAACCGTACTGGACTGCCGGCGATGACGCGCAGGACGTGACGATCGCGATCGGATCGTGTTTCTTTCTAGCGCCCGCCGAACCGCCATGGAGCGCCAGCACGTACGGCGGGGGCTATGAGATATTCGACGCGATCGCCGCGAAAGCACCGGACCTCATGGTGTGGATGGGTGACAACCTGTACTTCCAGGCACCCGACGAGCTCGATCCGGCATCGATGGCGGCGCGCTATCGCCGGCAGCGCGCGCTGCCGGCGCTGCAGCGGCTGCTGACAGCGGCGCCGCAGATCGCGATCTGGGACGATCACGACTACGGGCCCAACGACGCGGATATGTCGTACGTGATGAAGGGGGAATCGCTCGCGCTGTTCCGCCGTTACTGGGCCAATCCGAGCTACGGACTCCCGGACGTTCCCGGCGTGTTCGGTCGTACGCGTTGGGGAGATGTCGACCTGTTCCTGCTCGACGATCGCTGGTACCGGTCGGCCAACCGGATGAACGACGCACCCGACAAGACGATGTTCGGCGCGCAGCAGCTTGCGTGGCTGCGCAACGCGCTCGTCTATTCGCATGCGCCGCTGAAGCTCGTCGTCAACGGCTCGCAGCTGTGGAATCGCGCGAACCGCTTCGAGGGCTTCAATCACTTCTCGTACGAGCAGAAAGCGCTGGCCGACTGGCTGCTGTCGCAGCGCGTGGACGGCGTGATGTTCGCAAGCGGCGATCGACATTTCACCGAGCTGCTCCGCATCGACCGCCCCGGCGCGTATCCGCTGTATGAGTTCACGTCGAGTCCGCTGACGTCGCGCGCCTACGAAAATCCCGACAATGCCGAACGCACCAATCCCGACCTGGTTGCGGGAACGCTGGTCGGCAAGCGCCAGTTCGGCCTGATCCGGTTGACCGGACCGGAGAAGACGCGCCACATCACGCTGGAAAGCTATGACCAGACGGGTGCGCTCCTGTGGCGTCACGAGATCGATGCGAAGGCGCTGCGGTTCGCCCGGCGCTGAGCGTGCAGCGGAGTTGCGGACAACGATGAGAATGCGCTGCGCGCGGCGTTCGGTTGGATTCGGCTTGCTTTGCGCTGCCGTCGCATGCGCGAACGTCAATACGGCCATCGCGCAGCCGCTCGTGCAACTCGACCCGTTCGCGCAGGCGACATCCAGTGCGCACGATTGCCCCGACCCAGCCGCCGCCCCTGCTAACGGAGCAGGAAGCGCGCGCCGAGGCGCACGTGCGCGTGGAACGCGGCACGCGCTGCGCGATGGAGGGCACGTGCGAACCGGGCGGCGCGTATCGCCACGACCCCGAAATCAACGAGCGGGTGCGCGCACTGATCGCCGGTGACGCACGCTTCGCGGGCTCGTCGGTCTGGCTGACGACATCGCGCAGGTGGGTGACGCTATACGGATGCGTTCGCAATGCCACGCAGCGCCGGACGCTCGCGAGAGCGGTGGCCAAGGCACCGGGCGTCGAGCGCGTATTCGACGAGCTGAAGGTAGAGGGATCGAAGGCAAAGCACTGACGGGCTCGGTTTCACAGACGCGCTCGCGCCCTCGGCCTCCTTCTACTTTCGCGTGACTTGTGGCGCCGGCGTGTCGGCCTCGCACGCCGACTCGCGTTTGTCGTCGATCCCCTTTCGCTTCGCGATTGGGCCCCTCATCGACCGCTCGCGGCGTCACTCCTCCTCATGCCGGCGATGCTTCGCGTACTCGGTCGCCAGTTGCGTCTGCAGATTGGGAGGCGCCTGCTCGTAGTGTGACAGCGACATCGTCCACGCGCCGTGGCCGCCCGTCATCGACTTGAGCCGCGCTGCATAGCCGTCGAGCTCGGACAGCGGCGCGAGCCCGTTCACGGCGAGCATGCCCGCCTGCATCGTCTGCGTGCCCGTCACCTGCCCGCGCCGCGACGACAGGTCTCCGGTGACGTCGCCCATCGTGTTCGCGGGACAATTGATCTCGACGCCGACGATCGGCTCGAGGATGATCGGCTTCGCCTTCGCGATCGCGTCCATGAACGCCTTGCGCCCGGCCGACACGAACGCGACTTCCTTCGAATCAACCGGGTGATACTTGCCGTCGTAGACGATGACGCGCACGTCCTGCATCGGAAAGCCCGCGACCGGTCCGGCGTTCAGCACCTGCTCGATGCCCTTCTGCACGGCCGGGATCAGCGTGTTGGGAATCGCACCACCCTTCACCTGATCGACGAACTCGAACCCGGTGCCTCTGGGCGTCGGCTCGATGCGCAGGAACACTTCGCCGAACTGGCCCGCACCGCCGGTCTGTTTCTTGTGCCGGTGATGCCCCTCCGCCTTCGCGGTGACGGTCTCACGATAGGGCACGCGCGGCGGCCGCATGTCGACTTCGAGCTTGAACTGGCTCGCCATCCGCTCGAACACGGAACGCAGGTGCAGCTCGCCCAATCCACGCAGCACGGTCTCGTTCACGGCCGGGTCGTGCGACACGACGAGCGTCGGATCCTCGGCGATCATCTTGTGCAGCACGTCAGAGATGCGCTGCTCGTCGCCGCGGCGCTTCGGCGTGATCGCGAAGCCGTGCATCGGCACCGGGAACTCGAGCGGCTTCATGTGGATGTGGTCTTCGTCGTGCGAATCGTGCAGCACGCAGTCGAAGTCGATCTCGTCGACCTTCGCAACGGCTGCGAGATCGCCCGGAACGGCGCGGTCGATCTCGACGTACTTGCCGCCCTGCAGCATGAACAGGTGCCCTACCTTGAACGGCTTGCGGCCATCGCCGACGAAGAGTTGCGTATCGCGCGTCACCGTGCCCTGGTGCACGCGGAACACGCCGAGCTTGCCGACGAACGGGTCCATCACGACCTTGAACACGTGCGCGAGCACATGCTGCGACGGATCGGGCTCCGAATGAAATTCGACGGCCGCGTCGCCTTCGCCCTTGGTGAAGAGCGGTGGATTGCCCTCCTTCGGATTGGGCGCGAGCTTGACGAGCACGTCGAGCAATTCCGCCACGCCGGCGCCGGTACGCGCCGACACGAAGCAAACCGGCACGAGATGTCCTTCGCGCAACGCCTTCTCGAACGGCGCGTGCAACTGGTCGGGCTCGATCTCGCCCTGCTCGAGGTACAGCGCCATCAACTCCTCGTCGACCTCGACAACCTGATCGACGAGCGCACGGTGCGCATCGTCGACCGACGAGAAGTCCGCGTTGCCGGATGGGTTGAAGAAACAGTCGACGACGCGCTTGCCGCCGTCGGCGGGCA
Organism: uncultured Pseudomonadota bacterium; assembly: GCA_963709335.1. Lineage (GTDB taxonomy): Bacteria > Pseudomonadota > Gammaproteobacteria > Burkholderiales > Casimicrobiaceae > VBCG01. The sequence continues at coordinate 751,589 of CAVPWB010000014.1, forward strand.
GGTTGATCGGCAGGCACTCCTTGCCGAACGCGTCCTGCACGGCCGCGAGCACTGCCGGCAGGTCGACGTTGTCGGCATCGATGCGATTGATGATGACGAGCCGGCAGAGCTTGCGGGTCGCCGCCCACTCCATCATTCGAGCGGCGATCATCTGCGGCCCGGCGGCGGCGTTGATGACGACCGCCGCGGTCTCGACGGCGTCCAGCGCACCGATCGACTGGCCGATGAAATCGGGGTAGCCGGGCGTGTCGATCAGGTGGATCCGCGTGTTGGCGGATTCGAGATGCATCAGCGACGCGCGCAACGAATGCTGGTACGTCTTCTCGATCGAGTCGAAGTCGCTGACGGTGCTGCCGCGCTCGACGCTGCCGGCAACCGCGATCGCACCTGCCTTCGCCAGCAGCGCCTCGGCGAGCGTCGTCTTGCCCGACGCCCCGTCCCCTACCAACCCTACAGTACGAATGTTCTCCGTCGCGAACTGCGCCATGGCGGTTTCCCGAAGTCTGGATGAGGCGAATGTACCGCCGAAGCGCGGCGCTGTCAGCCGCCGCGGGCAACCGGCTCCCGCCTGCAGCGACCGCCAGTATGAGTGTTTGTCCTACGGAATCCCGCACTGCGTCCCGACAGGCGCCCGGCACCCGCGCGTGCGAAGATTCACGCCGTGCTCGCCCGACTATCACTTTCGCCGGGGCTTTCCCGATCCGCGCGCAAGATCGCCCACGATCCGCTCGGCTTCGCCGCGCAGACATGGAAAGCGTTCAGGGCCAACCAGGGACTGCTGCTGGCCGGTGGCGTCGCGTACTACACGCTGCTGTCGATTGTGCCGCTGATGATCCTGCTCGTGATCATCCTGTCGCACGTCATCGAGGCAGACCGGCTGATGGCGACCCTGGCGCACTACCTCGAGATCGTCGTGCCGGGCCAATCCGCCCCGCTGATCGAGGAACTGCGCGGATTCATCGCCCACCGCGAAGTGATTGGCTGGACGCTCGCCGTCACGCTGATCTTCTTCAGCTCGCTCGCGTTTTCCGTGCTGGAGAATGCGATGTCGGTGATTTTCTACCATCGCGTGCTGGACAAGCGGCGGCCGATGATGGTGTCGCTGCTGATCCCCTACCTGTACATCCTGATACTTGGAATCGGCCTCCTGGTCGTGACGCTCGTCGCCGGCGCGTTGCAGTCGTTCGCGATGACGACGCTGGATTTCTTCGGTCACGACTGGTCGATGTCAACGCCTTCACGCGTGCTGCTCTACATGATCGGGGTTTGCGGCGAGGTGCTCGTGCTGACTTCGATCTACTTCGTCATGCCCGTTGGCCGCCTCGCGTGGCGGCATGCATTGATCGGCGGCGTGGCCGCGACGGTGCTATGGGAGATCTCGCGGCACGTGCTCGTCTGGTATTTCGCGACGCTGTCGCAGATCCGCACCGTCTACGGTTCGCTGACGACGGCGATCGTCGTTCTGCTGTCGCTCGAGATCGCAGCGCTGGTGCTGCTGATGGGTGCGCAGGTGATCGCGGAATACGAGCGCATCGAATGGGAGCCGGTGACGCGACCCCCCCGTCCGATGCATACGGCCGGCTAGCCAGCTCCTGCGCCGACCGTTCGCGGCCGTCGAGCGTTGATCGGCGACGCAGCGTCAGTGCAGCGTCGTCGACGCGACGATGCCGCTGTCCTGCTGCGGCACGCTCGACGTCACGGTGCGGAGGCTCTGCAGCAACTCGTCCTCCTGGTACGGCTTGCCGAGGAAACGCTCGACGCCAAGCTCGTTCGCCCGGTTCCGATGCTTGTCCGCCGTGCGGGACGTAATCATGATGATCGGGATGCCGGACGTTTTCGGATCACCCTTGATGGTCTTGGCGAACTCGAATCCGTCCATCCGCGGCATTTCGATGTCGAGAAGGATCGCATCCGGCGCATGCTCGGTCAGAAGCTTCAGCGCATCGATGCCGTCGCGCGCCGTGACCACCTCGTAGCCTTCGCGCGTCAGGAGGCGCGTCGTGAACTTGCGTACGGTCAGAGAGTCGTCGACGACCATCACGAGCTTGCGTGCCGACGCGGCCGCTGCGTGGCGCAGTTCGGCAGTGATCCGCTCGTTCTCGGCGGGGTCGTAGCGCATGATTCCCGGCCGTTGCGCAAGCTGCACCGGATTGATGATCAGCACGATCTCGCCGGTGCCGAGCACCGTCGCGCCGGAAATGCCGGGCACGCGCGCCAGCTGCGGACCGATGTTCTTCACGACGACTTCCTGATTGCCGATCATCTCGTCGACGTGGATCGCCGTCGTTCCCTGACCGCTGCGAATGAGCAGCACGGCGTTGTAGCGTCCGGTCTCGGGGATGCAGCCGTTGTCGCCCAGCAGCCTCGGCAGGTAATGGAACGGCCACGCGCGACCCTGCCAGTGCACCTGGCCGTCGGCGTAGAGCGTCTGCAGCACGTCGGATTTGATCTGCTGCACCTGCTCGACCATCGGCGCCGGGATCGCCCACATGCGGCCACCGGCCCGCACGAGCACCGACTGCGCGACGGCGAGCGTCAACGGCAGGAACAGATTGAACCGGGTCCCTTTGCCCGGCTGCGTGTGAACGTCGACACGTCCGCCCAGCGCGATGATCTCGTTGCGAACGACGTCCATGCCGATGCCGCGACCCGATATTTGCGTCACCTCCGCAGCCGTCGTGAAGCCGGGATTGAATAGGAACTCGACCAGTTGATGGATCGTCGGTTCGGAATCGGCACCGAGCAGCCCAAGTGCAACGGCGCGTTCGCGGACGCGCTCGAAGTCGATGCCGTGCCCGTCATCGGACAACTCGATCGCGATCTCGTTTCCGACCTGGCGAACGGTCAGCGCGATCTCGCCGGTTTCCGACTTGCCCGTTGCGACGCGCGTCTTGCGAGTCTCGATCCCGTGGTCGAGCGCGTTGCGCAACAGGTGCTCCAGGGGTCCGACCAGTTTTTCCAGCACCGAGCGATCGAGCTCGGTCTGGCCGCCGTGAATCTCGAGATTGGCGCGCTTGTCGAGCTCGCGTGCGGTCTTCCGCAGGATCCGGTAGAGGCGCTCCGACAGGCTGTTGAACGGCACCGTGCGGATCGCGAACAGGCGTTGCTGGACGTCGCGGGACAGACGCGCCTGCGCGATCAGCGCCGCGTCGGCGTCGTCGAGGTTCTTCAGCAGCGCCTGCTGCACGGTCGAGACGTCATTCACGCCTTCGGCGAACGAACGCGTCAGCTCCTGGAAGCGCGTGTAGCGGTCGAGCTCCAGCGGATCGAAATCTTCCTGCGCGGTGTTGACGTGCGACATCCGCGACTGGATCTGCGTCTCCGCCTGCAACTCGATTTCGCGGACCTGGCTGCGCAGGCGGATCACGCTGCCGGTGAGCTCGAGCAGGTTTGCCTTCAGCGTCCGCAGCTCGCCTTCGACACGCGCGCGGGCAATGGCCACTTCGCCGGCTTCGTTGACGAGCTGGTCGACGATGTCGGCGCGCACGCGCAGCATCGCCTTCGCCATTTCGATTTCGCCCGGCTCGGCGCGCGATGGCGCCGGTGCGGCAATCGGCGCGGGTGCAGCCGCTGCCGGCGCCGTCTCGCCGGTCGTCGCGGTGGAAGCGCCCGCAACCGACGCAGCGGCCGCATCGGGCTGCGCGAGCCACGGCAGCGGCACGCTGCCCTTGCCTTCGCGCAACGCGTCGAGGACGAAGGCGATCCGGTCGATGTCGGTGTCGAGCGCTTCGAACAGCTCGGCGCTCGGCGCAACCGTCACGTCGCCGATGGAGAGTCGCGCTTCCATCCGGTGCGCGAGCTCGCCGAGGCGCATCGCGCCTGCCATCCGTGCGCTGCCCTTCAGCGTGTGCAAGGTGCGGCGAAGCTGCGCAGCGTTCGACGGATCGTCGGGCACGCGACGCCATGCCCTGACCTCTTCGCTCGCCTGCGGAAAGAGCTCGTTCGCTTCTTCCAGGAAGATCGCGAGGATCGTGTCGTCGAGGTCGTCGGTGACATCGAGCAGTGATTCGTCCGATGCGACCTGCCTCTGCACCGGCATCGGCGTCGGTGTCGCCACGACGGGTGGCGCGGGCGCTACCGCCTCCGGCCATGCCTGCTCCAGCGCCGGCGCTTCCTCGATGATCGCTACCGGCGGCAGTGCGGTCGTCGGTACCTCCGGTGCGTGAACAAGGTGATCGGCAAGCGGCGGATATTCGACGAACGGCTCGGGCGGCGCTGCGCTCGCCAGTGTGGGCTCGGCCGCGCCATCGCTCGCCACGACCGCATCCGGGTGTTCGACCGGCGCTCCCGCATGCCTGTCGTCCCGCCCACGCCATTGCGTCAGCAGCATCGCACCGGCGCCGGACTCGGCTGCTGACGCGGTAAGTGGTGAATCCGCGCCCGGGATTTCCGGCTCTGCAACCGGAACCTCCGGCTGCGTCGTGTCGGCGGCAAACGCCGGCGTCGGATCGTCGTGATCCGCGACGAGCGGCATGTCGAACTCGCGCGCGCTCTCCGGCGGGATCAGCGGATCGTCGACCGGCAGGTCGGCCAATGCATCGCGCCGCATTTCATCGAGCTCGGCCTCGATGTCGGATGCTTCGCGTTCGTCACTCGGCGTAAAGCCTTCGCGATTCTTGACGCGCTCGACAAAGTGCGCGAGGCCTGCCGTCGCGCGGGCAAGGATGGGCTGCGCCGTGCTGGGGAACGGTGCACTGCGCTCCTCCAGCGCCAGCAGCGCCTGCTCGAGCGAGCGCGCCGTCGTCGCGATCAGCGCAATGCCGCCGGTGCGGTGAATTCCGCACAGCGTGTGGCTTGCGCGGACCATTGCGACCACCGGCATGTAATCCGGATCGAACTGCAGGATCGACACTTCGTGCTGAAGGACGGCGACGTTCTGATCGGCCTCGTCGCAGAGGATCCGCCACAGCGCGGCCGACAGCGTGACCGGACCCACGGTCACTTCCTCGGGCTCGATCGACGGCGGCAATTCCGGCGTGCGCGGCGCGTCGGTCAGCAGCATCAACTCCGGTCCGTGTGGCGAGCGAGCGCGTGGTTCCGGCATGCCGCCGTGCGCCGCGGTGTTGTCGGCGACGACGCGCAGCATCGGCTTCGACGCATCGCGCAGATCGGCCGGCAGGCCAACGTCGATCGTCTCGCCCCCCGATTCCTCGAGCACCGTGACCGTCGGCCCCATGTTGTCGCCGATCGGTGCGCCGAGCTCCGCAAACTCGACCAGCTCGAGATCGGGTACGAGCGATGCATCGGTCGGTGATCCGTCGAAGGAAGCCTCCGCGTGCAGCGGCGGCTCCGCGGATGCGGTCGGGTATTCGATGGGTGCACCGATATCGAGGTCGAACGGCGCGAACCCGGCGCCGGCGTCCGCCGGGCTGGCAGGTACGCGCGGCGGCACCGTGATCGGCCCGATTGGCGTGTGCGTCTCCGGCACGATCGGTGGCGTGCGGGGCACGGGCGGCAGCGGCATCGCGGCAGCCGGCGCACCGCCGGGAAGCTCCGCCTCGACCATGCGCAGCGCACTTTGCAGCGCAGCGGGATCGGTCGCGAAGCGGCCGGCATCACGCAACTCCTTGACCCATTGCCGGAAGCTCGAATCGGCGACAGCGATCAGCGCGACGACAGCGGGTGTGACGCGCCGGTCTTCCTCGAGCAGCCGGTTGAGGACACGCTCCACACCCCACGCGAGCTCGCCGAGCTCGGTCAGGCCGACCATGCGGCCGCTGCCTTTCAGCGTGTGGAACTGGCGGCGCACGGTAATCAGCGCTTCGCGGTCGCCCGGGTTGTGCTCGAGGATCGCGCGATGCGCGTTGACCGTGTCGAGCACCTCGTCGGCTTCGGTCAGGTAGATGTCGAGCAGTTCGGCATCGAGCGCCGACGCGTCGGTATCAAGTAGCCGCTGCGTCTCCTTCGAAATCGCCGGCGCAGGTGCGGTGCCCGCCTCGACAATCAAGTCGACGCTTGCCGCCAGCGCGGCGGATTCGGCACCGCCGTCGATTTCCTTCAGTGCGGCACTTGCTTGCGCGACGAGCTCGCCGTCGCCGATCAGATCGGCGTCATCGCGCAGGCTCGCGAGCTTGCCGCGCAATTCGTCGCGCGCCGATGCGTCGGCAGGCGCGTTCTGGACGTCGGCCATCAGCCGCGGCAATGCGCCACGCAGTTCGGCGACCGAATCCTCGACCGACTGCGGCTCGACGGCAACCGGTTGCGGCGCTTCGCCGAGACGTTTCGCGATCAGCGGCGCGATGATCCGTTCGCGATCGGGGCGCTGGTGCAGCACCGCGTCGATGTAGAACCCGAGCCCCGACAACGATTCGGCGAGCAGTTCCAATCCCTCCTCGTCGACCGGCGTGTCGGGATTGGCATAAGTCTCGACCTGCGTCTGGCACAGCGCCAGCAGGCGGTCGGCGTCGTCGAGCTCCAGAATGCGCAGCGCGCCACGAATCTGCTGGCTGTCCTTCGCAAGCGCCGCAAGCTCGGACCGGCGCGTGTGGTCGCGGAAGAACGCATCGAGCACTTGCTCCATGTGGCGCAGGTTCGCGCGCACTTCGCGCATCACCTGCGACAGCAGCACGCGCTCCTGCGCCTTCTTCGACATTTCGTCGAGCACGGGCGCCGCCGTCGTCGACGAGCGTCCGGCGCGCGCGGCGTCGAGACGCTTCAGCATCGCCTCGACTTGCTGGCCGAATTCGGGCGACAGGTTGTTGAAGTTCTCGAACGCGCTCTCGGCGAGCAGCAGCGCCGTCGCGAACTCCATCGCCAGCGGCTCCGAAACGCCGTCGGCCGGCATGTCGGCCAGGCGCGCGACGAGGCCCGACGTCAGCCGCGACAGCGCGGGATGCTTGACCTCCGTCGCCTTCGCATTGGCTGACGCGAGGAGCTGCTGCAACTTCGGCAACGTGTCGGAGCGACCCGACGCGGCCTTGAGCCATGCGTCCTTGGCGCTCGCCAGCTGGTCGCGCGCGTCGCGCAGCAGGGGCTGGCGGCGCACGACATCCGCGTCCAGCGCTTCGGCGGTCGGGATCAGCGCACCGAGGTGGTACGCGCGCTGCACCGCCTCGGCCTTCTGCGAGCCCGGTTGCGCCGTGGCGACGTAATAGAGAACTTCGCGACGCAGCCGGTCCGCGACCTTCGCGCTGCCCTCGGTCACGCGGCGAATCTGCATGTCGATTCGCGCGACGAGTTGCTTCGCGCCGAAGCTGCGCCCAAGCGCGCCGGTCTGCAGCGCTTCGAGCATCGCAGCTGCCGTCCACCAGAATGCGCGCAGGTTCGGCTGCGTGGTCACGTCCTCGATGGCCTCGATCGCCTCGCGCATCATCCCGGCACCCGAATCGGCACCACGCAGCCATTCGAGCAGCCCGCGCTGGAATTGCCTGCGCTCCTTCAACAGGTGCGAGGCGAGGCGAGCCGCGGGGATGATCTCGCTTTGCGGCGCACGCGGCGCGCGGACGTTGAGATCGGGGTAGAACAGGTCGGCCGGTGCGGGCGCGTCGACACCGCGTGCTTTCTGCATCGCGCCGAATTCGCCGAACAGCGTCAGCGGCACCGGCGGTGCACCGTTGGCGATCTCGTCGAGGAACACGCGCAGGCGGCTGACCGCGTGATCGACGAGATCCACGACAGCCGGCACGTCCGCGGCGGACAGTTCCTCGAGCCTGACGAGCTGGCGCTCGATCTCGTCGGTGAACGCGACGACGGCGTCGAGTCCCACCATCTGAATGGCGCCCGCCGCCTGGTGCACGTGCGCGCGCGCGTGTTTGAGCGAAACAGTGTCGCCAGGGCTGGCGCGAAACGCCGCGAGCGCGGCGGTGCCGCGCGTCAGCGCTTCGTCGATTTCACCCTGGACCCACGACAACGGTCCGAGATCGAACTCGGTGGCAGTTTCACTCAACACGCATGCACTCCCCGGTGCCTGTCAATCTGGTAACGCTCAGACCTTGAAGCCGGCCACGGAACTGCGCAGTTCCGCGGCAAGTTTGGTCAATTGTCCGATCGACACGTTCGTCTGCTTCGTGCCTTCGGTGGTTTCCTCGGAGATCTTCAGGATGCCCTGCATGCCGCGCGTGACGTCGGTCACCGACGACGACTGGCGCTGCGTCTGCGCCGAGATACTGCCGATCAGCTCGGCGAGCTCGCGCGACACCTGCTGGATCTCGGCGAGGGCCTGGCCGGCCGCGTCGGACAGCTTCGCGCCTTCGACGACGCCGACCGTCGATTTCTCCATTGCCGCGACGGCATCCTGTGTGTCTGCCTGAATCGTCTTGACGATCGCCTCGATCTGCTTGGTCGCTTCGCCGGAGCGCTCGGCGAGGCGCTGCACTTCCTCGGCGACGACCGAGAAACCGCGGCCCGCTTCACCGGCCGATGCCGCCTGGATGGCGGCATTCAGCGCCAGCACGTTCGTCTGTTCGGTAATGTCGGAAATGAGCTCGACGATCTCGCCGATCTCGAGCGACGACTCGCCGAGGCGCTTGATCCGCTTCGACGTTTCCTGGATCTGCGAGCGGATGTCGTTCATGCCGGAGATTTGGTCCTGCACGGCGCTGCCGCCCTTCTCCGCGGCAACGAGCTGTGCTTGCGCGACCTTCGCCGACTGCGCGGCGTTCTGCGCCACCTCGTTGATCGACTCGGCCATCGTCAGCACCGATGCCGATGCGAGCTGGATCTCGCGGTTCTGCCGCTGCGACGCCTCGAACAGGCGGTTCGATATCGCCTGCGTTTCCTGCGTGGCCTTCGTCACCTGGTCGGTCGCCGAGTTGATGCCGCGCACCAGCGTGCGGAGTTCCTCGATCGTGAAGTTGATCGAATCGGCGATCGCGCCCGTCACGTCCTCCGTCACCGACGCCTGCACCGTGAGATCGCCATCGGCGAGGTTGCCCATCTCGTTCAGGAGTCGCAGGATCGCTTCCTGGTTCCGCTTGTTCTCGTGCTCGCTGTCCTGCGCACGAAGGCGCGCATCGTTCAGGAACACCTTGGCCACCATGGCGAGGCAGCCGAGCGCCAACAGCACGAACGCGATCGACAGGCCGAGCGTGAAAGCTCGCGTCCGGTTGCCGTTCTGATACTGGTCGGCCAGCGTCGTCGTGTCCGTCAGCAGCGGCTCGGCCTCGTTGTTGACGCTGCGCGCCGCCTGCTTGGCGACGACGAGGTTGGCCATGTTCGAGAGGATCGACGAGATTCCGGCCTGGTAAGCGCCGAAGCGCTTGCCGATCTCGGCCAGCGTCGTGCGCGCGTCTTCGGAACGCACCGGTGCAAGACGCATCGAGTCGCTGCCCTTGGCGAGCCCGTTCATCACGTCGCGAAACGCCGTCTCGTCCTTGCCGAGCAGGAACGCAACTTCCGGATCGATTTCGTCGGCGGCCGCGAGCGTGTTGGCGTTCTTCGCGATCCGCTGCGACAGCACGGCGAGCTGGTTCGCATAGTCGACTTCGCGCAGGCTGCCGCCGCCTTGGCCGATCTGCTGCGCCGCCTGCTGGGCAAGCTCGAGCAGCCCGCTGTTACCCTGGTTGATCGCCTCCATTCCGTGGGCGAGCGACGTCAGGCTCTTTTCGTTGTCGACGAGCTTCTTCGCGGCGGCATCGACGCGCTCCCACCGCTGCTTGACGCCGTTCAGCGTTTCGAGCGACGCCGATTCCTGCGTCTGGTCGAGCGACGTGCCCTTGAACGTGCCGCCGCTCACGAGCGCGTCGAGGTCGACCTTGAACCGCTCGCGACTGTCGCGGACCGCAGCGAACGCGCTCGCCTGCCCCTGTGCCGCCAGTGCCGAGCCGCGCGCGAGCCGTTGCGACAGCATCTGCATTTCCGTCGCGATCGACGACTGCATCGATTGCTGGTTCGACGCGCGGTTGTCGAGGTACACCATGAACGCGGCGAGGATGAGGAACATGACCGTCAGCACGCCGAGCACCTGGAACTGCTTGACGACGGGCAGGTTGCCGATCAGCAGCGTCTTCGACGGCGTGGGCGCTGCGGTGCTCGCGGCGCGCAACTGCTCCATCACCGACATCGTCGTCAGCGGGTCGTAGCCTTCCGAGGACGTTATTCCCATGCGCACCTGCGTCGTCGGCGGTTCGAAGTCCATATTCTCCGCTGCGCGCGGCGGCTCGCCGCCGAAGAGTCTTGTCATTTTCAGTGCCATGCAGCCTCCGAATTCACCGACGCGTCGGCCAACCGGCCTCGCGTCATGCGCCAACTTGTAAGAAAGCGGGATCGCGTGCGAGCGCTACGAGATCGATTTCCTGCCATGAACCGCCGTCGGCGTCCGCCCAGCGCTGGACGTGCCAGGCAACGGTGGGCGACTCGTTCTCGACTGGCTCGAGCTGCGCGAGGTTGCGCAGGCCAAGCACGCGCTGAACGACGATGCCGGCGTTCTGCTCGCCACTGCGGCCGCTGAGCAGGATCAGCCGTGCGAGCGCGCCCTGCACCACCGATTCGCGGCCGAGAAACGCGGGGAAATCGATGACGCTGAACAGGTTGCCGCGGATGTTCGCGAGGCCTAAGAACCAGCGTTGCGTCAGCGGCACCGGAACGATCGGCGGCACGGCGATCACTTCATCCGCGTCCGACAGGCGCACGAGCCAGCGCTCGCCGCGGCATTCGATGCCGAGCCGCGACGATTCCACCTGTGCCGTCGTCTTGGCGGCGAGCCGGGTGGCAAGTTCCTGCTGGAACGAGCGTAGGTCCAGTCGGGCGGCGCGCGTCATGATCGTATCGCGTGGGGCTTGGCTCGGCCGGTCAGCCGAGTGACGAGATCTTGGCGAGCAACTCCTCGCGGTCGACGGGCTTGACGACGTAATCGCGCGCCCCTTGCCGCAGCCCCCAGATCTTGTCGGTTTCCTGGCTTTTCGACGTGCACATGATCACGGGGATCGTCCTGGTTTCGGGATCGCGGCTGATCGCGCGCGTAGCCTGGAATCCGTTCAGACCCGGCATGACGACGTCCATGAGGATCAGGTCAGGCTTCACCTGTCGCGCCTTGACGATCGCGTCTTCGCCGTTGTCGCTCGAGACGACGTCGAAGCCGGCCTTCGTCAGCAGATCGTTCAGCATGTGCCGCTCGGTGGCGGAGTCGTCGACGATCAGTATCTTGCGGATGCTGCCCATGTTGGCTCCCTTGCGCTCGGCTTCGCGGGCCTCTGCAACGATCGCACGCGCGGTAATCGGGGTGTTCATGCCCGCTTCTCCATCCTGATTCCTGTCATGAATCCGTTGCTTATGCCACTCAAACTCACGTCTCGGCCTCAACGCAACATCCCATGCTCAAGCGGCGACGCGCTTCACATGCGCGGCGACGGCCTTGAGCAGGCTTTCCTTCGTGAACGGCTTGGTCAGATACTGATCCGACCCGACCATCCTGCCGCGCGCGCGGTCGAACAGGCCGTCCTTCGACGACAGCATCACGACCGGCATCGCATGAAACCGGCTGTTTTTCTTGATCAGTGCGCACGTCTGGTAGCCGTCGAGCCGCGGCATCATGATGTCGACGAACACCAGGTCCGGCTGGTGATCCGCGATCTTGGCCAGCGCGTCGAACCCGTCCTCCGCCAGGATGACCGTGCACCCCGCCTGCAACAGGAAAATCTCGGCACTTCGGCGAATGGTGTTCGAGTCGTCGATCACCATGACCTTGATGCCCTGCAATGTGGTTCGGCTCGCTACGTCGTTGACCATCGGCCGCCTCGTCTTTAGCCCCTGCGCCTGCCGTTCCGGGGTGGTTTTCCGACCCAGGATCGGCGCCTCGGGACGGTCCCCGCGGTGCAAAATCACCGCGCGGCCTGGCCGCGCCGCACCGGACCGAGCCGAGTCTGCCATGGCCCGGGTAGGTTGACCAGAGCATAAAGCTTGCCGGAATCGGCTGCGATGCTCGAAAAGGACGAAAACGCAACATCCCGGCAATTTTCGATCGACCGGGTGTGCCGTTTCGCGGCACGTGGTGCCGCCCAACGACCGGCTGTCGTCAGCTGCCGAGAAACATCCGGTACGCCGGATTGGCCGATTCGTCGACGTAGTCGTAGCCGAGGCGGTCGAGAAAACGCCGGAACTGGGCGCTCTGCCCGGGCGGCACCTGCATGCCGACCAGCACGCGCCCGTAATCCGCGCCGTGGTTGCGGTAATGAAACAGGCTGATGTTCCAGCCGGCGCTCATGCTGTCCAGGAACCTCATCAGTGCGCCGGGGCGCTCCGGAAACTCGAACCGGTACAGGATTTCGTGCTCGGCTGCCGGTGCCCGCCCGCCGACTAGGTGCCGGACGTGAAGCTTTGCCATCTCGTTGTCCGACAGGTCCTGTGCCTCGATGTGCCCGCGGCGCAGCGCCGCGAGCAGCTGCTCGGTCTCGCGACGATTCGCAACTTCGATGCCGACGAACAGGTGCGCCACGCGCGGATCGGCGTAGCGATAGTTGAATTCCGTCACCGAGCGCTTGCCGAGCAGTTCGCAGAACGCCCTGAAGCTGCCGGGCCGCTCGGGAATCGTCACCGCGAGCACAGCCTCGCGCTGCTCGCCGAGCTCGGCGCGCTCGGCGACGAAGCGCAGCCGGTCGAAGTTCATGTTCGCGCCGCAGGCGATCGCGACGAACGTCCGATCCCTGACCCGCGTCCGCGCGACGTAGTGCTTGATGCCTGCGACGCCGAGGGCGCCGGCCGGCTCGAGGATCGACCGCGTGTCCTCGAACACGTCCTTCAGCGCGGCGCAGATCGCGTCCGTGTCGACGAGCACCATCTCGTCGACGTACTGGCGCGCGAGGCGAAACGTCTCGCGGCCGACCTGCTTGACGGCAACACCGTCCGCGAAGAGTCCCACGTGCTGCAGCCTGACGCGGCGCCCCGCGGCGAGCGAGCGCGCCATCGCATCCGAGTCTTCCGGCTGCACGCCGATGATCTTCACGTCGGGCCGCACGCGCTTCACGTAGCTCGCGATGCCGCTGATCAGTCCGCCGCCGCCGACGGCGACGAAGATCGCGTCGAGCGGTCCGTGGCACTGGCGCAGGATCTCCATCCCGATCGTGCCCTGCCCCGCGATGACGTCGGGGTCGTCGTACGGATGCACGAACGTAGCGCCCGTCGCCGCCTGCAGTTCGCACGCCTTCGCGTAGGCATCCGAGTACGAATCGCCGTGCAGAATGACTTTCGCGCCACGCTTCTCGACGGCAGCGATCTTGATCTGCGGCGTCGTGACCGGCATGACGATCGTCGCATCGCAACCGAGCCGCTGCGCGGCGAGTGCAACGCCCTGCGCGTGGTTGCCGGCCGATGCGGCTATGACACCCCGCGCGCGCTCGGCCGCCCGCAGCTGCGCCATCTTGTTGTAGGCACCGCGCAACTTGAACGAGAAGACCGGCTGCTGGTCCTCGCGCTTCAGCAATACGCGATTGCCGAGCCGCTCGGAGAGCGACGCGGCGAGCTCGAGCGGCGTTTCGACCGCGACATCGTAGACCTTCGCGGTGAGGATCTTCTGCAGGTAATCGACGGGCATGCGGGACGGCGCGTAAGCCGTGAAACCGAAAGCCGTCGAGCGTATCAGGTTCCCTGTGCCTGGCGCACGTCCGACGATTGCCAGCCGGTGCCGCACAGCATGCCGGGCCGGATCGGCGGCCCCGGCTCGACGTTAGGCCGGCGCACGGCAGCGGCAACGCGATGCGCGATCGCGCGCGCTTCGGCGGTGATGCCGAAACAGTTCGAGGGTTCGTTGCGGCCATCGACTTCGGCCAGCATGTCGCCCGGCGCGACGCGCGCGCCACGCGCGGCGAGGGCACGCAACACGCCGGTGACGCGCGCCACCACCGCGAAGCCGCCGAGTTCGCCGATGACATCGCCGGCATCGACGCGCTCGGCGATCTCATGCCGAGTCCGAAAGCGGCCGCCATGCGGCGCCTCGATGCGCGACAGTGCCGTATCCGCTATCCGGCCGCCGCCGCGCGCGCCATCCAACGGCGCGAATCCATCGGCGATGACGACATCGGCGGGCCAGCCGCCGACATGCGTCGCGCGCACGCCGATCGCCAGCACGTTCTCGAGTGTCGCCGGCCGGCATTGCGCCGGCAACGCCACCCGGCCTTGGCGCGTTTCGATCACCGCGGCCGGGCAGACGACGGCCGCAACGCCCTGCCATGACCACGTCGTCGCGGCAACCATATCGCCGCGATCGAGGACCGGCGAAATGCTTTTCACCGATCCGCAGAAGCACGCATCGACGCCGTCGAGCGTCGCGCCCCCGACATACCATGCGTCGGTGTACGACATCCCGCGGCGCGACCATGGCGGATCCGCACCGTCGACGACGACGACCGCAGCCCCTGCGCGATGCAGGATGCACGCGATTGCCGATCCGACGTCGTCGCAGCCGACGACGATGATCGAGCGCCGCCCGTGCTGCCGTTTGGTGTCCGTCATCATCGCCTTCGTCGTGGGCACGAACGCGATGTTCGGACGCGAAGGCTACATGGTGATGACAGCGCAACTGCGGCAGCGCCCGCACCGCGCGAACGACTCGCGTCGCGCTAGCGGCCGACCGACGCGGGACTGGCGGCGATTTCGAGCACGGCGCTCGCGTCCCCGGCGGGATGGTGCGCAAGCCAGACGACAGCGCCTTTCTTCAGCGGCCGGCCGCCGGATTGCCCATCGAGCAGCCAGGCCGCGACATCGCCGAGCGTGGGCTCGTGACCGACGATCAGCGTCGTCCGCGATGCGTCGGGCCAGCAGGCGGCGCGCAACACGTCGTCGACGGAGGCACCCGGTGCCAGCGCGGCGTCGGTTTCGAACGGACGGCCAAGCGCTGCGGCGGTCTGCTGAGTGCGAACGGCGGGCGACACGAGAATCCGCGTCGTTGCGGGAAGCCGCGGGCCCAGCCACGCGGCCATTTGCGCCGCCTCCGCGCGTCCGCGTTTCGAGAGCGGCCGCAACTCGTCGGGGACGCCGTCCTTGGCGTCGCAGTGGCGCCAGAGGATGAGCTCCATCGCGATCAGGCCGGCACCGCGACCTCGGGTTCGCGCTGCGTTGCCGCTTCCTGCTCGAGCGCAAGCCAAAGGCAACCCGCCTTCGATTCTCGTGCGAGCGCCTCCAGATAGTTGCGATGCGCGGCGAGCTCGGCGGCATCGGGAATGATCCGGTGGATCACGTAGCGCGGCATTCCGGTGGCGCTGTCGTGCGCGGCGAACGAGCCCGGCATCGATACAGACGGCATCTGCATGTCGATGATCAGCGTTTCCTGGCCACGCGTCATCGCCAGGTAAACCTCGGCGAGCAATTGCGCGTCGAGCAACGCGCCGTGCAGCGTCCGCTGGGCGTTCGAGACGCCGAAGCGCTCGCATAGCGCGTCCAGGTTGTTGCGCTTGCCCGGAAACGTATCGCGCGCGAGCGCAAGCGTGTCGACGAGCCTGCCGTAAACCGTGTCCGAGCGCGGAAATCCGCACAAGTCGAACTCGTAGTCGAAGAACGCGACGTCGAATGCCGCGTTATGGATGATCCATTCGCAGCCGCGCGAAAAGTCGACGAACTCTCCGGCGACTTCGCGGAAGCGCGGCTTGCCGCGCAGATCGTCGCGCGTCAGACCGTGAACTTCGGTGGCCGCGAAATCGATGTCGCGTTCCGGGTCCAGCCGGAAATGCAGATGGCGTCCGGTCAGGCGGCGGTTGACGAGCTCGACGGCGGCGATCTCGATGATCCGGTGACCCATCTTGGGGTCGAGCCCGGTGGTCTCGGTGTCGAGCAGAAGCTGGCGCATGAGCGATGCAACGATGGCTGAACGGACGATTGGCGCCGCGTGTCGACGACGCGCACCCACGAGTTTACGGGACGAGGCCCTACTTCCGATACTTCTGGATCGTCGACTGGATCTCGGCGATCGCGCGCTCGATCTCGTCGTCGGTCAGATCGCGCTGGATGCCGGGGCGATCGGTCAGCGTCAGCGTACTTTCGAGCTGCGTTTCGAACTGGCCGAGCTCGAGCGAGTCGGTCGTCGTCGACGGCTGGTCGGCGAGCGTCTCGGGACCCCAGCGCACGATGATCGCCGACACGTTGTCGCCATCGGCGCCGCCGCGCTCCTCGGCCTCGCGCATGATCTGCGGCGCCGTCGTCAGGATCGGCGTCGACGTCAGCATCGTCGACAGCTCGCGGAGCGGATACACGCTCCACAACCCGTCGGTGCACAGGATGAGGATATCGCCGTTGACAAGCGGCATGCGCCGCGACAGGTCGATCACCGGTTCGGCGGCACCGCCTAAGCAGCTGAAGATCTTGTTGCGGTCCGGATGCGTCACCACGTCCTGCGGCGCGATGATGCCCTGATCGACGAGGTACTGGACCTTCGAGTGGTCTTTCGTCGAGGCGATCAGCTTGCCCTGCCGCAGCAGATAGAAGCGCGAGTCGCCGACGTGCGCCCAGTACGCGTGACCGCCCTGCACGACGACGGCCACGCACGTGGTCCGCGGCGTCTCGAGCATCGAGAACTGGTTTGCATACGAGCCGAGCGCCGCGTGAGCGCGAAGCAGCGTCTCCTGCATGAACTTCAGCGGATTGAGCAGGATAGGTTTCGCTTCCTGCTGGAATCGCTCGATGAACAGCCGCACCGCGATCTGTGCGGCGATGTCGCCGCCGATGTGACCGCCCATGCCGTCGGCGATCACAAGCAGCAGCGTCTCGCGGCTGTACGTGTACGCAGTACGGTCCTGATTGACTTCGCGCGCCCCTTTGCGCGACTCCTGGAAGATCGTGAAACGCATCTTGAGCTGCCAGCCTTACGCACCGATCTCCGAGAACAGCAGGCGCTTCAGGTTACCGAGGAACGTGAGCTTGCGCTTGTTGGGCGCGATGTCGCGAATCGCGCGTTGCAGCGCGAAGACGCTTTGCGGGCGCTCGAGCGGATCGAGCCGCAGGCACCAGTCGATTACTTCGAGCAGATTGTCCGAGTATTGGCCAGACCATATCTTCTTCGCCGACACCAGGTGATCCTCGGACAACCGCGCGTCGGCCGCCTGGGGTGCGAATGCAGCGAGGCACGCGAACATCGACGCTCCGGTGCCATAGACGTCCGTCCATGGGCCCAGGCGGTCGTGATCCCGGTACTGCTCCGGTGCGGCGAATCCGGGCGTGTACATCGGTGCGAGCTTCGGCCGATTCGAGGCAAGCGTCTGCCGCGCGGCGCCGAAATCGAGCAGCACCGGGCTGCCGTCGGTGCGCAGGTAGATGTTCGCCGGCTTGATATCGAGGTGCAGGATCTTGTGCGTGTGCACCTCGCGCAGCCCCGTCAGCAATTGCATGAACACCTGCCGGACGAAGCGCTCGGACATCTGGTCCTGCCGCATCTGGATCTGCTGCTGCAGCGTGCGCCCGCGCTCGTAGCGCATCACCATGTACACGGTCTCGTTGGCTCGGAAGAAATTGAGCACGCGGACGACGTTCGGATGATTGATCTTGGCGAGCGCGCGGCCTTCTTCGAAAAAGCATTTCATGCCGTAGCGGAACGACGTGAGGTTCTCGGCCGAGCTCGCACGGACGATGTCGCCTTCCGTGCGCAGCACCAGCGATGCCGGCAGGTATTCCTTGATCGCCACCGGGCTGCCCGTCTCGTCGAACGCGCGGTAGACGATCGAAAAACCTCCGCGGCTGATCTGCCGGTCGATCCGGTAGTTCAGCAGCGCGTAGCCGCCGGGAAGGGCTTGGTTGGTGACGGGCATCGGGGGAATCGTCGGCAGCGATCGTGGCGGATCATCTTGACCCGCAATTCGCGTGCCAGAAATCGCGCTCTGCCTTGCGCCAAAGACGTGGAACGCATACATTCTCCCCGATGCCAGCCTATCGCGCAAAGCCGGAATCGCCTGCCCTACAGGCGTCTGCCGCAAGTCTTTCTCAATGATCCTCAGCATGACCGGGTTCGCATCGGCGTCCGCCGAGATGCCGGGCATCTCGCTTGCTGTCGAGCTCCGCTCGGTCAATCATCGCTACCTCGACGTCACAATCAAGGTGCCCGACGAGCTGCGCTCGCTCGAGACCGCGCTGCGCGAACGCCTGGCCGGTGCGCAGAAGCGCGGCAAGGTCGAATGTCGCGTCGCGCTGTTGCGCACCGTCGGCGCGGCCGGGGGCATCGCGATCAACATCGAGCGCGTTTCACAACTCGCGACAGCCGCCACCGCCGTTGTCAACGCGGTACCCGGCACGCCGCCGCTGACCGCCGCGGACGTCCTGCGCTGGCCTGGGGTGATCATCGACGCGACGATCTCGCCCGAAACGCTCGCGGAGCAGGTGGATTCGCTGGTCCAGCACGCGTTGTCGGAGCTCACGTCCGCCCGTGCGCGCGAAGGCGCCAAGCTTCGCGCGGTGCTCGAAGAGCGATGCACGGACATCGAGACGCAGGTCGCGCGCGTGACGCCACGCATTCCGGCGCTGCACGCCGCGTACATGGAGAAACTCGGCGCGCGACTGCGCGAAGCAGGGCTCGAGCCGAACGACGAACGGCTCAAGCAGGAACTTGCGCTGTTCGCCACGCGCATCGACATCGCCGAGGAAGTGGCGCGCCTGACGACGCACGTAAGCGAGATGCGCCGCGTGCTGGCGCAAGGCGGGCCGGTCGGCAAGCGACTCGACTTTCTCGCCCAGGAACTGCACCGCGAAGCGAACACGCTCGGCTCGAAATCGGTCGACGCCGAGCTGTCGCAGGTGTCGCTCGAGCTCAAGGTGCTGATCGAGCAGATGCGCGAGCAAGTGCAGAATCTCGAATGAGGGCCGCGAGCGAGGCGTTAGCCGAGCCGAGCCCCGCAGGGGCCGACGCGGCCCGAGTGAGTGAGGCCGACGCGCCGACGTTACCTCCAGCGCCGCCCGCGCAAGGAGGCCGAGAATGACAATCACCACCCGCAGCCCGGGCGCTTCCGGCTGCCTGTTCGTCGTGGCGGCGCCCTCCGGTGGCGGCAAGAGCAGCATGGTGAACGCGCTGCTCGAGCGCGAGCCGGGAATCCGCCTGTCCGTCTCGTACACCACGCGGCCGCCGCGTCCCGGCGAGTCGGAAGGCAATCACTACCACTTCGTCGACGTCCCGCGCTTTCTCGCGCTGAAGGAAAACGGCGAATTCCTCGAGCACGCGTTCGTGCACGGCAACTGGTACGCAACGTCGGCGACGTGGCTGCGGTCACAGGTCGGCGCGGGCCAGGACGTGCTGCTCGAAATCGACTGGCAGGGCGCGGCCCAGGTGCGGCGCCTGATGCCGGACTCCGTCCACATCTTCATCCTGCCGCCGTCGATCGAAGCGCTGAAGGAGCGGCTGACCAAGCGGGCGCAGGATCCACCGGCGGTGATCGAACAGCGGCTGACGGCGGCGCGCGAGGAGATGAGCCACTGCGGCGAGTTCGATTATGTTATTATGAATCAGGAGTTTGCACGTGCGGTCGACGATCTGTCCGTCATCGTCCGCGCCGCACGCCTGACGGCGCCGCGGCAACAGGTGCGGCACGCGAAAGCTCTTGCGGCGCTTCTCAACCCGGATTACTAGAAAGACACCATGGCTCGCATCACGATCGACGACGTCCTCGCCCGCATCCCCAACCGATTCGAGCTGACGCTCGCGGCCACCAACCGCGCGCGCCAGATCACGTCCGGCGCGTCGCCGCTCGTCGACCCCGACCGCGACAAACCCACGGTCATCGCGTTGCGCGAAATGGCTGCCGGCAAGGTCGGAATCGAAATGCTGACCAAGATCGCCCCGACGGTCACGTTGTAACCGCAGCGCAACCGGGCGGGGTCCTGGGATGTCGGAGATTGCCGAATTCACCCGGCACCTCGGCCACTACCTGCCGCCGCCCGATGTCGCGCTCGTCGAGCGCGCTTTCGAGTTCTCCGAGTCCGCGCACCGCGGCCAGTTCCGCAAGTCCGGCGAACCGTACATCACGCATCCGCTCGCCGTAGCGAGCATCCTGTCCGAGTGGCAGCTCGACGCCGAGGGGCTCGCCGCCGCATTGCTCCATGACGTCATGGAGGACACGTCGGTCACCCGCAACGAGCTCGAGACGACGTTCGGCAAGCCGGTGGCGGCGATGGTCGACGGGCTGTCCAAGCTCGACCAGATCGAGTTCGCGACGCGCGAGGACGCGCAAGCCGAGAGCTTCCGCAAGATGCTCCTCGCGATGGCGCGCGACGTGCGCGTCATCCTGATCAAGCTCGCCGACCGCCTGCACAACATGCGCACGCTCGACGCGATGGCGCCGGCGCATCGCAAGCGCATCGCGCGCGAGACGATCGACATCTACGTGCCGATCGCCAACCGGCTCGGCCTCAACGCGCTGTTCCTCGAATTGCAGGACCTGTCGTTCAAGCATCTGTATCCGCTGCGTTACCGGATCCTCGCGCACGCGATCAAGACCGCGCGCGGGAATCGGCGCGAGGTGATGAACCGGCTGCTCGACGTGATTCGCGAAGGCTTCGCGAAGGCCAGCATCACCGCGGTGGTCACCGGCCGCGAGAAGACGGTCTATTCGGTCTACAAGAAGATGCGCGAGAAGCGCTACACGTTCTCGCAGGTGTTCGACATCTACGGCGTGCGCGTGCTGGTTGCCGACAAGTCGACGTGCTATCGCGCGCTCGGCGTGTTGCACGAGCTGTACAAGCCCATCCCCGGCAAGTTCAAGGATTACATCGCGATCCCGAAGGCGAACGGCTACCAGTCGCTGCACACGACGCTGTTCGGTCCGTTCGGCACGCCGCTCGAGGCGCAGCTGCGCACGCACGACATGCATCGCGTCGCCGAGGCAGGTGTCGCCGCGCACTGGCTGTACAAGTCGGGTGGTCAGCTCGACCTCGCCGAGGCACAGCGCGAGACGCACCGCTGGCTGCAGAGCCTGCTCGAGATCCAGTCGGAATCGCGCGACTCCAAGGAATTCCTCGAGCACGTGAAGGGCGATCTCTTCCCCGACGAGATCTACCTGTTCACGCCGAAAGGCAAGATCATGGCGCTGCCGCGCGGCGCGACGGCCGTCGATTTCGCCTACGGCGTGCACACCGACATCGGCCATCACTGCGTCGCGGCGCGGATCAACTACGAGCTCCTGCCGCTGCGCAGCGAGTTGAAGAACGGCGATCACGTCGAGATCCTGACGTCGCCGACGGCACGTCCGAATCCGTCGTGGCTGTCGTTCGTCGCCACGGGCAAGGCGCGATCGCGGATCCGTCACTACCTGAAGGGGCTGCAGCAGAAGGAGTCGGCGGCGCTCGGCGAGCGGCTGCTGAACCAGGCGCTGGCCACGCTGAAGGTCGAGCCCGAGTCGGTCACGTGGGAACGCTGGGAGGCGCTCGCCAAGGAGTACAGCTCGAAGACGCAGCTCGATATCCTCGCCGACATCGGCATGGGCAAGCGGCTGTCGTTCGTCGTCGCGCAGGCACTGACGCGACCCGCCGGCAAGCCGGAGGACGCCGGCGCGCCGACCGCCACGAACGCCGGCGGCAAGCCCGCTGCGTTGTCACTGCGCGGCGTCGAGGGTGTGGCGATTCAGTACGCGAAATGCTGCCGGCCGATTCCCGGTGACGCGATCATCGGCCAGTTCCGCAAGGGCCAGGGACTGATCGTTCACCTGCGCGATTGCGCGACGCTGCGCAAGCAACGCTTCGAGGGCGGCGAGCTCGTCGACGTCGAGTGGGCGCCGGACGTGCAGGGTGTGTTCGACTGCGGGGTTCGCGTGCTGGTCGCCGACCGGCGCGGACTGCTGGCCGAGCTCGCAACGACGATCGGCGACGCCGATGCGAACATCGATACCGTGTCGATGGAACGACCCGACGGCGGCGACGTCGCGATGTTCTTCGGCGTCCAGGTGCGCGACCGGCGTCATCTCGCGCACACGATGCGCGCGCTGCGGCGCGTCACGGACGTGCGGCGCGTGCAACGCGCGCGCACGTAACGCGAGACGTCAGGCCGGCTGCTTGGCCAGCAGCTGTTGCAGCTCGCCGGTCTGGTACATCTCGCGGATGATGTCGCAGCCGCCGACGAACTCGCCATCGACGTAGAGCTGCGGAATCGTCGGCCAGTTCGAGTATTCCTTGATCCCCTGGCGCAGCGACTCGTCCTGCAGCACGTTGAACGACTTGTATTCGGTGAGTCCGCAGCGCTTCAGCACTTCGGCGACGGTGGCCGAGAATCCGCATTGCGGGAACTGCGGCGTTCCCTTCATGTACAGGACCACGCGGTCGTGCGAGACCTGGTCCTTGATCGTGTCGTGAATGTCGCTCATGGTGGGCTCCGGGGATCAACTGCGCTCATTCTACCGAAAGTGCCGCCGGCGCCGTCCCGTTTCAAGCGCTCCCGGCGCAATCGGCGTCATTCCTTGACCGCACCGGTCAGTCCGCTGACGTAATACTCGACGAAGAACGAATACAGGATCGCGACCGGCAGCGAGCCGAACAGCGCACCCGCCATCAGCGAGCCCCAGTGATAGACGTCGCCTTCGACGAGCTCGGTGACGACCCCGACCGGCACCGTCTTCACCTCCGACGACGAGATGAACGTCAGCGCGTAGATGAACTCGTTCCACGACAATGTGAACGCGAAGATGCCGGCCGAGATAAGGCCGGGCACCGCCAGCGGCAGGATGATCCGCACGAGAATCTGCCACCGGTTGGCGCCATCGATCAGCGCGCATTCCTCGAGCTCGAGCGGGATCGACTTGAAATAGCCCATGAGGAGCCACGTGCAGAACGGGATCAGGAACGTCGGATACGTCAGGATCAGCGCGAGCCGCGTGTCGAACAGGTTGAGCTTGTAGACCATCGCCGCGAGCGGAATGAACAGAATCGACGGCGGCACGAGATAGGCCAGGAAGATGCTCATGCCGACATAGCGAGCGCCGCGAAAGCGCAGCCGCTCGATCGCGTAGGCGGCCAGCACGCTGCAAAAGATCGACAGGAACGTCGACGTGACCGAAATGAGGATGGTGTTCCACAGCCACTCGGGATACGCGGTGTCGAACAGCAACTTCTTGATGTGATCGAGTGTGGGATGAATCACCCAGAACGGATTGCCCTCGCGCGACAGCAATTCCTCGTTCGGCTTGAATGTCGTGATCACCATCCAGTAGAACGGGAACAGCAGCACGATCAGGAACACCATCAGGGGCAGCCAGACCGTGACGAGTTTGCGCGGCAGCGACACGAGATAATTCATGCCCTGCGTGTCGGTCACCTCCGGCGTGGCGATGCTGGCGGTCACTTGTCGGCCGCTCCCTGCTGCCACGCGCGGCGCTGCAGGCCGAAATACGACACGAGAATCGCCGCGAGCAGGAACGGCACCATTGCCGTCGCGATTGCCGCGCCTTCGCCCAGGCTGCCGCCCGGAATCGCGCGCTGGAACGACAGCGTTGCCATCAGGTGCGTCGAGTTCAGCGGTCCGCCGCGCGTCAGCACGTAGATCAGCTGGAAATCGGTGAATGTGAACAGCACGGAAAAGGTCATCACGACGGCGATGATCGGCGTCAACAGCGGCAGCGTGACGTAGCGGAACTGCTGCCACGGCGACGCGCCGTCGAGGCTCGCCGCCTCGTAATACGACGGCGCGATCGTCTGCAGACCGGCGAGCAGCGTGATTGCAACGAACGGAACGCCGCGCCAGATGTTGGCGGCGATCGTCGAGAACCGCGCTGCCCACGGCTGACCGAGAAAATCGATGTAGCCGGTGATGAGCCCCATGCGCTGCAGCGCCCAGCTGATGATCGAGAACTGCGAGTCGTAGATCCACCAGAACGCGATCGCCGACAGTGCCGTCGGTACGATGAACGGCAACAGCACGATCGCGCGCAGGAAGGCCTTGAACGGCAGGTGCTTGTTCAGCAGCAGCGCGAGCCAGAGGCCGAGGCCGAACTTGATGACGCTCGCGACGACCGTATAGAAGATCGTGTTGAACAGCGCGAGCCGCGTGACTTCGTCGCCCCACAAGAATTCGTAGTTCTCGAGTCCGATCCATTCGCCGCCGCGGCCGATCTTCGTGTCGGTGAATCCGAGCCAGGTACCGAGGCCGAGCGGATACGTGAGGAACAGCAGCAGCAGCAGCGCCGTCGGCAGCAGGAACAAGAGGCCGAGGGCGTTGCGGTCGTTCTGGAGGCGGGCGAGCAGTGCGGACAAAGGGACGCTTCGCGAATCACTCGATGACGTGGCCTCGCGCAGCACGCGCTGCGCGAGGTTCCTGCGCGGCTTATACCTTGTAGTACCGTTCCGCCCGCTTCTGCGCCCGTTCGGCGGCTTCCTTCGGCGTCTTCGAACCCGACGCCGCCTCCGCCACCATGTTGACGATGATGAAGTCGGCGAGCGCGCCAGCCGACGCGTAGCCCATCTTCCCCGCGTGACCCGACGGCAGCATGATCTTCATCGAGTCGCGGTACGGTGTCGCCTTCGGGTCCTTCCACACCGGATGCTTCTCGTACGTCGCCAGCGCGGGCGTCACGTAGCCGAGCGACGCCGTCACCCACGGATTCACCTGCTCGTCCTCCATCATGAAGCGGAGGAACTCCTTCGCCGCCTTCGGATACTTCGTGTACTTGAAGATCATCTGGTTGAAGAACAGGTTGAACTCCGTCGGGCGGCCGATGGGCCCGACCGGAAAGTTCGCGTGGAAGATGTCGGGCTCGAGATCCTTCACCTTCGGGTCGGTCGCGTTCTTGGCGGCGAAATAGACCGAGATGCCGTTGGCCGTCAGCGCGATCTGGCTGTCGAGGAACGCCTTGTTGTTGTTCGGGTCGAGCCACGACAGCGTGCCGGGCACGAACGTCGCGTAGAGCTCCTTCGCGTACTCGAGCGCCTTCAGCGTCTCGGGGCTGTCGATGACGACCTTGTTGCTCTGGTCGACGAGCTTGCCGCCGTGCGCCCAGACAACCCAGTGGCACCACGTGTTGCCGTCGCCCGTCGCATTGCCGAGCGCAAAGCCGCCGGGCGTGCCCTTCGCCTGCAGCGCTTTCATCAGCTTCAGGAAACCGTCGGTGTCCTTCGGCACGGCGTCGAATCCCGCCGCCTTCAGCATGCTGGCGCGGTACACGATCGCGTTGCCCGCGCAGCCGAGCGGCACGCCGATCCAGCGCTTGCCGTCGGGCTTCAGATATTGCTCGCACACCGGATAGAAGCCGCCGTACTTGCCGCCGAGATACGTGCAGACGTCGGTGACGTCGACGAGCTTGTCCGGATACAGGTTCGCATCGTCGTTCGTCGACAGGATGATGTCGGGACCCGCTCCCGTGTTCGCCGCGACTGCCGCCTTCGGCCGGACGTCTTCCCAGCCTTCGTTGTCGACTCGCACCTCGATGCCGTACTTGTCCTGGAACTTCTGGACGTTCTTCATGTACTGGTCGATGTCGCCCTGGACGAACCGGCTCCAGCGGAGCACGCGAAGCTTCGCGCCCTTTTCCGGCGTGGACGTCCACGCCTGCGCATGCGCACTCTTGGTCCAGATCAACGGTCCGGCGGCTGCACCGGCCGCAAGACCGGCGGATGTCTTCAGGAACTTGCGACGCTTGATTTCGCTCACGACTCTCTCCTCCTTCGTCAATGCAGGAAACGACGTTGTCGATACTGCCGAAGCCCCACTACGCGACGAGCCGCACGCCACTCGCCGTGTCGAACAAATGCGCGCGCGCCAGATCCGGCATCAGCCCGACCTTGTCGCCCGCGCGACAGTTCACCCGGTCGCGCACCAGCGACGTCAGCTCCTGGCCATTGAAGCGGCAGAAGAGCTGCGTGTCGGCGCCCGTCGGCTCGACGACGACCACCTCGGCCGGCAACCCGGTATCGGCCGACACCGCGCAATGCTCGGGGCGCATGCCGTAGAGGACCGGTTGCCCGTCGACCGGTCGCGCATGGGCCGGAAGCGGCAGCCGTACGCCGCCCTCGAATTCGACGCCGGACGATGGACCGTTCACGCGCGCCGTGCCCGGCACGAGATTCATGGCCGGCGAGCCGATGAAGGCCGCTACGAACGTGTTGGCGGGGGTGTCGTAGAGCTGCAGCGGATCGCCGATCTGCTCGACGATGCCGTCGCGCATCACGACGATCCGGTCGGCCATCGTCATCGCCTCGATCTGGTCGTGCGTCACGTAGATCGACGTAGTCTTGAGGCGCTGGTGGAGCTCCTTGATCTCGGTACGCATCTGCACGCGGAGCTTCGCGTCGAGATTCGATAGCGGCTCGTCGAACAGGAACACCTGCGGGTCGCGGACGATCGCCCGCCCCATCGCCACGCGTTGCCGCTGCCCGCCCGACAACTGGCGCGGATAGCGATCGAGGTACGGCGCGAGACCGAGGATGTCGGCGGCGCGCGCGACGCGCTGCCGGATGTCGTCGGCGCTGCGCTTCGCGAGCTTCAGCGCGAACGACATGTTGTCGCGCACCGTCATGTGCGGGTAGAGCGCGTAGTTCTGGAACACCATGGCGATGTCGCGCTCCTTGGGCTGGACGCGATTGACGACCTTGCCGCCGATCGCGATCTCGCCTTCGGTGATCTCCTCGAGTCCGGCGATCATTCGCAGGAGCGTCGACTTGCCGCACCCCGAAGGGCCGACCAGAACGCAGAATTCGCCGTCGGCGATTGCGATGTCGACGCCGCGAATGACCTGCGTCGAGCCGAACCACTTGTGGACGGCGGTGATGTTCACCGCGGCCATCTAAAGCCTCCTCGCCCTTGTGAACTGCTTCGCGCGATGCCCGGGCTCGTGCATCGCGTCGTCGGTCACGGCTTTCTCGTGCCCTGCACGACCGGATAGTCCGGCCGGCCGGTACGGCTCCACGTCACGAGGTTCTGCGCAGCCTTGCGGCGCAGTTCCCGCTCCGCTTCCACCGAATAGAACGCCGCGTGCGGCGTCAGGATGACACGCGGATCGGCCAGCAGCCTCGAATCGCGCGGGACGGGCTCCTCGGGGAGCACGTCCAGCGCGGCGCCCCGCAGTATTCCAGCATCCAGCGCCGCGAGCAAATGGCCAAGATCGACGACCGCACCGCGCGACGTGTTGACGAGCGTCAGTCCCGGCTTCGCCGCCGCGAAGAATCCTGCGCCGATCATTCCGCGCGTCGTCGCGTCGAGCGGCGTATGCAGCGACACGACATCCGCCTGTCCCGCCAGCGCCTCGAGGCTATGGGCCCGCTCGACGTACGCCGGAAAGTCGCCGTCGATCAGCAGCGGATCGAACGCCACGACGCGCTTGAAGGCGTTGCGCGCCACGTGGGCCATCCGCTTGCCGATCCGGCCGAGGCCGACGATGCCGAGCGTGAGTTCGGCAGGCCGCCGCAGCGTTCCCGACGACAGGTAGTGCCAGCGGTCGCCGCGGATGTCGTCGTGGTAGCGGACGACGTTGCGCAGGCTTGCAAGCGCCAGCGCCAGGGCGTGCGTCGCCACCTCGCCCACGCCGTAATCGGGTGAATTGGCCACCCACACGCCGTGCGCCCTGCAGGCTTCGACATCGACCGTGTCGAAGCCGGCACCGATCCGGCTGACGACGCCCAGTTCCGGCAGCGCCGCAACGACACCTGCGGTGATCGGCGCGTATTGCAGCAGGATGCCGGCGCAGCCGCGCGCCGCTTCGATCACCTGCGCTTCCTGCGTGCACTTCGCGAGCTTCAGGTCGAGACCCGCTCCAGCGAAGATTTCGCGCTCGAGCTCGATGTCGGGGAAATCGTAGTCGGCGAACAGTATCTGCATCGGCGAGTCGTGGTGGAGCGCGACGCACGTCGCCGCGGACGGCGAAAGGTACGCGGCATCGCGGCCGAGCGTCAAGCCGCGCGGCCGCGCGGCGCATCGAAGCGAAGCCGCGTCGCAATGAGAGGTGCGCAGCCTGGGCCTGTTAACGCTATGGACGCAAACGCGAACGGCTGGCATGGGGTGCCAATCAAGACGGCCGACGAAGCGAAGACCGAGCGTCTTCGCGAGGAGAACAACGCGGAGTGGCGCGCCATGCCACCCGTTCCCTCCGGGTTGCTGCCGAAAACGCCCATCGCTGCGTTGCAAAGTCTCGCCGGGTACCCGACCCGCCTTCGCCTTCGCGCCTTGCGCTGGGCGTTTCCGGCCGTGCAACGCGTTTGTGCCCATAGCGTTAACAGGCCCTAGAATCTGCACTCGATGCCACTGGCCGGAAACCCGACCCCATGACCACACCCAGACTGTTGCGAACCACGCTTGCCGGCAGTCTGCCGAAGCCTTCGTGGCTGGCCGAACCCGAGGCACTGTGGGCGGCATGGAAGCTCGAAGGCGCAGCACTCGACGAAGGCAAGCGCGATGCGGTGAGGCTCGTGCTGCGCGACCAGGAGCGTGCGGGCATCGACATCCGGTCCGACGGCGAGCAGACGCGCCGTCATTTCGTCACCACGTTCATCGAAGGGCTCGACGGCGTCGACTTCGAGCACAAGAAGACCGTGCGCATCCGCAATCGGTACGACGCGGCCGTGCCGGTGGTCGTGGGCGCCGTGGCGCGCCGGCACCCGATTTACGTCGACGATGCCGCGTTCCTGCGGTCTGAAGCGGTCGGACCGGTCAAGTTCACGCTGCCCGGCCCGATGACGATGGTCGATACGCTCTACGACGCGCACTACGGCAGCCGGGAGAAGCTGGCGCTGGCGTTTGCCGACATCCTGAACGAAGAGGCGCGCGCGATCGCAGCGGCCGGTGTTGACGTCATCCAGTTCGACGAGCCCGCATTCAACGTCTACTTCGACGAGGTTCGCGACTGGGGCATCGCGGCGCTGGAACGCGCCGCCGCCGGCCTGACTTGCACCACGGCGGTGCACATCTGCTACGGCTACGGCATCAAGGCCAACATCGAGTGGAAAAAGACGCTCGGCAGCGAATGGCGGCAATACGAGCAGACGTTCCCGCGTCTTGCCGCATCGACTATCGACCAGGTTTCGCTGGAGTGTGCGCACTCACATGTACCGATCGACCTTATCGGGCTCCTCGAAGGCAAGGACGTGCTCGTCGGGGCCATCGACGTCGCGAGCGACCGCATCGAGACGCCGGAAGAGGTGGCCGACGTGATCCGGGCCGCCCTCGAATTCGTGCCCGCCGCGCGGTTGCTGCCCTGCACCAATTGCGGAATGGTGCCGCTTTCCCGCGACATCGCCCGCCGGAAGCTGGCAGCACTTGGCGCCGGCGCCGCACTCGTCCGGCGGGAATTGACGTCCTAACGGCGCCACCCCCGGCGCCGGGCGCGTTCCCGAATCCCGCGTCTGGCGCGGGATTCCGCGCAACGCCTGGAGGCCCTTCCCGGGAAAGCTATCGCTTTTTTGGGAATTCTGACGTATAGTGTCCGCCGTGTTTTGTTCCAAGCAGTAAAGGCATGCTCTGTACGACCGCCACGCAGTCGTTCGACCGCCGTACTTTCCTTGAGATCGAAACATCGGCCGGGCAACGTCCCGTTTATATCTCGTACTTAAGGAATTACCAGAAATGGCAACCGGAACTGTGAAGTGGTTCAACGACGCGAAGGGCTTCGGATTCATTACTCCTGATGGAGGCGGTGAAGATCTGTTTGCTCACTTCTCGGCGATCAACATGCAGGGCTTCAAGACGCTCAAGGAAGGCCAGAAAGTCAGCTTCGAAGTCACGCAAGGCCCGAAGGGCAAGCAGGCTTCGAACATCCAGGCAGCCTGACGTCCAGCTTCGTTTGGAATGAGAAGGCCGGGCGCTGCCCGGCCTTTTTTATTGCGCGAACTGCAATCGGTTGTCGCAACTTCACGACACCGCCTGTCGGTACAAAGCAACCGTCGCCGCTTTCCACCGCTCCAAAAGTTCGCGGGCCGCGTACGATTGAAGCGCGCGCCGTCCGGGGTAGGTTACGCGGACTCGGCGCCGGTATACTCATTGCAAAGCTGCATCGATGCGTTGCGCTGGCGATGCAGCGTGTAGCGAAGGTGCGTTGGCTGCCGACGAGAGGAGAGCGCGTCATGCCAGGTCACAGCGATCCAGGAGCGCTGGAGTTCGAGAAAGTCTCGTTCAACGATGCTCGCAAGGCACTCGAGGAAACAGGCCCGGCCGCATATGCCGTGCCCAAGAAAGTCGAGGACTGGGAAGCGAAGCGCTCGCAGGCTGAGCCAGAGCCGCTGAACGACGCCACGAACACGTGGCTATCCGAAATGCCGGACGCCGTGCAACCGCGGCAACTGGCGCTGCGCTACGCGCGTCTCGCCAACCGGCTATGCAAGGTATGGACCGACCCCGTGAAGTGCGAGCGGCTGCTCGACGACCTGATGATGGACAGGCGTGGTGGCCGCAAGGGCTTTCCGCTGCAGGTTGCCAACGAGCTCGCGACGCTGCGCGATCACTACTTCAGGCTGCACCATCACGGCAAGTCGGCGTGGGAACACGTCGAGATGGGCCGCTGATTCGCGGAGTGCGCGCCCTTCCGTGATTGACGGCGAGGACGACCTCGCCTTCCATTCCCATGGAACCTGCAGAGCGCGCCCAAACCTATGCGGCGCTCGCCGAGTCGACGCGCCGGTTGGTCGCGTTGATGGACGGCAAGGCAGGCTTTCTCTTCGCCGCCAACGGCGCGCTCCTGACCTTCATGTGGATTGGCGCGCGCCTCGGCGAGGTCGCGCCTGCCGCCAAGTGGTTTGCGCTCGGTGCGTCGCTCAGCTCGCTCCTTGCGCTACTCGCGGCGCTTTGGGTCGTCATTCCACGGCGCTCGATCGCGCTGCCGGGCAGCGATCGCGGCGACTACCGGCCGATCAGCTTCTACGGCTACGTCGCCACGCACTACGCCGCGACCGAATTCCGCCGGTTTGAGCAAGAGGTCGCGCAGTTCGATACCGCCGATTTCTCGCGCGAAGCGCTCGCCGAGCACTTCATGGTGAGCCGCATCGTGAAGAACAAGACGGCATGGGTAACGATATCCGGCGCGCTGACGTTCGCCAGCATGGCATTGGCCGGCGCGGCACTGCTCGTGAAAACCGTCTACGGTTGAAGCGGCCGGCGGTTGTGGCGGGATCAGCTGCCGCGATACGTTGAATAGCTCCACGGCGAGCACAGCAGCGGCACGTGATAATTCGCCTCGGCATCCGCAATGCCGAAACGCACGGCGACACGATCGACGAACGGGGGATCCGCGAGCGCAACTGCGTGCGCACGATAGTAATCCGCGACGTGAAACGTCAACTCGTAGACGCCCGCGCGCATCGCGTCGGCACCTAGCAGCGGCGCATCGGTGCGGCCATCGGCGTTGGTCTCGACCGAGCTCAGCAGCCGCGGCCCGCCCGCCTCGACGACGGCGAAGTCGATGCACATCGCGCTGGCGGGCTTGCCCGTCGACGTATCGAGCACGTGGGTCGTCAGTTTTCCCATGGCAGGCGGACCGATGGCGGCAAAGGCCGCACTTTAACCCGCGGCGAGCGGCAAGCCCGCACCATTGCCACG
This sequence comes from uncultured Pseudomonadota bacterium, assembly GCA_963709335.1. Classification (GTDB taxonomy): domain Bacteria; phylum Pseudomonadota; class Gammaproteobacteria; order Burkholderiales; family Casimicrobiaceae; genus VBCG01. The sequence goes on from CAVPWB010000014.1 coordinate 782,925, forward strand.
ATGCCGGGAGATGCCCGATCTAACGAACGCGGGTGCCGCCGTGCACCGCGTTCGGGCCGCGCGCGGCCTTGGCGATCTCGGCAAGCAGCGCGTTGGGTTCGACCGGCTTGCAGAGATGCTCGTCGAATCCTGTCGCAAGCGCCGCATCGCGGTCCTGCGCGTCGCCATAGCCCGTGACTGCAATCAGCCGCACGTTCTGCAGTTCCGGATCCTGGCGCAACGCCGTTGCAACGTCGTAACCGCTCATGCCCGGAAGACCGATGTCGCAGACGACGACTTGCGGACAGACGCTGCGCGCCGTCGTGACCGCGTCGGGGCCGTTGTAGGCGACCGTTACTTCGTGCCCGGACATTTCGAGCAGCATCTTCAGCGAATCGGCCGCATCGCGGTTGTCCTCGGCGAGCAGCACGCGAAGGCCGCCGGGTCCGTGCGGTAATGCGCGTACCTCGGACCGCAACGCCGGCGTCTCGATCAACGGCAGGTGTACGGTGAACGTGCTGCCGCAGTTCGGCCCCTTGCTTTGCGCACTCGTCGCGCCGCCGTGCAGCTGGACTAAGCCCCGGACCAGCGCCAGGCCGAGTCCGAGTCCGCCGTTCGGACGATCGAGTGACCGGTCCGCCTGCACGAACGGCTCGAAGATGTGGGGTATCAGCGCCGGATCAAGGCCCGCGCCCTGATCGGATACCTCGACGACTGCCTGGCCGGCGTCCTTGCAGAGGCTTACGAGCACTTCCCGACCCGCCGGCGAGAACTTGACGGCGTTGTCGAGCAAGTTGTCGAGCACCTGTTTGAGACGTGTCGCGTCGCCGCGCACCCAGACCGGCTGCGGCGCGATCACTGCGCGCACGCCCACGCCCTTGTCCTTCGCCGTGACGGCGTACGCATCGACCGTGCGCCGCACGAGGTCCGCGAAATCGAGCGGCGCAGCGGACAGCGTGATCAGACCGCGCGTGACGCGCGAGACGTCGAGCAGGTCGTCGATGATCGTCGCCATGTGCCCAACTTGTCGCTCGACGAGTTGCGCCGTGTGGCGAAGCTGGTCGGCAGGCAGCCCGTGCGCCTGCAGAATCCGGGCGGCATAGCGGATCGGCGCCAGCGGATTGCGAAGCTCGTGCGCGAGCATTGCGAGGAACTCGTCCTTGCGCCGCGCTTGCTCCTGCTGATCGCCCAACAAGTCGCGTACCTGCAGTTGCCGCAGGCGCGCGCGAACCGATGCGGCGACCGACGACGACAGCGCGTCCACCGCCAGCGGACGTGTCAGCACGGACACGTTGCCGAGTACGGCAAGACCCGGCAGGCGCAGCGCCTCACTCGAGTTTTGTGCCACGACGAGGATCGGCAAGTCCGACCATGCCGGCTGCGCCGCAAGTGCTGCGGTGAGGTTCCCGTGCAACCTTTCCGAGACGAGCTCTTCGGCGATCAGCAGCGCCGCAACATCATCGCCGAGTCGATCGAGGAGGTCTTGCTCATCCGCGCAGAGGTGACACGCGTGACCTGCATTGTTCAGAACCTCCAGCGCAAGCTCGCCGTCGCGGCCCGCCGCCAGGATCAGCACGGATCCCGAGCGCGCGCCGGTCGCGTCGGCATTGCTCATCTGGTAGCTCCGATCCGCTCGACTGTTCTTGCGATGTTGTTCAACTCGATGTCGGCTGGCGACACGCCCGAATACGTCAGATCCGTCGCGCCGGACGCATCGTGGTGCCTCGCGAGCTTGGTCATGTCTCGCAACTATGGGGCGGGGTGTTCACGACTCGTCATCCGATGCAGCGGGATGATTGACGGGAGCAAGCGCCGCGCCATGCGCCGGGTGGGTGCCAGTCGGCGGGTTTGAGGGTATTTTCGCGCTTGCAGCGGCGCATACTCGCGTTTTTGGCGGCTCCAGGCGGCCTTATGCGCACGGTTGCGCGCGGCACCTCCGCCGCCGCGCCGTGCAGGCGCTGATACATTGCATTTTCTTCACTCCGAAACTACACACACGTGGGATGCTCACCGGTTCGAGGCGACGCCTCACCGTGATGGCAAGCGTCGGTCGTTCGCGCACGTCGCCCGCATGCCAACTTATTGCAACCTGCAACACGCGACTGCGGATCGTGTATCGTTAAAATCGGTGCCGCGCGACTGCCGCTTGGCCTGCTGTCGACCCCTGAACCGAATTCATACCGATCCATGACCTCGAACGACTCGATTGCGCGTGAGCTTCGTGCACTCGCTGCCCATCTGCAGAAGCGACGCTCCCAGATCCTCGAAGCGTGGAGCCGCGCTGCGCAACGGGATCCCAAGATAACCGCTGCCAATACGTTGTCGCGCGCGCAGTTCTACGACCACATTCCCAACATGCTCGACGCGCTGCATCGGCGGCTCGACTCGACAGCCATCGAGGACAAGCTGACGGCGACGCACGACGGGGCGACGAATGCCGAGGGCCACGGGCTGCAACGCTGGCAGCAGGGCTACAACGAGCAGGAAGTCATGCGCGAGTGGGTGTGGCTCAACGCGTGCCTTGCCGACGAGCTGGAGGGTTATGCGGCGCAGCGTCCGCAACTCGATCCCGCCGTCATGTCGTCCGCATGGCGCCTGGTCTGCGACTTCCTGGTGTGCGGGTTGAGCGAGAGCGTGTCGCAGTATGCGCATATGCAGCGCGCGGACGCCGAAGCGCGACTGCGCACGCTCGAGGATGCGCACCGCCAGCTCGCCGGTCTCGAGCAGCAGCGCGCCGAAGCGTGGCGCGAAGCGACGCACGATTTGCGCGGGAACCTCGCCATCGTGCAGAACGTCACCAGCGTGCTGCAGATCAAGTCACCCTCCGTACCGGCGGTCGAGAAATCACTGCACATGCTCGAGCGCAGCGTGGCGTCACTGCATGCGCTGCTGAACGACCTGACGACGCAGGCGCGACTCGATGCAGGTCATGAGCGGCGGGATATCCGCGCGTTCGATGCAGCCCAGGCGCTTGCCGATCTGTGCGCGGCGTCGCAGGCGATGGCGGCCGAGCACGGTCTCTACCTGAAGGCCGAGGGCGCGTCCACGCTGCCCGTCGACGGAGATCGCGTGAAGGTGTGCCGGATCGCGCAAAACTTGCTGCTCAATGCGTTGCAGTACACGCAGCACGGCGGAATCAAGGTTACGTGGGAATCGGCGGGAGCGGGCGCCGAACGTTGGATCCTGTGCGTGCAGGATTCAGGGCCGGGGCTCGGAACGCCGGCGACCACGCCGCTGTCGGTCGCGCTCGACACCGCGACACGCGATGCACAGGTCATCCAGGCCGCCGCGCCGCCATCCCGGGAAGTGGACACGCCGCCGGCCCCGATGCTCGCGTCGCGCGCGGCGCACGAGTCGGAGCGCCCGCGCGAAGGCATCGGCCTTGCGATCGTCAAGCGCCTCTGCGAGTTGCTGGATGCAGCGCTCGAGCTGCAGACGGAACCGGGCAAGGGCTCGACGTTCCGCGTGACGTTCCCGAGCCGCTACGCGCAGGGGTAACGCCGCGACGCGCTTCGCGCCCGTGCCCCGTTCAGCAATGGAACGAGCGCGGTGTCGCATGAAACGTGCGCACTCGTTGCGGTTCGCCATGCGTGCGCTGCTGTGCGGGGCCCTGCTCGCCGCAGCGCCGCAATTGCACGGCACCGAGCTCAAGACGATCGCGATTCTGGACTTCGATCTCGTCGACGACCAGCGCGAGCTCGCGCCGGCGACGGTCGAATATCAGCGGCTGCCGGTCATTCGCGATCAGTTGCAGCAGGCGTTCACCGTGAACCAGCTCTATCGCGTCGTGGATGTCGCGCCCGCCGCGGCGCTGATCGAGACGTATCGATCGCGAACGCAGCTTCGCGACTGTAACGGCTGCGAGCTCGACGTCGCGCGCGCGTTGCACGCCGACCGCGTGCTGCTCGGCTGGGTGCAAAAGGTGAGCAACCTGATCCTGAACATCAACATCCAGATCGAGGACACGGCGACTGGCGCCGTGCTGCTCAACAAGTCCGTCGACCTGCGCGGCAACACGGACGAGAGCTGGCGGCGGGGCATCGCGGCGCTGGTGCGCAGCATGGTCGAGAACAACCAGGGGAACCGCTAGGCGCCTGGCGCAATCGCCATTGTCAGGGAGAGGCGCTTTGCGTCACCATTGTCGCTTGCCGGGTGCCGAAGTAGGATGTCGCTCATCCCGATGGTCGATGCCAGGAACGAAGACGACCGGCCGCGATCCAACCTGCATACGTTCTCCAATCTCGCCAAAAAACGGAGGGAGTGTATGGACTCACACGGTTCCCGGGCGCAGCAGGCCGACGACGCCGGCGCAACGAACGCGGCGTCCGGCAGCGCGCCGCTCGACGATCGCCAGAAGGATCATTTCCTGCAGCTGATGTTCGGCGAGCCGCATCGCCGAAGCAGCACAGCGCAGCGCACGCCGTACACCACGCACGCGGAAGACGAATACCTGCCGCTGCGGCATTCGCAATCGAGCGCCGGTCATCGCTACACGCTGCCTGTGCCGAGCGCCCAGGCGCCCGTGCAGCTCGATTCCCCCGCATCCGAGGTCATGACCGACCTGCGTCGCGTCAGTGCCGTCACCATCGATCGCAACGTGTCGATCGACGACGCGACGCACGCGATGACCACGCACGGCGTGCGTGCGCTGTTCGTCGTCGACGATGCGCGCCAGGTGTCCGGCATCATCACGTCGACCGACACCCTCGGGGAAAAGCCGATGCGCTTTGCGCAGGCACGCGGCATTCGCCATGGCGAAGTGCTCGTCCGCGACATCATGACGCCGTCGGAGCGCCTCGAGATTCTCGACCTCGACGCCGTGCGCACCGCCCGCGTCGGCGACGTGATTGCGACGCTGCGCCTGGCAGGCCGCCAGCACGCGCTGGTCGTCGAAAACAATCCGAATGCCACGGCCGAGGGGACGACTATCTGCGGCATATTCTCGCTGACGCAGATCGCGCGCCAGCTGGGCATTCCACCGCAGCACGTGCACGACATCGCAAGGACATTTGCCGAGATCGAGGAAGCAATCGCATCGTGAGTGGGGCGTTCGGCGCATCGGCTGGTAGCATCGGCGCCTTCGTGACGAAAACACGGGCACGTGGGACGCGCAACGACCGATCCGGGGAGAACGTCATGAGGTGCAAAGTGCGTACGTTGCTGAGCGTGGCGGCCATCGCGCTGGCGATCAATGCAGCCGGCGTTCAGGCGGCCGACAACGCAGCGCCGACCGCACCGCCGGCTGCCGCTCCGGCGCCTGCTACTGCACCACCCGCGGCAACGCCAGCGCCGCCAGCACCTGCTGCAGCCGCCGGAGGCGAAACCGGATTGGCCGCCGTTTACAACCACCGGCTGAACGGCCACAAGACGGCGAACGGCGAGCGCTACGACGCCAACCGCCTGACGGCCGCGCACAAGACGCTGCCCTTCGGCACGATGGTCAAGGTCACCAACGTCAAGAATCAGAAGATGGTGACGGTGCGCATCAACGATCGCGGTCCCACTCAGGCGGGCCGCATCCTCGATCTGTCGACGGCTGCGGCGCAAGAACTCGGGATCAAGCCGACGGCGATGGCGGAAGTTTCGACAGAAGTAGTCGGCAAGTAAGTCACGCAGCTCATTCCTGACGATCGAGCAGCGCGTCGCGCAAGGACCGCGCGCGGGCGCTCTCGAAACGTATCGGCAGCAGGAAGCCGGCCGCCCCGACGATGACGGCCGGCAGCAGCCACAGCAGAATGGGCCATGCGCGCGCGAACCCTTCGGACACCGCGTGCCCCAGTTCATGTGCAAGCTCGTGATTGCCATCGACGAGCGTGTTCGCAGTTACAAAAGCAAGCGCCGCTGACAGCACGATCACACCGAGCGAATCGCCCAGCATCGCGCGGATCAGCACGCGCAGCGCGATGAAGGCGAGCGCAAGGCTCACGAGGTTGCCCGCAACGAGCCCCGCGTGAAACGACAGGATCGACACGAACCTGTGCTCGCCCGCGTACTGCGCGAGGTCGATCAGCGTCTGTCCGAGGCCAAATCCGACCAGCCCCCCGATGAAGGCGGCGACGAACCAGCGCCGCCGCAGGCTCGGTGAAGCGAGATTGCCGATCGCGAGCAGCAGCGACGCCGCCGCCACCGAACTTGCAACAACCGCGGGCAACCAGTGACGCTGGACGACGACGTTGGTTGCGACCGCCGTTGCCGTGATCGCTTGCACTGCGGTCATTGCGATGACGACCGCCAGCAATTTGCGATAGTCGCTGAACGGGGCGATGAGGCACAGCAGGAACAGGAAGCTCTGGAGCGTGAAGGCGCTGAGGAAGCCGCCGCGCGCGAATGTCGTCGCTGCGTCGTACCACCGTGGATCGAGCGGCACCCACCCCGTCGCACCCGTGAGCTGGTACTGCTTGGGTGTCCCCGCGGCAGGCAGATATTGAACTCGAAACTTGAGCCGCGCTCCCATCTCCGGTGCGATGTTGACCCTCAGCGACAGTAGCGGCGTCGTCGACTGTGTCTTGTAAACGAGTTCGGCGTCGAAGAACCCCTGGTTCCAGAACAGGTCGGTGTCGACCGCCAATGGCGGGGCCACCATGTGCGCAATCGCGGACTCGTACGCCTGGAACGAGCGGTCCGACAGCGGGGAAACCCGCGCGCCGACGATCGTCGGCGTCAGCGGCTTTCCCGTATCTTCGATCTCGATCTGCTGACCGGTGGCCGCAGCGGCCTGCCGAAGGTTCGGCTCCATCCGCGCGAGATCGAGGTATCCGGGGCCTCGCTTCGGAAAGCCGAATGTCGCCAGCAGAACCAGCGGCAGTCTCACGACCACGTGTATCCGGTCCCCTTCCTGCTTGACGAATCCCTGGACCACGATCTCCGGCGGCAGATCGCTGCCGTTCGGCCATGCGATCGACGGCAGCACCAGCATTGCAATCAGCGCGAGTACGCTCGCGCGTGCGCGCAGACGCGCAGTGCTCAACGAATGGGCCAACGGGAACCTCGCCAGGATGAGTATTCGTTACGCGCAGTTTGCGGCCCGAACCGCGGACGTCCGCAACGAAACGGCCGGAAGCTCTCGCCCCCGGCCGTTGAATCGTCGCTGCCTTCAGGACAGACGACGCGAGTGTGCCATTAGTTGCCGCTATTCCCCGGGCAACCGTCGGCCCCGCCGTTTCCGCGACCCTGCGAATTGCCAGGACAACTGACCTTGGTGAACTTCTGGATCCGTCGTCCGCCGACCGTTTCACCCGCGTAGAGATTGCCCTTCGAGTCGATGGCCATCATGTGCAGGAACGTGAAGTCCCCTGCCATGTGCCCCGGCCGTCCGAAACCCGACAGCGGAGGAACGTACGCGGATCCATTCAGGGCATCCGCATGATTGAAGATCCACATCACTTCGTTGCCGCCGTCGGAAACATAGGCGAACTTCTGGATCGCATCCGGCGAAAAGTCGATGTCCCACGCCGAGCCGGCAGTGCCCAGCGCCGCCGTACCTGGAATGATCGGGATCGCCTTGACGAACGTTCCCGTCTTCGTGAACACGTTGATCCGATCCTGGCCGCGATCACATGCGTAGACGTATCCGTCGCGCCCGATGACCACGCAATGCGGGTGACCGCCGTCGCCGGCCGTGAACTGCCCAGGACCCGACCCGATGCTGCCGAACTGCCGCAGGAAATGCCCCGCCCGGTCGAACACGACAACGCGGTGATTGCCGTAGCCGTCCGCGATGTAAACGCTACCCTTTTGCCCATTGACCGGATCCGGATTCGGGTCGACGGCGATGTCTGCGGGCAGGTTCAGAAGCGTCTGACTCGAGCCGGTCCGCATCACGTTGCCGAACTCGTTGTCCGCACCGCCCGTACCGCCGGGATTCACGCAGGGGATCGTCTCGTCGTTGCCGAGACCCTTGTCGCACGTGTATTTGACGCCGATCTGCAGCAGCAGCTGGCTGCCGTCGTGTGAATATTTCTGCACGACACCGTCGCCGTTGCCGCCGATCCAGACGTTATCTTCGTAGTCCACGAAGCAGCCATGGATGCCATTGGGCAACACGGCATTCTGTCCGGCATGCGGTTGACCTGCCGGCACCAGCGAGGGATCGCCCCACGAATGCACGACATTCCCCTCGGCATCGAACTCGATGACGGGCGGTGATGCGCGCGACCTCGACAGTTGTCCGGTCTTGGGATTGGCGCCGCCAACGCCTTCGGGCGACGCGAGACCATTCGTCTGGAAGCCACGCGTGACGATGAATACGTGATCCTGCGAGTCGATGCACGTGCCCCCGACCTCACCCGTCACCCAGTTGTCCGGCAGCGGCTTCGGCCAATAGGGGTCGACCTTGAACACCGGTGTGCCCTGCGCCGGTGGGGCCGCCTCGGTTGCGCCATGCCAAACGCCTGCGGCGATTCCGACGGCCACGATGGCCGGAACCGCGAAGGCACAACGTCGATATCTCATCTCGATCCTCCTTCGTCACGGATATTCATTCAAGCGGAAGCGATCACGCTGACGAACACTCTCGTACGGTCGGGCGGGTGATGGGCGGTGATCTGGCGAGCGGGACGCTTCGGATTGGACGCGATGAGACGCACGTAATGCGGCACTGCGTTTGCGATGTGGATCTCGTCGAGCCAACGATTAGCGTAGGAGTGAAGGAAACGGATGTCAATGCAGCCAACGCTTGTTGTCCGATGCGACAACGAACGTGGAGCATGAATTCAGCAGCGAACGAAAGCGCAATTCAGCGCATCGTCCGTTTCAGCGGAGGTCGTTCTGATTCGGCGTCACGAGCGCGCAGTCGGTACGCTCACCGCTGCGCTCGAACTTTCGTTGCGCAGGAATTGGATTTGACGCGCTGCCGTTTGCGCCGGAGTACGATCACCAGCATCGGTCCGCAGCGCGGACTGATCTTTGTCGGCTTGTTCGTTCGTGAATCGGAGCGCGTCTGAATTTGGTGGCCAAGGGCGGAATTGAACCACACGGCCAGGAGCCCAAGGACCGTTCGGCCAAGCAGCACTGTCCGGCTGAATCAATATCGCCTGTCCCTTGCTTGAGCGATACAACGCAATCAGGCCGCACGACGCGCTGGGAGCGGCTAACCGCTAGAAGCGATAAACCTTGCCCACCGCCGCAGGCGCGACCGCATCGCCGAACGCATCCGCCAGCGCGTTGACCGCGCGCCAGCCGGTGCAATGGGCGGCGGCAATCAGCTTGAGCTCGAAGGCGCGCAGCTCGGCTACCGTCTCGGGGATGATGCGTTCGTTGCCGCCCGAGAGATGAAAACCGCCGAGCACGCCGTAAAGCGTCTCGCCCGCGAAACAGTCCCGGGCGTGCGTCATCACGTTGACGACGCCGGCGTGCGAGCACGCCGTCAGCACGATGACGCCCTTGCCCTTCACGCTCACCGCAATGAACCGCTCGTCGATCACGAGCGGATCGGGTTCCCAGCCCTGCCCGTCCAGCGTGCGGCGATGCTGGCCCTGCATACCGGTCTCGAAGGCGGTGACACGCGGAATCTCGCCGCTGACGAAGAAGAGGTCATCCAGGATCAGTTGCGGCTCGACGGCGTTGACGACGAGCGCACCCGCTTGCTCAAGCTGAGCCTGGCTCGGCACATCGGCGAACGGCCGCATCGAGCCGTCCGCAGCCTTCATTGCGCGACTGCGGTACATGCCCGGGTGCATATATGTTGGGACGGGACGACCGCCGTTGCTGAGTTGAATCATCTCGAGCGCGAGCAGCATCGCGCCCGAATGATCCCAATGGCCGTGGGACAGGACGATGCTCTCGATGCCGCCCATGTCGAATCCAAGCCGCTCGACATTGCGACCGAACACGCTGTCGTCCGGTCCGGTGTCGAACAGCATCGTATGCGCGGTGTCGCCGCGCCAGACCATTACTGCGCATGCAAGGCCGTGCGCGGCGCAGCACATGCAACGACCCGACCACAGCTTGAGCCCGCGCTTCCACAACCGCGGCATTTCCGTCTCGACATAGGCCGGCACCGACGACAGGTTGTCGGTTACGTTGTCGACCAGGATCAGGATCTCGGCTCGGTCGGCCTGCGCCAACTTCAGCATATGACAACCCTCCGTGAGAGAGGGATGGCACGCCGCTCAAGGCGGTGGTCATCAACGCCCTGCGGTCCGCCGACGCTCGTTTGGGTCAGGTCGGGGCACCGGAGAAATCGGGTGGCCAAGGGCGGAATTGAACCACCGACACAAGGATTTTCAGTCCTCTGCTCTACCAACTGAGCTACTTGGCCATTTAAGCTGCAACGGCCGAAGCTCCACTCACGCAAGCTCCGGCCGGGGGCGAATTATATCAGCCCGGCCCACCCCGATGGACGACCGGCACTCGCTTGCGCCCGCGTACAGGGCTATGCTGTCCGGTTCGAATGCGCGGGCGGGACTACCCGGTGCGGCAATACGCATCGGCATAGCCTCGGCGCCATCGAAACCGTAGGCCATCGTCACATCATGTCACCGGCCACTCGGGCCGGAGAGGGAGACCAGCATGGCGACGTATATTGTTCTATCGAGCTTCACGGACCAGGGTATCCGTACCGTCAAGGACACGGTCAAGCGCGCCGACGCCGTCAGGGAGACCGCGCGGAAAATGGGGATCGAGACCAAGTCGCTCTATTGGACGGTCGGGAAGTACGACGTCGTCGTGACGTTCGACGCACCGGACGACGCCGCGATGACCGCGTTGAGCCTCGCCATCGCGGGGGGCGGCAACGTGCGCACGCAAACGATGCGCGCGTTCAGCAAGGACGAGATGACGGGCGTGCTCGACAAGCTCTGAGCGCTCGACGCTCAAGACCGAACCGGGGCGCGGCACATCCGCGCCCCGCTCGTTTTTACGGACTGCAAAGCATCGGGGCGCGAGCGCACCCGTTCACCGCGATCACATCGCGAAGAACCCCTTCAGTTCGCGCAGCGTCTCGTCGGGCACTTCCTCGGCGAGATAGTGGCCGCAGCCAAGAGACCGTCCGCGCACATCGGTAGCGACGGCACGCCAGTCGTCGAGCGGCTTGAACAGCCGGTGCACGACGCCGTTTTCGCCCCACAGCACGAGCATCGGACATTCGACGCGCTTCGCCTCGTCGTCGCGGTCGTGGTCGAGGTCGATCGACGCCGCGGCGCGATAGTCCTCGCACGACGCATGGATCGTCGCCGGATCGCTGTAGCAGCGCGTGTACTCGGCGAGCGCGCGTGGGTCGAAATGCGCGAGCCCGGTTCCCCAGCCACCCAGCTTGCGCTCGAGGTAGTACTTCGGGTCGGCGCCGATCAGCCGCTCGGGAAGATCGAACGGCTGGATCAGGAAGAACCAGTGGTAGTACGCCGTCGCGAACGCCTGGTCGGTGTGCGCGAACATCGTACGGGTTGGCGAGATGTCGAGCACAGCGAGTTGCGACACGGCGTCCGGATGATCGAGGCATAGCCGATGCGCAACGCGTCCGCCGCGGTCGTGTCCTACGAGCCTGAACTGCGAATGGCCGAGATTCCGCATCAATTCGACCATGTCGGCGGCCATCGCCCGCTTCGAATACGCGGCGTGCGTCGCATCGGACGCGGGCTTGCCTGAATCGCCGTAGCCGCGCAGATCGGCGCACACGACCGAGTATTGATGCGCGAGCGCCGGCGCGACGCGATGCCACATGACGTGCGTCTGCGGATACCCGTGCAGCAACAGCACCGGCGGACCGTCGCCCCCGACGACGCAACGGATCTCGGTGTCGTGCGTCGCGATCCGGTGCGTCGTGAACCCGGGGAAGAGCGCGTCGTCGATCATCAGTCCACGCGCGCACCCGACTGTTTCACCACGGCCGCCCATTTCACGACTTCGCTTTTCACAAGCGCTGCGAACTCGTCAGGCGTATTGCCAACGGGCTCTGCGCCGAGGCCGACGAGCTTCTCGCGAACGTCCGGCATGTTGATGATCTTCACGATTTCGGTGTTGAGGCGCTTGACGACGTCGACCGGCGTGCCCGCCGGTGCGAACACGCCCTGCCACGAGCCGATTTCGTAGCCGGCCAGTCCCGCTTCGGCGAGTGTGGGCACGTCAGGCGCAATCGGCGAGCGCTTGGCCGTCGTGACCGCAAGTGCACGCAACTTTCCGGCCTTGGCCAGCGGCCACGCCGTCGTGATGTTGTCGAACGTCATCGTCACCTGTCCGCTGACGACATCCTGCAGCGCGGCTGGGCTGCCCTTGTACGGAATGTGCTGCATATCGACACCGGCCATGCTCTTGAAAAGCTCGCCCGACAGATGCTGCGACGTGCCGTTGCCGCTCGATGCGAACGTGTACTTCGAAGGATTGGCTTTCATCAGCGCAATCAGTTCCTTGACGTTCTTCGCCGGCACATCAGGATTGACGACAAGCAGGTTCGGCACCCGCGCGATCAGCGTGATGGGCGTGAAGTCTTTGACGGGGTCATACGGAAGCGTCTTGTACAGCGACGCGTTGATCGCATGCGTGCTGATCGTTCCGCCCATGATCGTATAACCATCCGGAGCGGCCTTCGCCGTCTGCACGGCACCCACGCCGCCACCGGCCCCCGGGTTGTTCTCGACGATGACCGGTTTCCCGAGCGCGATCGTCAGCTTGTCGCTGATCGTGCGCGCAAGGATGTCGGTCGTGCCCCCGGGCGCGAACGGAACGATCCACCGGATGGGCTTCGCAGGCCAGCTCTGCGCACCGGCCACACCTGCAGCGAGCAACGCGAAAGCGGCCCCCAGCATCCATGTTGCAACCCTCTTCATCTTTTCTCCTCTCAGGGATTTCGTGGTGGACGTTGCAGGAGCATGGGCGGGTCCATGCACGGGACGGAAAGCCGTGTCTTCATGCGCCGAGCATCGCCTTCGCCTCGCGCGCGTCGATGCCCACAGACGCGGCGGCCGCGACAAGGTCGTCGAGCGTCTTGTCGTCGATCGGAACGCCATCGCGCAATCGCGCCGCACGGGTCCTGCGCTCGACATCGCCCGGCGCCAGCACCGGCTCGCCGGGCCGCATCGGTGGCGACGCCTTGACCCATTCGACGAATCGACGCGCTTCAGCCGTGACCCACCCATCCGGCGCGTAGACGGCGGGCGCGATGTAGATCGACAGCATGTTGTTGCGCAGCACGACGTCGTCGGGATCGGAGCTGCGTCCCGTCGACACTGCACCGGCCAGAAGGTCGGTGACGATCGACAGGCCGGAGCCCTTGTGCGCGCCCACGGTGAGCAGCGCGCCGCCATCGTAGAACGCCTTCGGGTCGGTCGTCGGCGCGCCATCGCGGTCGATGATCCAGCCTTCGGGCACGTGCTCGCCCTTGTTCGCAGCCACCATCAGCTTCCCTTCGGCGACGGTGGACGTCGTCACGTCGAGAATGACGGGATCGCTGCCGTCGACCGGGATGCCGATCGAAATCGGATTGGTCGACAGCCTGCGATCGCGGCCGCCGAACGGCGCCACGCGTTGCGCGCCCGACGTGTTGAGGAAGTGCAGCGACACCTGGCCTTCGGCGGCGGACATCTCCGCCCAATCGCCGACGCGCCCGAGATGCCCGCAGTTGCGGAGACCGACCATCGCCAGCCCGCTCTTCGCGGCCTTGGCGATGCCGAGCTTCGCTGCGAATTCACCGATCACTTGCCCGAAGCCGCGGTTGCCGTCGACGATCGCGATCGTGTCGGACTCGAACGCGACCGACGGCGGCTGATTGGGCCGCAGCCAGCCTTCGCGCACCCATTCGAGATACTTGCCGACGCGAATGACGCCGTGCGAATCGTGTCCGACACAGTTCGCGTCGACGAGCCGGCGCGCAATCGTTGCGGCTTCATCGGCGCTGCTGCCTGCGCGCTGCATCGTTGCCGTCACGAGGGCGATGAGCTTCGCCGGTTCCAGTGCGCGCATGTCGGGAGTCGTCCGGCGGCTTTTTTGGGGGCGGCGGTGCTAGTGGATTTCAGGTTCCGGCGTCGGCGCCGTGCCTTCGAGGAAGTCGAAGTCGCAACCGTCGTTCGCCTGGCTGATGTGATTCTGGTACAGCGCGCCGAATCCGCGCGCGAAGTGCGGCGCGGGCTTGCGCCATTGCGCGCGGCGTCGAGCGAGCTCGGCGTCGTCGACGTCGAGGTGAAGCCGCCGTGCGGCGACGTCGAGGATGATGATGTCGCCGTCGCGCACCAGCGCCAGCGGGCCGCCGACGTACGACTCGGGTGAGACGTGCAGCACGCACGCGCCGTAGCTCGTGCCGCTCATCCGCGCGTCGGAGATCCGCAGCATGTCGCGCACGCCCTGCTCGAGCAACTTCTTCGGGATGGGCAGCTGACCCCACTCGGGCATGCCGGGCGCGCCAAGCGGCCCGGCTTGCTTCAGGACGATCACCGAATCCGCCGTGACCGGAAGCGCCGGATCGTCGATGCGTGCCGCCATGTCGTTGTAGTCCGCGAACACGATTGCCGGGCCGCGATGCGACAGCAGTCGCGACTCGGCAGCCGCGGGCTTGATCACCGCACCGTCAGGCGCGAGATTGCCCCGCAGTACGGCGAGGCTGCCCGACGCCACGAGCGGACGCTCGCGCGGCAGGATCACGTCGTCGTCGAACACGTCGGCGCCGACGATCGCATCGCCAATCGTCGTACCGCCGACGGTTTTCGCATCGCGCGCAAGCAGGTCGCCGACGCGCGCCAGCAGCGCGCGCAGCCCCCCGGCGTAATAGAAATCCTCCATCAGGTATTTCCCGGCGGGCCGCACGTTGGCGAGCAGCGGCGTGCGGCGCGACAGCTCGTCGAAACGATCGAGTGTCAGCGGGATGCCGCAGCGGCGCGCCATTGCGATCAAATGCACCAGCGCGTTGGTCGACCCGCCGAGCGCCAGCACCGCGGTGATCGCATTGTCGAAGCTCGCCGCGGTGAGAAGGTCGCGCGGCTTCAGGTCCTCCCACACCATCTCGACGGCGCGCCGGCCGGTGTCGGTGGCCATCCGCGCGTGCCGCGAATCCGCGGCGGGAATGGACGCGGCGCCTGCAAGCGTCATGCCGAGCGCCTCGGCGGCGGACGTCATCGTCGACGCGGTGCCCATCGTCATGCAATGGCCCTGCGAGCGCGCGATGCCGTTCTCGATCTCCTCCCACGCGGCTTCGGACAGGTTGCCCGCGCGCTTCTCGGCCCAGAACTTCCAGACATCGGATCCGGAACCGAGGAATTGGCCGCGCCAGTCGCCGCGCAGCATCGGCCCGGCCGGCAGAAACAGTGCCGGCAGGTTCATGCTGATCGCACCCATCAAAAGCGCCGGTGTCGTCTTGTCGCATCCGCCCATCAGCACCGCGCCGTCGGCCGGGTACGAGCGGAGCAATTCCTCGGTCTCCATCGCCAGCAGGTTGCGATAGAGCATGGTGGTCGGTTTCTGGAACGGCTCGGACAACGTCAGGGCGGGCATCTCCACCGGAAAGCCGCCTGCCTGCCAGACGCCGCGCTTCACCTCCTCGGCACGCTGCCGGAAGTGACCGTGGCACGGGTTGATGTCGCTCCACGTGTTGATGATGGCGATGACGGGCTTGCCAAGGTAATCGCTGCGCGAGTACCCCATCTGCGCCGTCCGCGACCGGTGGCCGAACGAGCGCATGTCGGACGCGCCGTACCACCGATGTGAACGCAGGTCCTCGGGGCGCTTGCGAGGCGCGCCGCCGGCCGGTTGCGACGGATCGTCGCGCGACGCGCTCATACGGTGACCACGAAAATTCTCCTGACAGCCGATGCGTTTTTTGCCAGTATAGCCTCGACGCCACGCAACTTCGTTGTCGAACGCGCGGCGCATCCGCGATGTCGAACTCCCTTTGGGAGACTGTCATGACGATGCTCACCGCCCTGTCGCAGCGATTGCGCAGTCGCTTGTTGCGGATCGCGACGCTGGCCGCGCTCGCGTTGCCGGCCGCGCTGCCGACACAGGCAGCGGATGGCGCGGCAGCGCCGGAGCAAGCGCAGGTCCCGCCGGCCGCCGACGACAAGGCCTCCGCGGCGCAGAACCTCGACGCGGAAAAGCTGTTCGGCGCAATCGTCAAGGTGTCGACGCGAGCCATTCCCGACGCCCGCAGCGCTGCAGCACTCGGCAACGAACGCGAGGGCACCGGCGTTGTCATCGGCGATAACGGGCTCGTGCTGACGATCGGCTACCTGATCGTTGAAGCCGACGACGTCAAGATCACCGACTCAAAGGGCCGCACGCTGCCGGCGCGCGTCGTCGGCTACGACCACGCGAGCGGCTTCGGCCTGGTGCGCGCCGTGGTGCCGTTCGACGCGCAGCCGATTCCGCTTGGCGACTCCGGCAAGACGGAAGAGCGCGATCCCGTGATGATCGCCAGCGCCGGCGGCGGCGGCACGTCGTTCGCGTGGATCGTCTCCAAGCGCCAGTTCACCGGCAACTGGGAATACCAGCTCGAGTACGCGATCTACACCAGCCCGCCGGCGTCCAACTGGAGCGGCGCGGCGTTGATCGATCGCGACGGCAAGCTGCTTGGCATCGGCTCGCTGATCGTCCGCGAGGCGACGGCGGACGACTCGAAGCTGCCCGGCAACGTCTTCGTTCCGATCGATCTCTTGAAACCGATCCTCGCCGACCTGATCCGCGAGGGGCACCGCGCGGGCCCCGCGCGGCCGTGGCTCGGTGTTTCCGCCGACGAGATGCAGGGCCGGCTCTTCGTCACGCGCGTGTCGCCGGACGGCCCCGCCGATCGAGCGGGTGTCAGCGTCGGCGACATCATCCTCGGCGTGGGCAGCGAGCCGGTACGAACGCAGGCGCAGTTCTACGAGCGCGTCTGGAACCGGCGTCACGCGGGCGACGAGGTCCCGCTGAAGGTGCTGCAGGGACTGGACGTGAAGGAGATCAAGGTCCGCTCGATCGATCGCGTCGAGTACTTCCGGCCCCGCTCGACGATCTGACGGCTTCGGCATCGTCGCTTCGTACGCGAGGTGCCCGCGCCGCGGGCGCCGCGAGCCTTAAGGGCAGCCGATGCAGCGTTTCAGCAACGTGTCCTAGAATGCGCGTCCGCGCTGTCCCGTGGCGGAGACCCCCCGATCCCGTCCGCCACTGCACATGATCCTGTTTGCGTTGACGATTTTCGCAAGCGCGTTCCTGCTGTTCCTCGTTCAACCGATCATCGCGAAGCAGATCCTGCCGTGGTTCGGCGGCTCCGCGGCGGTATGGACGACGTGTCTCGTATTCTTCCAGGCGGCGCTGCTCGCGGGTTACGCGTACGCGGACGTCGTCGTTCGTCGCATCGACAACCGCAAGCAGGTGCTGCTGCACGGTGCGTTGCTGGCAGCGAGCCTGCTGCTGCTGCCGATCGTGCCGGGTGCGTTCTGGAAGCCGTCAGGCACCGAAAACCCCGCGGCGCTGATCCTCGGCCTCTTGACGGTCACGCTTGGCCTGCCCTACTTCCTGCTGTCGGCGACCAGCCCGCTGCTGCAGGCGTGGTTCGCAAGGCGCTACCCCGGCCGAAATCCGTATCGGCTGTTTGCGCTGTCGAACCTCGCGTCCCTGCTGGCGCTCGTCTGTTACCCGTTCCTGCTCGAGCCGTGGGTTCCGACGCGCACGCAGGCGCTGGCATGGTCGGTCGGCTATGGCACTTTCGTCGTGCTGTGCGCCGCGACCGCATGGACGAGCCTCCGCGGCGCGCCGCGGGCGACGACCATTGGCACCGGCGATTCGGCCGCGTTCGTGCGGCCTGCCGGACCGCCGCCGCCGTGGTCGCGAAGCCTGCTGTGGTGCGGCCTCGCCGCGACCGGCAGCGTGCTGCTCCTGTCGGTGACGAACCACATCACGCAGAACATCGCGGCGGTGCCGCTGCTGTGGATCGTCCCGCTGACGCTTTACCTGCTGACGTTCATCCTGAACTTCGACAGCAGCCGCTGGTATCCGCGCGAGCTCCTGCTGCCGGTAACGGCGGCAACGCTCGGCGTGATGGCGTGGTGCGTCGCCGACACGCGGCTCGCGCACGAGCTCGAGTTGCAGCTTGGCGTGTTCTGCATCGGCCTTTTCATCGCGTGCATGTTCTGTCACGGCGAGCTCGCACGGCAGAAACCGGCGCCGGCTTACCTGACGCGCTTTTACCTGATGGTGTCGCTCGGCGGCGCGATCGGCGCCGCGCTGGTCGGCATCCTGGCGCCGCTGGTCCTGAAAGCGCATTTCGAGCTCGGTCTGGGACTGATCGCCGCCGCCTGCCTGCTCACGTGGCAGGTGCGCCGCAACGCGATCGTATTCAGCCTGCTCGCGCTGGTATCCGTCATCGTGACGGTCGGCTGCGCGATCTGGAGCGTGGTCAACTTCTACGAGTCGACGATCGTCACGGCACGCAATTTCTACGGCGTCCTGCGCGTGCAGGAGACCGGCGTCAACGAGGTCAGCAAACATCGGTCACTGGTGCACGGCACGATCATGCACGGCCTGCAGTACCTCGCACCGCAGTTCAATCGACAGGCGACGAGCTATTACACCAAGACGTCCGGGATCGGCCGGCTGCTGGAGACGCTGCATCCGCGCAAGGAACCGCTGCGAGTCGGCGTCATCGGCCTCGGAACCGGCACGCTCGCGTCGTATGGCACGCCCGGTGACCTGTATCGCTTCTACGACATCAATCCGGCCGTGATCCGCATCGCCCGGGAGGACTTCTCGTATCTGGGGCAAAGCGAAGCGACCATCGAGACGCCGCTCGGTGACGCGCGCCTGACGCTCGAGCGCGAGCCTGCCGCCGACCTCGACATCCTCGCGATCGATGCCTTCTCGAGCGACGCGATCCCAGTGCATCTGATCACGTCCGAAGCGCTGGAGTTGTACGCGAAGCACGTAAAGCCATCAGGGGTCATCGCGTTTCACGTGACCAACCGGTTCCTGGATCTCGTGCCGGTGGTGGCGGCGCTCGCGGACGCGCATGGCATGCAGGCGGTGTGGATCCACGACGACGGTGCCGACGTGCTCGCGAACCGCAGCGACTGGGTGCTCCTGTCGAAGAACACGGCCCTGCTCGCGAATCCGCAGATCGCCGGCGCGGCCACGCCGATCGTGCGCCGACCCGACTGGCGGCTGTGGACCGACGACTTCAACAACCTGTTCCAGGTGCTGCGCGATTGACGGCCGCGACGCTGCGCGAATGCTGGGGCTAGAATCGGAACCGGCACGCCATGCACCGCATCGCAACCTGCACCGATCGATGAACGCAACGCCACTTCCCTCGATCGCCGACCGGGCACCGTATCAGGCGCTCGTCCGGCCGCGGCGTGGCCGCTTCATCGAGGCGCTCGATCAGCGAGCGTTGCCGCACGCTGTGGTCAAGGTGAAGATCGCCGACGCCGATGCTGCCGCGATCGCGATCCGCAAGATGATGGTCCGCGGGGCACCGCTGATCGGCGCCGTCGGTGCATACGGCCTGGCGCTCGCACTCGATCGCGACTCCGGCGATGCCGCGCTCGCGCGCGCGCACGCGGCGCTCGACGCAACCCGGCCGACCGCCGTCAATCTGCGCTGGGCGCTCGACCGTGTACGCACGCGCGTCGCGCCGCTTGCGGTCAGCGCGCGCGCCGACGCTGCATGGGCGGAGGCCGACGCGATCTGCGACGAGGACGTCGCGATCAATCACGCGATCGGCACGCACGGCCTCGAACTATTGCGCGACCTCGCGCGGAAACGTGCCGGGCCGATCAATGTGATGACGCATTGCAATGCCGGCGCGCTTGCGACGTGTGGCTGGGGCACGGCGACGGCGCCGCTGTTCCTCGCGCAGAAGGAAGGCATGGCACTGCACGTCTACGTCAGCGAGACGCGGCCGCGATTGCAGGGCGCCAACCTCACGGCATGGGAGATGAGCCAGCGTGGCATTCCGCACACGCTGTTCACCGACGGCGCAAGCGGCCTCCTGATGCGGCGCGGTGACGTCGATATCGTCATCGTGGGTGCCGACCGCGTCGCGCGGAACGGCGACGTCTGCAACAAGATCGGCACCTACGACAAGGCGCTCGCCGCACGCGACAGCCGCGTTCCGTTCTACGTCGCGCTGCCGTCGCCGACGATCGACTGGAATCTGGCGACCGGCGACGCGATACCGATCGAATCGCGGTCACCCGAGGAAGTACTGACCGTGCTCGGCCGCGACGAATATGGCCACACTACGCGCGTGGCACTTGCGCCAGCCGGCACCCACGCCGTGAATTTCGCCTTCGACGTGACGCCGGCACGCCTTGTCACCGGCCTGTTGACGGAGCGCGGGCTCGCCCGCGATGCGCACTGGCTGCCCGCGATGTATCCCGAACACGCCGGTGTCCATGCGTGATTCGCGCGCGTTGCGCGACGCGGTCATCGCGACCGCGATCGAGATGAACGCCCTCGGCATCAACCGCGGCAAGGCGGGCAATGTCAGTGCACGGATCGACACCGGCTTTCTGGTGACACCCAGCGGAATGCCGTACGGCGAGATCAGCGCCGACGACATCGTCGCGATGGGCACCGACGGATCGCACCCATCGTCGCGCAGGCCGTCGAGCGAATGGCGGTTTCATCGCGACATCTACGCGGCGCGCAACGACGCGAAGGCGATCGTGCACACGCATTCGCCATTCGCAACCACGCTCGCCTGCCTCGACCGCGGCATTCCTGCGTTCCATTACATGATCGCCGTGGCGGGCGGCCCTGACATCCGGTGCTCGCCGTACGCGACGTTCGGCACGCAGGAACTGTCGGATCATGCGGTGCGCGCGCTCGATGGGCGCCGCGCATGCCTGATGTCGCACCACGGGATGATCGCGATCGGTCCGTCGCTTACGCACGCACTGGCGCTGGCCGTCGAAGTGGAAACGCTCGCCGAAATGTATTGGCGCGCGCTGCAGATCGGCGAGCCTACGCTGCTGCCGCCGGACGAATTGGACACGGTGCTAACGAAGTTCGCCGACTACGGCAAGGCGTAACGCAACCGTCGTCGTCCGGAACTTCGCGTTCCGCGCAGCCTCTATGCAACGCCCGGCGGAGGTCTGCCTTCCGTTGGTACGGTCCTTGCACCTCATTCTGTGCTCATTGCCTATCCGGAGTTTTTCGATGCGCGTTGTACGTTTCGTCTTCGTGACCACGCTCGCCGCGATTGCAGGCGTCGCCCATGCGCAATCGACGGCAGCGTCGGGTTCGGTGATCGTTCTTCCGGTTGTAGCGGAAACGGTGTCGTATACAAGCGAAGTGGTTGTACGCAATCCCAACTCCACGTCACTGACGCTCAACGTCAAGTTCTACGAAGCGCTGACGTCGACGACACCGGGACTGCGGACCTGCTCGCAGTTGACGGTCGCAGCTTCGCAATCGAAGCCTTTCTCCGTCAGCGACCAGTGCAATCCGCTCGGAGCGGGCAACCATCACGGAATGCTCGTGCTCGAAGACGCCGCTGCGCAGCAGACCAATGTGTTTTTCGCGTTTTCGCGTGCCCAGACGCCCGGCGGCAACGGTTTCAGCGTCGAAGGATTTCCGATCGGCGCATTCTCCGGCGCGCCTGCGGACGTGATCGGGCTCAAGCGCCAGGCTGCGTCCCCTGTCTACCAGACGAACTGCTTCGTGGGTGCGCTCGGCGAGGCGCTCGACTACCAGATCGTTCTGCGAGACGGTACGACGAACAACACGATTCCCACCAGCCACGCGATAACCGGCCACCTCGAGCCGTTCGAGATGATGCGGATCCTTGATGTGTTTGGTGCGGATGGCGTCAACGCGCCCGCGGGCGACTACTTGAACTATCGCGCTAACTTTACCGTGAGCTCCGCGGGAGCGCCGGCGATGGTCAGTTTCTGCACCGTCCAGGAAAGCACGTTCTTCGGCGCGGACTTCCGCATCGGCAAGTCGACCGATGCGCGCAACGATGGCCAGCGACGGGTCGCATGCATCGGTCTCGACAACTGCACGGACACCACGCCCAGCCTGTCGGAGCCGGAGCAGCTGACGGACGTCACGAAGAAGAACGTCTATTCGACGATCCTGACCCCGCCCGACTTCGTCCGTTGCGATCTCGTCGGACTGCGCGCTGTCGATCTGCAAATGCGCCTGCGCCAATGGGGCGATCCGTTGACGTCGGCCGTGTTTGCCTCGTCGCCACCGTACTCGAGCGGTGGCTCAGGCGAGACATTCTTCTACGTGAGCACCGGCGGACGCGGAGCGGTCAACAGTGGCAGGGCGTCGCGCTGGTTCATCGATGTGGCGTTCCGTACCGGCGGCAATGCGACCACGCCGATCGACTACGGCATCACGTGCCGCGCGGGTAACGGGATGGAGATTCCCTGGCTGCGCACGACGGTCACGAACAGCGATTTCCCGTAAAATAATCGCTGTCCCCGGCACGACGACCAGAGGCAAGCGCCTCTGCCTGAACGCGTGAACGCACCGAATCCCGGCCTTCCTCCTGCGCCCCCCGATTTCCTGTACGACGGCACGTACTTCGATGCCGAGCTTCATCGCGACCATTGGTTCAAGAACAACGCCGCCAAGCGCGCGCGGCGATGGCGGGAAGTGTTGCGGATGCTCGACCCGACACCGACCGATCGCGTGCTGGAAATCGGTTGCGCCACCGGTGAGCACACGGTTCGCCTTGCGCGTCTCGCCAAGGAAGTCGTTGGAATCGACTATGCGCCCGCGGCGATTGCACGCGCGCGAGAACGCGTGTCGCGCGAGCCGGTCGGCAATGTGGGCTTCGAAGTCGCCGACGCCACGAATCTGTCACAGTGGAAGGATCAGAGCTTCGACAAGGTTGCCGCGATCGATTTCGTCGAGCACGTCGACGACGAGCAACTCGAACTCATCCTGAGCGAGGCTGCGCGCGTACTCGTCCCCGGCGGCCGGCTCGCCATCTACACGCCCTGCGCGTCGCACTACGTCGAACGGATGAAGGAGCGCAACTTCATCCTCAAGCAGATTCCCGTTCACATCGCCGTCAGGCGTCCGGAAGCCTATCGATGTGCGCTCGAGCGCAACGGGTTCGACGTCGACGCCGTCTGGTACTCGCCGTCGGATTACCCGATTTTCGGGCTTCTGGACCGGCTGTTGGGGCCGTTGCCGGCGATCGGCGAGTTCTTTCGCTTTCGCATCTGCATGGTCGCCCGCCGGCGCGCCTCGCCATGAAACCCATCAGCCTGGCTGCACCTCTCGCGGCAATCGGCGGACGACGCAATCGATCGATTCACGTCTGGCGATTCGCACTGGCCGGGCTCATCGTGGCCGGCCTCGCCTTTCAGTTCTGGAGGAGCGATACGCGAGCGCTCGCCGTGTTGCAAGCACCGTCGCCCGGGCCACTGGTGATTGCCGCATTGATGGGAACGGCGAGCTATTTCCTGTTCCTCGAAACGTGGCGGCGCTTGCGCGGCCTGCGAGAATCGTGGCGAAAGGTCGGAAGCGTGTGGTTCGCATCGCTCTTCGCGCGCTATGCGCCGGGAGGACTGTGGCAGGGTGCGGTCCGCGTCGGGGGAGCGCACGTAGCCGGCGAGTCGAAGCGCATGGCGCTGGAACGCTATCTCGCCGAGCAGGCGCTCGCTTGCTTCAGTGCAACGACGCTGGCGCTCGCGCTGTTTCCTTTTGCCAACCTGCCGGCTGGCGCGCCGCTGCTCGGCATGCTGGCAGCTGTCGCAACGGCGGCGCTGGCGGCAGCCATCGTCGGGCCGCGACTCGGCATCGCGCTGCACTGGTCTTTATCCGCCGTGCTCTCGATGCTCGGCGGTCACCTTCTGATGGCACTCGGATTCGCGGCGATGATCGCCGCGCTGGCGGGAACGATCAGTGCGGCGGACGCCGCGTCGTACATGGTCATGTTCCTCGCCGCAGGTGTCGCCGGACTGCTCGTCGTATTCGTTCCAGCGGGAATTGGGGTCCGTGAGGCCGTGCTGGCAGGGCTGCTGGCGCCCGGATTCGGTGTTGCTCCCGCCATCGCGATCGCGCTTGCGGCGCGCGTGTGGTTGCTGGCATGCGAGGCCGCAGCATTCGGACTCTGGTGGCTGGCGACACGCCGTCGCCCGATCCGATCGCCGGATGCGCCGGCTGCCGACGGTCGGCGGTGATGAGGCCCGCCGTGCAGGCTAGCGAAAGGACGCAGACGCCGATGCGCAGCGAGCGCGCCGTAGCGGCGTCGGCGCCGGAATCCAACGCGTCCGTGATCATTCCTTGCCGAAACGCGGCGGGAACGATTGCCGCCGCCGTGCGCACCGCGCTCGCGCAATCGCTTCCGCCGCTCGAGGTGCTGGTCATCGACGATGAATCGACGGACGACTCCAGCGCCGTCGCGACGGCCGCAGGTGCGCGCGTGATCCGTTGCGAGCGGCGCCGCAACGCCGGCGGCGCGCGGAACCTCGGCATGGCGCAGGCGAGCGGCGACCTGATCGCGTTCCTCGATGCCGACGTCGAGATCGATGCGCAGTGGCTCGCGCGTGCCGTCGCGGTCTTCCGCAGCGACGGTTCGGTCGCGGCCGTGGGCGGTCGCATCATCAATGGCCGGCCGGGCCGTTTCGGCGATCTCGACCTCTACCTCAACCACTCCGAGTGGATCTCCGGAACAGGCCGCTGGTGCACGACCTTCCCGACGATGGCCGTCGTCTACCGCCGCGACGCCATCGGACCCGCGCGTTTCCCCGAGACGAACTATGGCGAGGATACGTTCTTTGCCCATGCCGTTCGCGCACGCGGCGGGCGAATCTGGTTCGATCCGGCCATTCGGATCGTTCACATGCACGAACGGCTCGACGCGCCCACGTTCTGGTCGCGGCAGATCGATGCCGGACGACAGCTTTATCTCACTCGACGCGCGCTGAAGCTGCCCGGAAAGGTCCTCTACCGTGCCCCGATGCTCCTGGCACTGTATCCTCACCTCTGGATCGTTCTCTATCGGATGCTGAGGCGGGGGATGGTGGTCAAGGCTTTGAAATTGTTTCCGTGGCTCGCCGCCGGCGAGACGGCACGGATCGTCGGTTTCCTGCGCGCCCGGCGGGAGTCGCAGCGCGACATCGTCATGCGGCCGGAGGGCGTGTGAGTTCGTCGCTGCTTCGCCTCCAGCAGGCCGCTGGGCTCGTTCGCGACTGGGTCGCGCCCGGCGACGCGATTGCGCAGTGGACTCATTTCGTCACGTCGAAATGCAACGCTAAGTGCAGGCACTGCTTCTACCCGATCAACCAGCGCAACAACGAGCTGACCCTCGACGAGATCGACCGCTTCCTGCAGACGTTGCCGCCGATACGGCTGCTGCTGTTCTCGGGTGGCGAACCGTTCCTTCGCGCCGATCTGCCCGAGATCATCCGTGCCTATCACGAGCGCTGCGGTTTCTTCACGGCGTCGATTCCCACGAACGGCTACTCGGCCGAGCGCATTTGCGCGACGATCGAGCGCATCTGCGCGATCTCGCCGGACTTGCACCTCGGGATCGCCGTGTCGCTCGATGGCATGAAGACGTTTCACGACCAGGTGCGGCAAGTGCCGGGCCTCTGGGACAACGCGATCCGCACGCTGCGGGCGATCGTCGAGCTGACCCGCCGCTACCGGCACCTGACCGTCGGCGTCAACACGGTGTTCATGCGCGAGAACCAGCGTGACATCGAGCCGTTGCTGAACTACATCCATGACGAAGTGCGCCCCACGTTCCACGCGCTGTCGTTCATCCGGGGCAAGCCCGTCGACGGCACGCTTGCGAAGGACCTCGACGTCGATCGCTACGTCGAGCTCTCGCGCTGGATCGACGACCATTACGGATCGGACGCCAACTGGAATTCGGGCTGGCGAGGCGTTCGCGCGCGCGCCCGCCGGATGATCAACCGCGAGCGCTACGAATACATCGCGCGGCAGGCGAAGGGCGGTGCATTCGAGTCCGATTGCCTTGCCGGCGAGCGCGAGTACGTGATGACGGAGACGGGCAACATCCACGGCTGCGAGCTTATCGAAACGCAGCTCGGCAACGTTCGAGAAGCCGGATACGACTTCGCCAACATCCGGGGCAGCGCGGCCGCGCAGGCATTCGTGGCCGCAAGACAGGCGCGCCAATGCCGCTGCACGCACGAGTGCAATACGCGGACGATGCTGCTGTTTCGCCGGCGCAACGCAATTCCGCTGGTCACCGCCGCGCTGGGAATTACCAAGACCTGATCGCGCGATCGAGGGCGTGCAACCGCTTCTCGGAAAGCAAGCCCCACGTGAAAGCTGCGCGGACCGGACGAACCGCGGAGGTCAGGTCGCGCAATTCTTCTCGCCGTCCTTCGCCGCCGTTCGGTTCAACACGTTGAAATATGCGTCGACGATCGGAGCCCATCCGCGCGTCCGGCGAACATGGTCGTGGGCCTTCCGCCCGAATTCAGCATTGAAGTGCGAATCGACGAGCAGCGCGTCGACGGCACGTATCCAGGCCGGACCATCCGCGGACGGCACCAGGATTCCGGATTGTCCATCCGTCACGGCATCGCGCAATCCTTCGAGATCCGCCGCGACCACGGAACAGCCCGCAGCAGCGGCTTCGAGCGCCACGATACCGAAGCCTTCCATGTCGCCCGCCACGGCGATGTTCGGCATTACGCACACCGCCGCCGTCGCGAACCGGGACGCCTTCTCGTCATCGCCGCGTGCGCCGAGCCAGACGATCCGGTCGCCGACTCCGTGGGCCATTGCCGACGCGGCGATTGCGTCGCGTTCCGGCCCTTCGCCCAGCACGACGAACTGCAAATCGGGATGACGCAACGCAAGTGTGGGCAGAACCTCCGCGACGAACCACGCCACCCCCTTGCGGCGAACCAGGCGACCGACGAAGAGAACGACAGACAAGTCGCGCGCGATGGGCTCGGGGACCTCTCTCGCGACGTCGATTCCCACGCCGATCACGTGGATGCGATCGTGCGGAACGTGCAAGCGCAGCGCGGCCAGTCGCGTCGCTTCGCTGATGCAGATGTAAGCGCCGAACCCGCGCAGGAACATTCGCCGCCAGAGCGGATAAAAGCCCCGCTCGTAAACGATGTCGAGGCCGTGAATCGTCACCGAGCACGGAATTCCGAAAATCTTGGCCACCAGCGCAAGCGGTGCCAGAACCGGATCGCCGACGTGCAGGAGCTCGATGTCGCCTTTCACGCAGGCCCATACCAGTCGTACTGCGGACGAGACGATGAACCACGGCAGCATCCAAGCCGGTGCGCGCATCGGCAGCACCTCGATCGGATGGCGCGTGGCCAGCCGCGATACGACGTTGAACGACAGCAACTCCATTCCGCCGATGGCGGGCGGGTATTTGCGAACGACGAACCACCATTTCCTGGGCTCGCGCGAAGCGTCGCTCGACGCGCCCTTCATTCGCCGCGGGCAGTCGTCGAAGACGCTCGCGTGCGCTCGAATCTTCGGCGTCGGGCGTCGAGCCGGATCTCTTCCAGCATGCGGCGATTGATGGCCAGCAGATCGCCTATCAGGGCAACGACGACCAGCGCGCCCCCGATGCCAAGCAGCATCGCAGCCAGGACCAGGCTCTGGACGTGTCCGGCCCCGCTGGAGACCACGTAGAACCAGGCAAACCGGGCGACGAGGCCGATGCCGGCCAGCGTCGATACGATCGCAGGCAGGATGAAAAAGCGAAACGGCCGGTAGACGACGAACATTCGCGCGAGCTCGGTTCCTGCGCGCCAGATGTAATGCGCATTGCCCTTTGCGAGCCTCGACGGGCGCTCGACGGCGTTCACCCGGATGGGAATCGACGCAATGCGCATGCCGCGCTGCGCCGATTGGACGATCGTCTCGAGCGTGTACGTGTAGCCCGAGAAGACGCTCAACTGCAGTGCAGATTCCCGTGAATAGGCCCGAAAGCCACTCGTGGCATCGACGACGTTCACGCCGGACAAGCGCCGGACCACCGATGAGCCCACGCGCTGCAGTAACTTCTTCGCCGCCGAAAAAGCCGGCATCGACGCGATCGGGCGCGCACCGATCGCGACGTCGGCATCGCCGTTCATCACGGCAAGAACGAGGTGCACCGCGTCTTCGCCCACATATTGATTGTCACCGTCCGTGTTGACGACGATATCGGCGCCCAGCGCTAACGCCGTCTCGATGCCAGTCATGAAGGCAACCGCCAGCCCACGTTGCGCGCGGAGACTCACGACATGCGCGCCGAGCGACGCAGCGATCTTCGCCGTATCGTCGAAACTGCCGTCGTCGACGACAACGATTGCGATCTCGTCAATACCCGCAATCGTCCGCGGCAGCCCCGCAATCGTCGCGGACAGCGTCGCCGCTTCGTCGCGACAGGGAATCTGGATAACGACTTTCATCGGCGATTCGGCAGTGATGGCGAACGATGGCACCGCAACGGCCGCGAGCGGCGCGACGACCAAGGTTGCCCGACGCTCATCGGTCAGTGGACGCGTGATCAGGGCTTGAGCTCGCCGCTGGATCCGATCGATAGGCGACGATCGCATAATCCGCGTAGTACGCGCGCGGATCAGGGCCCGCGAACTGGCCCTCCGGAATTCGCGCCTGGAACAATGTCACCGTGCGCTCGAAACCGGCCGCCTCCACAGCGTAGCGCATCCGCTCCGGCGGTATCGGGCTGATGTGCGTTGGATCGGTGTGGAACATACCCAGAGCGAACGGACACAACGGATTGGGCGTCTCGACGATGAGCACAGCGCCGGGAACGAGCCGCTGCGCGATGAGCGACAACACCTGCTCGATCTGCAACGGCGGCAGGTGCTCGGCAACTTGCAGCACCGACGCGCCCGAGAAGATGGGCCCCTCATGTTCGAGAAATGCGACCAGGTCCTGCTCGAAAACGGTGAAGCCTTGCGCTCGCAACGGACCCAGCACTTCTGGATTGACGTCGACGCCGATACTCTCGACGCCGGCTCCCCTGAGGATCTGCAGGAATTCGCCGCGCCCGCATCCGAGATCGAGAAACGGTGCATCGCGCGCAACGTCCCGATCGACGTAATCGAGATAGATCCGCTGCTTCGCTGCGACCGTACGCGAGTCGTAGAAAACGGACTCGAACAGCGCGTACCGCGTGTGCGCGGACAGTGAATCGATGGGCACGCCAGGCGAAAGCCCGGCACGTTTCCTGGCGATTGCTGCCAAAGGCCCGCCGGGAAACACCATCGTTTCCGCCAGCGGCGGAGGGTGAATTGCGTCGACCCGCGTACGCGTGCGCTCTGCCAGCTCCTTCACTGCACGCGCCTCGAATATGGCGCTGTCCAGCGTGCGCTCGGCGTCGACGAGCCTGCGCTCGGCATCAGCCGTCCGCTGCACAAGCGCCGCATACTCGGCCGCGAATTGCTGCTGAAGCGCGGACTGGCGCACAGCCTGGGTTTCGACCGCTCCGCGGAAGAAGCGAAGCGTCCGTGGCAGGCGCACCACCGCACTCGCCCATTCGAGCGCGGCGCCGATCACCGGTATCCGGAACAAGCGCTGGACCAGGTAGCGGGCTCGCAATCCGCGCACGTCGACGGCGCGCGCGCTGCCCTCTTCGCCGTACCGCAACGTGCCGAGCACGAGCGGTCGCGTGCTGCCCGTCAGCAGCGCCTCCAGCATCCGCTCGCGTTCTGCGTCCGAGGGTGCGCGACCGAGAATCGTCCGGTAGGCGGTATCGACGAACTCGCGCGGATCCGCGCAGCCGAAGTCGTCGAGCGAGAGGCTGCGTTCGCTCATGAGTTGGCAGGCACGGCCATCCTGCACGTGACGTCGAGCGCGACGACACCGATCGAATGCGGCGCGCGCCCCGGGACCACTTCGAACGTCAGTGCCCGATCCCACCAATCGTAATTGCCGCTGACGTGCGTCATGTCGCTGTGCAGCGCTACGCTCATGTTGTAGTGCCCGACGCCGAGCGCCATGTCGCGAATGTCGAAATCGCAGACGAACTGGGCGCCCTGCGCGAGGTCGAACCGACGATGTTCGAGATGATACGTATTGGTGCCGAACATGTCGTTGCCGAGCGCGTCGCGGATCAGGAAGCCGACGGTGAGGTCGTCCACGGCCTCGACCGCGCGCAACCGAATCCGCAACGTCGCGGGCTCGCCGCTGCGGACAGCCTCGGTCGCGGCGCCGCCGCAGAGCAGCGTCACCTCTTCCACGGCGGCACGGCGGTCGCCCGAACGCGTCCCGGCGGAATCGCTCTGCGAAATACCGTGACGCAGCGTGCGACTGGTGACAAGCGCGTTGTAGTAGTCGAAAACCTGGTCCGGCGAGCCGTCGCGTACGAGCAGGCCACCATCGAGAAGGACGGCGCGCTCGCAGAGCGACTTCACGACCGCGGCGCTGTGCGATACGAACAGCAGTGTCGTGCCCTCGGCCTTGAAGTCGCGGATGCGCGCAAACGACTTGTGCTGGAAGTAGGCGTCGCCCACGGCCAGTGCCTCGTCGACGATCAGGATGTCGGGGCGGATTGCCGTCGCGACACTGAACGCAAGGCGCACGTGCATGCCGCTCGAATACGTGCGAATCGGCAGGTCGAGATAGGCGCCGATTTCGGCGAATGCCTCGATCGCGTCCATTCGCGAGGCGATCTCCGCGGCGGTAAATCCGAGCAGCTGTCCGGCAATGAGCACGTTGTCGCGACCGGTGACGTCCGGATGAAAGCCGATGCCGAGCTCGAGCAGCGCCGCCACACGCCCGTCGACCGATAGCTGCCCGGTCGTCGGCCGCGTGGTGCCGGTGATCACCTTCAGCAGCGTGCTCTTGCCTGCGCCGTTGGCGCCGATGACGCCGACCGACTCGCCCGGCTCCATCTCGAGCGTGATATCGCGCAGCGCCCACCGCGATCGGTGGCGCTTGACCGATCCCAGCGAAATCCATTCGAACAACCGGTCGCGTGGTGCGTCGTATTGGCGATAGGCCTTGCCGATTCCCGACAGCGCAATCGCGCCCTTCACAGCTCGTCGACGATCCACGGCGACTGGCGCCTGAACATTGCTGCGGAAAGCGCACCGAGACCGGCGGCCAGACCAGCGGGATACAGCAGCGACGTCCAGTCCGGCCATGCCTGCTGGACGAAGATCGCCTGCAGCGCCTGGACAATCGGCGTCACCGGGTTAATCCAGATCCATTTCGCATACGACGCAGGCAGGATCTGCACGGGGTAGACGATCGGCGTCAGCCAGAACCACACCTGCAGCACGATCCCGAGCACGTGGCCGACGTCGCGAAAGAAGACGTGGACGATCCCGAGGAAGACCCCGGCGGCAAGCGCCAGAAATGCGAGCAGCAGCAGCGGAACCACGGCGGCGACTACGACGACCCCCGGCCAGCGGCCAGACAGCGCGAGGAGTGCTAAGAAGACCGAATAGACGATGGCGAAGCTCGCGAGCGCGCTCGATCCGACGATCGCGGGAACGCAACTGCGCGGAAAGCTCGACTTCTTCAGCAGGTTCGCGTTCTCGAGGAACATCGTCTGCGAGCGCACGAGAATCTCGGCGAACATCGTCCAGGCGAGGAGCCCGCTGCACACGTAGATCGTGTAAGCGTAAGGGTCGCCGATATCCTGCAGGCGCGCCTTCATCAGACCCGAGAAGACGAGGGTGTAAATCGCGATCATCGCCAGGGGGCTCAGGATCTGCCATAGCGCGCCGAGCGCGCTGCCGGCGTAGCGAAGCCGCAACTCGCGCGCGACGCTCGCACGGACGTAATCGCGGTATTGCCAAAGCGAGCCGATCATCGTAGTGGCCGCCCCGCACGCGCGCGGACGTGACCGCTCAACGGCGCACGGGGACGAGGCCGCGCGCGACGGGCATCCGGCTCACGCCCGCACGCCTTGCCGCGCGATGTCGGCATCGACCATCATGCCCATCAGTTGCGCGAGCGACGTCGACGCCCGCCAGCCGAGCGCCGCGTGCGCCTTCGAGGCGTCGCCGCGGAGCATGTCCACTTCCGCCGGGCGCAACAGGGCCGGATCGGTTGCGACGTGCCGCTCCCAGTCGAGTCCCGCATGCGAGAACGCCAGCCGGACCATTTCCCGGATTGTCGTCGTGACGCCCGTCGCGATCACGTAGTCGGCCGGCGTCGGTTGCTGCAGCATCCGCCACATCGCATCGACGTAGTCCGCCGCAAAGCCCCAGTCGCGCTCCGCATCGAGGTTGCCGAGCACGAGTCGGTCAGCGAGTCCGAGCTTGATCTTCGCCACGCCGTCGCTGACCTTCCGCGTGACGAACTCGATGCCGCGCAACGGCGACTCGTGGTTGAACAGGATGCCCGACGACGCGTGCATGCCGAAGCTTTCGCGATAGTTGACGGTGATCCAGTGCGCGTAGAGCTTTGCCACGCCGTAGGGACTGCGCGGATAGAACGGGGTCGCCTCGCTTTGCAACTGGGCCTGCGCCTTGCCGAACATCTCGCTCGTCGACGCCTGATAGAAGCGCGCCGACGACCGGCGCTGGCGAAGGCCTTCGAGCATGTTCACCGTACCGATCGCGTTGACGTCGGCCGTGTGCACCGGCTGGTCCCACGACGCGCCGACGAAACTCTGCGCGGCGAGGTTGTATACCTCATCGGGCTCGTACCGGGCGAGGATGCCGAGAACCGAGCCCATGTCGGTGACGTCGCCATACGCGATCTCGATGCGATCGAGCACGCCGAGTTCGCGCAACCGCCACATCGTGTCGCTGCCGCGGCGCGGTGTCAGTCCGACGACGCGGTACTCCTTCGCGAGCAGAAGTCTCGCGAGGTACGCGCCGTCCTGGCCGGTGATTCCCGTGATGAGTGCGGTCTTATTCAACGTCGATTCGCTCGCTCCAGTCGTCGAGAGTGTCCGCCAGCGTTTCGGCGAGCGGCGTGGTGGCCGACCACCCGGTGTCCTGGCTGATCTTGCGGACGTCGGCCGCCGCGCGACGCTGCTCGTCGGCGCGCATCCTGGCGGGATCCTGGTGGACGTCAGCATCGACGCCGGCGATGCGGATCAGCATGGCCAGCACGTCGGCCATCGACGTCTCGCGACCCGAGCCCACGTTGTAGGCATTGCCGCTCACGCCCGATTCAAGCAGCGCGAAATAGGCGCGCACGACGTCTCGGACATCGGTCAGGTCACGCGTCACGTCGAGATTGCCGGTAGCGATCGAAGGCAGCGCACGTCCTGCGCGGATCAGCGCTACTTGGCGGGCGAATGACGCCACCGCGAAGCGGGGATCCTGTCCCCGGCCCACGTGATTGAACGGGCGCGCGACAATCACGTCGAACGCAGCACTTTGTGACCATTGATAGCAGAGGGATTCGGCCGCGACCTTGCTGACCGCGTACGGGTTGCGCGGGCGCAGTGGCTCGTTTTCGCCGATGGGAAGGCGCTCCGGGGCGACGGCGCCATAGCAGTCGCCAGAACTCACGAAGAGCATCCGACCGATGAATGCGCAGTCGCGCAATGCCCGCAGCAGGTTCCAGGTGCCATGAAAGTTGACATCGAAATAGCCTTCCGGATCCTTGAACGAATCGGCAACGCTGGTAAGGCCGGCGAGATGCAGCACGCAGTCGGGCCGCATATCCGCCACTGCCTGTGCCAGCGCCGGCGATCGGATGTCGAAATGATCCGCGAGCGTGGCTATCCGCCATTGCGATGCCAATGGCTCGGCGCCGCCGGCCGCGTGCACGGCTCGCCCGACAAACCCGCCATGTCCGGTGACCAGTAAGGTGCGCAATCGGTGGGAATGCGTGATCGAGACGCGCGCTTCACGCCAAGCGCGCGAATTATAGCGCAGCGATCGGGTAGGATGCCGGACCGTGCCCGTCAACGAAACGCCCCTCGATGTCGGAATGTCGTCCAACGTCCTCGAGTTCGGCGACACGCCGCGACGACTCGACGGAATCGGCGTCTACACGCAGGCGCTCGAAGCCGCGTTGATTGCGCGCGGCGTCGCCGTCCGCCGCATCGGTGCGCCGATGCGCGTCGGGGCGCGCTTCGTTGCCGCACGACACGCAGCGTTGAGCTTTCCGTTGCCGATGGCTTTCCTGACCGCCGCGGCTACCGCGACCCGAAGGCCGTTGCCATTCGCCGCACGGGTGGAGCGTGAAATCGACATCTACCACGCAACCGACTATCTGGTACCGGAGCTCGTTCGCACACCGGTCGTCGCGACACTCTACGACGCCATTCCGCTGATCCATCCGGAGTGGGCCAACCCGCGGCTGCGGTCGCTGAAGAACTGGCTGCTCAAGCGCTGCGCGCAATCGGCAGACGCCGTCATTGCGATCTCCAACGCCGCCGTCGGCGATCTCATCCGTCATTACCGAATTCCGCAGGCGCGCATTCGCGTGATTCCGCTAGGAGTCGACACGCACTGGTTCGAGCGCCCGCAGGACGAACACGTCGATGCCACGCTGCGCGCGCACGGCCTCGCGCGCGGATATTTCCTGCATGTGGGCACGCTGCAGCCGCGCAAGAATCTCGACGCGCTCGTGACGGCGTACGAGCGGCTGCCGCCTGTCGTGCAGGAGGCGCGGCAGCTGGTACTCGTCGGCAAGTACGGATGGGGCGTCGCCGGCCTGCGCGACCGGCTGCTGTCGAAGCGCGCAGCCGGGCGCATTGTGTGGCTCGACTACGTGACGCGCGACGTGCTGCAGTCCCTCTACTACGGCGCGGCCGGATTCGTGTTTCCTTCGCTCGCCGAAGGGTTCGGGCTGCCGGTCATCGAGGCACTCGCAGCGGGGCTGCCGGTCGTTGCCAGCGACCTGCCCGCACTCGTCGAGATCGCGGACGGATATGCGACGTTCGTCCCGCCGGACAGCATCGACGCGCTGTCCGCAGCGCTCGCCCGGTTGCACGACGACCCCGGCGCCGAGGGGGAAGCCGATGCGCGGCGGCGACATGCGCGCACGTTCAACTGGGCGCAATGCGCGAGTGAAACGCACGCGCTGTATCGCGAGCTAATCCGATGAAACATCGGAAGCACCTTGTAGCGCTCAGCTTGTATGCGCGTTCAAGGCAAATAAAGTCGATCTACTTTACAGTTGAAATATTGCAACCAGTACAATGACGTAATTCCTATTTGTATTCATCGTGTTATGTTGATTGGAATGCCGGTTGCTCTGATATCACCAACGCTTGCACGCAAGAAATTACGATGGTGAAAACAATGAGCATTCCCAAGGTTCTGGCAGCAGTCGGTCTTGCGCTAGCCGCGTCGTGCGCGTCCGCCAACGTGACGTATACATTCACTGCGGACGGCGTCACCGACAGCAAGGCGCAGCAGGGCACGGCCGTGTTCGTATTCAGCGACGATGGCTCGCAACTCGCGCTGACGCTGACCGACAACGTCGATCCGACGTCATTCATCGCGTCGGAGCTCGACGGTTTCACGTTCTCGCTGTCGCAGGCGCCGACGACGCAATCGCTGCTGTCGGTTTCCGCGCAGTCGGTCATCAATTGCACCGGCATATCCGGCTCGACGTGTCCCGCCGGAGACGGCTCGTCACCGTACGGTTACGGCTCGGTCCTCAATGGCGACGAGATCACGCTCGGTGCAGGCTTCACCGGGAGCGGCTTCGCCTATCATCCGTACGCGATCGTCAACGCGAGCTACAACTCCCCGGGCGGTCAAGGCGGGTTCAGCAACCACCAGCACAATCCGTTGCTCGTCGGCCCGGTGACGTTCACGTTCGCATTGACGGGACTTACGTCGGCGCCTGACGTGATCGACGTGTCGTTCCTGTTCGGCACGAACCCGGATTCGCAGGCGGGAACATGCACGACCGTCGGCGGCGGCTGCGGAGATGTCTGCACGAACGGTGATTGCACGTCGCAGGCTACCGGCGTGCCCGAACCGCAGACGATGGCACTGCTCGGTGCCGGCTTGCTCGGGATCGGCTGGAGCATGCGACGCCAGGTGCGCAGGGCCTGACGCAGGCGTGCATTCAGCCCGGTGGGATTGTCACGGGTATCGTCACGCCGGCGTCCCCGCGATCCAGAAACCACGCAACGCCTTCGAGCACCAGTCCGACATGGAGATCGTATTCACCGGGCGGAAGCTGATGTAGCGGCTGCGCATCGAGGTCGAGGACCATAGCCGTTGACCAATGCTCGCCGGGCGCAAGCGAGTAAGGCAATGCAATCCGCTGCTCCTCGAGGCGGTGCCGGTCGCCCGCCCGCGTCCAGTAGTATCCGAACGCTACGGAGGGCACTCGCTGTCCCACCTCGCCTGAAGCTGGCCACACGGCCGCCCCAACGTTGTCGACATCGACGCGAAACGCGAGCGTGCGGCGCGTCGTGTCCAGCGGATTGAGGTCTGTGCGCCGGACCGCAACGCGCGAGCGAAAATCACTCGCCGGCGAGTCGGCAGCAAGCAGAGGTGCTGCACCATCGAGCAACCGCACGGCACGCACGGAAACGCCAAGGGCGCGGCGATCGCGCATGGGTCCAGCGCCCGCCGGCACGAACGTGGGAGTTCGCAGCGTCAATCGGTGCGGTCCGCCATTCGCTGGGTCCATCGGAAAGCGCCACAATCCTTCGCCCGGCGCGACGGTGCCTTCGAACCGAGGAATACCGTCGATCTCGATCTGTAGCGGCATGGGCGTGGGTGCCGCGGAAGCGAGGCGGACCTCGACCCGTTCGGCGACCGTCGGGGCGAGCGTCATCGTCGCATCGCCGCGAGTCCATCGAGCCACTGCGCCACGCAGAAGCTCGTCGCGATAAAGACCACGATCGTCGATGCGCCAGTCGCGCGCGGCGCCCACATTCGATGGCGGCGGGTTCGCCGAGATACCTGACACCCGCGACGCCAGAATGCTAACTGTCTCTCGGCGGCGAGCGGTGGCCAGAGGGTGGAATGTCGGCTGAATGTATTCGTGCGACCATCGGAATAGTTGTGCGGTGCCTAGTTGCAGGCCGTCCAGCCCTTCGTACGAAGCGTGCAGCAGCGTGCACGGACGCTGGCTGCACGTGGCCCAGTAGGCACGGCTTGCGCCGTCGACGGCGACGAATTCATCGCGCAGCGGCAAGACATCGCGACCGAAGCCAAGCGCCAGCGTCGTCGCAAACCCCTCGTAACCGCGAATGACGATCGGTCCGTCCGGCAGTGTCGCTTCGATGACGCGAAGTTGCGCCGTCAACCCGGAGTTTTCGGAGAACCGGAGCGTCGGCCATTGCAGCGCGAGCAGCGAGAATACTGCGACGGGGGCAGCGAGTTGCGCCACCCGGCGCTGTCGCCAACCGAACGTGATGTGGAGCAGGGATTGCAGGCCGATTCCAGCGAAGAGGATCGACAGCGGCATGACCAGCGTCGTCATGCGGCGGATCGCCCACGGATGATCGGGACTCACGACGGGTGCCCATAAATAGACGACGGCGGTTCCGATCGCCACGACCGACATCACCACCAAGGTGCCGGGGCTGCGCCCGCGCGTCCGCCGAATCGCTATGAGCACGCCGAATAGCGCAAGAAGGACACACGGCCATCCGATATAAGCCGCGAGATCGGGCAGCGAATCTTCGCGAAAATCGCGCGTTCCCGCGAGGATGAAACCGCGGTCAGAAATCAATGCAAAGGGTTCGACGTGCGGCCGTACGAGCGCCGCGTAAATGAAGAGCAGCGTGACCGTCGCGCACAGTGCCGAGGTCGCCAGCGCGCGGTTTCGCCCATGCGACAACGACGCCGGAAATCGTCGAACGACGGCGTACGCGATGATTGCCAAAGCCGCCGCTGCCGGCGCAAGCAGCAGGATGCGCAGATGCTCGATAACGTACGGCGGCGACCATGACGCGAGCACAGCGATCGCCGCGGCCTGCGCTCCCAACGCACAGGCACTCAACCGGACGAGGGCGTCCGCTTGCGCTCGGTCGCGATCGACCCACGCCAATGCAACGGCGGCTGTCATCAGCAGCGGCGCGATTATGATCGTATCGACGCGGACCATCGCCGCTAACGCCAGCAGAGCGACGGCCGCGCCCCCGATCGCTCTTGCGCCGCGCCGAATGGAATCGAGCACCAGGCACAGGCCTGCGAGCGAGAACAGGGTGCCCAACGGCTCTGCCAGGTTGATGCGTGCGGTCCACACTTGTGCCGGATTCAGCGCGAAAACGAGCAAAGCAATGAGGGCATAAGGAGGGCGCAGGAACCGACGTGCAAGCGCGTAGAAGACACCGCCACAGGCAACGGCAACAAGCAAATTGAACCGATAGAGAACGCCGTCACCGCCCACGGCATGGAGCTGCGCGACCCAGGCCGGCAGCAGCGGCGAGAACTGCGGGCGCAAATGCGTCGCTGCGGGAATGCCGGGAAGATGAAACACGATGCCGCTCAGGAACGGCTCGAACAATCCCGACGCGCGCGCCACCGCGCCCGGTCCGGCGATTTCCGCAGTGCCGGTGCGTTCCAGCGCGAGTGCGGCCAGCGTGTAGATGCCCTCGTCGCGACTGCCGATCGGAGTTTCCACGACACCGAGTGCGTAGATAATCGCCACGAACGCGAGGGCGGCGGGCACGACAGTTCGCTTCCACGAAATCGGCTTCGACGGCATGGCGGCGAATCGCCTTGGCAGCGAGCGAGCGAACATCGCGGCGATGAGAACCGACAGCAGCCAGCCGCACGCGCCGTTCCATTCGACGCTGAAACGTCCTGCGATCGCCGCGATCGTCAACGGAACCGACATTGCGCCGATTGCCAGCGGAAGCCCGAGCGCCACGACGTCGCGTTCGCGATCAACGCCGAGCGTGCGTGCGGCGACCAGACCCACTGGCAACAGCGCGACGAACACGCCGGTCGCCAGCAGCTGTGACCCCACGCTCACGACTGCCCGATGTGCAACGGCACGTTCACGCCGCTTGAATCGTCAGCCGAACGAGGCCGATGCCCAGACGGCGGGCATCATGCGACGGTCCCAGTTCACGCGGACGCACCGGATGTGGCGGAACGATCTCTACCGACGTCGGCGCTTGAAGAAGCGCGTACGTGGTTACGGCTGTCGTGTCGTGGGCGGCGAAGCGCAGGTCGGCCTCATGCGGACCGATCCGCACGCGAATCGGCTCTCCGACATTCGGACCGAATGCCCGCGCCGTCAGCGAAAGCGTGCCGATCGCCGGCAACGGATCGCGGAAGCGAATCTCAACCTGCGGATGCACGTTCGCGTCGGACCAGCGGCCCCATTGCTCGCGCGCCGACAGGCCCTTCACGGTGCGTATCGCAGGCGGAAGCTGCGCACGCGAGAAATCGATCTGACGTTCGGTCGCCGTTCGCGTGCCCGAGCATCGGCTGTCGGTGGGTCGCCATGTGCGCTGCCATTGTCCGTCGACGAGCGCCGCAAGCATGGCATCGACGCATTGCTGCCAGGTCCGGTCGCGAATGCCGCTCGATGCTTTAATCCGACCGGCAGCAGCCGCCGCCATCCAATCGGCGATGGCATGCGAGAGGACGTCGGGTGTCGTACCGCTGAAATAGGTCGCATGATCGCCAGCGATCTCGCGAAAAACGGGCAGGTCGCGGGCAAGCAACGGAACACCGTGGCGCGCGGCTTCGATGAGCGGCAATCCGTAGCCCTCGCCGAGCGACGCCGCGAGTAGCAGGTCGACGTTCGCATACAACGCTTCGACCCATTCGTCGCTCGCATCTTCGAACCAGAACAGCCGGCGCTGCTGCTCCGGATGGGCTCGCATGCGCAACGCCAGTTCGTCGACCATCCACCCTTGCTTGCCGACGATGACCAGGTTTACGTCGACGCCTCCATCCCATAGCGCTTCGAATCCCGCGAGCGCCTGTGCATGCGCTTTTCGCGGCTCGACAGTGCCGACCATCAGCACGCTCGTCCGCGCGACGATCTGGTCCAGCACGTCCCTCGCGTTTGCCGGCAATCCAAGGGTCGGCACGCTCTCGTGAAGGTCCGCGCCGAGCGGCAGCACCCCGATCTTCAGCGGAAGCGCGCGATGCGGGCCGTGCGCGTCTAGCCAGCGGGTGAGCTCGTCGGCCACCGCGTCCGAAATGCACAGCACTCCATCCGCCGTCCTTGCCAATGTCGCGAGCCACGCTGCATGCATTGCGTCAATGCCGGCTGGATAGAACTCGGGGCGCATCACCGGCAGGAGATCGTAAACGACGAACGTAACGCCAACGCCGAGCGTGCGATACCGTTGCAGGATCGGTTCCTGGTCGGGCACGATGTTCGCAGCCCAATCGAGCCCGAGGAAGATATCGCCGGGGCCGACTTCGATCGGTGCGTCGCCGCCACCTGTCGCCGTGAGACCGAGCCACGCGGTGGTGAACGTGCGGGCGTACAGGTAACATCCGTGAGCCGCCATCACGGGCTCGACGCGCCAGCCAGGGGAAACCCGCCGCAGCAATTCGCGCAACACGGCTCGAACGACCCGCTCTATTCCGGTTCGCAGATCCTGCCGCACGAGAATCGACACGTCGACGAGGATCTGTCGGTGGGCGGGTCGCCGCAGGTCGATGGCGATGCTTTCCGCCGCCGACCGCCAGTCGATTGCATCAGGCGCAGGCTGCACGTCAACTTCGGCAACACCTCGAACCGCCGTCCGATAGTGCACCTGGCGGCTGCGCTGCGCGAAATGCTCGATCGCGTCGTGGAAAGCCGCGGCTACGTAGTGCGGATCGTGACCATTTGCGACGTACTCGCGAGCTCTCCGGCCGAGACGGTTGCGCTCATTGGGGTCACGCGCAATCCGCGTCAGCGCTTCAGCAAGCATTTCGTCACTGAAGTCCGACGACAGCCGAACGACGACATCGTCGGGCAATTCCGCGAGCGACCCCGACGAGTTGACGATCAGGGGCAATCCATTTGCAAGGCAATCCAGTGCCGTGCGCGACGTTTCGCCGCGGGAGACGCCACGCAGTTGAATCGCCGCATCGGCGGCACACAGATAGTTGTCGTACTTCGCGGCATCGACATAGCCGGTGATGCGGATGCGTGCGGCCGCGTCGATGCGCCGTGACAGGTTTCGACCGTACGCGTTGCCGGCCATTTCCCCGACAAATACCAGCACGCAACGGGAATCACTCGCGAGCGGAGATCGCAGCCATGCGTCGACGATCCGGTCGTCGAGCTTGGTCGCGTCGACGAAACCGAAACTGCAGAAGAGGAGATCGTCAGCCCCGATGCCCAGCGATCGTCTGGCCGCGTCGTGTTGCGCCCGCTCGGGGAGTCGGCGCAGCTGCGGGATTTGCCGCCAGTCGCCGCGGGCGATTCGAAACCACGCTTCGGCCAGTCGCAACGCATGCGCCGAGTGCACGATGACGCCACTGGCGTTGTCGATCACCGGCCAGCTGCAGGGATAAGCGTCGATCGTCGCATCCCTGCCGACATCCCGATCGGCGGCCAGTCCGGGATAACCATGTGATTCGAACAACCATTTCGAGAAGATTCCTGGCGAAAGTCCGTACCGGTCCATCCAGTTCAGCACAGCGCCCAGGTGCAGGTCGTGCAGCACCACGGTCCCAGGATGCCGCTCGAGCAGTGCGAACATCCGGTGATGGTACGGAGAATTGCCGACTTGGTAGACGGTCCGGTCGTAGTTGTCGGCATGCGCATCGAACCAGTCCAGCGACCGCACGGGAAGACTGGCGAGCGCGGATGGAAGATCGACGCCCTTCTGGTCGGTCACGAGCTCGATCCGGTAGTGCTCGAGCAGCGGAACGAGCAGCTCGGCGCTGTAGTAGGCGACGCCCGTGCGCTCCGGCGGTAGCGGCGACACGAAAGCCATCGATGGCATTGCGCGCTTCACATCGACGACGACAGGTTTGTCGATCGTTCGACACTTGCGCTCATGACGCTCGCAGAGCGCATCCAGCGTGCGCCGTGCAGTCACGTTCCAAGAAAACGCCTTGGCGCGTTCCAGTGCGTAGCGCTGCAGATCCGACCGAAACCCGTCGTCAGTCAACACCGCGCGTAGGCGCTCAGCCGTGGCGCTGACGTCGACCGGATCGAACAGCGCATCCGCGCGGCCGATCACTTCGGGAATGCTCGTCGTGCACGAACCGAGGACGGCAGCGCCGCAGGCCATTGCCTCGAGCACGGGCAGCCCGAACCCCTCGTGCAAGGACGGGAACACGAACACTGTGCACGTGTTGTAGAGCAGGGCCAGCTCGTCGTCGTCGATATAACCGGTAAACCGCACGTCGGCGACAGAGAGCTGATTCCTTTCCGCACTGCGCAACAGTTCACGTCGCTGGCGTTCGTCGATTGATCCGGCGAGGACGAGCGAGTAGCGCCGGCGCGTCTCGGGCTCGAGCGCGGCGAACGCCGCGATCAGGTGGACGACATTCTTCCTCGAATCGTAGCCGCCGGCGTACAGGACGTAATCGCCGGCGATGCCGTAGCGCGCGCGAAGCTCCTGGACGGTTTGGACAGGCGGTGAACGCACGTGAAAACACGCATCGGCTGCGGTCGAGACGACGACGACGTTCTCGGCTGCGAGTCCCGCCGCCGCAAGTGCCTCCACGCGCGAATGTTCGGAAATTGCAAGAAGCAAGTCCGCTCGCCGCAATGACTCGAGCTTGCGTTCGTACCAGGCCTTCGCGACCCGCGATTCGAGTATCGCCGGGCGAATCAGCGGGATGAGGTCGTAGAGCGTCGCCGCGCTGAGGTGGTAAGGCGACGAGGCGATCGACGTCGTTGCGTCGTCGACGAATCCTTCGAACAGGCTCGACATCAGCAGGACATCCGGTTCAAGCGATGCCACGAACGCTTCACGGATCGACTCCGCCGCGCGGACGCGCCATTGGCTGGCAGGATCGACTTCGGCAACCGGCCCTGGCGCTGCAAACACGTGAATACGTTCGGCAGAAACCCGGGTTGCGAAGCGATCGCGCAGCCATTCCACCGAATCAGGGAACGCGCCGTTCAGCAGCAGCGACACTTCATGCGCTGCGGCGACCCGCGTCAGAGCCTCTGCCATCGCAAGCGAGTAACGGCCGATTCCACGGTGTCGGCTGGCGGTCTGGCACGCCTGGAGGTCGATGAGGATGCGCATCACGGGCGCCCGACGGTACCTGCTCGTCGCGCCTGGACGCGTGTGGCCTCCCGCCGCAAGTCCGACAGCGCGCGGCGCGCGTTGAGCGATAACAACGCGTCGTCCGAATCCGGTGCTCCGG
Organism: uncultured Pseudomonadota bacterium; assembly: GCA_963709335.1. Classification (GTDB taxonomy): domain Bacteria; phylum Pseudomonadota; class Gammaproteobacteria; order Burkholderiales; family Casimicrobiaceae; genus VBCG01. Next base: position 825,908 of record CAVPWB010000014.1, read on the forward strand.
CCCCTGCGATACCTTGCGAAGCGAGCGTGTTGGCGTGGGCGAGTGCCCGCTTTATTCGTCGCTTCACGACCGGCACGCGGTTCAAGACGCCGATCAGCAGGCGTCGCAGCGGAGGCGATGCCGCGGCACGCCTCGCAACGGTTTGGATCCAGAAAGCCTTGAAGGTCACCGGCGAAGCCCCTCGTTGCCTGAGGAGCTTGCCTTCACGTCGCAGTCGTGCCGTCGGCGTGGCCAGGCGAAGCGTGGACGCGACGTTTCGTGCCCCCTGCGGACACTGCCGGGAACTGCGTCAAGGTGAGGCGCGAGCCTTCGATTGGCATGATTTCGCGCATCACGCGGTTGAGTTGCAGCGCATTCGCACCGACAGCGGTTGCCGGACCGCATTCAGGAAGAATGGCGGTACTGCAGCGAGAAGTCCGCCAATTGATCGCGAGAAAAGGCCGCGACGAGATTCGTATAGCGGAAGTGGTTGATGTGGTGATACATCACGATGTAGCGCTCGGCTGGGTCACGGACGTCGAGGTAGGTCGCCCCTTCCACCGCGACCAGCATCGGAAACATCGCGCATAGAAAGTCCAGGAAATCAGGTACGCAGATTCGGTGCAACGCGTTGAGGCACCAGTGGTTGAGTTCGAGCGCGACGATCGGCTGAAACCGCTGGATCGCGTTTCGTCCGCCTGTAAGGACGCTTTGCTCGAACCCTTCGACGTCGATCTTGATGAAGTCCGCCCCATCGACGTTCCGACTTTCGACAACGTCATCGAGGCGCCGGATCGTGATGGACTCCGTCACATGGCCGGCACTCGCAGTTGTCTTGTCGGAAACGAAGGCGCCTGCACGATTCGACGGCGCGAACGTCAACGAAGAACTGCCGGGTTCCGAGCCGAGGGCAACGTTGTGCAACTCGACGTTGCGAATTCCGGCATTGCGGATGTTTCGCTCGAGGTAGTGAAATGTCGTCGGCGATGGCTCGAACGACAGCACGCGTCGTGCGCGCTGGCTGAAGAGTATGGACGTGCAGCCGATGTTGGCACCGATATCCAGCACGACCGCTCGCGGCTTTACGAGCGTGCCGAACAGCGCGGTCGTCTGTGGTTCGAATTCGGTGCCGAGCGCAGACAGGTATTCGTCATCGGATGCGATTTGGTATCTGAAGTCGCCGATGGCGATTTCAGCGCACCGTTCGCTCTGTGCGTTCATAACGAGACAGCTGTTTTACTGTTGCCAAGTTTAGGCGATGGACGACGAAAAGCCAAAAGGCCCGGTCGATGGACCGGGCCTTTTCGCTCTAAGGGTGCCTGACAATGACCTACTTTCGCACGGGCAATCCGTACTATCATCGGCGCGCCGCCGTTTCACGGTCCTGTTCGGGATGGGAAGGGGTGGTGCCAGCGGGCTATGGTCGTCAGGCATTGACGGTGGCAGCGCGTGGCGTAGCCGGCGACAAAGATGCGGTCGCGGGGCTTGGTGGCGCTGCCTGGAAGGTAAGGGGTTGGGTTGAGCGGTATTGGCGCGACTCACAGTTATGGAGTCAAGCCGCACGGGCCATTAGTACCGGTTAGCTCAACGCATTACTGCGCTTCCACATCCGGCCTATCAACGTGGTGGTCTGCCACGACCCTTTTGGGGGATCAAGTCCCCGGGAGATCTCATCTTCAGGCGTGTTTCCCGCTTAGATGCTTTCAGCGGTTATCACTTCCGTACGTAGCTACCCGGCGATGCGACTGGCGTCACAACCGGTACACCAGCGGTACGTCCACTCCGGTCCTCTCGTACTAGGAGCAGCTCCCGTCAAATCTCCAGCGCCCACGGCAGATAGGGACCAAACTGTCTCACGACGTTTTGAACCCAGCTCACGTACCACTTTAAATGGCGAACAGCCATACCCTTGGGACCGGCTTCAGCCCCAGGATGTGATGAGCCGACATCGAGGTGCCAAACACCGCCGTCGATATGAACTCTTGGGCGGTATCAGCCTGTTATCCCCGGCGTACCTTTTGTCCGTTGAGCGATGGCCCTTCCATACAGAACCACCGGATCACTAAGTCCTGCTTTCGCACCTGCTCGCCTTGTCAGGCTCGCAGTCAAGCTCGCTTGTGCCTTTGCACGTCTGGCGCGATGTCCGACCGCGCTAAGCGAACCTTCGAGCTCCTCCGTTACGCTTTGGGAGGAGACCGCCCCAGTCAAACTGCCTACCATGCACGGTCCCCGGTCCAGATGATGGACCTAGGTTAGAGCCGCAATGCCGCCAGGCTGGTATTTCAAGGTTGGCTCCACGAAGGCTAGCGCCTCCGCTTCATCGCCTCCCAGCTATCCTACACAAGCCTCATCACAGTCCAATGCAAAGCTACAGTAAAGGTGCACGGGGTCTTTCCGTCTTGCCGCGGGGAGATTGCATCTTCACAAACACTTCAACTTCGCTGAGTCTCGGGTGGAGACAGCGTGGCCATCGTTACGCCATTCGTGCAGGTCGGAACTTACCCGACAAGGAATTTCGCTACCTTAGGACCGTTATAGTTACGGCCGCCGTTTACCGGGGCTTCAATCAAGAGCTTGCACCCCATCATTTAACCTTCCGGCACCGGGCAGGCGTCACACCCTATACGTCGACTTTCGTCTTGGCAGAGTGCTGTGTTTTTGTTAAACAGTCGCAGCCACCGATTCTTTGCAACCCCTCTCGGCTCCAGCCGCAAGGCCTTCACCTACCAGAGGCACACCTTATCCCGAAGTTACGGTGTCAATTTGCCGAGTTCCTTCACCCGAGTTCTCTCAAGCGCCTGAGCATATTCAGCTCGCCCACCTGTGTCGGTTTGCGGTACGGTCGTCCAACGACTGAAGCTTAGAGGCTTTTCCTGGAAGCATGGTATCCGCCACTTCAGACTGGCAAGCCAGTCCTCGTTAACACGCCTCGACTTAGATCCCCGGATTTGCCTAAGGACCACGTCTACACGCTTGAACCGGGACGTCCAACACCCGGCCGGCATAACCTTCTCCGTCCCCCCATCGCATCGTTGGTCGGTGCGGGAATATTGACCCGCTTCCCATCAGCTACGACTCTCGTCCTCACCTTAGGGGCCGACTCACCCTGCGCCGATGAACGTGGCGCAGGAAACCTTGGGCTTTCGGCGAGCAGGCCTTTCACCTGCTTTATCGCTACTCATGTCAGCATTCGCACTTCCGATACCTCCAGCAAGGGTCACCCCTCACCTTCGCAGGCCTACGGAACGCTCTCCTACCACTCCCACATCCCCGAAGGAACGCAGAAATCCACAGCTTCGGTGCACAGTTTGAGCCCCGTTACATCTTCCGCGCAGGACGACTCGACCAGTGAGCTATTACGCTTTCTTTAAATGATGGCTGCTTCTAAGCCAACATCCTGGCTGTCTGAGCCTTCCCACCTCGTTTCCCACTTAACTGTGCTTGGGGACCTTAGCTGGTGGTCTGGGTTGTTTCCCTCTTGACAACGGACGTTAGCACCCGCTGTCTGTCTCCCGTGCTCACACTTCCCGGTATTCGGAGTTTGCTATGGCGTGGCAAGCCTCGATGGCCCCCACAACCATTACAGTGCTCTACCCCCGAGAGTGATACACGAGGCACTACCTCAATAGTTTTCGGAGAGAACCAGCTATTTCCGGATTTGATTAGCCTTTCACCCCTAGCCACAGCTCATCCCCTACCTTTTCAACGGGAGTGGGTTCGGCCCTCCACGAGGTGTTACCCCCGCTTCAGCCTGGCCATGGCTAGATCATCCGGTTTCGGGTCTACGCCGCGCAACTAATTCGCCCTGTTCGGACTCGCTTTCGCTTCGCCTCCCCTAGTCGGTTAAGCTCGCTACGCAACGTAAGTCGCTGACCCATTATACAAAAGGTACGCAGTCACCCCAGCTCAATCGGTCCTCCAGATCCGCGCTCGGATCTGCTTCGTCCCTCGGGTCTTTTGCCGCACTGCGTGCGTCAAAGAACCAGGTTGAAGGCCGATTGAGCTGGGGCTCCCACTGTTTGTATGCATGCGATTTCAGGATCTATTTCACTCCCCTTCCGGGGTTCTTTTCGCCTTTCCCTCACGGTACTGGTTCACTATCGGTCGATTACGA
>CAVPWB010000014.1:832500-1197933 GCA_963709335.1 uncultured Pseudomonadota bacterium
TTCCTCCGTAGAGCGTATGCGGTATTAGCGCCGCTTTCGCGGCGTTATCCCCCATTACGGGACACGTTCCGATGCATTACTCACCCGTTCGCCGCTCGCCGCCAGGGTTGCCCCCGCGCTGCCGCTCGACTTGCATGTGTAAAGCATGCCGCCAGCGTTCAATCTGAGCCAGGATCAAACTCTTCAGTTCGATCTTTAATGCAAAGTTCCAACTCACTTGACTCTCGCCATCCCACACCCCTTGACGAGACGTGGAACAGCCTACGGTCGGCACCCCAGTTGTGTTAACCGAGCACCAACCGCACTAGCGTCGTGTGAGCACTCAAGCTTGAGAAACCCCCCAGCACCAACTTCGTCCCGCACTCGCGCGCACGACCCCGCCAGCGCCAAAGGCCCATGCCTTAGCACCCACACCTATCGATTGCCAATTGTTAAAGAGCAGGCTGCCGGTCCAACCGGTTTGCGACGCAAACGGTTTTACAGCAGCAAAGAGGCGCGATTGTAGCACTATTTGTGGGGACGTCAACAATCTCGGCTCGATCGAGCTCGAAGCGGGCGTCAGGCGCCGCAACGACGGCTGCCAACCCGCCGCGACGGCCGCTAACCTGGAGTGCAGGCGCCGACGCGGCGACCCGCGATCGCCTGGGTCACCTGCACATCCTCGTTTTCCATCTTGCCCGCCAGACGGATCTGGCCGGTGTAACCGTCGCCGGCGAACGTGAAGTCGCCGGTGCCCTTCATCGCGTCCCGGCCGGTGCACGCGATCGCAAACGTCAATCGGTTGCCGGTACGCTTCGCGTCGGTAACCGTGCAATTGTCCTGGTGCGGCACGAGGTCGGCGTCGCTTCCACCCTTCTTCACGCAGTTGCGATGGGTCGTCGCCGGCATCTGCATGGGCATGCCGGCCATTTCCATCCTGACCGTGACTTCGTAGAGGTCACCGGCGGCCTGCGCGTGAACGGCCTGCGTCCACGCGAGCGCCACGAGCGCACTCGCCGCCAACGTCGCCTTCGCGCTCCGATATCCAAGCGATTGCATCATGTCGCCCCTCCCAAGCCGTTGAATGGACCGCGGCCCAATATACGCTTGACACCCCATGCAAGCCGAGGACTCCAGGGCACGCCGTTGACCCCGGTATGCTTGGTGGACAGGATCTGCAACCTTGCTTCCCTCGATCGCACTGGTACACGATTGGCTCGACGCACCCGGCGGCGGCGAAGCGGTGCTCGCGTCGCTGCTGCGGCTTTTTCCGGGCGCGCCCGTGTTCACGCTCGTCGACTTCCTGTCCGCCGACGAGCGCGCGCGTATCGGAACGACGCGAATCCACACGTCGGCGCTGCAGCGAGCGCCATGGGCGCGGCGCTGGTTCCGCTACGCGGCGGCACTGGCGCCCGCGCTGATCGAGCGCCTGGACACGTCCGGCTACGACATCGTCGTCTCCGATTCGCACGCAATCGCGAAAGGCGTGCGCAAGCGACCGGCGCAGGTGCACGTCTGTTACTGCCACACGCCCGCGCGCTTTGCCTGGACGATGGCCGAGACCTATGGCGAGCGCGCCGCGGGCGATAGCCGCTTTCGTGGTGCACTCACGCGTCGCGCCCAGGCGAGGTTTCGCGCATGGGACGTCGCCGCGAGCCGCAACGTCGACCACTTCGTCGCGAACTCGCGCCACATCGCCGACACGATCGCCCGCTGCTACGACCGCGATGCGACCGTCATTTATCCGCCGGTCGACATCGAGCGCTTTCGCAACGTCGGCACCGCTGCGCGCAGCGGCTACGTGACGGTTTCGCGGCTCGTTCCCTACAAGCGCATCGACGTGATCATCGACGCATTCGCGCGGATGCCCGACCGGCAACTGACGATCGTCGGCGACGGCCCTGAGCGGCAGCGCCTCGCGCGAAACGCGCCTGCCAACGTGAGGTTCGCCGGCCGCCTCGGCGACACGGCGACGGCGGAAGTCCTCGGGCGAGCGCGTGCATTCGTGACCGCCGCGTACGAGGACTTCGGCATCGCCGCGGTCGAGGCGCAGGCGTCGGGCACGCCCGTCATTGCGTTTCGCGACGGCGGAGCGAGCGAAACGATTCGCGACGTCGATGCCGCGCAGCCGACCGGCGTGCTGTTCGACGCGCAGACGCCGGCCTCGATCATCGCTGCAGTGACGCGGTTCGAAGCCATGTCGATCGACGCCGACGCGTGCCGGCGCAACGCAATGCGCTTTTCCGAAGAGCGGTTCAGAGCCGAATTTGCGGCGCACTTCGACGCACTGACTCGCAGCAGGCGGACGCGATGAAACGCGAGTCGTCCGCAACCGCCCGATCACGCACCGCCCGATACCGATGCGCAGCATACTGAAGGACAACGCATCGCGGCTGGATCTCGCGCTGCGCGCGTTCGACCCGCTGCTGATCTTCGCCACCGGATACGTCGCCTATCGCCTCTACCTTGGATCGTGGGATCCGCCCGCGCGCTACGTCACCGCGCTGGTCGTCGCGACAGCGCTCGGCTTTGCCGCCTTCCCGTCGCTCGGTCTCTATCGATCGCGCCGCGGCACGAGCTTTGTCGACGAAGCCGCCGGCCTGTTCTTCGCGTGGCTGCTGATCGCCGTCACCGGCGGTGCGTTCCTGTTCCTGACCAAGTCCGGTGCGGATTTCTCGCGGGGGTGGGCGCTGACGTGGATCGTCGGTGGATCTGCGGTGCACGCGGTGTCGCGCGGCATGATCCGCGCCGTGCTGCGCTCGGTGAGGCGTCGGGGCCGCAACCTGCGACACGTGATCATCGTCGGTGCGGGATCGCATGGCCGAGGCGTGGCAGCACGGCTGCGCGCAGCACCCTGGAACGGGCTTGCGATCCGTGCCTATTACGACGACGATCCGCGGCTCATCGGCACGATCGTCGACGGCATTCCCGTACGCGGTCCGATCGACCGCCTGACCGACGCAATCCGCGACGAAGGTGTGGATCAGGCGTGGATCGCATTGCCGCTCCGCGCAGAGGCGCGCATCCGCCAATGCGTCGACGACCTGCGCACGACGTCGGCCGTCATCACGTTCGTGCCGGACATCTACGGCTTTCATCTATTGAATCATTCGATCACCGAGATCGCCGGCATGCCCGTGCTGAACCTGACCGATACGCCGATGACGGATGCGCGGTTCGCGTGGAAGGGCCTGGAGGACATGCTGCTCGGAACGCTGCTGTGTATCGTGGCGCTGCCACTCATCGTGCTGATCGCGATCGGCATCAAGGCGTCATCGCGCGGTCCCGTCATCTATCCGCAGGAGCGCGTGACGTGGAACGGCCGCCGGTTCGCGATGTACAAGTTCCGCACGATGCCCGTCGACGCGGAAGCGCACAGCGGCCCGGTGTGGTCATCGCGGGACGAAGCGCGCGCGACGGCGTTCGGCAGACTGCTGCGCCGATTCAGCCTCGACGAGCTGCCGCAGCTCTTCAACGTGCTCCGTGGTGAGATGTCCCTCGTGGGCCCGCGCCCCGAGCGTCCCGAATTCGTCGAGAAATTCCGCGAGGCCATTCCCGGCTACATGCAGAAGCACCTGGTGAAGGCCGGCATCACCGGCTGGGCGCAAGTGAACGACCTGCGCGGCGACACCGACATCGCGCTGCGGATACAATACGACCTGTACTACGTCGAGCATTGGTCGCCCTGGTTCGACCTGCGAATCCTCGCGCTGACCCTTTGGCACATCCTGACGACCCGCAACGCGCGCTGAACGCTTCAACGTCCGACGCGCCGGCCGAGACGGCGTCCCCACCATCACCGCCGTCGCTCGCGCCGCGTACGATTGCGCTCGTGTCCGTGGTGGCCTTCGCAATATGCGTGCTCGCGTACCTCGCGATCGCCGTGCCGGGCAAGTGGTTCCCATCGGTGCCCGAGCGCGCGTCCGGCGCGGCCCAGCTGTCGATGCCGCGTGGCACTGCAACGAAAGCGGGCGACGAGCTGATCGTCACGCGTGCAGCCGACGACGGGAACACGGTGATTTCGGTCACCACTGATTTTCGTGCGCTCGACTACCCGATCGTCGCGTGGATCGCCGCGGGATTTCCCGCCGATGCACACGTCGCACTGCTCTGGCAGACCGACGTCGAGCCGTCGCGTGTGAACAAGCGCGCCCTGGATGTCGAAGCGGGTCAACTGCTGCCCGCCGACTTGCACGGCGATCCGCATTGGCTCGGCCGCATCGTCGGGTTGGCGCTCGTCGTGCAGGGTCCGATCGAATCGCCGCTGCGCATCCGTGGCGTGATCGCGAAACCCGCGGGCGCCCTCGATACGCTGCGCGATCGCGCAAGGGAGTGGATGGCCCCCGAGCCGTGGACCGGGTCATCGATCAACACGGTGGCCGGCGGTTCGGACGTGCAACGACTGCCGCTGCCGTTGTTGCTCGCCGTTGCCATCGCGCTGGTGGCGCTGGTCGCATGGCTCGTGCTGCGGGGGGGTGGACGCGACTGGCGTCCCGGCGTCGCGTCCGCCGTTGTCGCCGTCGCGCTCGTCGCGTGGTTCCTGCTCGACGCGCGCTGGATGGCAAACCTGGTGCAGCAGGCGCGCGCAACGGCGCTGCAATTCGCCGGCAAGGACGCGAACGAGAAGCTTCGCGCGGGCCAGGATCGCGACCTTTATGCCTTCATCGAGAAGGCGCGCGCACAGTTGCCGCAGGAGCCCGCGCGCGTTTTCATCGTCGCCGACGCGGATTTCTTTCGCGGCCGCGCCGCGTATCACCTATATCCGCACAACGTCTGGTACGAGCCGTATCACAATGCCGTCCCGCCCGCCGACCGGTTGCGCGCCGGCGATTGGCTGGTCGTCTACCAGCGGCGCGGCGTCGCGTACGACGCTGCGAAGCGAAGCGTTCGCTGGGACGGCGACGTCACCGTGCCTGTCGAGCTCAAGCTGCTCGATCACGGCGGCGCGTTGTTCGTGGTCCGATGATCGACGCGTTGCGCCTTTTCGCCGGCTGGGCACTGGTCTGGGCGTTCGGCATCGCCATCGTCGTCGCAATCTCGCACGGCGTGCGCGACAGAGCGCCGGGTGTTTCGATGTGGACGATCGGCTGCGGATTCTTCGCCGGCGCTTTCATGCTTACCGTCTGGATGCGTGTGGTGTCGCTTTCGGGCATCCCGTTTTCACTGCTCAGCATCGGGTTGCCCGTTCTGATCGCCACCGCACTGCTCGTTTGGCGGTGGCAACGGCGGCGCGCCACAGGCGGGCGTTCGGGAATGCCGCTCGCATTCGGAGCCGGAGAACGCACCGCAACGACACTTTCGCGAGCCAAACGTGTACTGATGTACCTGCTCGCTGCCTGGCTCGTGCTGCGGTTCGCGACGCTGCTGCTCGACGTCGTGTGGACACCGCTCTATCCATGGGACGCGTGGATTCAGTGGGCAACGAAGGCGCGCGTCTGGTATTCGCTCGGACACATGGTCCCGTTCGGTCGCACCGACGCGTGGTTCGCTGCGAACGGCGCACTGTGGTTCGATGCCTCGCCGAACTATCCGGCCACCGTACCGTTGTGGCAGGTGTGGTCGAGCCTGGCGCTTGGTCGCTGGGACGATGCGCTGATGAACCTGCCGTGGTGGCTCACCGGCGTCGCGTTCGCGGTCGCGATGTACGGCGCGCTGCGGATGAACGGTCTCGATTCGCTTGCAGCGACGGTCGGCGCGTGGCTCACGTCGTCGCTTCCGCTTGCCAACGTGCACATTGCGCTTGCCGGATACGCCGATCTGCCCATGGCGTCCTATTACGCGCTGGCCGCTCTCGCCACGTGGCGCTGGTCGCTCGAGCGAAGCGTGCCGAGTGCGGTCATGGCGCTCCTGTTCGCCATTGCGTGCACGACGATCAAGACGCCGGGCATCGTCTGGGCGCTGACGCTGCTGCCGGGCATCGTGCTCGCGGTGATGCCGCAACGCGGGCCGCGGGTCGTCGCGGCAGCGGTGGCCGCGGTGCTGCTTGCACTTGCAGTCCTGGCGCAAACGCATCCAATGGTGCTGGGCTATCGGCTGCATCTCGATTTTGCGCCGGCCTGGCAGGCGCTCGTCGACAGCCTGTTCCTGCTCGGCAACTGGAACCTCCTGTGGTACGCCGTGATCGCCGCCACCATCGTTGCCTGGCCCATTCTGCGAACGCCTGCGTTCGTCGCACTGTCCTCGACGATGGCTTCAGGCGTGCTGTTTCTCTTCGTCGCATTCGCATTCACCAACGCGCGCAACTGGGTGAACGAGCAGACGACGGTCAATCGTGCGGTGCTTCATCTTGCGCCGCTCGCCCTTGCGTGGACGATCGTCGTCGTTCATGCGTGGCTGCAGCGTCGCAAGCAGGTCGAAGCACCGGCAACACTCGCGCCGGCGTCGGCATGACCCCGCAGCCGCGATGAGCGACATTCCGGGCTTGGTCCAGCATGCGTGATGTCGCGGGCGTGACGCTGCTGTGCGTCGACACGGCAAACCATGCACTCGCGCTGCGTGCGCTCGCGGTGTCCGGCGCGGAGTTGAGATTCGAGCAGACGCTGTTCCTGACCGACTCGATTCCCGCGCATCTGGACGTGCCGCCCGGCATTTCCGTAATACCCATCACGAGGCTCGCGTCGCGCGACGAGTACTCGCGTTTCGTCCTGAAATCATTGCTGGCGCACGTGACGACGCCGCATGTCCTGCTGATTCAATGGGATGGCTACGTCATCAACCCGGCTGCGTTCGAACCCGCATTCCTCGACTGCGACTACATCGGCGCGAAGTGGTTCTGGTTCGACGACGGCATGCGCGTAGGCAACGGCGGCTTCTCGCTGCGATCGCGCAAGCTGCTCGAAGCGCTGCAGGATCCGCGCATCGAGCTCGTCGAAGCCGAGGACGTTACGATCGGGCGCGCCTTTCGGCCGTTGCTCGAGCGCGAGTACGGGATTCGCTATGCGGACGACGCGATGGCCGACCGCTTCGCGTTCGAAGCTGCGTATCCGACGGGCAAGCCATTCGGCTTTCACGGCCTTTACAACTTCTGCCGTGTCGTTGCGCAGGACGAGCTTGCGATGCTCGCGCCGACGTTCTCCGACGCGATCGCACGATCCTTGCAACTCGGTCAGCTATTGCGAAACTGTATCGCGCTGGGTCAGTGGGCGGCAGCGGCCGCGATCGCGAAGCGAAAGCTCGCGGTGGCGCCCGCGGACGGCGAAGCGCGCTCGCTGCTCACGCGTGCCGAAACGGCATTGGCGAGCGGTCCGTCGGTGGGCCGCAACGACCCGTGTCCCTGCGGCAGCGGCAGGCGCTACAAGCAGTGTCACGGGACCTTGGGCGCCGAGGATTCGAGCGCTCGTACGGCCACGGCAGCAGCGCCCGCGCGGCCACCGTCGTCGCCGGGCCCGTCTGCGCTGGCGCTCGCGCAGCGCGGCGTTGCCGCGCATCAGCGGGGCGACATCGACGCAGCCGAGCGCGCGTACCGCGAAGCGCTGCGGGTAGAGGCTGATCACCCGCTCGCGCAACACTATCTTGGCGTCGTTCTGTATCAGCGGGGACGCTTCATCGAAGCGCTGCCGCTGCTGCAGCAATCGGCGGCGCGCGTGCCAGCGGAGCCGGAGTTTCACAACAACCTGGGCCTCGGATTTGCCGCACTCGATCGCAACGACGAAGCGATCGCCGCGTATCGCGCAACGCTCTCGCTGAAGCCCGCTCACGCCACGGCGTCGAACAACCTCGGACTTGCGCTGCAGGCAATGAATCGCGTCCCGGAGGCGATCGCCGCGTACCGACAGGCGCTATCCGTGACGCCTGCGTTCGCGCACGCGCACTGGAACCTGGCACTTGCGCTGCTCGCCAACGGCGAATACGCCGAAGGCTGGCGTGAATACGAGTGGCGGCTGCGCCTTCCCGAGCTCGGCGCACGTGCGCCCGCGCTGCCGTTTGCACGCTGGGATGGAAGCGACCTGCGCGACAGGACGCTGCTGCTGATCGCCGAGCAAGGTGTCGGCGACGCGCTGCAGTTCGTTCGCTTCGCGGCCGACGTCGCCGCGCGCGGCGCGCATGTCGTCGTGCAGGCGCCCGCAGCGCTTGCCTCGCTGCTGGCAACCGTCCCGGGCGTGGGCGAAACGGTGCCAACCGGCGCGGCCCCGCCGCGGGGTGACCTGGCGCTTCCGCTGCTATCGCTCGGCGTTCTGCTCGACGTGCGCCCTGGCGATTTGACAGGCATCTCTTACATTCGCAGCGACGCGGCACTTCGCGCCGATGCGACGCGGCGCGTCGACGCCATTCGCGGCGGGCGAAGGGCAATCGGAATCGCCTGGGCAGGTGCGGCGCATCATCTCAACGACCGGCGGCGTTCGATCTCGCCCGCACTCCTGGCCCCGCTGTTCGCGCTGCCCGGCATTGCGTGGTTCTCGCTGCAGCAAGGCCCGCGCGAGGCCGCCATCGCCGACGTGCCCGGTGCCGATTCACTGACTCGCTTGCCTGCGAATGCGCAATGGCCGGACACTGCCGCGCTGATCGATGCGCTCGACGCCGTCATCACTGTCGATACGAGCATCGCCCACCTTGCAGGCGCGCTCGGCAAGCCGGTTTACGTCATGCTGCCGTTCGCGCCGGATTGGCGCTGGGGTCCGACGGGCAGCACGACGCCGTGGTATTCGACCGCGCGGCTATTCCGGCAATCCACGATCGGTGACTGGCAAACTGTAATTGAGGAGGTCAGCGACGCTTTGCGCCACGGATAAGCATCACCGCGATGCGAGCAGCAACTCCGCAAAGGCCTGGACCGGCTCGGCCCGGTCGAACAGTCCGCCGAGCCCGCCGCGAATCGTTTCGGTCATGCGCGAACGAAAGGCGTGATCGCCGACGACACGCGAGGCGATCGTCCGGTAGTCGTCGACGTCGCGGGCGATCAGATCATCGGCGCCGACCGCGCGCAGCATCGCGGCGCTCTGGCGGCCGCGCATGAACGCGCCGGGAAGCGTCACGACCGGCAGCCCGCACGCCAACGCATCGAGCGTCGTGTTGCCGCCCGACCAGTGCAGCGTGTCGAGCATCGCGTCGCAGGCGAGATTCACGCGCAGGTAATCGTCGTGCGGCACGGCCGGCAGCACGGCCATCCGCCCGGCGAGCGGAACGCCGTGTCGTTCGAATGCGCCCGCAATGCGCCGCATGAACCGTCCGGTAACGCTCGCGTGTCGTCCGTCGAACATCACGAGCGTCGCCGCAGGATTGTCGGCGAGGATGCGCGCGAACAGTTCATCGTTGTCCGGATGCACCTTGAACAGCGATTGCGGGCATAGCAGCAGCACGCGATCTTCCGGCAGGCCGATGCGCGCGCGACCGACGCGCTCGGGCACGATCGGACGCCGGTAGCACGTGCCGATTCCCGGAAGGCGCAATAGCGGCTCGACGTAATGCGCCGCTGCGTCGGCCGGTTCCATGTCGCCGCAGGTGATGAACCCGTCGATCGTCTGGTGACCGCTCGTGACCGGATGGCCCCAGGCGGCGAGTTGCCGTGGCGCAAGGCGGAGCGCGGCCAGCGCGAACGATGTGTGGTCCATGCCGAGCTCCGGATAGACGAGCACGTCGAGCGCATCGCCGCGAATGACGGGTGCGACGACGGACGGTCGCGCACGGCTGCCGCCGAATTCGACGAAGCGATCGGCGCGTCCCTTGATCTCCGCGGCGATTTCGTCCTGGCCCGGATAGAGATGATAGACGCGCACGTCAAAGCGCTCGCGATCGAGATCGGTGAGCCAGCTGCGAAAGTAACGACCCGCCGTGCCGACATGGAAGAACGCGGACGCGAATCCTACGCGCAACCTGCGGCCTTCATTGCGTGCGGCGACGGGCGCATGCCATTCGCGCGCACGCTGCTGGATCATCCGCGCGGCGAGCGCGCCATACGATGCCTGCAGGTCGCGGTCGTTCCCGCCCTGGTAGGCGAGGAAGAAATTCGTCCAGCGCAACCCGTCGAGCACCTGTTCCGCGTTAAGGCCTGAGACCAGCGCCTCCACTCGCTCATCGAGCTCGCGCAGCCCCGTCGCAAATGCGGCGCGCGCGGTGGCCAGATGGTCTCCACTTTCATAGACCATCGGCAGCGACAGATCCTGCGCGAGCGCGCCTCGCAGGTCCCGCGGATCCAGGTCGAACGCGTGCCGGTACGCATCTCGCGCCAGCTCGACATCGTCGCGCTCGGCATAGACGCGTCCGAGATTGAACCATTCGCCGGCACAAGACGACGGCGCCATCGAGATTGCCTGGCGATACAACGGCTCGGCTTCATCGAGCGCGCCACGCTCGCGCAACAGTCCGGCGAGCATGACGACGATCGAGCGCAGCGGCGGCTTGCGGCGCGGACGCGCGAGCTCCTGGCGCAGCAGTGCCTCTGCGCGCTCGATCTCCCCGGCATCGCGCCACATGACGGCCACGTTGGCGATTGCCAACTCGTAGTCGGGCCGCAGCGCGACCGCCCGCTCGAAGGCCGCGAGCGCCTCGTCGGCCCTCCCGAGCGATCGCAGCGCATTGCCCAGATTGTTGAATGCACGCGCGTTGGTCGGGTCGAGCTCCGCAACGCGGCGGAACGATGCCGCGGCCTGCTCCGCGTCGCCGCGCTCGCCATGCAACACGCCGAGTCGTTCGTGGGCAGCGACGAAGCGCGGCTGCAACGCGATCGCGCGCGCGAGATTCGCGATAGCGGCATCGCGATCACCGGCGCGCTCCTCGAGTTCCGCCCATGCGTAGTGTGCGAGTGAGTCATCGGCGTTGGCGTGCAGCGCCGCGCGCACGTGCGCACGTGCCGACGCCACGTCGCCCGCACGCTCGGCGCAGGCGGATAGCACCAGGTGTGCAGCGCCGGCCACGTGCGGATTTCCGGTTGCGACGAGCGGCCCACAAAGCGTTCGTGCCGCGGCGATGTCCCCCGCTGCCAGACAGGCGCGCGCCCGCGCAAGCGCCGCGGCAGCGGGCTCAGGCGCCGTTTCGTTCGGCATCGACAAGAGCATTGGCCGCGCGCTCGCGCAGCGCAGTCAGGTACGCTCGCTCGAGATTGCGTGTGTGCGCCGCCATGTCGGTCAGCACCGAATTCGGAAGCGCGTCCGCAATGCGGCTGCGAATCGATTGCATGAACGCCGGATCCCTCGCCAGTCGCACGGCAATGCCAACGTACTCCACGCCTGTCGTCGCAATCGTCTGCGTGACACCGAGGTTGGTCAGGATCGAATACGATGTGCGCTCTGCATGACGCCGGCCAACCAGCGTTACGACGGGCACGCATGCGTCGATCGCCTCGAGCGTTCCGTTGACACCGCCATAGGGCATCGGGTCGAGCACGAAGTCGATCAACCGGTAGCGCGCCTGGTTCTCGGCATCGTCCCGTCCCTGTGGCACGAACACGATCCGGCGCGCGTCGATGCCGACAGTGGCGCAAATGTTCGTGAACACCGGTCGCAGCGAAGCGCGCACCGGCGAGAACGCGAGCAGCGCACCCGGAAGTTCCGTGAGCACGTCGCGCCACAGCGCCAGGCAGCGCTGCGACAGCTTGAGCGGCGTGCAGAACGCGCCGATCAACGTAGCGCTCGCATCGACACCGAGCCGCTGACGGGTGACTAGCGCGTCGGCTGCCGGCGGAATGTGACGATAGGGATATACGCAGCCGTCCATCACCAGCAGGGGCTCGATCTGCAGTTCGGGATCGTGGGGCACGTCGGCGTAGCGATCGGTCAGCTTGAAATCGATGGCCGACATCGCAAGCGTGCCGGCCGTTGCGACATGCGTGATCTGCGCGCGGGCGGGCTTCAGCGCGAGGATGCCGGGCCGCGCGCCTTTCGTGTGTGTCGACAGGTCGACCAGGAGGTCGAGGTCGTCGTCGTCGAGGCGCTGTGCGGCTTCGCGGTCGGACAGCGCAGCCACGGTGTCGAGCCGCTCGAACAGCGGCTCGTAGCGCTCGGTCCATCCGTCGCGACTTTCGCTCGTCGAATAGCCGAAGACGTCGAAGCGGTCGCGGTCGTGATGCCGGATGACGTCCCACATCATCTTGCCCATCACGTGATCGCGGAAATCGCCCGACAGATAGCCGATGCGAACCTTGCCCGGAAAACGCTTCGACGATCGCGGCCGCGGCTCGCCGTAAACGCGACGCGCCAACGTGTCGTGCGTGCGTCCGATGCGGCCGACGAGTTCGGGCTCGACGTCGAAAAAATGCAGCAGGTAGAGGATCTGCTGGAGTGCATCGAGCACTTCCAGCGGCTCGCCCGCGGTGAACCGTTCGTCACGCAAGCCGTCGAGGTATCGGCCGAGTCGCGGGAAGTCGGCGCGGTACGCGCACACTTCGAGTGCGTGCGCCGCGAGGGCGACGTGGTTCGGGCAGTTACGTTCGAAACGCTCGAAGTTGGCAAACCACTTGTCGATCAAGCCCGCGGCCAGCAGCGTCTCGGCCAGCGCCTTGTACGCAGCGGCATGATCCGGCACCCGGGACAGCACGTTCGAGAACGCGGCAATCGCTGCATTCGCGTTGCCCTGCTGATCGAAGATCACGCCGAGGTTGAAGTCCGCGGCGTACAGGTCCGGTGCGAACGCCAGCGCGCGCTGGTACGCGCGCGCGGCCTCCGCGACATTGCGCGTCTTCTGCAACGCGACGCCGTGGTTGTAGTGCGTCTCGCCGTGCGTGGGATCGCGCTGCAGGGCCTCGGCGAACGCCGCGGCCGCGGCTTCCGCACTTCCGCGACTTTGTTCCGCCTCGCCGAGCGCGCGCCACAGTATCGCGGACTCGGGCAGCGTCGCGAGGCCTTCGCGCGCCACCGACACCGCTTCGTCGGCGTTGCCCGCAAGCGTCTCGAGGCGTGCCAGCGCCGCACGCGCATCGACGAACGCGGGCGCGTGTCGAACGGCTGCGCGAAACCGCCGCGCGGCGGTTTCGGTATCGCCGTCGGCGCGCGCGAACATGCCGGCCAGGTACAGCGCCGGCACGCTGTCGGGCTGCACGTCGAGCACGCTCGAATAACCGGCGCGTGCCGCCGTCGCATCGCCGCGCTGGTGGGCATGCACGGCGTCCTCCCATAACGTCGCCAGTTCGGCGGCGCCGACGCGCGTCGTTCGCAATCCGGGAAGCGCGCGCTGGAGGTCGCCCAATGCGTCGACGAGCGGCTCGAGCCTCGCGTCGAATGTCCGATCGTACAACGGCATTGTTCCGGGCAGGCTTTCGTCTTGCCGAAACGCCCAGAGCTCGCGCGCCGGTCGCCGCGCGAGGAGCGGGCCATAAGGTGCCTCGAGGCCCGCGACGTCGATCAGCACGTCGAGATCGAGCGTCGCGATGCTTCGCGCCGCAGTGTCGGCGTCCATCGGCAAAACGCGCAGGTCGAGCATTCCCGGAGCGGGCCGCACCGCATCGGACGGCTGGTCGACGAACACCGTGCACCGGCATTGCTCGCCAAGCCGGTGCGTCATCGCATCGACAAATTGCTTCGCCAACGACTGCTGCATCGCAGTCGCCAGTACACCCACGCGCAGGCTCGCGCCGGCCGTGCGCGCGGGCCACGTCGTGGGCATCGCCGGGCGATGCAACGCCTGGCAACTCTGCAAATAGCGTTCGTGGAAGGTCGCGGCCTTGGAACGCATTCCGGCGCGCAGCAGCGCAAGAGCGACCATTCGCAACGCATCACCGGTCGCAGCGGTCACCGGCCCGCGGCTGGCCGCCGCGAGGAGATTCGAGATCGTTTTCGGATACTGTGCACGCCGGTCGTCGGCGAGAACGGCTGTTCCGACGGCCGCCAGCAGACCCGGCGGCCACTGCGCGTTGGATGCGATCGCTCGCGCAAGCGCAGCGTCGTCCACGGCGTCACCGGAAACCGCCTCCAGCATCAGCAGCAGCGGTTGCGCACGAGCCTCGGCGGGACGCAACTCGAGTACGCGACGCGCTGCCTGCTTCGCGGCGACGAAGTCACCGTTCGCGGCGCGTGCATCAGCCAGCGCGTGCCAGCTCGGAAGATGATGCTCCGTCAGCGCGATCGCAGATTCCCAGGCAGCGATCGCGTCGGCCGAGTTGCCGAACTGCCAGGCGATCTCGCCGACGTGAAAGCGCGCTTCGACGCCGGCAGCCACCTCGTGCAGCGCCCGGCGATAGCAGAGCAGCGCATCGATGACCCGGCCCTCCTTCTGATGGGCGCGCCCGCGCGCAAGCCAATCGGCATAACGGTCGAGCGTCATCGAGAGGTTGCCGGCCGGTCACCCATCAAGCCGTGACTTGAGTGCGTCGATCACGGGCGCCGGCGTCATCCGATAAAGCACGCGTCCCACCGGCGTGCTCCGCATTGCGAGTGCGCGCCGGGCGACGCGGGCCATGAGACCCTGCGGTTGCATCGGCATCGGCGGCGCCTCGATCGCCACCCTCTCGGGCAGCGGCGCAGGCTCGGCAGGCGGTTCCCACGCGCGGTAGCCCAGTGCGTCGCGCACGCGGCGATTGGTGAAGGCCTGCCGCGGCATGTCGGTTCGCGCGCCGGACGAGATCGCAGCGTCGTAGCGGACGAGCGTGGCATCGGCCATCGACTGCGTTGATGCGTGCGGCGCGTCGAGCGCCTTCAATGCGGCGGCGCGGCGCGCGGCAACGCCGGCGGGTCCCGTCAGCGCCACGACGCGGGCGAGCATTTTCGACTCATCCATCCACTCGTCGTCGCCCAGCACCCATCCCGCGCCGGTACGGCTGACGCGCTCGGCGAGCGCGCCAATCGGCGGCACGAGCGCGGGCACGCCCGCGAGCCACGACTCCGACAGCGTATAGCTGAACGTTTCCGGACCCGCCGACGGAAACAGCACGAACTGCGCACGGTAGTGCCGCAGCAAGGCGGCGAGGTCCCGCGAGTCGTAGCGGCCGTGGACGGTAAGTCGCGCGTCGTCCGATTGCCACGGCCCGCGCTCCACGTCGAGATAGCCGATGACGACAATGCGCAACGGCAGATCGAGCGCCCGCATTCGCTCGACGAGCGCTTCGATACGCCGCGCGCCCTTGTCCGGACCGATCGCACCGAGCGCAGCAATGACCGGGACGTCGTCGTCGGGCATCAGCACGCCAAGGCGCGTGCCAGGTGCCCTTGTCGCGGAGGACGCAGCGGTCCCGTGCGGAATGACAATCACGTCGTTACGCGGGAAATAGCGGTCTAGCATTGTCGCCGCCCATTGCGAAGGCGCGATGACGAACGCCGCGCGCTCGACAAGCGCCCCGTGCCGCGCGCGCCAGGCCTCGACGTCGACGCCGGCGAACGCGGGCTGGGCGGCGACGCACGCCTGACACGTTCGTGCGTCGGTGACTCCGCCACAATATCGCCCTCCAGCGTCCAGGAAGGTGATCGTCGGACATGCAAAATTGAGATCGTGGAGCGTGTACCCGAATGGAAGCCCGCTGTCTTCGAGCGCTTCGAGCAGGCCTTCCCTGCACGCGGAGATGTTGTGCAGGTGAATGAGTGCCACGCGAAATGTCGCCGTCAGGCCGCGCAGGAAATCGCGCCACGTTTCGTCGGGCTCGCGCGCGAACGTGAACGTGACGACGCTGGCGTCATCCCGATGCGCTTCGACCTGCCAGCGATCGCCGACAGCCACGGCCAGGCAGTGGCGCCACCGGTCGCGCGATGCGGCGATCAGCTGCCGGACGTGCGTCTCCGTGCCCCCGCCATGGTGATGGATGACGTGCAGAACGCATTGCAGCGGCGAATGCGTATCGAGGCGCGTCTGCGCCGCCTCGCGCAGCGCTCGCAAGGGATCGGCGGCGATATAGCGCGTAACCATCTCGTCGTAGTGCGGATGACGCTCGAGCAGACGCTCGAGATTGCGTCCGCCGAGCTCCGCCTTGCGTCCGGCGAACGACCGGCCTCCCGTATGCACGACGAACGCATCGTCGGCGAGCACGTTACGCCAGCCGGCACTCGCGGCACGAAGGCAGAAGTCGTTCTCCTCGCCATAGCCCGCACCGAACGCCATGTCGAACGTTCCGAGCGCGTCGATTGCCGTGCGCCGCACGAACATGCAGAACCCGACGCCGGTTGGAAGATCGGGATACGTGGGCACCGCGGCATCCGCGAGTGCGCGGGCGACGGGCGCCGGATCGCGGTCGAGCGGCCACGCGTTGTTCTCGCAGAAGCGTGGAAACGAGCAGATCTCGGCGTTGTTCGAGAACGGGGTGACCGTCGCAATCGCAGCGTCCGAAGCGGCACAACGTGTCAGCGCAGAAAGCCAGCCCGGTGTCACGATTGTGTCGGAGTTCAGCAGCACGACATCGGCTGTCGAATGCATCATCCCGCGGTTGGCCGTGCCCGTGAAGCCGAGATTGCGCTCGTTGCGCAGGATCTCGACGTGCCGATCGCCGCGTTGCTGAATTTCCCGCAACACATCGCGGACGCCGGCATCGGTCGACGCATCGTCGATCAGGATCAGCCGGTGGGACTCCGGCGTGCAGGACAAGACGCTCTCGACACAGCGCCGCACGTCGTCGGGCGCGTTGTAGATCGGGACGACGATGTCGATGCGATGCGTCGACTGTGCAGCGATCATGCAGCGCGAATCCGGGTCCACAGCCGCCGCGCGCGAATCCACGGCAGCTTCAGCCACCAACGAGCGCTCGCACGGTACGCGATGATCCGCTCCTGCGCGTCGATCTCCTTCTGCAGCCGGTCGCGATGCGAGTCGCTCGCGAACTGCTCGCGAAGCTCGCTTTCAGCACGCGTTCGCTCGTTGATTACCTCGTCCCTATGCTTGACCATCGCCTCGAGCTCGCGCGAATGCCGGACGAAGTCGCGAAGCTCGGCGTCACGAGTGCGCAGCAGCCCGTCGAGCCGCATCACCTCGCGCGCCTCGTGGTCGACGCGCCGCAACTCGGCGTCGTCCGCATCGGTGAACAGCGACAACGCGGGGAATGCCGCCGGCAGCGCCGCGGTGGTGCGCGCGGCGACGACGACGAAATACATCGCCGGGGGCAACGGCGCTTCAACCGCCGTGGTTGCGTCGCCGACCGTCGCTTCGTAACCGCCGCCGCGGTCTTCGCACCATAGTGCCGAACCGAGATAGCGTCGCTGGCGATGCCAGCGCTGAGCAGGAAAATGCCGGTCGACGAGACTTGCGAGCTCGTCACGGTCGAGCTCATGCACGTGAAACGGATTCACGTGATTGCGCGCCTCACTGTATTCGGGCCGGTTCGGCGACGAGAGAATCAGCACGCCGTCCGGTCGCAGCACGCGCGCGAATTCCGCGAGCATTGGCGGCTGGTCCGCTGCGGCGAGGTGTTCGATCGTCTCGAACGACACGACGACGTCGACACAGGCGTCCGGCAGCGGCAGCGCAGCTGCGGAGCCTTCGACGAACGCGAGGTTCGCGCGTCCGGCGTACGTCGCTCGAGCGTGCGCGAGCGTCCGTGTGTCGATGTCCACGCCGGTGACGTGCGCGGCGGTGTCGCATAGCAACGCGCTGCCGTAGCCCTCGCCGCAGGCGACGTCGAGGACGCGGCGGCCAGCCACGAATGCACGCGCGAATGCATACCGATGCCAGTGCTCGTGCGCGATCTCGCCAGCCTTTCCCGGAACGTAGCGTTCGCCGGTGAATTCGAGTTCGGCGCTCATGTTCGAAGCATCAGAGATGGGGGCAGGTCGCGCGTACCCGTGCAGATTTTATCCGATTGCGGCACGCGATCGCCGCGTCATGCCGGCGCCTGCCAGCGGTGTGGCAGACGAACGAAACCGAGCTCGCGCGTCGCACCCGTGACAGTGAACGTCTGCTCGACATGATCGAACAGGCGCACACCCTCCGGATCGAGCGCGTGGGCGCGAACCTGATAGCGGCCCGGCAGCAACGCCATCTCCGGGAACGTCAGCGAGAACGCGTAGCGCTGCACAGCAATGCGCACCGGCGGCGCGTCTTCCATGTCGGTTGCGACGCCATACACGGGCGTGCCATCGGCGCGCACGATGCCGACGAGCACGACCGGCGTGCGGTCATCCGGCGAGAAGACCTGACCGCGCACCGTCAGCGCCGCACCCTGCTCGATCGTGTCCGAAGGCTCGAGCGCGAGTCCTTCGATCGCATACCATCCGCTCGCCGCAGCCTTGTCGGTTCCGATGGGGCGGTGCGCGCGCGCGTCCTTCTCCTCGTGGTACGCGAGATAGGCTTGCGCCACGTCATTCGCAGGGCCGTAGCGCTCGATGCGACCATCCTTCAGCCATAGCGCGTGCGTGCAGAGCTTCTGGATATGGTACATGCTGTGCGAACACAGCAGCAGCGTGCCGCCACCGGCGAGATAGCGTTCCATCCACGCAATGCAGCGCTTCTGAAACGATTCGTCGCCGACGGCCAGAACCTCGTCGGTGATGAGCACGTCGGGCGAGAGTGCCGTCGCCACTGCGAATCCCAGCCGGACGACCATGCCCGACGAGTATTGCTTGAGCGGGTCGTTGATGTGCTCGCCGAGATCGGCGAACGCGATGATCTCGTCGCGCTTCGCACCGAGCTCCGACGGCGCGAGTCCCAGCAATGCAGCGGCGAGATCGATGTTGGCGAGTCCCGTGTACTCGGGGTGAAAGCCCGAGCCCAGTTCCAGCAATGCGCCGACGCGACCGTTGACGGCGACTCGGCCACGCGTCGGCTGGATCACGCCCGCAACGACCTTGAGCAGCGTCGACTTGCCCGCGCCGTTCTCGCCGATGATCCCGAGCGATTCGCCGCGCGCCATCGTGAAAGAAACGTCGTCGAGTGCGCAGAAAACATGCGCAGCACCGTGCCCGCGCAACAGGTCGAAGACGAGCCGCAACCGTCCGCCCCGCGACTCGACCTTTGCGTAGTCCTTGCCGACGCCTTCGAGGGTGAGCAGCGCCGTGCTCATACCTCGGCCTCATCGCTGAATTTCAACATGCCACGGTTGAGTGTCGGCCTCGTCGCAATCGCACGGCGTCGGACCCTTCGGGTCGCCCTCATTGCGATCTCGGCGGGTGCCGTCACGTTGTAGTGTCGGGCTCCTGCTGCGCGCTCGGACCGGCCCTGCGGGCGTTGGCTGCGCCCCTCGCGCGCGGCAGTCCTGGCTTCGCCCGCCGTGCTCATACGAAGTCCTCGAAATGCGGCGACAGTCGCCGGAACACCCAGCGACCGGCAACGAACAACGCGATTGAAATCGCCACGGCCAGCGCGTCCGAAGGCTGCAGCGACAATCGGCCTTCGAGCAGGCCGTCGCGCAATCGCCCGACGACCCAGTTGAACGGATTGGCGGCGACCCAAGGCCGGACGCCTTCCGGCACAAGCGTGAGCGGATACAGGATTGGCGTCAGGTACATCAGCATCATCAAGAGCGGCATCAGCACGTGCTCGACATCCTTGACGAATACCTGCAGCGCCGCAACGAAGAACGTCAGTCCCGCGACGCCAACAAGCAGCACCGCCCAGACGGGCACGGCAATCAGCAATCCGCGCAAATGGATCGGTTCGCCCGCGATGCGCAGCACGGCGAGAATGGCGAGGTAGCCCGCGAATTGCAGCACGAACGTTGCAGCAACCGACGCGAGCACGATGAGCTCGTGTGGAAACGCAACCTTGCGGATCATCCCGCCATAGCCGGCGATGCTGACCGCGCCGCGCTGCAATGCCTCCTGGGCGGCGAGCCACGGCCACAGCGCCACGGCGACGAACGCGAGGAAGCTCGGTCCCGCGAATCCAGTGGCGCGGAAGATGTGCGTGAAAACAAAATAGTAGACGGCGAGCAGCGCGAGTGGACTCAGCAACGCCCACGCGAACCCGGTCACGCTGCCAAGATAACGCGTCGTCAGTTCGCGCCGGAGAAAGTTGGCGAGCAGCGCGCGATCGCGCGGCCCCGGCAACAGTCCGCCCACGCGCCCGCCCGACCAGACAGCATCGGTAGCGCGAGGGGTCACGCCTGCCTGACCCGCGCGATCACTTTGCCGCCGAATCCCTGGACTTCGCGCGTCCGGGAGGCTTCATCCGTTGTGAATCGATGTGATTCACCAGCGAATCGATGGCGGCCTGGTTGATTTGGAGTCCCGTGTCGGCAGTGATGTCCGATTTGCGCCGTTCGCGCTGCTCGGTGACGTAGCGCTTACGCAAGTCGCGAATGATCGAATCGCCGACTTCTTCGAAAGTCTGCAGGCGCGGCGCGCGACGCTCGTCAAGCCGGACGACGTGATAGGCGCTCGGCCCCTTGATCGGCTCCGACACCGTGCCGACGGGGTTCAACGCAAACACCGCCTTCGCGTATTCCGGCGCCATGGCCGACGCCTTGACGAATGGCAACGCACCGCCCTTGTCGCGCGTCGTCGGATCATCGGAGTACTCGCGCACGACAGCTCCGAAATCGGCGCCGGCGGTAATCCGTTGCCGTGCTTCGCGTGCGCGCGCGAGCGCTGCTTCGTCGCCTCGATTCTTGATCGTGACGGCGATGTCCGATATGCGAACTTCCTCGGGCGTCTTGTATTTGTCGCGGTCGAGCGTGTAGATCTCGCGCGCCTTCATCTCGAACGCGGCTTTCCGGCCGTCGAACTCCTTGCCGGCGTCGGCTTCGATGCGCTGCAGTTCTGCCGCGGCGAGCGCGCGGTCCGAGTCGTCGCCCGCACCTTTCTCGAACGACGCGGCGGGGCGCGTTCCGTGCGCCCGTGCCTGGGCGGCCAGCGTCTTGGTGACCACCAGATTGTTCAGCATGCCCTGCAACGCGCTTGGGACTTGTCGAAAACTCAAAACGAAGGTTCTCAGGCACTTTCGACACGGCCTTCTCGTAGTCGGCGCGCGTCAACTCCATCCAGCTGCTCCGGACGAGGACGTCGGGAGGCAGGTCGGCGGCGATTGCGTTGGTGGCCATGCAGCACGCTACGACGACGAGCGGAAGATTCAGAACGGTTCGAAACATGGCGAAGATCGACGTGGATAACCCGTAATTATGCACGTCGGGCCGAGCAGGACCGTACTGCACCTTGACGGCGCACTGCATCTTCGCATCGCCAAACGCTGAAAACGACGATGGCCCCGCGGGGCCATCGTCGTGCTTCTGTACTGCGAGCGTCGTGCGGCTACCCGATTACAAGCCCTTCGGCTTCTGGAGCTCGATGAACATGTTGCACGATTCATTCGAGCGGCAGTCGACGTTCTTGATGTTGAAGTAGTACGTCGTGCTCGGCTTCAGGATCGCGTAGTACGACGACGACCCCCCCACTGCGTAGGTGAATGCCGGCGACGTCGTCGCGATCGTCGTAGTCGCCAGGCGCCCGAGCCCGTTCGGACTCGGGAAGTCGCACGGCGTCGCGGACAGCGACGCGATCCGGTTGTGCTGCTGATCGCCCCATTCGGCCGACTTGATCTGCGCGTAGATGCCAGCAGCCGTCGACGCCGGTGTCGTGAACCGTCCGACGACGATCTCACCGGCTGTGAATCCGCCGTTGTTGCTGGTCAGCACGCGCGGAGCCGCTGTCGAAGGCGCACCCCATGCGATGTCGATGACGTGCGTCTTCGAGAATCCAGCGCAGCTGATCGGACCGCCGGGCGGCGGCGTCGTGCCACCACCGGTGCCGGACTGCGAAACGGTGACCGACTTGGAGCCGCCGTCACCGCTGACGGTATACGTATAGGAAACAGTCGTGCTGAGGCCATTGGCCCCGATAGTGTCGGTCCAGCTGTTGGAGCCGTTCTGGGCGACCGACTTGCCACCGGAAAGCGACGTGTTGGCGCCGCAACTGGTCGAGACCGTGACAGTGCCGCCGCTTGCCGACAGTACGGACGGACTTGCGGAAATCGAGCACGTCCCGCCACTGGTCGTCCCCGACTGGGTGCAGCTGACGTTGATGTTTCCGCTGCCGTCAGACGTGGCAGTGAACGACGCGGCGGTGCAGGAAAGGCTGGCACCGATCGTCGGAACGGGAATAGCGAATCCCGCTGAAGCGACCGCGGCGGCGAGCACGCGGCTGATGGAGCGATTCATATACATGGTTCACCTCGAAAATCGGTGGCGACACGCCACCATTGCACAGAGCAAGCCCTGGGCCATTTACGGGAAGGATATTTGTGCTTTGACGATCTCCCTGTACGGCGCCGCCACACGGGCTGCTACCGCAGACAAACGGTTCATTTCGTCTTGTTAACGCGGCCCTTGACGGACCGTCCCGGCGCGTTGGGCGCGTATTGAAAAAAAAGGCGGGACTTGTGGTCCCGCCTTTCTTCAGATACTGCTCAATTGCGTCACTACCGTGCTACCGACGTCAGGAATCAACGGCGGGCGGCGGCCGAAGGCGCGAATGCATCGATCAGGCGCGTGCCCTTCTGGACGAAGCTGCTGGCGTACGTAGCCGGCGTACCGCTGGTGGTGATGACGCTGTTCTGGAACGTCTCGATCGCAAAGCCGACCACCGGCAGGCCGACATACGTCGCCGGACCCACCGTCGAATTCGCGAAGATGTCGGTGACGATCGTCGCATCGTTCCCCAGCGTGTGCACTTCACCCGTAACGGTGCTCGGGAAGAAGCCGATGTCAAGCCAGCCATTCTCGAAGTCCGTCGAGATGTTGGCGGAGTTCTCCGAGCCCAGCAGCTTGGAATCGTTGAACGTGATGACGTTCGCTTCCCAGCAGATCGCGTTCGACTGCGAAGGCGGCGGCGGCGAGAAGTCGATCGGGGTCGACGTCGTGTTCTCTTCACGGTCGTAGATGTTCAGCGACACGTCGTCGCAGGCACCATCGGTCTTGTTGAAGTTGCGCTGGAACAGGCGCAAAGGCGTGCCGTCGCCGAGGCCGACGTAGAAACGCTTCGTCGGCAGCGTCACGACCCAGTCGGTGCCCGAGTTCGTGCCGGCATCCAGCACGAATTCGTTCATGATGTGGTCGTGCATCAGCACTGCGCTGACGGGATCCGCGGTCGAGGCGGTCCACAGCGAGTTGTAGATGAGATTGTTCGCGAACAGCACGCTGACCGGCGGGCTTGCCTGCGTCAGGTCCGGCTGCACGGAACCGGCGTTCGTGTACAGAACGACGTCCGAGAAGTTGTCGAGTGCAACCGCGTCTTGTCCAGCGGCCGTGCCCGAATCAACGTTGATCAGCGTCATGCTGCCGAAGATGCCGCTACGGCCGTCCTGGTCGGTAAGACCCGGCGGCAGTGCTTCCGACGCGGCGAGCGCATCGGTCTGGTCGCCGCAACCCGGGGGAACGCCGCCGACGTGCGTGACGTTGGCCGCCGTGTCCGAGGAATCGTCGAACGTCGCCATCTCGATGATTTCGACGTAGCCTTCCTTCGTGCGGTCGAGCGTCGAGCCCGCGCCGTCGCCCGAGTAGGCGAAGCTGACGAACGCCTTGCCGCCTTCCGGGATCGGGGGCAGGGTGCAGGACTTGTCGGCCGTGATGATGCCCGCGCCTGGCGCTGGTGTACCGGAGACGGAAACACCCATCGGGACGATACCCGCGGTCCACACGTCCTTCGGCGACAGGAACAAGTTGAAGTCGAGGACTTCACGGCTGTTCTTGCCTTCGAGGAAGCGAACCTTGACCGCCTTGACCGAAGCCGTCGAATTGACGACCGAAAGCAGCGAGTTGTAGACGTTGCCGGCGGGGCTCGTGCGCGTCGTGTAGTACGGATAGATCAGGACCTGGCCTAGTCCATCGGGATTCAGGTTGACCGCCTGCGCGGCACCGACGGCGCCCAGCGCGCCGATTCCAGCGAGCGCAGCGCACAGTGACTTCTTCTTGAAAATATTCATGGTTGGTGATGACTCCGTTGAGTTGCCGTTTAAAGTGATCACTTTAGAAACAACAGCGAGCGAATCTTATTACAGTTGGTGTTTCATTACAAACAAATCGGCGTTTCCCCCGTTCTGACTTGTAGGCTTTTTGCAACGCCCACGTTAACCCTGTTCCACAAACCATGCCTGGCCCTGCGTGATGATCCATCGTTCAACCAATGGCGTGATCATGCCCTTGAACCGCTGGTAGTCGTAAGTGAGCCTGAGGTTGACCGTGCAGCGGTCGGCCTCGCAATTCACGTCCTCGATCGTCACCGCACGATACATACCCACGTTGTGCTTCGCCTTGTACAAGTCGAGGGACATCGTCGCTCTGGAGGCAGGGCTCAGGAACGTATAAGCGCTCGCGAGATCCGGCTTGATCAACGCATCCCAGCGCGCCTTCGCACGCGCTGCAACGGCTTGCTTCTTGACGTCCGCGGGCGTGTCCGCGCTCAGGCCGGCACCCCCACCCATCGGGGTGGCGCAGCCGCCGAGCAAACCGGCCAGGACCACGACGGCTCCGACCCACGACTGTCGTCGTTTGGCGACGGTGCCATTCATGAAGTGACGCAAAACGTCGCAAAACAAGCGGTTAATTCGGTTGCTTCCCTCTGGCTGCCACCGCGGATTCACCAATCGTACCGCCGTCCGCGATGCGGCAAAGCTTGAATAAAGCGTAGCCATTTCGTGCTTCATCGTCAATCTCGCTGGAGTTACCGTCGCACATGCGACATGGGTGTTGCACGCCCGCAACATGCAAAAACGTTCAATTGTCGGGATTTCCCGACACTTTATTCGGCTTTGCGGGGAAAACGTCATCAAGTCGTTCCATCTTTCGCCGCAAATCCTCAATTACGCGTGAGTAGTCGACGGTGTCGTTGACTACGCGCGGCGTGATGAACAGCACGAGTTCGCTGCGGTCGTTCGTCATCGTCTCGCTGCCGAACAGGCCGCCGATGATCGGGATCCGGTTCAGGAGCGGCAAGCCCTTGTTCGCGTTCCCCTTGGTCTCCTGGATCAGGCCGCCCATCACCATCGTCTGGCCGGACGGGACGGACAGCAGCGTCTGCACCGAACGGGTGTCGATCGGCGGAGCGCCGCCGGCCACGTCGGGCGTTCCGGGGCTGCTGACTTCGGCCTGCACGTCCAGCGTTACCAGCCCGCCATCGTTGATGTGCGGCGTCACCTGCAGCAGAACGCCGGTGTCGATGTACTGCGACGTCGTCGTCACGGCGTTGCTGACGTTGCCGACGATCGTCTGCTGGTTGACCGGGATCCGGTTGCCGGCCTTGATCGTGGCCTTCTGGTTGTCGAGCGCGGCGATGTGCGGGTTGGCGATGACCTTCGTGTTGCCGTACGTGTCGAGCAAGTGCAGCGCCGCCTGCACGCCGCCCGGGAAGTTCGCGTTGTTGATCAGGTAGCTGAACCCTTGCGCCGCGACGCTCAGCCCGGCAGCGACCGCGCCCGCCCCCGTGGTGGGCAGCGGCACGGCCGGGTTGAACCCGCCGCTCTGGAACAGGCCGCCGCTGCCGCGTCCGGACGGTGCCGCGCCCTTGAAGATCCAGTCGACGCCGAAGGTCAGCGTATCGGTGAGCTTAACTTCGGCGATGGTCACCTCGATCATCACCTGCCGCGACGCGACGTCGAGCTTCTTCAGCGCCTGCTCGATGATCGAGTACTCCGACGGCGTGGCGACGATCAGCACCGTGTTCTGGTCCTTGTCGGCGACCACCTGGATGTTGCGCACGACACCGACGCCATCGGCGCCGCCGACCAATCGGGCACCCGCCGCAGCGCCGACCGCAGCGCCTGCCGCGGCAGCCGCCGCCGGTGCCGCCGACGCCAACGGCGTGTTGGGCACGATCGTGGGCTGGGTCTGGAACGACGGCGGCGAGACGATCTGCCCCGCGGGCGTGCCGGGCGAGAGCGTCGGTGGCCCGGCCGCACTCGTCTGCGTCGTGCGACCGGTGAACGCCTGCTGCAGCAGCGGCGCGACGCGCTCGGCCCGCTGGTTCTGCAGGTTGTAGACGTAGAAGCGGGTGCTTTCGCCCGCGCCGCTGTCGAGCCGCTCGATCCACTTCTTCGCCTGATCGATGTAGACCTGGTTCGGCGAAATCACCAGCAGCGCGTTCATCCGCTCGATCGGGATGATGCGCAGGATTCCCGTGAACGGGCTCGTGTCGCGGTTGCCGATGAGCTTGTCGAGCTCCTGCGACACCGACTTGACATCGGCGTTCTGCAGCGTGAAGACGCCGGCGGACATCCCCGACATCCAGTCGATGTCGAACATGTCGATCGTCTCGAGCAGGTGGCGAAGCTCGACCTCGGTCCCGGACAGCACCAGCAGATTGCGCACGTCGTCGACGCGGATCGTCTGCGCATCCTTCGCGAACGGCTCGAGGATGCGCAGCATGTCGCGCACGCCCACGAACTTCAGCGGCACGATCTGCACGGAATAGCCCTGCGGCAGCGCACGCGTCGAATTGCCGAGCTGCGGCGTCACGTTGCCGCGCACGGCGGCCGTTTGCGGAACGACCTTCCACAGGTTGCCTTCGTAGATCATCGTCGCGCCGTTCATTCGCAACAGCGTCTCGAGCGTCGCCGGCAGCGCGTCGCGCGCGATGCCTGCCGTCGTGCGGATCGTCACCTGTCCGCCGACGTTGGGATCGATCGTGTAGGGCTGGTTCAGGATGTCGCCCAGCACGTTGCGGATCACTTCGCGCAGATCGGCACCTTCGAAATTCAGCACGACCGGGCCGGCCGCCGGTGGCGGCAGCGGCGGCGACGGGGGCAATGCACCGCCGGAATCCTGGCCGCGCACGACGATGCCCGTGCCCTTGAACACGCGCGACTTTTCCGCGTCGGCCGCCGCGCGTGCCGCCGCGCGGGCAGCCTCGCCGGAATCGGTCGGCTTCGTCGTGTCCGCGACCGGGGCCGGCGGGTAGACCGCCATCGTCGCCGGCTGTTGGACACAGGCGGCGAGCAGCGGCAGCAGCGCTGCTGCAAGGGCGTGGCGCAGATAGGGCACGGTCATGGGCATCGTGGCATCGTGGGCGGAATGAGAATGGCGAGGTTCGATCCGCTCGCCCCCGGGAGGGATCGAACGAAGTTTTGGCCCGGCTTGCGCCGGGATCATCGGGGCGGACCCGCCGTCACGGGTGAGCTGCCAGCCGCTGCCGCTTCGGCGGCTGCGCGCGCTGCGCGGCGGCGCTCGGCAAGGAGCTCGCTGACGCTCACATTGCTATTGGTTCGCGGCGTCGCAGCGGCTGGCTGGGCGGCTGGCTGGGCGGCAGGCGGCGCGACGGGACGCGGGGCATTGCGACCGGAACCGCCCGCTCCGCCGAGGGCCGCCGCGGCCGGATTGACGACGGCTCCAGCGGCTGCGGCACCCGGCTGCGCTACGGCGGTCGGCGGCGCGACGGGTACGGTCTGCACGGTCATCTTCGGACCCGCCGCGATCTTCAGCGACAGCTCCTCGACATCGTCGCCTTGCTTCAGGCGCACGCGATCCGGCCTCACTTCCGCGACGAGCAGACCGTCGCCGAGCTTGTCGCCCTGATGGACGCTCCGCGACTTGCCGCCGTTGACCTCGCGCAGGAACGCCGTCGCGACGTTGCCGACCACGGTCGTTCCGGTCAGCGTGTACTGGCCGCGCTTCATCGCGGAGGCGGATCCGGCGGCTTGCGACGCGGGCGGCGCCGGTCGGCGTGTCGGGTTGAACAGCACGCGATCCACCGTTTCGCGCCGCGCTTCGGTGCCGCCGTCGATCCTGTACTCGGGCAGCAATGCGACGGCGACAGGTTGCGGCGGGGTAACGGAAGGCGCCGGTGCATCGCGATTGAACGAGCGTCCCCAATCGGTCTCGATGCCGATCGCCGCAATTACGGCTGCAAACGGAACGAGCCAGACGATCAGGCTTCGGGCAAGCGCGCTGGCGTCACTCATTACGCTCTCCTGGTATGCGGGTCGGCGCGCGCATCACGAGGCCGCTTTCGCGGGTGCTGTGGCACGTGCAGGTTCGGGAAACGCCCACGCGCCGACGTCGAGTTGGACGTTGAGCTCGGGCTCCTGGCCCGGCGCGGGCTTGAAGCCCCGGAATGCGTTCAGCGGTCGCGCGGTCAGGTTCTCGACGATCAGGTACGGCTGGTGCGTCTCGATGGCGAGCAGGATCCGTTGCAACGCCGGCGTGGCCGCGAAGAACTGGACGTTGACGCCGATCTCGCGGAATCGCCCGTCGTCGCGCGGGCTCGTGTTCTGACTGGTCGTGATCCGTCCGCCGTTGCTCTCGATGGCGGCCTTCACGAGTTCCTGCAGTTCGGCGCCCGCGAGGTTCGCGGCGGTATTGCGCAGGAAGAAGCGGCGGCCATCGCGGTGCTGCATCGCATCGAGCGCCGTACGCAACGCCGGTGCCTGCGCGGCGATGCGCTGATACCGCTGCAACCGGTCCGACGTGTCGGCGATCGCCGCGTCGTAATGCTGATGCAGAAGGACAATCGGAACGAACACGGCGAGCAGGACGGCAACGATGCCGCCGATCAGCAGCCCCGCGGCAAGCGCGCGCTGCCGCACCGGCGATAGTCCCTTCAGGGCCGGTGGCGTCATTGCGTGTTTCCTTCGCCTTCGGCGGGCTCGGGCTCCGCCGTTGCGGGCGGCACCGGCGCTGGCGGCACTGACGGTGGGGCAACCGCCGCGCCCGCTCCCGGCGGGGAGCCGGGCGGCGCGTTGCGCGGCGGTACGACCGAGCGCCGCGACGACGTTGCCGGCGGTGCTGCCGCGGGTGCGTTCGCCGGCGCCGTCGCCGGCGCGGTGCCTGGTGTGGTTTGCGGCGCAGCACCTGGTGCGGTTTGCGGCACGGCACCGGGTGCGGTTTGCGGCGCGGCACCGGGCGTGGTTGCCGAAGGCGCGGCATTGGGGGTCGCCGCCGGCGTCGTTGCCGGCAGGGCAGCGCGCGGCCGCTGCGGCACGACGGGTGGCGGTGGAGGTGCCGTCAGGTCGAGCGGTGCAGCCTGGGGCGGCGGCGTCGGTTTCAGCTGAGCGCCGACGTCGAAGATCTCGCCCGGTCCGGGCTGGATCTTGGTCGTGGGCGATCGCGGCGCTGCCTGCGTGAACAGCTTCGAATCCTCCAGCAGCGACACGAGGCGACCGGCGTTGGCCGACTCTCCGCGCAGCGTCAATTCACGCTGGCCGTCCTTGCCGCGCACGCTGCGAAGCTCGAGTTGCGTGATCCACGTGTCGTCGGGCAGCAGGTGCGTGATGTCGTCCAGCACCTGGACGGTCCCGGGGAACCCGTACTTGCGCTCGAGGGCGAAGTTGTACTCGCCGATCTTGCGCTCGAGCTCGGTGCGAAGCGCGTCCGAAACACCGGCACGCTGACGTGCCAGGTCGGATTGCTGGTTGAGCGCGATGGCTTCCTCGCGCTTCTGCCAGACCGGAAGCACGAGGGCCGCGAGAATCGCGACGGCGAGCAGCACGGAGGGAACGATCACATGCCAGCGCGAACCGGGCGTGAGCTCGGGGCGGTCGACGGGAAGGAGATCGAGGCGCGACGCCGCGGCGGCTGCCGGCGGATCCACCGTGACACCGACTACACGCGCGCCGAAGCTCTCGGCATGCCGCAGCATCGGATCGACGATCGCACGCCGCGCGGCGGCAAGGTCGACTTGCAGCGTGTTGTGCGCGGGATCGCGATCGACGACTGCCGCGTCGAAATAAAGCTCGTCGGACTTGAAAGGCGTGTGCCGGTCGAGATCGTAGGCAAGCGCCTGGTGCAGGTTGGCCTCGATGGCGGCCGGCAGCGTCAGCCGCTTGCGTAGCGACGCGCGTGGCGACAGCGCGATCACCACCTCCGGCGCGCCACCGTTCGCCTGACGCGCGAGCTGCGCCAGGAGCGCCCGACCCGCCGCGGCGACGCTTTCGGTATCGGCATACAGCGAAATCTGCCCTATTTCGGTCATCGTGACGTGTCCGTTGGCTCGAATAGGACGCCACAGCGTTGCGCGGCTTCCATTGAACGCCAGCACCGGTCGTGCGCGTCGGTGCTCCAGCGCTGACGCGTAACCGCGACGGCATCATCGCGGCGAGTTCGCGCGCCCACCAATGGCCGAAGCCGGTCAGCCCAAGTCGCCGCGCGAGGTCGCGGGCGTATCCGGGCTTGTTGAAGGATGTCGAGTCAGCGATGGCGGCCATCAGCAGCGGAATCGGAAAGGGAAGGCGCAGCCGCTGATCGGGACGGCTCGAGCCATGCGAGCGCAATCAGCGGCCGTAGCGCGTCGGGCGACGGGCGCAGGACGGCTTCGCGGGCGAAGGTTACACCATCGGGCAGCGTGGCTTCCGCGCGGATTCTCCAGATCGGCACGGGTCCGCTGCCGAAGGCCTGCGCCGGCGGAAACGGCGGCACCGGCAGCTTGTCGGCAAGCGCCTGTGCGCGTTGCGCGATGAAGGCGTCTACACCCTCAGCGGTTGCGTTCGGCAGGGCGAGCAGCACGCTGCGCCCGGCGGTGGCGGGATTGACCCCCGGCTGGTGGGAATAGACGGTGATCGCCGGCGCGATCCGGTTGTACACGTCCGCAGTCATGCCCAGCACGCGCGCCGCCTCGCCAACGGTCTCGAACGGCGCATTGGCAGGACCGTACTTGAGGTTCGCGCCCCGGTACTCGGGCAGCTCGGCACCGTTGGGCCGGCGCAAGTCATCGGGATCGCGCCAGTCGTCGATCGCGTCGACGAGGCCGCCCGCCGCCGCGTCGTCGAGGCCGCCAATGACCATCAGCAGGCTCTTCAGAAAGGGATCCGGTGCCGAGTTGATGTCGATCTTCGCCGCCTCGTCGACGGCCGTGACGACCACCGTTGCCTCGCCATCGACGAATCGATGCGGCTGGCCGTCGAGCTTCCAGACATTCGCCACCTGCGGTCGCATCAACTCGAACGCGGTGCGTTCGACTGCGCCGTCGGCGATTGCGCGCACTTGCGCGAGCGACACTGCGTTACGCACCGCCAGCGCCTCGGTGCGCATGCTGAACGCGAAGCCGCTCGCCAGCACGGTCAGCAGCACGGTGAGCCACAGCGCGAGCACGAGCGCAATGCCCGACTGCGCGCTGCGCATGAGAATGGAGGGTGATCGCCGCATGCTCATCGCTAGACGGATGCGCACCGCTGCCGCGCGATGTCCCACGCGCGGCAGCCCGCCTCGGGCGCCTCGCGCGGTGTCACGTAGAGCGTCGGCCACGCCGGGCCCTGCTTCGGCTTGACGTCGATGCGGATCATCATCGGCAGCTGCTGCGGGTTGTCCCAATGGTCGCGCCACGTCGGCGCGACGGTCGTCGCGACATCGAGATCGCGACCAAGATAGCCCAGCGTCAAATCGGCGATGCCGTCGGCGAGCACGGATCGATCCGCATTGGCGAACTCGGGCATCGCATCGGCGGCCAGATCGGGAACGAGCCGTTCGAGCGTCAGCGGCGAGCGCGAATCGTCGGTACGCAGCGAGAGGCGGTAGAACCAGATGCCGCCGCCGGCGATGCGCGGCGGCAACTCGGCCGCGTATCGCAACTCGTCGCGCGTGCCGCTGAAGAGCAGCGGAGACTCCAGGATCTTGCGCATGCGCAGCGGGTGCTGCGCCTCCAGGTTCGTGCGCAGGAAGTCCTGCGCGAGGCGCATCGACGCCGCCGCGTCGACCTTCGCTTGTCCGCCGTCGGTGCTGCGACCGGCGAGCCGCAACGATCCGAACAGCACGGCCGACAGAAGCGCGAGCAACGTCAGCGCGATCGTGAGCTCGAGCAGCGTGAAGCCGCGCTCACCGCGTTTCACGCCCGCCGTCCTCATGCTGGATTCCTCTGCCCGAGCTTGAGCGTCGACAGCGTCAGCGTGCGCGGCTGCCCGGCGATACCCGGGAAGCGCACGTCCACCGTGACGCGATAAAGCCGCGTCGCCATGGTCTCCGATGCACGCTCGAGATCGGGATCGCCGTCCGCCGGGACGTACGGCGTGACGGACGTTCGCCAATCGATGCGGCCGTCGGCTTCGCTGCCCGCGTCGGTCGCTTCGCGCAGCGGCTCTACCGACGCGGCGAGCGCGAGACGGCTCTGCGCAACGAGCAGCGCGCGCGTCCATTCGTCCGCGGCCGACGCATTGCCGAGCGCTCCGCCGAACAATCGGAACAACGCCGTGACGACGAGCGCGACGATGACGAACGCGACGAGAACCTCGAGCAGCGAGAAGCCGCAATGACGATTGCGATGCGCCTGTTTCATGTCAATCCAGGATCGCGACACGGCCAGTGAGCCAGTCGACGTCGACGTCGAACTTGCGCTCGCCCGAGGCAACGGTGATGCGCCCGCCGTTGCTGCCGCCGTCGGGAAAGAAACGGATCGACCCGACGCTGTCGCTGACGAGATCGTTCTGCGCGGTGAACAGCTTGATGTCGATTTTCGACGAAAGGTTGTGCTCGGCTGGATCACGGTCGACCTTGAATCGCTTGCCCGCGACGTCGACGACCAGGAACGTCTCGCGGCGCTCGGCAAGCGCTTCGCTACGCGCGAGCCGCAGCCCCGCCGCGAGCTGACGCGCGCTGGCGCGTAATTCGCTAGTCGACACCGGACCGCTGAACATCGGGATGACGAACCCGGCGATGATGGCCATCAACGCGATGACGATCAGGATCTCGAGCAGCGTCAGGCCGCGCATGTTGTGCGCCCCTTTGCGCGCTCTCGAGTCCCTCACTCCCTCGGCCTCCCTGCGCGGTCGGCGTGACCCGCCGCGTCCGAGCGTCGGCCTCGCGGAGCTCCGGCAGCGTCGGGCCCGGTTCGAGTTGCTCACTCCCTCGGCCTCCCTGCGCGGTCGGCGTGACCCGCCGCGTCCGAGCGTCGGCCTCGCGGAGCTCCGGCAGCGTCGGGCCCTGCGGGCCTTCGCTCGGCGTGCCGCCTCGCGCGCTGCCGTCACTCCCAATTATTCACATCCTTGTTCGCGCCCTCTCCACCCTCGACGCCGTCGGCGCCGAGCGAAATGATGTCGTACGCGCCATGCGTACCGGGCGAGGCGTACTTGTATTCATGCGACCACGGGTCTTTCGGCGTCGTCGATTTCTTCCAGTACGGGCCGGCCCAGTTCGCAAGGCCCGGCGGCGCTGCAACGAGCGCCTGCAGGCCTTCCTGCGTGCTGGGATAGCGGCCGAGCTCGAGCTTGAACAAGTCGAGCGCTTGCGAGATCTGCTCGATCTCGATCTTCGCGGCCTTCGCCTTGGCCTGCTCGCTCTTGCCGAGATAGTTGCTGCCGACGATGCCGAGCACGACGCCGATCAGCGTGAGCACGACGAGGATCTCGATCAGCGTCATGCCCGCCTCGCGCGCGACGCGCCTGCAGCGGCCCTCCGCAGCAACGCTCATGCAGGTAACACGGTAGCGCTTCACCATGAGTTCATCCTTCAGTCCGGCGTCCGGAAACGAGAGCCGGCGCCCAAAGTTCAGAAGACGGCGCACACGCGATGCTCCGCGCATGCGCGAGTGCTGTTTAGACACGCATCAAACGACGAGTTCGCTCATGCCCATGACACCCAGCAGAATCGAGAACACGATGCCGCCCACCATCACTGCCAGCGACAGGATGAGGACGGGCTCGAGCACCGCCAGGAACCGCTTGATCGCCGTCGCCACCTCGCGATCGTAGACATCGGCGACTCGCGCGAGCATTTCCTCGAGCCGCCCGCTCTCCTCGCCGACGAGGATCATCTGCGTGGCGAGCCGCGGGAAGAGTCCCGTGTCCGCGAGCGGATGGCCGAAGCCCTTGCCTTCGCGCAACTTCGCCGTGACACCTTCGAGCGCGCTCGACAGTACGACGTTGCCCATCGTCTCGCGGACGATGCCGAGTCCGGCCAGCAGCGTCACGCCGTTGGCGAGCAGCGTCGCGAGCGTACGGGCGAACCGCGCGATCTCGACCTTGGCAATCAGGTCGCCTACGAGCGGCATCCGCAACATCCGCGCATCACGCGCGCGGCGCACCGACGGGATTCGCCCGCGACGCCGAAACCACAGCACCACGAGCGCCGCGGCCGGCAGCGCCGCCCACCACCAGTTGCGCAGGAACGTGCCGACGACGATGACGACCTGCGTGGGCAGTGGAAGCGCCTTGCCCGCCTGCGCGAACGTCGACTGGAACTGCGGCACGACAAAAACCAGCAGCACCATCACCGACGCGACCGCGACGAAGATCAGGATCGTCGGATAGATGAGCGCCGATCGCACGGAGTCGCGCAGCTCTTTCGAGCGCTCCATCGTTTCGGAGAGGCGTTGCAGCACGGTTCCAAGTGCGCCGCCTGCCTCGCCCGCGCGGACGATGTTGACGTAGAACCGCGAGAAGACGTCGCGCCGCGCATCGAGGGCCTGTGAAAGCGATTTCCCGCCGCGAACCTCGTCGCGAATTCCCTGCAGCATCACGGCGACCGGCAGCGACGGCGCCAGCGTGATCAGGAGCTCCATCGCGCGATCGAGCGGAAGGCCGGCGCGAAGCAGTGTCGCGAGCTCGCGCGTGATGCCGAGGACGTTGTCGCGCGTCACGCGCTTCGGCGAAAACCACGACGCGCGCGGTGGCTTCGCCGTGCGCGG
This sequence comes from uncultured Pseudomonadota bacterium, assembly GCA_963709335.1. Classification (GTDB taxonomy): domain Bacteria; phylum Pseudomonadota; class Gammaproteobacteria; order Burkholderiales; family Casimicrobiaceae; genus VBCG01. The sequence goes on from CAVPWB010000014.1 coordinate 866,790, forward strand.
CCCGGTCGCGGCAACACCGAGCGCCTGCGCGATCTGCATCGGCAGCAGGCCCTGATCGCGCAGCCGATCGACGATCTCCGATTCGTTGGCAGCCTCGAGCTGGCCGCTCGAGACGTCGCCGGCGGGACTTACCGCGCGATAGCTGTAGAGGGGCATCGGCAGTTAGGCCCGATCAGCTCTCGCGCGTGGCGCGCAAGACTTCCTCGAACGTCGTAACGCCGGCGAGCGCCTTGCGCAGACCGTCTTCGTACATCGTGACCATTCCTCCGCGGATCGCCTCGGCGCGCAGCACGGCCGCGTTCTCGTGCTTCATCACGAGGCTGCGCACGGCGTCGGTCATCGGCATCATTTCGAGGATCGACAGGCGCCCGCTGTAGCCGGTTTGCGCGCAGTGGGTGCAGCCCTTCGCGTGCCAGAGCGTGATCTCGGCATCGTTCGAGTAGCGGCGCAGCCGCATCTGCTCGACGAGCTCGGGCAGCGCGACGTAGGATTCCTTGCAATGCTGGCAGAGCTTGCGGACGAGCCGCTGCGCGAGGATGCCGATGACCGTCGACGTCAGCAGATAATCTTCAACGCCCATGTCGAGCAGCCGGTTGACGGTCGACGGCGCGTCGTTCGTGTGCACGGTCGACAGCACCAGGTGACCCGTCAGCGCCGATTGCACGGCGATCTGCGCCGTCTCGAGGTCGCGGATCTCGCCGATCATGATGACGTCAGGATCCTGGCGCACGATCGACCGAAGCGCGTTTGCGAACGTCAGATCGATCTGCGGCTTCACCTGGATCTGGTTGATGCCGGACATCTGGTACTCGACCGGGTCCTCGACGGTCAGGATCTTCACGTCGGGCTGGTTCAGCCGATCGAGCGCCGTGTAGAGCGTCGTCGTCTTGCCCGAGCCGGTCGGACCCGTGACAAGCAGGATGCCGTGCGGCTGCAACAGCACGCCGAGGAACGTCTCCAGCGTGTCATCCTCGAAGCCGAGCTTGCGAAAGTCGAGCGCAACGTGGCCCTTGTCGAGGATCCGCATCACGACCGACTCACCGTGCATCGTCGGCAGCGTCGATACGCGCAGGTCGATTTCCTTGCCCTGGATGCGCAGCCGGATCCGGCCGTCCTGCGGCAGCCTGCGCTCGGCGATGTCGAGATTGGCCATGATCTTGATCCGCGAGATCACCGCCGCGGACAGCCGCTTCGGCGGCGACTCGACCTCGTGGAGCACGCCGTCGATCCGGTAGCGGACGATCAGCCGGTTCTCGAACGGCTCGATGTGGATGTCCGACGCACGCGTTTCCATCGCGTTGGTGATGAGCAGCGAAACGAGGCGGATGACCGGCGCCTCCGACGCGAGGTCTTTCAGTTGCTGCACGTCCGCGTCGAACGACAGCTCGTCCGGTCGCGTCTCCACGTCTCCCAGCAACTGGCTTTGCGCCGACTTGCCCGCACCGTAGAGGCGCTCGAGCGCGGCGTCGAGCTCCGTTGGAATCGCGACCAGCGGCCTCACCGTGCGGCCCGTGACCATTTCGAATGCGCCGATCGTGTAGGCGTCGGTGGGGTCGGCCATCGCGAGCGCCAGCTCGGACTCGTCCTCGCGCACCGGCAGCGCGCGCGCCTCGCGCAGGAATCGCGCCGACACCCGCTCCTCGAGAATCGGAAATTCCGGATAGCCGTTGGCGTCCACCAACGGAAACTCGAGTTGCAGCGACAGTGCCTCGGCTACGTCGCGCTGCGCGCAAAGCCCGAGCGTGACGAGCAGCGAGCCCAGGCGTTCGCCGCTGTCGCCCTGGAGGCGCAGCGCGCGGTCGAGGTTCGCCTGATCGAGCTTGCCGCGCTCGATCAGGATCTCGCCAATGCGTTTGCGAACGGGTGCGTCCAAAAGGTCTCGTCGGTCGGTCGTCGGGCTAAAAACGGCATCGAATCATAGCACGCGACCCCGGCGGTCCTGGCAAAAAAGCCTTGCTCATTAAGGAGTTGCAGTGAATTTTTTTGTCGCTCTCAGACGACGCTTGCCTGCCGGCTCCCGCGCCCCGTCGGCGCTTTCGGACCGTACGTCGGCGCGCAGCGTAATCCGCTAGGCCATTGCCGCGAAGGCGCGGTCGGCTGCAGCGAGCGTGTCCGCAATCTCGCGCGTGCCGTGCGCCCCCGACACGAATCCCGCCTCGAACGCCGACGGGGCGAAGTAAAAGCCGGCGTCGAGCATTGCGTGGAAGAACCGGTTGAACCGATCCTTGTCGCACGCCATCACTTCGGCGAACGAGCCGGGAACCGAAGCCGCGAAATAGATCCCGAACATCCCGCCGACAGCTTGCGCGACCATCGCGACGCCCTGTCGCTTCGCCGCCGCCGCGAGGCCGTCGGTCAACGCGCGCGTCGTGCTCGTCAATCCGCTGTAGAACCCCGGCGCTTCCGTGAGTCCCAGCGTGGCGATGCCGGCCGCGACGGCCACGGGATTGCCCGACAGCGTGCCCGCCTGATAGACGGGACCGAGCGGCGCAATGCATTCCATGATCGCGCGCTTGCCGCCGAACGCACCCACCGGCATGCCGCCGCCGATCACCTTGCCGAGCGTCGTCAGGTCGGGTGTTACGCCGTAGAGACCCTGCGCACCTCTTGCGTGAACGCGGAAACCGGTCATCACTTCGTCGAAGATCAGCACGGCGCCGTAGCGATCGCACAGCGTCCGAAGCCCGTCGAGGAACCCCGCCTTGGGCAGCACGAGATTCATGTTGCCGGCGATGGGCTCGACGATGATGCCGGCGATCGCGTCGCGATCGGCCTCGAACGTTTCCGCAACGGCAGTCAGGTCGTTGAACGGCAGCACGATCGTTTCGCCGGCGATGGCGCTCGGCACGCCGGCGGATGACGGCTGGCCGAACGTCAGCGCGCCCGAGCCCGCCTTGACGAGCAGGCTGTCGCCATGGCCGTGGTAGCAGCCTTCGAACTTGATGATCTTCGGCCGCCCCGTATAGCCGCGTGCAAGGCGAAGCGCCGTCATCGTCGCTTCGGTTCCGGATGACACGAGTCGCACGAGCTCGAGGCTCGGCAGCCTGCGGATCAGCGTCTCGGCGAGGATGATCTCGAGCTCCGTCGGTGCGCCGAACGACAGCCCGTGCGCCGCCGTGGACTGGACGGCATCGATGACGGCCGGATGCGCGTGCCCGGCGATGGCGGGCCCCCACGACCCTACATAGTCGACATAGCGCTTGCCGTCCGCGTCCCACAGATACGCACCTTCGCCGCGCGTGAAAAAGCGCGGCGTGCCGCCGACGGAGCGAAACGCACGCACCGGGGAATTGACGCCCGCGGGAATCGAGCGCTGTGCGCGCAAGAACAGTTCGTCGTTGCGGCTCATCCGGATCGCGACTGATGTGAAGGCTCGGCCGCAAAAATGCGTCCGATCGCCGCTGCAGCGCGCGTGATCGCAGCGGGATCGTCGCTGGCGAACACATCCGAAATGACGGCGACCGCCGCAGCGCCCGCGTCGATCAGCAGTGACGCGTTCGATGCCGTGATGCCGCCGATCGCGACGACCGGCACGCCCAGCAAACGCGCGCGGCGTAGCACGCCGATGTCGGCGCGCTGCGCTGCGGGCTTCGTAGCCGAAGCGAAGAAGCTGCCGAACGCAACGTAGTCGGCGCCAGCCTCGACGGCTGCGTTCGCGCGCTCGATGTCCCCATAGCACGAGACACCGACAATTCGATCGGTACCGACGAGCGCGCGCGCCGTCGCGATGTCCGCATCGTCTGCGCCGATGTGCACGCCGTCGGCGTCGACAGCTGCCGCGAGCGCTGCGTCGTCGTTGACGATGAACAGCGTCCGTGCGCGTGCAGGCAAGCGCGCGATCGCGCGCGCCTGGTCGCGCCGCAGCACGCTATCGGCGAGCTTGTTGCGGTACTGGACTGCCGCGGCACCACCGGCGATCGCCGCGGCAACCTTGCGCGTCAGGAGTGCCGTGTCACCGATGTCGGGTGTCACCGCATAAAGGCCGCCGAGCCGCGCGATGCGCGCCCGACGCGCCGCGGACGCCTCAGTGCGTACCGCGGACATCGGTGCGCCGCGCCGATTCCGCCGCATCGGCGGCAAGCGTCTCGGGGGTGTCGACCTCGCGCGCATCGCCCTCATCGCGCGCCCAGAACAGCCGGTCGGGCAGGTGCTGGCCCATGCCGGGGCGATAAGCCTTCTCGAGCGCGTGCCACGTGTAGTCCTGCGCCTCGCGCACCGCCTCCGGCAACGCGAGACCATTGGCGATCATCGCCGCGATCGCCGATGCCAGCGTGCAGCCCGACCCGTGGTAGCGATACGGCAACCGCGCCCACGTGTCGGAACGGACGATGCCGCTTTTCGCGTACAGCGTGTTGACGACCTGCACCGTGGCCTCGTGGGTGCCGGTGACCAGCACGTATTCGCACCCGGCCTCGATCAGCCGCGACGCGCACGCGTGCAGCGTCGGCTCGTCGTCGTCCTCGATGTCGGCGAGCCGCCGCGCTTCCATGCTGTTGGGCGTCAGGATCGTCGTCTGCGGCAACAAGAGCTCGCGCAAGGCATGCGTCATCTCGTCGCTTGCAAGCTCATCGCCGCGACCCGAGGCCAGCACCGGATCAAGGATCAGCGGCACGTCCGGATAGTCGGAGATGATCTCCGCGATCGCTGCGATGTTCTCGACACTGCCGAGCACGCCGATCTTGAAGGCGTCGACCGGAATGTCCTCGAGCAGCGCGCGCGCCTGATCGGCGACCCAGTCGGAATCGATCGCCAGCAGACCCTCGACACCGGTCGTGTCCTGCACCGTCAGCGCCGTCATGACGGACAGCGGATGACACCCCATCGCGGCAAGGGTCAGGATGTCGGCCTGCAGGCCCGCGCCACCCGAAGGATCGGATGCGGCGAACGTGAGCACGACGGGAGGAAATGCGGGATCGTCGTCGGTGGGCATGACGACGCGACGCCTGGTTGCGTCGCGGGTGGTGGGCGGTTGCTACACTCTCGGATTCTACTCCATGCGTCGCGTCGGACCCTGCGTTCCGCGCGTCCGCCGCAGCCGGGAACCGAACCGCATCGCGATGAAAAAATACATGTGCCTGATCTGCGGCTTCATCTACGACGAGGCCGTCGGCGCACCGGACGAGGGAATTCCGGCCGGGACCCGCTGGGACGACGTGCCACCGAACTGGACGTGTCCCGAATGCGGCGCGCGCAAGGAGGACTTCGAGATGATCGAGTTCTAGCGTGCCAGCCGACCTTCCGGTCAGCGGAGCCTGACTCGATGCGCATCCTCCATACGATGCTGCGCGTCGGCGACCTCGAGCGCTCGATCGCGTTCTACACGACCGTGCTGGGCATGCGCCTGCTGCGCCGGACCGAGCGGCCCGAGCAACGCTACACGCTGGCATTCGTCGGCTACGGTGACGAGCGCAACGACGCCGTGCTCGAGTTGACGCACAACCATGGCGTCGACCGGTACGATCACGGAACCGCATACGGTCACATCGCGATCGAGGTACCCGATGCCACCGCCGTGTGCGATTCGGTGCGCGCGGCGAGCGCCACGCATGGCGGCGCAGTCACCCGCGATGCGGGGCCCGTGAAAGGCGGCACGACGGTGATCGCGTTCGTCAGCGATCCCGACGGTTACAAGATCGAACTGATCGAACGCCGCTGATGGCGTCCGCTGTGCGCGTCAGTGCGCGCAGCCGTCAGCCTGCGCGCAGCAATTGTGCGAGGTCGTGCGCGAACACGTCGGCGCCCTGGCCGTTCGAAACGTAGAGGCGCAACCGGCCCTGCGGGTCGAACACGTACGTTCCAGCCGAATGGTCCATCGTGTAGCTCGCGGGCGTCGCACCCGGGGCCTTCTGGTACAGGATCTTGAACTCCTTCGCCGTGCGCGCCGTCGCATCGGCGTCACCGTACAGGCCGAGGAATCGCGGATCGAACGCCGGCACGTACTGCGAGAGCAGCGCGGGCGTGTCACGCTCCGGATCGATCGTTACGAACAGCACCTGCACGCGATCGGCGTCGGGGCCGAGCCGCTTCATCGCTTCTGCCAATGCTGCGAGCGTCGTCGGGCACACGTCGGGACATTGCGTGTACCCGAAGAACATCACGACGGCCTTGCCACGGAAATCGGCGAGCCGCCGCGGCTTGCCATCGGGGGCCGTCAGTTCGAAGTCGCGGCCGAAGGATGCACCGGTGAGATCGGTGGCCTGGAACGACGGCCCGCGCGCTCCGCAGCCGGCCAGCACGATTGCGAGAGCAATACCAGCGGACAGCCGGGCGATCGACTGAAGGATCATATTCGGAAGTGGACGGCGTAGCGTCGGTGCAGCGCGCTTCGGCGCCCGCGAACGTCAGAATGCGCGCTGCAGGAAGTGATCGAGCAGCAGTGCGGAGAACAGCGCGGCGAGATAGACGATCGAGAACCGGAACATCGCCCGCGCCAGATGATCGCTGTACGCAACGTAGAGGCGCACCGCGTAGTGAAGGAACATCGCACCCAGCACGATCGCCGCCACGAGATAGACGAGGCCGCTCATCCGCAGCGCGTAAGGCATCAGCGTCACGCCGACGAGCGCCACCGTGTAGAGGACGATCATCACCTGCGTGTAACGGACGCCGTGGGTCACCGGCAGCATCGGTAGCCGCGCCTTCGCGTATTCGTCGCGCCGGAAGAGCGCGAGCGACCAGAAGTGCGGAGGCGTCCAGACGAAGATGATCAGGAACAACAGCAGCGCTTCCGGCGGCACGTCGCCGGTCACCGCCGCCCAGCCCAGCACCGGCGGCATCGCGCCCGACGCGCCGCCGATGACGATGTTTTGTGGCGTCGCGGGTTTCAGCAGCACCGTGTAGATGACGGCGTACCCGAGGAACGTGCCGAGTGTCAGCCACATCGTCAGCGGGTTGACGAAGGTGTGGAGGATCGCAAGCCCCGCCCCGCCCACGCACGTTGCGAACACCAGCGTCTCGCGCGTCGACAATTGACCGCGCGGCAGCGGACGCCGGCTCGTGCGCCGCATCAGCTTGTCGATGTTCTGCTCGACAAGGCAGTTGATCGCGGCAGCGGCACCGGCAACGAGCGCGATCCCAAGCGTGCCGAACACCACCGGGCCGGCGGGCGGAATGCCTGGCACCGCCAGGAACATGCCGATCACCGCCGTGAAGACGATCAGCGACACGACGCGCGGCTTCGTCAGCGCAAGGAACTGGCGCGCGCGAGTTTCGGAGAGTGCGAGAGTCGTCAAGGCGAGCAGACGGGGTGGCGAGCGAAGCGAGGCGGCATTTTACAGCAGCGTCGACCGGATGACGCGGATCGGCAGCGCCAGAGGCTAGCCGATCGCCGAAGCCCGCAGCAATCGCGCGATGTCCTTGGCCATCGCCTTGACGTCGGGCTTCGACGGCCACGCGAGCACGTAATTGCCGAGCGGATCGATCAGATAGATTCTGTCGGTGCCTTCCGGTAAGCCCGCAACCGCCGTGGCCGGCACGCGAGCGACGGTGACGTCGGGATGCTCGGCGAGCACGCCCGGCGGAAGTGCCTGATCATCGACGACGAGGAATACGCGGCGCACGCGCTCGCGCTCTGCGTTCTGGATCGTGCGCGCTTGCCGCGACGCGTACAAGGCATCGGCGCAGGCCGGGTCGCAACGTCCCGACCCGGCATAGAGCATCAGCCAGCGGCCACGCAGATCGACCGTCGCAAACGGCGCGCCCGTCAGCAGCGTGCCGGCGATTGGCTCGAGCGGCCGCGTCGCAAGCAACGACCCATAATTGACACGCGCGTCGCGCGGCACGAAGTAGTAGGCGACATAGGACAACACCACCGGCGCGAGCGCGATGCCCACGAGCAGCAGCAGCCGGCGGCGCGTGCGCACGTCCCGCTTGCCGATGCGGGCGACGGTATCCTGCGCCGTGCTCATCGCCGCTGCCGCCCGCGCAGCCACGGGCGCACGGTGAACCAGACCCAGAGCCCGCCGGCGAGCGCCGCGAACGTGTACCACTGCATCATGTAGCTGATGTGCTTCTCGATACCCGTTTCAGGCAATGCATCGTCCAGCGCGAGGCCGGCGGCGTGCGAACCGAGGTCCTTGACGACGATCGGCAGCACGCGCACGCCGGTCGCCTGCGCGAATTCCTGCGGATTGACGTGCTGCCACAGCGGCCCGCTCGGTGGCACGTGCTCACCGAGCTCGACGTAGCGCTGCGTCGGAATGTCGATGCGGCCCTGGATCGTCACCGGGCCGCGCGGGACGGGCGGCGACGGCAGGTCGGATCGCGACGCGCCGCCCCCGACGAAGCCACGCTTGACGAGCACCGTGCGGCCGTCGTCCAGCGCGAACGGCGTGACGACGTCGAAGCCCACGCGGCCGCCATGCTGGGCGTTGTCGATCAGGATCTGGTGCCGCGCATCGAACTCGCCCGTGAGCGTCACCGTGCGAAAGCGCCAGCCATTCCAGTCGGCGACGTCAGCGGGCAGGGGCACCGACGGCTTCGCCGCCGCTACGTTGATCTGCGTCTGCAGCGCCTCTTTTTCCAGCATCCGTCGGTGCTGCCAGCTCGCCGCCGTCAGGCAGACGGCGATCGCCAGAAACGCGGCGACCGTGGGAATCCACGTCGGGCGGCGACGCCGCTGATCTGCCGCAGCGCCCCGGCCCGCGGGCACGTCGATGGCCATCACGCGGGTGCTACACTCGCCCGCCGAGCGCGGAAGCCATGAGAATAATCGTCATCGTTGCATTGATCGCGGTGGTGGCCGCGCTGTTCACGGCGCTCGTGTTCCTGTATCGCGATCGCGGGCGCGGCAACCGCGTCGTCATCGCACTGGCGATCCGCGTGCTGCTGTCGATGGCGCTGATCGCATTTCTCGTCTTCTCCTGGTGGATGGGGTGGATCGCTCCCACGGGCTTGTGAAGCGCCGAGACGCACGCGCATGAACGCTTGTCGTTGCGCGGATCTTCCCTACATCCAGTACACGAGCACGAAGAGCAAGAGCCAGACGACGTCGACGAAGTGCCAGTACCACGCAGCGGCCTCGAAGCCGAAGTGATGCTCGGCGTCGAAATGCCCGCGGAACGCGCGATACAGCATCACGGAGAGCATGATGGCGCCAATCGTCACGTGCGCGCCGTGGAACCCGGTCAGCATGAAGAACGTCGATCCGTAGACGCCGGTCGACAGCTTCAGGTTGAGCTCGCTGTACGCGTGCGTGTACTCGTACGCCTGGAAGCCCAGGAACGTGAAGCCCAGCGCGATCGTGACGAACAGCCAGAACTTGAGTGCGCCGCGGTGACCCGCCTTGAGCGCGTGATGGGCGATGGTCAGCGTGCCGCCTGATGTGACGAGGATGATGGTGTTGAGCAGCGGGATGCCGATCGCGCCCATCGGCGAGAACTGCTGCTTGATGTAAGGCCCGACCGTCGGCCATTGCGCCGCGTAGTCGGGCCACAGCAGGCGACCGGTCATCGCGCTGCCGAGATCGGGCACCGAAATGTTGCGCACGTAGAACAGCGCGCCGAAAAACGCGGCGAAGAACATCACCTCGCTGAAGATGAACCAGCTCATGCTCCAGCGGAATGACAGGTCCACCTTCCGGTTGTACAGGCGGCCTTCCGATTCACCGATGACCGTCCCGAACCACCCGAACAGCATGACGAGCAGCACGCAGAACCCACCCAGCACGACCCACGGTCCCGCCGGATACGAGTTGAACCAGAACGCCGCGCCGGTTCCCATCAGCAGCAGTGCGCACGACCCGAGAATCGGCCAGTGCGACGGCTGCGGAACGAAGTAATAAGGCTTGGCGCCCTGCGCGACGGTGCTCATGCGTAACTCCTCGTTGCCTTCGTGATTGCTGCCGCAGCCATCCGCGCGCGGGCGACCGCGCAGCGTGTGCGGCGCCGAAACGGCCGGTCAGCTCCTGGCATTGCCTTCGACCTTGAAGAACGTGTACGAAAGGGTGATCGTCGACAGGTCCTTCGGCATCGACGGATCGACGACGAACACGACGGGCATCCGCCGCGTCTCGCCGGGTGCGAGCGTCTGCCGCGTGAAGCAGAAGCAGTCGAGCTTGCGGAAATATTGCGCGGCGTTGCGCGGACCGTAACTGGGAATCGCCTGGCCGGTGACGGGCTCGCGACTCGTGTTGACCACCTCGAAGACGACCTGCGTCACCGCGCCCGGGTGAATGTCGGCCGTCGTCTGCAGCGCGCGGAATTTCCACGGCATGTCGTGCAGGTTCGTGTCGAACTCGATCCGGACCACGCGGGTCGCATCGACCTGCGTGTTGACGACGGCGTCGGCCTTGTCGATGTCCCGCAGGCCGGTCACTTCGCAGATCTTCTCGTAGAACGGAACCAGCGCGTAGCCGAAACCGAACATCGCCACGACGATGACGCCAAGCTTCGCCAGCAGCACGCGGTTGTCGCGTCTGAGCTGTGCGTCGCGATCCTGTGCGAGAGTTCCGTCGCTCATCGCCGCAGGTGACGGCCGATGGCCACGATGAGATACAGCAGCACCGCACCGCCGACAACGCCGGTCGACACGAGCGGGCTGTCGATGAAGCGCGACGCGATGATGCCGACGAAAAACAGCAGTGCGATCGCGAACAGCAGCAGGCCCGTGCGCCGATTGGCAGCCTTCAGTCGCGCGGCGTCAGCCATGTCTTCGCTCACTTGTCGGCCTCCCGGGTCGACTGCAAGGAAAGCCCGCGTTCGCGCGTCGGCCTCCGAAGCTCGCGCGGCGCCGCGCCCTTCGGGCTTCGGCTCGAACGTCGGTCTCGCCCGCCGCGCTCACTTGACAACCGGCGGTGTCTCGAACGAGTGGTACGGCGGCGGCGACGGCAGCGTCCATTCGAGCGTCATCGCGCCTTCCCACGGCTTCGCGGGCGCGGGCGCGCCGCCACGAATGCACTTCAGCACCGCCCACAGAAGCAACAGCTGCGAAAGGCCAAACCCGAACGCGCCGATGGTCGACACCTGGTTCCAGTCGGTGAACTGCTGCGCGTAATCGGGCACGCGCCGCGGCATGCCGGCCAGCCCGAGGAAGTGCATCGGGAAGAACGCGACGTTGAAGAAGATGAACGATCCCCAGAAATGCCAGTCGGCGATCTTCTCGTCGTACATGTGGCCCGTCCACTTCGGCAGCCAGTAGTAGACGCCGCCGAAGAATGCGAACAGCGTGCCCGCCACCATCACGTAGTGGAAGTGCGCAACGACGTAATACGTGTCCTGGAACTGGATGTCGATGGGCTGGATCGCGAGAATGAGCCCGGTGAACCCGCCCGTCGTGAACAGGAACAGGAAGCCGAGCGCGAACAGCATCGGCGCCTCGAGCGAGATCGAGCCCTTCCACATCGTCGCGAGCCAGTTGAAGACCTTCACGCCCGTCGGAACGGCGATCAGCATCGTCGCGTACATGTAGAACAGGATGCTCGCCGCCGGCAGGCCGGTCGTGAACATGTGGTGCGCCCACACGAGGAACGACAGGATCGCGATCGCGGCAACCGCGTACACCATCGACGCATAGCCGAACAGCGGCTTGCGCGAGAACACCGGAATGATCTCGGAGATGATGCCGAACGCCGGCAGGATGATGATGTAGACCTCGGGGTGCCCGAAGAACCAGAACACATGCTGGAACAGCACCGGATCGCCGCCACCGGCCGCGTTGAAGAACGACGTGCCGAAATGCCGATCGGTCAGCAGCATCGTCACGGCGCCGGCGAGCACGGGCATCACGGCGATCAGCAGGTAGGCGGTGATGAGCCACGTCCAGCAGAACAGCGGCAGCTTCATCAGCGTCATGCCGGGCGCGCGAAGATTCAGGATCGTCGTGATGATGTTGATCGATCCCATGATCGACGACGCGCCCATGATATGGACGGCGAAGATCGTCAGGTCCATGCCCATGCCGGACTGCACGGTCAGCGGCGGGTACATCGTCCAGCCGCCCGACGCGGCGCCGCCCGGAACGAACAGCGACAGCAGCAGCATGATCGCCGCCGGCGGCAGCAGCCAGAAGCTCCAGTTGTTCATCCGCGCGAACGCCATGTCCGGCGCGCCGATCTGCATCGGGATCAGCCAGTTCGCGAAGCCGACGGCGCCCGGCATCAGCGCGCCGAAGATCATGATGAGCCCGTGCAGCGTCGTCATCGAGTTGAAGAACTCGGGATGAACGATCTGCAAACCCGGCTGGAACAGCTCGGCGCGGATCGTCAGCGCCATCACGCCGCCGACGAAGAACATCGTCAACGAGAACCACAGGTACAGCGTGCCGATGTCCTTGTGGTTGGTCGTCGTGATCCAGCGCATGATGCCGGTCGGATGATGCGCATGGTCGTCATGGCCGTGCGGATGACCGCCTGCGACGAGATCGTGTGGGATGCTCGACATGGTTATTTCCTCTCGCCTTTGACTTCTGCCGGTTGCACCACGTTCTCGGGCGCCTGATTCCCCCAGCTGTTGCGCGTGTAGCTGATGACCGATGCGATGTCGACGTCGGACAGCTGGCGCCACGCCGGCATCTTGCCGTTGTTCTGGCCGTTCAGCACGACGTCGATCTGGGCCTTGCGCGGACCCATGACGACCTTGTCGCCCACGAGCGCAGGCGCGCCGATCGCCGCATTGCCCGTGCCGTTCGGCTGGTGGCACGCCGCGCAGTTCGCGTTGAATACCTGCTGGCCGTGCGCGACGAGTTCCTTCACGTCCCACACCTTGTTCGGATCATCGGCGGCGGCGGTGGCCTTCTGCTTCTGCTCGCCGGCCCACTTGGCGTAGTCCTCCTTGGACTTCACCTCGACGACGATCGGCATGAAGCCATGCTCCTTGCCACAGAGTTCTGCACACTGGCCGCGATAGGTCCCGACCTTGGTTGCACGAAACCACGTGTCGCGGACGAAGCCGGGGATCGCGTCCTGCTTGACGGCGAACGCCGGGACCCACCACGCATGGATGACGTCATCGGCCGTGATCAGCAGGCGCACTTTCGCGTCGACGGGGACGACGAGCGGATTGTCGACTTCGAGCAGGTAGTTATCGTTCTTCTTGTCCCGACCCTCGATCTGCGCAAGAGGTGTACCGAGATTCGAGTAGTAGCCGAAGCCGTCCTGCAGGTAGTCGTAGCCCCACTTCCATTGGTAGCCGGTGATCTTGATCGTCAGGTCCGGCGACGTCGTGTCGTGTGCGGCAAGGATCGTCTTCGTGGCCGGATACGCCATGAACAGCAGGATCAGGAACGGAATGACGGTCCAGATGATCTCGACCGTCGTGTTCTCGTGGAACTGGACCGCCTGATGTCCGCTCGATTTGCGGTGGTAGTACAACGACCAGAACATCGTGCCGAACACGCCGACGAAGATGACGACGCAGATCCAGAAGATCAGGCTGTGCAGGTTGATGATTTCCGCGGCGATCGGCGTGGCGGGCGCCTGGAAATTCCACTCCCACGCCGCGAACGCGGTACCCGACGCGAACAGCGACAGCAGGACGGCAAAGCCAAGACACCGTCGCACCCCAAGCCCCATCCGTTTGCCCATGCTGTCCCCGATCACGATGTGACGCTGATGGCCACTCTCGCCTCGCGCGCGGGAATTGCGCGCGGAAAAAACGCGCGTCGGCGTCGACGCGCGCGTGAGAAGTCACAAATGTTAGCACGGTTCACGAGGCCTTCACCCCATGAGGCCGAGCCCGCGCAACGTATCCGGGCCGAGCAACGCAGTCTCCGGCGATTCGATGATGGCGACCGGCGCGCCAAGGCGCTCGGCAAGTGTTTCGACGTTGCGGTCCGCGAGACGCATTGGCGCGGGCAGCCGGTTCGCGACCCACCCGCGAAGCTCGAGACCGCGACGGCGAATCGCGAGTGCCGACAGCAATGCATGATTGAGACAACCGAGCCGCAAACCAACGACGAGCAGCACCGGCAGGCCGAGCATAGCGGCGACGTCGAGCATGTCGTGCGACGCATCCAGCGGCACGAGGACGCCGCCCGCACCCTCGACGATCAACGCGTCCGCCCTGGTCGCCAGCCTGCCCGCGGCGGCGGCGATGACGGCCATGTCGATCGTCGTCCCGCTGGCTTGCGCGGCCAGATGCGGCGCTACCGCGTCTGCGAAGGCGAACGGATTGCGATCGGAAAGCGGCGCGTCGACGTTCGCGGCAACCGCGAGCGCCAGCACGTCCGCATTGACACCACTTTCGTCGAACCCCGCGGCGACGGGCTTCATGCCCACGCATCGCACGCCGGCATTGCCAAGCGACCGCAACAGAACCGTCGCTACGACGGTCTTGCCGATGCCGGTGTCGGTGCCGGTGACGAACAGTCCGCGCATGGCCACCGCGTCAATTCCGTCCGGGTCGCTGGACGCGGACGATCGCGTGGCCTTCAGGCGTGTGCCGGGGTGCCACCTTCCATGCGTGACCGTAGATCACTTCGAACGTCGCGGGAATCCGGCCGCCGTCGCGCAGCGCCTCGAGCGCGCGCGTTGCGCGTTCGAAGCGCCGGCGACCCATCAACCCCCGCAGTCGACCGCGGGTCCGGTTGGTGGCGCCGATCGACTTCAGCTCCGCGAGCAGCGCGCGCGGCGACTCGTACGTCAGAACGATGCGCTCCATGTCCATCACCGGATCGGCGAAGCCCGCCTCGACGAGCATGTCGCCGATGTCGTGCATGTCCACGAACCGGTTCGTGTACGTGGCACCCCCGGCGCGCGAAAAGGCGGAGCGAATCTCGCGCAGCGTGTCGGGTCCGAACGTCGTGAACGACAGCAGCCCGCCCACCTTCAGAACGCGACGGAACTCGGCGATCGCGCGCGGCAGGTCGTTCACCCATTGCAGCGCGAGGTTGCTCCAGACGAGGTCCGCGCACACGCCGGCGAACGGCAGCGCGTTGATATCGGCGCAGACGAACTGCGGCGGCGGCGAACCGCGCGTCGTCAGTGGCTGCAACAGTCGGCGCAGCAGCGAGCGCTGGGTGCGTGCGCGCTTTCTGGCGGCCTCCACCATCGGCAGCGCGATGTCGAACGCAAGCACCGTGGCGCCCGGATAGCGCAGCCCGAGCTCGCCGACGGCCTCGCCGGTGCCGCAGCCTGCATCGACGATGACCGCAGGCGCGAGCTTCACGTAATCGAGTCGCTGCGCCATCCGCGTGCCGACTTCTCGCTGCAGCGCGGCTGCCTTGTCGTACGTCGCGACCGCGCGTCCGAATCCCCGGCGCACGGCCGTCGGATCGACGTCACGCGGATCGGGCGCCGGAAATTTCGGCTCAGCCATCGGCGAACGCGCGTAGCGCATCGAGAAACGGCGCCGGATGCGACAAAAAGGGGGCATGCGCAGCACCCGTGATCGCCGCATGCGTCGCGCGAGGCAGCGCCGCGGCAAGCGCCTGCGTTGCGGCGAGCGGCACCAGCGTGTCCCGCGTGCCGGCGACGACGAGGGCCGGCACTTCGACTTCATGCAGCGATCGTCGCAGATCCGTGGTTGCGAGCAACTCAAGCGCCGCGGCGAGCGCCTGCGGCGTCGGCTCGCCGCGCTCGAACAAGCGTTCACGCAACTGCCCGAGCGTGCGCCGGCCGTCGTCGCTGCCCTGCACCTGCAGCGTCAGGAAGCGCAGCAGCGTCAACCGATAGGCAACCCGCAATTCGTCGCCGAACTGCGCAAGCGTTTCTGGAGCCATCGCGCACGTCCAGTCGCTGCGGGTAACGAACGACGGCGTCGTCGCGACGAGCACCAGCCGCCGGATGCGCTGCGGCCGGGCGCGCGCCCACTGCAGCGCAATTTGCCCGCCGAGCGACCAGCCAAGCACCGTCAGCGGGGTGCCAATCGCAGCCAACACGTCGTCGAGCGCGTCCGCCAGCGTTGCGACATCGGCGCCGTCGATCGGAGCCGACCACCCGTGCCCGGGCAAGTCGACGACATGGACTCGATAGCGGGGGGTGAGGGCTGGCAACAGCGGCGCGAACAGCCCGCCGTGCATCGCGAACCCGTGCAGCAGAACGAGCGGCGGACCGTTACCGGCGGACTCGACGTGCAGATGCGCCACCCGGGCGTTCACGCAAAACTCCGGCCGATTTCGCGGAGCGCAACCGTCAGTGCGTCGACATCGGCGAGCGTGTGCGCTGCCGACAGCGACACGCGCAGCCGCGCGGTGCCTGCCGGGACTGTGGGTGGACGAATCGCCGGCACGAAGATGCCGCGCGCAAGCAATGCATCGGAGACCGCGAGTGCGGTCGGCACGTCGCCGACGATCAGCGGCTGGATCGGCGTCGACGATGCCGACAACGTCCACGGCAGGCCGGCCGCACCTTCACGGAATGCGGCAATGAGCTCCGCGAGATGCGCGCGCCGAAAGTCGTCGTCGCGGATCGACCGAAGCGCAGCGCCGAGCGCGACGGCGAGCAGCGGCGGCGCCGCCGTCGTGTAGACGTACGGTCGCGCCGTTTGCAGCAGCGTCTCGATCACCGCAGGATGCGCAGCGACGAAGGCGCCGGCGACGCCGGCGGCCTTGCCGAGCGTGCCCATGTAGACGATCCGCTCCGAGCGCAGGCCGAACCGTGCGAGCGTCCCGCGTCCGTCACCGAGCACGCCGAAGCCATGCGCGTCGTCGACGACGAGCCACGCGTCGAATCGCTCCGCGAGAAGCAGGAGCTCGGGCAGCGGCGCGATGTCGCCGTCCATGCTGAACACCGCGTCGGTGACGATGAACCGGCGGCGTCCGACCGCGGCTTCCATCGCACGGGTCAGCGCAGCCACGTCGCAATGCCGGTAGCGTTCGAGTTTGGCGCGCGAGAGCAGCGCGCCGTCGGTCAGGCACGCGTGGTTCAACCGGTCGGCGAATATCACGTCGTTGCGCGACGCGAGCGCGGTCAGGATCGCCAGGTTGGCAAGATAGCCGCTGGAAAATGTCAGCGCGCGCGCGCCGTCGCACGGCGCGACGTAGGCAGCGAGCGCATCCTCGAGCGCGGCGTGCGGTTGCGCGTGCCCGACGATCAGGTGCGACGCGCCCGCACCGACGCCCCAGTGCGCGATGGCGTCGCGTGCGGCGGTGGCGACTTCGGGCGCGTTGGCGAGCCCCAGGTAATCGTTGCTGGCGAACGCGAGCAGCGCGCGGCCGTCGATGGACAACCGCGGCCCCTGCGCCGAATCGACGATCCGTCGCGTGCGCGCAAGGCCGTGGTCGCGGCGCTGCGCGAGTTCGCGCTCGAGCTCCGCAATCGCCGGGTTGTCGCCAGGGAGCCTGGACACGGCGTCGCGCCGGATCGACGTCAGCGACGCACCATCGCTGCGATCCGCCCCGCGGCAGGCGCTCGCGCGGCTGCGCGATTCACGCAGGCACGAGGCCGAGCTTGCCGAAAAGCGCGCGGTCGGCCTCGACATCGGGATTGCCGGTCGTCAGCAGGCGATCGCCGTAAAAGATCGAATTGGCACCCGCCAGGTAGCACAGCGCCTGCACGGCCTCGCCGAGCTCGCGGCGGCCGGCGGAGAGCCTGATCATCGCGCGCGGAATCGTGATCCGCGTCACGGCGATCGTGCGGACGAACTCGAGCGGATCGAGCGCCGACTCGCCGTGGAATCGCGCGTGCATCGGCGTGCCTTCGACCTGGACCAGGTGATTGATCGGGACCGACTCGGGTGCGAGCTCCGCAAGTTGGGCGATCAGTCCGGCCCGCTGGCGTCGCGTCTCGCCCATGCCGACGATGCCGCCGCAGCACACCGAGATGCCGGCGCCGCGAACGCGCGCCAGCGTGTCGAGGCGATCGCGGTAATCGCGCGTCGAGATGATATCGCCGTAGTACTCCGGCGCCGTGTCCAGATTGTGATTGTAGTAATCGAGTCCGGCGCGTTTCAGCTGCTCGGCCTGGCCGTCCTTCAGCATGCCGAGCGTGCAGCATGTCTCGAGGCCGAGCGCCTTCACCGCCTCCACCATGTCGAGTACCGGGGCTAAGTCGCGCGCCTTCGGACCGCGCCACGCGGCGCCCATGCAGAATCGCGTCGCGCCGGCGTCCTTTGCCGCGCGAGCGGCGTCCACGACCCGTCCGACGTCGGCGAGCGGCTCGTCCGCCACACCGGCGTGATAACGCGCGGCCTGCGGGCAGTAGCCGCAATCCTCGGGGCAGCCGCCGGTCTTGATCGACATCAGCGTCGACAACTGCACCGCATTGGCTGGATGGTTCGCGCGATGCACGTGCTGCGCCTGCAGCAAGAGGTCGGCGAACGGCAGTGCGAACAGCGCTTCGATCGCGTCGACATCCGCGGCAGCGATGGTCGCTTGCGGCGGCAACGCGACGGCAATGCCGCTCATCGCGATCGGCTCCCGGAATTGGCGGGGGCCGCGATGCCGACAAGCAACACCTGCGTCGACCGAACGGACGATGGCGCGCCGACCCGCGATGGCGGAGCATCGACGGTGCGGTGGAAGCGGCATCGCGCGAATGGCGAAGCACCTGCAGGAAAGGATGCCAATGGCATGAACGGACTATCGCACGCTGTCAAACTTTGGCGCGCCGAAATTTGACAGCGTGACATCCAGGACGGCCATTCGCGCCCGCAGCGCATGGCGCGCGGGGTTCGCGCTGCTGCGCCACGCGTTGCCGCAGGCGTGCGTGCTGTGCGCAGCGCAAAGCCACGATGCGCTGCTGTGCACCGCGTGCCGCGCCGACATGCCGCACGCCGGAACCGCCTGTCCGCGCTGCGCGCTGCCGGCGGCGCAGAACGAAGCATGCGGCGCGTGCCTCCGACAGCCGCCGCCGTATACGACGACGATCGCCGCCTGGCGTTACGCTTTTCCGGCGGATCGCCTGCTGCAGGCATTCAAGTACGGCGCGCAACTGGCGCTTTGCGACACATTCGCCCGCGCACTCGTCGACGCCGTCGCGGCGCGGCAAGCGCCGCAGCCGGACCGCATTGCCGCGGTGCCGCTGGCGACGGCACGGCAGCGACATCGTGGTTTCAACCACGCGCAGGAGATCGCGCGCGTCGTTTCGTCGCTGACGGGCGTGCCGCTGCTCGCCGGACTGCGCCGCATCCGCGATTCGCCGCCGCAGGCGGGACTTGCCCGCGTCGCACGTGCGCGGAACGTCCGCGGGGCATTCGCATGCGGGGCGACCCTCGACGGTGCCACCGTGGCGATCGTCGATGACGTGATGACAACCGGAGCAACGCTTGCGGCGGCGGCCGTCGCGTTGCACGACGCGGGTGCCGGTCGCGTCGACGCGTGGATCGTGGCGCGAACGCCGCCGCCGTCGCACGCGCCAGCTAAATCGCCCTAGCGCGCGCTCGCCCCCACAGCGCTAACGCAACCCCGGGCACCGTGAACTTGCTATCGTGAGAACACCGCGAAGCGCGTTGCCATGTTCGCCATCGTCCTCGTCCACCCCGAAATCCCGCCCAACACCGGCAACGTCATCCGGCTGACGGCCAACACGGCGACCGACCTGCATCTCGTCGAGCCGCTGGGGTTCCGGATGGACGATCGCGACCTGCGCCGTGCCGGCCTCGATTATCACGAATATGCGCGCGTCGCCGTCCATCGCGATTTCGCCGCGTGCCGCGCGGCGCTCGACGCGGATGCGCCGCGACGCTGGTTCGCGTTCACGACGCAGGCAAGCCGTTCGGCGTACGAGGTCGCCTATCGGCCTGGCGACGTGCTGGTGTTCGGCTCCGAAACGCGCGGGCTGCCGCCAACGATTCTCGAGCATTTTCCCGCCGACACGCATCTGCGCATACCGATGCGCGCCGGTGTGCGCAGCCTCAACCTGTCGAACGCCGTCGCCGTCGCCGTTTACGAAGCATGGCGCCAGCAGCGATTCAGTGGCCGGTGATTCCGCCCATGCCGAGCGCGCTCATCAGAAACCGCAACTCGTAATCGCGGTCGACCACGCGCTGCTGCTGCGACTTGCCGATGCCGTGCCCGCTGTCGAAATCCATGTACAGCAGGAACGGCGCAACCTGGCCCGGGTTGTTCTGCACTTCCGCAACGAACTTTTTCGCGTGCAGCGGATCGACGCGCGAATCGTATTCGCCGGCCACGACAAGCGTTTCCGGCAGGTTCACGCCGCTGCGCACGTTCTGGTAGGGCGAGTAGCGGAGGATCCAGCGGAAGTCGGCTTCGCGATCCGGGTCGCCGTACTCGGGTATCCAGTAGCGTGCGATCAAGAACTTGTGGTAGCGGACCATGTCGAGCAGCGGCACCTGGCAGATCGCTGCGCGAAACAGGTCGGGACGCTGCGTGATCACGGCGCCGACCGTCAGTCCGCCGTTGCTGCCGCCTTCGACGGCGAGCTTCGACGGCTGCGTGTACCTCTCGCTGACCAGCCACTCGGCGACGGCAATCGTGTCGTCGAACGTCGCCTGCTTCTGCGCGAGCATCGCCTGCTCGTGCCACTTCTCCCCGTACTCCGACCCTCCGCGCACGCCCGCGTCGACGAACACGCCGCCGCGATTGATGAACGCCGAATAGCTGCCGACATAGAACGGCTCGACGGCGTTGTTGAAGCCGCCATAAACATAGAGCAGCGTCGGATTTGCGCCGTCACGGCGCAGATCCTTGCGATGGACGATGAACACGGGAATTTTCGCGCCGTCGCGCGCCGGCACGTAGACGCGCGTCGCGACGATCTGCGACAGGTCGAGCGGCGGATCGTCCTGCCAGACGAGCTTCCATTCGAGCGACTTGCCGTCGAATCCGTACACCTTGTAGGGCGCCGTGAACGACGCCAGCGTCGCGTAGCCGCGATCGGCGTCGATGTCGTACGCGATTGCCGACACGTTACCGAACTCGGGCAGCGCGAGCTCGCGCAACGGCTTTCCGGTGAGGTCATGCACGACCAGCAACGACTGCACGTCCTCGCGCATCGTCGCGACGACATACGTGCTCGTGACCGTCAGGTCGGAAAGCACGGTCGCCTGTTGCGCAATCAGCGGGGCCCAGTCGCGGAACTCGGGCTGCGCATAGGACGCCGCCATCACCTTCCAGTTGGGGGCGTTGTCGTTCGTGCGGAAATACATCCGGTCGCGCTTGAACGTTCCATCGGCGCGGAACTTGTCGCTCGCGTAGATCGTCCGTGGCTCCGCCGTCGAGCCGAGCGGACGGATGCGAATCGTGTTCGACCAGAAATCGCCGGTCTCGAACACCGTCACGTCGGCCTCTTCGGGCTCGTAGACCGAGCAATAGTTCTTCGCATCGCTGACGGCGAGCATCAGCACGTCGTCGCGACGCTCGCCGCCGAGCCGGTGCTTCAGGCAACGCATCGGCTCCTGGTTCGCGTCGGACTCGGCGGTGCGCGGCGTAATGAACGCATAACGCTCGTCGCGCGCCCATCCGAAGCTGTCGAGCCCGGTGATCACCGGCCCGATCTGCGCACCGGTCGTGCTGTCGACGATGCGGAAGTCCTTGCGCTCGCTGCCCTGCGCGTACACGCCGACGGCGAGTCGCGTCGCGTCGCGATTGGGCACGACGGTGCCGATCTTCGTCTTGCCCGACGGATCGAGCGCGACCGGGTCGAACAGCAGCTTGTCGCGTCCGTCGATCCTCGTGTACAGCTTGGCCTGCGGCTCGCCGCGCCGCGTCCGCTGGAAGAATTCGCGCGAATTCTTGAACAGCGGCGGATCCGTCTTGTCGCGATCGAAGTAGCGCGTCAGCTCGTCCTTCATCCCAGGCACCGGCGGCGCGTTGCGATCGAGGAACTGGACCGTTGCCGCGTGTTGCGCGCGCGTCCAGGCGGCGACCTCGGGATCCTTGCCGTTCTCGAGCCACCGGTAACGGTCCGTCAGCGTCGTGCCATGAACGACGTCGACGACGGGGCGCGCCGGCGTTTCCGGCGGAAAGAACGCCGGTGCACCGATCGCCTCGATCGAGGCCAGCAATCCGGCGGTCACGAAGTATCCGAGGATTTTTTTCGGCATTGCATGTCGTCCGTTGAATTCGTCTGACCCGCCGTCATTCGGCGCGCGGCCCTCGCGCGAGCAGTGCGAGCACAGCGTCGCGCGGCGACACATTGTCGTACAGCACCCGATGCACGGCATCGACGATCGGCATGTCGAGGCCGAAGTGCCGCGAGAGCGCATAGGCTGCGCGCGTTGCCTGCACGCCCTCGGCGACGTGACCGATCTCCGTCAGGATCGCCGCCAGCGGCTGGCCGCGGCTCAACGCGAGCCCGACGCGCCGGTTGCGCGACAGGTTGCCCGTGCAGGTCAGCACGAGATCGCCGAGTCCCGCCAGACCCATCAGCGTCTCGCGCTTGCCGCCGAGCGCATCCGACAGCCGGCCCGCTTCGGCGAGGCCCCGGGTGATCAGCGCCGCGCGCGCGTTGTCGCCGAAGCCCAGGCCATCGCTCGCGCCGGCGGCGATCGCGAACACGTTCTTCACGGCACCCCCGACCTCGACGCCGGCGACATCGTCGCTCGAATAGGCCCGCAACGCATCGCCCCGCAGCAATGCGGCGACGTCCTGCGTCAATGCGGCATCGGTCGTAGCGACCACCAGTGCCGTCGGCAGACCCTGCGCAACTTCGATAGCAAACGTGGGACCGGAGACGGTGCCAAGCTGCGCACCCCAGCGCGGCGCGAGGGCCGTGTGCGCGAGCGACCATGCGGGTGCTGCATCCGGCGTCGCAACGAAGCCCTTGGACAGCGTGACGAGCGGTGCGGTGATCGCGGCCGCTTGCAATGCGTCCGCGAGCGGCAGCAACTCGGCGATCGGCGTGGCGGCAATCAGCAGCCCGGCACCGGCAACGTCCGCGATGTCGGCCGTGACTGTGACCGATGGGGGCAGCTCGACGCGGGGCAGGTAGCGGCGATTCTCCCGCGCTGCGATGCAATCGCGCGCGTGAGCGGCAGAGCGCGTGTACAGGGTGACGATCGGACGGGCGTTGCTGCGCGTCGCGAGGTGGATGGCCAGCGCCGTACCCCACGCGCCGCCCCCGAGCACCGCAACGTTGGCGATCATCGCCGGATCGGCAGGAGTCGCAGCCGCTTTGCGCTAGAACCCGAACACCTGCGCAAGCCGCACGTAGCCCGTGTCGCCGTCGCGGTGGCGGACCTTGATCCAGCCGGGCATCGCCGTCGCGGACGCCGACGCGGCCGATTCTGCGACCTCGAGCAGCACATCGCGTTCGGCGCGAAATACGACGGGTGCGCCCTCTTCGGCTGCAGAGCGCACGTCTGCGGACGACGCGCGCACGACGACCATCCGCTTTTCGGACAACAACTTCGACTGGACCCAGCCGATCGTTCCCGCCGCGTCGCGGATTTTCGTCCAGCCTTCGACGGAGACGAGCGTCTCGACGGGAATGTCGCGCCCGTAGACGAACAGCGGCTTCGCGCGCGCCGACGGCGCGTCGTACATCACGGTGGCGGGGTCGCCGGTCGCGCGGAAATCAGCAGCTGCAGCGCCAAGCGGCAGCGCGACAATCGCAGTCACGATCGCGCGCCGGATACACCGCGCAACGCACCGACGCGTCGCGTCAGTTGGTGACGGCAGGAGCTTCGCTCGAGGCTTGCGCAAGCTGTTGCTGGTACAGCGACTCAAAATTGATCGGGGCGAGTTGCACGGGCGGAAAGCCGGCTCGCATCGTCGCATCCGCGATGGTTTCCCGCGCGTACGGGAACAGCACCGTCGGGCAGTGGATCGCGAGCACCGCCTGCAGCTGGTTGGGCGCAATGCCGCGAATCGTGAACACGCCCGCCTGCGCAGCCTCGACGAGGAAGACGGTCTTGTCGCCCGCGCGCGCCGTCACCGTCAGTGTCAGCACGCATTCGTACACATCGGGGGCGACCTGCTCGCCGCGCGTGCGCAGACCGATCTCGATCTGCGGTGCGTCGGTCACCTGAAAGCTTTGGGGCGCGCCGGGATTCTCGAGCGACAGATCCTTGACGTAGATCTTCTCGATCGAAAGCTGGGCGGTGGTGCCGCCGCCTGCCGCGGGTGCGGGTTGCGAATCCGCGTTGGGGGCGGTGTCGGCCATTCGGTGCTCCGGTGAAAAAGGGCGAAGCGATCGATTTTACCCTATCGACCGCCGCCGACTGCGCCCGC
The DNA here is from genome assembly GCA_963709335.1 of uncultured Pseudomonadota bacterium. Classification (GTDB taxonomy): domain Bacteria; phylum Pseudomonadota; class Gammaproteobacteria; order Burkholderiales; family Casimicrobiaceae; genus VBCG01. The sequence goes on from CAVPWB010000014.1 coordinate 890,799, forward strand.
GGCTGCTACGCGGCCAGGCCCGAGAGCAGCGGTGCCAACTCGCCGGCGCGGTCGAGCGCTGCGAGATCGTCGTAACCACCGACGTGGCGCTCGCCGATGTAGATCTGCGGCACCGTGCGACGGCCCGTGCGCTTCATCATCGCCATCCGCTCGGCGGGTTCCTCGTCGACGTGGATCTTCACGAGGTCGTCCACACCGCGTGCCGCCAGCAGCCGTTCGGCGCGAACGCAGTAACCGCAGTACGACGCGGTGTACATCGTGACGCGCGGCGAATCGGGATCGGGCATCAGGTCCTGCATGTCGGCGACAGGTGTTCGATCAAATCTTCTGCATCGGCAGCCCGGCGTCCTTCCATGCCCGTAGCCCGCCCCGCAGGCTTTGCACAGACGTGAAACCAAGCTTCGTCAGCGGCGACGTGGCGGCACCGCTGCGCATGCCGCGTTCGCAGTAGACGATGATCGGCCGCGACACGAACTTCGCGAGCTCCACGCCGCGGTCCTTCAGTTGGGACAACGGAATGTGCAGCGCGTTCGGCAGCCGCGAGCCGGTGAACTCCTTGGGCTCGCGGATATCGAGCAGGATCGCGTTCTGCGCGTTGATGAGCCGGGTCGCGTCGAACGTGCCGATCTCGCGCGTCGGCGATAGCCGGCGCTGCAACAGCGGCCACAGCAACATTGCGCCGGACAGCACGAACACCAGGACGAGAGGCCAGTTCTTTTCGACGAAGGGCAGCATGAGGGGCAACGCGAGACCAAAGACTAAAATGATAGCTTACGGCGCGCATCCACCCGACCGCGCCTGAGCGACCGCCACGATGGACACACTCGTACCTTCACCGATGCCCGCACCTGCCGTCGCCGGATCCGGCGCGGCGCCCCGCCCCGTCGTGCTGCTGATCCTCGACGGTTTCGGTTGCCGCGACGATGCGCCCGACAACGCGATCACGCGCGCCGACGCACCTAACTGGCGCCGGCTGCTCGCGACGTGTCCGCACACGACCATCGATGCATCGGAGCTTCGTGTCGGCTTGCCGGAAGGCCAGATGGGGAACTCCGAAGTCGGGCACCTCAACATCGGCGCGGGGCGCGTCGTCTACCAGGACTACACGCGGATCGACGTCGCCATCCGCGATGGCCAGTTCGCGCGGAACGACGCGCTCGTCGGCGCCGTCGACACCGCGCGCGCCGGCGGTGCGACGCTGCATGTGCTCGGCCTCTTGTCGCCGGGCGGCGTGCATAGCCACGAGCGGCAGATCGCGGCAATGGTCGACCTGGCGGCCGGCGCAGGCGCGCGGGTTGCCGTGCACGCATTCCTCGACGGCCGCGACACGCCGCCGCGAAGCGCGCTCGCGTCGCTGCAGTCGATGGACCGCGTGTGCTCGCGCCATCGCGACGCGCGGATCGCGTCGATCTGCGGCCGCTACTACGCCATGGACCGCGACCAGCGCTGGGAGCGCGTGGCGCCCGCTTACGAGCTCCTCGTCGACGGCGTCGCTCCATTCGCGGCTGCGACGGCGGAAGCGGCGCTCGAGGCCGCCTACGCACGCGGCGAATCGGATGAGTTCGTCCGGCCGACCGTGGTCACCGGCGCAGACGGTGCGACGCAGATGCGCGACGGCGACGTCGTCGTGTTCATGAACTTTCGCGCCGACCGCGCGCGGGAGATGACGCGCGCGCTGACGGATCGCGCATTCGACGGCTTTGCCCGAGCGCGCCTTCCGCGGCTTGCGCAGTTCGTGTGCCTGACGAGCTACGGCGACGAGTTCCGGCACCTCGGCATCGCGTTCGCGCCGCAGACGATCACCAACAGCTTCGGCGAATTCGTCGCCGGCCGGCACCTGCAGCAACTGCGAATCGCCGAGACGGAGAAATATGCGCACGTCACGTACTTTTTCAACGGCGGCAGCGAGGCCGTCTATCCGGGCGAAGAGCGCATTCTGGTTCCGTCGCCGAAAGTGGCGACGTACGACCTGAAGCCCGAGATGAGCGCCGTCGAAGTGACCGACCGGCTCGTCGGCGCGATCGAAAGCGACCGCTACGACGCGATCGTCTGCAACTACGCGAATGCCGACATGGTGGGGCACACCGGCGATTTCGGCGCCGCGAAGCGCGCGATCGAAACGCTCGATGCCTGCATCGGGCGCGTCGTCGAGGCGGCGCGCAGGCGCGGCGGCGAGATCGTCATCACGGCGGACCACGGCAACGCCGAGCAACTGCAGGACGACGCGACCGGCCAGTCCCATACGGCGCATACGCTGAATCGCGTCCCGTTCGTCTATGTGGGCCGGCCGGCGGCCATCGTCGGCGACGGCGCGCTGCAGGACGTAGCGCCCACGCTGCTCGCGCTGATGGGCCTGCCCAAGCCGCCCGAAATGACCGGCCATTCGCTCGTCCGGCTGACGAACGGCAGCGGGCGCTGAACCTTTGCCCCGCGCGGTCGGAGGGGAACTCCAGGCCGCTTTAAGGGCCCAATGCCGAGCCGGAAAGTCCGGCGGACGGCGGCGAGTGGCGGCAGCGAAATGGCACGAACCAACCGGCGCCTGGCTGGCCGATCGTCGACTTCCGCGAACACGGCGGCGACCTGTCGTGGACAGCAGCGTCGCCGCCGCGAATTTTCGCGGCGATTCGACCTCTTTTCGGCCGACGGTCAGGCGTATACTTTATTCATCCTTTTCAGGGTAACCCGTCCCCGCCGCCGGTGGAGTTCCGCCGCGTGCGGCCGCGAGACGGTCAATCGGGGTAAGTGATGCGCGACGGCATGAAGAAGGCGACTTGGATCGGCATGGGTGCGGTGCTCGGCTTGCTGCTGAGCCTCAACCTCTCGGTGTTCGCGCAACGCGAGGCGCGGCTGCCGATCCCCTATGAGGACCTGCAACTGTTGTCGGCGGTCTTCGGCAAGATCAAGAGCGATTACGTCGAGCAGGTCTCCGACGACAAGCTCATCAAGGAGGCGATCAACGGGATGGTGCGCGGGCTCGACCCGCACTCCGATTTCCTCGACGCCGAGGCCTTCCACGAGCTGCAGGTCGACACGCAGGGACGCTTCGGCGGTCTCGGCATCGAAGTGGGCGTCGAGGACGGCATCATTCGCGTCGTCTCGCCGATCGAGGACACGCCGGCGTTCAAGGCCGGCATCAAGTCCGGCGACCTGATCGTCAAGATCGACGACGCCGCGACGCGCGGCATGCCGCTGTCCAAGGCCGTCGAGAAGATGCGCGGCAAGCCCGGCACGCCGGTGCTGCTGACCATCGTGCGCAAGGACGTCGACACGCCGCTGACGTTCACGCTGCTGCGGCAGGAAATCAACGTCAAGAGCATTCGCGCGAAGGCGCTCGAGCCCGGCTACGGCTACGTCCGTGTGCGCAAGTTCCAGGAAGACACCGGCAGCGACCTCGCGAAGGCGATCCGCGAACTGTATGCGAACGGCCCGCTGAAGGGGCTGGTGCTCGACCTGCGCAGCGATCCGGGCGGACTGCTCAACCAGGCGGTTGCCGTGTCGTCGGCGTTCCTGCCGAAGGACGCGCTCGTCGTCTACACGGACGGACGCACGCCCGACGCGCGGATGCGTCTGACGGCGAGCCGCGAAAACTACGTGCGGCGCGGTGACGACTACCTGCGCGATCTTCCGGCCGGCGTGAAGACCGTGCCGATGGTCGTGCTGGTCGATGCAGGAACGGCATCGGCATCCGAAATCGTCGCCGGTGCGCTGCAGGACCACAAGCGGGCCACGGTTCTGGGCGCGCAGACGTTCGGCAAGGGATCGGTGCAGACGATCCTGCCGCTCGGCAACAACACCGGGCTCAAGCTGACGACGGCGCGGTATTACACGCCGGCAGGCCGTTCGATCCAGGCGAAGGGCATCGAGCCCGACGTGCTCGTGGACGACGGCCGCGATTCTCCCAATCGCATCCGTGAGGCCAACCTCGAGCGTCATCTCGACGTGCCTGCCGCGAATGGAGCGGCCGCCGCCAAGGGAACGACCGCCGCCGGCAAGGGTACCGCGGCCACGGCGCCCGACGTGAAGACGGCGCCAAAGGCCGGGGGCCAGCCGGATGCGCTGCCGCCGCGGCTGGATTTCGGATCGGAGGAGGATTTCCAGCTCAAGCAGGCGATCAACCACCTGAAGGGCATGCCCGTGGTCGAGTCGTCGAAGGCGCTCTCCGCGCAGGCGAAGACCCAGTAACCACGCTTGCCGTACACCGCAACGCCCGGCCGCCAGCGCCGGGCGTTGTCGTTTGGATGCTCCGAAAATGAACAGCGGCCATCCGTATCCGATGACAGCCTCGAGCGCCGCGCGTGGATGACCCGCTGCTGCTACGCTACAGCCGGCACATCCTGCTCGACGAGCTCGGACCCGATGCGCAGACGCGATTCGCCTCGGCGCACGCACTGATCGTCGGCGTCGGCGGTCTCGGCGCGCCGGTCGCGCAATTCCTCGCGGCAGCGGGTGTGGGCACGATGACTCTGTGCGACGCCGACAGCGTCGACCTCACCAATCTGCAGCGACAGATCCTCTATGCAACCGCCGACGTCGGCCAGCCCAAGGTCGCCGCAGCCGCCGCGCGACTCGCCGCCGTCAACCCGCACGTCAGCGTCGCTGCGATCGCGCGGCGAATCGGCGCAGACGATCTCGCCACGCTCGTCGCCGCCGCCGATGTCGTCATCGACTGCTGCGACAACTTCGAGACGCGTCACGCGGTGAATCGCGCGTGCGTTGCGGCACGCAAGCCATTGGTATCGGGTGCGGCGATCCGCTTCGATGGACAGCTCGCGGTGTTCGACACGCGCGATGCGGCAAGCCCGTGCTATCACTGCCTGTTCGGCGAGGGTGATGCGCTCGAGGAGACGCGATGCGCAACGATGGGCGTCTTCGCGCCGCTCGTCGGCATCGTCGGCTCGACGCAGGCCGCCGAAGCGCTCAAGCTGATCGCGGGGGTGGGCGAATCGCTCGCCGGTCGGCTGCTGCTGCTCGACGCGCTTTCGATGGAGTGGCGCGAAGTGCGCGTGCCGCGCGACCCCGAATGCCCCGTGTGCCGGGATCGACCGACAACCCGCTTCGACTGAGGAACCCGCAATGACGACGCTTCGACGCACGCAGATCACGGTCGCACTCGCGCTGGCGGCGCTGGCCGGCGGCGAATGCGCAATGGCGGAGGCGCCTTCGCGCATGAACGGCGATGCGCGCGTCACGATGCGAGCTCCGTACCTCCTGCGCACCGCCAATGCGGCGGACCCATCACTGGCACCGGCCGAATGGAGCTCGATCAAACGCATCATCGGCGACCAGCTCGCGGCGCTACGCAACGGCGACGCGACACGCGCGTTCTCCTATGCGTCGACGGGCATTCGCGACCAGTTCGACGATGCGACGACGTTTCTGCTGATGGTGCAACAGCGCTACGGCGTGCTGCTCACCGCGCGCTACACGGAGTTCCTCGACGGCGCTGTCATCGACGGCCACACGATCCAGCCGCTGCGTCTGGTCATGAACGACGATACGGTGCTGGTCGCGCTCTACGAGATGCAGCGGGACGACGGCGGCGGCTGGCGCATCGCCGGCTGCGTCATCGCCCCGTCGACGGTGCGGTCGACCTGACGAGCGCTGTCAGCGCGGCGCCGCGGCGAGCACGCGCTCGCACGATGCGACTTCGCCAAGCTGCGCCTGCGCGTTTGCCCACGCAGTGAAGTCCTCGACGCCGCGCGCACGCGTCGCCGGCTGCGGCGATTCGAGTGCCGTCGCGAAATCCGGCTGCAGTTGCGTGCAGCGTGCCGTCATCGCGAGGATCCGCGCGCCGCGCGCCTGCGCCGCCGACCGCGCCGCCGCATCGGGCGCATTGATCTCGGCGATACGTGCGCCTGCGCGGCGCAGTGCGAACGACGCGCCGCGCGCCATCAATGCCTGGCCCAGGTTCGCGCACGCGTCGCGCAGCCGATCCGGGCGCGCACTTCCCTCGGCGCACACGATGCGCAGCGGCTGTGCCCATGCGAGATCGTTCATCGAGCCGTACTTCGCAGCAGCCTCTGCCTTCGCCGCCGCATCGATGCCGACGTCGACTGCCCGTAGATAGTCCCACCAGCGCTGCGAGTGCTGCGACCAGTAATCGTCGAAACGCGGCGCACCCGCCGCCTGCTCGACGTAGCTCGCGACGGCATCGGACTGTCCACGCTGCCGCGCGCGGCCGGCGAGGAGCAATGACGGAACGCCGTTGTCGGTATCGCGCCGCGCCCAATCGGCGAGCCGGTCGACAGCATCGCACGGCGCAAGCGTTGGTCGCACCGGGTGCAGGCACGCAATGCCGAGTGACGCGAGATACAGCCGTTCGCCGGGTGCTGCGATGCGTGCCGCGGCGTAATGCCGGACCTGCGACTCGACATCCGCCGAATCGATATCGCCCGCCAACCAGTCGATCCGCGGCTCGTTCGCCGTCAACAAGCGCAGCCGCAAGTCGGAATCCAGCCGTTCGAGATCGGACTGCCAGCGCGAGGGCGTCGCATCGCCCTCCCGAACCTCGAGACCGGTCGGCGACTGACGGACGAGGCCGGGTTCGCGCGCCGCAGGCACCGCAGCCTGCGGCCGCGCGACGGGCGCAGGTTCGGCCGTCGCAGGTCCCGGCGGTGGCGGCGGCATCACACTGGGCGACTGGGCAACGGCAAGCGACGACGCTGCCGCGACAACGCACGCGAGAACGAACGAACAAGGCTTCATCGGCAATACACTACATCAGGTTCCGCCGCACGGGCAAAACAACGCTCAGCCAAACAGGAACTTTCGCTGCAGCGGCCAACCTTCCTGCGGCGAGCGCTTGAAGCCCGACTTGGCGAACAGCTGCCAGCGGCCGACGACATAAGCGATCAGCACGGCTGCGTCGGCATTCGCATCGCCGTGCCACGCATTCGCCGCCAGGGCGATGCGCAGCGACTGGCGCAGCGCCGCTTCGAGCTTCTCGACGAACTGGTTGATGCGAACCTGCAGGCGATCGTCCTCGTTCACGAGCGCATCGCCGATCAGCACGCGCGTCATTCCCTGGTTCTTCTCCGCAAAGCGCAGCAGCATGACGACCGTCTGCTCGGCCTGCGCGGCCCCGTCCTCGGACTCGGACTGGATCTTGTTGACGAGCGAGAACACCGTCGTTTCGATGAACTCGATCAGCCCTTCGAACATCTGCGCCTTGCTCGCGAAGTGCCGGTAGAGTGCCGCCTCCGAGACGTCGAGACGCGCGGCGAGCGCCGCGGTGGTCACCTTCTCCCCACGCGGTGCCTCGAGCATCGTCGCCAGCGTCTGCAGGATCTGCAGCTTGCGCTCGCCGGGCTTGCTCGCCATCGCGTTGCGCCGAGTTCGGAAGACCGCGATCAGGCCGTGGGGCGCGGCGGCGTGTCGTCCGCGCGGATCATCGTGCCGACGCCTTCGTTCGTCAGCACTTCCAGCAGCAAGGCGTGGTCGACACGACCGTCGATGATGTGCGAGCTCTTGACGCCGTTCTTCACCGCGTCGAGCGCGGAGCCCATCTTCGGCAGCATGCCGCCGTGGATCGTGCCGTCAGCGAACAGTCGATCGATCTCGCTCGCCGTGAGGCCTGTCAGCAGCTTGCCGTTCTTGTCCAGCACGCCCACCGTGTTGGTCATCAGCACCAGCTTCTCGGCCTTCAGCGTTTCGGCAAGCTTGCCGGCGACGAGATCCGCGTTGATGTTGTAGGCCTCGCCCTCCGCGCCGACGCCGATCGGCGCGATGACTGGGATGAAATCGCGCGAGTCGAGCAGGCTGATCAGCTCCGGATCGATGCGCTCGATCTCGCCGACGAGCCCGATGTCGACGAACGCTCCAGGGTCGGTGTCGCTCTTCAGCAGCATCTTGCGCGCACGGATGAACGCGCCGTCCTGGCCCGTCAGCCCGACCGCCTTGCCGCCCTGCTGATTGATGAGGCCGACGATCTCCTGGTTCAACTCGCCGAGCACCATCTCCACGACGTTCATCACGCGCTCATCCGTCACCCGCATACCCTGCCGGAACTCGCTCTGGATGCCCATCTTCGAGAGCAGGTCGCCGATTTGCGGACCGCCGCCGTGGACGATGACGGGGTTCATGCCGACCAGCTTCAGCATGACGACGTCGCGGGCGAATCCGGCTTTGAGCGGCGTCTCGGTCATCGCATTGCCGCCGTACTTGACCACGATCGTGCGGTCGTGGAAACGGCGGATATAGGGCAGCGCCTCGGCCAGGATCTTCGCCTTGACGGCTGCGTTGACGGCATCGATTGGCATGGCGGGCGGCGTTCGAATTGCGGGCGTGTGGACGTGCGCCGGAATTGTACCCGAACGTCCGACGTCGGCCTGCAGCGGCCATCTGCGCACGAGTGAGCGCTGACAAGAGCGCGTGCCGCCGCTGCCAGGTTTGCTATTGTTGGCAACCATGCAGAGCTACCTGCCGGACGCCGTTCCCCTGTCCGAGATCCGCCGCGCGCTCGTGACGAAACTGCGTCATCATGGTGACGTCCTCTTGACGTCCCCGGTCTTCACCACGTTGAAGCGGTTGGCGCCGCAGATCGAGATCGACGCGCTCGTCTACCGCGACACGTTGCCGATGCTGGCGAACCATCCGTCGATTGCGCAGATCCACGTGATCGACCGCGACTGGAAGCGGCGCGGCCTGCGCACGCAGGTCGCCGGCGAATGGGCTCTCTACCGGACGCTGCGCGCACGCAACTACGAACTGCTGATCCACCTGACCGAACACCCGCGCGGCGTAACGCTCGCCCACCTGTTGCGGCCGCGCTTCGCCGTCACGCGCGAGCGGCCGCGCAACGAGTGGCTGTGGCGTCGCCGCTTCACGCACTTCTACCGGCTGCCGCAGCGCACGCCGCGTCACGCCGTCGAAGCCAATCTCGACGCATTGCGGCGCATCGGCGCGTACCCGGAGGCCGCCGACAAGCAACTGGTGCTCGTTCCGGGTGCGCCGGCGCATGCGCGCATCGACGTGCTGCTGCACGAGCACGGCATCGCGGCGGGCGACTTCATCCAGGCGCATCCGGGGTCGCGCTGGATGTTCAAGTGCGCTCCCGCCACGCTTTCCGCAGAACTCTTCGCGCGCATCGTTCGTGCCGGGCGCCGGCTCGTGATCACCGGCGCGCCGGACGCTCGCGAGCGCGCGCTCGTCGACGCCATCCTCGCGCTGATCGAGCCTGCGACCCGTGCGCGGATCGTCGACCTGACCGGTGCGCTGTCGTTGCAGGAACTCGCGGCGCTGACGGCGAACGCGCGCGCGTTCGTCGGCGTCGACACGGCCCCGATGCACATCGCGGCGGCGATGGGAACGCCCACGCTCGCGCTGTTCGGTCCGTCGGGCGAAAACGAATGGGGACCGTGGCGCGTGCCGCAGCGCGTCGTCGTCTCGCGCGCGCACCCATGCCGACCGTGCGGACTCGACGGCTGCGGTGGCGGCAAGGTGTCCGAATGCCTGACCACGCTCGGCGTCGACGACGTCCATGCGCAGTTCGAGGCGCTGCTATCCGAAACCGGCGCGGCGGCCCCGCGGCCCCTGTTGCGCTGATGCGGCTTGCGGTCATCCGCCAGCGCTACACGCCGTTCGGCGGCGCCGAGCGCTTCCTCGAAAACGCGCTGCAGGCGCTGCTCGAGCGCAACGTCACCGTCACGCTGTATACGCGCGAATGGAACGCGTCGTCACCGCATGGAATCGAGCCCCGCATCGTCGATCCGTTTCACGTCGGCGGCTTGTGGCGCGACGCGAGCTTCGCGCGGGCTGTCTGCAAGGCACTCGCGCGCGACGGCGCAGCGCTCGTCCAGTCGCACGAGCGCCTCGCCTGTTGCGACCTCTTTCGCGCCGGCGACGGCGTGCACGCCGCGTGGCTCGACGAGCGTCTGCGACACCTGACGTGGCTGCGAGGCTTCGGCATCCGGATCAACCCGCATCATCGCTACCGGCTGGCGGCGGAGCGACGACTGTACGCGAGCGCGCGGTTGCGCGCGGTCATCTGCAATTCGCAGATGGTGAAGACGGACATCCGCACGCGTTTCAACGTGCCGGACGAACGGCTGCGCGTGATCTACAACGCCGTCGACACGCACACGTTCACGCCCGACCTTCGCGCGCACCGCGCGCGGATCCGCGCGCGACACCGGATACCCGCGCGGGCGATGGTGTACCTGCACGTCGGCTCCGGCTTCGAGCGGAAAGGCGTCGCCGCATCGATCGACGCGCTGGCGGCGTTGCCCGCCCCGGCACACCTGATCGTCGTCGGCAAGGACAAGCACGTCGCGCGATATGCGGATCGCGCGCGCCGGCTCGGGCTGTCCGGCCGCGTCACGCTTGCCGGCCCGCAACCCGACCCGCGACCGTACTTCGGCGCGGCCGACGCATTCGTGCTGCCGACACTGTACGACCCTTGTCCCAACGCCGCACTCGAAGCAATGGCGTGCTCGCTGCCGATCGTCACCAGCACGCGCTCGGGCGCGGCCGAGCTGGCGCTCGCGCACGATGCAGGCCTCGTCTGCGAGCCGGGCGATGCCGATCAGCTCGCGACGCACATGCACACGCTGCAGGACGGCGCCATCCGCGCGCGAATGGGTGCCAACGGCCGCACGGCGATGCTGCCACTGACATCGGTTGCGATGACGTCACAGCTCGTTGCGCTCTATTCGGAGCTGATGGCGGAGCGGCGCGATGACGCCGGCTGACCGCAGCGGCGTGTCCGGCGGCGGTCGCCTAGCTGCGACGCGCGGCGCTGCTATACTTGATCTCCCCCTGAGAAGCGGGGGTCACCGGGCGCTCCGCCGCGACCCGAATCGGGTTGCATGCGCGACGGAACCATCGGATCCGAACCCGCTTATCGACGCCTTGTCCGCCTCGCCGTTCACCGCATTCCCGGCTCGCCGCACCACCGTCAAGGCCCAATGACCGGGCTGCGTCTCTACCGGCGTCTGCTCGACTACGTCCGGCCGTACTGGTGGGCGTTCGCGCTCGCCGTCGCCGGCATGGTCGTCGTCGCCGCCGGCGACCTCATCATGGCGATGCTCGTCATCCCGATCGTCAACAACTTCCAGAAGCCGGATCCGTCGCGCACCGAGTGGCTTCCGCTGGCGGTGATCGGCGTGTTCCTGTTCCGCGGCCTGGGCTCGTACATCTCCGAATACGGGATGGCATACACCGGCCATCGCGTCGTGTTCGACTTGCGGCGTGCGCTGATCGACAAGCTACTGCGGCTGCCTACGCCCTATTACGACGCGACGCCCGCCGGCGTCATCCAGTCGAAGGTCACGTTCGACGCGCACCAGCTCGCGTCGGCAGCGTCAGGCACGATCACGACCGCGATCCGCAGCATGCTGACGATCGCGGCAAGCCTCGGCTGGCTGCTTTACATCAACTGGAAGCTGACGGCGATGACGTTCTTCGTGCTGCCGATCGTCGCCGTCGTCATCCGCTATTTCAGCCGCCGGCTGCGCCGGATCGCGCGCGACGTGCAGACGCGCACCGGCTCGATGACGCACGTGCTCGAGGAGATGATCGGCGGCCACCGGATCGTCCGTGTGTTCGGCGGCGAATCGTACGAGCGCACGCGCGCTGTCAAGGCAGCCAACGCGCTGCGCACGTCGATGACCAAGCAGTCGTCGTCGAGTGCCGCGAGCTCGCCGCTGACGCAGACGCTGGCGGCGATCGCCGTCGGCGTCATCATCTGGGTTGCACTGTCGCAGAGCGAGACCGGCGGCCTGGACCTCGGCACGTTCGCGTCCTACGTCGTCGCGCTGCTGACGCTGCTCGAGCGGATCAAGTCGCTGTCGGGCGTCAATGCGGCGATCCAGCGCGGGCTGGCGGCTGCCGAAAGCATCTTCGGTCTGCTCGATCGTGACGTCGAGCCCGACGAAGGCAGCGTCAAGCTCGAGCGCGCGACGGGCGAGCTGCGCTTCGACCGGATCTCGCTGCGTTACTCCGGCGCGGAGCGCGAGGCACTGAACGACGTGTCGATGACCGTGCATCCCGGCGAGACCGTCGCGCTCGTCGGCAGTTCGGGCAGCGGCAAGACGTCGCTCGTCAACCTCGTGCCGCGATTCTACGAGCCGACAGCGGGACGGCTGTTCATCGACGGCCACGACGTCACGACACTGACGCTCGCGAGCCTGCGCGCACAAGTGGCGCTAGTGTCGCAGGATGTCATGCTATTCGACGACACCGTCGCGGCGAACATTGCGTACGGCATGATGACCGAGACGCCGCGCGAAGCGATCGAGCGCGCCGCCGCGGCGGCGCACGCGCTCGAATTCATCCGCGCGCTGCCGCAGGGATTCGACACCGAGGTCGGCGAGAACGGCGTGCGGCTCTCCGGTGGGCAGCGACAGCGGATCGCGATCGCGCGGGCGATACTGAAGGACGCGCCAATCCTCATTCTCGACGAAGCGACGTCGGCGCTCGATTCCGAATCCGAGCGCCAGGTGCAGGCAGCACTCGACGCACTCATGCAGGGCCGGACGACCGTCGTCATCGCGCACCGGCTGTCGACGATCGAGCACGCCGACCGCATCGTCGTCCTCGACCAGGGCCACATCGTCGAGGAAGGCACGCACGCGACGCTCCTGACGCGCGGCGGCGTTTACGCGAAACTGCACCGGATCCAGTTCGCCACAGCACCGCTGGCCGCATGAGCGCGGCGGGCGAGGCGCATGCCGAGCCCAGGCCCGGAGGGCCCGACGCGGCGCGATTGCGGGGAGGCCGACACGAAAGCGTTCGCACGGCGTGGTCGTGCAAGGAGGCCGAGGCATGAGCCCAGGCCGGCAGGGCCTGACGCGGCGCGATTGCGGGGAGGCCCGCGCGTGAACGGTCCGCTGTCCATCGCGCATACGGAATCGTCGCTCGGCTGGGGCGGCCAGGAGATTCGCACGCTGACGGAAGCAGCCGGGTTCATCAGGCGCGGCCATCGCGTCGTCGTCTACGCGGCGGCAGGCGCACGGATCGTCGCCGAGGCACCGCGATTCGGCGTGCCGATCGTCGCGCTGCCGATCGGCCGCAAGCGGCTTCGCGGCGTGCGGAGCCTCGTGGCCACGCTCGCACGAAATCCGGTCGACATCGTCAACGCGCACAGCTCGACCGACGCTTGGCTCGACGCGCTGGCGTGCGTGTGGCTCGAACGCACGCGTCGAGCGGCGCCGGTGCTCGTCCGCACGCGGCATGTGTCGATCCCCGTGCCGAACGATCGCGCGACACGCTGGCTGTATCGGAGGGCCACCGCGCGGGTCGTCACCACCGGCCTGGCGCTGCGCGAGCAGCTGATCCGCGACAACGGTCTCGACGCGGCGCGGGTCGACTCGGTGCCGACCGGCATCGACGCAGCAATGTTCGCACCCATCTCAAGCGAACGGGCACGGCGCCAACTGGCGCTGCCACAGGCGGTGCCGCTCGTCGGCATCATCGCGACGCTGCGCAGCTGGAAAGGCCATCGCTATCTGATCGACGCGATGCAGCACCTGCGGAACGCGGACGCGCACCTTGTCATCGTCGGCGACGGCCCACAGCGCGCGGCGCTCGAAGCGCAGGTGGATCGACTCGCGCTGCGCGGGCGCGTCACGTTTGCCGGACAACAGGACGACGTCGTGCGCTGGCTCGGCGCGCTCGACGTGTTCGTGTTGCCGTCGTATGCGAACGAAGGCGTTCCGCAAGCGCTGCTGCAGGCGATGTTCGCAGCGATTCCCTGCGTAACGACCGACGCGGGTGCTATTCCCGAGATTGCGCGCGACGGCGACACGGCGCGCGTCGTTCCGCGCGAGGACGCGCAAGCGCTGGCCGCCGCCATCGACGCGCTGCTCGCCGATCGCAACGCCGGGGCGCGACTGGCGCAGCGGGCGCGCGAGCACGTCGTGCCGCGCTTCGGCCTCGACCTGATGCTCGACCGGATGGAACGCGTGTTCCGGACCGCGCTCGCGGAATCGGCGCACGGATGACCGATCGCGTGCGCAGATCGCCCGCAACGGCACCCGTTGTCGTGCGCGATGCAGCGCCATCGCGTGTCCGCGGTGGACAATCGAGCCGTTTCGCCGGCCGCGCGACGGCGGTGGCGCGCGCGCTGCTGCTGCGACGCCGCGCGCGAGCGCGCCCCGAGGATCCCCGGCGGATTCTCGTCGCGCATCACCTGCTGCTCGGCGACACGTTGATGCTGACGCCGCTCCTGAAGAAGCTCCGCACGCTGCATCCCACGGCCGACATCGCGATGACCGTGCCGGTGCCGATCATGCCGCTGTATGCGACGCAGCCCTACGGCGTGCGCGCGCTGCCGTTCGATCCGCGCCATTCCGCTGCAGCGCTGTATGCGGAACCCGCGTTCGACCTCGCGTTCGTGCCGGGCGACAACCGGTATGCGTGGCTCGCAGCGGCGATGCGCGCCCGGTGGATCGTTGCATTCGACGGTGACCGGCCGGCAGCGAAGAGTTGGCCGGTCGACGCGCTCGTCGCCTATCCGGATCGGCCCGCTGCGTGGGGCGATCTCGTCGCGCAGCTTTGCGACGGACCGGCGCCGGCGCCGTACCGCACGAGCGAATGGCGCGCACCGCCGGCAGCCGACTTTGCGCTGCCTGCCGAGCGCTACGCGGTACTGCACGTCGGCGCCAGTTCGCCCCTGAAGCAATGGTCGCCGCAGCGGTGGGCAGAACTCGCCGGCTGGCTTGCGGCGCGCGGCATCGCACCGGTATGGTCGGCGGGCGCTGCCGAAGTCGCGATCGTCGACGCGATCGATGCGCGCCGGCGCTACGCGTCGTTCGCCGGGCGCCTCGACCTCGCACAGTTGTGGCACCTGCTGGCAGGGGCCGAACTGCTCGTAGCACCCGACACCGGCGTTGCGCACCTCGGGCGCATCGTCGGTACGCCGACCGTCGCGCTGTTCGGCCCGGGTTCGGCACTGCTGTGCGGCGCCGGCGACTTCTGGCGCGACGCGCGCTACCGGTCCGTGACGATCGACCCGTTCCCTTGTCGCGACCAGCACGTGCTGTTCAAGCGCGACATCGACTGGGTACGACGCTGCGGTCGCAGCGTCGCCGAATGCCCGCAACATCTGTGCATGCCCGCGATCGGCGTCGATGCCGTTCGGCATGCGATCGATTCGATGCTGGAGCCACGATGAATCCTTTCGAAGACCTCGCGTCGGGCGCGTTGATCGCCTATCACGACGCACGCATCGCAGCCGGCGCGTCCGCCACGGCCGCCGCTGCGGACGACAGCGACGCGTGGCGCTTCGTTGCCGCCAATCATCGCAACAACCACTTGCTGTGGGACGAAGAGGATCAGGCGCGCCGCACCGACGTCGCGGATGCGGCGATCGCGGCGAACAAGCGCGCGATCGATCGCTACAACCAGCAGCGCAACGATGCGATCGAGAAGATCGACGAGGCGCTGCTCGCGCGAATCGCCGGCGTGACGCCCGCGTCCGATGCATGGCACAACGCCGAAACGGCCGGCTCGATGATCGACCGTCTGTCGATCCTCGCGCTCAAGATCCATCACATGCGTGCGCAGACGCTGCGCACCGACGCGACGGCCGAGCACGTCGCGGCGTGCGAAGCCAAGCTCGCCCGCCTCGACTCGCAGCGCCGCGATCTCGCGCGTTGCCTCGACACGCTGCTCGCGCGCGCCGCCGACGGACGCGCATTCTGGCGCATCTACCGCCAGTTCAAGATGTACAACGACCCTACGCTCAATCCGTATCTGTATCGCGACGCCAATCGTTAACCCAGCAGCGGGTCGAGCGCGACGAACACGTCGTCATCCGGGACGTCCGCAATTCGCGTCGCCGCTTCCAGGTGGCGCGCGCGGGGCCCGAGCGGTGCCCAGCGCGACGCAGGCGCCGAATCCAGCGGATCGGCGAAGAGCCCGAGCACGCCGCCCGCACTCGCGGCGGCAAAGTGCATGAGGCCCGAATCGGGAATGATGCTCGTCCGCGCGTTGAATATGAGACCGAGCGCCGGCTCGATCGGTCCGCGAAACGGGTGCACGTGCGGCAGCCGCTGGTCGACCACTGCTTGCGCGAGCGCGTCGTCGCCCGGGTATCCCGGATTGTTCGACGCACCGGGCGTCCACATCAGCACCGTCGCGAGACCGTGCGCGTCGTGAATGCGCGTGGACCAGCGCCCGACCTGGTCGGGAGTCGGCTGCTTTTTCGCACGCCGGGCACCCAGGCCGATGACAACGTACGTGCGCGGCGCGACGCCGTGCTGCTGCAGCCATTGCGCAGCGAATTCATCGGCAGCACCCGAAACTTCGAACGTCGGCGCGGCCTCGCCAATCGCGAGATCCACGCCGAAAGCGTCCGTCGCCGGCTGCGCTTGCGCAAGCGGTGCGAGCAGGGCAAGCATCCGTGCGACCTCGTGACCTTCGTGCGGAGGCATCATTGCGTCGGTCAGGCCGCGCCCATAGCGGCGCCGATCGCGCGCGTAGGCAACGACACGCCGCGCACCGGTGCCGAGCGCCCGCCGGATCGCGCGATGCGACTCGTCGCCGCCCATGACGAACGCCCAGTCGAACCGCTGCCGGCGCAACTGCCATCCCAGCGGAATCTGCCGCAACAGCGCCAGCGGATGCACGCGTCCGCCGCTGCGCACGCGCGGATAGATCCATGTGCGGGCAAGCGCCGGATGATCGCTCGCGACCCACGCGTTGTAGTCGTTCGCGAGCAGGTGAATCTCCGCGTGCGGGACGAGCGCCCTGGCGCGGTCGAGCACCGGCCTCGTCAGCAGCAGGTCGCCGAGCTTGTCGCGCTTGATGATGAGCAGCCGCATGCGGGACGGTTCGATCACGAACGACGGCTGGACATGGGTTCCCGACCCAAACGGTTAGAATCGGCGCCTCGCATGCGGCGCAGTGTCTCGGAATCCCCAACCAGTCGAGCATCGGCAGCCCGATGACCCATCATATCAACCGCTGGCTGCTGGCATTCGCCGCCGCCTACCTGTTCCTCATGCCGACGAACGCCGTCCGGTTCGTCCACTCGATCACGTTCGGCAGCGCCGGCGCCTGCGCCGTCATCGCATTGTTCGTCGCGTCGCGCAATCACGTCACGCGGATCCCGCCCGCCGGTGCGTCCATCCTCGTGCCGCTATTCGCCTGGGCCGCATGGTCGTTCGCGTCGCTGCTCTGGTCGGTCGATCCCGCCTATTCGCTCGGCCAGCTCGAGCGCGAGGTCATGGACAGCCTGCTGACGATGCTGATCTTCTACGTCGTCGCGCGCGATGCGCGCAGCGTGCGGGTGCTGATCGGCGCCGCGCTCGCCAGTTTCGCATGCGGCGCGCTGCTCGCTATCGCAATGGACGTCGTAACCGGCACGTGGGACGCAGGACGCTGGCATCACGGGGTGGGGCCATGGTCGACGTGGGTCGTGCTGATCGCGCCATTCATGTTCGCGCTGATCGCGCCGCCGCCGGCGGGATTCGGCGGCGGCAAGCGGTTGATGGTCGCCGGCATCGCATTGCTCGCGCTTCTGGTCGTCACCGCGCGGATGACCGACAACCGCGTCGTCTGGATCGCGCTCGCCGCCGTCTTCGGCACCGCGTCGCTCGCCGCTGCATTGCGCTGGCCGCAGACTTTCACGCGCACGCCGATGCGCTGGATCGCGCCGTTCGCCGTGCTGCTGCTCGCGCTCGCGCTCGCGTTCGCCGACGTGCTCGAGGAGCGCGCCGGTGCCGTCGCGCCGACGGGAGGCGTGACCGTGTCGATCGAGCGCGATCCGCGACTCGTGCTGTGGGAGCACGTGCGGGAGCGCATCGCCGAGCGGCCGCTCACGGGCTACGGCTTCGGCCGGCGCATCCTGGCCGGGCCACTGGCGCGCGAGATGGGCGATCCGCTGCTCGCGCACGCGCACAACGTGTTCGCGAGCCAGTGGCTGCAGACGGGGCTCGTCGGCATGCTCGCGTTCACGGCATTCATCGCGGCGCTCGCGTTGCGTTACCTGCGCTTCCTGCGCTCGCGCGACGACACGCTGGCGTTAGTCGGCGTCGCGGGCGTCGCGCTGATCGCCGGGTTCATCGCCAAGGACCTGACCGACGACTTCCTGTTCCGCAGCAACGCGAAGGAGCTGTGGGCGATGACGGCGTTCCTGCTGGGCTACGGGATGCGCCGCGAGCGGATCCTCGCTGCCGGAGAAGTGCCGACACTGGCCGGCCAGACGATGCTTGCGAACGCGTCGGCGCGCCCGCTGATCAGCGCCGGCGCGGGGCCCGTAACGGGAGCGCCACCGCCTCCTCCGCGCCGTCAGTCGGAATCGGTTTGATCGACGCGCCGGCGGGCGGGGCGTACTCCGGAATCCACGCCTTCATCCGTGCGCGCACTTCGCCGTCGTCCGCCACGCGATCGCGCTCGCACCACGCGACGAGTTGCTTGACCGCGTCGCGGTTCGCGGCGCGCGCCTGCGCGATGTGCAGCTTCGGGTGCGTCGTCGGTTTGGTCGCCTCTTCCGACGCGAGCAGCTCCTCGTAGAGCTTCTCACCGGGTCGCAGGCCGGTGAACACGATCGCGACCTGGTCGGGATCGGCGCCGTAGAGGCGGATCATGTCGCGTGCGAGGTCGACGATGCGCACCGGCTCGCCCATGTCGAGCGTCAGGATCTCGCCGCCCTTGCCCTGCAATCCCCCCTGCAGCAACAGTTGCGTGGCTTCCGACAGCGACATGAAGAAGCGCGTGATGTCAGGATGCGTGACGGTGACCGGACCGCCACGCGCGATCTGCTCGGCGAAGCGCGGGATCACGCTGCCGGCGCTGCCGAACACGTTGCCGAAGCGGACGATGACGAACTGCGTCGCGCCGTCCTGCAGGCTCTGGCACACCTGCTCGGCCACCCGCTTCGTCGCGCCCATCACCGAAGTCGGGTTGACCGCCTTGTCGGTGGACACGAGCACGAACTTCTCGACCTTCGACTGCACGGCCGCGCGCGCGAGCACCCACGTGCCGTACGCGTTGTTGCGAACGGCCTGCCACGCGTTCATCTCCTCCATCAGCGGCACGTGCTTGTAGGCGGCGGCATGGAAGATCACGTCGGGCTTTTCGCGCGCGAGCGTGTCCTCGACGATCGACGCGTGCTTGACGTCGCCGACGACGGACACGACGCCGAGCTGCGGAAACGCGTCGACGAGCGCAGTCTTGATCTCGTACAGCGCTGCCTCGGAGATCTCGAACAGCACGAGCCGCGCCGGGCGAAACCGCGCGATCTGCCGACAGAGCTCAGCGCCGATCGATCCGCCCGCACCGGTCACCATGACGATGCGGTTGCCGAGCCATTCGGCGATGCCGGCGTTGTCGAGCACGACCGGATCGCGGCCAAGCAGGTCGTCGAGCTCGACGGTGCGCACCATCGTGAGCGGCGTGCGACCCGACATCAGGTCCTCGTAGGCGGGGACGGTCAGCGCCTCGACGTGCGCCGCCGCGCACAACTCGGCAACGCGCCTGCGCACGCCGTGATTCGCCGACGGCAACGCGATGATCACCTTGCGCACGCCGTAGCGCCGCACCCACAGGTCAAGCTCGGCGATCGGCCCCAGCACGCTGACGTTGCGCAGCAGCCGGCCGTGCTTGGTCACGTCGTCGTCGAGCAGGCCGACGACGCGCCATTGCCGGCTGCGCGCCATCTCGTTGGTGAGCCGCGCACCCGCCTCGCCGGCGCCGACGACGAGCACGGGCTCGCCGAGGGCTGCGAACGGGCTGTACAGCCGGTGCTCCTTCCAGATGCGAAACGCGAAGCGCGATCCCGCCATCAGGAAGATCAGCACGATCGGGTAGAAGAACAGCACGCTGCGCGGCACGACCGCCTGCAGTTTCAGCATCACGAGGACCAGCGGGATCAGGATCGCGCCGAGCCCCGCGGCGACGACGATCCGCTGCAGGTCGAGCAGGCTTGCGAAGCGCCACAGGCCGCGATAAAGGCCGAGTGCCAGGAAGATGGCCGCCTGCAACGGCAGGACCCACGCGAGCGTGAACAGCATGTCGGTGGCGAACGGCTCGCGCAACTCGAGGTTGAAGCGCAGCCAGTAGATACCCACCCAGGCGATCGCCGCCATGCACGCATCGTGGAAGAAAGCCAGCGAGGCGCGCCAGTTGAGCCGTGGAGTCATCGAGGGGTCGGGGTTGGAATGTTGGTCTTCTTGCGCCAATGATAATCAATCGTGGCGAACAACGTGATGACGACAGCAATCCACGCAGCGAGTGCCCACCAACCGGCGGCGGGCGCCCACAGGCGACAGCCGACTGCCGTCGCCGCCGTACCTACCATCGCCGACGCGTAGACGGCCAGCGTTCCGCCATGGCCGGCGCCCAGCTGGTGCAGGCGCTGGTAGAAGTGGCCGCGATGGCCCTCCCACAGTCGCTCGCGGCGGCGCGCCCGCTGCGCGAGGGTGAGCGTCGCATCGGCGACGAATGGCAGGAAGACCAGCGGCGGGAACCACGCCGGCCACCAGCCGCCTGCGACGCCGCCGACGCCGAACACGGCGGCGAGAAACCCGAGCGGAACCGCGCCGACGTCGCCGAGAAACATCGACGCGCGCGGCCGGTTTACGACGAGGAAGGGGACGATCGCCGCCGTTGCGGCCAGGAACGTAGGAACGGGACCGGGCGCGGCCGACAGCGTGCCCGGCGAGACCGTGTCCGGTGCCGCGGCGGCGACCGCGTAGGCGGCGAATCCCACGGCGCCCATCGTCGCGGCGAGGCCATCGGTGCCGTCCATGAAGTTATAGAGGTTCGCCGACCACGCGATCACCAGCGCGATCGCTGCCGTGGACGCGAGTGCCGACGCGGCGCCCATCGCGAGCGGGGCCTGGCCGACCAGCCACGCCGCCGCCCACAGCGCCGCAGCCGCGTGGACGGCGAGTCGCGGCAACACGCGAACCTCGCTCACGTCGTCCATCGCGGAGACCAGCGTCAGCGCAGCCCATCCGGGCAGCCAGACCTTCCATTCGACCGGAAACGGCGGGGTGAACAGCAGCGCGGCCGGAATGAATCCCGCCCATATCGCGTAGCCGCCGGCGCGCGGCACCGGCTGGACGTGCAGCGACCGCGCATTCGGGATGTCCGGCGGCAGCGCCCGTGCCGTGCGGGCGAGCAGCCAGACAGCCAGAGCGCTCAGCGTTGCCGCCAGCGCCGGAGCGACGAAAAGGGTCTCGTTCATCGGGTCGGCGGGTGTCGGACCGGCCACGGCTTTTTACGGAGTGAAATGGGGTTTACAAGCATCGAATTAGGGCGCAAGCGCCATTCCGCCGGCGGGTTTTCACAGAAAAACGCCCATTCCGCCGCGACCGTGGCGACAAAGCGGGCCAAAAGTCCAATTCCCTTTGTCGATCATCATTTTAGCGCGCGTAGCTCATGCGTGACGACCCGTGTTGCGGTCGCCGCGCGATGTTGCTTCGGAACAACAGCGCGCAAGACGCGTGAATGCACCGGCAGAGTTACCTTGCCAATGGTTTCGCCCGTTTGGCACAATGGGTCGCAACTTCTCATAGAGTTGAGAGAAGGTTCCGATGGCAGGCGCAAAAGGCGGTTTCCTTGCCAAATTTTTCCGTTAGAGGAGAGAATCAATGAAAAAGAAGCTCGTTGCTGTCGCCGTTGCGGGCGTTCTTGGCGCTCCGCTGGCTGCGCATGCGCAGACTGCGAACGTCACCCTGTACGGCCGGCTGAACCTCGACTTCGAAGTTGTAAACGGCGCAACGTGCGACGCAGCTTCCGTTCCGTCGGGTAACACACCGTGCGGCAACCCGCCGAGCACGAAGAACCCGCGCGTGTCGCGTGTCAGCTCGAACTCGTCGCGGTTCGGCATGCGTGGCAGCGAAGCGCTCGGCGGCGGCCTGACGGCGATTTTCCAGATCGAATCCAGCATCAACGGTGACACGACCGCGGGCAACCTGGGTGGTCGCGACACGTTCGTCGGCCTGCAGGGCAGCTGGGGCAAGTTCACGATGGGCCACTTCCTGATGCCCCTCGACGACCTGCACTCGATCTTCGGCAACGTCCCGACGTACACGTCGTCGATCCTGTCGACGGCCGCGCTGTGGGTGCAAGGCGCGTACGGCATCCAGGATGGCGGCTTCGATTCGCGCGCGGGCAACTCGCTGCGCTACGACTCGCCGTCGTACAGCGGTTTTTCGTTCAGCGGCCAGATTGCCCTGCGTGACAGCTCGGGTTCGGGCGGCTCCGACAATGGCGACCACGTGCAGGAAGCGCGCCATGCGTACCTTTGGGGCGCCAACGGGATCTACAACAACGGCCCGCTCCAGGTCGGTATCGGCCTCGAGGCGCACAACAAGGTCCGCGGAACCGACCTGAGCGACGAGGCGATCAGCGTTACCGGTGGCTGGAACTTCGGCGTCGCCCGCGTCGCGGCCGTGTACGACCACCTCAAGTACGACACGCCGACGGGTGACCTGAAGCGCGACTTCTGGGGCGTCAGCGGCACGATCCCGATGGGTCCGGGAACATGGTATTTGTTCTACGGCAGGGCGGGCGAAGGCAAGGGCAGCGCAGCCGACGGCACGCGCGTCGCCGGGCTCTCGAAGGGTGGGGACACGGACTCGCAGCAATACGAGGTCAGCTACACGTATCCGTTCTCGAAGCGCACGCAGGTTTACGCTGGCTATGTGAAGATCGACAACGGCGGCCAGGCGTCATACAACTTCAACATCAACAACTATCCGATCGCCGTCGGCGGCAAGCCGCAAGGCATAGTGTTTGGCATGATTCACCTGTTCTAGGCAGCTTCGCGTCCCGGTTCGCCGGGACGATCAGCAGCGGGCGCCTTCGGGCGCCCGTTGTCGTTTCAGGCGTTCCGTCGCAAACCCTTGGCGTGCGGCGGTTCAGTGCCGGCGGTATCATCGGTCGATGATCGACACACTGATCCTCGGCTTCGATCGCGCGCTGCGCACGCTGTCGGGCACCGTCATGCCTGCGCGGCCCACACCGGGCGCCGAATTGCCCGAACCCGTTCTGGCACCGCACGAGCAGCGCGACGCCGCGGGCCTGATGCGCGTCAATCACACGGGCGAAGTCTGCGCGCAGGCACTTTATGCGGCGCAGGCGATCGTCGCCCGCGATCCCGACGTGCGCGAGCGGTATGCGCATGCTGCGCGCGACGAGGAAGATCATCTCGCGTGGACGCAGGCGCGTCTCGACGAATTCGGCGCACGTCCGTCGCTGCTGAATCCGCTCTGGTACGCGGGCTCGTTCGCGATCGGCATCGTCGCCGGCGTCGCGGGCGATCGCGTCAACCTCGGCTTCGTCGTCGAAACCGAGCGGCAGGTGGAGGAACACCTGACCGCGCACATCGATCGGCTGCCGGCGAGCGACACGAAGAGCCGCGCGATCGTCACGCAGATGCGCGACGACGAATCGCGCCACGGTGCGATGGCCCTCGAAGCGGGTGCGCTGCCGCTGCCGTTCCCCGTCCGCCGCGCGATGCGTGCGGCAGCCGACGTGATGCGGGCGGTGGCTTACCGGATCTAGGAATCCGTTCGACCGGTCTTCCGCCAGCGGCGAAGCGCAGCAAGACGCGCCTTGCGTAATGCAACGCCGATCGCATCGCCGACCGCGGATCGCCGCGCCGATGATTGTCCTGCCGCGCGCGCGATCGCATCGCGGGCGATCGCCGACGCATCGACGCTGCGCACAACGGCCAGCGCCTCGCGCAGCACCGGCGCGGCGCACTCCGCTGCGCCTTCGGCGGCCGCGTGTGCGCACGCCGAATCGATCAACCAGTCGAGCCGCTCGGACCTGCGCAACGCGTCGGTGGCCACGATGACGTCGAGCACTCGGGCCGGCGCGAGCGCATCGGCCCGCGCGGCATCCGCAACGAAGCGCGCGGCGAGGCGCGCGGCGTCACGACATTCGAGCGGCGTTTTCAGTCGTGCGGAAATAGCGTCGGCGTGTGCGACGGCGACGCGTCTCGACGGCCACTTCGACGCGCCGCGCGCCGCACCGGCGTTGCCGAGTTCCTGCGTCAGGATCGCATAGCGAACGGGCAGCACGAATCGCTGCGCGGCCGCCCAGTCGAGCGCGCGCTCGGTGAAGGCACCCGCGTTGTCGCCGGCGCGGCCGGCCGCATACAACGCGTCGACTTCCGGCAGCAACGCGACGAGCGCACCGCATGCGCGCAGCGCGCGGAGCATCCGCGACGGGTGCGCTTCGCAGAGCCCGCGCGACAACTCCTGCCACGCGCGCTCGGGCTTAAGCGTCGCAAGCTCGCCGGTGGCGACGATCTCGCGCATCAGCTCGAGCGTCGCGTCGGCGATTGCGAACCCGAAGCGCGCCGCGAATCGCGCGACGCGCAGCACTCGCAGCGGATCCTCGGCGAACGCCGGCGACACGTGGCGCAGAATTCCCGCACGCAGATCGGTAGCACCTCCATACGGGTCGATCAGCGTTCCGTCCGCCCCGCGCGCCATCGCATTGATCGTCAAATCGCGCCGGCGCAGATCCTCTTCGAGCGTCACGTCCGGTGTCGCGAAGAACTCGAATCCCCGATAGCCGCGGCCGTGCTTGCGCTCGGTGCGCGCGAGCGCGTACTCGTCGTGCGTGTCGGGGTGCAGAAAGACCGGAAAATCCTTGCCCACCGGCGTGAAGCCCGACGCCAGCATGATCTCCGGCGTGGCCCCGACGACGACCCAGTCGACGTCTCCGGGAGCGAGCTGCAGCAACTCGTCGCGCACCGAACCGCCGACGCGGTAGATGCGCACCGGTTGCGGCAACGGCCGCGTCATCGACCGCCGTGCGCGCGGAACAGGTCGAAGCGGCTGTGCTGCGCGCTGGGCGCGAGATATTCGGGAGCGATCGCCTCGAGCGCCGTCGGCACCACACCCAGGCGACTCGGAAATGCGGTGTCGCACACGTTGTCCACCTGCATCGACGCGAGGTTGTCGCGCGTCAGCAGCGGGCCGGGCAGCCACTCCATGAACCGGGCTTGCAGCATCGACAGTCCGGGCGAGAGCGGCACGACGGGACGCGGGTAACCGGTTGTCTCCGCGACATAGCGAACGAGTTCGGCGAGCGTGTAGACCTTCGGCCCGCACAATCCGTATCGTTCACCGATCGTTTCGTTGTCCACGAGCGCGCGTGTGAAGCAGGCGGCGACATCGCCCGCCCAGATCGGCTGGAAGCGCGCATTCGCGCCCGCGAGGGGGAGCACCGGGAACCAGCGCGCCAGCTTCGCAAACAGATTCAGGAACGTGTCCTCGCGACCGAAGATGACGGAAGGACGGAAGATCGTCGTCGCGAGGCCGGACGCCTCGATCGCCGCTTCGCCGTCCGCCTTCGAACGCAGGTAACGGCTCGGCGCGTCGGCGGCGGCACCGAGCGCACTCATGTGCAGCAGCCGATTGACGCCCGCGCTGCGGCACGCGTTGACGAGCAGGCGCGGCAACTCGACGTGGGCCCGCTCGAATGTCGCGCGCCCATGCTCGTGCAGCAGGCCGACCAGGTTGATCGCGGCCGTCGTGCCACGTGCAAGCCGCGCAAGCGTCGCCGGATCGTAAGGGTCGCCTTCGACGACCTGAACGGTGGGCAGCAGCAGCAAATGCCGCGCACGCGCCCGGCGCCGCGTCAGCACGACGGCAAACTGGCCGGCCCCTGCGAGGTGCGCGAGGACGTGGCGGCCGACGAATCCGCTGCCGCCGAGCACGAGTACGCGTTGGCGTCCGGCGGTCACGCTCCGCGCCCCCTCACGGCTCGCCGGCGGCGACGACGGCGGAATCGCGCGGCGTGACCGTGCCGAGCCGCTTGGTCAGCCCCACGTACGGTCGGTCGAGTGCATGCGCATAGACCATGGTGTTGGCCAGCACGCGCTTCACGTAATCGCGCGTCTCGTTGAATGGAATGGTTTCGACCCAGATCGCGCCTTCGAGCGAGCCGGTCGCCGGCCGCCACGACTGCGCGCGGCTCGGTCCTGCATTGTAAGCGGCGGCGGCAAGCGCCGGCAGCTGGCCGAGGCGGTCCTGCCAGTATTTGAAATAGAACGCACCGAACCGGGTGTTCAGGTCGACATTGGCGATGCGCGACGGCGAGTAATCGGCAACGGTGAGCTGCTTGGCGACCCAGCGTGCCGTGCCCGGCATCAGTTGCATCAGGCCCACGGCACCCGCGGACGACACTATGTCGGCAGCAAAACGGGATTCCTGGCGTGCAATGCCGTACAG
The DNA here is from genome assembly GCA_963709335.1 of uncultured Pseudomonadota bacterium. Classification (GTDB taxonomy): domain Bacteria; phylum Pseudomonadota; class Gammaproteobacteria; order Burkholderiales; family Casimicrobiaceae; genus VBCG01. Next base: position 916,940 of record CAVPWB010000014.1, read on the forward strand.
CAGTTCCTCGTCGATGCCCTGCTCGCGGGCGGCGGTGCCGAACTCCGACCGAAACGGCGTCAGGTAACGCAGCGAGAAATCGTGCCGCGCCGCCGTGCGCTCCGCCGTGTAGATCGCGCGATCGTAGAGACCGGCGCGCCGCGCGTACTCCGCTGCAAGCAGCAGCGCGTCGTCGCTCATGCCGCGCACCGCCTGATTCCATTCGCGGATCGATTCGAGGCGCACATCGAGTTGCGCGAGCTTTACCGCGCGCATGACGTCCGGCCGCTTGCCGAACGCCGCCATCGCCGCCATCGCCGCATCGTCGTTGGCGAGCGGATTGCTCGCAGCCACGTTCAGTGTCGCCGTGCGACCCAGCGCCTCGGACGCGAGCAGCCCGTAGTAGGTCGGACTGCCGGCGAGGCTCGCGTAGATGGTGAGCGCCTCGTCGCCGCCGTTCTGCATGGCAAGCGCCCGCGCTCGCCAGTAGCGCCACACGGGTTCCTGCTGGTCGGCGGCAGGAAGCGCCTCGATTGCCGACTTCACGTCGTGCCACGCAGCAGCGCGCAATGCAGCGCGTATGCGCCACGCCTGCTCGTCAGGCGTCAGCGCGACGTGCGGCAGTTCGTGAAACCACTGGTTCGCCTGCGGATTCAACTGCCGCGCCGCGTGATACGCAAGGCGCAGGCTGCCGTAGTTGCGATCCGCCACGGTGAAATGCGCGCGCCACTTCTGCCACGCGGCGCGCGCCTCGACTGCATCCTTGCGTGCCGCGCGCTCGAGCGCATACAGCGCGAGCTCGTGGCCCGCCGCGGTCTTCCAGGCGAACTGGCCCTTCGCTAGGCTTCGCAACGGATCGCGATCCACGGCCAGCAGGTCGCGCGCGGCGATCTTGTCGGCGCCCGGAAGGTCGGCGGCGATCGCCTGCGCGAGACGCGCATTGCCGGCGGCTGCGGCGAGCCGGAAACGCGCGCGGCGGTCGGCAACCGACAGGTCGCCTCGCGCGATGAGCGCCGCGAACACCGGTTCGCATGCGTCGGGCGTGGACGACCCCGTGAACCAGAGCGGTTTTGCCGCGGCGAGCGCGGCCGCGCCGTCGCGCTGATATCGGTATTGCGCGCCGTAGCAGGCGAGCTCGGTGTCTTCGCTCGTGGCCAGTGGATAGTCGAGCGCGAACCGGTTCCAGTCGCCGCGCTTGCCGAGCACTTTCAGCCAATCGACGCGCAGCCGATCCGAAAGCGGCCCGTCCGGATAGCGCGCAACGAACGACTGCACGGCCTCGGGCGCCGCTGCGTCGAGCCGCGACTTGAGCTGCCAGTATTCGACATAGCGCGCGAGAACGTGCCCGGAAAGCGCCGGCGCGAGCGCGTCGAGCTGCCGGAAGTCGCCGCGATCGAACGCCGCCTTCGCCGCGACGAAGTCGGCATCGGACTGCGCGTGGGCAACCGCGATCGGGCCAAGCAACGCACCGGCGACCGCAGCCATCGCGATCGCATTGCGCCAGCGGCGAATTGCGTTTCTCATGGATGCATTGTCGCCCATGCACAGTGCGCGCTTCAACGATTACCGCGCTCGCGCGAGATGAACGGCGAAGAAAGCCGCCAGGCGGCGCAACAGTTGTTAAAATCGCGCACTTTCACACCGGGGCAGCGAGAGATGGCACAGCGCAAAGCGGCGCCGCAGATCGGCCTCGTCATGGGCAGTGAAAGTGACTGGGACGTGATGAAACACGCCGCCATGCAGCTCGATGGGTTCGGCGTCGCTTATGAAGCCCGCGTGCTGTCGGCGCACCGGATGCCCGACGAGATGTTCGAATACGCGGAAGACGCGGGCCCGCGCGGCCTCCGCGCGATCATCGCGGGCGCCGGCGGTGCGGCCCACCTGCCCGGCATGCTCGCCGCGAAGACCACCGTGCCGATCCTGGGCGTACCGGTGCCGTCGAAATACCTGCGCGGCGAGGATTCGCTGCTGTCGATCGTCCAGATGCCTGCCGGCGTACCGGTTGCAACGTTCGCGATCGGCGAAGCGGGTGCGGCGAACGCTGCGCTGTTCGTCGTCGCGCTGCTGGCGGCGACGGACCCGGCGATGGCGCGCAAGCTCGTCGCTTTCCGGCAAAAGCAGACGACGGCCGCGCGAGCGATGCGCGTACCGCCGGAGTCGTGAGCGCCCGCACCTCGCCGCGGGGCGGCGGTGGGGCCACCGGCCATGCGTTCCCGCCCGGCGCGTGGCTCGGCCTGCTCGGCGGCGGACAGCTTGGCCGGATGTTCTGCATGGCGGCGCAGAGCCTCGGCTTTCGCGTGCTCGTGCTCGACCCTGCGACCGACAGCCCCGCCGGCAGCGTCGCGGACCGGCATCTCGCCGCGGACTATCTCGATCCGCCTTCGCTTGCGGCGCTGCGTGCGCTGTGCGTGGCCGCGACGACCGAGTTCGAGAACGTGCCGGCGGCGGCGCTGGAATTCCTGGCGCGCGAGTTGCGCGTGACACCCGGCGCGGCAAGCGTGGCGATCGCGCAAGACCGCATCAGCGAGAAGACGTTCCTCGCCGGCAATGGCTTCGCCGTTGCGCCGTTCGCCGTGCTGCGCAACGCCGCCGACGCCGCGGGGGTCGACGAAGCGCTGCTGCCTGGCATCGTCAAGAGTGCGCGTTTCGGTTACGACGGCAAGGGCCAGGTGCGCGTGAAGACGCGCGACGACGTTATCGCCGCGGTCGACGCGATGCAGGGACCTGCCGTGCTCGAGCAGATGATCGACCTCGCGGCGGAACTGTCGGTGATCGTGGCCCGCGACGACGACGGCAACGTGGTGTCGTGGCCGGTCGCCGAGAATCGCCATCGCGGCGGCATCCTCGACGTCTCGATCCTGCCGGCGCGCATCGGCGCGCCGCTGGCCAACGAAGCGCGCGCGACGGCGGCAGCGATCGCCGCGTCGCTCGAATATCGCGGCGTGCTGTGCGTCGAACTGTTCGTCGCATCCGACGACCGGCTCCTCGTCAACGAGATCGCGCCGCGACCGCACAACAGCGGCCACTACACGATCGACGCGTGCGTGACGTCGCAATTCGAGCAGCAGGCGCGAATCCTCGCGGCCCTGCCCATGGGCGACACGTCGCAGCACACGCCCGCGGTGATGTTGAACGTGCTCGGCGACATCTGGTTCGAAAGCGGCGGTCCAGAACCGCGCGAGCCCGACTGGACGCGCGTGCTCGCCCACCCGCTTGCCAAGCTGCATCTGTACGGCAAGCGCGAGCCGCGGCGGGGCCGCAAGATGGGTCACGTCACGTGTCTCGGCGCAACGCTCGACGACGCACTCGCCACCGCCGCCGCGATCAAGCGCGAACTCGGCATTCCCGGCGACGTCGGGTGAGCGACGCGTCGGCTGCCGGTGTCGAGCCACCGCTCGCCGGCGTTCGCGTGCTCGACCTGACGCGCCTGTTGCCGGGGCCCATGTGCACGCTCTACCTCGCCGACCTCGGCGCCGACGTCGTCAAGGTCGAGGATACCGGTGCGGGCGACTACGCGCGGACGCTCGCGCTGCGCGCCCGTGGCGCACCGGATCGCGCCACCGCGTGGTTCAACGCGATCAACCGCAACAAGCGTTCCGTGGCCGTCGACTTGAAGTCCGCCGACGGGCACGCGGCGTTCATGGCACTGGCCCGCAACGCCGACGTGATCATCGAAGGATTTCGTCCGGGCGTCGTCGCGGCACTGCGCGCCGATTACGAAACCGTGCGCGCCGTCAATCCGAAGGTCGTCTACTGCGCGCTCTCGGGGTACGGCCAGACCGGACCGCGCGCGAGCTTTGCCGGACACGACATCAACTACCTCGGTTACACCGGGGCGCTCGACTGCACGGGCGAGCGCGGCGGCTCACCTGCGCTTGCGAACCTGCAGATCGCGGACCTGCTCGGCGGCGCCGCGAGTGCGGCGATCGGCATCCTCGCTGCGCTGTACGGCGCAACGCGCAGCGGTCGCAGCCGCTTCATCGACATCGCGATGGCGGACGCCGTCCTCGCGCACCAGATCTTCCTGCTCGGCGCGCTGGAGGACCACGGCACGGTCGCGCCGCGCGGCGAGGATCTCCTGACGGGTGGCGTGCCGTGCTATGGCGTCTATCCGACGCGCGACGGGCGCTGGCTCGCCATCGGCGCACTCGAAACGAAGTTCTGGAATGCGCTGTGCGCAACGCTCGAACGACCGGATCTCGTGCCCGGCCAGTTCGCCACGGGTCTCGAGGGTGACGCGGTCCGCGAGACACTGGCGGCAATCTTCGGCAGCGCGACGCTCGCCGACTGGTGCGCGCGTTTCGCGGCGGTCGATTGCTGCGTGACGCCGGTGCTGACGTTCGACGAGGCGCTCGCGGACGCGCAGTTCGCCGCCCGCGCAATGGTGATCCGCCGGCCTGATGGTTCGCGGCAATATGCACCACCGTTCAAGCTCGCCCCGCCGGCATTCGCGGTGACGCGCGATGCGCCGGAACACGGCGAGCACACGCGCGACGTGCTTCGCGAAGCCGGCTATGCAGACGCCGCGATCGACGCGCTGGTCGCTTCGGGGGCGGTCCTTGCGCGCTGAGCTTCCAGTCGGTCAGGCGCGCCTGGACGGCTTCGCCGCGCCGCGAACGGCGGCCGCGGGCAATTCGGCCACGCGCAGATATTCGGGATCGTCATAGCGCCCACCGGCACGCATGTACGCGAGCGCCATGTCCGTCGCGTCCGCGCCCCAGAAAAGCTCGTTGCCCGCCGCGATCGTCGGCACGCCGAACACGCCTCTCGCGATGGCCGCATCGGTTTCGCGCCGCAGCGCATCCTTGACCGCGGGGTCATTGATGCGCGCGTCGGCATCCGGCAGGCCGAGTTCGTGGGCGAGCTCGGCCCATTCGATCGGCAGGTCCGGCAATCGCCCGTCGCGCCAGACGAAGCGGAAGATCCGCGTGATCGCATCGAGCCGGCAATCGCAGGCGATCGCGAGGCGCAAAAGAGGGATCGGGCTGAACGGGTGCGCGTGCGGAAACTTGAACGGTATCCCAAGCGCCTTGGCCTGCCAGACAACGAACCGATACGTGAAGACACGCTTCGCGACGATTTCCGCCGGGCCCTTCTGGCCGTTCGCATCGAGTATCGCGGCGAACACCACCGGGTGCGGTCGTATCGATGCCGCGTGCGACTGCAGGCGCTCGCACTGCAGGTAGGAAAACGGCGACACGAAATCGAAGTACCAGTCGGCGATCATCGCGATCGTTCTCCCGAGGAAGTCGTTGTGGCGGCGAACCTAAGGCCCCGTCCCGGCGACGGCAGGTGCAATTCTAGTGCCGGGACGGACGCGTTCGCGCGTTTGCGCTCGATGTCTATACTCTCGGTCGTCGTCGAACGACGGCCCGACCCTTGACGCCCAATGTTCCGCAGCCATCCATTGCGTTCGTCCATCGGCGCGGCCTTCGCCGTGCTGGCGTGCCTTGCCACGGACGTGCGCGCAGGCGTCGCCAGCATGGTGACGCCGAATCCGTCCTATGCCGGCAATCCGCTTCGATTCACGAAGTTCCTGCCCGGCGGAGCGTGCTACGACGAAGCGCGGATCCTCGAGCTGTCGACGTCGGGTACTACGATCACGGTGCGCTACGCCGTCGAGTCGATTCCGCCGATGATTTGCGGCGTGAGCCCGCCGCTCGGCCTCGACATCGACATCGGCCCGCGCGAACCCGGCCTCTACACCGTGCATGCGGAGGGCACCTATCACGGTACGCCGCTGCCGGCGTCCGATGAGCCGTTCGAAGTCCTGGCCGCGCCGACGCCGCCGCACAGTTATCAGGGACTGTGGTGGAACGCGCCGGCGGGATCGGAATCGGGGTGGGGACTCAGCATCGCGCATCAGGGCGACGCGCTGTTCGTCGTCTGGTTCACGTACGACGTTGCAGGCCGCGCGTGGTGGCTCGCGGCAACTGCGCGCCGGCTCGCCGATGGCAGCTACCAGGGCGATCTCTTCGAAACCACCGGTCCACCGTACGACACCACACCGTTTCCGCCGCTCGGCACCGTCGGCGGCGCAACGGCGACACGCGTAGGCGAGACGACGCTGACGTTCGCCGACTCGCGCCACGGCACGTTCGCGTACACCGTCGGCGGTACGACGCAGACGAAATCCATCACGCGCGAGATCTTCGGGACCGTCGCGCACGATTGTCCGTTCGAACCGAATTTCGACGTGTCGCGCACGACCAACGCTACCGACCTGTGGTGGGCATCGCCGGCGGCGTCAGAGGCCGGTTGGGGCATCGCGATCGCCGACCAGGCGCGCGCGGACGGGCGACCGGTGTTCTTCGCGACGTGGTTCACCTACGATCGCGACCGGCGGCCGTTGTGGCTGTCGACGACCGCTGAACTCGACAGCCAAACGGGCACGTTCAAGGGCGCGCTGCTGCGCACGCGCGGACCTGCGTTCAACACCGTGCCTTTCCCACCGCTCGGAGCGCCCGGTGGCGTCACCGTGACGACGTTCGGCACGGCGGAGTTCACCGTGGCCTACGACGGGACGATGCGGTTCACGTCCACGGTGAATCGCGTTCAACGCGACAAGAGGATCACCCGGCAGGTCTTTGCCGCGCCGCGGGCCGTGTGCCGCTACGAAGCGCCATAGCACGTGGGTCGCGCATTCGCTGAACCGCGCCGGCTAGGCGTCGATGTCGGGCGCGCAGCGTTGCGGATCGACCCGATCCCGGCGCGTGGCGATCGCCTGCCACACGCGCCGCCGCGCAGCGTCGTCGAGCGCGCCCCACGCGGCGATCTCGTCGAGCGTTCGCAGGCAGCCGACGCAAAGGCCCGTTACGTCATCCATCCGGCAGACGCTGATGCACGGCGATGCAACCGGGGCATTCCAGACGGCCGGCATGCTCACGTGCCGCCCGCGTGCCGGGCGCCCGCATGGCGCATCGTCGGGTCAGTCGGCGGCGGATCGCGCATCGAGCGCGCGTGCGACGCGCGACATGCTCGGCCGCTGCAGATGGTCCGAAATGAAGCGGCCCGCGCTACGCAGCTTCGTCATGTCCACGCCGGTCTCGATACCGAGTCCGTCGAGCAGATAGACGACGTCTTCGGTCGCGACATTGCCGGTGGCACCCTTCGCATACGGGCAGCCGCCGAGTCCGGCCACCGAGCAGTCGAACGTCGCCACGCCGACTTCGAGCGACGCGTAGATGTTCGCGAGCGCCTGTCCGTACGTGTCGTGGAAATGACCGGCAAGTGCGGCGATCGGCACGCGCTCCGCTACGCGTCGCAGCAGCACCTGCGTCTTGCCGGCAGTGCCGGTGCCGATCGTGTCGCCAAGCGAAACTTCGTAGGCGCCCAGCGCATGGAGCGCAGCGGCGATCTCGGCGACGGCCGCCGGATCGACATCGCCTTCGTAGGGGCAGCCGAGCACGACCGAGATGTAGCCGCGAACGCGCACACCGGCTTCGCGCGCCGCCTCGAACACCGGCCGCGCACGCTCCAGGCTTTCGGCGATCGAGCAGTTGATGTTGCGCTTCGAGAACGATTCGGTCGCGGCGACGAACACGGCCACTTCGTCGGCACCTGCCGCGAGCGCCGCGTCGAAGCCTTTCAGGTTCGGCGTCAGCACCGGGTAGCGCACGCCGGGCTTGCGCGCAATGCGCGCCATTACGTCGGCGGCGTCGGCCATCTGCGGCACCCATTTGGGCGACACGAACGACGTCGCTTCGATTGCCGGCAGGCCCGCGTCGGTCAGCATGTCGATCAGCGCGACCTTGACGTCGGTGGGCACCATCGCTTTCTCGTTCTGCAAGCCGTCGCGCGGCCCGACTTCGCACAATCGGACGGCGTGCGGCAGTTCCGGGCGAACGTTCATCGCGCCTCGTCCCTGGCGGCCGCAGGATCCTCGACGTCGACGAGGTCGGCGCCTTCGGCGACACGATCGCCGACGCCGTAGTTCACCGCCACGACAACGCCGGCCGCGGGTGCGGCGATCGTGTGTTCCATTTTCATCGCCTCGAGCACGACAAGCGGAGCACCTTTTTCGACCGAATCGCCCGGTTTCACCATGACGGCGACCACGGTTCCCGACATCGGTGCGGCAAGGTGACCCGGATGACCCGCTTCATCGTCGGCGTGCGCAAGCGGGTCGACGCGCGACAGGCGCGCGCGCGCAGCCGGCGAGAAAACGTGCAGCACGTTACCGTCGCGGACCACGCTCGCGGCGAAGCTCGCCTCGACATCGGGCGCACCGCCGCGTTGCGCCGCGACGAACAGCCGCCCGTCGCGCGTGTCGGCGCGCACCGTCCGCGCCTCGACGTCGCCGCCGAGCGTGACGGACCCGTCGTCATTCGGCTTGACGCTCACCGTACGCTGCCCCGATGCGTCGGCGAGCGTGATGGCGATCCGGTGCGTCGCCGTGCCGTTCCACCACGCATCGGCAGCGTGCCATGGCGAATACGGATCGGCAGCACCGGCGGACGACGCGCGGGCAGCGCACTCGATCGCCTGATATTCGGAGAGCGCAGCGGCGATCCACGCGCGATCCGGCGCAGCACTGGCCGGCGCAAGCAGCGCGTCGCGATGCGTGTCGATCAGTCCCGTGTCGAGGCGTCCGGAAGCGAATGCGTGGTGTGCGACGACACGCTCGAGGAACGCGACGTTCGTGGTGACGCCGGTCACTTCGCACTGGTCGAGCGCACGCAGCAGCGCGGCGCGCGCACGCGCGCGGTCTTCGCCCCACGCGATCACTTTCGCGAGCAGCGGATCGTAGAACGGGCTGACGTCGTCGCCTTCGCGAAAACCCGTGTCCACGCGCACGCCGTTGCCCGCGACCGGCATCCGCCAGTGCGAAATCCTGCCGATCGACGGCAGGAAGCCTCGATCGGGATCCTCCGCGTAGATGCGCGCCTCGATCGCGTGGCCGTGGATCGCCAGCGCCGATTGCGCGGCCGGAAGCGGCTCCCCGGCGGCGACACGGAGCTGCCATTCGACGAGATCGAGGCCGGTGATCATCTCGGTGACCGGGTGCTCGACTTGCAGACGGGTGTTCATTTCCATGAAATAGAACGTGCCGTCCTGCTCGGCGATGAACTCGACGGTCCCTGCGCCGACGTAACCGATCGCTTTGGCGGCCGCCGTGGCGGCGTCGCCCATCGCCCGTCGGCGCTCGGCGTCCATCCCCGGTGCCGGTGCTTCCTCGAGCACTTTCTGGTGCCGTCGCTGCACGGAGCAGTCGCGCTCGAACAGGTGAACGACGTTGCCGTGCGTATCGGCGAAGACCTGGATCTCGATGTGCCGCGGCGCGCGCAGGTAGCGCTCGACGAGCATCCGGTCGTCGCCGAAGGATGCCTTCGCCTCGCGTTGCGCCGAGGCGAGCGCACTGGCGAACTCGGCGGCGCTGGCGGCAACCTTCATCCCCTTGCCGCCACCGCCGGCCGTCGCCTTGATCAGCACCGGAAAGCCGATGCGCGCCGCTTCGCGCGCCAGCAGCGCCGGATCCTGATCGTCGTCGTGATAGCCCGGCACTACCGGCACGCCTGCACGCGCCATGATCGTCTTCGCCGCGGACTTCGATCCCATCGCGGCGATCGCAGCGGGTGGCGGACCGATGAACACGACGCCCGCACGCGCACAGTCGGCGGCGAACGTCTCGTTTTCGGACAGGAATCCGTAGCCGGGGTGGATCGCCTGCGCGCCGGAGCGCTTCGCCGCGTCCAGGATTGCCGCACCGTTCAGGTAGCTTGCGCGCGGCGCCGCCGCGCCGATGCGAATCGCTTCGTCGCAGACGGCGACGTGCAGGCTCTGCGCATCGACGTCGCTGTACACGGCGACCGTGCGGATGCCGAGCCGGCGTGCCGTCGCGGCGACGCGACACGCGATCTCGCCGCGGTTGGCAATGAGGATCTTGTCGAACATCAGGCGGGCCGTCGCGCCGTTCATCGACGCTGGTCGTGCAGGCGGGGCCGGTCGCCGTCGAAGGCGCCGAAAAGACGCGTGACGAGCCGTCGTGCTGCGCGCCACGCTTTCGGCAACAGCCAGAGCATCAGCGCGATGATCGCGAGCACGACCACACCTGCCGCCAGCGGATGGACAACGGCGAGCCACAATAGACCACCGACGGCCAGATCCTCCGTCAGCGACGCGGTCCAGTTCGAGAATGGCTCGGGCGACGTGTTGATCACGGCGCGACTGCCGGCCTTCGTGAAATGGCTGCCGGCGGCGAGCGTGCCGCCGAGAATCGCCGCCGTCAGCATCATCGCCGACGACGAGTCGCCGAACACGCCCGCTGCAAGTGCTGCACCGGCCGGAATGCGAATGAGCGTATGCACGACGTCCCACAGCGAATCGACACCGGGAATCTTGTCGGCGAAGAACTCGACGAAGCACATGAAGCCCGACGCTGCGAGCACCAGCGGATGCGCGAGTATCGCGAGTCCGGACGGCAGGTCGATCCACCCGAGATAACCGGCCGCGCCGACGATGAACAGCACCGCGTACAGACGCAGTCCGCTCGCGATGCCGAGCGACGCCGCCAGTGCGACGAGCTGCCACGTGTCGAAACGCGCGAGCGATTCCATTGTCGTTACTCCTTCGCGTCGTTGAGCCACGCCGGGCGGCGCTTGCCGAGGAACGCTGCGACGCCTTCCTTGCCTTCCGGCGACGCACGCACCGCGGCAATGTGGCCCGCGGTGCCGCTGATGACGTCGGCGTCGATCGGACGGTGCGCAACCCCGCGGATCAGCGCCTTGCACTCGAGCTGCGCCGACGGCCCCGCGACACGCAATGCGCCGACAAGATCGCCGATGCGCGTGTCGAGTTGCGGCAACGCAGCGACCTCGTGCACGAGCCCGATGCGCAAGGCCTCGGCGGCACCGAAGCGCTCGGCCGTCAGGAAATAGCGGCGCGCCTGGCGTGCACCGATCGCTTCGATGACGTACGGCCCGATCGTCGCCGGAATGAGTCCCAGCTTGGCCTCCGTCAACGCGAACGTCGCTTCCGGCACGGCAACCGCGATGTCGCATGCGGCGATCAGGCCCACGCCGCCGCCGTACGCGGCGCCGTGCACGCGGGCGATCGTAGGCTTCGACAGCGCATAGAGCGCCCGGAGCATCGCGGCCAGCGCCGTCGCATCGCGCAGGTTTTCGTCCTGGCCGAACGCGGCCATCCGCTTCATCCAGTTCAGGTCGGCGCCGGCGCAGAAGCTGCGGCCCGCGCCCGCGAGCACGACGATGCGAACGTCGCCGTCGTCGTCGAGCGCCACGAACGTTTCGGTCAGCTTCGCGATCAGCGCTTCGTCGAACGCGTTGTGGATCTCCGGACGGTTCAGCGTCACCGTCGCCACGCCGTCCTGGACGGCGAGCTCGCACGGGGCCCCGGGGGGTCCGCCGTCACGGGGTTGCTCAGGCATGGGGATCGCTCGATGTCATAGGCGTTTCGCGGCTTCCTCGAGCATCACTTCGGTCGCGCCGCCGCCGATCGACAGGATGCGCGCGTCGCGCCACAGCCGTTCGATGGCCGTCTCGCGAATATAGCCCATCCCGCCGAAGCACTGCTGGCACCCGTAGGCGACGTCGTTGGCGAGCTCGCCGGCCAGCGCCTTCAGCTGCGAGATCTCGCACACGCCGTCGTGACCGTGCGCGACGAGCCATGCGCAGTGCCACGCAAACGCGCGCACCGCCTGCCGGCGCGCGTCGAGGCTCGCGAGCTTCTGCCGGATCGCCTCGCGGTCCCAGAGCACGCCGCCGAACGCGCGACGCTCGCGCACGTGCTCGAGTGCCGCGGTCAGCGCCCGTTGCGCGTTGCCGATCGCCATCGCCGCCAATGCGAGACGCTCGCGCTGGAAGTTCTGCATCAGCGCGCGAAACCCGTGATTCTCGGCTCCGAGCATTTGCGTTGCGGGAATCCGGCAGCCCTCGAACACGAGCTCGGCCGTATCCGACGAGCGCCAGCCCGCCTTGTCGAGCACCTGTCCGACGCGAAATCCCGGCGTACCCTTCTCGACGATGAACACCGACACGCCGCGCGACCTCGTCTCCAGCGGCGCCGTGCGTGCCGCCACGAAATAGAGGTCCGCGTTCACGCCGTTGGTGATGAACAGCTTGCTGCCATCGAGCACGAACGAATCGCCGTCACGGCGTGCCGTCGTGCGAACGCCTGCAACGTCGGAGCCGGCGCCCGCCTCGGTCACGGCAACCGCCGTCAGCGTGGCGCCGCTGATGATCCCCGGCAGCCAACGCGACTTCTGCTCGTCGGTGCCCGCGTTGACGAGATGCGGCGATGCCATGTCCGTATGCACCAGCACGGTGACGATGAAGCCGCCGTACGTCGACTGCGACAACGCCTCGGCGAACGCGAAATTGGTCAGCGCGTCGAGATCCGCACCGCCATACGCGTCGGGCACCATCAGGCCGAGCCAGCCAAGCTCGCCCATCCGGCGCAGCACACCGCGCGGCACGCAGCCTTCGCGCTCCCACGCATCGCCGTAGGGCTCGACGTCGTGCGCGACGAAGCGGGTGACCTGGTCGCGCAGGAGCGTCCGCTCCGGCGTGTCGTGAACGGTCATCACATGCGGAACACGCCGAATCGCGTGGGCTCGATGGGCTGGTTGAGCGACGCCGAAATCGCCATCGCCAGCGTGCGCCGCGTATCCGCCGGGTCGATGACGCCATCGTCCCAGAGGCGAGCGCTCGCGAAATAGGGATGGCCTTCGCGCTCGTACTGCGTGCGGATCCGCGCCTTGAACGCTTCCTCGTCTTCGGCGCTCCACGAGTCGCCGCGTGCTTCGACGCCGTCGCGGCGGACGGTCGCGAGCACGGTCGCCGCCTGCTCGCCGCCCATCACCGATATCCGCGCATTGGGCCACATCCACAGGAAGCGCGGATTGAACGCGCGTCCGCACATCCCGTAGTTGCCGGCGCCGTAGCTGCCGCCGATGATCATCGTGAACTTCGGCACCTGCGCACACGAAACGGCCGTTACCATCTTCGCGCCGTCGCGGGCAATGCCGCCCGCCTCGTATTTCTTGCCGACCATGAAACCGGTGATGTTCTGCAGGAACACAAGCGGAATGCCGCGCTGTGCGCAGAGCTCGATGAAATGCGCGCCCTTCAGCGCCGATTCCGAATAGAGGACACCGTTGTTGGCGATGATGCCGACCGGATATCCCCAGATCCGCGCGAAACCCGTGACGAGCGTGGTTCCGTACCGGGCCTTGAACTCGTCGAGATTCGAGTCGTCGACAATGCGAGCGATCACCTCGCGCACGTCGTACGGCTTGCGGATGTCCGCGTTGATTACGCCGTAGATTTCCTCGGCTGCGTAGCGCGGCGCAACCGGTTCCGACAGATCCAGCGCGGCCGTCTTGCGCGTATTGAGATTGCTGACGATGCGCCGCGCGATCGCGAGCGCGTGGTGGTCGTTCTGCGCGTAATGATCGGCAACGCCGGAGATGCGCGTATGCACGTCGGCGCCGCCGAGCTCTTCCGCCGTGACGATCTCGCCCGTTGCCGCCTTCACGAGTGGCGGTCCGGCGAGGAAGATCGTTCCCTGGCCGCGAACGATGATCGATTCGTCGCACATCGCCGGAACGTACGCGCCGCCCGCTGTGCACGAGCCCATGACGACGGCGATCTGTGCGATGCCCGCAGCGGACAGCGTCGCCTGGTTGTAGAAGATCCGGCCGAAGTGCTCCTTGTCGGGGAACACATCGGTATGCGTCGGCAGATTGGCGCCGCCGGAGTCGACGAGATAGATGCACGGCAGTCCGTTCTGCCGCGCGATCTCCTGGGCACGAACGTGCTTTTTCACGGTCATCGGAAAGTACGTGCCGCCCTTCACCGTCGCGTCGTTGCAGACGATCATGCATTCGCGGCCCGAGACGCGCCCGATGCCGGTGATCAGCCCCGCGCCGGCGATGTTGTCGTCGTACATGCCATAGGCGGCGAACTGCGACAGCTCGAGGAACGGACTGCCGGGATCGATCAGCGTGCGCACGCGCTCGCGCGGCAGCAGCTTGCCGCGTCCAACGTGTCGCGCCCGGGACGCTTCGCCGCCGCCGAGCTCGATTTTGGCGATCCGCTCGCGCATGTCCGCGACGAGCGCCGCCATCGCGTCGCGATTGCGCGCGAACGTCGGATCGCGCGGATTCACTTTCGATTCGAGCGTCGGCATCGCGGCTCCGGTCTTCGAGGCAACGTGAAATTGCGCGCGATCAGTCGCGCGACAGCGCCGCGAGGCGCACGGCCAGCAACACGAACAGCCCACCGGCAACACGGCGCATCCACTGCATCGCGCGTGCCCGATGACGCCAGCGGCGGCCGGCATGGCTCGCGAGCCAGGCGACAGGCAGGTTGACGAACAGGCTGTCGAAATTGAACAGCGTGCCGAGCAGCACGAAGGCGAGGGCCTTGTCGGGTGCGTCGATCGCGATGAATTGCGGCAGGAACGCGAGGAAGAACAGCGCGACCTTTGGATTCAATACGTTGATCAGCAGCGCCTCGCGAAAGATCCGCCACGGTGTCGCGCGAACCGACGACGCGAGGGCGCCGGCGTCGCGTGCCGAAGGTTGCGCATCGTCGCGCTGCGACGACGCGCCAGATCGCGTTCCGGCGGCGAGCAGCCGGATGCCGGCATAAAGCAGATAGAGCGCGCCCGCCCATTTGACGATCTCGAACGCTGTCGCCGACGTTGCCAGCAACGCGGAGAGCCCGACCGCCGCGGCGATCGTGTGAACGACGCATCCTGCCGTGATGCCGAACACTGCGGCGGTGCCTTCGCGGAACCCGCCGGCAACGCTGCGGGCGGCGATGTACGCCATGTCCGGGCCGGGTGTCAGGTTCAGGAGCAGGCCCGCGGCGATGAACAGCGCGACGTCGTGAATGCCGGTCATCGGCGGCTCCGTGCGATCGAGTGCGACGATTCCCGTCGGCAACCGGGTGCGGCGACAACGGTCATTGCGCGGCGGGCCGCGGATGTCCGGGCATCAGTGCGTACGGATGCACCCAGCCCGGCGTGTCGCGAATCCGCGCAAGCCAGTCACGCAAGTTCGGATGGCGATCCCAGTCGACGCCGATCTCCTCGGGCCAGAACAGGTACCCGCACAAGGAGAGATCGGCGATCGTCAGCCGCTCGGCGACGACAAAGCGACGCCCGGCGAGATGCGCGTCGAGAATTCCCCATGCCGTTTCTGCACGCTTGCGAAACTCCGCGAGCACGGCGGCGTCGGGATTCGGCACGAACGTCCGCATGAAGCGATAAGTCGCCGTGTAGCTCGTCAGCTTGTGGTTGTCGAACAGGATCCAGCGCAGCACGTCGCGCCGCTCGGCGTCGTCGCGCGGACCGAACTTGCCGAGCACGTTGGCGAGATAGTCGAGAATGACGCCGGACTGCGACAGCCGCTGTCCCGAATGCTCGAGCACCGGCACTTCGCCCATCACGTTGATCGCGCGATAGGCCGGCGTCCGCGTTTCGCCGCCGAAGAAGTCGACGAACCGCGGCGTCCAGTCGGCACCCGCAAGCTCGAGCATCAATGCAGGCTTGTACGCGTTGCCCGATTGGGCGAAGCAATGGAGCACGAATTCGGCCATGTCAGAACCCGCCCGTCGCAAGCCAGCGGTCGATCTGCTCGAAGCGATCGAGCCCCCAGAACGGCTCGCCGTCGACGACGACGAACGGCGAGCCGAACACGCCAGCGGCGATCGCTGCCTCGACGTCGCGTTTCAGCGTGTCCTTGATCGCGACGTCGTCCACCGCCGCACGCGCGGCACTGCGATCGACGCCCGCTTCGGCGGCCACCTCGGCGGCGATGTCCGGATCGGAAATGTCACGGTCGGCGACGAAGAACGCGCGATAGAGCGCCCTGACGAGCGGTGCGCAGCGTCGGGCGTCGACACCGCGCTGCCAGACGACGATGCGCGCCGCCGCCTGGGTGGCGATCGGAAACTTCGACGGCATCCGAAACTCGATGCCATGAAAGCGGGCGGTACGCGGCAGGTCGCGTCGCGTGTAATCGCCCTTCAGCGGCACGAACGTGAGCGGTTGCGTTCCCGTGATCTTGAACACGGCGCCGAGCAGCATCGGCCGCCACTCGACGCCGCGCTCGTGTTTCGTGGCGAGCGCCTCTATGCGCTCCGCAGCGAGGTAGCCGTACGGCGACGAAAAATCGAAATGGAATTGCAGCGGAGTAGTCATGAGTCGTGCCGTTCGCGGAGAAGGTTGCGGCCCGTTGCGCTGACGTAGACGATGCCGGCGTCGTCCAGGGCGCGTCCTTCGACGCTGACGACGTGTCCGGCGAGCGACGCCTTGTGCGTGACGGCGGTCACAGTCCACTCGAGCGTCAACTCGGCGTCCTCGCGCACCGCCTTGTCGAACCGAAACTCGAAGCCGAGGCCGAGCGCATCGCCACGTTTCGACAGGAATGTCGCATCGAGGCCCATCATCAGCGCGACGACGTGGGGACCGCTGGCGATCAGCGCGCCGAACGGACCGCTCGCCGCGGCGACGGCATCGTGATGCATCGGATTGTGATCGCCGCACAGTGTGGCGAACGTGCGGATCGACGTGGCGTCGAACGTGACGCGGCGCGAAAAGCGCTCGCCCACGCGGGGCCGCCCCCGCTGTCCTCGGCTTCGCCCGCCGCGCTCATCCCCCGGCCTCCACCCACGACGATTTGTGCATACAACACGCTGTCGGCCTCGACGGAATCGCGCGGCGCCGCCCCCTTCGGGCCTCGGCTTCGCCCGCCGCGCTCATCCCCCGGCCTCCACCCACGACGATTTGTGCATACAACACGCTGTCGGCCTCGACGGAATCGCGCGGCGCCGCCCCCTTCGGGCCTCGGCTTCGCCCGCCGCGCTCATCCCAGAAGTGCCCGCCCGATGACCATCCGCTGGATGTCGCTCGTGCCCTCGTAGATCTGGCAGACGCGGACGTCGCGATAAATCCGCTCGACCGGAAAATCGGCGACATATCCGTAGCCACCGTGGATCTGGATCGCGTCGGACGCCACCGTTTCCGCCATCTCGGACGCAAACAGCTTCGCCATCGACGCTTCCTTCAGACACGGCTCGCCGGCGTCGCGCAGCGCGGCCGCGTGCCACACCATCTGCCGTGCGACGTCGATCTTCGTCGCCATGTCGGCAAGGCGGAAGTTGACGGCCTGATGCTCGGCGATCGGCTTGCCGAACGCCTGCCGCTCGCGGGCGTAGCCAAGCGCTGCCTCGAACGCCGCGCGCGCCATGCCGACCGCCTGCGCGGCGATGCCGATGCGCCCACCCTCGAGGTTCGCGAGCGCGATCCGGTAACCGTCGCCCTCGCGACCCAGCAGATTCGCCGCGGGCACGGCGCAGTTCTCGAACACGATCTGCGCCGTGTCTGATGCGCGCTGGCCGAGCTTCTCCTCGATGCGAGCGACGACGAATCCCGGCGTTTTCACATCGACGATGAACGCCGACATACCCTTTTTCCCGGCGGCCTTGTCCGTCAGTGCGAACACGATCGCCACGTCGGCGTTGGCGCCGGTCGTGATGAACTGCTTGACGCCGTTCAGCACATACGAATCGCCTCGACGATCTGCACGCGTCGCGATCGCGCTCGCATCGGAACCGGTCTGCGGCTCGGTCAGGCAGAAACAGCCGAGTTGCTCGCCGCCGGCGAGCGAGGGCAGATAGCGTGTCTTCTGCGCATCGGATCCGAAGGCATTGATCGGACCGCAGACGACCGAGTTCTGCACGCTGACGATCGTCGACGTCGCGCCGTCGCCGGCAGCGATCTCCTCGAGCGCGACGGCAAGACTCACGTAGTCGAGCCCGGCACCGCCCCACGTCTCGGGCACGACGATGCCGAGCACGCCGAGCGCGCCGAGCGCGCGCAATGCGTCGCGCGGGAATGTGTGGTCGCGATCCCACGCGGCGGCGTTCGGCGCGAGCTCGTCGCGCGCGAACTCGCGCAGCGTGTCACGGATCTGCTGCTGCTCGGGGGAAAGGAGCATTTGGCGCGGGACCTGTTCGCCAGGCCCTTAGCTTCTCGACTGGAACGCGAGGCGCGCCGCGAGCGCGCCGAACACGCCGGCGAGTGCACGCTTCGACCAGCGCTCCCAGCCCGGGCGTGCACCGAACCAGCGCCGGGCACCGGTGGCCGCGAAGACGCACGCCGAATCGCCGGCGACGACGATGACGAGCTGGGTGATCGCGAGCACGAGGCTTTGCAGCAGCACGCTGCCGCGCGCGGGGTCGACGAACTGGGGAAAGAGCGCCAACTGGAACACGGCGACCTTCGGATTCAGCACGGCGGTGAGCAACCCTTGCCGATACATCGCGCGCCGGGTTGCACGCGGCGCAGCGACCGCCGCTTCGGGCTCGTCGCTCGTACGCCACATCTGAATCGCGAGCCACGCGAGGTAGATCGCGCCAGCCCATTTCACGACGTCGAACGCCAGCGGAACCGCGGCGAGCAGCGCCGACAGGCCGAACGCCGCCGCGAGCGCATGGAGCGCGAATCCGCTCGATGTGCCGGCGAGCGACACGAAGCCCGCCCCGCGGCCCTGCGCCAACGTGCGCGACACGAGAAACAGCATGTTCGGCCCCGGCGTCGCGGCAAGCGCCGCGCACGCGAGGCAGAAGAGGAGCCACGTATCGAGCGGGATCATGGTCCCCCCACGCTTGCGGCTGTCGCCGCGCTGCCCCCGCAGGGGGCGGAATTCGCGGCTCGGGGCGGCCCTTCGCCGCGAATCATGCTCCCCCCACGCTTGCGGCGTCAGGCACGAATCAAACCCGTTCGATCGCCAGCGCCGTCGCCTCGCCGCCGCCGATGCACAGCGCTGCGACACCGCGGCTCTTGTGCTGCTTGCGCAACGCGCCGAGAAGCGACACGACGATCCGCGCACCCGATGCACCGATCGGATGGCCGAGCGCGCAAGCGCCGCCATGCACGTTGACCTTGTCGTGGGCGATTCCGTGCTCCTTCATCGCAGCCATCGTCACGACAGCGAAGGCCTCGTTGATCTCGAACAGATCGACGTCGCTTGTCGTCCAGCCGGTCTTCTCGTACAGCTTGCGGATCGCGCCGACGGGTGCCGTCGTGAACAGGCCGGGCTCCTGCGCGTGCGTTGCATGGCCGACGATCACGGCCAGCGGCTTCAGCCCGCGCGCTTCGGCGGTCGAGCGGCGCATCATGACGACGGCCGCCGCTCCGTCCGAGATCGAGCTCGAATTGGCCGCGGTGACGGTGCCGCCATCTTTTTTGAACGCAGGCTTCAGCGTGGGGATCTTTTCGGGAGACGCCTTCGCCGGCTGCTCGTCGTGATCGACGACGACATCGCCCTTTCTGCCGCTGACGGTTACGGGCGCGATCTCCCATGCGAACGTGCCATCCTGGTTGGCGGCGAGCGCGCGCGCAAGCGACGCCGTCGCGAATGCGTCCTGCGCCTCCCGCGTGAACGCAAAGCTCGTCGCGCATTCCTCGGCGAACGTGCCCATCAGCCGGCCCTTGTCATACGCATCCTCGAGCCCGTCGAGAAACATGTGATCGTAGACGGTCTGATGGGCCATCCGGTAACCGGACCGCGCCTTCGGCATCAGGTACGGCGCGTTCGACATGCTCTCCATCCCGCCCGCGACGACGACGTCGGCCGATTTCGCGACCAGCGCGTCGTGCGCGAGGATCATCGCCTCCATCGCAGAGCCGCACATCTTGTTCACCGTCGTGCAGCCGGTCGCGAGCGGCAATCCCGCCTTGATGGACGCCTGCCGCGCCGGCGCCTGTCCCTGTCCGGCGGGCAGCACGCAACCGAAGATCGTCTTGTCGACGTCGGAGGGCTTGATGCCGGCGCGCTCGACTGCGGCCTTGATCGCGACGGCGCCGAGATCGCTCGCCGTCACCGATGCGAAATCGCCCTGGAATCCGCCCATCGGCGTCCGTGCGGCGCCGACGATGACGATCGGATCGTTGCTCGTTGCCATGTCCCGTGTCCCGTTCACTTCGATTCGTTGAAGAGCTCGCGGCCGATCAGCATCCGCCTGATCTCGGACGTTCCCGCGCCGATCTCGTAGAGCTTGGCGTCGCGCCACAGCCGGCCGGTCGGGAACTCATTGATATAGCCGTTTCCGCCGAGGCACTGGATCGCCTCGCCCGCCATCCACGTCGCCTTTTCGGCGGCGTACAGGATTGCACCGGCCGCGTCCTTGCGTGTCGTCTCGCCGCGGTCGCACGCGCGTCCAACGGCGTAAACGTACGCGCGGCATGCGTTCATCGTCGTGTACATGTCGGCAAGCTTTCCCTGCATCAACTGGAACTCACCGATCGATTGACCGAACTGCCGCCGCTCATGAACGTACGGCAACACGGCGTCCATGCACGCCGCCATGATGCCGATCGAGCCCCCGGCGAGCACGGCACGCTCGTAGTCGAGCCCGCTCATCAGCACGTTGACGCCGCGGCCGGGCTCGGACAGCACGTTGGCGGCCGGAACCACACAGTCTTCGAACACGAGCTCGCATGTGTTGGACCCGCGCATGCCGAGCTTGTCGAGCTTCTGCGCCGTCGAGAACCCGCGCATGCCCTTCTCGATGATGAATGCCGTGATGCCGCGAGGGCCGGCCTGCGCGTCGGTCTTCGCGTAGACGACGAGGGTGTTCGCATCGGGTCCGTTGGTGATCCACATTTTCGTGCCGTTCAGCACATAGTCGTCACCGCGGCGCTCCGCGCGAAGGCGCATCGACACGACGTCCGAGCCCGACCCCGATTCGCTCATTGCGAGCGCGCCGACGTGCTCGCCGGAAATCAGTTTCGGCAGGTAGCGCTGCTTCTGTGCTTCGCTGCCGTTGCGGCGGATCTGGTTGACGCAGAGGTTCGAGTGCGCGCCGTACGAAAGTCCCACGGACGCGGACGCGCGGGAGATCTCCTCCATCGCGACGACGTGCGCGAGATAACCGAGCGCCGCACCGCCGTAGGCTTCCTCGACGGTGATGCCGAGCAGACCCAGGTCACCCATCTTGCGCCACAGGTCGGCCGGAAAAACGTTGTCGCGATCGATGTCGGCGGCGCGAGGCGCGATCTCGGTCGCGGCGAACTGCTGCACCGACGCGCGCAGCATGTCGATCGTCTCACCGAGTTCGAAATTGAGGGCTGGGTAGTCGACCATTGGCTTTGCCTTCTCCGCACTGCGAAAACGGTCACCGGACGATGGGTGCCGCCGTCGCCGCCGGCGGCAGGATGTGCATCATCGATCCGGCTTGCCGCTCATCACCATCAACGTCTGCTGCATGATCGCGACGAGCGTCCGGCGGCCGGCCTGCTCGGCGTGAACTTCGCCGCGCGTGATCGCCAGCGTGCGGCCGGACTTGACCACGAAGCCTTCGGCGACGATCCGCTCGCCTGCAGCCGGCGCCAGCAGGTTCAGCTTGTACTCGACCGTCAGGACCGAACTGTCCTCCGGGAACAGCGTAAAGCCGGCGTAGCCGCCCGCCGAATCGACCAGCGTCGCCAGAATACCCGCATGCACGTAGCCGTGCTGCTGCGCGACCTCCGGCCGCGGCACCAGTGCGATGCTGCAATAACCGGCGGCGACGTCGACGATCGAAGCTCCGATCAGCGCCATGGCACCCTGCCGCGCGAAGCTGTCGCGCACGCGCTCGGCATAGCCGGCGAACGCCGGCACGAACCCGCCCGGCGACGCGCCCATCATCGCTCGCATCCGCGCAGGGCAAGCCCGGCGTTCGTGCCGATCGTCCGCATCGACGCATTCTCCATGACGTTTACGTAAACGTCAATCCGGCTCGACATTCGGCTCGGCGCGCAACCGCCGCCGGCAGTCGCGCTCGATGGCGTCGATCTCGGCGAGCACGATCTCGATGTCCTCGCGCTGTTGCAGGAGCCGCGTGCGCCGGTCGGCGAGCAGCGCGAGGAATGCGGTGAGCTGCGCCTTTTCGTTGCGCCGCACTTCGTACAGGTCGAGCAGCTCGCCGATCTCCGACAGCGCCAGCCCGAGCCGCTTGCCGCGCAGGATCAGCTTCAGGCGCACCCGCTCGCGCTCGCCGTACACGCGGGTGCGCTTCTCGCGCTTCGGCGCGATGAGGCCACTGTCCTCGTAGAAGCGAATCGCGCGCGTCGTCAGCGCGAATTCGCGGGCGAGCTCCGAAATGGAATACGTCGCGCGCGACGGCGGCATGGCGGCATTGCGGCTCGATTGAGGCATGCGGACGCGGAAGGGGTTGTCGCGCGGACCGTGCGACGCACGATCGGGTTGCAGGGCATCGGCATCGGCGCCAAACGGCAGCGCCCGAGCGGCACGATACCATAGGGGATGACCTCCAATTCTTCGCCGGAGCCGGCGCTGCGCGAGGTGGCGGACGGCCCCCCGGCGCCCGGACAAACGCTCGAAATCGCCCCGGGCGTGCATTGGCTGAGAATGCCGCTGCCGTTCGCGCTCAATCATGTGAACCTGTGGCTCGTCGAGGAGCGCGACGGCCACACGCTCGTCGACTGCGGTTACGGCGACGCGACGACGCGCGCGCACTGGCAGCAGCATTTCGCGACGACGCTCGCGGATCGACCGATCCGTCGGATCGTCGCCACGCACTGCCATCCGGATCATCTCGGCAATGCCGCATGGCTCGCCGCGCATTTCGACTGCGCAATTGCGATGACGCAGGGCGAATACCTGGCGGCGCATGCGCTGATCGAGGGACAGGCAGGCTTCGGCCAGGCCGACGTCCGAGCGCTCTTCGCCCGTCACGGCATGGCCGGCGAGCACCTGGCGTCGCTGGCGGCGCGCGGCAATCACTACCATCGCGGCGTGCCGGAAGCGCCGCACGCGTTCATGCGGCTCATCGACGGCGACACGGTGACGATGGGTGGGCGCCCGTGGCAGGTGATCGTCGGCTACGGCCACTCGCCGGAGCATGCGGCGCTCGCCGACGCCGCCGGTGCGCTGATGATCGCCGGCGACATGCTGCTGCCGCGAATCAGCACGAACGTCGCCGTGTGGCCCGGTGAGCCCGACGGCGATCCGGTCGCGCGCTTCCTCGATTCACTCGCGCGTTTCGAGGCACTCCCCGCGGACACGCTGGTGCTGCCATCGCATGGACCGCCGTTTCGCGGCATCGCCCCGCGCGTGCGTCGGCTTCGCGCGCATCACGCCGAACGGCTCGACGAATTGCAGCACGCGCTGGCGGCAGCGCCGCGCCCGCAATCGGCGGCGGAAATCATCCCCGTGCTGTTTCGCCGCGAGCTCGACCTGCAGCAGCGTTTCTTCGCGATGGGCGAGGCGATCGCGCATCTCAACCACTTGTGGCGGCGCGGCCGCGCACAGCGCAGCGTTGCGACCGACGGCGCGATTCGCTACGCCGCGTAAAATGGCGGATTGCCGTCCCGGCCGCCCACGAGAAACGTCGATGTCCACCCCGCCGCCCGCTACAACGTCCGCATCCGCCCCCGTCCCGACTTACGATCCGGTTGCCCTCGCCGAGTCGCTGGCGTCGGCCGCCGAGAAGAGTGCCAAGCTGATGGGTGAATTCGCCGCACGCAACGCCGGCAAGCACGCGGTCGCGAGCGACGAGCTCGGTCTCGGCAAGGCGTTCATGGAGCTCGCGGCGAAAATGCTGACCAACCCGGCGCGGCTCGCCGAAGGCCAGATGAGCCTGTGGCGCGACTACATGAGCCTGTGGCAATCGTCGATGCTGCGCATGATGGGCGCGCCGGCGATGCCGGTCGCCGAGCCGGCCAAGGGCGACAAGCGATTCAAGGATTCGGGCTGGCACGAGCATTTCCTGTTCGACTACGTCAAGCAGTCGTACCTGATCACCGCGCGCTGGCTGCATGACCAGGTGGCGAGCGTCGAGGGCATGTCGGAACCGGCGAAGAAGAAAATCGACTTCTTCACGCGCCAGTACATCGACGCGCTCGCGCCTTCGAATTTCGCGCTGACGAATCCGGAAGTGTTCCGCGAAACGGTCGCGAGCGGCGGCCAGAACCTCGTGCGCGGGCTCAACAACCTGCTCGACGACATCGAGCGCGGCAACGGTCAGCTCAGGATCTCGATGACCGACTCGAAGGCATTCGAGCTCGGCGTCAACATCGCGACGACACCGGGGCAGGTCGTGTTTCAGAACGACCTGATGCAGCTGATCCAGTACGAGCCGACGACGAAGAAGGTGTGGAAGCGGCCGCTGCTGATCATGCCGCCGTGGATCAACAAGTACTACATCCTCGACCTGCGCGAGAAGAACTCGTTCATCCGCTGGGCCGTCAACGAGGGGATGACGGTGTTCGTCATCTCGTGGGTCAATCCCGACGAGCGCCTCGCGCACAAGGACTTCGAGGACTACATGCTCGAAGGGCCCATCGCCGCGCTCGACGCGATCAGGCAGGCGACCGGCGAGGACGACGCGAACGTCATCGGCTACTGCCTCGGCGGAACGCTGCTCGCCGCAACGCTCGGTTACCTCGCGGCGAAGAAACAGAAACGCATCGCAAGCGCGACGTTCATGACGGCGCTCGTCGACTTCACCGCGGCCGGCGAGCTCGAGGTGTTCATCGACGAAAGCCAGGTCGCGTCGCTCGAAAAGAAAATGGCGGAACGGGGCTATCTCGAGGGCAGCGAGATGGCGAACACGTTCAACCTGCTGCGGGCGAACGACCTGATCTGGTCGTTCGTCATCAACAACTACCTGATGGGCCGCGATCCGTTCCCGTTCGACCTCCTGCACTGGAACTGCGATTCGACGCGCATGCCCGCGCAGATGCACAGCTTCTATTTGCGCAACATGTACATGAACAATCGGCTGCGCGAGCCCGGCGGCATCACGCTCGACGGCGTCCCGATCGACTTGTCCAAGGTGCAGGTGCCGACGTATTTCGTGTCGGCGATCGAGGACCACATCGCGCCGTGGAAAACCACGTACACCGGTACCGGTCTCATGCAGGGCGACGCGAAGTTCGTGCTGTCCGGTTCCGGTCACATCGCGGGCATGATCAACCCGCCTGCGGCGAACAAGTACGGCTACTGGACGAACAACGACGTCAGCGGCGACGCCGCCGCGTGGTTCGACGGCGCGCAGCAGCACGAAGGCTCATGGTGGCCCGACTGGCGCAAATGGGTCGGCGCATACGTCGAACGCGAAGTTCCGGCGCGCGTGCCCGGCAAGGGCAAGCTGCCCGTGCTCGAGGCCGCACCGGGATCCTATGCTCGGCTGCGTGCCGACGACAGCGAAGAATGATCGCGCACCGGTACCCTTCAACCGCATCCACAGGAGGAACACGATGAACCGGACCGTGAATCGCCGCGCCGCGACGCTGGCGTTCGCGCTGACGTTGACGTTCGCGCAAGCTGCTGGCGCGCAATCGCCTGCAGCGCCTCCGGCGTCGGAACCCGCAGCAGCGGCACCGGCGCGCGCGAAGGTCGTGTGCAACGAGTGCGGTGTCGTTCGTTCGGTGAAGCTGGTCGAGAAGAAGGGCAGCTCATCGGGCGTCGGCGCCGTGGCGGGCGGCGTCCTGGGCGGCCTGCTC
Organism: uncultured Pseudomonadota bacterium; assembly: GCA_963709335.1. Lineage (GTDB taxonomy): Bacteria > Pseudomonadota > Gammaproteobacteria > Burkholderiales > Casimicrobiaceae > VBCG01. The sequence continues at coordinate 942,398 of CAVPWB010000014.1, forward strand.
GGCCATCAGATCGGCAGCGGCCGCGGCAACACGGCGGCGACCATCGTCGGCGCCGGCGCGGGTGCTTACGCCGGCAACGAGGTCGAGAAGAACAAGAAGAAGCAAACGTACTGGAGCGTGTCGGTCAAGATGGACAACGGCACGACGCGCAGCTACACGTACAGCAACAAGCCGGAGTTTCGCGACGGCGATCGAGTGAAGACGTTCGAGGATGGACGACGGTTGGCGTTGATCACGAACTGACGGCTCACTACGTAGACAAGCCGCGAACCCTGTACCGACGCGGATTGGCGTCGGCGCCCGCGCGACCTTGCGCCGCGGCGCCGTCGCGGGTTCGCCTTTCAACCCCTAGTTCGGCCGGTCGTTCGGTCCCGGATTGGGGGGTGCCGCGCGGGCTGGAACGCCTCGCGGCGCACCGGCCGGTGCAACGGGCTGCGGGGCCGTTGCCGGCGGCGCAATCTGCGGCGCCGGGGCCGCCACTGGGGGCGGCACGGGCGTAGGTAGACTCGAAGGGGTTCTCGGCGGCGCAACGCCGGTTGGTGCGACGACATGCGGCAACGTCGACGTTGCGACAGGCGCCGACAGCACCGGCGCGGGCGCGACGAACGCGGGCGCCGCGGGTGCGACCGGCATCGGCGCCGACCGCGCAGGCAGCGGCGCCGTGCGGAACGACCGCTCGGTAACCGGCGGTGCCGTCGGTGCAGACGACGAGGGTTGCAACACGTTATGCCCGTCGTCGATGCGTAGCGGCGCGCGAGCCTGCGCAGCGGCCGCGGGCGCCACCACCGGTGCGGCGCCTCGCACTGAAGGCGTGGCCGGCAGCCCACCCGCGCCATAGGCCATCGGGACGGCGGGCGCGAGCGCGCCACGGCTGCGGGTTGCAATGGGCGCAGCCGGTGCGCGAGCGACGTCGAGCGTCGACGCCGGTGGCGGCAACGCACCGGGAGATCGCACGGCCGGGCGCACCGGCGTTTCGGGCTTGTAGGCCGGCGGGCGCGCGAGCGGCGCCGCAGCATCCGAGCGTACGGCGATCCGATTGGCCGCGACGGGCGCGCCTGCCATCAGCGTGGCACCGGGCACTGCGGTAAGGCCGCCCTGGACGCGCCAGTTCGCATAGTGCGTCGGCGGTGCGTCGCGACGCTCGGCCACGTTGACCGCATAAGGCCGGTTGTAGCGCGCATAGCAGCGGTCCGTGCACCGGTTCCACCACGGGACGAACGGCTCGCGCCAGCCGAGCGGCACCCAACCGTAGACGGGGCCGTGCCCGCGCAGCCCGGTGCCGCCGCCATACCACGCGACGAGCGCCGGCGCCCACAGCGGACGTGCGACGAACGTGCCGGGACACCAGCCCCAACGCCCCGCGATGTACGCCCAGCGACCGTAATGGAACGGCGCGTACCCCCACGGCGCCTGATCGACCCACGTGTAGCCCCAACCGGAAAGCCACGTCCAGTAGCCGAATCGATACGGCGCCCATTCCGGCTCGACGGTGGGAAACCACACGGCGCCGTAGTCGGGGAACGACTGCCACGCGCCGTACGCATCCAGGTCCGCCTGCCCGATCATCTGCCTCGACACGTAATCGTTCTGCCGCGGCGCCTCATACACGCGATCGCGCGCGGCGCTCCATGTATCGAACCCGTCGATGCCGCCACCGGCGCGAATGACCGGCGCCTCGTTCTCGACACCAGTCAGCGACGCCGCCTGTCCCGGCATTACGATCTCGACACCGGCCGGCGTGGTCACCTGGGCTTCGCCTTCGCGGACGACGACCGACGTCAGTGGACTCCCCGAAGCAACGTCGATCCGGTAAAGCCCCGGCCGCACCAGCGCGACCTGCGTGGCCGGCGTGTCGATCCGCACCGAGTCGTCGGTATCGAGCACGCGCACGCGGACGATGACGCGGCCCGCCGCGACGAACAGCGCGAGCTGACGGTCGTCGAGGCGCGCCACGTGCAGGTTCGTCTCGCCGGCGAGCCTGAACTGGCCGCCGCCGTAATCGATCTCGGCCAGGCCGTCGCGCTCGACGAACAGGTTGTCGCCCTGGGCGATCGGATAGTTGAGGCCGATCGTCGCCCAGTCGCCGGCGTTCTCGTCGGGCGCATGCTGCAGCGTGCCTTGCAGATTCGCGACGCGCCCGACGCGTCCGGGAAGATCGTCGTCGGCGGTTGCCGGCAGCGCGAGCAGCGCGCTTGCACATGCGACGAGCGCCACTAGCCAGCGGAATCGATTCCGTCGCGTCGACGCAGGCCGACCGATGCCGCGAGCGTTCAATGCCGTTCCTTCGGACATGCCTCCAGAACGTCCGGCGACACATGCACGTTGACCATCGCGGGCGCCCGCCGTTCGTTGGATTAGAATCTTGCGCTCTCCGACCGCCTTCCAATCCCGTCCCGCATTCACCGAGGAGATGTTCGTCATGCGACGTTTTCGACTCTCGATGGCCGCAACGGCCGTGGCGCTGACACTCGCTGCGGGCAACGCATCGGCCCAGTTCTCGAACATCTTCTTCGTCGGCGACAGCCTGACGGACAGCGGCACGTACAAGCCGATCCTGCCCCCCGGCACCGGACTCTTCACGACCAATCCGGGACCCGTGTGGTCGCAGGTGCTGGCGCAGCGTTACGGGCTTACGGCGATACCCGCGAACCAGGGAGGCACCAATTACGCACAGGGCGGCGCGCGAGTGACCGGGCTACCCGGCGTGCCGGCGGCGCCACCGACGGGCACGGCGACGCCGATCGCGACACAGGTCTCGCAGCTGCTCGCAACCGGTCCACTCGACGGCAACGCGCTCTACGCGGTATGGGGCGGCGCCAACGACATCTTCTTCCAGCTCGGCGCGCTTCAAGCCGGCTTGATCACGCCGGCGCAGTTGCAGGCGAACATCGGCACCGCCGCCGGCGACCTGGTGCGGCAGGTGGCGATCCTGCAGGCAGCCGGTGCGCAGAACATCATCGTCGTGAACCTGCCCGACGTCGGGCGCTCGCCGTTCGGTGTCGCGTCGGGCCAGGGCGCGCAGATCAGCGCGATCGCCGGACTCTTCAACAGCACGCTGATCGGCGGGCTCGACGTCATCGGCGGGTCGACGATGCGCGTCAACATCTTCGCGTTCTTCAACGAAGTGCTCGCCAATCCGGCGTCGTTCGGCTTCGTGAACGCGACATCGCCCGCGTGCGGTGCGACGCCGTCTCTGCTTTGCACGAGCGCCAACCTCGTGACGCCCGACGCGGCAAGCACGTTCGTGTTCGCCGACGGCGTTCATCCGACGACGGCCGGCCATGCGGCGATCGCGCAGGTCGTTGCGTCGATGCTGGAAGGCCCGGCACAAATCGGCGCGCTCGCCGAGGCACCGCTCGGTGTGGAGCAGGCGACCTTCCGCTCGATCGACGCGCGGATGTCGTCCGCAATCGGCGCACCGCGCGGCCCGAGCCGACTCGAGACATGGGTCAACTACGACTATGGCCACAACGACTACGATGGCCGGTTCCTGAACGGCGATGCGGCGATCAACACGGTCGCAGCCGGCGGCGACATCAAGGTGACCGAGCATCTCTTGATCGGCGGCGCGTTCGGCTATTCGGACAACAAGGGCGACTTCGGCGGCGGCAACGGCGGCTTCAAGCTCAAGGAAACGACAGGCACGCTGTACGTCGGCTACGGCGACGGGCCGTGGTACGTCGGCGCTACGGCAGGTGCCGGCGATCTCGATTTCAGCGATGTCCATCGCAACATCAAGATCGGGGCGCTGAACCGCAGCGAAAGCGGCGAAACGCACGGCTGGCATGCGATGGCGAGCGTGCTCGGCGGCTATTGGTTCACGCACAGCGACTGGCTGCATGGACCGTTCGCCCGCGTTGCATACCAGGAGATCCACGTCAGGGGCTTCTCCGAGAACGGCAGCGACAGCACGGCGCTGTCGTATGGCGAGCAGGAGCGCAAATCGCTGCTCACGAGCCTTGGGTGGCAGGTCGCGGGATACGTCGCTAACGTGCGGCCGTTCGCGCGCATCACGTGGGAGCTCGAAAGCAAGGACGACGACCGCACTGTTTCGGCGTCGTCGGTCACGCTTGGCGGCCAGTACTCGGTGAGCGTGATCAAGCCCGACAGCAACTACCTGAAGTACCTGGTCGGCGTCAGCGCCGATTTCGGCCGCGTGACGGGCTACGTCACGGGTTCGGCAACGTCAGGTCGCAGTGACGGCAACGGCTACGGCGTGACAGTCGGCGTTCGCGTTCCGCTCTGACGTCGGCGTCCGCGTTCCGCTCCGAAGGGCGCGCTAAAGGAGCGTCAATCGGGGCGGCGCGGCTTGACCGGCGCGTTGACGAACAGCCGGTCGAAGAGCGGCCGCGGCAGCAACCGCAGCCCGCGCGCGGCAATCGCCATCTGCCACGGCAGCACGTAGAAGCGGCGTCGCGCCGCGATCGCGCGCGCGATCTTCCGCGCGGCGACGTCCGCATCCATCATGAACGGCATCCGATAGGGGTTGCCGGCTGTCATCGGCGTCGCGACATACCCCGGGCAGATCGTGACGACGGCAACACCGCTGCCGCGAAGCTCGACGCGGAGGCTCTCGAGATAGCCGATGGCCGCGGCCTTCGACGCGCTGTAGGCGCCCGATCCCGGAATGCCGCGTAAGCCCGCGATCGACGCGACGCCGACGAGCGCACCGTGGCGCGCCGCGCGCATCGCCGCAATGAACGGCTGGAACGCGTTGACGATGCCGATGACGTTCGTCTCGAGCACCGAGCGGAATGCCGGCAGGTCTTCCGGATGGTCGGTGCTGGTGCCGCGCGACACGCCTGCGTTGGCGATGACCACACCTGGTGCGCCGAAGCGCGCGATGAAATCGCTTCCGGCATCCGCGAGCGTCGCGGTGTCGCGAACGTCGCCCGCGTAAACGACGACACGCGCGGGCGCGAGGGCCGCTGCAATGCGCGCGAGCTCGGCTTCACGCCGCGCGAACAGGCCGACGGTTGCGCGCTGCGCAGCGTAATGGCGCGCAAGGGCGCAGCCTATGCCCGACGACGCGCCGGTGATGAAGACGCTCGACGGTGGGCCGCCGGGGCCCCGGATGATCGTCAGCCCTTCGGACGCTCGGCGCGAGCCTTGTTGACGAGCTCGTCGATCGCGCCCGGCAATTGCGCATGGGTGCCGACGCGGTCCGACGACGTGACGAACTTGCCGTCGACGACGACGGTGGGCACCGACTGGACGTTGTACTGCTGCGCGAGCTGCAGCGCGCGCTTCATCTTGCCGTCGACGGCGAACGACGTGAACACTTCCTTCGCCTTGTTGCGGTCGATGCCCTTCGTCGCCGCCCAGTCGTAGAACTTTTCGTCGTCCCACAGCGCGACGTTCTGCCCGTGGATGGCCCTGAACACGTCGGGCGACAGCTTCGACTCGACGCCGAGCGCGTCCAGCGTGTAGTAGATTTTCGCGAGCGGCGTCCAGCGCTGCTGGAACATCACCGGCACGCGGCGGAACGCGACATCCTGCGGCAGCTTGGCGAGCCACGCGTCGAGATGCGGCTCGAGCTCGGCGCAATGCGGGCAGCCATACGAGAAGAATTCGATGACCTCGATCTTCTTCCCGGTCTCGACGGGCTGCGGATTGGCGATCCGCGCGTAGTTCTTGCCTTCGGTCAGTTGCGCGACGGCGCTGCCGCTCGCGAAGGCGGCGGCCAGCAGCACGAGAAGCGCTCGGCCGAACAGTTGCAATTCACGAAAGCTCATGGAGTCTCCTGGGGAATGGCATGCATAACGCGCCGGCGCAGCATTTCGCTGACGGCCCGGTCGGGCGGACGTCGTTGGTCCCGTCGAGGGTGCCGCGAGTTCCGCGCGCAATGGCGCCGCCCGGCCGAGCGGCGCTCAATTGCGGATGACCGCTGCGTCGAAGCCGCGTTTTGCGAGCTCGCTCTTCATTCGACCAAGCTCGTCCGAGTTGTCGTAAGGACCGAGACGCACGCGATAGCGGATGCTCTTGTCCGGCAGCGAGCCTTCCTGCACCGTCGCTTCCCAGCCTGCAAGGGCGAGTCGCGCGCGAAGGTTCTCGGCGTCGGGTGGCGTCGAGAACGAGCCAGCCTGCAGCCAGAATCGATCGGCGGCCTTCGCATCCCCGGCCTTCGCATCTGCCGGCCTCGATTCGGCCGCCTTCGTCGTCTTCGTGTCGGCGGGCGCTGTTTTCTCGCCCTTCGCCACGCCTGCGTCCGCAACCGCCGCTGGCGGACGCGGGGCCGATTTGTCTGCCGACCGGTCCTTCGCCTGGTCGACGACGCTACGATCGCCCGGACGCCGTTCCGGCTGCGCCTTCGGCTCGTCGCCGCCGGGGAGGATCTTGTAGAAATCGAACCGCGGCTTGTCCGCGTCGGCCTTGGCCAACTTGGATGGGGCGTCCTTCGCGTTCTCCGTCGCATTGCGCGAAAGCGAAGGCATCGGCAAGGCCGGATTGTTCTTCATCAGCCAATAAGCAACGGTTGCCGCGAGCCCGAGACCGACGACGATACCGATGAAGACCCCGATCAGCGTTCCGCCGAGCGCACTGTGGCGCTGCGGCCTGCGCGGCAGCGACGGACGCCGGGATAGGGTCGAAGCGGTCATGGCATGGCTCACATCTCGGTCGGTGCAACGATGCCCAGGATGCCGAGCGCGTTGCGAAGCACCTGCCCCGTTGCGACGATCAGCGCGAGCCGGGCTTGGCGAACGCGAGCGTCGTCGACGAGAAAGCGCTCGGCATTATAGTAACTGTGGAATTCCTGCGCCAAATCTTTAAGGTAGAACGTCAGCTGGTGCGGCGCAAGTTCGCGCGCGGCGAGCGCGATCTCGTCGGGAAAGTCCGCCAACCGCCGCAGCAGCGCCCGCTCGTAGTCGCTGGCGAGCGGCGACAGGTCGGCGTCGCGCAGCGTCGCCACGGCATCGTCGCGCGAAATGCCGGCCTGCCGCAGCACCGATTCGACGCGCGCGTGCGCGTACTGGACGTAATAGACGGGGTTCTCTTCCGACTGCGAGCGCGCGAGGTCGATGTCGAACACGAACTCCGAATCGGCCTTGCGCGATGCGAGGAAGAACCGCACGGCATCGCGACCGGCCTCGTCGATCAGGTCGCGCAGCGTCACGTAACTCCCCGCGCGCTTGCTGATCTTCACCTCCTCGCCACCCCGCATCACCGTCACCATCTTGTGCAGCACGTAGTCCGGATAGCCGGGCGGCACGCCCATCGCGATCGCCTGCAGTCCCGCGCGCACGCGTGCCATCGTGCCGTGATGATCGGACCCCTGCACGTTGATCGCACGCACGAAGCCGCGCTCGAATTTCGTCACGTGATAGGCGACGTCGGGCACGAAGTACGTGTAGCCGCCGTCTGACTTGCGCATCACGCGATCCTTGTCGTCGCCGAACGACGTCGTGCGCAGCCACAGCGCGCCTTCGCTTTCGTACGTGGTGCCGGATGCCTCGAGCTTCCTGACGGTCGCGTCGACGCGACCGTCGGTATACAGCGAGCTTTCGAGGTAGTAGCGGTCGAACTTCACGCCGAACGCCTGCAGGTCGCGATCCTGTTCCTTGCGCAACTCGGCGACGGCAAAGCGCCGGATCGTTTCGATGTCGGACAGGTCGCGGCCGACTTCGTCGAGATAGCGCTGGGCGATCTCGCGGATGTATTCGCCGCGATAGCCGTCCTCGGGAAACGTGCCCGATTCACCAAGGATCTCGTGCGCGCGCGCACGCACGGACACGGCGAGATTGTGGATCTGCTGGCCGGCATCGTTGTAATAGAACTCGCGCGATACCGCGCAGCCCTGCCACTCGAGCAGCGAGGCGATCGCATCGCCGAGCGCCGCCTGGCGGCCATGGCCGACGTGCAGCGGGCCGGTCGGGTTCGCCGACACGAACTCGACGATGACACGCTCGCCGGCCCGCGTATCACTGCGTCCGAAGCGATCGCCGGCCGCGAGCACGGCGGGAACCACGCGCTGCCGAGCCGCATCCTTCAGCGTGACATTCAGAAATCCGGGGCCGGCGACCTGCGGCGCGTCGATCAGGTTCGGCAGCGCCGCGCCGAGGGCCGTGCCGATCGTCGCGGCAAGCTCACGAGGATTGCGCCGCGCGGCCTTGGCAAGCACCAGCGCGACGTTCGTCGCGTAGTCGCCGTGCGACGCGTCGCGCGGGCGCTCGACGGTCACGGTCACTCCGGCAGCATCCGGCAACTGCTCACGGACGATTCGTGCGACGGCCGCTTGGATTTCGAGCTTCGGCGCGACGGCCGCGGCCGAGTCGCGACCAGGTTGGGCGGGCATATTCGAAGAATTATAGACGGTGGTCGCAGCGTCAGAATGCCGCGGGGTCGACGTCGAGCGCCCAACGCACGCGCGTGCTCGCCGGGCTCGCCGCGACCGCGTCGCGCCATTGTGGAAGGAACGCGTGCAGCGCCGCGCGCCGCAGGCTCTGCACGAGCACCTGGCCCCGTTCGAAACCTGCGCGACGCGCCATCGTCGGCGGCACGGGCGGGAATACCTCGACGACATCTGCGCTTCCCTGCACTGCCCGTGCGCGATCGACGGCGTCGTCCAGGAAGCGATCGACATCCGCACGCGCATGCGCCTCGGCTACGAGCAGCGCCACGTGCGACGCCGGCGGCAGCTGCGCAGCGTCGCGCTCGCGCAAGAGTTCGTCGGCGAAGCGGTCGTAGTCGTGCGTCGCCAGTGCACGGTACACCGGGTGGTCCGGGAAATCCGTCTGCACGATCACCGTACCGGCCAGTTCGGCGCGGCCGGCGCGGCCGGCGACTTGCATCAGCAACGCGGCGAGCCGTTCGGTCGCGCGGAAATCGGCGCTGTACAGCGCGTTGTCAGCGCCGAGCACGCCCACCAGCGTCAACCGCGGGAAGTCATGCCCCTTGGCGAGCATCTGGGTGCCGACGAGGATGTCGAGCTCGCGGTCCTCGACGCGTTGGCGCACGTCGGCGAACGCATCCTTGGCTCGCGTCGTGTCGCGGTCGACGCGTGCGACCCGCGCCGTGGGATAGAGCGCACGGATCGTCTGCTCGAGCCGTTGCGTGCCGAATCCGACCGGCAACAGGTCGACGTTGCCGCACTCCGGACACGCGCGCGGAGGCCGCTCGACATGCCCGCAATGGTGGCAGCGCAGCCGCTCGGGCGCACGATGGACGACGAGGCGCGCCGAGCAGCGCGGACATTCGGATTCCCACGCACACGCCGCGCATTTGAGCGACGGCGCGAAGCCACGCCGATTGATGAACAGCAGCGATTGCTCCCCCGCGGCGAGCCGCGCTGCCAATGCGTCGCGGAGCTCGCGTGAAAGCCCATCGCGCGTTTCCTGGCCACGCACGGGCGCGAAGCGAATCTCGGGCAGCTTCGCCCGCGTGTCTGCCCGCTGCGGCAGCGCGAGCGTTCGATAGCGGCTGGCCTTCGCCCTCGCCCACGTCTCGAGCGACGGCGTCGCGCTGCCCAGCACGATCGGCACGCTGCGCTTGCGCGCACGCCAGACGGCGAGGTCGCGCGCGTGATAGCGAACGCCGTCCTGCTGCTTGTACGAATCGTCGTGCTCCTCGTCGACGACGATCAGCGCAAGCTGCGGCAGCGGTGCGAACACGCCGAGCCGCGTCGAAAGGACGATGCGCGCCGTGCCGTTCGCCGCAGCGTCCCAATGCTTGCGGCGCGCGCCCGCCGCCAGCCGGCTGTGCAGCGTCGCCGTCGCGACGCCCGGCAACGCAGCGGCCACGTGCTGCTCGAATTGCGGCGTCAGGTTGATCTCGGGCACGAGGATCAACACCTGCTCGCCCTGCGCGACGAAATGCGCGGCGGCCGCGAGATAGACGTCCGTCTTGCCGCTGCCAGTAATGCCGTGAAGCAGCATCGGCGCGAACGAGCGGTGCGCGGCGACAATCGCATCGACCGCGGCCCGTTGCGGCGGATTCAGCGCGTGCCGCGGGCGTAATTCGGCGGTAGCAGGCGACGCCGCCATGGCTTCGCGGTTCGAGGCGCGCGCGCGCACGAGCGGCGGCGTCACGAGTGCGAACGCCATGCCCGGCGGCGCCTGATAGTACGCACCCGCGAATTCGGCGAGCTCCATGATTTCGGCCGGCAGGCGCGCGACGCCGGCGAGCGACTCGATCGGTTGCACGCGATCGAGAAAATCCGAGGTCGATTCGATTCCCGTGACCACGCCGCACTGCAGGCGTCCGGCGAGGCGCACGCGGACGACGTCGCCCTGCGCGACCTGCAGGCCGTCGGGAATCCAGTAATCGAACAGATGCCACGCGGCGACCGGCAATGCGATCCGTGCGATCGCCATCAGAGGTAGCCTGAAAAAGTTACCAAACTGGGAGGCGCACGGGACCGCAGCTTACCGGCGAGTTAATGCTCAACATGAAGATTTGATGACAACGAATTGGTTGCAAATGGCTCCGGTAAAACTTTCGTGCAAATCCTGTGGATAATTTTGTGCGTAACTGGGTAACCGATGGCCCGGTTTATTCCGCAGTCGGATGGCGTGAATGTTGCACTGATGCGACGACCCAAAGAAAATTGCTGCAAGTCAGATAGTTACATGCCGCCATTCACGCAATTTTCGGCACATCGCGCCTTGTAGGCCGAATGGCCGATTGGTGTGCATAACTGATTGGAAGATGCAAGCGTTTTGATCGCCAACCGCACTTGATCAACGGCGGAGAGTCGCATTTCGATCGCGGTAGGTGCGCTGCGGTCATGTCGACGTGGCGGCATGCACGGCGTCCACGAGAGCGGCGACGTGCGCAGGCGGCGTGGCGGGAACGATGCCATGGCCAAGGTTGAAGATGAAGCCTGGCTCCGGGCCGGCGTCGCGAACGACCGCCCGCGCGGCGCGTTCGACCGTGGCCGGGTCCGTCAACAGCGCGATCGGGTCGAGGTTGCCCTGGAACGCGACGCGGTCGCCGAAAGCGCGCCGCGCGGCGCGCAGGTCGACCGTCCAGTCGAGGCCCACGCACGAGGCCCCGGATTCGACGATCGACGGTAACGCGTTGCCGCCGTTCTTGGTGAACAGGATCGTCGGCACCTGCTGCGGCAGCCGGTCGAGCACCGTGCGCATCGGACCCAACGAGAACCGGCGATAGTCGGCGGCGGGCAACAGGCCGCCCCACGTGTCGAACAGCATCACCGCATCGACGCCCGCCGTAACCTGCTCGCGCAGATAGGCGGCGACGGCGTCGGCGTTGATCGCGACGAGCCGGTCCAGGAGGTCCGGCCGCGCATACGCCATCTTGCGGACCTTGGCGAAGTCGGCGCTGCCGCCGCCTTCTATCATGTAGCACGCGAGCGTGAACGGACTGCCGGCAAAACCGATCAGCGGAACGCGCCCGGCAAGCGTCTTCTTGATCTGCGACACGGCGTCGAACACGTAGCGCAGCCGCGCGAGGTCGGGCACGGCGAGCGCTGCGATCGTGCGCTCGTCGTCGGTCGTGCGCTCGAAGCGCGGTCCCTCACCCTCCGCGAACGAAAGTCCCAGCCCCATCGCGTCGGGCACGGTGAGGATGTCCGAAAACAGGATCGCCGCATCGAGCGCGAACCGCTCGAGCGGCTGCAACGTCGCTTCGGTCGCGAGCGACGGTGTCGTCGCGAGCGCCATGAAGCTGCCGGCACGCGCGCGCAGCGCCGCGTACTCGGGCAGGTAGCGGCCGGCTTGGCGCATCAGCCATACCGGAACGTGCGGCGTCGGCTCGCGGCGCAGCGCGCGCAGCAGCGTGTCGTTGCGCAGCGGGGTCATGCGACTGCACGACGAGGAACGAGCACGCGCCCGGTAATCCGCTCGAGCACCGCAAGCGGCGAGCGCTCCGGCTCGTAGAGTGCCGTGAGCGGCAGGTGCGTCGTCTGCTCGAGCATGTATTGCCCCGACGACGCGGCGTGCATCACCTGGTCGGAGTAGCAGATCCACGTCGTGCCCGGTGCGAACCGCACTTCGCGCTGCGGCGACCGGCCTTGATAGTCGAGATCCGCCTTCGCGCGATCGTGCAGGCCGAGCATCAGGTGATCGTATTCGCTGCGCGGCCGCTTGGTTACGTGCAGCGCGGCGAGCGCAGCGGCTTCGCCGGCGTACATCGCACGGATACGCGGCATCAACCTGCGCGCCATCGCTTCGAACGTCTCGCCGACGCGCCACACGCGATCGGTGCCCTCTGGATTGACGTTGCAGAAGACGCGCAGGATCCGCTCGCCGTGATTGGGGCGCGACGGAAACGCATCGACGTGCAGCCGCGTGTCGTCCTTGCGCCACGACACGGCGCGACCTGCGGCGCCATGCGGCCGGTAGCTCGTCCGTGCGCGCGTCAGGTGCGGCGAATAGCGCGGGAACAGCGCGGACACCAGTGCCGTGGCGTCGGCGGCGAACCGCGTGACCATGCGCGCGAGCGCGGCAAGCTCGTCGGGCGTGCCGCGGGCACCCTTGATCGCATCCCCTTCGAGACTGATGTTCTTCGCCTTGCCGTCGGACCAGCGCACGTCGAGAAAGCGGGTTTCGTCGGGCGCGAGCTCGAACGCAAGCCGCGGCAGCACGAGCACGCTGCCCGCCTCGAGAGCATGCGCATGCCGCTCGACTTCCGCCGCGTCCACGCGCGGGCGCCAGCTCGCGATGTCGAGCATGACCACCGGCGTAACGCCATTCGCGTCGTTGTCCATGGCGTGCGGGCGCTGCGGAGCCGGCCGGCGTGCTGCGGATTCGCCAGCCGCGGCTAGCGCGGCAATGACGACGATCCCATCAGGAACGCATCGACGGCGTGTGCGCACTGGCGGCCTTCGCGGATCGCCCACACGACGAGCGACTGGCCGCGACGCATGTCGCCGGCGGCGAATACCTTCGCGACGCTCGTCCGGTAGTCGTCCGTGTTCGCCTTGACGTTCGTGCGTGCATCGCGCTCGACGCGGAACTGCTCGACGAGGCCGGTCTCGCCGGGCCCCGTGAATCCCATCGCCAGCAGCACGAGATCGGCCTGCAGCGTGAATTCGCTTCCCGGCATCTCGACCATTCGCGTAGCGCCGCTGCCGTCACGCTGCCACTCGACGCGCGACGCGACGAGCTTCGTGACGCGGCCCTCGCTACCCTCGAACCGCTTCGTGGCGACCGACCAGTCGCGGTCGCAGCCTTCTTCGTGCGACGACGACGTGCGCAGCTTGATCGGCCAGTACGGCCATACCAGCGGCTTGTTCTCCACCTCGGGCGGCTGCGCCAGCAACTCGAACTGAACCACCGAAACCGCGCCCTGCCGGTTCGACGTGCCCACGCAATCGGAGCCCGTGTCGCCGCCGCCGATGACGATCACGTGCTTGCCCTTGGCACTGATCTGCTCCTGCACGCGGTCGCCGGCAACCACACGGTTCTGCTGCGGCAGGAACTCCATCGCGAAATGCACGCCGGCGAGATCGCGCCCGGGCACCTGCAGATCGCGCGGCTTCTCGGCGCCGCCGGTCAGCGCGATTGCATCGAACTCCGCCAGCAGGTCGGCCGCGGCGACATTGCCGCCGACGTGCGCACCCGGGCGAAATTCGACGCCCTCGATCGACATCTGCGCCATCCGCCGGTCGATCCAGTGCTTCTCCATCTTGAAATCGGGAATGCCGTAACGCAGCAGCCCGCCGATCCGGTCTTCCTTCTCGAACAGCACGACGTCGTGGCCTGCCCGCGCAAGCTGCTGCGCGCATGCAAGGCCCGCAGGGCCCGAGCCCACGACCGCAATGCGCTTGCCCGTGCGGCGCGACGCTCGCTGGGGAACGACCCACCCTTCCTCGTAGCCCTTGTCGATGATGAAGTGCTCGATCGACTTGATGCCCACCGGATCGTTGTTGATGTTGAGCGTGCACGCCGCTTCGCACGGCGCGGGACAGATGCGGCCGGTGAACTCGGGAAAATTGTTCGTCGAGTGCAGCACGTCGAGCGCGTCTTGCCACTGCTGCCGATAGACGAGGTCGTTCCAGTCGGGAATGACGTTGTTGACCGGACATCCGCTCTGGCAGAACGGGATGCCGCAATCCATGCAGCGCGCCCCCTGCTTCGCAGCCGCTACGTCGTCCAGCGCGTGGATGAACTCACGGTAATGACGAACGCGCGCGTTGACCGGGTCCGCAACCTCGGCGATTCGCTGCAGCTCCATGAAGCCGGTGATCTTCCCCATGCGCTACGCCTCGGCCTCGTTGGTTCGGATCAACATGCAGCCACCTGCGAGTCGGCCTCCCCGCAATCGTGCGCCGCCGCCCCCTTCGGGCCTCGGCTCGCCAGTCGCCTCGCCCGGCGCACTCATGCGGCCTTCTGGTCGGCCGCCGTCAGGCCGGCCGGCTTCGTGTGCTGTGCCTTCACGTGCATCTCGGAGAGCGCGCGCACGTACTCGTTCGGGAACACCTTGACGAACTTCGCGCGCGTAGCATCCCAGTGGTCGAGCATCGCCAGCGCGACGGTGGAGCCGGTGAAGCGCAGGTGGCGCTCGATCAGATCGCGCAGGATCGCTTCGTCCGCGCGGCCCGTGTGCAGCAGCCGGCCTTTCCCGCCGGCGGCCAGTTCCTTTTCCGCCTTGTGCTGGTCGCTCTCCGCCTGCACGGGCCCGAGCGCGACCATCGCCGGATTGCAGCGCGACGCGAACGTGCCGTCGGCGTCGTAGACGTACGCAACGCCGCCGCTCATTCCCGCGGCGAAATTGCGCCCGGTGCGGCCGAGCACGACGACCGTTCCGCCCGTCATGTACTCGCAGCCGTGATCGCCAGTGCCTTCGACGACGGCCATCGCGCCCGAGTTGCGCACGCAGAAGCGCTCGCCGGCGACGCCGCGGAAATACGCTTCGCCATCGATCGCGCCGTACATCACCGTGTTGCCGATGACGATGTTTTCCTCGGGCTTCGCCGGGCATGCGGGGTCCGGATAGACGACGATGCGGCCGCCCGACAGTCCCTTGCCGACGTAGTCGTTCGTCGCTCCCTGCAGCTCGAACGTGATGCCGCGCGACAGGAAGGCGCCGAAGCTCTGGCCCGCGATGCCTTCGAACGCGACGTGCAGCGTGTCCTCCGGCAGGCCGGCGTGCCCGTGCATCCGGGCAACCGTACCGGACAGCATGGCGCCGACCGACCGGTGGGCGTTGCGGATCCGGTACTTGAGCCGTACCGGCTGGCTCTTTTCGAGTGCGGGTGCTGCGGCGGCGATCAACTGGTGATCGAGCGCGCGCACGAGCCCGTGATCCTGCGACTCGCAATGAAAGCGTGCGACTTCCGCCGGCATGTCGGGCTGGTGGAATACGCGCGAGAAATCGAGTCCCTTCGCCTTCCAGTGCTCGATGCCCTTGCGCATGTCGAGCAGGTCGCTGCGGCCGATCATCTGGTCGAGCGTGCGGAAGCCCAGCTCCGCCATGATGTGGCGCAGTTCCTCGGCGACGAAGAAGAAATAGTTGACGACGTGCTCCGGCTGGCCGGTGAAGCGCCTGCGCAGCACGGGATCCTGCGTCGCGACGCCGACCGGACACGTGTTGAGATGGCACTTGCGCATCATGATGCAGCCTTCGACGACGAGCGGCGCCGTCGCGAAGCCGAACTCGTCGGCACCGAGCAGCGCGCCGATCGCGACGTCGCGCCCCGTCTTCATCTGGCCGTCGACCTGCACGGCGATGCGACCGCGCAGCCGGTTGAGCACGAGCGTCTGCTGTGTCTCGGCAAGACCGAGCTCCCACGGCGTTCCCGCGTGCTTGATCGACGATTCCGGCGACGCACCGGTGCCGCCGTCGTGACCGGCGATCGTCACGTGATCGGCCTTGGCCTTCGCGACACCGGCGGCGACGGTACCGACCCCGACTTCCGACACGAGCTTGACCGAGATCGACGCCGCGGAATTCGCGTTCTTCAGATCGTGGATCAGCTGCGCGAGATCCTCGATCGAATAGATGTCGTGATGCGGCGGCGGCGAGATCAGTCCCACGCCGGGCACCGAGTAGCGCAGTTGCGCGATGTATTCCGACACCTTGTGGCCGGGGAGCTGCCCGCCCTCGCCGGGCTTCGCACCCTGCGCCATCTTGATCTGCAGCTGGTCGGCCGACGCCAGATACTCAGCCGTGACGCCGAAGCGCGCGGATGCCACCTGCTTGATTCTCGAGCGCAGGCTGTCGCCGGGCTGCAGCGGGATGTCCTTCTCGACCGCGTCCTTGCCGATGATGCTCGCCAGCGTGTCGTTCGCCTTGACGAAGTTCTTGCCGACGCGCATCTCGGCGCGATAGCGCATCGGATCCTCGCCGCCCTCGCCCGTGTTCGACTTGCCGCCGATGCGGTTCATCGCGATCGCGAGCGTCGTATGCGCCTCGGTCGAGATCGATCCGAGGCTCATCGCGCCGGTCGCGAAGCGCTTGACGATTGCCGCCGCGGGCTCGACCTCGTCGAGCGGCACCGGCGTGCAACGATCGGTCCTGAACTCGAACAGTCCGCGCAGCGTCTTCAGCTTGCGGCCCTGCTCGTTGATCAGCGCCGCGTATTCCCTGTACGTCGACGCAGAGTTGGCGCGCGATGCGTGCTGCAGCTTCGCGATCGTGTCGGGCGTCCACATGTGCTCTTCGCCGCGAACGCGATACATGTAATCGCCCCCCGCGTCGAGATTGCGCGCCAGCAACGGATCGTCGCTGAACGCGAGCTCGTGCAGGCGCTGCGCCTCGGCCGCGACTTCGAACAGGCCGATGCCCTCGATCGTGCTCGCCGTGCCGGTGAAATACTTGTCGACGAACGAGCGCTGCAATCCGACCGCCTCGAAGATCTGCGCACCGCAATACGACTGATACGTCGAGATGCCCATCTTGGACATCACCTTCATCAGGCCCTTGCAGATCGCCTTGATGAAGCGCTTCTGCGCATCCTTCGGATCGACCTCGGGCAACTCGCGGGCGACCTCGGCGAGCGTTTCGAGCGCGAGGTACGGGTGGATCGCTTCCGCCCCGTAGCCGGCGAGGAGCGCGAAATGGTGCACTTCGCGCGCCGATCCGCTCTCGACGACGAGACCCGTCGACGTGCGCAGCCCCTTCTTGACCAGATGCTCGTGGACGGCGGCGGTTGCGAGCAGCGCAGGAATCGGCAGCATGTCGGATGCAACGCTGCGATCCGACAGGATGATGATGTTGTACCCCTGGTGGATCGCGTCTTCCGCATGCGCGGCGAGGCTCGCGAGCGCCGCTTCCATGCCGTTGCCACCCCACGCGGCCGGATAGCAGATGTCGAGCTCGATCGAACGAAACGCGGCGCCGGAGAAGAGCTCGACGTGGCGCAGCTTTTCCATGTTCTCGGGCGTCAGGATCGGCTGCTGGACCTCGAGTCGCATCGGCGCCTCGCCCGTTGCTTCCTGATCGTCCGCGCCCGGGTCATTCGCGTCCAAGGGCCGCCCCGAGACGCGCAGCGGCGTAGCCGCCAGGGCGGGTGGGTCTATCGCGAGAAGGTTCGGCCGCGGCCCGATGAACGACACGAGCGACATCACGAGCTCCTCGCGGATCGGATCGATCGGCGGATTCGTGACCTGCGCGAACAGCTGCTTGAAATAGTTGTAGAAGACCTTCGGGCGATCGGACAGCACGGGCAGCGCTGCGTCGTTGCCCATCGAACCGATGGGCTCCTCGCCGGTGTGCGCCATCGGCGTGAGGATGATCTTCAGGTCCTCCTGCGTGTAGCCGAACACCTGCTGCCGGTCGAGCACCGCAACCGACGACGGCACCGGCGGCGCCGGTTCGGGCATTTCCTCGAGACGCAGCCGGCAGCGCGCAATCCACTCGCGATACGGCTGCGCGGTGGCGAGCGTGCGCTTCAGCTCGTCGTCGTCGACGATGCGACCGGCTTCGAGATCGACGAGCAGCATCTTGCCCGGCTGCAGCCGCCACTTCTTGATGATCTTCGACTCCGGAATGTCGAGCACGCCGACTTCCGACGCCATGACGATGTAGTCGTCGTCGGTGACGACAAAGCGCGCGGGACGCAATCCGTTGCGGTCGAGCGTCGCGCCGATCTGGCGTCCATTGGTGAAGGCCATCGCGGCCGGCCCGTCCCACGGCTCCATCAGCGCCGCATGGTATTCGTAGAATGCGCGCCGGTCTTCGTCCATCAGCGGATTGCCGGCCCAGGCTTCGGGAATCATCAGCATCATCGCGTGCGCCAGCGAGTAGCCGCCCATCGCGAGCAATTCGAGCGCGTTGTCGAACGACGCGGAATCCGACTGGCCTTCGTAGATCAGCGGCCAGAGCTTCGACAGGTCGTCGCCGAGCACCTTCGAAGCGATCGCGCCTTCACGCGCACGAATCCAGTTGAAGTTGCCGCGCAGTGTGTTGATCTCGCCGTTGTGGCTGATGAAGCGGAACGGATGCGCGAGGTCCCACGTCGGAAACGTGTTCGTCGAAAAGCGCTGGTGCACCATCGCGAGCGCGGACACCATCGTCGCGTCGTGCAGGTCGACGTAGTACTCGCCCACCTGGTGCGCGAGCAGCATTCCCTTGTAGACGATCGTGCGCGTCGAGAACGACGGCACGTAGAACTCCTTGCCATGGCGCAGGTTGAGCGCCTGGATCGCGTGGCCCGCGCCCTTGCGGATCACGTACAGCTTGCGCTCGAGAGCGTCTTGATCCATGTCGCGCGAGCCGCGCGCGACAAATACCTGCCGGATCACCGGCTCCACTTCCTTCGTGCGCTTCGACAGACCCGAGTTGTTGGTCGGCACGTCGCGCCAGCCGAGCAGCACCTGCCCCTCGGCCGAGATCGCGCGCTCGATTTCCTGCTCGCACGCCATACGCGAAGCAGGCTCCTGCGGCAGGAACACCATGCCGACGCCATACTGGCCGATCGCAGGCAGCGTGATCGAAAGCTTGCCGCACGCGCGCCGAAAGAACGCATCGGGGAGTTGCACGAGAATGCCGGCGCCGTCGCCCTGCAGCGGGTCGGCGCCGGTGGCACCTCGATGCGTGAGGTTCTCGAGAATCTTCAGGCCCTGCGCGATGATCTCGTGCGTCTTGCGGCCCTTGATGTGCGCGATGAAGCCCAGACCACAGGCGTCGCGCTCGTTCGCCGGGTCGTACAGGCCCTGCGCAGGAGGCGGATAGGCGAATCCGGACGTCGCGGCGGGCTTTTCCATGCTGACCTCGAATGTCGCACGCGCGCAGGCGGCGGCCGGCCCGTCGCGCGTCATGATATTCGCCAAAACAAGGCGAAACCCGTCCATGTTACGCGGTATGCTGCATTGCGGCAATCGCCATGCCGGCCGGCCCTGCGCGCGCCCAATGCAACAAACCGACACCCCGACCAGCCTTTCCGCGGGAAATGCTTGCGTCATGCAGGGTGTTAGGCTTTAATCTGAACAAACTTAGCTAGACCGTTGTTGCTACGTCCAATTCATCTATTGTTAAAACGCATCTTTAGGACAACATCATCATGCCCGGATACCCGCTCACCACGTGGCTGCGTCCACTCCTCACCCTGGTCGCCCTGGCCGGTGTCCTGTCGCTCGCCGCGTGCGGTGGCGGCAACGGGGCGCCGAGCCAAGTCATCAACGGCGGCGGCGGCGCCCCGCTCTCGATCACGCCCGCCACGGCGACGGCGTATTCGGGCACTCCATTCACCTTCCTCATCACCGGCGGCACGCGCCCGTACGCCATCCTCACCAGCGACCAAAGCGCGCTGCCGGTCGTCGGCACGCTGGACGGCGACACGCTGGTCGTGGTGCCCGGAAGCGTCGGCACCGACACCCCCGCTACGCTAACGGTCCGGGATTCGGCGGGTCAGACGACGTCCGCCGCCGTCACGGTGCGCCCTGCGCTGCTGCTGCCCGCCTCGATTACGATCACCGGCAATCCGAATTGCGGCGCATCGGGGTCAGATCTCTGCTCGGGGCAGGATGGCACGGCGACGGTCCAGGTGACCGGACCTGCCGGTGCACCGCTCGCGGGTCGGCCGGTGCGTTTCGATGTGGTGCAAGGTGCCTACTCGATCTCCAGCACGGTGCCGGGACAACCCCTGGTGCAGTCGTTGACCGTCACGACCGATCAGAACGGCAATGCGACGGTGCGACTCGTCGTGCCAGTCAATGCCGCGACGCAGATCGCGACGATCCGCGCAACCGACGTCACGGACGGCAGCAGCGTCGTCGGTCAGTTCACGATCGCGCAGTTCGTGAACGGCAACTCGGTGCTGTCGGTGATCCCGACGCGGCGTCACGACGTTCA
Organism: uncultured Pseudomonadota bacterium; assembly: GCA_963709335.1. Classification (GTDB taxonomy): domain Bacteria; phylum Pseudomonadota; class Gammaproteobacteria; order Burkholderiales; family Casimicrobiaceae; genus VBCG01. The sequence continues at coordinate 962,594 of CAVPWB010000014.1, forward strand.
CGGGACCGGACACCGACGCAGTGCAGCACCGGCGCGAGTGCGACGTTCTACATCTTCGGCGGAACGCCGCCCTATACGGTGGCCACCAACTTCCCGAGCGCCATCATCGATCAGCGGCGCGCCCGTGCAGCGCAGCGGCGGCGGCTTCACGATCACGACAACAGGTCAGTGCGTCACCGGGCCTAACATTCGCGATCATCGATGCGGCTGGCCAGACTGTGCTGACGCCGCCGACGGTGAGCAATGTGCTCGGAACCGCCGCACCGCCGCCGCCGACGCTCGCCGTCACCCCCAGCTCGGCGACCATCAGCTGCGCGTCGCCGAACAACCTGCAGTTCCTGGTGACGGGCGGAACGGGCACGTATAACGCCGCATTGACGCCCGTCACCGGTCGGCTCGAGCGTCACCGCCGGTGCGACGACGACGGTCACGATCCCGGCGTCGGCCGCAGGAACCGTCTACACGCTGAACATCAGTTCCGGCAGCCAGGTCAAGGCCGTGAAGATCACCTGCCAGTAGTTGCAACACCTTGCACGACGGCGCCCCGGGCGCCGTTTTTTTTGCCTCGATCGCGGCCTCACCGCGTGCAGGATCAGGCGCTCACGACCGCTTCGACGTCGGCGGCGTCGATGCCACGGCGAAGCACGGCGTGACCCAGCCGGTCGAGCAGCACGAAGCGAATCGAGCCGTCGGCGACCTTCTTGTCGCGTCCCATCAGGTCGAGCCAGCGATCCGGCCGCGATCTTCGGCGGCGCCGTCGGCAACTTCGCCGCAGCGACGAGGTCGGTCACGCGCTGGCTCTGCGCGCCGGGTCGAGCGCGCAGACGCGTTCGGACAGCTTCGCCGCGCAGACCATGCCGGCGGCGACGGCCTCGCCGTGCAGCCACGTCGCCGTAACCTTGCGCCGCTTCGATCGCGTGACCGAACGTATGTCCGAAGTTCAAAAGCGCACGCTCACCGGTCTCGCGCTCGTCGGCGGCGACGATCGCGGCCTTGATCGCGCAACTCCGATGAATCGCATGCGTGAGCGCGTCCGTCTCCTTCGCGAGCAGCGACGACATGTTGTTCTCGAGCCACGCAAAGAATTCGGCGTCGCGGATCGCGCCGTGCTTGATCACTTCGGCAATGCCCGTGCGCAACTCGCGATCCGGCAGCGTCGCCAGGCAATCCGTATCGATCAGCACGGCGCGCGGTTGCCAGAACGCGCCGATCATGTTCTTGCCGAGCGGATGGTTGATGCCGGTCTTCCCGCCCACCGACGAGTCGACCTGCGCGAGCAGCGTGGTCGGCACCTGCACGAACGCGAGCCCGCGCTGGTAGATCGCTGCCGCAAACCCGGCGATGTCGCCGATGACGCCGCCACCGAGCGCAATCAGCGTCGTCCACCGGTCGACGCGAAGCTCGAGGAGCCGCGTCAGGAGGTCGAGCAGCGTTGCGGAATTCTTGTGCGCCTCGCCATCGGGAAGCAGCACGACGTCGGTCTGCACGCCGGCGCTAGCGAGCGATGCCTTCAGGCCGGCGAGATGATGTGCGGCAACGACGGCATTGGTGACGATCACCGCGCGGCGCGACGCACTCGACTGCAACAGCCCGCCCGCACGCGCGAGCGCGCCGCGGCCGATGTGAATCGGATAGGCGCGCGCGCCGAGGCCCACATCGAGCGTCCTCATGTCAGCACTCCGCGCATGGCTCCTGATCGAGCCAACGGACGAAACGAATGACGGCGTCGCGATCCGATTCGATCACGTGGGTCGCCACTTCGCGATACAGCGGATCGCGCAGCTTGTAGAGCTCGACGAGACGGTTGCGCGGGTCGGCGGCCTGCAGCATCGGCCGATGCTTGCTGTTGCGCAGCCGCTGCCACAGCGTCTCCGGCTCGGCATGCAGATAGAGGACGGTGCCGTTTTCCTTGAGGCGCGCGCGGCTCGGCGCGCGCAGCACGGCGCCGCCACCGGTCGCCAGCACCACGCCGGACATCTGCGTCAGCTCGTCGATGATCGCCTCCTCGCGGTCGCGAAACCCGGCCTCGCCCTCGATCTCGAATATCGTCGGGATCGTGACGCCGAGCCGCCCCTCGAGCTCGTGATCCGCGTCGACGAAGCGCTTGTCGAGCCTGCGGGCGAGCTGGCGTCCGAGCGTGGTCTTGCCCGCGCCCATCAGTCCTACGAGAAAGAGATTGCCCCGGTGCAGCGACACCAGGGCATTGTATCGGGGTCGCTGCGCAGGAAGATGTGAGCCGGATCAGACCGGCCCACATTCCGTTGCGAGAAACGCGTAGCGCGCTAGCGGACCGACGTCACCGTGTCGCGAACGACGCGCGGCGTCAGGAAGATCAGCAATTCGGTCTTCTGGCTCGACCGCCCCGTGTTCTTGAACAGCCAGCCCACGACCGGTACGTCGCCAAGGAACGGCACCTTGGTCGTGTCGTTGGTGATCACTTCTTCGTAGATCCCGCCGATCACCGCGGTGTCGCCGTTGTTGACGGCGATCTGCGTCAGCACGCTCTTCGTGTCGATCGAGGGCACCGTGCCTCCGCCCTGCACCTGCACGTTCTGGCCCACCGAATCCTTGCGGATCTCGACCTGCATGATGACGCGGCCGTCCGGCGTGATCTGCGGCGTGACGTCGAGCGCCAGCACCGCTTTCTTGAACGACACCGTCGCCGGTGAGTTGGCGCTGCCCGGCGTCACGTACGGGATTTCCGTGCCCTGTTCGATGTGCGCCTTCTGGTTGTCACCGGTGATCACCCGCGGACTCGACACTACCTTGCCGCGATTGTCGGCTTCGAGTGCCGACAGTTCGAGGTTGATCAGGTTGCCGCTGCCGAGATTGATCAGCGTCAGCGCGAGCTGGCCCGCGGCGTTCGCCACCGGCAGGTTCACGTTGAGCTGCGGCGAATCCGAATAGCCCGGCGTCGCGATTCCCGATGCGAGCTCGAATGGCGTCTGGGTCCGCGTTTCCCGCGTCACCGTGCCGCCGGTGCCGCCGGAAAGCGACACGACCGGCGTCGTCGACAGCGAGCCGCCGGTGCCGATTGAATACCGACGGTTCGCCAGCGTCGCGCCCGTCTGCTGGCCGAACCGGATGCCGAGCTGGCGGCTGAACGTGTCGTTGGCGATGACGATTCGCGCCTCGATCAGCACCTGGCGAACGGACGTGTCGATCTGGCGGATCACGCGGCGCACTTCCTCGAGCCTCGCACCGATGTCGGTGACGAACAGGATGTTGGTGCGCGGATCGACGAACGCGGTTCCGCGCTTGGACAGGAAGCGCGCGCCGCCGGCGCCCTGCCCGGCCGTCCCCCCGGTCTGGACATTGACGATGTTCAGGATGTCCTGCGCCTTCGCGTAGTTGAGCTGGAACATCTCCGTCTGCAGCGGCTCGAGGTCGTTGATCTGCGCCTGCGATTCGAGCTGCTGCTTCTCCTTCAGCGCCAGTTCCTCGCGTGGCGCGATCAGAACGATGTTGCCGTTCTTGCGCATGTCGAGGCCCTTCGTCTGCAGGATGATGTCGAGCGCCTGGTCCCACGGCACGTCCTTCAGCCGCAGCGTCAGGCTGCCCTGCACGGTGTCGCTGGTGACGATGTTGAGACCGGTGAAGTCGGCGATCACCTGCAGCACCGAGCGCACTTCGATGTTCTGGAAGTTGAGCGACAGCTTCTCGCCCTTGTAGCCGGCACGCGTGCCCTGCACGAGCTTGTTGGGGTCGTCCTGGACCGGCTTGATCTCGATGATGAAGCGGTTGTCCGCCTGGTACGCCGAATGTTCCCAGATGCCCTTGGGCTCGATGATCATCCGCGCGTTGCCGCCCACCTCGGTCGTCTCGATCGAGACCACGGGCGTGTTGAAGTCGGCAACGTCCATCCGCCGCTCGAGGTTGCGTGGCACGCTGGTCTTCTGGAAGTCGACGATCAGTTGCCGGCCCTGCTGACGGATGTCGATGCCCGCGTTGCTGTCGGACAGATCGACGACGATGCGACCTTCACCGTTGCGACCCCGGCGGAAATCGACGTCGCGCAGCGCGTGCTGCTGATCGGTGCCGCGTGCTTCGGCGAAGCGCTGCAGAACGGGCGGCGCCACAGCAGCTTGCGCGCTTCCTCCGCCGCTGTCGGCCAGCGTGACCACGACTGCGTTGCCTTCGATCTTCGTGTCGAACGACTGCGGCTTGTTGAGGTTGAACACGACGCGCGTGCGGTTGCCGGCCTGCACGAACTGCAGGCTGCGCAGCGCCGGGTCGTCGACGGCGCGCTGGTTGTTCGGCAGCGCGCTCGACGTGTCCAGAAAATCGAGTGCGATCCGCGGCGGGCTCGTGATCGCAAATCCGGCCGGCGGATTGGTGGGCGGTGCCTTCAATGTGAAGCGCACGACGGTGAAGCCCGCGGCGCCTCGCGTGACGGTTACCTGCTCGATGCTGTTCGGCGCCTGGGCAAGTGCCAAGCCGGCGGTCAGCAGCACGGCGAATCCGGCAAGGCGAGCAATCCACGCCCGGCAAATGGCGAGGCCTCCCAAGCCTTGCCGTTGAGCGACGCGATTCGCGTTCATTTTTTCTGCTCCTGTTTCTGATCTGCCTGCAGCAGGTTCAGTGTGCTGGACCGCTCGGACCAATCGCCGGCGCCGTCCTGCATCAATTCCTTGAGCTTGATGTCCGTGTCGCTGATGCCGACGACGACGCCGAAGTTCTGCCCCATATGGTTGCCCTGACGGACCTGGTAGATGTCGCGCTCGGGCGTTTTCACGAGCGCGTAGCGTGTCTTGCCTTTCTCGAGCGTGCCGACCATCGACAGACCCTCGAGCGGATATGCCTCGAGCGGTTCCTTGCGGCGATTGAGGTCGGGTGCCAGCTTGCTCGTGGCCTCCGTGCCTTTCACCGGCTCGATCTTGCGGGGCTTGAACGGATCGGGCAGGTCGAAGTCCGCATAGGCGAAAGGCTCGTACGGCTTGATCTGCGGCAACGGGTCGAGCTTGCCGCGCACGCCCTTGCCCTGCTCGCCCATCCAGTTGCGCAAATCCTGGTGGCTCTGCCCGCCGCATCCGGCGAGGAGTGCTACGGTGATCATCGATATCCAAGCGACGCGGTTCATTATTTCTTCGCCTTGTCCTTGGCAGCCTTCTGCAGCGCCCGCTGTTTCGCGATCTCTTCCTCGTCGAGATAGCGGAACGTCTTCGCGACGGCGTCCATGCTGAGCGTGCCCTTGTCGTTCGAGATCGCGACGTCGTTCAGCGTGACGATGCGCGGCAGTGCTGCGACGTCGCTCGCGAACGCGCCGATGTCGTGATAGTTGCCCGTGATCCTGATGCTGATCGGCAGCTCGGCGTAGAAGTCGGCCATCTTCTCCTGCGGCGCCGGCCTGAAGAGGTCGAACTGCAGTCCGCGGCCGAGCCCGGCCTGGTTGATGTCGGTCAGCAGCGCATCGATCTCCGAGCGGTTCGGCAACTGCTTGACCAGCGCGCCGAACGACTGCTCGACCTCGGCGAGCTGCTGCACGTACAGGTCGTAGTTGATCGCCCTGGCCTTCTTCTGCGTGTACTGCTCCTTGAGCTTGACCTCTTCCTGCTCTGCGACGCCGAGCGCCTCCCACTGGTCCTTCCAGTCGAAGAACGCGCCGAGGCCGCAGATGAACAGCACGAGCAGCGCGAGCACGATCACCTTCGGCAGCCACGGCCACGAGCCGACCTCGCGGAAATTCAGCCGGCGGAAATCGTCGAGGGTCATGTCTTGCCTCCCTTGGCGGCCGGCTTCGCGGGCGTTCCTGCCGCCGGCAGCGCCGTCGGCGGCGTGCCGCGCCGGATTTCAAAGGTCATCGTGAATTCGTTCATCCGCTGCGGCTCGACCTTCGGCGCGGCGGGCATCGAGACGAGCTTGATCTCGACGAGCGCCGGCTTCTCGAGCCACGGCGAGCCCTCGATGTTGCGCATCAGCGTCGACACGCGAGCATTCGACTGCGCGTAACCGACGACGGTAACCTTCCTGTCGACCTGCTTGACCGACCGCAGGTAGATGCCTTCGGGCAACTGGCGCACGAGCTGGTCGAGCAAGTGAACCGCCTCGTTGCGATTCGACTGCAGCGTCTCGACGACAGCCTTGCGCGCGAGCACCTGCGTAATCTGGTCGCGCAACTTGTCGATCTCCTTGATCTGCTCGTCGAGCTTCGCGATCTCGGTCTTCAAGAGCCCGTTGCGCGACACCTGGTTGTCGATGCGCGCCGCGAGAATGCCGTGGACGAGGGCAACAATCGCGACGCCGAGCACGGCGAGCGAAATGGCGAGCGTGACGAACTGCCGCTGGCGGGCCAGCCGCTTCTGCTCGCGATGGGGCAGCAGGTTGATGCGCATGGCTCGGTCCCCGTTATTCGAAACTGCGCATCGCCAGCCCGGTGGCGATCATCAGCATCGGCGCTTCCTGCGCCAACTGGCGCGGCCGGATGCGCTCGGACGTCTGCATCGCCGCGAACGGGTTGGCGACCACGGTGGCCACGCCGGCGCGCTTCGCGACGAGCTCGTCCAAGCCCGGGAGCAGCGCGCAGCCGCCGGCCAGCACGATCTGGTCGACCTGGTTGTACGACGTCGACGTGAAGAAGAATTGCAGCGCACGCGTGACCTCGAGCGCCAGCGATTCCATGAACGGCTGGAGCACGTCGTGGTCGTAGTTCTCCGGCAGTCCCTGGTTCTTGCGCGCCGACTCCGCTTCCTCGGAAGAGAGGTTGAACGCGCGCTGGATGTCCTGCGTCAATTGATTGCCGCCGAACGCCTGGTCGCGGGAGAATAGGATCTGGTTGTTGCGAAGGACATAGAAGTGGCTGACGTGCGCCCCGATGTCCACCAGCGCGATGTTCTGGTCGCGGCCGTTGGCCGGCAGCGACGGGGCGATGAGGCGAAACGCCTCCTGCGTCGCGTACGACTCGACGTCCATGACGCGCGCCTTGAGGCCGGCGGATTCGGCGACGGCGACGCGATCCTCGACCTTCTCCTTCCGCGACGCAGCGATCAGCACCTCGACCTCGTCCGGGTTGTTGGGAGCGGGGCCTATTGCCTGGAAATCGAGGTTGACCTCGTCGAGCGCAAACGGTATGTACTGATTGGCTTCGGCCTCGACGGTCAGCTCGAGATCCTCGTCGCGCTGGCCTGCGGCGACGATGATCTTCTTGGTGATGACCATCGCGGCCGGGAGCGCAAGCGCCGCGTTGCGGTTGCGCGTGCCGAGGCGCTTCCAGGCGCGTTTCAGCACGTCGCCGGCGAGTTCGAGGTTCAGAATGTTGCCGTCGGCAACAACGTCCTTGGGCAGCGGCTCGATCACGTAGCGCTCGAGGCGGTACAGCCCCTTGCCAGCGTCGGACAGCTCCACCAGTTTCAGGGACGTCGAGGCGATATCGACGCCAATAAGGCTCGGCGACTTGGTTTTGAACAAGTCGAGCGCGGACGAGAGGTTTTCGGCGAGCATGTCTTGATGGGCCCCGTTGCTTACAATCTACATTAAACTCTGGCGGCAAGTGCAACTGATGTCAAATTGTTTCCTTTTTCGCGTGCCAGTGTTGCATGCGCGCCTATAACCAGGGGCGGGCACCCGTCCCAAACATGGGTTTTATTCCATTGTGCTAAAGCGCTGGCTACTCTATATTGCGTCGGTCGGCGTCGGTCTTGCCGTCGTCGGCGCCCTGCTCGGGGCATTCGTGCTGGCGCTGCTCTGGCCGACACTTCCCCCTCTCGACGCCCTGACAGACTACCAGCCGAAGATCCCGCTGCGCATCGTCTCCGCGGACGGCGACCTGCTCGGCGAATTCGGTGAGGAGCGTCGCGCAATCATTCGGATCAGCGAAGTCCCGGATGTCATGAAACACGCCATTTTGGCCGCCGAAGACGAGCGGTTCTATCAACATGGCGGCGTTGACTATTTGAGCGTGTTGCGCGCCGCGGCGGCAAACGTCACGTCGGGCACGCAACAGGGTGCTGGCACGATCACGATGCAGGTCGCCCGCAACTTCTTCCTGACCCGGGAGAAGACCGTCTCGCGGAAGCTCCGCGAGGTCATGCTGGCGTGGAAGATCGAAGCCAGCCTGCCGAAGGACGAGATCCTCGAGCTGTACGTCAACCAGATCTTCCTCGGCCAGCGCGCGTACGGCTTTGCGGCGGCCTCGCAGACGTACTTCGGCAAGCCGCTGGCCGACGTCACCGTCGCCGAGGCGGCGATGCTCGCCGGGCTTCCCAAGGCGCCCTCCGCCTACAACCCGGTCACCAACCCGCGCCGGGCGAAGAGCCGCCAAATGTACGTGCTGCGACGAATGCATGAGCTGCGCTATATCAACGACGACGAACTCCGCGAAGCACAAAATGCGCCATTGACGGCGCGACCGGTTACGCGCGAAGCCTTGGCCGTGCACGCCGAGTTCGTGGCCGAGATGGCCCGGCAGGTGATATACGACGCGTACGGCGACGAGGCGTACACGCGCGGCATCACCGTGTGGACGACCATCCGCCGCGCGGATCAGGAGGCCGCTTATGCCGCCGTACGCAAGGGAGTGATGGACTACGACCAGCGCCACGGCTACCGGGGGCCCGACGGCTTCGTCAACCTGCCCGAGGACCAGGCCGAGCAGGACGCGGTGCTCGACCGGGTGTTCCAGGAGAATCCGGACAGCGACAACATCCTGACGGCGGTCGTCCTGCAGGCGACGCCCGCGCAGGTACGCGCCGTGCTTGCCAACGGTGATCAGGCAGAAGTGACGGGCGTCGGTCTGAAGTTCGCCCAGCGCGCGCTGGCGGACAAGGCGCCGGCCAACCAGAAGCTTCGCCGCGGTGCGATCATCCGGCTGCTGCGGGAGGACAAGAAGTACGCGATCACCCAGATGCCGCAGGCCGAGGCGGCCTTCGTGGCGGTCAGGCCCGACGACGGCGCCATCGTCTCGCTGATCGGCGGCTTCGATTTCGACCGCAACAAGTTCAACCACGTGACGCAGGCGCTGCGTCAGCCCGGCTCGGCGTTCAAGCCGTTCATCTACTCGGCGGCGCTGGAGAAGGGCTTCACGCCGGCGACCATCATCAACGACGCGCCGTTCTTCGTGCCGGCGGAAAAGTCGGGCGGCGAGGCGTGGGAGCCCAAGAACTACGACGGCAAGTTCGACGGGCCCATCCGCCTGCGCGTCGCGCTCGCCAAGTCGAAGAACCTCGTGACGGTCCGGGTGCTGCAGGCGATCGGTCCGCAATATGCCCAGGACTACATCACGCGCTTCGGCTTCGATCCGAAGCTCCATCCGGCCTACCTGACGATGGGGCTCGGTGCCGGGTCCGCGACGCCGATGCAGATGGCCACCGCGTACTCGGTCTTCGCCAATGGCGGCTACCGGATCACGCCGTATCTGATCGGCAAGATCACCGACAACCGCGGCTCACCCCTGTCCGAGGCGAAACCGACGCTGGCGCGCAAGGACGCCGAGCGCGCGATCGATCCGCGCAACGCGTTCATCATGACGACACTGCTGCGCGAAGTGGTCACGTCCGGAACGGCAACGCGCGCGCTCGATCTGAAGCGCAAGGATCTGGCGGGCAAGACCGGCACCACGAACGAGAACGTCGATGCGTGGTTCTGCGGCTTCAACGCGGCGGAGGTCGGCATCGCCTGGATCGGCTACGACCAGCCACGATCGCTCGGCACCAACGAGACCGGCGGCGTCGCGGCGCTGCCCATCTGGATCTCTTACATGCAGCGAGCGCTGAAGGGCGTGCCCGAGCAGACGTTGGAGGCGCCGACGGGCGTGGTGTCGATGCGGATCAACCCCGACACGGGATTGCGCGACGACTCGAGCCGCGTCTCCGACTGGTTCCTCGCCGAATTCGCGCCGCGGATGGCGCAGGATGCGCTCGCACCGGCTGCTATGCCGGGCGCAACCCCTGCGCGCGACGTGCGCGACCAATTGTTCTAGCACCTGTTCGCACCCTGTCCGACGTGAACAGTCGCTGACCCGCGGTCACGCGCAGCAACGAATCCGGAAGGCTCGAGACTACTTTGGGAGACCGCATCGAATCGCTGGCCGGCCGCATGGGCGACAGCTCGCGCGACGCCGAGGACCGCGCGCGCATTGCCGACGTCGCGGCGCGGCTGATTGCCGAGCACGGGATCGCGGACTGGTCGCTTGCCAAGCGCAAGGCGTTACGGCAACTGATGCTGCCCGACCGCACGGCGCTTCCCGGTGACGACGAGATCGAGGCGGCGCTTGTCACCCATCACGCGCTGTTCGGCGGCGACGAGCACGTGGTCACGCTGCGGCGCCAGCGCGAGGAGGCGCTGACATGGCTGCGCGAACTGGCGGAATTCTCGCCGGTGCTTGTCGGCGGCGTCGCCGCCGGATGGGCGACGGAGCACAGCGACATCCGCATCGAGCTGATCGCCGACGACTCCAAGGAAGTCGAGCTGATGCTCATCAATCACTCGATTCCCTATCGCGTGGCGCCCGGCAATGCGCAGCATGGCTCGGCCGAGCTCTTCGTCGACACGCGCCGCGGCGGCGTGGCACTCGTCATCCGCACGCCGGCCGTCGCGCGGCAGCGGCCGCGCCGCGATCGTCGCGGCAATGGCGAGGAAGTGCGGCTTACCGCCGTGGCACTCGCGGAATTGCTCGGCCGCGACGCTGGCTGAACGCCCGGCCGCGCCGAACCGCCGACCGGCGTCGAGGCGCGCTAGCGCCGCGCCAGCCAGTCGGCCGCGTCGAGCGCGAAGTAGGTCAGGATCGCATCGGCACCCGCGCGTTTCATGCCGGTCAGCGCCTCCAGCACGCACGCGCGTTCGTCGAGCCAGCCGGCTTGCGCGGCGGCTTTCAGCATCGCGTACTCGCCGGAGACCTGGTATACGGCGGTCGGCATGCCGAACGCATCCTTGACCCGGCGAACGATGTCCAGGTACGGCAGGCCCGGCTTCACCATCACCATGTCGGCGCCCTCCTGGATGTCCAGGTACGTCTCCCACATCGCCTCGTCGCTGTTGGCGGGGTCGATCTGGTACGTATATTTGTCGCCGCCGGCCAGGTTGGCGGCGGAGCCGACGGCGTCGCGGAACGGTCCGTAGAACGACGACGCGTACTTGGCGGAATAAGCGAGGATCCGCGTATGGATGAAGCCCGCGCCGTCGAGCGCGCCGCGCAGCGTGCCGATGCGGCCGTCCATCATGTCCGACGGCGCGACGATGTCGACACCCGCCGCCGCGTGGCACAGCGCCTGGCGGGCGAGCGCCTCGACGGTTTCGTCGTTCATCACGTAGCCAGCCGCGTCGATCAGGCCGTCCTGTCCATGGCGGGTATACGGGTCGAGCGCGATGTCGGTGATGACACCCAGCGCCGGAAAGTGCGACTTCAGCGCGCGCACCGTGCGCGGCACCAGGCCTGCGTCGTCCCACGCGTTCGCGGCATCGTCGGATTTCTGCTCCGGCGGAATAACGGGAAAGAGCGCGATCGCCGGTATGCCGGCGCCTACGCAGCGCTCGGCGTCACGCAGCAGCAAGTCGATCGACTTGCGCGCAACGCCTGGCAGCGACGGGACGAGCACTTGCCGGTCATCACCGTCATGGACGAACACCGGATAGATGAAGTCGTCGGCGGTGAGCTTCGTCTCGCGCGCGAGACGCCGCGAGAAATCGTCGCGCCGCATCCGGCGCATTCGCTTGGCGGGGAAGCGGCCGGTGAAATCGAAGCCCATGCTCGTCGATCCTTTTTGCTGGATTATGGAACTCGCAAAATCGAGTACGGTCACATTCGTTGGACGGTGAACGTCTCCCGCTTTCCTCCCTGAGCGGGTGCCCGTGCCGGCTTCGCCGGCACGGGCGTTTTGAGGCCCCGCGTCACTCCCCTTGATCGCGGGGCCTTTTTCTATTCCTGTCGTTCTGCGACGACGCGGTCCTCGCGTTCAACTCGCGAGCCATCGCTCCAGTGCCGCATCGGCGTCGTCGACACCTTGCCGCGACGATGCCGAGAAGACGATGACGCGCACGTCGTTGACATAGCCCGGAAACGCGTCTCGCAACTGCCCCTCGATGCCCGTGACGGCAGCGCGTCGCTCCGCCTGATTCAGCTTGTCCGACTTCGTCGCGAGGATAAGCACCGGCCTGCCCGACGGGAGAAATCCGCTGAGCAGCTCCACGTCGAGCGCCTTCAACTGATGTCGTGCGTCGACGACGAGCACCAACCCGATCAGCGTCGTTCGCGTCGTGACGTACAGCCACAGGAAATCCTGCCAGCCCTGCTTCAACGCACGCGGAACGGCCGCGTAGCCATATCCCGGCAAGTCCGTGATGACGGCGCCACCGTTGCGCAGCCCGAAGAAATTGATCTGCTGCGTGCGTCCCGGCGTGCGGCTCGCATAAGCCAGGCGCGACTGGCGCGCGAGCGCGTTGATCGCGCTCGACTTTCCCGCGTTGGAGCGGCCGGCAAACGCGATCTCGCGAGCGGCGGGGGCCGGAAGTTGGGATGCCTGCGCTGCGCCGAACTGAAACGTCGCGCCTTCGAGCGGCCCCGGCGCGCGGCCGGCCCGATCGGCTTTGGCCGCCCTTGGCGAGTCCGCTACAATAGACTGTTTTTTCATCTGCAACGCTCGCCCGACGCCGTTCTGACGCCCGCACCTCGCGGCGCCAGACGCCAAGGCGTAATCCATGGAGCCCGAATACATGACCCGCACTTGGCGTGTTGCGATCCTTGCAGCGACCGCGCTCGTTTCCGCCGCCGCGCAGGCGCAAGAACACGCAGCGGCCGCAAAGCCCGACCTCGCGAAAGCGCAGCAGATTGCTTCGACGGTTTGCGCCGCGTGCCACGGCGCAGACGGGAACAGCGCTGCAGCGGCGAACCCCAACCTCGCAGGCCAGGATGCCGACTATATCACCCTGCAACTCGCTCACTTCAAGGCGGGAATCCGCGCCAACGCGACGATGCAGGCGATGGCGGCGACGCTGAGCGACGCGGACATGCGCGCGCTCGGCGTGTACTTCGCGCAACAGAAGCCAAAGGGGTTGGCGGCGCGCGATCCATCGCTCGTCAAGGCGGGCCAGCGACTGTGGCGCGGCGGCGACGCGGCGAGCGGCGTGCCGGCGTGCGCGGCGTGCCATTCCCCCACCGGAGCCGGCATACCGAAGAATTACCCGCGCCTCGCGGGGCAGTACGCCGATTACACGTTTGCGCAGCTGAAGGCGTTCAAGGCGGGCGAGCGCGGCGCCGATCCCGGCGGCAAGGACGTCAACGGACGCGTAATGAACACGGTCGCGCAGCAGCTGACGGATGCGCAGATGAAGGCTATCGCCGACTACGCCGCCGGCCTGCGGTAAGCCGCTTCATAGTCAGCTGCGCGGCGCGATTGCTTCGTTGTGTCCTCGCTCGCGCTTCGCTGTACGTCCATGTACTAGCTCAGCGCTCGCTGCGGGCGCCTCGCACTCCCGCCGCTCGCGACGACTCTGAAGCGGCTTACGACGCTCGCACGATCAGAAAGCGCTTCAGACCTTCGCGAGCATCCGTAAACCCTTCTACGGCATCACGTGCCGACCGGCGCGCACATGATCACGCTGTCGGGGCCGTAGCCTTCGGGCAGCCACGTTGCCGGATCGCTGCGCATGTCGTCGCGGACCGTGTGATCGGTCGTGTAGCGATGGTTGGTCGTCAGCTGATTGAAGAACCGCCACACCGGCACGGTGCCGGCAGCGCACGCACCCGTCGTCGTATCGGGCAGCGCGATATAGAACGCATTCGAAGTCTCGAGCGTCCAGCCGGGAAACTGCTGCGGATTGGCCGTCACGGCGGCGCATTCGGACACGCTCGCCGAGTAGAAGTGCGAGTCGCCGAATCCAGGCGTGCGGTAGTAGCGGCAGACCGGGCTCGCGCCGGCAACCGGCGCGTTGTACGTCATGAAGAGCAACCCGGTGCGCTCCCAGCCGGGATGAACGCCGGCGTCGAGGTCGGCGATCTCCTGCGCCGCGATCGTGATGAAGTAATGATCGAGCCCGCGATTGTAGAACTCGACGGCGACGCTCTGCGCCGGTGATCCGGCGGTGTTGGGTGTCAGGTACTGTCGCGTCAGCGGCAGCATGTTGTCGAGCCGCGAATACTCGTCGGTTCCGGTGAGCAGCGAGCACGACGCGGTTCCCGTCCACAACCCGCCGCGCACTTCGTAGAAGCCGCCGCTGTCGGAAAACGTCAGCAGCCCGGCGCCGCTCGAGCCGGGCTCCGTCGTTCCCTGCGAATACGTGACGAGCGCGTAGCTCGAGCCGTCGGTGTACACCTGGTAACCCTGGGAGGTCCCCTGGCTCCACTTCGTCAGGTCACCCTGCGGATGGTGAATGACAGAAATCGTCGCACCGTTGGGAATGGGCTCGGCGCGCCATGCCGAAAAATGCGTGCCTGCCGGTGGCGCCGCATTGAGCCGCACCAGTGCCCAGTCCCAGTCGGTGCTCCGTGCAAGCAGAGCAGCCCCGCTCGCCTGCTGGATGAAGGCCGGCACCGTCTTGCTTCCGCACGCGACGGCGTCGAAGAACCAGAACGTGTTGAGCGTGCGTGCCGCCATTGCCGAATCGATGCAGTGGCTCGCCGAAAACAGGTACGGCGTGTTGCTCGCGAGCGAATCGTTGAGCAGCGTCCCCGTGCAGAGATAGGTGAAGCCGTCTTCCTTCGTCATCTCGGTTGCGGCGACGGCCTTCGTGCTGTCGACGAACGCCTGCGTCCTCGGCGTCACGCAGGCGACATCGATGTTGCACGCCCCCGACGTGCCGATGTCCTGCACGGCCTTGGCGTCGAGCTTGGCGAGCGACGCCGGCGCGACGACCTGGTGGGAAATCCGCGAGAGCGTCAGCGACACATCGGGGATTCGCGCACCGGACGGGACGTGCAATTCGATCGTTGCGGTGTCGCCGTCGAGCACGGGCGACCAGAACGCGCCAAACCGCACCACGTCGGCGGCAACGTCGGTCGCGGCGATCGGACCGAACGGCTGCGCATTCAGACCATTGCCGCTGAATCGCAGCACGACGCCGGACGCGCTCGTCGGCATCGCAAGCGCGACACGCAACGCTGCGGCACCCGGGGATACGACGGCAAGCCTCGCGGCGCGGCCGCCATCGGCCAGCGCTTGCCAGCGCAGGCTCGACAACGCGACGACTTGCGAGCCGGCCGGAATGTTACGCGGGAATGCAACGGCGAGTCCTTTCTGCTCGGTCGCCTTGTTGCGTTGGCCTCCCGGCGGCGCATTCCGATCGCGCAGCGTCGCGCGCTCGACGGCTGTCGGTTCGGGCAACGTGATTCGAAGTGCAGGCGTCGCCTGCGGCAGCAGCATCGTCGCAACGGCCGCCTTTTCCGTTGTCGGCGGTCGGAATGCCGCAGGCGGCACGGCCGTGATCAGCCCTTGGGCAAACACGGTCGCAGCGACGCTCATCGCCGCCGCGAACACGATGCCGCGTAGCGCGGGCCGGTGAACTCTCGTCATTACGACTCTCCTCGGAACGCGCGCCTTTTCGAGGCTTGCGCGAACACCGCTGGCTGCTTTGAAGCAACGCGCCGGCAGTGAGGACAGGCGTTGCAATTCGTACACGACGAAAGGCAGGCTCGCGTAGGACGATTTCTCCAACGCGCGCATGCGCGCCGTCGCCGACTCGAACCGACGAACCGTCAGTTGACCGGAAATCCGGCCGGCGGTTCCGCAGGCGCGCGCAGGCACTCGTCCAGCATCGATCGCCAGTCGGGGAGTGCGAGGCCGAACGTGCGTGCAAAGCGCGACGAATCGAGCACGCCGTACGCGGGCCGGCGTGCAGGCGTCGGGTAGTCAGTTGTTGCGATCGGCGTCACGCGTACGCTCGTGTCGGCGAGGATTGCGCGCGCGAACTCGTACCAGGTCGCGGCACCCTGCGCGCTCAGATGATAGAGCCCCGCACGATCGGCGAGATCCGCACGCCCGCGCCGCAGCAATTCCACCGTCGCGGCGGCGAGCGCACGCGTCCAGTTCGGCGCGCCATGCTGATCGGCGACGACGCGAATCTCGTCGCGCTGCGTGGCGAGCCGCTGCATCGTCAACAGGAAATTCTGTCCGTGGCGGCCGTACACCCAGCTCGTGCGCAGCGTCAACGCAGCAGCACCCGAGCGCGCAATTGCCTGCTCGCCGGCAAGCTTGCTCGCGCCGTACGCATTGACGGGATTGGTCGGCGCGTCCTCGTCGTAAGGTGTGTCGCGCGTGCCGTCGAACACGTAGTCGGTCGAGTAGTGGATCAGCACCGCGCCAGCACGCAGCGCCTCGGCCGCGAGCACGCCGGGCGCGTCACCGTTGATCGCGAATGCGAGCTCGCGTTCGGTTTCGGCGCGGTCGACAGCCGTGTACGCGCCGGCGTTGACGATGAATTGCGGGGACG
Source organism: uncultured Pseudomonadota bacterium (assembly GCA_963709335.1). GTDB lineage: Bacteria > Pseudomonadota > Gammaproteobacteria > Burkholderiales > Casimicrobiaceae > VBCG01. The sequence continues at coordinate 978,947 of CAVPWB010000014.1, forward strand.
CGTCGCGGACCACGCGTGCGATCGCCCGCGCGTCGGTGAGATCGAGCGCTCTGCGGTCGCAGGCGAGCAGCGTTCCGCACGACGCCAGCGCGGCAGCAAGCTCGCGACCGAGCTGCCCACCCGCGCCCGTCAGCAGTATCGTCGGGCGGCTTGCGCTCATGGAGCTTGCGTCAGCGATAGCAATCGGCGGACGCGAGCGGTACGCCGGCGGCGTCCTTCGCCGCAAGCGCTGGCACAACGCCTTGCGGCCAGTCGATGCCGAGCGCAGCGTCGTTCCACAAGAGCGTCCGCTCGTGCTCCGGATACCAGTAATCGGTCGTCTTGTAGAGAAATTCAGCCGTATCGGAAACGACGAGGAAACCGTGTGCGAATCCGGGCGGGATGAACAGCATCCGGCGATTGGCGGCCGACAGCGCGACGCCGATGTTGCGCCCGAAGGTCGCCGACGATCGCCGCAGGTCCACGGCGACGTCGAACACTTCGCCTTCGATGACGCGGACGAGCTTGCCCTGCGCATGCTCGATCTGATAATGCAGCCCGCGCAGCACGCCGCGGTGCGATCGCGAGTGATTGTCCTGCACGAACGACGCGTCGATGCCGGCGGCGGCGAACGCGCGCGCGTTCCAGCTCTCGAAGAAGAATCCCCGCGAATCGCCGAATACCTTCGGCTCGATCATGAGCACGTCGGGGATCGCAGTTTCCGTAACGTGCATCAAAAGCCGTCCGGCTCGTCGAGTATCTGCAACAGGTAGCGGCCGTAGCCGTTCTTCGCCATCGCCGAGCCGAGCTTGTGCAGTTGCGTGGCGTCGATGTAGCGCATCCGGAACGCAATCTCCTCCGGACAGGCGATCTTCAGCCCCTGCCTGCGCTCGATCGTCTCGATGTACTGCGACGCCTCGAGCAGCGATTCGTGCGTGCCGGTGTCGAGCCACGCCATCCCGCGGCCCATCACTTCGCACGCGAGCTCGCTCCATTGCAGGTATTGCCGGTTGACGTCGGTGATTTCGAGCTCGCCGCGCGCGGAAGGTGCCAGCGATTTCGCGACGTCGACGACGCGGTTGTCGTAGAAATAGAGGCCGGTGACCGCGTAGCGCGATTTAGGCGCCCGCGGCTTTTCCTCGAGGCTCACGACACGGCCCGCACGATCGAATTCCGCGACGCCGTACCGTTCGGGGTCGGCCACCGGATACGCAAAGATCGTCGCGCCCGTCGTGGTCGCCGACGCACGCTGGAGCTGAGGCTGCAGGTCGTGACCGTAGAAGATGTTGTCACCGAGCACCAGCACGCAGCTGTCGCTGCCGACGAAATCGCTGCCGATGATGAACGCCTGCGCAAGGCCATCCGGTGACGGCTGCACGGCGTACTGGATGTTCAATCCCCAGCGCGAGCCGTCGCCGAGCAGCTGCGCGAAGCGCGGCGTGTCCTCGGGTGTGGAAATCAGCAGGATGTCGCGCACGCCGGCGAGCATCAGCGTCGACAGCGGGTAATAGATCATCGGCTTGTCGTATACGGGCAGCAGCTGCTTCGACACGACCTGCGTCACCGGGTACAGCCGCGTGCCGGACCCGCCGGCGAGGATGATGCCTTTGCGCTTCACCCGATCACCTCGAGGCGTCGTAATGCAGGTCGACCCATCGCCGGTACTCGGCGGTCTCGACGCTGCGTAGCCAGTCGCCGTTCGTCATGTACCAGTCGACGGTGCGGCGCATGCCCGACTCGAATGTCTCCGACGGCGTCCAGCCGATCTCGCGCCGGATCCGGGAGGCGTCGATCGCGTAGCGGCGATCGTGCCCGGGCCTGTCGGTCACGTACGTGATCAGCCGTTCGCACGCGAGCCCGGGCCTCGCTGCATTGACGAGGTCGCAGAGCGTGTGCACGACGTCGATGTTGGCCATTTCGGCACTGCCGCCGACGTTGTAGGTCTCGCCGGGTCGGCCGCGTTCGAGCACTGCGCGGATCGCGCTGCAGTGATCGCCGACGTACAGCCAGTCGCGGACGTTGCGACCGTCGCCGTACACCGGCAGCGGCTTCCCGCCGAGCGCATTGACGATCATCAGCGGAATCAGCTTTTCCGGAAACTGCCGCGGGCCGTAGTTGTTCGAGCAATTCGTCGTCAGCGTCGGCAACCCGTATGTATGGTGGTACGCGCGAACGACGTGGTCGGACGATGCCTTCGATGCCGCGTAGGGGCTGTTCGGCGCGAATGGCGTGGTCTCCGAGAACGCCGGATCGTCGGGCCCGAGCGAGCCATAGACCTCGTCGGTCGAAACATGCAGGAAGCGGAATGACTGCCGTTCGCCGGGGGGCAGCGCGCTCCACCATTCGCGCACGCATTCGAGCAGCGAGAACGTGCCGACGACATTCGTTTCGATGAATGCGGCCGGGCCGTGGATCGACCGGTCGACGTGCGTCTCGGCGGCGAAGTTGACGATCGCGCGCGGCCGGTGTTCCGTCAGCAGCGCACGGACGGCGCCGGCGTCGCCGATATCGCCGCGCACGAACAGGTGCCGTTCATCGCCGGCAAGCGACGCCAGGCTTCGCACGTTGCCGGCGTACGTGAGCTTGTCGAGATTGACGAGCGGCTCGCCGTGCTGCGCGAACCAGTCGAGGATGAAATTGGAGCCGATGAATCCGGCGCCGCCGGTGACGAGGATCATGAGGCAATCAGCGCGAAGACGGCGGCGAGTTTAGCATCGCGACGATGCGCGCCCCCACCAGACAGCGGCCCACGCGGAGCTCAAGGCGCCGGATAGTAGCGGCGGTACCAGTCCACGAAGCGCGCCAGTCCGTCGGTGAGCGGCGTGGTCGGCGCGAAACCGGTGTCGCGCTGCAGTCGTTCGATCGACGCGTACGTCGCCTTGACGTCCCCCGGCTGCATCGGCCGCTCGTTGCGCAGCGCGCGGCGGCCAAGCAACGCTTCGAGCAGCCCGATAAACGCGTCGAGCGAAACCGCCTCGTGGTTGCCGATGTTGTAGATGGCATACGGCGCATTGCCGTCACTCGCCCGCGGCGGACGCTCGAGTGTCCGCAGCACGCCCTCGGCGACATCGTCGATATACGTGAAGTCGCGCGCCATGTCGCCGCGATTGAAGACGTCGATCGGCCGACCCTCGACGATCGCCTTCGTGAACAGCATCGGCGCCTGATCCGGTCGCCCCCACGGTCCGTACACGGTGAAGAAGCGCAGCCCCGTCGTCGGCAGGCCGAACAGGTGGCTGTAGCTGTGCGCCATCAGCTCGTTCGCCTTCTTCGTGGCCGCATACAGACTAACCGGGTGGTCGACCGACTGATCTTCCGAGAACGGCAGGTCGTGATTGGCGCCGTAGACGGACGACGACGACGCATAGACGAGATGCGCGATGCGGCAGTGGCGGCAGCGCTCCAGCACGTGACCGAACGCGACGAGGTTGTTGCGCACGTACGCGTCCGGATTGACGAGCGAGTAGCGCACGCCCGGCTGCGCGGCGAGGTGGACAACGCTCGTGAACGTGTCTGGCGACAACAGTCGTTCGCACGCGGCCGGGTCGGCGAGATCGGCATGCTCGAACGCGAATGCGGGTCGCGCCGCGAGCTCGGCGAGGCGCGCCTTCTTTAGCGACACGTCGTAATACGGATCGAGATTGTCCGCGCCGGTGACACGTGCACCCGCATCGCACAGCGCGCGCGCGACGTGCATGCCGATGAAGCCGGCGGCACCGGTGACGAGGACATGCTGGCCCGTGAGTTGCGCCATCAGGGATTGCGCGCGGCACGCTCGAGTGCGCGCAGCTTCGCATGCTTCAGAAAGCTTGCAAACGCGCCGATGGCGATGTGCGCGAACCCCGGCGCGCCGTCGAGGAAGCCGAGTTTCAGCACATAGAAGCGGAAGAAACGCGCAATGGGCGACGCCGCCATCGCGAAGCCGGAGCTGCGCTTCCCGCGTGCATGCAGCGCATCGGCCTGCAGCGTCGTGTAGCGGTTCTGCTTGGCGATGTAGCGCTCGATCGATTCGGCCGACGCGTGCATCAGGTCGCCGTCGAGGCGGCCGACCGGTCCATTCGCCAGCACCTGCTCGTGCACCGGATCGTCGCTCCAGCGCGCTCGGCGCCGATCGAAGAGGCGCGTGGTCCAGTCCGGATAGCCTTCGCCGTGTGCCAGCCAGCGGCCGAGGAAGCGGTTGCGCCGCGCGAGCGCATACGCCGGATGCGGCGGTGCGCCGGCCGCGAACAGCGTGACAATCGATTCACGCAGTTCCGGCGACAGCCGCTCGTCGGCGTCGAGGCACAGCACCCAGTCGTGCCGCGCTTCCTGCACGGCGAACTGCTTCTGCGGCCCGAACCCCGCCCATGTATGCGTGACGACGCGCGCGCCGCAGCGACGCGCGGTTTCTACGGTATGATCGCCGCTCCCTGAATCGACGACGAGCGCGTCGGCGCAGAACGGTGCCGACAGCAGGCACTCGGCGATGTCGGTCGCGGCATCGCGCGTTATCACCACCAGCGAAACGGGAAGCGGCCCGGTCATGCGCATGTCGAATCGCCGCGTTGCGTCGTGCGCGCCACGGCGTCGCTCCATCCCTGCAGTCGATGAGCAGCCGCGATTTTACGTGTTTTGCGAATCGCTCCCGCGACGGGTGCGCGGCTCGCGCCGCGCGGCAATGAGCGCCGCGACGCAGACGCTGCCTGCCGGATGAGCGGCACCGCCGCAGCATCGGCGAGCAGCGTGCTCGTCGTTCGGCCGTCGTCGCTTGGCGATATCGTCTATGCGCTGGCGGTCGTTTCCGACATCCGGCGCGCACATCCGGACCTTGCAGTCGACTGGGTTGCCGAGCCCGGCTTCGCGCCCCTGATCGCGCTTTGCCCCGACGTAGGCCGCGTGATCCCGTTCGGATTGCGCAGGTGGCGACGCGCGCCATTCACGGCTGCCACGTGGCGCGACGTCGATGCGTTTCGCGACGCGCTGCGCCGGACGCGGTATGCCGCGATCCTCGACCTTCAGGAGCAGGTGAAAGGCGCGCTGATCGCCCGCGCGGCGCGCGGCGTGCGGCACGGCTTCGACCGGTCGAGCATTCGCGAGCCGCTCGCAACACTCTTCGACGACATCCATCACCGCGTTTCGCGAGACCTGCACTTCGTCACGCGCTGCCGGAAGCTCGCCGGTGCAGCGCTCGACTATCCGACCGACGCGCCGCCGCGCTGGAACCTGCGCGTGCCGGCGCCAAGGCCCGGCACGCCCGACGAGCCGTACGTCGTCGTGCTGCACGCGACGAGCCGCGACGACAAGCTGTGGCCGGAGGCGCATTGGCGCGCGGTGATGAATGCTTGCGGCGACGCCGGATTCGCCATCGTGCTGCCCTGGGGAAGCGCTGCGGAGGAAGCGCGCAGCCGCCGGCTCGCGGAAGGCAACGCGAAGGCCGTGCTCCCCGCGTGGCTGTCGCTGCCGGACGTCGCAACGCTGCTGGCGAACGCGACGCTCGCCATCGGCGTCGACACTGGCTTCACGCATCTCGCCGCGGCGCTCGGCACGCCGACGGTCGCGCTCTTCACTGTGACCGACCCGCGCCGCCACGGCGTCGAAATCACGGGCAACCACGGCCGCGACGTCGGCGACGTGGGGGTGGTGCCTTCGGTCGACGACGTGCTGAGCGCGGCCGGCGATCGGCTGCGACTGGCGCCGCGCTGCTGACCCGCGGATGCGCCTCGTCTATACGCTGCTGTGGTGGCTGCTCCTGCCGGTCCTGCCGCTGCGCCTTTGGTGGCGCGGCCGGCGCGAGCCCGGCTACCGGGCCAACGTGGGCGAGCGCTTCGGCTTCTACCGCGGCGCTGCGCACGCGACCGGAGCGCTGTGGATCCATGCGGTGTCGCTCGGCGAAACGCGTGCGATCGCACCGCTGATCGAGCGGCTGCAGCGCGAGGCGCCCGCGCGCCCAATCCTGCTGACGCACATGACGGCCACGGGTCGCGAAGCCGGACGCACGCTGTTCGGCGATCGCGTGATGCAGGCGTGGCTGCCTTACGATGTTCCGTTCGCAGTACGACGCTTCCTCGAGCATTTCAGGCCGCGTGCGGGACTGCTCGTCGAAACCGAGCTGTGGCCGAACCTGACGGCAGCGGTCGCGCGCACTGACGTCCCGCTGCTGCTGATCAACGCGCGGCTCTCCGAACGCTCGGCGCAGGGGTACCGGCGCGTCGCGCTGCTATCGCGACCGCTGTTGCGTGCGATTGCCGGAATCGCCGCGCAATCCGAAGCCGATGCGGGCCGCTTGCGCGATCTGGGTGCGCAGCACGTCGTCGTCACCGGCAACCTGAAGTTCGATGTCGCCGTAACGCCCGCGCAACGGCATCAAGGCGCTGCGCTGCGCGCCCTGTTCGGTGCGGACCGACCCGTGCTGATGCTCGCGTCGACGCGCGATGGCGAGGAAGCGTTGCTGCTCGATGCGCTCGCGCGCACGGATGCGCTGCCGGCGGCGACGCTGATCGTCATCGTCCCGCGCCACCCGCAGCGCTTCGACGCGGTCGCCGCGTTGCTCGACGAGCGCCGGGTGCCGTACGCGCGCCGCAGCGCGAACGCGCCGATCGGTGCGTCGACCCGCGTCGTGCTCGGCGATTCGCTCGGCGAGATGTTCGCCTACTACGGCGCGTGCGACGTTGCGTTCGTCGCCGGCAGCCTGCTGCCGCTCGGCGGCCAGAACCTGATCGAGTCCATCGCCGTCGGCGTCCCCACGCTGATCGGACCGCACATGTTCAACTTTGCGGAGGCGAGCGAAGCGGCCCTTGCCGCCGGCGCTGCGCTGCGGATCCGCGATGCCGACGAAATGTTCGCCGTCGCGGCGAGGCTGCTCGGCGATCGGGGCGAGCGTGAGCGGATGCGTGAGAACGCGCAGACGTTCATCGCCGCCCACCGCGGCGCGATCGATCGGCTGTGGGCATGGCTCGAGCCGCGGCTGGCAGTTGCCGACGCGAAAGCTAACCGCTCAACCGCCGATTGACCGCTTCCAGATCCTGCTCGTCGAGGGCGCCGACGGCGGACTTGAGGCGCAGCACGCCCACCAGGTAGTTGAAATAGGCCTGCGCGAGATCGCGCCGGGTCTGGAACACGTTCTGCAGGGTGTTCAGCACATCGAGGTTGGTGCGCACGCCCACTTCCTGGCCCGTCTTGTTCGATTCGTACGCCGTCTGCGCCGAGACGAGCGCCTGCTCGAACGCCTTCACCGATGCCGCGGCGCTGTTGACGCCGCTGAATCCAGTCTGTGCGTTGAACAGCGCATTGCGGCGCGCGACCTCCACGTTCTGCCGGGCGCTTTCCTGCAGTGCCAACGCCTCGCGGACCTTCGAATCGATGAACCCTCCCGTGTACAGCGGCACGTTGAGGGCGAGGCCGATCAACGCCTGACGCGAATCGTTGAAGACACCGAGGTTGACCGAGCCGGATCCGGCCTGCGCGTTCGCGCTCGCGACGAGATCGATCGTCGGCAGGCGGGCGGCGCGCTGGCGCTCGATCTCGAGCGTGGCGATCTCGCTGTTGTACCGCGCGATCCGGACGTTCAGGTTGTCGGCAAGCGCGCGATCGACCCACACGTCGAGCGAATTCGGCGACGGCAACGTCGGCTCGAAGCCCGGACCCAGCCGTTTCAGATCCTGCGGAAAGCGGCCGATGATCGCGCGCAATGCCGTCCGCTTGTTGTCGAGGTCGTTGCGTGCGGAGATCTCCTGCGCGACGATCGAGTCGTACTTGGCCTGCGCTTCGTTCGTGTCGGTGATCGTCGCCACACCCACCTCGAAGTTCCGCTTCGCCTGCGCGAGCTGCTCCGATACCGCGGCCTTCTGGCTTTCGGCGAGCTCGACGTTGAACTGCGCGAGCAGGACGTCGAAATAGGCGGTCGCCACGCGCAGGATCAGGTCCTGCCGCGCGGATGCGAGCGTGTAATCGGCCTGCTCGACCTGCTGCACAGCCTGGCTGTACGCGACGGTGTTCGCATAGCGGTACAGCGGTTGCGACGCGGATACCGTGAGACCACCTGCGCCGAACCCGCGGTCGATCTGCACACGGGGATCGGTGTCGGCGCTCGTGCCGAAGTAGTTCGCATTGGCGCTGGCAGAAAGGTTCACGCTGGGCAGCAGACCGGCACGCGCCTGGGGCACGCGTTCCTGCGTGGCCTCCCAGTTCGCGCGCGCAGCAGCGAGCGTCGGATCGTTCCGTTGCGCCTCGCGGTAGACCTGCAGCAGATCCTCGGCGCGAGCCGGAGCGACTGTAGCGAGCGCGAAGGCGAGCGACGCAGCGATGATGGACGACGGGCGGATCATTGGGAGCGTAGTCTCGGCAGGTTGGCGTGCGGCAGGCAAAGAGCTATCGCCATGCGCGTCGTTCGCGCGCCCGGCGTTCGGGTAGCGGGCGTCAAAATGCGAAGCGCGCGGGCGACAACGCGTTGGTCAATGGGGCGACCACCGTCTCGAAGAGGTCGATCGCGACGCGAGCGCCGGGTGCATCCGAGCGGATCAGCCGCGCGGCCATCGCCGGTGCCTCGCCGATCACGACGAACAGGCGACCGCCGGGTGCGAGCTGCTCGAAGAACCGCTCCGGCAGCAACGGCGTCGACCCGGTCAGCACGATGACGTCGTACGCTTCGTTGCCGAATCCGCGCGCGCCGTCACCGACGTCGACGCGCGCATTGTCGAATCCGAGTCGCGACAGCTTGCGCGCAGCGTCCTCGGCGAGCGACCGATCGATCTCGACGCTCGTCACGTCGCCGGCGCAACTCGCGAGCAACGCCGTCAGGTAGCCGCTGCCCGTGCCGATTTCGAGCACGCGATCGTTGCTGCGCAGCGTGAGCTCCTGGATGACCCGCGCCTCCATCTTCGGCGTCCACATCCGCGCGCCGTTGCCAAGCGGCAGCTCGAGATCGCCGAACGCCAGCGCCTTGTAGGCCGGCGGGACGAAGTCCTCGCGCTTGACCGCGAACAGCAGGTCGAGCACGCGTTGATCGAGCACGTCCCACGTGCGGATCTGCTGCTCGACCATGTTGTAGCGGGCCTGCTCGTAGTCGAAGGGAGTCATCGCTTGACCCTGTGGCGCTGGATGGAATGCGGAGCCATCGCGGTGGTCGGCGTGCGCTTCGCGCTGCCGCGCGGCCGCGCGATGAAGCCCGAGATTATAGCAATCGCGCATTCGCTCAATCGAGTGTCTGCCGGTACCGCCACATCGCGACGGAGCCGACGGCAACGAGGAACAGGGCGATTGGCCACACGTGAGCCGCAACGTCCGCTGCGTTGTTGCCTTTGAGCAGGATGCCGCGGACGATCCGCAGGAAATGTGTCGCGGGAAATATCTCGCCGAGCGCCTGCGCCCAGAGCGGCATCCCGCGGAACGGGAACATGAATCCCGACAGCAGCATCGTGGGCAGGAAGAAGAAGAACGTCATCTGCATCGCCTGCAACTGGTTCGCCGCGAGCGTGGAGATTGCGAAGCCCAGACCCAGCAACGCCGCGATGTACAGCATCATCGTCGCACCGAGCAGCAGCAGGCTGCCGACCATCGGCACGTTGAACAGATAGCGCGCGGCGAGCAGGATGATCACCGACTGGATCAGTCCGACAACGATGTACGGCGCGATCTTGCCGGCCATCACCTCGAACGGCAGCACCGGCGTTGCGAGCAGTCCTTCGTACGTGCCGCGCTCGCGTTCGCGCGTGACTGCGAACGCCGTCATCATCACCATCGTCAACTGCAGGATCACCGCGAGCAACCCCGGCACGATGTTGTATTCGGTGACGCCTTCCGGGTTGTAGCGGCGCTGGATGTCCAGCGTAAAGGGCAGCGGTGCCGGCGCCAGCGCCGACAGCGGCCCGCTGAGATCGTGCGAGAGCGCAACGGTCGACACCTGCGACAGCGCCGCCAGCGCATTGCCCGTTGCGGACGGGTCGGTCGCATCGGCGGCGACGAGCGCCGAAGGACGCTCGCCGCGAACGAGCTCGCGCGAGAAGCCCGCCGGGAACACGATCGCGAACTGGATCTCGCCGCGCGCGAGCATCTCGTCGACCTCGGCCACGCTGGCCGGGGACGGAACGAAGGCGAAGTAACCGGTGTTGGCGAGCGCGGCCGCGATGCTGCGCGTGAATTCGGTGCGGTCGTAGTCGACGACGGCCGTCGGCAACGACTTGGGATCGGAATTGATGACGAACCCGAACAGCAGCACCTGCACGATCGGTATGCCGACGATCATCGCGAACGTCAGCCGGTCGCGCCGCATCTGCACGAATTCCTTCAGCGCGATCGCATAGGTTCTCGCGAACGAGAATCGCGTGCGACCGCTCGGCGGATCACCGGGCATCGGCGGTTGCGTGCTGCATCAGGTTGACGAACACGTCCTCGAGTGTGGTCGGCGTGCGCGCAATGTCGAACGTCCGCCGTGCACGTGCCGGTTCGAGCGCCGCGTCGAGCGCCGCCGCGTCACGGCCCGATACCCGCAATGTCGTGCCGAATGGAATCACGGTGTCGACGCCCGCGACCGAGCCGAGTTCGCGCGCGAGGCGCGCGAGCTCCCGCTCGTCGCCCGCACTGCGCAGCGCGACGCTCCACGTCGACAGCCTGGAGCCGGCGATCACCTCGTCCGGCGTTCCTTCGACGAGCAGCCTGCCGAGATTGATGTACGCGAGGCGATGGCAGCGCTCCGCTTCGTCCATGTAGTGCGTACTGACGAGCACGGTGATGCCTTCTGCGGCAAGCTCGTGGATCTCCTCCCAGAAGTCGCGGCGCGCCTTCGGGTCGACGCCGGCCGTCGGCTCGTCGAGCAGCAGCAGTTGCGGCGAATGCAGCATGCACGCGGCAAGTGCCAAGCGCTGCTTCCATCCGCCCGATAGCGTGCCGGCCAGTTGCGCGCGGCGCGCGGTCAGGCCGAGGCGGTCGAGCGTCGCGTCGATCGTCTGCTTGCGGTCGGCAACGCCGTACATGCGCGCGACGAAGTCGAGGTTCTCCTCGATCGACAGATCCTCGTACAGGCTGAAGCGCTGCGTCATGTAGCCGACCTGGCGCTTGATCGCCGCCGCGTCGCGACGCAGGTCGTAGCCAAGGCACGTGCCTTCACCTTCGTCGGGCGTCAGCAGTCCGCACAGCATGCGGATCGTCGTCGTCTTGCCGCTCCCGTTGGGCCCGAGAAAGCCGAAGATCGTCCCGCGCTCGACTCGAATCGAGAACTTGTCGACGACGGCGCGCCCGCCATAGCGCTTCGTCAAACCGTGCACGTCGATGGCGGTGCCGCGCGGCGCGTCCGCGACATCGGCTGCGCGTTCGGCTGCGGCCGGGGAATGTCTAGGTGGTGCCGTCACCGCGCCCGGGCCGACACTGCCACCTCGACCGGCAGCCCCGGGTGCAAGGCCGGATTGAACGCGGCCGGCCTCGCCTCGACCAGGAACACGAGGTTCGCGCGATTCTCCCTGCTGTAGATCACGGGCGGCGTGAACTCCGCCTGGGGTGCGATGAAACGTATCGTCGCCGCGATGTCCGACCCGCAGCCGTCGCACCGCACGGTCACCGCGTCGCCCATGCGCAGCGTGCCCACCGTCGGCTCCGGCACGTAGAACCTGATCTTGACGTTCGCCGGCGGCAACAAAGAAACGACAGGCGAGCCCGCCGGCACCCATTCGCCGGGCCGGTACAGCGTATCGACGACGAGACCCGCTGCCGGTGCTACCTGCGATTTCTGAGCGAAGCGCCACTGCGCCTGCGCAAGCGTGTCGCTGGCCGCCTTCACTTCGGCGTTCGCGCCCGCGATCTCGTCGCTGCGCGCCGGCAGGTTGGCGATCTGCACCTGCTGGTTCAACTCGGCCACGCGCGCCCGGTCGCGATCGCGCGTCGCCAGCGCCTCGTCGCGTCGTTGCGGTGCCAGAAACTTGTCGGCGACGAGCTTCTCGGTCCTGATGAGATCCGCCTCGCTCTGGCGCAGCGACGCCTGCGCCTGCGCAAGCTGCGCACGGACGGCGGCGATCTCGGGTGGCCGCCGCGCTTTTTCGAGATTCGCGAGCGAGGCCTGCGCCTGGCGCACGCGCGCTTCTGCCTCGGCGCGCGCAGCACGCTCCTGCTCGCTTTCGAGCGTGAACAGCGGCGCATCGAGCGCGACCTGCGCGCCGCGCTCGACCGTCAGCTGTAGCAGCGTTCCGGACAGCGGCGACGCCACACGCACGTATTCGCCCTCGACGTAACCGGGAAAGCCCGCCGGCGTGCGCTCGCCGCAACCGACGAGTGCGAGCGCGCACGCGAGCGCCGCCAGGCGCGAGGTCACCGGAGGAGGTGCTCCATGGGCGCATCATAGCGTCCGGCTCGCGCGTGTGGCAGCGAGCTGCCCGATGCCGTCGTCAGTCGTCCGCACCGCGCGGCAGCGGCGCCGACGCAGCCGCCGTCCGACGCGCGTGCGATTGCTTGCGGCGCTCCTTCCAGCCGTCGAGATACGTATAGATCACGGGCACGACGACCAGCGTCAGCAGCGTCGACGTGATGACGCCGCCGATGATCGCTCGGCCCATCGGCGCCTGGTTCTCGCCGCCTTCGCCAAGCCCCAGTGCGAGCGGCAGCATGCCACCGATCATCGCGGCGGTCGTCATCAGGATCGGCCGCAGCCGTACCTGTCCCGCGTCGAGCAGCGAGTCTTGCAGGCTCGCTCCGGCGCGTCGCGACCGATTGGCGAAGTCGACGAGCAGGATGGCGTTCTTCGTGACGAGACCCATCAGCATGATGAAGCCGATGATCGAAAAGATATTGAGCGTCGTGCCCGTCAGCAGCAGCGCGAGGAATACGCCGATCAGCGAGAACGGCAGCGACGCCATGATCGCCACCGGCTGCGTGAAGCTCGCGAATTGCGATGCGAGGATCAGGTAGATGAACACGATCGCGAGCCCGAGCGCTGCGACGGCGGCCGAGAACGACTCCTGCATGTCCTGCTGCTGTCCGGCGGCCGCGAGGCGATAGCCCGCAGGCAGGTCCATTGCCGATGCGATCTTCTGCACGTCGGTGCCCACGTCGCCGGCGGGGCGGCCTTCCGCGTTCGCGTAGATGCCGATGCGCCGCTGGAGGTCCTGCCGCTTGATGATCTGCGGGCTCGACGTTTCGACGAGCTCGGCAACCTGGCGCAGCGGCACCATGCGCATCTGCCCGTCCGGACCGCGCCGGTTCGACGTCAGGTACAGGTTGCCGAGGTCCGACGTCATCCTGCGGTCGTCCTTCGACAACTGCACGTTGACCTCGTAGTTCTGGCCATCGGGCCCAAGCCAGTAGCTGATCGTGTCGCCGGCGAGCAGCGGCCGGATCGTCGCACCCACCTGCTGCACGGTAATGCCGAGGTCGGAGGCGGCATCATTGTTGAGCCGGACCGACACCGCGGGATTCGCGGCCTTGTCGGATGTCTCGAGGTCGGCGATCCCTCGCACCTTGGCAACCTTCGCAGCGAAATCCGCAGCGATCTTCGACAGCGTGTCCGCGTCGGGCCCGAGCAGGTTGAACCAGATCGGACGGTCGTATCCGATGGCGAGCTCGATGCCCGGCACCGGACGGATCGAATCGCGGATCAGTCCCTCGAGCTGCATCTGCGACCGGCTGCGCTTCGCGCGCTCGACGAGCTTCAGGTTCACCCGCGCATAGTTGCGTCCGTCCTCGATGCCCACCGACGTCATCGCGAGCTCGATCTCGGGAAACTTCTGCAGCACGCTTTCAACCTCGCGCACCTTCGTGTCCGTGTACTCCAGGCTCGACCCGACGGGCGTGTTGAGGCGAAGCGAGATGAAGCTCTGGTCGGTCTGCGGCATGAATTCGGTGCCGACCAGCGGCACGATCGCGAAGCTGCCGAAGAAGGAGACGACGGCGATGCCGATGACGGTCTTGCGATGCGCGAGCGCCCAGCGCAGCACGCGGCCGTAGATGACGTGCACGGCATCGATGCCGCGCTCGATCCACGCCATGAACCGGCCGAGCCACGGCGCGTACTTGAAGCGCGTCGCCGCCGGGTCGTGCCAGACCGACGACAGCATCGGATCGAGCGTGAAGCTGATGAACAGGCTCACGAGCACAGCGACGGCGACGGTCATGCCGAACTGGAAGAAGAAACGGCCGATCACGCCACTCATGAAGGCGATCGGCACGAACACGGCGACGATCGCGAACGTCGTCGCCATGACGGCAAGTCCGATCTCGTCGGTACCCTCGCGCGCAGCGGTCGCGTGGTCCTTGCCGAGCGACAGATGGCGCACGATGTTCTCGCGGACGACGATCGCGTCGTCGATCAGGAGGCCGATGCACAGCGACAGCGCCATCAGCGTCAGGAAGTTGATCGTGAAGCCGAACGCGTAGAGCGCGATGAACGTCGCGACCACGGTCAGCGGCAGCGTCAGGCCCGTGATCACCGTGCTGCGCCAGCTGTGCAGGAACAGGAAGACGATCAGCACCGTCAGGAACGCGCCTTCGACGATGGTCTCCTTGACGCGATCCACGGCGCGCTCGACGTTCTCGGCGGTCGAGAACGTCACGCGAACTTCAACGTCGGAGGGCAGGCGGTCCTTCAGCGCCGCGACGGCCGCCTTCACGTTGCGACCCGTGTCGACGATGTTCGCGTCCTGCGCTTTCTGAATGTCGAGCGTGATCGCGGGCCGGCCGTTGATCCGCGCGTAGCTCGTCATCTCCTTCTCGCCGTCGATGACGTCGGCCACCTGCGACAGGTACACGGCACCGCCGCCCTGCTGCGCGACGATGACCCGGTTGAATTGCTCGGGATCCTTGATCTTGCCTTCGATCCGGACCACCGAGTCGTTCTGGCCGCGCGTCAGCCGTCCGGCGGGTACGTCCTGGTTCGCGTTCTGGATCGCCTGGATGACCTGATCGACGCCGATGCCAAGCGCCGTCATGGCGTTGGGCTTGATCTGGATGCGGATCTCGCGCGTTACGCGCCCGTTGACGTCCACCCGCGCAACACCGGGCTGGTTCTCGAGCGCCTTGACGATCGTCTGGTCGGTCAGCGACGTGAGCTCGCGCAGTCCGGTCGTCCGCGACATCACGGCGAGCGTCGCGATCGGCTGCGCATTCTCGTTGTCGACGCGATTCACCAGCGGATCCTTGACGTCGCGCGGGAAGCTCGGCCGCACGAGCGCGATCTTGTCGCGGACGTCCTGGATGGCGACGGCCGCGTTCGTCGTCAGCCGGAACTCGACGAAGACCTGGCTCGAACCCTCGCGCGAGTTCGAGAAGATCCGCTTGACGCCGGATACCTGGTTGACGGCGTACTCGATCGGCTTCGTGACGTCGGCTTCGACAGCCTCGGGCGCCGCACCGGGATACGACGTCATGATCTGGACGAACGGCAGGCTCACGTCCGGCATCTGCTCGACCTTGAGACGCTGGTACGAGGAGACGCCGAGCACCGTGATCGCGATCATCACCATCGTCGCGAACACCGGATTCCTGATCGACGTGCGGGTAATCCACATGATGGGTCACATTTCGTTGATCGGTGGAGCGAATCGCGGCCGGATCACGCGCGGCGGCGGCCGGCGTTCTTCAGGCGGCGCCCGCGGCCTTGCTGCGCGTGGCGTTCTGCGACGACGTGGGGGCCTTTACCAGTGCGGGCGCGCCTTCCTTCAGGTTGTCGAACCGCGCGGCCAGCACCGGCACCTGCGCGGGCAGCGCAGTCTTGATCTCGATACGCCCGTTCGTGTCGTCCCGGCGGCCCGTGATCACGATGCGCCGCGTGAGCTTGCCGCCATCGACTGTCCACACGAAGCTCTGCCCCGCCTCGCTGCGCACGGCGGCAATCGGCAGCGTGGGCGCCGGCGCGCTTGCCGACAGCGCGATGCGGCCGGTCGAGAACATGCCACTCTTCAGCGCGGCGTCGGGGTTGGGCAGGCTGACATAGACGAGGATCGCGCGCGTGCCGGGTTCCGTCGACGGATTGATCCGTTCGACGCGCCCCTGGAACCGGCGTTCGCCATAGCCGTCGACGTTGAGCTGCACCGGCATGCCGACGCGAAGCTCGGGCACGTCGAGCGCCGGCACCATCGCCTGCACTTCGAGATCCTTGAGGTCGATGATCGTGACGACGGGCGCCTCGATCGCGACCTTCTCGCCCGGCTGCACGTGACGCTTCGCGACGATGCCCGTCAGCGGCGCCGTCACCTCGGCGTCGCGCAGCGCGTTCTGCGCAAGCTGCAACTGCGCTTCGGCGGACTTAAGCGTGCCGCGCGCGACGCTGAACGACGACTCGGTGCTGTCGAACGCGTTCTGCGAGATGAACTTGTCGTTCAGCAGGCGCACGTTCATCGTCCGCGTCTTCTCCGCAAGTGCGAGTTGCGCACGCGCACTCTCGACGGCGCCGATGCGATCGACGAGCCGCGACTGGAGGTCAGCCGAATCGATCCGCGCGATCTTCTGGCCGGCCCGCACGGCCTCGCCTTCGCGCACGGTGAACTCGGCGAGATCGCCGGCAACCTTCGCCTTCACGATCGCCTGGCGCATCGGCTGCAAGGTTCCAGACACCTGCAGCCACCGCGACAGCGCCGTGCTCTCCACATAGGCGAGATCAGTGGCCGAGAATTGCAGTGCCGCCGGTGCGGTCGCCTGCGGCGCGCCGCCGTCGGAGTGCTTCGAAGCCCGTAGCGCGACGGCGCCGGCAAGACCGCCAGCCAACGTGAGCAGGACCAGCCCGCCCACGATTCGACGGCGCGACATGCGGATACTCATCGATCTCCCCTCGCGTCCTCGTAGGTCGCGTTTCCACTCAAAAGGCCCGGCGTCCGCGCGTTCGGCGCGAACGGCCGCGCTTCGCCGCACCCCGTTTGGATGCGACGGCAGGCTGCCCCGGATTCAGGCGCCTCGTGGCGGACAGTAAGCGTACACCCGCGCACGGGACAAGGCGCCTGCGATGAAATGCCGCCGCGGGGGACAGGATGCATAACGCGCCAACCGGCCGGGCAAAACGCTCGCCGCTGCGCGGGGCAGCGCTCGGTCCCCGTCCGCGCATCGCTCGCACGCGGCGCCATCCGGCTCCGCATTGACACTCGATTCCCCGAGGAATCATAATGCTACGTTATTCTTTTCCCCTGTCACGCCCTCCGGAGAACTCAAGATGCGTGCACTACCCGTCGTTGATCGCAAAACCTATCGAATCGGCTTGACGCTGGTTGCTGCGGCAGTCGTTGCCCTCTACGGCTGCGGCAAGGAAGAGCCCAAGCAGGCACCGGCCGCGCCGAAGGCCGCCGCCCCCGCTGCGGCACCGGCCCCGGCTGCGGCCGACACGGTGACCGTCACGATCGGCCACGCGGGACCGCTGACCGGCGGCATCGCGCACCTCGGCAAGGACGACGAGAACGGCGTCCATCTGGCCGTCGACGAAGCCACCGCGAAGAAGCTCAAGATCGGCGGCAAGACGATCGAGTTCAAGATGATGAGCGAGGACGACCAGGCAGATGCCAAGCTCGGACCCACGATCGCCCAGAAGTTCGTTGACGCAAAAGTGGCCGGCGTCGTCGGCCACCTGAACTCCGGCGTGTCGATCCCCGCGTCGGCGGTGTACAACCAGGGCGGGATCCCGATGATTTCGGGATCGGCCACGAATCCCAAGCTCACCGAGCAGGGCTTCAAGACGATATTCCGCACGGTAGGCCGCGACGACCAGCAGGGTCCCGCAGTCGCCGCTTACATTGCCAACGAGCTCAAGCTGAAGAAGATCGCGATCGCCGACGACGCGACCGCCTACGGTGAGGGTCTCGCCAACGAGGTCGAGAAGACGCTGAAGGCCGCCGGCGTGCAGATCGTCGCGCGTGAAAAGACCAACGACAAGGCGACCGACTTCAAGGCGATCCTTACCAAGATCAAGGGCAAGGCGCCGGACGGAGTCTTCTACGGCGGCATGGACGCCACCGGCGGTCCGATGCTGAAGCAGGCCCGGGAGCTCGGCATCAAGGCCCCGTTCACATTCGGCGACGGCGCATGCACGGCGGAGATGAGCAAGCTCGCTGGACCCGCGTCGGAAGGCATGATCTGCTCGCAGGCCGGCATTCCTACGCAGATGGCGTCGAAGGCGTTCACCGACGCGTTCACGGCCAAGTACGGAGAGGTCAAGCAGTACGCGCCGTTCTTCTACGACGGCGCGAATATCCTGATCGCCGCGATGCAGAAAGCCGACTCGACCGACCCGGCCAAGTACCTGCCGGAGTTGCAGAAGATCAGCTTCGACGGCGCGACGGGCCACATCGAGTTCGATGCCAAGGGCGACCGCAAGGACGCCGAAATGACGATCTTCCAAATGAAGGGCGGCAAGGTCGAGCCGGTCGCGATCATCAAGTCCGGCAAGACGACGAAGATCGGCGGCGACACGGCCGCCGCAGCTCCGGCGGCACCGGCCGCGCCGGCAATGGCACCCGCGATGGCGCCGAAGAAGTAAAGCTGCACCCGCAAACCGAGAACGGCGCCCGCGAGGCGCCGTTTTCTCGTCGGGGCGTCCGCCGCGACTCGTCCCGCCTGTTCCGGCCACATTCGGCGGCTGATCGCACGGGTAGCGCAGCACAACCATTGCCGTAACTCGCCGGCTGCCTGCACAATCCGTCACCGTCCGCCTTTCCAGTCAGCAGCCCCTCGTTCACTTGGACATCTTTCTCCAGCAGCTCGTCAACGGGCTGACGCTCGGCAGCGTGTACGCGATCGTCGCGCTGGGCTACACGATGGTCTACGGGATCATCCAGCTCATCAATTTCGCGCACGGCGAAGTGGTGATGATCGGTGCGATGGTGGCGCTCACCGTCATCAACGCGATCGTCGGTGCGAACACCGGGCTGCCGGCGATTGCGGTCGTCGTCGCCGGCGTCCTGGTGGCGATCCCGGTGTGCATGGCCGTGGGTTACACGCTCGAGCGGGTGGCCTACCGGCCGCTGCGGCGGGCGCCGCGGCTCGCGCCACTGATCACGGCGATCGGCCTTTCGATCATCCTGCAGCACGTCGCGCTGCTCGTGTTCAGCCGCAACCCGCTGTCGTTCCCGCAGGTCGTCGAGGTCGTGTCGTATCACGTGACCGGCAATCCGGACGGCGCGCGGATCACCAACGTGCAGATCGCGATCATCGGCACGTCGATCGCAATGATGGGCCTGCTGCTGCTGCTCATCTACCGGACCAAGCTCGGCATCGCGATGCGGGCGACGTCGCAAAGCCAGCAGGTGGCCGGGTTGATGGGCATCGACATCAACCGCGTTATCGCGCTGACGTTCGTCATCGGCGCGGGCCTCGCTGCCGTCGCCGGCGTGATGGTGGGAAGCTACTACGGCATTGCGCAGTACCAGATGGGCTTCCTGCTCGGCCTCAAGGCGTTTTCCGCCGCGGTGCTGGGCGGCATCGGCAACCTTGGCGGCGCGATGCTGGGCGGCGTGCTGCTCGGCCTCATCGAGGCGCTCGGCGCGGGCTACGTCGGCGACCTGACGAACCTGTGCCAGCTGTCGGACTGGTCGACGGCGATCGCTGAACGCTGCGTCAGCGATCCGAATCTGACCCTGTTTGGCAGCAACTACCAGGATGTGTTCGCGTTCTTCGTGCTGATCGCCGTGCTCGTGTTTCGTCCGTCGGGCCTGCTCGGCGAGCGGATCTCCGATCGCGCATGACAACCGGGACACTCGACCGATGCACGCGCTGATCGACACGAAGCACCCGGCGATCGCCAAGGTTGGCGTCGTGCTGATCGCGGTGACGCTCGCCGTGCTGCCATTCGCGCTCGCCGGCATCGGCACCGCGTGGGTCCGGATAACGAACCTCGCCGTGCTCTACATCCTGCTGTCGCTCGGCCTCAACATCGTCGTCGGCTTCGCCGGGTTGCTCGATCTCGGCTACATCGCGTTCTACGCAGTCGGCGCCTACGTGTATGCACTGCTCGCGAGCCCGCACTTCGATTTGCACTGGCCGTTCTGGGTCATCCTGCCGATCGGCGCGCTCGTGGCCTGCATGTTCGGCGTGCTACTCGGCACGCCCACGCTGAAGCTCCGCGGCGATTACCTCGCAATCGTGACGCTCGGCTTCGGCGAGATCATCCGCATCTTCCTGAACAACCTGTCGCAGCCGATCAACATCACCAATGGCCCGCAAGGCGTCACGCTGATCGATCCGTTCCGCTTCGGCACCTTCAGCTTCGCGAAGACCGAGACGGTCGCCGGCCTGACGTTCTCCGGCCCGATCAAGTACTACTACCTGCTGGTGATCGTGCTGCTCGTCGTCATCGTCATCAACCTGCGCCTGCAGAACTCGCGGATCGGCCGTGCGTGGGAAGCAATTCGCGAGGACGAGATCGCCGCGCGCTCCATGGGCATCAACACGCGCAACATGAAGCTGCTCGCGTTCGCGATGGGCGCGTCCTTCGGCGGCGTGGCCGGCGGCATGTTCTCGGCGATCCAGGGCTTCATCAGCCCGGAGAGCTTTGTCCTCGTCGAGTCGGTCAACATCCTCGCGATGGTCGTGCTGGGCGGCATGGGCAACATCTGGGGCGTGATCCTCGGCGCGCTGCTGCTGTCGTTCGTGCCGGAGGTGCTGCGCTACACCGTCGGTCCCGCGCAACAGGCGGTCTTCGGCCGCACGCTGATCGACCCCGAGGTCATCCGGATGCTGTTGTTCGGCATCACGCTCGTCGCGATGATGCTGTTCCGGCCCGCCGGAATATTGCCGTCGGCGCTGCGCAAGCGCGAGCTGGAGACGGCTCGCGCATGAGTGCGGCGGACGAGACTCGCGCATGAGTTCTCCGGATCTGCTCCGAGGTTCGGGCATCGCCAAGCGTTTCGGCGGCGTGCAGGCGCTGTCGGGCGTCGACTTCTCGATTCGCCAGGGCGAGATCTACGGACTGATCGGCCCGAACGGCGCGGGCAAGACGTCGCTGTTCAACGTGCTGACCGGCATCTATCCGGCCGACGGCGGCGAGTTCATCTTCGAGGGCAAGTCGCTCGCCGGCCTCAAGCCGCACGAAGTCGCCGCGCGCGGAATCGCCCGCACGTTCCAGAACATCCGGCTGTTCGCGAACCTGTCCGCGCTGGAGAACGTGATGATCGGCAGGCACGTGCGCACGCACGCGACCGTCTTCGGGGCCATTTTCCGCAATGCGCGCACGCGCGCCGAGGAGCGCGCGATCGAGAAGCGCGGCTATGCGCTGCTCGAATACGTCGGCGTGGCCCGTCGCGCCAACGACCTCGCGCGCCACCTCGCGTACGGCGACCAGCGCAAGCTCGAGATCGCCCGCGCGCTCGCCACCGATCCGCGGCTGCTCGCCCTCGACGAGCCGGCGGCGGGAATGAACGCCACCGAGACCGCCGCGCTGCGCACGCTGCTCGAGAACATCCGCCGCGACGGCACGACGATCCTCCTGATCGAGCACGACATGAAGCTCGTGATGAACCTCTGCGACCGCGTGCTCGTCCTCGACTACGGCAAGAAGATCGCCGAAGGCGTGGCGGCGGCCGTGCAGAAGGATCCGAAGGTCATCGCGGCGTACCTGGGAGGCGACGTCGAGCTCGACGTTGCGCGTGCGTGACATGGCTCACGCGACGACGCCCTCGGCAACCTCATCGGCGAAGCCGCCGCTGCTGGCGCTCGAGCGGCTCGCCGTTTCGTACGGCGGCATCCAGGCGGTCAAGGGCATCGACGTCGTCGTGGGCGACGGCGAGCTCGTGTGCCTGATCGGCGCCAACGGCGCAGGCAAGACGACGACGCTGAAGGGGATCTGCGGCCTGTTGCCGATCAAGTCGGGCACGATTCACTACGACGGCGACGACATCACCGGCGCCGCATCGTTCAAGCTGGTTCGCCGCGGCCTCGCGATGGTCCCCGAAGGTCGCGGGATGTTCGGCGCACTGACGATCGAGGAGAACCTGGCGATGGGCGCCTACACGCGCACCGATCGCGCCGCGATCAAGGCCGATGCCGATCGCGTGTTCGGGCTGTTTCCTCGCCTCAAGGAACGCCGCCGACAGACGGCCGGCACGCTGTCGGGCGGCGAGCAGCAGATGCTGGCAATGGGCCGCGCGATGATGTCGCGGCCACGGCTCCTGCTGCTCGACGAGCCGTCGATGGGGCTTGCGCCGCTGATGGTGCAGAAGGTCTTCGAGACGATCATCGCGGTCGCGAAGGAAGGCGTGACGATCCTGCTGATCGAGCAGAACGCGAAGCTGGCGCTCGAAGTGAGCGACCGCGGCTACGTGATGGAATCCGGCGTGATCACGCTCGAAGGCGAAGCGGCCGCCCTTCTGCACGATCCCAAGGTGCGGGCCGCATACCTCGGCGAAGCGGCATGACAGGTCGCCGGCGCACGTAGCGGCAGGCTCGCATTCCCGGCAACGATAGTCCTCCACCGGCACCGGCGCCCGACGCGTTGCGGCAACCGTCGCGGGTGATACGGCGCGTGCCCGTCGCCAACGCAGGTGCGTGGTACTCCGAAGCGATGCGGCTGTGGAAGCGGGGTCCCGTCGTATTCACGGTGCTCGCACTGGTGATGCTCGCCTGCAACCTGGCGCTCAATCTCGTGCCGACCGTCGGCATCGTGCTGGCCCAACTGCTGCTCCCGCTGCTCGAATGCGGGCTCCTCTATGCCAGCCTCGCCGCCGACAGAGGCGAGCCGCCGCGCCTGCGACACCTGATCGGCGTTGCGGCCGCACCACCCCGGGCGCTGGCGGCCGTGATCGCGGCGTCGCTGGTCATTTTCGCCGTCGAATCGCTTGCCGCGCAGGCATTCGGCGACGTCAACATGCTGGTGCCCGACGGCGACGAGGCCGCGTCTATGTCTGCCGGCGTGCTCGTCGCGACCTACGCCGCCGGCATCCTCGCGTCGCTGCCCGTCATGTTCGTGCCGTTCATCGCGCTGTTCGACGGCGCCGGGCTGCGGACGGCGTTCGCCCAGAGCTTCGCAGCGTTCGCCCGCAATCCGGGCCCGCTGCTGTTGTTTGGAGCGCTGTCGTTCGCGCTGCTGATGCTCGGGATCGCGACGAGCGGCTTGGGTCTGCTGCTCGCGTTGCCCTGGTCCGCCGCGGCGTCGTACGCGGCGTGGAAGGAGATCTTCAGCGTCGGCTGACCACCCCGCGTGTCGGAGCATTCCTACATGAATCTGGTCGTTCGTCCTCTACGTCGAAAAACTGCAGTGGTTAGGATAACTTGACCATTCATGCAGTTTCACCAGGACCCGCGATCATGCCCCTCGACCACGTACTCACCGTGCAAGCCGACGACTCACCCCGCACCGAACGGCGGCGCGGCGACGACACTCGTGGACGGCTGCTCGATGCCGTAGAAGCGCTGATCGCCGATCATGGGTTCAAGCCGCTGACACACCGGACGATCGCGTCTCGTGCGGAGGCGCACGTTGCGCTGCTCAACTATCACTTCGGCAGCAAGGAGCAGTTGATCGAGGAGGCGCTTGCGCGCCGCGCATCGCAACTGCTCGCGCTGCAGCACGAGGCGCTCGCAGCCCTGCGCTCCCGCATCAACTGGACTGTCGAGGACGTCCTCTGGGCCTATGGCGGCCCGTTCTCGTCGCTGAACGACGAGGCGCCGTCGCCGTGGCGCAACTACCTGTGCCTGGTCGCTCGGCTGGCCGGGCACGACCCTTCCGACACGATCCTGATGCGTCATTTCGGCAGCGTCCATCGCGAGTGCCTGCTGGCATTGCGCCACGCGCTGCCCACCGCAGACGAAGCGGCGCTCACCGCCGGCTTCCGCAATTGCCGGCTGCTGCTCGAGCACGATGCTCTGGCGCGCTGCAAGGCCGGCGGCAATGCCCCAACGGTCGTCGCGAACTTCGAGCAACTGATTGCATTCCTCGCCGGCGGATTACGCGCACTGGCCCCCGCCTCCAACGGCGAAGGCAAAAGCATCGCGCACTGAGCGGCCGTTACCCCCGCAGGCGGTTGAAGCGCGCCTGCGCGCTAGACGGTCGGGCGCTGGTCGAATTCGGTCAGTTCCGGGTCGTGTGGCTGCGCCATGACCACGACGCGGGCTCACCCGCGCGGGGCCCGGGCCTTGCAGGCATGCCTCCGCGACGGCGTCGCAAGCGTCTCGTTCGCCCTGGACTCGGAGCTCGACTGAGTCGTCGCGGCGGTTCCGAACCCATCCCGCAACGCCGGCGTCGCTGGCCGTGCGCCGCACCCAGTCGCGGTACCCGACCCCCTGGACGGTGCCATCGACGCGAATCGTGATGCTGCGTCGCGTCGCTATCAGCCAGCGCGAATGCATCGCGAGCGCTGCGATGGTCTTCGCGTCGGTGAGTCGGCCGCTGTCTTGTGCCGCGTAGAGATCCGCTTCGGTGCAGCGCACGACGTCGAGGAATTCGCCCGGGTCGAGCTTCGCGCCGACGTGACGAAGGCCCCGCGCAACGTAGATCTCGATCGCCTCGGTCGAATACGAGATGACCGGATGGATGACACCGAGCCGCGTCCAGTGTCGCGCCGTATAGCCCGCTTCCTCGACGAGCTCGCGCTCGGCGGTTGCGAGCGGGGACTCGCCGGCGTCGAGCTTGCCGGCCGGAAATTCCAGGAACGCACGGTTCTGGGGATACCGGAACTGGCGCACGGCGATGAACGCACCATCATCGAGCACGGGCACCATCAGCACCGCCCCGGGATGCACGATGTATTCGCGTACAGCCTCGCTGCCGTCGGGAAGGCGCACGCGATCGCGGCGAACGTCGAGCAGTGCGCCGGCATAAACCTGCTGGCCTGCCAACCGGCGTTCGATCAACGCGTCCGCGGCGGAGTCCACCGCTAACTCGGGGCGGGGATCGTCTGCGGCTACGGTCACAGCCACTCCTTCGCCGGCAGAAAATCGGTGTAGAGCCGCGCCTCGGGCGTTCCCTGCGCGGGCGCCCAGTCGTAACGCCATTTGGCAAGCGGCGGCATCGATAGCAGGATCGCCTCCGTGCGGCCGTTCGTTTGGAGTCCGAAGAGCGTGCCGCGATCCCAGACGAGGTTGAACTCGACGTAGCGCGCCCGCCGGTAGGCCTGAAAGTCCCGCTCGCGCTCGCCGAACGGCGTGTCGCGACGCCGTTCGAGGATCGGCAGATACGCCGGCAGGAACTGCTCGCCGACGCTGCGCGTCATCGCGAATGCCTGCGACAGGCCGCCCTCGTCGAAGTCGTCGTAGAAGATGCCGCCGATGCCGCGCGCCTCCTGCCGGTGCTTCAGGAAGAAGTAGGCGTCGCAATTGCGCTTGAAGCGCGGATAGAGATCGTCACCGTACGGGGCGAGCGCGTCGCGGCATGCGCCGTGGAAATGGCGCGCGTCCTCGGCGAATCCGTACACGGGCGTCAGGTCCATGCCGCCGCCGAACCACCCCACCGGCGACTCGGCAGGCTGATCGCCCCCGCGGGGCCACGCGACGAAATGACGAACGTTCAGGTGCACGGTCGGCGCATACGGATTGCGCGGGTGGAGTACGAGCGAAACGCCGAGCGCTTCCCAGGCCCGCCCGGCGAGTTGCGGCCGATGCGCCGTCGCCGAAGGCGGCAGCGCGGGTCCGGTGACGTGCGAAAACAGCACGCCCGCGCGCTCGAGCACGCGACCGTCCTCAAGCGACATCGCGATGCCGCCTCCACCTGCAGGCCGTTGCCAATCGTCGCGGCGAAACGCAGCACCTTCGACATCCGCAAGCGCTGCGACGATCGTCGCCTGGAGGCCGACGAAGAACGCGCGGATGTCGTCGATCGCGGGTTCGCCCGCTTCGGCGGCAGCGGGCTTGTCGGCGGTCATGCGCGTGCCTTCAGCGCGCGGTAACCGATGTCCGTCCGGTACTGCATGCCGTCGAAATGAATGTCTGCGACCGCGCCATAGGCGGCGCGCTGCGCCTGGCGCAGCGTGTCGCCGAGCGCCGTCACGCCGAGCACGCGCCCGCCGCTGACCTCGATGCGCCCGTCCGCCGCTTGCGTGCCCGCGTGGAACACCGTGACGTTCGAATGCGCAGCAGCAGTGATTCGATCGAGGCCTTCGATCGCGGCACCACGGCGCGGCGCATCGGGATAGCCAGCCGCCGCCAGCACGACCGTCAGCGCGGCGCGGCGGTCCCACTCGGCCTCGACGCGATCGAGCGTCCCGGCGAGCGCATGATCGACGAGGACGGTGAAGTCGGAGGTCAGACGCGTGAGGATCGGCTGCGTTTCCGGATCGCCGAGCCGGCAGTTGAATTCCAGCACGCGCGGCGCGCCGTGGTCGTCGATCATCACCCCCGCGTACAGAAATCCGGTATAGGGCATTCCCTCGGCGGCCATGCCCGCGATCGCCGGCGCGATCACTTCGCGGATGATCCGCGCGTGGACGGTCGGCGTGACGACGGGCGCGGGCGAATACGCACCCATGCCGCCGGTGTTGGGACCGCTGTCGCCATCGCCAAGCCGCTTGTGATCCTGGCTCGACGCGAGCGCGAGCGCGGATGCGCCGTCGGCCATCACGATGAAGCTCGCCTCCTCGCCGTCGAGGAATTCCTCGATGACCACCCGCGCGCCTCCGCTGCCGGCGCCGCCGGCCGGCAACATCGCGTCGATCGCCGCGTGCGCATCGTCTTCGCGCATCGCGACGACGACACCCTTGCCGGCCGCGAGGCCATCGGCCTTGACGACGATCGGTGCGCCGCGCGACGTGACGAATGCATGCGCGGCCGCGGCCTCGGTGAACGTTCCATACGCCGCCGTCGGAATGCCGTGCCGCGCCATGAACGCCTTCGCGAAATCCTTCGAGCTCTCGAGCCGGGCGGCGGCCTGCGTCGGCCCGAAAATCCGCAGGCCCGCGGCGGTGAATACGTCGACGATGCCGGCGGCGAGCGGCCCCTCCGGTCCGACGATCGTCAGCGCCACCGCTTCGCGCTTCGCGAACGCGACGAGCGTCGCGATGTCGACGATGGGAACGTTGATCAGGTTGGGGTCGGCCGCCGTTCCGGCATTGCCCGGGGCCACGAACACTTTGGCGACGCGCGGCGACTGCGCGACCTTCCACGCAAGCGCGTGCTCGCGACCGCCGCCGCCTACGACCAATACCTTCATCGGCGTGCGCTATTCATCGATGTCGGAGCGCTGGAAGGTTCTCAGAAACGTCGCGAGCAGCCCCGAGTGCCTCATTTGCCAAGTAAGGGCCCGCAGCGAGTCCCGAGACAGTACAGCCAGTACGGCGAGGGACGAGCGAGGACACGGGGGCGTCATCTCGGCAAACGCTAACATAAGCGAAGCGAATGTTAAGCGAAGCGGCGTTTGCTCCAAAGCAATCGGGGCGCGCAGCAGTTTATGAGAAGCTTCTAGTGCCGGAAGTGGCGGACACCGGTGAATACCATCGCGATGCCGCGCTCGTTCGCCGCGGCGATCACCTCGTCGTCGCGCACGCTGCCGCCGGGCTGGATGACGGCAACGGCACCGTTGTCGGCGACGACGTCGAGGCCATCACGGAACGGAAAGAACGCGTCCGACGCGACGACCGACCCCGCAAGCGAAAGCCCCGCGCTTTGCGCCTTGATCGCGGCAATCCGTGTCGAATCGACGCGGCTCATCTGGCCGGCGCCGATGCCGAGCGTGCGCGCACCCGCGCAGTAGACGATCGCATTGGACTTGACGAACCACGCGACGCGCCACGCGAACAGCAGGTCGTCGATCTGCGCCGCCGTGGGCTGCACGCGCGTCACGACGCGAAGGTCACCTGCGCGTGACGTCGCGGTTGTCGGCCGACTGCACGAGGAAACCACCGCCGATGCGCTTGAAATCCAGTGGATCGGCATCGGAGCCGGATGTCGGCAGAGGCACCTCGAGCACGCGGACGTTCTGCTTGCGCGCCATTACGGAAAGGGCGTCGTGCGAGTACCCGGGCGCTATCACGACTTCGACGAACTGGGCGGCCACCGCCTCGAGCGTGCCGGCGTCGACGGCGCGATTGAATGCGATGATGCCGCCGAACGCCGAGGCCCGGTCGGTGGCGAGCGCGTTCGCATAGGCGTCGAGCGTGCCTGCGGCACTGGCGACACCGCACGGGTTCGCGTGCTTGACGATGACGCACGTCGGCTCGGCGAACCGCGTAACGCACGCCCATGCGGCGTCGGCATCCGCGACGTTGTTGTACGACAGTTCCTTGCCCTGCAACTGCCGGTACGCGGCGATGCTGCCCGCCGGCGCCGACGGCTCACGGTACAGCGCGGCGCGCTGATGCGGATTCTCGCCGTAGCGCATGTCCTGCAGCTTGTCGGCGGTGATCGACAGCGATTGCGGAAATTCCGGCGGCGCATCGGCGGCGCCGCGCGCAGCGAGCCAGCCGGCGATCGCGCCGTCATATGAAGCCGTGTGCGCGAACGCGCGCTGCATCAGCCGGAAGCGGAGCGTATCCGACAGCGCGTTACCGTTCGTCCGCAACTCGTCGAGCACGGCGGCGTAATCCGTGGGATCGACCACCACGCCGACGTGCATCCAGTTCTTCGCAGCGCTGCGGACCATCGCCGGGCCGCCGATGTCGATGTTCTCGATCGCATCGTCGAGCGTGCAGCCCGGCGTCGCGACCGTTTCGCGAAATGGATACAGGTTCACGACGACGAGATCGATAGTGGGAATCGCGTGCCGTGCAAGCGCGACGCGATGCGATTCGACGTCGCGACGCGCCAGGATGCCGCCGTGCACTTTCGGATGCAGCGTTTTGACGCGGCCGTCCAGCATTTCCGGGAATCCGGTGTAGCTGCCGATGTCCGTCACCGGAATGCCGGCATCGGCGAGGACCTTCGCGGTGCCGCCGGTGGATAGCAGCGCGACGCCGAGAGACACGAGGCCTCGTGCCAGTTCGACGATGCCCGACTTGTCGGAAACCGACAGCAGCGCCTGCGCGACGATCGCGGATGCCTGGCGCGTGTCCGTCGCCGCCGCGCCGGCGCGAGGGGATGGGTCAGACAAGTTTGTGCTTGGCGAGCTTCGCGCGAAGCGTATTGCGGTTCAATCCCAGCATTTCCGCAGCGTGCGTCTGGTTGCCGTTCGACCGATCGAGTATCGATGTGAAGAGCGCGCGCTCGACATGCGCAATCACCATGTCGTAAATGCCATGCGGTGGTTCGCCGTCGAGGCGGCGGAAGTATTCGTCCAGCGAACGCTCGACGCTGCGGCCGATTTCGTTGCTGCTGTTCAGTCGTAGTGCCTTTTTCACGCCGCGAGTGCCTCCGTGCGCCAGTTCGCGTGCGCCGCGCGTGGCTGCGCGCCGCCTTCCGTCCGTTCCACTGCAGCTTCGCCGCTGCGCGCGACGTAGCGCAAACGCTCGCCATCCGCCGCGAGCCGCGCGAAGAATTGCTCGACCGCCTCGATCTGCGCCGCGACGAATTCGATGGTGTTGATCGTGTGCCGGAACTCGGCACCGCCCGGCAGTTGCTCCGTATACCAATGCAGGTGCTTGCGGGCGGTGCGCACGCCCTGCACGTCGCCGTAGAACGCGTAGTGATCGGCGAGGTGCTCGACGATCGCCACCCTCGCCTCCGCGACCGTCGGCGCAGCAAGCATCGTACCGGTCGCAAGGTAATGCGCGATCTCGCGGAAGATCCACGGACGGCCCTGCGCAGCGCGGCCGATCATAAGCCCGGCCGCACCGGTATAAGCGAGGACCTCCCGCGCGCGTTGCGGCGTTTCGACGTCGCCATTCGCGAACACCGGGATGCGCACCGAATGCGCAACGGCGCGGACAGTGTCGTATTCGACGGGTCCCGCGAACAGGCACGCGCGCGTGCGTCCGTGCACGGCGAGCGCCGCGATGCCGGCGTCCTCGGCGATGCGCGCGATCGCGACGGCATTGCGCTCACGAGGACTCGGCCCGGTGCGAATCTTGAGCGTGACCGGCACATCGACCGCCCGCACGACGGCCGCGACGATCCGCGCCACCAGTGGCTCGTTGGCAAGCAGCGCCGAACCCGCCGCCGCATTGCATACCTTCTTCGCGGGGCAGCCCATGTTGATGTCGATGATTTCCGCGCCGCGATCGACGTTGTGGCGGGCCGCGTCCGCGAGCGTCAGCGGATCGGCGCCGGCGATCTGCACGGCAATCGGCGCCACTTCGCCGACGTGGTCGGTTCGCCGGCGGGATTTTTGGGTGCCCCACAACTGGGGATTGGCCGCCACCATTTCCGAAACCGCGTAGCCGGCGCCCATTCGCTTGCAGAGCATGCGGAACGGACGATCGGTGACGCCCGCCATCGGCGCGACCGCTAGATTGTTCGGCAGTAGAAGGCCACCGATGCGCACGACTCGGATTTATTTTTTCGGAGGGGTTCGAATTATACCCGTTCGCAACATCGCGTCGAGCGAGGCGACGAGCGGCGACGAGTGGCTAACGCAATCCGAAGAGCATCGCGCGAGTGAACGTCCGCTTCGCGATCGGCAGCGCGTCGAGCAGCATCATGCCGACACCGCGCGGCACCGAGAGCCACGGCCGGTCGTTGCCGAACAGGTGAACGAGTCCGTGCGTGAACGCGATGCCGGCGCGACGATCGCCGGCGCGCCCGGCGCGATAGCGCGCGAGCATTCGCGGGCTGCCGATATCGGCGCGTGGCGTGTCGACGATGATCGACGCCAGCTCGAACGCGTCGCGAAGACCGAGGTTGAATCCCTGGCCCGCGATCGGATGCAGCGCCTGCGCCGCGTTGCCGATGACGGCGACACGGTCGGCCGTCGTGTTGCGCGCCACTTCCAGTGCCAGCGGAAACGAGCGCCGCGCGCCGACGCGCACGAAACCGCGAACACGGTTGCCGAAGTGTTGCGCGAGCTCGTGCACGAATTCAGCGTCTCCGAGCGCGAGGGTCCGCTGCGCGGCCTCGGGCGTTTGCGTCCAGACCAGCCCGTAGCGCTCACCTTCGGGCAGCAATGCGATCGGGCCATTGCGCGTGAACCGCTCGAACGCGACGCCGCGATGCGGATGATCGAGGCCCACGTGCGCGACCACGGCCACCTGCCCGTAGTCGTGCCGCTTGCGCTCGACGCCGCGCACGGACGACGCCGCGCCGTCGGCGACGATCGCGAGGCGCGCGCGCAACGGCGCATCGGACTGTCCGGCAATCTCGATCGTCGCGGCTTCGGAAGTTCCGTCGACGGCGCTCGCCGGTGCACCGAACCTGACGTGCATCCCCGCATGCGCCATGGCGTCGTCGAGCGCCTTCTGCAGCGCGCGATACGACACGACATAGCCGAGCGCGGGCACGCCCTGCTCGGCGGCCTCCAGCCGCACGGCGCCGAAACCGCGCGCCTGCGAGATGTCGATCGCAAAGATGGGCGTCACGGCATCGGGCACTGCAGCGAGTGTCGTCCACACGCCCAACCGCTCGAGGATCAGCCGTGCGCCGTGCGACAGCGCCAGCGACCGATCGGCCCGACCCGGTGCATCCGGGCGCCGGCCATCGACCACGACGACATCGAGGTCCGCATCGCGCAGCCCCAGCGCAAGCGTCGCGCCGACAGGCCCGGCGCCGACGATGACGACGTCGTGCGTCACGCGCAGGCGGCTTCGACGTCCGCGATCGATTTGGGCGTTGCCGCCGTCAGGTTCTCGACGCCGTCCGCGGTGACCAGGACGTCGTCCTCGATCCGCACGCCGATGTTCCAGTACATTTCCGGGACGTTGTCCGCCGGGCGGATGTAGGCGCCGGGCTCGACGGTGAGCACCATGCCGGGTGCTAAGCGCATCGATTCGCCGTGCTGCTGGTACGGGCCGGCGTCGTGCACGTCCATGCCGAGCCAGTGTCCTGCGCGGTGCATGTAGAACTGCCGGAAGCTGCCGCTCTCCAGCACGCCATCGAGCGTGCCGCTGCAAAGCCCGAGATCGATGAAGCCCTGCGCCAGCACGCGCTCGGCCACATGGTGGTAATCGTGAAACGGCACGCCCGGCTTCACCGCGTCGATGCATGCCATCTGCGCGGCGAGCACGATCTCGTAGATCGCTTTCTGCGGACTGGTGAAGCGGCCGTTCACCGGGAACGTCCGCGTGATGTCCGACGCGTAGCTCTGGAACTCGCAGCCGGCGTCGATCAGCAGCAGGTCACCGTCGTTCATCTGCCGGTTGTTGTCTCGATAATGCAGCACGCAGGCGTTCGGTCCGGACGCAACGATCGAGTTGTACGCAACCGCCTGCGCACCCTCGCGCAGGAACGCGTGCATGAGCTCGGCTTCCACCTGGTACTCGTACATGCCGGGGCGGGCGAACGCCATCGCACGCTTGTGTGCGGCGCTGGAGATCGCGCACGCACGCCGCATCAACTCGATCTCGTGCGCGTCCTTGACCAGCCGCATCGTGTCGAGCGACGCGCGGACGTCGACGACTTCCTCGGGCGCCGACACGCCGGTCCGCGCGCGATTGCGCACTTCGTTCAAGAGATCGGTGACCTCGCGATCCCAGTCGCGGAAGAGTCCGAGCGGCGTGTAGAGCGCAGCACGGTCCGACGCCATCGTCGGCAATCGCTCGCGCAGCGCCGAGATCGGATGCGCTTCGTCGAACCCGAAGATCTCGCGCGCGGCGTCGGGACCATAGCGGAAGCCGTCCCATATCTCGCGTTCCTCGTTGCGCTCGCGACAGAACAGCACGTGGCGGTCGCCGTCGGGCCCCGCGATGAGTGCGAGCACCGCTTCGGGTTCTGCGAATCCCGACAGATAATAGAAGTAGCTGTCGTGCCGATAGGCGAACAGCGAATCGCGGTTCCGCGCGACCTCGGGGGCCGTCGGTACGAGCGCAAGCCCGCCGCCGCGGGCGCGCATGGATTGCAGCAGCGCGTCGCGCCGCTCGCGGTAGATTTGGTGTGCGTGGTTCATCGTGGCATCCTGCACGTCGACCGCGCATTATAGGTTGGACGGCGCTACCCGTCGTCCGAGACATCCCGGGAGACGTTTTCTTGAACGACCGCAACGCGCCGAACACGCGCCCGGCCGACGAGGCCGAACCGTTGCCGCACGACCGCTCGATCGCGGACTATGGTCGTGCGCTGCGTAGCGGCGCATTCACCGCGCAGGCGTCGATCGAGGCGTGCCTCGAGCGCGTCGAAGCCGAACGCGCACTCGACGCCTTCGTGTACGTCGATGCGGACGGCGCGCTCGCAAGCGCGCGTGCGGTGGACCTGCAACTCGCGGCGCACGTCGATCTCGGCCCGTTGATGGGCGTGCCGGTGGCGCTAAAGGACCTGTACGCAGTGGCCGGCATGCCGCTGACGGCAGGTTCACGAGTCGACGTCGCCGACCGCGTGCCCGGAGAAGGCTCGCTCGTTCGGGCACTGCGGCGCGCGGGTGCCATCGTCATCGGCAAGACGCGCACGACAGAGTTCGCGTTCGGCACGTACAACCCGACGCATCCGACGCCGCGCAACCCCGGCGATCGCTCCGCGCACCGGATGCCGGGCGGCTCGTCGGCAGGATCGGCGGTTGCCGTCGCCGGCGGGCTGTGCGGCGTTGCCTTTGGCACCGACACCGGCGGATCGGTGCGCCAGCCTGCAGCACTTTGCGGCGTCGCCGGCTTCAAGGCCACGGCGGGCCGCCTGCCGATGGATGGCGTATTCCCGCTCTCGCCGACGTTCGACAGCCCGGGCTGGTTCGCCAATCGCGTCGACGATCTCGCGGCAGTCTGGCAGCTGCTTTCGGGCGAACCGCCGGCGCCGACACGTGCCGTCGATGCACAAGTATTCGGCGTGCCGGACGCGCATTTCTTCGACGGTCTGGAGACCGATGTCGCGCAGGCATTCGAGCTGGCCCAGCGCAGGCTCGCTGCGGCCGGCGCTCGCATCGTGCCGATAACGTTGCCGTCGCTCGCCGATCTCGACGCCGCGTTCGGCGCCTTCCTGTCCGCCGAGCTCGTCGCCTTTCTCGGCCGCGAACGCGTAACGGCCAATCTTTCGCAAATGGATCCTGTCGTCGCGGGGCGGATCGCACCCGGGCTCACGTTGCCCGCGGACGCGTACATCGACCTGCGCAGGCGCTTCGCGGTGATCGCCGATGCCGCCGCACGGGCGATCGCGGGCGTCGACGTGGTGCTGACGCCGACGTGTCCGCGCGTCGCGGCACTCGTCGCAGGCCACGAGGCCACCGACGCGGCCGCTGCGTGGAGCC
Source organism: uncultured Pseudomonadota bacterium (assembly GCA_963709335.1). Lineage (GTDB taxonomy): Bacteria > Pseudomonadota > Gammaproteobacteria > Burkholderiales > Casimicrobiaceae > VBCG01. The sequence goes on from CAVPWB010000014.1 coordinate 1,012,974, forward strand.
GCGAGACGCTGCGGTTCACCCGACCAGGCAACCTGTTCGGTTTTTGCGGTATCTCGTTACCGATCCATCGCCTCGTCGGTTCGCTGCCGGTCGGCCTGCAGCTGCTTGGGCGGGGCGGCGACGACGCGAAGCTGCTCGCCACGGCCGCGTCGGTCGAGCGTCTGCTCGGCGTGCCCCCAGGGCCGGCCGCGCGTCCGTCGAGGCAATGACGCTGCGCGACCGCAAGCGCGTGTTGCGCGATTCGATGATGGCATCGCGCGATGCGCTCGACGCCGATTTCCGCGCCGAGGCGTCGCGCGCAATCGCCATCCGCATCGAGTCGCTCGACGCATACCGGCGGGCAGCGGTCGTTCTGCTGACGCTGCCGTACCGCAGCGAATGGAACGCGACCCTCGTCGCACAGCACGCGCTCGCCGACGGCAAGACGGTCGCGATACCGCGCGTCGATCCGGCCACGCGGATGTTGCGTAGCTTGCGGATCCGCAACCTCGACGTCGACATCGAGGCGGGCTACCACGGCATCCCCGAGCCACGCGACCATTGCAGCGCCATCGCCGCCGAAACGATCGAGTGGGTGCTCGTCCCCGGCGTGGCGTTCGATGCCGACGGCAGGCGCTTGGGCTACGGCGGCGGGTACTACGACCGGTTGCTGCCGCTGCTGCGCGCCCAGGTGCCGCGCGTTGCCGGTGCGTTCGAAGGGCAACTGGTCGACGCAGTGCCGGCGGCACCGCATGACGTCGGCGTCGATTGCATCGTCACCGAGCGACGGCTGCTCGCGTGCGCACGCACTGCCGCGTGATGCGGGAACGAACGTGCGCCGGTCGCCGGCCGGTCGCAGCGCAACGCGCAATCGTCATTCGATGACGCCCAGGCGGATCGCCGCGGCAGCGCTTGCCGCGACGCTGACAATCCAGATCTACGTCTCGTTCGCCACCGCGGCCGCCGCCGTGCTCGCGCCCGAGATCGCGCGGGAGTTCGGCATCGAGACGCGCTGGGTCGGCGTCTTCGTCGGGATCGTGTACGGCGGCGCGATGTTCGCGAGCCTCGCGTCGGGCACGTTCGTCGAGCGTCACGGGGCGATCCGCGTGTCGCAGGCTTGCGTCGTGCTTTGTGCGATCGGCGTATGCGCGATGGCCGCGACGCCGGCGAGCGCGCCCGTGCTGCTGGCACTGGCAGCGGTCGTCATCGGATTCGGCTACGGACCGATCACGCCCGCGTCGTCTCATTTATTGCAGCGAACGGCGCCGCCGTCCCGCCTTGCGCTGACGTTCTCGATCAAGCAGACCGGCGTACCGGCCGGCGTCGCACTGGCAGGTGCGTTGCTCCCCGCCGCCACGCTGGCGATCGGGTGGCGGCCCGCGTTCGCAATCGTCGCGCTCGCCGGCGCCGCCGTGCTCGCACTCGCGCAGCCGATCCGCGGCCGGCTCGACGCCGATCGCGACCCGCGACGCCGGTCATCGCTGGCGGGAATCTTCGCGCCACTCGCGCTATTGCGGCAGCGGCCGGCGCTGCTCGAACTGGCCCTCGTGTCGCTCGTCTACTCGGCGATGCAGGTCGTGCTGACGAGCTTTCTCGTTGCCTACCTGACCGAGACGCTGCACTGGTCGCTCGTGCCCGCCGGCTTCGCATTGACGGCGGCAACGCTCGGCGGCGTCGCCGGTCGCATCGGCTGGGGGCACGTCGCGGATCGGTTTCTGAAGCCGCGCCAGGTGCTGATATCGATCGGTTGGCTGTCCGCGACGTTCGGCGTCGCGTTGACGTTCGCAACGCCGGAGTGGCCCACATCGGTGGTCCTTCCGCTCGTGCTGTTGTTCGGCGCGACGGCCATCGGCTGGAACGGCGTCCAGTTGTCCGAGGTCGCGCGGCTCGCCGATCCCGGAATGGCCGGCAAGGTGACCGGTGCGACGAGCTTCGTCACCTTCGCGGGCGTGGTCGCCGGACCGCCGTCGTTCGCGCTGCTGTCGTCGCTTACCGGTAGCTACCGCGCCGGGTTCGTCACGTTCGCGGCGTTCTGCGCAGCTGCCGCCCTCGCGCTGTTGCGCAAGCGCGAGCCGCGTCGCTGAACCGCATACAATGGCCGCAGGATCAGGCACCTGGAGTCGACGATGGACCGCATCCCCGATATCGATCCGCAGGAAACGCGCGAATGGCTCGACGCGCTCGAGGGCGTGCTCGAAGCCGAGGGCCCGGACCGTGCGCACTTCCTGATCGAGCAGTTGATCGACAAGGCGCGCCGCTCGGGCGCCTACCTGCCGTTCTCGGCGAACACGGCGTACATCAACACGATACCCGTCGACAAGCAGGTCCGCATACCCGGCGACCAGAACCTCGAGCATCGAATCCGCTCGATCGCGCGCTGGAACGCGATGGCGATGGTCGTCCGTGCGAACAAGCACACCAACGTCGGCGGACACATCGCGAGTTATGCGTCGGCGGCAACGCTGTACGACGTCGGCTTCAATCACTTCTGGCACGGGATGTCGGACAAGCACGCCGGCGATCTCGTGTTCATCCAGGGTCATTCGTCGCCGGGCGTGTACTCGCGCGCGTTCCTGCTGGGCCGGCTCACCGAGGAGCAGCTCGACAACTTCCGCCAGGAGGTGGACGGCCACGGCATCTCGTCGTATCCGCATCCATGGCTGATGCCCGACTTCTGGCAATTCCCGACGGTGTCGATGGGCCTCGGCCCGCTGATGGCGATCTACCAGGCGCGGTTCATGAAATACCTGCGCGATCGCGGCCTCGCCGACACCGAGGGCCGCAAAGTCTGGTGCTTCTGCGGCGACGGCGAGATGGACGAGCCCGAGTCGATGGGCGCGATCGGCATGGCGTCGCGCGAATCGCTCGACAACCTGATCTTCGTCGTCAACTGCAACCTGCAGCGCCTCGATGGTCCGGTGCGCGGCAACGGCAAGATCATCCAGGAGCTCGAAAGCGATTTCCGCGGCGCCGGCTGGAACGTGATCAAGGTCATCTGGGGCACGCGCTGGGACCAGCTGCTCGCGCGCGATCGCAAGGGCCTGCTGATGCAGCGGATGATGGAAGCCGTCGACGGCGAGTACCAGACGTTCAAGTCGAAGGACGGGGCGCACGTCCGCGAATATTTCTTCAACACGCCCGAACTGAAGGCGATGGTCGCGGACTGGTCGGACGATGACATCTGGGACTTGAACCGCGGTGGCCACGATCCGCACAAGGTATATGCGGCGTTTCACGCTGCCGTGCACCACGCAGGCCAGCCGACGGTGATACTCGCCAAGACGATCAAGGGCTACGGCATGGGCATTGCCGGCGAGGCGCAGAACATCACGCACCAGCAGAAGAAGATGAACCTCGATGCCATCCGGCGGTTCCGCGACCGCTTCGGCATTCCGGTCCCCGACGACCAGCTCGAGGAAGTGCCGTACGTCAAGTTCGAGGACGGCTCGCCGGAGCGCGAATACATGCGCGCGCGGCGGATGGAGCTCGGCGGATACCTGCCCGCGCGCCGGCGCAAGGCCGAGGCGCTGCCAATCCCGCCGCTCGCAACGTTCGAGCGGTTCCTGAAGAGCACCGACGAGCGCGAGATCTCGACGACGATGGCGTTCGTCCAGGTGCTGCAGTTGCTGCTGCGCGACAAGGCGCTTGCGAAACACATCGTGCCGATCGTTCCCGACGAGTCCCGCACGTTCGGGATGGAGGGCCTGTTTCGCCAGCTCGGCATCTGGAACCAGCAAGGTCAGCTCTACACGCCGGAGGACAAGGACCAGCTGATGTTCTACAAGGAGTCGAAGGACGGACAGATCCTGCAGGAAGGCATCAACGAGGCCGGCGGGATGTGCGACTGGATGGCTGCGGCGACGAGCTACTCGACACATGGCGTGCCGATGATCCCGTTCTACATCTTCTACTCGATGTTCGGCTTCCAGCGCATCGGCGACCTCGCGTGGGCCGCCGGCGACATGCGCGCGCGCGGCTTCCTGCTCGGCGGCACTGCGGGGCGTACGACGCTGAACGGCGAGGGGCTGCAGCACGAGGACGGGCATTCGCACGTGATCTCGGCCACCGTGCCCAACTGCATCTCGTACGATCCGACGTTCGCATACGAAGTCGCGGTGATCATCCAGGACGGACTGCGGCGGATGTGCGCCGAGCAGCAGGACGTCTACTACTACCTCACCGTGATGAACGAGAACTACCGTCATCCGGCGATGCCCGACGGTGCGGCGCCCGCCATCATCAAGGGCATGTACCTGTTCAAGGCGGGTGCGCCGTCGAAGGGGCCGCGCGTGCAGTTGCTCGGCTCGGGCACGATCTTCCTCGAGGTCATCGCCGCGGCCGAACTGCTGCGCAACGACTGGGGCGTCGAGTCCGACCTGTGGAGCTGTCCGTCGTTCACCGAGCTTGCGCGCGACGGTCAGGCGGCGGCGCGCTTCAACATGCTTAATCCGACCGCACCGCAGCGAACGTCGCACGTCCACGATTGCTTGCGCGAGCATGCCGGTCCCGTCGTTGCGGCCACCGACTACGTGCGCGCCTTCGCCGACGAGATCCGTGCGTACGTGCCGCGCCGCTACTTCGTGCTCGGCACCGACGGGTACGGCCGGTCGGACACGCGCGAGAAGCTGCGGCATTTCTTCGAGGTCGACCGCTGGTACGTGACCGTCGCGGCGCTGAAGGCGCTCGCCGACGAAGGCGTCACCGACGCGGCGACCGTCGCGAAGGCGGTGGCGAAGTACAAGCTCGATCCGGCGAAGCCCGCACCGTGGAGCGTGTAATGCGCCGCATGCGACGGCTACCCGGCGTGCCCGCCATGCGCGTGCCGATCCGCATCGAAACGACAGGCAGAAGATGAGCGCAATCGACGTCACGATTCCCGACATCGGCGATTTCCACGACATCCCGGTGATCGAAGTGCTCGTGAAGCCGGGCGACACGGTCGCAGTCGACGATTCGTTGGTGACGCTCGAATCCGACAAGGCAACGATGGATGTCCCGTCGCCTGCCGCGGGGACGGTGCAGGCAGTGCTCGTCAAGCCCGGCGACAAGGTCAGCGCCGGCACCGCAGTGCTGACGCTCGAAGCTGCCGCGGCCGCGCCCCGCAGCGCGCCGATGACGGGAACTGCGTCAAAAGCGCCGGCGGCAGAAATCGAAACGCCTTCGCCGCGCGGCGAAAAGGGACGCGCCGATGCGGCGGGCGAAGGGGCGAGCGCAACGCCGCCCGCCGGGCAGACGATCGAAGTGCGCGTCCCGCACATCGGCGATTTTCACGACGTGCCGGTGATCGAGGTGTTCGTGAAGCCCGGCGACATCGTCAAGCCGGACGACGCGCTGGTGACGCTCGAATCGGACAAGGCGACGATGGAAGTGCCGTCGCCGGTTGGCGGCGTCATAGAAGGCGTGCGCGTCTCGGTGGGGGAGCGCGTCAGCGAAGGGACGCCTATCGTGTCGCTGAAGACGGCACAGACGGGTGCGGAACCGGGGAGCCGCGCGACGCCGCCGTCGCATCCGGACAACAGCGACCTCGCCACGCCCGCGATCGCAAGTGCCGACACGGGCACGCGCCTCGCGCAGCCGGGTGCGCCCGCCGCCTTGGCCCCGACACCGGCGGCGACCGAACCGGCGCAGCAGGCGAGTCCCGGGTCGGAAAGCCGCAGCGCACACGCGTCGCCTTCGGTACGCCGATATGCGCGCGAACTCGGTGCCGATATTTCGCGTATCGCAGGCAGCGGGCCCAAGGGACGCATCCTCGAGGCCGACGTGCAGGCGTTCGTCAGGCGCTCGCTCGCAGGCGGTGCGGGTGCGCCGGCAAGTTCGGCAGCAGCACCGGCGCGTGCCGGCGCGCTCGACCTTCTGCCGTGGCCGACGCCGGATTTCGCGAAGTTCGGGCCCATCGAGGCGGTGCCGCTGTCGCGGATCCGGAAGATCTCCGGCGCCAATCTCGCGCGCAACTGGGTGATGATTCCGCACGTCACGCAGTTCGACGACGCCGACATCACGGGCCTCGAAGCATTGCGCGTCACGCTGAATCGCGAATACGAGAAGGCGGGTGTCAAGATCACCATGCTCGCGTTCCTGATCAAGGCGGCCGTCGCGGCGCTGCGCAAGTACCCGGATTTCAACGCGTCGCTCGACGCAAACGGCGATACGCTGATCCGCAAGGGCTACTTCAACATCGGGTTCGCCGCGGATACGCCGAACGGGCTGGTCGTTCCGGTCGTCAGGAGCGCCGAGGGCAAAGGCGTCGCGCAGATCGCGCGCGAGATGGGCGAACTGTCGGCAAAGGCACGCGAGGGCAAGCTGTCCGCTGCCGACATGCAGGGCGGGTGCTTTTCGATCAGCTCGCTCGGCGGCATCGGCGGCACCGCCTTCACGCCGATCGTCAACGCGCCGGAAGTCGCGATCCTCGGCGTTTCGAAGAGCGCAATGAAGCCGGTCTGGGACGGCAGCGCGTTCGTGCCGAGGCTCGTGCTGCCGCTGTCGCTGTCGTACGACCACCGCGTGATCGACGGCGCCGCGGCGGCGCGCTTCACTGCGTACTTCGCAAGCGTGCTGGCCGATTTCCGCCGTGTCCTCCTCTAGCGCATTCACGATGGCCCAGGACGAGCAGAAGCAACTCGTGGCCCGCGAAGCGCTGCGCTATGTCGTGGACGACGCATGGCTCGGCGTGGGGTCGGGCTCGACGGCAAACCTGTTCATCGACGAGCTCGCACGGATCAAGCACCGGATCAAGGGCGCGATCGCCAGCTCGACCAAGACGGCCGACCGGCTGAAATCGCACGGCATCGACGTCGAGGAGCTCAACAACGTCGCGGACATTCCCGTCTACATCGACGGCGCCGACGAAGTGACCGTGCGCGGCGAGATGATCAAGGGCGGCGGCGGCGCCCTGACGCGCGAAAAGATCGTCGCCGCCGTCGCACGCCGGTTCGTCTGCATCGCGGATGCGTCGAAGCGCGTCGACATGCTCGGCAAGTTCGCGCTGCCCGTCGAGGTGATCCCGATGGCGCGCAGCTACGTCGCGCGCGAGTTGGTCAAGCTCGGCGGCAATCCGGCGTGGCGGATGGGTTTCACGACGGATAACGGCAACGTGATCCTCGACGTGTCCGACCTCGCGATCCGTGATCCGGGCGCGCTCGAAGACAGGATCAACGGCATCGCCGGCGTGGTAACCGTCGGACTGTTCGCACGGCGCGGCGCCGACGTGATCCTGCTCGGCACGCCGAACGGTGTCGAAACACTGACCCCGAAGCGCTGAATCCGCGGGCCAGGCGCGCATTCGACGCCACGGGCCGGAGAGCGTTTCCGGATCGACCGACAGGCCGCGCTAGAATCGCAGTCGTGAACGACCCCCGCACACCCGACCTGGCGCCCACCACCGACGTCGCCGCATACATGCAACGCGTCGGCGAAGCTGCACGCCACGCGTCGCGGATCGTCGCACGCGCGTCGACGCATTCACGCAACTTCGCATTGCAACGCATGGCGGACGCGATCCGCCGCGACGCGGACGCGTTGCTGGACGCGAATGCGCAGGACGTCGCCGCGGCGCGTAGCAGCGGCCACGACGCAGCGTTCGTCGACCGGCTCACGCTGACCGCTCGCTCGATCGACGCGATGGCGCAGGGATTGACCGAGATCGTGGCGCTTCCTGACCCCGTCGGCGAGATGTCCGATCTCGCGTTTCGCCCGTCCGGCATCCAGGTGGGCATGATGCGCGTACCGCTCGGCGTGATCGGCATCGTCTACGAGTCCCGACCCAACGTCACCGCCGATGCCGCCGGGCTTTGTCTCAAGTCCGGCAACGCGACGATCCTGCGCGGCGGCTCGGAAGCGATTCGCAGCAACCGGGCGATTGCGCGCTGCATCCGCGAAGGGCTGCGGGACGCCGGACTGCCGGACGATGCCGTGCAGTTGGTCGACACGACCGACCGCGCCGCAGTGGGCCACCTGATTGCCGACGAAGCGCACGTCGACGTCATCGTGCCGCGTGGCGGCAAGTCGCTGATCGAGCGCGTCGCACGCGGCGCGCGCGTGCCGGTGCTGAAGCATCTCGACGGGGTGTGTCACGTCTACATCGACGAGTTCGCGAACGTCGAGCAGGCGGTAATCATCGCGGACAACGCGAAGACGCAGCGCTATTCGCCGTGCAACACGATGGAGACACTGCTGGTGCACGCGAAGATCGCCGATCGCGCGCTGCCGCCGCTGGCGGTGATCTACGCGGCGAAGAACGTCGAGATGCGCGGCGATGAGCGTGCGCGTGCGCTCGTGCCGGCAATGAAGGCGGCGACCGAGGACGACTGGTACGCCGAATACCTGGCGCCGATCATCGCAATTCGCGTCGTCGATTCGCTCGATGCGGCGATCGATCACATCGCCCGGTACGGCTCCGCGCACACCGACGCGATCGTGACCGAGAACCACACGCACGCGATGCGATTCGTTCGAGAGGTCGACTCGAGCTCGGTGATCGTCAACGCGTCGACGCGGTTCGCGGATGGGTACGAGTACGGCCTCGGTGCCGAGATCGGCATCTCGACCAACAAGCTGCATGCGCGCGGTCCCGTCGGCCTCGAAGGGCTGACGAGCCGCAAATGGGTCGTGTTCGGCAGCGGCCAGATCCGCACGTGACATTCGCCCGCGCACCGCGACGCGCTTCGTCGCAGCGCTACGCGTAGACACGCATGTCCAATTCCGTCTCCATTTCAATCGGCACGAACACCGCGATCGCTATATCCAAGGGCTTCGGCTGGTTCGTCACTGGCTCGCCGACGCTGTTCGCCGAAACCGTGCATTCGCTTGCGGACGTCGGCAACCAGGTGCTGCTCAAGGTGGGCGAGGTCCGCGGTCGCCAAGGGCCTGACGAGGTCCATCCGTTCGGCCGCGGCCAGGAGAAGTATTTCTGGGCGCTCGTGTCGGCCGTCAGCGTGTTCTTCATCGGCTGCGGCATCAACCTCTACCACGGCGTGCACGCGCTGATGGATCCGCAGGAAGGCGGCGAGTTCTCGCTGCTGGTGATCGGCCTGCTGCTGTTCGCGCTGGCGCTCGAGTCGTGGACGTTCGTCGTGGCGTTACGCGAGATCGGCGGCTGGCAGGGCATTCGCAAGAACCCCAACAACACGACCGTGCTCGCCGTGCTGCTCGAGGACGCGGTCGCGCTGCTCGGCATCGTGCTGACCCTCGTCGTATCCGGCTCCGCGTATTTGTTCGGTCCGCATCCGGCATTCGACGCAATCATCGCGATCGCCGTGGGCGTGATCCTCGGCGTTCTCGCCGTATTCCTCGCCGCGATCAACCGGCGGCTGCTGATCGACACGTCGGACCCGGTCATCGACGACGCCGCGGAGGAGTGGCTGCGCACCCGCGACATCCGCGCGAGCGTTCACTCGCTCGTGCTCGACGACGACAGCGCCGTCGTCTTCGTGCGCGCCGAGACGGACGTGCCCGAATCGTTCGCGATCGGCGAAGCGCTGAAGGCGCACTTGAAGTCGGCGTTCGACAAGGCGGCGAATGCCGTCTACTGGAAATTCCCGAAGCGCGCGCAATAGGGCCTAGCCACGCGCGACAATCGCACCTGCGTCAGGCCGGTGCGACCGGCGGCCCTCGCCGCATCCACATCAACCACAGAACGGCGACGGCGATCACTGCCAGGATCGGTAGCGCCGCGCGGTTCATCGTCTGCCAGCCCGTCGTCGTCACGAGCGCGCCCGAAGCGACCGACGATATGCCCATCGTCGCGAAGACGATGAAGTCGTTCAGCCCCTGCGTGCGCGCCTTTTCATTGGGCTCATAGGTCTCGGTCAGCAGCGTCGTGCCGCCCGTGTACATGAAGTTCCAGCCCACGCCCACGAGTGCCAGCGCGGCGACGAAGTGCGCGACGCTGATTCCGTCCAGTGCGACGACGACCGCGATTGCCGTCATCGCGACGCCGGCGAGAATCACCGGCAGCTTGCCGAAGCGGCGGATCAGCGAGCCGGTGACGAATCCCGGTGCGAACATCGCAACGACGTGCCATTCGATGACCCACGCGGCTGCGCTGAACGGATGGCCGCAGAAATCCATGGCGATCGGCGTCGCCGTCATCAACAGGTTCATCAACCCGTAGCCTAAGGCCGCGGCGAGAACGGCGACGATGAAAGCCGGCTGGCGGACGATGACCGACAGCGGCCGGCCTTTGCCGGTGCGCTCGTCGAGCGACGGCCGCGGAACGCGCACCTGCGATTGCACCGCAAGCGCGATGAATGCCACGAGCGCCAGCATCACCAGCGACCCCTGGAACGGCGTGGCAAAGAGATCGCGGGTGAATCGCGTGGCCTGCGGGCCGATCAGGCCGCCCACGACGCCGCCGGCGAGCACGAGCGAGATCGCCCGCGCGCGATGCTCAGGCGCCGCCACTTCGGCTGCGGCGAACCGGTATTGCAGGCCGATCGCGTTGTACACGCCGATGATGCCGGTGGCCACGCAGAACAGCGGAAAGCTGTGCCATTGCAACGCAAATGCGCCGACGATGCAGCCGACGACGTTGATCGCGGCACCCGTCATGAACCCCGTTCGCCGTCCCACCTTGGCCATCCACAGCGCCATCGGCATCGCCGCCAGCGCGGAGCCGAGCACGTAGGTCGTCGCGCCGAACGTCGCGAGTGACTTGTTGTGCGCAAGGGAGAACCCGACGAGGCCGTTCATCGAGATCAGGCCCGACGCGTTGGTCAGCAGCAGCGCCTGGCAGCAGGCAAGCAGGAAGATGTCGCGGCGTGAGGTCTGCACGGGAATGCGAGGGCGCAAGGCCGCGACCGGAGTGCCGGGACCGCGACGAAAGTCCGTATCATAAGGCCCGGAACCCGCTTCGATGGACACCAAGCCCCCGCCATCGCCTCCGCTCGACGCGCTCGCCGCGGAAATCCTCGCGTTCTGGTTCGGCGCGTCACCTCACGTCGTGCGCGACGCGTGGTTTCGCAAGGACGACGCGTTCGACCGCGAGATTCGCGAGCGCTTCGGCGCGGCCCTGGCCGCCGGCATCGCGGGCGCGTTCGGGCAGTGGTGCACGACGGCGCACGGTTCGCTCGCGCGCATCGTGCTGCTGGACCAGTTCACGCGCAACGCCTTCCGCGGCACGCCCGAGCAGTTCGCGGGCGACCCCGGCGCGCTCGCCACTGCCAATGACGCGCTCGACCGCGGCTTCGACAAGTCGCTCGATCCACACGAGCGTTCGTTCCTGTACATGCCGTTCGAGCACAGCGAACGGCTCGACATGCAGGATCGCGCCGTCGAGCTTTTCACCGCGCTTGCTGCCGAGACGGGTGTCGACGCGCCCCTGCCGTGGGCGCACAAGCATCGCGACGTGATCCGGCAGTTCGGCCGCTTTCCTCACCGCAACGCAGTTCTCGGCCGCGAGTCAACGCAGGAAGAGCTCGCGTTCCTCGAGCAGCCGGGCTCCCGCTTCTGATTCCGCTCGCGATCCTCGGCGGTACGTTCGACCCGGTCCATTACGGTCATCTGCGGCTCGCCGCCGACGTTGCGACCGCGCTCGATCCCGTGGATATCCGGCTGGTGCCCGGAGGCGATCCGCCGCATCGCGGCAGCCCGCATGCATCGGCAGCCGATCGCGTCGCGATGCTGGTGATCGCGCTACGCGAATTTCCGCAACTGACGCTCGACACGCGCGAAATCGAACGCGGCGGCAAGAGCTACACCGTGGACACGCTCGCTGCGTTGCGCGCCGAAATGCCGACGCGCCCGCTCGTACTGCTCGTGGGTGCCGATGCGTTTCTCGGCTTTCCGCAATGGCACCGGTGGAAGGACCTGTTCGCGCTCGCACACATCGTCGTCATCCCGCGCCCGGGAATCGCGCTCGAAAGCAGGCTGAAGGAGCCGCTCGCGGCGGAGTGGCGGCAGCGGCTGACGGCGGACCCGGGGGTCTTGCGGACGGCAACCGCAGGCTCCATCTACGTCCAGCCCGTAACCGCGCAGCCGATTTCGTCGACGGCCATCCGCGCAGCACTTGCCGCCGGCGACCTGCGATCGGTTGAAATTGCCGGTTTGCTCCCGGCCGCGGTTTTGGCCTATATTGAATCGAATCGACTCTACGTCCCGACCAGGTAAACGTCCCGCATGCGTTTTGCAAAGCTGCAACAAGTCGCCATCTCGGCGCTCGAAGATATCAAGGCGCGCGACATCGCGACATTCGACGTCCGCCAGCAAACCAGCCTGTACGACACGCTCGTCATCGCCTCGGCCGATTCGAACCGGCAGGTCAGGGCGCTGGCCAACCACGTCCGCGACAAGCTCAAGGAGGCCGGGGCGACGATAATCGGCGTCGAAGGCGAGGAGACCGGCGAATGGGTGCTCGTCGACGCGGGCGACATCGTCGTCCACGTGATGCAACCCGCGGTCCGCGCGTACTACAACCTCGAGGAGCTGTGGGCCCCCGCGAATTATCGCCGCAGGGCGTCGGCGGCATGAGCGAGTCGGGCGTAGCCAAGTCCCGCAGGGGCCGACGACTCGCGATTGCCGCGAGGCCGACACGCTCTCTTCACCTTTCGTGAACGGGCAAAGAGGCCGAGGCATGAGCGAGTCGGGCGTAGCCAAGTCCCGCAGGGGCCGACGACTCGCGATTGCCGCGAGGCCGACACGCTCTCTTCACCTTTCGTGAACGGGCAAAGAGGCCGAGGCATGAGCGAGTCGGGCGTAGCCAAGTCCCGCAGGGGCCGACGACTCGCGATTGCCGCGAGGCCGACACGCTCTCTTCACCTTTCGTGAACGGGCAAAGAGGCCGAGGCATGAGCGAGTCGGGCGTAGCCAAGTCCCGCAGGGGCCGACGACTCGCGATTGCCGCGAGGCCGACACGCTCTCTTCACCTTTCGTGAACGGGCAAAGAGGCCGCGGCATGATCCTTCCGTGAAGGTTCGCGTCGCCGCCCTGGGCCAGCGGATGCCCGAATGGGTGGCGGCCGGATTCGACGAATACGCGAAGCGGCTGCCACGCGAGTGGTCGTTCGAGCTGGTCGAGATCAAGCCCGAGCCGCGCGACCGCGGCCGGACGCGCGAGCAAATGCTGGAGGCGGAAGGGGCGCGGGTAGCGACAGCGTGCGCCGGTTACCGTATCGTTGCGCTCGATGAACGCGGCGCGCCGTGGACAACTCGCGTATTCGCAGCGGAGCTTGCGCGCCGGCAGGCGGACGGCAACGACGTCGCTTTTGTCATCGGCAGCGCCGACGGCTTGTCGCCGGGCATCAAGGCGCGCGCCGACGCTGTCGTGGCACTATCGGCGATGACGCTGCCGCACGGCCTCGTCCGCGTGCTGATCGCCGAGCAACTGTATCGGGCGCACAGCGTGTTGACGGGCCATCCGTACCATCGCGAATAGGCTTACTCCTCCGGCGAACGCGAACTTCCCATGAGCGCTCCCCTGCTTTACCTCGCTTCGAAGAGTCCACGGCGGCAGGCACTGCTGCGGCAGCTCGACATCGAGTTCGAGACGCTGCTGTTGCGCGAGGCGATCGGCCGTCAGCGCGACATCGTCGAGCAGGTCGAGGACGGCGAGCCGGCACTGCACTACGTCGAGCGAATGGCACGCACGAAGGCGCAGGTCGGCTGGCAGCGGATGCAGAATCGCAAGCTCGCCGAACGTCCGGTTCTGGGCGCCGATACCGAAGTCGTGCTCGACGGAGAAGTGTTCGGCAAGCCGCGCGACGCCGCCGACGCCGTACGGATGCTGCGCCGACTGTCGGGGCGCACGCATCAGGTGCTGACGGCCGTCGCAGTCCGTTATCGCGACTTGACGGAAGTCGATCTCGCCGCGTCGAAGGTGACGCTGCGCAGGCTCGCCGCCACCGAGATCGACCGCTACGCGGCCTCGGGTGAGCCGCTCGACAAGGCGGGCGCGTATGGCGTGCAGGGCCGCGCCGCGGCATTCATCGCCCGCATCGAAGGCAGCTATTCGGGAATCGTCGGCCTGCCGCTGTGCGAAACGGCGACGCTGCTCGCGCGCGTCGGTTGCCCCGTGCTATAACCGGCGCGCAATCCTCCCGGTGTTGCGAGCGCACGGACGTGACGCACGAAATCCTCATCAACGTAACGCCGCAGGAAACGCGTGTCGCGATGCTCGAGCAGGGCGTCGTCCAGGAACTGCACGTCGAGCGTGCAAGCGCGCGCGGCCTGGTCGGCAACATCTGCCTCGGTCGCGTCGCGCGCGTGCTTCCCGGCATGCAGAGCGCGTTCGTCGAAATCGGGCTCGAGCGCGCGGCGTTCCTGCACATCGCCGACATCTGGGAACACCGGCAGAACGGCCACGGCGAGCATCGGCCGATCGAACGGATCCTGCACGAAGGCCAGACGCTGCTCGTGCAGGTGATCAAGGATCCCATCGGCACCAAAGGCGCGCGGCTGTCGACGCAGCTCAGCCTCGCCGGCCGGCTGCTCGTCTACCTGCCGCAGGATTCGCACATCGGCATTTCCCAACGGATCGAAAACGAACAGGAGCGCGAGAGCTTGCGTGGCAAGCTGCAGACGCTGCTGCCCGAAGGCTCCGCCGGTGGCTTCATCATCCGCACGATGGCCGAGGCGGCGTCGGAGCGCGAGCTGCAGACCGACATCGCCTACCTGACAAAGCTGTGGCGCGACCTGACCGATCGCTCGACGCAGTTGCCGGCGCCCACCGTGCTGTACCAGGACCTCAATCTCGCGCAGCGTGTGCTGCGTGACATGACGACCGACGAAACCGCGCGCGTGCACGTCGATTCGCGCGAGACGTTCGTCCGGCTGCAGGAGTTCGCGCGCGAATACACGCCGGCGCTCACCGACCGCATCCAGCACTACGTCGGCGAGCGCCCGCTGTTCGACCTGCACGGCGTCGAGGACGAGATCGAAAAGGCGCTCGCGCGCCGCGTCGACCTCAAATCGGGCGGCTACCTGATCATTGACCAGACCGAGGCGATGACGACGATCGACGTCAATACGGGCGGCTTCGTCGGCGGGCGCAGCTTCGACGACACGATCTTCAAGACGAATCTCGAGGCCGCTCAGGTCATCGCGCGCCAGCTGCGGATGCGGAACCTCGGCGGCATCATCATCATCGACTTCATCGACATGGAGAACCTCGACCATCGCGCCGCCGTGCTGGCCGAGCTCAACAAGGCGCTGGAGAAGGACCGCACCCGGCTGACGGTCAATGGATTCACGCAGCTCGGCCTCGTCGAGATGACGCGCAAGCGCACGCGCGAATCGCTGGCGCACGTGCTGTGCGAGACATGCCCGACGTGCAGCGGACGAGGAGAATTCAAGACGGCGCAGACGATCTGCTACGACATCCTGCGCGAGATCCTGCGTGAGTCGAAGCAGTTCAACGCGCGGGAGTTCCGCATCCTCGCGTCGCAGTCGGTGATCGACATGTTCCTCGACGAGGAATCGCAGGGGCTGGCGCAACTCGGCGACTTCATCGGCAAGCCGATCTCGCTGCAGGTCGAGACGCTCTATACGCAGGAGCAGTACGACATCGTGTTGATATGACGTGGCAAAGTTTCGCGCGCCGTTGGCGCGCACGATACTTTGCCCCGAGAAAGTCACCGCGAAAAGCTCGGGTCGGCCCTTCGCTTTTCGCGCAGAAATTCGGAAGCGCGCCGATCGCGTCTCGCTTCGCTCGCACTCGGTAGCGCGCGTGTGCGGCTCGAGTGCTTGATGCGTACGATTGTTATCTCGACGCTTTCCTAAAGACGCTTTTGTGACCCCGCGCCGATCTGCGCCCGCTGCTGATCTTCGATGATCACGCCGCAACCCAAGTCGCCCGGCGCGCCGCAACGATTCTGGCAACGCGTCAAGGCACTCGCCGCGCGGCTCTTCCGGCGCGAACTTGCGGCCGGTCATTTCGAGACCGGACAGGCGTCGTCGTCGCGCGGCTTGCTGACGACGGCCCCGCTCGTGCCTCCGGTTCGCGACTACCTGGTCTACGTGCCGCGCGGTCACAGCCGCCTGCGGCGCGCGCCGCTCGTCGTGCTGTGCCATGGCTGCCGCGAGACGCCGGAGGACATCGCGGCGTTGACGCGCATCACCGAGCGCGCCGATCGCGAGGGCTGGCTGGTGCTGTTGCCGCGCCAGCTGGAAGGCGCGAACGCATTCGGCTGCTGGAACTGGTTCGACCCCAATACGTCACGCGGCAACGGCGAAGCCGCGATCGTGGCCGCGCAGATCGTCGCGGTGCGCCGCCAGTATCGCGCGCGCCGCGAACGCGTCTGGGTCGTCGGCCTTTCCGCCGGCGCGGCACTCGCCGCTGTACTGGGATTGCGCCATCCACGGCTCGTGCGCGGCGTGCTCGCACATTCGGGGCTCGCCTGCGGCGCCGCATCGACGCCTGCGACGGCGCTGACGGTGATGCGGCACGGTCCGGACAACGACGTCGCGCGGATCGCCGACGACGCGCGCGCGGCCGAAGGCGACACGGCGGAGCCGGTCGCGCTGCTCGTGATCCAGGGCGACGGCGACGACGTCGTCGCGCCGATCAACGGCGTCGGACTCGTCGATCAATTCCTGCGCTTCAATGCGCACGCCGCCGGCCGCGGCGGCTACCGCCCTGCCGCGGCGCTGCCGCCGTCCGACGCGATGGCGCACGAAGCTGCCAGCGCCGAGCGACACGGCGCACGCATCGACGACTGGATCGCCGGGGGCCGCGTGATCGTCCGGCACGTCACCGTCGAAGGCCTCGGCCACGCGTGGAGCGGCGGCGACGCCGACCATGCGTTCGCCGATCCGCTCGGCCCCGACGCGCTCGAGTTGCTTGCACGCTTCGCGGCGGACTCGCGCTTGACATAATGGCGGCTTGCAAACGCCACACGCCGAGGTCACGATGCCCGCCACCGCGATGAACCATTTCACGATCCTGACCGACGACGTGCCGACGACCGTCGCCTTCTATCGTGAGCTGCTCGGGCTGTCGGAGGGTCCGCGCCCGCCGTTCGATTTTCCCGGCGCATGGCTCTATGCCGGCGATGCGCCGATCCTGCACGTCATCGGCGGCCGCCCCACCGAAGAGCTTCGCGCCGGCGTCATCGACCATATGGCGTTCACGGCGAACGATCTCTCCGACACGCTCGCCTTGCTGACGTCGCGCAACGTCGCGCATACGTGCCGGCGGCAGGCGGGCGCCGGCACGTGGCAAGTGTTCTTCTTCGACCCGAACGGCGCTCGCGTCGAGCTCGATTTCGCACCGGATGAGCCGCGACACGCCGAACCGGGGCGCGCCGGGTGACGTCGCGCCATCGCACCCCTGCGGAGCTTCCGCTCGATCATCTGATCGTGGCGGCAACGAACCTCGAGCAGGGTGTCGCGTGGATCGAAGAACGGCTCGGCGCGCATCCGCAACCCGGCGGCAAGCACGTCGCGATGGGCACGCACAACGCCTTGCTGCGCATTGGCGCGCGCGTGTACCTGGAGATCATCGCGGTCGATCCGACGGCCAGCGCACCGCAGCGTTCGCGGTGGATGGATCTCGACGAGCCGCGGATGCGCGCAGCGCTTGCCGAGGGTCCGGCGCTGATCCACTGGGCCGTGGCCACGCGCGACATCGAGAGCGACGTGACGCGAAGCCCGATCGACCTGGGTGAGATCATGCCGATGCAACGCGGCGATCTGCAGTGGCGACTCACGGTTGCCGAAGACGGGCATCGCCCCGGGCGAGGCCTCCTGCCGACACTGATCGAATGGTCGGACGCGCGCCACCCGACCGAGCGGCTGCCGGATTCGGGCGTGCAGCTGGTGACGATGGCCGGCGAGCATCCGGAGCCGGCGCCGGTGCGCGAAGCGCTGGCCGGGCTCGGACTTTCCGACACGCTCAAAGTCACCTACGGCCGCACGCCGCGGCTCGCGGCGATGCTGCGCACACCACGCGGCGTGGTGACGATCTAGGCCGCGGTTCGGGCGCCCGCCGCGCGAATCAGCCCAGCGCGCCGCGCGCCTCGACCGGCCACACGCCCTCGACCACGCCATCGCGCACCGCGACGATCCAGTCGTAGAGGTTGACCGTCGGGTCGCAATGACCTGGCACGAGCCAGATCCGCTCGCCCAGTGTCACCGGCGGACCGTCGCTCGTTCGCAGCACGCCGTGCTCGTCGGACGCCTTCACGTATTCGGCGCCGCCGCGCGCGTGGACGAGCGGCAATCCGGAATCGAACGCGAACGCCTTGAGTCCGGCGTCGATGATCGCGCGGTCGGAGGCAGGGGTGCTCATCACGCTCGCAACCACGAAGAGGCTCTGCTCGAACGCGAGGTCGGCAGCACCTGCGATGTTGCGGCCGTAATCGGCGTCCATGAAGACGTACGAGCCCGGCTGCAACTCATCGTAGACGCCGGAGTCGCGCTCGTGCTGCCACGTGCCGGTGCCGGCGCCGGTAACGATGTCGCACGCGATGCCCGCGCCAACCAGCAATTCGCGCATGCGCCGCGCATCGGCGACGGCCGACGCGATCGCGGCGGCGCGTTCGGCGGGCTTGCGCAAGTGTTGTGCAGCACCCTGGTACGCCTGCAGGCCGCGCAACCGCAGCCCGGGCGCGCCGCTGATCGCGCGGGCGAGCTCGAGCACTGCCGGCCCGGGGCGTACGCCACAACGATTTGCGCCGACATCAACTTCCACATACGCGTCGAGCTGTACGCCCGCGCGTGACGCGGCGTCGGACAGCGTCGCCACGGCAACCCCCGCGTCCACGAGCACGCCAACCGTTGCCGAGCGGGCGAGCGCGGCGAGACGCGCCGCCTTCGGTGCACCGACGACCTCGTTGGTGACCAGCACGTCGCGAACGCCGGCGTCGACGAACGCGGCGGCTTCGTCGGTCTTCTGGCAGCAGATTCCGACGGCGCCGCGCGCGAGTTGTGCGCGGGCGATCGTTGCGCACTTGTGCGACTTCGCGTGCGGTCGCAGCCGGATTCCCTTCGTCGCGTCAGCCATTCGGGCGAGATTGCGCTCGAACGGATCGAGGTCGACGCAAAGCGCCGGCGTGTCGATCGCGGCGAGCGGGTCGCCGATGCGCGCGGGCATCCGTTGCATGATCGGCGGGGGCCGGCGACGACCGGAATCAGTAGACGAAGATCCAGTACGCCAGTGCGGCGATCAGGGCGTACTTGACGGCGCGAAACACCGTGCGGTTGCGCCGCTTCAACCGGCCGAGCACGTCGCTGCCGCGGCCCAGCAGCGCGTAGATCCGGTTGGCTGCGCCGATCGGCTCGGCCTCGGTGTTCTGCGTGGCGCCCGCGCGAATGAACGTGCGACTGACGAACCGGTTTACCGCCTGCATCACGCGTGTGCGCAGCGGCCGCTCGACGTCGCAGAACAGGATGATGCGCGTCGTATCCGTCGCGTTCTCCGCCGAGTGGATGTAGGTCTCGTCGAACAGCAGGTCCTGGCCGTCGCGCCACGAATACGGCTCGCCATCGACGTAGATCCGGCACTTGTCCGAATTGGGCGTGACGAGCCCGAGGTGATAGCGCAAGGACCCCGCGAACGGATCGCGATGGCGGTTGAGCTTGCCGCCGGGCGGCAGCAACGCGAACATCGCCGCGTTGACGGTTGGCAGCGACTGGACGAGCGCGACGGTCTTCGGGCACGCCGCCTGCGCCGACGGCAGGGGCTCGCCGTACCACTTCACGTAGAAGCGCTTCCAGCCGTTCTTGAAAAACGAGTTGAAGCCGAGATCGTTGTGGCCGGTGGCAGCACGGATGTGACCTTCGTCGAGCAGCGCCATCGCCTCGTCGCGAATCGTCTGCCAGTTGTCGCGCAGCACGTTGAGCTCGGGCAGCGAGCGCGGATCGAGTATCGGCTTCGCCGGCACTGCCGAGAACAGGTACATCAGCGTGTTGTACGGCGCCATGATCGTCGAGTGATCGGCGAGCTGCTTCGTCAGCTTGTGCCGCACGCGGCCGCGCAGATGGACGAACAGCGCCGACGCCACGAAGACGTACAGCACGATGAATTTGGGAGCGAGGAGCGTCGCGATCACGAGGACGGTTCCGCGCCCGGCAACCGCCTGCCGATGGTGCCGCGCGCGGTGCGATTGTAACGCGAGATCGGCGTTGCTACTTGCGCGGTTCGGCGGCGGCGGCGAGCTGGCTGTACACGAGATGGCCGATCGTCAGCAGCTGGGCTCGATCGAGCGAGCCCGACAACGCGTAGCCGCACTGGTCGTCGATCCAGTAGTAGACACCGACGCCGTCCTCGATGGCGTAATGGAACGCGGCTTCGCTCGCGCCCGCCGGCTGCTTGCGCGCCTGCAACGTCAGCCGCTGCTTCGCGGCGTTCTCGTACATGAACAGCGCCGTCGGCTGCTCGTTGCCCGCGACGAGCCGGCCGCCGACGAGCGCATATCCGACGCTGTTCAGGTCCGGCGCCCGGACGGCAAACCCCAATCGCTTGGTCAGCCACGCGACGAGCCGCTTCTCCTCGGGCGCCCACACTTCGACGGGTCGGTTGACGTCGGCGGCGTACAGCGCGTGCGTGAGCGCTGCCTGCCGCGCGAACGTCGTTGGCGTGCCCTCGCGCGTAAGCACTGCATCCCGGGCCAGCCAGCCGCCGGCGAGACCGACGGCGAGCATCGCTGCCGACGCGGCAGTGGAGAGGAGCCAGCGCGGCACGCGTGGGCGTGTTGCGGTCGGCCGTGCAGCGTCGATCAGCCGCTGCGGCAGCGGCTCGTGCATCACCGCGTCGAGGCCGGCACGAAGCCAACTAGTCTGCCGCTGGATCTCGGCAGCCCGTGCCGCCAGCGCAGGGTCGCGCGCGAGCACCTGCTCGAACGCCTGGCGGCGCTCGGGCGAAAGCTGCCCGTCGGCGTATGCCTGCAGCTCCTCGTCGATGTTCGTCTGCGCGCTCATCCGTCAAATTTCATCGCACGATCTTGAGCGGCGCCAGTGCGTCGCCCGGTGCATCATTCACGACCCTGCGCAGCTTCTCCCGCGCACGGGACAGCCGCGACATCACCGTTCCCACCGGTATCGACAGCACGGTGGCGATCTCCTCGTACCGCATCTCCTCGATCGCCGCGAGCACGAGCACTTCGCGTTGCTCCGGCGGCAACCGGCCCAGCTCCCGCAGCACCTCGATCAATTCGACGTGCGCCTGCTGAGGCGCGCGGACCGGCAACTGCCACGCCGCACCGGACTCTCCCTCCGCATCGAGCGAAACGTTCTGCGCCTCGCGCATCGACATCGCCCGCTGGTTTACGAACACGTTGTGCATGATCGTAAACAGCCACGCGCGAAGATCGGTGCCAGCGGCCCATAACCTTCGCTTTTCCCATCCGCGCGCGAGCGTTTCCTGGACGAGGTCGTCCGCACGCGCTGCATCGCCGGTCAGGACGCGCGCGTAGCGGCGCAGCCGCGGAATCGCGGCCAGCAGGTCCGGATGAGGCAGCGGAGGCTCG
The DNA here is from genome assembly GCA_963709335.1 of uncultured Pseudomonadota bacterium. Lineage (GTDB taxonomy): Bacteria > Pseudomonadota > Gammaproteobacteria > Burkholderiales > Casimicrobiaceae > VBCG01. The sequence goes on from CAVPWB010000014.1 coordinate 1,034,347, forward strand.
ACAGTCATGGCGATGCAGCCCGCGTCGCGGGCACCGGCCCTCGGCGCCTTTGCGCCGGGAGCCGCCACCATGTTACGCCGCCCGGCCCGCGCAAGCGTCGCGCGCTACTCCTTGGCTGTATGCCACGCGTTGTTCGCGAAACCGTCGCCCGTCTTGTCGCCGGCCTTCTGGTCCTTCACCCACGTATAGAGCGGCTTGCCCTTGTACGCCCACTGCTTGCTGCCGTCGTCGCGCGTCACGATCGTCCAGTCCGCGCTGGCGGAGGCGCCCGAAGCCGCCATCAGCGGCGGCCAGTTCGCAGCGCAGGGTCCGTTGCACGCGCTCTTGCCGGCCGCGTCCTTGTCGAACGTGTAGAGCGTCATGCCGGACGCGTTCGTCAGCGTGCCATCGGCGGCCTTCTTCGCCGGCATGTCTGTCATCGACATGCCTTGCATGCCCATCGACGAGCAAGCGGCAAGCGCGAGCGCGGCGACGAGCGCGCCGAGGCGGGAATAGCGGATGCGGGAATCTGTCACGTTCACTCCGGAGGAAAGGAAGGGTCGATGCAGCACGCGCGTCAACAGCGCGTTCAACCGCCTTATTCCAGCGTTCAAACGAGGAACAGCGTCGCGAGGCCGAGGAAGATGAAGAACCCGCCCGAGTCGGTGACGGCCGTGATCATCACCGACGAGCCGACGGCGGGATCGCGCCCGAGCTTCATCATTGTCATCGGGATCAGCACGCCCATCAGCGCCGCCAGCATCAAATTCAGCGTCATCGCCGCCACCATGACGATGCCGAGCGATATCTGCCGGTAGAGAAATACGGCGACGATGCCCATGACGCCGCCCCACACCAGGCCGTTCAGCAGCGCGACCGACAGTTCCTTGCGGATCAGCTGACGCGATTGCTCGCGCGTGACCTGGCCGAGCGCCGCGGCGCGCACCAGCATCGTCGTCGTCTGGTTGCCGGAGTTGCCGCCGATGCCCGCCACGATCGGCATCAGCGCAGCGAGCGCCACCAGCCGCTGGATCGACCCCTCGAACACGCCGATGACGCGCGACGCGACGAAAGCCGTGACGAGGTTGATCGCGAGCCACGTCCAGCGATTCTGGAACGACTTCCACACCGACGCGAAGATGTCCTCCTCCTCGCGCAGGCCCGCCTGGGCAAGCATCTCCTCCTCGCCGCGCTGGCGGACGAAATCGAGCACTTCGTCGACGGTCACGCGGCCGACCAGCTTGCCGTTCGTGTCGACGACCGGTGCGGACACGAGGTCGTAGCGCTCGAACGCGCTGGCCGCCGTCGCGACGTTCTCGTGCTGCTGCAACTCGATGACCGCCGGCTGCATGACATCGGCGACCTGGGTGTCGGGCTCGCTGACGATCAGCCGGTTGAGTGGCAACACACCGAGCAGGATCTCGTCGCGATCGACGACGAACAGCTGGTCGGTCTGCGACGGCAGCTCGTCGAATCGCCGCAGGTAGCGGAGCACCACTTCGAGCGTCACGTCCGAGCGCACCTGGACGTCGTCGAAATCCATCCACGCGCCGACCATGTCCTCGTCGAACGACATCGCGGCGCGCAACTGCTCGCGCTCCTCGACGGGCAGGCCGCGGAACACATCGTCCATCACCTCCTGCGGCAGGTCCGGCGCAAGCGCTGCAATCTCGTCAGCCGGCAGTGCCTCGGTCGCCGCGACGAGTTCCTCGGTGTCCATCGCCGAGATCAGCGACTCGCGCACCGCATCGGATGCCTCGACGAGGATCTCGCCGTCGCGATCCGCCTTGACGAGATCCCAGATGTACAGCCGCTCGTCGAGCGGCAGCGCTTCCAGCACGAACGCGATGTCGGCCGCGTGCAGCCGCGCGAGCGTCCGCTCGAGCGCCGCCTTGTTCTGCCGTGCGACGGTGCTTTGCTTGAGCTCGTCGCGCGCCGCGTCCGGCGCGTCCTCGAACTGCGCGTGAATCAATCCTTCGACGAGGCGGTTCTTGCGCATCAGCGCCGTGACCTCGGCCAGCGCGTCCTCGACGTGCTCGCGCGGCTCGGGTCGGTCGGCCACCTGATCGGGGCTGTTTGGCATTAGGAATCAGTCCGCGATGTTCGCTTCGGACCACACTTGGCGCCCGCGAACGCGAGTATCGCGGCGGCGGCCGGCTACGGCAACTCGGCCGCCGGCATTCGCGCGAGAATGATGTGGATCTTTCGGTTGAGCCCCGGCGCGCCGGCGTTGCGCTCGTAGAAGCGCGGATTGGGCGCCATGGCCGCCAGCCGCGCCGCCTGCTCCGCCGACAGCCGCGCCGCCGGGATGCCGAAATAGCGCTGGGCCGCGGCTTCGGCGCCGAACACGCCATTCCCCCACTCGATGACGTTCAGGTACAGCTCGAAGATGCGACGCTTGTCGAGGATCGCCTCCAGCATCAGCGTGATGATCGCCTCCTCGCCCTTGCGAAGCCACGATCGCGATCCGGACAGGAACAGGTTCTTCGCCAGCTGCTGGGTGATCGTCGACCCGCCGGCGACGATCCGCCCGCGCTTCTGGTTCTTCTCGATCGCAAGCTCGATGCCGTCCCAGTCGAACCCCTCGTGCTCGACGAACTTCGAGTCCTCGGCGGCGATCATCGCCCGCTTGAGCGATACGGCTATGCGCTCGTAAGACACGAACTGATAGCGCAGCGGCGCGCCGGGGTTCTTGCGCTCGAGTTCGCGCATCCGCTCGGCCATGAACGAGGTCTCGCGCGGTGGATGATCGCGCCACCACGTGATCATCGCGGCAAAATAGAGATGGACGAGCACGACGGCCAGTGCCGCCAGGCCGACGACGAGACCAAGGGCCCGCCAGACTTTTTTCATCGGCCGCTCCGCAGCGCGGGCGGCGCGCGGAGGCGACCGGGGCCCAAGGCTACGGCCTGTTCACGCCATGACCACGCCAGGCCCTAATCACTGTGCAGCTCGTCGCCCTTCGCGAACGTCCACGTGCGCGTGATGTTGAGTATGTCGGTGTCGCGGCGAATGTCCTCGGGGAACGGCGAGTACGGGCCCGCCATCTCGACGATCTTCACCGCCGCAGCGTCAAGCACGCGCTTCCCGGACTTGCGCTTCACCTCGACGCTCTCGATGCTGCCGTCGGCGCGAATCGACACCGACAGGATCAGACTGCCGTAGAGCCGGTTCTGCCGCGCCGCTTCCGGGTAGTTCGTGTTGCCGATGCGCTCGACCTTCATGCGCCAGTCTTCGACGTAGCGCGCAAAGCGGTATTCCTTCGCCTGCGCACCGATGAACTTGCGGCGCGGAATCTTCTGATACGCGTCCATGTCGCGCGCGATCTGCGCTTCGAGCCGCATGGCCTCGAGCGTGCGCTGCATCAACTCGTTCGCCGTCGGCGAATCGGTCCGCTCGCTGTCGTCGATCGGCTTCGGCTCCGGCACCGGCACGACGACACCCGAGCGAAGCTGCGTCAGCATCTCGCGCGTCATGTTGTCCTGCGCCTCCGCGCGCGACGACGCGACGGCGACGCTTTGCCGGGGCGTGTCGTTCGGCAGCACGGGCAGCGGCGTCTTCGCGCGGCGGTCCTTTTCCGTATTGCCGCCGCCGTCGAGATTCGCCTGCGCCAGGATGTCGGCCTTCGCGGGCTTCGAGGCCGACTTGGCGTTGACGAGCGCGATCTGCAGTGGCGCGGTGTCGTCGGTCATCCGACCGGATCCGAACGTGAAGTGGATCATCATCGCGACGGCATGGAGCGCGACGGACACGCCGATCGCGATGCCGATTGCCGACATGCGCCGAACGGGGGCCAGCGATTCGGGCGGGATGCGCGCCGGCGGCAGGACGCCGGCAAACCTCAGGTTTCCCTTCCGCGGGGACGCGGGCGCAGTTCCCGCGGAGGGCTTCGGTTCGGGCCGTTCGACGCGCGACTGCCCAGGCGCGGGCACCGCCACGCGCCGGGCGGGCAGGATGTCATCGCGATCCGTCCGGACCGCGGACAACTTCGGCTGTGCGACGCGTTGTGACAAGGGCTGGACCGGGAAAGACGGGCTCGGTCATTGTATCCCGGGCATGCCGTCGTCATAGCGTTGCGGGCCAGCCACCGATCGGCCCGGGGCCGCCGCGTGGCAACATTCCAACGGTTTTGCAGCCCGCGCTCAGCCGACCGGGCCGGCATAACGGCATTCGAGCGTCGCGTCGAGCAGGTCCATCCGCCCGATTGCCACCCGAACGCCCGTACCCGCAGCACCCGCCGGCAGGTCGGGCAAGCGAACGACCAGCGGCAGCGAATCGAACCGGACGAGGTTGTCGCGGATGATGGTGGCCGTGCACTCGGTAACGTTCTCCTGCAGCAGCCAGCGCAGGCACCAGTAGCGTTCCATCCGGTCCTGCAGCTCCGCGTACTGCGAGTAGGTCGCCTCGAAATCGGCCAGCGCGGCAAAAAGCTCCGCATCGCCGTCGGCATACGACGGCCGGCCATTGCCCAGCGTCGCGATCAGCTGCCGCTGGTTGACGAGGTCGCTGTAGCGCCGCAGCGGCGAGCTCGACCAGAGGTAGTGGCTGACGCCGAGCCCCTGGTGCTCGCCGGGGCGCGTACTCATCTTGACCTTGCCGCCCGCCTGCACGCGATAGAAGCCCGGGATGCCGGCGTCGGCGACGCGCCGTCCCCACATGTGGTTGACGTGGATCATCAGCTCGGCGACGAGCTTGTCGAGCGGACTCCCGCGCGGGCGCGCAGCGATCGTCACGCGGCCGCGCTCGCCGGCGCCCTCGCCGCTCCAGTCGACGTCGAACGTGAAATCGGTGCGCGCGACGTCGGGCTTGCCGCGCGCCGCAGCGACCTGCTGCGCGAGTTGCCATAGCGCACGGAGCTCGGCGGTCCACGGCGGATCGTCCGCCGCCGCGTCGTTCGCGAACGCTTCGGTCAGCGTTGCAAGCCGCAGGTTGGCGGCGATCGGCACGCGCTCGAGTACCGTCCGATGGCCGAGCGGCGCGCCGTCCGGTCCGGTCTCGACGTAGAGCGACAATGCGGGCGGCGTCGTTTGCTCGCGCAGCGTCAGCGCGTCGACGACGCGCTCCGGCAGCATCGTCAGCTTGCGTCCGGGCATGTACACCGTCGACAGCCGCCGCCGCGCGATCGCGTCGAGCACCGTGCCCGGTGCAATCAGCAAGCCGGGCGCCGCGATGTGGATGCCGATCTCGCGATGCCCGTTGCCGAGGTCGCGCACCGAGAACGCATCATCGATCTCCGTCGTCGACGCGTCGTCGATCGAAAACGCGCGCACCGGTGCGACCGGCAGGTCCGGCATCGGCGGCAACGGCTCCCACGGCGGGAAATCGGTGCCCTGCGGAAACGCCTCGGTGAGAAAGCGATTGAAGTGGTAGTCGTGCGACGACGGAATCGCGCCGCACGCGCGCAACAGGTCGGGCGCGCTGATCCGCTCGGCCGCGCACGCGGCGTCGAGGGCCTTCCATTCCGGCGCGTTCTTGTCGGGCCGGTAGAGCAGCATGTCGATCTTCGCAGCCAGTGCGGCCGGCAACGTGCGTGCGCGAAGCTCGGCGCTCCATTGCGCGATCTCGCGCGCCTCGCGCTCCTTGCGCGCCACCGACGCCAGCGCCGCCTTCAGCGCGTCGGGCGGCGCGCGGCGATAGCGGCCACGGCCCTTGCGATAGAAGTACATCGGCGCACGCGACAGCGCCAGTGCGACGGCCGCGGATTCGGCAGGCGCGGGCGCCGCGCCGTAGTACTCGCGCGCGAGCTCGTCGAAGCCGAATTCGTCGTCGACGGACACTTCCCACAGGAAGTTGGTGTCGATGCCTTCGACGATCTCCTGCGCCTTCGCCATCGTCTCGGCGGCGGACGGTGCCGCGAATCGCAGCAGCACGTGCGCGGCCTTGATCTTCTGCCGCTTGCCGGAAATCGCCTCGACCTGCAGCGATGCGTCGTGATCGGCGAGGAGTGTCCCGGCCTTCAGCTGACCGTCGTCCTCGAACAGCACATTCATGCGCAGCGTATGCAGCGAAAAGGGCGCTGATTGTAACCCGGCACCCCGTAACGCCGGCCGGGCGGCGATGCCGGCGAGGTGCTGGGCACGCGTGCCTCGCCGTGCCGACGTCATGCGACAATGATCCGTCGACATTCGAGGACCACCATGCGCACGAGCAGCGAGCGGTTCCTGACGACGCACACCGGCAGCCTGCCGCGGCCGGACGATCTCGTGCGGATGATGTACGCGAAGGAGGAAGGCGTCCCGGTCGAGCGCGACGCGCTCGCCGCACGCGTCGCGTCCGCGGTCGCGGATGTCGTCGGCAAGCAGGTGCAGGCCGGCGTCGACATCGTCAACGACGGCGAGATGAGCAAGCCGAGCTACGCGACGTACATCAAGGACCGCCTGTCCGGCTTCGGCGGCGAAGGCAACACGTTCGTGTACCAGGATCTCGCCGATTTTCCGAAGCTCGAGAAGCGCGTGTTCGGCGATCCCGGCCGCTCGCGACGCAAGACGCCGGCATGCAACGCCGCGATCGGCGTGCGCGACCCGCAGGCCGCGCGGACCGACGTCGCGCATCTCGAGGCAGCGATGGCCGCGACGAACGCCAAGGATGCTTTCCTCACCGCCGCATCCCCCGGTGTCGTGTCGCTGTTCTTTCGCGACGAGCATTACGGCAACGAGGAGGCGTACCTCGCCGCGATTGCCGACGGGATGCGCGACGAATACGAAGCGATCGCGAACGCGGGACTCGTGCTGCAGATCGACTGCCCCGATCTGGGCATGGGCCGCCACATCCAGTTCGCGTCGCTGTCGCTCGCCGAGTTCCGCAAGAAGGCCGAGCTGCACGTCGAGGCGTTGAACGACGCGCTGCGCAACATCGCGCCCGAGCAATTGCGGATGCATCTGTGCTGGGGCAACTACGAGGGACCGCATCATTGCGACGTGCCGCTGGCCGACATCATCGACATCGTCTTTCGCGCGCGACCGTCCGCCATCGCGCTCGAGGCGGCCAATCCGCGCCACGCACACGAGTGGAAGCTGTTCGAGACGGTCAAGCTGCCCGAAGGCAAGGTGCTGATCCCCGGTGTCATCGAATCGAAGTCGAACTTCGTCGAGCATCCGGAGCTGATCGCGCAGCGCATCGGCCGCTACGCAAATCTCGTCGGCCGCCAGAACGTGATGGCCGGCAGCGATTGCGGCTACGGCACGTGGGTAGGCCAGGCCGCCGTCGATCCCGACGTCGTCTGGGCGAAGATGGCCGCGCTGGCCGAAGGTGCGCGAATCGCGTCGCGCGAGTTCTGGAAGCAGTGACGCCGTCATCGCACCGATCGAGACGAACGGCGCGCCTCGCTCGCGCCACGCATTGCAAAGGATCCTGATGGAATACCGGCGACTCGGCAGCAGTGGTCTCGAAGTGTCGGTCGTGTGCCTGGGCACGATGATGTTCGGCGATCGCACGGACGCGGCGCAGGCGAACGAGATCGCCGCGCATGCGTTCGCGAACGGCATCAACTTCATCGACACCGCGGACGTCTACGCGAACGGCGCGTCCGAATCGATCACCGGTGCTGCGATCCGCGCGCAACGTTCGACCTGGATTCTCGCGACGAAGGTCGGCAACCCGATGGCCGGCGAAGGGAATGCGCCACCGCACACCGGCGGGCAGTCGCGGCGCTGGATCCTGCAGGCGTGCGACGCGAGCCTCGCGCGCCTCGGGTGCGACTGGATCGACATCTACTACCTGCACATCGACGACGCGAAGACGCCGCTCGCCGAAACGGTGGCGACGATGGGTGCCCTGATCGACGCCGGCAAGATCCGCTATTTCGGCGTGTCGAATTTCCGCGGCTGGCGCATCGCCGAACTGATGCACTGGTGCGAGCGCCTCGACGTGCCACCGCCGGTCGTCTGCCAGCCGTACTACAACCTGCTGAACCGAATGCCGGAGGTCGAAGTGCTCGCCGCCTGCGATCACTACGGCATTGGCGTCGCGTCGTATTCGCCGGTGGCGCGCGGCGTGCTGACGGCCAAGTACGCGCCGGGGCAGATACCCGACGACTCGCGCGCCGCCCGCAAGGATCGACGACTGATGCAGACGGAGTTTCGCGACGAGTCGTTCGCGATTGCGCAGACGCTGAAGCAGCACGCGGAGCGCACGGGGCGCACGCCCGTGCAGTTCGCGCTCGCGTGGTTGTGGGCGAACCGGATCGTGACGTCGGTGATCGCCGGGCCACGCACATTCGCGCAGTGGACGGACTACGTCGACGCGATCGGCACGCCATGGACCGCCGAGGACGAGGCACTGGTCGACTCGCTGGTGCGCCCCGGGCACCCGTCGACACCGGGTTACAGCGACCCTGCCTATCCGATGTACGGACGCAGGCTCGCTTGAGCGCCCCGCAGTCCATTGCGCGAGCACGCGGAAGCGGCGTTCTGCTGCTCGTCGCGCTCGTCGCGATCGCTGCGATCGCCTGGGGTGCATGGGCCGGTTCGCAGCCGGTTGGACAGCGTCCGCCTGTTCGCGTGACGCCGGTCGACGCCGCCTGGTATGCGGCGCTGCCTGCCGACCCGATCGCTGCGACTCGGGCGTTCATCGATCGCGTGCCCGCCGCCGCGCGGGAACGCGCCGAGTCGTACAGCCGCGAGGGCGTCGCGACGATCGTGCTGCGAATCGTGGTGTTGTTCGCCGTGACCGCACTGGCGATGGGCACCGGCCTTGCGGCGCGCATGCGCGCCAATGCACAGCGGCTGACGCGACGCGTGTTCCTGCAGGATGGGCTCGTCGCCGTGCAGTTCCTGACTCTCGCGATGGCCGCCGGATTGCCTGTCGAGGTGTTCGCAGGATATGTCCGAGTTCGCGCGGCGGGCCTGTCGCACACGAACTTCTGGCCGTGGCTGTCGGACTACCTGCTGCAGTGGGCGGTAGACCTCGTCTTCTACGTGGTCGGCATCGTCGCGATCATGGCGCTCGTCCGGCGCCAGCCACGGGTGTGGCCCGCGCTGGCGACGCTCGTCTATGTCGCGCTTTATGCGACCTATACGCTGGTGTCGCCCGTCTTCATCGAACCGCTTTTCAACGAGTTCACGCAGTTGCGCGACGGTCCCGCGCGCGATCGCATCCTGTCGCTCGCACGCGCGAACGGCGTCGCCACCGACGGCGTGTACGTCAAGGACGCGTCGCGCCAGAGCGTGATATTCAACGCGAGCGTCAGCGGCGTCGCCGGCACCGCGCGCATCACGCTGAACGACAACACGGTCGAGTCGACGCCACCGGCCGAGCTCGAGATGGTGATGGCCCACGAGATCGGCCATTACGTGCTCCATCACGTCTTCAAGCAGACGATCTTCCTCGGCCTGGTCATGGGCGCCGGATTCCTGTTCGTCGCATGGGCGATGCGAACGCTCGTCGCGCGGCGTGGCGCGCAGTGGGGCTTGGCGGGTGTGGGCGATCCCGCGATCATTCCGCTGTTCTGGTTTCTCGTCGCACTCTGGGGATTCGTTGCGATGCCGGCGAACAACACGATCGTGCGCGCGCATGAAGCCGAGGCGGACCTTTTCGGGCTCAACGCGTCGCAGCAACCCATCGGCCTCGCCGATTTCATGCTGCGTGATGCCGACGCGCGTCCGCTGTCGCCGGGCGTCTTGGTCGAATGGGCGCTGTACTCGCACCCCGCACCTGCGAACAGGATCGCGACGGCGATGCGATGGCGCGCCGAGCACCTGCCGCGCTGACGCGGTCGGAGCGTTACTTGCCGGGGGGCGCCTCGAGCGCCTTGATGATGTCGTCGGTGATGTCGACCGCCTTGCCGACGTACAACGCGTCCTGCAGGATAAGGTCGAAGTTGCGCTCCTTCGCGTAGCGCGTCAGCACGCGGTCGAGACGCTCCTTCAGCTTGTCGAGCTCCTCGAACTGGCGCGTGCGCAGATCCTCGGCGAACACCTGGCGCAGCCGCTGCACTTCGCGCGTACGCGCCTCGAGCGTGCGCTCCTGCGCCGTGCGCGCGTCTGCGGACAGAGTGGCACGCGTCTTCTCGAGCTGGGCGCCGGTGTCGCGGACCTCCTGCTCCTTGCGGCCGATGTCGGCGTCGCGCGCCTTGAACTCCTGCTCGATCCGGTCGTGCGCGGCCTTGGCGGACGACGATTGCTGCAGGATCCGCTCGACGTGCAGCACGCCGATCTTGTATTCGTCGCCATGCGCAGGGAGCGCCATCAACAGCGACACCGCGGCGAGCGCGGCCAGACCTCCGAACGACTTACTCATTGGCGATTCCATGCGGGACGTGACCGGCCGACACGTGCAGCGCCGCCGATTCGACGTGCCGCGTCTGGTCATCGAAGAAGATATCGGCTCCGAACGCGCGCAGGAACTCGCCCTTGTCGAGTCCGCCGAGAAACAGCGCCTCGTCGATGCGGATGTTCCAGGCGCGTAGCGTGCGGATCACGCGCTCGTGCGCCGGTGCGCTGCGCGCGGTGACGAGCGCGGTGCGGATCGGGCTTGCGTCCTCGGGAAAGTCGGCCTGGATCCGATGCAGCGCCGCGAGGAAATCCTTGAACGGACCGCCCGACAGCGGGCGGGCCGCAGCCTCGCGCTCGCTCTGCGCAAACGCCGCAAGCCCCGACGCCTGGTACACGCGCTCCGCCTCGTCGGAGAAGAGCACCGCGTCGCCGTCGAATGCGATGCGCAGCTCGTCCGTCTCGTTGCGAAATACGCTCGGGAAGATCGTCGCCGCCGCGTAGCCGTCCTCGAGTGCACGGCGGACGTCGTCGGTGTCGGCCGACAGGAACAGGTGCGCACCGAATGCTCTTACGTAGCGCGACGTCGACTCGCCCTTGGTGAATGCGGCTCGGGTGACTTCGAGACCGTGATGCTCGATCGACTTGAAAACCCGAAGTCCGGTGTCGGCACTGTTGCGCGACAGCAGGATCACCTCGACGTATTGCTTCGACAGCTGGTTGAGCCGCAGCAGCTTCGTCACCAGCGAGAATGCCGGACCCGGGGCGAGCAGCTCGTCCTCGTGCTCGATCTGGTAGCGGTGGTAGCTTTCGACGCCGAGCTCGGTGTAGACGCGATGGCTCTCGGTCAGGTCGAAGAGCGCGCGCGAGCTGATCGCGACGACGAGCTTGCCGGCAAGTGTTGGCGCGGACATGCCACGCATACTAGCGCGGGACGGCCCCGTACGTCCGTCTGCGCCGAGCCGGCCATGCGCGCAACGCTTCAGGCCGGGGCGCAGAATACCGGACCCTCCAGCACCCATCCAGCCGCGTGCATCGCGTCGGCCGTCTCGCGATCGGTCACGTAACGATGCCGCGAAGCCGTCGCCGTATCGCCCCGCCACCACAGTCGCTGCACCGTCACGTCGCTCGCGGCGCAGACGCCGGCGGACGGCAGCCGCGCGCGAAACGTGACGCCCTCCTCGATCCAGTGCGGATCGTTGCGGACGATCGCGCATTCGTTCGCGTACGCGGTGTAGAAATGCGAGTTGGGACCAAGGCCCGGTGTGCCGAAGAAACGGCAAACGGGCGGCACGTCACCCGGCGACGCATCCGGTGGCCACGCGCGAAACGACGCGCCGGTCCGCGACCAGTCCGGGCCAAGTCCGCCACTATCGAGCAAGCCGATCTCGCGGCTGTCAGCGGTGATGAAATACTGACCGTCGGCGCTGTTGTGGAACTCGACGACGTCGACTGTCGGCGCACCGTCGGGCACTGGCGCGCCATCGCCGGCGAGCGTCAGGAAGGCGAGTGCCGCGAGCTGCGGCGCATCGACGACCAGCGTGGCCCGACGCGGTCCCGCCGCGCGCGGATTGAAGTACAGGCTGAGCGTGCACGCGCTTCCAGCGGCGATCGGACGCCCGATGCCGCAGTCGGACGCGCCGGACGCGCCGCGAAAATCGTAAGGGTTGGCGCCGTTCAGCACCAGGGCGCTCGGCACGAGCGGCTCCGACCCGCCGTTGCGCAGCATGACGACGAGCGCGGGCGTCTCGACGCCGATCGGCTGCGTACCGAAGTCGGCGATCGCCGGTACGAACTCGAGCGTTGCCGTGCCCGCCTGCGCATCGACGGCGCGACCGTAGAACGTCAGCAACTGATCCGGCGTCGACGTCGTGTTGTGCAGCCACAGCGCACCGGATGCCTGACCCGGGGCTTGCGGCTCGAACGTCACGCCGACCGTGCATGCATCGTGCGGCGCGAGCGTCATTCCGGTGCCGCACTGGGTGTCGATGCGGTACGCGGCGTTCGTTGCCGTGTGCGCGCTGACGTCGGTAAACGCAAACGCGGCGTCACCGCAGTTCGACACCGTCACCGACGCCGACGTCGTCGTGCCGACCTCGCGCTGGCCGAACGTCAGCGTATCGGCGCTCATGCAGATGCGCGATGCGGCGTGCGCGGGCATCGCTGCGCAGACGACCAGCGCCAACAGCATCGGGATGAGGAAGCGAAAACCGGTCATTCGAGCGACGGTCGGGACGGCACGCGCGACGCGGACCACGCGCCGATCCGTGCAATGCACTGATGGAGTGGCGATACGCGCAGCATACCGTCGCGAATCGAACGGCATGACTTGCACGGATGTCGAACACGTCGCCGACGCGTGGCCGGCGACGTGCAATGCGTGACGCGTCCGACGACAAGCGTCAGGTCAGGCCGCGCGCTTCAGGTCGCGCTCGATCTCGCGGAATACCGCGCGGATTTCCCCGGCTGCCCACTCGAGATCTTCGCGCGGAATGTTGAGCGGCGGCGCGATGCGAACGACGGTGCCGTGCGTATCCTTCGACAGGATGCCGCGCGCCAGCAGCCGATCGACAACCGGCCGTGCCGTGATCCGCCGCGCGTCGACCTCGATGCCGATGAACAACCCGCGACCTCGAACGTCGACGACGACGTCGCTGCGCAGATCCTGCAGGTCGGCGAGAAGCCACGCGCCGAGTTCGGCCGAGCGCTGGATCAGATTCTCGTCCTGCAGCACATCGAGCGCCGCCATCGCGACGGCCGCCGCGAGCGGATTGCCGCCGAACGTGCTGCCGTGATCACCCGGGTGGAACACCTGCATGACGTCGTTGGTTGCGACGAACGCCGACACCGGCAGCAACCCGCCGCCGAGCGCCTTGCCGAGGATGATGCCGTCCGGCTTGATCCCTTCATGCTCGCACGCGAGGAAGCGGCCGGTCCGGCCGAGGCCGGTCTGCACTTCGTCGACAATCATCAACACCCGATGGTCGCGGCAGATCTGGAGACAGCGCGCGAGATACCCCGGCGGCGGCAGCACGATGCCCGCCTCGCCCTGGATCGGCTCGACGAGGAACGCGGCCGTCCGCGGCGTGATGGCCTTCGCGAGCGCATCGGCGTCGCCGTACGGGATGGTCGACAGTCCGGCGGGGAACGGTCCGAAGCCGTCGCGATACTGCGGCTCCGTCGACAGGCCGGTAGCCGTGATCGTCCGCCCGTGGAAGTTGCCGTGGCAGCCGATGATCTCGGCGCGTCCGTCCGGTATCCCCTTGATCTTGTGGCCCCACTTGCGCGACGCCTTGATCGCCGTCTCGACGGCCTCGGCGCCGCCGCTGGCGGGCAGCACGCGGTCGAGACCCGTCAATTGCGCGAGGCGCTCGAACAGGAACGGCAATTCGTCGTTGTGATACGCACGCGACGTGACGCCAAGCTGCTGCGCCTGGGCGATCAGCGCGCCGACGATCCGCGGGTGGCCATGGCCAAAGCTCACCGCCGAGTACGCGCTCATCAGGTCGAGGAAGCGGCGGCCATCGACGTCGGCCAGCCAACTTCCCTCGCCGCGCGCCAGAACCACCGGCAATGGGTCGTAATTGCGGGCGCCAAACGCCTTTTCGCGACCGATCAGGTCGGCGGTAGTTTCCGAAATCGGGGATGCCGGGTCACGGCCCACACGTGTGCTCGTTGCCATCGCGTGCTCCAGGTCAAGCGCCGGCCACTACGACGACTGCCGGTCCGGCAAGTCGGGCGTGGGCGACGAAAAGCGCCGGAGCTTTTGGCGCCGGCGCAACGGTGCGTGTCGAATTGGATCCGACTTCGCCAAGTCGGACTACAAGCATAACCCGTGCAAGGGCCTTTGGCTATGTGCGGTGCACAATGAAATGATTGGCCTTTACCTTGGAAAAACAGGGCAGTGGCGACTATTCGAGTCCAGCGAAACGGAGGATTGCCGGGATCTGCGCCTCGAAGCCTGCGAAGGCGTGGTCCCCGCCCCCCTGGACGAACTGCCACGCGCCTTGGTAGAACGCCACCGCCCGACGATAATCGAGCACGTCGTCGCCGGATTGCACCATCAGGAAATAGCGTTCGGGCCGGCTGATGCGATCGACGCGCATTTCCTGCAACTCCGCGAAGTGGTCGGTCGTGACCTCGAAGCTTTCCCCCGTGTAGAGGTTCGTCTGGACGCCGGCGTACGCGCGAAGGCCTTCGTCCGGCCGCAACGCGGGATTGACGAGCACTGCCCGCAGACCGTGGCGCTCGGCCGCGACTGTGGCGTAGAAGCCGCCGAGCGAGCTGCCGACGAGGCAGACCGGCGACTCTGCGGCTGCCACGAGCCGTTCGATTTGCGCCAGTGCCTGCGCGGGCCGGTCGGTCAGCGTCGGCACGTGCAGCGCGGGGCGCTTGGCAGCTGACAGCGCGGCGATCGCCGCGGCGAACTGCGCAGCCTTCACGCTGGCGGGCGACGAGCGGAAGCCGTGCAGGTAGACGAACGTCACGCGGCGGCCAACGCGTCGAGCAGCCGTTGGTGGACACCGCCGAAGCCGCCGTTGCTCATCACGAGAATGTGGTCGCCGCTGCGGGCTGCCGCGACCACGGCAGCGACGAGCGCGCCGAGGTCGTCGTGGATTTCGGCGCGCGTGCCCAGCGGCGCCAGCGCCTCGGCCGCATTCCACCCAAGCCCCGCCGTGTAACAGAACACGCAGTCGGCCTGCGCCAGGCTCCGCGGCAGCGCCGCCTTCATCGTCCCGAGCTTCATCGTGTTCGACCGCGGCTCGAGCACCGCGAGGATGCGCCCGCCCGGTTCGGCGCGGCGCAAGCCGTCCACCGTCGTTGCGATCGCCGTCGGGTGATGGGCGAAGTCGTCGTAGACGGTGATGCCGCCGACCCGGCCGCGCAATTCCATCCGCCGCTTGACGCCACGAAAGGACGCGAGGGCGCGCAATCCTTCGGCGACCGGCACGCCGACGTGCCGCGCCGCCGCCAGTGCCGCGAGCGCGTTCAGCCGGTTGTGGCGACCGGTTTGCGAGAAATCGAGCCGACCGGCGGCAACCCCGCGAAGCCCTACGGCGCCGTCGTCGGCGATCGACCACTCCGTTGGCGATTCCGCGTTTGCGGCTGCGAATCGCTCCACGTCAGTCCAGACGCCCCGCGCCAGCACGCGCCCGAGCGCTTCGTCTTCGCCGTTGACGACGAGCAGCCCGCTCCCCGGGATCGTACGCACCAGGTGGTGGAACTGCGTTTCGATCGCCGCGACGTCCGCAAAGATGTCGGCGTGGTCGAATTCGAGATTGTTGAGGATCGCCGTGCGCGGCCGGTAGTGGACGAACTTCGACCGCTTGTCGAAGAACGCCGTGTCGTACTCGTCGGCCTCGATCACGAAAAACGCACTGTCGCTGTGCCGCGCGGAAACACCGAAGTCGACGGGAACGCCGCCGATCAGGAAGCCCGGCTGGAGGCCAGCGCGATCGACAATGTGCGCAAGCATCGCCGAAGTCGTCGTCTTGCCGTGCGTCCCGGCGACAGCGAGCACCCACTTGTCCCGAAGCACCTGCTCGGCGAGCCACTGCGGACCAGACGTGTAGCGCAACCCGCGATCGAGAATCGCCTCCAGCAGCGGATTGCCGCGCGAGACGACGTTCCCGACGACGAACACGTCGGCAGCCTTCGCCGGGCCGTCGAGCTGCGACGCCTCGAACCCCTGCGTCAGCGCGATGCCCAGGGCCTCGAGTTGCGAGGACATCGGCGGATAGACGTTCGTGTCGCATCCGGTGACGGTGTGGCCCGCGCGCTGCGCGATCGCGGCGATGCCGCCCATGAACGTGCCGCAGATGCCGAGGATGTGAAGGTGCATGTGGATGCGATTGACGGCGCCGTGACGCGCTGGCGCGTTACGACCGGAAAATGAAATACACGGCGCCCATCATGCACAGGCCCGCCCACAGGTAGTCGAGCTTCAGCGTCGCGCCCATGAACAGCATCGCAAACGGGACGAACACGACCAGCGTGATGACTTCCTGCAGGATCTTGAGTTGCGCCAGCGACAGCGTCGTGTAGCCGATCCGGTTGCCGGGCACCTGCAGCAGGTACTCGAACAGGGCGATGCCCCACGAGATCAGCGCCGCGATCCACCACGGCCGGTCGTCGAGCAGGCGCAGGTGGCCGTACCAGGCGACCGTCATGAAGAGGTTCGAGCACGCCAGGAGGATCGTGCAGACCAGCGCGGGGTGGGACGTGATCCAGGCAGCGTTCATGGGGCGCGCAGCGCAAAAAGACGGGAATTATGGCAGGGCGCGAGCAGCCGACGAGGGCCCCCGCGCAGCGGGGATCGGAGGCAAGTGCGAGTCGCCCTGCGAGACCGACACGCCGGCGTTCGCCCGGCAGGGCAGTACAAGGAGGTCGAGGGGCGCGAGCAGCCGACGTCGCGATGGCCGCCTGTCACGACCCGTCCAGCACAACTTGGCACACTCCTTGCGCCTGCTCGCTACTTTGGCGCGAACCGGCGCCCGCAAGCGAGCAGCGTTACCGATGTCCACCCTCGAGTCTTCGTCCACGATCACGACCCCCGCGCCCGGATTTCGCCGTTCGGCGGGCGGCTCGCCCCACGATCGAACGGCATTCTGGTCATTCCGGATTCCTGGATGGCTTCGTCATCCACGCTGGCCGCGAATCCGGGCGAGCATCGGGCTGCGCGTTGCGCTGCTCGCGCTTGGGCTGGGACTGCCGTTCGTCGTCTACGTGGGCGGCAGCGCGGCGCGCCAGGCCGCACACGAGCGCGACGAGGCCCGGCAGCGGACGCTGTCACTGGCCCGCCTGTTCGCCGTGCGGATCGACGATTACGTCAGCGACATCGCCGGCGCGCTGACACTCGTCGGCTACGGCGCCCGGATGGACGCGGCAGGCGCGGCGGCGAACGATGCGTTCCTGCACCGGATCCGCGCCGACCTTCCGCGCGCCATCAACAACGTCGCGATCTGGACAATGGATGGCCGCAACATCGGCGCGCTCGACCACACCAACCTCGGAAGCGACGTCACGATCGCGGACGACGTGTACTTTCGCAGCGCGATCGCGACGCGCGCGCTTGCGTTCGAGGGCCCGCGCCCATCACGGATCAACGGTCAGCCGGTTGTCGTCTTCGCGCGCGCCGTCCTCGGCGCGGACAACCGCCCGGTCGGCGTCGTCACCGTGTCGGCGACGCTGCGCGAGCTCGATTGGCTGCTCGACCTCAAGGGCGCGGCCCCGCCGGGTACCGTCGTGTCGATCGTCAACACCGAAGGGGTCGTGCTCGTCCGCAACATCGACCCGGAGCACTGGATCGGCGCAAGCGTGCGCAACATCGGCAACGCCAGCGCGCACCTGGCGCGCGGCGAGGGTACCGACGACACGCGAGGCCGTGACGGGATCGACCGGATTGCCGGATATACGCGTTCCGACCGCCTGCCATGGCATGTGTTCGTCGGCATGCCCGCCGACGCGGCATTGAGCGGCGCCCGCGCCAACCTCGTCGAGATGCTCCTCTATGGAACGCTGTCGCTGCTCGTCGGCATGCTCGTAGCGGCCAACCTGGGCATGCGGATCGCGCGGCCGCTGCGCGTGCTCGCCTACGACGCGATGCTGTTGGCCCGCGGGAACCTCGGTCACCGCACACGCATCGGCGGCGACGACGAAACCGGCGTCCTCGCCGCCACGCTGAACCGAATGGCGCAAATGGTCGAGGAGCGCACACAGGCGCTGCACGGCAAGACGACCGCGCTCGAGCAGAAGACCATCGAGCTCACACGCAGCACCGCGGAGCTTTCGACGATCACCGCGAACGTCCCCGTGCTGATCGCGTACGTCGATGCGTCCGAGCGATTCGGGTTCGTCAACGAATACGTGCGCGACGTGCTCGCGGTTGGCCCGGCGGACGTCGTCGGGCGAACGCTGCGAGACGTGCTCGGCGACGAAATTTACGATCGACTTGACGGACGGATGACCGAAGTGCTCGCCGGGATGCCGCAGACGTTCGAGGCGAGCCTGCGGCCGGGCCCCGGCAGCCCCGTGTTCATCGTCACGTGCTTTCCGGACTATGGCGACGGCGGCGACGTGCTCGGCGCCTACGTCGTCTGCCAGGACATCACACGGCGCAAGGAGGCCGAGAACGCGCTCGAGGCCCGCGAACGGTTCATCCGCCTGATCGCCGATGCGGTACCGGCGCGGATCACGTACAGCGACGTCCACGAGCGCTTGCGCTTCGGCAACAAGCGGTTCGCCGAATACTGGGGCATCGAGTCGCAGACCATCGCGGGTCGCCTCGTCGCCGACGTCGTGTCGCCCGCCGCGTACGACCAGATAAGACCCGAGCTCGTTCGCAGCTACCGCGGCGAAGCGCGCCGGTTCGACCTCGTCGTCGACCGCGCCGAAGGCACGCAGTACTACCAGGTCGACCACGTTCCCGACATCGACAAGACAGGCAAGGTGCACGGCATCGTCACGATCTCGCAGGACGTTACAGCGCTGCGGTCGGCCAAGCAGGCGCTCACGGCGTCGGAACGCAGGATGAGGATGATCGCCGACAACCTGCCTGCGCTGATCGCGTACCTGTCGGCCGACGAGCGCTACCTGTTCGTCAACGCACGCAGCGAGCAGATGTTCGGGCTCGCCCCCGAGCAGATGGTTGGCCGCCAGGTTGCGGAGGTGATGTCGCCCGCCGCCTACGCGCAAACTGCGCCGCACATGGAAAGCGCGCGCCAGGGCAATCGCGCCCGTTTCCAGCGCGACCTGGTGCGCAACGGACGCCGGTGGAGCGAGCTCGTCGAGTTGATCCCCGACGTCGACAAGCGCGGCAACGTCGTCGGCTTCTACGGTCTCGTGCAGGACATCACCGACCTGTGTGCCGCGCGGGCCAAGGCCGAGGAAAGCGAGCATCGGCTGCGCAGCATCACCGACAACATTCCGTCGATGATCGCGTACATCGACCGCGACCGCCGCTACCGCTTCAACAGCCGCTTCTACGAGAGCTGGACCGGCCGGCCGCTCGCCGACATCACCGGCAAGCACATCCGCGAAGTCATCGGCACCGACGCGTACGCAGCCGTGCATCCGAACCTGGAGCGCGCGTTCGCCGGCGAGCGCGTGGACTTCGATGTCGAAGTCCGCCAGGACACCGCGGACAGCCGCTTCGTCCGCGGCACTTACATCCCCGACTTCGATGCGAGCGGCGCGGTCATCGGCGTCTATTCGTCGTCGACCGATGTCACGCCACTAAAGAAAATCGAGCTGCAACTCGAACGGCTCGCGCAGCAGGACACGCTGACCGGCCTGCCGAACCGGCATACGTTCAACGATGCGATCGCGATGGCGCTCGCGCGCTCGCAGCAGACCGGCATGCAGGTGGCGCTGCTGTTCCTCGACGTCGACGGCTTCAAGCAGATCAACGACACGCTCGGCCACGCCGCTGGCGACGACGTGCTGCGCGAGTTCGCGCGGCGGCTGACCGGCGCGGTGCGCTCGACCGACGTCGTTGCGCGCCTCGCCGGCGACGAGTTCGTCATCATCCTCGAAGGCATCCACTCGCGGGAAGAGTGCCGCCTGGTCGCCCGCAAGATCATCGCGGCGATGCGCAGCGACTTTCGCGTCGGTGACGGTCTGGTCAAGGTGACGGCCAGCATCGGCATAGCACTCGGCCACGGGCTCACGTCAACGGCCGATGCGCTGCTCAAGCGCGCCGACAGCGCGCTGTATGCGGCGAAGGGCCAGGGCCGCGACACGTTCGAGATCGCGATCTGACCCGTCCGCGGGTGCCGCCGAAAGGGCATTCGCAGGCAGCGCGGTAAGATGGCGGATGCGTTCGACCACCGCCTTGCGCGCCATCCCGACATCGGCTGCGGAAGCGGTCGCGCGCGAGCGCATCCGCTCGCTTCGCGGCTCGCAGATCCGCGAGATCGCCAACGCGGGGATGCACGATCCCGATGTGCTTCCGTTCTGGTTCGGCGAGCCCGACCTCGTCACGCCGCAGTTCATTCGTGACGCAGCGATCGCGTCGATCGCGCGCGGCGAGACGTTCTACTCGCAGAATTTCGGCATCCCGGAGTTGCGCAGCGAGCTCGCGCGCTACGTCACGCGCCTGCACGGCGCGACGGACGACGACGCGATCGCCGTGACCGCGTCGGGGATGTCCGCGCTGATGCTGACGGTGCAAGCGCTCGTGTCGCCGGGCGACCGCGTGGTCGTCGTCACGCCGCTGTGGCCGAACCTGGTCGAGATACCGAAGATTTTCTCGGCGGACGTCACTTGCGTGCCGCTGCAGTTCGGCGCGAACGGCTGGACGCTCGATCTCGATCGGCTGCTCGACGCGCTGACCCCGGGCACGCGGGCGCTGATGGTCAATGCGCCCAACAATCCAACCGGATGGACGATCGATCGCGCGGCCCAGGCGGCGCTGCTCGAACATTGCGACCGGCTCGGCATCTGGATCATCGCCGACGACGTCTACGAGCGCGTCTTTTTCGACGGTGACGCGAGTTGTGCGCCGTCGTTTCTCGACCTCGCCGATCGCGACGCACGCGTCGTCAGCACGAACAGCTTCTCGAAGGCGTGGCTGATGACCGGATGGCGGCTCGGCTGGCTCGTTGCCCCCGCCGAATTGATGCCGGAGATCGGCAAGCTGATCGAATACAACACATCGTGCTCGCCGATGTTCGTCCAGCGCGCCGGCGTGACGGCCATCGCCGATGGCGAGCCGACGGCACTCGCCACATGCGCACGGCTGCGACACATGCGCGACCGGCTCGTCGACGCGCTGCGGCAACTGGATGGCGTCGACGTCGCATCGCCGGCGGGTTCGATGTATGCGTTCTTCCGCATCGACGGCAGCCGGGACAGCATGGCGTTCTGCCGCCGGCTCGTCGCAGAGGCGCGGCTCGGCCTCGCACCGGGCATTGCGTTCGGGCCGGAGGGTGAGGGATTCGTTCGCTGGTGTTTCGCGGCGAGCGAAGCGAAGCTCGACGAAGGCGTCGCGCGGCTGCGCCGCTTCCTCGCCGGATGAGCGCGGTCGAGGCAATTCCGGCACCGCTGACGCGTGTCGCCGCCGTGCGCCGGTGGGCGATCGGGCTCGTCGCAAGCATCGCGCTGGCCGGTGGATCGGCGGTGCTCGCCGCCGACGCGCCGCGGACGCTGCATGTCGCGTTCCCCGTTGCCGAAACCGGCTTCGATCCGCAGGCGATCGGCGACACCTATTCCGATGCCGTGTGCCTCAGCATCTTCGATCCGCTCTATCGCTACGATTATTTCGCACGACCCGTCGTGCTCGAGCCGAACACGGCCGACGGCCCGCCCGAGATCACCGACGGCGGCCGCACGTACACGATCAAAGTGAAGCGCGGCATCTTCTTCGCCGCGGATCCTGCGTTCAACGGCAAGAAGCGCGAGCTGACGGCGCAGGATTACGTCTACAGCATCAAGCGTGTCTTCGATCCGAAAGTCCGCTCGTACTGGCTGTACATTTTCGAGCAAACGCTCGTCGGACTCGAGGGTCCGCTCGAGCGCGCGCGCAAATCAGGCAAGTTCGACTACGACGAAAAGATCGAGGGTCTCCAGGCGATCGACCGCTACACGCTGCGCATCCGCTTCAAGCAGCCGGATTACGTTTTCAAGTGGTGGCTGACGACGTCGAGCTTCGCAGCGGTCGCGCGCGAGGTCGTCGAGAAGTATCAGGATGATTCGCATCGCGTGATGGAGAACCCGGTGGGGACCGGGCCCTACCGGTTGAAATCGTGGACGCGCGGCCAGCGGATCGTTCTCGAGGCGAATCCGGACTTTCGCAACGAAACCTATCCGGCGCCGGGCCGCGATCCCGGCGACGCGGCGATCGCGAAGGGGCTGACCGGTCGCAAGCTTCCGCTGACCGGGACCGTCGACATCGCGATCATCGAGGAAGCGCAGCCGCGCCTGCTGTCGTTCGATCGCGGGCTGCTCGACTACGTCAGCGTGCCGCCCACGCTTGCCCCCACCGTGCTCGACGGCGAAAAGCTCACGCCGCAATTCGCGAAACGCGGCGTCGTGCTGCACCGGCAGATCGAGCCGTCACTGGCGTTTTTCTTTTTCAACCTGGACGACCCCCTCGTCGGCGGCTACGAGCCGGCTAAGATCGCGCTGCGCCGCGCTGTCGCGCTCGCCTACGATCGCGAAGGCGCGATCCGCCAGCTCGCGAAAGGCCAGGCGATCGTCGCCGATCAGCCGGTCCCGCCGGGGCTGTACGGCAATGCTCCGGCGATCGGCGTCAAGGTTTCTTACGACCCCGCAGCCGCGCGCGCGCTGCTCGACCGCTTCGGCTACAAGGACCGCGATGGCGACGGGTACCGCGAGACGCCAGACGGCAAGCCGCTGACGCTGCAGAAGGGCTCGACGACCGACGCGGAGGCGCGGTCCGCCGACGAGCTGTGGAAACGCAACATGGACGCGATCGGCATCCGCATCACGTTCATCAAGAACAAGTGGCCCGAGTTGAACAAGATGACCGAGGCCGGCCAGATGATGATGTGGGGCCTGGGGTGGATCAGCGGCATTCCCGATGGCGATCCCTTCTACAGCTACCTCGTCAGCCGCAACATCGGCACGTCGAACGACGCGCGGCTGCGCCTGCCGGAATACGACCGGCTGTACGAACAGGCGCACGCGCTGCCCGACGGGCCCGCACGGAACGCGATCTACCGCAAGCTCAACGACATCATCGCCAACTACGCCCCGTGGATCCTGGCCGACTACCCGTATCGCAACGACCTGACGCAGCCGTGGCTGCGCGGGTTCAAGGCGAACGCGTTCCAGCGGTGGCAATGGGCTTACTACGATGCCAGCGCCCACTGACCTGCGACTCGCGAGTCGGTCGAACGCGTACGCCGATGCGCGTCACGCGCCGACAGCGACGCGCGGAGCGTCCTAGTAACGTAGCGGCGCGAGCGCGCCACGGGGGCGCTGCGGCCGGCGCGCCTGGCGCCGGCGAACCGCGAAGGGTTTGCGAATGATCGCCGTCAAGTCGCTGTGGCCGCTGGTCAAGGAATCGGTCTCGCAGTGGTCGGACGACTACGCGCCGAGCATGGGGGCGGCACTCGCCTACTACACGATCTTTTCGATCGCGCCGCTGATCGTCATCGCGATCGCCGTGGCCGGTTTCGCGTTCGGCGCCGACGCCGCGCGTGGCGAGATCTTCGCGCAGCTTCGCGGGCTGATCGGCGACGAAGGCGCGACGGCCATCCAGGGCCTTGTCAAGAGCGCGAGCGAGCCGGGCAAAGGGACGTTCGCGGCGATCGCCGGCGTCGTGACATTGCTCATCGGCGCGACGACGGTGTTCGGCGAGCTGCAGTCCGATCTCGACCGGATCTGGGACGTGCCGAAGTCGACCGAATCGGGGATCACGGCGCTGCTGCGCGGCCGGCTGCTGTCGTTCGGCATGATCCTCGGCATCGGGTTCCTGCTGCTCGTGTCGCTCGTGCTCTCCGCCGGATTGGCCGCGCTGGCGAAATTCTGGGACACCTGGTTCGAAGGCTGGGAGGTCGCGCTGCAGGCGGTCAACTTCGTCGTCAGCTTCGCGATCATTACCGGGCTGTTCGCGATGATCTACAAGCTGCTTCCCCGCTGCAGGATCGAGTGGAAGGACGTCTGGGTCGGTGCGATGGTGACATCGCTGCTGTTCGCGCTCGGCAAGCTGCTGATCGGACTCTACCTCGGCAAGAGCGGCGTCACGTCCGGGTTCGGTGCCGCGGGCTCGCTCGTCATCGTGCTGGTGTGGGTGTACTACTCGTCGCAGATCTTCCTGCTGGGCGCCGAGTTCACCAAGACGTACGCGCACAGCCATGGCAGCCTGATCGGACAGCGCAAGCCGGGTGCGCCACTGCAAGCAGCGCCACGCGACAACGCGGGCAGCAGTGGCGCGAATCAATCGGCGGCGATCCCCAAGCCGGCGCCGAGTGCCGATCGCGACGCGCAGCCGCAGTCCGCGAGTGCGGACGATGACTGGCTCGGCGGGTTCAATCGTTTTCGCCTCCTTGCCGGCCTTGCCGCGGCGATCGGGCTCGTAGCCGGGGAGATCGCCTCCGAGGTCCGTCAGCGGCGGCTGTCACGCAGCAGACAACGCCTGCGTTTCTAAAACCTCAGCCGGTGCCGGGATCCCGATGGATGTTGTCGACCCACGGCACGTTCTCCGGATTGGGCTCGACGTTCGGCAGGTCGAGGTTGACGACGACCGGCTCCTGGCCGCTGCGGCAGAGCACGCAGGACAACGGCTCGCTTTCGCTGGCGTTGATCTCCTGGTGCGGCACATACGGCGGTACATAGATGAAATCGCCCGGGCCCGCCTCGGCGGTGAACTCGAGCCGTTCGCCCCATTTCATCCGCGCACGCCCGCTGACGACGTAGATGACGCTTTCGACGGGCCCGTGATGGTGCGCGCCGGTCTTCGCATTCGGATGGATGACGACGGTGCCCGCCCATAGCTTCTCCGCGCCCATCCGCGCGCGATTGATCGCCGCCGCGCGGTTCATTCCCGGCGTTTGCGCCGTGTTTGGGTCAAGCTGATCCGCCTTGACGACGCGTACGCCGTGATGCCGCCATTTCGACTCGCTGACCATGCCGACCTCCGCTCGCCGACCGGCGTCTCGTCACGCGTACGCCAGCGCGCTTACAAGCTTAACGCCAAAGGGTCTTTGGCTTATCGATCCGGCGGCCTTACCTTTTGTCGGTAAATACCACCCGAGGACCCGCAATGTCCCGCATTTATGTCATCCATGAAAACGACGCATGGGTGGAACCCCTCCGTGCCGCGTTCAAGGAGTCGGAACTGCCGTTCGACGAGTGGTTCATCGACGACGGCACGCTCGATCTTTCCGAGACGCCGCCACCGGGCGTGTTCTACAACCGGATGAGCGCTTCGTCGCATACGCGCGGCCATCGCTACGCGGCGGAACTGACCGGCGGCGTGCTGGCGTGGCTGGAATCGCACGGCCGCCGCGTGGTCAACGGCGGTCGTGCGCTGCAACTCGAAATCAGCAAGATGGCGCAGTACGCGGCGCTCGCCCGCCATGGCATCCGCGTGCCGAGAACTATTGCCGCCGTCGGCCGCGACGCGATCGTGCAGGCCGCACGCACGATGCAGGGCGCGGTTCATCACCAAGCACAACCGCGCCGGCAAGGGCCTCGGCGTACGGCTGTTCGATGACGTCGCCGCGCTCGAGCGTTACGTCGACGGCGATGCGTTCGAGGCCCCGGTCGACGGCGTGACGCTGGTCCAGCAGTACGTCGAGGCACCCGAGCCGTTCATCACGCGCGTCGAGTTCATCGGCGGCAAGTTGCTTTACGCCGTGCGCGTCGATACGTCGCTCGGCTTCGAGCTGTGCCCGGCGGACGCGTGCCAGATCGGCGACCTCGCGTGCCCGGTCGGCGAAACGCCCGCCGTCGCCACGGCGCCGCGATTTCGGATCATCGACGGCTTCTCGCATCCAGTCGTCGACCGCTACCGGCGCTTCCTGGCCGACAACGACATCGGCATCGCCGGCATCGAATTCATTGCCGATCGCGCCGGCGAGCTCTACACGTACGACGTCAACACGAACACGAACTACAACCCCGACGCCGAGCGTGAGGCAGGCATCTTCGGCATGCGCGCGATCGCCGCGTACCTGGGCGACGAATTGCGCGCGCTCGGGCGGCGCCCGTTGCGCAGCCGCGCGGCCGCGTGACGGCCCGCCCGAGCATCCGGCCGGGCCCGGGGTTCGCCGACGGAGGATAATGGCGGTTTGCAGAGGAGATCATCATGGCCAACGCCCGGGAAGTCGTCATCGTCAACGGTGCCCGTACCGCAATCGGAGACTACGGCGGTTCGCTGAAGGACATTCCTCCCACGGAGCTCGGCGCGCGCGTCGTTCGCGAAGCCGTGGCCCGTTCGGGCGTCGACCCGGCGCAAATCGGCCAGTGCGTGTTCGGCAACGTCATTCACACCGAGGCCAAGGACATGTACCTGTCGCGCGTCGCGGCGATCAACGGCGGCCTCGCGCACGAAAGCGGCGCGCTGACAGTGAACCGGTTGTGCGGAAGCGGCCTGCAGGCGATCGTCAGTGCCTCGCAGTACATCATGCTCGGCGACGTCGATGCGGCGGTGGGCGGCGGCGCCGAAAGCATGAGCCGTGCGGTCTACGCGGACGTCACGCAACGCTGGGGCGCACGGATGGGCGACAGCAAGTCGATCGACATGATGGTCGGCGCGCTGACCGATCCGTTCGACACG
This sequence comes from uncultured Pseudomonadota bacterium, assembly GCA_963709335.1. Classification (GTDB taxonomy): domain Bacteria; phylum Pseudomonadota; class Gammaproteobacteria; order Burkholderiales; family Casimicrobiaceae; genus VBCG01. Next base: position 1,060,780 of record CAVPWB010000014.1, read on the forward strand.
ATCCACATGGGCGTCACCGCCGAGAACGTCGCGACGAAGTGCGGCATCACGCGCGAGCAGCAGGATGCGTTCGCCGTCGAGAGCCACCGTCGTGCAACGGCAGCGCTGAAGGAAGGCCATTTCAAGTCGCAGATCCTGCCGATCGAGCTCAAGAGCAAGAAGGGGCCGATCGCATTCGACACCGACGAGCACGTGCGCGGTGACGCGACCGCCGAAGGGATGGCCAAACTGCGGGCGGTATTCGCCAAGGAGAAGGGGACGGTCACCGCAGGCAACGCGTCCGGAATCAACGACGCGGCGTCGGCCGTGGTGCTGATGGAGGCGCAGGCGGCGCAGCGCGCGAATCTGAAGCCGATGGCGCGGTTGGTCGCGTACGGACACGCCGGCATCGATCCGAAGATCATGGGCCTCGGCCCGGTCAGTGCCGTCAAGGCTGCGCTGAAGAAGGCCGGCCTGTCGGTTCGCGACATCGACATCGTCGAATCGAACGAAGCGTTCGCGGCGCAGGCGCTCGGCGTGAATGCGCAGCTCGACCTCGACCCGGCGAAGGTCAATCCAAACGGTGGCGCCGTCGCACTCGGCCACCCGGTCGGCGCCACCGGGTGCATCCTCACCGTCAAGGCGATGTACGAGCTGCAACGGACGGGCAAGCGCTATGCACTGATCACGATGTGCATCGGCGGCGGGCAGGGCATCGCAGCGATCATCGAACGGATGTAGCGCGGGCCGCGGGCACAAGCGCACGTCCGCACGGACCGCAATGGAGCGCGATTACCCGCTGCTCGTCGTCGCGCTCACGATCTCCGCGTACTGGCTGCGCGTCGGAGCGATGGTCGTGCGCGCCCGGCGCAAGCAGCACCACGACGTCGGCGTCATTCCCGAGCGATCGGCCGAGCGTGCGCTCTGGCTGATTCTCGTGCCGGTCATTGCGTGCTGGTGTGCGCTGCCGTGGCTCGGCCTGACGCACGAGCACGGGGCGTTCGCCGTGCCGGCGTTCGCGCGCGACACGCCCGCCTACGCGGCGGTCCGCTGGCTCGCCGCCGCAGCCGCCGTCCTGTGCCTGGTGCTGACGATCCAGTGCTGGCGGCGGATGGGGCGCGACTGGCGGATGGACATCAGCGATCGCAACACGTCGCTGATCACCGATGGTCTTTTCGCGAGAGTCCGCCACCCCATCTACGCGTTCAGCATTGCACTGATGATCGCGACGGCGATCGTGCTGCCGTCCGTCCCGATGCTCGTCGTGGCCCTGGCGCACGTCGTGCTGATGAACGTCAAGGCGCGCAGCGAGGAGGCTCACCTCGCACGGATGCACGGAGACGCCTATCGCCGGTACGTCGAGCGGACGGGGCGTTTCGTGCCCCGGGGAGCGGCACGCAATTCGTGATCGACGCGACCGCGTGAGTCCGTCGCGACGGCGCGCGCTCGCATGTGCCGTCGCGCTGGCGCTCTCGGCGGGCGGACCGTCCGCGAGCCTGTCGCGCGCCGCGCACGCGTCGCCCGACGTGCCGCCGGCCACGATCGCGCAACTGGCCGCCATCGACTGCGAACGCGTAAGCGCCACCCAGGTACGCGAGGTCCTGGCTTTGGTCCCGGCGCCGCGGATCGTGCTGCTGCAGGGCAGCGTCGCCGTCGTCACGATGGAGCCGTTCGCGCAATTCCTGATCGGCATGGGCTATCCCGAAGAGCGCCTGCGCAATCCCGCCGACGGCCGCACGACGTACGATAGTTTTGCTGACAGCGCGACACTGGCGGGTGCGCTTGCATTCGACTACGAGCGGACCGGCCTCGAGCCGATGCTGATCGGGCACAGCCAGGGCGGCATGCTGGCAATCCGCGTGCTGTACGAGTTCGCCGGCGAATTTCATCGCTCGTTGCCGGTCGTCGATCCGCGCACCGGCGATCGTGCAGCCGCGCACCACGATCGTCGATCCGCGCACCGGCGACGAGCGCGCGGTCGTCGGGCTGCATGTCGCGTACGCAGCCGCCCTCGCGACCGGCTGGCTGCCTCGCGTGCTGCTGGGACAGTGGTCGATGCTGCCGCGGCTGCGCAAGATTCCGGACACGGTCACCGAGTTCACCGGCTTCGATATCCCGAACGACCCGATCGCTGGCAACCTGCTTGGCATAACGCCCTACGAGCCAACGGGGTCGGCCCGCGTGCGCAACGTGCTCTTGCCGGCCACTTACAGCCACGTGGCGCTTCCGCTCGCCGACCACTTGCCGGGCAACCCGGCGGCGCGCGAATGGATCGACGGGTGGCACCCCGGCGCAGCGCTACCCGACGACTTGGCCGACCTGCGCAACATCGTGCACGCCTCGGACATCTGGAACAGCGTCAGGCGCCACTGGTGCATTCAGGCGCAACGTTTGCTCAAGGTGTCGTCATACTGACGGTCGGGCGGTTGCGAATGGCGCGTGCGCGCTCGACGCTTGCCCACCGGCGCGCAGCTGGCGAGGGCGAGCGGCGCGGCGCTGACCGTCGCGAACCCGGAATCCAGGATCGGCAGATTTTTCCTTGTCCGTCGTGCAAAAACTCCTGCAAAATCCAGCAGCCTCGATGCCAGCGACGCGGCAGCCGGACGCTGGGTGCGCGCCTCCCACGCGCGCTCGCAACAGCCGCATGAAGCGCCTCGCGGGCCGGCTGAACCTGTTCCAGCGGACGATGCTCGACTGGCGCGAGCTGCATCCGTACATCGCCGTCCACGCGGCACGCATTGCGGAGCCGCTCGACACCGCGGCGGCCAGGCGGGCCATCGACGAGACACTCGAACACGCGGGGCTGACGGGGCTCGAACTCGACCGCCGGCGCGGCCGCTACGAATGGCGCGGCGGGCCGTCGGCCAGCGCGCTGGAAGTCATCGATGCCGGGGCCGACTGGACCACGACGCTCGCCGCCGTATTCGAGCGGCAGCTGAACGCGCCGTTCACGGACGATGGCCGCATCGATCCATTCCGCTTTTTTGCGATCGATCAGGGCGACGCGTTCTTTCTCGGCATCGCATACGACCATTTCGTCGCGGGCGGCGATTCGATCGTCGTCCTGCTCAATGCCATCGCCGATCGCTACGCCGGCATGCCGGCGCCCGTTGCCCCGCTGTCGCGCTATCCGCACACGCACCGACGGCTGTTTGCGCGTCACCCGCTGCGGTTCGTTCGCGGCCTCGCCCGGATGCCGGCGATGGTGTCGAGCTGCCGCAGGACGATCCGGCCGCGCTACCGTACGCTCGCAGACGGGCATAACGCGTTCACGTTCTTCACGCTCGAGCCGGCGGAGTACGCGACGCTGCGCACGGCAGCCAAAGGATGGGGCGTCACGCTGAACGACGCGCTGATCGCGCTGCTGCTGCTGGCCCAGGACGCGCAGATGCCGGATCGCGATCGCGCGAAGCGGCGTCACGAGCTCGCGGTGGCGTCGATCATGAACCTGCGCGATGCGCATCGCGAGGATACGCGCGCCACGTTCGGGCAATTCCTGAGCTCCTTTCGCGTATCGCACCCGGTGCCCCCCGGGATCACGCTCGGCGAGCTCGCGCAGGACGTGAATCGCGCCACTGCACGGGTCAAGCGCGAGAAGCTGTACCTGACCACGCTCGGTGCGATCGCTGTCGATCGTATCGCCGGACGATTTCGCACGCGCGATCAGAAGCTCGGCGTCTACGCCAAGAGCTATCCGGTCGGCGCCGGCGTCTCGTCGCTGAACGTCAACGCGCTGTGGGAGTCGGCGACCAACAGCGGCGCGCCCCCCTATATCCGCGGCGTGCCGACCGGTCCCGCGTCGCCGGTCGTCGTCGCCGTCACGACGTCGGGCAACACGCTCTGCGCGGGCATCACCTACCGGACCGCCGCCGCAGGACCGGACGACATTCTCGATCTCCAGGCACACATCAAAAGTCGCATTCGGGCGCTCAAATGAACCCTTTTTCACGACTCGTCCTCGCCTCGCTCACTGCTCTCACGCTTGCGCTCGCGGGCTGCGCAACGCAGCCGTTCGAGCAGTTGCCGACCAACGCGCGGCCAGCGTCGCGGTGGACGTCGGACGCCGCGCTGCAGGCGCGCATCATGGCGCTCGACCCGGCGCACATCTCCGACCGCGACGTGCGGGAGGTCCTGGCGAAGGGACCGACGCCACGCGTGATGCTGCTGCACGGGGGCGTCTATCCGGTCCATCTCGTCATGGAGTCCTTCGGCGCGTTCCTGACGGGCATGGGCTATCCCGAAGCGGGGATTCGCGATCCGGGCAGCGGCGACTGGTCGTACAGCCCGTATCTGCAGACGTCGCAGCTCGCGGGGCTCGTCGCGTGGCAATACGAGCACGACGGCCTGCATCCGATGCTCGTCGGCCACAGCCAGGGTGGGCTCTCGGCCGTCAGGATCCTGAAGGACCTCGCGGGCTGGGGCGGCGACCTGCGCGTGTACAACCCGCTGACGGCGACGCTCGAAGCGCGCACGACGATCATCGATCCGCTGACCGGCCGCGAACGACCGGCGGTGGGTGTCTCAGTCTCGTATGCGTCCGCGATCGGCGCGGGCGGCCTGGCACTCGTCCTCCCCGGATGGTGGGAGAGCCTCGATACGCTGCGCAAGATCCCGGATACCGTCGACGAGTTCACCGGCTATTTCATCGAGATCGACCTGATCGCGCTCAGCATCCCGGGCAACCCGCTCGACCGGCGCTACGAAAACAGCGGCAAGGCGCGCGTCCGCAACGTAACGCTGCCGGCGGTCTACAACCACGTCGTCGTCCCGGTGACCGCGTCGCTGGCCGAGGATCCCGCCGTCCGGGACTGGGTCAACGCGTACGTGCCCGACCAGAACGTCGACACGTCGACGCTCCCCGACTCGGCTGCCGGCCACGCGCTGTGGGCGGCCGACGTCTGGTACAGCATCAAGAAGCACTGGGCCCTCGAAGCGCAGCAATGGGTGCGCGCGCAGCGCGCCCGCGTCGCGACGGAAAGCAAGCCGCGCTGAGCGGTTGGCGGCGCGGGTAGAATCACGCTCTTTTCCGCCCCGCTGCCGCAGTCGCCGGCGGGCCGCCCGAAGGCCGACCCGGCCTTCGCATCCGCGAGTGTCCGAGACAGCATTCCGTGAATCGATGACAGGCGCCTTGCACGGCCACGTTGCGCTGGTAACCGGCGCCGCCCGCGGCATCGGTCGCGCGATCGCGGTCAAGCTCGCGACCGAAGGCGCCGACGTTGCCGTCAACTACTACAACAGTCATGAGGACGCCGAACGGCTGTGCACGGAGCTGCGCGCGCTCGGGCGGCGCGCGATCGCGATCCAGGGCAGCGTCGGCGTGCCGGATAGCGTCGACGAGATGTTCGGCGCGCTGCGCCGCGAATTCGACCGGCTCGACATCGTCGTCAGCAACGCAGCTTCCGGCGTGCTGAAGCCGGTTCTCGACATGGGCCTCAAGCACTGGCGCTGGTGCATGGAGACCAATGCGCTCGCCGTCAATCTGCTCGCACAGCGCGCCGTGCCGCTGATGAAGGACGGCGGTCGCATCATCGCAATGTCGAGCCTCGGCGCTTCCCGCGCAATGCCCGACTACGGCTTCATCGGCGCGTCGAAGGCAGCGCTCGAAGCGCTCGTGCGCGCGCTCGCGCAGGAGCTCGGCCCGCGCGGCATCCGCGTCAACACGGTGAGCGCCGGCGTCGTCGACACCGATGCGCTCACGCACTTCCCGAACCGCGACGAGCTGCTGCGCAACTTCGCGCAGCGCACGCCGGCGGGACCCGTGCTTCGGCCCGAGGATGTCGCGAACGCCGTCTACCTGCTGTGCCTGCCGGAAGCGGCGATGATCAACGGCCATACGCTCGTCGTCGACGGCGGCTTCTGCATCTCCGGATGATGGGCGCCGACCGATGAAGCCTGCGGGATTGGCCGGCAAGGCGGTACTCGTCACCGGCGGCAGCCGCGGCATCGGCCGCGCGATCGTCGCCCTCTTCGCCGACGAGGGTGCGGCCGTGACGTTCTTCTATCGCGGCAACGGCGCGGCGGCGCAGGAAACTGTCGCGGCTGCGCGCGCGGCCGGCCATGAAGTGAATTGCGCGCAGGTCGACGTGACGGACGCAGCGGCGTGCGCGGCCGCTGTCGAGCAGTTTGCCGATCGCGCCGGGCGCATCGACGTGCTGGTGAACAATGCCGGCGTCATTCGCGACAATCCGCTCGCGGCCCTCGACGACGACGACATCAAGGCCGTGCTGGACACGAACATCGGCGGCGTGTTCAACATGTCGCGTGCCGTCGTCCCCTACATGGTGATGCAACGTGCAGGAACGATCGTCAACCTGAGCTCGGTGGCCGGCGAGAAGGGGGGCCGTGGCCAGACGAACTACGCGGCGAGCAAAGGTGCGGTCAACGCGTTCACCCGCGCGCTCGCCGTCGAGCTCGGACCGCGCAAGATCCGCGTGAACGCCGTGGCCCCCGGCGTGATCGACACCGAGATGTCGCAGGGCGTGCGCGATCTGGCGGGCGACGAAACGAAGGCGCGCATCCTGATGCGGCGTTACGGGACGGCACAGGACGTGGCGTACGCGGTGTGGTTTCTCGCGTCCGACTACGCGAACTATGTAACGGGACAGGTGTTCCACATCGATGGCGGGTTCAAGCTCGAATGAAGGGAGTTAGCGCAATGGCTGAGATTCCGGTCACGCAGGAAGAGATCAATGCGGTGTTTCCGAAGGTCGCCGAGACGATGGCGGACGCGCTCGGTTGCGACGTCGAGGACATCAAGCCCGACGTGTCGCTGATCGAGGGCCTCGATGCCGAGTCGATCGACTTCCTCGACATGGTGTTCAGGCTCGAGCGGGCGTTCAAGGTCAAGATCCCGCGCGGCAAGATCGTCGAGAACGCACGCGGCGACCTGCCCGAGGCGGAATTCGAGCAGGGCGGCATCGTGACCGAGAAAGGCCTGGCGCAACTGCGCGAATACCTGTCCGAAGTGGCGCCCGACCGGTTCCGCACACCGATGAAGGTCGCCGACATTCCGCGGCTGTTCACGCCGACGACGTTCTGCAAGCTCGTGGTGCGCGCACAGAAGGAAGCGGCTGCGGCGGCCTAGCGCGCGTTGCCTTCGTCGCCCAACGTGGTCAGCCCCGGATCGATGGCGCGCGCGTCCGATCATTTCGCCGCCTACTCGTTCGTCGACCGGATCGTCGAGTTCGAGCGCGGAACGCGTGCGCGTGGCGCATTCGCGATCCCGCGGGCGATCGACGCATTTCCCGCGGCACTCGTCGCCGAGGCCGTGGGACAGCTGGCGGCGTGGGTCGCGATGGATGCCATCGAATTCCGCGGCAGGCCGGTCGCAGCCCTCGCCACCGAGACGCGTTTCGACGGCGCCGTGCAGCCCGGACAGCTGCTGCATCTGGATGTCGACATCCTGTCGTGCGACGACGATACCGTCGCGTACAACGGACGTGCCAGTGTCGGCGGCCAGGACGTGATCACGTTGACGGACTGCCTGGGCCCGATGCTGCCCGTGGCCGACTTCGATTCGCCCGATGCGCTGCGCGAGCGGCTCGATCTGTTGCGCAGCGAAGGTGCCGCGCCCGGGCGGTTTCACGGCGTGGCGCCGATGCGGGCCACCATCAGCCATCACGAACCGGGGGTTGCGATGCGCGCGACGCTGGACGTTCCGGCGGACGCGCCGTTTTTCGCCGATCACTTTCCGCGCCGGCCGGTGTTCCCGGCAACGCTGCTGCTCGATGCGCAGATGAATCTCGCGGCAACGCTCGCCAGAGAAGCGCCGGCGATGCACGGCGCGATGCCGCAGCCGCTGCGCGCAACGCACGTCAAGATGCGCTCGTTCATCGTTCCATCGCAACGACTGGAGCTCGGCGCCGAGCTTTCGCCTGCGGCCAACGGCGTCGTCAAGGTGATGCTGCTGGCGAAGACGGACGACCGGATCGTGGCGAGCGCGCGTCTCGAGCTCGTGCCCGGCACGGACGGAAAGGAACGCGCATGACGCAACGTCGCCGGGTCGCGATCACCGGTATCGGCCTCGTCACGCCGGTTGGCAACGACGTCGCGACGACATGGGGGGCGCTCGACGGCGTCAAGAGCGGTGCGGCGCCGATCACGGTCTTCGACGCGACAGGCTTTCCGACGCGCATCGCCGCGGAAGTGAAGCGCTTCGACGAGCGTGCCATCACTGCACCGCGAAAATTGCTCAACCAGGCAAACCGCTCGCAACGCTTCGCGCTTGCGGCCGCGGAACAGGCGATGGTCGACGCGGGCATCGAACCCACCGACGCCGATCGCGAGCGCTGGGGCTGTGCGGTTGGCACGGGCATGATGGGCGTCAGCTACGACGAACTCGCGGCGGTCCAGCGCCATTCCGCCGCCGACGGCACGCTCGATCCGCAGCGGCTGCTCACCGATGCCGAGGCCGCCGATCCGCTGGCGTTCTGCCGCAGCCAGAGCACGGGCGGCCTGGCATTGCTGACGCGCCGGTTCGGCATCCGCGGCTACGCGACGTCCGTCCATACCGCCTGCGCGTCGGGCGGCCAGGCGATCGGCACTGCATTGAAGCTCATCCGCCGCGGCGCGGTCGACCGCGCGCTCGCGGGCGGGTTCGACTCGATGATCAGCCCGATCGGCCTCGCGGGCTTCTGCCTGCTGTCCGCCGTGTCGACCGACAACGACGCGCCCGAGCGCGCGAGCCGGCCGTTCGACGCGACGCGCAACGGCTTCCTGCTCGGCGAGGGCGCGGGCTTCGTCGTGCTCGAGGAATGGGAAGCGGCGCGGCGGCGCGGCGCACGCATTTACGCCGAGCTCGCCGGCGACGGCAACTCGCTGTCTTCATACCGGATCACCGATTCGCCGCCCGACGGAGACGGACCGATCCAGTCGATGCGCGCTGCCCTTGCGGACGCAGGCGCCGTCCCCGCCGATATCGACTACATCAACGCGCACGGCACGTCGACCGGGATGAACGACCGCAGCGAGAGCGCGGCGATCCACGCGGTGTTCGGCGCCGACGCGAAGCGGGTGGCGGTGAGCTCGACGAAGAGCTCGATGGGCCACCTGATCGCCGCCGCCGGCGCCGTCGAAGTTGTCCTTTGCGCGCTGGCGATCGATCGCGGCGAGATGCCGGTGAATGCGAATTACCGCGTTCCCGATCCGGACTGCGATCTCAACCTCGTGCTCGGCACGCCACGCCGGCAGAAGGTGCGGATGACGCTGTCCAATTCGTTCGGCTTCGGTGGCTCGAACAGCTGCATCGTGTTGCGCAGTCCGGAACTCGTTGGATGAGCCGGAATCGTATCGTCATCACCGGTGTGGGCGGCGTCAGCGGCGCCGGACGCGATCCGGAAGCGATGCTCGACGCGATCATCGACGGACGCTCGGCGATCCGGCCGATCGAAGGCTTCGATACGACGGGCTGGCCGGTGAAGGACGCCGCCGAGATCGTGGATTTCAATGCGCGTGCGCTGGTCGACGATCGCAAGCTCCACAAGCTGATCCGGCGCACCGATATGCTGGGTATCTACGCGGGCGACCGCGCCGCCGAAGCCGCGGGTTATGCGGCGTACCGCGGCACGCTTGCGGCCGACGCGTCGAACCTGTTCGCCGATCGAACCGGCATCTACGTCGGCTCGGGTGCAGGTGCGTTCGAGAACCAGCACGATTTTTACCCGCTGATGAGCGAGACCAAAGGCGACCTGCAGGCGTTCGGCCGCAACCTCGCCGACACCGTCAATCCGATGTGGCTGCTGCGCACGCTGCCGAACAACGTGCTGTGCCACGTCGGGATCCGCAACCGGCTGAAGGGCACGAACGCCTGCATTACGAACCATAGCGTCGGCGGCGCACTTGCCGTCATCGAGGCCACCGAAGCGCTGCGCAACGGCGAGGCGGATCGCGCGCTCGCGATCGGTCACGAAACGCCGATCGAGCCACAGAACGTGCTGTTCTACCATCGCTGCGGGCTGCTCGCGACAGGCAGGCTGCGACCGTTCGACCGTGCGCGCACCGGCAGCTTGTTCGGTGAAGGGGCCGGCGCGCTGGCGCTGGAAACGGAGGACGCGGCGCGCGCACGGAACGCGCCGGTGGTAGGCGAAGTACTCGGAGGTGGCAGCGTCGGCGATGCGCTGGGCCTGTTGGCGATCAGCGACGACGGAGACGGGGTCGTCCGCGCGATCGAAGCCGCGCTGGCCGACGCCCGCGTGCACGCTCGCGACATCGGCATGATCGTCGCGCACGGCAACGGGACGGTGCAATCCGACGCAACCGAAGCGGCGGCGCTGCGGCACGTGTTCGGCGATCAATGCCCACCGGTGACCGCATTCAAGTGGGCGTTGGGACATCTGATCGCCGCGGCCGGCATCCTGGAAACGACGCTCGCGCTTGCTGCGATTCGCAGGCAAACCGTGCCCGGCATCGCGACGCTCGATTCGATTGCGCCCGAATGTGCAGGCGTGCCGCTGTCGCGAACGGCGCAACGCCCGCGCAGCGACATCGCGCTCATCGTGTGTCGCGGCTTCGCCGGAACGGATGCCGCGCTGGTGGTTCGCACGGCTTCCGCTTGACAGCCGCGGCGCCTGCGCCTGCCGACGCGTTCGACGAACCGATCCGCTGCGGCATCGATTCCGTCGAGATCGCCCGCATCGAGCGACTGCTCGCGGAGACGCCGGCCGACGAACTCCGCAAGCTGTACTCGGCGAACGAGATCGGCGACAGCGGGGACGGCGCCGGCCGCGCGGCAAGCCTTGCCGCCCGTTACGCAGCGAAGGAGGCGTGCGTAAAGCTGTTTCCGCGCGAGCTCGCCGCAGGACGCGTCGCACCCGCCGACTTCTCGGTCGTGCGCGACGGCTACGGCGCGCCGCGCATCGAGTGCAATGCGAATGCGCGCAAGGTACTCGATCACGCGCGCATCGCCGACATCGCCGTGTCGCTGACGCACGATCGAACGCGCGCATCGGCGGTGGCGCTGGCGCTGCCGATGTCGACCGCGGTGCCGCTCGCAGGCACGCTGCTGTTCGGATTGCTGCCGTTTCGGCGGCGCGTCGTCATCGACAACCTGCGGCGCGTGTTCGGCAGCGCCGTTCCCGAAGCCGAGCTCACGCGCCTCGCGAAGGCCCACTATGCGCACCTCGGGAAGCTCGTCGCCGAGTTCGTTCGCTTTCGGTTCCTGTCGGCGAGTACCAAGCGCGAGCAGGTTCGCGTGGAGAACGTCGAGCTTTTAGTTTCGGCGTTGCAGCGCGGCGCGGGTGTGCTGATCCTCACCGGCCATTTCGGCAACTGGGAAGTGGCGACCGTGGCCGGCATCCAGAACTATCCCGAGGTCCGCGGCCGCTTCCATTTCGTTCGCCGACCGATCAAGCCGCGCTGGCTGGATGCGCTCGTCACGCGGCGGTTCAACCGCTCCGGTTTCGGCGTCATCGCGAAACGCGGCTCGCTCGACGAGATCGTCTCGCTGCTCGAGCGCGGCGACGTCGTCGTGTTCCCGTTCGATCAATATGCAGGCGGCGCCGACGGCATCGACGTCGAGTTCTTCGGCCAGCCGGCGGGCACGTTCAAGAGCCTCGCGGTGATCGCCCTTTCGACGGGTGCGCCGGTGATGCCGGCGTCGTCGTGGCGCGAGCCGGACGGACGGCACGTGCTGCGCTTCGAGGCGCCGGTGCAACTCGTCGACGTCGACAACGTCAACGATTCGATCTACCGCACCACGCGCGAATTCAACGCGGCGATCGAGCGACTGGTGCTGCGCCATCCCGAGCAATGGTGGTGGGTCCACCGCCGCTGGAAGTCGGCGCGCCGCAAGCGGCGACGCACCGCAGCGCGCGACGAGCAAACCGCCGCGGACGGCCAACGTATAAAGTAGCCGTGATACCCGCATCAGCCCGGGGCTCGCGAAGCCGCGACGAATCCGCAGTCGCGGACCCGCTCCGGCGCCAACCCGCCTACAACCGCAACACGAGGAGAGTTCATGTCGCTATCGATGCATCAAGCCAGCGTGACCGCATTCACCAAGTCGCTGCTGAACCTGAAGGCCATGCTGCAGAAGGCCAAGGCTCATGCACTCGAGCACAAGGTCGAGGAATCCGTCTTCGTCAACGCGCGCCTCTATCCCGACATGCTGCCGCTGTCGAGCCAGGTGCAGATCGCCACGGACATCGCGCGCAGCACGACGGCCCGCTTAGCCGGCGTCGAGCCACCGTCTTACGAGGACAACGAGAAGACGCTCGACGACCTGACCGCGCGCATCCAGCGAACCGTCGATTACATGGCCGGCCTCGACGTCGGCGCGTTCGAGAACGCCGCCACGCGCGAGATCACGCGGCCGGTGCGCGGACAGCCGCATACGTTCACGGGGACCAATTATTTTCTTCAGTTCGCCGTGCCGAACGTCTATTTTCACGCGGCGACCGCATACGGGATCCTGCGGCACAACGGCGTGCCGCTCGGCAAGGCGGACTTCCTGGGGGTATTAGACTAGCTTTCGTTTTGTCGGATAATTTTACAGTTGCCCCCAGTCGCGCTGAAGCCGATCGCCGCGCCGGCGCAAAAGGTCTTACCCATCAGTGATTTGTTTTTGTCGGCCTGTTCAAGGTTTGATTTTTGCTATATCCTTATTTCCATCGCGGGAATGTCCGTAATTTTCACCTGCGTTTGCAGAGATCCAGGCAACGGAAACAAGAACAAATTAAGTAGAATGGGTCGCCCATCAAGGCGACTCGATTCCAAGCGTGGCTTAAGGACGCTCCATCGTGGTCGCGGATGGCAGTTTCCGGAGTATGTACTGCGACTTCCAAGGGATGAGCGGTGGCGGAGACATCGTTCACGGCGCACCGCCCGCTTGAGAATTACTGACGTCTATTGACGTTCCAAAGGAACACACCATGAACGGCATGCGCAAGTTACTTGGATTGATGGCTATATTGGCGTGCGCGGTGTTTTCGCTGCCAGGCATCGCGGCAGTGAGTGAAGGCGAACGGAACCGGCAAGGCGTACAGCCTGGTCATGGATGATACCACGTCCGGAACAACCGACGATTCACGCGCCGGTGACACCGGTAAGGTGCAAGACATTACGAACGAGTCGCCGCCGTCAGATCCGCATCGAACGTCGGATCGTTTGAGCCTTCGCTGATCAGTGCCCGGCGTCAACGATAGACGAGCGTTGAACCGTTCGGCGTCGTACAGACTCAAACGGCAACGTGATCAACGGTGTCGAGTGGCACACGCGGTCGAGGCATCAGCGACACGCGATTCGCGTCACGAACATGTCGCCGTTGAAGGCGCAAGCAGACTTACGTGCTGACGATTCTACGTGACGAGTTGCGGCGATGCGCTGTGGGACGCCAACGGTCTGTACCGGCTCGTCGCTCAGCGGCGATACATTCACACCGAGTCAAGGACAGCTTCGATCGTCCACTGGTCTGCTACCAACCTGCTGACGCTCATTTCCTGCGGCACGCTGCGTGCGGATCAGCGTTCAGCGTCGCCGAGAGGCCTCGCAATCGCCAGAGCTCGTCGTTACGCGCGGTCCCTACAACTCGGACGGAACCTGCAGTGCGCGTCGACTTCTTCGCATCGAACAAGCTGTTGACCGCCAACGGCCAGGTTCACTTCCGGTGGCCGGTGGGCGATGCCGACCAGAAGCTGGCGGTATGGACGTACGAAGCGTCCTGTCGACCAATGCCAGTGTGCCGAAGCTTGCGTGGCTGAACAGCGACGGAGCAAGGCATCGGCTGCATTCCCAAGGCGACTCGCACGGCGCAGCCCCGCTTATATCGACGGACCGACCTGTCCGAGCCTGAGCCCACCACGCGCCAGTCGGTGTTGACCGCAACCCTTCGGCGTGCTGAGCAACACGGACAGACGACGCGATCAAGGTCAACACGTCGCCGCAGAATGCCGTCTGCCGACGCCGACGGCGTTTCCGTTCGACATCGTGATCGGAACCGAGCGCATGCACGTTACTAGCGCTCCAGGGTTCGACTTGGACCGTGTGCCGCGCCGACCGGGACGACGCACGGCGACCACCACGCATCGGCACTCGCGAAAGTGATGAGCACGCCGCTGCCGCTTTGCCCGACTACCGCCAATTTCAAGGCGACGTTGGCTGATGGCACACTGGTGACACCCGGCTCCTTCGCCGTACACGTCAGCAAGCAGGCGCAGATGTGCACGTCGGCTCGCCATCGCAGTCGGATGGCGGCGCTGGTCGACGACCATCATGGACTTCAGCGACGCCTGGGTGCGCGTGGGCCAGTAACGGCAAGGCATCCGTCAGCAGTCACAGCGAAGCGGTCCCTCGGGGCCGCTTCGTATTTGCACGCCTTACGAAGCGGGTATCGGCACCGGCGGTACCGCGCGAATCTTCAGGTTCGCGAGCATGAAGCGGTTCTCCGTCACCATCTCGTGCGACGGCTCGACGCCTTCGAGCCGATCGAGCTCGATCAGCGAAAGCGTTGTCAGGGTCGACTCGAACAGATCGTTGCGCTCCCGCGCTGCGGCGAGGCTCGCTTCCAGTGCGTCTCGTGCGCCCCACAAATCGCTCTGTTGCATCAGGATGTGGCCCTGCAGGCGCGTCAGCAGCGGCACGATGCGCGTGACGCCGGTCGACGAGGCTGCGCGATCGAGCAACGCATTGACGATCTCGAGTGCAGCGTCGGTATTGCCTAGCGCGACGCGGCATTCGGCGATCCGCGCGTCGACGGCGGGCACTTCCTGCTCTGCGCCAACGTGAAGGAAGTTGGCCTTCGCGTCCTCGAGGCGGGCAAGCGCTTCCTCGGGCCTCCCGCGCCGCAGCGACACTCGACCGAGGATCGAAAGACACGCGGCAAGATAATAGTGGTATTGCGACGCCTTCCACAGCGGCAGCGTTTCGAGCAACAGCGCTTCGGCTTCAGCCCATTCGCCGCGATCGGTCAGGATCTCGGAGATGTTGATGCGCGCGAGTGCGGCACCGACGGTGTCGCCGATCTTCACCGATTCGTCACGACCCTTCTCGTAATATGACAACGCTTCGTCCCAGCGGCCCTCCCACTGGCAGACGACGCCGAGACTCATCAGCACGCCGGCCTGCCGCACGAGGTTGCCCGAGCGCCGGTACGCTTCCAGCGAACGCTCCATCAGCGGCAGCGCGCCCTCTTTCGCAAGCTCGCCGTACGCCCAGCCTTTGACGAAATAGGCATCGCCGAGCGCCTCGGCGTCGTCGACGGCTTCGGCCTCGACCAGCGTGCGCTCGGCCCAGGAAAGTGCGTCGTTCGTCCGGCCTTCGGCCTGCAGCACGGTCGCGTACCACGCGGCGGCGCGTGCGGCCTGGCGCGCAGCGTCTTTGCCCGCCAAGCCCTGCAGCGCCTCGCGCGCCTGGTCGATGTATCGCAGCGCCCCGGTGTAATTGCCGAGCTTCTCCTCGAGCTGCGAAAGCTTCATCAGCAGCCCGGATTCGGCGAGCGGATCGTTCGCGAGCAGAGGCCGAGTCGCGGTGAACACGTCCGATGCCTTGCGAAACTCCCCGGCGCGGTACCACGCCCATCCGAGGAGCATCTGCACTTCCGCGAGTTCGCCCCTGTCGAGGTCGGGAACCTGCCGTCCCGCTTCGAGCGCGCGCGAATAGAGCCGCGCGGCCTCAACGTACGAATAGGCGGCTTCTGCGCGAAGCGCTGCGAGGCTGCCGTAGCGCCACGCGCGCGGGTAATCGCCCGCTTCGAAGTAGTGCAGCGAAAGAATGCCCGCTGCCTCCTCCGGGTAATCCATTTCGTCCTCGAGGCGCGCGGCGACGACGGCGTGCAGCTTCCGCCGAAGCCGGTACGGCAGTCCCTCGTAGGCCGCGTCACGCAGCAGCGTGCGCCGGAATCGAAGGTAACCGTCGGGCTCCTCGTCGAACAATTCGCGCAGCCGCTCCCACAGCGCCGGCGACGGCACGGTTCCTTCGCCCTCGTCGGCGAACCACGCGAGCATCCGCGGATGGAACGTGATGCCGAAGACGGCGGCGCGGCGGACGACCGAACGGTCCTCGGGCGACAGATCGTCGATCTGCGCCATTGCCGCGGCCTCTGCCGAGTCCGGCAGGTCGGCAATACCGCCGGATTCGATCGCCGTGCGCAGCAAGTCGCGCAGGAACTGCGGGTTGCCCCCGGAGCGCTTCGCGACGACGTCGAGCACGTGCGCCGGCAGCGGACTCTGCTGCGAGGCGAGTTGCGCCATTCGCAGCGAGTCCTGCGGCGCGAGCGGCTTGAGCTCGATCCGCACGACCGATTCGGTCTTCGGCGGATCGAAGCCTCCCGCGACCGGTCGACGGGCCACGGCGAACAGCCACGGACGCGACGCCACTTCGCCTGTCAGGTACGACAGCAGCTCGGCGGACGCTTCATCGATGTGGTGGGCATTCTCGATCTCGATCAGCGTCGGTCCGGGAATGACGATCTCGAGGAACCGTCGCACCGATTCGTGCAATCGCGTTCGTCG
This sequence comes from uncultured Pseudomonadota bacterium, assembly GCA_963709335.1. Taxonomy (GTDB): domain Bacteria; phylum Pseudomonadota; class Gammaproteobacteria; order Burkholderiales; family Casimicrobiaceae; genus VBCG01. The sequence continues at coordinate 1,077,201 of CAVPWB010000014.1, forward strand.
ATTCGTATCTGCCAGCATCTCCACTTCCGGAGTCGGCGCGATTTCGACATCGAAGGCCATCGCGATCAACGGGAGCCACGCGACGAGATCGGGCGCGTGCGCCGCCACCGCGCTGCGCAACTGGTCGATCACCGCATCGTCCTGCGTGTCACGACTGATGCTCATCTGCTCGCGCAGCAATTCGCGCCACAACGCATACGGCTTCGACGCTGTGTATGCCTCGCACGTCGCATGCAGCTTGCGAAAGCCCGCCGCGGCATCGCGCAGCGCCTCGAGCAGGCGCGTCTTGCCGATTCCGGCCTCGCCCACGACGTCAATGAGGCGCCCCGCGCCCGAGCGCGCGCTCGTGAACGCCTTGCGGATCGCGCCAAGCTCGGTGTTCCGGCCAGTCAGCGGCAGCCGTTGCGACGAGACCTGACGCGTCCTCGATCCCTGCGCAACGCCAACGGCCCACGCCTGCACCGGCTCCGCCTTGCCTTTGACGGCGAATGTCTCGATCGCGCGCACTTCGAACAGCGTGTTGCTGCGGTCCAGCACGTCGGCCGTCGCGTAGATCGTGCCGGGCTCGGCCTTCGCCATCACGCGTGCCGCGAGGTTCACCGCGTCGCCCATCACCGTATAAGTACGCCGGTAGCGCGGCCCGATGTCGCCGGCGAATACCGCGCCGCGATGCACGCCGATGCGCACCGGAATCGGCAGCGGGCTCGCCAGGATCGCGCGCAACGCGAGCAAAACACGCTCTTCATCGTTGCCCTTCCCCTTCGGTGCGCCGCCCGTGAGGATCAGCTTGCCGCCGTCGGCATCCACGTCCGATGCGAGGAACGCGACGCCATGCTGGTCACACGCTGCCTCCGCGGCGCTGACGACGCCGTGAAGCGCGGCCGCGGCCGCGTCGGCACCGTGCTGCTCGATCAGTGCGTCGGTCCCTTCGAAGCGCAGGAATGCGATCGTGACCGGACGGTGCTCCGACGAGCCACCGCCGCTCAGGACGTGCTCGCGAATCGGCGCCGACAGACAGCGCGCTAATATTTCCGGTGACAACGGCGGGCGCGAGCGCAGCGGCGAATCTTCGGTGTGGCCCGGCGGTACGGCAATGAGCAACCGGCCGGTGGGCCTGTCGGCACCCAAGCACTCCGCCGGAAGCGCCGCGGCGGTTTCCGTGCTGACCGCGATCTCGTCGGGCTCGGCGCAGTGCTGGATCGCAACGAGGCGGCTCCACGCGGGGCCGACCGGAAGCAGCTCGCGATGGGAGGTGCCCACGGCGAAGAAGTCGAACTTGCCCGAATGCACGCCTTGCGACATCCGCAGCGCGATCGTTCCGTCGGGGACATCGATCCTGCCGACGGCCGCCAGCGTGTCGCGCATCAAAACGGCCGCGCGGCACGCGCGCGCCGCATGTTGCTCGCCGTCGAACCACAGCAGCAGCGCATCGCCGCCGAACTTGAGCAGGCTGCCGCCGCTCGCATACGCGACGGAAAGCATCGACTCGAACACGCCGCCAATCGAGTCAGCGACCTGCTCGGCACCGACCCGGCCTTTTTTGGCGAGCGATTCGGACAGCTTCGTGAAGCCGGATATGTCGACAAACGACCGTGGCGCCGGCGACATGGCGACGAGCAGCTTCACGAGCATGCTCGAAGTGAGCAGACCCGGCGAGGCCGCCAATGATCGCGATGACCACGCTCTCGACGAGGATCTGTGTGAACACATCAAAGAACGTGGCGCCGATCGCTTTGCGGATGCCGATCTCGCGCACCCGCTCGGTGATGCTCGCGAGCATGATGTTCATGATCCCGATGCCGCCGACCAGCAGGCTGATCGCCGAGATGATGCCGCCGCTCATCCGGGCATTGCTGATCGCCTGCGTGATGCCTTCCGACCAGTTCTCCTGCGTTCGGAAGGAAAAATCTTCGATGCCCTTGTGCGAGTGCATCAGGACGTTCTTCGCCTGCTGCAGCGCTTCGTCCATTTTGTCGATGTCGGCGATCTTGATCGAGAGCGTGGAGAGGCGCGGATCGGGAACGAACTCGGGATTGCTCAAAGGGCCCGGTGGAATCTGCTACTGCTACTGCTGCTGCTGCAACCGCCACCGCGACCTCCGGCGGGCCACCACCGCCGCCGCTCGCTGGTGCTGGTAGCGGCGCGAAAACGCAGCCACATCGTATTGAGCGGGATGAGCGTGCGGATCGCCGGCGGCAGGATGCCCACGGCCACCGACCGGACGGTGGCGATCTCGAGCTGCCCGGTGCGCAGGCTCAGCGCCTCGCGCGCGGCACGCTCGGCACGCTGGGCGGCGAGGACGGTCGCCCGCGCCTCGGGGAGGAACGCCTTCCCGGCGGCGGTGAGCCGCATACCTCGCGGCAGCCGCTCGATGAGCTGGCCGCCGAACTCGGTCTCGAGCGCTTGATCTGCTGCGAGAGACCCGGCTGGGACACGTGCAGCTCGGCCGCGGCGCGGGTGAACGAGCCCGTGTCGACGACCGCGACCCAGTACTCGAGCTGCCGCAGGTTCATAACCGCAGGTTATCGCTGGGAACGCGACCGGTACTTCGACACCTGACGATCAGCGGGATACGGTCCGTCCGTCCGCAGTGGAGGGGAGACCATGAGGGCCACAGGGTTCAACCACGTCAGCCTCGTCGCGCACGACCTGGAGCGCTCGGTGCGCTTCTACACCGAGATCTTCGGGATGGAGAAGATCGCGACCTACACGTTCGCGTTCCCGGTCCAGTACCTGCGCCTGGGCGATCTGCAGCTGCACCTGTTCGAGCGCGACGCGCCCGCGCCCGCGTACCACCACATCGGCATCGACGTGGACGACTACGAGGAGGCGTACCGCCGCGCGCGCGAGCTGGAGATCCTCGAGAAGGAGTCGTCTTCTCCGCTGTACGAGCTACCCGACGGCAGCGTGCAGGTGTACGCGCGCGACCCGGCCGGCAACCTCGTCGAGCTCGACTGGCCCGACGTGTCGACCCTCGACCGGTCGGTCTTCCCCGAGATCAAGAAGCTCGCCGACGACGTGGAGCAGACGCCGGAGGGGCTGCGGTCGACGCTGTACCTGACGCGGGCATGAAGCCGCCCCCGTTCGCGTACCACGCACCCGCCACGATCGAGGAGACGCTCGGCCTGCTCGACGGCGACGACGTCCACGTGCTGGCCGGCGGGCAGAGCCTCGTCCAGCTCCTGAAGTTCCGGCGGATCCGGCCCGCGGCGCTCGTGGACATCAACGGCGTCGCCGGCCTCGACGCCATCGAGGAGGGGGACGGGGTCCTGCGGATCGGCGCCCTCGTGCGCCAGCAGCGGCTCCTGGAGGACGAGCGCGTCGCGCGCCACCAGCCGCTGCTGCGCGAGGCGGCCCGCCACGTCGGCTACGCCGAGACGCGCCGGCGCGGCACGGTCGGCGGCTCGATCGCCTTCGGGGCGCCCTGGGCCGAGCTCTCGGCGGCCGCGGTCGCGCTCGACGCGACGATCGAGGTCCGCTCCACCGGCGGCGACCGGGAGATCCAGGCGCGGGAGTTCTTCCTCGGCCCCAACGAGACGGCGCTCGCCCGCGGCGAGCTCGTCGTCGCCGTCCGCTTCCCGGCGCGGGCGGGGCGCTCGGGCGCCGCGTGCCACGAGGTCAGCGCACGGTTCCGCGACTACGCGCGCGTGGCCGCCGCCGCGGTCGTCGACCTCGACGCCGACGGGAGCTGCCGGTCGGCGACGGTGGCGATGCTGCGGATCGCGGACCGGCCGGTCCTCGTCGACTGCACCGGCGCGATGCGCGACGGCGGTGGCGTCGACGGCCTGCTGAACGGGTTCACGCCGCCGGACGACATCGAGGCGAGCAGCGCCTACCGGCGGCGGGTCGCGCCGGTGCTCGCGGGGCGCGCGCTGCGCGACGCGATGGCGAACGCACAGGGGGAGAAGGCCGCATGAGCGACACGCGGACGGTGCGCATCACGATCAACGGCAGCGTGCACGAGGCGGAGGTCGAGCCCCGCCGGACGCTGGCCGACTTCATCCGCGAGGACGCCGGCCTGAAGGGCACGCACCTCGCCTGCGAGCACGGCTTCTGCGGCAACTGCAACGTCGCCTTCGACGGCGACACGATCCGCTCGTGCCTCATGTTCGCCGTGCAGGCCGACGGCCACGAGATCGAGACCGTCGAGGCGCTGTGCGAGCCCGGCGGCGCGCTCTCGGAGCTGCAGCAGGCGTTCACCGACCACGCGGCGGTGCAGTGCGGCTACTGCACGCCGGCGATGCTGCTGACCGCGCGCGAGTTCCTGCGCGACCACCCGGGGGAGACCGACGAGGAGGCGATCCGGGAAGGCATCTCCAGCGTCGTCTGCCGCTGCACGGGCTACCAGCAGATCGTGGACGCCATCCGGTCGCTGGCGGTGAAGGCATGAGCATCGACCAGCATCCCGCCGCGGCGGAGATCGCCCTGGAGACGCGGCTGAAGGAGGCCGGCGCGCGGCGGTCGATCGGCAAGAGCATCAACCGCGTCGAGGACCCGCGGTTCCTGCGCGGCGAGGGCCGCTACCTCGACGACATCGTCCTGCCGCACATGACGCACGCGGCGATCCTGCGCAGCCCGCACGCGCACGCACGGATCGTGAGCATCGACGCCTCGCGGGCCGAGGCGCTGCCCGGCGTCGTGCGCGTCGTCACCGGCGCCGACGTGACCGAGCACGCGGCACCGCTGCCCTCCTTCGGGGCCGCGGGGATCATCCAGCACATGATCGCGGTGCACAAAGTGCGCCACTACGGAGAGGCCGTGGCGGTCGTCGTCGCCGAGGACCGCTACATCGCCGAGGACGCGTGCGACCTCATCGACGTCGTCTACGAGCCGCTGCCCGCCGTGCTCGACCCGTTCGCGGCGTCGGACGAGGACGCGCCGCTGCTGCACGACGCGCTGGGCACGAACGTCGCCTACGAGCGGACGTTCACGTTCGGCGACGTGGACGGGACGTTCGAGCGCGCCCCGCGCAAGGTGCAGGCGAGGCTGCGCTGGCCGCGGTCGACCGCGATGCCCATGGACACCAACGGCGCGATCGGCGACTTCGACCGCGGCACCGGCGTCGTGACGGTGTGGGCGAACTCGATGAACTTCACGTACTTCCAGTGGCTGCTGGCGGCGTGCCTGAAGGTCCCGACGAGCAAGCTCAACGTGCTGCCGGTCGCGGCCGGCGGCAGCTTCGGCTCGAAGTTCTTCATGCACAAGGTGCCGTGCCTGGCGGGGTTCCTGTCCAAGCTCGTCGGGCGACCCGTGAAGTACGTCGAGGACCGCATCGACCACATCGTCAACAACGACCACGCCGGCTCTGACCGCCACTACGACGCCGAGCTCGCCTTCGACGACGACGGCACGTTCCGGGCGCTGCGCATCCGCGTGGTCGACGACTACGGCGCGTACCTGCAGTTCGGCACGGGGACGCACGGCAACTCGCTCTCGCAGATCGTCGGGCCCTACCGGATCGGCGAGGTCGAGTACTCGCTGCAGGCGGTGCTGACGAACAAGAACCAGCAGGGCGCCTATCGCGGCTTCGGCGCCGAGGTGTCCAACTGGGTGCTCGAGCGGCTCGTCGACTTCGCGGCGCGCGATCTCGGGGTCGACCGCGTGGAGCTGCGCCGTCGGAACCTCATCGGCGCGGACGAGTTCCCCTACCGCACGCCCACGGGCAACATCTACGACAGCGGCAACTACGCAGGCGTCGTCGAGAAGGTCCTCGAGGCGTCCGACTACGCGGGCTGGGTCGCCGAGCGCGACCGCGCGCGGGCCGAGGGGCGCCACATCGGGATCGGCGTCGTCGCGTCGCAGGAACGCAGCGTGTTCAGCTCCACGGAGTTCTGGTTCTGGTTCGACGAGCCGTCGTTCACGCCGACGTCGAGCCCGGAGAGCGCGAGCCTGCAGATCGACCCGACCGGGCAGATCACCGTGACGCTGCACTCGCAGGCGATGTGGGGCAACAGCCCGGAGACGGTGGTGTCGCAGGTCGTCGCGGAGGAGTTCGACGTCGATCCCGCGTCGGTGCTCGTCACCTACGCGGACTCGCAGCACGCGCTGCCGGGGACGGGCCCCGGCGGGTCGCGCTTCACCGTCATGGTGTCCGGCGCGGTCGCGGGCGCGGCCGGCGAGGTGAAGGCCAAGATGCGCCGGATCGTCGCCCACAAGCTCGAGGTGAGCGAGGAGGACCTCGAGTTCCGCGACGGCGGGGTCAGCGTCGTCGGGTCGCCGGACCGGGCGATGTCGATCTCGGACATCGCGCTGACGGCCTACATGTTCCACCTCGACCTGCCGGCCGGCATGGAGAGCGGCCTGGCGGCGCAGTCGACCTACGACCACCCGCTCACGACCCTGCCGAACGACGATCGCTCCGACCTCGGGATCTTCTATCCGTTCGTCGGGCACGCGTGGCACATCGCGGTCGTGGAGGTCGACGTCGAGACGGGGAAGGTGACGTTCCTGCGCTACGCGGCGGTGCACGACGCCGGGACGATCGTCAATCCCAAGACGCTCGACGGCCAGGTCATCGGCGGCACGGTGCAGGGGCTCGGCACGGCGCTGTACGAGGAGTACCTCTACGACGACGAGGGCCGCGTGCGCAACGAGACGTTCGAGTACTACCACCTGCCCTCGTCGATGGACGCGCCCTCGATCACCGTCGGCCATCAGGAGACGCCGTCGCCCTACACCGCCTACGGGATCAAGGGCGCGGGGGAGGGCGGGCGCATGCTGACGCCCGGCGATCATGAGCGCCGCGATCGAGGACGCGCTGTCGGACCACGACGTGCGGATCACGTCCCTGCCGATCTCGGCGGAGCAGATCGTGGCCTGGGCGGCGGGGGACGGCGATCAGCCGCGGTAGAGCTGCACCCGCTCGACCGCCGCGGACGCGATCTGGGCGAGGTGGATCAGGGCGGCCGCGTCCTCGCCGGTGAACGGGCCGGTCGCCTTGTCGAAGACCTGGACCGCACCCAAGGCCGTGCCGTCGAGCGCGGTGAGCGAGGCCGCGAGCCACCCGCGCAGCGGCGTCTCCCCGACCGGGGACCGGAAGGGCGGCAGCTCGGCGAGGTTCTCGCCGGACGCACGGGCCGTACCGTCGCCGTAGCGCAGCAGCTCGTCGATCGCGGGCAGGTCCAGCCAGCGGACGAACGCCCTCCAGCGGATGTCGTCCTCCGCGTACGACGCGGCGCGTGCACCGTCCGCGACCGTCACGACGCAGCAGTCCGCGTCCAGGAGCTCGCGCGCCTGCTCGGCGACGAGCTGGAGCATCTCCTCGAGTGCGTCGTGGGGGTCGCGCGCGAGCGACGCGTCGGCGAGGAACGTGGACAGCTGCCGCGACAGCTCGGTCCGGCGGCGACCCTGCATCGCGGTCTGCTGCGCCTCGGCGAACCCGCGCTGGACCATCTCGAACGCCGACAGCCCCTCCAGGTAGAAGTCACCCGCGGCGCGGGCCACCCGCTCGACGTCGGCGGCGTCCGCGGCGCCTGCGAGCGCCGACACGAGCGCCTCCTGGTGCGCGACCGCCAGGTCGAGCACGCTGAGCTGCCGGCCCACGGCGTCGCGGGCGAGCTCGTACGCCGCGAGCAGCGACGCCTCGCCCGGCTCGCGCAGGTGGTCGTCGAGCGCGGACGCGTACGACGCGCGGAAGGCCTCGAAGACGGCGGTCACGATCGCTCCCCCAGGTAGCGGACCGCGACGACGAGCGCGTCGTCGGGGCGCCGCCCGTGGTCGGCGAGGATCCGCTCGCTGATGGCCTGCGTGGAACCCGACGTGTCGAGCGCGTCGGCGAAGGCCGCGTCGATCCCGTCGGTCGCGAGCACGAGGACGTCGCCGGGCTCCATCGGAAGCGTCGCCGTGCTCACGTCCGGGAGGTGATGTCCCGGGATGCCCGCCGCGAGGGGGAGCGAGCCCTTCGGACGGCGCGACGACGGGTCTCCGCTGAGCATGCGGCCCTCGACGCTGCCGACGCCGAGCCAGGTCAACCCGCCGCCGGCGGCGGAGAGGAACGCGAGGCTGATCGCCGCGCCGCGCGTGCCGCGCAGGCCGACGTGGCACGCCTGCAGGAGGGTGACGAGATCGGGCGTCGGGCTCGCGCGCACGACGTCGGCCGCGGTCAGTGCGGCACGCGCGGCCTCGTCGCCGTGTCCGAGCCCGTCGATCGCCACGACCAGCGCGCCCTCGGCGGACGAGGCTGACGACCGCGCGGTCCCCGCTCGTCCGCTCGCCGGGCCGGTCCCTGGCGGCGATGCCCCATTCGACGGGCCTAGCCACGGCGGCGTCGCTCCTCCCGCAGCCGGGCCAGCTCGTCGCGGTAGCGCCACTTGCGCATGGTGACGACGGTGCCGTGCTCGGCGTCCGACGTCAGCTCGAACTCGTCCATGAGCCGGCGGGCCCCGGGCATGCCCAGGCCGAGGCCGCCCCTGCCGCTGACGTCGTCGCGCAGCGCCGCGTCGATGTCGCGGATGCCGGGCCCGCGGTCGGTGGCGATCACGGTCAGGCCGTAGCGGTCGGCGTCCTCGAAGGGCTGCAGCACGATCTCGCCGCGTCCGACGTGGACGACGATGTTGCGCGCGATCTCGGAGATCGCCGTCGCGATCAGCGTCGGGTCGGGCCGGGGGAACCCGAGCCGCTCGGCCATCGCGCGGCCCTCGGCGCGCGCGGTGACGAGATCGGCGTCGGACTCGATGGCGACGCGCACCTCATCGCTCATCCAGCGCGTCTCCCTGCGTGCGGCGGATGGAGGATGGCCTTGGCGGCGTCCAGGTCGAGCGCAGCGCGGAGCGGCTCGAGGTTCAGCCGGAACTGGACCATCGCGATCGCGACGTCGGGCTGGATGCCGATGATCACGGTCTCGGCGCCGCGCAGCCTCGCCGTCAGCACGATCGCGCGCAGCGCACGCGCCACGAAGGAGTCGATCACGTCGAGCGCCGCGACGTCGATGACGATCCCCCGGACCCGGTTGTCACCGACCATCCGGGTGAGGTCGTCGCGAAGCGCGATCACCTCGCTGTCGGACAGGTCCGACTCGATCGAGGCGATGAGGAGGTCGCCCTCGCGGAGGATCGCGACCGACATCGGACCGCGCGTCAGCTACCGGCGTCGCGTGCGGCGTCTGCCTCGTCGGGACTGCGGTAGCCGGCCAGGCGCTCGGCCTCCTCGAGACCGCCCTGGAGGTCGCCCACGGTCTGCATCATCCCCAGATCGACCCCGAGATCCACGAGGGTCTGGGCGATCTCCGGCGACAGACCGGTGAGGATGGTGCTGGCACCCATGAGCCGCGACGCCTCGACGGTCTGCACGAGGTGGTTGGCGACGGTTCGGTCGATGGTGGCCACGCCCGTGATGTCGATCACGACGACGGTCGCGCGCTTGTCGCGGATCGCCCCGAGCAGCTGCTCGGTGAGCTGGCGGGCGCGCGCGGAGTCGAGCACGCCGATGATGGGCAGGATCAGCAGGCGGTCGCGGAGCTGCAGCACCGGCGTCGACAGCTCCCGCATCGCCTCCTGCTGCTCCTTGATGACCCGCTCGCGTTCCTCGACGAACGAGACGCTGACGGTCACCGCGATGCGGTTCGCCGCGGGCTCGTACGCGTCGAGGATGCGGTTGAGGTGATCGAGGTCGTCCTGGTACTTCGCGAACAGCGCCCGCGCCAGGACGTCGCGCAGGAGGAGGACGATCCCCAGCACCTCGTCGGTCTCGACGCCGCGCGGGATGATCCGCTCGGACAGCTCGCGGGCGTAGCTCTGGAGCGTCTCGATGCTGCCGGTCTCGAGCGCGTCGACGTAGTTGTCGAGGACCTCGGTCGCCTCGGAGAAGATCTCCTCGTCGGACATGACCTGGAGGAGCTCGGCCTCGCTGATGCGTTGCGCCCACTGCTCGCGCAGCTCCGTGCGGTTCTCGCGGAGGTAGCTCACGAGCTCCTGGAGCAACTCGCTGTCGCCGTGGTCCTGTTCCATGAGGTGGTCCTCCGATCGGGCGGCGATGTCTTGGTCGTTCATGCGGGGCGCGGACCTCGGGCGCGGGCTCCGTCGAGGAAGAGGCCGGTGATCATGGCTGTCATGTCCTCCCTGCCCAGGGAGGGGGCCGACGTGAACACGCCGACGATCAGCCCGAGCAGCGACTCGGTCAGCCGGGCACTCGGGATGTCCGCGCGCACGTCGCCGTCGGCCTGCCCGCGCTCGAACAGCTCGCGCAGCGGCCGCATGACGGCCCGCTCGAAGCGGTCCCGCTCGGAGGTCGGGTGCCGGCGCACGAGCACGACGAAGGGATCGCCGGCGTCCAGGAGCGCGCGGACGGCGCGGGGGATGCCCTCCTCGGCCGGGACCGCGTCGATCCTGGCCGATGTCAGTCGCTCCTCGACATCGCGCACCGCGGACTGCGCGAGCTCGTCGAGCAGCGTCTCGCGGTTGGGGAAGTAGCGGTAGACGGTGGCGCGGGCGACGCCGGCGGCCGCCGCCACGTCGTTCATGTTCGCCTGGTCGCCCTGCAGCGCGAAGACGTGCGCCGCGCCGTCGAGGATCGCGACGGCGACGCGCTGTTGCAACGGCTGGCGGGCAGGTGTGTTTGGTGACATCGCCGTCGCGGTAAGAGTCTAGGCACTAATGAGATGCTGATGTCTCACATAGAGTCTTACGTGTCCTAACAATGGGGGGACCGATGACACTGTCGAAGCGGGCCCGATCGGGTCTGCGAGATATGCCGTCCAACGCCGCGTGGCTGCTGTCCAAGGCGCTCAAGCCGGCCGAGGCGGTCGGCGACGCGGCGGGCTCCGCGACCGCGGACGTGCGCGACCGCGGCCGCCAGGCCACCGCGGCGGTGCTGGACGCGACGCCCGTCGGGGGCGACTCCGTCGAGGTGCGGATGCGCCGGGCCCGCGAGGCCGCCGAGCGCGCCAAGGAGGCCGAGGAGCGCGCCGTCGAGGCCGCGCAGGAGTCCAAGGAGCGGTCCGATCACGCGCGCCAGGTCGGCGAGCGCGGGCGCGCACGGCTCGCGGAGACCGAGCGCGAGAACGCGCGCCGGATCAAGCAGCGCGTCGCCGAGGCGCAGAAGGCGGCCGACGAGGCCGTCCGCCGCGAGCGCCAGGAGGCGCAGGCGGACGCCGACGAGCACCAGCAGGCAGTCCGCTCCGAGGTCGACGACGAGCTCGAGGACGCCGAGCACGAGGCCGAGGCCTCGCAGGCCCGCGCGCAGGAGCTCGTCGCAGAGGCGACGGAGCGACTCGCCGAGGCCCGGCGACTGGCCGAGGAGGCGCAGGCCGCCGCGCAGGCCGCTGCCGAGGAGGCGCACCGCCAGGCGCAGGAGCTCGCCGACGAGGCCGAGCAGCAGGCAGGCGAGGCCGACGCGCGCATGGAGGCCGCCGAGCGGCTGCGCGAGGAGGCGGAGTCGACCGCCAAGGAGACCGCCCGCGAGCTCGCGAGCGCGCCGGCCAACGGCAGCCTCGAGTCCTACAACAAGCCCGAGCTCGTCGAGCTCGCCGAGAGCATCGGCATCGAGGGCCGGACGACCATGACCAAGGCCGAGCTCGTCGACGCGATCGAGAAGTCGTCGCGGGCGAAGGGATAGGGGAAGAATCATGCATCTCGGAAGGAAGAGCTCGGCACAGCGCCTGCTCGACACGCTGGACCAGTCGATGAAGGTGGTCCAGGACGTCAGGCCGGCGCTCGAGCACCTCGGGTCGGCCACACGCGGCAAGAGCACCGGGCAGCGGCTGTTCGATCAGGTGTCCCGCTCGGTCACCCCGTCGAAGATGCCGCGTCTGGGGTCGAGCAAGGCGCGCAAGGCCGGACTCATCGCCGCCGGCAGCGTCGCCGGGCTCACCGCAGGCAGCGCGGGCATCTCCTCGCTGCGTCGCCGTAGCGCGGGGTCGCGCGAGGATTCGTGACCCTCACGAAGTTGGCCATCTTCGCCGTGGGGTACGTCGTCGGGACGAGGGCGGGACATGAGCGCTATGCGCAGATCGTCGACATCGCCGGACGGGCGTCGCAGCGGCTGGAGGAGTACAGCGCGCGTCACGGCGCCCGCGGCGCCGACGGCCGCCCCGCGCGGCGCGACTAGCCGGGTCGGACGCCTCTCCGAGGGCACCCTCGTCGAGGCGTCCGTCGTCGGGCGGGTCCTCGGGGTCCGCGTCCTCACGCTCGACGCGGTCGTCCTCCTGTCGCCCGCCGCGACGCCGCAGGCGCCTGCGCCTCCGAGGCCGCTGCTGCCCGGGCGCCGCGGGCTCGCCGAGGCCGTCCGCAGGATCGAGGAGGGCGAGGAGGTGCTCGCCGAGGCGCGGCGGCTGCGTCAGAGCGGCGGGGTCGTCCCGAGGCGCTCGGTCAGGGGAAGGGAGTGAGTGCGGCGCCCGCGCGGAGCTCGGCTACCGCGGCAGGACGTGTGCGGCCAGCGTCCGGCGCAGCCGCCGCGCCTGACCGTTCCTGAAGCGGCCGCGCCTCGGCAGCACGAGGAGGTCGCAGCCGAGCCGGGCGACCTCCCTGCGGACGCCGGAGACGACGGAGCCCGAGACGGCGCTGTAGCGCGGCTCGGGCTCGCGCTCGCCGAGGAGCGCCCGTGCGTTCGCGAGGTCGGTCTCCGCGGCCGCGTCGAGCGTCCTGTTCCACGCGGCCCGCCGGACGGCGCGCACCGCGGAGCCGTCCGTGCGGCGGTCGTGGGGGACCGGTGCGATGACGGTGAGGTCCGCGCCGTGCTCGTCGGCGATCGCGGCCGCCTCGAGCAGCGCGCGCTCCGCGGCGGCGGAGCCGTCGACCATCACGGCGACATGACGGATGCTCGAGCTCATGGTCGGCGTGTGCATCCAGGATGCCACTACGCGACCTGGTCGGCGTGGGGGCGCGTGGCGACCGGCGCGACCGGCCTCGGCGACCGGCGCCGCGCAGGCAGCAGCCACGCCAGCACGGCGGCGAGCAGCATCGCGCCGGCGGCGACGAGGTAGGCCACCTGGAACCCGGCGACCAGCGCGTCGGCGTCGACCGGCCCGTCGCCCGCGACGTGCGACGTCCTGGACGCCGCCACGGTGGCGAGCACGGCCAGCCCCAGCGCGCCGCCGACCATGCGGGTCGTGTTCAGGACGCCCGACGCCACGCCGTGCTGCTGCGGCGCCACGCCGGCCGTCGCGGCGCCGATGATCGGCGGGAACGCGACGCCCGCGCCGAACATCACGAGCACGCCGGGGAGCGCCACGCCCAGGAGGTAGCCGGTCCCGGCGTCGGCCATCCACAGGAGCACGAAGCCCGCGGTGGACACCAGCAACGCCGAGCTGATGACGACGCGGGCGTCGCGGTCGGCGAGCCACCGGGTCGTCACCTGCGTCCCGAGGATGATCGCGAACGTGTGCGGCAGGAACCCGGCCCCGGCCTGGAGCGGGGTCCAGCCGAGGACCTCCTGCATGAAGAGCGTCAGGAAGAACCACACCGCGAAGAGCCCGGTGGCGGACACGAGCGTCACCGCGTTCGCCGCGGCGAGGCCGGGCAGCCGTAGGAGGCTCAAGCGGCAGGAGCGGCTCCGGTGCCCGGCGCTGGAGCGCGACGAACGTCGTCAGCAGCACGAGGGCGACCGCGATGGGCACGAGCGTCTGCGCGGAGGTCCAGCCGTGCGCCTCGGTCTGCGTGATCCCGAAGACGAGCGCGCCGAGACCGGCGGTGGCCGTGACGGCGCCCGGCACGTCCAGGCGCGGCCGGTGCTCGACGACGCGGTCGGTGAGCAGCCGCGCCGCCATCGCGAGGACCGCGAGCCCGACCGGGACGTTCACCAGCAGCACCCAGCGCCAGGACAGCAGCTCCGTGAGCGCGCCGCCGACCAGGCCGCCGGTGGCGCCGCCCGCGGCGCCGATCGCCATCCACCAGCCCATCGCCCGCGCGCGCTGCGGCCCCTCGGCGAACGACGAGAGCAGGATCGTCAGCGTCGCGGGGGAGAGGACGGCGGCGCCGAGCCCCTGCACGACGCGCCCGGTGAGCAGGACGCCCGAGGAGCCGGCGAGCCCGCCGACGAGGCTGCCGGCGGCGAAGAGCGCGACCCCCGCCATGAAGGCCCGCCGCTGGCCGATGACGTCGGCGAGCCGGCCGCCGAGCAGCAGGAAGCCGGCGTAGGCGATCGTGTAGCCGTTGACGACCCACTGCAGGCCGGTCGAGCTGAGGCCCAGCGCGCTCTGGATGGAGGGCAGCGCGACGTTGACGACCGAGATGTCGAGCACGACCAGGAACTGGCCGAGCAGGAGCAGCGCGAGGAGCGCACGGGCGTCGCGCGAGAGGGGCGGGGAGTCGGGCATGGCCGGGACCTAGACTCGCACGATGTCCACGCTGACCGGCGTACGCATCCGGCACACCGTCGCCTTCGCGCTCAACCATCCCGCCGGCTCCGACGAGGAGTCGGCGTTCCTCGCCGCGGCCGCCGAGCTGGCTCGGATCGACGGCGTCGAGGCCTTCGAGATCCTGCGCGAGGTGTCGCCCAAGAACGGCTTCGCCTTCGGCATCTCGATGGAGTTCGCCGACCAGGCCGCCTACACGGGCTACAACGAGCATCCGACGCACGTCGCGTTCGTCGAGGGCCGCTGGATCCCGGAGGTCTCGGACTTCCTCGAGATCGACTACGCGGTGTCGTAGACGAAAATGACGCTGTTTGCGGCATCTGCCACGAGACGGGGTTGACCGGTCCGCGGCCCCCGTCGTACGTTGGTCTCAAGACGCGGTACCGAGCCGCAGAGAGCGAGGCCAGGGGATGTGAGGCCCGCCGCTCTGAAGCCAGGACGACGCGAACCGCTTGCGGAGCGCGAAGACCGGTGGAGAGCACCCCAGAGTGGCTCGGGGCCGCGTCTCACTGCGTCTACGGCGAGAATCGCTGCATGCCGACCCTCGCCGACGTCCGCCGCCATGGCCGGCGCCGCTTCAGCGGACGTGACCCCCAGGAGCACCACCGCACAGCGACCCCGCTGGAGCTCCTCTACGACCTGACGATCGTCGTCGCCTTCGGGACGGCGTCGGACGAGCTCGCCCACTTCGTCGCCGACGATCACGTGGCCGCCGGCGTCGGCGGCTTCGTGATCGCCGCGTTCGCGGTCAGCTGGGCGTGGGTGAACTACTCGTGGTTCGCGTCGGCCTACGACACCGACGACTGGGTCTTCCGCCTGGCGACGATGGTGCAGATGGTCGGCGTGATCGTGGTCTCGCTCGGCCTGCCGCAGATGTTCGAGTCGCTCGACCACGGCGAGGACATGGCGCTCGGCGTCGTGGTCGCCGGGTACGTCGTCATGCGCGTCCCGCTCGTCTTCCTGTGGTGGCAGGTCTCGCGCCACGACCCCGACCATGCGCCCGCGGCGCGCTCCTACATGGCCTCGGTGGGCATCGCGCAGGTCGGCTGGGTGCTGCTCGCGATCGTGTCGCCCGGCGTGGCTCCGACCCTGGTGCTGTTCGCTCTGCTCGTCGCGTTCGAGATGGCGGGCCCGTTCGTGGCCGAGCGCAAGTCGCAGACGCCGTGGCACGCCCATCACATCGCCGAGCGCTACGGGCTGCTCGTGATCATCACCCTCGGCGAGGTGATCATCGGCACGGTGGCGTCGATCAACGCGCGTCGTGCACGGGGAGGCGGGCTGGACCGTCGACGCCGCGCTGCTGGCCCTCGCCGGCGTCGGTCTCACGTTCGGCTCCTGGTGGGCGTACTTCGCGGTCCCCTGGGCCGAGCCGCTCGTCCGCCATCGCGAGCGCGGCTTCACCTTCGGCTACGGGCACCTGTTCGTCTTCGCCGGGCTGGCCGGGATGGGCGGGGGCCTGCACGTCGCCGCCTACGCCCTGGAGGGCGAGGCGGAGATCGGGCCGGTCGCGGTCGTGCTCAGCGTCGCGATCCCGTTCGCGGTCTTCGTGACGGCCTTCTACATCCTGTACTCGATCCTCATGCGGGCGCGCGACCCGTTCCACCTCGCCCTCGTCACGGCGACGGCGGGCCTGCTGGTCCTGTCCGTCGTGCTCGCGGCGTCCGGGGTGAGCGTGGCGGTGTGCCTCATCGTGCTCGCGCTGGCGCCCGCGGTGACGGTCATCGGCTACGAGATCCTCGGGCACCGCCACATGGCCGAGGTGGTGGAGCGCCTCTAGGCCGGCCTGCTCGGCGCGTGCGTCGAGCAGGCGCACGGCGCGCAGCGCGATGACGAGCAGCACGATGGTGACCGCGGCGCCGATCGCCCACGACGCGACCATCTCGCTCGTCGGCGTCGCGAGGTCGAAGAACTCGCGCCCGATCGGCAGGGCCGAGACGATCACGAAGCCGAGCGCCATGAGCGCGCAGAGCCCGGCGACGAGCAGGCGCCGGCGGCCCGGCTCGTCCTCGAGCGCCATGACGACGGCGAGGCCCGCGGTGACGACCGTCGCCGCGGTCACCGTCCGCGCCTCGGTGAGCGAGGTGTCGAACACGTGGCGGGCGACGAGGTACGCGGTGAGGATCCCGATGCCGGTCGCGAGACCCGCCGGGATCGAGAAGCGGGCGATCGCCTTGAGGAAGCCCTCCGGTCGCCAGGGCCCGGTGGACGGCGCGAGTGCGAGGAAGAACGCCGGCACGCCGATCGTGAGCGACGACGTCAGCGTGAACTGCCGCGGCAGCAGCGGGAAGACCCCGCTGGGCAACGCGATCGTCACGAGCAGGAACGCGGTGAACAGCGCCTTCGTGACGAACAGCCGCGCGACCCGCTGGATGTTGCGCAGGATCTGGCGGCCCTCGTGGACCATCCGCGGCACCTCGCCGAACTCGCCGGAGACGAGCACGAGGTCGGCGACCGCGCGGGCCATCTGCGTGCCGCTGCCCTGGGCGATCGCCAGGCGCGCCTGCTTGAGCGCGGGGACGTCGTTGACGCCGTCGCCGAGCATCCCCACGTAGTCGCCCGACTCGGCGAGGACCCGCACGACCCGCGCCTTGTCCTCGGGCGAGATGCGCCCGATCGCGGGCGCGGCCCGCACCGCGTCCAGCAGCGCCTCGTCGCCCTCGGGGAGCGCGCCGCCGTCCAGGGCGGCGGACTCCGCCGGGATGCCGGCGTCGCGGGCGATCGCGCCGACGGTGGCGGGGCTGTCGCCCGACACGACCTTGAGCCCGACCTCCTCCGCGGCGAAGAACGCCACCGTCTCGCCGGCGTTCGCGCGCAGGCGCTCCGCGAGCACGACGACGCCCAGCGGGCGCAGCGGCTGGGGCAGCGGCGCGTCGGGCGCGGCGGGCGGGAGCGGCGCCCCGGCCGCGGCGAGCGCGAGCACGCGCCTGCCGGTGGCGGCCTCCTCCGTCGCGCGGCCGCGCAACGGGTCGTCGCCGTCGCCGGCGAGCAGCGCCTCGGGCGCGCCGAGGACCAGCCGCTCGCCGCCGACCTCCAAGGCGCTCCAGCGCCGCCGCGAGGAGAACGGGACCTGCGCCGACGGCTCCACGGCGGCGGCGTCGCCCGCCAGCCCCGCCTCGTGGACCGCCTCGAGCGTCGCGTTGCGCGACGGCGAGCTGGCGGCGAACACGCCGAGCGACCGGGCCAGCTCGTCGCGGTCGACCTCGCCGGCGGGCACGAGCTCGACGACGCGCAGCGACGCCTCGGTCAGCGTCCCCGTCTTGTCCGTGCACAGCACCGAGACCGACGCGAGCGACTCGATCGCGTTGAGCTGCTGCGCGAGGACGCCGCGGCGGGCCATCTTCGCCGCCGAGACCGCGGCGGTGAGCGACACGAGCAGGATGAGGCCCTCGGGGACGATGTTCACGATCGCCGCCGTCAGCGTCTCGACCGCCTGCGCCTGGCTGACGTCGCGGATCGCGAGCGAGATCGCCAGCGCGACGCCGAGCGGCACCATCACCGACACGAGGATGATCAGCAGCCGGTCCATCGCCTTCTCGAGCGGCGAGCGGGGATGGCGGAAGGCCTTGGCCGTGGCCGCCAGCCGGGCGGCGCGGCTGTCGGCGCCGACCGCGGTCGCCTCGTAGGTCCCGGCGCCCTCGACCGCGAAGGAGCCGGACAGCACCGGGTCGCCCACGCCGCGGACGACCGGCTCGGACTCGCCGGTCAGGTTCGACTCGTCCAGGGCCAGCCCGTCGACCTGCAGGAGCGTCCCGTCGGCCACGATCTGGTCGCCGCTCTGCGCGCGCACGACGTCGCCGGTGACGACCTCCTCGATCGGGATCTCCCGCCGCGCGCGCGTCGCGGATGACGGTCACGGTCGGCGCGACGAGCGCGGCGAGCTTGTCGAGGGCGCGCTTGGCGCGGACCTCCTGGAACGTCCCGATCGACGTGTTCGCGACGAGGATCCCGAGGAACAGCGCGTCCTTGGGGTTGCCGAACGCGATCGTCATCGCTCCGAAGATCGCGAGGATCAGGTTGAAGACGGTGAAGGTGTTCGCGATCGCGATCGAGCGGTAGGAGCGGCTCGCTCCCTGCTCGTGCGGCGTCGTGCGCTCGGCGAGGCGCTTGGCGGCCTCCGCCTCGGTCAGGCCGGACGTCGTCGTCGCGGCGGCGTCGCCGGTCACCGTCATCGACGGATCATGACGGGTCGCCGCGGGGGCTCGCCGCGTCAGCCGGACCGCTGCAGGCGCGCCTCCGGCCGCGTCGGCTGGAACAGCTCGACCGGGTTGCCGGACGGATCCTCGACGAGGACCTGCCTGCCGCCGACCCCGTCGACGACGTCCGTGCGGAAGGCGACGCCGGCCGCGCGCAGCGTGTCGGCGATGGCGTCGACGTCCTCCACCTCGAGCGCGAACCGGTTCCACCCGCCGGGCTCCGGCACCGCGCCCGGCCGGATCTGGCCGCCGCCCGGCCCGCGGTTCGGCGCACTGAGCAGGAGCCGCAGGTCGCCGCGTTCGAGCATCGCGAAGGGCGGTGCGGGGTGCATCACCTCGGTGAAGCCGAGGTGCCCGGTGTAGAAGCCGATGGCCGCGTCGACGTCGTCGACGATGTACCGCACGCTCACGGTCGGCATGCCTGTCTCCTTCCGGTCACGAGTGTCGTTGTGCGGAATCGAGCCCGCAGAACGATACGATCGCGCGATGCATCGGAGCACGACACGGATGCTGGCGACGCACGTCGGCAGCCTGCCCAGGCCTCGCGACCTGCTCGCGACGCTCCTGGAGAAGGAGGAGGGCGGGGCGGTCGACGAGGAGGCGCTCGGCGCCCGCGTCGGCGAGGCCGTGACCGAGGTCGTCGGGTTGCAGCGCGACCGGGGGATCGACGTCGTCAACGACGGCGAGGTCGGCAAGACGAGCTTCCTCGCCTACGTCAACGACCGTCTCGGCGGCTTCGAGCCGATCACCGACAGCGCCCGCAACCCGTGGGGCGAGTCGCGGGAGGCGCGCGACTTCCCCGAGTTCTACGAGTCCGCCGTGAAGAGCGGCGCGGCGTTCGCGATGCACATGCGCGCGACCGGCCCGGTCACCTACACCGGGCACGACGCGATCGCCGCCGACATCGCCCACCTCGGGGAGGCGACGGCGGGCTCGGGCGCCGAGGAGGTCTTCATGACGGCGATCTCGCCGACGAACGTCGAGGGCTGGCAGGAGAACGCCTTCTACGACACGCAGGAGGAGTTCCTGTACGCGATCGGCGAGGCGATGCGCGAGGAGTACCTCGCGATCGTCGACGCCGGCTTCCTGCTGCAGATCGACGACCCGGGCCTGCTGACCCAGTACGCGATGCACGCAGACTGGTCCGTCGACGACACCCGCGCGTGGGCGCGCACGCGCGTGGAGGCGCTGAACCACGCGCTGCGCGGCATCCCGCCCGAGCTCGTCCGGTTCCACACCTGCTACTCGATCAACATGGGCCCGCGGGTCCACGACATGGAGCTGCGCGACATCGTCGACCTGGTCCTGGAGATCGACGCCGGCGCCTACTCCTTCGAGGCGGCGAACCCGCGCCACGAGCACGAGTGGCGCGTCTGGGAGGACGCCGGCCTGCCGGACGACAAGATCCTCATCCCCGGCGTGATCAGCCACTCCACCGTCCTGGTCGAGCACCCCGACACGGTCGCCGAGCGGATCCTGAAGTACGCGAGCGTCGTCGGCCGGGAGCGCGTCATCGCGGGCTCGGACTGCGGCTTCGCCTCCTTCGCGATCACCGACGAGCTCGACCGCCGCATCGTGTGGGCGAAGCTCGAGGCGCTGGGGGAGGGCGCGCGCCGGGCCAGCGAGCAGCTGTGGTGACTACCAGGACCTGCTGACCCGCGGCGTCTTCGCGGTCTTGGTCTCCCTGGCGTCCCGCGCCTTCAACCGCGGGCTGTCGGCGATGACGCCGCGACGGCGCAGGCCGGCGATCCGCGTCTCGCCGTCGAAGTCGAGCAGCCGCGCCCCGCCGGCGTCGACGGAGATGTCCAGGCGGAACTGCTCCTGCTCGCCCGGCCCCGTGTCGTCCTGCACGACCTGGCCGTCGACCTCCACCCGCGCGCCCAGCCATCCGCCGTCGACGGTGATGGACACGACGCTCGACCCGCTGAGGACGACGGGCGGGACGAAGCCGGCGTGGTCGGCGAGCGGCGTGACGACCATCCCGCCGTGGTCGTACGCCAGCAGCGGGCCGTCGGCGGCGAGCGTGTACGCGCTCGACCCCAGCGCCGTCGCGACGATCACGCCGTCGCCCGCCGTCCGCGCGTAGGGATCGCCGTCGACGTCGATGGCGAGGATCACCTGCCCGGAGCCGCGCCGCACGACGACGACGTCGTTGATCGCGGTGTCGACGCGGACGCCGTCGCGCTCGATGGCGAGGCCGGTGAGCTGGCGCGCCTCCCAATCGTCGCCCGCGAGGCGGTCCAGCGCCGCGCTGATCTCCGACGCGGGCGCGGACGTGAGCGCTCCGAGGCTGCCCATGGCGATCCCGAGCACGGGGGTGCCGGTCGGGCCGGCGCGGTCGAGCGCCCCGAGCACGGTGCCGTCCCCGCCGATGGCGAGCAGCACGGCGCAGTCGCCCGGCTCGACCGGGTCGGCGACCCGGCGGTCCTGCCCGGGGACGAGCACCTGGCCGAGGCGGGCGCCGTGCGCCTGGGCCCAGGCGCGGACGCTCGTCAGCGCGTTGTCGATGTCGCGGGACGGGTGGACGACGAGGCCGATGGTGTGGACGTCGCGAGCCATGGGGGGAAGGTACGCCTGAGCGCCCGTTCAGACCGACGTGAAGCGGACGCTGCGCGTCGCGAGGTCGGCGAGCTCGAGGCGGACGGTCACGTCGTTGCCCGGCGTGGGCGCGTGGCCGTCGAGCTTGCCGCGCACCGCGGGCTCGGCGAGCTGCACGAGCTTCTCGTCGACGACGACCGCCGGGAAGACGTCGCCCTCGCGGCCGGAGAGCAGCGCCGCCTCGACGAGGTCGACGACCCCGCGCTCGACGGTCCCGGCGCGCCGCCCCGCCGCCGTCATGACGTCGGGCAGCGCGGCGAGCCCGGCGTGGACCCAGTCGGGGATCGGGGTGCCCGCCGACGCGGCGAGGCAGCACTCGGAGACGTAGCGGTCCTGCAGGCGCCGCAGCGGCGCGGTCGCGTGGGCGTACGCGCCGGCGATCGCGAAGTGCTCGGCGTCCGACGGGCGGCTCGCCGTCGAACGCGGTGTAGCCCGCGCCGCGGCCGACGCCCGCCGCCTCGTGCATGAGCGCGGCGTGGGCCGGCAGCGCGGGATCCAGGCTGCGGACGAAGTCGGGATAGGACATCGAGCGCGGCCACGACGCGCCGAGCGCGTGGGCCTGGCGGCGCAGGCGCTCCAGCGAGCGCTCGTCGGGCGGCGGCTGGGTCCGGAGGATGCCGGTCCCGGCACGGAGCATGAGCTGGGCGGCCGCCATGCCGGTGAGCAGCGAGACCTGCGCGTTGTGGTCCTCGGTCGCGAGCGGCACCCGGTAGCGGACGGTCCACGACCCGTCCTCGCGCACGACCTCCTGCTCGGGGATCTCGAGCTGCACGCCGCCGCGCGCGATCTCCAGCGCCAGACGACGCTCCCCGACCTCCGCGAGCAGCTCGGCGACCGGCGCCGGGACGTCGGCGTAGGTGTGCTGCGCGACGCTGCGGACCTCGGCGCGGGCGACGTCGGTGGCGACGAGGTTCCCGGCGCCGTCGAGGTCGAGCGTCCACAGGACGGCCGGGGTCCACTGCCCCGGGAGCAGGCTCGCGACGCCCTCCGACAGGGCGAGCGGGTGCAGCGGCGTCTTCGCGTCGGGCGCGTAGACGGTGACGCCGCGCGCGTGGGCCTCGGCGTCGAGCGCGCCGCCGGGCGCGACGAACGCCGCGACGTCGGCGATCGCGTAGCGGACGCGGTGCCCGTCCCCGCGCGCGCTCGATGTGCAGCGCCTGGTCGAGGTCGCGCGACCCGGGCGGGTCGATGGTCACGAAGGGGACGTCGACGCGATCGCCCGTCTGCGACGTGCCGACGGCGCGCGCCTCCGCCTCGACCTCGGGCGGGAACGAGGTGGGGACGTGGGCCTCGCGGCGGATCGCCTCGAACCCCTCTCGGAGCGCGGCCGCGGGGACGACCCTGATCGGCCGGTGCGCCATCCCCGGCAACCTAGCGCCGCGCGCGCGTGCAGACATCCCGCATCCGGGCATCATTGGTACATGGCGCGTCTGCTGCTGGTCCTCATCGCGATCGTGGCGCTCACCGCCGCGCCGGCGGCCGCGCAGTCGCTGAAGACGTCGTCGCCGATCAGCGACGCGGCGGCCGCCGTGCGCAGCGGCACGACGGTCTACGTCCATCCCGACGCGCGCGATGCGCTCTCCGAGGCGGAGGCGAACGAGATCGCCTCGAGCATCCAGGAGTCGGGCGGTCGCACGTTCGTCGCGGTGCTCCCGGCCGGCGCAGGCACCGGGAACGTCGCGCAGCGGATCGGCGAGCAGGCCCGGGTCAACGGCACGTACGCGGCCGACGTCGACGGCACCTGGAGCGCCGCGAGCACGGACCTACGCTCCGGCCAGGCGACGCAGCTCATCCAGGACGCGTCGCAGGGCCGCGAGGACGACGCGGCCGGGACGCTCGGCGCGTTCGTCCCCTCGGTGGCCGACGCGCGGCCCAGCGGGGGTGACGGCGGTGGCGGCTCGAGTGGCGGTCTCCTCGCGATCCTCGCCGTCATCGCGGGTGGCGGCGGCCTGCTGGCCTGGCGCTCGCAGCGCAAGCGCAAGGCGCGCCAGGCGGCCGAGGTCGCCGAGCTGCACAAGGTGGCGCGTGACGATCTCGACGCCATCGGCGAGGACATCCGGCTGCTGGAGATCGACGTCGACATGCCCGGCGCGGACCCGCGCGCGAAGGAGCGCTACGGGGAGGCGGTCCTGGCCTACACCCGCGCCGAGGAGGGCCTCGACCTCGCCAGGACGAGCGCGGCGTTCCAGCCCATCGGCCAGGCGCTCGAGGAGGGTCGCTTCGCGCTGGCGGCGGCCAAGGCGCACCTCGCCGGCCGTGACGAGCCCGAGCGCCGCCCGCCCTGCTTCTTCGACCCGCGCCACGGCCCGTCGGTGACCGACGTCGAGTGGGAGCCGGCGTGGGGGTCCAAGCGCGAGGTGCCGGTCTGCGCGGCGGACGCCGCCCGTCTCGAGGCCGGCGAGGAGCCCGACAGCCGCCAGGTGACCGTGGGCGGCGAGCGGATGCCGTACTACCAGGCGCCCGGCTACTACGGCGGCTACTACGCGGGCGGCATGTTCGGCGGCTTCGGCGGGTTCCTGCCCGGCATCCTGTTCGGCTCGATGATCGGCGGCGGCTGGGGTGGCGGGGACTCCTTCGGCGGCTCCGACGGCGGCGGATTCGGCGGCGGGGACTTCGGGGGCGGCGACTTCGGCGGCGGGGACTTCGGCGGCGGCGACTTCGGCGGGTAACGCTTCCGGGGCGTCCGGCCAAGAACGGACATGGACCCCGACGAGCTGCCCCGCATCGCGCACGATCCGGAGGCCCTCGAGTCGTTCTACCGCGAGCACGTCGAGGCCGTCGGTCGCTTCGTGGCCCGCCGGGTGGACGACCCCCACACCGCCGCGGATCTCACCGCCGAGGTGTTCCTGGCGGCGATCGCGTCGGCGCCCGGCTACCGCCCCGACCGCGGTGCCCCGGTCGCGTGGCTGTTCGGCGTCGCGCGCAACGTCGTGTCGGCCGAGCACCGCCGCGCCTCCCGTGAGCGCGCCGCCAACGCGCGCATCCAGGGCCGGCGGCTGCTGGACGACGACGACATCGCCCCGGTTCCGCCCGGCGGCCGCGGGTGAGGCCGGGCGGTCGCAGCTCCGTCAGGGTGCCGACGGCTCGGTGTCGTTCACGATCGACCGCGGCATGGTGGCCCCCGGCGCGACGCTCGTGATCGAGAGCAGCGGCGGCGACGGTGGGCCGACCACGATGAGCATCGCCGTGGCGGACGGCGACGTCGGACCCTGCCGGTCCTGACCTCAGCGGCGGCGCAGGCCGTGGCGCACCGGGCGCCACGGCGCGTTGCCGTGCCGCATCCGCCACATGCCCCGACCGACCCACGCCGCGACCTGGACGCTGAGCACCGCGCTCGCGATGCGGCCGCGGCGCTTGCGCCTCACGCCACTGCCTTCGCCTTGAGCGTGTCGAACTCGGACTGCGTGATCGCACCGCTGTCGAGCAGCTCCTTGGCCTTCGCGATCTCGCTCGCCGGCCCGCCGCCGCCGGTGCCGGCCGCCTGGCGCACGTAGCTGTCGAACTGGGCCTGCTGGGCCTGCACGTCCTTCTGCTGGCGCTCGGCCATCCCGTCGTGCTGGGCGATGAGATACACGAGCACGCCCGAGGAACGGGATGACGACCAGGAAGATCGTCCACAACGCCTTCGTCCAACCACCGATGTCGTGCCGGCGGAAGACGTCGGTCAGGATCACGATCAGGATCCAGATCCACGCCACCCACGCGAAGAAGATGATCATGCTCCAGAGCAAGTCCATGAACGGATAGTCCGCTGCAATCACCAAGGTCCTCGTCCTCCTCCTCTGCTGTCTGTCATGTCGGGGAGATCGTCCGCGCTGGGCGGGTCGCGAGGCAATGGTGCGCGCACGTCGATCGGCTGCGTGTGTGCGCCTGCCGGATGCGTCCGCGAAGTGCATCCAATGTAGGGTGAATTGGATGCTGAGCACGGTGCAGTCGGTGACCGGCCCGGTCGGGCCGGAGGCGCTGGGGATCACGCTCCCGCACGAGCACGTCTTCATCAACATGAGCCCGACCGAGCCGCGCGACGGCTACATGACGGTCTGGGAGGAGCGCAAGGCGGACATCGAGCGCTTCCTCGCCGCGGGCGGCCGCACGATCCTCGACGTCACCAACGCGGAGCTCAGCAACCACGCCGCGCCCGTGTACTTCGACGCCGAGCCCGAGCACCAGGTCCAGAACCCGGTCACGGGGTCGCGCTCGGTCGCCAACGTCCTCGCCACGAAGGCGATGGCGGAGGAGACCGGGGCGACGGTGATCCTCGGCACCGGCCACTACTTCGACCACTACCTCGACGCCGACTGGTTCGAGCGCACGTCGACGGAGCAGATCGCGCGCTACCTCGTCGCCGATCTCGAGGAGGAGATCCCCGGCACCGGCGTCCGGGCCGGGTTCGTCGGCGAGGTCGCCTCGGACCTCCCGTACATCACCGCGCGCGAGGAGCGCTCGTTCCGCGCCTCGGGCCGCGCCGCCGCGCGGACGGGCGTCATGGTCACGACCCACGCGCCGACGTTCCCGACCGGGGGCACGCAGATCGACATCCTCACCGAGGAGGGCGTCGATCCCTCGCGGATCGTCGTCGGCCACACCGACACCGTGAAGGCCCTGCAGTACTCGATCGACCTGCTCGAGCGCGGCGTCTACGTCGAGTACGACTGCATGATGGCCGTGAAGAGCGGCGGCGCGATCGCCGAGCACGAGCTGATGCGGCGCGTCGACTACCTCAAGGCGCTCGTCGACCTGGGGCACGGCGAGCGCATCCTCCTGTCCCAGGACGTCAGCCAGCGGTCGCACCAGTGGGCGCTCGGAGGGCCGGGCCTCACGTTCATCTTCGAGGAGTTCGCCGACGCGGCGGTCGCAGCCGGGATCGAGCGCGAGGTCCTCGAGCTCATGTGGACCGAGAACCCGCGCCGCGTGCTCTTCGGTACGTCCTAGGCGAGCACCCCGGTCAGCCGCCAGTCGAGGACGTCCTCGGCCTCGCCGCCGGGCCGCGCCGCCCGGACGATCGAGCGCAGCCCCACGAGCCCGCCGCCGCCCGGGAGCGGGTCGGTCGCGGTGACGGTGACGGTGCTGTGCAGCGTGTCGCCCTCGTGCACGGGGCCCGTGTGGTCGCACCCCTCCCAGCCGACGATCGTCACGAGCTCCGGGAGCACGCGGGTGATCTGCGACGCGGCGATCCCGATCGTGTGCCCGCCGTAGACGAGCCGGGTCCCGCCGGCGGCCGCGGCGTCGTGGTGGGCGATCGCCACGTTGAGCGTGAGGCGCGCCAGCTCGGGCGCGGAGGAGACGACGTCGCCGCCCTCGACCTCCCACGCGTCCCCGACGGCCACGGCGTCGAAGTGCCGGCCGGACGGGAGCGCCGCCCGGAACGCGCCCAGGTCGACGCCCTCCAGCGCGGCGGCGGGTGACGGGGCGGGACCGTCCAGCGTCACCGCGGCGACGTCGGCGGCGTGGCCGGTCTCCGGGGCGCCCTCGCGCAGCGGCAGCATCGCGCAGCGCAGGAAGTCGAGGACCGGGCGGTCCTCCTGGTCGACGGTGGTGATGCGCAGGACCGCCAGGCCGGTGGGCGCGCGGCCCGGCCGTCGCGTGTTCTCCCGCAGCGCGACCACACCCGTCGTCGTGCGCAGCGTGTCGCCGAGCACGACGAGGCGGTGCAGCGCGAGCCCGCGGTAGAAGAGGTTCGCCCGCACGCGCCGGGTGAACAGGGTCGACTGGCCGATCGCGACGTCGCAGACGAGCCCGGGGTGCGCGGGCACGGCGTCGCGCCCGAGGACGCGGCGTGCGAGCGACGCGTCGAGCGGCAGCCGCATCCGGTCGCCGAGGATCGCCTGGTGCAGCGCCGCGTGGCCGTCGGTCAGCGTGAGCGCCGGGGCGTCGTCGACGACGTCGCCGACGGCGAGGTCGTCGAAGTACGGACCGGACATGGCGCCTGGCCTAGCGCCTGTTCGCGGGCCAGATCCCCTGCTTGCCGGGCGAGAGGATGCCGTTCGGGTCGAGCGCGTCCTTGATGCGCTCGCTCGTCCGGCGCTGGATGTGGTCGTTGAAGTCGAGCTGGTCGGCCACGAGGTCCATGTGGTGGATGTTCGTGCGGTACGGGACCTTGTTGATCTTCGCGAGCTCGAGCACCATCTCGTCGTAGGCCGCGTAGACCTCGCGGGTCTGCTCCTCGTCGTTGGGGTCGAAGAACGTCGTCGTCACGTGGATGACGTTGCGCGGGGACATGAGCAGGCCGCCGAGGTACGACCAGCCGTGGCGGTCGTAGAGCTCGCGGACGAGCTTGAACGTCTTCACGACGTCCTTGCCGTTGAGCGGGCCGACGGGCGAGAAGTCGAGGTGCCCGGTCTCCTCGCCGTAGGGCGTCTTGAAGAGGTCCATGAGGTCCATCTCCGGGATGCCGCACTGGACCTGCTCGTCGTGGCCGCGGGCCTGGGCGTGGCGCTCGGTGCCCGGCATCTGGTGGCAGGTCACCTCGACGCCGGGGATCGCGCCGAGCGTCTCCTGCGCGATCGCCCAGTGCGCGTCGACGATCGCCTGGCGCCCGTAGAGCGCGAAGCGCAGCCGCCACGTGGGATCCGAGGAGTCGATGAAGCGGCTTCGCGTCCATGCCGACGCCGATCCCGCGGCCCATGATGGGGTAGTTGCGGATGATCCCCTCGAGCATGAGCGTGCGCAGCGCGTCGACCATCGCCTCGAGCGCCTCCTCGCCCTCCCAGGTCGCGCCGCATGCGGCGTAGACCTCCGGGCGGGGCATGATCCAGACGCCCATCTGGGTGACGATCCCGAAGTTGCTCTGCATGAACAGGCGGTCCAGCGACGGGCCGTAGGAGTGCTGGTAGACGTGCCAGGACTCGTTGCCGGTCTGGCCGCCCATGCCGGTGCGCAGCATCTCGCCGTCGGGCAGCACGACCTCCATGCCGCAGACGTTCGTGGCGTGGTCGCCGTACGGGGTGTAGCCGCGCCCGTACTCCAGGGTGTTGCCGACGACGCTGCCCCAGCCCAGGTCGGGGATCGAGCGACCAGCAGTTCCCGCCGGCGGCCTCGAGGGCGTCGTGCAGGTCGAACCAGCGCACGCCGGGCTCGACCACGGCGTAGCAGAGCTCCTCGTTGACCTCGAGGACCTGGTTCATCTCGCGCATGTTCACGATGACCGAGCCGCGCACGCGGGGTGCCGCGCCGCCGTAGGTGTTGTTGCGGCCCTGTCCGATGGTCCACAGCGGGATGCCGTGCTCGTTGGCGATCCGCACGATCGCCTGGACCTGCTCGGTGGTCGTGGGGGAGACGGCTGCGGAGGCGTCCCACTCGTCGGACTGCTTGTAGGCGTACGGATCGCGGAACTCGCGCAGCGCCTCGGTGTCGGTCATCACCGCATCGGCGCCGAGCACGTCGACGAAGGCCTCGATCGCCTTCTCGACATCGCCCTCCGAAACCCCGGCAGGCAGGACAGTGGCCACGGTTCTCCCCCAGACCTCGTTGACTTCCCGTCCGACAATCCTACGGTCAGCCGCTCTTCGCGTCGAGGCGTTGGAGGAGATCGTGAGCGGCCAGCTCGATCTCCTTGTGACGCCACTCGGCGGCGCGGTAGTGACAGGCGATGATCCCGCTGCGGTGGATGCGGCGGAAGTCGCCGAAGACGAATGCGCAGCGCCCCTTGGTCCCCTCGGTGGCGCCCTCGGTGAGGCCGAGGAACCACCCGGCGTACTCCTCCCAGGAGTGCTTCTCGAGGTAGGCGTTCTCCTGCTCGGCCTTCGGCTGGACGTCCCCCCACTGGCTGTCGAGGACGTACTGCCGGGCGTCGATCAGCTGGATGGCGTGCTCGAGGCCTGCGGGGTTGACCAGGTACGTGGCCACCGTCTCGCCGCTACCCGTCAGCGCGCCTCGGCGGACGGGTCGTCCACGCCGACCCACGGCCCGGTGGGCCCGTGCAGGCCGAAGACCTCGTGCCGGGTCCGGCCCGTCGCGGGGTCGGCGACCGGCGTGAAGCCCTCGGCCGGCGTGTCGGTCGAGTAGATCCCGAGCAGGAGCCCGGGGCCCAGCTCGCGGACCTCGTCGATGAGCCCCCACGCACCGGCCGGGTTGTCGAACGCGGGGTAGTCCATGACGAGCGCGGGGCCGCCGTCGAGGCCGGACGGCCGGATGTCCCAGGCGAAGCGCAGGCTGCGGACGACGTCCGGGCCGATCTGCCAGATGTTGTGGCCCTCGCCGCGCGTGTACGCCTTGCCGTACCAGTCGTCCTGGCCCTGCGACGTCAGGAACCCGCGGAACGCCTCGGCGAAGTACGGCGGTATCCAGGGCGAGAACTCGCCTTCCATCGCGGCCGGATCCGGGGCCGGCAGCGTGCGCCACAGGTCGAGGAGCCCTTCGCGGTCGAACCCGCTGATGCGCTCGAAGGTCCACGTGCTCTCGGTCGTCGCCATGCCTCTCCCCGGTCGGTCGGCCAAGCCTACGGAGATGGCGATAGCGTCGGGGCGACTGGACCGCGACGAGGGGAGCGACGTGGGGTTCGAGGAGAGGATCGATCCGGAGCTGCGTGACGGCCTGGTGCTCTACCAGGCACTGGGCTTCGAGGCGAAGGACCTGAGCGGAGAGACGCTCGCGACGATGCGGACCACGTCGGCGGCGCTGTTCGCCGAGGCGATGGCCGACGTCCCCGCGAACGACCGCGTCGTCCGCCAGGACCGCACCGCGCCCGGCCCGGGCGGCGAGGTCCCGGTGCGGGTCTACCGCTCCGTCGACGCGACCGGCACGCTGCCCGCGCTCCTCTGGATCCACGGCGGCGGGATGATCTTCGGGAACATCGACCAGGACGACCTCGCCTGCGACGCCTACGCGGAGGCCGTCGGCTGCGTCGTCGTCAACGTCGAGTACCGCCTCGCCCCCGAGCATCCGCACCCCGCGCCGGTGGAGGACTGCTACGCGGCGCTGCGCTGGATGGCCGACAACGCTGCCGAGCTGGGCATCGATCCCGCGCGGATCGCGGTCGGCGGCGCGAGCGCGGGCGGCGGGCTCGCTGCCGGCACCGTGCTCATGGCGCGTGACCGCGGCGGCCCGGACGTCGCGTTCCAGCTGCTCGTCTACCCGATGCTCGACGACCGCGACGCGACCCCGTCGGCCCAGGAGTTCGGCGGGGCCCTCAGCTGGGGCCGCGAGCACAACGTCTCGGGCTGGAAGGCGTACCTCGGGGATCGCGTCGGCACCGACGCCGTCGACCACTACGCGGCGCCCGCGCGGGCGACCGACCTCTCGGGCCTGCCGCCCGCGCTCATCCAGGTCGGCGAGCTCGAGACGTTCCGCGACGAGGACATCGACTACGCCGCGCGCCTGCTCCGGGCCGGGGTCCCGACGCAGCTGCACGTGTACCCGGGGGCGTACCACGCGTGGGACATGGCGGCGCCGCAGGCGCGCCCGTCCGTGCGGATGGTCGAGGAGCGCGTGGAGGCGCTGCGGGGCGCGCTGCAGGCCCAGGCCGCGGCGCCCGCGTGATCACCTGCCACGTCCGCTACGAGATCGTTCCCGAGCAGCTCGATGCCTTCGAGCGCTTCGCGCAGCGGTGGATGGAGCTCGTCGCGCGCCACGGCGGCATCCACCACGGGTACTTCCTGCCGGCGGAGGGCGCGAGCGACATCGCGTACGCGCTGTTCAGCTTCCCGAGCCTGGCGGAGTACGAGCGCTATCGCGAGCGGTTCGGCGTCGACCCGGACTTCATCGACGCCGACCGCATCCGGGACGAGTCGGGCTGCGTGCGGCGCTACGAGCGGAGCTTCCTGCGGCCGCTCCTGCCGTGAAGCCGGCTAGGCGAAGTCGAAGTCGTACCGCGACGCGACGCGCCCGATGACGTCCGGCGTGAGCGGAGCCGACCGCGCCGCCTCGGCCAGGTCGCGCATGTAGTGCTCGAAGCCTGCCGGGGTGTTGAAGTTCAGCAGCCGGACCGGGCCGTCGCTGTCGTTGCGGAACGTGTGCACGACGCCGGGAGGCACGCAGGCGAAGGAGCCCGGACCCGCCTCGACCGTCTCCTCGCCGAGCAACAGCGTCAGCGTGCCCTCGAGCACGTAGAACATGTCGTGGAGCCGGCGGTGGCGGTGCGGCGGCGGGCCGGCGAACCCGGGCGCCAGCGTGCTCTCGGCGAGGTAGAACGAGCCGCCGGTGTGCTCGCCGTCGGCCTTGATGAGGATCTGCGCGGAGCCGGCGTCATGGAGCTCGCCTTCGCCGGGACCGTGGAGAAGAGCATCCATGACGCGACTCTACGCCCGCGCGCCGTTCACGCGGCGATCTCGCGCCGCGTGATCCGCCAGGCCCCGATCGCGAGCGGCAGCAGCATCCAGATCGCGAGCGCGGTGCCCGCGTGTGCCCACTGGGTGGCGCTCATGACCTCCTCGTGCATCGGGCCGAGCGCGAGGCGCGTGTCCAGCCACGGGGCGGCGTCGGTCAGGAAGGACAGCGAGGCCACCGCCGTCCACGCGATCGGCAGCGCGAAGAGCGCGACGATGGCGGGAGCCGACGCGAGCAGGACCATGCCGAACGCGACGCCGGTGACCATCCCGGCCGTGAGGTAGACGGCGGACTGGGCGATCAGGGTCCCGGCGTCGGTCCAGGCGCCGTCGACGCCCGGCGCCGCGACGAGCACGCCCGCGGCGACGATGCCGACGCTGACGGCGAGCATCGCGACGGCGAGGACGAGGCTTGCGACGAGCTTGGCGCCGAGGACCCGGGATCGGACCGGCACCAGCGCGAAGGTGATCATCCCGGTGCGCTGGGACCACTCCGAGGTGACGAGGAGGATGCCGGCGACCGGCAGCAGCACGGCGGCCGGCAGCAGCCCGTCGCCGATGACGGAGGCGAAGGTGTGGTCGGCCGCGTCGCCGGTCGCGAACCTGGCGACCACGATGATCGCGGTGAGCACGACGGTGGCGACCTGCATCCAGAAGCCGGCGCGGGTGTCGAGCATCTTGCGCAGCTCGACGCCGACGAGGCGCCCGAGGGCGGGTCGGGTGTGGACGCCGGCGGTGTCCGCCGGGATCGGTGCGGTGAGGGCGACGGTGCTCATGCGAGTGCTCCTGTGGGCTCGGTCAGTTCGAAGAACAGGCGTTCGAGGCCCGCGCCCTCCGCCGGGGCGAGCCGGTGCAGCACGACGCCGCCGTCCAGCGCGGCACGGGCGACGACGTCGGGCTGCGCCTCGACGAGGCGACGGTCGCCGTCGAGGTGATGCATGGTCAGTCCGGCGCCCTGCAGCGCCGTGTCCAGCGCGACCAGGTCGGCGGCCTCGACGACGGTCCCGGACTCGGCGAGCAGCTCGGCGCGGGTGCCCTGCGCCTGGACCCGGCCACCGCCGATGATCATCATCCGGTCGGCGACCGCCTCGACCTCGGCCAGGAGGTGCGAGGACAGCAGCACCGTGCCGCCGCGGTCGGCGAAGTCGCGCAGCAGCCCGCGCATCCATCGCATCCCCTCGGGGTCGAGCCCGTTGGCGGGCTCGTCGAGGATGAGGACCTCGGGATCGCCGAGCAGCGCGTGCGCCAGGCCGAGACGCTGACGCATGCCGAGCGAGTACTGGCCGACGCGCCGCCGGGCCGCCGCCTCGTCGAGGCCGACGAGCTCCAGCACCGCGTCGACGCGCTGCATCGGCACGCCCATGGTCCTCGCGGAGACGGCGAGCGCCTCGCGGCCGCGACGACCGGCGTGCTGCGCCGACGCGTCGAGCAGGATCCCGACCCGCCGTCCGGGGTTGGGCAGGTCGCGATAGCGACCGCCGAGGATCCGCGCCTCGCCCGTGTCGGGCTCGGACAGGCCGACGAGCATCCGCATCGTCGTGGTCTTGCCGGCGCCGTTGGGGCCGAGGAAGCCCGTGACGGTGCCCGGCTCGCAGCGGAAGGTGACGTCGGACACGATCGTCCGGCCACCGAGCTGCTTCGTGATTGCTTCGGCTTCGATCATGTCCGCAGACTCGCGGCGGGCCCGGCTCGCGACCACGGTCCCCGGGCTGTGCTCGCCGGACCCCGCGAAGGTGGCCGACAGCGACTTTGGTAGGGGGTCGCGCCCGTCGCGCTCGCTTAGCCTTCGGCTCGAGCGATGGCGCGTCAGCTGACATCACGCTTCACCAACGCGCTGCCCGGGGTCGTGGTCGAGGCCCCGACCGAGGCCCGGGGTCGTCGCGATCGCGTCGTGAACGCGACGATGTACGTGTTCGCGACCGTCGTCGGCGCCGCGACGCTGGTGGACACGTGGGAGGAGCATCCGACCTGGTTGCGCGTCGTCGCGGTCGTGGTCGGGATCGCCACGGTCGTCTCGCTCCACTGGCGCAAGAGCCATCCGGGCGCCGTCGGGATCGGCGTCGGGGCGGTCGCGCTCGTGATCCTCACGGCCTCGGGCGCGCTGGTGATCGCGACCTTCAACGGGGCCATCAGGGCGCGCGGTCGCGACCTCGCCGTCATCGTCGGCCTCGCCATCGGATGGGCGTTCCTGAATCCGGTGCTCTACCCGCCGGACACGACCTACCTGTTCGACGCCGGGGCCAGCCTGCTCATGGCCGCGGTCGCGGTCGGATGGGGGCTCTTCGTACGTGCACGTCGCGCGCTCGTGCGGTCGCTGCGCGACCAGGCGGAGCGCGCCGGGGACGAGGCGCGCGCCGCCGAGCGGCGACGCATCGCGCGCGAGATGCACGACGTGCTCGCCCACCGCCTGTCGCTGCTCTCCGTGCACGCCGGCGCGCTCGAGTTCCGCCCCGACGCACCGCCCGAGGAGATCGCAGAGGCGGCGAGCGTCATCCGCGACAGCGCGCGCGCCGCGCTCGACGACCTGCGCGGCGTGATCGGCGTGCTGCGCGAGGACGGCGGCGAGAGCTTCACGGAACCGCCCCAGCCGACGATCGCCGATCTCCCCGCCCTGGTGGAGGAGTCGCGGAGGGCCGGGATGCGGATCACGGCGCAGATCGACCTGGGCGACGCGGCACCGGACGCCGCCGCCGGCCGCACCGCCTACCGCATCGCGCAGGAGGGTCTGACCAACGCGCGCAAGCACGCGCCGGGCGCCGCGGTGACGCTCAGCGTCCTGGCGCCCGACGGCGATCTGCAGGTCGAGATCCGGAGCCTCGCACCGGTGGCCGTCCCAGCGGCGTCCCAGCTGCCCGGGGCGGGGACCGGGCTGATCGGGCTCGCGGAGCGCGTCACGCTCGCCGGCGGCGAGCTCGAATCCGGCGTCGACCCCGCCGGCGCCTTCGTCCTCCGCGCGAGGCTGCCGCGATGATCCGCGTCCTGCTCGTCGACGACGACGCGCTCGTGCGCTCGGGGCTGCGGATGATGCTCGCCGGCGCCGAGAGCCTCGAGGTGGTCGGCGAGGCCGCCGACGGCCGCGAGGTGCTCGGGGCCGTCGACCTCCACCGGCCCGACGTCGTCCTCATGGACATCCGGATGCCGCAGGTCGACGGGATCGCGGCGACCCGGCTGCTCGTCGCGCAGCCCGACCCGCCCGCCGTGATCGTGCTGACCACCTTCGATGCCGACGAGCTCGTGCTGCGCGCGCTGCAGGCCGGCGCCGCGGGGTTCCTCCTCAAGGAGACGTCGCCCGCCGAGATCGTCCGCGCGATCGAGCTCGTCCACGCGGGCGACGGGATGCTGTCGCCCGCGGTGACCCGCCGGCTGATCGCGATGGTCGCGGGCGACTCGGACGCCGGCATGCGGACGGAGCAGGCACGCGAGCGGCTGGCGACGCTCAGCCCGCGCGAGCGCGACGTGGCGCTGGCCGTCGGTCGCGGTCTCGGCAACGCCGAGATCGCCGCGACGCTCTTCCTCTCCGTCCCGACGGTCAAGGGCCACGTCTCGCGGCTCCTCGACAAGCTCGAGGTCGACAACCGCGTGCAGATCGCCCTGCTCGTGCAGGCCGCGGGCGAGCATGGCCGATGAGTTCTGCTTGCCTGCACCGTCCCTAGCCCGACATCGACGCAGGAGGAGTGAGCAATGGGTGCCATCCACGTTCATGAGTTCATCACCGTCGACGGCGTGGTCGACGCGCCGTCGTGGACGTTCGAGTACGGCTTCGACCCGAAGATGGGCGAGGCATCGGCGCGGTGACCGCGCAGGCGACCGGCATCCTGCTCGGCCGGAACACCTACGAGATGTTCGAGCCGGCGTGGTCGACGCGGACCGTCGAGGACGACCCCGGCGCGCCGTTCTTCAACGACACGACGAAGTACGTCGTGTCCGGCACGCTCACGAACCCGACGTGGCGGAACTCCGAGGTCGTCGGCGCGTACGACGCCGCGGCGATCCGCAAGCTCAAGGACGAGGCCGACGGCGACCTGTACGTGAGCGGGAGCATCCAGCTCGTGCGGGCGATGATCGCCGACGGTCTGGTCGACGGGCTGCACCTCTTCATGTACCCGCTGACCCTCGGCGGCGGGCTGCGCCTGTTCCCCGACGGCGACGCGCCGGCCAAGCTCGCGCTCGCCGGGACCGAGGCCTATCCCAACGGCGTCGTCTACCTGAACTACCAGCCCGCCGCCTAGTGCCGTGGAGACGGTCGAGGTCGACGGGCTGCAGATCGGGTACGAACGCGCGGGAGCCGGACCTGCGCTGGTGCTGCTGCACGGTTACGTCGGGGACGGGCCGACGACGTGGCGGGGCCAGCTCGATGAGCTGTCCGACGAGTTCACCGTCGTCGCCTGGGACGCTCCCGGCGCGGGGAGCTCGAGCGATCCGCCCGAGCGATTCGGTCTCGACGACTACGCCGACTGCCTCGCCGGATTCCTGGCTCGGCTGGAGCTGCGGCGCCCGTGCGTCGTCGGGCTGTCGTTCGGTGGCATCCTCGCGCTGGCGCTTCAGCGGCGACACTCCGGCGTCGCGGATCGGCTGGTCCTGGCGTCCGCGTATGCGGGCTGGGCGGGATCGCTGCCGGCCGACGTGGCCGAGCAGCGTCTTCGCCAGGCACTGGTCCTGGCGGATGGCACGCCGGAGGAGTTCGTGGCGGCGTTGTCGCCGACGATGTTCTTCAGCGCGGTGCCGTCCGACACGGCGAAGCGCTTCGACGCCAGCATGCGCGCCTTCCACCCGGCTGGGTTCCGGGCCATGGCGCGAGCCTCCGCCGAGGACGTCCGCGACGTGCTGCCGGGCATCGACGTTCCCACGTTGCTGGTGTACGGCGACGGGGATGTCCGAGCGCCGCTCGCGATCGCCGAGGCGCTGCAGGCCTCGATCCCGGGCTCGAGGCTCGTCGTGCTGCCCGGGGTCGGTCACGTCTGCAACGTCGAAGCGCCGGACGAGTTCAATGCCGCCGTGCGTGCGTTCCTCGACGAACGCGGCTAGCGCCGGTCACAGGTCGAGCACGACGTCGTCGCGCGGCTGGGAGCAGCAGATGAGCGCGCTCCCGTCCGCGGGCGGTTCGACAGGGTCGGGGCTGTAGTCGAGATCGCCGGCGATGAGCGTCGTCTCGCAGTTGTGGCAGACGCCGGTGCGGCACGACCAGCGGACGGGCACGTCGCAGGCCTCGGCGAGCTCGAGCAGGCTCGTGTACTCGCCGCTCCACGGGATGGCGAGCCCGCTGCGGGCGAACTCGATCGTCGGGCCACTCCCGGGCTCGCCGGCCGGCGGGTGCGGTGGCCGTGCGGGCGTCGCCGCGATGCCCGGCGTCAGCCCCGGAGCGGGCCCGAAGGGCTCGGTGTGGATCCGTGATGCGTCGAGTCCCGCCGCCGCGAGGGCGGCGCTGAGCTCGTCCATGAAGGGCGTGGGCCCGCAGATGTACGCCTCGGCGTCGTGGGGTGGGTCGAGCTCGGCGAGCGCCGACGCGCTCAGACGGCCCACGCCGTCGTAGTCGCGGCCCTCGACGTCATCCGGCCCGGGACGGCTGTAGAGCACGCGGGCGGATGCGTTCGGGAGCGCGTCGACGAGCGCCCTGGCCTCGGCGGCGAACGGGTGCTCGCGACCGTTGCGCGCGCCGTGCAGCCACCAGATCTCCCGATCGGAGTGCTCCTCGACGAGCGCCTGGAGCATGGCGAGCACGGGGGTGGCGCCGATCCCGGCGCTGAGCAGCAGCACGGGCGCATCCGACCGATCCAGGAGGAAGGTGCCGCGCGGCGCCGCGACGTCGAGCCCGTCGCCGACGGCGAGCCGGGTGTGCAGGAAGCCGCTGGCGGCGCCGTCGCGCTCGCGCTTGACGGTGATCCGGTAGAAGCCGCCGTCCGGCGGTCCGGAGAGGGAGTAGTTGCGCAGCAGCGGCCGTGCGTCCTCGTCGGGCTGGACGCGCAGCGTGAGGTACTGGCCCGGCCGCGGGGCGGGCACCCGCGCGCCCTCGGGGTCCTCCAGGCGGATCGAGACGACCGAGTCGCTCTCCGGTGTGATCGCGGTGACCGTCAGCCGGCGGAAGCCGGGCCAGGCGGGCGGCGGGCTCGTCACCGCGAGGCCCGCGTTGCCGCTGCCCTGCTCTCCGTCCAGCAGCGCTCGGAACGACGACTGCCAGCCGGGGCTGAGGGCCGGGATCCGCAGGGCCCGGAGGAGCTGCTGACGCGTGTGCCCGGGGAGGTAGAGCAGCGCGTCGACGTCGGCGACCGCCATCTCCTCGGGCCCGGAGGCGACCTTGACGATGTCGTCGCCCGCCTCGACGTCGCCCTCCTCGAGCACGCGGAAGTAGAAGCCGGGCCGGTGGTGCGAGACGAGCAGCGCGGGGATCCGCGGGTCGTTCATGCGGATCCCGACGCGGTAGCACGTGACGCGCGGTTGCGTGACCTCGAAGACGGCGGTGCCGATGGCGTAGCGGTCGCCGATGCACACGTCGGCGTCGGCGAGGCCTTCGACCGTGAAGTTCTCGCCGAACTGCCCGGGGGCGAGGTCCGTGCGTCCGAGCTCGCGTTCCCAGTACCGGTAGGAGTCGAGCTGGTAGACGAACACGGCGCGCTGCTCGCCGCCGTGTCCCCCGAGATCGCCCTGTCCGTCACCGTCGACGTTGAGCCTGCGCACGCGGCGCGGACCGGTGACGGGGTCCTTGAACACGCCGGTGAAGACGGTCCTCCCCTGCCACGACACGTCCCGCGGCATGCCGACGTTGAGGGACACCAGGGTCCCGGCCGAGCTCGACATCAGCCGCCGCCGGCGCGAGCGTGGACGGCGGTGAACGCGATCGTCTGCGTCCACCAGGCCGGGTCGGCGCAGTGGGCGAGGAAGGCGTCGATCAGGCGGTCGTCGAGCCTCCCGGAGGCCACGAGCCCGTCGCGGAGCTCGACGATCGTGTCCGTCCAGTAGTCCGCCCACGGCGAGGCGCCGTTGTAGACGGCGGTCTCGGCCGTGCCCGCGACGTCCACGAGGCCCAGCGACGCGAGGCGCGGGGCGAGTGCCCGGCCCACGTGGTAGTCGATCCCCTGGTCGCGCGACCAGGCGAGCCAGCCGTCCCAGAACGCACGGACGTCGGGCGGCTCGGCGACGCTGACGGGCAGGAAGTCCGGCTCGATCAGCAGGATCGCGCCGCCCGGCGCGAGGCCGGCGACCAGATTGCGGATCGCCGCGTCCGCGTCGGCGACGTGGTGCAGGACCGCCCGCGCCGTCACGAGGTCGAAGGTCCCGGGATCGACCGGGCCGGCGACGATGTCGGCCTGCCGCAGCTCGAGCCCGGGGGCGCGCGCGGCGACGAGGGAGAGGTCCAGGTCGACGGCGACGGCCCGGCCGCCGGGGCCGACGCGCTCCGCGAGCCAGGCGGAGATCGAGCCGTTGCCGCAGCCGACCTCCAGCGTGCGATCGCCCGGACCGACGCCGAGCGCCTCGACGTGCCGGCGATGCATCGGGTCCAGCAGCTGGGACATCAGGGCCAGCCGCGCGCCCTCACCTTCGAGGTGGTGATCCAGCACGTACTTGGACACTTGGCCGATCCTACGTCCGCGTCACCCCGCCTACCATCGCCCGATGAGGCGATGTGGTGTGGTCGTCGCGGCGTGCCTGCTCACGCTTGCGGCCGGGGCCGAGACCTCCCAGGCGCGGACGGTCGGCAAGGGCACGGCGCGCAGTTGCACGTCGGCGGCCGTCGTGGCCGCGGTGCGGGCCGGGGGGACGATCCGGTTCTCGTGCGGGCGGCGTCCCGTGACGATCCGGATGCGCGCGACGGCCAAGGTGCTCAACACGCGATCGGACGTCGTCCTGGACGGCGGCGGCAAGGTCACCCTCAGCGGCCAGGGGCGCCGTCGGATCCTCTACATGAACACGTGCGACCGCTCGCTCGTGTGGGCGACCCCGCACTGCCAGGACCAGGCGACGCCGCGGCTGGTCGTGCGCGACATCGCCTTCGCCAAGGGCAACTCGACCGGCGAGAAGGTCGACGGGGGCGGCGGCGGGGCGATCTTCGTCCGCGGCGGGCGGCTGCGCATCGAGCGCGCGACGTTCACCGGCAACCGCTGCGATCCCCAGGGCCCCGACATCGGCGGCGGCGCGGTCCGCGCGCTCTCGCAGTACCAGGGCCTCCCGGTGGAGGTCGCCGACAGCCGCTTCACCGGCAACGTCTGCAGCAACGGCGGGGCGCTGAGCAGCATCGGCGTGTCGTGGAACGTCACGCGCAGCCGCTTCAGCGGCAACCGCGCGATCGGCAGCGGCGCGAACCCCGCCCGCGGCGGCACGCCCGGCGGCGGCAGCGGCGGCGCCATCTACAACGACGGCAACCGCATGACGCTCAGCATCACCGGCAGCCGGCTGACCGGCAACCGCGCGGCCGAGGGCGGTGGCGCCGTGTTCTTCGTGAGCAACGACCGCACCGGCACGGTCGCGATCACCGACAGCGTGCTCGAGCGCAACCCGAGCGAGGGGTTCGAGACGCGCGGCCTGCCCGGCATCTTCTTCCTGGGCGCCGGGCAGCCGGCGATCACGGGTTCCGTGCTGCGCTGATGCAGCTCGAGACCTGGGTCGCGCCGACCGGCGACGGGGCGATCCCCAACCACCCCCGGTTCCCGGTGCTGATCTACCGCGGCGTGCCCGTGGGGGACATCGAGCGCGTGCTCGCCGATCACGGCTGGGGCGGCGCGTGGACCGACGGCGTCTTCGACTTCCACCACTTCCACTCGACCTCGCACGAGGTGCTCGCGGTCGTCGCCGGGAGCGCGACCCTCGAGCTCGGCGGCCCGCAGGGGGAGTCGTTCGACGTGGGGGAGGGCGACGTGCTCGTCCTCCCGGCAGGGACCGGCCACCGCCGCGCGGCGGCCCGCGACGGCTTCACCGTCGTCGGCGCCTACCCCGCCGGCCAGGAGCGCTACGACCTGCTGCGCGAGGCCGACGACGCCGCGCGCGAGCGGATCCGCGCGTTGCCGGTGCCCGACCAGGACCCGGTCGGAGGCGAGGGCATCGGCCGCTGGTGAATGATGCGGGGCCGTGAGCCCATCGGCCGAGACCGCAGTCCGTGAGCAGGCCGCGCAGCTCGCCACCGCGTGGTCGGGCGCCGGCGCGCCCGCGTCGTGGAGCCTGACCGGGGCGCTCTTCGCCACGCTGCGTGACGATCCCGGCGCTGCTGGCGCTGGCCGCGCGGATCGATCCCGATCGCCTGCCGGCGCTGCTGTTCGTCGCCGCGGTGATGGCGCTCCTGGACGGGGAGCGGTCCGAGCCGCTCGCGCGCGTCCTGCCCGTGCCGGGGGAGGAGCAGCCTGCGGTGCCGCCGGACTTCGCCGCCGAGCTGCGCGCGTTCTGCACCGAACGCGCCGACGCGCTGCTCGCGCTGGCCGCGTCGCACCGCTACCAGATGAGCGAGCCGGCCCGCTGCGCCCACCTCCTGCCCGCCGTCGCGTCGGTCGCCGCCGACGCCGGTCGGCCGCTGGCGCTCGTCGACATCGGGACCGGCGCCGGCTTCGCGCTGCACCTCGACGCCTACGCCTACCGCTACGACCGCGACGACGGCGACCCGCTCGTGGTCGGCGCGGCGAACGCGCCGGTGACGCTGCAGACGACGCTCCGCGGCAGCCGGACCCCCGCGCTCCCGGCCTCCCCGCCGCCGGTGGCCATCCGCATCGGCGTCGACACCGAGCCGCTCGACGTCGGCGATCCGTCGGTGCGCGCGTGGCTGCGCGCCTGCACACCGCCGGTCACCGAGGCCCTGGCCCGGTTCGACCGGGCGGCCGACTACGCGGCCGCCCACCCGGTCGCGACGGTGCGCGCCGATGCGCTGCGCGCGCTGCCCGAGGTGATCGCGGGCCTCCCGGCCGACGTGCATCCCTGCGTGCTGGATGCGTACGTCAACGTGTTCTTCACCGAGGAGCAGCAGGCGCGGTTCCGCGACGAGCTCGCCGAGCTGGGGCGGCGCCGCGACCTCGACTGGATCTCGCTGGACCCGCTCGTGCCGATGGGCGACCGTCCCACGGGTGGCGTGCTCGGGGCACCGCTGCCGGCCGGGCTGCTCGAGCGCGCCCGCACGGAGGGCGTGTTCGGCGTCCTCGAGCGGGTCTCGTACCGGCAGGGCCGCGCGACCCGCGACGTGCTCGCCCTCGGCCACCCGGGTGGGGCGTGGCTGGAGTGGCTGGGCTGAGCTCCGCTCCGCGCGCTCGACGGGCGGGGCCGTGCTCGGACTGCCCATCGAGGGCGGATCGGGCGGGTGCGGCGCCGGCGCGGGCGGCTCGACGGGTCGGCGCGGCGGCTCGGGTGAGCTATTGCTCGGTACGCGAGCAAAACTCCACCCGCGGGTCAGTGAGCTCCACTCCGGTCGCCACGCCGCTCCCACTCAAGTCCTCGATGAGCAGTTCGTGCCCGGCCTCGCGCCCCGCCGACGGCGGCGCGGAGCGCCTCAGCGCCCTGACCCCTCAGCCCGCGAGGTCCGCGGCCGCGCCGACGATCGTGTCGACGTCGATCCCCGCGTAGCGGTAGAGGTCGTCGACGTCGCCGGACTGGCCGAAGTCCGTCGTGCCCAGCGACGCGATCGGCGCGCCGCCCACCGCCGCGAGGAACGCCAGCGTGTGCGGGTGCCCGTCGAGCACCGTCACGATCGGCGCCGTCCGCTCGGCGGGCAGCAGGACGTCGAGGATCGCGTCGGGGCCGTCGTGCAGCCCCTGCCGCGCCTGCACGGCGCGGAACACCAGGTCGGCCGAGGTGAGGACGACGACGTCCGTCGCGACGCCGGCCGCCTCGAGCTCGCCGGCGGCGGCGAGCGCCTCGGGGACGATCGCCCCGGCCGCGGCGAGCGTCACGGCGGGCGTGCCCTTCGCCGCGCGCACCAGGTAGCCGCCGGCCAGCACGTGCTCGCGCCGGCGCGCGCGCCCCGCGGGGTCGGAGGGGACCGCGGCGAGCGACTGGTCGATCGGCCGGGTGCTCAGGCGCAGGTAGGCCGAGGTGCCGTCCGGCGTGCCGAGCCGCCCGAGCGCGTCGAGCAGCGCCCACTCCAGGTCCTGCCCGAACGCCGGCTCCCACGCGATGCAGCGCGGCGTCTCCAGCCCGATCGACGGCGTGATGATCGACTGGTGCGCGCCGCCCTCCGGCGCGAGCGTGACCCCGGACGGGGTGCCGACGAGGATCGACTGCCCGCCCGCGTAGATCCCGAACGTCCACGGCTCGAGCGCGCGCGCGAGGAACGGGTCGTACATCGTCCCGATCGGCAGCAGCGGCTGGCCGTCGCGCGACCACGTCGCGCCGAGCTCGCCGAGCAGCCCCACGAGGTTGCCCTCTGCGATGCCGAGCTCGATGTGGCGGCCGTGCTCGGACTCGCGCCAGCGCACGAGCGTGTCGCTGTCGTCGCCGAACCAGTCGACCCGCTCGCCGGGGTGCCAGACGCCGACGCGGTTGATCCAGCCGCCGAGGTTCGTCGACGACGCGACGTCCGGGCTGACCGTCACGACGTGCTCGGCGACCTCGGGTGCGGCGTGGGCGAGGTCGGCGAAGAAGCGCCCGAACGCCTGCTGCGTCGAGGCCTTCCCGACGTGCTCGCGCCCGACGTCCTGCGGCACGCGCGGCGGGCGCCGCGAGGGCGGCTCGGGCCGCTCCAGGCGCTCGGCCGCGTCGCGGCACATCTCGTCCTCCGGCGACCCCGGGTCGAACCGCGCCCACGGGTCGTCGGCGTCGGCGCCGGTCTCGCCGGCCAGCGCGCGCCACTGCGGCTCGCTGAGCAGCGCGGAGTGGTTCGCCGGATGCCCCTCCGTCGCGAGGCTCCAGGCCTTGATCGTGTAGGCGAAGATGATCGTCGGCCGGGCGTGGTCGCTGTCCGCGCGCGCGAACGCCTCGCGCAGGTCTGCGAGGTCGTGCCCGCCGAGATCGCGGATCGCGGCGATGAGCTCGGCGTCCTCGAGGTCGGCGACGATGCGCCGGACGTCGTGCGCGGTCGCGCCGTCGCCCGGCAGGCGCTCGCGCAGCTCCGCGGCCGGGCTGCGCAGCAGTCGCTGGTACTCGGGGTTGGGCATCGCGTCGATGCGCTCGCGCAGCGCCTCGCCGCCGTCGCGCGCGAACAGCTCGCGCAGCAGGCGCCCGTACTTCACGGTGATCGTCTGCCAGCCGGCGGCCTCGAACATCGCGCCGATGCGACCGGCCGCGACGTCGGGCACGACCCGGTCGAGCGACTGCCGGTTGAGGTCGACGATCCACAGCACCTCGCCGAGGCTCGGGACGACCGGATCGACGAGCGCCTCCCAGATCGCCCCCTCGTCGAGCTCGGCGTCGCCCAGCAGCGCGACGTGGCGCCCGCCCTGCGGGACCTCGAAGTGGCCGGCGACGTAGCGGTGGGCGAGCGCGCTCCACAGCGTCGCGGTGGCCCCGATCCCCACGGAGCCGGTCGAGAAGTCGACGGGGTCGGGGTCCTTCGCGCGGCTCGGGTAGCTCTGCAGGC
Source organism: uncultured Pseudomonadota bacterium (assembly GCA_963709335.1). GTDB lineage: Bacteria > Pseudomonadota > Gammaproteobacteria > Burkholderiales > Casimicrobiaceae > VBCG01. Next base: position 1,121,022 of record CAVPWB010000014.1, read on the forward strand.
CACCGAACGCGCGCAGCTCGGTCAGGTACGCGGGGTCGAGCCGGCCGAGGAGGTAGTTGATCGCGTGCAGGACGGGCGCGGCGTGCGGCTTCACCGAGACGCGGTCGGGCGCCCGGAGATGCTCGAAGTAGAGCGCCGACATGATGCTGACCATCGAGGCCGACGAGGCCTGATGGCCGCCGACCTTCACGCCCGAGGGCGTGCTGCGGACGCGGTTGGCGTGGTGCACGATGCTCGTCGCGAGCCAGAGCACGCGGCGCTGCACCGCGTCGAGCACGTCGAGCGAGTTCGCGGGTGGGGTCGTCGCGACCAGGGAGTCCACCGAGACCAGCCTCCACAACCTGCCGCTCCGACGCCTCCAGGACGCAACGGATCGCCATTTCGAGCCGTTCTCGCTTACGATCCTTGCGTGCCTGACCTGGACGACGTCGACCACGCCATCATCGGGCTGCTGACCGAGGACGCGCGGCGGACCCTCTCCGACATCGGCGAGCGGGTCGCGCTCTCGGCGCCCGCCGTGAAGCGGCGCGTCGACCGCCTCGAGTCCCTCGGCGTCATCGCCGGCTACACGGCGGTCGTCGACCACGCGCAGCTGGGGCGCCCGCTGCAGGCGTTCTGCGAGCTGCGCTTCGCCGGGACGACGAAGGTCGCGGACATCGCCGGCGTCTCCGCCGGCATCCCGGAGGTCGAGGCCGTCTACACGACGGCGGGCGACCCGGACGCGCTCGTGCTCATCCGCGTGCAGAACCTCGCCGACCTCACGCGGGTCATCGACCTGCTGCGCCGCAGCGGCCGGGTCACCGGCACGAAGACGCTCATGGTGCTCGACGTCTGGCGGCGCGCCGCGCTCTAGGGTCCCGGCGATGCAACGGCTCGCGAACGTCACCCCGACGCCCGAGGTCCAGGCGGTCCTCGACACGATGGCGAAGGGCCCCGCGGGGGTCGACACCTCGCCCGCGATCTACCTCACGATCGCCCACAACCCGGCGATGCTCGGGACGCTCAAGCACATGGGCGACACGCTGCGCGCGGCGACGACGCTGTCCGCGCCCGAGCGCGAGGTCGTCATCCACCGCGTCGCGGCGCTCTGCGACAACGGCTACGAGTGGGGCATCCACGCCGAGCTCCTCGCGGGTCCGCTGGGCCTCGGGGACGAGTGGCTGCAGGCGACGTGGAGCGGCGAGCCGGGCGACTTCGAGGACCCGGCCCACGCGCTCATCGCGCAGGTCTGCGACGAGATGCACGCGACCGCGACGGTGACCGACGAGACGTGGGCGCGGCTGCGCGAGCGCTACGACGAGGCCCAGATCGTGGAGCTCGTCTTCATGGTCGGCTACTACCACCTCGTCTCGTACGTCGCGCGGACGTTCCAGCTGACCCCCGAGCCCTGGGCGGCGACGCCCCCCGCGGCGTGAGCGCGCGCTTCGACGGGGAGGTCGCCATCGTCACCGGCGGCGCGGGCGGCATCGGGTCGGCGACGTGCCGCAAGCTCGTCGGCCGAGGGCGCGCGGGTCGTCGTGGCCGACATCGATCCGGCGGGCGCGCAGGCGGTCGCGGACGAGATCGGAGCGACCGCGATCGGCTTCGACCTCGGCAAGCCGGACGATGTCGAGCGCCTCATCGCCGAGACGGTGGACGGCCTCGGGCGTCTCGACGTGCTCGTGAACAACGCCGCGCTGCGCACGCCGGAGGCGATGGCCGCCGACACGACGATCGAGACGATGGACGTCGACGGCTGGCGCGAGATGATGGACGTCAACGCGCTCGGCTTCGCCCTCGCCTGCAAGCACGCGATCCCGCACCTGCGGGCGGCCGGGGGCGGCTCGATCGTGAACATCAGCTCGCAGCAGGCGATCGTCGGCGCGAACATCGGCAGCGCCTACGCCGCCTCGAAGGCCGCGATCATCGCGATCACGCGGATGGTCGCGACCCAGTGCGGGCGCGACGGCATCCGCTGCAACGCCGTCGCGCCCGGCCTCATCGGGTCCACCCGGATCCGTCACAACACCGGGCTCATGGAGGCGGTCCTGCCGCACGTCCTGCTCGGCCGCGTGGGCGAGCCGGAGGACGTGGCGGACCTCATCTGCTACCTCGCCTCACGCGAGGCGGCGTACATCACCGGCCAGCTCTACAACGTCGACGGCGGGTACCTGGCCCACATGCCGGCGCCCGGCTAGGACCGGACCGTCGCTCATCCCTGCGCGCGCTGCGCCAGCGCGTCCCACTCCTCCCACAGCGCGATGCGGCTCTCGTACTCCGCGCGCGTCATGCCGAGGCCTCCGCTGCCGAAGAAGACGCGCAGCGGCGGGTTCTCCGCGTCGACGAGCTCGAGGACCGCGGCGCCGGTCGCCTCGGGCGTGCCGCGCTCGGCCGACCGGGCGGCGAACGCCTTCGTGCGCGCGTCCCAGACCTCCTCGTAGGCGGGCATCCGCTCCGCCTGCACGGACGACGGGCCGGCCCAGTCGGTGCTGTAGCCGCCCGGCTCGATGATCGTCACCTTGATCCCGAAGCCCGCGACCTCCGCCGCCAGCGACTGGCTGAACGCCTCCAGCCCCCACTTCGAGGCGTGGTACATGCCGAGCGTCGGGAACGCGTTCACGCCCCCGATCGACGACACCTGGATGATGTGGCCGGAGCGCTGCTCGCGCATGTACGGCAGCGCCGCCTTCGTGATCCAGAGCGCGCCGAAGAGGTTCGTCTCGATCTGTGCGCGCGCCTGCTCGTCGGAGACCTCCTCGATCGTGCCGAAGAGGCCGTAGCCGGCGTTGTTGACGACGACGTCCAGCTGCCCGAAGTGGTCGTGCGCCTCGGCGACGGCGGCGTAGTCGGCGTCGTGATCGGTCACGTCGAGGGCGATCGGCAGGACGACGTCGCCGTAGCGGGCGACGAGATCGCCCAGCGTGCTGACGTCGCGAGCGGTGGCGGCGACCTTGTCGCCGCGCTCGAGCGCCGCCTCGGCCCAGACGCGCCCGAAGCCCTTGGAGGTGCCGGTGATGAACCAGACCTTCGATGCCATGTGCTCTCCCTTGCGGGGTGTATTCTGTGAAGCGGAGCAAGCCTCCGCTTGAACCCGGAAGGTAGCAGCAAGTGGAGGAACCCTCCGCTTAGCCATGACCGACACCACCGCACGTCCCATGCGCGCCGACGCCCGGCGCAACCGCGAGGCCCTGTTGCAGGCCGCCGCAGAGCTGTTCGCCGAGGAGGGCACCGACGTGTCCCTCGAGGCCGTCGCCGCCCGCGCGGGCGTGGGCATCGGGACGCTGTACCGCAACTTCCCCAACCGGGACTCGCTCGTCGAGGCGGCGTACCGCACGGAGGTCGCGCACCTCTGCGACGCCGCGTCCGAGCTGCTCGACAGCAATCCGCCGGACGTCGCGCTCGCCGAGTGGATGGACCGCTTCGTGACCTACGCGGCGGCGAAGCGCGGGATGGCCGGCGCGCTGAAGGCCGTCAACGCCAAGACGGACCTCTACTCACAGACGCGCACGCAGATCACGGGCGCGATCGGCGGGCTGCTGGAGGCCGGGGTGGAGGCCGGGACCCTGCGGGCCGACGTCGAGCCCGAAGACGTCCTGCGCGCGATGGGCTGCATCTGGAACCTCGGCGACGGCGAGGGCTGGCGGACGCAGGCCGAGACGCTGATCCGGATCATCGTCGACGGCCTGCGCCACGGCGCCCGTCAGTAGTAGACCGAGCCCTTCGACCCGCCGCTCGCGAGGACCGGGTCGCCGTTGATGGCGACGGCCCGGGGGCTCGCCAGGAAGCAGATCACCGTCGCGACCTCGTCGGCGGTCATGATCCGCCCGATCGAGACGTCCTTGCCGAGCTCCGCGGCGGCGTCCTCGATCGAGATGCCCTTCGCCTCCGCGACCTTGGTCACGACCGGGGGCATGACCTCGGTGATGGTCAGCGCGGGGTGCACGACGTTGACGTTGATGCCCTGCGGCCCGAGCTCGTCGGACAGGTTCTTCGTGAGCGCCGCGACGGCGACGTTGCGGATCGTGCCGGTGACCGAGCCGGTCCGGCGGGCCGCGACGCCGGCGACGTTGACGATCGAGCCCCAGCCCCCCGCGGCCATGTGCGGCGCGACCGCGCGGATGCAGCGCAGGTAGCCGCGGACCTTCACGTTGATCTCCAGCTCCAGCGCGTCGTCGGTGAGCTGGCCGGTGTTCGGGCGGGCGGCGCAGTTGACGAGGACGTCGACGCCGCCGAGGCGGTCGACGACCTGCGCGACCATGGCGGTGACCGAGTCGTCGTCGCCGGTGTCGGCGGCGACGGGGACGATCGTGCGCCCGCTGTCGGTGCTGAGGCGCTCGGCGGCCTTGTCGAGCGCGTCCTGGTCACGCGCGACGATCGCGACGTCGGCGCCCTCGGCGGCGAGGGCGCGCGCGGTGGCGAGCCCGATCCCGCGGCTCGCGCCGGTCACGATCGCGCGGCGGCCCGTGAGTTGCAGATCCATGCGCGCGACGCTATCCGCTACCGGCCGCGGAACACGGGCGGGCGCTTCTCGAAGAACGCGCGGCGGCCCTCGGCGAGGTCCTCCGATGCCCGGCACTCGGCCACGAGTCGCGCGACCGCGTCGCGGTCGCGGCCGCGGATCGCCGCCTTCGCCGCGCGGATCGTCAGCGGGGCGTTGCCCGCGATCGTCGCCGCGAGCTCGGCGACGCGGCCCTCGAGGTCCGCGCGCGGGAGCAGCTCCTGCACCAGCCCGGCCGCCAGCGCCTCCTCGGCCGACAGCCGCCGGCCGGTGTAGAGGATGTCCGCGGCGACCGCGGGGCCGACGAGGCCCACGAGCCGCTGCACGCCGTCGAACGGATAGCCGACGCCGAGCCGTGCGGCCGGGATCCCGAAGAGGCTGCCCTCCGCCGCGATCCGCAGGTCCGCCTCCAGCGCGGTGGCCAGCCCGCCGCCGAGGCAGAACCCGTGGACCATCGCGATCACCGGCTTCGTCATCGCGGCCAGCGCCGCGTACCAGGCCGTGATGGCCTTCGGGGCCTCCGGGTCGTCCTGCTCGGAGATGTCGGCACCGGACATGAACGCGTCGTCGCCGGCCCCGCGCAGCACGACGACGTGGACCTCGGGATCGCGCTCGATGCGCTCGAGCTCGGCGAGCAGCGAGCGGCACATCGCGATCGTCAGCGCGTTGCGGCGCGCGACGTGGTCGAACGTCAGCCAGGTGATCGCGCCGTCGTCGGCGACCTGCAGGTGCTCGGGCATCAGAACGCCCCTTCGTCGCGATAGCGCGCGATGTCGCCGGGGGAGAGGCCCAGCTCGCCGAGGATCTCCTCCGTGTGCTCGCCCGCCGCCGGCGCCGCGGTGCGCAGCGTGCGCGGCAGGCCGGCCAGCGTCGCGGCGTTGGCGATGAGGCGCAGCTCGCCCATCTCGGGATGCTCGACCGGCTGGACCATCTCCAGGTGCTGGACCTGCGCGTCGGCGAAGACCTCGCCGACGTCGTTGACCGGCCCCGCGGGGACGCCCGCGGCCTCCAGGTCGGCGATCCAGTCCGCGGTCGTGCGCGTGCGCAGCCGCGCGGCGACGAGCGCGTTGATCTCGTCGCGCTGGTCCATGCGCAGGTCGACGGTCGCGAAGCGCGGATCCTCGAGCAGCTCCGGGAGGTCGAGCACGCGCGTCAGCTCGAGCCAGATGCGGCCGTCGATCGCGGCGATGTTCACGTGCCCGTCCGCCGTCGCGAACGTCCCCATCGGGACGAGCGTGGGGTGGTGGTTGCCGACCCGGGGCGGGACGACGCCCTCGACCGTGTAGCGGGCGGCCTGGAAGTCCAGCAGGCCGATCGCCGCCTCGAGCAGCGACGTGCGCACCCAGGCTCCCTCGCCGGTGCGGTCGCGGTCGCGCAGCGCGACGAGGATGCCGACCGCGGCGTGCAGGCCCGCGGCGAGGTCGGTCACCGCGTACCCCGCCCGCACGGGCTCGCCGTCGGGGGCGCCGGTCACGCTCATGAGCCCGCCCATGCCCTGCGCGATCTGGTCGACGCCGCCGCGCTGGGAGCCGGGCCCGTCCTGCCCGAACGCCGAGATCGACGCGTACACGATCCGGGGGTTCACCGCGCGGACCGCCTCGTAGTCGACGCCGAGGCGGTGCTTGACCGCCGGGCGCATGTTCTCCACGACGACGTCGGCGCGCTCCGCGAGGCGCAGGAACAGCTCCCGCCCGGCGTCGGACTTGAGGTCGAGCGTCAGCGAGCGCTTGTTGCGGTGGAGGTTCTGGAAGTCCGAGTTGCGCCGGTCGCCCATGTCGGTGGGGCGGCGGTCCGGCGGCTCGACGCGGATCACGTCCGCGCCCCAGTCGGACAGCTGGCGGACGCACTGCGGTCCTGCGCGGGCCGCGGTGAGGTCCAGGACCTTCAGGTCGTCGAGCGGGAGGCGGGACACGGCGCAGGAATCTACGCCGCGTCCCGCTCCGCCGGAGTCAGGCCGCGCTCGCGGCCATCGCCTCCCGCTCCTCCACCGCCGGGGCCTCGGCCCGCCGGCGCCCCGGCACCAGCAGGGCCGCCAGGGCACCCGCGGCAAGGACGGCCGCGCCGATCGGCAGCGCGGCGCTCACGCCGTCGGTGAACGCCTGCGGGTCCGTGTAGCCGCCGTTGGCGGCGAAGACCCCGGCGAGCACCGCGACGCCCATGACGCCGCCGACCTCGCGGATCGCGTTGGTCGCGCCCGACGCCTGGCCCGTCTCGGTCTGGCGGACGGACGACAGCACCGCGTTCGCGCTGGGGGCGAAGACGAGCGCCATCCCGAGCCCCGCCATCGCGAGCGGCACGATGAGCTCGCCGTAGGGCGTGTCGGGTGCGCTCGTCCCTCCGAGCCAGAAGATCGCGACGGACTGCAGCGCCAGGCCGGCGACCATGAGCGGGCGCGGGCCGATCCGGTCGCTCAGGATGCCGGCGATCGGCGCGACGAGCATCGGCATCGCCGTCCACGGCAGCGTGCGCGCCCCGGCCTCCAGCGGGCCGAGGCCCTGTGCGATCTGGAAGAACTGGCTGAGCAGGAACACGGAGCCGAACGTCCCGAAGAACATCGCGAAGGACGCGGCGTTCGTGGCGGAGAAGCCGCGCGAGCGGAAGAACCGCGGCGGCAGCATCGGCTGCGGCGTGTGGCGCTCCCACGCGAGGAACGCGACGAGCAGGACGACGCCGGCGGTCAGGCTGGCGAGCACCGTGGCGCTCGTCCAGCCGAGGGCGTTGGCGCGGACGATCCCGAAGGTCAGGCCGAGCAGCCCGGTGCCCGCCAGCCCGAGGCCGGCGAGGTCGAGGCGCTCGTTCGGGCCGTACGACTCGGTGAGCAGCCGGAACGCGAGCGGCAGCAGCGCGAGACCGATCGGCACGTTGAGCCAGAAGATCCAGTGCCACGAGATGCCCTCGACGACGGCGCCGCCGACGAGCGGGCCCATCGCGACGCCGAGACCGGTGACACCGGCCCAGACGCCGAGCGCGAGACCGCGCTTCTGGGCGGGCACCGCCTCGCTCAGCAGCGTGAGCGTGAGCGGGGTGACGATGGCGGCGCCGAAGCCCTGCACGGCGCGGGCGGCGATGAGCGCCTCGATGCTCGGCGCGAGCGCGGACGCAGCGCTGGCGAGCGTGAAGATCCCGAGGCCGACGATGAACATGCGCTTGCGGCCGAAGCGGTCGCCGAGCGCGGCGCCGGTCAGCAGGAACACGGCGAACGCGAGCGTGTAGCTGTTGACGGTCCATTCGAGGGTCTCGATGGAGCCGTTGAGATCGGCTCGGATCGAGGGGAGGGCGACGCCCACGACGAGGTTGTCGAGAGCGGTCATGAAGAGGGCGATCGACACGATCGCGAGGGTCCAGCCGGGGCGGCTGCGCGAGGCGGAGGACATCCGGGGTGGGCTCCCTTCGCTGTAAGTGAGTAGATGCTTACTAAGGTGAGTATGTGCTCACTAATGCTCGCATGTCAAGCCCACCGGCTACGGTGCGGCGCATGGACGCCCGCCGCGCCCTGCCCCTCGTCGCCGCGCTGACGTTCCTCGTCGCGTTCGGCGTCGCCGAGCTCACCGGCGTCCGCGCGCTGGGCGGCCTGGTGCTCGTCGCCGGCGGCCTCTGGTGCGCGCGCATCGCGGCGCCGATCGCGGGCAAGGGCCCGACCGCCGTGCTGCTCGTCGTGGCGCTCGCGCTGTTCGTGATCTCCCATCCGCTCGGCCACGCCATCGGCTCCTGGCCGGCGGTGCTCGTCGTGGCGGTCCTCGTGGCGCTCGCCGCGGCGACGGTCCTGCGCCCGGCCCGGATGACGCGCGCCTGATGGACCCCGCGGTCGTCGGGCCGTTCGCGACCCGCGTGTTGCAGGCGATCGGGATGCCCGAGGAGGACGCGGCGCTGACCGCCGACTGCCTCGTCGCCGCCGAGCTGCGCGGCATGCCCGGCCACGGGATCCTGCGCCTGATCCAGTACGCCGGGTCCGTCGCCGCGGGCGACGTGCGCGCCGCGCCCGACGTGCGCGTGCTGCGCCGCGAGGGGGCGAGCGCGCTCGTCGATGCCGACGGCGGCTACGGCTATGTCCCGACGATGCTCGCGTGCGACCTCGCCGCCGAGCTGGCCGGCGAGCACGGCATGGCCGTCGTCGGCGTGCGCGACAGCCACCACTTCGGCATGGCCGGCCTCTACGCCGAGCGGATCGCGGAGGCCGGGCTCGTCGGGATCGTGATGACGAACGCGCAGCCGATCATGGCGCCGCCGGGGATCGCGTCGCCGCTGCTGGGCAACAACCCGCTCGCCATCGCGGCGCCGCGCGCCGCGCCGCATCCGCCGCTCGTCCTCGACATGGCGATGAGCCAGACCGCGCTCGGCCGCATCCGCCTGGCCGCCGCGGAGGGACGCCCGATCCCCGAGGGATGGGCGCTCGACGAGCAGGGGCAGCCGACGACGGACGCAGGGCGTGCGCTGGCCGCGGGGCTGCTCGCGCCGACCGGCGGCCACAAGGGGCTCGCGCTGGCGCTCATGATCGACGTGCTCGCGGGGGTCCTGACCGGATCCCCCGCCGGCCAGGGCGCCGATGCCCACGGTCGGATCGAGGGCGGCGTGGGCCACCTCGTCATCGCGCTGCGGACGACGCTCTTCGTCGACGCCGAGGCGTACGCGGCGGGCATCGAGCTGCTCCTCGGGGGCCTGAGCGCCCAGGGGACCGACGACGCCCCGATCGTCTTCCCCGGCGACCCGGAGCTGCAGGCCCGCGAGCGCGCAGGGCGGGACGGGATCCCGATCTCATCCGAGCTCGCGGAACAGCTCGACGCCCTCGCGATGCGGCTCGACGTCTTGCCCCTGAGCGTCTCGCGAGGTTAGGCTGAGCAACGGAGGAGAGCTGGGCGGGAGCGCACCCGCTGCGGCTCGCAGGTGTGTTCGTGCGCCCAGCAGCAATCGGGGACTCCGGCTGTTTCGCCACCGTTCGGAGTCGACCGGGCGCCGTTCACGGCGGCGGCGTGCCGGCTCCTCCCGGCGCGTCGCCGTCGGCACCTGTCCTGCGGTCAGCCGGCCGGCGCGAGCTCGCGTGCGCCGACGACCCGCAGCGCCATGCCGACGTAGAGCTCGGCGACCTCGTCGGGCGTCATCGGGCCGTCGTCGCGGTACCAGCCCGACACCGCCGAGCACATCGCGTGCACGGCACGGGCGGCCTCGTCGGGCACGTCGCAGACGAACGCGCCGGATGCGACGCCGTCGGCGATCGCCGAGGCGAACAGCCGGTGCACCCGATCGCGCTTGGCGGCCAGCTCGTCGAGCGCCGGCGGCTCGAGGCTGCGCATCTCCGACGTGGCGATCGCGTTCTCCATGGGCGACTCGCACTGCCGCCGGACGTACGTGCGGACGACGGCCGACAGCCGCGCGGTCGGATCGTCGCCCGCCGCGGCGACGGCCGGCTGCATCTCGGCGAGCAGGTCGTCGAACGCCGCGTCCATGATCCCGCGGAGCAGCTCGACCTTGCTCCCGTGATGGTGGAAGAGGGTCGCGATCCCGACCCCCGCCTCCCCGGAGATGTCGCGGATCGACGTGCCGTGGTACCCGTGGTCGTGGAAGAGGCGCACCGCGGCGTCGGAGATGACCTGCGCCGTGTCGGACGTGCTCGGGCTCTCCCCATGCGCGGGCATCGAAACGAGCCTAGCCCGCGCGACCGCCGCCGCGACTACCCTTGGTGCGGGCAGAGTACGTGTGACGTGGGAGGAGGACGTGGCGTGATCAAGGCGCTGCGCGCATTCCGGCGCGCGCCGGACATGGACCGTGAGGAGTTCCTGCGGCGCTGGGACGCCCACGCCGAGCTCGTGCTCGCGGTGCCCGGCATCCGCGGCTACATGCAGTGCCCGAGGGCCGGTCGCGACGAGCAGTCGACCGCGTCGTTCGACGGCTTCTCCGCCATGTGGTTCGACGACGAGGCGGCCGTGGCACGCGCCGCGGAGTCGCCCGAGGCGCGCGCCGCGCGCGCCGACTCCGTCGACGTTCATCTCCGAGGAGGGCGTCGAGTCCGTCCTCACGGTCGAGCGCATCCTGCGCGACGTGGCCATGGGCCCGGAGGCCGTGAAGCTCGTCTTCTTCTTCCACCGGCGCATCGGGCTGTCGCCCGAGGTCTTCCGACGGCACTGGTACGAGGTCCACGGGCCGCTCGTCATGGAGTACATCGGCACCCTCCGCCGCTACATCCAGAACCACGCCGTGGAGTCGGCCTACGCGAACGGCAGCTTCCCCGACTTCGACGGGCTGGTCGAGGCCTACCTCGACGACCTCCCGACGTTCGACGAGACGGAGGAGAGCCCGGAGCACGACCTCGTCCGCAGCGACGAGCCGAACTTCATCGACGTCAACCGCGTGAAGCACATGGTCGCCTCCGACCGCGTGTACCTCATGCCGCCGGGAGAGGACTAGGGTCGCAGACATGAGCACGGTCGCCCGCGACGTTCCATCGATCCCCGTCCCCGAGCCGGATCTCACGCCGAACGAGATCGTCGCCAGAGCACAGGCGCTCGTGCCGATGCTGCGCGCGCAGCAGGACGAGGCGGAAGCGCGCGGCTTCTACTCCGAGGCCGTCCACGCGGAGTTCCTCAAGGCCGGCTTCTACCGGATCACGCAGCCGCGGCGGTTCGGTGGCTACGAGTTCGATCTGAAGACCTACCTGCGGGCGATGATCGCGATCGCCAGCGGCGATCCGGGCACCGGCTGGTGCCTGCAGCTCGGCTCGAGCCACGCGTGGATCGTCGCGAGCCACTTCGACCTGGAGACGCAGGCCGAGGCGTTCGGGCCGGACGGGGACTTCCGCTGCCCGCATCCCGCCCAGCCCTCCGGGCGCATCGAGCGCGTCGAGGGCGGCTTCCGGCTGAGCGGGCGCTTCCCGTACGCGTCCGGGGTGCCGTACTGCACGTGGGCGCTCGTGGGCGCGATGCTCGACGGCGATCCGCCGACGCCCTACACGCTGCTCATCCCGCGGTCGGATCTCGAGATGCTCGACGACTGGGGCGAAGGGACCATGTTCGGCCTGAACTCGAGCGGGTCGAACACGATCGTGGTCGAGGAGGCCTTCGTGCCCGAGCGGCGCGCACGGCCGTCGGAGGCGATCTTCAACCCGACGCTCCCGACCTTCGGGACCGAGATCTACGGGAACCCGCTCTACACCGGCCGCGCGCCGGGGCCGTACCACACGTCGCTCGTGTCCCCGATCATCGGGGCGGCGAAGGCGGCGGTCGACGAGTTCCGCGAGATCATCATGACCAAGGACACGACCTTCTACCCGCGTGTCCCGCGCTACCAGTTCCACGAGGACCAGCGGGCGTACGGCATGGCCCAGGCGAGGGCGGACGCCGCCGAGGCGATCGTCCTGTCGTTCGCCGACCAGTTCACGGAGGCGGCCCAGGAGTCGATCGACACCGGCGTGCCGATCTCGCAGGAGCGCGACGCCCGGTGGTGGGCGATGATCCAGCAGGCGGGCGGCCTGGCGTACGAGGCGGTCCAGGAGGTCGCGCTGCGCTCGACGTCGAGCTCGCTGGGCGCCGGCCGGCCGCTGGCGCGCTACCTGCGCGACGCGACGACGTACCGGCAGCACATCTCCTCGCAGCAGGGCGACTTCGCGGTGCGCAACGCCGCGATGATGCTCGGCGCGTCGGAGCACTGGCTGTCGGCTCCGTACCTGACGCATCTGTCACACGGACGCGGCCCGTCCCGTCGTCGGCCCATGACCACGCTCGACACCCTGGACGACCAGTGGGCCGTCCTGCTCACGACGTTCCGCCGCGACGGCACGCCCGTCGGCACCCCGGTCAGCGTCGCCGTCGACGCCGGCCGTGGCTACGTCCGCAGCCCGGGCAACGCCTGGAAGGTCAAGCGGCTGCGCAACGACCCGCACGTCGAGGTCGCGCCGTGCACGCCCCGCGGCCGCCCGACCGGCCCGGCCACGACCGCGGTGGCGCGCCGCCTGGAGGGTGAGGAGGCGCACCGTGCCGCGGAGCTGCTGCGCCGCAAGCACCCGGTCCTCCAGGGCGTGCTCGTGCCGCTGGCGCACCGGGTGCTGCGGTGCGGGACCGAGTACTACGAGCTCCGGTCGGACGATGAGCGACGTGCCTAGATGACCTCGCCGTCGCGCTCGATCCAGTACACGGCCGTTCCGTCGGCGACGCACCGGTTGGACCGCGGCACGCCGATGTTCGCGCGCAGGCAGAGATGGTCGCGCCACTCGCAGCCGCGCCCGAACTGCGCGTCGTGGAGGCAGCTCGGCTCGTCGCGCACCAGCGTCAGGAAGGCGCGCAGCACCGCCTTGCCGCGCCCGCAGGACTGACCCCGCACGCGGATCGCGGTGGCCTCCATCGCCGCCGTGTCGGACCCGACGACGACGGCGCCGCTGCATCGGGTGGGCGGCGCGGCGTGCGCCGGCGCGGCGATCGCGGCGAATGTGAGGACGGCGAGCAGGACGAGGAGCGCGCGTCGCATGTGTGCGTCTACGTCCCGGACGCGAAGCGGTCCAGCGCCGCCGCCAGGTCGCGGGTCGCCGACAGCATCGGCGAGTGGTCGGTGTCGAGCTCGACGACGTCCACGCACGGGTTCTCCGCGATCATCCGGCGCTGCAGCGCCGGCGGGATCGCGAGATCGCGCGTGCACAGCACGTAGGCGCGCGGCACCGCCGGCTCGACGGCGTCGACGGGCGCCATGAACGGCGCGAGCGGCTGCTCACCCAGCCGCCCGGTGCCCCATGCCGCCAGCTCGTCGGAGCAGTCGCCGAAGACGACCTCCCTGGCCGCCTGGACGGGAAGCGTCGCGACCGGCGGCTCGCCGGTCACGACGAGGTTGGCCTGCACCTGGTCGTCGGCGCCCTCGGGCAGATGCGTGAGATCCAGGAGGCTCTGGCCGGCGCTCGGGAGGAACGCCGCGACGTACACGAGCAGCGCGATCCGCTCCGGGCAGCGCGCCGCGGCCTGCGTGATGGCCACGCCACCCATGCTGCTGCCGACGAGGACCGCCCTGTCGTCCCCTTCCGCCAGCGCGGCGCAGATGCGGTCGGCGTACGCGTCGAGCGAGACGTCCTCGACCGGCGTCGTGTCCGCTCCCGCGCCGGGCAGGTCGATCGCCTGCACCGTGTGGCCGGCGGCCTCCAGCTCGGGCGTCAGGCGCTCCCAGATCCAGGCACCGCCCATGGCCCCGTGGACGAGGACGAAACGTGACACGGCTCCTCCTTCGATGGACTCCGACGAGGCGCCGTCACCGGTGCCGCGCAGCCCACTTTGCCATGCGCACGAACTGCTCGGGGACCGGAAGGGCCGGGATGCGACGGGTCCAGGCCGCGGTAGATCGTGTGGACGTTCACCGCGATGCGCTCGCGCTCGGACCAGTCGTCGAACGGCGAGAGGTCGATGTCGTCCGCCGCGTCGTCGACGTCCATCCCGCGCTCGAAGCGGGCTGTCGCCTCGTCGGCGACGTACTGGAGGTAGTGGGCGAGGTCGCGGATGCCGTCCTCGTCGGTCACGGGCCCGTGCCCGGGCACGATGAGCCGGGGCCGCAGGGCGAGGATGCGATCCAGGGCCGAGAGCCAGCTCTCCACGGGTCCGGCCCACATGAGCGGCGTGTCGTTGGCGAAGACCAGATCACCGGCGAAGACGACGTCGCTGTCGGGGACGTGCACGACGGCGTCGCCGGCGGTGTGTCCTGGTCCGAGCTCGAGCAGCCGCACCTCGCGCCCGCCGACGTCGAGCGTCGCCTCGCCGTCGAACGTGTGCGACGGGACGCGGTGCGTCACGGCCGCCATCTCGAAGGTGCCGAACCGCGTCCGTGCGAAGTGCGCGAACTCCTCGCCCAGCTCGCTCGACGCGAACGTCGCGCTGACCGCAGCAGGCGTCGACGCCGCGCACGCGTCGCGCGCGGTCGACGTCGCCCAGATCGCGATGTCCTCGGGCAGGAGCTCGTTGCCGAAGCAGTGGTCCGGGTCGCCGTGGGTGTTCACCGCGACGGTCACGGGGTTCTCCGTCGTGTGCGGCGCCATCGCGTCGAGCATCGCGCGCGTGAGATGCAGGTCCATGAGCGTGTCGACGACGAGGGATGCGCCGTCGCCGGTCACGAGCCCCGCGTTGCTCCAGCCCCAGCCGCCATCCGGCTGCAGGTACGCGAACAGCCCATCCCCGAGATCGTGGAGTCCTCGCTCGTAGGGGATGGTCAGGTGCCGCGGCGCCACGCGCCGACACTAAGCGAACTGCGCTACGTGCGCGAGGGACACGCTCGGAGTGCAAGGCTGCACGGAGGACGACAGGAGGAGGGAAGTTGGGACGCGCGAACGCGATGTTCAACGACAACGCGATGAAGCTGGGGCTCTTCGCCCCGAACTGCCGTGGTGCCTGTGCGATCACGACCGTGCCCGAGAGCTGGGACGCGTCGTGGGAGCACAACCTCGAGCTGGCGCAGTTGTGCGACGCGGCCGGGATCGAGTTCATCCTGCCGATCGCCCGCTGGAAGGGCTACGGCGGCCCGTCGCGCTGGCAGGAGGACACGCTGGAGACGCTGACGTGGGCCTGCGGCCTGCTCGCGCAGACGAAGGACCTGTGCGTGTTCGCCACGACCCACGCGCCGATGATCCACCCGATCGTCGCCGCGAAGCAGCTCGCGACGATCGACCACATCTCGCGCGGGCGGCTCGGGCTGAACCTCGTGTGCGGCTGGAACCAGGACGAGTTCGAGATGTTCGGCCAGGAGCAGCGCGAGCACGACGAGCGCTACGTCTACGGCCAGGAGTGGCTCGACGTCGTGCGCACGATCTGGCGTTCGGAGGAGCGCGTCGACTTCGACGGCACGTACTTCCACCTCTCCGAGCTCATCGGCCGCCCGGCGCCCTACGACGGCGAGCCGGTGCTCGTCAACGCCGGCTTCTCGCCGGCCGGGCGCGACTTCGCGCAGCGCAACTGCGACCTGCTGTTCACGTCGCTCGTCGACCTCGAGGTCGGCCAAGGCCGACGTCGACGGCGTGACGTCCGCGGCGCGTTCCATCGGTCGTGAGATGGGCGTCCTGTCGTCGGCGTTCGTGGTGTGCCGCGCGACGCAGGCCGAGGCGGAGGAGTACCACCACCACTACGCGATCGAGCACGGCGACTGGGAGGCCGCCGACCGCCTCATGAGCGGCATGGGCATGCACAGCAACGCGTTCCCGGCCGGGCACTACGAGCGCTTCCGGGAGCGCTTCACCGGCCGGGCACGGCGGCTACCCGCTCATCGGCAGCCCCGACCAGGTCGCCGACGAGCTGGAGCGCATCTCGCAGACCGGCATGGCCGGCATCGCGTTCGGGATGTGCAACTTCCTGGAGGAGATGCCCTTCTTCGTCCAGGAGGTCCTGCCGCGCCTGGAGGCCAAGGGTCTGCGCAATCCGGTCGCGGCCGCGCAGGCCGCCTAGGCCTACGCGGGGAGCGGCAGCTCGGTGCCGAATTCCGGCATGACCTCCGTGGCGAAGAGCTCCAGCTGGCGGAGCCCGTCGTCACGGGGGATCAGCCCCCAGTGGAAGAGCCAGACGAGGTAGTCGACCGGCAGAACCTGGAGGAACTCCTCGATCTGGCGCTTCACCATGTCGACGGTCCCGCCGATCATCACGCCGCTGCGGATGAGCCGCTCGCCGATCGACTCGCCGGGCGCGGGCACGGGGCCCTCCTCGCCGGGTAGCCGGAGCATGAGGTCGAGCAGGCCGAACGTCTCGTACCACCCACGCCACACGGGCGCCTCCCACCGGTCCGCGCGGCGCAGCAGCTCGGCGCGCACCGCGTCCTCGCCCTGCACGCCCTCGACGATGTGGAACGTCCGGCAGACGCCGACGCGCTCGCCCAGCGCGATCTCGCGCCCGGCGGCTGCGTGGGCCGCGCGGTAGATGCCGAGCAGCTCGCGGATCCGCTCGACGGCGCCGAAGAGGATCGTCGGGACGACGTCGTTCTCCCCGCACCACTCGATCGTGGGCGGGCTCGCGCCGAACGCCTGGAAGAGCGGCGGGTGCGGGGACGTGTACGGCTTGGGCACGACGCTGACGCCCTTCACGGTCGTGCCGTCGTCGCCGATCTCGCCCGGCGCGCCGTACTTCGACGTGATCGTCTGCGCCGGGGGCCAGTCGGGGATCCCCTCGAGCGGGTTCGGGACCTTGTAGGTCGGCCCGTCGTAGGTGAGCAGGTCCTGCGCCCAGGCCTGCTTCATGATCTTGAAGTTCTCGGAGAACAGCAGGCGGTTGGAGACGTCGGCCTCGCTGCCGTCGGAGTACGTCGCGCCGACGCCGAGCTTCTGGCAGAGGATGTTCATCCAGCGCGACTGGTAGCCGCGCGCCATCCCGACGAAGAGGCGGCCACGCAGCAGGTGGTCGGCCATCGCGATCTCCTCGGCGAGCCGGATCGGGTCGTGCGAGGGCAGGACGAGGCCGAGCTGGCCGTGCATGATCCGCCGCGTGTGGGCGCCGAGGTGGATGTTGAGCATGAGCGGGGAGGGCGAGATCTCCATCCCCTCGGAGTGCAGGTGGTGCTCGGTGTGGGCGAGGCCCCAGTACCCGAGGTCGTCCGCCGCCTTCGCCAGCACGACGAGGCCGTCGAGCATGTCCTGGTAGGCCTCGTTGTCGCGGCCGATCGGGCGTCGACGCTCCATCTCCTCCGGGGGGCCCAGCGTCGGGTAGACCTGCAGGATGACCTTCGGCACGGGCTCCTCCGTTCGCTACTGGATGACGATGCCGCCGTCGACCACGAGCCCGTGGCCGTTGACGTAGGAGGAGCGGTCCGAGCACAGCCACGCGGCGGCCTCGGCCACCTCCTCCGGGCGCGCGAGGCGCCCCATCGGCGACGTCTCGCCGATCGCGTCGACCGCGCCCGGCACGGCGGCGAACATCTCGTGCGGCATCGGCGTGTCGACGACACCGGGGAGCACCGCGTTCACGCGGATGCCCTGGCGCGGGTACTCGAGCGATGCGGCCCGGGTCAGGCCGAGGACCGCGTGCTTGGACGTCACGTACGCGGCGACCTGCGGCGCCGCGATCATCCCGAGCCCGGACGACGCGTTGACGATCGAGCCGCCGCCCGTCCGCAGCATCGCCCTGATCTCCTCCTGCACGCACATCCACGCGCCGCGCACGTTGATGTCCATGACCGACTCGAACTGCTCGTCGCTGTGCTCGACGAACGGCTGCATCCCGCCCGGGATGCCGGCGTTGTTGAACGCGCAGTCCAGGCGCCCGTGGCGCTCCGTCGCCAGCGCGACGAGCGCGACGACGTCCTCCCGCCGGGTGACGTCCGTCGCGCGCCACGCGGCGTCGCCGCCCGCCTCCGAGACGAGCCTCGCGGTCTCGGCGAGTGCCTCCTCGGCACGGTCGCCGAGCACGACCTTCGCGCCCTCCCGGGCGAACGTCAGAGCCGAGGCGCGGCCGATCCCGCCCGCCGCGCCGGTGATCACCGCGACCTTGCCCTCGAGCAAGGGCGTCAAAGAACTCTCCGCATGCGCGGCAACCTACCAGTGGGGTGATCAAACGCTCGGATGAAAATCCGTGGCCATCACTGTGGCGATCACCGATGCCTCCGGGACGTGCCCCTGGCACCATCGTGAGGGGTAGAGCCGAACACGGGAGACGTTGATGACATCGGTCGAGGGTCAGGATGAGCGGGTCGGGACGCGGCCGAGTCCACGCGAGCTGCTCGACCGTGCGATCGCGCTTCGGCCGCTCCTCGTGGAGCAGGCGGCGGAGACCGAGGCGCGCCGCTACTACTCCGACGAGATCCATCGCGCGTTCGACGACGCGGGGTTCTACCGCAGTCTGATCCCACGTCGGTACGGCGGCCTCGAGCTCGACGTCACCAACTGGCTGCGCCTCATCGAGGAGGTCGCCCACGGCGACATCCAGGCGGCGTGGGGGCTCACGCTCGCGGCGGGCCATTCGCTGCAGGTCGGCTCGTTCTGGAGCGAGCAGGCGCAGGAGGAGATCTTCGGGACGGGCGACTTCCGCGCGGCGTCGGTGGCGGCGCCGGTCGGCAACGCGACGCAGGTCGACGGCGGCTGGCGGATCACCGGCGCATGGCCGTACTCCTCCGGTGCGCCGTACTCCACGCACTACATGGGCCAGACGCTCATCAGGAGCGGTGACGGCCCGCCCCGGATGCTGCTGTTCGTCGCCGACCGCAGCGAGTGGGAGATGCTCGACGACTGGGGCGACCTGCTCGGGCTGCGTGGCAGCGGCTCGCACACCGTCAAGCTTGAGGACGCCTTCGTCCCCGAGCACTGGGCGCTCCCCGACACGCAGCTCGTCGAGGTCGACGTCAGCGGCGGCACCCCCGGCTCGCGGCTGCACGGCAACCCGATGTACGCCGGTCGCTGCGTCTCCATCTTCCAGCTCGAGCTCACCGCGCTCATGATCGGCGCCGCCCGCGGCGCGCTCGACGAGTACGAGGGGATCGTGACGACGCGGCGCACGCAGCGCCCGCCGACGGTCATCCGCGCCGAGGACCCCGACTACCAGCGCTGGTTCGGGACGGCGATCGGCAAGCTCGCCACCGCGGACGCGGCGATGCTCAACGCGGCCGACCAGTGGACCGAGCTCGCGCGCCGCAACGTCGAGGAGGACGCCGGCTTCTCGCGCGAGGACGACCTCAAGCTGAACTTCATCGGGCGCGAGGGGCTGCGCATGGCGTGGGACGCGATGCAGGAGCACATCATCCGCACCGCCGGCTCCAGCGCGCTGCGCGACGGCGAGCGCATGCAGCGCATCTACCGCGACATGACGATGGGCCACGGCCACTTCGCGAGCATCCTGGGCGACTCGGTGGCGCGGCAGATCGGCCAGCACCGGCTCGGCGTCCCCGTCAACGGCTGATACGGCGGACCTCGCCGGCGCCGGCGAGGTCGAAGCCGGGCAAGGCGGGCGCGGAGCCGACCGCCGCGAGCAGATCGGCCGCCAGGCCGAGCGCCTCCCCGGGCAGCGCGAGCTCGTAGGGCTCCCACGCGAGCGGGACGAACTCGAGCCCGAGCGCGTCGGCGGTGGCGCGCAGGCCGATCGCGGCGTCGGCGAGTCCAGTGGCGACGGCGAGCGACGCCTCGAGATGCGTCGCGACCTCCGGGCCGCGCACGCGCTCGGTCGCGACCCCCGCCTCGCGCAGCAGGCGCTCCGCGAGCACCCGCGTCCCCGTCCCCGGGGCGGCGCAGCGCGACCGAGCAGGCCGCGAGGTCGTGCACGTCCGTGATCCCGCGGGGGTTCCCGGCGGGGAGGACGATGCCCTGCTCGCGGCGCCAGAGGTGCACGAGGACCGGATCGCGCCCGGCGAGCACGCCTGCGACGAACGGGTCGTTGTAGCGGCCGTCGCGATGCCGCAGGTGCAGCGTGGCGGCGTCGGCGCGGCCCTGCCACAGCGCGGCCAGTCCGCCCAGGCTGCCGCGCGCGCCGATGCGCTCTGCGTCTCCCGCGATGCGGTCGAGCAGCGGGTCGTCGCTGCCCGCCAGTCGCAGGCGCGCCCCGCCGTGGAGCGCGCGCCGAGCGATCGTCGCCCCGTCGCGGGTGACGCGCGCCGCGCGCCGCGGTGCGCCGTCGATCACGCCCAGCCGCGCGAGCTCGGCGTAGGCGCGGCCGACGGTCGCCGGCGTCGTGCCCAGCTCGGCCGCCGCAGCCCGGACGCTCGGCAGCGTCGCGCCCGGCGCGAGCTCGCCCGTCGCGACCCGCTCGAGCACGCGCTCCGCGATGTCGCGGTACAGCGGCATGTGCGCGATCGTACGATGCTGCTCTGATGCAGTACAGATCGAGACAGCTGCTCGTCGCGCTCGCGGCGATCGTGCTGATCGCGGGCTGCGGTGGCGGAGGCGACGACGACACGGCCGTCCTCCGAGAGCGCGCCCGTGATCCTCGCCACCACGACGAGCACCCAGGACTCCGGGCTGCTCGACGTGCTCGTGCCCGCCTTCGAGAAGGAGAGCGGTGCCAAGGTCAAGACCGTCGCGGTCGGCAGCGGCCAGGCGATCGAGATGGGATCGAGGGGGGAGGCGGACGTCGTGCTCGTCCACTCGCCTGCCGCCGAGGAGGAGATGGTGGCCGCCGGGAAGGGGCAGGACCGCCGGATCGTGATGCACAACGACTTCGTGATCGTCGGCCCCGCGTCCGATCCCGCGCGCATCCGCGGGCTGAGCGCGACCGACGCGATGGCCCGCATCGCACGCACGAGGTCACCCTTCATCTCGCGCGGCGACGACTCGGGGACGAACACCTTCGAGCTCAAGCTCTGGGACAAGGCGGGCGTGAAGCCCGAGGGCTCGTGGTACCAGGAGTCCGGCCAGGGGATGGGCGCGACGCTCCAGATCGCCGCCGACAAGGACGCGTACACGATCAGCGACCGCGGGACCTACCTCGCCACGGACAGCGCGCGCGACCTGAAGCTCCTCGTCGAGGGGGGCTCGTCGCTGCTCAACGTCTACCACGTGATCGAGATCCCCGAGACGAACGGGCCGCGGGTCAACACGAAGGGCGGGAACGCCTTCGCGGACTGGATCGTCTCCCCGCCGGCGCAGGAGATGATCGGGAAGTTCGGGGTCGAGAAGTACGGCGAGCCGCTCTTCACGCCCGACGCCGGCAAGACCGACGACCAGATCGCGGAGGCCGCCTGAGCGGATGGGGGTCCTCTGGGACGCCTTCACGGAGGCGCTGCGCCTGCTCGTCACGGGCGACGCCCAGACCTGGGAGATCGTCGGCCGCTCCCTGCGGATCTCGCTGACCGCGACGGCGATCGCGTTCGCGCTCGGCCTGCCGGTGGGGGCGCTGCTGGCGTTCGGGCGCTTCCGCGGACGGCGGCTGGCGCTCGCGGTCGTCAACACCGGCATGGGCGTCCCGCCCATCGTCGCGGGTCTCGTGATCACGGTTCTGCTGTGGCGCTCCGGCCCGTTCGGGAGCCTGGGCCTGCTGTACACGCCCACGGCGATGGTGATCGCCCAGACGGTGATCGCGCTGCCGCTCGTCGCGGGGTTGTCGTCGGCGTCGCTGCAGCACGTCGATCCGGAGCTGCGGCTGCAGATGCAGGCGCTCGGCGCGAGCCGGCTGCGCTCGATGTGGATCGTGGCGACGGAGGCGCGGCTGCCGCTGCTCGCGGCGGCGATGGCGGGGTTCGGCGCGGTCATCTCCGAGGTGGGCGCCGCGCTCATGGTCGGCGGCAACATCGCGGGCCAGACGCGGGTGCTCACCACGGCGGCGGTGCTCGAGGCGTCGAAGGGGGCGTTCGCGCTCGCCCTGGCGCTCGGCCTGATCCTGCTCGTCATCGCGTTCGCCGTGAACCTCGTGCTGACCGCCGTGCAGCAGCGCGGCAGCACGTGACCGGCGAGCCGCCGCTGCTGGAGCTGCGCGACATCGCCGTCGTCGCGGGCGGCCGCACGATCCTCGGCCTCGACCACCTCGCGCTCGCGCGCGGCGAGACCCTCTGCGTCCTCGGCGCGAACGGCGCGGGCAAGTCCACGCTGCTGCGCGTCGCAGGCGGGCTGCGCACGCCCGACCGGGGCGAGCTGCTGCTCGACGGCCGCCCGGCGACCGCGCCGCAGGTGCGCGCGGTGACCGCCGCCGTGCTGCAGCGGCCGCTGCTGCGGCGCGGAGCGTCCGCACGCGCGAACGTCGAGACCGGGCTGCGCTTCGCCCGCGTGCCGCGCGCGGAGCGCACCAGGCGCACGGACGAGTGGCTCGCGCGCCTCGACCTCGCGGGCCTCGCCGAGCAGCGCGCATCGACGCTGTCGGGCGGGGAGGCGCAGCGGGTGAGCATCGCCCGCGCGCTCGTGCTCGCACCGCGGATCCTGCTGCTCGACGAGCCGTTCGGCGCCCTCGACGCGCCGACGCGCGCCGAGCTCCTCGTCGACCTCCGCGACGTCCTCGCGTCGATCGGCGCGGCTGCGCTGCTCGTGACCCACGACCGCCACGAGGCCGCGGCGATCGCCGACCGCGTCGCGATCCTGCACGCGGGGGAGCTCCGTCAGCTCGGCCCGGCGGCCGCGGTCCTCGACCACCCCGCGGACGCGGACTGCGCGCGGCTGCTCGGGTTCGAGAACCTCGTCGAGCCGGCCCTCGCGTCACGGCTGCTCGGGGAGCCGGCGGACCGATCCCGTCGCGGTGCGCGCCCGTGACGTCGCGGTGATCCCGGGCGGTGACATGGGCGTCGTGGAGCGGGTGCTGCCGTTCGGCGAGCGGACGCGGATCTCGACCCGGGTCGACGGTGTGCGCGTGCTCAGCGACGTGCTTGATCCACCGGTGGCAGCGGGCGCGTCGGTGGACCTGCGCGTGGCGGCGTCCGCCGCCCGGGTCATCGCGCGCGGGTGAGCAGCCCGGCCGTTCCCGCGACGCTCCAGCAGAGCACCCCGAGCCCCAGGCCGCCGCCGACGTCGGAGAACCAGTCGTCGCGCAGGTACACGGCCGCGAGCGCGTAGAGCACCGCGAGGACGATCCCGACGGTCACGAGCGCCGCCGTCCGGGTGATCGGCCCGGTGGCGTGGCGCAGCGCGACCGCCACGGCGATCCAGGACGCCGCGTAGGCGGCGTTGACGTCCGGGTAGGTCGGCGTGCTCCCGCCGTCGAGCACGGGCCGGTCCAGCGCGCCGTCGGCGATCGCGCCGGCGACGACGGTCAGCACCAGGCCGCCGATGAGCACGAGCGCCTCGAGCCGCTCGCGGGCGATGAGCAGGCCGGCCGCGACGAGGAGGACGACGGCCGCGACGACGGGCAGGGACCCGAGCTGCTCGGCGGCGGACGCGAGGTCGTCGAGCACGCCAGTGGTCAGCGCGTCCGACCACGTCACGGCACGCGAGTCGCCGGGCGTCAGACCGACGTCGTCGAGCACGAGCATGTAGCCGAAGAAGACGTAGCCGCCGACGAGGCCGATCGCCAGCAGCGTCGTGAGCTCGAGGCCGAGATGGCCCGGTGTCAGCCGGTCCCAGACGAACATCGCGGGACGGCGGGCGCGCCGTCCGGCCGCGAGCAGCAGCCGGACCGCCGGGTTGTGCTGGTGCGCCTCGACCCAGGCGGAGATGCGGCGGCGGTTCTCGACCTGGCGCAGCCAGCGCACCGCGACGACGATCCCGACGAGCACGACGATCGTCGCGCTCAGCGCCAGCGCGCCCTGCTTGGCGATCTCCAGCACGCGGTCCAGCGAGTGCCAGAAGAAGTAGCCGACGAGGCACAGGATCGTCGACTGGATCCCCGCGCCGAGCACGTCGTAGGGGACGAATCGGCGCAGCTGCATCCCCGAGGACCCGGCCAGGAAGGGCGCGAGGGAGCGCACGAGACCGACGAAGCGCCCGACGAAGATCGCCTTGCCTCCGTGCTTGGCGAAGAAGACGTCGACCTGGTGGATGCGCTCCTCGCTGATCCCGAAGCGCGGCCCGTGCTTCACGAGGAACGGCCTGCCGAGGCGCCGGCCCAGCAGGTAGCCGGTGATGTCGCCCGCGACCGCGAAGAACCAGGCGATCGCGATGAGCAGGACGATGTCGATCTCGCCCTGTCCGGCGACGACGCCCGCGACGATGATCGCCGTCTCGCCGGGGATGAGCAGGCCGACGAACGCGCCCGCCTCGAGGAACGCGAGGATCGCGACGAGCAGGTACGTCCACTTCCCGAGCGCGCGGCCGATGTCCTCGAGGACCTTGTCGATCGACGGCAGCTCGACGACGCCCGTCGAGTAGACGGCGGCCGCGACGACCGCGATCACGCCCGCGACCAGCACCGGGGGCTCGAGCCGCCGGCGCCGCCACCACAGGAAGGCCGCGAGCGCCACCGCCGCGACGAGCCAGACGGGCTTCATCGCGGCACAGCTTGCCCGGTCGCGCCGCGGGGGGCGCGCCGGGTTCGCCGGTGACTAGTTCTTGTAGCGGGCGTGCACGTTCTCGCACTCGACGGTGCGCACGCGCTTGTTCCAGCCGATGTTCACGGTGTCGTTGCCCGGGCCGCAGTCGACCGTCGTGGCGCCCTGGCCGTAGGCGTCGACCGTGTCGTCGCCCGCGCCGGCGCGGACCGTGTTGCGGCCGCGGCCGGTGGTGCGGATCGTGTCGTTGCCGGCGTCGCCCGTGATCTCGTTGCCGCTTCGGGCCGCCCTGGAGCGTGTCGTCGCCGTCGCCGCCGCGGATGTCGTTGGCGCCGCGACCGCCGTAGATCGTGTCGTTGCCCGGGCCGCCGTCCAGCGTGTCGGTGCCCTTCGCGTTGCCGTCGTGCTCGCGGTTGCCCCAGATGACGTCGTCGCCCGCCAGGCCGAAGATGCGGTCCGGGCCGAGGCTGCCGAGGAGGTTGTCGATGCCGTCGCCGCCGGTGAGCGTCGTGCCCTGCGTGCCGTGGATCATCCGGGTGCGGGCGCGGGTCGGGTCCTCGACCGCGTCGGCCTCGGTGACGTGCTCGCAGTTGCGGACGTCGCCGCTGCGCACGGCCTGCGCGTTGGAGATGCCGCCGGCCTTGGCGTACGGGTTGATGTAGATCGTGTCGTCGCCGTCGCCGCAGTCCACCGACCGCACGGCCGTGCCGTTGTTGACGTAGACGGTGTCGTTGCCCGGACCGGCGTCGATGACGTCGGGGCCGGAGTCGGCGTGGATGACGTCGTCGCCGTCGCCGCCGGCGACCTTGTCGGCGCCGCCGCCCGCATGGATCGTGTCGTTGCCGGTGCCGCCGTCGACGTCGTCGGGCGCTGCGCCGGCGTCGATGTTGTCGTCGCCCTCGCCGCCACGGACGTCGTCGTGGCCGAAGTCGCCGACGAGGGTGTCGTTGCCGGCGCCGCCGTCGAGGAGGTCGTCGCCGGAGGAGCCGTCGAGGAGATCGTTGCCGCCGTTGCCGAGCATGCGATCGTGACCCTGCTCGCCGTAGAGCTTGTCGTCGGCGGGGCCGCCGATGAGCGTGTCGCCGCCGCCCCCGCCGTGGGCTACGCCGGCCGCGCCGTTGAGCACGATGCGGTCGGGACCGGGGGTGCCCTGGCGGGCTGCGTGGGCCGTGGCGGGGATCAGGAGGCCGACGGTCGCGGCGACGGTGAGGAGGCGCAGGGAACGAGCGATCGAAAGGGTCATCTCTCACCCGGATCGGCCCCGTGACGCCTCGCTTGAGGGAGTTCGGAAAAGTCTGGCCGGTCGGCCCAGAGCGCTCTCCCCCGATCGGCCGATCGTGGTCCTGCTGACCGGCCCAGGGGGAACGTGTGCTACTTGTGTGAGCCTCTCGATGCCCGACGGCGACCGCGACGAGCCTCCAAGTAGCAGTCCCCACGCACCTCGGGTCGGAACGGTCGGGATGAGGGCCGCCCGGTGACCGAGGTGCTCCTCCTGATCGTGTCGCTCGGGCTCGTGCTCGCGTGCGGGGCGTTCGTCGCAGCGGAGTTCTCGTTCGTCACCGTCGACCGCTCGACCGTCGAGCGCGCCGTCGAGGAGGGCGACGCGGGCGCGCGTGGCGTCCTGGACGCGCTGCACAACCTCTCCACGCAGCTCTCGGGCGCCCAGCTGGGCATCACGCTGACGAACCTGCTCATCGGCTTCATGGCCGAGCCGGCGATCGCGAAGCTCATCGACGGCCCGCTCGAGGACCTCGGCGTGCCCTCGGGCGCGGTGTCGCGGCATCTCGGTGGCCATCGGGCTGATCCTCGCGACGGCGTTCACGATGGTCCTCGGCGAGCTCGTGCCCAAGAACCTGGCGATCGCCCTGCCGCTGGGCACCGCGCAAGCTCGTCCAGGGGTTCATGCGCGGCTTCACGCGCGCTGTTCCGGCCGGTCATCTCCCTCTTCAACGCCTCGGCCAACGCCGTGCTGCACCGCCTCGGCATCGAGCCCCAGGAGGAGCTCGCGTCCGCGCGCTCGCCCGAGGAGCTGACGTCGCTCGTCGCCCGCTCGGCGCAGCAGGGCACGCTCGCCCCGGACACCGCGACGCTGCTGCAACGCTCGATCGCGTTCGGCGACCGGCGCGCCGACGACGTCATGACGCCCCGCACGCGGATGGTCGCGCTGCGCGACACCGACCCGATCATCAAGGTCATCGAGGAGGCCCGGTCGACGGGCTTCTCGCGCTTCCCGGTCCTCGGCGAGGGCGCCGACGAGATCGCGGGCATCGTCCACGTCAAGCACGCGGTGCGGGTGCCCGCCGGAGGACCGCGCGGACGTCCCGGTCTCCGCGGTGATGGTCCCGCCGATCGTCGTGCCGTCCTCCGTCGAGCTCGACCCGCTGCTGGAGACGCTGCGCGAGGGCGGGCTGCAGATGGCGGTCGTCGTGGACGAGTTCGGCGGCATCGACGGCGTCGTCACGCTCGAGGACGTCGTCGAGGAGATCGTCGGCGAGGTCCGCGACGAGCACGACCGCCGCGACGAGGCGATCGCGCCCGAGGGCGAGGGCCGCTGGCTGCTGTCGGGCCTGCTGCGCCCCGACGAGATCGCGGACACGACGCACGTCCTGGTGCCCGAGTCCGAGGAGGGCGACTACGAGACGCTCGCCGGCCTCGTGACCGAGCGGCTCGGCCGCGTCCCGCGCGTGGGCGACGCCGTCGAGTTCGAGGCCCGCGACGACGAGGGCGCGCGCAGGCACATCCGCCTGGAGGTGCGGGGCATGGATGCCCTGCGCGTCGATCGCCTGCGGATGGAGGTCGGCCCGCCGGAGCACGACGACGACGACGACGACGAATGAACGACTTCCTCGCCCTCGCCATCGGCCTCATGCTGCTCACGCTGAACGCGTTCTTCGTCGGCGCGGAGTTCGCGCTCATCTCCGCGCGGCGCAGCACGATCGAGCCGCGCGCCCAGGAGGGCTCGCGCCGCGCGAAGACCGCGCTGCGCGCCATGGAGAACATCTCGCTCATGCTCGCCGGCGCGCAGCTGGGCATCACGATCTGCTCGCTGCTGCTGCTGGCCGTCGTGGAGCCGGCGGTCGCGCATCTGCTGGAGACGCCGTTCAACGCGATCGGCGTCCCCGAGTCCCTCCTGCACCCGATCGGCTTCGTGATCGCGCTCGCCGTGGTGGGCCTGGCGCACGTGGTGCTCGGCGAGATGGTCCCGAAGAACATCGCGCTCGCCGGACCGGAGCGCGCGGCACTCGTGCTCGCGGGTCCGCTCGTGCTCGTCGTGCGGATCCTGCGGCCCGCGATCGCGACCCTGAACTGGGTGGCGAACGGCCTGCTGCGGCTCTTCGGGGTGCCCGTGCGCGACGAGGTGGCGAGCGCCTTCACGCGCGACGAGGTCGCGGGCCTCGTGGCGGAGTCGCGCCGCGAGGGCCTGCTGGACTCCTCCGAGGAGCGCGTGCTCGTCGGCGCCCTGACGTTCGAGGAGCGCGACGCCAGCTCCGTCCTGCTGCCGCACGATCGGCTCGAGACGCTGCCGGTCACGGTGACCCCGGCCGAGGTCGAGTCGGCCGCGGCGCGCACGGGGTTCTCGCGCTTCCCGGTGCGCGGGGAGGAGGACGACCGCACGCTCATCGGCTACCTGCACCTGAAGGACGCGCTGGAGATCAAGGACGTCCACCGCAACCGGCCGATCGCGCGCGGCTGGATCCGCCCGCTGCCCGAGGTGAAGCTGACGTCGCCGCTGCGCTCGGTCCTCGCGACGATGCAGCGCTCCGGCGCGCACATGGCCCAGGCGGTCGACGACGCCGGGGAGACCCAGGGCGTCGTCGCGCTCGAGGACGTGCTCGAGGAGATCGTGGGCGAGGTCCGCGACGAGAGCCGCGCCGAGTCAGCCCGGCGCTAGAACCGCCTCACCACTTCTTGTCGAGGCCGCCCTGGCGCGCCAGGTCGGAGTAGCGCTTCACGCCGGCGTGGCCGTACTCACCGCCGTCGACGTTGAACTCCGAGCCGCTGATGTAGGAGGACTCGTCGGCCATGAGGAAGACCATCAGCGGCGTGATGTCGTCGACGGTGCCGAGCCTCGCGAGCGGGATCTCCTGCAGCGAGGACTCGCGGAACCAGTCCGGGGCGCTCGAGGACATCGGCGTGTCGATGTAGCCCGGCAGCACGCAGTTGACGCGGATCCCGAGCCCGCCGAGCTCCATGCTCGCGGTCCGGCTCAGGCCGCGCACCGCCCACTTGCTCGTGCCGTAGGCGACCGCGTGGTAGCCGCTCACGCCGGCGCGCGAGGAGATGTTCACGATCGAGCCGCCCTCCGTCATGAGCGGGACGATCGCCTGGATGCCGAGCAGGCAGCCGGTGACGTTGATGCTGAAGACGCGGTTCCAGTCCTCGACCGTCACGTCCATGAGCCGCTCGCGCCACGTGATGCCGGCGTTGTTGATGAGGCCGTGCACCACACCGTGCGCCTCGCGCACCTCGTCGACGAGCTCGGTCCAGCTCTCCTGGCTCGCCACGTCGTGGAGGTGGAACTCGACGCCCGGCGCGAGCTCCTCGATCGGATCCTTGACGTCGGTCGCGACGACCGTCGCGCCCTCCGCCGTCAGCGCGTTGGCCTCCGCGGCCCCCTGGCCACCCGCCGCCCCTGTGACCACGACGACCTTGCCGTCCACTCGACCCATTGCCCTGCTCCTGTTCGCGTTCGGGCGCGCATTCCTACCATGCCCCCGACGACCACGGACAGGAGGGCGCGATGGCTGGACTGCTGGAGGGCAAGGCTGGGATCGTGACGGGCGCCGCCGGAGGGATCGGGCGCGGCATCGCCGTCGAGCTCGCGCGCGAGGGCGCGTACGTCCTCGTGTCCGACCTCGAGCCCGAGGCGGAGCGGGCGCAGGAGACGATCGCCCTCTGCCAGGAGGCGGGCGGCGAGGCGGCGTGGCAGGCGTGCGACGTGACCTCCGCGCGAGGCGCAGGACGCCCTCGTGGGCAACGTCGTCAGGACGCACGGCAGGCTGGACTTCGCGGTCAACAACGCCGGGGTCGCCGTCCACAAGCCGCTCACCGAGGTGACCGACCAGGAGTACTCGCGCGTCCTGGACATCAACCTCAAGGGCATCTTCCTCGGGATGCGCCCGCAGGTCCGCCAGATGGCCGAGCAGGGCGGCGGCTCGATCGTGAACATGGCGTCGGTCGCCGGGCTGACCGGCGTGCGCGACATCGGGGTCTACACGGCCAGCAAGCACGGCATCGTCGGCCTGACGAAGAACACCGCGATGGAGTACGGGGAGCAGGGCGTCAGGGTCAACTGCGTCTGCCCGAACGCCATCCGCACGCCGCTCATGGACATCTCGCCGCCCGACTTCGTCGAGGCGCTCATCGCCCCGCAGGCGATCAAGCGCCCCGGCGAGCCGGAGGAGGTCGGCGCGGCCGTCGCGTTCCTGCTCTCCGACAAGGCCTCGTTCATCACCGGCGTCGCCCTGCCGATCGACGGCGGCTACATGACGACCGCGTACGTCTAGTCGAGGACGGTGTCGCGCCGGCGTCGCCGCAGCCACAGGGCGAGCCACGCGAGCAGCCCGAGCGGCACCGCGAAGCTCGCGACCACGATGAGGATCCCGGCGGCGACCTCCAGGCCGCGGCGGGCGTCGCGCCAGGCGTCGGCCGGCGTCCAGGGACCGTCGGCCGGCGGTGTCACGGCGCCCGATCGGGCGCCGATCACGGTCAGGTCGACGGTCGCGTAGGTCGTCCGGGCGCGCAGCTCGCGCTGCCGGCGCTCGAGGCGCTCGACCTCCGCGGTCGCGGTCGCGAGCCGGGTCCGCAGCCGGTCGGCCTCGGCGCCCGACGCGGTCGCGAGCTTCGCGACGATCGCCCTGCGCCGCGTCCGTGCGTCCGCGAGCCGCGAGCTCGTGGCGTCGTAGGTGCCGGTGAGGTCCTGGGTCGATCCCTCGATCGAGCGGACGGTGCCCAGCCTGCTCAGCTCGGCCATCGCGTCGTCCAGGCGCGCCGCCGGGATGCGCAGCGTGAAGGTCGCGGTGCCGCCGCCTCCGTCGCGGCCGATCTGCGACGTGGAGACGAACCCGCCGAACCGCTGCGTCGTGCGCACCACGCCGTCGGAGACCGCCTGGAAGCGCCCGGCGCGGGCGCCGAGCTCCAGGCGCGCGGAGCGCTCGACACGGCGGCCCTCCTCCGGGGCCGGCGCGATGGCGGCCGCGCCGGAGTCGGCCTGCGGGGCGGGAGCGGCGCTCTCGCGCTGCACCGCGACGCCGGGGGAGCTCGTCGTCGCGTCGTCGCTGCCGCCGCGCGTGCCCAGCACCACCGCGACGGCCAGCACCGCGGCAAGGCCGGTGCCGAGGGCCGGGACGAGGATCTGCAGGCGTGGCAGGCGCCACCCGCGCGCCGGGCGTGGGAAGCCCTGTGCCACCTGCGTGTCGAGGTTCGCCCGGAACTCCGGTCGCGGACGCGGTGCGATCGCGCGCAGCTCGCGCTCGAGGTCGATCGGCTCAGGCATCACATGCCTCCCGGAGACGGTGGACGGCGCGGTGCACGCGGGTGCCGGCGTTCGAGGCCGAGATGCCGAGCACCGCGGCGATCTCGGCGTTGTCGAGACCGGCGAAGAACTTCAGCGCGACGAGCTCGCGGTCGCGCGCGTCGAGCGTGGCGAGCGCGGCGCGCACCGTCGCGCGGCGGATCGGGTCGGCGTCCTCCTCGGGCGCTGCCTCCGGCTCGGCGGCCAGCGACGCGACCCGCTTGCGGCGCCGCAGCTCGTCGAGCGCGGCGTTGCGCGCGATGCCGAAGAGCCACTGGCGCTGCGACCCCCGGCGCGCGTCGAAGGACGCGTGCTTGCGATACGCCCGCTCGAAGGCCGCCGCGACGACCTCCTCGGCGGCGGAGCGGTCACGGACGAGCGTCGCCACGTACGCGTAGAGGTCGTCGACCGTGTCCCGGTACAGATCCTCGAACGACATCGGTCCGGCGGGCGCCTCTGCGACGGTGGCTTGCACATGGGCACTACGCCGCCGGCGCCGATCCGTCACAACGGATTCGGCGGCCTGCTCGAGCGGCGGAACTGCAGGACCACGACGACCACGACGAGCACGATCGTGAGGATGAGGGCGTAGCGCGAGATCGCCTTGGCGACGTCGACCGCGCTCTGGCCGATGATGTAGCCGAGGCCGACGTTCAACGCCACCCACATCGCCGTGCCGATGAGGTCGAGCAGGATGAAGATCCGCAGGCGCATGCCGGTCCATCCGACGGCCGCGTAGACGAGCGCGCTCGGGATCGGCAGCACGTAGGCGAAGATGACCGCGGGCGGGCCGATCCTGGGGGCGTTGCGCTCGACCTTGTCCACCCAGCGCTGCGCGCGCGGCCGGTTGCCCGCGAAGATGTCGATGATCGGGCGTCCCCAGAGCTTCCCGGCCCACCAGTACAGCGGGTCCCACAGCAGCATGATGGGGAACGGCGCGAGCAGCGCGAGGACGAGCGATGCGTCGCCGACGCGCGCGAACGCGCCCGCCGACACCATCGCCGTCGTCGATCCGCGCAGCAGCTCCAGCAGCACCGGATTCGTCCCGATGAGCGAGGGCACGAGCGGCAGCAGGGCCAGCGCGTAGATGCCGCTGAGCGTGATGCCGCCCCAGCACAGGAGGTCGACCCGCCGGGCCTTGCCCTCCCATGGCAGCTGCGGTCCTTCGCGAACGGGCTCCGGGGGAGCCGGGGCCTCGGGGTTCTCCGTGCTCACCGCTGACTAGGCTATTCGCCCCGCGGGGAGGAGCCCGCGGCAACGGGTGACCGACGCACCGACCGACAACCACCAGCGCAGCCCGCGCCCGGCGACCCTCGCCGACGTGGGCGCTCTCGCGGGCGTCTCGTCCGCGACGGCGTCGCGTGTGCTCAACGGCGACAACCGGCGCGTCGCCGAGCATCTGCGGGTCCGCGTGCTCGCGGCGGCCGAGCAGCTCGACTACGTCCCGAACGCGCACGCCCAGGCGCTCATGCGGGTCGAGACCCACACCGTCGGCGTCCTGACGCTGGACATGAACAACCCGTACTTCGTCGAGGTCTTCACCGGGATCTTCAGCGTCGCGAAGGAGACGGGGCGCCTCGTCACGCTCGGCAACGTCGGCGCCGACCGGCGCGACGAGGTGAGCTACATCGCGCTGCTGCGCTCGCAGCGCGTCGGCGCGCTCATCCTGACGGGCACCGGCACCACCGACGCCGCACACACGGCGCGCATGCGGGCGCAGATCAGCGGCTTCCGCGGAGCGGGCGGCCGCGTGTCGCTCATCGGCCGGCACGACATCGAGGGCGACGCCGTCCGGCCCGACAACGTCGGCGGCGCGCGGGCGGCCGCGACCGCCCTCCTCGAGCTCGGCCACCGCCAGGTCGGGATCATCTCCGGCACCGAGACGGCGACGGTGACGATCGACCGGACGGACCCCTTCACCGACGTCTACGAGGACGCCGGGTACCCGATCTCGCCCAGGCGCATCGTCCGCGGCAACTACCTGCGCGAGGGCGGCGCCCATGCCATGGCCGAGCTCCTGGACCGGGCGCCGGAGATCACCGCGGTCTTCTGCGTGAACGACGCCATGGCGATCGGGGCGATGGGCCTGCTGCGGGAGCGGGGCATCGACGTCCCGGGCCGCATGTCGGTCGTCGGCTTCGAGGACATCGTGCTGGCCCGCGAGGTCACGCCCGCGCTCTCCACCGTGCACGTGCCGATGGCGGAGATGGGCGAGTCGGCGATGCGCCTGCTGCTCGAGCCGAGCTCCGACGGCACCGCGCACGGTGCGCTTCCCGACCCGGCTGTGCCTGCGCGGGACGACAGCGAGCCCGCGGTAGCCGCCGGTGGGATCGAGGCGCGCCGGCTGTGCCTCGCGCGCGGCGGCCGCGAGGTGCTGCGCGACGTCTCGCTGGTCGTCCCCTCCGGCCTGGTCACCGCGCTGCTGGCGCCCTCCGGGGCCGGCAAGAGCACGCTGCTGCGCTGCCTGAACCGGCTCGTCGCCCCCGACAGCGGCGAGGTCCTGCTGCAGGGGCAGGACATCCTCGAGCTCGAGCCGCGGGTGCTGCGCCGGCGGGTCGGGCTCGTCGCGCAGGTTCCGGTCATGCTCCCCGGCACGGTGCGCGACAACGTCCTCTACGCGATCGACGAGCCCCGTGCCGGCCAGGCCGAGCAGGCCCTGCGCGCCGCGAACCTCGACCCCGCGTTCGCCGAACGGCCGGCCCGCGAGCTGTCCGGGGGCGAGCGGGCGCGCGTGGCGCTCGCGCGGGCGCTGGCGCGCGAGCCCGAGGTGCTGCTGCTCGACGAGCCGACGGCCGCGCTCGACCACGACGCGGCGGCGCGCATCGGCGCGACCCTCCGCGAGCTGGCCGGCGACGGCCTCGCCGTGTGCCTGGCCACCCACGACCTCGAGCTCGCCGCCGCGGTCGCCGACCGGCGCGCCGAGCCGCTGCAGGTCGTCGCATGAGCCAGGAGGCGCTGCAGGTCGTCGCCGCGGCCGGGTTCGCGCTCCTCGCCGTCGCCGCCGCGTGGGTGCTTGCGGCTCGGGCTCACGCGCGAGCTGGCCTGGGCGGCCTTGCGGGCCGCCGTCCAGCTCACGGCCGTCGGCGCGATCATCGCCCTCGTCTTCCACGTCGAGGTGCTCGCGTTCGCGTTCGTCGCCGCCATGCTGCTGACCGCCGCCCTGACGTCCGGCGGGCGACTGCGCGTCGTGCCCGGTGCCCGCCGTCGCGTCGCCGTCGCGATCGGCGTCCCCGCGCTGGCCGCCGTCGGGTTCCTCCTGCTCATCGGCGCGTTCGACGCGACGCCGCAGGCGGCCGTGCCGGCCGCGGGCATCCTCATCGGCGGCGCGATGACGGCGGCGACGATCACGGGGCGGCGCCTCGTGGAGGGACTCGAGGACGACGAGGGGGAGATCGAGGCGCGCCTGAGCCTCGGCGACGACGCCCACACGGCGCTGCGGCCGGTCCTGCGGCGCGCGATCACGACCGGGCTGGTGCCCGCGATCGACCAGACGCGCAGCGTCGGGCTCGTCACGCTGCCGGGGACCTTCGTGGGCCTCGTGCTGGGCGGCGCGTCGCCCGCCTCGGCGGCGCGCGTGCAGCTGCTCATCCTGCTCGCGCTGCTCGCGGTCGAGCTGTTCAGCGCGCTCATCATCGGCCGGCTGCTGCTGGCGGCCGTCGTCGCACCCGGCGAGCGCGTGGAGATCCCGCGGTGAGCGGCGACGCGTTCAAGGCGTTCGAGACCGGCGCGTGGCACGACCGGGCGAGCACGTACGACCTCGTGATCGGCGCGGTCACCGCGCGGGTGGGGGAGGAGCTCCTCGACGCCGTCGCCGCCGGGCCGGGGACGCGGCTGCTGGACGTCGGCTGCGGGCCGGGCACGATCACCGCGGCGGCCGCCGCCCGGGGCGCGCGGGCGGTCGGCGTCGACCTCGCGGCGGGGATGCTCGCGCTCGGCAGGGAGCGTCATCCGGGCCTCGAGCTGCTCGAGGCCGACGCGGAGGCGCTGCCGTTCCCCGACGACACGTTCGATGCGCTCGTCGGCGGGTTCGTCCTCAACCACCTCCCCGCGGTGGAGACGGCGGTCGCCGAGGCCGCGCGGGTCCTCGCGCCGGGAGGGCGCATGGCGGTCGCGGTGTGGGACCGGCCGGACCGCAAC
Source organism: uncultured Pseudomonadota bacterium (assembly GCA_963709335.1). GTDB lineage: Bacteria > Pseudomonadota > Gammaproteobacteria > Burkholderiales > Casimicrobiaceae > VBCG01. Next base: position 1,155,908 of record CAVPWB010000014.1, read on the forward strand.
CGCCTGCTCGGCGAGCTGACGGCCGCGGTCCGCGACGCGGACGTCGCCGTCCGCGGCGGCCTGCCCGACGGCCCCGATCCCTACCGGCTGGCCGACCCGGCGGAGATGCAGGCGCTGCTCGGCGCGTGCGGGGCCACGGACACGGCGGCGAGGTCGCTCGTGCTCGTGCACGAGGCCGACGGTGTCGACGAGCTGTGGGACGGGCTGCTCGGCGGGACGGCGCGGATCTCGACCGTGCTCGCGGGGCTGCCGGAGGCGACCCGCGCCCGCGTGCGCGCGGCGTTCGCCGAGCGCGTCGCGCCGGCCGGGGGCGCGGTCGCCCTCGAGGCCGCGGTGACGATCGGCTGCGCTACGTTCGCCTGAGCGTGATCGCCGACTATCCGCACTTCCTCGTTCTCGCGCGACGCGCGCAGTGGGACGAGGCGGACGTCGACCTGGAGCCCGACGCCGCCGCCTGGCCGGGGCTGGACCCCGGCGTCCGTCTGCGCCTCGAGCGCCTCGTCGCGGGCTTCTGCGTGGGCGAGGCCGGCGTCGCCGAGCACCTCGGCCCGTTCGGCGCCGCCGCGCAGGACCCCGACGCGGCGCGCTGCTTCGCGGTGCAGGAGAGCGACGAGCGTCGCCACAGCGCGTTCTTCGACCGCGTCGCCCGCGACGTCCTCGCGGTGCCGGGCGCCACGCCCGAGGGGCGGCGGAGCGCGTTGCGCCCGCTGCTGGCGCCGGAGTTCCTCGAGCTCTTCGAGGTGCGCCTGCCCGGGATGGCGGGAGCGCTCGCGCGCGGCGACGGGCACCTCGAGCGCGCGGTCGGCCTCTACCACATGGTCCTGGAGGGTGTGGTGTTCACGGCGGGGCAGCTGGCGCTGCTGGATCTGCTCGAGGACCACCCCGAGCTGCCCGGGCTGAAGGACGGCATGGAGCGAGTCCTGCGCGACGAGCGCTGGCACGTCGGCTTCGGCGGGCGCTGCCTGCAGGACCAGGGCCTGCGCCCGGAGGACGTCACCGACGTCCTGCGCGAGGGCGAGGCGGCGCGCGCTCGCGTGGGTCGATGCGACCGGCGGCGAGCAGGCCGAGAAGGTCGTCGCGATGCTCCGGCGGCGTCTCAGGACGGTTGCACGCGCCTATGCACTGGGTTCGTGACGAAAGCGGCGCTGTGCCAATTCTTCGTATCATCGAGCACGAATCTGGTTTAGCGATCCGCGCCATGGAGCGAGGAGAATCCCCCCAGAGCCGCGCTCGCGTGATCATCGTCTCCCAGCGGACACGCGGTGCAGGAAGTGGGAGGCCGGCGTCCAGCGCGACGCTGAGCCTCGTACCCCGGTGGACGTCGGATCGTGCCGTCAGTGCTGCGGCGCGCGAGCGCAGTCGCCCGGAAGGCCGGTTCGTCCGCGACTAGGCGACAGCCGCGAGATCGGCCGACCGGTCGATCTCGAACCAGACGTGAGCGGTGCCGGCGTGGACGCCCCACGAGCTGGCGAGCTCGTCGACGAGGTGGAGGCCGAAGCCGCCGGCGTGGAAGCGGCTCGGCCTCCGCACCGCCGGTGAGAAGCCGCCCCCGTCGTCGACGACCTCGACGAGGATCTGCCGCGGGCCGCGGGTGCGGACGCGCAGGCGGATGTCGCCCTCGCCGTACTTGACGCTGTTCGACACCAACTCACTGACGAGGAGGACGGTGTCGCTGAGGACGTCCCCGTCCACGCGCCCGCGGAGGCCGGTGATCGCCTTGCGCGCCTGAGCCGGGGCGCTGAGGTCGCGTGCCATGTCGAGGTCGAGATCCATGCGGAGAGGGTGCTGTGCAGGTGAGTCTTCCCGTCCACCCTTGACTCATGCACGTCTCGTCTGACTAGGCTCCGCGACATGTCCCGCGTGGACCCGAGCGAGGCCTTCCGTCTGGCGGAGACGACGGTCGTCGCGAGCATCTCGAGGCCGTGCTCGAGCAGCTGCCGACGCCGATCGTGCTCATCGAGCCCGGGCTCGGGGCTGATCACGTTCGCGAACCGTGCGGCGGACGAGCTGGCGGGCGGCCGCTTCCCGCGTGGGACGGTCGACGAGCGCATGGCCGGCAGGCCGGCGACCGACGGCGCCGGGCAGCCGCTGGCGAACGCGGACCTGCCCAGCATGCGCATCGCGCGCGGCGAGCAGCTGCGCGGCGCGCGCCTGGAGTGGCGGCTCCCCGACAGGCTCCTCTCGCTCCTGGTCTCGGGCCAGATCGTCACCGACGGCGACGGCCGGGACGTCGGCATCGTCCTGTTCGAGGACCTCGGCCCGATGCGCGCCGCCGAGCGACTGCGCGACGAGTCGCTCGCACTCCTGGACACGATCTTCGAGTCGGCGCCGGTCGGGCTCGCGCTCCACGGCCCCGACCTGCGTTTCGTCCGCGTGAACCGCGAGCTGGCGAGCTTCAACGGGCTCTCCGTCGAGGAGCACATCGGGCGCACGATCAGCGAGCTCGTCCCGAGCGTGTCCCCGGTCGTCGAGGACTCCGTCCGCTCCGTCCTGGAGACGGGACGGCCGATCACGGGCGTGGAGATCTCCGGCGAGACGCCGGGTCGTCGCGGCATCGTGCAGACGTGGATGTGCGGCTGGTACCCGGTCCGCCAGGGCTCCGAGGGCGAGATCGTCGGGGTGGGGGCGGTCGTCACCGAGATCACCGATCGCGCGGCGCTGCTGGAGGCGGAGCGGACCGCGCGCGAGCGGGCCGAGCGGGCCGAGCGCCAGGCCGCGTATCTCGCCGAGGTGGGGGAGATCCTCGCGGGCTCGCTGAACTGGGAGGAGAACCTCGCGCGCGTCGTGCGCGTGTCCGTGCGCGCGAAGGCGCAGTGGTGCACCGCCAACCTGCTGCAGCGCGACGGCACGATCCGTCGGCTCGCGGGCGCCCATCGCGACCCCGCGCGCGAGCACGTCCTGACCGAGCTCCAGCGCCGCTACCCGCTCACGATCGACGACCCGGTCGGAGCAGGCTCGGTGCTGCGCTCCGGGCGCCCGGAGCTCATGCGCGAGATCGACGAGGAGGTCCTGCGCTCCATCACGAACGACGCCGGCCACATGGCGCTCGTGCAGCAGCTCGGCATGGCGAGCCGCATGATCGTCCCGATCGTCGTGCGCGGCAGGATGACCGGGACGCTGACCTTCGCCCGCGGTCCCGACGAGCGGCCCTACACGCTCGAGGACCTGCGGATCGTCATGGAGGTGGCGCGCCGCGCGAGCACCGGCATCGCGCACGCCGAGCTGTACCGGGAGCGCAGCCACATCGCCCACACGCTGCAGCGCAGCCTGCTGCCGCCGCGCCTGCCGGACATCGAGGGGTTCGAGCTCGCCGCCCGCTACCGGGCCGCGGGCGAGGGCTTCGACGTCGGCGGCGACTTCTACGACGCGTTCGAGACGCGCGACGGCTGGGCGCTCGCGGTCGGCGACGTGTGCGGCAAGGGCCCCGAGGCCGCGAGCCTCACGTCGCTCGCGCGGTCGGCGCTCCGGACGGGCGCGGTCGTGGAGAGCAGCCCCTCGCGGGTGCTCGAGGTCACGAACGAGGCGGTCCTGCGCGAGCGCATCGGCGACCGGTTCCTCACGGCGCTGTTCCTGATCCTCGAGCCGGACACCGGCACGCTCGTGTCGGCGAACGCGGGCCATCCGCCGCTCGTGGTGCTCCGCGCCGGGGGCGAGGTCGAGCTCGTCGAGGGCCGCGGGCCCGTGCTGGGCGTGCTCGACGACGTGCTGTTCGAGGACGCGGAGATCGTCCTGGAACCGGGCGACGCCGTCATCGCCTACACGGACGGCGTGCTCGACGCGGGCGCGCCGGACCGGCTGCTGGACACCGCCGCCCTCGGCCCGCCTGGCCGCGGAGCACACGGGCCGCCCGGCGGCCGAGCTGGCCGAGGCGCTGGAGCGCCTCGCGCTCGAGGTGTCCGCGGGGACGCCCCGCGACGACATCGCGGTGCTCGTCCTGCGGCGAAGCTAGGGGGCACTAGGCGAGCGCGAGCTCGCGCTGCGCGTCGGGCATGCTCGCCGCGGGGCGGCCGAGCCGATAGCCCTGGGCGCCGTCGATGCGCGGGCCGCGGACGCCGAGGCCGCCCTCGGACTCGCGGACGAGCTCGAGCAGCTCGTCGTTCTCGATGCCCTCGGCGATGACGTACGCGCCGGACTCGGACGCGAACGCCGCGATGGCGGCGAGCACCGCGCGGGCGCCCGGGTCGGTGCGCGACTCGGTCACGACGGTGCGGTCGATCTTCACGAAGTCCGGACGCGCCCGGCGGAGCATCTCCAGCCCGGAGTTGCCGACGCCGACGTCGTCGAGCGCGATCCGCAGGCCGGCGGCACGCAGGTGCTCGATGCTGCGCAGGACGGTCTCCGTGGCGGCGCCGACGCGCTCGGTGACCTCGATGACCACGCGGGACGGGTCGAGCTTGGAGCTGCGGACCGCGTCGGCGAGCCAGGTGTCGCCGTCCGCGTCGCGGTCGAGCGTCTGGGGCGCGACGTTGACGAAGAGCGAGGCGCCGGGCGGCAGGTCCTTCGCGCCCTCGAGGGCGCGGCGGACGCAGAGGGTGTCGAGCTCGTGCACGCGGCCCGAGCGCTCCGCGACGTCGAACGCCTGCGAGGGCCCGGCGAAGCCGTGCTCGCCGGGGACGCGGGCGAGCGCCTCGACCGCGAGCAGGTCGCCGGAGCGCAGGTGCCAGATCGGCTGGTAGTGGCAGGTCAGGTCGCCCTCGGTGAGGACGACGTCCAGCGCGGTGGCGCGATCGGGGGCGACGGTGACGAGCTCGCCGGCCGGATCGACGACGGCGGGCGTGCCGGACGCGGGTGCAGCGCCGAGGGCGGTCGTGACGTCGGCGTGCAGCGCGTCGGCGTCCTGGCCGGGCTGCAGCGACCCGGCCGCGGCGCGCAGCGGCACGCCGGCGCGGGAGAGGCGGTGCGTCACGCGGTGGGCGACCTCGACCGCGCCCTCGAGGCCGGTCCGGGGGAGCAGGACGGCGAAGGCGCCGGGGCCCGCGCGGAACGCGCGGTCGCCGAGCCGGCCGTCCTGGAGGATCCGCGCGACGCGGTCGAGGGTGCGGCGGCCCAGGCGGGCGTCGGCCCGCAGGAGGATGAGCGAGAGGCCCTCGACGTGGCGGGTCGCGTGCGCCGTCGCGCGGGCCAGCTCGATCGGGAGGGTGCGGTGCGCGCCGAGCTGGTTGGCGGGGGAGAGCCTGCGGCGGCGGATCACGAGGGCGCCGGCCAGCACGAGCGCGGCGAGCACGAAGGGGATGTCGGCCGGGCCGACGGCCTTGGGTGGCGTCAGGCGGCGGCGCGTGACGACATAGGCGTAGCGCCGTCCCCCGAGCTCGACCGCGAGGGCGCGGCGCCCGCCGGAGGTCATGGCGAGTCCGCCGCGGGTCAGGACGCGCGCGACGACGGGATCGCCGACGGGGCTGCCGACGGGAAGCGTGGTCGTGCCGGTCGCGACGACGCGGAGCCGGTCGTCGACGAGCGCGGCGCGCGTCGTCCCGGCGCGGCCGGCGATGACGCGCAGCAGCTCGCCGAGCTCGCGGCTCGACGGGCCGGCGCGGCGGATGACGTCGGCCTCGCCGTGCATCGTCGTGGCCGCCGCCTCGTCGTACCGCGAGGCGTCGGCGCGGAGCTCGACGATCTTCAGGGCGATCCCGGCCAGGAGCAGCACGCCGACGAACGCGCCGAGGACCGGGAGCCGAAGGACGGGATGGCGCGCGTGCGGGTGCACGATCACCGTCATCGGCAGCCGGCTGGACGACTTGATGACCAAACGGGCGTTCCGGCGATCGGACATCCGGCCAGACCGGCGCGTGCGTCAGACGTCCATCGCGCACCGGAAGCCGATGTGGCTCATCCCCGTGTCGATCATCTGCGGGCGCCGCGCCGCCGGCCGGTAGCGCAGGCAGTAGCTGTCGGCGCACAGGAACGAGCCGCCCTTCACGACCCTGCGCGGGACCGCGAACTGCGGCTGGCCGGGGTCCAGGCTGGCCTGCGCGGTCCCGCCGTACCAGTCGGCGGTCCACTCCCAGACGTTGCCGGCCATGTCGAGCAGGCCGTGCCCGTTCGGCGGGAAGGAGCCGACCGGCGCCGTCGTGCCGTAGCCCGGCTCCGCGCGCCAGGGGAAGTCGCCGTGCCAGTAGTTCGCCAGCCGGGCGCCCGCGGGCTCGGGCTCCTCGCCCCAGACGTAGGCCGCCGCGTCGAGGCCGCCGCGCGCCGCGAGCTCCCACTCGGCCTCCGTCGGGAGCCGCCCGTCCGCCCACGCCGCGTAGGCGACGGCGTCCTCGTGGGCGACGTGCACGACCGGATGATCCTCGCGGCCGGCGGTCGACGACCCCGGGCCCTCCGGATGGCGCCAGGACGCGCCCGGCGTCCACGCCCACCACTGGCTCAGGTGCCGCAGGTCCACCGGACCCGCGGTGGGGCGGAAGACCATGGAGCCGGGCTGCAGGTTCTCCGGCGGCGCGCCGGGGAACTCGGCGGGATCGAGCGGACGCTCCGCGACGGTCGCGTAGCCCGTGGCGTCGGCGAACGCCGCGAACTGCGCGTTCGTGACCTGCGTGCGGGCGAGCCGGAAGCGGTCGACCGCGACCGCGCGGGCAGGCGCCTCCTCCGGGTAGTGGCGATCGGACCCCATGGTGAACGTCGCCGCGGGGATCTCGACGGCGTCCATCAGGCGAAGACCGTCGCCCAGTCGTCGCGGACGCTCGCCACCGTCCAGCCGTGGGTGCCCGCCATGTCGAGGACGGTCTCGGCGCCCGCGGTGTAGTCGAACTCGCGCTCCGCGTCGTCGTGACGGACGACGACCCGCAGCGCGGGCCGTTCCGGACCGCCGGCGAAGCGCAGGGCCGGGATGTCGCCGTTCGCGTTGCCGGCCACGAGGAGCGGTCGCCGCCCGGTGCGGCTCCAGATGCGGATCGGCTTGACCGGCCCGTCGTCGAAGACGTCCGGCTCGGCGAGGTAGACGACCGAGCCACCGTCGGCGTCGTCCTCCTGGAACCGCAGCCCGTTGGAGCTGCCGATGATGCGCTCGGGCGGGATGCCGTACATGTCGTGCGTGATCGTGCGCATGAAGTCGCGGTTCCCGCCCGAGGCGATGTAGCAGGCGAAGTCGTTGGCCTCCAGGTAGCGCAGCAGCTCGATCATGGGCTGGTAGCCGCACTCGCGCAGCGGGCGGCCGAGCGTCGGGTGCGAGCGCTCGCGCAGGTAGGCGCCGGCCTCCTCGGCGTACGCCTCGACGGTCCAGCCCGCGTACGCCTGGATCACGCCGGCCATGAGCAGCTTCACGTCGGCCTCGTCGCCCCGGTAGTGCTTGGTGATCGCTCCGCCCATCCAGGCGAGATCGCCCTCGTGGGCCGCCTTCCACGGCTGGCGCTCCCGCAGCGACGCGTCCGCCTCGGCCATCGCCGCGAGGCGCTCGAGCAGGAAGCCGATCTCGGGCTGCATCGGCTTCTCGCACCACAGCGTGCCGTCGTTGTCGAAGACCGCCACGCGCTCCGCCACCGGCACGTCGCGGGCGACCTGCTCGACGAACTCGGTGATCGCCTGCCGGGTCGGCGTGTCGTTCCAGGAGGGCAGGTCGGCCACGTCAGTGCCCCGACGTCTGCGACGGCCTGCAGCTTCTCGACCGCCTGGTCGATCGTGAAGCTCGCCGCCTTCTGGCGCGGCGGGAACTCCGGGAACGTCGCCAGGAACTGGGCCATGAGCGCCGTGCGCCGCGAGGACGAGGTAGACGTTGTCGAGGATCCAGTCGTAGTAGGTGTTCGACGTGACGTCCGCGCGCTCGTACGGGTCGGTGCGCAGGTTGAACAGCTTCGGCACGCGCAGCGCGCACGAACGGCTCGGCCCAGATCTGCAGCGTCCCCTGCGACGCGCTGCTCCATGAAGACGATCTTCCAGTTGTCGAAGCGCAGCGCCGAGCACGTCGCCGTCGTCGGAGAAGTAGACGAAGCCCTTGCGCGGGCGACGTCGGCGACCTCGCCGGTCAGGTACGGCAGCAGGTCGTAGCCGTCGATGTGGACCTTGAAGGTCGTGTCGCCGATCGTGTGACCGGCCTTGAGCTTGTCGACGATCGTCCGGCTCGCCCGCCGCGGCGAGGAAGCGTCGGCAGCCAGTCGTGGTGCTGGACGATCTCGTTGGACACGACGCCGGCCGGGATCCTGCCGGGCCAGCGGATCATCTCGGGCACGCGGAACGCGCCCTCCCAGTTCGTGTTCTTCTCGCTGCGGAACGGCGTCATCGCCGGCGTCCGGCCAGGTGTTCATGTGCGGGCCGTTGTCGGTGCTGTAGATGACGATCGTGTTGTCGGCGATGCCGAGCTCGTCGAGCTTGTCGAGCAGGCGCCGACGTGCTTGTCGTGGTCGATCATCGTGTCGTGGTAGGGCGACTGCCAGCGGCCGGCCTGGCCGAGGCTCTCCGGCTTGGTGTGCGTGCGGAAGTGCATGTGGGTGGTGTTGAACCAGCATGAAGAACGGCGTGCCGGCCTCGTGCTGGCGCTCGATGAAGTCGACGGCGGCGGTCGACGATCTCGTCGTCGATGGTCTCCATGCGCTTCTTCGTCAGCGGGCCGGTGTCCTCGATGCGCTGCCGGCCGACCCGCCCGTAGCGCGGCTCGACGGTGTCGTCGTCCTCGTCGGTCGCCCAGCAGTGCAGCACGCCGCGCGGCCCGAAGCGCTCGCGGAACGCGGGAAGTCGTCGGCGGGCGGGTAGTCGGCATGCTCCGGCTCCTCCTCGGCGTTGAGGTGGTAGAGGTTGCCGAAGAACTCGTCGAAGCCGTGCACGGTCGGCAGGTACTTGTTGCAGGTCGCCGAGGTGGTTCTTGCCGAACTGGCCGGTGGCGTAGCCGAGCGGCTTGAGCAGCTCGGCGATCGTCGGGTCCTCCGCCTGCAGCCCGACGTCGGCGCCGGGCATGCCCGACCTTGCTCAGGCCGGTGCGGAAGACGCTCTGGCCGGTGATGAACGACGAGCGCCCGGCCGTGCAGCTCTGCTCGCCGTAGGAGTCGGTGAAGCGCATGCCCTCGTCGGCGATGCGGTCGATGTTCGGCGTCCGGTAGCCCATGAGGCCGTCGCTGTAGCAGCTCAGGTTCGTGATGCCGATGTCGTCGCCCCAGATGACCAGGATGTTGGGCTTCTCTGCGTCGGGCACGTGCGGACCCCCGGGTCTCGTGGAACGCAGTCCGGGCGACGTTGCCGGGATCGGGGAGGAGCGCTCTTCGCCCGAACCGGATGATCCGGGTGGCGGCGGTCGTTAGCGTCAGCAGGCGTGGAGAGCTCGGGGAGCGCGGATGCGGTGGCCGAGGAGCAGGCCGCGCTCCGGCGCGTCGCGACGTTCGTCGCCTCCGGACCCGAGCCCGCGGCCGTCTTCGGGATCGTCGCCGAGGAGGCGGGCAGGCTGCTGCGCGCGCGCTCGTCGGCCACCATCCGCTACGACGGTGATTCGGCCGTCACGGTCGGGCGCTGGCAGGAGGGCGACGAGGTCACCGGCTTCGAGGTCGGCACGATCGTGCCGCTCACGGGGAGCGACGGCCTGACCGCCGTCGTCGCCCGGACCGGCCGGTCGGCGCGGATCGACGACTACGGCCTCGTGCGCGGCCGGGCGGCGGAGCTGATGCGCGCGCACGGCTACCGCGCCGCGGTCGCCGCGCCGATCAGCGCGCTGGGCCGGGTCTGGGGCCTGCTGCTGGTCGCGTCGGCGTCGCCGGACGGGCTTCCCGCCGACGCGGAGCGGCGCCTCGTCGACTTCGCCGAGCTCGTGGCGTTGGGCCTGGAGAGCGCCGAGGCGCGCGAGCAGCTCAACGCCTCGCGGCTGCGCATGCTCGAGGCCGCGCTGCGAGGAGCGCCGGCGCCTGGAGCGCAACCTCCACGACGGCGCGCAGCAGCGGCTGGTGTCGCTCGCCCTGCACCTGCATCTCCTGGAGACGCAGCTGGCCGACTCGTCGGAGCGGACGCGCCTGCTGGTGAGCGGGGCACGCGGGGAGCTCGAGCTCGCCATGAAGGAGCTGCGCGAGCTCGCGCGGGGCCTGCATCCCGCGGTGCTGACCGAGCGCGGTCTCGCGGCCGGACTGGAGTCCCTCGTCAAGGGCGCCGCGCTGGAGGTCCGCATCCACGGGGCGACCGACGAGCGCCTCGACGAGGCGGTCGAGGCGTGTCTCTACTTCGTCGCCGCCGAGAGCATCACGAACGCCGTCAGGTACGCGCAGGCGACCCGCATCGACATCCGCGTCCGGCGGCTCCCGGGCGCCGTGCGGATCGAGATCGAGGACGACGGCCGTGGAGGCGCCGACCCGGAGGCCGGCACGGGCCTGCGGGGTCTCGCGGACCGCGTCGAGGTGCTGCAGGGACGGTTCGCGGTCGGCGACGGGGCGGCGGGCGGAACGGTCGTGTCCGCCGAGCTGCCCGTGTGAGCCCTGCGCCGGCAGGGCCCACCGGGAGATGCGGATGAGAGGACTCGAACCTCCACGGAGTTACCTCCACACGGACCTGAACCGTGCGCGTCTACCAATTCCGCCACATCCGCCCGCAGCGACGCGCCGAGGATAGCGGAGGGGTTGCTACCCTCGTGTCGCCCCGAGCCGCCATCGTCTAGGGGACTAGGACGCCGCCCTCTCACGGCGGAAACCGGGGTTCGAATCCCCGTGGCGGTACTCCGAGAAGCCCCGCGCCGCGGGGCTTCCGTCGTTCCGGAGGCCCTCGTGGGACAGCAGGTGGGACAGTCGCGCACCTCGACTGCGCATCGCGCCCTGCCAGCGCGCACTGCGTGACGAGTCGGCGCTCGTTGCTCGAGTGGCACTTCAGAGCACCTGTGGGGTGGCGTTCTCGCCCGTGCGACATGTCGCCACGCCGGCTCGTCGAGACACGGCGGGCTGCGGCGATCCCCCCAGGCTGGGATGGCAAAATCCGTGCGGGGACTACGGTCGCCGGCCCGTCATCCATTGCCGTCGCGATCGCAGCCTACGTGCGCGTCGCGACGACTGCGTCTCGAAGTCGCTCGCGATTGAAGGGACGAGTGAGCTTGCTGCTGCGTCAGCCGGGACCCCCGACATCCTCGGCCTGGCGAAGGGCACTTCAATCCACGCCGCGCACGCGAAGCTGGCGACAGCAGCGCCTCCCAAGTCGTTGCCGCCTGACTCGCAACGTCGCTCGGGCAGCCAACATAAGCTGCGGGAGGTCGTGGCGACCGCGCTGTCGCCATTCGTCCAAAGCAGCAGCGGGTCACATCTGGCGGCAGGTTGCAACCGGCGGGCGGCCGCCGCTACTGAGGGCGCGGGGTTGTCATGCGGGGCGAGCGGTCAGGCGGTGACTTCGTGTCGCGTGATCCGCCGGGCGCCGATCAGGAGCGGGAGGACCATCCAGATGGCGAGCGAGGTGCCGGCGTGTGCCCATTGGGTCGCGCTCATGACGTACTCGGTCACCTGGCCGAGGGCGCGCGCGTAGTCCACCCACGGGGCGACGTCGGAGAACACGGGCAGCGAGAGGACCGCCCACAACGACGTCGGCAGCGCGAAGTGGAGGACGATGGCGGGCGTGGGGGCGAGCAGGATCGCGCCGATCGCGACGCCGATGACCATCCCGGTCGTCAGGTTGACGGCCGACTGGCCGATGAGCGGCGCGGCGTCGGACCAGGTCCCTTCGACGCCGGGCGACGAGACGAACACCCCGGCGGCGACGATGGCGACGGAGATCGCCAGCATCGCGACGGCGAGCAGGAGGCTCGCGATGAGCTTGGCGCCGAGGACGCGCGAGCGCACCGGGACGAGCGCGAATGTGATCAGCCCAGTGCGCTGGGACCACTCGGAGGTGACGAGCAAGATGCCGAGAACCTGCGGCAGCAGGACGGCCGACGGCTGAAGCCCGACGTCGAGGACGGACTGGAACGTGTGGTCCGCCGCATCGCCGACGAGCAGGCGGACGACCACGACGACCACGGTGAGCGCCACCATGGCGACCTGGAGCCAGAAGCCGGCCCGGGTGTCGAGCATCTTGCGCAGCTCGACGGCGACGAGGCGGCCGAGGCCAGGGCGCGCGTGGACGCCGGCGGTGTTCACGCGGATCGGCGCGGCGAGGGTGGTGGTGCTCATGCGGTTGCTCCTGCCGGCTCGGGATGGATCGGATCGGTCCGCTTCGAGGGCGTGCCTGCGGCGGGCGTGGTCAGCTCGAAGAAGAGACGTTCGAGGCCGGTGTCCTCGGCTGGGGCGAGCCGGCGCAGTACGACGCCGTCGGCCATCGCCGCGCGGGCGACGACCTCGGGCTCGGCCTCGACCAGGCGCCGGTCGCCGTCTGCCGGAAGGGTGGCCAGGCCGGCGCGGTGGAGCGCGGCATCGAGGCCGGCGAGGTCGTCTGTCTCGACGAGGGTCTTGGACTCGGTCAGCAGCTCGGCGCGGGTGCCCTGCGCCTGGATTCGTCCGCCGCTGATGATGATCATCCGGTCGGCGACGGCCTCGACCTCGGCGAGCAGGTGCGTGGAGAGCAGCACGGTGCCGCCGCGGTCGGCGAAGTTGCGCAGCAGGCCCCGCATCCAGCGCATGCCTTCCGGATCGAGGCCGTTGGCGGGCTCGTCGAGGATCAGGACCTCGGGGTCGCCGAGCAGTGCGTGGGCGAGGCCCAGGCGCTGTCGCATGCCGAGCGAGTACTTGCCGACACGCCGCCGTGCCGCCGTCTCGTCGAGGCCGACGAGCTCCAGCAGCGCGTCGACGCGCTGCGTCGGCACGCCCATGGTGTGGGCGGAGACGGCGAGCGCTTCGCGGCCGCGGCGGCCGGCGTGCTGGGCGGACGCGTCGAGCAGGATGCCGACGCGCCGTCCCGGGTTCGGCAGGTCGCGGTAGCGGCCGCCGAGGATCTGGGCGTGGCCGCTGTCGGGCTCGGAGAGGCCGACGAGCATGCGCATAGTGGTGGTCTTGCCGGCGCCGTTGGGGCCGAGAAAGCCTGTGACGGTGCCCGGCTCGCAGCGGAATGTGACGTCTGAGACGATGGTGCGCCCGCCGAGCTGCTTGGTGAGTGTGTTGGCTTGGATCATGCCGACAGACTCCTGGGCCGCCGGGTTTGCAGCTACGGTCCGCGGGCTACGCCCGCCGAGCCCTACGGCGGTGGCAGACAACGACTTTGGTAGGGGGTCGCGGCCGTGACGCTCGCCTAGCCTTCGTCCTCGAGCGATGGCACGCCGGGCGACAACACGCGTTACCGATGGCCTGTCGGGCTGGTTGCGCTCGGCGCTGCCCGGCGTCGTGATCGACGCCCCCGACGAGGAGCGTGGCCGCCGCGACCGCATCGCCGACGCGGCGATCTATCTGGTTGCGTTCGCGATCAGCGCCGGCACCCTCGCGGTCACTTGGCAGATGCACCCGCCCTGGCTGCGCGTCTTGGACGTCGTGGTCGGGATCGGGGCGCTCGTCTCGCTGCATTGGCGGCGCACGCATCCAGGCGCCGTCGGGATCGGCGTCGGGGCGGTCTCGCTCGTGATCCTCACGGCCTCCGGCGCGAACCTCGCTGCCACCTTCAACGCAGCGATCCGGGCTCGTGGCCGTGATCTGGCCATCATCGCCGGGCTCCTGATCGCTTGGGCCTTCGCGAGCCCGCTGCTCTACCCGTCCGCTGGTAGCTACTGGGCCAACGCAGGGGCCTGCGTGCTGGTGACGGGCGTCGTCCTCGGCTGGGGCCTCTTCGTCCGCGCGCGGCGGGAGCTCGTGCGATCGCTGCGCGCGCAAGGCGATCGCGCCGCGGAGGAGGCCCGCGCGGCCGAGCGGCGGCGGATCGCCCGCGAGATGCACGACGTCCTCGCCCACCGCCTCTCGCTGCTCTCCGTCCACGCCGGCGCACTCGAGTTTCACCCCGACGCCCCGGCCGAGGAGGTCGCCGAGGCGGCCGGCGTCATTCGCGAAAGCGCGAAGACGGCGCTCGACGAGCTACGCAGCGTCATCGGCGTCCTGCGCGAGGACAGCGGCGAGAGCCTGACGCAAGCACCCCAGCCGACGCTCGCTGACCTCGCCGCCCTCGTCGAGGAGTCGCGGGGGGCCGGCATGCGGATCACCGCCCGAATCGAGCTGGGCGACGCAGCGCCGCCCGCCGCCGTCGGACGCACCGCGTACCGGATCGCGCAGGAGGGCCTGACGAACGCGCGCAAGCACGCGCCGGGAGCAGCGGTGACGCTGACCGTCCGCGCGCCCGACGGCGACCTACAGATCGAGGTCCGCAGCCTCGCGCCGGTAGCCGTAGCCGCGGCCGCGCCGCCGCCCGGGGCAGGGACCGGCCTGATCGGGCTCGCCGAGCGCGTCTCGCTCGCCGGCGGCACGCTCGAGCACGGCGTCGACCCCGACGGTGCATTCGTGCTGCGTGCGAGCCTGCCGCGATGATCCGCGTCCTGCTTGTCGACGACGACGCGCTCGTGCGCTCGGGCCTGCGCATCATGCTCGCCGGCGCCGCGAACGTCGACGTGGTCGCCGAGGCCGCAGACGGCCACGAGGTGCTCGGTGCTGTCGACCTGCACCGGCCCGACGTGGTCCTGATGGACATCCGCATGCCTCAGCTCGACGGCATCGCGACCACCCGGCTGCTGGCCACGCAGCCCGACCCGCCCGCCGTCGTCGTGCTCACGACGTTCGACGCCGACGAGCTCGTCCTGCGCGCGCTGCAAGCCGGAGCAGCCGGCTTCCTTCTGAAGGACACCCCGCCGGCGGAGATCGTCCGCGCGATCGAGCTCGTCCACGCCGGCGACGGGATGCTCTCCCCCGCGGTCACGCGGCGGCTCATCTCCCTCGTGGCCCGCGACTCCGACGCGGCCGCCCGCACCGACCGCGCCCGCGTCCGCATGGCAACACTCAGCCCGCGCGAGCACGACGTCGCCCTCGCCGTCGCCCGCGGCCAGGCCAACGCCGAGATCGCCGCAGCTCTGCACCTCTCCGTCCCGACGGTCAAGGCCCACGTCTCCCGCCTGCTCGACAAGCTCGACGTCGACAACCGCGTCCAGATCGCCCTGCTCGTGAAAGACGCGAGCGGGCACCAGTAGAGCGACCACAGTCGTCTCAACCTCCCAGGGAAGCTCGCTCCCTGCGACCTCGCTCGCCGGTCGCTAGAGCCGGGTCCGCAGAGACAGCGGTGGGCGCCCCGCCCGGCGACTGTCGCATCGGACGACAAGCGGCACTAGCCACCAACCTGCTTTGAGGCAAAGCAGGAGACCTCGCCGCTTCTGCTCCCTCACCTGCCTCGACGGAAAAGCTGGTGGTCCGCAGGAGGACGGTGCGCTCCTCGCTCATGGCACTGGCTGAATGAGCCCGTACCAGGGCGACCGGTACGCCGGCCGGCAGGGAGCGCTCGATCTCGCGCTGGCGGCCGACGCGCTGCGCTCGGGCGCCAGACCTGGCAGGGCCTAGCCCGGGCGTGGCGCGAGCAGACCGGCCCGATGGCCGAGCGGCTCAACGCCATGCCGAAGTACGTCGTGTCCGCGACGCGCGGGTCCGCCGACGAGTGGGACCACACGACCATCGTCGGCTACGACGACATCGCCGGCCTGCGCGAGCGCGAGCAGCTCCTGACCTACGGCTGCGGACGCCTCGCGCGGAACGTGCTGGCCGACGGCTGCTCGACGTGCTCGTGCTGTCGCTCACGCCCGTCGTGGCGGGCGCCGGCCGGCGGCTGTTCGACGACCCCGGCCACCTGGTCCGGCTGCGGCTCACGGACAGCACGACCTTCGAGACCGGCGCCGTGCGGCTGTTCCTTGAGCCGGATCAAGTCTGACCGAAGCTCCAACCGAGTACTGCTTTCCATGCTGAGCGGCGGGCCACGCTCAGCGCTCCCGATCGTCAGGAGCGTGTCATGTCCAGCGTGCTGCTCGATGTCGCCGGCCGTCGCCGATCGCCGGCGACGATGCCGGGCTTCCAGGCCGGCCGCCCGCCGCGCAACAAGGGCCGCCGGTATCCCGCCGATCCGCCGACCGTCGAGGAGATCGTCGCCGTCATGCGACAGGCAGGCACCACGCCACACGGCTTCCGCATGCGCGGGCTGATCGTCGTGCTCTGGCGCGCCGGATTGCGCATCCACGAAGCGCTCGCGTCACCGAGGCTGACCTCGACGCCGCCGCGGCGCGTCCTCGTCCGCCGCGGAAGGGCGGCCGCGCGCGAAGTCGGCATGGACGCTGGGCCTGGGACAACTGCAGCAGTGGCGACGTTCGCTTCGAGCTGCCAGTCGGCCCGCTGTTCTGCGTGCTCACCGGACCGACGCGCGGGCGCGCCTGGTCACAGGCCGCGGTCCGAGAGCAACTGCGCCACACAGCGGCGCGTGCCGGCGTCCGGCGGCGCTTCGCTCCGCACCAGCTGCGCCACGCGCACGCCTCGAGATGGCCCGCGAGGGTGTCCCGTTGATCGTCATCCAACGCCAGCTCGGCCACACCAACCTCGGCATCACCTCGATCTACCTGCAGGGCATCGACAGCGCCGAGATCATCGACACCGTCCACGCCCGCCGCCCGCCAGTCGAGCCAGTCAGCAGCACCTTGAGGACGTGACCGCAGCTAGCGGTCGTCGTCCAAAGGGGCCGTCGCAGCTGAGGCTCCAGCGCTGCCGCTCGTGCCTCAACGCGACAGCGTGCCGTGCCGTACATCCGCGCCGGCACGGCGTGATCGAGACGTCCGAAGGGATGGCGCTCGTGTGGGTCCCGGGGTCGGCGCGGGGAGTGCGGTCTGGCCGAGGTCTGCCACTTGACTTGGGCGGAATGGAGGAGTCCAATCAGCACAACCGTCCTGTGTCGCCTGGGGCGAAGGGGGTGATGAAGCCCGCCGGCGCAGCAGCCACGTACCTGCGACGAAGGACCAACGATGATCGCCGAGAACCGTCGCGACGTCGATCAGGAGATCGAGTCGACGCTCGGGCTGGTGCCCGAGTTCTTCCAGCGAGTCCCCGATTACCTGCTGCCCACCGAGTGGGCGAGCTTCAAGAATCTGCAGCTCTCCGACGAGACTGCGATTCCGAACAAGTACAAGGAGCTCATCGGCCTGGCCGTGTCGGGCGCCACCCGCTGCCGGTACTGCTGCTACTTCCACGCCGAGGCCGCTCGGCTGTTCGGTGCCAGCGAGGAGGAGATCACCGAGACTGCGCTGATCGCGAAGAACACGATGGGCTGGAGCACCTACCTGAACACGATGCAGTTCGACTACGACGAGTTCGTGCAGGAGTTCGACCAGATCGCCGCGCACGTGCGCGAGCAGATGGCGGCTGGCGCTTCGGCCTGAGGCTCGCGGCCCCGGGACTGGCCGTCGACGGACGAGGCGACGGCCGGCCACGGGTGCCTGCCCGCGCTCACTCTCCGGTGTCGTCCGGGCTGGAGTCGGTCAGCCGAGCTCGAGCGTGGTCGAAGTCGGCCAGGACGCGCTCCAGGTGCTTAATGGCATCTGTCGCTGGGTCCGGCGCTGCGCGCATGACGTCGAGCGCAAGCCGCGCCCCGGCGATCAGCGCCGAGAGCTCGGCGCCCGTCGCGGTGACCGTGAATACGTTCGGCCGTGGCCGCTCGATTCGCACGAGCGCATTCTGCCGGTCCAGACGCGGCATGAGCAGCCTCGCACGCGCGGCGAATCCAGCCGGTGCGTCAGAGCCGAGCGGTGCGGACGCCAGTCCCGGGCTGCTCCGTTCCATGCATCTGAGCAGCCGCGATCACGGCCGACCTGCCGCCGACCGCGCTATCGCTATCGCCTGGTTGCGGCGGCGCTGTGTAGCGGGCTTGCGCGTGCCTCAAGGCGACAGCGGCGCTACGCGTGCTTGGGCGCATCGCTGCGCTGTAGCTCATCGTCCTGAGCACGAGCCGCGGCCGTTCGCAACCTGGACCGAGCTGCGCAGACGAACACCGCTCGTATCTCTCTTGCGCTGAATGCGCGCCGTCACTCGTCGTCCCTCGTCATCGCGCGAGCGGCGAACCTGTCGACATGCCTCACGACCGAAGCGTGGCGCTCGTGACCGCTCGCTATCCGGCCGCCGACATTACGCCCGCCGAGTTCGAGGAGTTTGTTGCCGAGGTGCTCGAGTCAACAGGCAACATGGTCGAGAACCTGCTCGTGACCCTGCACGACAAGATCATCGGGGCGGGAGGGAGTACGACTTCGACGCGACTGTGAGGTTTAGCTGGGGTGGTATGGACTTCGTCGTTCTCGTCGAGGCGAAGCGTCACAAGAATCCGGTGAAGCGGGAGCTCGTGCAGGTGTTGCGCGACAAGCTCGCCGACGTCGGCGCCCATACAGCGGCGATGATCGCGACGGCGCCTTACCAGCTCGGCGCACTCGACTATGCCAAGAAACGGGATAGCGCTCGCCACAGTTACGGAGGGCCGCTTCACGTTCCACACCAAATCGGTTGAGAATGCCCCGACGATGAGTCGCGAGGAGGCAAAGGAGGGTTGGCGGCTGCCGGTCTATGTCGGCCACGTCTACGGACCCGGTGATACGCCCGGATCCACGAGCATGACAATGCTTAGTCCTGCGTATCCCAAGTACGTCGTTGAGACGCTTTTCGGCGTCGCCACAGAAGTGCCGTCCGAGCACGACGAGTAGTCGCCGCTACGCGTCGCCTGGGTTGATGGCTCGCTATCGCTTGTCGTCTGTCCGGAAGATGAGGGCGCCCTTGGACCCGTGCCGCTTGCGCTTCTCGGCGCCCTTGGTGGGTGATCTCGTGGAACTGGTCGAAAGTCCTCGACCTGCGTCGTTGCGAGGGGCATCTCCGGTTTCGTTTCTCGGGTGTTGAACCGCGAACGGGCCCCCATGACGTGCCGGCCGCGCCGGTACGGCTACGACCAGAACTCGTCCCAGGCGTAGAGGTTCTCGAAGTGCTCCCGACCATCAGTTACCCGGCCGTCCTTGAGCTCGAAGACGATGCAGTTGGAAACGTCCAGGTGCTTGCCGTTTCGGTCCCCAGTGCTGCGCTGGATGCCGACCACGCGGTCTTCACCGTCTGCAGCCATGTGCTGCAACTCGGCCCGGAACGTCCCTCCGGTCTCTTGCGCCAGCTTGCTGAAGTACGCCAGCGTCGCCCCTCGGCCCTCGTAGTCGCCAGCCATCGAGCTGCGGCCGGGCAAGTGCCACACCGTCTCGTTCATAAGCTCGGTGAGCGTGTCCATGTCGCCCGTGTTGAACGCACCGTAAGCGCGACGCATAATCGCGACGTTCTCGACTGCGGTCATCGTGAGAAGCTCCTTCGCTGCCGAGCCCGACGAAACCGCTCGGCGAATTGAAAGTGGTGCGCCCTCCGCGACCGCAGGGTGACCCTACACCCGGTGCGCGATCAGCGGGGTTATTCGTGCGCCAGCGCCGGTCGGATTCGATCGCCGTCGCCCTATGGACGAGATCCCGCGTCCGCCAGTATGCGATCGGCTCCCGCCTCGCTTGTGCATTCGCGGAAGGCAGCGGCGACGGGCTGACTGCTCGCATCCATGCAACGAGTCAGGGACGTGCGAGCGGCGGCCCGGGTTTTTGCGCTGCCGCTTCCGCCTGGGAGCATCCGCCGACTCAACGCCGGCCGGCACCGCTGCTTGTGCCTCGAAGCAGCACTCGCACCGGCGCCCCAACGCCCGCTGCTCGTCCTCGTCCGGAGCGGCAGCTCGCCGGCTCTAGGCCGGTGCGACGGCGGGCCCTGCCCCGGGGCGGCGGTCTTCAGGGGTGTCGGCCCGGAGGATCGGCGACGACGGCCTGAAGCCCTTGACGGTGCAGTAGACGCCGAGGAAGAGCTCCCACAGGAACTCCGGGATCGTCGCGACGCCCTGCAGCGAGCGCAGGGTGTCGCTCGGATCGTTGCCGGTGAACAGTATGGCCGTCCCCGTCACGATCAGCAGCGACCCCCCGATGAACCCCAGCCAGGCCGCCCGTCTCGGCACGAGCTGCGAGCGGTACATCAGGTACCCCAGGATCAGCCCGTTGCCCCAGCCGACGACCCAGCCGGGGCCGAGGAGGAACGTCCAGTCCTTGATCGCCGCGAGGGTGTACGCGACCGTGCCCTCGACCGCACCCGCGACCTGATTGCGCAACGTGATGATGCCCAGCACACAGAGGATCCCGACGAGGATGAACGTGCATTCGACCAGCCGCGCGGTCACGTACCCGAGCGCCAACTCCTCGTTCTGTCGCCGGACGATCGGGAAGATCACGACCGCGGTGCCGATGTTCGCGATGATCAGCAGCAGTTCCAGCAGGGCTCCGAACAGGATCTGCGTGTCATGCCCGGCGCCTGCGATGTAGCCGACGGGATGATCGAGCACCGGCTGGTAGAGCGCCAGCGCCGGGATCGACGTGACGAACGTGATGAGGTAGAGCACGCCGAAGACACGCGCCCTCCTCTGGTCGAGACTCATGCCTGCTCGGATCCCCTTTCTCCGGCGATGGCCCAGGCCGACTCCCGCGCCACCCAGACCGGCTGTGGCGGCAGCGTATGTGTTGCGCACACTGGAAGCGTTCCGCTGTCGTCGAAGGCGTCACCGCTCGCAGCAAGCCACTGACGCCTGGTCCGGCACCGGAGCCGCGGCGACCCAGGTTCAGCTCTGGCTATCGCCTGGAACCACGAGCGCGATGCGGCCTGGCAGGCCACGCCGCGATCGCCCCCGGCGTCGAGCGTCCGAGCCGCGACGTCCGCCTTGCGTTGGGCTGGATCTGATGCGACGCTGCACTGAGCCCGCGCCGGAGGAGTGTCCACGTGTCCACGTCCCAGGCTATCCGCGCGGCGATCGCCGCGTCGCTGTCCGCGCTGACTGCGCTGTTGCTCGCCGCCGGGAACGCGTCCGCCGCGACCGACCACGTGGTGATCACCGGCGGCGCCGTCGTCCCAACGGGCCAGACCGCCGGCGACGTCGTTGTACTCGACGGCCCCGTGACGATCGCCGGACGCGTCACGGGCGATGTCGTATCGGTGAGCGGGCCCGTCCGGGTCACCGGCCGTGTCGACGGCGATCTGATCGCGGTGTCGGACCGAGCGTCCCTGGGTCCCAGAGCGCGCGTCGGCGGCGACCTGCGCTACGGCGACGAGCGCCCCGTGCTCGCACCCGGTGCCAACGTGGCTGGCACGGTCAGCAACGAAGACTGGGCTGACGCAGCCAACGGGTGGGGTTGGGTGAGCACGCTGGCGTGGTGGCTTGCGGTGTCGGTGTCGACGCTGATCGTCGGCGCTCTGCTCGTCTGGCTGGCGCCGGGCGCGTTGTATGCCGCTGAGCGGGCGGTGCGCGAGCGACTCGGCGCCAGCGTCGCGTGGGGCGTTGCTATCGCGATCGGCGTGCCGCTGCTGGCGATCCTGGCGCTCGTCACGCTCGTAGGCATCCCGTTCGGCGTCGCGCTGCTGCTCGCCGCGATCCCGGTGCTGCTCATCGCGTACACGACGACCGCCTGGATCATCGGGCGCCGGGTGCTGCGCAACCGTTCGATGTCGCGATGGGCGGCGCTGCTGGCCGGCTGGGCGATCCTGCGCGTGCTCGCCCTCATCCCCGTCGCGGGCGCCCTCGTCGGGCTCGCGGCGACGGTCGTGGGACTCGGAGCGCTGGCCGTCGCGCTGTGGCGAGCCCGCAGGGCGGGCTTGCCCCCGGCGAGGTCCGAGGCGCCGGCTGCGGGCCGTCCCGCGCCTGCCGCCTAACCGCCACAGAGAGGGCCAGCTTCCCACCGTTCGTCGGGATCGCACCTCGCCGTTGCATGCGGATATCCAAGGAGGACCCGACGTATAACAAGCGCGATCGACGATTCTCGAACTTGATCCGAAGAAAGCGACCTCTCGATTCGGCGAATCGCCGGCTGTTGGAGCGAGACCCGCTCCGGCGGACGCGAGCGTGCCGCCGAGGTGCTCGCGCGACGACGTCGCCGAGGTCGTGTCGCGCCGGACCGGAATTCCGGTCTTACAGCTCACCCAGGAGGAGCGCGAGCGGCTGCCCGGCCTCGAGGCGCAGATCACGAGCGCGTAGTCGGGCAGGACGAGGCCGTCGAGGCGGTCGCCCGCGCGGTCCGGCGCGCGCCGGGCTCGGCGCTACGAACCGGCCGGTCGGCTCGTTCCTCTTCCTCGGGCCAACGGGCGTCGGCAAGACCGAGCTCGCAGGAGGGGTTCGGTCGTGCTGCGTCGCGACTCCGGGCTCAGTCGCCGGAGTCGTATCTACAACGTCGATTGGACGGCTGCAGACGGCTCGCCAACCGCATCGGATTCGCTGACCGCCTTGTTCGGGCCGATCGTGCTCGACGCCTGGCGTATCGGTCAGCGGTGCTGCGCGGCTTTACTGCCTGGGGTGGCCTGCTTGGCCGCAGTGGCGAAGGCGCTGGGCGTTGGCAGGGCCGAAGAATTCGGCCACGGGCAACGTGCCTGCCATCACGCTGACGAAGTCGTCCATCGCCTCGCGGTTGCCGTGCGCGGCGCCGAGGAGCTGCTGCATCTGCGGCGGCGGCGGAGCGAGCGGCGCGAGCCCGGACGTCAGCTCGTACATCGGCTTGGCATGGTGGTCGCGCTCTCGCTGATAGGCGCTCATCGCGTCCTCGAACTCGCGTGTTCCACCAAGCCATCCGTGCAGGCCGCCCGCGCCCCGCTCCGCGTCACGGAAGGCATCACTGATCCCCCACGCGGTACAGGGATCCTTCGTGTATGCGGCGTCGCCGACGAGCGCCCATCCGGGGGCGGTACGGGACGCGGAAGAAGCCCGCGACCCCGCCGCCGCGGAACCGCTCCTCGCGCTGGGCCCCGGCGCGCCGTTCGGCTAGCTCAGGCACAAGGGCGATCGTGCGGAGGTAGTTGCCCTCGATGTCGCCGCGATTCTCGTGGAACTGTTCTGGGGCCACGCCGTGAGCAACATGGTCAGCCCGTCGTTGGTCGGGATCATCCCGATGGCGCGGTTCGGGCGGATGAAGAACTCGAGGCCGTTCGCGGGCAGATCGCTCCAGTAGGCGTCATAGCCGGTGGCGGCGATCGGCCTGCTCGGCGTGGACGGCCTTCGCCACGAAGGAGTGAATGCCCATCCGCTCCGATGACGACCCGTGCTTGCTCACTCACTTGCTGGCCGCGCAGCGCGTGCCCTCGGATGCCCGTGGCTCGCCGGCCTTCCCAGGTCAGCTCGTCGACGGCGAACTCCTCGCGAACCTCAGCGCCCGCCTCGGCGGCGGCGTCCACGAGGATCTTGTCGAGCACAGTTCGCCTCGGCCCGTACGCGTGCGCGATTCCGTCGATCGGGCGTGGCGAACCGGAGATCGTCAACGGACCGAAGTCGTACGAATACCTGCGGATCGATGGGCACCCGGATTCCTCGACCTTCTCCAACAACCCCAGCGGCGAAGCGCTGCGACGCCGGGTGGATGAATCAGGTGCGTCGACAGCATGTCGCTCGGGAAGCGGGCCCTATCGACGACCAGCACTCGATGCCCTTGACGAGCAAGCGAGCATCGCCGTCGGCGACCCCGCGCACCGGGCCCCGACCACGATCGCGTCGTACACCGGGGGACCTCCTAGCGGTTGCCTTCGCGGCTCTGCTGAGCGCTATCCACCCACACCTCACGACCCGGGGTCAAGGGCCTAAGTCTGTCGCCGTACTGGCGCTCGCTACACGCCTACGACTAGGCCCCTCGTCGGCCCGTCACGGCCCCTTCGATGGTGTTGCGCTCCCTGCACCCTGACGCGGCTGCTGCATCGCGCGATCAACGGCAGCGGAGATTGGCCCCGAAACACCCCGACTATCCCTAGCGCATCGCGGCAGATCCGATAATGGCGCCCGATGCCGCGCACCGGGACTGCGCCGCGGCGGATCTTGTACGGCGTCATGGGTCGCCACCACTGCCGACCGACGCGTGACACCTCGCCGACCGCGCATCAAGGACAACGCTCTTGCGCCGGTCAAGCTGAGTCGCGCTGCACCGTCATTGCGACTGCTTGCGCGGCTGGCGCGAGAAGGCGACGACGCCGACGAGCACGCCGATCACCAAGGCGAAGCCAATGGCAGCGCCCAGGATCAGCGAGGCCACGATCGCCAGTACAGCGGTGAGGACTGCTAGGGCCAGAGGCATGCGAGGCACGGCGAGCAGTCTGCCGACCACACGCCTGACTGCGGGCCTCACGGCTACGTCCCTCCGGAGGGGTTTAAGTGCAGCCACCGGAGCACCGTCAGCGTCGCTGGGTGCCGCGAGAGAAACCAGGTAAGGCGGAAGCGCACGTTGTTCATGACGTAGTCTTCCGCGATGCGGTGGACCTTCCAGGGAGCTAGCAGGTGGATGCCCCTTGGCTCGTCACCGAGAGGACAGTCGCTGCGCATGACCACGGCCAGCTACCGCGTCGCAGGAGCGTCCATGCTGCTCACGGTCGCCGGCGCGGACGTGACATTGTGGTGGCGGGCCTATCACACCGCACCTCTCCTGACGTGCCCCGCGGCCCCCGTCTCTCCCGTCCGGGGTCGCGGTCGTTCCGGGGGCGACACATAGACTCACGCAGGTGAGCCTCGGGACGACGATCGCGCTTGGAGCCTTGCTGGGCTTGGCGGTGGGCATCGTCGTCAGCGTGACGACGGACGTGCCGTTCGCACCGGAGGCCGGAATAGTGCTCGGCGGGCTAGTCGGCTGGCTCGCCGGCAGGCAACGACGGCGATAGGTCGCCCGCAGTAACGGTGCATTCTCCGCGCAGGTGGGCGCGGGCCGCCGGGCACCCGAACGAGTCCCGACGCCTCCGCGCCCGAGAAGTGCCTGGCCGGGCGAACCTGATGCCCTAAAGGCCATGCCTTCGCAGCGACTAAACCCCGCGGGCCGCTGACGCGAATCTCCTGCGTCAGGGCCAGATGGCCGCTGTCGGTCGCCAATGCGGGGTCGTGCTCAGGTCTGGGGGAGGAGTCTCGAGAGTTGCATCGGGGTCTCCGGGCCGTCGATTCGGCGTTGGAGTCCCGATGCACCGGGCGAGTGGGTCTGGCCGGCGCGCTTGCCTCCCGCCGCCGAATGTCGTCGCAGCGTCGAACAGCGGGACTGCCGGACTCGGCGTCACCGCGATAATGCTGACGCGTAGCGTTCGTTCTGTTGTTCGTGTTTCTCCTCGGTGCGCGCGTCCATCCGCCCAGAGGGACTCGATCGGAAACGTGAGATGACCGACGTCCTGCAGCATCCCTCGCGCAACCACGCGATCCCGTTGGAGATCTCCAACGAGATGGTGCGCATCTACAAGGACCTGTTCGGCCGTGGCCCCGCGCGCGCAGTAACGCACTTCGCCGGACCGGACGCGATCATCTGCAGCCTCGAGCGTACGTTCACCGCCGCTGAGCAGAGCCTCGTGGCGCTCGGCGAGCACCAGCGGCTGCGCGAGACCCGCATGTTCTTCCAGCACGCCCGCGAGCGCGACTTCCGCGAGGCCGTAAAGCGAATCACCGGGCGCACAGTCACCGCGTTCGCCAGCGGCACCGACGCTGCCGCAGACGTGTCCTGCGAGATCTTCTTCCTGGAGCCGGTCGGCGGCTCGGCCGCCGGCGCCGTCGAGTAGTCGCCGCGCCTCACGACCGCGCGCGTCTGCGCTCGCAAGTTGCGCCTGCGCAACGCGGCAGTCACACGTCCGGGCTCGGCGCTGCGGCTGCGCCCTGACAGCTCGTGGGAAGCCGCCTTCACGGCGGACCCCGGGCACCCCGTCGCGCGCGGCACAGACGTGCCGACGTGGATCACGACGGACGCGACGTCCAAGCGCGAAGCGCTGTTGCGTCTGTGGCGCTTCATCGATGACCAGCCCGAATGTGTCGACCTCCGTCGCAGCCGCGTCCTCTGACCGCCCAGCCGCGAGCATCTCGTGGTCGCCGATACGATTCGAGTCCCTCAGAAGTCCCCGGCATCCCCAGGTAGCTCGCCGTTCGCCTGACGGCGTCAGAGCCGGCCTCTTACCCAACCGTCATCCGGTTCGCGCAGTGACAGCGCTCCACCATCGGGCGCATCACCGGCCGCGCCGCGGGAAGACCGGTCAATGCCGGACCCAGCACCCGTTCGGTCGCGACGTGAGGGCGGCGCATCGAAGATGCGATATGGGACATGCGCCGCCTTCCACGCGCAGCCGACGTCGGGCTAGAGACGCAACCGCGCACACGCAGCCGCCGCGGCTTCCAGGTGCGGCTGCAGTCCGGGCACGTCCACCGCCACGCTCCTCCGAGGCGTCGCGGTGTCCATCCCGGGCGTGCGGCGAGGGCTGCTGCCATCGTGCGCAGCACGGTCACGATCGCTCCGTCCGGATCGCTCTGCTCGAGCGCGAGGGTCGGGGCCCCGCGCTACTGCTTTGCGCGAGGAGCGATAGCGCCCCCACCAGGCCCGTGGTTGCTTGCTCCCAATGAAAGGAGCAGCGAAGCGCTCTCTGCCCCGCTACGCGGCGAAGGCGCGAGCCAACCGGTCTTGAGGCGACGCCTTGCGTGCTGCGAGGATCGCCCGCATGGTCATCCCCAGCCTGCCCCGCCGATGATCACTCCCATCTTCAGGCTCAACTCCAGGGAGGCGTGGCGTCCCCAGGCAGTGGAGACCGCAGAACGCTTCGGCACCAGTTCTGGCTGTGGTACCTCTACAACCCTTGGAATATCCTCGGGGTCGGGGAGCACGAGGGCGACTGGGAGTTCGTTCAGCTCGCCTGTACTGACCAGCAGGGTGAGCTGCCGGTTCTGATGACGGCGTCGCAGCACAGGAACGGTGAGAAGCGGGAGTTCTGGCGGTGCGAGCTTGACGCCGGACGACCCGTCATATATGTCGCGCTGGGTCGCATGCGAACTTCTTCACCTCGGGCGATCGCGGCGAGGACGTGGCCAACGGCCGCGGCAAGGTGCCTCCCGACGTCGATTGGCGTGAATTCGGTGACTGGGCGACGTGGCCGGGCCTGTGGGCGACTCGATGGCGTCCACGATCGCGTCGGGATACGCCTGCGCGATTGCGATGCTCGACCAACCCAAGCCGCATCCCACGTCGGCGACCCGGGCCGCGGGCTCGGCACGCAGGCGCGCGTCCACTTCCGGAATCTCACCGAACCAGCCGGCGAGCAGATTGTGGAACTGTGGCCGGTTGGCCGCCGCGATGCCGACGACGAGGTCGGGACCGTAGGCCTCATACGGCACTCCGGCGACGCTGCGGTATGCGTCGACCAGGGCATCGATCGGCCGCAGCATGCCGATCACGCACTGCAGGAAGCCGACCATGTAGTGCAGATCCAGCTCATCGACAAACACCGGGCGGTACTCCGGGGGAAGCGAGTAGCGTCGCTCGCTCGCCTCCGCCTCCCGTTCTCAACGCCCAGGAAGCCCGCCACTGCCTGCTGCTCGAGCCACTCACGCACATAGCGCTCCGCGGTCGCCGTGATGGACGCGAGCTCGCGAGGTGTCGTGGGACCGCCTTCGGCGAGTGCACGATAGAAGCCGAGCCGTCCGCCGACATGGATCGACGCGACCTCCAGCGTGTCGACGGTGGCCATGAACAGACGCTCGACCAGGGCGTCCGTGGCGTTCCCCGAGGCGTCGGTGGTACTCATCGCGGGCCTCCACGACCGGATAGCGAGTGGTCCACGCGCGAGCGTCGCACGGCCGCCCGCCCACGGTCAACGACGTGGCGCTCCCGAGCGGAAGAGCGGCGCCCCGTTTGGTTCGGTGGGCGGGACGCCGCCCTTCGCTGTCCCCTCCGTCGTCGAGCCGGACGACATCGAGCCCGATGGCTGCGGGCTTCCCGTCCACCGACAGTCGGATGCGCCGACTTGCGCGAACCTCGGGGCCGCCGATGCCGTTCGGGCACCGGCGGCCGAGGGAGCGAACGGGGCAACGAACCGCGAGGACGGAGGGGCTCGCCCCGTCAGGGAGGTCCGGGCTGGATGCTCAACAACCCGGTGTCGTGGTTGTCCCCGACGTCGCGGCCCGCAGTCCTCGACGTTCGCGCAGTTGGCGCGGGCGCCTCCGTAACGGGCTAGCCGTCGGTGACGACGTTGTGCGCCTCAAGCACGCGGACGCTCATATGGTCGGAGAATCCCTCGCGTTCGAGGATCGGCTGAAGCCGCTGGACGAAGGCATCCATGCTGGCTTGGTCTTGCCACACCTCGACGACGACAACGCCGCCGTCCTCCCTTTGGACGGAGCGCGAGCTGCCGAACGTCGACATCCGCGGGACATGATGCTGCTCAGCAGCTGAACCGCGAATCCGAAGCTATACCGCTGCTCTTGGCGGGTGCAACGGGAGCGCCGACTGCGTCGTCTGAAGTCTGCCGGCGATCTCCGCCGCCCAGGCGTCGATGACGTCCCAGTTGCGGTTGTCTCCGACGCGCTCGCCGATCGCGCGCAGGAGCATCCGCGACCACCACGGCCAGGCCGTCGGGTCGATCGCGCCGGCGAAGACGCGGTAGTCACGCGGTCGGAGGGCTGTCAGCAGCGCGTCGATGTTCCTCGGCTCGCGCCGCGCGAGGGATCCCAGAAGCCTCTTCGTGTCGCCGAACGTTGCGACGCTGAACAGCCAGAGCTGATGCGTTCGCAACTCGGCGCGGTGCTGCCCGACGTACGCCTCGGCCTCCGGCATCCACCGTCCATCGAAGACCGGGCTGCCGAGCACGATCGCGTCGTAGCCGTGCGGTCCGGGTGCGGTGCTGAGCTCGTGTCGATCGACGGCATGACCGTGCTCGCGCAGTCGTGCAGCGATGCTCCCGGCGACACCTGCCGTGGAGCCGGAACGGGTGCAGTAGGCGACGAGGACGCGTGCCGGATGCATCGGCGGCATCACTCGGCGATCCGGGCGTCGACACGCTGGAGATAGCTGGCCAGGTAGGGCATGGACACCTTGGTCGACGGGTGCCAGAGGGGCGACTCGCTGAGGACCGCCGATCGTCGGGACGAGGCGCGCAGCGGTGTCGAGAACCACGTCGCGCCGGTGCCGGCCGCGGCGTGCGCACGAAGTGTCGGATCGATCGTCGTCACGGCGACATCGGCACCGGAGGCTCGCGCGATCGCGTGTGCGGCGACCTCGGCCTGCTGTGCAGCCAGTCCGCCCTGCTTGAAGGGGACGGTGGTCGCATCGCCTGCGCCATAGGCGCTGGGCACACCCCGGATCGCACCGGTCGCGTCGACGGGGATGAACCCGTCGCGATCGTGGGGGAGGCCGCGCAGGCGCGGGCCGACGAGCAGGGGCAATGCGACCACACGATCGGCGCTCGCGAGGACGTGTCCTCGGAGATCGAGGAGGCGGTCCCCTTCGAGGCGCTGAACGGGCAGCCGGGCTCGCAGTCGCACCCCTGCTGCGGCGAGCGATGCGGTAATCGCGTCGCCGGCCCGAGGGCCCAGCGCCGCGACCGGCGCCGGCTCGGGGGTCGCGAGCGTGACGGTCACGTCGAGCGACCGGTCGATGGCGTACTGCGCGCAGAGCAGCCCGAGCTCGTACGCCGGAAGCGTCCACGTCGCTCCCGGCGGGACGACGAACATCACGCTGCGGGCACGGCCGGCATCGATGTCGGCCACGAGGGCCGACATGGCAGGCACGTCGTCCATGCCCCAGAAGGTCAGGGCGTCGCGCAGCGCGGGATGCGGATGCGCCTGCGCGCCGACGGCCACGAGCAGCGAGTCGTACCGCAGCTCGCGACCTGACTCGGTGAGAGCGGTCGTGTACTCACGATGCACGACGTGCAGCGCATCGCGCAGGTGGTGCGCGCCGTGGTCGTCGGCGATCATCGCGACGTCGTGCTGGGCCGGCGCCGGCGCGCCGAAGGCGGCGTCCACCGCATCGGCACGCAGGCCGAAGCGCGTGTTCGGGGACACGAGCGTGACGTCGACGCGGTCGCCGGCGAGACCGTGCAGCGCGACGAGCGCCTCGAGCCCGGCCACGCCTCCGCCGGCGATGACGACGCGATGGCGGGCGCCGTGCATCACGGACTTACGCGTCGTCCTCTGACCAGCCGAGCTCGGAGCGCACCGCGACCACGCCGGGCACGCCCTCGGCGACCTTGGGGAGGATCTCCGCCTGGCTGCGCCGGTGGACCGTGCCGGTGAGGACGGCTTCGCCGCCGTGGACGGTGACCTCGACCGGGGAGTCGTCGAGCACCAGGCCCTGCTGGAGGTCCACCGCCTCGGCGACCTCGAGCCTGATCGCCTCGTCGAGCCGTGCGAACGCGCGCACGACGTCCGCGCGCGTCACGATCCCGACGAGCCTGTTGGCCCTGACGACGGGAAGGCGATTGACGTGCTTGTCGAGCATCAGCGCGGCGGCGCCGGCGACGGTCCAGATCGGCATGACCGTGATCGCGGGGCTCGTCATGACCTCGCCGACGGTGCGCGCGGACGCCCGCTGCACATCGCGCTTGCGGTCTCGGGAGCGGAAGATCCTGTGATCCCCTTCGCTGAACTCGCCGCGCTCGAGGTTGACGACGTCGGTCTCGGACACGACGCCGACGACCACGCCGTCCTGGACGACCGGGAACCCGGAGACCCCGCGCCCGACGAGCATCCGGGCCGCTTCCTTCAGCGGTGTCTCCGGCGTGACGGTCATCACGTCGGTGGTCATCACGTCCTCGACTCGCATCGGTGCCTCGCTCATTCGGTGACCCGGTCAGCGTCCCGCCGCCGCCGCGGTCGCGCATCCGCGGAGATCCGCGTGCGCGCTGCGGGAGATCCGCACCCGGATCGGGTGGTGGGGGCGGATGCGTCGGCGGGGTCGCCTCCGTACGGTCGGAGGACTTCGGTCAGAGACCTGGGAGGGACGATGCGCCCCACTTACATCGCTGCGCACGACGGGACGGAGCGGGGCGCCGATGCGGTCGCGCTGGCCAGGGTGCTCGCACGTCCTCATGGTGGTCCCGTCCGCATGGTGCACGTGTGCCGCGCGCGAGAGCGGTGGGACGCGCTCACCGATCCCGCGCAGGACCCGACCCACGTCGAGCGCGCCCGCGTATCGGGGCTGGAGGAGCAGGTGCGGATCCCGGGTGACCCGCTTCCGCTCAACCTGACCGCGCGATCCGTCGCCCACGGCCTGCAGGACGCCGCGGAGCGCGAGCCCGCGGCAGTCGTCGTGGTGGCGTCCTCACCGGGTGGCGACGCCGGCCGGACCTTCCCGGGCGCCACGGCCCAGCGCCTCATGCACGGTGCACCTTGTCCTGTGGCGGTCGCGCCGGACGGCTACGCCTCGCGCGACATGTCCGAGATCCACGTCATCGGCGTGGCCATCGACGTGGACCCCGAGTCGTGGGAGGCGGTGCGTCATGCGATCGAGCTCGCGCGGGGGTTCGACGCGAACGTCCGGGTCATGACCGCCGTCGACCCGGTGGCGGAGGCGAGCGCGTTGGCCGTGCCGGAGCTCGTCGAGGACGTCCGCGAGGCGACCGTCGCCCGAGGGGAGGAGTTCCTCCGAGACGTGCGCGCGCAGATGCCCGGCGACGTCGTCGTGGAGACGGAGCTCTGCGAAGGCCCGCAGGGTGAGGCGGTCGTCGCGGCGTGCGACGTGGACGTGGATCTCCTCGTGTGCGGGTCGCGCAGCTACGGGCCGAAGCACGTGGTGCTGCTCGGGACCACCACGTCGTATCTGGTCGCCCACTCGAGCTGCCCCGTCCTCGTGATGCCGCGGGGTGCGGCGGAGCGCACGCCGGCGTCCGGCGACGCGGTCGCGGCCGCGTGTGACACGACCCTCACGATCGCACCCAGCTCCTGAACCCCACCGAGGAGGTTGACCATGGCCCTGCATGTCGTCGGTCACGACGGAACCGATCGGGGCGATGACGCCGTCGCGCTCGCTCGCCGGTTGTCGGGCCTCTATGAGGCCGAGCTGCTCGCGGTCCACGTCGTCGGGATGCCGCCGACCCGCGACCGCTCACCGGCCCGGTGCTCGATCGCCTGGAGGACGCTGCGGGCGTCGTGGTGGCCGAGACCGCATCGGCGCTCATGACCCCCACGACGGCCGATCTCGCCGAGGTCATCGAGCGCTCGGCGCAGGAGCATGCGGAGCAGCTCGTCGCCGAAGGCGTGGGGCGGATCACGGCGGACATCGTCGTGGAGCGCGAGATCGTCCGGGGGGAGCCCGGGTCCGCGCTCGCGTCCGCCGCACGGGCCACGCGCGATCTCCTCGTCGTCGGATCGCGCCGGTACGGGCCGGTGCGAAGCGTCCTGGTCGGAACGGTCGGCCACCACCTCGCTGCACAGCGCGACCTGCCCCGTGCTCATCGTGCCGCACGGCGTCGAGACCGGCCGGGCGGGCGAGGTGCTGGCCGCCTCGGCCTCGCGGAGCTGAATCGGCCCGCGGGGCCGGACAGGCGCGCGTCGCCCCTGTCCGGTCCCGGGGAGGATCACCGGCCGAGCCGGAACGGCGGGTACTCGTCGCGCATGAGCGCGACGTAGGCCGCCACCCGCAGCGACCACCGCGCGATGCCGACCAGGAGGTCGAACACGTCGCGGGGGTAGCGGCCGGTGAAGAGGAGCACGACACCGGCGACGAGCACGAGGATCCCGAGGAGGCCGGGCGGCTGGAGCGTCGTCGAGCCCCACGTGATCGCCGCGTTCCACCAGCCGAAGAACGCCGCGAGGACCGCGAGATGGGGCAGCGCGAGCAGCCACGACTTGAAGAGCACCTTCACGCGCGACAGCCGCTCGGGGTAGGGGATCTCGAGGTCGGCGGGGTAGCCGGGATCCGATGCCAGGGAGAACGGCGGGTAGCGATCGGTGCCGATCGTGGCCCAGGCGTAGTAGCCCACGCGCCAGGACCAGCGCAGCACCCCGACGTTGAAGTCGAACAGCGACCGCGGGTAGCGCCCGGTGATGAGGATCGCGAAGAACGCCACCACGGTGAGCACGGCGAACCCGAGCCACAGGAACGCGAGCAGGATCGCGTGCGGAATGGCCAGGAACCACTTGACGATCCAGAGCCAGCGGCTGAGTGGCTCGTCCAGCTCGGCGCGGACGTCGACCGGATAGGTCGACGCGGCGATGGCGGCCACTGGCGCCTCGGCGGCGACCGCGGGGGGCGCGAACGCGGCGGCGCCGCCCGAGCGCGTTCCGACGACGAGGAGACCTGCGGCGGCACCCGCGATGAGGACGCCCGCCGCGAGGATGCCGATCCCGATCCACAACAGGACGTTCAGGCGTACGCCGACGTTCACGTCGGCGGTGACGCCGCGCGCGGCGTCGGCCCGCATGACCACGACCGACCAGCGGCCGCTGCGCGGCTTCCACTGGAGCGTCTGGGTGCCGGCGCCGCTGGACGACGCGACCCAGAAGCGCTGCCGATCCCGGCGGCTGCGGAGTGCTGCTGCCGGGCACGCGCTCGTACCGGGCGGCGAGATCGCCGTGACGATGATCGACGTCCTGCACCTGGTCGTGCGCGACGCCACGGAGGTACGCCTGCACCTCGGCCTCGCGCGCGATCCCGACGAAGAGCGGCGCTTCGCCGGCCGGGTCGACGCGGACGCGCGTCGTCGCGTCGAAGGACTCGACCGACCAGTCAGCGGTGCTGCCGCGGACGTCGCCGAGATCGATGCCCTCGCCGGTCAGCGCGTAGGTGGCCGTCGCGAGGCGCGTGGTGGGGGAGGTGTAGAAGCCGTCGTCGTCGCGCTGCGTCAGGTGCGCCGCGAGGAGCGCGGCGCCGCCGATGATCAGCGCGGCGGCCAGGAGCGCGAGCAGGCTGCCGGCGATGAGCGCGACCACGCGTCCCGCACTGGGGGACGAGCGCCGCAGCGCGGGTGAGGGATGGGCGGCTGGGGTCGACATGACGCCATGCTCGACCGCCGGTCGGCCGCCGCCATCCGGGGCGTCTGCCCGCCTCGTCGCGGAGAACTACGTAGTCGGCGTCACGCGGCGGCTTGTCAGGACCGCGGCGATGTCGTCGGCCCAGGCGCGGATCGCCTCGGGGTCACGCGCGTCGGCCTCGGGCATGTGGTTGAAGGGGAAGTGCAGATCGCCGGGGTGCACGACGCCACCGAAGATGGCGACCGACACCGGCTGGACGTCCGGCACCTTGGCCAGCGCGTGGTCGACCTGCTTGCGGGCCCCCTCGACCGACTTCTGCTCGAGGTCCATCGGTCCCATCCCGAAGACGAAGACGGGGCGCTCGCGGAGCTCCTCGCTCACGCGGTTCAGCAGCCGGCGGGCGTCGCGATGCCAGTGGCCCATGTAGAGCGCGCCACCGATGACCAGGGCGTCGTAGCCGGCCAGGTCATCGACGGACGAGGCCGGCCGGACGTCGACGTCGAGCCCGTTGTCTCGCAGGGTCTGCGCCACCTGCTCGGCGACCTCCTGGGTCGATCCGTGCTTGGACGCGTACGCGATGAGGGTCTTGGGTTCCATGCCGCCGACCGTATGGACGGCCGAGGCCCACCTCATCCGTGCGACGCCGCGGACTTCCGCGGGCAGACTGCGGACAGCCACTGACCGCGGCACCGGGTGTAGCGTGGCGCCTGAACGCCCATGTCCTCAGCGGATCTCCAATACGCCCGGTTCAGGCGTCTGATGGAGGCCATGCCGGACATCATCTCCGAGCTTGACCTCGAATCGCTGCTCCAGCGCGTGCTCGCGATCGCGTGCGAGCTGACCGGCGCCCGGTATGCAGCGCTCGGTGTGTTGGACGAGGAGCGTCACGAGCTCGAGCGTTTCATCGCCCGGGGAATCGATGACGAGACCCGCAACGAGATCGGCGACCTACCCCGTGGTCGAGGCGTCCTCGGCGTCCTGATCGAGCACCCGGAGCCGCTGCGTCTCGCCGACGTCGGAAGTCACGCGAGCTCCTACGGGTTCCCGCCAGGGCATCCGGCGATGACGACGTTCCTCGGCGTGCCGGTCCTGATCCGAGGCGAGGCCTGGGGGAACCTGTACCTCACCGAGAAGGACGACGGCCCGTTCACGGAGGCGGACGAGGAGGCGACGGTCCTCCTCGCGGCATGGGCCGGCATCGCGATCGAGAACGCCAGGCTCTACGACCGAGAGCGACAACGGGCCGAGGAGCTCGAGCACGCCATGCGCGGCATGCGCGCGACGACGGACATCGCCAAGGCGGTCGGAGGCGAGATGGAGCTCGGGCGCGTTCTCGAGCTGATCGTCAAGCGCGGGCGCGCTCTCGTGCACGCGCGGTCGCTGATCATCACGCTCCTGCAGGGCGACGAGCTCGTGGTCAGCGCGGCGGCGGGCGAGTACAAGCCCGCGCTGCTCGACGCGCGCGTGCCGCTGGACGGGTCGATCGGCGGCGGCGTGCTCAGCCGAAAGCGTCCGATGCGGCTCAGCGATGTCAGCGCGCAGCTGCGCTTCACGCTGCACGAGTACGTCGAGGCCGACGGAGGGCTCATCGTGCCGCTCCTCTACAGGGGCCGTGCGGTCGGGGTCCTCTACGCATTCGACCGGCAGTCCGCGGGCCCCGAGTTCAGCCGGGACGACGAGCAGCTGCTGGAGTCCTTCGCCGCGAGCGCCGCCACGGCTGTCGCGGCCGCACAGGAGTTCACCGCCCACGGGCTTCGCCGCAGCATCGAGGCGTCCGAGCGTGAGCGGCAGCGCTGGGCGCGCGAGCTGCACGATCAGACCCTGCAGGACCTCGCCGGCCTGCGCGTCACGCTCTCCGCGGCGCGCCGACGGGAGACGCCTGACGCACTCGCGGCGGCGGTCGATGACACGATCGCCGGACTCGGCGACGGCATCGATGCACTCCGGGCGATCATCATCGACCTGCGTCCGGCCGCGTTGGACCAGCTGGGGCCGAAGGCGGCGCTCGAGACCTTGGTCGAGCGGGCGCGCAGCGTGCCCGACGCCCCGGAGATCGATCTGCTCGTCGACCTCGACTTCGAGGCAGACCGGCGGTCGACCCGACATGCCCCGGCCATCGAGGACGCGACGTATCGCCTGATCCAGGAAGCACTGTCGAACGCGCTCAAGCACGCGTCGGCAGGCCGCGTCGACATCTCCGTGGTCGAGCGCGACGGAGCCGTCCACATCCACGTCTGCGATGACGGTCGAGGGTTCGACACCGACGAGGACGCCGCCGGCTTCGGGCTCATCGGGATGCGCGAGCGCGTGGCGCTCGTGGATGGCACGCTCGATGTGCGCTCGCTGCCCGGAGCGGGGACGGACCTGCACGCCGAGCTCCCCGTCCGGCGTCGGGACGAAGCGGACCTCGCCGACACCGCCTGATCGACGGACCGTGACACGCGCTGCGCGGGAAAACCGCGGCGCATCTGCGGCTTCCCCCAGATGCGTGGGTGTCACTGCGGGCCTAGCTTGCGTGGCCCACAGCCGGAGACGAGCAAATGAGCGCCCAGACATCGATCCACGGTCACGACACCACGACCGTGGAGGCCGTCATGCACCGCGGTGTGCTGTCCTGCCGACCGGAGACCCCGATCGGTGAGGTGGCGCGGATGATGGTCGCCAACCGCGTCCACGCCGTCGTCGTCGACGGCGTCCGTCGCGACCGCGGTGGCATGGAGCACCTCGTCTGGGGTGTCGTGTCGGATCTGGATCTCGTCGGCCGCCTCGACGCGACGGACGCGCTGACGCTGACCGCAGGCGACATGTCGGCGACGCCCGCGGTGGTCGTCGCCCCCGAGGACGCGCTGTCGGAGGCGGCGCGGCTCATGCACGACTACGACGTCCATCACCTGCTCGTCGTGGACACCGTCAGCAGGCGACCCGTCGGCGTCGTGTCCACCCTCGACGTCGCCGGGACGATCGCGCTCGACGCCGGTCGATGAGGGCCGAGGCCGTCCTCGCGGCCGTCGTCGCGGCCATGGTGGCACCCTCCGAGACGCAGGGGGCGTGGTCAGAGCGAGCGGGCTGCGGTCACACGCCGAGCGCGGCGCTCAGTGCGAGCATGAGCGCGGCGCCGACGACGGCCCCGGCGGTCGCGTCGCGCCAGGTCGCGCGTGTGAACGCCTGCGGCACGATCTCCACGGCGACGAGCGAGAGCATCGCCCCGGCGGCGAACGCGAACGAGATCGGCAGCAGGCCGTCGATCTCCTCCACGAGGAGGTACGCGGCGATCGCGCCGACCGGCTGCGGCGCGCTCGTCAGCACCGCGGCCCAGAACTGCTGCCACCGGCTGAACCCCGCGTCGTGCATGGGGATCGCCGAGGTCGTCCCCTCGGGCACGTTCTGCAGGGCGATCGCCAGGATGACGAACAGCCCCAGGCCCTGCCGCTCCGAGGCGTAGGCGGTGCCGATCGCGAACCCCTCGGGGATGCTGTGGACGAAGAGCACGGCCACCACGAGCATCGACGTGCGGACCCCGCTGCCGTGGAGGACGCCGACGTGGACGTCGCGGCCGGCCAGCGTCGCGCGGGTCGCCGTCAGGAAGGCGACGCCCGCGAGCAGCCCGCCGAGGACGGCGCCCGTGCTGCCCTCCTGCAGCGCAGGCCGGAGCAGGCCGACGACGGACGCCACGCCCATGAGGCCGCCGGCCAGCCCCCACAACGCCGGCCGCAGCGCGGTCGCGCGTTCGCCGAGGGCGAACACCGGGATCGCGCCCAGTCCCGTCGCGAGCGCCGTGCCGACGCCGGCGAGGAAGAGCACGACGATGTCAGTCGGCAGGTCGGCCCCTGCGTCCCGGCACGACGATCGCGGGGCGGTCGGTGTGGTGCAGCACCGCGATCGCCGCGCTCCCGAGCATGATCTCGCGCGCGGCCGAGCGCCCGCGTGAGCCCACGACGATCGCCGCGGCCCCGATCGCCAGCGCGCGACGTACGAGGCCCTCCGCAACCGCGCGACCGGTTCCGGCGTCCTCCACGGTGAACGTCGCGACGTCGCGGCCCGGGAACAGCCTCGTCGCGGTCTCGCGCGCACGGTCTGCGCCGGGGGAGCCATCGTCGCCGACGAGGATCGGGCCCGCTGCCACGGCGTCGCGCTCGGTCGTCAGCACGAGGCGCGGGACGACGAGGGTCGGCACGGGGCAGGTGTGAGCGGCCTGGTCGGAGACGCTGCCGAGCACCGCGCGCGGACCGGTCAGACCGCGCGAGCCGACGACGAGCATCTCGGCCTCGAGCTCCTCTGCCAACGATGCGAGCTCGAGCCCCTGGGCGCCGTAGGCGCGCTTGAGGAGCGGCTCGGCCTTCCAGCCGGCCGCCTCCGCGAGGACGACGCCCTCGGCAGCGATCCGCTCCGCCTCGGCCGCGGCCTCCTGCTCCAGCAGCTCGATCATCTCGCGCACGGTCTCCGTGCGCTTCGACAGGCGTGGCCGCAGCTCGGCCGCCGCGAAGGGCTCGGCCCACAGGTGGGCGATGCGCACGGCGCGCGACGGCAGCAGCCGCGCGCCGAGCTCGATCGCGCCCGCTGCATCCGGTGAGCCGTCATAGCCGACCAGGAGGCCGTGATTCGTCATGCGGTTCCTTCCATCGAGTGGGAGCAGGAGATCAGTCCCGACAACTGCACGCCTGCAGGTCAGGTCCGGGCCGACGCCGTCAGGTGCGAGTCGTCGTCGACGGCGTCGCGACGTCGCCGCGGGACCACGAGCGTCGGGCAGGTGCTCTTGCGGACCACGGGCTCGGACGACGCTCCCGAGCACGACGTGCGCGAGCCTCGCCCAGCGCCGCGAGCCGAGCACGACGAGGTCGGCATCGGCGCTCGCTTCGAGCAGCCGAGGGATGGCGCCGCCGGACAGGACCTCGGAGGACGTGTCGATGTCGCCGGCGCTCCCGAGCGCCTCGCGGGCGGCGCTCGAGAGCTCGACCTTGCGTCGCTCGACCCAGCGGTCGAGGGCCACCGGATCGACGGTCGCCTCGCCCTCCACCCACCAGGCGTTCGTCTCGCGCGGGACGACCGAGAGCAGATGCAGGTGAGCTCCTGTCGCCCGCGCGAGCTCGATGGCGGTGGCGAGCGCGTCGTGCGAGCCGGGCCCGTCGTCGAAGCCGACGACGATGCGGCGGATCGTCGTCGACACCGGACGGTCGTCGGGGGCCACGAGCACCGCGGCGTTCGTCGAGCGCAGCACCTGCAGGCGCGTGGTCGGCGTCGGCCATCCGACGCCCGGCCGCCACGTGCCGCGAGCCGACGACGATCATGCTCGCGCCCTCGTCGTCGGCCAGCTTGCAGAGCGCGTGGGCGGGCGACAGGCCCGGGACGACGACGGTCCGCGCCCCGGGAGCGAGGTCGTCGCGAACGGCGCGGATGGCGCGATCCGCGCGGCGCCGTTCGTCGACGTGGTGCGCCACCGGTGGCGGGAACGGGAGGCCCGGGTGTGGGTACACGGCGGCGATCGTCAGCCGGGCGCCCGTCGCCTCGGCGATGATGCGACCCAGCGCGACGGCCTGGCGGCCGCGGTCGGCGCCGTCGCAGGCGGCGATGATGCTCGAGGTGTCGGTGGTGGGCATCGCAGGGCTCCGGATGGGGGGACGAGGTCGATCGTGCCTCCGTTCCCGACACCCACCATCCGGGCGAACTCCGCGCCGTCATCCGTAGCCTCCCGCGAGGGCGGAGAACCACGCACGCCGCCCGTGGTGGATCACGGATGCGCCCTCGGGGAGCGCGCGCCTAGCGTCGCCGCATGGTCGACGACCACGTCCTGCGTGACGGCTCCGTCGTGACGCTCCGCCGCGCCGAGCCGGCCGACGCCGCAGCGCTGCACGCGCTCTACGACGATCTCGAGCGCGACGACGTCCGTCTGCGGTTCTTCAGCCCGACGGCGGACACCGACCGGGTGCTTCTCCGGCTGCTCGACCCTTCCAACGTCAACGTCGTGGCCATGGCCGGACCGCGGCTGGTCGCCCACGGGATGTACGCGCCGCTCGGTGCCGACCGGGCCGAGGTGGCGTTCACCGTCGCGCACGACGCGCAGGGCCATGGGGTCGGCACCCTGCTCCTGCAGCACCTCGCCGGCATCGCGTGCGCCGACGGGATCGCGACGTTCGTCGCGGACGTGCTCCCGGACAACCACCGCATGATCGAGATGTTCCGCGAGAGCGGCTTCCAGCCGGTCGCTCCGCAGCGGCGCGGGCACGATCGAGGTGGAGCTGCCCACATCGCTCACGCCCGAGGCGCTCGCGCGCTACCTGGAGCGCGAGCGGTCAGCCGCCGTCGCAGGCGTGCGTCACCTGCTCCAGCCCGACGGCGTCGTGATCGTCGGTGCCTCTCGCCGCCGCGGGACGGTCGCGGGGGAGCTGGTGCACAACGTCCTCGCCGCGGGTTACACCGGACCACTGCATCTCGTCAACCACCACGCGGACGAGGTGCAGGGCCGAGCTGCGTTCCGATCGGTCGACGAGGTGCCAGGCCCGATCGAGCTCGCCGTCCTCGCCGTCCCGGCCGCCGCGGTGCTCGGCGTCGCGCGTGCGTGCGCCGCCCGCGGCGTGCGCGCCCTCGTGGTCCTCGCGGCCGGCTTCGCCGAGACCGGGCCCGATGGCGAGGCCCGCCAGGCCGAGCTGCTCGACGTCTGCCGCTCGAACGGCATGCGGCTCGTCGGGCCGAACTGCATGGGCATCCGCAACAACGATCCGGCGGTCAGGCTCGACGCGACGTTCGCACCGCGATCGCCGCGGCACGGCCGGCTCGGGCTCCTGACGCAGAGCGGAGGCCTGGGGCTCGCCGCGATGGAGGAGGCGGAACGCCGTGGCATCGGCCTGAGCGCCTTCCTGTCCGTCGGCAACAAGGCCGACGTCTCCGGCAACGATCTCCTGGAGTGGTGGGAGCAGGACGAGGGCACCGACGCCGTCCTGCTGTACGTCGAGTCCTTCGGCAACCCGCGCCGGTTCGCGAGCATCGCCCGCAGGGTCGCTCGTACCACGCCGATCGTGGCGGTGAAGGCCGGACGATCGAAGGCCGGCGCGCGAGCCGCGGCGTCCCACACCGGGCGGCTCCTCGCCGCGTCGGACGCGACCGTCGACGCGCTGTTCCACCACGCCGGCGTGATCCGCGTCGACACGCTCGACGAGCTGCTCGACACCGGCGCGCTGCTCGCGGGCACGCCCGCGCCGAGCGGACCCCGCGTCGGGATCGTCGGCAACGCCGGCGGGCTCGGCATCCTCGCTCTCGACGCGTGCGAGGCGGGCGGGTTGACGGCTCCCGAGCTCTCCTCCGACCTGCGCGAGGCGATCGCGGCCGAGCGACCCGGAGCGGCGACCGCCAACCCGGTCGACCTGCTGGCCCACGCCACGGCCGCGCACTACGACGCGGTGGTCCGGCAGCTGGCCGGAAGCGGCGAGATCGATGCGCTGCTCGCGATCCATGTCCGGCCGATGGCGAACATGGGGGAGGACGTGCCGGGACTGCTCTCGGGTCTCGCGGCCGATCCACCCGGCGGCATCCCGATCGTGCCGGTCCTCATCGGAGATCCCGCCGCGGCAGCCGGCGCGCCGACGTTCGCGGCACCCGAGCCTGCCGCGCGGGCGCTGGCGCGCGCGTGGCAGCACCGCAGCTGGCGCGACACGGCGCAGGAACCCCTTCTCGCTCCGGCCGGGGTACGCGACGCCGAAGCCGTGGCCATCACCGCGCGCGCACTCGGCGCCGGCGACGGGTGGCTCGGGCCGGATGAGGTCGCGTCGTTGCTGTCGTGCTACGGGATCGCGACGCTCGCACAGCACGTCGCGGCGACGCCGGCTGCAGCCGGTCGCGCCGCTGCGAACCTCGGATTGCCCGTCGCGGTGAAGGCAGTCGCCTCGGACCTCGTCCACAAGGGCGCCGTCGGAGCGGTCAGGACGGATCTTCGCAGCGTGGCCGCGACGCGCCGGGCCGCCGCCGAGGTGCTCGAGGCGGCGCGGCGCGCCGGCCACGAACCCACCGGCGTGCTCGTGCAGCCGATGGCATCGCCGGGTGCCGAGCTGCTGATCGGTGTCGTCCACGACCCGCTCTTCGGGGCGGTCGTCGCCTGTGGCGCGGGCGGCTCGCTCGTCGAAGTGGTCCACGACGTGGAGGTCCGCCTGGCGCCGGTCTCCGCGCCCGACGTCGACGCACTGGCGAGATCGCCGATCGTCGCCCGCCTCATCTCGCACGCCGGTGCCTCCGAGGCCGCCGTCGGCGACGTCCTGCGGCGCGTGTCGGCGCTCGCGGACGCGCATCCGGAGATCGCCGAGCTCGACCTCAATCCGCTCGTGGCGTCGCCCGACGGGGTGATCGCCGTCGATGCCCGCGTCCGTGTGGAGCTCCGCTGAGACGCCACATCGGCGGCGCAGGTGGACCCCATGCGCCCGTGCGTCGCTCCCGCGCGCCCGAGAGCACCCGGGCTTCGGCGGCCCTCGCCGGTC
>CAVPWB010000015.1:0-18751 GCA_963709335.1 uncultured Pseudomonadota bacterium
CCGAGCGGAAGACTCGTCGGCTTGTCGCGGTCCACGTCGGTCGCCGCCATGTAGTCGAAGATCGGACCTCCCGCCGCTGTGGAACCGCCGCACGTCCGTCGCGGGGTCGAGCACGCCGAGGGACGCGGGCGTAGAAGCGGTCGTCGGCCAGCGTCTCGGCGAGGCGGTTGTTCACCTACAGGAACGCGGTCTCGAGGTCGGCGCCCATCCTGAACACCATCCGCAGCATCGCCTTCATCTGCGTCACCGACAGTGCCGGCGCGATACCGTGACCGGTCGCGTCGCCCAGCACGACGAGCAGGCGCTCGCCGAGAAGTGCCAGGTCGTAGGTGTCGCCGCCAGTCAGGTCGGCAGGCTGGAACGTTGCGCACACGTCGTACGACGGCACGGGCGGCATCTCGGTCGGCAGCGTGCTCATCTGGACGACGCGCGCCATCTCCAGCGCCTGGCGCATCTTCTCGCCTTCGATCAGTGCACCGGTCATCTTCACGCGCTGCAGCGCGACGGCGCATTGCGCGGCGAGTGCTGCGGCCAGCACCTCGTCGTAGGCGTCGAAGACGCCGTCCCGCTTGTTCAGCACCTGCATGACGCCTACCAGCGCGTCCTTGTGGTCGACAAGTGGCAGCGTCAGCATGCAACGCGTCCGATAGCCGGAGGCCTTGTCGACTCTCGGATCGAACCGCGGATCTGCGTAGCAGTCGGGCACGTTGATGATCCGCCGCTCGCGCGCGCATGCGCCTACGAGCCCGCTGCCGGTCGGCACCCGCACGGGACGGATGCCCGTCGCCACTTCGAGCACCAACTCGTTGGTCGCTGCGTCGTACAGCCAGACCGACCCTCGCTCGGCGTCCAGTACCTGCTTCGCGGCGCTGACCACCTCGCCCAGCATCGTCGTGAGGTCGAATGGCGCCGCCAGCCCCCGCGTGACGCGAAGGATCGCCTCCATGTCGTAAACGGAAAGCGGGCGTTGGGCAACCGGCGTCTGCATGCCGGCGCAATGTAGCAGAGGTTGCGCGTTGCGTGCTCATGTCCGCCGGCGGGGGGCGCTAATCGGGAAAATGCGAAGATTCGCGGCGGGCAAGCGCAGCGGCACTGCGGCGCTGCCGGCACTCCAACTCGGAGCGCGCCATGCGAATTCTCGTTGTTGAAGACGATACCGTTCTGGCGGCAGCGCTGACGCGGGCGCTGCACGCAGGCGGCCTACACCGTCGATCTGGCCGACGACGGCGAAGCAGGCGAACCTCGCACTGGCGGCGCACGACTTCGATCTGGTGCTGCTCGACCTGGCGTTGCCGAAGGTCGATGGGCTGTCCGTGCTGCGGCCGCTTGCGCG
The DNA here is from genome assembly GCA_963709335.1 of uncultured Pseudomonadota bacterium. GTDB lineage: Bacteria > Pseudomonadota > Gammaproteobacteria > Burkholderiales > Casimicrobiaceae > VBCG01. The sequence goes on from CAVPWB010000015.1 coordinate 1,334, forward strand.
ATCGGCGCTCGCACGTGCCCGTCATGATCCTGACCGCGCGCGATATGCTCGAAGATCGGGTGCTCGGCCTCGACCTCGGCGCCGACGACTACATGACGAAGCCCTTCGACCTGCCGGAGTTCGAAGCGCGCGTGCGGGCGCTGATTCGTCGCGGCCAATACAACACCGGCGGCAGCATGACCCACGGCAAGCTGCGCTTCGATACCGCCGGCGCGGCGGCTTTTCCATGACGATCAGCCGGTCGAGCTGTCGGTGCGCGAGCTGGCCGTGATCGAGCTGCTGCTGTCGCGACAGGGTCGCGTGGTCAGCAAGGAGCAGATGATCGATCAGCTGTTCGGCTGGGGCGACTACGTCGGCGGCAATGCCATCGAAGTGTATGTGCACCGCGTGCGCAAGAAGCTGGAGCCGCTCGGCGTCGAGATCCGCACGGTGCGCGGCATGGGATACCTGCTCGACAAGGTCGATGAGCCGCGTAGCAGAGCGCAGCAAAGCCGATGACCGGCGTAGCAGCACGCTGCGCAGCACGCTGCTGCGCTGGCTGCTGATTCCGCTGTCGCTGCTGTTCCTCGATCGATGCGGTCGGCAGCTATGTCATCGCCAATCGCCTGCCGAGCGCGTGTACGACGGCGAGCTGATGGAGATCGCGCGCGAGCTCGCCCTGCACATCAAGCGTCGACGGCACACGGCCTGGCTTCGATCTCGAGAACGACGCGGAGCGCACGCTGCTGCTCGACCAGTACGACAAGGTCTATTTCGCCGTGCGACGCGCCGGGCGGCGTGCTGATCGCCGGCGAAGCCGCGCTGCCGCCAGCGACGGCAACCGATCGACGCGCGTCGCTCGTACGACGGCCAGACGTTCAGTGGCGACGTCCGGTGCGCGTCGCGATCCGCTGCGCACCGGCATGGCCGCCGACGCGTTCGTTCCACCCGCGTCGTGCAGGTCGCCGAGACGCGCGTCAAGCGCCAGCGTGCTCGCGCAGGAGATCCTGATCGACGTGATCCTGCCCGCAGCTGCTGCTGATCTGCATTGCCGGCGTCGTCGTGTGGGTCAGGTGTTACGCGCGGGCTCGCGCCGCTGCGCGCCTGCGGAGGCCGTCGCCGCCCGCTCGCATCTCGACCTCAGTCCCGTTGCCGTGGCCCACGTGCCGGGTGAAGTGCATCCGCTCCTGTCGGCCGTCAACGACCTGATGGCACGGCTGGATGCGATGCTTACCTACCAGAGCCGCTTCATCGCGGACGCGGCGCATCAGCTGCGCACGCCGGTTGCCGGGCTCAAGGCGCACATCGAAGTTGCGTTGCGCGAAGAAGACCCGGCGCAGGCGAAGCAATCACTCGCGCATCTGTACACGGCCGTCGAGCGGATGTCGCGACTCGTCGCACAACTGCTGTCGCTTGCGCGAAACGAGCCGGCGACGGTGCGCAAGGTCGCGTTCACGGCGACCGACCTGTCGCGGCTCGCGTTCGACGTGACGATGGAATGGGTGCCGCAGGCGTACCGCAAGCACATCGACCTCGGGTTCGAGGCAGCCCAAAAGCCTGCAATCATTCACGGCGATGCGCTGCGGCTGACCGAGCTCATCAACAACCTGCTCGACAACGCGATCCGCTACAGCCACGACGGCGGCCGCGTGACCGTCCGCGTCGGAACCGATCCGCCGCGCGTCGCCGTCAGCGACGACGGGCCCACCATCCCGGTCGCGGAGCGGCAGCGCGTGTTCGAGCGATTCCACAGGCTGCTCGGCGCGCACGCGGACGGCAGCGGCCTGGGGCTGGCGATCGTCCACGAGATCGCGCAACTGCACGATGCGTCGATCGCGCTGACTGAGGACGTGGACGGGCTCGGCAACACGTTTACCGTGACGTTCCCCGAGCACGCTGTAAGCCTGCCGTAATCTGAACGCAAGCTTCCCGTAAGGATCGGGACAGCCGGGCGTAATCCCCGCGACAGGGGCGGGTAATGCTGCGCACGTAGTTTGGGTGCTCCTGCCTTTCACCCGCGGAGCGCACGCATGCTCGCAGCCTTGACCGATCCCGAGACGTGGACGGCACTGTTCAAGATCGCCGTCATCAACGTCGTGCTGAGCGGCGACAACGCGCTCGTCATCGCGCTCGCCTGCCGGTCATTGCCGCCGCGGGACCAGAAGCGCGCATTCATCGTCGGCACCGCCGGCATCGTCGTGCTGATGACCGCACTGACGTCGTTCGCCGCGTTGCTGATGACGCTGCCTTACATCCAGATAGTCGGCAGCCTGCTGCTGCTCTGGATCGGCGTCAAGCTGCTCCTGCCCGAGAACGAGGACGGTGACGTCAAGGAAAGCAACAGCTTCATGGAAGCGGTGAAGACGATCATCATCGCCGACATCGTCATGAGCCTCGACAACGTGCTCGGCATGGCCGGTGCGGCCAAGGGCCACCTCGGCATGCTGTTCCTGGGCCTGTTGATCACGATGCCGCTGATCCTCTTCGGCAGCGCGATGCTGGTGAAACTGATGGAGCGCTTCCCGCAATTCATCGTCATCGGCGCCGGACTGCTCGGCTACGTCGCCGGCGACATGGCCGTCGCCGACCCGGCGGTCAAGAGTTACATCGACACGCACGTGCACTTCCTCGAGAACCTCGCACCGATCGTCGGTGCGGTGTTCGTCGTGATCGCCGGCAAGATGCTGGCGCGCAGGAAGCACAGCGAGCCCGCCGAATCCACGTTGACGCACAGCACGGCGCGGAACGAGCGCACGGCGCTGTCATGAGCAGGGAGAACGCCATGCGTGACATCGTCATACCCGTCTGTGATGCCGGCGACGCAGGATGGGCGTCAAGCCAGGCGATCAACCTGTACCACGGCGAGCCGGTGCACATCCATCTGCTCAACGTGCAGCGCCCGCTGCCCAAGCACATCGCGCAGTTCTTCAATCGCGACGACCTGCGCGACTTTCACCGCGACGCCGGCATGCGCGTGCTCGAACCGGTGATCGCCATGCTCGACAAGGCCGGCGTTCCGCACGAGGACCACGTGCTCGTCGGTCATCCGGCCGAGTCGATCGTTCGGTTTGCGGAGGATCTGCACTGCCAGGTGATTGTCGATACGCCGGCGAAGTCGATGCTGTCGATGTTCGGGCTGGGATCGATCGGCAGCCAGGTGCATCACCTGATGCAGTCCCACGCGACGGAGACGCCCGCGTCAGGCGTGTCCGGCGCCACGTAAGCGCGAGACCGTCCGCCGTCAGCGGGTAGCGCGCACGCGCGCGTAAACCCATTGCGCGATCTCGAGCAGTTCGCGATCGCGGTCCCACACGCCGATCAGCTGCACGCCGATCGGCAACTCGTGTCGACCGATGCCAACCGGCAGCGTGATGGCCGGCACGCCGAGCATCGTCGCGCCCCGGTTGAAGATCGGGTCGCCCGTAGCGTCTAGCCCCGCAGGCGCCTCGCCGGGCGCGCTCGGCGTCAGCAGCACGTCATGGGCGTCGAAGGCGGCGCGAAACGCCATGCGGGCACTCGCCGCCGCCTGCTGCGCCGCCACGTAATCGGCGTAGCGCACGCGCAGGCCGGTTTCGATCAGCTCGACGAGCCGCACACTCAGCGCATCGCGATGCGTGCGGAATTCGTAGCCGAGCGAATGCGCGGCCTCGAACGCCATGACGATCGCCTGCGCATCGGTCGCAGCGTCGGCACCCGGCACGTCGACGTCGCGAACGTCCGCTTCACGAAGCAAGTGCTCGGCCACGTCGAGCACCGCCTGCTGCGCGGGCAGCTGCGCGCTGCTCCACTCCCGCGCCCGGTACACGCCGACGCGCACGCGTGCCGCCGGTGGCCGCAAGGGTTGGTACGCTGCGCCAGTCAGCGCGCTGCGCAACAGTTCGACGTCGCCGACGTCGCGCGCGAAGCAGCCGAGCGTGTCGAGACTCGGTGCGAACGGCTTGACGCCCGTGAGGTTGAGCCGTCCGTACGTCGGCTTGAATCCGACGATGCCGCAGAACGCTGCCGGGCGAATGACCGAACCGGCTGTCTGCGTACCGAGCGCCAGCGGCACCATCCAATCCGCCACCGCAGCCGCGGAACCGCTCGACGACCCGCCGGGCGTATGGCGCGGATTTTTTGGATTCGCCGTTGGACCCGGCTGGAAGTAAGCGAACTCGGTGGTCACCGTCTTTCCCGGGATCACCGCGCCCTGTTCCATGACCAGGGACACGCAAGCCGCATCGGCCGACGGCCGATGATCCGCGTAGATCGACGATCCGTAACGTGTCGGGAAGTCGGCCGTGGCGATGATGTCCTTGATCGCCACCGGCAGTCCGTGCAACGGGCCCTGGCGCTGCGCACGGTCGAGCGCTCGCGCGCGGGTGAGCATGCGATCGGCGTCCAGCTCGCGCCATGCGTGCACGATCGGCTCGCGCGTTGCGATGCGTTCGAGGCACGCGCGCGCGAGCGCTTCGCACGTCAGCGATCCGCGCTCGATTGCCGCGGATGCGTCCACTGCGCTCATGGACTCGGGCCGTTGCATCAGCTATGTCTGCCGTCGTTGGCGCGTCACGGGTACCCCTGTCGGCGATGGCCGCGCGCTTCGCGAAGCGTGAGGCAATCGGCTCGTTTCATCCATGGTTGACGTCCGCGCACGAGGTCGGGTGTTGCAAATTCGCCACGCTTCGAGGCCTCGACCCACATGCGCGTTTTCGCGATGGCGGGCCGGGCATGAGCGGCTCACCGTTCGCGAATCCGCGTCGGGGGACGGTTCGCACCACGACCTCCACGATTGACCTCGGCTGCAAGGGGCGTCAGGATACCCGTCCCAAGCGAACCCGTCGTCCGGAGAACGTATGGCCGCCCGCTCAATCGCTTCGTTGCTGGTTTCATTCGGCATGGTGTCGATACCGGTGAAGCTTTACGCCGCCACCCAGGCGAGCGCCGGCATTTCGTTCAACCTGCTGCACGGCGCGTGCGGCTCACGCCTGCGCCAGCAGTATGTCTGCATCAAGGAAGATGTCGTCGTCGAACGTGCCGACATGGTCAAGGGCTACGAATTCGCGAAGGACCAGTACGTGATGTTCACGCCCGAGGAGCTTACGGCGCTCGGCGAGAAAGCGACGCAGACCGTCGAGATCGACGAGTTCGTGCCCGCCGAGAGCATCGACCCGATCTATTACGACAAGGCCTATTTCCTCGGGCCCGACAAGGGTGGCGCCAAGCCGTACGCGTTGCTCGCCGAGAGCATGCGCAAATCGAAGCAGACGGCAGTCGGACGCTACGCCGCGCGCGGCAAGCAATACATCGTGCAATTGCGGCCCGTGCCCGGCGGCCTCGTGATGCAGCAACTGCTGTACGCGCCGGAGGTGCGAACGATCGAGGACGTCGAGATCCCGGAAGCTCCGGTCCGCGATGCCGAGTTGACCCTCGCGCAGCAACTCATCGCGCAGATCTCGTCGCCGACGTTCGATCCGACGAAGTACGAGGACGACGTGAAGAAGCGCATCGAGATGGCGATCGAGCAGAAACTCGAGGGCCAGGAGATCGCGGTTTCGCCCAGCGTACCCGAGGCGGGCGGCCAGGTGATCGACCTGATGGAGGCATTGAAGGCGAGCCTCGCCAAGATGCCGGCGAAGCGGCCCGCCGCCAAAGCACCCACCGAGGCGGCGGCGGAAGCACCCGCCGAATTGAAGGCAGTACCGAAGAAGTCACCGAAGAAAACCGCGGAAGCCGACGAGGCGCCCGTGCAAAAAAGAAAGGCCGGCAGGCGTTCGTGATGTCGTGACCGGAGATTCGTGAGCGCGGGTTACTCCTTACGCGACGTCAGCAAGCTGCTCGGACTACCGCGTTCCATCATCGGCGGCCTGATCGACGCGGGCTTCGTATCGCCGTCGCGCGGCCGCCGCCGCGAATACCGGTTCTCGTTCCAGGATCTGGTCGTGCTGCGCGCCGCAGCGGCGCTCGTCGATGCGAAGCTGCCGACGACGCGCATCCTGCGCTCGTTGCGGCGGCTGCGAACGCAGATACCGCCGCAGATCCCGCTGTCGGGCCTTCGTGTCGAAGCGGTCGGCGACGCCGTCGTCGTCCAGGAAGGCAATGCGCAATGGCAGACACACGACGGCCAATACGTGCTGCGCTTTCACGTCGAGTCCCCGGGTGGCCGGCTGGCGTTTCTCGACGTGCCGGCGCCGTCACCGGAGCTATCCGGCGATGACTTGTATGACCGCGCCGTCGATTGCGAGGAGACGAACCCCGTAGCCGCGGTCGAGCTCTACCGGCAAGCGCTGGCGGCGAACCCCAAGCACGCCGGCACGTACACGAACCTCGGCCGGCTGTTGCATGCCCGCAAACAGTACGACGAGTCCGAAACCGTGTATCGACAGGGGCTCGTGCACTGCGGCCGTGATTCGACGCTGCTGTTCAACCTAGCGATCGTGCTCGAGGATGCGAAGCGGCCCGCCGACGCCGCGGACATGTATCGCGCAGCACTCGTCGAAGCACCGGATCTCCGCGAAGCGCATTACAACCTCGCGCTGCTGTGCGAGGCGGCCGGACAGAAGCAGGAGGCGATCCGCCATCTGTCCGCGTATCGGAAACTCAGCAAGCGATAGCCCGGCGCCGATGCAGCGCAGCGCCTCGTGGACCGTGCCCGTCGGCGAGCACACCGTGTCGGCCGCGTTCGATCCGGCAACGACCGGCGAGGCAACGGAGGCGTTCCTGTTCGCACATGGCGCGGGCGGAAACATGAGCGACCGCGGCGTGCTCGCGCTGTCCGCCGAGCTACGCAAGCGCGGGCTGCACGTCGTCCGATTCAATTTTCCGTACACCGAGCGCAACAGCCGCCGCCCCGATCCGATGCCGCGATTGCAGGACTGCATCGTTGCCGTCGAAGCGCACGCGCGACAGGCGGTCGACGCCCGTCGCTGGATCCTCGGCGGCCGCTCGATGGGTGGACGCGCCGCTTCGATGCTCGTGGCCGATGGTCACGCGTGCGACGGCCTGCTGCTGCTCGCCTATCCGCTGCATCCGGCCGGCCAGCCGGAGAAGTTACGCGATGCGCACCTGCCGCGCATCCTTGCACCGACGCTTTGCCTCAATGGCACCAAGGACGCGCTCTGCCAGCGCGAACTTATGGACGCCGTAGTCGCGCGACTGGCGACGAACTGGACGATGCATTGGCTGGCGGACGCTGATCACTCGTTCCACGTGACCAAAGCGTCCGGCCGCACCGATGCGGCGGTACGCGACGAAATTGGCGGTTCGGTGGCGACCTGGGTCGCGTCGCTCACGAATCCGCCGGCTGCGCCCCGTCGTATCCTTCCACGATCTTGAGGTCGCCGACCGACGCGCCCTTTCGAATGGCCATCGCACCCGCGTATTCGGCGGATTGGTAGCACGCGAGCGCCGTGGCGTAATCCTTGAATTCGACGATGACGGTGCGCGCGCGGAAGCGCCCTTCCATCGTCTCGGAAGCACCGCCGCGCACGAGGAAACGGCCGCCGTACTGACGAAACGCGACGGCGTTCGCCGCGATGTAGTCTTTGTATGACTCGGGATCGGTCACGTCCACGTGTGCGATCCAGTAGCCCTTCTTCGACATGCATGGCTCCCGGGAACGGCAGCGCTTCGGTGTTTCGCCTACAAGACTTTCAGCGGCCCGAAGCTATTCGAAAAGCGCGAATGAACGTGATATGTCGCCTGCGGGCAACTTCGCCCGTTGCGATGGAGAGTGCCATGAACAAGGACCAAGTCAAGGGAACCGTGAAGGATATCGCCGGCAAGGTGCAGCGCAAGGTCGGCGAGGCAACCGGCAGCACCAGCCAGCAGATCAAGGGCGGCGCAAAGCAAATGGAAGGCAAGCTGCAGAAAGGCGCCGGCGACGCGCAGCAAGCCGCCGAGAACGCGAACAAGGGTAAGGTCTGATACGCTGACATCGGCGCGACACGCGTCGGAACCTAATCAGGGAGGGTTCATGAACAGGGTCATCTACATCGTAGGCCTGGTTGTCGTCGTCATCGCAATTCTGTCCTTCTTCGGCTTGCGTTAAGCCGAGCGCTCGGGGAGCGGCGCCTAGGGTCAGCGGCGAGGTCCCCACAGCCCGCAGTTCGTTTGCATCTGCCGCACGTCCGGCAGCGCGCGGAAACTCGCGGCGCTCTGCGGGCGGCCCGCACCCGGTACCCGAGGCAACTTCACACGCCCGCGCCTCATGAAACTCCCGGAAACGTACTGATCGGACCCAGGCCCGCGGCGCTGCGTCGGGGAGGCCGCTTCCGAATCCCCGGTCACAGCGGTGCCGATGTAGCTTACAGATCGGCGCGTTTGAGTTTAAAGTCTGCCTGCAACTAGTTGATTATATTGCAACAGCAAACATTGGCATAGCTGTGCTGTCGTCTACAAACAGCTAACTTTCCGCTGCTTTGGCGAGGCGACAATGATCACCCGAATTAACTAGACGATTCCCTCGGCCCTGCGCGGCGTGCTTGCGGCAGCGGTACTGATCGCAATGCCGGCCTTCGGAACGCCGTTCCTGTTCAGCACCGGCGATGTCACCGGCTTGATGGCGTCCGCGACGCGACCCGACACCGGCGGCGTCTTCGAAATCGAGAGCGCCGACGATTTCGTGCTGGGAAGCCAAACGCAGATCAACAGCGCGACATCACCGGCCTGCTGATCGCACTGGCGCTCGTGCGCATTCGCCGCTGACGGAGACCGCACGCGCGCGGTGCATTGCTTGGACGCGCGCGTCCGATCACTCGGCTCGTCAACTCGGGGGCGGCCGGACCGGCTACGTCAGCGGCGCTGAGCCCACCAGAACGTCGCGAGCAACCCACCCAATGCGATGCCGCCGGCGATGGCCGGCCACGGGTTGTCGTGCAGGTACTGGTCGGCCTGGCGCGCGTAGCGGGCGCTTTCCTTCACGCCCTGGCGCGCAGCGCGCGTGGCAGACGACTGGATGCCGGCAAGTCGTTCAGTGACATCGTCCAGCGTCGAACGCAACCCGGCGACATTGCGCGCGGGCCGCCGGTCCATGATGTCCTGCAGCAACGCGCGACCTTGCTCGACCAGTTGATCGAAGTCGCTCGCCATTTCGTCGGTATCCCGCGCCGCCATCCGCTTGAGTTTCATCGCCACCTCCGTCAAAGGTAGAAAAGTTACGTCAGAACAGGTCGGCCCCGCTGTCGGACCGATGCCGATGCGGTTGTGGGACTGACGATGAAACGGCAACATAGGAATTCAGCGTGACAAGACCGACCGTCACTCGGGACATCGAGGGGGCCCTGGTCGAGACCCGCGAGCGCGGGGGACAAGACCGTGATCCACGCTGCTTCATTTGGGCGCTGCTTGCGGTACTCTCACGGTCGCTCCATGCGGGGACAAATTCTGTGACGACAAACGCCGACGCGCGCAAGAGCGCCCTAGCATGACGGACGGGACAATTACCGAGCGCCAGCGACTCCTCGATCCGGTCGACCGGATCTCCGAGATCCTGTTCGGCTTGATCATGGCGGTGACGATCGTCGGATCGCTGTCGATCGCAACGGCTGGCAAGGACGAGATCCGCACCGTGATGTGGGCTGCGCTCGGCTGCAATCTCGCGTGGGGCCTCGTCGACGCGGTGATGTTTGTCGTGCGCACCGCGACCGAACGCACCCGCAACCGCGTTCTCGCCCTGAGCATCGCGGGTGCGGATGCCGATACGGGGCGCCACCTGATCGCACAAGCGCTGCCGGACCATGTTGCCGCGCTCGTCGGGCCGGGCGAAATCGAGGCGATGCGGCGCCGGCTACTCGCGGCTAACGGCGAAGTGCGCGCCGTGCTCGTTCCGCGGGATTTTTTCGAGGCGTTCGGCATCTTCGTCATGGTGGTCGTCGCCACGTTTCCCGTTGCGGCGCCGTTCCTGCTGATCGCGGACGCGGCGACGGCGATGCATGTGTCGCAAGCCGTGACGCTCGGCATGCTGTTCATCGCGGGTCTGGTGCTCGGGCGCCACTCGGGCTACAGGAAGCCCGTGCGCGCAGGCATGGCGATGGCGGTGTTCGGCGCCGTGCTGATCGCAATCGTAAATGCGCTCGGCGGATGACGCGGGCCTCGTACTGCGCGGGCGTGGCACTTGCGGGCCTGGTCGTGGCAGCCACGGCGCGCGGCGCCGAAGCCGAAGCGGACGCCGACACCCGATGGTCCGGCGCAGTGACCGGACTCTACTACGCGATGCGCGACCAGCCGGATTTCGGCGTCGGCGTCGCATCGCTCGACCGCGGCAGCCTGCATCTGGAGGCTCGCTACAACTATGAAGCGCGCAACGCCACGTCGATCTTCGCGGGTTGGAAGTTCGCCGGTGGCGACACCGTCAAATTCGAGGTGACGCCGATCGTTGGGGGGTTGTTCGGCGCGGCGCGCGCGGTCGTGCCAGGTCTGGAGGCGAGTGTCAGTTGGCGCGCGCTCGACATCTACGTCGAGGCCGAATACGTGCGCGACCTCAACCACTCGAGCGAAAGCTACGTCTACTCGTGGACAGAGCTCGGCTGGAGGCCCGTCGAATGGCTGCGCGTCGGTTTCGTGGGTCAGCGCACGCGAACCGTCGACACCGGCCGCGACATCCAGCGCGGCGTATTCGGGCAGATTCCAATCGGCCCGGCGACTGTTACGGTCTACTTCTTCAATCCGGACGTCGGCAGCCGCTACGTCATTGCGTCGCTCGGCGTTCGGTTCTAGCACCATCCAGTTGGGGAGATGATGGCCGCCGCAACGACAGCACGGGACACCTCGTTCGTCCGGAGGAAAGGGACATGCGAAGGATCCTGTTCGCTGCGCCATTCTTTGCGGCGACGCTTGTTCGACCGGGTTCGTCGGCGGTTGCCACATCATGCGCAAGACGTGTCCGTCAGGCGAGCTGCGGCAGATCCTGGCCACAGGGATTGCCTAACCGCTCGATCGTCGCGTGCGGGCGGTGCGCTGTGAAAGGATCGATCCTCTTCGTCGCAATGCTGGCGTGCGCCGTCGGGACGCCGGCGGTGGCCGCCACCGCCGACAGCACAAGTTCCGCAGCGCGCGGCTCCGGGCCCCTCGAGCAAACGCTACGCCCGACAGCGGACGTCGTCGTCTTCAATCGGCAAATCGTCCGCTTCCGCGCGCCCGTGCTCGGCGTGCCGGTCGAGCAGCGTGCGGCCAACGCCTCCGAGCGCATCCGCTCGATGCTGATCGAACCCGGCGAGCACAAGGTTACGACCGAGGACATGTCGGAGGGCATGCTCGTCAAGATCGACGGCAAGGTCGGGCTCGCCATCACGCACGACGACGTCGAGCGCCTCGGGGATGTCGCGGAATCGGCCGTCGCTGCCGACGCCGTACGCAAGCTGGAGGACGTGATCGCCGCGATAAAGGAGTCGCGCAGTCCTCAGGCCTTCTTTACCGCGGCAGGCTGGGCGGCGCTCGCCACCGCGATCTGGCTGGCCGCGCTGTGGCTCCTTAACCGCGTAATCCGCGGCACGGCGAAACGGCTGATGCGCTATACGGACCGGAAAGGCGCCGAGTTGACTGCCGCGGGCACCGAGCTCGTCCGCCGGGAGACGGTGATCGACGTAATTCGCATCGCGATCCGCACCGTGTTCTGGGTATTCGCGTTCCTGCTCACGTATCAATGGTTCGGCTATGTGCTGAGTCGTTTCCCCTACACGCGTCCGTGGGGCGAGGGCTTTGCGAGCTTCCTCATCGACACAACGCTCGGCATGCTGTCGGCGGTTGCCCACTCCGCGCCCGGCCTGATCGTCGCGGTTGCGATCTTCGTGATCGCCCACATCGCGAACGGGCTGCTCAAGAGTTTCTTCGACAGCGTGCAGCAGGGCCGCGCGAAGCTCACGTGGATCGATGCCGACTCGGCGCGGCCCACGCGACGACTCGTCTCGATCTCGGTTTGGCTCTTCGCGGTGGCGATGGCGTATCCCTATCTGCCCGGTTCGGACACGGATGCTTTCAGGGGACTCTCCGTGTTGCTCGGGCTGATGGTGTCGGTCGGAGCGTCCGGCATCATCGGCCAGGCGGCGGCGGGACTGATCCTGATGTACACGCGCACGTATCGCCCCGGGGAATTCGTGCGCATCGCCGATAACGAGGGCACCGTGATCCATCTCGGCTTGTTCACGACACGCGTGCAGACCGGCATGGGCGAAGAGCTCACGCTTGCCGAACTCGATGGTGCTCGGCACTGTGACGAAGAACTATTCGCGCGCTGTGCACGGCAGCGGCTTTGTCGTCGACGCCGAGGTGACGATCGGCTATGACGCGCCGTGGCGGCAGGTTCACGCGATGCTCATCGAGGCAGCGCGGCGCACGGACGGCATCGCTTCCGACCCCGCGCCCGTAGTGTTCCAGACCGGACTGGCTGACTTCTACGTTGCGTACCGGCTCGTCTGCCAGGCACGCCCAACCGCGCCCCGGCCACGCGCGGTCTTCGTGTCGGCATTGCACGAGAGCATCCAGGACGTGTTCAATGAGAACGGCGTGCAGATCATGTCGCCGCACTACATGCTGGATCCGACGCATTCGAAGGTCGTGCCCCCGGACCGCTGGTACGCGCCGCCGGCGAAGGCGCTCGGCGAGGACTCCTGACCTCCATACCCAACCGGAGAAATGCCATGACAGCATTTAATGTCGTCCGCTTCAGGGTCAAATCTGGACGTGAAGCCGAGTTCATTGAAGCTCACCGCAAAGGGCGAGCGGACTTCGCCGGGTTCAAGCGTTTCGTGCTGATCAAGACGGGCGAGCGCTCTTATTGCGTGCTGGGCGAGTGGGATAGTTTGCAAGCTCTGGCCGCAGCGAGACCGCAGATGATCGCCATGCTTGATACCTTCCGTGACACGCTAGAAGACCTCGGATCAGGGCTCGGCGTGACCGATCCGGTGTCCGGTGAAGCCGTGCTGGAAATGTGACGATCATCGTCGCCGCCTAAGATTGCAATCGAGTCGCGCGTGCCACGCCTCGAACTCTTCCTGATGTGCCGATTGCGCCGACCGAGGCCGGAGGGCACGATTTGCGTCAGGAGCGGGCACGTGCTGCTGCGCGCGGACGAGGCGACTCCGAAATTAGTGTGCCGGCAGGGGTACCGGGGGTACTGCGCGGATCCTGAGCTTTAGGAGCAACGAGTGGCTCTCGTCGAGCATTGCGAGCGCAGGTTCCACGCCCTCGTGCCGGTCTAGTTCGATCAGCGAAAGCATGGCGAGGGCGGTGTCGAACGGATTGTGCCGCTCCTTGGCCACTTCCAGACTCCTTTCGAGCCAGTCCCGTGCGCCCCACAGGTCCCCCTTGTTGAGAAGCGCGTGGGCTTCGACGCGCTCCAGGTGCGCCAATGTCCTCGCCACCCGGTGCGATTCGTTCGCATCGGCGAGCGAGCGGCGCACCAGCTCGAGGGCAGCGTCCGGAGTGCCCATCGCGACGCAGCATTCGCCGATCCACGCGTCGACGGGGGGAATATTCTTCTCCGAACCGACCTCGAGAAAGTTTGCCTTGGCCTCTTCGAGCCGGCCAAGCGCGTCGTTCAAGCGACCTGTACGGAGCAATACTCGCCCGAGTTGCACGAGGCAATGGCCAAGCTGGTAGCGATACTGCGTTGCTTTCCAGACGGGCAGCGTTTCCAAAAGCAGCGCCTCCGCCTCCGTCCACTCGCCACGATCCGTCAGAATCTCGGCGATATTGATATTTGAAACGGCCGCCTCAACAGTACTGCCCGCTCGTTGAGCCGTCTCGCGAGCCCGTTCATAGTAGGAGAGGGCCTCGTCCCAGCGACCCTCCGCCTGACACACGGCACCGATATTCGAGAGAATGTCGGTCTGCTTTTCCAGGTTGCCGGCTCGCTGGCAGGCCTCCAGCGAACGCTGCATCAGCGATGCACCTCCGTCCCTGCCAAGCTGGCCGTATGCCTTGGCCATGACGAAGTACGCGTCGGCAAGCGCCTCCGCATCGTCCGCGGCCTCTGCTTCCGCCACCGTCCGCTCCCCGCATTCGATGGCCTCGGACGTCTGGCCGTCCGCATGAAGCAATTTGGCCTGCCATGCTCCCGCGCGCGCGGCGTGCCTGGCGGCCTCGGCCCCAGGGAGTCCGTGGAAGGCGACCCGAGCTTGCTCGGTCCAGCGCAGAGCCTCCGCGTAGTTTCCGAGCTTCTCTTCCAGGTGCGACAGTCTCATCACTAGGCGCGCTTCGGCGAACGGGTCGCTTGCAAGCAGCGGTCGGGCAACCGCATAGGCGTCGGACGCCTTGCGGAATTCGCCTGCCGAATACCACGAATCACCCAAAGCCCGTTCGACCGCTGCCATCTCCGCTTGCGCTATGTCCGGAAGCCGACGTCCGGCCTCGACCGCACGCGAGTACAGCCCGGCGGCTTCGACGAACGCGTAGACGTCGTACGCGTGGCGTGCCGCGACCAACGCGTACCGCCAAGCGGGTCGATAGTCGCCCGCTTCGAAGTAATGCAAGGACAGGACGTCCGCCGCGTTCTCCGGGGCGTCCAGTTCCTTTTCGAGTCGCGCCGCAACCACACCATGGAGCTTGCGCCGAAGCTCGTGAGGCAGTCCCTCGTACGCAGCGTCACGCAGCGGCGAACGACGGAATCGCAGCTTGCCGTCCGGCGCCGGGTTGAAAAGGGTGCTTAGCGCGTCCCAGACCACGGGATCGGGTGGCGGCGCTACCGCTGCGTCGCCGAACCACGCGAGCCACTGCGGATCGAACGTGAGTCCGAACACCGCGGCACGTTGGACGACGGCGCGGTCCTCCGGAGCGAGGCCGTCGATCTGTGCCTTGGCGGCGGCCTCAGCCGATTCGGGCAGGTCCGCGATACCCTCGGATTCGATCGCGGTTCGCAGTAGGTCGCGCAGGAACTGCGGATTTCCGCCGGATCGCTTCGCCACCGTCTCGAGGACGTTGGCTGGAAGCGGGTTTTTTTGGGTCGTTAGCTGTGCCAGCCGCAACGCGTCGGCTGGAGCGAGAGGTTTCAGTTCGATTCGAATCACTGTTTCTGCGTCGGGTGCCACGAAGCCACCGCCGGATGGCCGGCGCGTCACGGCAAAAAGCCAAGGCCTAGCGTCGATCCTTTGGGTGAGGTAGGACAGGAACTCTGCGGAGGCTCCGTCCATGTGGTGCGCATTCTCGATCTCGATGAGCGTGGGTTCCGGCATCATGATCCTGAGGAAGCGGCGGACGGACTCGTGCAACTTCGAGCGGCGATTCGCCTCGGCCAGCATTTCGACTTCGGGTGTGGGCTCGATGTCGACCTTCAATGCCATGCCGATCAGCTGCAGCCACGGTGTCAGCTCGGGCGAGCGGGTTGCTACCGCGGCACTCAATTCCTCGATGACCGCGGCGTCGGGATCGTCGTGGTCGACGTTCATCACACCCCGAAGGAGTTCGCGACACAGCGCATACGGCGTGGACGCCGTGTAGGCCTCGCAGGAGGCGTCGAGTTTGCGGAATCCGGCCGCCGCGTCGCGCAGCGCCTCCATGAGGCGCGTCTTGCCGAGTCCGGCATCCCCGCTGATCTCGACGAGGCGACCGCCGCCAGCGCGCGCGCTGGAGTAGGCCTTGCGGATGATGGCGAGTTCGGCACTGCGCCCGGTGACGGGCTGCTTTGGAAGGATCCACGAAACGTACGCGCCCGCGGGTTGGACCTCACCGTCGGACGTCGTTACCGAAGGAACCCGCGGCGCGCTGCCATCTGCGATCTGAACTTGCATGGGCTCGATGCAGTCTTGGGGTGAGGTGTCGCCGACGGCCGCGCGGGCAACGTGCGGCCGGGGTGTCGATGTTAGTGCAGGTATCGAACAATTCCAAGCGCTTGCCGCGCCACCGCCCGCGATGCGGATAGTGCCTGTTTAGCGCACGGCAATGCCTAATGATGCTATCGACGCGAATAGCTAGAAAGCGCCGCTTTTCTCTGCCTGTGGCCGCCGACTGTTTGAGCCACGAAGACGTACTGCAGCATGCACGCGAGACGCAGGAGCAGCTTTAGGCTCACCGGATGCATTCGTCAAGTGGCAAGGCGTGGAGGACGTCCAGCGGTTCTATTCGTGGATACGCGAGCATCGAGCGGGAGAGACACGCGGCGCAATGCTGCAGTTGTTCCACTCACGCGGCGACCTCAGTGCGTTTGCTCCGTTGATCGCAGACCTCGGACACCACTCACGGCGCACCAAAGGACCGAACAGCGAGCGGCAGAAGTCGACGCACTGCGCGGGACAAGGAGCCTGTCACGATCGACGGACTACAGACGACCTACGGTGCTGCGCGAAGGGCGGGATTGTTGACATGAGCGTCTACAGCAACGACAGACGTCCGCCAGCTACGCCGAGCCTACTCACGCAGCACGATCGCTCAAGGATCGAAGGGCGCATCGCAGCAGGCCAGTACCTGCACGCGAGTCACCTTGCGTCCGCGTGGGCGTTATCGCAGGAACTCGCGCAACGGCTCTTCAGGGATCACCGACCACGATACGCGGCGCGGGACCTTCTGAACGCAACCCAATCATCGCCGCGCACATGCGGCACCATAGGAGATACACCATGACCCCGCCGATGCGTTGAAGCGTGAGCGCACGTCCGATGAGGACACCTTGGCGGTTGCTGCGGGACCTACCTGAGGGGGCGACCTTTGGTCGGACCTATGCGGACAACTCTGCCTACGACACGTTCTTCTGCGCGACTCCGCGGATGACCCAAGAAACGGCCCACGCGATTCCGTGACCGACCGCGCCCACAAGAAAGGCCACGACCGAGACACCGCGGGCACCTTCGTCGCCGAAGGTGAACAGGACGCCGAGAACCCCGCAAACAAATACCCACCCCAAGCCGAGGACGTAAACGATTTTGGCAACGCGGAGAAGGTCGGTTTCGACGTCCATGGGTCAGTCCAACGACGCCGCTACGCGAAGCGACCAGTGGGCATCGCTACGATGACGTTGCCGCCTACCGCAACGACGATTGCGAGACCCCACGAAACCGGTTTCCTTCGTGCCGCATTCAGCACGTTCTGCCCGATCGTGAATACGCTTCCATGCGCTCCCTTCATGTCTTGACCCGCGACGTGCGAACGAACGAGACGATACGGGAGCGCACTGGTTGACGCAAAGGTGGACTGATGGCCCAGGTGGACTGATGGGAGGACGAACACCTCACCATAAGGCATCAACCGATGCACCCGTACTTGGATTACGGTTTCGATAGCGAGCCGGGGCCGATCAGTCGGATTTTGCTTCCGACCCTTGCCCCCTACCTGACGGGGACTGTTACTGCGGGGGTTGGACTAAGTTGCTTGGTCTCCAGACGTGAAAACGCCCGCCCGATGGTGGGCAACAAAAAACGCCGCACGAGGCGGCTCGATTCATTTCTATTGGCGTGCAGCGTCGCGCCCATCATCGCAGAACCCGAACGCGGACGACAAGCCTGCACCGAGGACCCGGTGGGGAGGAATAAGCAT
>CAVPWB010000016.1:0-84020 GCA_963709335.1 uncultured Pseudomonadota bacterium
CGGTGGTGCGGTCTCGGCGAGCCCGAGGTCGCGGCGGACGCGCGCGTCGAAGTTGGCCGCGGCGCCCGCGGCCGTCGTATTCGGTCTCGGTGCGGATCGACAACATCGGCACCGCGTGGCGCACCGGGGCGAAATCCGTCCTGCGCGCGCCGGCCACACGCTGCGTGGGCGAATCCGGCGTCGCGAGCGACGGATGCTCGGACTCGTCATCGCCTGCAGCTCGCGAAAGAGCGCGTCGTACTCCGCGTCCGGGATCGACGGCGAGTCGAGCACGTAGTAGCGCTCGTCGTGCTCGGCGATAATGCGCCGCAACGACGCCGCGCGCGCAACGACCGCGGCCGGCGCATCCTGACGGTCGCGCGTCTTCACGGCGCTCACGATCCGCTTGCTTTCGGGCAATGGCCTCGGCATCAACCACCGAAGAGCGCCAGCGCGCGCGCACTGCCCGGCTCGATGCGCACTTCGCGCAGCGCCGCCGCGGTGTTTCGCACCTGCTCGCGGATCAGCGCGGAAGCGCGGCGTCGTCGAGCGGGCGGCGGTTGTCGTCGACGAGCATCGCCGCCGAGCGTCTGCGCGAGGCGCTTGGCCGCGACCTTCATCTGGTCGTAGACGCGCGCACCGGCTCGGCTGCACGCGGGCGAACGTCGAGCAGGAACACGGCGCCGGGTCGTCGCCGTCAGCGCGCAGCGACTCCGACGGTGAACGGCTCGGGTCGACAGGTTCTGCAGCGTGTAGAGCGACCGCGCCCGTCTCCTCGTGCGATCGAGTTCGAAGCGGCCGCCTGCGGCGCCAGACGGAATCCCGACAGCCTCGGCGATCACCGCGAAGGCGCGTCCCGGGAATCGTCGCCGGACTCCGGTCTTGCGCAGCGGTGAGGCCGATCTGCACGTCGAGGTCGGCGCAGAGGCGATCGAGCGCCTCGGCGCGCGCGGCCTCGGCCGCGCGACGTCGGGCGCGACGTAAGCGACAGCAGGCAGCGCCGGCGGCGATGTCGGCGACCATCACGGATGTAGGTGTCGAGCTGCGGCACGGCGACGCGGCGCCGGCGCGGTCGGCGAGGAGCAGGCACGCGACGACTCTCGGCGAACTCGATCCGGGCGTGTCGGCCGTGATGCAGCTGCCAATCGGTAGCCCGTGCGCCCGCGCCGGCCGAACCAGCGCAACGGCCTCGCCCGAGCCGGGCGTGCAAGCCCGGCCGCGCGCGCTCCGGCGGCGACCGGCGTTCGGCCGGCTGCAACGGGATCGAGGCACTCGATGTCCGTGATCGGGCATGCGGCGACTGTCGCGCGGCCGGCACCCGCGAACGCGCGCGGCGCGCATGCACGACGGGAGGCGACGGGCGCGGCGGCGTGCTCGTCGACCCGAGAGTATCGGGTCGCGATCCGGTTCTGGGATCGCGAGCGGCGGCTCGTAGCCTTCTCGTCGTCTCGCGTCTCCGCCGCGCGAGCGCTCGGCGCGTTCTCCGGAACGGCCCCGGGAAGCGTGGGGGCTCGATGCGGTCCGGGGCGGGGCCCGCACTCGCCCGGGCGTTGGCCCCGCTTGCGGACTGGCGAAACGCCTCCGTCGATCTGGCGCCTGATCCGCCGTTCCTGCACCCAGTTGTAGACGAGCACCCCGGCAACGAGCGCGGCGCCGGCGGCAAAGAGGCCCAGTTGCAGCGAGGTCATGCGTGACGGGGTGAGGGCGGGACGGCGAAGAGGGTTCCGGCGCGACTGCCGGCCGAGCGGCCCTGCTTCGGCCGGATTATAGCGCGCGCACGCTCGATAACGGCGGCGCGATCACGCGGCAAGCTCGGTATCGGACGCGAGCTCGAGGGCTTCGGCGATGTCCACGGCAACGATCCGCGACACGCCTTGCTCCTGCATCGTCACGCCGATCAGCTGCTGCGCCATTTCCATCGCGATCTTGTTGTGCGAGATGAACAGGAACTGCGTCTTCGCCGCCATCGCGCGCACGAGATTCGTGAAGCGCTCGGTATTGGCGTCGTCGAGCGGCGCGTCCACTTCGTCAAGCAGACAGAACGGCGCCGGATTCAACTGGAACATCGCGAAGACGAGCGCGGTAGCCGTCAGCGCCTTCTCGCCGCCCGAAAGCAGGTGGATCGTCGTGTTGCTCTTGCCGGGCGGTTGCGCGATCGACCTGCACGCCGGCGTCGAGGATTTCGTCGCCGGTCTGAGGAGTTTCGCCTGTCCGCCGCCGAACAGCGCGGGAACAGGTACCGAAGTGGTGGTTGACCGTGTGAAGGTCTTGCAGCAGCTCGCGCGATTCGTGGTCGATCTGTGGATCGCGTCTCCAGCGTGCTGATCGCGTCGTTGAGGTCGGCCGACTGCGGTCGAGGATAGTCCTTTCGCTCGCGGCGCCGCCGCGAGCTCGTCGAGCGCGGCGAGGTTGACCGGTCCGAGCTCGGCGATCGCTGGTGTTCAGGCGCTGATTTCGCCGGGCAGATACGCGGGTCGGCCCGACGGCCTTCGCCTTCGGGCGGCTTCGCGAGGTCGGCGCGCGCCTCGGCCAACTGTTCGACGAACTGCTGCCGCGAGCTCGCCGCCTGCTCCTTCATCTGCATTTCGTGGATGCGGTGCGCGCGCGCGGCTCCAGCCGCTGCTCGGCGGACAGGCGGGCCTCGTCGCCTTCGCGCAGCTGCGCGGTGAGCGCCTCGAGGTGGTCGCGCGCCGCGGCCAACGCCTGCTCGGCCTGCCCGCGCTCGGTGAGCTGCGCCTGCAGCGCCGCCTCGACCGGCGTCCAGTCGATCGACTGCCGCTCGCTCGACAGCTGCGCGAGCAGCCCCTGCTGCTCGGTCGTCTGCGCGGCGAGCGACGTCGCGCGCCGGTCGAGTTCCCCGAGGCGCTCGCGGCCGCTGCGCTCGGCGAAGCCGGCCTCCTGCGCGGCGCGCTCGGCGGCACGCAGGCGCTCGCGGGCCCGGGCGAGCGACACCTCGGCCTCGTTGCGCGCGTGGCGCAGCGTCGCGCCGGTTGTGCTCGTCGTGCAGGCCCGACTGCAGGTTGGCGATCTCGGCCTGCAGCGCCGTGAGCTGGGCCTGCTCGTTCGCCTGCTGCGCGGCCACCTCCTCGTCCTCGCGCGCAAGCTCGGCGCGCCGCGCCGCGGCCGCCTCGGCGGCCTGCCGGGATCTGGACGAGCTCGAGCTCGAGATCGTGCGTGCGCCGCTGCTGGGACGCGAGCGCCTGTCCTTCGTCTGGTGGTAGTCCGCCTGGCGCGCCTTGAGCTCGGCTTCGAGCGTGTCGAGCGTCGCCGGCGCCGCGCCGGCGGCCACCTGCGCGCCGCCGAGCTGGCCGGTGAGCTCGTCGAGCTCGCGTTGCCGCGCGAGCACGCCGTGCAGCTCGCTGTCGGGCGCGAAGAATGCGGCGCCTTGGGCCGTGACCACGTGACCGTGCGGCGTGACGAACGACTCGCGCCGGCGCGAGCGCATCCCGGTGCGGCGAGGGCGCGCTCAAGATTCGGCGCGGCAGCGCACGCCGTGCAGGCCGTCCGCGAGCAGGCGGCCGACGCGCGGATCCTTGAGCCGGACCTTGCCGAGCAGACTGTCCTCGCGCGGCACCGATTCCGGCGCGCGCGCCGCGTCGGTCGTCGTGTAGGCCGACAGGCGCCGCGGCAGCTTTCCGTCGTCGGGCACCGCCCACGCGAGCGTGTCGTCGAGCGAGGGCAGCGACAGCGCCTTCATCCAGTCGCGCAGCGCGGCCTCGAGCGCATCCTCCCAGCCGGCCTCGACGTCGAGGACCTGCCACAGCTGGCGCGCGTCGGCGAGGCCATGCCCGGCGAGCCACTCGTCGATGTCCTGCCCGTGGCCGATCTTCGCCTGCAGCGCCGCAAGCGCCTGCGCGCGGGCGTCGAGGTCCGCGAGGCGGCGACTCTCCGCCTGCCACGCCTCGGGGACGCCGCTCGTCTACGATCCTGCAGACCCTGCACGATGGCCTGGCAGCTCGACGAGCGCGGCCTGCCTTGTCGCGGAGCTCGGCGCTCTCCTGCGCGAGCTGCTCGGCGACCTCGGCCGCCGGGTCCGAGGCCGGCACGGCGAGCCGCGCGAGCTCGCTCGCGAGCCGCTCGCGGCGCTCGGTCAGCTGGCGCTGCGCCGCGCCCCGGCTGTCGCGACGCGTCTCGGCGACGCGCACGGCCTGCTCCGGCAGCGCGATCGTGGCTTGACACCTCGTCGAATTCACGCGCACGGCTGTCGGCGACGGCGGACTCGCGCGGCGGGCAGCCCGCCTGCGACCGCGGCCTCTGCGGCGGCGGCGCGCTCGCACGCGGTCGAGCGCGGCTTCGAGCGCGCGTTGCCGCGTGTCCTGCGCTCCCCGTCGCAGCGCGGCGTGCTGCGCCGTCAACGCGCCGATCGTCTCGGTCAGCCGCGCGACTTGCTCGGTGATCCGCGATTCGTTCTCGCGCGCGAACGCGAGTTGCTGCTCGATCCGCGTGACTTCGGCATTGACCGCATAGAACGCGCCCTGCTGGTGGTGCAGCGCGTCGCCGGCGGCGTAGTGGTGGTGCGCAGCGTGACGAGCTGCGTCTCGGCCCGCGCACGTCCGCCTGCACGGCCTCGAGCGCGACGGTGAGCGTCGCGATCTCGGTGAGCAGTTCTCGCGGCCGCGCACGGCGTCCTGCTGCTTCGAATGCCACAGCATGTGCTGCGCAGTCCGCTGCCGCTCCTCGAGCTCGCGGTATTGGGTGGCGACCTTGGCCTGCGCTTCGAGCCGGGCGAGCTGGTTGCCGAGCTCGTGCCGGATGTCGGAGACGCGCGCGAGGTGCTCACGCGTGTCCGAGAGGCGCCCTTCGGTCTCGTTGCGTCGCTCCTTGTACTTCGAGACGCCGGCGGCTTCCTCGAGGAAGATCGCGCAGCTCTTCGGGCTTCGCCTCGATGACGCGCGAGATCATTCCCTGCTCGATGATCGCGTAGCGCGCGGACCGAGGCCGGTGCCGAGGAAGAGGTCGTGGATGTCGCGGCGCCGCACCGGGATGTTGTTGATGTAGTAGGTGGTGTCGCCGTCACGCGTCAGCACCGCTTGATCGAGAGCTCGGCGTACTGGCCCCACTGGCCGCCGATGCGGCCGAGGCTGTTGTCGAAGAGGAGTTCGACTGACGCACGCCCGATGGCTTGCGGTCACCCGCGCCGTTGAAGATGACGTCCTGCATCGACTCGCCGCGCAGCGCGGACGCCTTCGATTCGCCGAGCACCCAGCGCACGGCGTCGATGACGTTGGACTTGCCGCAACCGTTCGGACCGACGATTCCGACGAGCTGGCCGGGTGTCGCGATCGACGTCGGGTCGACGAACGACTTGAAGCCGGCGAGCTTGATCTGCGTGAGGCGCAAGGGGTCCTCGAGGCCGTTGCGAACCGGGGATCGCCCCGCGCGCGTTCGCGCGGGCGCGGCGCCACACGGCGCGAATTATCGCGGCGGATCGACCTCCGCCGTCACGTTCACCGGTGGGATGGCAGCCGGCGATCGTCTCGACGTGATCGATGACCGGCTTCCACTCGGGAGCGAGGCGGTTGTCGAACTGCGCATTGATGTAGTAGCGCTGGCAGGGCTCGATCAGGCGTCACGTGATTTCCGACCCAGTGATCGGCGTGGCGGCGCGGGCAGCTTGAGGTGGTGCGTGCCGGGCTCGACCTTGTAAGGCGATCGTGCCGAGCGACCGGTCGCTGACGCGGACGGGGATCCCGGTCCGGCGATCGGGATCGATGATCGTATAGCGCGAGCCGGTCACCTCGCTCCAGGTCGGCCCCCAGCTCTGGCAGCCGGCGACCGGCAGCGCTGCGATGACGGGATCCAGCGTTCGCCTTCATGCGATCTCCTCGATGGCGGGTCGGGCGCAAGGCGGAATCCCGCAGAGTTGGACACCCGGCTTCCCGTGTCGGAGGTTGCAAAAAGACGGACGCCGTGCGTCATGGTTCCGCCGCGAACCCGCGGACCGCCTGCAACACGGCGGCGCGCGCCTGGCCGTAGACCATTCCGTGCCACTCGTCCCGTCGTCGAGGAACGCGTCGCGCACCTCCCGCTTGATTGCGCCACGCAACGGCGCCGCCGCCGGCTGGCCCGCCAGCCACTGCTCCGCGCGCAACGCCTGGAGCGTCTCGGCGAGCGGTACCGTGCCGAACTCGAGTGCGATGCCGGCGAACACGCAGCGGGGCACGCTCGATCGCCGCGCGAGACGCCACACCGGTGAGGTCCGCCGACGTCGACGTGCCGCGTAGAAGGTCGTGACGTCGATGCCGTACCACGCCTCGCGCGCGCCATCGTCGCCGCGTCGTCCGGACCCGAGTAGATCTTCTCGCCGTCCGCCCACGGGCCGAGGCCGGTATGGAAGTCGATCCAGCCCATCCGCGCGCCGCGCTTTCCCTGGCGCTCCAACACGCCGCGCAGCGTGGTGTTGCTCCAGGACGGCGAGCGCCGTGTAGAAGAGCCCATCGGCGAATTCGCTTTGTCCGCCGGTGATGATCGCCTGCAACTTGGACAGTCCGTGACGCGCGGCACTGGCAGCGAGCGCCTCGGTATTGCCGCGGTTCGGCGGCCAGTCGTCCGGGACGAGTGTTGCATGCGAGGCTCGCATAGGCGCTGTTCTGCGCAAGCGGCTGGCGGAAATCGCGAAAGTTGCGGTTGACGTCGACGTTGTCCTCGTTCCCTCGCCGCAGATGCGAGAAGCCGTACGGGTTGACGGCGTGGCAAGAACACGACGGCGACACCACTCGCGGCCAGCGTCCGGTAAGCGCTTCGTCGTGCAGCAGCGCGACCTGGCACCCGTATCCGCAGAAGCCTTCGACACCATGCATGCCGGACGTCAGCAGCAGCATCGTCGGCGCGTCGGCGTCGCCGAGTAGCGCGACGTCCATGGACAGCGGCTCGCCCTGAATGCCCGGGCGCGGTGGATGCACGTGACGTTCGAGCGGCAGTGACCGCGCCGCGGCGGCCGCCTGGAACTTTTCGCGCGCTTGCGCGTAGTCGGGGGCGAACGCCGCCGCAAGATCGAACATCGCGGCGATCAGCGAGCGATCGGCATCGCGCGCTGCGAGCGCCGCGAGAAACCCGGCGCCCAGCGGAATCACGCCGTCGTTGAAGTCGTAGCGGCTGCTGTGCAGGAAGCCCCCACGATCAGCACCCCCCTGTCCAAGCCGCGCGAACGCACCCGGTCGTGCCTGCAGCATGAACGAAAAATCCTCGGCGCCCATCGACGGTTCGAGATTGCGCAGCACGTTCTCGGGACCGACCAGCGTTTCGGCGACGTCACCGACGAATTGCGCGTCGGCATCGTGGTTGATCGTCGGCGGGTACACGCGCTCGTACTTGAGCGTCGGCGCTCGCGCCGAACGCCGCGGCGATCCCGCCGACGAGCTCCCTCAGCCGCGACTCGATCAGGTCCTGCGTCGTCGGCCGGAACGTGCGCACGGTGCCGACCAGCTTCGCGTGCGCGGGATCACGCTCATCGCGCCCGGATTGCCGGCCTGCATCGCGCACAGGCTGAGCACCGCGGTGTCGAGCGGGTTCACGTTGCGGCTGACGATCGATTGGACGGCAGTGATGATGTGGCCCGCCACCAATACCGGATCGACCGCCATGTGCGGATGCGCGCCGTGGCCGCCGCGTCCGTCGATCAGGATCTCGATCCGGTCCGCGGCGGCCATCGCCGGCCCGGGCGTGATGCCGATCCGTCCTGCCGGAAGTGCAGGCCAGTTGTGCAACGCGAACACGCGCTCGGCCGGGAAGCGCTCGAACAACCCGTCGTCCATCATCGCCTTCGCGCCGGCGTGGCCCTCCTCGCCCGGCTGGAAGATCAGGTAGGCGACGCCGTCGAAGTTCCGGGTTTCACTGAGGTAACGCGCAGCGGCAAGCAGCATCGTCGTGTGGCCATCGTGGCCGCAGCCGTGCATGCGCCCGTCGTAGCGCGAGCGATACGCGACGTCGTTTTCCTCCTGCATCGGCAGCGCGTCCATGTCGGCGCGAAGACCGATCCGCCGTCCGTTCGCATCGCTGCGTCCTGAATGACCGCCACGATGCCCGTGCGACCCGACGCCAGCGTGATGCTCGATCGACCACGCCGTCAGCTGATCGCACACGAGGCGCGCGGTGCGATGCTCTTCGAAGCCCAGCTCGGGATGCGCGTGAAGGTCGCGGCGAATGTCCGTGAACGCATCCGACCAGCGCCGGATGTGCTCGACCGGAGAGGCGGTCGTCATGGTGGGTGCGACAGATGATGCCGAATCGCTCCAGCAGCGTCAAATCGCAGGCGCTGCGCATTACATCATCGCGTTGCCTGGACGAACGTGGCTTACGTCATTCCGCCGCGCGATGGCAGGCGACCGTGATCGAGCCGATCGTCGTCGGTGCCGGCACCTCGATGGCGCAGCGTTCGATCGCGCGTGGGCAACGCGTGCGAAACGCGCATCCCGATATCGCGTCGAGCGGCGACGGCGGCTCGCTCGGCGCCGCTGCGTCGACAATCCGGCGCGCGCGGCCGAGATTCGGCGTGCTCGCGAAAAGCGCCTGCGTGTACGGATGCAGCGGGCGCGCGAAGATTGCCTCCTTCGGACCCTGCTCGACCGCCTTGCCGAGATACATGACGAGCACTGCGTCGGCAATGTGACGGACGACCTGCAGGTTGTGCGCGATGAACAGGTAAGCGATCCCGAACTCCTGCTGCAGGTCGAGCAACAGGTTCAGCACCTGCGCCTGGATCGACACGTCGAGGGCCGATGTCGGCTCGTCGGCCACGACGAGGCGCGGATCGAGCATGAGTGCGCGTGCGACGGCGATGCGTTGCCGCTGGCCGCCGGAAAACATGTGCGGGTAGCGGCCGTAGTGCTCGCGCCGCAGCCCGACCTTGTCCATGATCGCAAGCGCGCGCTCGCGGCGCTCGCGACGCGTACCACGGCGATGGATCTCGAGTGGCTCCTCGAGCAGCGCACCGACGGTCCGGCGTGGATTGAGCGACGCATACGGATTCTGGAACACCATCTGCACCTGCGGCCGCAGCCGGCCGCGCAGCGCTCGATCCGCGTGCGCGACGTCCTGGCCATCGAGCAGCAGCGCACCGGCAGTCGGCGTCTCGATCATCGTCACCTGCCGCGCGAGCGTCGATTTGCCGCAACCCGATTCGCCGACGACGGCGAGCGTGCGTCCTTGCACGAGCTCGAACGAAACACCGTCGAGTGCGCGAACGAGCATCGTGCCGCGAAGAAATCCCTTCGACACGCGATAGTGGCGAACGAGATCGCGCGCTTCCAGTAACGTCGCCGGCGTCGTCATAGCGGAAAGTGACACCGGACCGCGCGCACGGCGTTGCCGGTCAGCTCCGGGCGTTCGGCGACGCAGCGCTCGACGGCAAATTCGCAGCGCGGCGACAGCAGGCAGCCCGAAGGCCGGTCGAACGCGCCGGGGACAACGCCGGGGATCGTCCGCAGCCGCGCACGGCCGAAGTTGTGCTCGGGCAACGCGTCGAGCAGTGCGCGCGTGTACGGGTGCCTCGGCGCATCGAACAGCGCCGGCGCCGGGCCCGTCTCCATCACCTGCCCCGCGTACATGACGACGACGCGATCGGCGGTTTCCGCGACGACGGCCAGATCGTGCGTGATGAGCAGCACGGCCATCTGCAGCTCGCGTCGCAGCCGCATCAACAATGCGAGCACTTGCGCCTGCACGGTGACGTCCAGCGCCGTCGTCGGCTCATCGGCGATCAGCAGTTGCGGACGCCCGGCGATCGCCATCGCGATCATCACGCGTTGCGCCATGCCCCCCGACAGCTGGTGCGGATAGGCGCGCAGGCGCGCCAGCGGATCAGCGATCTCGACGTGACGCAGCAGTTCCAGCGCACGATCGCGACGCACCGACGCGCTTGCGCGCTCGCGGTCGTTGCCGTGCAGCCGCAGCGCCTCGTCGAGCTGGTAGCCGACCGTGTAGCACGGGTCGAGGCTCGCCAGCGGATCCTGGAAGATCATCGCGATGTCGCGTCCGGCGATCGCGCGGCGCTCCTCGCCCGAGCAGTTGACGAGATCGCGTCCGGCAAACGCCATTCGCTTGGCGCGAACGCGGCCGGGATAGTCGACGAGCCCCAGCAGCGCGAGCGCGGTCACGCTCTTGCCGGAGCCCGACTCGCCGACGAGTCCGACGACCTCGCCGGCGGCGATCGACAGGTCGATGCCTTCGACGGCACGCACCGGACGTTGCGGCGTGCCGAATTCGACGTGCAGGTCGACGATTTCGAGCAGCGCGTTCGAGTCAGTGCTCATCCCCGCGAACTGCGCAGCTTCGGATCCAGCGCGTCGCGCAGGCCATCGCCAGTCAGGTTGAATGCGAGCACCGTGATCAGGATTGCCAGTCCCGGGAACGTGACGACCCATGGCGCGCGCTGGATGAATTCAAGTGCGGACGCGAGCATCGAGCCCCACTCCGGCGTCGGCGGCTGCGCGCCAAGGCCGAGAAAGCCAAGTGCTGCCGCATCGAGTATCGCGTTGGAAAAGCCGAGCGTGGCCTGTACGATCAGCGGTGCCGCGCAGTTAGGCAGGATCGTGGCGAACATCAGCCTCAGCGTTCCGGCGCCGGCGATCCGCGATGACGTCACGTACTCGCGCCCGGCCTCGGCGATCACCGCCGCGCGCGTAAGTCGTACGTAATGCGGCAGCAATACAACGGCGATCGCGTACATCGCATTGGCAAGGCCGGGACCGAGGATCGCCACGACGGCAATGGCCAGCAGCAGGCTCGGCAGCGCGAGCATCACGTCCATCAGCCGCATGATCGAGGTGTCGACGATGCCGCGAAAATAGCCAGCGCAAAGACCGAGGATCGCGCCGATCGTCAGCGAGATCGCGACCGAGATCGTGCCGATCAACAGCGACAGTCGAGTACCGTGGATGAGCCGCGACAGGATGTCCCGGCCAACCGGATCGGTGCCGAGCAGGAAGCGCGTGCTGCCGGCCGTGTCCCACGCAGGCGGCGTGAGCGTGAATTCGCGAAACTGCTCGTTGGGCGGATGCGGTGCGATGAAATCGGCGCCGAGTGCCAGCGCGAGCAGCAGGAAGACGAGCACGAGACCGATGACCGCGCCGCGATTCTGCGCGAACGCACGCCAGAACTCGCGCAGCCGCGACGGCGGCGCGCTGTCGGTTGCACCGATCACCGGCACGGCGGACGCAGCGTCAGCCATGGCGAATGCGCGGATTGATGACGCCGTAGAGCATGTCGACGATCAGGTTCACCGTGATGACAATCGCCGCGATCAGCAGGATGCCGCCCTGCACGACCGGATAGTCGCGCGACTGCACGCCGTGCACGAGCCAGTTGCCAACGCCGGGCCACGAAAAGATCGTCTCGGTGAGGATGGCGCCGGACAGCAGCAGTCCGACCTGCAGCCCGACGACGGTCACGACCGGGATCAGCGCATTGCGCAACGCATGCACGACGATGACGCGCCAGCGCGGAAGCCCCTTGGCACGCGCGGCGCGCACGTAGTCTTCACGCAGAACTTCCAGCATCGAAGAGCGCGTCATCCGCGCGATCACCGCCAGCGGAATCGTGCCGAGTGCAATCGTCGGCAGGATCAGGTGCGACAGCGCCGAGCGGAACGCGCCCATGTCGCCGGCGCGCAGCGTGTCGACGAGCATGAAGCCCGTTGTCGCGGGTACGTCGTACTGCACGGCGATCCGTCCCGAGACGGGCGTCCAACCCAGGTAAACGGAAAAGAACAGGATCAGCAGCAGCGCCCACCAGAAGATCGGCATCGAATAGCCCGTCAGCGACAGCCCCATCACCGTGTAGTCCGCGACGGTATTCCGCTTGACCGCCGCCAGCATGCCGGCAGGCAATCCGACCGCCACGGCGAAGACCAGCGCGAAGAAAGCGAGTTCCACGGTCGCGGGAAACAGCGTCGCGAATTCCTGCGCAACGCTTTCGTGCGTGGTCAGCGACGTACCGAGGTCGCCGCGGAGCACTTGTCCGACATACGACAGGTACTGGACCGGCAGCGAACGGTCGAGTCCGAACTCATGCAGCAACCGCTCGCGCCGCGCGGGGTCCATGCCGCGCTCGCCCGACAAGTTCTCGACAGGATCGCCCGGGATGAGATGGATCAGCGCGAACGCCAGCAGCGTCACACCGAGAAACGTCGGTACGATCAGCGCGACGCGGCGGAGGAGGAAGCCGAACATCGCTGAGGACCCCTGAGCGGCGCCGTTCGCGCTATGCGGCGGGCGTCGCTCCTCGCGCTACTGCGTCCGGCGCCCCGCTCGCATCGTCAGGACGGCGGCGAGGGCGCAAGACGCTGACAGTCAAGGCTGTTTCGCCAGATCGACGTTGGTGAAGTAATGATGTGCCGTCGCATCCATCTTGTAGCCCTGCACTTCCTTGCGCAGCGGGTCGAAGCGCACCGAGTGCGCGAGCGTGATCCAGGGCGCTTCTTCCTTGACGATCACCTGCGCCTGCTCGTACAGCTTGGCGCGATCGGCCTGTTTGGGCGTTTGCGCGGCCTTGAGGATAAGGTCTTCGAACGGCTTGTTGCACCAGCGTGCGACGTTACCGCCGCCCTTGACGGCTTCGCAGCCCAGCAGCGGTACGAAGAAATTGTCGGGATCGCCGTTGTCGCCCGACCAGCCGAACATCATCGCCGCCTGCTCGCCGGTCTTGCTGCGCTTGCGGTACTCGGCCCATTCATACGTCACGAGCTTCGCCTTGACACCTACTTTCTCCCAGTCGGCCTGGATCAACTCGGCCATCCGCTTGCCGTCGGGGTTGTACGGCCGCGTCACCGGCAGGTACCAGAGCTCGACTTCGAAGCCGTTCGCGTAGCCGGCTTGCGCGAGCATCTGCTTCGCCTTCGCGACATCGTAAGCGTAGTCCTGCACGGCGTTGTTGTAACCCCACAGGATTGGCGGAATCGGGTTCTTCGCCACCTGCCCCTGACCCTGGTACACGGCCTTCAGGATCGCTTCCTTGTTGGTCGCCATGTTGAGCGCCTGGCGCACGAGCTTGTTGTCGAACGGCTTCTTCTCGACGTTGAAGGCGATGTACCCGACATTGAGCCCCTCCTTCTGCTGCAGGGCCAATTGCGGATCCTTGCGCATCTCGTCGAGATCGGCGGGCTTCGGGAACGCCATCACGTGACATTCGCCGGTCTTCAACTTCGCGTAGCGTGCCGTGGCGTCGCGCGTGATCGAGAAGACCAGGTTGTCGATCTTCGGCCGGCCGCCCCAGTAGCGATCGAATGCCTTGTAGCGGATGGTCGCGTCCTTCTGGTAGCTGACGTACTCGAACGGTCCGGTGCCGATCGGATACACGTCAGCCGCATTCGGCGTGCCCTTCGTGCGCATCGTCTCGAAGTACTCCTTCGACAGGATCGACGCGAAGTCCATCGCCATGTCGGCGAGGAACGGCGCTTCGGGACGCTTCAATGAAAATCGCACCGTGTAGTCGTCGACCTTCTCGACCTTGTCGACGATGTTCTTCATGCCCATGTCTTCGAAATAGGCGAACGTCTGACCGGCCGTGAATTTATGGAACGGATGGTTGTCGTCGGCCATTCGGTACCACGAGAACAGCACATCCTCGGCGTTGAAGTCGCGCGTAGGCTTGAAGTTCGCATTGCTGTGGAACTTGACGCCCTTGCGCAGCTTGAACGTGAACGTCTTGCCGTCCGGCGCAACCGTCCACGATTCGGCGAGCGCCGGCACGATGTTCGTCGTGCCGGTCTCGAACTCGACGAGCCGGTTGAACATCGGCACCGATACCGCGTCGAACGTGGTGCCGGTCGTGAAGAACTGCGGCTGGAAGCCTTCGGGGCTTCCCTCCGAGCAATAGACGAGCGTTCCCTTTGCCGCCACGGGCGCGGCGGCCAGCGCGGTCAGCACTGCAACGGCAACGGCACAGACCTGCAAACGGCAATCGATCAGCGTCTTCATCGGGCACCTCGGGCAAGCGTTTGGAGTGAGCAACGGGAGCGCATGCTAGCCGACGGCCGGCTGCGCGGCAATGGTTCGACTGCGAGTCGCGCGCGTCGCGTACAGGCAGATGCCCGCGGCGACCGACACGTTGAGGCTTTCCACGGCGCCGGCCAGCGGGATGCCGATCAGCCGGTCGCAGCTTTCGCGGGTGAGCCGGCGCAGCCCCTGGCCTTCGGCCCCGAGCACCCACGCCACTGGTCCGGACACGTCGGCGGCGAACAGACTCTCGCCACCCTCGTCTGCGCCAAGCACCCATACGCCGCGCTGCTTCAGGTCGGCCAGCGCACGCGACAGGTTGGTAACCGTGATGACCGGCACCGTCTCGGCGGCGCCGCTGGCTGCCTTCGCGGCCGTGGCATTCAGCCCGACGGCACGGTCCTTCGGCACGATCACCGCTTGCGCACCGAACGCATCGGCGTTGCGCAGGCAGGCGCCGAGATTGTGCGGATCGGTGACGCCGTCGAGCACGAGCAATAGCGCCGGCTCGGACAGGTCCGACAGCACGTCGTCGACTGTCACATGCGGCCGCTGCGCATCGACGATCGCCACCACGCCCTGGTGCGGCGCGTTGCCGGCGAGTGTGGCGAGCCGCGCGGCGTCGACGGCGTGAACCGTGACGCGAGCCGTATTTGCCCGGGCAGCGAGGTCGCGCATTCGCGCATCCTGCCGGGTGGCGTCCACGTAAACCGATTCGACGGACTCCGCATGCTGGCGCAGCCGCGATATGACGGCGTGAAATCCGATCAGCGTGCGCGTGGAGGTCATGGACTCGGGGTATGGCGTGGGGTTCGTGAAGTATTGGGCCCATTCTAGACTTCCGCGCCAAAGGCGGCGGTTGTGCCAGAATCCGGGCGGCGCAAGCCGACCCTCGTTAAAAAAACAGCCGGATACCCGTGATCGCCGAAGATCTCCGTCAGTTCCTCGAATCGACGCTGCTCGCCATCGCGGCATTGCTGCCGATCGTCAATCCGCTGGGGGCTGCACCGGTCTATCTGGCCAAGACCGTCGACCTGACGCCCGCCGAACACGCCGACCTGTCGCGCCGCGTTGCCATCAACTGCTTCATGCTGCTTCTCGCATCGCTGCTCGTCGGCGCCTACGTGCTCGATTTCTTCGATCTGTCGGTGCCGATCGTGCAAGTGGCGGGCGGGCTCGTCGTCTGCTCGCTCGCGTGGTCGCTGCTGAATCAGCCCGACGAGCCGATCGAATGGGTACACGAGGCCGCCAAGCCCCTGTCACGGCCCGACCTGCGCACGCGGGCGTTCTACCCGCTGACGATGCCGCTGACAGTCGGACCCGGCTCGATTTCAGTCGCTATCACCATCGGCGCGAACCAGTCGCAGAGCGTTCGCTCGCTGATCGTCAACTCCGCCGCGCATGCAACGGGTATCTTCATCGTGGCGCTTTCGGTGTTCGTCGTGCTGCGTTATGCCGACACGATCATGCGCAAGCTCGGCCCGACCGGCACGGCCGTACTGCTGCGTCTGTCCGCGTTCATCCTGCTGTGCATCGGCGTGCAAATCACGTGGAACGGCGCGTCGACGCTGTTCCGTACGCTCGCGTTCCAGTAGTCGCTGCAACGGCGGAAGGGTCGCGAGGATCGGCTATAATTCGCGCCTTCCTGCCGGTGTAGCTCAGTTGGTAGAGCAGCGCATTCGTAATGCGAAGGTCGAGGGTTCGACTCCTTCCACCGGCACCATCAAATCAACCGTGCTCGATTAGCTGCAGCCGCGGTCCCGGCTGTACGTGCTTGCGAAGCGCCCGGCGGCGATCGGGCAGCGGCAGCGCGCACAGGTCCTCGCCGCCCACTTCGCAAGAACTCCACGAACCGTTCGGCGGCACAGGCCTGCCGCTTGCTCCAAAACAGGGGTAGTAACGTCGCGCGCGACCCGTCCGTCAGCGCTAAGAGCGCAAGGTCCACCAGATGTCATTGCGCCCGCGGCAAACCGGTGCAAAAGTTGCAAAAGCGTCGGCAAAAAGAGGGTGAAGCTGTGGTTTACTCCAAGTTCGGAGAACGGCAAGTCAACCCCGCGTCCGTCGGCCAAGAGCGTTGGCATGCCGTAAGTGTTGTCGGCGCATCCGAGGCGTGCCCGAGCGCAGTGCAGCTGCGCGCTTGTCGCTTTCTCCCGCAGGACGCGCCGCGATTGCCGAGCTCGTCATTAAGGATGAACGTGGACGCATCGTCGGCAAGGATAGTCACGGCAACGACCCGCGTCACATCAAAGGGTGACGCGATGGACCGCCGCGATGTCGTCAGGATAGACACGCCAAATCGGCCGTCATATTTTGGTTCATTGCCGCTTTTCTGCTGTTGTCGTCCGCCATCATGAAATTCATCCGAACGGGCGACGTCACTTGGGAATTGACCGTAGCCGGATTGATATTCTTGTCCATCGGCATGAGTTCCATAACCGCGGCAAGCAGTGACCCGGCGCCTTAGCGTCGCCGATCACGCATCATGCTTTCCGCGCTGCTCGCACCGAAGTTCATCCTGCTGTACGTCTACATCGCTTCGACAATGTACGTGCACTATCGCGGCCGCGTGCGGCATGGCTTCTTCCGGCAGGTGACTGATCACTCGACGCTGATGGCGCCATACAACGCGCTGATGTATCTGTTCTCGGCCGTGCCGAATCGTCCGTATGTCGAAATCAGCGGGTTTCCGGAACTCGCGCCACTCGCCGAGAATTGGCAGACGATCCGGCGCGAGGCGCAGCAGCTCCTCGACAGCGGACGCATTCGTTCCGCGGCGACGTACAACGATCTCGGCTTCAATTCGTTCTTCAAGACGGGGTGGAAGCGCTTCTACGTCAAGTGGTATGACGAGCCGCTGCCGTCGGCAAAATCATTGTGCCCGAGGACCGTCGAGCTCGTCGAGTCGATACCCGGCATCAACGCGGCGATGTTCGCGCTACTGCCACCCCGTACGAAGCTCGGCGCGCACCGAGATCCGTTCGCGGGCTCGTTGCGCTATCACCTCGGCCTCGTCACGCCGAACTCGGACTTGTGCCGGATCGTCGTCGACGGCGAGCCTTACGTGTGGCGCGACGGCGAGCCGGTGATGTTCGACGAAACATTCATTCACATCGCCGAAAACCGCAGCGACGTCACGCGGATCATCCTGTTCTGCGACATCGAGCGCCCGCTGCGCACGCGGTTGGTCCGCGCGCTCAATCACTTCGTGAAGACGACTCTGATACGGGAGAGCCAGACCGAAAATGTGCCGGGCGATCGCGTCGGCTTGCTCAACCACATCTTCAACGCCGTCTATCGAGTGCGCCTGATCGGCAAGGCAATCAAGCGAAGGAGCCGCGTCGCGCACTACACGCTGAAATGGCTTATCTTCGGCGGCCTGCTATACCTGATCTATCGCTGACCGTTTCTGACACGGAGGCATTCACTAACGATTCGAACGAAGGGAAGAACCAAAGCGAGTTCTTCCTCGTCATCCGTCCGCACGACGTCCGGCACGCGCGTGTATGTAGCGAACACTTCGCGCCCATCACCGATGGCTAGTCCATCTGCGTGACGAACTTGGTGGTGAGGTACCCATCGAACGTCTCGGAGCCGCCCTCGCTGCCGATCCCGCTGTCTTTCACGCCGCCAAACGGAGTCTCCGGAAGTGCCTGCCCGAAGTGATTGATGTTGATCATTCCCGACTCGAGGCCATTCTGGATTGCGAGCGCGCTACGGCTCGACGTGGTGAACGCATAGGCCGACAAACCGTAGGGCAGGCTGTTCGCGCGCTTGATTGCATCGGAGAGGTCGTCGAACGGAACGATGGCTGCCACGGGGCCGAATGGCTCTTCCGTCATCAGCCTTGAATCGTGCGCGGCACCCGTGATTACCGTGGGTGCGAAGAAGTAGCCCTGAGTTCCGATGCGTGTCCCGCCTGCCTCGATCCGCGCCCCGCGCACGGTGGCATCCGCAATGAATGCATCCATCACCGCGAGCCGCCGCTCATGGGCAAGCGGACCCATCTTCGTTGCCGGCTCGAGGCCGGGCCCCACTTTGATTGACTTAGTGCGGTCGATGAACCGCGCAAGGAACCGCTCGTAGGCCGGTCTCTGAACGAAA
Source organism: uncultured Pseudomonadota bacterium (assembly GCA_963709335.1). Taxonomy (GTDB): domain Bacteria; phylum Pseudomonadota; class Gammaproteobacteria; order Burkholderiales; family Casimicrobiaceae; genus VBCG01. Next base: position 18,012 of record CAVPWB010000016.1, read on the forward strand.
AATCGGCTCGGCGAAACGCACACCTGACCCGCATTCGAGAATTTCAGCGTTGCCAGCATGTCGGCGGCGCGGTCGATGTCCGCGTCATCGCAGACAATCGCGGGTGAATGGCCGCCCAGTTCCATGGTGATGCGCTTCATGTGCGCACCCGCGAGCGCTGCGAGTTGCTTGCCGACTGGAACGCTTCCTGTGAAGGAAACCTTGCGCACGATCGAAGACTTGATCAGATGCTCCGACACCTCGCCTGGCACGCCCCACACGACGTTGAGGACGCCCGGCGGCAATCCCGCCTCGTGGAACATCCGGGCGATGGCGACCACGGCGCTCGGCGTGTCCTCAGGGCCCTTGATGATGATCGTGCAGCCGGCCCCGATGGCCGCTGCGATCTTCCGAATCGCCTGGTTGAACGGAAAGTTCCACGGTGTGAACGCAGCGCACACACCGACCGGTTCGCGCAGCACGAACTGCCGCACGTTCGGCAGACGCGGTGGTATCACCCGGCCATAGACTCGGCGGCACTCCTCGGCGTGCCAGTCGCAGTGGTCCGCGCAACGCGTCACCTCGCCGACCGCTTCGGCCAGCGGCTTGCCCTGATCGAGCGTCATGTTTCGGCCGATGGCTTCGGCCCGGCTGCGCGAGAGCTCGCCTACCTTGCGCAGGATGCCGCTCTTCTCCATCGGTGAAACCAGCTTCCACGACTCGAATGCACGTTGTGCGGCCGCGAGGGCCCGGTCGAGATCGTTCCGCGTCGCATGCGGCAGCGTTGCGATTTGGCCACCCGTGGCCGGATCACAAACCGGCTGCTCGCGCCGGCCGCCATCCTTCAGAAACTCGCCGTCGATGTAGAGCGCCAGGTCTTCATACATGATGCAGTTCCCTCTCAGGAATCGGTTGGGGCGGCGATCTTGAGGCGATAGAGCTCGCGCAGCAGTTCGTCGCGGCGGGCCTCGAGCGCGGACACGGTGCGGCCTTCGGCAACGACCTCGACGCCCTCGACCAAAGTGCGCCGTTGTTCAGCGGAAAGAGGCATCCGCGCGGCCCGGTCCGTGCATGCCGTATCTCGGTCGGCAAACTTCCGGAATGATCCCGCCATGCCGTCGGCACCGCCGGCAAGGTGCATCGTCATGAACGGACCGAACAGGGCCCAGCGCATCCCGGGACCCCACGCAACCGCGGCATCGATGTCCTGCACCGTCGCGACGCCTTCGAAAACCAGGCGGGCCGCCTCGTTGAACAGCACGTACTGCAATCGATTGGCGACGTGTCCGTAGACCTCCCGCTTCAATCGGATCGGCTCGCGGCCAATCGCTCGATAGAAAGCCTCCGCCCAGTCGAGCACCTGCGCATCGGTGCGATTGCCACCCACGATCTCGACCAGAGGGATCAGATGAGGCGGGTTGAACGGGTGGCCGACGAAGCAGCGCTCCGGATGGCGACAGCGCTGCTGCAGCGTCGACATCATTAACGCCGACGTGCTCGACGCAACCGGAATCTTGGCCGGCAGCGCGCGATCGATGCGCGCCAGCAACTCGATCTTCGCGTCTTCATTCTCCGGTCCGTTCTCCTGCACGAACGAGACGCCATCGACGGCGTCCTCGACCGTGACGTGGAAGCTGAAACGAGCAAGACCCGCGGGAACGACGAGCCCAAGGCGCTCGAGTTCGGGCGTCGCCCGGCCGATGTAGTCGCGTGCCCGCGCCTCCGCGCGAGGATCGATGTCGGTCCCTCTCACCGAGATGCCGCGGGCAAGGAAATAGGCAGTCCAGCTCATGCCGATCGTCCCTAACCCGACCACGGCAACCGATTCGACGCGCCTGGGATAGACAGTCGCCATCTCAGCGCCCCTTCCACATGGGCTTGCGTTTTTGCGCAAAGGCGCGCGGACCTTCGAGGAAATCCTCGGAGATCATCATTCGCTCGTACGCGGGCAATCCACTGTGTCCTCGCTTCATCTTGGCGAACGATTCGACGAGCGGCAGCCGGTCGATTGCTGGAAGCGTTTCGAGCAAGGCGCGCACAGCGAGCGGCGCACCCTCCGCGATACTTTCCGCGAGCCGGTATGCCTCATCCAGGAGCTGCGCCGCTGGCACCACTGCATTGACGAGGCCCCAATGCGCAGCCTCGGTCGCACTCATGCGGCGCCCGGTGAGCAAGAGCTCCATTGCAACGTTATAGGGAATTCGTCGAGGCAACCGCTGCAGCGCGCCGGCGTCGGGAACGAGGCCTCGAGCCATTTCGGGAAGTGAAAAATGCGCGTGCTCGGCCGCGATGATGAGATCCGCAGCCAACGCGATCTCGAAGCCACCTCCGACCGCGGCGCCGTTGACGGCCGCGATTACCGGCTTCTGGAGATCCCAGAATTCGGTGACGCCGGCGAAGCCTCCAGGCTTGTTCATCACCGCGTCGTTGATCACGGCGGGATCCGTCGCCAAGGCCACTTCCTTGAGATCCCAACCGGCGCAGAAGATGCGACCGCCCGCGCCTGTGACGATACCGACCCTGAGCCCGGCGTCGTCCCGCAACATCGAGTACGCCTCGTGCAGCTCTTCGCCAACTTCGGGCGTGATCGCATTCGCGGGCGGACGATCGATCGTGATCTGGAGCGTGCGGCCGCGCCGATCAACGCGCACGTGCTTCATGTCAGTGCCCCGGTGTCGACGCCGCCGCACTCTTGCGTCGATCGTTGAACGCCGCGATGCCCTCGCGCACCTCTGAACCACGCAGGGAGCACAGCTTGGCCAGCTCTTCGGTGCGCAGACCTTCGTTCAGGTGCAAGTGCGCTGCCTGATAGACCGCCCACTTCGACAGGCCAAACGCCTGGGTTGGCCCTGCGGCGAGGCGCGCAGCAAATGCCAGCGTCTCCGGCATGAGCTGCGCTTTGGGCATGACCCGGTTGAACAATCCAATCCGCAACGCCTCCGCGGCGGGCACGAAGTCGGCGGTGAAGATCAACTCGAGGGCCTTCGCCGTACCGACAAGCTGAGTCAGCAGGTACGCGCCCCCTGCGATGCCGCGTTTGGTGAAAATATCGGCGAACTGCGCATCGTCGGACGCAAACCGCAGATCGGCAGCCAACGCCAGTCCGCCGCCGGCACCGCAGGCGATGCCATTCACCGCAGCGATCACCGGCTTGGGCATCGCGCGCATCTCGCGCACGATATTGTGCCACGCAAGTTCGGTCTCAGCCTCGGGCGGAGCGATGCCGTCGCGCGGGTCGCTCTCCTTCATGTCGTCGCCGGCGCAGAACGCCCTTCCCGTGCCGGTCATGACGAGCACCTTGAGGCGATCGTCCTCGCGGACGGATCGAATCGCGCGCAGCAACGCACGATGCATCGCAAGCGTCAGCGCGTTGAGCTTGGCCGGGCGATTGAGCGTCAGCACGGCAACAGGACCTTCGAGGGTCAGCGTCGCATCGGTAAAGTCAGGCGTGTCTCCGATTTCGATCTTCATGGCGTTGCTTTCTCCTCCATTGGTTCGTCACGCATCGACGTCGACGCGGTCAAGGGCTGTCACCGCGATTGCGGCCACGGCCCATGTTCAATTCGCGTCGCGCGAAAGCGCCCCTTGAATCTCGTCCAGTGCGCGCCCCAGGGTGTAGACGATGGTGCCGATTTGCTTTTCATCCACGATCAATGGCGGACAGATGGCGATCGTGTCGCCGATGGCGCGGAGGATCAGACCATGCGCCTGACAGCGCTGTGCGACATCGGCCCCGACGCGTCCAACAGGATCGAAGGGCCGCCGCGACGCGCGGTCTGCCACGAGCTCGACGCCGGCGATCAGGCCGATCCCGCGTACTTCCCCGACCAGCGGATGATCGGCGAATCGGCGCAGTCCATCCTGCAGCAACGGCGCGATTTCGGCGACGCGCGCCACCACTCCACGCTCCTCGATGATCCTGATGTTTTCCAGTGCGACCGCCGTCGACACCGGATTGCCACCCGACGTGAAACCGTGACCCAGCGCTCCGATCTTTGCGGTGTTGCCTGCGATGCCTTGATACAGCTCGTCGGTCATCAGCACGGCAGCAAGCGGCTGATAGGCCGACGTCAGCTGCTTCGACAACACCAGGACGTCGGGCTCGATGCCATAGAGTTCGCTCGCGAACATCCGTCCGGTACGGCCGAATCCGGTGATGACTTCGTCGATGACGAGCAGGATGTCGTGCCTGCGGCAGACGGCCTCGACAGCAGGCCAGTAGCCCGCCGGGGGCGTGATCACGCCACCGGCACCATTGATCGGCTCGCCGATGAAAGCCGCGATGGTGTCGGCGCCTTCTTTCGCAATCAGATCTTCGAGTTCCTGCGCCAGCCGATTGGCGAACGCTTCCTCCGATTCGCCAGGCCGTCCGAACTTCCAGTAATGCGGACACGCGACGTGAAGCACTCCGGGAATCGGGATGTCGAAGTCGCGATGGTTGATGGGCAAGCCGCCGAGGCTCGCCGAGATTGTCGTCACGCCGTGGTAGGCGCGCTGGCGCGAGATGATCTTCTTCTTCGCCGTGCGGCCGCGTGCGTTGTTGTAGTAGTGCAGAAACTTGACGACCGTATCGTTCGCCTCGGAGCCGGAGTTCGTGTAGAACACGCGCTCCAGCCGCCCCGGCGCGAGTTCGACCAGCTTTTCGGCAAGCTCGATTGCCGGTCGGTGCGACTTGTTGCCGAACAGGTGATAAAACGGCAACTCGGCAAGCTGGCGAGCGGCGGCATCGATGAGGCGCTGCTCGCTGAAGCCCAGCGCCACGCACCATAGTCCCGCAAGTCCCTCGATGTACTCGGTTCCGGCTTCGTCGTAAACGCACGCGCCCCGTCCGCGTACGACGACGAGCGGCCCCAGCTTCTCGTTCAGGCGGGCGTCGGCGTACGGATGGAGCATGCGCGCTGCATCAATTGCCTGGCGGGAAGTGATTGTCTCGAGATCCATGTCGGTGCTCTCTGATCAGGGCCGTGCGGCCCGGCGCGATCGGTCAATGCCCATCCGACAGTTCGACCGATCGGGAGGCGGCAACGCGCGATGCGCAACAGCGAGCAACTCAAGCCGCTCCATGCAAACGTTCGGCCACGGCGCACTGCGCCTCGTCTTGAAGTCGGCGTGCAGGAACAGCAGCTGGCAGGACGCTGCAGCGTAGCCCTCCGTTGCGTGCCTCATGCGCATGAGCAGATGCAACAGCTTGCGGTCGAGATCGAGGATCTGCGACGACACCGCAATGGGAGCGTTCTCGGCCAGCTCACGCTGGTATTCGATGTGCGCTTCGACGACGAACAGCATCCCCAGCGCGTGCCGCGTATAGCAGTCGCTCGAGAGTCCCGCCTGCGCGAGCAGGAGCTCGCTCGCATGGTCGAACACGACCATGTAGTAAGCCATGTTCATGTGGGCGTTCGCGTCGATCCACTCCGGTAGCACGCGGCTGCGGTAGCGATCGAAGGGTGCCGACAGGTCAAGCTCGGGCAGCGGATAAGGAAGCGTCACCACGGCCTCACCCGACAGCCGTTGCCGCCGCTGCGCAGGCGTTCAAGCCTGCAGCAGACCCGGAACATCTTCGATCACCTCGGCGACTCGGACGCCGGCTGCCTTCAGTGCCGCGACCTTGGTTACATAAGACCCGCGATCGCCGAGCACCATCGCTCCCGCGTGACCGATGTTGCGCCCGTGCGGAATCGTGCGTCCCGCAACGAATGCGACAACGGGCTTGCGGCAATGGTGCATGACGTACTCGGCCGCGCGCTCCTCTTCGGTTCCTCCCACCTCGCCGACCAGCACCATGGCATCAGTATCAGCGTCGGCCTCGAAGAGCTCGAGGCAATCCCGGAAGCCGGTTCCCCGGATCTCGTCACCGCCGACACCGACCACAGTGCTCGCGCCCATTCCGGCGCGCTTCATTTCCGCCAGAACCGCATAGCTCAGCGTTCCACTCTTCGCCATCACGCCGATTCGCCCCGGCGCGCAAACTTCGTCGCAGTAGAAGCCGATCTTGGCGCGGCGCGGGGAAATGATGCCGCTGCAGTTCGGACCAATGAACCGCGTCCCGGTCTCGCGGACCCGCCGCATGATCATCACCATGTCATGCACAGGTACCCACTCCGCCACACAGACGATTGTCCGAATGCCGGCGTCGATCGCCTCGAAGATTGCGTCCTTGACCCGTGGCGCCGCAACGTAGATCAGCGATAGGTCGGCGCCGGTTTTCGCAACGGCCTCGGCCATCGTGCCGAAGACGGGCACCGGACCCACACTGGTGCCGCTGCGACCGGGACTCGTTCCCGCAACGACGTTGGTGCCATAGGACAGCATTTCCTGCGCCTGAAATTGCCCCATCGGGCCGGTGATCCCCTGGATGCAGACTCGCGTGTGCCGGTCGACCAGAATTGCCATGGCTCAGGCCTCCCGGGCCGCGGCGGCCGCTGCGCGCACCGCTTCGCCCAGCGTCTCGCACGGCGTGAAACCGACGCGACGCAATGTCTCCCTCGCAGCATCTCGACGGTTGCCTTCGAAGTGCAGATAAATGGGCTTCAGTCGCGCTGGATTGACCTCCTGCAAAACCTTGGCGAGCGACTCCGCGATCAGGTCGACGCGCACGCCGCATGCCGTGAAATTGACGATGATCGAGCGTATGCCGGGCTCGTCAAGGTAGTGATCCACAAGCAAGCGCAGCCCCGCCTCGGTCTGTCCTGAGAGGACCGCATAGTCGAGATCGACGAAGGCGGCAAGGCCGCTACCTTCGCGCGCGATCCAGTCCATGATCGTCACGCCGCATCCGGCCCCCGAACCGATCAATCCCACCGGACCGCCCAATGGCACCCATTGGATCTGCAACTCGCGCATGCGCCGCGCGAGTGCGTCACCACTCTCCGTCTCGCGGCGCGCGGCGAATCTGGGTTGGCGGAACAGCGCGCCGTCGTCGATGACGATGCGCGCGTCGAGCGCCATCAGCGCGTCGGCGTCGACTTCCGCGAGTGGGTTGATCTCGGCAATCGTCGCATCGCAGTCGCGGAACAATCGCGCGAGGCGGTACGCGACGTCCATGAACCTTCCCCAGAGCGCCGGACGGATCTTGAGCTCGGCAAGGGCGTCGCGCAGCCGGTACTCGGGCAGGCCGTAGACCGGATCGAGCGTCACGGTGGCGAACTCGTCGCGCGCGGTCCCAAAGAATGATTCCACGTCCACGCCACCTCGAGCGCCGACGAGGAGAAGCATGTCTTCGCCGACGAATATGATCGACATGTAGTACTCGTGCAGCGTGGCCTTGCGCTCTTCGACGAGGACGCTGGCTACCTGAAATCCCTTCAGTTCGGCCGAGAACAGTCCGGTCGCGACAGCTTCGAAGTCCTCCGCCGACGACACGGGTCGGATTCCACCCGCCTTCCCGCGGCCGCCCACGGGAACCTGCGCCTTGACCATCGCCGGGAAAGGCAGTGACGAAGTCGGCACGCTCGCGAGGGTCACCTTGTCAATCAGCGTTCCGCGCGGAACACGGATGCCGTACTGACGGAGAACTTCCTTTCCTTCGTGCTCGAGCAGAAGCATGCACCCTCGAATGTGTGTTGACGCAGGCCCTACAGACGCATTGCGCTGCTGAGTCCGATGAAACGGTCGATAACCGCCACCAATGCAACCGCCACCACGATTGAAACCGAGCCGGCTACGACAACGACCGGCGTCAGCGAGTACTCCATGTAGTTGTAGAGCAGAACGGGCAACGTGTAGCTCCCGGTCGTGGTGAGAAAGATGCTGATCTCCACATTGATCCAGGACATGATCAGCGCGAAAAGTGCCGCGGCAAGAACACCTCCCTTGATCATCGGTACGACGACAAAGGCGAGGACCTCGAGCTGGTTGGCGCCCAGGTCGGCCGCGGCCTCCTCGATACTGACGTTGGTCGTCGACAATGCCGCGCCGACGGTCCTGATGACGTAGGGCAGCACTGCCACGACGTGGGCCATGACTAGACCCGTGAGGCTGTTCGCGCCTCCCAGCGCGGTGTAGAGCTGCAGAAGGCCGACACCGACGATTATCTGGGGAACCATGAGCGGCGACAGGAACACTGCCGCGAGTGCGCGCCGACCTGGGAACCGGCGCCTCACGAGGACGTACGCCGCCGGCAATCCGATCAGCGTCGCGATCAGAGACGCGGCAACGGCCACCTCGAAACTCGTCAACAGGGCCGACAGGAAGTCGCCCATCGCGAAAAACTTGTAATACCACTTGAGACTGAACGCGGTGGGTGGGAACACCACGAAGTCGGCGTTGGAGAAGGACATCAACAGCAGCACCAGCATCGGTGCGATCAGGAGCATCAGAAGCAATCCCGAGATGCTCCCGAGCACCATCCGCCCGGTCGGTCCAATGCCCGACGTGTCGCTCTGGGATCGCCGCTTACGCGTCGGAATGGCCACGGAGGCAGTCATGGGCGCCCGCGGTCCTCTCCGAGCGTCACGCGCCGCTCGAGCACGCGCCCGTAGGCAAAGATCACGAAGCCCGTCACGACCAGCAGCACGCAAGCGATCGCGGAACCCAGCGGCCAGTTAGCGGTGCGCATGAACTGCTCGAACACGAGCGACGCCATCACCTTGATGCGTCCGCCACCCAGCAGCGCCGGCGTGACGTAAGCGCTGAGACACAGCGCGAACACCAGAATTGCGCCGGCGCTCACACCAGGCGCACTCAATGGAAGCGTGACGCGCAGAAATGCTTGCCACGGCGTGGCTCCCAGGTCCCGTGCACCCTCCTCGAGCTTGCCGTCGAGATTCTCGAGGACCGAAGCGATGGTCAGTACCGAAAACGGGACCATCGTGTACACCAGCCCGGTCATGATGGCCGTGTCGGTGTAGAGCATCCGCACCGGCGCCTCTGTCCACCCCAACTGCATCAGCAGCGTGTTGATGATGCCCTGGTTGCCGAGAATCATCGTCCACGCGATGACACGCGTGACGGCGGTCGTAAAAAGCGGTGCAAGAATGATCATGTAGATGTAGCGCTTGTAGCGTCGGGCGGAAAGCCGCGTCGCGTAATAGGCGATCGGATATCCGAGCAGAACGCACACGACGGTGCTCACGAACGACAACCAGAGTGAGCGCCACAGGACAAGGCGGTAATACCCGTCGCCGAGCACGGCGGCATATGCATCGAAATTGACACCGCCGTCGCGAAAGACGCTTTTGGGAACGGTCAGCGCGACAGGCAGCACAAAGAAGATTGCTACTACGATCGTCGCCGGGAGCAGCAGCCACAGGCGTCCGACCATGAACCCTGCCTTCGTGCTCGCCTTGGTGGCGACGGATGCATCCTCAGGCGTCACCGGTGATCCTCAGGAATCAACACACCCTGTGTCGAGCGCCAGCTCACGAACGCCGGCATGCCGATCTCCATTGCATCGAACGTGCGGCGATCTGCGCTGCGCACAGACAGCGTCTTCCCGTCTACGTTGACCCACACGATCGGTGCAGTGCCCGAAAATGCCTTGTTCTCGACCACGCAGGGATAGACGTTGTCCTCCTCGACTGCGGTGGCGCTGAGAACGATATCTTCAGGACGAATCGCCAGCAGCACCTTTGCGCCCGCGGGCGGTGATTCAGCCAATGCCCTCATTCGTACGGTGTTGCCCGCTGCCACCAACTCCAACCAATCACCTGAAGCGCGAACCGTGCATTGGATGATGTTCGCCTCGCCGAGGAACTTGGCGACGAACTCCGAGCGAGGACGATCGTAGACTTCGAGCGCCGGACCGTACTGGAGCATCTGCCCGTCGCTGACCACCCCGATCTTGTCGGAGAGGGCGAGCGCCTCCTCCTGGTCGTGAGTCACGTAGATGAAGGAGATTCCAAGCTCGCGTTGCAGGACCTTCAACTCCACCTGCATCTTCTTGCGGAGCTTCAGGTCGAGCGCTGCGAGCGGCTCGTCGAGCAACAAGACGCTGGGGCGATTGACCAGTGCTCGCGCGAGCGCGACCCGCTGCTGTTGTCCGCCGCTCAACTGCGACGGGAATCGCGCGCTCAGGTCATTCAGGTTGACGAGGTCAAGAAACTGGAGAACCAGGCGCGTGACCTCCTTGTCCGGCACCTTCTTGCGCCGCAGGCCGAACGCGACATTGTCGAAAATGGACAGGTGCGGAAAGAGCGCGTAACTCTGGAACACCATGTTCACCGGCCGCAAATGGGCCGGGACGTTGGTATAGTCCCGCCCCTCGAACAGGATCGAGCCGGAATCCGCGGTCTCGAAGCCGGCGATCATGCGCAGCAGCGTGCTCTTGCCGCAGCCGCTCGGGCCGAGCAAGGAAACGAATTCGCCCTTCTCGACGACGAAGGACACGTCGTTCACCGCGGGGACGTCGCCGAAGCGCTTTGAAACCTGCTGCACGCAGACGACCCCGATTTCGCTCATGCGTCGATCCTGTTGGAGCGGGGGTTGGCTCCCTGATTACTTCGTCACTTCCCTGTTCCAGCGCGCGATCCACGCTTCCCGGTTGTCGAGGATCACGTTACCGTCCACGAGTCGCAAATTCTTGATGGAGCCTTTCGGTCCCCATGGCAGCTTGGCGTCCACGTCGGGCGGCAGTTCCGTCTTCGTGTTGACCGGCGAGGTCAGAAGTCGCTTGACCATATCCTCCTGTGCCGTCTTGGTGAGCGCGAAGGTGATGAATTTCTCCGCGAGGGCCTTGTTCTTCGTACCGGCGACGATATGCATGCGGATGTCCTGGCCGATCACACCCTCCTTCGGCACCACAAATTTGATGGGCAAGCCTTTGCCTGCGAGCTCCCAGGCATTCGAGGACGCGAGCGTCGCAACCTGGGCCTCGCCATTCGCCAGAAGATTCGCTCCCGACGGCGAACCGGCGAAGAACACGGTGCCTTCCTGCGCAAGTGCCTTCATCATGGCGAGTGCGGGATCAATGTTGGTCGCGCTGCCCCCCTGGATTTCGGAGAGAACGACCAGCATCGGAATGGCAATCGAGTTCTCGGGGCTGTAGACGGCAAGCTTGCCTTTGTACTCGGGTTTCTTGAGGTCAAGCCAGGATGTCGGTGGCGTCTTGACCGTCTTCTCGTTGTACGCGAGGCCTGCGCCCCAGTACGTTAAGGCGACTGCGGTGATCTCTCCCTTCGCGTTCTTCACGAATGCTTCGGGGATGACGTCGGGCGCACTCGCCTGCACCGACGCCGACACCGGCTCGACGAGACCCTCCCGGATGGCAAGGTCGGAAACCCCGCGGTCCATGAACACGACGTCGAACTGCGGGTTTCCCTTCTGCTGGCGAAGCTTTGCCAGCACAACCGCCGATATGCCTTCCTCGCTCTTCATCGTGACCTTGTTCTGCTGGCCAAATGGCGTGATGAGAGCAGCCCTGAACGTCTCGGCGTAGATACCTCCCGATAGTCCGCCTATTGAAAGAGTCTCCTGGGCAAGCGCATTCCCGACGAGTGACGCTGCGGCGAATACCGCGGCAACGATGGTTCCGGACAACCTTGCAGCGATCGAATTCATGTGGCGCCCTCCTGCTAACTTTGGATGCCGGACGCTACCGGCTCCGCTGCGGCCGCCGGCGAGGGCCGCTGGTTGAATCGCCGTCCAAACAATCCCGAAGCTATATTGGTAAGTTGCAGTTCGACCGTTCCGCCCGCAATTGCCCACGCGCGTGCATCTCGGACCATGCGCTCGAGCGGACATTCGCGCAGATAGCCCAAGCCTCCGAACACTTGCAGAGCGTCGTTAGTGACGCGGATCGCCATCTCATTGGCGTACGCCTTGGCCATCGACGCCTCCAGCATCGATGGCAGGCCCTGCGCCCCGTTGCTCACGGCCCGGTAGACAAGCAACCGGGCGGCGTCGACCTCCATCGCCATCTTCGCGAACTTCCACTGCATGCCTTGGAATTCGCAGAGCAAGCGGCCGAATTGCGTGCGCTTCTTGGCGTAGGCGATCGCTTCGTCGAGTGCGCCAGCCGCGATGCCGACAGCCATCGTTGCGTTCCCACAGCGCTCGAGGTTGAACGCTTCCATCAGCTTGACGAAGTTGCCGGGCTGGATGACGACGTTCTCCTTCGGCACGCGGCAGTTCTCGAAGATCAGGTCGGCCTGAGCGCAGCCGCGCAACCCCATCTTCTTCCTGGGCGTGCCCACCGTAAACCCGGGCGTCCCCTTCTCGACCAGAACGCCGCCAATGGACTTGGCGCCAGGCCGGTCGTCGAACTTCATGTAGACAAGGAACGCGTTCTGCGTGCTGACGTCCTCGACGTAGGCCTTCCGCCCGTTCAGCACCACCGAATCACCGTCGACCTTGGCTCGGCTCAGCATGTCGGTCGCGCCGGAGCCAGCGTGGGGCTCGGAGATTGCGATCCCCATCAGAATCTCCCCGGTCGCTGCCCGTCGCAGATAGCGTTCGCGCTGTTCGTCCGTGCCGAAATGCTGGATCACCTGGATTGGGCCGATGATGCAATCGAAGAGGACTTCGGCGGTGTTCGCGCAGGCTTTCGCCATCTCCTCGATGACAATGATCGCTTCCATCGGGCCGAGCTCCTGGCCACCGTATTTCTTCGGTATCAGCAGTCCGAGGTACCCAAGCTCGGCCGCGCGATCGACCATCGCCGCAGGGAAGGTTTCGGTCTCGTCCCAGTGCGCTGCCATCGGCTTCAGTTCATTCTGGGCGAACTCGCGCGTCTTGTCCCGCAGCTTCTCTTGTTCGGCGGTCAGGCGGAAATCCACGGTATTCCTCCAAGGTTCTCGGGGTAGTCGGGGTTGTCGCTTGTGGCGGCGGGCTGCGGCATGCTCAGGCTTCTTCCGAGCGGCCACTTTGCTTGTGTCGCGTGATGGCGGTTGGCCTGGCGCCGCCGCGGCCGGAACGCACCGCCGTGATCGGAACGCCCAGATCGTCGAGATAAGTTCCCATGCGCGCCCACATCACCTCGTGCCTGCTCATCGATTCTGCGGTTGCCTTCGGATGCACCAGCGCTATACCCGTCATGAGTGAGGTCATGACGCTCAGTGCGGCCACCCGCGACTCCAGAAGCGACGGGTACTTCATGGCAACGGGGAGCAGCACGTCGGCACCTTCCGCGACGAACGAGACTTCGGAATTGGAGAGAGCAACCACTGGCACCCTTGCGCGCTTGGCGTGCGCCAACACGTCACGGATCTGCGCGGTATAGCGTCTGAAGCTGATGACAACGCACACGTCACCCGCGCGCATCTGCAGCAGTTGCTCAGGGAGGTCGCCCACGCCGGGAGAGAGCACCCTGGCGCGCCGCCCGATCAAATTGAGATTGAGCACGAACTGGTGCGCGAGGGCATAGTTACTCCGGAATCCCGCAACGTGCACCACCTGCGCCCCGGCGACCAGGCGTACGGCCTTCTCGAAGGTCGCTTCCGACAGGAGCTCGCCGGTGCGCTGGATGCTCTCGATATCGGCCCGCAGTCCCTTGTGGAGCACTGACGCGCCCGTAAGGACACCGGTCATGCTCTTGAACTGCGCGACCTCGCTTACCTGGCGAGCGACCGCTTTCCGGGCAAGCTCCTGCAAGTCGGGGTAACCGTCCAGCCCGAGAAACTCGGCGAAGCGGACGACGGTCGCCGTGCTGAGCCCAAGTTCCCTCCCGACCTTGGCCGCCGACGTGAACGCGATGTCGTAAGGATTCTCGAGCATGTAGTCGGCGAGCAGGCGCTGCGACTCACTCATGTCCTTGAAGCGTGCGCGCATCGTCTGCAGCACTCGCTCGATGGATTCGTCCTGAGGTCGCGCGCCCTTGCGTGTAACTGTCATTGCATCTACGTCCTTGGATGCAATGCATGTTGCATCAACCGACCTTGGTGGTCAAGGGGATCAGGCGGCTGCGGGGCGCTCGGCACGTGAACATGCCGATGGCAATTGACGCAACGTGGAGCGTTGCAACGAGATATACGCAGCGGCGGCGCTGCGCAGATTTCCGTCGACGGACTACGACGCAGCTACGCCGCCTAGCAGCACCTCGGGCCGCTGCGACTGTACTTCCGGTCGATCGAGCGAGCGAAGAAGTCGCGGCGCGTCAGAACGGGGTCGTCCGAATGATGCGCCGCCATGTGCGCGAGATACCGCTCGTAGTCCGGAATTCCGAACACCTGACGTAACCCGGCGAAAATCGTCTGCGCACGATCGCGCAAGCCCATCGGGCGCGTTTTCGCGCACACCGGCGCGTCGGCGATGTCCAGCGAATCCGTTGCTCGGGGCTTCGTGACGATCGAACTCACGCCATCGCTCCTTCGACGCCCGCGACCGGCGGTATTTCCTGCGCAGTCGGTCGTACCTGCTTCAGCGCGCGCATGCAAACGCGGACGGTGGCGATGCACATCGCGATGACCAGCAGGACGAACAATGCGCATACGACCGCATCCAGATAATTGTTGAAGGCGACCCGTCGCATCTCCTCGATCGACTTCGCCGGTGCGAGCAACGTGCCCTTCGCCGCGGCGTCGCTGAACTTGTTCGCCAGCGCGACGAAACCGATGCGTGGATCAGTGTGGAAGATTTTCTGGACCCCCGCGGTTAGCGTGGTCACGAGCAGCCATACCGTCGGCACCAGCGTCACCCACACGAACCGCTCCCGTTTCATCTTCACCAGCACACTCGTGCATAACAGCAGCGCGATGGCCGCGAGCATCTGGTTGCCGACACCGAAAAGCTGCCACAGCGTATTGATTCCGCCCAGTGGATCTACGACGCCCTGATAGAGGAAGTATCCCCACGCTCCGACGCACAGCACGGTGCCTGCGACGTTCGCTGGCAGGAACTCCGTATCGCCAAGCGGCTTGTACAGGTGGCCGAGCATGTCCTGGATCATGAACCGTCCGACGCGGGTTCCGGCGTCGACGGCCGTGAGGATGAACAGTGCCTCGAACAGGATGGCGAAGTGATACCAGAACGCTTCCATCGCCTTGCCGCCTAAGGCCTGTCCGAGGATCTGGGCCATCCCTACCGCGAGTGTGGGCGCACCGCCCGCTCGGGACAGGATGCTCGTTTCGCCGATGTCAACCGCCGTCTGATTGATCATGTCGGGCGTGATCGTGAATCCCCAGCTCGAGATTACGCGTGCGGCCTCCGCTGCCGTCGTGCCGATCACCGCCGATGGGGCGTTCATTGCGAAGTAGATGCCCGGGTCGAGCACGCAGGCCGCTGTCAACGCCATGATCGCAACAAACGATTCGGCAAGCATCCCGCCAAAGCCAATGAACCGCATGTGCGACTCGCGTTCGATCATCTTCGGTGTCGTTCCGGACGAGATGAGCGAATGGAATCCCGAGACGGCCCCGCACGCGATCGTGATGAAGAGGAACGGGAAAATCGAGCCGGAGAAGACCGGCCCCGTACCGTCGATGAAGCGAGTGACGGCTGGCATCGCAAGCGGCGGGGCGACGACATAAATGCCAACCGCCAGCGCCACGACGGTGCCGATCTTCAGGAACGTGCTCAGGTAGTCGCGCGGTGCGAGCATTAGCCATACCGGCAGGCTTGCTGCAATGGCACCGTACAGGATCAGCGCCCACGCGAGTTGCGTGCCGGTCAGCGTGAACAGGGGTGACCAAGTCGGATCCGCGGCGACGGCGCGTCCGAAGTACAGCGAGGCAAGGAGCAGCACCACGCCGAACGCCGATGCTTCTCCAACGCGGCCGGGACGAATGATCCGCATGTAGACGCCCATGAGCAGCGCGATTGGAATCGTTGCCGCGATCGTGAACAGGCCCCATGGACTCGACGTAAGGGCCTTGACGACCACCAGACTCAGGACGGCCAGGATGATGATCATGATGACAAGCACCCCGACCAGCGCGAGGGAGCCTGCAACAGGACCGAGCTCCATCTTGATCATTTCGCCGAGCGATTTTCCGTCGCGGCGGACCGATACGAACAGAACGATGAAGTCCTGCACCGCACCGGCAATGACGACGCCCACGAGAATCCATAGCGTGCCCGGCAGAAATCCCATCTGCGCCGCAAGCACGGGGCCGACGAGCGGACCGGCGCCGGCGATCGCCGCGAAATGGTGACCGTAGAGCACCCACTTGTTCGTCGGCACATAGTCCATGCCGTCGTTGTGGCGCACCGCGGGCGTTATCCGATCGTCATCGAGCTGCAGCACCCGTTCCGCGATGTATTTGCTATAGAACCGATACGCGATCAGATAGACGGTCACCGCCGCCGTCACGAGCCATACGGCGTTGACGCTCTCGCCCCGACCGAGTGCGAGTGCCGCGAACGAGAACGCGCCCGCGATGGCGATCACGGGCCAGAGAAGGTACGCAACGATTCTATTCATCGCCACTCCTTGGCGGAGATCAACACACGGGAGGCGCGCTCCCGTGGTCTGCGCGGTCCGCTTGCGCGCAGTCGTGTCAGGTTATACCTGCCGAAATACGTGCACAAGGTCCGCGCGCGATCCAGGAAGTCGCGCAGTAATGCACCACCATTGGATCAACGGCCGGTGACAGTGACACCTCTATTGGCGCTCACCCGTCGCGATCACTACTTCGAGATGACTTCCCACTTGCCGTTCTTCACCTGCGAGATCGTCATCAGCCCGTGCGTCAACTCGCCGTTGGCGTCGAACGCGATGTCCGCCGTAATGCCGGGATAGTGAATTTTCTGGAGTGCGGGCAGGTACTTCGCGGGTTCCGTCGAATTGGCGGCCTTCATCGCCGCGGCGATCAGCATGACGCCATCGTAGAAGTACGGCGCATACAGGCCGATATCCTGGCCGAACTGTGCCTTGTACTTGTCCGCGAAGGCCTTGCCGTTGGGGCGCGATTCCAGGATCGCACCGGGCGTCGACGCTATCTGTCCTTCGGCAGCCGGGCCTGCGAGCGTGATGAACTTGGCCGAGTTCATCGTTTCGCCGCCCATCAGCGTCATCTTCATGCCGAGCGTCTGCAACTGACGCGCCATCGGTCCCGCTTGCTGATCATAGCCGCCGAAGAAGATCGCATCGGCCTGCTTGCCTTTGATCGACGTCAGTAACGACGCGAAATCGACGGCCTTGTCGTTGGTGTGCTCGTGCGCGACGACTTCGCCGCCCGACGCCTTGACCGCGCGCTCGAACTCGTCCGCCAATCCCTGGCCGTAGGCGGTCGAGTCGTCGATCACCGCCAGCCGCTTCAACTTCAACACCTTCACCGCGTATTCGCCGAGCGCCTTGCCCTGCTTGCCATCGTCGGCCATCAAGCGGAACGCCGTCTTGAATCCCTGCTGCGTGTACTTGACGTTCGTCGACACGGAAAGCTCTGGAATCCCGGCATCGCTGTACACCTTCGACGCGGGAATCGTCACGCCCGAGTTGAAATGCCCGACCACGCCGGCGACCTTGGCATCGACGAGCTTCTGGGCGATCACCGGTCCGAGTTTCGGCTCGGCCTGATCGTCTTCGGCGATGAGTTGGAACTTGACCGTCTTGTCCCCGATCTTGAATGGCTGCGCGTTGAGCTCGCGTATCGCAAGCTCGGCGCCGTTTTGATTGTCCTTGCCGTAGCTCGCCTGCCCACCGGTCAACGGCGATGCGAAACCGATCTTGACGACTTCCTGAGCCTGCACCGCGGTGGCTGCCAATACGCCAGCGACAGCCATCCCAGCGGCTAATGCAATGGTCTTGTTCATGCGATCTCCCGTTCGTTTGGCGCGGCTGCAGGCGTCACTCTCAGCGCGGCGCCGGGCGGACAAGTTTACGCTTTGCACATGCGGCTCAAGCCTTCAGTTCGCGCGCAGTCATCTGGTACTTGAAGTTCTGCGGCGCGTAATAGTCGGGTGCGCCCGCCGTACGCGGCGACGGTCCCGCCGTACGCGGCGACGGTCGCGCTTCAGTCCTGCGGCCGTCCGCCGAAGAGGTCGGCGAGGTGCACCCGGTCTCCCGAGGCATCGCAGTCGTATCCGCCCACGTGCGCGATCGCTCGGCGGTAGGCATCACCGCGCGCCGTTGCCACCATCGTATCAACGGCGATGCGCGCCGGCGCACTGCGGCGGCACGCGAGGTAATAGCGCTTGGTGACCAACCCGACGAATGCCAGCTGGTGCGCCCGCGCCGCAGCTTCGATGCCGAACGCGACGTCGGCCAGTTGCCGCCGTCGCCATGTGAGTGAACTCTTCGCGGTCGTAGCCGACGATTTCCGACGGTTTGAAGCGCTGGCTGGCGAGCAATGCGTCGAACAGCAACCGCGTGCCCGAGCCCCGTTCGCGGTTGACGAATCGAAGGCGCAACTGCGCGACGTCGGCAAGATTGCGAATCCGGCGGCGATTCGACGCGGTCATCATGACGCCCTGGTGCCGCGACAGCAGACGCACGACGTAATGCTCACGCGGATACAATCTCGCGGCGAACTCGGCGAGGAGCGGTCCCAGCAGCGATGGCGGCGACGCCCAGCGCGGCCAGCACGATGACCATCGTCGCTGCTCCGGGCAGGCGGCGCGCGGGTTCGCGTATCCACATGGGCGTTGCTCCCCGGAGGTCATTCGCGAGTGGCTCGATGTATCGCTGCCCGCGTGACCTGCGCGTTGTACAGCAGCGCCGAAATCGCAGAAGGACCTTCGCCGGATCGTTCATGCTTACTCGGCCGGCAGGAATCCTTCGACAGACAGGTACCGTTCGCCGGAGTCGTAGTTGAAGCCGAGCACGCGGGTGCCGGACGCAAGCTCGGGCAGCTTCTGCGCAATCGCCGCGAGCGTGGCGCCGGAGGAAATTCCGATCAGCATCCCTTCCTCGCGCGCGGCACGGCGAGCCATTTCCTTCGCCGCGTCGGCCTCGACCTTGATCGTGCCATCGAGCAGCGACGTGTCGAGGTTCTTCGGAATGAAACCGGCGCCAATGCCCTGGATCGGATGCGGCGTATGCGTGCCTCCGGAAATCACCGGCGACGCCGCAGGCTCGACGGCGAACACCTTGAGCTGCGGCCAGCGCTTCTTCAGCACCTGCGCGCAGCCGGTGATGTGCCCGCCGGTGCCCACACCTGTAATCAGGACGTCGATGCCGTCGGCGAAATCCGCGGCGATCTCGCGCGCGGTCGTCCGTGCATGCACGTCGACATTGGCGGGATTCTCGAATTGCTGCGGCATCCACGATCCGGGGGTCTCGGCGATGAGCTGCTGCGCCTTCGCAATCGACCCCTTCATGCCTTCGGCGCGCGGCGTCAACACGAGCTTCGCGCCCAGCGCGAGGATCAGCCGCCTGCGCTCGAGCGACATGCTGTCCGGCATGACGAGGATCAGCGGATAGCCCTTCACCGCCGCGACCATCGCGAGCCCGATGCCGGTGTTGCCCGATGTGGGCTCGATGATCGTTCCGCCGCCGCGGAGCTTGCCGGTCGCTTCGGCATCCTCGACCATCGCCAGCGCAATGCGGTCCTTGATCGACCCGCCAGGATTGGCGCGCTCCGATTTGATCCACACCTCGTGCACATTTCCGAAGAGCCGGTTGACGCGGATGTGCGGCGTGTTGCCGATCGTTGCAAGTACGTTGGTGGCTTTCAAGGGAATCCTCGATGTCGGACGACGGATGTGGCGCAGCGTACGGCGCACGCGGACGACACGCGTAGCCTGCTCAGACGATGTGCGACGAGTTTGCCGCGAACAGGCCCAGTAGGCCGATGACAATCAGGTACAGCGCGACGATGTAGTTCAGAAGGCGCGGCACGACCAGGATCAGGATGCCGGCGATCAGCGAGACGAGCGGGCCGCGGCCAACGTGATGTTCATGGGGTTCTCCGCGGTGATTGGACCGGCCGTACGCTACCCCACGAAGCCCCGGCCGGCAAATCGATCCCGCATTCGTCCGTTGCCAGGGCGGACGTTCCCGCTGGGACGGGACAACGAGGTGCGCTCAGCGCGGCATGCGAACGGCGCGTATCCGGAAGCGCAGGTCTATCGCATCCTGCACCTCGATCGCCCCGCCCAGTAGCGACAGCGGCACGATTCCGAAGTCCGTCTGGTTGAGCCTGAACGCCCCCGAGACGATCCACTCACCGGGCTCCGCGTCGACGGCGAGCGGGATAGGCATCGAGCGCGTCACGCCATGCAGGGTGATCGATACTGTCGCGACGCGCTGGTCGTCGAGCCCGCGGACGTCAACGACGGCAAACGGAAACCGCTCGGCGTCGAGCACGCGCCCCAGCATGTTGCGCCGCGTACCTTCGATGGCGTCCGCCGACGGCTGGGTGTCGAACTGCGCGATCTCGCGCAACCTGGATTCGTCGACGACCAGCGCGCCGAGCGCGACGTACAGGTCGGCACGCTTGTCGTCGGGACGGATAAAGCCGCGAATGTCGTAGCCGGCGACAACGTGGTCGTGGCCGAGCCGTGCAAGCGATCCGGCCCGACGCACTTCGATGACGACGTTCGACGTCGCGGGATCAACGGCGTAGACGGGCCTTCCTTCCGCCGCGGCCCGCACGTATTCCGACGTCGGAAAACCCTGCGGCGCGCCCGCGGTCGTGGGCGGTGCCACCACGTGCGCCGCGCAACCTGCCAGCAGCGCGACCGCGAGTGCCAGCAGTGCGCGGCGACCGGCGAGCACGACACCAGGAACCCGCGGTTGCAGCATCAATTCGGCGCCAGTGGCGGATCGACCGCCTCCACCGCGTTGCGATCGATCTCGTCGGCCAGCGCCTGGAACTGGCGACTGACGCTGCGCCGCAGCGCCCATTGCTCGATGTCGCCGAGTCCCGCGAATCCGGCATCGACGCGACCGCTGTAATCGATCCTGACGCCCGTCGTGACGGGTGTCAGCACGTAGTTGCTCCGCAGCGTGGGCATCATTTGCGCGACCGCACGCGACTCGATCCGATCGGGCGGAAGCTCGGTGATCTCGTACACGATGTGCAGCGGCCAATGCATGGGCCACAGCAGCGAGTCGTCGGACTGCTCGACGGTCACGACATGACCCTGGCGCGCGACGACATGGCTCGAGCGAATGCCGGGGATGAACCGCGGGTACTCGTCATACGAAGTCAGGATTCGCCACGCGGTGGCTGCGTCGGTGCGCAGCGTTGCGCTCGCGGCGATGTAGTAGGTGTCGTCACGCCGCTCCACGTCGACCGCGACGGGCGATGCTGCCATGGCAGGCGGCCCAGCCGACGAGAACACGGCGAGCATCACAGCCACGGCCGCGCAGCGAAGAGTGGATTGAGTCACAACCCGCAAACAGGATTCGTTCATCGGCATTCCGCAACGAGACCGGTAACGATTCACTCGTGCAGGGTAACTCCCGCAAGCCACCCACCTCTATACTTCGTTCGTTTCAATTGTTGCGCTTTCCCATGCCGATCAAGATACGCAGCGTCGAGGCGATCGTCGTGTCGCTGCCACGCGACACGCCGTACCTCGGGCCGCTCGGCGCCGACGAAACGGTGGACAAGAACGGCTATTTCGTCCGCAAGGGCAACCGAACGATCTATTCGACGGCCGATCGCTCGGTGCTGGTCAAGATGACCGCGAGCGACGGGACGATCGGCTGGGGCGAAACCTACGGGATCATCGCGCCGCAGGCGGTGGTCGCGATGCTGCGCGATGTGCTGATCCCGCGCGTCGAAGGGCGCAGTCCGGCTGATCCCGCGGCGATCTACGCGGACCTCTACGACCTGATGCGCGTGCGTGGCGGCTCGGGCGGCTTCTTTGGCGATGCGCTGGCGGCGCTCGACATCGCGCTGTGGGACGTCAAGGCGCGAATCGCCGGCGAACCGCTTGCGCAGGTGCTCGGCGGCGCGCGAACGAAGCGCATCCCCGCCTACGTGTCCGGATTGCCGCGCGCAACGCTCGCCGAGCGTGTCGCGCTGGCCCGCGAATGGATCGATCGCGGCTTTCGGGCGATCAAGTACGCGGGCGCGGTTTCCACGGATGTCGTCGACGAGATGCACGCGCTGCGCACGGCACTCGGCGCCGACGTTGACCTGATGGTCGACCTGCACTGGCGATATCCGGCCGACGAGGCGATCGACGTCGCCAAGCGGATGGCGGCCGCGCGACCCTACTTCATCGAAGCACCTTGCGCGCCGGAGGATATCGTCGGCCTCGCCACCGTAGCGGCGCACGCGGGCGTGCCCGTGGCGGCCGGCGAGGAGTGGCACAACATCCACGAAGCCGCGCTGCGGCTCGACTGCGCCAAGCTTGCGTTCGTCCAGCCGGAAATGGCACACACCGGCGTGTCGCAGTTCGTCTCGATCGCCGATCGGGCCGCTCGGACAGGTGCGGCGACGATCCCGCACGCGACGATCGGCGTCGGCATCTTCATGGCCGCGAGCCTGCACGCAGCGGCGACGCTGCCGCGCTGCCCGTACCACGAATACCAGCATTCGGTGTTCGACGCCGCATTGCGGTTCGTCGACACGACGATGCGCTGCAGCAAGGGGTTCTACGACGTCCCGGCGGGACCCGGACTCGGCGTTACGCCGCGGTCCGAGCTATGGCAATACGTCGTCCCGATGTGAGGTCGGCTACTGCTTGACGGCGCCCGACGTGAGGCCGCTAACGAGGAACGGCTCCAGTAGCACGAACAGCACGAACATCGGCAGCAGCGAGACGATGCCGGCGGCCATCAGCGCCGGCCACTCGACGAGGTACTCGCCGACGAACGACTGCAAGCCGACGGTGACGAGCCAGTTCGCAGGCTTGGTGACGAGCGTGCGCGCAAAGACGAACTCCGACCACGCGACGATCGCGAGGTAGATGCCGCACGCGGCGAGCCCCGGCCTCGCAAGCGGCAGGATGACGAACCACAGCGCCTGCAGCTCGTTGCAGCCGTCGATCTTCGCCGCCTGCTCGAGCTCGCGTGGCAGCGTGTCGAAAAAGCCCTTCATCATCCACGTCGCAAACGGGACGCCGACCGACACGTTGGCGAGGATCAGCCCGGCCAGGCTGTCGGTCAGGTGCAACGTCGTGAACATGACGAAAAATGGCACGACGACGAGACTGCCGGGCAGCATCTTCGACAGCAGCAGCGTCGCCGCGGCCACGCGCTGCGCCGGTGTGTGAAAGCGCGACAGGCTGTAGCCGGCAAGCGTTGCAACCGTCAGGCTCACGACGGTGGAGCCGGCGACGACGATCGCGCTGTTCGTCATCCACGCCAGCACGGGCCGACGATGGAACACTTCCGCGTACGCCGCGAACGAGACAGCGTCGAGCGGGGGCAAGAGCGGCGGCCGCCGCGACAGCACGATCGACGACGGCAGCACCGACGTGACGAGCATCCAGTACACCGGGAACAGGACGATCGCTACCAGCAGCACGGCGAGCATTGCGAACGCATAACGATGCCACCGCGGCGTCATCGCGTCTCTTCCCGCAGCCAGCGATAGCCGGCGGCCACGACACCAAGCGCCGTGACGAGCATGACAACGCCCAGTGCCGCCGCCGTGCCAAAGCGAAAACTGCCGAATGCCTCGCGATACACCAGGATGCCGAGCGTTTCGGTCGCACCCGCCGGACCGCCGCCCGTCGACGCGAAGATGATGTCGAACTCACGAAACGTCCACAGCGTGTTGAGCAGCACGGCGAGCATCGCCGCACCGCGAATGCCCGGCCACGTGACGTGAACGAACTGCTGCCACGCGGTGGCGCCATCGACGCGTGCCGCCTCGTACAGCGTCGCAGGTATCGATTGCAATGCCGCGAGCATCGTGATGGCGAAGAACGGAAAGCTCTTCCAGATCGTGGGCAGGATCACCGCGATCATCGCCGTGTCCGAATCGACGAACCACGCGAGGTCCGTCGACAGCCATCCCAGTCGCCGCAGCACCGAGTTCACGACGCCGAACGACGCGTCGAACATCCACAGGAAGCTGATGCTGACGATGACACCCGGCACAGCCCACGGCAGCAGCAGAAGGCTGCGCAGCCAGCGCCGCGCCGGAAAGGTGCGATGGAACAGCAGCGCGGCGACGAGTCCCAGCGCGAACGCGGGAACGAGCGTTCCGGTCGTGTAGACGGCCGAATGCGCGAACGCCGCCCACGTGGCCGGCGCGCCGAGCACGCGCTCGAAGTTGCCGGCGCCGAGCGGTTGCGACAGCAGCTTGCCGAGCTCGAGCGCCCTGCCCGGCCGCAGGCTCATCTGCACGATCACCCACAGCGGCCAGCCGACGAGGAGTGCGACGACGCAGAATGCCGGCGCGAGCAGGCCGTAGGCGAGCCAGCGGTCGCGCGCAGGCAGCCGCTGCCTTCGCACCGCGACTTTCATCGCGGCTGCCTTGCGCACGTCACTTCAGCGGCAGCTCGCGCTCGAGGTCGCGTTGCAGGTCGGCGAGCACTCGCGGCGTCGGATCCTGCGTGGAGATCATCCGCATCGCCGCCTTCGTCACCTGCGTCGCGAAATCGTTGTAGCCGGCGCGGACGGCGGGGACGGACGGGAATAGATTCTGCGCGCGAGCCGCCTCGTCGTTGATCGCCTTCAAGTGCGGATTCGCGGCGAAATCGGCGGCCGTGAGCGTGTTCTTTCGCGGCGCCGGCGATCCCGTCAGCCCGTAGGCGCGCTGCCACTCGGGACTCGCGGCCATCACGATGAAGTTCCACGCAGCGTCCTTCTTTTTCGTATCCGACTTCGCGGCAATGTGGAGGCTGTTCGAGGCACCGCCAGGCTCGACGGGAAACGGCAGGCCAGCCACCTTCAGTTGCGGCTTGACGTCGGCCGGCGCTTTCTCGACCGCACCCCATACCCAGGGACCGTCGCGGAGGAACGCCGTCTTCCCATCGATGAAAAGCTGGCGCGCCGTCGCTGAGTTCGTGCCCTTCGGCGCGTACGCAACCGATTGCCGCCATTGATCGACCGCCGCTACCACCGCCGGATCGGTGAAATTGTATTTGCCGCCTTTCAGCCAGTCGGCGCCCGAGCCGATGACCCACGATGCCATCTCGACGACCATGTTCGGATGCTCGGCCGTGATCGTCGACAGGCCGAACAAGCCCTTGTCCGCGGCCGTCGTCGCCTTCATGGCCGCCAGCCATTCGCCGGGCGTCTTGGGCACGGCAACGCCGGCATCCTTCAGCCGCTTGTCGTTGTAGAACAGCATGCCGCCGTAGCCCATCAGCAGGACGCCCTGCGTCTTGCCTGCCCATTGCATGTCGGCCTGCAGCGGCGGCCAGTTCGCCGGAATGTCGGTGGCTTTGAGGCGCTCGTCGAGCGGCTCGAGCCAGCCCTGGTCGGCAAAGCTTGCGAAGTCGCGCGACGGCAGATGAACGATATCGGGCGGCGTTCCCGCGGCGAAGCGCACCGTCATCTGCTTGACGAACTGATTGAACGGAATCTGCTGCAGGTTGATCCTGACGTCCGGATATTTCTTCTCGTAAGCAGCGATCAGGTTCTTCCACCACGTGGACACGCCCGGCTCCTCCGCTTGCCACGTCGGGAAATCGAGCACCGTTTGTGCAACTGCGGGCGAGACCGAGGCGGCCAGCAGCACCGCTGCGGACGCGAGCGCTGCCGTGAGACGAATCAGTGGATGCATCGTGGATCCTCCGGAATCACGGCGATGTTGGCAGCGGCCTGCCGCGGCCGGCGGGCAGCAGGTCCGCAATGTCGTTCAGCAGCGTTACGAGCTCGATGCGATCGCCGGTATCCATCTGCGGACCCGCTGCGCGGACACCGATGCTTTCAATCACGCCGCGCATGCGCAGCACTTCCTTCGTCATCGCCATGCGGAAGACGGCCTGGAAATTGAGCAGCGGCAGCATCCGGTAATAGAGGATCCGTACGCCATCCACATCGCCGGCCCGGTGCAATGCGAACTGGCGCGCGTGCAGGTCGGTGAGCTCGCACGCCGGCATCGTCCCGCACGCGCCGCGTGCGAGCTCGTCGGTGATGTAGCGGCCGCCCGCGCCGCCGAACACGCCTGCGAGTGCTGGCAACTGCGCCGCAAGAATCTGGGTAATCCGCTGGCCGCATGGCATCGTCTCTTCCTTGACGTAACGCACGCCATCGATCGTGCGCACGAGCTCGATGACGTCCTCTGCCGACAGCGCGCATCCCGCCGGCGGGGGCGCGTTCTGCAGGATCACCGGCACGCCGACCTCCGCGATGCGGGCGTAGTAGTCGCGGATCGCGGCCTTCTGTGACGCGAAGGCCGACGGCGCAACGGCCATCACCGCGGCCGCGCCAAGGGCGTGCGCCTGGCGTGCGTGCGCGGCGGCATCCGCTGCATTGGCGGCGCTCACGCCGACGACCAATGGCACGCGCGCCGCGACGCAATGCGCGACCCTGTCGACCAGGCGCGTGCGCTCGGCGCTTTCGAGCGTTTCGAATTCGCTGGCGACGCCGGGGAATACGATGCCATCGGCGCCGCTTGTGACGATGAAGTCGATCAGGTGTCCAAGATCGTCCTCGTCGACCGAGCGGTCGGTCCGAAACGGCGTTGCCAGAATCGGATAAACGCCGGACAGTCCGGTCAGCGTCATTGGCGGTTGCGCCGGGAATCGAGGACTCGGATGCTACAGGGAAATGCGTGGCACCGTCAGGCACGGCAGAATCCGGGAACAACGAGCGGCGCGGGCGTACGAACGGTGCACGCGCTTCAACCAGGAGCACACTGATGGATCGGATCTGGCTGCGGAGCTACCCGGCGGGAATGCCGGCGGAGATCGACCCCGATCGCTTCGATTCGATCCCGGACATGCTCGAATGGACGGTCGCGCAGTTCGGCGCCAAGCCGGCATTCCACAACCTCGGCCGCTCGCTGCGCTACGACGAGCTCGACCGGCTGTCGCGCGATTTCGCCGCGTTCCTGCAGCAGTTGCCGGGGCTCGCGAAAGGCAATCGTGTAGCCGTCATGTCGCCGAACCTCCTCCAATACCCGGTGGCGCTGTTCGGCATCCTGCGAGCCGGCCTGACGGTCGTCAACATCAATCCGCTGTACACCGCACGCGAGCTCGAGTACCCGCTCAAGGATTCGGGTGCGCGGGCCATCGTCATCGTCGAGAACTTTGCGGCGACGCTCGAGCGCGTCCTGCCAAACACGTCGGTCGAGCACGTGATCACAACCGAGCTCGGCGACCTTCTGTCCTTTCCCAAACGATGGCTCGTCAATGCCATCGTCCGGCGCGTCCGCAAGCTGGTTCCGGACTGGCACATCGACGGTGCCATCGATTGGCACTCGGCGATGCGCCGCGGCGCGACGTGCACATTGAATCCTGTCGACCTCACGAATGACGACACGGCATTCCTGCAGTACACCGGCGGCACGACGGGCATTGCGAAGGGCGCGGTCCTGACGCACCGGAACATCCTTGCGAATCTCGAGCAGACCGGGGTGTGGTTGTCCGGCAATTTCCGCGAAGGCGCGGAAATCGTCATCGCACCGTTGCCGATGTATCACATCTTCTGCCTGACCTCGACGCTGCTGTTCATGAAATGGGGCAGCCTGATCGTGCTCATCACCAACCCGCGCGACCTGCCCGCGTTCGTCAAGGAAATGCGGAAGTGGCAATGGACGGTGATGACGGGCGTCAATACGCTGTTCAACGGCCTGATGAACACGGCAGGATTCGAGCGGGTCAATTTCGCGACGGTCAAGCTGGTGGTCGGTGGTGGGGCCGCCGTGCAGAAAGCGGTGGCCGAGCGATGGACGCAGTTGACGCACACGTTCATCACCGAGGCGTACGGTCTCACCGAAACGTCGCCGGGCGCTTGCGCGAATCTGCCGGGGGTTCCCTGGTCCGGCAAGATCGGCTTGCCACTCCCTTCCACGGACGTCTCCATCCGCGACGAGCATTTCAATCCGCTGCCGCCGTGGGCAGGCAGCGACGATGTCGAGCGACATACCGGCGAAATCTGCGTGCGCGGGCCGCAAGTGATGCAGGGCTACTGGAATCATCCCGCGGAAACCGCCGAAGTGATGCAGGACGGCTGGTTGCGCACGGGTGACGTCGGACACATGGATTCCGACGGCTACGTGACGATCACCGACCGGCAGAAAGACATGATCGTCGTCTCGGGGTTCAAGGTTTATCCCAACGAGGTCGAAGGCGTAGTGGCGGCAATTCCGGGTGTCCTGGAATGCGGCGTCGTCGGCGTGCCCGACGCGAAAACCGGCGAAGCGGTGAAAGTCGTCATCGTCAGGCGCGATCACACGCTGACGGAGGACGCCGTCATCGCGGGCTGCCGCGCGCAGCTCACCGCCTACAAGGTGCCGCGCATCGTCGAGTTCCGCGATGCGTTGCCGAAGTCGGCGATCGGCAAGGTGCTGCGGCGCGAGCTTCGTGCCGCGACAGGGTAATATCCTTCGCGCGCCATCACAGGCGCCGATGTCGTCCATCATCGCAAGCAGCGCCGCGATTGCTGCCCTCACGTCATGCCGGGAGGATTCATGTCGACGGAAGCTTCACCGCGTTACGCTGGTCCCCGAGCGCTTGCCGAATCGCTGTCGCAGTTTGCGCGGATGAGCGCCGCCGACGCGACGTGGAACCGGGAAGGCCTGCGCGACGACTCCGAATATCGCGATCTCGGCCTCGCCGCGGCGACCGGCGGACGCCTCGGCGCCAAGCACATTCGCGCGCTGAAGCCACTTCCGGCGCCCACGGGCTGGCATTGGCATGACATGACGGCGCACTACGTGTTCGTGCTGCGCGGTTCGCTTACGTTCAGGTTCGCTGGCGTCGGCGGCGACGTGACGCTGCGCGCCGGCGACGGCCTGTCGCAGCCGGCCGGGGTGCCCCACAACGTGATCGCGCGTTCCGACGATCTCGAGGTGCTCGAAATCAACGAACCCGCCGAATACGGGACGTGGAATCTGCCGGAGGCGCCTGCGCCGTGGCGATAGCGTCGCTGCCGCAACGAAGCAGCGTTCTGGCGCGCCTGGTTCGGCAAGCGCGGCGGCGCGCTGGCGATCTTCGTGCTGCTGTTCGTTATCTGGGAAGTCGCCGTGCGGGTGACCGGCGTCAAGGAATACCTGCTGCCGCCGCCGTCGAAGGTCTGGACGGAATTCTGGAAACGCCATGCGATTGTTTCGGCAGGCGCCTGGGTGACCACCCAGGAGATCCTGGCCGGTTATGCGCTCGCCGTCGTCGTCAGCATTCCGCTGGCGCTCGCCGTTGCCTACTCGCGCTTCATGGAGCAGGCCGTCTACCCGGTGATCGTGTTCCTGCAGATCGTCCCGAAGATCGCGATCGCACCGCTGTTCATCATCTGGTTCGGCTTCGGGTTCACGCCGAAACTGCTGCTCGTGTTCCTGCTCTCGTTCTTCCCGATCGTCGTGTCGAGCATCGCCGGGTTCAAGAGTGCGGACCGCGACGTCATGGACTTCGCCCGGACGACGGGCGCCGGGCGCCTGCGGATGTTCATGAAGATCAGCCTGCCGCAGGCGTTGCCGCACATCTTCACGGGCCTGAAAGTGGGCGCAGCTCTTGCCGCGACCGCCGCCGTGGTCGCCGAGTTCGTCGCATCCGACAAGGGCCTCGGTTACCTGCTGCTGCAATACAACGGGCAACTCGACACGCCGATGGTGTTCGCAACCATCGTCATCCTGTCGCTGATCGGGCTGGCCGTTTACTATGCGGTCGAAATCGTCGAGCGCCTCGCCGTGCCCTGGCACGTTTCGCAGCAGGCGACTGCGCGCGATGCAACGCTTTGACGGGACCTCGCAGCTCGCGAGGTCAATCCAAACAAAATCGTCACCAGGAGGAGTCATGAAGACAATCACCCGCTTGATCGCAACCGGTGCGGCGGCGATCGCGCTGGCGACATCGTCGTTGGCCGTGGCGCAGGACAAGGTCTCGCTTCGCCTCAACTGGTATCTCGGCGGGCTGCACGTGCCGTTCTACTACGGCAAGGACAAGGGCTATTACGCAGCCGAGGGCATCGACCTGACGATCAACGAAGGCCGCGGCTCGGCGAACACCGTGCAGGTCGTTGCCGCAGGATCCGACACGTTCGGGCTCGCGGACTCGTCGTCTGTCGTGCTGACGGCCTCGAAGGGCGCCGACGTCAAGAGCGTGATGTCGCTGCTGAATACCACAGGCTTCTCCGTCGTCTCGCTCGCCGACTCAGGCATCAAGACGCCGAAGGATCTCGAGGGCAAGAAAGTGGCCGTCACCCCGGGTGATCCGCTCGGGCAGTTGCTGCAGGCCGTCTGCAAGGCCAACAGTGTCGACTGCGGCAAGATCACGATGATCCAGGTCGACCCTGCCGCGAAAGTGGTGACGGTGCTCGAGAAGAAGGCCGACGCGCTGCTCGGCGGCGTCGACGACCAGTATTTCCTGATCAAGTACAAGGGCGCATCGCCTGCCGCGATGCGTTACGCCGATTTCGGCGCCAACATCGTCGGGATGACGATCCTGACGTCCGGCGATACGCTCAAGAAGAATCCCGATCTCGTGAAGCGCTTCGTCCGCGCAACGGTGAAGTCGTGGGACGAGTCGAAGAAGAACCCGGACGCCGCCGTCGACGCGGCGATGAAGGCGAAGCCCGATCTCAACCGGCAATCGACGCTCGACCAGCTCAAGGTCGACATCGAACTGCTCGATTCGAAGAACTCGAAAGGTCGCATCGGCTGGGGCGCGCAGGCGGACTGGGACCAGACACTCGCCATCCTCAAGAACTATCGCGACCTGCAGACCGACAAGACGTGGACGGCGTTCCACACGAACGAGTTCGTGCCCTGACCTAAGCGCTTCGCCGAGTGATTCTCGACGCGGACGCCGCCGCCATCGCCGGCCGTCCCGACGTGACGATGACCGCGCCAGGTGCGCGACCCTACGTCGACGTCGCCGGTGTCGGCAAAACGTACCGGCGCGCCGGCCGCGAGACGCACGCGCTCGAAAGCATCGACCTCGCGATCCGCAGTGGCGAGTTCCTGGCCATCGTCGGTCCTTCGGGATGCGGCAAGAGCACGCTGTTGCGGATCGTCGCCGGCCTCGTGGGTGCGAGCCGGGGCGACGTGCGCGTCGAAGGGGCGCGTGTCGATCGGCCGCAGACGAATCTTGGCATCGTGTTTCAGAGCCCGGTGCTGCTCGACTGGCGCACTGCACTCGACAACGTGCTGGTCCAGGTCGAACTGCGCTCGCTCGATCCCAAAGCCTATCGCGACAATGCGCTGCGGCTCCTCGACCAGATCGGCCTCAAGGATTTCGCCGATCGCTATCCCTACGAGCTGTCGGGCGGCATGCGCCAGCGCGTGGCGATCGCACGGGCGCTCATCCACGATGCGCCGCTGCTGCTGATGGACGAGCCGTTCGGCGCACTCGACGCATTGACGCGTGAGCAGATGCGCCTCGACCTCGAAGCGCTGTGGCTCGCCACGCACAAGACGGTGATGTTCATCACCCATTCGATCGACGAGGCAGTGCTGCTCGCCGATCGCGTCGTCGTCATGTCGCCGCGCCCGGGACGGATCGAGCGGACGATCGACATTCCGCTTCCGCGTCCACGCGGCCTCGCGGCGCGCCGCGAACCTGAATTCGTCCGCATCACCGAAGAGATCACCGACATTTTCCTCGCACGCGGCGTGTTGCACGGCGCGCGCACCCTCTGAGGACGCACGCCATGACCACGTTCAAGCTGCAGGGAATCGTCGCGGCGCCCGTGCTGCCGATGCTGCCCGACCATTCGATCGACTGGGTGTCGCTGCGGTCGTACATCCGCTGGATCGCCGACCAGAAGCCCACGGCGATCGCGATGAACATGGATGCAAGCGAAGGACCGTCGCTCGAGCATGACGAACAGCTCGAGATCCTCCGCGTGTGCAAGGAGGTGATTGCCGGCGCCGTGCCGCTGTTCTCGGGACTGATCGCCGGATCGACGGCCGGTGCGGTGCGCTGGGGCAACGAGCTGAAGCAGGCCGGCGCGGAAGCGCTCGCCGTATTCCCGCCGTTCCCGACGTTCCTCGGCAACCCGGTGCCCGCGGAAATGATCTACGCGTACCACAAGGCCATCGCGGATGGCGTCGGACTGCCGCTGATCGCGTTCCAGTTCCCGAAGGCGTTCGGTCCCGATTTCCCGCCCGAGACGCTCGAGCGACTCGCGACGATCCCCGAGATCATCGGGCTCAAGGAAGCGTCGTTCGACACGACGAAAACGGTGGAGACGATCGCAACCGCGCGCGCGCTGCCGCGCAGGCTCGGCATCATGACGGGCAGCGACACGTTCATCTGCGAGGCGATGGTGCTGGGCTGCGATGGCGCGCTGATCGGCTTCGCCAGCACGGCGACGGCGGAGCTCGTGGCGATGCACCGCGATGTCGTCGCGCGGGACTTCGCGCGGGCGTTCGCCATCTGGGAACGGCTGGGTCCCCTCGCACGATACGCATGGCGCAATCCGATCCGCGACTACCGGCCGCGAATGAAGGAAGTGCTGAAGATGCAAGGTCTGATTGCGCACGCGACCGTGCGACCGCCACAGCTCGGCGTCGACGCGAGCGAGCGGGCGGAACTCAAGCGCCTCGCTGCACTGGCCGGGTTGCTGCCGTCGACAGCACCTTCCGCCATCACTGCCGGCGTCACCGCGCCGGCGAAGAATTCCGGCGCGGTGGTCGCGCGCCCTGCGCCAGCAACGCGGTGACGTTGCCCCGCTCCCGCTCGCGCAGGTGCGTGCACGCGTCGATCTGCTCGAGCGTCTGCGTGAGGTTGTGCGCGGCAGTTGGATAGGCGCCGATGCGCGATTGCCAGAACGCTTCGACGCTCGCGCGATCGGCTGCGCTGCACAGCGATTCCGCATAGCCCGGCCATCCGCCGGGCGCATCGGCGTCCACGCGGGCAGCTAGCGCTTCGAAGTGCTCGGCGATGAACGCGTGCGTGGTTCGCCTCGGCGGCGTGCGCGCCGCGGCACTTCCCAGCGCCGTCATCGCGTCGCGCATGTCGATCTGCGGATCGAGAAGCAGCGACAGGCCGCGGCGGGCCAGCGCCGGATCGTCGAACGAATAGAGGGCGATCAGCAGGTTGCGGCGATCGAGGCGGTCGGATGTCCTGCGCATCTCGTCCTGCATCGCGTCGAACAGGGTCGCATCGCCCGTGCGCGCCGCGATCAGCAGCACGGTGTCGGCAAGACCGGCGTCGACGGCCTTCCGGTCGGCGATCCACGCGCGGGCAAGTCGGCGCGCCTCGCCTGCCAGCGCCGGGTCTTCCGGACCGACGAAGGCCAGCATTGATCGGCGCAGCAGTTGGTCGTCGTCGCGTTCGCCACGCCGGGGGACGAATCCGAGTGCACGCGCGCGCGGCCCGAATTCACGGCGAACGCAAAGCCGCGAATTGCGTGCGCTCTTCGTCGGGCACCAGTTCGTCGCGCACGAACGACGCGAGCGCCATCGCCGCCAGCATCACGTGCCGGTCGGTCGAACGAGCCGCTGTGCTGATCCACTCGAAGGCCTGCGCGCTCGACACGGCGCCTGCGCGAACGAGCGGCCGAAGGTCATACAGCACGCTCGCGTACTCCGCGGATGTCAGCGCAGCGCGATGCCGGGCGAGGCGCGCCAGCAAATCGGTACTGTAGGCCGGCAGGTAATAGCCGCGACCGCCGGCATTGGCGACGACGAACGCCGGACAGCCGGATCCGAGGTCCAGCGACCCCTCGCGCCCGGCCAGCAGCGTGCATGCGGTTCGGCTCGCGCTCCCGCTCCCGTAGCGCGCACACACCGGGATTTGCCAGCGCTGCTCCGCGGCGGTCGATTCCTGGGTCGTGTACCGGCGCTGCCCAAGCGAAAGACGCGCGCGCCCGTTCGTGCAGGCGAGTGCAACGGAAACTTCGGGAACGCCGTTCTGGTCGAGGAACGTTGCGAACGCGGGGGCAACCGGCTTGCCAGTGGCCGCGTCGAGCGCGTCGAGAAAGTCCGTCACGGTCGCGCTGCCGTAGCGATGCTCTTCGAGATACCGATGCACACCGTGGCGAAAGGGCTCAGCGCCCACCCACGCCTCGAACATGCCGATGACCGTTGCGCCCTTCTGGTACGTGATCGAATCGAATGCGTTGAAGATGTCGCCACGCACGCGGATTGGCTCGCGGATGCGACGGGCGGATGCGAGCCGATCCGCTTCGATGGCTTCGGCGCGCTCATGCACGCGCTGCGCGCCACGCTCGTAGTCGGGCCGCCACGCATCGATCATCTTTTCCGCGAACCACGTCGCGAACGCCTCGTTGAGCCAGATGTCGTCCCACCACGCCGTCGTCACCAGGTTGCCGAACCACTGGTGCGCCATCTCGTGCGCGCCGATACTCGCGGCGACGTGGCGAAACGCCGGCGTCGCGGCATCGGGCTGCAGCAGGATCGTCGCTCCATACGTGATGAGCCCGGCGTTCTCCATCGCGAAGCGAACGGCGAGCGGGATCGCAATGTGGTCGAGCTTGGCGAACGGATAGTCGATGCCGAACCAGCGCTCTTCGAGCGCGAAGAGCTCGGGAAACGCATGCGACGCGAACGCCAGCGACGATGCGTGGCCGCGAGCCGCGATCAGCCGCATCGGCGTCGGCCGGCGGCCGAGCGTTCCGGCGCTGACCACATCCCACGGCCCGACGGCGAATGCGACGAGGTACGACGGCAGCGGCTCGGTCTGCGCGAAGCGAACGATCTTGTCCGTCTCGTCGACCGCAGTCTCGGATACAACGGGCGTGTTCGACACCGCGACCATCGCACGCGGGACGCGCAGCGTGAGTTGCCACGGTGCCTTGAAGCCCGGCTCGTCGAAGCACGGGAACGCCTGCCGTGCGGCCATCGGCTCGAAGTGCGTCATCGCGTACGACGCGTCGCCGTCCTGCAGCGTGAAGATGCCGCGACTCGAGTTGCGATTCTGCGGCGCGCGATAGACGAGCGTCACGCGGTGGCGGCCTGCAGGCAGCGGGGGATCGAACGCGAGGCCGAGAAACTGGTCGCGATTCGCGGCGACGCGCACGTTCGTTCCGGTCACGTCGACACCGACGTCGCCGATGGAAAGTCCGACCGCATTGAGCCAGAGGATCGGATGCGGCCGATCGAGCTCGATGTCGATCGCCGCTTCTCCGGCGACGTCGGCCTCGCCGGGCGCCACGGTCAGCTTGACGTCGTAGCGCAGCGGCCTCGCACCGGGTGGAATCCGCAACTCGGGCGGCGTGGCATCGGCGGCGCCACCCGCATCCGCCGCAACCGCGACGTCGAACCACGTCGCCACGAGTGCGACGACGGCAACGACAGCCCAGCGCGGAATCGTCCGCACGAAATCGCGGGCTGTCAGTCCGGCGTGACGGGCGCCGAGACGCGCGCGACCCAGCGCGCTGTCAGCTTCTCCTGCACGGCGTTCTGCCGCAAGCGCGCGTCGAGTCCCGGAAAGTCGACCTCGTCGAGCGGCTGGTCCTGGTTGAAGCACGAGAACACGTAGCTGACTTTGCCCGTGGCCGGGTCGCGATGCGGTTGCAGACATTGCGCGCAGATCTCCTTCATCATGCACTGCATCGGCGAGTTGATCGAGCCGAGCGCCACGTGCCGCGGGGACAGGTAGGGCGCGAGCACGTTATGACGCGCGGCCGCGACGGCCGCCATCATCTTGTCCGATCCGATCGCGATGATCCGGTCACATTCGTTGAGCTCGATCGGGCGCGCGCCCAGGCGACCGCTCGCGTAGGCGCGCATGGCCTCGACGATGTTGCCGACGAACGCATGGTCCTGCGCGCGCGTTGGCGTGAATCCAGGTCCCTCGTCGCAACACCAGACGACGGCGTCGGCCGCAGCCTCGATCTCCTCCACCTTGTAGCGATCCGACATGCGCCGGTAGCCGGCGAAGTACAGCACCCGCGAGCCCGCATCGCGATACGCGCGCGCGATCGAGAACAGCACCGCGTTGCCGAGCCCTCCACCGACGAGGAGCACCGTCTTGTCATGCTCGATTTCCGTGGGCGCGCCGGTCGGTCCCATCAGCACGATCGGCTCGCCGGGGCGAAGCGCGTGGCACAAGTCGGACGAGCCGCCCATTTCGAGCACGATGACCGATACGAGGCCCCGCGCGCGATCGACCCACGCACCGGTCAGTGCGAGGCCTTCCATCGCGAGGCGCGTGCCGTGCGTGCGCCGCGCCAGCGCCTCGAAGTTCTGCAATCGGTAGAACTGGCCCGGCTGGAATCGCTGCGCCGCGGCCGGGGCATGCACGACGACCTCGACGATCGTCGGTGTCAGGCGATTCACCCGCTCGACGCGTGCGCGCCATTGCGCATCGAGTGCCGCCAGGAAATCGGCATCGGTGCGCGAATCGGCGGCGCCCACGCGTGCAAGCATCCGCGACACGATCGGGTAGCCCTGCTTGGCGCTCGCCATCGCCTTGACGACATTGCCGAAGAACGACGGGTGCAGGTCGCCGAAAAAACTGATCGCGCGGCCGTCGTCGCGCACGCTCGCGAGCACGGCCGGAAGCGCCGGTTTGGCTAGGCCGCGCAGCGGCTTCTCGACGGTTCCACCCTCGTTGCGCAACTCGAAGTAGTTGCCGTCCAGACGGAAATGTTCCGCGTCTTCGCGCGCGAGAACGGTGTTGGGATGCGTGCCGGCGGCAACCAGGATGGTTCGCGCAGGCAGCAGCGTGCGTCGCGGCGCAACCCCCGTCGCTTCGTCGCCGCGCACGTCGACGGTCAGGCCGATCGCGTGTCCCGCCTCGTCCACCTCGACCGACACGGGTGTCAATCCCTCGGCAAACCGGATGCCCTCCTCGAGCGCCTTTTCGACTTCCTCGTGATTGAGCGTGTACGAAGGGCTGTCGATCATTCGCTTGCGGTAAGCGATCGTCGCGCCGCCCCACGAGCGCAACAACTCGACGATCGCGGGCGCGCGCTTCGCCGCCGTCGCCTGCTGCCGTTCGAGGCGGATCGCCCGCGCATGCGACAGGAACTCCTCGGCGATCAGGAATTCGTGATCGCTCCACGTGCCTTCGACGACCGCGCGTCCCTGGGCCTGCACGAGCGCTTCGTAGCGTGCGAGGAACTTCTCGACCTGCACCGGGTAGTACGCCAGTGCCTCGGTGGCCGTATCGATCGCCGTCAGCCCGCCGCCGATGACGACGACGGGCAGGCGTACCTGCATGTTCGCGATCGAATCGGGTTTCGCCGCGCCGGTGAGTTGCAGCGCCATCAGGAAATCGGACGCCGTGCGCACGCCATGCGCAAGTCCGTGCGGCAGGTCGAGCACCGTGGGCCGCCCCGCACCCGCGGCCAGGGCCACGTGATCGAAACCGAGCGCGAAGGCGCCTTCGGCGTCGACGGCGCCGCCGAAGCGAACGCCACCAAAGAGCGCGTAGCTCGCACGCCGCTCGAGCAGCAACCGGACCATCTTGAGGAAGTTCTTGTCCCAGCGCACGGTGATGCCGTACTCGGCGACGCCGCCGAAGCCCGCCATCACGCGATCGTCGAGCGGCTCCTGCAGCGACGTCACGTCGCGCACCGGCGCGAACGGAACGCGCCCGCCGCCGAGCGCGGTGCCGGACAGCGCCGGATCGAGCGGCTCGATCTTGAGACCGTCGATGGCCGCAACCGCATGACCGTCGTTCAGCAGGTGGTGGGCCAGCGTGAAGCCTGCCGGGCCCTGTCCGACGACGAGCACGCGCTTGCCGCTCGCAGGCAGCGGCACGGGCCGGCGCAAGTTGAGCGGATTCCATCGCGTCAGCAGCGAATAGATCTCGAAGCCGTACGGCAGGGCGAGCACGTCCTTCAGCACGCGCGTTTCCGATTGCGGAATGTCGACCGGATCCTGTTTCTGGTAGATGCACGACTTCATGCAGTCGTTGCAGATCCGGTGACCGGTGGCGGCCGCCATCGGGTTGTCGACGCAGATCATCGCCAGCGCGCCGATCGGCCAGCCTTCGGCGCGCAGCTTGTGGAATTCGGAGATGCGCTCCTCGAGCGGGCAGCCGGCGAGCGTCACCCCGAAGACCGACTTCTTGAACGGGTTTGTCGTCGTCGCGGCATCGGCGGCTGCGCCGTCGGGCGTAGCCGCGCGCTTTTCGAGCAACCCGCGCGCGCACGAGTCCTTGCCCTGTTCGTGGCACCAGATGCAGTAGTGCGCCTGATCGAGCGCACCGACGAGATCGGTTCCGCGATCGGTCAGCGCGAATCCGTCGCGACGCCGGAGTCCGTGCGCAGCTGCGATCTGCAACGCCTGGACGTCGTCGTTGACCTTGACCGTTTCGGTGGGCACGAGCTTGTACAGGTCGAGCTTGCGCGGCGCACGAAACAGCACGCCGCCGCGGTGCGCGGACCTGCCTGCTGCCGTATGCGCTGCCCAGGCCGCGTAGCGCTGCGCGATATCGATCCGCTCGGCATTGGCGGCTTCGTCCTGCAGCCATTGCGTGACGGCCCGCGCAAACGCGAGCTCGAACGCCTGGACGCCTTCAGTCGGGCCGATCGCAGCGTCGATAGCGGCACGCAGCGCGGCGCCGTCGAACGTCGCCGCGACATCGGGCTTGTGGGCATTCATCGCCTTGCGCTGCACGAACTGTCGCTTGACGGCGTAGAGCGGCGCCAGCGCGTGGTGCTGCGCCTCGAGCGCCTGGACGTCGGCGACGATGCCGAACAAGCGGGCGAGAAAGTCCTCGACGTGCGGCGCGACGTCGATCAGCAGCGCGGATTCTTCCTTCGCCGGTAGCGGCGCGGTCGCGCTGCGCGCCTTGGCCAGGCGGTCGGCCAGCGCCGGATCGGCCGCACGCAGCGCGTCGACGAACAACGCGTCGATTCGCGCTGCACCCTCGGTCGTGTACAAATCCGCGAACGCGAGGCCGAAGGACGGGTGGGGTATGGTGGCTCGCGCGGCGGCCACGATGTCGTTGAACATGGATACGGCAGTGGGCAAATCCGCCATTTTACCGGTCGGTACCCATCCGGGGACAGCGGACCGCCGGCATATCGATAGCACGGAGCGCCGTCAGCGCGTGGTGCTCCACAAGCGTTGATCGCTGATTTGCTACCATCGACGAATGCGGCGACGTTTCAAACGCCGGGGTAGCGCCGTCAATCGGGAGTCCGGATGCAACGCTTTGCCCTGCTTACGCTGCTGACCGCTTGCATCGCTGCGCCAACTGCGACCGCCCAGACGATCAAGCTCGGCGAGATCAACGAGTACAAGCAGTTCCCCGCATTCCTCGAACCTTATCGCAAGGGAATGGACCTTGCGGTCGACGAGATCAATGCGGCCGGCGGCGTCCTTGGCAAGAAGCTCGAGATCGTGTCGCGCGACGACAACGGCGTTCCGGGCGATGCCGTGCGTGCAGCGGAGGAGTTGCTGACGCGGGAGAAGGTGGCGCTGCTGATGGGCACGTTCGCGTCGAACGTCGGACTTGCCGTCGCCGATCTCGCCAAGCGCCGGCAGGTGCTCTTCATCGCCGCGGAGCCGCTCAGCGACAAGCTGGTGTGGGACAGCGGCAACAAGTACACCTTTCGCCTCCGCGCATCGACGTACATGCAGACGGCGATGCTCGTTCCGGATGCGGTGAAGGCCGGCAAGAAGCGCTGGGCGATCGTCTACCCGAACTACGAGTACGGCCAGGCGGCGACGACGGCGTTCAAGCAGCAGATGCAGGCTCAGCAGGGCGCGGGCGTCGAATTCGTCGAGCAGGCCGTGCCGCTCGGCAAGATCGAGCCCGGTGCCGTCGTCCAGGCGTTGCTCGATGCGCGCCCCGACGCGATTTTCTCGTCGCTGTTCGGCCCTGACCTCGCGCGGTTCGTGCGCGAAGGACAGTTGCGCGGCCTCTTCAAGGATCGCCCGGTGTTCAACCTGCTGGGCGGCGAGCCGGAGTATCTCGACCCGCTCAAGGACGAGGCACCGGTCGGCTGGTTTGTCACCGGCTACCCGTGGTACGCAATCGACACGCCCGAGCATCAGCGTTTCCGGGATGCCTACCAGAAGAAATTCAACGACTATCCGCGGCTTGGCTCCGTCGTCGGCTACAGCGCCGTCAAGACGGCCGCCGCGGCGCTGCAGCGCGCAGGCTCGACGGACACGGATAAGCTCGTCGCCGCGATGCAGGATCTGCGCGTCGACACGCCGTTTGGCGCAGTGACGTACCGCGCGCTCGACCACCAGTCGACGATGGGGGCGTACGTCGGCCGTACGGACGTGCGCGATGGCAAGGGCGTCATGGTCGACTGGCGCTATGCGGACGGGAAGGATTACCTGCCCCCCGACGACGTCGTCCGGCGGCTGCGTCCGGCGGACTGATGCACGCCGCGACGCCGCGCGCGCCCTCGCCGCCGCGATCGCACAGCACGCGCTAGCGCGGTGTCTGCCGCGTCCCTCGCCGCCCAGCTGCTGAACGGCCTGGCGTCCGCGTCGTCGCTGTTCGTCATCAGCGCCGGACTGACGCTCATCTTCGGCGTCACGCGCATCGTCAACTTCGCCCACGGATCGCTGTACATGATCGGCGCGTACGTTGCCTACTCGGCGGGTACGGCGCTCGGCGCGTATGCCGACTCGCCGCTGGCATTCTGGTGGGCGGCGCTGCTGGCCGCCATCGCAGTCGGCTGCATCGGCGCGCTGATTGAAAGGCTGCTGCTCCGGCGGCTCTATTCGGCACCCGAACTGCTGCAACTGACGGCCACGTTCGGCGTCGTGCTCATCGTCCGCGACGCCACGCTCGCGCTCTTCGGCGCCGAGGATCGCCTGGGGCCGCGGGTCGAGGGCCTCGATGGCGTCGTACAGTGGTTCGGCCGCGCGATCCCGCAATACGACGTGTTCCTGCTGATCGTGGGTCCGGTGGTACTGATCGCGCTGACGCTGCTGATGCGGCGCACGCGCTTTGGCCTCCTAGTCCGCGCGGCGTCGGAAAACCGCATTCTCGCAAGTGCGCTCGGCATCGACGAACGGAAGCTTTTCACCACGGTTTTCGCATTGGGCGCATTTCTCGCGGGCCTCGCCGGCGCGCTGACGCTGCCGCGGGAGCCGGCCAATCTCGGCATGGACCTCGCGGTGATCGCCGATGCGTTCGTCGTCACCGTCCTCGGTGGCCTGGGCTCGATACCCGGTGCGTTCGTCGCCGCGATCGTCATCGGCGTCACCAAGGCGCTGTGCATCGCCGCGGGCAACGTGTCGATCGGCGGCGCCACGATCGCGATGCCGAAGATCACGCTGGTGATCGAGTTCATCGTCATGGCGCTCGTGTTGCTCGTGCGCCCCTCGGGACTGTTCGGCACCCCACAGGCGCCGCCGGCCACGACGACCGTGCCGCTCGAACGTGCGCTGATCGCCCGGCCGACGCGACGTCATGCGCTGGCAGCGGTCGTCCTGGCGGCAGTTGCCGTGTTGTTGCCGCTCGCAGGCGACGAGTACGCGCTCGTGCTGTCGATCGACATCCTGATCGCCGCGCTGTTTACGGCAAGCCTGCGCCTCATTTCCGGCATCGGTGGCATCACGTCGTTCGGTCACGCCGCGTATTTCGGCATCGGCGCCTACGCCAGCGCGCTGGCGGCGGCACACCATTACCCGTTCGTGGCAGCCCTCGTGCTCGCGCCGGCAGCGGCGAGCGTCGCGGCGCTCGGGTTCGGCGCGCTGTGCGTCCGCCTGTCCGGCATCTACCTTGCGATGCTCACGCTCGCGTTCGCACAGATCGTGTGGTCGATCGCGCTGCAATGGGATGCGGTGACCGGAGGATCGAACGGCATCACGGGCGTCTGGCCGCCGGATGCACTTGCGAATCGGACGCGATTCTATTATTTCGTGCTGTGCACGGTGACGGCCGGTCTTGTCGCGCTCGCCGTCACGGCGTTCACGCCATTCGGCTATGCGCTGCGCGGCAGCCGCGATTCGCCGCTGCGCGCAGCAGCATCCGGCATCGACGTGCGCGCGCGGCGGATCAAGGCGCTGGCACTCGCCGGCGGCTTCGCCGGCCTGGCCGGCGGCCTCTACGCTTATTCGAAAGGTGGCACGGCGTCCCGACGCCCTCGCCATTCCGCGCTCGGTCGATGCGCTCGTGATGATGTTGCTCGGCGGCCAGACTGCATTGTTCGGTCCGCTGCTCGGTGCTGCGGCGTTCACGTGGCTGCAGGACGCATTGGCGCGCGCGACCGAGTACTGGCGCGCCGGCGTCGGCGTCATCATCCTGCTGATCGTCAGCGTGTTTCCGTTCGGCATCGGCGGCGCCGCGTCGGCATGGCTGCCGCGGCTCCTCCGCGCGTCGCGATGAGCGCGCCACTGCTCGTCGTCGACGCGCTGTCGAAGTCGTTCGGCGGCGTGCATGCGCTGCGCGACGTCTCGTTCACCGTCACACCCGGGGAGACCGTCGCGATCATCGGCCCGAACGGCGCCGGCAAGACGACGTGCTTCAACGTGATCCACGGCGAGCTCGCACCGGATCGCGGCGACGTTCGCTTCGATGGCCGGACCTTGCTGCGCAAGCCGCCGCACGCGATCGCGCATCGCGGCGTCGGCCGCACGTTCCAGGTCGCGGCGACGTTCGCATCGATGACGGTGCGCGAGAGCGTTGCGCTGGCGCTCGTCGCGCGCGAACGGCACGACCGCGCGGCCGTGGCCCCGATGCTGACGACGCGTTCCGCAGCGATCGACGCGCTGCTCGTCCGGCTGCGCATCGACGATCTCGCCGACGCCCACTGCGCAGCGCTCGCCTACGGCGATGCGAAACGGCTCGAGCTCGCGATGGCGCTGGCGCTAACGCCTCGGCTGTTGCTGATGGACGAGCCGACGGCAGGCATGACGCCGCGATCGCGCCGCGACCTGATGGAGCTTGCGACCGGACTCGCCGAGCGCGACAACGTCGCCGTGCTCTTCACCGAGCACGACATGGACATCGTGTTCGGGTTTGCCGATCGCGTGCTCGTGCTCGATCGCGGGGCGTTGATTGCACAGGGCGCACCCGCCGACATCAAGGCCGATCCGCGCGTCAAGGCTGTCTATCTCGGGCTCGACGAGCCGGTCGCACATCGATAATCCGGAGGTCGGCCATCGGAAATGCCGATGGCTGCGCATAACGCGGCCCGATGGCCCGCATCCAACAATACGATTGGCATCGGTTGGAGATCGGCCCTATCTTCGGTGCAAGGCGATGTAATGCTGCTGTCGCCGAAAACCGAAGAAGGAGTACCGATCATGCAGAACCCTCTTGTCATTGAACGTGTGAGCGCAATCGATCCCGCCGTCGAGCATGGGATGAGCCACTACGAGTGGACGCTCGCGAAGGCCCGCATGGAGCGGGCGATGGCGCTCGGCGAGTTCACGCTTCGCCTTGCCGCCAGCACGCGTGCCGCGGTGCGCGGCGCAGCCACGGCGCTGTTCGGCGTTGCCACGCAAAAGCGCGCGTAACGCAATGGCCGCGCGCCCGGTCGCATCCGGGACGCGCGGCCGATGCAGGTTGGGTGCTACGCCTTCGCCAGGCGGGCGTCCGTGATCGTCTGTTCCCGCAGCCGGTCGTATTCCGGCTTGGGCACGGGCTCGGCGTTGGCCTTCCCGAGATCGTTCAGGTGCACGCGATACGTTTCCCGTGCGCTCCACGCGGCGATCGCCGCGACGATCGTGATCAGCAGCGTGATCGAGCCGATCTTCATCGGGATGTCGGTCGCGCCGGGCGGCGCCACGGCGACGAACAGCGCCGGCAGCAATGCGGTGACGGCGGTGCCGATGTTCTGCGAGATCGCCATGCCGGAAACCCGGGTGCGGGTCGGGAACAGCTCCGGATAGAAGCTCGGGAAAACGGCGTTGTAGCCCTGGTAGACGACGCCCCACATCAGCAGCGACATGACGATCGCCATCGGCACGTTGTGGATGCTGATTGCGT
The DNA here is from genome assembly GCA_963709335.1 of uncultured Pseudomonadota bacterium. Classification (GTDB taxonomy): domain Bacteria; phylum Pseudomonadota; class Gammaproteobacteria; order Burkholderiales; family Casimicrobiaceae; genus VBCG01. The sequence continues at coordinate 61,635 of CAVPWB010000016.1, forward strand.
ACAGGTAGCCGAACGACAGCAAGCCCGACACGAGAGCGCCAACGATCAGCGGCGGCTTGCGCCCGATCTTGTCCGAGAGATTGCCGACGAATGGAATGACGATGACGGCGACGATGTTGCCGAGCACCGGGATCCACAGGTACAGGTCCTTCTCGAAGTTGATGCCATACCCGGGTTGCACCGCGTAGGCCGCGCCGAAGATCGTCGTGACGACAGGAATGACGTTCATCAGCGCCATGCAGATGACGCGCAGCATGTCGCCCCAGCTATCCCTGATCGCCTGGACGATCGGCGCCTTCGGCACCTCGTGATGCTCGCATTCTTCCGCGAACGCAGGCGTCTCGTCGACTTCGCGGCGGATGATGTAGCCGGCGATGATGACGACGACGCTGGCCAGGAACGGAATGCGCCAGCCCCACGAATTGAACGACTCGGGGTTCATGAAGTGCGCAAGCGGCAGGAAGACCGCCGCGGCGAGGATCTGCCCGGCCTGCACGCCCTGCAGCGTGAAGCTCGCGAAGAAGCCGCGCCGTCCGAACGGCGCATGCTCGAGGATCATCGAGCTCGCGCCTGAAATTTCGCCGGCCACCGCGAAGCCCTGGATCAGCCGCAGCACGACGAGCAGTGAACGGCGCCCACCAGCCGACCTGCGCATAGGTCGGCAGCAGGCCTACCCCCATCGTCGAGATCCCCATCAGGAACATGCAGATCAGCAGCACGGTCTTGCGTCCGTGCGTGTCGCCCCAGTGTCCCAGGAAGAACGCGCCGATCGGCCGCGCGACATAGCCCACGCCGTACGTTGCGAGCGACGCGACGATCGCGACCGTCGGATCGCCCTTCGGAAAGAAGAGCTGCGGAAATATCAGCGACGCCGCCGTGGCGTAGATGAAGAAGTCGTAGTACTCCAGCGCCGAGCCGATCCAGCCGCTCGCGGTCGCCTTCCTCGTCTGGTGCGCGCCGTGCGGCTCGTGTTCCATTGCGGTGCTCGCCATTTGAGACTCCTCCGAATGATGCGTTACGAATGGACCCTGCTGCGAAACTATGCGACCCCTTTTTTCGCGCGCCGTTGCGCAATCACTGGTACTTGATCTGCGACAGCTCGCGCAGTTGCTCGGGGGTGGTCGACTTGAATCCGAAAAACTCCAGGTACGCGGGAATCTGCTCGAACAGCATGTCGGTACCGACCTGGATCGGGCAACCCTTCTCCATCGCTGCGCGCAGGAACGGCGTGTATTCCTCCTTCATCACGACTTCGCCCACGAAGGTGTTCGGCGCGATCTTGGCGACGTCGACAGGAAGCGGATCGCCCGGCTTCATTCCGAGCGGCGTCGCGTTGACGACGACGTCGTAGCCCTCCGGATCGTTCGAGCCGGTGCGAACGGCGAGTTTGGGATAGTGCTCCTTCAGCCGGTTGCCGAGCGCGTCGGCCGCCGTTCCGTGCGCGTCGAACAGCCCGATACCGGCGATCCCCGCCGCGGCGAGCGACGCAGCGATAGCCGATCCGACGCCGCCCGCCCCCACGACGAGCGCACGCGCACCTGCCAATACCTTGCCCTTGCGCGCGACGCCGCGCACGAACCCTGCGCCGTCGAACATGTCGCCCAGCAGCGATCCGTCAGGCCGCTTGAGGATCGCATTGCACGCGCCGGCAATTCGCGCCGTAGGCGTGACCTCGTCCAGCATTGCCACCGTCGACACCTTGTGCGGCATCGTCACGAGCGCGCCGCGCAGATTGGTCATCGTGAACAGCGGTCGCAGGAATGCCGCGTAGTCGTCGACCTTGACACCCATCGGGATCACGACCGCGTCGATGCCTGCGTGGTCGAACCAGGGGTTGTAGATCATCGGTGCCTTGAACGCTTCCGTCGGATATCCGAGGTGCGCGATCACCGTCGTCTTGCCACTGATCATCGTCGATCTCCGTATCGCAAGTGAACCTTTGAGGTTGACACCGCGGCCGCGGTGTCTATGATTCCCGCCATCGTGTCCCCAAAAAAACAACCAGCCGGACCACGAACCCGCGAGCGCGCCGCGTCCCCGAAGCGCGCAGCCCGCAAGAAGTACGACGCCCAAAAGACGCGCGGCAACATCCTTTCGGTCGCCACGCGCGAATTCGCGCGCAACGGATACAACGGGGCGAGGATCGATGCCATTGCCGCAAGGACGTCGACGACGAAGCGGATGATCTACTATTACTTCGGTGGCAAGGAGCAGCTATACATTGCCGTGCTCGAAGACCAGTACGCGCGTATCCGCGATCACGAAGCGGCACTCGGCCTCGAGGCGCTCCCGCCCGAGCAGGCGATCCGGCGCCTTGCCGAGTTCACGTTCGACTACGATCACGCCAACCCCGAATTCGTGCGCCTCGTGGCGGTCGAGAACATTCACCATGCGAAGCACCTCCGCAAGTCCGCCGTCATCCGCTCCGTGAACGCACGGATCATCGACACGATCGACGCGATCCTGAAACGCGGGCGCCGCGAAGGACGCTTCGTCGCGAAAGTGCAGGCGGTCGACGTGCATATGCTGATGAGCGCACTGTGCTTCTTCCACGTATCCAATCTGCACACGTTCGGCACGATCTTCCGCCGTGATTTCTTGTCGCCAGCCCTGCGGCGCACGCATCGCAAGCTGGTGGCGGACTTCATCATTCACCGGCTGAAACAACGGTAGCAGGAATCGGTTGCTGCGATTCATCGGCACTGCCGGGGCAATGACCGCACGCACGACGCGCACCCTTGACTGAAACCGCCGCTACTCCCATCATCGCACAAAATGTACGAAATGGTGAGTACGCGGCCACGAAGCCCCGCTATTGCCCCTTGCGGCCAATGGCGGTCCCTGTCATCGCAGGCCCTTGCCCGTTCAGGAGTCGCCTAAAATGCGACGCGAGTTCAATTACGAGCCGCTGACCCCCACCGCGTTCCTCCATCGATCGGCGAACGTGTTTCCCGACCGCATAGGCGTTGTCGATGGAGACATCAAATTCGCCTACGGGGAATTCCTGGAACGCTGCCTGCGCTTCGCGGGCGCGCTTCGTGCCATCGGGGTGCAGCCCGGCGATCGCGTCGCGCTGCTCGCGGGCAATTCGCACGTGATGCTCGCCGCCCACTACGCCGTGCCATTCTCCGGCGGTGTCCTGGTGGCCCTCAATACGAGGATCACGCCCGCCGACATGGCGTTCATCCTGCAGCACTCCGGCTCGTCGGTGCTGATATACGACGACGAATTCGCCAAGGCAGCGACGGCAGCCGGCGCGCAGGTCGGAAAATCGCTGCGGCTCATCCGCGCGAGCGGCGCGAATGACGAGCTCGAAGGGTTGATCGCCGACGGCAAGCCGCTGCTGCACCCGGTTGCCGACGAGCGCGGAATGCTCGCGATCAACTACACGAGCGGCACGACCGCGCGGCCGAAGGGCGTGATGTACCACCATCGCGGTGCGTACCTGCAGGCGCTCGCGATGGCGGTTCACATGGGGCTGACCAGCGACTCCGTGCACCTGTGGACCCTGCCGATGTTCCATTGCAACGGCTGGTGCTTCCCGTGGGCGGTGACGGCGACCGGCGGCATGCACCTGTGCCTTCCGAAGCTCGATGCGAGCTCGATCTGGAGACACATGCGCGAATCCGGTGTCACGCATTTCTGCGCGGCGCCGACGGTGCTGACGATGACGATCTGGGATCCGGGTGCATCCAAGCTGCCGCGCCCGGTGCGCATCGGCACCGGCGGTGCGCCCCCCACGCCGGCGCTGCTCGAGCGGCTCGCCGAGCTCGGCATGGACATCACGCATCTCTACGGCCTGACCGAGACGTATGGTCCCTCGGTCATCTGCGACTGGCGCAGCGAGTGGAACGCGCTGCCGATTCCCGAGCAGGCGCGGCTCAAGTCGCGGCAGGGTGTCAACAATGTGATCGGGCAACCGATCCGCATTGTCGACGACGCCGGTGCCGACGTCCCGCGCGACGGCGAGACGATGGGCGAGATCGCGATCCGCGGCAATAACGTGATGCTCGGCTACTACAACGACGAGGAAACGACACGCCAGAGCTGTCCCGATGGATGGTTCCGGACCGGCGACCTCGGCGTGATGTACGACGACGGCTACATCGAATTGCGCGATCGTGCGAAGGACATCATCATCTCGGGTGGCGAGAACATCTCGTCGGTCGAGATCGAGCATGCGCTCACGTCGCACGATGCGGTACTCGAAGTGGCCGTCGTTGCCGCACCCGACGAGAAATGGGGCGAGGTTCCGGTCGCGTTCGTCACGCTGAAGGAAGGGGCCACAGCGACGGATGCCGAGCTGATCGATCACGTCCGCAAGCAGCTCGCACGCTTCAAGGCACCCAAGCGAGTCATTTTCGGGCCGCTGCCGAAAACGGCCACCGGCAAAGTACAGAAGAAAGAGCTGCGCGACCGGCTGCGCGCCGCGTAGCGTCGCACCGCACCGCACGGGAGAAGATCGATGGAAGCGCAGGACAAGGAACGCTCGCCCGCGAAGCAGAAAGCCGCGCCGAAAATCAAGCCACGGCTGCCGCTGAAGGAGATCGACGAGCGCAACAAGAAACGCATCCGCGAGCTCAACGGCGAGTTCCTCAACCTCTATCGCGTGCTCGGCCATCATGCCAACCTGCTGTCGGCGTGGATCGAATTCGCCTACACGCTGCGGCGCGACTGCACGACGTCGCGGAGCCTCCGCGAGCTCATGATCCTGCGCGGCGCGCAGCTCGAAGGCTCCGCCTACGAATGGCATCAGCATCGGCGCTGGGCGCGGCAGCAAGGCGTTCCGCCGGAGCAGATCGAGGACTTGTTCTTCTGGCGCGAGTCGCCGCGATTCACCGATGCCGAATGCGCAGCGCTGGCGCTGACCGAAGCGATGATGCACGGCAACGTGTCGGACGACGTCTATGCGGGACTCGCGAAGCACTTCGCGCCGAGCGAGATCATCGAACTCGCGTTGACGGCCGGCTTTTACGCCATGGTGCCGCGCGTGCTGAACGCGCTCAAGGTTCCGATCGAGGAAGAGACACTTCACGCACCCGTGGGCGCCGAGAACACCCGCGGCGAGAAGGCTTGACGGGCATGGCAAACGAACGACACACGGGCGGCGAGTTCAACGCGCGCGATCGCACGCAGCATCCGCCCGCATTCGCACCGACGTACAAGACGAGCGTGCTCCGCTCGCCGCGCAACGCACTCATCTCGCTGCAGAATTCGCTGTCGGAGATTACCGCGCCGGTGTTCAAGGCCGACGAGCTCGGCGAGCTCGACCACGACCTGATCCTCAACTATTCGAAGGGCGGCCTGCCGATCGGCGAACGGATCATCGTCCACGGGCATGTGCTCGACGAGTTCGGACGCGGCGTGCCGAATGCGCTGGTCGAAGTGTGGCAGGCCAACGCAGGCGGCCGCTATCGTCATCGCAACGACCACTACATTGCGCCGGTCGATCCGAATTTCGGCGGCTGCGGGCGCACGCTGACGGATCGCGACGGCCACTACGTCTACCGGACGATCAAACCCGGTCCGTATCCATGGCGCAACAGCGTCAACGACTGGCGACCCGCGCATATCCACTATTCGGTATCCGGCACCGGCTGGGTGCAGCGGCTGATCACCCAGATGTATTTCGAGGCGGATCCGTTGATCGCGCAGTGTCCGATCGTGCGGACGATCCCGAGCGAGGCGGCGATCCGCCAACTGATCGCCGTGCTCGATCGCAACGCCGGTGTCCCGCTCGACAGCCTCGCATACCGGTTCGACATCGTGCTGCGCGGCGCCCGCGCGACATGGTTCGAGAATCGCGTGCAGGGGCAGCCTGCGATGCAGCGGGAGTGACATGAGAACGGTCAACGAGGCGATCTACCTGAAGGAATCGGCGTCGCAGACGGCCGGTCCGTACGTGCACATCGGCCTGGCACCGCAACAGGCCGGCTTCGACATCTTCGAAAAGAACTTCTCGAACGTGCTCGTCGGACCCGGCACGCAAGGCGAGCGCATCCGCATCGAGGGACGCGTCACCGACGGATCCGGAACACCCGTGCGCGATGTACTGGTCGAGCTCTGGCAGGCGAATGCAGCCGGCAAGTACAACCATCCGGCCGACGCACAGGACAAGCCGCTCGACCCGACGTTTCGCGGCTGGGGCCGCGCCTGCTCCGACTTCAAGACCGGCATGTGGTCGTTCGACACGATAAAGCCCGGATCGGTCGAGGGCCGCGGCGGGCGCGCGATGGCGCCGCATGTGAGCCTGTGGATCGTCGCGCGCGGCATCAACATCGGGCTGAATACGCGCATGTACTTTTCGGACGAGAAGGACGCCAACGCAGCCGATCCGGTGCTGAACCTGATCGAGTGGGAAGTACGCCGCCAGACGCTGATCGGCCAGCGCGAGTCAGCGCTGCGCGACGGCGCTGCCGTCTATCGATTCGACATCCAGCTGCAAGGACCACAGGAAACCGTGTTCTTCGATATCTGAAGTCCGGGACCCTGAATCGGGACATGGCAATCGATTTCGACCTCGGTGCCGATCTGCAGGCACTGCAGGCGCGCATTCGCACGTTCATCGCGGACGACATCATCCCGCTGGAGAGCGATCCCCGGCGGACGCCGCACGGCCCGACGGAGGAGCTGCGCCGCGAGCTGACCACGAAGGCCCGCGCGGCCGGGCTGCTGTCACCGCACGTGTCGCACGAGTACGGCGGACTTGCGCTAAGCCATGTCGGGCGCGCGATCGCGTTCGAGGAGGCCGGCTATTCGCCGCTCGGACCGCTCGCGCTCAATGTGTTCGCGCCCGACGAAGGCAACATGCATCTGCTCGAAGCGGTTGCGACTCCTGAGCAGAAGGAGCGGTGGCTGCGTCCGCTCGCAAGCGCCGCGATCCGGTCGTGCTTCTGCATGACCGAGCCCCCGCCGGGCGCCGGCTCCGACCCATCGATGCTCACGACCACCGCACGCCGCGACGGCGATCACTTCGTCATCAACGGCGGCAAGTGGTTCATCACCGGCGCCGATGGCGCGGCGTTCACGATCATCATGGCCAACGCCGAAGGCGAAGGCGCCACGATGTTCCTGGCCGACATGAATACGTCCGGCATCGTGGTCGAGCGGTCGATGGGCAGCCTCGATTCGTGCTTTCCGGGCGGCCACGGTGTCGTGCGGTTCGAGGACGTGCGTGTCGCGGCGGCGGACATCCTGGGCGAGGTGGGCAAGGGTTTCCAGTATGCGCAGGTGCGCCTGTCCCCTGCCCGGCTCACGCATTGCATGCGGTGGCTGGGGGCCGCGCGGCGCGCACATGACATCGCCACCGACTACGCTCGCCGGCGGCACGCATTCGGCAAGGCGATCGGCGAGCACGAAGGCGTCGGCTTCATGCTTGCCGACAACGAGATGGACTTGCACGTCGCACGCCTTGTGACGCTGCACTGCGCGTGGGTGCTCGACCAGGGCAAGCTCGCGCGCCACGAATCGAGCCGCGCCAAGGTCATCGTGTCGGAGGCGACGTGGCGCGTCGTCGATCGCTGCGTACAGGTGCTCGGCGGGCAAGGTGTCACCGATGAAACGATCGTCGCCCGCATCTTCGCCGACCTGCGCGCATTCCGTATCTACGACGGACCCTCCGAGGTCCATCGCTGGAGCATTGCCAAACGCATCCTCAAAGGAAAAATGAATTGACGAAGGAAGATACGCTGGGCGACACGGTGGAGACTCCCGCAACGACCGCACTCGCGCGCTGGCTTGCGCGCGCGACTCGCGCACAGGACGTGCGCGTTGCCCGCTACGAAAGGCTGCCCGGTGGCGCGATCCAGGACAATTTCCTGCTCGACGTCGACATCCGCGGCGGGCCATGGCAGGGCGAGCACGCGTTCGTGCTGCGCACCGATGCGCCAACGGGCGTGGCGGCAAGCTTGAGCCGTGCGCAGGAATTCGCCGTGTTGCGCGTCGCGCATGCGGCGGGTGTCACCGCGCCGAAGCCGCTGTTCCTGTGCCGCGACACCACGGTGCTCGGGCGCGAGTTCTTCATCATGAAGCGACTCCCGGGCGTCGCGCAGGGTCACCGGCTCACGCGCGAGCCCGCGCTGGTTCCCGACGGTGCAGCGCTCGCCCGCGAACTGGGTGCGAACCTCGCTCGCATTCATGCGATCCGTCCGCCGTGGAGCGACGCGATAAAGCGCGCCGCGCATGCGTTCACGGACACTCCGGCGGCGGCCGGTGACGGCGAACTCGACGCGATCGCCCCGCCCCCCACGCATCCGGCGCTCGCGACGATTGCCGAGTATCGGAGCTGGCTTGACAAGCTCGACGACGCTTATCCGGCGCTCGAATGGGGTTTGCGCTGGTGCGAGCGGCATGCGCCCGCCACGTTCGACATTGCGCTGATTCATCGCGACTACCGCACCGGCAACTACCTCGTCGACGAAGGCCGGCTCGCCGGGGTGCTCGACTGGGAGTTCGCCGGCTGGGGCGATCCGCGCGAAGATATCGGCTGGCTGACGGCGCGCTGCTGGCGCTTCAGCGGCGTCGAGCGCGAAGCCGGCGGCATCGCACCCATCGAGCCGCTACTGCAGGGCTACGAGTCCGCCGGCGGTGTTGCCGTTTCGCGGACCGACCTCGACTATTGGCAGGTGATGGCGCACCTGCGCTGGGCGATCATCGCGCTGCAACAGGCGCAGCGGCACATGGGCGGCGGCGAGCGCTCGCTCGAGCTGGCGCTGACCGGCCGCATCGTTCACGAGCTCGAATACGAGGTACTGCAGTTGATCACGAGGAGCGGCGCATGAGAGACATATCCGATGCCGCCGACCTGATGACCACGGCGCGCGAGGCACTGCTGCGCGACCTGCTGCCCGCGCTGTCGGGCGAGCGCCGGTATGCGGCGCTGATGATCGCCAACGGCATGGCCATCGCTGCACGCGAGCATCGACTCGGCACCGATGCCTCGCGCAACGAAGCTGCGCGGCTACGCAACCTGCTTGCGCTCTTCCCCCGCGACGCAGCCGAGAGCAGCGGCGACCCGCCGACGAGCGACGTGCCCGCACTGCGCAAGGTCATCTGCGCGGCGATTCGCGCCGGGCGCTTCGACGCGCACGAGTCCGCAGTGGGCAGTGCGCTCGCGCACACGGCGGCCGACTGGGTGGCCATCTCCAATCCGAAGGCGCTGCGCACGTAGCGGCCTCTTCATCCGACGACAGGCGAATCGATGGAACTCAAACTGACCGGGCGCAACGCATTGGTCACCGGTGCCAACGGTGGCCTCGGCAGTCATTTCGCCGAAACACTGGCCGCGGCAGGCGCGAATGTCGCGATCGCGGCGCGTCGCGTCGAATCGCTGCGACCGGTACAGGACTCGCTGATGCGCCACGGCGTCAAGGTCGAGTCCGTCGCGCTCGACGTCACGGATGCTGCGAGCGTCGCCGCGGCGTTCGACCAGGCGGCCGCAGCGCTCGGCCCGATCACCGTCGTCATCAACAATGCCGGCGTTGCCGTCACCAAGCCGCTGCTCGAGCAGACCGAGGAAGACTGGCAGCAGGTGATCGAGGTCAACCTGAACGGTGCCTGGCGCGTCGCGCAGACGGCGGCGCGGCACATGGTCCAGCACCAGCAGGGTGGCAGCATCGTGAACATCGGCTCGATACTCGGCTTGCGCGTGTCCGCGCAGGTGCCAAGCTACGCGGCATCGAAGGGCGCGATCGTCCAGCTGACCAAAGCGATGGCGCTCGAGCTCGCGCGCCACCGGATCCGCGTCAACGCGCTCGCGCCCGGTTACATCGAGACCGGCATCAACCGCGAGTTCTTTGCCAGCGAACCCGGCCAGGCGCTGATCAAGCGCGTGCCGCAGCGCCGGATCGGCAAGCCCGAGGAGCTCGACGGCGCGCTGTTGCTGCTCGCGTCCGATGCCGGCTCGTACATGACGGGCATGATCCTCGTCGTCGACGGCGGCCACCTGGTGAACACGCTATGATCCCCGGCGCTGCCGGCGCGCAGACCGTGTACGACTACTGGCTCGGCATGCTGCCGCAGTTCTTCGCGCAGATGGGCGCTGCAGTCAAGCCGTCCGCGCAGGCCAACGGGACCGCATCGGCATTGCCTTTTCCCGCCGACCAGGTGGCGAAGGCCGCCACGATGACGAGCGACGCGCTGCAGAGCATCGCTCAGTCGTATGCGCCAATGCTGCAGGCGGCAGGTGCGCCGGGGCTCCTCGCGCAGTGGGCCGCGATGATGCCGGGCTTCGCCACCGCGCAACCGCAGGCCGCGGCCACGGGGCCGTCCGCCGCCGCGATGGCGATACCCTGGATGACGATGCCGTTCACGCCGGCGATGATGGCTGCGGCCACCGGCAATGCAATGCCGGCGTCGCCTGCCGCCGCGTGGCTGCCGATGCAGCAGATGCAGAAAGCCTGGACCGACCTCGGCAGCCAGATGGTCGGTGGCGCGTCGCAGGCGTACACGACCGCGCTAGACCGCACGTTCGGTGCATTGAGCGATGCGCTGGGTCTTGGCCCCGTGCGCAAGCTGCAAACGTCGGGTCAGCAGATCATGGCCGCCGCGATCGCGCAGAACGAGGCGCGCGCCGCGTACGGGATGCTCGTGCAATCGGCGCTGACCGTCGGACTGCAGCGATTGCTGAAGCGCCTTGCCGACATGGCGCAGAAGAACGAACGCGTCGACAGCGTGCTCGCGTTGATGCGGATGTGGGCGGTGGCCACCGAAGAGGCCGTGCACGAGAGCCTGCAGTCCGAGCGCGGGCTCGAGGCTACGGCGGCCGTGACGCGCGCGGGCCTCAACTATCGCCGGCAGATGCAGGGGTTCGCGTCGATCATCGCCGATACGCTCGACATGGCGACGCGACGCGATCTCGACGATGCCTATCGCGAAATCCAGTCGCTGAAGCGGGAGCTGCGATCGATGCGCGCGCCGGCAGCCGCAGCGGCATCCACCAGGCCCCGCGCACGCGGGACGAAACGACCGACGACAAAATGACCACACCCACTGACAACGCGATGCTCGCGTCGCGCGCCGCGTCGGCCATCGCGATCACGCCGGTGACGATGGCGAAGGAACTCGAGGCCGCCCGGGCGAAGATCGGCGGCGGCCTGCGCCGGCTTGCCGAGATCTCGGAAGAGGATCTCGCAATCGCCACCGTGCCGCGCGACGAAGTGTGGCGCGAGGACATGGTTCGTCTTTACCGATGCAAGCCCGTCGTGGACAAGCCGCATGCCGTGCCGGTGCTGATCACCTACGCGCTCGTCGGGCGCTTCCAGATGATCGACCTCGAAGCCGACCGCTCGCTCGTGCGCAAGCTGCTGGCGGAAGGGTTCGACGTCTATTTCATCGACTGGGGCATGCCGTCGCGCGCCCAGCGCTGGCTGACGATCGACGATTACGTGTCAGGGTATCTCGATCATTGTGTCGACGTGATCCGCGAGCGGTCGGAGCAGGAAACGATCAACATGCTCGGCATCTGCCAGGGCGGCGTGTTCACTGCGTGCTACGCGGCGCTATTTCCGGAGAAGGTCCGCGCCGTCGCGTTCACGGTCACGCCGATCGATTTCCACGGCGACAAGAACGACCCGCAAACCGGCTCCGGCTACATGAACCGGTGGGCGCGCGCGCTGACGCACGACGACATCGACGCACTCGTCGAGGCGTATGGAACCGCTCCGGGCAGCATGGTCGGCTTCGCGTTCCTGATGATGAACCCCGTGTCGAACTTCACGAAGTACACGATCGACCTGATCGACGTGATGGGCGACGAAGCGAAGCTGCTCAATTTCCTGCGGATGGAGCGCTGGATCGCCGACCGCCCCGACCATCCGGGCGAGGTCCTGCGGCAGTGGTTCAAGGACCTCTACCAGGACAACAAGCTGATCAGGAACGAGCTCGTGCTCGGCGAGCGCACCGTCGATTTGCGCAACATCACGATGCCGGTGCTCAACATTTACGCAACCGGCGACACGATCATCCCCGTGTCGTGCTCCAAGGGCGTCGGCGGACATTTCGGCACGAAGGACTACACCGAGATTGCCGTACCCGGCGGGCACATCGGCACGTTCGTCGGCAGCAAGGCGCAGAAGATCCTCGCGCCCTCGCTGGCCGAGTGGTTCAAGGCGCGCAGCGGATCACAGGCAGACTAGAGCCTAACCGCGTAATCGCGCGAAGCCGGCGTCCAGATCCTCGATCAAGTCCTGCGGGTCCTCGAGGCCGACGTGCACGCGTAGCGACGGGCCGCCCGGGCTCCAGCGGGTGACCGTGCGCGCCCGCTCGGGCCACGTCGGGATCAGCAGGCTTTCGAAGCCGCCCCAGCTCCAGCCCATGCCGAAGATCCGCATGCCGTCGAGCATGCGACCGATGGCAGCCCCGTCGACCGGCTGCAGCACGACGCCGAACAGGCCCGACGCGCCGCGAAAATCGCGCTTCCACAGCGCATGCCCGCGATCACCGGGCAGCGCCGGATAGAGCACTTCGCGCACTTCGGGCCGCGCCACCAGCCAGGTGGCGATTTCGCGCGCGCTTGCCTCGTGCCGCTGCATCCGCACGCCAAGCGTGCGTAACCCGCGAAGCCCCAGGAAGCAATCGTCCGACGATGGTGTGACGCCCATGTCGGTCCACAAGCGATGCAGCGCCGGAAACGTGTCGGCGTTCGCGACGATCGCGCCGAGCAGCACGTCCGAATGACCGCCGATGTATTTGGTCGCCGCATGCACCGACACGTCGACGCCGTGATCGAACGCACGGAAGCCAAGCGGTGTTGCCCACGTGTTGTCGAGCACGACCCGCACGCCGCGTTCGTGCGCGGCATCGGCGATCGCGCGGATGTCCTGCACCTCGAACGTCAGCGACCCCGGCGATTCGGCGAACACCAGCTTCGTGTTCGGACGAAAGGCATCGACGATCGCAGCACCCGCCAATGGATCGTAGTAGCCGACGTCGATGCCGAGGCGCCGCAGGTGGTTGTCGCAGAATCGGCGCGTCGGACCGTAGACGGCGTCGGTCACGAGCAGGTGATCGCCGGGCTTGAGCAACGCCAGCAGCGGCAGCGTCGTCGCTGTCAGGCCCGACGGAACGGCGAGCGCGGCGTGCCCGCCTTCGAGGACTGCGAGCGCGCGCTGAAAATCCGTTACGGTCGGCAGTCCGTGCAGTCCATACGACAGGCCCGGATACTCGCCGCGCGACGCGCGCTCGAGGTCGGCCATCGTCGGCAGCAGGATCGTCGACGCGCGAAACACCGGCGTGTTGACCGCGCCGAGATAACGGCGCGGATCGCGTCCGGCATGCGCAACCTCGGTCGCCGGACGATAGCGTGAACGCTCCGTCATCGTTACTCGGCCGCTGCAGCAGCGTCGCGTGGCGGCGAGGCTGCGAGCGAAGCGCGTCCGCGGTCGGTCACCGTGTGCGCAAGGGCTGCAACGATGGCGGCAACCTGCGCATCGACGGTCTGGTCGACGGCGATGTCGATCGCGTCGCGCGGCACTTCCAGCGTGGCGAACTGGCTCGCGAGCAGCGTCGCCGGCATGTAGCGATGGCGCCGCTGCGCGAGGCGTTGCGCAATGATCGCGTGGTCGCCGCGCAGATGGACGAAGCGGATCACGCCTGCGAGCGCGAGCCGCGCACGATAGCTCTCGCGCAGCGCGGAGCACGCGAGCACGGCGTTACCGGAGGCGGCAGTGGTCTGCCGCAGTGCATCGACTATGCGGTCGAGCCACGGCCAGCGATCGTCGTCCGTCAGCGGTGTGCCGGCGGCCATCTTCGCGACGTTCGCCGGCGGATGGAAATCGTCGGCATCGAGAAACGGCCAGCCGAGCGCGTGTGCGAGCGCCGCGCCGACCGTGGACTTGCCGCAGCCCGATACGCCCATGACGACGACGATCATGCGCGTGCGATTGCTGCGTCGAAACCTGTATTCATGCCGCAGGAGCGTATCACGCGATCCGGCGCGAGGCCATGATGGCCGCGGCGACGATCAGTGCGCCGCCAGCAAGTGTGCGCGCCGACGGAATCTCGTTCAGCAGTGCAGCGGCGAGCGCGATGCCGTAGACCGGCTCGAGCGCAGCCACGACAGCTGCCGTGTGCGCCGAAACGCGCTGCAGGCTGGCGATGAACAGCGTGTGTGCAACGCCCGTGCACGCAACGCCGAGGACGAGCAGCAACCCGACGTCCGTCATCGTCACGGACAGCGAAGGGCCGTTGAACGCGACGATCGGTGCAAGGCACAGCGCGGCGAACGCGTTCTGCCACAACGCGATTCGGCTCGGCGCCAGCTGCTCGACCAAGGCCCGGTTGCGCACGGCGAGCAGCGCAAACGTAAACGCGGACAGGATTCCGAGCGCGAGCCCGCGGACGACGCCGCTCGACCACGCGAATTCGGGCACGAGCGCCACGAGACCCACCACGGCCAGCACGGCCGTCGCGCGCTCGACGCGATCGCCTGCTAAAAGCCGTCGTTCGAGCATCAGCACGAACAGCGGGAAACTGGCATAGCCCAGCAGACCGACCGCGACATTCGATACCTGCACGGCGGCAAAGAACGCAACCCAGTGCAGCGCGAGGATCGCGCCGTTGATGGCCGCGCGCCGGTCGGGACGACCCACGTGCTCACGGCGCAGGAGGAGCAGCGCCGCGAGCGTGAGCGCAGCGATTATCGTGCGTCCGAGCACGATCGCCGTCGCAGGAAGCGCGATCCATTTGCCGAAAAGTGCGGCAAAGCCGAACAGCGCGACGGCCGCATGCAGCGACGCACGCGCCGCTCGAGGTGACAGGCGTCCGGTTATCACGTCCGGTTGCGCAGCGCAGAAATTGCGAGGTTGGGCACGTCGATACTCGAGGTTCGGACGGCGCATTCTGACAGTCGGCGCACCGTACCCCCTGTGGCGCTGCGCTAGAATGCCGCCCACGTATCGCGCATCCAAGGCGCCGCGATTGTCGTCCATCGGCGACGCGGGCGCTGCCTTCGTGACCCTCGCCTCGTCAAGGAGCCATTCACATGCCTGTGCCCGCCGTCGCCGCCGAAACGCTGGCGGCCGTTCGCAAGTCGCCGGGCAACCGCGTCAGGGTGGCCGTAGCCGACATCGACGGCATCCTGCGAGGTAAATACCTCCACAAGGACAAGTTCGAGTCGGCGATCGAATCGGGATTCGGGTTCTGCGACGTCGTGTTCGGATGGGATTGCCACGACGTTTGCTACGACAACACGACACTCACCGGCTGGCACAAGGGCTTTCCCGACGCGCTCGCGCGCATCGACCTCGGCACCCATCGCAAGGTGCCGTGGGACGACAACGTCGATTTCTTCCTCGGCGAGTTCATCGTCCGCAGCGACGCCGGTGATGCGCCATTTCCGCTCGACGGCCGGCAGGTGCTGAAGCGCGTGCTGAAGCGCGCCGAAAAGCTCGGTGTCATGCCGATGTGCGGCCTCGAGTTCGAGTGGTTCAATTTCATCGAGACGCCGCAATCATGGGCCGACAAGCAGGGAATCGGGCCGACGCCATTGACGCCGGGCATGTTCGGTTACTCGCTGCTGCGCGCGCACCACTCGCGCGAGTATTTCAAGGCGCTGTCCGAGGAGATGGCCGCGTTCGGCGTGCCGATCGAAGGACTGCACACCGAGACCGGGCCCGGCGTCTACGAAGCGGCCATCATGTTCTCGGAGGCGCTGGAGCAGGCTGACCGCGGATTGCTGTTCAAGGCGGGTGCGAAGGAAATCGCGGCGCGCTTCGGCATCATGCCGAGCTTCATGGCCAAGTGGAGCCAGCAATATCCGGGCTGCTCCGGCCATTGCCACCAGTCGCTGTCCGACGGCAAGAAGAACCTTTTTCACGATCCCAACGGCCGACGCGGCATGAGCAAGCTGTTCGAGAGCTATCTCGCGGGCCAGGTCGCGGGGCTGCTCGAGTTCGCGCCGATGTTCTGGCCGACCGTCAACAGTTACAAGCGGCTGGTCGACGGCTTCTGGGCGCCGGTGAAGCCGACGTGGGGATTCGACAACCGGACCGCGAGCTTTCGCGTATTGGCAGGATCGCCGAAGTCGACGCGGCTCGAGACCCGCTGCCCCGGCTCGGACGTCAACTCGTACCTCGCGATGGCCGCGTGCATTGCCGCGGGACTCGACGGCGTCGAGAAGAACCTGACGCTCGACGCGCCGCCGATCGAGGGCACGAACGTCGGCGCGGAGAACATGCCGCGTGCGCCGCGCACGCTGATCGAGACGACCCGGATTTTCCGCGCCTCCGACCGCGCGCGCGACTGGTTCGGCGACGATTTCGTCGACCACTTCGCCGCGACCCGCGACTGGGAATGGCGCCAATGGCTCGATGCGGTCACCGATTGGGAACGCAAGCGCTATTTCGAGATCATATGAGCACCGAAGGGCCGTCCCGAGGACGTCCATGCGAGCGGGGCGAAGCCCAGGCTCGAAGAGCGCGACCGCGAGCATGGGCGAAGGCCGACGCGCATTCGCGGCCGCTCTCGTTCGCGTGTGATGAGGCCGTTGCTTGCTCCCCCTGCGGGGGCAGCGTAGCGGCGCCAGCCGCAAGCGTGGGGGCCGTCCATTGATCAACAAGTTCGCCTTTCCCACCGCGATCCTGTTCGGCGACGGTGCGTCGCGCCAGGTTGCGAGCCACCTCATCGACGCGGGTCGCACGCGTCCGCTCGTGGTCACCGATCGCGGGCTGGCCGGACTGCCGGTGTTTGCGCGCTTCGTCGCCGGGCTCGCCGGTGTGCAGCATGCAGTCTTTTCGGGCATTGGCGGCAATCCGGTGCGAAGCCAGGTGATGGAGGGTGCGGATGCGTTCCGCGCGCACCAGGCCGATAGCGTGATCGGCATCGGCGGCGGCGCGGCACTCGACGTCGCAAAGGCGATCGCGCTGATGGCGGATCACCCGGGCGACATCCTCGAATATGCGTGGGATCATCCGAACGTCAGATCGATCGCGAAAGCGCTGCCCTACTTCGTCGCCGTGCCCACGACCGCTGGAACGGGCTCGGAAGTCGGACGCTCGTCGGTGATTTCCGACGACGTGACGCACGTGAAGAGAATCATCTTCTCGCCCGCACTGCTTGCGAAGGCCGTGTTCGCTGATCCCGAGCTGACGGTCGACCTGCCACCGGCGATCACCGCGGCAACCGGCATGGACGCGTTGACGCACAACGTCGAGTCGTACCTGTCGCCGGCGTGGCATCCGCTATGCGATGGCATCGCCGTCGAGGGCGTGCGCATGGCCGCGGCGGCGCTGCCGATCGCCGTGCGCAACGGGCGCGATCTGAAGGCGCGCGGCGACATGCTGATGAGCTCGATGATGGGCGCGATCGCGTTCCAGAAGGATCTCGGCGCCGTCCACTCGTGCGCGCACGCGCTGTCGACCGTCGCCGATCTCCACCACGGCCTTGCGAACGGCATCATGATCGACCACGTGATGCGCTTCAACCTGGAGGCGGCAACCGCGAAACTGGCCGAGCTCGCGCGCGTCGCCCACGTGCCGGGCGGCGACACCGGCAGTGAGGAGGCGCGCGCCCGTGCATTCGTCGACTGGCTCGGGAAACTGAAACGCGAGCTCGGGATCCCGGCGAAGCTGTCGGACTACGCGGCGGCGCGACGCGTGACCGCGGCCGACATTCCTCGCCTCGTGGAAATCGCGACGGCCGACATCTGCCACCAGACCAATCCGCGGCCGTGCACGGCGGACGATTTCCGGCGCATTTTCGCGGATTCGATGTAGAGGGCCTAGTCATGGCTGCACCACTTCTCATCGGCGTGTCGGCGCGCATCCACCACCCGACGGACCATCCGGTCAGTCTGGGCGGTGTATTCACGAAAACGCTGCATTACCTCGAGCAATCGGTCGCCCACTGGGTCATGTCGAAGAACGTCCTCGTGATGATGATCCCGTCGATCGAAAGCGAGGGAATGATCCAGCGCAGCGACATGCGGCTCTACCACTATGCCGACGCACTCGACGGCCTGGTGCTGCAGGGCGGCGCCGACGTCGCGCCGCCGACGTACGGCGAGCAGCCGCGCGATCCTGCATGGGCCGGCGACGCCGTGCGCGACCGCTACGAGATCGAGCTCTTCGAGGCGTTCGTCGGCAAGGGCAAGCCCGTGCTCGGCATCTGTCGCGGCTGCCAGCTGATCAACGTCGCGTTCGGCGGCACGCTGTACCAGGACATCGGCACACAGATACCCGGCGCGCTCGATCATCGCGACATCGCCAAATACGAGCGCAACTTCCATGCGCTGAAGTTCGTGCCGGGAACGCAGCTCGCCAAGCTCTATCCGAGCCGCGTCGACGCCGTCATCAACACGATCCATCACCAGGCGGTGAACAAGCTCGGTCGCGGGATGATCGTCGAGGCGCTTGCCGAGCCGGACGGCATCGTGGAGGCGATCCGCTGGCGCGGTCCGAGCTACGTTCTCGGCGTGCAATGGCATCCGGAATTCATGTTCGGGCCGGGCATCGGCGAAGAGCACCTCGACGGCTCGCCCATCCTGAACGAATTCCTCGACGCCGTGCGTACGCGGAAGTCGAAGCGCTAGATCGCCAATGCCGACGACGACGCTGTCGATCACCAATCCTGCAACCGGCGCGCTGGTGCTGCGCGTTGCCGCCGACGGTCCGCGCGAAGTCGCCGCGCGCTACGCAGCGGCGCGTGCCGCGCAACCCCGTTGGGCGGCGACGCCGATGCGCCGGCGCATCGCCGCGATCGAGAAGTTTCGCGAGCTCATCATCGCCCGGACCGACGCGCTCGCCAATACACTGACGCAGGAAGTCGGCAAGCCCATCCGCCAGTCGCGCAACGAGTTGAAGGGACTGATCGGCCGGCTCGATTTCTTCATCGCCGAATCGGCGCGCGCGCTGCGCGAGCAGAAGGTGTTCGTCGATGCCGCGCAAAAGCTCGACGAGCGGATCACGCACGAGCCGCTCGGCGTCGTCGCGAACATCTCCGCGTGGAACTATCCGTATTTCGTCGGCAGCAACGTGTTCGTGCCGGCACTCGTGGCCGGCAACACCGTCCTGTACAAGCCATCGGAATTCGCGACGCTCACCGGACGCCACATCGCCGATCTGCTGCATGCGGCCGGCATCCCGGAGGACGTGTTCGTACCGGTCATCGGCGGCGGTGCGACCGGTGCGGCGCTGCTGCGACAACCGGTCGACGGCGTATTCTTCACCGGCTCGTACGCTACCGGCGCAAAGATTGCCGCAAGTGCTGCGAAGCGGATGATCAAGGTCCAGCTCGAGCTCGGCGGCAAGGATCCCGTCTACGTCTGCGACGACGTCGACGTCAAAGCAACCGCCGCCGCCGTGGCCGATGGCGCGTTCTACAACACCGGCCAATCGTGCTGCTCCGTCGAGCGGATCTACGTGCACGAATCGATCTATCCGCAATTCGTCGAGGCATTCGTCGCCGAGGTGAAGTCGTACCGCATCGGCGATCCGATGGACGAGGCGACGTACATCGGCGCGATCACCCGCCGTGCGCAACTCGACGTGCTGCGGCGGCAGGTGGCCGATGCGCGCCGGAAGGGCGCCGTGCTGCGGCTCGGCGGTTCCGCGATCAAGCGCAAGGGCAACTGGTTCGCGCCCACGGTGCTGACCGACGTCGACCATTCGATGCTCGTGATGCGCGACGAGAGTTTCGGTCCGATCATCGGGTTGCAGGCGGTTGCCGACGACGAGGCGGCCGTCGAATTGATGAACGACACGGCGTACGGGCTGACGGCCGGCGTGTACACCGGCGATGCGGCGCGCGCGCGCCGAGTGCTGTCGCACGTCGCCGCCGGCAGCGTCTACTGGAACTGCTGCGACCGCGTGAGTCCGCGGTTGCCGTGGTCCGGTGTCAAGCACTCCGGCATCGGCCTCACGCTGTCGACGATGGGCATCCAGACGTTCACGCGCCCGAAGGCTTGGCATCTGAAGTCGTGACGCGGCACTGACGACAGTCGGCGTCGCCGGACGACTATTGCGCCATGAAGCGTAGTCGGTTCGTGATTCCGTATCGCAATCGATGTCGGAGTCTCGCAATGTCCGCTAACGACCCCAAGTCAACATACGTTCCTCTCGAAAGAGGACGCTCAACGAATGAGGTCAACCGGCGACTGCGGCGAGTCGCGGAGATCCTGCGACCAACTCGCAACGAGTCATCACTGGATCACCTCGTCCGCACGCTGCAGCAGCGAC
The DNA here is from genome assembly GCA_963709335.1 of uncultured Pseudomonadota bacterium. Classification (GTDB taxonomy): domain Bacteria; phylum Pseudomonadota; class Gammaproteobacteria; order Burkholderiales; family Casimicrobiaceae; genus VBCG01. Next base: position 81,806 of record CAVPWB010000016.1, read on the forward strand.
GGCGGAATCGTTAGCCCGAGTGGACTTGCGGTCTTGAGGTTGATCACCAGCTCGAACTTCGAGGGCTGCTCGACGGGCAGGTCGGCGGGCTTGGCGCCCTTCAGGATCTTGTCCACGTACGCGGCGCTGCGCCGGTAGAGATCGAGAAAGCTCGGCCCGTAAGACATGAGACCCCCGGCCTCCACACTCTCCCTGACGCCGTATGCTGCCGGCAGGCGGCTCCTGGCTGCGAGGTCTGCGAGCCGTGTTCGGTGGGAGTTGAGCATCGCATCTGACAGTACGAGGAGGGCTCCCACGCGCTCTTTGGCCATCGCCGCGAATGCGCCGTCGAACTCGTTCGGACCTCGAGCCTCCAGGAGTTGAAGCTGCACTCCCAACGACCGGGCCGCGACGTTCACTTCTCTTATCGCGAGCTGGTGGTACGCATTGGTCGGGTTCGAGAGGATGGCCACACGGCGGATCTTGGGGACGGTCTCCTTGAGCAGCTCCAGTTGTTTGGCGACGATTTCCAGGCCGGCGTAGCCGGACACCCCTGTGACGTTCCCGCCCGGGCGCGCGAGGCTCGCGATGAGCCCGGTGCCAACAGGATCGCGAACGGCAATCATGACGATGGGGATCGTCTCGGTGGCGTTCTTGGCTGCCGTCACTCCTTGCGTCCCCCCCGATACGATGAGGTCCACCTTGAGCCGGACCAGCTCGGCCGCCAAGTCGGGCAGCCGGTCGACCCGACCCTCCGCATATCGATAGTCGATGACAATATTCTGGCCCTCAACCCACCCGAGCTCGCGCAGCCCTTGCCGGAACGCGTCGAGCAGGGGCGGCCTATCGGAAGGGGACGTCACGCTAAGAAAACCTATCCGAGGCACCTTTCCCGCCTGCTGCGCGTCGGCGGCGAGCGGCGCGGCAAGAATTGCTCCCGCCGTGATCAGGAAGTCCCTGCGATGCACGCGATCCACGCTTTTCTATCCCTGGAGTGATCGCCAGGAAGTCTACATTTGATCGACTACTGTGGGTCCGGTAGCGCAATCGAGCGGCCGCTGTCGGTGACTTCACTGTAGGGCTGTTCTTGGCCGATACCTGCCCCCCGCCGATTGCTGCGCCAGGCCTCCAACGCCGAGAGAAGCTACGTTTTGGCTACAGTGCTAGGCGCAAGCGATATTTCGCCGCACGTAACGAGATGATAGGCAAGGGAAACTGGCGCGCATCCTGTCAGGGTTTTTCCGACGGAACTTTACTATGCGAGAGGTCTCAAATTGCGCGGGGCGGCAGCGCGACAACAAGCACACGTAGGTGCTGTCCCTCGCAACACTTGTCACATGGACCCGGATCAGAAGAATGCGATTCGATTCGGAAGCCTGAATCCTCCTAACCAAGACGGGAGAATTGCCATGAATCTGACGCCCGAACAACGTAATCAGGTTGCTGCTGAATTGAAGAGATTTGGCGCCGACCTGCAACTGAGCGACGACCAAAGAAGCAAATTGGAGTCATTCCTGACCGAGGGTCGGGGCAAGGTTGAGCAGTACCAGCAAGCCAATCCGAATGCTACGAAGGCCGACATAATCAAGCAGGTAGCCGCCAATCGTGATCAGCTTCGCCAGAAACTGGTGAACTTTCTGACCCCCGAGCAATTGAACAAGTGGGATGCTGAGGTGAGTAAGGCCAAGGAATTCTTTGGCCGACAAATGGGATGAGCGAGTAAACCTATCTCGGTGGCCCGCAACTAAGTATCGGCGACTCGGCCGGCGCAAATGCCGGCCGATTCGAATACCTGAAGCCTCGCCGTTGAGCCGGCCGATCAGCCCGTGTGGATGTCACCAAGCACGAACAAGTCGCGGACCTTGGTGCCCTCGAAGGTGAAGATTGGCACGCCCGTCCACCGAACATGCCGACTGCTCGGCGGCACACCGAACAAGTCCGTTTGGCACGGTCCCGTCCGCTCCTGGCCGACTCGCGCCGTTGGGTTGCCAGCGTCCGCGCTGGCTAACCCAACGCTGGCTGATACGACCGGCCTCGAAACAAAATTGAGTTACGGAATTTTCTACGCTACGACGTGCATGAAATGCTGGCACATGTTCGGTTGAGATAAAGCGCAATCCGATTCCGCAACTTCGCAGCGTTCGGCCACGCTACTTCGACCGCGATTGCAACTCCAGTACGTTCCCCTCTGGATCGGTCACATACACCCACGTCAGCTTTGCTCCCGCCGCATTCG